>NZ_CP080598.1:0-5254442 GCF_019598945.1 Sphaerospermopsis torques-reginae ITEP-024 | reverse complement strand
TATAAAGCTAAAAAGTTTGGTTGTGAAATTATAATTGCTGATA
The DNA here is from genome assembly GCF_019598945.1 of Sphaerospermopsis torques-reginae ITEP-024. Lineage (NCBI taxonomy): Bacteria > Bacillati > Cyanobacteriota > Cyanophyceae > Nostocales > Aphanizomenonaceae > Sphaerospermopsis > Sphaerospermopsis torques-reginae. The sequence continues at coordinate 5,254,399 of NZ_CP080598.1, read as the reverse complement.
GATTTTATCCATCAAGTAAAACCTGTTCTCACTGTGGACATAGAAAAGATAGTCTTTCTTTATCTGAAAGAATTTATCACTGCGAGAACTGTAGTTTTGAGATGGATAGGGATCTGAATGCTGCAATTAATTTATCGCGTTTGGCTAAAGCGTGAAAGTCTACCGAGGGATAACCGCTCCCATGCTCCTGTTGAAGTAGAAAGTAAAGTCTAGCTTTGTCTAGGTTTTATATAGCAGCAAAATTCTATATTGTCAGAATCAGGATATCCAGGATTAAAGGATGAACAGGATAAAAATAGGAATTTTATCTTCAATTACCAGAGAAAGCGAATTTATGCTAAAATATAGTCAAAATGTCTAAAATAGTCATCCTATGCAAACCTATACTCTGACAGATGCCCGAAATAAACACGGTGAAGTTTTTGATAAAGCTGCTATTGAACCCGTATTACTAACTAAACAATCACGTCCTAGTCATGTAATTATTTCCGCCGATAGCTACCAAAAATTAATTAATAGATTGCAAGAATTAGAAGATATGCAGTTAGTTCAAACTGCTGAAATTGCTTTGAGTCAATCAGAAATGGTGGGTACAGAGGCTTTTACATCAGCACTGGAGCATTTAGCTAATGGCGCGGCTTGATGGTTTAGCAACTGTTCTTGATTTCCTCAATGGGTTACAACCTAAAATAGCAGCGCAAATAGCAAAGAAGGTTTTGGCTTTAAATGTTGAACCTTTACCAAATGATAGTGAACAATTATCTGGTTATCAGGGTTTTTATCGAGTAGATAGTGGTGAATATCGAATTGTTTATAGATACTTTCCAGATCAAGATTTAGTGGAAGTAATTTTAGTCGGTAAGCGCAATGATGATGATGTTTATAAAAGATTAAAACGGTTATTAACGTAAGTTGCTAGTTAAGCACATTGTCAGAATCAGAATATCCAGGATTAAAGGATGAACAGGATGAAAACGGGGATTTTATCATCAATTACCTATTACCAATTATCCATTACCAGCCCTAACGTAATCCCATTAGTAATCTATTAGCCGTTTTACAGTAAAATTAATCCTTTGGAGAGAAGAGGTTTTTTTAATGACTCGTGTCATCATTGTGCGTCATGGTCAAAGTACCTATAATATTGAAAGACGTATCCAAGGACGTACTGATGCGTCAACTTTAACGGAAAAAGGTCAAGACGATGCTAGGAAAACGGGTAAAGTTCTGAGTGGTATAGCATTTAAGGCTATCTACAGCAGTCCCCTGAACCGCGCTAAAACAACAGCAGAAATTATTTGCAGTGAGTTAGTTGAAAAGTCTGGGGAAATTCAAGTTTCCGAAAATTTACGAGAAGTAGACTTACCCGCATGGGCGGGAATGTTATCTATTGATGTCAAAGAAAAATTCCCTGATGATTATAGTATCTGGAAAAAACGCCCCCATGAATTGCGGATGATGATTAATGACGCAGACGGGATAAGAGAACATTTTCCGGTTTTAGCTTTATATGAACAAGCAAATTCGTTTTGGCAAGAAGTTTTATCCCGTCATCAAGGCGAAACAATTCTTATAGTTGGACATAATGGTATTAACCGAGCTTTAATTAGTACAGCTTTGGGTATTCCTCCTAGTGGTTATCACGGTTTACAACAGTCTAACTGTAACATTAGTGTGTTAAATTTTGCTGGTGGTTTGGGTGAACCTGTGCAGTTAGAATCAATGAATCAAACGCAACACTTGGGAGATACTTTACCGAGTTTACGCCCCAATCATCAAGGATTTAGGTTATTATTAGTCCGTCACGGTGAAACTGAATGGAATCGTCAAGGTAAGTTTCAAGGGCAAATTGATGTACCTTTGAATGATAATGGTAGATCCCAAGCTGCAAAAGCTGGGGAGTTTCTGCAAGATGTAGAGCTTGATTTTGCTTTTAGTAGCACTATGGCGCGTCCCAAGGAAACCGCAGAAATTATTCTTAAACACCATTCTCAGATTAATTTGCAGTTATTAGATGGTTTAAGAGAAATTAGTCACGGAACTTGGGAAGGTAAATTTGAAGCTGAGATAGAACAGGAATTTCCCGGAGAGTTGGAACGGTGGCGCACTGTTCCGGCTGAGGTGCAAATGCCAGAAGGGGAAAATTTACAACAGGTACATGAACGCAGTGTAGCGGCTTGGCAGTCAATATTAGCAACTGCTGAGAAAAATCAACTACAAACTGGTTTAGTGGTTGCCCACGATGCTACTAATAAAACCTTGCTTTGTCATATCCTGGGATTATCACTGGAAAATTTCTGGAATTTCCGTCAAGGCAATGGGGCAGTGAGTGTTATTGACTACCCTAGTGGTGTGAGTGGTTCACCTGTGCTACAGGCAATGAATATTACTGGACATTTAAGTGGGGGTGTGTTAGATAAAACAGCCGCAGGAGCTTTATAATTGCGCTGATTAGCATATCTAGGGCGGGCATTTGTATCTCTAGGGCGGGCAAGATGCCCACCCCACATTATATTCTTCCCTAATCACCAACTACCAATTACCACTAGAACAGATATTTTAAGTATTAAAACAGACATGATAAATGAACTTCTACAACAAGTAAGGGTCATTGATCCGGTTTCGGAAACTGACCAAATAGCCGATGTATTAATTGTTGAGGGTGAAATTAAAGCGATCGCTCCCGAAATTTCTGAGTTTAGCGCCGATACTGTTATTAAAGATTGTCGGGGTTTGGTTGTCGGTACTGGGTTAGTTGATTTATATAGTCATTCCAGCGAACCTGGTTTTGAAGAAAGAGAAACTTTGGTTTCTTTTTTGCAAGCTGCTCAAGCTGGTGGTTTTACGAGGTTAACAGTATTACCAGATACAAATCCAGCTATTGATAATCCCGCTTTAGTGGTACAGTTACAGCAAAAAAGAGTAGAGAAAGGTTCACCCCATCTTCAGGTTTGGGGGGGAATGACTTTAGATGTAGCTGGTAAACAGTTAACAGAGTTTGCGGATTTAGTTACTGCTGGAGTTGTGGGTTTTACGGATGGGAAACCTTGGGAAAATTTGGGTATAGTCAGACGGGTTTTGGAATATCTGCAACCTTTTGGTAAAGTTGTGGCGTTTTCTCCCTGCGATCGCTCTTTATCTTTAAATGGGGCAATGCGTGAAGGTGCGGAGGCATTGCGTATCGGTTTACCCCCGATTCCTGCTATTGCGGAAACCAGTGCGATCGCTGCTTTGTTGGAATTAGTTGCGGAAATTAGGACACCGGTACATATTATGCGGGTTTCCACGGCGCGGAGTGTGGAGTTAATTGCTACAGCCAAATTTCAAGGTTTACCAGTGACAGCTAGTACCACTTGGATGCACCTATTATTAAACACCGCAGATATTAAGAGTTATCATACCAGCTTGCATTTAGAACCGCCTTTAGGTAATGCCAGTGATGTGAAAGCTTTGCGTGCTGGTGTGCGTGGAGGTGTGATAGATGCGATCGCTATTGATCATGCAGCTTTCACTTATGAGGAGAAAGTACAAGCTTTTGCAGAATCACCACCGGGGGCAATTGGTTTAGAATTAGCATTACCATTATTGTGGTCAAATTTAGTGGAGACTGGAGAATTTACAGCTTTAGAATTATGGCGTGTTTTGAGTAATCAAGCAGCAGCTTGTTTACAACAAGAAATGAAAGCGATTAAACTTGGTGAAAAAGCAGAATTAACATTATTTGATCCTGAAAAAATCTGGACAGTTAATAGACAAAATCTTTGTTCACTTGCTGATAATACACCTTGGTTTGGCAAAGAAATTAAAGGTCGAGTTTTACAAACTTGGTGTTAATTTCATTTATCAGTTATTAGTTTTCATCAGTCATAATGATATTTACAGGACAGAATAATAATAATCAATAAATCTTCTTCAACTTTGTAAACTAACCTATGTTTATCTGTAATTCGTCGTGACCAATAACCTTGTAATTCATATTTTAGAGGTTCTGGTTTACCTATACCAGAAAATGGTTTTCTTTGGATATCTTTAATTAGTTCTAGGATTTTCTTAAAAACCTTTTTATCTTCCTTTCCCCATGCACCCAGTTGTTCAAAAGCTTCTGGTTCAAATGCTACTTTTGTCATATTCATCTAAATCAACATAAATTAAATTTCCTTGTTCAACATTTTCCATAGCTTTAAGCAAATGTTTTTTATTAGCTTCTGACTTGAGAAGATAAGTAGTTTCATCTTCTTCTATGGGTGGTTCTACTAAGATGATAACTTCTACTACTGTTCCTGCTGGTAATTCTGTGGTAGATATTTCAATTTTCCCATCTTTACCAACAATAGCCTTTTGTTTAATTCCAGTGAGCATAATGGTTAATTAATCTGATAAAGTCAGATGTATAAAGTCAGATGTAGTAATTTTATTGTAACTTGCTTTGAGGCAGTTTTGTAATGAATTAGGTAGTGGGAGTTTCATTATTATATTAATAGATGTCCTAAAAACGGTAAGCATTCAGCCGTCAGCTAACAGCAGTCAGCCATAAAGAAGAAATACATTAATAATAGGCTGGAAATTGATCTCATTAACTCAGTATCTCTCAGACTGAAAAATAGCTGATTACTGATAGCTGAATGCTGACGATTAGGTTAATTCTAACCAACCTTGATAACCGGTGACAATGCGATCGCCATCTTTAAGAATATGAACTTCTATTTGATCACTCGCCCAACTAATTTGATCTTTAAATTCTGGGTTAAAAACATGAACTTTTTGATTTCTAGAAGAAACCGGAGACAAAGGAGAATTAATAGCTAAAGATTGGACAAAAGGACCATCTATTAAAATATCTAATTCTGCTAATAATTTCTGAGAACCAGGAGGTGCAGATTCAGATTGTAATTCTTTCAAAGTAAAACCAGTAAAAGCCATCACATTTAAACCAGCGGCTTTAACTTTATGTGCTAAACTAGCTAATGCGGAAGCTTGCCAAAATGGTTCTCCACCAGAAAAAGTAACGCCTGTATTTTCAGGGTTTTTAATAATATCTTCAGCTAGTTGATCAATCGCAACTAATTGATTTATTTCAAATTCCCAAGATGCGGGATTAAAACAACCTTCACACTCACGCGGACAACCTTGCACCCAAACCACAGCGCGACAACCAGGACCATTCACTTCTGATTTATCAACATAACCCATGATGTTAAGATATCCTTCGGGAATTTGTTTCAGTGCTGATAAGATTTCTGTTGTTGTTGCCATATTTATTTGACTCCTGAATAGGGAATGGGTAATTGCTAATTGGTAATTGGTGATTGGTAATTGGTAAATTTATTACTGTCACCTGTCACCTGTCACCTAATATGGGATAACGCACAGGAATTTTAGTGAATTTTTGAATTTGCTCTGCGATGGTAATTAGTTCTTCTGTGGAGATTAATTTTAAACTTTGACAAGTATAACCACAGGATTCACTAATTTCATTACCTCTTGATTCTAACTGACTAACTAGGACACGGGGACGGGAAGGAATGTTAAATTGTATAACGGCAACAATATCCGCTATTGATATAGCAGGTGACAGTTTACAAGTCAAATTACAAGTCAAAAGTTTTACCTATTGATAAATCAAGAGGATTGAACAATATCTCATGGTTTACGCTTCACAAAAAGACTGTTTCAACTAATCCTATTGAGAATTTATCATTAGTTTGTGAGGAAGTTGTGAGGTAAATTTTTTTATCTCTTGGTAGTGAATACAGTTGTAAACATCATCACCATACCACCTAAAAGAATAGCGATCGCCAATCCTCCTGTAATCAAATCTAACGTATTATTATCTATGTTCATTGTTTAATCACTCCCAATTTGACTAAAAATTTACTGTTATTTTCCGAGTAAATCACTATTTTCACAAATGTAATTATATCATGTTTTGTGAAATACTTATCAATTGATAATTGACAATTGATAATTGTTTCATTCAAAGTTTAAAACCTCCCGTTTCAAGTTGAAAAAGCAAGAAATTCCGCTTTTCAATCTTGTGAATTTAAGGGATGGGTAATTATCAATTGTTCATTGTCAATTGTCAATTATCAATTATTAAAGTGAATCCTGATCCAGAAAAGGAGATAGGTTTTAATTTTTCCCTAATTCCTTACCAAACAAAGTCCGATACATCAACCGATAAATATCCGTATTATCCACCGTTCCCTTCAACAAACCAGCATTAAAACCATGCGCTTTCGCTATTATTCCTCCAGCATTATCCCCAAAACCAGACCATGATATAGCAAAGGGAAAACGTCTACCCTGTTTATCAGGTGCAGAAATAAAAGGTAACGTTCCTGTTCCTTCTTTTCCATCCCAAGGAGCGCCATTTTTCCCTTTTTCTGGTAATGGTTTATTAAAGGGAAAATCTTTTTCTGTTGCTCCCACCAATTCTAAACCACCAGCATCACTATCAGCGGCAGTAACTAATAAAGTATTCGGGTTTTTCTCAATAAATTTCATTGCCACCCCAACCGCATCATCGGCACGTTTTAAGGCGGTGAGACAACCAATGGCATTATTATAATTACCGAAATTATCGCTACCTTCTTCTTCTAAAACAATCAAGAAATTTTTACCCTTTTGCGATAAAATCTTTAACGTTACATCCAACTGTTCCCCTACCGTCGGTGCAGTGGCCACATATAACGGTAAATTCCGTTTTTTCAAGTTTTCTTCTGTTTCATCATTATAGGTATCATCAGCCGCAAAAATTCCCAACACCTTTTTAGTATTTGTTGGTAACTTCAATAATTCATCACGAGTATAAACAACAGTGTAACCTTTCTTTTTGGCTATTTCTACTAAATTTAACCCATCAGTTCTTTGACTTTGGGATGCGGTGGAATGTCTTCCCGCTACTCCTTTAGGAAGATACCACATTTCTCCACCACCTAAAATCACATCTGCACCTGATTCTACTATTTGTTTAGTAATATCTGCAAAATTGCGACGACTGGGAGATTTTGCTAAAAATGCACCTGTTCCTGGTTCATGAATCATCCCAGAATTAATAATAGCCGTTCCTTTGCCCGCTTTTATGGCTTCTTCCATAATTGTTTGTGGTTTTCCAGAAAGCGCCACCACCGGTTTACCGTTTTCATCCAACCCAAAAGAGTCAGCATTTACCTTTACCCCAGTAGCATGAGTTACCGCCCCACCATTGGAAGTTCCAGATAATTGATTTTTCATGTGTCCCAAGTAAACAGCCAAATTTGACATTTGATCCCAATTTAATCTGCCATCTGGTCCAGTGTAGAGTATTCTAGTTGCGCCCCAGTGCGCTGCACTCGTACCATCTGGATGGATAAAGATCACATTACCTTGAATAGAGGTATTACTGGCTAAGATATGTGGTGTATAACTGAGGACAGATATCACAGCCAAAAGTAAGAAACCAATAACTTTTTGATTCAATCGTCGTAACATTGCTTTACATTTAAACTATAGGTACAATCAAACGTAAGGAGTCAGGAGTCAGGAGGCAGGAGGCAGGAGTCAGTAGGGGGTTAGCGGTCTTTTGACAATACATACTTTAATCGGTAATTGTTAAGAAATCGTAATTACAAACAAAAACCTATACAGTAAAATTACTATGCAGACAATTGAAAAAAAGTCAAGTAAAAAAACTTGGGCAAAAGCCATATCCCAACCTGCAAAAGAATTTCCAGCCACGCAATTACCAATAATTGCGGGTAAAATTCCTGAAGGTTTACGTGGTACATTATACCGCAATGGATCAGCAAGACTAGAACGGGGTAATATGCGGGTAGGACATTGGTTTGATGGAGATGGGGCTATTTTAGCAGTCCATTTTACCGATGCAGGTGCTACGGGAGTTTATCGCTATGTGCAGACTGCTGGTTATCAAGAAGAAACCGCTGCGGGTAAATACTTATATGGTAATTATGGCATGACTGCACCGGGTCCGATTTGGAATCAATGGCAAAAACCAGTGAAAAACGCTGCAAATACTTCGGTTTTGGCATTACCGGAGCAACTTTTAGCACTTTGGGAAGGTGATAACCCCTATGCTTTAGATTTAGAAACTTTAGAAACCAAAGGTTTAAATAATTTAGGTGGTTTAACTAAAGGACAACCTTATTCTGCTCATCCTAAAGTTGACTATCAAACGGGAGAAATATTTAATTTTGGCATGACTCCTGGACTTAATGCCATATTGCATATTTATAAAAGTGATTTTACTGGTAGAATTATTCAACAAGCAAAGTTTACGTTAGCAGGTTTTCCGATTATCCATGATTTTGTTTTAGCAGGACAATATTTAATATTTTTTGCTCCAGCGGTGCAGTTAAATATTTGGCCTGTTTTATTTGGGGTGAGTAGCTACAGTGATTCTTTAACGTGGCAACCAGAAAAGGGAAATCAGATTATAGTTATTGATAGAGAAAATTTATCTTTAGTCAGTCGGGGAGAAACAGAACCTTGGTTTCAGTGGCATTTTAGTAATGGATATGTTGATGATAGTGGTAATGTAATTGTTGATTTTGCTAAATATGATGATTTTCAAACTAATGAATATTTGCGAGAAGTAGCAACAGGAGAAACTCACACCTTTGCTAAAACTTCCTTGACACGGGTACAACTAAATCCGCAAACTGGCAAAGTACAAGAAATTGCAACTTTATTAAATAGAACTTGTGAATTTCCTCATGTTCCAGCTAAAAATGTCGGTAAATTCTCTCGTGATAGCTATATGTCTATTTTTCGGGAAGGAACAGATACAGAAGGTGAGATATTAAATAGTATTGCTCGTTTTGATCATGAAAATGGAAATTTAATAGAAGCAAACTTAGGTGAAAATTTTTATCCTTCTGAACCTCTTTATATTGAAGATACTCAAAACTCTCAGCAAGGTTGGGTGTTGACAGTGGTTTATGATGGTAATACCGATAGTAGCGAAGTTTGGATATTTGATGGCGATCGCCTCAATGAAGAACCTGTTTGTAAACTGGGTTTACCCAGCGTTATCCCCCATAGTTTCCACGGTACTTGGAAGTAACAGGTGACAGGTGACAGGTGACAGGTGACAGTAAGAAGGCAAAAGGCAAAAGGCAAAAGTTGAAAAATTAATTCTTTCTCCTGACTCCTGACTCCTGACTCCTGCCTCCTGCCTCCTGCCTCCTGACTCCTGCCTCCTGCCTCCTGCCTCCTGCCTCCTGCCTCCTGACTCCTTGAAATCCTGAAAATTCCATGTTTCAACTACAACACACCCAAAACAAAAAACTAGGATGGTCTTTGGACGAGCGAGATCCAAAGTTCATTGAAAACCTCATGCCTATTTTGGGTTTTTTATATAACTACTATTTTCGAGTGCAAACCAGTGGCTGGGACAATATCCCAGAGGGAAAAGTTCTGTTTGTCGGTTCTCACAATGGCGGTTTGGCATCCCCGGATACATCCATGATGTTGTACGACTGGTTACGTCGGTTTGGCACACAAAGACCTATTTATGGTTTGATGCACCCCAAAGTTTGGGAAGTTTTTCCCCCAGCAGCGGAAATGGCCATGAAAGGTGGCGCTATCATGGCACATCCGAAAATGGCTTACGCAGCTTTTAAGGCTGATGCTAGTGTCTTAGTTTATCCTGGTGGTGCGGAAGATGTGTTTCGACCCCATCAAATGCGGGATCAAATATATTTTGCTGAACGTCGGGGTTTTATTAAGTTAGCACTGCGGGAAAATGTCCCCATTGTTCCGGCTATTTCCTGGGGGGCGCATGATACCCTGATAGTTTTGGCTGATTTGTATAAAATTATGCAGCAATTCCATAAATGGGGAATGCCTTGGTTGTTTGATGTTGATCCTTTAGTGTTTCCGGTTTATTTAGGTTTACCTTGGGGTTTAGCAGTAGGACCATTGCCGAATATTCCTTTACCTGCCCGTATCTATACCAGAGTTTGTCCACCCATTGTCTTTGAACGCTATGGAAAAGAAGCCGCAAGCGATCGCAAATATGTTAATGAATGTTATGAATTAGTCAGAAATAAAATGCAGGAAGAACTAGATAACTTAATCAAAATAGCCAGTAAATGAGGTTACAGGTGACAGGTGACAGTAATAAGTTTACCAATTACCAATTACCAATTACCAATTACCAATTACCCAATGGGATAATTTCCAGGGTTAACTGCATGAATAAACTCACTACCAGAATGTGGTCTACCTCTTTTATAGGCTGCTTCTTCTGGTTTTCCCCAACCCATTTGTAAAATTAATTCCAAAAAATTCGCATTTTCCCACTTTAAAAAACTTGCCCATTCTGTTCTTTGGGCTATTCTTTCAACATCTAATTTATTGATTTTTTCGTGTTGTTTACCATTACTAACACTTAAATATAAATCCATATCTGCTGTAACTTGATCCCAAAATTCCAACATAGAATTTTTCGCAGCTTTCAATATTTCCAAATCAGTATTTAACGCTATTAACTGCGCGTCAACCTCTGGATAATGGAAAGTTTTACCCTTTACAGTCAAATCTTTCCAGACAATCCCAGAAACTTGATTTTCTCGTTGATATTCATGAATCGAAGCTTTAAAATCTTGATAAGCAGTGAATTTTTGTAGCCCTTCCGTTGGGATAAACTGGTCTATAACTGGATTACCTGAAACCGTCACATCCAACTTTAGGCGTTCTCCTTTCAAGCAAGCTTGCCGTTCTGCTGCTAAAATTTGAATGAGTTCCAGCGTAGTATAAACTTTGTTCATTAGTTATTGGTTATTAGTTATTGGTCATTAGTTATTAGTCATTAGTAATTTAACTATTATGTCTTGGTAAAAAGAAAAATGCAGTATCAGAACCAACTAAAAATTTATCACCTAACTTAACTTGATCTATAGTAATTTATAGTTTTCTATGATCTGCGTTTATCTGCGTTTATCTGTGTTTATTACTTATCCAGACTGATGAAAATCATAAAATTTGCAACCAGCAGGGTGGGCAATGCCCACCATAATTTGCTAAATTTGCTAAATTTGCTAAATTAATGTGCTAATTGCTAATAAATTTTTACTGGCTCAACTCGCTGCTATACTCATTAAATGAACGCTGCTTGAACTCAATAGACTGATCACGAGGTAACAAATTAAATACCTCCCTAAATTTATCATCTATCTCTTCAAAAGGTACTTGACCTTTTTTATTCAAAACAACTTTTCCTGACTGATCAAAAAGAACAACCTGCGGTACAACACCAGAATAATAATATCCTGGTTCTGTCGGTTCATAACTGTCCTTCACGGGAATAGTATCAACACTCACAGGAATAATTTCCGCAGCACGTCCATAAAATGCTTGAGTCTGGGAAATATACACCGCATACTGTTTACAATCGCTGCTATCATCAACATAAAAAGCCAGCATTGCGGGTTTATGTTCTGCTAAAGTCTGTGCTAAAGTTAGTTTGGGAGGAACAAGAGAACCATTTCCCGCAAAAACCACGAAAATATTACCTTCGTATCTGTCATCCTTCATACCTGCAAAAGCTGGTTGTATACCTACAAAAAATAGGCAAAGCAGCAATAATAGGCATTTTGACAGCAACCGTCGCCAGTTAGCAGTTATGTTAGTTTGCAAAAAAAGCCAATTTATGCTACTCATCAACAGAAACCTTATTTAACACTTTTGCCTAGATATATAATTACATCTGGACGCTATTTTTTAACCATGACTTTTAGTAGATAGATCCCCGACTTCTTTAAGAAAGGGAACAGGGAACAGGGAACAGGGAACAGGGAAGAGAAAGTTTTGATCTTCAGACTGGTATTTTTTACCAAGATTGGTTAAACTGACAAAATTAAATTTGCCAATAAAGACATTACATAACAACTGCTGTGGGAAAGAAAATACAACTTATAGATAGAGTCAAACTAGGTTTAGCGGTATCCATTGCTAAAAGTGTGACATTTTTAGTACGTTCTTTGCGTCTTGGTGCTGCTAGTGTATTACCAGGTTCTATTGCGCGACGTATCGAACCCAGACTGTTAGAATTATTAAGTCAACAAGTTAAAAACGGAGTAATTTTAATTGCAGGTACAAACGGAAAAACCACAACCGCCCTATTATTATGTACAATTTTAGAACGCACAGGTTACAAAATTGCCCATAATTCTACGGGTGCAAATTTAGAGAATGGTTTAGCGACTGCTTTAATAGAAAATACCAGTTTATTAGGTGCTTTAAATGTTGACTATGCAATTTTAGAAGTTGATGAAAATATCGTTCCCAAGGTTTTAAAACCTTTACAACCAAAAATTATTATCTGTTTAAATTTATTCCGGGATCAACTTGATAGATATGGAGAAGTTGATACTATTAGTAAAAAATGGACAAAGGTAATTTCAACCTTACCAGAAGCAACAGTAGTTATTCCCAATGCTGATGATCCGACTTTATCTTATTTAGGTCAACAGTTAAATCAAAAAGTGCTATTTTTTGGATTAAATGAACCAGAGAATTATTTAGAATCAATTCCTCATGCAGTAGATTCTATTTATTGTCCCAGATGTGGACATTCTTTAGATTATCAAGGGGTTTATTTATCCCATTTAGGAGATTTCACCTGTCCTAGTTGTGGGTTTAGTAAGAGTCAACCCAGTTTAGAAAGTAGTGAATGGTCACAAATTCTCGTAGGTTTATACAATAAATATAATACCTTAGCTGCTGCTACTGCTGCAAAAGAATTAGGAGTTAATGAAGGGAAAATTAGAGAAACAATTAATAATTTTCAAGCAGCTTTTGGACGTGCAGAAGATTTGGTAATAGATGGGAAAAAAGTGAGAATTTTATTATCAAAAAATCCTGTAGGAACAAATGAAACTATTAGAGTAGTTACTCAAAGTACAGATAAAACTACATTGATGGTTTTGAACGATCGCACACCTGACGGAACAGATGTATCTTGGATCTGGGATGTAGATACAGAGAAATTAGTAGAACGGGGTGGAACATTGATAGTGAGTGGCGATCGCGTGTATGATATGGCGTTAAGATTGCGTTATAGCGAAAAATCTATTGACAGCAAAATTAACTTAATTGTTGAAGAAGATTTAAAGAAAGCTATTAACACAGCTTTAGAACATACCCCGAAAAATGAAACTTTGCATATTCTTCCTACCTATTCAGCAATGTTAGAAGTGCGGGAAGTTTTAACAGGGAGCAAAATTCTTTAATAATTGATAATTGACAATTGACAATTGACAATTGAAGAGTTACATCAAATAAAATAGATCCCCTATTTCTCAAAGAAGTCGGGGATCTGAATATTCTGAGAAATAACTTAAACTAAATAACTGGTATTAGGAACAATTTGAAAGAAAGCATATTCATACCAAGCAGTCCAAATAAAACTTCTAACCCAACGTTGATATTTTTCAGGAGATAATTCATAATTAAAATCTCCCTCAGAAATATCAATAGAAGATAAATGAGAATTACAACCGCAACCGTGATGATAGGTAAAACCATATTTTGAAGCAATGCTTTGTACCTTCATTTGCACTGCAAAAACCTTACCTGAGTGTAAAATTGCATCCCAAGAACGTTTATGTTTAATATCCCGTTTGTCAAATCTTAAAGCGCGTTCTTCAAATACATGATCTCGGTAAATAGGTGCTAAATGCACATGATAAAAACTTGCAGGTAAATCATATCCAAACTCGTTAAAAAGGTCAATTCCAATTAAAGCAACCTTCACTTCATTGGAATATTCTAAACCCTTTGATTTTACATCTTTTAAAATTTCTTGAAAATCTGGATATTGATCCTTTAAAAAATCATTTCCGTAAAATTCCAAAGTTTCATAAGCTAACTTTCCAAACAACTGAGAAAACGAAGATTTACAACCAGCTAACTCTGGACGTTCATTAAATAAATCCACATCACCTTGCGCGAGTTTATATTGAAATAACTGCGCCATTTTCACATAAACATCAACATCTTTAAAACCTACATTTGCTTTTCCAGCAGCGATATTTTGCCAAATAGGAGGTAGTTGAGAAACGGAAACCGCATTTTCACCAGCAATTACAGTTAAATTGGGATTTTCAATTAGTTTCATGATTGATTTACCTTTGAGGATACTGACTACGATAACTTGTGATTATGGTGACAAAATGCTCAAAAAAACTGTTACCAAAAATACTAAATTAACCAAAATACTAATTATGACAGGGTGTAAAACAATAAAAAAGCGAGATTGTAAATTAAAGTAACTACTGAATAGGAATTTTTACCCAATCGTGTAATATTTATGTTATAATTATTCAGACTGAGAATTATAATATTAATAATCAAAATAGAAGCTACACAAAAAAAGCAAAGGAGTAAATAATGATTACTAAACTAATTGCCAAAGTTACCTCAGAAGGAAAACTAGAAATTCCTCCAGAGATATTACAGCAGTTGCAACCTAATTCAGAATATGAAATTTCTGTAACAGAAAATGAAATTAAGATGATAAAAACCAAAAAAAAGCTAACGCTAGACGAGTTATTTCAAATAGTTGATGAATCTGAACCAGATCCAGAACAACCAACCTTAGAAGAAATTAGTGAAATAGTCAAAGAAGTGAGAGAAGAATTGTGGGGTAAAAAATGAAAGTAGTTGTAGATGTTAATGTTTTGATATCAGCTTTATTATGGGGAGGAACACCCCGCAAAATCCTAATTTTAGCCCAAAATAATCAAATTTCAATTTTTGCATCTCCAGACTTGTTTCAAGAATTAGAAACTACTTTAAAACGGACTAAATTTCAAGCCAAAATAAAATCACTGGGATTAACTGTAGAAGATATATTAGATGCTGCTACAGAGGTTTTACAATCGTGTCCTAATATTTCTCTAGATATAGATATATCACAACTAAGAGACATAAAAGACTATCATATCTTAGCTGCTGCTGTATCTGCTCAAGCTGATTTTTTAATAACAGGTGATCAAGATTTATTAGTATTAAACCAATTTGCAGAAATATTAATTATGACACCTGCTGATTTTCTAAATACTAATTTTACATCTTCATAAATAAAAAAAATCAATAATAAAACCAACCCCAAATAACCTTCAAAAACTAAACCTTAATTCCTCTGCGTCTCTGCGGTTCGTTATTCTGTTAGCATAGCAACACCAAACAAATAACCTAAAAAATATTGAAAACTCCAAAAAATGAGTTAACATAAAACCCAAAATAAACATAACTGTAAAACGATGGAAATAATAATTGGTTGGTTATATCCCAAACTCATGAGTACCTACGGAGACAGAGGAAACGTCATCACCATAGAAAAACGCGCCCAATGGCGGGGATATGATGTTAAAGTAATACCATTAGATCAAAATGCCACCGCAGATGATATAAAATCAGTAGATATAATTGTTGGTGGAGGAGCGCAAGATCGTCAACAAGAAATAGTCATGCGTGACTTACAAGGTGCAAAAGCTGACGCAATGCGAGATAAAATTGAAAACGGTACACCAGGAGTTTTCACCTGTGGTTCACCCCAACTTTTAGGACATTATTACGAACCAGGTTTTGGACAAAGAATAGAAGGTTTAGGAATATTAGACTTAGTTTCTATTCATCCAGGAGAAAATACTAAACGTTGTATAGGTAATTTAGTCATAGAAGTTACCGCTTCCCGACTCGCGCAAGAACTAGAAGCAATGATAGGAACAAAACCTTATTTAGTCGGGTTTGAAAACCACGGAGGAAGAACAAAACTAGGAAAAGTAGAAGCTTTAGGAAAAGTAGTTTATGGTTTAGGTAATAATGGTGAAGATGGTACAGAAGGAGCGTTTTATCAAAATGCGATCGCAACCTATTCACACGGTCCCTTATTACCAAAAAATCCCTTTGTTGCAGATTGGTTAATTCAAACAGCGTTAAAATTGAAATATCAACAAGAAATTAAACTGACACCTTTAGATGATACCTTAGCAATCCAAGGTAGAGAAGCAATGTTTCACCGTTTAAAAGTGAACTTACCAACAGTTGCTACAGTCAAAGTTTAACATCATATCTGTGAGGTTTGGTAATTGGTAATTAATAATTAGTTTATTAACTTCCTCTATCTAACTCCTGACTCCTTGATCTCCTGACTCCTGACTCCTGACTACTGACTACTATTTTGACCTTGATTTTGTAAAAAAGGACGTACAATCAAATAACCCGCACTAAACCCACCAATCATAATAAACACAATAGTAAAAAACAACCACCAACCATTCAACCCCCTAGACTCAGACTCTAGGGGTAAATAATAATGTACTTCTTGTTCTTCTATATACATTGGTTCTGATACCGGAAAATTCATATCCATCACAGGTACAGAAATAACCTCACGACGGACTTTTTTCGGTGGTTTGGAAGTTGGTTGACGTGGGGGAGGTGCTGTTTTAACTGTCTTCTTTTTAGGAACTTTACTTCCAGTGTTTTTACGTACTTTGTCTTGAGCTTTAGGCATATTTTTTACAGTTACATTAGGTCTAGGTGCAGCTTGATTATTTGGTCTATTATTTTGTGTATTATTTTGTGTATTATTCACATAACCATGATTTGGAGGAACAGTTGGAGAACTTGGTGTACTTGGTGGAGTTTGAGAACTTGGTGCAGAAGAATCTACTAACTTTTGCAGTTCTAAACAAGACTGAACAAGTTTGTTAATTTCTTGACGTAGTTGTTGATTTTCCTGGGATAATTTTTGATTATGGTTGGTGACTACATCTAACTTTGCTTGTACTGCTTGTAACTCTGCAACTAATTCCCGGTACACATAAACAGGAACAGATGGGGAATATTTGGGAGTGGGTGGTTTATTATGAACATTAGTGGTAGTTGCTCTCATCTGCATATTGGTATAAAAATTAGGTCTTTAGATTAGCAAAATATACTATCAGAGTAAAGTGATCCCGGAGATTAGACAATAGAATAATATAAAAATCACCTAACTGCACAGAGACAGAAATAAAATAGCAATTAACAAGGATGAAAACAGATATTCCATCCTGTTAATCCTTTAATCCTGGACATCCTGATTCAGACATTTATTTCACCAACAACGGGAAAAAATGTCCCACAGGTCCACTTCCCTTCCCAATATCCAAAGAATAAGTAAGTGCAGTTGTCACATATTCCTTAGCTTCTTGTACCGCATTCCATAAATCTTTACCCAAAGCTAAATTAGCAGTAATCGCAGCAGATAAAGTACAACCAGTACCATGAGTATTTTTCGTTTCTACTTGTTTCGTCCTCAAAACTTCCAACCTTTCCCCATCAAACCAAACATCCACCCCTCTCAACTCTCCAGACATTCCCCCACCCTTTACCAAAACCGCTTTAGTCCGTAAACTTTTGTGTATAATTTCGGCAGCAGTTTGTATATCCTGCAAAGAAACAATTTCCAACCCGCTTAAAATCTGCGCTTCATAACGGTTAGGTGTAATAATAGCCGCTTGGGGAATCAATTCATCACGTAAAGTTTTCACCGCATCATCATCAATTAACTGCGCTCCTGTCCGTGATACCATCACAGGATCTACCACCAAATTATCAATTTGTAAAGTTCTCACTTCCTGCGCTACAGTTGAAATAATTTCTTGATTTAGCAACATTCCTGTTTTTGCAGCTTGCACACCAATATCTTCAACCACCGCCCGAATTTGTGCTATAACAGCCTCTGAAGGCATAGCATCAACCCGGATCACACCAAGAGTATTTTGGGCGGTAATACAAGTAATAGCACTTGTACCATGAACACAGTGAAAAGCAAAAGTTCTTAAATCGGTTTGAATACCCGCACCACCACCACTATCCGAACCAGCTATAGTTAAAGCTACAGGTATTGATGTATTCTTAGTTATCATTATCGTTAAAAATCAAAATTTAACACACATAAAAAACAGATATATAATATATTAATGTTCTGTGTCTAATCAATCCCCAGATGAGGAAATCGCATTTTTAGGTCAGCGCGTTTCTGAAATAGAAAAATCATGATAACATAAAAACAAATTACAGCAATAACTAGAACAATATCGCCGGAAAAATGTAGAACTAGCAGAAAATTTAAAAAACACTAAAGAACAATCTGCACTCTATAAAATGATTATTGATACAACAGTAAATTTCATCTTTGTCAAAGATAAAAATTATATTTAGGGGTTGCTGAGAAAGTCTTTCCGTGAGGGTATAGGAGTCAGGAGTCAGGAGTCAGGAGTCAGGAGGAGATTTGAAAATTTCTTTGCCATCTCTCGAAATCCCAAAAAATGCACACTTTTTCAGGTATACCCTTCAAAACCCTTGCACTTTTTTCCTCTTTATCAGCCTGTAACCTTTAGTATATCTGGGTTTTACATTTTTTCAGCAAACCCTATTTAGTTATTAGTAAATAAACCTTTAGCTGATTCTCTGAATACAACAACCGCAGAAATTATTGGTAAAAATATTGATATATTCCATGAAATTTGGTGCATAAAGGATTTGGAAAATTGTTGATTCTTTACGTATATTTTCCTGCCTGTATCAATCAGAATTAAAATATGTTGATATTCATGAAGGAATAGAAAGCGCCTTATTACATTATTAATTTTAGCACATCGTCTCAATCATGAAAATCATCATTATGGTGCTTTAAATTGTATTTCATCAATTGGTAAAATAACAGAATTTATGATAAAAATTCCCCTTCCCCACAAATAAGCATTCAGATCTTAGAAGTCAGCTAAAACTGTTTTTTAGACAAGCGCAAATCAAAAATCAACTTAATTTAAGATATCCAATTTTCATCTGCGTTTATCTGCGTTCATCTGCGTTTATTACACCCTGCAAAAATTTACCCCATTCTGCTGCTAAAGGAATTTCTGTAAAGGGAACTCGTACTGATTTAGCAGATTCATAAAATACAAATTCTAACTCAATCACACGACCTTTTAAGGGAGGGTTTTCCATTTCCACTTGTTTATCATTTACCAACAAGCTAATTTTTTCAATATCTAATAAACTAAAAGTTTGCAGTTGAATAGGTCCTTTAGTAGTAGGTTTTCCCCAAGTGATATCATTACCTTTTTGAGCGAGTACAGCATAAATATCATACTTAGCCCGTTCAAACTGTTCTGCCCAAATTTTATAAGCTTCAAGTTTCTGATATTCCTGCGAACCTTGCCAAGCTAACCAGAAAAATGCTACTAACAAAGGCAACCATAAAAGACCACGTTCCATAATTCGTAATTGGTAATTAGTAATTCGTAATTTTTCCTAGATTTTTTCTAGTCTCCACTGTCCCAAAAATACCACTATATGAGTTATCGTAGTGTGCAAACTGACAAAAAGCGATGAGTTGATATGAGAAGACTTATATTATTGTGCTTGTTTGTCATCGGCTTGGTTGCTGCCGTATTCGGATACCTGAATGTTCAGGGATTGGCAACCAAAGGTGAATTTGAGACAATATTACTGGATTTTCGGGAAGATTTACCAGCAACAGTCATACAGCAAGATTTACAAGCGATCGCTCAACAATATAACATTACACCCCGACTGGATAATCAATTTTCAGCGGCTGATAATGTGTATATTATCAAAGGCGATCGCCAAAGATTGCAAGACCTGAGAAAATCAGCTTATGCCCAAAACACAGAATTTATCGAGCCTAACTATATTTATACAGCAGTTCCCATCGGCGAAACTGCCTGGTTAGGAGACTTTCTCCGTCCCCAAGAAGGAGATGAAGAAGCAACCCCTTCCTTAACAGGTCCCAACGACCAATATTACAGCAAACAATGGAATTTGCACAAAATTGGTGTAGAAGGTGCATGGACACGCACCAAAGGCAGCGGTATCACAGTAGCAGTTATTGACACCGGCATCACCAAAGTCCGGGACTTATATGAAACCAAAATAGTCAAAGGTTACGACTTTGTAAACGACACCGAAACCGCCCAAGACGACAACGGACATGGAACTCATGTAGCCGGTACAGTCGCCCAAGCCACCAACAATAAATATGGTGTAGCTGGAGTTGCCTACGAAGCAAGTCTCATGCCCTTAAAAGTATTAAGTGCTGATGGTGGTGGTACTGTTGCTGATATTGCCGAAGCCATCAAATTTGCCGCCAATAACGGCGCAGACGTAATTAACATGAGCTTAGGTGGTGGTGGCGAAAGCCAGTTAATGAAAGAAGCCATTGAATACGCCCACAGAAAAGGTGTAGTCATCGTTGCTGCGGCAGGTAACGAAAGTACCGATGGTTCTAGTTATCCCGCCCGTTATCCTCACGTCATCGGTGTTTCCGCCTTTGGACCCGACGGGGAAAAAGCAGACTATTCTAACTTTGGTGCAGGAGTAGATATTTCTGCCCCTGGTGGTAGTGATGCAGGTGCTATTCTCCAAGAAACCATCAACGAAGAAGGCCAAGGCGTATTTTTAGGACTGCAAGGCACAAGTATGGCTGCCCCCCACGTCGCAGGAGTAGCAGCATTAGTCAAAGCAGCCGGAGTTACAGACCCAGAGGAAATTTTAAAAGTCCTCAAACAGTCAGCTAGAGCCATGCCAGAGGACGCATTAAACTATTACGGTGCTGGACAACTTAACGCCGAAGCAGCCGTAAAACTTGCCAGCGAAGGACAAATTAGCTTTAACGACTTTTTCCGGTGGTTAAGAGATAACGGCTATCTCAACCCCGGCTTTTGGATAGATGGCGGTGCTGTAGCCTTAATACCGAAAGTCCTCATGGTACTAGGTTCTTATTTACTCGCTTGGTTTTTACGGGTTTACTTCCCCTTCACCTGGAGTTGGTCCCTATCCAGTGGTTTAATATTTGGTAGTTCTGGGTTATTCTTCCTCAAAGGAATTTATATCTTTGACTTGCCCCAGTGGCCATTCCGGGTTTTAGGTAGTTCTATTCCCGAACTAGGCAACAGTATACAAGGAACAGCAGATTTAAATCCCCTCTTTGCCAGTGTATTAATTCCCATGCTTTTAATAGCATTGCTATTAGGACATCCCAACTGGAAATGGTTTGCCATAGGTTCTAGCCTTGGTGTAGCAGCCTGTTTAATAGTTAGTGCTATTTATGATCCCGCAGTTTGGGGTCTAGGAGATGGTACATTAGCCCGCATTTTCTTACTTGTCAATGCCCTACTTTGCTACGGACTAGCCCGTTTAGCATTGAAAAACGACGAACAACCAGCTTAGATGGTGACTGGTGACAGGTGACAGGTGACAGTGAAAAATTAGGGACTTCCAGCAAATAAATTATCCAATCTTGTGGGATGGGCTTCTAGCTCGTCCGGGTTTAAGGGCAGGCAAGATGCCTACCCCACAAGAACTAATTAAATATTTTTTTATTTGTAAGTCCCTTAACCCTCTCTTGCCTTTTGCCTTTTGCCTTTTGCCTCCTATTCCCTATTCTCTATTCCCATATGATCACAATTACAGGCAAAATAGAACGCCGAAATATTGGACTCGGCGCTTGGGCTTTTGTTACAGACGATGGTGTTACTTACGAAATTCCTAAAAGTGCTGACAGAAATTTGCTCAAGTCAGGTCAAAAAGCCACAATTACAGGAAAAGTGCGTGATGACATCATGACCACCGCTATGATTGGTCCTGTTTTACAGGTAGAATCATTTGAAATAATTAATTCTGACTAGCTGCTGTATCTAAAACCTCTTGGATACGAGTTCTAAACTCACCTTTGGGATGTCCACCTTTAACTTCTCCCACAATTTGAAATTCACCATCAGGAGAATTGCATATAATATAGGTAGGCCATCCCATCTCCGATTTATCAGGATACTGGGTGAGCAGAATTTTCCGATATTGACGATAAGTCGCTGTATCCTGCATTTTCACATCAATAAACTGCAAACCCAGTTCCTCTGACACTTTTTTATCATAAAAAGACATTTTGTGGCAGATGCCGCAATCTTCAGAAGAGAACTTAATCACTGCTAAACTCATTTGTTTTTGGGAATTTCTTAATGTTGAATACAATTTTCTGAGAATTTAGAATACAGTATGAATCAGGCTTTTTGCGTCAAGCTTGGTTATTTTGGGCAAAACTTGTCCTATTTGATGTTTGGAAAAAATCAGTACAGGTTTTCCCTGTTCCCTGTTTCCTACCTCTACCGATAATGTTGGCAATCAAACCGGATTCCCTTATGTCATAAAATGTTAACAGATATCTAGAAAATCACACAGGCATGAATTATATAAAAATTATTAAGATTCCTATTATATATCGCTATAATCATTCTGAACTTGGGCTGAAGCTGAAAATAAAATTACTGCAATTACAAAAATAGGCTTGGCATTTGGCAGAAAACAGGAGTAAACTGGAAGCCAACACTGAGTGGACAAAAGATGAGAAAAGCACTTGTGGCGGCCAACTCGCTTTTGTCTACAAAAAACCCCCAATCGGTGTTAACCAACTAGGGGAGATTAGTTATCAGGGTGCATCTACCAATTTAATGTTCCCAGGTGTAGAACCATCGTCCGGATAAATTTGTTCCTGGAAGTTTGTTTTTATTTTTGAATAAAAAACCCCCAGTGGTGTTAGCCAACCAGGGGAAATTAGTTATCAGGGTGCATCTACTAATTTAGTTCTTCTTGGTGTCATTACCATATTCCGGAACAATTTAGGTGCATCATTATTATTGTTTATAAATTCTGGTTTGATGGGTTGTGAAGCCAATAAAAAACCCCCAATTGATGTTAGCCAACCAGGGGAAATTAGTTATCAGGGTGCATCTACTAATTTGGTTCTTCTTGGTGTAATTACCATATTCCGGAAAAATTAACTAGCTTTTTCATGATTGTTTGTCCAACAAAAAACCCCCAATTGGTATTAGCCAACCAGGGGAGATTAGTTATCAGGGTGCATCTACTGGTTAAATGTTCATTGGTTTTAATATTATTTCCGGAAAATTGGGTTGTATTTACATGATTGATCCTTGTCAACCAAATAAAAAACCCCCATTGGTGTGAACCAAATAGGGGAGATTAATTATCAGGGTGCATCTACCATCTAAACGTTCTCATTTAATGCACTATGCTCCGGATAAATTTCAGCAAATTTAGGTGCTTGTCACTTAGCGAAAAAATTCCTATGGCTAGTAGCTGGTTAGGGGAGTTAGTTATCAGGATTTGATTTTCTATACAGTTGAGCAGAAATTCTTGGGTCAAACACTGCTTTTTTTGCCAAAATTGAAAAGAAAACCCCCAGTAGGTGTTAACCTACCAGGGGAGTTGAAGATCAAGGTGCATCTACCAATAAAGTGTTCTAGTCAGAAGTAATCCAATCCGGATAAAGTTGTACCAGCACTTGAAGGCGAAACAACCCGAAAACAGAAACATTCCTCGGCAAGATGCTTCTAAAGTATCAGTTAGAGAGAAAAGACTAGAAACTTTTACGGTGAAAACCGGATTTTAGGAGGCAAACAGGAGAAGTTGTGACCCAGGAATTTCACATTTCCGTGACTCCAGTAGGGCAAAATGACTACTTGGTGCGGACGGAACAAGTCGCACCTGGGGTGCCATTGGCAGAAGAACTGGTGAGTTGGCCTGTGGCTGAGTGGTTAGCGGCCGCAGGACATTTAATGAATGACCCTTTACAGTCAGTGCTACAGGGGGATGCTATAGCCAGAAACTCTGTAAACTTGGTGGCACTGGGTCAACAATTATATAATGCACTGTTTCAAGGCACTCTCAGAGATAGTTGGATTACTGCCCAAGGCATTGCCCAGAACCAACAACAGGTACTGCGCTTGCGTTTGGGATTAAAAGATACACGGTTAGCGCGGT
The DNA here is from genome assembly GCF_019598945.1 of Sphaerospermopsis torques-reginae ITEP-024. Classification (NCBI taxonomy): domain Bacteria; kingdom Bacillati; phylum Cyanobacteriota; class Cyanophyceae; order Nostocales; family Aphanizomenonaceae; genus Sphaerospermopsis; species Sphaerospermopsis torques-reginae. The sequence continues at coordinate 5,230,537 of NZ_CP080598.1, read as the reverse complement.
TGCCGTGGGAAGTGATGCACGCAGGCGATCGCCCCTTAGCCACCGGTCCTTATATCGCTTTTTCCCGTTATCAAAGTGGAATTCCTTCCACATCAAGATTACCAACACGCAACCTACCCACACCACAGGACGAAAGCGGAATAAGAGTGTTAATGGTGATTTCTTCCCCCACAGATCAAGCCCGTCTGGATTTGCTCAAACAAGAAGCAATCAACCTACAAGAAGAAATGCACCGCCAAGCCCCCCGCTCTGTGGAAAATGGTATTTATCTGCCAGAAATTGAATTGACTGTCTTGGATCAACCAGGAAGAGAAGAGTTAACCCAAGCTTTAGAACAGGCAAGATATCATGTTCTTCACTACTCTGGTCATAGTAATGTGGGTGCTAATGGGGGGGAAATATATTTAGTTAGTCGCAGAACTGGGTTAACAGAAACCCTCAGTGGTGATGATTTAGCCGGTTTGTTGGTGAATAATAATATCCAAATGGCAGTGTTTAACTCTTGTTTGGGAGCATATAGAGCTAAGTCTGATGGTTCTGGGGATACAGGAGAACGAAACTTAACGGAAAGTTTGGTGAAAAGAGGGATTAGCAGCGTTTTGGCGATGTCAGAACGGATTCCCGATGAAGTGGCGCTGACGCTGACACAGTTGTTTTACCGCAACTTAAGCCAAGGCTATCCTTTGGATCTGTGTGTGAGTCGGGTGCGTCAGGGCTTAATTTCTGCCTATGGTTCTCACCAGATGTACTGGGCATTACCGATGTTGTATTTGCATCGGGAATTTGAGGGTTTTCTGAGACCACAATTAGGTTTATCTGCTAGTTCCGAGTTCCTCAACGACTATCAGACTCCTGTGGGAGCATCTACTAATGCCATGTATGCGGCGGCGATAGATGATTTGGAAATACCTTTAACTCTGGAAGAGATGATGTCCTCTGAGTTGGCAAGAGAGCCTTCTGAGTTAGATTGGCTGGAGGATGATACTTGGGGGGATCTCATGGATGAAATTGATTATGATCACCCCGGTTATGATCAGGATTCAACGATTGTTGCGGATTTATTTCGCCAGTTGGGGAATCAACAAGCGCCAACAGTATCCGAAATGCCCATGAAGGCGGAACTGGAGTCACCAGTCACCGAAAATCATCTTCAGGAACAGCAACCTGCAAAACAGGAGGAAGAATTTGATTTTTGGGGAGATCAACCAACTCCAATCACGCTGAATGCGCCAAAGAATGTGCAAATTTCTACCAATACTAGCAATAATGCGTCAAATAATGTTGAAGGTAATCAGGTAAATTATCAACAGATACCTTTACCATCTTTTCGGCAACCACGTCGCCGTCGGCCATGGCCAATTTTAGGCATTTTGGGCGCAAGTGCTTTGGCTGTGATCATTGGTTTAAGTTGGTGGTGGAATCAGCGCCAGTCTGTAGTTCCTGAACTTCCAGTTATTCCTACTCCGACTGTTCCTGAGTCAAAAACAACACCCTTTGATTTAAAAAAATCATCAACAGGTATTGTTACTGCTAAAGCTACAGCAGAATTGAGCCAAGGTAATTTACAGGCTGGGCTAGACGCTGTGGCAGAATTACTCAATCGTGGCGCTTTAGAATCAGCAGATACGGCTTTAGCATTAGTTCCTGCTAAACAAAGCGAAAATCCATCTGTGTATTTTTTCCGTGGACGATTGGCTTGGCAATTTGCCCAAACAAGAGATAAAAAATACAGTATTGATGATGCCCGTCGTTATTGGGAAATTGCTGTGCGGGATCGCCCTGATTCGGTTCTGTATAACAATGCTTTGGGATTTGCTTACTATGCAGAGGGAAATTTGAATCGGGCTAATGATGCGTGGTTTAAGTCTGTGAATTTAGCACTTAAAGATCAGAATACAACCTTGATTACAACCCCAGACGCTAATACTATCATGCCTTCAGAGGCTTTAACGGCTTATGCAGGATTAGCTTTGGGTTTATATAAATCTGCAAATAATCAACCTGCTGATAAACAAGGACAATATATTAAAGAAGCAATTAAACTGCGTCAAATGGTAATTCAGAATGAACCTGTAAAGTTTACAGTGGATAAATTAGCGCAAAATTGGCTGTGGACAGATCAGGCGATCGCAGATTGGCGATCGCTGCTACAAGAACAGGAAAAGAGGTGATTGGTGATTGGTGACTGGTGACTGGTGACATAACTCATCGGAAACAAGTAGAGCTTGATTTACAGCTTTAGACAACGAATCTGGTTAGATATATAAACAACGCTCTGAGAAGTTAGGAATTGAAAAAAATGAAAAAAGTAGAAGCTATTATTCGTCCATTTAAGCTGGATGAGGTAAAAATTGCCTTGGTTAATGCGGGAATTGTGGGAATGACAATTTCGGAAGTCCGTGGTTTTGGACGGCAAAAAGGTCAAACTGAACGCTATCGAGGTTCGGAATATACGGTTGAGTTCTTACAAAAACTGAAGTTGGAAATTGTTGTAGAAGATAACCAAGTAGATATGGTGGTTGATAAAATCATTTCCGCCGCCCGCACTGGTGAAATCGGTGATGGTAAAATCTTCATTTCCCCTGTTGAGCAGGTTGTACGGATTCGGACTGGTGAGAAGAACACCGAAGCTGTGTAAGTTTTGAATATGTAGATATTGGGCGTTGTTGAATTTTCTTGTTCAGCAGCGCCTTTTATGCTTTGGTTGTGCTATGTAGGGGTTGCTGAGAAAGTCTTTTCGTGGAGGCAGGGAACTCTTAACAGGGAACAGGGAACAGTTTTAGCTATCTGTCATCCCCCCATTTTGGGATTTCTTGGTTTCAAAATGCACGGTTTTTCAGGTATACCCTTCAAAAGTCTTGCACTTTTTTCCTCTTTATCAACCTCAAACCTTTGATTTATAAAGGGTTGCGCTTTATTCAGCAAACCCTATGTAGTAGGAGTCAGGAGATCAAGGAGTCAGGAGTCAGGAGTCAGGAGTAAAACCCTGTGGTAGTCAGAGTTTCATAATTAATTGATGTCCTAAATACTCTGTGTACGGCTATACTAAAAGAGTTATTTACAATATGTCTCCATTGATCACTGAAGGATAATAATATGGCGCGTCCACCTATTCATCCTGGAGAAATTTTAGCTGATGAACTGCATGAATTAGGAATAAGTGCAAGTGAATTAGCTCGTTTACTTCATGTACCCAAAAATCGCATTACCGAAATAATTAATGGTAAAAGATCAATTACTGCTGATACCGCTTTACGCTTAGGACAATTTTTTGGGATGAGTGCTGAATTTTGGATGAATTTGCAGAAAAATTATGAACTCAGACTAGCTGAACAAAAAATTGGTCAGGAAATTAAAGCAACTATTTCTCTTTGGATTTTAACAGGAAATATGCAAGTTACGGCATAATTTTTTGCTAGTAAAACTTGATGATTAAATTTTAAACTTCACCAACTGCGGAACTAAATTTTTCAAAGCATTACCGCGATGACTAATTGACTTTTTCAACTCCGGTGACATTTGGGCAAAAGTCAACTGCTTTTCTGGGACATAAAAAATCGGATCATAACCAAAACCACCTTCTCCACGAATTTCATAGAGAATTTCACCTTTACAAATACCCTCAGATTGTAAAACTATTTCTCCTTGAGGATTCGCAACTGCTACGGCACAGATAAACTGAGCTTGACGATTTTTAGTATCTCCTAATTCCCGTAATAATCGCCCAATTCTGTCTGCGTCAGTGTTGCCATAACGGGCAGAATATACACCAGGCGCACCATTGAGTGCATCTACCGCTAAACCGGAATCATCGGCGATCGCCCATTTTCCTGTAGCTTTGGCAATTTCAGCAGCTTTTAAACAAGCATTGGCTTCAAAAGTTTCTCCAGTTTCATCAACATCTAGATCTGCTGGTTTTAAGATTAATTCCCAACCAGAATCAGCTAAATAAGCTTGCATTTCCCGCAATTTACCGGGATTTCCTGTGGCTACTACGAGTGTTTTAGTCATTAGAATTAGGTGACAGGTGACAGGTGACAGTAAGAAGGGAATAGGGAATAGGGAATAGGGAATAGGAAATAGGGAAGATGAATAAACCAATCACCAATTACCAATTACCCATTACCCATTACCTATTAATTTCCTTCTGCCCAAGTTTTAGCCCAATTTAAGGTTTGATGGACTTGTTCTAAAGTTGGTGCTTCACAATAAAGGCGTAATACTGGTTCAGTTCCACTAAACCTAATCATTAACCAACTTTGATCTTCTAGACGGAATTTATAACCATCTATTGTATTACAATCAATGACTTTTTTACCTGCTATTTCTGTTAAAGGTTGGGTTTGTAATTGTTGTAATAATTTTCCTCTCACTTCCATACTAGCTAATGGTAAATCTATCCGATCATAAGCTGAGAAAAAATTAGTTCTTTTCTGCAATTGTTGATAATAATCACCTAAATCTAAACCCGATTCTACTACTGCTTCTAATACATACAATGCTGATAGTAAAGCATCTCTTTCAGGAATATGACTACCATAACCAATTCCTCCCGATTCTTCACCTCCTAATAATACTTCTGTATCTAACATTCTATCAGCGATGTATTTATAACCAACGGCGGTTTCAAATACAGGTAAATTCAATGATTCGGCAACACGAGGAATTAAATCAGAACCGCTGACAGTTTTAACGATTTCCCCTGTAAAGTTGCGTCTGGTTTTGAGGTGATCTATTAAGATGGGAATTAAGATTTGAGAACTGAGGAAATTAGCGTTTTTGTTTACTGCGGCGATGCGATCGCAATCTCCATCAAATACTAACCCTACTGTTAAATATGAGTTATTATTGTTATTAATTTCCCCATGATTTTTGATTTCTGTAAATAATCGGGAAAGATATTTTGGTAAAGGTTCGGGCGCTCCTCCTTCAAATAAAGGATCACGGTTACTATTAATTTCTTTAACTTTTTCGCCTAATAATCTAACCAAACCACTAGCAGCAGCACCGTGCATAACATCAGCAAATAATGTTAATTTACCTGATGATATTGCTTGGCGAATTTCGTGAATATTTACTTTCTTTTCTAATGCTTGACAATAACTAGGCCAGGGATCAAATGTCTCTTCTTTTCCTGGAGTCGTTGCGGTTGGTACTGCTTCTGTTAATAGTGCTTCTATTTCTTTGGTAACTTCTGGAGGCACAGAACCACCAAAAGCACTCTTGACTTTTAACCCTAAATATGCACCAGGATTATGACTAGCGGTGATGACTAACGCGCCTAAAGCATTGAGGTCTTTTGCAGCCCAACTAAAAGCGGGAGTAGGTGCGTAGGTTTCGCTAAACAGGACATCAAAACCCACTGCTTTGACAGCATCAGCGACAGCATGGGCAAAATTTTCTGCCATAAAACGGCGATCGTAACCGACAATGATGGTACGGCTACCGACTGTAGAATAATATGTATTATATAATACTTTAGCGGCGACTGGGGCAACTATAGCTAGGCGTTCAAAGGTAAATTCATCACCGATAACACCCCGCCAACCATCAGTACCAAACTTTATGGGGTTAGTTAAAACTGACATGGAGATATCCTAAAATTTTCTAACAGAGGATTGTAGCATTTATACTGGTGATTGGTGATTGGTGATTGGTAATTGGTAATTGGTAATTGGTAATTGGTAATTGGTAATTGGTAATTGGTAAAATATAATTCCCCCTGTCACCTGTCACCTGTCAACTGTCAACTGTCAACTGTCAACTGTCAACTGTCACCTGTCACCTGTCACCTGTCACCTGTCAGCGAGGGAAGCAATGGCTAATGGTAAAATACGGTGTTCCTGAATTTGGATTCTTGCGTGTAGGGTTTCGGCTGTATCATCTGGTAATACTGGTACTGCGGCCTGCATGATAATTGGTCCGCTGTCCATTTCTAAACGCAACAGATGTACAGTACAACCAGTTATTTTCACTCCGGTTTCTAATGCTTGTTCTACAGCCCGCACACCTTTGAAACTCGGTAATAAGCTGGGATGAATATTAATAATTTTATCAGGAAAAGCGTCAATTAATTCCTGTGTTACCAAACGCATCCAGCCAGCCATAATCACTAATTCTACATCATGTTGATTAAAAGTTTTGACAATTTCTCTGTCTAAATCTTCGCGCTTTTTATAGTCACGATGATTTAATAATACAGCCTTTACTCCGTGATTTGCTGCCCTTTCTGCGGCTTTTGCTGTGGGATTATTGTAAATTAAAACTTGAATTTGGGCGTTGAGTTTCCCTGCTTGGATAGCTTGGGCAACTACTTCAAAATTACTACCGTTTCCTGAAGCCATTACTCCCAGTTTCAAAACGTTGCTAGGTTGTGAATTTTCCAGAGAAATATCAGGAGAAACTAGACTAGGTGTGCCATCAATGGGGTAATATTGACTCATAAACTCTCATAAAATTATGAATATACTGTGAATGTCTAAGATTATCATGAAACCATCCCGTTTTTCTCCTTCGGAACTACTAGATAATGATACTACTGCGGCTTGGGTTTTTCTCACACCAGCACTTATTTTGTTAGGTTTATTTATAATTTGGCCTATTGCCTATTTGTTTTATCTCAGTTTTACTGCTGGTAGTTTTACTTCATCGGGTATTTATTGGGTAGGTTTGAAAAATTATTGGCGTTTGTTGCTTAACTCTGATTTTTGGCAAGTTCTGTTTAACACTGTTTATTTTACTTTTGGTAGTCTTGTTCCCAGTTTGGTGATTCCTTTGGGACTAGCGGTATTATTAGATCGTTCTTTAGCTTTGCGGGGACTTTTGCGAAGTGCCTATTTTCTCCCTTCTATTATCTCACTGGTTGCGGCTGGTTTAGGTTTTCGTTGGTTGTTTCAAAATACTGGTCCTGTGAATGGATTTTTAGATTTTTTTGGTGTTGCACCCGTATCTTGGTTAGGTGATACTTTTTGGGCAATGCCTGTGATAATTTTATTTAGTATTTGGAAACAAATAGGTTTTAATATGGTGGTTTTTTTGGCTGGGTTGCAAGCTATTCCTCTAAGTCTTTATGAAGCAGCAGAATTAGATGGTGCAAATAGTTGGCAGCAATTTTGGCATATTACTTTACCAGGATTAAGACCTACTTTAATTTTTGCGACTGTCACCACGGGAATTTTTACATTACGAAGTTTTGAACCTGTTTATGTGATTACAGGGGCTGGTCCTTTAAATTCTACTAATTTGTTAGTTTATTACACTTATCAAGAAGCTTTTGGTCAATTTGATTTTGGTTACGCCGCCGCAGTTGCTACTGTGTTATTAGTGGTGACTTTGGTGTTAGTTTATTTGCAGTTACGAACCTGGGGAGAAAATTGATAATTGATAATTGATAATTGATAATTGAAAATTGAAAATTGATAATTGATAATTGATGATTATCAATTACTACCCAATCACCAATCACCAATCACCAGTCACCAATCACCAATCACCAATCACCAATCACCAGTCACCAGTCACCAATCACCTTTAAAACTCTTTTTTCAAGAAGATAAAAATAGCGATCGCTAACAACATGAAACTGTAAAGTAAGCCATAACCAGCATTACTTAATAGTGTCATGGTGTCAGGTATTGCTTGCAGTCCATAAACAGCATCATTTTTTAAATCTAAGCGAGATAAATCTGGAAGTATGAGATATAAACCTTGGGTGATTCTTTCTACCGCAGGGTTTTCACTGAGACGACCTAATGCGACTAAATCTTTGGTAATATAGCCCATTAAATAGACGGCAAATGTTAAAGCTGTGGCTATTAAGGAACTGGTAAAAACTCCTAATGTGACAGCCACAGCAGTAATTAAAGTTAATTGTAAAAATAAGAAAAGTACGGCTAAAAGAATGCTGGGTAGGGGATATGACATTTTACCAAGTTGCAAAAACACCAAATAAATAAATGTCATGGATGCTATAAGTAAACCCAACACACCTGATAAACCTAAGTATTTACTGGTGATAAATTCACTGCGGCTGATAGGTTTAGCAATTAACATGAAAATAGTCCGTTTTTCAATTTCTTTGTTGACAAGTCCTGTGCCAATAAAGACTGCAACAATTAAACCAATGACATTCATTACTGCTAAACCCACATCTAAAAAGATTTTGTCTTGGGTTGTAGCTGCAAATTCAAAAATTGCCCTGTCAGCAACAGCAAGGATAATTGCATAAAAACCGATAATGTAGAGGATGCGATCGCGTATCACTTCCTGAAATACGTTTTTTGCCATTACAAATGTTCTGACTGCGTTCATATTTTTTGGTAATGGGTAATTGGTAATGGGTAATTGGTAAGTGATAAATAAATCTACTGTTGTGGTGGTGGTGAACCGATGAAAAATCTGCTGTTGCGATCGCATTTAATTGCTGCTACCGCATTTTTATTTTCTGGACTTTTAACAGTTGATACTGGTTGAATTTGACAAGATTTTTGCAGATAAAATCCCTTACGATTAGCAGTTGGTCCTTGCCAAATACTCAGAATATCTAATCTATAACCAGATTTGATATTGACTACACGCGGTTCTATTTTCCATAGTCCTTTTTCTTCGTATTCGCTGAGGTTTTGGTTAATCATTCTTTTACCCAAATTTCCTACTTGTTGGTTAGCTTCTAGTAACCATCTTTCTACTTCTGACCAAGATCGGTTAGATATTTCATCTTGTATTAATGGTTGAATTTTATTTAAAATCATATTACCGTTTTCTGGTCTTTTCGCTTTTGGTTCTAGTTTAATTACAAAGGTGCTGCGTTGAAAATTATCTGCGGATAAACTGGGATATTCTTTTAACCATTTATCTATGACAAAGTAAAATTGAATCCAGCAACTTATCAACATCGACCAAGCAAGTAAAATAATGATTTTTTGGCGTGATTCTAATTTGGGAAGGGCAGCTTTTGTTGATGTACCTGTTCCTGAGAAAAATTCTGGGATTGCTGTAATTATAGCTGCAATTGTTGGCCAAAGAACTATGGTTCTAGGTGTAACTACATTTTCTTGATGTCCAAAAGCAAATACACTGACTAAAAACCCAGTTAATAATGCACCTACTGGCATAAAAGTTCCTGGAACTCTTGCAGGATCATCAGTAGTATACCAAGCTGTACCTGCAATTAAAAATCCCCAACCTGTTAAGGCAATGATATCTTTGATTGGTCCTGTGGCAAAATATGAATTTCCCCACGCGAAGAGGCTTAAATAGATAAATGTCTGCCAGGAAAAAGCTTTGGGAGGCATTATCAGTTTTTGAATGCCCAAAAATAAATCTTGAACAAATTTAAATAGCTGTATTACTTCTTTAAACAATGATGAATTCATATTTGCACCTATTTTTAGCTATTTTTACCTGGCTGATGTTTTCACTTAGTTTCTTAATTTCTCAATTTAATTCCTAATAGCAAAACCACGAATGACTAAAATTAATGAAATAGCCGTATAACTCAAGGAATTGGCGATTAAAGTAGTAGTAATTAAGCTGGTATTTTGTAATTTAAGTTTTTCATTATTGAATATTTTTTGGCGCTGATTGGTGTCTGTGCTTTCTTGTTTTTTACCCCCTTCATATAAGGTAATAATCAAGAGTTTTAACAATGCAAACTTGACCAAAAATGTACCAAAGAAAACCAGAAAGCCCATGAGAATTAGAGAATTCTGTATGCTGGCGCTTTTAAAGGTATTAAAAAATATGTAACTAATCAATTCTGACTTGATACCTACAGCTAATATTGGTTCGACCATAAAAAATACATTCCAGCCAATGACACTGGAAAAAACGTTCATAGCTATGGCGTAAAAAATGCTGGTTTTTTTGTCAAATTTGAGTGATCTATTGAGAATATACCCTTCTAGGGGAATGGCAATTAATAAAAATAAAGTTTCAAACAAAATTGCCCCAAGGGGTAAAATTCTCGGTAATGTTAATTCGTCTGACATAAAGCATCAATAAATGATAAAGTTTGAGATTTGAGATTGAACCCAGCCAGGAAAGGATGGTAATTGAGGATTTTAGATACAGGGTATTGCAGGATGCAGGAGGTATAACATTGAATCAATTTCTTGATGTACCATGAAAGTATAACTGAGATTATACGGATGATGGGGTAAATTATCTCATTTTTCTGATCATTTTTTCTCTAATTGTGCCAGCGACTGGAAGTCGTGGCTATACAGACAAAACCCACCTACGTGGGTTTTAGGTTTTGACTACTGACTGCTGACTGTTGGTGAATTAGTCCAGAGGTTCGGTAAGATCAGAAACAGCCACGTTACAGCTTTTCTACAGTTTTCCAAAAATGACAAGAAATGGCATCGGTATTCGCACAGCGCAAGTACGTTCTGAACGCCTCACGGGTCAAATTCATGTTTATGATGGTGTGGGTAAAGGTAAGTCTCAAGCGGCTTTAGGGGTGGTTCTGCGCTCTATCGGACTGGGTATTAATGCTGAGAGTAATTTTCATCGTGTGTTACTGTTAAGGTTTTTGAAGGGTCCAGAACGTGATTATGATGAGGATGGAGCGATCGCCGCTTTGCAGCGTGGTTTTCCCCATTTAATTGATCAGGTTCGCACTGGTAGAGCGGAATATTTCGGCCATGATGAAATTACCCCTTTTGATCGCGCAGAAGCAGCACGGGGTTGGGATGTGGCCAAGGGTGCGATCGCCTCTGGTTTATATTCTGTTGTGGTTTTAGATGAAATTAACCCGGTTTTAGATTTGGGTTTGCTTCCTGTGGATGAGGTGGTAAACACTTTAAAATCTAAACCCCAGGAATTAGAAATTATTACCACAGGTCGGGCAGCACCGCAACAATTATTAGATATTGCCGATCTGCATTCGGAAATGAAACCCCAACACCATCCCACAGCAAAAGCATTATTAATTGAAGGTATAGAAATTTATACTGGTGCGGGTAAAGGTAAATCTACCAGTGCCTTGGGTAAAGCTTTACAGGCAATAGGTAGAGGTATTAATCATCCTGGTTCTACTCGTGTATTAATTATGCAGTGGTTAAAAGGTGGCAGTGGATATACTGAAGATGCAGCGATCGCCGCTTTGCAGCAGTCTTATCCTGAAGTAGTGGATCATTTACGCTGTGGAAGGGATGCGATCGTGTGGCGTAATTCTCGCCAAGAATTAGATTATGTAGAAGCGGAAAGAGGTTGGGAAATTGCCAAAACAGCGATCGCTTCTGGTGTGTATAAAACTATCATCCTCGATGAACTTAATCCCACCGTTGATTTAGAATTACTCCCTGTTGAACCAATTGTACAGGCTTTGCTGCGTAAACCAAAAGACACAGAAGTAATTATTACTGGGCGTTGTCAAAATCAACCTGCATACTTTGATTTAGCCAGTATTCATTCTGAAGTTTATTGTCATAAACATTACGCTAATCAAGGTGTGGAATTGAAGCGGGGGGTTGATTTTTAAGCAGTTTTATTCCTGTAGGGATAATTCATGAATTACCCCTGCATGAAATTATACAGCAGATTTCATTTATAAGAGTTACAAATCATAATAATGAAACTCTTGTGGTGCGGGCATCTTGCCCGCTAAATATGTACCTCATATTTTCGGAAACTAAAAACCTCTTGTCTCTTGCATGAGTGCCTCTTGCCTTGTCATAACGACAATTTTTAACGCCTACCTACTTAGACCCTATTATGAACACCAAAACCACATTAAACGCCTGGGTAACTTGCCCCAAACCCAACCCCCAAGCAAAAATGCGCCTATTCTGCTTACCCTACGCAGGAGGTAGCGCAATGGTATTTCGCACCTGGCCTAGTCATTTACCCCCAACCATTGAAGTCTGTCCTATAGAAATTCCTGGTAGGGGAAAACAAATGAAATTTCCTCCCTACACAAAAATGCAGCCTTTAGTTGAAGAAATAGCGAAAAATCTCATCCCATTTTTAGATAAACCCTTTGCTATTTTTGGACATAGTATGGGTGGACTAGTTGGTTTTGAATTAGCTCGTTTACTGCGTTCAGATGATAATTTAACACCATTACATTTATTTATTTCTGCTCGCAATGCTCCCCAAGTTACACCCACAAAAAGAAAAATTTATAACTTACCAGATGATGAATTTTGGCAAGCAATTTGCAACTTTAATGGTACTCCTGATGGTGTCATAGAAAATGAAGAACTGATCCAAATTTTTCTGCCTATTCTCCGGGCTGATTTTACAGTTTTAGAAACTTATGTTTACACCCATCAACCACCTTTTGATTTTCCCATTAGTGTTTTTGGTGGGTTACAAGATACCACATTGACTGATTATGAATTAGAAGCATGGCAAGAACAGACGACAGCAGCTTTTTCTTTACATAAGTTTCCTGGTGATCACTTTTTTATTCGTGAACATGAAAAAGTTTTACTACAATATATATCTCATAAGTTAGAATGACAATATTGTTTTTACTTGATAACTCTACCTAAGAGGGATTTTTATTTTCTGTTTTTTTGATAAAAAATTGACTGCTGCATAGCCTTCAATAATGAACAATTGACAATGAAAAATTGACAATGAACAATTGACAACTACCTCACCCTTAAAGGAAGAAGATTGAAAAAGCGGCATTTTTAGCTTTTTCCCTGGAAATAGGAGGTTTTAAAGCTGGAATTAAACAATTAATTATCAATTATCAATTGTCAATTGTCCATTGATAACTGAGGGTAATGTTGAGATATTTACAACTAACATAAGGTGTATTTTTTATAGCCATGCTTGTAACAAATTGTGAAACAATGTAGCAGGTACGGCTATTGCGATTTTTATAGCTATAAAACCGAACCTACTAAATTTAAATCTTGGTGTTATGGTTTATTTAGGAAGCAAAAGATCAAGCTTCACGCAATAAAAGATTTAAAAAATATACGAGTATAGTTTACCATCTGTGAAGCTGAAAATTAAGCCTCCGCAAGCCAAATACAGCATTGTATAGGAGATAGATATGGCATTAGTTCGTTGGGACCCTATCCGCGATCTTGAACGTTTAGAACCTTTCCGCGAACTTGAACGTTGGGATCCTTTCCGCGAAATTGATACTTTACAAAGGCGGATGAATCGTTTGTTTGAAAGAATGATACCAGGTGATGGCAGTGAAAGAGGAGGGTTAACTTTTATCCCTGCTGCTGAACTCGAAGAAACTGATGATGCTTATAAATTGAAACTAGAACTACCTGGTTTAGAAGCTAAAGATGTGAATGTTGAAGTCACTCCTGAAGCTGTTTCTATTACTGGTGAAAGGAAGTCTGAAACAACAACTGAAAGAGAAGGTTACACTCGTTCCGAATTTCGTTATGGTAAATTCCAACGGGTAATTCCATTGCCTTCGACAGTAAAACATGAAGAAGTTAACGCAGAATATAAAGATGGTATTTTGCGGTTGAACTTGCCGAAAGCAGAACCAGAAAAACAAAAAGCTTTCAAAGTTAATCTCGGTTAATTTTTAAGCTATTAGCTATAAGCAGTCAGCTATAGCATTTCCATTTGAGATATGAACACCTGTGGCACAGGCTTCTAGCCTGTGACGGGCAAGATGCCCATCCCACATTCAGTTTACATCTCATTTTCTCGTTCCCATACTCTGTATGGGAATGAATTATTGAAGGTTCTGCCTTTAGTGATAGCAGAGTCAGAGACTCTGTAATAGCATTCCCAGTCTGAGACTGGGAACGAGAGAATAGCACTTCTGAAAAACTTCTACTCAAGTCCAGGGGGAAGATATGGCAAAGGTAGTAGGAATTGATTTAGGAACTACTAATTCTTGTGTTGCTGTGATGGAAGGTGGGCAACCTTTAGTAATAGCTAATTCTGAAGGACAACGCATCACTCCTTCTGTGGTAGCTTACACTAAAACCGGTGAACGTTTGGTAGGTCAAATTGCTAGACGACAAGCGGTAATGAACCCAGAAAATACTTTTTATTCTGTGAAAAGGTTCATTGGGCGCAAACATGAAGAAATTACCCATGAAGCGACGGAAGTTTCCTATAGAACCCTGCGTGATAGTAATGGTAATGTCAAGCTCAGTTGTCCCGCAGTTAATAAACAATTTGCACCAGAAGAAATTTCTGCCCAAGTTCTGAGAAAGTTAGTTGATGATGCTAGTAAATATTTAGGAGAAAAAGTTACTCAAGCAGTGATTACTGTTCCTGCTTATTTTAATGATTCCCAAAGACAAGCTACTAAAGATGCAGGTAAAATTGCTGGTTTAGAAGTTCTCCGCATTATCAATGAACCAACAGCAGCAGCATTAGCTTATGGTTTGGATAAAAAACAAAATGAAACTATTTTAGTATTTGACCTTGGTGGCGGTACTTTTGATGTTTCTATTTTGGAAGTTGGTGATGGTGTGTTTGAAGTTAAATCTACCAGTGGGGATACTCATTTAGGTGGTGATGACTTTGATAAAAAGATTGTTGATTGGTTAGCACATGAATTTCAAACTAATGAAGGTATTGATTTAAGGAAAGATAAACAGGCATTACAAAGATTAACGGAAGCGGCAGAAAAGGCAAAGATTGAACTTTCTAGCGCCACGCAAACTAATATCAATTTGCCCTTTATTACGGCTACTCAAGCAGGTCCAAAACATTTGGATATGACATTAACAAGGGCTAAGTTTGAGGAGATGACGGCGGATCTTTTAGATCGTTGTCGTAAACCAGTACAACAAGCATTGCAAGACGCAAAACTGACAAATGCCCAACTTGATGAAATTGTTTTAGTTGGTGGTTCTACTCGTATTCCTGCTGTGCAAGAATTAGTGAGAAGAATGACGGGTAAAGATCCCTGTCAAGGTGTGAATCCTGATGAAGTTGTAGCGGTAGGTGCTGCTATTCAAGCGGGTGTTTTATCAGGTGAAGTTAAAGATATTTTACTGCTTGATGTCACTCCTTTATCTTTAGGTGTGGAAACTCTGGGCGGTGTGATGACTAAAATCATTGGCCGTAATACAACTATTCCTGTGAAGAAATCAGAAATTTTTTCTACTGCGGCTGATGGTCAAAGTAATGTAGAAATTCATGTTTTACAAGGTGAAAGAGAGTTAGCAAAAGATAATAAAAGTTTGGGTACTTTTCGTTTAGATGGTATTCCTCCAGCACCCAGAGGTGTACCACAAATTGAAGTTACCTTTGACATTGATGCTAATGGTATTCTTTCCGTGACTGCTAAGGATAAAGCCACTAATAAACAGCAGTCAATTTCTATTACTGGTGCTTCTACTCTTGATAAACGAGATGTAGAAAAAATGGTGCGGGATGCGGAAGCTCATGCACAGGAAGATAGAAAAAGACGGGAACAAATTGATACTAAGAATTTAGCTGATTCTTTAGTTTATCAAGCAGAAAAAGAACTCAGAGACTTGGGTGATAAAGTCAGTGCTGCTGATAGAAGTCGAGTTGATGAGTTAGTTAAGGATTTGCGGGAAGCTATCAATCAAGATAATTTTGATCGGATTAAGTCTCTTAGCAGTGAATTACAGCAAACCTTGATGCAAATTGGTAGTGCGGTTTATGCTCAAGCGGGAAGACCGGATGTAAGTCCAGATGGAAGTAGTCGAGAACCTCAACCGCACACAAATCGGGGTGAAGATGTGATTGATGCTGATTTTGTGGAGTCCCAATAATAGGATATCAAGGAGTCAGGAGTCAGAAGATCAAGGATATCCCTGACCACAAGTCAGGGATCTATTTCTCAAACAAAATAAATAATAAATCATAAATTACAACATATCAACAACTTGATCGGGCAATTTACTCCATAAGGAGGATGGTTTGACTATCAAATTTATGCAAAGTTATCCAGATGATCAGTAGATAGAGATGAACAAGTAGAAAGACTTAAATTAAATATCAAATGTCATCTTCAGGAAAGGGGAGATTAGCGGCAAAATCTCAGAAGTGGAGATGGCTTTGCTGTTTATTCTTAACCATACAAATGTTTATCCTATTTGACTTTATTTTAAGGATTTGAAGAAAACTTGCAGTAAAACACACACTGAAATTGTTTTGTTTGCTTGAATAGCTATATTAAGATTACAGAACTGGGCAATTCTTAAATTATGGCTACCAAGATCATTGATGTGAGAGAATATACTGTTAGAGCGCATAAAAGACAGATTCACACTCGTGTTTTTCATTTTGTTTGTAAAGAATGTAATCAAGCGACAAAACGGGAAACCTTTGGACCTAGACCTTTATATTGTGAAAGTTGCCGTCCTCCTCAACCTCCGAAAAAATCTGCTCATGATCCTAGAAAACTCAAGCCTCATGCGATGAATTACAAAAGTGACATTGAATTAGAATAATTGAAGTAATATGAACACCCAAGAACAATTACAACCTCCTTCAGAGGTATTTATTAGACCATTGTTGGAATTACGAGACTATTATGCTGGTCTTGCACAAGAGTACCAACGGCTATTTATTGAAGCGCGATCGCAATTGGATCATGTGGAAGCTTTGTTGTCTCCTTGGTCCTATCCTGATGAACATGAAGTTTCAGAATTAGAAGCTAGTGAGCAACCAGGTTCTCGTTTGTTTTTGGCATCAGATCATCAGTCTGATTTAGACTTGTTCGAGTCTGTAGAGTCAGAACCTTCTCACTCTCAACAATGGAAAACAAATGGTTCAAGTGCTGCGGCTGCAAAAGCAGCAGTTTCTCATCCGAGAAATACCTCTTTGGATAGTTATGAACATTTTACGAAGGGGGTGGAAATTCCCATGCTTCCTGAATATAAATCCTTGAGTCGGATGGAAGCTTTAAGGATTTTATTACATGAATATGCTGGGACTGTTTGCCATATAGATTTTATTGTGCGATCGCTCTATGGTGAGTTAGAATCTACTATCTTTAAAATCGTCAAAGGTAGGGTTCAATCTTCTCTGACTCAAGGTAGAGAAAGGGGTTATTGGTCGGCTATTCCTAACGAACCTGGTTGTTATACTCTGGCTTTAAGTTTGTTAGATCCTAATCATCAAAATGGCTCATCTACTCGTAGTAAAAGTAGAAGAAAAAAGCCTGTGGCTGTAACACACTCCAATGATATTCCCATGCTCAAAAAATATGAGGGTCAATTTTTAATTGATGCTCTTACCTCTTTTTTAGGAGAACATCGAGGACGGGTTTTTGGTGTGAATGAAGTCATTAATGGTATCTATGGAGAACTTGATGATCGGGACATGAGAGAGGTAAAAAATAAGGTTCTCAATGAATTATCTAGAGGTCATCGCACAGGTAGATTTTCTAGAGTTCCTAACCAAATTGGTTTCTATACCTGGGATGCAAGGATGATATCAAGAAGATAAGGAGATGGGGAAGCAGGGGAAGCAGGGGAAGCAGGGGAAGCAGGGGAGGAACAATAAGTTCTTCTTTCTCCTGAACTCCTGACTCCTGACTCCTGACTCCTATTTCATATCATAACCAAACAAATTGGGGTCAACTTCTCCTAGTTTTAAATCTGCTAATCCGTATTCTGCCCAACGTCTTTCTACCATTGCGGCAATATCAGGATCAGATTCTAAAGGTGCGCCCCATTCATGTTCTGTTTCTGGGGGTATTTTGGTGGTTGCATCTATGCCCATTCTCCCCCCTAAACCAAGTTTTTCACTAGCAAAATCTAAGGTGTCAAAGGGGGTATTTGGTAATATGAATACATCCCTGGTTGGGTCAACTTTAGAACTAATTGCCCAGACAACTTGACGCGGATCACGAATGTTGATATTTTTATCAACAACTATGACAAATTTAGTATAGGTGAATTGAGGTAAGGCACTCCAAAAAGCTAAAGCTGCTCGTCTTGCTTGTCCGGGGTATGCTTTATCAATAGAAATAATTGCTGCTTTGTAACTTAATGCTTCCATTGGCAGGAAGAAGTCAACTATTTCTGATACTTGTTGCCGTAAAATTGGGGTATAGATGCGGTTAAGGGCGATCGCCATCATGGCTTCTTCTTTGGGTGGACGACCGCTAAATGTGGTAAGATAAATCGGATTTTTGCGGTGAGTCATGCACTGGAAGCGAACCAAAGGCGAATCTTCCACACCGCCATAATATCCCATGTGATCGCCAAAGGGACCATCAGGTAAAACTTCCCCTGGGGTGATAGTTCCTTCTAAAACAAATTCTGAATCTGCGGGTACTTCTAAATCTACTGTTTTACACTTGGCTAATTGTACTCCAGAACCGCCATAAAGTCCGGCAAATAACCATTCTGATAAATCTACGGGAATGGGTGTGGCTGCTGCCATAATGATTAAAGGATCGACTCCAAGGGCGATCGCCACTTCTAACTTCTTACCACGTTCCGCCGCTTTGCGTAAATGTCTCGCACCCCCCCGCACTGATAACCAGTGTACGGTCATGGTGTTTTGAGATTGCAGTTGTAGACGATACACACCCACATTTGGCGTTCCTGTCTCACAATCCTTGGTAATTACCAATCCCAGCGTAATTATCTTTCCGGCATCTCCCGGATAAGGACGTATTAAAGGCAACTTATTTAAGTCTAAATCATCACCTTCCACAACCACCTGTTGACAAGCGGGGAAAAAATCCCTTCCCGGTTTCGCTTTGACAACATCAAACAGCACCTTACCAAAGTCTATCGCTTGAGAAATCTTTTTCGGGGGTTTGGGTTGCTGAAGCATACTTAACTTCTTCCCCAAAGTTTCCAACTCCTCTGGTTTTTCCATATTCATAGCCCAGCATATCCTTTCTACCGTCCCCATTAAATTCACTGCAACGGGGAAAGATGCACCTTTGACATTTTCAAAGATTAAACCTGGACCACCTTTTTGCAGCATTCGGTTAGAAATTTCCGCAATTTCTAGTTCAGAGTCTACTAAAGCCGAAATTCGCTTTAATTGTCCTCTTTCTTCCAGAATTTTAATAAATCCCCGTAAATCTCGCGCCATATCCCTAACAGTTAAGAAGTGTAAAGTCTTCTTGATCTTAACTTGATATTTGATAGTTTATCTGTACTATATAATCATGATTTCCAGAATAATTGAACGCAGATGAACGCAGATTGACGCAGATTATATAATACAATTCATCTAATGATATGTTATTATAAAAATATTGTTACAGTGAGGTTAATAAAACAATGACACAGGAATTAATAGACCTCAGAAATAGTATTTTAGAACAGCGTTATAGTGATGCTTTAGCTATTGTAGATGAGTTAGAGGGAATGGGTAGACAAGCAATTTTCAGAAACATTCAATCTTTTTTATTGCGGCTGATGATTCATTTAATTAAAAATCAGATAGAAAAAAGATTAACTAATTCTTGGGCTAATTCTATTCGCAGTTCTATTAGAGAAATAAAAAAAATCAATTTACAAGACAATAAAACTTCTTACTACGTCAAAATAGATGAGTGGCAATCAATGTTAGAAGATGAATTTGAGGAAGCTATTCGAGAAGCTAGTGATGAAGTTATGAATGGTATTTATAGTCCCTTTCAATTAACGGAAATAGTTGATAAATTTGCGGTGATTAATCAATCACAAAGTTTGTTGAATTTGACCTATAATTACTCAATTAAGGAATTACCCGCAGTGGTTGATGATTATTTAACCCAGTTACCTGGTGGTGAAGATTGGAAATTAGGAAAAAGATGATTAATATAGATAAGTTATATAGAGAATATGCGATCAATGATCAAAATTTGTTGTTGGATTTGGGGATCTAATATTTCGCGCAAAGTCGCTAATAAGCAAAGGTGCAAAGGAAGAGGAGGGTTGAAGTATCAGTTTAAAAGTTCGATTAATTCATGTTTTGTTAAATCTGCATCTCGCATTATTTTTAATAATAGACCTTTACCAATGGTTTTACCACTATGACAAGGAATAGAAACAACTCGATCATCTTGATGTTTCATTCTCACATGACTACCTTTTTGTCGTACTATATAAAAACCTATTTTTTGTAATGCGGCAATTAATTCTTCTCCTGTAATTGCTGGTAATTTAGTCATGATAAAACTACTTTTTGGACTCCTATAAATTCTGTTATTGACTCTTCTTCTAATTCCTCTAAACACATTTCAATTACTTCTTTAATATTAGTGATTAATTCATCAATGGTTTCTCCTTGACTATAACAGGCTTTCAGTTGAGGAACTTCACCAATATACATACCATCTTCATCTCTTTCAATTACTACATAAAATTCTTTGTTTTTCATGGTTTTGGTTGTCATTGCTATAGTTTTATCGCAGGTTAATTATGTTAGATTTTTATTATAACACAAAGGAAAGATCCCCGACTTCTTAATTTAATCTTTGGTAAATAATGTTAATTTATCAAAGAAGTTGGGGATCTAAATGCAGTTTTAGCATCATTACATTTGAGATATTTAGTAAAACATTTCTCACTCTGCTGACAAGCAAAAATTAAGAAATATAAAGATTTTTACCCTGACCTTGACATTTTTATAGTATTTACGTACTATATGTGATATAGAGATAATCAAAACATCTCTAATTAGATTCTTTACAACATATTACAACATCATTCAAATCAGGTATAAATTGATCTATCCTGTGATTTATCCTGGACAATATTCCTTGTAAAATTACCATTTGCAAAAATTATGACAAGTCAAAAAACCAAGTTTGCTGTTTATAATCTCGCAGGTAAGGAAAAAGCTTTCTATTTAACTGAAAAAGTCAAACTGGAAATTAAGCCAGATGCAATTCCTAAAAAAATGATCGCTCATAGTATCATAATCATTGATCGTTCTGGTTCAATGTGTGGTGATATTGAAGCATTAAAAGAAACCTTAATCAAACTTTTGACGCTGGATGAATATAGCAACTCAGAATTAGTTGTGACACTAATTTCCTATTCTTCCAAAGGTGATTTAACTTGTCATTTTCAGCGTGTACCTATTCAAGAGGTAATGCAGCCAGATTCAGATTATATTGCTGATATCAAAGCAATTCACGCTACTTATTTAACTTGTATTTCTCAATCTTTGAAATTAGCTAATGAATTGATTCGTCCTGATGAATTAACTGCAATTACTTTACACAGTGACGGCTATGCTAATGATAGCAGTTTCAATTCTAAATCTAAGGCAATAGAGGAAATTTGTAATGATTTGAAAAACAAGGAAGTTTTTGTTAACACTATTGCTTATTCTTCCTCTTCTGATTTTAAATTCCTCGCTAAAATCGCTAATTCTGTTTCTGGTATTTGTATCCAAGCTGGCAATATTAAGGAAGTTTATGATGCTTTGTATAACACCGGAAATGTGTTAAAAGAAGCGACAGGAATAGTCATAGAAGAAACCTTAGCTAGTGACTACAGTTATCAAGTTTTCTTTTCTTCCACTGCTAAAAAAATTAATGGCACAAATCAAACTTTAAAAGTTTTTGGTTTGAAACCGGAAGATGAAGCTTACATCTATAAATATAAGCAAATTACCAAAGCAGCTTATGAACAATTAAAAGATGTTCCAGTGGCACAAAATGATCCGTCTGTTTATATTTTTGCCAAAGCTAATTTAGCAGATGGAAATTTGAATACTGCGAAATACGCACTTGCTAGTACGTTCAATGCAACTTTAACCGCAAGACACGCAAAAGCTTTAACCAATGAAGACATTGCTGATTTTACCAAAGATTTAGAAATTGCCATCTTTTATCCTCATGTTTTAGCTGAACATGAAATTTTAGATCATGTCAAAGTTAATGATAAAATTTCCGTTTTGGCATTGATTGATATTTTATCAAAACATCGCCAACATATCATTATTAACCTCAAACATCTGAAAGAAACTTATCAAAGAAAGGGTATTAAGCGGGTTAATGGTACAAGGGGAGAAAATGGGGAATTAATCAAACCTTGGTTAGAAATAGAATATATTGAACCAGGTGATTATGTGCAGATGGGTAGTTTTGATATTAACCGCAATACCGCGACTATTAATATGCTGCTTACGCAAAAAGTCAAACTGGTAAAAGCGGAAGATAAAACCCCTATTACTGAAGTTGCGGGTGTGTTATTAAATGCTTTAACGACTTTTAATAATTATACCATTGTCAGTGATGGAGAAATTAATGTTAAGACTTTAAAAATGAAAATTAGCAGTAAAAAAACCTTTGATGAATTACAAGCAGTGGGGGTTATTGATGGGGAGAAATTTGATTTTCAAAAAGAATATACTTTGCAATTAGCAGATTTACCTTTGGTGAGTTTTGAAGGTAATTATAGCAGCGTGGAAGGTTTGTTTACTCAACTGGCAGAAATTAAAGCTTTAACGAGTATTTTATCTGCTCATTTAAGGGAAGAGTCGGATATATTTATTCCCGCACAAATAGAAGAGTTGAAAAAACATTATCTTTCTAAAAATCTGTATCTGAATTTTCCCACCACTAACGAATATACAGATTTGAAAGTTGCTTTGTCTGATGGTACTGTAGATTCAAGAGTGAGTTATAAAATTGATATTGGCAGTTTAGAAATTGTGAATTTTAATAAATTGTCTTCTGCTAATCAATTTCTTGATAAAAGATATGAAGTTTTCGATTCGGAAACTGGGGAAATTTTCAAAAAACCGACTTTTGAATTAGCTTTTCAGGAAAACATTGCTTTTCGTTGTAAAGCTGTTTCTTCTAGGAGCAAATTTACAAAAGCAGATGATTTAATGAAAGCTGTTTTTGATGATTTTTTGGGAATAGAAACAACGGGTAAAGTTGCGGAAATTTTAAATTTGGTAGGTGCTGGAAGTTTAGCTTTATTACTACAAGCAAAACACGCAGGTACACCTGTGGATAAACAGGAAATTATCGACGCGATGACAACAGCAAAACAGAAGTTAGAGAGTTACACAGAAAATGTTTATCGAGAGAAAATTTCACCTTTAGTATTTTATATTGGTGCGACGGGTTTGTTACCTGATGAAATGAATGCTCCAGCGATGACTGCGGATGAAATTAGTAGTAAATATCCTGATTTGCAGTTTTCTAAATCTGAACAGGAAGGGACATTTTTCGTAGTTGGTGATACTGTAATTAGTGTGTATGCAGAAAATGAATATTACAGTAAAAAACCTGTGGGTGTGAGTTAGGTAATTTTGTAGATTTTGTTGGGGTTTAGCATTGCTAAACCCTTACCTATTTGATAAATTGAGTATGTCGTAAAATAATGTGTTATTATAAATAAGTATCTTGACTAAATTTGAGGTTAATAAAAATATGACCCAGGAATTAATAGACCTCAGAAATTGTATTTTAGAACAGCGTTACACAGATGCTTTAGCGATTGTGGATGAGTTGGAGGGGATGAGTAAAAAGGCGATTTTAAGACAAATAAAGTCTTTTTTCAAGGTGTTATTAATTCATTTAATTAAGAATCAAATTGAGAAGCGGTTAACAAATTCTTGGGCAGCTTCTATGAGAAATGCAGTTTTAGAAATTCAAGATATCAATTTAAAAGAAAATAAAAAATCCTATTATATTAATTTAGATGACTGGTATGATTATCTTGAAAATGAAATTGATGTAGCTATTCGTGATGCCAGTGTGGAAGTTTTAAATGGTGTTTATAGTCCTTTTCAATTAGCAGAAATGGTGGACAAGGAACAAATTATTTATCAAAGTCAAGCGTTATTAAAGTTCACTTATGATTATTCTGTTAAAGAATTACCAGCAGTGGTTGATAATTATTTGACTCAGTTACCTGGTGGTGAAGATTGGAAGTTAGGACGCAGATAATATGGTAATTTATGGTAATTAATTATATTGTCACCCTGATAGTTGATAGTTGATAGTTGATGGTTGATTGAGAAAAATATAATTACCCAGTCACCAGTCACCAGTCACCATTACCTAATTTCCTAATTCTTGGATATTTTTCATTACTTGTTGATACAATTCTTTGTTACCTTCTCGATCAAAAATAGCTGCTGCCCGTTGTAAATCTTGTAATGCACTGCGTTTATCTCCAGCAGCAGCAAAAGCATTTCCTCGGTTATTAAACCCAGGTCCAAAATTAGGATTTAAACGAATAGCTTGATTGTAATCTGCGATCGCTTTTTGTGGATCTCCCACGGCAGCGTAAGCATTTCCCCGGTTATTATAGGCAACAGAATAATTTTCATCTATTCTAATTGCTTCAGTATAATCTTCTATCGCCCCATTTCTATCACCTTGGGCTGCACGAGCATTTCCGCGATTATTAAAAGCTTCGGCATAATTTGGAGCTAAACGAATCGCTTCATTATAATCAGAAATAGCTGCTTGTTGATCTCCCAAAGATGCAAAAGTATTACCACGATTATTATAAGTTTCTGCATCATTGGGATTGAGACGCAAAGCTTGATTATAATCAGCGATCGCACCTTCTTTATTACCAATATCAAAATATGCTAAACCCCGACTTTTAAACGCAGGTGCATATTGAGAATTAAGACTAATTGAACGACTATAAGCAGCAATAGCCGCTTCAGAATTACCTTTAGCGTGCTGATTTTGTCCCTGAATATAAAACTCTCCTGCTTTGGATGTTCTAGGTGTCAGTCGGTTAGGAGGACTCACCCCTATTTCAGTTACTAAAACATCCTGATTTTGATTGCAAGAAACGCATAAAATCCCACTGAAAACAGTAACTACTGCTATTTTGAATATTCTGCCTAGCACTTGTCTATTATGTGTCAATAACTGCCATTTCATAAGTTCTTATCAATTACTTGCATACCCGGAAAAAATTGTTACCCGTTGTTACCAAAATTTAAGAGAAATCTAATAGATTCCATGAATTACTTTTTCCAAATTTAACCATTTACCGGAAAATTTAATGTATAAATAATTTCAGTTTTCATTTCGTAAAATGTTTAATAATATCCATTTAAGTTACTATAAAGAATCAAAACCCTAACTTATTAAATAAGTCAGGGTTCTGTAAGTTCAAAATATAATAAATTCTGGCTTTTGCATTCTATTCATCATTATTAACATCTTCTTCCTGAGATTTAACAATTAACCGCCAAACAGAACTTTTTTCAATATCGACATCTAATTGTTCCAAATTTCTGCCTAATTCTTTTTGTAATTTCTCAGTTAGAGTAATAGGAAAATCCAAATCAATATCTTCATTTTCCACTAATCTCACCAATTCGGTAAATTTAACCTTAACAGATTTACGTTCATAACCGCTGAGTTTACAATATTCAGTTTCCGAAATATTTTGAACTTGCATCGCTTTTTTTAATCGTTCTTGTAAATAATCAAATTCAGAATTAATCAGTTTTTTTTGCTGTTCCACTTCTGTATATCTTTGAGAAAGTAAAGATAAATCTTCCGTTTCTGGGTTTGTAGTAACTTGAGACTGTAAAGCTAATAATTTTGAATGTACTTGAGCTAAATAAATACAATCAAAATAAGCATATTCTAATTGATCATCGCTTAAAGGTCTTATACCCCAATCGCTACCTTGTTCTTGTTTATCAATACCATAAAAATTACACAACACATTAGCTAGAGTTTTCAGTTGATAATTAGGCAATGGTAGAATATGATATGGTATGGACTTAGCCATTTCTAAAGTACAAGTGATATTTTTGGCTTTTTTATTGCCTAAAAGTTTCAAATCATAACTTGCATTGTGAAAAACCTTTTCGATAGATTCATTAATCATGATTTGCTCAATAAAAGCAGCAATCACATCAGACTTATTTAAAACATCCAAAATATAAACACTGTCACCAGTCATATCTTGAGGATGATCCAATATTTGAATCAGGGATAATCGAGGATTACGACTTTTATAATCAGCAACTTCTGTATCTATCCACAAAGTTTTAGCTTTGGTATATTTAGCAATTTGAGAACGGATTTCCGCAGCAGTAGTAAGATAAGGCATTGGTAGATGTAGAGCAGTTTAACTTAGTTATAATTTTCCAAATTAACATTTTGTGACTAATTTTGCCCTTACCTACTGCCTGATAATTATGCTAAGTTTTAATAAAAGTTCTTGCCAATCTGCCAAAATTCTGAAAAAAAACTCAAATTTATGAAATCATCTATAAATCGTCAATGGCGTTTAGCATCTCGTCCTGTGGGTGACATCAAAGTAAGTGACTTTGAATATCGAGAAGAACCCATTCCCATACCAAAAGATGGTGAAATACTGATCCGCAATATCTATCTTTCTTTAGATCCTACCCATCGCATTTGGATGAGCGATCGCCCCCAGTATATGCCACCTGTGGAACTTGGGGAAGTCATGCGCGGTATGACAATAGGAGTAGTCGAAGAATCGAAAAATCCCAAATTTCAAAGGGGGGATCTCGTTTCTGGACTCTTAGGATGGCAAGATTACGCTTTAATTACTACTGAAAATCTTCCTTACATCACCAAAATTCCCCAACCTTTAACAGTTCCCCTAACAGCATTTATGGGACCTCTGAGTTTTATTGGTTGCACCGCTTATTTTGGACTTTTAGATATAGGAAAACCTCAACCCGGAGAAACTTTAGTAGTCTCAGCGGCCTCTGGTGCAGTGGGTTCTTTAGTGGGACAAATAGGGAAAATTAAAGGTTGTCGTGTAGTAGGTATCACTAGTTCCGATGAAAAATGTCGTTATTTATTAGAAGAACTCGGTTTTGATGCTGCAATTAATTATCAAACCGCTGATTTAATTCCCGCTTTCGCTGCATCATGTCCCCAGGGAATTGATATCTATTTTGAAAATGTAGGTGGGGAAATTCTGGACGCGGTTTTAACACAGGTTAATCTAAATGCCCGCATTCCTTTATGTGGTTTAATTTCCACTTATAATACTCAAGAACCTGTACCCGGACCTTATAATTTCAGTCAGATTTTAATGCGGCGGGTATTAATAAAAGGTTTTATTGTAACTGATTATGTGAGTCAATGGGATGTTGCTTTTAGGGAAATGGGACAATGGATACAAGAAGGAAAATTAAAATATCAACAAGAAATTGTGCAAGGTTTGGAAAATGCACCTACAGCAATTCTCAAACTTTTTAATGGTGAGAAAATGGGTAAATTAATTGTGCAGATTTCTGAACAGCCCTAATCTGAAATTATCCATTAAAAAGGCTCAAGTATTACTATTTTGTCATACCTGAGCCGTTAATTAATTCAATTAATTTGCTAAAACTATTGCATTAGCAAAAATGCTTGACTTTATAACTTAGTAGCGATTGCGATTATAACCACCACTGTTGCGATTACCACCACCTCTATCTTCTTTGGGTTTAGCTTTGTTAACTTTTAAATCTCTTCCCATCCACTCAGCACCATCAAGGGCATCAATAGCAGATGTTTCTTCATCATCTGTACTCATTTCTACAAACCCAAAACCGCGCAGTCTTCCTGTTTCACGGTCGGTAGGTAATTGAACGCGCTTTACAGAACCATATTCTGCAAAAACCGCAGTTAGAGTATCTTGGGTAACTTCATAAGAGAGGTTGCCTACATAAATTGACATAGATTTTCTCCAAAATCATAAGAGTGTAGAGATTTAGGTTTCGGAGAAAAGTCTGTAAGTACCAAAAGGAAAAAACCTATCAATGTTAAAAACAAACGCCGTCGCCGAATTACTTCTCACCTCCCATCATGGCACGGAAATTCACTTTCGGGGAAGAAGTGACCAAAACTGTTACATATCGTTATGTGAACAATTAAAGTCTAAGTAACTTTATCAGTTCAAGCTGATTACATTAACGCCTAATCCGGTAACGCTTATATAAAATTCTTTGTTTTTAGTGTTTATTGTGTTATTTGTTCATTGCGTTATTTATTTTTTGTTGAAGAGAAGCGATAATTTCATCACTTAATTCTTCTTCTGGTTCTACAACTTCACGTTCAGCTAAAACTGATTGAATTTGACTTTCGGAGGCTTTTCCTAACCTTTGTAGTAGTGTTTGAAAACTTTGTTCCTGTTCACTTATTTCTTTTTCTGGTGTTGCTTGAATAAAATCTGTGGATACAACTTGGCGAGTTAAAGCATAAACTATATATTGATTTAATGAAATACCTTCTGTTTCCGCTGAATCCAGTAATTTAGATTCTTTGGCAGGAAGAGATTTCATATCCCCTTCAACTATTGTTCCCCTTGCTTCTGGAGCAATTTGCTTTTTCAGTTTTTTAATTCCACTTGCAAGCTGTTCTTGTTCCGTTTCGGTTAACATATCAATTCTGACATTAATTGCTCTATTTCTATCTGATTTCTTGGACATGGTTAACACCTTGATTGAGTGGATAAAAAATACAGAAATACATGATGGTGATTCTAGAAATTAGAAATTTTTACTGTGCCGTTTGGTGTTTCTTTCTTGGTAACTACTTCCGAGATGCCAGTTTCATCCATGTGAGTAATCATTAAGTTGGGAGTTTGATTAATTCTTGGCATTTTATTCTCATCTAGACTTATGGATATCACAGAAACTTCTCCTTTTGGATTCTTGATAACAACGTGGTAGCCTGACTCAGTAGGCCACAAATTTAGCACTTCTTCTCCTTCTTTAAGAATTTTGATTTCTGGCGAAGAGATATAATTGGTTGACATGGTTATGTTCTCCATTTCGTAAATATCAATTCATATCACAATTTTAATATGGAAATCTTAAAACAGACGGTGTGGCTTATGTAATGGGGTGTATTCTGTTTGTAAGTGCTTAATTGTGACAAACATTAACATCACATACACTGTAAATTATAGTGTAAATTTTTGTAAACAGTGTTTATACATAAAATAAATTATTTTTTTAATACAAATTTTTATAAAAATTAACTCACTATGAGTTAGTTGAGAATGTAAAAGCCAGCAGTTTACATCCCACATAACACATTTTCCCTCCTCCCCCTCCTTTTCCCTATAGCAGTAATAGAATAGGAACGATATCCTGGTATAGTCTACCAAGAGCAAAAGGTAGCTATTAAGTAGCAGATTTGACAGACTTAGAACACCAAAACTCTGTATCCAGAAGAGATTACTGAAAAGCAAAGTAAAATTTTTTATGGTTTCCCAAATTCGGTTTTTAATGTGCGCTCCCGACCACTACGATGTAGACTATGTGATTAATCCGTGGATGGAAGGGAATATTCACAAATCATCACGCGATCGCGCTGTAGAACAGTGGAATAAATTATACAATGTTATCAAAAATCACGCCATTGTCGATTTAGTGACACCCCAAAAAGGTTGGCCAGATATGGTATTCAGTGCCAATGCTGGTTTAGTTCTTGGTGAAAATGTGGTTCTCAGCCGTTTTTTACATAAGGAACGCCAAGGAGAAGAACCGTATTTTCAACAGTGGTTTGAAAATAATGGTTTTAAGGTTTACACACTTCCTAAAGACTTACCCTTTGAAGGTGCTGGTGACGCGCTTTTAGACAGGGAAGGGCGCTGGTTATGGGCGGGGTATGGTTTCCGTTCTGAGTTAGATTCTCACCCATACTTAGCTAAATGGCTAGATATTGAGGTGATTTCTCTGCGGTTGATGGATGAAAGATTTTATCATCTTGATACCTGTTTCTGTCCCCTAGCTAACGGGTATTTGCTGTATTACCCCGGTGCGTTTGACTCCTACTCTAACCGGGTGATAGAAATGCGCGTTGCGCCAGAAAAACGTATTGCTATTGCAGAAGCTGATGCGGTTAACTTTGCTTGTAATGCGGTGAATATTGAAAGCATCGTGATTATGAACAAAGCCAGTGATAGTTTAAAATTACGGTTAGCGGAAGTTGGTTTTCAAGTGATTGAAACTCCTTTAACCGAGTTTTTGAAAGCTGGTGGTGCGGCTAAATGTTTAACTTTGCGAGTGACTGAACCTGTACGGGAAGAAGTACACGCTAATACTCAGGTAGAAAGTAGGGTAATTCGTTTAGAAGGTCATTTACTAGATGCAGGTTTAATTAACCGTGCTTTAGATTTGATCGTAGACATGGGGGGAAGTTTCCAAGTTCTCAAGTTTAACTTGGGTGAACAACGTCAAAGCACCTCAGCAGCGGAAGTCAGGGTATCTGCACCATCTCATGATGTAATGGAAGAGATTATATCCCAGTTGATTGATTTGGGTGCGGTTGACTTACCCCAAGATGAAAGAGATGCAAAACTCGAACCAGTTTTACAAGCGGGTGTTGCTCCTGATGATTTCTATGTAAGTACAATTTATCCTACCGAAGTAAGGGTAAATGGACAATGGTTGAAAGTAGAAAATCAACGCATGGATGGGGCGATCGCCATTTCTAGTACAGCTAATGGGTTAGTTGCTAGATGTAAAATTTTACGTGATCTAGAAATTGGTGAACAGGTGGTAGTTGACGTTCAAGGTATCCGCACTATCCGTAAAACCGAATCCCGCGAACAACGTAACGCCCAGGAATTTAGCTTTATGTCTTCCGGTGTTTCCAGTGAAAGACGGGTAGAATTAGTTGTGGAACAGGTGGCTTGGGAATTACGTAAAATTCGGGATGCTGGCGGTAAAGTAGTTGTCACCGCTGGACCAGTGGTAATTCATACAGGCGGCGGTGAACACCTTTCTAGATTGATTCGTGAGGGTTATGTTCAAGGACTTCTAGGAGGAAATGCGATCGCAGTTCATGACATCGAACAAAATATGATGGGAACATCTCTCGGTGTGGATATGAAACGCGGTGTAGCGGTACGTGGTGGACACCGACATCATTTAAAAGTAATTAACACCATTCGCCGTTTTGGTAGCATCGCTAAAGCGGTAGATGCTGGGGTAATTACTAGCGGTGTGATGTATGAATGTGTGAAAAATGACATTCCCTTTGTACTTGCTGGTTCAATTCGTGATGATGGACCCCTACCGGATACGCAGATGAACTTGATTTTAGCACAACAAGAGTATGCAAAAATCATTCAAGGTGCGGAAATGATATTGATGTTGTCTTCTATGCTGCATTCTATTGGTGTAGGAAATATGACACCAGCAGGGGTGAAGATGGTATGTGTGGATATTAACCCTGCGGTAGTGACAAAATTGAGCGATCGCGGTTCAATTGAATCTGTAGGTGTGGTGACGGATGTGGGTCTGTTTTTAAGTTTGTTGGTGCAGCAGTTGGATAAGTTGACGAGTCCTTATGTTGCTAATGTAGGTTAAGTAAGGTTTCGCGCAAAGACGCAAAGATGCAAAGAGTTTTTCTGTGCGTTTTTGTGTCTTTGTTTTTTTCACGCAGAGGCGCAGAGAACGCAGAGAGTTATAATTTGGAGTATTTGCTGAGGTTTTTAATTCAGTATAAAAACAATATTAAATAAATAGTCAATTTTGATACTGATGATAGTATGACTCAAGTTACTCTTGAAAAATCATACACCTATGATTCAATATCATCCTATTGCTACTCAAATTTACAATTTATTAATTCAGGATGAAATTACAAAACAAGAAGGAGAAATTATTGTTGATTTTTTCAATATATCTGTAAAAATAAATGAAAAAAGTGCTGTAGGATATATATTTGAAGAATGGCTTGCTGAATGGATGAGACAAAAAACATTAATTTCAGGACAAAACAAAATACTCAAGAGTTCCCTGATTTTTTGGTTGATGAAAATTCAGATTTTGCTGGTTTATTAGAAGTTAAGGCTTTTTATTTTAATAAGCCACCTGGTTTTGATGTAGCAAATTTTGAAGCATACTGTGATTCATTAACTAAGCAAGCTTATCGTCTAGATGCTGACTATTTAATATTTTCTTATGATATACAAGATTACAAGTTTAAAGTTAAAAAAGTGTGGCTAAAAAAGATTTGGGAAATTACAGGAAAGTCAGAAACATACCCAGTTAAATGTCAATCTAAAAAAAAATCACTTTACAGTATTAGACCTATTAACTGGTACTCTAATAGGGCTAGATATTTTCCTTTTAACTCTAGGTTAGATTTTGTAGAAGCTTTATATAACACTCTTAAAATAGCTACTAGAAAAACTGAAGAAAGTTATGAATGGTTACAAAAAGTTGGTGGATGTGATGGATGGTTACAAAAAGTTAAAGATAACTATTTGCTGCATACTGGAGAAGAATTATAAGTTTTACAGAAAAGTCAAAACATATTCTTTGTTAGGAACTGATAACATTCTTTGAAGAACTATTCTTTCTGCAATTTCTCTTACAATAGGAACTACTACGGTATTTCCTAATAAATCAAATGCTTTATTAATAGGTAAATTAATCTGATAATCTTCAGGAAAACCAAACAATCTTAATCCCTCTCTGACAGTTAAACATCTTAAACCATCCCCATCAACTACTGCTAATTTCTGCATATCTGTAGCTACTAATGTGGGTGCAATATCATAAGGATCGAGAATTTTATTGATAGGAAAACTCAGTTTACCGACTATTATATTATATCCTTTGGGTAAATCATATCTATATTCTCGTTTTTTCACATTGTTACCATCTTTGTTAACTACTTCTTGAATATCTTTCGGATGTTCATATTTTAAATAACCTTTATTTGCTAAATCATCTAACATTTCTGCTAAGTTAGGATGGGGATAAAAAGTAGCAATTTCATCTAACATTAAGGGTATTCCATCCATCCAGTGAATCCCTTTTTTAGCAGACCATATTTTTCTTCTTCTTTGTTTTAACAATAAGTTCAACAATTCCTTCTGTGCTAAACTCACACTTCCTTTTAATTCTAAATCCCAACTGTGAATATTATCTTCTCCCCCCCTTTTATCTTTAATAGATTTTCCATACAGTTGTTCAATGGGATAATTTTGTAATAATTTTTTGATAAATTCAGTTTTTAAAGTTGGACAACCTGTTTCTAAAATATCTAATAATACTGGTTTGGCATTTTTAGGAAATGTTAAAGAAATTGCATCAGTTTTAGTTCCTGCTATATACACTCTTTTCCTATCTTGAGGAACACCAAAATTTTGAGCATTTAAAACACTATATTTTACTTTATAACCTAATTGTTCTAATTTATTTAAAATTGTTGCTAAGGTTTTTCCTTGATCATGTTGTACTAAACCTTCCACATTTTCCAATAAAAAACCGAAAGGTGATTTATCTTTTAAAATGCGTTCAATTTCAAAAAACAGCGTTCCTCTAGTATCTAAAAATCCTTGTCTTGTTCCTGCACTACTAAAAGGTTGACAGGGAAACCCCGCTAATAAAATATCAAAATCAGGTATTTGTTGAGTTGATATTCCTGTAATATCAACCCAACTTTTCTCTTCTTGAAAATTATCTTGGTAAACTTGAATTGCCGATGCTTTTATTTCTGATGTCAAAACACATTCAGGCTTAATTCCTAAAGATTTACAAGCTTGTTCTAAACCTAAGCGCATTCCTCCAATTCCTGCGAACAAATCAATAAATTTAATGGTATTAAACATAGATTTACTATCCCGATAATAGTGACAAAGCTTCTTTTAATTTATCATAAATTTGATTATTTGTAAACACTTTTCAGAGATTTATTTACTAATTTTAGAAATAAATTTTCAAAATTTACTGCTCTATTATTAGTAATAGTTTTTACATCATTTATTGATGATTGATAAAAAAGCTGATGTTGTGTATTAATGGTAAAACAAATATTTTTACTCTTGACTCCTAACAATTTGTTTATGATATAATCTAAAGATAACAACCCCAATCTCTTAAACAGTATGAGTGAAACCCTGGCTGATATTTCCATACCTCCACAGTTTCCTGATCATACTCAATTACCGGAGTCTGATGGTACTTTCGTGAAGAACTTTCAAGAACATCCCCAAAGCATAATCATCACAGATTCAATAATTCAAACTTTAGAAAAATTACATCCCGATGGACAATTTTGTATAGGTCAAGATTGCGGGATTTATTGGCGAGAAACTGAACCACCAGAAAAAGGAACAGTAGCACCGGATTGGTTTTATGTCCCTGATGTTCCCCCCAGACTAGATGGTAAAATTCGCCGTTCTTATGTACTTTGGCGTGAATATATTCCCCCTTTAATTGTCATAGAATTAGCTAGTGGTAACGGTGATGAAGAACGAGATTCAACCCCTCTAGCGGGTTTACAACCAGGTGAAAAACCTGGGAAATTTTGGGTTTATGAACGCATTATCCGCGCTCCCTATTATGCCATTTATGAAGTTAATAGTGGCAATTTAGAAGTTTATCATTTGGTAGATTTTTCTTACCAAAAAATGCAGCCTAACGAACGCGGACACTATCCAATTCTGCCATTAGGTGTAGAATTAGGTTTATGGCAAGGAAGTTACTTAAATAATGCCGATCAACTTTGGTTACGTTGGTGGGATAATGAAGGTAACTTATTATTAGTAGGTCATGAACAAGCACAGTTAGAAAAATTAAGGACTGAACAACAACAACAAAGAGCAGAACAACAACAACAAAGAGCAGAACAAACAGAAATTAAAGCTGCAAAGTTAGCTGCAAAATTGCGAGAGTTGGGTATAAATCCTGATGATGAGTTATAATTAGTAATCAGCTATCAGCCTATAACGGCAAAATCAAAGATCAAGTAGGATTAATTGAAGGAGGAAAGTTTACTTTTTCTCATTTGTTCTTATTCTTTGTACCTGAGTCTTGAAAGCTGATGGCTGAAAGCTAACTGCTGAATATTTACACTGTATAATGAAAGAAACAAACCACAGAGTGACAGAGGACACAGAGAGAAATGCAACGGGCTATTTTATTAGAAAAGGTTGAATTTGAAAAAATTAATTGGGTGAGTTTTTTTGCTGACTTCCTGTTAGTAGGAATGGTATTTGGTCCCCCTATTGCTCCCTTTTTAGCCGCTTCTGGTTTTTTGGTACTGCCTAATATTGGGGATATTATTTATTTTATGGGTAATCATGTTTGTCCTCAACCTACTATGGGTTTGGAGTTAGCACCACCTCATATTATGGCGGTTTGTATGCGGTGTTATGGCACTGTTACAGGATTGTTAATTACTAGAATTTTGTGTGCTATAACTAAAGGAAAAGGCAGTTTTTGGTTACATCAATATGGTTGGATCGGTGCTGCTTTTGCTAGTGTGTTAATGATGGCTTATCCTTTGGAGTTAGCAGCGCAAATTTTTGATTTGTGGGATTTTAATAATTACATTGTCACACCTTTTGGTTTAGTTACTGGTTTAGCTTGGGGGTTGTTTGCTATGCCACTTTTACATTTTCAAAAGGTGTGATTAAGGTGTTGAACCAAATCCACCACCACCGGGGGTTTCTATCACAAAAACATCTCCAGATAGCATTTATAGACAATAATCCATTTTTTATTAGCCTGAGGAACAATCAAAAAACGTTGTGTATGTCTGGAAAGTCTGTCTATAATTTCCTGGTTATTCGTGACAGCAATAATATCTGTGAATGTACCACCACGATCTGCAAATACTTTCAACATTTTTCTATTTCTCCAAGTCTAGTTTATGGAATTAGATTAACGTAAGGATTAGGAGTAGTTCTACTTTATATGTGGAAAATTTTGACTATGGATGTTGATAATTAGGGATGAATGAATCAATTTATAACCGAATTAATGCACAATTGCCATTAGTTTTTCAGCATATTTTCCACTGCCATTGTTGTTGTGTTTCATCCCATTTGATGGCTACTATTTCTGCTGGAGGATCAAGGCGATCGCCACTTTGATCAAATTGAATCAAACCCGTAACACCCTTTACCTGTTTTCTCTTTTTTTTGAAATATTGATCCATCTGTATAAGTAAATCTTGGCTAGATTGACTACGGTATTCTTCCAAGACTTTTAAGATTATTAAGACAGAATCAAAAGCTGTTGCACTGCGCCATGTTAAATTTTCTATTCCCCATAACTTATCACCTATTTTACAAAAAGTTTCTGGTATAAAATTAGAACTCTCACACCCATTTTCTTGACTTTGGTAATGCCAAGGAATAGAAGCTATAATTTGACGGTTATTTTGATTTGTAGTATTGCAAGGAGTTTGCTCATGAATCCAATGTAAAACATTATGATGATAAAAAGTGGCCGAGCCGACTATTAAACAGTTGTTGATATTTAATCGGCTAATTAACCCAGCATTATCAAGGGAATTTGGTTCAATTCCTCCATCGGGAATTATAATGATAATATCAACATCATTTTTTTTCAGATATTCTATATATTGTTGGACTCTGTAATAATTTTCACTAATATAATTACATTCTTCGAGAAAAACAAATTTATCTTCATGTTCTTCTAGATATTTCCTAATACTGTTTCTATAGGAAATACTGTAACTACTATTTTGGTTATAGATAAGAGCTACTTTTTTGGGAGTTTGGCTGGAAACTTTTTCTATCAAATAATTAGCCATTTTTTTAGCATTAATAGCATCTGGTGTAGTCAATCTAAAAAAAGATAAACTTTCATCTATAGATAATTGGGAAAGTTCATTTGATGTACTACTAGAATTTACTAAAGTTAACCCTTTCTGCTTATAAAAACGCAGTGCATTTTTGGTCATTTCGCTTGAATAATGACCGATAATAGCAACTAGGTTCAATTGTGGTGCTAACTCAGCTAATTTTTCTGCTGTTTGGTTATATGGATCGTATAAGTTATTAGGATCATTAACAACAAGAATTTGCAATGCTATTTGACTATCACTAGATATTGAAGGTAAATAGGTTGGACGGATATCGTTTAAATTTATCTCTTGACCTAAAGAAATTCGATCAAAACTTTGCAGATTAACTTGTAATTGTATTTGAGAAATTCCTCTCAAAATTTCGGCTGCAACTTGCCCTTGATTATGAAAGAATGGAGTAACTACAGCTAAAGTATAAATTTTAATACCCTTCTTTTGTAAAAGAGATTTTTTATATTCAATCAAGCAGTTATTGATGTAGATTAATACTTCAGGATTACCAATTCCATAATTATTAAGTTCTTGATTCCAAGCTTTTAAAAAACACTGAAATGCTTGATAGTAAAGTCCTTGTTGATAAAAATTTGTTCCTTGAATCTGATATTGAACTATTTCTTGGTTAGCTGAATAAATAAAAATTTGTCTTCCAAAGCTGCCTTGAAAGTTATCACTATTTAATTGAGGTGGAGGATTTAATCTATAACCGTTTTTGGGGGCGTTTAAAAAGTTAATAATCTTGACCCAATTGCCAGCTATTTCCTCTTGGTCTACACCCATTATATATGCTATTTTTGGATAAATAATATTACTTAATCGGTCGGCAATATTCTGTCTAGGTAAGTTGACTATATTAGCTATTTGTTGTCGAGATAATCCCAATAAACAATTACAAACAATTATCTTATCTAGTTGAATGAGATTGTTTGTGTTAGGAGTAGTATCTAAATTTTGTAAGAAAAGCTCAATATTAATGCCAAGATTGTCTATAAATTGCTGATAATTTTCACACATTTTATTTCAGATGTTATCGTCTTTTCTAGAATGATACTCTGATTTTTCTGTGAAGTTTTTATATGAGTGTGAAGATAATTTCTACAGATGTGGAAGCAATACTGTTCGGTTAAGGATTTTTGTAGGTTGGGTTAAACGATAGCGTAAACCAACAAACCCTTATAAATGTTGGGTGTCGTTCCTCAACCCAACCTACATAGGGGTTGCGGAGAAAGTCTTTTCATGTTCGCGCAGGGTGACGTAAGTCATGGGAACAGGAGTCAGGAGGAGATTTGAAAATTTCTTTGCCATCTCTCGAAATCCCAAAAAATGCACACTTTTTCAGGAATACACTTCAAAACCAAAACCGTTTTTGGTTACATCAATATAGTTGGATCGGTGCTGCTTTTGCTAGTGTGTTAATGATGGCTTATCCTTTGGAGTTAGCAGCGCAAATTTTTGATTTGTGGGATTTTAATAATTACATTGTTACACCTTTTGGTTTAATTACTGGTTTGCCTTGGGGGTTGTTTGCTATGCCAATTTTACACAGGCAGACAGAGACGCAAACCAGCTAGAATGCGCCTACCACTGCCACGACCATCGTCTATAATGTTCGTTAACATTTTTTATTCCTTTGATGAAAATAACGTGATTTAGTTCACACACCCTGGATAACTAGTAACTTGATTAATACATGATTTGAAGATAGAGTAAAGGCGTTTTTGTTGTTGTTCTTAGTAATCAATCATCACTCAAATGCTAATTCATTAGTCTAATCTTTCCTGAGCGAAAAAAATTTTTACTCTCTCAGGATATAACCTATATATGCAATTACCGTGCAAGATTTGTGCAGAATTTGTGCAGATCAACTTTTCTAGAAAGTTGTATGATGATGGTGAGTTTATTCTTTTCTAACAATGCATTTAATAAATGAAGCCTGTGAGATATAAAAATCTGGTAGAGACAGTTTATCAATCGCCTCTACATTGAACAGATTAACAACAAATTCCCTATAATTTTGTATCAATTGTATCAGTTGAGACGATATCCCAAACCATGAACAGTTTCAATCAAAGTTTCCGGCGCACCTAAAGCCCTTAATTTTTGTCGAATACTTTTAATATGTGACCTTACTGTTTCCTCCACTGGAGAGTCATCAACAGACCAAACCTGCTCAATGATGCTAGAACGACTCAATACCCTTCTACCATTAGCAACCAGCAGTTCTAAAATTCCATACTCTTTAGGAGTCAAGGACATAAGATGACCATCATAGGTAGTCTCGTAAGTGCTGGGATTTAAAGTTAACTTTCCCCAAGATAAACTGACTGTACTGGCAGCACTACCACGTCTGAGTAAAGCACGTATCCGAGCCATTAATTCTTCTAAGTCAAAGGGCTTTGCTACATAATCATCTGCGCCGGCATCTAAACCAGCAACCTTATCGGCTACGGTATCACGGGCGGTTAGCATTAATACGGGTGCTGCTGAATTACGATGTGCTGGACTGTTGGTGCTAGTGGTGCGTAAGCGGTGACAAAATCTGATGCCATCTAACTTTGGTAAAGTGACATCCAGCACCACTAAATCATACTTCATTGACTCTGCTGCGTGCCAAGCTGCTTCTCCGTCTTGAGCAACATCAACTATATACTTTCGTCTGCTTAAAGCTTCTATTAGTGCTTCTGCCAGTTGAATATCGTCCTCAACTATTAAAATTCGCATAATTTATTCCTTATTCCACAGCAAGTCATGAAGTAATGAGGGAAATATTAACTTAAATTGACTATCTGAATAAAAAGGTAATTTATGAAATTGCATTTTTCAGTAAATTGGATTTCTGCGGGAGTTTCTTTGGCTATATCTCTGATGCTTTTGGTTACTTTCGCTGCATTAAACAACACTACCGAAATTAAGGAAAATGTTGCTCAAGTTCAACATACTTCTCAAACACTCAATACTTTGACAGATTTTTATGCAGCAATGACTGTGGCTGAATCAGCACGACGGGGGTATATATTTTTGGGCAGTCAACAAGATTTGGATCGTTATCAAACTGCTATCAATAATATGAGAACTAATATTAATTTATTAGATATTCAAATACATAATAGTAGCAAACAGAAACAACGATTTGCTCTTTTAAAATCATTGGTTAATCAAAGATTAGCTTTGTTAGAAGAATCTATAAAACTTTATCAACAAGATGAAACCTCATGGCAACGGCAAAATAAAATTACTGAACTTAGTGTTAATCTCAGAGAGAAAATTATACCGATAATTTTAGAAATTCAAGGGGAAGAACAAAGTTATTTGAAAACTTCTCTCCAGCAGTCAGAAAATAGTATTCACTTACGAATCATCATAGAAATAATAGGAACTCTTTTAAGTTTGTTAGTAATTTGCATTTTATGTTTTATTATCGAGAGTCAATCGGTGAAACGAGAACATATTAAATCTTTAGAAGCTTCCTTAGCTCAAGAAAAAAAGATTGGGGAACTCAAGGTTCAGTTATTTTCTATGATTTCCCATGAATTTCGTACTCCTTTAAGTGTAATTTTGCTATCTTGTCAGTTATTAAGGGAAATTTTGATAGAATTAGTAGATGAAAAGGAATTGAAAAACCTTTATCGCATTCAGTCTTCAGCTAAGTTAATGAATCACCTTTTAACAGATATATTAACTTTAACTAGAGCCGAAGCCGGTGAACTAGATTATAAACCTCAATTAATTAATGTGGAAAATTTTTGTTTAAATTTGCTGGAAGATGTGCAAATGTTTAGTCGCACAACTCATACTATTAAATTTATCAAACATGGTCAATCTTTTCGGGCTAATCTAGATGAAAAGTTACTATATTCTATTTTGAGTAATTTACTTTTAAATGCTATCAAATATTCATCACCAGGGGGTAAAATTTACTTGATTTTAAATGCTCAAGAGGATGCTACTATTTTTCAAGTGATAGATGAAGGTATCGGCATTTCTCCAGAGGAACAGGTGAGGCTTTATGAGCCTTATTATCGCTCGGAAAATGTTGAAGGTATTGTTGGTACTGGGTTAGGATTACCAATTGTGAAAAAATGTGTAGATCGACATCAAGGAGAAATTTTTGTAGACAGTAAAGTGGGTGTAGGAACAACTTTTACTGTGAAAATTCCTATATAGCAGGAGTCAGGAGTCAGAAGTCAGGAGTCAGAAGTCAGGAGTCAGGAGTAAAACTCTCTTGTATTGGTAGTTTCATTATTTACTATGACTTACACAATATAGGACTAAAAACCTAATTATTACGTAGGGGTAATTCATGAATTACTCCTACTTACGTTCTGTTTTGCTTTATTTCCGACTTTTAAACCACTCTGTCACCCCATCAGCTAAAGTCCGCGCCATTTTTCGCTGTTCTTGGGGGTTGACTATCTCTTCAAACTCCTGGGGGTTAATCATAAAACCTAATTCTAATAATACTGAAGGAG
Organism: Sphaerospermopsis torques-reginae ITEP-024; assembly: GCF_019598945.1. NCBI lineage: Bacteria > Bacillati > Cyanobacteriota > Cyanophyceae > Nostocales > Aphanizomenonaceae > Sphaerospermopsis > Sphaerospermopsis torques-reginae. The sequence goes on along the minus strand of NZ_CP080598.1, from coordinate 5,189,632 downwards.
CAGCAGCAGGACGAGTCAGGGCTAAATTATTCCAAAACACCCCATAATAAGGTTTCCTCAATGTTTTTACTACATGATTTTGCAAAAATATTGCTAAACTGTGTGCCTGTGGATGATACCAAAAAGTCCCAAAACCTCTAGTTTTTTCGGCATCGCCGTCATCAGGTAAAGCATTGTAATGGATAGAAAGGGCGATCGCAGGTTCTTCTTTTTCAATCATCTGCTGACGTTCCACTAAAGACACATCCCGATCATCTTCCCTTGTCATCACCACCTTTGCACCCCGTTTTACCAACTCATCCCGCAGTAACTTGGAAATTACCAAGTTGGCATCTTTTTCTGGATACCCAGTCGGACCAATTGCACCAGACTCTTTACCACCGTGACCAGGATCAAGTAATATCTTAATACCAGATAAAGGTAGGCGTTTTCTGTTGTGAATCTTAGGTGCATGGCGCAAGGTCAAAACCAGCGTTGTGTTGTCGTATTTCAGCTTATATCCCCACTGTTGGAAGTTTTTGAGGTTAAAGGTATATTTCACTTGACCAGGACTCACCTGTTGCCAATCTAGGCGATAAATCAAGGGGTCATCATCCAGGCGAATGGTGTCTGTTTGAGCAATAGTATTGTAAAGGGTGAGACTAAAAGTGCGATCGCCTAAGGCGGGGCTTTGCCCATCGCTCTGTTCCACACTTACAGGTATGGGCATTTGTAAAGGAAACCTGATTTCTGTTCTATCAGACAAGCGACGATATCCCACACTACGAATTACAGTCTGTGGTGGTACTGCACCTGGTATAATTCTAGTTTCTTTACTATTGATCCAAGCCCCATAATCTAAGCGTAGCCAATCACCTTCTCTACCTGTAACTGTTGCTTTTGTTCCCTGTGGTAGTGGTGTCAGTCGAGAATAATCTGTACTAGGACCTGTGCGAGCAACACCTGATGTTGCTGACACTTCCACAACTGGCAACTGTGCAGGTGCAAGAATTTCAATTTTGCCCTTACCAGTTTCAGTGATAGTCTGACCATTCAATGTCAAACTATATTGAGGTTGTCCTAAATCAGCAGCATTGGCCACTGTTGTACAACCTTGATATTTGTTAGGACTAGAAGTTGTGGGTTGATTTCTTCCCGTTAGTACACCTGAATTAGCAGGTAATTGCGCTTGTGGTGGTTGTGGTAATAAGGGAATGGTTTGATTAGCCAACTTGACAGAAACACCAGCTTGAGGAGGTGCAACAGCACCAAAACAAATCAGTTCTCCCGGTAGTCTGGCAATATCAGCAGCAGGAGTCAGAGAATCCTTAGCAAAGCCTAAACCTTGTGGTAATTCTGGTTGAGTAGAAAGCCTTGTTACTTTAATCTCTCGTTCCTGATTTTGGTAACGTACTTTAAATACATTCTCCCCTAACTGTAAAGGGAAACTGGGAGAAAAATGACCAGCCTTGCTGCGGTTAATTAGTCTACCATTGATGAGAACTTCTCCAACTGGTGGTGCAGTACCGATAAAAAATATTTTTTCTTTACTGGTTTGGTAGTTTGTTGGGGGAAAAACTACTAGGAGCGATGTTTGTGCAAAAGCAACGGAGGAGGTAAGCAGACAGTTAAATACTACTAATCCTAAGAGTTTTTTCACGGCAAAACACAGAAGATTTTACGATAATGACTGTGAGACAATGAATAATAAAGGATAAAGAATGAAGCATAAAAAGCAGGAAGTCAGGAGTCAGGAGTCAGGAGTCAGGAGTCAGGAGTCAGAATATTTGATCAATCAATCGGTAGATAATCGAATAGTGATTTTTGGCGTAACCGTTAAAACCTGACTGCTAAAAGCTGACGGGGTAGCTTACCTTTAAGCATTAGCTGAATCTTTACTTCATATCTAGTGTTTGGGCGCACGTTTTATCCTTCAAGAAACAGAATGTATTTTTAGAAGTTGCTAGAAATTGAAAATACTATGACTAAGTTTATCTTTGTAACTGGAGGCGTTGTTTCCAGTATTGGTAAAGGCATTGTAGCAGCAAGTTTGGGGAGGTTGCTTAAATCACGGGATTATTCAGTATCCATTCTCAAACTTGATCCTTATATTAATGTTGATCCTGGTACAATGAGTCCCTTTCAACATGGGGAAGTTTTTGTTACCCAAGATGGTGCAGAAACAGATTTGGATTTGGGACATTATGAACGTTTTACGGATACTTCTATGTCCCGGTTAAACAGTGTTACTACTGGGTTGATTTATCAATCAGTAATTAATAAAGAACGCCGGGGAGAATATAATGGTGGGACTGTACAAGTAATTCCCCATATTACCAATGAAATTAAAGACCGCATTTTAAGAGTTGCTAAGGAAACAAATCCGGCGGCAGTAATTACGGAAATTGGTGGTACTGTGGGTGATATTGAATCACTGCCATTTTTAGAAGCGATCCGTCAGTTACGTAAAGAAGTCGGACGACAGAATGTTTTGTATATGCACGTCACCCTTCTCCCTTGGATTGCTTCAGCAGGGGAGATGAAAACTAAACCTACTCAACATTCTGTTAAAGAATTGAGATCCATTGGTATTCAACCAGATATTTTAGTTTGTCGTTGCGATCGCCCCATCGGTGTGGGTTTAAAACAAAAATTATCGGAATTTTGTGATGTACCGGTAGAATGTGTGATTACCTGTCAAGATGCTAGTAGCATTTATGAAGTACCTCTGATTTTAGAAAAGGAAGGACTGGCGCAGCAAACTTTAGACTTGTTGCAAATGGAACAACGCCAGCCTGATTTGAGTCAGTGGGAAACAATGGTAGAAAGAATGTATAGTCCTAAATATAGCGTAGAAATTGCCATTGTTGGTAAATATGTGCGTTTAAGTGATGCTTATCTTTCTGTAGTTGAATCCTTACGTCATGCGGCGATTTCTACTTACGGTGATTTGCGGATAAGATGGGTAAATTCAGAAACCCTAGAAACTGAATCAGCGGAAAATTATCTTGCAGGTGTGGATGGTATTCTTGTTCCTGGTGGTTTTGGTAGTCGGGGGATAGATGGCAAAATTGCCGCGATTAAATTTGCACGCGATCGCCAAATACCCTTTTTAGGTTTATGCTTAGGAATGCAATGTTCTGTGATTGAATGGGCGAGAAATGTTGAAGGTTTAGCTGATGCTAACAGCGCCGAATTTGACCCATATACCACAAATCCCATTATTAATCTTTTACCTGAACAACAAGACGTAGTAGACTTAGGTGGAACAATGCGCTTAGGTTTGTATCCTTGCCGTGTACAACCGGGTACACTAGCCTTTGATTTATATCAAGAAGAAGTCATTTATGAACGTCACCGACATCGTTATGAGTTTAACAACTTGTACCGCAACGCTTTATTAGAGTCGGGTTACGTTGTCAGTGGTACTTCTCCTGATGGAAGGTTAGTAGAAATAGTTGAATATCCCAAACATCCATTTTTTATAGCTTGTCAGTTTCACCCAGAATTTCAATCTCGTCCGAGTACACCCCATCCTTTATTTAAAGGTTTCATGGAAGCTGCTATTTCCCGTACTCATCACAGTAAGAATACATCTAAACCAGTCCAAGTTTCTTAATTTGGAGGCAGGAGGCAGGAGGCAGGGGGCAGAAGGCAGGAGGATGAACAAATAATTTTCTATTCCCTGTTCCCTATTCCCTTCTTACTGTCACCTGTCACCTGTCACCTGTCACCTTCTTACTGTCACCAGTCACCAGTCCCCACGCTAATTTAGCAGCACCTACCATTCCCGCTGAATTACCTAGTTCTGCTGGTAAAATTTGTAAACCTATACGGGATGTTGGTAAAACTCGCTTTTCGATTTCTGCTTGCATTGCTGGTAAAAAATATTCAAAACTGGCACTGACACCACCACCAATAATTACCGCTTGGGGTGTGAGTACATATATTAAACTTGTTAAGCCAATTCCCAAATCTTTACCATATTCTTGCCAAAATGTCAAGGCTTCAATATCGGCATTTTCAGCTAATTTACCTAATTCTGCGGGTTCTTTTCCTGTGCGACGACGAATAGCTGAAATTGAAGCATATTGTTCTAAAGAACCTTGATTACCACTATTGCAAGTTGGACCATCAGGGTTTAAAGTAATCAAACCTAATTCTGCTGCTGCACCTTGATGTCCTACAAATAATTTACCATCAAGTATAATCGCACCACCAACCCCAGTTCCCAAAGTGAGTAAAATCAAATGTTGAAAATTACGGCCTGCACCTAACCAAGCTTCTCCTAAACCTGCACAGTTAGCATCATTAGCGAGGATGGTAGGTTTTCCAGTTTTTGCTTCTAACCAATCTGCTAAGGGTACATCATGCCATCCTACCAGATTAATGGCAACTTTGGCAACTCTGCCAGCAGCGTCAGCAGGTCCTGGAGTTCCCACACCGATCGCTATACTTTGATTATCTGGATCAATTTGGGCGATCGCCTCTATCATCTTTAATAATACAGCTTCTGGTGTTGCCGGTTGGGGAGTATCCACAGTTACAGATTGTAAACAATTACCATCTGCTGTAAATCTTCCCAGTTTAATCGCTGTTCCACCTAAATCAATACCAATTACATTAGTCATTAGTTATGGGGCATTGGGCATTGGGCATTGGGCATTGGGCATTAGTTATTTTTTTCAATAATCAATAACCAAGAACCAATCACTAACTAATTTTAAGATTTTTTACTGGCTATTTGTACATGAGTAATTTGATTTGTACTCATGCTTAAATTCTGTATATTTGTCACGGGTGAACCTTTTAAAATCCCCGATAAAGCAACAGAAAGCATTAACCCACCAGTAGCAGCTGCAATTAAAGTAAATTTATCGTTCACAGGAGTCTCTCAGTTTTGTTAGTTATCAGGAGTCAGGAGTCAGGAGTCAGGAGTCAGAATAATTTTAGATTTTAGATTTTAGATTTTAGATTGGAGTTGACAAAAACAATCCAAAATCCAAAATTGTATCACCAATTACCAATTACCAATTACCAATTACCAATCATCTATTTTCTCTTCTCAGACGAGGATTGACAAACTCATTCAACCCTTCACCAAGTAGTGATAACCCTACTACCATGATAGTCATAGCTAAACCGGGAAAAAGAGTGGTCCACCAAATACCTGTAGGTAGTGCTTCTAGTGCCTGTTTTAAATCATATCCCCATTCGGGTACATCTTCAGGTAGTCCTAAACCTAAAAAACCTAAACCACCTAATACTAATATGGCATCTGCGGCGTTAAGGGTAAAGAGGACGGGGACACTTTGAATAACATTGAAAAATAGATATCTTGATAATACAATCCAGGTAGAAGCGCCCATTGCTTGCGCTGCTTCAATGTAGACTTCGGTTTTGACGCTCACGGTGTGATTACGGACAACGCGATAATATTGGGGAATGTAAGCTATACTAATGGCGATCGCTGCATTTAATATTCCTCTCCCTACCACAAAAGCTAAGGTAACAGATAGCAACAAACCCGGTAAAGTGTAAATGCTATCCATGAGAAATAGCAAAGTTTTATCTAATTTTCCTCCTAAATAACCACTTACCATCCCCAAAGGTACACCCACTATCATACTTAATGCAGTGGCTAAAATCACTACTTGTAAAGCTGCTTGTGCGCCGAAAATAGTCCGGGAAAAAACATCATAACCCAAGCGACTTGTACCAAACCAATGTTTAAAGGAAGGTGCATTATGAATAGGGTTACTTAAAAATTCTTTCGGGTTTTGTAACCATCCCCACTGTTGAAACACTGGGGCAAAAAAGGCTAAAAATATGAATGATAGGGTAATAGCTAAACCTATCAACATAAATTTTTGAGATAGGTTAGATTTAGCAAAGTTTAAAAATCTGGGTATGCGGCTTTTTGTAATAGTCATGGTAATATAATTATGATGGTAATTTTTCTTTTTCTAACCCTTTGCGTCTTGGCGTGAGACTTAAAAATATAAATTATAATATAAATTATATATTACAATAACCAATTTTCTAATTTAAGTCCTTCAACTCTCGATAAATCGGAATCATTAGAAACAAGAATTAAATCTAAGATAATTGCTGTTGCTGCTATTACAGCATTTCCCGGTGTAATGAGGTACACTTGATTTTAAGACACAAGGTAAAATTCAAGAAACAAGAAGATTAGACTTTACCTCATAACAAAGGAATCTGCTGTAAAACGTCTGCATCTTGAATAGGTGTACCTTTGTTTTTTAATTGAGAGTGAATTTCACAGGATTTTTCAATTATTTCTAAATCATCTAAAAATAACACAGGATAATCATTACAAAAACCTTGAAAATCTACTAATTGCCTAGTAGCGTTTAAATACATTAGCCCTCTTTTAATTTCATAGTATGTATACAACTAATAAATATTTCCGAACCAAGAAAACTTAACTCTCTCAGTTTATTATTTATAGTTGTATTTTTCTTTAACGCATAACTAACGATATTTGAATCAAGTAAATAATTCACCGTGTTATTTTCCTTCTACTGCTGCATCAAAAATCGCTATTTCTTCGGGTGATAAGTCGTTTAATGTTCCAGAAACCGCTTCTAACACAAGAATTTTATCAATTCTTCTGGTTAAATCATGTTCTTTAATTGCTCTCATTTCCTCTGGTGACAATCTACCAAATAATTCTATCAACATTTCGGTCATTTCATATTGATCTAATTTGACTTTGTAGAAACTACTTCCTTGAAATAATTTATCTACCAATGTGGAAATACGTTCGGTTAGTTCTTGTTGATAGTCGGTTATTTGTTCTTGCATGGTTTTGACTCCTGATGATGGCTGAATATTTACATTAAAATTATAATCTATCCTCTATAAACTAGCTTGAAAAATTTGATTAGCAGTTAAATTTAACTCTGGGAAAGTTGGTGATATTATTAAATCATCATTTCTAAATTGACTAACTTGATATTCTCCTTCTATCAGTTGATAAATAGAAATAGTTGGTTGTTTAGGATTGCCAATAAAAGCTCTACCACCTAAAGCAGCATAATCTACAATCCAATATTCTACAATACCCATTTCCTCATAGTCAGCGAGTTTTTTATGGTAATCATCACGCCAGTTTGTACTCACTACTTCCACTACTAAAGGAATTGACGCTGATTCACTAATTGTAGATGACTTTTTCCACAGAGGTTCGTTAACTAGATTAGCTCGATTTAACAATGGTATATCTGGTAAGTATGCTGATTCTTTATTATATGGTTTGATCAAAGCTGTTTTAGGAATGAAATAAGGAAGTTTTAGACGACTAAATTCTAATGTGATTTGTGCAGCTAAAAAACCTATAATTTCTTCATGTTCTCCTACGGGTGGTGTCATTTCTACAATTACTCCATCGTATAATTCATAGCGAACTCCTGTATCTGGATACCACTCTACAAACTCGGCAAAAGTGACTAATTTAGTTTCAGGTAAAGCTTGAATCATAATTTAGATTATTTGGTTTGAATAGTTATTATATCTGTTCAGAGAGGGAACAGCGAACAGGGAACAGAAAATACTGTCACCTGTCACCTGTCACCTGTCACCTAATTTTACAAATTACTTTCAATCAACTGTCGATATTCACTTTTCTGTTTTACACCTTTCAATTCCTTCACTAATTCTTTATTCTTAAATATCTGTACCGTCGGTGTACCAACTATACCAGCATTTTCAGCAATATCTCTATCTTGGTCAATGTCGATTTCCACAAAGTGAATTTTACCATCAAATTCATCGACGACTTTATTTAATATTGGTTTCAAGGTGTGACAAGGACCACAACCAGGAGAAACATATTTTACCAACAACAAGCGATCGCTCTCATGGAATAATTTTCTTAAAGCATAACCTCCATTATGGCGTGTTGCTTGTAAATTAAATTCAGTGGCTGTTTCTGCTTTCTGGGTTTCTGGGTGGGGTGTTGTTCCCTCAGTTTGGGTTTGATGAAATTCATGAATTAAATTATTAGATGATAACCATCTTTCCGCTAACATGGCCGCCATACAACCAGTACCCGCTGCTGTAATAGCTTGTCTAAATTCATGGTCTTGCACGTCACCGGCTGCAAATACGCCCTCTACACTGGTTTCTACACCACCATGTTTAGTGGTAATGTACCCCACCTCATCCAGTTCTAATTGTCCCTGAAATAGCTCTGTATTGGGCTTGTGACCAATAGCGTAAAATAAACCTTTAGCGGGAATAGTGCTTTCTTCCCCAGTTTGTTTGTTAATAACTTGTACACCGGTCATATTACCTTTACCAATGACATCTACCGCTTCGGTGTGCCAATGTACTTTAATTTTCGGGTTACTCAAAACTCTGTCTTGCATAGCTTTAGAAGCCCGCATTTTATCAGAACGGACTAATAAATGCACTAGAGAACCATATTTAGTTAAATAAATAGCTTCTTCTGCTGCTGAGTCTCCCGCACCAATAACCGCTAACTCAGCACCGCGAAAGATGGGGGTTGCACCATCACAAATAGCACAAGCGGAAATTCCCCGACTCCAAAATTGATGTTCGCTGGGTAAACCTAAACGTTTAGCTGTTGCACCGGTAGCGATAATTACACTATGGGCTTTTACTTCCCTTTCTTGGGAACGGATAGTAAAAGGTCGCTGACTTAAATCTACTGATATCACATCTTCAGTATATAACTCTGACCCCCACCGTTCTGCTTGCGCTTTCATGTTATCCATCAAGTCTGGTCCGGTTATCCCGTGGGGAAACCCTGGGAAGTTCTCAACTTCAGTGGTTGTCATCAGTTGGCCACCGGGTAAACCTCCCGCTTGAAACCCTTCAAACACCACGGGTTTTAAATTTGCCCTTCCTGCATAGATAGCTGCGGTGTAACCAGCAGGACCAGAACCGATAATGACTAAGTTTTCTACTGTGTTTTCTACTGGGGAATTTGTCATACTATTATACAAACTCATAACGACTACGTTTAAGTTAGTATAGCATAACTCAAAGATCCCTGACTTCAATTTATGATTTCAGGACTTACGCAGCATAGAACGGAAGTAGGGGTAATTCATGAATTACCCCTACACAAGAATCAAGTTTTGAGTTCAATCTTGCGTTACAAATCGAACATCCAGAATGGCAAATGGAGTTGGTAGAAGGGAATATAGTAATTATGGGTCCATCAGATTACGAGTCAGAAGAAATAGGTGGTCGGTTTTATTCTATGTCCATCAAACTTTTAAGACTGTTGACGAGATGGTAAAAAAAAAATTTTTTACAGAGGTGATATGAAACTGATCAAAAGTGGGTAAGTTAATAGCATCAGGAATTAGACAACACCGATCCTACAGGAAAACACCATGAAAACTGAACTAAAAGCCAAATTCTTACAACACCTCCTGGGTAAAAAGAAAGAAGACGAAGGTTTCACCTTAATTGAACTGTTAGTTGTTATTATTATCATCGGTATTCTATCCGCTATTGCTCTACCTTCCTTCCTCAGCCAAGCAGCAAAAGCTAAACAAACGGAAGCGAAAAGCTTTGTTGGTGCAGTCAACAGAGCGCAACAAGCTTTCCGCATGGAAAATCAACAGTTTGCAGGCAATGCTAATCTTGCGGATCTGCAAATTGGTGTTCCTACTCAAAGTGAATACTACGGATATAGTTTATCGGCAGCCGCTGCTACTCAGACTACTGTTAGTGCAACACCTATAACTAATGAGTCATCTACTCTTAGAGCTTATGCTGGTGGTGTAGTTGTTCTGTCAACTGGACTAACTAAGAGTCAAGCTTGTATGACAACCGCAGTTTCTGGCACTGCTCCTACCTTCAATTTCTCTGGAACTGATGTAACCTGCGGTAGTGGTACTCTCATGAAATAAAGTTGAATGCTTTATTTTTGTGAATGATGTCAGATTTTTTCGTCAGATTTTCTCACATATTGTGGGGGTTAACTGTGTTAATCCCTGCTTTTAGTTTTGATTTATGTTTCCAACGGCCAAAACTAATATTAATTTAGACTTGTGTATTCATCCTTTCCAAGTTTTCAATGATTACCACCAACTTAAATAATCAAATTTCTGCTCACCCAAGCTTATTAAGCATTCAAGAATATGAACAAAATATTACAGAGAATCCCCAGGAAGTTACTAATTATTGGTATTTAGGACTTGCTTTGTTATTAGCAGGAAGAGAAGAAGAAGCGCAGATAGCCTGGATGACTCCAATGCTAGAATTTGGAGAAGAAGAGTCAGAACAATGGCTACTGCAATTAACAGAAATTTTATTAAATGCTGCCCAACAACAGGAAACAGATTCTCAATCTCAACTGGCTTGGGTAATTCGTCAACACATTAGAGAATTTGTCCCTGGTCATATTAATAATCTTTTAAAAATAATTGAACTAAATATTGATTTAAAAATTGAGGATTGGGAAACAAATGTTAATCAATTAATTGCCATTATATCCGAACTAATAGAACCCCCTATTTTTGATGAGAAATTATTAGTGCCAGTGATTGAGAAGTTACTTCGTCCTAACCCAGTTAGTCCTCCTGCATTTATAGATAAATTAGTAGAAGCTTTTATACCCTATTTAATAAATTCTGAAACTATTATTGAATTATTGATACATAAAGCTGATGCCTATAGTCATTTTTTTAACTACCAGATGTCAATTTATTTTGCGAAAATTGCCTACCACCTAAGACCCAATAATTTAGCTTGTCTTGGCAAAATTATTTCTCCTCTGCAAAGTCTAGGAGGATCTTATAATAAAGAGTCTATTGATTGGGCAAACAAATATTTAGAAATTGCTCAAGAACTAATTGATAAAATTCTCGGTAATCACTTCTTACTGACAGGATTTTCCAAGTCTCTTGATTATCCAGAAAAAGCGGTTCAGATTTACCAACAATATAAACAATTTTTATCTGATCTTGTCAACAATCAAACACAAAGCAAAAGTTTGATTGAGATATTAGCCATTGGTCACTTTTTCCTATACATGGAAGATAATCCCCATGAAAATAGATTAATTCGCAATGGATTAGCTGCTTTATGTCAAAAAATGATCTGGAAAGAGTATTCTCAAGAGATCAACATTTATCAACAGCGTTTTAATTTACCTCGTCCTGCTTTGAGTGCGCGTCCTTTAAGAATTGGCTATGTATCAGAGTGTTTTATTTCTCATTCTGTCGGTTATTTAGCTTGGTGGTTATTAAAATATCATAATCGGCAAGAATTTGATATTCATTTATATTCTTTAAGAGAGAATATTTATGATCCACAACAACAAGCTTATAAAAACGAATTTGGTGATCATTTTCATCAATTATGCCCGCCGATAGTGACGGTTACAGATAAAATAAATGAAGATGAAATAGATATTTTAGTTGATTTAGATAGTTTAACTTCCTATAGTAATTGTGCTATTTTAGCCTTGAAACCCGCACCGATTCAAGTTAGTTGGTTAGGGTATGATGCGACTGGTTTCCCGACGGTTGATTATTTTATTGCTGATAACTATGTTTTACCTGCATCAGCACAGGATTATTATACAGAAAAGATTTGGCGACTGCCGCAAAATTATATTGGTATTGATGGCTTTACCGTGGGAACACCAACTATCAGTAGAGAATCTTTAGATATTCCTAATGATGGAATTATTTATTTTAGTTCTCAAACTGGATTAAAACGTAATCCCGATAATATCCGGTTGCAAATGCAAATTATCAAACAAGTTCCTAATAGTTATTTTCTGCTGAAAAGTTTTCGCAGCAATCACGAAGATCTGCAAAATTTTATTGCTCCCCTTGCTGAAGCCGAAGGACTTGATTTAGAATGTTTTAGGTTTTTACCCACTGCACCTACAGAGATGGAACACCGCGCCAATTTAGCCATTGCAGATATCGTTTTAGATACCTATCCCTATAATGGTGCAACTACTACTTTAGAAACATTATGGATGGGTGTACCGATAGTGACAAGAGTGGGGGAACAATTTGCAGCCCGGAATAGCTATACAATGATGATGAATGCTGGAATTACTGAAGGTATTGCTTGGAGTGATGAAGAATATGTCGAGTGGGGTGTGAAGTTGGGTAAAGACGAGAAATTAAGACAAGAAATTGTCTGGAAATTGCGAAAATCACGACAAACATCACCCCTATGGAATGGCAAAAAATTTGCGCGGGAAATGGAGAATGCTTATTTACAGATGTGGCAAAGGTATATTGATAACAAATAACTGAGTAGTGAGGACTTTAGTCCTCAACTAATTTTATTAAACAATAAGCACTAAAGTGCTTACTACGATGCTTACTACGATGCTTACTACGATGCACTAAAGTGCTTACTACGGACTAATCATCCCAATCTTTCCCATAATCTCTGACGGGATATTCAACCCAAGAATCACGCAACCATTCCCGTCCATAAGTTTGTAAATACCGGTGAACACTACTCTCAATCCAATCATAAGGAGATTTCACCAAACCATGTTTTACTGGGTTGTAATGAATATAGTTAAGAGTTCTGTAGTAATGTTTTTTAGAGCGAATTGCGCGATCACTCCAACTATACCATATTTTTCGCCCAGTTACATTGTCTTCTTGATTCCATTGACGAGAAAGCGCACCATGTATTCTGCGAAATATCTCACTTAAAACATTAAAATCTCTTACGTGAACCAGTAAATGATAATGATTAGGTAAAATCACCCACGCACAAATCTTGAAGTTTGTAGTGAGTGCTTCAGCACTCCCCTCATTACTCCCCGCATCACCAAAATTATTAAATATCATCTCTAACAGTTGCTGACGACGTGATTCTGAATGAATATGACACTTATGTTCATAGCAAGTTGCTGTTAATAAATAAAATTCTTGATCTCTGACTAGATGTGGTGGTGAGTGCGGTGGATAACCCCGACTTATACGATATTGCACCAGTTCAGCTTGTTGCTTGTATGTAAGTTTACGATATTCGTACATAATTTTTTCAGATAGTCAGTCCAAATAACTGAGTATTCAGGACTTTAGTCCTCAACTAATTTTATTAAAGAATAAGCACTAAAGTGCTTACTACAAAGTGAAAAACCTCCTTTCAGATTTGATTAATCAAACTATCCAATGGATAACTTTTTAAGTTACTAACTGGCATTTGTGCTAAAGTTATTTTAGCTTCATTACTCAAGATAACTCTACCATAAATGCGGGGTAACAAAGATTGCCATTGCATATTTCCTAATTTATCAATCAAGGAAATCTCTATAGTATCGCTAATATCTAAATCTGCCATTAACAGATTCATAGCCACACTAGATAAAAATATTTCTGCATCTTCTATAGTTAGATTACCTGTGTGAATAATCAGGGTAATTTTTTGATTTTCAGGGTGATTTGCTAATGTTTGAATTACCTGTTGTAATTCTAAACCAAGTTCATCTTCTGCTTGTGTCCAATCAGGAAAGATAATTAAATTAATATCTCTTAATTTTAACTCATTGATAAAATCGCTGTTTTGGTGATTATCTGAAGAAAAGTCTAAATTCAAATCTTGAGATAATTTATTTAGGACAGAGATAACATGAGGTTTTCCATGGAATCCAAAGGTGTTTTCCCAAGAAAAGTTTTCAAGTTCTTCTATGGGTTGTTCAAAACTAAATTTAATAGCAAATTCTAAAGGTGCAAATTTAATACTTTTCGCTGTAAACCAGTCATAAAAATAATGGCAGATAATCAAATCTTCTGATAACGAAGATGTTTTTATATGATCAAAATCTAACTGTGAACATACCTCTAATAATTTTTTACTTCTTAAAGAAAAACCACCATTACCTACTCTATTTTTATTTAAGTCAAGTATATCTACTGTCTGACCTTGGGAGTTAACTAAATGAGATTGTTTGCGCCAAGGTGCGCCAATATAATCATAATTTAAAAATTCCTCTGACCAGAACTGAGGATTGATAATAAAACCATCTCCTTGTGTAACTAAGCAAAATTCAGTATCTATAAATGAATTAAGCTCTTTAATTATAAATCTGCTATATTCAACTAAACTCTTGATAGGATGAATTTTAATAATTTCTAATTGTGGAAAAAGTTCCAAATAACTTTGATCAATTTCCTCAGATGTAAAGAACAATACTCTATTAAAGTTTGCGTTTAAATTGGAAATTACTAAACTTAGTAACGTAAGTTCTATGTCTACGGAAGATATGGTGACTAGAGTTGTATTTTGGAGATTGATTTTATTTGTATTTTTATCCAGTAAATTAATAGCATTATTCAATAATTCTGTGATATTAATAGCCTGTTGTGTTTTAGCTAAAGATCCACTATAAAAAGTTCTTTCAGTAAAATTATCTGCTTGGGTATCTCTGACTATGAAAGGAGGATGTTTTAAAGGAAACTGCATTTCTTCAACTGGTATATTAGCTAAAATACTATTTGTATCTGTTGCATGAGTTCCTTCTTGTCCAAATCCAATATTAGAAACTAAATTAATATTTGGTAAAATACTTAAACCTTGATTTATATAACAAGCAAATAACCAAGGATAATCCCAGGTATCAAAACCTTCATACATACTTTGGAAAATTACTGACCAGTATCTAAATGCTTGTTCATCTTGGAGAATATCAAATAGCCAATTTTCATCTCTAACTTGAGGCCAAAGCGTCATAGTATCATCATAATATTGCCATGCTCTTTTCCAAGTAGCCCATCCCCAACAATGGTTATAACGGGAAAAATAATAACTATAATTTCGTCTTTTTTGTCCAAACTGAAGATTTTGTCCAGAAACTAACATGATCCGCGAATTATGACGATACTCTTCTAATAACTCTTCACAAAAGCGAAAGAAACTAGGATCAGGGAGACAGTCATCTTCTAAAATAATTGCTTCTTCAACTTGAGAAAATACCCAATCTAGTCCGGTATAAATTCTCTTTCTACAACCTAAATTAATATCAGAGTAATTAGTTAATACTTCACACTTCCAGTCAACTTGATTAATAATTGCTCTAGCAGCAAGACACTTTTCTTGTTCTCCAATTTTATTCGCTCTTGCACCATCAGCAATAACCAATAATTTGGGAGGTTTAGCTTCACGAATTTTTTCAAAAACTCTCTGAGTGACATCGGGACGGTTAAAAATGATAAAACAAACCGGGGTTTTTAATTGCCATTTACTCATAATTTTTTATGTGTACTTTTATTTCTTAAATTGCAATTACAGGACTGGTAATCTGAAAACAGGATCTTCCTAAACAAGAGCGTTTTTCGCTAGGTAAGTCTCCTCTGGATAATAAACTAACATCTTTAAAGAAGATGGAAGTGCAGTTTTTATAAAGATAGCTAGGAATCATTCCATAAAAATCAATTTTCATAAATCCTGAGTCTAGTAATTTTTTAACACCTTCTGCGTGTCTGTGATCATCTGTGTTATCAAAAATAATAAATCCTTGGTCTTTTACTTTAGATATAGCAAATTCAGCACATTGATTTCTATTGCTACCGTCAACAATAATTACATCAAATAAATGATCTTCATATTCAAGAATAGCAGAAGCATATTCTAAATCATCTTCAATTAAATATAATTCTACATTTGAAGGCATATTTTCTTTAATATAGTTAAACCAATTAGCATCATTCTCAATGGAAATTACTTGTGTTACTCTCTTAGACCACCAAAGAGACGAATTACCACTACCATATTCAAAAATACGAAAATCACTATCTATTTTATTTTCAATAAATTCTATAGCAGGATAGGTGTACCAAGGAATAGGTTTTGCTTCTTGGTTAATAGGTTTCCCTGAATATAAAGAATTTAACCATCCAGAAGTCTGTAAATAATTAATACCTGGCGGTAAATTTCTGGAAATTTCTTGCCAATCAGTAGCTAATATTAGGCTATGAGCTAGGGGTATTAACCCAGTTTCAGAAAATTGAGGATTTTCAATGATTGTTTGTTTAAATAATTCGATGGCTTCAGAAAATTTCTGTTCAGCAAATTTTTGATAAGCTTTGGATAAACTACTTTCTTGTTGTTGTGACTGTGTATTTGGTAAATTATCTAATAGTTGTGATTTCTCTACAGCTAGTGCAGCACTTTTTAATTCTTCTAAAGAAAAAGAAGGTAATTGTTCTAATCCTATTTGATTAATAAATTTTTTGTCTTCACATTCTAAAATAATTCTAGAGTGCAAAACTGGCAATAAACCTTTATATTCTTCTGGTGAATTTGTTTTTAATAAATTAAATTGTGGTAATTTATCATCATCAGTTTCCATATTTCCTTGATAACAAAGATTAAGTACAACATCTGCTAATAAGAAGTTTCCATCTTCTAAACTGGTGTTTTGGATATCAATAAGTAAGGCAATATCACTATTTTTAGGGTGATCAATAATGGCTTGACATATATTTAGTAACTGTGCAAATATTACTTCTATAGATTGACTCCAATCTGGGAAAATGATAAAATTAGTGTTTCTTAAATTCAGTTGATAGTTGTTTTCTGCTGATTTTATAGCTTTTAATACAGCATGAACATGAATAACTTGATTTCCCGAATTTTTCTCATCAATGCTAACAATACTAAATTCCCCTTTAAAACCATAATGACTTTGACAACCTGCTAAATAAGGAGGAAATTCTTGGCAATAATACATAAAAGAATTAATATTCCAAAAACTGACATGGGTAGGATCTTGAAATGCTCCTCTGCCATCAGTTGATGGTACGCTAATGTCAACTATTCCATCTGGCTTTAATATTCTCCAGATTTCATTCATTGTGTGGATTCTATCAGGCAGATGCTCAATAATATCATGTGCTTTAAGAAAATCAACACTATTATCTGGAAATGGAAAATGACCATTCAAATTAGCAATAACATCTACACCATCAGCAGCAACTAAATCTACACCTATAAAACCTTCAGCTTTATGAGTTCCACATCCTAAATCTACATTTACCAACAAGTTAGCATTATTCATAATGTCAATACTTTTTTTATTAAGTTGTTGTTGATCTGACTCAAATAAATTTTTTTCTTCTTGCTTATCACAAATTAATAATATACCATTATTTTGAAAATATTTTCTCCCAGGATAAAAGTGTTCTAACTTACTTTTTATTTCTAAATCAATAGGGCGCGTAAATGTTAGCTCAATTTTATCAGTGATAAAACTGCTTTGATTAATATATGCTAAGTAATCTTCTGTAAATAAGCGATTAATATGAGATGAATGATAAATATAATAAACCATCAGATTAGCCGTTTCTTTGTCAGTAAATTGACATAGATGGCTATACATTTGCGGTGGATTCATTAAAAGATGACCCCAAGGGGGAATAGGAGAGTCACCAAAATGAAATTTTTGGCCTTGTTGATCAACTATATTCGGTAAATGATGTCCATCATAAGCAGACCAGATAGGAGAAAACATTGAAAACAATTTGCCTCCTGGTTTAAGAGCTAGAAACATTTTATCCAAAGCTAATGGCAATTTATGAATATGCTCAAAAGTCGCAATAGAAAAAATTAAATCATATTGGTTATAATATTCCTCTGGTAAATCTTCAATATTTTCTAGATAAAGATTATATTTATTTTGTTGTTTATTATTGAACTTGTAATCAGAAGTATTCTTAATGTTTTTAATAATTGTACCTGTGTGAGTTATTCCTCCCGTTTCTTCCAATGATTCTTCATAATCTGGTGTTTCAATTCCTGTCCATGATTTCACACCAAGATAATCAAAAACAAAATCAGGAGGTAAACTTCCTCCTACTTCAAGTACATCTTTATTTTCAAATCCAACTAATTGCTGACAGATATGAGCAAAATTGACATGATAACTAAGGTTGAATTTAGTTTGACATTCTTGGATTTGTTCTTGTTTTAACATTATTTTCTCCCATGAAAAATTTATATAACTGCTGATGGTAACAAAAATAGCTATTTGTGGCGATCGCCTTCCCCCACTATCTTCTCCACATCGTCCAACACAGTCTGATAATCCTCCCTATCAGAATCCAACTTAACCAACCTCTCCATCAGTACCATCACTCCTTAAATTACCCACCATATCCATAGAATACCCACAGTTGACCAAAATCTATCATTTCCTAGATACGTGAATATTTATTGAAATCAATCTTTACAATTAACATCAGCAAACCCAAAAATCATTATTCAATGCTTTTACACTGATTTATATTTTTATTTACCAACTTGAAATTTAAGAATATTTACCATACTATCTGACAACCATAACCCCGCATCCCCTAAAGCCTCAATTCCTGGAGATATATTAGAAATAAGTCTCCGGCTTTTTGCTAAAATTATTACCCCACCAGTACCCATAGTAATAATACTTAATAATTTAACACAACGCCGTGCTGTCTCGATCATCAAGTATAGCAAAACGAGGAGAACAATTAAAACAACCGTTTAACTATTCTCAGGAAATTGAAAAACAAGTGTTTTTATTTCTGAATTATCCTTAGAATGTGATACAGTAAGGGCGAAGCATTCGGATGATAGTCTTAGGTAAAAACCGATAATTAATTGTCCGAATGCTTCGCCCCTACATTGTTGACGCGAAACCTAAATCAAAATGTGGTTTATTTACCTGAAAATAGCTGTAACATAGTTACTTCTCCTGGAATATCTTACAAATTCACCTGCTCAAAACTAGCATGAAATAAAAAATTAACAGCTTCCATCAATGCTTGTAAATCCTCCAATACATAATATTTAACATTCTTCACAAAATCCACAGCTTGTAAAAATCCAAATTCCCACAATTTACCATTAGAAACTATCCCAAACAACCTACTATTTTCCTCACCATTAATTTTTTGTGCTGCTACCAACTCCGCTAAACACTGTCCCCAACCTTCCTCAAAATTATCCTTTTTTGCTTCTACAATAATTAAATAAGGTTTCTCTAAAATTACCTTTCCTCTAGGAGAACGTTGGGCAATCATATAATCTGGAATACCAGATAAATTCTCATCATAATTTAATGCTTGATGACTCCACAGCAGTAATTTATCAGCGTAATTTCTCCATATTTCTACTAAAATCGGATAAATAATACTTTCACAAATAGCATATTCTGAATTAAAAATTACCCCTTCCTGTAATAGAAACTTTAATCTGTTTTCAAAATATGAATCAATTTCTATCGGTGTTTGTTCAATAAAATTTTTTTCAGAATAATTGATAGGAAAATCTTGTAAAACATCAGCAATATTTTTGTATTTATTAAAAGACATAACTACCTCTATTAAATCCACATATAATGTTTAACTGTTGTTAATCTTATCCAATTATTTCTCCAATTATTTCAAATAATAAAACCTAATAATTTAACTTCCTATTTATCTATTTCATCCTGTAAATCCTTAAATTCTGGATATCCTGATTCAGACAGAAAATTATAATTTTTTATTTTTGACTTTTTATCTAGTTCATCATGTAAATCCTTAAATCCTGGACATCCTGATTCAGACAATTATACAACTACATTAATAACTGACTAACAATAATATCAACATCTGGAAAAACTAAAGCATTAATTATTGGTTCTTGCCATTTTATTTCCACCAAATAATCACCATTTTCAAGTTGCCGAAAAACAATTAGTTCTTTACTTTGTAAATTAATAATCCAATACTCCGGGATTTTTGCTTCAGCATAAACCTTTTTCTTAATCAATAAATCTTTAGCTAAACTTGTATTAGCTACTTCAATTAACCAAAAAATATCCTCTGGATAGGGATGACGTTGATCATATTTAGACTCAGGTAATTTAACAATTGCAATATCTGGTTCTGGTTCAGAATTAGATAACGTAATTGGACCATTAAACCTAACATCTGCTTTTCCTTGTAAAAGACTGGATAAATAACTAACACCTCTTTTAGCAGTATTATAATGTTGAGGTAATTCGGGACTCATTTCTATAATTTCCCCATCTATTAATTCACAATTACGACCTGTTAAAATATCAGAAGCAATCATTTTATGATAGTCGGCAACTGTCCATCTAACTAAAGTTTTCATTGTTTAGAACCTTAACTTCAATTCATATACCCAATATACCAAGATCCCCGACTTCTGATATAAAATTATAATTATAATTTATGGACACAATCTCTAAAAGAAGTCAGGGATCTATTCACTGATTATTTACTCATCTAATTCTACCCCTAATTCTCTCAACTTTGCCGCTAATTTATCCGCACGTTGTTTCTCCTGTTCAGCCCGTTGTTTTTCCTGTTCTGCTTGTTCTTCTCCTGTTAACAATAAATTACCATCTAAATCCCACCATCTTAACCAAGGTAACTCTACATTTTTATATGTTCCTTGCCAAATACCCAACTCTACACCCATTTTTTGAATTAGATAACGCCCCCTTTCATTAGGTGACATTAAATAATATTTCCCCTCAACTAAATGATATAATTCTAATGATGCTTTCTGCACTTCATAAATTCCATAAAAAGGTACTCTAATCGCTTTTTCATACACCCAAAACTTACCTGAACATGGCGTTTCATCCCTTTCTTCAGCACCATGCCCTGAAACAAATTCAATCACAATGAAAGGGGCTACAAATTCCTGCCACATCACATAAGAACGGCGCATTTGTCCGTTTAAAGTTGGCGGTACATCAGGAACATAAAACCAATCTGGTGCTTCTGCTCCTTTTTGTGGTGGCTCAGTAATACGCCAATAAATACCGCTATCTTGACCTATACAAAATTGTTTATCTGGATGAATTTCTTGTAATTTTGACCAAATAGATTCTGTTAATAAAATACTTTGAGGATGTTCTTGAAAATTCTTCACAAATGTTCCATCTTCACAGGGTAATTGAGTATGATCTGGTAATTGGGTGGGTAGATCAGTTGGCAGATCAAGTTTCATATCAAGTTTCATACTATCCATAATTTACCATTGTGTATGTTTGTTTTGACTAGGATAGGTTATGGCATGGCATTCACCTGATTTCATTGTAAACAAATACCCAAATCCCCGACTTCTCAGATAAAATCATCATTTCTGGACACAATCAATAAAAGAAGTCGGGGATCTATTTAGCTACCTGATTATTTTTCTCTGTTTTCTTTGCATCCGCTAACACAGTTTGATAGTCTTTTCTATCTGGATGTAGTTTAACCAACTTCTCCAACAGTGCGATCGCTCCCTGATTATCCCCCACCTGTAACTTCATCACTGACAACTTCTCCAACGCCACCTGATTATTAGGTTCACGCTGCAAAACCAACTCATAACCCTTAATCTGTTTCTCTAACTCAGTCTCAGCAGATTCAACCACCGATTGCTGTGGGTGTTGCCAAGCTTTTTGAATGGTGCTAAACCCCCCAAACAATATAGAACCACCGAAGCCCAATAAAGAAATATATGTAACAATTCTTTGCTTTCTTGCAATTTGCTGACGACGTTTTTCCAAGTAATCACTACCAGAACTAGCCATGTATTCATACTTGCTGCGGTAAATACATAAAAACAGCAATCTTCCTCTCCTATTTATGAGATTACCCATAAAACCAAAAAAAATATCACCACTGACTGCTGATAGCTGACAACTCCTAGCACTCAATAATGGACAATTAACAATGAACAATTGACAATTAATTACCTCTCCCTTCAAGGGAGAGGATTGAAAAGCTGAATTTTTTGCTTTTTTCCCCTTGAAAGGGGAGGTTTTAAACCTTGAACGAAACAATTATCAATTATCAATTGTCAATTATCAATTGATAACTGTGGTCGTAATTACCGTACAAAAACCCAAATCTTAGCAACTTCCCAGAATAAGTTATGATATACTCTAGAAGTTAAGACTAGCTTTGCCCAACTATAGGACTCACGCACCAGTAACAAATGCCAACTGGAAAGCAGTTTTAACTAAGTATTCACACAAATAAAATTTGAACCACATCGAGGTTATGACTCAGCAAGTGATTCACCCTATGGTGAAATTGCAGCGCAATGTGCAATCACTCGTAGAATCCAATATTATTAAGCCAAGCGATAGCATCTGGAAAATTGCCTTCCTCTACGGCAATGACTGGCAACACTGGAAACAAGAACTGCTAGACTTTGGCTTTAGTATGCAAGATCCCATTGGTGATCTATTAGCAGTAGAAACTTGGGACGAAGATTAGGGACTGGGGACCGGTGACTGGTGACTGGGGACTGGGAAAAGAATTTCACGTAATTACCATTTACTAATTACCAATTACCAATTACCAATTACCAATTACCAATTACCAATCACTAACAAGCCATCAAAGCCTCAGCTAACTCCTTAGCAGTTTGAAAGCGATCGCGTGGTAGAGGTTCCGTCACCCGTTCAATAATTTCGCGGAGTTGAGGAGTAATTGTCGGCACATTTTTCACATCAAAGCAACCTCCACGCCCTTTGTGGCGGAAATACTTTAAAGGATTTTCCCCCGTTAGTAAAAAAATCAAAGTTGGACCTATAGCATACAAATCCGATTGTGTCAATGGTTGTCCTCGTTCCTGCTCAGGAGCGCAATAACCTTCCGCACCAATCCTTGTCCCCGGTGCAGTGCCAATTTCCTTCACAGCACCGAAATCCAACACCACAATTTGATTATCAGCATTTCTCACCATCAAATTAGCAGGTTTAATATCCCGGTGAATCAGCGGTGCATCTTGATGATGAAGATAATCTAAAATATCGCAAGTCTGAATCATCCAGGCGATCGCCTGATGAGGAGTCACAGGACCAGTAGTATATACACGCTTTTCCAAATCCTGTCCGTGAATTAACTCCATTGCCAAGTAGTTTTTCCTATCTTCGGCAAAAAAATCATAATATTTGGGAATTCCTCGATAATTAAGACATTTCAGAGTTTTCGCTTCTCGTTCAAACAACTCCTGCGCTTTAGCAATTTTAGCCATATCCGCATTCATCTGCTTTAGCACCAACAGTTGAGGAACACCTGTACTTACACCTGTAGCATCCCAAGCCAGGTAAGTAGTACCCATACCACCCTGTCCCAGTGTGCGTAAGACCTGATAATGGCGAATTCGCTTGATAACAGTTAGCGGTTGACCACAGTGAACACAAAATATATTATTTGGGGAATTTCCTTCGTGATTGCAATGGGAAACAGCAACTTTCTCAATTTCCTGGTGTATTGGTTGCCAAGGTGAAACCGTCAGTTCCGGTATATCCTCAAGTTGGAATTTGAGTATAGGTCCTCCCTGTGCTAGTTGCAGGAGAGAATTATCGGATAACGTACTTTTTGTTACCAGAACACCATTAAGAAAAGTACCATTTGTCCCTTGACTAATTACCTGCCAAGCATCACTGCTGCCAGAACTCAATTGTTGAAGTTGCAGATGATACCGAGAAACTAAACTATCATTGAGTACAACATGATTATCCACCGCGCGACCAATGCGAATCACAGAGGAACCCTGAAAACTCCACTGTTTAAGCGGCGTTTTATTTTTCGTGTCTAACAGGGTCAGTGTTACCACAATCAAAATTTATAATTCATAATTATTTATCTATCAGAAAAGAGAACTACTTGTAAAGACATGGCTTATCAACCTGCTATATAAAACCTAGACAAAGCTAGACTTTACTTTCTACTAGTTTTGTATGTACTTGTATAGGTTTGTCTAGTAAATTGTCAATTTAGGACAAGCTCATTTCCATTCTATGTCAACTTTGCTGATAGGGTTAACAGCTAGTTAGCAAGAGTTAGCTTGTTTGCATCGGAGAAACCTTAACCCGAATCAATATAGCCGTAATATTGTCGTGACCATTGTATTCATTTGCCAGATCAACCAAGTCGCTCAGACCTGATTCCAAATTTGTACTCGAACTGAGCAACGGTGTGAGGTGAGTCTGCCAATTAGTTTCCAATAAATCATTATCAGATAACCCATCGGAAACCAACAACAGCAAACAATCTTCATGAATCTCAAAGAAATTGATATCAGGATGGACAAAATTGGCATCTCGTGGACCCAAAGCTTGAGTGAGTTGGTAGGCATCTGGACGAGCATAAGCTACACTAGCAGGTACCCCTTTAGCAATTTCCCGTTGACCCACTTCGTGATCCACAGTCATTTGCTCTAGTCCCCCCTTGCGAGTGACACGATAAAAACGACTATCTCCCAGATGAGCCACTGCTAACTTAGTGTTTTGCATCAATAACATCACCAAAGTTGTACCCATGCGCCCCACACCAGAACGCAGTCCTTGTTGATTGAGATCGTAAATCGTTTGATTCGCTAACAAAACCGCTTCTTCGATCATTTCAGATGTTGGCAGTTCCTCCCCAACCCACTTTTCTTGAAAGTATTTTCGCAAAGTAGTTACAGCCAACTCACTGGCCACCTCACCTCCAGCGTGTCCCCCCATCCCATCACAGAGAATATACAAACCCCTAGCTTGCAAATTGCGATTTCTAGGTACTTCCAGCTTTTGCTGCTTGGTTTCAATGGCAAAATAATCTTCGTTGTGATCACGTTGACGACCGACATCAGTGCGTCCTACATCTTCCACAGTCCTTAATTGCATTGACAAGATAATTGTCGGTGCATCTTCATTTCTTTCCTCATCCTGACAATTATCATCTTGCAACACAGTTGGCGCAAAAGCATATTTTGTCTCTGTAGAAGCAACACCAGAGTGAGAAGGTGATTGTAGTTCTGTGGATATTTCCTCCAAATGCGATCGCAATTCTTCCCCAGTGGCAGTCTTACCAGCTTCTAAATCATCCAAAATTTGCACAAAAGAGGCAATATGAATATGTTGAGACTGTAGACATAAATTGCGCCAAACCCTTCCCAAAGACTTGATAGTTAAAGGCGGCTCGCCATCAGTAGGCAAATTTTCAGTAGGTGTTTCCAGATACAACTGTTGTAACCCCAGTGTTTGGTCTCCATCTAGTCGCAGATTTGATAACTTCAACAAACTTTGACGACAATTTACTGGTTTCAGTATTTCCCAAAGTTGGATCATCTGATAACACCAGTGTAAAATCTGCAATGGATGGGTTGTAGGATCTTGCCACGCCTCTAGTAACAACTGCCAATGGGAACGGTCTTCAATCAGTACCACCTGCATATTATCTTGTTGCCAAGCATCGTGAATTATGGGTATTCCCAGTGAAATTTCCTGTTGTAATGCCACATAAGCTTGAGCCAAACTAGGAATACCAATTACACTCACCGATGGCACAATCAAACCCTGTGGTTGATGTTCCAGCATCGCCTCAATAGGTGAAATGTGAAAGGGTTGGCAATCTAAAACCTTGAATTTATACTCAGTACCACCCGGCATCACTTCCGGTTCTGGTAAAGGTTCTAATAATTGATAGCGTTGTCCCCGATCTAAAAATGAGCCTACCGCAAATTGTAGACGGGTGTTTGTGTTGCCTATATCTGGTGTTAATTTTTCTTCCCCAAATTCGGAAACAACAACAGGTACTTCTTGGGTAATGATTGCCCACCAAATCGTGCCACATTCTGCACCACACTTGTGACAGTATTGATTATTTAAAAGGACTTCTGCCCCACATTCAGGACAAGTCTTATAAGTTAAAGACGTGCCACAACTTTGACAAAACTTATTGTCATTGGGATTTTCAAATTGACATTGCGGGCAAATGAGCATAGTAGAAATTCCTTGCTTTTTCTTCTAAGATGCTTCTAGCTACTAAATATATAACGTCTCTACTGGGATAAAATCTATCCACAATTACTAACTTACTGCCATATAGTTGTGTTTTATATTCTAGTACAGCACGGCGTAAATAAACCAACCATTCTAAATCTCCGACAATCCTATGCTGTCTTGGTTTTGACTTTTGACTTTTGACTTCCGCAAAGCGGTACTAGCTGCCTTCTAAATTCATAAAAGCCCATATCTGATATAGCTTTTGATAATTTCCCATTAGCTAACATCCCGGATACATTCAAATCCTCTATCCCTATCACCGCGTGGTTTTTGCTAATATAGGTCGTGATTTTATGTAATGTATCTTTTCTAATGTTGGCTATTTTTTGGTGTAATCTCGCTCATTCGATAACTCTTAAAGTCTTACATGATAAGAAATAATGGGCAATTAATAATTAAGAATATCTATTACTAATTACCCATTTCTCATTACCCATTACTAATCTCTAGATTAGCAAAAGTAGTTGATGACTGTAATATCTCATATTGGAAGTTTTGCTTAAATTATAACTGCGTCATGTAGTGATATTTTCTCTAATCAAGGTAATAAAGGTAGTAAATACCACTATCGCAGAGAATATAAATGTAATCTGAAATACAATTTACACAGCGAAAAGCTTAACAAAATCTAAAGAAAAATATTTTGTAACTTAAAATACAGTTTTTCTGTGTCTGTAGCGATTGAATACAAAAACAACTTATTGGAAAACAAAAGGATAAATATACTTGTCTCAAAGATTAAAGTACGGGGATCACTAAGAATGAAAACAAAAGTTACAAAAAAAGTAAATTTATATATCTAAAGCGTGACGACTAAAAATATCAATACTAAGATAATAAATAAGGATACGTGAAATTTTTAAATTGTTAAATTTGTTAAAAAATAGCCGCCTCTGTGGCTATAAATCTTGACTGGCTAGAGTTACAGAGTGTTACCAACATTATTTAATCCAGGGGTTTTAAAATGCAAGTCTTACAAAAAATTCATTGCCCAAATTGCGGCAGTAAAGCTGAACGTCACTTTATTGCTGAGAGTCAAGTCACCAGAACACAATGCCCAACCTGTGATTACCTGATGATTAGCTGCACTCGCACTGGTAGGGTTATTGAGGCTTATGCACCAGGTATTTATGCTAAAAAATAGGTGATTGGGGACTGGGGACTGGTGACTGGTGACTGGTGACTGGTGACTGGGTAATCAATTTTATGTTTACCAATTACCAATTATCAATTATCAATTATCAATTACTAATTACCTTTTATTTCTTCTCAGTTGTCCACAAGCTGCGTCTGCTTCTAAACCGCGAGAATATCTGACACTTACAGCAATGTTTTGTTGTTGGAGAACATTAACAAAAGCCTGTATTCTATCGCGGTTTGGTCTTTTATAATCTACTTCCTCAATAGGGTTGTAGGGAATTAAATTCACATGACTTTGAAAACCGCGCAGACGTTTTGATAGTTCTAAAGCGTGTTCTGGTAAGTCGTTGACTCCCGCTAAAAGGATATATTCAAAAGTTACTCTGCGTCCGGTTATTTCTACATATTCTCGGCATTCTGCGAGTAAGTCTTCGATGGGGTAGGGTTTAGCACTGGGAATAATTTGTTCTCTTAATGTTTGGTTTGGTGCATGAAGACTGACAGCGAGGGTAATTTGAAAATGGTGTTCGGCTAATTGACGAATGCGATCGCGTATACCTACAGTAGAAACTGTGAGCGATCGCGCTCCTATTCCCACATCTTGATTTAAAGATTTCAACGCTAAAATTACATTTTCCGTATTCAACAACGGTTCACCCATTCCCATAAACACCACATTACTCACCCGTTGTTGAAAATCTTCCTGTACAGTTAATACTTGATCCACAATTTCTGCACGGCTAAGATTACGTTTAAAACCTCCTTTCCCCGTCGCACAAAAATCACAGGCCATTGGACAACCAACTTGAGTAGAAACACAAACCGTTAACCGCTTATCACTGGGAATACCAACAGTTTCAATAATTTCTCCATCTGCTAATTTCAACAGATATTTTACCGTATCATCAGCAGCAACAGAACGATAATGTAGAGATGAACGACCTATAGGAATATCTATAACTTTTTCTCGCCAACTTTTAGGAAATACAGAAACATCTGCTAAATTACGCACACCTTTATCATATATCCAATTATGTAGTTGTTTCCCCCGGTATCCAGGTTGTCCTTGTTCTTGAACCCAAGCGGTTAACTCAGCTACCGAAGCACCGAGAAGAGGGGAAACAAGTTCAGAGTTTGCAGTGGTAGAGTTTGTAGAGTTAATGGAATTTACGGGAGATACAACAGGTGTAGCAGACATAAAAAAAACCATAATTTGATTCTATATCTCTATCCTACACCCATGATCTCAAATTGTGTGGCTTTTCTGACTCGAATTAATAGGAATTTGAATAATAAATTCTGTACCCATTCCCGGTTCAGACACGCACTCTATTCTTCCACTATGTTTATCTACGATAATTTGATAACTAATTGATAAACCTAAACCTGTACCTTCACCAACTGATTTGGTGGTGAAAAAAGGATCAAATATTCGTTGTGTAATTTCTGGATTCATCCCCATTGCATTATCTTTAATGGAAATTTTCACCCAATCATTATTAATGATATCCGTGCTAATTGTAATTTGACTAAAATGTAATTCTCTTTCCGCTTTTGATAAACTCTGCTCATATTCATATAAAGCATCAATCGCATTACTGATAATATTCATAAACACCTGATTTAGCTGGGAAGCATAACAGCTAACTAAAGGTAACTTACCATAATCTTTAATAACTATATTTTGTGCATAACCTAACTTTTCTTTTAACCGGGGTTGCAACAGCATTAATGTACTTTCAATACCCTCATGGATATCTACAAACTTCATTTCTGATTCATCTAAACGGGAAAAATTACGTAATCCTAGAACAATATTGCGGATACGATCTGCACCTACAGACATTGAACTGAGTATTTTTGGTAAGTCTACAATCAAAAAATCTAAATCTATTTCTGCCATCTTTTGTTGCAATAAAGATGTAGGTTGGGGATACTCTTGTTGATAAAGATTGAGCAAATTTATCAAAGCTTCAATATAGCTCTTAGCATGATCAACATTACCATAGATAAAATTTACAGGATTATTAATTTCATGGGCAATACCAGCAACTAATTGTCCTAAACTAGACATTTTTTCCGTTTGAATTAGTTGCAGTTGTGTAAATTTTAATTCCCGCAGTGTTTTTTCTAAGTGCAGATTTTTTTCATTTAATTCCTGGGTTCTTTGGGCAACTTTTTCTTCTAATTTACCATAAAGTTGGGCATTTTCTAAGGAAATAGCAGCTTGGGAAGATAAGAGTTTTAATACTTTCAGTCTTTCCGGGGTAAATGCACCTACTGTTAAATCATTTTCTAAATAAATAATGCCGATAAGTTTACCTTGATTTAAAATAGGATTGCAGAGAATAGATTTAGGTTGATATTTAATAAGATAAGGATCAACAGCAAATGTTTTTTCATTAGTAGCATCATTCATCAGAATGTCTTTTTGAGTATTCAAAACATAATTGATAATGCTTAATGGTAAGTTTTGATTCTCACTTAATTTTGTAAAATCTAACTCAAGTTTTTGGTTTTCTCGATATTGTGGTACAACAAATAAGTTACCTTCTTGCTGTAAAATAAAAACAGCTTTTTTCGCTCCTGTATTTTCTACAATTACATCCAGTAAATTATGTAGTAATTTTTCTATCTTAATTTCCGAAGAAATGGCTAGAGATGCTTTAGTCACAGTTTCTAAATCTAAAATTGCTGATACACTCTTATTGCTGGAATCAGATATAAGCTTACTAATTAGATTAGGTTCTTCACTGTCTATTGCTTTTTGCTTGAGAATAGGAAGAAGTAGCTGAGGATAGGTTATTTCTAAATCTTCTACTTTAGCTTTAGCACCCCAATTAACATAACAATAATAAGCATCTATTAAGTAAGTTTGAGCAATTTTTATTTTACCAGATTCGAGATAAAATTGAGCAGCTAATTCATTAGCAATAGCTTCTTCTTGGATATATTTATTTTCCTTTGCTCCAGCAATTGCTTGATCATAAAGTTCCATCGCTTGCCAATTATTACCCAAAACTCTCGCTATTTCTGCTGCAACTAAATCATACTTGTGTTGATAATTTTGCGGTGCATGATTAGCCCAAACTTGCATTTTTTTTTGATTTTCTAAGACGGTTTTTAAATTTTCTGGTTGTTCATTTATAGATTGATAAGGGTATTCAGCCAACAAAACTAAAGAATAGTATAAAATATATTGACTAACAGTAATTTGTCCAACTACATACTGTAAATATTCTTTTCCTTGAACAGCACTTTCAAGGGATTTTTTAGTATTTTTAAATAAATAAAAAAATATGCTTTTTGCCAAAAATAATGAAAATAATGTTGTAGAAGCTTTTGTTTCTATTAACAGTGGTAATAATATAGATTCATTAAATGAACTTCCACTGAAATCTGATTTATCAATCTTGCTATCTGACAAATTAAAAACTAACTGTTTCCAGATTTGGTGAAGAAGAACAGTACCCTGTTGCTTTAACTTATACATTAAATTTATATGGGTTTCTATCTCCTGAAATATATATGCTAAGTTGTCCCCACTTAAGATCATATTGATGTTGTAGATAGCAGAAGCGTAACTCACATATTCAAAATCTCCGGTTTCTAATCCAACCTGTACAGCTTCCCGTAAACTATCTATTGTTTTGTGAATATGATTTTTCCAAAAATTAATATTAGCATTCCACATCAACAATGCTCGACACTTTATTTCCTTGGTATCTAATTTGTCTAATAAATTTAAACCCAATTTACCACAGCGATATCCAGTATCAATATCTAAGAATACTCCACATAATAATACACCATAATTCACGTACCCATGAGCAGAACTTGAACAATTACCATATTTCACAGACAAATGTATCATCGTAAAAATAATTATCGGGAATAATGCCGGATCAACAAAATAACAAGCAGCAGTCATGTTAGCTAAGATTCGCATGGCTGCAATTTTATCTGGAGCGGTCATCAATGGTAAATTGATTAAATCATCAACATTCAAATTTGCTGGCGGTTCTTTTTCTAAGTTAACTCCCAACATCTTGATGATAGTTAAACCTGTTTCAATGGCTAATTCTATTTGTACTTGAGCCATATATATTTGCATTTCTGCTTCATAAACTTTCACTTGGTCAAGTAAACTATTGGCATTGTTTTTGACTATTTTTATATAAGTTTGTGCTTGATCAAAGTTGATGTTTAAAAATTCAGCATCAACCGCTTCCACATAAAGATTTAAAGTCAGATCATACTGATGTTGCCAACTATCTATTGTTAATAAATCTAAACCAAATTTTAAATATCTCACCGCAGCTTCGTAAGCTGTAGCTAACTTGGCTTTTTTCCCAGCAATTAAATTCAGTTGAGCAAGTTCATATTTATCTGACTCATTGGTAATTAATTCAACTCCAATGTTAAGCTGATTAACTATCTCAAATATTTTTTCTTCTAGTTCCCAAGAATCAGTATTTTTTAAAATCAATTGCCCAATTTTCAAGTGTGTTGCTTGTTTCTCAGCATCAGGAATCAATAAATAAGCAGCTTGCTGTACTCTGTCATGGAGAAACTTATATTTAACTGTCAGTCTTTCCAAATTATTCAATTCTAATTCTGAACCAGATACAGAAATAATATCTATACTATCTACATAAAATTTATAACTTTCATCTTGTGGTAAAATCAAACCTTGTTTCAACGCATTCCATAAATTTGTAGCTATTTCTAATTGTGATTTTTCACAGACGATAGATAAAGTATATAAATCAAATTGATTACCTATACAAGCTGCAATTTTCAAGATGTTTTGTGTATCAATTGGTAATTTTTTGATTTGTGAACCTAAAAACTGTACAATATCATCATTCTCATATGAAGCCTTAGCTGCATAAATATCACACTGCCAATAACCAAGATTAAAATTAAAACTAATCAACCCATCTTCATACATAGATTTCATGAATTGATTAGTAAAAAATGGGTTTCCTTTGGTTTTGGTTAACAGTAATTCAGTGAGAGATTCTGCTTCAGATTCAGGGCAATATAAAGTATCTACTATTAGTTGATTTAAGTGTGATTTATCTAAAGGTTGTAGGTTTATTTGATTAACTATAACATCGGCTTTGCGAATATTATCTAAGGTAATTATTAAAGGATGTCCAGCATAGACTTCATTATCTCGATATGCTCCAATTAACAACAAATATTGAGTATCTGTTTCACTAATTAATAATTCTATTAACTTCAAAGAAGCTGCATCAGCCCATTGTAAATCATCTAAAAAAATTACTAATGGATGTTCTTTTGTGGCAAATATTTGAATAAATTTACCAAAGAGAAAATTAAAGCGATTTTGAGCAGCACTACCTGTAAGTTCTGGGATATCAGGTTGCTTACCAATAATATTTTCTAGTTCGGGAATGACATCAATAATAACTTGTCCTTGTTCTCCCAGTGCTGATAAAATAAAACTTTTCCATTCTTGTAACTTGTCGGTACTTTCGGTTAAAAGTTGCTGTAATAAACTCTGCAATGCTTTGACTAAAGCCGACAAAGGAATATTCCGTTGAAATTGGTCATATTTGCCAGAAATAAAATAACCTTTTTGACGGATAATAGGTTTATGAATTTCATTAATAACCGCAGTTTTACCAATACCAGAAAAACCAGCTACTAAGATTAATTCTTTATTGCCATTACTGATTCTTTCAAAAGACTCTAATAAACTTGAAATCTCATTTTCTCTCCCATAAATTTTATCAGAAATTATAAATCTGTCTGCTATATCTCTTTGTCCTAAATCAAAATCAGAAATTGCACCTTGATTTAATAACATTTGTTGACAGATTTCTAAATCATATCTAATTCCCCTGGCTGTTTGATATCTTTCCTCCGGGGTTTTTGCCATTAACTTGATAATCATATCTGCAACAATCTCAGGAATTTCGGGATTAATTTCCCTGGGATGCTCAGGAGTTTTCGCCAGATGACAATGCACCAACTCTAAAGGATTATTACTAATAAAAGGTAATTTTCCTGTGAGTAATTCATAAAATGTCACACCCAAAGAATAAAAATCAGTCCGGTAGTCTATCCCACGATTCATTCTTCCCGTTTGTTCTGGTGACATATAGGGAAGCGTTCCTTCTAATACATTTGGGTTTTTAATTTCAGCAACTTCTTTAGGTAAAAGACAAGAAATACTAAAATCTATTAGTTTAATTTTCTTCGTTTTTGGATGAATAATAATATTTTTTGGTTTGATATCTTTATGAATAATTTTATTTTGATATAGATATTCTAACGCATCAACAATGGCAATAGAAATATGGAAAAACCAATCTAATGTTAATGGTTGCCAATTAGCATATTGATGAAGAGATATGCCACCAATATCTTCTAAAATTAAAGCATAACTATTACCATAAGGTTCTAAAGCATAGGATTTGATAATATTCAGATGTTCTATTTGTTGGGTAATTGTGAACTGATTTTTTAAGGATATCAATTCGTACAATTGGGGATATTGTGCGTTTAAAGTTTTGATGATGACTGGATTTTGAGTCTTTTCTTGCTCACCACGATATACAGTCGTTCTAGTGCTAACATGAATGACTTCTGTGATGCGATAACCAGGAATAGTGATAGCAGAGATATTACTCTTGCTCATAACTCATTATTTGATAAAGAGGGAATAGTTAGGTTTATTTATTTAGACATCAACCAAATGCTTTAGACAACTTTTGTAGAGACGCTTCATGGAACGTCTCTAGATCATTTGTCACCAGATGTCTATTGCATCTGAAATTTATTAGCTGATAGCTGATAGCTGATAGCTGAATGATTAAAAAACATTAACCAAAGGTTGTACTATTCCAACCCCACATAAAACCCTTAGCGTCAGCAAATTCTATATAAATTCTATTTTTAGGAACACCCAAACAAGAGTTAATTTCCTGGCAAAATTCCTGACTCATAGCTAAAGTTTGTTCAGGTTTCATTGTGCCAACACTTTTAATTTCAATATAGCAAACTGGATCTGTAGTTCCTGCAAAAGTCATGGGTATTTCTGCTTCAAAAGCTGTCATCACATAAGATTCTGGTTTACCTGTATGTTTAGCTAACTTGGCTGATAAACCTTTAAGCATTGACTCAATTTGAGCTTTTTCTGGGGCAGATACAGAAGTTTGGACTTTAATTAATGGCATAATCAACAATTCAAAATTTAAAATTACAAAAAAATGAAATAATTGCCGGAATAATCTTAATGAATTTTCAAATCTTCATTAAAATTTGAGAATTGCCATCCTGAGAAGGTAGCAATGATTCTCCTAATTTTACTTTGTTTTCTGCATTCAGTGATGAGATGAACGAAACAAATGATTATGCTGTGGATGGTATAAACGAGAACGACCTGTTACTGGTAAGAGGGCAGGACTAATGATATAAAGTGTAGTCCGCAGTAATTGTTCTTCTTGGGTACATTCTGCCATTTTGTCAAGAGGAACAACCCGGATTTTTTCATCAGGCCAGCCTACACGAAAACAAATAGCCACTTGGGTTTGTGGTGGGTAATGTTCCAAGAGTTGAGCTTGGGCATTGGCAACATGACGCGCACTCAGGTATAAACACAGACTAGCTTGATGTGCAGCCAAACTAGCTAATTCCTCTCTTGCTGGTACTTCTGTGCGTCCACTGATGCGGGTGAGGATAATACTTTGTACCAAATTAGGCACTGTTAACTCTATCTTGAGTTTAGCAGCCGCAGCTTGAAAAGCACTAATACCAGGGATAACTTCAAAAGGAATATTCGCCTCAGTCAAAAGCTGCATTTGCTCATGGATAGCACTATAGAGACTAGGATCACCAGAATGAAGACGCACCACAGACTTATGCGATCGCACCGCTGTCACCATGATCGGTAAAATCTCTTCTAAAGTCTTATTCGCCGTTTTAATAATTTCCGCATCCTGACGACAGATATCTAAAATGTGTTCTGGAATTAAAGAATCAGCAAATAAAATTACATCAGCCCTAGAGAGGAGTTTTTGCGCCTTAACCGTTAATAAATCTGGATCTCCCGGACCTGCTCCCACAATATACACTGCTGATTCTAAGGAATTAATCAAACTTGCATCACTCATATTATTAGTACATTCACTTATAGAAATCTACACAACTATTCCCCAAAAAATTTTTTTGGCATTTCTTGACTACCCTTCCGGATCAACGCCCCTGGCCTAGTAGAGAGATATGGTAGATGCACCCTGGTTAAGCCCTAGAGAAAACTCTGGGGCATTTTTTATTTTTGGGCAGGAGTCAGGAGTCAGGAGAATTTTAGATTTTAGATTTTAGATTTTAGATTTGATTCATGAAATACAATCCAAAATCCAAAATCCAAAATCCAAAATCCAAAATAGAATCACCAATCACCAGTCACCGTTAGAAGAAGAAACCACATCAGGTAAAGGGCGTTTGAATAAATAAAGCCAAGCTAAACCAGCTAATCCTAAAGAAATTCCCGTTAAACTAACTATTTGTGCAATTCTCAAAGGTCCTAGCATCAAGCTATCTGTGCGTAAGCCTTCAATCCAAAATCGTCCTAAGCTATAGGCTACCCAGTAAACTAAGAATAACGTCCCTACCTTTAGGCGAGGCTTGCCAGATAAAGCGCGAAAAAATAAAGTTAGCAGCAGGGCAAAAACCATTAAATTCCACAGAGATTCATAGAGAAAAGTGGGATGGAAATATTCAAAATTAACCAAACCGGGAGGACGACGATCCAAGGGAATATACAGCTTCCAGGGTAAATCAGTTGGTCTGCCAAAAGCCTCAGAATTGAAAAAATTACCCCAACGTCCGATCGCTTGCCCTAAAATCAGCGAAGGAGCTACTAAATCTGCTAATTGCCAAAAAGATATCTTTTTCAGTTTGGCAAAGATTAACGCCGCTATGACACCACCAATAATTGCTCCATGAATGGCAATACCTCCTTGCCAAATAGCTATAATCCTCTCTGGATGCTGGGAATATTCTGACCATTGAAATAAAACATAATATAGCCTAGCTGCGGGAATAGCCCCAATTACCAGCCAAATCGACAAATCACTGATTAACTCAGGATTAACATGACGACGCTTTGCCACATATTGCGAAAGGCTAACGCCAATTAACACGGCTGAGGCAATCAACAAGCCATACCAGCGGATAACCACTGGACCGAGTTCAAATATAATTGGTCCTGGAGAAGTAAATTGAAATCCCAAGAGCAAAGCAGAAAAATCTATTGTCATGCAGAATTACCTAACAGATTTGATTGACTACTGCTATTTTCTCGACCTAAACATCATAAGCTGGAAATGAAAACAGGAGGCAGGGGATTGGTGATTGGTGATTGGTGATTGGTGATTGGTGACTGGGGAAGAAAATTTTAGATTTTAGATTTTAGATTTTAGATTTTAGCTTGGAGTTAACAAACACAATCCAAAATCCAAAATCCAAAATCCAAAATTAATAACTCCTGCCCCCTGCCTCCTGTATGTCGCTATAATTACCTAAAGCTGTTTAATTTATATAAATGATTGCTATCTATCCGGGGAGTTTTGACCCTATTACATTGGGACACCTTGATATCATTCAGCGCGGTAGTCGCCTGTTTGATGGGGTAATAGTGGCTGTATTGCGAAATCCTAACAAAATACCACTTTTTCCGGTGCAACAACGGTTAGAACAAATTCGTCAGGCTACAAAACATTTACCGAATGTGGAGGTAGACAGTTTTGATGGACTTACCGTTAACTATGCCCAAATGCGACAAGCACAAGTTTTGTTACGTGGTTTACGAGCAGTTTCCGATTTTGAGATTGAGCTACAAATGGCTCACACTAATAAAACACTTTCCACTCAGATGGAAACAGTTTTTCTGGCCACCTCAAACGAGTATAGTTTTTTAAGTAGTAGTGTGGTAAAAGAGATTGCAAAGTTTGGTGGCTCTGTCGATCATCTTGTTCCCCCACACATTGCCCTGGATATATACCAATGCTACAACCAAAACTCTCCAAACCTGAACCCAACCACAACGGAAAAAATGTCCCACCTCAAGAAAACCCCATTGGACAAGGAGGTGTAGATATTCTCCAAGAACTTAACCGTTTAGAGGATATGATTCTTGCTGGTTTGCAAATTCCTCTGACTGGACGCACGCTGATAGATGAAGACAAGGTTCTAGAACAGCTTGATTTTGTGCGTGTTTCTTTACCGTCGGTGTTTCAGGAAGCAGCAGAACTCCTTCAAAACAAGGAGGAAATCATGCTGGAAGCGGAGGAGTACGGACAGCAGGTGGTAGAAGCAGCACAGGCTAAAAGAGCGCAAATTCTGGCTGATAGCGATATTATCAGACAAGCAGAAAGGGAAACTGAACAACTGCGTCGAAAAGTACAGCAAGAGTGTGACGCAATGATGCAAGATACTCTGGCAGAAATTGAGCGCAAAAAACGTGCTTGTATGCAAGAGTTAGAGGAAATGCGCCAAAATGCGATCGCTCAAGCTCAAGAAATTGAAGATGGTGCTGATCAATATGCCGATAATGTTCTAGAAAATATCGAACAGGATCTTCAGGAAATGTTACGAATTATTACTAATGGTAGATTACAATTGCGAGGAGAAATACCTAAGCAACGTAATTCGACCTATCCTAAGAAAAAATAATTTGTTCAATACCCAATATAGATCGTATCCGATTCCCAACTTTACCCAGAATCACTGTTGATCATCCTGTATATTTTTGCATGGGTTTTACAGTTCGACGCTGTTACTTTAGACTGTATTAAAAGTACCGTAAGCAAGTACATCTAAAATATGAAATCTAAGGGTTTTAACATCTCTCGTTTATCTTTAGGAAGCAGTTTGACTGCTTTGTTAGTTATTGCTGGTAGTTCAACATTGCTACCCAGTCAGGTAAACGCTGGTTCTGCTCAAAGTTTGATTGCCCAAATTCCTGCCAGTGCTACAGTCATTTATGTTAATCCGGTAACTGGTCAAGATCTTGCCGGTGCTGGTGTGAGCGCAGCAACACCTTACAAAACCATTACCTTTGCTCTTTCCCAAGCGCAAGCAAACACAGTGATTCAACTTGCTCCTGGTAACTATAGTAAGGACACTGGGGAAAGTTTTCCTTTAATACTCAAACCAGGAGTGACACTTATAGGTAATGAATCTGCCAAAGGTCAAGGAACAATAATTACAGGTGGTGGGTTTTACACCAGTCGTACTTTTGCTAGACAGGATGTCACAATCCTCGCAGAAAATAATACCACTATTGCTGGCTTAACTGTGACTAATCCCAATCAACGAGGTACTGCTGTTTGGGTAGAATCAAGCAATCCCACTATCAAAAACAATACTTTTACCAACAGTGTCAGAGAAGGGGTTTTTGTTACAGGTACAGGAAATCCCAAAATTGAAAATAACATCTTTTTCAAAAATGGAGGTAATGGGATTTCTTTAGCCCGTTCTGCTCAAGGTGAAATTAGAAATAACACCTTTGAAGATACTGGTTTTGGTTTGGCTATTGGTGGAAATTCTACACCTTTGGTAGAAGGAAACCAAATTATTAAAAACCAAGATGGTCTGTTTATCTCTGAATCTGCCAAACCCATACTGCGTAAGAATTTTATTCAGAACAATAAGCGGGATGGTATTGTTGCCACTATCAATGCTCTTCCTAACCTTGGTACTAATGACAGTCCTGGTGGTAATCTGATTCGGAATAACACGCGTCACGACTTAAATAATTCCACTAGAGGTAATCGCATTGTTGCTATTGGCAATGATATTGATCAAAAACGCATTACGGGCGCAGTAGATTTTGTAGCTGCAACTGTTACTCCCCCCAGTGGTGGTACTGGTAGTACAGGTGCTACAGCATTTAAAGATGTGCCAACAGGTTATTGGGCAAAAGCTTATATTGAAGCTTTAGCTGCCCAAAATATTATTGCAGGTTTTCCCGATGGCACTTTTAAACCTAATGAACCTGTCACTCGCGCCCAATTTGCGACTATTATCAATAAAGCTTTGACACCTCCTGTTAAACGTCCAGCTATTCAGTTTAAGGATGTGCAAAGCAATTTTTGGGCTTATAATGCAATTCAAGCTGCGTACCAAAGTCAATTTGTAGCAGGGTATCCTGATGGAACTTTTAAACCACAGCAACAAATTCCTAGAGTTCAGGCTTTAGTGGCTTTAGCCAACGGGTTGAATTTCACTGCTAACAATAACAATATTGTCAGCGTTTATACTGATGCTGCTCAAATTCCCAATTATGCCATTGGACCTGTAGCTGCTGCTACTGTGAGACAATTAGTAGTGAATTATCCGACGGTGCAACAACTTGATCCTAATCGTCAGGCAACTAGGGCGGAAATTGCTGCTTTTGTTTATCAATCACTTGTGGCTATTGGTAGGGCGCAACCAATTTCTTCTGCTTATTTGGTGACAGCACAGTAAC
Organism: Sphaerospermopsis torques-reginae ITEP-024; assembly: GCF_019598945.1. NCBI lineage: Bacteria > Bacillati > Cyanobacteriota > Cyanophyceae > Nostocales > Aphanizomenonaceae > Sphaerospermopsis > Sphaerospermopsis torques-reginae. Next base: position 5,150,189 of record NZ_CP080598.1, on the reverse strand, counting down.
TTCAACAAATTCAATCAAACCCAATACCCAGATCCTTGACTTTTCCAAGAAGTCAGGGATCTGTCTCAGAGGATGTTTGAAAAGTCCAACTTGGGTGATTAGAAATCACATCTACACAGACAAAACCTGCCTACGCAGGTTTGAAATCCCTAGTTTTTCGTTAGTCCACTAGTGGACTTTGTTTGTGTAGTAGCGTATCCCTAACGGGACCGGAGGCTCTATTATATTCGCCGAAAACTTTTCTTCCTAATTTCTTCTCCTGACTCCTGACTCCTGACTCCTTGAACTCCTGACTTCTGACTCCTGACTCCTACCTCTTTGGAGCGTCGCTGTTCCCATCTCCACAGAAATACCATGAGGGCAACTATTCCTGCCTGCAGTGCAAAGTTAAGTAAGCTACTGTCAATATTTATACCAGCAAGTATTTGAAAGAAAAATACAAATGCACCGATAAAACCAGAAGCACCAACGCCAATATAGATAAACTGCCTTAAACCCCGATAGGGTGAGGCCATTTCGGCTTTTAAGCGATTTTTGAGATTTGGATCTACCATTTTTTTAAGAATTATGCTATAATTTTGGATGGTTTATGCCGATGTAGCACAGTGGTAGTGCAGCTGATTCGTAATCAGCAGGCCGTGGGTTCAAATCCCATCATCGGCTTGGGTTCTAGAAAATCAATATTTATTATTGCCTAGATTTTGCCTATTTGGAAAAAAATCTGGGCATTTTTAATACTTGCTTATTTAATACTTGGGGGATGCTGAATAAATGTAAAAGATATATAAATCAAGAGATGGAGAATTTATTTTGCATGACTACTTAACATCCACAGCAAAAATCCTAAAATTGGCTCAACTGGTGGTAAGGGATATTCGGTAATATCAATAGTGACTAAATTACCTTCTAATTTCAAAAATTTCCAAGCTGTGCCACTGGTGACAGAACCAAAAATAGTAGAAATATCTATACTATTAGCAGCATTAAATTTTTGAGCAGCTACCATTTCTGCAATACACTGACCTAAACCACCATTCAGATTTTCTTTTTTTGCTTCTATAATGATAATAACTGGAGCTTGAATTTCTAATTGGGTGGGTGATTGACTAATCAGAAAATCACAAATACCATTAAGTCCCATGTTGGTATCTACAGTAAAATCTTCTCCAGAAAAAAGGCTTACTTGACGATTTAATAATCTTCTCACTGCTGTTAATACAGGGCTAATAATCCATTCAGAACGGGCTTTTTCGCTACCTCTTGCGAGTACCAAAGGTACACCTTCTTCTAGTTCTTGACGTAATAAATCATCAGGTGCTACAGGAGGAATGTCTGGGAAAAATCTTCCACCTTCATGGATGGTAATTGCTAAATCTTGGCGGACTTTTTTAAGTGTAAAATCACTGTAAGGCATGGTGATAATTAATTAGGACTAAAAATGGATAGGAGAGTCAAATATTTGTTGTTACATCAATTCAAATGTTAATTAATTATGGTTGTGTTTGTCAATATATTTTGTATGACTCAGGATATCCAGGATTTAAGGATGTACAGGATGGGGTTATTTGTGGGTATCATAATTTTAGAAATTCAATAATATTGTAATGTTAATTAATTATGGTTGTGTTTGTCAATATATTTTGTCTGAATCAGGATATCCAGGATTTAAGGATGTACAGGATGGGGTTATTTGTGGGTATCATAATTTTAGAAATTCAATAATATTGTGATGTAGAGGATTATTTTTGGTGATATAATTAATGATTAGTTGTGAACTTCAGGAATAATTGATACTTAATCAATCATATCCTGAAAATCCTTAAATCCTGGACATCCTGATTCAGACAAAATTATTTAATGTCCTCATCCTGAAAATCCTTAAATCCTGGACATCCTGATTCAGACAATCTGCGTTTATCCGTGTTCTTATCCTGAAAATCCTTAAATCCTGGATATCCTGATTCAGATATTTTCACGGTTTGATTAAAGATTCCTCAGACTGACGATATTTAGCAATTAACTTACGTCTTTTTAGAGGTGGATAAAGCAGCATGGAAAGTGCAGGTAAACCTGTTCCGGTTAGTGCTAACAAAATAAATGGATTCAGAAAGCCTATTATTATTCCCGTTCCTACAGTAATTCCAAAACCTAATAAAAGTAGCATCAGTACAATTGTAAATGAGTCTACAGCCCCAATCACAGCACCAATCACAGCCCCCGCCACCGCCCAAACTACAGCCAAATATCCCACAGCCATAACCACAGCCACCGCCCAAACCACAGCCAAATATCCCACCTTTCGATTCTCTCGATACACAAGAAAAAACGAAAGAAAAAGCCAGAAGCCACACGTCAGGCTAAGAAGAAAAGACTCTATTGTTAAATAAGGTATACTACAAATCATAGCTGTAAATGAGATGACAGCCGCTATAAGCAACCCAATTAAATCCCGATAATTTATCTTCCTTTTCTCAATAGGTAAATCTTCTGTCTGTACCTTCACTGTTAAAATATGACTCTCTGGATAGGAATTACTGTATAGTATCAGTTGACGTTTATAATTTTTCTGTGCCATTAAATTCTTAGTATCAATTTGAATACGAAAATCAATATTATTACGCTTGAACTTGGCAGGTTGAACCGAAATCCAAGCATGAGAATCTGGAGTATGAGGAGGATCACTAGGATGAGGTGCAACTTCCCATCTACCTTCTAATAAAGTATCTGGTACAGAGTTTTTAATTGTAATGAGTTGGTTTATTTTTTCCCCTAACTTCTGTGCTTTAAATTCTAGTAATGTTTGACTTATAGTAACTATTGGAATACGGATGACATCAAGTGGTTTGAGTGCTTGTAAAGCTAATTCTGCATTAGAAAACCTGTCTTTTTGTTTCGGTTGTACCATCTTTTCCAACCAATCCAAAAACCGTAAACTCAATCGGGGTAAAAGATGACGAAATTTAAGTAAATAAGGATCATCTTCATCTTGTAATTTATCTATTTCTGTTGACTTAATTCCTGTCAATAAGCAAATCAAAGTTGCACCCAAAGCATACAAATCTGTAGCCTCTGTTGGCTTAAACATTTGCTCAGGTGGAATAAAACCAGGAGTTCCTTTAAATACACTACTTCCAGCCACTTCTTGACTACCAATACGTGCAAAGCCAAAATCAATTAAATAAACATTGATGTGTTCATCTACTAATATATTTTCTGGTTTGATATCTCGATGAATTACCGACGGAATACGATTTTGTAAATATACAAGAATTTCTAAAACTTTAACAGCAATTTGTTTGATTTCTTCTGGTGAAAAACTCCGAGGTTCTGCTAAAGTGGAAGCATCAATATATTGTTGAACTAGACAAAAACCATCAGATGTAGGAAAGGAATTTAAATAACAAGGAATTCCCGGATGTTTGAGTCCTGTTAGTACCTGTATTTCTCGTTCGTGTGCTGCAAAACTTGACCAGTTAGAACCTGCTTGAGCAAAACAAAACTGTTTTATTACTTCTTGTTGCCCTGTGTTAATATTTGTTACTAACCAAGTAATTCTGCCACCTTCTCTGTTACGCCCTAGTTCTTTAATAACTTGATAACCTTGTGCTTGGAAATCAGGGTAAATGCTCATATTTAGATAGAGGGAAGTATAATATTTGAATCATATTTTAATACATTATAATAAGGGAAGAGGTATAATAAAAAACTATACATCACAGAAACAAAATAATTAAAAGTAATGATTGTTTCCTTTGCTTGTAAAGAAACAGAAAAAATATGGCAGGGGGTAATTTCACGAAAATTACCAGTAGAGATCCAAGAACGCGCCTTACGCAAATTGCGACAATTGGAAGCATCAACTAATTTAGATGATCTTCGTATTCCTCTAGGAAATCGCTTAGAAGCTCTTTCTGGTGATAGAATAGGACAATACAGTATCCGTCTTACAAAGCAATGGCGGATCTGTTTCATTTGGGAAAATAGAAATGTTTATAATGTAGAAATAGTGGATTACCATTAGGAGAAAATCTCATGGAAAATAACTTACTGCATAATCCTCATGCTGGTGAAATTTTAAAGTATGAATTTTTAGATGAATTAGAAATCAGCGAAAATATTTTAGCTGATAATTTAGGTTTACCTCATCCTACTATTCAAGAAATTATTACAGGTAAACTTCCCATGACTGCGGATATAGATTTGCGTCTTTGTCGCTATTTTAGACTTTCGGAAGGATATTTTTTAAGATTGCAAAATGCTTATGAAATTATGGAAGCAAAAAGAAGTTTAGGAGAAATTTTAAATCAAATTACTCCTTATTCTTCGCTGACAACATAGAATACATATTGCCTACAATTTCTGTATCACAGATCAAAAATCCTAATTCAGACATTTTCACTACTTCCCAGTCTCCAATTTTATAACCCGCTTCTCTAAATCATTAACCTGTTGCTTTAATTCCACTACTAAAGTTGATAATCTCTCAAACATTTTATCCCTGTCAGATTGTGATAAATTCCGTTGATCAATTTGCGGTTGGACAGGATTTTGAGAAATTCTCGAAGATGGAATTTGAGGATTTTGACGCAATGATAATTCTATTTGGTTTAACCGCAATTCTAAACGTCGCAAGTTAGATTCTAGGTTATAAACTCTAAATTCTACTTGTTGTGATGTTGCAGGATGAGAAAAAACACTACTCCACAAAATAATGGCTAAAATTCCAGCTATTACTGTAAAAAACAATTTTTTTGACATTTCTAATATTGCATTAATTTTGATTTTGAAGGTGAAATACACGGAAGCATCCCAAATGTGTAAGTTTATTTTTTTATTGAGGCCAAGACATGAAATAAACGAACCACTAAGGGACGAAGGACACGAAGGAAAGAAAGTTTTAGAGAGATTTTGCAGTGGACAAGTTTATTTTTTCAAAATTGGGATGCTCCCAAATACACAGATACCCAATTTATTTTAAAATTCGGTTTTAAAATTTGGGTATCTATGGTATTTTTTTTCAGGGAAAGGAATGAATAATTAAACGCAGATGAACGGAGATGAACGCAGATGAGATAAACGCAGATAATTCTAAATTTAGATTATCTTAACTGGATCACGTTGCAATTGAGAAAATAATTGTTCCCAGTTGATAGAGTTAACGTTATTTTCTCCTTGTTTGACTTCAAAAGTGATATTTTTTGCTTTTGGTTTTTTTAACGATTGCACACAAATTTCTGCTACATCATTACGGCTAATTTTTCCCCGAATATTATCACCTTGTTCAACTATTAATTCTTTACCTCCCGCTTCTTCTGTTAACGCACAAGGTCGAATAATTGTATATGGTATTCCACTTGATCTTAAACTATCTTCTCCTTTTAATTTCCAGGTTAAAATTCCTCCTAATTGGTCATTTAATCTCACTGCTGGGGGTTCTTCCTCTAAATTAATTCCTGGTCTTCCAGGACGAGTTACACCCGCAGAACTAACTAAAATAAATTGTGATAAACCTGCACCACCATAAGCTTTGAGAGATTCTATTTCTAATGCAAAACCACCAGGACTAAATTGAGGATTTAAAGCACCGTCATATTCAAATTTGCTCAACATTAATTGAAAAGAACAAATTTTACTTTGATCAATTTCAGGACAATCTTTAACAGTTTTCGCTCTAAAAACAGGTGTTAAATTCACAAAAGGGATATTAACATCTATCCATGTATTAGCTACAGTATCAAAGGAATAACTGTAACCCACTCCATCCCAAGTATTTTCAGTTCTCAAAAATATTTTATAACGTTGTCCATCACCTTTAACTCTCAATCTCACCCCGGTAAAACCTGATAAATTAATTGCAGGTGCAAAATTTTTGGTTCTTACAGATGCAAAACCTCCTGAGTTTGCAGTAGAAACATTACCAGCAAATAAAGCGGTTTTTTCTAAAATGCTAAAATTGCTAGAACTGACACCACCCATGACAACATCATCCAAAGCACCCCAAATATTTTTTAATTGTGCTGTTAATTCCTCTGATGATTGGGTAAAATCAAAGATAGTTTTTTCTCCCGTGTTTGGTAAATATCTTCTAGCAGCTTCTACTAAATTTTTTACTCCTCTATATTCTACATTTTCTGGGGTGTCTCCTACTATTTCTGGTTGATAAAATTTCACACCTTGGTTATATTTTGCTCTATCAGGTGTGTCTCCTTCTACTGGTTGAACTCGCACTGCTGTACAACAAACCACACCTTGAATATTACTCATTACCAAATCATTCAAAGTTTCCGGTTTGGTAATATCTCCCACTACTAAGTCAACTTCATTACCAAGAATTGACCGCGCTTTATCAATATCTCTGACTAAACAACGCACTTTTTCACCTTGCGCTAATAATCTTTGTACGACTCGTTTACCAACTCCACCAGTTGCACCAGCTACTAAAATTACACCCATAAAATTACCCCCTTTTGGTTGATTTTGAATTGGTTGAGAACGATTTTTTGCAAATATATTTTGTACCCAGTTCAGTGCAGGGAATACCTCAAAATAGGTGAGGGTTTGAATGAGTCTACATAACTTAGATTGATGATGATTGTTTTCATTCATAGTGATTGCTAATGGTTGAGGAGTGTTTTTTGATAATTGCGGCAATTTTATATTATAATAGTATATTAACAGCTAATTATGGATTTATGGGTTATGAGTCAATTGGCAAAAATCCAAGCAGAGTATGAGAAATTTCCTCAAGAAGTTGCCAGTATTATGATTAGTACAGCAAACGAAAAAGGAATCCCCAACGCTAGTTATACTCCTTTTGTCATGGATGAATTTAAAAACATTTATATTTATGTGAGTGGTTTATCCACCCATACTGTTAATATTCAATCTCATCCTTATGTGAGTGTTTTATTTATTGAAGATGAAGCTAAAAGTCCTAATATTTTTGCCCGTCGTCGCTTGAATTTTGATTGTACAGCTACTTTAATTGAAAGAGAAACTGATCAATGGAATCAAATTGTTGATCAATTTCAAGAACGCTTTGGAGAAATTATTGAAGTGTTACGTGGTTTAGCTGATTTTAGAATTTTTCAACTCACTCCCACGCAAGGACGTTTTGTGATTGGTTTTGGTGCAGCTTACAATATTAGTGGTGATAATCTCAATCAAATTGTACATTTAAATAAAGATAATATTCCTAATTCATAACTTATATATTATATGCTGAAATTTCAACCTCCTGGTTTTGGTCAGAAATTAATTAAGACATCTTTGGGTAATATGGTTTATTATACCCAAATTGGTGAACCTTGGCAGTTTTATGAAGTTGAGAAATTACCACCTTTGTTATTTTTACATAATTTTGGTGGTGGTGCATCTGCTTGTGAATGGTCTAAGGTTTATCCAGCTTTTGCTAATGAATACCGTATTTTAGCACCTGATTTAATTGGTTGGGGAGAGTCAGATCATCCAGTTAAAGATTATCAAATTCAAGATTATTTGACTACTATTAGTGAATTTATTCACCAAACTTGTAATCAACCGGTAACGGTGGTTGCGTCTTCTTTAACTGCTGCTTTTATTATTCGTTTAGCTATTTCTCAACCGGAAATATTTAAAGCATTGTATTTAGTTTCACCTTCGGGGTTTGATGATTTTGGACAAGGTGCTGGTAGAAGATTACCGCTTTCTGTGATTAATACACCTTTTTTGGATAATTTAATTTATGGTTTGGGTGCAGAAAATGAAGTTGCTGTGAATAATTTTTTGCAAAGTTTTCTGTTTGCTAAATCGGAAAGATTGACTCAAGAAATTGTAGAAGCTTATTTAACTTCTGCACAGAAACCTAATGCTAAATACTCCGCTTTGGCATTTTTGAAGGGTGATTTGTATTTTGATTTGAGTTTGTATATTCAACAGTTGCAAGTTCCAACTGTGTTTTTCTGGGGTGAGGAAGCGCAGTTTACTAATATTAATTTGGGTAGGAGGTTAGCAAGTTTAAATAAAGGTGCAATTAGGGATTTTCAAGCTATAGCTGATACTGGGATTTTACCACATTTGGAAATTCCTGGGGTTTTTGTGGGGTTGCTATATAAGTATCTTGATTAAACGCAGATGTACGCGGATGAACGCAGATAAAAAATAAATAAAAATCAATTTTTTGGGTGTGATAAATGATGAGGACAAATATTAATAAAACTGTCACTTATGAAGGTGGTTGTCACTGTGGGGCGGTGCGTTTTCAGGTAATAGTTGATAAACATAAAGTTGATGATTGTAATTGTTCAGTTTGTCGGAAAAAGGGTTTTTTACATTTAATTGTCACTAAAGATAAGTTTACTTTGTTGCAAGGTGAGGATGTTTTAACAACTTATCAATTTAATACGGGTGTTGCTAAACATAAATTTTGTAAAGTTTGTGGTATTCATTCTTTTTATATTCCCCGTAGTCATCCCGACTGTATTGATGTAAATGTGCGATGTTTAGATGGGGATGTTATGGGTAATTTTGAAGTTGTTCCTTTTGATGGTGCAAATTGGGAGGATAATATTCATAAGTTGATTAATTGATTCTAGTTTTTGAAATTAATTTTTGAGATTAATTGTTGCAAATGACATCTATTTTGTTGACAAAACCTTTATACACTACAGATTATGGTTCTGCTTATGTGGGAGATGCTTTAGAATTATTAGATCAGTTGGAATCAAACTCTATTGATTTAGTTATGACTTCTCCTCCTTTTGCATTACAACGAGAAAAAAGTTATGGAAATGTTGAACAGGAAGAATATGTAAATTGGTTGTTTGCTTTCTGTGAAAAAGTCTATCGAGTGCTGAAACCTGAAGGAAGTTTTGTGATAGATTTAGGGGGAGCATATCAAAGCAAACGTCCTGTACGTTCACTTTACAATTATCGCATTTTAATTAAATTATGTGATGAGTTAGATTTTAGGTTAGCTGAGGAGTTTTTTTGGTATAATCCTGCAAAATTACCTTCACCTATTGAATGGGTAAATAAACGCAAAATTCGCGCTAAAGATGCAGTTAATACTATTTGGTGGTTGTCAAAAACTGATTTTCCGAAAGCGAATGTGAGTAAGGTACTTGTTCCTTATTCTGAGAGGATGAAAAAGCTACAAGCTAATCCTGAAAAATATTATAAACCTAAAGAACGTCCTTCAGGACATGATATAGGTTCAGCTTTTGCTAATGATAATGGGGGTGCTATTCCTCCTAATTTATTACAAATTCCCAATACAGAAAGCAATTCTCGTTATATGAAATTGTGTAAAAATGTAGGAATAAAACCTCATCCTGCGAGGTTTCCGCAAAAATTACCGGCATTTTTTATTGATTTTCTCACCGAACCAGGAGATATAGTTTTAGATATATTTGCAGGTTCTAATACTACTGGTGCTGCTGCGGAAGCTGTACAGAGAAATTGGCTTGCTTTTGAGCAAAATTCCTCTTATTTAGCTGCTTCTGCGTTTAGATTTATGGATGTTAATCAAAGTATGGATGATTCAGAAAAATTATTTACACAACTTCTAGAAATTAAGGAAACAATGAAAATTACACATTCTAGACAGCTTAATCTGGGTATATAAAATCTTGAATTAATGTAATTTAAAGATTCAATTTTGTTTGCTGTGGTGTGTTTGTGTATTTAGAATACACAAGCTCACCTTGTCTAACCAATTTCATTGGTATCTTGGGATTATTAATTGAATCTTGCTTATCTAGCTTTAGCTCCCATTCCTTAAATTTCACTTCAAGTATAGATGGTACAACTTTATAAATTTCAATTAATTCTATGCCTTCATAAATTGCTATATACCATGCTTTCACAGAGCGATACTTATGGAGAATATCTCTATTAAGATGATGGTGAGTAGTAACACCAGCATTTTTATTAAGTGCGCGATTTATTGTTTTTAATTCATATTCATTACCATCAGCATCAATTGCATCATTTCCTTCTCTGCCGGGGGATATGCGTAAGCCTAAAAGAATCAGTACCTGTAGAACTTTACCACCATTATCCTGCAAAATATCATTGATACCATATTCATCTGCCAGTTTTTGCATTTCTCGAATCCCTTGAAATGCAGACTCTAAACGCTCAATGTCTGAACTACGCTCATCCTTGCTTGTAATAGGTTCTTCAACTGGTTCTACCAGATTAGGAGAAACAGGAGCAACTATCAACGTATTCAGCATCTCAGTATTATCATCTAGCTGATCAATATTCATTAAATAAGATACTGAAACACTGAGAGCATTAGCTATCTCCAAAATTACTTCAAATGAAGGAGAGCGTTCACCTCGCTCTAAAAAGCTGATGTGTTCAGTTGTCTTACCTATAAATTCTGCTAATTGCTCTTGTGTAATGCCTTTTTCTCGTCGAAGAAAACGCATTCTACTACCGAAACGTTGCTGAAATACTTCGTAATCTATTTATACCCTCAATAAAAAACGAACATTTAGTTCGTCTAGCTATCCTATGAGGGAGTTAATTCTAAGTAAACGTACTCAAAGTACGTATTTTATTTAGGGAGTTATAGTGAGTAACAACAAAACAAAAAATAAAAATGATCGCCCTAATATTAACTCAGAGCGATCGCTGATTATTTAGTATTCAAAAATCTATTCAAAAAACCCTAACCTAACAATTCAAGATTACCGAAAATAAACTCTTGAATTGAGATATTTCCTTCTGTTTCAGTGCGAATTTCTCGACGGTTGAGAATGTAGTAATTTCCTACTTTTTCATATTCGTCTGTGAACTCGCTCCGACCGCCTTTTTGAACTCCAGTTTTGGGGTCATGATATACAGAATCATAGGTGTGAGATAGATATCCTGCCCCGGTTTCGTGAACGCTGAAAGTGTTAATAGTCACAACAACTCCATGAATATGACGATGAACAAGGGTAACTACATCATTGCGAACTTTATATTTATCACCGGCTGATTTTCCGCCTACAAAAATTTCTACAGCGCCGGTTTCATCTGTTTCGCCATAACTAAAAGTATTTTCGCCGTGAGTTTGTTCAAAAGTTCGACGTACACGGTGAACAGCAATTTCCCAAGTTTGGCTATCAATTGCTTTTTTTGCTGCTTCGTTTTCTACTTCTGTAACTTCCCATTTGAGATTTCCGTCAATACGAATTTTGCCAGTGTACTCCTGGCCATCATATTTATAAGTGATATCTGCGGTGTAACCGGGGAAGTTTTGATCCCAAGTATAACGGTTTTCATAAGCAGCCCGGAAAAGTTCTTGGGCAGAGATTTGAGTAACTGTCATGATGCTTGTCCTCTGGCTACGAGTGATAATAGCTTTTTATTGTTGATGATATTAGGATAGAGGTAATTATTGCAGTTCGCATAGTCCCCAACTGGGTACTCTTATGACTAAAACACTCCACGCCATTTTTGAAGCGATCGCCCATGTTGAAAATGAGCAAGAATTACAACAAGCTATGATGGATACCATCGGCGTGCATTTTGGCGTGCAACATTGGGGTATTTCTTTTCTCGATAATGAGTTATTAACAGGAATAGAAATTCCCGAAATTCCTGCGGTTTGCTTGGAAGCTAACCCCGTGGGAAGCTATGTTTTAGAACGTCATGCACCCACCCATGAACAATTAATTTTATCCCCAGAAGATTGGAAAAATTTTTGCACTCGTCATGAACACGTGATGACTGGACCGATAGTTTGTGATGGTCGGTTAGTGGGTACTTTAAATTTTGCCCGTGATCCTGGTAGTCTTCCTTTTAATAATAATGATTTGGCTGATTTAAGTGCTTTATGTATTCATTTATCAGCCAAAATTGCCACTCTCCGCGCTAAGTTGAAAACCGCTAAACCTGCTGTTGAATGTCCCCTCACAGCTAGGGAATTAGAAATTGCCACTTTAGTTGCCCAAGGTTTAACAAATGGGGAAATTGCGGCTAAACTTTGGATTACTCAAAATACTGTGAAACAAGCTTTGAAAAGAATGTTTAAGAAATTGGGGGTTTCTGCGCGGGCAGAAATGGTGGCAAAATTGCAAGAGTATTTTGTAATTCGTAATTCGTAGTTCGTAATTTGTAATTTGTAATTTGTAATTATTACCCAATCACCAATCACCAATCACCAATCACCAAATTACAACAAACCCCGATAACGAATAAAAATCAAAACCACCGCCCAAGAACCTAAGGCCACTTTCACAGCCACGATAATATTTAAAATCGGCAAAATTCCCCCACTAAAAAGTGTTCCTAACTCCCCATGAGGTAACTCTAATCCTGATAAAGTAATCACAGATAAAACAATAAAAACTAAAACGGAAATTTTTTCCCAAATAGCTGCATGATAACGCTGATAAATTTCCTGCATCCATTGATAGGATGAAGTAATTGCAATTAAACCTATTGCTGTTCCACCCGCTACACCCGCAGCAAAACCACCACCAGGGCTTAAATGTCCTCTAATTGCTAATTCTATACCTACTAACGCTGCAATTGTCGCCCCCAAACGAGCTAAAATAACTGATGAGCGATCTTTAAATTGGTAAATTGTACAGGATGGATTTTCATTTGCTAATAAAAAGTTACATCCTAAAATGGCAATTGTAAATACAATTACTTCAAAGATTGTATCATAAAGCCGATTTCTGAAAATAATTCCTGATACTGCATTAACAACACCACTTTCAGCAACTACTTTTTCTGTGATGGACTTATCTAACAAAATAATACCTGATAAATCATTTTCTCCATTGAGAACTTCTGGTAAATTAGATACTGCATCAGACATGAATAACATTTTTACTAATAATGCTATTCCGGCTAAAATATAAACCCATTTCATTTTCATTAATGTTTCTCCTCAGATGCTTCAACATCAACATAATTGATAACTGTGTTAGGTGCTGAAAGTTCACTTTCAACAATTTGATAAATACGTTTTACTCTGATTTCTGTTTGATAATTTTGCTCAGATTCATCACTAACTAATATTGGCGCACAAGTAACATGAACTTCTTTTTCCTGTAATGCTGTTTGTAAACATTGGTGACTGTTGTAAGGTACAAGTTCTAACCGCATATAATGTTTACTGAAAATGCTACGAAAATCACTGATCAGATTTTCTGAGATTGATTGATTTTCAATGACACCCAAACGTAAAACTAAAGAAGAACGAACTGCGATCGCATATAAAGCAACAGATAACATTGTTCCCATTAATGCTTCTGTTAAAGCTACATCTGCTGCACCTAAAACCGCATCTACTAACGCAGCGATCGCCCCCAAAACCCCACGCAAAATTAACGCATGATAAGGGTTAACTTGAGTTATCAATAAACCCGCAGTTAAAGGTAACAAAGCAATAATTATATATAAATAAGAATCATTCATTTTCTGCCTCTATAGTTGTATCATGAGTTGAACAATAGGCGATTACATAACCCAACATTGTATTCCAAATCGCCAAGGAAATAATACCTAAAACTAACAATGGCCATTTACTAGGTATTTTCATTAAAATTCCCACAATCATCAGCATTGAACCCAAAGTATCAGCCACAGTAAGTCCATGTAATTTGAATAATACTGATTTATTGCTAACTAAATGAGAAGTACCCCAAAACCAGAAAAATAAACCTATACCTATACAGGTATAACTGATAATACTCACAAGATTTTGCATTTAACTTTCCTCATGTTCATCTTTTATTTAAACTCGTGAAATCTGATTACTGAAAGCTGATAGCTGATAGCTAATTACTATTCATGCTTCATTTAACCTTCTTAAAATCTGTGCTAATAACATAAAACCAGCATTTCCCACACTCAACATAATCGCTCCTACTACCCCGATCATCCAATCATCTCTGGCCACAGAAATCACTAAAATCATGATAGATACTTTACTAGAAATACTCCCCAAAGCCAACATTAACTGCCAAGTATTTTCCGTTTTCCATGCTTCATAAATGGGAATTAATAAAGCTGCTATCATCCCTAACAAGACTATTTCTAAATTCATAATTATTTCCTTCCTGGTTTAATATGATGAACTTCGTAAAATCCCTCTTCATCATGGTTTAAAACAATAGTTTTAGGTGTAAATGTAATCAAAAATATGTCCATAAACACCAACAAGGAAGAATGTTTATGTTTCACCTTTTCCCTGATAATTTCCTCATGATGATGGGGATTAATGATAATTTCAAACGCTTCTTTAAAAGCCACAAGAACCGCTACCACTACTTCCCCTAAAACCTTTACCCATTCAGTTAATTTTGCCCGTGATGTGTAACCTCTGGGTAAAATTAGGGCAATGATTACCCCAATAATAATATTAGTTGTACTAAAATCAGCCGTTAATAAAAACCAAATGGTTAATCTTAATATCAAATGTCCAATCATGATAACACCATCCAAAACAAGAAGATTATAGTTAAACTCATCACACCTACTAAATGTTCAAATTCTTCAACTACACGGGGTACATAAATTGCTAATTTTTTGAAAATCAGATGATATGCTAACCAACCGATAGCAATGGTAATAATTGCTTTGATAATGTCAGCCAGATTATAAGCCTTTAAATAGGCAATATTACCAACAACTAAACCAGAAATTAATAAAACTACTGCTGCCCAAAAACCAGGTTTTATAGTTTGTTCAGGATTTTGTTTATGAGGCAAAAAAATGAATTTAGCCAAGGCTATTGCTGTGCCAACTGCGGCAATATTCATGGCTATAAATTGCCAAGATGTTAAATTTTTCATGCTTAACACCTTAGCTTCAAACCCTGACAATAAAGGAAAACCAGAAATTGATAAACTAGCGATAACTAAAACAATCCAAATGTTAGTATTAATAGGTTTATTTTCCAGTTCTTTAAAATTGCGACTGGGTAAAGAACCAGCAGTCAAAAATAAAGATGATTTTGCCAGTCCATGAGTTAGGGCATAAAAACCACCTACCGCTGGTGCAGCCAGTATCCAACCTAACTGGGAAATAGTGCTAAATGCTAACAGACGCTTGGTATCTTTTTCAAAGATGGCGTAGGATAAACCCATAAAAGCTGTCCCCACGCCCAAAATAACGACGATATTATTAAGTTCTGGAGAAACCGCAGCACATCTTAATAAAGGTAAAACACTAGCTTTGACTACTACACCTGAAAGCAGCGCAGAAACAGGAGTTTCTGATTCAGAATGGGTTAAAGGTAGCCATAACCCAGAAACAAAAATCCCAGCTTTGACTAACATTCCTAAAAAGATTAATGCTACTGCTTCCGGTGGGGCATTTTTTAAACCTGCAAAACTAAAAGAGAGATTATTTTGATAAACTAAGACAGCACCAACTAGATAAAATAACATTGAGATATTGCTGACAAATAGATAGCGTAAACCTACCCAAATTGATCTGTCAGTTCTAGTATAAGCAATTAATAAAAAAGCCGCAATTCCACTTACTTCTAAAGCTACATATAAACTCACAAAATCAGCACATACAAAAGCCGCATTTAAACTACCATGCACTAGCAAAGTTTGGGCATAGAAAAAAGCATTTTTATCACTTTGCCAACAATATAAAGCTACCGCCGCAGTCACTAAAGCATTAGTTAAAATAAAGTAACCACTTAACTGATCCGCTTCTAAAGTCACACCAAAACTATCAAGTAAATTGAGCTTAATTTCTGGCTTTTCTATCAACAGTTGTACACCATAAGCAGCAGTAATTAAAGTTCCTAAAAAAGTCAAATGTCTGTTAAGTTGGGGAACTAAAAAAATCATGAACCCCAGAAAAAACGGGATACCTACCCAAGCAATTGTGATCGTATTCATGGTTATGTTATTCATAGTTTTAAATTCAGGTTAAGTTTCATTTTTAGTTAATTTTTATGTTCATATTTGATGATCTGCGGTGTATTATTTTTCTCGATTTCACTACTTTCTAAAGTGGGATTGTCTTTAGCTAATTTCATTACACCTACTAACATTAAAGCTTGAATTGAAAACCCAATTACTATCGCTGTTAATATCACTGCTTGGGGAACAGGATCAGCATATCCAACTTTTTTGACGTTGGAAATAATGGGAGTAAATAAACCCGCTTTTGAGGCAATAAATACATAAAAAGCAATCACCCCCGTACTCATGACATCCATTGAAACTATCTTCATTACCAGGTTTTTCTTGAGAATAATTCCAAAAAACCCGAATAGTATTGTTATCAGTACAAACGCTTTTATCATAGATATCACCTATTTAATCAAATATAAATTTGCATTATTGGATTGAGGGAAAAGTTGCTGTTTGAAATCGGAAATTTTTGTTTTTGAAAGTGTTATACTATTAATAGCACTAAAAGTAGGTGCTAATTACAGCAGAACACTAAATAATTATTATAATAATCATAACAACACCTAATGATTTATGTTTTCTTTAATAACACCAAACATACAACCCGCAAAAGAAACCGTGAATTTTGATTTATCCACTTCATTACAATTAATTGGTCGATCTAAAGAGTTTCAGCGTATTATAGACATACTTATACAAGATGAAGATTTGTTAATTACAGGAGTACCCGGAAGTGGTAGAAGAACTTTAGTTAAAGTTGCAGCGCAGGAAGTTGGTGCGGTAGTCTTAGAAATAGACTGTATTCGTGCTACAGATGGTGAAAGATTTTTGCAATTATTACTAGAAGCAATTAGTCAAAATTGGCAAGCAAAGAAAATTAAATCTTGGGTGGAAAAAAAAGCGAGTGAGTTTTTTATTTTTAATAGTGAAAGTAAACTTAAATTATTACATTCTTTAGATCAAAAACAACTCTGGCAAGCATTTACTAGCCTAATTGAATTATTACAAATAATGGCTAATGATTTAAACCAGAGAGTAGTATTGATTTTACAAAGTTTTCCCCATATTCGTTCTTGGGATCGCAATGGTTTATGGGAATCAACATTTAGACAAGAAGTTAAAAACCATCCTCATGTAAGTTACGTTTTATTGGCGACAATTGCAGAAACTAGCCATCATCAAGATGATAGTATTTATTCTATAGAAACAATGGAATTAGCACCTTTAGCCAAGGATGTTTTAGCATTGTGGGCGCGAGAGATTTTACATACAAAAAATCTCAAATTTGATCCCCATTCCCAAAGCTTACAAGTATTTTTAGATGCTGTTCAGGGAAATATAGGTGATGCAATGGCATTAATTCGCAGGTTATCAAGTTTAGAACATGATCAAGGTTTAATTACTGAGCAAAAAGTACAGCAAGTAATTGAAGGAATGCTCAAAGATTTATCTATAACTTATGAATCTTTATTGATGTTATTACCTGCAAGTCAAATACATCTTTTAGAATGTTTAGCAGTTGATCCGACAGATAAACCACAGAGTAAAGAATATATTCAAAAACATGGACTTTCTAGAGGTGGAGCTTTGCAAGGTGCTTTAACTGGGTTACAACACAAAGGTTTAATTTACAGTGCTGAACAAGGTTATCGCTTGGCTTTACCTTTATTAGCTTTGTGGTTAAAACAAAGGTTAAGTTAATTGTAAGCATTCAGCTATCAGTAATCAGTAATCAGCTATGATCAGGAGAGAGACTGAGTAAATAATAAGTATGCTCCCATTTTGGCAAATTTTTATCGGGAGCATTCCAAATGTGTAAGTTTATTTTTCGTTTGAGTTCAAGACTTGAAATAAACGAACCACGAAGGACACGAAGGACACGAAGGGAAGAGGGAAGAAGAGAGTTTTTGGTGTTGCTGCGGTTATTTTTTCAAAATTGGGATGCTCCCTTTTTATCGTTCCCATACTCTGTATGGGAATGAAATTAACAAGCTTCTACCTTGTTTATTTAACTATAGGACTTACGCAAGATTTGACTAGAAACCTGATTCTTGCGTAGGGGTAATTCATGAATTACCACTACTTTCATTTTATTTTGCGTAAGTCCTGAACTAGAGTCAGAGACTCTTAAATTGTATTCCCAGTCTGAGACTGAGAACAAGAAAGAAATTGAACTTTATTTATTCACCTACCTGAACTTCTGGAGAAGCAGCATAAAAAGTATTAGCTTTTAATTGTACCCAGGTAAAGAAAGGAATTGCTAAAAGTTGAGTTATGGAAGAAAAAACCACTAAGAAAGTAATAGAGTGATCATACAAAATTCCCATGAAAGCACTACCTAAAAACCAAGCTAAACCATAACCTGTACTAAAAATTCCGTAAGCTGTGGCGCGTTTATTTTTAGGGACAATTTTTGCTATTGCTGCTTTGAGAATTGATTCTTGCGCCCCCATCCCAATACCCCAAAATGCCATACCTAAAAGGGCAAACTGTACATCTCCAAAAAATACTAAAGGGGCAAATAATGAAGACATAAAAGCGGCAATGATCAACATAGAAATTCCGATCCGATCAAACAAATATCCAAAAATTAGAGCCGCTACAGCATCAACTCCCATCGCCCAAGCATAGAATAAAGGAATGGTTTGCCCAGAGGCAATTTCTCCTTTTTGGAAGTGAAAAGCAATGAGGGGAAAATCTGCATAACCAGCCGCAATAATAGCTACAGCACCGAGATAAATCCAAAATATCCGGGGTAATTTATCACCTTGATCAAGTATTTTTTCTTCTTCAAAATCACTGGGATTAGGATATAATTTTTGGAGTATTAACAATACAATTAATCCTAAAATTGCAGGTAATACTAAAATTTTAAAACCTTGGCGATATTCTCCCAAAAAATAAACCATTGCGGCTACAGCTAAGGGTCCTAAAACTGCTCCAGTTTGGTCCATTGCTTCATGTAAACCAAAGCCGAAACCGCTACCAATTTGACTTACACCATGCGAAAGTAAGGCATCTCTAGGGGGGGTACGTACTGCTTTACCCGTGCGTTCAGCCATCATTAAACCGGCAGCTACTTCCCATCTTCCAGCTAAAGCTAAAAATGGGACAACTGCGGTATTTAAAATAAAACCTAAAGTGGTAATTCCCCAATATTTACCTGTTTTATCACTAAGATAACCAATAACTAAACGGAAACCATAACCTATTAATTCTCCAAAACCTGCAACTAAACCAACTATAGTACCGTTAGCACCTAGAACCTCTAAATAAGCTCCTGTAATGCTCCGCGCACCTTCATAAGTTGCATCAGCACAAAGACTTACAAAACCAAGTAAAATCACAAATTTTAAAGCTGCTGATTTTTGGTTCATCTTCCATAATTGCTAATGATTACCTCAATTATTTAAACATGGAAAATCATAAAACAGGAATTGTGTTTTTATTTTTTTTATAATCATTTATTATCATTGATAATCAGATGATATTTATACCCAGATTCCTAAAATTGTGTATAATCAAATAAGGATGATGTAAATTTAGGGAGAAAAATTGACTATGCAAAGTATGACAATAAAAACTCATGTTGGTTGTGATGGAATGCTACAAATATCTTTACCTGAAGTTCAAGATACTGATGTAGAAGTAATAATTGTTTATCAACCAATACAGAAAACAGAAAAACCACCTTTAGCGTCGCTATATGGAATTTGTGCTGATGATCCGATTATTATTGATGATGACAGTGTTTTTGATAACCTAGATGAAAAAATGGAAGGAGTATTTGATTCATAGATGCTTTACCTAATTGATACTAATGTGTGTGCGATGTACTTAAATGGACGGTCTGCATCTATTAGCGATCGCATTTTATCAGTACCAACTCAAGATATAGCTGTGTGTTCTGTGGTCAAAGCAGAACTTTTTTATGGTGCAATGAAAAGTAATAATCCTACACGCACACTGCAAAGACAAAAAGCATTTCTTGATCATTATCAATCTTTACCTTTCGATGATCAAGCTGCGGAAATTTTCGGCAATATTCGCGCTCAACTTACTGCTCAAGGTACACCTATAGGAGCGTATGATTTACAAATTGCCGCTATTGCTTTAGCTCATAATTTAATATTAGTCACACACAATACCAGAGAATTTTCACGTATTTCCGAATTACAATTAGAAGACTGGGAAATTTAATATAATCTCTATTTTCATACTTATCATATCTGTTGAGGCTGGTAATTGGTAATTGGTAATTGGTAATTGGTAAACAAGAGGTTATTGGTAATTAAAAAACCACCAATTACCCCTTTAAGAATTACCGAAAATTAAGCTTTCTTCAACCAGCTAAACATAGCGCGTAAATCTTTACCAACTTCCTCAATAGGATGTTCAGCTTCTTGACGACGCATAGCGGTGAAACCAGGTTTACCTGCTTGGTTTTCTAATACAAATTCCCGCGCAAATTGTCCAGATTGAATTTCACTTAAAATCTTCTTCATTTCTGCTTTGGTTTGAGCAGTAACAACGCGGGGACCACGGGTATAATCACCATATTCCGCAGTATTAGAAATACTATCACGCATTGTTGCTAAACCACCTTCAACTACTAAGTCAACGATGAGTTTAACTTCATGCAGACATTCAAAATATGCTAATTCTGGTTGATAACCTGCTTCAATTAAGGTTTCAAAACCGGCTTTAATTAAAGCACTTAAACCACCACACAATACTGCTTGTTCACCAAACAAGTCGGTTTCGGTTTCTTCGCGGAAGGTGGTTTCTAAGATACCTGCGCGTGTACCACCAATACCTTTAGCATAAGCCATTGCGCGATCGCGTGCCTTACCTGTAGCATCTTGATATACTGCAAATAACGCTGGTACACCTTGACCTTGTTCATAAGTACGACGTACTAAATGGCCAGGTCCTTTAGGTGCAACCATGATCACGTCAACATCCGCAGGGGGTACAACTTGCCCAAAGTGAATGTTAAAACCGTGTGCAAACGCTAAAATATTTCCTGCTTCTAAATTAGGTGCTATTTCATTTGTGTAAATAGTTTTCTGAACTTCATCAGGTAACAAAATCATGATCAAGTCAGCAGCTTTAGCAGCATCAGCAACATTTTTCACTGTTAAGCCAGCCGCTTCAGCTTTTGCAATAGATTTACTGCCGGGATATAGACCTACAATTACATTTACACCACTATCTTTTAAATTTAGCGCGTGGGCGTGACCTTGAGAACCGTAACCAATAATCGCAACGGTTTTTCCCGCTAAAAGGTCTAAATTAGCATCTTCATCATAATACATACGCGCCATAGAAGCATCTCCTGTTCACAAAGGTTGTTAAGAAATTGGCAGATTTATGATTGTACCGCAGATTGGTGATTGGTGATTGGGAAAAAAGGGAACAGGGAACAGGAAGAGGCAAAAGTTAATATTCTCCCCCTGCTTCCTCTTCTGTCACCTGTCACCAGTAACCAGCAATACTTTCCATTTTTTATCAAAAGTTCACAATAGCCAGAAAAATTTGTGACAACTTTGATACAAAAATGTTAAGAATAGTTACAGCATCAGTAATACAAGGAAACAATTCTTATGGTTGATTTACATGACAGAAAACCACCTCATCAGGTAGTTATCGTTGGTGGTGGCTTTGGTGGACTATATGCGGCTAAAGCACTGGCTAAGGCTAATGTCAACGTGACACTGATAGATAAACGGAATTTTCACCTGTTTCAACCTTTGTTGTACCAAGTAGCTACTGGTGCTTTGTCTCCGGCGGATATTTCTTCTCCCTTGCGTTCTGTTCTCAGCAAGAGCAAAAATACTACTGTGTTGCTGGGTGAGGTGAATGATATTGACACCACAGAACAAAAAGTGATGGTGGGTAATGAAGCCGTACCTTATGATACTTTGATTGTGGCTACAGGCGCGAAGCATTCTTATTTTGGTAAGGATAACTGGGAAGAGTTTGCACCTGGTTTGAAAACTGTAGAAGATGCCATTGAAATGCGCCGGCGAATTTTTATGGCGTTTGAAGCGGCGGAGAAAGAAACCGATCCTGCTAAACGTCGGGCTTTGTTAACTTTTGTAATTGTTGGTGGTGGTCCAACTGGGGTAGAATTAGCAGGGGCGATCGCCGAATTAGCAACCCAAACCCTGAAAGAAGACTTCCGCAACATTGACACCTCAGAAACCCAGGTTTTATTGTTAGAAGGTTTGGATAGAGTTCTCCCTCCCTTTGCACCAGAATTATCCCAAGAAGCGCAAGCATCTTTAGAAGCTTTGGGTGTAGATGTACAAACCAAAACCCTGGTAACGAATATTGAAAATGATATTGTTACGATTAAGCAAGGTGACGAAGTAAAAACTATTGCTTCTAAAACCGTATTATGGGCGGCTGGTGTGAAAGCCTCTGCAATGGGTAAAGTATTGATGGACAAGACTGGGGCGGAGTGTGATCGCGCTGGGCGTGTGATGGTTGAACCAAACCTCAGTATTAAAGGACACCCTAACATTTTTGTAGTGGGAGACTTAGCGAATTTTTCCCATCAAAATGGAAAACCCCTACCTGGAGTTGCGCCTGTAGCCATGCAAGAAGGGGAATATGTAGCAAAGCTGGTACAGAAACGCCTTAAAGGTGAAACCATGCCTCAATTTAACTATGTGGATAGAGGCAGTTTAGCAATGGTTGGGCAACACGCCGCCGTTGTGGACTTAGGGTTTATCAAACTTAAAGGTTTCCTAGCTTGGTTCTTCTGGTTATTTATTCACATCTACTTCCTGATTGAATTTGATAACAAATTAGTGGTCATGATTCAATGGGTTTGGAATTATTTTACCCGCAATCGTGGCGCGAGATTAATTACCGGGAAAGAAGTTGTTAAACCTGCACCAGTGGAAAGTAATGCACATTATCAGCCGGTGAATACTAGACAGCCATTGAACGTCTAACCCCCTCGCTCTTCGTTCCCAGTCTCCAGACTGGGAATGCGGTTTTACCCGCATTTCTCACAAACAATGCGATCGCAATCTATAGAATCCTTATAGAGAAGCGGTTTCGGGCATTTTTCATAGGGCTAATTTTTGACACAGTGTGAAAACCCAGAATCCAGATGTTATAAGGGTTTGAGGATCTTGGTGAGAAATCCGGGTTTTAGAGTCTCTGCCTCTACTGTAAATGTTTTTTGTCTGAATCAGGATGTTCAGGATGATAGGATTTACAGGATGTGATTTAATATTCTCCCCAGATACCGGACTTCTGGCATATCACAATTATGACAACTGTGAAACTTTTATGTTAAAATAGATAAGTATAACTTAAATTACATCAATCCTCAAATCCTGGTTATCCTGATTCTGACAAAATACAATTTCTGAAAATATCCACTAATCTTCAAATACCATATCATCTTGCTACATAATAGAAATAAAAGTTGTATCTTTAGGACTACCAATAATGTATCAAACAGATCCACCACTTTCCCCGAAAAAACATTATTAAGTTAAGCGGTTTAAAGATTAAAATAAAAATGTAGAATTAGGAGATTTTGGTAGTGGCTTTAACAATTTTAGATGAGCAGTTAGAAAGTATCCAGCTTGCGCCTGAGATTCGGGAAAAGGCTTTACAAAAAGCCAAGGAGGGTTATGTGATGACATTATTAGAGGCAGGAGAAATCACCAGTGGTAGGGCAGGAAAAATTCTTGGTGTTTCTCGTTTACAGGTAATAGAAATGATGAAAAAATGGGGTATTTCTCTTTTTGATGATTCTCAGGATTTGGAGGAATTACGTCAAGAAGTGGAACAGGCAGAGTTAATTTTAAATCAGCAGAATTATTAAATGATTATTGTTTCTGATACTACGCCAATTAGCGAGTTAGCAAAAGTAGATCATCTTGATTTGTTGCCAAAACTTTTTGGTAAAGTTGTGATTCCCCAAGGTGTATTTGATGAATTGCAGGTAGGTACGCATCCAGCAGCAAAACTCGTTCAGGATTTATCTTGGTTAGAGGTTGTAACAGTAAATAATCAGCAATTAGTTAGGGAGTTACAGCAGTCATTTAAGTTAGATTTAGGAGAGTCAGAAGCCATTGCTTTAGCGGAAGAAATAGATGCTTCTCAGTTGTTAATTGATGAAAGGGCTGCTAGGAAGGTGGCTATGACTCGAAAGTTACCTTTAATTGGGACTGTGGGGGTTTTACTGTTAGCAAAACGTCGGGGTTTGTTGGATAGTGTTAAGGATGTTTTAGATGAAATGCAAGCACAGGGAATGAGAATTTCAGATCATCTTTATGTACAGGTTTTGACTCTAGCACAGGAAAAGTAGGGGTAATACTGGATCAGTATTAAACCCACACTCTAAACTAAATCATCTTGCTACATAATAGAAATAATAGTTGTATCTTTAGGACTACCAATAATGTATCAAACAGATCCACCACTTTCCCCTAAAGAAACATTACCAACAATGTATGATCTTCCTAGCGAAGACCCGGAGGAGAAAGGTTTGCCAGATCAATTTCATCTACTACAACCACAATTATTAGCAGACACATTTCGTCCACCTAACTATCCTAGTGACCAAATATTTACAGCTAGTGATATGAATTTATATTATGATGGTCGTCATCCATTGTGGCATAAACGCCCAGATTGGTTTGCGGTTGTTGGTGTTTCTTCTCTGTATGAAGAACGAGATTTACGATTAAGTTATGTAATTTGGCAAGAATTTGTAAATCCTTATGTTGTGGTTGAGTTACTATCACCAGGAACAGAAAAAGAAGATTTAGGGCAAACTTTACGAGATGTGGAAAAACCCCCAACTAAATGGGAAGTTTACGAGCAAATTTTAAGAGTTCCCTATTACGCAATATTTGATCGTTATCAATCTGAATTTAAAATGTTTGAGTTAAAGGGCGATCGCTATACTCAAGTCACTTTATCAAATAACCGTTTTTGGATACCCAGCATAGAATTAGGTTTGGGAGTTTGGCAGGGCAGTTACAAAAATGTGAATATGCCTTGGTTACGTTGGTATGATAAAGATGGTAATTGGGTGTTAACTCCTGTGGAAGAAGAACGCCAAAAAGCTGAACAAGAACGCCAGAAAGCTGAACAGGAACGGCAAAAAGCTGAACAAGAACGACAAAAAACAGAAAAATTAATTACCCAACTCCGTGCGCTTGGTTTTGAACCTGAATTAGATTAAATGACAGAATTTATGATGTTTGTTTACCACATTTTATAAATGTGGTTTTTTTATGTTTTTAGTATTTAATAGCCAAACTCATCAACAACTAAATTTTCAGAAACCAACGCCGACGATACATAAAATAAAGCACCAACCACCATAATAAAAGATTGGTTATAGCAAACAATAAAGAACCATTCATATTTCCCGCCCACGCACTAAACCAATTATCATAAATCCAGGTTTTTGTAGAGATGGCATCTTTTCCACTACCTACAGAAGTTTTCACTAAAATTCTGCCCACAACCCCAGAACCAACAAAGAGAAAAATGGCATTTAAACCCATCACTTCCCAAGGAAAACCCCATTTTTTTAAACCCCGAACTTCCACCAATTCATAACACAAAGCTAATACTAATAAAGCCCAACCAACAGTATAAAATACATAGGAACTTGTCCACAAAGATTTATTAATCGGAAAGACAAAACCCCAAAGTATACCAATAATTAAACACCCCAAACCCCAAATTACTAAATTAACACTTGTCCTACTTTTCACCTGCTGTTTTTGCAACCATGAACCAGTAAAATAACCAATTAAAACCGTTACCACTGCGGGAATGGTGCTAAATAAACCTTCAGGATCAAAAGGTCCACCTTGATAAAGATGCTGACTTCCTAAAATCATCCGATCAATATAACCAGCAAAATTTCCTTCAGCAGATAAATTACCTGCACCAAAACCAGGAACAGGAATTAATTGCATTGCACACCAATAACCTAAAAGCGATATTCCTGAAAATATCCATAAACTACGTTGGGAAAGTTGCAAAACCAAAAAAGCAGCAATTACATAAGCTAAACTGATACGCTGCAACACTCCCATAATTCTGATTTTACCTAAATCAATGGGTATTCCTGTTAAAGTAAAATCGAGAAAAAAAGTAAACAATGCTAAAAATAAACCTAAAGCAAATAACACCAAACCTCTGCGAATTATCCGCAAATAAACTGGACGAGTGGGACGATTTTCTGGTGTGTTTTCTGATGTATATTTAGCAAAAGAAAAAGGCATTGCTACACCAACAATAAATAGAAAGAAAGGGAAAATTAAATCTGTGGGTGTACAACCATGCCATTTTGCGTGTTCTAACGGTGGATAAATGTAGTCCCAACTACCGGGATTATTAACTAAAATCATAGAGGCGATCGCAATTCCCCGAAATACATCCAGAGAAACAAGACGCGGAAACGAATCTTTCATTACTGTTGACACAAAAAATTTCCCATCACCATCACTTAGATATTAAATATAATACAATTTTTTGTAACTTATCAAATAACCAATTTTTCCTTTCATCCATATTTTTAACCCTGAAAATGACAGGTTTTAAACCTTGAATCAAAGGAAGCATCCCAATTTTTAACAAATAACCGTAGCAACACCAAAAACTCTCTTCTTCCTTCTTCCCTTTGTGTCCTTCGTACCTACCCTTCGGGAACTGCTTCGCAGAACGTGGTTCGTTCATTTCACGTCTTGACTTCAAGCAAAAAATAAACTTACACATTTGGGATGCTCCCGAATCAAACAATTATCAATTGTCAATTCTCAATTATCAATTGATCAGTTGGGTATTTGCACAAAATCAAAAATTCCTAAAAATTAAGTTACTAATTTTCCTCTGGTGTATGATTTTTGTTAAATTAACCAGTACATTAATAAGGAAGATAGGAAAACAAACCAATGAATGCGATCGCCTCTACCATAGCATCTATTATCAACACAGAAAACGCTGTCTTCCCTTGGGAAAATCTCGCACCCAGTCAGCAACAACGCATCCAAGCAGCGATAAACCCCAAAACCCATCCCAGTTGTATCGTTTATCCCCACACTCAAGAACAACTGGCCGCAGTCATGTCCGCTGCAAACAGCAATAAATGGTCTGTTCTTCCCTGCGGTAGTGCAAGTAAACTTCATTGGGGCAGTTTAAGTAAAAATATTGATATTGTCATCAGTACAGAACGTATTAACAGACTCATAGAACACGCGGTAGGTGATCTAACTGTCACCGTAGAAGCAGGAATGAAATTTGGCGAAATTCAAGAAATTTTAGCCCAATCTCGGCAAAATTTAGCCCTTGATCCTGCTTTTCCCGCTTCCGCTACCATTGGTGGTATTGTCGCTACTGCTGATACAGGTTCTCTGCGTCAACGCTATGGTGGTGTGCGTGACCAACTTTTAGGTATAACTTTTATCCGCGCTGATGGAAAAATTGCCAAAGCTGGGGGAAGGGTGGTAAAAAATGTTGCCGGTTACGATTTGATGAAATTGTTTACCGGTGCTTACGGTACATTGGGAATTATCAGTCAAGTCACTTTTCGAGTTTATCCTTTACCAGAAACATCGGGAACGGTAATATTAACTGGTAAAGCTGAAGCGATATCCCAAGCTGCTACAATTATTCAAGGTTCTGAGTTAACACCAACTCAAGCAGATTTAATATCCAGTCAATTAGTTTCTGATTTAAGTTTAGGTAGCGGAATTGGTTTAATTGTCCGGTTTCAAAGTATTAGCGAAAGTGTGCAGGAACAGTCTAACAGACTTTTGGCAATTGGTCAAAAATTGGGTTTAAACGGGGCAATTTATTCAGCCGAAAATGAGGCTAATTTATGGCAACAATTACCAGAAACAATACATAATTATGGTAATAATTCAGAAATTACTGCCAAAATAGGATTATTACCAACTGCTGCGGTGGAGGTGATTAATCAAATTAATTTCGGGTTGATTCATCTCAATAGCGGTTTGGGTTTGGTGCGGTTAGAAAATCAAAATCAGGTTTTGAAATTGCGTGATTTATGTCAATCTAATTCTGGGTTTTTAAGTGTTTTATCTGCACCTTTTGAAATAAAAGAAAAGTTGGATATCTGGGGTTATAATGGTAATGGTTTGGATATGATGCGGCGCATTAAGGAACAGTTTGATGGTAATTATATTTTAAGTCCTGGTCGGTTTGTTGGTGGGATTTAAGGTTTAAGAATAACGAACCACGAAGACACGAAGAACACGAAGAAAGAGGGGAAGAAAGAGTCATGCAAGTTTCGGAAAGTTCGGTGAATAAGACTGTTAGTGTTAAGAATTTACAGGGTTTTGATCCCAGTCATCCTCCTGATCCTAAGTTGATTGATAGTTGTGTTCATTGTGGGTTTTGTCTTTCTACTTGTCCTAGTTATCGGGTGATAGGAAAAGAAATGGATTCACCGAGGGGTAGAATCTATTTGATGGATGCTATTAATGAGGGAGAAATTGCTTTAAATACTGCTACTGTTCAACATTTTGATTCTTGTTTGGGTTGTCTTGCTTGTGTGTCAACTTGTCCTTCTGGTGTGCAGTATGATAAGTTGATTTCCGCAACTCGTCATCAGGTGGAAAGAAATTATAACCGCAGTTTCTCTGATAAGTTAATCCGTCAATTGATTTTTTCTCTGTTTCCTAATCCTGATGTTTTAAGAATTTTACTTTTCCCTTTATTTGTTTATCAAAAGTTGGGGGTTTCTCAGTTATTACGCGCTACTGGGTTAATGAAAAAAATCTCTCCCCGGTTAGCTGCTATGGAGTCTATTTTACCGGAAATTACTGTTAAGTCTTTTCAAAATAATTTACCCGATATCATTCCTGCAAAGGGTGAAAAAAGATATCGTGTTGGTGTAATTTTGGGATGTGTGCAACGTTTGTTTTTCTCTCCGGTAAATGAAGCAACAGTGAGGGTTTTAACTGCGAATGGTTGTGAAGTTGTAATTCCTAAATCTCAAGGTTGTTGTGCTGCACTTCCTGAACATCAAGGACAAACTGAACAAGCGAAAGCTTTAGCAAGACAAATGATTGATAGTTTTGCTGATAAAAATGTCGATTTTGTGATTATTAATGCTGCTGGTTGTGGTCATACTTTAAAAGAATATGGTCACATTTTAGCTGATGATCCAGAATATGCCCAAAGAGCTAAAGCATTTGCAGCAAAAGTAAAAGATGCACAGGAATTTTTAGCAAATGTGGGTTTAACTGCTCAACTTTCACCTTTAACAGATAAACCTTTAACTTTAGTTTATCAAGATGCTTGTCATTTATTACATGGTCAAAAAATTAGTGTCCAACCCCGTCAGTTATTAAGAAAAATTCCCGGAGTCACCTTAAAAGAACCCATAGATGCAGCTTTGTGTTGTGGTAGTGCAGGTATTTATAATATGCTGCAACCAGAAGTTGCTGAAGAATTAGGTGAACAAAAAGCCCAGAATTTAATCAATACTGGTGCTGATTTAATTGCTTCTCCTAACCCTGGTTGTAGTTTACAAATTAGTAAATATTTGCAAGGTAAGAAAATTTCTTTAATGCACCCGATGGAATTATTAGATTATTCTATTCGCGGAGAAAAACTAGAATTGTAAAACTTCAGATCCCCGAATCTTGGGGATCTTATTCCTAGATAGGAAAAATAACCGCCGAAAAACTAAAAAATCTCTTAAATTCTCTTACCTTTGTGATCTTTGCGCCCTTTGCGGTTCAATCATATAAAATTTACACATTTAAGATGCTCCCCAAAAATCACTATTTCATCATCTACCCCTACTGACTCCTAAATTTCTCAAATGTGCTTATTTTCAAACACTAATTTCATCTACTCGGTGGCAAACTTGCAAAAGCAATTGTAAAATCATGACAGCATCAGACCAGGTTATGTTTCCCATTATCCTATGAAGATTCTAGTCTTAAATGCCGGATCTAGTAGCCAAAAAAGTTGTCTGTATGACATTACAGATACAACTCTTCCCCAAGAAGCACCAAAACCTCTTTGGGAAGGGAAAGTTAACTGGACTCAAGACCGTGGTGTGGCAGAAATTGAGGTAAAAACCGCCACTGGTGAGACACTGCAAGAATCTATTTATGGTGACTCCCGCAAAGCGCACGTAGCATATATGCTGTATACTCTTACTCGTGGCGCTACTAAGGTACTGAGTAATTTATCAGAAATTGATGTGGTGGGACATCGGGTAGTACATGGTGGTCAAGAATACCGTAATAGTGTAGTAATTACAGAAGATGTAAAAAAGGCGATCGCTAATCTTTCTACCCTCGCTCCAGCCCATAACCCAGCAGCTTTAGAAGGCATAGAAGCCATTGAGCAAAGCTTGGGAGATGTTAAACAAGTCGCAGTTTTTGATACAGGGTTTCATAGCACTTTACCGGATGCAGCAGCCATCTATCCCGGTCCTTATGATTGGGTAGAGAAAGGTATCCGTCGCTACGGCTTTCATGGTATCAGTCACCAATACTGTGCGAACCGTGCAGCGCAAATTCTTGGTAGAGATTTGACCGACCTGCGTTTAATCACTTGCCATTTAGGTAATGGTTGTTCCTTAGCAGCAATTAAAGATGGTCGCAGTATTGATACCACTATGGGATTTACACCTTTAGATGGTTTGATGATGGGAAGTCGTTGCGGTTCACTTGATCCAGGGATTTTAATTTATCTATTGCGTCAGTCTGATTACTCAGCAGAAAGTTTAGATTATGTTTTAAATAAAGCTTCAGGATTACGGGGAATTTCGGGTGTTTCTAGTGATTTACCTCAAGTTCTGGCAGCAATTGAACAAGGTAACTATCGTGCTAAACTAGCTTGGGATATGTACGTACATCGGTTACGGACTGGTATTGGTTCAATGTTGGCTAGTTTAGGTGGTTTAGATGCATTAGTATTTACCGCTGGAGTGGGTGAAAAATCCGCATTAATACGTCAAGCAGCTTGTGAAGCTTGGCAATTTTTAGGATTGAAAATAGACTCTGAGAAAAATAAACAACAACCAGTTGATATAGATATTGCTACACCTGATTCAAATGTGCGAGTATTAGTTATACACACACAAGAAGATTGGGCGATAGCGAAGCTCGCCGCAGGTATCGCTCAACAATGTTGGCAATTATTACATCAATAGCGAATAGGGAATAGAGATTAAATATATGAATATGCTGTTATCTCGTGAATTTATTATTACGCCTTTGGTAGCTATTTTCTGTATTTTAGGAATTAGTTTAAGTCAATATCCCAGACTACAGAAATTGCTAAATAGTAAACAAGATATGTCTGTGGAAGCTTTAGAAAAAGAACAGCAAAAACAAGCTTTAAGTTTGGGTTTACTGCAAAAAATACCCACTTTTGGTTATGATAACCTCATTTCTAATTGGGTATATATTGACTTTTTGCAATACTTTGGTGATGATGAAGTTAGAGACAAAATAGGTTATAGTTTAAGTCCAGAATTTTTTGGAATCATACTTAAACATGATCCGAAATTTAGAGAAGCTTATCTTGCTCTTTCTGTTAGTAGTTCTTTATATGCAGGTATGCCAGAAAGAGCTATTAAATTAATGGATAAAAATTTAAAATCCTTATCACCTAAATTACCAGAAAAATCTTATTATATCTGGCGTTATAAAGGCACAGATGAATTATTATTTTTAGGTGACTCCCAAGCCGCAAGTAAGTCTTTTTTCAAAGCCGCAGAATGGGCTAGTGAATACGATGATCCAGAAAGTAAAAATGTAGTTTCTCTGTCCCAAGCTACTGCTAAATTTTTAGAAAGAAACCCTGATAGTAAGTATGCTAGAATTGCCAGTTGGAGCATGGTTTTACAAAATAATGTAGATGAAAAAACTCGCAACCGTGCTATTAAAGAAATTGAAAATTTAGGTGGTAAAATAGCTATTGATAACCAAGGAATACCTACTGTTACTTTCCGGGAAAAAGATTAAGGTAATTGATAATTGATTATTGATTATTGATTATTGTTCAATAAACTTCCCCTGCTTCCCCTGGTTACTGTCACCTGTCACCTGTCATGTACTGGTATTGTGGTAAATTAATAGAATCGCAAACGCTGGAATTAAATATTAATGATCCAGGTTTGATTTATGGAGCTACAGTTTTTACAACCTTGAGAGTTTATGATCATTCCCTTGATCATAGTTTAACTAACTGGAAAGCCCATTGTTCGCGTTTGCAATTAAGTTTACAAACCTTTGGTTGGCTAGAACCAGATTGGAATTTTGTGCGCCGTGGCGCACAAACTCTTTTACAGCATTTTCCCGTGATCAGAATTACTATTTTTCCTGATGGGAGAGAATGGATCACAGGTAGATTTTTACCGAAAACCTTGACAGAAAAACAAAATAATGGTATAATTGCTAGGCTTGCTAAACCAGAATTTGCTCGTTCTCTCCCCAACCATAAAACGGGCAATTATTTGAGTCCTTGGTTAGCGAAAAATAATGTCCAAGCTGTAAACGCCGAAGAAGCGATTTTAATAAATAGTGAGGGAAATTGGTTAGAAACCAGTACAGGTAATCTTTGGGGTTGGAAAGATGGCTGTTGGTGGACACCACCATTAGAAGTGGGAATATTGCCAGGAATAGAGCGATCGCACATTATCCAACATTTACAAAAGCTGGGAACTACCATCCACCAACAACCTTGGACACCACAGCTAGTAAAAGAATTTGCAGCGATCGCCTACACTAACAGCGTTGTCGAGATAATTCCCATTCATACCGTACATCAGCCCACCGGATCGTTAGAATATAATCCTAAGCATCCTTGCTTTTTAGAACTTAAAGGATTATTTCTACCATGACAGGAACGCCATTTTGGTATATCTTAAGATAAGTTAACATAATTCTCATAAAGCCCTCTCTTATTTTAGAGACCTTACACTAACGCCCAAAAAATACAGGAGGATAGACCTCAGTGAATAAAAGATGGAGAAATGCGGGGCTATATGCGCTGCTGTTTATTGTAGTAATCGCTTTAGGGACTGCGTTTTTTGACAACCAACCCCCCCAAGTAGAAACATGGCGCTATAGTCAATTTATTCAAGAAGTTGATCAAGGCAAAGTAGAAAGAGTCAGTCTCAGTTCAGATCGTTCTACAGCAATTGTTACACCTAAATACGACCCCAATAAAAAGCGCGTCACTTTAGTTAACGATCCAGAGTTAATCAATACTCTGACAGATAAAGGTGTTGATATTGCCGTATTACCCCAAACCGACGAAGGCTTTTGGTTTAAAGCACTGAGCAGCTTATTTTTCCCTGTATTGCTGTTGGTGGGTTTATTTTTCTTACTCCGTCGCGCTCAAACTGGTCCTGGTAGCCAAGCAATGAACTTTGGTAAGTCCAAAGCTAGGGTACAAATGGAACCCCAAACCCAAGTGACCTTTGGCGATGTGGCAGGTATTGACCAAGCTAAACTGGAATTAAACGAAGTTGTAGACTTTTTGAAAAACGCCGATCGCTTTACCGCTGTTGGTGCAAAAATTCCTAAAGGTGTATTATTAGTCGGACCTCCAGGAACAGGTAAAACCCTCCTCGCCCGTGCGGTAGCTGGGGAAGCTGGTGTACCCTTCTTTAGTATTTCCGGTTCTGAATTTGTGGAAATGTTCGTTGGTGTGGGTGCTTCCCGCGTCCGCGACTTATTTGAACAAGCCAAAACCAACGCTCCTTGTATCGTCTTCATTGATGAAATTGACGCAGTAGGTCGTCAACGGGGTGCGGGTTTAGGTGGTGGTAACGATGAACGGGAACAAACCCTTAACCAGCTATTAACAGAAATGGATGGTTTTGAAGGTAACACCGGCATCATCATCATTGCAGCTACCAACCGTCCTGATGTACTCGACGCTGCTTTATTGCGTCCTGGTCGTTTTGACCGTCAAGTGGTGGTAGACCGTCCCGACTACGGTGGCCGTAGCGAAATTCTCAAAGTTCACGCACGGGGTAAAACCTTATCTAAAGATGTGGACTTGGATAAAATCGCTCGTCGTACCCCAGGATTCACCGGTGCAGACTTATCTAACCTGTTAAACGAAGCCGCAATTTTAGCAGCACGTCGCAACTTAACCGAAATTGCGATGGATGAAATTAACGATGCTATTGACCGGGTGTTAGCAGGTCCAGAGAAGAAAGACCGGGTAATGAGCGAAAAGCGCAAAACCTTGGTTGCTTATCATGAAGCTGGTCACGCTTTAGTTGGTGCATTGATGCCTGACTATGACCCTGTACAGAAAATTAGCATTATTCCCCGTGGTCGTGCTGGTGGTTTGACTTGGTTTACTCCTAGCGAAGACCGCATGGATACAGGTTTATACAGCCGTGCATATCTGGAAAATCAGATGGCCGTGGCTTTGGGTGGTCGTTTAGCTGAAGAAATTATCTTTGGTGAAGAGGAAGTTACTACCGGTGCTTCTAATGACTTGCAACAAGTAGCGCGAGTTGCTAGACAAATGATTACTCGTTTTGGCATGAGCGATCGCTTGGGTCCTGTGGCTTTAGGTCGTCAACAAGGTAATATGTTCTTGGGTCGAGATATCATGTCTGAGCGTGATTTCTCCGAAGAAACTGCTGCTGCCATTGATGAAGAAGTGCGTAAATTAGTGGATGTTGCTTACGCACGGGCTAAGGAAGTTTTAGTAAGTAACCGTCACATTTTGGATCAAATTGCCCAAATGTTGATTGATAAGGAAACTGTTGACGCTGATGAATTGCAAGAAATTCTCGCTAATAATGATGTGAGAACTGCTGCTTTTGCATAGTAGTTAATCAGTTTAATCAGTTTTTTAGATTTAGATGGGGGTATTTCTGGGTGTTCTAGAAATACCCCGATTTTTTTGATAGGGAAGAGGGAAGAGGAAGATGGGGAAAAATTTTACCTTCTGACTCCTGACTCCTGTACGGGCGTTCGCGTAGCGTGCCGAAGGCTGAAATAGAAAGCGGAGATAGGGGCAGTCCTCAACATCAAGTTACTATTCAACCTTTTTTACTAGGCAAATATCCTATCACTCAAGCACAATGGCAAGCTGTTGCTAGTTTACCAAAAATTAAATTTGATTTGCATTCTAGCCCATCTCATTTTAAAGGTGCTAACCGGCCAGTAGAACAAGTATCATGGCATGAAGCTCAGGAATTTGGCGCAAAATTATCACGAAAAACAGGTAAATTATATCGTTTACCAAGCGAATCTGAATGGGAATATGCTTGTCGTGCAGCTACAACTACACCGTTTTATTTTGGCAATACTATTAGCACTGATTTAGCAAATTACAATGGTGAATATGTATATGCTAATGGACAAAAAGGTATTTACCGCAAAGAAACAACGAATGTCGGAACTTTTCCCGCTAATGCTTTTGGTTTATATGATATGCACGGGTTAGTTTGGGAATGGTGCGAAGATGGCTGGTATGATAATTATATAGGAGCGCCCACAGATGGTAGCGCGTGGTTAACAGGTAGTGATAATCACCCTCGTCGTGTATTGCGTGGTGGTTCTTGGTCCTATCGTCCAGTTTATTGCCGTTCTGCTTATCGAATCAATTATCCCGCAGTTAGTAAAGATAACAATCGTGGTTTTCGTGTTGCTTGTTCTGCTCAATGGAATTAATAATAATTTAGGAGTAGGGGTTTAGCACTAAGAAAACCATACAGAGATCAAAAGTCATTTTATGATAATTTTTCATCACAAAATCTATGTTTTTTATCAACTCTTTAGAAAGTCAACTGCAACGCTGGAACGAAACAATTATTAAGCAACCAAATAACCCTAATGTGTACATTCGTCGGGGAATGGTTTATTTTCAACTGAGTAAAATTGAGGAGTCAATTACAGATTTTGATACTGCTGAAAAATTAGATGATCGAATTACTCCTTATTTGTGGCAAAGGGGTTTATCTTATTATTACGCGGAAAGATTAGCCGAAGGTGCAAAACAATTTGAAATTGATTTAACTGTCAATGCACAGGATGTAGAAGAAACTGTGTGGAGATATCTTTGTATTGCTAGGTTATCGGGTGTGGAAGAAGCGAGAAATTATTTATTACCTGTGAAAAATGATCCGCGAAAAATCATGAGATGTGTATATGATTTATTTGCAGGTAATTGTACAACTGATGATGTTTTGATTGTGGGTAAATTAGAAGGTGTAAAGGGTAATTTTTACAGTCATCTTTATTTAGGTTTGTATTATGAAGCGGAGGGGAATGAAGAATTAGCAAAAGATTATATTGTTAAAGCTGCGGATAAATATAAAATTGATGATTATATGTGGTATTTATCACAAGTTCATAAAAACCTGAGAAAATGGTTTTGATAAAAAAAATACTGCAATTATAAACTTAACTCTGCATATCCTGTACTAAATACCGATATTTTAACATCATTAAACAGGAGGAAAAAAAGTGAATAGTACACAAAAATTCTCTCTGAAATTAGCTGAACCTTGTTATGAAAATTGGTTTCTACCTCCTGAAGATCCATTGGGATAACTTTCTCATTTAGAAATAGGATTAAGACGTTTTTGTTTTGAGCATAATCAAAAAGTATTACTAGAAATAGGAGACAAAAAACAAGAGCTTTTCTTAGATCCTGATATTATTCTAATTTTAGATGAACTACCAGATAAAATCTATCAACTTTTGGAAAATGAAAGAATTGAAGTAAGTTTTCCTGAAAGTTCGCTGGTGTTATATCTAGAAACCATAGACTTCATAAATGTGAAATGTATTTGGAAAAATTACGGGTTATTAGTGTCAGAAGAGACATTTATGTTAGAAAAATATGATGTTATTCAAATTTTCAAACATTTGCTACGAGAAATTTTAAATCAAGCAGTGCAAACAGGTTATATTACAGATAGTGAAAAGAAAGAATTCTGTAACAGAATAGTAATTGATGACAAAGAAGTATTAACTTCCTAACACTCACTAAAATTCCCTCATTCTCTCCGTATCCTCTGTGCTTCTGTGGTATGCTTTACGGCACGCTACGCGAAGGTTAAAAAAACCATAATTACCTACCCAACATTTTATCCCTTAAACTCTTAATCCTATCTCGTAACTTAGCAGCTTCTTCAAACTCCATCTTTTTCGCTGCTTCTTTCATCTGTTTTTCCAACACAGTAATTAACTCAGGAATATCCTCCAAAGCAAATTCATCAATATGTTCATCAACCACCTGTAAATCACTAGCATTCAACCTGCGGGAAGCATCCAAAAATGATAAAATTGCATTACTTGATTTCTTAACAATGGGTTGCGGTGTAATCCCGTGCATTTTATTATAAGCCATTTGAATACCCCTTCTTCTATCAGTTTCCTCAATGGCTTTAATCATACTATCTGTTAACTTATCAGCATACATAATTGCCTTTCCGTTGATATGACGCGCTGCACGTCCAATAGTTTGAATTAACGAACGTTCTGCACGCAAGAAACCCTCTTTATCTGCATCCATAATAGCAACTAACGAAACTTCCGGTAAATC
This sequence comes from Sphaerospermopsis torques-reginae ITEP-024, assembly GCF_019598945.1. NCBI lineage: Bacteria > Bacillati > Cyanobacteriota > Cyanophyceae > Nostocales > Aphanizomenonaceae > Sphaerospermopsis > Sphaerospermopsis torques-reginae. The sequence goes on along the minus strand of NZ_CP080598.1, from coordinate 5,112,756 downwards.
CAAACCTTCCCGCAATAAATTCACCCCTACCAAAACATCAAACTTCCCATTTCTTAAATCTTGTAAAATTTCAATTCTTTCAATAGAATTAATCTCAGAATGTAAATATCTAACCTTTATTCCTCTCTCTTCCAAATATTCTGTTAAATCTTCCGCCATGCGTTTAGTTAACGTGGTAATTAACACCCGTTCTTTTTTATCAACTCTATCTTTAATTTCTCCTAATAAATCATCAACTTGACCTTCTGTGGGACGAACAAAAATTTCTGGATCAACTACTCCCGTCGGTCTAATAATTTGTTCTACAATATTATCTTCAGAAACTTCAACTTCCCAAATTCCCGGAGTTGCAGAAACGAAAATACATTGATTGACTTTTTGCCAAAATTCTTCAGCTTTTAAAGGACGATTATCAGCCGCACTAGGAAGACGAAAACCATGATCAATTAACACTTTCTTCCGTGCTTGATCACCGTTGTACATTCCGCGAATTTGGGGTACAGTCACATGAGATTCATCAATTACTAATAACCAATCTTTAGGAAAATAATCAATTAAACATTCTGGTGGTTCTCCCGCTTGTCTCCCTGCTAAATGACGAGAATAATTTTCTACACCGTTACAATATCCTACTTCTCTTAACATTTCAATATCATAACGAGTGCGTTGATCTATTCTTTGTGCTTCTACTAATTTTCCTAATTCTTCTAATTTTAATTTCTGTGATTTTAATTCCGCAGCGATATCTGCACAAGCAATTTCTAAACGTTCTTCTGGGGTGACAAAGTGACGTGCAGGATAGATATTCACTTTTTCTAAACTGCTGAGAATTTCTCCTGTTACCGGATCAATATAACGTATTGCGTCAATTTCATCGCCGAAAAATTCAATTCTAATTATTCTATCTTCGTAAGCTGGTCCAATTTCTACAACATCACCACGAACTCTAAATTTACCCCGTCCCATTTCTACATCATTGCGGCTATATTGCACAGATGTTAATTCTCTTAAAACTTGTCTTTGGTCAACTTCCATACCTATTTCTAGTTTAATTGCGGCTTTAAGGTATTCTGCGGGCATACCTAAACCGTAAATACAACTAATGGAAGCAACAACTATGACATCACGCCTTTCAAATAGAGAACGAGTTGCAGAATGTCGCAGCATATCTATTTCATCATTAATTGCTGCGGTTTTTTCTATATATGTATCGGTAACGGGAATGTATGCTTCTGGTTGGTAATAGTCGTAATAACTGACGAAATACTCAACAGCGTTATGGGGGAAAAATTCCCGTAACTCGTTACATAACTGCGCTGCTAGGGTTTTATTATGTGCCAGAACTAGGGTAGGTTTACCAACTTTTTCAATAACTGCGGCGATAGAAAACGTCTTACCCGTTCCCGTCGCACCGAGTAAAGTTTGATAACGATTACTCGCTTGGATGGTTTTCAAAAGTTGAGCGATCGCCTGTGGTTGATCACCTGTGGGAGTAAAAGGCGCTTTGAGACTAAATTCCATAATCACCGTTTTGTTAAATATACCTTTCTTATAGTAGCGACATCCTCTAAGGTCGAGATCCCCGACTTCTTCAAGAAGTCGGGGATCTGAAGAAAACATTTAGCAATACTTGTTTACATAAATTAATAGTTTAAGTTTACTTATGTATCACTTTTGCAGAAACTTATATATGTCGGTCGTTTTTTAGAGTTAAACTCTACATATATTAGGAAAAAATACCTTTCCTTAATTATTGTAAAATTCACGTAACCAGCTAGATGCGTTAGTTGACAAGGCATCTTAGCAGCAAAGGAGATCAAAAAGTGGAAGAAAATAACCAAGGTAATACAGAACAGGGTTCTCAAGGAACAATTGTAGTTGCTGGTGAGCGTCCCATTGGTAGCAGTGGCCTACAAGTTGCAGGAACAGTATCCATTGCGGGGTTACGTCCTATCAGTACCAGTAGCTTACAAGTAGTTGAAACATACAATGCAATGGGTATTCGTCCCATTGGTGCTAATACCTTCAGCGTTGTCAGCAGTATCAACTTATCTGGAAATCGTCCCATCGGTTCTAGTGCGTTGGTAGTTTCCGAAAACTATTCAATTTTTGGTAGTCGTCCAGTAGCATCAAATACCATTGATGATTCTGATATTTTGATGGGTTTTCTAGACTAATTTACCAAAATTATCCTCATACTTTTATCAATTGATAATTGACAATTGACAATTGATAATTGTTTCATTCAAGCTTTAAAAGCTCCCCTTTCCAGGGGAAAAAACCAAAAAAATCCGCTTTTTCAATCCTCTTCCTTTAAGAGAGAGGTCATTGTCAATTTTTCATTGTTAATTGTCCATTATTGAACAACCCAGTTTTATTCATAAACTGGGATTTTTTATGGGAAAAATGCCAAAATCAAGAATCAGAATATTTGCTTAAATATTCCTTTTTATATAGATATTTTATATCAACTGTCTACCTGATGATGGAAGTAATCAGCCTATATTTCCGTTAATTTAGGATAGTAATTGCAAAAAGGAAAACAAATGAGTTTAGAAGAAAGAGCAAAGGCTACAGCAAAAAATATTGAAGGTAAAGCACAAGAAGCATTAGGAAACGTTACTGGAGATCCAGAAGATAAAACAGAAGGTAAAGCTAAACAAGCAGAAAGCGAAGTGCGTCATGCTGTGGAAGATGTCAAAGATAATGTGAAGAAAAAGCTTGATTAAAAGTGACGACAAGATTAATTAAATAATACAAGTTCGTAGTTGCGATTTATCGCTAAATTACCAGGTTTTTTAGGGCTAAAGCCCTAACTACGAACCTTCATGAAAATAGGACTTAAATTTTGATTTATCTGAGGAGGTTGGATTATGATTATAATTCAGCAAAGTCGCAAAATATTGATGGCTTTTGTGTTGATTTTAATCTTAACTTTCACTACTGCTTGTGGTGGGGGAAGAGTTGCAGAGGTTGATCGCTCAACGACTCCAGCAGTGGGTAGAGATGTGACTTATGCTGAATTAGAACGTGGTAATACTCCCGCAGGGCAAAATTTTGGTGACTGGGTGGTACAAACTTCTAAAGGATTAGTCACAGATGCTTATGTGCGAGATAATAATAAACTAGGTGTGGTTATTTCGCCTCAAGTTAATCCTAATGAAGTGCGACCTTTAGCAAGTGCTTTGGTACAAGGTTTTAGAAAGAATTTTCCTAATCAGGATGTGAAGGTTTTGGTATATGGTCCTGATAAAAAACTAATTTTGACTGCTGATTATGTTGCTCAGACTAATCAAATTATGTATAGCTAGGAGGATTGTTTTTCAAAGATTAGGAAATTAACAACCCTAAAATATAGGAGATAATTAAAGTGAGAAGTAGTGAAGAATATAGACGTAATATTTTACAAGATTTGGCGCAGGGAAATGTGGAATCTTTGGATAATCCCAACGCCATGACAACGGATGAGTACGAAACTTTTGATGATTTTGCTCAACGCACAACCACAGATCAAAGACGACATTTATTTAATCAATCTTTGCATCCAGAGCGTATTCCTCCTAGTCAAATGGAGCCAGAATTACAAAAGGCAATTTCTCAAATTAAACCCAATGAACGGGATGATGTGGCAAAGGCATTTTTCAAACAATTAAAGGAACGAGGACTAGATGAGAAAAGGTTAGAACAACAGTTAAACCTTTCTACTCACCACCCTAACCGCATGACTGCTGATGATGTGAGTAAACTTGCATCTTTTACTTATCATAATCATCCTGATGTTTTCCGTGAGGTGTTAGCAGAACAACCAGGAATTATTAAGTTTTTAAGTAATCCTATTGTGGCGGGAATTATTGGTATTGCGGCGGCTAAATGGTTGGGTAATCGGAAGTGATAAGCTGTAGTTTTGTAGGGTGGGTAATGCTCACTCTACACTCAGATTAATCTATTTAGTAGTCGAGCATAAATGACGATAGCTAATCTTTTTTCTCTGTTTATTCATTTTGATGCTGCAAATATTGACTTAACAATCTAAAGCAATGTTCATCATTGACACCAGGTAATTTTTCTTGTAATGCAGCATAGGCTTCACTGGTTATAAGTAAAGAGTAACCAGTTTCAAAATTATCAAATTCAGCAGGTGATATTTCAGAAAGTTCAGCAACTACATCCAAAATGGTTTCACTAACCACTGTTATCTCAAGTGAACCAATTAGTCGCTCTAATTCTCTCTTAGTCCCTTCTGTTAACCAAACTCTAATCAAACCAGTATCTACAACTTCTCCAATTACAGTGAATAGATATATGTTGGGATCGGTTGGAGATGGAATATCAAAATATGGTTGAATTTTAGCACCTGCTGAAGTTGTTACAGAATATCGCTTTTTACCTGTTTCTGTTTCATAAATCCACAAATTTTTGCTCTCTTTTCTTGAACCTCCACCAGAAGGTTTCCATACAGCATAATAATCATCTGGATTAGGAATAAGCATTTCTTCTTCAAAATATAAAAACTGTCTTAAACTTTCCTGCCACAGTAACCATCCGACTCGCATATCAACATCTCCCAGAGAATTTGCCTGTTGACGAACTTTCTCTTTTCTTAGATTAATAAGTTCACCATATTGATTGAGAACATCACGCATTACTTCATTAGGGTCTGTATCATTTATGGGTATACGGATTGATCTTGTAGCTGCTGGGTGCATCAATGTTGTACCACAGGCATCTCTTAAGTCAGGCTTTGAACGATAGCAAAGCATTTTATGTTCTAAACCTAACAAACCATACATAACATCAATATTTAAATTTGACCAACCAACTTTTGGAATTCCCTTCGCTCGACAGTAAACATCAGACCAATCTCCTTCTTCAAATTTGCGACCCATCATATAAGCTACTTTAATAGCTAGAAATTTATGTACTTGCTCATATTCTTCTGTGGTAAAAGCTGGCATTGTTAGGGGGCGGCGCATTTATTTTTTCTCCAATTGTTGAGCAACTATTTCTTTAAACGTTGCAAAATCTATAGAAACTAAACTTTCTTGTACAGTTTTAGCCAGCCAAGCTGAATATAAACGTCGGTAATCAAATTCAGGCTGACGCTCAACGTGCAAAAAGTCTTTTATCAAAAAATTACCATTGGCTAAATATTCCTTAATAAACTCTTTTGCCTGATTTATCAATTTGTCAATAGGTTGATCAATAACTTTAAATGACTGCGATTTTTGGCAATGAATAATTAAATCATAGCCAACAGCATTATCAGAAACAAACATCTTAAAAGTACCATGTTTCTTGTCGAAAATCTGAGTTCCTTGAATTTTAAACCCAGCATCAGCTAAAGCTTCTTGCATCACAATCCATGCTTTTTCAGAGGAATTATGAAAAGCAACTGTTAACCAACTACCATCTTTCAAGACTCGCTTAATTTCAGAAAATGCTTTGGTAAGTAAATTTTTATATTCTGGATAACCTTTACCTTGAACGGAATTAACTATTGCTTCTTCTGTATTATTTGTCCAATGCTGAAGCCAACTTTCCCAAAGTAGATTCATTTCCGAGTAGTTGATATTAGCTCCGAAAGGCGGATCAGTGAAAACATAATCAACTGATTTATCAGGAATTTGCTTTAAGTTACACGCAGATTGTGTACTGATTTGAACTGTACGAGGAATATGAGCAGCTTCACGAAAGTACCAACTAATAGTTTGAGCTTTTCTTTTAAAGACCTGAAATACATTTTGCTCATTCATTAAAGTTGGTACATTAAAATTAGCAGTATTCCCACTGCCTCCCCAAAAACGAAATTCACTAAATACGGTAATCCTTTGGTATAAAGATGTAAGTGTGAATAAAAGTTTATCTCTGATTTCTTTATCAGGCCAATTTGATGCTTCATGCCAGAGAAATGATATAGCATATAAAGCACGACGAGTATAACATTGATCAATCGTTTTAATTCCTGCTCTAATTGGTTGGCGTGTATTTACTCCTTCAGGAATATTGTTTTGTGGATACCATAAATTTTGAGGTATTGGCGATTTTTCTATGGAGTTAATTAATTCACAATCAAAGTTATTTAAAGGTACGCAACTTTCTTTGAGTCTACTACCACAACATTTATAACCAACTGCTACAGGATAACGTTTTGTGCGCTTGAGATTACGTTTTTTAAGCAAGACATTACAGTGAGGACAGTTCACTTCTTTTTTGATTTTGCTTTCTTTAACTGATGCTTTTTCATCACGTCCAACTTCCCAAAATACAAACTCTTGCTGACAATTTTGGCATATTAAACCGTAGCTCCAAACTGTATATAAAACTTTGGCTGGTGAACCACAATCTCTACAGTAGGTTGTATAAAGTCTCTTTTCCAAAGATGCCGCACGATGTAAAATCTCATTGATTGCATTTAGATATAAATCCGCATCTATTGGAGTATTTAAGTTATAAGCTATAAACGCTGCTGCGGGAGACAAATCTGATAATAGGGCTTTACGTCCTAACTCTGTTGCTGCTACTCCTGTCATCCCTGAACCGCAAAATGGATCTAAAACAACATCACCAGGATTTGTATAATACTCAATTAGTGGTTTAATTCCTTGTGGTGGAACTTTAGTATGGTATGTATGAGCATCATAAACATACGTATTTTTTCCAGCAATAATATCTTTAGCAAAGGGTAATTTTACTTGTTTAGAAGATATATTACTATCAATTATATCTCCAAAGCGAGGATTCAAATCAAAGCTAAAACAGGCATCGTGATGAGTTTTATTAAACTCTAGCTTCATCTGATAGTTATCCATATATTTACAAAAATTTAGTTGTTGTATTTTTTGAGAAAAAATATTGAGATTGCTTTTTATAGAAAATTTCTATATTTCATAAATCACAAATATTTTTAGAGTGTAATAAAAGCGGAATCAACTAACTCCTTTATCACTAGAGTCTACACCCTGAAATATGTTGGAATTTTCAGTTTTCAGGGTTTGTCGTCTTTCAGATGTTGTGCTGGTTAAGCGATATCTAACTTTGTTTTTGATTTTCTTTGTTTTTCTCCTTAATAGCTTTGGTAACAATGTACGCCGCCAGGTTAGCTGGTGTACGCTCCTGTTCTTCAGCTATGTTTGTAAGCTCTTTATATATTTCTTCATCCAGTGTAATTGTCACTCTTGGTCTGATAGCCATAGGGGTAATGTTTAGCAGTAATACTATTACAGTGACACTATTTTAGACTCCTGTTGATCAAAAAATACTAAGCTGACTGATGACTCGATTAGCATCACAGGTCTACTATAGCATCATCAGCGGCAAAAATAAATCCCCGACTTCCCAAAGAAATCGAGGATTTAAGTATTATTCAGTTAACAGTATTCAATTACACAGCCGCTAATTCCTTAGTAGGACGCTTGCTGTTGCGAATATTATTGATTGCTTCCGCATAGTCAGGAGCGTTAAACACAGCAGAACCAGCTACAATAGCATTAGCTCCTGCTTCCAAAACTTGCCAGGTGTTATTAGCTTTGAGTCCACCATCAACTTCAATCCAAGGATCTAAACCGCGTTCATCACACATTTGACGCAGTTTGCGAATTTTGGGAACTACGCTAGGAATAAAGCTTTGTCCACCGAAACCGGGGTTAACGCTCATAATTAGCACTAAATCACACAGTTCCAGTACGTGTTCAATTAATTCTAAAGGTGTACCGGGGTTGAGTACAACACCAGCTTGTTTACCGAGTTCTTTGATTTGTCCCAAAGTCCGGTGTAGGTGAGGTGAAGCGTTATGTTCTGCGTGTACAGAAATGATGTCCGCACCAGCTTTAGCAAAACCTTCTACATACTTCTCTGGTTCCACGATCATTAAATGGACATCCAGGGGTTTGGTTGTTACAGGACGAATCGCCTCCACAACCAGAGGACCAATTGTAATATTAGGTACAAAACGTCCGTCCATTACATCAACGTGAATCCAATCTGCACCGGCTTTATCTACGGCGCGGATGTCATCACCTAAACGGCTAAAATCGGCTGATAGAATGGATGGAGCGATAACTATGGGCTTTTGAGATGGGTTCTGGGTCATGGCTAGTGGATTATTAATCGTCCTTGTCTGTAGGCATTGTAACAAAATATGGATTTTTTGGAAATTGGAAATTAGTCATTAGCCATTGGTCATTAGTTATTGGTTGTTGGTGGAAATATATTCTCCCGACTTTCGACTCCTGACTCCTGACTCCTCACTCCTGATAACTAACTATGAAAAAACTCTGGATCATCTGCGGTTTGGCTGTTTCCTGTTTAACTGTGCCAGTATTGGCTTCTGTAAAGTTGAGCAGTTCTTTAGGTAGTAGTGGTATTGATGCACTTAAATTACATCAACCACCATACAATTTAACTGGGCGCAAAATAGCCATCGGTCAGGTAGAAATCGGTCGTCCTGGTATGTTTGGGTTAGATAAAGCAGTCTCTAAAAATCGCGCTATTGCTCCTGTAGCAGTTTTTTTACGCACTACACCAGCTAAATCAAATTCTGGTGTTGACCCTCATGCTTATAATGTGGCTACGGTGATGATCAGTAAGGATAAAGCTTGGCCGGGAGTTGCACCAGACGCCAAATTATATTCTTCGGCGGTGGGATCTACCAGAAATATGGGTCAAGCGGAAGAGTGTTTATCAGCACAACATATAGCATTACAAAATGGTGGTGATGTTCGCGCTATTAACTTTAGTTTTGGTGAACCTTTGCACCGTGATCCTCGACCCAACGCTGTTTTAGATGGTCAAGCTTTGCTGACTTTATGTATTGACTGGTCAAGTCGGGTGCATAATGTTGTTTATGCGATCGCCGGTAATCAAGGCAAAGGCGGGATTCCCATTCCTACAGATAATTTTAACGCAATTAACGTGGCTTTTTCATCTGCCAGGGAGGGAATTTTTGATAAAGTTCATGTTTCTAATTTAGCAGGAAATAATCAAGGAGTAGGCGATCGCCTCGCAGGTAAAGAATTTAATATTGGTGGACGCAGATCCATCGGTTTAGTTGCTCCTGGTACTAACATTCCTGTGATTAATCCCGATGGTAAATTAAATAAAGCTACAGGTTCAAGTTTTGCCGCACCTCACCTAACAGCTACCATTGCATTATTACAAGAATTTGCCGATAGACAGTTAAGAATTAACCAGCCAAATTGGACTATTGATGCGAGAAATCATCAAGTTATGAAAGCTGTATTATTAAATTCAGCAGAGAAAATTCAAGATAGTGGTGATGGTTTGCGGTTGGGAATGACCAGGACTTTAGTTGATAAGCAAAATCGAGATTGGTTTATTTCCGATGCTTACAAAAATCCCAAAATTCCCTTAGATGATCAAATGGGTGCTGGACATTTAAATGCTTTTCGTGCCTATCAACAATTTATGTTTGGTCAATGGCAACCTACCGCACCTGTTCGGGCTATTGGTTGGGATTATAACACAATTAATGCTAATTCTGCTTTAGAATATAGATTAGAAAAACCATTAAAACAAAATAGTTTTGTAGCTATCACCTTAACTTGGGATCGATTAGTAGCATTAAATGATAAAAACCAAAATCAATTATATGATGAAGATGAAACTTTTATAGATAAAGGTTTAAATAATCTGGATTTATTCCTGGTATCAGCAGATTCACAAAAAACGGAAATTGCTACTTGTGCTTCTGTGAGTGAAATTGATAATGTAGAGCATATTTTTTGTCCTGTTACTACTAATGGTAAATATAAAATTCGTGTGCAGTTTAAACAACAAGTCAACGAACCAACTCAAGCTTATTCCTTAGCATGGTGGACTGTTCCCGGAAATTAGTTATAGAAAAGGGAACAGGGAACAGGTAACGGGAGCGTCCCAAATATGTAAGTTTATTTTTATCTAACAACAGCAAATTATCCCAGACTTAATTTGATTGAACCGCAAAGGACGCAAAGTACACAAAGGTAAGAGAGTTGGAGAGAGTTTCTGGTGTTGCTGCATTTATTTTTTCAAAATTGGGATGCTCTCCAGGGAACAGGGAACAGTGATAACCGATAACTGATAACTGATAACTGATAGCTGAATGCTTACATCAAACTTTCAGGATCAACTCCTAAATTCTTCAACATTTCAGCTAATTTTCTCGCTTTTTCTTCACTTTGTTGAATCCTTTCCTCTGGTGTTAAAAATCTTTTGCCATTTTCATCAAACCAATATAACCATTCTCTGGTTATTCCTTGATAAGTTCCCTTTTCTTTACCGATTCCTAAACCAATTTCTGGCAACCAAACGGGATTTCCAGGAATTAAAATATATTCCCCATCAACTAATTTATAAACCTCTAAAGTTTCTTTGATTTTCCGTTGGGGATTATATACCACATAATATAAAATCCCTAACTCATGGGCATAAGATTCTTTTTTAGTGCTATATTCATTTCTGTAGGTTTGGGAAACTACTTCTAACACTAAACTGGGTAGTTTTTGTTCTTCCCACAAGACATAACTAGAACGTAATTTTTCATGAATTACCCTGGGAATGCCAATACTTAAAAACCCATCTGGTACTATTGCAGGTTCATTTGGATCATAATATATTCCCATGTCCACACCAAAAAACCAATCCCATCTTTGAGACCAAATTAAGGCTAAAATACTTTCTAATAATCCGGGTATGAGATGCTGTAATTGATTATCCACTGGTGTTTCGTCGGAGTCGGGTAGTTCTTCTGATGAAGGTAAGCAATGCAAAGGATTGTAATTTAGCATAATTGATGCTACCAGTTCTATTTTTAGTATATATTAGGTAGGTGACTGGTGACTGGTGATTGGTGACTGGGGAAGAAAATTTGAGATTTTAGATTCTAGGTTTTAGATTTTAGATTGAAGTTGAAAAAATCCAAAATCCAAAATCCAAAATCCAAAATCCAAAATTAATAACTCCTGACTCTTGAATTAAGTTATGAAAACATAACGTAAAAATCCGTTACCAAAACTGTAACCAGCAAAGATTTATGTATTTTGTATGCGATAGTGAACATCTGACACATCATTAGCGTCTAACTTGATAGAAAGCTGAAACAACAAATGAGGTAGCAGATGAACCGACACAAGTTTATTGCTGTGCAAGGAAATTTCTTACAAAGACGGTACGGAGTTAGTTTGGGTAGACGCTACGTTTTAGCAGCAGCTAGTATTATGATGTTGAGTGTACTGGGATATTCACCAGTAGATAACAATACAAATTTAATCAGTAAATCTTCTCCAACTAACCCTGAATCTCTCTTAGCTGGAGATAATGATTATTTGTGATAGATTTTGGTTGTGTATTGGTGTCTTAACGCCAATCATCTATTACAAAAACATCACTACAGTTATATCCTGGTTGGTTAGGTCTGTGCATCGCTACACCTATCGTCTGACTGCGAAAACCACGGGATAGCATCTGCAAATAAGCGGTTTCTCTGCTGGTATTCACCCCAGCAACTAAGCTTGACATTCCCATAGTTACAGTCAAAACTTCACATAAATCTAACAACTGATCAAAATGTTTTTGTGCATGAGTGTCTGAACGCACAGCGCCAAACTTTACAAAGCAATTATTATCACCTGCTTCTGTACCAGCACCAATATGACAAACTGCAAATCCCGCTAAACCTGCATCTTCCCATAAAAAAATTGTATCACCTAAATTTTGTGATTCAACAGTTTGAATTTGTTGGGAAACATCTAAACCGGGAAAGATAGAATCAGTAAGTTGCATACTAGCTTTGAGACTTTCATAACGTTCATTTTCTGTCATCTGGGAGTATCTACTATTTTCTGGTAATAAGGAAGCTTTTTTTACAGACTTATTTAAAATGGTCGTTAAAAATCGCAGGTGAAAACCAAATTTTTGATACAGTAAATGATGTTTAGAACTGTTTGCAAAAGTATGGATTCCTGCTAGTTGAGTATTCCATTCATCAAAACAAGAAATAGCAGGTTCTATCAAACGTTTTGCTATTCCTTGATTCCAAAAGTCAGGATGAACACTCAATGGACCAAAAGATGCAAAACTTCCCCACTGTGTCACCAAGTTAGAACCAATTAATTTTCCGTCAACTTCCGCTGCAAAAGCTGATTGAGGATTAGTATACCATCTATGCTTAATATAATCAGCATCACCAGCAAAGTCTGTAGGTTTAGGTAGTCCGATAAAAGTACCAAAAGCTAACCTAAATATGTGATCAGCTAATTTTAATTCGGTTTCTTTTAGTAAACGGATCGCAAGATTCATATTTTTGAGATTTTAAATTACTTATTATATCTTTTATGTCATGTCACGAAAAAGCTGTTAAATAAAATAAGTGAAATAAAATAAAACCGCCTTGGTTATTACTAAAAGCGGTCGGAAATTTTAGAGGATTTTAGATCATCTATTAATTATATTAACTCAGAGGCACAGCATCTTTATAGCATTCCCAGTCTGAGACTGGGAACGAGTTCAACAATGGAAAATTAACAATGGACAATTGACAATTTCCTCTGGCTCATTTGTGAGAGGATTGGGAAATAGGAATTTTTGCTTTTCTTTCTCAGAGAAAGGAGAGGTTTTAAACCGTTCGGCTGACGCTCACGGCGGAAGCCTTGAATGAAATAATTGTCAATTATCAATACTCCTTGATATCCTTTTAATAATGTGTTCCTGTTTTGCGATGGTTAACCGCAGTTACAGTATCGGGTTTGAGTAATTTACCATTATCTACAGTGGCATATACTACCCAATGATCACCACATTCTAGACGTTGGTTAACGGAACATTCTAAATATGCAGCAGCATCAGTCAGGACTGCACAACCATTATCAGCTTCTACCGTTTGGAAATTAGTAAACCTGTCTTCTCCGGGGGCGAAATTTTTACGGAAATGTCTTATGTAGTCTACATGAACACCATTCGGAAGAATATTCAGGACAAACTTACCACCCGGATACATCAATGATTCAACTGCTCTTTCCTTGGCGATCGCCACTGTAATTCCTGGAGGATTAAAGGTAGCTTGAGATACCCACGTCCCCAGCATTGCTGTGGAAACTTCTCCTTGTTTCGCTGCAACTACACATACAGAACCAACTATTCTTCCTACCGCTTGTTCTACAGGGGTTGCAGGTTGTTGTGGTACACGAATTTTCTTGGCTTTTTTCAAACTTTGTGCAAAGTCTGTACCTATTTCTTCGCACATTTTCAGGGTGACTTCATCGGGTTTAAATTTGACTTTTAAAGTGTCAAAACCAAACCGATATCCTGCATCTCGCAGTTTTCCTTCTACCAAGTCTAAAGCTTCTCCACTCCAACCATAAGAACCAAACACACCTGCTAATTTACTATTATCACCAATAGCTAACACAATACCTAAAGCAGTGTGAATAGGTGTGGGAGCATGACCACCGATGGTAGGAGTACCAATAATAAACGCATCTGCTTGTTCTACAGTACCACGAATTTCTCCAGGGGTGGCAAATTCACAGTTAATTGATTTTACCGCAACTCCTCCTTTAGTTAATCCCCAAGCGATCGCCTGTGCTAAAGTGGCAGTGTTACCATAAGCGGAAGCATAAAGTAACGCTACGGAAATTTCCCGATCTTTTTGAGCGCGACTCCATTCAGAATATGCTTTAGTTAATTCTATCAACCTAGTGCGGATCAATGGACCATGACCCACTGCATACATCCTCACCTGCAAATCAGAAATTTTCTCTAATGCAGCTTCGACATGAGTTGCATGGGGAGCCATTAAGCAGTTAAAGTAATAACGCTGATCTTCTTTAAAAGCTTCTGAATTATCATCAAAAACTTCATCACCGCAGATATGCGACCCAAATAATTTATCAGTATAGAGAATTTGGGTTTGTTGATCATAGGTGCAAAGTGCTTCTGGCCAACGGGGACTAGGAGTAGGTAAGAATTTCAAAACATGACCTTTACCTAAATCTAAAGTTTCTTTCCCCCGCATAATCAAAACTTTAATATCTTGATCTGGGAAAGATGCACGCAAATTATTTGCACCAACCATAGAACAAACAAAAGTAATTTGCGGTGCAAGTTCTAACAGTGCTTTTAAAGTTGGTATACGATTAGGGCTAAAATGACCCAAAATCACATAATCCAACTTTCTCAAATTAACTGTATTCTGCAATGCTGCAAAATAAATATTAGTAAATCCTTCTCCCGGAGGATCAATTAATGCAGTTTTATCCGCTTCTATTAAATAGCAATTGGCGGTAGTTCCTCGACAAAGTGCATATTCAACTTCAAACCTTAGACGTGACCAACTCCTAGCTCTGAGAACTTTGGTATTGGTGGCGATCGGTAAAATTTGTACGTCCCGTGGTTTGGAATCTGTCATAGATTTTTCTGGTGAATAAAAAACTTGAGAAACCCAATGTTTAGCTGAGTTGAAAGCATTAGAAACAGAATCAGAAAAAGGCATACTATTTATCAAATATTCTTGCTAGATAAATATCTGTGTAGATAATTGACAATTGACAATTAACAATTAATTATCAATTATCAATTATCCATTATCAATTAGTAATAGTTTCCTACTTTGCGATGACGTACTGCTGTCAGTGCATCAGGTTTGGAAACTTTGCCATCTTCAACGATGCAATATAAAATCCAATGATCGCTACATTCAATGTTGCTGACTACTTGACATTCCATGTATGCAAGTGCATCGGTTAAAATTGGTGAACCGTTTTTAGCAGTTTGGGTTTTCACACCTGCAAATCTATCTGCACCGGGAAGTAAACGTTTGAGGAAGTGTTTTTTCAGGTCTTGATAATTACCTTCTTCTAACACATTTATCACAAAGCGATCGCCTATTTGTAATAAGTTATCAATCGCTCGATCTTTAGCAACAGCAATGGTAAATCCTAATGGTTGAAAACTAGCTTGTGCTACCCAAGAAGCCATCATAGCACCGCTAACTTCACCTTTTTTAGCAGTAACAATATATAATCCACTGCTAATTCTCCCTAACGCTTTTTCCATGTTTACGTCGAGAGATTTGATTTGTTTGATGTTGCGTTCTCGCACCACCTTTTGTCCCAAATCTGTACCCGCTTCTGTACAAAGTTGATAAGTTGCTTCGTTGGGAATTGATTTAATTCTAATTGCGGGAAATGCTTCTTTAATTCCTAAGTCAATAAACTTCCGTCTTAGAGTATCAATCGGTTCATCATCACCACCATAGCATTCAAATAAACCTACAACTTGTTTATTTTTAGCTACAGCTAATAAAGAACTAATACCAGCCTGTGCTACAATTGAAGAAGTAGGTGGCATTCCAATAATTAAACCTGCTGCTCTACCAGCTAATTCTTGAATTTCTTGAAAATCTGCTGTGTGTAAATCAACTACTTCTGAACCCACACCAGCTTTTTGTAAACCATCACCAATTGCATGAGCTAATTGCTCACTATAACCATAACCGGAAACATAAAACAACCCAACAGTAGTTTCTGTTTTCGCTTGTCTTTGACTCCAATTTTGATAATATTCGGTTAAAACATCGAGGTGATGATATAATAATGGTCCATGTCCATTGGCAATAATTTGAATGTTACCTAGTTCACCCATTCTCTTCATTGCATTCAATAAAGAGCGAGCATTGGGACCCATTAAGCAATCATAATAAAACCGGAAATCAGCTTCTATTGCTTCTAAATCTTCGTCAAATGTGCGATGATCACAAAAGTGCATCCCAAACGCATCACAAGTGTAAAGGATTTGGGTTTTGCGATCAAAACTAAAAATTGTATCAGGCCAGTGTAAATTTGGGGCGCTGACAAATTCTATTTCATGTCCTTTTCCGATGTTAATGCGATCGCCACTTTTAACGATTCTTTTGGAAAAAGGATCATGTACCAAACCTTCTAAAAATTGCAATGCTACTTTAGAAGCTAAAACAGTCGCTCTCGGTGCTAATTGTAGTACATCTTCTACTAAACCACTATGATCAGGTTCTGTATGACTAACAATTATATAATCAATTGTTTTCGGATTAACTAAACCTTTGAGAGTGTCTAAATATAATTGGCGAAACTTCTGATGAGAAGTATCAATTAAAACTGTTTGTTCACCCCTAATTAAATATGAATTATAGGTTGTACCGTTTTGCAATCCAAATTCAATATCAAAGCGATCGCGATCCCAATCCAGAGAACGAATCGCTGTAGTATTAGGAGCAATTTCTACAGTTTGTATAGTTAACCTTGGTTCAATTTTCTCTGATATTGCTACCATGATTTGTATCCAATTCTAAATAATATTCTTTTCTCCCCACCATTTTCTTCCTAAATTCTTTTTAAAGCTGTAATTAAGAATATATTTTGTAAAATTAAAGTTGTATCAAACAATGCTATTTTTCAGCATATTTTTTGACACGAAAATCTACGAACTCTGAACTATCTTCCAGATAATGAAACATAAACGACTTACAATTAATTGAAAGTGGATAGATCCCCGACTTCTCTGAGAAGTCGGGGATATGGGTAATACGTTTTTTAACATTGATTTACTTATAAACAAAATCCACCCACACATAATAGTGTCAGGTGGACTTGTTCAATATTTAAAGTGGAGCTTATGGGAATTGAACCCATGTCCAAACTGGGTATTAACCCCCCGCTCATTCACAGGTTTAGCCTTTCTGACCCTCAAGGCGGGAATCGTTCATTGTCCCGAACGTAGGATGCTCTGATTTAGTCTTAGCCAGCAAACCAACCAGAGAACGCTTACTGGAGCATCCGTTGGGGTTAGGTCTCTAGTCCTTAACGGAGTCAAACCAGAGACGCTCGGACCTATAAGAGGCTATTAGGCAGCAACTAGGGCTTCCTTACGAGCAAAGCTTACGATATTGTTCGCATTTACTTTTTGTTTGAGCCTTTGATTTGCGAGAGGAGACTCACTCTCGACCTGAATCACAGAGCAGCTTTCGCCAACCTGTCGAAACCGTTAAAGCCCCATGCGCTTTATATTTTTATTATAGTATACAATTTTGGGATTGTGTGGAGTTGATCAAAAAAATTTTATTGTCTTTGGGCATTGGGTTATTAATCTCCCCCTGCCTCCCCTGCCTCCCCTACTTCCCCTGGTTCCTGACTCCTGCCTCAAGAGGGCAACCACAGGGGGTTTGCCCCTACTGACTCCTGTTGTAAACAATAAAATCAAATAAATAATGCGCCATTTCCAATTTAGAACAAGGGGGAATTTCTATTTCTCTTCCTTCTTTATCTAAAAACACCGCTTGATTATGATCACTCCCAAAACCACTATCAACTTTATCAATAGGGTTCGCTACAATTGCATCTAATTTTTTCCTCTGTAATTTCTCTTTCGCAGGTGTGACAATATCCCCGGTTTGTGCTGCAAAACCGATTAATAATTGCTGGGGTTGTTTGATTTTTCCTAATTCAGCAACTATATCCGGTACTGGTGCAAGGGGTAAATTTTCGGGAAGCGATCGCTTGGGTAATTTCTCTGAACTATAATCTCTTGGTTTTACATCCGCAACCGCAGCAGACATAATAATAATATCTGCATTTAGTAACTTTTCTAACATCACGTGCTGCATTTGTTCCGCACTAACTACAGAAATTGCTTCTACTCCTAAAGGTGCATCCCAACTTGCTGGACAATGCACTAATGTAACTTCTGCGCCTCTGTGCAATGCTGCCTGTGCTAATGCTAATCCCATTTTACCAGTTGAAGGATTGCCTATAAACCGCACGGGGTCTAAATATTCTCGGGTTCCCCCAGCACTGATTAAAACCCGCTTCCCGCTTAAATCTTGAATTCCTTGGGTGTGTAATAAAGATTGAATATTAACAAATATTTCTTCCGGTTCGGCCATTCTTCCTGCACCGATGCGATCGCACGCTAATAACCCAGAACCTGTTTGCATACCATAAAATCTTTTATCTGTCAATAGTTGCTGCCAATTTCTTTGTACTGCTACCTGTTCCCACATATCCGTATTCATAGCGGGTGCTAACAACACAGGACAGGTAGAAGCCAAGACAGTATTTGTTAACAAATTATCTGCCATTCCATAAGCTAACTTAGCCAAAGTATTAGCAGTTAAAGGCGCAATGACAATTAAATCAGCCCATTCCCCCAACTCTATATGTAAAGGGCGAGAATAAATAGGTTGCCAAAAATGCTCATCTGTATAAGCCTGATGACGGGATAAAGTGGCAAAAGTCAAAGGTTTGATAAATTCCTGAGCAGAATTTGTGAGAATCACTCGTACTTCTACCCCAGATTTGAACAAACTAGAAACCAATTCACAAACTTTATAGGCGGCGATACCACCGCATATAGCAACAATAACTTTTTTGGATGGGAGATTTACAGATGATGGCATTATCTCTTTATTTTATTTAATACTTCTTTAGGGACTTGATCTTCAGAAATTGGAAATCCATGATAGGTTGGATAACCTTGTTCATCAAAAGTATTATCTGAATGAAATACATAGAATTTAACACTTTCCTTGTGATATCCATAACGTTTTTCACTATTGTTATTACTGCTACATATAGAACTATTTAAAATTTTTTGAGCTTCTTCATCTGTTAAATCCATAGGAGTAGCATTTTTCCAATATCCTTGAGGATCATGTTTAGAATGAAGTTGATAACGAGGACATATTTTTTTAGTCTGTTTAATAGTAGTCAAATTTGTGATAGTTATATTTTTTTGCGGAGAATTTATAGATTCTTGAAATTCAACTTCTATATTTTCGTGAATAAAATCAGGGTTATTTTGTAAACTAATTAATATACCTTCCAATTTAGCAGCACCAGCTAACGAACTCGATGAAACATCTTGTTTTTGATAGTGACATTTACAATCATTAAAAAAATCCTGTACATCTATAAAAGGTCCCTTGCTTAAAAGCCTCAGTAGAATCATAGCGATTTTTTGTTGTTCAGAATTTTTTGAAGTCTTATGTTTAAAAATCCATTGACTTACGGTGAAATCAGAAGATAGCTTTTGAGCAGCAAAACTACTGTGAGTCTGAATCGGAACACCATTTTGAAGAACACTGATTTCCTCTATAATTTCCAAGATATGTTTCATTAATTCATCAGCTTCATAATTATTAGATGCTTGTCCAATAAAAGAAAGCTCATTAATCAAAAAGTGCATTTATAGTAACTCCATTAAATCTTTTTCAGCTTGATCGAAAAAACCATCAGGCCATTTATCAATTCCTCCATCTGGATAAATTCGAGGAGTAATAATTTCTGTTGTTGGTTGTCCTTTTTTTAAATATCTTTCAAAGTAGTTAATTTGCACTTTTTGAGAATCAAGTTTCTGATGACGTACTGTTTTACGAATACCATTTAAAACATGATCGCTATGAGTTTCTAATATTATTTGAATACCACAACTTGCTGCTAAGGCAATTAATTCTCCCATCTTAGATTGTCCTCTAGGATGAAGATGAGCTTCTGGGTTCTCTAATAAAATTAATGTATCTGAAGTAGCAGATAATATAGCAACAATGATCGGTAAAGTATAGGTAATTCCAAAACCTACATTAGTTGAACGATAAGAATTATTATCTTCATAGGAATATTGTAAATTCGCTACATCCATTGCTGAATGTAATTTTATATCAATTCTTGTTCCAGGGCTAATTTCTCCTAACCAGGCTTCAACTTGACTTTTTAAAATATCAGACTGTGCTGATGGATGCGATAGTTGACTATGTGGAATTTTTTTATATTCATTTATGGATAGGAAATGGGGAGTAAATTCACCTTGACTGCCAATTTGCTGATGTTGTCTGACTTTAAAATCGGACATTTGGAAATAATTTCTCGGTGCAATTCTTTCTGCTTTTAAGTAATGAAATTTATCGTTAAAAAGACATGATTTATAAATTGCTACATCAGCACTTGACAATGGAGATATTTGCATTATATCTGATTCACGATCACAATCAAAAATCCAAGTACCTTTAATATCATTATTCATGCCAATTTCTAAAGTTATTAAATCCTCTTTGGCTCTTTTAAAAAGAGCATCTTGTCCAGTACCTATAGATACTAAATCACCGTTTAATACTAAACCTACCCTATCTAATAAATCATCCTGCTGAGAAGATTGACGTAATAGTAATAGAGATTGCAATACAGACGATTTACCAGTGCTATTTAATCCAGAAAGTAGAGTTAATGGTTTTAAAGAAAAAGATTGATTTTCAAATGGTTTGAAATTTTTTAAAGTTAAAGAACTTAACATGATAAAACCTCTTGAATTATTTGATTAATTTGTTCAAACCGATATTGAACTTTACTAGATGCTTGAGATACGGATTTCAGAAAATCAGCATCTTCTATCATTTTTTGTTTAAATATATTATTCAATTTCTCTTTATGATTGATTAATTTTTCAATTTCTTGAGAAGTTAATTTGCTTAAAGTAACTGACCAAACTTCAAACAGAGACTTATTAACTGGTGATTTTTGTGATTTACGAAAAGCCGAATTTCCAAATATTTTCTCAGATGCATTCATAGCTGTAATAAATTTATTCTCTACTTTCTCTATGTAATTAGTATCTATTTTATTTAATTGCTGCATTACTTCATTCAAGAAATAATTACGACCTTTATTGACAGGATAATATTCATAATCATTTAAAGTAAATGCTAGAAAACCAAGTATAAATTCATGGTCATCCATACGTTTCTTTTTTTTTGGACTCAAATTTGTGACTCTTTCAAATTCTGGTAATTTAGCGAATCTCTTCAGAATTTCTATTGCTGGTCCAGGGTTAATTGCTTGTCTAAGTTCTTGCTTATTAAGAGGTAATCCTCCTGTATTAACTCTTTCAAAAATATTATACTTAACTTCAGTAGGAGTTCCAGGTTCAATTAAATAAACTGTTAATTCTGTTTCATCTATACGTCTTTGATAATGACGAGGTAAATCATCATATTTATTCTTTTCTAAATCGCTTAAAAATTGTAATCCTGTTAATTTAAGAGATTTATCTAAAATAAAACTTTTGAATGTATTAATTCTTTGTAAACCATCTATAATAATCCATTTATCATCATCCGTCGCATCTATATAAAATGCTGGCAGCGGAATCCGAATCAAAAGAGATTCAATTAAGCGACTCTTGGCTTTAGTAGTCCAAATACCAGATTGTCGCTGAAAATCAGGAGCTAAGTCAATTTCATCATGTTTAATTCTTTTTAGTAGTAAATCCATTGTCATGGGTTTCGTTTTAACCCTAATTTTTGTAGGATCAAATGGTTCTAAGTTTTCATCCTCATCTTGTTCAAAATTAAAATCATCATCTAATTCATTTTCTTGATCTAATAATTCCGCCTGTTGATTATTTGTGATCATTATGACAACCGTTCCTAATTACTTAGATACAAAAAACTGTATATCATTCTCTAATGATACCAAATAATTCATCTACACAAATCATTTAGGTGTTGACTGATAGCATGGCTACCTTGGCATAAGCCTATATTGTTATTGCATCCATTTGTATGCTTCTATTTGAATCATGTAATGATTGTTCGCTTAAAATGATTTTTATAAGGGTTTAGCAAGGCCAAACCCTTACATAATTCTGAATTGTGAGGTAAAATCTCTATGCTTCGTCGTAGGGTTCTAAATCTAACAAGTAGATGTAAGGCTCAACTAATTCTGGACGCTGAAAGGCGATCGCTCGCAGTAGATGCCAATCATTTAAACCCTCAAAAGCATTGCTATAATTATCCAATTCCAGACGAGTAGCCAAATCTTTTACATCTGTTGCTGTCATGGCAGCAATTTCTTTCTTGGAAATGCTTAGAGTTGTCATAATGCTTGCCCCTCCCTTTTGCAGCACTCGCATTCAGCCGTGGGTGGAGTTGAGCTAAATGAGCTAGAATATTCCACCCAATCTATATTACTAATTAGTGGGCATGAAATATGTAAACATTTAGCTGATTTTTATCCTAAAATTGTAAAAAATTGATAACTTAACCCTCCGCAATTGTCTTGATCACAAATTTTCGCAATACCTCCAACATTTCTAAATTGATTTCATGTCCCATCACAAATTCATGATATTCCACTACCACTCCTAATGCTTCTGCCACTTCCTGAGCTTTGGTAGCGGCTGACAATGGTACAACTTGATCCTGTGTGCCGTGCATAATTAATGTGGGTGGAAAATTGCCTTTTTGTAAGTTAGCAAGTTGAGGATGTGGATACCCACTCATCACTACCAAACCAGCGAGAGGTAAAGTTAACCCCACATCCAACGTCATTGCACCACCTTGAGAAAACCCACTCAAAAAGGTGCGAGACAAAGGCACTCCTGTCATACTTTCTAAAGACTGCAACCAATCTATCAATAATTGACGACTTTCTGGCAATCCTTGATACATATTCTCATCCCGCAAATCATACCACTCCCTACCAACAGGGGAATAGGGATAGGGATAAGGAGCATTAGGAAACAAAAATTCACAATCAGGTAAATTGAAATAAGAGGATAAAGATTCAACATCCTCCGCATTTGCACCCCACCCGTGTAACGTAACGATTAAAGCGGATGGTGTTTTTTCTGTTTTTGGCGAAATTCTAATGAAATCTAATGTCATGATCAATTATGTTGTTAGTTATTTAGTTAGGGCTGGTAATTGGTAATTGGTAATTCAATACTGTTCGGTTAAGGATTTTTGTAGGTTGGGTTGAACGAAGTGAAACCCAACAAACCCTTGTAAATGTTGGGTTTCGTTCCTCAACCCAACCTACGTTATTTCGTTGTTTTGGGCTTAACCGAAAAGTATTGATTGGTAATTGGTAATTGCTAAAAACTCTTAACTGTCACCTGTCACCTGTCACCTGTCACCTAAACATTTACCAATTTCTCCATCCTCCCTTGGGTGCGGTTTCAGTTTCTCCTTTAAAACCGTGATTTTGCATAAGTTTATGGTATTCCGTACTACTTGCCCAACGGTCAATTTCCCTAGCTCGCAATACGGGTACTGGGTGGCTTAACTGGGCGGTGCGGGCTTCTTTCACCATTACACCCAGTTCCGTTTTACTAATGTCATCATAAGCACGGGCTTGGGCAACAAAAGCATCAAGATTTAATTGAGGTGCTAAGGTGGGAGAACCACCGGCTAACTTCATTAAAACTGACATGACAACTCTGGGGTTTTGGGTAGCTAACAAAGCAGCGCGATCGCAAGTAAACTCTGCACAACGTACCCATTCTAATAACTGTGCTTGTAATGTTTGAGCTAAAACCGCACCCACATTAGGTAAAATTGCAGCCGCTAAAATGAGTAAGTTCACAGGTGTTAAATAAACACTATGATCGCATTTGAGATGTCCTAACTCATGGGCAATAACCGCTTGTATTTCTTCTGGTGTGAGCATATCAATTAAAGAAGTATGCAACACCACAAATGGCTGTTTACCCCGCATGGCAAAAGTATAAGCATTAGGGGCGGGATGTTGACGCACGTATAATTGAGGTGGTTCAATATCTAAGATGTTGCAAGCATCTAATAATAATTTGTGTAAATCTGGTAATTGTTTTTCACCCACCAATACACTAGCAGCAATATTTTCTACATAAAAAACCTGTTCTGCCATTGGACCTAGCCAATTTCTGACCATCATATCTATACCAGGAATTTGCTTGAGAGTTCTTGTAGCTTCCAAGTCCAGAGGATGACGGAAAGAGTCAGCTTTTAAACCAATTAGAGAAGTTTTAACTAAAGACATAATGATGGCAATCAATAAAAAATATAATTCCCACAGCTAGTATAGCGATTTCAGACCCGTGATACTTGTGGGTACAGGCGATCGCCTCAAACTCACTCCTGGGAGTTTTACTCCTGACTCCTGAAGTGCGAAGCGTGGTGAAGCCGTACTCCTGAACTCCTGACTCCTGACTCCTATACGGGCAACCACGGGGGGTTTGCCCCTACTGCTGTATCTAAAAAAAGGCAAAATGGCACTGAGGAAATTTTAGGTAGTACCGCTACTGTAGAGATGCAACCAGGCGATATTTTTGTGATCGAAACTCCAGGAGGAGGAGGTTTTAGTTAAATAGTGCTAAAAACCAAGGTAGCTTTTTTCTAGTTGTGGTTTGTAGTGTGGATAACTTCTTACTTAAATGCTATTTGGTAATTAGTCATAGTTAATAGTTGATTGGGAAACCTAAAATTGATTACCCAGTCACCAGTCACCAGTCCCCAACTTTAGACTTTTTATACTAGTGCTATAAAATGTTTACTGTTTACCTTTGTCTGGCTAAGGCTAAACTGTGGGGTGCTAATTTGAGTAGGTCTAATTTAGCTAATGCTAATTTGACTAGGGCTAATTTGTGCGGTGTTAATCTCTCTGAAGCTAATCTTCGGGGTGCGAGGCTGCACTATACTAAGTTATATGGTGCGAATTTGAAGGGCGCTTGTTATGATGACAGCACGCGCTTTTCTAAGGGTTTTGATCCCGTTAGTCATGGTATGCGGAAATTTTGACGTTTTGGTTTTGTTGCTGGTTATGGGGATAAATTTGGCGATCGCTCTTGTTTTTATCTATAGCAGGAGTCAGAAGTAAAACCCTCTTTTAGTAACAGTTTCATTATCAATTAATGTCTTAACCAACCTGTCCAGGGCTATAAAATTTTAACCTATAGCTGTAGCCATTAAGATTGGGACATAAACCATAGGAATTACCAAATATAACAGGAGTCTGTAGGGGTTTAGCATTGCTAAACCTCTACAATATTCCGGTTTAGAACCTGAATTTTAGTACAAGTTTCCATCCCTAATAGGGATTATTCAATGTTGCAATAATTTGTTCTAAGATTGTAATTGACATACTACTCACCCTAAAAGGGCAGAGATTCTGGGCTAAACATTAAAAAGACAACAATGGCAGCTAAAGATAAATTTCATACTGTGGTGAGAAGAGCTTTAGAAAAGGAGGAGTGGAAGATCACTGATGATTCCCTACGACTGGAAGTTGGCGGAACCAAGTTTGAAATTGATTTAGGTGCAGAGCAACTTTTGGCCGCAGAGCGGGGTAAAGAAAAAATTGCAGTTGAGGTTAAAACGTTCCTAAGTGATTCACCACTAACCGATTATCATGCCGCATTAGGACAATTTTTGAATTATAGACTTGCTTTAGAAATCAGTGATCCAACTCGTATTCTCTATTTGGCAGTACCAATAGGTGTTTATGAATCTTTTTTTAAGCGGGAATTTGCCCAAATTTCAATAGAGAGATATCAGATTAAACAAATTATTTATGACCCAATTGAAGAGGTAATTTTACAATGGATACCATAGCATCTTATCGCAATATCATTCAGTCTTTGTTGACTGCTTATGCTGCCATCCCGATAGCCAATGGTAAGATTGATTGTTACACTGTTTTTGATACTAAACAAGATCATTACCAAGTCATGAATGTTGGATGGGATGGCCATCGGCGTGTCTATGGTTGTGTTTTACATTTGGATATTAAAGAGGGAAAAATCTGGATTGAGCAAAATATGACGGAAATGATGGTGGCTCAAGAACTTGTAGCGCGAGGGGTTGCAAAGGAAGATATTATTTTAGGTTTTCAAGCTCCTGAAATGCGGGAATATACAGGCTATGGAGTTGGTTGATTGTATTTTAATCATAATTATTTCATGTTGCAACTTTGCAATTTTATAGATTGATTTTGGGTACTATCTCCAGTTTCAATCCCTAATAGGGATTATTTAATGTTGCAACACCCAAATAATCAGGCTGATAATAATTTCAATTGCGGTTTCAATCCCTAATAGGGATTATTTAATGTTGCAACATAATTTAAATAGCCCTAAGTGGCAGAAAGAATTTCAGTTTCAATCCCTAATAGGGATTATTTAATGTTGCAACAAGAGATATTCTAAAGGAAGCTGGTCTATCGTATGTTTCAATCCCTAATAGGGATTATTTAATGTTGCAACCTTCAACTTTAATCCTCAATAGCACTGTCAGGAAAATGGTTTCAATCCCTAATAGGGATTATTTAATGTTGCAACTTATGTGTGGGATTGAGGTTAGAAACAGCAAGTTTCAATCCCTAATAGGGATTATTTAATGTTGCAACAAATTTTTTAGTGCAGATGATCATTTTTCTTATAGGGGTTTCAATCCCTAATAGGGATTATTTAATGTTGCAACAGAATTATGGTGGTGTTATAGAAAATTTGGTTTTGTTTCAATCCCTAATAGGGATTATTTAATGTTGCAACCTGTGACAGCTAATTGATTGAATGGTCCACCTATTTGGACTATAAAGTTTCAATCCCTAATAGGGATTATTTAATGTTGCAACACAGAATAATCATCAACTTTGTTAAATTCTGCTGATAAATGGTTTCAATCCCTAATAGGGATTATTTAATGTTGCAACTACTTATGGGCTATGGATGCCCACACTAGAGGTTAGTTTCAATCCCTAATAGGGATTATTTAATGTTGCAACATGAATATTTTTATTATTCTTATATATAATGAATTTACCTGTTTCAATCCCTAATAGGGATTATTTAATGTTGCAACCTGAATTAAGAAAATTTGTAAGCGATTTAAAAGAGTTTCAATCCCTAATAGGGATTATTTAATGTTGCAACCGTAAAAGCAATAAATTTTGGAGAATTGTTAGAGGTTTCAATCCCTAATAGGGATTATTTAATGTTGCAACAAAATAGGTCGTCTTCACTTGGTATCCACCGATGTTTCAATCCCTAATAGGGATTATTTAATGTTGCAACGTCATTTTCAGATTGAATATGCAGGTAGTTGAGGTTTCAATCCCTAATAGGGATTATTTAATGTTGCAACAGCGGCATCCTGGAAGCCTAGATATATGTAGTTTTCAAGGTTCGGTTGCGCGGATGTTCTAATGATAGTCCATTTCAGGAATTGCGTCAAGAGGGAAAAACGCTGAAACCAGGACAGCGTAAGGTGCGCGGGTGGTTGTTCTACACAAATAACTCCCAACCCTTGCATAGAGAGAGATCCAGGCATTTTTTTCAACACCTCAAAAATTACACCCACCCATCCGCGCATTTCGGACTAAAAACTAACCTTCCTCCGTTGCTGGTAAAGGAAAAACTTCCCCAGCCAAATAATCAGAAAAATGCTTCTGAAAATATAACCAAGAAGTCATATCTTCCCCTTCCATAAAAGCATTCGGCGCTTGCTTATACAAAGGCACACGGTTATTAATTTCCGCTTGTAACAGTGGGGGTAACTCTGTAAAACCGCCCACCTTGCCACCGGTAGCACTATATATAAGTTGTCCTGGTTGTTCACCCATCTTCATCCAAGGCAACCATTGACCAATTCTATCCCAACTTAATTTTAATTCTGTGACGGAATTAAGTTCTGAGTTGAGCAAATCTGCACTCTTGACAGAGATTTTAAATAACTCAGCCGCTTGATAAGTTGGAGATGGACAGTAGGAAGCAAACTGGGGATCTTCTGCCAAAGGGTTGGGATAATGGGGAAACAGATCAAAGACAAAGGTAGTATTTTCACCTTCCACCTGTACAGGCAGTTTACCTTTAAACTTACCTTGTACGGGATTATTAGCCACGTGCATCACCGTCACAGTTTCCCCAGTCCAAGGATTTTCCCATTTTCGCAAAATTTCATCAGTTTCTGGGTTGAGGTAATAAGTCAGTTCTCTAGAAGTAAAATCCCAACGACCTTCAGCAGTGGGAATACACCGACTTACGCTCATACCGATGATTTTAAATAAAAGTTGTCGCTTTTCCCCAG
This sequence comes from Sphaerospermopsis torques-reginae ITEP-024, assembly GCF_019598945.1. NCBI lineage: Bacteria > Bacillati > Cyanobacteriota > Cyanophyceae > Nostocales > Aphanizomenonaceae > Sphaerospermopsis > Sphaerospermopsis torques-reginae. The sequence continues at coordinate 5,084,894 of NZ_CP080598.1, read as the reverse complement.
GGACAAAGCTATAAATTTTACCTGTCCAAACTAAAAAAGTCGATTCATTAGGATCTAAGGAAGAACGAGTTTTCACCCATTGTTGGGCATCAACTTCTTGGATGTGGGCTACCATATTCTGTATATTTTCTCCTTATGATTATAGTAGGGACTGGTGATACAATTTTGGATTTTGGATTTTGGATTTTGGATTTTGGATTGTATTTCATGAATCCAATCTAAAATCTAAAATCTAAAATCTAAAATTCTCCTGACTCCTGACTCCTGACTTAATTTTTTGCTACTAAAGTCCAGAAATAACCATCTGGGGCAACAAAAGAAAAACTCATTTCTCCAAATTCATTATTTACAATATTAGTAAACTTCTGTACATTACTTGCCCGAATTTTATCAAAATAATTGTGTATTCCCTGCACACGATAAGTGTAAAGACACATTCCTAAACTTCCTGGTTGAGCAAATGTAAAATGTGATTCTAAGGGGATATTTTCTGAAAAGCGTACAATATAAAGTCTACCGCTGCGAGCTTCCATTAAGTTGGTTTGAGAAGAACGGGGATCATCAAACGCTGTCACAATAAACTTTTCCCCTGGATGGAGGTCAAAAAAATCTCGTCCTGCAAAAGAAGATTCATAGCTGGTTTCTACATCATCTCGCACACGCAACAAACCCAAAACTTCTTCATAAAACCGCAGGGTTTCTTTGCTGTCGTCTTGAACTACTAACCCCAAATGGGTAAACTGACTGGTGCTAAAAGGTGCATTGTGATTTATTTTGCCATAGTAGGGCATGACATAACCAAAGCGTTGAAATAACACCTGTCGCGTCAAAGGTTGCAGCAGTAGCATTTCTCTGACTCCTACGGCTGGATCAACAAAGGGACGGTTTTTGTATTCTTTTTGATAAATGACTTCCCAGTAAGGGTAAGTATATCTAATTGTATGACCGGCGGCTCTGGCATTTTCCGCATGGTTTAAAATCCCTAATAAATCAGCGGTTAAAGTCGTAGTCCAGCGATTACCCTTGATTTTCATGGAACTGATACCCAAACCTTGATTTATGGGATTTTCCCAAGTCATCAATCTGATTAAACCATGATCTGCATCTTGGTGATTAAGACGAATTGCTTTTAAAGGGGAGTTTACCCCATATAATTGATACGCTGTTTCTGCGTTTAATTCTCCCACTGATCCAATGCGATAACCAAATTGTTGCCAATATTGAATTGCTAAAATCGGCTCTGTAACGCCAATACAAACTTCATAGATACCTTCAATTGTCGTAGTTTTTACTTGAGTCATGGCCAAATAAATTTGGGTGTAAACTGTTACTTATTGTATAAATTCCGTTAGAATAACAAACAAATCTGTTCAACTGGAAATGATATCAGAGATATGTAAGCGTTCAGCTATCAGCAGTCAGCTAAAACCGCTTTTTAGGCTAATTTTCCAGGAATTTTAGGAGAGACTGACACCAAAGATCAATTCCTAGCTCCTCGCTGAAAATGCTTATAAATCACAGATAATAGCTGATTACTGACGGCTGAATACTTACAGAGATATTTTGCATCAGTCCTCATACAGCTAGAGAGATGTTCCCACATCCAAAACCGCAAATTGGTATAAATTAGTATATTGTAGGATATTGAACAAAATTTTCAGTATTTTTAGTCAGGATGCTTTACTGTATTGTATAAGTTATGTCAAATCATGAGCGATCGCTTACTACCTCTGATTCTGCTTTATTAAATCAAATAGTCTCTCAGGTCTGCCAAGCCCTAATTACTATTCAACAACAGCAGCCAGAATTATTAATGGAAAAGTACAGAAAAGTCCAATGGCAAAAAACAGCTAATCAATCTGCTTTGAGTGCTAAATTTACAGAATTACTCAGTCAAACTCGCAGTAAGGAAGAACTAATAAATAAGCTACAACTATATTTAAAAGCTTTCCTAGTTCCCGCAGCTTTAAATGTACCAATTATATCAGAATTAATTGCTGAAATTAGAAATCACAATCCTGTTATATCTGATTTAGATAGATGTTTAAATTCTACATTGTTTCCGGCTTTAGTAACAGTAGGAATAGGGGTTTTACTTTTAGATGCGGAAAATTTACAACTTAATATCAATACAGAAAAATTTTTAGGAACTATTTGTCAATGTCCGATTCAAGTGAAAATTGCCTTTGCTAATTGGAGTAATCGAGGTAAACTAGATGTAGAATTACATGAACGTGGTTATGATTTGATTCATGTTCCTGCTGGTAGGGATAATGCAGATGGAAAAATGATTGCTTTTGGGTCTTCTATTCATGAACTTTATCCCAAAGCTAAAGAAGTTTTCGTTTGTTCATCTGATAAGGTAATGACGAATTTATGTAACAATTTACAGCAGCATGGATTAACTGTATATCAAGTCAGTCAGCACGGGGAAAATATCAATATCTTAAATAATACCACAGGTGAAACTATTATCCATAGCATTAAACCCTTACCAGAAATACCATCTATTGATCAATTTGTTCTGCAAGTCAAACATTTAATTAAAGAAGAACAAAAGCAAACAGCTAATTATTGGATTAAACTGTCTCAAATTTCTAAATTATATAAAACTCAATATCAAGTAAATATTAGTAATATCGTTGCTAAATATTTACCAGGTAAAAGGGCTAAAGATATTTTTATTAGCTATCCAGCAGATTTTGTGATTCATCAAGTTGATGATGTAGGAGAATTATACATCACGCTTTTTGAACAACAACATTTTTCCCAAAAAGAAGATATTAATCCAGCAGAAAATAATAAAAACTCTCAGGTTAAAAATAACTCATTAGTGAATAGTTTAACCACCAAATTAGATTTAGAAAAGGCTATAAAAAATATTTGGGCAGAGTTAAGCAAACAATCTAAAAATGAAAGTTTTGATATTAGTATTCTAGCCAGTAAATTTAAGCAAAAATATGGTAAACCGATTACTGAACAAATGAAAGAGTTACAGATAGGTGGTACATTTGCCAAGTTTTTACAATCTTGCAGTGATTTTCAAGTTCAACTCAAAGATAATAAATGGCAAGTAATTAAACTTAATTCTCCTAGCTCTGGATCTGTATTATCATCTGTTTCATCAACTAATATCAATTCTGCTGCTGACTTAGAAAAAGCACTAAAAATGATTCTTACAGAGTTAACGAAAACAGCAAACAACAACTATGTTGATATTGGAATTTTAGGAATTAAATTTCATCAACAATATGATAAACCTATTACTAAGCAAATGAAAGAGTTACAGATTAATGGTAGTTTTCTCAAATTTTTACAGTCTTGTAATTCTTTCCAGATCCAGCAGAAAGGGAATAAATATAAAATATTACCATCAGTCACTATGACATCAGGATAAGTATATGAGAACTCTCTGAAAAAGATGTAGGGACAATTCATGAATTGTCCCTACCAAGGGTTTCAAATTACGCATATTTAATTTTCGGAGATATCTAATAAGTTTTTGAATACTACTAGAACGTCGATTCAGTAATGCTAGGTAATCTGTTTTTACCTTGTAGGGGCGAAGCATTCGGGTGATAACCTATCACTGAAACCATTGATATTCTGTCCTAATGCTTCGCCCTTACGATTAATGAATCGGTGTTCTAGAGGGTTTAGGCTTTTGTAAGGATGTATGCTAAAATAAAGCCAAGTTTAGTTGCTTTTTTCACAAATACTATTTATGGAGATTGAAAAAATGCTAAACAATCAATCTATTACCGAAATTACTTTACAAGATTTAGAATCATTGATTGATAGAATTGTTGATCAAAAAATTAATCAGATTAATGTTGCTAAAAACAACATGGAGAAAAATATTGTCGCATCATTGACAACTGATGCTGCTATAAGTGTCGGTGAAGAAATTTTAAAAGATTTTCATCCATTAGTTCAATCTGATGGTATTTTTAAAGACGATCCTTTCTTTGATGATTTTGTTGAAGAAATGGCTAAAAATCGCCGTGAATTAGATGGAGAAATAGGTGAAAATGACGAATAAAACTGATATTCTTGATTTTGAAAATCAAATGTCCACTAAACTAATCTCAAGTATAAAGGTGAAATTATGCAACTAGAGGATTATTTTGAATTTTTAGATCCAGACGATATCCGTATTAAGGGGCATAGAATTGGTATTGATGATGTGATTGATTATTACTTCCAAGGGTTTACACCTGAACAAATTCTGGAAGAGTTGCCATCACTGAATTTAGAAAAAATTCATGCTACGATTACCTACTATCTCCATAATCGTGCGGAAATAGATGCTTATATGTTGCGTTTGGCTAGGTGGCGAGAACAGCGTTATCAAGAAGCTGCGGCTAATCCTTCACCTATGATACAGCGTTTGAGAGCAATAAAGGCACAACGAGAACAGGAGCGGCTTAATCTTGTATGAAGATCCGTTTCTTACTCGATGAAAATTTGTCACCAAAGATAAAGTTTGCTGTTTTGCGTCTTAACCCAGCAATAGATATAGTTCGTGTGGGTGATCCAGATGCTCCCCCTCTAGGAACACTAGATCCAGAACTCCTGCGTTATCTGGAAGTATTTCAACGGTTATTGGTAACATACCAAACATTTTATGAATTTTTCCTAATACGAATGTATGCTACAATAAAGCTCAGTTTAGTTCAATTCTAGCTTAAAAGAAATTGATATTACTACTGGAGGTAGATCAAATATGCTAAACCAGTCTATTACCGAAATGACTTTACAGGATTTAGAATCCTTAATTAATAGAATTGTTGATGAAAAAATTAATCAAATAAATTTCGCTAAACATAACAAAATAGAACAGTCTGAACTTGTTAAAAACATACATATTTTTCAAGAAAGCTTAAAGCAAAAATATGGTGAATTTTCTGATTTGACAGAATTATTACAAGAAGATAGAGACAGATGATCACAGATAAAGTTGTCATTGATAGTAGTGTAGCCATTAAATGGTTTATTGCTCAAGATTATTCATTAGAGGCAAATAAAATTCTTGATGCTTATCAATCACAACAAATTACCTTGATTGCTCCAGACTTAATTTATGCAGAAATTGGTAATATTGTCTGGAAAATACAGCGATTTCAAGGTTTAACAAATCAGGACGCTGAGATAATAATTGATTTATTTCAACAAATACAATTAAAAATATTTCCTGCCGATGAATTATTAAAAGATGCCTATCAGTTTGCAGTGAATTATCAAAGAACTGTCTACGATAGCCTTTACCTAGCTTTAAGCATTAGAGAAAACTGTAAATTTATCACTGCTGATGCAAAATTGTACAATGCTATTTATCCAAAAATACAAAATATTCAACTGATAAAAGATTGGATTTAAATATGAGCGATCGCTCAAAACAATTTATTTTCTCATCAAAGATCCACTCTACTTGTTGATTCTTTTGATTAAATGAAGGTCCTTTGATCATCTTATACGAAGTTGAATATTCAGTTCTCGCAGATATTGGTATATTTTTTAATTGAGCGCATTTATTTCGGAAGTTGTAAATTCCCTATGAAAAAACATTCTAAATGTAGGGTGCGTCAGTATGAATAATTTCTTGCTGTAGCCAGAGTTCATAGCACTGACGCACCCTACTAACTACCGACAGTGAAGAATGGATTGATAAATTAGATTGGATTCCGTTTTAGGAATTTCACAAAAATAAATATTACAGGTTTTCAGCATATAAGATATGAAGTTACGAACAATCGTAGTTGCGCCAGTTTTGCCGATTTCTGCTAGAGTATGATCGCACAAAGTTCTGCAATTCCTTGAGGATGGAAATATTTACTTAATATCAAGAGACATGAGACTATTTTTATATTCTACAATTATGCTTGAATTAGAAAGTTGAATAAGAAAATCAGCACTTTTATCTCAACTTGGAGTGTGTCAGTGCTATAAACCCCAACCATACCGATAAATTACTCATACTGACACACCCTACTAACTAAGAAAAGTAAACTAATCGCCATTAATTGTGAAACTCTGATTAACATAATCTCGTTGGATTACCTCCAAAATTCGAGTAATTTTGCTACAACTCTATATAAACAGTCTCACCAGTCTCTGACAACTTTTACCACAGCTACTTTTGACCATTTTTCCCAAATACTATTGGGAACTCTCAAAGTATATCGTCTTCTGTAGCCTCCTTGACCTTCTTTATCAAGGTTTTTCGCTCCTAAAAACACACCAGAACTATCTATAAATTCAGCCCTAAAGCCATGTTGCAATAATTCAAGTTTTAAGTAAGCCTCTCTCAGTGCAGGGCTTCTTTCTGCTTCTGGAGGAATTGAAAATTCAACAATCCACTCTACTTGTTGATTCTGTTGATTAAATGCAGGTTCTTCGATCATCCTATACGAAAATGCTGCATAATCTCCTACAGAACCAGAATTAAAAACACTATAATCCCATTTTGTATCTGATAAACTTGGAGTCCGTTCAGAAGGAGTTGATGGGAGAGTTACTGTAGGTGATGGTGTAGGTGATGGTGTTGGTGTTGGCTTCACCTCCCGAATTTTAGCATCTACTTTTTCCCTTTTTGATTGATAGCTTTCTTTGAGATTAGTAACCCTTGCTGAGATAAAAGTATCAGATGGAATATCATTTAAAATCGCCAGTGCCTTATCCCATTTCTCCTTAACCGCTTCATATTCACTAACCGTTTGCGCCTTTCCTATCTGTTTATCTGCATCTTTAGCCTGTTGTTCGGCTTCGTTAATGGAGTCAATCGCTTGATTTTCTTTATCTAAACGACGTTGTATCTTGGTTAATTGACTTTGATAATCGGAAAGTTCATTTTTGGCAGTATCATATACCTTAGCAGATGGTGGTATAGTTTTTAATTGAGCGATCGCATCTTGTAACTGCTGTTGAGATGCTCGTAATTCTTCCACATTCTTGGCATTTTCTGACAACTTTTGAGATGTAACAGCTATATCTTTTGCTTGTTGATATTGCGAACTAAACTTTTCATCAACAGCACAGTTATCCAGTGGCTTACAAATAATTGGAATATGAGCCGATTGAGTTCCTAAAAAAACTGTTCCCAGCAGGAAAATACCTATGGAACTCCACATAATTATCCGAGGTGAGTTATTTGGCTGAGAAATGCGGCTCTTTTGAACAACTGAATTTTGCTTTGATTTAATTTGAGTAGATGATGTTTGTGATGGTGACTTTTGTTGCTGAGATGTTACCTGAGAAGATTTGCTTGAAGACTGATAAGCTTTTTTAGTTGTTAATTGTGAAGTTTTTAAATCTTTTAAAACTTCTTCAGCAGATTGATAACGATCTTGATATTCCACTTCTAATAACTTATCTAAAATCTCACCTAATTCTTTACTAATAGGTTGGTTTAAATATCCTCGCCAAATTTTCACCCAACCGTATCCATATTTTTTCCAAAGATCCCAAGGATGAACTTCTGTTAGCAAATGAAGACAAGTCGCACCCAAACTATATAAATCACTGGCAGGATATACTTTCCCATCCTGCATTTGTTCTAAAGGTGCATAACCAAAAGTACCAATTGATGTTCCTGTTCTAACTGTTCCCTGGAGTTGTTTTGACGCACCAAAATCAATTAATATTAATTTGCCATCACTACGACGACGCATAATATTTTCTGGTTTAATATCTCGGTGAATTACGCCATACTCGTGAACTACCTTCAAGGTTGTTAATAAATCTTGTAATAAGGCGCGGATTTTTGATTCTGAGAATATTCCCTGGTTTTCTAATTCTTGTAATAAATTTTCACCGTCAATGAATTGTTGTACTAAATACAGACGGCTATTTTCTTCAAAATAAGCTAACAGAGTAGGGATTTGTGAATGTTCGCCGAGTTGTTGTAATTGTTGCGCTTCTTGTAAAAATAATTCTGTGGCTCTTTGTAGTCCTGCTGTTCCTTGGATTTGAGGTGCAAATTGTTTAATAACACACTTTTCATTTAGTTTGTCAATGTCTTCCGCTAAATAGGTTTTGCCAAATCCGCCACTACCTAATGATTTAATCGGACGATAGCGGTTTTTCAATATGACTATATCAACGTTGCAGTTAGGACAGAATTGGGTATGTTCGGGAACTGAGGGGTTATGACACCCTGGGTTGAGACAACATATCTGATTCATGGTTGTGCAGTGCTAGATACGTTTATGATTAAATATCTACTAATATATACGAAATACACTTAAATTGACAATTGACTGATTTTTTCCCCAGTAAGTATGCTAGAATTAAACCTGTTTAGTTAACAGACAATTTTGATATTATATAAACTGTAGTTAAAACAAACCTGATATTACCACTGGAGGTAAATCATAAATGCTAAATAATCAGTCTATTACCGAACTGACTTTACAGGATTTAGAATCCTTGATTAATAGAATTGTTGATGAAAAAATTAATCAGATTAATCTTGATCAAGATCACAAAATAGAACAAACTGAGATTGTTCAAAACATACACATTTTATCCGAAGATTTTGAAAAATCTAATCCTTTTGTTCAGTTTGATGGTATTTTCAAAGACGATCCGCTTTTTGATGAATTTTTAGAAGAAATGGCTAAAAATCGCCGTGAATTAGATGCAGAAATAGCTGCTTATGAATCTTCTTTAGAGGAGAATAAAACAGCGTGAGCAGATATATTCTTGATACTAATATTGTGACTTTTTCTCAACAAAGTTCCTGATTTAAAAATGGAATATTGGACGGTAAATCTATAGTTAAACTTTGATGGAATGAAGGACAAAGCCAAAAACTTCATCCTTCATATTTTTGACCAACTATTGCCATTTTCTATAATGTCCGCTTCTGTGTATTCGGGAAGATGATCATTTTCTAAACCTCTCATGGCCTGTTCAAGAGAAAATTGATTCCATTCTTGATTTTCTGTATTATTCCTAGATGAGAACAGAGTATTACAAAGTGTTAGTCTTTTTTCTTGCAATACTTCTCTAACCATCTTCTTAATCAAAGCTTTTAATTCTTGGGTTTCCATGATTTGACCTTTTATATTCTAAGTAATTATCCGAACTTAATATTATTCTTTATCATCAAAATTAACATCTTGATAAATGTCAACTAAACTAATTTCAAAATCAAGATGTTGCAACTTGACAATATCATCTTCAGATTTATACTCTCTAAAAATCCATTCTCCCTCATTAGTTTTGCTGTAGTGCATTACCAAATATTGATTTTGTTCCACTAAAACATATTCCTTAAATTGGGGAATGGAACGATAAAAATTAAATTTATCACCTTGATCATAATTTTTCGTAGACTTAGATAAAACCTCAACAATTAATAAAGGATTAGTCACAGTAGTATTATTTTTACTTGTATAACTAGCTTGACCATCAGTTACAATTACATCAGGATATGTATATTGTCTTAGTTGTGGAATCCATAAACGCATATCTGCCATAAAAACTTCATATTTTTTGCGTCTCAGGGCATATAATAAAATAGCAGCAATAGCTAGTGTAATTTTATTGTGATTACCACTTCCTCCAGTCATAGGTATAATTTCTCCATTGCGATATTCGCTTTTATAAAGTGCTTTTTCCTCTAATTCTAAATATTCTTCAGGTGTATAAGTATGTATGCGAGTTTGTACTTCCATATTGTTTTCCTTAATTCGGTTAATTGCAGAGGATGAAGGACAAAGCCAAAAACTTCATCCTTCATACTTTTAATTACGCTTCATCCAAAGCTGCAATACCAGGTAAAACCTTACCTTCCAACAACTCCAAACTAGCACCACCACCAGTAGAAATGTGGCTCATTTGATCAGCCAAACCTACTTTTTCCACAGCGGCCACGGAATCACCACCACCGATAATGGTAATTGCGCCGGTTTTGCCAATTTCTGCTAGAGTATGAGCGATCGCCTCAGTACCCACAGCAAATTTATCAAACTCAAACACACCCATAGGACCATTCCAGATTACAGTCTTACAATCAGCCAAAGCTGCTTGGAAAACCTTCACAGAGTCAGGACCAATATCCAAACCCATACCATCAGCAGGGATATTTTCAATGCTGACAGTAGTAGCATTAGCATCAGGCGCAAACTTATCAGCCGCTACAATATCAGTAGGCAACAAGAAAGTAACACCACGTTCCTTAGCTTTAGCTTCCAAAGACTTCGCCAACTCTAACTTATCTTCTTCCACCAAAGACTTACCAACATCCAAACCACGCGCTTTGTAGAATGTGAAAATCATTCCACCACCGATGATCAACTTATCGCACTTTTCCAACAAAGTTTCAATCACACCAATTTTGCTAGAAACCTTAGAACCACCGATAATAGCAGCTAAAGGACGTTGAGGAACTTCAATTGCACTTTGTAAATATTGCAATTCCTTCTCAACCAAATAACCAGCTACAGAAGGGCTTAAAAACTTAGTTACACCTTCAGTAGAAGCGTGAGCGCGGTGTGCAGTTCCAAAAGCATCGTTTACATAAAAATCAGCGTTTGCTGCCAATTTTTGAGCAAATTCCGGTTCATTCTTTTCTTCTTCCTTGTAGAAGCGCACATTTTCTAACAGCAACACTTGGCCATTGTCCAAAGCTGCAACTTTAGCAGCAACATCATCACCAATACAGTCATCAGTTTTGATAACTTCCTGTCCCAACAACTCAGAAAGACGTTTAGCAACCGGAGTTAAACGCAATTTTTCATCTACACCCTTGGGACGACCGAAATGGCTTGTTAAAATCACCTTAGCACCCTTTTGGGTCAAATCTTGGATAGTTGGTAGCGCCGCCCGAATCCGAGTATCATCAGTAATATTGCCTTGATCATCCACAGGCACATTAAAATCAACCCGTACTAAAGCGCGTTTTCCAGAAATATCAGCAGCAGATAAACTTGCTAAACTTTTTTTCGACACAGCCAAATTCTCCTGATTATCTTTTTGTTATTGTTTTGAAAGTATCACCATCCAGATTTTACCGGAGTAAGGGGTGTGAAGATTAATTTATGTTTAAAACAGTTCTATTTCCCATTGACCAAAGTCGTGAAGCACGGGAAGCTGCTGACCTAGTATCTAAGGTTGTGCAGCAGTGCAGCAGTCGTTTAGTATTGCTCTCAGTAGTGGAAGAACCAGCACCAGAAGCACCAGGAGGCGATCCTATGGTGTCACCAGAAGCGGTAGCTAAACTACTGGAAAATGCCCAAGCTTTATTTTCTCAGCAAGGTATCACTGCTGAAGTCATAGAAATACAAGGTAAACCAGCTTTTACTATCTGTGATGTTGCTGACGAGATAGGAGCAGATTTAATTATTATGGGTTGTCGCGGTTTAGGACTAACTGATGAAGGCGCAAATGATAGTGTCACAACCAGGGTGATCAATCTTTCACCTTGTCCTGTTTTGATTGTGCCTTAGATCAAGAAACAGGTAATGGGTAATGGGTAATGGGTAATATTATTCCCAGTCACCAGTCACCAGTCACCAGTCACCAGTCACCAGTCACCAGTCCCCAGTCCCCAGTCAAGTAGTGAAATTTCGGTAAAAAACCGTACTTCCAGCGAATTTTTTTCTCTAGATTAGTCCTCTAGACTAAAATAAGACTAGAGACAAAACTTGAAGCTACTGAGTACAAGCACTCAGTTAAATATAAGCAAAATGGGATTCTTTGACTCTGAAATAGTTCAACACGAAGCCAAACAGCTTTTTGAAGATTACCAAGCACTGATTCAACTTGGCAACAACTACGGCAAATTTGACCGCGAGGGCAAAAAGCTGTTTATTGAGCAGATGGAAGCGATGATGGATCGATATCGCGTCTTTATGAAGCGGTTCGAGCTATCAGAAGATTTTATGGCGCAAATGACCATACAGCAACTAAAAACTCAGCTAAATCAGTTTGGTGTTACACCACAACAAATGTTTGAGCAGATGAATATTACTCTGCAAAGAATGAAAGCTGAGTTGGAAAAACAGGTATGATTGGGGAATGGGGACTGGGGACTGGGGAAAAAAATTTTAGATTTTAGATTTTAGATTTTAGATTGGAGCTAACAAAAACAATCCAAAATCCAAAATCCAAAATCCAAAATCCAAAATAAAAAACTCCTGTCACCTGTCACCTGTCACCTCTAATTTGACTTAGGACGTGGAAACTGAGAAGTTGGTTTAAATTTCTCAACTGGTACGCCTTTGAGAGCTTGCTGCATAAAATCACGCCAAATAGGAGCAACCATACCCCCACCAGTTGCACCGCTGGATAATTGTCGGTTGTCATCTCTTCCCACCCAGACAGCGGTTGTGAGTTGTGGCACAGTACCGACATACCAAATATCTTTTTCTGAGGAAGTTGTGCCAGTTTTACCACCAGCGGGTCGTCCTATATCTGCTGCTTTACCTGTACCACTGGTGACTACAGCCTGTAAAATATCTAGAGTTGCTGCTGATGCCCAGGGGTCAAGGACTCGCTGGGGTTTAGGTGTGTTATCCAGTAAAACGTTACCACTACTATCAGTAACTCTGACTATGACTGTTGCTGGTGATTGCCAGCCATAATTAGCAAAGGTAGCGTAGGCACTCGCCATTTCCAAGGGAGTCATACCAATAGCACCTAAAGGCAGGGAGGTAACAGGTTCCATTGGACTCATGATACCCAAAGTCCGACAGGCTTCAATAACTTTATTCATCCCTATAGCTTTACCAAGTTTAATAACTGGTATGTTTCGAGACTGAGCCAAAGCGGTACGGATAGACATTGCGCCAGCAAAACCCCCATCATAGTTTCTGGGAAAATACCAACCATTGCCATCTCGGTAGCTAACTGGGGCATCTATGACTGTGCTATCTGGTGCATATTTACCAGTGGCAAAGGCAGCATAATAAACGAAAGGTTTAAAAGCCGAACCTGGTTGTCTGAGTGCTTGGGTAGCGCGGTTAAATTCACTGGCTCTGGAGTCTACACCACCTACTAAGGCTTTAACAAAATGTGTGCGTGGATCAACTGCGACTAAAGCAATTTGGTTATTACGCAACCCTTGACCAAGTAAGTTTTTATGCCATTGTTTAACGGTTGCTTCTGCCATCATTTGGAATTTGGCATCAACGGTGGTTTGCACCCGCATTCCACCTTTAAGTAGTGTATCCCTGCCAAACTTTTTCACCAGTTCCTGAGCAACAGTATTGCTGATATAAGGTAGGGCGCTACCTTGAAATGACTTAATTCTTCCTAGTTTAATTTCTTCATTGAGGGCATCATCATATTCTTTTTGGGTGATCCACTGCAAGTCTAACATCCGCCCCAACACTTCTTTTTGTTTTTGTTTTGCCTTTTTCATGCTGGCAAAGGGGCTAAATTCTTCGGGCGCTTGGATCAAACCTGCCATCATGGCTGACTCACCCAAGGTTAAAAATTCTGCGGATTTGTTAAAGTAAGTACGAGCCGCTGTTTGTACACCGTAGTTATTATGACCCCAATAAACTTGATTGAGGTACATTTCTAAAATTTCGTTTTTCTCCAGAATTTGTTCTAAACGAATGGCTAAAACCGCTTCCGCTAATTTGCGGGTAAAGGCTCGCCTATGAGACAAAAACAGGTTTTTTACTAACTGCATGGTGATGGTAGAACCACCTTCTTTCACCCCACCTGCTACCATGTTCACTACTATAGCACGTCCTACACCGGAAGGGTTAATGCCGTGGTGACTGTAGAAGTGACCATCTTCACTAGCTAATACAGCGCGTTTGAGGTTGGGTGAAATTCTATCTAAGGGTACTACTTCGCGGTTGGCTTCACCGTGAATGCTTGATATGAGTTTACCTTTAATGTCATATATGTATGTGGTTTCTGTGGGAGAAAAGCTGCGTAGCTGTCTCACGTCTGGCAAGTTGCGGAAACTAATGGCTAGTCCCACTAGTCCCCCCGCTACAATGGAGCTTGAAAGCAGTGTAATTGATAATAGGGTAGCTCCAGTTACCTGACCTACGCCTTTAAAAAATTCAAACCCAGATGAAGCCTGGTCTTGGGGGTGCTTGTTTACAAAAGTCCTAGAAGACACGGCGGTTTTACTTCCTCACTAATAAATATAAATGTAATTGATGAAATGAAAAAAGTCGGTTAATTTTTTGCAATTATAGTAGTTTGGCAGCACAGAAAACGGATAATTTGCCAGTGGACTTTACCAACCTAATTTCTAAAGTGCAAAGTAGTGTAGTTAATAGTGAATCTTATAGTATGGCGCAGAATTTTTCCTGGTTACATCGTGGTGTGGCAGAAATTTTTCCTCAACCTCATGATGCTGATAGTGAAACTGAAAGTTTGGAAAAGCGGTTGCTCAATGCTGACCGTCCTTTAAGGATCAAATTAGGTATTGATCCGACGGGTGCGGATATTCATTTGGGTCATAGTATACCAGTAAGAAAACTGCGGGCGTTTCAAGATGCTGGTCATACGGCGGTTTTGATTATTGGTGATTTTACCGCAAGAATTGGTGATCCTACGGGTAAGTCTGATGTCCGTCGTCAACTGACAGAAGCAGAGGTTAAGCAAAATGCCCAAACTTATCTTGATCAAGTGCGTCCTATTTTAGATTTTGACACACCTGGCAGGTTGGAGGTGCGTTACAACTCGGAATGGCTTTCCCGTTTAGATTTGGGGAAAATTCTGGAGTTGCTGTCTACGATGACGGTGGGACAGATGTTGGCTAAGGAAGGTTTTGCTGAACGTTATAAGAAAGAGAATCCGATTTTCCTCCATGAGTTCCTGTATCCTCTAATGCAAGGTTTTGATTCTGTGGCTGTGGAGTCTGATGTGGAGTTGGGGGGAACTGATCAAAAGTTTAACATTGCTGTGGGTCGAGATTTACAACGTCATTTTGGTTTGAAGCCTCAGTTTGGTTTACTGTTACCTATTTTGATCGGGACTGATGGTGTACAAAAGATGTCTAAGTCTTTAGGTAATTATGTGGGACTTTCTGAACACCCTTCCCAGAAATATCAGAAGCTTCAAGCTGTGCCAGATAATTTACTGTCACAGTATTTTGAGTTGTTGACTGATTTACCTTTGGAGAGTTTGCCAGAAAACCCCCGCGATCGCCAGCAATTTTTAGCTTGGGAAATTGTCCGTCAGTATCACGGTGAAGCGGCGGCTAATGAGGCTAAGGAGGCTGCAAAAAGCGGTGGTAAGGAAGGGGCATTACCGGAGTTTTCTTTGGCTGCTATAACTCAATTTCCGGCTAAATTAGCTTTTATTCTCGGTGCTTCTGGTATGTGTAAAAGTACGGGAGAAGGTAAACGGAAAATTCAAGAGGGTGGTGTCAGGTTGGATGGTGAAAAGATTACTGACGTAGATTTAACTTTTGACTCACCTAGTGATTTATCGGGTAAGGTTTTACAAGTGGGTAAGAAGAATTTTGTGCGTTTAGTTAGCTATGATTTTCAAGAACTCACACCACAAGCGGAATGTGGGATAGCAACTCCTCAAACTGAAGTAATAGCACCTTCCTAACCTGAAGTTGTAGCACCTTCCCAACCTGAAGTTGTAACACCTTCCCAACCTGAAGTTGTGAAGTTGTAACAGTATCAAAACCAGAGGTTAAATGGCAAATAATATTTGTTGCTTTACTTCTTTTTGTACTATATGTTGCGATTTTCAACTCGTAAAGAATTATCTGGTCAATTGAAATCTCTGAAAAAACAAATTTTAGTTTGAGATGCGTAAAGTTCTAGTCAAATCTAGACGATAACCAAATATTTCAGAAAATAAGGTGTGTCACTCCAAGTAAATACACACCTTACTGAATATTATGAGTATTAACTCATTCAATCGTAAAAATATAAAACACCATGAAAACAAACCCATCATTGATATGATTATTAATGCCGAGAGAATTATAGTTCCTTTAGATGTTTCAGATTTAGTACGGGACTCGTAGAGTGCGTCAGACGGTAGAAGTCATGTAAATAAATATACTTTTGATATCTGACGCACCCTGCTGTTATAATATTTTCATCATCAATAATTGTTCACAGTCATGATTCAAACCCTAAATAAAATTGTCACCTTTGAGGAATTTGTTAACTGGCTTCCTGACAATTCCGATATACGTTATGAATTACATCATGGAGAAATTGTCACAATGGGGCAACCGGTGGGAGATCATGAAGAAGTTAAAGGGTTTTTAACTATCAAAATTAGTGCTAAAATTGATGGGTTAAATCTTCCGTATGTGATACCTAATCAAGTTATAGTTAGACCAGAAGGTAAAGATTCTGGTTATTTTCCCGATTTGTTAGTTTTAAATCGTGCTAATTTAGCTAATGAACCATTATGGAAAAAACAATCAGTTATTAGTAATGGTGCTTCCATACCTTTAATCATCGAAGTTGTTTCCACTAATTGGCGTGATGATTATTATTTAAAGTACGCTGATTATGAAGAAATGGGTATTGCTGAATATTGGATTATAGATTATGCAGCTTTAGGAGGACGTAATTTTATTGGTAATCCCAAACAACCTACTATTTCTGTTTGTAATTTGGTAGATGGAGAATATCAAATCAGTAAATTTAGAGATGATGAACGGGTTATTTCTCAAGTTTTTACTGAATTAAATTTAACCGCAAATCAGATTTTTCAAGCGGGGATGATGTAGATTAATCTTCACAAAAATTTCTGACATATTCTCTGAAAATAGGAGATAAATCAAACAATATGTTATCTTCTACAATTTTGTTAATTAAATATCTTTTTTGTAGAGATTCTAACCCATTAATAAAATTAGTGGAAGATAATTCTAAGGTCAGAAGTGTTGAATGTTAAGAAATCTGTGATAAAAATATCCCAAAATATATTAAAATTTGAGCAAGCTATATCAAAATATTGATTTGATCATGATTATAAATTCATTTCCCAAGATTGTCAAAGACATCCTCAAATCCTTGCCAAAAAATGATTATCCGGTTTTGAACACCTGTCTTTACGTGTTAGATAAATTCCGCTATCTTCAAGCTTGTATGTGTCAACAAATCAGTTATGTTCATTGGATGGAAGATATCATGAGATGTTAACATTTTCACCCTTAATAGGACTACTATAACTGAATGTAATAACCAGAATTATGAATGATGAAAAAATTATTGTACCTTTAGATGTTCCAGATTTGGAAAGTGCGATCGCTTTGGTGGATAAACTTCCCCAGGTGTCTTTCTGGAAGGTTGGTTTAGAATTGTTTACTAGCACGGGTCCGGCTATTCTCGATGTGCTAAAATCTCGGCAAAAGCGGATTTTCCTGGATTTGAAGTTTCACGATATCCCTAATACTGTAGCTGCTGCTTGTCGTGCTGCTGCTGGTTATGGGGTGGATTTGTTGACAATTCACGCAACTTGTGGTAATGATTGTTTGACTGCTGCTGCTGAAGCGGTGCTGGTGGGAGCAGAAAAGGTGGGAACTAAACCACCTAATTTAATCGCTATTACTGTGTTAACTAGCATTTCGGCGCGAGATTTGGCGTTTGATTTGAAAATTCCTCTGGAATTGCCGGAGTTCGCTTTAGAAATGGCACTTTTGGCGAAAAATGCAGGTTTGAATGGGGCGGTTTGTTCTCCCCAGGAGGTGGCACAGTTGCGGGAATGTTGCGGAGAGGATTTTTTGCTGGTTTGTCCTGGGGTGCGTCCGAGTTGGGCTGAAAAAGGTGATCAAAAGCGATCGCTCTCTCCTGCTCAAGCTGTTGAAGCAGGTGCTGATTTTTTGGTGATCGGTAGACCTATTACTGCTGCTGCTGATCCGGTTCTGGCTTGGGATAAGATTTGTGAGGAGGTAGATGTGGGTAAGTGAATCACTTTTTTCAATCTCACGCAGAGGCGCAGAGAACGCAGAGAGAGGAAGTTTTGAAGAGATTTTTTGTGGGTCTTTTCTGATTTTTGTAGGGTGGGCATCTTGCCCGCCCAAGTTATGGGATAATATTTTTTACAAGATGTGATTTTTTGAATTTGATGAATTTTCCAGATGAAGGCAGAAAAAATGGCTGGTTTGTTTTTAAGGATTTAGTATTTCTTTTTCCTGTGTGGCTTTTTATGTCTTTTATCTTTGTATCTCCTGTTTTCTCTAAAAATCTTTCTCCTACACCTGTAAAGTCAGATGTGAGTAGTTCTTGTTCTCAGCAAAGTTTGGAAAGTTTAACTACTCGTTTGATGTTAGATTTACCTAGCTATGCTAACCGCGTTATTCAAAGATCCCGTCGTCTGAGTCGCAGTGTTGATATCTATCCTTATATTTTGGTGGCAGGTAAGCCGGAGTTTCAAAATCTACCTTTAAGCCCTGGTATTAATACTGCAAATAATACTGCTAATAATACTAATAATTATGCTTCCCAAGGGGTTGAGCAGGTTTTTTTTACAACGCTGGAACGACAGTATGTTAATAAAAAGGCGGTGGAGTTGCAACAGTTCCACTGGTTGTTTTTGACGAAAACTACTTTGGGTTGGCAGGTGGTGATGATGTTTACTCAAACTGGTGAATATCCAGTAAAACCACCTATAGCACCACCCAGGGATAGTAGTCAGGGGGCGATCGCTCAAGGTGTTAAACTTTGGTTACGGGATTGTGAAGCAGGAAGTGTAAACTACTTCCCGCAACATCCCAGTTTAAACCTTAACTCAGTGCTTCCGCAGTCTTTTCTTGATCCAGTTTGAGAATCAAAACTCCCAAAGGTGGTAAACACAAATCTAAGGAATAAGGACGATTATGTAAAGACCAATCATCAGTCCATTTTCCTCCTAAGTTGCCCATATTGCTACCGCCATATTTACGCGCATCGCTATTGAACAACTCAGTATAAAATCCTTTTTCTGGTACACCGATGCGATAGTGAGAATGGGGTTGGGGTGTAAAATTACAAACCACAACTACAAACTCATCAGTATCTTTAGCACGACGGACAAAAGAAACTACACTGTGACGATTATCGCTACAATCAATCCATTCAAACCCTTCCCGCGCAAAATCCTGAGTATATAAAGCAGGTTCAGAACGGTAAAGATGATTTATCTCCTTAAAAAATGCTTTTAACTGTTGATGGGGTTCATGTTGTAATAACTGCCATTCTAAGTCCGCCCACACATTCCACTCACTCCACTGGCCAAACTCCATACTCATAAACATGGTTTTCTTACCAGGGTGAGCAAACATATAAGCAAATAAAGTCCGCACATTAGCTAACTTCTGCCATCTATCACCGGGCATTTTACCGATGATGTTGCTCTTACCATGTACAACTTCATCGTGTGACAATGCCAACATGAAGTTTTCACTGTGGTTGTACCACATACTAAAGGTGACATTGTTTTGATGGAACTGCCGAAACCAAGGGTCCATGCTGAAATAATCCAACATATCGTGCATCCAACCCATGTTCCATTTCAGGTTGAACCCTAAACCACCTGTATAGGTAGGCCAAGACACCATAGGCCAAGAAGTAGATTCTTCCGCAATGGAAAGCACACCGGGAAAATAACTAAATATGTTGTGATTTACTTGACGCAGGAAATCAGCAGCTTCTAAATTCTCTCTACCACCGTACTGGTTAGGCAACCATTCCCCATCTTTACGGCAATAATCGTTGTAAAGCATGGAAGCTACCGCATCCACACGAATCCCGTCAATATGGTATTTATCAAACCAGAATAAAGCGTTAGCAACTAAGAAATTTCTAACTTCGTTGCGGGAGTAGTTAAATACTAAAGTTCCCCATTCTTTATGTTCACCTTTGCGGGGATCTGCGTGTTCATAAAGATGTGTACCATCAAAGAAGGCTAAACCATGTCCATCTTTGGGGAAGTGTCCAGGAACCCAATCGACAATTACACCAATACCATTTAAATGGCACTGATCGACAAAATACATGAAGTCTTCAGGACTGCCAAAACGGGAAGTGGGAGCAAAGTAACCTGTGACTTGATAACCCCAAGAACCATCAAAGGGATGTTCAGCAATGGGTAGCAATTCTATATGGGTATATCCCAGGTCTTTGACATAGGGGATGAGTTTGGCTGCTAGTTCCCGATAGGTAAGGAAACGCGCCCCAGGATTGAGTTCTGAAGCAATAACTACTGGTTCTGTTTCGCCGTTGGGCAATTTTGCTGGTTCGCCACTAGCAGCGTGTAACCAAGACCCTAAATGCACTTCATAAACGGAAATTGGTTGGGTGAGGGGATCTGTATGTCTCCGGGTTTCCATCCAATTTTCATCATTCCAGGTGTAAGCATTTAAGTCACTGACAATAGATGCTGTTTTGGGACGTGGTTCTTGTTGGAAACCGTAGGGATCTGATTTTTCGTAAATGTGTCCGTCAAAATTTTTGATTTCATATTTGTAATGTTCTCCCACACCCAGTTCAGGAATAAATAATTCCCAAACCCCTGTGTGTCCTTTCCGCATTTGGTGTTTACGTCCATCCCAGTGGTTGAAGTCTCCCAAAACAGAAACGTTGCGAGCATTGGGGGCCCAAACGGCAAAATAAACACCTTTGACACCATCAACTTCTGTAAGATGCGCTCCCAATTTTTCGTAAATGCGGTGATGATTTCCTTCTGCAAATAAATGCAAATCAAAATCTGTTAAATGGGGAGAACGGAAGGCATAAGGATCATAAATGACTCGCTCATGTTCTCCTTCTTTAATTCGTAATTGGTAATTGTTAAGTTCTGTTGTTTCTATGGTGCATTCAAAAAAATGGGGATGATGCACCGTTGTCATGGGGTATTCTTTGCGTCCTTCTGGAACTACTACATAAGCTGCACTGGCATTTGGCAGATATGCCCGCACAGCCCAGACGTTTTTACCTTCCTGTTCTATAAGATGTGAACCTAGTACCTCAAACGGATCATGATGCTGATTCCCAACAATGCGATTAACCTGCTCAGGAGCGATGGTACTGATGGACATGAAGCTACCTACTGGAAATAAGGTGATTAACTAAATTTAGTTTTTAAGAACTTAATATATATTGTTTACATTTATTTGCATTTTTGTCGTCACGGTTATCCTAACACCAGAATGTATCTTATTGGGAAATGGGGACTGGAAGAGGTATTTTGGTAACGGTGATTATAACTGCTTCAAAAACTTTTTGCCTCAAAATGCTTTAGTGTAGCGGGACTAAGCCCGATTTTACACCGAATTGTTGCAATCAGTTTGCTGGTATATGGATAAAATTAAATTTTTGTCAAGGTTTTTTTGCTAAAATTAACTCACAATTCCTGGACTGGTAAAGTGATAAGGTAATGAAACGTTATAAATATGACTCAGCAATAGCTTAACTATGTAAATACAAGATGGTGATATATACTACAAAAAAATTGACAATTTGCAGCTTGATATTACTGTTATCAATTGATAATTGACAATTGACAATTGAAAAGACGGGAAACAACCAAAGTATGTAAAGAAAAGTCAATTAACCTAAAAACCTCTTCCCTTCGATAGAATCGTCGTTTACTATCATTAATCAAATTTCCCAATAAATAAGTTTTTACACTGTAGATATTTGTCTTTTTTATTACTTTTATTTACATAAAATAATTTGTTGGACGAGAGTTACAGTTTCACACTATTTGTTTGTCTACTCCTGGTTTATCCTTATAGGTACAAAATATCAGATGAACTAAAATGACTGAAATTGGCCTGCTAATGACGGGCGTATTAAGCACCACACAACCAAATTTGCCCCATTTGCCGGAGCAGCGACCATTTACAACGGAAAATGGCGTGCATAATTCAAAAAATAGTCAGTTATCTCAATTAACTTCTATTTCTCAAATCACACCACCTGAATTTATGACAGTAGACGGAAGGGACAAACCTCAAATTTCAGCACTGGCACATCAGCGGGATCATATATTAAAACAAATCCGACAAAAGCACCTGTCCTCAATATCTTTTGAGTTAGCTGATGCTCAGGATATCCCGACCAAAGAACAGCTATTAGCACGATATCCAGCATACAATAGACAACCTCTACCAACTTTACGTTTTGGTAGTTCTGGTATGTCTGTAAGAATTATGCAGCGTTTATTGGTATCTAATGGCTATGGTATTCGAGTTGATGGTATATTTGGTCCTCTTACTGAAGCAGCTATTAAAGCTTTTCAAAGTCAACGTAATTTATTAGTAGATGGTATTGTTGGTCAAAAAACTTGGTGGGAGTTGTCTATTTAGGAGATCAAGGAGGCAGGAGTCAGGAGGTAGGAGTTATTTATTTTGGATTTTGGATTTTGGATTTTGGATTTTGGATTTTGTGAACTCCAATCTAAAATCTAAAATCTAAAATCTAAAATTTTCTTCCCCAGTCCCCAGTCCCCTACTAATTAACGATACTTATGCTGTTCTAATAACTGCTGCGCTCTGGGTTTGTAAATTAGATAAAACAAAGCTTCTAGATAACGCAATAAATCTTCTCGGTTTTCCTTGGATGTGAAGTTCCAAAAAGCGTAAATTCTAGCTAAAGATAACAGCTTGGTAGTGTGAATTTTCCAAGTATAGGTGCTGTAAACTCGCTCAATTGCTTGTTGGGAAATTTCATCCCAATAATGAAGATGATGTTCACACTTGGTCACAAATTCCAGAAGTTTATCAGCGGTTTCTTCTAAATTTGTGGGGTTAATGTAAAACCCATTTACCTGATCCTGAATAATTTCCAATGGACCACCAAATTGGGTAGCAAAAGTTGGTAGTCCTGAAATCATCGCTTCTAAAATTGTCAAACCAAAGGCTTCAAATAAAGCAGGTTGGACAAATATTCCTTTTTTGTCAGCAATGATTCGGTAAATTTCACCAGAATCTGTTTTGCTTAAGCGCACTCCTAACCAGCGAATTTTTCCGTGCAGATTATATTCATCAATGATGTTATAAAGTCTGATGATTTCTTCCCGTTCTTCGTTATCTCCTGATTCTTCTACTCGCAATTTACCTGCTACGAGAATTAAATTACAATGCTCTTGTAAATCTTTGTTTCTACCAAAACATTCTGCTAAACCAGTGAGGTTTTTGATCCTGTCCAGTCGTGCCAGATGTAAAGTAGCAATTAAACAAAAGTAAATTAAATTTATATTTCTTTAGGAATAGAGAGTTTTATTAATATAAAAATCTATATAACAAGTGATATTTGTTTGAAAATAACTAATTTTTAATAATAATTAAAGGCAAAGTTAACATTTATATTCTATTTGAAAATTTATATTTATTTTGTTTATATAAAATATAATTGTCAAAAGATTTTTAAGTCTTGAATTTTAATATTAAGTTCTTGTAAATTGTGACGCAATTGTTATTAATAAAGTTAAAATAAATAATCAGGACTTACGCAAAACAGAACGAAAGCAGGGATAATTCATGAATTACCCCTACTTCTGAATTGGGAGCATCCCAATTTTGAAAAAATAACCGTAGCAACACCAAAAACTCTCTTCTTCCTTCTTTCCTTCGTGTCCTTCGCTCCTTCGTGGTTCGTTCATTTCACGTCCTGAACTCAAGAAAAAAATAAACTTACAGATTTGGGATGCTCCCTAAGAATTAGGTTTTTAGTCCTATCTTGTGTAACTCCTAATAGTATAAATACTATCAAGTTTGAAAAAATGAACCTACCAATTGTATTAGTAAGCAGTGAGTAACAACATAGCAAATATTAATTTGTTTTCTTTCCTTGCGTTGCTTGAACCCACGGAAAGTAATAATTTATCACCAGGGCGAACGACGGGACTCGAACCCGCGAGTGGTGGAACCACAATCCACTGCCTTAACCACTTGGCTACGTTCGCCATTTACTCTCTGAGTGTAGCACGACTTTAAAAAATGATCAAGATTTTTTTTTGGCAGAAATTGACTAATTTTTTTTGTAGTCTTTAAACTGTAGTCATTAGATCACAACCTAGGATATATGAAAGTATTGACTTTAATTGCATCTGTAGGCGCAGCAGGAATAGCAGTCTTGGGAGTGACGATGGCTACCACAAATCCCCAACAGCCTAAATATGAAGAGTACGCAGTACAACGGTTAACAATTTACTTAAAAACGGATTTTTGTCAAAAAACACCGAATTTTTTGCAAAATCTGATGCAATTTAATTGCAATCAGTTGGTTGATTCCGCTAAACCACAAATACGAGATATTATTGCTGCAACTACGAAAAGACAAAACTATATTGTGTTTAGTGTTTATACTACTGATTTAAAAATTGATAATTTAATACCTGGTTACAAATTTGAAACAGTAGGCGCATTTGACAACTTTTATACTTATAAAGCAGAAAAGAAATAGGGGATTGGTGACTGGTGAGTGGTGACTGGTGATTGGTGACTGGTGATTGGGAAAGAGTTGATAGTTGATAGTTGATAGTTGATAGTTGATAGTTGATTGGGAAACATCAAATTGATTACCCAGTCCCCAGTCAAGGGTCCTCACAGGGGTAGGTTTTTAATATTAACTGTGAAGGCAGGACTAGGTAGACAAGGAGGTATTGTAGACAAGGAAGATTTGATACGCACAACAGTATTTTGACGTACTTTTTTGGTTACCAAGAGCATCTGATTTTGTACGGTTTTCCTCCCTTGTCCACTGTCCTTCCAATTCATCCAAGTCTTGCCCTCACGACAATGTAAAATACCTACCCTTGTGAGGGGACTAAACCCTGGGAACACATGAATACTTTGAGTGCTGCCCTTTTCAAATATCGACGTTGATATCTTCGATTTGTTTAGCGGCTTTTTCCCACAACTTAGCGTTTTCTTCATCTTGCCAGTGAGTTCTGAGATTTTCTGCTTTTTTGTGGCAGATTCGTTCTAACATCTCTAAAATTGCACCTAGTGTTAGTTGGTCAACTAATTCTTCTAAAGAGTGCATAAATTCTTTCATAATAAATACTCCTTCAGCTAACTTGTTGAAAAGGTAATGCCTACAGAATGAGAGTTTTTAAGTTATTCTTGATACAGCATATTGCAAATCAATGAGGTACAGAATGAAAATTGAAACCTAGACACCAAACCAGTTTTACTCCTGACTCTTGACTTCTGACTCCTTTACGGGCGAAGCATTCGGGCAAACAATTATTAATTTTTCTCCAAAGCTATTTTCCTGTAAGGGCGAAGCATTCGGGCGATAAATTATCAATTTTATGAAAAAGTTATTTTCCGAATGCTTCGCCCCTACTTCGCTCCTACGACTCCTAACTCTGACTCCTGAATTATGCTTATGTCATCTGCTTATCTTTTAGTATCTCACGGTAGTCGTGATCCGCGTCCAGATATTGCTATGCAGCAACTAGCAAAGCTGCTCAGTCTGAAATTACCAGACAGTGAACATTTAGTAGGGATAGCTACCCTAGAGCTAAATACTCAACCATTAAACCAGCAAATTCAAGATTTCGCGCAAAAGGCTTTAGCTTTTGGGTGCAAATGCCTAAAAATTATACCTTTATTTCTGCTACCGGGAGTTCATGTCATGTCAGATATTCCCGCAGAAGTGGAACTCGCACAAACAGCACTGGGTGAAAAGATCCAGATTGAGATTAAACCTTATGTGGGTAGTCATGAAAATTTAGGAAAATTGCTGACTACGGCAATGGCTACTATAAAAGCAGAAGTATCAATTCTCTTAGCTCATGGTAGTCGTCGTTCTGGTTCACAACAACCAATAGAAACTATGGCCAAAAGTTTGGGAGCAGTAACCGCTTATTGGTCTGTATCTCCCAGTTTAGAAACAAGGGTGACAGAGTTGGTCATGGCTGATAATCAGCAGATTGCAATTTTGCCATATTTTTTATTCGCTGGGGGAATAACTGATGCGATCGCCGAATCTGTAGAAAAGCTAAAATTACAATTTCCTGGGGTAAAGTTGCAATTAGCACCACCTCTAGGAGTCAGCGCAGAACTAGCTGATATAATCTGGGATTTAGCAACAGAAGGGGAAAAAGTTTTTGGGTAAGGTTTATTTAATCGGTGCTGGTCCTGGTGATCCTGGACTCATGACTCTCAAGGGTAAAAGTTTGTTGGAATGTGCGGATGTAGTTATTTATGATGCTTTAGTCAGTCCGCCGGTTTTGGCAATGATCAATCCCCAAGCTGAAAAAATCAACGCTGGTAAGCGCATGGGGAGACATTCGCTTTTACAGGAAGAAACCACCCAACTGCTGATTGAAAAAGCCCAAGATCATGAAATTGTGGTGCGGTTAAAAGGTGGCGATCCCTTTATTTTTGGGCGTGGTGGGGAAGAAATGGCAGAATTGCTAGAAGCAGGAATTTCTGTCGAAGTTGTGCCGGGGATCACAGCCGGCATTGCAGCGGCGGCTTATGCTGGTATTCCCTTAACCCACCGTCTGTATAGTTCATCAGTGACATTTGTAACGGGTCACGAAGCGGCGGGTAAGTATCGACCGGCTATAAATTGGCAGGCGATCGCCCAAGGTTCAGAAACAATAGTGATTTATATGGGTATCCACAATCTACCTTATATTGTGGAACAGTTGAGTTTAGCTGGGTTGAGTCCAGAGACTCCAATAGGTTTGGTGAGGTGGGGAACCCGGCCAGAACAAGAAGAATTAATTGGTGAGTTAGGTACTATTGTGCAACAAGTTGAAGAGACGGGATTTAGTGCGCCAGCGATCGCAGTCATTGGAGCAGTAGTCAAGATGCACAGTCTTTTATCTAATTATCGTCCGTTGTAGTCTATATCGCTAGAAATTGAAATTTTCTGGAAATTCTCTCATCTAAATCATGTGTTGAAAAACCGTTTTCAGTAAATCGCTCTGATTTAAAGGCTTAGTCAAGCAACCCGAAGCTCTAACTAGCTTGGCTTTAGCTCTATCAATCAAACTAGCTTTTTCTGTCACCATAATCACAGGTGTATTTTTGAAATATGGCTGTTTCCGCAATAAAGAACAAACTTCATAGCCATCTAAATTCGGCATCGTCACATCCAGAAAAATCATATCTGGTTTGGTATGGAAAATTTCCATCAAAGCTTTTACTGAATCTGTAACACCAACTACAGAAAATAGTTGTTCATCTAAAAAACTTCTCATGGTATTTAAAACTAGAGGACTATCATCCACACAGAAAATTGTGTAATGTTTTTTCTCCTTGGGTTGGGAATAAAATCTTTGATATTTGCTGGGAGTTGGTGGTTTATTGCCAATTGGAGGCAATTGTACTTCAATTTTAGGGCGTGTTTTTGAATCTTCTTCTGGCCAAAACTGCTCTGGGGCAACTCTGGAAGTTGCTGGATATTGTTGACTATAGTCCCAAAATTGTTCAGGAGAAACTTTTATCCCTGCTTGGCATTTTTCCACTAATAAGCGCAGATTCAAGTGGCAAAACTTGGGTAAATCATCTAAAAAGCTTTCTGGAATAAACTCATAACTTCCCTCTTCGATTTGCAAAAAAGAATCTAGAAACTCTAGAGCTAATTGTTCAATTAGCATTGCTGCTTGCTTATGATTAATATATTGTTCATTCACCAGCCAGCATATAGCTAAATAATCTGGATTGGGAATAGCCTGATTTTCTACACCTCTTTCAAAAATGGTTTGTAGTTGCTCATTAATGCCTCTGGGAAGACTAGAATTTTTCTGGCTCAACCGCTGCAAGTTGCGATACAGTGGTTCAAACATCTTCTCTGAGTAACAAGCATAAATTAATTTCCCCTCTTGTACATATATTGACCAAGCCCCGGAAGTGCTAAATACCTCTAAACAACCAGTAACCGACTTACTGGTGATTTTCTTTAACAGGGATAGGGGTTGTAGCTTTTGGAAAAATCTGTATCTACTAATAGGAAGCGTTTTCATTAGCATGGATTTGAATACAAATAAAAATTTGACATCACAATTTGTGAATCATCCGTAGGGGATTCACACCGATCTTTTTGGACTTAATGCCAGATAAAGATAACGGTTTACATGGGAGCGAGTATAGCAAGTCTTTTCTCTAAACACACAATACCCAACACCCCACACCCCACTCACCCCTCACCTGGGCAAAAAGCAGAAATTATCTAAGCACTCCGCTATCAGCAGTCATATGGGCAAGATCCACATCCTGCACTTTTTCAATAAGGACTGGTTGGCAATGCTCAATCTACGACATCATTGGATGTTATAGACTTTAATTTCCCCAATAAGATAAATGTGTAAGACATGAGAATAGCAAAGATTTAGAAGCATTCAGTTCAGAAAAGTTACACCTTCTCCATTACTTCTAATTTGTTGTATTCCAGCCTTGAATGATGATGTGGTATATGTGTAGATGCTCAGTAATTACCTACTAATTTCACGTTACTATAGATTTACCAGGGAAATAAAAAACTATTTTAAACCTAATATAAAAAATTAAAGTTAATACAAAAATTAGTAATGAAAATAGCAGTTTATAAATACTATGTTTCACCTGATTTTGCTTATCAAACAAGATGTTTGTGCTTAAAATCAATAGTCGTTTTCAGCTAGTTAGGCTAATAACTACAAAGCAAATGTACTGTAAATTAGCTATACTATATCCCAGCATATTTCAACTCATACAGTGCTTAATTTATTCTTTTCCTCTTTCATAATTCACTATCAGGATGATTTAGAGGTTGTTTGAAAAGTCTAAATTCATACATCCCTTGGCGATTATAAATCGCGTCTACACAGACCAAACCCACCTTCGTGGGTTCAAAAGCCTTGATTTTTCATTAGTCCACTAGTGGACTTAGTTTGTATAGTAGCGAATTATATTCGCCGATAGCGTAGCGTGGCGTTAGCCATAAACTTTTAAAACATCCTCTTAGGGGACTGGGGACCTCACAAGGGTAGGTATTTTACATTGTCGTGAGGGCAAGACTTGGATGACTTGGAAGGACAGTGGACAAGGGAGGAAACCCGTGCAAATAATGTACAATTGGTCACAAAAACCGACGCTCAACAGACCATTTTTTGTATAAAATCTTCCTTGTCTACTTTCCCTCCTTGTCTTCCAGGTCCTGCCTTAACAGATAATATTAAAAACCTACCCCTGTGAGGGACTGGGGACTGGGGAAGATGAATAACCTAATTACCAATCACCAACTCCCTGATACCCGTAAAATTTTTATATACTTAGCTGTTTAAAATTAACCAACTGTGACCGCTATTAATCTTTTAGTCCAAGAAAAAACTGAACGCTTGGATCGCTATCTGTCATCTGCAATACCTGATTTGTCTCGTTCCCGTGTGCAACAGTTAATTGAACAGGGTCATGTGCAAATCAATGATCAAGTTTGTACATCTAAGAAAATAAATCTGAAAATAGGCGATCGCATTTGTTTAGAAATTCCCGCAGTTCAACGGTTGGAACTGGTAGCAGAAGATATCCCTTTAGATATTCTCTACGAAGATGAGCAATTACTCATTCTCAATAAACCCGCAGGTTTGGTAGTTCATCCAGCACCTGGTCACACAGATGGTACATTAGTAAATGCTTTGTTGGCACATTGTCCTAATTTACCAGGTATTGGTGGTGTGCAGCGTCCCGGTATTGTTCACAGATTAGATAAGGATACCACTGGAGCGATCGCTATTGCTAAAACTGATATCGCCTATCAACACATACAAGCACAACTACAAGCCAAAACAGCACGCAGAGAATATTTAGGGGTGGTTTATGGTGCGCCCAAAACCGAAAGCGGAACGGTAGATTTACCCATTGGTCGTCATCCCCAAGACCGCAAAAAAATGGCCATAGTCTCCATAGAAGAGGGGGGTAGGTCAGCCATAACCCATTGGCAAGTGAAAGAAAGGCTGGGGAACTACACCTTGATCCATTTCCAGTTAGAAACAGGCCGTACTCATCAAATTAGAGTTCATAGCGCCAAAATAGGTCATCCTATCCTTGGCGATCCTGTTTATGGTTCTGGTCGTTCTGTGGGGGTAAATTTACCCGGTCAAGCTTTACACGCTTGGCGACTCAAGTTACAACATCCCATTTCTGGAAATTGGGTGGAAGTTACCGCACCCTTACCCCAGACATTGACAAAGCTATTAGAAGTCCTTCGTCGTAGGTGATTGGTGATTGGTAATGGGTAATGGGTAATTGGTAATACAATTTTGGATTTTGGATTTTGGATTTTGGATTGTTTTTGTCAATTCCAATCTAAAATCTAAAATCTAAAATTTTCTTCCCCAGTCACCAGTCCCCAGTCACCACCTCCCTGAAATCCCCCCAGGGAGGTTAATTTAACAGGTTCTCAATAATATTTAGAAATGTAAATTTTACATTATTTAATATGAACTACTGACTCTAGATATGATCACAAAATAATTGTAATTTAGATTTGGTCTGTTGTTTCAGAATTATTAAATTAATATAAAATGTATAAAATTTACTGTTATTTACAAACTTAATGAATTTTTGTAACAAAAATTAGCCACTTTTGGGGTATAAATCTCTTATATGTAAAGGATTTGAGGCTTTTCTTATTACCTGATCTTATTTATTCATAAATTGTAACAAATAAAGTATCTCTAGCAGTGTATAAACTAATCAGGAGGAGTTCAAAAACAGAGCAAAGTTAAACAAGCTAACGAATCCAAACTTGTTGGCTAGGTTCTCATAAAAATACCTCTGATTCTCATATTTCTGCCTTGAGGAAGATAGACAAGAAAATGAGAAAGGAAGTAGAGAACAAGTTGGCTTTGATTAACTCATTGTTTTTGAGCATCCATTCCTGATTGATAAAACAGCAACTGTTTCAATCAACACAACTCTCAACTAAGTAATTAGGAGATTAGAGTCCATGACATTAGATGTATTTTCCAAGGTTGTTACTCAAGCTGATGCTAGAGGCGAATTTCTAAGCACCGAACAACTAGATGCTTTGACAGCAGTTGTAGCTGCTGGTAGCAAGCGTTTGGACGTTGTTAACCGGATTACCAGCAACGCTAAAGATATCGTTACCAACGCTGCTCGTGCTTTATTTGAAGAGCAACCCCAATTGATCGCTCCTGGTGGTAATGCTTATACCAACCGTCGCATGGCTGCTTGTCTGCGCGACATGGAAATCATCTTACGCTATGTTACCTACGCTGCATTGGCTGGTGATGCTAGTGTTCTCGATGACCGTTGCTTAAATGGCTTACGTGAAACTTACCAAGCTTTGGGTACTCCTGGTGCTTCCGTAGCTGTTGGTGTTCAAAAAATGAAAGAAGCTGCTATCAATATCGTTAACGATCCCAACGGTATCACCAAAGGTGATTGCAGTTCTTTAGTTTCTGAATTGGCAAGCTACTTCGATCGTGCTGCTGCTGCTGTTGTTTAATCAACGTTGTTTAATCAACAAGTACAAACAAGTACAAGTAGTCCACAGCTAAAAATCGAGCTATTCCAACAAGATACGAAACCAATCAAGGAGAAATTAGACCATGAAAACCCCAATTACCGAAGCTATCGCATCTGCTGATACCCAAGGACGTTTCCTGAGCAACACCGAATTACAAGCTGTTAACGGTCGTTTTGTACGTGCTGCTGCCAGCATGGAAGCTGCTCGTGGTTTGACAGCTAACGCTCAAAAGCTGATTGATGGTGCTACCAACGCTGTGTACCAAAAGTTCCCCTACACCACCTCTACACCAGGCGCTCAATTTGCTGCTGATGCTCGTGGTAAGTCTAAGTGCGCTCGTGACGTTGGTCACTACCTCCGCATCATCACTTACAGCTTGGTTGCTGGTGGCACAGGTCCTTTGGATGAGTTCTTAATTGCTGGTTTGGCTGAAATCAACAGCGCATTTGATTTGTCTCCTAGCTGGTATGTTGAAGCTTTGAAATATATCAAAGGCAACCACGGTTTGAGCGGTCAAGCTGCTAACGAAGCTAACACCTACATTGACTACGCTATCAACGCTCTCAGCTAGATAGCTTCTTGCCCGGAGAGGGGTACAAGTGCTGGATGAAGTTTATCCTTTTGGGATTAAATCAGTTTTCGTGGGGAATCTCTTTTCACTCGACTGGACTGAATCACCTAGCAGTTGGATCTCGCTCCGGGCATAGTTTTATGTATGTGAGGTGACAGGTGACAGGTGACAGGTGACAGCGATAATAGTTTTCTGATCACTAAAGTTTGTATCACCAGTTAATTAATGTCCTGATTACCTTATCTGTGGCTATAGCTAACAAATAACCAATTTGATGCAAACAGCAATTGGTTAGAAAGAGCAGTATTGCTAATCAAAATTGCGAATCAAAGGGGAAAAACAATGGCAATTACAGCAGCAGCGTCTAGGCTGGGAACTGAGCCTTTTAGTGATTCACGTCGAGTTGAACTGCGCCCCAATGCCAGCCGCGAAGAAGTGGAAATGGTGATCAAAGCCGTTTATCGCCAAGTTTTAGGAAACGACTATATTCTGGCATCGGATCGCTTGAAGAGTGCAGAGTCACTGTTGAGGGATGGTAATTTGACCGTGCGTGAGTTTGTGCGGAGCGTTGCTAAGTCAGAACTCTACAAATCCAAATTCTTCTATAACAGTTTCCAAACGCGGTTAATTGAACTCAACTATAAACATTTGTTGGGTCGCGCTCCTCTGGATGAGTCTGAGGTGACATACCACTTAGATTTATATATTAACGAGGGTTACGATGCAGAAATCGACTCTTATATAGATTCGATGGAGTATCAAAACAACTTTGGCGACAATGTTGTTCCTTATTATCGCGGGTTTGATTTTCAACCAGGACAAACATCTGCTGGTTTTACCCGGATGTTCCGTTTGTACCGTGGATATGCCAATAGTGATACTGCTCAGGTAGAAGGTAGCAAATCACGTTTGGCACGGGAATTAGCTAGTAACAAAGCTTCCTCCGTTGTCGGTCCATCGGGAAGTAATGATAATTGGGCATTCCGTCCATCTGCGGATAATGCACCTAAGCAAAACTTAGGTAATGCTGTAGGGAAATCGGATCGCGTTTACCGAATTGAAGTAGCGGGCATACGCAATCCAGGATACCCCAGCGTGCGCCGCAGCAGCACAGCATTTATAGTACCTTACGAGCGTCTTTCTGACAAGATTCAGCAAATTCACAAACAAGGCGGAAAAATAGTCAGTATTACATCTACGTAAGATATTGTGCTGTTTGTTGGTATAACCCATCAAGAGGAGATTTAGAAGTAATGTTCGGTCAAACTACACTTGGTGCTAGTAGCGTTTCTTCATCTGCAAGCCGTGTATTTCGTTATGAAGTTGTAGGCTTAAAGCAAAACCAAGAAACCGACAAAAATAATTTCAGCATTCGTCGTAGCGGTAGCGTATTTATTACCGTACCCTACAGCCGGATGACTGAAGAAATGCAGCGGATTAGCCGCTTAGGTGGCAGAATTGTCAAAATTGAACCTTTGACTGTAGCAGGATAAAGCACTGGTAATGATAGAACCCAGTACGACAGAACATTCTGCCGAAAATGGGGCGCAGTTGACACCAGAGCAAGCCATCGCTAACCTGCAATCATCAGATTTAAGTCTCCGCTATTATGCCGCTTGGTGGTTGGGTAAATTTCGAGTCAGTCAGCCAGAAGCCGTAGACGCACTCATTACAGCGTTAGAGGATGAAGCTGACAAAACAGAACTAGGAGGTTATCCACTCCGACGGAATGCAGCCAGAGCATTGGGAAAATTGGGCAGTCCTAAAGCTATACCGGGCTTGATTCAGTGTTTGGAATGCTCAGATTTTTATGTGCGAGAAGCAGCAGCCCAATCTTTAGCAATGCTTAACGCTGAAACTGCAATACCAGCACTGATCAAAATGCTAGATGGGGGTGTTGCCAAGGCCGTGCAAGTACCAGGCCGTCCCCATCTGACCCAACCATATCAGGCAGTTTTAGAAGCCTTGGGAGCTATTGGTGCAACTGAGGCTATTTCCCTAATTCAGCCTTTTTTAGAGCATCCAGTCACAAGGGTGCAATGCTCCGCAGCTAGGGCTATGTATCAACTCACCCAAGATTCTCAGTATGGGGAATTTTTGGTGAAAATGATGCAAAACAGTGATCTGAAATTGCGGCGCTCTATTTTGGGGGATTTGGGAGCGATTGGTTATATGGCTGCTGCTGAGGCGATCGCCCAAGCTCAGGCAGAAAATAGTTTCAAACTCATGGCACTCAAAGGATTGTTAGAACATCAACTTGTTGATAAATCAGATTCTGTTTCTGATCAAGCACTCCGAGTCATGACCCTGATGGATTCACTTTTATAAGTTGGTGATTGGTAATGGGTAATTGGTAATAGGTAATTGGTAATGGGTAATTGGTAAATTTATTACTGTCACCTGTCACCTATCACCTGTCACCTGTCAACTGTCACCTTCCAACTATTGACCACTGAGACATGGATGAACTAATTAATGCTGTTAAGCAAGCGGAAACATCAGCGCAAATGGTGACAGCAGTGAAGAACCTAGCAGCAGCTAAAGATCCAAAGGCCATTTCTACCTTAATTGCTGTTTTTGGTTACAATAACCCAGCAGCAGCGGTGGTGGCAGTAGCAGGACTCACAGAACTGGGAGAAATGGCAGTACCTCAGTTGCTAGAACAAATTGATGATTATAACTATGGCGCACGGGCTTATTCGATTCGCACCTTAGCAGCGATCGCTGATCCCCGTGCTTTAGATGTGTTAATCTCAACTGCTGCTACAGACTTCGCACCTAGTGTGCGCCGTGCTGCTGCTAAAGGATTAGGAAATTTAAACTGGTCTCAATTAGGCATGGCTGAACGTCAAACAGCTATCAATCGCGCATTAGAAACACTGCTGTTGATTTGTCAAGACACAGACTGGTCAATTCGCTATGCTGCCATTGTTGGTTTACAGGCTTTGGCAAAAATAGCGGAGATAAGAGAAACCATCTTGACTTTCTTCCAAGAAATGCTGGCTAATGATAGTGAACAAGCTGTGTGCGCTCGCATTCAATTAGCTTCTAGTAGTTTGGGTTTAACCACTTGAGGCGTTACGCACAAGCTACGGAATAATTAACCGCAAAGTACGCAAAGTACACAAAGGAAAGAGGTTTTTGAGAAGTTTTGCATCAGTCCTGAGCTTGTTTAGCTTAAACCCAATACCATAAAACAAGGTAAAAGTCAAGATGTCAATACCACTTTTAGAATATTCTCCTTCTTCACAAAATCAGCGTGTCGAAGGTTACGAAGTTCCCAACGAAGACACCCCAACCGTTTATAAACTGAACTACGCCACATCAGATCAAGATGTTGATGCGATTATTTGGGCAGGATATCGGCAGATTTTTAGCGAACATCTGATTTTAAGCAGTTATCGTCAAAAATTTTTAGAATCTCAACTGCGAAACCGGGCTATTACTGTTCGTGATTTTATCCGGGGTTTGGGTAAATCAGATGTTTTCCGCTCTCAAGTAGCAGAGGTTAATTCTAACTATCGCTTAGTTGATATTATCCTCAAGCGGTTTGTGGGACGGGCAGCTTACAACAAAGATGAAGAAATTGCTTGGTCTATTGTTATTGCGACCAAAGGCGTACATGGCTTTATTGATGCGTTGTTAGACTC
The DNA here is from genome assembly GCF_019598945.1 of Sphaerospermopsis torques-reginae ITEP-024. Lineage (NCBI taxonomy): Bacteria > Bacillati > Cyanobacteriota > Cyanophyceae > Nostocales > Aphanizomenonaceae > Sphaerospermopsis > Sphaerospermopsis torques-reginae. Next base: position 5,049,300 of record NZ_CP080598.1, on the reverse strand, counting down.
TGACGAGTACCTAGAAAACTTTGGCGATGATATTGTACCTTATCAGCGTCGTCGCTTTGGTTCACGTCCTTTTAACTTAGTCAACCCCCGTTACAATGCCAACTGGCGCGATACCCAAAGTATGCGTTCTTTTGGTTATCGTTCCTTCTACAGCATCCGCACTTCGGGAACTCTCACCACTGAAGATATCCGGAAAGCTATTCCAGCTAACTTCTTGGCAATGGCTGGAAACATCATTACTCCCGAACGCAACTACCAAAGAACAATTGCTGCTGTGACTTCTCAAATCAAAACTTTGGAAATTCCCGATACTTCACGGGATGTAACTACAGAAGAAGTAACCATTAAACCCGTAGCAGTTTCTCTACCTTACAGCTATATCCCTGCACTCTCGAAAAATTAGGGAATAGGTGACAGGTGACAGGTGAAAAGTGACAGGTGACAGGTGACAGGTGACAGGTGACAGGTGACAGAAAAGAGTGTTTACCAATTACCAATTACCAATTACCAATTACCAATTACAACTTACAACTTACAACTTACAAACAACATAAAATATGGCAATACCTTTACTAGAATATAAACCCAGTTCACAAAATCAACGGGTTGCTGGTTACGAAGTACCCAACGAAGACACCCCCAGAGTTTACCGCATTGAAGATTATGCTTTTGGTGGTGAAGTTGAAGAATTAATTTGGGCTGCTTATCGCCAGCTTTTTAGCGAACACGTCATCCTCAAATTCTACCGCCAAGGTAATTTAGAATCTCAGGTAAAAAATAAAGCTATTACTGTCCGTGATTTTATCCGGGGTTTGGCTAAATCTGAAGCTTTCCAAGATTTGGTAATTAAAACCAATTCTAATTATCGTTTAGTAGAAATTGGACTCAAGCGGTTGTTAGGTCGTGCGCCTTACAACAAAGATGAAGAAATCGCTTGGTCTATCAAAATTGCAACTAGCGGCTGGGATGGTTTTGTTGATGCTTTGGTAGATTCTCAAGAGTATCAAAGCTGCTTTGGGGAAAATATTGTTCCTTACCAACGCCGACGCTATAAAGACAGACCCTTTAATTTGGTAACACCCCGCTATGCTGACTATTGGCGGGATAAGCTAGAAGCTGAACGCTACAAACCCGGTAGTATAAGCGATTTCATGAAAATGGCTGCTGCTGTTAATATCAGGATTGTTACTTACACACCAGTTAGCACAGCTAACATTGCAATTCCCGATACTACTAGGGAAACAGTACCCGCAGGTGTTCCTGTGTCTATCAGTCCTAGTGCTAGTTTCCCAGTTCGTTAAATCTCTTAATTAGGTATGTAACCTAATGAGCTTGTCCTAAGTTGACCATTTTATAGACAATAATATACTTATGTTGACAAAAATGGACATAAGTTAGCTCAGAAAAATGCCAACTTGATATATAATCCTCAGATATCAAGTATTGAATCAGACTATTACCGACGCGAAAACCAAGCATTGATAGTGATAGTCTGTTTCCAAATCTTAACCTGAGAAAGTCGCGTTGGGCTACAGCGTGCAAGTCTACTGAGGGATAACCGCTCCCATGCTCCCGTTGAAGTAGAAAGTAAAGTCTAGCTTTGTCTAGGTTTTATATAGCAGTGATCAAATCTAATTCTGTTTTTAAACAAACCCAATTCTGTTTTTAAACGAAACGAAACGAATTTATTCACAAGAGGAAAGACGCAGCATGGCACTGCCATTACTTCAATACAAACCATCTACCCAAAACCACCGCGTTAGCAGTTTCGGTGTTGCTGATAAAAACGAAGATACTCCTTATATCTACCGTTTAGAAGATGTTAGTTCTTACACTGACATTCAAAGCATCATTTGGGCTTCCTATCGCCAAGTTTTCAGCGAACATGAAATTTTGAAGTTTAACCGCCAAATTACTTTAGAATCTCAACTGAAAAATGGTTCTTTGTCTGTTAAAGACTTCATTCGTGGTTTAGCTAAATCCGAAGCTTTCTATCGTTTAGTTGTTTCTGTTAACAACAACTATCGTTTAGTAGATATCACCCTCAAGCGCCTTTTGGGTCGTTCTGCTTACAACAAAGAAGAAGAAATTGCTTGGTCTATTGTTATTGGTACTAAGGGTTTTGATGGCTTTGTTGATGCTTTGGTAGACAGCGAAGAATATAACCAAAACTTTGGTGATAACACCGTACCTTACCAACGTAAACGCATGGAAGGTCGTCCCTATAACTTGGTTACTCCTCGTTACGGTGTGGACTTCCAAGAAACAGCAGGTACAGTCAGAACCGACTGGCGCTTTGTGTTGGAAAACTTCTACACTGCAAAGGCGAAAACAAAACGTCTCAGAGAAGGCGATCCTGGCAAGTTTGCAGATATGGCCGCTTCTCTGTCTGGTAAGGGTAACTATGCTCAAAGAATCTCTTCTTTTGACATTGATTACTTGAATGAAGTTCCTTATCGTGGTAAACGCTAAAATCGGTAATTCTCTAATTACCTATTGATTACCTAAACTTTCTACTGGGTCTGGTTTTTACTTTGATATGATAACGAGTTGGCGGTTTCTATGTTAGCTAGTTATGGTGTTAGGTGAAAACTGGACCCTTGGTTATGGGTCATTGGTGATTGGGAGGAGAAAAATAGAAGTTTTTTAATTTTTAATTATTATGGAACAGCGATTAACTCAAGAACAATTAAACCAAATTATTGCTGAAGTTCAAGGTTTACAATTACGTCAAGAAGCTGAATTTGACCAACAACAAGTTCAGCAAATTTTACAAGAGTTAAATTTACCTCCAGAGTTGTTAGATGAAGCTTTGATTCAGTTGCGTCGTCGTCAAGCTTTGGAGGTGCAACAACGTCGTAATAAGTTGATAGCTTTTGGGGTGGTTGGGGCGCTTATTATAACTATTGGTGGTGTGGTATTTTTAAATCAAAAAAATGCTTCTTTATTAGCTAATGTTTCTGCACAGCAAGATAAAATTACTTTAGCTAATGAACAACAAATAAATACTGTTTCTCGTCAAGCTAATGGTGATGTTTTTTATCGTGTGACTTTGAAAGATGCACCGATAGGTAAAAAATTATCTCTTAGTTGTAATTGGATAGATCCTAGTGGAAAAATTGTGAAGCAAAATAGTTATGAAACTAAAGATGTAACTACTTCTATTTGGAATACTCGCTGTAAATATCCTATCAATTCTGCTGCACCTGTGGGTAATTGGAAGGTGGAAATGTTGCTGGATGGGAGAAAAATTAGTGAAGAAATTTTTGTTGTGCAATAGTTATGTTATCCTATCATTTTATCGGTTATTGGGGTGAGAAGAAGGAAGATTTTATCACGCAGAGACGCAGAGACGCAGAGAGAGGAGGGAAGGGAGAAGGGTTTGTTTTTGAGGTTGTTTATGTGGGGTGTGATGATGCACGGGAGATAGAAGGAAATACTATTGCTGCTCTTTCTGCTTCGGGTTTTGATGATGCTGATGTTTGGGTGAAAATAGAAGATGATAGGTTGATTTTGGGTAGGGATGTTTTTGGGAGATTTCCTTTATTTTGGAGTTGTAAAAATAATTCTGAAAATAATACTGTTTGGTTTGGTTCTCGGTTAGATTTACTTTTGGAAATAATGGAAAAACCAGAGGTTAATATTTCTGGTTTATATGGTTATTCCTGTTTTTCTTATGTTCCTACTCCTTTGACTCCTGTTGAGGGTGTTTTTTCTGTGAGTGCGGGAACTGAGGTAGTTTTTAATATTGATAATATTGAAAATTACGAAGTGAGAAAATTTTATCAATGGGTTGAATCTCCAGAACAAATTACAGATGAAAATACCGCAGTTTCTCAATTACAAGGTTTATTAAAAAATGCGGTGGAAAGACAAATTAACGATTTAAAAGATGATCCTGTAGGTGTGTTTTTATCTGGGGGTTTAGATTCTTCCATTGTTGCTGCTTTGTTGGTAAATGCAGGGGTTAAAGTTCGTGCTTATAGTTTAGATTTTGGTGAGTTTGGTATTTCTGAATATCCTTATGCGGAACAGGTGGCAGATTTTTTAAATATTCCTATTGTTAAGGTTGATGCAAGTCCGAAAAATATTAAAAATGCAATTATTCCTACTGTTAAAGCTTTAGATTTACCTTTTGGTGATGGTGTTACTGTTCCTTTATATCTTTTAAATAAAGTCGCTTCTCAAGAAACTAAGGTCATTTTTAATGGTGAAGGTGGTGATCAATTATTTGCAGGTTGGACTAATAAACCTTTAATTGCTGCGGGTATTTATCAAAGTGAACATCCGCATAAAAATGAGGGTTTTATTCAACAATATTTAAGAACTTTTCACCGTCTCTGGGGTTATGAATCTAGGGTGTATCAACCGGATATTTATGCTCAGATTCGGGGTTTAAATGCCCAGGAATGGCTGTTAGATGGGTTAGATAGTCGTTTTTGTCCTTCGTTGTTACATCGTCTGCGTCGTGCAAGTTTGATGTTAAAGGGAGCGCAAAATATTCATCCCCGTGCAACTGCGTTAAGTTTTGTGCATGGGTTAAATGTGCGATCGCCTTTTTGTGATTTAAATTTAGCAGAATGGACTTTTCAGCTATCTGGTGAACTCTGTTTACAGGGTGCTTGTGAAAAGTATATCTTGAAACGCGCTGTAGAAAATTTACTACCATCGGAAATAGTCTGGAGACAAAAGCGGGGGATGGGTGTTCCCTTAACTTCTTGGTGTGTAAATAATTTTTGGCATGATCTTGGTAATTGGTTAAATCCGGGTATACTAGAAGCGGAAAATATTTTTTACCCTGATATAGCAACAAAAATTATTACCGGAGAACTGGGAGGACATATTCAAGGACGACGCATAGGTGAGATACTTTGGTTACTAATTATGTGGGAACTTTGGTATTTTCACGTTTTTGGTGTAAAACTAGGATCAAAGTCTTGGAAGCATCCGTTTTTATTACCTCGTGGTTTATGGAAACATTACAAGAAACTGCAAAATTATTAACTCCATTTTCTCAAGAACTTGCTGAAGAATTATTAAATATTTACGGTTCTCCTTTATATGTTTATGATGGTGATATTTTAAATCAAACTATTTCCCATATTACTAACTCTTTCCATTATCCTCAAACTCGGTTTTATTTTGCCAGTGTCACTAATGGAAATATTGCGTTATTGAAGATATTTAAAAATGCTGGTTGGGGACTTCATGCTAATACACCAGGTGATATTTATTTGGGTTTAAATGCTGGTTTTGCACCTTCGGAAATTGTCTATAGTGGTAGTAATTTAAGTCGGGAGGAAATGGAACAAGTTTTAAATTGGGGTGTGAATACTTTAAATTTGGATAGTATTTCTCAGTTGCGTTTGTTGTGTGAGATTTTTTTGTTTCGCGCAAAGACGCAAAGGAGCAAAGACGCAAAGTTAAATATTGGTTTACGTTTAAATATTTCTGAAGATAGTCGTATTGGTGTTAGTATAGCAGATTTTGATGAGGCAGTTGCTATTGCGAGTAATGCAGGTTTAAAGATTTCGGGTTTACATTTTTATCGGGGTACGGGAACTAATGCAACTTCTGCTTTTACTAATGTTATTGATGAGGTAATATCCATAGCAGAAAATTTACCAGATTGGCAATATTTAGATTTTGGTGGAGGTTTTGGTTTTCCTTATCATCATGATGGTGTTGCTTTTGATTGGGAAACTTTTGGAGATGAGTTAAGTAGAAAAATTGGCAATTTAGGGAAAAATATTAATTTGATTATTGAACCAGGACGCTCTGCTATTGCGGGTTGTGGAACTTTGTTAGCTCAGGTTGTATCTGTGAAATGGCAAGGTAATAAACAAGTTTTAGGTGTAGATTCTACGGTTGCTAATCTTTCTGTTCCTGCGGTACATGGAGGTTTTCGAGAAATTGTAAGTTGGAAAAATCAAACTTATGAAAAGAATATCACAAATTATATCACGGATGTTTGTGGAAATACCACTTATTCACGGGATTATTTAGGTAAAAATTGTCAACTTCCCGCTTTAAAAATTGGTGATATGATCGCTATTTTAGATGTGGGTGCTTATGGTTATGCGATGTCTTCCCATTTTTTACATCGTCCTAAACCTGCGGAAGTTTTAATAGAAAATGGTACTCATCGGTTAATTAGAAAACGAGAAGATTACAGTGTTTTACTGAATAATCAAATAGTTTAGTTTACTTAAATATATTACCAATTACCCATTACCAATTACCCATTACCAAAAAACCTATGAAATGTATTAACTGCGGAACTGACAACAACTTAAAAGACAGAACAGCAAATTATGGAAGATGCAAACAATGTAATCATCCTTTTGTTTTTGAACCTACAACAATGGGAACTTTAAAAATTACAGATCCCATGTTTGCTAAAATATTGGCTGATATTTCTGCTAACAATACTTTATACTTTACAGCCAAACAACTGTTATATTTTCTGGAAAATCGCAAAAATCGCATCCGACTTACAGCATCTTCAGTCGGAGGAAATATCGGTTCATATATATTATCGAACATTTGCGTAACGGGTGTTTTTGGAGGAGTTACCAGTGGATTTTTACCTAATTCTTTCCTGGTTTGTAATTTAATTTTTCAGGTAATCACAATTATTGGTTTATATCAACAAACTAAATCTCCATTCAACTCATATACAGAACGTAAAGCTAGTGCAAAATCTTTAAAAATTGTTGGTATTTTGATTTTATTAGCAGGAAGTTTGATTAGTTTTGTAATAAAATCTTTACCAATTATGATTGCTGTAATAATTTCAGGAGGTTCAGCATTATTTCTCAGTCAACAAAAAATTGATCCCGCCACAAGTATTAAAAATTTGAGAGTTTATCTATCCTCTGTGGAAGGTTGGTTAACAAAATGGCAGGAAATTAATGGCACAATTGATAAACTATTACCTTCTGTACAACAAATCATTTCCGAAGTTGATTCAATATCTATAAATCCTGAAGTTACAGCTTACAGTTTTGATCGTTTGATAGTTTGTGATAGTGCTAATATCGCACAATTGTTAATTGCTAATAATTTCCATTTTGAAAATAACTGTGCAATTCTCAGCGTTAATGGTTATCCCCAAAGTATTTTTGATACTACAATGGAAATGTTACGCAGAAACCCAAATTTACAAGTTTTTGCTTTCCATGATTGTAGTCCTAAAGGTGTTAGTTTAGTCCATCATCTTCGTAATAGTGAAACTTGGTTTTTAAATAATGATGTCACAATTATTGATGTAGGTTTATTACCTCGTCAAATTCTGGCAAATGAGCGGGGAATGTTTTTCCAAAATGCAACTTCTTTAGCTAATAAATCAAAAGAATTACCGTTAGAAATTCGTCAAATTTTAACTGCGGAAGAGTTAGCTTGGTTAGATGCAGGTAATTTTGTAGAATTAGAATCTTTTTACCCACAAATTTTAATTAAAGTTCTCAGAAATGGTATTTCTGGAAGTTTTAATTTAACAAATGATGATAGTAGTATGATATTAATTGGTGATTCTGGGAATGATATTTATATGGTGGAAAGTTTTGGTTAAATATTTACAATGCAAGTTACAGATTATGCTCCCAATATTTTGCAGATAAAAGTAAATCTGTACCAAAATCAAATGGCCATGTATCAGGAAAATCTGTTTGTTTATAATCAACGGAAACAATATCTAAAGCATCAGCATAAACTTCTGTAAATATTTGTGCTAGATAAGGTTTTAAGCTGGGAGATTCTTTCAATAAAACTTTAATTTGTTTTCGTTGTTCTATAATAGTTACTTCCCATCCATTGAAGTTTTCAGAACTGTTAACATACATCCGTTTGAGAATGTGTGCTATCAAAACTAATAATCTATTTCTTAATTCCCGTCTTTCGCTTTTTCCCAAACTTTCAATTTCCTCTATTAAATGTTCAAAATCAAGATTTTCTACATCTTTTGCTTTGAGTTGAGTAACTGTTCTTTCGCACCAAGCAAGAAAATCTGTTTCATATAAAATATCATGTTTTGGTATGTTTTGTATCATTTCTATTGCTCCGGGAGTGATTTCTACTTGATTTTCTCAAATATATAATTAATTATTCTCTGTCAGAATTTGCTTGTTGTTTTTTAACTGCTCTAGCAATTAGAGGAGCCATTTTTTCTAACCCTTCTAAGTCAATACTACCAGCACAATATAAATTATACCATACTTGACGCTGGCGCATCACTTGTGAGCCATTTTGCAAACGTAATCTTTTTAAAGTAAATTCTGCTTTTTCTAGTTTCTCAGGTGGTACTTTATCAGTAATAACTAACTGGAGTGAAGGTAACAAAATTTCAAACCAGTCATCCTCAACTTCAAATGGATCAAGAACTTGGTTATCAAGAGTACCTTTACTACTATTAATCCAACCAGAAGCAAAACGGTAATTACTCCATTCATAAGCTAAATGACGATGATTTTCACAAGATAAAAAATGCTCTACAGTTTCTACAGGTTCATACATGACACTATAACCACAAAGATTATTAAAACCACCAGCTAAATCACTTTTGAATTTTGACCAATAATCTATAGGTCTTTTTTTAGGATCTGTATTTTTTGCTAACCAATTATTACCTGATAGTCTTGCTTTTTCATCAAACAGAAAAATTAAAACCACTTTGATAATCTTTTAAACCATATTTAGTTTCAATTTGGGAGATAATTTCTGGGGGTTGTTCTGTATTTCTTTGCGGATAAGCTGGTTGTTCTACCCAATTTCCGGTAAGTACCCACCAAGCAACATCTAGTAAAAAGCTTTTACCTAGTCCATTATCACCAGTAAAGATATTCAGTCTATCAGCAAATTCAACATCAAATTGAGAAGATGGTCCTACAGACCTTAAATGAAGTTCTTTTAGCATTTGACTATTTCTTTAATACTGATTTATTTACCTGCAACCAAATTTCCAAACTAACCAATAACCATAGTTTAACACCATAACGCCCCCAAATATCACCTTTAAACTCTAACCAATTCCGTAAAATATCCTGATTAATATAAGCGCAAATTTCACTATTTCTATTTAACAACAATTTCCGCGCTTGTTTTTGCCAATATTTCCTAAATCCTAATTGTACAGGAACCATCATTCCACTTTTAGGACGCTGAATAATTGTATCTGGTAAAATATCACTGACTGCTTTTTTCAAAACTGCTTTTTCTTCGACTCCTGAAAGTTTATATTCTGGGGGAATTTGCATACTCAAGTCAACTACTCGCTGATCAAATAATGGTGATAAACCTTGTAAACCTGCTGCTTGGGTTAAGTTATTTACCTTGGTTAGAATATGATCTGCTCCTTTAAATTTAATATTCAATTTCATTAATCTATTTAAATAATTAGCATCGGCATTTAAATCATGGTAAAATACAGAAGATTCATTTTTTACACTTTGCCAAATTTCCGGTTTTAATAGTTGTGGTAAGTCTAAAGCACATTTTTGGAAAGATATTAAATAAGCTGTTAAAGCATCTTGATTATTAATTGTACCATATAAACTATTAATCAACATTGGTTGATTTTTTGGACCTCCAAAACAAGGATCTCCTCCTTCTCCATTTAATGTAATCTCTACATTTTCTCTCGCTAGTTTACCTATTAATAAATTTGGTACTGTTAAAGGATCACCGATAGGATCATCTAAATATAACATTGTTTCTGGTAAACGTTCCCACATTTCCCGAAAGGTAATTTCTAAAATGTGATGTTGTGTTTGACAATGTTCTGCAACTAAGCTAGAAAATTCTAATTCATTGGGTGTTTCATTACCAAAATGAATGGAATAAGTATGAACTGGTGCATTATGTAATTTTGCTGCTAATGCGGTAATACTGCTAGAGTCTAAACCACCAGAAAGAAATACTCCCAAAGGTTGATTTTCTGGTAAATATTCTTTGATAACTTGTTCTAGTAAATCACTTAATTTCTCGCTATACCATTCTAAAGGTTGATTAACATCTATTATTTTTTCTTGCAGTTGCCAATAATGATAAACTTGATTTGAAGGCATTTCTATAAGTGTACCAGGACGAATTTCTTTCACATTTTGCCAAAGTGTTCTTTCTCCTGGAACAAATGCACAACATAAATAATCTCGCAGTGCGATTAAATCTAAGTCATTGTTTCTATGAGGTGCAAGGGTGGTTAATTTGGGAGCAATCCAGCGAGTCAAACCTTTAGTTGTATAATATAAAGTTCGGCTACCTATAGCATCTCTGACTAAATATAATTCTTGCTTTTCTCGATCCCAAACTACTAAGTTGAACATCCCTAATAATAGGGTTAAACATTGAAAATTATACTTTTGCCAAAGTTGTAAAATTATTTGTTGATTACTGATTTTTTGGGGAGAATCAATATTTATTCTTTGTAGGAGTTCTAAACGATTACTTAACCATATATCACCAACTAATACAAATCTTTCGTTAAGACTCATGGCAAAATTTTCGGATGCGGAAATAACAGCAAATTGTTCATCTTGCCAGGTGACATCTGCTTTTAAAGCGTCTACAACATCTAATTTTCCATAAGCTACATACCAAGTAGGTATTACTTGAAAATTAGAATTTACTGATTGAGGATTTTGAAAAAAATTAAAAAACATATTAAATTAACCACGAATGCACGTAGACACGAAGCGGATTTCCAAAGGGTAGTACAATAAGAAAAACAGCAATATACAAGATGAAAAAAGTTGATATTACGGTAGAGTATAATTTATATTTTACAGTCAAATTAAAAATATCTAATGATAACTATTAAAAAAAACATCAATTATTAACACAATTTTAGTTCCCCAAGGAGCAGAACACCAAGCCGTTTGTCGTGGTTTAAGTCGTGTTAAAGGTTTGCAACCACAGGTGATAGCAATACCCCTGGGAATGAAATCACTGTACCAGTTTTTGGAAAACAATTGTCAACATTTAAATCAACTTAATCAACGAGTGCTGCTGATGGGTTTATGTGGCAGTTTAAATGAGCATTACAAGGTTGGTGATATAGTTCTCTATCGAGATTGTATGTATCAAAGAAATCTGAAAAAGTGCGATCGCACCTTGATCACAGAGATACATAACCAACTTGGGGATAAAGTATGTTTTGTGAAGGGATTAACGAGCGATCGCGTCATATCCCTAACAGCAGAAAAACAAAATTTACATCTACAATCTGGCGCTGATGTTGTTGATATGGAAGGATTCCCATTCTTAGAATTTTTCCAGCCACTAGGGTTATCAACCGCAATATTACGAGTCGTTAGTGATGATACTCTCCATGATATACCTAACCTAACAACAGCCATTAGCACCGATGGTTCACTCCAACCTCTACCCCTGGCCTTAACATTCATCCGTCAACCCCTAGCTGCTACCCGCTTGATTCGTAGTTCCTTACAAGCACTCAAAATATTAGAAACACTAGCTTACTGTTTAGCCAGTTCCTCAACTCGGATATAGATCCCCGATTTCTTTGCGAAGTCGGGAATCTGAGAATCACTTCAATCATGGACAATTGACAATGAACAATTGACAATTACCTCTCTGGTTGAAAGGAGAAGATTGAAAAAGCTGAATTTTTGGCTTTTTTACCCTGTAAACGGAAGTTTTAAACCTTGAATGAAAAAATTGTCAATTGTCAATTGTCAATTATCAATTGATATGATAACTCAAAGCTTAAATCGCCGCTGCTTCCCGTTGAGAATCAAAGAAAATCTCGAAAGAACCATCAGGTATGAGTTGACGCAAGTGCTGAATATAACCATCTGCATCTGAACGACTACGGAATCTGGCAATAATTACACGCTCTTGATTCGCAACCACGCGAGCTATAGCCCAACTATTCAGCCGATTTCTATAAGAAATTGCTGGATTTTTTGATTTGGTATCTTTGTCATCTGTGTTTTGTGGCATGATTATATTATCCGTATGAATTTGATTGATTGGCGTTAGTGTGTCTCTTAGGGGGGATAACACTAGCGCCTTTAATTGACGATGCCACTTTGTTATTACATAATTCTTGGATTGTCAATACTTAGTGCAACAATTTGTTTTTACTAAGCAATAAAACCTAGAAAATATTATTTCCAGATTTTTCACGATACACAAATAAAGTTAATATCAACAGTGCTGAATGCTTGGTAAATAAAACAACATTTTTCATTAAAATTTTACCTCTTACTTAGACAAAATTACATATCAATTTGTAAATCATTGTAGCATGAATATACAATTTGTGAGAATATATATTGCGTATTGCCTCTACTAATCTGGCAAATTATCTGATACATCAAACAGGAATGTTGTATGAAATTCACTGCATCAGTTTTAAAAAAAGTGGCTACAGAAATGGGCGCTACTGTTGTCATAGAACCTGAATATGAACTAATTGGACATATTACGTTTAAAAATGGAAAAATAACCGTTTTTGATAACACGAGATTGAATATCAATGGTTTTGGTTCGGCAAATTTAGCACAGGATAAAGCCTTTTCTAATTATTTTTTGGGTAAACTTGGTTATCGAGTTACGGAAGGACAAACATTTTTTAATGATAAAATGTGTGCAAAAGTCGCCAACCCTAGAAATATCCATGATGGTTGGAACTATGCCCAAGAATTAGGATTCCCTGTAATTGTTAAACCTTTAAATCTCAGTTTAGGAATTTTAGTTACCAAAGTATATAATAAACAGGAATATTATCAAGTAGCAGAAAAAATACTTGCTACTCAGTCTGTCTTAATTGTAGAAAGATTTTATAACGGCAATGACTTTAGGATTTTAGTTTTAGATAATGAAGTTATAGCGGCTTATCAAAGAATACCTTTATCTGTAACTGGTGATGGTAAATCTACTATTTTAGAATTACTACAAAACAAACGTGAACAGTTAATCAAAACAGGGGAAAAAATATTAATTGATGTTGCAGATTTCCGCATTATCAAGAAATTAAATCAACAAAATCTTACCTTTGATAGTGTACTTGCCGAAGATACTTTAATTTATCTTTTAGACAATGCAAATTTATCTACAGGTGGTGATGCAGTAGATTTTACTGATAAAATTCATCCTGATTTTCAGAAACTAGCGATTAATATCACTAAAGATATGGGTTTGAGATTAGCAGGTGTAGATATTCTCACCGCTGATATTACTCAACCCATAGTAGATTATACGGTAGATTATACTCTGTTGGAAATTAATAGCGCCCCTGGTTTAGCTCATTATGCCTTACTGGGAGAGCAACAAATACAGAAAGTAGAAGATTTATATCGGAAAATTTTGCAAGCATTAGAAAACGAATAAATGTGGTAAGGAGTCAGGAGATCAAGGAGTCAGGAGTATATTCAATCCAAAATCTAAAATCTAAAATCTAAAATCGAATGACTCACCAATTTTTACCTAACAGAGATTCAAATTCAGCTTGTAAAGCTTTAATTTCCCCAACTCTAGCTACTAGCAAATTATCTCTTCCAGCGTCTTGTAATCTAGCTTTCCAATATTGAATAGTCTCTGCATTATTCAACCAAAATTCAATCACTGTATCTACCACTTGATCTAAATTCCAACTACCAGCAGTTGGAACTGATTCTACAGATTCTAGAAACGCATCTAATGTACAAGTTTGAGTTCCCAAATATTCAACTTTTTGGTGTAGAGGTTTTTCTAAACTTTGTTGTTGGTGATTGAAAAAGTATAAAATTGGAGATACTCCTACAATGTCAAAAGTATAGTTCATGCCAATCCTCCAAATCTGTTGAGTTGTTAGTCTAGTGACTGGAATCTGTAACCTATTTAATTTTTTATGAGTGATTTCAGCATCAAATATGATTGCTATATATTCAAATATAACGACAAAAAACAGAAATTACAAGTTCAATTTACCGATTTTAAAAAATTTTAAAAATTTAGCACTTGTAAACTGAGAGTGCTAATTTTAAGTCCCATTATTTGATATATTATAAAAATAGTTTTCAGGCTTATTTGGGGAGTTAAGATCATTTTTAATAGTTTCTTAATTATTGGCTTAACTAATGGTACAGGTGAATTAGCAGCCTTGTCTGCTGCTGGTTTCTGGGCGATCGCTTCTGTGGTATATGGAGTATTGGGGCAGCGCATTCCGCCCTTACAGCTAAACTTCATCAAAGGCATAATAGCGATCGCACTGTTGCTAATTACAATTTTAGTCAGTGGTGATTTTCAGCCCACCCTTGCACCCTTAACCTTATTATTTCTCCTCCTCAGTGGTGCAGTGGGTATTGGTTTAGGAGATACAGCTTTTTTAGCAGCTATCAACCGAATCGGACCCCGTAGAGTTTTGCTTTTGGGAACTTTAGCCCCTCCCATGAGTGCGATCGCTGCTACAATTTTTCTCCAAGAAAGTCTTAACATCAATGCTTGGTGTGGTATTTTACTCACTATTTTAGGTGTTGCTTGGGTTGTTACCGAAAGAACCAGTAATAATATTGAAAGTGCAACCACACAACTATGGCCAGGAATAGGGTTAGGTTTGTTAGCAGCAACAGCTAACGCCATCGGTGCTGTTTTTTCCCGTGCAGCATTTACAGGTACGAATATTTCCCCTTTGTGGGCAGCATTATTCAGATTAATTGCCGGAGTATTAATAATTTTAATTTGGGCATTATTTCCCAATCAAAGAAATCACGTTTTCGGATATCCTTATTGGCAGTCAAGACGAGTTATATTAGCCAGTTTTTTAGCTGCTTTTTTAGGCACTTATTTAGGAATTTGGTTACAACAAACAGCAATTAAATTAACTAACGTGGGTATTGCCTCAACCCTCATGCAAACCAGCCCTATACTTGTAATTCCCATTGCTATCTTTATGGGTGAAAAAGTCAGTTGGAGAGCAATTATTGGTGTAATAGTTGCAATTATGGGGATTGGCTTATTATTTTATCAAAAGTGAGCAGTGACTGGTGATAGGAAATCATTAATTACCTATTACCAATTACCCATTACCAATTAAAAAATAAATTGTCATTATTCCTCTACCCTTAACTTGAATTTCACCCCGGTTTTCAAGGAGTAGCTAAACCACCAATTACCATATAAGCATCACCAATAGTTTTGATTTTTGCTAAACCATAAAAATCAGCTAATCTATCAAAACTAGAAAAAATTTCATTCAAAGAATTTACTAATTCTATCGGCGATATTTGAGCAGATAAACCAGTAAAATTCACAATATCCGCAAACAAAATTGTCACCTCATCAAATCTGTTAGCGATCGCGCTTTCTTCTTCCTTTAATTTTTGGGCAATTTCTGAGGGTAAAATATTCAATAATAAGCGTTCTGATTTTGCTTGTTCATCCCTTAAAATAGATTCGATTTTTTGGCGATCGCGAATTTATTTTCTCACTCTTTCAAAGCCCGACTGGGAATGAATTAAGAGTCTAATAGCAAAAGTCATCTGAAGATGACTTTTGTTATTAGACCGGAACTTAATTTCCAGGCGGGTTTGGAAGCTAAACAAAAAAGCTATTTGTGGCCTGAGTTGACACCAATGAGCATTGCTAAACCCCTACACAGGAGTCACAATGTTTGATCAAGCTGACCATTAACTTCTGACTGCTGATAGTCGAATAGTCGTAACTACGGACAGAATAAAGTATCTCTTGTATCCCTACCCGTTACAGGATTAGTACCTTTAGCCAACTTGCATAATTTTTTTTGCTCATCTGAACGCAGCAGCACATCAGTAAAATCAGCACCATCAATTATTGCACCATCAAATTTGGCACTAGCCGCAAATGCACCTTCCAAAACAGCATTAGTTAAATTAGCTTTAATCAAACGTGCAGAATCTAAGGTAGCATTAGTTAAATCAGCCTCCGTTAAATTTGCTGATTCTAGATTTGCAGCAAAAAAGCTGACACCACGCAAGTTAGCACCACTAAAATTACTCTGACGAAGATTAGCCTTAGTAAAGCTAGAATCTGTTAAATCACGTCCAGAAAAATCTGCTTCTATCAAAATTTCTTTGTTGTATTCTAGTGCTAAAGCCGTGGATGCTAAACCCAATAATGCTGTGATCGGAATGATCGCCCAAAGCAGTAAACTGAGGATAAGTGACAAAAAACGATACTTAATATTCATGGTATTTTTTTGTATTGGGTTTCTTAATTCATGTCTAAACCTCCTCCATCTAATTATGCTGATATTGGTAACATAGGAGAAGACCTAGTAGCACAGTGGTTAAAATCTACAGGTTGGGAAATTCTGCACCGTCGCTTTTCTTGTCGCTGGGGAGAAATTGATATTATTGCCCAGTACCACGATACAAAAGAAACAGCAAACAAGCAAACCACCAATCATCAAAACTCAATACTCGCATTTGTAGAAGTGAAAACCCGCAGTGCTGGTAGTTGGGATGCTGGAGGTAGAAACGCTATCACCCCAAAAAAACAAGCAAAACTCTGTCACACAGCAGGAATATTTTTAGCTCAGTATCCTGAAAAAGCTGATTATTCTTGTCGTTTTGATGTCGCTATTGTCTTTTGTCAACCCTTGCCAAAAAATGTTGCCAAGGATATAGTTACTCCCCAAACCTTAGCTAGTTTATCAATACCTGGTTATGAGTTTAAGCTGCTCGAATACATTCCAGCAGCTTTTGATCTATCAACCATAAATTGATAATTGGTAATTGGTAATTGGTAATTGGTAGTTGCTAAACTTCCTTCTGTCACCTGTCATCTGTCACCTGTCACCAATCACCTACCTATTTTCAAGCCAAAGTTTCTGGACAATAGCCCAAACCTTGGACAAATTGTTGTCGGAATGCTTCAATTTCCTCTTTTTCTGGACTACCATGAGATACAATAGCTACTTGGTAGCGACGCATTACGTCCACGGGATATTGTCCCGCCTCCAAGCTCCAAAGTGCCATTTGTATCCTCATGGGTGGCTCATAACTAATTCCTAATTCATTGAAGAAAGCCCGAAAATCACCATCTTCTTGGGCTGAGATCGGTTCTCTAAGTTTAATCCTCACTACCCAACCATCAATTTGATGAATTACGGTGATAAAAGAAACAGGAGTTTGGGGTCTGTTGTGCAGGTGTTGAACGACCCTGAGCGTTAGACTAGCATTTGCCAGGTAATATAAATATTCCATGATGGTGTTTGGGATCAAATCCAATCCTACATCTATATCTTCCTGGATCAAGGATAGTTCCTGCTAGGGTAAAAGTCCCCGTTTTTATATGGGGAGATTTACCCAATTTTGGTGATTGGGGACTGGTGATTGGTGATTGGTGACTGGTGATTGGTGATTGGGGACTGGTGATTGGTGACTGGTGACTGGTGACTGGGAGGATGAATAACCCAATGCCCATTACCAATTACCAATTACCCATTACCCATTACCCATTACCTATTACCCATTACCCATTACCCATTACCTATTCCCTGTTTATCTTTTAGAAAAATGTCTAACTTAGAAAATCAAGGTGTGGATTTAGACCGTTCTTTATCTGGCTATGATTATGAACTACCGACGGAATTAATTGCCCAAAACCCGGCTGTTCCTAGAGATAGTTCTCGTTTGTTGGTGATAGATTCCCTGAGTACAGGAGTAGAAAAACCAGCACTTGATTACATTTTCCGAGATTTGACAGAAATACTTAAACCTGGGGATTTGTTAGTGATGAATAATACGAAAGTTATTCCAGCCAGGTTATATGGCCGCAAAGCTACGGGTGCTGAGGTGGAGGTTTTGCTGTTGGAAGAACGACAGCATAATTGTTGGTTGGCTTTGGTGAAGCCGGGAAAATACTTTAAACCAGGAACTCAGATTATTTTTGATGGGCAAAAATTAGCTGCGGGTAATGAACTAACAGCGACAGTTGTAGCAAGAGATGAAGCTACTGGGGGGCGGTTATTGCAGTTTGATTTACCGGAAAATGTCCCTTTGGTGCAAGTATTGGAGAAGTTCGGGGAAATTCCTTTACCTCCTTATATTAATGCTTCTACTGCGGCTGATGAACAATATCAAACAGTATATGCTCAAGAACAGGGGGCGATCGCCGCACCAACGGCAGGGTTACACTTTACACCAGAACTTTTACAAAAATTGCGCGATATTGGTATTAATCAAGCTTTTTTAACTTTGCACGTAGGAGTCGGTACTTTTCGTCCAGTCGAAGTAGAAGATGTAACAACTCACCAAATGCACGAAGAATGGATTGAGGTGAGCGAAGCTACAGTAGAACAAATTAAGGCTACTAAGGCTGCTGGAGGGCGAATTATTGCTGTTGGTACTACAGTAGTCCGGGCGTTAGAAGGTGCGGCACAATCAGGGGATTTACAACCTTATGTGGGTAAGGTAAATTTATTTATTTATCCTGGTTATCAATGGCGAGTGGTACAAGGTTTAATTACGAATTTTCACTTACCCAGATCTAGTTTATTGATGCTGGTAAGTGCGTTGATTGGTAGAGAAAGATTGTTAAAAATTTATGAACAAGCGATCGCATCTCGATATCGTTTTTATTCCTTTGGTGATGCCATGCTGATCTTACCTCAAGCAACTATTAATGCTGGTAATTGGTAATTGGTAATTGGTAATTGGTAATTGGTAAAAGTCTTTCCCAGTCCCTAGTCCCCAGTCCCCAATCACCAATCACCTAAATTGGTAAACGATTAATATCTTTATTGCAACCAATTACTACCATAGCTGAACCACGTTCTAAACGCTTGCTAGGGTCAGGATTAATCTTAAATTTACCATCCTGACTTACTGCCAACAAATTTAAACCATAACGATTTCTCAGTTGAATTTCTGCAACAGTTTTACCGTGAAATTCATCAGGGACAATTACCTCAACAATGCTATTATCTGGGTCAAGGTCAAAGCGATCTAAAATTGAAGGTTTAGTCAATGTCCTAGCTAAAGCACAACCGGCTTCATATTCAGGGAAAACTACATGATCTGCGCCCACTCTTTTTAATAGCTTGCGGTGAACTTCACTAGAAGCTTTAGCAACTACATGAGGTACACCAGCTTCTTTGACATTGAGAGTGGTGATAATACTTTCTTGAATATAGTTACCAATAGCTACAATTACTGTATCAAATTCAAAAATACCAGCTTCTTTGAGTGCAGCAGGTTCTGTGGAGTCTAGTTGTACAGCATGACTGACTATTTCATCAGTTAAAGCTTCAGAAACTCGCTTTTCATCAACATCTGTCGCTAGAACTTGATAACCAAAACTGTGCAGTGTTGCACAAACAGAACGACCAAAGCGACCTAACCCAATTACAGCAAATTGTTGATTATCTTGGCGTAAACTGCGAAAAAATTTTAATGATGAAAGGTTCATTTTTAACTAGCCAATAGGGAATAGGGAATAAAAGTTGCAATTTTAGATGAGAGTTAGTCAAATATGATCAATCCAAAATCCAAAATCTAAAATCCAAAATTGAATCACCCAACAAGTAAATTTTCTTCAGGATAGTGAACTCTGCTAGGACGAGGATCACCTAATATAGCTGACATCAACAATAAAACACCGACTCTCCCTATATACATTGTGATAATTAAAATCAGTTTTGCTGCGATGGAAACACCAGCAGTTATCCCTGTTGATAAACCTACTGTAGCAAAAGCTGATACCACTTCAAAAAGAATTTGAATAAATTCTAATTTTGGGTCTGTCAAACTAATTAAAATAGTTGCTCCAATCACTGTAGATAGAGACCCAACTACTACACCTACAGCTTTTAATATTAGTGATATTGCTATCTTCCGATCGTATAGTAAAACTTCCTCTTTGCCTTGGAGTATAGCTTTTGTACAACTGGTGAGAACTCTCAATGTTGTAGTTTTTATACCTCCTCCTGTACCACCTGGACTTGCACCAATAAACATTAAGGCAATGGTAATGAACAAGCCTGCATCGGTCATTTTGCCAATATCAATGGTGTTAAATCCAGCAGTTCTAGGGGTGACAGATTGAAACCAGGCTAATAATAATTGGTCAGAAAGACTAAAATTACCAAATGTTTGAGGATTTCTAATTTCTATACAAAAGAAAGCTATTGTCCCCAAGATTAAAAGTATTAAAGTCGTACTGGTTGCTACTTTAAAATCTAGAGAAAATACTATAGCATTGGGTTTTTTCAAAAATCTATCACGCAACCAAAGATACATATCTAAAATTACCTGATAACCAATGCCGCCAAAAATAATTAAGCCTGTAACGGTGAAAACTACTAATACAGATGTTTGATAACCTATTAAATTATCTTTGAATAGGCTAAAACCTGCATTATTAAAAGAATTGACACTATGAAATATTGCTAACCAAAGTCCTTTATTCCAACCATAATCAGGAACAAAAGCTGGCAGTAATAAAAATATGCCAGTAATTTCAAAAATCATGGTTGTAGCAATAATCGAACGGATAATTTGCGTACTACCACTCATTCCTGGACGATCTAAAGCTTGTTGAATTGCAACTTTTTGGTGTAAGTCAAATCTCCTACCAAGTAACAAAATCAAAAAGGTGGTAGTTGTCATGTATCCTAAACCACCAATTTGCACCAACAGTACAATAAACAATTGACCCCAAAAGGAGAAATAAGTACCAGGATCAACTACTGATAACCCTGTAACACATACTGCGGAAGTTGAAGTAAAAAGTGCTACAATTGGATCATTCCACATACCATTGCTAGTTGAGAAAGGCATCATTAACAGGATAGTTCCTGCTAGGATGACAGCCATAAACCCCAAGCAGATTGTCCGAGCAACAGTCATAAATAAATTCTCAATTTTCTTTTTAAAGAAAAATCCCCTTATCTAATTAAATACACAGATGGTAGCCTAAAAATATATTTTTTGTCAGAAGTTAGGAGTCAGTCTTAGGGGCAACCCCCTGTGGTTGCCCTCTTGAGTCAGGAGTCAGAATTTTTAATGAAACAGTAGAATATCACTAGCGTGATTTTTGGCGTAACCTTTAAAAAGCTGATTGCTGACCACTGATAGCTAAATGCTGACTATTTTTTTAACTTCGGCTTGGTCTTTATCTGTGGATTCATGAGTACAACACTTTATCAACAAATTCAAGAATTTTATGATGCTTCCTCTGGTTTGTGGGAACAAATCTGGGGAGAACATATGCACCACGGCTATTATGGTGCAGATGGCAAGCAGCAAAAAGATCGTCGTCAGGCACAAATTGATTTAATCGAAGAAGTGCTGAAATGGTCAGGGGTAAAGGATGCAGAGAATATCCTCGATGTGGGTTGTGGGATTGGTGGCAGTTCTTTATACTTGGCTGAAAAGTTCAATGCGGTGTCAACGGGAATTACACTTAGCCCTGTACAAGCCGCTAGAGCCAAGGAAAGAGCTTTGGAGGCTAATTTGGGTTCTAGGAGTAATTTCCTGGTTGCCAATGCCCAAGAAATGCCTTTTGCTGATGCTTCTTTTGACCTGGTGTGGTCTTTAGAAAGTGGCGAACATATGCCAGATAAAACCAAGTTTTTGCAAGAGTGTTACCGAGTTTTAAAGCCTGGTGGTACTTTGATTATGGTTACATGGTGTCATCGTTCTACGGATGTTTCACCTTTGACTGTGGATGAGCAAAAGCATTTACAGGACATTTATCGGGTTTATTGTTTACCCTATGTGATTTCCTTGCCAGAGTATGAGGCGATCGCCCATCAATTACCATTAAACAACATTCGCACCGCTGATTGGTCAACTGCTGTCGCTCCTTTTTGGAATTTTGTTATTGACTCTGCTTTTACTCCTCAAGCATTTTTTGGGTTACTTTTCTCTGGTTGGAGTACAATTCAAGGGGCGCTTTCTTTGGGTTTGATGAGTCGTGGTTATGAACGAGGTTTAATTAGGTTTGGGTTGTTGTGTGGGAAGAAATAATTGATAATTGACAATTGACAATTGATAATTTGTTATTAGCCTATGGATTTATGCGTAGGTTCAATCTAAAATCTAAAATCTAAAATCGAGTAATGAATCAATTTTTTCAACAAAATTCACCTATTTTTCCGGGAAGTTGGCTTTATGCTTTTTGGAAATTTTCCCGACCACATACTATTATTGGCACAAGTTTAAGTGTTTTGGGTTTATATTTACTAACCCTTGGTGTCACTTCCACAAATTTTACTCTAGCGCATTTAGGTCAAATTTTCGGAACTTGGTTAGCTTGTATCTGTGGCAATATCTATATTGTTGGTTTGAACCAATTACAAGATGTAGATATTGACAAAATTAATAAACCTCATTTACCTCTAGCTTCAGGAGAATTTACACAGGAGCAGGGTAATTTAATAGTCATTATTACTGGTATTTTAGCTTTATTAGTCGCTTGGCTAAATGGTCCTTTTTTACTGGGAATGGTGGGGATAAGTTTATTAATTGGTACTGCTTATTCTTTACCACCTATTCGTTTAAAACAGTTTCCTTTTTGGGCGGCTTTGTGTATTTTTTCAGTGCGGGGAACTATTGTTAATTTAGGGTTGTTTTCTCATTTTAGCTGGTTATTTCAAAGAAGCCAAGGTATACCTGCTGCTGTTTGGGTTTTGACAGCGTTTATTTTGGTGTTTACATTTGCGATCGCTATCTTTAAAGATATCCCTGATTTGGAAGGAGACAAACTTTATAATATTACCACTTTTACTATACAATTAGGACAAAGAAAAGTATTTAAACTCGCCCTTTGGGTATTAACAGTTTGTTATCTAGGGATGATGTTTGTGGGGATATTCAGATTAGCTGAAGTGAATCCTATCTTTCTCTTTATTAGTCATCTTATACCCTTAGTTTTAATCTGGAGAAAAAGTCAAAAAGTGGACTTGCAAAACAAAAGCGAAATTGCTCAATTTTATCAGTTTATCTGGAAACTGTTTTTTATAGAATATCTCATTTTTCCTATTGCTGCTATTTTAGCTTAGTTAGACCAGGGATTTACAGGAATTTACAATGATGTTAGAAAATTCACAACTGAGTAATATAATTGCCATTTCTTTAGTCACTGTTAGTATTGGCTTTTTGATTTATTTTGCCGTTAAAACCTTAATCACCTCAAATTTATTTCAAAAAGGAGTTAATCTTTTTCAAGCAAAAGACTATGCAGGTGCAGAAGCAGCTTTTCGGCAAGTAATAGCAATCAATTCTACTAATGATGTAGTGAGATTATTATTAGGTGATTTGTTAAACCATCAAGGAAAAATTGAAGAAGCTAAGGAAGTATTTAATGATGTAATTACTCGCAGTCCCAAAAATCCCGATGCTTATTTAAGGTTAGCAAATATTCAATTATTGCAAGACGAAAAAGCAGAAGCACTCCAAAATTTACAAACATCAAAAGCACTATTTCAGAAACAACGTCAACCGCAAAAAGCAGCAACTATCGAGAAAATTCTGAAAGAGATAGGGAACAGGTGATTGGGGAAGAAAATTTTAGATTTTAGATTGGAGTGAATGAAAAACAATCCAAAATCCAAAATCCAAAATCCAAAATCCAAAATTGAATTACCAATTACCAATTACCAATTACCAATTATCAATTATCAATGACCAAAAATAAAGTTTACATAGTTGGTGCTGGACCTGGAGACGTGGCATATTTAACAGTTAAAGCTTATCGTCTCTTAGCATCTACTGAGGTTTTAATTTATGATGCTTTAGTAGATAGGGAATTATTAGAATGTGTACCACCAAATTGTTTAAAATTAGATGTAGGTAAACGCGGCGGTAAACCCAGCACACCCCAAGGAGAAATTAACAGTTTATTGGTGAAGTATTGCCGAGAAGGTCAACAAGTTGTTAGACTTAAATCAGGTGATCCGTTTATTTTTGGACGTTGTATTTCAGAAATAGAAGCGTTAAAAGCAGCGGGTTGTGAGTATGAAGTCATACCAGGAATTTCTTCAGCTTTAGCAGCACCTTTATTAGCAGGAATACCCCTCACAGATACCGTACTCAGTCGCTGTTTTGCAGTATTAACAGCACACGAACCAGAGGTTTTAGACTGGGAAGCATTATCAAGATTAGAAACTTTAGTAATTTTGATGGGGGGAAAACATCTAGCGGAGATTGTCCATCAACTGCTAAGATATGGGAAATCTCAATCTACACCTATTGCTATCATCCGTTGGGCAGGAACTCCCAGTCAAGAAGTGTGGATAAGTGAACTTGGTAATATTTTGACAAAAACTACGGGTTTATATTTATCCCCATCTGTAATCGTCATTGGTGAAGTTGTAGGATTACAGAAGTTCCTGTAACATGAAAAAAGATAAACTATTATTAATTAGTTCTCTTATAACTATAAAATCGTGCATAGTAATATACCTATCTCCCCCTCCCCCCATCCTCCTACTTTTCCCCTCGCAGGTAAAACCATTCTCGTTACCCGTTCTGTGGGACAGTCTAGCCAATTTAGCGATCGCTTGACTGCCGAAGGTGCTACAGTAATTGAACTACCAGCTTTGGAAATTGGACCTCCTACCAGTTGGAGAGCTTTAGATGAGGCAATATCCAAGTTATCAACTTTCAACTGGTTAATTTTCACCTCCACTAACGGTGTAGATTACTTTTTTGAGAGACTCCACGCCAAAGGTAAAGATAAAAGTGCCTTAGCTAAGGTAAAAATTGCGGTTGTGGGTCAAAAAACCGCCCAAAGTCTGGCAAAACACGATATTCAACCAGATTTTATTCCTCCTCACTTTATCGCTGACTCTTTAGTTATTAACTTTCCTGAAAATTTATCAGGTAAAAAGATTTTATTTCCCAGAGTGGAAAGCGGTGGAAGACAAGTTTTAGTCCAAGAATTAACTTCTAAGGGTGCAGAAGTCACAGAAGTTCCCGCTTATGAATCTTTCTGTCCCCAAACTATTCCTCCAGCAGCAGAAAAAGCTTTGCAAAACCACTCTTTAGATGTAATTACCTTTGCTAGTTCCAAAACTGTACAATTTTTCTGTCTATTAACAGCAACAAAATTTCCAGAAGGAATTACACATTATCTAGACAAAACTTGCATAGCTTCCATCGGTCCCCAAACTTCTAAAACTTGTTTTGAGTTATTTGGTAGAGTTGATATAGAAGCAGAAGAATACACTGCTGAAGGTTTACTCAAAGCAATTATTCAATGGGCGCATAAGTGATTGGTGATTTGTGATTGGTGATTGGTGATTGGTGACTGGTGATTGGTGATTGGGTAAATATAATAAATTAATAACTAACTAATAACTAATAACTAATGACTAATAACTAACATCTAATAACTAACATCTAATAACTAACATCTAATAACTAACATCTAATACAGCATTTTGCGCGTCTATCTGGTACAGGTTATATCTCATTTTCAATTTGATGTAATGATATGCCCTAAATTCTTGTACCTAATCGTTACGCAAAGTGCTGTAACTAACATCTAACATCTAATAACTAACATCTAACATCTAATAACTAATAACTAATAACTAATGACTAATAACTAATATCTAATGACTAATATCTAATGAATAAAAGACTAATTGGTTTAACAGGTGGTATTGCTACAGGTAAAAGTACAGTGGCTAATTATTTAGCTAATACTTATAATTTACCGATTTTAGATGCAGATGTTTATGCTAGAAATGCTGTATCTGTAGGTTCTCCCATACTCTCACAAATTGCCCAACGTTACAATAAAGAAGAGATTTTATTAGCAGATGGTAACTTAAATCGTGCTAAATTGGGAGAAATTATTTTCAATCAACCAGCGGAAAGGGTTTGGGTAGAAAATGTTATTCATCCCTATGTGAGAAATTGGTTTTTAAAAACTATTGATGAATCATCTGCAACTACTTTAGTATTAGTTATTCCTCTATTATTTGAAGCTGGTTTAGAAAATTTAGTGAGTGAAATTTGGGTGGTTTCTTGTTCAGAAGAACAGCAAAAGCAAAGATTAATTCAAAGGAATAATTTAACAAATGAACAAGCAGTAGCGAGAATTAACAGTCAATTACCATTATCAGAAAAAATTGCCCGTGCGGATTTCGTTTTAGATAATTCTTATAGTTTAGAATCACTTTTACAACAGATAGATAAAGTGATGAAAAAATAATATCATGAATATGATTCAATAATGGACAATTACCTCTCTTTGAAAGTCAGAGTCTTGAAAAAGCGGAATTTTTGGCTTTTCTCCCCTGGAAAGGGGAGATTTTAAACATGGAATTAAACAATTATCAATTGTCAATTGTCAATTATCAATTAGTTAGCTTTCTCCCCCCACAACCACATCTCGAATACGCAAAGAAGGACCACCGCAACCTACAGGTAAACCGTTTTGTCCACCTTTACCACATCCACCGGACTCATCCCAGTAAAAATCATCACCTATGGCTTCGATATCTGCAAGGGTTTGAAAAACATTACCGGAAAGGGTAACATCTTTTACAGGTTCAGCTATTTCGCCATTTCTAATCATCCACGCTTCACCTGCGCTAAAGGTGAACATTTCCCCGTTTGTCATCCCCCCTAACCAGTTACGTGCATATACTCCTTCTTTGATATCTGTGAATAAATCTGCTACTGGGGTTTTGCCTCTTTCTATCCAGGTATTTGTCATCCGTACAATGGGGGAGTAGTGATAATCGAGACAACGGGCGTTACCTGTGGGTGCTTCGCCTAATTTACCCGCAGTTTCACGAGAATGCAAACGTCCCACTAACACACCATCTTTGATTAATTGCGTAGTTGTGGCAGGTGTGCCTTCATCATCGTAAAAATAACTACCTCTATGACCTTGGGGTGCAGCACCATCAAAAATTTGTAGTTCTTCTGAACCAAAACGCCTTCCCAGGGTCATAACCTCTAATAAATCAGGGTTTTCATAGGCCATATCTGCTTCGGAAAGATGTCCAAAAGCTTCATGAACAAATAAACCTGTAAGTATGGGGTCAATGACGACGGTATAAGTGTTACCTTTAACTGATGGTAAGGATAAAGCTGTTACTGCTCTTTCGGCTGCGCTTTTAACTTGAGTATCTAAATTGACTAAATCTTCAAAAGCTTTGCGTGATCCTGTAGTTTCTCTCCCTGTTTGTACAGTGTCACCATTTCTTGCTGTCGCTGCAAAACGCATTTCCATATCTACCCAAGATTGCTCTATTAATGTTCCTTCTGAAGTAGCAATAATTACTCTTTGGGAACTGTCACCATAGTGGACTGAGGTAGTGGTGATGCGAGAATCAATGCTTTTTAATAATTCGGTGTAGCGATCGCACAGTTCTTTTTTTTGTTTCAGGGAAACTGTACGGGGATCAATACCTGTGAGGGGTAAATTACATAATGCTTGGATGGGATCAATGGGTGCGAGGATGGTTTCTTCATCTCCCACTATCCTAGCAGCAGCGATCGCTTCTTCTATTCGTTCTTCGATAGTAGCTAACTGGTTGAAACTACTGAAACCCCAGCCACCTTTATGACAAGCGCGAACATGGCCACCGATAGAAATACCTTCGCTGAGGGTTTCTACCTTTTCACCACGCAATAAAATATCTGTTCCTTCAGCTTCTTCTAAGCGAATCATGAGATAATCGACACGGGAGGAATAGCGAGTGATTAAATCAGAGAGTAAATTTTGGATGTCAGCAAGGAGTTTAGGCATTCTGGTTAGTGAGGATTATAAAATATACTTAGTTCCTAACTATTTATTCCAATTTTACTATTAATGGCACAATATATGGGAATATAATAATTAAACGCAGATGAACGCAGATGAACGCAGATGATTTACAGTTTTATAATCAAGTTTGTATCATGTATTTTGTTCATCAAAAAACATATTTTTCAGCTACTTTCCAATAACGGGAAAACCGTTTTAAATCAATAAAACCATCATAATCAAAAAACGGTTCAACTTCAAATATTTCTAATTTCAATTTCTTTTCAATCTGATCACAAATATCATCAAATCTGGGACTGGGACTATCCGTAGTTACCACCAATTTAGCATCATTTTCTTGAGCAAATTTAATAATTTCCTCGGCTACATTTCCCCGACGAATTTCTACAGGTAATTCTAGCAAACACTCATATATAAAAGTTATCCTTTTTAAACTTAATTGCCACTCTTCTATTAAAGCATCATCCCAAACCCAAATTGCTGGGGTGTTAGGATATTCTTGTAAAGTTGGGTTTTGAGGACTTAAACAATCTCCATTTATCCAAATAATTGGTTTATTCATATTCAGATAGATTTTAACAAAGCTTCCTTAAATTCTAGCGCACTTTGAAAATAAATTTGCGGTTTTTCGGTTAAAGCTAAATCTATCACCTCCGCTAATTTTTCAGGAATGCTATTATCCCGTTGACGAATGGGTACAGTCAGAATCAGGATGTCCAGGATTTGAGGATGTACAGGATGTTTTTGAATGATTTTTGGTGGGATGAATAGGATTTTTTTGTCTGAATCAGGATGTCCAGGATTTGAGGATGTACAGGATGTTTTTGAATGATTTTTGGTGGGATGAATAGGATTTTTGAGGATGTTGTTGAATGATTGTTTTCTGAATTATTTAAACTATCTCAAAATTACCATCCTGTTAATCCTTTAATCCTGGTTATCCTGATTCAGACAAATGCAAATTTCATCACCAACAAACCATCTAAAAATTACCATCCTGTTAATCCTTTAATCCTGGTTATCCTGGTTCAGACAAATACAATTTTCATCAACAAACCATCTAAAAATTACATCCTGTAAATCCTATAATCCTGGTTATCCTGATTCAGACAAAAATAGGTGAATTATCTGTATTTAAACTGACAACATCTACAAAACGTGCAACTGCAAGATTTTTACGGTTGAGTTTAATTTGTTCAATTTTATGTAATGTTTCTGCTGTCATGTAACTTTCACCGCAATGAGGACAGCTAATAACAGGTACATTTTCAATTACTAGCAGTTCTTCCCCTTTTCCATAGGTTCTGGTAACGTTGCGGATATGTACACCTTCACTATTACAAATATCGCATTTCATATTTCTGTTACCTAATTTTAAACAGTGTATACTGTAATGATAACTAATTTTCCACTTAAACTGAGTTTGGTGATAATTTCTATTTCTACTCCGTCGGTGGTTACTCCTCTAATGCGGTATTTTGATTCTGCGGTAATTCTATCTTTTTGACGTTCTATAATTTCACCATTGAGGATACTTCGTTCGATGTCATATATGGTTAAATTATCGTCGTTCATTTCTTCTTCTGCATGGAGTGTCATTACATATTGAAGTGATGTAATTTTCTCCTTGATTTTTTGTAAGATTTCGTCGAACATAACATGATTTTTGTTGGTTTTCAGGATTGGTTCGGTAATGATACTATCACAATCCTGTAAATATTTTTGTCAGAATCAGGATATCCAGGATTTAAGGATTTTCATGATGGGTTTGATAAATTGGTGGTGGGGATTTTTTGACGTGGGTGAAAATAACGATGTTGGAAGTTTAAAACCCTATATATATTGCGCCCACAGATTTCCACTCATAACATAAGTGTACAATAATTATTTCGACTTGTCAAGCCTAAATTTGTCTGATTCAGACAAATGCAACTTTCATCACCAACAAACCATCTAAAAATTACATCCTGTAAATCCTTTAATCCTGGTTATCCTGATTCAGACAAATGCAACTTTCATCACCAACAAACCATCTAAAAATTACATCCTGTAAATCCTTTAATCCTGGTTATCCTGATTCAAACAAATGCAACTTTCATCACCAACAAACCATCTAAAAATTACATCCTGTAAATCCTTTAATCCTGGTTATCCTGATTCTGACAAATGTAAAATTCAGAAAATTTTACCTTCCTTTTTTCCCCTTCTGCCAACTTTGACTATTGGGTTTTTTACTAAACTCACCCTTGGGAAAAAGTCGCGCTTCCAACTCCTCATAACTACCTTCAAAATCACACTTACCATAAAGCGGACATTGACGACAATAAACCCCTTTTGTGTAACGTTCCAAATTTTCCCGATTGAAAAAATAAGGTTTATGACTAAAGGTACTCGCTACCCATTGCCATGACATATTATTACTCGCAGGATCACCATCTAACAAATGTTGTAAAAACCATTTTGCGCCGGCTTGCCATTGAATACGTCGCCAATGGATAATATAAGCCGCTAACCACATTCTAATATGGTTGTGTAAATAGCCAGTTTCTCGTAATTCTTGACTAAAACTATCAATACAAACCAGTCCGGTTTTACCTTCAATAATATCTGATGGTAATTTTGCAGCGTAGTCTGCTACTTGATAACCGGTTTTGTATTCTTCTTGATTTTCCCAAATACCTTTTCCCAGTTTAATATATAACCTTTGCCAATAATCACGCCATCCTAATTCATTAATTAATTTACTCGCATCCTCTGGATTTTGCACACGATCTAAAATATCATCTCTAATTTCTCGCAAACTTAAAACGCCATGACGAATATAAGGTGATAACCTAGTAACAGCACCATTTAAAGAATTGCGTGTTTTTGCGTATGCAACAGGATCTACTTGTTTTAGCTTTGCTTTTGCTGCTTTCCTTCCACCAACAGTTTCGCTGATATGATCATCTCGTTCTGCGGACTGGGGAAATTGTTCGCGCAGGTAAGCTATTAACTCATCTCGGTTAGTGAAATCACGTAACATAGTGTTCTTGGTTTAGACTTAAATGTCATCAAAATTGCCAACAGTAGCAATTTAAATATAACTGTATTATCCTCTAAATTATATCAATTTATCTTTCATCATTTCATTATGACCAACATTCCCGAAATTGGACAACCTGCACCAGATTTTTCCACACCAGATCAAAACGATAACCTTGTTAAACTATCTGAATTAAATCAGTGGATAGTCCTTTATTTCTACCCCAAAGATGACACCCCCGGATGTACCACAGAAGCCAAAGATTTTACAGATTTAGCCGCAGAATTTACCGCTTTAGGTGCTAAAATCATCGGTGTAAGTCCAGATTCAAGTAAATCCCATTGCAAATTTATCGCCAAACATAACTTAGAAATTACCCTATTAAGTGACCCCGAACATCAATTAATTGAAGCTTATGGTGGATGGCGTTTAAAGAAATTTATGGGTAAAGAATATATGGGTGTTGCCCGGTCTACATTTTTGATTTCACCTGATAAAATCATTGCCCATTCTTGGCCAAACGTCAAAACAAAAGGTCATGCACAAGCAGTCTTGAAAAAATTACAAGAATTAACCACCAAATAACAGTTTGTAGTGAGCGATTTATCGCTCCCTCCTGAAAATAATCATCCATGCTTTATAATAGGAATAGACCTGTATCTTATTTTTTGATAAATATGGTTCAGATTATCCAAGCACAGAATATTACCCTTGCGGAATTAAAACAAAAATTTGCCCTGCACAAATCTAAAGACGAACTTTTTTTTACAGAATGGCAAACAGATTTACCTAACATCTCAGAATTAGAACAGCAATATTTAGACCGAGTAAAAAAGAATTATCTGAACTTGGTAGAAAAATCTAGTCCTTTAGAAGATGCCGTTAAATTAGTGGTATTATCTCCCTTACTAGATTTAGCTGGTTTCTATGAATCTCCTTTTTATATTGCCACAGAAGAACCTATAGAAATTAGTGAAACAATCTTTACAGATGATGAAGAAACCAAAGAAGAAATTACAGAGATTATTAAAGGTAAAATAGATGTTTTAGTTCTGCAAGATAAGTTATGGCTATTAGTAATTGAAGCCAAAAGAACTAATTTTTCCTTAGCTAAAGCCATACCCCAAGCACTTACCTATATGTTGGCTAATCCTCACCCGAATTATCCGCTATATTCATTAGTAATTAATGGTGAAGACTTTCAATTTCTCAAACTCACTCAAACTGATAAACTTTGTTATGCTTTGTCTGATAGATTCACTTTATATAGACGTGAAAACGAACTATATCAAGTTCTCAAAATCCTCAAAAAAATCGGTAAAATATTAACTTAATTGTTGAGTTTAGTTATGTCTAATCGTCCCATCTACCTCGATAATCACGCTACCACCCCCGTAGATAAAAGGGTACTAAATGCCATGATACCTTACTTTACAGAAAAGTTTGGAAATCCTGCTAGTATTAGTCATGTTTACGGTTGGGAAGGTGAAGCTGCTGTTAAACAAACCAGGGAGATTTTAGCAAATGCGATTAACGCTAACCCAGAAGAAATTGTTTTTACCAGTGGTGCAACGGAAGCGAATAATTTAGCTATCAAAGGTGTCGCAGAAGCTTATTTTTCCAAAGGTCAACATATTGTTACTTTAGCAACGGAACATAAAGCAGTTTTAGACCCTTGTGAATATTTACAAAACATGGGTTTTGAAATTACAATTCTCCCAGTCCAAAAAGATGGATTAATTGATTTAGAACAATTAGAAAAAGCCTTGCGTGATGATACAATTTTAGTATCTGTCATGGCTGCAAATAATGAAATTGGTGTTTTACAACCTTTAGCAGAAATCGGTAAAATTTGCCGGGAAAAAGAAATTATATTTCATACAGATGCAGCCCAAGCTATTGGTAAAATCCCCTTAGATGTGCAAGCATTAAACATTGATTTAATGTCTTTAACTGCCCATAAAGTTTATGGACCCAAAGGTATTGGTGCTTTATATGTTCGCAGACGTAACCCCAGAGTGAAATTAGCAGCACAACAACACGGGGGAGGCCATGAAAGAGGGATGCGTTCTGGAACTTTATACACACCGCAAATTGTAGGTTTTGGTAAAGCGGTGGAAATTGCTTTAACAGAACAAGAAACGGAAAATTTGAGGTTAAAAGAATTAAGAGAAAGACTGTGGAAACAGTTATCAACTTTAGAGGGAATTTATCTTAATGGACATCCAGAAAGAAGGTTAGCGGGAAATTTAAATATTAGTGTGGAAGGTGTGGACGGTGCTGCACTTTCTTTAGGTTTGCAACCAATAGTAGCAGTATCTTCCGGTTCTGCTTGTTCTTCCAATAATGTTGCACCTTCCTATGTTTTAACAGCGTTAGGACATTCGGAAAAATTAGCTTATGCTTCTGTAAGATTTGGTATTGGGCGATTTAATACTGTTGAGGAAATTGATCAAGTTGCCGAACATTTAATTACTACCGTGAAAAGTTTAAGAAATTCCTCATTACTTCCTTCCCGCTAAACCTTCTCTTCCTTTGCGTACTTTGCGTACTTTGCGGTTCATTCATTTTGTCTCGTTCCCAGTCTCTGACTGGGAATGCATGAATAGAGTCTCTGACTCCAATAAAACAGAAGCCAGAGTCTTCCTTTATTCATTTCCATACAGAGCATGGAAACGAGAAATCCAAAATCCAAAATCCAAAATCCCATGACTCAATAAGGATCGGAATCAAATCTTCCCCGCTTCACACTTCTAAAATAATATCCTCTAGATGGTAGGTTATTCAAATCAACAGTTTCACCTCTAGGAAATCGCCAAATTTTATAATCATAATATGTCAGAGGTTTTCCTGGTTCACAAACTTCTGGGGGATGATCTCCAAGAATAAAATAAACTGAACCCCTCCCCATAACTTTGGCAATTCCATATTTATCTACAAGTAAAGATGTTTCTTCACTAATAGCTATTCCTAATGCAGTATCAGACACACCATCTTGAATTTGTCGGGCAATAAATACCATAATTCTCCCCATTCTTTTGCGTTCATCAAAATGGGTGTCAATAATCGTTTTTCGCAAATACTTCCACTGGAAAAAGTTATAGGTAAAGGTAATATTCCTATAGGGGTCTTCCAGTGCTTCGTTAGTTTCAATACTATCTTCACAAGCGCAAGAATCATAAACAAATTCACTTTGAATCATTGCCCCTGCACTCGTGCCACCAATCGCCCCACCCTTATCATAAACTGATTTGATGGCAGCTTCTAATTTCGTGTTTTTCCAGTTGCGGATATATTCACATTGATCACCACCAGCAAAGAAAATTACACCAGCATTTCTGACTTTATCAAAAATATCCGTTTTATTTGCTTCTTGTCTGTTTCTGATGATCAAAGTTTCTACATAATTCACCCCTCTCATGTTATAAATTAGCTGATTATAATCATCGTTACCAGCAGCACGAATGACAACAACATTAACTTTTTTGTCTGAATTAGCACCTCCCCTAACTTCATTTATCATCCATTGAATTGCATCATCAATATCAGGACCACCCCCACCCAAATTATGTACAGGTCCAGCTAATAAAGGAACTTTATAATTGGGTCTATAATTGGGGTTTGGTAACGGTGGACTAACATCACGGCTAATTTTTTCAAAGTAGCGGTTTAGGTTTGCTGTAAAGTGGGATATGAGGAAGGTTCCCATCTTCAACAACATAGTTTTTGCTTTTCTCAAGCACTTGGCTATATTTGGGAATGCCTTGGTCATATTCAGAAATGTGAAGCAAACAGCCATCATTTCTAACTCTCGCACTCCCAAGGGG
This sequence comes from Sphaerospermopsis torques-reginae ITEP-024, assembly GCF_019598945.1. Taxonomy (NCBI): domain Bacteria; kingdom Bacillati; phylum Cyanobacteriota; class Cyanophyceae; order Nostocales; family Aphanizomenonaceae; genus Sphaerospermopsis; species Sphaerospermopsis torques-reginae. The sequence goes on along the minus strand of NZ_CP080598.1, from coordinate 5,014,734 downwards.
TAAATTCCCAGCGTACAACCTTTGTACTGTTTTTTCACGCCAAAAAACGCAGAGTAATTAATATTATCTCCACTACCCTGCGAAAACCTCAGTTTTACTTTGTGTTTAATTACCAATCAACTTGCGATCGCTCTTTCACCACTTTCTCATATACAGCTTCCGTTTCTTTTGCTAATTGTGGCCAGCGAAATCTTCGTTCTAAATCTTCATAAGCGTTATCTATCAACCATTGTCGATAACCTGGATTTTTCAAAACTTCTAAAATTCCCCATGCTAAAGAATCTGGATTATTTACTTTAGTTACAATTCCAGTTTTCGTATGTTGTACTACTTCCGGAAAACCACCCGTATCTGAAACCACAACCGGAACTCTAGAAGCAAAACTTTCTAAAGCTACAATACCAAAAGGTTCATAAAGACTAGGAAAAACTGCACAGTCAGCTAAGGTTTGAAATTTATCCAAGTAGTCATCAGAAAGAAAACCAGTAAAATAACATTTATCCCAAATTCCTAAATCCCAAGCTTGCCTTTTTAAATGGTCAGTATTACCACCACCAACTATCACAAATTTAACGTAACCGCCCATTTCCCAAAGTACCTTGGGAGCAGCATTCAGCAATACAGGTATACCTTTTTCATAAGTCATCCTGCCCAAGTAATAAACAATTTTTTCATGATCTGCGGCAAATTGACGACGAAAATCTTGAGCATGAAAATCTCGGTGATGCTGCTTTTTTTCAGGACGAATCCCATTAAAAATCACGTCGATTTTATCACCATGACTATTTAATGCTCTGACTACTTCTCCTCGCATATATTCAGTACAAACAATGATGCGCCAAGCGTTATAAGCCAACGAATTTTCTTTATTACAAATGTAGCTTTGGATATCATTATGAATCCCGTTACATCGTCCATATTCTGTGGCGTGAATGGTAGCAATGAGAGGAACTTTAAAGGTATGCTTGAGAGCGATCGCTGCATCTCCAACTAACCAATCATGGGCATGAATAATATCAAATGGTCCTTCCTCTAACATCAATTTACCACCGTGATGTCCCATACTCTCATTTAAATTTACTACCCAGTGAAAAAAATCATGACTATGGGCTACTGGTACTCGATGTACATAAATACCCTCAACTACTTCATACAGTGATGCTTGTTTTACTTCTGGCGTAATCAGGTGAATCTCATGCCCTAACTTGACCAATTCCGGGTATAATTCTGCTACATGACGGGCAATTCCTCCCACTAACCTTGGTGGAAATTCCCAACTTAGTACCAGTATCTTCATTGATTCTACTCCCCGAACATTTACAAAAATTTAAAAAACTAAAAAAAACTACATTTATGTCAAAATACAAAGTGTGACAATAGCTGCGACTATTACCAGTGCAAGGAAGCAGAAAGTTTTACCAGCTTTTTAAACTTTTTTTGACTAGATACTGATTTTCGCCATCCTAGACCAGTAAAATTTTTCGTTTTTTTTTAATAAATAGTTTTTTGATAAAGCTTATCACATAAATTTGCGATTTATAAATACAAAAAAAACCCGATTTCATCAGAAAACCAGGTTGATAAAGCTTTTAAATTTGCAAATATCTGGGTGAGAGGGAACAGGGAACAGGGAACAGGGAACAGGGAACAGGGAGTAGGTAAAGAAATTTCTCCCCATCTCTGCTGTCACCTGTCACCTGTCACCTGTCACCTGTCACCTCATAACATTAACTTTGGTCTAACTTCAACACCGCCATAAACGCTTCCTGGGGTACATCCACCGTACCCACAGCTTTCATCCGTTTTTTACCCTTGGCTTGTTTCTGCAAAAGTTTCTTCTTCCGGCTGATGTCACCACCGTAGCACTTAGCTAAAACGTCTTTCCGCATAGCCGGGATATGTTCACTGGCAATAACTTTACTACCAATAGCTGCCTGAATGGGAACTTTAAATTGATGACGTGGGATCAGTTCTTTGAGCTTTTCAGCCATTGCTCTGCCAACATTGTAGGCTTTATCTCTATGCACAATCATCGCTAAAGAATCTACCGGATCACCATTAATCATGATATCCAACTTCACCAAATGATTCTCACGGTAGCCAATCATATGATATTCCATACTGGCATAACCACGCGATCGCGATTTCATTTGGTCAAAAAAGTCTGTCACAACTTCTGCCAAAGGTAACTCATAAGTCAGTGTAGTCCGTCCTTGGGTCAGATATTTCATATCTTTGAAAATACCCCGACGGTTTTGTGATAACTCCATTAAAGTACCAACATAAGTTTCAGGAGTAATCATTTCTACCTGTACATAAGGTTCTTCAATTCTTTCCCGGTCATTAGGTGCAGGTAAATGGCTAGGATTATCAATATACAGTTCCTCACCCTTGATCGTTATCACCTTATAAACCACAGATGGGGCTGTAATAATTAAATCCAGGTTATACTCTCGCTCTAACCGTTCTTGGACAATTTCCATGTGTAGCAAACCCAAGAACCCACAACGGAAACCAAACCCCATTGCGCTAGAAGTTTCCGGTTCATATTGCAAAGCTGCATCATTCAATCTCAGTTTTTCCAAAGCTTCCCGCAAATCTTCAAATTGATCTGCATCTATGGGAAACATCCCACAAAATACCATTGGGTTAGCTTCAGTGTAACCGGGTAAAGGTTCTGTGGCTTTAGCCTTAGACAAGGTGATAGTGTCACCTACCCGTGCATCAGCCACAGCTTTAATAGAGGCGGCTAAATAACCTACTTCTCCTGCATGGAGTTCTTCAACTTGTTTTTGGGTGGGAGAAAGGACACCTAACTCATCAATTTCATATTCCTTACCCGATGCCATCAAATAGATGCGATCGCCCTTTTTCACCGTCCCATCCATCACCCGGAAATAAACAATTACACCCCGGTAGCTATCGTAGTAACTATCAAAAATCAGCGCCCTTAAAGGCTCATCAACCGTATTAGCTGCTGGGGGTACACGCTCCACAATCGCCTCTAAAATCTCAGGAATACCGATTCCCTCCTTAGCAGAAGCTAAAATTGCCCCACTACAATCTAAACCGATAATTTCTTCAATTTCGCTGATTACCCGATCTGGTTCTGCTCCTGGTAAATCAATTTTATTTAAAACCGGGATAATTTCTAAATTATGCTCCAGTGCTAAATACACATTTGCTAAAGTTTGCGCTTCTACCCCTTGGGAGGCATCCACAACCAATAAAGCACCCTCACAAGCAGCCAGAGAACGGGAAACCTCATAGGAAAAGTCAACGTGACCAGGAGTATCAATTAAGTTTAAAACGTACTGCTGACCATCCTTAGCTGTGTAATTCATCCGGGCAGCTTGCAGCTTAATTGTAATGCCGCGCTCCCGTTCCAGATCCATGTTATCGAGGAACTGCTCCTTCATTTGTCGGTCTTCTACAGTGCCAGTTGCTTGGAGTAAGCGATCGGCTAAAGTAGATTTACCGTGATCAATATGAGCAATAATACAGAAATTGCGAATGCGAACTGCGGGAACGTCAGTCATATACCATCTTTGCTTTAGCAGCAATCAAAAGTTAAATCTATTTACTTCATGTATTTTAATGCTTTATTGGGTAATGGGTAATGGGTAATGGGTAATTGGGGAAGAAGGGAACAGGGAACAGGTAACAGGTAACAGGTAACAGGTAAAGAATTTTATCCCCAGTCCCCAGTCCCCAGTCCCCAGTCCCCAGACAGGTGAATTATTTTTCAGGATATGATGACACTGTATATTAAAACTGCCACTGACAAACTGGCCATCTGAGTTTGGTAATTTTTTTGGAAAGTATAAACCTATGAATATGCAAGATAAACCTAACGATGCGGAAAATATACACGCTGATAAGGTAGAAATAGCGGTACGCCTAGACTCTGAATTAATAGCTCAAATTCAGCATCTTACCAATGATCCCAGTAAGGTGATAGAAGTCGCCATCCGCCAATGGTTACGCGGCGACATACCTAGAGATGATGAACTAACTCGCACACCAATACGCACACCTATTCCCCCTAGAGGAGAATGGAATGATTGAAATTTGGGGACTGGGGATAAAATTTTGGATTTTGGATTTTGGATTGTATTTCATGAATCCAATCTAAAATCTAAAATCTAAAATCTAAAATTCTCCTGACTCCTGACTCCTGACTCCTGACTCCTGACTCCTGTTATATTTTGGGAAATGGGTGGATAATCTTCAAATCCCATTTTCAAAGCCGTCCTTAACTGAACAGGTCTAAAACTATGGAATTGACACTTGAAAACGTTGAAACTGTATTAGATGAAATGCGCCCTTATCTGATGTCTGATGGGGGTAATGTGGAACTGGTAGAACTCGATGGACCAGTGGTGAGACTACGGTTACAAGGTGCTTGCGGTTCTTGTCCTAGTTCACAAATGACTTTGAGAATGGGTATTGAACGCCGTCTCAAAGAAATGATTCCCGAAATTGCAGAAATTGAACAAGTTATCTAGGGATAGGTGATTGGTGACTGGTGATTGGTGATTGGTGATTGGTGACTGGGTAATCAATTTTATGTTTCCCTATCAACTATCAACTATCAACTATCAACTATCACCAATTACCCATTACCATTATTGATAATTGAAAATTATTAGTAAATCCTGAAAAGCATATTATTGATCATGTCTCATCCCCTTTACGTCGCGTTTATTTGGCACCAACATCAACCGCTGTACAAGTCTCCTGTGAGTCAGCAGTATCGCTTACCTTGGGTGAGGTTGCATGGTACTAAGGATTATCTAGATTTAATATTATTGCTGGAAAAATATCCGAAATTACACCAAACGGTAAATTTAGTACCGTCTTTAATTTTACAACTGGAAGATTATATTGCGGGAAATGCTTTTGACCCTTATTTAACTGCCAGTTTAACACCTGTGGAACAGTTAACCACAGAACAAAAAGAGTTTATAGTTCAACATTTTTTTGATGCTAACCATCATACTTTAATCGATCCCCATCCCCGTTATGCCGAGTTGTATTATCAAAGACAGGAAAAGGGTCAATCTTGGTGTTTAGCAAATTGGCAAGCTGTAGATTATAGTGATTTATTAGCTTGGCATAATTTAGCGTGGATTGATCCTTTATTTTGGGATGATCCAGAAATTGCAGCTTGGTTAAAACAAGGACGTAATTTTACTTTAGGCGATCGCCAACGTATCTATTCTAAACAAAAACAAATCCTCAGTCGCATTATTCCCCAACACCGGAAAATGCAGGAAACTGGACAGCTAGAAGTTACCACCACCCCCTACACTCACCCCATTTTACCCCTGTTAGCTGATACCAACTCTGGACGGGTGGCAGTGCCACAAATGACATTGCCTAACCAGCGTTTCCACTGGGCGGAAGATATTCCCCGCCATTTACAAAAAGCCTGGGATTTATATAAAGATAGGTTTGGACAAGTTCCCAGGGGTTTATGGCCTTCGGAACAATCTGTCAGTCCAGAAATTTTACCGTATATTATCAAACAAGGGTTTAAATGGATTTGCTCAGATGAAGCGGTTTTAGGTTGGACATTGCAACATTTCTTTCATCGGGATGGGGCGGGAAATGTACAACAATCAGAATTATTATACCGTCCCTATCGTTTGCAAACTCCCGCAGGTGAGGTTTCCATTGTATTCCGGGATCATAGATTATCAGATTTAGTTGGTTTTACTTATGGTGCAATGCAGCCAAAACAAGCGGTCGCAGACTTAGTAGGACATTTACAGGCGATCGCCAGAAAACAAAGAGAAAACCCAACTTCACAACCTTGGTTAGTTACCATTGCTTTAGACGGGGAAAATTGCTGGGAATTTTATCCCCAAGACGGTAAAATTTTCCTAGAAACATTGTATGAAAACCTGAGTAATCAAGAAAATATCAAACTGGTTACTGTTTCCGAATTTCTAGAAAAATACCCCGCTACAGCAACTATAAATGGTGAAAAATTACATAGCGGTTCATGGGTAGATGGCAGTTTTACAACTTGGATCGGTGATCCTGTAAAAAACCGCGCTTGGGACTATTTAACCCATGCTAGAGAAACCTTAGCAAAACATCCCGAAGCAACCGAAGAAAATAACCCTGCTGCGTGGGAAGCATTATATGCTGCTGAAGGTTCTGATTGGTTTTGGTGGTTTGGAGAAGGACATTCATCAAATCAAGATGCCATATTTGATCAACTATTTAGAGAACATTTATATGGCATTTATAAAGCATTAAATGAACCCATACCAGCCTATTTAACCCAACCTTTAGAAGTGCATGAAGCAAAATTAGATCATCGTCCAGAAAGTTTTATTCATCCCATACTTGACGGTAAAGGAGATGAACAAGACTGGGATAAAGCCGGCAGAATAGAAGTAGGTGGTTCACGGGGAACAATGCACCAAAGTAGTTTAGTCCAGCGTATTTTTTACGGAGTAGATCACCTAAATTTCTATGTGCGAGTAGACTTTAAAAGCGGTGTCACACCAGGAAAAGAACTACCCAAAGAATTAAATTTATTGTGGTATTATCCCGATAGACCAATGATCAATAGTCCTGCACCTTTAGCAGAAGTTCCTGATCTTGCACCCGTTAATTATTTCTTTCACCATCACTTAGAAATTAACCTACTTTCCCAAACAATTAATTTTCGAGAAGCAGGAGAACATTATCAATGGCATCCCCGCGCAACTCGCGCCCAAGTGGCGTTAAATAATTGTTTAGAAATAGCAGTACCTTGGGCAGATTTGCAAGTTCCTCCTGACTATCCTGTAAGGTTGGTTTTGGTTTTAGCTGATGATGGTTGTTATCACAGTTATTTACCGGAAAATTCTTTGATTCCCATTGAAGTACCATAGAAAGGAGATCAAGGAGTAGGTTGGGTTGACAAAAGGAAACCCAACATCTTTTTTATCTCACGCAAAGACGCAAAGACGCAAAGGTAGATGAAGTTCCGTAGTGAGGACTTCAGTCCTTAAGTAAGGAATAAATTCCTGACTACGAACCTTGCGTTTAAAAAATAGGTGTTAAATCTAAAATAAAACCTGGTAAAACATCTTCTCCTGATAAACTTTGCGGATTTTCTAATATTTCTACTTCTTGATTTTGACGATATATTTCTACTTGTTGATCTTTGGGATTTAATAACCAACCTAAACGCAAACCATTATCAATATATTCGCGCATTTTGGCTTGGGTATCTGCTAAATCATCACTTTCGGAAACTAATTCTATTACAAAATCAGGAGATAAAGGTAAAAACTTTTTTCTTTGTTCTGGTGTCAGTTCATTCCATCTTTCTATTTTTATCCAAGAGACATCTGGGGAACGAGTACCACCAAGAGGTAATTTAAACCCAGTGGAAGAATCAAAAGCTTTTCCTAATTTATTTTTTCTGTTCCAAAACCAAACTTGTCCGCTTAATTCTAAGTTTCTTTCTCCTGTTTCTCCTCCGGTTGGTGACATAACAATTAATTCCCCTTGATGAGATAATTCTAAGCGTATATCTTTGTTAGCTGCAACTATTTCTACAAATTCATCATCTGTGAATTTTAATGATTTTGGGATTTGTAAGGTTACAGAAGTCATGATTCTTACCTGTTGAATATTAGATATTATATCTCAGTAGGTTGGCTTGACGAAAGGAAACCCAACAATCAGATCATCTGCATTTACAGCAGTTTCGAGGTAAATGAGGTACAAGGTTAACAGGCAGGATGCCTGTTCCACAAGGATTTTATGATTTGAGTTTATACCTCACTGGTATGAAATATGCTGTATCTGTTTGCTTCTGGGTTTAATTTTTGTATAAAACAATTATCAATTATCAATTATCAATTATCAATTGATAAAATCATCCGCGTTTATTTGCGTTTATCTGCGTTTGCAAAATGGGTATTAAATCTCAAATAAAACCTTTTGAAAGGGAATTTTGAATTTTCTATTGTTGAATATTTTGTTGAATATTATAAATTCCAATCTCTGCGAAAATGCAAGAAACTTTGCAAAAACTCTTGCAAAATATGGTTCTTATTTAACTTTTGTTTATTCCATTCTCTTGCGGTTTGTTGTAATATTTCTGAAAAGCTAGGATCAACAACAGCTAAATTTTCTAAGTTCTCAATTTTCAGATTTTTTGACATTGCTAAAGCTACTAAGTTTATTAATTCTTCCGCTTCTGCACCAAATATAGAACATCCTAATATTTGACCATTTTCTAAAACAATTAGTTTACAAATACCTGTAATTTCATTTTTAATTTGTGCTGCTGTTAAGGTTTTGAAATAGTTTTTAAAAACTAAAACTTGATTTTTACCATATCTTCTTTTGGCTTGTAATTCTGTTAACCCTATTTGCGCTACCATTGGTTGAGAAGATATTATCCAAGGAATACAACGATAATTAACTTCAAGTCTGGGAAAAAATAGAGCATTTTTCACAGCAATTTTAGCTTCATAATTGGCAATGTTGGCAATATCATAACCACCCAGAATATCACCACAAGCGTAAATGCGATGATTTGTAGTTTGGAGTTTTTTGTTCACAACTAAACGCCTTGGATGCCATTTGACTCCTGCTGCTGCTAAATTTAAATTTTCTATGTTTGGTTGTTGTCCGGTTGCAATTAAAATTTCATCAGTTTCAATGGCTTGATCTCCAGCTTGCACCCATTTTTTATCTTCAATTTTTCGTATTTGGGTGACTCTTGTTTGGTTAAAAATACGCACACCATCAGCTTCTAATTGTGCTATCAATAATTGTCTTATTTCTGGTTCAAGATAGGAAAAAACACTGGAGTGATTTAATATTAAATTGATGTTGCAACCCCAATTAGCTAAAGTTTGGGCAATTTCAATACTTTGGGGTAAACCACCAATAATTACCCAATTTTTTGGAGGGTTTGGTGTTTCTAAATATTGCCAAATATTCGCTAAGGTGAGATAATCTGTAGTGTTTAAACCTTCAATATCGGGAATTTTTGGATGTGAACCGCAAGCGAGTAAATAGGTACGGGCGCTTAAAATTCTGTCATTCACTGCAAAACTCAGCTTGGGAGAAGTTTGAAATTTCCCATTACCAATAATTACATCAACACCTTGGGCAGACAAATTAGCAAGAGAATTAATTTGGTTTATATGTGCTGCAATACTTTGATGATACAACATCGCTTGCTGGTAAGAATAGCTGCAAGTCGGTTGCAAGATGGAAATTTGCGATTTTTCTGATACTCCAGTATTGCTAATTGGTTTGTTCAGGTGAAAATCTGATTTGATGTTTTTACTCTCGGTAATAATGCCAAGAGTTGCCATATCAACGCACTGCTGAGAGATTTTACTTAGTTCGCTGAGTGGGTAATGATAATTTAATTCATAGTGGACTTGAGGCTGTACCAAGGCAACTTTCGCTTGTAGTTGGGTTGCAGTTAAGGCAGCTTGGTATCCGGTAATACTACCACCAATAATTACAATATCGTAGTCAATTTTCATTAGTCATAGGGAACAGGGAACAGGGAACGGGGAACAGGGAACAGGGAACGGGGAACAGGGGCAATAAATAACCGAGTCTCCAGTCTCCAGTCCCCAGTCACCTGATAACTGATTTAAGGGCTGTTAATAAGCGTTGGTTATCAGATTGGAAACGGACAGCGACACGGAAAAAGCGATCGCCCAACTCTTTAAAACTCCGACAGTCACGAATTAAAATTTGGTGCTGTCGCAGTAATTTTTCTTGTAACTCAGAGGTGGAATATTGAGACTCTACCAAGAGGTAGTTAACAGTGCCTTCTAGGGGTGTTAATCCGTTAATTGCCGATAAACCCTGAAAAAGTTGATTTCGTGCCTGTGGCAGCCATTTCCAGGTCTGTTGTTGAAAGTCTGTATCTTGGAGTGCAGCGATCGCAGCAGCAGCAGCTAGGGTATTCACAGGCCAGGGATCTCGCCATGATTGCCATTTTTTCAGCAAGTCCGGGTGAGCGATCGCATATCCTAACCTTAACCCAGGTAGACTGTAAAACTTGGTGAGCGATCGCAATATTACCAAATTCTCATATTCCTGTACCCATCCAATCAAACTTTGTTCCTGATCAGGAGGCAGAAAATCCATAAACGCCTCATCCACCACCACCAAAGCAAAATCTTTCAAGTAGGGCAAAATCTCATCCCGTAAAAATAGCTTACCCGTTGGGTTGTGGGGATTATTTAGCAATAAACCACAATTTTTAGACGGGGTATCTGAGGAAAATGCGGAATAAATCTTTCCCAGTCCCCAATCCCCAGTCCCCAAAATAGGAAACTCTAGCACTTTAGCATTATCAGCCGCTAGGGTGCGGTAATAATCGCCAAAGGCTGGAGTTATTAATATTGTAGCCGCTAATTGTCCTAATTCCCTACCTAACAAAGTCAGTAATTCTGCCGAACCATTGCCTGGCAAAATCCACTCCGGTGGTAGTTGATGGAAATGACCCAGAGCGTGTTTGAGTTCGCTGTAATCTGGGTCTGGGTAGTGTCTTAGATTACCAAATTGGGAGGCGATCGCAGCAATAACGCTGTCTGGTGGTCCCAACGGGCTGATGCTGGCAGAAAAATCGACAATAGCATCCGGGGAACAGCCGGCTAACGCCGCTGCCCAAGCTAAATTTCCCCCGTGTGCCTGTTGTCGCATCAAAAATAGACTTCCTAGAACAGAACCTACTCTTTTGGGGGTGCTACTCTTTCTCTAAAGAGCTTCCCAGCAGAGAAAGCAGGAACTTTGGTAGCTGGGATTTCCATTTTTTCATTGGTTTTGGGGTTGCGGCCTTCGCGGGCTTTGCGTTCCCGTGATTCAAAAGAACCAAATCCTACCAGGGTGACTTTATCGCCAGAAGCCACAGCCTCAATAATTGTCTCAATAGCAGCAGTTAACACCGCATCCGCTTGTTTCTTTGTCACACTGGCTTTTTCTGCCACTGCATCAACTAATTCGCCTTTGTTCATATCAAACTCCTTGAGGTTTACTTGAGATTTAGTCAAGATGTACTTTGTCGGATCTTTACGGAAATCTCTGTTGGCCGCATTACAAAAATCGTCCTTTGAGAGTATTTACACTCAAAACCCCTGTAAATCAGATTGGCTCGACTTTTCAATGAATCATTCTAAGGTGTTGTAGCCAGAAGTGCATAGGTGAAAGCATTAATTTATATAGATTTCAGAATTTATTGTGTTTTTTGCTGCATAGTTGCCCTGGAAACAGGTTATTTTTAGGAATAAATGCTTACTGGGGATTGGGGACTGGGGATTGGGGACTGGGGAAGAGGTGATTGGTGATTGGTGATTGGGTACAGCAATTTTCGGGAGCATCCAAATTTTGAAAAAATCAACTCAGCAATACCAAAAACCCTCTTAAACCCTCTTAACTTTGTGTCCTTTGCGTTCTTTGCGGTTCATTCATATTAGGACTTTGTAGCAATTCAAAGATTCCCAAAAAATCAAATTACACATTTGGGATGCTCCCCAATTGTCAGGTAAATGAACCACAAAACAAAGTTTAAAAGCCTTTTAGAGACGTTGAATGAAACGTTTATACTTTTTAAAGGTTCGCCACAATATCTTTTAAAGGCAACATTAATGTTAAAGGTTCTATCGGTGAGGGCTTAAACTTATGTTTTAGATAAAATTGTTTAGCTTCTTCATCTTTAGCATGAACTAAAATACATCGTATTCCGACAATTTTTGATGCTTGTAAAACCCGAAAAATTGCATCTCTTAATAAACCAGATCCGATACCTTGCCCTTCCCATTGTTCATCAACAGCTAACCTACCAATGATCATACAAGGCACTGGATCTGGTGCATTTTGCTTGACTTTTCTAATAGCCACTGAGTGATATACACCAGAACTGGCCAAACAGTAATAACCGATTACTTTGTTTTCACAAATTACTACATAAGTTCTAGCAGTATCACCCTCATTTTTAAATGCTTTTTCCCTCAACCAATTATTTAAAGTTTCTGACCTTGAATTGAATTGTGATATATCATGGCTAGAATTAATTGGTTGAGGAGCTTCTATGATTTTCCTTTGCACCATTCTTAATCCCAAGGTGATTTAGCAGCTAAAAACTTACGTAGTTCCTCATCTGCTTTAGGTGGTGCATCTAAAATATCAATAAATTCTTGATATTTTTTTTCATCTAAAGCAAAAAAAGTTTGATCACAAATTACTTTTTCTGCTTCTCTACAAGCGACATCTAGCATGAAATCAGAACGAGTTTTACCCAGAATTGATGCAGCATAATCAATTAAATTACGCTGTTTTTCTTGAACTCTAATATTAATAACCTGATTGCGTCCAGGATTATCCATTTCAAAGGAAGCTACCATTTTAGTTTCCTGAATTCTAATTACTCCATTACTCCTACTATAAATACTCGTGTACACAATGTCAATACATTGTTGTGTGGGTACTAAGTTACATTAAAATGGTACTAATGTTTTGAGGTTACAAATCAGGATAATGTTACATGGCAAAGGATCGTTTTCACTATGCAGTGAGAAATGCTTTAGAGAAGGATGGATGGATAATAACTGCTGATCCTTATGAGGTAAGCGTGGGAGATGTGGACTTTGAAATTGACCTAGCTGCACAGATGTTAGCAGCTGAACGAGCAGAAGAAAAGATTGCCGTTGAAATCAAAAGCTTTATAAGCGGATCAAACGTTTCTGAATTTCATACCGCCCTTGGGCAGTTTCTTAACTACCAGTTTGCTCTTGAAGAATTTGATCCACAAAGAAAACTATATCTGGCAATACCCGATTCAATTTACAAATCATTTTTTCAGCGACGTTTTACCCGTTCTGTAATTGCTAGAAACCAAATCAACTTACTCATTTATGAGCCAAAACAGGAGATAATTGTCAAATGGCAGTAGAAGAGTATCGTGAAATAGTTAAGAATCTAATTTTAGAAAAAGCTCAAAGAAGATTTACACCGGAAGAAATCGAAGCACAAGCGGTTATAGATACCCAGAACGACCACTATCTTCTCTTACACACTGGTTGGCGTGGGAATAATCGCACTCATGGTTGTAGTATCCATATTGACATTAAAAACGGCAAAATTTGGATACAACATGATGGAACTGAAGTCGGAATTGCTACACTTCTACTCGAAAAAGGCGTACCAAAAGACGATATAGTATTAGCTTTTCATTCTCCTGAAATGCGCGAATTTACAGAATTTGCTACCCATTAGACATCGCCGAAAATTACATAAGCGTAACCTGAAACTTTTGGTAGGGACAATTCATGAATTGTCCCTACATCTTTTTCACCAGAGGTCTAATGATTCGGGTATTTGCTCAGTCTACCGACTACCAGGAACTCTCAACCCCCGACGCTCAAGCATCTCCCGCACCTGTGGACTAGGATTGTAGTTATAACCATAACTAGAACGTTCAGAGTCATCCATTACCTGTGGCGTGAGTAATACAACTACTTCTCTGCGTTCATTCTCTCTATTTGTTCTTCTAAACAGTGAACCCAGCAGGGGAATATCACCCAAAATAGGAACTTTGGTGACAGTTGCACGATCTTGGTCCTGAATAATACCCGATAAAATCAGGGTTTGACCATCTCGCAAACGAATTGTTCCAGAATTTAGGGAGCGTTCAGAAACCAAAAAGATTCTTTGAGAACCTGTGCCAAAGTTAATGTCTGCGGGTGATTGAGGCGCTTTAACTATAGGGGCAACAGACAGGGAAACAAAGCCATTATCATCAATGCGATCTACTTTCACAGCCAGAGTCAAACCCACATCGGTTTTTTCTGCTGTTATAGTTTGTGTAGTAGAACCTTCACCACGAGTGATTACGTTTTTGATGTTTCCTATTACTTCTTGAGTTAGTTTAACATTAGCTGTTTGACCTTCCTGCACAATTAAAGTGGGGTCAGTCAAAATTTTAGCATTGCCACTTGTAACTTGTGCTTGCAAGCTTGCTAGAAGTCGTCTGGGAAATTGGAAAAATGTAGGTAAACTAAATCCGCCAGAGTCCGTTAACCCTGTTGCTAGTGGGTTAGAACTTACACCAGGAATTGGATTACCTGTAGCTGGATCTATTTGATCTATGAACACATTTGCCGAAGACAGTGGATTGGTAGTGGTAGGTGTACTCAGTACACTATTTCTAGCTTCAGCACTAGTAGGAGGTCTAGATCCGCCAAAGTTTAGGCTGGCAGCACCACCATCGACTGAAAAGTAATTATTACCAATTCCAAAGGCAAAGCTAGTATTATAAAGCTGATCTCCTGTGAGGTTAACATCAATAATTTTGACATTAACTACCACTTGACGACGAAGGATATCAAGCTGAGTCAGTTGAGATATTGCCATATCAACTGTTTTGGGAGAACCAATCAAAGTCACAGAATTTGTGCGCTCGTCTCCCAAAGCCTGTAAACCTCTGAGCATAGGAGTTGAGTCTTTATAATCAACTCTTTGCGTCTCAATTTGTGTTTCAGTAGTTGTTTGAGTTTGGGTAATGGGAGCAACTCCCTCTCCCACAGGTACAGCATTGACACTTGTAACTTGTCTTTCACGACTCACTGCACTTTCCGCACCTAAACCTACCAAAAAGTTTAAAGCCACACCCACCGTTACCTGATTGAGTCGTAAACTCCGCATCACTGTATCACGGGTAGAATTAGGCAGTTTAGCCCCAACAAAAATTGTCCTACCACTGCGGTTAGCTTCTAAACCACTCAAGCGCAAAACGTAGTTAAATACATCCTGCACCGGTTCATTTTCAATATCTAAAGAAATTTTTTGACTAATGGTTTGTCCTTCGGTGGGTGCTGCTCCTTCTGCTCCCACATAAGCCAGGTTAAGTCCAGCAGCACGAGCCAATAGTGATAAAACTTCCCTCACAGGTGCATCTCGCAACACCAAACGCGGTACTCGTTCCTGAGTTCCTAAATCAATCACAGTAGGAGATGTATCAATATTAGATACTGTAATATCTCCTACTGGTGGGGCAACTGCTCTAGGTAAAAAAGGAGGCTCTAGGTTATAAGGTTGATTTGGTCCTGCTGGTTGTGCCTTTTTACCATCTATTGTTATTTCTGGGTTGGGTACTAACACATCTGGTTGTTTACCAGGTTCGGACGGAGTTCCAGAGGGAGTTGGGGGTGTTGATGCTATGGTATCTGTATTCGGTGTGGTTGGGGTTGTGTTTGTTGTGTTTGTTGTTTTTGGTGTGTTTGTTGTCGTGGGTGCTGCTGCTGTTGTTTCTCCTGTCGTAGTAAAACCAAGAGTCAGATTGTTATTTTCACGGATTACAGGTTTACCAGCAGGAGCGTTATCAATACCCATCACGGTAACACGCACACTGTTAGCTTCTAACTGATTAACTTCTACAAATGCTATACCCGGTGCGGGTTTTTCTTGACGGAAACTCTTACCTTGGGGTAAACGCAATTGAGTATTAATAATATCTGCAACTAAGGCTTTATCTCTTTTTGTCGTGAAAATCTGGGGTTTATTTCCAGAAGATGTCTTTAAAATTACACTAATTCCCCCATCAACGGGATTTAGTTTCACTTCTGTAATTTGAGTTGTCTGTGCCAAAACGGGCTGTGCTGCTAAAAGTACACAAGCTGCCGCACTAGAAACTAAAACATTACTATGAACTTGTTTCACAGTTCATTCCTCACATTCAATAGAAACCAGTCTGTATATCTACTTATTAAGCCAAAATCTAATAGTCATCCATTGTACATGGAATTGCCATGGAAGTGACAAATCAGCACTCAGGATTTTTGCAGGTTATTTCGGCGGTGGTGCAGCTTTTGCTGCTGCTTCTGCCTGTTCTTCAGCAGTTAATGGCATTAATGCTACTAAGTCAAAGGAAGTAGAAATTTTGCCCACTCCTGTACGCGCTCCTTTTTGCTTATCATCTGTATCTTCTTTTTCTGGTGGCATTAATTTTGAATCATAATTTTGCACAAGTAATAAAGGCTGCAATCGCTCAATATTACGCATAATTGCCTGAGTTTGTTCAAAATTGCCTTCTATTTCTACTTTGATAACTTGGCGTTTGAGTTTGTTGTTAACTTTTTCTCCCAAACTGTTATCAATAATTATTTCTGGTTTTTCTCCTGCTGGTGCAAACTTTTTGAGTTTGGCTCTAATGGCATTACTGCCCATAGCTGTAGCATTACTGTATGATACCAAACGACTGGTATCAATCAGTAATGTTTCCAAACTCTTTTCATTAGCAAGTAAAGCTAAAACTTGGCTTTGTTGTTGCTGAGATTGAGCTAATTCTGCTAGTAATTTATCTGCTTGTTTAGCTTGGAGATTTGTTTGCTCAATTTTTCCTTGTAAATCCTTACTTTTGGTTTGCAAGTCCTGGAACTTAGTAAACTCTGGCATGACAATGTTTAGTATCATATAAACAGCACCCAGAACACCTAAACCACCAACCACCAAACCAATTACTTTAGGTGTAAAAGTTATACCAAAGGCTACAGGATAGGAAGATGTACCCTCATCAAAATTGGTGTTTTGAGAAAAATTTAAATCATCACTGACTGTCATTTGGCAATAGCTCCTGTTTCTTGCAAGTTACGGATTCTTGCTACTAATCCAACTGTACCTTTTTGTTCTAAATCACGGATTAATTGTGATGCAGGTACAGCACTTAAACTAGCTTTAATAGTATATTTAACCACTTGAGGAGGTTTAAATTTCATTTCTGTTTTGGTCTCAGGTGGAACTGCACCAGTGATGGGAGGTGCATCAACTAATTCTGCTGTAATAATTCTGCTTTCTGCGGGGTTAAATAACTTGGATTTGCCCATGCTCAACACAAAGTCATTGACATCAGCAAAAGAACGGGCATAACCAGTAATTTCTAATTGTCCGGCATTGGTAGGTTTTTTGTCTGTGTTGGCGGTCTGGATGACAGGAGGCATTTGTTTAATGGTTTCCACCTGTACATTTACGGGAATGCGATCGCGCAAATCCTGTAACATTGCTGACCAAGGACGAATTTGATCAAACACTGTGACTAAAGCTTGTGTTTGCTCTTTAATGCCGGTGGTTTCATCCTTAATTTTCTTAATATCGGCTAATTTGACATCTAGGTTTTTGTTTTCCTCCTCTAGTTTGGCAATTTGTTGTCCTAATCCTGCATTTTGGGCTTGTAAAAACAACAAAACACCAAACACCAAAGCTGGAATAGACAAACCCACACCGACTCCCAATAAAGCTGGTGTATATTCGGTGATATCAGCTTTTGGTCTAACAGGTTTATTCTCATTCAACTCAGCAGGTGATCGATCTTTGAGAAAATTAATATCTAGACTGTACATTTTGTTATGCCTCCCGCATTCCTAAACCAAGAACTATCCCCAAACCAGGGCGTTGCACTGGGGGATATTTATCTTCTTCTACTTGCAAAGACAAATCTCTGATCGGATCTATTTGAGTAGTAGGAAAACCTAATCTTTGAGTAAAAAACTCATCCAACTGTTGCAATCCTCCTCCCATACCAGCTAGTAAAATCTGTGCAACTTCTAAACCCTCACTCTGATTGATATAAAAATCTATAGAACGCCGCAGTTCATCCGACAATTCTTCTAATACTTTCAACATTGGACCCATACCAGGATTAGCACCAGTCAGCCCGGTTCTAGCTGCATACAAAGTATTTGCTGGAATAGTCATATCCATCAACATATCCATCTCTCGTGAGATGGGCAAATTCATGGCCTTAGATAAAGCTGCTTGCAGTTGATATGTACCTATAGGCACAGTACGAGAAAATTGTGGCACTCCATTGATAATGATGGCAATTTCCGTACTATCAAATTCAATATCAACCAAAACTGCTGCTTCTTGTGGTCCGAATAGTCGCAACTGATCACGAATAGTTCTAATCAGAGCAAAACTGTTGATTTCTAAAATATCAACTGCTAATCCAGCTTCAGCAAAAGTATTAATATAGGTATCTGTCACTTCCTTACGAGTGGCAACTAAAAGCAATTGTACTTTTTCAATGCCATCCTCATCTACAAAATACCCCAATTTTTGATAATCTACATCAGCTTCTTCTCGTGCATAGGGTAAATACAATGCGGCTTCATGGTTTAGCACCATGTCCCGCAATTCTCTATCATCCAACTCGGCTGGTACAGGAATCACACGGACAATAGCATCTCTTCCGGGAATACAAGTGGCAACACGGGAAGCTTTAATCTTGCTTTCAGCTATTGCCTGTTGGATAATTTCTGCCATCCGGGGAGAATCGTTAATCTTACCATCTATAATTATTCCCTCTGGCACTGGGAATGTTGTCAAAGATTCTATTTTTAAACCTTGGCGCTGCTTACGCAGTTGAACTATGTTCATTCGATTTGGTGCTAGTTCAATACCAACACCTTTGTTGGATTTACCAAGGAGATTACCAAGATTACTCAAGATGCTAACCACAGTTTTACCTGCTAGATTGCTAGATGGAAAATTTATAAGAAGGAGTTCAAGGAGTCAGGATTTCAAGGAGTCAGGAGTCAGGAGTTATTTATTTTGGATTTTGGATTTTGGATTTTGGATTGTTTTTGTCAACTCCAATCTACAATCTAAAATCTAAAATCTAAAATTTTCTTCCCCAATCCCCAATCCCCAATCACCAATCACCCCCGTTAATCGTAAAAATATTACCACGATGATCAGATTGCAAAAATTACAAAAACTAACTGTTTGGGTTTTGTTTGGCTTATTGGCCAGTTGGGTGGTCAGTTGCAGCACGGGTAATGTGAGTACAAATACACAACCTACTGCTTCAGGAGTCACCACCATTGAGTTTTGGACTATGCAACTCCAACCCCTATTTACCAACTACTTCCAAAGTCTGATTTCGACTTTTGAATCTCAAAACCCCAGTATCAAAGTCAAATGGGTGGATGTGCCTTGGGCAGCTATGGAGAATAAGATTTTAACATCTGTCTCCGCAAAAACGCCCCCAGATGTTGTTAACCTTAACCCAGATTTTGCTTCCCAACTAGCAGGAAGAAATGCCTGGTTAGATTTGGATGCAAAGGTCCCTAGTGAAGTCCGTTCTTCCTATTTGCCCAATATTTGGCAAGCTAGTACCCTCAATGGTAAGAGTTTTGGGATTCCCTGGTATCTTACTACGAGGCTAACTATTTATAACACTGATTTGCTCAAACAAGCAGGTATCACAAAACCACCTGCAACTTATACAGAATTAGCACAAGCGGCGCAACAAATTAAAGATAAAACTGGTAAATACGCCTTTTTTGCTACTTTTGTACCTCAAGATTCTGGTGAGGTTCTGGAATCTTTTGTGCAAATGGGTGTTACTTTGGTAAATGCTGAGGGTAAGGCGGCTTTTAACACTCCACAAGGAAAAGCAGCTTTTCAGTATTGGGTAGATTTATATCAGAAAGGATTACTACCTAAAGAATCCTTGACTCAAGGCCATCGTCATGCTATTGATTTATACCAATCTGGAGAAACAGCGTTTTTGGCTTCTGGTCCTGAGTTTTTGAAGACTATTTCTAATAATGCCCCAGAAATTGCTAAAGTTTCAGCGATCGCACCCCAAATAACCGGTGATACGGGTAAGAAAAATGTGGCTGTAATGAATATTGTCATCCCCCGTGCTACTAAAAATCCTGATGCTGCTGTTAAGTTTGCTTTATTTGTCACCAATGACGAAAATCAATTAGCTTTTGCTAAAGCTGCAAATGTTTTACCATCAACAGTGAAAGCTTTATCAGATAGTTATTTTAAAGAAGTTCCTGCTAATGCTTCTACTGTGGAAAAAGGCAGAATTATCAGTGCTGAACAAATGCAAAAAGCAGAAGTTTTAACTCCCAAAATGAAGGATTTTAAATTGTTGCAAAGGGCAATTTATGAAAATCTGCAAGCGGCAATGTTAAAACAAAAAACAGTAGATCAAGCTGTAAATGATGCAGCACAACAATGGGATAACAGGTAATTGACAATTGACAATTGACAATTATGAATTACCTAGAAAATAGCCGATGAGATAAAGAGAACCGCATAAAACTACTAGGTTATCTTTATTTTCTGCATTTTCAGAAATAGTGAAAGCAGCATCTAAAGCAGGAAATACATCTTCATAGATGCTGCAAAAACCTAAATCTGGACAAATTTCAAAAGCCAATTTTTTTAAATCTGCCAAATTTGCATAATTACTATCAGGCACAGGTACTAAATATAATTTATCTCCTGTTTTTAACAGTTCTTGAAAAATATCACCGTGATCTTTAGTGGCTAACATTCCCATTACCCAAGTTATAGAATTATACTCCCCTCCCTGCTTTCGGGGAGGGGTAAGACTATCTATATAATTTCTCAAAACTGCTGCTGATGCTGGGTTATGTGCGCCATCTATTAATAATTGATAATCGTGATTATTTTGTTTATTCTTCCAGTTAAACCATTGCATTCTTCCCGGCCATTTGGTTTTTTCTATTCCTTTAATAATCGCTTGTTCAGAAATCTCCCATCCTTGTTGTTGTAAGATTTCTAAAGTGGCTAATGCTAAGGCAGAATTTGTTAATTGAATTTGCCCTTTTAATGGTAATGGATATTTTATTGTTTCTGAATTAATTTTTGGTGAATTTTGAATATCATTTTTAATTTCTAATTTTTCATTTTTAATTGTTTGATATTCCGCCCATTCAGGACTAATTTCTTTCGCAGGTTGGGGGGTAAAAAGCGGACTTTGTAATTCTAAACTTTTGAATATTATTACTTTTTCGGCATCTTCTGGTAATGGTCCCATAATTACAGGACATCCAGCTTTAATTATACCCGCTTTCTCTTTGGCAATATCGCTGATTGTGGGTCCTAATTGTTGCCAATGTTCTCTACTAATAGAAGTTATTACTGTTACTAAAGGCTTTTCGCAAACATTAGTCGCATCTAAACGACCACCTAAACCCACCTCAACCACGGCTATATCAACTTTTTGCTGTGCAAAATATAACCAAGCAGATGCGGTAATTACTTCAAATTGGGTCGGTGATTCTTCGTTTTCGTCTATTGCTGCTTTAACTTTATGTATTAATTGAGACAGGTTTTCTGAATTTATCGGCTGTTCATTCACACAAATGCGCTCATGCCAATCTATTAAATGAGGTGATGTATATCTTCCTGTACGATAACCAGCTTCAGTGAGAACAGATGATAGGTAAGCGCATACAGAACCTTTACCATTAGTTCCAGCAACATGAATCACTGGTACTTTTTGATGGGGATTGTCAAGATTTGCCAATAATTTGACAATGCGGGAGAGTTCCAGGTTAACGCCAAAGTGTTGAAAGGGTTGCAGTAAGGAGTCGATGTTCATGGGTATTGGTAATTGGTGATTGGTAATTGGTAATTGGTGATTGGTAATTGGATAAAAATATTACCCATTACCTATTACCCATTACCCATTACCTAAATTATGCTTCTTTATTTAAAAAGTTTTGCACTTGTCTGATTGCAGCAGCACCGATATTAAAAGCAGCCCAACCTGCTGCAATGGCTAATGGTGCTAAAACGATGACTACACGGGTATCAATGTCCATATTTAGAAACCTCTGTTATCTAGAAATTAAAGTTTTGTCAACAGATATCAATTTTTATTTTTATCTGAAGTCGGGTATTTTTCCAAGGGGTAGTGTAAAGAATAATGAAGTTGGTGATTGGTGATTGGTGATTGGTGATTGGGAAAAATAACTAATTACCCATTACCCATCACCCATTACCCATTACCCATTACCCATTACCCATTACCTAAAACCAATATCTGTCCCCTTGCCGGCGTGGACGAGGGCTAATTTGTGGTATTTTTGAGCGTGTTCAATAAGTTCGGTGGCTTCGGTTTCTGCGAGTTGACGGACAACTTTGGCGGGGATGCCAACTACTAGGGAAAATGGGGGTATGTCTTTGGTAACAACTGCACCTGCGCCAATGATGCTACTATGACCTATTCGGACTCCATTTAAAATTATTGCGCCGATGCCTATTAAACTCCCCCGTTCAATATGAGCAGAATGTACCACGGCACGATGTCCTATAGTAACATGATCTTCTAAGATGGTGGGCAGACCAGGATCACCATGTAAAATGGCTCCATCCTGTATGTTTGTGCATTCGCCGATTTCAATGCGTTCTACATCCCCCCTCACTACTGCACTATACCAGATGCTTGCCCCTGCTGCGATCTTGACTGATCCGACAACAACGGCGTTGGTTGCGATAAAGGCAGCTTGAGAAAAATCGGGAGATGTCCAATAGGAAACAGTAGACACGATAGAATATTGATATGGTACCCAGGAACACTGGAAAAACTCCAACCTTTGAGGCTGGTTGCACAACCAGGATACCACAGCCGTTTGGTCTGTACGCTAAGGAAAAAACTGCTGAGATTTGCTTTTGCGGCAACTCACTCAAAGTAGTAGAGCCGAAGTGTTAAATCCAACCTATTGGTGCTGGTAAAAAGAAAACTATGCTTGTACACACTTCATGATGAATCCAGGCTTACAGTACCCAATATTTGGACCTGAAATACAGTGTCCACACTGTCGCCAGACTATTCCGGCGCTTACGTTGACTGATACTTATTTATGTACGCGACATGGCGCTTTTGAAGCGAACCCGAAAACGGAAGAGTTGGTACATCTCCAGTCGGGTCGTCATTGGCGGAGGTGGAATAATGAATGGTATCGTCAACATACTCATCCTGATGGCATTCGCTTTGAAATTCACGAAGCTCTGGATAAGTTGTATACTCAAGGTTATCGGGCTACAAGGGTAATTATTGCCCGTCGCTATCAAGAGTTAATGAGCGGTTATTTAGAACGCAGTAGTCCTTGGCGTTCTGGACAACCGGAAGCTGGTGCTGCTCGTTTATATGGTTTACCAGTGGAGTTTGGACCTGATCCCGCTGAAGATCCATCTTGGGATGTGATTAATTTTGATCTGGATAAAGAACCTGGTGTACCTGTGCGCTATCCTTATTTCCGGTTGTTTGAGTAGATATTAGTGGTAATTGGTAATTGGTAATTGGTAATTGGTAATTGGTAAGCATATTTATCTTCTTATTATCTCTTGCCTTTTGCCTTTTGCCCTTTGCTTTGCTACTAAGCTGTTACCAGCAGATTTATTTATTTTTATATAAAATCTAAAATCTAAAATCTAAAATCTAAAATTCTATGCACCATGCTTCTATTAGAACTGCGAATATTCACCGGGCGATCGCATTTTATGAAAAGTTAGGATTTACGGTTGTCGATCGCTTTACTACCGGTTATACTTTAGCTTGCTGGATGGAAGGATTAGATAGCCGCATCGAACTAATCCAGATCCCTCAGCCGAAACCCGCACCTGATGCTTTTGCAGATGAGCATTATGTGGGTTATTATCATCTTTCTTTTGATTTAACCCAAACCGTACCAGATTTATATATTTGGTTGTCAGACTTAAAAGCGAAAATCTCTGGTGTATCTGAGTTGTCACCTCTCCAAGTTCTTTTAGAACCAACTCAGCAGCAAATAGGCGATCGCATTTTAGAAGTCACTTTCATCGCAGACGCTGACGGTTTACCCTTGGAGTTTATTCGTTTTTTAGTGTAGGGAATAGGGAATAGGGAATAGGGAATAGGCAAGAAATTTATTCTTATTATCCTGACTCCTGAACTCCTGTAACTCCTGAACTCCTGTAACTCCTGAACTCCTGACTCCTGACTCCTGACTCCTTCCCAAAATTTTCCAGAAAAGTAAAACTACAGATGTATAGGTAAAAAGATGTAGTCTTATTTACTTATATTCAAGAAATTTATGTTTGTAATTTCTAGCTTCCATCGTTATCGTGTACCTCTACTATTATTCCTTTTATCGTTGATATCAGCCTTTTTCCTAAGATACTTATTTTCTGGACATCTCAATTTTCTTCAACTCAACTGGGAACATGATCAGCAAATATCCGTAGACGCAAACAAAAATAATCTTACAGTGACAAACAATGTTCAAAAGACTGTTCTGGATAATGGTTTAACTGTCTTAACTAAAGAAGTTCATAATGCACCAGTTATAACGGTGCAAATGTGGTATAATATTGGTTCGGCTCAGGAAACTCCAGGCATTAATGGTATTGCTCACCAGTTAGAACATATAATGTTTAAAGGCACAAAAAACCGTCCGGTGCAGTTTGCACAGTTGTTTGGTGCTTTGGGTAGTGACTCTAATGCTTTTACCAGTTTTGAGCAAACCGCATATTACCATACTGCGGAACGAGATAAGCTCAAAGCACTGCTGGAACTGGAAGCAGACAGAATGCAAAATTTACTCATTGATAACCAACACCTGGAAAGTGAAAAGCGGGTTGTTATTTCTGAGTTACAAGGTTATGGAAATAGTCCAAAGTACCGCCTCAAGCGTGCTGTGATGCAGTCGGTGTTTCCTGAACATGGTTATGGTTTACCTCCTGCGGGTACTGTGGCTGATGTGGAAAAGTTGACAGTTGAGCAGGTTAGGGATTATTATAATAAATACTATCATCCAAATAATGCTATCTTGGTGATTGTGGGTGATTTCCCAACTGCGACGGTTTTGGAAACAGTCAAGGAAGTATTTGGAAAAATTCCCAAAAGTCAACAACTTCCCAAAGTTCCCAACTCCCCAACCACCCAAATACCAACTTCACCTATAGTTTTACAAGAACCTGGTGCGGGAAAGTTTTTACAGTTAATTTATCCACTTCCCAGTTTAAATCATCCCGATATTCCAGTTTTGGGAGTGACGGATTATATTTTGACAGGGGGAAAAAATTCCTATTTGTATCAGGCTTTGGTAAAATCTGGTTTAGCAACTAATGTTTCTGCTCATGTTGCCAGTTTGCGAGCAATTGGCTGGTATGATTTATCTGTTACTGCTGCACCTAATCAAGATTTACAGAGAATAGATGTAGTTGCTAAGAACGCAATAACGAAACTTGTCAAAACTGGTGTTACATTAAAGGAAGTTGAACGCTCTAAAAATCAACTCATAGCTAATGTAATTTTAAACAGGCGTGATATTACCAGTCAAGGAATGCAACTGGCTAATGATCAGCTAGTTGCTAATGATGATAGATATACAGAACGATATTTAGAAAATGTCCGCAAAGTCAAACCAGCGGATGTGATAGCTGTAATTAATAAGTATCTCAAACCAGAAGCAGCAGCGGTTGGTTTTTTTGCACCTGTGCAAAATGCCCAAGATGAAAATTATCAAACTTCTGAATTTTCCACCGCAGAAAATTTAACTGCTGGTGTGAAAATGACTGCATCTGAGGTGATGAAGTATTTACCAGCTACAGATGACAAGATTGATGATTTTAATTATTCAACTCCACAAATACCACAACGCTTAACTTTTGTCAATGGGTTGCGGGTGTTGTTATTACCAGACAAGAGTAGTCCGACGGTGACGTTAGGTGGATATATTAAAGCAGGGAAGGAATTTGACAAAGCTGATCAAGCTGGTTTAGCGTCTTTGGTAGCGGATAATTTGTTAAATGGGACGAAAACCAAAGATACATTAACTATTGCAGATACTTTAGATCGTAGGGGAGCGAGTTTAGATTTTACCGCATTGCGGGAAGGTGTGCGGATTCAGGGTAAAAGTTTACAGGAAGACTTACCAGTTTTGCTGGAAACTTTAGCTGATGTCGTTAAAAATAGCACTTTTCCTGAGAAAGAGTTAGAAATTAGTCGTCAACAAGCTGTAAATGACTTAAAGTTAGAACTGGATGATGCTGATGAAGTAGCAAACCGGAAATTTATGCAAGCGTTATATCCGCAAAATCATCCATTACACATTTTTCCAACTTTAGGAAGTATACAGAAAATTTCCCGGAAAGATGTGATTGCGTTTCGACAAAAACATTATCGCCCAGATACGATGATTTTAGTATTGGTGGGTGATTTTGAAATTGAAAAAGTGCGATCGCTCTTAGAAACTCAATTTGGTAATTGGCGAGTTCAGGGAAAACCAGCGATGGTAGAATATCCCCAGGTGGTAAAAACGGAACGTGGTTTACAGATTAATTCGGTGTTACCCGGAAAGTCGCAAACTATCACCTATATGGGTGATCTGGGTGTCAAACGTCAAGATCCGAGATTTTATTCAGCTTTGGTTTTGAATGAAATTTTGGCAGGAGACAGCGTATCTGGTAGACTTGGTTCAGAAGTGCGCGATCGCTTAGGTTTGACTTATGGAATTTATAGCAACTTCCAAGGTGGAAAGAATGCTGGCACATTTTTAATTGAAATGCAAACCAGTCCTGAAGATGCAAATAAGGCGATCGCAACTACCCGCAAAATCTTACAACAAATACATCAACAAGGTGTCACCCCAGAGGAAGTAGAAACCGCAAAACGCACTTTAATTAGTAACTATAATATTTCTTTGTCTAAACCAGAGGAATTAACAGCTAGAATTTTAATGAACGAAGTTTTTGGAGTTTATGAACTAGAATTGCAAGGTTTTGCTGAAAAAATCGAGAAAGTCACGAAAAACGAAGTTAATCAACTTGCACGTCAGCAACTCGATCCTGATAAATTGGTAGTAGTTACCGCTGGACCTGCTATCATGGCAGAATCTAGGTGATTGGGGAAAAGGTGATCAAAAATAGACTCAGATCATAGATAATGGTTTGAGGACTCAGATAAAAATGGAACATCCCAATGAACAAAAGCAACATAGCCACTCCAAAAACTCTCTGAAACTCTCTTCCCTTTGTGTCCTTTGCGTCCTTTGCGGTTCAATCATATCAATCCCTGGGATAATTTTCTGATAAAAATAAACTTACACATTTGGGATGCTCCCGATAAAAATGTACAGTCATCTAATCAACATTTCCCAATATCTATATAAATGTCATAAATGTCTGTTTCTGCTGATATTTCTGGTTTGTCTTGGTTTCATAGATGGAACTTGTGCGATCGCAGAAAACTTAAACAATTCCTCTGGTGATATAATCAAACAACCACCAACAGAAATTACCGTCATTTTGGGAACTGCTGCGGGTGAATTGAAATTTGAACCTAATTTTTTAGAATTTCAATCAGGGAAACGGTACAAGCTAGTTTTAACTAATCCCAGTCCTGTAAAGCATTATTTTACCAGTAAAGATTTCGCTGATGCTATTTGGACCCAAAAGGTAGAAGCGGGAAATGTGGAAATTAAAGGAATGATTCACGAATTAGAACTCAAACCCGGTGCAGAAGCAGAATGGGTGTTTGTTCCTCTCAAAACAGGAAAATATAATTTACGTTGTACCATCCCCGGACATTCTGAAGCAGGTATGAAAGGAGAAATAGTAATTCAATCCTAATCTATCTTTGTCAAAATCAGGATTTAAGGATGTACAGGATTTTTGGTTGTGAATTTTTACCAGAAAAATTTGCCAAATAGAGGGGTTAGACTGTTGACAACGACGATAGAACCTGATATAATAGATTTTGATGAGGAAGAACTATTTTGTAATAATTATAGAATTATCTATTAATACCCTGTATTTTACTATATAGTACCAGAAAAAAGTGAGTAAGTAAATATCAATCGCTGAAAAAACCAAAACTCGTAAAATTATTGATAATATTCGCAATAATCTTGAGAATAGAGGGTAGTTATTGCGAAAAAAAGTAAGTTGAACAAATTTGGCAAAATTGAGATTGAAAAAACTTATGAAACATAGACGCAAAATTACCCATTACCAATTACCCGTTACCAATTTTCTAAATAACGCAAAATAAGTTAACGTAAGTAAGGATAGATATTTTTTGCAATAAATCTCAACAACCTCAAATCTAAGCCGTAAAATCGCGGAAATTACTAAATTACATGATGAACATTCTCAGCCACCTAATTTCTGAACCAGTTAAAACCAAACCCGCAGCACCCAGACAACGCAGGGGTATAGAAATTAAATCTCCCCGCGAAATCGAAATCATGCGACAATCGGCTAAGATTGTAGCCACGGTTCTCAAAGAAATTTCTGAGTTAGTAGAACCAGGAATGACAACTGCTGACTTAGATGCACACGCAGAAAAACGTATCCGGGAAATGGGTGCAACTCCCAGTTTTAAAGGATATCACGGTTTTCCGGCTTCGATTTGTTCTAGTATAAATAATGAAGTTGTACATGGTATTCCTAGTCCGAAAAAGGTTATTCGCTCCGGTGATGTATTAAAAGTTGATACAGGTGCTTATTATCAGGGATTTCATGGTGATTCTTGTATAACAATTGCTGTAGGAAATGTCACCCCAGAAGCAGCTAGATTAATAAAAATAGCGGAAGAAGCTTTATATAAAGGAATTGAACAAGTTAAAGCCGGCGCTCACCTTGCGGATATCGCTGGTGCGATTGAAGACCATGTAAAAACGAATAAATTTAGTGTAGTGGAACAATTTACAGGTCATGGAGTTGGTAGAAATTTACACGAAGAACCTGCGGTTTTTAACTATAGAACTCGTGAGATTCCCAATGTGAAATTACGTGCTGGTATGACTTTAGCCATTGAACCGATTTTAAATGCAGGTTCAAAAAATACCAGAATTTTAGCTGATAGATGGACTGCGGTTACAGTTGATAATGCTTTATCTGCTCAGTTTGAACATACTGTGTTAGTGACAGAAGATGGTTATGAGATTTTAACTGATAGATCATTGGTTTAATAAGTTAAAATTACTGGGGGAAAAATCCCCCAAATAGTTTGTAGATTTTAATTTTGGTTTTCAGTCAAAAGTCAAAACTTTGATAATAACTTTTATAACAAAATTATGGGTTACTACATCTCCTCTCGGTTTCTGGATAAAATTGCTGTTCACATCACCAAAAACTTTTTAAATATTCCCGGTGTACGAGTTCCCTTAATTTTAGGTATTCATGGGAAAAAAGGTGAAGGTAAATCTTTTCAATGTGAATTAGCATTTGAAAAAATGGGCATAGAAGTCACCCTCATTTCTGGAGGAGAATTAGAAAGTCCAGATGCAGGAGATCCAGCACGGTTAATTCGTTTGCGTTATCGAGAAACCGCAGAATTAGTTAAAGTTCGCGGTAAAATGTGCGTTTTGATGATTAATGATTTAGATGCTGGTGCAGGAAGATTTGACGAAGGAACGCAATACACAGTTAATACTCAGTTGGTAAATGCAACATTAATGAATATTGCAGATAATCCCACTGATGTACAATTACCAGGAAGTTATGATGCTAACCCTATTCGTCGTGTTCCCATTATTGTCACAGGAAATGATTTTTCAACCCTCTATGCACCATTAATTAGAGATGGAAGAATGGAGAAGTTTTACTGGGAACCCAACCGTGATGATAAGGTAGGAATTGTGGGGGGAATTTTTGGGGAAGATGGACTTTCACAAAGAGAAATTGAACAGTTAGTAGATACTTTCTCTCATCAGTCTATTGACTTTTTTAGTGCGTTGCGTTCTCGCATTTATGATGAACAAATTCGTGATTTTATTCATCAGATAGGTTATGAAAAAATCTCGATGCGAGTGGTTAATAGTGTAGAACCACCACCAGAATTTAAGAAACCTGATTTTAGTTTATCCCATTTAATTGAATCTGGTAATTTAATGGTAGGTGAACAAAAATGGGTGGAAACTTCCCATTTGGTTGATGAATATAATAGACTAAATCGGGGTAGACTTTATAAATCTCAAGTTGGTGTGAAAGAAACACCTATTAGTCAACCTGTAACTAATGGAAATGGAAATAATAGCAGTAAAAATCAAAGTCATTTAAGTTTAGAAACACAGGAACAAGTCCGACAAATTTTATCCCAAGGTTATAAAATTGGTGTTGAACACATTGATGAAAGACGTTTTCGCACAGGTTCATGGCAAAGTTGTGGTACTTTACAGATAGATGGTGAATCTGATGCAATTTCAACTTTAGAATCTTGTTTAGCTGAATATAGTGGTGAATATGTGCGGTTGGTAGGTGTTGATCCGAAAGTAAAACGTCGGGTGATGGAAACAATTATTCAACGTCCAAACGGGAGATAGAAAGTAGGTTGGGTTAAGCGACAGCACAACCCAACAATTTTTTTATTGTCAGAATCAGGATATCCAGGATTTAAGGATTTACAGGATATTTTTTAGCATTTAATTGTTAAATGTTATAATTATAGAATTACAACTTGATGCTATATCAAATTTATGATCATTGCACAAGAATTAGAAGTACAAGAAAACATCTCCCAAGATGTAATTTTTCCCCCTGGTGATTTATATAGTGATGAACCTTCTTTAGAATCTGAATTACATCTAAGACAAATAATTTTATTGATTAGTTCTCTCCAATGGTTATGGAGAGTAAGAAATGATTTTTATGCTACTGGAAACCTTAGTATTTATTATAAATATCCTCCCACAAAATCAGAATATTTCCGGGGTCCAGATTTCTTTGTGGTATTGGGAACTGAACGTAAAACTCGTAAAAGTTGGGTAGTGTGGGATGAAGATGGTAAATATCCCAATTTCATTTTAGAAATTCTTTCACCAACTACAGCTAATACAGATAGAGAATTTAAAAAAGAACTTTATCAAAATACATTCCGCACACCGGATTATTTTTGGTTTGATCCTTATACCTTAGAATTTACAGGTTTTCATTTAGTAGATGGAGAATATCAACCTTTAATAGCAAATGAGAAAGGACATTTGTGGAGTCAACAGTTAGGTTTATATTTGGGTATTCATGAGGGTTTATTGCGGTATTTTACACCCGCAGGAATTTTAGTTCCTACACCTGAAGAAAGCGCGGAAGCAGAAGCTAAAAGAGCAGCGCGTTTAGCGGCCAAGTTGCGAGAATTAAATATTGATCCTGAGACTATTTAAGACTATTTAAAGTTTATTAATAATAGACAATTAACAATTACCTCTCCCTTAAAATCAGAGGATTGAAAAAGCAGAATTTTCTGCTTTTTTCCCCTTGAAGGGGGAGGTTTTAAACCCTGAATGAAACAATTATCAAGTGTCAATTATCAATTGTCAATTGTCAATTGTCAATTATCAATTATCAATTGATAACTTAAACTCCCCAACCTGATGTTACAGGACGCTTTGCTAAAACTTGTTTATAAAGTTCTGCTAAGGAACTGATATTATCACTCAGGGTATAGCGTTCTAAAACTCGCTTCCTTGCTTTTTGCCCCAACATGGTTGTTAACTCTGGATGATCTTGGAATAGTGGTAAAAGGGTTTTGAGTTGCGATCGCACAGTTTTGGAATTAATTACTACCCCAGCACCTTTTTCCAATACCTCCCCATCTGCACCGACATCAGTAGCTAAACAAGCTAAACCACAAGACATTGCTTCTAATAAAGACAGGGATAAACCCTCTACCAAAGAAGGTAAAATAAATACATCTGATCCCCGTAAAATTTCTATACGGCGTTCTTCATTAGCGACAAAACCTAACCAGATAATGCCATATTCTGAGCCATAAAATGGTTCTAAAGATGATTTCAATGGACCATCACCCACTATTAAAAGCTTGCTACCAGCAGCCATATCTGACTGTTTCCAAGCTCGTAATAAGGATTCTACATTTTTTTCCGGTGCAAGACGGCCTTGATAAACAAACAAACGTTCAGCATTAAATTCTTGTTTGATATGGGAAACCCCAGGAGAATATTTAACAGTATCAACACCGTTAGGAATAACAGCAATTTTTTCTTCCCTGACTCCCATTTTCGCTAATAATTCTCTTTGAATTTGGGAAAATACAATTACCCGATCATAATTATCTAAAAAAGGTGCGTATAGCTGATAAGCTAAAAGTTGCGTACCAGAAATTAATTTTGCTCCTTTACCAGCAAAGGGAGTGTGAAAAGTAGCAATCAGGGGTAAATTTAATTCTTTGCAAATTTCTGGTAAAACAAAGTCCAGAGTGGATAAAGTTAAGGAAGCATGAACTATTTCTGGTTTTATTTCCCGCAATGCGTCTTTTAAGACCTTAGTGGCATTAAAAGCGGGAAGGGTGTAAACCTGGGATCTATAAATAAAAGGTAGGGGAACTTCTTTAAAATTTGGCCAGTTATCTGGTTCAGAGTCTTCTTGAGCAAAGTGAAGAAAACTTACTTCATGTCCCCTATCTAATAATCCATTTGTAATTTCCCGACTGTAGGTGACATTACCGCAAAAGGGTGATTTTTTTCCAATCCAGGCTATACGCATTCTTTAATTAGCTGTTGATAAAATCGGTTTGAAATAATTGGGGTTTTATACTTAGCTGTTTTTATCCCGTGATACTTGCTGCTTTTTGTGCATCAATACATTAATGCCATATATTTATTAAATATCCCAGCTATCAGCCAAGTCAAATAGCAAATTTATGGCTTTATTTGTATGGCTTTATTTGTGGTGTTTTTAAGGTGGGAATTAATCAAATTGATCACCAATTAATTAGGATCAGGTTTCATTAATCCTCAGCAAGTATGTCCTGAATTTTCGCTGGATTAAGTTTAGCACGAAAACCAGTGATTTTATTAACTTTTTGATGATTGACTAACTGATAACTAGGTACGGGAATTATACCAGGTGAAGATACCTCCGAAAAAGACGATCACAGCCAAGGACAAAAAGACTGCTTTTAAGCCAATGAAAGTTTCCGCTACACCTGCTAAGGCTAAAGGTAGAGTCAGGGCAATATTAACCACATTATTTTGCAGTCCAAACACTTTACCGCGCATTTCTGGGGGTGTTTCGGTTTGGATAGCGGTTTGCATGGGAATACCGACCAAAGCGCCAAACACACCTAATAAAGTTATGAAAAGCAGCACTAGCCATAGCTGGGTTGTGAAGAGTGAAAGACCAACTAAAGATACAGCCATACCCAGACAACCCCAGAGGCTAAGTTGTCGATAGGAAAAACGTTGACCAAATTGGCCGAGAATTGTCGCGCCTCCTGCAATACCAACACCACCCGCTGCAAGTAAAAAACCGAATTGGGAAGCTTTTAAATTAGGGATAATTTCTGCCATGCGAACAGCGAGAACGGTTAAAGCTGCAAACACAGAAAATAGGATAGTTAATTGCAAAAGAGCATTGCGGACACGGTGATTTTCTTTGAGGTAACGTAAACCGTCGCGCAGGTCTTCAAAAACGTGAGGAAATTCTGTTTCTGGGGGGTGAGGTTTTTCGTGAGTTTTCAGGAGTAATAAAATCATGCCAGCGATCGCATAACTACCACCAACTAAAATTTCTTTACCTAGTCCCCCACTACCGCCAAATTTTGCCCAAATACTATCAGCTAAAACTAACACTGGTTCGCCCACAGCAAAACCAACAATTACCGATGCCATCATCGTTGTTGTGTACAGGGAATTAGCAGAAAGTAAATGTTGTTCTTCCACCACTAAAGGAATAGCTGCTTGTTCTGCTGGTGCGAAAAACTGTGTTAATGTGGAAACCAAAAAAGTCACCAGTAAGATCATTAAAAAACCCACTGGCAAAACTCCCACTGGTTGCCAATCATGGGTTAACCACAGTAAAAAAGGAATTACTAAAACAAGGATACCGCGCCAAATATTTGATGCTACCAATACAGCTTTTTTTGACCAGCGATCCACAAACACACCAGCTACTGAACCAAACAAAACTGCGGGAATGGTAAAGATCATCATTAACGCTGACACCCAAGCACTGATACTTTGACCACCTTGTTGAAACTCACTGTTAATCAAAGCAATCATCAATACTAGATATACTTTATCAGCCAGTTGACAAAAAACTTGTCCTCCCCACAGTGCTAGGAAATTCGGGTTTTTTAATACAGGAAAAAATCCCTTTTCTTCCACATCACTTGATGCTGAATTTCCACCTGAACCAGAACCGTTTAATGGTAATGTTTCTGTTTCTAGGGGTGATGTTACTTGTAAACTTTTTTCCGTAGTATTAATCTTAGTATTAACCTTACCATTTTCACCATTACTTGTTACTGAAATTGGTGAATCTATATCTGATGGTTGAGGTATATTCACATTAAGTTCTGATGTCAAATTTTTCTCATCAGCAACTTCTTTGAGAGACATTTCTGGGCTATGAATTTTGCCAGAATTTAGGGGTGAAACAGAACTTAAATGATTAGGTCTTGAAGATTCTGATACCCTATTCTTGTTGTTAGCTTGGCTAGGTGATAAAGGCTGAATTTTTCGATCCAAATCAGACGATTGCATCATGGTTGGCGGCAAAATAAGAATCTATCAATGTGGCAGAGCGAATAGGGCGACCAAGGTGATACTGGGTGTATTGGCGCAAAATCTGCTCAACAGATAACCAGCCATCATCTGCGGCTGCATCTATTTGCATTATCCCTGGTTCGGACAAATATTGGAGCATACCCAATTCTTTTGCACCCAGACGACGGGAAATTTTTGGTAGGTCTTGGTGATGGAAAACTGTTTGATAACCAGGTTTGGGGGCATTATTGGCCGATGGAGAAATTTCTTGTTCCTGTTTTTTTTCTTCCTGTTTTTGCCATTCCCTTTGTTTTCTTAACTGTTCCCACGCTTGTAAGCAAACTGTTCCCCCCGCAGCAATGCTAAAACCTGCTTGCCAGTTGGGGTTGGTCAGGTCTGGAATTAGGGGACGCTGTGTTAAACAACAAAATTGCACTTGTGGGGTTAATCCTGCTAAAGCCAAGAGGTGAAATACTCCTTGTGCCAAATGTGCTACTACATCTAGTCCTTGACTTTTGGGTAAAGCTTCTAAACGCTGGAGATGTTCGTTAAGTACCTCATAAAGTTCTTCTTGGGGATGTTCGCTTAAAGCTTGACACAGAACTATTTCCGCTAAATATTGACTAGCAGCTAATTTTCCCAAGTCTTTGGTTAGACCTGGATAAGTTTTGATAGTTTCGGCTTGAGTAATTCTATTGAGGGTTGATGTAGCTGGTTGTGATGATTGCCCTTGGGAAATGAGCAGTTGATTAACTACAAACATTCCACTTCTCCCACCCAGACTGGAATTATGTTTTCGGGAACCAGGAGCGATCGCCCGAATCAAACCAAATTCCTTGGTTAAAATTGTCACTATTTTATCTGACTCTCCTAATGCCTGGGTTTTCAGATTAATACCAGTTGCTTGATATGTTTTAGTCATTGGTAATTGGTAATTGGTAATTGGTAATTGGTAATTGGGTTATTAACCTACCCATCACCACCTCACCACCCTTGCTTTCTGTCACCTGTCACCTGTCACCTCTCATCTGTCACCTCTTCTTGGCGATCGCGTTGACGCAGTAACTCTATACCGCGAGATGTACCTAATCTGGTAGCACCAGCCATAATTAAATCTAAAGCGTCGTTATGGGTGCGAATCCCTCCTGATGCTTTAATTCCCACCCTGTCCCGTGCTATTTCTTTTAATAGGCGTACATCGGCTACAGTTGCTCCTCCATTCCAACCTGTACTGGTTTTTAAGAATGCTGCACCCGCATCCATCGCTATATCGGCTGCAAGTTTTTTTTCTGCATCCGTGAGTAAACTGGTTTCTAAAATTACCTTTACAGGTTTTCCAGTTTCTTCACAAATTGTAGCAATTTCCCGGTGTACTTCCTCGCTTTTACCAGCTTTCAACCAACCTAAGTTAATCACCAAATCTAACTCTGTTGCACCATTTTCCACTGCTTCTTGCGCTTCATATAACTTCACGGCTGAAGTCGTGCTACCAGTAGGAAAACCAATCACAGTACAAACTTGGGGGTTTTTGTTGTGCAGCAGTTGGGCAGCTTGTTTGACATAACAGGGATGGATACAAACCGCTGCAAAATTAAATCTATATGCTTCTTCACACCATTTTTCAACCTGCTCTGGGGTAGTAGTTGGTAATAGCAGGGAGTGATCGATAAATGGCGCAATATCAATGTTGGGGTAGTCTGCTGCCATTGTTAAGTCTGCCAGTTAGGGATTATTAATCTTTATGAAAATTTAAGATGTTTCTTCTCTATTAAATCATATTTGGAGAATTCAGGAGTCAGGAGAGTAAGAATTTTTGTGTTTCACGCAAAGGCGCAAAGATGCAAAGGAAGCAAAGGAAGAAAAGAATAATTTTCAGGGAATAGTTTTCTCAGATTATTTATCTTCAAAAAGATAGTCGGTTTTAACCGACTTTTGCTATTAGACAGGGAATTTATTCCCTGGCTATTTTTTTGCTATCAGACAGGGAATTTATTCCCTGAATATTTGTTTTAATACTTTTTAATACAAAAAAAATCAAGTATACTTTGAGCTAATGCTTTTGCTGCTAAATAAGGAACACCATTACCCACGGTTTTAAACATATTCGTAAGTGACATATTTTCTGGAAGTGAAAAATTAGCGGGTAAAGATTGAATAGCTAAAGCTTCAGCTACAGAAATACGTCGCACTTTGTAAGGATGTAAATGTACTTC
Organism: Sphaerospermopsis torques-reginae ITEP-024; assembly: GCF_019598945.1. Taxonomy (NCBI): domain Bacteria; kingdom Bacillati; phylum Cyanobacteriota; class Cyanophyceae; order Nostocales; family Aphanizomenonaceae; genus Sphaerospermopsis; species Sphaerospermopsis torques-reginae. The sequence continues at coordinate 4,978,220 of NZ_CP080598.1, read as the reverse complement.
ATTATTTCCATAACAAGCTGTAGGAGAATAACGCCATCGGTGCAAACGTTTAAATGACTTTTTTGAATCATCCCCTTCAGCAATAGTTAAAAATTTAGTGATACCTGCTCGTGGTTGAAAATAATGTTTTGAATTAGGATGATTAAGCACATTATTTTTTAAAAACCAATATTCAACAGTTAATTCTTGAGGAATATTATCAGGACAATAGGTGATAGAATTTTCTTTAAAGGGTTCATTGTTAATCCAAGGATATGCAAACACTTGATTTTGAGGATATAAAATATATTCTTCCCAAGGAAAGGTAAAATTATCAATTTCCATATAATTGAGCAGATTATTTTTAAAACCTATTAAAATAATTCTGTCTCTATCTTGAGGTACACCATATTCAATCGCATTAATTAACCGTTCTGTTAAAATATAACCTGCTTCTTGTAATTTAATTTTCAAAGATTCATAAAATAAACGATGTTTTTTAGTTCTCCATAAACCCTTAACATTTTCAAATAAAAAGAAATCAGGTAAGTTTTGACAAATCAACTCAATATAAGATTCCGATAATTTCCCATTATCTCCCAAATGTCCTTTATTTTTACCACCGACAGAAAAATCAGGACAAGGTGGACCACCAATAAAGCCTATTATATGATTTGATTTACGGGAATCTTTGACTAATTCATTTAATTTTTGTGCTTGTGTTCCTTCTGTTAATTTACTTACGTCTGCTGTTTCACCTTCATGATATCCATATTCAGGAGATGGGAGTTTAAGCATTTCCCTTGAATAGCGATAAGCAGACATGAAAGGGGGGAAGATTTCGTTAACATAGGCGATTTTATAACCTGTATTTTCAAATCCTAAATCGAGGAAACCTGAACCGGAGAAGAAGGAGAAGATAGTGGGAATTTTACTCATGAAAACAACCCTAAGTTTTTTTGATAAGCGTAAATAAAAACATAAATAGTTTTTTATTCACATCTTCTAATTATCCCACAATCTGCCAGGGAATGAATTAAGAGTCTCATAGATCAAGTCTACTAAAGTAGACTACAGATTGCTTTTCAGTCCACTTTAGTGGATTTTGGCTATTAGCCTACGATTTCAATCGTAGGCGGGTTAGTTGGAAAATGCAAAATTTAACTCTTTGCGTCTTTGCGCCTTTGCGTGAGATGATTCAACTATACTAAAATTGGTGGATTACTAAAATATAATCATGTACGAAGAATTTATAGATTTTGAAGGTATTTTCAATCTCGCACTGCAACATACCGAAGAATTAGTAAATCTGGGGATTGATATTAGTGATCCTTCTGGTGTGACAGAACTTGAATGGATAGCAAATAAATATCCAGAAATTGCGGAACGTTGTAATGAAGCTTTGCTAGAACTCATTAAAAAGCAAGCTAATACTACTCCTCCTGCTTTAGTTAGTGCTGGATATTCAGATCAGGATTTACCTAGTTTTTGATTAATTAGCGCCTTAAAAAAGTTTTACTCACAACAATAAATCATTCAGAAAAATTAGTGAACCCATATTGCAATGCTGCAAAACGTTTCACTATTTTATCAAAAGTTTCATCCCATTCTTGATCATCTAAAGTTTTAGGTATACATTCAGAAATATATTTATCTTGAAATTTCTGCAATTTCTTGTCTGACAATAATATATTTTTCGTACAAACGTTTAGCTGTTTCTTTGAGTCTTGTATCTGGATTTAAAGACAATTCTGCATGAATAAGTAACGGATCTGCTACAGGTTCAGATGAGTTATATTTAGGTTGATTTTTATTACCATTAATTAATATTTGCATCAACTGTATCTAAAGTGATGGATGCTTTAATTTCAACTAAATATTTAACTTGGTTATGAGGCGTATATATTGTTAACAACCCATCCGCTAAAGTGTTTTCTAAGAAAGGTTCTATAGTTGTTGTTGTCTCTATTTGAGGTAATTCTTCCAACTTTTGTATACATTTTTGTAACCAAGGATGTTTAGGTTGCATAGGATATTACAAGTATTCTTGAATTAAAATGTTTTATAATCTCAATTATAACAACCAGGGGTAAAAAAATGCTGAAAATCCAAAGAATATTCATGACTTTGATATTAATCGCACTACAACTAATATACCCAATCACTAAATTATTCACCGAAGTCAAATATTTTTTCCAAAAACGTAAAACATTAAAAAAACATCAAGAAATTATCACTTGGGTAAAGACTCAAAACCTCCCCTTAGATACCAGCGCAGATTTTAAATTACCTACTCGTTTACTTGGTATTACTCATAATGACTTAGTTCAAGTGCTGCATTCTGCTGATGATAAATACTATGTAGCAATCATAATTAATCATAGCTTAAATATCATAGGTACAACATACACAGCTAGAGGTTTATTTGTTTGTGATTCACCTTTAAACAACAAATATTTAACCAAAATTCCTGGTGTTTGTCACAAGATAAATATTTTAGGAGAATATCAAAACCCTTATCCAGTCGCTTGGGCGTTTGCCAATCTTGAGGTTGAACACAAATATAATGATTATTTATTTGCTGTTTATCGTCAGCTTTAAGGAATTTGTGAATTGATAAATCAGGTATTTAGGAGAGTTTAACCAAAAAATATAATTACTTGATAGGTACAAAAAAATCATACCTATTAAGTATTATTTTCAATCATTAATTTGCTTTTTCAGCTAATGCTTCTAAATGAAAAGCAAGGTTATTGAGTGCAAATTGAATTTCCATACTGTAAGCTAAACTTTTCCATCTGGGGGTGGTTGCATGATCTAATGCTGTTGTGTCTAGGTATCTTGCAAAAACAACGAGTTTTTCTGAGTCTGTTTTTGCTGTAGCTAAATTATCCAAAAATTCTTGAGGTGTCATAAATTTACTAATAGTGTCAACATCTGAGAAAATCACAGATATTATCATAAACCGTAAAAAAAAATAAATATGTTCAAAATCGCATGAAATTTGAGTGCTTTAAAAAATATTTTGACTTCTGACTTCTGACTGCTAAATTCTGACAATAAAACCCGCTTTTTATTTGGGAATAACTCCACTGCAAGCGGGTTTGTAATTTCTGTGTACAAAATTATCCCAATACTTCAACTGGTTTTGTTTCTGGTAATAACCGTTTCACACCTTGTTTCACAAATGCTTCCAAAACAGCAATTTTTTGATTTTGCTGGAATACATTTTGCAAAACTTGGCGTAATTTTTCCAGGTTTAAACCAGTTCCTGTTTCTAATGCTATTTCTTGCTGTTCAAAATATTCAACCAAACTTAAACCAGCAACTTTGGTTAAATAAGCAGCACTCACACCTTCAACTACTCCCCCTGCAACGAAGGTGACAGCATTAGTTTTAAGAATACCTGTTACTGCTCTAGTAGATAATTCTACTAATCCTAATTTCAACATTAAGCTTCCCATAGTGACAGCTACTTGTTGCGCCTGTTCTAAGGAAATTTTTTGTTGATAAATATTACCTAAGTCCATTACCATTTGCGCGTTAATGGCCGCAGTTGCTAATATGTCTAATGCGGGAACTGGGTTAGCAAAAGCAGCAGCAGCAGCTATCCACTGATTTTGTTCTATGATGGGTGTTGAGCGATCGCGTCTGATGCTATTTAAACAATTTTTCGCTTCCGCTTTGAGTAACAGCACTTTCCGCATTGTTGTTGTACAAACTAACTGCTGTTTTTGTTGTGTTAAAACTTCAACTAATTTTTCTGTTAATTCTTGAATGTTTGGTGTTGGTTGTTCCATCCATTCTTGCACAGAACCATCAGTTTCATGTTTTCTCACTTTTACAGGTAAGGGTGAAGCGGAAGTTGCAACTACATTACCAGAAACTCTTTGTTTCAAGGATTGCAAAATTGTCGGGCGTTCATCTACTATATACTGGTCTTGTTTATTAAAAACCAGCAATACTGATTGTTTTACAGCTTTTAATTGTTGCAAAACTTGAAATTCTGAATCTGTTAAATCTCCATTGGTAAGAAATAAAACAAAATCAGATTTTTGCAGTTCTGATAATGTAACTGCATCAGAAGTTTCATTCATTCCTGTAAATAAAGGTGCTGTTTCTACAAAATGTAGAGAGTTTGTAGATAAAGTTTCTACATTTTTGAGAGTTTGAATAATTGTACTTTTACCTACAGACTTACCACCTGTCACAGCAATTTGAATTTCTCGTCTATCCAACTCTAAAAGTAATTGTTCCAGTTGTTCACGTAAAGTTGTTAAGCTGGGATGGTTGACTGCTTCTTGTGCGAGTTGGTTGATGATAGCTTGGGTTTTATTGACTGCATTTTCTACAGATGACCTATCTATAACCATATTATCTAGCTGTTCACCAATCTGAGGGCGGTTTTTCTGCAACAACCACAAACCCCCACCAACTGCTAAAGCACTCAACAGGCCAAACTCTCCTACCTGTACTATTGAATCATGCCAGGTGTCTAACATCCACAGGGAAAAGGACAAACCTAGTCCTCCCACTAATATTGGTTTATGTAACTTCACAATTCTGGTTCTCCGCGCTTTTGATGGTGTCATCTCCAGAATATATCAAAACCTGCTGATTCAAGTTAGACAAATGAACAAATTTAACTATAAAATACAATTAAGGATTGTCTGAATCAATATTCTCTTATTTATAGTTTGAGGTGAATACAGATGACACAGGAATTAATTGACCTCAGAAATAGCATTTTAGCAGGACGTTACACAGATGCTCTGGCAATTGTTGATGAATTAGAGGGAATGAGTAAACAAGCAATTATACGTAATATCCAGGCTTTTTTAAAAATTCTGTTGATTCATTTAATTAAAAATCAAATTGAGCAGAGATTAACAAATTCTTGGGCTGCTTCTATTCGTAATTCATTGATAGAAATCAAAAAAATCAATCTAAAAGATAATAAAAAATCTCATTATATCAATGAAGATGAATGGCAAAGTTACCTCGAAGATGAACTGACACCAGCAATAGCGGATGCTAGTTTAGAGGTTTTGAACGGTACTTTAAAACGAAAACAAATTTCCCAAATGTTAAATAAACCACAGTTGATATTAAATGCAACTGAGTTATTAGGAATGACATATAGGTATACCAATAGGGAATTACCTGATGTTGTGGATGATTATTTTGCTCAGTTACCAGGGGGCGAAGATTGGTTCAATAGCTAAAATTATCAAAAATAGTAAAATATTATCAATTCAAAACAGGCAAGATGCCTGTTCCACAAAAAAATTAATCTGACTTTTTCCCTATTTGACGTTGCAATTGTTTGAAAGTTTGATATATCTCTGGAAGACGGTTATAAATAGCAGATACTTTCAGGTATAATTTGTGTGGTACGGCAGGAGTACCAGAGACGATTTCTCCTGGTGCAACATTGTTATGAATACCTGTTTGAGCAGAGGCGATCGCCCCATCTCCAATTGTTACTTGGTTTGCTATTCCGCTTTGTCCGGCTAAAATGACTCGGTTTCCTACTTTTACACCTCCGGCCATCCCCGCTTGTCCAGCTATAGCACAACCTGAGCCGATTTGGCAACCGTGACCGATTTGTACTAAGTTGTCAATTTTAGTATTTTTGCCAATGCGGGTTTCACCGACTGCGGGACGATCAACTGCACTGTTACAACCTATTTCTACCCCATCTTCTAAAACTGTATAACCAGATTGTTCCATTTTTAACCAACCTGTGCGAGTGGGAACAAAACCAAAACCTTCTGCACCGATGACAGCACCGCTATGAATTACGCATTCTGCACCGATTTGGGTACGTTCATGGATGGTACAGTTAGCGTGTAAGGTGGTGCGATCGCCAATTTTGGCATCAGGATAAATCACGACGTTGGGGTGAATAATTACACCATTGCCAATTTCTGCACCTGGAGAAATGACAACATGAGCGCCAATATAAACATCATTACCGATTTTGGCGGTAGGGTCAATAACGGCACTGGGATGAATTTCTGGGGTAGGTTGATAAGGTTGATAAAAAAGAGCGATCGCTTGAGCAAACAATAACCGGGGTTCGGGAGTTGCTAACCAAGCAATACCCCTTTCTGTAGCTTGAGTGTGTAATTTTTCATCCAGGGGTAAAATTAAGGCACTAGCATCAGTAGAATTAACTAAAGAGGCAAATTTAGCCCCTTCCACATAAGTAATAGTACCGTTTGTCGCTTCATCTATAGCTGCAACTCCGGTAATTTCTGGGTTTACTTCCGGGTTAGGGGTGAGACTGTGAGCTTGAATAGTGTCGTTTAATTTACTAACAATTTCGCTGAATAACATGATTTAATTTTGAGTATCTGAGGTTTCTGATCATCATCATGCCTTAATTCTGATCTTGTTTGGTGACAGTTAGGAATTACTCGTTTGAGTCATTGACTGTCCAGCTAAATATGCAGTTGTCCAAGCACTTTGGAAGTTAAAACCGCCAGTTATACCATCAATATCCAATATTTCCCCAGCAAAGTATAAACCCGGAACTAGCTTACTTTCCATTGTTTTAAAGTTAACCTCCTTGATGTTGACACCCCCACAGGTGACAAATTCTTCTTTGAAAACTCCTTTACCACTAATTAAGTATTCTCCCTGAGATATTTCTTGAACTAACTGATTTAAGGTTTTGTTAGATATTTCTGCCCAGCGGTCTTCAGTAGTAATACTTATACGGCTAATTAGATATTGCCACAGTCGATGGGGTAAGTCAACACCACGATGGAGAGCGATCGCTTTTTTGCCCCATTCCTGTTTTACCGCTAAAAGCCTTTGTCTCACTTCCTCTTGTGGCAAGTTGGGCAACCAATTAATGTATAATTTGCATTGATAGCGGTTTTCATGGAGTATTCTTGCACCCCAAGCGGAAAGTTTCAGTACCGCAGGTCCACTGACACCCCAATGAGTGATTAATAAAGGTCCTGTTTGTTGTAAAGGTTTTTGATCTGCAATTGATAAACGCAAACTTACAGGATTAACGCTAATTCCTGCCAATGCTCGTAATTTTGGATCAGCAATGTTAAAAGTAAATAAAGAGGGAACAGGGGTTTCGATGTGATGACCTAACTCTCTAGCGATTTTATAACCTATTAAACTGCTACCTGTAGCTAAAATTAGGCGATCTGCTTGCAGCAGCGCTTCGCTATCGCAATATTTCGTTTCTCCCGACTTGAAAATAACTTCAAAACCCTCATTTTGGCGTTTTACAGAAATTACAGGCTTACCAATACTCAGTTTTAGCCCAGCATTAAAAGCAGCTTTAATCAAACATTCTACAATGGTTTCCGAACGATCTGTAATGGGAAACATCCGTCCATCAGCTTCAGTTTTCAAATTTACACCATGAGCCGCAAACCAAGCTACGGTGTCAAGAGGTTGGAAACGAGTAAAAGCACCCCGCAAAGCTTTACCACCTCTAGGGTAATTTTGCACCAACTCTTCAGGAGAAAAACAAGCGTGAGTGACGTTGCACCTTCCCCCACCAGAAATGAGAACTTTAGCCAGGGGTTTACGACTGGCTTCAATTAAAGTAACTTGGGCTTGGGGGTTAGCTTCAGCACAGGCGATCGCACCAAAAAAACCCGCCGCCCCACCACCAATAACTACAATTTGCAAGGGTAACAACTTTAAAAATCTTTCAATAATCTTACTTTACTCTTCAAAAAGTGTAAAATCCTCTTTTGCAGCACCGCAAACAGGACAAAACCAGTCTTCTGGGATATCTTCAAAAACTGTTCCTGGTTCTATCCCACCATCAGGATCACCAACTTCAGGATCATAGATATAGCCACAGACAGTACATATATATTTTTGCATGGATTTTGCGCCCTAAAACTAATTAGTTCAGCTTTCCACTATTCCATAGTATTCCATATATTTATATTTTGATATCAATCTATATGTACTTGCTTATTGCCGAGGACGGATCTTAAAAACGCCATAATCTGCGTTGAAAATAACTGAAAATGCCTAACCCCAACGCCCCAAACAACAATAACCAAATCACACCACCAGGAATAAAAGTGAGAATACCCAAACCTCTGAGTATCCATAAGGCTATTCCCATACCAAGAAGGATACCTAAAATTTGAGTTAATTTGCGATTTAATGAAGATTGATTCACTGGATTTTCCTTGCAATTTCAGCAAAACTTACAGTTTAACTTAAAATTATATCATGTCCACTTGTTGCAGGTTCATATCTATTTGGGCAGGAAATAGAAAATGGGAAAGACGGAAAAAATGATACTGTCAGTCATTTCTGCCAAACAGGTAGATTTAAATACAGGGTGTAAGAGTTTGTAGATAGAATCAACTTCCATAAAATTATATCCAGAAAATCAACAAAATGAACTGTAATTAAAATTGAGTGGGTTTAAATCCTGAAATTTCTTGGTTGAAACTTTCAAACTCTGGTTTTTTAGAAGATTTAAATTTTTGATTCAGTTTTTGGTTAATAAATATTGTTTGAGGGGTAGAGAAAAACACTATGTCTGTATCTGATATCTCATCAACTATTCAAAGTTCTAAAGGGTTAGATATGTTGTGGAGTCAAGACAAACAAAAGTCACTGATCCAAGGTGAAATTTTGCTACAAACAAGATCGCATACTCTCTGGGGTGGTGCTGTCACAGCTTGGATGTACTTACCCTTAGTTCGCTCCGACGTTTGGCAGCAGATTACAGATTATCCCCGTTGGGTGCAATATTTCCCTGATGTCACAAAAAGCGAGATCATAACCAAAGGTGATGTCAAGCGCCTATATCAAACAGCACAAAAAGCATTTTTATTTTTCAATGCCCAAGTAGAAATTTATCTCAGCGTTGTTGAAGTCTTAGGACAGCAAATACAATTTCGCATGGAAAAAGGGACATTTGAAGATTTCCATGCCAACTTAGAACTTAAAGACATGGGAAATGGAACTTTGTTAGCCTATACAGTGCAAGCAACGCCGAATATTCCCATCCCCTCAATTTTTATTCAACAAGCAATGAACTTGGAATTACCAGAAAATATGCGGAAAATGCGACAAGTGCTGATGTTAAGTCAATAACAGTAATGTCACAGGCAAAAGCTATTTTGGAATTTTGGTTGTTGGGGACTGGTGACTAGGGACTGGGGAAGAAACTGGGGAGCAGAGGAAATTATTTGTATTTTCCCAATCACCAATCACCAATCACCTATTTACGACTTACTCTGCAATATAAAACCTAGACAAAGCTAGACTTTACTTTCTACTTCAACGGGAGCATGGGAGCGGTTATCCCTCTGTAGACTTTCACGCTGTAGCCCAACGCGATTGTGTTCCAATTAAGTTTCTGAAAAAGACTACCACCATCATTGCTTGGTTTTCGCGTCGGCAATAGTCTCAATTCAATACTTGATATCACCGTATTATATATCAAGTAGTTGATTTTTTCCGGAAAATATATTGATTTTTGTCAATATAAGTAGGGTTTTGTCTATGAAATTGTCAACTTAGGACAAGCTCACAGGTTCAGTTGCAAACCAAAAGTCCTCTAATTCTTCTTCGGTAAAAATATAGCCAAAAGTAGCAGCGAAATTAACTATTTTTTTTGTTTCCCAGTGAGAATTATCAAAAACTCCGGGTTGACGGCAATTTTTATAATATAATTCATATACACCAGGTTCTAAATTCAACATTTCATAAAAACTTTCAACCTGTTCTAAAGACATAGATTACACTCCTAGTATATGGTTTATTTTGATGATTTATAACTCAAAACCCCAACTTTTTGAAAAGTCGGGGAACTAATTTCTAGCCTTTAAAAGTTTTTAAAAACTAGGTTTTTCAATTTTTCTCCACAGTTTAATTATCAGTATTTAGTATTCAGAAGTCAGTAGGTTTTTAGCAGTGCTAAACCCGTACAAGAGTCAGAATATTTGATAACTTCGTATCTTATCAATTGGTGATTTTCGCATAACCTGTAAATCACGGACTGCTGAATACTGATAGCTAAATACTAACATTAAACTAACTGCTAAACACTTCCACTGGTAAACGACTAAAAGCTAGACGTTCATTTTGCACATCAACAAAAATTGTATCACCGTCATTAAATTCACCCCGCAAAATAGCTTTAGCAATTTGGGTTTCTAACTCTCTTTGAATGGCACGTTTTAATGGTCTCGCACCAAATACAGGATCATAACCAACTTCTGCTAAAAAGTCTAGTGCAGATCCAGCAAGTCGCAGGGACATTTTTTTATCAGTTAATCTTTGTCTGAGTCTATCTACTTGCAGTTGCACAATTTCCCGCAGTTCTGATTTTTGTAAACCGTGGAAGATGATAATTTCATCAATGCGGTTCAAGAACTCAGGACGGAAACTATTCCGCATTGTTTCCATAACTCGATGACGCATTTCATCATACCGTGAATCATCCCCAGCAACATCCAGAATATATTGAGAACCGATGTTACTAGTCATGATGATAATGGTATTTTTGAAGTCTACCGTTCTTCCTTGGGAGTCGGTAACGCGACCATCATCTAAAATTTGCAGGAAAATGTTAAATACATCGGGGTGCGCTTTTTCAATTTCGTCGAATAAAATTACTGCGTAAGGACGACGACGAATAGCTTCTGTTAATTGTCCACCTTCTTCATAACCAACATAACCTGGAGGCGCACCAATTAACCGAGAAACGGCGTGTTTCTCCATGTATTCTGACATATCAATTCTGACTAAAGCTTCTTCTGTATCAAACATATAAGCAGCTAAAGCTTTAGCTAATTCTGTTTTACCAACTCCCGTTGGTCCAAGGAAAATAAAACTAGCAATGGGGCGGTTAGGATCAGCAAGTCCAGCGCGAGAACGTTGAATAGCGTCAGCTACAGCAGTGACAGCTTCACTTTGTCCAATTACTCGCTGATGTAATTCATCTTCTAAATGCAGTAATTTTTCTTTTTCTGATTCCACTAATTTACTAATAGGAATACCTGTCCATTTAGAAATAATTTCGGCAATGTCCGCTTCGGTGACTTCTTCTCTTAATAATGATTTTCCTGTTCCTTGGGCGTTAGCTAGTTCCCTTTCTACGGTTTCTAATTGTCGGTGTAATTCTGTGAGTTTACCATATTTCAATTCAGCAGCACGGTTAAGATCATAGTTTCTTTCTGCTTGTTGAATTTCTAAGTTAACTCGATCAATTTCTTCTTTGATAGATTGAATTTTGGTGATAATATCTTTTTCTGATTGCCATTGGGCGCTGAGTGCGCGTTGTTCTTCTTTAAAGTCGGCAAGTTCTTTTTCTAGTCTTTCCAAACGTTCACGGGAAGCTAAATCACTTTCTTTTTGTAAGGACAATTTCTCCATTTCTAATTGGAGAATTTTCCGATCAATTTCGTCTAGTTCTTCTGGTTTGGATGTAATTTCCATCTTCAACCTAGCAGCAGCTTCATCTACCAAGTCAATAGCTTTATCTGGCAGGAAGCGATCGCTAATATATCTACTCGATAAAGTCGCAGCAGCAACTAAGGAACTATCGGAAATTTTTACCCCGTGATGCACTTCATACCGTTCTTTTAAACCCCGTAAAATTGAAATCGTATCTGCCACATCTGGCTGATCTACATAAACTTGTTGGAAGCGTCTTTCTAAAGCAGCATCTTTTTCTATATATTTACGATATTCATCTAAAGTTGTCGCCCCAATACAACGCAGTTCACCCCGTGCTAACATGGGTTTTAATAAGTTACCTGCATCCATCGCCCCTTGGGTTGCACCTGCACCGACAACGGTATGAATTTCATCTATAAATAATACAATATTTCCACCAGATTCGGTAACCTCTTTTAATACTGCTTTCAGTCTTTCTTCAAATTCACCTCTAAATTTTGCCCCGGCAATTAACGCCCCCATATCTAAAGCAATTAGTTTTCTATCTTTCAAAGATTGGGGAACGTCACCCGCAACTATTCGCTGTGCTAAACCTTCCGCAATGGCGGTTTTTCCAACTCCAGGTTCACCAATTAATACAGGATTATTTTTTGTTCTCCGAGAAAGAATTTGAATGGTTCTTCTAATTTCATCATCCCGACCAATTACCGGATCTAATTTTCCTTGACGTGCTGCTTCTGTTAAGTCACGTCCGTATTTTTCTAAAGATTGATATTTTCCTTCTGGACTTTGATCTGTCACTTTCTGACTCCCACGAATTTGTTTAATAGTATTCTTTAATTTGCCTTCGTCTAAACCAATTTCTTGCAGTAGACTTTTACCAAGTCTGTCATCTTTAGCATATCCTAATAATATATGTTCTACGGAAATATATTCATCTTTAAATTCTTGGCGATATTTTTCCGATCTGTCTAATAATGTATCTAAACTTTTACCCAAATATACAGATGTGCTACTTCCTGATACTTTGGGTTGACGGGAAATAAATTGTTCTGTGTAATCTCTGATTTTGGGGATGTTTGCACCGGCTTTAGTAAAAATAGCGTTAGCAAGTCCATCCTGCTCCAGCAGTGCTTTCATTAAATGTTCGCTTTCTAGTTGCTGCTGCTGGTATTGTTTAGCAATCTCTGGTGTTTGCGCGATCGCTTCCCAGGCTTTTTCTGTAAATTTGTTCGGATCAGTCGGTTGCATAGTTTTTTTGAAAATTCACTCTCATATCGTCATTGTAAAAATACCCTAGCCTTTTTCTGGATCGGTCTTCTCATCCTCATTATGTAGTATTATCCCAAGTCATCAGTTATTTAGTTTAAGCTGGTCATGAGTAATTGATAATTAATTAATTATTTACTGTCACCTGTCACCTATCACCTGTCACCTCAATAATATATAAGTTTTTTAAATCTCTGATCTGGAAAAAAAGTGTGCGATGTGGTTTATTGACAATAATCCCCCTTTATTCTCAATAATCTTGAGAATATATGTCAATTACTAACGAGTTTCCGTCGTTTCAGGATTGATATTGACACACAAGATTTTTGTGGTATGATATGTGTAAAATCCAAGGGTAAATTATAAGTTAAAAAATAAGTAAAACCTTGGTGAAAGTTTTTCTTTTTTGTCTAATTTTGCTTAATGCTTTTTGTTTCACGCAGAGGCGCAGAGTAGCAGAGAAGAGCGTCTATAAATACAAGTATGTGTTTACCATATTATTGGTATGATGTTTGGGTGTTCAATAAATTATATTAATTTTTTAATTTTTACCAATCACCAGTCCCCAATCACCAATTACCAATGCCCAAAAAACAAAAGTTTCCTCATTTACTGGGTTCTAAGTGGACAGCACAGCAAAAAGTTGATGGTTGGCGACATTTTCAGGTTGTTAACCGTAAAAATCAGGGTAAATGGGTCTATGCGGAAATGGTAGCTGCTTGTGATCCTAATGTGCGTTTTTGGATCAATGCCAAGTTATTACAGGATAACTCTCAATGGCACGCAGGCTGGCAATCTTTACAGGAAATTAATGATCTGGAAAAAATTAATAATTACACATGATTATACATAAAATTTAACTATGTCATGATTTGATTAACTTTTCTCAGATATTTGAATATTTAATATTAATTAACAACAATAATCGCAGATACTCAGAGATCAAAGATAGATGCAGATTACTTTTGTTTTCTTCCCGCCCCAAAAACCCTAAATTTATATCCTTTTATCTCCTCTCTCAAATCTCAAGTCTATTCTCCTGGTATGCACTGACGATAGTTATGCTCATCAGCAATAACATCTTATTTGCTGCTTAATAAACTTGAGCCATGATTGAATAATTCTATGGAAACCATTAATAAAATAGTATTTTATCTAATTTGTCTTTTGTAACTTTTTTTATATAAAAAGTTTAAAAATATGAATAAATGAGGTTTTTAAGATTTTTTCGAGATTTTAAAGTTTATTTAAGCTTTATATATAAAAATATCGTTGTAAGAAATCAATTATCTTTGATTTTCTGATTTTTAGACCCTTTGCTTTTCTAGGAATTTGCACAATAATGGCACTCACAGACCTCACACATCTAACTGGTTGAGTGCTGGGTAAAGGTACGAGCTAAGAAAAGAAACTATAAGAGGTAAGGAAAAATGAAATTAGCAGTGTATGGAAAAGGCGGTATCGGTAAATCTACAACCAGCTGTAATATATCCGTAGCCCTAGCTAAACGGGGTAAAAAAGTGCTGCAAATTGGTTGTGACCCCAAACACGACAGCACCTTTACCCTAACCGGGTTTTTGATTCCTACCATCATCGACACCCTGCAAGAGAAAGACTATCACTACGAAGATGTTTGGCCAGAGGATGTGATTTATAAAGGCTATGGTGGAGTTGACTGCGTGGAAGCCGGTGGACCGCCAGCAGGTGCGGGATGTGGCGGTTATGTGGTAGGTGAAACAGTCAAACTCTTAAAAGAACTTAACGCTTTTGATGAATATGACGTAATTTTATTTGACGTTCTCGGTGATGTGGTTTGTGGTGGTTTTGCAGCACCTTTGAACTATGCCGACTACTGTATGATCGTTACAGACAACGGTTTTGATGCCTTATTTGCTGCTAACCGCATCGCTGCTTCCGTCCGTGAAAAAGCCAGAACTCACCCCCTGAGACTAGCGGGGTTAATCGGTAATCGTACTGCTAAACGTGACTTAATTGATAAGTACGTAGAAGCCGTACCAATGCCAGTTTTAGAAGTATTACCTTTAATAGAAGATATTCGTGTTTCCCGTGTTAAAGGAAAAACACTTTTTGAAATGGCAGAATCAGATCCTTCCCTGAGATACGTTTGTGACTATTACCTTAGTGTAGCTGATCAGATATTAGCGCTTCCTGAAGGTGTTGTTCCTAACGATGCCCCTGATCGTGAACTTTTTTCACTTTTGTCAGATTTTTATTTAAATCCGGGTAAACCACAGGTAACAAATCCGGAAGAGGAATTAGACTTGATGATTGTATAAAACAATTTACCTCTTCAGGATGGGGGAGACTATGGCCTTCTTTGATAGTTTGACGGATTCAATCAAACAAAAGTGGTTACAGTTCTTTCAGGTCAACCGTGACTGGATTATTCTCCAAATGGCAGTGGAATCGGTTTATACACCCGATGGTGGGAAGCGCCCTTCCTCTTACCTGATTCTGGGGGTAGTCAATGCCCTGGAACCTAGATTAGCCCAGTTGATGTTTCCTTTTGCCAAATTAAATCCCGATGCTGATACTTTGATTGACCTGCTTGGGTTACATTTTGACCCAGATATTGTTCTTGGTAATCGTTTGAGTCCTACAAAAGAACCAGAAATGTACTCTCGTGCTTCCGAAACAGCTACAGAATACATTTCTGAACCCCAACCATCAGCAATTGCTGATTTTAGTGTTATTGATTTACATAATCATCAGTGGGAAGAAAAAGATTCACTAAAAACTGAGGATGGGTTTAATGCAGGTTATGTATCTGCTCAAAGTTTATCAGCGGAGTTTGAACCAGCATCGATTGTAGAAGGAGTGAGTGAATTTACTGAAATGTCCTTTGATTCAATCAGTTTGACAGAGGATAAAGAAGATCAGGATTTAGATAATTTCAATCTATCTAATGACAATGGATTTGATAATTTAAATCAAGAAAATGAAAGTGCATTTAGTGATGTGATTTCTGATGTCTGGGGAGATGATTCATCTCTAGAAAAGGGTGAAGAAAATAATAACCTTTTAGGTGAAGAATTACCATCTGAGGTTTTTGATGAGTCAGAAATGGCTCGTCTCTTCCCCAACAATTAAATCAGTGAATAGGTGACTGGGGACTGGGGACTGGGGACTGGGGAAGAAAATTTTAGATTTTAGATTTTAGATTGGAGATAACAAAAACAATCCAAAATCCAAAATCCAAAATCCAAAATAAAAAACTCCTGTCACCTGACTCCTGACTTGTAAGCATTAAAAATTAAGGGGAGAAGATTACAATGACTATCGTTACAGAAAATACCGCTTTAAATTTTGAATGTGAAACTGGTAATTATCATACTTTTTGCCCGATTAGTTGTGTGGCTTGGTTATATCAAAAAATTGAAGATAGTTTCTTTTTAGTAATTGGTACAAAAACTTGCGGTTATTTTCTGCAAAATGCGATGGGGGTGATGATTTTTGCTGAACCCCGTTATGCGATGGCTGAGTTAGAAGAAGGTGATATTTCGGCTCAGTTAAATGATTATCAAGAATTGAAAAGATTGTGTGAGCAAATTAAACGCGATCGCAATCCTAGTGTTATCGTTTGGATTGGTACTTGTACCACGGAAATTATTAAAATGGACTTGGAAGGTTTAGCCCCCAAGTTAGAAGCGGAAATTGGTATTCCTATTGTTGTTGCTCGCGCTAATGGTTTGGATTATGCTTTTACTCAGGGAGAAGATACGGTTTTAGCTGCAATGGCTAATCGTTGTCCTGATCAAGCACCGATTACAGAAACAGAAAAAAATGAACGGAATGCAATTCAAAAGTTATTACATTTTGGCAAGAAAAAGGAAGATGTTGTACAGGAAGAATCAGAATATGTAGATCATCCACCTTTGGTTTTATTCGGTTCTTTACCTGATCCAGTTGTTACTCAATTAACTTTAGAATTGAAGAAACAAGGAATTAAAGTTTCTGGTTGGCTACCTGCAAAAAGATTTACAGAATTACCTGTTTTAGAAGAAGGTTATTATGTTGCTGGTGTGAATCCTTTTTTAAGTCGTACTGCAACAACTTTAATGAGACGCAGAAAATGTAAATTAATAGGCGCACCATTTCCCATTGGTCCAGATGGAACTCGTGCATGGGTAGAAAAAATCTGTTCTGTTTTTGGCATTACACCCAAAGGTTTAGATGAAAGAGAAGCGCAGATTTGGGAAAATTTAGAAGATTACGTGAAATTAATTCGCGGTAAATCTGTGTTTTTCATGGGTGATAATTTGTTGGAAATTTCTTTAGCTCGGTTTTTGGTTCGTTGTGGAATGACTGTTCCAGAAATCGGTATTCCTTACATGGATAAACGCTATCAAGCTGCGGAGTTAGCTTTGTTAGAAAAGACTTGTCAGGAAATGAATGTTCCTTTACCAAGGATTGTGGAAAAACCGGATAATTATAATCAGGTGCAAAGAATTTATGAGTTAAAACCTGATTTGGTAATTACTGGTATGTCTCATGCAAATCCTTTAGAAGCGCGGGGTATTAATACTAAGTGGTCTGTGGAGTTTACGTTTGCACAGATTCATGGTTTTGGTAATGCGCGGGATATTTTGGAGTTGGTAACTCGTCCTTTAAGAAGGAATAATAATTTGAAGGATTTGGGTTGGGATAAGTTGGTAAGGGAGGAAGCTAAGGTTTAAAGTTTTGCGTGTTCTTTGGCAATTTTGGGGCGAATCTTTTGGGGTTTGTCCTTTTTTTTATTGAACCACGAAGGGACGAAGGGACGAAAGAAGAGAATATGCTATAATGTGATAATTCAAATTACAAGAAATACATGATCAGGTGATGTCATGCCGGAAATCTGCCGTTTTTTAGGAATTATTATTACTATGTATTATAATGATCATCCTCTACCACATTTTCATGTTCGTTATAATCAACAAAAGGCAATTATTGATATAGAAACATTATCAATTTTAGAAGGTAAACTGAGTCCTAGAGTTTTAGGTTTAGTAATTGAATGGGCAGCAATGCACAAATCAGAACTTTTAAAAAACTGGAACTTGGCTAGACAAAATAATTCTTTAGAAAAAATAGAACCATTGGAATAAATTATGCTGCAAGATATTATAGAAGTCATTCCTCAAGATAACTATCAACTCTATCTGAAATTTGAAGATGGAAAAGAAGGTATTATTGATGTTAGTCAATTAATTGAATTTACTGGTGTTTTTCAACCTTTACGGGATATAGAATATTTTAAAACTGTGAAAGTTAACCCTGAATGGGGAACAATTTATTGGGATAATGGCGCAGATTTAGATCCTGATGTTCTTTATTCCGTAATTACTGGTGAAGCTATTTCTAGCTATCATGGAAATAAATTTGATTCAGTCAAAGTTTAAATTTTTGGATTTTATTCGGCATTTTGGGGCGGATCTTTTGGGGTTCGTCCTTTTTTTGTTTTCTCACGCAGAGGCGCAGAGGACGCAGAGGAAGAGAGGTGTTATAATTGGTGTTATGGTTTTAATTTAGTGGATAGAGGTATATGAATCATCAACTCTATGAACAAGATTTTAATTTGTGGCGAGAAACTCTCGTTACACAAATCAAAGAAAAGCATTTTCATGATATTGATTGGGAGCATTTGCTGTTAGAATTAGAAGATATGGGTAAATCAGAAAAACGGTCTTTCTTGAGTAATTTAACAATTTTAATTGCTCATTTACTCAAGTTAATTGTTCAATCTGATGCACCGGAAATGATGAAAGGTAGTTGGTACAGTTCTATTACTGAACATCGTTTTAGAATTAAAAAAGATTTACAAGAAAATCCTTCATTTAAAAATTATCTCGATGAGGTAATTTCTGTAGCTTATACTGATGCTCGAAAACTGGCAATTAAAGAAGGTAAAAATGCTAAGTTTGGCGTGAGAAAACCAGATGAATCTGATTATCCTCTTGATTTACCTTTTACTTTAGAACAGTTATTAGATGATGATTTTTATGGAGATATGTTATAATATTCCATGTTTAAAATATTTATCAATTAGCTATTTCAAGATCCATGAAACGTCTTTACTACGGTGATAATCTCCAAGTTCTCAGAGAAAATATCCCCAATGAATCTATTGATTTAATTTATCTTGATCCGCCTTTTAATTCTAAAGCTAATTATAATATTCTCTTTAGAAATGCTACGGGTGAAAAATCAGAAGCGCAAATTACAGCATTTGAAGATACCTGGACATGGGGCATAGAGTCAGAAAGATTTTTAGATGAAATTAAAGATAAAAAAGGTGAATTATATCAATTTTTGGATTTATTAGTAAGAACATTAGGTAAAAATTCATTATCAGCTTATTTGGTAATGATGGCAATTAGATTAATAGAATTACATCGAGTTCTGAAATCTACAGGTAGTTTATATTTACATTGTGATACTACTGCCAGTCATTATTTAAAAATGATTCTAGATTTAATATTTGATGCCAGAAATTATCGTAATCAAATTACTTGGAGACGTACTAGCAGTCATAGCGATGCTAAAAAATATGCGAGAATTACAGATATTATTTTCTACTATGTCAAATCTAACAAATTTACTTGGAATCCTCAACGGTTGAGTTATTCTGAAGAATATATCAAACAATATTATTGTAATATTGATAGCGACGGTAGAAGATTTCAATTCGATAATTTAACCAACCCAAAAACAAGCAAAGGTTATTTCTATAAACTATTAGATTGTGATCCTCCTGAGAATGGTTGGAGAATGCCAGAATCTCGCGCCCAAGAGTGGTTAAGTCAAGGTAAAATTGCTATACCGCCAACAGGGAAAACACCACGTTATAAACGTTATTTAGATGAGGTGCAAGGTAAAGTCATTCCTGATATTTGGGATGATATACCACCTATTAATTCTCAAGCTAAGGAAGCTTTAGGATATCCTACCCAAAAACCTTTAACATTATTAGAAAGAATCATTCAAGCTAGTAGTAATCAAGATGATATCATTCTTGATCCATTTTGTGGATGTGGAACAGCAATACACGCAGCCGAAAATTTAGGCAGAAATTGGATCGGTATTGATATTACTCATTTAGCCATTTCTTTAATAGAAAAAAGATTAAGAGATGCTTTTCCTAGCAAATTTATTGAAGATGAAAATAAAAATCAAAAATTAGTACCAGGGATAGAATTTGAAGTTGAAGGTACACCAAAAGATTTAGCCGCAGCTATAGATTTATTTAACAGAGACGCTTATCAATTTCAATGGTGGGCGTGTTCTTTGGTAAATGCACAACCTTATAAAGATAAAAAGAAAGGTGCAGATGGGGGAATAGATGGTTTAATCTTTTTTGAAGATGTCATAGATATCAAAAAATCAAATAAAACCGCAGTCAAAAAAATCATTGTGAGTGTGAAAGGTGGAAAGAATATTAACGCTTCTATGATTAGAGATTTACGGGGTACAATGGAAACCAATAAAGCAGAAATTGGCTTATTTGTTACTCTCACACCTCCCACTCAACCCATGATTAAAGAAGCTGCATCTTCCGGTTTTTATAAAGCAGGAAATAGCAGGAATTACGCGAAAATTCAGATTTTAACTATTGAAGAACTATTAACAGGACAGAAGCGCCCAGAATTTTTTGATATGAAGCAGGGAGAGTTGACATTTAAAAAAGCACAAAGGGAAAATCAAGATATAGGAGAACAGGGGGAATTGTTTTAGATGATTTTTATGGAGATATTAACTAACAACAAAATCTGTATATCTATGCAGGTATATTTATCTAGATACAGCATATTTCAGATCAATCAGTTACAGAATCTAATTTGAAACCTATACAGAAAGAGAGTTTTACTTCTGACTCCTGACTCCTGCTGTATTTAGATGAAGCACGAGGTACATCTTGAGCTTCCTTGTCAGTTCCTAAAATTCCAGTTATCCTGTTCACACACTCCCCCTTTAGTATCCAGAAACAACTTCTCAACTCTAACCCCACAAAAAGTTTTAGACTGATAAAGACAAAACCGTTGATGGGAGTGTCAGCTGCTCAATTAGGAATCAAGAATCCCTATGTTAACAGGTACAATTTTGCAGAGTGGAAAATATACCATTATCCAAGAAATAGGGAGAGGTGGATTTGGTATTACTTTCAAAGCTACGCATCATTACTTAGGTCAAGAAGTAGTGATGAAAACTATTAACGAACGGCTCAGGCAACATCCTGATTTTCCTAAATTCGAGCGTCAATTTCAAGATGAAGCTAGAAGATTAGCCGCTTGCGTTCATCCCAATATAGTCCGAGTTAGTGACTTTTTTGAGGAAAATGGTTTACCTTACATGGTGATGGAATATATTCCGGGGGAAAATTTAGGACAAGCTTTTGTGTCACCAGGAATACCTTTATCAGAAGAAACCGCAATTCATTATATTCGCCAAATTGGGGCAGCATTACAGGTGGTACATAATAACGGTTTGCTGCACCGAGATATTAAACCTGATAATATTATTCTCCGCCAAGGCACTCAGGAAGTTATACTGATTGATTTTGGCATAGCCAGAGAATTTAATAGCGGTATTAAACAAACTCATACTGGTTTAGTGAGTGAAGGTTATGCACCTATTGAACAGTATTTAACCCAAGCACCACGCACCCCAGCTACCGATGTTTATGGTTTAGCAGCAACTTTGTATGCACTGTTAACCGGACAAGTTCCCACACCAGCATTATTACGAGATAGACAACCAATGCCTTCTCCTCGTGAACTGCAACCCCATCTGAGTGCAGCTATGAATCAAGCAGTTATGCGCGGTATGGCTGTGGAGTCTCGGTTTCGTCCGGCGACAGTAGCAGAATGGTTACAATTATTACCGATAAGCCGTTTGGAGATGACACCGCAATTACTCACTCAACCCGCACCAACAATTGATTTATCAGCCCTAAAAGCAGAAAATCGGCAAAAACAACCAGCACCTATTCCTGCTCCTACACCATCACCTGTACAAAAAGTTACAGCAATATCAAAGAAAAGCGGCTCATCTAAGGCATATATTGGCGTGGGTGTAGCTTTGGTAGCTATGACAGCAGGGTTTACCCTGACAAGAATGCCACCGAAATCTCAATCACAAGCCCCCAAGCCACTTTTTGAACAACCTCTTCAAGAACCTACTACACCACAACCTGTAGTTGAAACTACACCTTCACCGGAAAATCAAGATCATCAAACTAATTCTCCTGGTGAGTCGGCATCATTTTCTACTTCAGAACGACGCAAGCGCAGACGTAATTTTTCCCCAGAACTAATTCCCACTAACGAGAGTGTTTCTCCAGAAACTGCGCCTGAACAAGAAAACTCTTCAGAACTTACACCCGGCACAAATCCACAAACTACATCTGCACCTGTGGTTACTCCCACACCTTCATTAGTGGAGAAGCTACGGGAAGCTAAATCATCTCCTCAACCTACCTCATCTCCAGAAAAAGAAAAAGAAAATATCTCACCCCCTGCTATTGAAAATAACGACTCTGCTCAACCGGAAAAACCAGAAGAACCTGTAGTTATACCAACAGCACCACCACAACCGAAAAATTCTGTGGTTGTACCCACAACACCACCTAAGCAATCTGAGAGTACAGATTCTTCTGCTGTGGTTGTACCAACACAAGAAACAAATTCAAAAGAAAAAAATGCAAATGCACCTGCTAATAATAATTAGGGAATGCTATTGAAAGTCTTCTCGTGGAGGCAGGTAAGAGTTTGGTTGATCTGTTGGTAACAAAATTTTTTCATCTTTCCTAATCTCCTAGCAGATAGAGGAGTATATAAAAAATTATGCTCCATTAGCTAGAAGTTAGAAAATATTCAGGTTTTTATAATTTGAAGTCATTACGTAGTCTGCTTAAAAAACGTCATACACTCATCCTCTTAAATAGGAGAAATAATTATGACAATGACAGGATTAGATACTTTTGATGCTACTGTACAGAAAACAATTCCTTGGATTAATGAGTTAGGAAAAGAGTTAGGTTGGGAAAATAAACACCAAGTTTTTCAAGGTTTGCGAGCTACATTACACGCATTGCGCGATCGCTTGACTGTGGAAGAAGCTGCCCATTTAGGAGCGCAATTACCCATTCTTTTAGGTGGATTTTATTACGAAAATTGGCGACCAGGTGCAAAACAAACTAAAGATAGAACAAAGGAAGAATTTTTACAGCATATTCGGGATTATTTCCGCAATGTTAATGCTGATATTGATCCAGAAACTTTGGTGCGTGCAGTTTTTAAGGTTATGGCTCAAAGAGTTTCCCAAGGAGAAATTGAAGATGTTATTCACATGATGCCCCCTGCTTTGCGAGAACTTTGGCCGGAAGCTGTGCGTACTTAATTCTTTAATTAAAATGGGGCATTTTCATCTTTGTTGAGTTGCCCCAAAATACATTTCAATTGTGACAAATAAATAATTCTATACTGAGCTAGTTTCTACTTTTCTTATGAATTAACCGCAAAGTACGCAAAGGAAGATCAGGAAGATAATTAGTAATATTTTGGGGGAAAGGGAGTAAAATAAATATTTTCAGGGTATTTTGTTATTTACGAGTGACTGAGAATTAATATATAATATTTTCGCACCTTTATCATAAAAACAGATGACACAGGGGAAAATATTACTCGAACCAGGGACTTTATGGAAGAGGGTAAAACAAACTACAGCACACGCTTTAGAATGTGAAGCTTTAAAATCTATTCCCACAGAATTTGAATTTGTGGAACAAGATGGGGTTAAATTCTTAGTGAGAATTTTAGCAAATCTCAACCGTAAAAAAGCCGCTAAGGAACAACAAGAAAAACAAACTGCTAAGACAGGTAAAGAATTTAATCCCTTTTTACCTTATGAACAAGATTTATTTGTAACTGACATTTCAGAAACTCATGTTTGTATTTTAAATAAGTTCAATGTTGTTGATTATCACCTATTAATTATTACCCGTGCTTTTGAGGAACAGGAAAGTTTATTAACTCTCGAAGATTTTACGGCAATGTCGGCTTGTTTGGCTGATTTTGATGGGTTAGTATTTTATAATGGTGGTAAAATTGCTGGTGCAAGTCAGCGACATAGACATTTACAAATAGTACCAATTTCTGGAAAAGAAATACCCATTGCACCATTAATAGAAACAGTTAAATTTACAGAAGGTATCATAACTATACCCGGACTGCCTTTTTTACACGCTTTTACAACTTTTGCACCTAATGAAACAGCAGGGGTGACGTTAGCGAAATATTATGCTTTACTAGATATGGTAGGTATTCAGGCAGTTAATAATAATCAACAATCGGGAGCATATAATTTTTTGGCAACGAGAGAATGGATGTTAATTATACCACGTTTGCAGGAGGAATTTGAGTCAATTTCTATTAATTCTTTGGGCTTTGCTGGTGCTTTATTGGTGAGAAATACTGAACAAATGCAGCTAGTTAAAGATATTGGTCCAATGAATATTTTGAAAAACGTTGCTTTGAGAATTTAGATCCCCGACTTCTGAGAGCAATTGATAATTTTATACAGAAGACAAAAAAGAAGTCGGGGATCTGGTATTACAAATCAATAAAAATTATCTGCATTTATCTGCGTTTATCTGCGTTAAAAAATCTGTTTTCTTTCCATGAGGAAATTAATTTATGGAATCTCTAGATATAAAATGGATTAGATCGCAATTTCCCGCATTAAACCAAACCATTAACGGAAAACCGGCGATATTTTTTGATGGACCTGGGGGAACTCAAGTTCCCGGTGCAGTTTTGGATAATATCAGTGATTATTTAGTCAGGTCTAATGCTAACGCTCATGGTTATTTTACCACCAGTGCGCGAACAGATGCGGTAATTAATTCTGCCAGAGCAGCGATCGCTGATTTTTTAGGATGCGATCATGATGAAGTTGTATTTGGTGCAAATATGACTTCTCTCGCTTTTAGTGTCAGTCGTGCGATCGCTA
Source organism: Sphaerospermopsis torques-reginae ITEP-024 (assembly GCF_019598945.1). Lineage (NCBI taxonomy): Bacteria > Bacillati > Cyanobacteriota > Cyanophyceae > Nostocales > Aphanizomenonaceae > Sphaerospermopsis > Sphaerospermopsis torques-reginae. The sequence continues at coordinate 4,953,551 of NZ_CP080598.1, read as the reverse complement.
GAGAATTACAACCAGGTGATGAAATTCTTGTCACTAAATTAGATCATGCAGCTAATATTTCTCCTTGGTTTGCTTTAGAAGAAAAAGGTGTAAATGTTCAATTTGTTGATATCAACATCTCAGATTGTACCCTAGATTTAAATGATTTAGAAACCAAAATTAATGAAAAAACAAAATTAGTTGCTGTCACCTATGCTTCTAATGCTGTGGGAACAATTAATGATATTGCAAAAATAGTCAAATTAGCCCATAGTTTTGGGGCTTTAGTTTTCGTTGATGCTGTGCATTATGCGCCCCATGCACCTATTAATGTCCATCATTTAGATTGTGATTTTCTCGCTTGTTCAGCTTATAAATTCTTTGCTCCCCATCTTGGTATTTTATACGCAAAAAGAGAACATTTAACCAGATTTTCTCCTTATAAAGTTAGACCTGCATCTAATGAAGTTCCATCAAGATGGGAAACAGGAACATTAAATCATGAAGGTTTAGCGGGATTAGTAGCAACAATTAATTATTTAGCAAAATTAGGTTGTCACGTTTCTCCAACTTTAGATAATGAATTACTGGAATCTTTAATAGCAGCAGATAGAGAAGGTTTAACTAGTTTTCATTGTCCCCGGTTTTTAACTTCGGAAACACAAGAAAACCATGAATTAACATCTGCTTATCATAGTCGTCGTGCAGCTTTATTAGCAGCAATGACAGCGATTCAACAATATGAAAGAGAGTTAAGTAAAAAATTGATTTCTGGGTTGTTAAAAATTCCTGGAATTAAGGTTTATGGAATTACAGAACCGGAAAAATTTAATTGGAGAACTCCCACAGTTTCAATCACAATTGAGGGGAAAACATCAGCAGAAATAGCGAAGTTTTTAGGAGAACAGGGAATATTTACTTGGCATGGAAATTTCTATGCTATTGAACTTACAGAAAAGTTAGGTGTAGAAACATCAGGAGGGTTATTAAGAATTGGATTAGCACATTATAATACTGTAGATGAAATTGGGGAATTTTTGCAGATTTTAAAACTGTAATTGGTAATGGGTGAGGGATACTATTTTACGGAAAAGTTTCTTATCCTTCCCCATTATTTTGACGGTGGTTTGCAGCTTGCAATAACAAAGATTCAGCAAAAGCGATCGCCTGATTTGCAGATTTTCCCCCTGCTAATTGTGCTAATTCATCTCGACGGGTTTTTAAATTATCTAAACTGGTAACTCTCACGACGGTTCTTTGTTCAGTGTTACCATTTTTATTAATTACTTGTTTATCAACTCGAAAATGTCTATCTGCCATTGCAGCAACTAAAGGTTGATGAGTCACACATAAAACTTGTTGATTTTGACTTAATTGATGTAATTTTTCGGCAATAGCTTGGGCAACTCTACCAGATACACCCACATCAATTTCATCAAATATCATTGTTTCCGCCCCATCTTGTTGATTAAAACAAGCTTTTAAAGCTAATAAAAATCGGCTCATTTCCCCACCAGAAGCAATTTCTGTTAACGGTTGAATAGGTTCACCAGGGTTAGGACTAAACATAAAAGTAATTTTATCTGCACCCGTTGATGTGGGAGAAGTTGGTGTAATTTCTACTTGAAATTTTACCTTTTCCATTGCTAAAGGTTTCAGTTCAGCTAATAAATGAGATGCTAAATTGGCCGCAGTTTGCTGACGTAGTTGGGTTAATTGTTGACTCATTTGTACAAGATATTGTAAACAAACTTGTTCTTGTTGTTCTAAAGATTCTATAGATTGTTCTTGGTTATTAAGTTCAGCTAATTCTATCTGAATCCGTTGATAATATTCAATAGCTTCTGTGAGAGTTGGTCCATATTTTCGACAAATTTGTTTTAATTCCCGGATGCGTTCTTCTACTTCTTCTAATCTTTGCGGATCAGCTTCTAAACTTTCCCCATAAATGCTAATTTGTCTCCCCACTTCCATCACTGTAGCGACTGCATCCCGCACTAATTCTAAAATCGGTTGCAGTTGAGAATCAAACTCAACAATATGATTTAATATAGTTTCACTATCACCTAATAAATCAGCAGCAGTAGGACTTTCTGCATCATTTTGATATAAAGATTGATAAATTTTATAACTCATTTGTTGCAAGTCAACAACATGATTTAGCCTTTCCCTTTCCTGGTTTAATAGTTCCATTTCTTGCGGATCATCGAGATTTGCTGCACTCAATTCCTGAACTTGATAGGTGAGTAAATCGAGTTGTTGTAAACGTTCTCTTTCCGAAGTGCGGCGTTTTTCTAAAGTTTGGTATGCTTGTTGATAAGCACTATAAGCAACAGCTACTTGTTGACGTTTTTGAATTAAATTATCACCACCATATAAATCTAACCAATCTCGCACCTGTGCAGATTGTCCCACTTGTACAGTTTGACCTTGGGCAGTAATTTCTACTAGGCGATCGCGCAAATTTACCATCATTTGCCGATTTACTAACACCCCATTTACCCGTGATCTACTGCGGATATTATTGTTATTTGCGGTAATTTCTCGACTAATAATTATTGAATTATCATCAATTAAATCAATTTCTTGTTCACTTAACCAAGCCGATAAAATTGCATTAATACTAAAAGTTCCTTCTACTAAAGCGCGACTTGTTCCAGTGCGAATCACACGACTAGAAATTTTACCACCTAAAATCGCATCAATCGCATCTAAAATGATTGACTTTCCCGCGCCGGTTTCACCGGTTAAAACATTCAAACCAGCACCAAATTCTAATTCTAACTGGTCAATGAGGGCAAAATTTTCAATTCTGAGGCACAGCAACATCAGGCCACAATCTCCGTGAAGTAAATGCCGGATTTTTAGAATACTTCTTAATTTTATCCCGATCCAGTCGGTAATGTATAGATGTTTATTCTTTGAATTGCAGGGTAAGTAACTAATGTTACTAAGTTGGGCTGAATAGGATTTACAGGATTAAAGAATCAACCTAAGAATTACTCACAGAATACTCCACTGAACAAGGGTTATCAATACGTTTGGAAGCATCTAATATTTCAATGCCAATAATATTTCCAGATTCGTCATAATCTAAAATAACTCCTGGTTTTTCTTCATCACTTTCTTCAACTTGTACATCACTGAATATAATTCTTAAAACATCAACTTCTGCGTTGTATGTGATTTTCATAATTCTCTCCAGTATTTCTCAATTTTGCTAGTGCGATAAACAGTAATTACAACTTTAGGATCAACATCATCTGCCACAATAACACGCAGTAAGAAAAGTTTACCAGTACCAAAATCAATTTTGGATTGATATACTTTACGTCCTTCTCTTTCAAGGAGAATTTGTTGAGGATGGTCTAAAACCGATTCAACTAAAGAAACAGAAATTTGTCGACGTTCCATTTCTGTTTGTGCGTGACGAGAAATCTGGTATCTCATTTCATATCTATATTAATCTTATCAACCAACTTTTTCCTGATTCAAGAATAAACATAATTGAATATATAGGTTAGATTTTAGTAATGTTCCTAAAATCAATTATAGCCTCATCCTGTTCATCCTTAAATCCTGAAAATCCTAATTCTGACAACTACAAACCCAAAGTACTACCCATAAAACCCGCAACATCAAAGTAACGAGTATCACCCACAGTCTGATATTTTAACACCGTCTTCAAGCCATTTTCTGCTGGTGCAGATTCTAAAACATGAGATTTAAAATTTACCTCATTTACACCACCACGTAAAGCTTCATTTAACACCCTTCCCACCAGTTTACCCTGTGCCGGAACTTGTAAATTTAGCACTTTTGCCAGAGTTACAGCCACATCTGCATTACTCACAGGTGCTTTATCTACATATTGCTTTTTAAAGTCAGGTCCGATGGCAGTCATGATATTAAAAGTATCCGCACGGCTAAAACTTCCGTGCATTCCTTGACCTTGTTGTAAAGTAGTATCAGCTACAACCACACCGCAAGCTGTGGGTACACCACAACCCGTATCAAAAGAACGGAAATTAACAACAATGGATGGTGTAGGAGTGCGTGATTTTCCTTGTAATTTGATTGCACTTAAAGGTAATGTACCAGGAATTTCACCTAAAGCATCATTAACAAACAAACCACTTACATAATCTTGTTGGAGGAGAGAATTAACAATTTTTTGGGCGTAATCTTTTTGATTTTCATTATTTGGTAAATTAGGTAAATAAATTAAATCAGAACCACCATTCCCAGCAATAATTATCTCTGGATTTTGCGGATTTTTGCCTAAAATACTATTAGTAGAAAATTGTCCTTTTGTTGGTTCAACTATTGCATTTTCCTGATCTGGATTAAATAAATCAAGTTCTAAATCATGGGCTAAATCAATTCCTAAAAAACCAGGAGGTAAAAAACCAGCAGGGACATTTTCATAAGTGAGACTTGCTGCATAACTGGTTTTACTTTCTTTACTAATGGTAGAAAAACCATGATCCGCAGTCACAAATATATTTGTGGTTTTTGCCAAATCTAATTTTTTTAGAGTAGCGATAATCTGCGCTAAATTATTATCAACATTGCGCTTTGCCGCTTGCACAGTAGGACCATTGATACCAGGAACAAGTTGATTTAAACTATCACCATGATTGTGTTGTGTTCCATCTGGATCACGGGACCAATAAACCAAAACAAAAGGTTTTTTTCGTTGTTTAAAAAGCGGTAAAATCACCTTAGTTGTCGCATCTACAAAATATTGCTGTTGTTTAATATTGGCAACTTTTGCACCGGGATTTTTACTATCACCAGCTTTACCATTTTCACCCCGTGATGGTGTAATTAAAGGTAGGGAATTTTGGGTTAATAATTTGCTAATTTCCTCACTCAAAGGTATTCCTGTTGATGTACCAGTAGCGTCATCAATAATAATTGTTGGTTTACCCGTTTCTTGAGTGACATCTTGAATTAAAACTGGTCCTAATTTCCCCACAGCAGCAGTGCTAAAACCTGATTTTTTTGCTATCGCTAAAAGACTAACTTCGTTAAGAAAATTATTACCAAATTGTTGGTTAACTTCTCTGAGAACTGCGTCATTTTCTAAAAATGGAACTATGGTATTTTTTGCACTTTTAAGTGGTTTATTAACTTTAATATTATTGCTAAAATCTCCTGTATCACCTAAATAATGACCTGTCGCAATCACAGAAGCATTAGCTGTGGTAAAAGTAGGAAATAGAGAATGGGAGTTAACAAAATTTACACCCTGTTCTTTAATTGACTGTAAAGTGGGTGTGTCAGTAGCATTTACAGTCATAGGACGTAAACCATCAGTCACAAAAATAACTGCATTATGTGGTTTATTTTCTCCAGCAAAAACCTGAAAACAGGCTAAAATAGCTATTAAAGAAAATAATAAGCTAACTGATAAAATAACCCAGCGATAACCTTGTGTGAAAATCGTCATCATCTTCGTGATTTTTAGGACATGAAGATTTTACAATTTATAGCATCAAATAATACTTAAATTTCTGTAAAGAATCATCAGATTAAGATCCCCCTTAGTCCCCCTGAAAAAGGGGGAAACAATAGGCATTTTTAGCCCCCGCTTTTCAAGGGGGGTTGGGGGGATTGCCTACGGCACGCTACGCGAACAAAACCTTAAAATAAAAGTATTGATCCTCGACTTCTCAACAAAAGTCGGGGATCTGAGGAATTACGCAAGATTAAAAATTAATAATAAGAAAAAACCGCAAATCACAAGTTTAAAAAATTAACAAACAGTTTGGCGAGTCTTTTCCGCATTGATGGGTTTAACGAGGTAAAGCTTCAACATATACCATACGATATTTATAATCAATGGTATCTTGTGGAAGAACTTCTCAATCACAGATTTGTTACTGTTTTTGAGATCAATTAATTTCTGATTATTGATTGCACATTGTTCCAAATTCCAGAAGAAATAGGGATGATTTGTATCCAGAATCACAGGAAAAGCCCTAGCTGCGGTTTTGTTGGTTTCTGTGATGACTTGAGTATTGTATTTACGGGGATGAATTCCTAAAATTTCATAAAAATTCGCCCGTTCAAAAACTGTCATTGTATGGGTGACAAACACAGTTAATAGGAAAAAACGCACCCATAAGCGTGCTTTCCAATTATTCCATAACTGGGGTTGAGAACGTAACAACGCCTTGAAAAAGTCACCATGTCTATTCTCATCTTGACACCAACTTTCAAACTTCCTAAATAAAGGATAAAATTGAAATTCTGGATTTTGTGCGATATGGCGATATACCAAAATATAACGCCAATAACCGATTTTTTCCGATAGGTAAACTGTATAAATTACCCATTCTGGAGGAAAGAAAGTATAAGTCCGGTTTTTAGTAAGATAACTCAAGTCAAGGGATAAATTAAAATCCGCCATTGACTTGTTTAAAAAACCTGCATGACGGGCTTCATCCCGTGCTAAATATTCAAATGCTTCAGAGAGTAAAGGATTACTGTTTTTGAGACGACGAGATAATTCTTTAAACAGTAAAAACCCGGAAAATTCAGAAGTACAAGACCTTTCTAAAAAGTCAATAAAGGCAAGTCTTTTTTCTCCCTGAATGTGATCCCAAGACTGTTTAAATTCATCATCTCTGATAAAATGATGGCGGTTATAATCTGCCTTGAGTTCATCAACTATAGCTCTGATTTCTTCTTCATGACCAGAGATATCCATTTTCGCCACAGCATCAAAATCTGTGGTATAAAATCGGGGTGTTAATAATGTTTCTTGAACAGGTGCTTTGACACCTGGTTTCAACAACTCAACTGGGGGAGTTTCTAAAGACTTAACCATGATACTCCTTTTGCTATTTTATCCTTGTAGAATTATCTAAGCATAAATAGTAATGAGTAGTCATCAGTTAAATTATTGAAAGTATTTTGTACAAAATCATCTGAGATAATTTAGCAATTACAGAAAAATTTTTAGGGCATTTTTCCTAGATTTACTTACTCATTTTTGCTTTTGCTGCTAGTGATGGATACTTACCAACTTCTATTAAAAATATTCTTTCTTGAATCCGATCATCATTGTTAAAATCAAGAATACGCGCTGTTACTTCACCGATATCTGTTAATGGTTGAATCACAGCTTCATCAAGTCGAAAATGATCACCCCAGAAGTCTCGACGGGGATTAAAAAATCTCACCAGTTCACCATTTCGCCAATTTATTGAACCTAAATCTGTGCCTTTTTGCAAATTACAAAAAACACACGCATAACAAAGATTATCCTCTGTGCTTGTTCCACCGTGTTTAACGCTAATTATATGGTCAACTTGACAAGATAAGGTATCTTCTTCTGAAATTAGACAATATTCACAGATATTTCCAGCACGTTCCACAACTAACCGCCTTGTTTCTAAATTAATGTAAGTACGAGACATTTTATTTACTCTCAGTGTTGATATACTTATGAGCCTTAGCTTTAGCTAATCTGATAATATGTTCTAGATTCAGAAAAATATCTAACTCCCGTTTTTCTTCTTTAGTGATTTCATTATTTTTAGCTTTATCAATTAAATCTTCTAAACGGTTTTGTGCTGTTTCCGAAAGGTGGAAATTAATTAAACTTTCGGGAGTAGTACCAGCAGCAATAAAATCTATAAATTCATCGTAGACTGTAATGGTTTTTACAGATGTATTCATAGCAGTATCCTTTTTTATTATTTTAACTGTTATTTACAAGTATATACATAAAATTCAGTAATTATTTTCAATCCAAGTAAATTTATTTATCAATACAAAAAATAGAGTAATTTTACTCAATAAAATATCATCAAATCCTGAATATCTTTATATTTAAAAGTCTAAAGAAATATGAATATCTTTATATTAATAAGAAGATTGATAGTTAAATATTTTGTAAGAGATAAAAATTGCCTTGTTCTTTATCAGCGGTGGTATTTGCTGGATAGATCGGCGCAAAACCCATATCTCTAAAATAACAATTTTTTCATGTTGACATCGACTGTGAACTGGTAAACGAGTCGGTGACTATTGAGCAAATTAGGCGCTTGAAAATGAAGGAAGCAACAATGAGTAATAATTTCGCCCTCAAACTGCGTTCTGGTACTCAACAAGCTCATACAGATGCAGAAAATGTCGGTTTTATGAAATGTTTTGTCCAAGGAGTTGTAGACCGAGAATGTTTTAGTAAATTTCTGAGTAATCTGTATTTTGTTTACAGTGAACTAGAAGCAGCAATTGAGAAGCATAAACAACATCCTGTAATTAGTGTAATGTATTTTCCTGAACTAAATCGCCAAGCATCTCTAGAACAAGATATGTTATTTTATCATGGTAATCTCTGGCGAAATTTCATTACACCATCCACAGCAACTCAAAAATACCTGGCGCGTATTCACCAACTTTCTACCCATGAACCTGCTTTATTATTAGGTCATGCTTATACTCGTTATATGGGTGATCTTTCCGGTGGACAAATGCTACAAAAAATCGCTCAGTCAGCTTTGAAATTGTCTGGTTATGAAGGAACTGAGTTTTATAACTTTGCCCAAATTCCCGATAAACAGGCATTCAAAAACAAGTATCGTCAAGCATTGGATAATGTGCCTGTTGATGATGTGATGGCTGATAAAATTGTAGCAGAAGCTAACCATGCTTTCTACTTAAATATGGAGATAATTAAAGAGTTAGAACCAATTTTAATGCAAGCATTAGGTCGAGCTACATACAACGACCTAGTTTGATATTTTCACTCTGTAAATTACCTGCAAACTAAAAAAAACCGCTCCTACTCTTCTTCCTTCGCGTACTTTGCGTACTTTGCGGTTTATTTCCAACAATAGTATTCACCACCCAACAAATTTGTGTAGTCGTGAATTCTATACCCCACAAAAGCAGATAGTATTTTAAATCAAAACCGGGTTTCTTGCAGTAATTCCTAGCTATTTAGTTTCATTATTTGAAGCTAAAAATACAAATGTTTTGGCAATTGGTAACAAAAGATAAATATCAACCTATTGCCAATCTACAAATTCAAACCCAACTCAAACCCAATTCCAAATTAGTACAACTACTAGGCATTCAATTAACAGTAACTCGGAGGTTTTGATGGTCTTTCTATTACCTGGTGTCAAATTCGATTTGGATCTGATCAAAAAGTATGACACCCGCGCACCCAGATATACTAGCTACCCACCAGCTACAGAATTAACTGAAACATTTACCGCGCCAGACTTTGAAAGAGCCATCATTAATTCTAATCAACGTCAAACGCCCCTATCTTTATATTTCCACATTCCTTTTTGTCAGAGTGCTTGTTATTTTTGTGGCTGTAATACAGTTATTTCTAATAACAAGAATATCGCTAAACCTTATCTCCAAAATTTAGCGCGGGAAATCCAAAATACCAGCGAATTAATAGATACAAGTCGCAAAGTTTTGCAAATTCACTGGGGTGGTGGAACACCAAATTATTTGGAACTAAGTCAAGTTGAATTTTTGTGGAATAAGATTAATCGTTATTTCACTATTGATGAAAATGCAGAAGTTTCTATTGAAATTAACCCTCGCTATGTCAATAGAGAATATATCCGATTTCTTAGAGATATTGGCTTTAATCGCATTAGTTTTGGTATCCAAGACTTTAACCCAGAAGTACAACAAGCAGTCAACCGTATCCAACCAGAAAAAATGCTGTTTGAAGCAATGGGTTGGATTAGAGAGGCTAATTTTGCTAGTGTAAATGTAGATTTAATTTATGGTTTACCCTACCAAAATCTACATACTTTTAGAGAAACTGTCAAAAAGACAATTGCTCTAGATCCTGATCGAGTTGTGGTGTTTAATTTTGCCTATGTTCCTTGGATGAAACCTGTACAAAAAAGAATTGATCCGGCTACATTACCGGGCGCTCAGGAAAAGTTAGATATCCTGAAAATGACCATTGAGGAATTAACAAATAATGAGTATTTGTTTATCGGTATGGATCATTTTGCCAAAACTAATAATGAATTGGCGATCGCTCAACAAAATGGTACTCTTAAACGCAACTTCCAAGGTTATACAACTCACGCAGAAACCGAACTTTTTGGTTTTGGTTCTACATCTATTAGTATGTTAGAAGATGCTTATGCTCAAAACCATAAAGGGTTAAAGGACTATTATCAAGCTGTAACAGCAGGTATTCTTCCCACCAGTAAAGGCATTAAATTAACCCAAGATGATATCATCAGACGGGATGTAATTATGTCTATTATGTCTCACTTCCAGTTACATAAATCAGACATTGAAAAGAAATATCACATCAATTTTGATGGATATTTTGCCCAGGAACTAGAAGAATTAAAACCCCTGGAAGATGATGGACTTGTAAATTTATTAGCCGACGAAATCCAAATTACTGATACTGGTAGATTATTGGTGAGAAATATCGCCGTTAACTTCGATACTCATAGCAGAATTAAAGAAACTAAATTCTCTCGTGCTATTTGAGTATGGTAATTGGTAATTGGTAATTGGTAATTGGTAATTGGTAATTGGTAATTGGTGATTGGTAATTGGTGATTGGTTAAATACCCTAATTATCTAATAATTGGGGTATATTTTTATGTTGATGGAATTAACAGGAATTAACAATTATGATAGCCTGAATCCTTTATCTACAACTTTTGATTTAAATAAATATATCATCAGGTAGAAAAATTTATCTTTCAATACTAATAAATTTGATACAGTATAAATTATAGAGGTAATCGGCAATGATTAATATTATTGCTTGGATAATTTTAGGACTATTAGCTGGTGCGCTTGCCAAAGCTGTTTATCCTGGTCATCAAGGCGGTGGCATTGTCTCAACAATAATTTTAGGTATTGTAGGTGCTTTTATCGGTGGAACTTTATTTACACTTCTCCGCACAGGAACTCTACAACTTTCGGCTGCTACTTTAAGTATTCCCGGTCTTTTGGTGGCAATAATTGGTGCGATACTTGCGATTTATTTATGGACGCTATTCCAAAGAAGTAGCCGAGCATAAGTTCAATTTTAGATTTTAGATTTTAGATTTTAGATTTTGGATTTTGGATTTTAGATTCGGGATTTTAGATTTTGGGTTTTGAAGTTGGAAATTTGAATTAATTGTATTGTATGTTTTTTCACAAAAAAGAACCGATTCATTTTGTCAAAGTTGATGAACCTAACCCCCGCTTTGCTCAATTACTTCTAGAGCAATTTGGCGGTGCAACTGGAGAACTCACAGCCGCTTTGCAATATTGGGTGCAATCTTTTCATGTTGAAAATCCTGGTATTCGGGATATGCTCCAAGATATTGCTATTGAAGAATTTGGTCATTTAGAAATGGTTGGTAAACTCATAGAATCTCATACAAAAAATACCGACCAAACCGAAGCTTACAGAAGCACTCTTTTTGCTCTTCGCGGAATCGGACCTCATTTTCTTGATAGTCAAGGTCATGCTTGGACTGCAAATTATTTGAATGAAGGTGGTGATGTAGTTCGAGATTTACGGGCGAATATTGGCGCAGAAGCTGGCGCAAGGCAAACTTATGAGGAGTTAATTAAACTATCCACAGATCAAGGAACTAAAAATACTTTAGTTCATTTATTAACAAGAGAAATTTCTCATACCCAAATGTTTATGAAAGCTTTGGATTCTTTGGGTAAGTTGACTGATCCTATTTTTGGCAATGTTCAACCAGATGAAACTGTCTCTCTTTATTACAACTTATCAAAAAACGGAACTGAGCCAGATCAACGAGGTCCTTGGAATTCTGAACCAACATTTAATTACATTGCCAATCCTTTAGAATCTCGAACTTAATAATTAGTAATAATTAGGGGTTGCTGAGAAAGTCTTTCTGTCAGGGGATAGGAGTCAGGAGTTTTTTATTTTGGATTTTGGATTTTGGATTTTGGATTGTTTTTGTTATCTCCAATCTAAAATCTAAAATCTAAAATTTTCTTCCCCTGTCACCTCTCACCTACTGACTTTGCTATTAACCCTAACTGCAAACCAGGGGGAAAAGTCCCTTCTTCTTTAATCCGCTTTATTTCCCCTTCGCTGATTTGCAAATTTAACTTTTGTGCTAAACACTTGACAGTATCTCCCCGATCAATCACACCAGCTACCGCACCTGCGGGAGAAAGTACGGTGATTTGGGGTAGCTGTTCGTTTTCTAGTTTGTTGATAACGTCTGCTAAAGAAGTTGATTCGCTGACAGTGGGTATTGTGTTCAGGGGATGAACAATAGTTTGCAAAGTTTCAGTTTCCCACTGACTTCTTTCGGTTGTCCGCAAATCATCAATTTTCACCAAACCCCGATAACGTCCATCGGATGCAGCAAAATAAGTATGTGCAATGTGTGATGTATGGGGAAAAGATGTATCTAAAAGATATAAGTCCGCAAACTCCCGTAATGTTTTATTTGCATCAACTACGCGAAAATCACGAGTCATTGCGTCAGATGCTTGGAGTTTAATCAGAGTTTCTTGCAGGGTGGTAACATTGTCATAGGTATTGGCGTTACGAATTGCAAACCAACCTAATAATACAATCCACAAACCTGTTACCAATTCCTGGGTAAAGAAATCTAGAGCAAATCCGAAAGCGATCGCACAATAACCTAAAATTTGTCCAGACTTAGCCGCCCAATGTACCGCTTGAAAGCGATCGCCTGTAATTTTCCACAGTGCTGCTTTTAATACCTGTCCCCCATCCAAAGGTAAACCGGGAATCAAGTTAAATAAAGCCACAACCAAGTTAATTCTTGCTAAATCCCTGACCATAACATTTAATAATGTAGTATCAGGAATCACTTGATAACCTAGAGTTAACAACAAAAACAGGATAATACTTACCACAGGACCAGCGATCGCCACTTGAAAAGCTTTACCTGGAGTTTTTGACTCTTCCTCTATCGCCGCAATACCACCAAAGAAAAACAGCGTAATGGAATTAACTTTAATTCCTTGGGACTGCGCCACTAAACTATGCCCCAACTCATGCAACAGCACAGAAGTAAATAACAGCAGTGCCATTACCAGTCCCGCACTCCAAGCTGTGACAGTTCCCCATCCTTGGTAAGCAACCCCAAAATTTAAAGTTGCCAACCCAACAATTACAAACCATAGGGAGTCCAAAAACAGAGGAATGCCAAATAAAGATCCAATTTGCCAATTTTTTTGCATTACATCAATTTATTTATATATTTCTTATATTTCTCACCATAGCAGAAGGCAGGGGAAGTAGGAGAGGTAGGGGAGGTAGAAGTTATTAATTACAGCAGCTATCAGCTTGAAAATCCTTTTGGTGTAAGGTTTTGTGATCTAAATTTGTACCTCATTCACGTCGAAACTGCTGTATCAATTATCAATTATCAATTATCAATTATCAATTTTCAATTTTCAATTTTCAATTTTCCATTAGTTCCCAGTCCCCAGACATAAAAAAGCGGTAAGTAAGTTAATGTTTACCTACCGCCGAATTTTTAAGTTACTCTCTAGTAAAAGAGCATTAAATTAAACTTATAAACGACCGATGTTAGTCAGTCCTAAAACAATACCAATACCAATTACATGACCGAAAGCCATTGCACCGATAAAACCTGCTACACTTACGGGAAGTAAAGGCATTTGGGGTCCTACTTTGGGTGCTTTACTTGCCAAACTGAGTAAAAGTACCACCAAACAACTGGCACTGATAATAATACCAACTGTAGGACTCCACTCAGGTGTAGCGGGTACGGATGCTGCTGCTAATAAAATAGATGATAACAAGATGTATTCTCCTATGATGAAAAATGAATCCAAACCTACAAAATTATAGAATTAGCTAGGACAAAGCAAAAGTTTTTCCTTTAAATTAATGTACTTTTGTAATTATTTTTAATTTCCCCCGTCATTTATTACACTTATCTTACACTTAAATGCGAGTTAAAATTTGCGGAATTACTCAACCACAGCAGTCTTTAGCTATAGCTAATTTAGGTGCAACCGCACTAGGTTTTATCTGTGTACAAACTTCACCACGCTACGTTACTATAGAGCAAATACGAGCAGCAGTATCACCATTGCCAGATAATATTGATAAAATTGGTGTTTTTGCCAATAGCAGCATTTTACAAATTAGTGAAGTTGTACAAGCATCTAATTTAACGGGTGTACAGTTGCACGGAGATGAAACACCAGAATTTTGTTATCAATTACGTCAGATTTTACCAAACATAGAAATTATTAAAGCTTTGCGAGTGAGAAATTTACAACAACTAGAAACCACAGCTAATTATATTGATTATGTAGATAGTTTACTATTAGATGCTTACCATCCCCAACAATTAGGAGGAACAGGAAAAACATTAGATTGGGAAATGTTACAAGCTTATAAACCTAGTCGTCCTTGGTTTTTAGCAGGAGGACTAACACCAGATAATATTTTAACAGCTTTAAATCAAATTCATCCCAATGGAATTGATTTATCTAGTGGTGTAGAACGTTCACCAGGAGATAAAGATTTAGATAAGGTGGCGTTGTTGTTTGCTAAGTTAAAATCTTTGTGAGTATTCAGCTATCAGTAATCAGTAATCAGTTTACTGAAAGCTGATAAATGAATGATTTTGTCTGAATCAGGATATCCAGGATTTAAGGATAGATTACATCAGGTTTTATGCTAGTTGTTTTTTGTGTTTGATTTGTCGTATATTGAGAATAAGCGATCGCTCAAATCTTTAGGTAGTGATAAAATAGAAAAATCAGGACAAAAAATAAGGATGAAAATAAAGACAACGGTGTTTAATTTTTAGCTTAGGAGTTAATGATGGAAACAATTACTATTAATGTTGAGCATGAAGTAGCGAAAGCTTATCGAGAAGCAGAAGTTAACAAACAACAAAAACTCAGTCTCATAGTTAAGTTATTCTTTCAACCTGATTTTGCTAATAAAACTTTAAGTCAAGTGATGGAAGAAATTGCTGATAAAGCCGAAAAGAGAGGTTTAACACCAGAGATATTACAAGAAATTCTAGATGATGAAGATGAATAATGATGAATAAGCGTTTTGTCTTGGATAATAATATTTTAGTTAGTGCATTGCTAATTAAAAATTCTCCTCCTTTTCAGATCATAAAACTAATAGAATCACAGGGATTAATTTTATATTCTGAAGCAACATTATTAGAACTTAATCGAGTTTTAAGTCGCAAGAAATTTGAGAGATATTTTACCCTAGAGGAAAAGCAAGAATTTATTCTTAAACTAATCGAGATGTCTGAATTGGTAGAAATAAAAGAACTTATTACTATTTGTCGTGATCCTAAAGATGATAAATTCTTGGAATTAGCAATTAGCGGTAAAGCTGATTTTATTATTACTGGTGATCAAGATTTATTAATTTTAAATCCTTTTAGAGATATTGAAATTATTACTGCAAATGAATTTTTGACTAGGTTTAATTAATTTTATTTGTCTGAATCAGGATAACCAGGATTTGAGGATGTACGGGATGTTATTTACTAATTATCTATTGTTGAATGATATTATGTTTATTATTTTATTTGTCTGAATCAGGATAACCAGGATTTGAGGATGTACGGGATGTTATTTACTAATTATCCATTGTTGAATGATATTATGTTTATCATCTTCTGAATTGAGATGATCAAAATCATTTTACATTCTATCCTGTAAATCCTTTAATCCTGGACATCCTGATTCTGACATTTTAATTAAACGCAGATGAACGCAGATAAACGCGGATATCAGGTAAAGAAAAGGGAACTTCATCACTAGAAATAGGAGGTAAAGGTTTTTCTTTTTTGAGTTTACCCTCAGTAATTAATTGTTCTTTTTCCGCTTTGATTTTAGCCAGAAGTGCAACAGCATCCGTATCAGGATCACCTTTTTGAATCGGGTTTCGTTTACGCCATTCTGCTGTTAATTTACCAGATATCGCTTCTTGTAAAATCGCTTGTTTTAACAGAAGTAATGTTTTTTGTTGAAAAATACTTTTATGTTTTAGATTGTCAATATAATGTATAGAATCTAGAAAAATTTTTGCTTTCTGAAAGAAATCTTTATAAAAGGGGTCTAAGGAATATAAACACAATTCAATATCTTTTTTCTCTATTAGAAATTTATCAATTTTCTCAAGTATTTCAACAATTTTGAATTGATATTCATACTTTAAAACAACTACATCAAATCTAGCTAAGTCATTTTTATTAAATCCGCCTTGTGCGCTACGACTAATACTTCTTAACTGGTTTTGAAACTTGGAATTATGCAGCCAATAAAATAAAAATTTGTTGTTAATTTTGATTAGTGGTTCTATTTTTGCACAGGCAACATTATATGCACCACTTTTACCAGTTAATATTTTTCCAACTGACGCACCATAACGGCCAAGTATTATATCATCTTCTGAACAGATTTTATTATTTTTAGAAATTGGAATGAATGTTGGGGTTGACTCGGAGGAAAAATCCCTTATTTGCAAAAATCTGACATAACCTTCTTCCGGGTGATCAATGAAATGTTTTTTAGGAGGTTGTGTTCCACCTAATGTATTAAAAAAGTCAGTAAACTTACCTGAAATAAAATAATCAGGATATTGATTAACTAAATCAAGCAAAGCATTAACACTTGATTGAATACTAATATCTCTTAATGGTTGCTTTTGATAAATTGAAGTTAGATCAGACATTTTTAATCTCTTTAGTTAATAAATCCAAAATTCTATCACTTTCCTTTAAAGAATCATGCAACATCCCCAACAACTCCACAGAACTATAACCCCTTTCCACTTCCTGAACATGAGGATTTTTCACATCCAAATTAAAACCATTCTTCTCTAACTCCTCAAAACTTACCCGCCATGCTTGCTCATTTTCCTCTCTTTTATGCCACCATTTCTTTAAATCCTGAAACTCATTTTTATTAATCGGTTTTGTCTTAGAATACGCCTTCACACCTTCCGGTAATTGATGTTCCCAATACCAAATTTCCTTAGTCGGTTCACCCTTAGTAAAAAATAACAAATTAGTCGCCACCGAAGCATAAGGTTGAAACACAGAATTAGGTAAACGGATAATAGTATGCAAATTACAAGACTCTAATAAATGCTGACGAATACGCGCTTTTACCCCATCCCCTGTTAACGAACCATCAGGTAAAATAATACCAGCCCGTCCCCCATCATGTAAATACCTAACTATTAATAATAAAAACAAATCTGCACTTTCTGTAGTGCGATAATTCATGGGAAAATTATCTTCTACTCCATCTGTTACCGAAGCACCAAAAGGAGGGTTAGCTAAAATCACATCAACCCGATCTTTACTATTAATAGAAGTATATTCTCGATTTAAACTATCTGTATATTCAATATTGGGAACTTCAATTTCATGTAAAAATAAATTTGTTACCGCTAACATAAAGGGTAAAGGTTTAAATTCCATACCCTTAATCGTTTTTTCTAAAGTTTGCAAATCTCGGACATTATCAACACCTTGCAAACGTAAATGATTAATTGCACAAGTTAAAAAACCACCCGTACCACAAGCAGGATCGAGAACAATTTCCCCCAACATCGGGTTAACCATTTCCGTCATAAATTCAGTTAAAGCGCGGGGTGTGTAAAATTCCCCATAAGCGCCCGCAGTTTGTAATTCTCGCAAAATCGTTTCATAAATATCACCGAACAAATGACGATCTTCCGAACTTTCAAAATCAATTTCATTGAGACTATTTAACACCTGACGGATAATAGTCCCATTTTTCATATAATTATTAGTACCTTGAAAAATCTCTTTAATAATTACTGCGCGTTGATTCCCGGTGCTAGTATCTAAATTTCGCAAAGCGGGGAATAATTCTTTATCAATAAAATCCCGTAACTCATCACCAGTTAATGATTTTTTCCCATTAGTCATTCCCTGTTGAGAAACCGCCCAGTTACACCAGCGTAAATGTTCAGGAATAGGAGAAATAAAATCATCTTTGATTAATTCTAACTCATGATCACTTGCATCTAAAATTTTCAGAAACAATAACCAACCTAACTGTTCAATTCTTTGTCCATCACCAGAAACACCTGGATCTTTCCGCATGAAATTACGTAAACTTTTAATACTACCGCCGAGATTTTTCATTTATTTCTAACCAGTAATTTGAGTAAATTAATATCTAATAATTAATATTTGATAATTAATATTTCACCTGTTCAACATCAGTGTGAATAAAATCATTTCCTTTAAATAATAAAGGTTGGTTTGTGAATTTTGCTAAAGCATAAGAAAAACAATCTCCCATATTTAATTTTGCTGGATGACGACCTTTTCCAAATTTCAAAAATCCTTCGCTGGCTAATTGTGCTTGTTCTATAGTAAAAGGTACAATAGTTATAGACAGTGTTTCAATTAGTAATTTCAAATTCTCTACACCTTTTTCACCATGTTTAGTACCTAAAACTATGGATGCTTCCACAGAGCTTGGAGAAGATAATAGACATTCTTCACTTTCGTTAATCAATTCAATAAATATCAATTCTTCAGGTTCACCATAAATAATTGCTAGGATAGCAGAAGTATCAATCACCATTATTCTAATAATCCCAATTCATTATAACCAATAATTTCATCAGCACTTCTATCATCAAGAACAGGTAAATTTTTAATTTGATTGCAGATATTACGAACAGCAGCAATATCTACTTTACGCTTTTTTGTAGATGGTAAAGTATGAGCATAAACTTGATATAAAAGTTTTCCCTTTATTTCCATTCCCGCAAAATCATCTGGCATTTTCAGACATAACAAACCATTTTCGTCTACACGAGCTTCAATGTTAATTTGTGGCATTTTTCTGTCCTTTAGCGAAATACATAATCTGTGAATTAGTCAGTTACATCTATTCTTAGTTTAACATATTTTGGTAATTTTTCTGAATTAGGATATCTAGAACACCCTTTGGAAAGTCAAAAATTAAAAATCCGCGTTTATCCGCGTTCATCTGCGTTTAAATTTTGTCTGAATTAGGATATCCAGGATTTAAGGATTTACAGGATGTATAATTGAAATACACCCAAAAGCTAATAAATTATCTCTAATTATCCGCGTTTATCTACATTTAGCTGCGTTCAACTTTGATTCAATTACTAATCATGCTGCTATTTTATACAACTCAGAAGTTAACTCTCGTAAAGCAGAAATATATTGAGACTTACCACCAAAAATTTTCACAATTTCTGGAGGAGAACCAAATTGTTTTAAAGGTTCTAATTTCAGTACAGATAAATCTTCAATATTTTCAATTCCCTCATTCGCGTATTTTTCCAAAAGTGCATTTAAAACGTCCCTTGCTTTTTCACCATATTTAGTAAAATAATCTCGTTTTTTTACATTTTCCGCTCTTTGTTTACGAGTTAAAGGTGGACGATTCCAAGCAACATAACATATTAAATCAAACAAATCTAAATCTTTTTTAATTTCCTGTTCTAACTCCTCAGCAATAATATCATGGTTTCGTAATTCTGCAATCAAAGCAGCTTTTTTATCAGCTTCATTCCAGCGGGTTAAAAAATCATCCAAACTGCTAAACTCTTGCAATAAATTTTGTTTGGTATAATCGCGTAAACTGGTAGTAACTAATTCTCCTGCTTCATTCAAATATTGAACTCTTTCATTAAGAATCGCAATCGAAACACCTGTAATATAAATCTTATCACGTTTTTCCGAAACAATATTACCACCTTGAATAATTTTCGGTTTAGTATCAATAAAATTCTCAGGACTTTGACTAAAATCAATCATTTCCCCAGTATCTTGATCAATAATAGATTCGCTTAAATTGCCATTAATATCTTCTATAGTTAACGGTTGATTTTTACCGAGTTCTTTAATCATAATTGGATGATGATTAAAATTCGGAGCAGCAAATTGATCTGTAACATTTCTAAAATCCATGATTGTGAAAAACTGCTTATCAAATTGTTCATTAATTCTCGTACCTCTACCAATAATTTGTTTAAATTCCGTGGGGGATTCAATATTAGTATCAAGAACAATTAATTTACAAGTTTGTGCATCAACTCCCGTCGTCATTAATTTAGAAGTTGTCGCAATCACGGGATAACGTTCTTCGGGATTAATAAAATTATCAAGTTCCCGTTTTCCTTCCTTATCTTCTCCAGTAATACGCATCACATATTTATGATTTTTTAAAGCTAAATTACCCGCTTCATTGATAATCGCTTGACGCATTCTTTCCGCGTGTTCTGTATCTGTACAGAAAATAATTGTCTTTGCATAAACATCGGTTTTTCTTAAATATTCCATTACCCTTTTAGCGACTGTTTTGGTTCTTTCATCAATTACTAAATGTCTATCAAAATCTTTAAGATTGTAGATTTTATCTTCCACAAAATAACCTGATTTATCTCGTTTTCCCCTTTCAGGACGATAACCTTCTAAATCTACATTTAAACCTATCCGAATCACTTTATAAGGTGCAAGAAAACCATCATCAATTCCCTGTTTCAGAGAATAAATATAAATCGGTTCACCGAAATATTCAGTATTAGAAATTTCCTTTGTTTCCTTGGGAGTTGCAGTTAAACCGATTTGGGTAGCACAACTAAAATATTCTAAAATTTCTCGCCATTTACTGTCATCCGCAGCACTACCCCGATGACATTCATCAACTATAATTAAATCAAAATAATCAGGGTCAAATTCTTTATAGGCATCCAAAATATCATCATCATAATTAACCAACCCTTGATATAATGCTAAATATATTTCAAAAGCAGTATCAATGACTTTGTTTTTAATAACTGTCATTTTGTCTTTAAAATGCCTAAAATCACCACGTTTTGTTTGACTAATTAAAGCAGTTCTATCAGCTAAAAATAATACCTTTTTCTTAATACCATTTTTCCACAAACGATAAATAATTTGAAAAGCGGTGTAAGTTTTACCCGCACCAGTGGCCATGACTAAAAGTAACCGATTTTGACCTTTAGCAATTGCTTCTACTGTACGATTAATAGCAATTTGTTGATAATATCGTGGTTGACGACCTTGAGTATCAAAAAAGTAATCAAAACTAGCTATTTTTTCCGCTTCTGGTGTTTCTATTCCTTTATATTTTTTATATTTCTGCCAAAGTTGCTCAGGAGTGGGGAAATTATCAAGACTTAATTCTTGTTCAATTAAATTAGAAAAACCCGATCTATCATGTTCTAAAAAACCATCACCATTGGAACTGAAAGCTACAGGTAAATCTAATATTTCTGCATAATTTAAAGCTTGTTGCATTCCTGCACCAAGAGGGTAAATATTTTTTTTAGCTTCAATTACAGCAATGGGAATATTCGGTTTATAGTAAAGAATATAATCAGCTTTTTTAGCTTTTCCACGTTTAGCTTGATTACCTTTAACATAAATTCGACCATCGGTAAAATATACCTGTTCTCGTACTTGTTTGGTAATATCCCAACCGGCACGAACCAAGGCAGGTAAAATATACTTTGTACAAATATCCTGTTCTGACAGTTCCCGTTTATCAGTCATATGTACAATCACTTATATGATTAAGGGTTTATTAGATAATTATATAATAGGTGACAGGTGCTACGCCACGGTGACAGGTGAAAGTAGAGATTGGGAGAAAATTTTTAGATTTGAGACTTGATATTTTAGACTGGAAGTGAAACAAACAATCCAAAATCCAAAATCCAAAATCCAAAATTGAATCACCAATTACCAAAAAAATATCACTCACCCCCTAACACATTTTGAGAATGAGCGATATTGCTAATAATTGAAAAGAGACGGAGTTAATAAAAGGAATTTACAGCCTATTTATTGATGGTTTTCAGATTTTTTCTGATAGCTGACGACTGAATACTTACCTAAAAGAAAGCAGCTTGATGACGAATCAAATTCAAAAATTCTTCACGGGTTTTTTGCTCATCTTGGAAAACACCAACCATAGAACTGGTAACAGTCCAAGAACCAGGTTTTTGTACACCACGCATCACCATACACATATGGGTAGCTTCCATCACCACAGCTACACCTTTAGGTTCAAGAATGGTTTGCACTGCTTCGGCAATTTGGCGAGTTAGTCTTTCTTGAACTTGTAAACGACGAGCATACATTTCCACAATTCTCGCCAATTTACTTAAACCGACAACTTTTTGATTAGGGATATAAGCAACGTGCGCTCTACCCATAAATGGCAACATATGATGTTCACAAAGACTGAAGAAATTAATATCTCGCACTAACACCATTTCTTCATGGCCTTCATCAAAAATTGCCCCATTCACCAGTTCTTCTAAAGATTGGTTATAGCCACTGGTGAGAAATTTCATCGCCTCAGCTACGCGCTTGGGTGTTTTCAATAATCCTTCTCGTTCTGGATCTTCTCCAACACCGACGAGCATTGTCCGCACGGCTTCCATCATTTGCTCCATGCTTTCCTCTGAGGGTGGGTGCAAATCTGCCTGTTTACCATTATGGGTGTTGCGGTCAGGTCTGGTGCTGATAGCTTGCGCCAAGTCAGAAATCAAAGGAGATTGTGAGCGATTAGAACCGTTAGAACTAGCAATAGTCATGGTATTAGTCTTGGTAATTGGTAATTGATAATTGACAATTGGTAATTGGTAATTGGTAATTGGTAATTGGTAATTGGTAATTGGTGATTGGTAATTGGGAAGAATAAACTCTTGCATGAATGCCTTTTGCCTCTTGCCTTTTTACTGTCACCTGTCACCTGTCACCTGTCACCTGTCACCTGTCACCTAACAATTAAAGAACACCAGCATTAGACATTAGGGTTAATTCTTCAATCACTGCTTCTTGTGGTAATAAGGCAGTGTGCAGAATTGTCTGAGCTACTATTTCTGGAGTTAACATTTTGGTACGGTCAAAGTTAACATTAACTGTTTCCGTATCCCAAATTTCAGTATTGACAGCACCTGGACAAATTGCTGTTACACGAATGCCGTGGACTCGTTCTTCTTGTGCCAATGTTTGAGAAAGGGCTAATAACCCAGCTTTGCTGACGCAGTAAGCTCCCCAACCAGGAAAGGTTTGTTTGGCAGCGATGGAGGCAATGTTAATAATTGTCCCTTTACCTCGTTGTCTCATTCCCGGCACAATTGCCATCATGCACTGAAAGACGCTGGTAATATTTAAATCAATTACCCGCTGCCAGTCTTCTAAGGGAGTATCGCTTAAATTGGCAGTGTATCCTATACCGGCATTATTTACCAAAATGTCTATGTCGCCAAATTCATCGGCGATCGCCTGAATTTTGGTTTTTACTTGGGCAACACTACCCAGATCAACGGTGAAAGCTTTTGCTTCTACTCCTATTTCTTTGGCTGCTACTGCTACCCCTTCTAATTTCTCCTGAGAACGGCTGACTAAAGCAACGTCTATTCCCGCCTTGGCAAAGGCTAAAGCTGTTGCTTTGCCTATTCCACTACTTGCACCAGTAATTAAAGCGCGTCTTTTATGCTCAAAACTCATGGTATCTCCAATTTTTTTGGCAGTTTTGCTATTCACTACCTACCCAATCAGTTAAATAATTCTTAAAATCAGTTGATTTTATGCTCAATATTGCTAGAACCGTTTATCAATATGGGTATATTGCCTGTTATCAGCCTTACCTGTCAGATCCGAAAGTCTTGACGTGAATAATTAGGCTTTTATATCAAGCTGTTTCATGAATACACAACAAAATGCCTATAGCTGTTCAGATTGTTAAGAATCTTTAAGCTATAGGCAATTATAGCATTGTTGATGTAAGAATCAGATATGGTTATTATTTTTAGTGGGCAATTTCGGTAAACACACCAATTTTTCTAAATTTCTCATA
The DNA here is from genome assembly GCF_019598945.1 of Sphaerospermopsis torques-reginae ITEP-024. Lineage (NCBI taxonomy): Bacteria > Bacillati > Cyanobacteriota > Cyanophyceae > Nostocales > Aphanizomenonaceae > Sphaerospermopsis > Sphaerospermopsis torques-reginae. Next base: position 4,929,665 of record NZ_CP080598.1, on the reverse strand, counting down.
GCGTAGTTGACGGCGCTCGGCTGGTGTTAAACGGTTGAGTTCGTCCAAGTTATCTAACAAAGCTTGTTTGAGGGTGGTAGCTGTGGTTAAGGGGTCAGAATGAGCGCCACCGATAGGTTCTGGTAAAATCTGATCAATAATGCCTAAGTTTTTCAAGTCGTGGGAAACGATTTTTAATGCTACTGCGGCTTGGGGTGCTTTAGCTGCATCTTTCCACAAAATAGCAGCGCAAGCTTCTGGGGTAGCAACGGTATAAACAGAGTGTTCAAACATCAGGAGGCGATCGCCCACACCAATACCCAAAGCACCACCAGAACCACCTTCACCAATGACGGTACAGAGAATTGGCACATCAAAACAAAACATTTGCCTTAAATTATAGGCGATCGCTTCACCTTGTCCTTGATGTTCTGCTTCTATACCTGCCCAAGCACCGGGGGTATCAATAAAGGTAATAATGGGCATCCCAAATTTATTGGCGTGTTCCATTAACCGTAGTGCTTTACGGTAGCCTCCAGGTGCAGCCATGCCAAAATTCCGGGCGACATTATCTTTAGTATCCCGGCCTTTTTGATGACCCAACATGACCACAGGTTGTCCACCTAAACGACCCACACCGCCGACTAAAGCTGGATCATCACCACCACAGCGATCGCCATGTAACTCCATCCATTCATCACTAATCGCCTGGATGTAATCTAATGTACTAGGGCGGCGCGGATGTCTTGCCACTTGCAGTCTTTGAGATGGTGTCAAACTGCTAAAAATTTCCTCCCGCAGTTGCATCGCTCTAGTTTCCAGTTGGCGAATTTGCCCGGAAACATCCACACCATTTTCATCTGCCAGTTGCCGAATTTGATCAATGCGGGTAGCCAGTTCTGCTAAAGGCTTTTCAAAATCCAATAGTAGGGGTTTGCGTTCAGTAGTTGCCATAGTTAAAAATTAGGTGACAGGTGACAGGTGACAGGTGACAGAGAAGAAGCAGGGGAGCAGAGAGCAGGGTGAAATTATTTGTATTTTCCCAGTCCCCAATCCCCAGTCCCCAATCACCAGCCCCTAAACTAATAATGGTCTAAAACCATGTTTAAGCGATAGTTGACCAATATATTCCATTTTGTCTACGGTAATCTGATTGCGCCCCCAAGAAAAGTTAGTGTATAACTTCTCAAATTCCAATAACATTGATTCCGCAAAACAAGCAAACAATTGCCGTTCTGGAACTTCCATATTGACGATTTTCATAATTTTCCAGTCAATATCCAGGGAATGCTCCACAATTCCACCATTTAACACATATACACCTGGATGCTGAATTTTTGTTCCTAAGTTTTTAGGATAGCCCCCATCAATCAATAAGCATGGTTGCTTTAACACTGTGGGATCTATTTCTACACCTTTGGGCATACTCGCCACCCAAACTACAATATCTGCTTGGGGTAGTGCCTCTTCTAAACCCATAATCTTACCACGTCCCAATTCTGCTTGTAGTGCTTGTAGACGTTCTTGGTTACGGGCGATCAATAGTAGTTCTTGGACATCTGTTTTTTTATCCAGCCAGCGAGTAACTGCACTGCCAATATCACCAGTCGCCCCACACACTGCTACAGTTGATTTTGAAAGTTCTATTCCTAATTGCTGGGAAGCTGCTTCTACCTGACGGCAGATAATATAAGCTGTATGGGTATTGCCTGTAGTGAAACGTTCAAACTCTAATGTGACATTACGGACTTGTTGAAACTGCTCTAAATTAAAGTTCTCAAAAATAATTGAAGAAAACCCACCCAAAGCCGTGATATTGATATCATGCTTTTGAGCATGAGCCATAGCGTTAAGTATTTTGCGGGTTGCCGCCTTAATCCGCCGATTTGCCAACATTTCTGGCAAAAAGCACGACTCTACATATTTTCCTTCAATTTTTTGACCTGTTACGCTGGTAACGGTGATGTGATCAACAATTTGCGGTGGGGCGCTACACCAAAAGTCTAGCCCTTGATCGGCATATTCTGGGTATCCCAATTCTTGAGCTACAGATTGAGCGTGTTCTAAACTTGTCAGATGTCCAATTAGACCAAACATTAGTGATATTTTAGGCGTGTGCTATGAAAAGCGTGGGAATAATAATCTCTATTTCTTAAAAATACTACATTAAGTGTCAATATTGGTGACTGGGGACTGAGTACCTCACAGGGGTAGGTTTTTAATATTAACTGTGAAGGCAGGACCTGGAAGACAAGGAGGTATTGTAGACAAAGAAGATTTGATACGCACAGCAGTATTTTTACGGAGTTTTTTGGTTACCAAGAGCATCTGATTTTGTACGGTTTTCCTCCCTTGTCCACTGTCCTTCCAAGTCATCCAAGTCTTGCCCTCACGACAATGTAAAAAACCTACCCTTGTGAGGCCTCCCCTGCTCTCTAGACGGTTGCCAGTCCGTAAGCAGAAAGACGCATGATGTCACGGGTGGTAAAGCCAATGTTACTTAATGCTTCTCCGTATTGAATCATGAAGTCTTCTACCAAGGCATCTTTTTCCATGCCCAAGATTTTAGCGTCATCAGCTACTTTGTTGAGCATTTGCCAGACAATAGGCAGGTTTTGACGGTTGGCTTCTTCTAATTCGGCTTTGGAACTTTCAAAGTTTGCTTCCAGCCAAACTTCACCAAAGTTTAGATGACTGTATTCATCTTTAACCACCCCTTCAGTAATTTTGCGGGCAAAATCATCAGCTACAGGAATGTAGATGTTATAAGCTGCGATCGCAAAACATTCAATAATCAAAGATTGAATTAACAGACAAGTCACAACTTTACCTTCTGCTGCTGCTTTTTGAAAGTTTTCATGCAGTCCTGAGAAAAACTTCTTAGCAAACTGTATATCAGGAGTAACTGATAAATTGCGTCCACAAGCTTCAAAGCCTTTCTTGTGTCTGTTTTCCATCTTTGAAAGCTTGATCAGTTCATCTTTACTATTTGGCAACAGTTCAGCTAATCTGATGTAATTATCATGGGCTTCTTCTTCCCCTTCAATTACAATCGCATTAATTCGGCTATAAGCATCTTTGTATTTTTCGCTCTGAAAATCAATTTCTTGAGTTTGTTCAACAAGTTGCTGCATAGTAGGTTGACTCCGTACCCCTAAATTATTTTGCTACTGAAATTTAATTCACCCTCTCAATTGTGGGCAATCATCACTATTGTTTAATTTAACTTAACAAGAAGTTATGGTAATTAGATTAATTTTTACCAATTAGCACCCCACCAACAGTCAAGTATTTCCATCCTTTATTCCCCGTTTTCTATAGTCTGACTAGGAAAAACCAATGATTTTGGAGTTATAAACCATGTCTAAACTCAACTGGAATTGGCAAAACACGAACTTATGGAGCTTTTTACTGTTACTGCTAGGAGCATTTATAGTTTTACTACCATTATTCGTGGTTTTTCTCACTTCCTTTGCTCCTGCGGGTGCAACACCGGGAGTTGGGGGACAGAATAACTGGACTTTAGCCAATTACCAGGAAGCGTGGGAACGAGGCAAGTTTTTACTGGCTTTTGCTAATTCTACCTTAGTAGCGATCGCAGTTACAGCTTTTCAGATTATCACATCCGCGCTGGCGGGTTACGCCCTGGCTAGGCTGAAATTTTGGGGTAAACAAGCAATATTACTAGTTATACTGGCCACTTTAGTCATTCCCTTTCAGTTATTGGTGATTCCCATTTTCCTGGTTTTGAAGTGGGGAAATTTGATTAACACCTACTGGGCTTTAATTTTACCCACTGCGGTTAATGGTTTTGGGATTTTTTTGTTACGTCAATATTTCCAGACAATTCCCGTAGAATTGGAAGAAGCAGCAGCTATTGATGGAGCGAACCGACTCCAAATTTTATGGCAGGTAATGTTACCTTTAGCACGTCCCGCTTTAGTAACTCTATTTTTGTTCACTTTTATCGGTGAGTGGAATGATTTATTTAAACCTTTGGTATTTACAACCAGACCAGAATTAAGAACTGTACAACTGGCTTTAGCAGAATTTCAAGAACAGTTTACTAATAATTGGCCGTTGATGATGGCGGCGGTGACAATTGCTACTGTTCCTGTCATGGTGTTATTTTTGATTGGACAAAAGCAGTTTATTCGCGGTATTGCAGCAACGGGGATAAAGAATTAATTTGTTATTCAGAATTAGGATGTTTAGGATTTTAGGATTTACAGGATTAACAATTTGGTGATGATGAAAATTAATGTAAGTTAATGTAAATTCAGCCACTCCAACCAACCACATAAAAACACTAAACTCAAATTCTGTCATTCACAGAAAAGATGCAAAAGCTGGGTTTAGTTTTAATCATTGTCTCGTTTTTACCCTGGTTGGCGATCGCCCTCATTCTACCATTTCTCCCGCTTGCAGTTGCCCAAAAAGCCCTATTAGTACCAGCTTTATTGGTTTTGGCTGAAGTTATATTTTGGTTAGGTGCGCTACTTGTTGGCAAGGAAGTAATACAGCGATATCGGCGTTATTTGAATTTTCGTTATCTGCGAATTTTGCTAAAAAGATGGAAACGGAAAAACACAAAAAGATAGTACAGCAGGAGTCAGGAGTCAGGAGTCAGAATAAAAATCAAGTATCCTTTATTTATCTCCCAAACAAATCATCCCTATACCATTTCTCTGTAACATTGCACTAAATCTTTAACGTCTTAATTTACTGTCTTCCTTTGTGTACTTTGCGTACTTTGCGGTTAGTAAAAAAAAATTAACTGCAACTTCATAGAGAATTGGTATTAATCTAACATCCTGTAAATCCTTAAATCCTGGATATCCTGATTCAGACAATCAAAATTATCATACCCCATTTGTTAAAATAGGTCTTTAGAAATCTCTGTATAAAGTATAAATTCATAACATGGCAGCACAAAAACTTAACGAAACCGAACTACAACAAGCCCTAAATAGTTTACCAGGATGGCAAATTAAAGATGGCAAATTATGCAAAGAATACAAATTTAAAGACTTTGCTACCGCTTTAGGTTGGATGGTGACAGCAGGTGTTTACGCAGAAACAATGGGACATCACCCCGAATGGTCTAATGTTTACAGCACTGTAAAGGTGAATCTTATCACCCACGACATCGGTAATGCTATCAGTAATTTAGATGTCGAATTGGCGAAAAAAATGGAAGAAATATATAAATAGGGAATAGGGAATAGGGAATAGGGAATAGGGAATAGGGAATAGGGAATAGGGAATAGGGAATAGGGAATAGTTTTTTACCAATTACCAATTACCAATTACCAATTACCCATTACCTAATTTGTCTCTTGAATTTGTAACCTAATAGTATGATCGGTTGCACCACTGAGTTTAATTTCCATAACTTCCCCTCCCAGTGGTTCAACGCAACCAAGGAGCGATCGCAAATTTGGTGTACTCGCTCCTGTATCAACATACAATCTATCAGCTAAGTTACTGATTTTCTTCCAAGTCATGTATAACTTGGCTATACCTTGTTCCATCTGGGATGCTTGGTTTACTAAGTCGGCTGCTACACTCAAACACCCAATACGTTGCGCTTCTTCTAATGCTGTTTCAATATCCACATTTTCCTCTGTTAGTGCTTGCACCTGGACAGCAGATTTGAGATATTTTGCTAATTGTCTAGCTTCTGTAGTGGCTTGTTTTAAAGTATCTACATCAGGATTTTCCGCTATTTCTCTCTGTAACGCTTTCTGGTGTGATTCTGGCAGTTTTTCCATTTCCTTCACCAGAGGGGCAATGTAGCGAGCAGGAAGGCTATTATCTGCGGCTTTTTCCTTGACTGGTTCAGGTAACAATTCTGAGGACATGGCTGTCCATTCATCCGTGAGTTGACGGACTTCTCTGCGGGTGATGCGATCGCCTTTTTGCGCTGCTTCACTCACCATCTGTTGTACTTCTGGTGCAGCTTTGGCAGTTTCTACAAATGCCCGTTTACTAAAATTATTAACTGTACTGGGGTCTAATTTACCATCTTCAATTAAGGTATCAGCACTGTTAGCTAATTGAATCCAAGAATAAGCTTGAGTTTTACTAATTTCCCGTTCCTTCAACCATTTGAGGAAACCAGTACCACGCCCATCTCCGCCTTTTTTCTCTCTGTCACGGATAGCGCGTAAAATGCGACCCCGCCAAATTTCCGTTTGCAAATCAAAGCGATCGCATACTTGCCAAGCTACATCTAACTGCTGTAAAAAGTCAGACTCAGCAATTTCTTCATCTTCTGGATCTGGTAATTCAAAATCCAAGTCTACAGGCTGTTGCAGTGCAGCCGCAAGGTCATTCATAGAGTCGGTATCTTGCACGGTAGATAGCTGGTTGGTGGATGCGATCAACTCACTGTTACAAATTCTGAGTAATTACACAGGATCAGCAACAATAAGCAGGTAAATATTATAGAGGAAAAATTTAAACTTGGATAAATTTGGATAAATTTTAAATGCCTTCAAGCTACTAAAGGCATAAATTCAAAATATTTGAGGACTTACTTATAGTACCAAAAATTTCCTGTAGGTTGCGTAAGATATCAAAAAATGGTTACATTTGTATATACAAAATTTATTTTTCCAAATACTCATTAGACCAATCAGATACTTAGGAGAGGTTTTCAACAACTCTCCTTTTTAATATCGAAAAACACCTTATTATTCCGTAGGGGTAATTCATGAATTACCCCTACTTTCGTTACCTTTTGCGTAAGTCCTGCTTGTATCTAACTTACGCGATGGTTAGGCAGTTTCCAAATGTTTTCGATAGTCTAGAAAGAAATTAGACTTCAGCTAAACAACAATGAACCAGGTAGACTATCTTCGTATTAGTTTAATTGATCGCTGTAATTTCCGTTGTCTGTATTGTATGCCGGAAGGTGCAGAATTAGACTATATCCTGAAACAACAATTATTAACTGATGAGGAACTACTCACTCTTATTCAAGAAGTATTTATCCCTGTTGGTTTTACTCGCTTCCGCTTGACTGGTGGTGAACCTCTACTCCGTCCTGGTGTGGTGGAGTTGGTAAAAAAAGTTGCCCATCTTCCCCAAACTCAAGATTTGGCAATGACTACTAATGGGTTTTTATTAGCTCCTATAGCTCAAAAACTTTATGATGCAGGTTTAAGAAGAATTAATATTAGTTTAGATTCTCTCGATCCAGATACTTTTGAGCAAATTATTGGTAATCAAGGCCGTAAACGTTGGCAGCAAGTCTGGGACGGGATTCAAGCTGCTTATAATGTGGGTTTTGATCCGTTAAAGTTAAATGTGGTGGTAATACCAGGTGTCAATGACCATGAAGTTTTGGATTTAGCTGCTTTAACGATTGATAAAAATTGGCACGTCCGATTTATTGAGTTTATGCCTATTGGTAATGGTGATTTGTTTGGCGATCGCGGTTGGGTATCTTCTGCTGAGTTACGCGATCGCATTCGTCAACGTTGGGGCTTGACAGAATCTCAAGTTCGTGGTAACGGTCCAGCAGATGTATTTCAAATTCCCGGAGCAAAGGGAACGCTGGGTTTTATTAGTCAAATGTCAGAGTGTTTTTGCGATCGCTGTAACCGAGTGCGTCTTTCTGCTGATGGTTGGTTACGTCCCTGCTTACTCAATGAAACTGGGCAAATTGATTTAAAATCTTCTTTACGTGCTGGTTGTAGCACTACTCAATTACAATCACAAGTCAGAGAACTATTAGCAATCAAATCAGAAATTAACTTTAAACAACGCGACTCCGGTACAGTCGGCGCGTACACCCGTACCATGTCGCAAATTGGAGGTTAACCTAATTTTAGATTTTAGATTTTGGATTGTGGATTCAAAGAACAACTATTCCAATCCAAAATCGTAAATCCAAAATCCAAAATTGAATTACGCTTGACGTGAGTAGTATTCCACAACCAGCAGTTCATTAACTTGGAGTGCTACCCATTCTCTTTCAATCACACTATTGACTTTACCAGTCAATTTGTTTTTATCAAATTCCAAGTGATTGGGAAGGTTAGCTAAACCGGGATACTGTAAGTTAGCTTCTACCAATTTTTTGGATGCTTCTTTATTTCTCACACCAATTTCTTCACCAGGACGGCACTGATAGCTGGCTATATTCACTACACGACCATTAACGGTAACGTGACCGTGGTTTACCAGTTGACGTGCTGCGGGAATAGTGGGAGCCATACCCATGCGAAAAACTGTATTATCTAAACGCATTTCCAGCAATTGCAGCAATACTTGTCCGGTAGAACCAGTCACTCTTCTGGCTTTACGAACATAGCGGAGCATTTGCTTTTCTGTTAAACCGTAGTTTAAGCGAAGTTTTTGCTTTTCTTCTAGACGGATAGCATACTCAGACCGTTTTTTGCGGTTTTGACCATGTTGGCCTGGTGCATAGGCACGTCTAGCACTTTTGCGAGTTAATCCTGGTAATTCGCCCAAGCGGCGGACAATTCTGAGGCGCGGACCTCTGTATCGGGACATGAGTTTCCTTATCTAATCCTGTTTAAACTTTACCCAAATATTTTATTATCACATAACTCTTAGCAATTAGCTAGAGGATTCTTGCTTTAATGATAAATACAGCCAATTGCAGATCAATGAGGTACAGAATCAAAATTGAAACCTAGACACAAAGAGATTTTTACTCCTGACTCCTGTACGGGCGAAGCATTCGGAAAATAGCTTTGAACAAAAATTGATCATTGGTCGCCCGAATGCTTCGCCCCTACTCCTGACTCCTGCTGTATCAGACTTTTGGAAGTATTTGGGTACTGACAATGAAATTCCTTGATGATAGAGGAGTTTCAGCAAATTCTAAGTTAGCATAACTTTGGGTGTTTGGAGAATAGCAATGTTAAAACGCAAAAAAGAAATTAGCAGTTTTCATAACTACAAAAGTAGTCATGTCTGGAAAATGTTTACAATTCCAGTGATGGCGATCGCCGGACTATGGACAAATATCTTGCCAAGTCAAGCTGTGATAAGTTCCTATAGAAATGATTACCGTGCTTGTGCGGCTCAATTATTAAGTGCGGGAGTTACAGCACAAGCAGCATCTCAAAGTTGTGCTACAGCCATGCGACCAAGAGAATTATCTAGTTGTGTAGCTCAAATTACTAAACAAACAAAAATTACACCAGCGGATGCCCTTTATTCCTGTAGTCTATCCCGTCGTAGTGAAGATTTTGCTACCTGTGTAGTTGGCATTAGCAAGAGTACCCAACAAGCAATTAACCAAGCTGTTTTAAGCTACTGTGGACGCAGTTTATTACCTGTTACCTTTGCTGAGTGTGTGGTTGGTTTACGCAAAGAAATTAATTTAACCCCGATTGAGTCTTTAGATCGGTGTATTGATGCCAGTTACCGTTCTATTAGTATTGGGGCTGGATCTACAACACGGCCGGGATTAATACCACCTTTTCAGACACTGCCTATCCCATCAACTCCTGAAGGTAGCATTTAGGTAGCATTTAAAATTATCTACAATTAGCTACAATTAGTTACATTTGCTGAAAATTTTCTGTCATCTGCTCTCGGTGACAGAATTACCGTAAAATCGTTGTCTTCTATGACGATTCAAAACCCAAATCAAAGTCAACAGGTAAATAGTTGGCTCAAGGTAATATCAGCAAAAATTAGAAGATAACTTCTAACTTTTGTTGATTTAGTCGTCTTGATTACCAAAAGCCATTTGTAAAATCATGGGTGTACCGCCAACGCAGTGATATTTATCTGCCCAAGCGCGAATAATTTCATCCAATTCTTCCATTGCTTCCTGCATTTTTTCCAGAGGAATATCCAGTTCTTCTACAGCACGCATAGAATTGGCTTTTCTTTCTGCCCAGTCTTTCATCATCCGAAAATAACGCGCAGTATCTTCGACCATTGTATAAGTACGTTCTTGGTCGTCTGCTGGGGCGTAAAATGGACGAGTTAATGCGTAAAAAGGCATTCCCCAAGGTGAATCAATGCGTGTTACTGTACCTGAGTAGAGTAGACGGCGCTTGATATGTTCTGCCAAAGCTTCGCTCAAAGGCATTTGGTGATGCTGGGGTAACTCTTCTTGCGATCGCTTGTGTAGAAATTCAATTAGCTCTAAAAATTCAAAGGAAGTAACTAACTGAGCGTCAGGCAGATTTTTAGGCAGCTTGCGCTCGATTTGTTTTTTCTCTTCACTGGTGAGGCTTGTACCAGGAACACGGGACCTTCCTGGTTGCCAAGGATATTTTTCCATCCACACATAAGGCAATTGAATCAAATAGCGAGGTTCTTGGGAACCCAGCATTTTTAGCAATTTACCCTCAGTCAGAGCTTGTCTTACTTCCTCGACAATAATTTTGACTCGCTTCGGCTCCAGGTGGTGCAAATGCCCTGTCATTCGCAGGTTTTGTCCCTGTTCTAGATAGGTCATATAAATTGCACACTTAGCTGCTGTTGCGGCTGCATCTAAAAATGCTCCATGCCTATGGCCACTTGTACGCATGGCACTAAAAGCTAGATAAAGCATGATCTGATCCATCGCACTTGGACCAAGACGTTTGATCAGATCTATGTCGTTAGTCATATTCACAGACAGATGAATGGCACGTTTACGAAAAAATAGTAGTCAAATTTAAACTACCTATTGTACACCAAATTGTAATTTTTGTCTTCACTCTCAATGAAGATTTGTTATGGTTTCACCATAACATGGCTCTGGTGCTAAATTACCTTGGGTGTAATCATTAATTTTGAGCAGCAAAACAAAGGCTCACCACTGATGAGATCATGAGATCAGGTTAACAAAATTGATGCAGCTATTGAGGTTTAAGCTGTCGCCCATTGAATTTGCTTTTTTGTCAACTGCAATCTTTGCGGCTAGGCTGTTGACTTAATCAAACCAACCCTTAGTCTAGCATCAACTTGATCTAAATTGAAGAATATGCACATTACTGGAGGTTTAACTCATACCAATTATTAATTTTATATTAAGAAGGTCAGATTTGATTGGGTATTCCCTGGTTAAATCTGTTGACATATAAAATTATGGTAGAACTTTTCAAGCATTTGTACATAGTTTAATTGTTTTTAATCATTTAATTTTTGGCAATGGAAGATTTAACGTTTTGCATTTTTTCCCAAGTGATACCAACTGCGCCACCAGTTACCAATAAAACTCCCAGAATTTGCAGAATATCTAATTTTTCCTGAATCATTAATCCAGCGAAAATTACAGTCAAAACTGGGACAACAGCACCAATGAGAGCGGAGCGTTGTCCTCCTAATTTGCGAATGCCAAAATTGTTGAATAAATAGCCGCAAAGAGTGAGGACACCTAACATAAAAGCACTTAAAATCACTTCCAGTAAATTGGCTGATCTCAGGGCTAAACTCCAATCACTTGGTAAAGGTACTAATAAGCAAACAAAGCTGAATAACAACATGGTTGCGAAATTAATTAAAGCAAAAGAAACTGGATGCAGTTTCGGAGCGGATAACCTAGTAAGAATTACGTATGCAGAAAAAGCTATTCCGGACATAATTCCAGAAATAATTCCTAAAGAGGTATTATTAATACCAGTTGAATAACTACCCAAGATTAATAATTGACCACAAAAAATGCTAGAAATTGCACTAAAACTTAATAAACCAGGACGCTCACGAAAGAGAAACCAAGCTAAGAGTGAAGTGATCATGGGATAAATAAAAAACAGGGCGATCGCTACTCCAGTTGTTACTTGACCAATAGCAATGTAAATCAAAACTTGGGACAAAAACAACAAGCCACCACTCACAACCGACAACAGTAATACCTGTTTTGTGTTTGTTTTCTTGGCAGCAGCATTTCTGCTAACTGAATCAAATAGACTTTGTAAGTCTTGCCAAACTGGAGGGTGCAAAATAGGAGCCAAAAGCAACATCAAAGGTACAACTACCAATAATCTCAGCATCAAGATTAAGAAAATATTTCCCAATGTTGGTGAGATTAACTGTTGTGTCTGGAAGTTTCCTAACAGATCCGAACCTTGATAGAAAAGCGCCTTGACAACAACGTTGTAAAGGGATGACATCACTGTTGACAACACAACCAACAGGAAACCTATCTGCACTGAAGACTTGTTTGGGGAACTGGGAGGTTTTTGTTGTCGGGGTGTTACTTCCTGCTGTATTTGTTGGGGAGAGTATGGGTTTAATTTTGCTGGGGAAGACTCAGGAACAATGACAGAAACTGGTTCTGGTGGATGTTCTGGAGTTGGATTTTCTGGAGTTAAAGTTTCTGATGTTTCGGAAGTGAAAGACTCAGGAACAAGCACAGAAATTGGTTCTGCTGGATGTTCTGGAGTTGGATTTTTTGAAGTTAAAGTTTCTGATGTTTCGGAAGTGAAAGACTCAGGAACAAGCACAGAAATTGGTTCTGCTGGATGTTCTGGAGTTGGATTTTTTGAAGTTAAAGTTTCTGATGTTTCGGAAGTGAAAGACTCAGGAACAAGCACAGAAATTGGTTCTGCTGGATGTTCTGGAGTTGGATTTTCTGGAGTTAAAGTTTCTGATGTTTCGGAAGTGAAAGACTCAGGAACAAGCACAGAAATTGGTTCTGGTGGATGTTCTGGAGGTAGTGGTAATACAACCACAGCATCTGAGGATAAATTTCCACTTTTTGGCAACTCCTGAGTCAGTAAAGAAACTGGTTCAGCAACTATTCTCTGTGAAGAATTTTCCGAGAAACCGTTTTTGTGGGTTTCGCCCAGTTGTAATACTGTTGGCGCACCTCCTGTTAACATTTTCAGAGAATTTGTATCTTTGGTTTTCTCCAGTTCTGATCGTAAACGCTTGACAAATTCTGCTAAAATTTCTTCCCCTTGCTGCTGTTGATCGTACATTCGTAACAACTGCTGGGAAAGATGACTTTGATAATTTGTTAATTCTTGTTGGATAGAGCTAAAGGCAATTGTGACTGTATCATCCAGATTGTTCAACATCTGGCTGACATTTTCACTAATTTCACTAGCTACTGTAGAATTGACTTCAGCCGATCTGAGGGTGGACTGATCGGAAGATTCTCCGGTTATTGATTGTTCAGCTAAACTTTTGAGTGAAGATTGCAGTTGGGAAGATATATGTTTTGCTAAAACTTCCGCCAACTGACGAATCAAAACTTGCTGTTCAGTAATTTGTCGAGCTTGCTGTAATTTTTCTTTTTCTTCTATTAATCGTTGAATGTCATTGGCTAAACGGTTTTTTTCAGTTTCGAGCCGCTTTACATCGTCTTGTAAAGTTCTAATAACATTCTGTTGGAGTTGTTCTAAATCTTCAACTACATCCCAAAGGGCATTTTCTGCGGCTCTGGATAAGTCGCTTCTGTTTCGTGAGTTTTCTGGTCGCTTTTCAAATCGCCCCATTAGTTTCTAACCTCTAACACCTTGACGATAAATCAGTTATCAGTTATCAGTTATCAGTTGTCAGTCTCTTCACGGTTTACTGTTCACTGATAACTGTTTCACAGCCTTGCAGATTGGTAGGTTGTTAAAAACCAAAATTTATGCGAAGTGTAAATTGCGTGACAGTTTCCGTTACTTTGAGAATTTAAAATATTGTTTTGAGAAAAGTAGAAGATTTTTATCTCCTATTCAATATTTTAATAAATTGCCCACAATTATGCAAAAATATACTATTTATAGATAATTGCATAAGATGGCAGTTTTCAATTGTCCATGATTTGCATTTGCTGTGGGAGTACATCACCGAAAGTTTTTTGCAAAAAAAACAGTAATCTTACTTAATTTTTTTAGTCGAGAATGTATTGCATTCAAATAATAAGCATTAAGCAAGAATCTTCACAGATTTCATTTGCATTTTCAGATGATCCGGATAATACTGAAGATTATGGCGCTGATTACAGCACTGATGGGGACTGTAATTACCCAGGCTGCGGCTATCCCTTGGAGGGTTTGAAATTTAATTGATTTGAGGTTTTGTACCATTGCAATACCCACTACACCACCCACAAGGGCGTGGGAAGTAGATACAGGTAAACCTAACCGAGAAGCTAGTAAGATGGTGGCGGCGGTGGCGAGTTCGGCACAAAATCCGCTACTGGGTTGTAGGGAAATGATATTTTCGCCAATGGTAGCGATGACTTTTTTACCCCAGATGGCTAAACCTGCAACAATACCTGTACCTCCAAGGATCATAATCCAGATAGGGATAATTATCCCATTGTTGGGGACGGTATTTGTCTGGTTGATGTAGGAAATTACTGCTAAAGGTGCGATCGCATTTCCGACATCGTTTGCACCATGTGCGAAAGCGACGAAGCAAGCACTTAATAGCTGGAAGCGTGCAAATAGTTGCTCTATGGGATTTTGGATTTTAGATTTTGGATTTTGGATTGTGGTTAAATCTAATTTTCTCCAGTTATAGATTGTAAGTCCTATTGCGGCTATTGCACCAGTAAATATGGGGATGTCGTGGGAGGGGATGTTTAAACCGATTTTCTCACTTAAAAACTTTGTCAGTGGTTGGGTTAAGGTGGGCAGAACTATTACACCAAATATACTTAGTAAAATTGCACTTAACCAGGGAATCCATTCTTGTAGTTGTAAGCGGGGATGAGGTTGGGATAATATCCATTTTTGAATAAGGCTGTAAAAAAAAGCGGCGATGGTGGCGCTGATGACTGGTGTTAATATCCAACCAATGGTAATTAAACCTATTGATGACCAATCTATGGCGTTTTTTCCTAATGCTACCCAGGTAAAACCAGCGATCGCACCGACGACTGCATGAGATGAGGAAACGGGTAAACCGAGTGAGGTGGCTATTTGTAGCCATACCCCTGCTGATATGAGGACTGTTATCATCCCTAATGCTAGGGTTTGGGGTGTGGTGATGAATAAGTCGGGGTTAGCTATTTTTGTTCCTAGTGTTTCTGTTACACCATGTCCGAATAATACTGCACCTGTAAATTCTAAGATGCCGGCGATGATGATGGCTTGTGTCAGGGTGACAGCTTTTGATCCTACGGATGTTCCCATTGCGTTTGCTACGTCGTTTGCACCCAGGTTAAAGGCGACGTATAAGGATAAAAAAGCGATTATAATCATTAAACTCTTGATTATGGTACTTTATGTATTTTATGCTCATGTACCATAAAATCTATACTGATAGTATTATTAAATAATGCGATCGCTCTTTTTTATTATTTCGATAAATCAATATTTTTACTATCTTCATTCAACCCTAAATGTAGGGTTTTAGGCTGAACTTGCCAACTAATTGAATATTGATTTGGTAAAAAAATCTCTGTTTTTATCCTGTAAATCCTTTAATCCTGGACATCCTGATTCAGACAGTTTACCTAACTAGCAACTTACATTAATATTTTTATTATAATTTATTTGTGTTTGCAATTTTAGGAGTTTAGTATTTCTAAACCCCTAATATTCATATAATTAATCTTGCCAATTTTGTTTTGCTCTAGCGAAAATTTCATCAATACTTTGATCTTGATATATTGTTTTTGATATTTCTACATAATCAGTAGGG
The DNA here is from genome assembly GCF_019598945.1 of Sphaerospermopsis torques-reginae ITEP-024. Lineage (NCBI taxonomy): Bacteria > Bacillati > Cyanobacteriota > Cyanophyceae > Nostocales > Aphanizomenonaceae > Sphaerospermopsis > Sphaerospermopsis torques-reginae. The sequence goes on along the minus strand of NZ_CP080598.1, from coordinate 4,914,116 downwards.
GTTTTATGTAGCAATGTCAAAAAACGCATAGCTGCTGCTGAACCAAGAGATTCATATAGTGCTTTGATACCTTTGATTTTTATTTCTGTATCATCCATGATATTATTTATTTCCATAGGTTTCGTTATTCCTAATATAGTCAATTGGGTTCATGATGGCGATCGCTAATTCTAATTTCTGAGCTTGTTTTCTGAGACTATCATCACAAGTTAAGAAAAAATCGGCTTGAATAGAAACCGCACAAGCTAAGTGTGGAGCATCTTTGATCGATAGATTAGCTAACTGCTGAAATAAAAGAGCTTGTTCTGCTATTTCAGTTTTTGGAGGTACTTTTAATGAATTATCAATAAACCCGATAACCCGCCTGGGAATGAATTCCCAGTCTCATAGCAAAAGTCATCTAAAGATGACTAAATAAACGCAAAATTTAGTAGGGGTTTAGCATTGCTAAACCTTTATTTTTCAGGAATGGCAGATAATAAACAACGTAAAGCACGATTCACCGCTTCTGATGTTTGAAAAACTTGAGCGACATCAGGATCAAGAATTACGGTAATTCTCTTTTCTGAGGGAGTGGCAAAACGATTAGGACGAGCTTTTGTATAATCAAAATTATACTCTGGTAATAAATCATCTGATTCAAAATCATCTTGTTGATTAATTGGTGTTTTGTTCATAGTCTTGTCTCTCTTTTTTAGTAGCGAAACGACAGCTAAAAATACGGATTAAATTACTTTCTCTTTCGGTAAAACAAACTAAAAGTAAGTGATTTTGATTTGAATAACCAATAATAATCTCTCTTTTTTCTCCGAAAGAATGAGCTAAATCATCAAATATCAAGGCAAATGGATCATCAAATACTGTTTTTGCTTCCTCAAAACTAACGCCATGTTTGTTGATGTTTATTTGCGCTTTATTTTCATCCCATTCAAATTCTACCCTCATATAAATCTATCATTCAAATTTTTATCATTAAAATTATACTTGATGTTGAGGTGTTATTTGTTAGCTGCTATAGAGATTTATACATGATTAACAATTCTTGATTCTCGGTTAGCAGAAGCAGCTAGTGGTTGTGGTGTTAGTTTGGTTGTTTTTGATTAGTTTAACGCATTGATGGAGAATAGAAGGTAAATTCAGGGATGAGAATATAAGTTATAATTTATTCAAAAATTCCTGTACTATTTGATATCCTTTAGTGTCATTTTGTTGTTGAAAAAGTTGTTTAGCAGTTTCTAAATCTTTAATTGCTTCCAATTTATTACCGTTTTTCATATTAGCTAATGCTCTAGCCAAGTATGCTTTTCCATATTTATTATTAATCTTAATGGCTTGATTATAATCAGTAATAGCTTGAACTATTTTATTCCTATCATCATATCTATTTCCACGATGAAGATAAGCATCTGCATATAGAGGATTGATTTTAATTGCTTGAGAAAAATCAGCAATAGCTAAATCTGTTTTTCCTTGCTGACCATAAGCAACACCACGATAAAAATAAGATTTTGGTTCATTTTTAGCAACATTTAATATAGATTCAGATAAGTGCCATACACCTTCCTGGTGATTAGATAAAAAAGTTGGAATAGATAAACCTAAACTACATCCTAAAACTTCCGTTTCTCCAAATCTGACACAACAGAAAAATCTAACAAATCTTCAGCTAAGGTTTCTATTTGCTCTCTAGTTAACCCTTGAACTTTAGTTAATAACTCCTGAGAAACTGTACCAAAACGACGGTTTAATAGTCGCATCACAATATTTCTCTCTCCAGTTTCTAATCCTATTTCCTTCCATTCTCTAACTGCTCTAGGTTCTTCGGTTGGTATTAACATAGCTTCTATTTCCTCTCGACTGAATTTGAATTTGTAAGCAATGATTTTCGTTACTAAATCTATTATCGCTTCTTGCTCAAAAATGTCCACCTCTGTATTTTTTGTCTTTCTCAGTAAAAATTGAGCCGCTTCTATTGCTTTATCTTCAGGAGTAGTAGTTAACAACATTAACCCTATTCCTAAAGGTTGGTTTTCTAAATCTCCTAACTCATCCAAATAGATTCTTTTGACTTTGTAACTATCTACCAATACATCATGAATTAGGTAATTAGATGGTTCTAAACTCCGGGATGGAAAAATTATCACACCATACCAGTTATCATACCTCACTTGATGACGATAGAGAAATGTAAAAATTTCCGTAAAGAACCGATGATATAAGTCATCATCTTTCTGAAATTGAATTTCACTAAAAAATGCTATTTTCGGATTAGCATGATCTGGAGGTAAAAATACTCCATCAATTCTAAATGCTGTTTCTTTGACTTCGATAGAGTCAAATTGATATTCTGCTGCTGTGGGTGGTTTTTCGTCTACCAGTTCAAATATTAAACTGGGAAATTGTTTGAATAATTGATAAAAAATTGTATCCCGTCTCATGGTAGATGCTATTTCCTCTCTATTTATTAAACACCTTGAAAATATCAACAGTACAAGTTAAATTAGCACCTGTTTGTTGTGGTGGTTTACAGTCGGAAGAATTTTGATATGCGCTGGAAGCATCACCATTTAACACCGCAGTAAATTTTTTCAATTCATTATCAGCATCATCTGATTCTAATAATGTCAAAATCAAAGTATGACATTCTTTTTCTGTAGTCGTGCATAAAGACTTAAATCTTTTATTAACATTATTTTGAGCTTCCGTATAACCCCAAGTTAAAGTTGGCAAAGTTCCATTATCATAAGCATCTTGTAATTTTGGTGTGACTTCTTCACATCTCCGTTGTGGAGGAAACCCAGCTTTTACAAAGTCGGTGCGTTTCCACACTATTAAATCTCTTGTTTGGTTTTGATATTTAACTTTGGTTGTGTGTTCTCCGTTGTTGTCTGTTTCACAGGAGAAAACCACTTTTTCCGGTTCTTTACATCCTGTTAATATAAGATTGACAATAAACAAACTGATAAATAACAACCACTGAGAACTTTTCATAATAGCAATTTTGGGTATATTGAATTATTACTTGTATTATAGTATATTTTAATGATGTTATTGTATAAATTTTTTGTAAATAATTGTTTAATTGAGTTCTCCCATTTCTTTCGTTCCCATACTCTCTATGGGAATGAATACAGGAAGTCTCTGACTTCCGTTTGTATCGAGTCAGAGACTCTATCAAAGCATTCCCAGTCTGGAGACTGGGAACGAGATAAAAAAAGGTAGGGGCAAACCCCCCGTGGTTGCCCCAAAAAATAGGGGTAGGCACGGGGGCGCTACCCCTACATATCTGTCACCCAAGCTTTAATTACATAATCTCCTAAACTGTCATTTTTTGGTTTAATTTTCAATTCATAATCACCCTTTTCTACCATAATAGAAGCGGTGAAATTATTATCTTTATTCTCCACATATTCCACTTTCATCAAAGTATCATTATCTAATTTCCCCCGGATTTCTCACCAAGATCCTCAAACCCTTATAACATCTGGATTCTGGGTTTTCACACTGTGTCAAAAATTAGCCCTATGAAAAATGCCCGAAACCGCTTCTCTATAAGGATTCTATAGATTGCGATCGCATTGTTTGTGAGAAATGCGGGTTCCGCATTGTAAAAATAGGACGGAAATTATTACTAACTACTTCCACTGTTAAATACTGTCTTTTCTCACTTTTAAAAGTATAAACATCAATATTTTTACCACTTCCTAATTCCTTATTATCTGTTGTTGTTAATTGTCCTGATTTTCCTTTACCATCTGCTATTAATTGACTATCAGATTTCGGTAAAATAGCAATTACACCGATAACTACACCAATTATTAACATAATTCCTGAAATTCCCATCATCATTAATTTAATCAATTTCCAGGGAATAGAAGGTGTTGGTGGTGGTGTTGGTTGAGGAGTGGGTATAGGTGGTTTATTTGTTTTCAATGCTGTTAACGCTTCCTGTGCATTTTGAAACCGATCTTTGTAATCTTCACAAATCATTTTATTTAAAAAATCAGTAAATTCAGCACTAACATTTACTTTTGTTTGCCAATTTTTAGCTAAGTTAGGTGTAAAAGAAGGATCTTCTCCCGTGATTGCAAAAACTCCAATCATTCCTATAGAATAAATATCACTTGCAAAAGATATTAATCCTAATGCAATTTCCGGTGCAATATATCCCCGTGTTCCTCCCAAAATTGAGCCGATTTTTGTTCCTGGAACTGTTACTTCTTTAACTAAAACAAAATCAATGATCACTAATTTATGATCTGCTTTTCTGCGAATAATATTTTCTGGTTTTATATCTCGATGAATGACTGTATAACTTTTGTTATTAGTTATGTCTTGGATATATTCAACAACTTCTAAAATCTCAATCAACAAAGATTTAACTTGTTCTTCTGATAATTTCTGACCCTGTTTAATTTCTGCCGATAAAGCATTTCCTTCTATATATTCCTGGACATAAAATTCTTCTCCTAATTCTGTAAACCGTTCATGAATGGTAGGAGTTTGATTATATGTTTCCCCCAGGTTTGCTAATGCTTGGGTTTCTTTTCTAAAAAGTCGTAAATAATTAGCCCAAACTTGATCAATTTTCTCTTGTTGTTCTGCTTTTGGTAAATGTTTAATCTTTAAACTTTCAGGTGTCGGTTTTTTAAGTTGTTTGATAACTAAAATTCTTTGATAGGGATGATTTCGATCTCTAACTTTATAGGTAATACCAAATCCGGTTTTAGTAGATAAAATTTCTAGGATTTGATAACGATCTCGGAGAATAGCACCAATGGGTAAAATGTTATTCATATTGATGTGTAATTTTGTAAATTTTTATGCCAATCCAGAATTTTTAAAACAAGAGCAATTTTGCTGTAAAATAAACCTGTCAAATAAATGTTACATCACAAATACTCAGATCCCCGACTTCTTAAAGAAGTCGGGGATCTATAACTAACTGGTAAAAACTAAAATCATAATGAATGAAATTTATACAACTGATGTCTTAGTCGTCGGTGGGGGAACCGGTGGAACTGCGGCCGCTATTCAAGCAGCACGCAGAGGTGCTAAAACTATTCTTGTCAGTGAGTTTTCTTGGTTGGGTGGAATGTTAACTTCTGCTGGCGTATCTGCTCCTGATGGCAACGAATTAAAATCTTTTAAAATTGGTTTATGGGGTTCATTTCTTAATGAATTACGCAAAAAACAACCCGGAGGTTTAGATAATAGTTGGGTGAGTTTTTTTAGTTATCAACCCCATATAGGTGCAGAAATTTTTGCAGACTGGGTGAGAGAATTACTGAATCTGCAATGGATTTCCGGGAAAGTACCATTAGAAGTTTTACGCAACGCAGATTGTATTGCAGGTGTCCGCTTTGCAGATTTCACAGTTTACGCCAAAGTGATTCTTGATGGTACAGAATTAGGCGATGTATTAGCTTTAGGAGATGTTCCTTACCGTTGGGGATGGGAACTCCAGTCAGAGTATGGAGAACCCAGCGCCCCAGAAAGTTTTAATGATCTGACGGAAAAATACTCTGTACAATCACCGACTCATGTAGTAGTCATGCAGGATTTTGGGGAATGTAGCGCACCAGAAATTCCCAGAGCGCCTAATTATGATCCATCTTTGTTTGCAGGGGCTTGGGATAATTATGGACCAGAAAAATTTTTAAACTATGGACGATTGCCCGCCAATTGGTTTATGATCAATTGGCCGATTTGTGGCAATGACTACGGCCAAAAAGCCAACCGTTTGCTAGAGTCAAAGATAGCAAGACGTGAGTTTTATCAAGAATGTTTCTGGCATAGTCAAAACTTTGCCCATTATATTCAAACTCACCTTGGTAGACGCTACGGTTTAGCCGAAGGAGTTTTTCCTAGTCTCTCTCCAGCTTTTGCACTTCATCCCTATTTTCGGGAAAGTCGCCGCTTAGAGGGACTTGTTACTGTCTCTGAGCAAGATATTCTGCCCATTGCAGACGGTCGAGTTGCAGCTAAGTTTGATGATGCGGTTGCTATTGGAAACTACGCCAATGATCACCATTATCCGGGTGTTAAGTTCTCACTACAACCTAAATCTATTCGCTGGGGTGGACGTTGGACAGGAACGCCCTTTACTATTCCTTATCGTTGTTTGATTCCCAAATCTACGGATGGTTTGCTGGTGTGTGAGAAGAATATTTCTGTCTCTCACATTGCTAATGGAGCAACTAGACTGCAACCTGTAGTTATGGGTATTGGTCAAGCCGCAGGGATGGCCGCTGCTCTTTGTTGTGAGTTAAATTGTCAGCCCAGAAATTTACCAGTCAGGATGCTGCAAACAGCTTTATTGACAGATGAGCGATCTCCCACAGCTATTGTTCCCTTGTTCAATTTATCAATCTATCATCCGGAATGGTTAAACTGGCAAATTCATTATTTGAATCAACCAGAAACTTATCCTATAGATGGTAATTGTCCTGCTTTATCGGTTGATCAGTGTGATTTCTTAAATCTTGATTGTTTCATAGGAATTTTTAATTGCTTAGGGCAACAAGATTACAGATTTACTATCACAAACCCAACAGAATTATTACCTAAGACTTGGCAGATTGTAACTTTGGAATCATCTGTAGATGAGCAATTGCAAGTCTTGAGCCAAAATCAAAAGCTCAAAGTTTGGGGTCGTGCAAATTCATCTGGAAACTGGCTACTTGTCGAATATATCGACGAAGTATCAAATTGATTTTTTTGCAGTTAAATACAATACTTTTTTTCAAATTGTCCGGATCTTTAGATCAAAGCTAAGTATCAGTGAAGTAGAGAGTTCTAAAATAGACATCTACTATGCGTGCTGCCATTTCACTTTTAGTATCGAGTCTGGTATTCGGCTCCTTAGCTTTTAACCACGAAGCAGATTTCACTAGCCTTTCTCATATGCTGATTGCTAATTTTGGTTCAGGAAAGCTACTTGCGGACAATTCTAAACCCGGTCCCAACCAACCAGAACAGCCAGCACCTCATCGCGGTAGTGGACGCAAAGAGTCAATGGAATTTTTTAGCAATATCCATTCCTTTGTTTAACCCTCATAGCTTCAGACTGCTTTTAGGAGAATTCGTTATCAGCAAAGCAATCAAGTTAGGGAATGACTGGGTGTTTATCGTTCTTGACACAAGTGAGAGAACAAAGACATAGACAGTTAAAGCACTACATCGCTCATCCAAAGTTCCAGATTTTATTTTCTTTGACAGAGATATACACAGTTACAGCACTACATAACTCGGTCATAGTTCCAGATTTGATCTTCTCTGGCAGAGACTTAAACAGTTACAGCACTACACAAATGCACAAATAATCAACAGTTGAGTATTTCCTAAAAACATCCGGTAATTGTGGTAAACCTGGCGTAGATTCGGACTTAGTGCATCATATAGGTACTAATCCGCCTTTCTTCAACCGCTTTTGTGTTCCTTATAGTATCTACAAGTTGAAGAAGTAAGGGAGAAAACCACGGTGAAAATAGGATTGTTCTTGCTGTGATGAACCCGTCAAATTTGGTGTGATACAAAGCCAGTTGGAATATTGAGTATTGTTGGAAATTCATGGAACAGCCGATTAGTTTAGAGGCAGGTTCACACATCTATTAAGAGTAGTGAATAGGATTTGTGACTCTGCTTCTACTATTAATTCAAAATCTCAAATCCCAAATTGGTGTGATGGACTGTTAGCAGTTATTTTCCTGATATTATCCTGAACACAATGAGTATTTCGGCTTTGGTTTAAGCTGGTTTATAAGCAATAAAATATTTGCTCAAAAAGTGAATTTGTGTATCTATATTCTCAAAACCGGCTTTCTCTAACCGTTCTACTAAATCATCAGTAGTGTAATGTTTGTAGTATGGTTCATGGAACATTTTGGGGAAACCATTCATCATATTAGCTAATTCTGGTGAATCACTCATTTGAATTGAATCACAGATAATAAAAACTCCTCCTGGTTTGGTGACTCGAAAGCATTGCTCAATAACTGTTTGACGCACTGCTGCTGGTAACTCATGGAAGAAGAAAACAGAAGTTACAGCATGGAAATAATTATCTAGATAAGGTAATTCTTCGGCATTTGCTTGCAAAAGTTGAGGTAATTCACCGGGATTTTGAGATAATATTTGATTAGCTTTCCGCAAATAAGCTGGTGATAAATCCCACATTCCGCACTTCAAAATGTAGTACATATACAAGTATCATAAGCAGCATAGAGTGTTAAACATAAATACGCAATCAAGAAAGTAAAAATATAGACTTTAATTCCCATTTGACTACTAAAGAGAAACTCATAAGGCATTGAGAATAAATTCAGGAAAAAATGAGAGAATGAGACTGAAGTACCTAAAAATGCCTTCATAATATGAATTACCAAACAGAAGAAATTGAGAGTAAAAACATAGATCACTTAGGAATAATCGCAGGAATAATAGATGAAATAGGAATAGTAGAAAAAATCAACGAGATATTTTCAATAGATATCAGAGAGAAAGTAAACACAGGAGAAGTAGTCAAAGCAATCATTCTCAATGGACTAGGCTTTGTATCAAGACCACTATATTTGTTCCCAGATTTCTTTAAAGACAAAGCCGTAGAACATCTAATAGGAACAGGAATAAAAGCAGAAGATTTAAACGACGATAAAATAGGTAGAGTCATGGATAAACTCTATAAATATGGATTAACTAAACTATTCTTAATCATTGCCTTAGAAGTAGTAAAGAAATATGGAATAGACACAAAATATTCCCATTTAGACTCAAGCTCATTACATTTACACGGGGAATATAAGAATTGCGTAAATAATCTAGAGAAAGAACTAGGAATAAATCGAGAACATCCAATAATGATTACACAAGGATATTCTCGTGACCATCGCCCAGACCTAAAACAATGTATATTAGATTTAATAGTAAGTAGTGATGGGGATATACCATTATTTTTTAGAGGGGCATCAGGAAACGAATCAGATAAAGCAGTATTTGCTCATATCTTAGTAGAATATTCTAAACAAATAGATTTTGAAAGTATCATGGTGGCTGACAGTGCATTATATAGCGAAAGTAATTTAAAATTAATGTCAAACATGAAATGGATAAGTCGAGTACCATTATCCATTAAAAAAGCAAAAAATTTAGTGAAAGCCTCCATAAATAATGAAATGAAAGCCTGTAAAATCAAAGGTTATAGCTATATCGAAGAGAAAGTATCTTATGGAGGAATAGAGCAAAGATGGTTATTAGTAGAAAGCGTAGAGAGAAAAAAAGCAGACTTAAATAAACTAGACAAAAAAATCCAAGAAGAGTTATTAAAAGCTAACAAACAAGTAGATAAATTAGAACAGGAAGAATTTGCTGATAAATCTTTAGCCGAGTTGAAAATCAAAGAAATAACAGCTAAATTAAAATATCATCAAATATCAGACTATCGAATTACCGAGACATTAAATCAAGGGAAAACAGCAGTTTATAGAGTGAAATGTAAATTAAGAGAAAATCAGGAGTTAATTACACAACAGCAAAACTCTTGTGGCAGATTTATTTTAGCCACCAATATTTTGGATGCTCAGGAGTTAGAGTCAGAAGAAATCCTCAAAATATATAAAGAACAACAATCTACAGAAAGAGGATTTAGATTTATCAAAGACCCGTTATTTTTCGCGGATAGTCTGTTTGTGAAAAATCCCCAAAGAGTAGAGACAATGATGATGTTAATGGCATTATGTCTTTTGGTTTATAATTTAGGACAAAGACAATTAAGAATGTCATTGAAGGCACAAAAAGCCACAGTTAAAAACCAACTGAATAAACCTACAGAATCTCCCACATTAAGATGGATATTTCAGTGCTTTCAAGGTATTCATCTTTTGATGGCACAAGGATTTCAACGAATTCTTAATTTAACGGAGTCGCATTGTCATATCTTGCAATTCCTACCTACTACTTGTCAAAAATATTATTTATTATCTTAGTTTTCTCTCTATTTTTACTATTTCATCGGTTATCTTTTTGATAACTGATTCCACACCTTGAATTAAATATTGTTATTGCAATAGCTTTTAAACACCTTCTAAAGCTCAACTTTGTGTGTCCATAATTTTGTTTTACATTGATACGTAATTGTTCAAACCATAAGTTTTAATTTACCGTCAATGTAGTTTGTTTATGCTACTTTTTGAAGTGCGGAATGTGGGATCAAATAAGACACTTTCAGGGTATATCCCTTTTTGGCTATCTTGCCAATCTGCTTCTAGTAGCTGGTTTAACCTGTTTTGTAATTTGGCGATCGCCTCTGGAGATGCTGGTTTCATCTGGCCTACTGTGGGGTAAAGCAGGTTTTTCAACTGTGTACTCAGGAGTTTGTGACCGACACTAAAGTAGCTTTTGCTTTGTTGAAAGCTTTGATAAGTTAACTTTGTTAAGTTATTAAACATAAATAATCCATTAATTTTTGTGGACTTTAATTATTTTATGTAACGAAATGTCAAAAATAAAGTCTTTTTTCTCATGGAGGTAGGTTGATGGCAACAAGTAGACAGAATTGAAACAGAACCTAAATTGTCTGTTCTCAATTGCCAGTTTTCCACCTGAACCCAGCATAAATACTCATTTTCTGCTGATCAAAATGTTCAGAGACATCTATCAAGTTAAAGGCTTAAACATCTTGCTAGGGAATGATTACAGCCTTTGGTTTTATTAATTTTTCGCAACAGCGATCGCCTCATTTGTAAATTTTTGTAACAAAAACTTGATTCAGTATTGTAAGTTACAGAATTTTTGGTACTATAAATATGTGAGGCGAAAAAAAAAGTTAATCATCTAAAACATCTATTACTAAAAACTAGAGAGGACAAAAATATGTCTATTCAAGAAAAATCCCGCGCGTTAATGGTACGTCAACATCAGCAAGTTAAGAACCGTCAACAATCCATGCTGATGCGTGCTACACAAGAACTCGGTCTTCCCCAAGAACTATGTCATTATTGGAATCCCATTCAAGGGAAGGTAGATCCCACTACACAAACACTTTATAGCCGGAGTAATGCAGCGATGAGCTAACAGTCTTGATTTGAGTAGATAGGTGTTAAAAATTGTCGTGATGGCAAGGTTAGAGGCAAAAAGCAAGAGTTTTGAGGCAATGTTATTTTTATCTAAATACTTCTGTTTTTTGTTTATTTCCACCCATATCTACCCATAGACTGCCGGGGAATCTCTAAAAATAGTAAATATCCTGACTTGTTCTAATTCTATTTTTTGAGTCAAATTGAAGAATAAAAAAGCCACCCTCTGAGGTGGCTAAAAATTGATAAGGGGTACAAGTAGGTTGTACTCCTTTTGCGTTTGATATCACAACGAAAACCGCTATACAGCTTGCAATTAGCAATCGTAATATAAGAAGAATTCGTAAGGATGAGGACGCAACTGCATTTGCTTAACTTCGTTAGCAAGCTTGTAGTCAATCCAGTTTTGGATGAAGTCTTCTGAGAATACACCAGTTTCAGTTAAGAAAGCGTGGTCATTTTCCAATGCTTCCAAAGCTAATTCCAAAGAACCAGGAGTAGAAGGAATCTTAGCTAGTTCTTCAGGAGACAGTTCATAGATATTTCTGTCTAAAGGTTCACCGGGATGGATTTTGTTCTTAATACCATCAATACCAGCGCAAAGCATAGCCGCAAAAGCTAAGTAGGGGTTAGAAGTAGCATCAGGACAGCGGAACTCTAAGCGTTTAGCTTTGGGGTTGTCACCAGTTAAAGGAATACGTACAGAAGCAGAACGGTTACCTTGAGAGTAAGCCAAGTTAACAGGTGCTTCGTAACCAGGTACAAGACGTTTGTAAGAGTTTGTAGTGGGGTTGGTGATAGCCAATAAAGCTGGAGCGTGTTTGAGGATACCACCGATGTAGTAAAGACCCATTTCGCTCATGCCAGCATATTTGTCACCTGCAAACAAAGGTTGACCATTGTTCCAAATGGACTGGTGACAGTGCATACCAGAACCATTATCACCAAAAATAGGTTTAGGCATGAAAGTAACGGTTTTACCGTATTTTCTAGCCACGTTTTTGATGACGTATTTGTAAGTCATTAACCAGTCAGCAGCTTCGATCAGCTTACCGAAGCGGAAACCAAGTTCACACTGACCACCGGTAGCTACTTCATGGTGTTGTTTTTCAATGGGTACGCCACATTTCGCCATTGTCAACAACATTTCGGTTCTGATGTCTTGGAAGGTGTCTGTGGGGGGAACTGGGAAATAACCTTCTTTGAAGCGTGTTTTATAACCCAGGTTGCCTTTTTCTTCCTTTCTACCTGTGTTCCAACGACCTTCGATGGAATCTACATGATAGTAACCTTCGTTGGCAGTTTGGTCATAGCGAACATCATCAAACATGAAAAATTCCGCTTCAGGACCAAAGAAAGCTGTATCACCAAGACCAGTAGAGGCTAAATAGTCTACTGCTTTTTGGGCAATCACACGGGGACAACGGTTATACCATTCGCCTGTGCGTGGTTCTTTAATGCTACAAATAATACTTAGAGTTGGTTCTGCCATGAAAGGGTCGATCCAAGCTGTGTTGGGATCTAACACCATTGTCATGTCAGATTCTTCGATACCCTTCCAACCCCGGATACTAGAACCGTCGAAAGGTACACCGTCGGTAAATGAACTTTCGTCAATTTGGTTATGGTAAACCGTGAGATGCTGCCAAGTTCCTGGTGTATCAATAAACTTCAGATCGATCATCTGAATGTTTTGGTCCCGAATCATTTTCAAGACTTCTTGTGGCGTTGTCATTGTTACTCCTTCTGTAGCCAATTCCTAAAATAAACCCAATTTCTGCCAAAGCATCTTAACTGATATAAAAAAGCTAACTATTGCTAACAAAAGCCAGCTTTTTCTTCCTGTTTCATCCTAAAAGTATAGGTACTATTTAGTCCACAGGCGAACACGGTCAATCTAACCGCTTTTTCCTGAAATTAGTTGTAGCCAGACCATGACAGTCATAATTTTTGCTTACTACAACTAGATGTAGAGACGTTATGTATAACGTCTCTACTGGGATAAAATATATCCATAGTCACCAATTTACTACCATAATTGGCTAGTAGACCGGGTGAATTAACCCAAGTTTTGACACACCACCTTAAATATCGTAAAGAGTAGAGATAAGATAATTTTGTATTGTTTGTTACAGATTGTCTGGTTTATAGGTTATGTTAACCTTTCTTGCTAAATCTGCACAAAACAAGAAACTTCATCTTATCGGGGTCAACTTTGGCTTAGAATCCTTATGTAATGGATGAATACTTTTGTGCCGCAACTATTTTATGGCTATGGCACAAAATTTTACAGGTGCAAGAGCATTGTCCTGTGCAACCAAATTAATATCAAACCATAGATAGTAACAATTGGGAGAAACAAGAATGCGCGATGCAGTTACAACTTTAATTAAGAATTATGACGTAGCTGGCAAATATTTTGACCGGAATGCGATTGATAGTCTTGCGTCTTATTTTGCAACTGGTACAGCTAGAGTGCAAGCTGCGGCGGCTATTAATGCTAATGCGGCTGCTATTGTTAAGCAAGCTGGTTCTAAGTTGTTTGAGGAATTACCTGAATTAATTCGTCCTGGTGGTAATGCTTATACAACTCGCCGTTATGCTGCTTGCTTGCGTGATATGGATTACTACTTACGCTATGCTACTTATGCGCTGGTTGCAGCTAATATGAATGTATTGGATGAGCGTGTGTTGCAAGGGTTACGGGAAACTTACAATTCTTTGGGTGTTCCCATTAGTTCTACTGTGCGTGGTATCCAAATTATGAAGGATATTGCTAAGGAACAAGCTGCTGCTGCGGGTGTCGCTAATACTGCTTTTGTGGATGAGCCTTTTGATTATATGACTCGTGAGTTGAGTGAGCAGGATGTTTAATAAAGGAATGTAGGGGTTTAGCTATTGGTGTGGACTTAACGTGAAAGCGATAACCTAACGTAAAACCAATAACCCGACTGGGAATGAATTCCCAGTCTAATAGCAAAAGTCATCTCAAGATGATTAGAAATACATAAGAGTTTATAGTTTACTTTAGTAAACTTTGACTATTAGCCATAATTCATTTCATGGCGGGTGTGGAAGCTAAACAAATCAGCCCTCTGCAACCTAAGTTGATGCCATTAAGCATCGCTAAACCCTGATTATTCATGGATAAAATTTGCGATCGCACTTTGGCTATTTTGGCAAGGTGCGTTTATTTTTGTTAATGATTGTCAGCATCACGAAGTACAGGATTTAAGGATGTACAGGATGTTTATTCAGGATAGTAATCTGGTAATGATAAAATAAAAAAAAGGACAGTAAAAATACCGCCCAGTAAGATTAATATAAAATTAATGAAAACAGACACTATATTCTATCGTTTATTTCAAGAAATACCAAGTATTTTTTTTGAACTTATAGGTCAATCTCCCGAATTAGCCGAAAATTATGAGTTTTCATCCATTGAAGTTAAACAAACAGCTTTTAGAATAGATGGGGTTTTCTTACCTCACGAAACCACAGACAACCCCATCTACTTCCTAGAAGTGCAATTTCAGCCTGATGAAGACCTGTACAATAGATTTTTTGCAGAATTATTTATTTATATCCGTCAAAATAAACCTAGCAGTAATTGGAAAGGAGTAATTATATACCCGACTCGTAGTACAGACACAAGTGATATCAAGCACTATGAGGAATTTTTCCTCAGTCAAAGAGTCAGAGTGATTTATTTAGATGAGATTGAAGAGACGACATCATTACCCATTGGGATTGCTACAATTAAACTAATCATTACCAATCAAGAAAAAGCTATTACTCAAGCTAGGGGATTAATTAATCGTACCAAACAAGAGGTAAAGTCTCAAGCAAAACAACAACAAATATTAGACATCATCGAGACAATTCTAATTTACAAACTACCAAGAATGAATAGGGAGGAAATAGAATCAATGTTTGGACTAAGTGATTTAAAACAAACCAGATTTTATCAAGAAGCACGTGAGGAAGGTTTAGAAGAAGGTTTAGAACAAGGTTTAGAACAAGGTTTAGAACAAGGTTTAGAACAAGGAAAACTCGAAGCTAAATTAGAAGCTGTTCCTGGGTTGGTAGGATTGGGTTTAAGTCAGGAACAAATTGCTCAGGTTTTGAATTTAAGTATTGATGAAGTGAGGAAGATTGTGGAGAAAATGTCAATGTAATAGATGATAGTTGATCGATGGAATTTGTCAGAATCAGGATATCCAGGATTTGAGGATTTTCAGGATTTTGATTTTTCTGGTAATGGCGATCGCACTTTGGCTATTTTGGCAAGGTGCGTTTACTTTTTTTGATAATTGTCAGAATCATAATTGTCAGAATCAGGATGTCCAGGATTTGAGGATTTTCAGGATGTTGATAAACTATTACAATTACAATTACAAGCTTGTTGCTAATATTCTTTAAAATAAAACTATAATTATTTACTGATGTATAAGTTAAGTTATGTTTGCTCTGATATCACCAGAAAAAACCCAAATTCCTCCCGGTGCTGTGGTGCGGATACCTGGAACATGGGAAGAGTATCAAACTTTATGTCAACAACGGGGCGATCGCACAATTCCAAGACTAAAATATCGAAATGGGGTTAGTAGCTAGTTACTGTTTTATTAACTAATACTAACAAATACTAACATTTGCTTAAAATTTCCACTCATCTGCTCTTGATGACAGAATTACAGTAAAATACTTGTATGTTACTAGGATTCAAGACCCAACTCAAGGTTAACAAGCAACAACGACTACTACTAGCACAACACGCAGGAGTAGCTAGACACGCTTGGAATCAAGGATTAGCACTTGGTCAGCAGGTATTATTACATAACAAACTTAATCCTCAAGAAAAGATTAAATTTCCCACAGCCATAGATTTACATAAATGGTTAGTAGCAGCCATTAAATCTACCCATCCTTGGTATTATGACGTATCCAAATGCGCCCCTCAATACGCATTAAGATATCTCTCAGATGCCTTGAAAGCCTTCTTGAAAAAAAGTCAAGGATTTCCTAAGTTTAAGAAAAAAGGGAGACATGATTCTTTTACCTTAGATGGGTCAATAAAAATTGACTACAGAAAGGTAAAAGTTCCTGTCATTGGTTGGCTGAAAACTTATGAAATTCTCCCGACAGGATATAAACCTAAATCTGAGCTATAAGAGAATTGAGAAAATTTCTGAACTCTGGTGAGATGTAAAAAAAAATCGTTTGTTGACAGACAAATGTAGTTAGTAGAATCAACCCACATTCTGCACCCCTAACTGTCACATATCAAAAAAGTAGTTCCATATCATAAAAAACTGAAAATACTCATCATTAATTACCAATGTTATCATTACTTAATGACATCAATCCCTGGTTATTTGGAATGGGATTAAACGCTATTTTATTAGGGATAGTGGCAATTATTCCTAAAAAATTACTCACCCCGGCGGGAATATTCCATGCTTGGTTATTGGGTGTAATAGTTTGGGGAACACTGGGTTGGCCAGGATATTTAGTGGTAGGGTTTTATTTTATCGTCGGTTCGGGAGTTACCCGCATCGGTATGAAAGAAAAAGAAGCCCAAGGAATTGCAGAAAAACGCTCTGGTGCAAGGGGTCCTGAAAATGTTTGGGGTTCGGCGTTAATTGCGGCTTTATGCGCCCTGGGAGTGTGGCTTATACCTGATTGGAAGTTTTTGCTATGTTTGGGCTATGTAGCGAGTTTTAGCACCAAATTATCAGATACAACTGCCAGCGAAGTGGGTAAAGCCTACGGTAAACGTACCTTTTTAATTACCACATTGCAACCTGTAGCGAGAGGTACAGAAGGGGCGGTGAGTTTAGAAGGGACTTTAGCGGGTATTATCGCATCCGTGGCGATCGCCCTTATAGGTTGGGGTGTAAATTTAATTGATATCATAGGAATTGTTTGGTGTGTAATTGCAGCATTTATCGCTACAAATATAGAAAGTGTCATTGGTGCAACATTGCAATCTAAATATACTTGGCTTACCAACGAAGTTGTCAATATCTTAAATACCCTAATTGGGGCAGTTGCAGCAATTATCCTGGCTGTTATTTGGCAAATGATATTTGTTTGAAAATTTACTAATAACTCAACTTTTTAAACAGCAAATTTGCTGTTTTTTTTTCATTACTATTACTGCACCACAACCATAATAAATGTGTAAAAAGTTGCACTTACTATTTATAGATTGTAGGTAAATTTTATAATTATTTATTAATTATTTATTTTTTCACTAACTAATTCATAAAATCTTTATCATTTTGAACCTTATTTTCCTACGGTTTTATCTATTATTTAATGGAAAAGTTATATAGATTTTTAGGATTTTCCTCATATTTATTTCATGGAATCTTCATCATTTTTTACAATTAACGACGAGCAAATCGACCTCTATCAAGTAGTCAAGTATTTACAGGTTTCTGGTAAACTAAATCAGTTTATCAGCGATGTTCTGCGTCAATATGTCTTAGAAAAAGAACTAAAAAACAGAGATGATATAGATATCAGTACAGCATTAATTGAACAGGCAATTATTGATTTTCGGTTAAAAAATCAACTTACAGATCCTGAACAATTCCAAGCATGGTTACAAAATAATGGTAGTGATTACGCTACATTTTATGAATCTGTCACCTTTAGTTTTAAATTAGAAAAACTGAAAGCGGTAATTACAGATCCAAAATTACCAGAATACTTTATTGAAAGGAAGATTTATTTAGATCGAGTGGTACTTTCTCGGATTATGGTTGATAACCGAGAACTAGCAGAAGAATTACACACTCAAATTGAAGAAGGAAGTAGTTTTGAGCAACTAGCAAAAGAGTATTCCTTAGCAGATGAAAAAACCTTTAACGGTATGATGGGTCCCATTAGTAGGGGTAGTTTACCAGATATTTTGCGTGCGTCTGTAGATGCAGCTAACCTTGGACAATTGATAGGACCGATAGAAATCGAAGGCAATTTCAACTTGTTTAGATTAGAGAACATTCTACCAGCAACTTTAGAAAATACTCAACTAAAACAATCACTACAACATGAGTTATTTGAGAAATGGCTAGGGGAAAAAATTCAAAACCTGACAGTAAAATTACAAGTGAGTTAAATATTCTGAACTATCAAACTTTACCAATAAATTCGCTAGATACTTTACCTTGGAAAAAACCGCCATTGTGCTGGTTGACTCCTGAACAACAAACAGAAGTAACCAATGAATTAGAAATTCGTCAATATCAACTTGGCGAAAAAATTTGGTTACAGGAAACAGGAGGATATCAGTTTTTTATTGTCACTGGTAAAGTCCGTTTACGGGATGAAGAAAGTAAACCTGTAGCCACCTTAAATGATGGAGATTGGTTTGGTGATTTGCAACAGTTATTTACTAATTGTAAAGCTGTAGCTGCTAGTAAAGAAGTTGTAGTTGTGTGTTGGAACTCATCACTGTGGGAAAAATTTTCTCATCCTCAAATTGATGAATTTTGGCATGGGAAAGGTGAAAGGGAACAGGTGACAGGTGACAGTGAAAACAGGGAAAAAGAAGAAATATCTACTTCACTGACGACATCTTATTTATCTTTACCTTCATCATCAAAAACTGCAATTTCTAATTATCATTCTAACTATCCTTCTAACTATCCTTTTGTCACAAATGGAAATACTGCGGCTGCTTGTTTAACAATGGTGGCACAATATTTAAATAATAGTGTGCAACTAGAATGGGTACAACGTCAACTGCGGGGACAACGCCCCAAAAATGTCATAGAAACCGCAGAAAAATTAGGGTTAGTTTTGCGGAAATTGCAGGTAAATTGGGGTGAATTACGACATTTATCTTTTCCGGCTTTACTATTATGGAAATCGGAAAAAGTTAGCAGTTGGGTTGTAACTTATGGGATGAAAGGTAATTGTTTAATTATTGCCAATCCTCTCAATTATCAATGTGAATATTTCACCCAATCAGTAGTAGAATCTTGTTGGGATGGGAAATTATGGCAAGTAGAATTAATTTCCAAACAAGAGAAATTTAATCTTTCTTGGTTTACTCCCGCAGTTTGGAAATACCGCAAATTATTAGGTGAGGTATTATTAGCTTCCTTCACTTTGCAACTATTGGGTTTAGCTTCACCATTAATTACCCAAGTTATCATTGATAAAGTGATGGTGCAGGAGAGTTTAGCTACTCTCGATGTCATGGCGATCGCCCTGTTATTAGTCGCCATATTTGAAGCTCTCCTGGGTACTCTTCGACTCTTCATTTTTACCCACACCGCACGGCGTTTAGATTTGAGTTTATCAGCCCAACTTTTTCGCCATTTAATGCGTTTACCTTTGGCTTATTTTGAATCTCGCCGAGTAGGTGATACAGTCGCTAGAGTTCAAGAATTAGAACAAATTCGCCAATTTTTAACAAGTACAGCTTTAACAGTAATTCTCGATAGTATCTTTGCTGTCGTGTATTTGGGATTGATGTTTTATTACAACATTCCCCTCACTTTTGTCGCTTTAGCTGTTCTGCCATTATTTGCCACTTTAACAATTATCGCCACCCCAATTTTAAGAAATTGGCTAAACGAAACTTTTAACCGCAGTGCAGACAGTCAATCATTTTTAGTAGAGACGGTTACAGGTATTCATTCTGTTAAAGCCCATGCAGCAGAACCAGTAGCTAGAGAACGCTGGGAAGGTTTATTTGCTAAGTTTATTAGAACTGGTTTTAAAGCTTCCACAACTTCCAATATTAGCAGTAACATTGGTGATTTTCTCACTAATTTTTCTACATTGTTAATACTGTGGTTTGGGGCAAGATTAGTCATTGATCAGCAACTTACAGTAGGTCAATTAATCGCTTTTCAAATGTTATCAGGAAGAGTGACAGGACCATTATTGCGGTTAGTACAATTATGGCAAAATCTCCAACAAGTGCTATTATCAGTAGATAGAATTGGCGATATTCTTAACGCTGCACCAGAAGCAGAAGCAGGAACAGGTTTAGTATTACCAACCCTCAAAGGTGAAATTAATTTTGAGCAGGTTTTCTTCCGTTATAGTCCTAACACCGAACCTGTATTAAAAGGAATTTCCTTTGATATCAAACCAGGACAA
The DNA here is from genome assembly GCF_019598945.1 of Sphaerospermopsis torques-reginae ITEP-024. Classification (NCBI taxonomy): domain Bacteria; kingdom Bacillati; phylum Cyanobacteriota; class Cyanophyceae; order Nostocales; family Aphanizomenonaceae; genus Sphaerospermopsis; species Sphaerospermopsis torques-reginae. The sequence continues at coordinate 4,893,921 of NZ_CP080598.1, read as the reverse complement.
TTTGTGGGTATTGTCGGGCGCAGTGGTTCTGGTAAAAGTACCCTTTCCAAACTTTTGCAAAGACTTTATCAAATAGAATCAGGACGGATTTTAATTGATGGTTTTGATCTGAAAAGTTGTGATTTAGCTTCTTTAAGACAACAAATTGCTGTAGTTCTCCAAGAAGACTTTTTATTTAACGGTTCTATCTTGGAAAACATCAGTTTAGGAAATCCAGATATTACCGCCGAACAAGTTGTAGAAGCTGCCAGATTAGCAGTAGCACACGATTTTATCAGTCAATTACCTTACGGTTATGAAACTAATGTAGGTGAAAGAGGCACAGCTTTATCAGGTGGACAAAGACAACGTATTGCATTAGCAAGAATGTTTCTTTCTACCGCCCCAATTTTGATTTTAGATGAAGCTACAAGTGCATTAGATAGTGAAACAGAACAGCAAGTATTACAAAATTTGCAAAAGGTTTCTGCTAACCGCACCGTGTTTTTAATTGCCCATCGTTTTGCACCTTTAAAACGTGCAGATTTAATATTAGTCATGGAAAAAGGTATCATTGCAGAACGGGGAACACACACAGGTTTATTACAACAAAAGGGTTTGTACTGGTCACTTTATCAACGACAACAGATGAATATTTAAGGGTAAGGTGACTGGTGACTGGTGACTGGTGACTGGTGACTGGTGACTGGTGACTGGTGACTGGTGACAGTAAATAATTAATTACCAATTACCAATTACCAATTACCAATTACCAATTACCCATTACCAATTACCCATTACCAATTACCAATTACCAATTACCAATTTATTAATCATTAATACCAGATATTGAGGTAGGGTGAATAGTGTTTGAGTTGGACATAACATAGGAGATCATGGAAGAACCGATATAAAAACCACAAAATATTAAAGTTCCAAAAAAAAACGTAAAGCTAACACATTTAACAGCAAACGGAAAAGAAAATCTACCTGATTTACCAAATGTGGAAAAGCGCATATATTTCCTCGGTGTGGTGTTAATGGTAGATAACACCTCGGGAATGTTGACACGCTGATTAATTCAACTTGCGGAATTATAGAATCATAGAATTATATTTATGACAGAAAATCAGAGATATTTCTGTTGAATATTTATCATATTTGTTAAAGTAGGGAATAGGGAATAAATCAAGTCAAAAGTCAAAAGTCAAAATTAAAAACAGGGAAGATTTATCTTTCTGCTACCTCCTGACTCCTGACTCCTGACTCCTTATAAATCAGAATTTATGTTAAAGACTTCTAATATTTGTCGGCAAATTTGTTTGAGTTTGTCACCAATAACAGGAGAAGGTAAAGACTCACCAACAAAACTCCATTGATCTACCGTTGACAGTCGCCATGCTTGCCCACGATGATCAAATCCTGATACTTCAATACCAATAGCTCGCCGAGATTTATTGATAGGATCTTGATAAAAACGGATTTGAAATAAAACGCTACGACAGCGCCAAGATTTGCTGATTCCCGGAAAGTGAAAACCGATGTCGATGGAATCAGGATCTACGAGTTCCCTGGTTTCTTGGTCATTATGCCAAGGTTTAAGATCGCTTTTGGCATCAGGAAACTCTAATTTAAACAAGTTTACTACTGTAGCAATCTTGCTGGCTAGTTCAAGGTTTGTTGCCTGTTCAGCTGCATTCACGTTAAAACTCTCCTAATATCGCATCGGTCTGTGGGGGATGTGAAAACAGAAAAACCGCCAGAAGGTTTGTCTTATTAGTGTTTCAGCTTATCAAGAAGATTGGAAGTTTTGCAACTGTGAATGAAGATTTCCTCACATTTAGAATAGGTGACAGGTGACAGGTGACAGGTGACAGGTGACAGTGCTAAATGCCTTTCAGTATCTAAGTTTTAGTTTTAGTTCATGTCCTAACTGCCTTGTCTACGGCTGTACTGGAGTAATTATACTTAAAAAATGACCCTAATTACCAGAAACTAAGCCTTTTGACTGGGTGGGCAAGAATTTCCTCCCGATGAAGTGAGAGAATTTTTGACAAAACTTTCACTGGTAAGAACGAAAAATTACAGTAGCGATCTAAAATGACACTGTAAATTGGTAAACAAATAGCAAATTAATTTCCGTTTATGGTGCGTCAACGCTCTATTTTGTCACTGATTCTTGTACTCTTGACTACATTCCTGATCAGCTGTGGCAGTCCTAGTGTTGCTACTGCACCTCCAACTTACACACCGACTCAACTGGTGAAAATTCAGGAATATGTGCCTGATATTCAGGTGGTGCGCGATCGCTCACAAGAACTGCAAACCCTGATTCAAAGCGGTGAATGGATCAAGGTGGGTAATTTTATTCATGGACCAATGACGGAAGCTAGGTTAAATATGACCTATGTTATCCCGAACCTATTACCCCAAGACCAACCCAAAGGCAGACAGATAACAAAGGATTTATTAAGTCACTTGGTAAAAATTGACCAAGCTGCTAGTGGGGGTAATACCAGTCAAGCTTTAAGTGCTTACAAAGATGCCTTTGCAGATGTTGACAAGTTCCTACAACTGATTCCAGAGTAAGGTGACTGGGGACTGGGGACTGGTGACTGGGAACTGGGACAAGATTTTAGATTTTAGATTTTAGATTGGAGTTCATGAAATATAATCCAAAATCCAAAATCCAAAATCCAAAATCCAAAATCCAAAATTGTATTACCAATTACCTATTACCAATTACCTATTACCAGCTTTAACCAGATAACTGATCACTGACAACTAAATAACTCTGAGTCTTGAGTCACAAAACGCTAGGTTAATGAAGTGATAGGGTGAAGAGGATAGTCTTAACTCTTCACCCCTCACTGTTTACAAAGATTATGAATATAGTAATTATCGGTTGTGGTGTAGTTGGGGCGGCGATCGCCTATCAACTGAGCCAAGTTAAAGGTTTAAATATCACTGTTTTTGAGAAAAACCAACCAGCACAAGGTTCTACTGCTGCGGCTTTGGGTGTTTTAATGGGCATTATTAGCCATAAAACCAAGGGTAAAGCTTGGCAGATCCGGGAGGAAAGTATTAAACGTTATCAAACTTTAATTCCTGAACTGGAAGCTATCACAGGGCGGAAAATTCCTTGTAACCGTCAAGGTCTTGTCATGTTACTCTCAGAAGACCCAGAACACCCTTTAGAAAGTGGTGTGGAAGTGATGACAGAATGGGAACAATTACGGGAAATTCGTAAATCTCAAGGATGGCAGTTAGCTGTGTGGGACAAGGAAAAACTAGAAAAATTCTGTCCACAAGTTAATAATCCTACTGTGATTGGTGCTGTTTATTCTCCCCAAGACCTGCAACTCAACCCCACGGCTTTAACCTTAGCTTTGGTAGATGCAGCGCAACGCAATGGGGTAAAATTTAAATTTGGTGTGGCTGTACGCAATCATCAAGCACCTTCTACTGACATAGTTCAGATCACACCCCATGTTACTGAAAAACTTAAATTTATGGAAACTTCAGAAGGTAAAGTTGAGGCAGATTGGTTTATTGTGACTGCTGGCTTAGGTTCAACTTTACTGACTAGACAATTAAATCATAAGGTAAATATTCGCCCAGTTTTAGGACAAGCTTTATATTTAAGTTTAGGACGGGTGTTAGGCAATCCTGACTTTCAACCAGTGATTACTGGCAATGATGTTCATCTTGTACCTATGGGTAATGGTGACTATTGGGTGGGTGCTACGGTAGAATTTCCCAATGATGAAGATGAGATTTTAGCTAAAAAAGAATTGTTAGAATCTGTCAAACAACAAGCGATCGCCTTTTGTCCAGATTTATCCGAGGCGAAAATTCTCCGCACTTGGTCCGGTTTGCGTCCCCGTCCTGAAGGTAGACCAGCACCCGTGATTGAGAAATTAGCTAATTATAGTAATGTGATTTTAGCCACTGGTCATTATCGCAACGGTGTTTTACTCGCACCTGCTACAGCTTCAATTGTGCAGAATATGATTATGGATCAAGGTTCTTAATATTAGGTGACAGGTGACAGGTGACAGGTGACAGGTGACAGATTAATTAATCAATTTTTCCATCCTGATTTAATCCTGTAAATCCTAAAATCCTGGACATCCTGATTCTGACAAATAATATTTAATTAATTATTTACTGACGTTAATCATCAAGTTCATCAGGATTAACGCCTAATTGACGCAACCTTTGGGCTAGTATTTCCGCTTTTCTTTTTGCTTGAGTTGCTTCTTGTTCAGCAACAATAGCTCTTTCTTTTGCAGCAGCAGCTTCTTCTTTAGCATTAGCAGCTTCTTCCGCAGCAACAGTAGCTTCTTCTGTAGGTTCAGGAATTAATTCTCCATCAAGAGTAAACCACCTTAACCACAACTTAGAAATACCACGAAATGAACCTGACCATAATCCTAAACTTAAACCTAACTCTGGCATTGGTAAAAGTCCATCAATTAAATTCATTGGTTCATAATGACCACCCACTAAATGAAATGCGTGGAGTTCATTGGTATAACGACTAAAAACAATATAATAAGGAATCCGCAAAATACGTTCATAAACTTCCCATTTTGTAGGAGGTTTATTTGTAGACGGTTTATCTTTTTGACTTTGCTTGTTACCTAAATCTTCATCTTCTGTTCCAGGAGATAATAATTCCACTACCACAAAAGGATTTGCTGTTTCTTGCCAAGTCACATAACTTAAACGTAAATCTTCACCTTTATATAACCTAGAAACACCAACTACACCAAACCAATCTGGCCGTTTATACCATAAAGGATGCTCTAAATCATAATAAAGATTCAGGTCAGCAGCACTATAAACAAGTTCTGGAAGCCAGTTTATAGGTTGAAAAGTTAGATATAAAAGTAACGGTTGTAAAAAATGAAAATCGTCTGGCAAACCGGGTTCCTCTGGGTTCTCACTAGGTAAATCATACATCGTGGGTAGACTCTCCCAAGGGGGAAGGGGTGGATCTGATTGAGAAGTTAGGGGAGGGGATAAAGTCATAAATAGATTAATAGATAGCTTAAAAACACAACTTCTTTATTTAATCCTGTAAATCCTCAAATCCTGGACATCCTGATTCTGACAAATAATATTTAATTATCTTGTTTAAATATTTTGTGATGGTTCTTCCTTATCAAAATCCAGCATATCAGGTTTTCGGATGGAAGTCAATAGATAAATCTCCTCAATTGCGAGCTTGTCCTAAGTTGACAATTTCATAGACAAAACTATACTTATATTGACAAAAATCAATATATTTTCCGGAAAAAATCAACTACTTGATATATAATACGGTGATATCAAGTATTGAATTGAGACTATTGCCGACGCGAAAACCAAGCAATGATGGTGGTAGTCTTTTTCAGAAACTTAATTGGAACACAATCGCGTTGGGCTACAGCGTGAAAGTCTACAGAGGGATAACCGCTCCCATGCTCCCGTTGAAGTAGAAAGTAAAGTCTAGCTTTGTCTAGGTTTTATATAGCAGATTTTGTGTTTGATGTCAGAAGTATTTAAGATTCCCGATTGTCAGCTTGTCAATAAATGATCAATTAATGTCAGAAGTCGGGGATCTAGGTGTTGGTTGGTAGGGGTTCAGCAGTGCTAAACCCCTAATTTTATGTATTTTAAGCTACATCAAGCCCTTAATTTGCTTTTCCAACCGAGATAAATTGTACTTAGCAAAACCACCAACAGACATCTGAGACAGAACACCAGCGACAGTTGTTAAGGACCCGTCGTGAATTTTTCCTTGAAATAACAATGCTATACCAAAGCAGATCATAACAACATGAATCACTACAGCACCAGACCAGATATAGAAAACAATCTGTTGCTGGCTGTATAATCCATTACGCAGTTTATTTTTGAAGTTGTCGTCATTCATGAGGGTATCCTCCCAATCAACAACTTCATTAAAGAAGTTGCGCCAAGATATGTAAAAATCTGATCATGATCAGAACATGATCAGATCATGATGGAATTTAAATGAGAGATGGAAAAAAAGTTAAAGGTTTTGAGAGATGGAGAAAAAGTTACAGGCTTCTAAGGGAGGGAAAGTTAAAATTGAGACAAAAATTGGGAGGGGAACAGATTTTTCTACAACAGAGGATAGTAAAGCTATATCTGAAGCTAATAAAATTGCATTTAAATGGTATGCACAAAAAATTTTAAAGAAGAATGATATCACCGAAGAAACTACTCTGACTCTTGAAGAATTAAATAGTTTAAAAAAAGAAATTTATCCTCAATCCTCAACAGGTAACAGTTCATATACCCAAATTAACAATTTTATTAATACTCTCAAAAGAAAACAAATTAAAGAATGTACAGTTCAAGAAGTTTATGCTCAAGAGATTAATGTTAAAGGCATTAATTATGCAAATTGGCAAAAGTTTTATAACGGCAACCCCATACCAGAAGTTGCATTTAAAGCTTTTTGTCAAGTATTACATTTAGATCCAAATGATATTGCTGATAAGTCTGAATCTGGTGTTAGTAAATCTGACTCTGCTACTGAGTTAGAAGAACAGCTAAAATTATTTAATCATGAACCACAAATTGATACACTAGCTAACAATGTTAGTGAGGGTCGAGTGTTTTTAATTTCCAATGATTGTTTATATGGTCGCAGTTGGATGTTGCACCGATTAGAGAAAGCAATTAAAACTTGTTTTGATGAAACCAAAATTAATAAATGTTCTGTGATAACGTTAAATGAATTTAGTCAAAATACTCATACACCAGTAGAAAAAACAATCAACGATTGGAAAAGTAATTTTCACAAGCATAAAATTTACGATAAACTTAAAAAAGAACATATTATTATTGTTGTTAATGTTGATTATTATTGCTATGACTTGAGTAGTTTTCAAAAAATATGTAACTTTTATAAAACAATGTATGAGGCAAGATCACCTGACAATCCTGGGCATTTGTTAATGTTCTTATTAGCTACAGATAAAAATTTGCAAAACCAATTACAAAATGGCAGTTATATTCATGAAAATATCATTGAATTACCAAAAGCTGATTATCATTCATCTCATTTAATGAATCTGAAGCTACCAGATATGCAAGAATCTATTGCAAAGGAAATAATTAATAAATGTCAAAATAATGCTCAACAATTGCTTTGTGAACTATATCAAAGATTGAACATTCCCAGAGATCCCACAACTTTAAAAATATGGAGTAATTACCCGTGGACTTAGAATACACCGGACAAAAACAACCTGCCTCTGGAGGTGAATGGAACGAACAAGTAAACCGCAAACTGTATCCCTACTATCCTGACGAGGGACTAAAAGAAGCGGTAAATTTAGCCATTCAATTAAACAGACCATTGCTATTAGAGGGTGAACCAGGATGTGGAAAAAGTGAACTTGCAAGGGCGGTTTTTTATGAATTTAGTCAGAGAAGCGAGGAAAATTGGCATTTTCGACTGTGGAATATTCAATCAACCAGCAAAGCACAAGATGGCTTTTACACCTATGATTATATTGGCAGATTACAAGCTGCACAATTAGCACAAATCAACGTTAAAGATAACCAATCAGAACCTTCTCATCCTGATGATTATTTAGAGTATGGTTCATTAGGTCATGCTTTTTTAGAACATGGAGAAAATGATAATATCAAAGCTAGAAATATTGTCTTAATTGATGAAATTGATAAAGCAGATACCGATTTTCCGAATGATTTGTTATTAGCGATAGAAGACCAATGTTATGAAATTAAAGATGTACGTCCTCGACGTTGGTTAAAAGCGAATAAAGATCAGCCACCAATTATTTTTATCACATCCAACCAAGAAAAAGAATTACCTAACGCTTTTCTCCGACGTTGTTTATATCATTATGTGGAATTTCCCAAACCAGAGGATTTAATCAATATTATTAATGGCAGATTTCCACAACCTCCTGAAGAATTGGTAAATGCTGCAATTAAGAGATTTTCAAATTTGCGGGATGATATGAACAATAATAAAGAAGAAAGCGAGAAAAAAGTGAGTACGAGTGAATTAATTGATTGGTTTCAAGTCTTAAATCTTCATGTGAGAAATGAAAATAAAGAGATTGATGAAAAGAACTTAAAAACATTGCTCACAGAACTTAATAAAAATGCACTTCCCTACAGTAGCACGTTGTTAAAAACCCAAAAGGACAAGCAAGAATATGGAGATGTCTGAATCAGGATTTCCAGGATTTAAGGATTTACAGGATGATATTTTGGGTTAAATCTCGTTATTCTCATTACTCTCGTTCCCAGTTTGCAGTTTGTAGGGTGTGTTGTCGCGTAGCGCAACGCACCATTATCAATAGTCGGTGTATGAGGATGAAATTCATAACACACTATGATTAAGTTTTTGGTGCGTTACGCTGTCGCTAACGCACCCTACTTTTTACTTTCTACTTTTTATTTTCCAGAATATGGTAAAATAGAGATACTATGAAGAACCCATCCCTGCTAAATCTATTTCTGCAACTGCGAGAAGCTGGTTTACCCCTGACTATAGACCAGTATGATTTGGCATTGACCGCTTTATCTAAAAATGTTGACATAGTATTAAATGAGGATAACCCAGCAATTAAACGGGTTTTACAAACAGTTTGGGTAAAATCTCGCAAACAACAAAGTTTATTTAATCAATGTTGGCAAGAATGGATATGGGAAATTAAACAAGAAGATATTGAAAAAGACAAACCTAAACCAGTCATAGAAACAATCCCCCAACCTGCTAAATTTACAGATGAAATTCAACCACCAGAAACACCTCAACCTGATGGGAAGCCAGAATTAAAACCACCGATAGAAGCAGATATAGAACAAATTAATCCTGATGCAATTAGCAGTAATGAAGAAGTTGCTACTGCTGTAAAAACTAAACTCAAGCAACAAAATTATTTTCCTGTTATTAGACAACAATTAAAAAGAAGTCAGCAACAGTTAACCAGAAAATTATCCAGTAATATTCAAAAAATTGATGTTCTTGGTACAGTGATAGATGTTAGCAAACGGGGATTTTTTGTTAAACCGATTTTTAACTATCCAAAAAATAAATATCGGGAAGTTGTGCTATTAATTGATCAAGGTGGTTCAATGACTCCATTTCACCCACTTTGTCGTCAATTAGAGCAAGTTTACAAGACCGCTAAAGTCTATTATTTTCATAATAGTCCTACGGATGAACTTTACCATGATCGGCAATGTTGGCAAGGTGAATTTTTAACATCTGTATTATCTAAATTTTCCCGACATCATACATTAGTAATTATTGTTAGTGATGCTGGTGCTGCGCGTGGACGCACTGTTGCAGAAAGATGGGAAGAAACTTATGATTTTCTAGAAAACCTCATTTCTAAGGTAAAGAGAATAGCATGGTTGAATCCTCTACCGCGTCAACGTTGGTTAAATACCACTGCGGAAGAAATAGGGAAAATAAATTCTTTAGTTCCCATGTTTGCTTTCGATGCTAACGAGTTTCCAGAGATGGTGAAATGGTTATTGGGTAATAAACTAACTTCTCTCAGATCAAATGTAGAGACGTTTCATGAAACTTCTCTACAACAAGATAATGAAGACAATCATGAAGATTTATGGGATTATGGTTTTGATGCAAAAGGTAGAGTAGCAGTATTTGAGAAATTACTAGGAAACTCACATTTAAAATTTGCTGCTTATGCTGCTTTTCCTTTGCTGTTAACGCCAGATTTATTGTATAGTTTATGGTATAAGTTCTTTTCTCAATCATCAAATCCAAAATCTGATCTTCCTTGGTATGCTGTTGCTGATTTATTATTATCAGATTTATGTCAACAGGTAGATTTTGAGTTATATGAAATGGAACGGGAAGTGAGAAATGAATTATTGAAAAAGCTTCCTATAAGAAATCGTCAAGCGGTATTAAAAGAACTTTCAGAGTTTCTCATTGCATATATTAACCGTCAAGTTACTAATCAAAATCAGAATGATGAATTATATCAAGTTCAAGAATGGGCAGCTTTGAGTTATGTTGATAAAGGTAGTCAAGCAGCGAAAGCATTAGCGCAGAAATTACAACAGGCTTATTTTAATAATAATAAAGCTGAGTTGGTGCGGTTGTCTTCGGTGATTGAAACTTTAGCTGAACCGTTAAAAGCAGAGTATGAACCTTTACTGAAAATAGCACAAGGTTATCGTGCTGCTGTACGGGGTGATGAAGCGGGAATAATAGCAAGTCAGAAAGCATTAAATTTAGCATTAAATTTAAATACTGGGGAAAATATTGATGTTGCAGGAGTTAAATTAAAACGTCCAGAAATTAATTTTGGGAAAGTGCGGTTACAAAGTTTTGATTTTCCTGTCATCACTGTTAACCGTCGCGGTGAGGAAACCAAACGAGAAACCAAACAAAATTATTACTTCACCGAAAAACTATCCAACAATGTCACCCTAGACATGGTGTATATCCCTGGTGGTACATTCCTGATGGGTTCACCAAAAGACGAACTAGGACGCTATAATAGTGAAAGTCCCCAGCATCAGGTAACTGTACAACCTTTTTGGATGGGTATATATCCTGTGACTCAAGCGCAGTGGAAAGCAGTTGTAACACAATGTCCAAAAGCAAAACGGGACCTCAACCCCGATCCTTCAAGATTTAAAGGAAATAATTTGCCAGTTGAGTCAATATCGTGGTATGATGCAGTAGAGTTCTGTGAAAGGCTCTCTAGACTCACTCGTAAAAAATATCGTTTACCGAGTGAAGCTGAATGGGAATACGCTTGCAGGGCTGGCACGACGACACCGTTTCACTTTGGGGGAACAATCACGGGTGAGTTAGCAAATTATCATTCTACCACTGTCTATGCTGAAGAACCTAAAAGTGAATGGAGGCAAAAAAAAACTCCGGTAGGTAGCTTTACAGCTAACGCCTTTGGGTTGTATGATATGCACGGTAATGTTTGGGAATGGTGTTATGATGATTGGCACGAAGATTATAGCGACTCTCCCAATAATGGCAGTGCTTGGCTAAAAAGAAATAATGATGAGGATGATACTAGTAATTATCGCGTGCTGCGCGGTGGTTCTTGGCTCAGCCTCCCCAGACATTGCCGTTCTGCGTATCGTACCTACTACTACCCAGACTACAGGGACGACTACGGCGGGTTTCGGTTGGTAGTTTCCGGCGCAAGGAATCTTTAGTTCTTTACCCTCTTGCGCTTTTGCACTTTACCCTTTTTCTTTTTCCCTTCCCCGATGTCGCCTTTGGCGACTCGAATTATTTTTTATAAATCTGGCACGATAATTATATTATGGATGAGGTATGGGATTTTGTCAAGTGTCAAAACTGGGATTTAAGAATTTTGGGGATTTTGTCAGAATCAGGATTTCCAGGATTTGAGGATTTTCAGGATTTTCTTAGTTTACAAGTTGGTGTAAAATACATATATTTTGTATATTTTGTAGGGGTTGAGCAGTGCTAAAACCCTACGGTTAGGGTATTCAATAATGGACAATTAAGAATGAACAATTGACAATGACTGAAATAATTAGGGCTTGCTGAATAAATGTAAAACCTAGATAAATCAAAGGGTTGAGAGTGATAAAGAGGAAAAAAAGTGCAAGAATTTTGAAGGGTATACCTGAAAAACCGTGCATTTTGGGGATCGCAAACCCAAAAATTTGGGGATGACAGATAGCTGAAACTGTTCCCTGTTCCCTGTTAAGAGTTCCCTGTCTTCACGGAAAGACTTTCTCAGCAACCCCTAATTATCAATTGTCAATTATCAATTAATAACATCATTTACAGAAAATGTCAGATTTACCAATTATCCAAAAAACCTACGATTTAATCAAGTGGTATGTGCCAATTTTAGACCGTTTACCCAAAAAGCATAAATTTGGTTTGGGTAATAGAATTGTCTCTGGACTTTATGATTTGCTGGAAGGTTTAATTTTAGCACGTTACGCTAAACAAAAACTAGCTCAGTTAGAATTGTTGAATGCTAAATTAGATATTATCCGTCATCAAACCCGCTTGTTATTTGATTTTCAGTTATTTGATGAACGCCGCTATCAATATGTGGGACAATTGCTGAATGGAATTGGTAATGAATTGGGTGGTTGGATCAAACAACAACGACAAGCTAGGTATTCATAAATGAAACGTTATGGTAATCTTTATCCCGAAATTACAGACTTTGCTAATTTAATCTTAGCATCACGTAAGGCGCAAAAAGGTAAGCGGTTCAGAGAAAATGTTTTAGAATTTAATTACAACCTAGAATTAGAATTAGAAAAAATCCAAACGGAGTTAACATCAAAAACCTATCAACCAGGTGCTTATAAAACTTTCAGCATTCTTGAACCTAAACCTCGGATCATTTCCGCTGCACCCTATCGAGATAGAGTAGTTCATCATGCCTTGTGTAATGTAATTGTACCAATTATTGAGAAAACATTTATCAATGATTCCTATGCTAACCGGGTAGGGTTTGGAACTCATCGCGCTTTACGTCGCTTTACTAAATTTGCTCGCTCTAGTAGCTATATTTTGCAGTGTGATATTAAAAAATATTTTCCTAGTATTGATCACAATATTCTGAAAATATTAATCCGGCGGAAAATTAAATGTCAAGATACTCTTTGGTTAATAGACACTATTATTAATAGTAGTAATCCCCAAATATCTGCCATTGAATATTTCCCTGGTGATGATTTACTTGCACCTTTACAATATCATATAGGTTTACCCATTGGTAATCTCACCAGTCAGTTTTTTTCTAATGTTTATCTTAACGGTTTAGACCATTTTATTCAAGAGGAATTACACATTAATAAATATGTGCGTTATGTAGATGATTTTGCGTTATTTGCCGATGATAAAAATGTTTTAACTGAAGCCAAATTAGCAATAGAATCATATTTAGCTAATCTACGCTTAAAATTGCATCCTGTAAAAACCCAAATCTTTGAAACTCGACACGGTGCAAATTTTCTCGGCTTTCGCATTTTACCAGATAGAATTAGGCTCAGATCAGAAAACCTAATTCGCGGAAAACGCAGACTAAAAAAATTGCAAAAACATTATCAAAATGGTATAATTTCTGCTCAAGACGTTAATCGCTCTGTGCAAAGTTGGAACGCCCATCTAGAACACGGAGACACCTGGCGGTTACGTCAAAAGATATTCGCATCTCTTGTAGCTACAAGACTGTGAAGATGGAACAGGCACATCCGGATGCTGCGCGGTGGTTCTTGGAACAACAACCCCAGAAATTGCCGTTCTGCGTATCGTAACAACAACAACCCAGACAACAGGAACAACAACAACGGGTTTCGGTTGGTAGTTTCCGGCGCAAGCACTCTTCAACTGTCAGAACTGGTAAATGGGAATTTATCGGGCGTACAATAGAAGAGTCCAGACCTGTCCCAGTGATGTTGGTGACAATATCCAAACATAAACCAGGGTTGGGTAGGTTGGTAGGTGTAATAGCCGAAAGTTTACCCAATTCTACCACCAATATAACACCAATAGACCTCTCCGAAAATGAATGTAGAGACGTTGCATGCAACGTCTCTACAAGGGTTATGGAAACCGCATATTTAATTTCTGGAGATGTCTAAGAGGGTGTTTGAAAAGTTTTGGATCGTGATTTTAGGCACCCCCCTGATCCCCCCTAACTCCCCTTAAAAAGGGGGGAACTAGAGTCAAAGTCCCCCTTTTCAATGGGGATTTAGAAGGATCTATAAATATTTGATAAACCATCAGCGACTTTTAAAACATCCTCTAATATACTAATTTAATCCTGTAAATCCTAAAATCCTGGACATCCTGATTCTGACAAAAAGATTTAATCATCAAGTTCATCAGGATTAACACCTAACTGACGCAATTTTTCTGCTAGTATTTCCGCTGTTCTTTTTGCTTGAGTTGCTTCTTGTTCAGCAACAATAGCTCTTTCTTGAGCAACAGCAGCTTCTTCTGTAGGTTCAGGAATTAATTCTCCATCAAGAGTAAACCACCTTAACCACAACTTAGAAATACCACGAAATGAACCTGACCATAATCCTAAACTTAAACCTAACTCTGGCATTGGTAAAAGTCCATCAATTAAATTCATTGGTTCATAATGACCACCCACTAAATGAAATGCGTGGAATTCATTGGTATAACGACTAAAAACAATATAATAAGGAATCCGCAAAATGCGTTCATAAACTTCCCATTTTGTAGGAGGTTTATTTGTAGACGGTTTATCTTTTTGACTTTGCTTGTTACCTAAATCTTCATCTTCTGTTCCAGGAGATAATAATTCCACTACCACAAAAGGATTTGCTGTTTCTTGCCAAGTCACATAACTTAAACGTAAATCTTCACCTTTATATAACCTAGAAACACCAACTACACCAAACCAATCTGGACGTTTATACCATAAAGGATGCTCTAAATCATAATAAAGATTTAGATCAGCAGCACTATACACCAATTCTGGAAGCCAGTTTATAGGTTGAAAAGTCAGGTATAAAAGTAATGGTTGTAAAAAATGAAATTCGTCTGGCAAACCTTTTTCCTCTGGGTTCTCACTAGGTAAATCATACATTGTGGGTAGGTTTTCCCCAGGGGGAAGAGGAGGATCTGATTGAGAAGTAAGGTAAGGGGATAAAGTCATAAATAAATTAAATAACCCAAGTTGCTAGTTAGGAATAGGAGTCAGGAGTCGTAGGGGCGAAGCACTGGGAAAATAACCTGTTCATAAAATTGATAATTGGTCGCCCGAATGCTTCGCCCTTACAGGAAAATTTGCTACTTTAATGTAGTCACTCAATGTAGTAACTCCTCTACTTGATGCTGACTCCACAATTTTTGATATAATCCTGACTGTTCCACAAGTTCTGAATGTTTACCAATTTGCACAATTTTACCATGATCCATGACCATAATTCTATCAGCAGTCGCCGCTGCTGAAAGTTGATGAGTAATGAAAATCACGGTTTTTCGTTGTGTACCGCTAGAGAGATTTTTTAAAATTTGGGTAGCAGTTTGATTATCTACACTAGAAAGGGCATCATCTAAAATTAAAACCGGAGCATCAATTAACATGGCTCTAGCTAAAGATGTACGTTGTCGCTGACCACCGGAAAGGGTAATTCCTCTTTCACCGACAATTGTTTCATATTCCTGGGGAAAATTCTTAATTTCGGCAGCTATTTGAGCGAGATTAGCAACAGCTTCTACCCTTTCTTGTTCACTAATGGGGTCGCCATAACGGATATTATTTTTAATGGTGGTACTAAACAAAAAACTATCTTGAGGAACGTAGGCGATCGCACCTCGTAAATCATTTAATGCTATTTTTGTAATATCCAAACCATCTAAAAATAACTGTCCTTCCTGAATATCCAACAACCGGGGTAAAGCATTAGCCAAAGTAGATTTTCCGCAACCGATAGCCCCGACAATTGCCACCACTTCCCCTGGTTTAATAGTAAAGTTAATATCATCTAAAGCCGGGATATTAGCACCAGGGTAGGTGTAACTAAAATTTTTGGCTGTAACTTCACCTTTAACTGTATTTGTGGGTAGAGAAATAGCATCAGGTGGATCTTGAATTTTGGGAGTGATGCTAAAAATTGATTCTAAGCGATCAATACTCACCTCACCTCTTTGGTAAGCAGTAATGGTAAAACCTAATAAAGCCGTGGGGAAAACTAAACGCTCTACATAAATCAATAAAGCCAAAAAATCACCCACAGCCAGATTACCAGAAGATATCCGCATAGTTCCCAACCAAATAATAATTAAGGAACTAATATTAGCTAAACCACCAACGAGGGGAAATAGAGTATTTCGAGTTTTAGCTAATGTCAAATTAGCTGTTAATAAAGCCTGATTTTTCTTTTGAAAAGCTCGACGCTCATTTTCTTCTTGAGCGTAAATTTTAATCAAAGAAATACCACTGATATCTTCTTGGATCAGTTCGCTAATATCCGAAAGTTGTTCTTGGACAGCAGCTTGTTGTGTGCGTAGGCGATCGCTAAAAAAATGCACCAACAAAAACATAAACGGATAAACTGCCAGAGAAGCTAAAGTCAGATCCACACTAATTGATAGCATTACTGGCAGCGTCAGAGTATAAGCAAAAAAAGTATTTGCTAAACTCAATACCGCAAAACCCAACAACCGCCTGATATTGTCCACATCGCTAGTAGCCCGACTAATAAGATCACCAGGAGTATTACTGGCAAAATAAGCCGGTTCTAGTTTCAGTAAATGTTCAAAAATGCGCTGTTTCAGTTCAAATTCTACCTGACGACCCACACCAAAAATCCAGATGCGGGAAGCCATCCGCATCATCCACATTGCGGAACTGAGGGCGATAATGATCACTACATAACGTAGTACC
This sequence comes from Sphaerospermopsis torques-reginae ITEP-024, assembly GCF_019598945.1. Lineage (NCBI taxonomy): Bacteria > Bacillati > Cyanobacteriota > Cyanophyceae > Nostocales > Aphanizomenonaceae > Sphaerospermopsis > Sphaerospermopsis torques-reginae. The sequence continues at coordinate 4,877,515 of NZ_CP080598.1, read as the reverse complement.
TGATCCAAGCTAAAAGTTGTGGAAAGCGTATCCACCCCAGAGCGAATCAGCAAAGGAATATAAACGCCTAACCCATTGACAGACAATAAAGCAATAATGCCTAAAGCAGTCTCTCGCCAATGGGGACGTAAGTAACTACCGAGTTTAGCAAGCCGTCGAGATTGTGCCATTTAAGCAATTGTACACTTTGTCATCCTAACTGGCAAAAGTCAAGAGGCAAGAAGCAAGAGGTTAATTTCTTCTGACTCCTGACTCCTGACTCCTTGCTCTCCTGATTACGAGCGCCCACGTAAGAAAACGTAAATTTGATTAAGATAACTTTCCCAAACTTGGGTTGTGAGTTGCAGAGTTTCCGCATTAGGTACAAAGTCTTCTACACGCAACCCCCTTGTACTGATAGCTTGAGGATTTTGTAGTAGATAAGATGGGATTTTCACATCACCCACAGGTAAAATGCCAGCAGTCATCACATCGGAGATGGTATTGGCACTGTTAATAGCTGGTTTAATAGCTGGTACTGTTGCTACGAATGTAGGAGGAGGCAATATAGCTGCAACCGGTGTTCTAACTAAAAAGTAAGCAATAGCGGGTGTACTCGACAATAACAAAATTGTCAGCGCCCAAGCCAACAAGTATCCCCCTGGTTTTTCTATGCCACCGCCTTTAATTTTTTGGGCAGCAAGCATCAACATTAAAGCGGCTGCGCCCAGAGGTTTGAGAGGAAAAGAGATAAACCGCCACAGGGAAGCCACCGCAGGTTCACCAGGATTAAAAAATGCCAAAGCTAAAACAACCAGTACAATCCCTAACACAAATCGGCCAACAAAGCTTACTGTTGGGTAGAATCTTTGGAACAAAGAATAGGCAACAACGCCAATTAATAGCCACAGTAAGACCCGGCTGAGTAATTGAAACATAGATTAACTCTCTAATTTTCTTGTGCGGCTAGTCTATGAGAATAAGATAAGTGGGTTTATTTTATCGTCAAACTGCAATTTATCACTGACTTAAAAATAACTCTCACCTCACGCACACAGACTACCGTCGTAGTGATTTTAGAGCAAATTTTTGACACTGAGTGTATTATTTGGAATTTTTCAAAAGACTAACCTAACACCAGTGGCATAAATTAATTGAGTAGTCGTCGTCAACTCGTTAAAAGGAAAAATTATGTCAACGCAAAACCCCACCATCCTAGTCACAGGGGGAGCAGGATACATCGGTTCTCATGCTGTGAAAGCCTTACTGCAAGCGGGTTATCAGGTCGTAATCCTGGATAATCTGGTCTATGGCCATCGAGATTTGGTAGAACAGGTTTTGCAGGTAAAACTCATTGTCGGAGATATAGAAGATCGTTCCCTGTTGGATCATCTGTTTCAAACTCACAACATTGAAGCAGTTATGCACTTTTCTGCTTATGCCTATGTAGGTGAATCCGTAACTGACCCGGACAAATACTACCGTAATAATGTTGTGGCAACTTTGACGTTATTGGAAGCGATGCTGGCAGCGTCTATTAAAAAATTTGTCTTTTCTTCTACCTGTGCTACTTACGGAGTCCCAAAATTTATCCCTATTACTGAAAATCATCCCCAAAATCCCATTAACCCCTATGGTGCTACTAAGTTAATGGTAGAAAGGATACTCTCGGATTTTGATGTCGCTTATGGTTTAAAATCTGTATGTTTCCGTTATTTTAATGCTGCTGGTGCTGATCCTAGTGGTTTATTAGGAGAGGATCATAATCCCGAAACTCATTTAATTCCTTTGGTATTACAGACAGCTTTAGGTAAACGCCAATCAATTTCTATTTTTGGTACTGATTATTCCACTCCTGATGGTACTTGTATTCGTGATTATATTCACGTTTCTGATTTAGCTGATGCCCATATTTTAGGTTTGGAATATTTGCTGAAAGGTGGTGAAAGTAATGTTTTCAATTTAGGTAATGGTAATGGTTTTTCTGTGAAAGAAGTTATTGCTGCTGCCCAGGAAGTAACAGGAATAAATATATCAGTTCAAGAATGCGATCGTCGTCCTGGTGATCCTCCTTCTCTCATTGGTAGCAGTGAAAAAGCCAGAAAAATCTTAGGTTGGCAACCTATATATCCTGATATCAAAGATATTGTCACTCACGCCTGGAACTGGCATCAAAAAAGGCATAAGTAGGTGATTGGTGATTGGTGATTGGTGATTGGTGACAGAAAAAGGCAAAAGGCAAAAGGCAAGAGTTTATTCTTACCAATTATCAATTATCAATTATCAATTATCAATTATCAATTATCAATTATCAATTATCAATTATCAATTATCAATTACCCATTACCCTCTTTTCAGTGTTTTTACTACAAAAACTACAATCCCTATAGATAAAAGTAAAATTGCTACGATAATTATAGGTTGTACAAAACCTATAACCGCATTTTGTTGTTGATTATTTTGTTGATTATTCTGTTGATTATCTTCAATTACATTTTCTACTACTTGTGGTGTTGCTATTGCTTTACCTGCGGCCACAGTAACTTGAAAATTTAACTCAAAAGGTCGAAAACTCTCTGCTGTTGCTGGTTTTCCACTCAGTTGCAGTTCATAAACTCCTGGTTTGGGAAAAGTTATTTCTGCTCCTGGTATGCCTTGATAACGTTCAGCATCAACGGGTTTTAAAGGAGGTTCAAGCAGCGCCGGTTCTCCTGGTGTATGTGGTTCTGCATAAATAGTCAACTGACAATCACACTCTTTTAAAGGTAGAACTTGACCACCTTTACGAGTCAAAGCAAACCAAGTTGCCGCAGGTTCACCAGCACGGGGATTATCATTAGGTTCAATGTGGATAGTACCACCAATATCACCGGATATTTTTACAGTATGAGCAGAAGCAACAGGAAGAGATGTAAATGTTATAAATAACAAAAGTAGGAATAATTTGTAATTCATAATTGAAGGCAGGAGTTTTCAATTTTCAATTTTCAATTTTCAATTGATTTATCACCTTTCTTTGGAGGAACATAGAATTTTTCTAGTTTTAAAATTGACCAAAAAAAGTGCGATCGCACTAACAAAACACCCAAAGTAATTATTACCAATAACAACGCTGCTAATCTATTACCCCAAGTTAATTTTAAAGCCCCCAAATAATGAGAACCAATTAATACTACATGAATAGTAGCCAACAGCAAAGCCGGAACACTCAAAAGATGGATTTGTCGCCAACGCTTACCTAATGACTTTTGCAGAAAATCAAAACTTGTGCAAGCTGCTGGACTCATCAATACTAAAGCTACAGCACCCGTACCCATCGCCCATTGAAATTCTAGCGGTAAGAACCAAACAGCAGCAAAATTCCATTCTAAAGAGTGTTCTATATTATGAATGGTATGTACCACCGATAGCACAAACGCCCCTACTCCTAAAGCACGACGGTAGCGCATGGGTGATGGACACAAACTACTGAGAGGACGAGCAACTAACGCCAAAATTAAGCAAATTAGGGCAGCGTGTCCACTGTAGTCTACCATTGTATCACCCGTTCGCAATAGGGTAATGATGCCAATGATTAATGTCACCCAACCACCCAAGCGAAATAACTGACTGCGCCGATCTTTACTCATTAAGGAAGTGGAAACACCTACTCCTAACATCGTCGGCAAAGTTCCCAAACCAAAAGCTAACATGGTAATTGCACCTTGCCATAAATTACCCGTAGCAGCAGCTTTGATTTGAGCAGCATATAAAAAGCCACAAGGCATTAAACCCCAGGTCATACCCAAAAGTGCTGGTGTCCACCATTTTGTATGTAAAGATAGTTTCACCATTCCCGCACTTAAACGGTTATGTAAATTACCTTTTAACAAAGGGTGTAATAAGGGAATATGCGGTATTAAGTCTGGTCTAACTTGTCCTAAACCAAACCAAATTAACATAATACCAGTAATTATAGCTATCCAGCGGCGTAAATCACTACCCACACCTGCTAATTGTCCACTTTCAACCAATGCCGAACCAAGAGCGCCAATACCTGCACCTACTAGGGTATAGCTTAACAGTCTTCCTAAATTTAACAGAGTATGAAATTTTACTTGCTGTTGCCAATTTTGGGTTTCTTGTTGATGGGAAAGGGAAAAAGCAACTGCTAAAGGTCCACACATCCCAAAGCAATGTCCAAAACTTCCCAAAAAACCCAGGAGCGATATAAGTAGTAAATCTAACATCATCTAATGATATATTATACGTTTTCAAAAATCAAATATGAGTCCTATATATTAATTAAGAGTTATTAATTCATAATTCATAATTGTAAAGGTTTGATTCCCCTACCTTGGTAGACAGATCGGTTTCATCTGGGTTTGAAATCCTCATTTGAAACCTAATTATCAATTATCAATTATCAATTATCATTGATGTTGTTTACTGGAAAAACTTAATGTATATTGACAAATTTGTCAAAAGACAAGCTGTCAAACTTGCCTTTATTGGCTATTGGCTGATTACCGATAACTGAATAATTACTTTTTAGGAAAAGTTAAAGTCCAGTTTTGGGGATTATTTAGTTGAAAATATAAACCTTGAAAGATCATTTTCACAGCAATGCGAGTTCTGATATATCTTCTAATTAAATGTGTTCCTGGTTCGGCAAAAACATCATCATAATTTTGGCGGTGTCCAAAAGGACGAGAACAGTATTTGCGATCGACTGGAATTGATAACATAAAAAATTGGCTTTCTTTGTATTCATCAGGAACTTGAAATATACCATATACATGATGTTCACCCAGCCAAGGTTTAACCATCACCTGTTTAGCTTGCACTTGGAAATTTTGTTTTTTTAATCTGAGTAAAGTTACAGGACTGCAATTAGAATCATTAACAGGCCACCAAATAATAATCATGATCAATGAAAACAAAAAAAGTAAACTATAGATCAAGGGAGGACGCATAAATTAACTACATCATTCAAGAAAAACAAAAGCCACCTATTTACCAGAAATTTGGTTATAATTACTATTAATCTATTCAACTTAAATTATTATTCACCCGGCTATTTTAAGTAACAACAGTAATTTGACTCCTGTACAGCTATTCCGCCCTCACGTCTCTACTGACTCCTCAATGCTTACGTTTGTTTACCTAATTTTAGTAGTCAAACACACCAATACCAGCTACAATCAATTGAGTTAATGTGCAGTATAAAGATGATGTTAACAAAGAAAAGCTGGAAAAATTTCAAGATAGTTGCAGGTGTATTTAGTGCCATCGCATTTACTCAATTTTTGGGAGTCAATACTTCTGCACAAGCAGCAGATAAATTAGTTGTGCGCTATGGACCATTAGAAGAGTCAGCTTCTCTTGCAGATTTAAAAAAAACTGCGGAAACTGGAGAATTACCAGATAGTTTAGGGACATATACCAAAAGATTAAACGAAAAACAACGCAGTTTTCTAGTGCAGGGATTAAAAGCTAGAATACCCGTGAATGTTGTCACTCTCAATCGGTTACTAAATACTCAACTTGGGCAAACCATTCTCCATGATATCTCCACAGCTTTGGATCGCAAAGATGAAGCAGGAGTACAAGCAGTCAGATCAGGTTTAATTTTAGGTGCTAATTCACCACAAGGTTTATCTATACTCAGTTTTATGGCTGCCTATCCCAGTCAAGAGCTAAAAATAAATGTACCACAAGCTTTGACAGTGGCGCAAACTTTGAATATGGCTTTTTGGCGGACTCAGCAATTTATGCTGGCTATGACTGGGCGAATTAATCCTAACACAATACAGGCTGTTCGTGCTTTTGATCCTACACAACCAGGAAGCGCCCAATTACAAATACTAAACTTGAATTTAAATGATGAAAAGCGTCAACGCAATATTCCTGTTGATGTTTATTGGTCAAATTCTGCTAACACTGAAAAACCTGTAATTGTCTTTTCTCATGGTTACAAGTCAGTTCGCACAGACTTACGCTATTTAGCGGAACATCTTGCTTCTCATGGTTATGTAGTTGCAGCTTTAGAACATCCTGGTAGTAATTTTACAGCTAACAAAGATGGAGATTCTTTAAAACCCCAAGAATTTTTAGCACGTCCTCAAGATGTGAGTTTTGTGCTTGATGAATTAGAAAAACTCAACCAAACTACTGATAACCCATTACAAGGTAAACTAGCAACTAATAAGGTGATGGTTGTCGGTTATTCTTTTGGTGGTACTACAGCTTTAGCATTAGCTGGTGGTGAATTTCAAATTGCTAGTCTAAAACAAAGCTGTGAGAAAAATTCCCCTGAATTAACTCCGGTACAAGAGTTTATTTGTGTAGCTAAAGAATTACCAGAAAATAGCTATCAATTGCGAGATGAAAGAATTAAACAAATAGTAGCTTTGAAACCTGCTACATCTCTATTATTTGGGGAAACTGGTTTATCAAAAGTACAAGTACCGACTCTTATATTAACAGGTTCTGCTGATAATATTACCCCAACTTTAAGCGAACAAATTACCAGTTTTGCAACAATTCCCTCTCCTAAATGGTTAGCTGCTGCGGTTGGTGCTACCCATCTGAGTGTGATAGATCCTAACTTAATTAGTGAACAACAAAGAACAAAAAACCTATCTATTTCTAGTCGGGAAGTGGTGGGTGAAAAAGCAGCGGATGTTCACAAATATGTTAAAGCTATCACTTTAGCAATGGCAGCACAATTAACTCCAGAAGCTAGTAAATATAGTGTTTTTCTGACTCCAGAATATGCTCAAGTTGCTTCAACTCCACTTTTCCCATTTCGTCTAATGACTGAAATTCCTCCCGCTGCTATGGGTTTAATACCAAGAAATTAAGGAACAGGGAATAGGGAATAGGGAATAGGGAATAGAAGGCAAAAGGCACTCATGCAAAAGATAAATATTCTCCCCCTGCTTACCCTACCTCCTGACTCCTGACTCCTGACTCCTGACTAATAACTAATAACTAATAACTAATGACTAAATAAATACAAAAAAGGCTTGGAAGGGAACCCAAGCCCAGACTTCACTCAGGGTAAAATATGTAATTAATATATAGACTTTCAGTAATTTAAACATCCATCTAAAGGAATAAAATTGAGCGCAGCCAGTATTTTTACATTTGAAAACAAGTTACCTCAAACCCTGATCCCGCAATAACTTATCTGCCCAAGCTGCATCTGCTTTTGCAAGTGCTGGTAGTGGTTCTTGACTATAGTCTATGACTAAATCATAATCATAAATCTCATATACCTGATTTAACAAGGCTTTCAAATCTATTACTGGTTCACTATCATCTGCACGCAAAGGTAAAGAAAAAGCTGGAATTATATCTTGTATATTAAAAGCATATAAATCTGCTTGAGGACGGCGATTTCCACGACACACTAAAATTCGATAATCACTTTCAATATGATCACCAAACATGGGCATGGGTTCGCCTTTGCGTAGTAAATCAATTTCTACTAAATTACTACGACTACCTAATACTTGTTGCCGTTTTTCTTGATATCCTTCTCTTCCTTTACCTGAACGTTTATTAGTAGGAGAAAGAATTTCAATTGTGGTAATTAATTTCTCTGTTCCAACTTCTTTAACTTCTAAATATCCTTCTTTAATATTAATTGGCATTGGTACGGTAACTGTTACAGATTTTGGTGCAGGTGCAGCAACAGCAACCTTTGTATTTTTGGTTTCACTGACATTTTGTCGACTTTTCACGATCACATCAGGAATACCTACTAATAATGAACTATCATCTATGGTTTCATAGGTTCTCACTTCTACAGCAAATCGATATTTAGGACGCAGTTGAGGTGATAAAAATCTGGCAATTTCGCTAATTAATAAGTGATGTAGTCCAGGAAATAAGTCTGGGTGTTCTAAATATGGGTTCATTCCGGGAAAGATAGAAGTCATTTCTTGAACTCCTTTGACAATTTTAGATTTTGGATTTTAGATTTTGGATTTTAGATTTTAGATTGGGAAATTATTTCTCTATCAGCTTGTGCTTTTCATCTACATTAAGAACCTTCTGTATTAAGAACCTTCTGTTCCAAAGGCTATCCTCAATCCCCAAAATACAATTAAAATTCCTATAGCTACCCAATCACCTGTTTTTAATTTTAATTCTTGCCATTTGACTCGATGTTCGTTAGGACTGGTAAAACCTCTTACCATCATAGCATTTGCCATTTGTTCGGCTCTTAATAACAAATTTTCTAATAGTCTTTCTATCACTATTAACCAAACTTTTGCACCTCCTTTTAATCCTAGCTTTTTCCAGTTAATTGCTCTTGTCATTACAGAACGTACTAGGTTTTGAATCTCTTCTAAAACTAAGGGAATAAACCGCAAAGATAAAGTTAAAGTGAGGGTTATTTCTGTAACTGGAATTTTGAATTTTATCAGCGGTTGCATTAAGCTTTCCATCCCAGATGTAATTTCTTCTGGTGCGGTTGTCAGTAAATATAAATTAGTGCTGTAAATTAAACTAAATACTATTGTACTCAAGCTAATTGCTAAATCCAAAGAACGACGATTTACTTTTATTGGTCCTTGATGAAATAGCACATAACTATATTCTTTGTTACTATCTACTATTTCTGAACTCGCTTTGTTTTCTTTAGCAGTTGGTGGTTGAGTGAAAATTTGTTCATTTGCTGGTAGGCGTGGTTGATAATTTATACTGTATCTGTCAGGGCTGATCGAACCGATCGCCAATATCATAAATGATAGCACTAGCAACCAGCCCATTTGTTGCCGCCATACTCTTAGGGGAATTTTGGCAAATAGGGTAAAAATAATTAACATTATTACCAGTAGTACCCGCCAATAGTTGTTAGCAACTACATAGCTGGTGAGAAAGCTTAACAACCAAACTAACTTGACTCGTGGGTCTAATTTATGTAGCCAAGTTTGCGGTTCTTCTAAATATAATCCGAGTGGGAGCGATCGCAATAAGTCCATATTTCAATTTTAGATTTTAGATTTTAGATTTTAGATTTTAGATTTTAGAGGATGTTTGAAAAGTCTAAATTGGGCGATTAGAAATCACACCTACACAGACAAAACTTGCCTACGCAGGTTTGAAAGCTTTGATTTTTCGTTAGTCCACTGGTGGACTTTGCTTGTGTAGTAGCGAATTATATTCGCCGAGGACTTTTAAGACTTTTGTAACTATGAAAATTTTGGATTGTTAGCTAATTTATCCTAATTCAAAATCTAAAATCCAAAATCCAAAATCCCAAATTTTAAACGCGAGTTGCGCGGTTGACACTACCAACTTCCATTTCCCGGACTTTTTTACTCCGCCATAATACGCGAATTGGTGTACCTTCAAAACCCAATTGTTTGCGAAACTGTCTTTCTATGTACCGTCGATAATTGTCATTGAAGCGTTTTGCATCGTTGACAAATAAGGCAAATGTGGGCGGTTGGGTACTCACTTGCGTACCATAATAGATTTTACCTTGTTTACCGCTGCGTGATGCTGGTGGGGAATGCCAACTCACTGCATCTGTAAGCACTTCATTCACTACTGAGGTGCTAACACGGCGTTTGTGTGACTCAGCAGCTTTATTCACCAATTCTAAAATCTTTTCTACCCTTTGACCTGTCATGGCACTAACAAAAATTGTATCTGCCCATTCAGTAAAGTGTAAACGTGCTTCTAAACTCTTTTCATAATCATAGATAGTGTAAGAGTCTTTTTCTACCGCATCCCACTTGTTAACGACGATGATGCAAGCGCGTCCATCTTCAATAATGCGCCCAGCTAGTTTTTGATCTTGTTCTGTTACTCCATCTAAAGCATCTAAAACCAATAAAACCACATCGGAGCGACGAATGGCTTTAAAAGCGCGGTTAATACTGAAAAATTCAGTACCGTAATCTATGTGTTTCTTTTTACGGATTCCCGCAGTATCAATTAAGCGGTAAGTTTGTCCATCCCGTTCGACTAAAGTATCAATTGTGTCGCGGGTAGTTCCTGAAATGGGGCTAACTATTGCCCGTTCTTCACCAACGAAAGCATTTAATAAACTCGATTTTCCAACGTTGGGACGGCCAATAATGGCAACTTTAATTTCTGTATTTTCCTCTAGGTCTTGAACTTGGGGAATGTATTTGATTAACTCATCAAGAATATCACCAGTACCACTACCATGAATGGCAGAAATCGGGTAAGGTTCTCCTAATCCTAATTCCCAAAATTCACTGGCTTGAATCATACCTTGTTCTGGTGATTCACATTTATTCACTGCCAGTAATACGGGTACTTTTTGTTGCCGTAACCATAGCGCAATTTCCTCATCTGCTGGTGTTAAACCTGTTTGCCCATCAACTACAAATATTGCTGCACAAGCTTCTGAAAGCGCCGTCATTGCTTGTTGTCGAATCAAAGGCAGAAATTCGGTATCATCGTTAAATACTAAACCGCCTGTATCAACTACGACAAATTCCCGATCTTGCCAAAATGCTGGTCGATAAGTGCGATCGCGTGTTACACCAGGTTCATCATGAACTATTGCCGTTTGATCTCCGGCTAAACGATTTACAAAAGTGGATTTGCCCACATTGGGGCGACCGATAATTGCTACAATTGGCAATGCCATAAACTAAACTTTGTTGTGCTGAGTGTGTAGATGTGCTGAGTTTTCTATCTACGTTCTTCACCCAGCACGGTTTTCGAGAACTACTTATCGTATCATATTTATTAGATTATAGCAAATTTGGGACTGGGGACTGGGGACTGGGAAGAGAGCAAAAAATGATTTATGAAAACTGCGAATATTCTTTTTTTTTCAATTTGTCTTAAATTAATTTAACCAATTTAACTCTTGACAATAACCTTTTTGCATAAATATACTGAATGAATAGTATTATTATTCAGAATAATGAGCAAACGTCAATGGCTAGAAATTAGCGCGTATGTTTATTTGGGTTTAGTAGTGTTGGGAACTATCGCTGCAACTTTCACTCAACAAGTGGTTTATGCAGTTATTCCCTTGATTTTAAGTATAGCAAATATAGCAACTCGTTCCCAGTTTAATTATTCTCAATCGCAACAACAAATTGCAGAATTACAAACAAGTCTGGAAAATATCACAGATAAAACAGATCAATTTTACAAACTAAATGAAACTATGAATACATCCATAAACTCATCCAATGACCGGTTACAAAAAATTGAAGCTTGGAAACAACAGTTAAACCAACTTATTGACCAAAAAATTGAAGCATCAATCCAAAAATTACTCACAGAAATTAACAATTTTCCTCAACAAATTCAAAATCTTAATCATCGTTTAAATGAATTAGATAATTCTCTGCAAAATTTACATGAACAGATTCAGCAACAAGGTGTAAAATTAGAGATTGTCCAAGAAATCCAATCGGAAGTTTTGCAGATTCATGAAAAAATGCAAAACATTGAGGTTGTTAATTCTCAATTAACCCAGATTGAACAAATTGAGACATCTTTGAAAAATTGGAGTGAAATTAATCAACAAGAATTAGCAGAATTAAGAGAAAATCAAAAACATCAAAGTTTAGAATTTACCCAACTTAGTCACCAACTTACTGATATTAATTCTCGCTGTGAAAATATGGCTAATTCCATTCAGCAATTAAATCAAGCTTTTGCTACACAAGTTGAAGATTTTGATCAAGTTAAACAAAATCAAAACAGTGAAAATTCTAGATTCAATGATATTTTTGATTCTGTACATGAATCCTTAAAAGTATTAGATACTTCATTTGATGCTTTAATCACATTTGATTCTTTAATCAGACCGCAGGAGAAACCAAATCAATCAAATGTTTAATCAGATGTTCAAACAGGACAAAATTCTCCCGTCAACATCGAATTTAATCAAGCAATTACTACTACATCTGCATCATCAGAAAACACCGACAAATTATTATTTGTAGGAACTTTAAAAGGTCATGAATATAAAGTTTCTTCAGTTGCTTTTAGTCCTGATGGTAAGAGTTTAGCTAGTGGAAGTGATGACAAAACTATCAAAATTTGGGATTTAACAACTCAACAACATCGTACTTTTGCAGGACATAAAGATTCTGCTTGGACTGGAGGTATTAACTCAGTTGCTTTTAGTCCCGATGGTAAAATATTAGCAAGTGGAAGTAATGATAAAACTATTAAATTGTGGGATGTAAATACAGGAATAGAACTTTTCACTTTTACAGGACATGAAGAGAAGGTTAACTCAGTTGTATTTAGTCCCTTGGGCAAAATTTTAGCTAGTGGTAGTAGAGATAAAACAGTCAAACTTTGGTCTTTAGAACAAGGAAAAGAAATTTACTCTTTTAAAGGTCATACAGATGATGTTTTGTGTGTAGCTTTTAGTCCAGATGGAAAAATTTTAGCGAGTGGTGGAAGTAATAATGATAGAACAATTAGGATTGTACAATTAGCTGAAAACAAAGTGAAAACTTTAACGGTAAGTTCTGATTGGTTTACTGGTGCGATTAATGCTTTAGCTTTTAGTTGTGATGGTAAGATTTTAGCAAGTGCTGGTAATGATAAAACTGTGAAGTTGTGGAATGTAGAAACTGGTGAGGAACTTAAAACTTTAACAGGACATTCTGAAGCTGTTTATTCTGTTGCTTTTAGTCCCAATGGTCAGATTTTAGCTAGTTCCAGTCAAGATAAAACTGTGAAGTTATGGGTTGTAGATAGTGGGGTGGAAATTTCCAGTGTCAAATGTGCTGATGATGCGGTTTATGCTGTTGCTTTTAGCCCCGATGGTAAACTTTTAGCTGCTGGAAGTGGAGATAAAACCATTACTCTGTTTCCTTGTAAGTAGATCAACATAATTAAATGTAAAATAGAAAGTGGGCAGAATATTAGGAGATAAGTAGGGGTGTAGCAATGCTTATTAGTGTCAACTTAACGTAAAACCCATAGCCCGACTGGGAACGTAAGTTTCGGGCGGGTTGGGAAGCTAAACAAAGAAGCTATTTGTAGCCTAAGTTGACACCAATGAGGAATGCTAAACCCCTACAGGATTCAACTGAAAACGATATTAATAAGGAAAAATAACTCTGCCACCTGGTCTGATGTCAGCATGGAAAAATCCCTTATTTCTACCCATAAAAACAGCATCTCCCAAACCGGAAAATTGAGAAGCTTTTAGCACATCCCAAAGTTTTCTAAAATCTCCGTTCATTGGGATCATATCTATGGCTCGGAAATAGAGATGCTGACTATTACGAGCGCCTCCAACTGCTCTATTGACAGCGGGTGGACGATAACCAGATGTAATACTAATTGGTGAGCCAAATTTTTCTCTCACTGGTCCCCAAGTTCTTGCGACTTTAATTGCATTTGCTACATATTCAGAACTGGTAGGAACACGAGTACAATTTTTGGTAACTTCACCCCAGGTTAAAGGAACACCCTCAACAATATATTGGTTGGCATAGACTATTTCACCTCCAGGAAGTTTCATAGTTGCGCCTGTACGTGATCCGGCATTGGTATTAACTTTGATTTCTGAGGTATTAGTTTCTTCTTTGTCTCCTGCTGTTTCTTCTTTATCTTTTAGTTCCAGTAATTCTTTGGCGGTGCTGACTCCTAAACCCAAGGGATATTCTAATTGTTGTAGTGCTTTAAATTCAGAAAATGCTTGTTTGGTGATTGGTCCGACTTTTCCATCTGCTTCTATTTTCAGGAGTTGCTGTATTTCTTTCACCAAGTCTGGATGAGCATCAGTGATAAATATAGCTGGAGAGTTGAGTTTTACAAACTCAGTGAGAGATGTGATATTTGCGGAGGCGTTTGGGTTTGGGGAGTTGGATGTCATAAGTTTTTGTTAATAAATTCAGGTAGTTTTCCACATTATTCCTAACCAACTTTAATCTACACATAAAACCAGCGTGATTACTGTGGTCAATTGTTAATTTTGAATTAAAATTTACTAAATTTTACTAAATTTTACAGATTGCTGATAGCTTCACTGATTTTGATAGATTTACCACCTTGGTTAAGGAATGTAGTTAACGCACTCAGAATTTCTACTAACTCTCTTTACTGTCACCAGTCACCAGTCACCTGTCACCTGTCACCTGTCACCTCTTCAGTAATTGCTAAATAAGCTACTTTAGCCGCAGCTTGTTCAGCAGCTTTAATAGAGCGTCCCTTACCTTGTCCTAACATTTTCTCATGTAACCAAACTTCAGCTACAAAACGTTCATGATTACGGTGGGGTTGATTAACTTCTACAACTCGGTACTCTGGTAAAACTTTAAATTGTGCCTGTGTCCATTCTTGTAGAGCCGCTTTATAGTTTAATCTAGCCGGATCAAGGCGAATTTCTCTTGCTAGGTCTTGAAAGTGAGGATCTAACCAAGGACGAATGAGGTCTAAATTATGAGTGCTGAGGTAAAGCGCCCCCAGAACAGCTTCAAAAGCATCTGCTAGACGTGACTCTTGACCAACAAGATCAGCAGTAGCACTACCAGCAACTAATAAGTATAATTCTAAACCATATTCTCTGGCTAATTTGGCGAGAATGCGATCGCTCACCAAGACGGAACGAATAGCCGCAAAATCTCCCACAGCACAGTCGGGATAATTTTCCCATAACACCACAGCGGCCACCAGGCGCACAACTGCATCACCGACAAATTCCAACTGTTCATAATTTGCCGACTCGGAAACAGTGGCGTGAGTTAGCGCCAAGTCCAGTAACGGCCACTTGATGGGGCTATCTGGTGATAAACCTAACTTTTGGACTAAACTTTCAAGTTGCCGTTGACGGCGAGGATAAACGCGGGACATTAAAAAAAAGATAGTAAATATGTGTAACTAAGTAGATCGGCGTTAAAAATTGTCGTTATGACAGGCAAGAGGCAAGAGGCAAGAGGGTTTGGGCGAATTTACTTTTTTGTACTTGGGTTGGTTTTTTCTCACCCATGTACTTAAATCATTAATAACTAATGACTAATAACCAATACTTAATGACTAAAAAAAGAGAGAGTAGGACATAAGCCGGATTCTGTTCTCTTGCGAGGGTGGTTATCTATCTGGGATGTTTGTTACCAAACACCTCTAGCGGCGCTCATTTCCCGGAACTGGTAAAAGACCAACCGTAGTTCCTCCGGCCTTGCTCCCAACCGGGGTTTACCGAGCCAACGCCTCTCGACGTTGCTGGTGCGCTCTTACCGCACCTTTGCACCCTTACCAACTAATTTTGGATTTTGGACTTTGGATTTTAGATTTTCAATTCAATCCAAAATCTAAAATCTACAATCTAAAATTGGTTGGCGGTATCTTTCTGTGGCACTATCCTCACGATCGCTCGCACTGGACGTTATCCAGCAAGTTTGGTCTTTCGGGAGTCCGGACTTTCCTCAAACCAATCTTAATGACTGATCCGCAACCACCTGCGCCTACTCTCTCCCATATCTAGTTTAAGCTTTAATCGCCCGTTCTGTGTTATTCAGTTATCAAGGAATAGGGAACAGGGAACAGGGAACAGGGAGTAGGTAAAGAAGTAAGTATTCGGCTATCAGTAATCAGTAATCACTAATCAGCTTTCAGATGTAAGTAGACTAGCTGCTAATAAAATCAGAATTTTACTAGATTACATAGGCTTTAAGCAGAGAAATTTACAGGCTGAGATTTGTGTTTTTTGTGAGTTTTGCCGATAGCTGACGGCTGAATGCCTACGTAAAGAATTTTTTCCCCATTTCCTCATCTTCATCACCGTGTCTTGTTCCAAGGTAGAGCATAGGTCCAAGGAAGTTTCTCGATAGTGAAAGGACAATTGATAATGGAGATAGGAGGAACATTCACACCCGGAGCTAACCCCACACGCAACTCAGATATTCTTAATACCAGTTGAAAAGAAAATTCTACTTTCTTTTTACCATCCATAAAATCTTTATACAAACCCTTAAAAGGCTTTTGATCTTTCATGGCAACTATATCAATTAAAGGTTCTCCAGGTTGATATGTTCCTGTTTCTTTGTCCCTTTTTAAAATATCTTCTGCTGTTACACTTTCAGAAATTGTTTTCTTAGGAGCAATAATCGTAGGAACTTGTGGTATTGCTAAGTCGCGGCTGAGGTCTGGAGATTTGCGAATCACACGGCGAGATTTTTTACTATGTTCAATTACCCAAGAACTATTATCCCAGTCAACATATACAGCTAAACCTTCTGATTTATTATCAATGTTAATTGATAATTCTTTCAAATTATCTTTTAATTTCTCCAAAGAATATGTTCCTGAACCAAAAGAAATCCCAATTTTATCATCCAGATTTTGTTCTTTCAATTGTTCTTCAACAGCACTCTTTTGGAAATTTAACACCACCATATCGTCGATAGATTCAATCATGCGATTGAATGTGTAATATATCCCCAGGATATAAACCATCAAAACAAGAAGATTTTGATCGCCACTTTGTACTGCCATAAACCTAAGAATAACTCCTTGAAAAATTATGAAACTTTATTTTCGGTTGATTTTAAATGAATTGTCAAGCCAACCCCGT
The DNA here is from genome assembly GCF_019598945.1 of Sphaerospermopsis torques-reginae ITEP-024. Lineage (NCBI taxonomy): Bacteria > Bacillati > Cyanobacteriota > Cyanophyceae > Nostocales > Aphanizomenonaceae > Sphaerospermopsis > Sphaerospermopsis torques-reginae. The sequence continues at coordinate 4,861,002 of NZ_CP080598.1, read as the reverse complement.
CTCCAAAAAAAGAAAATTAACCCACCAGCAATTACTGCCATTAATCCCAAGCATAGCGGATAACCCCAATACCAATTTAATTCCGGCATATTATATGGTGATTTTTCGGTATTGAAATTCATTCCATATATTCCCGCCACAAAAGTTAAAGGGATAAAAATTGATGAAACAACAGTGAGTAATTTCATGATTTCATTCATTTTATTACTAACCGCTGACAGATAGACATCCATTAATCCCGATGCCAATTCTCGGTAAGTTTCCACCATATCCATAACTTGTACCGCATGATCATAACAATCTCTCAAATAAATTCTCACCTCCTCACTAATTAATTTACTACTATCACGAATCAAAGAATTAATCGCATCTCTTTGTGGCCAAATAGCTCTTCGTAGTTGTAATAATTCTCGCCTAATTTGATATATTTGTTTTAGTGTTTGGGGATTTGGACTAACTATTACCTCTTCTTCTAATTCGGCAATGCGTTCTCCATACAATTCTAAAACAGGAAAAAATCCATCAATAATTGCATCTAACAAAGAATAGGCTAAATAATCACTTCCTTGTCGGCGAATAATTCCTTTACCTCTGTCAATTCTCATCCTCACACTATCAAAACAATCATGCTCAGGTTCTTCTTGAATTGTCAATAAATAATGTCTACCTAAAACTAAGCTGACTTGTTCACTATAAAAACTACCATGATTGGGATTAGGCACAACCATACGAGCAATAATCACTAATTGGTCTTCATAATCCTCGATTTTTGGGCGTTCCCCCATATTGAAAACATCTTCTAAAATCAGAGGATGTAAATCAAAAGTTTGCCCCAAACGGTGAATAATCTCTTTGTTGCCTAAACCTTGTACATCTACCCAAGAAACAGATTCTGTATCCAAGTAATTGCTGCATTCTTCTGGATATTTTATTTGTTTTTGAGTGAGGCTAGTTTGGTTATAGTCAACTAAGAAAATATTTGGTTGTTCAGCATTTTCATCAATGATGATTGTACCTGGAACAGTTCCTGGTTCATGATAGTATGTTTGGTCAAATGGCTTGTTTACTTTTTCTTGGTTGATGACTTTATTTATGAGTTTGGGTAGCCGAAGATGTTTTTTAGGCATTAAATCTCACCTTAATATTTATCTTGCTGAAAAAGTTTTTTTGTCAAGGGCTAGGAGTCAGGAGTCGTAGGTGCGAAGTAGGGGCGAAGTAGGGGCGAAGTAGGGGCGAAGCATTCGGAAAATAACCTGTGATAAAAATTGATAATTTATCGCCCGAATGCTTCGCCCTTACAGGAAAATAACCTGCTCTTGCTGATGGAAACCGATGGAAACCGACGGCTGAATGCTGACGATAATTTACATAATTTACTAATTTATAGCAGATTGCTGGTAAATAAGACATAGGATCTAAATTCACAGCCAAATTCCTAAATTTTGACAAAAAAAGTTTGTCTTTTGGTAAAGACAAACTGTAAAAAAAATTAAAATTTACTGATGGCGATTGATTTGAGAAAGTGGTAATTAGAACATACCCATACCACCCATACCACCCATACCACCCATACCGCCCATGCCGCCCATGCCGCCCATGCCAGCATCAGGAGCGGCAGCTTTCTTTTCAGGCTTTTCTACTACTATCGCTTCGGTAGTTAAAACCATACCCGCAATAGAAGCGGCATTTTGCAATGCAGAACGAACAACTTTAGCAGGATCAATAATACCTGCGGCGATTAAATCTTCAAATTCTCCGGTAGCAGCGTTGTAACCGATGTTAAAGTCGGTTTCTCTGACTTTAGAAACAATTACAGAACCTTCTGCACCAGCGTTATCTGCGATTTGGCGTAAAGGTGCTTCTAGGGACCTTTGTACAATGTCAGCCCCAATTTTTTCTTCAGCATCAAGGCTGTTTTTAATAGCATCTACTTTTGTAGACAGGTGAATTAAGGTTGTACCACCACCAGGAACGATACCTTCTTCTACTGCGGCTTTGGTAGCATTTAAAGCGTCTTCAATTCGCAGTTTACGGTCTTTGAGTTCGGTTTCTGTGGCTGCTCCCACTTTAATTACTGCCACGCCACCAGCAAGTTTGGCAATACGTTCTTGCAGTTTTTCGGAATCGTAGTCAGAATCAGTTTCTTCTAACTGTTTGCGAATTTGGGCAATGCGCTTTTGTACTTCTGGTTTGTTGTCAGTACCAGAGACAATGGTGGTATTTTCCTTGTCAATGGTGATTTTCCGGGCTGTACCCAGCATTTCTAAGGTAGCTGTATCCAAGCTCAAACCAATTTCTTCAGAAATCATCTGTCCATCGGTGAGAATGGCAATATCTTGTAATAAGGCTTTGCGACGTTCGCCAAAACCAGGGGATTTAATGGCAGCAACGGCTAAAACTCCCCGTGCTTTGTTGACTACCAAGGTTGCTAAAGCGTCACCTTCGATATCTTCAGCAATGATTAATAAAGGTTGACCTAAACGGGCTACTTTTTCCAGTACAGGTACTAAATCTTGAATGGCGTTGATTTTTTTGTCGGCGATGAGGATGCGGGCGTTTTCAAATTCTACTGTCATCCGGTCGTTGTTGGTGATGAAGTAGGGAGAAATATAACCACGATCAATTTGCATCCCTTCTACTACTTCTAGTTCGGTAGTTAAGGATTTGGATTCTTCAACGGTGATCACACCATCTTTGGTGACTTTTTCCATTGCTTCGGCCAGCATATTGCCGACTTCTTCATCGTTACCTGCGGAAACTGTGGCAACTTGAGCGATCGCACTTCCTTCTACTGGTTTGGCTATTTTGGCAATTTCTGCTACCAATGCTTCTACGGTTTTATCAATACCCCGTTTTAAGGCAATGGGGTTTGTACCAGCAGCGACGTTCTTGAGTCCTTCTTTAACTAATGCCTGTGCTAAAACTGTGGCTGTGGTAGTTCCATCACCTGCTGTATCTTTGGTTTTGGATGCCACTTCTTGGATCAGTCTTGCGCCAGTGTTTTCTAAAGGATCTTCTAGTTCAATTTCTTTGGCAACGGTGATACCATCGTTGACAATTTGGGGAATACCAAATTTTTTTTCTAACAGGACGTTGCGGCCTTTGGGTCCCAAGGTGATTTTAACTGCATCCGCTAAGGCGTTAATGCCTTTTTCTAGCGATCGCCGTGATTCCTCATCAAATGAAATAATCTTAGCCATGTTTGTTTTCTCTATCTCTTCCATTAGACAATTTAGCACTCACAAGACAGGAGTGCTAACTATTCCAACTATTGAATTTAACAAATAACAATAAAAAATTGATTAAGATTACAGGTGATACTTATTTTGGACATTAGCACTAATGATTGTATCGGGAGATGAATTTAGACAACTCCCTTAAATCCCTTGGCATTGCTAACCCTAGCGGCTCCGGCTGGTTGGCGGTAGTATTTACTTTTATTTTGGCTTGGCTGGTTACATGGCGTTTAATTCCGACTATCCGTCAATTTGCTTTGCGGGTAGGTTGGGCTGATCAACCAAACGCCCGACGACTTAACCGAGAACCTTTACCTAATGCGGGAGGTTTGGCTATCTATGCTGGCGTTATTGCGGCTGTGGTCGTTGCTAGTCTGCTACGACCCATTGAACTTCAAGGCGTATTGGCTCAGGTACTCACAATTTTGTTAGGAGGTTCTATTCTCGTCTTGGTTGGCTTTATTGATGATCAATTTTGCTTACCTCCTTCTGTGCGTTTGTGGGCGCAAATGATCACAGCCCTTTTGTTAGTGGCTAATGGTATCAGTGTGAAAGTTACTTTTGGTACTCCTATTGACTCTTTGCTATCAATGGCTTTAACAGTTTTATGGGTAGTGGGTATTACCAATGCTATTAACTTGATGGATGGGATGGATGGTTTAGCCGGTGGCATCAGTTTTATTACAGCAATGAGTTTGTTGGGAGTTTCTGCTCAGTTTGATAATCGAGCAGCAGCAACCCTGGTATTAGCTGCTTTGGGTGGTGCTGCACTGGGCTTTTTACGCCACAATTTTCATCCTTCACGGATCATTATGGGTGATGCGGGGGCGTATTTTTTCGGTTATGTTTTAGCTGCCACTAGCATTTTAGGCAAGTTGCAACAAAGTACAGTTTTTGCCCTGATACCAACGGTTTTATTTTTGATGTTGCCAGTTTTAGATACTACTCAGGTTTTTATTAGGCGACTTTTAGCCGGCAAAAACCCTTTGAGTACACCCGGTAAGGATCACCTACATCACCGCTTGCTGGCCTGGGGTTTTTCCCAACGTCGGGCGGCTTTTACTTTGTGGTCTGTCACCTTGTTTTTTAATGTACTGGCTATGACGGTACAAGGTATGACTTTACCCGTGATCCTGGCTTCTGCTGCTAGTATTGTTCTGCTGTTGGGTGCTACGGTTTTACAAAGAATACATGGTAATTCGTAATTACAACAGGAGTCAGGAGTCATGAGTCAGGATATCAAGGAGTCAGGATATCAAGGAGTCAGGAGTCAGGAGTCAGGAGTCAGGAGTCAGAATGAAGATTTTTCTATTTCCTATTCCCTATTCCCTCTTAACTGTCACCTGTCACCTGTCACCTTCTTTACATAACCATCCCACCATCGACGTTAAAGACTTGACCTGTAATGTAAGCTGCGGCGGGATCAGCTGCTAAAAACCTCACCATACCAGCAATTTCTTCTGGTTCACCAAACCGCCCCAAGGGAATAAATTGTAATATGTTATCAGCTTTGATATCGCTGGTCATGTCAGTTTTGATAAAGCCTGGTGCTACGGCGTTAACGGTGATACCACGGGTAGCTAGTTCTTTGGCGACGGTTTTGGTAAAACCAATCACACCTGCTTTGGCGGCGCTGTAGTTTGCCTGTCCTGGATTGCCCATTTGTCCGGATACAGACGCAATGTTGATAATTCTGCCAGAACGTTGTTTGAGCATGATTTTACTGACGGTTTTTGTACATAAAAATACACCTGTTAAGTTGAGGTCTATAACAGCTTGCCAGTCTTCTAGTTTCATTCTTAATAACAATGTATCGCGGGTAATACCTGCATTGTTGACTAAGATATCAATGCGGTTAAATTTTTCTATGGTTGTGTTGATCAGTGTATCTACTTGATCTGCTTGGGAAACATCTGCTTGGAGGGCGATCGCTTCTCCTCCTGCTGCTGTAATTTCTGCTACTACTTGTTCTGCTGCGGTGCTGGAACTGGCGTAGTTGACTACAACTTTTGCGCCTTGGGATGCTAGTTGGAGAGCGATCGCACGTCCAATACCTCTGGATGCTCCTGTAACAATGGCGACTTGGTTTTGTAATAATGTCATTGAATTTTTCTCTGGAAAATACCGCGTTAATTATTTTATGGTGATTTGGGGATGATTTAAGTATTTAGTTTCCGATTCTCAGCCGTTGAGGTTAATAGGTCAAAAAGTAATTTAATGCAGATAAACGCAGATAAAGTTGTCTGAATCAGGATGTCCAGGATTATAGGATTTTCAGGATAGCATTAGATATTTAATCTTCTATCAACTAACCATTATCCTAGTTATTTACCTTACCTAAGATTGAGATCTTCCCGAATATACTTAAATGGGAAAGGAATAACTGTACTTTGTCCAGTACGAACAAAGTCAACATCCATAGTTGGTAGTAGTTCTTTGAATATTAACTTTGATCCATTTACTGCTACTATTTGGCGCAGATGACAAGCATCTTTAAAGGAAAATTGTAACTGTTCTTTTCTGCTACCAACACAATAATAAGCCAGGTTTTCAGTTTGTTCAAAATATTTAATATTAAAATAAGGATCAAATAAATCATCTTTAGTTTGATTATCTTGGGGAAACTTTAACCTAATTTGATGCTTTTCTAAAAGGTAATCCCTAAAACTAATAGCTTCTTTGGTGATACTAACATTAATTTCTTTATCTTTCTGTTTCCTTTTTGTTCCTAAATATTGGCCAATTAAAGAATATAAATATGCTTTTGATATAGTTTCACTTCCTCTTTCCCTGAGTTCTTCTGAAAATAGATTAAACTTTTCCTGATCAAGTTCAGATGATACTTGTAAAAACTCCTCCACTATATCAGCTAAATCATTTGCAGTACGTTGATTTTCAAGAAGTTCACTTTCCAATTCATCCAGAATTTGTGCAATTTCAGGAAGATTAGGAAGAGAAATTTCATCAGTTCTAAATATCTGATTGATTTCACCAGTATCAGAGATAACTAATCCTTCCAAATTCCTAATTTTCTTGTTCTCTGCAGAATTGCTATCTATCATAAATTGTTTATATTTTTCAAATTCCTGCCAGTTCCATAGACTAATCTTTTCTTTTGTATGAAATGTAAACTCTCCATTTGGTTTAATTTTCATAAACACAACATGACTTTGTGCCTCATTTTCTTCTTGATCCCAAGCCGCAAAAGTCCAATCTCCTGTGGTGTTGAGTTTACACCAATCAAACAAAGTTATTTTTTCAGCACGAAGATCACGTTTGATAAGTAATTCTTTAATACTTGTTTTGACAATATTTTTCCATCCTTTTTCATCTGATTGTCTATAGGATTCTAGGGTAATATTTTGACGTTGTATTTGATGATCAGATTTTTTATATTGATCTGTGAGTTTATTTTCTTGGTAATAAGACTCATCATGAATAATTCTCAAATTTAAAGCGGGTTTTTTCTCTATTTTCCGAGAATCTGTAATCAACTTTTCATCAGTGATATAACAAGGATATAAAAACTGTTTTAACTGAGCTACTAATTCATGAGATTCTTCACTATCAACTTTATCTATTATATGTATTCTCTCCCCATCAAGTAATTCCTTAATTTTTTCAGAATCATTCATTAATCTTGTATCGAGTGGGATATCAATATCTATTTCACGACTACAAAATTCAACAGTCATGTATTTCGATAGGTTCTTTTCAATGTTATTCATTACATTGTGTAAAATACCCGCAGGGCTACCGTCAAAATCTCTACGACTACGAAAACTCAGAAAATCAACATGACGTTTCGTGCCTTTTTCACGACATTGGATATAAGATTTGTTCGGATCTGATTTTTCTTTAGGAGAAGAAGGAAGCCACCTTTTTAGAGACGGTGGGTTTGTACCATCATAAATAATATATTCTGGTCTTTTCAAAATTTTTGCTAGTTCCTCACCTTTATATTCGTTTAAAATTACTCCTTTTTTTCTATAGTTAGCAAAACTAACATTTAATAAAAACTCATCTTGTTCCGCAGGAATACGATCAATACTAATTTCAGCTACTGCAATTGATTTCAAAAGTCTCTCTGTAAATAAGGGAACTCTAAGTAATGATCCAGTAAGATTAGAGAAATGAAGATGCTTATGTTTTGAACGTGATGAACCTAAAGAATTAATTAATAAGCGTGCCAGACTCACTTCACATATACATTCATTATTTCCGCTATAAATTGCTTCTGGTTGTACCTCAATTGCTACTACTTTGGTAAATTTAGAATTATTATTTAGTCTATTTTCCAACTGATAAATATTGTTTGATTTTCTTTCAAACATAGCATAAGCAAATGTAGCATAGCCAACGGACATGGCTTGATAATCATCACCAATAATACGATCTATTTCTTCTGCACCCCACCACTTTCCATCGTAGTCTCGTTTGAATCTAATAAATGCAAAATCTTGTTTGATAGCATCAATATGAAAAGTGATTTTTACACGATTTGTAAGAATATTCATTTTGAAAGCTCCTTGAAACTGTTGGATATAAATTCAATTGCTTGATTATCAACTTGATTATTTTTGCACAGATACGGTACTTCAATTATTTTTCCGTGATCTGAAATAATTGGTTTAAACTCTCTATCTGAACTACCAAGTATATTAATTATATAAACTCTTGCTGCTTTCACCTCCTGCATTTTTTTACGAATCTTATCAATTTGGGGATCAGATTCTACTATAACTGTATCTTTCCATAGTTTAAAGTCTATATAAATATTTGGCTTTATTTTAAAATCAAAACGTTCAAACTCCTTAGCATCCAATTCTGATAAAGAAATATTTAACCAGGTTTTCAAAATATGTTCACCACATACTTCCCCTAATGCACCTTTATAAATATTATTAAAAATTGGAGGTGTGATAATGAGTTCAGATTCAGGAAATTGCATTGCATAACCACAATTAATAAATAATTCCCTAAGAATATCTATTCTCATTAATTCTGTAAGACGAGCATCGTTTTTACCTACTGTTCTAACTTTTTTCTTGCCGTATTCATTATTAAAGAAAACCTCTATTTTTTTATAATCATTTTCCTGTGAAAAATAATAGGAATTACCAGGTTGAGGTAATTTAACATAAATATTATGCCATTTGTGATCACATTCAAATTCTTGAATAAGAGTAGGATGGTAAAGAACTTGCTGTCTTAACTCTTTCCATTCTTTTACACTTTGAGCATTCCATGTTTTCTCAAGTGTACTGATAATGTAAGCAGCACTGACTTCACTTCTATTGACAGCATCAATTTCTGCTGCTTTAATCTCTTGAGATTTTTCACTTGATGTAGCAGCTTTTTTCAAAAGAGCAGTATATTCACGCACTGGAATTACACCTTGAGGTAAAGAAAATTCTGCTAAATGTTTACGAATACCATCATCAGCCAAAATATGAATCGTGGGAAATTTCATATTAGTTCTACATATTCTCCCTATTGCTTGCATAATTACTTTATTCAGAAAATATGAATATCCTCGTGTATCATATAAGCTGATATCGCCCGGTTTTTTCTCATACTTACCTATTCCCACATATCTTTTAAAAGCCTCATTTAACTTAATATTGAATGTCATTCCTGAAAAGTCTCTATTTGCTCTTAGAAACTCTAATTGAAAAATGTATTTGATAAAATCAGAATCATTATTCTTGAATTGTTCGTTGTAAATATTAATAAGTAAATTCGTAGGGTTATCTAAATAAATACCATTAATATCTATATTTTCACTTTTTTCTCTGTTATTATTAATAGGTATTATTTTTGAAGCTAAATTAGCAGGAATAGGAAATTGTAAATTTTGCCCTACTCCTATAGTTTGGTATGCAGAGATAATAAAACGGCGTTTGTTATCTTTTAAATCCTTAGCAATTTTTTCTTTAGTCTCCTCAAAATTGTTGCTAGTTAGAGGAACTATAGTTTTTTCTATATAACTATCTTTTTGTTTTTCATCAAGTTCAGGATCTAGTATATATTTCGCGTACTTTTTCAGTGTCTTAATATTAAAAGTTGGATCATTATCCTTGGGAAGTTTATTGAAAAAGCAAAGAAAACTATGACATTCAGGATGTTCTATAAAATATTTCCATACAGTCAACGCTTTTACATAACGACAAAATGCAAATTCAATTTGCTTATTATTATCCTCTGTATCATTACCATTATTAGTGTTATCTTGAATCTCACGCAATAAGCCATTAACTACAGAATTAGCTAAGTCTTCATCGTCCAAAATTTCTTGAAGCTGTTTTATTGCATCCTTATGTGACTCTGTACGAATAAAGTGAGGTATTATCTCAACTTGATCATATCCCTGAGTTGTTTGATAATACTTGTTTCTTAGCTCCTCCATTTCATATGGTTCTAGTTGTTTAAATGAATCAGATAAGCGAGATTTTAAATACTTAATATCATAATTGCCAATATTAGTATCAAGTCCAGCAGTGGCAGAAATTCCTACTACCATCGCTTTAGAACAAACTTCCGCTAATAATGATTCTGGTGTATGATTAAAATTGAACATATATATCTTCGATAAGGTATCATGTTCATCACTATCAACTATGTCATAATAACGAAATCCCCGATCATAAAAACATTGAAGTTTGCTAATAGGTTTTTCTGATGCAAATTTGTATGGTAATTCGTCATTTAAAATATTATTGGTTAATAAATCTACGTCTTTCTCATCTTGGCAAAAATGATTAAGCACACTTTTTATAGCAAATTCAAAATCAAACTCAATACCTTTATTTTCCTTCTTTAACCACCGATAATTATCAGCTAAATTACTAACTCCTTTCTGAAAATATGTCAAGAAACCAGCTATTTCAGCCAGTAATGAATAAATATTGTAAATATTATCAGATTGTACTTCTGATGAATTTTCTTTAAAATCAACTGCTTTAATCCAATTCGTTCTTTTTCTTGAATCTTGATGAATTTCAATCCTTTTATTAAGGTCTATAACATTATGGAATTTGTAATCATAAAACAGAAAATTCCTTTTTCTAGTAAAAGATTTTGGATCAGATTTACAGATGTATTGTAATTTATATTTTTTGAATATTTCCTGAGCTTTTGTCTTTAAATCTTTTATTTGTTCTTTTGGTGATAACCAATTTTTACCTTGTGCTTGTTTTTTCTCCCAATGTTTTGAAGGTTTAGTTAAATCTTCAGAATCTGTGAGTTTTGCCAAATGATTATGAATACTTAAAAATAAATCAATAAAATCTATTTTTCTCTGTAACCCTGATTCAATAATCTTATCGAGAATACGTTCTTTAGTAGAATCAAATTCATCAATAAAAATAAGTGAATTTTTGAATTGACCTTGACTCAATCTTTCATAAAAGTAATAAGAAGGCTCAATTAATGTGGAATTTTTGACTATAAACTTATCCATACTCAAAAATAAAACAGTTTTCTCATCTGTAAACACTGCTGGATAAAGTTTACCAATCCATTGATAGTCTGTATTATTTTTGATAGCTTGTAATTTTGCTTCCTTGCTGGGGAATTTTTCTTTTAGTATTTTTTGTATATCTCCTCTAAATGCTCGTTCAATGTCTTTGCGAATTTTATCTTTAAAATTATCTTGAGCTTTTTTAGGAAGTTTGGGAATATTATATAATTCTATATAGTTCTTTAAATTTTTGTAGCTGTCTTTATTTTTAAACTCATCAGGAATTTCATCATCAATCTCAACTAAGTTCTTAATTACAGTCTCAGAATTAGAGTCTATAAACAGAACATATTGATCATAATCATCTTCATTACCATTTTTGATAAACATTTCCTTCAGCGTCTTAACTTCCAGATTTTTCTTGAGGTTGGTAAGAAAGATAATTTTTCTGTTGTTCTCAGCAAATTCTTGATAATTCTCATATATGAAATTAAACACATTGTAAGTTTTACCAAACCCTGTTGGCATACTTAACAGCAATAGTCCGTGATGGTTTTGACAGTATTTTTTTAAAATTTCTTGCATATCCCTGAGCAATGTGAGTATATTTTTAAACTTTATTTTGCTTTTAGGGATATTATCATAACTTTAGCTAAAATACAAACAGCATACATAATTTGTTACAAAGTTTGTTTACCCATTATCACTAAAATTTTATTTAGTATTATTAATGGGAAAGGAAAAACGTTCACAACAACGTTTAAAAAATTCCCAAGTGCAAATAATAAATGGCTTGTTAGGTACAATGTACACATTAGCTATACTCAATTTTATCCTGGGTAGCCTCTACATCATACAGAAAGAATTGAAAATAAATTCTTTTGCATACAGCAGTTTTCCGTATTCTGAGGTACAGATGTTAATGATAAAACCCTTGTGGAACAGGCATCCTGCCTGTTAACCTTGTACCTCATTTACCTCGAAACTGCTGTATCACCAAATTGAAAAAGTTAGAGAGTCTTTAAAATAGAATTGTCAAATTTAAAATACAGCAAATTGGCAGGAAATAGCTTCCAGACTTCTCAAAAAAGTTGCATATCTGGATATGACATTGTTGAGAGTCTGAGCAAGACTCCTGTACTAATAAAGCTTACCAAAAGTAACATTTAGTATTTTAATAGACGAATTTAAACAGATATTGCAAAATTTCTCTATCTAATGGAGGAATAAAGATACAGACAATAAATACTAAATAATTAAATATTCCGATCACCTGACGAACTTTAATACAATATTCCCCCGTTGATATCTGACAGCGGGGGCTTTTTTTATCAATTTTTTATCTAATGATACCAACAGATAATTTTCTCTAAAAATTTATCTGTCTAAAGGAGGACTTGATAAATAGCTAATAATTATTAAATATTAAATAGCCCGATTACCCTACCGGACTTTAGCTCCAAACCCCTTCTTGTTATTAACCGTTCAAGAGGGGGCTTTATTCAGATATCAATTGATAATTGATAATTGATAATTGATAATTGATAATTGTTTGATTGCAGTTTAAAACCTATCCTTTCCAAGATAAGCAAGAAAAAACATATTTATAATTCTTTTCCTCCCAGGAAAAGGTAATTGTTGATTTTCCATTTTTTAACAGTTATAATTTATTAGTTGTAATTCAAGGATTACAATATTCACATAATCCCGGATCTGCAAACTTGTTCCCATCAGGATATAATTTTTTCTCGATGAAATTACATTTTCGACATTGATAAATTACAGCCTTAGTTAATAAAGTTGGTTGATGGCAACTTTCACAAGGTAAACCTTTGATTTTTTCTGTTATACTAAATCCAGGTGTAGAACATTGTGGACAACAACTATTAATTTTATTCAGCAAATCTTGGGTAGCTTTTTCGATATTTTTCATCCGCATTGGATTATAAAGCGCCCGCATATCAGTTTCTATATGTAAATTACCATCGGGGGAATTATTTAACGCGAAATTCACCGCTTTATGTAATTTTTCTCTTGTGGTTATACCTTTAATAATTTCAGGATTTTCAGGATTTGATTTTTCAAACCAAACCACTAAACCATGTTCAGGGAAACCGACTTTTTCAGCAAATTCTTCTGCTTGGGCTAAATTCTTAATAACTCGATGATTAAAGTTAGTTTCAGTAGAAAAAACCTCGCCAACAATTTCTAATTCTTTTTCTTGATCTAAAAAAACAATGATTTCTCTGTTAGCATAAATATAAGGAAAACTGGGATGAGGTGCAAAACTTCCTTCACTAGCAATAGCTATAGTTTCCCCTGTCATCTCAAGAGCTTTTTGGGCTTTTAATTTCGCGGTGGCAATTTGTGTATCTGGGCGTTTTATTTCTCTGGTAAATGTGCCAAAAACATCGGTGTTAAAATCCTGTGGTACAATAACTTTAATTCCTAATTCTTGTTGTAATAATGGGGCAATTACTTTTTCTTTATGGTGCATTGTTGCGATCACAGCCACACGGTTATTAAAGAGATTTTTCAATAATTGCGTTGTCATTACTGTTGAGACTCCCTGATACATAATATTACAGAAGATTGCAGATTAATCAGTTACAGAATCAAAGGTGAAACATAGACATAAAGAGAGAGGGCAACCACAGGGGGTTTGCCCCTACTGACTCCTGACTCTTGAATCTTACATTTTTATGGTGGGCATTGCCCACCTCAAAACTTAACTTTGCGCTTGGGGAACTTGATTATTTTGATTAACTTGATTCATTTCTGCCAACATTTTTTCTTTATTGCGTCTGCGAATTTTGGCATACATCTGAATACTAGCAGCCATGAAAATCACTAAACCAAAAATCAGCCAAGCAGTAATATCTGTGGGTAGATTATTCTTGAAAATAGCCAACATGACAATGACAACTAATAACAAAGTCGGTGCTTCATTTAAAGCCCTTAATTGTTGTCCACTCCACTTACATTCATCGGCGGCTAACTGTTTCATTAATCTACCACAATAATGATGATAGATTAATAAAATACCCACAAAGCCTAATTTAAAATGTAACCAAGTTTCTTTTAACAAGTCTGGGTTAGTGGAAAGAATACCAATGGCCATCGCTACGGTGACGATCATTCCGGGGATGGTGATAATATGGTAAAGACGTTTTTCCATCAGTTGATACTGATTTTTCAGTATCGTTTTTGCGGGTTCTGGTTCTTGGTTTGCTTCTACATGATAAATAAACAAACGCACCAGGTAAAATAACCCTGCAAACCAAACGACAAAACCAATAATGTGAAAGGCTTTAAACCACGAATAAGCCATGAATTGTCACCTACCTTAGTCAATTTACAGATGATTGTATTTACTCTTATTATCAGGTTACGGCAATAGTTGACAAGGTTGCAAATTATCGAAGTAATTAGTAATTGATAATTGGTAATCAATTATTTCTGTCACCTATCACTGTCACCTATCACCTGTCACCTGTCACCTGTCACCTGTCACCTGTTGTTACAACGCACAAAGGGTAATAGGTCTTGTAAAATCACTTCATGATAATGTTCTTGGGGATAATGTCCCACATTATTTAACTTAATTATGTCCCCATCAGGAACATTTTTCACAAAACTTTCGGCTATATCTACAGATAACCAAGGGTCCATCATTCCCCATTGTACTAAAATTGGTTTTTGCCATTCTTTAAAACCTGGTTCTATTTCTTTCATTGCTGTTTCTAGTTGCAAATTTCTGATTGTTGATAGTAAAGCGCGACCAGATGCAGAAGTTTTCAAGAACGGTTTTCTATAAACATCTAAATCTTGATCTTCGATGCGGTAACGACATCCACCTTCTAAGGTTCTATCCACTAATAATGGATCTTGTGTCATCATTTCCCCTGCCAATGGTAAACCCATTTGTTGAATTTTCCAAGGTAATTTAGCAGATGTAGAAATGGGAGCATTTAAAATGACAATGTTGGCGATTTTTTCAGGATTTCTCAAAGCGTATTGTAAACCAACTGAGCCTAAAAATCCTTGCACAACTAAGGAAAATTTTTCTAATTCTATAGCTTGAATAAAGTCATCTAAAGCTTTGATAAATGCATCGGGAGTGTAAGCAAAATCGCGTTTTTCTGGTTTTCCAGAAAATCCGTATCCTATCCAATCTGGTGCGATCGCTCTTGTTCCCTGTGCTGCCAAAGCTGGTAAAATATTGCGAAAGCTATAACTTTGGGAAACTATGCCGTGTAGTAATACTACTGGCAATAAATCACTTCTTCCAATGGGTTGGGCTTCCCGATAATACCATTCTAAGGAATTTACTGTTATTTTATGTTCTTGAATTGACACTTTATTTTCCGATCCTGAAAATGCAATGATATAGATCCCCGACTTCTAACATCAATTTATCATTTATTGTCAAGACTAAAAAAGAAGTAGGGGATGATTGACTTTTATTTGACAACCTGATAAAATAAGCAATCGAAAAATATCATAAAACAGTTAAATATTTTTTGTCTGAATCAGGATATCCAGGATTATAGGATTTTCAGGATGGGGTATTTTGTCTGAATCAGGATGTCCAGGATTATAGGATTTTCAGGATGAAAATAGATAATAATAATTTAAAATCAAGTACCAGAGAATAGCTAATTTTTATTAATTGAACGCAGATAAACGCAGATAAACGCAGATGAAATACAGATGATTTGGTTAATTTTATGATTATGTGCAGTTTAATATAAAATAGGTTGATTTTGCGAAAATATCCTATTTTTAATTTCTTCTATCCTGAAAATCCTTAAATCCTGGATATCCTGATTCAGACAATCTGCGTTTATCCGCGTTTATCTGCGTTCTTATCCTGAAAATCCTTAAATCCTGGATATTATCTCAACTTACTTCGACTTCGCTCAGTACAAGTCGCTCGATAACCACCTGATTCTGACATGGGAACGAGAAAAGCTAGTTTTACTCCTTGAACTCCTGACTCAAGAGGGCAACCACAGGGGGTTGCCCCTACGACTGACTCCTGCTGTAAAAGAAGATTGTTCTAGAATTACAATTAACTGTGTTCTCTAATTTAACCGAATCTGTGACTACTACTCCCCTTTCCCCCAACTTCTCTCAAACCGCTGCTGTTCCCGATAGCTTAGGACGTTTTGGCCGCTTTGGTGGTAAATATGTTCCTGAAACTTTAATGCCGGCTTTAGCTGAACTAGAAACAGCTTATTACCAATACCGTAATGATCCTGATTTTCAAACCGAATTACAAGGTTTACTGCGAGATTACGTAGGACGCGCTACCCCTTTATACTTTGCTGAAAGACTCACCGCCCATTATGCCCGTCCCGATGGCACTGGAGCGCAAATTTACTTAAAACGTGAAGACTTAAATCATACAGGCGCTCATAAAATTAACAATGCCCTTGGTCAAGTTTTATTAGCCAAGCGCATGGGTAAACAGCGCATTATTGCTGAAACCGGTGCAGGACAACATGGAGTAGCTACAGCTACCGTTTGCGCTCGTTTTGGTTTGCAATGTATTATTTACATGGGTGTTCACGACATGGAACGCCAATCCTTAAATGTGTTTAGAATGCGCTTGATGGGGGCGGAAGTTCGTGGTGTGGCTGCCGGTACGGGAACTCTCAAAGATGCCACTTCTGAAGCCATCCGCGACTGGGTAACGAATGTAGAAACTACTCATTATATCCTGGGTTCTGTGGCTGGTCCCCATCCTTACCCGATGATAGTCCGGGATTTTCACGCGGTTATCGGCCAGGAAACTCGCGCTCAAACAATGGAAAAATGGGGTGGTTTACCTGATATTCTCATGGCTTGTGTGGGTGGTGGTTCTAATGCAATGGGACTTTTTCACGAGTTTGTTAAAGAACCATCGGTGCGGTTAATAGGTGTAGAAGCTGCTGGTGAAGGTGTGAACACTGGCAAACACGCCGCGACCTTGACAAAAGGACAAGTTGGTGTATTGCATGGGGCAATGAGTTATCTGTTACAAGATAATGATGGACAGGTGATTGAACCCCATTCTATTAGTGCTGGTTTGGATTATCCTGGTGTTGGTCCAGAACACAGCTATATGAAGGATATTGGTAGGGCTGAATATTATAGTGTTACCGATGCTGAAGCTTTAGAGGCATTTCAACGCCTATCGAGATTAGAAGGAATTATACCTGCTTTAGAAACTTCTCATGCGATCGCCTATTTAGAAACTTTATGTCCACAACTTACAGGCAGTCCCCGGATTGTGATTAACTGCTCTGGTAGAGGTGATAAGGATGTGCAAACAGCAGCCAAGTTCTTAATTCAGGGTTGATAATTAATCATGTTGAGAAATACTATTTCAGCTATTGGTGCAGGTTTCTTAGTTTTAGTCAATGGAGGGATGGCTAGTTCTACTCCCAGTCAATCTTTTGTATTCAATGACAACTACAAAGTAGCACAAACTAATGTTAATAATGCTGCCATAGAAGCTGCGGTTTTCCAACAAATAAACCAGTACCGATCCTCCCAAAATTTACCCCTATTGACTCGTGATTCTCGTATTGATGAGCAAGCAAAAATTCACAGTCAAAACATGGCTAGTGGTAAAGTTCTCTTTAGTCATGATGGATTTCAAGCACGAGTCAGAGCGATTGGTATTCCTTTCAGTCGAGTTGCGGAAAATGTAGCTTACAATCAAGGTTCTAGAGATGCTGCAACTACCGCTGTACAAGGCTGGTTAAAGAGTTCAGGACATCTAGCTAACATTAGAGGTAATTATAACCTCACAGGAATTGGTGTGGCGAGTAATAGCAAAGGACAAATTTTTTTCACCCAAATTTTCCTCACATCAAGATAAATTTTAGTGACTGATTGGTGATTGGTGATTGGTGATTGGTGATTGGTGATTATTTGGTTTCGTAATACCAATAATTTCAATTATCAATTATCAATTATCAATTATTTTTGCATCTGTCAATGGATACTACTTTTTATATATTTTTTTTACTAAAAATGTAGTGACAATAACACTTTATGAGGTGAACCATCTACCATAGGCATATACTGGATACTGGATTTTTTAAAGTTATCAAACTGTAATTCTTCAGTTCACGAATACTTGACAGTATCCTGGTACTTATTCTGTACATCAGAAGATAGAGTATATGTCTGATAAATCCATACACTACCTAATTCTCTATGTTCCGACAAACTGCTTTTGGCATGGCTTTAAGTACGCTTGTCCTTGCTAGTGGATTGATGACTGATTCTGTTACCGATAAAAATGCTGCTCAAAAAATCGTTCACACTCAGTCATTTAATACTTCTAGTCAGGCCGCTATTTTGAATCTTGGTTCTGAAAATGCTACTTTAGAAAAATTAGTTTTTGAGCAAATTAATCAATATCGTGTTTCTCAAGGATTATCAAAGCTCACCTTAAATGCAAGTATCACTCAGCAAGCAAGAATTCACAGTCAGAACATGGCTAATGGTATAGTGAAATTTAGTCATCATGGATTGGAACAACGAGTTAAAGCTATCCCTCTTAAATATGACAATGCAGCCGAAAATGTGGCTTTCAACGTGGGATATAGTGATCCAGCACAGCAAGCTGTGATTGGTTGGCTCAACAGTCCTGGACATTTGAAGAATATTCAAGGAAATTTTAAATTGACAGGGGTGGGAGTGGCTACTAATGCCAAAGGTGAAGTTTATCTCACACAAATATTTATCAATACCAAATAGATTCTCTTACTGATTTTTTGCACAATTTGCATAATAATAAATTAGTGTCTGATCCAGTAATTTAACTGATAGACACTATCATTCATTTGGGAACGATTGATGAGATTAGATGATTTTCGGGTTAGTGACGGTGATATAGATGCTGCTACCCTCTCGGAGTATTTAAAATCTGAAGCTCTGGCTGTGGACACGGAAACAATGGGATTATTACCACAACGCGATCGCTTGTGTCTCGTTCAGTTGTGCAACCCAGAAGGAAAAGTCACCGCTATCCGCATTGCTAAAGCACAAACAGAAGCTCCCAACTTAAAACAACTGTTGGAAGCAACTCATATCCTCAAAGTATTTCACTTTGCGCGGTTTGACATTGCTACTTTACGTTACAATCTCAACATTCAGGTTCAGCCTGTTTTTTGTACTAAAATTGCTAGTAAGTTAGCCCGCACCTACACTAACCGTCATGGTTTAAAAGATGTAGTACAGGAATTAGAACAAGTAGAACTAGACAAAAGCTCTCAAAGTTCTGATTGGGGGAATGCTGCTAATTTATCTGAGGATCAATTAAGTTACGCTGCTAATGATGTCCGCTACTTATTGAGCATTCAACAAAAACTAACGCAAATGCTACAACGAGAAGAACGTTGGCAACTAGCACAAGAATGTTTCCAAGTTCTACCAACATTGGTTTCTTTGGATTTATTACAATTCAAAGATTTATTTGAACATTAAGAGTAATTCGTAATTCGTAATTCGTAATTACCAATTACTACCCAATCACCAATCACCAATCACCAGTCACCAGTCACCAATCACTTCTGTTGATTTTTCAAATGATTTTGAATGCGAGAGACAATATTGTAATCATCTGCACCTGCGGGAGTTCTTGATTCAATGATACCTTCTGTTGGTCCACCAATTGCTTTCCATGCTCCCAAACCACCTTTTAATTCTGATACCTGTAAAAATCCCGCAGCACGCAATTTTTGGGCAGCTTGAGCAGTTTGTCCCTCATCAGTGCCGTAAACGTAAATATCACGGCTTTTTTGCAAAGAAATTTCTGCACGATCTGTTAGTTCATCTATAGGCATAGGCATTGCCCCCATAATATGACCTTGGTTATAGGTTGAGCGATCGCGGACATCCAAAATTGTAAATGCTGGTTCGCCCCATTCTAAACGAGACTTAACTACATGAACATCCGATTCTACTTCTATGGGTGGCTGTTGAGGAATAATCCCACCCATCAAATTATTAGTCATAAGTTTTATCCGTTTTAACCTATTCAATTTCAATCAACTTAGTCAACAATAAATTAACAAACAAAGTCTAGTTAATTTGTCTGGCTTGAGTGTGAAAATATAAAAATTTTCCTGAATAAATCCTGAATAAATCTTGTAAAAATCTATCTTTAGATATATTCAATTCCTCATATTGTCATCAGTAATATTTCAGTACAGATACTTCGGTATAACACCACAATTGATTTATATTTTATACAATTTTTTTTTCAAAAAATACCAAAATCATACATTACCGATACATTTTATAAGGATTATTATAAAGTTTGCATAAACTTCAGGAAAAATTCAGTGTATACAAGGACTAAAGCATTTTTCCTACTTATTTCCTACTTATTTATTTAGCCAGGAGCTAAGATATTCCTTAAACACAACATCTGAAAGCATCTGTCGCCACAGAAAATCGCCAAATCAATCAATAAACTGCATTGGACTATGGATAAGCTTGACACGAATATTCCCAAGATTATGATTGTAGATGACGATTTCAGTGTGAGAAATCTCGTCTACCGTTTTTTGAGTCGAAAATACCAAATAGAATCGGCCTCAGATGGTAAAAGTGCTATGGCATTATTTGATCAATTCAATCCAGCCTTGGTAATTCTGGATTGGAATTTGCCAGATGCCAATGGCTATAAACTTTGTCAAGAAATGCAAAGCCGCACCAATGTTTTAGTTTTGATACTCACTAGCCGGAATGATGAAGCTGATAAAATTAAAATTCTGGCCGCAGGTGCAGATGATTTCATGACTAAGCCATTTAGCCTAGCAGAAGTGGAAGTCAGAGTTGAAGCACTTTTAAGACGCATCCGTTATATTCAACCGCATCAATCACAGCGTCTTGTTTTTCAACAATTAGCAATTAACCCAGAAGGTAGAGAGGTAAAATTGAATGATAAACCTTTAGCTTTAACGGCTTTAGAGTTTAATATTTTACATTTTTTAGCCAGCCATCCAGGACAAGCTTGGAGTCGTCCCCAACTGATTCAAAAAATTTGGGGTTGTGACTATGTAGGAGATGGACGAGTTGTAGATGTGCATATTGGTCAATTACGTAAAAAAATGGAAGTTGATTCAAGTACACCAGAGTTTATCAAAACGGTACGCGGCTATGGTTATAAGTTTGAACCACCAGAAGGTAGCAAAGCTTAAACTCTCCGTAAGTATTCAGCTATCAGTAATCAGTAATCAGCCAATAGCCAGGATTCAGACGTTTTAATTTTAGGAATGTTATTTGCATCTGCTTTTTTTTCATTCTTTGTATTTCAATCTTTCAGGTACTGACGGAAACCGATGACTTAATGGTGAATGCTTACACTCCAGAGCAAAAACAAATCATTAAAATATTGGTGCGTTTATCAATTAACAATCTGGTTGTATATCTGAATTTACTAAGGATTTTTATTGGGGCTTGATCATCCAACTATTTCACTAATTAGGGCTTGCTGAATAAACATGAAAAAATTACAGGTAAAGGGTCTTAGCCTGCTGGAAGTTAAAAAAGTGCAAGCTTTTACGGGGTGGAAACTGAAAAACCTTGCACTTAATTCCTACTTAAAGAAAAAATCGTTCCTATCCAACTCTTGAAACTGTCACCGTGGCGTAGCACCGTCGCGTAGCACCTGTCACTGGTCCTTCACAGATAAATTTTTCAGCAAACCCTAATTACCTTTTTACATTCTTCAACATCAACCCCTTTTCTCATCGCATCCACTAAACTTTGATAACTCTCCCAATTTTCCTGAATCAAATTTTTCGCTTGCAGTAAATGAAATCTTTGTTTCTGCTCAAAAATCCTCTCCTCAAAACCCAAAACTGTTAAAAATTGATTTAACTTAGCTTTATCATCACCACCACCCTCAGCAGATTTAAAAACTAACATTTCTGCTGCTATTCCTGCCATCCAAATATTACAATATCTTTCTACCATTGAAACGCCAATTTTTCCCCGTTCTAACTGTTGAGCAATTTCACTATCTTCTAATATTACTCCACCTTGTCCTGGTTGTCCTTTTCTCCATGCTTCCCACGCACTCAGGGTATAACCAGTAACGCTAATTCCTAATAAATGAGCTACTAAAAAATGTCCCGCTTCATGATGAATAATTCTCTCTTTATAAGTGGGAGAAAGTCGCGCTAACCAATCTAAAACTATTGTACCTCCCTTTCCTTGAAAACTGAAATTATCTAAAGTCGCAATTCCTAAAAATCCAATTATAGTTAAAGCTGGGATAGTTGGGGAAAGGTTGATTAATGGTCCCAACAAAGTAGAAATGGTCATCAGGAAAACAGAGATAGCAATAAGATTGATAGCGGTTTGACTCATGGTAGGTTTTTCAATAAGTTGTTTAAAATTTCAGATTTAAACAGATATTTATAAAGTAATTATACCCTAAATTCTAAATAATATTATCAAAATTATGCAATGTCTATGAAGTAATTTCAAGACATCTTCTTCATTATGAATTGATAAGCTGTTGGACATTTAATCTGTATATTACCTATAACTAGAACTATTGTGGATCTGGCAGGATGCCCACCCTAATTATGCAAATTAAAGGTTTATTAGCTGATCACAGGTGATAGGTAAAGAAGTTTAAACTCTTTGTTAAGTATTTATTAAAATATGCAGTATAACAAACCATAATAGCAGATAATTTGCTAGAGTCTACTGCATTGTAAATTACATCATAGGTATAAAAAGTTATGAAGCCATTTCTACCTCAAAATGATCCCAACCCTGAAAAACGCCAAGCTTCCCTACAAAAAGGACGCAAAGAATATGAATTTATGTATGATTTTTTGCCTCCTCTAGCGATGTTAAAAAGCGTACCTCCCACAGAAAATTTTTCTACCAAATATATTGCAGAACGCGCATTACAAGCAGCAGAACTGCCGATAAATATGATGGCTGTCAAAGCCCATACTGCTTGGGACCCATTAGATGAATTGCAAGACTATGAAGACTTTTTTCCAGTTTTGCCTAAACCTAATGTAATGAAAACTTATGAAACTGATGATTCATTTGCTGAACAAAGGCTTTGTGGAGTAAATCCTTTAGTTTTGCGTCAGCTAAAAGAAATGCCAGCTAACTTTGCATTTACTATCGAAGAATTTCAAGCAACTCTAAAACCTAAATTTGGCGACTCTATCAACTTCATCAACAGTCTGAATACTGGCAATTTATATGTAGCTGATTATAGACCATTAGCCTTTGTTCAAGGAGGCACTTTCGCCAAAGGTAAAAAGTATCTACCAGCGCCAGTAGCCTTTTTCTGTTGGCGTAGTTTAGGCTTTAAAGATCGTGGTCAACTCGTACCTGTAGCGATCCAAATTAATCCAAAAGAAGGTAAAGCAAGCCCATTAATCACATCTTTTGATGACCCTTCTATCTGGTCTTATGCTAAGTGCTGCGTTCAAATTGCTGATGCTAATCATCATGAAATGAACAGCCATTTATGCCGGACTCATTTTGTCATGGAACCCTTTGCAGTTGTCACCCCCCGTCAACTAGCAGAAAACCATCCTTTAAGAATACTTTTAAAACCGCATTTTCGGTTTATGTTAGCTAACAATGATTTGGGTCGCCAACGTTTAGTTAATAGAGGCGGTCCTGTGGATGAATTGTTAGGAGGAACTCTGCAAGAGTCACTACAAATTGTTGTTGATGCTTATAAAGATTGGAGTTTGGATCAGTTTGCTCTACCTACAGAACTGAAAAATCGAGGTGTGGATGATGTAGAAAACTTGCCACACTATCCTTATCGGGATGATGGGCTGTTATTGTGGGAAGTAATTAACAAATTTGTGTTTAACTATTTGGAGCTTTATTACAAGACTTCCGAAGACTTGCAAGGTGATGCAGAACTGCAAGCTTGGGCGCGGGAATTAGTTGCTCAAGATGGTGGTCGGGTCAAAGGTATGAGCGATCGCATTGATACTTTGGAACAATTAGTTAAGATTGTTACGACTATCATCTACATTTGTGGACCCCTACATTCTGCTATTAATTTCCCGCAATATGAATATATGGCTTTCATTCCCAATATGCCCCTAGCCGCCTATCAACCAATTAAAAAAGAAGGCATTTCCAGCCGCCAAGAACTGATAGATTTTTTACCACCAGCGAAACCAACAAGTACCCAATTATCAACTTTATTCATCCTCTCAGACTATCGTTATGACAGATTGGGATATTATGAAGACGAAGAATTTACAGACCCAAATGCTGACGATGTAATCAAGCAATTCCAGCAAGATTTGAATGTAGTGCAGAGAAAAATTGAGTTGCACAACAAGGGACGCTTAGTAAATTATGAATATCTCCAACCCCGCCTTGTTATCAACAGCATCAGCATATAAAAAACGTAACTTCCATATTTAGATCCCCTTGATCTCGTTCCTAGCCTCTGGCTAGGAATGCTATCCTTGAGGCTCCGCCTCACATAAGAAACACAACAATTTTTGTTCCCCGTCAGTGATAAATCTCTCACTTTTCATAAGTTCTTTTCATGATTTATATGCTACCCACTGCGTTACTTGAGACATTCCTTTCCAACCTAAAAATTTACCAATTGGTTCTGCACGCTGAATAGAAATTCTGGTAAAATTTCCCCCGACTTTTTCATACCATTCAAATAATGTTTTTTCCCCTTCTAAGGTGACAACATTAGCTACCATTCTTCCCCCTATTTTTAAAGCATTCCAACAAATATCAAATAATCCTGGTGCGGTGACTCCTCCACCGATAAAAATAGCGTCAGGTGTGGGTAAATTTTGGATAACTTCTGGTGATTTGCCGGCAATAATTTGTAAATTAGGTGTACCTAAAGCTGCTGCATTATCAGCGATATAATTTAATCTATTGGTATTTTGTTCAATGGCGATCGCCCCACATCTCATATTACTTCGCATCCATTCTATAGAAATAGAACCACAACCTGCCCCAATATCCCAAAGTAATTCGCCCGGTAAAGGTGCTAATGTTGATAATGTCACCGCCCTGACTTCTCGTTTTGTTAACTGTCCATCATGGTGAAAAGCACTATCAGGTAAACCAGGAAATCTTGATAAACCAGTTATTCCTAAATCTGCAATACATTCTACTGCAATTGTATTTAAAGATGCAATATCTCTTTCTTTCCAACTATTAGCAACACCTGTGAAAACTCGTTCATTCATACCGCCCATTCTTTCTAAAACGGTAATTTTACTATTACCATAACCGCGTTTTGTTAATATTTCAGCAACATTTTTCGGTGTGTTTTTACCTGCACTTAAAATTAATAATTTCGCACCAGAATAAATATAAGATTGCAGTAAAGAAACAGGACGACCGCATAAACTTAAAGTTTCTGTTTCTGTAAAGTTCCAACCTAACCGAGAACAAGCTAAACTAAAAGCCGAAGGTGAGGGAATAATAGTAATTTCATCAATAGGAATATGTTTAATAATAGTAGCACCCACACCATAACACATTGGATCGCCACTAGCTAAAATACATATTGATTTCCCTTCACCACGACGGTTTATAATTTCTGTAATGGAACTATGAAAAGGAGATTTCCACTTAATTTTTTCCCTATAATCTTCAGGGGGTAACATAGCTAGATGACGTTCCCCACCGATGATAATTTTAGCTTGGTTAAGAATAGAAAGAGCGATCGCACTTAATCCCTGAATTCCATCTTCACCGATGCCGATAATTGATAACCACTTTTGCATAATTCGTCATTATTATTTGAATTTCATTTAATCAATACTCCAGAGACTTTTTTTATGCTTCGAGTATGCCTTCACCTTAAGAGCCTTAATCGACAACACCACTGGCATCATGCCATACCAGTGAGTATGAATCAGGGGTATGGCAACGATTCAAGAAAAATTCCGCCATATTGCTTGAAACACTTATCCAGAGGTAATTGCAGTGATTCCAGAAGTCCTCTTATTTAACATCTAAAACTTTGCCTAGTTTACGTTATCATGGTAAGATTTATTAGTGCAAAATTATTTACTTTTAAATTTACCAGATGTCTATTCCTGAAATTACGCAAACTTTATTAGAGGCAAAGAAAGAGAAAGGTTTAAGCTTTGCTGATTTAGAAAAAATTCTGAGACTGGATGAAGTATACATTGCGGCTATATTCTACCGTCAAGCTAGTGCATCACCTGAAGAAGCTAAGTTATTAGTAGAAGCATTGGATTTAGCCCCCATCTATATCCAAGAATTGACCAAATATCCAGTCAAGGGATTGGGGCCTGTTGTGCCAACAGACCCACTGATTTACCGCTTATATGAAATTATGCAGGTCTATGGCTTCCCGATCAAGGAAGTAATTCAAGAAAAGTTTGGTGATGGGATTATGAGTGCAATTGACTTTACCTTAGATGTAGAAAAAGAGGTAGACCCCAAAGGCGATCGCGTGAAAATTACCATGTCTGGTAAATTCCTACCGTACAAAAAGTGGTAGAGCTTGTCCTAAGTTGACAATTTCATAGACAAAACTATACTTATATTGACAAAAATCAATATATTTTCAGGAAAAAATCAACTACTTGATATATAATACGGTAATATCAAGTATTGAATTGAGACTATTGCCGACGCGAAAACCAAGCAATGATGGTGGTAGTCTTTTTCAGAAACTTAATTGGAACACAATCGCGTTGGGCTACAGCGTGAAAGTCTACAGAGGGATAACCGCTCCCATGCTCCCGTTGAAGTAGAAAGTAAAGTCTAGCTTTGTCTAGGTTTTATATAGCAGATTTACATAAATGGTTAGTAGCAGCCATCAAATCTACTCATCCTTGGTATTATCAAGTATCGAGGGCTTGCTGAATAAACATGAAAAGATTACAGGTAAAGGGTCTTAGCCTGCTGGAAGTTAAAAAAGTGCAAGCTTTTACGGGGTGGAAACTTAAAAACCTTGCATTTAATTCCTACTTAAAGAAAAAATCGTTCCTATCCAACTCTTGAAACTGTCACCGTGGCGTAGCACCTGTCACCTGTCACTGGTCCTTCACAGATAACTTTTTCAGCAAACCCTATCGAAATGCGCTCCCCAACACGCATTAAGATACCTACTCCTTGGAAACACATTTTTTAACCATTACCTGGTGACGATTTGAGGTTAAGGCAGAGCCTTCTTATTTCATTCCCATGCAGAGCATGGGAACGAGTCAGTAACTCTTCTCCCCTGCCCCCCCTGCTTCTTCTGTCACCTGTCACCTGTCACGCTAAAAATTCCTCCAGTTCAACAATACCTTTAGAACCATCAATGCGTACTTGTTGACCATCCTGAAGAAGATAGGTAGCACCGCGTACATCCATAACTGCGGGAATCCCGTATTCACGAGCAACAATCGCCCCATGAGAAAGTTTACCACCAGCTTCGGCTATGACTCCCCCGGCTCTAACTAAAATAGTCGCCCAACCAGAATCGGTATAAGGTACAACCAGAATTGTCTGTTTATTAATTTCCCCTGCTTCCTGTAAATTTCTCACTACCTTAACTTGTCCTGCGGCCTGTCCTTGACTGGCGGGAATACCTAGTAAAATATGGTCAGAGGTATCAATGGGTGCAGCGATAGGATGGGGGGGATTGTTGCCGTAAACGAGAGGCGGAATTTGAGTAATTTGGCTATCTTCGAGAAATTGCGATCGCCGCTTTTGCAATAACTCAGCAACTTTATCTCTCAGTTCTGGATCAGCGTTTGCTGCTAAACGTCGCACTTCTCCCAATTTCAAAAAGAAGATATCCCCTGTTTGCTTTAATAAACCATCTTTGAGCCAAAGCTTTTCTAAAGCTAAAAACGTCCAGCGTAATTCCGCCAATAAGCGAGAATAAACTTCTGTGACTCTTCCTTTAAGATCCACACGGCTTTGTACAAAACCTTGTTGACGTTGTTTGGACTCATCCGCATTTGCAGTTTCATGTGCTTGGATGAACTGGACAAAGATTTGTCTGACTAGGTGAGGGTGTTCTTTCCATCTGGGGACGGAAATATCAGTTCCCACTTCACTCAAATAACCATAATCTTCCAATATTTCGGCAAAATCGTCTAAAATTCGCTGCCCTTCGGGAATTTGTTCCAATTGCTCAAAAAATCTTTCTGGCTCAATCTCCGGTAAGATTTCTTGGGCATCTGCGGCTAAAAGTTTCAGCGATCGCAATGATGCTACTTCAGGAGTAATACTGTGATCAATTTGCTCCTCTTTCACCCCAGACACCGCTTGCCGGATAGCAGCACTCAAGGGAGATAAAATACTGTAGTAAGTACCCTGGTTGAGCAGATCAAGAATCATGTCAACTCTGGTTAACAACTGCGGTGCTGATAATTCCTCAATTATTTCATGTGATAATTTTGTCAACCCCGGAATAAACCTTTGACGATAATCTCGCTTAAATTCCTTTTCTAAGCTGATTTCCCGCTGTAACAACTTTGTCAATCCTGGTAAGTTCTCCAAGGTGGAAGCTAGAGGCGGTTTACTCATTTTCGCGCCTCTGGTTAAAAAATCCAAACTTTCTGGCGGTAAACCCATCTCCAGAAACACTTCACCTAAAAAGGAAGCATTAAAGTAAGCTCTAGAATAATGCAGCGTTGCCATTTTGGTGAAATCTAACTCGCGGGTTTTGTCACCTAAGACTATCGTGAACAGTTCTCCCCACATCCCACAAGTCAAGGGTAAATTAATTGACCACGTTAAGGGATGAATCACACCGGGAATGACTTCAGCGGCGATTTTCCTTGTCCAGATTGGTAGTAAGGTGGTAATTGGTCGTGCTTGCAATACCCAGAGAGTTTGTCCGTCATAACTCCACTCTACATCTTGGGGAACGCCATGATAACGTTTTTCTAATCTTCGGGCTAAATATGCTACTTGTTTAATTAATGGTTGGGGAATTTTTCCTTCTCCCTCAAATTTCACTGTAGATAATTTATCTTCACCTGCAACAAACACCCGATATTGTTCTGGTGTAATTTTCCCAGAAACAACTTGAGTAGGACTACCTGATACTGCTTCAATGATGACTGCATCACCTTGTTGGGCTATGGGATCACGACTAAAGGCCACACCAGAATATACACTTTGGACTTGGGGCTGAATCAATACGGCCATGGCCGCATCCTTAGCACCAAGATTGCGGCGATACTCTACAGCCGTAGGATGATTATAGGAGGCTTGAACTTGGGCGATCGCAAGTTCTAACTCTTGTTTATTAGTAACATTCAATACTGTTTCGTATTGTCCAGCCGCAGACGCTTGTTGAGAATCTTCCCCAATCGCAGAAGAACGCACTACTAAGGGTGACAGGGATGATGGTTGCAGAAAATCAATCAACAGGGCAGGATCATCAAAGGGCGCTAAAATCCAGCCTTTTGGCACGGGATAACCCCAGCGTTTGATTTGTGATAATGTAGCTGCCTTAGCTCCAAATACCTCTGGTTCTAGGTCATCATCTAAAGTGATAATCGTTTGCTCACCACCGCTTAAATATTGCATCATCGGTTGTGATTCTGTGTCTGCTGCTGCCACTGGCAGATCCATGTCATCAGGCATTTGTTGATAAATCCAACCGACTAATCCCGCTAATGCAAAGGCAGCAAGAATTTTTGGCAAATCATTAAAATGTAAGACTGCTACAAATACGGGAAATAAAATCAAAACCCCATATTTGATCGCTTGTTTAGAGCGCAAAATGATAAAACCAATAGCTGCTACTAAACTCACAAATCCGGCGATCAGGGGGTCGTGCATCAAAAATCCCCAAACTACGTTTGTTGTTCCTGCTCCTCTCCCTAAAGAATATCTACCTATTACTAAGGCGATCAAAGCTATCAATTCCCAAAATGAACCTTCAGGAAAAAAAATACGGGCAATTGATACTGCTGCAATTCCTTTAAAAGCTTCCGACAGCACTGCTAAAATACCCACCAGTTTACCACCGTGGTAGAAAGCAGCGGAGACGCTAATATTTCCTGTACCCATTTGTGCTAATCGCTGACGCTTAATAGCGTAAGTAATCCAAGCAATTAGCGGCATTGCCCCTAAGAGTGGGCAAGTAATTAAAATAACTAATAAACCCCAAAGCTGAAACATTTATTGTTGTTTTTGTATTTTAGATTTATCTTCCATCTAAAATTGCAAATCGCAAATCTAAATTTGAATTATTTCTAATTATTTTTTTTGACTGTTTGTTTGACTGTTTGATTTATGTGTTTGTGGACACTGAGCAGCTAGGTTAACCTTCGTTGTCAGTGTCCTTTAAGCCTATCAATGATCCTAGTTTAACGCATAGGCAGATTGCAACGCCCACAGGATGAGTGCTGCTATAGATCCCAAAACTAGCACAGTAGAGATTGTGACTACTTTTGGTGAATCTGCACCTTCAAATTTCATAATTCCGCGATTTAAGTCGGACATACTTTTGTAAGCCTCCTTTGTTACATTCCCAGTCTGTCCGATTTGATTGTAGTCCTTCTGTTCACCTAATGATGTTAAATTCACATTATTATTTTGGGAATAGGGAATAGAGAATAGGGAATAGGGAATAGGGAATGGGGAATAGGGAATAGGTGATAGGTGATAGGGAATAGGGAACAGGGAACAGGGAACAGGTGATAGGGGAATTTATAGTATAATTAAATACTATTCAATGAAAGGTATTGCAGGTGAAAACAGTGTTGATGGTTATTTTGGCGGTAGTTGTGGGGTTGTTGGCGGTGATCGAGTTGGGTTTGCGTTAGCGAAGCTTACCGAAGGTATCGCTGTTTGGTTTTGGTAATCCTCTCATTTACATTGGTGATGAACAAATTGGTTATTTATTATCACCTAATCAAAGCACCCTTCGTATGGGCAACCGCATTGAAATTAATGAATATTCTATGCGAAGTGCGCCAATACAAGAAACACCTCAACCATTGACACTGCGAATTTTGCTTTTAGGTGATTCTATTGCTAATGGCGGTTGATGGACAGATCAACAAAATACTATTTCTAGTTTAATTGAAACTTCTTTAAAATCTCAAAAATATCAGAATAATTACCAACAAGTGGAAGTTTTAAATGCTTCTGCTAACTCCTGGGGACTAAGAAACGAATTAGCTTATTTACAGCGTTTCGGCAATTTTCAAGCTCAGGTGATAGTGTTATTAATTAACACTGATGATTTATTTGCTCCTGCTCCCACTTCCTTACCTGTAGGACGCGATCGCAACTACCCAGATCATAAACCGCCTTTAGCAATTATAGAATTTTTGCAGCGTTATTTAATCAAACAAAAACCCATACCCGAACTAGAAGCAGTGCAAAAAGAACCAGGCGATCGCGTGGGAATTAATTTAGAAACTATTGCTAAAATTCAAAATTTCGCTCAAGAAAATAACAGTAAATTTATCTTAGCCATGACTCCCTTATTCAGAGAAATTGGTGAACCAGGACCCCGTGATTATGAAATTGTTGGTCGTAAACGTTTATCTGATTTTACCAAAGAACAGCCAATTAATTATATAGATTTTTTACCACAATTCAACTCAATTGATAACCCCGAAAGCTTATATCACGATAGTATTCATCTTAACCTTAAAGGTAATCACTTTGTGAGTGAAGTGATAGAATTATCAGTTTCCAAACTTTTAGAAATTATGAAATAATTCAATTAACAGTGAACCGTTAATACTGACAATCTGTGATGGTTGATTTCAACATAATTTAAAATCAAATAGAAAGAAAATAGGGGTTTAGCAATGCTAAAACCCTACATGATTTAGGAGTAAAAGCTGATTTGAGCGGGAGTCTAATTATCAATAGATGTCCTATATACTTTGTTTACAGCTATAATATTTAATTGTTTGAATTGTCTCGAATCCAAATAGCCAAACCCCCACCTCTACCGCGAGCAGCAATAAAATCTTCCGTGACCACAATAAGGGCGAAGCATTCGGACGACCAATTATCAATTTTTGTCCCAGGTTATTTTCCGAATGCTTCGCCCCTACGACTCCTGACTCCTGACTTCTGCTATCTTTCTACTCAGGAAAGATTCCAAATCTAAAAATCTTTAGCACAATAGAATAGAATAACCTAATCGTATTTTCTGTGGTTTGAGGAGTTGAACTTATCTAAAGACACAGAGAGGTAAAATTATGGACGCTAATAGCTTCCTGAGTCAATATACATCAGGAAAACGGAATTTTCAGGGAGCAATTCTGCATCAGGCACAGCTAACTCAAGCTGAATTAACTGGTGTTAATTTATCTGAAGCTGACTTGAGTGGTGCTGATTTAAGTGAAGCAAACTTGAGTAAATCTAATCTATCTAGAGCAAATTTGACCAATGCCGATCTCAATGGTGCAAATTTGCAAGGTGCAAACTTGAGTGAAGTAAATTTGATTGGTGCTGACTTAACAAGAGTTAATTTCCAGGAAACTAACCTCAGTCGTGCAGACTTGCGAGCCGCAAATTTAACGTCAGCTAATCTACTGGGTGCAAACCTCAGTGAAGCAGATATCAGTGGTGCTGATTTCAGCAGTGCTAATCTTCAAAAAGCCAATTTGATTGGTAGCAATATTGAAGAATCAGAACTCTATGATGCAGATTTAACTGGTGCAATCATTTCTGAACCAGAGATGACTGAGGAAGTTCTGCATATAGGTTTATCCCATACATGGATCACATGGGCTGGAAGTTATTGATTTTTCAAGGGGAAAGGGGAAATGGGAAATGGGGAATAGGAGTCATGGATTTTGGATTGTTTTTGTCATCTCCAATCTAAAATCTAAAATCTAAAATCTAAAATTTTCTTCCCCACTCACCAGTCACCACTCCTTAATAAACTAAAGGTGTTACACCACGCATTGCTCGTAAAGAATTTATACAAGCTGGGCAGTCACAGCCAAATAAATCAACGGCCATATTGCTTTCTTCAACATTGAACTCTAGCATCTTAATATCATCAGGAGTATCAAAATCTTCTGCTTGGGCTTGATAAGCTGGAATTTGAGCTAATACAGAAGCTCTAGCACATACTAAACCAACTTTATGTTTATTGCGAATACAGGATAAATTATCTCTATTTTGGGCTGTTTTTTGGGATGTAGTGCTAGGTGTTGGTTCTATGGCTTGAGCTTGCTTTAGCATCACTCCCATAGTTAAAAAAGAGCTAATCAATACAGGAGAAGAAAACAAGCTTAGTATAAATTTGTTCATCATTTTTCTTGATAAATGTTCTTGACTGCTAAGGATACACGATTAAATCTTTCAATTCAAGAGAACAGCTATCAGGAATAATAATAGTTGATTCCGGTGCTATATAGCTTCAGTATTAGTCACTGACCAGTTATTTAATTTTTTGGACATAATTTTGGACATAATTGTAGTAGTTATGTCTTTTTACTTTGACAATCTCACCTCACCAGGAAACTGCGTAATTATTTTGCATCATCAAAAATAATATAGTAAATATAGTAATTCGGTTTGATTTGTGTATCCCTGACGGAAGTCATAGCCCTATTTATTTGTGTAGGCAGGAAACAGCAAGGATAAGGAAACAGGAAAGACGGGTTTTAGTTATTCAATCAATTTAGATATTGACTGAAAATTAACTATTAAAAAATGAATAATAAAATGTCCGCAAGAGCGGACATATATCAGGGCTTCTGTCACTTTTATTGGCTACAATCATGTATGAAACATGATGCTTTTATTGTTGATGATAAAAACCAAAAAATCAAGAGGTTACAAGCATTAGACTAGACATAACTACTTGAATTTTATCTTTTTATATAAGCCTTGATTAGTGATTAAAGACCTTTACCGGAATGTTTGTACGGAATTTTTGTCAAATTTGTAATTACAGAGAAACAATTTTGTAGATAAATTATCAAGTCTGACTTTAACACCGATGATGATTTTGACTTTTGTTAGCACAACTTGGGTTAAGGATATTCTATCTTCTGAATCTTGACGATTTTCTAGGAAATATCAACAGAAAAATCACCTGATAAATATTTTGGTTGTTTATATAAAACAATTTGTCTAATAGCATAGCAAAAATTACTAAAATCAGTCACTTATTTTTAGGACATAATTCCGATATTTATGTCTTTAATTTCTTAATATTTATGCTCTTTATAAATTAAATTAAATTAAAAAGGTAAAGGTGGTCAGGTATGACAAGCCCTGAGAATAATCTGTTATTCTTGGGGCTTTATTTAGGATCACGAATTTGCAATAATGGACAATTAACAATGAACCTGGAATGAAACAATTGTCAATTATCAATTGTCAATTATCAATTGATAACGACGTGGTGTATAAACCCGTATATCTTTATCACTATCACTGTTTTCAATTTTCCGAGTTTGGGAAGAACCAACAATAATCAAGGTTCGCATATCAGCATCTGTTGGTTCTAATTGTTCCAAAGTAATGACTTTTACCGTTTGTCCTGGTCTGCCAATATTCCACCCTAATATTACTGGAGTATCTGGTTTTCTATATTTGAGCAAGATATTTTTCGCTTCTTCTAATTGCCAAGTTCTTTCTTTGGAAATAGGATTATAAAATGCAATTACAAAATCACCTTGGGCTGCGTTTGTAATACGTTGGGCGATAATTTCCCAAGGTTTTAAAATGTCAGAAAGAGAAATTACACAAAAGTCATGTCCTAAAGGTGCGCCAATAGCTGCTGCGGTGGCTTGCATGGCGGAAATACCAGGGGATACTTGAATATCAATTGTTTGCCATTCTGGTTGTTGATATTTATCTATGACTTCAAAAACTGCGGTGGCCATTGCATAAATACCGGGATCTCCTGAAGAAACTACTGCTACATATTTACCTGTTGCTGCTAAGTCTAAGGCCATTTTTGCCCGTGCTTCTTCTTCTCTATTATCAGATTCATGAATTTTTTTACCGTCAGCTAATGTACCAATTAAATTGATATAAGTTTTATAACCTACTAAGTCAGTAGCATGATTGAGAATTTCTTTAACTTCGGGTGACATCCATTTTGATGCACCAGGTCCAGTACCAATAATGGCTAATTTTCCCTGTGGTTGTCCGATGGTTTCGGGGTTGATAATTTCTGGAGAAATACTCAGAGTAATCTGGGAAAATGCAGAACACAAAAATTTGTTATTTGGTTCTGTACCTGCACAAACAACTGCTTCATGAAAACAGTATCCTTGGGTGGTAAATTTTGTCAGTTGACTGACTGCAAAAAACCGAATAGGTACTTGAAAAATGTGGGCGATGTTTTCAACTATGGGATCAGCAGCGAGGTAAAGAGGTGCAAGAATAACTGCGACTGCTTTGGGTGAAACCTGCGCTTCTTCTAGTAGTTCGTAAATGTGGCTAAGTGTTCCTGAGTTGGGGGAAGTAATGGCGATCGCTACTTTTTGGGGATGATAAACTAAACAGTCAGGTTGAGGAATTATGTTTTTTTCTGTCACCTCAATAGTTAACTCCCCATTTTCATCTATCGGTAAGTTACTTTCACTTAACCAAGGTGCTGTTCCTGCTAATTTAACTTTTGCGCCTGCTAATAAGTCAGATATAAATTTTTTGGCATTTTCTGGGTTAGCTAAATGATATCCAAAAGGAGGAGATAACAACGCTGTCCGAAAACGCAAATCTCCTGTAGTGGTAATGGCAGGTTGTACTTTTAAAGCTACTGCTATTTGTCGTGCTAAGTCGTTTACTCCACTTAGTCCACCCAAAAGCGGCACAACTGCACTCCCATCTTCAGCTACAGCTAATACTGGTGGTTCTTGACTTTTATCTGTAATCAGTGGTGCTAAAGTTCTAATTATAATCCCAGCCGCACATATACCAATTATCGGTGTGCCAGCGGCGAACAACTCGCGCAGTGTATCGCCAAAGTTTGTAAAACTTACATCCACATCACAGGTACGACTTGCTAAACCGTATAATTTCGATCCTGGTAAAATACTTATAATTTGCCTTGCTACTGTGATACTATTTTGACACAGTATGACAACGGCAGGTGTCAACCTTGTTTTCATTTAATATTTAAACTTATTTACTTATTTTTTACTTATTTTAAGATAGTTCTTCCTTATCAAGATATACAATATCAGGTTTTCAGGCTGAAGTCAAGACTCTTAACTTACTATTGCGCGGTGACTGGTGACTGCTTAAAGATTTTTGTAGGTTGGGTTGAGGAACGAAACCCAACATTTACAAGGGTTTGTTGGGTTTCTCTTCGTTCAACCCAACCTACGTTATTTCGTTGTTTTGGGCTTAACCAAAAAGTATTGACTGGTGACTGGGTTAACCTCCCTTTCTTCCCCAGCCTCCTGACTCCTGACTCCTGACTCCTGACTCATTGAACTCATTAAAGTCTTTGCTTCGTCGGTATAACTATCATAGAAAAATAGGGGACTTTTGCGGGATCTACTTCATGTAAAGGTACAATTCTTTGCTGTGTGGTTGTTGCCCGTTCAATATATTTGGCGCGTGTATGCAATCCTAATTGATGGAGGATATCACGCACTTTGACAAAATGACGGCCAAGTTTCATTATTGCCGCTGCATCTGTGGCCAGCAGTTGGGCAGTTAGCATTTCTGTGGGCAGCGTGGCAGGTAGAACTGTGAGAATATCGTTGTAGTAGGTGAAGGGTACACCCAAGGATACTGGACAGGCCATTAAGGAAGAAATGCCAGGGACAACTTCCGTCTGATATTTCTCAGATAAACGAGTGAAGATATACATGAAAGAACCGTAAAAAAACGGATCGCCTTCACACAATACAACGACATCCCGACCGGCTGCTAGATGTGCGGCAATGGGTTCAACTTCTGTTTCATAAATATCTTTGGCTTTTTCTGGTTCTAGGGCGCGGGGAAGATGATATAAAACTTCTATTTGATTACCGGGTAAGTATGGCGACACGATTTTTCTGGCGATACTTTCCCGGTCTATTGCTGATTGATAGGCAATAACAGAGGCCGAACGTATTAAGCGTAATGCTTTTAATGTCAATAGTTCTGGATCTCCAGGACCAACACCAACTCCATACAGACGACCTTTTGAGTTCATATTTCTTCCTCGGTTGCTATGGCGTTAATGGCAGCAGAGGCGATCGCACTGCCACCCCGTCGCCCATGTAAAGTCATAAATGGCACACCACGACTATCTTCTGCTAAAGCGACTTTTGATTCGGCCGCACCGACAAACCCCACGGGAAAACCTAAAATTAATGCCGGACGTGGTACTCCCTCATCTAGCATTTCCAATAATCTAAATAAGGCTGTGGGTGCATTACCAATAGCCACAACTGCCCCATCTAAATGAAACCGCCACAGTTCTAAAGCTGCTGCTGATCGGGTATTTCCCAAGCGTTTGGCTATTGTTGGTACTTCTGGATCATTCAAAGAACAAATAATTGCATTATTGGTGGGTAATCTTTTTCTGGTAATGCCTTGTGCAACCATGTGACAGTCGCATAAAATTGGTGCGCCAGATGCTAAGGCTTTTCTACCTGCATCCACGGCATTAAGTGAATATGCTAACTCTGGAACTATATCCGGCATTCCACAGGCATGAATTAAACGAACAGCAATTTGCGCTACATCATCCGGTAAGGTATCTAATTTAGCTTCTGAGCGAATAATGGCAAAAGATTTTCTGTATATTTCTTCGGCATCGCGTATATAATTATACATAGCTTCGATATTTGGAATTTGAGACTTAAATGGATTGAACAGTGAACAATTGTTTGAGTTCAGATATATCATAACGATTGGCAAATTCTCTAAATGATTCTTGAGAACTAACCCGTTTCATTTGATACACTTTTAACATTCGTTCCATGAGTTGAGGTAATTCGGCAAAAGTCACATTTTCATAAATTGGACGACCAAATTGTTGTAAGGTATCGTCACCAAGATACACTTGATATCCTTCCCTGGATTCATTTTCTGCCTCAATTTTCACTCCTAGCAATGTAATATCACTTTGATGATGTTGAGCGCAAGATTTAACACACCCACTAAAATGAATATTAATAGCAGAATCTAAGGTGATGTGAGTTTCTAAATATTCTCCTAATGTTAAAGCGTGAGTTTTGGTGTCTGTCGCAGCAGCAGCACAACCCCGCTTTCCTGAACAGGAAACTAACCCGCTTTTAATGTTGGTAGCTGAATAACTCAGTTCTAGATGGGCAATTTCTCTTTGCACTTGTGCAATGTGTTCTTGGGCAATATTTGTGATTAGTAAATTCTGCCAAGGTGTGAGTCTGAGATTACTATTACCATATTTGGCGGCTAAATCAGCTAAACCCCGCATTTGCCAAGTTTGCAACCGTCCCAAGGGTAAAACAACACCGATATAATATAATCCTGATTGTTTTTGTTCATGTATGCCAATATGGTAGATTTTATGATTATTATGTTTAGCTTCATCATGTAAATTTGCGAGTTTGCTTATTTGTGTGAGATTTTGAGATGCTATTTCTTTGGCTACCTGGAAACTATTTGCAGTTAAATACTCTGTAGCTTGTTGTAAATAATTTTCCCAGCCCAAATTATCAATAACCTCCCGCAAGCGTGGTTTACGTCGGCTACTAGGATCTGTATGCTGTAAGTAAACCTCTGCTAAAGCACCTAAAAATGGTATACATTGTGCGGGTGTTAATAAAATTTCTGTATTTATAAAAAATTTTTCTTTTTCACCACCACAAAAATGCAAAATGAGATATACTAATTCATGTCCCCATTTCCCCGTAGGAAAGAACTTCGGTTCTTTCCTACCCCCCTGATAAACCTGAACAGCAGTAAAAGTGATATCATTGGGGAAATGTTGCAGAGAAAGTTTACCACCACCATCAAAGCCAACGCTAAATTTTGCCGAAAGTCCACCTAAATGGGAATTTTTTGTGATGTATTCATCCCAAGCTTTCACTAGAGGATGAGTATCTATTAATTCTTGAGAGTCTATACCCGCAATGGGACTCGTCATAATATTGCGAATATGGTCTACAGCAGGATTAATAGAACCTAATCCCATTTTTTGTAATTGCTGGAGAATATCAATATTTATTTCTTGTTTAATTTCTCTGATTTGTAAATTAGCGCGATTGGTAACATCAACATAGCTGCCTCCATAATTATCCGCTATATTGGCGATCGCGTGTAGCTGTTCACTATTCAAAATGCCACCAGGTATTCTTAGGCGAGATAAGATCCCATCTTGGGCTGGTGTGGTGTAAAATAAACCTGGACAAGCTGTAAATGGACTTAACAAAATGGTCACTCCTTCCCCGTGCGACGCGGAGACAGAACAGGGATAAATTTCCTAGAGTTGGCATTCTGACTTGTTCAATTTGGGATTTTAGATTTTGGATTTTGGATTTTCTGATTACCCTTATTTTGTTACAAGGTTTTTCTCAGTATCAATCATCTAAAATCAGCAATCTAAAATCTGACATTGCTTTACAGCTGCGGCACAGTCCCGGAATTTAACCGGAGTTTCCCAAATCTAAGATTTTGAACTATACCATAAGAAAGAATTTTTGGAAAGGTAATTGGGAATTGGGAATAGGGAATTGGGAACAGAAAATTATTTGTTCATCCTCCTGACTCCTGACTCCTGACTCCTTTAAACCAGTGTAATAGCTGTTACTTCGGGTGGACAATACCAACGTCCGGGGGGGAAAGTTCCTAAACCACGATTGACATACAATTGATTTGTACCTAGATTTGTCGTTATTTGATGTAGTCCTTGACTCCATTGCCAATTTTCTACGACTTTTGGCCATTTACCCTCCATAAAAGGTATCCAAGGCCAAAACAATTCAGGTATTTTGTGACGGGAAGAAGAAATCCAATTTGGTAAAGAACCTACACCGGGAATCACAATTTGACCACCGTGAGTATGTCCTGATAATTGTAAATCTACGCGCCAATTTTGCAAAACTACTGCACTATCAGGATTATGTGATAAAACAATACGGGGAATATGAATATCTAAGGAATTCATTACAGGTGCTGGATGAAATTCTGGAGACCAGAAATCAGCGAGTCCTACTAATGCTAAATGTGAACCTAAAGGATAGGCGATTTGATTCCAAAGTACCTCAATTTCTACACCTGTTAAAGCTTTAGTAATTTCTGTTTGGGAGTGAGTATAATAAAGGTCATGATTGCCCAAAATAGCATAAACACCAGCGCGACTTTGCAGATGTTTTAACTGTTTGGCTAGTTGATAAATTGGTTGGGGATTATGAGTAACAAAATCGCCTGTTAATACTATTAAATCTGGTTTGAGTTGATTGGTGAAATCTATTGCTTGTGCGAGTAAATCTTCTGCTAGTAATAAACCATCATAATGAAAATCTGAAAGTTGTACAATTTTAGTGTTTTGTAGATATTTAGGTAATCCGTTGATTTTTACATTTAAGGATTCTATGCTTAATGGTTCTGAAAGTATTTTGATCATATTTATGTACTCAAATTTTATTTTCTAAATATCGGCGAGAGAATGTCTTGATGGTAAAAGCCAACGGATTTGGATTTAACCGTAGCACCAATCCAAAATCTAAAATCTAAAATCTAAAATCCAAAATTGAATGACTCCTGAATTATTACCTTTTATAATTGCCAACGCAAAAATAACATTAATCTACCTAACAACTTTTGTTTAATACTTCTTTTTCTCCATTCTGATATATTAATCTGATGACTGCGAGAGAAACCATTCATAAAAAACTGTTCCACAAATTGAGCTAATTTAGACTCAGATAAAGAAATATTCAATTCATCATTATGAAACATACTGCGGGGATCTAAGTTGGTGCTACCTGTACTGACAAAATTATCATCAATAAGTAAAACTTTGGCGTGCATCATGCTGGGTTGATATTCATAGATTTCTATTCCTGCTTTTAATAAATCTCCATAACCTTGACGTACTGCATAATAGACTAAGGGTTTATCATTTCTTGATCCCATTGTGAGAATACGAAGATCAACGCCTCTTTTTTTTGCTTGTAATAAAGCTCGCCAAGAGTTACTATCAGGTAAAAAGTAGGGACTAGCTATCCAAATGCGTTTTTTTGCGGCTAGGAAAGCTGTATAAAAAAGGGCGCAGATAGAAGAACTTGGAGATGGTGAACTACTAGGGGTTACTAGCATAGTTAAACTATTATTTAAACTATTATTTAAACTATTATTTAAACCACCGACATCTGGAGTTTTAAATAGTTCTGCTCTGAGACTGGCTACACCACCTTCATACAACCAATGTTGCATGAAAATTCCTTCTAGGATAACAACAATTTGCCCGGTAAAACAAATTTCCAAATCTAACCAAGGGGGGATAATTTTTTTAGGCATGATGCCATCCCAATGATCAGAAACTCCCATACCACCAACAAAGGCAATTTCTCCATCAATTAATAATAATTTGCGGTGGGTGCGGATGTTATAAGTAAAGGGTGCTTGCCAATTAAATTGATGAAAAAATCTGACTGCAACACCTCCAGCTTTTAAACGTTGCCAATATTGCGGAGAAATTGAGTTTACCCCCATACAATCTGCTATAAATAGCACTTCTATTCCAGCTTGCGATCGCTCAATTAATGCTGTAGCAAATTCATCAGTCCGCTGGCCAGGAGTCATGAAAAATGTTTCAAAATGAATTGTTTTTTGAGCGCGTTTTACTGCCTCTAGTCTAGCTTTATAAATAGCATCTATATCAAACCAAAATTGTTGTAAATAACCAGATGTAAGGAGTGAATTTGACACACTCATCATTGCTGGCAGAAAATGAGGTTCATCCAAACTGGGAACATCTACCATTCTGTACTTAACTTTTTTATGCCAAGCAATTCTTAAATACAGGATGAATAAAACCAGTACCAATAAAACCAGGATAAATCCGCCAATGAGCCAGATTATGTACCAAATTAAGTTGGAATTAAAATGCAATGTTTGACCTATTTTAACAACAAATTTTAGTATAAAGTATAATTTTATTATAAATAAAATTCTTGCCTATTGACCAGTCAAATCATACTTTTGGTATATACTTAGTTGAAAAATATCTAGCCTTGGGTTGAAGAAAAATAATTATTTTTTTGTTTAGAATTGATTAATGTACAATAAATATAAAAAGATAAGTAACTCAAGCTTAAAGAACTTAATATCCAGATCCCCGACTTCTTAAATAAATAAGTCGAGGATCTATCCAGTAAGTTGCGACATTTTTGTATTTTGTTTGTATTTGGATGAGAGTATTTGGATTAGAAAGGTATGAAAATTCAACCAGAAATTACCTATCGTAATTTAGATAAATCAGAGGCAATTGATAATTTAGTTCATGAAAAAATTGCCAAACTAGAGAATATTTGTAATTACATCAATAGCTGTCATATTGCTATTGAAAAAATCCATGATCGTCCCCGTAGTGGTTCTCCTTATCGAGTGAGAATTGATTTGACTGTTCCGCCTGGCCATGAACTAGCAGCGGAAAAAAATCCTGGTGAGGGTGTTCAATATCAACCGTTAGATGCAGTAGTGAGAGAAACTTTTGATGCTATGCGTCAGCAGTTAGTTAAACTGACTCAACTGCAACGTGCAAGTGAACAATCTGGCAGATATGAGGAAGCTCAAGAAAGTACAGGTTTGGTAACAAAATTATTTCGAGAAGATGGCTATGGTTTTCTGAAAACTTTAGATGGACGGGAAATATATTTTCACCAAAATAGTGTTTTACATCACGAATTTGACCGTTTAGAAATTGGTACTGGTGTGCATTTTTCCT
This sequence comes from Sphaerospermopsis torques-reginae ITEP-024, assembly GCF_019598945.1. Lineage (NCBI taxonomy): Bacteria > Bacillati > Cyanobacteriota > Cyanophyceae > Nostocales > Aphanizomenonaceae > Sphaerospermopsis > Sphaerospermopsis torques-reginae. The sequence continues at coordinate 4,818,458 of NZ_CP080598.1, read as the reverse complement.
TAGAAGATGGGGAAGAAGGACCGCAAGCAAGCACTGTAAAAATAGTTGATAAACCTGGTGTGCGTGCTGGTAAATCTTCAGAAAAATTGGTGGAAACTCCTTTAGATTGGTAGGATTTAATAATGGACAATTGACAATGAACAATTGATAATTAATTATTGCCTCTCCCTGTAAAAGAATAAAAACAGCAGATTTTTTGATTTTTTCACCTTCAAAGGAGAGGTTTTCAAGTTTGAATACAATAGTAAATTATCAACTGTTAATATCAATTATCAATTGATCACTTATTGGCTGGAAAGGATATGAATACACAAATTGATGAATTGAAAAAAACAGCATCTCAATTACTGGCAGCAATGCTATCTAATCCTCACATTTACCCCCAAGTTAGTGATGAGGGAGGTTATGGAAATTTGGAACAAAAATTAATTATTGCATCTGTAGAAATGGCAGAAAAATTAATTGAGCAGATTGACAAAAATAGTTCAAAAAAATGATCAATATCAATTTTTTTCCAAGGGCGAAGCATTCGGGCGAACAATGATCAATTTTTCTCCCAGGCTATTTTTTGAATGCTTCGCTAGATTCTACCTTAACGGTGTGATAGTTCTAAAAAACTAATTGTTTGTGGTCTAAAACTTGATGGACTTTCCCAATAATCTGCTTTGTTAATATTGACTTTTAGCAAAGCAATATTCGGTTCATCTATTCCTTTGTGAAACCAAGTTTGTAATTCGGGTTTCCATTTTTCTTGTAATTTATTTCTATCTCTCACCAGTTCTGCTGTACCGGAAATAGAAATATATCGCTGTTGATCAGGTGAAGAAAAACTCACATTTACTTGTTGACGACGTTGAATTTCTAAGACTTTATGAGAATCAGCAAAGGTAAAAAACCAAAGTTTACCATCTGCATCAATGTCGCTAAAAATTGACATAGGACGACTATGCAAACTACCATCATCATCGACTGTAGTTAACATGGCATTGTCAATGTCTTTAATCAGTGTACGCAACTGATGAGTTTTTTGATTGTGTTCTTGTGAATTTGCCATTTAGGTATTTTTTTATTTAGTAATGGTTAGCTCATATCTTTTTTAGTATTAATGTTTTTAGGTTGCTATTACATTAGTCTATAGGTGTAATTCTCACCTTAGTAATTAAGTTGCTTAGTGTATAACTAAAGGAATATTTTTAGAAAAAAATTAGAGAAAAATGATAATTTTGTTTAGGAATTACAAATAATTATGTAACTTGAGGATGATGGCAATAGCTAGTAATTTTTATACTATTTTTTTATACTATTTTAGTGATTGACTGGATAAATTAATAATAGGAGAGATGTAAAAATGGCATCTACATTAGACACAATTATTGAAGGTTTGACAGCAATTGTCTTTTCACCTGTGATTTTACCGATTGCATCAGCAATGAAACAACCTGTAGTCCAAAATACTATTAAAGATAGTATTTTGTTTTCTGAAAAAGTTAAGGATGCAGTTGCCGAAATGGGTGAAACGGTGGAAAAAGTAACCGCAGATGCAAGAAAGGAGAAACCAGAAAGTTTTCCATCTAGAACTCAATCTAGAAGTCAATCTAGAACTTATGGAAATTATTTCACAAATGGTAAATCAGAAGCAGCAAAAGATTTTATAAATGTCATCTCTGATATTAATGCAGATGTGGCAAGAATGACTAATGGTGTTGCTGATTTACGAGTAATATTACCTTTAGGAATTGGTTTACTTTCGCTGCAACAATTGTTAAGAAAAGGATTTCAATTAGAAGAAATACCTTGGTATATATTGGCTTGGTATGCTTTTGATATTTTTACCAGACTAAATTTTGAGGATGAAACTCAATTAACAAATTTATCAATTAATACTGTTTCAATGGAATTTCAGGAGCAACAAAGTAGTGATTCAAATAATACACAGCAGTGTCACAGGGAGAGCTAGATATAAAATTGATGAACTTTATCGTTCGCAGTCATTAAAGATATATTTGGAGCGATCGCTTGCTAATTACCCAGAAATTATTTCTGTTGCTGCTAATGTGTTAACTAGCAATATTTTGGTTATTTTTCAACCAGATGTTAGCTATAGAAAAATTGCATATTTTATTGATAAAGCTTTATCGGCATATAAAGATAAGGCTGGAGTTACTGATGTTAATATATTAGCAAAACCTACCAAAAAAGATAAGTTAACTGTATCCAAGCAAGAGCAAAAAACCGAAAATTGGCATTTAATGACAGCGGATAATGTTCTGCAATCATTAAATACTTCCCATTGCTCAGGATTATCTAATGAAACTGCCAATAAACACCTGAATAAATATGGTAAAAATCTGTTATCAGCAACAGTAACACGCTCAGAAATCAGGATGTTAATTGAGCAGTTTAAATCATTACCAGTTGCTTTATTAGGTGTGGCTGCGGGAATTTCTATTTTCACTGGGGGAATTATTGATGCTGTAGTAATTTTGGGTGTAGTGGGTTTAAATGCTGCTATTGGTTATGTTACAGAAAGTCAGTCAGAACGCATTATTAATTCTCTAAAAAATCGCTCAGAAAAATCAACTTGGGTAATTAGAGATAATAAACTACAAGAAATACCTACAGAAAATGTAGTTTTAGGAGATATTTTAGTTCTTCAACCTGGTAGTTATATTGCCGCAGATGCGAGAATTATTGAAGTTGATAATTTAACTATTGATGAATCTGCTTTAACAGGGGAAAGTGTTCCCGTTACTAAAAATACCACATTATTACATGGTGAAGATGTACCTTTAGCTGATCGTTTGAATATGATTTATAAAGGTACATTAGTTATTAATGGACAGGGTTTAGCAGCGGTAGTTGCTACAGGCAGATTTACCGAAATGGGTAAAATTCAGCAATTAGTTACTGAAGCAAAAACAACCCAAACTCCCCTTGCTAAACAATTAGATCAAGTGGGTAGTCAACTGGTTTTTATTAGTATAGGATTATGTGGTTTAGTGTTTGGAATGGGAGTTTTACGGGGATATAATTTATTAGCAATTTTGCAATCTTCTATATCTTTAGCAGTTGCAGCAGTACCCGAAGGTTTACCAACAATTGCTACCACAACCCTTGCTTTAGGCATTCGTGATATGCGAAAAAATAAAGTTATTGTTCGCAGTTTAAATGCAGTAGAAGCTTTGGGTTCTGTGCAAACTATTTGTTTAGATAAAACCGGAACTCTCACAGAAAATAAAATGTCAGTGGTAGAAATAGTCACCGAAAGTAAACATATTCAAGTCAGGGATGGTGAATTTATTACTGGGGAAAAAATTATTAATCCCTACAACTATAATGAATTATTAAAATTAATTCATGTGGCAATTCTTTGTAATGAAAGTGAAGTTATTCAAAATCATGATGGTGAATATCTGGTTACAGGTTCAGCTACAGAAAATGCTTTGATTTACACAGCCATTAGTGCGGGTGTAGATGTAATGGCATTGAAAGAAAAATATCCTTTGCTGCAAACTAATTTGCGTTCAGAAAATCGCAACCTCATGAGTACAATTCATGCCACTCATAATTGTCAGCAAATGGTGGCAGTTAAAGGAAATCCTGCGGAAGTTTTACAACTTTGTCATCGGTGGATGAAAAATGGTGAAGTTGTACCTTTGACAGTAGAAGAACGTCAGAAAATAGAAATAGAAAATGATCGTTTAGCAGGAAAAGCTTTAAGAGTTTTGGGTGTAGCTTATGGTTATATTGAGGAAGTAGATAATAATAATAATCAAAATAATCATGAATCAGATTTAATTTGGTTGGGTTTGGTGGGGATGGCTGATCCAATTAGAAAAGGTGCAAAAGAATTAATTGCAGACTTCCATCAAGCGGGAATTAATACGGTAATGATTACTGGTGATCAAAGTCCTACAGCTTATGCGATCGCCAAAGAATTAGAATTAAATCGACATCCTCAATTAGAAATTCTTGACTCTAACAACCTCAATAATCTCACTCCCGAAGCATTAGCAGCACTCAGCGACAAAGTAGACGTTTTTGCCCGCATTAGTCCTAGTAATAAACTGCAAATTGTTCAAGCATTGCAGACATCGGGCAAAGTTGTTTCTATGACCGGTGATGGTATTAACGACGCACCCGCATTAAAAGCTGCTCAAGTCGGTGTAGCAATGGGTAAAGAAGGTACAGATGTTGCCCGTGAAGTTGCTGATATTGTCTTAGAAGATGACAGATTAGAAACAATGATGATTGCGGTTAGTAGAGGCAGAACAATTTACAACAACATTAGAAAATCTGTACATTTTCTCTTAGCTACAAATCTCAGCGAAATTATGGTCATGACAACCGCTACCGCAGTGGGTATTGGTGAACCTTTAAACGCAATTCAACTGCTATGGTTGAACTTAGTAACTGATATTTTCCCTGGACTTTCTTTAGCTATGGAAGCACCAGAACCAGATGTATTAAATCAACCTCCTCGTAACCCGAATGAACCTATTATTAAAAATACCGATTTTGGGAGAATTGCGTTTGAATCTGCTGTCATTTCTATTAGTACCTTAGCTGCTTATGGTTACGGTATTTTTAAATATGGAATTAGTCCTCAAGCTAGTACCTTGGCTTTTATGACTTTGACTTCTGGGCAGTTATTACATACTATTAGCAGTCGTTCTGAAAAACACAGTATTTTTAGTCAGGAAAAATTACCGCCTAATCCTTATTTAACGACTGCTGTTGTTGGTTCTTTTGGTATTCAAATTTTGGCTTTAGCTGTGCCACAGTTACGGAGTTTGTTGAAGATTTCGCCTTTGAATATGGTTGATACTGCTGTAATTTCTGGTGGTGCTTTGTTGCCGCTATTAGTGAATGAAGGGACTAAAAATATTCCCATGCGATAATATCCCTGACTTCTTTATTTATCTTGTCAATAAATTATAAGTTTATTTCAGAATTCGGGGATCTGTTTTGGTGCTATCTACAAACATTTATCAAAATATTTCTCAGGTAAAAATTATGAAAAAGGATTTTATGTTTACGTCGGAATCTGTAACAGAAGGGCATCCTGATAAACTTTGCGATCAAATTAGTGATGCTATTGTAGATAGGTTTTTACAACAAGATCCTTATGGGAGAATTATTACAGAATGTGCTGTGTCAACGGGTATTGTTTTTATTGCTGCCAGATTTGAACCTAGTGCCAATGTGGATTTTACTAATATTGCTAGGCAGGTAATTGAACAAGTTGGTTATCAACAAACGGAATTTAATGGTAAGAATTGCAGTATTTTAACCAGCTTAACAGAATTGCCTCCTGAAGAACATCATTTATTTGATGAGAAAATTTTATCTGATACGGAAATAGAGAAAATTACTGTCAAGAATCAAGCTACAGTTTTTGGTTTTGCTTGCAATCAAACTTATAATTTTATGCCTTTACCGATTTGGTTAGCACATAAATTAGCTAGACAAATTAGTGAAGTGAGAAAGCAAAAAATCCTCCCTTATCTTACCCCAGATGGTAAAACTCAGGTAGGTGTTGAATATAAAAATCGTCAACCTTATAGGATTCACAGTATTACAGTTATCGCTAGTCAAAATCAATCTGCCAAACCAAATTTACAACAATTACAAGATGATATTAGAGAAACTGTAATTGCTCCTGTGTTTGCAAATGAAGCAATTAAACCTGATGCTAAAACTAGAATATTTATTAATCCTGATGGACCATTTATTATTGGTGGTCCTACTACTCATGCAGGTTTAACAGGTAGAAAAAACGCCATTGATACCTATGGGGAATATTCTAAACATAGCGGTTCGGCGTTAAGTGGTAAAGACCCCATTAGAATAGATAGAATTGGGGCTTATGTTGCTAGATATGCAGCTAAAAATGTTGTTGCTGCTAAATTAGCTGATGAGTGCGAAGTACAATTAAGTTATTCTATCGGACTTTCTCGACCTGTGAGTGTACAGGTAGAAACTTTTGGCACTGGGAAGATTTATGATGAGGAAATAACGGCAATTTTAGAGAAGCATTTTGATTTTCGGTTAGCAGGAATTATTAAACAATTTAATTTAAGGTTTTTACCTTCTTTAACTAAAGGTGGTTTTTATCGCAAGCTTGCTGCTTATGGTCATGTGGGTAGAAGTGATATAGAATTACCTTGGGAAAAGTTGGATAAGGTGGGTGTATTTTGAATTTGGGGTTAATAATTATCAGAGAAATCTTTTATCAATTCCCTGTTCATTAAATAATATTAAGTAAGTGAGATAACTTAGTAGTATAAATGCTATGTTTTAGTTGTATAAAATCTACTCAAATCATATAACTCAATTAGTAACTCAATTAGCATTTACGCAATGGATGAACAGGAGGGTATTAAACTCACACCTGGTAGCATGAAGAAACTTGGCAATCTTGTTAATATTAAAGATGACATCATTGCTGATGCTATTCGTGAACGTGGTGGAGGACAAGGACAGGTTAATCAGTTACGCAGCAATTACCAAAATCTCAGGGTGGGAGAGTTAGCTAATTTAGCTGCTACGGGAGATCCAGACGCGGAAACTGCTATCAAAATTCTGAAGCAAGCAAGGAAAAAGCGTGATAAATATGGCAATCAATGAATTTCCTATTGGGCAAACTTTACTAGGAGTATCAACCATTGCAGATCAAGAATTTGGTGGTGATGAACTTTGTCTTGATGAAGTAAAACTTTATTTTGAAGATCCAGAACATAAAATTACCCTGGTCACTTTATCACCTATTGTTGATACTGATGAAATTGAAGTAACAATAGAAAAAACTACAAATCTTCATGCTGCTGATAGTGTTGGTAATAATCAATTAGTATGTTCACTTCCTCTAGGTACAAAATTGATGAATGTCTGGGTATGTGAGAATGCTCAAGGTTATCAAGATCAGGTAATTTTGGCTTTTGATTCTCTACATCCTCTTATTACATTTATGGCAGAAGGTTCAGTTATTAAAGTATTTTTGAATGAGAAAATATTGAAAGATAAAAAACTTAAAAGCTTCAATCAAAGGCTGATTGAATCACAAATAGAAATGATTGTCAAACTGCCTATTATCAAGGATGATCCTGAAATGTTAAAAATTTTTACAGATATGATTAAAGATGAAAATAGTGTTGAAGGGGAAAAAGTTGATACATTTATGAAACATCAGCAATCACATCAAATTATGGATAACCCTGATAGTAATGTTGTTATGTCAGCCCAGAGTTACCAAAAATTAATTGATCGTATTAAAGAATTAGAGGATATGGTCAGTATTCAAACGGATATGAGATGACATCATTATTGTAGATGCAATGCTAGAACCAGTAATTAAAGATATAGCAGAAAATCCATTAAATACACAATTTGGATAATGTAAAATTTGGATAATGTAAGCATTCCAATATAAACTTATAAACTGAATGCTTACCTATCCCAAATAAGTTGCTGAAGCGACTGGAAGTCACTGCTATACATACAAAACCCACCTGCGTGGGTTTGAAACCCTTGAGTTTCTGTGAGTCCGCGTAGGCGAACTTAGCTTGTATAGCCGTGATTTATAATCACCAGGAATTGGTGCAAGATATGAATCAACTTATTTTTTCTTAGCATAAACCAAAAGACTCTTGTATTTTTCAACTAGGTAAATTTTACCTTGGGCTGTAAATGATTCAATAATTTCTTCAGCTTTACCATAACCTACAGACTGTGTATAGAACAGAATTTTGCCATCAGGATTCAATTTACTGAGAAATAAATCAACCAGTGATTCATCATTATGATGGACAAAAGGAGCTTCTTCAGCCATATAAAATTCACCAATATGAAAGAGTGCAACCACATCTAACATCGGTAAAGAACGAGCCGTAAGAGTGTAAATGTCTGTACAAAGTACCTTATAAAATTTAGCCAAATGACGATTTTTACGGCACATTTGCACATAAGCTTCATGTTCAGGAATAGAAGCAGTAATACCAATAATTTCATTAGGTTTTGCTAACTTCTGATTTTCTAATCCTAAAATATGATGAGCGCCTGTACCAAAATGAAATACTGTCCGATCTTGAATATTATATTTTTGCAAATATTCTATTAATTCAATATCACATGGACACAGGTGCGGTTGTAATTCCCATGAGGATTTTGTGCGATAGTAATCATTACCAACCCAGTGTGGTAACACGGGTTGAGTCAAGCTCACTGAATAGTACAATTTTGCTAATTGGCGATTGCTGAATACAAGATCACGTATTGTTTTTCTAACAGTAAGAACCATCTTTTAATCCTCAATAGTTTGGAAAAAGTGAATTAGTTTTTGATATTTCGGCTACTAAATCAGTCCAGATATAATGCTAAATTTATTTTGTCTATGATTATTATTGATAATTAGCTATCTGGACTGCTCACCAACTAATAAAATGCCCCTGTATGAGTACCAAAAACCTGGATTAGATGCGTTTTGATTGTTAATTCAGCAGGGACAATTATCTTTTATTTCAAGTTATCTACCCTTTGCATGAATTAACGTTTATACCTTGAAGATATCACTTTAAAAAGTTTTGGTACTTTATTTACCGTAATGGTGGTTAGCTTAACATATAAAATTTTGAAGAAAATAAAGATTCTATCAATTTAATATAAAAAATTGTGCAAATTAAACTTTAAACTTTTAAGAAATTCTGATTTTTACACAATATAATTACTAGGGTAAGATATATAATCATGTATTAATCTTACCCTGAGATATGATTCTATTTAATTATCCAATTTTTACTGTATTTTCATACAGTTGCACTCCAGGTATACCTCTTGTGGGAACGCTACTGAAAAAACTATGTCTCAAATGATATAATAAATCAAAATACCAAATAACTAAAAACAGCAATAATTGTTGATATTACTGCCAATTGTACAAGTAATTTTACCAGCAAGCTAATGATAATTAACATACTGGTGCTTCAAACATAAACCAGTCGCTTGCATTAATATCCAGTTCTGTTTCGGGAATGGTAGCTGGTTGTTTGGATGTGCAATCTGTAAATGCTGTTAAACTATGATCAGTCCAGACCCAAAGTAAATTTTGTGCTACTTGGGTGGGACTAATAGGATATCATTGTTGAGTCTAAGAAAATTGATTTTCCATGATGATCAAAGTCCAATTTGTTTATCTTTTTTGTTAAACTATGCTTTTCTTGAATAATCTTAACAATTAACATTTAACAAAGCACAAGGCACAATATAGACAAGTGAGCGATCGCCTTTATGAGTTACTGTCTTAACCCCCATTGTCCGAAACCAGAAAACCCTGATCATGTCAAGTTTTGCCTAACTTGCGGTACTAAGTTACTTTTAAAAGAACGTTACCGCCCTATCAAACCCATCGGACAAGGTGGTTTTGGTAGGACTTTTTTAGCGGTGGATGAGGATAAACCCTCAAAACCTCCCTGTGTAATTAAACAATTTTTTCCCCAAGCTCAAGGTACAAATACCGTACAAAAAGCAATAGAGTTATTTAATCAGGAAGCTATTCAGTTAGATGAATTGGGAACACATCCCCAAATTCCCGCACTGCTGGCTTATTGTACTCAAGATGACAGACAGTATTTAGTCCAAGAATTTATTGATGGGCAAAATTTAGCTCATGAATTAATAAACAAAGGTGCTTTTAATGAAAATCAAATTCGCCAATTGTTGAATGATTTATTAAATGTATTGCAATTTTGTCATAGTAAACAAGTCATTCACCGCGATATTAAACCAGAAAATATTATTCGTCGTATTAGTGATAATAAGTTAGTAATTGTTGATTTTGGGGCTGCAAAATCTTTTACAAGTACAGCTTTAAATCATACAGGAACAAGTATAGGTAGTCCTGAATATGTCGCACCAGAACAAATGCGGGGAAGGGCAATTTTTGCCAGTGATATTTATAGTTTGGGAGTAACTTGTATTAATTTATTAACAGGGCGATCGCCTTTTGATAGCTATAATACTCATAACGCTGCTTGGGTGTGGAGACAAAATTTACCAACTGCTGTTAGTGATGAATTAGGGAGAATAATTGATAAAATGGTAGAAACTATTCCTAGTCGGCGTTATCAAACAACTCAGGAAGTTCTGCAAGATGTAAATAACATCAATAACAATTTAAATATTCAAACTTCCGCAGTTATCCCACCGACAATAATTACTCAACCAGTTAAACAAAAACCTTCAACTTCTCAACCTACAGTTTCTTCTCAAACTCCTAGTCAAATTGAGCAAGAATTATTAGAAATCAAAACACAGTTTACAGGTGGTAAAGTGCAACCTCAGAATGTGACACCACAACCATCTGTTACTACTAATAATTCTACTAATAACGATGCTATAGATAAAGACTTGGAAGAAATGAAAGCTAAATTTTTAGGAAATGGATGATTTAAGCATTTAGTAAACAATTAAGGAAACTTTGGTAATTGTTTTGTAAAATCATGTCCGTTTGCTTATGATTGAACCGCAAAGGGCGCAAAGTACACAAAGGTAAGAGAGTTTGAAAGAGACAGTATTGCATCAATAATAAGCTAAGTTAAATCTTCAATAAATGTTCAATAGTCATTAAAATTACTATAAAAAACACTAGAAAATAGATGGTAATTTTCAGATGGTAATTTTACATCATTTATCAGATTTTATTAACCCAGATATGGAGATTGAACTTGCACCACCTAACTATTACTATGAGGGAAAATGTCCCCAAACAGGGGAACTTCTGAAATTACCACGCACAGCGTTAAGTGAAGCTATTGCTAAAGGTTTAATGCAGCAACTTCGGGAAAATAAAATTTATCAAAATGAAGGAAAAATGTATGGTATTCTATTAGTTGAATTACCCAATGGTGAACAAAGAGTTATTAAAGCTTTTTCTGGTCTTTTAAATGGTTTAAGTGTAGTTGCAGGTTGGGTTTCACCTATTCCCGGAAGACAAGAAATAGCTTTAGCAGAAAAGCAAACTTTAACAGAATTGGAAAAAATTAAACAGGAAATTATTCAACTTCAACAAATTCCAGAACGACAACAATATGAAACCTTAGCTGCTGAATTTAAACAGCAGTTAGAAATCATGAATTTACAATATAATTATAGTAAAAAACAACGACAAGAAAAACGCCAACAATATCAACAAAACCTCACAGGAGAAAAGTTAGAACTTGCTTTAGCAGAACTAGAAGCAGAAAGCCGTCAGCAGAGAATTGAAAGAAAATACCTTAAACGTCGTCAAAATGAAATTTTGCACCCCTTAAAGGAAATAATAACAGCGGCAGATAGCAGAATTAGAGAACTTAAACAACAGAGAAAAGAGCTATCCAGGGAATTACAAAAGCAAATGCACGCAGCTTATAAATTAACTCATTTTTCGGGAAAATCTTTATCTATCCAACAATTACTACCAACAGGAACACCGACGGGAACAGGTGAATGTTGCGCTCCCAAGTTGTTACATTATGCTGCAACTCATCAATTAAAACCCCTAGCAATGGCGGAATTTTGGTGTGGTGAATCTTCAGAATATGATAAAATTCAGGATACAATTCATGATACAAGTCAGGATACAATTCAAGATAAGATTCCAGGAGAATTTTATGGTGCTTGTGTTGAAAGATGTCAACCGTTGATGGGGTTTTTGCTATCTGGTTTAAAAATTGCAACTTCTGATTTTTACAACTTAGAAATTATTTATCAAGATGAATGGTTAATTGCAGTAAATAAACCACCGGGATTATTATCAGTACCGGGGCGGTATGTAGAAAACCAAGATAGTGTTCTCAGTCGTTTACGAAATTTGTATGATTGGGAGTTAATGTCAGTGCATCGTTTAGATCAAGAAACATCTGGGATTTTAATCTTAGCACGGAATAAAAACACTTATGCACAGCTAAATCAGCAATTTGCCAACCGACAAATACATAAAATATATGAAGCGATTATTGCAGGTTCACTGACCACAGAACAAGGAGAAAAAGGTATTATTAATTTACCATTGTGGGGAAATCCTGAAAACCGACCTTATCAAAAAGTAGATTGGGAAAAAGGTAAACCCAGCGTTACGGAATATCGAGTTATTGAAAAAAAAGGAAATTACACCCGTGTAGAATTTAAACCCCTAACAGGAAGAACTCATCAGTTACGGGTTCATGCTGCGGATGTGGCAGGATTGGGAGTTAATATATTAGGCGATCGCCTATATGGTTGCAATGCTAACGCTACTCGATTACATCTACACGCCAGAGAAATCACATTTAAACATCCCCACACAGGGGAAAATCTGCATTTACAAACAGTAACACCGTTTTAAGGGAATAGGGAATAGGGAACAGGGAACAGGGAACAGGGAACAGGGAACAGGGAGCAGGGAGCAGGGGGAAGTGATCTCGTTGATCTCGTTCCCAGTCTCAGACTGGGAATGCCACCAAGAGGCTATGCCTCGACTTTTACCTCCTGACTCCTGCCTCTGGTTGGTGAGCGACTTGTACTGAGCGCAGTCGAAGTAAGTCGAACCACTGACTCCTGACTCCTGAACTCCTGACTCCTGAACTCCTGACTCCTAGAACTCCTGACTCCTTGATCTCCTTCTTCTCAGATGTAGCCTTTATCGGTAAACTCATATATTGCATACTCATAACTGGAGAAAAACACTTTGGGCATAGAATTACGCAGTTTCGTATTTCTAGACAACCTGCAACCGCAACACGCAGCATATATGGGAACAGTAGCCCAAGGTTTTTTACCATTACCAGGGGATACATCCCTGTGGATTGAAATCTCACCCGGTATTGAAATCAATAAAGTTACAGACGTAGCCTTAAAATCTGCTTCTGTCCGTCCGGGAGTGCAGATAGTAGAACGACTCTATGGACTTTTAGAAATACATTCCGGTTCTCAAGGAGAAACACGAGCCGCAGGACAAGCGATTTTAGACTTGTTAGGAGTCAGAAAAGAAGACTGTCTCAAACCCCGTGTGGTTTCTAGCCAGATCATCCGCAACATTGACGCTTACCAAACCCAACTCATCAACCGTACCCGTCGCGGACAACTGTTATTAGCAGGACAAACCCTCTACGTTTTAGAAGTTGAACCCGCTGCTTACGCTGCACTGGCAGCTAATGAAGCGGAAAAAGCAGCCGCAATTAATATTCTGGAAGTCCAAGCTGTCGGCAGTTTTGGGCGACTTTATTTAGGAGGAACGGAACGAGATATTTTAGCCGGTGCAGCAGGAGCTTTAACCGCAATTGAAAATGTACCAGGCCGCACTCCTCAAAGTCAGCGTCAAGAATAAAAGGATTAATAAAAATGGCACATCAACAACATCTAACTTTATTAAAATCAGGTGCAGTCACTTGGACAGGATGGAGAAAAGAAAACCCGGAAATTGAAATTGATTTGAGTACCGCTAACTTAGTAGGAGAAAACCTCCGGGGTGCAAATCTCCAAGGTGTGAATTTAAATAAGGTAAATTTAAGTCATGCTCTGCTGGTGCGAACAAATTTTCAAGGTGCAAATTTAAGTAATGCTAATCTCTCTCACGCTAAGTTAATTGAAGCTAACTTTTATCAAGCTAACTTGAGTATCGCTAATTTCCAAGATGCCATTTTGACCCAGGCAAATTTATCTCAGGTAACTTTAATTGGTGCTGATTTAAAAGCTGCTAATCTCATCTGTGCAATTATCACAGACGCTAATTTAATTGGTACTGATTTTCATAACGCTAATTTAAAAGATGCTGATTTGGCTGCTAGTAAACTCATCCGCAGTAATCTGAGTTTTGCTAATTTGATGGGTGCTAATTTAATTAATGCTGACTTTTCAGAAGCTAATTTATATGAAGCAGAACTTATGCAAAGTTATCTTTATCAAGCTAATTTTTATAAGGCTAATTTAACTAGAGTACATTTAGGTAGTTCTTATCTATTTCGAGCTAATTTGAGTGAAGCTAATTTAACGAATGCTGATTTAACTGGGGCTAATTTGAAATATGCCAATTTAGCAGGTGCAAATCTTCAAGGTGCTAATCTCAGAGGTGCAATTTTAACAGGTGCTAACTTCAAAGGTGCAAATTTACAAGATGCAATTATACCAGTTACTTTTAGCTATGATTAGAATCGGCAAACTAATCAGCGTAAATATATAAATTATTTAAATAGCATTTTGCCAAAAAAGTTACACAAGTCATTTTTCCCGCTAAATGTCTGAGAATTACTGTCAATAAGTTTTTTTCAGATAACGATTTTCCAAGGGTCTTGACTTCTTGAGTGGTTATGGTAATATGTGTATTTGAATAATCCAAGGGATATTAATGTCTTAGTTAAGATTTACCAAAATTTAAAGATTTGTAAAATAAATCTAGACTCTCTAGTGGACTAGAGGGTTTAGGATAAATTTAACAACACAACAGGACTCTCAGCCAAAAATTGGTAACATAAGCAAAACAAATTGCTGATTTTTGGCAGAAATGCCCTAAACCTTCCTTGAGAAGCGAAAGGAGCAAAAGCTATGCTTAACAAATCAGTCAATTTTGGTCTTTTAGGTTTACTTGTTGCTATATCCCTAACTCCTAGCGTACAAGCACAACAACAGCAAAACTCGCCTTCTACCCCTGCGGGTGAGACAAACACCATGCCCCAACAACAGGGAGATCAGCGTTTTCTAAACATGATGGTTCACCATGACCAAAAAACCTTGCAAATGGCAGATTTAGCCATACAAAAAGCAAAAAATCCGCAAATAAGAGCATTAGCTACTGAGATAAAAACCGAGCAAACTAAAGAAATTGCCCAGTTAAAAGCTTTGCACAAACAGTTATATAGCGCAGAACTTCCTGCCGGTACAATGAATTGTATGGGTATGAGTATGGGTATGGGTGGTATGGGCGGAATGATGAGTTTAGAATCTTTAGAAAATGCCCCCAACTTTGACCAGGAATTTTTGCGGCGGATGATAGATCATCAACAAATGTCAGTGAAGATGGCAAAGAAAGCTGCTGAAAATGCTAATGAGCCACAAATTCGCAATTTAGCTCAAGCTATCATCAAAACGCAAACTGCCCAACTGGAGAAATTGCAGCAGTTAGAAAAGGTGACAGGTGACAGGTGACAGGTGACAGTTATCAGTTATCAGTTACAGCATATTTCATACCAGTGAGGTACAAATTCAAATCATAAAACCCTTGTGGAACAGGCATCCTGCTTGTTAACCTTGTACCTCATTTACCTCGAAACTGCTGTATCAGTTGAATCTTAATTTTTTGTTCACTTGATTTTTTCACTTTCTTGTTTAAAGTTATGACAATCAAACTTACAGTACCGGGAATGGCTTGTTCTGCTTGTGCCAACAATATTACCAATGCAGTTAAAGCCGTAGATGCTAACGCTAACGTGGAAGCTGATCCCAAAACCAAACTTGTCAATGTCGATACTCAAGCTTCAGAAACTGCTATTAAAGAAGCTTTAACTGCTGCTGGTTATCCTCCTGCTTAATAGTTAGGGAGATGGGGAAGCAGGGGAAGCAGGGGGAGAATATTTATCTTTTGCCTTTTGCCTTTTGCCTTTTGCCTTTTCCTGTTCCCTATTCCCTATTCCCTATTCCCTACTCTAAATTATGAATAATATTACTCTCAAACTCAAAGGAATGAGTTGTGCTTCCTGTGCTAATAATGTGGAACAAGCTATACTTGCAGTTCCTGGTGTGATTGATTGCAATGTTAATTTTGGTGCAGAACAAGCAACTATTAATTATGAACCACAACAGACTAATTTAACAGAAATTCAAGCTGCTATTGAAGATGCTGGTTATTCATCTTTTGCTATGGCAGAAGCACAGGGTGAAGATAATATGGAACAAGTCCAGAAAATAGCAGAAGAACAAGAATTAAAGCTTAAATTATGGACAGGGGGGATAATTAGCATTTTTCTGTTTGTCGGTTCTTTACCGATGATGACGGGATTAAAATTACCTTTTATTCCTGATTTTTTACATCATCCTTGGTTGCAGTTAATATTAACAACTCCGGTGCAGTTTTGGTGTGGAGGTGCGTTTTTTAGAAATGGTTGGAAGTCTTTAAAACACCACACCGCCACGATGGATACTTTAATTGCTTTGGGTACTGGTGCTGCTTATTTTTATTCTTTATTTGTGACGCTGTTTCCAGGTTTTTTTATTGCCCAAGGTTTAGAAACTCATGTTTATTATGAAGTTGCAGCAATGGTTGTAACTTTAATTTTGTTGGGGCGGTTTTTGGAACATCGTGCTAGGGGACAAACTTCAGAAGCTATTAGACAATTGATAGGTTTGCAAGCAAAAACAGCTAGAGTTGTGCGGGATGGAAAAGAAATTGATGTTCCTATTCAAAATGTAATTATTAATGATATAATTTTGGTGCGTCCTGGGGAAAAAATTCCCGTTGATGGGGAAGTAATTGATGGTAATTCAATGGTTGATGAAGCGATGGTAACGGGTGAAAGTTTACCTGTGAAAAAGCAAGCTGGTGATGAAGTTATTGGGGCGACAATTAATAAAACTGGTAGTTTTAAATTTAGAGCAACTAGGGTAGGTAAGGATACTTTTTTAGCACAAATTGTTAAATTAGTCCAAGAAGCTCAAGGTTCTAAAGCTCCTATTCAAAGATTAGCAGATCAGGTAACAGGGTGGTTTGTTCCTGCTGTTATTGCTATTGCGATCGCTACTTTTTTGATTTGGTTTAATTTTACAGGTAATTTTACCCTTTCTCTGATTACAATGGTGGGTGTTTTAATTATCGCTTGTCCTTGTGCTTTGGGTTTAGCTACTCCTACTTCTATAATGGTAGGAACTGGTAAAGGTGCGGAAAATGGTATTTTAATTAAAGATGCCCAAAGTTTAGAATTAGCACATAAAATTAAAACTATTGTACTTGATAAAACCGGGACTTTAACTCAAGGTAAACCCACAGTTACAGATTTTGTGACTGCTAAAGGTACAGCAAATCAAAATGAATTGAATTTATTAAAATTAGCTGCATCTGTAGAAAGAAATTCTGAACATCCTCTAGCGGAAGCTGTGGTAAAATATGCCGAATCTCAACAGGTTAATTTAACAGAGGTTACGGATTTTTTAGCTGTTGCTGGTTGTGGTGTACAAGGTATTGTTAATCATCATTCAGTGCAAATTGGGACAGAATACTGGTTAAATCAATTAGCAATTAATACCGATGCTTTGCAAGAATATAAAATTGCTTGGGAAACCGGAGGAAAAACTGTCATTTTAATGGCTGTTGATGGAGAATTAGCAGGAATAATGGGTATTGCGGATGCTTTAAAACCTTCCTCAACAGCAGCGGTAAAAACATTGCAAAAGATGGGTTTAGAAGTGGTAATGTTAACAGGAGATAATCAACCTACTGCGGAAGCGATCGCTCATCAAGTTGGTATTTCTCAAGTTTTTGCTCAAGTCAGACCTGATCAAAAAGCTGCTATTGTAAAATCATTACAATCCAAAATCCAAAATCCAAAATCTAAAATTGTCGCCATGGTGGGGGATGGTATTAATGATGCACCAGCGTTAGCGCAAGCAGATGTAGGAATAGCTATTGGAACAGGTACAGATGTGGCGATCGCTGCAAGTGATATTACTTTAATTTCTGGAGATTTGCAAGCAATTGTCACCGCTATTCAACTTAGTCGCGCTACCATTAATAATATTCAGCAAAATCTCTTCTTTGCTTTTATTTATAACATCATTGGTATCCCTGTTGCGGCTGGTATTCTTTACCCTATTTTCGGTTGGTTACTTAACCCCATTCTTGCAGGTGCAGCAATGGCACTTTCTTCCGTTTCTGTAGTTAGCAATGCTTTAAGATTACGTAAGTTTCAAGCAGGAGTCAATTAAGTGTTAAATAAAACATTAACTCAAAAATTCAATCAAAAATTCAATCAAAAAATCCTGTGGGTAAGTCTTGCTTGTTTAATGTTATTAACATCAAGTCCAGCAAAAGCAGAAAATTCCTATTCACATTCACAACATAATCAAAATAAACATTTTCAAATAATTCAGCAACCTTTAGAATTAAAATTTGCAGTAACTATTGCTGGTTTAGGTTTAATAGGTTTAGAATTATGGTGGTTTATTTTCGGGAAATCAGAGGTAGGAAGGTAGGAAGATAGGGAGTTTAATAACCCAATTACCAATTACCAATTACCAATCACCAAATTTATTTCTGAATAATTGGACAAATACTATCTTCAGGTTTGATTTCTGTATTTTGCCAACCGGAAAGTAATTGATTAATTTCTGAGCGTAAAGTTAATAATTGCTCAATTTGATGATCAATCTGTGATAACTTTGCTTGCAGTTTTTCTTGAATTTCACAACAAGGGGGTTTACCGTGATCATAAACTTCCAAAATATCTTTAATTTCTTCTAAACTTAAACCCAAATGTTGCGCTCTTTTAATAAAAGATAATCGAGTTAATACATCAGACGAAAATTGCCGATAACCTCCTTCAGTACGTGCTGATGCTTGAATCAAACCTAAACTTTCATAATGCTGATGCTTGAATCAAACCTAAACTTTCATAATAACGAATTGTTCTAATAGGAACACCACTTTTTTCTGTTACCTGACCTATTAAAAGTAGTTGTTTATCTTCAATTAACACAGCAGATTTTCCCAACTCTTGTTTTGATGATAACATACGAATGGGAAATAGGGAATAGGTTAACAATCTTACCCAATCACCAATTACCAATTACCAATGAAGTACCGAAAATAACCGTTTTTATTTGCTGGGTGTGATATTTCTAGATTACCCCCTTGACTATAAGTATAAATCTAAAAATGAACGTCAATTCAGCAAATTTGAACTATACTAGAAAACCTAAAATTTTCAATCAACCAGAACGTTTTATTGAAGGTTGGTATTGGGTAATACCTTCTAAAAAGTTACGAGTTGGTGAAGTTAAACCCGTGACAATTTTGGGTAGAGAATTAGTAATTTATCGTGGTGAAGATAAACAAGCTGTGATTTTAGATGCTTACTGTCCTCATTTTGGCGCTCATCTGGGAGAAGGAACAGTAGAAGGTAATGAAATACGCTGTTTTTTTCATCACTGGAAATTTGATTCTGAAGGTTTTTGTGTAGAAATTCCTTGTTTAGAAGAACCTGTTAAAGTTAAAGCTAAAAGTTGGCCTACTGCTGAAAAATATGGTTTAATTTGGGTTTGGACAGGAGAAACACCTCAACAACCTTTACCGTTTATTCCTGAGTTGGAAATGGAAGAATCTGAAAGTGCTTTGAGTGCAAGATTTATCACCAACTGTCACCCTAATGTTTTTATGATTAATGCTATTGATGCTCAACATTTTAACACAGTTCATAAATTACTATCAGAATTTAATTTTGAAAAACAAGAAATCAATGAAAATGCCATTACTTTTACTAATACTACTCACTCAACTCCTGATTACTGGTTAATGAAATTGATTCGTTCCTTTTATAAAAAACCTGTTCATTATCATCTTTGTTATTGGTATGGCACGACAGGAATGATTACAATTAGTGTAGATTTTTTACAATTTAATCTTATATTTGCTTCCCGTTTAATAGAAGCGGGTAGAGCAGAAATAATGACAATATTAATGACTAAAAAACGTTTGGGTATTTTCGGTAGATTACACAATCGCTTGGTTTTATGGCTGAGTAAATTTGTGGCTGAAGACTTTATCAAAGACGACAACAAAATTTTTCAAACTATTCAGTTTAATTTAAAATCTCCTATTGACCTAGATCAACCCATAATTCAATTTATTGACCATTTAGAAAGACAAAAAGCTTTAAAATGGGGAACTTGGTATATAGATAGAATGAATGACAGTGAAGTGAGAGAAATAGAGAAACGCCCAAAACGGGAAAAATGGCACGATGAATTAGTTAATGATTGAAAATTCACCATTTTCACAATAAAAATGAAGTGGTTTGTTTTGCCACTTCATCAATTCCCAGGTAGAACCTTAGTATTGAGTATAACGACTACAAAATTTTAAAATAGTATAAGATCAAACAGAATTGAAAATTCTATTCATGCCAGTGAACAGAGTATTGAGGATGAACAGGGTATTGAGGAGTTATGTCGATGAACGATGGCAATGGCGCATTTTGTCAATGTCCGTTATTGCTAAATTTAAATACATTTGCTGTAATTCTGTGGATAGATTCGGGTTTTTGATCAAATGTTCTATCCTGCTTTCCAACAGAGAAATCAGGGTATTTAAGTTTTCCTTGGGAACAGGATGTTGTGGTTGTATTTGCCAATCTGGTTGTTGAGGTGATTCTGGGGAATTAGTTTGGTTACTGAGATATTCTGCTTTCTCAGCTTGTAATTGCGCTACATTTCGCTGTAAAGTTTCTATGACTCCATACATTTCTAAGGGATCAAATATCCGCAACAAGCTGGTTTGAGTCACTATTCCTAACTTTGATCCCCAATCCCAGGATACAACTAATCGTTGTACTCGCCGCTGCTGCATTTCTTGATGGGCTGACCATAGGGAATCTTCTGGAGTTAGCAAAAACAAGGGTGTACTCATCACTGTTCTTGCCTCAATTTGACCTAAATTTAACCCCAATGCTTGAAATTGTACAATGTCTCTTTCGGTAACAATGCCTACAGGCTTAACAGCGTGCAGAATATTATTCCAGGAGTCTGTTTTGGTTATGACTATACAACTCACTTTATGAGTTGCCATCATCTGCGCTAAGGTGAGTACAGAAGTTGTTGGTGGTGCATGGATTACCTGGGTTGTCATTACCTCTGACACGCGCCTCATTTTTAGTAGGTTTGTGGGGCGTAAAATTTGTCTAATACTTTCTGGGGAAATAATTCCTAATACCTCTTTCTGTTCATTGACGATTACCAAATGGCGAATACGATACCGACGAAATAAAAACAGTGCGGCAAAGATGTCCTTGAATGCAGTTTCTGACAGGGTAATTACTGGATGCGCCATGACATCAGCTATTTTTACCCTAGCAAAATCCGTACCCGCAGCCGTAAATCTCACAATATCTCGTTCTGTGAAAATACCTAATAACTCCCTCCTTTCCATGACGAGTACACAGCTAGATCGTGTACCTTGCATGGAATTAAAGGTAATTCCTGCATCAAAATCCGATAATAAGCAACTATTACCTCGTGTCTGATTCATTAAATTTACAACTTCTATCAGGGAAGTATGGGGTGCAACCACCAGTGGTTGCTTATCTATTGCATCTTCCAAGCAGGGAACGCCAATGAGTGGATCATCAATTTGCATAGATTATTAGATATAGATTATGGATGATAAAACTAATTATGAAGTTTTGTAAATTTATTAGCAATAAATATATTAAATTCTGCAAAATATAGATATAATACGAGAGATGTAAAAGATAAATGGGAGAAAAGCTCGCTATATAAAGGTTATAAGCTTTAAAAGGTAAATTACCGTTAAAGATTTAAACTTGCATATCCAAGGGCAGATGGTCAGGTAACTGGAGAGGAAAAGGAAGATATATGAGGTATATGGCTCTATTGAGAGGCAATATCTACATCAGTCCTCACCCATGCCAGAAATTCGTTGCATTTTGCCATAAAGCCTGTCTAAAACCCTTTTCACGGATACAGGTTGCCACTGATGTCCTCGCTTGGTGGTATATCCTTGCTGATTGAGCCAGGCAGAAATTTGTGGTAGTGATTTTCCTGACTTGTGATGACGGCGAATTAATTCAATAATCTGTTGTTCAGCGGGATTGTCTACTAATTCACCATTAACTGATTGCTGACCAAAAGCGGGTGAACCATAGCCAGCATAGCCGCCACTGGCAGCTTTTGCTTTCCGGGCTTGGTTGAGTTTTTCCCAGAGGGAGTGGTCTTTCGATTCTTCAGCAGCCATTGTTTTCAGAATTTAATTACCTCTGTCAACATGGTACATCAATTACTGGTGATTGCTGGTAAATGAGTCAGATTTTTCAGGCTTTTCAAGATAGGGGGTGTTGGAATGCGATTGATTTTGCTAGGAGTGCCGGGTAGTGGCAAAGGTACACAAGGGGCAATACTGTCCAGCCAATGGCAAATTCCGCATATTTCCACTGGTGAAATATTACGTCAGGCGATCGCTAATCAAACTGCTTTAGGCTTGAAAGCAAAAGCGTATGTAGAAAAAAGTGAATTAGTTCCAGACTATTTAATTTTTGATCTCATCCGCCAACGCTTAACTGATTCATCTACTCAACGGGGTTGGATATTAGATGGATTTCCCGGTAATTTATCCCAGGCTCAGTTTCTTGATCAACTATTAGCAAGTTTAGGACAGTCTTATGACCGAGTTTTCAGCTTGTATGTGCCAACAGATGTTTTGGTACAAAGGTTGCGGCAAAGGGGGCGTTCAGATGATCAACCTGAACTTATTTGTAAGCGAATAGAAGTTTATCAAGAGCATACTGCACCCGTAATTCAGCATTATCGCCAACAAGGATGTTTAACAGTGATTAATGGCGATCGCCCTGTGGAAATAGTGACTCATTTTTTACAAACTTCTTTTTCTGATTTGAGTTTAACAATTCACCAAAAAACCTTGAATACTAGCAAAAGACTAATCAACCAAGAACCACAAATTTTATCGGCGTAACATCAAAACAAAGCAGAAAAAACGAGTATTTTATGCGTAAGCAAAGAAAAATTAAAAGACTGAAACTTTTATTTCATCAAGGTTACAGCAATTCTGATCTCAGTTTTTTCTCAATAGAGAAATTAACTCATTGCCATCCCACCTTATCTTTTACTGTTTTCCCTTTCACAACCACCAATCAAAATTGAAAAAGATTAAACAAGGAGTTGATATGACAACAGTTGAATATATCCAGGAAACAGAGTTCAAATCACTATTAAGTGATAACGAAATAGTTGTACTAGACTGCACAGCAACTTGGTGCGGACCTTGTAAAATGGTTAGTCCTTTGATGGATAAACTCGCTGATGAATACAAAGGTCTTGCCAAAGTAGTCAAATTAGACGTGGGTGAAAATCCAAATGTTGCCAAACAATTAGGTATCCGCAGTATTCCCGCAGTTATGTTTTTCAAGAACGGTGACTTATTGGAAACAATTGTTGGTATAGCTCCTTATGAAAAATTCAGCGCAGCTTTAACCAATATACTCAAAAACTACCCACAAGCGACTCAAAAATGAACCAAGTTCTGGTTTCTCCTGACATTACCAACCAGTTTTAGAACTTCTACCACATCTAAAACGGTTTTAGAGATTTCTGAGGAGTCAATGCTGGTGTTCAGATAGTCTACTCAGCCTCATTTTTAAACATTTACCAAATCAAAATCCCACAGATTCATACTCATTGCTTTAAGGATTTCAACCATGATGAAGGCTGAAGATATAATGACCACAAAAGTGGTAACAATTCGTGGTTCAGCAACAGTAGCAGAAGCAGTAAAACTGATGAAAGATAAGAAACTGCGCTCTATCGTTGTCGAACCACGCACAGAAAACGACCCCTATGGCATAGTCACAGAAACTGATATCGTTTATAAAGTTGGTGCCTATGGCAAAGACCCTAAACAAGTGCGAGTTTATGAAATTATGACCAAGCCTTGTGTTGTAGTCAATCCTGAGCTTGGTGTAGAGTATGTAGCGCGTTTGTTTGCCAATACAGGTATTCGTCGCGCTCCTGTAATTAAAGGTAAATTGTTAGGAATTATATCAATTACTGATATCCTCAGAAAAAGTGACTTTGTGGAAAATCCCAAAAGCACTTTTGAAATGTATTGTGAAGAATTTCCTGACGCTCCAGAGGCAAGAATTTACGAAGATTAAACGTCAAAATTCATTTTTTTGTACTTTTTGCACAGGTAACTACACTCATTTACCAAAGATCAAAATCTGAAAACATCTAAGGAATGAGTGAAAAAAATCATCAACATCCGCAAATTAACCCGAACAATTTTTCCAACCAATTTTCCAACCAACCAACTATTGACAGGAAATTATAAAAATATGATGAAAGCAGAAGACATAATGACCACAGAAGTGATTACAATTCGTGGTTCAGCAACAGTAGCAGAAGCAGTGGATTTGATGAAATATAAAGGATTACGTTCTTTAGTTGTGGAACCACGCACAGAAAACGATCCCTATGGCATGGTAACAGAAACTGATATTGTTTATAAAGTAGCCGCTTACGGTAAAGACCCTAAACAAGTGCGAGTTTACGAGATTATGACCAAGCCTTGTATTGTAGTCAATCCTGAGCTTGGTGTAGAGTATGTAGCGCGATTGTTTGCCAATACACGTATTCGTCGCGCTCCTGTAATTAAAGGTAAGTTGTTAGGAATTATATCAATTACTGATATCCTCAGAAAAAGTGATTTGTTTGATAATCCAAAACCCATATTTATTGAGGATGAAATAGAAGCTGCACGGGAAGAAGCTAGAAGAATTTGTGCAGTGAAAGGAGATACTTCTCGTGAATGTGCAGCAGCTTGGGATATTGTAGAAGAACTACTGGCAGTGGCATCTGATCAGCGGTTAGTCAAGGAAAAGATGGAGTCTTAACTATTGAATCAGATGTGATATCAATCCAGGCGATCGCATCTGCTCAATTATTTGACTTATTTGATATCCTCCCTACTCTATCAGGGTAGGGATTCTGGGATCAAAAAGTTTTTCCTCTTTGCATCCTTCCTTGGATCTTGGTGTGAAAAAATCATGATCTTGGCGGGCAAAATGCCCACCCTAAACACCCTACTTACCCAAAACCTGCTGCAAAGTCTCAACCAACCGATCCACATTTTCAGGACGACTATTAAAACCCATCAAACCCACACGCCAAACCTTACCCGCTAACTCTCCCAAGCCGCCACCAACTTCAATATTATGTTCTAGTAATAACTGCTTTGCTACGGCTTTTCCATCTACCCCATCAGGAATACAAACAGTAGTTAAAGTTGGTAAACGATATTCCTTAGCAACGTGCATTTTTAAACCAATTTCTTCTAATCTTTGCCAAAGATATTCAACATTTTTTTGATGACGTTGCCAACAATTTGTTAAACCTTCTTCCGCCACTAAACGCAAAGCTTCCCGCAAACCATAATATAAATTAATCGGTGCAGTATGATGATATATGCGTTCATTACCCCAATATTTTCCTAACAACAACATATCTAAATACCAGTTTGCAACTTTAGTCTCCCGTTTCTGCAACTTTTCCATTGCACGGGGACTCATGGTAAAAGGAGAAGCACCAGGAGAACAACCTAAACCTTTTTGACTGCAACTATAAGCTAAGTCCACACCCCACTCATCTAAGAAAATGGGAACACCACCCAAGCTGGTGACAGTATCCACTAATAACAAAGTTCCATGTTTGCGGCACAACTCACCCACATCTTCTAAAGGTTGACGTGCGCCGGTGGAGGTTTCTGCATGAACTAATGCTAAAATTGCCGGTTTGTGAGTTTCTAACGCTGTTTTAATTTCATCTACAGAAAATACCTGTCCCCAAGGTTTAGTAATAGTGCGTACATCTGCGCCATATCTTCCCGCCATATCTACCAAACGATTACCGAAGTAACCAGCAACACCAATTAAAACTACGTCTCCCGGTTCTACAGTGTTAGCTAGAGTTGCTTCCATCGCTGCTGTACCCGTACCACTGACGGCGATCGTGTGGGGGTTTTCCGTTTGCCAAACGTAGCGTAGCAAAGATTGAATCTCATCCATCAATGCTAAAAATGCCGGATCTAAATGCCCTAAAGGAGTGGTATTCATAGCCTGTAATACCGCAGGATGGGCGTTAGAAGGACCAGGACCTAGTAATAAACGGTTGGGAACTTCTAAAGGTGAAAGTTGTAACTTTTGACTGTCGTTGATAGAAATTGTCGATGTCATAATTTTTGTGAGGCTAGACGGTAATTAATAGCTATCAAGCCAATTTTACTCTTCAGTTCTGGCTCTTCGATAGCGTATCACTAAAGCCAAAGTTCCACTAATGCCTGGCCTTAGCCATTCTCCTGCCTCCTGACTCCTGACTCCAGAGGGCAACCACAGGGGGTTTGCCCCTACTGACTCCTGACTCCTTAATTCTGACAATGAACTTAATAAACTAAACTATTACGAAAATATCCATTCTCTTCAGCCAATTTCTCTGTGATAATTTGTTTATAAACCGCTTCATAACCATCAGTCATTTGTTTGACACTAAAATGGTTTTCTACATATCGCCTACAAGCATAACGGTTTAATCTTTCTATTTGCTCAATAGCCTCAATACACTCCTGAATATTATTACAAAGAAAACCTGTTTGTTTATCAGCAATTACTTCGGGAGTTGAACCCATTCGCATCGCAATTACAGGTGTACCCGATGCCATTGATTCTACCATTACCAAACCAAATGGTTCTCTCCAAGTAATAGGAAATAAAGTGGCATAAGCAGAACCCATGATAGTATTTTTTTCTGCGTGGTTAGCTTCACCTAAATATTGAATTTGCTTACCATCAATCTGGGGTTTAATTTCCTGCTCAAAATATTCTATATCCACTCTATCTATCTTACCTGCTATTTTCAACTGCCAACCAGTTTTTTTGGCAATTTGAATTGCTAAATGTGTGCCTTTTTCTGGCGATATTCTGCCCACGAATGCTAAATATGGTGGATCTAAAGGTTGAGGATAAAACTCATAACTACTAACATCAATTCCATTGTACACTGTTGATATATAATTTAACCCTAACCTGGGTTCTCTTTGGGCATCAGAAATACTCACATAAGGCTGTTTTTTGGCATATTTAAAGATTTTTTCGTTGTCAGAAGTAAAAATACCATGCAATGTGTGAACTGTGGGAGTTTTTACCAACTTTGTGTATGCTAAAGGTGTGTGTCCTGCATGAGAGTGAATAAGATCAAATTTTTCCGCTTGTTCATAAACTGAGGCTAGATTTAGCAATTCATAAATACTGTAATCTTTGACAGTATTATCCAATCTTAAAGCCCGCGGATGAACTGATACTAACTTAGCCAGAGTCAGAGAATCTCCTGATGCAAATAATGTTACTTCATGTCCTCTTTTGACTAATTCATCTGTTAACAAACCCACGACTAATTCTATTCCACCATAAGCTGGAGGTGGTACTCTCTCCCACAGTGGAGCAACCTGGGCAATTCTCATTATTAACCCCCTAACCATTAAGAAGTTGCTGGAAAAATACAGAGAAAAAACTCGTAAATATTAACCTAATACTTTTACTAGCTTCACAATCTTATGCTGGAGCTTTGATATCTTTTGTCTATCTTAGGTAGGGATATTTTCCTCTACTTTAGAGGTAAATTAGTAATTTGAAGGAGTCAGGATTTCCAGGAGTCAGGAGATCAAGGAGTCAGGAGTCAGGAGTCAGGAGTCAGGAGTCAGAATATTTGTTTGTAGCAGTGATCTACAGAAGTACGTTTTTTAATCAATTGATAATTGATAATTGATAATTGATAATTGATAATTGATAATTGATAATTGATAATTGATAATTCATCATTTATAATTAAAAACCTCCTGACTCCTGACGATGATATAATCTAATACAATAAATTAAGAACTAAATATAAACATGAATATCCCTCACTCAAGCAAAAAAAAGTCTATGACATGGCAGGCAGTTTTTTCAATACTGGTATTTTTGTTTATGTACCTGCCTATCCTGGTACTAGGATTTTATAGCTTTAACCAGTCACCTTACAGCGCAAGTTGGCAAGGATTCACTCTAGAATGGTATCAAAAACTATTCACAGATGCTCGCATTTTATCAGCTTTAAAAAACAGTTTGCTAGTAGCCTGTAGTGCAGTTGCTGTTTCCGCAGTCTTGGGAACTATGATGGCTGTAGGTTTGGCACGTTATAATTTTCCAGGAAAAACATTGTATCGTGGTATATCGTATTTACCATTATTAATTCCTGATATTGCGATCGCAGTTTCTACCCTTGTTTGTTTAGCTGCTTTTGCCATACCTCTAAGCATCTGGACAATTGTAGCTGCACATATAGTTTTTTGCCTAGCCTACATCGGTTTAGTAGTATCATCCCGACTTAATAACCTCGATCCCCACCTAGAAGAAGCCGCACTAGACTTAGGTGCAACCCCTATTCAAGCCTTTATTAAAGTAGTTTTACCCCAATTAATGCCAGGTATTATATCTGGTTGTTTACTAGCTTTCGTCCTCAGTTTAGACGACTTTCTCATCTCCAGTTTTACAGCAGGTAGCGGTTCTAATACCCTACCAATGGAAATATTTAGCCGCATCAGAACTGGAGTCAAACCAGATATTAACGCCCTCAGCGTCATGTTAATTTCTATTACCGCTACCGTGGCGGTTGTAGCTGAATTAATTCGGGCTTCTGGAGAGAAACAAAATAATTCATAATTCGTAGTCACTACCCAATTACCAATAATATCAAATCCGTCTAAAAAACACACTCAAAATCAGCTACAAACCTTTTTGTTAAGAGATTGAAACATTGAAACTATGTGCGTTTAACCGGATTTGATATTACCTACAAACCACCGCAAAAATCCCAAAACCAACAACAAAGGCATCAACCAATCACCCCAACGCACATATAAAGTCTGACTTTGCCGAGGATAAATAATTTCCGCATGAGTTTCATAACTATTATACCCTGACTTCCACAAAGTTCTCCCATGAGGATCGACAAAAGCCGAATAACCGGTATTTGTTGCCCTCACAGCCCATCGATCAGTTTCAATTGCTCGCATGATATCCTGGGCATGATGTTGATCTGCCATTGCTGCCGTATAATGGGCATCATTAGAAGAACTTAAAATAAATTTACCCCCATTAAAAGCCTGATATCTAAAGATTTCCGAAAAAGCAGACTCATAACAAATACCCACAATAACCCGCCCCAAAGGAGTATCAAAAACTTGATTTTTTGCCCCATGTACTTGATGTTCATCCAAAGGAGATAACCGTTGAACTAACGCCCCAATAACTTCTTCAAAAGGAACAAATTCCCCCAAAGGTACAAGCTTTGACTTATCATATCTGCTAGTAACTTCCCCTTTACCATTTACCCCAAATAAACTATTAGTATAACTTCTCCCCCTTTCACCAAAACCACCGATCCAAACTACAACCCCTTTATCCTTCACCGCATTTAACAAAGGAGTATTTTGAAAATTACGTTCATATAAAGGTAAAGCACCTTCAGGAGTTAACACCCCATCAACACCTTGATTTGCTAATGTTAAATATCCATTAGTATAGTTTGTAATTGCTCGTCTAAATCCTTGAGGAAGCAACTTAATTTCATTAGGAATATTACCTTGAATGATGCCTATTTTTAATGCTGTATTTTCATGATTATTCAAAGGTTGAGAATAAAGAACAAACCCCAAAAAATGGGAGATAATTAACAGTATTGTAGCTGAAATTAAATATTTATTAACGAACCACAGAGACACAGATAACACAGAGTTTTTTCTTTCTTCCTTTGCTTCCTTTTCTTTCTTTTCTTCCTTTGCGCCTTTGCGTCTTTGCGTGAGATTATATATCCAAGACTCCGCAACCAAACCATTAACCGCCACAATAACCGCCGTTACCGTATTCGGTCCAGAAAATTGCCCCAAATGCAAAATTACCAAATTATGCGGTGATTGGGTGTAAGAAAGAGAACTCCACCATAAAGATCCAGAACTCCACAAACTTTCCAAACCACACCATAAACCAGTACCAATTAACACCCTTAACCAAGGCTTTTGTTTATCTAACCGCACCATCAAAAACGCCCAAAGAGAGACTAACAAACCTCCCCACAGGCTAATAAATGACCAGCAAAATAAGGTAATAAATAAACTCGGCCACCAAGGTACACCTAACCATTTCATGGGGTGAATACCTGTGATCCATGATAGGGCTATTCCATGATAGGCGATCGCCCATAAAAAGGCAGAGGGCAGGGATTTATTAGTATATTTAACAACTATTACCCACAGGGGTGCAAGGGCAACCCAAGCAAAAAACCAAGCACCAACGGGGGCGACTGTCACCCCCATCAATGCCCCGCTAGTTAAAGCTACTATGTAAGGGAGTAAGTATTTTAACTTCTCCCTCATAAATTTACTCGGCGGAATCTTCAGCATCTCCAGCATCGGGGGGAACTACTGCTACTCCGGTAATTGCGTCATCTTCATCGAGTTTCTGTACTCTCACTCCGGTTGCTGTACGTGATTGTACGGAAATTGCATTTACAGATTGGCGGATAATAATACCGCGATTCGTGGCCATCATGATCTCTTCGTCGGGGTTAACTATTCGCAGGGTTGCTAGTTGATCCTTGGTTTTACGGTTTTTGAATTTGGTGGCGGTGATACCTTGTCCGGCGCGGTTTTGTAGTCTAAATTGTCCTACGGGTACGCGCTTTCCATAGCCTCCCATTGTGATGATCAATACCCAGGGACCTGTACCGCTGTTGTTGGCGGTTTCTTCGCTGTTTTCTGCGGTTTCTTCTATGTCAACGGTTTCTTCTTCTATTTCCGTTTCTGCATCTGTGTTTAAGGTTGCAAGAATGGCAGCAGGTAATATATCCATTCCTACCAGTTCATCACCCGCTTTGAGTTTCATTGATTTAACTCCACGAGTTGCTCTACCTAATGGACGCATTTGATCGTTGTCACAACGGAAGTGAATAGCCATTCCTTGTCTTGAACCAATGATGA
The DNA here is from genome assembly GCF_019598945.1 of Sphaerospermopsis torques-reginae ITEP-024. Classification (NCBI taxonomy): domain Bacteria; kingdom Bacillati; phylum Cyanobacteriota; class Cyanophyceae; order Nostocales; family Aphanizomenonaceae; genus Sphaerospermopsis; species Sphaerospermopsis torques-reginae. The sequence continues at coordinate 4,787,650 of NZ_CP080598.1, read as the reverse complement.
CGCTATCTTCTGCTTTGGCACGTCTCACCCAACGCAAATGATCGCCTTCTTCTAAGGAGATGGCTATTAACCCGTTAGCGCGAATGTTGCTAAATGCTTCCAGGGCGGTTTTCTTGATGTTACCACCTTTCGTGAGCATGACTAAATATTCTTCGCTGCTAAATTCGTCTACGGGTACTATGGAAGTGATTTTTTCTTCTTTGGGTATGGGTAACATCTGGACGATGGGTGTACCCCGACTGGTGCGTGAACCTTCTGGTATTTGATATGCTTTGAGGCTGTAAACTACGCCGCGATCGCTAAAAAATAACACGCTATCATGATCACAGCAGGTTAAAAAATGCTCGATGGTATCATCATCTTTGACTTTAGCACCGGCTTTACCTCTGGTGGCTCGGTTTTGGGCTTCAAAGGTATTCACGGGCATCCGTTTGATGTAACCTTGTTGTGTCACCAAAATCAAAACTTTCTCATTTGCGATCAAGTCAATATCATCTATTTCCCCTTCTGCATGGGTGATCGCTGTGCGTCGCGGTGTGGCAAACTGGGTTTTAATTTGGGTAATTTCGGTTTCAATAATTTCCAGTACCCGTTCCCTTCTATCCAATATATCCCGCAAATCTGCAATTTGTACTTGCAATTCTTCGTGTTCTAAGCGAATTTTATCAGCTTCTAAGGCTGTTAACCGCCGCAACTGCATCTGTAAAATTGCATCCGCTTGAACTTCGGAAAGTCCATAGCTACTAATTAATTCACCTTTTGCTGTGGGTGCATCTGGGGCGCTCCTAATTAGGTTTATAATTGCATCTAAATGAGATAAGGCAATTAATAAACCTTGTAATAGATGATCTCTTTCCTCTGCCTTTCTCAGTTGGTAACGGGTACGTCTGTTAATAGTTTCAATGCGAAAATCTAAAAAGACGTTGAGGAAGTTTTTCAGGGTGAGTATTTGTGGTTCTCCATTTACCAACGCCAACATATTCGCGCCAAAGTTAGATTGTAATGGAGTTTGTTTATAAAGGTTATTTAAAACCACACGGGGATAAGCATCGCGTTTCAATTCAATTACGATCCGCATTCCATCCCGATCGCTCTCATCTCGGATATCTGCAATACCATCAATTTTCTTATCATTCACCAACTCGGCAATTTTTTCAATTAATGCCGCTTTGTTGGTTTGGTAGGGTAACTCAGTAACAATTATTGCTTCCCTGTCTGGGCGGTTGCGATTTGAAATAGTTTCAATGGTCGCTACACCCCGCATAGTAATCGAACCCCGTCCGGTGGTGTATGCTTCTTTAATGGCTGATGTTCCCAGAATTTGCGCCCCTGTGGGAAAATCAGGACCGTGAACATACTGCATCAATTGAGTATCATTTATTTCTGGGTTATGAATTAATGCCACTAACCCATCAATCAATTCTCCCAAATTATGCGAAGGAATATTTGTAGCCATCCCTACCGCAATTCCCGAAGAACCATTCAGTAATAGTTGGGGAATACGGGAAGGTAAAACCGTGGGTTCTTGTTGAGAACCATCAAAGTTATCAATAAAATCTACAGTTTCAGCTTCAATATCTTGCAATAATGAATGACTGGTTAATGCTTGTAGACGACACTCTGTATAACGCATTGCCGCCGGTGGGTCATTGTCAATAGAACCAAAATTACCATGACCGTTGATTAAAGGCGATCGCATGGAAAAGTCCTGCGCCATCCGTACCAAAGCATCATATACCGCCGTGTCACCGTGGGGGTGATATTTACCCAAAACTTCCCCCACCACACGGGCGCACTTTCTAAACGGGCGATCGTGCAGCAAACCCAACTCGTGCATAGCGTAGAGGATGCGACGATGTACAGGTTTAAGGCCATCCCTAGCATCTGGTAACGCCCGACCGACAATTACGCTCATAGCGTATTCTAGATAAGATTGCGACATTTCTTGTCGTAAATCCGTCGGGATAATCCTCTCCTGTGAGGTTGTCATAAACCGCAAAACTCCAAAAAACGTAGATTTTAGCCTTTGTACTTGACAAAATACAAAATTATGTCAAATTAATCTTGAAAAATTGTCATATTTTGCTATAATTCTAACATATATTGACCCCGTTTGTGGTAAAGACAGTCAAACAAAAAGATCATATCAGAGAAAAGTAAGAATTTAGGAGTCAGGAGTCAGGAGTCAGGAGTCAGGAGTCAGAATAATTATCAAATCATAAATTCACAAATTCAAGATTTTATTAAAAAAATGAAGCTAATAATTGAGGATTCAGAATTAAAAATTCAAGATTGAGGATTGAGGAATAAAATCAGTTTGATGTTTGATAGCCTACGCCACGGTGCTACGCCACGGTGACAGTTTCAAGAGTTGGATAGGAACGATTTTTTCTTTATGTAGGAATTACAGCTATTTTCAGGTAAATAAACCACATTTTGATTTAGGTTTCGCGTCAACAATGTAGGGGAGAAGCATTCGGACAATTAATTATCGGTTTTTACCTAAGACTATCATCCGAATGCTTCGCCCTTACTGTAGTCTAAAGACATGAAAACTGCTGTAAGTGCAGGGTTTTTCACTTGCCACCTCATAAAAGCTGGTACTTTTTGAAAGTAAAAATAGCTAAAACCCTTTACCTGTAAATTTTTCGGATTTATATGGCTAAAGCCACGCTACGCTATCAGCAAACCCGACTTATTTTAAAAGTTTCCAAGAATGAACAAGGAGGAAATTGAAGCTATGTTTGGATTAAGTGATTTAAAACAAACACGATTTGATCAAGAAGCGTTAGAAGAAGGTAGAGAAGAAGGCAGAGAAAAAGGAAAACTTAAAGCTAAATTAGAAACAATTCCTCGCTTGTTAGCATTAGATTGAAGTACAGAAAAAATCATAACTGGTTACAGCAACGAACAGTCAGGCTAGAATTACATTCAGTATTTTCCTGTTCCCACCCATGCTACCAATTATCTATTCCGATGAATTTCTAGACCACCAAACTGGACGTTATCATCCAGAAAGACCAGAACGTTTAAGTGCGGTTGTCAAGGCTTTAAAAACTGCTGACTTTGCCCAAAAAATCCACTGGTTAACCCCCACACCAGTCAAACAGGAGTTAATGTCTTGGATAAAAACCGCCCACACTGCAACATACATTCAAAAACTTAAAGATATTGCTGCTACTGGTGGTGGTTATTTAGATGGAGATACCCCAGTTTCCCCCCGCAGTTATGATGTAGCTTTATTAGCTGTAAGTGCTTGGTTAGATGGGGTGAATGAGGTTTTAAGTAGAGAAAATCCCGCCTTTGTGTTAGCACGTCCACCGGGACACCATGCAGAAAGTAATACAGGAATGGGGTTTTGCTTATTTTCTAATGCAGCGATCGCCGCTTTATATGCCTTACAACAACCAGGTATCAACCGTGTCGCCATCTTAGACTGGGATGTACATCACGGCAATGGTACTCAAGCCATAGTAGAAAATCACCCAGAAATTGTTTATTGTTCTTTACATCAATATCCTGCTTATCCTGGCACTGGGAGAAGTTCTGAAAAAGGTTTTCATAATAATGTGTTAAATTTTCCTGTACCTCCCGGTAGTGATATCAGCATTTATCAACTTTTGTGGCAATACAAAATACTACCGTTTTTAAACAACTTTCATGCAGATTTATTGATTGTTAGTGCTGGTTATGATGCTGTAGCAGATGACCCTTTAGCAAGTGTTAATTTGCAACCCGAAGATTTTGGTTTATTTACTCAATATTGTTTAGGCGTAACTAGAAAAATCTTATTTGGGTTAGAAGGTGGTTATGATTTACCATCATTATCAAAATCAGTAACTGCTACAATTCAAGCTTGTTTGTAACTAGGTGAACAGAAAAAACCGAAATATGTAACGAAAAGTAAAATATCCAAAAACCTGTTCCCTGTTCCCTGTTCCCTGTTCCCTTGTCATATAGGTTTTAACTAAATCTGGGTTAATTTCCTCAAATCTTTAGCTAGAAAATTTTGTCATGGGGTTTTGAAATAGCTAAAGTTTTGTTAAGATACTATTGCTAGGAATTAATCACCGAGATTGACCTATCAGGGTGTGAAGAAAAAAATTACACTAAATAACACTAGTAGCCGCTTAAAGTTCAGAAGGTGAACAGATGACCACCTACATTTTTTTTGACGAAGCCCTCCGAATGCTGACCAGTGCCTATCTGATCTCAGCAGTCTTGTTAATTGCAGCTTCTGGTATAGGTTTAGCAGTTATTGAAACAATTGAAAAAACAGGAGAACACTAAATTCACACCTTTGGGTGTCTTTCACCAAAGCAAAAGTTTTAATTTTTCATGTGTCTGTTCACCCTCAATGTGGGAACAGCAAACTCTTCAAGTATCATAGCGTTGCTTTCTTGACCTGGAAGTAGCACAAATTACACGCAGATCCCCAACTTCTTCCATAAGTCGGGGATCTCATGACATAATTTTAGATGAAGTTTTGTAAACTTATAGTTTTGTAAAGGTTAAACAATTCCGTTCCTGCTTATTTTTGACACTCACGACCTAAAGGTGCGGGGGTTCTTGGTTCAACGAGTCCACAAATGATTGCTCATTGGAGACGGTAAGAGGATGTTTTAAAAGTCGCTGATGGTGTATCAAATATTTATAGATCCCCCTAAATCCCCCTTGAAAAGGGGGACGTTGACTCTAGTTCCCTCCTTTTTAAGGCAGGTTAGGGGGAAATGGCTACGCCACGCTTCGCTATCATGAAGTGCCTAAAATCACGATCCAAAACTTTTCAAACACCCTCTAAGGATCATTTTAAAATAAAGCTTGAAAGCGTTCATCTTCCCGAATAGCATCAAAATCTGAGTTAGTTTTTGCCCATTCTCTAACTGTATCAGGATTCAAAATAATTGCTGTTTGTAGATTTTCAATTGCTTTTTCAATATTACCTTGTAGGGCATAAACACGAGCTTTATTGTACCAAGCTTGGTGATAATCAGGTTTAATTTCCAGTGCTTTATCGTAGGAAGATATCGCCTCTTCATACCTTCCTAAATTATAGAGGGAATTGCCCCGGTTGTACCAAGCTTCATGATCATCAGGTTTAATTTCCAGTGCTTTATCGTAGGAAGATATCGCCTCTTCATACCTTCCTAAATTATAGAGGGAATTGCCCCGGTTGTACCAAGCTTGGTGATAATCAGGTTGAAATTCCAGTGCTTTATCGTAGGAAGATATCGCCTCTTCATACCTACCTAAATTATCTAGGGAAATGCCCCGGTTGTTCCAAGCTTCATGATCATCAGGTTGAAATTCCAGTGCTTTATCGTAGGAAGATATCGCCTCTTCATACCTACCTAAATTATCTAGGGAAATGCCCCGGTTGTTCCAAGCTTCATGTTTATCAGGTTTAATTTCCAGTGCTTTATCGTAGGAAGATATCGCCTCTTCATACCTTCCTAAATTATCTAGGGAAATGCCCCGGTTGTACCAAGCTTGGTGATAATCAGGTTTAATTTCCAGTGCTTTATCGTAGGAAGATATCGCCTCTTCATACCTTCCTAAATTATCTAGGGAATTGCCCCGGTTGTACCAAGCTTGGTGATAATCAGGTTTAATTTCCAGTGCTTTATCGTAGGAAGATATCGCCTCTTCATACCTACCTAAATTACGTAGGGAAATACCCCGGTTGTACCAAGCTTGGTGATAATCAGGTTTAAATTCCAGTGCTTTGTCGAAAGAAGAAATTGCAGATTGATAATCTTGTTTAATATTTTGTAAATAACCTAATTCAAAAAACAATTCAGCTTTTTGAACATTCTCTATTTGATCATGTTCAATAATTTCTATGATTTCTAGAATTTTCTGATTTGTTGCTTCTGGAGTTAAATTTATATACTGTTCATAACTTCCTTCCTGAATAATCCGATTTAATTCTTGATCTAGCTTATCTTTATCAAGAGGAAATTCAAATAAACCAGAACGCCAATCAAAAAAATCGGGGGCGCGGTGAATAAAATATTTAATTGCAAACTGTGGTAATAAGAATACAAAACAAATTTTAAATTGATCTCTAAATCTTTCTCGCTGCTGGTTAATGTTAATTAAAATTGGTGGTACACCTTCCCAGCTATAATGATGGGTTTCTCGACTACTCCAACCTGCTAAAGTTTTGGCTTCTTCATATTTATACAATGCAGATTCTAAACCTGTAATGAATAAAATATTGATATGATTTTTGTTAGGTAATTGATCAACTTCTACATATAAATTAGTAACATTTTTATTTAATTTGAGAATTTCTATCTTTTGATCATGAATATCTGCTTTAACTTTATTAACTAATTGTTCACCACTAGCAGGAGAACAGCGAACAAATAATAAAGCAAAACCTTCTGTAAACCGCAGTGTCCGCAGAAAGGCTTGATATTCTTCGTCTTGTTCTATGGGTAAATCATTATCCCATTCACTTAGTTTTAGAGGCATTGTTTGAGAGAATTTTTTAAGAATTTTGTTCTTACAGTAGATTGTAGATCAATGAGATACAATTCAATATTGAATAATAAAACTGGGGAATCAAATTTTGCCCTGTTCCCTTTCCTTTTAGGAGAGGGTTAGAGGTTGTTTGAAAACTTTTTCGTGTGGGATCTGACACCCGCAGATCCCCCTAAATCCCCCTTGAAAAGGAGGACTTTGAGGAATTTAGCCCCCCTTTGTAAGGGGGGTTGGGGGGATCTCGATTAATTCTGATACTTTTCAAACATCCTCTTAGGGAGAGGTTAAGCATTTGGGTAAAGCTGGTTATAAGCATCCTGAAATTCTTTGATACCCTTAATCAGAGGATGAATATCATACCAAAATTTAGTTTCTCCATCAGGTTCTTGATAACGATATTCTAAAATACAGCGATTAAATAATAAACCCCGATAAAGTTGATCATTAACTATCTCCTTAGTATGATGAACCTTTGCCAGTGCTTCCCATTCATTAAAGTAAATGGTATTTTTATAGGTATTTCTTAACTCGCTAATTGACCGTTGTAAAGCCTTTTTAGAAATCGGTAAAGTATTGGTGTATTTGAGAGCTTCCTTCATTAATAATAATAAATTTCGCACATGACCACCACTCATTAAACATAAATTTTCTAAAGATTCCCTGTTGTCAAATAAATCCACAATAGATTTACTAGGGTCTATGGTAGTGAGTCGTTTTTGGAGAACTTCAATAACTTTATTAATTCCTGGTGGATAGGGTTCATTTTCAGGAGTTTGTACCATAATCATTGGTAATACTTGGGGAGTACCATATATATCTACTAATGAAGATGATCTGTCAGAATAAATTAAAGAAATTGGTACTGTATAAACTAAATGACAATCTAAAGCTTTCAGTTGTTCATTGCGATCTATAAAAATTTGATCATGGTTGCTGCGGTCTTCTCCTTGGATAACAGGAACAATTCTATCTAAATTATCAGCAATTAAAACTAATTTGTCATATCCTGAAGGTAGATTTTTTTTGACATCTTGAATAAATTCATTTAATGCCTGAGTTAAAGTAGTCGTATGGGGATTAATTAAATCGCGAATTTTGCGGCGTTCATTGGGTTCACTGCGGATTTTTGTAGTGATTTTGGCAAGTTGTGAAACCTGTGCTTCAATTGATAATTCATCTAGGTAAATTTCTGTTTGTAAGAAATCTTTTAAATCCTCAAATCGTCCTTTTAACCAATTTAATATAGCTGGTGAATTAGTTTTATCTTTAAATGCTGCTAAAATATTGCGAGTGCAAGCTAAAAGAATATCTGTATATTGAACATCCTCTGGATCAATATCTTTTTCATCTGCCGGAAAGTAGACGACAAAAAACCCTTTTTCATCTAAAAATTGTTGTAGTCTTAATAATTCTGTAGATTTTCCCGCACCACGATGACCTGCATACAGTTGACAGGTATTTCTATCAGAATATAAAATCTCTCTCCCTACTGCTTCCAAAATATCACCATCTCCCCGCACTTCCTGACAGTCAACATAAGCAGGATCTCCCGCAGGTAAAGGTTGAAAGGGATCAAAAGCGTTATATAGCCGTTTAAGAAAGTGAAAATCTGATGTCATTTTAATCATTTTAGTAGAAAATCTCACCACTTGGCGGTATTTTAACACGAAAATACTGAGATTCATATTTTGAATTACAGCTATTTTCAGGTAAATAAACCACATTTTGATTTAGGGTTTGCTGAATAAACCTAAAACCTTGATATATCAAAGGTTAGAGGCTGATAAACAGGAAAAAAGTGCAAGGGTTTTGAAGGGTATACCGGAAAAAGTGTGCATTTTTGGGGATTTCAAGAGATGGCAAAGAAATTTTCAAATCTCCTCCTGACTCCTGACTCCTGACTCCTATGCCCTCACGGAAAGACTTTCTCAGCAACCCCTATTTAGGTTTCGCGTCAACAATGTAGGGAGTGTCAATTCTGTCCTCAAAGATTGTAGGATTTGGTAATTAACTTTTATTGATGATCAGTATGTCTGTTTCGGCTACTTTATCCCAATTGGTTGAAGTTCTATCAGCCCGTCCTGTAAATTTATCTGCATCTGCATTAGCTCAAGTAAGCAAGGGTATCCAAACAGACACCAGGATTTTACAACCGGGTGAAGTGTTTTTAGCCTTACGCGGCGAAAAGTTCGATGGACACAAGTTTGTAAAAATGGCGATCGCCAAGGGTGCAATTGCCGCCATTGTAGAGTATACTAATGAAAACCCTGACATACCTATATTAGAAGTTTCCGACACCCTCAAGGCATATCAGCAAATTGCTAGATGGTGGCGGGATTCCTTTACTATTCCTGTAATTGGGGTAACAGGTTCAGTAGGTAAAACCACAACCAAGGAACTGATCGCCGCAGTTTTAGGAACTAGAGGACAAGTTCACAAAACCTATGGAAATTTCAACAATGAAATAGGTGTTCCTAAAACGTTGTTAGAACTGGGTGCAGAAGATGATTTTGCAGTCATAGAAATGGCCATGCGAGGGAGGGGACAAATTGCAGAATTAACACAAATAGCTAGGCCAAATATCGGTGTGATTACTAATGTGGGAACAGCACATATTGAGTTACTAGGTTCAGAACAAGCGATCGCAGAAGCTAAATGTGAGTTATTAGCAGAAATGCCTAGTGATAGTGTGGCAATTCTCAATTATGATAGTCCTTTATTAATGGAGACAGCAAAGAAATTTTGGCAGGGGAAAGTAATTAGTTATGGTTTTTCTGGTGGGGATATTCGCGGGAAATTACTGGATAATGAAACTATAGAAGTGGCAGGAATACGTTTACCTTTACCCTTACCTGGCCGTCATAATGCGACTAATTTTTTAGCAGCTTTAGCAGTGGCTCAGGTATTAGAAATTGATTGGCAAACCCTAAAAAATGGGGTAATTGTGAATATGCCAGGAGGGCGATCGCAACGTTTTACATTACCTAATGATATTGTGATTTTAGATGAAACTTATAACGCCGCCCCAGAAGCGATGTTAGCAGCTTTACAGTTATTAGCAGATACACCAGGAAAGCGGAAAATTGCCGTATTAGGAGCAATGAAGGAGTTAGGAGACAGATCCCCACAATTACATCAACAAGTTGGGGAACTGGTACAAAAATTGCATTTAGATGGTTTGTTGGTTTTGGTTAATAGCACAGATGCAGAAATTATTGCTGATAGTGCAAAAGGAATTCCTTGTGAATGTTTTACTACTCATAGTGATTTAGTAACCAGATTAAAGACTTATGTGCAAGCAGGCGATCGCCTATTATTTAAAGCTGCCCATTCCGTAGGATTAGATCAGGTTGTTAATCAGTTGCGATTGTCAATTGATAATTGATAATTGATAATTGATAATTTGCAAGGAGTCAGGAGTCAGGAGTCAGAATATTTGTTTGTAGTAGGAATTAACAGGAGAAAGTTTGTTCATCAATTATCAATAATGACTCAAACACTCTCATTCATTCTCAATCCTGTATTCTGTATCCTGAATCCTGACGACAATTGTTTAATTAATTGTTTAATTCCAGGTTTAAAACCTCTCCTTGATAGGAGAAAAAAAGCCAAAATTTCCTATTTCCCAATCTTCTCACTTTCACCCCAGTAAAGGTAATTATCAGATGCTTGTAGTTCTTCCTCCTGACTCCTGACTCCTGACTCCTGACTGCTTAAACTATTGAAATTATTATAAAGTATAAATTATGGTTGTTGCGACACTCCATGTAAATCCCGTCATAGGTAACGATGCTAATACTGGTTCTCGGTTGAGTCCATTAAAAAGTATTACCCGTGCCTTAAAAGCCACTACAACACCAGGAATTATTCAGTTAGCACCAGGAACTTATAACACTTCTACAGGTGAAGTTTTTCCGCTGATTATTCCTGGGGAAATTCTCATAGTAGGTAACGAATCTAACAAAGGTCAGGGAATCATCATTTCTGGCGGTGGTCAGTATCAAAGTCCTACCTTTGGTTGGCAAGATATCACATTGCTGTTGTTAGGTAATGCCAGTTTGTTAGGGGTAACAGTGATCAATCCTGTTTCTAAGGGTACTGGGATTTGGATTGAATCAACAGCACCGACTTTAGCTAATAATACATTCAGTAAATGTGGACGGGAAGGAATATTTACAACTGGTAAGGCTAAACCCGCCATTTTAGATAATGTATTTATCCAAAATGCTGCCAGTGGGTTAATGATGGCACGTTATAGCAAAGGGGAAGTGCTGCGGAATGTATTTGAAAATAACCCTGTAGGAATAGCTATTAGCGATTTTGCAGCCCCTCTAGTGGCTAATAACAAACTTGCCAATAACCGCATAGGTATAGCCCTTTCTCGTGATGCTAGTCCGGTATTACGACGAAATTTGATTTGCCAAAATACCCAAGGTGGTTTATTGGTAAATGGTAATGCTATTCCTGAGTTGGGTAAACCCGAAGATCCGGCTGATAATATTTTTCGTGATCACAAAGATTTTGATATTCAAAATTTATCATCCCAAAAAGTGATTTCTGTAGGCAATCAGTTAAATCCTGCCCAAGTTCAGGGAGTAGTAAAATTTCTCGCCGCTACAGCCGATACTCCTAGCCAAGTTATTAGTAGCAGTTTTGCAGATTTAGATGGACATTGGGCAGCGGCTTTTGTAGAAGCATTGGTGAATAAAGGTTTTATTAGTGGTTTCCCTGATGGCACATTTCGACCTGCTACACCTATTACCCGCGCTCAATATGCGGCTTTAATTACGAAAACTTTTCAACTACCTGCTAGTAATAACCTGAAGAGATTTAAAGATGTGCGAACTGATTTTTGGGCAGTTTCAGCTATTGCGAGTGCGGCTGATGCTGGTTTTTTGAGTGGCTTTCCCGATGGTACTTTTAGACCAGGGCAAAATTTAACCAAAGTACAGGCGATAGTATCAATTGTTAATGGTTTAAAATTTACAGGCAGTAATCCCAATGGGTTAAATGTGTATAGCGATCGCGCCCAAATTCCCAGTTATGCTACTAATGCAGTCACAATTGCTACTCAAAAATTGCTAATTCTTAACTACCCCCAAATAGAACTATTAGAACCATTAAGAGAAATTACCCGTGCAGAGGTAGCAGCATTAATTTATCAAGCTTTAGTTTCCAGAGGTGAGGCACAAGTTATTTCTTCTCCCTACATTGTCAAACCAGATACAGAAATTCCCTCATTTTCTGATTTGGTAGGACATTGGGCAGAAGCATATATTCGAGCTTTAGTGAGTATGAATTTAACTCAAGGTTTTGCTGATGGTAGCTACCAACCAGATAAACCCATGACTCGCGCCCAATATACGGCTTTAATCGCCGCTGCTTTTAACCCCACACCCAAACGTCCAGCAACTGAATTTACAGATGTTCCCGCCGATTTTTGGGCAGCTAAAGCCATTCAAGTGGCAGCTAGAGGTGGTTTTGTAGGCGGGTTTAGCGATCGCACTTTTCGCCCAGATCAAAATGTGCAAAGGTTACAAGTGATTGTTTCCCTAGTCAACGGACTGGGACTACCACCAGCTAATAACGATTTACTAATTTCCTACACAGATAGAAACTCTATACCTGAATATGCCAAAACAGCGATCGCAACTGCCATCCAACAAAATATTATTATTAATTATCCAGACCCCAAACTACTTACACCTACCAGAGAAGCTACACGGGCTGAAGTTGCAGCTATGCTTTATCAAGCATTAGTGGCAATTAAACGGGTTAAAGCTATTTAGTTGTTAGGAACAGGGAATAGGAACAGGGTAAAATTCATCAACTCTTGCCCTCTTGCTTGTTGCCTTGTCATAACGACACTTTTTAACACTCACCAACTTAGTGTAATGCCTAGCTTAAAACTTTCTCAGACTGGATTGCAAATTACTAAACAAGCTCGTAAAGAAAAAGGTTGGACAATTGATAATCCGCTTTGGTTAGAACAAGCCAGTCAAATTATTGAACCTAACTGTAACTGGGAAAATGCCGAAGTATTTGCAGCAGGGGTATCTTTAGCGACATGGAAACGCTTCCTTAAAGGTGATGCCATTGATGCCTCAGCATTTAAAGCATTTTGTCAGGTTTTGGGTTTAAATTGGCAAGACTTAGTGGAACGTCCTCTCAATTCTTCCATAGCTAATACAACCCAAATCCCCTATATTACCTTATTCTTTGGCAGACGTTACGAACTAGCGACACTTAGCCAAGCAATAGAACAAAGAACACCCCTGATTGTCATTACAGGAATAGGAGGTATTGGGAAAACAGCTTTAGCTGTAAAATTAGCAGAAAATAGGCGATCGCATTTTCAACAAACTCTGTGGTTTTCCTTTCACCACAACCCACCAGCAACAGATAAACCACCAGATTTAGCACCGCAAACCCTACTAATTTTTGATGGTTGGGATGCAATTTTAGGCGGTAACCGTGGGGGACAATATCGTGCAGGATATGAAATATATGCAGACTTTCTCCGCACAGTTGTCCAAACGTCTCATGATAGTTGTGTGATGATCACTAGCCGCGAAGAACCAGAGGGACTAAATCTTTTAAGTGCTGCGGGTGCGGTGATTTTTCCCCTGGGTGGACTTATGGAAGGTGCAATTGAACTTTTGCAGCATCATCAACTTACCTTTGATGCTCAACAGTGGATTACTCTAGTTAATCAATATGGTGGTAATCCCTTATTTCTGAATATGGCCGCCAATTTCATCCATGAATTATTTGCTGGAGATGTGGGAGAGTTTCTTGCTTCTGGAACATTAGTCTCTGGTGAATTTGCTCCCCTGGTAACACGATGGCTAGAACAAATTTCTCCTTTAGAAAAAATGATTATGGAGTTTTTAGCCACTAAATTACAAGGATTCACTCGTCAAGAAATACTCTTAAACCTCAAAAATAATGCTGCCAATGGCGATATTTTAGCAGCACTCTTATCTTTAAAACGACGAGCGTTGATAGAAAGAATCAAAGATGAAGAAATGGAAAGATTTTATCTACAACCCGTGATTCTTAAATGCGTACAGCGATTATTTAATTGTTAATCAAACGACAACTCAATAATTGAGCTTTTGGATAAGTTTTCTGTAGCTGAGATTGTCGTTTTAAATTTGGGCGACCGTAGGTGGATAACTGGCTAATTACTGATGGTTGTGGTGGAAGTGAGAATTTTTCTTGGCTCAAATCATCAAATAAAATTACTGTATGTAATTGGGAAGTTTGATATTTTTGAGCGTAGGTTTGTGCTACTTTCTGCCATTGTTCAGGAGGACAGTAACTTTTATCAATGAGTAAAATTGCACGTGGAGAAATTTGTGCGATCGCCACTCCCGCAATCAAAAATAATCCCCAACCCCATCCTAAAATTTTGAACAAAGAACGATTCATACATTTACAAATTATTCACAAGTTGGTGTAAGTATTCTCTGAAGAAATCAGATCCCCGACTTCTGTCCATTAGTCATAATTTATTGGACTTATCAAAAGAAGAAGTCGGGGATCGACCTTATTGATTAAACCACCTGAATCCTTACAAGTTGGTTTGCAACAGTTCGGTGAATAGTGTTTGTAGTTTTTGCGGATCGCTGGATTTCACAGTAGTTTCTCGCAACTTCGCAATTTCCTGTAATTCATTTTGATTAACTTCTCCATAACCAATGGGATAGAAGCGCACACCGCTATATTTGAGAACGTTTGTGATTTCGTTAAACCGCAATCCTGTATTCACTTCACCATCACTCAGCAGTAGCAAATAAAATCGTCCATGAGGATCAGTTTTTTGACGTTCCATTAGTTCTGATAAACCAACAATCATCCCGTCGTACATAGCGGTTCCACCATCGGCGATAAGAGAATCAGCCGCCGCCAACAAACGTTTGTGTTGTTGCGTATCAAAAGGAGCAAGGGGAAGTATTTGTTGAGGGCGATCGCTAAATGCAACTAGTCCCACATAGTTACCAGGATTAATTGACTGTGCAGCAATTCGCAGACTGTTTTTGACCGCTTGTAGGCGATCGCCTTCCATTGAACCACTGGTATCAATAACCATCATCAAGTTAACTGTCCGTCCGCCGTCTTTACGCTGTTTCCAATAAGACTGCGCCGCTTGCAGAACTGCACCATTAGGAATGGGTGGTAAAACCCGACTTTTGAACTGTTCATCCGCATTAAAGCCTTGTGCTTTGGCTAACTGCTGCATTTCTGGAGATAAAGCAAATTCACTAAATCGCCGTAAACCTTCATTTTGGGACGCAGTATTCCAACTAAACCCCACCAAAGGATTATCATTAGCTACTCCAAAGGGGATAAACACCACATCTTCAAATCCTGGCAGTTTCTTCAAAGTTTGGTAACTTTGATACTGTAGAGGAAACGCTTGTAGTTTTTGGTTGTCGCGGATAAAAATATCTTTCAATTCAAGAGTTGTCAGCGTTGTAATTAACACCTGATTTTGAAATTTATCAAATACCGAATTTACCTGTGGTGATTGTAATTCAGAGGTAGTGAGAGGTTTACCATCTTGATCATGTCCTGCACTCCGCCAAAATAAAGTGTACAGTAAATTTAAAGATGTACTGCTACTGTAAGGATTGGGATAGCCAACGGTGATTTTACCCGATAAAATGGCATCTAGTAGTTTTTCAAAGGTGACATCACCGTTTTTTGCTAGTTCTTGATGAGCTTTCCCATCCACCACAAAACCAACAAAGTCAGATACTAATTTGGGAGTAATAATTGCAGTTGTGACTCCTTGAGATGCCAAAAGTTTTAACACTAGCTGATTAGAAGGGGAAAACCCAGCCGGACGTGCTTTTTTAGCAGCTAAAATTCTTGTGGCAGTACCAGAGGGAATATTGCGAATTCCTACCTGAAGAATTTGCCCAGAACTATTAGTAATTTTTTTGGCATTAAAGGCTTCTGCAACATCCACCAGCCAACGTTCATCTTGCTTTTGAGCATTAGATTTTTCCGCCGAACCAAAAATTTCAATGTAAGCAATATTGCTATCAGTTGATGGCTTGGCACCATAGAGAGGAAAATCTTCCAGATTTGGTAAAGGTTCTGCTAATTTTTTAATACTGTAACCTTGGGCAACTGCATCAGAAATTGTAGCTTTTTCGATGCTAATTTGAGGTAATAAAGATTCTTGTACAACCCGGTAAGCACTTTCAAAAGAATCTACTTCAGGGGTGGTACAGGAGAATATTGATGTGCTAATTAAACCGCACAAAAACCAGACAAAGATGTGTTTTCGGAGTTTTCTAAAAATTTTCATGGCTATTTTTAGATGATGGAATTTTAACACGCAAAGATGAGAATATGTTTAGTGGAGGGCGGTTTTATTTGCTGTAATTATCAATTGCAAAGTTTTGGGGAGATTGATATTAGGATGAGTCTGATTGAGGTGGGAGAGTAGGATTTGATCCTGTAATTGTTGTAATTCGTCGTGTGTTTGTTGGAGGCGATCGCAACTAATTTGTAACTGTTGCTGGGCTAAGGGACGATAGGTGGAAGATTGCACTTGATTAACTGTTACTAAAGCGAAAACTACCTGCTGCGTCAGAGAGATTACGGTATACAAAGCCTCTAATAATTCGGGAATTAAACTAGGTTCTAGCTGTGCAATTTGAGTAGCGAATTGTTGAGTTGCTTCTGCCCATTGATAAGCTTGTCGCCAAGTTGTTTGAGAACTTTTATCTATCTGGGTTTCAAGTTTTTTCAAATGCGCCAGAAAAGTGTCGCGTTCTAATAGATTGTGTGTTGATTTTGGCAAAGCTTGGTTCACATTCCAAAACCAAACCGCTATCATTCCTAATGCGATCGCACCACCAACAGCAATCACTAACCGAGTCGTTCCCAATATCAACACAAAGCCAACATATCCGATAATTGCCCCAGCTACAAGCCAGTAAGTTTGTTGGTAGCGCGTCACATTCAATAAATATCCAGAAATAATGCGATTCATTTTACCCCTGCATTTAAAAACTCTCATTCTCTCTGCGTCTTTGCGCCTCTGCGTGAGATAAATCATCTCCCAAATACGGAACATATTCAGAATTATTTACCAATTTTAATTTGCTGTTTTTGACCATCCAACAAACAACTAATAGTCATATCACCCATCAGATTAATTGCAGTGCGACAACGATCAAGAAACCAATCAACCGTAATCAATAAAGCAATATATTGAGTTGGCAAACCTACCGAAGTAAAATTCCCAGGAAGGTGGCTAGAATGAGAGCGATCGCAATTTGCAATGATAAAGGAAATTGCTTCAAGAAAATAAAACCTTTGGATTTACTCATGATTTTCATCACTATTAATATTTGACAAATGATTGATTGTCTTAATCTCTAACTGATGACAGCATCAGTTGATTTATTGTTAATTTCTTTAATTATGTTCATTACCTCTTGGTACTCGGCTATTTTCCCTTTGTGTTGAAAGATATCAGCCGCTTTCTGTAAATCCTCAGTAGCACCTTTCACGTCTCCTAATTGCAAACGGGCAATACCTCTGATGCCGTAAGCTTCAGCAACGTTAGGATTAATACGTATAGCTTGGTCGAAATTCTCAATTGCCCCTTGCCAGTTTCCGAATAGCAAGCAGAAAACACCTAGATTGAGGTATGTTTCCTCATCTTGCTCAGAGTTCAACTCCATGATGATGGATGATTGTCTGTCTAAAGCCGTACTAGGAGAAGCTTTAATCTGATCGTGGGCTTTTCCCACAGCAGATATCGCTTGTGTAGACAACGAAAGGACTAACGTAACCGTAGCAGCAGCAGTTGAGATAAAACGCTTCATGGATTTCTTCTTAATGCTGAGGTATATTAGTAATTTCGCTGAATTAGTTGGTGTGCGCTAGTCCAGTTTTGGCTCACTCAGTCACTAATATAAAAGTGAGCTTGACAAATTATTGATTAGCCATTATTGAGCGCCAAGGATGACATGATTTCGTTACGGTACGTAAGCTTTTTGGTACTTTTGCGTAATTCCATTTAAAATATCTGTATTATTTGCTTAATTATTTGCTTAATTATTTGGTTATCGTCCTGAGTTTATGGCTTATTGCATCAATCCCGATTGTTCACGGCGCAAAAATCCTGATAATTGTGCCGTATGTCAAAACTGTCAAACGCCGCTGATACTACAAAATCGCTATTTAATTAAACATCCCTTGCAAGCTGAACAAGATAACTATACAAGGTATACAGAAGTATTTGAAATTCAAGATTTACTTAACCCAGATCAGCTTAAAGTTCTCAAGTCTCTCAAGGAAGTCTCACCAGAACTAGAGCGACTCTTTGAGCAAGAAGCATCAATTCTGATCAGTTTACGACATCCTGGGTTACCTGTTGGTGAAGTGATATTTCCGCTTGTTTTAAATACAAATCGCCAATTACGCTGTTTTGTCATGGAGAAAATACCAGGACAAGATTTACAAACTTGGCTATCTAAAAATAAATATTTAACATCTTATAAAATAGCATTAAATTGGCTGATCCAAATAACGGAGATTTTGCAATTCGTTCATGAGCAGAAGTTGTTCCATCGGGATATTAAACCTGCAAATATTATGCTTCGTCCTGATGGCAAATTAGTGTTAATTGATTTTGGGACTGCACGGAAATTAACCCAAACTATTGTTAACGGTAAGCAGGTGACAGTTATTCATTCCATTGGTTACACTGCTCCAGAACAACGTGACGGTTACGCTGTTTTACAATCAGATTTTTATGCACTGGGTCGGACTTTGATTTATTTACTGACTGGTATTGATCCAGCCAGCGATAACTATCAAGATTTACGTAATTGGTCTAAATATATCACAGACCCAAAAACTCCGAGAAAATTAATTACCCTAATTCAAACAATGACCGTTGCTGACTATAAGCAACGCCCAAAAAACGCGCAAGTTATTCTTGAGCAAATCACGCAGCTTGAAAAACATCCCCACCTGCAATGGCAAAAATTATTATTAACAACAACTTGTGGTGTTTTGCTGCTAATTGGTGGTAAACAAATATATCAAGAAATTACTATGCCTCGCACTTGTGACCAAATACTATACGATCATCTCAGTTGCGGCGAAGAAAGTCTGATTCCTAGTAGTTTTTGGGGAAATGGTCAGCCTCCACCAGCCAAACAATTAGCTATTGAAAAATATCGCCAGCAAAATTTTGCGAAGGCTGTGATTTTATTTCAAGACGCTTTCAATCAAGAAGCAGATGCAGAAACTTTAATCTACCTCAATAATACCAAAATTCAAATCCAATTCCCAGCCAATAAGATTTATACAATTGCCGTTGCAGTTTCCCTAGAACGTTCTACTGCTATGGGTCTACAAATACTCAGGGGTGTGGCTCAAGCTCAAACTGAGGCACTAGAAAAAGGTCAGCCTCTGCGAATTATCATTGCTGATGATAGTAATCGTCAAAATAGTAAAAGTAAAATCGTCAATACTGCCCGCAAAGTTGCCCAGCGTTTGGTAAAGTATCGTGATTTACTAGCTGTTGTTGGTCACTATACCAGCGACACCACTAAACAAACCTTGCCTATTTATAGCAAAGCAAAATTAGTGTTAGTTTCTCCTACTGCAACCTCCCATAATCTCAAAGGTCCCTTTTTTTTCCGGACCGTCTCTAGTACTGCCGTTGCCGGATCAAGAATGGCAACTTATGTATTTTCCGAACTAAAACAACGCAAAGCAGCGGTTTTTTATAGTGAAGGTAGTGAGTATGCTGAATCTCTAGCAAGTCAGTTCCGAGCATCAGCAAAGTCGTTATCTGGTCATGTGATTGACCACCAACCAGCTTTTAATCTCGCCAGCAATAAATTTGATGCCAAAATAGCATTAAATCAAGCCCAAAGGCAAAAAGCAACGGCAATTGTCCTGATTCCTGATGCTGGGGTGGGATTGCGTGATAGCATTCAAAAAGCCTTAGAAGTCATTCAATCAAACGTCAACCAATCTTGGATAATTGCAGGTAATAGTCTCTACAATCCTGATTTATTAACATCATATCAGATTACATCTTCACCAGGAATTAAACGCACAGTTTGGGCAATACCTTGGCATCCCATGAACGAAATTAACTCCCCGTTTGCACAGCAAGCTCAAACTCTGTGGAAAATCACTAATTTCCCCACCAACACAGAGATTACTTGGCGCAGTGTCAATAGCTATGATGCTGTGTTGGTATTAAGTAAAGCTTTAGAGCAAAACCCTACGCGGAAGGGTATTCAGCAAGTGTTGACTAGCTCCAACTTTTCCGTTGCAGGTGCGACTGGAGTGGTGCGTTTTGTTGGCAGCGAACCCAACAATGGGAAAATCACAATGGTGAAACTACAACCTAATTGTCATTCCAGTCGTTTTGTATTTATAGTTCCAAAAAACATAGACAAATATCTCATGCCTTTCATTTGCCGGGAATAACTCCGACGGGGCGAACTACAACGCCCTCTATCCCTAGACTAAAAGCTGTCGGGACTACTTTACGTAAAATATTCAAACTACCATTGACATCAGCATGAATCAATAAATCATGACCTGCTCTGTAGAGTTTAGTTCTAATTCTGCGACCACTAAATTTCACTTCTTTCGAGTCAGCTTTGCCATAAGTAGGAATAGGATCTTGGTCTAAAAAAGAAGCTATAGAAGTGTAGGACTCCTCCGCAACTAACACCTTTATCCCTACTAATTTCGCTTTATAACTCAATTGCTGTACAAATCGAGTATGGGGAATACAAACAAAGTTTTGATTATTTCTGCTGCCCAAATTTGCATTCTGTTTCCACAATGGATTTTGACCTATTACTAAAGTCCCAATCCCACACTTTACTAAATAAAGAGACTCTTGCTTCCGATACAAAAAAGCTAACTAATGCTAACAAACGTTTGCTTTTTCTTCCTGTTTCACCCTAGCAGTGTCGGCACTATCTAGTCCACAGGCTAACCCGCCACGGCGGACAGGCACGGTCAATCTGACCGCTTCTTGTTTTAAATTCATCGCAGCGTTTAAATCTCTGTCAATCTCAAAGCCACAACTATCACATTTAAACACTCTTTGAGATAATGACAGTGATGATTTTTTCTCTCCACAATTTGAGCAAGTCTTACTACTGGGATAAAATCTATCCACAATTACTAACTTACTGCCATACAGTTGTGTTTTGTATTCTAGCTGCCTTCTAAATTCATAAAAGCCCATATCCGCAATAGCTTTTGATAATTTCCCATTTGCTAACATTCCTGATACATTCAAGTCTTCTATGCCTATAATTGCGTGGTTTTTGCTAATATAGGTGGTGATTTTGTGTAATGTATCTTTTCTGATGTTGGCTATTTTTTGGTGTAATCTCGCTATTTTGATTTGTGCTTTTCTATAGTTATTTGAACATACTTGTTTATGACGGTTCAAATATTGCATTCTTGCTAGTTTATCTTGATACTTTTTATAGCTTTTTACACCATTGAATATTTCTCCTGTTGATAATATTGCTAGATGATTTATGCCTAAATCTACTCCTACAAACTCTTGATTTTTCTCGGTTTGAGTCGTTCTCACCTCCAGTTTCCAAGAGATAAACCATTTATCAGCCTGTTTACTTATGGTGACAGATTTAGGTTTATATCCTGTCGGGAGAATTTCATAAGTTTTCAGCCAACCAATGACAGGAACTTTTACCTTTCTGTAGTCAATTTTTATTGACCCATCTAAGGTAAAAGAATCATGTCTCCCTTTTTTCTTAAACTTAGGAAATCCTTTACTTTTTTTAAAGAAAGCTTTAAAGGCATCTGAGAGATATCTTAATGCGTATTGAGGGGCGCATTTAGACACTTCATAATACCAAGGATGGGTAGATTTAATGGCTGCTACTAACCATTTATGTAAATCTATGGCTGTAGGAAATTTGATTTTGTCTTGAGAATTAAGTTTGTTATGTAATAATACCTGTTGACAAAGTGCTAAACCTTGATTCCAAGCGTGTCTAGCTACTCCTGCGTGTTGTGCCAGTAGTAGTCGTTGTTGCTTGTTAACCTTGAGTTGGGTTTTGAATCCTAGTAGCATACAGTGATTTTACTGTAATTCTGTCACAAAGCGAAAAGATGACAGGAAGTTTTCAGCAAATGTGAGTATTTGTGAGTATTAGTTAAGAAAACAGTAGACTGCTACTAACCTTTAATTATTTTTCCCTATTCCCAGCATTTAATGGTAATTTTGTCCAGAGGTTAAGTTCTACTATATCATTTTGCATAATAGCGATTGACAAGTAGAATGAAAAACACTAACTAACAAATTGGCGGCTTGTGGAAAAAAAATCATGTAGCTAAAAAGACGTTAGGCTAGATGCGATGGGTGAAACATTTATACCTATTGCCTGGAAATAACAGCCCATGCTAACAACACCACCAAACACCAGCGCCGAATTGGCCACCAACTTATTAGTCCATTATAGTTTTGACCTCAATGGGTATAGTGCCAGTGAGTTAATTAACCATTGGCGAAAAGACTACCCGCTTGATTGGCTACATTTAGCAGTTATAGAAGCTCTGTATCAAGGACGCTATAAAGCGATATCAGTACAACAAATATTAACCTTTTGGCAAAGGCGTGGCCAGGTGTCTTATCATTTCAACATGGAATTTGAACGGATGATTTGTAGCAAATTTCCAGAAAGCCTAACCAAAACATCTGCACCAGTTTTACCAGCAATACCACAAGCAAAACCAATGCAGCCTGCCAACAAGACCTCAAAATTACCTGCTCCATCTAGTAATTATTACATGGAGAGTCACACTGCATCAGAATATCTAGCAGATCAAGAACAACAAGTTCGAGCGTTAACAACCCCCTCGTTTAAAGTTGCTGCGGATACCAGCAAGAGACAGTTAGCCGCATCTGTGAGTCAAAAGCTCATGACTCAGGGGAGTTTATCAATACCGAAGGAACTACCCCAATTAATGCCAGCAAATGCCAATAATCCCCCAATCGGACAGTTTACTCCCCAAAGGAGCGATCGCTCTGATTCCTTTACATCTAAACTCAAAGCCATGACTAGCGAACAACCTGAGTTTGCTATTTAGGGAACAGGGAACAGGGAACAGGGAACAGGGGAAGCAGTGGGAGATTAATAACCCAATGCCCAATGCCTAATGCCCCATGCCCAATTAATTAAAAGGCTGAATAATGCCTCTCAAACCCATGCTACTCAAACTTTGAAGCATTTGATTAGCACTATCTTGACTGCTAAAAACGCCCACTTGCATGACTCTGCGACCTTGTAAGACTCTAGAAAAAGCATCAGGAACTATTGAACGCACTAATTCCTGTTGTGAGTCACTGATAATCGGCACTAAAACCCGATAACGTACACCCGGACGAGTATTTGTATAGCTTCTGGGTGCTGTAGCTATTCTAGAATTACTAAAATTACTAATAATTGTTGGGTTATAGGGTGATTCATTCCTACTGAGTTGAGGTGCAACAAATTCAATGACCCCCGGTTCAACCTGTACATAATTTAATTGGGCTGTGTTCTGGGAATTATTGGTCCCTAAAGAACCTTGCACAGTAGTAGCTGGCATTTTTGGTACTTGATTACCTGGGGATGTACTTCTGCTACTGGAGAGTATCATTGGTGAAGGGTTAAAAGTTTTGGGAATGTTGGGAGCAGCAAAAACTATTTCTGGTGCTGTAGCTATTTCCTCTACAGGTACAGAAGTAGGTGGAGAATTTATGACTATTGGTGCTGTTCTGCCGCTAGTATCTACATTACCGCTGATACGATTTTTATTGAGGTTATTGCCAGCAGCATAAATTACTTGTTTGGCTGCTTTAGCGTTAATATCATAACGACGATTATTTCTAAATTCATTACCACCTGGTTCTCTGCTATTACCTAAATCTGGTATAGCTTGGGCAATTACTACTAAACCATCTTCTTGACTGCCTTGAATGAGATTATTCCGCAAAACTGGGCTAGTATTGGCTTGAACTACAATCCCTGATCTATTATCTAAAATTTGATTTCCAACCACTACAGGAGCCGCATTTTGGGCAATGTTAATCCCAAAACCTGTTCTTTGAAAGAGATTTTCCCGAATTTCAGGACGGGCATCACCAGAAATTGTAATTCCATTAGCACCATTACCCTGAAAATAATTTTTGCGAATGCTGGGAGTAGCATTACCAGTGATGGAAATTCCATCTTGGGTATTGCTGGTAAAGGTGTTTTCCTCAACTACTGTATTAGCAGATTCAATCCATAAACCATAACCACGGCTGTTAGAGTTGGTAACAGTCACACCGCTTAAACTGGCTTGATTTGCACCTACAATGCCCACATTTTGACGGCCAAAGCTGCGACTGAGATAGTCACCACCACCGACAATATTTACTCCTTTGCCTTTGTTACCAATATTTCCTTGAATAGTTACACCTGGTTTGATGATTAAGGGAAATACTTCTCCTGTGTTGGCGCTGTATGTACCAGTAGCCAGCATAATCACAGTATTTGATTGTGCTAGTTGCAAAGCTTGAGTAATTGTCTGAAAAGGAGCATTTTGACTACCATTCCCATTTTGATCATTGCCGATGCTTGGGTTGACGAACAGCAGGTTAACTTGAGAAATTGTTTTCTCATTATTGGGTTTCTGTTCTGATCTGATGGTAATCTGAGCAATGGCACTGCTAAAATTTGTGTCTAAAAGTGCTATACTTCCTATTCCTAAAGCAATGCTCACACTTAATATTGAGGTGGGCAGAACTGAAGGTTTAAGTAGGTAGGAACAAGTCCGCTTTTGTAAAAGGATATTTAGTAGACGCTTATGAAACTGTTGAAGGGGAGGCATAAACTTTATATAACTCCTGAAAAACACACAAATGATTTTTATCCGCTCAACCAGTCGTGTCCATAATATTCTCATATTTTCACCCAGTGCCTGTTTTTGATCCGGGTAAATTTAGTCAATTTTTCACAAAAAACCGCAAAGATGCAGATATTATTTAAGAGGCTGGATGTTTCTGTGAGACTACAAGCAGGGTTATTTTAATGGTCGAAGCCCACAGCCAAACACAACAAATACAACAAGTGGTTTATCGCATTTTAGACGCAAATTTGGATCGCGCCCGCGAAGGGTTGCGAATTATTGAGGAATGGTGTCGTTTTGGTTTAAATGATGCCCAGTTAGCTGAAAGCTGTAAGCACCTCCGTCAAGAGGTCTCTAAGTGGCATACTGCACAAATCAGGGCAGCACGAGATACACCAGGTGATACTGGTACTGATTTAACCCATCCCCAAGAGGAACAAAGAAGTTCTATTACATCTTTGTTACAGGCTAATTTTTGCCGTATCCAAGAAGCTTTGCGGGTGTTGGAGGAATATGGCAAGCTTCATGATGCCGAAATGGGGAAGACTTTTAAGCAAATGCGCTATCAGGTTTACACCCTGGAAAGCACTTTGATGGGTTATCAACGTCATCAGTTACTTTGGCGATCGCGTTTGTATCTGGTAACATCCCCGGTAGATAATTTGTTGGAAACTGTGGAAGCTTGTCTCAAAGGCGGGTTAACTTTGCTACAGTATCGAGAAAAATCTGCTGATGATGTGATTCGTTTAGATAGAGCTAGAAAACTACGGCAGCTATGTCACGATTATGGCGCTTTATTTATCATTAATGACCGTATAGATTTGGCTTTGGCTGTAGATGCGGATGGCGTACATTTGGGACAACAAGATTTACCTATTGCTGTAGCTCGTCAGTTGTTGGGTCCCCAGCGGTTGATCGGTCGCTCTACCACAAATCAAAAAGAAATGCAAGGGGCAATTGCTGAAGGTGCAGATTATATCGGTGTAGGTCCTGTATATGAAACGCCGACTAAAGCAGGTAAAGCCGCAGCAGGTTTAGATTATGTGAGGTATGCGGCTAAAAATTGTCAAATTCCTTGGTTTGCCATTGGGGGAATAGATGCCAGTAATATTAATGATGTCATGGATGCGGGAGCGCAACGGGTAGCTGTGGTGCGATCGCTCATGCAAGCTGAACAACCAACTTTAGTCACACAATATTTTATTTCTCAGCTTTATAGGAAGTAGGGGACTGTGGACTGGGGACTGGGGACTGGGGACTGGGACAAGATTTTAGATTTTAGATTTTAGATTTTAGATTGGAGTTCATGAAATACAATCCAAAATCCAAAATCCAAAATCCAAAATTGTATCACCAATTACCAATTACCAATTACCCATTACCTATTACCTATTACCTATTACCTATTATGAATCAAATTACATTACAAGTGAACGGAGAAACACGCAGTTGTTTATCCCAAACGCCTTTACCAGAATTACTTCAGCAGTTGGGTTTTAATCCTCGTTTGGTGGCGGTGGAATATAATGGTGAAATTTTACACCGTCAGTTTTGGACAGAGACTCAAATTAAAGATGGCGATCGCCTAGAAGTTGTTACCATCGTCGGTGGAGGATAGAAGAGGTTACAGGTGACAGGTGACAGGTGACAGCAAAGAGGCAGGGGAGATGGGGAGATGGAGAGGAAAAGATTTTTCCCAGTCACCAATTACCAATTACCAATTACCAATTACCAATTACCAATTACCTAATTTAATAGACAAGAATAACGAGATTCAGGATTATATAACCAGCGGTGATAGGTTTTGCGTTTAGCTAATTCTTGTCCTTGACGACCGAGTTGTTCCCGCAGTTGTTGGTCTTGACATAATCGTTTAAAAGCTTGTAAAACTTCATAACCAGATTCGGGATTTACCAACAGGCCATTTTCTTCATGGTGGACTGCATCCAAAATACTCCCTAAGCGAGAGGCAATGATAGGTTTACCAAAGTATTCTGCTTCTAAATGGACTATTTCAAAATTATCAAAATTATCTATGGCTTGAGCTTTGTCTTCTTCTAAAGTCAGCATGGCGAAAATGTCACTGGCTGCATAATAACCAACTAATTCCCGTTCTGGTACATCACCAGCAAAATGCACTCTTTTATCCACCCGCAAACGCTGACATTGGGATTTTAGTTGTTGTTCACAAGGTCCTATTCCGCAAATTATGTAATGAACATCTACACCAATCGTTAATAGTAAAGGAATGTTATCTATTACTTTGTCAAAGTTTTTATTTTTAATTAATTTACCGACAGAAAGAATGACAATTGCTGTTTCAGAAATGTTGTAAGTTTGACGTAAGCGGATGCGTAAATCTTCCAGATGACTAAGACTGCTGGGATTTCCAAACTTTTCTGGTCTTACTATTGGGTTAATGACATGAGTAGGAGTATCTAGGCGAAAAGTATTTCTTAATGTATCTCTAATATGGGAACTATTACAAACAATTCCTTCGGCTCTTTTCAGGGTAATTTTTAATAAAAATCGCCATAAAGGATGACGATAAATATCAACCAAATCATTACCGTGGAGGTAGATGAAAAACCGAATTGGTAAGATATAACTGAGTAATAACAAAGCTGGAAAATCGTAGCCGTGACACCATTCTATGTAACGGTAATGATAGCGAAAATATAATCTTATGGCTAGGAAAAATGAGCAAATAACGTTAAAAAAATTGAATAATGCCTTGATTATAATGCTCAAAAAATTACCACCAAATAAACTCAGCCAAAGACTCAAGTTAGTCCAACGATAAACAGGAAACTGTTGTGATTTATCAAATATTTTATCTCCACAGCAACCAGCAGCCAGTACAATTACTCTCTCTGGATCTTGTAAACAACGATTATAAACATATTCTCCAATGACAGCTTCTTGGGGATGAAATATGCGGGAGATAACTAAAATATCTGGACAAGCGGTTTTCTCCCTAATTTGTGTTCCTAGTTGTGAAATATGTTCCATAATTCAGGTTGATAAATAAACTGCAAATTTTTACACTACAGCAGGGAACTTTTAACAGGGAACAAGGTTAAAAGCATCTAATTAAATAATGTATTTAAACTTTAAGAAGTAGGAAAATAGCCTCATCAATCTGTAAAGTAAACTTGATCGTGTTTAGAGATTGATTGGCAGCATCCCAAATGTGTAAATTTATTTTTATCTAGGGAAATAAAATGCTCCAAGACTTGATATGATTGAACCGCAAAGGACGCAAAGGACACAAAGGTAAGAGATTGTGAGAGATTTTTTAGTGTTGCTACGTTCATTTTGTCAAAATTGGGATGCTCTTGATTGATTTTACAAATTGTAGCTACACAACTTGGTTCAATATATTCATGCCAGAATTTTTAACCAATATTGATGATCCCCATTTGCTCAAAAAATTGGTATCAAATTTGTATCAAACATTTGTTTCTTATGTGCCAATTCCTTACCAAAGGAGGATTTTTAATATGATTATTTTGACATGATTAAATAAAGCTAGAGTTGATCGTTGATATGCTCCAGTAATTGTATAGCGACTGCTGGAAAAATTAAATCTAGCTGATACGTAGTAGATTAGCATGAATTTTGCCAAAATTCATGCCAAAATGCCAAAAAGTCCTGAATAAATGATACTTTGAATCATGCTTTTTCTATCAAAAGGATGATTTACATCCCATCATATTTTATAATTTCTCATAGTTAATACTATTATTTATTGTGTTGGATAGATTACAATTATTAAAACGAAAAACTATCATTCAATAATGGACAATTAACAATTAAAAATTGACAATGACCTCTCCCTTAAAAGGGGAGGTTATAAACCTTGAATGAAACAATTGTCAATTATCAATTGTCAATTATCAATTGATAAATAGGTTGTCATTTGCTTGGATTAACACTGGTGTAATTTTACCAAGCTTTCTCAAGGTAATAGCTGATTACTGATAGCTAATTACTGATAACTGATTACTTAAACCTCCTTGCCAATATGTGCTGAACATAGGTTCTTGATCCGGAAAAAATTTATTCACTATCAGAAATAATTTAACCCAGAGGTTGTCATACCTAAGTCAAAATTATTGCTGTTAAGTATGTCATGCTCCAGAAAAGGTAATAATTAATTTATTCCAAAGTTTTGCACTGGTACAGATATTTTGCGGTACGGTTATCAACCAAGGAATCTTCGCTGTCTTCCCTGCCAAGTAGTGTGCATTCGCGGTAGATTAAAGATATGGCTGACAATCCCTGCGGCAGATTGTGGTGATTATGTTCTACCTTGTTTGAATCCTAGCAATAGGAGAAAAATCTTAAAAATATTGTTTTTTGGTAGCTTGTTTATGCAAAAAAAATTACAACGAATCCTCAAACCCCTGTTAAAAATTTCTTTTGTCCTGGGTCTGGTTTTGGCTTTAGCATTAAGTAATGCTGATGGTGCTTTAGCTGCACGCAGTGGTGGACGTATTGGCGGCGGTTCGTTTAGAATGCCATCAAGCAGGACTTATACACCTCGTACCTACGCACCTCCTGGTGGTGGGGGATACTATCCTGGTGGTGGTTTTGGTTTTCCGTTCCTGATTCCTTTTTGGGGTATTGGCGGTGGTTTTGGTGGACTGTTCACAATTTTGATTTTCTTTGCGATCGCTAACTTTTTAGTCCAAACTTTCCGCCGTGTCACCAGTGGAGATACTCAAGAGGTGACTTATGGCAGTAACCCGAATGTTTCTATCACTCGGTTACAAGTTGGTTTATTAGCACAAGCTAGAGGTTTACAAAGCGAACTTAACCAAATAGCTGAAAAAGCTGATACCAACACTCCACAAGGAAGAGCAGAAATTTTACAAGAAGCAAGTTTAGCTTTACTGCGTCATCCTGAATATTGGGTTTATGCTGGTGGTGGTACACAACAAGCTAAGTTAAACGCGGCTGAATCTCAATTTAACCGTTTATCTTTGGCTGAACGTAGCAAATTTAGCGAAGAAACTCTTTCTAATGTCAACAATCAGTTAAAATCTGTTTTGGCCAAAGAATTACCAGGTGATATAGATAACCCTACCCGTTTCATTAGTGAAGGTCCAGGAGAATATATCATTGTCACCTTATTAGCTGCAACCCTTGGTAAATGGGACTTTCCCCAAATTAATAGCACTAACGACTTACGTCAAGCTTTGCGACAAGTTGGTAGTCTTCCCGGTGAGCAAGTTTTAGCTATTGAAGTGTTGTGGACTCCCCAAGCAGAAGGTGATACTTTGACTTCTGATGATTTGTTAGCAGAATATCCTGATTTGAGGTTGGTTTAGTCAACTTATCTCATTATTATCAATTGATAATTGACAATTGATAATTGACAATTGTTTCATTTAAGGTTTAAAACCTCTCCTTTGAAGGGGCAAAATTAAAAAATTCTGCGCTTTCAATCCTCTCCCTTTAAGAGAGAGATACAGCAGATTTAATTGCTATGAGGTACAAATCATAATAATAAAACTCTTGTGGGGTGGGCATCTTGCCCGCCCATAGTGTACCTCATTACACCGGAAAGTGCTGTAATTGTCAATTGTTAATTGTTAATTGTCTGTTATTGAACTGCGTTTATCTGTTTTCAGACTCAAGACGCTATAACGAAAGCACCTACAGTCTTTTTTATCAGCCTCAAACCTTTGATTTATGAAGCTTTTTGGTTTATTCAGCATCCCCTATTTAATCAAATCCTGTAAGTTCTGAAATCTTGTAAATACTGATTCAGACATTTACACCTCAGCGGAAAACACCACCCGCAAACCTGACATTCTTAAACCACTTTCCGCTTCGTTCCAACTGCGACTAGCACTGCGACAAAGTTCCGCGCTGAAATTCCAAGCACCACCACGCAAAACCCGACGATGGATATCACCACCAACATCCCACACACTACCATCAACAGGTGCGCCATGATAATTATTATGCCAAGGATCTGCACACCATTCCCAAACTAACCCGTGCATATCATACAACCCAAAGGCATTTGCTATATCCAAACTGCCGACATCTGTTATTTTGTTGTAGAAATTAATTTTGGGTTCAATTGCATAAATTTCACTACCATTACAATTAATTAAATCAGAAGTTACTGTTTCCCCAAAATGAAAAGCAGTCTTAGTTCCTGCACGACAAGCATACTCCCATTCTGCTTCACTCGGTAAACGATAATTTCTTCCTGTTTTCAGCGACAACCGCAAACAAAATTCTATTGCTTCATACCAAGAAACGTTTTCTATCGGTAAATTTGCACCTTTAAATTTTGCTGGGTTGGGATTTAAATCTTGTGTAACTTTGGGTAATGCTGCTACCGCTTTCCATTGTGCTTGAGTAATGGGATATTTCCCCATATAAAAAGGTTCTATTTTCACTGGATGTTGGGGATGTTCATCAGCATTACCTTCAAATTCTGGTGAACCCATTAAAAAATTGCCACCAGGAATTGATACCATTTCTAAAGTGACGTTTCTATTCAATTCTTCTGCAAAAAATTGGGCGCTTCCTCTGTCTCGATAAACTTCTCTCCCTCCTGTATCTACAGTAATAATCTCAAAATCAAATGTTTCTAAATCTGGAACAGTAACAATAATTTTTTGTTGTTTTGTAGGTGTTTCGATAATAGGGGCAAATTTTAACTCTATCGGTGTTGATGATTCGATGTTTAAATAATTTGGGAAATTATTTGGGAAATTATTTGGGAAATGATTTGGGAAATCATGTTTTAAATCATGTAACACTTCTATTGCTGACTGATATCTATCACTAGGAAAATGTTGTAGTAAATGATCTAAAATGTATGTTAATTCTTCACTAATATTAATGCCTTTTTCTTGTAAACGTTCTTTCCATAACCATTTTGCATTCATCGGATCATACAGAGGATCTTTCAATCCATAGGTATGTTGCATGGGTAAATCTTGAGTTAATAACCGCACACAAGTTACACCCAAAGCATATAAGTCACTTCCATGACAAGCAAAACCTGCCATTTGTTCTGTGGGTGCATAACCTAATGTATAAATAGCTGTTGCTTGTCTAGCTATACTTGTTTGGGTAACTTGTTTTGCACCACCAAAGTCAATTAATACAGGTTTTTGGTCTGCATTTCTACGAATAATATTCTCTGGTTTAATATCCCGATGAATGACGTTTTTTTTGTGAATAAAATCAAGAACTGGTAATAAGTCTATTAGCAGTTGACGCACTTCTGTTTCAGTATACGCCTTTTCTTGTACTTCTTCTAGGAGTGTTTTCCCAATAATAAATTCCTGCACTAAATACAAACTTGAACCTTGTTCAAAGTAAGCTAATAAACGAGGAATTTGCGGATGGTTTTCTCCTAGTTCATACAACCGAAAAGCCTCCTCTTTGAAAAATTCTGCGGCTTTTGCACGTTGTCCTGTTCCCTGCACTTGGGGGAAAAATTGCTTAATAACGCAAGGTGCGTCTAGTCTGTCTACATCTTCTGCTGCGTAAGTTTTGCTAAACCCACCTTCACCTAATAACCGCAAAACACGGTAACGGTTTCTGAGGATTTCACCAAATTTATCATGTCCACAAACAATGCAGAATTTACTGTAGTTAGGGTTGAAGGGATTTGAACAATTGGGATTTTGGCAAATTTGCATGGCTGAGGGGAAGATAGCATTTTGTCCAAATTCAGCCCCAATATTTAATTAGTTATTAGTTATCAGTTATCAGTTATCAGTAGGAATAAAAAAAAGGGTTATATATGGGCGCACAGATTTCCATTATTAAGATAAATATTAGAATATTTTTGATAATTTGTCAATGGTTTTTTAATTGTTTTTTGGTAGCTTCATATCATATTTTTGCAGTGTAAATAGTTATATAATTGATAATTGACAATTGATAATTGACAATTGTTTCATTCAAGGTTTAAAACCTCCCCTTTCAAGGGGCAAAAAAGCCAAAAATTCCGCTTTTTCAATCCT
This sequence comes from Sphaerospermopsis torques-reginae ITEP-024, assembly GCF_019598945.1. Taxonomy (NCBI): domain Bacteria; kingdom Bacillati; phylum Cyanobacteriota; class Cyanophyceae; order Nostocales; family Aphanizomenonaceae; genus Sphaerospermopsis; species Sphaerospermopsis torques-reginae. Next base: position 4,755,233 of record NZ_CP080598.1, on the reverse strand, counting down.
CTCCCTTCCAGGGAGAGGTAATTGTCAATTGTCCATTATTGAAGGGTAAGTTGTAAATTGGCGCAAACCTAACTACTCAACGCCTTGATAAACCGCTGCAAACTCTTAAACACACTGGGTTTTTTGGCCGGTGTTCCGTCGGTGGTTTGTGGTTGTCCTTTCATCAGGATCATGTCTATTTCATCACCTGATGGTTTTTTGGGTAATTCAGCTATTTTTTGATATTCGCCTGCGGTTTCTAACCACACTTCCCAATCTCCAGGATAGCAGCGCATGAGGGCGCTTTCATCATCGACAGGACGCAAATAATAGCAAGATTCAATGGTACTAATGAAACGTTTGCGGGTTTCTCGCGCTGCATAACCTATACCCACTGTACCGGAGTCTTCCAGACGGGGGTTTAACATGACAAAGGGGCGTTCACCAATTAATTCACAAAGTTTTTCTAGTTGGGGTACTTCTACGGAAGTAGGGGCGATAAACAGGAAAATTTCATCTTCTGGTTGAATTTTTGCTTGTAGGGAAGCAGTTCTTCCTGTACCGATATCTAAAATTTTAAATGGTACATCTGCCCAATCTCGACGGGCTAAAGCGGCTGCACCAGCATCTGCAAAGAAGACTTTGAGACGGGATTCATATTCAGCGAATACGGGGATAAATTGTTCTGCAACTGGCATAAATTTGAGTTCTGGGAACAGTAACTCAACTTGAATGCGAGTGATACCATCAGCTAAAGCCGATTTTACCGCTTCACGAGATTGAGCGATCGCATCTTCTAGGGTTTTGGGGAGTTCAGCCATAATTTTGTAATTTGAGAATCGAGTTTTGATCAACTGTCTGCATCAATATTCAATTCTCGCAGTTTGGCCGCTAAACGTTCAGCTTTTTGTGTTGTTTGTTCTACTACTGGTGCTGGGTAAGTGTTAACTGTGTTTTAAGGGAGCATCCGGAATGTGTAAATTTATTTTTATCTAACGAAATAAAATGATCCAAGGAACTGGATATGATTGAACCGCAAAGGGCGCAAAGGACACAAAGGTAAGAGAGTTGTAGGGAGTTTTTAGTGTAGCTGCATTGATTTTTTTAACATTGGAGAGAACTCATTTATGACGAAAAATTAGAGCAAATGCAAAAAAATAAACAATTGACAGTAAAAAAGCCATTGCTGATGCAGCTTGGTGGTTATTTAACGCCGCTTTCGTCTCCCTAGTTGCATCAGTAGTAGCTGGAGTTTTAGCAGTAATTACACTCAATTTATTTGTTTAAATTCAAATTGATTTCTCTCTGTGCCTCTGCGCTTCTGCGTGAGAAAAAATCTTATTCATTTACCTGAAAATCGCTGTAATAATTATTAATTAAGCCTCTTAATCAGAGGCTTTTTAATTGAATGGAAAAAAAGCTAATTCCGAATTACCCGATGTTTTTGTAAATCGTCTAAATTACAAACTTCCAAAGCTCTAGAGTGGGTAGCTTCCAAAACTACTGGAGGAGCAACACCCGCTTCTAAAGCTTCTTGCCATCTCGCTGCACATAAACACCAACAATCTCCAGGTTTTAAACCAGGAAAATTAAAATAAGGTACAGGTGTGCTTAAATCATTGCCTTGGGATTTTGTATATTCTAAAAATTCTGCTGTTACTTGAGCGCAAACAACGTGCATCCCAAAATCTTGCCCTCCTGTGTTACAAAAACCATCGCGGTAATACCCAGTCATGGGAGATGTGCAGCAAAGTTCTAGTTTTGTACCGAGTACGTTTTTAGCTTCTGTCATGTTTTTAGATTGTTTTGCTTCTCAGATATATATATGTACATAAAATTAATGGAATTATTTTATGATACCATGTATTATTACTATAGTCTAGGTTGTAAATTTGAATTTCCTAAATATCCAATCACATTGAAAAAATGAACCCGTCAAATATTACCATCAGAAAAGCAACAATAGATGATCATCAAGGCGTGACAAAGTACGCTATCAAAAAGGAAGGGTGAAACGGTTAGAGATTCTATGATATCATTTATTAGCTGTATAATTAGTAATATTTTTTTGGGTCTAAGCTATGGAAAATTAGGTATGAAGGGTATTCTCACCTTGGAAGAAATTGGTACTGAAAAACAAGAACGACACGCAATTGAGTTCGATTTCTTAATGCCACTTCGTCAAGCAGTTAATCTCAATGACTTACGCATTAATGATATTCTGAAAGGACCACCACAAACAATGCACCGCCTTTCTTTAGAAAATTACAAAAAAGCTGTTGAAATAGGAGGTATTTATGCAGGCTAAATATATCAAAGCATTAAGTATTAAGCGAATTTATGCTGAACTTATTATTGACGGCAGTAAAAAAATCGAGTTACGAAAACGTTCAATTGGTCTTGAATTAGGTGATTTAATTCTTTTGTACGAAACTACACCATATTCTATGATAAAGGGAGGCTTTATTGCGGATAAAACTTTATGTTTACCTGTTGCTCAAATGTGGAGTAAATATCACCACATTCTAGGAGTAGACAAAGATTTTTATGATATATATTTTGACAAATGTGAATTGGCTTATGGTACTTTTATATATCAGAGTTTTTCTTTCCCCTCAATTTCTCTGAAAGAAATAAACGAACTTTGCCCTAATTTTATTCCACCACAAGCCACCATCAATTGGCGTAATAATTGGTATGTTCATTCAGAATGGATTGATGCACTTAATAAGGGAAGGCATCAGTTAATGGAGCAAGGCAGACTAGGTGAACAATTGAGTTTATTTGCTTAGTAGATAGATTTGATTAATATTATTAAATTCTTGGTGGTAAATAAAATAAACTCAATGAAAAACAACCTTAGTTGTAAAAAATGAGATAAACAATATGGAAAACCGTAAAATCATTTTTGTCGGTGGAATTCATGGTGTTGGTAAAACAACTCTTTGTAAAAAGATAGAATCAAGATATAATATCGAACATTTTTCGGCAAGCAATCTAATTGCTAAAGAAAAGGTTGAGGAACATCTTTGTAATAAACAAGTTGAAAATGTTGCTGAAAACCAGGATTATCTAGTCACAGCAATCAACAAATATTTTCAGAGTGAAAAATGGTATTTGCTTGATGGACATTTTGGTTTATTAAATACGAAAAATGAAATAACTAAAATTCCCTACTCAACATATCAAGGTATTTGCCCAAGTGCTATTCTTCTGTTGATTGACGAACCCAAAAATATTTATAATCGTTTAAATTTAAGAGATAGTATTAAACATGATTTAGCTTTGCTGCGCTCTTTTCAGGAACAGGAAATTTATTACTCCCAGTACATCAGAGATAAATTAAACATTCCCTATCTAATGTGCAACGTTAGTGAAAGTGAAGAAAACATATACAGTTTTGTTGAAGGTTTAGTTACTCAAGATGTATGTGAATAAATTTGTTTTTCTTCTTAGCTATTATTTATAGATAGCAGATGAATCAAAATCAGGATTTCCTAGATTTAAAGATTTACAAGATTCAGTAATAAATTCATCCTTAATTCTGTAAATCCTATAATCCTGGTAATCCTGATTCTGACATTCTCAACTTATCATCTACCAAAAACAGTAGTCAAAGAACGAGCTATATTTTGCGGTTGCATAGCATCCATCGCTGCGGTTGGTTCATAACCACAATGCACCATACAATCAGCACATTTAGGATTACCACTAGCGCGTCCGTATTTACTCCAGTCAGTTTCATCTAACAATTCTTGGAAAGTTTGATAATAACCTTCATTCAACAAATAACAAGGTTTTTGCCAACCTAAAACACTATAACTAGGACTACCCCAAGGAGTACATTCATAGTCTTTCTCACCAATGAGAAAATCTAAAAATAAGGGGTTGTGATTAAAGTTCCAGTTCTTTTTCCCAGAAGTGTAAGGTGCAAGAATTTCTCTAAATAAAGCGCGGGTTTGTTCTCTTTGCAGAAAATGATCTTGATCTGGTGCCCATTCATAACTGTAACCAGGAGAAATCATCATCCCATCAACTTTTAAAGTATCGAGAAAATCAAAAAACTCCTGCATTTCTTTGACATCACAACCTTCAAAAATAGTCGAGTTAGTAGTGACACGAAAACCTTTGGCTTTAGCAGCACGAATCGCTTGGACAGCAACATCAAAAACTCCTTTTCTGTCTACACATTTATCATGCCATTCCCGCATTCCATCAAGATGAACACTGAAGGTTAGATAAGGAGAAGGTTGAAATTTATGGAGACTCTTTTCTAATAACAAACCATTGGTACACAAGTAAACATATTTCTTGCGTTCTACTAAACCTTTAACAATTTCATCAATTTGTGGATGTAATAATGGTTCTCCTCCAGGAATAGAAACCACAGGTGCGCCACATTCTTCTACTGCTGCAAAACACTGTTCTGGAGTCAAATTTTGTTTGAGAACTTCTGTAGGATGTTGGATTTTTCCACAACCAGAACAAGCTAAGTTACAACGAAAAAGAGGTTCTAACATTAAAACCAGAGGGAAGCGTTTACGTCCTAACAGACGTTGTGTAACTAAATATTTACCGATGTCTATAGCTTGTTGTACATTAATCGCCATTTAATTATTCTCCTCTCTTAATAACACCACATCGTTTGTAGTCAGCACTTAAGTGCTGACTACGAACTTATTTGACATAACCATTAGAAACAAACCAATCAACAGCGTCTTTGAGTGCTACCTTCAAAGAAGACTGAGGTAGACTAAGTTCGCGGATGGCCTTGGAAGCATCATAATACATTGGTTGCTGTGCCATGCGAACACCATCTATAGGAACTGTGGGTGTTTTCCCTATCAGTGCAAGAATTTTCTCTTCTATCCAAGCAACACTCAATGGTAAAAAAGCGGGAACTGATATTTGCGGTGCTTTTAATCCTGTGATGTCGGATAGTATTTCTAGCAGTTGTTTGAGACTGAGATTTTGATTTCCTAAGATATAGCGATCGCCCCTTTTTCCTTTTTCCAAAGCTAGTAAATGTCCTCTCGCTACATCTCGCACATCAATAAAGTTTAAACCTGTATCCACATAAGCCGGCATTTGTCGCCGCAAAAACCGCAGAATAATATCACCGGTGGGTGTGGGTTTGATATCCAATGGTCCAATAGGACTGCTAGGATTAACTATCACTATATCTTGACCTTGTTTTGCAGCTTCCTTTGCTTCTTGTTCAGCCAAAAATTTAGACTTTTTATAGTCTCCCACTAATTTCTCTACAGGACTCTGATGAGTTTCATCCACAACTTGACCAGATTTTCCTACTCCTATAGCTGCTACAGAACTGGTATAAACTGTACGTTCAATTCCGGCTTTTTGCGCTGCTGTTAAAATATTCCGTGTACCTTCCACATTATGACGATACAGTAAATCCCGATCTTTTTGCCATAGGGAATAATGGGCAGCTACATGAAAAAGATAATTACAACCTTGCATCTGTTTCCAGATATGCGGGTCATTTAAATCACCTTTGACTATATCTATTTCTAATCCTCGCAGATTTCCCAGGTTGCTACTTCCACGTACTAATGCTGTAACTTTATATCCTTCTTGTAACAGCGATCGCACCACATGAGAACCTACAAATCCTGTACCACCAGTCACAAAAGCCCGCATTAAATAACCTCTCACTCCTCAATATGCTATTTTAATATTGTCAGAATCAGGATTTTCAGGGGAGCATCCCAAATGTGTAAATTTGTTTTTATCTGGGGAAATAAAATGATCCAAGGATTGATATGATTGAACCGCAAAGGCGAGCCAGTGCGTTGGGCGGCTCTGCCGACTTGTAGCAACTGGCGTGCAAAGGACACAAAGGTAAGAGGGTTTCAGAAAGTTTTTGGTGTGGCTGCGTTTCTTTATGCAAAATTGGAATCTCCCAAATTTACAGGATTTATCCTCAAAAAATACAGGCACTTTCTATATTTAATAAGTTTAGTTTATTGATTCTTGATTTTTGATAAGAAAAATTGAAAAAAATTTTGTTTTTTCAGGGTTCGGGGCGGGGCAGATGTGGTAAGATAGTCTTATTAATATAATGGAATGTAAGCAAAATTTTTTTGAAGGCACGCATTCCCATTATCAGAATATCAGGTCTAGAAAAAAAAGTCAACGGGTTTAGATCCCAAAAAACGAATTTTTTTTAATTTTTTAATTTTTTTTTAATCTTTAGATGTCCTGAGAAATTGCAGCGACTAAAATCCTGTAAATCCTTAAATCCTGGACATCCTGATTCTGACAATAAAATCATACCACAAACCAACCAGCCTGTAAATCCTTAAATCCTGGAAATCCTGATATGGCTAACGCCACGCTACGCTATCAGACATTTTCCTATATTTCCACATATTGCCAGCGTTTGGTTGCTCCGGTTTCTCTACAGATTAAAATCCCAAACCATTCTAATCTTTCCACATTTTCAGCAATGGCATTTTTGTATTTTCCACCATTTTTAAATTGAGCAGCAATTTGTTCCACTGTCCACTCGCTGGTATTGGTGCGGAGTAAGTCGCGGATAGTTGCAAGTTGGTCTTTTGGTTGTTTGGGAAATGTTTTTTGTTCGCTGGGAATAATCACAGTTTCTTCTGTTTCCATAACTTCCGTTAGTACCTGTTGAGTAACTTCCTTTGGTGCTTGATATTCAGGACGCAACCAGCGAATTATACCATGACGTTCTTCTTCTGCACGTTCAGCATTGAGCGCAACTAACCTTTCTAAAATTATTTCTTCAATTTCGGCTTTTGTTTTTTGATTATCTTTTAAATCTTGCCATCCATAAGCATCAAAAACCGCGTTATCTAATTCATCATGAATTTGTTTGAGGGTGGAAACTAAGGCTTTATTGTTATATGCTTTATCTGCTGCGGTAAATGTTTCACCTTTGCGGAGTTTTTCTAGCAGGTTATACATTCCGGTAATTGTGATTTCGGGATGTTGTGTTTGTACTCGTTTACGGTGGGAGTCTAATCTTTCTCCTAATTCTCGGATTTTCTGTTTCTGTTCTGGTGTAGGATTTGGGAAAGGGAATTTATCAAAGCAAATAGATTTTGGATAAACAGGAGTTACTCCACGCTGAGAACCAGACGCTAAAGCCCAAATTACATGAATATAGCTAGATAAAACACCCAAATAATAAGCATCACTTAATCCAATGACAACTAACTTATGTTCTGCTAAAACCTGACTATCTACAAAAATAAAAACACGATGTTTTGAAGTTTCTACAGTTACAATATAACGGTCTAAACCTGCTATAGCTTGACGAGTTTTAGGCATATTTTCCCCAAACAACCACCAATTATCTTTTCTTGTTTTACGATTATTCGTATCTCGTTCTGGTTTGACTTTTAACAATATTTGTTGAAAAGCTTTAGGAGCTTGCTTTTGTGCTTCAGCTATACTGAGATTAAAAAAGTCTATGACTTGTAAATTTCGAGGAATTTTGAGTACATCATTGCCATTAATTATAGAGCGTAAGCATGGGTGATTATTTTCTAATTCAGAACTATCATCAACTAAAAACCCCCGATTTCCTAACATGACACCCATCCCCGCAAGGCCATAGTTAGACTTTAATGAAAAAGCTCCAACAATATCTATACCAATTCTTATATCTGATTGAATTAAACCATGACTGGTAATAGTTTCAATTTCAGCTATACCATCCATCGGGTTAATTTTCTCTAATGTTACTAAAGATAATTTGCCAATTCCATTTCCTGAAGCTGCTGATGTCATTGCAATTCTTACAGATGCAGAATCTTGAGTATCAACCCAAGGATGATCTGGAATTGCAAATATTAAATGAATTGGTTGTGTTGAGGTAAGAGCATCACTAATTACTCTCCGATTGAATGTTTGTGTAATACTATTAGTGGTAACAAAACCAAATCTGTTAATTTTTTGGGTAGCGGTTAATTTTGCAGCCTTATACCACCAATACATAACATAATCACAGCTATCTGGAACTTCATTTTTATAAGTATTACGCATAGTTTTTACATAACCTTCTCCTAAATTTTCAATCATATATAATTTACCAATAAAAGGAGGATTAGAAACAATATAATCTGCATCTGGCCATATAGCAGGACGAGGATTAAGATAACGATAAATAGGAATTTGATCACTCGCATCTGGAACATCTTCACCCGTCACAGGATGCTTGATCATTTTTCCACCCCAACGAGTTTTCACCTTACCCGTTTTAGTATCAATATCTAACTCCTTCCCATCATAATCTAACACCGCATCCCGAAATTCAATATTATGAAAATCCTGTAAAATCGGTTCTGGTGGTGGTGTACTTCCATAGCGTTTAAAATGCCATTGTAAATAACCAATCCAAATTACTAACTCTGCAATAGCGGCCGCTCTAGGATTAATTTCAATCCCTAAAAATTGTGAGGGGTTTACCTGTTTTCTTCCTGCTAAACGCGGATCAAATTCCTCTAATAAATTCGTTGTCACCTTTCCCAAAACATCCAGCAACCGCATCTGTACTTCTTGTTCCAATGTTTTCAGCAAGTCTAACGTCACATACAAAAAGTTACCCGAACCACAAGCAGGATCAAGAATGCGAATTTGTTGTAATTTCTCTAAAAATGACCTAATCTCTTTTTCAGCTTTTTCTATTTGTGCTTTTGTCGGTTTTTGCTGTTTTTCCTTGAGCGTTAAAAACCGATCAACCTCAGATTCAACTAATAACCATTCTTCTCTTAAAGGTTCTATTACCACCGGACGCACCAACCGTTCAACATAGGATCGGGGTGTGTAATGCGCTCCTAAACTTTTACGTTCTTTACTATCTAAAGCTCTTTCTAATAATGTCCCAAAAATCGCCGGTTCTACCTCTGTCCAATCTTTATTTGCAGCTTCATATAAAACCTCTAATTGCTCTTTTGGTAAATCAAAAGCTGTCGCATCAGCAAAAAAGCTACCATTAAATTGGGGGATTTCATCAAAGTTAAATTCTCCCCCAGTATTCATGACTTTCCACAGTCTTTCAATCTGGGTTTTAAATGTCTTGGGTTCAACCAACCAACGTTCTTTTAAAGCTTTAGTAAAAACATCCCCTTTCAATAATTTCACATCTTCTGCAAACATGGTAAAAATGCAGCGCATCAGGAAATTTGCGACTTCTTGCGGTTGGTGTCCTTGTTGTTCTAACCATTTCGCTAATTTAGCTAAGGTATCCGCAACTTCTCTTGTTACCCGCGCTCGATATTTTTCCGGGTTTAAACTTTGCGGATCATTAAATATAGCAACAAAACGATTAAATACTTTCTCATCTAAAAGCTGATCAAGATTAATTTTTTCCCGCGCACCATAACCACCATAATTACCACTAAAACTCATCCAAATTTCAAAATGTGAACCAATATCACAGGTAATTAAAAAGGGTGGTTTACTTGGTAGAAAAGGTGTATAACTTTGAGCTTGATAAAACGCTTTTTCCATCGCTATATCATAGGTTTTTGTTCCGCGTTTAGCAGTACCCCGTTTATTTGCATTTCCCCCTTGTTTAGCTTCTATTAAAAAATGTCCTTCTTTGTAGAAGTCTGCAAAGTTGGTAGTTTCTCCATCTTTGTTAAATATCTTGATGTCTTTGTCAAAACAATAGCGATCGCCTGGTATACTTCCTTTAGGTGCTGGACGTTCTACCGTCAGAGCATCACAAAGTTCTAAAAAGAAACTCTGATAATTTGCTCTTTCGTTACCCTGCGAACCTTTCCACTTTCTGAGGAATATTTCTACTCGTTGACGATCTTCATTTTTCATGGCAAAATGGTATATTAATTGTTATGAAAATCAATATTTTACAAGATTTTTGTCTGCATCAGGATGTCCAGGATTTTAAGATTTACAGGATTTTAAGATTTACAGGATGTAGCAAAAAACTTAGGTTTTACACAAATCATAAGTTTAAGTTATTTAGATTTTGAAAATCTATAAGTTTTTTTGAAAAAAATTTCTTTTTTTTAGGGTTCGGGGCGGGGCAGATGTGGTAAGATAGTCATATTAATATAATGGAGTGTAAGCAAAATTTTTTTGAATGCAGGCATTCCCATTATCAGAATATCAAGTCTAGGCGAAAAAGTCAACGGGGTGAACCCCAAAAAATCGAATTTTTTTTTCTAATTTTGAATTTTTTTTAATCTTTAGATGTCCTGAGAAATTGCAACGACTAAAATCCTGTAAATCTTGTAAATCCTAAAATCCTGGACATCCTGATATGGCTAACGCCACGCTACGCTATCAGACAATAAAAATCATAACACATATTAGATCCCCGACTTCTTGAAAAAATCGAGGATCTAACACTGTAACCTGTAACCTGTCACCTGTCACCTGTCACCTGTAACCTGTCACCTATTTACTGCAAACTTCTTTCTGGGAAACCAATCATCTAAAATAGCATAGACAACAGGAACAACAATTAAACTGAGAATAGTAGAAGTTATCAAACCACCAGCAATAGCAACGGCCATAGGCGATCGCAACTCAGAACCCGCACCAAAACCTAAAGCGATAGGTAACATCCCCAACAGAGTAGAAACAGTAGTAATCATAATCGGTCTGAGTCTCACAGGACCAGCTTTAAGAATAGCTTCCGTGCGTTCCAAACCTGAGAGACGTAATTGATTAATGTAATCTACCAACAAAATGGCATTTTTATTAGCAAGTCCTAACAAAAATACAAAACCAATCAAAGAAATCATGCCAAAATCACTCTTAGTCAAGAGTAAAGCTAACATTGCTCCCACCACAGCTAAAGGTAAAGAAGCACCAATCACCAAAGGATCTACCCAACTTTTGAACAGTAACATCAACACGACGATAATACACAACGCCGATAAAATCAAAGTCGAAATAAAACTATTTAAAACTTCATTTTGTCGAGCAGAATCTCCACCTAAATCTATAGTCACACCAGCAGGTAAAATATCTTGAGCTTCCGCCACAATTTTATCTGTAGCATTACCCAAAGTTAAATCCTGACCCAAGTTAGCACTGATATAAGCTACCCGTTCTTGGTTCAGTCGTTCAATTTGCAAAACCTGACCTGGAGTATTATTTTCACCTGTCACCGTCACATCTGCAAAACCAGGAATTTTAGTAATGCGGTCCTTAATTTTTTCAGCCGCTTCATGGAGAGTTTTCAGATCATTACCGCGAAGTGCTATTTGTAAAGGTTTTTCTCCACCAGTATCCACAAATTGAATATCTTCCACACTGGTAGACACACCAGGAAGTTTAGGCAAACTTTGCCGCAACTGATCTTGTAATTCTGCGGTTTTAATTGTGCGGTCTTTTTTCAGTTTCACATAGAGAGTACCCTTATTTGGTTCACCTCCACGAGAACCAACCGTAGTAAACACAGTTTCCACATCTGGGTATTTTCTCACCTCCGCTTCCAGTTTTTTCGCCACCTCCAAAGAATCATTGAGAGGGTTAGGAATAGGTATTGGGGACTGGGGACTGGGGACTGGAGACTGGGGACTGGGGACTGGGAAATTATTTCCCCCTTGCTGTCCTGCTCCCCTGCTTCTTAACTGCTGTAACGCTTCTAAATCATGGATTTTCGGCAAAGGTGCAGTATAAGTAATATTAAATTCACCCCGATCTAACTTAGGAATAAAACCCTTGGGAATAAATGGAGTCAGCGCAATACCAGCAACAAAACTGAGAACAGCTAAAGCAATAACTATTTTTCGGTGATTCAAAGACCAAGCTAATAAATTGCGATAAGCTTGAGTAAAATAAACCCCAATATTTGCTAAACCCACCCAAGAACCCTCTGAAACCTTCTTTTCTTCGTGTTCTTTGCGCCCTTCGTGGTTCAATTCTTTGTTATGGGAATTTTTCTTAACTGGTTTGAGCCAATAAATAGATAAAACTGGTGATAAAGTTCGCGCCACCAATGTAGAAGCAATATAAGAAGCCGAAACAGTAATCCCAAAAGGCTTGAAAAACTGCCCAACGACTCCACCCATCAAACCAATAGGTAAGAAAACCGCCACAGCAGTAGCAGTAGTAGCAACTACTGTTAAACCAATTTCATCGGTAGCTGAGTGTGCAGCTTCACGGGGACTTTGCCCGTCTTCAATGTGCCGTAAAATGTTTTCCACATCAATAATGGCATCATCAATCACACTACCAATAACCAAAGCCAAAGCTAACAACGTAATAGTTTCCAGGTTAAAGCCAAAAAAGGCCATGACAATAAACGTTGCTAACAAAGATGTGGGAATAGCCAAAGCAGAAATTAAAGTCGCTCGCCAACTCCATAAAAATGGGAAAATGACGACAATTGCCAAAATGATCGCTTCTATCAACGCATCTATAGTTGACTTGGTAGCTTGGCGGATATATTCTGCTTGGGTAGCAGCTAGGGTGAGTTTGACATCTTTTAAAGTAGAGCGCAGGTTTTGTATTTCCTGTTCTACACGACTGACAACTTCTAAAGTGTTAGCATCACCACGTTTAACGACTTGAAAAGCTAGTACATCTTGACCATTAAATCTAACTAAATTTCCTGCTCCTTGAGGTAAAGCCGCAGTGGCATTGGTAGCATTGAGAGGAGGTGATTTTGGTGGAGCGCCGAGCAGTGAGACTTTGAGAACTCCTGGTAATTTGGCGATCGCAGGTACAATTTTCTCATCTGCCAATTTCTGCAAATCATCCAAACTTCTGGACTCGCTTTCAATAGCATAACTAATGACTGATGACTCATTCAGGTTTAAAGGAATAATCTTATAATTAGCTCCTGCCGGCAATTTTAAACCCTTGAGTGCAGTTGTAGTATTTTCCGTAGAAGTTTCTAAATTTGTACCCACTGTAAACAGCAAGCTTACAGCAGTTTGCCCCGGATAGCTGGAAGAACGGATATTTTCCAGACCTGCCAAGGATTTGAGGCTTTCTTCTATTGGTTTAGTTAACTTTTCTTCTGTATCTAAAGCCGAAGTTAGTGGTGCTTGAGCATTTATCACCACCACGGGAAAAGTTATATCAGGGAATAGGGCGTATTTGAGGGAACTGAAAGCTAAAATACCCGCTACTGTCACCCCGATCCAAAAACACACCGTCAACCACGAAAATTTAATTGCCCATCTGGAGATATTCAAAATTTCGCGTGCGGATTTTGAGTTATTAACACTATGCACTTTCTATAATCCTTACACTGTCTAACTTTCGTGATATTCACTCAACCTAGTTAGTGTCATATTCTCTCGGTTTTCTCTCAAGTATCACTGTAACATTATTATTTTGAGAGAACAATTAGTACGTATCTACTATATAAATTCTGTATCACTTACCAAGTTGACTGCTATCAGCACTGCTATTTTTTTCTCTCATTTTTCTCTCAACTTACCATCGAAGTGACTGTGAGAGAACCGAGAATAACGCTAGAATAAGGGTTTTAACTTATAGTGTTACTTCAGAAATAATACTTCCATGAGGATACAATCTCGATAACTGAGCCAAAATCATATTTACACCCATCTCAATCTGTTAGGACTTACGCAAGATGTAACTGAAAACCTTATTCTTGCGTAGGGGTAATTCATGAATTACCCCTACTTTCGTTCCCTTTTGCGTAAGTCCTGTCTGTTTTACTTTATTTATACTTTGTAGATTTGTTTGATTTTATATAGATATTTAACTACTTGGTAATTCCTGATAGCCAAGCGTGGCGAAGCCATACTCCTGACTCTTGAATCTTGACTCCTGTACGGGCGAAGCATTCGGGCGATAAATTATCAATTTTTGTCCAAGGTTGTTTTCCCAATGCTTCGCCCCTACGACTTTTTGCGCTATGATCATCAGTCACGATTGTAGCAGCAACTAATTTGTGCATAATTTGCAGAAAATTTGAGCTACTGCTGACTGAATCAGGTGTCTTCCTTTCAATGCTATACTAATCACCCAACTAGATATCTAAAAGTATTTTCTGGAAGTGCGCTCTAAATCTACAATAATAAAGTAAAGATAAGGTTCGCCCTCATTGCTTGTTCAGCTGTTTACCTGATTGTTACCGATTCTACAGAAGGGAAAATTAGGTTAATCGGCTGTGTCTCCTAGTTAAAACTCAGATTCTCATGGTAGTACCTGTTGAAATCTAGACAATCAAACATCTGTTACTTGCCTTTTGTATCAGCTAGTGGAAATTGAAGAGTTCTGTAAACCAAATCTCTCAAAATTCCCTTGCGTAATTATCAGGTGGAAATCGAGTATCAGGAGTGCTGTGTAAGATTGGTTAGGTGAAGAAGGTTGAACCCAAGTGAATTCTGGTCGTGCAGTGAGAATTCCGAGCAGAGCCTCGCTCTGAAAGGAACTTGTGCTGCCTTGTCTTATCTACGAGAGACCACTCTAGGGTAATTCGTTGGCAACAAGTGTCTGTTGGCTGTGAGGAGATACAGAGCTAACAACTGAACTCAAAATTTTACCTAAGTATACTTGAATTTACTCAAATTTAAGTAAAAAAGGTTTTGAAAAAGGTAAATTAGTTCATCTAAAATACCTTTTAGGCGATAACCAAGCCGGAAAATCCTAAAATTCTAAGGTAGGGCAAGCTTTGTCCAAACCGAAAGCCTGTGGATTAAGTAAGTGCCGTCACTCTTCAAGTGAAGCAGGAAGCTAACTGCAAATCTTTAGGTAGATTTGAGTAAGTTTAGTAAAGCGGAAGAACCAGATTACACGAAAAATGATGTTTTGACCAAAGGTCGGTTCACTGCATGGAATTTTCAATCGCTACACTTCTTGCCAATTTTACTGATGATAAATTGGTAGCTCGGAAGGTTTTGGAAAAAAAACTAGGTTGTGAAAATGAAGATAGTTTGGAAAAACTTCACATTGCCTTGGAGGTGCTGGAAAAAATTGGATTGTTAGTCAAAGAACGGGGTAAGTATCGTCGTGTATCAGAAGAGGGGCTAATTGAAGCGAAACTCCGCTGTTCTAGTAAGGGGTTTTGTTTTGCAATTCAGGATGTGGAAGCCTCAGAGGATATTTATATCCGGGAAAGCCATCTCAGTAATGCCTGGAATGGCGATCGCGTTTTGGTGAGAGTCCTAAAAGAAGGTAGTCGTCGCCGTTCTCCTGAAGGTGAGGTAAAGTTGATTCTGGAGCGTTCTAATCACACTTTACTAGCACGGATTAAGCAAGTAGAAGGGGGTTTCCGTGCTGTACCTTTGGATGATCGTTTGCTGTTTGAATTGAAACTGCTCACCAATGGCATTAACTTAGAAGCAGCTATCGACCACCTAGCTCATGTGGAAGTCCTGCGTTATCCCTTAGCTCAGTATCCACCCTTGGGGCGGGTGGTACAAATTCTGGGGAGCGATGCTGAAGCCGCTGCTGATATAGACTTGGTAACGTGCAAACACGATTTGTCTCGGACTTTTACAGAAAATGTCTTGGATGCAGCCGCTAAATTACCTAAAAAGCTGTTGAAAGCAGATTTAAAAGATCGCGTAGATTTACGGGATTTGTTTACTCTGACGATAGAAGGGGTAAACGGTGACGATAGAGTAGTAGAAAATGCTTTTAGCTTGGAGAAAAACCCTGGTGAAGCCTGGCGGTTAATTGTTCATATCACTGATTTATCTGACTTTATTCAGGCTGACGAGATATTAGACCGAGAAGCACTCAAGCGGGGCAGGTCAGTGTATCTCGGAGATTTAATTTTGCCGATGTTACCTGATGCGGTACGGGAATGTTGTTCATTAATACCGGACAGCGATCGCCTAGCTCTCTCCTTTGTCATCACCATTGATCCCCAGTTGGGAGAAGTGATCGAGTGGGAAATTCAACCGAGTGTGATCAATGTCGATACGGCTGTAAGCAAAGAGCAAGCGGAAGCAATACTCAATGGTGAATCAACAAAAGCATCTGTTGAAAGTAGAGAGATATTACGTGATTTGGCAATTTTAGCCAGAGCAGTCAAACAAGCTCGGTTATCTCGCGGTAGCTTGCAGTTGAATCTACCACCTAGTCAAAATCCTTATCATGATGAAGGTAATATGGGGGCGGTAGTACCTCATGACTCATCAGTGCGATCGCTCTTAACAGAGTTTGTACTGATGGTAAATGAACTAATGGCAGATCACCTCAGCGCCTTGGGAGTTCCCGCTATTTGGCGAGTTCAAGGTACACCGGATTCAGAAGATGTCCAAGAAATGCTGAAACTGGCAATTAATTTAGGTGTGGAATTAACTCTTGATCCAGAGTTAGAAATTCAACCCCTAGATTATCAGCAATTAACCGGTATTTTCGCTGAATCACCATCTGAGCAAGTTCTCACCTACCTGCTGCAAGATACTCTCAAACCTGCTATGTACAGCACCACCAAAGGATCTCACTTTGGTTTAGCACTACCACAGTATATTCACATAAGCTCACCCTTGCGGCGTTACCCAGACTTACTCATGCAAAGGGTATATCATGCCTTATTGGAATATGGGCGCGATCGCCGCAACACCCGTGTTAAAGAGCGTGTTAACCTGCGTCACTCTTCTTCTCATTTGGAAATTAACTGGAACGTTCTCCCACCAGAACTACAACAAGAACTACAAAGCGATTTAAATAGAGTCCTTGTCCAGATTAATGACCGAGAAAAAGAAGTTCAAGAAGCTGAAGCCGATTTAGCTGGACTACAAAAAGCCCAACTGATGAAACAGCGCATCGGTCAAGTTTTTCCCGGTGTGATTACAGGCGTTCAATCCTACGGTTTCTTTGTAGAAATCGAAGTTCCAGCTACAGAGTCAGAAATAGGCTCTCAACTGAGTACACCTTTGCGGGTAGAAGGATTAGTTCACGTCAGTTCACTGAAAGATGATTGGTATGAATATCGAGCTAGACAACAAGCACTATTTGGGCGAAAAAATCGCGCTTCCTATAGATTAGGCGATCGCGTCTCCGTACAAGTCAAAAGTGTAGACTACTACCGTCAACAAATTGATTTAGTCACAGTTGGCGCTGATGGTATGGTCAAAGGATCAGGAATAAGTGTGGCTAATGAAGATGGCACAGATATTTACTTACCAAATCACATCAAATCTTTTGATTTAGATCCCTACAGTGAAGATGAATGAAGAGAAGTCAGAATACCCCATGCCTGTTCGTCGTAGATGTGCCGTAGGCATAGTCAGGGGTAACAACCGCGCGACAATTTTTTCTTTTCTTCACGGATAAATCCGGGGGCTTTAAACCCCGATTCATCCACCAGTTACACAGAATTCATTCTGACTCCTGACTCCTGACTCCTGAATTCTTCTTTGGTAAATTTTCTGGGTATTTTCGTGTCCAATAACAGTAAACCACTTATTTTAGGCGTATCAGGTGCATCCGGACTGATTTACGCCATTCGCGCTCTTAAATTTCTTTTAGAAGCTGAGTATAAAATTGAACTTGTTGCATCCAAATCAACTTACATGGTTTGGCAAGCAGAGCAAAATATCCGAATGCCAGCAGATCCCGAAGCACAAGAGCAATTTTGGCGAAATCAAGCCGGAGTAACCCTATCTGGTCAACTACGCTGTCATCCTTGGAGTGATGTTGGCGCTGGTATTGCTAGTGGTTCGTTCAAAACTTTGGGGATGATCATTATCCCCTGTAGCATGAGTACAGTAGCTAAACTAGCAGTGGGTTTAAGTTCAGACTTACTAGAACGGGCAGCAGATGTACAGATCAAAGAAGGGCGTAAACTGGTGATTGTTCCCAGAGAAACGCCTTTTAGCCTGATTCACCTGCGGAACTTAACAACCTTGGCAGAAACAGGAGTGAGAGTTGTTCCCGCCATTCCCGCCTGGTATCACAACCCCCAAACAGTTGAAGATTTAGTTGATTTTGTCGTAGCCCGTGCTTTAGATCAACTAGATATTGATTGTATTCCCATTCAACGCTGGGAAGGTCATCTTTAAGGGGACTGGGGATTGGGGACTGGTGACTGGGGACTAGTGATTGGATAAAAATGACTAATAACTAATAACTAATGACTAATGACTAATAACTAATAACTAATAACTAATAACAAAAATGGCTGGAACTCGTGTAATTTTATTGGTAGTGGTGCTGGGGGGACTAACACTATTGTTAGTTCAAAATTTTTCTCCTGCCCTCCCCTTAGTATTTTTGGGGATGCGGACTCAACCATTACCACTGGCTTTATGGATTTTATTTAGCATTGCTGCTGGTGGTGTAACATCTTTCTTAATTACCACCTTGTTTAAATTTACTAATTATTTTACTCCACAGGCATCGGCATCCAAATCAACGACAACAGCACCCCGTGTTAAAACCAGTGCCAGGGAAGAAACTATACCACAACCTAGCAGTCCACGCAGGTCAGTTGATGAAACAGATTACACTACCAGTAACGAATTTGATGATTGGGAAACAGATCCCAATCAAGGTGATGATTGGGATTTTGCAGAACCAGCACAGACACCAAGGCCGAAAACCTACCCAAATCAGCAAGCTCGGAAAAATGTATCTCAGTCTGATTCTGTTTACTCCTACAGTTCTCAATCACCGAAAAATACTGGTGTAGGAAAAACCGAATCAATTTATGATGCTGATTACCGAGTAATTATCCCTCCTTATCAACCCCCAACTACTGATCAAAGTGATGATGATTGGGGTTTTTTTGAAGATGAAGAGGAAGATTTTGATGATAACAATGAACGCCCTCGCTAGTAAGTTTATGACACAGAAATTTGTGATTCGGTCTGCTTTAAGCCAGATTCCGTATTTCAAAAAGTAGCATAATTAAATGACATAAACGGTCAATTAAAACTTATGCTTTTAACGACCACGTAACAGTCGAAAACAAAATTATGAACGCAAAAAGTTAAGCTTTTATTGTGTTTTAAAAGCTATTTCAACAACCATATTTAAGTAGTAGTGCAAAATACATTTTATATTTGGGAGAGGGAACAGGGAACAGGGAACAGGGAACAGGTAAGAAGAGTTTCGGTATGTACTGGGTTTTGTTCAATCATCAAATAGGAGTCTTATATATCCAAGAAAATGAAAGGGGTAGAGGAGGTAGGGTTTAGTCTGTAGGGGTTTCCGCCTCTTTCCTATAAAATGTAAAAGTTATTAATTGGAGTCAAGAGACTGGTGAGTAAGTTATGAGTAATTTATTAAGAGGAGTCAACCTGTATTTAATTGGGATGATGGGTGTTGGTAAAACCACAGTTGGGCGGTTACTGGCTCAGGAATTGGGTTATGGTTTTATAGATACTGATGATGTCATAGTTAAAGCTGCTGGTAAGTCCATTAATGATATATTTACTGATGAAGGTGAAGCGGCGTTTCGGCAGTTGGAAAGTGATGTGTTAGCTCAGGTTTGTGCTTATACTAAATTAACTATAGCTACTGGTGGGGGTATTGTCCTGCGACAAGAAAACTGGAGTTATCTACATCATGGGTTGATAGTTTGGTTAGATTGCAGCGTGGAAACAATTTTTCACAGGTTGTTAGAAGACACTACAAGACCACTTTTACAAGATTCTAATCCTGAAAGTAAATTGCGATCGCTCCTTGAACAACGTCAACCGCTTTACTCCCAAGCTGACTTACATATTACCATCACCCAGGAGCAAACCCCAGAACAAATTGTGGCAAGCATACTAGCAGCAATACCTAGTGTTCTCAAAACTCAAGATGTTCAACATCAAAATTGATCTGAGGATATTTTGTGATGCTAGGGTATTTTCATGTTTTGATCATGTAAAAATCCTGCATCCCAAAAATTGAAAATTAGCAAATTCTCAAAATGATTAACGATACCGAGTATATCAGGCAAGCGGAAGCTAATCGCGTAGAAGTTCTCAGCGAAGCACTACCCTACATTCAAAAATTCTCAGGTCGTACCGTGGTTGTGAAATACGGAGGTGCGGCCATGAAAGATAGCACCCTCAAAGATAAAGTTATCCGTGACATTGTATTTTTATCCTGTGTAGGCTTGCGACCAATTTTAGTACATGGTGGTGGACCAGAAATTAACAGTTGGTTGGGTAAACTAGGAATTGAAGCTCAGTTTAAAAATGGGTTGCGTGTCACCGATGCACCAACAATGGATGTGGTAGAAATGGTGTTAGTCGGCCGAGTCAATAAAGAAATTGTCGCTTTGATTAACCAAGCTGGGGGTATGGCCGTGGGACTGTGCGGTAAAGATGGTAATTTAATTACTGCTCGTCCTCAAGGTGATGAAGGTATTGGTTTTGTGGGGGAAGTCAGTAATGTTAACATCAAGATTTTAGAAACTCTCGCCAGTAATGGTTATATTCCAGTAGTTTCTAGCGTTGCTGCTGATGATAACGGACAAGCTTATAATATTAATGCTGATACCGTAGCGGGAGAAATAGCAGCTGCTTTAGGAGCAGAAAAGTTAATTTTACTCACAGATACACGGGGTATTTTAACAGATTACAAGGACCAATCTACCTTGATTCCTAAAGTAGATATTCCAGAAGCGCGTCAATTGATTAACGATGGTATAGTTAGTGGAGGGATGATTCCTAAAGTAACTTGTTGTGTGCGATCGCTCGCTCAAGGAGTCAAAGCTGCACATATCATTGATGGTCGCATTCCTCACGCATTATTGTTAGAAATTTTTACAGATGTGGGAATTGGTACAATGATTTTAGGTTCTCAAGTTAAATGATAAATTGGTGATTGGTGATTGGTGATTGATGATTGGTGATTGGTGATTGGTGATTGGTGATTGGTGATTGGTGATTGGTGATTGGTGATTGGGAGAATTAACTAATAACTAATTACTGATAACTAATGACCAATAACTAATGACAAATAACAAATGACAGATGACAAATGAAAAATGACTACAGAAAGTTTAGAAATTGCGAAAAATCGTTACATTGCTGGAAAAGTAGCTTTTGAAAATGGACAATATCGGGAGTCTGTAGAAAACTTAGAAAAAGCTAGTTCCTTATTAGCAAAGAATACACGCTTTGGAGGTGAAGTAGACATTTGGTTGGTGAATGCTTATGAAGCTGCGGGACGTTCAGAAGATGCGATCGCACTTTGTCAACAACTCACCCGTCATCCCCATTATGAAACCAGATCACAAGCAAAAAGATTAGTATATATTTTAAAAGCACCCAAACTCAAACGCCCAAAAGAATGGATGACAGAAATTCCCGATTTTGGTAATATTGGGGAAAACGAAGCTAAAACAGTCATCACCGCAAAACCCAAAAAAACCACAAAACAAAAAACCCCAGAACCAGAATACATTGATCTCAGTCAAGTCAATACAAAAGATAATCGTTTTATTTGGGTAGCTTTAATTGCAGTCGCTTTAACAATTTCCTATTTAGTTTGGTTAAGTGTATGAGTTGGGGACTGGGGACAGGTGAGTGAATAGGTGACAGGTGACAGGTGACAGGTGACAGTAAAAAGGTAAATTTAGAAAAAACAAGTTTATGAATATTTTGCATCTTCTGAATATTATGAATATAGATAATTTGCCAAAAACCGGATTTCATTTAATATTAATAAAAACAGCGAAATTAGTTTTTAAAAACATCATCAACTTAAAAACCTCAAAAAAACTAATTTCAGGTTTCCTAATTTTGGCATCTTTAACATTATCTGGATGTGTACAATATGATTTAGTAATTAACTTTAATCATACCAACAACGGCGAATTAGTACAACATATTAAATTACCAGAAACAGTCATCAGTTTTAGCGGTGATTATGTTTCCGAATGGTTGCAAAGCTTAGAACGTCGTGCTAGAAAACTATCAGGTTCAGTAAAACGCATTTCCCCAGAAGAAATTATTGTCAAAATACCCTTTACCAATGGAAAGGAACTACAAGAAAAATTTAGCGTTTTTTTCAACTATCCCACTACTCAAAAACTTGATAAAGTTGAAACAGATGAATTACCAAATATAGCATCTAACTTAATTGTACAGGATAATAACTTCTTACTTGTATCAAGAAACCACTTAATCTATGATTTAGATTTGCGTTCTCTTGCTGCACTTACCAGTAAAGGAAACAGCTTCAAAGTTACAGATTCAATTATTGATTTAGATTTTAGCTTACAGACACCTTGGGGAGTTAAGAATATTCAACAAACTGAAAATATTCTCCAACCAGAAAAGAAAGGTAAACAAATGGTATGGAAACTCAAACCAGGTGAGTTAAATCATATAGAAGTCGTGTTTTGGACTCCTAACTTCCTGGGTATTGGTACATTAATAATAATCCTGTTTGTTTGGGGTGGTTATTATGTGCGATATACATTATTAGAATCAGGATTTTCAGAATAAAAAACGCAGATGAACACAGATGAACGCGGATTTTTTCTTTGCTTCTTTGCTTTGCGCCTTTGCGTCTTTGCTTTGCGCCTTTGCGTCTTTGCGTGAGGAAATAGATAAATTTTGTCTGAATCAGGATATCCAGGATTTTAGGATGTATAGGATGTAGGCAATGGCATATTTTTTTAGTTTTCGACTTGACAAGCTGCGAAGTTGGTTGTAAACTTATGTTATGAGTGGAAATCTGTGGGCGCAATATATATAGGGTTTTTAATAGCCTGGGTTGAGATTTTCGGAACGCGGATGAACGCAGATAGACGCAGATGGTGAGAATCAGGACAACTAACATTTATGGATGTAGAGGATGAAAACAGAAAATCTCTCTGAAACCTCTTACCTTCGTGTCCTTTGCGTTCTTTGCGGTTCGTTCTTTAGTGACTTGTGCGTAACCAACAATCATCAAATAACATCCTGTAAATCCTGTAATCTTGGATATCCTGATTCAGACAAAAAAATCCTTCAAGAATAACTAACCATCATTAAATAACATCCTGAAAATCCTCAAATCCCGGATATTGTGATTTAGAAAATACAACTCCTTTGGATTATTCTCAAGACTATCATAACACAACCCTCTCAGAAGTCAAGACCCTTGAAAATACGTTAGTCATTCGCAACCATTGTCAATAATTTTGGGCTAAAAAACGGTGTTGAAACTTTTTTGGGATTTTTAAGTTAAGAATTGTTAAGGTGCTGACGTTAAGACGCTAAGAAATAAAACATCAGTGTTATGAAATTAGCGAGTATATTATTGTATATATTATAAATATCAAAGTATCTACCCCAAACAATGAATCAGATATGTTGTCTGAACCCAGACTGTCATAATCCACCCGTACCAGATACGACAAAGTTTTGTCCTAATTGTGGTGTTCCTTTGGTTGTCCTGAGAAACCGTTATCGTCCTGTTAAACCTTTGGGTGGTGGTGGTTTTGGGAAGACTTATTTAGCTGAAGATGTTGATAAATTAAATGAGAAGTGTGTTATTAAACAATTTGCACCTCAAACTCAAAATACCTACGCTTTAAAAAAAGCCAAGGAGTTATTTGAGCAAGAAGCAATACAACTAAAAGACCTGAAACATCCTCAAATTCCCCAATTACAAGCTTATTTTGATGAGGATGATTGTTTATATTTAATTCAAGATTTTATTGAAGGTGAAAATTTATTGATTGAGTTAGCAAATCAAGGAACTTTTGACGAACAAAAAATCCGGGATTTGTTACTTGATTTATTACCAGTTTTGCAAATAGTCCATAGTAATAATATCATTCACCGCGACATCAAACCAGAAAATATTATGCGTCGTCGCAGTGATGGGAAATTATTTTTAATTGATTTTGGTGCTTCTAAACAACTCCAGGGAACAATGAAACCAGGTACACAAATCGGTACTTACGGTTACGCAGCTTTGGAGCAAATGGAAGATAGAGAGGTTTATCCTGCTAGTGATTTATTTAGTTTAGGTGCAACTTGTTTTTATTTAATGACAGGGGTTTATCCTGGTGATTTGTGGAGTAGACAAGGTTACAGTTGGGTGAAAGAATGGCGTAAGCATTTACAGCAATCTGTGAGTGTAGAATTGGGAAATATTTTAGATAAATTATTAGAGGTAGAATATCAAAACCGTTATCAGTCAGCAGGGGAAGTTTTAGAATTTGTAAAACCTCCAGTTAAACCACAAACACAACCAAAATATGGAATAAATAGAATTGTGGTTTTGATAATAATTTGCTTATCAATACTGGTAGGATTTATATTGCAACCAGATATAGTTAGTCCAGTTACACCCCCAGTCACCCCCAAAACTTCAGCAATTTTAATTAATACCCTGACTACACATGATGATGTAAATTCTGTAGCTATTAGCTCCGATGGTAACACTTTAGTTGGAAGCGATGACAACACTATTAAAATTTGGAATTTGGCCACAGGAGAATTAAAATCTACATTGACTGGTCACTCTGACTCAGTTCGTTCCCTAGCCATCAGCCCCGATGGTAGAACTTTAGTGAGTGGGAGTGATGACAACACTATCAAAATCTGGCGGTTGGAATAGTCTGAATCAGGATAACCAGGATTTTAGGATGTACAGGATGGTTTTTGAAGATTGATCTAAATTTTCAGAAATTGTATTTTGTCAGAATCAGGATAACCAGGATTTAAGGATGTACAGGATAAGAACGCAGATAAACGCAGATAGACGCAGATAGTGAGAATCAGGACAACTAACATTTATAGATGTAGAGGATGAAAACAGAAAATCTCTCTGAAACCTCTTACCTTCGTGTCCTTTGCGTTCTTTGCGGTTCGTTCTTTAGTGACTTGTGCGTAACCAACCATCATTAAATAACATCCTGAAAATCCTGTAATCCTGGATATCCTGATTCAGACAAAAAAATCCTTTCAGAATAACCAACCATCATCAAATAACATCCTGAAAATCCTGTAATCCTGGATATCCTGATTCAGACAAAAAAAGTTAAACTATAATCATATCCTAATTTACAGGATTGAGAAATCATGACCACAATAATTAATCAATCCCTCACTTTAACAGAATTTCTCAAACTCCCAGAAACCAAACCGGTGAGAGAATATATCAACGGGGAAATTATCACTAAACCCATGCCCAAAGGAAAACATAGCCGCTTACAATTAAGACTATGCAATACTATTAACGATATCACCGAAGCTGAAAAAATCGCCTATGCTTTTCCTGAGTTGCGTTGTAGTTTTGGAGTGCGTTCCGTAGTTCCTGATATCGCGGTTTTGAAATGGTCAAATATTCCCTTTACTGCTGAAGGTGAAGTCCCTAATGATTTTTTCATTCCTCCAGATTGGACTATTGAAATTCTCTCACCTGAACAAAATTCAAATCGGGTGATAGATAATATTTTATATTGTTTAAATCATGGTTGTTTGTTAGGTTGGTTAATAGATCCTGAAGATCGTTCTATTTTGGTTTTTCGTCCCCAACAACAACTAGAATTATTCAGAGGTGATCAACAATTACCAATTTTAGAAGAAATCAATTTACAATTAACAGTTAATCAAATATTTGGCTGGTTAAAAATGGAAAGTTAAAGAATATCCAAATTGTTTCTGATTTCAACATTGAAAATCTGGTAAATCCTAATTCACATCACCTATAAATAAATCTATGATTCTACAAACTCACCCAACTCAAAAAACACCAACTGTCACCTGGGAAGCACTTCCCGCTGATTTTATTTTACCTGACGACCCAGTGGAAAATATTCAACAACCGCCTTTAGCTGCTGCACTCACCGACGCTTTAGGTGCAGCAGGACGCATCCTCCCACAAATGCTGATTGGCTCTAATTTTGGGCTGGTAGCCACTTTAAACAAAAAAATCATCGTCAAAGCCCCCGACTGGTTTTATGTGCCACAGGTGCATCCTGTAGCTGCTGATGTGGTACGTCGCAGTTATACCCCCAACCTCGAAGGAGAAGCTGAACAGGAACGTCAACGTGCAGATTTATTAGCAGCTAAGTTACGAGAACTAGGTATTGATCCGAACACAATTGTATAATTACTATTGCCTGTCACCTGTCACCTGTCACCTGTCACCTATTCTTTAAGGTGACAAACGTTCTATTTTCCAACTTCCATCATCCCACCGAGAATAAAGCAACCGATCATGTAAACGGCTAGAACGTCCTTGCCAAAACTCTATTTCCTGGGGAATTACGCGAAAACCGCCCCAGTGAGGAGGTCTAGGAACTTCCTGATTTTCATATTTACGCTGGAAATCCTGTAATTGTGCTTCTAAAACTTCCCTGCTAGAAATTACTTCACTTTGATTAGAAGCCCAAGCACCCAAACGACTATTATGAGGGCGTACCTCAAAATATCCATCAGATTCTTCAGAAGAAATCTTTTCTACACATCCTACAATTCTCACTTGACGTTCTAATTCTGCCCACCAAAATACTAATGCAGCTTGAGGATTTGCTGCTAGTTCCTGTCCTTTGTGGCTATTGTAATTGGTAAATAAAACAAAGCCCCTTTCATCAAAGTCTTTTAATAATACCATTCTGGCTGAAGGTTTACCATCTGGGGTAGATGTAGCCAGAGTCATGGCGTTAGGTTCGGGTAATTTTGCTTCTAGAGCCTGATCAAACCATAATTTAAATTGTATAAAAGGATTAGGGTTAACTTCCTTTTCATTCAAATCTTGCAAAGTGTAGTCTTTGCGAAGGTCAGCAATATTTTTATCCATTGGTAATGGGTAATTGGTAATTGGTAATTGGTAATTATCATATTAATTATCATATATTTATCACCTATTACCTGCCTTCTGCCTCCTGCCTTCTGCCTCCTGCCTCCTGCCTCCTGCCTCCTGCCTCCTGCCTCCTGCCTAAAGATTAAATCAAATGCGCCGTTCAGCCTCTTTACAAACTCTGCTAATTTATGGTCTGAGTGGTCCGATTATCGCTCTCAATGTCTGGCTACTGTCTCTGCTGTTTCGTTATTTCCAGCATCCAATTACTATCTTGAGTATTGCGGCAATTTTAGCGTTTTTGCTGAATTACCCGGTGAAATTATTAGAAAAAGTTAGGATTACTCGGACTCAAGCAGTGATCATAGTTTTAATCATCACTTTAGCTTTATTGATTATTTTGGGTTTTACCCTTGTACCGATGGTAATTGACCAAACAATCCAACTTTTAAATAAAATTCCTGATTGGTTAGCCTCTAGTCAAGACAACCTGGAAAATTTGCAAATGTTAGCGCGGCAAAAACGTATAAAACTTGACTTGAGTTTAGTAACTGAGCAAATTAATGCTGGTGTGCAGAATATTCTACAACAGATAGCTTCTGGTGCGGTGGGATTTGCGGGAACTTTGTTATCAGCATTGCTGAATATAGTGTTAGTAATTGTACTGGCTTTTTATATGCTGCTATATGGCGATCGCCTGTGGTATGGTTTAATTAATCTCCTCCCATCTTATATTGGTATCCCCTTCAGCAAGTCCTTACAATTAAATTTCCAGAACTTTTTCCTTAGCCAATTATTACTGGCACTGTTTATGGTGGTAGCCCTGACACCGATTTTCTTATTTTTAAGAGTACCTTTTGCCCTATTATTTGCCATTATCATTGGTATTTCTGAGCTTATTCCCTTTATCGGCGCTACATTAGGGATAGGGTTGGTAACATTATTAGTGTTTTTACAGACTTGGTGGTTAGCATTTCCAGTAGCAATGGTAGCAATTATTATGCAGCAAATCAAAGATAATATCCTATCTCCCAAGTTACTGGGTAACTTTATCGGACTCAATCCCCTATGGATTTTTATAGCGATTTTGATGGGATTTGAAATTGCTGGTTTGTTGGGAACACTGGTTGCTGTACCCATTGCTGGTACTATTAAAGGCACTTTCGACGCTATTAAAAACAACAAAAATGGAAATTCTGTATATAGTTATGCTGTTGTTGATGATGAGTGATTGGTAATTGGTAATTGGTAATTGGTGATTGGTAATTGGTGATTGGGTTATTAACTTCCCCCTACTTCCCCTGCCTCCCCTGCCTCCTGACTCCTGTTCCCTGTTCCCTGTTCCCTGTTCCCTGTTCCCTAACAAATTAATGGATGCCCAAAAACTATTAGAAACAATTACACACCTGATTGAACAAGCCGAAAAGGGAGAAATAGATCCTTGGGATGTGCAGGTGATTGAGGTAATAGACCGTTACTTAGAACTAATGTCACCACAAACCACCCCTAGAGGTTATGAAACTGATTTATCTCAATCGGGACAGGCTTTTTTGTCAGCATCCATGCTTGTACTATTTAAAGCTAATACTTTGATGCAATTGTCAACCGTAGATAATATTATAGATAATGTGTCTGATGATGCAATGCTGGATATCGCGGATGGAGAATTATACAATGTTCAACGTTTGCAATTAGAGCGACAGTTGCGTCGTCGTCCAGCAGCTATGCCACCACCAAAGCGTCGTGTGACTTTGCAAGAGCTAATTGAGCAATTGCAGATTATGGCTAACCAGCTAAAACGGGTAGAGAAAACCAGCAAACCTATCCGTCCTAAGCGTCAGCCGAGTATGAAAACGATGCGGGAGGCGTTAGAATTAGCTCACCAAGAAAATTTAACAGAAGTAGCTTCAGAACTAGAACAGGTGCTGCATCTTTCTGCAAGGGAGTTAAATGTACAGGAACAATGTTGGAATCTAGAGCAACTGTTAAATTTGTGGACTCAGACAAAGCAAGCAGATAAAAAACCAGCAAATGCAAATGATTCTGACCATGAATCAGAAAATGGCGACATGGTGAGCGTTTTTTGGGCTTTACTGCTGCTGTCTGCACAATCTAAAGTAGAGCTATATCAGGAAGAATTTTACCAGGAGATCACAATCCGTTTACCTAGTTCAGCCAACCGTGCAACCCCATAAACGACCATAAACGACCATAAACTACCATAAACTAAATTATTCATGAGCAAAACCCAGAATCCTAGTACATTGATAAATATAACTTAGTGATGATTAAGTATCACGGGATAAAAACAGTAAACTGGCTTGTGGTTGAGGAATAGTTGAGGAATAGTTGAGGAAAAAAAAATTATGAAAGCGATGATTCTCGCAGCGGGTAAAGGTACTCGTGTACGTCCTATTACATATACCATTCCCAAACCAATGATTCCCATCTTGCAAAAGCCAGTGATGGAATTTTTGTTAGAGCTATTGCGTCAACATGGTTTTAACGAGATTATGGTGAATGTTAGCCATTTAGCGGAGGAAATTGAAAATTATTTCCGTGATGGTCAGCGGTTTGGTGTGCAGATTGCCTATTCTTTTGAAGGGAAAATTGATGATGATGGTAAACTGGTAGGGGAAGCCATAGGTTCGGCTGGGGGTATGCGCCGTATCCAAGACTTTTCACCTTTTTTTGATGATACGTTTGTGGTCTTGTGTGGTGATGCTTTAATTGATTTAGATTTAACTGCGGCGGTAAAGTGGCATAAATCTAAAGGTTCAATTGCTACCATTATTACTAAGTCTGTTCCCAAGGAAGAAGTTTCTAGCTATGGTGTGGTTGTCACCGATGAAGATAACCGCGTTAAAGCCTTCCAAGAAAAACCTTCTACAGAAGAAGCACTCAGTACAAATATCAACACAGGTATTTATATTTTTGAACCAGAGGTGTTTAAATATATTCCTTCTGGGGTTGAGTATGATATTGGTAGTCAATTATTCCCGGAACTTGTAAAAATCAATGCGCCTTTTTATGCCATTCCGATGGATTTTGAATGGGTAGATATTGGTAAAGTACCTGATTATTGGCGGGCTATTCGCGGTGTGCTATTGGGTGAAATTAAAAATGTGCAGATTCCTGGTTATGAAGTCGCTCCTGGTATTTATACTGGTTTGAATGTAGCCGTAAATTGGGATAAGGTGGATATTACTGGACCTGTTTACATTGGTGGGATGACAAGAATTGAAGACGGTGCGAAAATTGTTGGACCGGCGATGATTGGACCTAATTGCTGGATTTGTAGTGGTGCAACAGTAGATAATAGTGTGATATTTGAATGGTCGCGCTTGAGTCCGGGAGTCCGTTTGGTTGATAAGCTGGTATTTGGTCGTTATTGTGTGGATAAGACCGGTGCAGCTATTGATGTGCAAGCAGCCGCTTTAGACTGGTTAATTACAGATGCACGTCAAACCCCACCTTCACAAATTCCTTTAGAACACCAAGCGATCGCAGAATTGTTAGGGACAAGTATAATTTAGGGAACAGGTGACAGGTGACAGGTGACAGGTGACAGGTGACAGTGAAGAAGTATTTTTCTTCCCCTGCTTCCCCTGCCTCCCCGTCCTAACTATTATTCAAGTAAGTATATCTCATGAGACTTTGCTCGTAAGTTTGTAGCAGTCTTTGAGATTCGGCTAGGGTAATGCGGTTTTCTTCTAAGGCTTGTTCACAACGCTGGCGGATGTTTTCTACCATGTCTTCTGAGTCGTATTGTACGTAACTTACGACTTCTCTCATGGTATCACCCTTGACAACGTGTTCTATTTGGTAGCCTTTGGGTGTGAGTTGGATATGAACGGCGTTTGTGTCACCAAAGAGGTTATGTAAGTTACCCATGATTTCTTGGTAAGCGCCGTTGAGGAACATTCCCAGATAATAGGGTTCGTTAGGTTGGAATTTATGCAGTTCTAAAACTGATTTGACATCTCGTAAATCAATAAATCGGTCAATTTTACCATCACTGTCACAGGTGAGGTCTGCTAAAATTCCCCTTTGGGTGGGTTCTTGATCTAGCTTATGTATGGGCATAATGGGAAATAGTTGATCAATTGCCCAACAATCAGGCGCTGATTGAAATACGGAAAGATTGATATAATAGATGGAAGCCATGATTTTTTCCAGGTCTTCCAGTTCATCGGGAACGTATTCTTGTTGTCTGGTAATTTCTAGAATTTTGTGGCAACAAGCCCAGTATAAACGCTCGGCTTTAGCCCGTTCTTTGAGTCTTAAAATACCCAGGTTAAAACGGCTGATGGCTTCTTCTTTGAATTGGGCTGCGTCGTGGTAAAATTCTTGATAGTTCTCTTTGTTGATGGATTGATAAGTTTCCCACAAATACCTAATAATTGGTGATTCTCCTTCTTGTGGTTCTTGTGGGGTATCGCGGGGTACGTCACTGGTACTAAGAACGTCAAAAATGAGAACTGACTGATGAGAAGCGATCGCCCTCCCACTTTCACTAATCAGTGTAGGTACGGAAATTTGCCGTTCTGAACAGGTATCTTTTAACTCGGCTACAATATCGTTAGCATAGTTTTGCATATTGTAGTTTTTGGAGGCGTAGAAGTTGGTTTGTGAACCGTCGTAATCTACACCTAAGCCACCACCCACATCCAGATATTTCATGTCTGCGCCTAACATGGCTAATTCTACATAAATGCGACTGGCTTCTTGGATGGCATCTTTAATCACATTGATGGCGGAAATTTGCGAACCGATATGGAAGTGTAACAACTGCAAAGAATCAAGTAAATTGGCTTCTTTGAGTTTTTCCACTGCTTCCATAATTTCGGGGATGGTTAAACCAAACTTAGCGCGATCGCCTGTGGATGTTCCCCAACGTCCCATGCCTTGGGTGCTTAATTTTGCCCGTACACCTAAAATCGGTTTAATACCTAACTGATGACTAGCTGCAATGGCTATATCTACTTCTTCAATTTGTTCTAAAACGATAATCGGTGTTTGTCCGAGTTTTTGGGCTAACATTGCCGTTTCAATGTATTCTCGGTCTTTGTAGCCATTGCAAACTAACAATGCTCCTGGTGTATCCAATATAGCTAGAGCAATCATTAATTCTGGTTTAGAACCGGCTTCTAGCCCAAATTGATGAGGTTTACCAAATCGCACCAAATCTTCAATTAAGTGGCGTTCCTGGTTACATTTGACGGG
This sequence comes from Sphaerospermopsis torques-reginae ITEP-024, assembly GCF_019598945.1. Taxonomy (NCBI): domain Bacteria; kingdom Bacillati; phylum Cyanobacteriota; class Cyanophyceae; order Nostocales; family Aphanizomenonaceae; genus Sphaerospermopsis; species Sphaerospermopsis torques-reginae. Next base: position 4,723,379 of record NZ_CP080598.1, on the reverse strand, counting down.
GAAAACACCACGATAAACACCGGGATAATTGTAACGAGCGATCGCTTTTGCAAAACAAGCGTTTAATCGCTCTATCCGGTCTTCCAAAATATCGGAAAAGCGAATTAACAACGGAAGTCCCAAATTTCGCTGCTTTAAAGCATTGACTAATTCAAATAAATCTAGAGAACCCCCGCGATCGCCTTTGGGAGAAACTGTCACATGACCAGCAGCATTGATGGAAAAATAAGGCTTACCCCAACCTTCAATGCGGTATAAGTCCTCACTATCCTCAATTTTCCAAGTCCGAGATAAATCTCCTGACGTGGTGCTAGGTGGTAACAGTTTCTTGTGCTTTTGGTTTTTCACTTCTGACTTATCTGATTTATCTGACTTATCTGATTTATGACCATTGGTAGGCACTTTCACCATCTCATCGGTAGTTGACTCAACACCCATTTCTTCCTGACCTCTGTATATCACCCACGAACTAACAATTTAACAAATTAGTTCATTAACAGATATGCACTGATAAAGATTTTTTTATGGTTAAGAATGAGTTAAGAGTGATTGGGGACTGGGGACTGGGGAAAAAAATTTTAGATTTTAGATTTTAGATAACAAAAACAATCCAAAATCCAAAATCCAAAATAAATAACTCCTGACTCCTGAACTGCTGTACGGGCGAAGCATTCGAGCGATAAATTATTAATTTTTGTCCAAGGTTGTTTTCCGAATGCTTCGCCCCTACGACTCCTGCCTCCTTCTTTCTTCCTGTAGCTACTAGACAAAAGACGTACATACAATTGACAATTAACCCAGATAACTTTTTTATGCTTTTGGAGACAGCTTTGGAACGCACTTTTTTAGCAATCAAACCTGATGGAGTTCAACGCGGGTTGGTGGGTGAAATCATCCGTCGTTTTGAAACTAAAGGCTTTACCCTGGTAGGCTTAAAGTTTATGAATGTCAGTAAAGAGTTGGCTGAACAACATTATGATGTTCACAGAGAAAGACCTTTCTTTGCTAGTTTGGTAGAATTTATTACCTCTGGTCCCGTTGTGGCTATGGTTTGGCAAGGTGAAGGTGTGGTTGCTTCTGCAAGAAAAATTATTGGTGCTACCAATCCTTTAACCTCTGAACCTGGTACTATTCGCGGTGATTTTGGGATTAATATTGGTCGGAACTTGATCCACGGTTCTGATGCGATCGAAACTGCACAACGGGAAATTAAACTCTGGTTTAAGGATGAGGAGTTGGTTAGCTGGACTCCTCATTTAGCTCCTTGGTTGAAAGAGTAAATTAGGTGACAGGTGACAGGTGACAGGTGACAGTTAATAAGCAGGGTAGCAGGGAGCAGGGGGAAATTATTTGTATTTTCCCAGTCCCCAGTCCCCAGTCCCCAGTCCCCAATCACCAGTCCCTATTTTACTTCTGTTTTTTCAGGTTCTTGGGTTTTGATTTCTACTTCTGTGCGTTTGGAAAATCCCCAGGTTAAAACTATGGCGATCGCACTTACCATGATCCATTGCGGTGGTACTAAAGCTTCGTTGATGACTTTGATTAATAGACGTAAACCCACAAACGCTACAGTGATATAACCTGCGTCTGCTAAATTTTCATATTCATCTAACCAGCGAATAAATAACCCGGCCATAAATCGCAGGGTGACGATACCGATGGTTGTACCGGTGAGAACTAACCAGGTTTCTTGGGAAACGGCGATCGCTGTCGTCACACTATCCAAGGAAAAAGCTAAGTCTGTAAAGGCAATTACTGGTATAACTTGCCATAGAGAACTGTATTTGGGTCCGTGATGGTGATGGTCTTCTTCTTCCTGGGATGTAAAATGCTGAAATACCAACCACAGCAGGTAAGCAGCACCCAATAATTCAAATTGCCAAAATTTTTGTACCCAGGTAGCTGTTAGCAGTAGAGTAATTCTTAATACATAGGCAAATACTAAACCAATGTTTAATGCTTGACGTTCTAGTTTTTGGTTTTCTAGTCCTTGGGCGATCGCAGCGAGGGCGATCGCGTTATCTGCGGATAGCACCGCTTCTAGAAAAACCAATATCAGCAGAACTATAGATGCTTCAAAGCTGAAATTAAAGTGTAGGTAATCAAATATTTGGTCTAGCATTCCAATTTCTCAAACAACGGAAAATTTTAAATTAACAGCAATATATATTTTTACGATAGCTACTGTAATAAATTGCTACTTTTTCTAGTTTACCATGATTCTGACCAAATTAGGTGACAGTTGACAGTTGACAGTAAATAAAAATATCCCCGACTTCTTTTTTTATCTCATCAATAAAATTACTAAATTATCTCAGAATTTAGGGATCTAAATATCGTGTAAATCCTTTAATCTTGGTTATCCTGATTCGGACAAATTAAAAATTACAAATTGGGTGGATGTTCACCCATCTTTACCCACATTTTCCGCACACGAGTTAATTGTGGACGATTCATTTTTAAAGCATTAATTGTACTTCTCCCTACAGCAGTTAATCCTATAATTTCTGTATGATCTTCATTCCAAGTAAAATGATCTATCCATCTCTGTTGTTGTGGATGAAATAATTTAACTTCTTCCTGGGTATTCGGATCAATTGCTGTTTGACGAGTTGCTTTATAACGATTACAAGATGGACAAGATAGACAGAGATTTTCAAATACAGTTTCACCCCCAGCAGATCGAGGAATGATATGTTCAAATTCAAAGGTACTAACTGTTAAATATTCAGCAGTACGACAGTAAGCACAACAATCACCAAAACAACGACGGATTTTCGTCTGTAATTCAACAGAAATGTAAATACTCACGCTACTTTAGATTTATTTTCCAGTTGGTTTAAAGTATATCTTGCTCTAGTTTTGAGGATATTCAATTGATCAATCTGCGCTATTAATTTATCTAACGTTTCTCTTTCTTCATCAGATAATTGATGATCAGCATTTTTCATCAATAAATTATCTAATTCAGTTTGACTTTTAACAGATAAAGAAGTTTCTGCTAAAGCTTGCAATTCATCCTCAGTTAAACCAATTAATAATTCTGAATTTGCCGATAAATTGGTTAACTGTTGGTAAGTTTCCATATTTAACAACACACCAATTCTTTCTCCTTGGGTGTTAGTTATGTACTGCACTGATTCAGGCATAATTTTAGATTGATTCAAAAATTAATGTGATTCAGATTTTATTATACTTTATATTATAAGATACAACAATATCCCCGACTTTTTTTTAATCATTTCCATAAATATCAAAGTTTATTTTCTGTACACATCTTTCCTGTGTGAACAGTGCAGAACTATGACTGTTAAGTTTACATCATCAATTTCATAGCGTACCCTATAATCTCCTACTCTAATTCTATATTCATTTTCAAAACCTTTGAGTTTTTTCACTCCCGATGGAAGAGGATCTTCAACTAAAGCTAAAATTCTTTCTAAGATTCTCTCGTTAATGTTTGGTGGTAAATTTTCCAGTTGTTTCTGAACTGGTTTAGGAATAATAACTTGGTAAGTCATGAAATTTGACGCTTGTGATTTTTTATATATTCTTGAATTGTTTGATAATCACCATTTTGATAAGCTTTTCTCGCTTCTGCAATTTCTTTCATTATTTGCGGATTTTCTTCTATTAAATTATCTTCATCATCATTTATTAAATCTTCTTCTAGGAATTGTAGGATTTTTTGTTTTTCCGCTAAACTCAAAGATGCGATCGCCTCTATTAATGATTCTAAGGGAATTTGTAATTTAATTGTTGTCATTTTCTCAATCCTCTAATTTATCACTTTTTAATTATATCAAATTTTATCACTTTTTTCTATTTTTATTAAAACAAGATCCCCGACTTCTTTTTTTAATCATCTCCATAAATTAGTAATTTTTCTCAGAAGTCGGGGATCTACAAATTATTCCATCCTGTAAATCCTGTAATCCTGGTTATCCTGATTCAGACAAAATTAGGTGACAGGTGACAGGTGACAGTAATTTCTTCATTCATACACTCATTTCCTTAATAATATTCATCGTCTCTACACTCACTGTACACACTCTCATCAACAGTTTTATTACCTGTTCTTTATAATCTGCAAACCGATAAGTATTAAACTTTTCCGCAATGGTGGGATCTTTGGGTTTCTTTTCTTTATATTGATCTAATATCCATTCTAATGCAGTACGATTTCCTAACATATATTCCCAAGCTATTTCAGGAACTCCTGTTAATGTGGTAATATCATCTAAGATAATGACACCTTGATTTTTATCTGCTTTCAATTTGACTTTAATGGTTTTTTGGGTGTCTTTTAAGGGAATGTCAACACGGGTTAAATTATAAGGTGTGACTGTTTCATAATTTATATGTAATTCCATAAGTTGTTTTCCCCAGTTCACCCATTTTTGGAAGTTTTCATAATAGGGTAAACGGGGAAATTCTCGTTTTAAATTTAGTTCGTATTTTTTGCGGTATTCTGGGTTATGTAATACTGCATAAGTATAATGGAAGATGTCTATTTTGGTGATTGTTTCATCTTGATAATGGGTTTGAATTTGTTTTAATCCCCAGTCTGTTATATTATCAATGCGGTTTCCTTCTTTGTCGTAACGGTAGAGTGGGAGACATTGATTAGCACCCGTAAAATGAACTTCTGGAAGTAAATCACTAGCTAAAGTATTGAAAGGACGGTTACTACCAAAACTCTGAAAGGTAATCACAATATTAAAACTATTCAAATTATTTGAAAACATATCATAGTGATTTTGAGTTAATCTATGACTAAAGATTTTTTCTGTATATAAATAAAGTTTACAAAATGGTCTATATGCAGAGAATATAATTAAATTTTCATGACGGGAATTATAAAGAAATATAATCCCAGCTATACAGTTTATTTCACCAAAAAGTAGCCAAATTATAGGTATAGTATTAAGTTTAAAGTCAGTAAGTTTACTTTTAACTTTAGAAATCATAAATTGTTCTAAAGAAGAATTCCATTTAATACATAAGTCTTTTTCTTGATTATCTACAGAATAATTATATTTGACACTCAAAAAAAGTATTTTATTTTTTAAACTAGCTCTGTTAAAATCATAAACCCATTCATCTCGATTTGTTTCTATACCTCTAGAAAATAACTTAAATACTGCTGCTTCTGCTTTACCTGCTTTTACATCTTTATCAACCAAAGGTAAAAGATCATCAAAATCATTATCCGCTTGATTTATCCAATTACCATTAGCATCTGGTTTAATATGAGTAAAACCTAAATCCCTAAATTTCTGAGAACTAAAATATTTTTTCTTCTCCTCTGCATCTATATAATCATCAATTGCATTATAATAAACCTTGAAACCATCTGCTTTTTCATTCCTGACTAAAAAATAAACAGCTACACCTACTCTAATTTCATTACTAAAAACATTACCTCCTTCTTTTCTTCTTCGTTCTCCGCTAGTTCTCGCATTACCTTTAGTGTCAATAATATAAATTTCACTAAATTCTTTAGCTACAACTTTTCTGAAACCATCATAAGTCAAAGAATCTATAAATGAACTATTGGAAACAAATGCAATAATCCCATTTTTACCTAGTCTATCAGAAGCCCATCTAATAAATCTAGTGTACATATCATAAAGTACAATATTATTTTGCGCCTTACTATATTTTACATAACTTTCCTTAATCAACTTATCAATATTCTGATAACTCCGATTTGCATTATTATCATTAAAATTTTCCTGCTTTGCATTATAAGGAGGATTCCCAATAATAACCGAAATAGTCCGATCATTCTGTCTTTTAATCCTCTCCGTATTCTCCAAAGTCATCGCAAACAAATCCATTTGCTTACCTGCAAACAATGTATTATCTAAAGTATCGACAAAACAAATATTTTCAAACTCCTCATACACCCCCATCTTCTGTTTATAAGTATATTCAATATTCAAATTCGCTATATAATAAGGTAAAATTGCCACCTCATTACAATGAATCTCCTGTTTATATTTATGCTGTAAACAATGGGGAGGTAAATAATCAATCAACTCAGTAATAAACGTACCCGTACCCGTCGCAGGATCTAAAATTTCTACATCTTTATCCGCTAACAACTTACCAAAATGCTTATGTACTAAAAAATCCACACTTTCAATCATAAACCTAACAATTTCATTAGGGGTATACACAATACCCAACCTATCCGCAGCTTTAGGATTATATGCTTTATAAAAATTCTCGTATAATGCTTTGAGAAACTTCTGTTTTTCTTGATGATTAACAATATTAGCAGCAGTTCTTTTAATTACCGCATAATATCTTTCAATACTTCCCAAAGTATTCCGCTTTAAACTTCCCGTAAAAAACGTCGAAATTACCCCTTGTAACTCCCTCGCAACATTATTTTCTTGATGAAACTGCGACTCACTAAAAATATTAATAAAAATATCCTCAGTTAAAATATGTTGAATCATCATTTCCCGAATATCTAATAATGTAATTTCCGGGTTAATAGACTTTTTACAAAGTTCCCAAAACTTATTTCTTGCACTTTTAAAAGATTGATTATTTCCCTCTTGACAATCAATCAACTTTCTGAGAGAATCTAATATAATGGGAATATCTTGTTTAAATATTTCTATCGCTTCTCGAAAGTCCTGTACTTCAGGACGAACAAAATTTATAAAGTTATTAATAATACCATCTAGCGCGTCTGCATCTTGCATAGATACGCGCATAGTTTCTGTACCACTTTGAATTAAAACCGCAGTTTGGGAATCTTCAAATAAAATATTACTATCAGGATAACCCTTATTTAACTTCTTCTCAATTTCCTGATCTAAATTATCATATTCGTCCTTACTTTCCCAGTAACCCCAATCTAACCGCAAAGCATCTTTCACCGTACCATCGGGATAAACCAATTTACCATTTGGTAATTTAAAATCTAATTCGGGAATAAGTAAAAAATCACGACGTTTGCAATATTCATTTAACAGATTTTGAAAAGCGAAACGGATAAAAGTTTCCTTTCTTGAACCACCAAACTGGATGATTTTTTGGACTTCCGCTTGATATTGGGTGACTAATAATCTAGACATAAATTACTAAATGCTGACTAATTAACCTGTTTTTCTATCTGCGTTAATCGGCGTTCATCTGCGTTTAATTATAATAATTGTATGTGATTTTTGATGCAAAGACAAGAGAAAATAAGTAAAGAATTATTGCAAAAAATAACTAAAAGCTGATTACTGATAGCTGAATACTTAATATTTCTCCTTAATAAACTCAATAAATTGCGATACCGCATCATATTGATCAGGAATAGCTAAAAACTGCAATAATAACTCCTGATCCAAATCTGTAAAAAACCGACTACGGTTAACTTCCTCATATTCCAAAACAGCATTTAAACTAAAAATTTGGATTTTATTATTTCTCCAAAACCAAACTTCAGGAACTCGCTTAGGTTTATATAATTCAGTTCTATTAATTGAACCACTACTAACGATAATTTCAATCACAATATCAGGTACTTCTTTATTAGTACCAATACAATAAGATTCATCCGGTGTTCCCGAAGCATAACCCGCTGCTTCTAAAGTAAAACCACCCCTACCATAAAACCGAATCCCCTTGTATCTCATGTATGCTTCTAATAAATAAGAAAGGGTTTTTTTCACATATTCATGTTTATCACCAATAGGAGACATTATTTCTAGAACCCCTGCTAAATATGCCAATTTTACAGCATGATTTTCTGCTAACTGCACTTCAATAGTTTTAAACTGTTGCCAAGAAACACCAGGTACAGTTATCAGTTTTTCTGTTTCCTGTTCTACAAGTGGAACTGTCATAGAAAAAACCGCTATTATTTTTAATCCATTATACTCTATAGCAATACAGCAGATTGCAGATCAATTAAGTAGATCAATCTAGTACAGAATTTAACTTGAAACCTAGACATAAATAGGGTTTTACTCCTGACTCCTGACTCCTGCTGCATTTCACAATAACAGGGGTGAAATTTTTTCATTATCTACTTACTGCTGTGAGGGTTTAGCATTGCTAAACCCCTACTGTTAAAATATGCTCTGGGAAAATTACAGCAACTTATCCAGCAAATTATTTGCTAAATCCAGTAAATCAAGATCACAAATATGAAGATAACGCGCTAGAATATCGCTAATAGCTAATATTTTTTGATCTTCCCTAGAAATCCCCAAACATTCCTCTAAATCTACAGCTAAATCAAACAGTGGCCTATCTCGTAAACGATACCTAATTTTTACTGCTATATCATCATTACTTACTAAAAATTCTTTAATAGTATCTAATAAAGAATGATTCAATATTTCATCATCATCCCATTTTTCTAACCAATCTCCATCGGCATCTTCAACATAAAGATGTACATAATTTACTCCATATTCTAACCAGTCTTGTTGCATTCTGCGGGCTGCTGCTAAAATTTCAGCAAATTCATCTACTTGAGTAATGCTGTTCATTTCTTTTTGGTTAAGCATAAATGCTGATAAATGCTGTCGTAAGCAGGTAACTATTCAGGATAGGACTCAGGTGTTCAATATCAACAATTTGATATCAGGAAAAGTTGACATACTTTCCTTGGGACAGATGATCACTGTTGTACAGCGCCACATTTACTAACTGGTGGATAAAATCATTTTCGGCAGGATTGTAACTTAAAAACAATCCTCGCTCTATTTCCCACATTTGCAGGGCATTTTGCCACTTTTCATATTTTTGACCATGAAATTCTTTACTAACACTGGTAATTTGAATACAAAGTGGTTTGTGTTGATGATTACTAACGATTAAATCTGTAGCCATAGAAAGGTCGGCAATATAACGCTGCCAAACACTCCCTTCACGACGTACAATATCTTGAGCTATTGATTTAATAATATCATCATCCAACTGATTAAACTCCCCTGCCATCACTTTTTTCTTCCAAATATAAAATTTGGCATCTGTTGAGTTGATCCACTTAGGAAATAAACAACCATACCAATACCTTTCATTGGCTGTCATTTGCTCAAATTTTGCTTGTCTGGCTGCTTCGGAAGGTAATGATTTAATTAGTAGCCAAATTGTAGAGTCTGTAATTACCTCTAGGAGAAACGCAAGCACATAAGGTTTAGCAGTCAGGGACCCTGGGCGAGTATATTTAACCCAACGATTGATCTCATTTAATCTTTTGGCTAACTGAGGATCTATTGTTGCGGCTTTCTCGCTTAATAACTTTAGTTTATCCTTTATCTCTTTTGCTTGCAAACTACGCCCTACTTTTTAGTCACTAAACTAAATAAACATTTTGTTTTCAATTTATACCTAGGAACAGATGTATATGATTCATAGTTTGTTGTGTTTGGTGTTAAAATTTGGTTTTTGGTAAAATTTTGGTAAAATTTGCTTAATTAAAGAAAGATTATATTGACATTTTTGGACAAATGTTGTATTCGCCAAAATTTGAGGATTTTACAACTCTGGTTTTACCCAGTTAGCTGATGCAAAATACCTACAGCCACAGTAGTTAGTATACTATCTTTTGGTGTCAGTCTCTATCACTCTGGTTGTTTATTTTCTGCATCTGGGGATGCACTTTTTTATTTTTTGATACTTTTCTATCTTATCCTGTTTTCAGGTACAAAATGTACTGTTTTTCTTTTCCTCACTCATACTTAATATTTTCTTTAGTTTTTATCTCCTCAGTGGCTTATTTTTGCTTATTTATGACTTTTGTCAACTGGGTTACTGGGATAAGTAAATCGGTAAGACAAAACCGAGGTATGTAAAAAAATGTAAAATTTCTCAAAACCTCTTCCCTTCTGCCTCCTGCCTCCTGCCTCCTGCCTTCTTTAACGAACCGCAAAGGACGCAAAGGACACAAAGAAGGAATAAAATAGGATATCACACAATTTGATAATTCTGTGATAGACGGTTGGATTCATATAGCTTAATGAAAATCTAAACAATATTTGCCAAAACTTTGCTAACAATAGTTTTCAGTCACAATATTGTTTACATAAGTCATCATGTCGCAACCGACTATAGAATCCATCCTACAGGAAAAGCGTCTGTTTCATCCAGCTAGTGATTTTTCCCAAAAAGCTCAAATTAAAAGTCTGGAAGATTATCAGCGTCTTTATGATGCAGCCAAGGCTGATCCTGAGAAGTTTTGGGCAGATTTAGCGGAAAATGAGTTACATTGGTTTGAAAAATGGGATAAAGTGCTAGATTGGCAACCTCCCTTTGCGAAGTGGTTTGTCAATGGCAAGATTAATATTTCTTATAACTGTCTTGATAGACATTTAACGACTTGGCGTAAAAACAAAGCGGCTTTAATTTGGGAAGGTGAACCAGGAGATTCACGCACGCTAACTTATGCTCAGTTACATCGTGAAGTTTGTCAGTTTGCTAATGTTCTCAAACAGTTGGGTGTGAACAAGGGCGATCGCGTGGGGATCTATATGCCTATGATTCCCGAAGCTGCTATTGCTATGTTAGCCTGTGCGAGAATAGGCGCACCCCATAGCGTTGTGTTTGGGGGTTTTAGTGCGGAAGCTTTGCGCGATCGCCTTAACGATGCTCAAGCTAAAGTAGTAGTTACTGCTGATGGTGGTTGGCGTAAGGATGCTATTGTACCGCTGAAAGAACAGGTAGATAAAGCTTTAGCAGATAACGCCGCACCCAGTGTTACAGATGTCTTAGTGGTTAAACGCACCGGTCAAAAAACCCATATTGAACCAGGAAGAGATCACTGGTGGCATGATTTACAACAAGGTGTATCTGCTGACTGTCCGGCTGAACCAATGGACAGCGAGGATATGCTATTTGTTCTTTATACCTCTGGTAGTACGGGTAAACCCAAAGGCGTAGTACACACTACAGGCGGTTATAACCTATACAGCCATATTACCACAAAATGGATTTTTGATTTACAGGAAACAGATGTATATTGGTGTACTGCTGATGTAGGTTGGATTACGGGACATAGCTATATTGTTTATGGTCCCCTTTCCAACGGTGCAACTACTGTAATGTATGAAGGTGCGCCCCGTGCTTCTAATCTTGGTTGTTTCTGGGATGTGATTGAAAAATACGGGGTGACGATTTTTTATACTGCTCCTACCGCTATCCGCGCCTTTATTAAAATGGGTGAACATCATCCTAAATCCCGGAATCTTTCATCCTTGCGGTTGTTGGGTACTGTCGGTGAACCTATCAACCCCGAAGCTTGGATCTGGTATCATAAAGTTATCGGTGGTGAACGTTGCCCGATTGTGGATACTTGGTGGCAAACGGAAACAGGTGGCATTATGATTACACCTTTACCCGGTGCAATTGCTACTAAACCCGGTTCTGCTACTCGTCCTTTTCCTGGTATTATTGCGGATATTGTGGATTTAGAAGGTAACACAGTTCCCGATAATGAAGGTGGTTATTTAGCGGTACGTCATCCTTGGCCGGGAATGATGCGGACTGTATACGGTGATCCTGAGCGTTTCCGCCGCACATATTGGGAACATATTCCGCCCAAAGATGGTAAATATACGTACTTTGCGGGTGATGGTGCAAGAAAGGATGAAGACGGCTATTTCTGGGTCATGGGTCGTGTGGATGACGTGCTGAATGTCTCTGGACACCGCTTGGGGACTATGGAAGTAGAATCTGCGTTAGTGTCTCATCCGGCGGTTGCTGAGGCTGCGGTGGTCGGTAAACCTGATGAGTTGAAGGGTGAAGAGGTTGTAGCCTTTGTGACTTTAGAGGGAACTTATCAACCCAGTGAGGAGTTGAGTAAGGAACTGAAAAAGCACGTTGTTCAGGAAATTGGTGCGATCGCTCGTCCTGGTGAGATTAGGTTTACTGATGCTTTGCCTAAGACAAGATCAGGAAAGATTATGCGGCGGTTGTTACGGAATTTAGCCGCTGGTCAGGAGGTGTCAGGGGATACTTCGACTCTTGAGGATCGCAGTGTGTTGGATAAGTTGCGGGAAGGTGCATAGTTTAGGTTAAGCTCACGCAAAGGCGCAGAGGCGCTAAGTAATATGGGGTGGGCAATTTTGCCTACCCTGTATTTTGGCAAGAAGATGATAATTTGAATTAAGATAGGGGTATACAGAACACAATGAGGGATGCACTGGGAGAGAGGGGAGAAGCAATATTTAAACTCTTAATAACAGAATTTCACTCTGCTGCTGGTCCTATTTTTAAGCCACAGTTTTTAGGAGATAAATGGCAGTATGTTGATTTTATTGTTGAGTTAGTAGGTGCGGGTTCTTATATTCCTTATTTTTTTGTCCAAGTCAAAACTACCAGACAAGGTTATACTAAAAAAGACAACCGTTTAAAGGTACAAGTAAAAAAGGAATCTGTAATTGGTATAGCATCTTATCCAGCACCAACTTATATAGTGGGAATTGATGAAGTTCAAGAAGTCGGTTATTTAGTTTCTGCTAATGGTGAAAATTTAACATCTCTCTCAAGTCTAGCTACTAACTTTCCTATTAATAAGCACAATAGAGAAATCCTTTGGGATGAAGTAAATAACTTTTGGAGTCAATATAACAATAATAATTTAGCTTCACAATTTTCTGATCAACAATGGAGATAAAACAATGCAAACAGAATCAAATTGGTACGTTGGTTTACGTGCAGAAGCTTTAGCAAAAGTTTATTTAACTCGTCGTGACGATTTGATTATTTCTGAGCAACAACAAGGTGCAGGAACTTTAGATTTTTTATTGAAAATCACTCAAGATGGTAAATATAGCGGTAGAATGTTTGGTATAGAAGTAAAAGCAACAGCTTCTAGTTCTGACTTAATTCAGGAACAGGATTTTTTTAAAGTTAAAAATAAAAAATATAATTTCAATATCAGTTTTTTCAAAGATTTACCATTTCCAATGTGCTTGTTTTTCTTTACAGTAGATAACGATAAAGGTTACTATAAATGGATTTTAGAACCTATCATCAAAGATCATAATAATGTGGCTTTGAAAATTAATGAAAATGAGGAATTAACGCTCCTGAATGATGAGGAAATAGATAATATTATTACGATTGTTAATAGCTGGTATGACCATAAAAGTAATTTAATAAAATTGTAAAAATCATGAAAGAAGTAATAATACCGACAAGTAAAAGTTATAAGGAATATTTAATTTCATCTCTCCAAGATGTTGAAGAAGCTGCTGCATATTTAGAAACTTTTTTACAATTGGATGAAGAAGGACGTGAACCTGAAGTTTTACGTTCTGCATTAAAGAATATTATTGATGCACGGTTAGCAGGAAATAATCTTTCGCAAGCAGCTAAACAGAAATATCAACAACTTGATCAGATGCTATCTGACAATTCTGGAGATGAGATTTATAGTTTGATTGAGTTTTTAGACGCTTTGGGGTATCGAATTAAGTTAGAGGTTAAAGATAGTTAGTTTTAGGGTGATGGTAGGGTAGGGGTTTGGATAGATTGTTTGTGAGGATGTTGGGTATTTTATTTGTCTGAATCAAGATGTCCAGGATTTTAGGATTTACAGGATGTTTTTTGATGATTGTCCTTAAATGATTAAGTACCTGTGCAAAATTAATTTCTTATTTGGAAACTCTGTATCCTTTACCATACAAGGAAGACGGGTAAATGAAATGTGCAATTTATTTTGCATGACTACTTATAAACAATCTAAAAATTACCATCCTGTTCATCCTTTAATCCTGGTTATCCTGATTCAGACAAAATTTAGATCCTCGACTTCTTTAATGAATCTTCTCATTTAACACATTAATTATTTTAGAAGTCGGGGATGTTTGACTACCAAATAACATCCTGTAAATCCTGAGATTATTAACTAAATAAAGCTAATAATTCTCGATTTTCTGTAGGTAATTCCAGTAAAATAAAATAGGACTTGGGATAAAGATAATCTTCTCCTGATTCATCTATAATCCGAATTTGATGATGTTGACTCGCTTTTTCATCTGGTAAAACTTCATAGATTTTTCTCGTTTCTAAGGAAGCTGGGTAATTATCATTTTTGATACATATAGCGAATTGTTTAGAGATGTTTTTATTTGACATATTTTTACTCATCTAAAAGGTACTTAATTTTAATTTCTTTTTTACCAATACCATGAGCTTCATACCAGTGCAGTTCAGCCTGACAGATGCTTTCATCTTCTAATTTAATTGTAGCAATTCCTTTTAATTTCCGCCATCTCCCTTGTCCATAGATTTTCCTTAATCTTTCTAGATCACGAATTGATTTATCAATAGCAATAATTTCTATTTTTTCAATGTCTCCAAGTATCTCAAAATTCAATATTTTTCTCCTTGTAAAAACTATGATGATGTTAATAATACAAAATTTTACTATATATGCGCCCACAGATTCCCACTCATAACATAAGTGTATTGCGAGTTTTGTGTCTTGTCAAGTCTTGAAATGCAAAATTGCTCAAGATCATCGTTTTTCTGAATCAGGATTTATACCCCACATTCCGCACTTCAAAAAGTAGCATAAACAAACTACATTGACGGTAAATTAAAACTTATGGTTTGAACAATTACGTATCAATGTAAAACAAAATTATGGACACACAAAGTTGAGCTTTAGAAGGTGTTTAAAAGCTATTGCAATAACAATATTTAATTCAAGGTGTGGAATCAGTTATCAAAAAGATAACCGATGAAATAGTAAAAATAGAGAGAAAACTAAGATAATAAATAATATTTTTGACAAGTAGTAGGTAGGAATTGCAAGATATGACAATGCGACTCCGTTAAATTAAGAATTCGTTGAAATCCTTGTGCCATCAAAAGATGAATACCTTGAAAGCACTGAAATATCCATCTTAATGTGGGAGATTCTGTAGGTTTATTCAGTTGGTTTTTAACTGTGGCTTTTTGTGCCTTCAATGACATTCTTAATTGTCTTTGTCCTAAATTATAAACCAAAAGACATAATGCCATTAACATCATCATTGTCTCTACTCTTTGGGGATTTTTCACAAACAGACTATCCGCGAAAAATAACGGGTCTTTGATAAATCTAAATCCTCTTTCTGTAGATTGTTGTTCTTTATATATTTTGAGGATTTCTTCTGACTCTAACTCCTGAGCATCCAAAATATTGGTGGCTAAAATAAATCTGCCACAAGAGTTTTGCTGTTGTGTAATTAACTCCTGATTTTCTCTTAATTTACATTTCACTCTATAAACTGCTGTTTTCCCTTGATTTAATGTCTCGGTAATTCGATAGTCTGATATTTGATGATATTTTAATTTAGCTGTTATTTCTTTGATTTTCAACTCGGCTAAAGATTTATCAGCAAATTCTTCCTGTTCTAATTTATCTACTTGTTTGTTAGCTTTTAATAACTCTTCTTGGATTTTTTTGTCTAGTTTATTTAAGTCTGCTTTTTTTCTCTCTACGCTTTCTACTAATAACCATCTTTGCTCTATTCCTCCATAAGATACTTTCTCTTCGATATAGCTATAACCTTTGATTTTACAGGCTTTCATTTCATTATTTATGGAGGCTTTCACTAAATTTTTTGCTTTTTTAATGGATAATGGTACTCGACTTATCCATTTCATGTTTGACATTAATTTTAAATTACTTTCGCTATATAATGCACTGTCAGCCACCATGATACTTTCAAAATCTATTTGTTTAGAATATTCTACTAAGATATGAGCAAATACTGCTTTATCTGATTCGTTTCCTGATGCCCCTCTAAAAAATAATGGTATATCCCCATCACTACTTACTATTAAATCTAATATACATTGTTTTAGGTCTGGGCGATGGTCACGAGAATATCCTTGTGTAATCATTATTGGATGTTCTCGATTTATTCCTAGTTCTTTCTCTAGATTATTTACGCAATTCTTATATTCCCCGTGTAAATGTAATGAGCTTGAGTCTAAATGGGAATATTTTGTGTCTATTCCATATTTCTTTACTACTTCTAAGGCAATGATTAAGAATAGTTTAGTTAATCCATATTTATAGAGTTTATCCATGACTCTACCTATTTTATCGTCGTTTAAATCTTCTGCTTTTATTCCTGTTCCTATTAGATGTTCTACGGCTTTGTCTTTAAAGAAATCTGGGAACAAATATAGTGGTCTTGATACAAAGCCTAGTCCATTGAGAATGATTGCTTTGACTACTTCTCCTGTGTTTACTTTCTCTCTGATATCTATTGAAAATATCTCGTTGATTTTTTCTACTATTCCTATTTCATCTATTATTCCTGCGATTATTCCTAAGTGATCTATGTTTTTACTCTCAATTTCTTCTGTTTGGTAATTCATATTATGAAGGCATTTTTAGGTACTTCAGTCTCATTCTCTCATTTTTTCCTGAATTTATTCTCAATGCCTTATGAGTTTCTCTTTAGTAGTCAAATGGGAATTAAAGTCTATATTTTTACTTTCTTGATTGCGTATTTATATTTAACACTCTATGCTGCTTATGATACTTGTATATGTACTACATTTTGAAGTGCGGAATGTGGGTTATACAGGATCGAAGTTTAAACATAAAATAAAAATACAAATCTTGGTTATGCCTATGACTTCCCTCACAGTATTGACATTACCAGACCACACCCAGTTACCAGAATCCGATGGTACATTTGTGAAAAATCTTCAGGAACATCCCCAAAGTATATTAATTACAGACTCAATTAAACCAGTTTTAGATAAACTACATCCTGATGGCCAATATTGTATTGGTCAAGATTCTGGGATATATTGGCGTTTAACAGATCCACCAGAAAAAGGTGCAGAAGCACCAGATTGGTTTTATGTGGGTAATGTACCACCAACTTTAAACGGTAAAATGCGCCGTTCTTATGTGCTATGGAAAGAATATATTGCACCTTTAATAGTGATTGAATTTGTCTCCGGTGATGGTACAGAAGAACGAGATAAAACACCACCATCTCAAGGAAATGATGGCAAAGTTGGTAAATTTTGGGTTTATGAACAAGCTATCCGTGTTCCTTATTATGCAATTTATGAAGTAGCAAAAGCCCAAGTTGAAGTTTATCATTTGGTGGATACCAATTACCAATTAATGACACCCAATGAACGGGGACATTATCCCATTAAACCTTTAGGGGTAGAGTTAGGAATTTGGCAAGGTTTATATCAAAATGCTGATTTACCTTGGTTGCGTTGGTGGGATAAAGAAGGTAATTTATTGTTAACAGGTGAAGAACGCGCAGAAGTTGAAAAACAAAAACGAGAACAACTTATTGAAAAATTACGTTCTCTTTCTACTGAACAACTTAACGCTTTAGGAATTGATCGGGAAATGTTAGAATAAATACTAATGTTTTAAAAAATTCCTAAAAAATGTCAGAATTAGGATATCCTGATTCTGACCATCATTATTAAAATGTCCCTTTAAATGCTGCATAACTCAGGGTAATAATAATTGGTAAAATAATAGGAATAATAATGATTAATCCCATGTTACTAATCCTAATTTCTTGACCATCAGATTTAAACAGTGCAATTACAGCAGCAGTGGCTATGAAAATCCAAATAAATCCAAAGACAATAAAGATGGTAAATGCTGAGTTATTCATACATTATATATTTCATTTGTGGTGTACTAATATTTTAATTTGTCTGAATCAGGATGTCCAGGATTTTAGGATTTACAGGATGTTTTTTGAAAGTGTCATGTTTTGATTTTTGATTGTCCATCTTTATCTGTGTTTATCTGCGTTCATCTGCGTTCAATTATTCTTGATATTTTTTTAAAACGAACCACAGAGACGCAGAGGACACAGAGAAACAATATCAGTTATCTTTGTGTGGGAAGGGAGTAATTTTCTCGTTCATCTAATTAATTATGTCAGAATTGGGGAAACTTTCATCAGAAAATTTTTCTGATAAGATTATGCTTGTTCGTATGCTGCTAAAAAATCTTCCCGTGATATTCCAGCCTGAGTACAGATCGATCTTAATGTTGAACTTTTAATCTGTGAATGATTAGGTATAGTTAATGGTGTTTTTGTTCCATCTTTATTGTCTTTTACCATAACAATATGTTCTCGTTCTCGAATAATACTAAATCCGAGTAATTCCAATGTTCTAATAACTTTTGCTTTTGGTGCATCTACAGGAAATTTAGGCATTAGATAATCACCTCAGCTTCAGCTACAAAAGCTTCTAAAATTGGTGATTCATCTTCTAAAACTTCCTTACCAAATACTTCTATATGACATCGGATTGCTGATTTTACATCCGCTAAAGCTTCTTCATAACTGTCACCTTCACCAACTATAACTCCTTGAATACCAAGGGGATAAGCAATATAACCATCAAAGTGTTTTTCTACAATAATTTTAATTTGTTTCATATAGTTTATTTGGGATGATCTAATCATTAAGATATCACATCTATATTGTCTGAATCCAGATTAACAGGATTTAAGGATTAACAGGATTTAGATCCTCAATTTCTATAATAATTGATTTTGATAGAGGATGATTGGATCAAAGAAGTCGGGGATCTTTGAGATATGGGTAAAAATAATGATGTTAATAATACAAAATCTTACTATATATGCGCGGACAGATTTCCACTCATAACATAAGTGTAATATAACATTTGCGTCTTGTCAAGTCTTAAATTTTTGTCTGAATCAGGATGTCCAGGATGATAGGATTAACAGGATGTTGCTGAATGATTGTTTGTGAGGATGTTGGGATTTTGAGGATGTTGTTTGATGATTGCCTTTAAATGTTATAAACAATCTAAAAATTACCATCCTGTAAATCCTTCAATCCTGGATATCCTGATTCTGACAATACCTCAGACAGATGAAAAGCTATAAAATCAGCATCTAAAATATGAACGCCCGATTGATACCAAAAGTATGAATTCTAACTTTCATATTTGGACGCTGACACCTCCAGAAGTCTACAAAACACTAACAACAACTCCCCAAGGTATCAGCGAGGCAGAAGCAAATTTAAGATTAAAAAAATCCGGTTATAATGAACTTCCCGAACCCCAAACACGCCCTTTAATTCTCCGTTTCACTGACCAATTAACCCATTTTATGGCGTTGCTATTATGGGTAGCGGGAATATTAGCTTTTATTTCCCAAACCCCGGAATTAGGTTGGGCAATTTGGGCAGTAATTTGGATTAATGCTATTTTTAGTTTTTGGCAAGAATATCAAGCAGAAAAAGCCTTATCAGCACTGAAAAAAATCCTACCTTCTCAAGCTAAAGTTTTTCGTGATGGCAAATTATCTGTAATTCCTGCCCGTGAATTAGTTAGCGGCGATGTCATGCAGTTAGAAGAAGGTGATAAAATCTCTGCTGATGCCAGACTTATTGAAAGTCAGTCTTTATATGTAGATGCTTCCGTACTCACAGGAGAATCTTTGCCCGTTCCCCGCATTAGCGAACCCGTCACCGCCGCCAATATCCACGCTTCTGAAGCTAGTAATTTAGTCTTTGCAGGTTCTACTGTGGCTTCTGGTCGGGGACTGGCTGTAGTCTATGCCACAGGTACACATACAGAATTTGGTCAAGTAGCCCATCTTACAGCCCATGTGAAACGAGAACCCAGCACTTTAGAAGTGCAGATTTCTAGGGTAGTTCACATCATTACTATCATTGCTTTGAGTATGGGGGTGGTGATATTTTTATTAACGAAGTTACTGGTAGGAATGCAACTACGAGAAAGTTTCATTTTTGCTATTGGCATTATTGTGGCTTTTGTGCCGGAAGGTTTACTACCTACTGTGAGTTTAGCATTGGCTATTGGTGTTAGGCGCATGGCCAGAAAGAATGCTTTGGTGCGGCGCTTGTCTGCGGTGGAAACTCTCAGTGCAACTACTGTTATTTGTACTGATAAAACCGGGACTTTGACAAAAAATGAAATGACTGTCCGCCAATTATGGATTCCTAATACTAATATTAACGTGACTGGGGTCGGTTATGAACCCAAGGGAGAAGTGGAAATTTCATCTCCTGAATATCAGTCTCAGGTGCGGTTAATTTTGGCTGGTGCGGCACTTTGTTCTAATGCGCGGTTAAATCATCCCCCTAATTCCAATCAATGGCAAGCTGTGGGTGATCCTACGGAGGCGGCTTTGTTGGTGGCTGCAATTAAGGCGGGTTTGCAGTTGGAGGAGTTACAACAGCGATCGCCCAGAGTTCGAGAAATTCCTTTTGACTCTCACCGGCGACTGATGACGGTGTTGTTAAAAGGTAATTTAGGGTTAGATGATGTGGAAAATTACGAGTATGTGATTTTTACTAAGGGCGCACCTTTAGATGTATTAGAACATTCGCGGTATTTATGGCATTCAGGGGAAAAGCTGGAATTGACGGAAATTCAGCATGAGGAAATTATTACCGCTAATGATCAATTAGCAAGTCAAGGTTATCGTGTGTTAGGGGTGGCGATAAGGCAAGGTGGGACGGAATTAAACCAGCAAGATAATAATTTATTAGAACAGGATTTGACCTTTTTGGGATTGGTGGCGATGATTGATCCACCACGTCCAGAAGTTGCGGATGCGATCGCCCTTTGTCATCGTGCCGGAATTCAAGTTACTATGATTACAGGCGATTATGGTTTGACAGCAGCAGCGATCGCCCAACGCATCGGTTTAGCAAACGGTAAACCCAGAATTATCACTGGTGAACAATTAGGACATCTTTCTGATACTCAATTACGGCAAATCATCCACAAACACAAAACCGGGTTAGTCTTTGCCAGAGTCATACCAGAACAAAAACTCAGGTTAGTTACAGCATATAAAACCCTTGGTCATATTGTCGCTGTCACTGGTGATGGTGTCAATGATGCCCCCGCTTTACGCGCTGCAAATATCGGCATTGCAATGGGAATTAGCGGTACAGATGTTGCCCGTGAAGCTGCGGATATAGTTCTCATAGATGATAATTTTGCCACTATTGTCTCTGCCATTGAACAGGGGCGGGCGGTGTATCAAAACATCCGTAAGTTCATGACTTATATTCTCGCCTCCAACATGGCGGAGTTTTTACCTTTCCTCGCAATGGTATTTCTGAAAATCCCCCCAGCACTGGTAATTTTGCAAATCTTAGCCATTGACTTAGGTACAGATATGCTGCCGGCACTAGCATTAGGGGCAGAAAAACCGGAAACTGGTTCAATGGAGTTACCACCCCGGAAAAAAAACCAATCTTTGTTAGATTTACCTTTATTACTGCGTGCTTACTGCTTTTTAGGACTGCTGGAAGGTATAGCAGGGATGGCAGGATTTTTCTTTGTTTGGTGGACAAATGGTTATCATCTTCCCCAATTACAAGCACTCAGTCCCAGTATTTTATCTCACTCAGCCAATGCTGCCACAATGGCGATTTATCATCAAGCCACAACCATGACTTTAGCCGTAATTGTCGCCTGTCAAGATGGTAACGTTTTTGCTTGTCGTTCGGAACGGTTTTCAATTTTGCGATTGGGCTTTTTTACTAATCGTTTGATTTGGGCAGGAATTGCCATAGAATGGATATTAATTCTCTCTATTATTTATTCTCCTACCCTGCAAAAAATCTTCTCAACAGCACCTTTAAAACCATCTTATTTATTAATGTTGTTATTTTGTCCACCGTTAATTTTAATAGCTGATGAATTGCGAAAAAGAATTATTAACAGAGTCAACCATCAAGCTGAAATCTAAAGATTTTCCACCCAATTAACCTCATTATCAATGATCAATTATCAATTGTCCATTGTTAAATCCTTGACAATATTTTGCCACCATACTACCTAAAATTTGTAAATCTATGGGTTTAGAAATATAATCATCAAAACCAGCAGCTAAACAAGTTTCTCTATCTCCTTTCATCGCCATTGCTGTTTGGGCAATTATCGGAATATGCTGATATTGGGGATGTTTTCGCAGTTGTTCTACTACATTCAAACCATTGCTATCTGGTAAATTCACATCCATTAAAATTACTGCTGGTTGTATCTGTGGGAGAGTCATCCACATTTCCTGTGTATTCTTAACACAAGTTAATTGATAACTTAATCTACTTAAATAAATTCGCATTAATTCAGAATTGGCAAAATCATCTTCTACTAACAAAATTTCTCTTGATATACTGATGGGAATATGAACAGAAGAATTACTCGTTACTTTACTTAATTCTAAATCTTTTTCTGCCTTGTCTTCTATTGCGTCCAAAACTTTTCCTGTGGGTTGAAGTGGTAAGATAATAGTAAAAGCAGAACCTTTATTTACTTCCGATTCTAACTCTAAATAACCACCATGAATTTGAGCCAGTTGTTGTGTCACCACCAACCCTAAACCAGTACCTTCATTGTTTCTTGAACCAGAATTAATAATTTGACTATAAGGACGAAATAGTAAAGATTGATCTTCTTTGTAAATACCAATCCCAGTATCCCAAACTGTAAACCGTAAATATAAATCTTGTGTAGCTACTCTTAAACCAACACTACCTGAATTGGTAAATTTGATCGCATTAAATAATAAATTCAATAGCATTTGCTTCAGTCGCAAAGGATCAGCTAATAAAGTTGTGACATCATCGTTAATTTGTAAACGTAATTTCAAACCTTTATTGGCAGCTTTTTCTTTCACCAAAGCTAAAACATTGCCACATAATAATGGTACATCAATTATTTCCCATTGCACTTCTAGCTGGTTGGCTTCAATTTTGGAAAGATCCAAAATATCGTTAATCAAGTTTAATAAATACTTACCACTCGATTGGATGATGTGTAAATATTCTTGATGGCGTTGTCTCTCTGGTTCGTAACCTTGTGCTAAAAGTAGATGAGTAAATCCAACTATACAACTTAAAGGTGTGCGGATTTCGTGACTGGTATTGGCGAGAAATTGATTTTTAAGTTGATTGGTGCGTTCTAATTCTTGATTATAATTAGCTAATTGTTGACATCTTTCTTGCCAAAATTGTATTTGCTTTAGTTGTGTTAAGGCTGTATGACAATACTGAATTGTTCTTTTAATGAATTGTGATCGCAGGGGAGTTAAGGATGGTTTAATTGAAACACCATTCACGTTAGACTTTGATGTGTCAATAATTAGCCATGCCATCATACCATTAGCATCTTCAAATAAACGCCAAGCACTGCCAGGTTTTTGTTTCTCCATTTGCTGCAAATCTTCCAGTCTGATGGTAGCGTTTAACCTCAAGTCCAGCTTTGTCCCAGGTTGGGATATTATTTCTGACGTTTGTTTTCTCAAGGAGGGATAACTAGAAACATAACAAATCTTACCCACAATGTCATCTGGTTGAAATTGCGCGATCGCCACCCAACGCGCATTTAAAGCTTTTTCCAGTTCGTTGACTACCGTTTGATAAATTTCTGCTTTTGTATCTGCGGACTGCATCATATTAGCAGCCAGCAGACAATCATTTAAACGATTCTGCAAATGATTTAAGCTGTTTTGCAACCAAAAATTATCCCGCAGTTGCTGGATTCTGTGCAAAAGTTTTGGTGTTCCATCGATCTGGGAGTTTTGTTCTGGTAAGCTTGGAGATTGCTGCATGGTTCACTAAACAGCCAAAGAAACTAACCTTGGCAGGAAATTATGAACTGGATTTTATGTAAGTAGGTAGACGTTGAAATTTATCGTTATGGCAAGGCAAGAGGCAAAAGGCAAAAGGCAAGAGTGAATAAGTTTTCAGTGTGATTTACATTTTGTTACATACTTTTTTTTTTCACGTCGTTTTACTTATATTAACGGAGAAATATCTTTTAATCTTACATTAAAAATGTTAGTCTCTATTGTAACGCATAATGCAACTGTTAGTGAATCACATTACACATTTATTTTATTTTCTTCATATAAACGTCAAACAATGGATACACAACTGGCTCAATTAATCATTAATGGGATTGCTGTGGGCAGTATTATTGCTCTAGGAGCGGTAGGACTAACACTGACCTATGGAATTTTACGATTATCTAACTTTGCTCACGGTGATTTTCTCACCTTGGGAGCTTATTTGACTTTAGTAACAAATACCCTAAGTGTAAATATTTGGCTATCAATGATTTTAGCCGCAGTAGGAACAGTAGCGGTAATGTTACTGATAGAAAAATTGCTGTGGTCAAGGATGCGCTCGGTTCGTGCTACTTCCACAACACTGATAATTATCTCTATCGGACTGGCCTTATTTCTCCGTAACGGCATTATTTTTATTTGGGGTGGTAAAAACCAAAACTATAATCTCCCTGTGATCCCGGCTTTAGAATTTGGGGAATTACGGATACCGCAAAATCAATTATTGGTACTAGGGTTAGCTGTACTGGCGATTTTGTTTCTTCACTACATATTACAAAACACTAAAATCGGTAAAGCCATGCGAGCAGTGGCAGATGATTTAGACTTAGCTAGAGTATCTGGTATTAACGTTGATAGAGTAATTCTCTGGACTTGGATCATAGCTGGTATTTTTACTTCTTTAGGCGGTAGTATGTACGGTTTAATTACCGCTGTACGTCCGAATATGGGCTGGTTTTTGATTTTACCTTTGTTTGCCTCTGTGATTTTGGGTGGTATTGGCAACCCCTACGGTGCGATCGCTGCTGCTTTTATCATTGGTATTGTTCAGGAAGTCAGCACTCCTTGGCTGGGTTCTCAGTATAAACAAGGTGTAGCTCTGTTAATCATGATTTTGGTCTTGTTAATCCGTCCTAAAGGTTTATTTAAAGGCACAATCTAATACCATTTTGGATTTTGGATTTTGGATTTTGGATTTTGGATTGTGAAAGTCCTGATATATCAAAGTTTCATCTTTTAATTGTTCACATTCATCTTTTAAATTGGTATAAAGAATCAGCCGTCAGCCGTCAGTATTTAGCATCAACCTCATAGCCAGAAAGTTGATCGCTAAATGCTGATAGCTGATAGCTGATAGCTAATTACTCAATGATATGGAAATAATAAGCTGCTACCAAAAAGTTGATCGCCAACAGCAGTAACGCCCAACTGGCACGGAAAACATAAGAAGGTTTAGCAGCTTTTCCTTTGGAAGTCATAAATTTGGTTCTCCTGATTTAATCACTTTTCCACAAATAGCAAACATAAGCGCCAATTTTCCACAATCTTTAAAAATATTTGTGTGAAGGGAACAGGGAACAGGGAATAGGTAAATTTTTTGCTGTTACCTGTCACCTGTCACCTGTCACCTTCCTGCCCAGCATGATAAGAACTTCGCACCAGAGGACCTGAACGAACATGAATGAAGCCCATGTCCTCTGCTATTTTCCCCAGTTCATCAAATTCTGCTGGTGTCCAGTATTTTTGTACTGGGAGATGTTCCAAAGAAGGGCGCATATATTGACCCAGTGTGATGCGATCGCAACCCACAGCCCTTAAATCCCCCATTGTCTCTATTATTTCTTCCTGAGTTTCTCCGTGTCCCAACATTAAACCGGACTTAGTGGGTATACTGGCATCAATTTCTTTCACTGTTGCTAACACTGCCAAAGAGCGATCGTATTTTGCACCTCGTCGCACCGGACCTGTTAACCTGCGGACTGTCTCCACATTATGGTTATAACAAGCAGGTTGAGCATTTACAATCATAGCTATCCTTTGCTTTTGACCAGTTTCACCCACACCCGCACCACCCCAAAAATCTGGTGTGAGAACCTCAATTTGCGTTTCTGGGTTCATTTGGCGAATTGTTGCCATAGTCTTGACAAAATGACCCGCACCCCCATCAGTTAAATCATCACGGGCAACAGCAGTCAGTACCACATAGCTCAATCCTAACAAATGTACAGATTCTGCTACCTTTTGCGGTTCTTCCTCGTCTACAGGCATTGGTGCGTGACCTTTATCTACTTGACAAAAAGCACAAGACCTGGTACAAGTCGGACCCATAAGTAAAAAAGTTGCCGTTTTTTGGGCGTAGCATTCCCCCCGGTTGGGACAGCGGCCTTCTTCACAAATAGTATGAATTTGACGCTGCTTAATAATACGTTGTACCGTCGAAATTTCACTGGCTTTACCAATAGAACGGCGTAACCAGCTAGGCATGGCAGCAATTTCTGATTTTAGTTCTTGTGCAGAAGTCATATAATCCGTTGATGAACTTGAGAATATAAAAAATCACTGGGAAATACTGTAATATGATACCTATAAACGTAAAGCTACCAATAGCTTACAGTTTTGGCAATTATACGGAAATATACTCTCCCCCAATTTACACAAATCTTATATATAGTGGGAGAATTCTTAATGTCAGTCGGCGCATCAGCCATATAAACTTATAGTCTTTGGTAGAGTAATCAGTCGTGGCCAACAAAATTCTAGTTATCGATGACACTACAGTTATCAGAGTAAAAGTTCGTGAAATGTTGCCTCCAGGCAATTTTGAGGTATTAGAAGCAAAAGACGGTTTAGAAGGATATAATCTCATCCTTAAAGAAAAAGTCAGCTTGATCATGTTGGATTTTATTTTACCGAAAATGAGTGGCTGGGAAGTTTTTCAAAAAATTCAAGCCAACCCAGAATTAAAGAAAATTCCTTTAGTGATCATGTCTGGCCGTAAGGAAGAGGTGACAGAAAAAATTCCCGAACCATTTGAATATTTTGAATTTCTCAACAAGCCTTTTGACAATAGACAGGTGATTAATGCTATTAAATCAGCTATGGCAAAAGCAGCTAAACAAGGCCGTACAGATGCTGTTACTCCAGCAGCTACTACAACAGCAGCAGTAGGAGCTACTAAAGCTGGTACAGAAGGAGCTTCTGCCGCTGAAATTCAAGCTCTTAATGCTAAAATTGCCAAGATGCAAGCGGAAATTGATAATTTAAAGAAACATCTAACTCTGGTGGTAAGATTTATTAAGCAGAAAATTAAATAAGTTTTCTTGGCTATTTCTATTTCTTTTGACGCTCCCCGTTCTCAAGAGACGGGGATTTTAGATTCTACGGATGTAATGTTTTAACTTCTGGTTTGAATTTGTATCCCACATTCCGCACCCCCCAGTGTCACAATCGGTAATTTTGGATTTTTTAACCAAGTTGAGGATAATTTTGATACAAAATGGTCGAAATCTTAGATGGCGATAGCGAAGCGCTGCTGCAAGCAGTTCGCCAATCTCAAATCCCCAAACGACCAATTTTCGTTGTGTGACAGTTTAGGGTGCGGAAGGTGGGTTGTATCTTTTTGTCTGAATCAGGATAACCAGGATTAAAGAATGTACAGGATGGTATTTTTAGGATGTAATATTTAGACTTCTGGTTTGATAATGATATAATAAAAAAATATTTAATTCAGGAGTTAAAACAATGACATTGAAAGAAGAACTCTTATCAGAAATAGAAACAATGACAGAAACCCAAATAGCAGAATTTATAATGATGATTAAAAACATGAAAAATGAAAAGCCAAATTTTCATGAAAATCAAGTTGAAAAATTAACTCTTGGTGAATGTATAGCAAAATTTCGAGAAAAATTGATAGAAGAAAGTATAGAAATTAATCCTGATGAAATTTGGGGAAATATTCGTGAGTATCATCCAGGAAGAGAGGTAATTTGGTGATTCGCTTTTTATTAGATACTAATATTATTTCTGAACCTTTAAGGATAGAACCGAATCAAACAGTTTTACAAAACATGGTAAAATATGAATTAGAAATTGCTATGGCATCAGTAACATGGCATGAACTATTATTTGGTTGCTATCGTTTACCACCTTCTAAAAAGAAAAATAAAATTACTAATTATTTGCACCAGGTAATTAAACCAAAAATACCCATTTTACATTATGATGATGTAGCTGCGGAATGGTTTGCTAACGAAAGAGCGCGACTTGTAGGAATAGGAAAAACTCCTGCATATCCAGATGGACAAATTGCAGCAATAGCAAAAACAAATGATTTGATTTTAGTAACAAATAATGTTGCAGATTTTAGTGAGTTCCAAAATCTCAAAATAGAAAATTGGTTTCTTGATTGAAAGAACTAAAAAAACATCTGCGTTTATCTGCGTCCATCTGCGTTCAATATTATATTATCTCGACTTACCTCAATGACAAACTGAATCAGACAAATAAAAAAATGGGCAATGAGTTAATCACCCATCACCCATTAATCAAACTAGAATAATCAATCTAGTATCAATCTACAATTTTTCTGCTTGCTCAGTAACAATTACACTTGCTTGTGTACTCGCCATTTTTGCTGCTTGCAAAATCGGAGTATTCGCAACAGAATTATTAGCCAAAGTAAACAGCGGATTTGACAAAATACCGGAGATAGTTGTAGCAATTAAAGTTGCTATCAAACCAACTTGTAAAGGTCTAAAACCTGGTAAGTTCCAACGTACTTGAGGATAATTCTTCACTACGTCGGACATTTCTTGTGGTTCTTTGACTACCATCATTTTCACTACACGAATGTAGTAATAAATGGAAACAACGCTAGTCACTAAACCCAGTAATACTAACCAATAAAGGCCAGCTTGCCAACCTGCCCAAAATAGGTAAATCTTCCCGAAAAATCCTGCTAATGGGGGAATACCACCCAAGGATAAGAGAGAAATACTTAAACCTAATGTGAGCAGTGGGTCTTTTTGATACAAACCTGAATATTCGGTAATTTGATCTGTACCTGTCCGCAGGGAGAAGAGAATGATACAGGTAAAACCGCACAGGTTCATGAACAGGTAAACGAGCAAGTAAAAAATCATGCTAGAGTAACCTGCATCTGTACCAGCGATTAAGCCAATCATCACAAAGCCAGCTTGGGCAATGGATGAATAAGCTAACATCCGTTTCATGCTGGTTTGAGCGAGGGCAACCACGTTACCCAAAATCATACTGAGGACTGCTAGAGCAGTGAAAACAAATCTCCACTCGTCTGCAACGACGGGGAAAACTACTGTTAATAAGCGGATAGCTAAAGCAAAACCTGCGGCTTTAGAACCGACGGATAGAAAAGCGATTACAGGGGTAGGAGCGCCTTCATAAACGTCCGGTGTCCATTGGTGGAAAGGTGCAGCGGAGATTTTGAAACCAATACCAGCAATAACGAAAACAAGAGCAATGACTAAACCCAGGGATTGACCTACATTTGCTGTAGCGATACCATTAGCGATCGCACTTAGTTCCGTTTGTCCACCAGATAAACCATATAACAATGATACACCGTATAAAAATACGGCTGTGCTGGAAGCTCCAATTAACAGGTATTTCAGCGCCGCTTCATTAGAACGGGGGTCACGTTTAGTATAACCTGTTAACAAATAAGAGGAAATACTCAGGGTTTCTAGGGAGATGAAAATCATCACCAACTCACTAGCACCAGAGACAAACATTCCTCCCAAGGTAGCTGTTAATAAAATAGCGATAAATTCCGCTAAAGCCGTACCACTTTGCTCTACATAGCGAATAGACATCAAGACGGTGACAGCGGCAGATAGAGCAATGATACCGCGAAAGATAATACTGAGGTCATCACTATTAAAACCACCAGTAAAACCGATAGGATTGGTAGAATCCCATTGAAAGTATAGGGCGACAATCGCCGCGAATAAACCAGCGATCGCCAGATATCCGATCCAGCGAGAAGATGTGCGCCCCAAAATCAAATCCACAATCAAAACCCCCAAGAGGGTAATAATGACAATTCCCTCTGGTAGAATAGTTCCCGCATTCAACTGGGATGCAATATTAGCAAAATCCATGAGACGTATAGGTTTTGGTGATTAGAGATTAAGGCTAACTGAGTTCATTCTATCTATACTTCTTGACCAAAATTGCATTTATCAATTGATAATTGACAATTGACAATTAACAATTGTTTCATTCCAGGTTTAAAACCTCTCCCCTTCCCGGGTAAAAAAAGAAAAAAAATGTCAGTCCTAACCCATAAAAACAAACAGTCCAGTAATCTACTGAACTGCCAAAATTGTGATAGATATAGAACTGTTAACTGTTAACTGTTAATAGCCTTGTGAGTCTTTTTTCCCCAGCCTCCTCCAGAACGATTACCTTTCTCCTGCTATATAAAACCTAGACAAAGCTAGACTTTACTTTCTACTTCAACGGGAGCATGGGAGCGGTTATCCCTCAGTAGACTTGCACGCTGTAGCCCAACGCGACTTTCTCAGGTTAAGATTTGGAAACAGACTATCACTATCAATGCTTGGTTTTCGCGTCGGTAATAGTCTGATTCAATACTTGATATCTGAGGATTATATATCAAGTTGGCATTTTTCTGAGCTAACTTATGTCCATTTTTGTCAACATAAGTATATTATTGTCTATAAAATGGTCAACTTAGGACAAGCTCTTTTGGTCGAGCCTTATTAACTTTCATTACACGCCCCATCCATTCAGCACCGTCTAAAGCTTGAATAGCTGCTTCTTCCTGAGCAGCGGTTTCCATTTCCACAAAACCAAAACCTCGAACACGGCCAGTTTTCCGATCTGTAGGTAACTGAACTCGTGTAACAGCACCGTATTCAGCAAATACTTTAGTCAGGTCTTCTTCTTTGACGCTGTAGGATAAGTTCCCTACGTAGATTGACATGAAAATCTCCAGAATCCATTGATGCAGAGATGTTGATCCGTCGAGCCGCTTGAAATTATTACTAACAACAAGCACCGTATCGTCGAACTTACTTCTCTAATTCTTCCCTATGCTAACATATTTGCCAGATAGGCAAGGCAAAATCTGGCTATTGTCGTTATTTATGATGAAATATGGTAAATATCACAAGCACTTATGATAATCAATAAAGTTTGTAACAGACTGGGGCTTTTAAAACTTCAACGGTGAATTGATGGTACTGATTCGCCAATTATGCCTCAGATAAGTTAAAGATGGAAATACCAGGTAATTGATTTTTGGCAGTTGCTTGTTTAAATCTCCAAAGCAGCACTGCACCTGAAGTTGAGAGCAATTTCCCCCTTTTGGGGCAATTTGTGTCAGGATAAAATCACTGCTTAGGCGTGATATTTGATCTTGACATTTCGCCAAAATTATCTCAACTTGACTGTTTAGCTTCACAGCTATTCTTTTTTTTGAAATTTCCATGTCAACTCTCGTCATTGTCGAATCTCCAACCAAAGCTCGCACCATTCGCAACTACCTGCCAAAAGACTATCAGGTAGAAGCTTCAATGGGTCATGTGCGCGACCTACCCCAGTCAGCTAGTGAAATTCCTGCTGCTGTCAAAGGGGAAAAATGGGCGCAGCTTGGGGTAAATATAGAAGCCGACTTTGAACCGGTGTATGTTGTCCCCAAAGATAAAAAGAAAGTTGTCACCCAGTTAAAAGATGCCCTAAAAAATGCCGATGAATTAATATTGGCAACTGACGAAGACCGGGAAGGCGAAAGCATCAGTTGGCACTTATACCAATTGCTGAAACCCAAAGTGCCGACAAAGCGCATGGTGTTTCACGAAATTACCCAGGACGCGATTAAAAAAGCTTTAAAAAACTGCCGCGAAATTGATGAACAAGTAGTTCGCGCCCAAGAAACCAGACGCATTTTAGATCGACTGGTCGGATATACCCTATCACCTTTGCTGTGGAAAAAAATCGCTTGGGGACTTTCTGCAGGTCGAGTGCAGTCTGTGGCGGTGCGGTTGTTGGTAAATAAGGAACGTCAACGCCGAGCTTTCCATGAAGGTACATATTGGGATTTAAAAGCCAGTCTCTTACATGAAAAAACATCATTTAGCGCCCAATTAAACAGCTTGGGAGGCACGAAAATAGCTACAGGCAGCGATTTTGACCCCGCGACCGGACAAATAGCCGCCCTGCGGAATGTGGTGTTGTTAAATGAGGAGCAAGCTTTAGCACTTCAGGAACGTTTGCAGGGCAAAACCTGGACTGTTGCTGATATGGAAGAACGTCCAGTAACTCGCAAACCAGCACCACCCTTTACTACTTCGACGCTGCAACAAGAGTCTAACCGCAAACTGCGTCTTTCCGCACGGGATACAATGCGAATTGCTCAAAACTTGTACGAGCAAGGGTATATTACCTATATGCGGACCGATTCGGTGCATTTGTCAGATCAGGCGATCGCCGCTGCTCGCAGTTGTGTAGAACAAAAGTACGGTAAAGAATATCTCAGTCCCCAACCCCGACAATACACTACCAAATCTAAAGGCGCACAAGAAGCACACGAAGCCATCCGCCCTGCTGGTAGCACTTTCCGCACTCCCCAAGAAACTGGTTTAAGCGGACGAGAATTTGCAGTTTATGATTTAATTTGGAAGCGTACAGTAGCTTCACAAATGGCTGACTCTCGCCAAACCCAAATTACTGTACAATTGCAAGTTGAAGATGCGGGTTTTCGTTCCTCTGGTAAGCGGATAGATTTTCCTGGATATCTCCGCGCCTACGTGGAAGGGTCCGATGATCCAGAAGCCGCATTAGAAGACCAAGAAGTAATTTTACCAGCCCTGAAAGTTGGTGATCATCCTACCTGTGCAGAACTAGAAGCAATAGGACATGAAACCCAACCCCCCGCTAGATATACTGAAGCAAGTTTGGTAAAAACCTTAGAAAGTGAAGGTATTGGTCGTCCTAGTACCTACGCCAGCATTATTGGTACAATCATCGACAAAGGTTATGCTCAGTTGGTGAACAATGCTTTAATTCCTACTTTTACCGCCTTTGCTGTCACCGACTTACTAGAAAAACATTTCCCTGATATTGTTGATCCAGGCTTTACCTCAAAAATGGAGCAAACCCTGGATGATATTGCTACAGGTGAAGCTCAATGGCTACCCTATCTCCAGAAATTTTATCTCGGAGAACAAGGTTTAGAAACCTTGGTGAGAGAACAGGAAAATCAAATTGATCCCACTAAAGCCAAAACAGTAGAATTAGAAAACTTAGATGCTAAAGTTCGCATTGGTAAATTTGGACCTTACATAGAAGTAGAAAATGGTGATGGAGTGGTGACAGCTTCCATTCCTAAAGACCTCACACCCGCTGATTTAGATCCCAAACAGGTAGAAGTCCTGCTCAGACAAAAAACAGTAGGACCTGATCAAGTGGGACGACATCCCGAAACAGGTGAACCAATTTATGTGAAGATTGGCACTTATGGACCTTATGTACAGTTGGGAGACAAAACCGAGGAAAACCCCAAACCTAAACAAGCTTCCCTCCCCAAAGGTGTCACACCAGAAAATCTGACTTTAGAGATGGCGGTGGGTTTGTTGGCACTTCCCCGACTCTTGGGAGAACATCCACAAACAGGGGCAAAAATTAAAGCTAGTTTAGGAAGATTTGGACCTTATGTAGTTCATGATCAGGGTAAAGAAGGTAAAGATTACCGTTCTTTAAAAGCAAGTGATGATGTATTGACAATTTCCCTGGAACGTGCATTAGAGTTATTCGCAGAACCAAAAAAGGGGCGCAGTTCTAGCAGCAGTAAATCTAAAGCCGCTTTAAGAGAATTGGGTACACATCCCGATGATGATGCACCTGTAAATATTTACGAAGGTCCTTATGGTCATTATATTAAGCACGGCAAAACTAATGTGGGTCTACCGGAAGGCAAGACAGTAGAAAATATTACCCTGTCAGAAGCATTAGAATTGCTGCAAGCTAAAGCATCTACTAAATCTACACGCAAAACCACAAGTAAAACCACCAGTAAAACCACTAGCAAAACCAGTAAAACAACTACTTCTAAAACTAAGTCAACTACTACGAAATCATCTACCAGTAGCAGCAAGAAAAAAGAAGCATCAAATTAGGGATGAGGGAGATGGGAAATTACGAAATTTTACCTCTTACCCATTCCCTGATCATTGTGATAATCTAATAAGTAAGGAAGGACACAAAACCAAATTTTCACTTGGTTTAAGTCTGGAAACACAGGAATCTATCAACTTGATAAGAAACAAAAAAAGCTACAAATAGCCAGTTTCTATGATCCTGTTAGTTAAATTTGCGGTAGTATCTCAGGAGCGTTCAGTTAAATGGACTATATAGATAAGGTACTGGAAAAGCTGAAAGAATTAGCGCGGAAGCTAGTTGAAGCGTTACTAGGTCCCGAAGCTGAACCCGAACCGGAACTAATTCCGATTCCTGTGAATGAACGCTCCCGTCGTCGCTAATAGCCTGAAGATATTGGAGTTAACTTTGCTGCCTTTAAGTATTTTAGTGCTGCACGGTCCAAACCTCAATTTGTTAGGACAACGAGAACCGGGTATTTACGGTTCTCTCACCCTAGAGGAAATTAACCGCCTATTAGCAGCAGAAGCCCAGAAATTAGAGGCGAAAGTTACGCCTTTGCAGTCAAATCATGAAGGTGTTTTGATAGATACGATTCATCGGGCATTAGGACAACACGAGGGAATTATAATTAATGCCGGGGCATATACCCATACCAGTGTAGCTTTACGAGATGCGATCGCTGCTGTAAACTTACCAACAGTAGAGGTACATCTAAGCAACATTTACCGCCGAGAGGATTTTCGTCATCATTCTTATATTGCCCCAGTGGTAATTGGCCAAATTAGTGGCTTTGGTGTCCAAAGTTATTTGTTAGGTTTACAGGCATTGGTGAATCATTTAAGACTCAACAATTAACAGGAGTTAGAAGCGGAATTTCTTTTTTCTCTTCCCAATCACCAATCACCAGTCACCAATCACCAATTATGCGTTATTCTCTCGTAAATAGGGTTAGAGGTATATTTTTAGGAGCATTGCTAGGAGAAATTTTAGCTACTCAGAATGTTAGTGATTTAGGGGAAATTGCGATTCTGGGTAGTAAAAGTTTAATTGCTTTGGGTAGATTAGATACAGAGGATTGGTTAAAGCGTTACCAAAGTTACCAAAAAGCATCCGGGGATTTAGAAACAGAAACTACTGGTACTGCTGGGGGAAAGTGGGGAAAAATGATTTTAGCCACCTTGCCAGTGGCGATTTTTTTCCACGAAGATCCTGTTAAACTCAAATATAATCTGCGGCAATTATTACAAATTTGGGATGCTAACCCAGTAGTGATAGATGCAGCTTTAGTTTTAGGATATGCGATCGCCAAATCTCTCACAGAAACACTTGATCCTTTCACCCTCATTCCCGAAACGATTGATTTTTTGGGAGAAAGTAAAACATCAATACCACAAAAATTAGTAAAAGTAAATAATTTATTAGAGCAAGGATCAGGATTAGCACAAGCGCAAACTGAATTCAGTAAGCAAGACAAATTCAGTAACAATATTGCCTTAGCCTTTTACTGCTTTTTGAGTACCTTAGAAGATTTCCGATTGACAGTTTTGCGAGCCAAGAGCAATTTAAGAGAGCAAAACTCTTGGTGTTGTGCTTTGACAGGAGCTTTATCAGGGGTATATAACAGCATAGAAGGGATTCCTGTTAATTGGCAAGTTGTATTATCAGCCTTTAATCAGCCAGTATGGGGAATGAGTAGCGGTTCTGTGATGCTAGAATTAGCTGATGAACTTGTAGCAGTCTGGTCAGGTGCGTATAATATTAGTCCAAATATCAAGGAATTGACAAAAGAAGGATGTAAGATCAATTGGGAATTAGTTCCACTTTCCGTTTTTGCAGCACCTCGTGTAATTCGCCCGCGTTGAAAAATCAAAAGTAAAAGGTATTTGTCAAAAAATCACTCACAATGAAAACGCAGCGATTTTTGCAGTCCTTGGCCAAGCAATTAACACAATGGCGGCGACAGTACAAAGTGTTATGCCGTAAAGGAAAGTGGCTAGGTGCGGTGAGCAGTTCCCAAAATCAAAGCCGGCATCAAAAACTTTTCAGGACCATTATCAAAAATACACTGCTGTATTTATTACCTACCAGTGAGGAAGGTGGACATCTACAAGGTAGAAAAGCTCCTCAATCAACACCAAAATCCTGGAAACGTAATCATGGTATTTATGCCGTTGTTTTCAACTGGGTACATCAACAGCGTTATACGGTGATTTTAGTCATTGCTGTAGTATCTTTAACAGGTGTGATAGGTCATGAATTATACAACCAGCCCCAGATGAAAATCGGGACTTTTGCACCACAAACATTTATTGCTCCCTATTCTGCCAGTATTGAAGACCGAGAACAAACAGAAACTGAACGCAAAGCAGCACAGGAAAAATCTCACCCTGTATTGATGATCAATACCCAGAAAAATGAGCAAATTAAAGAAAATTTGCGCCAACTGCTGGAAGATGGCGATGAAATTCGTGATATTACTGAACCTTTTCCTTTTTTCGATGTTTCTATCTTGCCTATTCCTACCCAGCAATATCTTCGTTCTTGTGTAGAATCGGAATGGGAACAGCTAAAACAAGCTTTAGAAAAGCATCAAAAAGAAAATAAGTCAATGTCTAAGTTGAGGACAGCAGACAGACATCAATTTTCTCGGTCTGTGCCTAGTCCTGGATCAACATTATCAACAAATGCAACTACTAAGGAAAGCAAGACTAGCAAAAATAATTTTGACCAGACATTAGCAGAACTAAAAGCTTACAGTGTCACTAACTCAGAAAAAAATCTGTCTTTACTGGTTGCCCAAATATCTCAAGTGAGAGAAAAATATAGTCAAGCTAGTGGCAAACTGTTACAGATGGAGGCGGAACGCAAAAAACCAGTATATGGGGAAACTGGGTTTTTGGATCTGTCAGATGACGACTGGAAAATAACAAAAACGGGAATCGAACAAAGTGCAGAAAGGATACTTGCTCAAGGCATAGCTCCAGGATTACCCCCCAGTATTTTACAGGATGCAGTGAGTCTACAAGTACAAATTTCTGTACCAGGTGAAGCTGAATCCTTAGCCACTAAAGTATTATTGGCTGTATTAGGATCAAATCTGCAAACAGATGCAGAAAAAACCCAACAACAGGCACAACTGGCAGCAGAGCAAGTTCCATCTGTGATCAAAAAGGTGCGACGAGGAGAAGTGATTGTCAAGAAAGGTGAAAAGATTACACAATGGACATTTGATGTCCTGGATTATTATCACCTGAATCGCCGCGAAGTGAATTGGCTGGGTTTGATGGGTTTAGCCGGTTTGGTGAGTGCGGCTATAGGTGTTTTTGTTTGGGTAGAAAGGCGGGTTGGCAGTCATTTGCGAGCCAGCGATCGCCTGTTAATATTACTGCTGACTCTGAGTATTCCTAGTGTCTTGGCAATTGATGTGCCTTATACTACCTGGATAGCCATAGGTTTATTGCTAGGAAGCTTTTACGGTGGTGCTTTGGGAGTGACAGTTGTAGGTTTGTTGTCGCTAATACTACCAATCAGCATAGAAATTAGTAAGATTGGTCTGGTAGCTGGTGCTTCAGGGGGAATTTTAAGCAGTTATTTAGCTCAAAGGTTCAAATCCCGCGAAGAATTGGCATTATTAGGTATAGTTATTGCTTTAACTCAAGGTAGTATTTATTTAATCCTGAATTTACTGGCTGGTGCTGCATTCGTTTCTGCTTGGTATACGGTTCTGCAAGATGCGCTGTTATTTGGTTTATCTGGTTTGGCTTGGAGTATTATCGCCTTGGGTTTAAGTCCGTATTTGGAGAAATTGTTTGATTTAATTACACCTATCCGCTTGGCAGAACTGGCTAACCCTAACCGTCCTTTGTTAAAGCGTCTAGCTACGGAAACTCCGGGAACGTTTCAACATACTTTATTTGTGGCCACTTTGGCGGAAACTGCGGCAAAAAAACTACGCTGTAATGTTGAATTGGTAAGGGCTGGTACATTATACCATGATATTGGCAAAATGCACGACCCTTTAGGATTTATTGAAAATCAAATGGGTGGACCCAATAAACATGAGACAGAAATTAAAGATCCTTGGAAAAGTGCAGCAATTATTAAAAAGCACGTAACTGAGGGTTTAATGATGGCGAAAAAGCATAGTTTACCGACAGCGATTCAAGCTTTTATTCCTGAACATCAAGGAACAATGGCGATCGCCTATTTTTATCACCAAGCTCAACAAATGGCTAAAGATGACCCTAATATTATAGTAGATAAAGCCGATTTTTGCTATGATGGACCAATTCCTCAATCTAGAGAAACAGGAATTGTCATGTTAGCAGATTCTTGTGAAGCTGCATTAAGAAGTCTCAAAGATGCGACACCAGAACAAGCATTAAATATGTTGAATAATATTATTCGTGGTAAATGGCAAGAAGGGCAATTAGTAGATTCTGGTTTAACTAGAGAGGAAATGTCAAAAATTGCCTTAATCTTTGTGGAAGTTTGGCAACAATTTCATCATAAACGGATTGCATATCCTAAGTCAAAAGCGAGTAATGATAATTGATAATTGATAATTGATAATTGATAATGGGTAATTGGTAATTGGTAATGGGTAATTGATAATTGGTAATTGAGAATTGGTAATTGGTATTAAAAATCTATCAAAAGAAAGACATAAAAAATAAAAAAAATAGATAATTCCTTATCAAAAGAAAGATGCAGACATACCGAGTTAGAGGTTGAAATAAAGATATAGCCGTTGACAGGATGGTTAGGACATCAATTGATAATGAAACTCCCACTACAAGAGAGTTTTACTCCTGACTCCTGTACGGGCGAAGCATTCGGGCGATCAATTATCAATTTTTGTCCAAGGTTGTTTTCCGAATGCTTCGCCCCTACGACTCCTGACTCCTGACTCCTGACTCCTGACTCCTATCCCCTAATGAAAAGACTTTCTCAGCAAACCCTAAGTATTGACGTGGAATGAATAATCATATGGCATTTTTATCTATTGATGAACTCAAAATATTAGTAGAAAATCCCCAATCTCCATCTGTATCTATATATATGCCTACGCAAAAAGCAGGGGCAGAAATTCGCCAAAATCCCATTCGTTTCAAAAATTTAATGCGGGAAGCGGAAGAAAGGTTAGAAGCAATGGGGATAAGACATACTGAAGTTCTTGATTTTCTGCAACCTGCTAGAGAATTAGACAGAGGTGATTTTTGGGAACACCAAAATCAAGGATTAGTAATTTTTATTTCCCAAAACTTATTTCGCTACTATTGTTTACCAATGGAATTTCCAGAATTAGTTGTAGTTGATGAACAATTGCACCTCAAACCTTTACTGCATTTTATTAACAATGATGGAAAATTTTATGTTTTGGCTTTGAGTCAAAAAGATGTAAAATTGTTTGCAGGTACAGGGCATAGTTTGAAAGAAGTGGAAGTAGAAAATATGCCACATCGTCTAGAAGAAACTCTTCTAGAAGACGAGTTACAAAAAGGTGTTCAGCACAGAATTGGTACACCCAGAGGAAGAACTTCTGCTGCTCAACATCCAGGTTCATTTCATGGACAAGGTAGCCCTGATAGAGAGAAACATGAAGATGATATTTTACAATTTTTTTACGCTGTTGATGAAGCATTACATGAAAAATTAAAAGATGAAAAAGCGCCATTAGTGTTAGCAGGAGTAGAATATTTATTCCCGATTTACCAAGCTGCAAATACCTATCCCTATTTGTTAGACGAAAGCATTAATGGCAATCCAGAACTTCTCAATTTACAACAATTACATGATGAAGCTTGGCGAATTGTTGCACCTTCATTTCAACAAGATAAAAAAGCAGCCATAGAACTTTATGAACAATTAGCCGGTGAAGAAACGGGAAAAGCTGTGAGTGATATTAAAGAAATTATTCCGGCGGCTTTTTATCACCGAGTTGATTCTTTATTAGTATCTATAGATGAGCAGAAATGGGGAAAATTTGATCCTGAAAATACGACTGTGGATTTGCACACAGAACCAGAACCAGATGATCAAGATATGTTAGATTTTGCGGCTGTGCATACACTTGTAAATGGTGGTCGAGTTTACACTTTAAAATCTGAAGAAATGCCAAATGGGGCAAAAGTGGCGGCAATTTTGAGATATTAAAGTAGGCATACTAAGTAATTCAACCTTAAAAAAGGTAATACTCAGATCCCCGACTTCTTTAAGAAGTTGGGGATCTATATTGTTTATCGGTACAAATACAGGTAATCTAAGAAAGGTTAAATTTACCCTGATAGCTATCCTATGACAGCAAAATCTCCGCGCACAGGCAAAATAACCGCAGCCACACCAAAAACTCTCTGAAACTCTCTTTCCTTTGTGTACTTTGCGTTCTTTGCGGTTCAATAATATGAAGCTATGGTATAATTTTCTATTATTATATAAAAACCAACTTACACATTTCAGATAATCCCGATAATTACCATGATAAACGAATATTCAATTAGAGAAATCATCAAACAACAACGTGAATATTTTGCTACCAATCAAACTAAAGAAATTGATTTTCGGAGGCAACAACTTGTCATCCTCAAGCAATTGATAATTGATTATGAAACAGCAATTATTCAAGCATTACAAGCGGACTTACATAAACCAGAATTAGAAGCTGTTACTGCCGAAATTATTTTAGCAATTAAAGAAATTGAATTTGCGATCAAGAACCTGAAAAAATGGACTAAACCCAAAAAAGTAGGAGTTCCTTGGCAACTATTACCAGCTTCAGCCAAAATTCAACCAGAACCCTTGGGAATAGTGTTAATTATTGGGGCGTGGAATTATCCTTTTCAATTAGTAATTGTACCTTTGATTGGTGCGATCGCTGCGGGAAATTGTGCCATTCTCAAACCTTCAGAAATTGCCACCCATACCTCTAAACTCATAGCTGAACTGATTCCTAAATATTTTCCTGAAGAATATATTGCTGTAGTTGAAGGAGGTATAGAAACCAGTCAAAAACTACTCACAGAAAAATTCGATCATATCTTTTTTACAGGTAGCACTCATGTAGGGAAAATAATCATGGCTGCTGCTGCCAAAAATCTCACACCTGTAACATTAGAATTAGGTGGAAAAAATCCCTGCATTGTCGATGTTGATATTCATTTAGAACATACAGCTAGACGAATTATTTGGGGTAAATTTATCAATGCTGGACAAACTTGTATTGCTCCCAATTATATCTTAGTGAATCAAAAAATCAAAGATAAATTATTAGTGAATTTAGAAAAATGCCTCAAAGAATTTTATGGTGATCATCCAGAAACCAGCCCAGATTATGCTAGAATAATTAATCAAACTAACTTTGAAAGATTGGTTAATTTATTGCAAGATGGTGAAATTCTCATTGGTGGAGAAACCAAAGCAAGTGAATTATATATTGCTCCCACAATTATTAATAATGTTTCCTTTACAGATCCGATCATGCAGGAAGAAATTTTTGGACCTATCCTGCCAATAATTGAATATACAGGCATTGAAGAAGCTATCACTTGGATTAATTCTCAAGCAAAACCTTTAACTTTATACTTATTTTCTCAAAACAAAAACCTACAACAGAAAATTTTACAAACAACTTCATCTGGTGCAGTTTGTCTGAATGAAACAGTCATTCATTTTAGTGTACCATCCTTACCATTTGGGGGTGTGGGTAATAGTGGGATTGGTAGTTATCATGGTAAAGCTAGTTTTGATACTTTTTCCCATTACAAAAGTGTTCTTAAAAATCCCTTTTGGTTAGATATAAAATTAAGATACGCTCCCTACAAAGGCAAGTTGTCAATATTAAAGCAACTTTTAAAATTTTAAACTATAGCAGGAGGCAGGAGTCAGGAGATCAAGGAGTCAGGAGATCAAGGAGTCAGGAGTCAGGAGGTAAATATTTTTTCCCAGTCACCAGTCACCAGTCACCAGTCACCCCTAATTACTATACCTTTCTTGCGCCCAAGGTTCACCGCGACGGTGATAACCGTTTTGTTCCCAAAAACCTAATTCTTCCTGTTCTAAAAACTCTAAACCATTGATCCACTTTGCACTTTTCCAAGCATAAAGATGGGGAACAACTAGCCGCATCGGTCCACCATGTTCTGCGGGTAATGGTTCATCAAATAATTTAATAGCAAAGAAATTTTCTTCTCTGACAAAATCTTGAATACTAATATTTGTGGTATAACCACCATAACAATGTTCCATAATATGAGCAGCTTTGGGATCTACTTCCAGCAAACTCATAAAATCTGTCACCTTAATCCCAGTCCATTTAACATCAAGTTTTGTCCAATGGGTGACACAATGGAAATCGGCTGTAAATTCATATTGGGGTAATGCTAGAAAATCTGACCATTTAAACACAGTCGGTTTTACCAAACCCCAAACGCGAAACTCCCATTCCTCAATACTGACTTGGGGAGTTGCACCATAAGTTAAAACCGGAAAACCTTTAGCTAAATGTTGGCCAGGAGGAACTTTTGCACTTTCTTCTGGACTTGGTTTCTGAAAAAATTTCATTAGTTTATATCACTGACAAAAAATGAAGATGATAGATGGAAAGCTCAAAAGCTTACATAGCAAGGCTTTTACAATCTAAAATCCAAAATCTAAAATCCAAAATCCAAAATGGTATTCCCTCCTGGAAACATCCGCTATTAACGCGCAGCGTCTAGCGGGTAGTAGTTGATGCTATCAGCAAAGCAAAGAAAAAGCACTCCCATAACTGCGCGGTTAGTGCTTTTCCTGAGCAAGAGATGATTACTCTTCTTCTTCTTCTTCAGCAGTGGGATAGACGAAATTAGAACGTCCAGACAAAATAGATTTGCCCAAAGAAAGAGCTTTTTGAGCTTCAACAGCAGCCTTATGTCTCCAAGTAGCGCGGCGCTTGTCTCGTTTAGATTTGGATGTTTTCTTCTTAGGAACAGCCATGATAGTGGATATCGTGATTCTTGACAACCTTTTTATTCTAAGCGATCAATTGACAATTTTCGCCTTTCTCAAAAACAAAGGGGATTGGTAACAGGTGACAGGTGACAGGTGACAGGTGACAGGTGACAGGTGACAGGTGACAGGTGACAGGTGACAGGTGACAGTGAAGAAGTATTTTTCTTCCCCTGCTTCCCCTGCCTCCCCTGCCTCCCCATCACCCCACACACTATTATTGTTTTGGTTGAGGAGCATCATCTGTGGTTGGTTGATCAAAAAATAGCAGCGATCGCGCTGTTTTGAAGTAAGTCGCCCAGCGTTGGGGATCAGGCCGTTGTCTCCATTGGATACGACTGACATCTAACGCCAAAACTGGGGCGATCATTCCCTGATTTTGTGCCGTGACAATGATAGAAACTTCTGTAACTAAAATATCCTGGTCAAAACTGCGTTGAGCCGCAGCCCTAGCTACCATTTCTGCCCTTCGTAAAACCGTTTCGTAGGTTTCCTCTGGTAAACGATCAATAGCTAAGTCAACTCTAGCGGTGTAAGCTTGCACAATTTGGGGGGCGATCGCCTCCGTAGCTAACCAGAGAGGAAATGCCAGCAAAAGCCAATATCCAGCTTGAATGATCCGGATTTTCCTGCCAAATTGGCCAATAAATGAAAAGGGGATGATTGATGATGGTGAAAAGCTGTAAATCCTGTTCATAAACTTGAGCTACTTCTGAAGTATGACAGAGCATTTTAATCTAATGCTTTGCTGGTATTTTCCGATATCTTAACGTCATAAGAACTACTTTCAACAAGTAAACAAAAACCGACAATGAGCGGGATGGCAAATTACTGGGCGATCGCTATTGGCATCAATCAATATGAGTTATTTCAACCTTTAAGTTGCGCTCAAAACGATGCGGAGGCACTAAAGGATTTTTTGGTGACAGAAGTAGGTTTTTTACCCCAAAATTGCCTACTGATGACAAATACTTCACCACCGATAGAGGAAAGATCCTCTTACCCAATCCAAGACAATATTGTAGTTTTATTGGAGGAATTAGCAGCAAAATATTGGCAACCAGAGGACTATCTATGGTTTTTCTTCAGTGGTTATGGTGTCAACTATAACGACAAAGATTATTTAATGCCCGCTGATGGAAATCCCGAACAAGTGTTAGAAACTGGCATAGCTGTGAAACAACTGATGCAAAGTTTCCATGCTGCCAAGTTGAATGTATTACTAATATTTGATATTAACCGCGCCTTTGGTACACAAGCTGATGCTCCCGTAGGTCAAGAAATTATTGACACCGCCAAAGAACTGCAAATTTCTGTCATGCTTTCTTGTCAACCAGAGCAATTTTCCCACGAAATTAGCGAAATAGGTCACGGCTTATTTACAGCAGCATTATTAGAAGCTTTATTTTCTGGTAAAGGTAGCAGTTTAACAGATTTAGACACCTATCTGAGTTATCTCACCCCAGAACTATGTCAACATCATTGGCGGCCTATTCAAAAT
Source organism: Sphaerospermopsis torques-reginae ITEP-024 (assembly GCF_019598945.1). Taxonomy (NCBI): domain Bacteria; kingdom Bacillati; phylum Cyanobacteriota; class Cyanophyceae; order Nostocales; family Aphanizomenonaceae; genus Sphaerospermopsis; species Sphaerospermopsis torques-reginae. The sequence goes on along the minus strand of NZ_CP080598.1, from coordinate 4,679,121 downwards.
CCTGTCACTTTCATCCCTGACAGTCCGCCAGTCATGATTCCCATCTTGACATTAGATGATGATTCCCAAACCGAGCCACTGATTTTTCCTGAAGAAAACTTTGCCGTTGCTACCTCCTCAGTGACACAGAAAGAGTCTAAAAATTCCACTACAGAAAAAGCTTGGTTGACGGAAAATAAAACCGTAGAAACTACCCTCAACAAAACTTCTTCACAGTTAGATCAGTCTACAAATTCAGAGGAATCTGTTACTAATTCAACTGTAGATACTAATCAAATCTTGGCAACTTCCCCAGAATTAAACACCGGATCTAGATTTATTCCCGCTGCTGCTAAAGACTACGCTAAACCTGCTATTCAGTCAGAAACCCCCATTTGGAAACAATTTATTTTGTGGGGGGGCAGTAGCATGACTATGGTCGCTTTAATTACAACTTTTGTTCTTCGCAATCAGGCGAGTTTTCGCTTCCATAAATTATCAGCATCCCTAAATAATACTACTAATAACCAGGAATTTTCCCAGAATTTACCTCCTATTCCTGCTACGGTGGAAACAATTCAATCACCCACAAATTCTGTAGTTTCCAATTTTGATTCCCAACAGCGAAATCAAGCAATTTTAGAACTAGAGAAAATGTCTCTGAGTCCAAATAAATCTGGTGATTTGAGTCAAGCGATCGCCTCTGCTCAAAAAATTCCACCCGGTGAATCGCTTGATCAACAAGCACAAAAAAATATTCAGGTTTGGAGTCAAATGATTTTAGATTTAGCCCAGGAAAAGGCTAACCAGAGAGAATATATTGATGCTATAGCTACTGCGGAATTAATTAATAAAAATACAGCCTTTTATCCCCAAGCAAAAACATTAATTGCAAAATGGCAATTAGAAGCCAAGCAGTATTTAAGTAATCAAACTTTGTTGGATGCTGCTAAGGCTTTAATTCTACCAGGACAAGCTTCTACTTATAACCGAGCGATTGAAGTAGCAAAAAAAGTACCACCAGGACAACCAGGGTTTGAAATTGCCCAAACATCTATTAATCAATGGAGTGAACAAATTTTAGAATTAGCTAAAAACCGCGCTGCACAAGGAGATTTTAACACTGCCATTGCAACTGCTACTTTAGTTCCTAAGCAAACCATCGCTTATGAAGACGCTCAGGATGCCATTGAAAAATGGCGCAATCAGTATACTAGGTGATTGGTGATTCTATTTTGGATTTTGGATTTTGGATTTTGGATTGTATTTCATGAATCAAATCTAAAATCTAAAATCTAAAATCTAAAATCTAAAATTCTCCTGACTCCTGACTCCTTGTTCGCGAAGCGTGGCGAAGCCATTCTCCTGACTCCTGACTCCTGACTCCTGTTGTATGACTTAACAATATTGTGAAATATCTTCGCCACATTCATCAGCTAGATAGCACAGGGCGCGAAATCTTAAACCTACAACTTCCTCATATAAAGGATTTAGTTTACACATTGGGGGAATGTGAAATAAGACTTTCCCAAATAATTTAACATCACGTTCAAAAGGACATTGAGGCGGAATTAATCTACACACCCGATGAGCAAATTGGCGATCGCCTACTTTTAAATTATCCAACCAATTTCGCAAAGGACGCAGGAAATCCCAACCTGAATGACTATGAAGAGGTTGTAACTGACTTACTTGAGTCTGGTGAACAGTATGTGTTTGATGGAGTGATATCCAACTTACGAAAAAAATATTTTTTGTTGTACCTTCAGATGCCTTCATGGTTACTCCTCTCTTTTTATGAGGGTATTCACCTTACTGATGAATCTATATTTAGCGTAATTCATGGACAAGATTATTAGTTAGGGCTTGCTGAACAAATATAAAACCTAGATAAATCAAAGGTTTGAGGCTGAACAAAAGGAAATAAAGTGCAAGATTTTTCAAGGGTATACCTGAAAAACCGTGCATTTTGGGGATCGCAAACCCAAAAATTTGGGGATGACAGATAGCTGAAACTGTTCCCTGTTCCCTGTTAGGAGTTCCCTGTCTTCACGACAAGACTTTTTCAGCAACCCCTAGTTATATAAAGCACAAAAACTAATACCGTGTTTTCTCACATTTCAATTAGGATTGCTATAGATGTTCCTGTAATTGCATTATCTCAACTTAATCGTAGTCTAGAATCTAGAATTAATAAACGACCTATGTTGTCAGATTTGAAGGAATCAGGTTCTATAGAGGAAGATGCTGATTTAGTGATGATGCTTTACCGCGATGAATATTATAGCCCTGATACTCCCGGTAGAGGTCTTGCTGAGGTTATTTTAGCTAAACATCGTCATGGACCAACAGGAACAGTACAACTGTTGTTTGATACACAGTTCACAAAATTTAAGAACCTTGCCCGACCGAAGAACCACTAATAAACCCAGTAAATTTGAGCGCGAGATAATCTTATGAAATCTCTTACAGAAATAGAAGCAGCAATCACCCAACTTTCTGAAGTTGAGATGCGTCAGCTTGCAGATTGGCTACAAAGATATTTAGAGGATGCTTGGGATAAACAAATCGAAGCTGATGCTAAATCTGGGCGCTTAGATAAATTAATTCAGCTTGCTGAAGCTGATATCGCCGCTAACCGAGTTAAATCACTTAATGAAATCCTTGACAACTGCTGAATTTTGGCGTTTATATGCTGCACTACCGCCTGAAATTAAAAAACAGGCAAAAAAAGCCTATCGTTTGTGGATGAACAATCAATATCATCCATCCCTACATTTTAAGAAAGTTGGCAATAACTTATGGTCTGCTCGTATTACCGGTGGATATCGAGCATTAGCCTTGAAAAAGGGTGATGATTTCTACTGGTTTTGGATCGGAACACATAATGAATACGATGCGTTAATTGGCTAAAACAAAAAACGCAAAGATGCTCAATAACACCTTTGCGCCTTTGCGTCTTTGCGTGAGCTAACTCTTAAGAAGCCACAGCAGTAGAACGAGTCCGTCTTCTTCTACCATCAGAAACCTTCACAGCAGGTTCAGACGGTTGTTCAGGAACTTGCAGCAACAAAGTTACAGAAGCCTGACATTGTAACTCACGACGCAGAGAACGGGCTAACTCCTTTTCTAAAGTGCCTTGTAAACCGCCCCAGTCTATATCATTTTGTCCTGTTCCCGTCACAAACTCAGACCAACGAACCCGCAAAATTTCCTCAATGCGTTGCTGTACCCATTTCAATAACAGCGATCGCTCAATACTTGTCACCACACCCCGCAGGTGAATTTCTGGTCTAGCCAACAGTTTACCATTCCAATCAATAGCAGCGGCAATAGTCGCCAGTCCTTCAGAAGCCATCGTTTGCCGTTCTTGCAACACTTTGGCACTTACCATTCCAGAACTCGTTGTATCCACCAGTTCAATACCCGAAGGTACTTTACCCGCAATACGGATAGATTCTTCTGTGAGTTCTATCACATCCCCATTCTGAATAATCACCATATTTTCTTTGGGAATGCCCATACTTTGAGCAGTTTCCGAGTGCTTCACCAACATCCGATGTTCACCATGAACAGGTACAAAGAACTTGGGACGAGTTAAAGCCAGCATGAGTTTTTGTTCTTCTTGACAACCGTGGCCAGAAACGTGAACGCCCTTATCCCGTCCATAGACCACATGAGCGCCTTGGATCATCAATTTATCAATGGTGTTTACCACCGCAATGGTATTACCAGGAATGGGGTTAGCGGAGAAAACAACTGTATCTCCTTCCCTAATTTTAATATGGGGGTGTTCTTTGTTCGCAATGCGAGTCATGGCCGCCATTGTCTCACCCTGAGAACCTGTTGTTAAAATCAGTACGTTCTCATCCGGTAAACCCCGGACAGTATGCAAAGGTTGAAATAGGCTATCTTCACATTTGATATAACCTAAATTCCGGGCATGGGCAATCAAATTTAGCATTGAACGTCCCACAACTGTCACTACTCGGTTGTGTTTCTTAGCCAGTTGCAAAACGATATTGATCCGATGCACACTGGAAGCAAAGGTAGTAACAAATAAACGCCCTCTAGCTTGGGAGAATACCCGATCAAGGTTGGGATAAACTGCACGTTCAGAAGGTGTAAAACCTGGTACTTCTGAGTTAGTGGAATCACTTAACAAGCAAAGTACGCCTTTTTCACCATGTTCCGCTAGGCGCTGTAAATCAAACTTTTCGCCATCCACAGGGGTATGGTCAATTTTAAAGTCCCCAGTATGGATAACTACACCTAATGGAGTATGAATAGCAACAGTAAAACTATCAGCGATAGAGTGGGTGTTGCGGATGTATTCGACAAAAAAGGCTTTGCCAATTCTGACTACATCACGGGGAAGAACAGTTCTTAATTCTGTGCGATCGCGTACTCCTGCTTCTTCCAATTTCCCCTCTAACATGGCCATTGCTAATCTTGGTCCATAAATTACGGGGATGTCAAATTGTTTCAGGTGAAAAGCAATACCACCAATATGGTCTTCATGACCGTGAGTAACGATCATGCCTTTGATTTTATGGCGATTTTCCCGTAAATACGTTGTATCAGGTAAAACAATATTTACTCCGTGCATAGCCTCGGTGGGAAAAGCCAAACCTGCATCCAAGAGGACGATTTCATCCTCGTATTCAAAAACACAGGTATTTTTTCCTATTTCATGTAAACCGCCCAATGGAATAATTTTCAGGGCTGAGTTAGCTTCGTTTCTAGCCATTTTCTCCTGTATCTTGTGTGAGTTGTTAATCAGTTGATAGTTAGCGTTCTTGTATGAAAGACAACATCAAATGTCTATATAATTCAATGTCAAAACAGCCAATTTCGACTTCTGATATTCAATCAATTTGGTATTGAATAAATAAAAGCAATTGACCCTGTTCCTGTAGCTTCTTATCAAAAAAGATTCTTATATCGTTCAGTTGTAGCACAGATGTTTAAATTGCAACCTAGAAGCAATTATTACTTTTTATTTATAAGTATCTGGGAAACCAGTATCTGGCTAGTATCCAACATATTGGCGCTCAGATTAAACCGAGTTGATGCAACACGTCCTCTAACTTCTGACAGATTTCTGAGTCAGCTTCGCACAGCGGTGGACGAACTGAACCAACTTCCCAACCTTGAAGTTTTAATGCTTGTTTAACAGGAATGGGATTTGTTGTTAAAAATAAACTTTTAAACAACGGAAATAGTTGTAGATGAATCTCAGTAGCAATTTGAATTTTGCCCACATTAAAGGACTCTATCATCTGTTTTAGTTGATTACCTACCAGATGAGAAGCCACACTTACCACACCTTTAGCCCCAACCGCTAACAAAGGCAAGGTTAAAGAATCATCTCCAGCGTAAATCTGAAATTCCTGTGGTGTCAAGCGGCGAATTTCACTAGCTTGGTCCAAGTTACCACTGGCTTCTTTAATTCCCACAATGTTGTCGATTTGTGCTAATTGCACAACTGTTTCTGGACTCAGGTTTTGACCAGTTCTACCAGGGATATTATATAACAACATCGGTAAATCGGGACAGGCTTGGGCTATAGCCTGAAAGTGTTTGTATAGTCCCGCTTGGGGTGGTTTGTTGTAATAAGGTACAACTTGTAAAGAACCATGTACTCCTATTCTAGCTGCTTTTTCGGTTGCGGCGATCGCTTCTTTGGTAGAATTTGAACCACACCCAGCAATTACTTTTGCTTTCCCTGCTACAGCTTGCAGCACTTCCACAAACAACTGATACTCTTCATCCCAGCTTAACGTGGGAGATTCACCTGTTGTTCCACATATCACTAATGTATCTGTACCATTGTCAACTAAATTTGCTGCTAATTTTCCAGCTACTTCATAGTTAACACTACCATCTGCTTTAAACGGCGTGATCATTGCCGTTATCACTGTACCAAAATCTACCACCCGTTTTTTACTCCTGATTTGTCTTTAGTTATTAGTTATTAAGTAGGTGAACAGAAAAAAACCGAAATATGTAACAAAAAGTAAAATATTCAAAAACCTCTTCTCTGTTCCCTGTTCCCTGTTCCCTGTTCCCTTGTCATAACGACAATTTTTAACGCCCACTTACTTAGTTATTAGTCATTAGTCATTAGTCATTAGTCATTTTACCCAATCACCAATCACCAATCACCAATCACCCATTCTGAAGTAGATTTTTTTCTACTAATAATTCGGCGATTTGTACCGCATTTAAAGCCGCACCTTTACGGATTTGATCGCCACACAACCATAATTCTAAGCCACAAGGATGAGAAATGTCTTGTCTAATTCTGCCCACTAAAACCTCATCTTTACCACTAGCTTCTATAGGCATGGGAAAATAATTTTTCTGCCAATCTTCCACCAATTTAACACCAGGCGCATTGCTTAAAATTGCTCTTGCTTCATCTGGACTAAAAGGCGTTTCAAACTCTAGGTTAATTGCTTCGGAATGGGCGCGGAGTACGGGAACCCGTACACAAGTGGCAGTGATTCTGATGTCTTGATCACCAAATATTTTCCGCGTTTCGTTGACCATTTTTAGTTCTTCCTCACAATATCCTATATCAGTCATTGGGGAATTATGGGGAAATAAATTAAACGCCAACGGATAAGGTAACACTTCTGCTACTGGTTGTTGTCCTTGTAATATAGCACTGGATTGAATTTTTACTTCTTCCATTGCTTTTGCACCAGCGCCACTAGCTGATTGATAAGTGGCCGCTACAATTCTTTTTACTGGTTTTACTTGATGCAGTGGCCAAACTGCCAACGTCATTAAAATTGTCGTGCAGTTAGGATTGGCGATAATGCCTTTATGTTGGGCTGCGGCTTGAGGATTCACCTCTGGAACTATCAAAGGTACATCCGGTTTCATACGGAAGGCGCTAGAGTTATCTATTACCACTGCTCCTTTTTCTACAGCTACCCCAGCCCAGGTTTTAGATGTTCCACCCCCAGCACTAGCTAAGACGATATCAACATTTTCAAAAGAGCGATCGCTGACTGCCTCAATGACAAGATTTTCGCCTTTAAATTTGAGGGTCTTTCCCGCACTGCGTTCTGATGCTAACAATTTTAAATCAGCCAGGGGGAAATTTCGACTTTCTAGTAATTCCAGCAACTCCGTACCTACAGCACCAGTTGCACCCAAAATAGCTACACGATAGGATTTAGACAAATTCGACTCCTCCTTTAAGAGGTTACTAAGGTTACTCACTTTTTTTCTAAAACTCAAAATATCTATAAATGGCAATATTTAGCAATCAACGAAATTTGAATATGTGATGAACTTCTTTCTAAGGTAGATATCTATAATATCTAAAGAATTTGGATTTTAGGATATTTTATTTATATTTTGATTTTATTTGACAATAATTACTATTTAACCTGAATTACTTTGAATTATACACTACCATACAACAAACTCCAAACTAAGGATAAAATGAATAGGTTAACCATTAATCAGGTTGATAGAATCAATGGTACAACCTTGGCAACACCAGACTGCTTAGTTAACCATCTCAAAATAGTGAGTAGGTTTGGGAAGCGGTTACTGGGTTTGAGTTTGGGGGTTTGTTCTTACCTTATCTCTTTAGATGAGACAAGTATGGGTAGGCAACAGTGCTACCATGAGAATCTACCATGTTGACAGGATATCACAACCTGAACAATCTGAGTACCATTTTGCGTTTAACCTATCATGACCGCAGCAACAGCCCTCAATTAAAGATAATTAAGCAGTTTTTTTAGGAATACACAACGTTTAAATGAAAAATTCGGAAAAAGCGACTGAGATATCGTATCAGTAAAGATATAGCAGAAAAACTGGAAGTATCTGTGAATTTCTGTGCCATTGGCAGTAAACTAGATATCTGCTGAAGAGCGCAGCCCCCAAACTCGGATTTGAGGATGCTTAAAAGACGATTACTGGATAGCTAATTATCTAAATTATTTTGTCTTATTGCGTCAAAAAATCCATCAACTGCACAAAACTGATATATAACCTAAAAATCCTCTATTAATCTAGATATGAGCGATTGGCATAAGTTTTGTGTTGCACATCAAGTTAATAAGCGAGATAAACGCTGCTTGTGTGTACTATCAAAAATGACAACACCAAAAAACAGAGACAAAGCATGAAAGTAACCCAGGAAAAACTTGAAAAAAGCCAAATTGGACTAGAAATAGAAATTACAGCGGAAGTTACCCAACAAAAATACGAACAGGTAATCAAAAATTTAAGTGCTACTGTAAATCTTCCTGGGTTTCGCAAAGGCAAAGCACCCCGGCAGGTATTATTACAGCGCCTGGGAAGCAGTCGCATCAAAGCATCGGTACTAGAAGAACTAATTCCCGAAGTTGTAGAGCAAGCAGTCAAACAGGAAGACATTAAGGCTATTGGCCAACCGAGATTAGTGTCATCCTTTGATGATTTGATTAATAATTATAAACCTGGAGAACCCTTGACCTTTGCTGCGGCGGTGGATGTAGAACCAGAAATCAAGATCCAGCAGTATACAGGATTCCAAGTCAAAGCTGAAGAAATCAAACACGATCCAACACGGGTGGATACAGTGTTAGATCAGGAAAGGCAGAAAATGTCCACATTAATTCCCGTAGAAGGAAGAGCAGCCCAAATAGGAGATGTGGCAGTAGTAGATTTTAAAGGTGTGTTGGCTAAAGCCGAAGGTGAAGAGGAGGCAGCAGAACCTACACCCATTCCCGGAGGAGAAGCAGCAGATTTTCAAGTCGAGTTGCAGGAAGATAAATTTATCCCTGGTTTTGTAGTCGGTATGGTAGGAATGAACCCTGGAGAAACCAGAGAAATTTCCGCCCAGTTTCCCGATCCTTATGCTAGTGAAGAATTAGCCGGTAAACCTGCACTGTTTACGGTGACACTCAAAGAAATTAAGGAAAAAGAATTACCGCCATTAGATGACGACTTCGCTCAAGAAGTCAGTGATTTTGAGACTTTAGCAGAATTACGGACATCCTTAGAAGAACGTTATCAAAAAGAAGCCCAAGACCAAACTAAAGCTAATCAGCAAGAAGCTTTATTAGCGGAACTGCTCAAGCACGTAGAAATTGATTTGCCAAAAACTTTGATAGATAACGAAGTTGATGCCATGATCAAACAGACAATCATGAAATTGTCAGAGCAGGGAATGGATGTGAGAAAGTTTCTCACCCAAGAAATCCTGAATCAATTGCGCGATCGTTCAGAACCAGACGCAATAGAACGCCTTAAACGTTCTTTAGCTGTAGAAGAAATCGGTAAACGGGAATCACTCACAGTCGCAGTTGAGGAAGTCAACGCTAAAGTTAAAGAACTCTTAGAAGAGTACGCTGATGAAGATATAGATGCAGTCAGACTGCAATCTTTGGTAGAAGCACAGCTAGTAAATGAGAAAATCATGGATTGGTTGCTGGCTAACTCATCCATAGAACTTGTTCCCGAAGGTTCTTTAAGCAAAAAAGAGGAAACTGATTCAGAAGCTGAACCGGCTACAGAAGCAGAAACCACCAGTCCTGAGTAAAGGTGACTGGGGACCGGTGACTGGGGACTGGGGACTGGTGACTGGTGACTGGGGACTGGGTTATTAACCTCCTTTTCTTCCCCTGCTTCCCCTGCTTCCCCTGCTTCCCCTACTTCCCCTACTTTCTGCCTCCTGCCTCCTGCCTCCTGCTTTCTGCGAGAACAACTGAATATAAGGCATAATGGTTAACACATAGTTCAAATACAAATTCAAATTCTCAAAAAATCAGCCTTTATGGCTGTAAACCTCTGTCCCACTTATTGTTAAATATTTTTGTATGCTTGTATCGCAGTCGGGAAATTACCCAATCAGTAGCTTGAGTCCCATCAGCATTAGCTGTAACTACAACAGCCCTAACAACATTGTACCGATGGTGGTAGAACAGTCCGGTATGGGAGAAAGGGCTTTTGACATCTACTCCCGTCTGTTGCGAGAGCGGATTATTTTTTTAGGAACGCCAATAGATGACACTGTAGCTAATTCCATAGTTGCTCAATTGCTGTTTTTGGATGCTGAAGACCCAGAAAAAGATATTCAACTTTACATAAATTCACCAGGGGGATCTGTTTACGCAGGAATGGCAATTTATGATACAATTCAACAAATACGTCCTGATGTTGTTACCATTTGTTTTGGTCTAGCTGCCAGCATGGGGGCGTTTTTGTTAACTGCGGGAACAGCAGGGAAGCGTATGTCTTTACCTGACTCCCGGATTATGATTCACCAGCCCCTTGGTGGCGCTCAAGGACAAGCGATTGATATTGAAATTCAAGCGCGAGAAATTCTTTACATTAAGGGCAAGTTGAATCAATTAATGTCCACGCACACTGGTCAACCTTTAGAAAGGATCGAAGCTGATACGGAACGCGACTTTTTTATGTCAGCAGAAGAGGCAAAAAACTACGGTTTAATCGATCAGGTTATTTCTAGACAAAATCTCCCCACAGCAGGGGAAAACGTCACCATTCTGAAATAAGAGGCTTGGTATGTCTAAATACGACTCCCATTTAAAATGTTCATTTTGTGGCAAGTCTCAGGAGCAGGTGCGTAAATTAATCGCAGGTCCGGGAGTCTACATCTGCGATGAATGCGTTGACTTGTGTAATGAAATCCTAGATGAAGAACTGCTGGATACCAGTACTGCTGCCTCCCAACCAGCACCACGTTCAGAACAACCTCAAAAACGCCGTACCAGTTCTGCCAATCTCTCTTTTAACCAAATCCCTAAACCGAGAGAAATTAAAAAATATTTAGATGAACACGTAATTGGTCAAGACGAAGCTAAAAAAGTCTTGTCTGTTGCTGTTTACAATCACTACAAGCGGTTAGCCATTGCTCAGTCTAAAGGTAATGGCAAAGGTGGACATGATGATGCTGTAGAACTACAAAAGTCGAATATTTTATTAATGGGACCGACAGGTTGCGGTAAAACCCTGTTAGCGCAAACTCTGGCCAAAATTCTCGATGTACCCTTTGCTGTCGCAGATGCCACAACTTTGACAGAAGCGGGGTATGTAGGGGAAGATGTGGAAAATATCTTACTGCGACTTTTGCAAGTGGCAGATTTGGATGTGGAGGAAGCACAGCGGGGAATTATCTATATTGATGAAATTGATAAAATTGCCCGCAAGAGTGAAAACACATCCATTACTAGAGATGTTTCCGGGGAAGGGGTACAGCAAGCTTTACTGAAAATGTTAGAGGGTACGATTGCTAATGTACCACCCCAAGGCGGACGCAAACATCCCTATCAAGATTGTATTCAGATTGACACTAGCAACATCTTGTTTATTTGTGGTGGGGCTTTTGTTGGTTTAGAAAAAGTCGTAGATCAGAGAGTGGGTAAAAAGTCAATTGGCTTTGTGCAGTCTGGAGAAGGGATATCTAAAGAAAAACGGGCTGCGGATACACTACGTCATTTAGAACCAGATGATTTGGTGAAATTTGGCATGATTCCCGAATTTATTGGGCGGATGCCAATGGTGGCTGTGGTTGATCCTTTGGATGAGGAAGCATTGATGGCAATTTTGACTCAACCGCGCAGTGCTTTAGTTAAGCAGTATCAAAAACTGCTGAAGATGGATAACGTCCAGTTAGATTTTAAACCAGATGCTTTGAAGGCGATCGCTCAAGAAGCATACCGCCGGAAAACTGGGGCGCGGGCATTACGGGGTATTGTGGAAGAATTAATGTTAGATGTCATGTATGAGTTGCCATCTCGTAAAGATGTAACTCGTTGCACAGTAACGCGGGAAATGGTAGAGAAACGCTCTACAGCGGAACTGTTGGTACATCCTTCTTCATTACCGAAACCGGAGTCAGCATAGGAAGGAGGCAGGAGGCAGGAGGTTTTAATGAACCACGAAGACACGAAGGACACGAAGAAGAAGAAAGAGAAGAGAAGGAAGGCACATGGGGAGAGAAGTATAAAATCTTTCCCAGTCCCCAGTCACCTGTTCCCTATTCCCTTCTTACTGTCACCTGTCACCTATCACCTGTCACCTGTCACCTATCTCTAAAAATTATGACTTATATAAAAGTTCGCGGGGTTGAGCATTATTACGAGTGGATCAAGAAACCATCAGATGTGGTAAAACCTGTGATGGTTTTTTTGCATGGGTGGGCGGGTTCGTGTAGATATTGGCGCAGTACGGCTGAGGCTTTAGCAGATAATTTTGATTGTTTATTATATGATATGCGCGGTTTTGGGCGTTCTCAATGTCAAGCCCAAGATGGCAGTAAATTGAGTTATGAATTAACAGAATATGCGGAAGATTTAGCAGTATTATTAAATGAATTAAATCTGGAGCGTGTTTATATTAATGCCCATTCTATGGGTGCTTCGATTGCGACTTTATTTTTTAATCGTTATCCCCAAAAAGTTATCAAGGGAATTTTAACTTGTAGTGGGATTTTTGAATATGATGAAAAAGCCTTTGCAGCTTTCTATAAATTTGGTGGTTTAGTAGTTAAATTTCGTCCTCAATGGTTGGGGAAAATACCTTTTGCGGATAGGATGTTTATGGCGAGGTTTTTACATCGTCCGATTCCCAAAGCTGAGAGACAAGCTTTTTTACAAGATTTTATTGACGCTGATTATGATTCTGCTTTAGGGACAATTTTTACTTCTGTGAGTAAAGAACAAGCGGAAACAATGCCTTTAGAATTTGCTAAGTTAACAGTACCCACTTTGTTAATAGCGGGAGAATATGATTTAATTATTCCTGCTGATTTAGGTAGAAAAGCGGCTGTTTTGAGTGATAAGGTGCAGCTAGAAATTATTGCTAATACCGCACATTTTCCGATGTTGGAAGATGCAGAAACTTATTTACAGAAGGTGCGGGATTTTTTGGGTAATTGGTAATATTCAATTGTAGGGGTAATTCATGAATTACCCCTACCAAAATTAAGAGGTGAGGTTATGAGTGTGATTAGTAATTTAGAGTATTTACAACAACTCTATGAAATTGATGATCATGAATGGTTGTTAGCTAACATTGAATTATTAAAACAACGTAAATTTAATGATGTGGATTTAGAGAATTTAATTGAGGAGTTGGAGTCATTGGCCAAGCGAGATAAACACCAGGTTAAAAGTCTGTTAGAACAAATTATTAGACATCTGTTACTATTAAATTTTTGGAAAAGTGAATATGAAAGAAATAAAAATCATTGGCGGGCGGAAATTAGAAGTTTTAGGATACAATTAAAAGATAGATTAACTACTAATTTATCTAATTATCTAAGTTCTATTTTGGCTGATATTTATCATGATGCTTTGGGTTATGTACAGGAAAAAACGGGGTTTACTGTGAGTTTTCCCCAAGAATGTCCTTATAATTTGGAACAGTTGTTAGATGTGGATTTTTTGGGTAATGGGTAATTGGTAATTGGTAATGGGTAATTGGTGAAATAAATTAGAGGTGATTTTATGAGTGTGATTAGTAATTTGGAGTATTTACAACAACTCTATGAAATTGATGATTATGAATGGTTATTGACTAACATTGAATTATTACAACAACGTAAATTTAATGATGTGGATTTAGAGAATTTGATTGAGGAGTTGGCAGATTTGGGTAATGAAAAGAAAAATGCGGTTAAAAGTTTATTAGAACAAGTTATTAGACATCTTTTATTACTGCAATATTGGACGGAAGAAATAGAAAATAATGGTCATCATTGGCAATCAGAAATTTTAGGTTTTCGTTATCAACTGGAGGATAGATTAACTACTAATTTACGTAATTTCCTAGCTGATGAACTTGATCATATTTATCAGAGAGCGTTAAAATATGTGCAGGTAAAAACTAAGTTTAAAGTAGATTTTCCTCAAAAATGTCCTTACAGTTTGGAACAGTTGTTAGATGGGGATTTTTTGGGTTAATATTCAATTGTAGGGGTAATTCATGAATTACCCATACCAAAATTAAGAGGTGAGGTTATGAGTGTAATTAGTAATTTAGAGTATTTACAACAACTCTATGAAATTGATGATCATGAATGGTTGTTAGCTAATATTGAATTATTGAAACAACGTAAATTGAATGATGTGGATTTAGAGAATTTAATTGAGGAGTTGGAGTCATTGGCCAAGCGAGATAAACACCAGGTTAAAAGTCTGTTAGAACAAATTATTAGACATCTGTTACTATTATAGTAGTTTAACTTAAGAATGAGACAAAAAGAGTGTAAAATTGAAGAGAGAAGGTATGGGAGTAGAAATCATGGCTTATAGTTTAGATTTAAGACAAAAAGTAATAGATTATATAGAAAATGGTGGTAGAGTCAGCAAAGCGGCGCAAGTGTTTGGAATAGGAAGAGCGTCAATATACAGATGGCTGGAGAGAAAGGAACTGGCAGCAACAAAGGTAAAATATCGTCAGCGATCGCTAGATATAAGAGAATTGTCAAAAGATATACAAGAAAATCCAGAAGCTAGATTAAAACAGAGAGCCGAAAAATTCGGCGTAAGTACAACTGCAATTTTTAAGGCACTAAAAAAAATGAAAATAACCAGAAAAAAAAAGAACTACGTTATAGAGAAAGAAGTAGAAAAGAAAGGATAAAATATTATCAGGATTTACGAAAATTAATCAAAATATATGGGAGTAAAAGTTTAGTATTCGTTGATGAGTCAGGATTTTAAGAATTTCCAGATTGTAGTTATGCTTGGTCAAAAAGAGGAAAAAAGATTTATGGAGATAGGCAAGGAAAGAGGGGAAAAAGAGAAAACTTAGTCGCAGGTAGAAGAAAAGGAAAAAAAGATTTAATCGCACCAATGATATTCACGGGAAGTTTGAATGCAGAAGGTTTTGAAGGCTGGTTATCAATATATTTATTACCATCATTAACCATTACATCAGTTTTGATTATGGATAATGCACCAATTCATCGAAAAACAGTGATTAAACAAATAGTTGAAGATGCAGGTCATCAGGTCATATTCCTCCCTAAGTATTCTCCTGATTTGAACGATATTGAGCATGATTTTAGTGCCTTAAAGAGAGCCAGAATGTATGCTCCCTCAAATACACCCTTAGATAAAATCATCCGTGATTATTGTGTATCTTAATGTCTCATTCTTAAGTTAAATGACTATAAATTTTTGGAAAAGTGAATATGAAAGAAATAAAAATCATTGGCGTGCGGAAATTAGAAGTTTTAGGATACAATTAAAAGATAGATTAACTACTAATTTATCTAATTATCTAAGTTCTATTTTGGCTGATATTTATCATGATGCTTTGGGTTATGTACAGGAAAAAACGGGGTTTACTGTGAGTTTTGCTTCAGAATGTCCTTATACTTTGGAACAGTTGTTAGATGTGGATTTTTTGGGTAATGGGTAATTGGTAATTGGTGAAATAAATTAGAGGTGATTTTATGAGTGTGATTAGTAATTTGGAATATTTACAAAAACTCTATGAAAGTGATGATTATGAATGGTTGTTAACTAACATTGAATTATTAAAACAAGGTAGATTTAATGATGTGGACTTAAATAATTTAATTGAGGAGTTGGAAGACTTGGGTAATGAAAAGAAAAATGCAGTTGCTAGTCTTTTAGAACAAATTATTAGACATTTATTATTATATCAGTATTGGACAGAAGAAACTGAAAGAAATGGCCATCATTGGCAAGCGGAAATTGTCAGTTTTAGAAACCAATTAAAACGACGTTTAACGGGTAATTTACGCAATTATTTATCTGAGGAAATGTTAGATATTTATGCTGATGCTTTAAAATTTGTGCGGGTAAAAACTAAGTTTAAAGTAGATTTTCCCCAAGAATGTCCTTATACTTTAGAACAGTTGTTAGATGTGGATTTTTTGGGTAATGAGATGTAGGTTGGGTTGAACAAAGTGAAACCCAACTAAGAGGGTGTTTGAAAAGTATTAGATGAAACCGATAATCTCTAGAAACCTAACCCCCCTTCCCCCCTTCCCTACAAGGGAATGGGGGTTTCAAAGCCTCTCCCCGCGTCAGGGAGAGGTTTGGAGAGGGGTTTATTTATACATTAAAAACTTTTCAAACATCCTCTAACACCTGTAAATGTTGGGTTTCGTCCCTCAACCCAACCTACCTTGACTTTAGATTATGAAGAAGTTCAGTTAAAGGGTAAACCTGTTAAACGACTTTTGAATCTTGCGGATATGGAAGGGTTAAAACCTTTTCATTGGGGTTATCATTTTGATCAAATTATTGCTAAAGGTGGTTTTGATATTATTTTGGGTAATCCTCCTTGGGAAGTTTTTCAAACTGATGAAAAAGAGTTTTTCCAACAATTTGATAATTTAATTCAGAAGAAAAAATTAGATATAAAAACATGGACACAACAATTTAATAAGTTTATGGAAGATGAGGAAATGCGTCAAGCATGGTTAAATTATTGTAGTAGTTATCCTCATGTTAGTGCTTATTTTAAAAATGCTTAACAATATCGCAATCAAAAATCTTTAGTTGATGGTAAAAGTGTTGCTAGAAAAATTAATTTATATGCTTTGTTTGTAGAACAATGTGTTAATTTACTTTCTGTAAATGGTGAATGTGGTTTAGTTATTCCTAGCGGTATTTATACAGATTTGGGTACTAAGCAATTACGAGAAATGTTATTTTCTCAAACTAATATTACTGGTTTATTCTGTTTTGAAAATAAAAAGGGTATTTTTGAAGGTGTACACAAAAGTTTTAAGTTTGTAATTTTGACTTTTGAAAATGGTAAGCAAACTTTATCTTTTCCTGCGCGGTTTATGCGTCATGATGTGGAGGAGTTAAATAGTTTTCCCGGTGATGAGGAAGTCATAAAAACGGAGTTACAGAAGAGAGAGAAAGGGGAAAAATTCGCGCAGAATTAGATGGAATAATTGCCCAAGTTATGAAATTGAATAGACTTTGATTATTAAAAAACTGCTATTTTCATCCTGAAAATCCTAAAATCCTGGACATCCTGATTCAGACAATTAATCAGAGATTTTCAAACCTTTACAACAGGTATTACAAACTCAATCCAAATTACAAGTTTTAGCATGATAAATTAAGGATAGAAGTTGGGGATCTGAATCAATCTCATATTAAACTGATATTAAAAGTTGATTCCTTGCGATCGCAAAATTTCCTCTAAATATTCTACCCTTTTTCGTTCTTGATCTGCACGTTGTTTTTCTTCGTTAGCACGTTGTTTTTCAATTGCTACTTTTTCATCTCCTATTAATAGAAGTTGTCCTTTTTCATCACACCCTCTTAACCATTGATAATTTTTTCCTTCAAATTCTCCTTCCCAAACAGTTAAACCTAAACCTACTCCTTCTAACCAATTTGTGGATAATAATTGATAATTAACACCTATTAATTGATAGATGTAAAGATTTTGTTTTCCTAAATAATAGAAAGGATCAAAAACCACATAATAACCTACTCTCGCTTGAGAATAATCTTTTAATTTAGTTCCTAATTCATTTCCCACCTTATTAGAAACTATTTCAATAACTATTTCTGGAGATTTACCAAAATTCCAAGTAAAATAAGATTGATCTTTTTTCTCTGACCAATCTTCTGGTAAAGTAACTTCTAAACTTAACATGATATCAGGAACAAGGGGAGGTTTATTAGCTGCATAAAATAAACCTACATTAGCAGTAGCTAAAAATGGTTGATCAGCATTAAAAGAACTATAAAGAGAAGAAACTAATAAACGTTGTTGTTTTTCAGAAATTAAATTATCCACTGGTTCACCATCATCAATAATCACATTTGTTAAATCGGGAATAGCAGGTTTTTCAAAATCATCAGGACTAGGTTTACGATTAGTAATTTCTGGGGTAATTTGTGGAGTTAAAGATTGAGTCATAATAGAATACTCCAAAAGAGTAAGAAAGACGATATCTTATATTAATTATTATATTATTTGACTTGAAATAATGGTAAAATAAGTTATAATTATTTACGTTTATATAACCACATTATGCGTCGAGATACAATCTTTTATAAACTATTCCAACAATATCCATCTTTATTATTTGAACTGTTGGAAAATCCCCCAGAAAATGCCGATAGTTATAGATTTGATTCCGTAGCAGTTAAAGAACCCAAATTTGAAATTGATGGAGTATTTTTACCTCCAGAAAATAAACCTCCAAGGGTAATATATTTCTGCGAGGTGCAATTTCAAAAAGATGAAACATTGTATGACAGAATAGTAGCGGAATCTTCCTTATATTTTTACCGTAACCGCAGTAAATTTAGAGATTGGGAAACAGTAATCATTTACCCATCTCGTGACATTGAACAAAGTAATACTTATGCAATGCGAACATTTTTAAACAGTGATCAAGTGCATAGAATATACTTAAATGAACTGGGAGACATTCATCAATTACCTACATGGGTAGCAATGATGATGTTAACTAGCATACCAGAAGATCAAGCACCAGAAGCAGCGAGATATTTATTAACAAAAACCCAATCAAAAACCCCATCATCATCAAATAATGTCATAATAGAAATGATCACAACTATTATGATGTACAAATTTGAAAATCTCAAACGTCATGAGGTAGAATCTATGTTAGGAATTACGCTCAAACAAACAAGAGTTTATCAAGAAATTAAAGAAGAAGGAAGAGAAGAAGGAATTGAAGAAGGACTATTAACCACCCTCAAAGAAAGTTTAAAAAATGCACATAAAGCGGATTTTTGTGTAGGTTATTTCAACCTGCGGGGATGGAAATTAATAGAAGAAGAAATAGAACAATTTACCGGAGGTGAAAATAATTGTTGTCGTTTATTAATTGGAATGCAAAAATTACCTAAAGATGAACTTACCCAAGTTTTAGGTTTAGGAATATCCCGCAAACCCATATCCCAAAGTGATACAATTAACCTGAAAAACCGCATATTACAGGAATTTAGTCAACAATTAACTTTAGGTAAACCCAGCAATTATCGGTTGTTTAAGTCTGAGTTAAAAAACATCTTCTAGAAGATGCTAAAGCATTGTTGAAATTATTAAATAACTGTGGAGAATGGAATTTTCAACAAGATCAAAAATTTCAAACTTTGCAAAAGTTACTCACAGAAATTCATCCTGATGAGAAAATATTGATTTTTACTCAGTTTGCAGATACAGCGCGTTATTTACAGGAATGTTTAGGAAAAGCGCGTATTTCCCAAACTGCTTTAGTTACGGGTAAGGTAAATGATCCCACATCTTTAGTATATCGTTTTAGTCCCCAAAGTAATCAACAAAATATCACCCCTGAACAGGAAATTAGAATTTTAATTGCTACGGATGTATTAAGTGAAGGTCAAAATTTACAAGATTGTCGGATTATTATTAATTATGACTTACCTTGGGCAATTATTCGCTTAATTCAAAGAGCAGGAAGGGTTGATAGAATAGGCCAAAAAGCATCAGAAATTCTCTGTTATTCTTTTTTACCTGCGGAGGGTGTGGAAAAATTAATTAATTTACGGACAATTAGGAAGCTCTAAGAGTGCTAGATATCGAACTTATTACCGTTTAGATAATTATATTAAAAAAACGGAAGCAAAAACACCGTTATTTACTTTAGGAGAAGATTGGCAGACTTTAAAAAAAGCGGTGCAGGAGATATATCATTATCCTTTGAAAGAAACGACGGTTGTTAAATTAAATCTGCAGTTAAAAAGTGGGATTAATGATGAACAATTAGCGACAATGATTGTATCTTTAAGAGATAATAATTCTTTGTGTATTATCCATCCTGAAGATGGACAACAGGAAGCGCAAATAATTTGCTCGTTGGGGTTATTTGGTGATTAGTCATTGGGCGGAAAATTTTAGATTTTAGATTTTAGATTGGGGTTGATAAAAACAATCCAAAATCCAAAATCCAAAATCCAAAATCCAAAATCAAAAACTCCTGCCCCATCACATTAAACCGAGTTCTCTTTGCAGTAAATTAATTGATTGAGAACCGATGTAGTTTTCACAGCGAATGAGTTTAGGTGGACGAATGAGATCATCTGAGACTGTTTGCATTGCTGCTTGTGTTGTTGAGTGACTGACTGGATCTGTACAAAATATGATTTCGCAGCGTTTAACTATGGCGTTTAGTTTATAAGCATCCTTGGGTTGAGCAGTCATAACTAATAGTTCTTCACCCCGTAAACCATGCAGGATGACTTCGGTGGCTCTGAGAATACCAGGACTGAGACTAACTATACCTATACAACTAGATTTAGGCAGACCTTTGACTACATTGAGTTCTTTACTATAGTCATGAATATCTAGGGGAATAACGCGGACGGCTTTGGGTGCGGCGATCGCTTCTACTTCGCCGATAAAATAACGACTGGTGACTAATGTGGCCGATGTGGTTTGTTCTAAGACTGCGCCTAATTCTTCTGTTGTTACCAACTGGACGGGAATTTCTAGGGATTCTTCTAATTCATCTACCATTAATTCCCCAGCACCAAGATCCTGTAATGGTACTACTATCAAAACTCTGGCACTACAACGCAAACGCCAGTCAACTTCCGCTAAAAATAGCTCCCGTGCTTGATTGAGGGAACAACCTTGATTAAGTAATTCATCCAGTGTTTTTTGGACTGTTTTGTATGCTTCGGGGTATTGTTTCAGAATGGGAGATTGTAACCTACCACCACCCTCATGGCCTTGAGCGCGGACATAAATTCCTGAACCTGCTAGACTTTCGACAAATCCTTCGTCTTCCAACTGGCGGTAAACTTTACTAATAGTGTTACGATGTAATCCAGTTTGCATGGCTAACGCCCTGGTGCTGGGTAATTTATAACCGGGTGGATACTGACCAGAGGCGATCGCAAAGCGAATTTGATTAAATAGTTGACTGGATGCGGGGATTTCGCTGTCTGGCTGAATACGGAATTGAATCATTAACAATTCTCCTGATGATTGGTAGCTGCACTTAACTGTTTGTGTCTACTACCTGTTAAATATATGATTTATTTTGAATTGATCGGATCAGATATAGGACTCCTATTTGATTTTTGAACAGAACTCAGTACATACTGAAAGCCTTATTTCCTGTTCCCTGTTCCCTGTTCCCTGCCTCCACGAACAATTCATGAATCAAATCGGATCACTATAATTTTGATGAAAATTATTATGACAGAGCAAACAATAGACTCTACAAAAGTTAAACTTTCTCAAAATGATTGTCAAATTGATGCTTATTTAGCAAAACCAACATCACCAGGTATTTACGCCGGAATTGTGGTTTTACAGGAAATTTTTGGAATTAATGAGCATATTCGGGACGTGACAGAACGTATTGCTAAACTGGGGTATGTGGCGATCGCACCTGCTCTTTTTCAACGCCAAGCACCGGGTTTTGAAACGGGTTATACTCCTGAAGACATAGAAATCGGTAGAAAATACGCCTGGGAACAAACCACAACTTCACAACTGTTGAGCGATATTCAAGCCGCTATTAATTATCTCAAAACTCAGCCCAATGTCAAAAAAGAGGGTTTTGGTTGTATTGGCTTTTGTTTTGGTGGTCATGTCGCCTATCTCGCTGCTACCCTCCCTGATATTCAAGCTACTGCTTCTTTTTATGGTGCTGGGATTACTACCCGTACCCCTGGAGGTGGCAACCCTACTATTACCCGCACTCCAGAAATTTCCGGGACTATTTACGCCTTCTTTGGTATGGATGATGCCAGTATACCCAAAGAACAGGTAAACGAAATTGCAGGAGCGTTACAAAAACACAACATTTCTCATGGCGTGTTTCGCTACGATGGATCTGATCACGGATTTTTCTGCGATCGCCGTGGTAGTTATAATCCTATAGCTGCGGCTGATGCTTGGCAACAAGTTCAACAACTTTTTGCCAATGTTCTAGGATGACAGGTGACAGGTGACAGGTGACAGTAAGAAGGCAAGAGGCAAGAGGCAAAAGTTTATTCTTCCCAATTACCCATTACCAATTACCAATTTTTCATAACAATTAATCTTCAAAAAACATGAATTCCGAATCAAAACTTTCTCAAACAGCCAACTCGTCTTTTTCAATGGACGATTTTGCCAAAGCACTGGAAAAACACGATTACCAATTTCAAAAAGGACAGGTTGTACATGGTAAGGTGTTTCAACTTGACCATGATGGTGCTTATGTTGATGTTGGTGGTAAGTCGTCTGCTTTTCTACCCCGCGATGAGGCTTCGTTGAGAGCAGTAACTGATTTATCGGAAGTGTTACCGATGAATGAGGAACTAGAGTTTTTGATTATCCGGGAACAAGATGCGGAAGGTCAAGTTACTCTTTCTCGCAAGCAGTTGGAAATTCAGCACATTTGGGAAAAATTAGCCCAAATGCAGGAAAGTTCCCAAACAGTACCCGCACGAGTTATAGGTGTGAATAAAGGTGGTGTTAATGTAGAAGTCCTATCTTTACGGGGTTTTATTCCGCGATCGCACCTAGCCGAACGTGATAACTTAGAAGCACTTAAAGGTCAAACTCTCACCGTTGGCTTTTTAGAAGTAGACCGCAATAACAAAAAACTCATCCTTTCCCAACGTTTAGCCGCTCGTTCTAGCAACTTTAGTTTATTAGAAATTGGTCAATTAGTAGAAGGCAAAGTTACAGGTATCAAGCCTTTTGGTGTATTTGTAGATTTAGATGGCGTTAGCGCCTTACTACATATTAAACAAGTCAGCCAAAAATTTATTGACTCTTTAGAAAAAGTCTTTCAAATAGGTCAGCAAGTTAAAGCTGTAATTATTGACTTAGATGAAGGTAAAGGTCGAGTCGCTATTTCTACCAGAGTTTTGGAAAACTATCCTGGTGAAGTGCTGGAAAATATGGCAGAAGTCATGACTTCTGCCGAAGCGCGTGCTAATCGGGCAGCAAATAAAGCAGAGTAGGGAATAGGGAATAGGGAATAGGGAGGAAAATTTTAGATTTTAGATTTTAGATTTTAGATTGGAGTTAACAAAAACAATCCAAAATCCAAAATCCAAAATCCAAAATCAATAACTCCTGCCCCCTGCCTCCTCTTAAAACTTCACCTGCTTATAGGCGTTTGTCAGTTGTTGTAATGTGTGGTGGGAAAAGGCAAAATTGATTGATGCTAATAATTGCCACCAACTTTGCAACTCTGACTCGGAAGTAGTTTCCCGAAATTGTAAGGTAAAAAATTCTGCCCACCACTGAGGCGCGTGGTTTTTGTGAGGATAATCATGGGACTTGCGCCAACGTTTACGCCATTTGATCCGGTCTTGGCTGGTGGGTGAACCTACGTTAATGATGGGCGGAAAGTCAGCATAACTGACAAATTTACTCACCTCTTTACCGTGGACGTACACTATATAACGCCAGCATTCTACGGTATAAATATCTTCAAAACTGATGCTGAACATCAGACAAACTGCTTCTTCTGTGACAAATCTGGCCTGGGGATGGATGACAGAAGATTTATGAACAATTTTTGATGAACGAATAGGTGTTGTTTTTGGGATGAAAGATGATACCATAAAAATACCTGTAACTAGAGTAGATTTTTGCTTTGTTATTAAATACGGGTAAAAATAAATTCTGGTTATGTAAAGAGTTTTATGCGATCGCTTTTCTCATTCAAGGGCGATCGCTTTCTCTGATACAATATTAAACGATAAAATTCTATCTTTTGTCAATAGTCAATGGGACTAATTAGGCTGAAAATTCGAGAATTTGCCAATGAGAAGGGTTGGACATTGAAGGATGTGTCTGACCGTTCTGGTGTTGCTTATAGTTCTGTCAGAGCTTATGCAAGAGCGCCAGGACTGGCAATGGTAGATTTTACATCTATATTAAAGATGGCTCGCGCTTTAGATGTGATGATTGAAGATTTGGTGGAAGTGGTGGAGGAGTAAGAGAAAAGGTGACAGGTGACAGGTGACAGGTGACAGTGTGACAAATTTTTTCAACTATAGAAAAAATTATTTTTATTGATCATAATAGTTAGTTAGATCGGGTGCTGACTGGGTAAGAACAGACAGTGATATTAAAACACAGACACTAGAGGACTTTTAAACCTGTCACCAGTCCCCAGTCCCCAGTCACCTGCTTTAAGCGAGTTGAAATTTAGCTAACTATGGATAAATTACCTGAAAGCGAGTCTAACTTATCTTCTGGTGGTGGTTTACCAGTAATAGAATATTGGGTAGAAAAAACCCTGACACCCCAGGGGTTAAAATTGTGGCAAACCCTGAATCATAAAAGTGCGTGTTTATCCTGTGCGTGGGGTACGGGTGGCCAAAAAGGGGGTTTTGTGAATGAAGCGGGAGAATATTTACAGCGTTGTGCTAAAAGTGTAGAGGCGATCGCTGCGGAATTGCAACCAGGAATAAAACCAGAATTTTTCCAACAATATAATATTAGTGAATTACAAAAACTCACATCTCAAGAATGTGATAAATTAGGCAGATTAACCTATCCTTTGATTCTCAGATCCGGATCATCCCATTATCAACGCATTAGCTGGGAAGAAGTTTATCAAATTGCAGCACAGGCTTTTAGTATAACACCAGAAAGAATCGCTAGTTATAGTTCGGGGCGTTCATCAAATGAAGCTGCTTATTTATTACAATTGTTAATGCGATCGCTAGGTAGTAATAATTTAGCAGACTGTTCCGATTTATGTCACGCCCCCTCAACCGTCGGCTTAAAAAAAGTATTCGGTGCAGGTACATCAATGGTAAGTTTAGAAAACCTCAAACACAGTGATTGTGTAGTTTTAATAGGTTCTAACGCACCTGCAAACCACCCCAGATTAATGAACGAATTAATCAAATTGCGAGAACGAGGTGGTAAAGTAATTATCATTAACCCACAGATAGAAATAGGTTTAGTAAAATTCGCCTCTCCTGCATTTCCCATTAAATCATTATTAACAGGTGGTTCAGATATATCAACCTTATATTTACAACCCATTCCTGGTAGTGATGTGGCATTATTTGTAGGATTGCAAAAATCATTAATTGAACAGAATTTAATTAACCGAGAATATTTGAAATACTATACAAACAACTGGGCAGAAATTCTAGAATATGCAAATAATACAACCTGGGTAAATATCACACAAACTTGCGGTTTATCTCATGAAGAAATCACCGCAACAGCTTCATTAATTGGTAAATCTGAGCGTGTAGTTTTTGCTTGGGCGATGGGTGTAACCCAACAAGCAAACGGAGTTGATAACATATTAAGTATAGCAAATACCGCCTTAATTACAGGAAACGCGGGTAAAATTGGATCAGGAACAATGCCCATTAGAGGACATTCAAACGTTCAAGGATTTGGATCAATGGGTGTAACTGTAAATTTACGAGAAGAAATTAAACAAGCATTATCCAAACTATTAGGAAAACCTCTCAGCGAAACACCAGGTTATCATACCCGTGATTTAATAACAGCAGCAGAAAAAGGGAAAGTAGATACTCTCTTTTGTTTAGGTGGTAATTTGTATGCAGCTAACCCAGATTTACAGCAAGCAAAACAAGCATTATCCCAAATAGAAACCATATTTTATGTATCTACAAAACCGAACTTAGGACATTTTCACGGATTAGGAAAAACTCAAACATTAATATTACCAGTTTTCAATCGTTTTGAAAATCCCCATAAAACGACAACGGAATCAGGTAATAATTTTGTGAGGTTAAATGATGAAGGTACAAGTCATTTACAACCCCATAATTCTGATTTAATTTCGGAAATAGAATTAATTACAGAAATTGCCCATCGTGTACATCATGAAAGTCCTGTAAATTGGCGAAAATTGCAATATCCGGTATATATCAGAGAATTAATTGCAAAAACCATTCCTGGTTATGAGAAAATAGGAGAAATTGATCAAACCAAGGAAGAATTTACCATTGCAGGGCGGATTTTTGAAGAACCGAAATTTAAAACACCGGATGGTAAAGCGCAGATGTTTGTAACACCTTTACCACAGTTATCAATACCTGATAAATCAACTTTTGGGTTTGCAGAAAATCAGGCAGGAATTGTTTTGATATTGGGAACAGGGCGCAGTTATGGACAACATAATACAGTAGTTTATCGCAGTGAAGATAAATATAGAAATATGCCCCATCGTCATTGTATTTTGATGAATATTTCAGATATTAAAAAAGCAGGTTTTGAGGAACATCAACGAGTGAAGGTTAAAGGGGATGGGGGAGAATTAGAGAATATTGAAATTATTTGTGGTGCGATTCGTGAAGGGGTGGCTTTTATGTTTTATCCTGAAGCTAATGTGTTATTTAAGGGGAAAATTGATCCAAAAAGTGGTACTCCTGCATATAAGAGAGTTCCGGTTTTTGTTTATCAATAAGATGTAAGTATTCAGCCCACAATGAAATGAATTATGGCTTACGCCACGCTACGCTATCATGGCTAATAGTCAAAGTTTACTAAAGTAAACTATATTTAAATTAATCGAATGCCAGCAAAGTGCTATCATAAAAATCATGATCGGGTAGTAGACTAGCACGACAAAAGGAGTATCTATGGCAACAATTACTATTCGCAATATATCTGATGAGTTAGTGGAGCGGATTAAACTTTTAGCAGCACAAAAGGGGGTTTCTATGGAGCAAGAAGTCCGCGATTTGTTGCAAAAACGCTATGGGCAAAGAGATGAAGTGCTTACTCGTATTCGTCAACGGGCGGAAGTGTTACCAATGGAAGCGGAAAGTCGGGTACAGTCTTGGAAGTCAGAAGGAAGACTCTGATGGTGATTGATACGATGGTATTTGCTTATGCCCTTTTGCGTGTAGAGGGAAAGTATGAACAGGCGATCGCTACTTTAGAATCTGTAGATCAAATTATCGTACCTGATTCGTTGTTTGCTGAGTTGGGTAATGTGATTTGGCAATGGATACAATTTCGACAATTACCATTGCAAATAGGTTTAGATTCCATGCTGGATGCTGAGGCATTAGTTGATGTGATAATTTCTAATTCTCAAATTCGGGATATTGCTTTAAAACTAGCAGTGGAATCAAGTCATTCCTTCTATGATACGTTATTTGTAGCAGCAGCAATTCAATCTGATACTCAGGTATTAACCTATGATCAAAAACTAGCAAATAAATTTGGCGATCGCGTTGTCTTGCTGCAATAGGTTTCTCTCGTTCCTAGTCTCCAGTTTTTCTTCCTGGAGGGGATTTTATTACTTTATTCACCCACTGCCTTCACAAAGTACAGCCTTAGCGATCGCTCTTCCCCATAACTAGCAACTTGGGTTACTATACAGTAATAATGATTCCAGTATGTGCAATCGCAAATCGTATTATTGCTTTTTTGACTGTCAGTGGAACTATCCGAGTTTGCACAAATTTTTACTCACTACAACCTTATTATTACCTGTGTAAAGTAATGTAACCCAAAAAAGTCTAAAAATATCATAGTTAATTCTGCGATCACGGTAAAATTTCTATAGTACATAAAGGATAAAACTCTCATTAACAACCATAAACCGCAAAATATTGAGGATATAAAATATGATTGCTTCTCCTGATTTTTACATCACACCAGCAGAATATTTAGCAATGGAAGAAAACAGCGCAGTTAAACATGAATATATTGATGGATATATTTATGCAATGGCGGGCGCATCTGATCCTCATGTTACTATAGCGGGGAATATATTCTCCTTACTGCGTAATCATGTTCGGGGTTCTGGTTGTCGGGTATATATTGCGGATATGAAAGCGAGAATAGAATCTTTAAACAGATTTTACTATCCTGATGTCATGGTAACTTGTGATGCACGAGATCAAGAAACTCCAGGTTATAAAAGATTTCCTTGTTTAATAATTGAAGTTTTATCTAATTCTACGGAAGGATGTGATAGAGGTGATAAATTTGCAGATTATCAAATATTGGAAACTTTACAAGAATACGTTTTAATTAATACGAAAAAACCTAGAATAGAATGTTTTAGACGCAATGAAGAAGGACTTTGGATTTTACAATCTTATGTAGGAGAAGAAACATCATTTCAATTACAAACTATCAATTTTACAGGAAAAATGACAGCAATTTATGAAGATGTAAATTTTACTCCTCTACAACAATAAAGGACAGTTTAACTATTTAGTAGTTCATGAAAATATTAACTTGAATTACCTCGTTCCTAGTCTCCAGACTGGGAATGCTATCAGGGGTCTCTGACTCCCCCTAAACAAAAGGTAGAAACTTTTAAATTTCATTCCCATACAGAGTATGAAAGCAAGAAAAACAAACCGCAGAGGCGCAGAGAACACAGAGAAATAAAATAAAAATAGTCGGTTTTAACCGACTTTAGCTTTTAGACAGGGAATTAATTCCCTGTCAAAATGTATTCCCTGTCCTCTATCCCCTGACTAATAAAATATTAATCTCCATCCCCAATATCCCGCTTAGGCGGACGCTTGTAAGCAAAGGTAAAACTCTCACCACTAGCAATTACTTTCCGCATCTCATCATACATGGGATAATTACCAACACCACTTAAATTTGCCCAACCCCGCGCCCTCGTTAACGCAACAAACAACTGGTTACGAAAACTGACATCACTTTCATTCCGTGCAACGTGATCAAAACCCACCACATAAACCATATCTGCTTCATGGCCTTTTGCGCGAGTAATACGAGAAACCGTCACCCCACCATCACACCAAAATTTATCAGGATCATTATTGGGATATTGGGGAACTAAATCATTTAATTTTAAAGCAGTGGGAATATAAACATCAATGTCCTGTTCCATTAAGAAACTTGCAACCGATGTTTCTAACTCTATCGCTTCATAAGTTGAACCTAAAACTAAAACCAAAATATCCCGACTGGGGTTAAGTCCATCATGGACAATATTGTGCATGATTTTTTCTGATAAAGCTGTCATTTCCGCTTCACGGGAAGCAAAAGTTTCAAATTCTAACACCGGTTCTCCCCACAGTTCGGGAATAGGGTTAGGTGAAAATTCGGGTTTTCTAGTAATAGTAATTGGTTTACCAACTCGGCGAAAATCTCCTTTTACTTCATAACCAATTCTATGCCAATCTTCTTTATTTGTAATTCCCGTTAACATTCCTTCAGGACGTAATAAACCCATACCCATTGCATGAGCAGCAGTAAGAATTTGTCCGGGTGTGCGATAACAACGACGCATTACTTCTGAACGTTTAATACCTCCAGAATATAGAGGTTGTTTATTCAATAAATTACTTAATTTTTCCCCAAAAACTTCTTTAGCTTTAGGAACTACTAAACTATCCAAACTTTGCGCTTCATCATAAGCCCAAATTAATCTTTTTTCCTCTGGTTTATCTTCACTGACTGGTTTTAATGCTTGATAAGCTAACCAATAAATTGCCTGTTTATCTTCATACTTTAAATCATCATCTGCTACTAAATCTTGACCTTCATCTATCAAAATTGCATCAAACATGGGTTCAATTTTAATTTCTTCCAAAAGCCGTTTACTTAAATCTATTAAACCCCGGTTTGGTTGTCTTTCCTTAGTATTCTGGACTGTTCCTGGTCTTTTTCCGTGATATTCGCAAATGGTACTATATAAACCTGGTTGTTCTTTTGCACCCCAAGCATGAAGTACCTGTAATTTTAAATTTGTTTTGGGATCATAGTGCATTTCTCCACAACTAAAACGCCGTATCCATTGATCCAATAAACCAATCATTAAATCATATAAGGAACGGGTAAAAAATACTAAGGCAATATTCCAATCTGGATGTTTTAGGTGCATACTTGCGGCTTTTTGACAGAGTAAAACTGTTTTTCCTGAACCTGCAATACCGCGAATACGTTGGGAACCGGGTGGAATTTCTTTACCGATATGTTCCTGTTGTAAATCTATTTCATAGAGTTTTTCTCGTAAACTGTCAATAACAGCAGAACGGGTTTTTCCTGTAGTTGCAACTCGCTCACGGGGAGGTTTACGCAATACGGGAGTACCCCCAACTACTGAAAGTAATAATTCCCAATCTTTATCTTCGATATTTTCACCGGGAATGATAATATTAGCTTGGTTAATGCGTTCTATTAAACCAGCTTTACCTAATTGATCTTGAAAAATAATTGGCGGAATATCGGGTAATTCATGAAAACCTTTTTCTTGCCATTGTTGTGATGTAATATGAGGTAAGGCAATGATCGCTCTACCGTTAATTTTTCTCCAAAGTGCAGCTTCTCTATCACTATAGGATATGATTGCTCGCAGTTGATGTTCTACAATTTGATAGGGATTGATTTCTGTGAAATCACTCTTTTGCAATTGCCAAGTTTGCCTGTTAATATTAGTAATCTGGTCAATATTTAGAGATTGAACAGTAATTACTAATACTCCAAATTCTCGATCAACTATTAATATATCCGGTTCTTTTCTGGTTTCTCCTACTTTGAAAAAAATAGGATACCGCCAATATCCAATGCAGTTTCTATCTGCAAATGCACCCCGTACAGCATCCCATACTTTCTGCTCTCCGTCTTGATTTTTTATAGCTTCGGTGGTGATAAATTTGCTACCCTGTTCTTCTATGCCTACAGTCATTTGTTTTGCCTGTATAAGATAGTTAATACTGTTACGCTAACACTATCTATAGCTTGTGAACAGTGAGATTATACGGATATGGGTTTTTCAGTATTTTTAACTATAAATTTACGGTTTTTATCAAAAAAATGTGAATTTGTGTAAGTTACTGTCAGTACAATATTGATCAGAACATAGGTTGATGCACACACTGATATCTAGTACAGATTTGAAAGTATTCGTCATCTATCTCTATCTTCTCTAATCATTTCTGTACTATCTCGCAACTTAAAATCTGCTGGATTTGAACGACGAATATTTTGGGTTTCTTCTAATAGTTTCAAAATTTTAGTACGTCTTCCTGATTCTATTTGCTGTTGTTCTATTTCTAATGCTGTTTGTAAAAGTAGTACAATTTGAGATTCTATAGAGTTATGTTCAGCCTTAGCTAGTTTTACTATTTGTTGATATAATTCATCGGGTAAATTGATATTGTCAAGAGAAGTCATTATTAAAATCTCACTGTTATTAATTGTTATTGTTGATGATTATAACATAAATACTCTACATTTACATAAATTTGTTTTGTTATCTTTTTATTTTTATTTTTTCTTTTTATTTGATCTATGTTAAAATCAACATAGTTTAGTTATAGTGAAGACGATTATGTTAAATTACGATTTGCGTCAATGTCTTCCATCTTCTGCGGAACTTCCTGACTCTGATGATACTCCAGTGGATAACGAATTACAAAACCTCATCCCTAATTTATTAGAAGCTATTTTAGCTTTAGTTTGGCCAAATAGAAATGATTGGTTTTTTGGTGTAGATATGGGAATTTATTATGCACCAAGTAAACCACCTTTAGTTCCTGATGGTTTTTTGAGTTTGGGTGTAGAACGTTTTATTGGTGAGGAAGGAAGGTTAAGTTATGTACTGTGGGAAGAAGATAATATTCCCCCTATTTTTGCTTTAGAAGTTGTGTCTAAAACCTACGGGGGCGAATATGAAAGAAAGAAAATTGACTATGCAAAGTTAGGAATTTTATATTATGCAATTTATGTTCCTAATCGTCAATACCGACGTAAACGTCAACCTTTGGAGATTTATAAATTAGAAAATCATCAATATATTTTACAACCTGATGGGCGGTTATGGATGCCAGAAATTGGTTTAGCTTTAGGAAGGGAAAGAGGTACTTATTTAGGGAGAAATCGAGAATGGTTATATTGGTATAATCAACAAAGTGAAAGGTTGCTAACTCCTGAAGAATTTGCACAACTAGAAAAACAACGTGCAGATCAGGAAAGATTAAAAGCTGAAAAATTAGCGCAGAAATTACGAGAATTAGGAGTTAACCCAGATGATATTTAATTAGTAGTTATATATCCCCAGATCCCCGAGTTCTTTAAGAAGTCAGGGATCTATGAAATTTCTATTCTAATTTGATAATTTTTACCGTAGTTTCAGGAATTTGCTCATTTTGTTTTTTCATACCTGGTAACATTGCAGTATGAAAAATCAGGATAGAAATTAATGTGAACATCACCCCAAATAAAATCATATCTGTTCCTGAACGACTAGAAATACTCACGGATGAATTATTTATTTTTCCATTTGTTGTTCCATTTGTGTTTAGATTTGATAAAGGTATTGTTTTCTGTACAGATGGGGGTTTTTGTAAGTCTTGAATTATTTCCTGCGCTGATTGATATCTGGTATCTTGATATTCATCAATCATTTTACATAAAATATCTTGGAAATCATCGGTAATATGAATATCCCTATACCAAGTATCAGTTAATTTTTCAGGTTTTAATCCGGTAATTAATTCAATTATTGTCATTCCCAGTGCATAAATATCACTATTTTTTTCTGGATAACCTCTCATTTGTTCTATGGGTGCATATCCACGGGAAAATATATTAGTACCTGGTGTTTGTAATTTTGTACCATTGGGATTTTCTGCTTTGACTGCACCAAAATCTATTAAAAATAACTTGTCATTATGATCTATCATAATATTATCAGGTTTAATATCACGATGGATAATACCTTGTTTGTGAATATAATCGAGTATTTTTAAGATATCTATGAGAATTTTTTGAGATTTTTCAATACTAAAAGTTTGAGATTTATTGAGTTTTTCCCTTAATGTTTCACCATGAATATATTGTTGTACTAAGTAATATTGTTGGTTTTCTGCGATATAATCTACAAAATCAGGAATTTGTTGATGAGCTTGCAACTTTTGTAAAATTTCTTTCTCGTCATTAAACTTGCGTTGAGCGATCGCTATTTTATCTGGATCATTACTAGAAAATGTCAATTGTTTAACCGCGTAGTTTTTTCCATACTGATCCACTGCTAAATAAGTTGTACCAAAATTACCACTTCCTAAAATTTTGAGCAGTTGATATTTTCCACCGATGTTATTCATATAGCACCACCATCACAGAGATGATCCCCTTCTTCATCTTCAGCATGAGCAAAGATTAATAAATTTTACTTGATCTATACTATACCAATTATGGTATGATTGGTGAAATTTACCTTCGTTGATTTATTAAGTATTTTTACGGGGTAAGATCCCCGACTTCTTCCTTCACGATGTCAATAAACCATAGACTGATATCAGAAGTCGGGGATTTGGTTTTTCCATATAACATTCAGATCCCCGACTGCTGTTAATAAACCATAATTTCTTGTCACGATTAAATAAAAAATTTGGGGATCTGACGGGGAATTTTTCAAAAAGTCAAAATCAAATTAATCAAACCGGAAAATTATGAACAATAAAATTCGCAATGCTATATTAAGTTTAGGCGTGGTATTTATTCTCATTTATGCTTTCATCCCATCCAGTAGACAATATTTTTCATATTTCGTTGTTTTGGGATTTGCAGTATTAACTATTTATTTGACATGGGATGGTTATGACATCAGAAAAAAATTACAAAATCAATTTCAACCATCTTTAAAACAAGAGATTGCAAATGCAATTATAGATGTTTATAATCGTCATCCAACAAAATATGAACAAATTAATAAAGCAGCTTTAATAGACAGTGTGACAAATGCTCACTTAAAAGACTGGGAAAAAAATAAACGTTATTATCAATCTTTGCCAAATTTCCTCTTATCAATTGGATTATTTGGTACTTTTTTGGGAATTACTTTAAATTTGTTATTAATTAGCGGTAATCTGGGAGGTGAAGTAGACATACAAACAATTTTACCAAATATTGTTAACTCAATGGGTGTAGCTTTTGGTAGTAGTTTATTTGCATTAGCTTGTAGTATTTTTTTAGTTAAATTTTACCCCGTATCAGAATTAGAAATAGAAAAAGAAAATTTAATCATCTCCCTAGAACATTACATTGATAATGAATTTTTGCTAAATAGTCAAAATACCAGTAAAATAGAGCAGTTAATTACATCTATTGATAACTACTCTAATAGCTTAAAAAGTTTCCTTTCAGGTTTAGATCAAAACACCAAAAAATTTGCAACTGCTATCACAGAAGCTACAGATAAAATTAATACCTCAGCAAACAACTTTCAAACTATTGTTAATCAATCTTCCCAAACCATGCAAACGGGAGCAAATGTTTTAAGTAATGCGACTAACAAAATAGCCACATTAAGCACAAAATTTTCCGATATTTCCTCATCCTTACTCACATCATCAAAATCATTTGAAAAATCTATATCTTCCCTAGAAAAATATGGAGATAGTTTAGAAAATCTCAGTGATAGCTTAATCAATAACTCCCAAGAAATCCAAAAATTATCTCAAACTAATAAAGATAATATGAAAAGTCTCAGTAACACATTAATTAGTAATTCTAACGATGTCAAAAACCTCATACAAAATAATCAACAAAATCTCACTACCGTTACAGATCGTCTCTTGCAAAATGTTAACAGTATTTCTACCTCTACCGAAACATTTAATAATCATGTTAACCAAATTGTCACATCTTTCAACCAACATAGTTTACAAGTAAGAGAATATAATACAAACCTCCAACAATTAGCAGGATTAATCAACAATGCAACCCAATCATCTAATAATAATATACCCCAATTAGCAGCCATGTTAGGAAATCAAGTTAATCAATTACAAACTACTGCAAACCAACTCAATCAAAATTCCCAAATGTTGCAACAAATCAATAGTAACCTATCTGTATTATTAACCAACTTCCAACAATTTCAACAATCACAAAATTAAAATATGATCATGTATGATGTGTAGGAGTTTAGCATTGCTAAACCCCTACATTTAAACCTCTACAAAATAATCATCATTTAACATCAATATAGATATGCAAAGAAGAAATCGCAATCATTCTAATAATAGCGAAACCTTTACAATTTGGACATCCTTTACAGATTTAATGTCTAACGCATTTATGATTATTACCTTATTATTAGTATTTGTGGTATCTCAAAAAAAACCACCAAAACCACCAGGGATAGTTTGTGAACCGAAAATTATTAACCTTCCTTCTGAACAATATAGTTTTGACTCAGGGAGTGCAGTTTTACCAAATAACTTAAAAAGTGATATCTTGGAAAATAACCAACCTGGAAAAATATTAAAATTAATTGAAGAAACCCTTTCTCAACAAGAACAATGTAATAATGAAACTGAGGTACTAGAAATTATAGGTCATACAGATGATCAACCAGTAAATTTTCTCAACTGTAATAAACCCAATAATCAAACATCAAAACCTTTAGATAATCACCTAGAAAATGTTGCCACAGGTAATCAAAATATTAACACTTTATGTCCTCGTTCTAATGCTGATTTAGGTTTAATGCGAGCATTATCAGTAGTCAAAGAATTGCAAAAAGCGCAAAATCAAACCAAATTATCAAGGTTTAAAAAAGTCCAATTTAGAGCATATTCAGCAGCACAATTATTTTTACCAGAAAATCAAGGATTTGCTAAAAACAATACGAGAAAAGATCCAGCAACCAGAAGTAAACGCAGAAGAATAGAAATCAGATTTGCACAACTGGGAGAGTACGTCACACCAGATGAAAATTGATAAAAATTGAAAATAAAAGCAGTTCTCATCTATGTGCAAATTTAAATATATTTTAAATATCTGCTGTTAACTGACTTAAATAATCATCCATGATAGCTGGTAATTCTTTGGGTGAATAGGTATAAGTGAGATATAAAAATGTAATTGCTGAGTTGATAACTTGCTTTCTATTTATTATAGTTGATAGTTGAGAACGAGTATATTTACCGTTCATTATTTCTAAACTAGCATCTGCGATCGCATCTTCTATAACTGATTCTTCTATTAAATTTTCCCATTCATCTTCATTGATGTAATAGGATTTTTTGTTTTCTTTGAGATTGATTTCTTGAATTTCTCTAATTGAATTACGAATAGAAGCCATCCAAGAATTTGTTAATCTTTTTTCTATTTGATTTTTAATTATATGAATGAGTAGAATTTTTAAAAATGATTTAATTTGTCTGATTGTTGCTTTTTTACTCATTCCTTCTAATTCATCTACAATTGCTAAAGCTTCTGTATAATTTCCTTGTAAAATACTGTTTCTGAGGTCTATTAATTCTTGGGTCATTTTTAGTAGCCTCCGGTTTATTTTCTACATTGAGAATAACATAAATTCATACTATTACCGCTATTTTGAAATTTTATCTGTGTTTATCTGCGTTTATCTGCGTTAAATTATAGTGATAAAATTTCGCACAACTGGGAGAGTACGTCACACCAGATGGAAATTGATAGAAATTGAAAATAAAAGAAGTTCTCATATATTTTACCATGCCTTTTGCGTTCTTCCTTTGCGTCTTTGCGTCTTTGCGTGAGATATCAAAAACTGACTACTCACTGGTATGATAATGAATCTGCAAACAAACACCCATTAACTCAACCATGACAAAAAACTACCGTATTACCCTACTTCCCGGAGATGGTATTGGACCCGAAATCATGGCCGTTGCAGTGGACGTGCTAAAAGTCGTCGCTAAACGCTTTGATTTGAACTTTGACTTTCAAACCGCCCTCATCGGTGGTGCAGCGATAGATGAAACCGGTGAACCCCTACCATCTGCAACATTAGAAACTTGTCGCAGCAGTGATTCAGTATTGCTCGCTGCTATCGGTGGTTATAAATGGGACACTTTACCCTCTGATAAACGTCCTGAAGCTGGTTTATTAGGATTAAGAGCAGGTTTAGAACTCTTTGCAAATTTACGACCTGCAAAAATCATCCCCCAACTGATAGACGCTTCCACCTTAAAAAAAGAAGTCGTCGAAGGTGTGGATATTATGGTAGTGCGGGAACTCACTGGAGGGATTTATTTCGGTAAACCTAAAGGTATTTTTGTTACTGAAACTGGAGAAAGACGTGGTGTAAATACGATGGTTTACAGCGAATCAGAAATTGAGAGAATTGGTAAAGTTGCCTTTGAAACAGCCCAAAAACGCGGCGGAAAACTTTGTTCTGTGGATAAAGCCAATGTATTAGATGTATCTCAACTTTGGCGGGAGAAAATGACTAAGCTGGCTTCAGAATATCCTGACGTAGAATTATCACATTTATATGTAGATAATGCCGCCATGCAATTAGTCCGCGCCCCCAAACAATTTGATACAATCGTTACTGGTAACTTGTTCGGTGATATTCTTTCCGATGCTGCGGCCATGTTAACTGGTAGTATAGGAATGTTACCTTCTGCTAGTTTGGGAGCTTCTGGACCAGGTGTATATGAACCTGTTCACGGTTCAGCCCCGGATATAGCCGGACAAGATAAAGCCAACCCCTTAGCACAGGTATTAAGTGCAGCCATGATGTTACGTTATGATTTAGACCAACCAGCAGCAGCGGATATGATAGAAAATGCAGTGTTACAGGTTTTACAACAAGGCGATCGCACAGGAGATATTATGTCCCCAGGAATGAATCTTTTAGGTTGTCGCGCAATGGGTGAAGCTTTAATGAAAATTCTGGAAACAAAGGAAACAAAATAGTTTGATTGTACTAGAAGAAAATTTTAGCGTTTTTTGCTAAAAGTTTCAGATACACTAGAAGCAAATCTATCAATAACATAACAACTAATAGTGTACGCTTCACGACAAGGACAGGGAAATTTCACCACCCCACCAAACCAAACCCCTTTGGTAGATCCCACCGTGATCAAAGCCGCTGGGCAAATTTACTATACCTACTGTGAGGTACATCCTGAAATTGTGGGGCAAGCTTCAGGAGTAGCAATTAGTCGCGTCACTCATCGAGGTAAAGTAATTTTTACTCAGCAACCGATTCTCTTACCACAGGAATGTTTTATACCTTTACAACAA
This sequence comes from Sphaerospermopsis torques-reginae ITEP-024, assembly GCF_019598945.1. Classification (NCBI taxonomy): domain Bacteria; kingdom Bacillati; phylum Cyanobacteriota; class Cyanophyceae; order Nostocales; family Aphanizomenonaceae; genus Sphaerospermopsis; species Sphaerospermopsis torques-reginae. The sequence goes on along the minus strand of NZ_CP080598.1, from coordinate 4,641,183 downwards.
ATAGAATCGTATATGTATTAGGGAATAGGGAATAGGGAATAGGGAATAGGTAGGGGTAGAGGAGGTAGGAAGAAAAAATTTTTACCAATGCCCAATGCCCAATGACTAAAAACTACTGACTCATAACTAATGACAATATGGACACATTGATTTTCGTCCCTGCTAGTATCATTGTCTTCGCTTTGGGGGCTGCTATTGGTAGCTTTATCAATGTTGTAGTTTATCGCCTACCTGCGGGATTATCCTTACTTTGGCCACCTTCTCGCTGTCCTAAATGCTTAAACCAATTAAAAGCTTATGATAACGTACCTGTGTTTGGTTGGTTGTGGTTAAAAGGAAGATGTCGTTATTGTCACACCAAAATTTCTCCCCGTTATCCTGTAGTAGAGGCGATAACGGGAATTATATTTTTAATAGTATTTTGGGTATTTCAATTTTCAGCCTTAACAGTTGGTTATTGGGCTTTTTGTAGTTGGTTATTAGCTCTATCTCTTATAGACTGGGATACAATGATTTTACCTGGTCAACTTACCAAGTCGGGATTGGTATTGGGCTTAGTTTTTCAAATGGGTTTAGGTTTTTTAACAGAAAATAGCTGGGTGGGTGGGATCAATCAGCTAATGTTCGGTATAGGTGGTACAGTCTTGGGCTTATGGCTGTTTGATAGCATCTCAATTTTAGGTTATCTAGCCTATGGAAAACCCGTCATGGGTGCAGGTGATGGGAAACTAGCAGCGATGATGGGCGCTTGGTTAGGTTGGAAACATCTACTAATAGCTAGTTTTATGGCCTGTTTTTTGGGAGTATTAATAGGTGGAGGTGCAATTATGCTCTCACGTCATCAAATGGGACAAAGAATGCCTTTTGGTCCTTTCTTAGCTTTGGGGGCGGTAATTGCTGTTTTTAGCGGTGAAATGATTTTGTCTTACTACCTGCGCCTAGTGCTACCAGTATCTTGACAGAGACAACTTAAACAACAATTAAACAATTGAAAATTCTCATCAAAATTTACAAAACTTACAAAACAAACTTATTCACCTATTACCTCATCAATAATAATCAACCTCCTCCATAACTGTAACCTCAATTACTGCATTTATTCTTTATATTTTGGTAATATTAGCTTATAAATTGATATTACCCCTAAAAAAATATAAAGCTATTTTCATAGCGTCAATCTGAAATCTAAAATCTAAAGTCTAAAGTCTAAAGTCTAAAATCCCAAATTGATTGACCTATTTTTTGACATCTCATACCTACTTAAATAACAATAAAAATGGCAAACAACGAAGAATCACGCGGTTTAAAGTCTTTATTTGATTGGTTTGCAAATCGTCGTAAATCAGGATCTCCCAATTTAGAAAAACAAGAACGGGAAATAGCCGATGGTTTGTGGCACAAATGCCCGAAATGTGGTGTTTTGGCTTATGCTAAAGACCTAAAAGCTAATCAAATGGTTTGTGCAGAATGCGGTCATCATAACCGAGTCGATAGTGATGAACGTATCCGTCAGTTAATTGATGCAAATACTTGGAAACCCATAGATGAAAATTTGCGTCCCACTGATCCTTTAGGATTCCGCGATCGCAAACCCTACAGCGATCGCATCCGGGAAACTCAGGAAAAAGTCGGTTTAATAGACGCAGTAAAAACCGGTTTAGGGCAAATTAACGGTTTACCCATCGCTTTAGGAGTCATGGACTTCCGTTTTATGGGTGGTAGTATGGGTTCTGTTGTCGGTGAAAAACTCACTCGTTTAATAGAACAAGCTACACAACGCCGCTATCCTGTCGTTATCGTTTGTACCTCTGGTGGTGCGAGAATGCAGGAAGGAATGTTGTCCTTAATGCAAATGGCGAAAATTTCCGGTGCTTTACAACGCCATCAAGATGCTCGTTTATTATACATTCCCGTCTTAACAAATCCCACCACCGGAGGCGTTACCGCTAGTTTTGCCATGTTGGGTGATATCATCATCGCCGAACCCAAAGCCACCATCGGTTTTGCCGGCAGACGAGTTATTGAACAAACCCTGCGGGAAAAACTACCCGAAGATTTCCAAACCGCCGAAGACTTACTCAAGCATGGTTTTGTAGATGAAATTGTTCCCCGCACTCAGTTAAAGAATACATTGGCACAGTTAATATCTTTACACCAACCCATGCCCACCGCACCTAACATGGTTTTGTGGGAAACAATGACATTAACTTCTACTGGTGTAGAGTAGGTGATTGGTGATTGGTGATTGGTGATTGGGTTCTTAATCTTCCCCTGCTTCCCCTGCTTACCCTGCTTACCCTGCTTCCCCATCTCTACTGTCACCTGTCACCTGTCACCTGTCACCTGTTCCCTAATGAATACAAGCGGGATCAATGCTGCTAGTCTGCAAATGCTAGAAAGGGCAAATAAACCTAATAAACCGCCAAAATGGGGAGATTGGGCGATAAAACCGCCGATAGTTGTCCCTAAAGCACCAGTTACACCGGCAATAGCAGCAGCGATCGCAAAATAAATAGATTGATTTCTGACTGGTGTAACACCAATCTGCAAATTGTTATTACATAAATCCACCGCAGCACCAGTACCACCGATAAAAATATGTAATAGTGGTAGCCACAACCAAATATCTAAATTTCTGTTACCAATTCCAAACCAAAATAAAGGCGTAACTGCAACAATAATCCCCACAAATATCAAAATCGGACGATTTCCTAATTTATCTGCTAACTTACCCCAAAAAACCACCATTAACAAATTTGCTCCTGCTTGCAGACTGCTGTAAACAGTCACCCAACCCACATCTATATTTAAAGTTTCCAGCAGATAAAGATTTACAAAAGGGGCGCAAAGATTAAAAGCCAACATCCATAAACTGAAATACAGTAAAAATATCCAAAAATGGGAATTTTGATCATTTTCCTTATTCTTGGGTAGGGGTAATTCATGAATTACCCCTACATTGTCTTTATTTCGCGTAACTTCTATATAAGTATTTTGTAATTGGGGATTAACATCAATTTTAAAATACTGACAACCTAAACTAACTAACCCAAATAAAATCCCCACAAACAAAACCAACCCATAACCTTGGAGAGTTCCCCCAAACCAATGAGAAACAGCAAAACCCGCCAAAGGAACACATAACAAATTAGTTAAACTGGCCGCACTATTACGTATTCCAAAATATCTACCCCGTAACCTTTTAGGAACAATAATTGCTAACCAACTCATCCAAGATGCACATCCCAAACCCCCAACAAGATGACTAAAAAAGACAATTACCAGCGTTAATATCACCAACTGCTGAGAATTGATCAATCCCCAACTCTTACAGATAATTCCTATTACTAAAAACAGCCAAAATAGGCGAGAAATTCCATAAACCAGCGCCGAATATTGAAACCTGCTAGTAGTGCGTTCTGAGATATAAGCACCTAAAGGCTGAATGAGATTTACTAGCATGGGAATTGAAGAAAGCATCCCAAAAATTACCGGACTAGCATCTAATTCTACCAAAAAATTACTCAGTAAAATTCCCCCAGCAGTAATAGAAAAAATTGTGGCAAAAATAGCATCTAAAGTAGAAGCTTGTAAACTGGTACGAATCGCATTTTTAGGAAAACGAGAGCTAGATTTAGATTCAGAACGTAGAACATTGTTTAATGAATCAATCTGAGGAATTTCCAGATTTAAAGAAGTAGATATTTCAACTTTAACCGAGTCCATAAACTATCGTCTAGCGGTGACGAAATGAGTAAAATTTCAGTTAATAATAGTTGTTTGTTCTTCTATATACCATTTCTCAATAAAAATTCATACTGCTTAAAGATGAGTCTTGAGTTACGGGATCATCCCAAATGTGTAAATTCATTTTTGTCTATGGAAATAATATGCCCCAAAGCTTAATATGATTGAACCGCAAAGGGCGCAAAGGACACAAAGGTAAGAGAGTTTAAGAGATTTTTTAGTGTTGCTGCGGTCATTTTTTATTTCATTGGGATGCTCCCGGAGTTACAGCATCTATAAATGAGAAAATAAAAACTTTTATCTGTCCATGAACAAATACAAATGGTTAAAATTCTGTATATTAATTATCACAGTGGCTATCATTGTGATCAGTTGTCACCAATTACAACCCAGCAAATCAGCAGTTACTATTAAACTTAGTGGTTGGGGTGGTTCACCTGTAGAACAAAAACTTTTAAAACAAGTATTGCAAGATTTTGAAATCAAACATCCCCAAATTAAAGTTAAATATGAATTAATTTCTGATCAATATATGGATGTAATTAAAACTCGCTTAATTGGTGAAGCTGCACCAGATGTATTTTATTTAGATGCTGTAGAAGCTCCTTTTTTGATAAGTAAAAATGTTTTAGAACCTCTCAATAATTACATCACAGATAAATTTGATTTACAAGATTTTGATAAAAATTTATTAGAAATTTTTAAAGAGCATAACCATATTTATGGAATACCTAAAGATTATTCTACATTAGCTTTATTTTATAACAAAAAAGCTTTTAAAAAATCAGGTTTCAATAAACCGCCAACTACTTGGGATGAATTATTAAGTTACTCTCAAAAATTAACAGGTAAACTTAATAGATACGGGTTTGGAGAAAGTCCAGCAATATCACGCCATGTTTACAAAATTCAAGCTTTTGGCGGAAAGTTAATTGATGAAAATGGTAATGCTACCTTTGCTAGTGAAAAAGCTTTAAAAGGTTTACAATTAGTGATAGATCAATATCGAAAATATCAAACATCAGCCTTACCATCAGATGTTGGTGCGAGTTCAGGTACAGATATGTTTGGACAAGGTAAAGTGGCAATGGTAATTGAGGGAAATTGGGCTATTCCTTATCTGCAAGAAACCTTTCCCCAGTTAGATTTTGCTACCGCAGAAGTCCCCAAAATTAATAATCAAAAAGGCACAATGGTTTATACTGTTGCCTATGTCATGAATAAACAAACAAAACATAAAAAAGCAGCTTGGGAATTAATTTCTTATTTGACAGGTAAAGAAGGAATGGAAAAGTGGACAGTAACAGGTTTTGCTTTACCAACTCGCAAATCTGTAGCCAATAAATTAGGTTATGATCAAGATTATTTAAGGTCTGCATTAGTAGCAGGTCTTGATGATGCTACTCCTTGGCAACTTGGTAAATATCCAGCAGTAATTGTTAATAATTTTGAGAATCAATTTTTAAGTGCTTTATTGGGGGAACAATCTTTAAAACAGGCGATGTTGAGAGCGCAAAATAATGCTAATCAGCAGATGAAAATGATGGATTCCTTCTTTCCTTCTTTCCTTCTTCTCTTCTTCTCTTCTTCGTGTCCTTCGTGTCTTCGTGGTTCATTAATAAAAAAATCCCTCGTTCCCAAGTTCTACCTGGGAATGCAGTTGAAAAGGCTCTGCCTTCTGCTATTGTGAAAATACACTGAACAAAATATTGAATAGGAGGTAGAACCTGCGAATCAACAGACAAACCCGCAACCAACCCGAAAAGGTTAACGAAAACTTAGCAGGTTATCTTTTCATGCTCCCTGCTATTTTGATATTACTTACTTTCGTTATCCTTCCCATCCTCTACGCTGTCTTTCTTTCCCTCCACAAAGTACAACTTTTAGGTAGTATTGAATATAAACTTATTGGCTTGAGAAATTTCACCCATTTGGTAGAAGACGAACAATTAAAAATTGCTCTCAAAAATACAATCGAATATGCAGCAATTGTTGTCCCCAGTCAAACAATTTTCGCTTTAATTCTCGCAGTTACTTTAAATTCTGGTATTCGGGGTAAAAACTGGTGGCGAATCCTCTATTTTTTGCCCACAGTTACATCATCTGCGGTGTTAACACTCATCTTTATGTGGATTTATAATACCGATGGTTTACTAAATGATTTTCTGGCATTTTTGGGATTACCTACTTATAATTGGTTAGGAGATCCAAAAGTGGCATTAAAAGGCATTATGATCATGAATATTTGGTCAACTGCGCCTTTTTATATGGTGATTTATTTAGCAGCTTTACAAGATATTCCCCAAACACTTTATGAAGCAGCCAATTTAGATGGTGCAAATGCTTGGGATCAGTTTATTAATATTACTCTTCCTTTATTACAACCAGTGACTTTGTTTGTGGTAGCAGTAGGCATAATTGGCACTTTTCAATTATTTGATCAATCTTATATTTTTTCCGGTGGCACTGGTGGACCAAATAATGCTACTTTGACGGTGGTATTATTAATTTATCAAGCTGTATTTAGAAATTTACAATTAGGATATGCTGCTGCTGTGGCTTTTTTACTTGCAGCTTTAATCATTTCTATCACTGTCATTCAAAGGCGAATATTTGGAGGTGAAAAAATGTGAATCAAGTTTCTCGTTTTCCTTGGTTGAAAATCCTGTTATATCTGTTGTTAATAACTTATGGTTTTATCACCATTATTCCCTTCCTCTGGGCGCTTTCTGCATCCTTTAAACCTCTTTCCGAAATTATTAGCGGTGAACTAAATTTTATTCCTCACAATTTTACTTTTAAGAACTATCAGCAAATTTTTCTCCAAGAACCGCTATTTTGGCGCTGGTTATTTAACAGTGTAATAATTGCTGTTAGCGTTACGTTTTTCAATTTAATTTTAAATTCAATGGCTGGTTATGCTTTATCTAGATTGCGATTTGTTGGTAAACGCTTTTGGTTATTCTTAATCATCGCAGTTATAGCAGTACCCACACAAATTACTCTCATTCCTACATTTTTGATTTTAAAAACATTGGGTTGGCTTAATTCTTATCAAGGTATGATTGTACCGACTATGGTAAATGCTACCTTCATTTTTATGATGCGGCAGTTTTTTGTTAATTTTCCTCAAGAATTAGAAGAAGCTGCACAACTTGATGGTTTAAGCACTTGGGAGATTTTCCGAGATATTGTTTTACCCCTAGCAAAACCAGCACTAGCAGCACAGGCGGTTTTTGTATTTATGGGTAGTTGGAATAATTTTATACTACCTCTGGTAATTTTATTTGACCCGGAAATGTTTACCTTACCTCTAGGTTTGAATAGCTTTAAAGGTCAATATATCAGCTATTGGAATTATATTATGGCTGCTTCTATGGTGTTTACTTTACCAGCTTTAGGAATTTATGCTTTTTTCAATCGCTATTTTATTCAAGGTGTGACTTTTACGGGTGGAAAAGGTTAACTTTACAAATTGTAAATTTATTTATAAAGATTTGTATCAATTGTCAGCATCTTTCCTATTTCTAATTCCCTGTGATTGACAAACTCAGGATCAGCACCTAATGGTAAACTGATTCATGCTGATGTTAATGATAGCGAGAATATTTTACCAAAGTCATCCTGATAGCTTTTAGCTACAGGATCAGGGGTGTTGTAGTTCTCCCCGTCGGTTTTCTACCCGGCAAACTTTTAGCATCAGATAAATATAGCAACTGACAAGGCAGTTAGGACATCAGCAGATGCTACAACTTAAACACTAAAAGGCTTTTAGCACTGTCACCTGTCACCTGTTCGCTGTCACCTGCTATATCTATGCTTGTGGGAACTATCTTTGTGTCTTAGCTGTGTTGAGCATTACAAACTTGAAGGGGAAATATGTTTAGAAGACTGATAAGCGTTGTTGTTGCTGCTGTTGTATTGAGTTTTCAATTATTCATCGGTAGTGCAACAGCTTTGGAACTAGATCAAGCTACCAGAACTGTCAAATTGAACGAACAGGGTGATACTGTTGTCATTAGCATACCGCAACTGGCAATAGGTAAAAAATTATTTAATGACACCTGCGCTCAATGTCATGCTGGTGGTGTAACCAAGACTAATCAAAACGTAGGATTAGAACCAGAAGCTTTAGCTTTAGCTACACCCAGACGTGACAATATTGAAGGGTTGGTTGACTACATGAAGAATCCTACCACCTACGATGGTGAAACCGAGATTTCTGAAATTCATCCTAGTATCAAGAGCGCCGATATCTTTACAGAAATGAGAAACTTGACAGACGATGACCTGAAGGCGATCGCTGCTCATATTCTCATCCAGCCAAAAATCGTTGGTATTAGATGGGGTGGTGGTAAGATCCATTACTAAACATCTGCTCATTGGCCTTCTTACTTTCTAAAAGTATGGGCAATTTTGCCCTTACTGTAGAAAAATCTCAGTTCCTATTCCTGATACCTGAGTGCATTCAAGCATTTCTGTCATTTTGGTTTACTTATACCTACTGCTTATACTTGACTTTGCTCTCTGGAAGCAGGATTGGGAACTTTGTATTTTAATCTGCACTTTCCTATTAATAACCGCTAATTCTTAAAAAAAATTTTTATCTATGACAGGGTGTCATATTTGGTGTTAAATGTAGTTAACATAAGAAAAGAAAAATAAAACTATATCTCAGGAGAGAGCCATGAAATTAATAGCAGCAAGTTGGAGACGCTTGACTTTAGCTGTTTTAACTGTACTGTTAGTTGTTAGCAGCTTTGCTGTTTTCACTCCCACCGCATCTGCTGAAACCTACACCGTCAAATTGGGTAGTGACAAAGGATTGTTGCAATTTGAGCCTAAGCAGTTAACTGTTAAACCTGGTGACACAATTGTGTGGTTTAACAACAAAGTTCCTCCCCACAACGTTGTCTTTGATCCTATAAAAAATCCTGCTAAGGATAAAGCTTTAGCTGCATCTTTGTCTCACAAAAAATTAGCACTCAATCCTGGGCAAAAAATGGAAACAGTTATCCCCGCAGATGCACCAGCTGGTGATTACACCTTCTACTGCGAACCTCACCGTGGTGCGGGTATGGTTGGTAAACTAACTGTTGCCAGCTAACAATCTCGCTCATTTAACACCAGATGATTTTTTTGCTCATCAGGTGGTACAAACTAATGAATAGGAGCGGTAACGAGTTTGATCCCTGGGAAAGAATAAAGGGATGAGCTAGTTACCGCTAATTTTAGTTTGTAAGATAAATTTTATTGGATAAATGCCGTATTATAATATACAAATTATTCGGTAACTGAAAATGCTACAAGCTCCCGGATTTATTCTAAAATCCAAAATCCAAAATCCAAAATCTAAAATCAGAGATGTGCTTGTTGCGAGGAAAATCTCTTGAGAATACCTTTATTAATTTTACTGTTGGCGATCGCCCTGTTGTTTAACTTCCAATTCATTGATCCCGCCTTAGCCGCAGAAGCATCTACAGGCAGCGCCATTTTTAGTAATCACTGTGCTTCTTGCCATATAGGAGGCGCTAATATCCTAGTTGAACATAAAACTTTACAAAAATCAGCACTATCAAAATATTTAGAAAATTATGATACTGAACCTATTCAAACCATTATCCATCAAATTCAGAACGGTAAAAGTGCCATGCCCGCCTTCAAGAGCAAATTAAGCGAGCAGGAAATTCTGGAAGTGGCCGCTTATGTTTTCCAGAAAGCGGAAACAGGCTGGTAGTATCATCTTTTTTTGAACACTTGTTATGAAGAAAGCAGGGAGCAGGGAGCAAGGGTAAAAATTAATTCTTTCTCCTGACTCCTGACTCCTGACTCCTGACTCCTGACTCCTGACTCCTGACTCCTGACTCCTGACTCCTGACTCCTGAATTCTTAATTTTCTTGATTTGAGTTTTGTCTTGTTTCCTTGATTTGACGTAACTGTTGAATCAACTTTTGAGCAGATTCAGTAGATAAAGCAGGTTTATCATCACTAACTACAGATGTTGGTGATGGATTAGGAATAACAACAGCTTGATTATTAGACTGATTTTTGTCTATTTGTGGATCAGATACTGTTTGAGTCTCTGGACTTGGTGAGGGCTTTAACTGTTGAATCTTCTGGGGAATTTTCCTATCGCCATTATTTGTAAATCTGAGTTGGAAAGGATAAGAGCTAATGCGTTTCTCACCTTTAGGTGGATTAGCGTTGAAAAATTCCCTAGTTTTGGATTGTAGTTCAGGAGCTACTGATCCATCTTGGAACTTGATATCTAGGACCTTACCATTAGGATCTACAACTAATCGACCCAAAACAGTACCTTCCATCCCTTGTTTATTTGTAGAGATAGTTTCACGGATAACTGCTTGTTCCTTAACATTGGGGTATGCTTCCCGAATCGTTTTTCTCAGGGTGTTATAAGAGTCGAGCTTGGCCAATAACTGTTCCCGTTTCTGACCTTGAGAATCAAACTCGCTTCCAGTTGTTACTTGGGTTTGTTGCTGAGTGGAAGTTGCTGAAGATGGGATCACGATTGCTGCTGCTGCCCGTAATTGACCTTTACCTTGTAGAGATGGTTCAGCAGCAATATCAGAAGGAGAATTAGCAGCAATTTGAACTGGGTTATCTCCTAACTGAATTTTTTGTGGTTCAGTAACACCCTGTGGTGTTGCCGTAGAGCCAATATCAATAGCATCAGGAGATGGGTTAATTAGCGGTTCACTAGGTAATTTATTATCTGCCTGAACTTGTGGCAAACGGTTGATATTCAGTGCTTGGGTTTCTTTAATTTTGGCATCTATATCATCCACAAAAGGAGAGGATGAAGGAGAAAATGTATTTCTGCTGATGCGGAAATTAGAAACTTGAGTTCTAAAATCGTTTCTAGCAAATCTTTGGATAGGCTGCCTTTTGGGCAAGTAAGAAAGATTATAGTTGGCCGATGATGTAGGGATCGGTGGCAGTACAGTCTGGCTAGGTAAAGGAGCTTGGATAGCTGATTCTACAGGTGGGATAATAACTTTTTCCTCACCAAAATTAATCAAAGGAATTTCCGGTTGTTGTGGCAGTTGTGGTTGTAAAGCCACCTGGGATGGTGCTGTTTGAGGCAATCGGTTTTGATCAGCCGGACTCAACTCCATTAACCCGACTGCTTTTGTGGTATTAGGTTCTGTGGATTGACCAGAATCAACAGGCATTAATGGCACAATCAAAGCAATAGCACCGTGGATACCAAGAGAGGCTATAGCTGCTATTCCAGTGGGTTGGCTGAATATTTCTGGTATGTTTTTCAGGATGGAAGCGTAAGACATAGCTGTTATCGTTCACTCGGCTCGGTTGCAATTTACTAGTCGAATCAGGCAGAAGGCTGTAACAGTTATAACACCGGAGAGAATCAGCTTTTTTTCATTGCTAGATACAGCCATTTCTGCCATGCTTTACTAGGGATTTTATCTTTTAAATTATATTGCCATTTTTAGAGATTGGGTTCTCTGCTATATAAAACCTAGACAAAACTAGACTTTACTTTCTACTTCAACGGGAGCATGGGAGCGGTTATCCCTCCGTAGACTTGCACGCTGTAGCCCAACGCGATCTTTCTGGTGTGAAAGGAGGCAGGAGTTGAAAGGCAGTTTTGCTGGAGGCCGATTATAGGGGATTTTCAACCCACCTCCAATCATAGACCGCCAAATCACCAGATTATGGCGGGGGACTTAAACCCAAATGGGCGAGTCAAAAAGGCTTTATTCTTAATTCAAAATTCTCCATCCTCCTGCCCCCTGCCTTTTGCCTCGCCCGAAGGGCAGTTAAGATTTTCAAAAAGACTACCACTGTCATTGCTTGGTTTTCGCGTCGGCAATAGTCTTAATTCAATACTGGATATCCCAGGATTATATATCAAGATAGTTGATTTTTTAACTCAAGAGAAATTGATTTTTGTCTACATAAGTATAGCTTTGTCTAGAAAATCGCCAGCTTAGGACTAGCTCACTAACAAATAATAACTTCCTATTTTGGCATTGAAAACAGGAACATTCAAACCAAAGCAGGTAACAGGTTTTTGCTACTCGTGAGTCGGTTCTATTAAAGTTCAATTACCAGATGCTTCCGTAGCAGACAGTTGAGAGAATTTAGCCGTGGGTACTTCTTCCACTTCTGGTAACTTTTCTAAAGCCAAAGCTGTAGATTGACTAGCACCAGATAAACGTTTTAACAGATTTGGTCGGGAATCGTACAACAGGTAAATAATGCGATCGCCTATTTCCCAACTTTGATTAACTGACATTACCTGTAGGCGCTCTTCCCTTTCCATCAATAGCGGTACTAACACCCCAGTCCGAATCTTTTCTTGTATATGCTCCTGCTGACTGGAAAATTCAGCCTCATTCAAAGTAGTTGTTCCCAATTTCACCCGCCCATTATTTAAATATTCATTCCAGGTTTTCACCGGTAAGTCAGAGACAAAAGCTTGATTAACTCTACTATTGCTGCTGTTCAGTGAGCTAGAAGCTTGGGGATCACGGGGAAATACTGCTAAAACACGAGGTGGATTAAATTCTTCTGCTGCCCGTTGTGCTAACACAAAATTCACTTCCCCGTTATTAGTCATTGCCAAAAAAGTACCCCTTGAAGCAATGCCAGCTTCTTCCAATACTTCTGCATCTAGCGCACTACTAGCAATCACGCGCAGATTTTGAGCTTCAGCTTGAGCAAAATATTGGGAGTCAGTGTCAATAATGATTACACTTTCTCCTCGTTCCTGGAAGAACCTGGCAATCAATAAACTCAAAGGATTACAACCCACTATCACCGCCCCAGTGGCATCTTTAGAAGTAATGCGTAACCACTTCACCAGCCAACCGGCTGTTAAGCCCTGACAAAAAACAGTCATGATAATTGTCAAGAACACCAAAGCTTTTATCGCATCACCACCATTAACACCGCGTTGTGTCAGGGAAATGGCAAATAATGAAGCCACAGAAGCAGAAACTATGCCTCTGGGCGCAACCCAACCTAAAAACAATTTCTGTCGCCAATTGAGATTACTGTTCCAAGTACACAATAAAATGTTGATCGGGCGAACCACAAACATCAATACCAAAACAGTGAATAAACTACCCCAACCTAACGCTAATACACTGGCGATAGATAAATCAGCGGCTAGGAGGATAAACAGTACAGAAACACTGAGAATAGTCAATTGATTTTTAAAGCTGCGTAACAGGCGTTCTTCAGGAACTGATGAGTTAGCAAATACCGCACCAGCTACAACTGTAGTCATAATTCCTGACTCACTGCGAATAGTTTGCGCTAAGGTAAACAAACCCCACAGTCCTGCCAACACAATTAGGTTTTTCAGTTCAAAAGAGAGAAAATTGGCGCGTTTGAAAATCCAACTCATCAAAAAACCACCAACACCGCCAATCATTGCGCCTACACTTAAACGCAAGATTAAACCCATAATGGCTTTGATGGGGTCAGGATCACCATTCAAAATAGTATCTAGAACAACGTAGGCTAAAATAGCTCCCACCGGGTCAATTAAAACTCCTTCCCCTTCCAGCAGCGTTGCCACTTGTCGGTCTACGTTGATTTGTTTAATCAGCGGACCAATGACTGTCGGACCTGTGACAACGACTATGGAAGCATAGAGAAAAGCTATATTCCAGGGAAATTCTCCTAGCCAGTGCGCCGCCATACTCCCACCAAGCAGTGTGATCAACGTTCCCAAGGTGACAAGCAATTGCAAACTGACGGAAACTCTGCCCATTTCCCGCAGATCCAATTTCAGACCGCCTTCAAACAAAATAATTGCCGTCGCTAGGGAAACAATTACTTCTAGTCCAGTGCCTAGCAGATGGGGATGCAATAGTCCAATGCCATCAGCACCCAAGAGAATGCCTAACAAAAGTAATAAGACGATGCTGGGCAGCTTGAAATATGCAGCCATCACTTGGGCGCTGATACCTGCAAGAACTGTGAACACCATCTGTAGGGTGATTTGAAAAGATGCTTCCATGTTGTAGATTTTGAGGGATTAATTTCAAAATCCGTTAATTAACCTTTGTGCAGAATCATAAATATTAACTTTACAGGTACAACTGCACACCCATCTTTAAAAAAATAGGAGATTTTTTCATGCTTAGTTGTCCATAGTACGTCTTTTTTCAGGATTTGGCGACCGTGTATGGTGTAGATTTGCAATCGCGTCCAGACCCCTACCCCAAAAACCATGAAAGATTTTTTGATCTGTAATTTTTCGTCTTCTCACCTCCCCATCTCCCAAAGCCTTGTCATTTCATGAATTTTGCGGTTTTCGATGCCGGAAAAAATTTTTTGGAAAAAGGTGTTGACATCCTCTGGGAAATAGAGTAACTTATTAAAAGTGAAGAACGCGATGCCCCCATCGTCTAGAGGCCTAGGACACCTCCCTTTCACGGAGGTAACAGGGATTCGAATTCCCTTGGGGGTATTAAAAAAAAGATAAAATATAAAAAAGTAGAAAGGAAATTTTATCAGTTTCCTTTCTATTTTTCAATTTAAGCTAAGTCATCTTATTATTTTACATAGGGCTTGCTGAATAAATGTAAAACTCAGATAGAACAAAGGTTACAGGTGGTCAGTGAGCTTGCGGTAACAGAGCTTGTCGAAGTGTCGAACTGCTGATAAAGAGGAGAAAAGTGCAAGGGTTTTCAAGGGTATACCTGAAAAAGTGTGTATTTTTTGGGATTTCGAGAGATAGCAAAGAAATTTTCCCACCTCCTCCTGACTCCTGACTCCTATTCCCTCATGAAAAGACTTTCAAAAGCATTCCCTACATAGGTTTGGATTAAGCATTACTTAATTCGTTAGCTCTTTGGCGAATTGCTAGAAGGTTTAGTTGTAGGTCTTTGCTGAGACGTTTTTCAATAATTGCTATTGGCATTGTTAGTTTTGTCCAAACTTGAATTGTGTAGCAGAGGTTAGTACATTGACTTGTACCAAAGGTATAAGGTTCTAAGCTCCAGCAACCGGAAAAACCTTTGAAGTCTCCTTCTACCATTTGGAAGTTGATGAGTTTGGGAAAGATTTCTTCTAGATCCAAAACCACACGCGCACAAAACTTGAAATTGAGCAAACGCTGCGATCCTATCTGTTCTAAGCGTATACCTCCATTGGGATGGTCTAACAAACAACTTTTGGCGAGATTAGGGATAAATTGAGGTAAGGCTTCATAGTCTGTGAGAATTTTCCAGACTTTTTCCACAGGGTGAGGAATTTGGACTTTGGCGGTAATTTGCCTCTGTCGCTCTGCTAATTTCTCCACTTGGATAATGACTGAATCAACATCCAATTTGGTTTCTAGAGCAATATCTAGACTATTGTCATCAATGAGGTTGGGGGAATCAAGTCCCGCTGTGTTGTTTTCTGTAGTCACTGTTGATAATGTGAATGAGTTGCTGAGGAAAACTGAGGTAGTGTGAGGGTAAAACAAATTTCGCTCAACTGAGAGTTGTCAATAGGGTTACTCTGCTATATAAAACCTAGACAAAGCTAGACTTTACTTTCTACTTCAACAGGAGCATGGGAGCAGTTATCCCTCGGTAGACTTTCACGCTTTAGCCAAACGCGATAACATGATTGCCGCATTCAGATCCCTATCCATCTCAAAACTACAGTTCTCGCAGTGATAAATTCTTTCAGATAAAGAAAGACTATCTTTTCTATGTCCACAGCGAGAACAGGTTTTGCTTGATGGATAAAATCTATCAGCAATTATAATTTCACAGCCAAATTTTTTAGATTTATATTCTAGCTGACGCTTAAACTCATAAAATCCACAATCGGCTACTGCTTGAGCTAATTTATGGTTTGATAGCATCCCTGAGACGTTTAAATCTTCTACTACTATCTTGGCGTGGTTTTTGCATAAGTAAGTAGTGATTTGGTGAAGAGTATCTTTTCTCAGGTTTGCTATTCTCGCATGATGTCTAGCTAGTTTAATTTTAGCTTTATGCTTATTGTTTGAACCTTTAGCTTTTCTACAATAGACTTTGGATAATCTTTGTAGTTTAGCTAGATTCTGTTTATAGTGTTTAGGATTAGGAAATATAACACCAGTGCTTAGTGTAGCTAGTTCCTTGACTCCTAAATCAACACCAACAACAGCATGGTTTTTGATAGTTGGTTGACATTCTTGTTCATAAGAAAAGGCTATATACCAACTATCAGCAGTCCTGGAAATAATAATACTTTTACAGGTGCTGTGAGGTAATCCTTCATAAGTTTTTACCCATCCAATTGTCGGTAGTTTTATTGATGTACCACCTACAGGAATTGGTTGACCACCATTATCAATTGTAAAACTATCATTTTTCCCTTTCTTTTTAAAGTTGGGATATTTTGACTGTCCTTTAAAGAATCTCTGGAAAGATTCACCTAAACTATCAAAGGCGTATTGAGTGATTTTCTGACAAATACCTTTTTCTTTAATCCATGCCAATTCAGGTTTTACATGGTTATTAAAGAATTTTTTGAGGATATATTTGTTTGGCTTTAATCCATCTTTATACAAATCCTGCCAAGTAGCTAAACCCCAATTATAGGTAAACCTTGCTATACCAGCGTGTTTAGCCATTAATATTTCCTGGGTTTTGTTTAACTTGAGTTTTGTTTTGATGGATAAAAGCATTTGCTGATAGCTTGCGTGGCGATAGCCATTTTCAACACTATACTTTATCATTTAATTCTGACACATTTTGCTTAATTTTTTAGTCAACTTATTCCATGTATACTTCAAATACTTGTAGTTTTGTATGTACTTGTATAGGTTTGTTTAGTAAATTGTCAACTTAGGACAAGCTCAACAGCGATCGCTCCCTGTAAATGCTGTACTAGAGATTTGACTAATGCCAATCCCAAACCGGTACCAGGAGTCCAACGTCCTTTGCCACGACGAAACTTATCAAAGATATAGGCGGCTTCCTCTTGGGAGATGCCACGTCCTATATTAGTCACTTTGATAATAACTTGATCAACTTCTTGTTCGACTCTGTGAGTTACTTGTAGATGGGCATTGGTATCACGCTCCGAGTATTTACTAACCCACATTCCGCACTTCGTTTTGTAACATACAAAGACTACAACAATTGGGGTTAATGGTCGTTGAATAGCGAACTGCTTGCAGCAGCGCTTCGCTATCGCCAAAGGTCTGTAGTTTATACGTTTAAATATTGAATTATGTCAACATTTTTTGTAAAAATAGTTGAAGTATTACTCTAGTACATATTGAAGTGCGGAAAGCCGGTACTAACGTTGTTTAACAGTTCTTGCAAAATGCGGTCAAAACTCTCGATTTCCATTTGCAGTTTTAACGGCTCTTTGGGTAAACTTTGATTGTTCGTACCCTGTAAAGCACGAGAAAGTATCTTCGCCTAGTTCCGATACTTTCTCCTGGTGGTTGTGGCTTGCTTAATGTTTGATAATTAACCAATACAAACTTTGTTCCAGCACTATGATCATCACTGGTAAGCAACCTGGACTATAATTTGCTATAGAGCCAAACTCTCAGCACTTAGAGGAACCATGTCGCCATTCTTTGTGAGTCCTAATAACATTGGCTGTTGAGCTTCAATTAACTTACCTGTGAGGACACAACGTTCATCTTGTTGGGCTGTAGCGGGTATACTCGCTCGAATGTCAGCACGGGAAAATCGGGGTTTCCACTCACCTGATTTTTGCTGCACATAATTCCAGAGAACATTTCTAATCAAAGCTTGATATCCTTGATTGCCTGCTATCTCTTTCAGTTTATCTTTCAGTTCGCGTTCTAAACGGATGCTGGTAACTTCCATGTCGGTGGTTGATGTGCGTGCGATGGTATGCATTTGATTTTTTCTCCTTTTAGATATGGACAGGATAGTAATACAAGTGTAGTATGTTTAAAGGAATGTTCAATAGATAAAATTTTTTTGAGGTGAATTTTTTTGTGAAATTCATTTACCCTATTTCCAGTCCCTTCCATCCCAGCAACTGTCAGGCCAGTTGGGAAATTGCTGCTGTGGGAGTGGAGTATTTATTTATAGCCGATGGTAGTCAGCATCCAAGGCAAAACACAGAGGGTAATTATGATTTTAGATATATCAACTTTGATCTGCTAAATATTAAACCACTATTAGAGATAACAAGCGGGAGGTAGAGGGAAAATGTTGTACCGGAATAAGACCAGAAAAGTATCAGGTCAATTTTAGCCCCCGCTGCCGATATAGGTAAAGCGGGGGTTTTTAATTGGTGATTGGTGATTGGTGATTGGTGATTGGTGATTGGTGACTAATGACTAAGAGGGTGTTTGAAAAGTATTAGATGAAACCGATAATCTCTAGAAACCTAACCCCCCTTCCCCCCTTCCCTACAAGGGAATGGGGGTTTCAAAGCCTCTCCCCGCGTCGGGGAGAGGTTTGGAGAGGGGTTTATTTATACATTAAAAACTTTTCAAACATCCTCTAAGAGTGTTCCAAACAATAAATGATCCAAAAGCTGTCATTACCCTGTGGAAAGGGTAAACCTAAGCAATGATAATTGGGCATTTTTTTAGTTGGAATACTCTAATGACTAATGACGGATTTGCAAGCAAACCTGGAATAACAGGAGAGCATAAGGAATGCTGAAATTAAATTATACCGAAAGAAGCTTTTATTTAGAGTGTATCACGCTGTCACTGGAAGAATGGGTGGCGCAAAGAGTGATTTGGGCGCTGCGAATCGGTCAACCGCTACATTTTGAACCTAGCACGGCTTCCTTTTTGCTACCTGTAGATTTACCAGGAGTAGAAAGGCTCAAGGCTGAAGCACAACGAAATGACGGTGAAATTATAGCTCTGTCTACCTGTGATGCTGAGCATTTGGAAGTCACCTTGCGGGGTTCTTGGTTATCTTATGGTGCTGAGGATGTCGAGGGTGTGTTTGTAACGACAATGAGCGATCGCACCGAGTTTTTTTTACATCAACTTTGGCAAGAAGCTCAAGTTTGTGCATCTGTTTTCAGTGATTAAATCAGGCAGGGAATAGGGAGTAAAATTTTAGATTTTAGATTTTAGATTTTAGATTTTAGATTGAAGTTAACAAAAACAATCCAAAATCCAAAATCCAAAATCAATAACTCCTGACTCCTGCTTATTTTTGCATTTCTAATAATTCGGGAACTGTGACAAATCTATAACCTTGTTGTTTCAATCCTGTGATAATTTCTGGTAAAGCTTTTACAGTTCTTTCTCGATTTCCTCCCCCATCGTGCATTAAAACAATAGCTCCTGGTTTTGCACCTTTGACCACATTTTTCACAAATATTTGATATTTGGCACGGGTATCGGTATCAGCAGAAGTTAAAGACCACATGACAACGGCTTTATTTTGACTTTTAGCATAAGCAGCTAAACCATTATTTAAATAACCTCCAGGGGGACGAAATATAGATGTTTTTACCCCTGTGGTTTGATAGATTAAATCATTGGTTTTTTCAATTTCACTTTTAGCTGTGGCTGGATTCATTCTTTTATATAAATGATTCCAGGTATGATTACCAATGGCGTGACCTTCAGCTACCACTCGTTTAGCGATTTCTGGATGATTTTTTAAAGAACTTCCTACCCAAAAAAATGTGGCTTTGACATCATGTTCTTTAAAAATATCTAACATTGCTTCTGTGGTTTTTGGCCAAGGACCATCATCAATAGTTAACGCAATAACTTTTTCGTTATTTTTGGGTTCGACTTGATAAACTGTCTTACCTTGAAATTTAGCAGGTACAGTAAAATTCAGGTTTTTGGTTTGTGCTGGTGGTTGTGATTTTGTATTTACTTTATTTTCAGCAATGGAAACTCCCAAAGCTTCGTTGTTGGTTTTTAATTGTCGTGTATTTGGGTTACTGGTACAAGCAGTTAGAAATAATGCTATTGTGGAAACAAAAATAATGTTTCTTGTTTTGTTGTGGTTGTTTGTGGAAGTAGAATTAACAAGGTTTAGCATAGATTTCTGTGATATATTTCACAGTATGGGAATTTGAACTTTTACAGTTTTAACAGAAAATCTCAATTTGGGGTAGAGGTTTCCTTGGTATACAATTCATACCCTTAATTCTAAAATATAAGTAATGGAATATATAAATACAGGGTTTGATAGTTTAGCGGAAGTGATATTTTCTATCTCCAGATAGATTTTGATGAGCTTTTTAGTTCAAAATTCAACCTAATTCTCTCGGAAGATTGATGAAAATGCTCTGACAACCAATTAATCTGAAAGCAGAAAGAAAATAGAGTGGAATAATATCAAAATGAAGATTCTTGATTTTGCTAAATCTAGATGGCAATTAGCATTGAGATTGATAGTAGTGGCTTTTGCTTGTACCTTCATATTTTTATTTAATGCTTTTCCTGCTTTAGCTATCAGTAGTTATCAAAGTGAACCAACAGAAGGAACGACACAATTATTAGAAACTCAACGCAAAACTGATGAAGCTGCTAAAAAACCACCGATAGGAATGAAAGAATCTCAAGAAAAAACTAGGAGAGGACTTAACGAGGTTCAAGGAGCAGCAGATATTGAAAAAATGAAGCGTCCTGAAAATACCGAAAGTGCGACTACTTCAGTAGAACAGGAAGTAGAAGGTTTTTTGGAAAAAATTACAGGCACAAACAAATAATTCATAATTCATAATTCATAATTATGAGTTTTCGTTTTTGAATTGGTTTGGTGGGCGAATTTTAAATAAAATACATAAGATCCCCGTATCCCAGATTCTGATTGACTAGATAAACAAGAATTAGGGGATCTGATTATTATTTATGAATATTCCACCTATTCCTCAAAAAATAAATATATAATATTATATAAAAAATATATAATATTAATTAAATCCTCAGTTTACTTGATAATCTTACTTTTGGTTGATGTGGTTAATGTCGATATTTTGAGAACTTATAAATTAAGTAATTAGTGAATAGTCCACAGGTAAATAATGAGCATGAATACAATTAATATTGGATTAACAGAAGAACAACGTTGCGGTGTGATGAATTTATTAAATCAAGATTTAGCAGATTCGTATGTTCTGGTGGTAAAAACTAAAAAGTATCACTGGGATGTTGTGGGTCCTCAGTTCCGCACATTGCATGAACTTTGGGAAGAACAGTATGAAGAAATTACAGAAAATATTGATGAAATAGCAGAGAGAATTAGAACCTTGGGTGGTTATCCCAGTGGTACAATGGCAGGTTTTTTAAAAATTGCTACTCTCAAAGAACATAGCGGAGAAATTCCTACAGCAACAGGAATGGTAAATCAATTAGTGGAAGATCATGAGCAGATTATTCGTAATTTAAGAAATCATGTAGATCGTTGTAGTGAAGAATTTCATGATCAAGTTTCGGCTGACTTTTTAACTGATTTGATGGAAAAACATGAAGAAATGGCTTGGATGTTACGTTCATTTATTGAAGGACAAGCATTAGAACCAAATGTCAAACAACAAACCGAAAAAACTAAAGTTCCGGTGGGTGTTTAGTGGAGAATTTGCCACACAATTGTCAACATAAAGAGAAAATAAATTAAAAGGAGTAAACAAGTGCCAGAAGGATATCAAGCAGAGCGTACCATCTCGGCTGTATTTAAAGAACAAAAGCAAATTGATGATGTAATTCGTCGTTTACTAAATAGAGGTGTACCGAAAGATCATATTTCAGTGATGGGGAGAAATTTCCAGTCAGAAACGCGAATTTCTGGTTTTATTACCAAGCGTGATGTGATTTTAGGAGGTTTGAGAACAGGGGCAATTTTTGGATCTTTGTTTGGTTCTTTCCTCAGCTTACTTACTGGTGTAGGAGTATTGTTTATTCCTTTTGTCGGACCAATTGTAGCAGCAGGACCTATTAGTGCGGTGTTGCTGGGTGCTGCGAGTGGTGCGATCGCTGGTAGTGCTGGTGCGGGCTTGGTATCGGTTTTTACGGCTATGGGAATGCCAGAAGACAAAGCTGCGGTTTATCAAACTCGTTTACAAGCGGGAGAGTTTTTATTAATGGTAGAAATTCCGAGCGATCGCAGCGGTGAATTTCAATTAATATTAGAAAGTTCTGGTGGTGAAGAAATGCACACCATTGGTAAAGCACTCACCCATCCTTGTCCTGGTCCTTGTAACAGTCCAGAAGATTTATCTCCTGAAGTTCGCGCTCACTTATCAGCAGAAGCACAACAATTGTTCATTCAGCACTATAACGTCGTACTTGATGAAACCAACGATGAATTTACCGCTGAACAATCTGCTTGGGATGCAGTTCATCAACAATTTGATGAAGATGAAAATGGTGTGTGGTCAAAACAGAAAGTTGTTGTTTAAGTTCTTATATTTCCATAACAAGTAATAGGTAATGGGGTAAAACTCATTACCTTTTTATAGTTGACTAAAGTTTATTTACTTTTATCTGGTAATATCTTGGCTCTAGGTATTAAACATCTTAATTAATCCATTAATGACTGGTACGTCCAGTCAACAAGCCCCAAATAAAAATGGCTATCATTGCCCCAATAATAGCCACAATTATACCAGGTATGCTCAAAGTTGCGGCTGTAAATTGTAATCTTCCTGTTTCTAACAAAGTGACTAAAGTTCCACCAATTAAAGCACCAACAATTCCTAATACCATTGTGACTAAAATTCCGCCACCTTGACTACCAGGATAAATAGCTTTAGCGATAGCTCCGGCGATCAGACCCAGAATTATCCAAGCAATAATATTCATAGTTTATTCCATGAAAATTTCCATCTATAGATTAGTAATTTTATCTACTCATTAAGTCTATCAAAAGAGAGATTTAATTAATTGATAATTGATAATTGACAATTGATAATTTGCGTGTAATGTGTTTTTTTGTGAATACATTAAATCAAATAAATAAAATCAAATAAATCAAATAAATCAAATAAATAAAAACAATATTGTGGGGTGGGCATACTTCGACATAGTTCGACTGCGCTCACTAACCGCTCAGTACAAGTCTTGCCCGCCAATGGTGTACCTCATTACAAAGTAAAGTGCTGTATTGAAATTGATATTTAATTGGCATAAATTGAGAAAATTCGTTTGCATATCAGGGCTAATGCAACTGTAATCATCATAATTAATGTAATTTTGCCACCTGGTATCAATGATTGATAAATACCGTTTGTTAATTTTTGTTTTTCTCGTTGTTGCCAACTCATAATTGCCGGAATAATTCCCCCTAAAATCGAAACACTAAATATTCCCGTATAATCTAGAGCAGTAAAAAAGATACTGGGGTTTATTGTTCCTAAACTCATGGGTGGAAATAGAACAAGTGAGAAAATAGGAAACCGAGAAATTTGATTTTTTGTGATCCGAGAAATGTCTTGAAAGAAATCGACTAAACCGTAAACAAAACCGATAAAAGAGGTAATAATTGCCAACTCTGAAAAAACAGTTAAAACTAATCCTAAAACTTCTCCTGCTCCACCTGATCGCAAAATTTGTAAAGGGTCAAAAACACTGCAACTTTGTGAATTATTCTGGAGAATATCAGGACTAATACTGCCTAAAATCACAGCATTCCAAGCCAAAAACATAATCAAAGGAATGCCAGAACCGATAATAATTGATTTTCTGATTTTGGCGATATCGCCTTCTAGTTGTGTCACCACTACAGGCACAACGTTATGATAAAAAAGAGCTACACAAATAACAGAAACTGCACCACCGACAGCTTGCCAATTTTGAAAGAGAAATTGTGAGCTTTTTACTTGTCCTGAACCTAACAGTAATAATCCTAGAAAAGAAGTAATAAGAATTGCCACAAAGGCGCTGTTTAATTTCTGAATAAATCTTTCTTTTCCTAAATAGAGAATGCCACCAAATAACAATGTAAAAGTTGTTGTTCCTATCCAGGTAGGTAAGGTATTTTCTAAACCAACTATTTTAGTTAATGTCGATAATAAAATATCTCCACCTTTGCTGATATACGCCACTAAAAGAGCGTAATGCTTAAACAAATATGCACCACCAGCAATTCTCGCTCCTGTTTTTCCCAATGTCTTTTCTACAGTTGCCAAAAAACCTATGCTATTCATGCCTTCTGCACCCATAACATTTAAGGTTACTTCAGCAATTAATAAACCAGAAAATAAGGTGTATAACCAAACTACAATAATGACAATTGTAGATGGTAAAATACCCGATGGTAAAGTTACCGCAGGTAGGGCAAGAATACCAGCACCAACAGTAGTTCCAGCTATCAAAGCAGTGCTTCCTAAAACGCTACCTGGTTGATGATTTAATTTATTACCATCAAATTCCAAGTGAGAAAATAATCTGGTTACTTGCTTTTGTTCTGATTTGATAACTTGATTCATGGGTTTTTGCTTAGATATCTGCCCAAAGCGGCAAGAAAATATTACTTGATATTACTTGATATCAGTAATTTTAGCAAAAATCTCTGATTTCCGCTAATTCCTCGTTTTTCTCGTTCCCATACTCTGTATGGGAATGAATTATTAAAGGATCTGCCTTTATTAATAGCAGAGTCAGAGACTCTGTGATGGCATTCCCAGTTAGAAACTGGGAACGAAATAACGAAATAACGAGATAAAGGCGAGGTTTTAAACTTTGAATGAAAAAATTGTCAATTGTCAATTGTCAATTATCAATTGATAACTGATTTTTCACACAAACCGCTTTGTAAACTCACACATTAAATCTACTCTGCCTTTACGTAACATAGCAGGATCTAATCTTTCTGTAGTATTGCAAGTCATCAAAACCACTAAATGCTGCTTTATCTGTACACCAGATTCATCAATTACACTTTGGTACAAAGTCCCATCTAACAAAGCTAAAATATGTTCAGTTTTGTTGTTATATTGGGCTACTTCTGAAGCTCTATCTTGAGCTAAGTTATCAGCTTCGTTGATGATGATACAAATTTTCTCTAAATAGTTGGGTGGCACAAAGTTAGTAATGGCATCATGATCCAAAATAAAGATGACATAACCTAAAGGTACTAAAATTTCCTTGGCTACTGATTGTGTCCATGCTGTTTTTCCTGTCCCTGGTTCTCCATGTACGACAACGGCTAATTGATTTTGATTGAGAATTGCTTGCTGAACTGAATCAGTAAAATCTTGAATTTCTTGGGGAAATGTGCGAATGGGAAATTGATTATGAACTTTACCGACACGGCTTTGATATCCACTTAACATAACTGCTAAATCATAAGTGGCTTTATTTATTGATGGGGCTAAATTTTTGGACATTAATGTATATTGTCTGCGTCCCCGATCATAGGGATCAATTTGTAACCAAATATCGTGTTTAGACCAATAAGCATAAACAGTATTGATCACATCTAACCGTTCCCAACTAACAAATTTTTCGACGGGAAAATAGAAATCTCGCTCTGCATAATATTGGGTGATAATATCAGGACGTTCCAATAAACGTAGAACGCGCAAAACGGTAATTTCTTGCAATAAATTCAGTACATAATCAATAGGAATGCTGTTACGGCTGACAAATTGCAAAATGGGAGTTTCTGTACTTAAAACGTCTTTATAACGATAATCTGGTGTGAGTGCGTCGGGTGTGACGAAGTTCCAAAATTTTTGAAATTCACTGCGAGTATAGTCAGAAGCTAAATTTAATATATTTGCCCACCAAGCAAAATCTTTTCTGGCTAAAGCGTCTGCATAAAAACTGACTAGATTAATACTTCTTTGTGTTAACTCTTGAGTATCATTTAATATTAGTTGTTGGAAATAGTCCCAATCAAAATCACGCTGAAATGGTCGCCAACCACTAGCTAGTAGGTTGTGACGATTGTTGTTCGCGGAACTACTATCATTATTTCGGAAATAGTCAAAATCCATAGGAGTCAGTAGTCAGTAGTGAGGATTAGAGGCGTTCCGGTGGAACGTCTGTACAGGAGTCAAACCTAGTTGATATTTGATTCTTGTTACATAATTAGTCTGGTATATCTTACAATGTAACTTTATACTACATAAATATAGCCACGTCAAGCATTATGCTTAAAATTGTTCAGTTTGAGCAAGTATCATATCACTTCTTTACAAACCTACAAAATACCATCGCAATTCAAGTAATATTTCTAGCAATGTTTATCGTCTGCTGTATTTAGGAAATTTCTCAATTGATGGGGGTATATAGCAATTTCGCATATATTGACAGCAAAATAAATCACTGAAGTCATAAATTTAACAGTTTATTTTCATACTGGATAGGATGTTTAATGCAACTAGTGTAATTTAATTTTTTGCTTATAGATATGTCAATAGTGATACTAAAGTAAATAACTATGCCTTTTTTCTCTACAAAGTTATTGTGAACTTATGAGGAAAATATTCTGTAATTTTGCATATAATCAAGGGGTGTCTACTAAAGCTATTCAGATTGAGTTGTTCTTTCCTGTTGAATGTGGGTAAGGATAATCAACTGAGTGGCAGCAAAACACTAGCTAATCTTGAATCAGCACGTCTTATGGTTTGTGGGATTATCGCCTAGTTTGACTATCAAGACGATAAAGCCCAATTTAATCTTCTGGAGACTAGATGTATCTGACACATTCATTCATGAGTGATGAAAAGAAGCAAAACTCTCAGCCGCCTTTGATTTTGGTAGTAGAAGATCATGATGATAGTCTATTAC
The DNA here is from genome assembly GCF_019598945.1 of Sphaerospermopsis torques-reginae ITEP-024. Taxonomy (NCBI): domain Bacteria; kingdom Bacillati; phylum Cyanobacteriota; class Cyanophyceae; order Nostocales; family Aphanizomenonaceae; genus Sphaerospermopsis; species Sphaerospermopsis torques-reginae. Next base: position 4,614,739 of record NZ_CP080598.1, on the reverse strand, counting down.
TACTTAGTTATACTTTGGAGTTACTAGGGTGTAGATTTATTTGTCAAAATGACAGTTACACTACACTCTTAGTAGCAAAAGAATATCAGCCAGACTTGATTTTGTTGGATATTCTGTTACCTGGGTTGAATGGTCTAGATGTTGTGCGATATTTAAAGCAAGATCCATTAACTCGCCACATTCCTGTTGTTGCTGTTACGGCTTTAGCTGGCAGGGAACAGCAAGAACGTATCCTGGGAGCAGGTTTTGACGACTATCTCAGTAAACCCTATATGCTGGAGGATTTAGAGGCAATTATTCGTCGTTTTCTTGATCACAAATTTGAGCCTTTTTCTCCGTTTGAACAATGCAGGTAAATAGAATCAAAATTTTTATGACTTCAAAATTTTTATGACTAATCTTTGCTGTCACAGGGTTTTATTTCTGACTCCTGACTCCTGACTCCTGACTCCTAAAAAATTAAGTTTCCTTTGGCAGTTTGATTTTGAATATACTACCTTTACTTAATTCTGATAAAAGTTCGATTTCTCCACCATGCGCTTCTATGATTCTTTGTGATAAATGCAGTCCTAAACCACTACCTGATCTTTTATTTCTCCCTTGACGAAATCGCTCAAAAATTGTTGCTTGATCTTCTGGTGCAATGCCATAACCAGTATCTTCAATTTCAATTACTACTTCACCTTGATGTGTTTTGGTGGGGCAAGTTTTCAAAATGCGAATTTCTACACCGCCTGTATCTGTAAACTTGATTGCGTTACCAATTAAGTTATTCAACACTCGGCGTAGTTCTAATCTATCACCTAAGACAATTCCTCCATGATTTTCTACCTGGTTTAACTCATGGGTATCTAATTTGAGAGTTAAGTTTTTCTCAACAGCAAGGGGAGTTAGTTCACTGATGACTTCTTCAGATATTTCTGTTAAGTCGCATTTTTCCAAATTTAAGGTCTTTTTACCTGCCTCGAAGCGATAAACTTCTAGTAAGGTATTGACCATCTCCATTAAATTTTGGTTACTGCGAATCATCACAGCGATCGCTTGTTTCATTTCTGGAGAAATTTTACAAAAAGTCTCCTGTTGAAACAAAGCTAACATTCGATCAGCTGCTACTAAAGGTGTGCGTAAATCATGAGTCAGACGCGAAACAAAATCTTCTCGCTGATGGGTCATTTTTTGTTGTTCATCAATACTATGCTTCAGTCGCAATAGCGATCGCACTCTGGCTAATAATTCATCAGTATCAAATGGTTTGCGAATAAAATCATCAGCACCCGCATCTAACCCTTCAACTACACTAGATTCATGAAAAGCTGTGATTAACAAAATTGGAATATAACCCAGATCAGGATTATCGCGAATTCTCCGTGTTACTTCATAACCATCCATCCCTGGCATCATCACATCTAGTAAAATCAGATCCGGTGGAGATTGTGCCACTTTTTGTAAAGCAGTTGCTCCATCTGATACTAAATCAATTTCATAACCCTCACTCTCTAAGAGTGTTTGTACTAAAATTAAATTATCTCTTGTATCATCAACGGCGAGGATACGATCAACCTTATCACTTTTGACAAAAGACATAGTTTATGTTTACAACTTTTTGGTCATTAATCTAAATTAATCTACTCTGGAATCTACACTTGGGAATTTACATGGAAGTTGACAGTAATTTAAAGTTTCAGATCAGGATATCCTAGCGAAACTTTATTGAATTGAAATGGTAGGTGAGGTAGATCAAAAATATGTTGATAATCTTGAGGGGAAATACCAATTCCTGTGTCTTTAATACTAATTGATAATTGATTTCTGGGAATTTCTTTCACTTCTACTTTAATGCTTCCATACTCTGTAAATTTAACCGCATTGGAGAGCAGGTTAATTAAAATCTGATGTACGCGCACCGGATCATTAAATACCAAAGTATTTTCTAATTCTATTTCCACTAACAAAGATAACTTTTTTGCTTCCGCTAAAGAACGAATTTCACCTACAGTATTATTAACTATCTTTGATAAGTCACATATTTCCGGTTTTAGTTCTAATTTACCAGCCTCCAATTTAGAAAAGTCCAAAACTTCATTCAATAACATCAGTAAATGCTTACCATTATTGAGGATACGCTCTACCATATCAGCTTGCTGATTGGTAAGTTGACCAAATTTAGGACGTAACAGTATTTGCGAAAAACCAATGATGGCATTCATTGGTGTTCGTAACTCATGAGATATGGTAGCTAAAAATTGTGATTTAAGTCGTGATGCTTCCAAAAATCTCAAATTTTGTAATTGAATTTGTTGCCTTTGTCTCTCCAATTCTTGGTTCTTCCGAATCAGTTGTTCATTACTTTCTTTAAGTTGTTGATATGCCAAATCTGCTTTCATTTCTGCCCGATATAACCGCATCGTGTTTCGCAAAACCAATACCAAATGTTCTGAATTTAGTTGAGATCTAATCAGATAATCTGTAGCACCAGCTTGCAATAAATCAACAGCAATTTTTTCCTCTCCTTGAGCGGTGAGAATAACTAAAGGAACTTTGATTTCACAAGAGCGCAGCTTGTGAATTAAAGTGAAGCTATCTTGGTTTGGTAAGCAATAATCGAGAAAAACGCAGTCAAAATTAGTATTTTGGAGAGCAGAAAGGGCATTATTACCGTCGCTGACTTCACACAGTTCCATATAAACATCAGCTTTTGTCAGGGCTAGACGGACTGCCATGCGATCTACTTCATCATCATCTACAACCAAAATTTTCAGCGTCTCTTCCATTAGTTTTTATTTTCGCTGTCCAAAAGAGATTGAAGTACAGCATTTCTATTTTCAGATAGTAAGCATTCAGCTAAAACTGCTTTTTCAACTGATTTTCCAGGATGTTTAGGGGAGACTGATACTAAAATCAATTTCCTAATTCCTTGCTACAAATGCTCATAAATCCCAGATAATAGGTGATTACTGATTACTGACTGCTGAATACTGACTTCCAATACAGCAGCAGTCAGAACTAAAATGCTGTTAGTTCCAGGCTTTGTCAATCTCATTGTTTACTTTATTTACCTACAAGAAGCTGTATATAACTACAGAATTGACAATTTTTGTGTATCTCACAAAACGCTATTGAGTAACTCAGGTATTTTACACAATATCTAATTAATATTCTTTACATTCAATTTATCTTCCTCCACTTTTAGTAGTTTTAATTTGTTATGTTTTTAGCTGGTTGCAGAATCAAGTATTTGATTTTTTCTGCCATTTTTTTTTGATTGTGTTGAATCTCCTGGTTATAACTCTAACAAACGGAAAATTGCTCTCGTTTAATAAAAAATAATTTAAAAACAATTGGCAATTATCCAGATGAAAGTGATTCTCTATGAAATCTGGCAGAGTCGAGAGAAAGTAAAATCAAATACTTTATCCATCTCAACACAATTGTAAATGAGTCAATGATTTACCGTCCTCACCCATTAGTGAGAGTTGCATACAAACATTGTGTACCATCAGCTTGAGCAGTTTTACTCACTTGAACAGTAGTTAGTCTTGATTCGTGAGTGATTAATCATTCAATATTAAAAAGCTGTAAGTGCATATCTTGCTATTGCCACATAAGCGCGAATCATTAGTTTTAAGCTCTTGCCCTCGTTCATAGATAGAAAATTTTAAATTATCTGATGTTGTATGTGATGTTGGCGGAGCCTGTGGTCGGTACTATGATAGATGATGAAGTTACCAGTTGGTCATTCTGTTGATCATCTCTTGATACAGCACTTCCCAGTCTAATACTGTACCTCAAAACAAAGGAATCTGCTGTAAGTTTATGTCGCAAGAATCTTGTGCTAGGATAAAAATGTGAACCTCCTGCATTCAGCAGGCTATATACAAGGCTTTAAACTTGAATTTGACAGAATAACTAGAGTCAGATGTAATACATTTTCTGATCAGAGTCAGTAAAAATCACCCCCGATTAATGTCTCATTAGTTACTACTTAAAAAAACTGATCTGGTGTCAAAAAAGTAAGATCTCAAGTTTAGCACAAGCATTGTTGACAGAGTTGATGAGAAGAAAAAGACAAATTTATAACATTTAACCAACTCGTCAAGGTGAGGTAAAAGTATTCAAGGAGATTGGTAGAACTTAAAATTCAAGAAAAAATGAGAATAAGGAAGGTACAGTCATAACAAATAGGTTGGTTGTCTGATTTTCCATTCGTTTCAATATTTCATATTTTCCAAAAAAATAGCCATATACCCGTAGCTAGATTTTTACTTCTATCCCAGATAAAATAAGTGAAATTTATTATTTCTGTCGATGGATGCAACCAGGTCAAAATATCATCTATCTTTAGTTTGGGAAAATTAGATCCAAATTAGATCCAAATTATCCAAAACTTGCATTCATTGTAAGAATTCAGGAGTCAGGAGTCGTAGATGCGAAGCATTCGGGCGACCAATTATCAATTTTATGCAAAGGCTATTTTCCTGTAAGGGCGAAGCATTCGGGCGATAAATTATCAATTTTGATCACAGGTTATTTTCCGAATGCTTCGCCCCTACTTCGCCCGTACAGGAGTCAGGAGTCAGGGGTTAGAATATTTGTGTGCAGCAGGAATCCAGATGAGCAAGTTTGTTTATCAGTTTGTTCATCAATTATCAAGCATGACTCGAAAACTCTCATTCATTCTGAATCCTGTATTCTGTCTCCTCAATCCTTACCAGTCAAATTAAGTTCAAATTAAGTTCAAGTTAAGTTCAAATTAAGTTCAAATTAAGTTCAAAGCAGCAGTCAGATATATAGTTGGGTGTAACAATGAATGAGATTAGCATTCTTTTAATTGAAGATCATGATTTAACCCGGATGGGGTTAAGGGCTGCATTGCAGTCACACGGAGGGTTAAGGGTGATAGGTGAAGCGGCAAATGCCAGCCAAGGATTAAAACTTTTGGAAACTGCCAAGCCAGATGTAGCAGTAGTGGATATTGGTTTACCAGATATGGATGGAATTGAACTCACCCGCAAGTTTAAACGCCATCAAGCAGAAACTGGGCAAAATAATACAAAAATTTTAATTTTGACAATGGATCATACAGAAGATGCCGTCTTAGCTGCTTTTGCGGCGGGTGCAGATTCTTATTACATGAAAGAGACAAGTATTAACAAATTAACTGAAGCCATACAAGCTACTTATGCTGGTAACTCTTGGATTGATCCAGCGATCGCCAATGTGGTACTCAAAAAAATGCGCTCAAGTTTACCAGGAGAAAGTCTCACATCTGATAAACCAAAGACTGTAAAAATTGAGGCTTTAGCTACAGAATATGAACAAGTTCTGGAAACCTATCCTTTAACTCAGCGGGAACTGGAAATTTTAGAATTAATTGTTGCTGGTTGCAGTAACGGTCAAATTGCAGAAAAACTGTATATTACTGTGGGAACAGTAAAAACTCATGTTCGCAATATTTTGAATAAACTTTGCGCTGATGACAGAACCCAAGCCGCAGTTCGCGCTTTACGTTCTGGGTTAGTAGGTTAATAGGTGACAGGTGACCAGAAATTTTAGATTTTAGATTTTAGATTTTAGATTACAGAACTTGGTATAGAGCCTGGTTCTTCAGGACGGAAAAATACTCGCTGCGCTGCGTACGCTTCGCTAACGTAAATTCCAAATCCAAAATTTCGAGCTTTCACACTTGAGGTTGGAGTCAATCCAAAATCCAAAATCGTAAATCCAAAATTGAGTGACTGGTGACTGGGGAAGAAGTGATAGAGGTTAAGTTAAACGTTCTTGCAAACATTCGGCAATACGTTTGGCAGCACCAGGTAAACCCATTCTTTTAACTCCATTTTCAGAAATTTCGTGTAAAAGATCGGGATTTTGTAGCAGGGACTGTGTTACTTGGGCAACTTTTGTTGGTTGGTCTACTAAAATTAGAGATGATCCTAGAAGACGACTTTGGGCTTCTGCAAAAGCAGGATTATATTGAGGACCTTTACCGGGAATAGCGATCGCTGGTTTGCCTAAACCAATAAATTGTTCTGTTGCTGTACCTGCCATTGCGATCGCTAAATCCCCCAAATGTAAACAATCATTATAAGCTTGTTGAGTGAGAATAAGATAAGCATTTTTTTGTTTAAAAAACAAAGCATTAGCATCAGCGAGTTTAACTGGAGATTGATCGCATTTTTGCCAACCTGGAATTTTTAAAGTTTGAGTAAAAATATTGCCATCTAAACCGGGAGCGATCGCACCTAAAAACACCATCTCTCGCTCCCGGAAACTCTCAATCAAAGCTGATACAGCGATCATCATCACTTCCCAATTATCATAAGCCTCACCTGCACGAGAACCGGGAAGCAAAGTCACAACCAAAGGACGAACAATCTCTTGTTGTTCAAAACTATCATGATCAAATCTAGAAGTGCCAAAAGAAGGTTCTAAACCATCCATCATAGGATTTCCCACATCAAAAGCTGTAATAGGCCACTTTCTTAAAATTTCCGTTGTCAGCGCATCTCTAGGAAACACCGCCCGACAAAGACGACGACTCATCAACCACCTTTCCCAAGGATGATAAATAGAACCTGAAAAATTTTCCCAACGTGCCGATTTTGACTTTCTGGGTAATAAACCCAACTCATCCCGCACATAATATTCAGATTTTGCCGTTCCCACAAAAGCATAATTAGCACCGCTGATAGCTGCAAACAAAAGTGGTACAATATCCCCCACAGCTAAAATCGCCTTTTGATTATCTAACTTTGTTTGCGAACTTACCCAACCACGCACCGCTTGAATCTGCTTCCAAGTCAGTTGTACCAAACCACCCTGGACATCCCGCATCAGTTGACGACTATCCATATAAATAAAACCACCAGAAGGCATAGTCTTAACTTCACCAATACAAGGCACATTTAAATTTTGGTAAGCACGACCTTCACCCACTATGGGTAAAGCAAAAATATCAGGAGGAGAAGATAACTGTTGCAGTTCCTTAATGATCCGTGCAGCAATGATATCTTCACCATGACCATTACTTAAAACCAGTAACTGTAAACGAGAACTTTTATCTGGAGACTGCTTCAATAAAGGTAATTGAGATAGATCACGCATAGAATTTTGGATTTTAGATTTTGGACTTTAGATTGGGTCTTGCAATTTGTCATCATCAAGCCTGATAATGAATAGTACCAATTACCAAAACAACCAAAACACCTGTACCCAGATCCTCGACTTCTCAAAGAAGCCGGGGATCTTTTTAGATTTTGGATTTTAGATTTTAGATTTTAGATTTTAGATTTTGGATTTTAGATTGGGTCTTGCAATTTGTCATCATCAAGCCTGATAATAAGTAATACCAATTACCAAAACAACCAAAACACCTGTACCCAGATCCTCGACTTCTCAAAGAAGCCGGGGATCTTTATTCTCAGCGATCGCCTAACACCGTCAGCTTTTTGTAGTAGCACCGTAGTAGCAAAGTAGTAACAAAAATTTAACCAGAAACAAAAAATTTCAATTATCGGTCTCTTAATCCATAGGTATCTACAGCAAAGATTATCATTAATTATGCGAGTTTCTTCTGCGGCAATTTTTACCTTAGCTACTTTAGCTGCTAGTAATGCCACTCAGCAAGCCAACGCTGCACCGACTCAAAACACAAGTCAAGAGCATAAAACAGCAACAACAGATGTGGTAATAGTGCCTGATGTAGAAACTCAAACAGCACAGGTAGAAACCTTTACCGCACCAGAAACTACTTATGCCATAGAATTTAGCCCTCAACCGATATCGCAACCAGTAGTTGTACGGACAAATATCAATAATTATATTAATAATAACAATAACAACTTAATTACAGATGCTAATTTAGTAGTTACCGCCACCAATGTCCAGATCATAGGCGCTAATGCAGAATTAGAGCAAATCATTCGTAAAGTTATTAAAACCCAAACTGGAGGAGGAACTAGTCAAACTCAACTTCAACAGGATGTAGCCGCAATTTTAGACACTGGTTTATTTGCTAATGCTACAGTTAACAGTAGCAATACATCCGCTGGTGTAAACGTAGTTTATCAAGTGCAACCAATAGTTGTACAAGCATTACAGCTATCTGGTGCAAAAGTTCTCACTTATCAAGCAGCCTTAGGAAATTTCCAAAATCAGATTGGTAAAGATATCAGTCCAGCAGCACTTCAGAACATAGTACAGCAAATTAACCAATGGTATAAAGATAACGGTTATACCCTAGCCAGAGTCTTATCAATTCAACCAAACCGCCAAGGTATCCTCACAGTCAATGTAGCAGAAGGATTAGTCGGTGATATCAAATTTCGGTTTTTGAGCGAAGAAGGAGAACAATTTGATAACAATGGTAATCCCATTAAAGGACGTACTAAAGCAGATTTTATCAGACAGCAACTCAAATTACAACCCGGAAAAGTCTTTGCAGAAGATTTAGCGCGGCAAGATATCCAAACTTTATATAAATTAGGTTTATTTCAAAGAGTCAATGTTGCCTTTGAAGGAGACGCAAAACAACTTGATTTGGTTTATGAACTGCAAGAAATAGGAGCGCGTTCTATTAACCTGGGAGGTGGATATAATGCTGATGATGGGATATCAGTAATTGTTAGTTATAGAGATCAAAACGTTGGTGGTGTGAATGATACCTTGTCTGCAAATGTGGAACTAAACAGACAGGATGTACTGTTTAATACTAACTTTAACAGTCCTTATCGAGAAACCAACCCTGAACGTTTGGGTTATAACATCAAAACCTTCCGTAGAAGACAAATTTCCGATACCTTTGACGATAAAATCAAACTGCCGAATGGTGATAAAGTGCGGGAAGGGAAAATAGGCGCTAGTGTGAGTTTGCAACAAGAAATAGATGGTTGGGATGCTGCTGTAGGTCTGAATTATACTCGTGTTACCATCCGCGATCGCTCTGGAAATATTACCCCCAGAGATGCAAACAATAACCAATTATCATTGAGTGATACTGGTGTAGATGACCTAGCTACCGTATCATTTACAGCCACCAAAGACCAACGGGATAACCCAGTTAAACCAACTCAAGGTTCTGTTCTTAGTTTCAGTACCGAACAATCTATACCTGTAGGTAATGGACAGATTACCATGAATCGGCTGCGGGGCAATTATAGTCAATTTATGCCCGTAAATTTATTTAACAGCACACAACCCCAAGTATTTGCTTTAAACCTGCAAGCTGGTACTGTAGTGGGTGACTTACCACCTTATGAAACTTTTAACTTAGGTGGTTCTAACTCAGTACGCGGTTATGATGCTGGTAAAGTAGGAAGTGGTCGTAGTTATGTGTTAGCTTCGGCTGAATATCGTTTTCCGATCTTCCCTATTGCTGGGGGTGTGATATTTGCTGATTTTGCCACTGATTTAGGTTCTGGTGATACCGTGATTGGAGAACCAGCTAATGTAAGAAATAAACCTGGTAGTGGTTTTGGGTATGGTGCAGGTGTGCGCGTTGATTCGCCTTTAGGTTTAATTCGTGCTGACTTGGGAATTAATGATCAAGGTGAAAGTCGGGTGCATATTGGTATTGGTCAGAAGTTTTAATTTGGTTGTGGAGTGTTAAGTTTTGAAGTAACGAACCACGTTCTGCGAAGCAGTTCCCGAAGGGTAGAAGCGAAGGACACGAAGGGAGGAGGTTTAGAGATATTTTCCGTAGGTTTTGATTAATTAGGGTAGAATATTCAATAATGGACAATTAACAATTAAAAATTTGACAATGACCTCTACCTTAAAGGGAGAGGATTGAAAAAGCGGATTTTTTTGGTTTTTTTCCCCTTGAAAGGGGAGGTTTTAAGCCTTGAATGAAACAATTATCAATTGTCAATTGTCAATTATCAATTGATAACAAAGCCTTGGTTTTGAGTCTATGCGTCAATGTGTTAATCCTGACTGTCTTTTTCTTAATCCTGATAGTTTTCAATTTTGTCAGAAGTGCGGTAATAAGTTACTTTTGCGTGAAAGATATGCACCACAATCAATTTTAGGTCAGGGTGGTTTTGGCAGGACTTTTTTAGCTATTGATGAGGATAAACCATCAAAACCTTATTGTGTCATTAAACAATTTTTACCCCAAGCACAGGGAACGGATAGTATTGAAAAAGCATCCCAGTTATTTGCACAGGAAGCACAACGTTTAGAGGAGTTGGGTAAGCATCCGCAAATACCTGAATTAATGGCTTATTTTACATCCGATAATCGTCAATATTTAGTACAGGAATTTGTTAAAGGTGCAACTCTACAAACTGAGTTAGATAAAAATGGTGTTTTTTCTGAACAGCAAATTAAAAAGTTATTAATAGAAGTTTTGCAAATATTGGAGTTTGTTCATAGTCAACAAGTAATTCACCGAGATATTAAACCAGAAAATATTATTTTAAGTAGTGATAATAAGTTATTTTTAGTCGATTTTGGGGCAGCGAAAATAGTTAAATCACAGCAACGCACAGCTACAGGAACAATTATTGGAACTGCTGAATATTGCGCCCCTGAACAGTCAATGGGTAAACCATTATTTATTAGTGATTTATATAGTTTAGGGGTAACTTGTTTCCATTTATTAACAGGAGTTAGTCCATTTGATTTATATAGTCCGATGGAAGGGGAATGGGTATGGAGAGATTTTTTAAATGGAAATGTGGTAAGTGATGAGTTAGGGAAGATTTTGGAAAAATTAGCAAGTCCTATTGCTAAACATCGTTATCAATCTGTTAAAGAAGTGATTCAGGATATCAATCCTATAAATCAACAAAATACTTCACAAATACCTATTAACCAAACATCTGTTAATATTTCTTCTCCATCTGTACCTAGTCGATATCAAAAACTAGAACAATTATTAGCAGATAGTAGATGGAAAGAAGCTGACGCGGAAACAGCCCTGGTAATGTTAGCTGTGGCACAGCGAGAAAAAGCAGGTTGGTTAGATATTAAAAGTATTGATAACTTTCCGGGTGAAGACCTCCAAACCATTGATCAGTTATGGGTAAAATATAGCAATGGTAGATTTGGTTTTTCAGTTCAGAAGCGGATTTATCAAAGTTTGGGCGGAACGAGAGAGTATAATAGGAGAATCTTGGAAGCATTTGGCGACAGAGTAGGATGGAGAAAGGCAGGAAAATGGTTATACTACTCAGATGTTAAATTTAAACTGACAGCAGTGCCGATGCATAACCTTTATGAGAGATGGTGGTTTATAGGAATGGAGAGTGGATTGTTGTTTTGGAGAGTTAGAGAGCAGGAGTGGTTGTGTTCTCTTTTTTCGCGTGTGTGAGTTGGGAAGCTCTGGTTATTATCTTCTCTCGCGTTGAGACTTGTGGACTGTAATATTTAAAGATTACAGAAAAATATTAAGTCTGAATCAGGATGTCCAGGATTAAAGGATGTACAGGATATTATTATTAACTTATTCAAAAATAACAGAAAATCCTCTCTGCGTTCTTTCTTCGTGTCCTTCGTATCTACCCTTCGGGAACTGCTTCGCAGAACGTGGTTCGTTCCTTCATAAACTTGTGAAGAAAACCGAAAATATTACTTATCAATCAAAACCCAAAAACCTAAACATTGACAACACAATGCAATTGCATTACCTTAAAAATAGAGAATAACCCTCAAAATTGTTATGGTTGTCAAACCCACACCATCCTCAGAGTCTACCCTAACAGACAGATATCAAACCACAATACCCGAACCCGTGCGTAAAGCTCTAGGCTTGGGTAAACGTGATAAAATTCGCTATGTGATTCAACCCGACGGTAAAGTAATTATTTCTCGCGCTGATCAAAAAGAAGAAGATCCGATACTGGGAGAATTTTTAAACTTTATCGCAAAAGACATAGAAAAAAATCCTCAACATCTACAACCAATTAAACCAGAATTAGTAAACCGTATTCAATCCTTAGTTGCTGATGTAGAAATTGATCTGGATGCACCACTATCAGACGAGGATGAGTAAATGTGTCTGAATATCAACCCTTAATAAAACCCTTAATAATTAATGGATGGACTATATTTGCTCATTCCTTGTTTCTAGAACAGTTAGAAGAACTGATAATACAGGTAGAAAATTTACGTCAGAAATATCCTCAAGAATACAAACAGAAAAACGCCACAAAACGTCTAGCTGCTATTTTCAAACTTGCATTTAATGTTATTCCTCAAGATCCAACATTAAACGATTATCGTCAAGGTATAACCTTGGGGGATGAATACAAACACTGGTTTAGAGCTAAATTTTTTCAGCAATACCGATTATTTTTTAGATATCATCAACATGGTAAAATCATTGTTTATGCTTGGGTGAATGAGGAAAAATCTAAGCGAGCATTTCAGAAAATGCTAGAAAGTGGTAATCCTCCAGATGAGTGGAATGATTTACTCAAAGAAGCAGAAAGTGAAACTAATCGTTTAGAACAGGTTTTCAAAACAGAGATTTAGCAAAATATGCAGTAAGAATCAGGTGGTTATCGAGTTTCGACTACGCTCAACTACCGCGACTTGTACTGAGCGACTTGTACTGAGCGCAGTCGAAGTAAGTCGAGATAATAACCAGGATTAAAGGATGTACAGGATAGTAGTCAGGGAGCTTGATCCTACTTGCCAAAAGATCAATCCTTGTAGTACAATAGGACAAACAACAAACCATCATATTAAAACTATGCGCTTAAAAAGATGGGAATCCCCCCGTAAACAGGGAAGAAACGATAAAGGCCGGGGCGGTTCAGCCAGAAAAAGACAAATCAAGAAACAACAGCAGATGCTGAGAAACAAACTCAAAGAACAGCAAAAGCCAGAAAATAACCAAAAAAACCAGAAAAACAACAAACCAAGGGAAGGGATCACAACCTTCCCTCTTTTTTTGCCCCAAATCCCTCAGATCCACGATTTCTCCAAGAAGTCCGGTATCTTCTATAGCCCCCTGCTAACAAATCGGAAATTTTTTGGAAATTTTTTGGAAAAAACCCTTGACAAAACCTATGGGGTTACTGCTATATTATTTAAAGACAAGGCGATGGGGCGTAGCCAAGCGGTAAGGCAGCGGGTTTTGGTCCCGCCATCCCTAGGTTCGAATCCTAGCGCCCCAGCATTATCAAATAATTATTAAGGGTAGATTCAAAAGTCTACCCTTTTTGGTATATTAGATTTTGGATTTGGGAGCATCCCAAATGTGTAAATCTATTTTATCTAACGAAATAAAATGATCCAAGGGACTGATATGATTGAACCGCAAAGGGCGCAAAGGACACAAAGGTAAGAGAATTTAAGAGATTTTTTAGTGTTGCTGCGGACATTTTTTTTAAGTTGGGATGCTCCCTTGGATTTTAGATTTGGGATTTTAGATTTACCAATTACTCAATATTGTTATTTTTCGGGTGATTTTAAAGCTTGATCTAAAATTTCTCTAGCTTGTTCAGCTTTCGCTTTTGCTTCTTGATAACGAATATTAGCTTGGGCGAAATTTTTGAGAACCTTGAAACCTTCCTTGAGACGGGTAATTTCTTCCTCAGTGACAGTATTATCAGAAAATAGAACATCAACAGCTTTACGAATTTCTAAAGCTTCAGTGCGGGTTTCCTGGACTTTTAACTTGAGTGTAGCCAAATTGCTGAGAACTTGTACAGCTTGGGTAATGGCATCCTCACCGCTAGTATTATCAACAGTTGGTTCTTTGACTTCTATTAACTGTTGGGGACCAAATCCTTCTTCTAATTCTGTGGGTAGTTTATCAGCTTCCATCAGTTCCATCAACTGATCCATTGCTTTATCACGAGCTTTAGCCGAATCTTTACCAGGAACAGTCAGGATAATTTCTGGGCTTTGAGCAAGAGTATATTGAACCATAGTAGGCGGAAAATTTGCTGGTTTACCAAGATTGTATTTAATTGTAACATTTAAATTAATTGGTAATTGGTAATTGGTAATAATTTATTCCCACTGTCACCTGTCACCTGTCACCTGTTCCCTGTTCCCTGTTCCCTGTTCCCTCTTGATAAATTATTTATACTAAATAAAAGCACTATAAAATCAAACAGGACAGGAGAGACAATGACTCCCAATCCCGCTATTATGCGATCTGTGGAACAATTAGGCTACCGTGTGACTGTGGGTGATGTAGCTAGTCAAGCGGGTTTAAATGTGGCTGAAGCGAACCAAGGTTTATTAGCTTTAGCGTCTGATGCTGGTGGACATTTACAGGTAGCAGAAACAGGTGATATTGTTTATCAATTTCCCCAAAATTTTAGAACAATTTTAAGAAATAAATATTTGCAGTTGCGTTTGCAAGAATGGTGGAAAAAAATTTGGGGAGTGCTGTTTTATTTAATTAGAATTTCCTTTGGAATTTTGTTAATTGCTTCGATTGCGCTGATTACTCTCACTATCATTATCATTATTACTGCTGCTAATTCAGATCGAGATGAAGATAATAGAGGTAGCGGTGGTGGGTTTAATTTCTTCTTTTTGCCGGATTTATTTTGGTATTTTAGTCCTGATTATTATGCCGAAGAAAGACGCAGAGAAAGAAGAGAAAAGAGTGATTTCAATTTCTTAGAAGCTGTATTTTCATTTTTATTTGGTGATGGAAATCCGAATGCGAAATTAGAAGAAAGACGTTGGCGAGAAATTGGCACTGTAATTAGAAATAATCAAGGGGCGGTGGTTGCGGAACAAATTGCACCTTATTTAGATAATTTGGGTGAAAAATATCAACAAGAATATGAAGATTATATGTTACCTGTGTTGGTGCGATTTAATGGTAAACCCCAGGTAAGTCCTGAAGGACAAATTGTGTATTATTTCCCCGAGTTGCAAGTACAAGCTAGTAAAAAACTCCGTCAACCAGTAGATCCATATTTAGATGAAAATCTATGGCGGTTTAGTGCTGCGAGTTCAGGACAAATTATGCTCAGTGCTGGTTTGGGTGTGGTGAATATTGTGGGAGCTTTGATATTAGGAAGTTTATTAAAAGGTGGAGAAGTTGCAGCCCAAATAGGGGGATTAGTTGGTTTTGTCCAAGGAATTTATTGGTTGTTGTTAGCTTATGGAATTGGTTTTTTAGGAATACCGTTAGCGCGTTATTTTTGGATTAAATGGCGTAATGGTAAAATTGCAACTCGTAACCGTGAACGTTTAGAAAGGGCGAGAATTTTAGCGAATGCGGATGATACTTTACAGCAGAAGATTGATTTTGCTCGTCAGTTTGCTGGTGAGAAAGTAATTGGTAAAGAAGATTTAATTTATTCTAGTGATAGAGATTTATTAGAGCAGGAATTTGAGCAGGTGAAAAAGCAGAATTTGTTAGATGAAGAGAGGTGACAGGTGACAGGTGACAGGTGACAGTGAAGAGAGCAGGGGAAGCAGGGGAAGCAGGGGAAGCAGGGGAAGCAGGGGAAGCAGGGGAAGCAGGGGGAGAAAAATTAGTTCTTTATTCTTCAATTCTTCTTTCTCCTGAACTCCTGCCTCCTGCCTCCTGCCTCCTGACTCCTGACTCCTGACTCCTGACTCCTGACTCCTGACTCCTGACTACTTAGCTTGAATAGGAGTTAAAGCCACACCTTTGTAATAATGTCCTAAAATTTGCAGGTGGTTTGCTCCTTGTTTAGCTAGGTTGTATGCTCCCCATTGACTCATACCTAAACCATGTCCAAAACCTAATCCTTGGAGGGTAAAGTTACCATTTGCGTCTTTGTTGAGGGTGAAACGGGTACTTCTCAGTTTTAGTGCGGTGCGGACTGCTTCACCTTTGAGGACTTTTGTACCTTGATCTCCCACAATTCTTAAAGTTTTAACACTGCGGAACGGGGAGAGAGATTCAATGATCATATCTCTGACGTTACCGACTCCAGAAATGCGAGAGCTAATTTCTCCTGGGGTGAAGGTTCTGCTCCAGTTGCATTCTTTGATGTTTTGATCGAAGTCTTGAACAGCGCGTAAATAAGGAAGAGGGTTTCCCCAAACGTCTTCTACGTTTTCGGTGTGTCCACCAGAACAGGCATGAAATACTGAGAGAATTATTCGGTTGTCGTAGGTGAGGACTTGACCGGCTGTGCTATCTACTGCGGCGTAGGTGTTGCGAGATTCGCTGCTGACACCTTTGTAAATTTGCCAGCGATCAGGGGTATCTCCTAAGTCAAAAATGGGGTTGTTGCGTTGTTGTTCTCGTTTGTAGAGGGCATAGGTGCGGGCGGCGATCGCTTGGGCTTTTAAAGCTTCTTGCGGCCAGCTAGAGTTCATTTCTCCACCGATGACGCTGTAAAGATATTCTTCTAAGTCTACCCAGTTAACAGCGGTTAAGCCGTTTTCGGTAGGGATAACCAAAGTTCTACCGCGAAACCAGCGATCGCCTATATAAACAAATCCTTTAGCTGTAGGTTCAATCCAAAATAAACCAGATTGCCATTTATCTAACGCTACTCCTCCGGGAACTGCTTGCGCTGCATAAGCACTCATTCCTGGTAGTTGTCCCAGGGTACGGCCAGAACTATCTTTAACTATTGCTGTCGTGGAAGCACCAACTTTAACTTGATTGACTCCCTTTTCAATGGCCACACGCAGGATCACAGATGCTTGAGCAGGAGCAACTACAATAAACCATAACAGGATACCTATCCACCAATGTTTTCCTTGAATTTGGGAAAATAAAGCGCCTAAATAAAGTTGGATTTTCATGCTGACCGTTGAATCACAAGCCTCTACCAGTTTAAAAGATATTTTTCCTTGTGAGAAAGTTGCGACTTCAACTTTAGGAGATCAAGGAGTCAGGAGTTCAAGGAGTCAGAAGTCAGAAATCATAGAAAGTTCTTCTTCACTGTCACCTGTCACCTGTCACCTGTCACCTGTCACCTGAATTATTGACTTCATTGGCAACAATACCAATTAAATTTAACTGACTCAAAATTTCTGTTGTTTGCATTAGTTGATGTGGTGTTAATTGCCCGATGCGTCCGACGATGACAATACCATTAGAAACAGAGGCAATAATTCTAGCATCAACACTATCTAAAATAGAAGAAGTATCTATTAAAACTAGATCATAGATTTTTTCAAAGGATTCAATTAATTCTTTGAGTCTTCCTGAACTGAGGAGATTGGTAACATCATCTGGTTTTGGTCCAGCAGTCAAAACATCAATTGATGGGTGAATAGGTTGGATATAATTTTGAAATTGTGTCTTGATGTCATCCAGCAATAATAAAGATAAACCCCAATCATTAGAGATTCCCAAAATTTTGTGTAAGCTGGGCGATCGCAAGTTAGCATCAATGACTAATACCCGTTGGTGCATATTCGCTGCACTCGCTCCCAACCCTAAAGTTAAGGTTGTTTTCCCTTCTCCCGGTAGTGCAGAAGTCAACATCAAGGATTTAAAAGGTAAGGAATTTTTAAAGATTTGCAGATTTTGGTAAATCATATCCAGGGTTTCATGACTGGATAATTTACTTTGGTTTTCTGTAATTATGTTTTCTGTAACCGCCGATGCTGTTTTTTCTTGCTTCTGTCTCAATATTTCTTTCAATCTGCTTTTCCAACTAGGTTTACCCAATTTTGGCACAGAACCAAGTAATCTGATATTTGTTAGTTTTTGTAAATGTAAAGGTGAAAAAATTGCCTTGTTAAACATTTCCCAAATTAAGGCTACAATCACACCTAAAATTGGTCCAGTTACTATTCCACCAATAATCAATAACCATTTTTTTGTACCAATATAAATACCTACTGCTGGTTCTTCCAAAATTTTCCATTCAAATCCGCTTTGAGCAATTTTCAATCCTAATGATTGTTGGAATTGCACCAGTTGTTCAAGTGTTTGACGTTGGATTTTTACATCTGATAGCAAACGATTATATTCTGATATGAGGCTGGGGTATGTATTTAACTGTGTGCGAATTTCTTGTTCAGATTTAACTAAGTTATTTTCCTTATTCATGAGTAAATTGCGTTGTTTACTCAACCCGGCTAACTCCTCAGATAATTTGTTATCAACAGTTAATAAATTCTCTGTATTTTTATCAGTATTAGTAGCTGTATTTTGCAATTGTTCTTGTAATAATGCCATCTGAAGTTGGCGTTTTTCCTTCAGTCTGATCACCACTGGAGAATTATCGGTGTAGCGCAAACGCTCCTGAGCTAAATTAGTTTCTGTTTTTCTAAGTTCATTGACTAAAGCTTCATAGTTACTGGAACGATTTAAACTAGCATTTAACTGTGCATTCTTTTGGGAAGATGCTAATTTTTGTTCTAGACTTTTGTAGCGATTTTCTACAGTTTCGAGTTGTAAACGGTTAGTTTGTCGTTGTTTATGAATATCAGCCAGAGATTCTAACAATATTTTACTTTGTATTTGTGGATCAATTACATTATGTTTCCTGCGAAAAAATGCTAATCTTTTTTCAGCCGCTAATGTCTCGTTCTGTAACCTTGGTAATCGGTTGTTAACAAACGCTAAACCTTGATTAACACGCTGATTTTTTTGTTCAATATTATAGTCTTGATAAACTTTTTGCAGAGCTTGTAATACTCTTTGGGTTTTGACAGGATCGGGGTCTTTAAATGAGACGACAAATACTTGATTATTAACCTCATTAGATGATAATTTTTCTTCTGCGGGTTTGATTTGCAAATATCCAGTTTTACCAGTATCACTGTTACCTTTGATATCTTCTAAGGTAATATTGGGATAATCAGCACGTAGTAAATCAACTGCTTTTTGTACTAGTTTAGAACTCAGCATTAATTTCATCTGCTGAGTATATTCTCTAGATGAATTATCAGAATTATTTAACTCACTGGTTACATCTATTTGGCTCTGTGTTTGGTTCTGTATTTGGCTCTGAGTTGATCGTAATTCTTGATCCAAATCATCAGTTACCATGATTTGCATAGAACTCTGGTACATCGGTTTTGTAATGACAGCCAAAAGACTTGTAACTGATATTACTGCACAGGAAACCCCCAAAATTAAAAAGCGTCTGTAAAACAAAATTGTAGCTATTTGTCTAAGATCAAATACGCTTTGTTTAGAGGTAGTAATTACTTGTTTACGATTGAGATGACTTGTAGCCACTATAAAAGTCCTCTACTATAAAAACAATATATCTGGAAGATAATGATGAGGGCAAATTTTGAGATCAAACTTTGAGATATTTTTCCTTGGAGATAATTGATACTCAAAGTTATTTCTTACATCAATAAGAGTTATTCTTTCCATGTTGATGAAGTGGAGCATCCCAAATGTGTAAATTTATTTTGATCTAGGGAAATAAAATGCTCCAAGTCTTGATATAATTGAACCGCAAAGGACGCAAAGGACACAAAGGTAAGAGATTGTGAGAGATTTTTTAGTGTTGTTGCGTTTATTTTGTCAAAATTGGGATGCTCCCGATGAACTACTTGACAGAACATATCCTACATAGCTCTTAGATGATTAATTCATCCCGATATATGTCCAGTCAGCACTATGATAGTAAATTTATTCATAAGAATTTTAAATATTTAATGAAGGATAAATAGGAAATATATTAAGCTTGATCAGAGGTACGCATTCAGCTATCAGTAATCAGTAATCAGCCGATAACTACAAAAGCAAAGATTCAGAGGTGTTTATTTCAGGAAAGTTACAGCAGATTCCATTGCTATGAGGTACAAATTTTCATAATAAAACTCTTGTGGGGTGGGCATCTTGCCCGCCCCTCCTGTACCGCATAACACCGGAAAGTGCTGTATCTGTTTCTTTTCATTCTGAGGATTTCAATATTCCAGGTTCATAACTGATGGCTGATGACTGACGGCTGAATGCTTAGACAGATAGTAGGGGTTTAGCAATGCTAAACCCCTACCCTACCTATCAGCAAAAATGACTCTCACATACCATACATCACAGTATCTGTCAATAGTACATTTTTTCTAATATTCAAGGTACATCAATATATTAGATATTTTTCTCTAAATGTCTCTCGAAAATTGCTGCTAATTTATAAAGTTTTGTATTGTTTTTGGCTGTTGATTTCTGAAACGACTATAAATAAAGGATTGTAGCAGCATGATTTCTGATGAATGCAAAATTGGCAATAAAAAACAAATTATGAAATTTGCTCAAATTATAGCAAATGGCTGAAAGTATTGCAAGTTCGTTGATAAATAAAAATAATTATCAATTATTTTGTAATAAATCTTAACTTAAATCCTAGTGACTTATGAATATCAAAACTATTAATAGACATTGATAATTTTTATTTATAATTTACTCAAAAATGATATTCTTGTCTGCATATTTGAATTATGATATGAATTATGAATTATTTTGGCCTCTGTCTCAGCAAGCTGTTAATATAATTACTAACTAATAAAGTATTTTGTTGTAGGAATTTCTCAATATCACCATTAAATAAGTCAATAATCATATTGGCAACAATTTTAATTTGTAGCGGATTATTACTATATAGCTGGCATAATTTATACTTAATCTCATCTGTTCCCAATAGTTGTTTTGATTGGAGCAGGGAAAAGGCTACTTCTGATGAACCCAACAAAGTCAAGGAACGTACCGATAATATCCACTGCTCCAAAAAAGCGACTTCGATAGGTTTCTCTAGGCTGGTGAAAATTACACAACTTTTATGGTTTGTTTCGGCAATTATGCTTAGGAAATTATTGTATTCATTATTCTCTGTCTCTAAAGCTATATCTAGGTTATCCAAGATAATTAGACAGCGATGGGTACGCAGATAATGGATGAGGCGATTGATGTCTGGTTTGCTTTGCTTGTGATGGGAAATTAGGCAAAGCATATCAGTAATCATATCATCAAAGGATGTGATAGTAGGTACTGAACGCCAAAAAACATAATCAAAGTGATTTTGAATTTGTTGTGCTAGATGGGTGACAAAGGTAGTTTTACCAACTCCACCCATACCTACTACTGCAACTAAGCGACAGCTATCTTGTATAATCCATGACTCTAGTTGTGTCAGTTCTTCCCTGCGTCCGTAAAATGCTGAAATATCAACCGCCGTTCCCCAATTTTGACTTGATATATTTGTTGTTTTCTTAACTATTTCCACAGACAGGGCTTGTGTTGAATGTACATCCTCATTAGTGATAGCAATTTCTCGCCAGTCGAGGTTTAACCTGCGACATAGTTCTTCAAAGGTTGTATAGTCAACAGCTTTACCAGTAATGAAACTGTTCACAGTAGTTGGAGAAAATCCTGTTTCATGAGCTAATGATCTTTGGTTGGGGTATCCATTGCGTGTAATTGCTATTTTAACTTGATCAATATAGTCGTGATGAACCTTGAGTGACCTTGGCATAAATAATCTTAATCTGAAAATTTACCCTTTGATGGAAATAATCGAGTTTTGAGTGGGAATTTTGTTAAACTTCGGACTTTTATAGATAATATCCTTTCATGATTTATTCTTGATCACAATCTATCTGTAGAGACACCCTTGTCGAAGGAGCAGAAACTGCCATCCTCACCGTTACATCAGGAACAGGCTACACCGTCGGCACATCAGCTAGTGCCACAGTCAATATTGCTGATAATGATCTACCCAGTATTAACCTGAGTGCTAACCAAACGGTAGTCGAAGGCAACACCAGTCCCCAAAATGTCACTTACACTGTGACTCTTTCCAGCGCCAGCACTGAAACGGTTACTGTTCAATATGCCACTGTTGGTAATACGGCTATAGCAGGGTCAGACTATACTACCACTAGCGGAACTTTAACTTTTGCTCCTGGTGTTACCAGTCAAGTCATCAATATTCCCATTTTCAATGATGACCTTAACGAAGCAGATGAAACCTTTACTCTCACCCTGTCTTCTCCCACCAATGCCAACTTGGGTACAACCACAACTGTAACTACAACCATCACCGATACCCTCACGGCTGATGTTACTACCACCCTACCAGCGGGGGTAGAAAACCTCACCCTGACAGGAACAGCAGCGATTAACGGTACTGGTAATGCTGGTAATAACGTCCTCACGGGTAACAGTGCTAATAATAGTCTTACTGGTGGAGCAGGTAACGACACTCTTAATGGTGGTGCTGGTATTGATGCCTTAATTGGTGGTTTAGGTGATGACGCTTACATTGTTGATAGCAATACTGACATCATTACCGAAAACGCTAACGAAGGTACAGATACCATTCAATCCAGTGTCACCTTTAGTATTAGTGCCATAACCAACATCGAAAATCTGACACTAACAGGAACAGCAGCGATTAACGGTACTGGTAATGCTGGTAATAACGTCCTCACTGGTAACAGTGCTAATAATACTCTTAATGCTGGGGCAGGTAACGACACCCTTGATGGTGGTGCGGGTATTGATGCCTTAATTGGTGGTTTAGGTAATGACGTTTACATTGTTGATAGTGCAACTGACATCATCACCGAAAATGCAGGGGGTGGTACAGATACTATTCAATCTAGTGTCACTTTTAATATTGTCACCAGAACCAACATCGAAAACCTGACACTAACAGGAGCAGCAGCAATTAACGGTACTGGTAATGCTGGTAATAACGTCCTCATCGGTAACAGTGCTAATAACATCCTCAATGGTGGAGCAGGTAACGACACTCTTGATGGTGGTGCTGGGATTGATACCTTAATTGGTAGTTTAGGTAATGACGTTTACAGTGTTGATAGCACCACTGACATCATCACCGAAAATGCAGGGGGTGGCACGGATACCATTCAATCTAGTGTCACATTCAGTATAGCCACCCTAACCAACATCGAAAACCTGACACTAACAGGAACAGATGCAATTAACGGTACTGGTAACGCTGGTAATAACGTCATCACAGGTAACAGTGCTAATAATAGCCTTGATGGTGCGGCTGGTATTGATACCTTAATTGGTGGTGATGGTAATGATACTTACTATGTTGACAATACTGGTGACACCATTACCGAAAATGCCAACCAAGGCACGGATACTGTTTACAGCACTACTAACTATACTCTGTCTGCAAATATCGAAGACCTCACCCTGACAGGAAGCGACGCGATTAACGGTACTGGTAACGCTGGTAATAACGTCATTACGGGTAGTAGTGCTGATAATATCCTTGACGGTGCATCAGGTAATGACACTCTCAATGGTGGTGCTGGTATTGATACCTTAATTGGTGGGTTGGGTGATGACGCTTACATTGTAGATACGACAACTGATACCATTACCGAAAATGCCAACGAAGGAACAGATACTATTTCTACCAGTGTCACCTATAGTCTTGCGGCTCTTGCTAACGTCGAAAATTTGACACTAGGAGGAACAGAAGCAATTAACGGCACAGGTAATGCCGCTAATAACGTCCTCACAGGTAACGCTGCTGATAATACCCTTGACGGTGCATCAGGTAATGACACCTTGGATGGGGGTGGGGGTATTGATATCTTAATTGGTGGAGATGGTAATGATACTTACTATGTTGACACTACTGATGACACCATTACCGAAAATGCCAACGAAGGCACGGATACTGTTTACACCACCACTGACTATGCTCTGTTGGAAAATTTGGAAAACCTCACCCTGACAGGAACAGCAGCCAATGGTACTGGGAATGATGGTAATAACGTCATCACAGGTAACGAACTCGATAATATCCTTGATGGTGGGGCTGGGATTGATACCTTAATTGGTGGTGATGGTAATGATACTTACTACGTTGATGATAGCAGTGATATCATTACAGAAAATGCCAACGAAGGCACGGATACGGTTTACAGCACTACTAACTATACTCTATCTGCAAATATCGAAAATCTGACACTGACAGGAACAGCAGCAATTAACGGTACTGGTAATGCTGGTAATAACGTCATCACAGGTAACGAACTCGATAATATCCTTGATGGTGGGGCTGGGATTGATACCTTAATTGGTGGTGATGGTAATGATACTTACTACGTTGATAATAGCAGTGATATCATTACAGAAAATGCCAACGAAGGCACGGATACGGTTTACAGCACCACTAACTATACTCTATCTGCAAATATCGAAAACCTGACACTAACAGGAACAGCAGCCAACGGTACTGGTAATGCTGGTAATAATACTCTTACTGGCAACACAGGTAATAATATCCTGACTGGTAACACTGGTAATAATATCCTCAATGGTGCTGCGGGTACTGATACCCTCATCGGCGGTACAGGTAACGATATCTATGTTGTTGATACCACCAATGACACCATTACCGAAAATGCCAATGAAGGTACAGATACCATTGAATCGAGTGTCACCTTTACTATTGCCACTCTCGCCAACATTGAAAACCTGACCCTAACAGGAACAGCCGCCATTAACGGTACTGGTAATTCTGGTAATAATACTCTTACTGGTAACACTGGTAATAACACCCTCAATGGTGGTGCGGGCGTTGATACCCTCATCGGCGGTACAGGTAACGATATCTATGTTGTTGATACCACCACTGACACCATTACCGAAAATGCCAATGAAGGAACAGATACCATTCAATCTAGTGTCACCTTTACTATTGCCACTCTCACCAACATCGAAAACCTGACTCTGACAGGTTCAGGCGCAATTAACGGTACTGGTAATGCTGGTAATAATACTCTTACTGGTAACACTGGTAATAACATCCTCGTTGGTGGTGATGGTAATGACTTGCTGACTGGGGGAACTGGAAAAGATACTCTCACCGGAGGAGTGGGAGTTGATCGTTTTGACTACCGCACTTTAGCTCATTCTGTCTTCAATACCTTTGATGTGATTACTGACTTTAATGCTACTGTTGGTAATGATTTATTTGTTGTTGCCACTGCACGTAGCGCATTCAATAATGTGGGATCTGTTGCAACTCTTGATGCTGCTGGGATTGCCGCTAAGTTAACTACCGCTGCTTTTACAGCTAACTCTGCTGCTCAATTCTCCTTTGGTAGTCGTACCTTTGTGGCTATTAATGATGCTACAGCCGGGTTTAGTGCTACTGCTGATGCCATTGTTGAGGTGACAGGTTTAACAGGTACTTTGGGACTGAGTAACTTTACCACTACCTTAGCCTAGTTCTTGGTAGCTTTTAGGTAAATCAAATTGTAGAGATGTTTGATGAAACGCCTCTACATCAGTTCTGTAATTGATGGAATATGTACGGGTTTAGCAATGCTAAACCCCTACTAGCAAAAATCACCTTGATTTTTCATTAGTCTACTAGTGGACTTCGTTTGTATAGTAGCGAATTATATTCGCCATAAACTTTTAAAACATCTTCTTAAAAAAAATATTAAATAAACCTCAGATGATGTCTGAAAAGTTTTTCATGTATAAATGAACCCCTCTCCAAACTTATCCCCTGCAAGCGGA
This sequence comes from Sphaerospermopsis torques-reginae ITEP-024, assembly GCF_019598945.1. NCBI lineage: Bacteria > Bacillati > Cyanobacteriota > Cyanophyceae > Nostocales > Aphanizomenonaceae > Sphaerospermopsis > Sphaerospermopsis torques-reginae. The sequence continues at coordinate 4,589,346 of NZ_CP080598.1, read as the reverse complement.
GAGGCTTTAAAACCCCCTTCCCTTGTAGGGAAGGGGGCTAGGGGGTTAGGTTGTTGGAAATTACGGGTTTCATATAATACTTTTCAAACAATCTCTAACCAACCCCTCCCCGACTTTTCTGACTTTAGAGATCCGACTTTTCCCATTGACAGAGGTAATAATAAATAGCTATAATCAGGATATAAGCAGTACGTCATACAACAAAACTCTACTCATAGCTGTAGCAATAATTATTATTACTATTAAAAAAATAGAAAATTAAAGATTTTTTCTCTATTCCCCGTTCCTTGTTCTCTCTTACCCAATTAGTAATTTAGCATAACAAGTACCGAAGAATCATGTTTGATAGTATATCTGAAAGTCTAATACACAAAATACGCTGGGTATTAACTATCCTATGGCTAGGATTAATTGCATCTTTTTTATATGATCCTTTATCTTCAATATTGACTAAACCTGAAAATACTTGGAGTCCTTTCAGATTGTCCAATACTTGTATTCAAGTACAAGATAAATGCCTCTCAGAACAGCCTTATCCTTTGGGAACAACCTTATTTTGGGGAGCAATTATTCCTATTTCTATTTTCATTTTACTAGTGTTTGGACATGAAATGTGGCGAAGAATTTGCCCCCTATCTTTTTTATCACAAATTCCCCGCTCTTTAGGTTGGCAGCGTCAAATCAAACGAGAAGATCCTCAAACTGGAAAAATACGTTATGAGTTAGTCAAAATTAAGCCTGATTCATGGTTAGGCAAAAATTATTCCTATGTACAATTTGCATGGCTGTTTGTAGGTTTATGTGGTCGTATTTTATTTTTTAATGCAGATCGTTTAGTGTTAATATTATGGCTATTATTTACCATTGTATTTGCTCTTACTGTGGGTTATTTATATAGTGGCAAGTCTTGGTGTAACTACTTTTGTCCGATGGCTACAGTGCAAAGGATTTATGGTGAACCGGGTGGATTATTTAGCAGTCAGGCTCATACAAGTGAGCAATTAATTACTCAATCAATGTGCCGTACTACATTACCAGATGGTAAAGAAAAAAGTGCTTGTGTAGCTTGTCAAAATCCTTGTATTGATATTGATTCTGAAAGAACTTATTGGGCTGATTTAAAACGTCCAGAATCATCGTTTTTACGTTACAGCTATGTTGGTTTGGTTATTGGTTATTTTGTTTATTACTATCTGTATGCTGGTAATTGGGATTATTACTTTTCTGGTGTTTGGGCAAGAGAAACCGATCAACTTGCATCACTGTTTGCACCAGGATTTTATGTGTTAGGAAAAACAGTTAATATACCTAAAATAGTTGCAGTGCCGATGACTCTTGGAGGATTTACAGCCCTGGGATATGGGTGGGGAAAAGTAATAGAAAAGAAAGCAAAAGCTTATAGTCTGCGTCATCATCTTCATCTTTCTATTGATACTATCAGACATCGAATTTTTACCATTTGCACCTTTGGCATTTTCAACTTCTTTTTTATTTTTGCTGGTCGTCCTCTGATTATATTATTGCCATTATGGATACAATATTTATACGATATATTATTAGTCATCTTGAGTACAATGTGGCTATACAAAACTTGGAAACGTAGCCTGGATATTTACTCAAGAGAAAGTGTTGCGAATCGTTTACGCAAGCAACTAGAAAAACTAGATATCAATTTGCCAAAATATTTAGATGGACGTTCTATTAAGGAATTAAATACTCATGAAATATATGTATTAGCTAAGGTATTACCAAGTTTCACAAAAAACAAACTCTATCATGCATATAAAGGTGTGGCACGGGAATTTTTAGTGGAAGGAAAGATGAAATACTCTGAAGGTTTAGAAGTATTAGACAAAATGCGTCAAGAATTGGAAATTACAGAGGATGAGCATTGGGAAATGCTCAATCAGTTGGGTGTTGAAAACGTAGAAATTATCAATTCTCCTATGGAAATAACAAATGTAGAAAATGATCAGCTATTGCCAAAACTGCAAGATTTGACTCAGGAATTGCAAACACATTTCGAGAAAATTCTTGATGTACCAACCAAGTATACTGGTTTTGTACTAGTAAAAGATAATGTGAAGAAATTAAAGAGATCCCAGGAAAAAGAAAAATGATATATATGAAATATAAAGTTTTTATTTAGATCCAGGACTTTTTAAAGAAGTCGGGATCTATGCAATAACCCCGACTGACTCATGACTAGTGCTATAGTATATAAAGAAATGTAAAGAGATTATCAATACTGTCATGCAGGATAAAGTTATTGTCGTCGTTGGTGCTACTGGTGGTATTGGTTCAGCTTTAGTTCGTAAACTGGCACTCAATGGGGCTAAGTTGGTACTAGCTGCTAGAAATGGCTTGAATTTAACAACATTGGCTGGTGAGTTATCAGGAGAAGTGCTGACAGTGCCGACGGATATTACAAAACCAGAACAGGTAGAAGCGTTAATACAAACAACTTTGGCGCATTTTGGGAAAGTTGATGTTTTAGTAAATGCTGCTGGTATTGGTATTCTCAAAGGTTATAACAATATAGAAGCGGCGGAATTAGATAAAATTCTGGATTTGAATTTAAAAGGGTGTTTTTATACTTCTCAAGCTGCTGCTAAGGAAATGCAAAAACGCAAATCTGGCCATATTTGTAATATTGTCGGGATTTTGGGTAAACATTCAATGCCGATGGCTGCGGCCTATTCTGCTTCTAAGTTTGGGGTTGTGGGTTTTAGTAAGTGTATGGCGGAAGAACTTAAACGTTTTGGTGTGAAGTTTACTTTGTTTTATTTTGGTGGTGTAGATTCTCCTTTTTGGGATCATGTAAACTTGAAGGTTGATAGAACAAAAATGCTTAGTTGTGAAACTGCGGCTAATGCTATTTTCTATGCTTTATCGGCTGAACCTCAAGCTGTGCCAATGGAAATTAATATTCAGCCTGATAGTCATTTATTTTTCTAGTGAAAAATCACTTAGTTTAAATATAGTTTAAATATTTGGTTTGGGCGGGCAGGGATGCCCACCTCACAAGATTTAAACTTATTTAGGTTATACAGTTTAAATGAGGAACAGCTTAGAGGATGTTTTAAAAGTCTCTCATGATGTATCAAACATTTTCAGATCCCCCTATATCCCCCTTAAAAAGGGGGACTTTGACTCTAGTTACCCCCTTATTAAGGGGGGTTAGGGGGGATCAGGGGGGTATCTAAAGTCACCATCTAAAACTTTTCAAACAACCTCTTAAATTCTGTCACTCCTTAACTCCTGTAAATCCTGATTTAGACAATTATGATCCAAATTGATCACGTTCACTTCTATGTAGAAGATGCCCACATTTGGCGGGATTGGTTTGTCAAATATCTGGGTTTTCAAAGAGTAGTTAATTCATTGTTTCCCAGTTATGAAAATCAGGGAAATTCGTTACACACTCACACTGAAGTTGTGAAAAATGGTGATGTCTATTTTTTACTTTCTTCACCTCTTTTACCATGTAGCCCTGTAGCGGAATATTTACGTTTTCATCCTCCTGGTGTGGTTGATGTGGCTTTTGTTGTGGACGATTTAAAGACGGTTACAGCAAAGGCTACTGTTAATGGTGCTACACTTTTACAACCTATTGAAAATTGTAAATTTTACAAATATGCAAAAATTTCTGGTTGGGGTAAATTGAGTCATTCACTAATAGAAAGAAATATTGAAAAAACAATTATTGAACAGGATGGTTTTATAGGTATAGATCATGTGGTTTTAAATGTGGAAGCTGGGGATTTACCAACTGCTGTTAAATGGTATCAAAATATTCTTGATTTTCAACCCCAACAAAGTTTTAATATTCAAACTGATTTTTCTGGTTTGCATAGTCAGGTGATGATTTCTGCTAATGGTAGGGTACAATTACCAATTAATGAACCTGCTTCTGCTAATTCCCAAATCCAGGAATTTTTAGAATTTAATCGTGGTTCAGGTGTGCAACATATTGCTTTACATACTCGAAATTTAATTGATGCGATCGCTCGTTTTCGGGCTGCTGGTTTATGTTTTCTCTCTGTTCCCAAAAGCTATTATTCACAATTACAACAACGTTTAAATTTGCCTTTATCACCTGAAGAATTACAAGCGATCGCCCAACAAGAAATTTTGGTAGACTCTCAAAAAGATGCACCTTTAGAAGCTTTATTATTGCAGATTTTCACCCAACCAATTTTTAATGAACCGACTTTTTTCTTAGAATTTATTGAACGTCGTTCTCACGCTTCTGGTTTTGGTGAAGGTAACTTTCACGCTTTATTTACAGCTATGGAAAGTGAACAAATTAAACGGGGGTTTGTCAGTCGAAGAGGTGACAGGTGACAGGTGACAGGTGACAGTAAGAAGGCAAAAGGCAAGAGAAAGAAGAATTGAACAATAAAGAACTAATTTTTCTTCCCCTGCTTCCCTTTCCTCCCCATCTCTTTCTGTTCCCTGTTCCCTGTTCCCTGTTCCCTCTTTCCTGAGATAATGATAAAAAAATTAACATGAATAACTGATGCTGAGACTAATTACAGATTTTGATGGTCCAATTATGGACGTTTCCGAGAGGTACTATCAAGTTTATCAACTTTGTCTGGAAAAAACTAAATATCCTGATCAAGAGGTAAGGGAACTTTCTAAAGCGGAATTTTGGCAACTCAAGCGATCGCACATTCCTGAAAAAGAAGTTGCTTTAAAATCGGGTTTAAATGCAGAACAAGCAGAAGAATTTGCGAAAATTCGCAAACAAACTGTACACACTCAACCCTATTTTCAATATGATGTTCTTGTTCCTGGTGCGTTAGATGCTTTAACCAAAGTGCAACAAGCAGGAGTTGATTTAGTTGTCATGACTATGCGTCGAGTGCGAGAATTAGATTATGCTTTTGATAAGTATGATTTGGGGCAATTCTTCCCAGAAAATAGACGTTATTGTTTAAGTAACGATTATGTAAAAACCCGTGATATTGAAGATAAACCACTGTTGATGGCCAAAGCTATTAAAGAACTTCCTCCCGTTGCTGAAACTTGGATGGTGGGAGACACAGAAGCGGATATCACAGCAGCTAAAAAACACGGTGTGAAGATGATTGGTGTAGAAAGTGGAATCCGCGATCGCACTCAATTACAATCTTATCAACCTGATTTAATTGTTGCCAATTTACAAGCTGCTGTAGATTTTATTTTCTCAGAAATGAAGCTGGGAAATTAGTTTTTAATTAGTTTGTAATTCACAAAGCGATAGCTACCCAAAAGGTGGCGATCGCAATCAATTTAAGACTCAACTTAAAACTCAATTTAAGGTAGAAAATCTGCATCTAGAACTTCCAATAAAGAGAAAGGTGAATCTTCAGGAAATAATTCCGAAGGTAGTTGATATTTTCTCAAAGTATCATTTCTCGCATCTTGATAACATTCTAAAAATACATCATTTAATATAGATTTCAAACTAGGACTATCTGCCAAACTATAAGCTATTTGTCTTCTTTGTTCCACAACAGTATTCCGCCAACCTCTAGCATTAGAATCTTTTTCTTTTGTCCAATATTGCAGTTTTAATAAATGTTCTATTAAGACTATTAAACGAGTTTTTAGTTCTTTTTTCTCTCTCCTTCCCATACTATCAATTTCTTCAATCAAATTCTCAATATCTAATTCTTCTAGCTTGCCTTCACTTAACAGTTTAACTGTAGTTTGTATCCACAAGTAAAAATCTTGTTCATATAATTTTTTCGTAGTATCAGTCAGCATATAAATTTCTCCTGACTCTATCTAATATTGATTACATTATACAATAAATCTATCAATAAAAACAAATCAATTGTTCAATAATTTATCGCTCTCCCACATCTTCCAAATCAGGAATAGGAAAGAGCGAAATTATCTAAGTCAGCAATTTATTCAAAAATCCCAGATCATGAATAAATCAATCAATTAAATTTTTATAGACTTCCATAAATAACCTAATTGTAGAGAATTGCTGCGCCAGATAATAGCAATTAAATTAGCCAACAAACAAGTAATTGCTAAACCTAATAAAATAAAAGTTGGTAACATCACAACACCAATCATAAACCAAGTATAAACGTGGAATATCATTACAAAAGCAAACATACTTGCAAAACCAGCAGATTGCCATATTTGCAATTTAGGACGGTTTAAGAATGTGAGGATAATTGTTAACAAAGTAGCCAGAATATTTGCAGGTACAAGAAATGCACATATACCAGCACAGTTGGCACGGGAAAATTCAGCTAAAGTGTTGAAATCGAGCATTAATTTGAACTTGTGATGATAGGGTTAGATGATGATGAAAAGTTTGATTACCAGTTAAATTACCAATTAAACATTTATTTATTAATTTATTGATTTATTGGTCTTCATCTACCATAGCGTAATAGTGAGTAATCACCGGAATTATTTTACATAAATTAAAGAATTAACCCAAAAAACAACTTAGCCATAGATAATTATAAATGGTGGACAATGCCCACCATTATTGATATAACGCAAGTAGTGAGTAATCAGTAATCAGCTTTTTAATGATTAATCAAGTATTCTGACTCCTGACTCCTGACTCCTGACTCCTGACTCCTGAAAATTTAACCCATCAAAATTACAGTATCTAAAACGTGAATGATACCATTATCAGCATCAATATCTGCTGCTAAAACCGTGGCATTTTTCACCTCAAAACCATCTTCACAATTAATTTTAATCAGTGAACCTTCCACAGAAGTCACAGTACCCAGTTTAGCTAAATCCGCTTTAGTCAACTTTCCCGGAACGACATGATAAGTTAAAATTCTGGTTAACTGGGGAATATTTTGTAATAAAGTGGTAATTGTACCCGGTGGTAACTTAGCAAAAGCATCATCATTAGGTGCAAACACAGTAAAAGGACCAGGACTTTTTAGAGTTTCCACCAAACTCGCAGCTTTTACCGCAGCTACCAAAGTTTGAAAACCATCATTACTAACTGCAATATCAACAATATCAGCCATTCATGTCACCTCATATCTGTTGAAGGTTATACAAAATAGTAAATCATGTTTAAGTTTTATTACGTTAAAATCCTGGTAAAATAACAACTTATGATTGTTGTAAGATTCCTTTATAGCTAAAATGGGTAATTTAAGTTACGCAATTCTAGGAACAGGTGCATTAGGCGGTTTTTACGGGGCTAAACTGCAAAAAGCTGGTAATGAAGTCCACTTTTTAGTTAATAGTGGTTATCAACAAGTTAAGCAAAATGGTTTATTGATCCAGTCTAAAGACGGTGACTTTCGTTTACCCCAAGTGCAAGTTTACGATCAAGTCAAAAAAATGCCTAGCTGCGATGTGGTAGTTGTGTCACTAAAAACCACCCAAAACCATATACTAACACAATTATTACCACCAGTAGTTAAAGATAATGGCATAGTTTTAGTATTACAAAATGGGTTAGGCATAGAAACAGAAATTGCCCAAATTGTCAGCAACGTTAATATTATGGGTGGTTTATGTTTTCTGTGTTCTAATAAAATTGCCCCAGGACACATACATCATTTAGACTATGGACAAATTACCTTGGGGGAATATGCTACTAATTATCATGCTGGAGGAATTACAGAGAGAATGAAAGCAATTTCTCAAGACTTTGAAAATGCAGGAATTGAAATAGAACTAACAGAAGATTTATTATTAGGACGTTGGAAAAAATTGATGTGGAATATTCCCTATAATGGGTTATCCGTCATTCTTGATGCTAAAACAGATGAATTAATGGCGGATATGTACACTCGGACATTAGTAGAACAATTGATGAAGGAAGTACAATTAGGGGCAAAAAGTACAGGGCGAATTATTCCTGATAGTTTTATTCAAACAATGTTGGATTATACAGTAAAAATGAAACCATATCGCACCAGCATGAAAATTGATTTTGATGAAAATCGTCCTTTAGAAGTAGAAGCAATAATTGGCAACCCATTAAGAATAGCAGCAGAAAATAATGTAAATTTACCGCTGATTCGTTCCATATATCAACAATTGAAATTTTTGGATAAAAGAAATATAGGTGACAGGTGACAGGTGACAAGTGACAGTAAGAAGGAAATATCTCATTATCTTGTTTATCTCGTTCCCAGTTTCTAACTGGGAATGTGATCAAAGAGGATCTGCCTCTGTTATAACTTAGTTTCTCTCCTAAAAATAATAACTTATTCCAAATAATCACCACCAGAACCAAACTTCCAAGCATCTAACCAACGATGATAATAATATTGTTGTTCGATGGGCAGATTCTTAACTAACGGTTCTAACATAGAACTCACAGAAAACAAAAGAGTAAATATCAATAAATTCACATAGTGTAATATCCAATCAATTAAACTTAATAAACCCACTTGAGGAATAATCTTAGAAACCAAGACAGGATGAGAGAAACCTGTTTTTAACAAAGTTTTGGTTAAAGCAGAAAACTGTACCACATCTTGTAAAAAAGGTTTTAAAACCGGATTTCCTAACTTTTGCATTTCTGCAAACACAGATGATAGAAGTTGATTAATTTGATCTGGGGGAATTTGTTGATTTACTCCCACACTCATAGCTTTTTGAAATAACCAAGTTACACTCAAACTCGGTTGATATGGTTGCAGCAGTTTTAAAGATTGGGATGATAATTGATTGGTTTGCAATGCTTCCTCAATACCCAAAGTCAACCTTTGTAAATGGCGAATCATTGCACCAAAACCACCAAAACTCAAAGGTGATTGATTTCCGCTACTATCACCCACAGGTAAAATACGATCCCAAAGAGTTTGTAAAGGACTTTCGCGGTAACTAGGAAAGAAACCAAACAACGCTCTTTTAAAATTTAATTGATTAATTTCCACACCTTGATACTCTGGTAAAAGGCGAAAATATTCCTCAAATAAATCTTCTAAACTCAAGCGTTGGGGTGCTGCATCCATATAGGTAAATAAATAAGTTGTTCTTCCATCCTTTGCGGGAAAAGCTTCCCAAAAATATTGACATTGATTTTGTAAAGGGGTGAAAGATAACAACAAATCTCCTGATTCATTTTTCGGAAAACCTTCTGCACAACTTCCCACCACTAAACAAAGTGCATCTGGTTTTTTTCCTTGACGTGCTTGTTTACTAATAGGTGAAAGATGTCCCATTGCATCAAGTAATAATCTGGCTTTAAATTGGTTATTGACTATTACCCCATCGGGATGAACTACCACTTCATTAAAAGGAGTATTTTCAAATAAAATTCCTCCTACCGATAGAAAACGATTTTTTAAAGTTGCGAGAAGATAAACCGGATCTACACCAATATTTAAAACATCTTCTACCCAAACTTCTGTACCACCTTGAAAACTCACTCGTGCGGGATTATATTCTGTGACAATAGTTGTTTCTAACTCTGTTTCTGTTAATAAGTCTAATTCTCTAAATATTGACAACTCTTTACGGGAAATATTCCATTCTTGTTCTCTTCCTTGTAAAATTCCTCTTTCTAATAATGCTACCCGCACACCGCGCACTGCTAAAGCGCAACCTATTAAAATTCCTAAAGTTCCACCGCAAATAATTACATCCCAGTCTACATAATTTAACAGTGCGGGATTTTGTTTGACTACTTCTGTGAAGGTTTGGTTATCGCTTCGCAAAGATGTTAAAATTTGGTCGGTGCGCCGTAAACCATTTAAGACATTTCCGGGAAGTTGAGAAAGAATTTCTTCTGTTAAAGTCATGATGATTAATTTTGTTTGAATTAGGATTTTCAGGATTTCAGGATTTTCAGAATGTTATTGAAAATAATATTATATATCTATTTTTTGGATAAATGAACCCCAGAGGACACAGAGAAAAACAGAAAATTTCTTCTTTGCGTCTTTGCGTCTTGGCGTGAGATAAAATCTTTATTTGTCTGAATCAGGATGTCCAGGATTTCAGGATTTACAGGATGTTATTGAAAGTTTTATTGTCAGCATTCAGCTTTTTCCAATGTACCCCCAAATTCACTATTTAATAATCTACTAATTTATCAAATATTCCAACCTATTACTTACTGACTCCTGAATTCTTACTAATTATTTATTCTTTTCCAAGTCAGTTCTTTTGTCTTTTCTTCCCAATGCCAGCGTATTAAATTAGCCGGTTGCTTGGGCGTAAGTGTGGGTAAATTGATCGCTTTTCTGGGTGCATCTGTGGCTAAGAAAATGGCTGTTTCTACATCACAAATTTCCCATTTGACTAAGTTCTGCACTCCCGTTAATAGAGGAAAAGTTGTACCTGATAATGTCCCATCTGCTAATCTGGCTGTGCCGTTTTTAACGGTAATTTTGCGATCATCCCAAGGATACACACCATCTGGTAATCCTAACGGTGCTAAGGCATCACTGACAAGAAATAATCCTTTACTTGCACGTAGCAAAATTTCTAACATGATGGGGACTACGTGCTGTCCATCAGCGATAAAACTACTCATCACGTCGGGATTGTTCATTGCTGCACCTAATAATCCCGGTTCGCGGTGATGTAATGGTGGCATGGCATTAAACGCATGAGTTACCATTGTTGCACCGGCTTTAAATGCTTGTTGTGCTTGTGCTGCTGTAGCTTGGGAATGTCCTAAACTAACGGTGATACCCAAGGAGTGCAAATAGGGGATTACTTCCCCTGTAGGATCTAATTCTGGCGCTAAGGTGATAACTTTGACAATTGAGGCATAATCACCTAATACCCGTTTGACTTCATTCATTGTCAGGGGTAATAAATATTCTGCTGGATGTGCGCCTCGTTTACCGTAGTTTAAAAATGGTCCTTCGAGATGGACTCCCAGAATTTTTGCACCGGATTTTTGGGTATAGTTGGAAATGAGGGTGAGCGATCGCTGGATATTTTCTACAGAAGTTGTTACCAGTGTTGGTAAATATCCATCAACTCCTGCATCCCACAAATATTGTGATATTTCTTCTAACCGATGGATGTTTTTTCGCGTCAACTCAGGAAACGCTAAACCTAGTCCCCCATTAATTTGTAGATCAATTCCACCTAAAGAAATCCAATCACCGGATACATCTAAAATGTGTAAATTTTCCGGTGTCTCTCGTTGACACACTTTGCCCATTGGTAAAATCTCTTCAATTTTACCCTCTTTATTCACCCAAATCATCTGTAAACCTTGATAACCGGGTACTCTTGCATTGATAATATCTACGTTTGACAGGATGGGATTTGGTTTTGCTTTGGTCATTACCCTAGCCAGAAACAGCTAAATCTCCAACGATTGTAGATGGAAACATCAGCAATTTACCTAAAATCTCAAATCCAAAATCCAAAATCTAAAATCTAAAATTCTATGAGTCTTGAAGTTGGTATTATTATGGGCAGTGATTCGGATCTGCCTACTATGAAGGATGCGATCGCTGTTTGTGAGGAATTTGGCATTGAATCCGAAGTAGCTATTGTATCTGCCCATCGTACCCCAGAACGCATGGTAGAGTATGCCCAAACCGCCCATCAACGCGGTATTAAGGTCATTATCGCTGGTGCTGGTGGTGCTGCTCATCTCCCTGGTATGGTAGCATCTTTAACCCCCCTTCCTGTAATCGGTGTTCCTGTTGCAACTCGTAATTTACAAGGTGTTGATTCTTTATATTCTATTGTGCAGATGCCAGCAGGTATTCCTGTTGCTACTGTAGCTATTGGTAATTCTAAAAATGCCGGACTCTTAGCAGTGCAGATCCTCGCTACTCATCAACCAGAATTGTTAGCAAAAGTCCAAGCATATCGTCAAAGTTTATGTGATATGGTGATGGATAAACAAAGTAAATTAGCAGAATTGGGTTATCAGCAGTATTTAGAACAGAGGCTTTAAAAAAGAAAAGTTTTAAAAAAGAAAAGGCGATTGTAAATCGCAGCTATAAAAACAAAGTCCACCTACACGGACTAGAACATACAGCAGTGTTCGGTATTCTGAGTTACAGATGTTAATGATAAAACCCTTCTGGAACAGGCAGGATGCCTGTTAACCTTGTACCTCATTTACCTCGAAACTGCTGTATAATATTGAAGGATATCAACTAAGATTTATGCTGACTAATAGCATAATTCATTAAGATAATTTGCTCTGCATGAAATGATGGTGGCATCAAACTATGAATTCTGTGATCCAGTCCATCGTGCATCACATCAGTTGGTAAATTAGAATGGTCTAAACCTAAAGTGTGTCCAATTTCGTGGGTGATAGTATTAGCAATTAAATTAGATAATTGCTCTAAATTCAAATCAGCACAATAGGAAGCATGAAGTATTTGATCTATCCGCACAGCAGCAATATTTGTCACTTTACCAGGACTAAAACTAGCAATTCCTAAATAGTCAACTGGTTGATGATGAAATAGCACCTGAACATGAATAAAGTTTTGCCCCCACTCTTTTTGATCAGGTGGATCAGATGTCAAAAACACATTCACACTTCTAAAAGCACTGAACACTTTAGATAAAGCATCTTCCATTAATCTGATCAAGGTGCTTTTTTCTTCAATACCGAACAGAATAGCGGAAATATCAACCCAGATGCAATGACGAGTTTGGTGGGTATTTTCAACAAGTAACCTGCCACAAAATGGACATATTTGCCAATTTGTTTGGATGCGAGAACGGCAACCTTGACAGCGGGGTTTTGCTGGTCTTTCCAGGTTGATCCGTTCCCAAATCGGAACTCGCAACTTACGATTGGGTTTTTTTAGATTCAGGCGATCGTAAAGCGACATTATTCCTTAAATTTAACAGTATGATTTAACCAATTCTCCCAAACCATTGACACTGACACCATTGCCAATAGCTGCCATTTTCCATTCATTATTGTGCCGATAAACTTCAGCTAAAATCATCCCTGTCATCCCTTTGTATTCTTTACCAGAAAGGTTATATCTAGCCAGTTCTTTGTTGTTAGCTACATTAACCAAACGCACAAAGGCATTTTTAACTTGGCTAAAGTCTTGTTTCCGGTTAATACATTCGTAAATATTGATGACGAATACCAACTTAGCAATATGGTCTGGTATCCGGGGTAAATCGACAATAATCACCTCATCATCACCATCACCTGCACCAGTTAAATTATCTCCTGTGTGAGTAATTCCTCCTGAATAATTTTGGAGATTACCAAAGTAAATAATATTCTCTTTTTCTGTTAATTTGCCATTAGTATCTAGGCAGATAACAGAGGCATCTAGATCATATTCATGACCACCACCAAAATTACTAAAAAATCCACCTCCAGAACGTTTTGCAACATCCCAACCTAGTCCACACATCATTTGCGTCAGGCCGGGAGCTTCTTTAGAAAGTGATATTCTTTGTCCTTTCTGTAGATTAATTGCCATAATAATTTGCTCCTATATTTTCTCCTAGCTAAAACGATCTAGTAAGGCTTTTAATCCACCTTGATAGCCAGAACCAACAGCATTTAAACGCCATTCTCCATCCTTGCGATAGAGTTCAGCCATAATCAATGCAGTTTCAATTGAATAGTCTTCAACTAAGTCGTAACGAATTACCTCTTGTTTATTTTGAGCATTTACAACTCGGACAAAGGCATTATTAACTTGACCAAAATTTTGACCTCTTTCTGCTGCTTCATGTATAGTGACAGTGATAACTATTTTCTGAACATCAGCAGGAACTTTTGGCAAATTAATCTTGATGACTTCATCATCTCCTTCACCAATACCTGTTAAGTTATCTCCTGTGTGTTGAACTGATTTAGCTGGATCCGGACTGATCAGGTTGTTATAAAAAATAAAGTGATTATCAGAGATGAGTTTTTCATTACTTCCAAGTAGGAAAACTGAAGCATCTAAATCAAAATCAAAGCCAGTATCCATGACTTTGACATCCCAACCTAAACCAACAAATACTTCCGTGAGTCCTGGTGCAACTTTTTCCAGTGATACTCGTTGTCCTTTGGTCAGTGATATTGCCATGATTTGGGTTACTCCTAAATTCTCTTTATCGGTTGATTTTCTAGCCAATTATTTCTATCTGAAATGGTCTTTCAGAATCTTTAATATCGACAAGAAAAAGTCAAATCAATCTGCAATTTACTAGCACAAAATCAGACTTTCAGCATGATACAAGATGTCAAATGCTTTGAAAAAATATCAGTACATAAATTTTGCAGCCAGTATTTTACAGAATTGTTGTCAGTACGGACAATGCACAATCTAAAACAATATAACAAACTAAAGTTTACTCTTTGTTGACCTAAAAGCCTAAATTTGGTGCTTAGGTAATGTTACAACTAGAAATGATGTAACATTTTTACCTTATTTGTTTATCGTTTTGTTTAATCACTATTAAATAACCTATCTTTTGCTCTGTAATCAGTATTTTTGCGTAATTATTACTTTGGGACTAAATTGTATACTTGATTAAATTTGAATTTACATCTCAGGAAATTTACTTAAATAATCCGACATTAATTTAAGATTAATTTAAGATTTTTTATGCACAATTGTGGTGTAGACGCACAAACTACTAGATTTAGAGTTCGTATACTATACAAGTATATTAAGTAACTGGTTAACAGTTTTGTTAATCTAGCGATCGCCTTTCCAATAAATACACACTAGCCAAAAATGTAACTTCGTACATAGATCCCCGACTTCTTTAAGAAACCGGGGATCTGGAATACATAATTTTTACATATAAAAAATTAATAAATTATTAAGAATTTATATAAATAAATATATTTTACCTTGAGGGTACAGTGCTAATAGAAGAAAATGCTGATATTGCAAAGGATCTATCGACATTTCCCTATCCTGTGCAGAAGCATCATTTATATCAAAACCTCAAAAACTGTAATTGAATATACAGAAACCTTAACAAAGTTAACATTATTAAATACAAAATCAATCAAATTTATTTGCTTGTGGTTTTATTTGCTTGTGGTTTCACAAACTTATTCGGAGTTAATCTAATTAACTCCTGGTTATTCTCTTTCTCAATCATTAACTATTGAATTAATTGGGTTGTGCCAGATTCAAAACTGCACATTGACGATTGATCATCGTTCATGAGAAATAGGGAATTGTTAATAACAACAAACTCCCAAATCGGTTTTGCATAGGAGGTAATGTATCTTATGCTATTCAAAAAAATATGTTTTAGCAAAGAAGAGAAACATTTCAAAACTAAAACATCAAAACCACGATTTTTCAGATTTATTAGCGAAATCTTGTGCAATTACCCTAGTTAATTTAACTTAAATTATTTGGGTAAGCCAAAGAAAATCATTCAATAATGGACAATTATCAATTGTCAATTATCAATTATCAATTGGTCAAGCTTTTCTAGTAAAAAACCAGCAATGAATAAAAGAATTAGTCCCTTACACCGCCTACTAGCACTAGCTATAGGCTCAATGGTCTTTGCAATTTTCGCTCCTACAATTGTACAAGCTGCTGATCCGCCAACAGTGGAATCTTTAGCCCAAACAACCACAAAATTACAAATTTCCATTGATACCACCTGGGTACTGCTGACAGGGTTTTTAGTCTTCTTCATGCAAACAGGTTTCTCCATGTTAGAAGCAGGTTTACTGAGACAAAGAGGAGTAGTTAACGCTTTACTAGAAAACTTCGTTGATGCAGCAGTAACAATTTTAGTTTGGTGGGGTGTCGGTTTTGGGATCGCCTTCGGTACAAGTGCGGGCGGTTTCATTGGCACAGATACCTTTTTCCTAAGTCATTTACCCGGTGCTGATGGTAGCTACCCGATGGGCGCACCTGGTTCTACTGCTGCAATTAATACCTATACCTTATTCTTCTTTCAATTTGCCTTTGCTGCTACCGCCAGTACCATCACTACTGGTTCAATGGCGGGAAGAACAGACTTTATTGGTGACTTAATTTACAGTGCTATCATGGGTGGTTTTAGTTACCCACTCATTGTTCACTGGGTCTGGAACTCCAACGGTTGGTTATTTAAAATGGGTTTCCTAGACTTTGCTGGTAGTACAGTAGTTCACACCGTTGGCGGTTGGACAGCCATAGTTGGCGCTTATTTACTTGGTCCTCGTCCTGGGCGCACACCTTGGGGAACACTCCCACCAGCCCACAACCTGGGTTTAGCCGCCTTGGGAACGATGATTTTATGGTTTGGTTGGTACGGTTTCAACCCTGGTTCTACCCTCAGCACTGGTAATACTGGTTTAATTGGCTTAGTCATCCTCAATACTACTTTAGGTGCTGGTGGTGGCGCTTTATCAGCCATGTTTTACCAGTTTTTCCGTTCTGGTAAATGGGACTTAGTTTATTGTTTGAATGGTTCTTTAGCTGGTTTAGTAGGAGTTACCGCCGGTTGTGCGTTTATTTTACCTTGGGCAGCCGTATTGATTGGCTTAACCGGGGGAATATTAGTAGTTTTGGGAATTGATTTAATTGAAGCAATGCACATTGATGATCCTGTAAGTGCCTTTGCGGTTCATGGTATCAATGGCATGATGGGTACTTTAGCCATTGGGTTTTTAGGTCAAAAAGAACTGACTGGAGGTAAAGCAGGTTTACTTTTAGGTGGTGGTTTTGACTTACTGGGTGTGCAAATTTTGGGTCTAGTAGCTGTTAGTGCATTTACTATAGCTTTTGCCTTTGCAATGT
Organism: Sphaerospermopsis torques-reginae ITEP-024; assembly: GCF_019598945.1. Classification (NCBI taxonomy): domain Bacteria; kingdom Bacillati; phylum Cyanobacteriota; class Cyanophyceae; order Nostocales; family Aphanizomenonaceae; genus Sphaerospermopsis; species Sphaerospermopsis torques-reginae. The sequence continues at coordinate 4,572,679 of NZ_CP080598.1, read as the reverse complement.
TCTTGGGATTAAAAGCTATTGGTAAATTCCGTGTTGATCCTGAAGCTGATAAAATCGGGATCGATGCTTACGAACATGGGGCGACTGTTTGGCCTGATGTCTACGCAGTGGAAGAGTTTGTTGAAGAACAACAAAATCATTCTAAAAAGCCTCGCATTGGTGCTTTTGAGAGTTAATAAATCTGATTTTGATTTAGTCATCATTTAATAAATAATTAGATCCCCGATTTTCTTAGATGAAGTCGGGGATTTTTATATTTCACGCCAAGACGCAATCTCCGTCAGGAGATCCCGCAGGGTAGGCGCAAAGGAAGAGTTAGGTTACAATGAGAATAAGGAAACACGCAACCTAGATTTATTCTTATGAATTTACGAGATAAAATTATTGATCAAATTCGGCAAATGCCAGATTCTTTAGTTCATTTATAAGCAATAATCTCTATAACTTGTTGATCAAACTTTTTCACATACAACGCATTAGGCTGATAAGAATTTTTTTTCATCTATATATTTATCAATGTTTTGTAAAATTTTAGTTAAATGTTCCACTATTTTATTTTTTTCATCAACAATCTGATGCCAAGGAATTAGATTAGAAACCTCAGAAAATGAATAGTTTCCATGAGCTAAATCACATCTCAACTTAACGACTTTATCAAGTATATGATCTATCTCTTTTTTGGGAAGTTGATCTCCATAAAAACCATACATATTTTTCAGCCCTTCAATAGTTTTAGAATCTAGGTTTCCGGAAATTGGAATATTCTCTATTGATAATGAAATTTCTGTATTATCTATCACTGATTCTAATAGTTCTTTGAGTTTATTTGCTAAATTATCCTTAACTACCTGCTTTTCATTTTGCAGTGATGAATCCAATAAAGAATCTATAAAAATTTTGCTTTTGTCATTTGCTAACCAAATCATTTTTATTTTTGGACTTAAATCTTTATAAGTTATCCCTTCCAAAGATATGGCATCATGAATGGCAACTATGCCATTTCTAATAGAAGATTCTATTAAATTATACAAAAGTAAGTAGCAATGAGATTTTAAGATTTTTTGTAAATCACTATCAACAATGTATTCACCTGATGGAAAAGTAATAGAATTGGTAGACAATACCCCTAAGTTCTCAATTTTGTCTACCAAATCAAAATACTTCTCAAGTTCAGCTACTCGCTTTTGAAAATCTCTGATAAATGGCTTCATATACTATGTTTGCTTGAGTAGTAGCACCTTGATATATTGAGTAAATTTTTATAGATTTCAATGTTTTATTTGTCTGTTAAATTCCAGCCGATTGTGTTGAAACGATTAAATATTTCATGTCTGATTTTTTCATCAGATTTTTCTAAAATTACCATTCTTAATGGAGTATTTTTAAATCTTCTTTGACGTGATGGAGAAAGATCGTTAAAATAAAATCCATTTAATGAGTCTAAAGTTTTTAGGTTTTGTAATTGCAACTTATTGGTTAAAAAATCTACTAATGTGCTGATGATTGGTGAACCATCAACAATTTCTAGTTTTCCTGTTTCTTGAATTTCAGCAACAAAAATTAAAGGAATGGGTAAGCCAAGAATTACCGACTCAATTAGTCTAGATTGGCGCGTAAAATCCCATACAAATTCTCTTTGGTACTCTGGCACATAAATCTCACCAGTATCATCATCATCATCCCTAGAGATATATTTATTGACTATGATCTCTATAGTAAACTCTCTAGTATCATAATCAATTTCCTGTCTCTTTTCTTCAATTTGATCTTCTGCAATCCTAATCTTCTCTGAACGAGTAATAATTTCTGGCATATCTTTTTTAAGTAAAATATAATAGTATTATTTTTTACCAAGTGATTAGCTGAGAAATGAAAATACCTCAATACTTAGTATAACACAGTTGTTCTACCATGTATCAACATCTCAAATATATTATATTATATTTTCTCTCTCTACTTCTCTGCGTGAGACTCACTCAACCACATCAAACCAAATAGGCCTTAAATCATCAACATTCCCATTATAGTTAATAGTAATTTCCTGACCTTCCCGAATATATTTATAAGCAATAATTTCTATAACTTGTTGATCAAACTTTTTCACATACAGCGCATTAGGCTGATAAGAATGATTAAAAAGAGAAGCATAACCAAGAGCGATCGCCCCACTTTCTCCATGCCAACCAAAATAATAATTACATAATACCGTATGGGTAATTAACTTAACTTGTTGTTTAGGAATAACAATCACATTGGCGATATCAATTATTTCCCCAGGCTCAAAATCCCTCTGAGCAAAAACACCTCTTCCTTTGATTTCTGTATCACGAACTACTAACATAAATCTATTTTGTCTGATCTGTGAGAATGATGTTTAACTAATCACTACAGATAGACGCAGAGACAATAAAGACAAATTTTTGTCACTTACTTACGGCTGCTATAGTCACTATAAAGTTAATTTTTATAAACATCATCAAAATTTCCGTAAATTTTAATTTTTATTGATGTTTCTGTGAAGGAATTGTGCAAAATTGAGAATATTCATGTTATTATAAATATCCCATGCTCACGATTATTGGTTGCGGAAATCTCAATCGTAATGACGACGCTGTAGGGGTAATTATTGCCCAACGTTTACAGCAATATCTCGCCGAAAATCCCCACCCCAAAGTCCGCGTTTTTGATTGTGGTACTGCGGGAATGGAAGTGATGTTTCAAGCGAGAGGAAGTGAAAAATTAATTATTCTGGATGCTAGTTGCACAGATTCCGAACCAGGTGCTATATTTAAAGTCCCAGGGAAAGAATTAGAAGCTCTACCCGAACCGAGTTTTAATTTGCATGATTTTCGTTGGGATCATGCTTTAGCTGCTGGGAGAAAAATCTTTTTAGATGATTTTCCCCAGGATGTGACTGTCTATTTAATTGAAGCTGCAAATCTTGATTTTGGACTAGATTTAAGTCCTGCTGTTCAACATTCTGCTGAGTTAGTTTTGGCAGAACTAATCACAATTATAAGTCAGAATGTGATGGCTTGATTTCCAGAATTCAGGAGTCAGGAGTCAGGAGTCAGGAGTCAAAATATTTGCTCAACTAGCAAATTATCATCTGATGATTTTTGATGTCATTGCTACAAAGCTGACTGCTGAAAGCTGATAGCTGAATGCAGAGAATTGATAATCTAAAATCCAAAATCCAAAATCCAAAATCCAAAATCCAACTAAGCCCAATCACGGTAAACGGAGAGTTCATCTACCCTCATTTCAAATGGTACAGCATTAGGGTCAGGAGGACAAACGCGAATTTTGGCACTGCTAACAATACCATAAAGAATACTAGCCATTGGGACGATTTTTTGCAAAATTTTCCAATTGCTAACTTGATCTGGACATTCAATTACTAAAGTTAAAGCACTAGCATCAGTTGTCATATACCAACGACAATGAGAGAGTAAATTTTGAATAATGCGATCGCATCCTTGATAAAAGTAACGACTAATAGAATATTCTAGCTGTTGTCGCAGGATAATATCTGCTGATGTTGCTTGGATAGGGTGCTTGTCATCAGCATTGAATTCTGATTCTCTTCTGCTCATTTCGGTTGCTTTTCCTATTTTATTTACCAATGGCCATTACATAAAGAACATCCTTATTGGTTCGTAGAAATCCTTGGGCTTCATCATCATAAAAAGCACCAATACCACTACAATCTATTCCCCAATAATTGCAGGATAGATATACTCGTTGTCCGATAAAACCAGCTAATTGCATAGCAGTTTGATAACTCAAATAATCGGACACAAAAAACAAAGTTACAGCGCAGTCTTTAGCCAGCGCCTGATTAATACACAAGTAACCTGTTTTTTCACTCAAATCACCCGACTGAATGAGATTCCTACCATGATATAAACCGGGTGTTATACCTTCAACACGATGCACCACCGAGTAAATTTCTATTTCCTCAAAATTTTCTGTGGGGATTGGTTGGTGAATATCTTGCCAAATTCGCCAATAGATTTCTTGAGTAATAGAATTTCTTTGAAAACGTCGAATAGAACGCCTGTTCCAAACGCTCTCAAAAAACCGTTCTCGGTGAAAATTAAATTGAGGATGTTCTAGCTTTTGCTGGTGACTAGGTTGCATTGATGTTGCTTGATAAGCATCTTCAATGAATTGATTCGCTTGAAAATAGTCAGTTCCACAGACAAAAGGAATGGATAACCTTAAACGTCTGACTGGCTTTTCTTGCGTCTCCCCCGATATCACACAACTACTAATAAACTCCTTATTCTCAAATCCTAAATCAGCATTGAGAGAGAGTTTATCAAAGTCAAAGATTAATTTGATGTTTTTTTCATGAAGATACGCTGAAGCTGCAATAGCGCCCAAATGATGTCCGCTATCCAATAAGCAATATCTAATGCTCCTGTCTTGATATTTCCAGCTAGACCTATAATAAACACAACTAACTAAAAAAATGCAGCCGTTGATACGTTTATTAGGTATAATATAACTCTCTAACCCATCATCAATTAATTCATAAATCAACGTCAGACAATTATTCTCAACTTCTAGATGGTAGATGCCGTTTATAAATCCTTCAACCTCACGAATTTGGATATAAACTTCTGTGGGATATAACGCCCCAGCAGAGGGATTTACCCGAAGTTGATAGGTTTCATTTTTGTAAATCTTCTCAAAAGTAATGGCGCTTGTTAACTTGATAAAAGCATGAAAGGGATTATCAGGAATTAATTTCAATCGCCGATAAAATTTAGGATAAACTTTAAAGGCGCGGGGTTGAGTTGATCCATCCACATAATTGGGATTCATCTGCACAGATAGGTAAGAATGCTTGGTAGCCTCATGAAAGGCTGTTCCAGAAAGCTTACTGTGTGGCATTTTTCAGTAACCTTAAAACTTCTATATTGCTGGCAAAGTCAATTGCTTTATAGTCATCCAAATTTTGTAAATTCATGTTAGGATTATGTTGTAATAGCAATCTCACTACTTCTGTCTTTCCAGCCGATGCACCATACATCAGGACAGTTGCACCATTATCATTTTGATTGTTAATATCTATGTTGGCTTCTAGTAGTAAATTCATTAAATCGTAGTGGTTGCCAAAACACGCAAACCACAAAGCATTATTGTGATCATCGTTGGTGGCATTGATATCCGCACCTGCATCTATTAATTCTTTCACCACTGGGTAAAGTCCATCTCTAGTGGCTTTCATTAAAGCTGTATCACTATTTTTACCCTGCTGATTTAAATCTTCGGGATTGTAATTATTTGCTAATAGCCATTGGCAGGTTTCTATACTTAATTTTGGTTGATCTTGTTGACTCATAATTATAGATAGGAAAATAACTCACGAAAGAATTTACAAGACAGAAAAAAGCTGATTACTGACAATACTTGTCGGTTAAGCTCAAAACAATGAAACTATGTAGGTTGGGTTGAGGAACGAAACCCAACATTTACAGGGGTTTGTTGGGTTGCGCTATCGCTTAACCCAACCTACGAAAACTCTTAACCGAACAGTATTGTGATTACTGATTACTGATAGCTGCAAATAAAAACGGAATGGTGAGCAATGCCCACCATATTGAAAACTTTATTTGAATCAGAAAAAAACACAGTCGCTGGAGAACAAGTGTAATACCAATTCTTTGTGATATTGCCAGAGATTTGATCCCCCCAACCCCCCTTAGTAAGGGGGGCTAAGAGATGAATTAATCATCCAGGAAGAGAAAAAGTATAGCAAGCACTCAGGTAATTAGGACATCAACTGATGACAAAACTAAGATACAAATTAACTTTCAAATCTGTCACCTATCACCTGTCACCTGTCACCTGTCACCTAGTAAAACTGTTAGCCAGCTGTCACTGGTTTTTTATCGTCAGCAAACAGTTCTCTAGCAGATTTGCATGGTTTTGGTACACCATAAAAACTAGCTTCTGCTTCGAGTTCATCTACTATATCCCAAGCTTCAATTGCTCGTTTAGAATCTGGACCATAGTTAGCAGAAATTAACCGAGCTTCAGACACAGCTTTCTGTATCTCTTTGCGTAGGAATTTTAATTTTGGTTTATCTACAAAGTTACCCTTGGTGAGAATATCAGTCACAGAAATAATGCCTAATAATTCACCTTGAATAACAGGCGCACGCCATGTATTAGTATTAGCAAATAACCGCGCTACATATTCAACATCTAAGTCAGGATTGACAACTACGCAGGGTTTAGTCATCACTTCGTACACATGAACTGCTTCGGGATCTCTACCAAAAGCTGCAACTTTGCCCACGATATCCATTTCGGTAATCATACCGTAAGCATCACCACTGTGACGAGGTTCAACAACTAAAGCCCGCAGTTCTTTGAGCCTCATTAGTTTGACTGCTTCTGCTACGGTTGCGGAACCGCGAATAGTAGCAACATCTTGAGTCATAATTTGTTTGGCTCTCATAATTCCTGCTCCTTTAATTCGGTTGAGCGAATCATTGAATTACTTCTAAACTGCTGCGATTCTCCTAAACTTTATCTGGGTAGTATTTGCACCTTTGCACCTTAATCATCAATAGATATTGAATTGTGAGGCGTGTTATTTACTACTGGCTAAAAAGCAATTACTTGATGTGAACATTCCTAAACCGAATTATTAATAATCTCAGAGATTTTCATGAATCCGGTAAATTTAGAAATAAGATTTACGCAGGTTCTATATATTTTTATCTACCGTTCTTACTCTTTACCTTGGTTTTGGTTTAACTGGGGATCAAAGTAAGAGATTTGGGATTTACTCTGTAATTGCTTCTTGTTGATGTTTAGGTTCACTGCCAACAATTTAGCTTACTTATATAGTATCACTCTGGTCAGCAGAAAATATGAATGATTTATAAAGATCCACCCATTTTTGACCATAAATTAGCTTAAAAAATTGTTAAGTGGATGACAAAATATAAAAATTATATTTGATGTTTTTGATATTGGATATTACGATTTATTATGTAATTTTCTAAGTTAGGATTTAGGAAAAATCCATTAAATAAATATAAATTTTATTGACGAAAATACTATCTGTTAATTATGGAAGCAAGGAAGAAATATGAGGTTTGACAAAATAGATTTTTAATTTGTAGTCAATAGATACATTTTTGGGTTATCATAGCTATAATCTAGGTATTAATAACCTGGTTAACTTATCAATATATTGAAGACTGACGAAGTACACCGGAAATCATAAATTTGAAATTGGACCTGTGAGTTTATGCTGTTACCAGTAGAATTAGCAAATCAAACTTTATATAAACAAGATTATTATTTGTGGTTGCGGACAACTATTAATCAACTTCGTGCTGGGCAATTTTCATCTGTGGATTTAGAGAATTTGATTGAAGAATTAGAAACTATGGGTAGAAGTCAGAAACGAGCTATGGAAAGTTTATTGATTAGACTTCTCGAACATTTGTTAAAACTTAAATATTGGGATAGTGAAAGAGAGCGTAATGAGGGACATTGGAAAGGGGAAATCAGGACTTTTCGCAGACAGATAAAAAAAGAATTAAAAGATAGTCCTAGTTTGAAACCTTACATTTTAGAAATCTTTGAGGAATGTTATGAAGAAGCAAGAAAAGAAGCAAGCGATCGCTCTCAACTTCCCCTGGATACATTTCCTATCAATCCCATTGGTTCTTTAGAACAGGTTTTAGATGATAATTGGTTTGTGGAATAGGAATTATTATCAAATTTAAATAATTCATCACTACAGAAATTGCTGTACAATCATTTGCCAAGCTTGAATATGAGCATCTTTAACTTCAGTGGAGTTTTTCGCATCTCTTATCAACTCCTCCGTATATGTATTGATAAATTCATTATAATCTTATACAAATCGCAAATAATATTTTACAGTGTTAATAATACCATTCGCAATAATTTCTAATCCATTTTCTTGTTTAATCTTCAGAACCAATTGCTTAATATATTCTTCCTCATCTTGATTAACAAAACAATCTTTGTATGTTGTCAGAATGTAATATCTTTTGATTGTTGTATCAGCAGATTTTTTAACTATATCTAAGATCATATTTCTATCTATAGGGATATTATGTTTTATCTCTAAGATTTCAAATGGATGATTATTCTCATCATTAATTTCTATATCACTATAACCATGTTTATCAGCAGAAGTATGAACATTTAAAGGTAGTAATATTTTATTTTCAAATCTGCGAATATTTTTAAACAGTTGTTTATAAATAGCATAAATTACAATCACTGGTAGTCGAGAACTTAGAGGTTCTGCAAAATGCCTTTCTAGCATTTTCATAACTATATCAATATTGAGAGTATTTGTAAAACCAGCAATTTCTAGAGTTGCAGTAAAAACAGCTTCTTGAGATTGTATAATAATATGCAATTGAGTAAATATATAAATTAAGCAATCTTCAATATTAATACTTTGATTTTCAATTTTATCGATAAATTTTATAAAAGGTTCAACCAAGGTTTTACTTCTCAATGGTAATTTAACTCCCTCCTCAAAATTCCAGATGATTTCTGCTCGTGTTGCTTTTGTTAAAAAAGCAGTTTCCTTATTAGCATATCTAGGAAATTTATTTTTGAAAAATGGTGTAGTTACCTTAGTATCAAGCACCCTTGCAGAATATCCATTGGGAAATTTAGCCATGTGTAACCTGATATCTTGCTCAGGTTGAATAATTTTCTTGAGTAAACTGGTAATAATTACTTGAATTAACGATTTATCAGTTTCTATTTTTTGAAGAAAAACATCTACACTATTTTTGATTTCTGCGTCTATTTCTGTCAATGATTGATTTTCGAGCAGTTCAATTGCTTGTTGATAGTATTTTTCTAAAATTTCTATTTCCTGATGATAATTATATTTCATATAAATAATTCCTGTTGTTGAAAATTAGATTCTGCCATACGACTATTAGCTAGATTAACATAATCAGGATTGATTTCAATTCCTAAATAATGACGATTTAAATTTCTAGCTGCTAAACAAGTTGTACCACTACCACAAAAAGGATCAAGGACAAAATCTCCTTCTTTACTTAATAACTTAATAAGTTCTTGAATGATATATAAAGGATAAACTGCTGGATGATGATTATTTTTAGTTACTTCTACCGGACTTTCTATAATATCCTTTTTCATGGCGTTTCCTAAAATCCTAATAATCGTAAATCCATTATTTTTAATTTGGTTATTTCTGCCACCATCTTGACCACCATAAGCCAACTTATGCACGCCATTTATTTTCATTCTAAATCCTTCAATTTCCCCATTATGCACTGCTAAAATTGCCTCATTTAATGCTTTAATGGCATTTGATTTTTGTTCTTCAGTCAAATCAGAATTTTTAATTAATTCCAGGTATTTTTTACCTAATTTATCTGATGGTTTAGTTTTTGCAGTTTTATTGAATGTATCTAAATGTTGTAAATAATTGTCTAGATTAAAATAGTAATCTTTAGATTTAGCGAATATAAAAAAAGGTTCTGTAGCTTGTATTAACTTTCTTTTATCCTGACGTGGTGTAGGGTTAAGTTTTGACCAAGTAATCTGATTAATCAAAAAAATATTATTATTTTCAGTGGCTTGAATAGCAAATTTATAAGGTATGAGAGATAAACTGCCACTAATATATTTATCTCCTAAATTAAAAACAATTGCTCCTGTGCTTTTCAAAACTCTTACACATTCTTGAAAAACAGTTAGTATATTGTTTAAATATTCTGCTTCTGTGGGTTCATTACCGATTTCTAAATCACCATTACCATAATTACGTTGCTGAAAATATGGAGGTGAGGTAATAATTAAATCAAAAGTATCATTTTCTATTTGTTTAAAAACAGATAAGTTATCACCAAGGATAATTTTATCTTTTAATTTTGATATTTCTTGTAATGGCATATTTATGAGCAACCGACGTTTATTGAATCTGTAATTTATACAGTATACAATATTCCGTCCTTTTGGATCACATAATACCAAAAATTATTTTTTGTTTTAATAATCTATTTAGTTCAACCCTCAATCACCCGCACATAAATAGCCCGTGCGGTTTGCCGATCTAAAGTCATGGATACATTACCAGCCTTAATTATGAAGGACGGAAAATGCTGCTCAACAGTGATATTAGTTCCTGTATGAATACCCATTGATATCAGTTTCTTCCTAATAGTTTCATCCTGAGTTTGACAGACAGTAACAATTCCTATTTCTCCAGGTTTGAGCAATTCCAAAGAGCAACCAGTGACACTAAAAGGAGTAAACATTGTCCGACAATAATTAACAGTAAAAAAATGAAACCTGAAATGATGAAAGATGATAAACATCCTCCATCATCGTCAAAATTCAATTATGGGTTTAATTAGCAAAGCTAAACCCTAGTTTTGTATTAAACCAAATAAGCTTCTTGGTGGGTTTTGATTGTGCAGTTGGAACGAGGATAAGTAACACACAATAAAGCAAAACCTTGCTTTAATTGATCATCATCCAAGAAGTTTTGATCATCTTGGTTGATTTCACCTTCTACAATTTTACCTACACAACTAGAACAAGAACCAGCGTGACAAGAAACTGGTAAATCAATACCTGCATCTGCTGCTGCATCAACAATTGTGACATCATCATCACAGTCAATTGTGGTGTCTAATTCTTCTTTTTTGTTGATCAATCTTACTTGATAAGTTGCCATGTTTTACTTCTCCTCAAATTTGAATAGAACTTGTAATTTGTTGGTGAATGCTTACCTTTTTTAGTAAGGTAAATCATCTCTTCCGTACACAAAAAAATGTAGAGTGTGTCTACGGAAAAGTTGTAAATTTGTAGGTGATGGAATGGAACTTAGAAAAGTTTCCATATCTATTTTTTCCTAAGTTCCAAATTTTTTTAGCTGCAAGGTACACCGTTAGGTGAACAATCTCCTGATTTAAAAGATTTGCCACAACCACAGGTGTCAGTTGCATTGGGGTTAGAGAATTTAAAACCGCTATCCATGACACCCTCAATAAAATCAATGACGACACCTTCTAATAAAGACGCACTTTTAGCGTCAACGTAAATCAATACATTACCTTGTTGGGTGACAATATCATCATTTTGGGGCTTATTGGTAATTTCAATACCATATTCATAGCCACTACAACCACCGTTTTTAACGGAGATGCGGACACCTTTTTTAGCTTGATTTTCTTCCGCAGCAGAACCTTTTAAAAAAGCTCGCAAACGAAATTCTGCTTTTTCTGTTAATGTAACAGTCATTTTTTTCCCTGTAGCGATAATTCTGATTTACAGATGTAGATTAATTATTAGTTTGGTGGTGGAATTTTACACCGACAAAGATTGAGATTGGGAATATCTCCAAGGTGCTGTATTACCGCAGACTGGACAATTGCGATCGCGTTGAGAACGACGTTTAGCAAATTCCATTCTACTGAAATCAATTGTTAGCAATTCCGATAATAATGGTTGACTAAAACCGGTAATTAACTTGACAGCTTCCAGAGCAGTTAAACAAGCTAAAGTCCCAGAAACAGCCCCTAAAACTGAAAAACCCCGGCGATCCCAATCTGGTTTTTCTGGAAACAAACAGGACAAACAAGGAGTTACACCAGGAATAATTGTTGTTAGGTAAGCCTCCATTCCATCCATTGCTGCTTCCACCATTGGTTTACGCCACTTTACACAAGCTTCATTTAATAAATTACGCTCGGTAAAATTGTGGGCGCAGTCCAAAGCCATATCCGCAGATTGCACCAACGAATCTACATTTTCGGGGGTAATATAATCATGAATTGCCTCAATTTGCACATCAGGATTAATAGCTTCCAGAGTTTCTTTAGCCTTAAAAACTCTTGGTTTTCCCACCCAATCATCAGTCATTAAAATCTGACGATTCATGTCATCGAGACGCAAATCACCACCCCGGACTAGGATGAGCCGCCCAACGCCCGCTACTGCTAGGTAAAGCGCCGCCGTTCCACCTAATCCCCCCACACCAGTCACCAGAACCGTCGCTGACTTCAGGCGCTTTTGAGCCACTTCGCCAAAATTCGGCAGCATCATTTGGCGACTATAGCGTTCTAATTCGGTAGGCGTTAGGTTGATCAATTTATACCTCCTAGTCAGACGTGATTTCTGTTAGCGTAACTACATTTTTTGGTTTGTCATTGAACACCTTGAACAATTTTTGTTCGTGGGGTGTTGATTCTATAAAAACTTGATAAGCCTGTTGCAAAGCTTGGCTATATTTTTCTAATTTTTCTGCTGCACTTAGATTAGGATATTGCTCATCAATTTGATACATAAATTGAGAGAATTTTTTTAAGATATGCAGCCGATTGACATTGACAAAATGTTGATCGTAAGGCAGATTAAAAAACTGTAAATAAGCTTCTGCATCTACGATTTTTTTAAATTCTTCAATAGTTCCAGTCATTTACCGTTCTCCATTTTTTTTAGTTGTTGCTTGAGTTGATCTAACTCTTGATAGATTTTGTAAGTCTCATTGGCAACATCCATCAATTTTTCGTAATCTGTAGGTAGTCCTTCAGCTAAATCATGCAGATCCATTTTCATTTGACCTGCTTTACTATTTAGCTTTTTAATTTTCGTTGTGAGTTCCTCAATGGTCATTGATAATTGGTGATTGGTAATGGGTAATTGGTAATTGGTAATAGGCAAGAGGCAAAAGGCAAAAGGCAAAAGTTTATTCTTATCTGTCACCTGTCACCTGTCACCTGTCACCTAAAATTACAAATTTCCTGCTTCGGGAAAACGTTTGGCTAGTTCAATTCCTTTCTCAACAAACTTTTCTCCCTCTTCATTTAGCTTTTCTAGGGATTCAAAACCAAAACGGTGAGCATCACGCAAAGTTTTTACAGTTAATAATAAACGACCAGAAAAAACTAAAGCCCAACCAAAACCTTCATGACCTAATTCAATTACCACATTAGAAAGTAATCCAGTTTCCTTTTCTATGCTTGAGGCGATCGCTCTAAAAAAAGCATTAATTCGGGAAATAGTAGCTGGATCAACTTCACCTTCTGTAGAAATTTCTTTTTTCTTTTGTTTAGTCACCACAAAAGGTTTAAGAATCAATTCATCAGACCAATTTTTGTAAAATCCATAGCTATCATTAGCGCGGATTTGTTGGACCAATGTTTTCAGAAAAGGTGAAGAAATTACTGTATTTGTCGCGTTTCCGTTCACACTATTATTTTCACTCATACCGCAGCTTCGTTTTCTAGTTCCTCTAAAAAGTTAGATTTCTTTTGACCTAAAGCTTTACGCAACCAAGGTGGAGGATTCCCTTTTAAAGTTTGCACTAATTTAGTCAAGATTTCTTCAATCTTTTCTTCTTCAGACTTCGCCTTAACAGGTGTCACACCATGTTTAATTAGACGAGCAGCCGCACTACCACCAATAGCTACTACATAAACTATTGTACAATCTTTTAAAGCATCAAGTTTAGGGGTAATTTTATCCTCATTACCATCTTCTTTCAAGTCGCCATCAAAGGTTAGAGTTTCTAGAAATTGATATCCTTCATCTGTAATTTCATAGACATCAATTTCCTTAGCCCATCCAAAGTGAGCATTAACATGAATTCTGTCAGTAGTCGTAAATGCAATTTTCACTTTCATTTGTCCTTTGTCATTAGTCATTAGTTATTAGTCATTAGTTATTAGTCATTAGTCATTAGTCATTAGTCATTAGTTATTAGTTATTGAGTTCTTTATACTCCCAATTACCAATTACCAATTACCAATTACCAATCACCAATCACCAATCACCCATTACCTATTCATTACCTCTTTCCACTGGTTCATCATTAAGGCTTCTTCGTGTTCTATGAATAGGTTTCCTATGCCAAATAAAACATCCATAGAACCGCGATAGCCTACTTTGGTAAATAAGCCATTTCCTAATCTGTCATAGATAGGAATACCCAAACGATAAAGAGGAATTGAAAGCCGTTTAGCAATATTATTAACATTAGAATTTCCAATTAATAAATCAGAACCTACTGCTAAATCTTCCAAATCTTCTAAATCGCCAATCGTGACATTTTTAATGGGTAGATGCTCTAATAAAGGTGATTTTGTAGTAGTTACAGCCGCATGAATTTGCGCCCCCATTGACTGGAGAAAATGCACCATAGACCACATTAAATCCGGTTCTAAGGCTAAAGAAATCCGTTTTGCACCAAAATAAAAATGAGTGTCTAACATCGCATCTTGTAGCTGACGACGTTGGCGACAATATTTTTCTGGTACGGGATTTCCACTTAACACAGATAACGCTTGCAGAAATTCATCCACAGGTTCTAAACCTGTTAAATCTCTAAAAACTTCGTAGTCTGTATTAAACCTTTGCTGGAGAATTTTCGCCGCTCCCCGCATACTTTCACCTAATGCAATAGTGAAAGCAGAACTACCTAAAGATTGCAATTGTTTGAGGGTTGTACCACTAGCAGTTATAGCACTATAATGATCCTCTAAATGTCCATCTAAAGAAGCTCCCAAATTAGGCACAAAAATCGGATCTAAACCGAAGGATTTGACCATTTCTTCGATTTCTTGAACATCTCCCGGAGTAAAAGAAGCACCAGCTAAAATTGTGATTTGTTCTGGTTTAACTCCTCCCGCTTTAGGAACTTCTTTAACAATACTTTCTACTGCAACTGCAAAACCATCTTGCAATGCACCTTTAAAGTCAGGAGTGGGAGCAAAAATAATGGCTAAATGATCTAATTCTGGATGACGTTTTCTAATTTCTTTTAAAAAACGTTCTATATCATCGCCTCTAGTTTCTGTTAACCCAGTAGTACATAAACCAATAATTTCTGGTTGCAGTTTTTCTACTACTGTTAAAATAGCTTGTTCAACATTTTCCTCACCACCTAAAATGGTAGTAACTTCTGTCATTGCTGTAGTAGCTAAAGGAATCGCTTCCCGAAAATGTCGCACTAAAACAACTTTTGCAAAAGCAGTACAACCTTGAGAACCATGAAATAAAGGGATAGTTCCTTTTAATCCTAAAAAAGCTAAAGAAGCTCCTAATGCTTGACTTTGTTTAAGGGGATTAACAGAAACAGGTTTTTCTGGAAGTGTAACAAGTGCCATAAATATAATCTCAATAATTGAAAATTGACAATTGATAATTGATAATTAATAATTTCCCATTATCAATTATCCATTATCAATTTTTAATTTATTCCCAAGGTGCTGGTTTACGAATTTGTTCCCAAATTGGACTATATAAAGCCTCGTATAATTCCCGTGCCATTTCTACCATTCCCATATAACCAGCATAGGGATGATGACGTTCTTGGTTAATATCTAAAAATGGGATTCTGGCTTTTAATGCTGTGTACTGGTTTCTTCCCCCAGCTATTAACATATCTGCTTTGGTATCTTCCACCAATTTGAGCAATTCTTTGGCATTTCCTTTTTCTAACATAATGCCATCATTGCCTAGTAATTTCTTGATTTTAGCTTTATCTTCTTCTGTACTTTTGCGGGTACTGGTGGCAACTACCTCTATTCCTAAATCTTTAGCAGCGGAAATAATTGACCAACTTTTTACACCACCAGTATAGAGTACAACTCGCTTACCTTTGAGTCTTTCTCTATAAGGAGCAAGAGCAATATCTAAAGCTGCTGTTTCTTCAGCAATTAATTTTTCTGTCCGTGCTTGTAAATCAGGATCTCCTAATTTTGCGGCGACATTTCGCAAACAACGGTTAATATCATCTATACCATAAAACGATTCTTCAATGTAAGGAATACCGTAACGTTCCTCCATTTTCCGCGCCATGTTTAATAATGCCCGTGAGCAAATCATCACATTTAATTTAGCGCGGTGAGCATAAGTAATTTCTTGATAGCGAGCATCGCCGGTAATTTTGGATAAGACGCGAATACCTAACTTTTCAAATAAAGGTAAAACCCCCCACATTTCCCCAGCAATATTGTACTCACCAATCAAATTAATATCATAAGGTGTAGTATATTCAGGTTCAGCAGTTCCTACTACATAATCTAATAAAGCTTCACCACCAAAGCGATTTCCCAGATTTTTACTACCTATAAAACCAGGAGAAATCACAGGAACAACAGGAACACCAATTTTTTCGGCTGCTGCTTTACAAACTGCCTCCATATCATCACCAATGAGAGCAGTTACGCAAGTAGCATAAACAAAAACTGCTGCTGGTTTGTAACGTTTGTGAATTGCGAGAATGCCTTGATATAGTTTTTTCTCACCACCAAAAATCACATCATTTTCTGTTAAGTCGGTGGTAAAACCTGTTTTATAAAGCATTGGTCCAGAAGACAAACTTCCGCGACTTCCCCAAGAATTTCCAGCACAAGCAATAGGACCATGTACCAAATGAGCAGCATCAGTAATAGGCACTAATGCTATCATTGCACCATCAAAAGCACAACCACCTTGAGCAGCACCAGGTTGAGCTTGTTGAGTACAAGATTTATTTTTCTTTTCTCCTTGTTTTTTTTGATTATGTTCGCATCCTGATTCATTCAGAAGTTCGTTAATTTTGCTTTGGGTCATTTTCATATTTATGTCTCGCCTGGGTTGATTTTTATTAATTAAAATGTCAGCAAAACTCTATAGACTTACCGCAAAATTCCTCTTTACATTAGATTTACACAGTTAAATTTTCAGAAAAGATATCTATTTATCTGTAACTGAATTTTAATAACATCAATCCTTGATAATTGCTCTTCTGTTTGGTTGAATACTAATAACTAATGACCAATGACTAATGACCAAGAAAAAAGTAATGGGTAATGAATAATAACTGATGTTTAGCAAATATATTGCGTCACATCTTCGCCACATTCGTCAGCAAGATATGACAAAGCCCGAAATCGTAAACCGACAAGTTCGTTATACAGAGGATTAATTTGACAAATTGCGGGAATATGGAAAGTGCGACCAAATAAATTAATATCGCGCTCGAAAGGACAACAACAGGGAATTACTCGACAAATTAGATGGGCTAGGCGATTATTTTTAACTGGGATACCATCTACAAACCTTCTGATTGGGCGGAAAATATCAAAGTTTCCAGGGTTTTGGTACCTTGGTGGATGATAGTTAGGATGAGGATGAGAATGGGGAATAGATGCCATAATGCAAACCTAAGATAACTACAATTAAGACAAGCTTTAGAGCTAGGTTTGAGCAGTCAGTAATTAGGATAAGAATAACGAACCGCAGAGGCGCAGAGGACGCAGAGGAAGAAGCTAAATTCAGTTATTCTGACTCCTCTGAGACAAATTTTAGATTTTAGGGTGGAGATGATAAAAATAATCCAAAATCCAAAATCCAAAATCCAAAATCAATTTCTCCTGACTCCTGACTCCTGTTATGATTTACTGGAATAGGGAATTGGGAAATAATACCCAATCCCCATTTATTCTTTGCTGTTTTGCTAGTAGTCAGATGTTTTTTTAGCACCTGACTGTTGATATTCTTAGCGTACTAAGTCGTAAGAAATATCGGTCTTACCAGCAACGTTGGTGTTGCGATCGATTTCTTCAAAGATTGTGTTAACAACCCAGTTCAACAAGTTGATTACACCTTTGTAACCGATGGTTGCATAGCGGTGGTAGTGGTGACGGTCCATGATGGGATAACCGATTCTTACTAAAGGTACACCACAATCACGCCACAGGTACTTACCGTAGGAGTTACCGATTAACAAGTCTACGGGTTCGGTGAACAACAAGGAACGTAAGTGCCACAAGTCTTTACCACCCCAGATTTTAGCGTCTTTACCAAATTCGCTAGAATCTAACAGTGCTTGCAGTTCTTTTTCAAATACTTCGTTGGTGTTGTGAACCAAAATGTGTACAGGTTCAGCACCCATTTCTAACATGAAGCTAACAACGCTGTAAACTAGGTCGGGATCACCGTAGATAGCGAAACGCTTACCGTGTACCCAAGCATGGGAGTCGGTCATTGCGTCAACTGCACGACCACGTTCTACTTCTAATTCAGCAGGAATGGGCTTACCAGTTAGTTCGCTGAGTTTCATCAAGAATTCGTCTGTACCCTTGATACCCCAAGGACGAGCAACACAAACATCTTGCTTCCATTCCTTAGCAATGTATTCACGGGTCTTGCTCAGGGAGTAAGCTTGAAGAGCAACAGTAGCTTTAGCGTTGATGGAATCTGCTGCGTCTTCTAACTTTGTACCACCGGGGTACATATTGAATTCACCATCGTTAGGTGCGTCAACATAATCACTGTTGTCAGACAACAAGGTGTAGTCAATGCCCATCAATTCAGCGATGCGCTTAACTTCACGGTTGTTTTCTACGTAGGTGTCAAAACCGGGGATGAAGTTGATTTTGCCATTGCTGGTAGCTTTCTTCTTACCTGCGGTCAGGTTAGAAAGAATGCCCTTCATCATGTTGTCGTAACCGGTGATGTGAGAACCTACGAAGCTAGGTGTATGTGCGAAGGGTACGGGGAAATCTTGGGGAACTGAACCAGCGTTTTTAGCGTTGGTGATGAATGCACCGAGGTCATCACCGATAACTTCTGCCATACAGGTGGTGCAAACTGCAATCATTTTGGGTTTGTACAATGCGTAAGCGTTAGCCAAACCATCAATCATGTTTTGCAGACCACCGAAAACCGCAGCGTCTTCAGTCATGGAAGAAGAAACGCCGGAGAATGGTTCTTTATAGTGACGGGTTAAGTGTGTACGGAAGTAAGCAACACAACCTTGAGAACCTTGAACGAAGGGAAGAGTGCCTTCAAAACCCACAGCAGCGAACATAGCACCTAAAGGCTGACAACCTTTAGCGGGGTTAACGGTTAAAGCTTCACGAGCGAAGTTCTTTTCACGATATTCCCAGGACTTTGTCCATTCTGCAACCCGTTGAACTTCTTCGGGGGTGTGAGCGTTTTCAAATTCTTTCTTGTTTTGGAACAGTTGTTGGTATTCTGGCTGGTGGAATAGCTCAACGTGGTCCTTAATATTTTCGGGATTCTGAGGCATTTCTAGTTCTCCAAGCTTGCTGTGTGTTGTGTTTCAGTGATTTTTGGTTCTGTAGAGGCGGGGTGTTCCCCGCCAGTTTTTGGTGGGGAGTGGGGAATGTGACTCAAAATTCAGAATGCAAAATTCAACACTGAGAATTTTTGATTTTGAATTTTGACTTCTCTACTCCCCCCTGGGGCGAAACCCCAGGCTTTCCCTATCCGGCGAGGGTTGCCCCTACTCTGTTGTTACCTAGACTGCTGCTGTAGCTTTTCTTAAAGCTTTCTTTGCAGACTTGTTCCAGGGAGCGCCGATTAATCCCCAGGTTGGGCTGTTGAGTGCCAAATCCATGTCACGAGCGAAGATTGCGAATCCGTCGTAACCGTGGTAAGGACCGGAGTATTTATTTTTTTGGTTTAATGGTTTTTAATTCCGCTATGTTTGCAGTGAGCAATGTTGGCAATAAACTATGTTTGCAGTTAACTCATTAATTAGTATTTCAGATTATTAGATTTTTATTTACAGCACTTTCTGGTGTCATGAGGTACACTATTGGCGGGCTGTCCGGCCAACCCCACAAGATTTTCATTATTATGTTTTGTACCTTATAGCAATGGAATCTGCTGTATTTTCATACCTTGATTCAGCAACGCCTATTTTTAGTCTCAATATAGTCTAATACCAACCTCTCGTTACCTGTCTGAGACAGGGAATACTTCAATTAGAGGCTCTGCCTGTGCTTATAATAGTTGAAGTAGAACCTCGTTATTTGCATTCCTAGCCAGAGTCTGGGAATGAGAAAAGCAGTAGAATCCAACATACGTACAGTTTAGACTTTTTACAATGCAAGGGTTGACAGTAAGTAATATTATATATAATATTATATATAGGGTAATTTAAAAAGTATTAAAATCTGGTTAAATTTACCGAGAAAAAACACTTGCTGACTTTCATCAGAGGTTTGAACCATTATGAATACTACTGTAGAGAAAAGAAAGGCTTATCAATTTATTCAGATTCGTGTACAATTACTTGGTCGCGGAATGACTAATGAGATTATGAATCTTTACGTCAATGGCAAACGCCTAAAGCCCAAAGTAAAAACTATGCATGAATTTCTAAATTACTTAGGTTCTCAAGGATTTTGCATGGTTACTGCTGAACTAGAAACGGAAGGAATATATACTCACTTTTATACATTGCAACGTGAGGTTATCACTTATCAGCCTCCTGATGGAGATATTTTCGATGAACTTTCAAAAGCTAAGGAAGGAGCTGATTTTGGAGATGCGGTTAGAAATTTCTTTGAAGGAGGCATAGATCGCTTGGCTTAATTATTAGGTATAAAAAAGATTGTGTTATTGTTTTCCGGTTCTTGCATAGATTTTATGGAGAATCCAGTTCAAAATTATTGAAAGCCTTATTGTGTGGGCATTTCATGTAAAATATGGGTATAATTGTTTATAACCCTTGTCCTGTAATGGTTCTGTTATAATCAGTCCTCAATCACCATAAAAGAGACGCAAGAACCTGTTTTCCGAGAGTGACGGAAGAGGGGTCTGTTTGTAGTTAACAGATTTATTT
The DNA here is from genome assembly GCF_019598945.1 of Sphaerospermopsis torques-reginae ITEP-024. Classification (NCBI taxonomy): domain Bacteria; kingdom Bacillati; phylum Cyanobacteriota; class Cyanophyceae; order Nostocales; family Aphanizomenonaceae; genus Sphaerospermopsis; species Sphaerospermopsis torques-reginae. Next base: position 4,552,032 of record NZ_CP080598.1, on the reverse strand, counting down.
TGGGTTTACGTACAGAATAATAAACTAGGACTTACGCACTGTACAAATTACCCATCATGTGTATGAACGATATTTGGTTGTTTCAGGCTTTTGGTGATTAACTTCCGATCAATAGCGATCGCTCAAAAATTATCAAACAATCACGTGAAAATGCCCGAAATCCATACCTCATATTTGGTTGATCCTGTCAATGCGTAAGTCCTATAAACAATTAAAAATGCAAAATTCAAAATTTAGAAAATAGATTTTGAATTATTTTTTTGTTTATTTTAATGCTAATGCTTTCTGCGCTTTACGTGATCGCCACAAAACACCCAACATGAAAACCAACTTAACCCAGGAAATACAGCAAGTAAATCTGCGTTTGAAATCTGCAAAAACCAGAGTTACCATTCGAGAATCAAATGGATGTCTGCAATTACGGGCAACTTTACCTATTAAACCAGATGATGCAGATATTAGGAAGACAGGTAAAAAGCAATACAACCTCAGTTTAAACATTCCTGCGAACTTAGAAGGATTAAAAACTGCGGAAGAGGAAGCTTATGAATTAGGAAAATTAATTGCTAGGAAAACTTTTGTTTGGAATGACAAATACTTAGGACAGGAAGGAATTAAAAACGATGTAGTAACTATTGGAGAGTTATTAGAAAAGTTTGAAAATGAATATTTTAAAACCCATAAACGCACAACTAAAAGTGATCATACCTTTTTTTATTATTATACCAGAATTAAACGCTATACTAATCCAGATGATTTAGCAATTGGGGAAAATTTTATTCATGCAATTGAGAAAATAGATAAAGAATGGGCGCGATATAATGCAGTTAGAGCTATTTCTGTATTTTGTCAACTTTTCAAAATTGAAATTAATTTAACTAATTATGCTAAAACACCGGAAACTAACTCTCGCAATATTCCCACAGATAAAGAAATAGTAGCCGGATTTTACAAATTTGAGGAATATGAAAATAACAGAGGTAAACAAGTTAATCAAGATGTCAAAGATAGCTGGTTATTGTGGCGTTGGGTTTATGGAATGTTGGCGGTTTTCGGTTTACGTCCCCGTGAATTATTTATTAATCCTGATGTTAATTGGTGGTTAAGTAATGAAAATATAGATTTAACTTGGAAGGTTGATAAAGATTGTAAAACGGGAGAACGGGAAGCCTTACCTTTATATAAGGAATGGATTAAGGAATTTGATTTAAGGAATCCCCAGTATTTAGAAATGTTGGTGACAGCAATTAGTAAAAAAGATAAAAATAATCATGCGGAAATTACAGCTTTAATTCAAAGAGTTAGCTGGTGGTTTAGGAAAGTTGGCTTAGATTTTAAACCTTATGATTTGCGTCATGGTTGGGCAATTAGAGCGCATATTTTAGGGATTCCTATTAAAGCAGCAGCAGATAATTTAGGTCATAGTGTGCAGATTCACACGAAAACTTATCAACGTTGGTTTTCTTTGGATATGCGGAAGTTAGCAATAAATCAGGCTTTGAGTAAACGGAATGAGGTTGAGGTGATTAAGGATGAGAATTTGGTTTTGAAGATGGAGAATGAAAGGTTAAAAATTGAGTTAAAAAAAGTAAAAATGGAAATGATTTATAAAGGTAGTTTTTAGTATTTGATATGTTATAATCACAGTATATCAAAACATATATTTTCAGGGATGAACTACCAACCAAACTCAGATTATGACAGCGCATGGAAAGAAGCGATTACAGTTTATCTTGAGCGATTCATAGAATATTGTTTTCCTGAAGTTTATCAAGATATTGACTGGGAAAAAGGATATGAAACCCTAGACACCGAATTACAAGAACTAATTAGAGATGCAGAAACAGGAAGACGTTTAGCGGATAAACTGGTAAAAGTCACCCTGCGGAATGGAGAAAAAGCGTTAGTTCTGATTCACATAGAAATACAAGGACAAGAACAAGACGATTTTGCAGAAAGGATGTATATTTATAATCATCGCTTATTTGATCGCTATCGTCTTAAAGTCTTTAGTTTCGCGGTTTTAGGAGATGATAACCCCAATTGGAAACCTACATCTTATGGTTATAGTCAGTGGGGGTTTACAACTAATTTACAATTTCCCAGTGTTAAACTATTAGATTATAGCCATGATACCCTAGCACAAAGTAATAATCCTTTTGCTATCATCATTATGGCACATTTACAAACCCAAGCCACTCAAGGTAATTCACAACAAAGATTTCAGTTAAAATTAAGTCTAGTGAAACAACTTTATGACTTGGGTTATACCGGAGAAATGATTCGTCAATTATTCCGGTTTATTGAATGGATGATGACATTACCCCCAATACTGCAATCTGATTTCAAGACTGAATTAAACCGTTATGAGGAGGGAAAACGTATGCCATTTTTAACTAGCTTTGAAATTGATGGAATGATCAAAAATTCCCGTGAAAATGTGATTGAGATTATAGAAACTAGGTTTGGCAATGTATCAGATGAGTTGAAAAATAAGATTAATGCTCTGGAAGATTTGCAATTGCTAAAAAGTATCTTTAAACAGGCAATTACTATTGTTTCAGTGGAGGATTTTGAACAGTTGTTAGCATCAAGTCAAGGAGATAATTAATTATCTGTGGGTTGGGTGGATTTAGGTGAAACCCAACCTGATGTTAAAAAAATAATGATTGGCTATCAATTTAGTTGCAAATTGCATACAAGCATAAATATCTTCTCGGTTTAAAGATGGGTATTCTTCCAAAATTTCTTCTATAGAATCACCTGCACGTAAAAATTCCATAATTGTTTGTACAGTAATTCGAGTATTAGTAATAATCTGTTTACCGTTACAAATGTTTGGATGAATAGTTATTCGCTGTTTCATAATGATTGTTTCCTTTTTATATTGTTAAACTGCCATATTTATCATCATTATCAAGGTTTTGGTGCGTTACGCTGTCGCTGACACACCCTACAACCACCACTTACAATATACACGAATTTAGCTGTATTGAGAGTTTGAAATGTGAACGATTGGGAATAGATAAGTTAATTTTCGGTTTTCTCGACCCAAGCCACAAACTAGCAAATAGAGTTAGTATATTTTTGTTAAGGTATAATCGGATAACTTGGTGCTGTGTTATACTGTATTAATCTAAAAAAATTAGATAGAAACAATAAATCATGCAAATTATGATTGAATTTAATGATCATATTCTCAATATATTACATCTAAAACTGAGAACAATATCAAGACCTTTTATGGCTTTGATTCTCATTTATTTTAATTTAATTATTTCCAAGCCTTGTTTTTCCTTGCCAGGGGACAGCATTCAAAAATCAATCAAACATATTAACAGAAATCAGCTTGGAGAAGGGTTGATTTTCAAGCCATTTTATATTAATTCTATTCTAGTGAATTATGAAGCTAGAATTCAGTTCCAAGGTAATAATGTCAAGATAATTGTTGGTGAAAAAGTCTCTGATATACAAAAGAATTACAGTGAAGCAGTTTTTATCGAAAACTCATCAATTGGACAATCTCTGAGCAAACAAGGATATAATTTAAGACGAGATCAAGCAGTTAATGAACTTATTAGCCGTATTTGGGGTGAAGCAATTAGCCAAGACTTTATTAATTCTCGATTTATAGACCGTTATTATGAAAATGGTAGACATCGCACTACATATCAAGGGAAAAAATTTGGTTATATTGCTTACTATGCTGATTATGGTGATCGTTTTTTCCGATTTGATATTTATTCTTTGAAGGATTGGGAAACCTTTCGCATACAAGGTGAATTTGAGGAAAGAGTCAAATATTGATTGTTTGTACAAATATATTTATCACTAATATGCGCTTGTCCACTAGGCTAAGTCATCACATCAGAAAATTTGATTACAACACAATAAATCTATAGAAGGGATAAAATCAATGAAAGAAATAAAAGCACCTCAAGGGATTGAAATAAAAAGAAATTATGAAACAGAAAAGAAGAATGAAGTAATTGACAAAAGGAAATATTTTTGTTACGACATTTACTATCAAAACCTACATATAGGTGCATCATTCTATAAAATGAAACAAGATCCTGAAATGCACTGGTATATAGAAACTTTTTTTATTAACGAATATTATAGGGAAAAAGGATATGGTTCATATCTACTTAAATATTTGTGTAATATGATGTGGAGTGAAAAAAGCCTTCCTATTATTATTTATCCTGCACCTGTCAATTGCAAAAAAGAAGATTTCATAGATTGGTTTACTAAAAGAGGGTTTGTTGAAAACCATGATATCCTACCTGGTAAGATATATTATTCTTTATATCCTCAATGCTTTATTTAGTATAATGTTTTTACAAAAATGGTAATTTCAATTTTCCAAATAGCAAATGATAATGAATAAATAAAACTAACAATATGTTACAAAGCCTAAAGCTTCATAATTTCAAAAGCCATAAATCAACAGAGTTTAATTTCGATAACTCCCGATTACATGGACTTGTAGGAAAAAATAGTGCTGGTAAAACCAGCGTCCTTCAAGCATTACATAATCTCAGCAGACTAACTACCTCACCCTTTAGAAATATTTTTCAGTATGATAAGTTGCCCCAATTTATTACAACAATTGGTGAAAAAGATATGTCTGTTACTGCAAGTGGTTTTTGGGGTTATAAAAATCGCCAAAATTGGCAAGCTGCCTATAATTGGAATCAACAGAATAATGATTCTTGGATTCCTACAGGATCATGTATAATAAATGAAACAAAACAAAATTTAGCAGGATGGACAAGTTCTTTCAGTAATTCTCCAGATGAAATTCGTAAATCTTTAAAACATACTGTTTACCTCAAATTATCTGCAAGTAATCTCGCTAAACCAGCGTACAGTGATGAAATCACCCCCAGAGTTGAATTTGACGGATCAGGATTAGCACCTACCTTAGATTTTCTCCGTGATGAAGCACCAGATAAATTTCAAATCATAGAAGAAATGTTAAAAAAAGTTGTACCAAATGTACACAAAATTGGCATCAGGCGGGCAAAAGTTCCCGTCATTCGTAAACGGTTAATAGAAGTTGATGGTCGCTCTATTTCCTATGATGAAACTCAAGAAATGACCGGACAAGAAGTAGTTTTAGATATGAATACAGGTGAACGTATTCCCGCCCATGCAATTAGTGAAGGAACAATGTTAACTTTAGGATTATTAACTGTGTTAATGAATCCTACTCAACCTAATTTAGTGTTATTAGATGATATAGAACAGGGACTTCATCCCCAAGCACAACGTCAGTTAATGAATGTTTTTAAAGAAATCATTGCTGAAAATCCTAACCTGCAAATTATTTTCTCTACCCATTCTCCTTATATAATTGATCAACTTACTCCTTCTCAAGTCCATATCTTAAATAACAGTAAATCAGGTTTTACAGTTGCCAAACGTTTAGACGAACATCCTGATATAGAATGGGCAAAGGAAACCTTAACAACAGGTGAGTTTTGGGATGCTGAAGGGGAAGATTGGGTGTTAGAAGGAGAAGTCAGTGGTTGAGGTTATTGTCATAGTTGAAAGTGGTGCAGATGCGAGAACAGCTATTAAATTAGCCGAGCGAGTTTTAAAAGAAAAATTTGATTGGTTAGATGATGATAGTTTGCAATACTATTTTCAGTGGACTGGTTTAGAGTCAGAAACAGAATTTTCTTGTTGGCGAGATATTATCAAAATTATTGAAGATGCAAAAGAAAAATTAAAATATAAACCTAGTAGGTTTTTAGGTCATGATAGTAATGGTGTACCTTTAAAAGCTGATGGTGCAGCATCTATTAAAGTTCTGAATTTAGTACGCTTTCTGCAAAGAACACGACAAATTAAAGCTATTTTATTTATCCGTGATTTAGATAATCAACCAGAACGTAAAGAAGGTATTGAACAAGCACGTTTAGAACATCTTAATAAAACACCAAAATTAGAAATTATCATTGGTGCTGCTGATCCAAAACGTGAAGCATGGGTGTTAAATGGGTTTATTGCATCTGATGATGAAAAGGTAATTTTAGAAGATATCAAAAATAAATTATCTTTTGATCCTTCCATAGAACCTGAAAGATTACGTTCTACTTCAGAGAAAGAACCAGAAAGAATCAGAAATATTAAATTTATAGTTGAACAACTGACGGGAAAAGATATGGAACGAGAAAAACAATGTTGGGAAGAGACAAGTTTAGAAACTTTACGTGCAAGAGGTGTGAAAACTGGTTTAATGGCATACCTTCAAGAAGTGGAGGAAAGATTAAATGTAATTATTTTATCTGAGTGATGAAGATGTCTTCTCTACGAAATATGACAACTAACTGTCAGTGATATTTTGGAGGCACTAAGTAACTTTTAAATTATATTCTAAGTATTAATAGCGTTTATTGAAACAATAGACATCTATAGACATTATATGGACAATTTATGAATTGTCCCTACGATAATTTTTACCAAATTTCTAATGTGGTTTAATGTGATAGTTCATTTTTATAACTGATAAGTTCTTTGATAAGTATGCGAATCAATTTTTATGTCACATCTGCTGCTATGGCCTTGTTAGCTGCTGCTCCATCAATAGCTCAAGCTCAAGTTAATAGCGTCATTATTGGTCAAACCTCATCAAACCCCAACACTTCAGTAGTCAATATGACCATCACTGAGTCTGAAGTCCTGGCAGCCCAAAAAGCCTGGGGCGACGCATTAGTTGCCATCTCCACCACCTACGATCAGAAGGGAAAAGCCGCAGCTAAGGCATTAGCCGAGAAGATTATTGATCAAGCCTATGGTTATCAGTTCGGAGCAGTGCTGTTCAAGCCGACTTTGACACAGACACCACAGACTTTCCGCACGACACGCCAAGGTGCATTGGCGTATTTCGTGGGTGGCGATCCGTCTTTCCCTAATGATACTGGCTTTGCCCTCAAAGGATGGCGAAAGGTGGAAATTCGCAACGCTGGAATTTTCATTAATGGTAATGTAGCTACAACAATGGGCAATGTCTTAATTACTGACAAGACTGGTAAAGTAACCACAGTGGACAAAACCTGGAAGTTCATCAAGGATAACAATGGTAAACTGCGTATTGTGGTACACCATTCCTCCCTGCCCTACAAAAATTAAAATCACCTGTTTCATCAGAAAAATAGCAGGTTGGTGAAACTAAACATGAATCACTGTAGAGATATAGAGATGTTCCATAGGTAAGAACTCTCATCTCTACATAGCATTCAATCTTTCTAACTCTGATTGTCTTACCTTGAGGTTTTCGCGATCGCAATCAGTCCAATCATTATCCCCTGGTGTATAAAACACTGGTTTAACTATTTCATTTTTCCAAAAAGTCTGACTCTTTTCCAACCAAGAGCAATTCAATCATTAACATAACCAGCCAGTGAATCAAGAAAAAATATTAAATTTGTAGCTATAATCAGAACAAACTTCTCAAAATTCTGATATGGTCGCCATTCCCCAAAAACCGCCAAAAATGACCTTTGAGGAATATCTCAGATGGGAACTTAACCAAGATATTCGCTATGAATACATCAACGGCGAAGTTTTCGCCATGACTGGTGGTACAATTCCCCATAATGATATTGCTCTCAATCTTTACAGACCTTTATATTCTCATCTCCATCCTCAAGGTTGTCGAGTCAACGTATCAGATGTCAAAGTACAAGTTAATCCCAACAGCGTCTACTTCTATCCTGATCTTGTTGTTAGTTGTCACCATGAAGATATCAACGCTCGCAAATTTATTCAACATCCGAAATTAATTGTAGAGGTGCTTTCTCCCAGTACAACCAATAAAGATAAAGGAGAAAAATTCAGATATTATTTAACAATTCCCTCCTTACAAGAATATATCTTAATTGATTCTGAAAAAATATATGTTGAGCGTTATTGTCGTGGAGAAGGGAGAATGTGGCTTTACTATCCCTACATTACTGGAGATATAATTACATTATCAAGCATTGAATTTGAATTTCCCATTGAATTATTATATGAAGGTGTAGAATTAGAGACAGAAACAGAAAATTAAACTCGAATCTTAAATCTAGAAACAAAGGAGAACATGAAAATTATGTCCAAGCGTAAAAAAAGCAACCTGCAATGGATTAAAGAAACCCTCGAACTAGATCCAAACCATCATTGGGAAGGACCTGAAGATTATAAAATATTTGTCGCTGGTAGGGGTGCAGTGCGGTTTAACGTTCCCCAAGATTGGGTATTTGAACCCAAAGAAAAATCCTTTAAATTCACAGATAAAAAACCACCTAATGATGATTGTTGTTTAGAAATTTCCTATAATCATTTACCCCCAAATGATTGGACATTATTTCCCCTCAAACGCACCTTAAAAAAAATCATCGAAGATGATAAGCGTGATGTCATTGAAACAGGGGAAATCATACAAGTTAAACGCCAAACTGCCAAAATAATGTGGGGACAAATTAAATTTATTGACACCCAAGCAGAACCCAGAGAAGCATATTCTAGAATTTGTGTAGGTTTAGGTTCTAATATTCAGTGTTTAATTACCTTTGATTATTGGGCGGATCAAGCAGAACAATTAATACCTGTTTGGGATGAAGTGATGCGGAGTTTAACACTAGGTTTATATATTCGTGATCCGCGCACTGGTTTAGCTTTTCCTGATTAAAGGAAAACAAAAGAATATTAAGATTTCCACCAATAAAGAATTATGAAAATCTCTCTTAAAACCTCATTTCTCTGTGTTCTCTGTGGTTCGTTTATTTCTTAACTTTTGCCTAAAGGTGTGTCAGATTATAATCAGATGATAAAGATTATAAATTTAATCCTTTTCTTACTAACTTATCTGTTTTACACACCTTACCAACTTACACATAATTTGAAAATCAACTAAAACTAACTTTCTATTTCTTCCTCAGTAAAAACAGGAGGCCATAATTCAGAAATAGGTAATTCCCAACCTGGTAAAAGTTCAGGAATAGTTAAAACATCATTGTTGTTAAAAACGACCGGTTCACCTTCAGAACGATAAACTGTAACAGTTTCTTCATCAGGATCAATTAAAATTCCCACCACTGCACCCAAATTAATAAAATTGATAACTTTTTTTTCTAAGGTTTTAATTCTATCACTTTGAGATTTAATTTCTACTACTAAATCAGGCACAAGTTCACCAAAATAACGGGGACTTTGACGCAACCTTGCAGCACGCACAAAAGAAACATCTGGTGCTGTTAAATTGCTATCTGGTAAAATAAAACCACCCGCAGAATCAAAAACTCTTCCTAAACGACGGGGATTAATCCAAGAAAAGAGAAAAGCTATTAAACGACTAGAAATTTCACTAGAAACTATATCTGATGGACCCACAATAGAAATGCTCCCATTTTCTAATTCTAGATCATAATCTAAACCTGCATCATTGATAGCACTTTGCAGTTTTTCCACATCTTTAATTGTCATGATGGGCATAGTTTTTTACTCCTTGTGGTGATTTGTTAATTGTAGCATTTGTCTGAATCAGGATGTCCAGGATTTGAGGATTTACAGGATGAAACCCAGAATAAGTAATAGAGATAAGTTAATGTTGGGTTTTATCAACCCAACCTTGTATCTTATGGTTTTTTAAATCTTACATACTTATCATTTCTGTCAAACCACCCTGAAAAAGCCCAGTTAATCCATCCACCATCACCTTGATTAAGGAATTCACCATCTTCAAAAACCCAAATACCGAAGGTGACACCATCATAGACTGCCGAACCATAGAATTTCACTCCTCTAAAACGTTCTTCATAATTTTGACTCAAATTAAAAACCATCACGTTATACCTCTGACCTGCACCATAAAAAGCCCCATTCATGAGATTTTTTACAAATCCACTGCGGTCTCTGGAAGATTTGATACTAGATACGATCAGGTTAGTAATGCCGAGAACATCTACGGAAACACTTAGATTGGCACTTGCTCTCTGCGCCATCATAGTTTTCTGGCTCTTTTCCTCTTGAGAGACACTGTTTGTTAAAAGTGCTATAACCATAGCTAGATTCATGTGCAAAAAAGGGTGCAATCAAAGAAGAAAACACCACTAGTCCCATAGCAGAAAAGTTTTTGATAGTTCGCGTAAATGATGCTGATTTGATGGTATGGTTCATAACTGCGTTAATTAGGGTTAAATAAAGTTTTGATTGGTAGTAGCCTCTATTGATAGTCTCAAATCAGACTTGGCGTAATGTACTAAAAAGACTATGTAAATCCTTTATAATATGGAAGTCAGTAAGAGGCTGCTGAGATTAATTGTCTGATCACTAAATTATTGTTTCTATAGGAAAATACCTGATTACATCGGGAGTTTTGTAACAAATTATTAATATAATTGTCCGAAAATGCCGGATAATACATACAGGGATTAAGCTATAATAGATGAAATGCTTATACAATATACACTTTATGGATATTACAGAAGTTTTAGAGTTAGCTGATGAATTAGTTTTTGTCCAGACAGGAAAACACTTAGATGATATTCAGGACACTGTAATTAAAGGTGTTTGGGATGGATATACCTATGAGAAAATTGCAGCACAATGTCATCGTAGTGAAAGTCATGTGAGAGATGTAGGTTATAAACTTTGGCAAGTTTTTTCGGAACAATTAGACGAAGATATTAATAAGCGTAATTTCCGTTCTATGTTATCAAGACTGCAAATTACATCATCACCTGTAATTATACAAAATAATAATCATAATTTTAATTTTTGCTCATCTTATCAAACTAAAGATGATAATAATAATAGAAAAAATGATGATAACCAAAAAACATACTCTCACGATTTAACCCTATCCCCAAAAATCTCCCACTTTTACAGCAGAGAAACCGAACTACAAACCCTATCTCATTGGTTAATCACCCAAAATAACCGCCTTGTCTCCATTTTAGGATTACCTGGCATTGGTAAAACCACACTGATTAAACATTTTATTGATCTAAATTTACAAAAATTCGATCTAGTCATTTGGAAAAGTATTAAACTCTCTCATTCCTTAGATAACATCTTTACAGAAATATTAAAATTTACCAATTCACATGATATTGAAAATAATAAATTAACTCAATTTTTAAATCTTTTAGGTCAAAAAAGATGTTTAATTATCCTTGATGATATCCAAGAAATATTTATTCCTGAATATGTTAAAATGAATCCTTGAGTTAGTGATATGCTGCGTGGATATCACAACCTTAGACACCCTGAATATCCAATAATAAAATCAAGAAAACTCACAACAATTCACCTATGACAATTACACTCATTAAACCTTCCCAATTCCTACCAGAAGGAATCTGTATCAAGCGTATTAAAAACCTTATGCTATTCAAATTTACCGATAAACTAGGGGAGCGAATGCAAGAACTCCTTGATAAAAATAAATTGAATACTCTTACCCCAGAAGAAGCAATAGAATTAGAAGCAATAGGGGAACTTGACGACATCTTCAGTTATATTAACGCTGCTGTTGCTGCTCAAGAAAATGCCCATTCCTAAATCTCTTTATGAGCAGGTGAGACAACGCGCTCAATGTCGCTGTGAATACTGTCACTACCCTGAACTTCTCAGTACAGCACCCCTTTCTATTGACCATCTGCAACCTCAATCTTTGGGTGGTACGGATAGTCTCGATAATCTTGCTCTGGCCTGTCGTCGTTGCAACGAAAGACGCTATAACTTCACTACAGGTATTGATCCCAATACTGGAAAAGAAACTCCTTTATTTAACCCTCGTCAGCAAATTTGGTCTGAACATTTTATGTGGACATTTGACGGTTTATGTATTATTGGTACAACTCCTACAGGAAGGGCAACTTGTGAACGTCTTGATCTAAATGATGAACGTCGAGGAGAAAAATTTATTCAAAAATCTCGACAAAGATGGGTTGAAAGTGGACTGCATCCTCCCGAAGAAGATCCGCAAAAATCAGAGTAATTTGTGCGATCGCCTCATTCTAAATATCCAGTGATAAAATCAAGACAAATCAAAATAATCAACTCATAACAAATATGATCAAGGAAAATGAAAAGAATAATGCAAACCTTAAATATCAATCAAACTATCACAGCTTGGTCATCCATTGCCGAAAATGTTTTTGTTCCTCACACAGAAGAAGAATATAAACATTTAGTTAATATACTTGATACACTCATTGATCAAATTTGTGAAGATGAAACTCATCCTCTTACATCTCTGATGGAAGTCATTGGTGTATTAATAGAAAATTATGAAAATGAACATATTCCTGAATTATTGTGAACTGTAAAAATATTCTAGAAAATGAATTTTGGGATGCAGAAGGGGAAGATTGGGTGTTAGAAGGAGAAGTCAGTGGCTGAGTTTATTGCCATAGTTGAAAGTGGTGCAGATGCAAGAACAGCTACTAAATTAGCCGAGCGAGTTTGAAAAGAAAAATTTGCTTGGTTAGATGATGATAGTTTGCAATATTATTTTCATTGGACTGGTTTAGAGTCAGAAACAGAATTTTCTTGTTGGCGAGATATTCTCAAAATTATTGAAGATGCAAAAGGACAATTACAATATAAACCTAGCAGATTTTTAGGTCATGATAGTAACGGTGTACCTTTCAAAGCTGATGGAGTAAGAGCTATTAAAGTTCTTAATTTAGTCCGGTTTTTGCAAAAAACACGAGAGATTAAAGCTGTTGTTTTTATCCGTGATTTAGATAATCAACCAGAGCGTAAACAAGGAATTGAACAAGCACGTTTATGCATAGAACCGTAATTTAAGTGTAATTTAAGTATAATTTAAGTGTAATTATTTTATCTGAGTGAAGAAAATTATTGAATTGAGAGCGATCGCACTTCCCAAACCCCAATAAGCAATACCTCTCCTTGGAAAACCTAGATTAACCATGAGACACCAAGTAACCTAAAGATTAGATTAACTTATATATAGCAAATTATATCCCAATATAAATATTAATGTGATTTATAGCAGGTTATCCCCATCATTAATTAATTAAACTTAAAACCCCTCTCCAAACCTTTATCTTACCTCTCCCTAACCCTCTTTGAAAGAGATGTTTAGGAACAAGCAAGAAAGCAAGTTCGGGGAGGAGAGTTTTATAAAAATTAGTAATTTTTTGCCTAAACATAGTCTAGTTAGTCTAAAAAATCCACTTGAAGAAAGTTGTTCTATATAACAAATTTCCCAAACATCGAGAATTAACAACTCCCTCAACCACTGATAAAATCATAGATTTACTACTTGCAGTTATCCATAAACAATGTTATTATATAACATAATAAAATCAATTTAATCTAAAAATTAAAATCTCAAAATTCCCCAATTCAAAAACCTGAAATTACCGCACCTTTCAACCAACATCATCAAGTTCGGAGTAATCCCAAGAGTGCATTTGACGGAAAGGAAGACCCATCTTTTGGAATACGTACTTCTCTTTCACACCAGAAGCAACTAAATCTGGCTTCAGAGCTTTAATGAACTCTTCAAATTCAAAAGCGGTTACGTCGTCATAAACGATAGTACCGTTTTCAATGTAGTGAGTAGTACGTTTATAGTCGTCATTATGAGCGAACTCATAACCAGTACCTACCAACTTCATACCCAAATCTTGGAAAGCGGGTACAACGTGACGGGGACGTAAACCACCAACCATCATTGCAACTGTCTTACCTTCCAAACGAGGACGGTACTTAGCAACGATCGCATCCATAGAAGGCTGATATTTAGCAATAACTTTCTCAGCGTTTTCTTGGATCTTAGAATCAAATTTAGCAGCGATCGCTCTTAAAGATTCAGCAATCTTGGTAGGACCGAAGAAGTTATATTCCATCCAGGGAATACCATAAGCTTCTTCCATGTGACGGCTGATATAGTTCATAGAACGATAGCAGTGGATGAGGTTGATCTTCACATTGGGAGTCAACAACATCTCATTGATAGTACCGTCACCAGACCACTGAGCAACAACACGCAAACCAATTTCTTCTAATAAGATACGGCTTGCCCAAGCATCACCACCGATGTTATAGTCACCGATGATTGCTACGTCGTAAGGAGTACCTTCAAACTTGAGAGTACCGTCTTTCTTAGCTTTGTCTGCTCTGGGGAATACCCAGTCACGGATTTGGTCGTTAGCGATGTGGTGACCCAAAGACTGAGACACACCACGGAAACCTTCGCAACGTACAGGAATAACGGGTTTACCGAGTTTTTTAGCAGCTGTCTTAGAAACCGCTTCGATGTCATCCCCGATTAGACCGATAGGACATTCAGATTGAACGGAAACACCACGGTTTAAGGGGAATAATTCTTCTAATTCTTCGATCAGTTTCAATAACTTCTTGTCTCCACCGAACACGATGTCGCGTTCTTGGAAGTCAGAAGTGAAGTGCATAGTACCGAAGGTATCAACACCAGTTGTACCTAAGTAGTAGTTGCGACGACCAGACCAAGACCAGTAACCGCAACCTACAGGACCGTGGCTGATGTGGATCATGTCCTTAATAGGACCCCAAACCACACCCTTAGAACCTGCATAAGCACAACCACGAGCGGTCATTACACCAGGTAAGGATTTGATGTTAGATTTAACACCACAATCTGTTTTACCTTCTTCGTGTACATTCAGGTGCTTTTCGCGCTTCTTAGCAGCCTTTTCGGGGTAAGCTTTAAGAACGTCTTTAATCAGTTCTTTTCTTTCTTCAACAATCTTCTTGTTGTCTGGAGGAGTCATGTCTGGCCTCTGTTAGCTCTTTTAGATATTGTTTAGGGTAGGGATGGGGAAGTTAATCCCCAAGCTTGGGTAGGAAAGGAAGGTAAAAAGGAAGTGATGTAGAGTGTTCCTTTTTCCTATTCCTCAATTACTGAATACTACTTAGTTGCAGAAGCGGGCTTACCGATGATTTCAGCGTGCTTAGAATCATCGTCAAGAATACCGTATTCGATCAACAGAGCTTCTAATTCATCCATTTCTATTGGGGTAGGAATGGTGAGGTTCTTGTTTTCGATGATCTTCTTAGCTAATGCACGGTATTCGTTAGCTTGGTTGCTGTCGGGAGCATACTCGTTAACGGTCATACGACGCAATTCTGCGTGTTGAACGATGTTGTCACGAGGTACGAAGTGAATCATTTGGGTGTTCAAACGTTTAGCCAAGGTTTCGATGAGTTCGTGTTCCCGGTCAGTTTTACGGCTGTTACAGATTAAACCACCTAAACGTACACCACCGGAGTGTGCATATTTCAAAATACCACGAGCGATGTTGTTTGCAGCGTACATCGCCATCATTTCACCAGAGGTAACGATGTAGATTTCTTGTGCTTTACCTTCACGAAAAAGATTATTTATCTCATAAAAATAGCTGTATAATGTTCATTTTAGACTATGTTTGCGGTAATCATTGTCTAGAGTGAACGGTTTTTTTATTAGGGTAAATCTAGGGTATGGACAGAACACAGGAAGCATTTGCCGATTTTCACCAAACAGCTATTACCGATGGGGGATATTTAGGTAGAATGCAAGCAGTAAATGAACAAGAAAATCATCTAACGGCAAAATTAACTACAGAATTAAAAGCAATTAATGGTAGATTAAAAGCGGCTAATGTTGGTGTTTATATCCGCAAATCTGGCAATTCTTTACAGTTGAGATGCACTTTACCTATTAAACCAGGGGATATTGATAAAAACGGTAGCGGTACAAAACAATATGATATTTCTCTGGGTATTCCTTTTAATTTTGATGGTTTGAATACTGCGGAAGAAGAAGCTTATGAGTTAGGAAAGTTAATTGCTAGAAAACAATTTCAATGGAATGAGAAATATTTAGGAAAAACTCGGATTAAAGCTAGTTTAAAAACTATTGGTGATTTAGTTGCAGATTTCGAGAAAAATTATTTTCAAACTCGGAAACGAACTTTAAAAAGTGAAAATACCTTTAGTAGTTATTTTTATATTGCTCAAAAGCATTTACCCAAGGATAAACCAGCGATTAATGCTAATTTTATTGAAGCTGTGCAAAACTGCCAATCTTCGGATAGTGTGAAAAATGAGTTAATTAAAGTAATTCGCGTTTTGTGTAAATGTTCTGGTTTAGAAATTCCTGAATTAAGCAATTTAAAAATTAAAGCTACTGCAAAACGTAAACGAGATATACCTACAGATACACAAATAGAGAAGGAATATTTTAAGTTTGAAAATTACGCCCTTAACCGTCCCAGTAAGTTAATAACTAGGGAAGATAGAAATAATTGGAAATTGTGGAGATGGGTTTATGGAATGTTAGCAACCTATGGTTTAAGACCCATTGAAATATTTGTAAAACCGGATTTAGATTGGTGGTTATCTTCAGAAAATACCATGAATACATGGCGAGTGAATGAAGAATGTAAAACCGGAGAAAGGGACGCTTTACCATTATATCCCCATTGGGTAAAAGAGTTTAATTTAAAAACAGATTTAGAAGCAATTGAATTATTAAAATGGAAAATTCAAGATAAAATAACCAGTAAAGAAATTAATGCAGCGCGACATGGTACTGATAGATGGTTTAGATTTGTAGGTATTGGATTTAAACCCTATGATTTACGTCACGCTTGGGCAATTCGAGCGCATTTAATGGGGATTCCAATTAAAGCTGCTGCTGATAATTTGGGTCATTCTGTAAATATGCACACATCCATTTATCAAAAGTGGTTTAGTTTAGAAAATCGCAAGGTTGCAATTGAGGAAGCAATTAAGAAAAAATCGAAAGTGGAAGATTTACAAGATATGGTGATGATGTTAGAACAGGAAAATGAGAGGTTAAGAATTGAAAATGAAAGATTAAAATTACAGATAGGAAATAAAAACTTAATTCATATTTAGACATCATTTAGACGTAAGTATTCAGCTATCAGTAATCAGTAATCAGCTTTTAGGTGCTATTAGATAGATTGTTCAAAAAATTAGCAGCATATTATCAAACCCCACAAGTGTTAATGAGAGAAAGTTACAGGTGAGTATTGATGTTTTTCTTCTTTCTTGCTGACTGCTGATAGCTGACAGCTGAATGTTTACATTTAGACATCCAATATCCCCAATTTCTAGAAATAGTAGGGAATTTTCTCTTGACAATAATTACTGTTCCCTGTTCCCTCTCCTAGAATATCCAATTTATTTTGCACGACTACTTATCGTTAATAAGTATAAATTATTTTTTTAGCTTGTTTATGTGTTCTGTTAATTTTTTTGTTAATTTTACTACCAATTAATTAACGCTTAATAAATTCATATTCTTGTATTTACCTCCGAAATCAGGCTCTCTTTTCTTGAGATAGTTTTTTACCTTTGTAACATATAAGTATTTTTTGATAGCTATTCGTACCTTAAACAAAGAAATGCGCTGTTTGTCCTATCTTGTCATCCAAAATACCCACATTTTCGGTGGAATGTTACTAAATATTACTAAATCTTGATAGTTGAGCCAATATTCAATCCCACATTCCGCACTTCAAAATGTAGTACATATACAAGTATCATAAGCAGCATAGAGTGTTAAACATAAATACGCAATCAAGAAAGTAAAAATATAGACTTTAATTCCCATTTGACTACTAAAGAGAAACTCATAAGGCATTGAGAATAAATTCAGGAAAAAATGAGAGAATGAGACTGAAGTACCTAAAAATGCCTTCATAATATGAATTACCAAACAGAAGAAATTGAGAGTAAAAACATAGATCACTTAGGAATAATCGCAGGAATAATAGATGAAATAGGAATAGTAGAAAAAATCAACGAGATATTTTCAATAGATATCAGAGAGAAAGTAAACACAGGAGAAGTAGTCAAAGCAATCATTCTCAATGGACTAGGCTTTGTATCAAGACCACTATATTTGTTCCCAGATTTCTTTAAAGACAAAGCCGTAGAACATCTAATAGGAACAGGAATAAAAGCAGAAGATTTAAACGACGATAAAATAGGTAGAGTCATGGATAAACTCTATAAATATGGATTAACTAAACTATTCTTAATCATTGCCTTAGAAGTAGTAAAGAAATATGGAATAGACACAAAATATTCCCATTTAGACTCAAGCTCATTACATTTACACGGGGAATATAAGAATTGCGTAAATAATCTAGAGAAAGAACTAGGAATAAATCGAGAACATCCAATAATGATTACACAAGGATATTCTCGTGACCATCGCCCAGACCTAAAACAATGTATATTAGATTTAATAGTAAGTAGTGATGGGGATATACCATTATTTTTTAGAGGGGCATCAGGAAACGAATCAGATAAAGCAGTATTTGCTCATATCTTAGTAGAATATTCTAAACAAATAGATTTTGAAAGTATCATGGTGGCTGACAGTGCATTATATAGCGAAAGTAATTTAAAATTAATGTCAAACATGAAATGGATAAGTCGAGTACCATTATCCATTAAAAAAGCAAAAAATTTAGTGAAAGCCTCCATAAATAATGAAATGAAAGCCTGTAAAATCAAAGGTTATAGCTATATCGAAGAGAAAGTATCTTATGGAGGAATAGAGCAAAGATGGTTATTAGTAGAAAGCGTAGAGAGAAAAAAAGCAGACTTAAATAAACTAGACAAAAAAATCCAAGAAGAGTTATTAAAAGCTAACAAACAAGTAGATAAATTAGAACAGGAAGAATTTGCTGATAAATCTTTAGCCGAGTTGAAAATCAAAGAAATAACAGCTAAATTAAAATATCATCAAATATCAGACTATCGAATTACCGAGACATTAAATCAAGGGAAAACAGCAGTTTATAGAGTGAAATGTAAATTAAGAGAAAATCAGGAGTTAATTACACAACAGCAAAACTCTTGTGGCAGATTTATTTTAGCCACCAATATTTTGGATGCTCAGGAGTTAGAGTCAGAAGAAATCCTCAAAATATATAAAGAACAACAATCTACAGAAAGAGGATTTAGATTTATCAAAGACCCGTTATTTTTCGCGGATAGTCTGTTTGTGAAAAATCCCCAAAGAGTAGAGACAATGATGATGTTAATGGCATTATGTCTTTTGGTTTATAATTTAGGACAAAGACAATTAAGAATGTCATTGAAGGCACAAAAAGCCACAGTTAAAAACCAACTGAATAAACCTACAGAATCTCCCACATTAAGATGGATATTTCAGTGCTTTCAAGGTATTCATCTTTTGATGGCACAAGGATTTCAACGAATTCTTAATTTAACGGAGTCGCATTGTCATATCTTGCAATTCCTACCTACTACTTGTCAAAAATATTATTTATTATCTTAGTTTTCTCTCTATTTTTACTATTTCATCGGTTATCTTTTTGATAACTGATTCCACACCTTGAATTAAATATTGTTATTGCAATAGCTTTTAAACACCTTCTAAAGCTCAACTTTGTGTGTCCATAATTTTGTTTTACATTGATACGTAATTGTTCAAACCATAAGTTTTAATTTACCGTCAATGTAGTTTGTTTATGCTACTTTTTGAAGTGCGGAATGTGGGATAGTATTCCCAATCCCAAATATAACGAGTACGGACATAAATCAAATAATCGCTTTGTCCCCGATGGAGTTGCCACAGTTAAACCTATAGAATACGGGGAACGCTGCCAAGGTAACGCTAATTGTGTACCCATTTGTCCAGTACAAGCAAAGTATGATGCACGCAAAACCTTAAATACCATTGCTTTTCCGGATCGAGTACATTTACTTGCCCAAGCTGTAGCCTATAAAGTAGAAATTGATCCTGAAAACGGTCGTGTAACCGCCATACATTACAAGCACTATCAAGATCCCAACTCTCCTAGCCATACCCTTGGCACGGCTAAAGGTACTTTATTTGTTCTAGCCGCCCATGCAGTGGAAAATGCCAAGCTGATGTTAGCCTCTGATCTACACAGCACCAGTGGACTGATGGGACGCAACCTAATGGATCATCCTTTTCTCTTAGCTTGGGCTTTGATGCCAGAAGTGACTGGAACAATGCGCGGACCCTTAGTAACATCAGGAATAGGAACTTTCCGTAAAGGTAAGTTTCGTCACAACCAATGCACATTTGCAATGGATATCCATAATGATGGTTGGGGATGGTCAGGAACGGGTGCTGCTGACATAGTGAGAGAGGCTGTAGAAAAAGGCAATATGTATGGTGCTGAACTACGTAAAGAACTAATCAGCAAGATATCACGGCAATTACTATTAGCCTTCATGTGCGAATTACCCGCCGATTATAATAACCGCATTACCATTGATCCCCGATATAAAGATCAACTGGGTAATTATCGTCCCATCATTCACTTTGATGTTCCTGATTATTGCAAGAAAACCTTTGCTTACGCCCGCAACCTCTCCAAAATTATTTTCAATCGTTTAGGTGCGGAAGATCATACCCACTACGATAAAAGCGATCCAGCTTATTTTGAGTATGAGGGTGAAGGCTATTGGTTTAGAGGCGGAAATCACTTTTCCGGCACTCATGTCATGGGAACGAATAAACATAACTCTGTTGTTGATAAATATATGCGTTCCTGGGATCACCAAAATCTTTACCTAGTTGGATCAGGAAGTATGCCCTCCATTGGTACTTCCAATACTACATTGAGTATCGCTGCTCTCACTTTCATGGCTACTGAGGAAATGCTAAAAGACTTAGCTTCTGCAACTAAACCAGCCTATGTCTAGGGTGGAAAATAACAAGGCGCACTGAATTAGACAACTCTGGAAAACTATACAACTTTTGAAAATATTGTCCGCAGAGGTATTTCATGATTGACACTTTAGAGTTGATTACAACGGTTGAAGACCTGCATTACTATCTCATTCAGGGCTTGATGATAGAACACGCAACTCTTCCCCCTTATCTGACTGCCCTTTACTCCCTCAAACCAGGATCAAACCTGGAGGCCTTTCAGTTTATTCGTACTGTGGCTGTGGAGGAAATGCTACATCTGACTCTAGTAGCCAATGTCTTTAATGCAGTGGGAGGAGATATTCAAGGAGTTTTAACCAATCCTGATTTTATTCCCACATACCCAACTTACTTACCCACCAGAGAAGAAGACTTTGAAGTTAGTATCAGTAAGTTTTCCAGAGAAACAGTAGAGACATTTTGCAAGATTGAACGTTCTCATCATGTAGATGACAATAAAGCTTTAGTAGAGTCTCGCACCAGACAAACAAGAAGACACAACTTTTTAAAACTTGCTGGTAAGAAAGATAATCTGAGTTACGAAACAATTGGATTATTCTATACAGAAGTAATTCGGGGATTAAAGGCACTGGATAAGCAGTATAAGAGTGAAGGAAAGAATCTCTTCATTGGCGATCCCAAAAAGCAAATTACCCCTGAATATTACTATGATGGTGCGGGAGATATCGTCAAAGTGACGGATCTGGATTCTGCGATCAAGGCATTGTATATTATTCAAACCCAAGGTGAAGGGTCTGGAACTAAAACAATCTATGATTCAGAGAAAGAACTTTCTCATTACTATCGTTTTCAGCAACTACTCAACGGTCGCTACTATGTGATAGATAAAGAAGATCCCACCAAATCAGATCAGCCAAATCATCCCACTGGTGAAACCTTTACTGTAGATTGGGACGCGGTTTATCCTGTGATGGAGAATTTGACTCTGAGTAAACTCAGAAATTATTGTGACGCAGATTCAGAATTATATGCTCACGCCTTAGAGTTTCAACAGGCTTACAGCAGATTTTTAGCAGAGATTGAATATTCTTTCAATGGTCATCCTGAACAGCTACTTCCGGCTGTGGGTAGTATGTTCCGACTCAAAGAATTAGCTAATAGTCTCATTCGTAACCCCATTCCTGGACTAAATGGTGTGAATGCAGGTCCGGTTTATAAGTTTGAGTAATTCAGTTTGAGTAATTCAGTTTGAGTAAAAAGGTAAATAACAAGTGAGCATGAAAACACCTGAATTTGTAGGGTATTTCCTGGGTTTATCGGCAGAATTAACAGGATTTTCTCGGTTTGATCTAGAAGGTACTGGACAGGCTGATCTGTACTTTGACACTGTTCTGAATACGATTGGTGAGCAGATATTCAAGGAATTGCTAGAAACCTTTCATCAGTTGGATAAGAGTGCCAAAAAGAAACATAATCCGACAATTTTGTCTGAGGGATTACGCGAGGAAATTCTCAGTTCTGCCACACTCGGACCAGTTGCTCGCAACATCATCAAGTTGTGGTATACGGCAACCTGGGATAAACTCCCCAAATCTTTAGAGTCCTGGTATGGGATTAACCAACAAAATAGCCCTTTTATTCCCAGTCCCCAATCTTATGCTGAAGGACTGGTATGGAAAGCAGTTGGGGTTAATCCTCCTGGAGCGAAAGCACCTGGTTATGGTACATGGAGTGAACCTCCTTCAGTGAGTTTGAGTTAATTAGGGTTTGCTGGAAAAGAATTTTATGGAGATACAACATGAATATTAAAGTTTGGTTTCGTGGACTTTCTGCTTTTGTCCTGACAGTTTTTCTGAGTTTGACGCTGTTTAGTTTACCAGCTAATGCCTTTGTTGCTAGTAGTCCCAGTGTTGCTCTGAAACATTTACTGGAGACAAACGAATGTAATGGCTGTGATCTATCAGGAGTGGATTTATCCAACAAAGATTTATATGGTAGCGCTCTCCTTAAAGCCAATCTCACAGGGGCTAATTTGTCGAATACTTTGCTAAATGAAGCCAAGCTAGATGAAGCAAATCTCACAGGAGCTAATTTATCGGGTGCGAGTCTTTTAGGGATTAGGTTAAATGCAGCTAACTTGACTAAAGCCAATTTGACTAAAGCCCTATTGACTAATGCAGAGATGAACGGCGCAATCTTTTCTGGTGCAACTTTCACAGGGGCAAATGTAGAATATGCATTAATGAAGCAAATTTTTCTAATGCGATCGCCAAAGAAGCAAATTTCAACAACGCATATTTATCTAGCTCTAATTTATCGAATGCTGATTTCTCTGATGCTGTGATGAGAAATGTCAGATTATCAGGAGCTACTTTAACAAATACTAACTTCACTGATGCTGATTTATTTCGTGCCAGAATGCCTAATGATACCGTATATAACGGAAGTGTAGCTCAGTTTGGGGCAGTTCAATAGGCTGATATTTAATAAATTCTCTCTGGTATAGCAATCCTATTTAGGGTTTGAACCAATAGGGTTGCTAAGTAAGTCGGCGGGGTCAAATTAAACACAAATGGGTAACTCCTAAATAAATCAACTTGTTGAAAATAAAACATCGAGTAATTCTCATGACAGAAAGATCCAATTTTTTTCATAGGATTAAATTCCTGGGGCAACAAATTAGTCGTTTATTAATTTCTTTGTTGGTTGTGATTCTCATAGGAATCACTAACATAGTTCCTGCTTATGCCCAAGTAAAAACTAGCTCTCCCAACGGTGCAACTGCTTCTGTTGCCAAAAACCCCATTTTCAAACCTGAAAAAGTTCGTTTAGGTATTACCCCTACAGGTTGGAGTAACAGTGATGATCTGACTATGGATCTCAATCCTGCCATTTCTTATAAACAGATTATCAGTGAAATTGCCCTAGCAGGATTTCAAGGACTTCAAGGCGCTCCTAAATTTCCCAAAGACATCGCTACATTAAAAAAAGACCTCAAGGTGCGGGGTTTAACAATTTCTGAACCTTGGGTGGGAACTTATTTTACTATCGGCGCGAAAGAAGATAGCCAAAAAATCTTTGAAGATCAGATGGCGTTCATGCAAAATTTTGATAGTAAAGTGATTGTGGTGGCTGAACTTGGAGGAGCAGTCCATCAACAACCAATTGAACCTTTAAATAATCGTCCTCAGTTTACTGATGAACAATGGCAACAGTTGATTGATGGGTTAAATTCTTTGGGAGATCAAGCCTTTGCTAATGGGATGATCTTGTGTTACCATCCCCACGTTGGCACTGGAGTAGAAGTCCGCGCAGATATTGATCGTCTCATGGCAGGAACAAAGGATCATCATGTCAATTTACTCCTAGATACTGGCCATCTTTACTATTCAGGTGTGAGCCAAAGTGAAATTTTGGATCTGATTAATACCTATGGTAGTCGGATTAAGCACGTTCACTTGAAAAACATTCGTCAAAATATCTTAGATCAAGCCAAACAAAAACAACTGAGCTTTTTAAGTGCAATTCGTTCTGGAGTCTTTACAGTTCCTGGAGATAAAAATGGAGTCATTGACTTTGACAGCATTTTAAATAAATTAGCTGCTGTTAAGTATGAAGGTTGGTTAATGGTGGAAGCAGAACAAGATCCCAGCAATACCAATATTAAGCCCTTGCGTGAACCTTTAGAATACGCGCTTTTGGCCAGGGGTTATTTGCGTAAAGTGACTGGGTTGTAATTTTTGATTTACTAACTCCGGTTGGTAGTTGTAATTATCAACCTTTTTTATCCCCCGCAAGCTCTCTGAAAAAGGGGGATTTAGTAAAGGAATCAACCTGATTATTTGTCAATAGCAACTGATGTTTATAAAAAGCACTGTTGTTTAATTCAACCTAAAAATTAAGACACAAATTAAGACACAAATTAAGACACAAATCAATCCAAATTCTGAGGATTTTAGATATGTATTCTCAAGATAAAGAAGAAATCAGACGAGTATTTGAAGAAACCTATGCCGAAAATGTGAGAACTAGAAATCTTGATGGTTATGCTGATATGTATACAGAAGATGCCCTTTGGATGGCACCGGATGTAGATGATCGCTGTGGTATAGCAGATATTGTAGAAGGATTTGCCCAAAGCATTGATAAAAAAGATATTCATCCAATTTTCACTGCTGAGGAAATTGAAGTCATGGGTGATTTTGGTTATGTAATTGGTATATCTCATGCAACTATTCATCCTCATAATGGTAGTGCTGAAAATAAAGTCATATTTCGGGCTTTGTGGTTAATGAAAAAAGAGTCCGGAATTTGGAAAATTGATCGTCAAATTTGGAACAAAAAACCCTCATAATTTTCGCGGCTATTGTCAGGCTAAGAAAAACTTCTCATCACAGAATTATTGGAACATCATCAAATGAACAAACCAGCATATTCTCCTGATATTTACCTGAGTTTTTTCATGTTTACTACAGATTTAAAACCCGATAATTTAGAATATCGGAAAACTGTAGTAGGGCATATCAAAGAACTGAAAAAATTTGGTTATACTGGATTTGAATTTCCCATTGGTACGAGCAATCCTGAAAATTATGCTCAAGATGTAGAAAATTATCGAAATTTACGTCAATATCTGGATAGCGAAGGTTTAGCAGATATTAAAATATCCACCAATGTAGGAGCAACTCAAACGTTTGATCCTAGTTCTTCCTCTGCAAAACAAAGAGAAGCAGCCCTAGAATATCTGAAATCTAGAGTTGATGTTACGGCAGCTTTAGGGGGTGAAATTATGATGGGTCCCATTGTCATTCCCTATGGTGTTTTTCCTACAACAGACTGTAATGATGGTATTTGGAGCGATCAACTACAGGATCATTTAGCTATACGTTATCAAAATGCCCAACCTATTCTCAATGAATTGGGTAAATATGCTGAAAGAAAAAATGTGAAATTGGCCATTGAACCTATTACCCATTGGGAAACACCAGGACCGAATAAATTATCTCAATTAATTGACTTTCTCAAAGGTGTGGAAAGTAAACAAGTGGGGGTAGTAATTGATAGCGCCCATGAAATCTTAGATGGAGATGGTCCAGAAAAATTTGCAGAACAAGTTAACTATTTAGCTCAACAAAAACGTTTACATTACATTCAAGTTTCACCTCCTGATCGCGGCGCTCTCCATACCTGTTGGCTACCCTGGCAAACTTTTCTTAAACCTGTTTTACCAGTGTACACTGGACCAATTGCTGTGGAAGTTTTCAATGCTATCCCTGCTTTTGCCAGTTCTTTGCGCCTGTCTCGACGCAAGTTTTGGATACCAGGGGAAGATCAACCTAATTGTTATCCCAGTGCTTACGATATTGCAGATAAGGCTATTCAAGTTACTAAAAAGGAGATTCAAAAAGCTCTCAAGTAGGCTAATTTTCTGAGGGATATGACTATTTAAACGAGAAATTATGACTGAGAAATTTGATCATGAAGATAGTTAAGGTATTCCCCAACAGCATCAATATTTTCACGGTGTTTCTGGTGTTTTTCTTGTCCTTATGTCTAACATTTTTAGGCTGGGATTTAGCGATCGCTAGTCCCAAAATAGGATCTAAAGAAATCATGGGATCATGGACAACCATACCCATGCCACCTACACAGGATCGGATGCAGTCTGTCCATACCATTGTGCTACCAAATGGCAAAGTTTTAATGATCAATGGTAGTAGTTTTCGGAGTACCCTCATTGAAGAAAATGGAAAATATCAGTTTAAGGAAGGGGTAGATCCAAAAAATTACAATGCCATCAACAATACAGGTTTACTTGATCCAAAAACGGGAAAATTTGAACGTATTCCTTCACCTCCAGCTTTACAAAATGGCACAACTAATGATCTCTTTTGTCTGGGTCATGTACAGTTAGCCGATGGTAATGTTCTATTTATTGGGGGAACAGGACGTTATTATCCCGGAGGAGCTTTTACTGGTACTAAACAGATTAATCTGTATAAATGGCAAACAGGAGAATGGAAGGCTATTGGAGAAACAAAAGATGGACGTTGGTATCCCAGTTTAATTCCTCTGGCTAGTGGCAAAGTGGTCATTTTTTCGGGTTTAAAATGGGATAAACCTAACCAAATTAACCCCAGCATTGAAATTTATGATCCCAAAACCGAGAAACTCCAATATTTCGACCCCAGACTAATTGAAAACAGTCCCTTCAACACTAAAGTAGAAGGTGAAAATGTTTACGATAGTATTGATCTTTATCCCCGTGTTTTTCCCTTAAAAGATGGTAGATTACTGATTACTGGAGATGAAGCCGGTATTGCTGGGGTTACTGTTCCCCATTTCAGTAAAAAAAGCTATTTAATGAGTGTTAAAGAAGGGGATAATGGCAATCTCTCCATTAGTTTTGAGGTTGGTCCAGATCGCTTAGAAACTAATAAAGCCTACGGCACCGGTTTACAAGTCCCTAATTCGGAAGATGTCATTTTATTGGGTGGCATTATTGGGACAAACAGTATTAATTTTGGACGGGGTGGTAGTACAGCAGGATTTCCCAAAGAGGTCAGGGTATCCAGCAGTTTACAACATTGGATTGCACCGGAAAAAGTTGGTAACAAGATTGGTAAATGGGAAATATTTGATAATTTCTTGGATAAACCCAGAGCTAACCTCCAAGCTGTCATTTTACCGACTAAAGAAATTTTAGTGATTAATGGTGGTCAATATCCCGAATATCTGCCAGTTTACGAACCTTTACTGATGACTCCAGATGAAAAGGCCACCGCCGGGTATAGAACCAAGTCCTTAAACCCTGGTAAATTTCCCAGACTTTACCATAATGGTGCTGTTTTATTACCGGATGCCCGTGTATTAGTTGTGGGGGGAAATGCTAACCGAGCCGCAGTCACAAAAGACGGTACAGTTCGTGTGGATGTTCTCGGTGATCCGCAAACATTTTTTACCTTTGCCAAGCTACACAATGAATCAGGTCAACCTGAAGAATTTGATGTTGACACCTTTTACAAAGATCCGCAACATTATTACGCCGCAGGAGATTCTCAGCCCTTTGTGCCGGCGGAAATTTGGCAAGGAGAAATTTTCAGTCCTCCCTATCTCTTTAGATCAGGTAAGCGCCCTCAAATCAATCAAGCTCCTGAAGTTCTGGAATATGGAAAAACAGGAACAATTAAGGTCAAAAATGGTACTCAAAACCCATCATTGGTACTTGTGAAGTTGGGGGCTGTTACCCATTCCTTTGATTATGGACAACGGTTAGTAGAGTTAGCCACTAAAGTATCTGATGATACTTCATTGGTGGAATTTACCGCACCTGACAACGCCAATCTTTATCCTCCTGGATACTACATGATGTTTTATCTCAATGATGTCGGTAAACCTGCCAAAGCCAAAATTGTCAGACTTCAAGCTGCATAAAAAAAGTCATCAAAAAGGTGGAAATTTGTGGCATTAACAGAAGAAGACTTAAAAAATGTTCCCGAAACCGGCATTGATCCAGAAAATCCTGGCAAGTATCAAGGACTCTTAGAAGACTTGCAAGGAAACATTTTAAAAGGACATGGACGAGATTACAGCGTACATCTGTTTTTAGAATGGAAAGCGGACAAAGTTACCGAAGCTAAAAACTGGATACAAACTTTTGCTAAATGTTATGTAACATCAGCTAAACAACAAGCAGATGAGGCTTTACGCTACCGACAAGAAGGCATTCCGGGAAAGGTTTTTGCTAACTTTTTACTAACTCGTTATGGTTATGAGGCTTTAGGATTTAAACCTTTTCAAGTGCCGAAAGATCAGCCTTTTACTATGGGGATGAAAAATGAGCAAATCAGACAAGATTTTTTAAAAGATCCGGAGGTGAAAGACTGGGAAGCAGGATTTCAAAAAGATATTCATGCTTTACTATTAATTGCTGATGATAACTTGATTAATTTGTTGCAAACTGTCAATCAAATTTGTCAGAGTCTACGCCAAGTTGCAGTAATTCTACACCGAGAAGATGGTTTTATTCTCAGAAATAAAGCCGGACAGGTGATTGAACATTTTGGTTTTGTTGATGGGGTAAGTCAGCCATTATTTATCAAACGAGATATTGTCAGAGCGCGAACCAATGATGGTAATTTCAGTCAATGGGACCCAAGAGCTTCTTTAGATATTATTCTCGTGAAAGATTATAATGGGAAAACTGAGGATAGTTATGGTAGCTATTTAGTTTACCGAAAACTTGAACAAAATGTGAAAGCATTTCATGAGGATCAACAGAAACTTGCGGAAACTTTAAACATCAAAAATGATTTAGCAGGGGCTTTAGTGATGGGTCGTTTTGCTGATGGTACTCCTGTTACTAAATCAGATATTCCCACCTATGCTGTAACTCCAACTAATAACTTTAATTATGATGAGGATACGGCAGCTACAAAATGTCCATTTCAAGCCCATATTCGTAAAACAAACCCCCGTGGTGATACAGGACGGGTTGAATCTGCTCCTGATTTTGATGAAGCTTTACGCATAGAAAGAGATCATCGCATTGCCCGTCGTGCAGTCAGTTATGGAGAACATGATCCCACTGCCAAACCGACAGAAGGATCAGGATTATTATTTCTTTGTTTCCAGGCAGATATTGAAAATCAATTCAATTTTATGCAGTCGAGATGGGCAAATCCTGACCGTTTTGTTGATGTTGGTGTAGGACTTGATCCAGTAATTGGTCAACCAGGAAAACCAAAAGGTGATCCGAAAAATGTTGTATCCAAATGGCCAACAAAATGGGGTGAGTGTGAAACTAAGGAGTATCATTTTGAGTTATGGGTGAAAATGAAAGGAGGAGAGTATTTTTTCGCTCCTAGTATTAGTTTTCTCACCAGTTTAGCTGAAAGATAGCTGAGAGATAGCTGAGAGATAGCTGAGATATTTATCTAGCTAATTCAGACTTTTTTTTACCAACATTTCATTTATTAAATCTGAAAAAACCATGATTAACATTCAAGATACTGCCGAAAGAAAAAGATTAGTTGAAGATAGCAACCGGGAGCAACATTGGAAAAAGTGGGGTCCTTATTTAAGCGATCGCCAATGGGGAACTGTACGGGAAGATTATAGTCCTGATGGCAACGCTTGGGACTACTTTTCCCATGATCAAGCTCGTTCCCGTGCCTATCGTTGGGGAGAGGATGGGATTATGGGAATTTCTGATAATCATCAACGTCTTTGTTTTGCGATCGCCCTGTGGAATGGTAAAGATCCTATCCTCAAAGAAAGGTTATTTGGATTAACCAATAGTGAAGGAAATCACGGGGAAGATGTCAAAGAGTATTATTTTTATTTGGATAGTACCCCCACTCACTCTTACATGAAGGGACTATACAAATATCCTCATAATGCCTTTCCCTATGAACAATTAATCAAAGAAAATGGCCGCCGCAAAAGAGAAGATTCTCGCGCCTTTGAATTTGAATTAATGGATACAGGAATATTCGATGATGACCGTTATTTTGATGTGTTTGTCGAATATGCCAAAAATACTCCCGAAGATATCTTAATTCAAATTACGGTTGTTAATAGAGGTCCTGAAGCTAAAGACTTACATCTAGCACCGACCCTTTGGTTTCGTAATACTTGGTCTTGGGGAAAAACAGAAGAACCTAAACCTTCTCTCAAAGGTGTTAATTCTACTGGGAATTTTCAGGTAGTTAAAGCTGAATTTACTGACCTGAAATCATCCCAACCAGAAGTTAAGAAATGGCTGTATTGTGAAACCCCCAAGGCCATGCTATACACAGAAAATGAAACCAATAAAAAAAGGTTTGGATGGGGAGAAAATAGCTCTTGCGTCAAAGATGGCATTAACGATTATATTGTTAATGGTCAAACTGCTGCGGTAAATCATCAACAAGGAACAAAAGTTTCACCTTACTATCAATTAAATCTTGCTCCTGGGGAAACTCAAGTAGTACGATTGCGCCTGAGTGATATTGATGATTTAACCACACCTTTTGGTAGTGAATTTGCATCAGTATTTGCACAACGCAAAAATGAAGCTGATCAATTCTATCAAGCAGTTACTCCCTATCAAGAATTATCACCGGAAATGCGTAATGTCCAAAGACAAGCCTTTGCAGGGATGTTATGGAGTAAGCAATTTTTCCACTATGTTGTACAGGATTGGATCAATGGTGATCCCGGCGCACCACCACCACCACAACGCAAAAATTCAGGGCGAAATAGTGAATGGACTCATTTATTTAATGAAGATATCATTTCCATGCCCGATAAATGGGAATATCCTTGGTTTGCTGCTTGGGATTTAGCATTTCATACTATTCCTCTCGCCTTAATTGATCCAGATTTTGCTAAAAAGCAATTATATCTCTTCACCAGAGAATGGTTTATGCACCCCAATGGCCAAATACCAGCTTATGAGTGGAACTTTAGCGACGTAAATCCTCCAGTTCATGCTTGGGCAGCTTGGCGGGTTTATAAAATCGAAGAGAAAATGTATGGCAATGCAGATCAAGAATTTCTCGAACAACTATTTCAGAAATTATCTCTCTACTTTACTTGGTGGATTAACCGCAAGGATGTAGATGGAAATAATTTGTTTGGCGGCGGTTTCCTGGGGCTAGATAATATTGGGGTTTTTGATCGCAGTAATTTGAAAATTTCTGGAGCTAGTATTGAACAAGCCGATGGTACAAGTTGGATGGGAATGTTCTGTCTTAACTTGTTGAAAATGGCGACGGAGTTAGCCAAAATTCATAGAAATTCCAAAGTTTATGATGATATGGCTTCTAAATACTTCCAGCACTTTTTATTGATTGCTGAAGCTCTGAACAAACTAGGAGGAGCAGAAGTCAATATTTGGGATGATAGTGAATATCAAGAAGGCGGTGGCTTTTTCTATGACATTCTCAAAGTTCCTGCTAATGCAATCGAGGGAGGAAATAATCCTTTTTCTTTCTCGATGAAAGTCCGTTCTATGGTAGGGCTTATTCCTCTATTTGCAGTGGAAATGATTGATCAGGAAACCCTAGATAAATATTTGTCTTCTGACTTTAGAAAAAGGGCTGACTGGTTTCTCAAAAATCGTCCAGATTTAACTGACAATATTTACATAGATAAGACATCTAGTAATTTAATGGAAGGTGGTTTAGCCTTATCTTTAGTCAGTCCTGAAAGGCTGAAATTAATTCTCAAGCGAATGCTCGATGAAGCTGAATTTTTAGGAGATTATGGCATTCGGGCTTTATCTAAATCTCATCAACCACCTAATCCTTATGTCTTGCCTTTTGCTATCAGAATGGAAGATGGTAGTTACCAAAGACCTTTAGTAGAATATGAACCTGGAGAATCAAGATTTGGTTTATTTGGTGGTAATTCTAATTGGCGTGGTCCGATTTGGATGCCTGTGAATTTTTTAATTATTGAATCACTCCAAAAATTCCACCGTTATTTAGGAGATGATTTTAAAGTAGAATATCCCACTGGTTCAGGAAAAATGATGAATCTTTGGGAAGTGTCTACAGCAATTTCTCAAAGATTGATCAATATCTTCTTACCAAAATCGGAAGGTAGCAGTGCGCGACCTGTGTATGGAGGATCTGGAAAGTTTCAAGAAGACCCAAATTGGAATCAATACATTCTTTTCTATGAATATTTTCATGGAGATAATGGTGCGGGTATTGGCGCTAGTCATCAAACAGGTTGGACTGGAGTAGTTGCAAAACTAATTCAACAATATGGAAGTTATACTGCTCAAGGAAAAAGCCCTGAATAGGTAGCAAATAGAGTTACTTAAAAATGGGGTAGAGGTTTTTAAACTTCTGCCCCTATTTAGGGTTTTGCTGAAAAAATGTAAGTAAGTATTCAGCTATCAGTAATCAGTAATCAGCTATTCTCTAGAGAGTTTTAGTGAATAATAAGAATGCTTTTAAATCCAAAAATGATCAAGCTGTAAAGTTAGAAGCTGATAAACATTGATAGATATATAGGACTCCTATTTGATTTATGAACGGATTTTTTAAAACGAACCGATCCAGACGCAGAGGTGGAAAAAATAGGTGTTCATATTTTATTGAGGATTGCTATATGGCGACTAAGGTTTGTTTATTTTTTAAGATTTTTAAAAGTTACTCTGAATCTTCTCAATGAAGATGATATTTCTTGATCTAAATAATCTTCAAAATTGACTAATGATAATCCTGCATCTACAAATCTCATCAGGTCATTTTTAGTTAATGGATAAGGAACTTTATCTAGTTGATCTTCTGGATTTCTACGTCTGCAAATAATTAATAATGTTCCTTGAACAGATAGAAAATTCGCTATTATATCAATAGCTTGGTTACTTACTGCTGTGGGTAATGATTGCAAAGTATAGGATTCTAAAATAAAATCAAAATTTTGATTCCATTCACTAGGAGGATTTAATAAATCAGCAACTAGATAATTAACTGAAGAATTAGGAAATCTCTGTTTACACCATTTTATGGCTGAGGGGGAAATATCAAAAGCTGTGACATTAAAACCACGTTTTGATAATTCTTCTGCGTCATCTCCTAAACCACAACCAATTACTAATGCTCTTTTTTCTTGACCGTGAATTTTATGATCATCTAGCCATTGTACTAGGTTATGATTAGGTTTCATATCTGCCCAAGGAATCAGTTTTTCATCGTTATTTGCTTGGGAGTAAAGCACTTCAAACCATGCTGTTGGTTTACCTGCTTCGATGTATTGTTGAGCTAGGTTTTGAACTGTGGAGCGATTTTCAGTCATAATAGATCAATAAATGTGGTAATTGTAATTTTGTTTTCATAGTATTTTATACTATATTTTATATCTTAGGAGGATTATTAATTTTTTAAAAAAATTATTGTATAATTATATAAAATAGCAATTTTAAAGAATCAAGTTTTATAGATTTATGTCTTATAGTCAATTTACATCTATAGGTAAGGTAAAAGAAGCTTTTGGTTTAAAAACTCAGGAAGGTGGGCGGTTTATTCCTGAAGTTGCCAAAATTGAACCATCTACGACGTTAACAGCATATTTAGCAGAAAGTTTACCCCTTGCTGCTTCTGCTAGTGAAAAAGCGCGTTCTGAAGGGATTATTTATCCAGTTTTGTTAGAAGTGAGAAGAATTTTAAATCGGCAAATTAGTTTATTTTCGGGAGAAGATTTTACAGTTGATGAGTCTGTAGGACTGAATGGAATATGTGATTTTCTATTAAGTAGTTCTCCTGAAGTGTTGGAAATTGAAGCACCTGTAATTGTGATTGTAGAAGCCAAAAAAGCAGATTTAAGAACTGGGTTTGGACAGTGTATTGCAGAGATGGTAGCCGCACAGAGATTTAATATTGCTAAAAATAATCCCCTTAGTGTTATTTATGGTGCAATTAGTAGCGGTACACAATGGCGATTTTTAAAGTTAGAGGGTGATACTGTGACTATTGATTTGTCTGATTATCCTTTACCTCCTGTAGATGAAATTTTGGGGATGTTGGTTTGGATGGTGGAAAATGGTGGATAACTAAAGAATGAAAAGTTGAAAATTAATGACCAATTATCATAGAAGAACCTACCATTAAAGGACGTGGAAGTTGTCTTCCTTGTAACTGATATTCTTCAATCAAAAGTTCTAATACTTCTTCTCCATTTTTTAGAGCTTCTGCATAAGTTTCTCCATGAGTATGGGCATAAGGACCGAACTCTGGAAAACTGACTACATATTTTTGATCTTCATCTGACCACTGAATTAATATACTGTAATGATGATTCATAATTACTCTTCCTCGTTATCTAAATTTTCTAAGTCTCTGAGGGCATTTCTTACATCACGTTCTTGATAATGATCTGCGTCTGCTCCGTCTTTCCCTGATAATATCAAACTATAGGATAAACTGGGATGACTCCAAACTGTATGACTTCCTTTACCTGGTCTGTAAGTAAAGCCAGCCTTTAATAGTTTAGCTTTTAGTTCTCGAATTTTTTTAGGCACAAAGAACAAAACCCCTGTATGTTACATTAAAGATGAGAATTATTTCACCCAGTACATTTCTGAATTTTTAATTTTATCAGCAATTACTCGCAAAACTGATGCTTGTACATTAGATATTGCTTGTTGTTGAGTTGAACCATAAGCTAAAACACCAGGAATTTCTAAAATTTCTGCTATCCAACGTCCATCTTCTTCTTGTTCAATTTCAATAGTTAAGTGATTAGATATTGAGTTCTGCATTATATTAACTCCACAGAATTTAACTTTTCTCGTAATTGTTGAAAAACTAATTCACCTTCAATTACTTCACCTTGACGAACTTGTTTTGTTCCTTCAGCAATTTTTCGTCTTAATTCACTAAGTTGCTTTTCTTTTTCATCATGTTGTTCTAAAAGTTGAAAAGCTGCGGATAATAACTCATCAACATTTTTATACTTACCTACTTGTAATTTTTCAAGAATGTATTTTTCTTGATCTGGCTTAATTGTAATTTGCATTTTTATCTCCTTATCTTGGAACTGATAATACTCAAAAATATATATTCTATGTTAATTGTAGCATAAAATTACTTACTTTGATCCAGTAAATGCGTTAGCGTAGCTGACGGAAGGTATCGCACATTCACAAACCACAACACCCAAAAAGCGATTGCACCGACAACCCACACACCATAAATGCGATAATGTTAATATCAGTCTTTCGGTAAACCTAAATCTGGTAAATTATTAACTATTTCCACTGTTTCTAAACTCACAGTAATTACCTGTTTAATTAACCTGACAATATATTCTTCATCTTCCAAACGATTGGGATCATTTGTGATTTCGCTACGGTAATCTGTAGTAACTTGATATTGGTTGATAATCCAATCTAAGGCGGAACGGTTGCCTAAACGATATTCAAATACTGCTGGTGGTATTCCTGTTAATGTGAGAAATTCGTTATATTTGATTTGGGTTTTATCTTGAGAAAGGCGCATTTTTTCTACTCGCCAATCAATGGGTAAATCTTTATTTTCCAGATGTTTAAGGGGATATTCTGGTTGTTGTTCGTAGTTAATATGAATTTCTGCTAGTCTTTTTCCTGCTATGACAAAAGGATAAAATTCGGGCGCGAAAGGAATACGGGGAAGTTCTCTTTTTAGGTTCGCAGCGTAACGTTCCCGGTAGTGGGGATGATGCAGCACTGCATAGATATAATAGAAGATATCCCATTTAGTGATTGTGGTATCTTGGTAATGGGTTTGATATTGTTTTAATGCCCAATCTGTGATATTTTCTTGGCGGTTTGTTCCGTCTTCATCGTAAGTGTAGAATGGGAAACATTGAGAACCACCTTGAGGTAATAAATCAGGAATATGATTTACACAAAGAGCAAACATAGGAACTTCTGTTCCTACTTTGAGCCAAATTACCTGATTTTCTTGTTCAGTTTCAGAAGTTGGAAATATTAAGGGAAATTGCCCACGACGATCATTTAATATTTTATCAAAATATAAATATTGATGACAAAAAGGACGATAAATATAATTACGAATCTGATCATAACTATATTTATTTAATATACCTCTTTTAAGATAATTTTTAAGGGTACTACTCCAGTTAATTTTAGTTTCATCATAAATAATAATATCATCAA
Organism: Sphaerospermopsis torques-reginae ITEP-024; assembly: GCF_019598945.1. Lineage (NCBI taxonomy): Bacteria > Bacillati > Cyanobacteriota > Cyanophyceae > Nostocales > Aphanizomenonaceae > Sphaerospermopsis > Sphaerospermopsis torques-reginae. The sequence goes on along the minus strand of NZ_CP080598.1, from coordinate 4,515,676 downwards.
TATTTGTGCAGGAATGATCTCGATTTTTCCATTTCATTACCTGCTCATTGTAAATTTCAATCGTTTTTATTATATTAGATTCTAATATTTTAGTATCATGATTAATAACCCAAGAATTTCGACTGGTATTAACACCTAAACTAAATAGTTTAAATACTACTTCTTGATTTTGATTAACAGCAGCTTTAGCATTTTGATTACCAATTGCTATAAAACTATCAAAATCATCTTCTAAACCTTGAGTTAACCAATTATTATTTTTATCTGGTTTAATTTCTTGCCATTCAACATCATACCAGTTAAGGTTTTCTAAATATTTTAACTTTTCTTCCTTTGTCCAAAATTCATCCATTCGCGCATAGTAGATTTTTGCTTTTTTCATAAATCCTCTGGTTGTAATCCTGTTTTTTACTTATCAGCAATTACTCGTAAAGCTAAAGCTTGCACATTAGATATTGCTTGTTGTTGAGTTGAACCATAAACTAAAACACCAGGTATTTCTAAAATTTCTGCTATCCAACGTCCATCATCTTCTTGTTCTATTTCAATAGTGAAGTGATGAGGAAATGATTTTTTCATTTTTACCCTTGTTCCATAGGAATTAATTTTTGTTGATATTTTCAAGTTTTATAAATATCACCTCTAAAGCCTATATCATAAATTTGTAGTTGATCTTGTTCTATATCAACTGTAAAAATAATCCTAATTTTACCTACCCGCATTCTTAAAAACCCTTGCCATTCTCCTTCTAATGTTTTTATATCAAGTTCTCCAGATGGTACTAAACCAGATTCTTCAACTGAGTTTAACAGTTGCAATATCTTATTACGTACCCTCTCCGTATCTTTATCTGAAAGTTTTTTGAGAAATTTCAGCGCATTTTTACTGAAGTTTAGTTCCATTTCGCACCCAATCCGTCATATTGATAAATTCATCCTGATCATAATCTGAAGGTGATCCAAATTGTTCTTGAATTTCCTGCATTTCCCTGTCACTAACACGAGGTATCAAAGCTAAACAAAGAGCAAGTCTTTCTTTCTTTAATACTTCTAGCATTGTTTCTCTTACAGTTTCTTGAATCAGAGTTTTAAGTTCTTGTGTTTCCATGAGTATCATCCTTGAGAATATAATTATTATACCATTTTTCATTATCAATTATAAATTTCATGCGCTTAATAAGGGTAATTCTCTTTCTCTTAATGCTTGTGCTGCATAATGTAAAGCTTCCTGAAGATCCTCTATTTCTAAGTCAGGATATGCTGCTAAAATTTCCTGATCTCTCATTCCTTCAGCAAACATAGCAACAACGGTAGCAATATTCAAAAAGTTGTCGCAATACATCTACTAAGTTTTGGGGTTTGGTAATATCTTCATCCATTACTAATTTACCATCTTGGTAAAGAATTGCCCTTTCTGGTTGTTGAAAAATAATGTTATCTTTAGGATAATCAACCGCTATTTTTTTCTGAACTTCTTTTTTTAAATTGTCCTTACTATCTTTCGCTTCCCAATAAGCACGGGGTAAATTAAAATCATCAACTAAAGCACCATCAACCCTTAAAGGTTTTCTTTTTGATCTGGTAATAGCATACTCCTGTACCAGAGTCCATTTAAACTGCTGACAGCAAAACTCAAGCAACTTTTGAAAAGCAACTTTTACCGCAGTTTCATGAACCACACCCAATCTTTTAAAATTTTCTAATTCTTCGTAATATTGCTTAATAGGTTTGTGAGTTGGTTTGAGATTAAGACTAGACATATAATTAAAAGTAACGTAATAATAGCATATTATACAGAATAATTTTGATATTATAACTTTGCTCGCAAATGTATAAAAACTTAATATTTTTCCCTCTGCTTCCTCTGCGTGAGGTAACACATATATCAAAAATCCTGTATCCCCCTTGACACAAGGTAAAAAATAGGGTAAAACCAAACCATAAAACCCCAACCAAAACCCCATTTACCCAAAAAATCCCAGGGCAAAAATAGGGAACAAAAAAACAAAAATCATCAAACAATAGCACCAACAAAAACCCTAAACAACCCCCTTAACCTTCACGGATAGGCATAGCGAAACCACCACATACAACGTCACCTAATACGTCGTAGGAAACGAAGTCTAAATCTTGATAAGCACCGTTTTCTTCCAAGAAGTTAATAGCGGTGATAATACCACGACCTGCACAACCTACACCGGGTTCTGGACCACCAGATTCAACGCACTTAACACCACGGAAACCAGTCAACATTACTTCATGGAGTTCGAGGTCTTCTACAGCACCTCTTTCAGCAGCCAAGTGTAATACTGTAGTTTGAGCCTTAGAGTGAAGCATCAAACGAGTAGAGTCAGCTTTGGGGTCACAACCTACGATCAGAATGCGTTGACCCATTTCAGCCATAGCTGCGAGGGTGTTTTGAGAGGTGGTAGATTTACCGATACCGCCCTTGCCGTAGAATGCTATCTGTCTAATTTTTTCGTCGCTCATTGTTCCTAGTTCCTAGTATTAGTGGTTTACTGGTCTTTTGTTTGTTGGTTTCTCACGCCTTGTATCTACGGCAGTGAGCGTGTAATAGAGCGTCCCAGGTTATGGAGGCGATCGCTCTACCAAACATAAATTTAGTGTTGTGTTCATAGTGTTTATTAGGTTGTAAGAATTACTGGTTTGTTAGTTGTCAATTGTCAATTGTCAATTATCAATTGTGACTAAACTTCTTCAACAATGATGTCTTTGTTGACGCGATCGCGTAATCTTGATTCAATCGCAATCTTTAAAGTTGCAGTGCTACTTGGACATGAACCACAAGCACCTTTAAGAATTACTTTCACCTTATCGCCTTCAATATCGTAAAGTTCAACATCTCCCCCATCGGCAATTAAAACGGGTCTGACTTCTTCATCTAATACTTTTTGAATTAGGGCGATTCTTTGAACATTAGTTAATGGTTTTTGTTGCCCTACTGTGGAAATTTCTTTGTTAGCTGTTGAGCCATTTGTACTTGCGAGTTCTTTCTCGTACTCTTGCTTAACTTCCTTTATTATATCATCAATCTTCACTAAACAAGAACCGCATCCGCCACCAGCTTTTACATAATTTGTTACCTGTTCTGCACTGAAGAGGTTATTCTGTCTTACTGCTTTCTTGATCTTAGCATCAGTTATTCCAAAACAACTACAGATTAGGACACCTTCATCATCGTCATCATGTGCCGCTAAAGGAATGCCACGATAGTTATAGATAGCAGCTTCTAAAGCTTCCTGACCCATAACAGAACAGTGCATTTTCGCTTCAGGTAAACCACCCAAATATGCAGCGATTTCCTTATTTGTAACTTTCAAAGCTTCATCTAAAGTTAGACCTTTAACCATTTCAGTTAAAGCACTAGAAGAAGCGATCGCACTGGTACAACCAAAGGTTTGAAAACGAGCATCAAGAATTTTATCAGTTGCTTCTTCAATTTTTAAATGTAATCTTAAAGCATCACCACAAGCGATACTTCCTACATCACCCACAGAAACCTTTACACCAGGTTCATGATTATCTTCAATTGCGCCTTGATTTTTAGGCTCGTAAAACAATTCTAATACTTTCTCAGTGTAGTCCCACATAGTTAATTTTGGATTTTGGATTTTGGATTTTAGATTTTGGATTGATGATTGGTAATTGGTGATTGGTGATTGGTAATTGGTAATTGAAACAATATATTTGCTATTACCCATTACCCATTACCCATTACCTATTACCGATTTACTAAAGTTTGTCCATGTTGTTGTAACCAACTTGCATCATCATTTTTGAAGGGAGATAATGCACGTAGTCTTTCAACAATTTCTGGCATTACTGCAATTACTTGATCAATTTCTTCTTCAGTGGTGTAGCGACAAAGACTGAAACGAATTGAACCATGTAAAGTAGTGTAGGGTAAACCCATTGCTCGTAAAACGTGAGATGGTTCAAGAGAACCCGAAGTACAAGCAGAACCAGAGGAAGCACAAATATTATGCTTATTCAAAAGTAACAGAATTGCTTCACCTTCAATATACTTGAAACCGATGTTAGAAGTGTTAGGCAATCTATTATTTACATCACCGTTTACTGCACAATCAGGAATCTTAGCCAGTAAACTTTGTTCGAGGCGATCGCGCAATTTTCTTTCTCTCTTTGTCGCCTCTTCTAAGTGTAACAGTTCCAGTTCCGCAGCTTTGCCTAAAGCGATAATTCCAGGAACGTTTTCTGTACCTGCTCTACGTCCTCTTTCTTGGTGTCCACCTATTAAGAAAGGACGGAATCTCACACCACGTTTCACATACAAAGCACCAATACCCTTGGGAGCGTGAATTTTATGACCAGATATTGTTAACATATCAATTGTGCTGGTCTTCATATTCAAGGGTACTTTACCTACCGCTTGTACTGCATCAACGTGAAAGATAGCTCCATACTCTTTTACTCTAGCACCAATTTCTTCAATTGGAAAAATTGTGCCGGTTTCATTATTGGCATACATTACTGTTACTAAAGCAGTGTTGCCAGTGAGAGAAGCTTCCAACTCATTCAAGTCTATTTGTCCCTTACTATTAACAGACAAATAAGTAACTTGATAACCTTGAGTTTCTAATTGTTTGCAGACATTTAAAACAGCGGGATGTTCTACCTGGGAAGTGATGATGTGGCGTTTATCTGGTTGAGCTAATAACGCCGCACGAATAGCAGCATTATCACCTTCAGTACCACAACTTGTAAAGACAATTTCCGATGAATCTTCTGCTCCCAATAAAGCTGCAACATTTTCTCTAGCCACTTTCACATCTTTAGCTAATTGACCGCCAAAAGTGTGCATACTAGAAGGATTAGCATAGTAGTCAGTCAAGTAAGGTAGCATAGCTTCCAAAACTTGAGGATCTACTTTTGTAGTTGCATTATTATCGAGATAGATGCAATTCTTTAACATTTCACTCACTATTTACTTAGTTATGATTTATTGTTTATTGGATTTGGGTAATTGGTGATAGGTAATTGGTAATTGGTAATTGGTAATTGCTAAAAACTTCTTTACTGTCACCTGTCACCTGTCACCTGTCACCTAAATCACTGCTTGTTGTTTTTTCAATTGTTCCGCTAATTTCTGGGAATAAGTGTTATACCAGCGTTCCCAATAATCTTGTTTATTGGTTAATTTTGCAATCACGCGGTTATAAGTAGCAAACCACATTTCCCAATAATCTTTTGATTCTTCTACACAACCACTAGCTGTAGGACAAACTGCTTTACATTGAGGAACAGTGTAAATAGTATTAGCACAGTTTGTACACTTTTCAGAATCAATTACGTGCTTACCTTCAACTTCTTGAATTGCACCATTAGGACATACAGACACACAAAGATTACAGGAAATACACTGGCTAGTAATTGTGTAAGCCATGATTATTCTCCTTTGAGGTTTTGGGCTGTAGTAATGGGTGAATAGAGAAGGCAAAAGTGAGAAGTAAAAAGAACAGTATTCTTCAAACTTTTGACTTTTGACTTCCTAAATATTCATTACTGTTTCGCCTTTACATACTGCTCGTAAAACTCTAAAGCAACTTTTTCGATTACATCGTAAGCTTCAACAGTCTGTATGCCGGCTGCGTGCAGTTTCTCTTTAGGACAGTTGCCAATTTTGGAAACTAAAACCGCTTTGCAATCTGCAATTGCTTTCATTATATTCTCTGCGGTTGCTTCTTCGCCGTATCCACCTTGACAATATTGATCAATTCGGCGATGTCCTGCATAACGAACTTCATTTCCATCAACTTCGTAAACTTGAAATTCTTTCGCGTGTCCGAAGTGTTGGTTAACTAAACCACCGCCTTTAGTAGCAACTGCAACGAGAATTTTTTCCTTAGTAGCTGTTTGTTTTTCAGCCTTAACTTTCTCTTTTGCTAGTTTGATTTCTTCTCTAAATTTCTCAATTCCTTCCTGTACTTCTTGACGTTTTTCTAAGTCATATTCTGGGGACATTTCCAAGAATTTCTCTTTAGTAAATTCCTGGCTGCGGTCTTCTCCTAATAATCCTACCGCATCGGCACGACACTGGCGACAGTGACGCATCATTTTCATGTTACCAGAACATTGATCCTGTACTTCTTTCAGTTCTTTGTTGGTTGGTCCACGTTGACCAGTTAAACCAAAATGTGTACCATGTTCTGGGGCAGAAATTAGCGGCATGATGTTGTGCAGGAATGCACCTTTTTCACGAATTGCTTTGTTAACTTCTACCAAGTGTTGATCATTAATTCCGGGAATCATCACAGAATTAACTTTACACAAAATGTCAGCTTCTTTTAAAGCTTGCAATCCTTCCATCTGCTTTTCTAGCAGAATTTTCGCACCTTCTACACCTCTATAACGTTTGCGTTTATAGTGAACCCAAGAATAAATTTGTGCGCCTATTTCTGGATCAATGGTGTTGAGGGTGATGGTAACGTGATCTATATTTAATTGTTTGATGCGATCAATATATTCTGGTAGCATCAAACCGTTGGTTGATAAACAAAGCTTAATATCTGGTGCTTTATCTGCAATCAACTCAAAGGTACGAAATGTTTTTTCGGGGTTTGCTAAAGGATCGCCAGGTCCAGCTATTCCCAAAACTGTCATTTGGGGAATTTTACTCGCTACAACTAATACTTTATGTGCAGCTTCTTCTGGTGTCAGTAACTCACTGACTACCCCCGGACGACTTTCGTTAGCGCAGTCATACTTGCGGTTACAATAGTTACATTGAATGTTGCAAGCTGGGGCAACGGCAACGTGCATCCGTGCATAATGGTGATGCGCTTCTTCGCTGTAACAAGGATGGTTGGCGATGCGTGCTTTGAGTTTTTCGTCCATTTCTGGTGCTGTGCTGCTATCGCAACCGCAACCACCAGATTTGGCTTTGAGATTGGGTTCCTGTTCGGAGGAGGTGAGGAGTCCTGTAGCCGGTAGTGTCATTGAATTTCGCAAACGTCGGTGGACTAGATGGCCACTGTGGGAGATGCCGTTGCTCCTTCCAATGCCTATGAACTGAAGTCGCGTTTATACTCTCTTTGCCCCCAAGGGTTAATTTGGCAATAATATCAATTTTGGTAATTTATGATAGATTCTAAATTTTGGTGACATTTAATTCAAAATCCCAAATCTAAAATCTAAAATCCAAAATTGATCGGGCAATCAATCCTTGAAGTTTGGCTGGTGTGTGTTAACTTTGGGTTTTGGGTAGATGGGTACAGCCGCGACTTCCTTTCACTTCAGGCATGGTGCTATCTCATCCCTCCACTCACTTTTCGCTGTTGATTTGTTAAGGAGCGTTAAGTGATTGGCGATAAATGATTTATAGCAGCACTTTTTATATGGCTTTTTGCTATCTCTAGGATAGGATTTATTGGATTTATTATGTTTGTACTCAGTTCTATAATTCCCTATCTCTGCAAGGATTACATTAATTAAATAATATTTTTTCGGGTATGGGTGCTAGTATTTTTTGCTTGGGGTACGAGTATTTATAAACTGGGGTTCAGGATTTCTTTGTACTCATTCAAAACCCAATCTCTGTCAGGGTTTGGATAAAATATTATTGAATTTTCGCTTACATTTACAATGTACTCAAATCCTACTCTATTTCTTCTGAAAGTCTTAATATATAAGGAATTTCAGGATTTAAGCTCCATTTACAGCCGTTTTACTAAAGTTTTACTAAGTCGGAAAGATGCCTATTGTATTCTGTATCCACAATAGCATTTTTTTTCAGATAAAAATGCAGTTTATATTCTTTTAAGTTTTCGGTAAGCAATCAGCAATCAGCTTTCAGCGAGTCGTTAGATTTTAGCGGGAGCATCCCAATTTTGAAAAAATAACCGCAGCAACACCAAAAAATCTCTTCAACTCTCTTACCTTTGTGTCCTTTGCGTCCTTTGCGGTTCAATCATATCAGTCCCTTAGATCATTTTTTCCGTGAGATCAAAATCAACTTACACATTTGGAATGCTCCCTGAAAACTCTCTTCTTTCTTCTTACCTTCGTGTCCTTCGCTCCTTCGTGGTTAGTTCATTTTATGTCTTAACCTCAGACAAAAAATAAACTTACACATTTGGGATGCTCCCGATTTTAGCTGAAGGCTGTCATGGTTTAATAATACTATAGTCTTAATGCAGATAATTTGCAAGTAATCTTATTTTGTTTAAGGGAGGGAATAGAAATAAGTAATCAACTATCAGTAATCAGTAATCAGCTTAGAGATGTAAATATACAGGTTGGTGAAATTATAAGCCTTGAAAGTTTTTCATAATTTGTCTAGGTTTCACAGCTTTTTCATAAGGAAATTTACAGACTAATATTTGTGTTTTTTATGATTTTTGCTAATGGCTGAATGCTGACGACTGAATGTTTATGAATAGGGAATAGGGAATGAAAAATAATCTCAAATTAGGTGACAGGTAACAGTAAATAAGTCTTGTTGAACTTTTGGCGATCGCCTACGGCGCTGCGCTACGCGCAATCGCTAAACTGTAATTATGGCAAACAAATATATAAGGATGGGAATTTTTATGAAAGCTATGGTGATACGTCGTTATGGTTCTCCTGAAGTCTTGCAATATGAAGAGGTGGAACAACCAAAAATCAAACCTGATCAGCTATTGGTGAAGGTTCACGCTAGTAGTGTTAACCCTATTGACTGGAAAACCCGCAAAGGAATGTTAAGCATTTTGACTGGAAACAAATTTCCTCTTATTCTCGGTTTTGATGTCGCTGGAGAAGTGGTGGCAGTTGGTTCACAGGTGACGCGCTTTAAAGGAGGTGACGCTATTTATGGCAGTACCAGCTTTCCTGGGGGTGCTTATGCAGAGTTCGCAGCCATCCCGGAAAATTTAGCAGCTACTAAACCTACTAACATGAGTTTTCAGGAAGCTGCCACCGTCCCATTAGCAGCGTTAACGGCTCTCCAATCCCTGCGAGATTTGGGAAATATCAAATCAGGTCAAAAGGTATTGATTAACGGTGCTTCGGGCGGTGTAGGGGTGTTTGCGGTGCAAATTGCTAAGGCGTTAGGTGCTGAAGTGACTGGTGTTTGCAGTGCTAAAAATTTGGATTTGGTGAGGTCTTTGAACGCAGATTTAGTTATTGACTATACGCAACAAAACTTTACAAAAGGTAATGTGCAGTACGATATCATTTTTGATGCGGTTGCTAAAAGTTCGTTTTCTAATTGCAGAAATGTTTTAACGCCAAATGGAATTTATGTATCAACTTTGCCTATACCAGAGGTAATTCTACAGAGTGTTTTAACGGCGTTTCTTCCTGGGCAAAAGGCGAAAATTGTCTTGGAAAAGCCGAATAGTCAGGATTTGGGTTATTTGAAGGAGTTAATTGAAGCGGGTAAATTGCGGACTGTGATTGATCGCACATATCCGTTACAAGAATTAACAGAAGCCCATCGGTATAGTGAGGGTGAAAGGACTGTGGGGAAAATTGCGATCGCAATTACACATTGAGTCAAGTTTCGCGCAATCTCCGTCAGGAGATCCCGCAGGGTAGAAGCAAAGGCGCAAAGTTAGTATATCTTGAAATAATTTGAAAATGGTACTAAACTTAGTTTATAAACTTAGCTAAAAAGCCGTGGAAACTGTCAATATCCATCAAGCTAAAACAAATCTTTCACGTCTGTTATCTCGTGTAGAACTGGGTGAGGAAATTATCATCTCTAACCGGGGTGTTCCTGTGGCCAAGCTAGTTCCTTTTAGTGTCTCATCTAATAGACGTGACAGTTTAGGGCAAGATAAAGGACTTTTTGTAGTACCAGAAGACTTTAATGCGCCCTTACCAGATGATATTTTGGCAGCATTTGAGGGTAGTGAAGAGTGAAATTTTTATTGGATACTCAATGTTGGTTATGGTGGTTTGTTGAACCAGAGCGTTTAAATGAAGAGGCGATCGCACAGATAGCTGATGAAAACAACGAACTATGGCTTTCTGTTGCTAGTGTGTGGGAAATGGGAATAAAAGTGGCGATGGCTTCGCCCGCCGCAGGCAACGGTAAGTTACCATTACCAGAACCAATAGATAGTTACATTTCTAGTCGCATGGTGCGGTTAGGTGCGAAATATTTGGAAATTACAGCTTCTCATGCACTCAGAACAGCGACTTTACCTTTACATCATAAAGATCCTTTTGATCGAATGTTAATAGCTCAGGCACAAATGGAGGATATGACAATTATTACGGCTGATCCAATGTTTAAAGAATATCAAGATACTGCTATTATTTGGGCAGCGAATAAAAGTTAAGCAATGCTCATTGGTGTCAACTTAACGTAAAACCGATCATCCGACTGGGAATGAATTCCCAGTCTCATAGCAGAAGTCATCTAAAGATGACTGAAAACGCGCACAAATCTATAGTTTACTTTAGTAAACTTTGACTATTAGCCCGGAAATTCATTTCTGGGCGGGTGTGGAAGCCAACAAATAAGACATTTTTTCGAGCTTGTTTATTATTTGCATCTCGCTCCCTAGATGTTAAAATGGTATAGAGTAAGATAGAGTAAATAATATGAGCTATCAAGATATCATTACCATTGAACCAGATAAACGGGGTGGTAAACCTTGTATTCGCCGGATGAGAATTACAGTCTATGATGTTTTAGGTTGGTTAGCGTCTGGGATGTCTTATACAGAAATATTAGAGGATTTTCCTGAATTAACGGAAGCAGATATTAGAGCTTGTTTAGAATTTGCTGCTGATCGTGAACATCGTTTAGTTGCTGCGGTAGGTGCTAATTGAAATTGCTGTTTGACAAAAATTTGAGTCGTAAATTAGTAACTAGATTATTCAAAAAAGGAAGGCATGAGCAATTATAATATTGAATATTTCCGTCTTTGAGTGTAGAATTAATGAGTTGTACTGTCGAATTTCATGAAGATTTTGAACCTGAATTTGATGCTTTACCAGAGGATGTGCAAAATAAGTTATTTGCCCGTGTTAGTTTACTAGAAACTTTTGGTTTTGAATTAGGGCGGCCTCATGTTGATACTCTCAATGGTTCGCGCCATAGCAATATGAAAGAATTAAGGTTTAAAGCAGCAGATGGTGTTTGGCGTGTGGCCTTTGCATTCGACCCCAGACGGAATGCTATATTATTAGTTGCAGGTGATAAATCAGGTGGAAGTGAAAGTCGTTTTTATAAGCAACTGATCAAAACTGCTGATGCTAGATTTGATGCACATTTAGCTCAACTAAAAAAACAATCAGAAGAAAAGAAAGGATAAAACAATGGGGAAAACTTTAAAGGAAAAATTAGAACAGTTATCACCAGAAAGACGACAAAAAATTGAAGAAGAATCTAAGTTGCTAATTGCTGAAGAAATGGCACGACAACAATTGAGATTAGCACTTAAACTCACTCAGGAACAAATGTCAGAAGTAACTGTTTCTCAAATGGAAAATCGTACTGATTTAATGCTTGCAATTTTGCGAAAGTATATTACTGAGATGGGTGGTGAGTTGCGTCTTGTTGTTGAATTTCCAAACCATCCACCTATTAATATATTAGATATCTCGGAAATTGAAGAATTGGAATCAAAAGCGAGTTAATTTGGATAAAAACTTAATTTCTTACCTGTTGAAAAGTTTTATAATTTTTACAAACAACCTCTAAACAAATATCTCCTTGCAAATGAAAATAAATTGGTGATTCTAAACTGGTATTATCTACTTTATTTTGATTGACAAATGGATAGGATTTAGATAAATATTTCTGAATATCATCTTCAATTTTTTTGAGTTCAACTTCTCCTACCCAAAAACAAATATCCTCATCATCTGTATTTAGAGGTTGGGAAAAAACTAGGTGAATAATGTGGTCAAGTTCAATAGCGACATCATCAGCTTCAGGACCAAAGGTAAAGTCAAGATGTAATCCCAGGGTTTGAGGATTTAAGGAAATACCAACTAAGTCAGCACTTTTTAAATCATCGAGAAAATCTGATAACATAAGATCATTGTTTATAAACATCTTTACGATGTAGACAATGAAGAACTATAACAGTGAGAGTTTGATCATCAATTTCATAACGAACTCGATAATCTCCTATTCTAATTCTATATTCATTATCAAATCCTTTGAGTTTTTTCACTCCAGATGGACGCGGATCTTCAGCTAGAGATAAAATTTTTTCTAAAACTCTAGCAGATACATCATTTTGTAAATTATCAAGTTGTTTCTGCACCGGTTTAGGTATAATAACTTTGTAACTCATAAAGGTTGAGTATTTCTATTAGCAATATATTCTTGAATCGTTTGATAATCACCATTTTGATAAGCCTTTCGAGCTTCTGCAATTTCGGATATAATTTGGGTATTTTGCTCTATTAAATCTTCTTCATCTTCTAAAAGTTGTTCTTCAAGCAGTTCTAGAAGTTTCTGCTTTTCTTCTAACTTGAGGGATGAAATTGCAGTAATTAATGATTCAAAGGGAATTTGTAGGTTAACTATGGTCATTATTGGTTATCCTGTCAGGTCAATTATATTTTTAATTATGTCATATTTTCAGCTATTTTACATCTAGAACAATTTAGTATTGATGGTCAATGGTTACGATGTATGAATATTAAAAGATAAAGAAGGGGTTTATCCCACAAGGAAATGAATTTCCTTGCTCATAGCAAAAGTCATCTTTAGATGACTAAATAGAGAAAAAATCTAGTAAACTTTAGTTTACTTTGGTTATTAGCCCAGAAATTCATTTCTGGGCGGGTATGGAAGCTAACAGATAAGCCATTTTGAATTAAGTTGATACTACACCATTAACCTATGTTAAACTCCTATGAATATTGTGAGAAAATATGTGTTGGGTTTCGTTCCTCAACCCAACCTACTTACTACTTACTACTCACTATTCACTAATGTTTATTACTACCATTGAACAGACCTAATTATTGTAAACCCAATTAAAATAACTATAAAAAGACGAATAACTTCGCCCCAAAAATATCTATCCTTAATTAATTCATTGATAGATGTAATTTTACTTTCTCCATCAATGATTGAATTTTCCTGATCTAATGAATTTTCTTTCATCAAAACTAACTCAAGAGGAGATTCTTGTTCTATTTTACTAATATCTAATTCTTTTTCTTGTGTAATATTTTCTTGTTTCAATTTTGAATCTGAAGGAGATTCTTGTTGTATCTTCTCATCAACCTCTAAGTCAGTTTTCGGTTTAAAAGCTTCTGTCATCAATGATCTAAAATTGTACTTTCTCGAAAAAATAGTTGAAGCAAAGGAAAGCAAAAAAAGTATTAGAGCGTTAATGATGTAAGCAATGACATTATATTTATTCATTTTCTATATAACTCCTTGTATTACATTCTAAAAAATCGAATTGTTCACAAGCATATTCCCTGATTTTTTTACCTACCCAGTAACCAGCAAATCTGCCTTTATTAAAACCATCTATACCTACAATGTCATAATAAGATTCAAATACAGGATAATTATCATTATTGTTTATTCTACTGCGTTGATTTTGATAATTGTCAACTTCAGTCGATCTCACATGAGTTTGTGAATTCTGAATATCCAGTGTCTTGTTATTTATTATAGATTCTGCTCTGGATTCTAAATTATCCAATAATAGCAATGAGCATATTATTAGGATTACAATAATGAAACGCCAAAATTTTCTGATCATTACTATTTTTTGTGTAGTTATTAAAATCCAAATATAGCTGGAATAAATTCAACAATGAAACCAAGAAGCCATAAAGCTAACCAAAAAGCTGCTGCGCCTACGAAAAATACTACTAATTGTCCGAAGAAATTATTGATCATATTGATATCCACTCTCTAATAGGGTTTTCAAATTTCAAACTTGCATCTATTCTTAACTACTCTACACCACACACTCAAACCTGAAAAGCGGAAAAAAGCGGATAGCAAAAAAAATTCACAACACAAGGCGGAAAAAGACGGATAAATACGGATAAAGTCTGATAAAATTACCTGTATCCAGTTAGATTCCTATTTGCTAAAATCAAAGCAACAATTTACAAAAGCAATCATGATAATTTCGGATGAAGTCGTCAAAGCTAGTGGTTTATCAGAAAATCAACTTTTGCTAGAAATTGTAATTATGTTATTCCAGCAAGAAAAAATCAGCTTGGGTAAAGCTAGTGAAATCATAGGAATGAATCAAATTAAGTTTCAAAAATTACTTGCCCAACGGGGAATATGTATTCATTATGATGTAGCTGAGTTACAGGAAGATATTCAACATTTACGGTCAAAAGGCTGGTTATGATTGTTATTAGCGATACCTCACCTTTGAGTAATTTAGCCACTGTTCGTTGCTTGTCACTTTTACAGCAGATTTACAACAAAGACGGATAAAGTCTGCTAAAATTACCTGTATCGAGTTACATTCTGATTTGCTAAAATCAAAGCAACAGTTTACAAAATCCATATATGGATCTAAAAATATGAAACTAAAAGTAATCTTAGAACCTAGTGATGAAGGTGGTTATACTGTTTATGTCCCTTCCTTACCTGGTTGTATCAGTGAAGGGGAAAATGTTGATCAGGCATTAGCAAATATTCAAGAAGCTATAGAGTTATATCTTGAACCTATAGAAAATGAATTTTCCTTGAGGGAAGGTATGATTGTCAGAGAGTTGGTTCTATGACTAAAGTTCCTAGTCTTCCATACCATAAAATCATAGCTGCTCTAGAACGAGATGGATGGATTGTAGTTCGTCAACGCGGTAGCCACATTCGATTAGAAAAACAACTAAATGATGAGGTCTTCAAGTTGACAGTTCCCGCCCATAAAACTGTTAAACGCTCTACTCTCGCCCATATCTTAAAACAAGCTCATATTGATGTTGAAAGATTTATTGATATGCTATGAGATGTCATAGCTATAGCGATCGCCCCTATTACAAAAAAAATTACAAAAAAAGACCAGCAAAAACCAATAAATACGGATAAAGGCTGCTAAAATCAGTGATGTATCTTTACATTCCTCAATATGCAGATTCACGAACTACTACAATTTGTGGATGACGCTGTTTATCTCAACACAGGTGAGCATCTGAACGACATACAACGTGCAGTAATTGAAGGTTCACTCAATCATCAAAAGTATGCTGATATTGCTGAAGAATGTGGTTGTAGCGCCGGTCATGCAAAGGATGTAGGTTATGAACTGAAATCTTAAATCTGTTCTGGAACGACAGGGAAATATAAATATTTCTTTCGGTGATAATATCGGTGATAATAATAGTAATATATTTGGAAAAGGTAGTATAAAAATTAGCTGTAAAAATCCTAAAAATAAATCAGATAAAAATAATTCTATTCATCCTAAATTCAAACATCGGAAAAAGAATAAAACTCAGATAGAAAAAATTGATAAATTAAGGTATTTTGGTTTAAGTGATGAACAAATTGCAGAAGTGCTAGATTTACCTTTGGAGGTTGTCAAGCAGGTGGAATAGGACATTATTTAAGTAGAACAAAATTAAATTAAATCTTCTAAATCATCAACTGTCATAGGTGCTTGAGCCGCATGGCGAACATATAAAACAGATACAATATTGTCTCTAATTGTAAACATCACTCTGTAAATATTTTTAGATTTACCATAAAGCAATTGACGAACTTCTTCTGGAAAAATCTCATGTTCAACTGCCAAAGCACAACGCTGGGGTTTATCTTGTAAAGTAGCAATAGCATTCATCAATCCTCGAAACCAGGTATCAGCAAATTCAGGATTACGTTCTCGATACCAACGATATGCTTGCTCAATCTGTTTTTCCGCAATTGGAGTAATTTCAACTTGAAATGTCATATTTCTGTTGCATTTCCTGAATAAAATCTGCAAGAGGACGAGTTTGGCCACTGTTGAGTTCTTCAAAACCCTGCTGAATACCAGCAATAGTTTCCAAATGCTCAATTAATTGGCGTATCTTGCTAGGTTCAATTTTACCAGGATCGAGAAAAGTAATGAGAACCTGGGTACTATTATTGACATTTTCGGGAATTTCGGTAAATTCAATCTGTCCGTCTCGATAAATACCTTCGACTGTTTTTAGCATAAGTCTTGTGGTGTTGATTATTTTTTAGATTATACCATAATTTTCACAAGATATTTAATATTCTCATCCTGTAAATCCTCTAATCCTGGACATCCTGATTCTGACAATTATAACATAAGAACATAACCAATACTAAGTAAAATTCTCTGATCACTCAACTTTTATTCCTACCTATTGCTATTTTGTATTCCCCCCTACAGAAAATAAAATCCTAAAACAAAATAAAGAAATCGGTCTTTTGACTACCAAAACTCTACACTAATAATAGTAACAGCAAATACATAAAACCTTTATTTTCCGTCATTAACACAACTTTTCTCATCAACTGAGTACAACTTAATATATCTCAAAATATCTTGCCTAAATCGCTGTAACTCTCACAGGCAAATAGATTTAATTGAGTACAAAAAACCTCAAACCTAACCCCAAAAATACCCGTACCCCTGTGCTAAAAAGCTAGTACCCCTACCCCAACAGAAAATGTAAATTTGTGTTAAATATCTGTTAAATAGGGGTTTAAACCTATTGAGTACAATCTTAATAAATTCAATAAATCTAATCGGTAGCTGGGATTTTCTCTGCTTTCGAGTCACCTGATATAAGCAGAAAAACACAACATGGCTCTCTTAACCAGACAGTACCGATGCAACAGTCTCTAGACAGTCTCAAAACCCAAGCTGCAAATACAGACTCGCGGAAAAATCTACTCTCTGGCGATTTTTTAGAGCCATTAATGAGTGATTTTCGCATCATTTTTGAGCGTGATCCAGCCGCACGAAATTGGTTAGAAGTTATCTTTTGTTATCCTGGTTTTCATGCTCTTTGTTTACATCGTCTCGCCCATTGGTTACACATTCGTAAAGTGGGTTTTATTCCCCGTTTAATTTCTCATTGGGGACGATTTTTTACAGGTATTGAAATTCATCCAGGTGCAAAAATTGGTAAAGGTGTATTTATCGATCATGGGATGGGTGTGGTTATTGGTGAAACTGCCATTATCGGCGATTATACACTCATTTATCAAGGTGTAACTCTCGGTGGAACAGGGAAAGAAAGCGGTAAACGTCATCCCACTTTAGGTAATAACGTGGTTGTGGGTGCAGGTGCGAAAGTTTTGGGAAATATTCAAATTAGCGATCGCGTGCGGATCGGTGCAGGTTCTATCGTTTTACGTGATGTTCCTCCTGATTCTACCGTGGTTGGTATTCCTGGGCGCATTATTTCCCAAAAACAGAAAAAACGCATTTCTCCTTTAGAACATGGAAAATTACCCGATGTGGAAGCAGGTATAATTCGTTCTTTACTTTCCCGCATTGAACAACTTGAACAACAAGTTAAAACTCTCAAAAATCATCAACAAGATGATGTATAGCAATGGAAATATCGGTAGTTCACAAATTGAGGATGGAATTTTCTCGACAAAAGCGTTTTCCTCCTGACTCCTGACTCCTGCTATATGAGAAAACTGTAAACTTTGCCTATCAACGAGCAGTAATTTATGTCCTTGAATGGTAACTTTTTGGCTTTAGGTGAACAATTTTTGGAAATTCCTTTGAGCGATCGCTCGGAAATTTTTCACCGCTTGCAAGAGTTAATGATTGCCTGTAGTTGTGAACCGGATGGTTCTTTAAGAGTGCAAATTAATAGCTTCAAAGAGGCAGTGATTGTGCAAAATACCATCATGCAATTTTTAGCTTCTCGTGAGGAATTAGTGGAATGGTTAGAAAGTTGTTGGTACTGCGGTTATAATGGCTAATTCTCAAAACCGATGTGAGTGATACAATTCACGACTTATCTCAGGTTTAATCACCACAATATCAGAAGTAAATTCAAGATGCAAATTTAATTTATCTTCTGTCATAGTCAAAGTTATTGTTCACTCACAATTTCACTTGCATAATTACGACAATTAACCTAAGCTTAGGTTTCACTTATTTTTTACCATCTGCTAAATCTCCAATTTTTCTGACATATTTTATTCTGTAATGGAGTGAAATTAGCAGGTAAATCTGTGTCTATTTTGATATTTTGAACGTCAACTTATGGTAAACCGTAACAGCGATAAGAAATTATTGCAATTTATACATAGTGAACTGTCACTTTCAAAAGCTGATATTGCTGTTGCTTTGCGACATCGTGAATTTGATCAAGGTCCCATTCCCATGCTGCTTTGGCAATATGGTTTGATAGATTTACAACAGTTAGAAAAGATTTTTGATTGGTTAGTCGAACAAGGTTAATCAATTGAAAATTGTCAATTGACAATTGACAATTAAAAAATATCAGGATCTTCCAGAAATATATATTCTGACTCCTGACTCCTGACTCCTGACTTCTTAATTATGAGGTAAATATTATGATTACGAGTTTAATTGCTGGACTGAGTATTTTGTTACTGACAGGACTTACTAATAGCTATATTAGCTACTGGCTATTTGTAGAACATCCCAAACATGAGCAAAATAAATCTTCCTAAATGATACCGAAATTTAGTTTTCTAACATACAGATGTGGTGTGAGTGATTGAGCAATAATTAAATATTATCAACTGTTTTGAATAACTCCTGTTATTTTTAGCAGTTATCTAAAAAAATTAATATTTGCTTTATATCTATGTGGAATGGCCATTGTAGCATTAAAGGACATTAGTAAAAACTAAGAATTCAGGATTCAGGAGTCAGAATATTTGATCAATCCTTAGATGATCAAATAGTGTTTTGTGGCGTAAACGTCAAAAATCTGACCACTAATAGCTGAACGTTTACAGTAAAACTTGGCTAGAGGAATGTTTGAGATGAGTCAAATTAGTATTAATGATACTACGTTACGTGACGGAGAACAAGCAGCGGGAGTTGCTTTTAACTTAGAAGAAAAAGTAGCGATCGCCAAATTTCTCGATGCCATTGGTGTACCAGAATTAGAAGTAGGTATACCCGCAATGGGAGAGGAAGAAATTCGTGCTATCAAAGCAATTTCTGAGTTAAATTTAGATACTAAATTACTAGCTTGGAATCGTGCAGTTATCTCAGATATAAAAGCCTCTATTGCCTGTGGAATCAAAAGAATACATATTGCTATTCCCGTTTCTGGTATTCAAATTGCCGCCAAATTTCATGGTCAATGGCGAGTTAGTTTACAAAGACTAAAAGACTGTATTAACTTTGCCCTAGATCATGATTTATGGGTAGCAGTAGGGGGAGAAGATTCTTCTAGAGCAGATGAAAGTTTCCTCGAAGATGTAGCTTTATATGCTCAAGAATGGGGTGCATCTAGATTTCGTTTTTGTGATACAGTGGGAATCCTTGAACCTTTTAAAACTCACCTCAAAGTTAAACGATTAGTATCTACTTTATCAATTCCCGTAGAAATTCACACCCATAATGATTTTGGTTTAGCAACTGCTAATGCTATTGCAGGAATTAGAGCCGGCGCAGTTTCTGTAAATACCACCGTGAATGGTTTAGGAGAAAGAGCAGGAAACGCAGCTTTAGAAGAAGTTGTTATGGCTTTAAAACATATCTACAATGTTGACTTAGGAATTGATACAAAAAATTTCTTAAAACTATCTCAATTAGTTGCTAATGCTGCAGGTGCAAACGTGCCACCTTGGAAAGCAATTGTCGGTGAAAATACCTTTGCTCACGAGTCAGGAATTCATGCTGATGGTGTCCTGAAAAACCCAGAAACCTATGAACCATTTGCACCAGAAGCAGTAGGTTGGGAACGTCGTTTAGTCATCGGTAAACATTCTGGAAGGCATTTATTATCTAACTTATTAGCACAGCATGGGATATTTTTGAATGACGAAGAAACCCAAGCTGTTTTAAATGCAGTTCGCCATGAATCTACCATCAAAAAACGCAATCTTTCCACAGAAGAATTATTGAATTTAGTACAAGAACAGAGGTATTTTCATGCAGCGAGATGAAATAGAACTAAATGATCCACCAGTGTTTGAAATTGGTGAAAAAGTCCGAGTTAAGAAACTCATCAAAAATGATGGTACTTTTCCAGGGCGAGAAATTGGCGAAGTTTTAGCCAAAATTGGAGATGTTGGTTATGTGGCAAGTATAGGAACTTTTTTACAAGCTTACTATATATATGCCGTACATTTTTTAGATACAGGGTACATCATCGGTTGTCGCAAAAGAGAACTAGAATCTGCTGAGGAAAAATCACATGAAAGTAATGCTACGGACGAATGATGCTGGAACTTTGGTTGTCTATGTCGCTAAAAAAGACCTAGAAGAAGAAGTTGTGAAACAAACAGATAGTGAAGCAGGTAAAGTTCTCACTTTAGCTAATGGTTGGGAATTAGAATTTAGTGAAATCCCAGCACAAGAAAATTTACCCCAAACTGTCGAAGCTAAACGTCTTTCATAAGTATTCAGCCGTCAGCCGTCAGCTATCAGCTTTCAAGGCTAAAATACAAACAATGATCACAAATGCAGAGAGTGTAAACTTCCTCAATTAATGCTGCTAAATCTTTGTTTTTGCTATTATAAGCTGATTACTGATTACTGATAGCTGAATGCTTACTTCTCTCATTTTATCTCGTGAGGGTTATCAATATGGGTGAAAAATATCTCACATTATCGGAATTAAATCTAGAAGGACAATTTTTATGTTTTGTCGGTAATAAACCCGAAAAATATAAACATTTACGTTTGGCTGTTCCTGCTGGCAAGATTAAAATTAAAATACCTCAAGATTTACTCTGTTATTTAGTTGCATCTTTAGTACCCGGTGAACAAATTCGTATTCAGGGAATTAGCCAATTAAATCCACGCAAAAATAAAATAAAACTCATAGCTTATAGAGTCCAACAAGTTGGTTTTTGTCCAATTAATTATCAATTAAAAGAAACACAAGCTAAGATTATGGTTTGTCAAAAATCTGGTTGTGTGAAACGAGGTAGTAAAGGTTTATTATCAGAATTAGAAAAAACTTTGTGCGATCGCGGTTTACTGCATAAAGTTAAAATTGAACACACCGACTGTCAAAAACGTTGTAGTAGCGCCCCTAATTGTGTTTTAATGTTGGGTAAAAAACAATATAATAAAATTCATCCAGAGGCGATCGCATCTTTGTTAGAAAATCATTTAACTTAATAGACATCTGGTGGTAATGGATGTAAAAACCATTCATGAATTGTCCCTACATTCATTTTCGAGATATTTAATACACCACATTGCATTTTCATAACTTAATACCTATGGTAATCCGATTTTATTCGTCAAATTATTTGTTTAGGTAGGCAAAAGGCAAAAGGCAAAACGGTTTGATAAGATTTAGTTGTACTGAGTTTTATTCAAAATTCAAATATTATTCCTACATAAAGCTGTATTTAATCATTAGTACAGACATCAAGATTTTATTCAATCATAAATTACAGCAGTTTCCGTTCATGTAGATGGAATGTGCTGTAACTATAAATTAACAAAGTTACTAAAAACGTATTAATACTTATTAATACTGAAATATTGTAACTTTTAATTACATTTTTCGGTTCAATACTCAAGAGTTTTTAATCTTTAGTCAGTTGACAGAAAACCTAAAAAAAACTGATAAACAAAATAGTAATTAACTTGTTAAAAATATTGATCCTCACTCAGTCTGAGTAAATTTAAAAATATCAGCACTGGTAAAAGTTTGGTTTTTAGCAAAAAAATGCTATAACAGTGACACGAAACAAATGTATAAAAGTGTGAGGAGTACAACTTTGACTACACGCAAATTCGCCAACATCATCTCAGCCAACTGGATGCAGTTCCTAAGCATCAATATATTAGGCTGCCTTTTACTATCTACATCTGCCGGCACAAAACCCGCTTCTGCGGTTGATAACTCAGTTCCTGCTACTGTCAGCAACGAATTAGAAACCCAGCTAGAAACAGTATCCAGCCAAAATTTTAGGCAAAATTTCAGCCAAGAATCTCAAGATACAGTTATTGAAAATAATCAACCGCTGAAGTTTTCCCCAGCACCTCAAACTATCTCACAGCTAGATTTCTCTACCAGCCTCGGTGATACCTTTCAACAAGCAAATCAAAACTCTTCTCTGAAAAAGTCTTCTCTTCAGCCCAAACAACCTCAAACCATCGCTCAAGTAGATCCCTCTGCTGGTACAACTGTAGGTGATACTTTTGTAGAAGCAAATAGACTACGCCAGGAACTACTGATTGATCCCATTATTCAAATTGAACCTCCCCTCAAAGGTGCCCCTGGTTCCAGTGCAGGTACACCCACAGGCTATGGTGCAAGTTGGGGACAAGCCTTTGTTGGTGGTGGACTATTCTTTCCTTTTGATGGCAAAGTAGATGGTTCTCTATCTCTCGGTTTTGGTTTAGGAAACGCAGTGAAATCAGCAGGTCTAGAAGTCGCCTTCAATATTATCAGTCTCGGTGGTCAAGATAACTTCTTTGGAGACTTTGGTGATAGTGGTACCGTAGGCTTAAAACTACACAGAATCCTGTCCAGGGATACAGCCGTAGCCGTTGGTTGGTCAAATGCCATTAAATGGGGAGAAGCAGATATTCCCCAAGAGACTATCTATGGTGTAGTTAGCCAGAGATTTGACGCACTCTCTGTTTCTTTGGGTGTTGGTAGTGGCAGTTTCAGATCCAAAGGTGCTAGAAATGCCGGTGATAATGATCTCAACTTATTTGGCAGCATAGGTTATAGAGTCACACCACAAGCATCCCTTGTTAGTAGTTGGACTGGAAGTGGTCTTAACTTAGGTGCTTCTTTTGTTCCCTTCAAACAAAGTCCTGTGGTAATCAATGCTATCTTTACCGATGTCACTGACAATCTTAATAGTTCTGGATTTAGTTTAAGTGCAGGTTATAGTCTTCAGTTCTAACAATACCTTTGCCATTTTCCCGTAGGTTGGGTTGAACGAAGTCAAACCCAACGTATTTGTTGGGTTTCGTTCCTCAACCCAACCTACAAATCAAGATATTTTTGATTTTGGCGAAGGTATTGGTTCTAAAATTTGTTTTTTTCACTACGGCAATTTCAGCTAAAAAGGGCAAAACCATGATTAAACAAAAATTCACCCTCTCCTTGGGTTTAATCTCTATATTATTAGGTTCTTTGGCTGCTTCTCCCCCCAGAGCCAATGCCGGTCAACAACCAGCCCAAGGAACTGATATATCCGCTCTCGTTGCGGAGACTGCGGCAGTTCAAACATTGTTTGGAATAGCAACACCAGCAATATCACCAATAACAGGTGTTTCTGTTACTGCTGGTCCTGGTGGTAATGTCGAGCTTACTGTTACACCGACCATTGCGACAGAGTTGAGTGATACTGCCTCTCAAGTAATAGCCGACATCGCAGCACGTGAAGGTGGTACAACAGGTGGTACGACAGGTGGTACAACAGGTGGTGCTGCCGCTGTTGCCAGCCTAGTACAAGGAAATGATAATGTTACCAGTCAAGTTGCTACTGATTTACAAGAGGGTGGTCTTAGCTCAGAGGATGCAACTCGTTTAGCCGAAGACGTCGCTGCAATTAATGATAATAGAGTATCAAATATACCAGGTATAGAACAGCTAGTAGCAACTACTAAAAGTCTGAAAGGTGATTCTGCCATTGCTCAGGCTGCTGGAACGCCCAACATAAACGTCAACATCAATAGCTTAAATAAAGCTATTGAAACCTACAATCGTATTATCAAAAAAAGTGATCTACCTACTCTCCAAAAACTCTCCCAAAATGAAACTTTCATGGCAATTAATAAAATTCTCAAAACCTTGAGAGTAGCTTTGAATTAAGGCAATTACCGGAGATATCTAATTCATAATAGACCTCTGGTGAAAAAGATGTAGGGACAATTCATGAACTGTCCCTACCAAGGGTTAATTAACAGTAAGCCAAAAGCTAACAATTACTAACAATTGCTTACTTAGGGGATGCTGAAAAAGTCTTTCCGTTGAGGCAAGGAACTCTTAACAGGGAACAGGGAACAGTTTCAGCTATCTGTCATCCCCAAATTTTTGGATTTCTTAGCCCCAAAATGCACGGTTTTTCAGGTCTAACCTTCAAAATTCTTGCACTTTTTTTCCTCTTTATCACTCTCAACTCTTTGATTTATCTAGGTTTTACATTTATTCAGCAAGTCCTAATTACCCATTACCTATTTTGCAATCATCATCTATGCAATACGCTGATTGATAGGTATTCGCACGTTTACCGAACAGTTTATTCTGGAACGTCAATCAAAATATTGCCATCTTCCACACGGAGAGGAAATACTGGTAGGGTTTTGGCTGCGGATACCATTGATAGTAATTTACCAACTCCGGGTGGCCAGGGACACCAAGTTTTCACTTCTCCAGTATTGAGGTCAAAAGCACTACGATGGAAAGAACAAACAATAGCTCCGTCTTGAATTTTACCGGATTTCATGGGCAATTTTAAGTGAGGACAGCTATTTTCCACGGCATAATACTGATTTTCGTGGTTTAACACTAAAATATTTCTGTTTCCTACTTTCACCACTTCCCGCGCACCAGGGGATAGGGCGTTTGCTTCGAGAATTTTTGTCCAGGCCATTGTGTTCTCCGTTTTTTTCTTTTTTTATACCTGTTGTTAGTTTCTCTCAATTATGTCATTTGCGATCGCCATCATAGGTGACTGGGGACTGGGGACTGGGGACTGGTGACTAGGAAAAAATATTTACCTTCTGACTCCTTGATATCCTGACTCCTGACTCCTGACTCCTGACTCCTGACTCCTTGATATCCTGACTCCTGACTCCTGACTCCTGACTCCTTGATCTCCTGACTCCTGACTCCTTGATCTCCTGACTCCTGACTCCTTGATCTCCTGACTCCTGACTCCTGACTCCTGACTCCTGACTCCTGACTCCTGACTCCTGGATCTCCTGACTCCTGGATCTCCTGACTCCTGACTCCTGACTCCTGGATCTCCTGACTCCTGACTCCTTGATCTCCTGACTCCTGACTCCTGACTCCTGACTCCTGACTCCTTGATCTCCTGACTCCTTGATCTCCTATTTTTTATGTATCAAGCACAACCACCCCTAGAATTTATCCCCCCAAATTTTAACCCCTTGTTGTTAAAATGCGTACATTTGTTATTACCCAAATGGATAAGCTGGAAAACTCCGATTAGCCAAATTGAAGCAGAAAATGTAGAAGTTTTAGCCGATCTTTATCATCAATTTCAAGCTGGTAAAATTCGGTTTATGTTGGCGTTTCGTCATCCAAAAACAGACGATCCTTTTTGTTTAACTTACTTATTTTCTCAGCTTTTACCCAAAGTAGCAAAACAGCAAAATATAAATTTACAATATCCCATTCATGCCCATTTTATTTATGATCGGGGTATTCCTTTATGGGCAGGTAAACATATAGGTTGGTTAGCTGCAAATTTAGCTGCTACTCCTATTCAAAGAGGGAAAGCTGACTGGATGGGTTTGCGTTCTGCACGGGATTTATATATTAATGGTAAGTTTCCCATGGCCGCTGCTCCCGAAGGTGCTACTAATGGTTTATCAGAAATTATTAGCCCTTTAGAACCAGGTATTTCTCAAATGGGTTTTTGGTGTGTGGAAGATTTGCAAAAAGCAGGGAGAAATGAAGAAGTTTTAATTGTCCCAATTGGGTTAAAATATAGTTATATTGATGAACCTTGGGGAGCGATCGCTAATTTATTAACTGAGTTAGAAACCGCTAGTGGGTTAAATATCAACCCTGCGAATAATGCCACTTCTTTTGAGGTACTTTATATCCGATTGTTGACTTTAGCAGAACATTTATTATCTATAATGGAGAATTTTTACACCAAATTTTATCATCAAACCTTACCAGATGAAAAGATTACTAATGGGGAAATTACCGATAGAAATAAAGCTTTAGCTTATCGGTTACAATCTGTGATGAATGTGGCGTTATTCATTGCTGAACAATATTTTGACTTACCATCTAGAGGTAATTGGAATGATAGATGTAGAAGAGTAGAACAGGCAGGATGGAATTATATATTTAGAGAAGATTTTAAAGATGTTAAATCATTATCAACCATTGAGAAAAGTTTAGGGGATAGAATCGCCGAAGAAGCCTATTTTCGGATGTGGCACATGAGATTAGTAGAAAGTTTTGTAGCAGTTTCTGGTACTTATATTCGGGAAAAACCCACAGTAGAAAGATTCGCCGAAACGACTTTACTATTATGGGATATGGTGAATAAAATTAAAGGTAATAATCCTTTAAATCGTCCAGAATTAGGTAAACAAAAAGCCGAAATTATTGTAGGTAAACCGATATCTGTTTCTGAACGTTATCCCACTTATAAAGCTAGTCGAGTGGATGCTAGACAAGCGGTGTCTGAGTTAACAAGTGATTTACAGCAGAGTTTGGAAGAGTTGGTTATCAATTGATAATTGATAATTGATAATTGATAATTGATAATTGAGGGAGCATCCCAATTTTGAAAAAATAAATGCAGCAACACCAAAAACTCTCTCCAACTCTCTTACCTTTGTGTACTTTGCGTCCTTTGCGGTTCAATCAAATAAAGCCTGGGATAATTTGCTGTTGTTAGATAAAAATAAACTTACACATTTGGGATGCTCCCATAATTGACAATTAAAAATTGACAATTACCTCTCCCGGAAATTCAGAGGATTTCAAAAGCAGAATTTTTGGCTTTTTTCCCCTTTCAAGGGTAGGTTTTAAATCTTTAATGAAACAATTGTCAATTGTCAATTGTCAATTGTCAATTACCACCCCTAGCAACCCCACCAGTACGACGGGGATCAGCCGCAGCAGATAAACCATGTTGCGGATGCCATAAAGTGGCCTGCACTCCCCCAAAATACATAGAGCGTTTAGGGAAATGATGAGTAATAAAACCTGCTATTTCTTCCGTGGGAATACCTGCTTCCATGACTATGGTAGGTTTACCATCCCTGGTTTCGACGTGCAGACGAGGATAGGCGATCGCCTCTTCTAAAGACATTCCCAAATGGACAAAATTCAGCAATACTTGAGCTATGGCTGTGGTAATACGGGAAGCACCAGGAGAACCAATAGCTAAAACCCTGCCATCAGCACATCTGGCAATAGTTGGAGACATATTAGAAGTTAAACGCACTCCTGGGGTTAAATGGTGACATCCTTGGGGATGCAGTTCTATTTCTCCCAAAGAATTATTCAACCAAAACCCAGTACCACCAACCATCACTCCCGAACCATAACCAGCGGAAGCGGTTATAGAACAAGCTAAACCGTTACTATCAACAGCGGAAATGTGAATAGTTGAAGGTGAAGATAACAGAGTTTGCGGTTTTCCCACACGGGCTAATTCTAAAAGTTTTGAGGTTTCCGCAATGCGATCGCTGCTAAAATCAAGATGATGGTTGCGGTAGTTTAAAACTGCGTTTTGCACCTCTACCATTTGTTTAACTGTGGCTAAATTCCATCCTTGCACAGAACTATCATCTAAAAGTAACAACATCGCCGCCAAACAAGCACCACCCACAGCGGGAGGAGGGTTAGTTGCAATTTGCCAGTTATCAAAATTAATGCAAATAGGCGATCGCTCTACCGCCTCATAAGCAGCCAGATCCGCAGCCGTTAACAAACCTTGATTTTCCTGAATTTCCTCAACAATACGCCTCCCTAACTCCCCAGTATAAAACGCCTGTACCCCCTCATCAGCAATCAATTTCAGGCTTTCAGCTAGTCCAGGAACATGAACAATTTCCCCTGCTTGTAGGGGAGTACCATCCTCATGATGTAGCGTCTTATAGCTGTCAGGATGCCAACCAAAAATAGCCGCATGGGTGTGAAGTAAATATTCCGCCGCACCCCCAGAAAGAGGAAAACCTTGTTGCGCCCAATTTTGTGTAGGTGCTACCACATCAGCCCAAGGTATATTTCCGTACTCTTCCCAAGCCTTGCCCAAAGCCGCAAACATTCCCGGAGTGGCAATAGTACCATAACCAAGCACCGTACTGAGTTCACCACCATAATCAAAGAAAACTTCCCGAATACCCTGGCCAAAACGCTCATTTTCCAAACCTCGTCCTGGCATCTCTGCATAACCATCAATCACCATAGGATCGGCATTTGCTGGCCAGATAGTGATAAAACCACTACCACCAGCAGCCATCACCCCCAAATCAGTACACATAGAAACAACAGTAGCAGCGATCGCCGCATCAACCGCATTACCTCCTTGGTTAGCAACAGCAGCACCAGCATCCGCAGATATTTGAGAACCAGAGGCAATAATTACTTGTGACATAGTGGAAAAATCATCAACATTTACAAGGGTTTGTTGGGTTTCCACACGGTAAACCCAACCTACAAAAATCCTTAACCGAACTGATAGCTGACGGCTAAATACTTACCAATTGACAGCTAAGATCATAGATAAATATCTCAATAGTCTCAGGTGATGTCATGTTAACGAATATTACAGAAAATCAGACTCCACCAGTTGAGGTTATCCCAGACTACGAACCCCCCCTACCACCAACCGATTTAATATTTGATGATGGAGTTCCCTTGGAAAGTAACCGCCACCGCATCGCCATGAATGTTTTAATTTATTCTTTACAACAAGCATGGTCAGACCGTCAAGATTATTTTGTTGGCGGGAATATGTTTATATACTACAGTAGTGAACAACTGCGAAATAAAGATTTTCGTGGTCCAGATTTTTTTGTTGTTTTGAATGTCCCCAATAAAGAAACCCGTCAAGGTTGGGTAGTTTGGGAAGAACAAGGACGCTACCCAGATGTAATTATTGAATTAATGTCTCCTTCAACTAAGAATGTAGATTTGGTTCTCAAAAAAGAACTTTATCAAAACATCTTTAGAACTAGAGATTATTTTGTTTATGATCCTTTTGATCCTAACTCATTAAAAGGTTGGCATTTAGATAATCATTTTATTTATCAACCTTTAACAGCTAATGAAAAAGGCTGTTTATGGTGTGAAACATTAGGATTTTGGTTAGGAAATTGGCAAGGAACACTAACAAGAGAAACCGCCACTTGGTTAAGATTTTATGATCAACAAGGAAACTTAGTTCTGTTACCAGAAGAAGCTGAACGTCAACGTGCAAATATAGCACAAGAACAAGCTGAAAATGAACGTCAACGGGCAGAACAAGCAGAACAAGCGAGAAAAGAAGCTATACCCAAATTATTGCAAATGGGTTTAACAGTTGAACAAATTTCCCAAGCTTTAGCATTATCAATTGAGGAAGTACAAAAAGTGACTGAAACATTAACATAAACAACCAATCAAAAATCAATTACTGCTCGTTCCCAGTCTCTGACTGGGAGAGCATACCCATTTTGAAAAAAATAAAAACAGCCAGACAAAAAACTCTCTGAAACTCTCTTACCTTTGTGTCCTTTGCGTCCTTTGCGGTTCAATCATATCAAGACTTTGGTGTATATTATTTCCATAGATTCTCGTTCCCATTCTCTGACTGGGAATGCTTTCAACAATTGACAATGAACAATTGACAATTGACAATTAATGAAACAATTATCACTTATCAATTATAAATTGATAATACAGAGTATGGGAACGAGAATTATTTTGATTATTCACATTTGATGTATGATTGCTAGATTATTTAAATTGATTTGTTTAGCGTCTCCTTCATTCATATTTTTAAACAATACCGTAAACGCGCCAGCACCCAAACCATCCTGCGGAAACATCCGATAACAAGGAATGCTGGTTAAATGTGATTGATATTTGGATAAATGACTAACTTCCACTGCTTGAAATTGGGGAAATCTTGCTAAAAACCATTCACAAACCTGCTCATTTTCTTCCGGTGAATAGGTACAAGTCATATAAACTAAATACCCTTGAGGTGCAACAACTTGGGCTGAATTAGCAATAATTCTTTTTTGACGATTAGCACTTTTATTAATTGCGGTATGATGAAAACATCCCGGTGCTTTTTCACCTTTCACTAGTAAAGATTGCCCCGTACAAGGTGCATCAACTAAGACTAAATTACTAGATTCTGCAAACATTTCTGCAAAAATACTAGAATCTCGATTTACCACACAACTCTGTTGAATTTGGCAACGTTTCAAGTTAGAAATTAACATACCTAACCGTTTACCAATGACTTCATTACTAATTAGTAAATCAGGTTGTAATGCTTTCCAAGCAAAGACACTTTTACCCCCTGGTGCAGCGCACATATCAAATACTAAAGGCACTGGTTGATTAATTGTTAACAACACAGAAGCCGCAAATACAGAAGAAAAATCTAAACAATAAAAATATCCTTGTTGATGTAAAGGATGTTGACCTGGTTTTTCTCCCAAAGATAAACGATCTACAAATTCCGGTTGCCAAGATGTTGGTGTTTCTACTACAAAATGTGAAATCTCAGGCTTATCTTGACACCAAAGAATACAAGGTGAAAAAGGTTTAGGATTAACTAAAGCTGCAATAAACTTTGCTTGTTCATCTGCATCATCAAATAAACGACGGGCAACTTTAAGTAATAAATTTGAAGGTTTTTCCATATTCAAGAATTGGGTAATTTTAGCTATTTAGCACAATATTGAAACTGTTACATCAGAACAATGTAATTAAGGGATTTGGCTGCATACTGAAAAGATAATGACCACCATTGAGATTGCGTTTTTAAAGCGCGTCCGGCGCTGCTTTTGGCCTTTGGCTAGAAGCTAACCGTTTTTTGACAGTTGTTAAACTAACCCATTTGCACCGGAGAGGTCATGATCTTAGATAATTTTCCGCGAAAACTGCGCCAGGAAGCACAACTTTGGCGAGATGAAGGACTTATCAGTTCTTCCCAATACCAGCAAATTGCCGACCGTTATCAATTTAATAAAATAGAAGCTGCTGCAAAAGAAAGTTCTGGTTTAATAGCCATTGCTGTCGGTGGTTTACTTTTAATTTTAGGTGTCATTATCTTTGTAGCAGCAAATTGGCAAACATGGTCAAGAGAAGTTAAATTTATTTTGTTGATGAGTTTGTTTTTGTCTACTGCTATCACGGGTTTTTTGACTTGGAGAGAACCAACTCTTGCTAAGGGGGAAGGTAAAAAACCACAACGCAATAAACGTCTTTTAGGAGAAGCTTTACTCATTCTCAGCGCCTTAATTTTGGGTGCAACTTTAATGCTGATGGCGCAAATATTCAATATTAGCGGTTCAGCTACCCAGTTATTTTTAGCTTGGGGGTTTGGTGTTTTAGTCATGGCTTATAGTCTATCACTCAATTCTTTGGGTGTTTTGGCTATTATCCTGTTACAAATTGGTTATTGGTTAGGACTGAGAGAATTTTGGTCTGCTGGTAGTGATTTTAATTGGGCGCGTTTAGCTGTGCAACATACGCCGTTAATTTCTTGGTTGTTGTTTGTACCTTTGGCGTATATTTGTCGTTCACGGGTGATTTTTATCTTAGCAGCGATCGCTTTTACTCTTTCTCTACAATACAATCTCAATCCTTTACCATTATTAACTTTTTCTGATGTTATTCCTTGGGTTGCTTCTTTTGCTTTAGCATTACCACCTGCTTTATTTTGGAGTTATGATGATTTGTTGTTCCCAACTGTTAATTATCGGTTATTTCAAAATATAGCCCGTAATTTAGCTTTGGGATGTTTTGCTGTGGTGTTTTATTTATTGTCTTTCCGTTGGCAATGGCAATCTTTCAGTTTTGGTAATTCACCAACTAATTTCTCTAATGTTTTTCAATCTTTGCCTATCATTGATTTAGGAATACTCAGCGGTTTAGCAGTGTTGCAATGGTTATTTCTATTTCGTCATCGCCATAACCCAACTCGCAAAGAAGTATTTTTTACTATCACTGTCATTAGCATTTTTCTGGGTTTTATTGTCATTGTACCCTTTTGGCATCAAGCTATAAGTCGGATTACTGAACTAGGCATTTTTGTCTTCAATGTTTTGTTAATTACTTTAGCTTGGGGACTGATGCAACAAGGTTTAAAGTTGAGTAACAGAACTTCTTTTTGGTGTGGTATGCTATTATTTATCCTGCAAATTATCAGCCGGGTGCTAGAGTACGACACTGATTTATTATTTAGATCATTGGTGTTTGTATTGTGCGGTTCTGGTTTGATTTCTGCCGGTCTTTGGTTTGAACGTCGTTTACAGGAACGTGCTACTGTTAAGAAATAATAGCAGGTGACAGGTGACAGTGCTAAACGCCTTTGAGTGTCAAGGTTTTAGTTTTGGTTAATGTCCTAACACCCTTGTCTACGGCTATATTTGCTAAAATTAGAATTAACAAATATATTAAATCTCTGCGTTATAAATCCTATTAGTCATTGGCAACAGGGAATAGGGAATAGGGAATAGGAATATACAGCAGTTTCCGAAGATATGAGGTACACATTTCGCGGGCAAGATGCCCGCACCACAAGAGTTTTATCATTAATATCTGTACCTCATAATAACGGAAACTGCTGTAACTTACCAATCACCAATTACCAATCACCAATCACCAATCACCAATCACCAATCACCAATCACCAATTACCAATCACCAATCACCAATCACCAATTACCAATTATGACAAACAATTCACCAGAACAAAATAAAACTCTAACTCCAGAAAAGGAGTTTTCTGAAAAATTAACTTTTCGTGATTACTTAATTGCTACTGAACAAAAAGCCAATCAACCGTTACCAATTTGGCGATTAGTAGCACCTTTAATGCTGCAAGTAGGGTTAATTTTAGCAGTTCCCACCCAAGCAATGTATACAGAAATGACAGGTAAAAGTGTGATTTTACAAACTTTACCTGCATATTCTAATAATGTTCTACAGGGTTCTGCTTTGTCCTTTGATTATAATATCTCCCGGACTGAAAATTTGCGAAGATTACCGGGTTGGAGAGATTGGGTAAGAGAAAATTCTCTGAGAAATGGCAGAATAAATCAAGGAAGTACATTGTATTTGATTTTGCAAGAACAACAATCTTTTAACCGTGGTTTTAATCGTGATTTTAATCGTGATTTTAATCGTAATGTTCCCGCAGCATGGAAACCAGTGCGTGTGAGTAGTAATCTACCCATGTACTTGCCTAATAACCAAGTAGCTTTAAAGGGTAATTATCAAGATGGGTTGATTAACTACCGGTTGGAAAATTATTTTGTTTCCGAAGAACAAAGACAACAAATTAATGATGATCTCTCGCAGGTGCAACAAAACCAAGATAGACCTAGAACTCCAATAGTTGTCAGGGTAAAAGTAGATCCTCAAGGTAATGCTGTACCTACGAGTATGTGGATAGGCGATCGCAATTATCGGTTTTGACAGGTGACAGGCAGGAGGCAGGGGAGCAGGGAGCAGGGGGAAATTAATAACCCAGTCACCAGTCACCAGTCACCAGTCCCTAGTCACTGTTTTAGTCTTGATGACGTAAATTCCAAGCTGCACCAAAAGCAGCACCCGCACCAGCTAATAATCCCGTACTCATACCTTGAATTGTTTTTTCTACTGGGTTTTGGGTAACACATTCACTGGTAATTGTATCAGCACCTAGACACATTTTACTTTCTGCCCAACTAGCAGTTCCGCCTAAAATAACACCAGATAAACTACAGGAAACAACAAGCAGTAACAGGCGTTTCGTTTTTCTATCCATAGATGGATGTGTGAAGTAGAGGAGTGAGGTAAACTTCCCACTACTTTACACTATATTTAGTGATTGGTGATTCAATTTTGGATTTTGGATTTTGGATTTTGGATTTTGTTGACTCCAATCTAAAATCTAAAATCTAAAATCTAAAATCTAAAATCTAAAATTTTCTTCCCCAGTCCCCAGGCTTATTAATCTATTTTCAAATTAAAAGGTAAACGGGCATAAATGCCTTGGGGGTCGTTCATTTTCTGTAAAATGGAAATTTCTTGTTTAAATTTATCAAATTCGGCTAAAAGTGGGTTATTTGGCTGAATCAGATTTTTTTCAATTCCTAATTTTGCTTGTGCTGTTTGTAATTGTCTACCAAAGAAACGCTCTTCTAAACTTCTCACTCTAGGATATTCTTGTACTTCCCAATCATTTCCTAATTTTGCGGCTTTGGCTGCATATTCAATAGCAACATTTAAACCGCCAATTTCATCAACTAAACCGATTTGTTTTGCTGTTACACCTGACCAAACTCGACCTTGGGCGATTTCTGCTACCTTTTGTTGGGGTAACTTTCGACCTTCGGCAACTTTATTAATAAACATATTATAAATACGGTTAACACTGCGTTGATAAATTGCTAATTCTTGGGGTGATTTGGGACGAGCAACTGTTTGAGTATCTGCAAATTGAGATGTTTTCACGGTATCCCAGGTGATGCCATTATTATTGGCTAATTTTTCACCGTTGAACAATATTCCAAAGACACCAATAGAACCTGTAATAGTATTCTTTTCAGCAAAAATGCGATTAGAATCAGTAGCTATCCAATAACCACCGGAAGCAGCTACATCACCCATTGAAATAATTACTGGTTTAACTTGTCGAGTTAATTTAATTTCTCGCTGTATGATTTCTGAAGCTGTGGCGCTACCACCAGGGCTGTTAATTCTTAAAACCACAGATTTCACATCTTCATCTTGACGGATTTTTCTGAAGATTTGGGCAAAGCGATCGCCTCCTATTTGTCCATCTTCTCCTTTACCATCGACTATTTCCCCTTCTGCATAAACAACTGCAATTTGATTTTCTGAGTTGCGTTCTACTCCCATTGATTTACCAGGAACTTCGGCATAATCAGTAATGTTAATTTGTCGGAAATTTTTATCATCTTCTTCACTAGCAGTTAACTTTTTCAAATCAGTAAATACTTCATCTTGGTAAGCTATTTGATCGACTAAACCGTTAGCTTTTGCGGCGGTAGATTCTAAAATAGCTTGGTTATTGGCGATCGCCTGTAATTTTTCTGGTTGAATTTTCCGACTTTTACCTACAGAATTTCGCCACTCTCCCCACACATCATCTAATAATTTCTGGGTTTGTTGTCTATTTTCTGGACTGAGTTTATCCAGGAGAAAAGGTTCTACTGCTCCTTTAAATTTCCCTACCCGTACTACTTGAACACCAATCCCGTATTTCTGCAATGCTCCTGTTAAAAACATCGGTTGTGAACTCAAACCGTTGATTTCCATCATGCCTACAGGATTGAGTACAATCTTATCAGCTACTGAACTCAGATAATATTCCCGTTCATTCCAATCTGTACTATATGCGATAATCTTTTTCCCAGATGCACGGAATTTATCTAACGCTTGACGAATTTCTTTGAGGGAAGCATAACCCAAACTACTAGCTGTACCTGACTTGGTAGCATCTATATAAATACCCACAATACGCGGATCACGTTGTGCTTTTTCCACAGTTTCGATCACTTCGCGGAGTGTTATTTGCTCCTCATCTACTCCTCTCAAGGTTCTTTGCAGTAAGTCACTGGAACTAGGTTGACTGTCAGTGATTTTCATTGACAAGTCAAACACCAACATAGATTTATCTTTAACTTGTGGACTTGTATCTTGAGAAGTAGCAGCGATAATGAGAAATAATAAGCCTAAAGTACCGACACCAGCAAAAATAGTCAGTCCTAGTAAGCTACCAATTAAACTAGCACAAGTTTGTTTAAAAAAGTTATTCATTGGTTATAATATGTCCTTTTGAATACCTATCATATCTGGTAGGACCGGGAATAGGGAGGAAAATTTTAGATTTTAGATTTTAGATTTTAGATTGGATATAGGACTCCTATTTGATTTTTGAACAAGCTGTAAACCCTAAACTGTATATTATCAACGATTGATTCTCAGTATATTGAGCAAGATTCAAGTCAATACTTTTCGTCAAACTAATAACAACGAAATCACGTAGGTTGGGTTGAGGAACGAAACCCAAAGTTTACAAGGGTTTGTTGGGTTTCACTCTGTTCAACCCAACCTACAAAAATCCTTAACCGAACAGTATTGAGATTCAAGTAGGATTCCTACATAGGGGTTGCTGAGAAAGTCTTGTCGTGATGACAGGTGACAGGTGACAGGTGACAGGTGACAGTTTCAAGAGTTGGATAGGAACGATTTTTCCTTTGAGTAGGAATTAAATGCAAGGTTTTTAAGTTTCCACCCCGTAAAAGCTTGCACTTTTTTAACTTCCAGCAGGCTAAGACCCTTTAACTGTAATCTTTTCATGTTTATTCAGCAAGCCCTACATAACAAAAACAATCCAAAATCCAAAATCCAAAATCCAAAATCCAAAATTAATAACTCCTGACTCCTGCCTCTTTTTATTGTATACGTTGCAAACTGTCAGATTGCTTTAACTGATACAAAGTTCTGTTACCAGTACAGAATAACACGGTGGTGATTTCGGCAATTAATACTTCTGTCAACTCTTGCAGTGCAGTTGATGATACATCTGCTGCTTGCAGGAAAGGCATTGCTAAACCAGCGATATCTGCACCAAGAGCGATCGCTTTGGCTACATCTAAACCATGACGTAACCCCCCAGAAGCTATCAAAGGTATTTCCGGGAACTGAGCGCGAATACTGGTAATACATTCTGCTGTCGGTATCCCCCAATCTGCAAAAGTCTTTCCTAAACGTCGCTGTAATGATGTTTCGGCTCTTTCGCTTTCTACCAACGCCCAAGATGTACCACCCGCTCCTGCGACATCAATAGCCTGTATTCCTACGGATATCAGTTTTTCAGCCATCTTCCCAGAAATGCCATTACCGACTTCTTTGGCAATTACAGGAACTGGTAATTTACTGCATAAATCGGCAATTTTGTCAAACAATCCCCGAAAATTAGTATCACCTCTCGGTTGAATGAACTCTTGTAGCGGGTTAATGTGTAAAATCAAAGCATCAGCTTCTAAAATTTCAATAATTCGCAAACATTCATCTAAACCACATTGATAATTAAGTTGTACAGCACCTAAATTAGCAAATAACAGCACATCTGGGGCATATTTACGAATAGCGAAAGTATCAGCAACTTGGGGTTTTTCCAAAGCTACACGCTGAGAACCTACACCCATCGCTAGTTTATATTGCTGGGCGACTTCTGCCAAACGACGGTTAATAATTCCTGCGCGTTCTGTTCCTCCAGTCATGGAAGATATTAAGATTGGTGCGTGAAGTTGTTTTCCCAAAAAAGTCGTGCTGATATCAATGTCGGTGCGATCGCATTCCGGTAAACAACAATGAATAAAACGATATTTTTCTAGTCCGGTAGTAACTTGCTGACCTTGGACATCTTCCTCAAGACAGATGCGGATATGATCCGCTTTACGGTTTTGGGTTTGTGTTGGGGTGGTGGTAGGAGGGTTCACGGGTAATACCATTTGGGATTTTAGATTTTAGGTAAGCATTCAGCTATCAGTAATTAGTAATTAAGCCGGTAGGCGTTAAAAATTGTCGTTATGACAAGGCAAGAGGCAAGAGGTTTTTAGGTTAATTTACTTTTCTTTACATACTTTGGTTTTTTCCCGTCGTTCTACTTGGCTTTCACCTATAGTATAAACAAGTTGGTCATAAAATCAGAATTTTGCTCAATTTGACAAGTTTTAGTCTATAAACAGGGGGAGCATCCCAAATGTGTAAGTTTATTTTTGGCTTGAGGTCAAGACATGAAATGAACGAACCACCAAGGGATGAAGGACACGAAAGAAAGAGAGTTTTAGAGAGATTTTGGAGTGGCTAAGTTTATTTTTAAGTTTATTTTTTCAAAATTGGAATGCTCCCATAAACAGGCAGGTTGATGAGATAAATAAAAAGCCTGTTCTTCGTGTTTTTGGTGGATTTTGTTGACGGAAACCGATAGCTGACGGCTGAATGTTTACGATTTTAGATTTTAGATTTTAGATTTTAGATTGGAGTTAAGAAAAACAATCCAAAATCCAAAATCCAAAATCAATAACTTCTGACTCCTGACTCCTGACTCCTGACAACTAATAACTGATTACTTTAAAAACCGACTAGCTAACTGAATCGCATCAGCAATATCAACATCACCATCACCATCAGCATCGAGGAATTTATTCAACAAGGGATGTCCACCAGATTGTAAAAACTGGAGAACTAAAGGTACTAAAATCGGTAATAATTGTTGAATCATTCCCGCATCTAAACCTGTGCGTTGCGCTGCTATTTGGGCTACTTGTTGTTGAATAGCTGGGGAAAATAGAGCGTTAACAGCTTGAGAGTCAGGAGCAGTTCCCGCAAATTGATTTACCAAGTTTTCTGCTGCTTGATTTCCCTCATTAACTTTCGTTTCTTGTAAAGATGAATTTACCTGTTTACCAACTACTGAAAACACAGTTTGCATAGTTGAAGTATCTGTACCTGTGCTATTACTGATCTGCTGGATGGTGTTAGCAATACTTATCAGTTTACCCAAACCACCTTGTTGATTAGAATTAGCAACTGAACCAAGAATTTGATCAAACAGTCCCATTATTTTTTCCTCTCTGAATTGGCAAATAGATAACAAATTCTGTACCCTGACTTAACTCAGAATGACAACTAATTTTCCCTCTATTTTTTTCTACCACAATTTCATGAGTAATGGCTAAACCTCAGCCTGTACCAATACCTTGTGGTTTTGTGGTAAGTACCCAAGCAAAATTAATTTAACATATGAGTGAAAACAAAAATGTCTGTATTCCTTAGCTGTTCCCTGTTAAGAGTTCCCTGTTCCCTCTCCCAAATATAAAATTTATTTTGCACGACTACTTATATAGGAATAATATTTGAATTTTGAACAAAACTCCGTACACCTAAATCTTCTAAAACCCTTTTGCCTCTTGCCTTTTGCCTCTTGTCTGCCTACACAAATGATTTCACGAATCAAATCGGATTCCTATAGCAAACCAATGTAACCGGGAAGTAAAGGAATATCTCCATAGTTGTGAACAACTTTAATCCCACATTCCGCACTTCGTTTTGTAATATATGAAGATTACGAAAATTGGGGTTAATGGTCGTTGAATAGCGAACTGCTTGCAGCAGCGCTTCGCTATCGCCAAAAGGCTATGATTCATACGTTTAAATACTGAATAATATCAACATTTTTTGTACAATTTATTTAACTATTAATGTATGACATTTTGAAGTGCGGAAAGCCGGTTTAATACTATTTTTGAGGCGATTATTTAAAATCAGTAATGTACTATAGGACTATGATTTGATTTCTGAAAAGATACGTAGGGTGCGTCAGACTGCATAAATTCTATAAATAAACAAATTTGTAATATCTGACGTGGTTGGTGAGTTTGTCGAACCACACCCTACAATACCTAATTTTTTCAAACATCAAATATGAGTCCTATATCCATAGAAGAATGTAAATCCTGTCACTGCTCGCTGTTTACGGATTTAAGGGAACATTTGATACAAGTTTAGTCTTAGTCTAGCAAAATTGGCCGTTTTCGATTCTGGCGAAACTGTCTTAACCTATTAAGATCATAAGCATCTACCTGGTTGATATTCTTTTATTTTTCCCATTCATGCCTCTGTCTCGCCTAGTCACGCTCATTGTTGGTTTGATTATCATTTTGGGGTTAGCCCTGTGGCTGATTGATTCCCTGACTCGGCTTTATTGGCAATTATCCTATTCTCCCCTATTAGGTAATCTGCTGCTGTTGCTGCTGATTGTTCTTTTGGCAGGGTTAGTTGCAGCCTTTATATATTATGTTTTGGTTCTGCGCTCTGGTGAGGAAAAATCACGACGTAATCGCAGACGCGTTACCCCTAGCCAAATTCCTGCGGCTAAGTCTGATGCGGCTTCTAGCACTTTGCAAGCTGTACGTCAACAAGTAGCCCAAATTCAAGACGAAGTTACCCGTCAAGCTTTACTGAGTCGCACCAGGGAAATAGAAGCGAATTTAGCACGGGGGGAAATTCAAGTAGTGGTGTTTGGAACAGGGAGTGCTGGCAAAACTTCCTTAGTAAATGCCATTATGGGGCGGATAGTCGGGCAGGTAAATGCGCCAATGGGTACAACCCAGGTGGGTGAAACCTATTGTTTACGCTTAAAGGGATTAGAGCGAAAAATTTTAATTACGGATACGCCAGGAATTTTAGAAGCGGGAGTTGCCGGAACAGAACGAGAACAACTGGCCAGGGCTTTGGCGACGGAAGCAGATTTATTATTATTTGTGGTAGATAATGATTTACGACGTTCTGAATATGAGCCGTTGAAGGGTTTAGCGGAAATTGGTAAGCGATCGCTCTTGGTTCTCAATAAAACTGATTTATATACAGATGAAGATCAAGAAGCCATTTTAACTAAGTTGCGTCAACGGGTAAAAGATTATATTGCTAGTAATGATGTGGTGGCGATCGCTGCTAACCCCCAACCCGCACAATTAGAAACCGGGGAAATTTTCCAACCAGAACCAGATATAGTCTCCTTATTGCGACGCATGGCTTCTGTACTACGGGCTGAAGGTGAAGATTTAGTTGCAGATAATATTCTCTTACAATCTCTCCGCTTAGGAGAAGAAGCGCGAAAATTAATTGATTCCCAGCGTCGTCGTCAAGCTGATAAAATTGTAGACCGCTATCAATGGATCGGCGCTGGTGTGGTTTCTGTAACTCCTTTACCAGTGGTAGACCTACTAGCTACCGCCGCAGTTAACGCCCAAATGGTGGTAGAAATTGGCAGAGTTTACGGTTGTGATTTGAATATGGAACGGGGGCGAGAATTAGCTCTATCTTTAGGAAAAACCATTGCTGGTTTAGGTATTGTTAAAGGAGCTATTGAATTACTATCAACTGCTTTACAACTTCATGTTGCTACTTTTATCATTGGTCGCGCTATTCAAGGAGTAACAGCAGCTTATTTAACACGCATTGCGGGCAAAAGCTTTATTGAGTATTTTCGCCATGATCAAGATTGGGGTGATGGGGGAATGACGGAAGTAGTACAGCAGCAATTTCAGATGAATCGCCGAGACGAGTTTATAAAAGTATTTATCCAAGATGCGATCGCTAAAGTCGTAAAACCCTTGACAGACGGTGAATAAAAGCTAGAACCTGGGGCAGATGGCAAGATGGAGAGGTAGGGGAGAAAATAGCCGGCAACTAATAGCTAAGAAATCAAGACTCATAAATCAGGACTCATAAATCAAGACTCATGACTCAATTACAAAATTGATGGAAATGGTGATGTATCTAATTAGGGGATGCTGAAAAAGTCCTGCGTCCACATATCAATAGCGATCGCTCAAGTAAATTACCACTTTTTGATTTCTGCACCAACTCGATTTCAATTCCTCCCGTCCTGATCCTAAGACCTAAAACCCATCAGACTGCTGACAATTGTCAAAAAAGTCAATAAATAGACATATACGCAAGTAATATAACTTATCTCCGGTGTTAATAAATTATCGTAATTTGTATGTATTTTATTTGACACATATTTTGATTAATCGTGAGATAGAAAAACCCAGTAAAACGTTGATATTGGGTTATTTTTGGCTATATACCGACATTTATAGAGATTCAAAAGTAGCCTTTATTTAAAGTCCCCCTTATTTAAAGCTACAAAAAATTATTTCTCCCTATTCCGGAGAGAGGAAGAAATTTGAGAAAAGGTGAGTAACAACTGATCTAATAGATTTCTCAGTAAGGAACTTATGACTGAACAAATCGTCGGACAATTATTGCAAGGTCGCTACCAAATTATTCAAAGCCTTAGTGCAGGTGTATTTGGGAAAACTTATATTGCGGAAGATCCCAAAGATGTTGATTACCCAGAAAAACCCAGATACGTTATTAAGCAGTTAAAAATCAATCATTTTCAATCTAAATCTTACTTTGACTACCTGAGATTGCGTTTTCTTACCGAAACCGAAACCCTGAAGCATTTAGGAGAACATGACCAAATTCCTAAACTTATTAGCTGCTTTGAAGAAAATGAACAATTTTATTTAGTACAGGAATATATTTCTGGCCAGCCATTGTCCACAGAGTTAAAGCTAAATCAAAATAAAAAACGTAAGTGGAGTACAACCGAAGCGATGACATTTCTCGAAGATGCCTTAGGTATTCTCGAATTTGTTCATTCTCAAGGTTTTATTCACTGTGATATCAAACCAGAAAATTTAATCAGACGTTCTAGTGATGGTAAATTAGTGCTAATAGATTTCGGTTCAATTCAACCCATTGATTTTAGCACTGATGCGGAATTGCCCATTTCCCAGCTACCCGTGACTTCATTGGGTTACATCCCACCAGAACAATTTTTAGGACAAACACAACCCAATAGTGACATTTATGCTTTAGGAATGATTGTACTCCAAGGTTTAACAGGGTTAACACCACTGCAATTAAAAATTGATCCTGCTAATAATGACATTCCTTGGACTTGTGAAGATACCATCATTGACGAATATCTGGCTGTTTTTATCAGTCAAATGATTCGCTATAATTATCAGGAAAGATTTCAATCTGCCAGTGAAGCACTGTGGGTATTTAAACACATAAGATGGAAGCATCGGGCAGCTGCAATTGCGACTTCAAAGTTTCCCATTACTACCAAAAAAGCTGTTGCAGATAAAAATAAAAAATTAGATCCATTATTGGCAGGAATGAAATGGGGAATCACCATAAATTGTTTAGTAGTTGGTTTGGGAGTTTATTCTTTAGCTACTAGTTCTCAAGCTAATTCAGAAACAGCAATTTTATCTGAAGCAATCACAGAATATCAAACTGGTAATTTAGAAAAAGCAATTAGTTTAGCCAAAACAATTCCCTCCTATAGCAACGTCTATCCAGAAGCTCAAGAGACAATTGCAGAATGGCAAAAGCAATGGCACAATGATACTAAAAATTATTTAGTAGCTGAACAAGCATTGGATGAAGGTAATTTGTTAGATGCCATGCACGCTGTTACGCAAATTCCCTACACTTCCTATTGGCGTGCTAAACGAGAACAACTAATAGAAAAAACAGAAACTAACCTAGAAGCAAAAACACAAACTTTATTAAATAAAGCTTACGCCAGCGCAGAAAAGAAAGATTTTTCGGCTGCTTTAGAATATCTGCGCCAAATTCCGCCAGAAAGTTCTGCTGGTGCTATAGTGCAACAAAAATTAGCTGAATACAATCATAAAAGGCAAATTAGAGCCGAATATTTTTTACATTCAGCTTATCGTAAAGCTTTAAGGAAAGACTTTGCCGGTGCAATCAAATTCCTGGAAAAAATTCCTGAAGATACTGATGCATATCCTCAAGCTCAAATCAAAATCCAGGAGTATAAGGAAAAGCAACAGATTAGAGAGAAACTGCAAGAAGTAGTCAGGAGTAAAAAAGTTTCTTTTGTTAATCAAATCTCTAAATTGAATCAGATCGAATCAGATATTAAAACCACATCTTTCTCTTTACCAGATTACCCGCAGGAAGTCAATATCTGAGATGAATTAGTTTAGTAGTTTAATCAATGTACACTATTTAATGTTCAGGTGTTGAGGGGTTTTCATCAATTAGACATTGGCAAAGTTGGTACAACAATTGGGCGAGATTTTCCCGTTTGGAGTTGATTTTCAGCCTGTTTACGGGCTTCTATTGCTTGTTGGTAATCGGGCTTATACTTAATAGCTTGGTCATAGGATTCTATGGCTTCTTGATATCTTTGTAAATTTAATAAAGCATTTCCCATACTATACCAACTTTGATAGTGGTTTTTTTTGTCACTAACTGCTTTATTATAGGATGCAAAAGCATCTTCATATCTCTGTAAATTAAATTGTGAATTACCTAAGTTATACCATGCTTGATAGTCATTTCCTTTTAAAGAAATGGCTTTTTTATAAGCATCTATCGCTTCTGCATAACGTTGACTTTGATGTAGTGACCATCCCAAAGTATACCAAGCTTGATAGTTACTAGAATTATATTTAATGACTTCCTTAAATGAGTCAATTGCTTCAGCATATCTTCTTAATGTCACTAAAATATTACCTCTTGAAAACCAAGATTGATAATGACTGGGTTGATATTGCACGACTTGACTATAGGCTTTTAAAGCATCTTCATGGCGGTTTAAATTTATTAGGGAATTACCCAAATTATATAAAGCTGCTGTATAGTCTGGTTTTAGTTCTACTGCTTGTGTATAAG
Organism: Sphaerospermopsis torques-reginae ITEP-024; assembly: GCF_019598945.1. Lineage (NCBI taxonomy): Bacteria > Bacillati > Cyanobacteriota > Cyanophyceae > Nostocales > Aphanizomenonaceae > Sphaerospermopsis > Sphaerospermopsis torques-reginae. The sequence continues at coordinate 4,471,409 of NZ_CP080598.1, read as the reverse complement.
CTGTAATTGCATCATCATATTGTTTGGTATTTTGTAAAGACAAACCTTTTTTATACCAAGATTCATAATTATCTGGTTGTAATTCAATTGCTTGATCATAAGACTTAATAGCATTATCATATTGTTTTAAATTTCTGAAAGCATCACCTTTAGCATTCCACACTGCTGGATAATCATCTTTCATTTGTAAGACTTTATCAAAAGCAGAAATTGCTTCTGTATATCGCTGTAAACTTGATAAGGCAAAACCTCTACCAATCCAAGCTTCTAAATAATCAGGTTGAATTTGAATTGCTTTGTCATAAGCTGTGATTGCTTCTTGATATTTTTTCAATTCAAATAATGCTTTACCTTGACCATACCATCCTGGAAAATAATCAGGTTTGATATTCACTGCTTTTGCATAATTTGCCAGTGCATCTTCATATCTTTGGAGTTGTAAAAGTGTGTTTCCTTGGTTATATAAATCAACGGCGTTATGAGTATTGATTTTATTAAAGATATATATTGAGGCAATTCCTCCTAAACTTAATAAAAATATGCCTGATGCTAATTTAATCAATAGAGATTTTTTAGATGCTTGAGTTTTGATATGATTAACTGGCGCAGGAGGACTAAAAACTATTGTTCCAGAGGGAGGTTTAGCTAATTCTTGCAGTGCTTGTAATGCTACCGTTGCTGAAGCATAACGTTGACGAAAATCATAACAAACCATTTTGTCTAAAAATTCCGCAAATTCTGGCGTGACTGTGGTATGATTACGCCAAATAATTTCATTAGTATCCCCATCTTTTTCTAATTGCTGAGGTAATAAACCAGTAATTGCTTGAATAGCAATAATTCCCAAAGCATAGATATCACTGCTGAATTTTGGTGTACCTTGGGCTTGTTCTCCAGGCATATAACCAGGTGTACCAATAGCAACAGTAGCGGGAGTTTGTCCAGGATGTGTAATAACTTGGGTGGTAATTTCTTTAACTGCCCCAAAATCAATTAAAATTAGTTTGCCATCTTGATCACGTCTGAGGATATTGCGGGGATTAACATCACGGTGAATTACCTTTTTTTATGTTTACCAATTACCAATTACCAATTACCAATTACCCATTACCTATTACCATTGATCATGATTCCTATTAGTGATAACTTTTATAGTTGGAAAAAGCCAATTATTACTTATTGGTTGATTGGCATTAATTTGGTTATCTTCTGTTGGGAATTACAACTAGATATAAGTGGCAAATTAGGTAACTTTGTTAGCAATTGGGGGATTATTCCTGAACAAACTAACACTGCTTTAACTAATGCTATTTTTTATAATTCGGCGGCTTGGATAGTTGTAATTTGGCGGTTAATTGCTCTACCGCTTTCGTTGTTTGTGCATGGTAGTTTTAGTCAAATTTTGGGTAATATTTTATTTCTGTGGGTTTTTGGAAAGACGATAGAAAGAAATTTAGGACAACAAAGATATTTATTGCTGTATTTAGCTGCTGGTGTGTTTGCGGGAATGATGCAGATTTTTATGAATCCTAAGTTAAGTGTACCTGTGATTGGGGCAAATGGGGCGATCGCATCTATTTTAGGTGCTTATATTATGAATTTTCCGAAAGTTAAAATTGATTCGGTTTTACCTTTAATTATTGTTTTTATTCCTGTAGAAATTCCTGCTTTTTGGTATTTATTTTGGTGGTTTATTCAACAGTCATTTTATGGAATTGGTAGTTTAAATATTTCCGATGGTTTTACTAATCCTGGTTATTGGGGACAGTTTGCAGGATTGGTTACAGGTGCGGCTTTTATAAAAATGGTGAAAAGGTAATTGATAATTGATAATTGATAATTGATAATTGATAATTATGTATTATTCTGCATACTTACTCCTGAGTCCTGAATTTTGGTGTAATATAAAAGTATTAAAAGTATTAATCATTGCCACACTAAAGTCATGCCAGAAATTATCGTTGCTGAACCTAGTGTGAAACTGCCGCCAACTCAGGCAGAACTTCCTTATGATGATGGTATTCCGATGGAAACTCAACGGCATAAATTTCAAATGGATATGCTGATTGATACGTTATGGCCTTGGTTAGAAGCAAGGTCTGATGGCTATGTCAGTGATAATATGTTTGTTTATTTCAGTTTGGCACAATTGAAAAACCAAGACTTTAGAGGTTCAGATTTTTTTGCTGTTTTAGGAGTTCCTAAAAAAGAACGTTTGTCTTGGGTGGTTTGGGAAGAAGGAAAACCCCCAGATGTGGTAATTGAATTACTTTCTGAAAGTACAGCATCTCAAGATAAAAATGAGAAAAAAAGAAATGGCATCTTAACTCATTGATAATTCCATTTGGTATCGGTCTATAAACTATCAAACTCTCACCTCTTGGAGCCGGACTCGTCGTGTAGTTGCCAAAGTCGAACATGGGTCAAACGGAACTAATGTCCGCTTTGTTGTCACATCAATTATCAGGTCTTCTATCGAATGTTGTTTTTTATTTGGTTGCCTGTAATCTTGGAAACATTGTGCTAGTCTTGCTGTGATTTGCAGTTACCTGTCTATCTCAGCAATTAAACTTAGTCCTGCATCTGATGTTACTTTCCCACCTTGGAAATTTACTACTACTGGGCGGGTTTTTTCTCTTTCAAATTTGAACTGTTTTGGTGTACAATCTGTTGATACTTGGGTCATACTTTATAACTGTTGAAATGCTTTCTACATATACATTTTCTCAGTTTTTGACCCTTTTTTTCTTTTTCTTTGTGAGAAATCCGGGTTTAGTATTCTGGTTCGTCAGCTACTCAAACGTGCCAGTTTTCTAAGTAAGGACGATTTAAAAAATCGCATTTTTGACTTTATTAACTATTTTAATCAAATAATGGCTAAACCTTTTAAGTGGACATACACTGGTAAAGTTCTGGCTATTTAATGGTCATCTTATTTACGCCACAGTGTACTAGTCTAGTATTAGGTATCAGAATCGCGCCCCTCCATCTACATCTATGACACCACCAGTCAAGTAGTCGCATTCAATAATAAAACGCGCTGCTTGCCAAATTTCATAGGGTTCAGCAATGCGCCCAAGGGGTATGTTTGCAGTCATTTCCGCTAAAGCCTCTGGTGATACCCGGCTCAGAATAGGAGTATTTGTTAATCCTGGTGCTATACCTGCTACCCGAAAACCAAAGGGAGCTAATTCTAAAGCCCATGTGCGTGTGTCAGCATCTAATCCTGCTTTAGATGCGCTATAGTTAGACTGACCGGGATTGCCTGATCTGGTGACAGAGGAAATATTGATGATTAACGCTGGAGAAATATTTTGCTCGATCGCCACAGCTGCAAATTCTCGTGCCATGAAAAAAGCACCAGTCAAATTTACATCAATCACTCGCTTCCATTGTGCGGTAGGCAGTTTCCGTAACCAACCATCTTCATCTCGTGTCACTAATAACCCATCTCTCAGAATACCCGCATTATTAACTAGGGTATTAGGATCGTCAATTTTTTCACAAGCCAAGGATATAAATTCTTTAACACTTAATTCATTTGCTACATCCAGTTGGAAACCATAGATTTCTCCTGGCAGTTCCACCGCTTCTGTCTCTAAGCTTTTTAGCCCGTCTATATCCAAATCACCGCCAACTACTTTAGCCCCAGCACGAGCCAATTCTAAAGCAATGCAACGTCCAATACCACTGGCCGCACCAGTGACTATAGCTTTAATATCTTCTAATTTCATCGTCTTTCCTATTGGTCATGATAGCTTTCCCCCTGGTTGGAATTCCTGGGCTATGTATAAAGTTGTATTAAATTTAGGCTGCGATTCCTACGGAGTGCTTCGCGATCGCATAATTTAACATAATTTAAAATGTATTTTATTTTCAACCTCATAATCACTCATAAATCTGTGTTTTTATAAAATTTGTAAATTTTTTTTTTATTTTATACATAAAGTCACCATTATGATATGATATTCTATATTAGACTGATCGGTAAATTTAACAACCAAATTTAACAAAAAAATATTGAGATATGTTTTTTGAAGCCAAAGATTTTGAATTTATTGCCTCTTTAGAAGCCAACTGGCTGAAAGTTCGCACAGAACTAGAGCAACTCCAGCCTAAAAATTTTATTGATTGGCCAGAAAAAAACATTTATAACCAAGGCTGGGAAGTTTTTGGATTATATGCTTTTGGACAGAGAATAGAGGAAAATTGCCGTTTATGCCCCGAAGCAACCAAACTTGTTGAAGCTATACCGGGGATGATGACAGCGGGATTTTCTTCTTTAGCACCTGGTACATATATCGGTCCTCATTTTGGGGCAACAAAGGCAGTTCTTCGCTGTCACTTAGGTTTAATTGTGCCTGATAATTGTGCTATCCGGGTAGACAAAGAAACTAGAAGTTGGCAGGAAGGAAAATGCTTAATTTTTGATGATACTTATGAGCATGAAGCCTGGAATAGATCAGATAAAACGAGGATAGTCTTACTGATAGACTTTGCTAGACCGGAGTATACTTTAACAGAACCAATTACAAATAATCAAGAAATTGATGAAGAGTATTGGTTAAACATTTTATCGCAAACCGAAACATCAAAATAATTAATCATTCAATTAGTATTTATCTGTTAGATGTTAGTGTTATGATGCTCCAATGCTACGCCTACAGAAAAATCCTGCTGACTTGGTGAGTATGGATTAACTAATTAAATAAAAAATCAATTTTTTAACCATTTATCATAACTAATAATTAACTGTGGTGTTTTATATATGGAAGTCTATGTTTTACCGATGTCTCTTTCCCAACGACAAATCTGGTATCAGGAAATATTAACTCCTGGCAATATAGCTTATAATATTCCTATAGCTTTGCATTTATCAGGTAATCTAGATCGCGTCATTCTAGAAAACTGTTTTCAGGAAATTATCAACCGTCATGAAATTCTCAGAACGACCTTTGCGTTAGAAGATGGCGAACCTGTACAATTAATTCATGAAGAACAAAAATTTTATCTAGAGGAAAAAAACCTAGAATTACCTTTAGAACTAACAGCCGGAAATTTTCCAGAAATATTACAGAAAATCTTAGAAACAGAATCACATCAACCCTTTAACCTTGTAAAAAGTCCTTTGATGAGAGTGATTTTATATCAAATATCATCACAGGAGCATATTCTGTTAGTAAATCTCCATCATATCATTAGTGATGGTTGGTCTTTAGGCATATTTGTTCAGGAATTAACTCAATTATACAGTGCTGCTATTCAAGTTTCACAAATTACCTTACCAGAATTACCAATTCAATATGGAGATTATGCAGAATGGCAAGAAACATGGTTACAAACACCAACAATTCAACAACAATTAGCATATTGGGAACAAGCTTTAGCTGCACCTTTACCAATTCTTGATTTACCTTTAGACAAAAATCGTCCTGCATCACAAACTTTTCAAGGTGCGGTATTGCGCGAACCTCTATCAACAGATGTTATTCATTCTTTAGAAGCATTAGCAACAGCAGAAAGTGTCACATTTTTTATGGTGACATTGGCAGTTTATCAAATTCTCTTATTTCGTTATTCTGGGCAAACTGATATTATTGTTGGTAGTCCTGTTGCTAATCGCAGTAAGAGCGAAATTGAAAATTTAATTGGTTGTTTTATTAACACTTTACCTCTACGTTGTAATATTACAGATCAAATTTCATTTAGAGAATTATTGCAGCAAATATCATCAATTTGTATTGAAGCTTTTGCACATCAAGATGTTCCTTTAGAACTGATTATTGATAAACTCAAAATTAAACGTGATCCCAGCCATTCACCAATTTTTCAGACTCTTTTCGCTTTGCAAAATGCACCCATTGGTGAAATTCAATTACCAGGAATAGCTGTCAAACCTATATATTTGGATAATGGTGGGGCTAAATTTGATCTCAGTTTAATGCTAGAACCTGCATCTAACGGATGGATAGCAGCACTGGAATATAATACTGATTTATTTACAGCAGAAACAGCCCAAGAAATATTAACACATTATCAACAACTTTTAAAAGCAGTTATTAAGAATCCTGATACTCAGATTGGTGTTTTACCTTGGTTAAATACGGAAGAAAGAAAAGAACTTTTAGCATTAGGTTTTAGTTACCAAAATGCAGCAAGTGAACAGACGAATTTAGTTGATATTTTTACTCAAGCTGCCAAAACTCATAGTGATAAAATTGCTGTAATTGACTCAGAAACAAAATTAACCTATCAAGAATTAGAGCAACGTTCCCATCAATTAGCTGTACTATTAAGACAAAAAGGAGTAACTACAGAAACAAGGGTAGGAATTTTTCAAGAACGTAGTTTAGAATTAATTATTTCTATCTTGGCAGTTTTAAAAGCTGGTGGAACTTATATTCCCTTAGATCCTCAATATCCAGCAGAAAGGTTAAATTTTATTGCTCAAGATAGCGGAATTAAGTTACTATTAACCACAGATTTATTATTATCAGAAATTCCTGGAGAAATTACAGAAATTCTGGTCATTGATCAAATAGAAATTACAGAAAACATCAATAATGTAAATCTTACATCTCAAATTTTCCCCGAACAAACAGCTTATATTATCTACACCAGTGGTTCTACCGGACAACCAAAAGGTTGTTTAGTCAGTCATAAAAACGTTGTTCGACTGATGCAAAATACTCAACAATGGTTTGAGTTTAATGAGCAAGATGTTTGGACAATGTTTCACTCCTTCGCATTTGATTTTTCAGTGTGGGAAATGTGGGGAGCATTATTATATGGTGGGAAATTAGTAATAGTTCCTTATTTAGAAAGTCGTTCTCCCTCTGCTTTTAGGGAACTTTTACAAAGAGAAGGAGTAACAATTCTCAATCAAACTCCTTCAGCTTTTCGGCAATTAATACGTGCTGATGGAGAATTTTCTGAACCATTGAAGAGTTTAAGAGAAGTTATTTTTGGTGGAGAAGCATTAGAATTACAAAGTCTGAAACCTTGGATTAAACGTTATGGTGATAGTCATCCACGTTTGATCAATATGTATGGAATTACAGAAACTACTGTTCACGTTACTTACCGTCAGATTTTAGCAGAGGATATTTTAGAAAATCGCGGTAGTGTAATTGGTGTACCTATTCCTGATTTATCTTTATATATATTAGATACTGCTTTTGAACCTGTACCTTATGGAGTTGCGGGAGAAATTTATGTAGGAGGAATGGGAGTATCTAGAGGATATCTTAATCGTGCATCTTTGACAGCGCAAAGGTTTATTCCCGATCCTTTCAGTCAACAACCAGGAGCGAGATTATATCGTACCGGAGATTTAGCGAGAAGGTTGAGAAATGGTGAAATTGAATATTTAGGACGTTGTGATTTACAGGTAAAAATACGCGGATTTAGAATTGAATTAGGAGAAATTGAAGCAGCTTTAGCAGCATTACCACAAATATCTGAAGCTGTAGTGACTGTTCACTCATTTGGTGATAATGAGCAAAGGTTAGTAGCTTATATTGTAGCTAATGGAGAGATTGAACGGAATGAATTACGAACAGCATTAAAAGAGCGTTTACCAGATTATATGATTCCCGCAGCTTTTATGTTGTTGGATGCTATGCCTTTAACTGCTCAAGGTAAGATTAATCGTGCAGCTTTACCCTTACCAGATTGGAATCAAGCAACAACAAGAAAGAGTTTTACACCTCCTCACACCGATGCAGAAAAAGTTTTATGTCGTGTTTGGGAACAGGTTTTAGGTGTAGCTAGAATTGGGATTGAAGATAATTTCTTTGACTTAGGTGGTGATTCGATTTTGGCCTTGCGAGTGGTGACAGAAATGCGTCGTCAAGGTTGGATATTAACACCCAAAGAAATTTTTCAAGAACAAACTGTGCAAAGATTGGCTATGGTAGCACAGATACAAAATTGTGCTATACCAGAAAATCAGATTGCTACAGGTGAAGTTCCCTTAACTCCCATTCAGCAATGGTTTTTTGCACTTAATATTCCTAACCCTGATCATTGGAATCAAACTTTATTGTTGGAAGTGCATCCATCTTTGTCAGCATCACAAGTTGCAGCAGCGTTGCAGGTGATTTTTTCCCATCATGATAATTTTCGGTTACGGTTTAAAAAAGAAGCGGAAGTTTGGCAACAATTTTATGTAGATAAAGATCAAGATCATGGTTTTGCATGGGAAGTAGTTGATTTAGGGTTAAAAACCGAAGTTGAACAAAATTCAATGATGGGGGAAGTAAGAGAACGAGTTGAGCGATCGCTCGATTTAAGTAATGGTCCTCTTTACCGTGCAGTGTGGTTTAATCTCGGTGAACATCGTCAAGTTCAACTATTAATTGTTATTCATCACCTCATTATTGATGGTGTTTCTTGGCGAATTTTACTGCAAGATTTAGTAGAAATCATTAGCGGTAGTGAAATTTCACCGACTACCTCATCTTGGCAACAATGGAGTCAATTTTTACAGAGTTATGTTAATTCCCCAAATATCCAAGCAGAAAAACACTTTTGGTTAAATACTCTGCAAAAACAAACTGCCAAATTACCCCTAGATTTTCCCAAAGGTTTAACAAATAACTTAGAGTCTTCTGTAAAAACTGTTAGCTGTCAATTAACCACAGAACAAACTCAAATATTACTAACAAAAGCTAATAAAACCTACCGCACCCAACCCCAAGAATTATTACTTGCAGCTTTAGCGAAAACTTTGGGAAATATCACCCAAAAATCCCACATCCAAATTATGATGGAAGGGCATGGGAGAGAAGAATTATCTGCTGATTTAGATATTACCCGCACTTTGGGTTGGTTTACTACCCTTTATCCCTTAAGTTTAGAATTACCAGCTATTACTACTTCAGAATCAGAAATTATTAAAACTGTTAAAGAACAATTGCGTAATGTTCCTCAACGTGGTTTTGGTTATGGGATTTTAAGATATCTGGAACAGGGAACAGGTAATAGAGAAGCAAAGGAAAATTCCAGCTTCTGCAATTATCAAACATCAGAAATTAGCTTTAATTATCTGGGACAGGTAATAAATGAAAGCAGTAATAAAAATCAACTATTCCGCTTGTTAAATACCGAAGTAGCACCAACAAGAGATCCGCAAGGTTTACGTCCCCATATCATTGATATTAACGCCATTGTTGTCGAAGGTAAATTGCGCGTTCATTGGTTATATAGTTGCAATTTGCACCAAGCAGAAACTATTAATCAATGGGTGGATCAATTCCAAAATCATCTCCTAGAAATTCTCACATTCTGCATAGAATCAGGTGTAGGTGAATATACACCTTCAGATTTTCCCTTGGTGAAAATCCAACAATCAAAATTAGATATTCTGCAAAAACAATATCCGCAGTTAGAAGATATTTATCCCCTTTCTCCTTTGCAGGAAGGAATGCTATTTCATGCTATCTATGAACCGGAACAGGGGATTTATTTTGAACAAGTAACAGGTAAAATAATTGGTAAATTCGATGTTGATAATTTTGCTGATGCTTGGCAATTTGTTGTAGATAGACATCCAATTTTACGCAGTGCTTTTGTTTGGGATGATCAAGATACACCCTTACAAATTGTTAGTAAATCACTCAAATTTTCAATTATTCAGAAAGATTGGCGTGATTTATCTCCCACACAACAAACGGCAGAATTGCAGCAATATTTAATCGCAGATAAACAACAAGGATTTAGTTTAAATCAAAGTCATTTAATGCGATTTACTGTGATTCGCTTAGATGATTCTACTTGGCAATGGTTATGGAGTCATCACCATATTATTCTTGATGGTTGGTCATTACCAGTTATTTTTAAAGAAGTTTTGACTATATATCAAGCAACTTGTCAAAGAGTTCCCCATGCTTTACCACCGCTTCCCCCTTATCGTCATTATATTCAATGGTTAGCAAGTCGTAATCAGGCGAAAGCTAAACAATTTTGGCAGCAACATTTAGCGGGTATTTCTACATCCACTCGTTTAGGTTGGGAGATTCCAGAATCAGAATTTGATCCTAGTTTACCTGCATATCAAGAAGTAGAATTACGTTTGAGTGCATCCGAATTTGGGTTATTGCAAAAGATGGCACAAACCCAGAGATTAACATTAAATACTATCGCTCAAGGTGCTTGGGCAATTTGTTTACAAAAACATGGTGCGGGTGAAGATGTCATATTTGGTGTCACGGTTTCTGGTAGACCACCAGAATTAGCAGAAGTGGAAAATATGGTAGGGTTATTTATTAATACTCTACCAATGCGAGTGGAAATTAATCCCAGTTTATCTGTTGCAAATTGGTTGCAAAATCTTCAACAGCATCATCTGGAGATGCGAGAATATGAATATAGCAAATTAACGGATATTCAAAAAGAATGTAATTTATCTGGTTCGGCTTTATTTGAAAGTATTTTGGTGTTTGAAAATTATCCTGTTGACCAAAGTTTGAAAGAACAAGGACAGGATTTTCGTGTTGATGATATCCAGTTTTATGAAATAACTAATTACCCGTTGACAGTGGGTGTAATTCCCGATCAAGGGTTATTGTTAAAGCTGAATTATCAAACAAAATTCCTGTCTGTAAAAGCAGCAAAACAGTTAATATCACGCTTCCGCAATATCATGATGAATATGGCTAATCAGCCAAATCAGATATTAGGAAAAATTCAGGCGTTATCAACATCTGAACGGCAAGAAATTATTAATGAAAGTCAAGCTAATATCATTGAATGGGGAGATTTTCGCCCTGCTCATCAGTTATTTGCAGATTATGCTGATGTACAACCTGATGCTATAGCGTTAGTTTGCGGTGATAATGAGATTAGTTATGGTGAATTAGAAAAACGTGCTAATAATTTGGCGGTTAAATTATTAGAAACAGGTATTAGTTATGAGTCGATAGTGGGTTTATATTTTGATCCTAGTATTGAGTATATTATTGCTCTCCTGGCAGTGTTAAAAGTTGGTGCAGCTTTTCTACCGTTAGATCGCAATTATCCTGAAAATAGATTGCAATTTATTGTGGAAGATAGTCAAACTCGGTTGATTTTAACTAAAGAAGTTGTAGCACCGGGGTTATTTTCAGAAAATGTCCAAGTTATTGCTATTGGTGAACTTGATTTAACGGTAAATATTGCCCGTCCTGATATAAAAGTTAGACCGGAAAATCTGGCTTATGTGATTTATACATCTGGTTCTACAGGTAAACCAAAAGGTGTTTTAGTTGCTCATGCTGGGATTGAAAATTTGGTACGCGCTCAAACTGCAAGTTTTGGTGTAACAGCAAAAAGTCGCGTTTATCAATTTGCAGCTTTGAATTTTGATGCAGCTATTTCTGAGATTTTTATGGCTTTGGGTAGCGGTGCTACTCTATATCTGCAATCACAAGCAAATCGTTCTCCTAGTGCTGAACTGTGGGAAAAATTGACGAGTTGGAAAATTACTCATGTCACCCTTCCCCCTTCTTTGGTAGCAGCAATTAATACCGCAGATTTACCAGAATTGCAGACATTGATTGTGGCTGGAGAAGCGGTTTCCGGGGATTTGTTACGACGTTGGAGTGTCAATCAACGCAAATGTTTTAATGCTTATGGTCCAACAGAGGCGACAGTTTGCGCTAGTTTGATGGATTGTAGCAATTTGTTAGGAGAAGTGAGTATTGGTAGAGCGATCGCCAATGTGGAAATTTACCTGCTAGATTCGTTTTTAGAACCTGTTGCTCCTGGTGTGATGGGGGAAATTTATATTGGTGGTATCAGTTTAGCACGGGGTTATTTACAACGTCCTGACTTGACAGCAACAGCATTTATTCCCCATCCCTTCAGCAAAACACCGGGAGCAAGACTTTATAAAACAGGCGATCGCGGCGTTTATGATCTGCAAGGCAACATCCGCTTTATGGGTCGTCAAGATGCCCAAGTCAAACTTAACGGTTATCGCATAGAATTGGGCGAAATTGAAGCAGCTTTAACCAGACATGAAACCGTAGATAGTGCAGTAGTCATGTTGCGGCAAGATTTACCCGGACGTAAACGCATAGTTGGTTATGCTTTAGCACCGCAAGACAACCCACCCACTAACCAAGAGTTAAAAGATTATTTAGCCCAAGTTTTACCTGCTTATATGGTTCCCAGTATGGTGGTATTAGTTCCAGCGTGGCCACTCACCCCCAACGGTAAAATAGACCGCAGACTTCTACCAGCACCCGAATTATCCCATACAGAAACTATTACCAAAACTCACACAGAAGAAATATTTGCCCAAATTTGGACAGAAGTGCTAAGAATAGAAACCATTAATCCCCAAGATAACTTTTTTGAATTAGGGGGAGACTCAATTATCAGCTTACAAGTAGTTGCTCGCGCTCGTGCAGCAGGTTGGGAAATTAGCCCCAGAGACATTTTTGAAGCTCAAACCCTCTCCCGACTAGCAACCAGAGCAAGAGCGATCGCACAAACAGCAGAAATTATCGAACCCTTAACCGGCATCATTCCCCTTTCCCCCATTCAAAATTGGTTTTTTGCCCAAAATTTACCCCATTCCCACCACTGGAACCAAGCTGTAGCCTTGACTTGCAGCGAACCTTTAAACATAGAAGCCTTAGCTGTAGCCTTAGATACCTTAGTTGCCCATCACGACATTTTCCGCGTCGGTTTTTCCCAACAGCAAGGACAATGGCAACAATTTTATACAGGTGAAGCGAAAAGTCCAGCTTTGCAGATCACAGACTTTAGCCACTATCCACCGCAAACACAGCTAGAAGCATTAACAGCAGCAGTAGAAACAGAACACGCTAGTTTTCAACTAGATACACCGCCATTATTGCGGGTACTTTATGCCACTAACTTAAACGAATATGGCAACGTGCTGTTTATCTTTGCCCATCATTTAATTATAGATGGTGTATCTTGGCGGATTTTATTAGCAGATTTAAACCAAGCGTACCAACAAGTTATAGATAAACATATAAATAAACAACAGATTTCTTTACCTGCAAAAACATCATCCTATCGCCAATGGACTACATATTTACAAACCTTATCAGACTCCAGCGAAATAATTAAAGATATACCCTTTTGGCAAAATATTCTCGACTTACCTGTTACCCCCTTACCTATTGACAAACCAGGAAAAAACACCGTAGAAAGTACAGCCATTATATCTAGTCAGCTATCTCCAGAAGAAACTCTGATACTGCTCAAACAAGCCACCACCACTTATCATGCTAGTATGCAAGAAATCATGCTGGCTGCATTACTAAAAACTCTCACCGATATCTATAAATCAGATCATTGGTTAATTGATTTAGAAGGACACGGGAGAGAAGAAATAGGAGATAATTTAGATATTTCTCGCACAATTGGCTGGTTTACATCCCTCTATCCAGTTCTGCTTAAACAACCACATAATAATGCCAATCATGAACCCAATCATGAACTATTACTCAAAGAAATTAAAACCCAACTGCGAACCATTCCCCATCATGGAATCAGTTTTGGCTTACTCCGTTATCTCAATCAAAATCAACATTTAAAGGATAAATTAAATCTTAAAAAAACCGCTAACATCAGTTTTAACTATCTGGGACAAATTGACAACTTACAAACAACAAACCAACGTTTTAGTATGAGTCATGCTCCCACAGGATCAGGATTATTTGGACAACAAGAACGTCCTCACCTTTTAGCTATAAACGCTCGGATTCAAAATGAAATTTTGCAAATAGAATGGTATTATAGTCAAAATGTCCATGATCATAAAAACATTAATAATCTAGCTGAAAAATATTTGACAAACCTGGGTTTGTATCTGACAAATTCCGCATCTAGTAATTCATCATTTTACAGTGCTTCTGATTTCCATTTAGTTGATTTATCAGAAAACGAACTTGATGCAATTTTAGAAGATTTAGAATAAACTCATTGCATTTAATCTCATCTCAGGTCAATCATTTTCAAAAGGGTAAAATATGACTGCACTCAAAGATAAAATTCAAGATATTTTTCCTCTTACACCTTTACAAAAGGGATTATTATTTCATTCTCTATACGAACAAGAATCAGGGATTTATTTTGAACAATTGCATTGTCAATTACAAGGTGATGTTTCCATAGTTGCAGTACGTCAAGCATGGCAAACCTTAGTAGATCGCCATCCTATTTTAAGAACTGCTATTATTACCAAAGGACAAACCGAACCCGTACAAGTTGTATTTCGTAATTTAACATTTAATATAGCAGAAGAAGATTGGCGGGGACTCAGTGATTCAGCCCAAAAAACCCGCCTGGATGAATTTTTAGAAGCTGATAAACGCCAGGGATTTATTCTCAACCGTCCCCCATTAATGCGAGTTACCTTAATTCGTTTAAGGGAAGATGCGTGGTATTTAGTATGGAGTCATCACCATATAATTTTAGATGGGTGGTCTTGGCCAATCTTACTGCGGGAATTTTTAACGCTGCATAAAGCAGCTAAAGAAAATATAGAAATTTCCTTACCAAATGTCCGTCCTTATGGTGATTTTATCGCTTGGTTAAAACAGAAAAATCCCCAGGAAGGCAAAACATTCTGGCAAGAATACATGATCGGATTTGAAAGTGCCACACCCCTATTAATGATATCAAATAATAAGGTAAATAGCACCTTTGAAAGTGGAGAAATTAGAAAAGAATTATCACCAGAAAAAACAGATTTATTATCTAAATTAGCCCGTAATTGTAGCGTTACCCTAAATACAGTAATTCAAGGTGCTTGGGCAATATTACTTAACCGTTATAGCCGCAGTAATGATATTGTTTATGGTATCACAGTTGCCGGTAGACCTCCAGAAATTCCAGGGGTAGAAGGAATGATTGGACCCTTCATTAATACCCTACCATTTCGAGTCTTAATATCTGGAGAGCAAACCTTGGATAGTTGGTTGCAAAACCTTCAATCTAGAGCAGCTTTAATGCGTCAATTTGAACACACCAGTTTATCAGATATTCAAGCTTGGAGTGATGTTCCACGGGGACAACAAATGTTTGAAAGTTTGCTGGCTTTTGAAAATTTCCCCGTTGATAAAACCTTAAAAACCAGTGATTTCGGGTTAAATGTACCAGAGTCCTATTTCTTTGAAACTACCCATTATCCTGTAACTTTAGTAGTCGTTCCTGGGGATACAATTTCTCTCAAATTAAGTTATAATGCGGCTCGGTTTTATGCAGTAGCTATGGAATTATTGCTAGAGCAATTTAGCAGTTTATTATTGAACATGGCGAATAATCCTCAAGCATCTTTACAGTCTTTATCTTTACTTAGTTATCACGAAAGAGAACAGGAAGCAGAGAACAGAGAACAGTTACCATCAGAAATTACTATCAATGAAATCTTTACCGAAACTGTTAACAAATATCCAGAACGCATTGCGTTAACTTATGACAATCAAAACCTCACCTATCAAGAATTAGAAGAACGTTCTAACCGCATTGCTCGCTATTTACAATCATTGGGAATTAGTACAGAAAAACGAGTTGTAATTTGTTTAGAACGCACACCAGAACTGATTATAGCTATGTTAGCTGTAGTCAAAGCAGGGGGTGTATATGTTCCTGTTGATCCAGCTTATCCCCGTGACAGAATTGAATTTACAATTAATGATTGTGGTGCAGAAGTTATTCTGACTACAACTAATATTAGTGAACAACTCCCAGATACAACAATAAAAATTTGTTTAGATGCTGAAGACGCACCTTATTTAACTGCAAGTTGCGAACCTATAACTATAGATAACCTTAACCTAAATACAGGTGTTTATATTATTTATACATCTGGTTCTACAGGTAAACCCAAAGGTGTATTAGTCACACAAAATAATCTGATTCGATTATTTAAGAGTACACAACATTGGTTTGAATTTAATCAACAAGATGTGTGGACTTTCTTCCATTCCTTTGCTTTTGACTTTTCTGTGTGGGAAATTTGGGGAGCTTTATTATATGGTGGTAGATTAGTAATTGTCCCTCACTGTGTAAGTCGTGATCCGCAAACTTTCCTCCAATTACTACAAGAACAAAAAGTTACTGTCCTTAATCAAACTCCCTCAGCTTTTGCTCAATTATTAGCTTGTCAAGATGTAAATTATAATCTCTCTAGTTTACGTTACATCATCTTTGGTGGTGAAGCTTTAAACTTAGCAAGTTTGCGTCCTTGGTTTGAACGTTATGGAGAAAATCAGACGCGCTTGGTAAATATGTATGGGATTACAGAAACCACCGTTCACGTCACCTATAGACCAATTAGTAAACAAGATGTAGATAATTCATCTGGAAGTTTAATTGGTCAACCAATACCCGATTTATATATTTATATTCTTGATTCTGATGGTAATCGTTTACCGACAGGTGTAATAGGGGAAATGTATGTAGGTGGTGCAGGAGTTGCACGTGGTTATTTAAACCGACCAGAATTAACAGCAGAAAGATTTATTGAAGATAGATTTAAACCCAATTCTCGTTTATATCGTACAGGTGATTTAGGTCGTTTTCTGCCTAATGGTGATTTAGAATATTTAGGACGTATAGATCATCAAGTCAAAATTCGCGGTTTCCGCATTGAAATTGGTGAAATTGAAGCTGCTCTTGCTCAATATCTTGATGTACAGGAAAATATTGTTATAGTTGCGGATGATGGAGAAACAAATCAAAAACGGTTAATTGCCTATTTGGTTTGTACTCCAGGAAAACAACCAACTATTGAAACTCTGCGAAATCATCTGCAACAGTATTTACCTGATTATATGATTCCCTCGCAGATTGTTTATCTAGATAAATTCCCCCTTACACCCAATGGGAAAATAGATAGAAAATCTCTACCTGTTCCAGAATTGCAACGAGAAAATTTAGGGATTGAATTTGTCCCACCAGCAACAGAAATTGAGCATAAATTAGCGTCAATTTGGCAACAAGTTCTAGCAGTTAATCGCGTTGGTAGATTTGATAATTATTTTGTTTTAGGTGGTGATTCGATTCGCAGTATTCGAGTTTGTTCTTTAGCACAAGCAACAGGATTAAATTTAAAAATTGAGCAAATCTTTTCTCATCCGGTTTTATCAGAATTAGCGGCATTTTTGGAGACAGCAACAACAGTAGAAAATAAAACTTACCATCAAGAACCCTTTGCGTTAATTTCTACTGAAGATAAAGACAAACTGCAAAATGTAGCTGATGATGCTTATCCTTTAGCACAACTGCAAGCGGGAATGTTATTTCATGGTGAGTATTCCCAAACTTCTACAACTTACCATGATGTTTTTAGTTTCCGTATTCGCATACCTTTTAATTTGCAAATTTGGGAACAAGCTTATACTCAAATGTTTACCAGACATCGAGTATTAAGAACAGCATTTTATTTATCTGAATTTAGTCAACCATTGCAAGTAGTTGTTAAAGATGTACCTGCAAAGGTGATGTTTACAGATTTACAGAATTTATCACCATCAGCACAAGATGATTATCTCAAAACTTTTATTGATCAAGAAAGGGAAAATCGGTTTGATTATAAGATTGCGCCATTAATGCGTTTTCATATTCACCTGTTAGATGAAAATGTGATGCAAGCAACTTTTACACTGCATCACGCCATTATGGATGGTTGGAGTTTAGCTAACTTTTTGGCAGAATTAACAGGTTTATATCTACATTTAATGGGTAAGGGTGTACCCGCTTTACCTCCTCAAACTAATTTAGAATATTCTCGATTTGTTGCTTTAGAACAACAAGCTTTACAAGACGAAAAACAAAGAGAATTTTGGCAACAGCAATTAGCAGAAATTCCGTTTACTAAATTACCCCGTTTCCCGATGAAATTTTCTCCAGAATTACAGCCCAATATGGGGAAAATTGATATTACTTTAACAGATGCAATTTCTCAAGGTTTAAAAGATGTATCTCAGCAATTGGGCGTACCTTTAAGAAGTGTATTGTTGGCGTTACATTTACATATTTTGGCGGTTTTTTCAGGAGAAGAAGAAATTGTTACAGGTTTGGTTAGTAATGGTAGACCAGATGAAACTGATAGCGATCGCCTTTTAGGTCTATTTTTAAATACTTTACCATTGCGGTTAAAATTACCCCGTGGTTCTTGGGTAGATTTGATTACAGAAACATGGCAAGCTGAACAAGCTTTAATGCCAAATCGTCGTTTTCCTTTAGCAGAGGTACAAAGGCTAAATGGTAATCGTCCTTTATATGAAACTTCTTTTAATTTCGTGCATTTTCATGTTTATAAAGGATTACTCAATTGGCGAGAAGTAGAGTTATTACAATCAACTTCTTTGGATGAAACCAATATTCCTTTTGCAGTTAGTTGGAGTGAAGAAGTAGCGGCTGTTAATATTAGTTTGAATATTACCTATAATAGTAGAGAATTTTCTTCTGAGCAAATTTCTAACATTGCTAAGTTCTATCAAATTTGTGCAGAATTTTTGAGTAATAATCCTCAAGGTAATAGGGATATTTTACAGGAATTATACAAAGTTAATGAAGGAACGAACCACGAAGGACACAAAGGACACAAAGTTAAGAGTGTTACAGAGATATTTGGGGTAAGTTCTAATTTACTAAAATTACAGGAATTTATTCCTGGTGAACAATTATCAACTGTGAGGAAAGTTACCCCAGTTCATGAATTTGTCACTCAACAAGCAGCAATAAATCCTGATGCTATTGCGGTTGTTTGTGAAGGTGAAAGTTGGACTTATCAACAATTAAACCAAAAAGCTAATCAATTAGCGCGGTTTTTACAACAGCAAGGTATTAGTCAAGAACAACCTGTAGGTATTTGTTTAGAACGTTCTTTAGATATGGTTTGTGCCATGCTAGGGATACTCAAAGCAGGTGGTTGTTATGTACCTATAGATCCCCATTATCCGAGTGTGCGTATCCAATCTATGTTAGAGGATGCCAAAGTTAATTTATTGCTTACTCGGTCAGATTTAAAAGTCAATTATCAGCAAAGTATTTATCTTGATAATTGCAGTCAAGAAATTAAAAATCAATCTCCTGAAAATCTAGAAATTGCGGTTTTACCGGAAAATATCGCCTATATTATTTTTACTTCTGGTTCTACAGGTAGACCTAAAGGAATTGCAATTTCTCATGCAGCTTTAGCATCTCATCAAAATTGGTTTATAGAAAATTTTGCAGTTAATCAATATGATGTAGTGCTGCAAAAAACGCCCTTTAGTTTTGATGCTTCTGTGTGGGAATTTTGGACACCGTTAATGGTGGGTGCAAAACTGGTGATGGCTAAACCAGGACGACATCAAGATCCAACTTATTTGGTGAAAACCATACAACAAGAAAAGGTCACTTTACTGCAATTAGTACCCAGTTTGTTAGAAATAATTTTAGGTGATCCTAAATTTACTCAATGTGCTAGTTTACGGTTGGTATTTAGTGGTGGTGAAGCACTGAAAAAACGGGTTTGGGATGAGTTTAAACAAAAACTAGCTATTCCTTTAGTCAATCTTTATGGACCTGCGGAAACTACCATTGATGTGGCTTTTCATGATTGCAGAAACAACGAAAATACTGATCAAATTCCCATTGGTGAACCTGTCAGTAACACTAGATTATATATTCTCAATTCTTTGATGCAACCTGTACCCATTGGGACACCAGGAGAGTTATTTATATCGGGGTATCAATTAGCGCGTGGTTATTGGAATGCACCAGGAATGACAGCGGAAAGGTTTTTACCCGATCCTTTTGTTGCAGGTGAGAGAATGTATCGTACAGGCGATCGCGCTCGTTATTTACCAAATGGTAAAATAGAATTTCTCGAACGTGCAGACCATCAAGTAGTCCTTATATGATTTTAGGAACTCTCAGAGAACAGTTAATTTATCCTCATAGTCATGCTAATGTTAGTGATGAAGAACTTGATCAAGTGATGGAAAAAGTAAATTTATCAGACTTAGCGGTAAGATTTGGAGGTTTAGATACAGAGCAAGATTGGAGTGAGATTCTGTCTTTAGGAGAACAACAAAGATTAGCCTTTGCACGTCTGTTAGTTACCAAACCCAAATATGCTATTTTAGATGAAGCCACCAGTGCTTTAGATGTGAACAATGAGGAAAAACTATATAATTTATTGATGGAAATAGATACAACTTTTATTAGTATTGGACATCGACCTACTCTCAAAAAATTTCATCAAATTGTTATTAATCTTTCGTCCGCATCTATATCTTACAGCGGCGTTTAGTCTAGGTCTTGATATGATTGAACTGCCAAGGACGCAAAGCACACAAAGGTAAGAGAGTTTCAAAGAGTTTTTGGTGTGGCTGTGTTTATTTTTTCAAAATTGGGATGCTCCCAAATTTTATTTATAAATTTACAAATCAACTAGGTTTTATTTATGAGTCGTGTAGTATTTCTCAACGTTTCCGCAGCAGGTCATATTATCCCTACCTTGGGATTAGTAAAAGAATTGATTCATAGAGGTGAAGAGGTAATTTATTATGAAACTCCTAACTTTCAAACAGAAATAGAATCTTTTGGCGCTAAATTTCGCCCTTATCCGTCCATAAATCCTGAAACAGCACCACCAGCAGAAAATGAAATGTCTTTAGTTCCTTCTCTTACTTGGTGCGCTCATCAAATGCTACCAGCATTACTAGAATCAGTACGTGCAGAAAAGCCAGATTATATTATTCATGATTCCCTCTGTCTGTGGGGAAGATTAGTAGCTCAAATTCTGAATATTCCTGCTATTAATTCTATTGCGACTGCTGCTTTTACTCCCCAAACTTTCTATGAATGTCCTTGGTTGAGAAAAAAACTACCGGGATTTTTAAAACAAGCTGCGGCGGGGATGAAACACTATCGTAAATATCAAAAAGAACTGCGAACAACTTATGGTTTACCACCAATCAAATTTGTAGATACATTTACCAATATTGAACCGCTAAACTTATGTTATTTACCACCTGAACTGCAACCCTATAGTGATAAATTTGATCAGCGTTTCCATTTTGTTGGACCCTGTAATCCTGTGCGGGGAATAGAATATGATTTTCCAATGGAGAAATTACAAAAAGACAAGCTAATTCTCATTTCCTTTGGTAATATTCATGACCCTGGTGTGGCATTTTATCGCAGTTGTATTCAAGCTTTTGGTAACACCGATGCTCAAGTAGTAATGGTATTAAGTCCCGCTATAGATGTAACTTTGCTAGGAGATATTCCCGAAAACTTTATCATTAGACCTACTGGTACTGTTCCCCAATTAAAAATATTAGAACGTGCCAGTTTATTTATTATGCACGGTGCAGGAGGAGGTACAAGGGAAGCTGTTTGGTATTCAGTACCAATGATTGCAGTACCACAAACCTATGAACAGGAAATTATTTCTCGTCGTATTCAGGAGCAAGGTGCAGGAATTATGATGATGTTAGAAGATGTGACTGTGGAAAGTTTACAACAAACAGCACAGCATATTTTGGCTGATCATTCTTTTCGAGTTAATAGTGGTCTTTTGGGTGATGCTTGTCGTGCAGCTGGTGGAGTCCAACGAGCAGTAGATGAAATTTGGCGTTATGTGTATGATTTAGGGAGCATCCCAAATGTGTACATTTATTTTTAACCAACGAAATAAAATGAGTCAATGCTTGATATGATTGAACCGCAAAGGACGCAAATGACACAAAGGTAAGAGAGTTTAAGAGATTTGTGGGTGTTGCTGCCGTTATTTTTTCCAAATTGGGATGCTCCCATGATTTACATGATCAAAAGTATAGTCGAACAAATCCTTTGGTGTAATGATTGTATTTTTACCACTGAGTTGGTAAGCTTTTGTTAAAAAGTAAATTAAAAAGTAAATTATTTCAGGAATTAATAAATCATGAATCAGATACTACCATTATCAATCAATCAAAGAGAAATCTATATTGACCAAATGATGTGGTCTGAAGGTTCTCATTTAAATATTGGTGCAACTGTGATAGTTCATGGTGTTTTTAATCAAGAGATTTTTAATTATGCCATGAATAAGATAATTGCTTGTTATCCGGGGCTGCGGACGCGAATTTATGAAGTTGATGGTAAGCCTTTACAGGCGATAGCGAATCACGAAAATTATCATATTCCTTTGGTTGATTTTTCCAGTCAGGAAAACAGTAAAGCACAGGCTGATAAATATATAAATCAGGAATTTACTAAACCTTTTAGCTTTGGTGAAAATGCCTCTTTAGTTGACTTACAATTAATTAGAGTGCGTGAAGATCACCATATTATTTTCGCTAAGTATCATCATGCTATTACTGATGGTTGGGGAACTGCTATTTTCTTCCGGGAAGTAATTAAAACTTACAATCAAATTATCAATGATGGTAAGGATAATCAAACAGTAAGAGAATGGGTAATTAATGAATATCTAGAAGAAGAATCAAAGTATTTAGAATCGGAGAATTTTCAGCGCGATCGCCATTATTGGCAACAACGTTTAAACAGTGTTAAACCTCAGATTTTTAGCCAAATTAAGCCTCAAGATTTACATGGACAAAGGCAGTCTATATATATTACTCGTGAACAATATAACAGAGTTGATCAACTTTGCAAAAATGTCCAATCAAACGCTTTTCATTTTATCCTCAGTTTAATTTCTATCTATTTAACTAAACGCTATCACAAGCAAGATGTAGTTGTTGGTTTATCTCTGTTAAACCGCAGCAAAAAAAGCTTTAAAGATGCCATTGGTTTGTTTGTGAGTACCATTCCTTTCCGCTTAGAAATTAATGGACAGGAAACAATTCATGAACTATTAGATCAAATTCGTTCTTTATTACGTCAAGATTATCGCCATCAACGTTTTCCCCTGGGAGAAATGAAGCGTCTCTATGGTTTACAAACCAGTAGTAAAGAACATTTATTTGAGGTTTTTCTTTCCTACGAAAGACATGATTATAATGAATGTTTTGCTGAAACTCAAACAACCTGTATTCCCCTTTATAGTCAGCAGCAAAAAGTACCATTAATTATTTATGTACGAGAATACGAAGAAACGAGCGATGTAAAAATAGATTTTGACTATAACCTGTCTTATTTAGATGCAGAAACAGTTGATCAAATAGTGACAAACTTTCAAAATCTATTTACTGAGGCAGCAAATAATTTAGAAAGTACCATTGCCGAACTTACCCTGTGCTTACCAGAGGCAGAAAATGTTACTATTACTCAACCAGAAATATTAATCAATTATAGCACAGAAACACTAATTTCTGCTTTTGAAAACATCGTTAATCAATATCCTCAAAATCCAGCAGTTCAATTTAATAAAAAGACTCTCAATTATACAGATTTGAATAGTCAGGCCAATCGTTTAGCGCACTATTTACTCAGTCAAGGAATCAAACCAGGATCACGAGTAGGAATATGTTTAGAACGTTCCGAACAGATGATTATTGCTATTTTAGCAATTCTCAAAACCGGATCAGCTTATGTTCCCCTTGATCCTCATGCTCCTGCTGTACGTCGGCAATTAATTCTGAAAGATAGTGGCATTTTAGCATTAATTACAGAAGCATCATTACTATCAGAATCCTCGACCGAAAACATTACCGCTTTTACACTCCAATCTATCGAGGATGAACTGAGTAAACAACCAAATACATCGCCACAAATTACTATTAAACCCGATTTTCCTGCCTATATTATCTACACTAGCGGTTCTACGGGAACGCCTAAAGGTTGTGTAGTCACTCACAGCAATGCTATCCGGTTAATGCGTTCTACAGAACCCTGGTTTGGGTTTAATGAAAATGATATTTGGACGCTATTTCATTCCTTCGCTTTTGACTTTTCTGTGTGGGAATTGTGGGGTGCTTTATTATATGGTGGCAAGGTAATTATTGTACCTTTTTGGTTAAGCAGAACACCAGAAACATTTCGAGAGTTTTTGACTACAGAAAAGGTAACAGTTCTCAATCAAACACCTTCAGCTTTTTATCAATTAATTCGTGCTGATGAAGCAAGTGTGGGAGATTTAGCATTGCGCTATGTGATATTTGGTGGTGAAGCTTTAGATTTACAAAGTTTGCAACCTTGGTTAGAAAGATATGGTGATAAAAAACCTTGTTTGGTGAATATGTACGGGATTACAGAAACTACCGTTCATGTTACCTATCGTCCTATTTTACGTCAAGATTTAAAAGGAAAAGCGAGCGTAATTGGTAGAGAAATTCCTGATCTTTCTATATATCTTCTAGATGAGAAATTATCACCTGTTGCTGATGGTATTCCTGGAGAAATTTATGTAGCTGGTGCGGGAGTTACAAGTGGTTATTTAAATCGTCCTGCATTAACAGCAGAAAGATTTTTACCTAATCCCTTTGGTAGTGGGAGAATGTACCGCAGTGGTGATTTAGCGAAAAGATTACCTAACGGCGATTTAGAATATTTAGGTAGAATAGATCAGCAAGTCAAAATTCGCGGTTTTCGCATTGAGTTGGGAGAAATTCAAGCCGCTTTAACATCCCATTTCCAAGTGCGGGAAGCGGTGGTTATAGCTGATGAATGGGAAGAGGAAAAACGTCTGGTTGCTTATTATGTTCCCGGAGAATCTTCACCCACTGCAAATGAATTGCGTCAATATCTGAAAAATAAGTTGCCAGATTATATGATACCCGCAGCTTATGTTAGTGTGGAAGCTTTTTCTTTAAATGTGAATGGTAAAATTGATGTTAAAGCTTTACCAGCACCGGATTGGAATTTGTTAAGGGTAGAGGAAGATTATATCGCTCCCCGCAATGCAGATGAAGAAACTTTATGTGCTATTGTGGCGGAAATTTTGGGTTTGGAAAAGGTAGGAATTGATGATAATTTCTTTGAAATTGGTGGAGATTCAATTTTAGCTTTACAGGTAATTGCAAAAGCTAAAAAAGCGGGTTTTGCACTTTCCGCTAGAGAACTTTATGAATTTGCTACTGTTCGTCATTTAGCTAAGAAAAAAGCCGCAGTTACAAGTTCATCTGATATTAATAAACCTCTTGTCAGTAATTTAATTTCAGAAGCGGATCAATTGCTGTTACCAAAAAATGCAGAAACAGCTTATCCTCTTTCTAGTTTACAGGGAGGAATGCTTTATCACAGTGAATTACATCCTGATTCGGCAATTTTCCACCAAATTTTTACCTTTGATTTACATTTGAGTTTTTCAGAATTCGTCTGGAAAAAGGCAATTGCTGATATTTGTTTAGCACATCCAGTATTAAGAACTTCCTTTCATTGGACAGGATATAGCACCCCGATCCAAATTGTCCATCAAGAAGTTGAATTACCTTTAACTATAGTTGATTTACGACATTTAGAAAATACACATCAACAAGTTAAAGCATGGATTGAGTTAGAAAAAAATCGGAATTTTGATATTACTAAATCACCGCTTTTCCGCTTCCAAATTCATAGAATATCCGAGGAAGAAATCAGTTTTAGTTTTAGTTTTCATCATGTGATTCTTGATGGTTGGAGTGTGGCCACTTTGCTAACGCAATTATTACAGCGTTATGTGCAGTATTTAGCAGCGGAAAATTTGCCACCTTTATTTATCCCAGAAATTACTTACAAAGATTTTATTGTTCAAGAACAAAATGCGATCGCTAACCAAAAACTTCGGCAATTTTGGTTACAACATCTCAGCAATTTACAAGTAACTACTCTCCCCCGTTTAAGTACAAGTACCCAAGCAACGGACTCTCAAAAACGTCAGTTAAAACGCCTCTCTGTGACTATCAATGAGGAATTAGCTAATAATTTGCGTAAACTGAGCAAAAATATCGGTGTTACTTTAAAAACGGCTCTTTTAGCTTTACATCTGCGGGTGATCTCTTTTATCACTGGACAAAAAGAGGTGGTGACAGGTAATGTTATTAATGCCAGACCAGAAACTACAGGTAGTGAAAATTTACTGGGTTTGTTTGTGAATACACTACCCCTGCGCTTGGAGTTGACTGGGGGTAATTGGAGAGAATTTATACAAGCGGTTTTACGTGCAGAAACAGAAATTCTTCCCTATCGTGATTTTCCCCTCGCAGAAATTCAACGCCTGCTTGACAAACGCCCCCTGTTTGATGTGGGATTTAACTATGTGCATTTTCACGTTTATGAAGGGTTGCTGAATTTACCACAAATTCAAGTTAATAACGTTGATATTTTTGAAGAAACAGATTTTCCCTTCTTGACAGAATTTTGTTTAGTACCGGGAAGTGCAGCGTTACAGCTAAATTTAATTTATGACATTCAACAGTTTGCAGATGCACAAGTTGAGCAATATGGCAAGTATTACCAAACTGCTTTAGTAGAAATGGTGACTGCTCCGCAAACAGCATATCATCGGCGATCGCTCATCTCCACACCAGAACGCCAACAATTATTACAAGCCGCTAACACAAAACCCCAAAACTTCTTTTCTCCTGATACCTTAATTTCTGCCTTTAATCAAGCAGTAGCAGAATATACAAATAAAACTGCCCTAGTTTACGAACAAACTAACCTCAGTTTTGTAGAATTAGAAACCCGTGCTAATCGTCTCGCTAATTATTTACAAACTCAAGGAGTTAAACCAGAAACCTTGGTAGGTGTGTGTTTAGAACGTTCTGAACAATTAGTAATTACCATCTTAGCGATTTTGAAAGCTGGTGGTGCTTATGTTCCTATTGATCCCAGTTACCCTAGCGATCGCC
This sequence comes from Sphaerospermopsis torques-reginae ITEP-024, assembly GCF_019598945.1. Classification (NCBI taxonomy): domain Bacteria; kingdom Bacillati; phylum Cyanobacteriota; class Cyanophyceae; order Nostocales; family Aphanizomenonaceae; genus Sphaerospermopsis; species Sphaerospermopsis torques-reginae. The sequence continues at coordinate 4,444,668 of NZ_CP080598.1, read as the reverse complement.
TAGAATTTCTGTTACAAGATAGTGGCATAGTTCTTTTAGTTACAGAAAAATCAGTAATTTCTCAGTTATCTAAATGTTCTAGTGAAATTGTCATTCTCGAAGACATCACCAGCAAACTAGAACAGGAAAATTCTCAACCCCCAACAGTCCAGATATTCCCAGAAAATCCAGCTTATGTAATTTATACCAGTGGTTCTACAGGCAAACCCAAAGGTTGTATAGTCACTCATAGTAATGTGATCCGCCTCCTCAACGCCACCGCATCCTGGTTTAATTTTAATAGTGAAGATGTCTGGACTTTATTTCACTCCTACGCTTTCGACTTCTCCGTGTGGGAACTGTGGGGAGCTTTATTATATGGTGGTCAAGTAGTATTAGTTCCCTATTGGACAAGTCGTTCACCCAAAGACTTTTTCCAACTCCTGCAAACCCACAAAGTGACAGTATTAAATCAAACACCATCAGCCTTTAAACAATTAATCCCCATCGCCCAAGAACAGGCAGAAAAATTACCTTTACGCTACGTAATTTTTGGGGGAGAAGCCTTAGAACTACCAACTTTGCAACCTTGGTTTGATTTATATGGTGATGCCCAACCAAAATTAATTAATATGTACGGTATCACCGAAACCACCGTTCACGTCACCTATAGACCAATTACCCAAGCAGATATCATCAATAATAGTGGTAGCGTCATCGGTCAACCGATCCCCGATTTACAACTTTATATCTTAGACGACAATTTAGAACCCACACCTATAGGAGTTCCCGGAGAAATTTATGTTGGTGGTGCAGGAGTCACCAGAGGATATCTACATCAACCGCGTTTAAGTGCAGAAAGATTTATTCCCAACCCCCACAGTCAAACCCCAGGTAGTCGTTTATATCGTAGCGGTGACTTAGCAAGACGTTTACCAGATGGAGAAATAGAATATCTCGGACGTGATGACCAGCAAATTAAAATACGTGGTTTCCGCATCGAACTAGGGGAAATTACGGCAGTTATCAATACTCATCCCCAAGTCAAACAAGCATTAGTCATGGTGCAGAAAGCCACAACCGGGGAAAATCGTATAGTTGCCTATTTTACATCTGATAGCGCAGCCGACCTGAAAACAGAATTACCAGAGTTGACCAAAAGCAAATTACCTGATTATATGATTCCAGCGGCATTTGTGCCAATAGAAACCATACCCTTAACAGTTAACGGTAAAATTAACTATCAAGCACTACCCGCACCTGATTGGAGTTGGACAAGTAAACCTTATATTGCGCCGAGAAATGACCAAGAAGCAACAATTTGTTCCCTGATGGCATCATTGTTAAAACTAGAACAAGTAGGAGTGCAAGATGATTTCTTTGAAATTGGTGGAGATTCCCTATTGGTAACACAGTTAGCTATTCGTTTGCGGCAAACCTATAACACTGAATTTCCCTTACCGCAGTTATTCACCCATCGTACCCCAGAAAGTATTGCACTTTTATTAGGAGATGTGCAAAATGTGATAACAGATACTAAAGATACCGAAATCCCCAAAGCCGGACGCAAACGCCGTTCTGTCAGCTTAAGTGATGACGGTATCTTAACTACTTAAACTTAAATACTTAAACTTAAGCTTCTTGCATTGCCTTTCGCAAGCTTAAAGGACGCATATCAGTCCAAACTTCTTCGATATAAGCTAAACATTCGGCTTTAGTTCCTTCTTTACCTACAGTATTCCAACCTAATGGCAATTCTTGTTTCCATTTAGGCCAAATAGAATACTGTTCTTCATGATTGACAACCACAAGATAGATTGTGTTATCGTTTTGTTCGTTGTTATACATGGTTTTCTATACCCTATACCAATTTTCTCTGATTATGTACAGAATTATCAAATACTGTCAAATCCCACTGCCATTTTTTACCTTAAAAATATTTCCGTCCCGCTATGTGATAAAATATAAAATCAACAAATATCTTGAAAATAAATCATTTTACACTTTTTCTAAAAATAGAAATACATCGTTTTTATCATGGCGAATTACTTACAGCAAATTACAGAACAATGAGGTACAGAATCTAAATTGAACCCTATACACAAAGCCAATTTTACTCCTGACTCCTGCTATAAATAGGTTTTAATATATGCCCCAATTTAGTATTATCACTCCCTGCTACAACGCCGAAAAATTTATTAGTAAAGCTATAGAGAGTGTTCGCGCTCAAACATTCACCGATTGGGAACATATTATTGTAGATGATGGTAGTACGGATAATTCTGCTGAGATTGTTTCCTCTTATATGCAACTAGAACCACGTTTAAAGTTAATTAAACAGTCTAATAGTGGTGCTTGCATAACAAGAAATAATGGTTTTACAGCTAGTTCTCAAGCATCACAATATTTACTATTTTTTGATGCAGATGACTGTCTAGAACCGCAAATGTTGGAAATAATGATTAACTACCTAAACGCACATCCTGATGTGGGTGCAGCTTACTGTGACTTTTATAATATTGATGCAGATGATCAACCAATCAATACTGTTTATTGTCCCAGATTAATTCCTTCTATGTTTGGTGTGAAAACTTTACCCTACAATACACCTGAAACACCTTTAGTAGCTATTGCTGGTGGTTTAGGAGGAGGAGTTGATGGACGTACTGTTTTCCGTCGTAGTATTTATGAACAAACATCAGGATGGGATGAAAATATAGGCAGACATGGTGGACATATACTTGATATATTGGCGCAAGTTGCTTTAATTAGCCAGGTTCATTTTGTCCCAGAAAAACTGCATCAATATCGCTTGCATAGTGGCAGTCAATTACATATCAACGTCAACTTTAAAGCCCAGGCTGAAAAAATTATCAACAAATGGAAAAATCAAAAACAATTAAATGCTCAACAGCAAAAACAAGTTAATCAGGCTATATGTTTTTATGAAAAAAGATTAACTCCTTTAGTACAAATGCTATCTGCTAATCAGTTAATTAAAGATGGTAAAATTATATCAGCTTTGAATTTATATTTCCAAGCAGCCAAAAATTATCTGCCATCATTGTTTGTTTTTTCCACTGTCAAACAGAGTTGATTTTACTTAATTTTATAATTAAACAAAAGAGTTAATATGATGAATTATTCACAAACAGACGATATCGATCTATTAGAATTGTTGCTAGAAGAAGAAGGAATCGAATTAGCAACAGATGATGTAATAATTTCACGTCGTGGTCTTACCCAAGCACCTGCTTCTTTTCAACAAAGACGGTTATGGTTTCTCTATGAATTAGAACCCACATCCTCCGCTTATAATATTTGTTCTGTTTTCAGTGTCCAAGGAATATTAAATGTCCCCGCTTTGCAGCAAGCTTTTCAACAATTACAACAAAGACATGAAAGCTTACGTAGCACATTTGTAGATATAGATGGAGAACCTTGGCAAAAAATCCATACCGATGTTTTAACAGAACTGGTATTAGAAGATTGGAGTGGAAATACAAATACAGAAAATACAACTGAAATAGCAGAAATAATTGCTAAAATAGCACGTTCTGAAGGTGATTATACCTTTAATTTACAAACTGGTTCATTGCTCCGCGCTCGACTGTTTAAACTTGCACCAGAACAACACATTCTCACCCTGACTTTACATCATATTATTGCTGATGCTTGGTCTATGGGCGTGATTTTACAAGAAATTGCGATTTTTTATAAATTAGCGATTACAGAAGAAAAAATAGCACTTCCCGAATTAACATTTCAATACTCTGATTATGCCCTATGGCAAAAAGAAAAATTTAGCAATTCCCATTTAGAAAATAGCCTAAATTATTGGCAGAAACAACTAGCAGAATTACCAACTTTACAATTTCCCCTTGATTTTTCAAGACCAAAATTACAGACCTTTCGGGGAGATTTAGTTAAATTTGAACTCTCAAAAAATCTGACCACAGCTATTCGCACCTTTAGTCAAAAAGAGGGTGCAACTTTGTTTATGACCTTGATGGCTGCTTTCCAAGCACTTTTAGCAAGGTACACCGGACAAGAAGATATACCTGTAGGAACTTCTATTGCTAACCGTCCAGGAATGGATGCGGAAAAACTGATTGGTTTTTTCGTGAATATGTTAGTAGTTCGTACTAATTTAGCTGATGAACCTAATTTTTATACTCTATTAAATCGAGTCAAAAACACAGTTTTATCAGCTTTTGAACATACAGAAGTTCCCTTTGAAACTTTAGTAGAAAGGTTAAATTTAGAACGTGATACCAGTCGTAATCCTTTATTTCAAATTGCCTTTACTTTATTAAATGCACCCAAGCCAGAATTTAGCACCGATGATTTAGAAGTTTCCATCTTAGCAACTCAGGAAGCAGCGCGGTTTGATTTAGAATTGTTTATTACTGAAAGTAAAGATAATTTACATGGGGTTTTCTCCTACAACGTTGATTTATTGAAAAGAGAAACTGTAGAAAGATTTGCCCGTCATTTTTGCCAACTCTTAGAAAATTTAATTACTCAACCAGATACACCAGTAAGTCGTATACCTTTTTTATTAACAGAAGAATTAGCCTTTTTAGCACCAAGTCAACCAGCACAAAGTTTTCCTGTGCAGTTTTGTTTGCATGAGATATTTACTCAACAAGCAAAATTGCGTCCTCAACAAACAGCATTAATATTTGAACAAGAAAAACTCACTTATTCAGAAGTAAATCATCGCGCTAACCAACTAGCACATTATTTAATTAATACTGGGGTGAAACCAGAAGCAAGAGTGGGATTATGGTTATCCCGTTCTTTAGATTTGGTAATAGCTATTTTAGGGATTTTGAAAGCTGGGGGTGTTTACGTTCTCTTTGATCCTGACTATCCAAGCGATCGCATAGCTTATATGTTAGAAGATAGTCAAGTTACAATTTTACTCACACATACGCAATTTCAAACCCAAATACCACCCCATACCGCTAAGACCATATTTATTGATAATTGCCAAACTGAAATCACCCAAGCACCAACAACAGAACCAGAAATATTAGTCCTTCCAGATAACGCTGCTTACATTATTTATACCTCCGGTTCTACAGGAAAACCCAAAGGAGTTGTAGTCACCCATCGTCATGTTGTGCGCTTAATGTTAGCCACTGAAAAATGGTTCAAATTTAACGCCAAAGATGTTTGGACACTCTTTCATTCCTGCGCTTTTGATTTCTCAGTTTGGGAAATTTGGGGGGCGCTTTTCTATGGAGGTCGTCTAGTCATTGTCCCTTATTTAGTCAGTCGTTCACCGGAAGAATTTTATAACTTATTATGTGAGGAAAAAGTCACAGTTTTAAATCAAACACCTTCAGCTTTTCGGCAATTAATCCAAGCAGAATCAATACTTTGTCGAGAAGGAGAATTAGAATTACGCTATGTAATTTTTGGTGGAGAAGCCCTAGATTTAGCCAGTTTAGAACCTTGGTTTGAACGTCATGATGATCAGTTTCCGTTACTCGTAAATATGTATGGCATTACGGAAACAACAGTTCATGTAACTTACCGTCCCCTATCTTTAAAAGATGTCAAAAAAAGATTAGGAAGTTTAATTGGTAAACCCATTCCTGACCTGTCTTTATATATTTTAGATCGTCATTTTCAACCAGTTCCTATTGGTGTCGTGGGAGAAATGTATATTGGTGGCGCAGGTGTAACTCGTGGTTATTTTCACCGTCCTCAACTGACAGCAGAAAGGATGATTCCTAATCCTTTTAATAATAAAAACCCAGAACGTCTCTACAAAACAGGTGATTTAGCCCGCTTTCTTGATAATGGGGACATTGAATATATAGGACGCAATGATCATCAAGTAAAAGTTCGTGGTTTCCGTATTGAATTAGGAGAAATTGCAGCAGTTATTAAACGCCATCCAGAAGTAAGAGATGCTTTAGTTATTGTGAGGGAAGAAAACAAAGAAGATATCAGAATAGAAGCTTACATCATTCCTAAAAAACAAAGTTCTGACACCGCAAATTTAACAAAAGAACAAACCCAAGAATGGCAATATACCTTTAACGATACCTATAATATTACTCAATTTGAAACTGTTGAAACTAACGAAGACTTTAATATTATCGGTTGGAATAGTAGTTATGATAATCAACCTATTCCTGCTGAAGAAATGCGTCAATGGTTAAATAATACCCTGACCAGAATTCAAGCACTCAAACCACAAATAGTTTTAGAAATAGGTTGTGGTACGGGGATGATTTTATTAAATATTGCTCCTCAAGTAGAATCTTATTGGGGAACAGATTTTTCCCAAGCTGCAATTACTCGCTTAACAAATATCATTCAAAATCGCTCTTTAAATAACGTCAATTTATTAACAAGAGAAGCAATTGATTTTTCAGAAATTCCTGTCAATTATTTTGATACCATTGTCATTAATTCCGTCGCTCAATATTTCCCCTCTATCGAATATTTACAACAGGTAATTACAAATGCTTTACAAATCTTAGCACCAGGAGGAAGTTTATTTATTGGTGATAATCGCAATTTATCACTATTAAATTATTTTCATGCCAGCGTTGCTTATTTCCAAGCTGATGACAATACAGATCAAGAAACATTGAAAACCCAAGTCCGACGTATAGCTAAAACAGAAAATGAGTTAGTAATTGATCCACAGTTCTTTGTTAATTTAACACAAACATTCTCTAATTTAACAGCAGTAGAAATTCAACTGAAAGCCGAAAATAGTCATAATGAACTTACTAAATATCGTTATGATGTCGTCTTACACAAATTAGGTGCATCAGCAAATCAACCAATAGAAATTATTTGGCAAGATTGGGAAACAGCCAATTTACTATTAACAGACTTAAAACAGCAAATTATCAAAACAGGTGCTATTGGTTGGCGTAATATACCCAATGCCAGGTTAATTAAAGATGCTGCTATTTACCAGTGGATGTCAGAAAATAATAGTGAAAATACCATTGGTGAATTAAGGCAACTAATTAATCAAATTCATAACCAAACAGCAATTGAACCAGCAGATTTATATACCCTTGCTCAAGAAATTGGTTATGATATAACTATTAGTTATTCACCAGAAAAGTCTGATTATTTTGATGTCTGTTTCTATCGCCCAACTGAGGGAAAACGTATTGCCCCATTAATGCCAATTAGCAGTAAATTATCTACTGAAAATAATAACTCTTATTGGCTTGATCCACTAAAAAGCAGATTTTCAAAATCCTTAATTTCCCAATTAAAAGAACAGGTGCGGGAAAAATTACCAGAATATATGTGTCCATCTGCTTTTGTGATGTTAGAAAGTTTCCCCCTAACTCCCAGTGGTAAACTAGATAGACGCGCTTTACCCACACCAGAAAGAGATGTAACGATTAGTAAACAAGCCTTTGTTCCAGCTACCACCCCCACAGAAAAGAAACTATTTCAACTTTGGATTGATGTTTTAGGAATTGATCAAATCAGTGTTACAGAGGATTTCTTCCATTTAGGAGGACATTCACTTTTAGCAACTAAATTAGTTTCTCGTATTAGAGAAGAATTTAATATAGCCTTACCTTTACGTGCAGTTTTTGAACATTCAACGATTTCAGGTTTAGGAACAGAAATTGATCATTTAGGTGCGCTAAATAATTGTAAAACTACACAGCAAGATATTATTGCTGTTATTCCTAACCGCGAGAATTTACCCCTTTCTTTCTCTCAATCTCGACTATGGTTTTTAGATTTATTAGAACCAAACAATGCTGCTTATAATATCTCAGTGGCTTTTCGTTTAGAAGGCAATTTAAATCTAGAAGCATTACACCAAAGTCTGCAAACTATTATTCAACGTCATGAAGTATTACGCACAACTTTTGAAAATATAGACGGTGCGCCCATTCAGATAATTCATGAATTTTCAGAAGTACCGTTAACAGTAACAAATCTCAGTCATTTAGACTCGCAAACCCAACAAGAAACACTGAAAACAGCAATTCAAGAAGTAATTATTACACCATTCAATCTGCGTCAATTGCCTTTATTGCGTGTTCATCTCTATCAATTATCTGAAGATGTTAATGTTTTAGTATTGGTGATACACCATATCATTGCTGATGGTTGGTCTTTGGGATTAATGATTAAGGAATTATCCTTATTTTATACAGCAATTTGTCAAAGTAATATCAAATCTTTACCACCTTTATCTATACAATATGCAGACTTTGCCAATTGGCAACAGACAGTTTTTGCACAAACCCAATTACCTGCACAATTAGCTTACTGGAAACAAAAACTAGCAGGTGCAAATGAGGTTTTACAATTACCAACAGATTATCCCCGTCCCGCAGTTGCTAGTTATCAAGGTAGTGCAGTATCCTTTACAATTAATAAACAAATTAGTGGGGAATTTCAAAAATTATGTGAATCCCAAGGTGCTACCCTATTCATGGGATTATTGGGGGTATTTAGCATTTTATTAATGCGTTATTCAGGACAAGAAGATTTCTTAATTGGTACACCCATTGCTAACCGTAATCGCAAACAAGTTGAAGATTTAATTGGCTTTTTTGTCAATACTTTAGTAATTAGAAATGATGTAAGTGGTAATCCTGATTTCATTATTTTACTATCCAGAATTAAAGAAGAAACCTTACAAGCTTATGCTCATCAGGATGTACCCTTTGAAAGAATTGTCGAAGAAATACATCCCGAAAGAAACCTGAGCCATCATCCTTTATTTCAGGTGATGTTTGTTTTGCAAAATGCGCCAATGGGTAAATTAGAATTACCCAATTTACAACTAACTCCCTGGGAATTAGAACAAGCAGTAGCCAAGTTTGATTTAACTTTGTTAATGACAGAAACAGAACAAGGAATTGAAGGAATATGGGAATATAGAACCGATTTATTTGCAGTAGAAACAATTGATAGGATGATTGGGCATTTCCAAACCTTGCTAGATCATATTATTGCCCAACCTCAAAAACCAATTCATGAATTATCTATACTCACCACATCTGAACACCATCAATTATTAGTAGAATGGAATCAGACTCAAGTTGAGTATCCCCAAGCGAAACAAAATCAATGTCTTCATCAATTATTTGAATTACAAGTAGAGAAAACACCGGATGCAGTTGCGGTGGTGTTTGAAAACCAAAGTCTTACCTATCGTCAACTGAATCAAAGAGCAAATCAATTAGCTCATTATCTGCAATCTTTAGGGGTAAAACCCGATGTATTAGTGGGTATTTGTATTGAGCGTTCTTTAGAAATGGTAATTGGTTTATTGGGTATTCTCAAAGCTGGTGGTGCTTATGTTCCCCTTGATCCCAATTATCCCCAAGAACGTCTAACTTTTATGTTAGAAGATGCCCAAATTTCCATGTTATTAACACAGAAGCAACTGCGAGAAAGTTTAGATATTCCATCTGTAAGCAATATTATTTGTTTAGATAGCGACTGGGAAATTATCGCTCAACAAAATACAGAAAATCTTGTTAGTAATTTAGTGGGAGAAAATCTAGCTTATCTAATTTACACGTCTGGTTCAACTGGTAAACCTAAAGGAGTGATGATAACCCACCGTGCTATCTGTAATCATATGTTATGGATGCAAGAAACTTTTTCTTTTCAAGCAACAGATAAAGTATTACAAAAAACTCCCTTTAGTTTCGATGCTTCCGTTTGGGAGTTTTACGCACCTTTATTAACAGGAGGACAGTTAATAGTTGCGGAGAAAGGTGGACATCAAGACAGTGCTTACCTCTTAAAACTAATTTCTGAACAACAAGTAACTGTGTTGCAACTTGTTCCCTCTTTACTGCAAATGTTATTAGAACAAAGGGGAATAGAAAATTGTAAATCTCTAAAACATATCTTCTGTGGAGGTGAAGCTTTATCAGTAGAACTGAAACAAAGTTTGTTGAGCAAACTAAACGTAAACTTGCATAATCTCTATGGACCTACCGAAACTTGTATTGATGCCACATTCTGGAATTGCAAAAATAAACATAACCAGCAAAGTAACCAACAAATAGTTCCTATTGGTAGTCCCATTGCTAACACTCAAACTTATATCCTTGACTCCCATTTGCAACGAGTTCCTATTGGTATTCCTGGGGAACTATATATTGGGGGTATGGGACTAGCGCGGGGTTATTTCCAACGTCCAGAATTAACTGCTGAGAAATTTATTCCTCATCCTTTTAGCAATGAACCAGGTGCGCGTCTCTATAAAACAGGTGACTTAGTTCGTTATCTTCCTGACGGTAACATTGAGTTTTTAGGACGCATTGACCATCAAGTAAAAATACGCGGTTTCCGCATTGAACTAGGAGAAATTGAAGCCGTATTAAGTCAACATCCTGATATCCTTAATGCTGTTGTCGTTACTACTATAGATTCATCCGGTAGTAAAAGCTTAATTGCTTATCTTGTCACTCAGAAACAACAATTAATTGCTTCAGGTGCATTGCGCGATTTCTTGACAGCAAAATTACCTGATTACATGATACCCAGCAGTTTTGTAATTTTGGATCATCTACCTTTAACACCTAATGGTAAACTTGATAGAAAAGCCCTATCTGCGCTGAATGTAAACAGAAATATTGACGTTGCTCAACATATTTCACCCCGCACTCCTTTAGAATATCAGTTAGTAGAAATCTGGGAAGAAATGCTTAAAGTTAATCCTATAGGTGTAACTGAAAACTTCTTTGATTTAGGTGGTCATTCTCTCCTAGCTATTAGATTAATAGCAGCCATTGAACAGAAATTAAACTTTAATTTACCAGTAGTTTCTTTATTCAGAGAAGGGACAATCGAAAAAATTGCTGCCTTGTTAGAACAAGAAAAACCCAGCAGTTATTTAGATGTTCTTGTTCCTCTGCAAACTCAAGGTGATTTACCTCCCTTATTTCTCATTCACCAAGCAGGAGGTTATGGTTTATCCTATTCAGTTTTAGCCGAGAAATTAGCTACACAAATGGAGAAAAAACGTCCTATTTACGCCATTCAAGCACGTGGTTTAGATGATAAACAACCACCTTTAGATACTATCGAAGCAATGGCAAATAGTTATATTAACGCCATTCGAGAAATACAACCTTGTAGACCTTACTTATTAGGTGGTCACTCTTTAGGAGGATTAATTGCTTTTGCAATGGCTCACCAATTAGAAACTGTGGGAGAGCAAATTGAACATCTATTAATTATAGATACCCATCCACCGTTAGCAACTGATGAAATTACAGCTTCTCTGGAAGATAATGTAGGGATTCTATGTTTTATTGTTGAGCAAATAGGATTGCATTTTAATAAAACTGTATCTATTAATTATCAGGAATTGGCGAGTTTAGATCAAAATTCTCAATTTGAGTATGTTTTACAAACTTTACAGGATCATGAAGTTATTCCACCCGACTCAGGACGGAATTTAATTGCTGGTTTAATTAGCGTTTATAAAGCTAATATCCAAGCTAGTTTAGTTTATCAACCTCAACCTATTAAAGCTCCTATTATACTCTTTAAAACCCCATCCTTAGCAGCACAATTTCCCGATGATCCTACCCTTGGTTGGGGACAATTAACCAGTGAACAAGTGCAGGTTTGTTGTGTAACAGGTGAACATCAAACGATGTTAAAAGAACCTGATGTGGAAAATTTAGTAATGGAAATTATGGCGACATTAACGTAAGCATTCAGCTATCAGTAATCAGTAATCAGCCATTTTAATCTTAGCTAATCTTAGCAATGTTATCTGCATCTGTTTCTTTTTACTCTTTGTATTTAAACATTTCAGATATATCTCTGACGGCTGAATGCTTAAACATCAACAAACTTTTGATCCACTCATTCCCTATTCCCATTTCAATTTTCATTGTTCTCGCAATCAAAACGCGAACTCTTTTCTCTTGATCCTACCCCCTCTTTTTCCTTAACCGAACAGTATTGCTATGAGAACCCATCTGCTGCGATAGTGCTTTCCACGCACCGAGATGAGCCATGCCAAGTGCGCCGCCACCTTGAAAAGCAATGTACGCTTGTTTTTTCTCTGTCATCTAAGTTACTGTCCTTAGTATTTGTGTATTTCTGATTAGAATAGAATTATAATTTCATTTAATTTGGTATAATAATTTAAAATAATCAAATAGACAAGTACAAGTAAGCAGATAGAAATGTACTTGACATTATAGCAAAAGAAGTCATATTAATTACCAGGTCATCAAAAAAAAACCTCCCAGTTGGGAGGCTAAAAATATAGCGCAGACAACTTATATATCTAAATCAACATCACAGCAATTGATCCTCCCAAAGCAGCAGAAATACCAGAAACAACTGCTGTTGCAAACAACCACCAAGCAGCATTGGCCGCAGCTTTACGGGTTTCTTCTGCTTGACGTTGTGCTTGATGTTTTACCTGTTCTAGCCGATGTTGTGCTTCATGTTGTAGCTGTTCTGCTCGTTGTAAAACCATATTTCGGGCGTGTTCAATTCTGTCAATAATGCGGTTAACATCTGCCTCAGAAATATCTTCACGGGAACTGAAAATAGCTACTAAAGTTTCACGATTGAAATGAGACAAGCGATCGCGCAATGCTTCAAACCCAGCTTGAGGATCTTCCAATAATTGACGGATATCATGCTGAATCCCTTCATAATTCAATTCTGGGCGTTCTAGAGAATTAAGATAATTACGAATCCTGGCAAAAATGCCTTCAATTATATCTTGAATGCGTCTTTGAATACCCCGCACCTGTTCTACAAATTGTTCACGCACTAAGAGCATATTATCAGCAATTCCCGCTGCTTCTTCATCAGTAATATCTTCCCGAATTTTCAACAAAGCAATAATTGTTTCTCTGTCAAAATGGGAAAGGCGATCGCTCAAACTTTCCATCCCTACTCTGGGATCATGCAACAATAAATGCAAATCTCTTTTAATTCCTTCTGGGTGCAATTCCTCTTTACCCGTATGTCGTAAATACTCCTGCAAATAAGTTTGAAAAGTCTGCATTCTTTGTTGTGTTCTTATTGCTAAACGACGGGGCGCACGGACAATATTGCTAATGGATGTCTGTACATTATCAATGATTTGATTAACTTGTTCCTCACTCAAATCTTGACGTTGACTTAACAACTTCACCAAAGTATCTCTATCAATACGCGATAATCGGCGACGCAGTACCACAACACCCTCTCTAGGGTTTTCAAATAATCTTATGAAATCTCGCTGAATACCTTCAGGATTCAATTCTTCTTTACCAGTATTTCGCAGATAATCTGCAATAGTCGCAGTCACAGAATCATATTGTTCCCGTGCTTTTTCCCCTACAAATTGCGGTATGTGGCGGATATTATGCCATGATTCTTCCACTACATCAATAATTTGATGAACTTGTGTTTCTGTTAAATCTTGACGTTGACTTAATAATTGCACCAAAGTATCTCGATCAAAACGAGATAACCGCGCCCGAATAGCTAAAACTCCCGCTTGGGGGTCTTCTAAAAGTCGTTTTAAATCAGCGCGAATAGCATCAGAATTTAATTGTTCTTTACCTGTATTTCGCAGATATGATTCCACATTTAACCAGAGAGTTTCCGCTTGATGTTGTGCCTGTTGTGCTATTCCTAAAGATTCTACCAACACGCGATCGCGCTGCATTTCTAATTCATCTAAAATCGGATCTAAATCTCGTTCTTGAATATCATTGCGTGCTAATAGAATCTCAGCCATTTCTTCCCGTTCAACTTGTGCCAGTCGTCGGGATAAAGTTTGATAATCTGCTTCTGAATCTGCCAACAGTGGTTTAAAATTATCCTCAATTCCTTCTGGTGTTAAATCTTCTCTGGGAGTTACCAGTAAATAACTTTCAACTCGTCTTTGCAAATCTTGGACAATTTCTCTTTCTTCCTGCGCTGTTACTATTACTAAAACCTCATCCCGCACCATTAACAATTGATCAGCAATTTGATAAATTTGTGATTGAGTTAATACTCCCTTAGTTTGCAAAATATTGATAAAATCCTGACGGGTAATTTGCTCTAATTCCCTATGTATTACCCCAGGATCAGCCGCAGGATCATAAATCACATCTCTAAATTCTTGGGCAATTTTTTCTTGACTGAGTTGCCAAGGATAAGAGTTAAGCAGGTAGTTGTGAATATCCGCACGAATAGGATTATAAGGTTGTTCTGTAACTTGTTTTGTCACTTGTTTTGTCACTTGTTCCGTGACTTTTTCTGTAGCAGTATTTAAGGAACGCCAAATTTTTTCTACATCCAAATCAGACAAATCTGCTCTACCTAAAACTACCCCAGTTAGTGCTGATATTGCTTGTTGCATCATTCCTGGTTTTTGTTCTGTTTCTTTGGTAGAGTGAATTTCAGCAATTAATTGATCAAGTTTGGCGTTGAGTTCATCGGTTTTGGTGTGTCCAGGGGGAAGGGATTTGAGATAATTTACCAACTCACCTAAACTTTCTTTTGTAGGTTTTTTCTGACTCACTACTTGTTCCCAAACATTGTATAAAGCGTCAGCAATGCGGTTAACTTCTCGTTGGGATAAATCGGTGCGACTGCTAACTAAATCAACAAACTGTTGACGGTCGATATTTCCCAAGTCTGCACTGGTGGCGATCGCTTTAAATTGCGGTTCATTAAGTAAGCTTTTAAACTCATCCCGAATCTGCGATATATCAAGTTCTGGGGGACGTAGTTTTTCTATGTAATGTTCTATATTTTGGCGAATACTTGCGGGGGGAATGGCGCTTCCTAGTTCCCGACGCACAGCAGAGGCAGCCGCTTCAGCCGTTGCTACCACTTGCTGATTTACAGCCCTAGTGCCTAATGCAGCTGTAGCTGTTCCCATAATCGCCTGAAAACTGGCAGTAGCTGTATTCACAACCGAACCTATTAAAGAACCAACTGTAGTTGAACTTACCCACATTAGTAATAGAAAATACGCTCCCCAAATGACTAAACCTAAAATTGCTCCTAATCCGGGATCTAAAATTAATAAACTCAATTTTACAGCTAAGAAACAAGCGATGAATAAAGCAATTGTCACTGTAACTAATGTCCAAATTCCCAACCTCGTGCCAATTTTGCGAATTGTGCCACCAAAACTTTCAACTTCCTGAGATTCTGAAGGATGTCCTAAATAGGAAATACCCGCAGCAATTGAGAGATTTGTTAACACTAATTGAAAGGCAAAAGCGAGAATTACCCCAGAAATTAAAGCCACAAAAAAGCGCGGACCCGATGTGAGAATCGAAGCCTGTGCTGGTGTGACATTGGGAGTAGTTACAGGTACTTGTGTCATCCACAATAAATGTTTGTATAGTTCCTGCATCATTTCTATTTCCTACCTCTAAGCCAGATATTTGTGCAAAATTGGGATGATCCCTGCGTTATAAGGATTTTACTGCTTCACTAATGACCTCTGCTGGATGTGAATATTCAACTTGTCCAACCTTCAGAATCCAAAAAAATAGGTGATATTAGCATCCATCGCAGGTGAGAAAGCCTTATATAACGTTAGATAGAAGTTGAAGATTTTATGATTGTAAATTTATATAAATTCTAGCTTATTTATTAATATCAATACTGTTATTCTTTAGGTGCTTTAGGTGAAAATTTTTGTTTTTTGGATTGTAGTCAGTCAATTTTTGATAGCTGGTTTCCATTTATTTACCATAAAAAATTTTTTCACCATCTCAGGGTAGATTTGTCTGGGTAAATAGCTTTATAATTATCGTCCCTAAGAAGTGCCTCTAGTTTGTACTATAGGCATAAAACAACTGTGTGTGTAAAAGCTACATTAAAGTTAAGCATTAAAAAAGATTAGATTCAGAACCTCAAACTTATTGAAATTTGGAGGTAAAAAATGGAAACTCGCTCATCTACTGATATACCACCCGTTGCTAAAGCTTATAATGGTGTAGATCGTAATGCCTTTATTTTTGGTTGGAATCCTCAAGCAGAATTGTGGAATGGACGCTTGGCAATGATTGGATTTTTAGCTTATTTACTTTGGGATTTAGCTGGTTATAGCGTTCTTCGTGACGTTTTACACATCTTGAGATATTAACGTCAGAAAGGAGATCCAGGAGTCAGGAGTTCTTTATTTTGGATTTTGGATTTTGGATTTTGGATTTTGGATTGTTTTTGTGATCTCCAATCTAAAATCTAAAAAATCTAAAATCTCAAATTTTTCTCCCCATCTCCCCTATCTTGTAACACCTAAATCCCTGACTTCTCAAAGAAGTTAGGGATCTATTTTTTGAGCATTTTGTTTTATGTTTAAAGTAAAAAACGCACCAAAACATACAAAGCTGAAGTCACAAGTTGCAATAAGGTAATAGGAATACCATAATGTAAAAAAGTCTTAAAAGAAATTCTTCTACCATGCTGTTCAGCAATACCAGCAGCAACAATATTAGAAGATGCTCCCACTAAAGTACCATTTCCGCCCAAAGTTGCACCAAACATCATGGCATAAAACAGTGGTAAAACTTCTGGGGGAAACTGTCCTTGAAAATCTGGTGATAAAACTTCTGCTGGTGCTAATCCCACATTTACAAGATATTGTTTAAGTAAAGGGACCATTGCCACTACTAAAGGAATATTAGGTACAACACTTGATAAGATGCCTACTACAAATAACAAAAGTAGAGAACCCAGTAAAATATTTTTACCTAAGATAAACCCTAAAACACCTGATAAATTCTTAATCACACCTGTTTTATCTAGTCCTCCAATCAGCACAAAAATACTCATGAAGAAAATTAAGGTACTCCAATCTACATCTCGCAAAATATTATGAACTGAATCAATTCTGCTTTTGTGTGCCAGTAATAAAGCTAAAGCAGCACCTAATAAAGCCACCGCCGCAGGGGAAATTGGTATTGGTAAAGATTCGCCAATTACAAAAAATATCAACACAAAAGCTACTATCACTCCGCCCACAATTAAAACTCGTGGATGATTAATTTGCGGATGGGGTAATTCTGCCAAATTTTCTAGGTTTTTATGCCAAATTTTTCTAAATAAAATTGGTAGTGTTACTACAACAGTAACAACAGAAATAACTCCTCCTAAACTCAATTTAGCTAAATAATCTATAAAGCTAATATTGACAGCATCACCTACAATAAATGTCGCTGGATCTCCTACTAAAGTTAATAATCCGGCACTATTAGCAACAAACACCATCAAAATTAATAAAGGTACAAAATTAACTCCTATTTCTTCTGCCATTGGCGGAATTAATGGAGCTAATAACATAACTGTAGTGGCATTGGGTAAAACAGCACAAATTGGCGTAACTAATGCCACTATTCCTAATAGTAATTTTTTGCCACTACCTTGAGCAAGAATGACTATTTGTGTGGCTATATAACTAAAGATATTCGTCGGTTCAAATGCTCTCACCAATACCATTACGCCGAAAAACAAACCCAAAGTTCCATGACTTTTACCAATATAACCAACTGCTTCCGGTAAAGTCATGATATTAGTAAAAACTAATATTAATGCACCCAATAAAGCAGCTACCATTAAATCAATCCATTCCGTCATGATTACCACAATGACGGTGATAAATGTGATAATGCTGAAAACAGCTTGCCAGTTTTCCATATCATCTTCCCTGATAATGTGATTGTTTTTTATTGTGTGAAAAAGAGCGAAAAAGCCACCTATATATAACTATAGGCGACTTAGTAGTTGATTATTGCTCTATGGGCATTAAAAATGTATTAAGTAATTCTCAGGTGATTAATCAAGACACCGAGGAATACCCAAAACAGCACAGGGAAAATGAGGATCTAAACGTTCAATCACAGGATGATTGATAGATTGACAACCTAAAACCAGAGCATCAGCAGTTTCTAATTCTACAACTTTTTTCAGTTCAGTAGATAAGTTACCAAATCGTAGATGAGATTTAAAATCACTCTGCCATTCTTGGGCTAAATTTTTGGCTTGCCAAAGAATTTTATCTGCTTTTTCCGGTGCTGAAGTGGTAAGTAACTGAGGTTTTGATGGCGTTAACACCATTGTCTTTGATTGGCTTACTTGCAAATACTGATGTGTTAATTCAGCCCAATTTGGTGGATAATTGAATTTATGATGATCAGAAATACTTGCCTGTTCTTCTAACACATAAACAGCCTGAACATTGACTTGAATATTGCTTGCTAAATGGGTTTGATGTGCAATACAAAAAGCAATATCTAAGGCTGTATGACTATTAGGAGAACCATCATAACCAACAATTAATTTGATGGATTTTACCAATGAATTTTTCTCACTCAGGCATTTTCTTGGAGCAGGTAGTAATACCATTTGCTCAATCAGGTCATGGCGACCAATAGCACTTTGCAAACGTGCTAACAATGGCTTGATTTTCACAGCTTTAACTTCTCTCCCTTGAAACGAATGATGAATGAGAAGCAGGGATGCCAATTTTAGATTTTAGATTTTAGATTTTGGATTCATAAGTAAGTATTCAGCTATCAGTAATCAGCAATCAGCTTTTGGAAACGTACCATCAAAAACAACCATTTGATCACCAAATGACTAAGCAAGCATTCTGATTTCTGAATCCTGAATTTTGACATTCCTAGTTCATCCAAAATCATTGACTAAAATCGCAAATTGATTAAGGAAAACCCAATAACAACTGGTATTACAGCCAAGGTTTTGGGAGTTCCTTCCATTGCCGACGGAGTTAGCTGACGGGCTAAGACTGGAAGGTGTCTTTCAATTAAGATTCGCCCCAATTATTTGGTTCCTCCGCTTCAAATCCAGCTTTCATGAATTTGAATTAGGCTACCCACAGATAAGCATTCAGCGATCAGTAATCAGCAGTCAGCTTTTTAATGGTTACGCCCAAAATCTGTATTTGATCATCTACCGATTTATCAAATATTCTGAAATACTGATGCCTCAATCCTGAATACTGACGTTAAAAGTAGAAATTCAAAATTTTAAATGTTCAAAATTTTAAATGTTCAAAATTTTAAATGTTCAAAATTTTAAATGTTCAAAATTTTAAATGTTCAAAATTTTAAATGTTCAAAATTTTAAATTTCCACTTTTTGAATTGTAGCTTATATTTCTGAATTTGTATACCCAGGAAATAATAATTTATTTTACTCCTCTGAAGTAAAGTAACGGTCTAAAAAATTCAAGGCGTGGTTGCGTAATTCAAAGTATTCTTTAGAATTGCGGATCGCACTGCGATCGCGTGGACGTTTAAACGGAACTTTGAGAATTTCTCCGATAGTGGCGCATGGTCCATTGGTCATTAAAACAATGCGATCGGACATATAAATTGCCTCATCTACATCATGGGTAATCATCATGACTGCTTGACGATGATTTTCCCAAATATCTAATACTTGACGCTGCAATTTACCACGAGTTAAAGCATCTAAAGCTCCAAATGGTTCATCCATTAATAACATTTTCGGACGAATTGCCAAAGCTCTAGCAATACCCACCCTTTGTTTCATCCCTCCAGAAATTTCATCAGGATATTTATCTGCTGCTGCCGTTAAGTTTACCATTGCCAAGTGTTCATTCACAATGCTAATTTTTTCGGCGCGATTTGCATTTTTTAGCACTTCATCCACAGCTAAACGGATATTTTCCCGCACAGTTAACCACGGTAACAGGGAATAATTTTGAAATACCATCATTCTATCTGCACCTGGTTTGCGGATTTCTTTACCATCTAAGCGAACTGAACCTGATGTAGCTTTTTGAAATCCACCAATAATTTTTAGAAGTGTTGATTTTCCACAACCAGAATGACCAATTACAGAAATATATTCATTTTCACCAATTGTCAAATTAACGCCATCTAAAACAACAAACTCTCCTTTGTCTGCTGTGGGATAAGACTTGACTAAATTTTCAATTTCTAGAAATCCATGCTGGGTCTGAACTTGTTGATAATTATCATTTTCTAAGGAAGTATATCTCATGATTAAATTCTCCTGAATTAGTTAATATTTTGTCGGTAAAATTAAGACATGAAGAAACGAGTGGGAGCATTTGCTTTGATAGAAAAACTATTGAGATAGCCGACGGGATCACTGGGATCAAAGCCTTTTTTATCTATGAATACTTCTGGGGGTTCAACTTTATAATCATCCTTGGGACATGGAATCCCCATTTCTGTGGCTATCTCTCGATATAAATCTGTTCTCCAACCTTTTTCGGCTACTTGTTCAGCGTTTTTAGGGATTTCTTTAATTTGTCCCCAGCGTGCTGCTTGAGTCATTAACCAAATACTCCGAGAACGCCATAAAAAGGTGGAATGTTCTCCTAATTCTTGAGGAACGTTATTAGGAAGATCATAAAAAATTGTGGTATCTTCAGCTTTGATTGTGCGGTCTTTACCATCAAAACCACCATAGTTGTAATTGCCAATAATTCCTGGCGATGTAAATTTGCTGATAGGTGCATTTTTATTTTTTGGTTTTGCACCAGTAAAAGAACGATCTGTTAATAATTCGGCTACTTCTTGGCGGTTTTCGGGTTTACTGCAATACTGACAAGCTTCTATCATCGCCTTCACTAAAGAGCGGTAAGTTTTGGGATAATTGACTATAAAAGATTCCATTACTCCTAATAGTCTGTCTGGGTGTCCGTACCAAATTTCTTTACCTTGAGCAAAAGTAAAACCAATACCTTCGTTACCTGTAATTGCTCTAGTGTTCCAAGGTTCGGCGACCATGTATGCTTGCATTGCGCCAATTCTCATGTTTGTCACCATTTGCGGTGGGGGAGTAATAATGATGCGAAATTCTTTGAAAGGGTCAACACCAGCAGCAGCAGCAAGATAACGGGCAAAGTATTCATAAATGGCAGAACTCAGAACTACTGACCAAACCTTCTTTTCTGGGGGTTGTTGGTTAAAATAACCTCGAAAATCTCGCCCAAAAGCTTCTAATGCCCCATCACCGTATTGTTGCTGATATTCATACCAAGGACGTATACCAAAGTCCCACATATCTTTATTCATGGTCATGGCGTTACCATGACGATGTATGGTCATGGCTGCACATAGGGGGGCATGACGCGCCCCTTCTGCACCTATTCGGGCGTTAGTGACTGCACCAGAGACGACAGGGGAAGCATCGAGACGACCAAAAATTAAACCGTCGCGGGAGTTTGCCCAACTAGCTTCGCGGTTGAGTTTGACATTTAAGCCATATTTGCGGAAGAAACCTTTTTTCCAGGCGATCGCAAATGGCGCACAATCATTAACAGGAACATAACCAATAATCAGATCAGGTTTTTCTAATTCTTGAGGTTTAACTACTGGTTCTACAGCTAAAGCTTCTTCTGTCAGTCCTTTAGCAGACCTATCTCCAGAAACAGCACAGGATGACAACGCTATTCCCGCAGTCGTTAAACCTATTCCCTTGATAAAATCTCTGCGAGTCCAATTATTTTCACTCATAATTGTCTACAATTTTGAATTTTAGATTTTAGATGATGAAAAATTCAATGGATAAGCTTTGTCAGCTTCCATCTTTTGACACCATTTTGCAAATTTAGATCAGGTATTCATTAATAAGCTCACCTGAACTTTGAGCTAAATTTTTTACGTAAAAATGATGATCAAACTTTTGCCCATTCTGGGCAACCTAGTTTTTTTCTATTCCCTATTCCCTATTCCCTTTCATTTCACACTTCCTGGACGATGGGTAACAAATTCTTGAAGTTTACCCACCGCGTAATCTAAAATTAAGCCAGTTAAGCCAATTACAAACACCGCCAAAAATACAGAACTGAGATTTAAACGACTCCATTCATCCCAAACAAAAAAGCCAATTCCAATACCACCGGTCAACATTTCTACAGCCACAATTACTAGCCAAGCAATACCTAAACTAATTCTTAAACCTGTGAAAATATAAGGCAAACTGGCAGGCCAAATAATTTTAATAATCTGCCGCCAACGTGGCATTTCTAACACCTGTGCCACATCTATATAATCTTTAGGTACGCTAGAAACTCCCAAGGCAGTATTAATCATAGTCGGCCATAAAGACGTAATGAAAATCACAAAAATAGCCGAAGGATCTGCCAAATTGAAGATAGCTAAAGAGATAGGCAACCAAGCTAGGGGTGAGACAGGTTTAAATATCTGAATGATCGGATTAAAAGCCAGCATTGCCGGTTTAGACATCCCAATTAAAAACCCACAGGGAATTGCTACTAATGCACCTAAACCAAAACCTAATATTACCCGGCGTAAACTTGCTAATAGTAACCAACCAATTCCTAAATTACCGGGACCCCGTTCATAAAAGGGATTTAAAATGTAGTCCAGATTAGCAATTAAAGCTTCAGGTGGTGTAGGCATTAATTCATGATTAGCAAGTGCTACTACCCACCAGAGTAAAATTATTCCTGAAAAACCCGCAACAGGCAATAAAAACTCATCACGAAAAATTACAGGTTTTGCTTTTTTCCACGCCAATTGTCCAGCAACGGCAAAAATTGCAGCTAAATTCAGTTGTAAAATCATATTGTAACCTCAACAGAGTTCAGTACAGATACACTGAATCTGAGCAGTACCAGCCTTGGACACTGATGAGATCAAAACATTATCAAATGCTGTCTCTTCAGTCCCCTCTCAATGCCTACGAAGTTAGCTGACGGACTAGGGTTGAGAGATACCCCTTTTTGGGCGATTTTGGTTATTTTCTAACATTAACTTAGGAATTTATTAACCAATCGCTACAAAAATACGCCCCAAAACTTGGTTCCTCCGTTCCAACGCTGTTGACTCTGGTGCGTTGGATTAGGCTGACTTACTCATAATTAATAGTAACAGCGAAAATCTAACATTGATGAACAGTAATCACATCAGTATTCAAAATAAAAATTAGTTACTTAACTACTGACATCAAGCAGTTTAATTGATTGTGCGCTGTACCTTAGAGGATGTTTGAAAAGTTTTTAATATATAAATAAACCCCTCTCCAAACCTCTCCCCGACGCGGGGAGAGGCTTTGAAACCCCCATTCCCTTGTAGGGAAGGGGGGAAGGGGGGTTAGGTTTCTAGAGATTATCGGTTTCATCTAATACTTTTCAAACAACCTCTTAGATATATGTCGCTCATCAATTATTACAATAAACCTCGTTTTTTCAATTTAGCGATCGCATCCTCAGCCGCAGCCTTTTCTGCTTCTTTTTTACTCTTTCCTTTCCCTTCTCCCAACTCTTTACCATCTACAAATACTTTGGAAAGAAATTCCGGTGCATGATCAGGACCTCCGGCTTTTTCTGTGACATATTTAGGAGGTTCTTGGATACCTTGAGCTTGTGTCAACTCTTGTAATCTGTTTTTTGAATCTACATTTGATCTCGGTTCTACCACATCTTCCGATACAGAATCAAATAATGGTTCAAGAATGACTTTAAGTGGTTCAACATTAAAATCATTATCTAAATAATATGCACCAATTACAGCTTCAAAGGTACTACTTAAAAGGTTAGGATTTTGCAAACCTCCATCTCTAATTGTCCCTTTTCCCAATCTCATCCTCAAATCTAAACCAACTTGTAAAGCGAATTTCGCTAGTTGTTTTTCTTCCACTAATGCAGAACGAAGACGGGTTAATTCATCCTCTCCTTTTTTGGGATAACGACTGTACAAATATTGTCCACTGAGGAAGTTTAAAATTGCATCTCCAAGAAATTCTAAGCGTTCGTTGTGTTCGCCTTCTCCTGGGTTTTCGTTGACATAAGAACGATGGGTTAATGCTTGACGCAGGAGTTTTTCGTTATTGAATATCAGTAGTTTGTGCATTTGATCTTGTATTTTTATTGTGTGTTTGCTGTTGTAACTAATGTGAAATATGGAAAAATGATAAAACCCCAATGTGCGGTTATCATAAACTAATTATTTCTATAAACTGATATTTTATAGCGAGTAAATAAATTAGGGTGTACCTCATAACACTGGGAAACGCTATATAAAATTAACACATTAGACCAAGTGTTCAAAGGAAGGAACAAAGCAAGACTTGTCACAAAAGAATCCTGCTGTTGAGACAACTACTGAAACCTGTGGTGTATAGTTCTGCTTGAGATGGGATTTCTGACATTTCTCACATAGCATTTATATTTGCCTGTTAGATTTGTATAATTACGTAGTGAAACTGGAATGTCAATACTGTATTTAACGTATTTTCAAATACAGATTTTCATACAATACAATTATTTTAAGGAATTAAAATTTAATATTTTTTTAATCAAAAATGTGAGTTAGATATTATTGCTAATAATACGTAAACTTATATTAAGTAAATATCAAATATTTGACATGATGTATTTTTTTTTGATACCTTGTTTTACGAAGATGAAAAGCCAAAAATGAGCTTGAAAATTCAGCCACAATCATCCCCAAACCAGACAAATTGCCAAAAGGTATAGTGTTAAATCATTATACTTCCAATAGGCTGAAAATTTTGCATTAATCATAATCAAAAACCAAAAAACTTTGGATCAAAATTATAAGGATCATCAACATGAGCAACGATTTAACCGGTGGAAATGAACTGAAAAGCCGTGGAGTTTGTGATACAAGAACCAACTTTTATTTAGTAGATACTAACAATCCCATTAACATTAATGGCGATATTAATGGCTGGGAAATTTGGGCAGATACAATAGCTCCTCTACAACTGATTATTTACCGAAAAGACGGTAGTTCTTGGTCAGTAGTAGGTAAGAGTGACACGAAAACTCCTGTGGTAGGACTTAACCAGTTTTCCCTATCTACACCCATGACAGTTAAACAAGGTGACTTTGTTGGGATTTATTATCCTGGAGGAGGTTCAGTAAGTTTCAACCGCACAACAGATAAAGAAGCTTGGGACTTGGGAAATTTAACTGGTAAAGTTCTTTTCACTACCACTGGTGCTGGTGCTACAGCCTTTTCTGGCTCAAGTAATCGCGTTTATTCCATCAGGGTAAAAGGTGTTGCACAAGTAATACAACCTACAAGTGATAAAACCATACCAGGTGTGATAGGTATTGGCATGAACAATCAACTATATACCAGAAAGACCTTAACCAGTAATTGGGAACATATTGCTAACAGTGGTTCAGTATTGGGGATTGTATGTTATTCAGGTGTAGCATTAGCACCCAAGAGTCAACCAGAAGTTAAACCAGAAACTACACCAGTTTTGAAATCTTTAGGTCGAATTGTCGTTAATGCAGACGAATGGACTATAAGTGATGCAGGAATCAAAACTACACCTGATGCAGCTACATTTGCTCTGAATATTGCCAAATATTTTGTAGGAGAAAATAAAGGCAAATTTCATGTACTTTCCAATAATTTTGGTTTAACCGGAGCATCTCTAGAACAAACAATGACCAAAGCGGATCATACTTGGACCAAGGGAATGAATATTCCTATTAACCTAGAAACCCTGCAAAAATATGACGGGATTTTTATTGGTGGTGATCCTGTAAATAACCAAGTTTTAATTGAATATGTGAAAAATGGCGGTAAGGTTTACCTTTGTGCTGGCACCGGTCAAGGAGGAGCGCAAGTAGAAGCAAATAATTGGAATACTTTCCTAGCTGCGTTTGGCTTGAAATTCCAGGGAGCATACAACGGAATTGGTGGTAATATAGCAGTTAATAATCCCAATCATCCTCTCTTTGCAGGAGTCAAAACCCTTTATCAAAACAATGGTAATTCCATTACTGATTTACAAGCTGATTCACCATTAAATCAAATCATTCTCGCTCATAGTAGTGGACAAGGATTAATAGGTACTGCTGAATTTATTAAACCTCCTGCACCAGAACCAACACCACAAGCGATCGCTCAATCAACACCAGAAGTTAAACCAGAACCAACACCAGAACCGATCGCTCAATCAACACCAGAAGTTAAACCAGAATCAACACCAGAATCGATCGCTCAATCAACACCAGAAGTTAAACCAGAATCAACACCACAAGCGATCGCTCAATCAACACCAGAAGTTAAACCAGAACCAACACCACAAGCGATCGCTCAATCAACACCAGAAGTTAAACCAGAATCAACACCAGAATCGATCGCTCAATCAACACCAGAAGTTAAACCAGAACCAACACCACAAGCGATCGCTGAATCAACACCAGAAGTTAAACCAGAAACCACGGTTGAAAGCACACCAGAAACTCCAGTTAGTGACTCAGAAGAATTTACCATTACTGCTACTCAAGGTGTCACCATTTCCAAACTATCTTACAAAGGTCAAGTCAAACGTACTCAGTCTGATGAATACATAGAAATTAGCAATTTTGGTAACATTCCTGCTGATATTTCTGGTTGGAAAATTACTTCTGCGGGTAGTCCTAAACAAGTATTAACTTTCCCCCAAGGAACTGTGTTAGAAGGTAGTAAGAGTTTCTGTGTTTACACCAATGAAGTACATCCTGAAACCGGTGGTTTCTCTTTTGGTAGTCGTTCTGCAATTTGGAATGATGCAGGGGATGAAGCAAAATTGTTTGATGCAGCAGGAAACAATGTTTCTACTTTAGCTTATGGTAAAAACACTGTTGCAGGTATCAAACAAGAATTAAAAGTTCCTCAACTCAAGTTTGTTGCTACTTATAATGCAGTTAACAAACAAATGTCTTTAGGTGGAAAAGTAACATTTACCGAAGCTGTATCCCTAGCAATTCGCAGTTTCTTAGAAGATGAAAGTGATGCTGAAAGTCCTTTAGGATTAATTCTCAATGATCCTGATAGTTTTGATTTACCAAATGATGTTACCAAAGCAGTCGCTACTGAAAAACTGCGTTCTTATCTCAACGAAAATGGGGTATTAACTTTATATCCTACTGAGAAACGTAGCACCGCAGAAAATGGCGAAACTGTAGATAAAAATTGGATTTTTGAGTTATCACTAGATGCAATGAGTGATGTCATCTTTTGGGCAATTGTACCACGTTCTGGTAATGAAAAAGTCTATAACTATGGGTTTTCATAGGTAGGTTTTTCATAGGTATTTAATCAAGATACCCTACTTCTCTAAGAAGTAGGGGATCTGAATTTTGCAAGTTATCAAAGTGTATTGATATCAATTCCTTTAGCTTGCAATTTAGCTAATAAGTCTTGATATTTTTGTTGTTTCTGTTCTAAGAGGTTGTTTGAAAAGTCTAAATTCATACATCCCTTGGCGATTATAAATCGCGTCTACACAGACCAAACCCACCTTCGTGGGTTCAAAAGCCTTGATTTTTCATTAGTCCACTAGTGGACTTCGTTTGTATAGTAGCGAATTATATTCGCCGATAGCATAGCTTGGCGTTAGCCATAAACTTTTAAAACATCTTCTCAGGCAATGATGAAAAATATTGTATCTAATCCTTTTTGGTGGCTTTTTTGATCTCTGACAGTTGAGGGTGCGGAATGTGGGTTCCAATCTTCACTGACTTTCCTTGACTATCTTAGGGTGTGCAGAGCATAGTCAAAAAATAGTCAAAAGGGTGCTAAAACAAATATTCAGCCCTCTAGAACTAGTGATCACTAGGATATGAAACCCTTATATAGTAAGCTTTATTAAATGGCTCAGGTCGGATTTGAACCAACGACCCCAGGCTTATGAGTCCCGTGCTCTAACCAACTGAGCTACTGAGCCAAACGTTTCATCAACATTCATTAATATAGCACACTATTTTGACTGTGGCAATGACCCAAACGAATTTTTTGCCAAATTTTTTCTCCCATATAGCCGTATACAAAGTAGTTAGGACATCAATATAATAATGAACCTCTTACTACAAAACGGTTTTACTCCTGCCTTCTGCCTCCTACCTCCTGCTATATTTCCAAAATAAAAGAGGGAGTCAAACTCCCTCCACAAACAAGACAATTACTAAATTAACCAGCAGCCAAGTATTTACAGGCGTGCTTGTGTCCGTGATGGCAAGAAAGCAATAGGGTTAACTGCGCCCTTACCTGAAGGATGAACTTCAAAGTGGAGGTGGGGACCTGTGCTAAACCCAGTGCTACCCATAGCGGCAATGGTTTGTCCTTGTTCCACTTCTTGACCTACTTGCACTAAAATCCGGCTGTTGTGAGCATAGCGGGTCATGCTGCCATCAGTATGGCGGATATCAACCAAAAGCCCATAACCACCGTTATTCCAGCCCGCTTTTACAACCCTACCTGCGGACGAGGCGTAAATTGGCGTACCAACGCCGTTAGCAATATCAATACCTCTGTGCATTCTACCCCAGCGCCAGCCATAGCCAGAGGTAAGCACACCCTTAGCAGGCCAAATATGAGCGTTGGCAGAGGAAGGCTCGGTAGTTTCTTCAACAGATTTAGGTAGATACATATCTACTGCTGCCAAAGGTGGTAAAGCTGGGGATACTCTGGTTCCGCGCAAGTTACCCAAGGAGTCACTAGAGTTGACACCAGCGGGAGGTACGTTTAACCTAATGCTAGAAGAACTACCAGAGGAGTTACCAGGTAAAGCTGTTTGCCTGGATAGGAATTGGGGGTTAATTGGCTCGTTATTGGGTCGAGCCGCACTTATTAAGGGCTTAATCGGTGGTTGACTATAGCCTGGTTGTATGGGCTTGGGTACAGAAATTGATACCGCATTCAGTTGAGCATTAACTGGAAAATTTGTTTGATTATTGGCTTTCTCCACCACAACGGGGACTGGTGTATTTTCAGTTTCATCCACGTTAGCCACAGTTACACCTGACTGTTGAGCGCGGTATTTTTCCCTTAGTCTTTCAAGTTCGGCTTGCAAGCTGCGGATACGCTCAGGACCTTTGAGCTTTGCTGTTTTTTGAGGTAGTTGTTGCTCTGTTTGTGTTTCTGTCGCAATATCCAGTTGTGAATTATCACCACCCACTGTCAAGGAATTAGGAGCAGTGAATTCAGTTTCTGGGGTTGGCGGCAGTTGATTCCCAGCTACAGGTACGGGAATAGCAACACTGCTGTTGTTCCTAGCGACTGGTGACTGTTTGACTACAGGTATGGGAATGGCAACACTGTTATTGTTGCTTTCCACTGGTGACTGTTTGACTACAGGTACGGGAATGGCAACACTGTTATTGTTGCTTTCCACTGGTGACTGTGGAATCAGAGGTAGATTAGCTTCTGGATCAGGTTTACTCAGAGGAGAAACAGCAAGTTTGGGATTGCTGCTAGGCCGGATGAAAGTAGGACTGATTGCTACAGTTGGCTGAGTGTAACTGGTAAGCTCTGCTTTAGCTGTGGGAATAATCAGTTTTTGACTGATTTGCAGCTGGTTGGGATCATCGAGATTATTAGCTTTGATGATATCGGAAACAGAAGTCCCGTAATTATCAGCAATCTCGGCTAATGTGTCTCCGGGTTTAACTTCGTAGGTTGTCGTTGCTGATTGCGCGACAACTGCGGGTACGGGTGCAGGTGTTAATGCTTTCTGCACTGGCGCACTTGTTTGTTTATCCTGTTTTAACCTGGATATCAGGTCGGCTTGGTTAGCATCTATCACCTCTGCCGACTGTACTGGCAAACTGTTATTAGCTACAGTTGTTGGTTGTGCTACGTCAATACCAGTTTCTGATAACTTATTGGTCTCATCAGACCGCAACTGGGCAAGACTATTTCTTAAACGGTTGGATTTTTCCTGTAAGCGATTGAGTGCGAACTCTTGCTGCGCTTTCAGTTGTGCATTAACATCATTGCTAACTGGGTTTGCTGATTCTACTATTACGACTGGGGATTGAGAATCAGCAACACCCTGATTTTGAGAAAATTGCGATTCTGTCTGGGACAGTGGTTGTTCTGTTTGTAACCGAGATTGAACTGAGTTGTTATTCAATCCCTGCTCTACTTGGGGTTGCAAGTAGACAGCATTTTTGTCAGCTTCTGATGCACGAATTTGCACAGCCATTTCCTTGGCTGCAACTGGCCATTTAGCTTCAAGCCCAGGCACTTGCGAAACTGCTGTTGGTTCCCCGACGATGACAGGATTTTCAGGCGCGCTCGCTGAAGGGACTGCTTGGGACTCCAGCTTTGTGGCCGCAAATTTTATCTCAGTGTCAGAAGCAGCAGGAATTGTTGAGGCTGCTTTTTGACTGCCAACAGGAGCGGCTGCTTGGGCTTGATCGCTTTGTCGAGTCACCAAAAGGCTGGTTGCGCCCATTGAGATTGCCAAGCCAATCATCGCGGCTTGGGTTCCCGCCCGGCGGTTTGTTTTGTGAATTGTCTCATTTGACGGCTCGATCGGGACACCATCGCTGTTGGGAGTATTGTTCAACACAGCCTTTACTCTCTTTTTCAATGCTCGTTTCAAAGACGACCTCCTATGATCACGCTTCGCTTAACTGACCTTGATTTTTCTGTTGGATATTAATCCATAATTTGAGATCACATCAAACGATAGATCAAGATCACATTCACCAGAGATACTTAGGCAAGATTAACCTGCTTCTCTGATTTAGACAAGTTCACACTTGTTAGTCAACCTTAAGGTTTTTGCGTTGAATTGTCTGTTTTCACTCCTCACAAAACCCAGGATTTTTCGATTTTGATAGTTATGGCTGATGCTCCTGCTTTCAAAGCGGGGACTAGACAAATCTGATAGCTTTGCTCCCGTCCACTATCGCTGTTAGCATTTGCTCTGCTGCAACTTTCAAAAAAACGATGTTCCTGCTGTAGATATTTTCTAAGTTTTTTTATCTAATCAGTCTTATCAACAGGAGACTTTACGGCTTTTATTTCCTAAAAAACAACCGTACAAATCCGCAGCAGTTTCTGATATGGTTGACTGTATTTCATAATACAAATAGCTAAGATGCTTGACAGTAGATGCTTTGATGATTTTACCTCTGACAGAGATAAAATTTCAATTCACTAAAATCTATCATTGTCTCTTGGCTTGGAATCAAAGTTTCTATACAAATTTCTTATATGACTATCTTTGGAATCAGCAATTTTTTTTATCTGGGTTTATTTAGTATGGAAACGTTCTCACAACCAAATCCTGCTTCTGTAATAACACTTAAGTAGTTAAGTGGAGAATCTGCTTCTTTCCTCACTAATTCAGTCTTTATAGGGAAAACCTAGCTAACTATTGTAGATACCCTAACTGTCGTCGGCATTCAAACAAGCCAATAGCCACACTTACGGATAGATTCAAGCTGCGAACGCCGGGTTCGTGCATGGGTATGTAGAGGGTGGAGTCACAGACATTGAGAACATCTGGCGGTAAGCCTGTGGTTTCACTGCCAAACAATAACCAGTCATCTGCTTGATACTGGTAATTTGTATAGTTAAAACTGCCACGGACGCTAAACCCCAATAATCTGCCGCCTCGCTGTTGATGGACGATTTGGAATGCTTCTGGGGATTCATGATAGTGCAGTTTGACGTAAGGCCAGTAATCTAAACCTGCTCTTTTGAGATAGCGATCGCTAATTTCAAATCCTAAAGGACCTACCAAATGCAATTCTGTCCCTGTAGCTGCACAAGTACGGGCAATATTGCCTGTATTTGGGGGAATTTGCGGGTTAACTAAAACTACCTGGGGCATAAGACAAGTCAAAAGTCAAAAGTTAAAAGTCAAAAGTTAAAAGTCAAAATCCTGTACGGACTGAGGAAGACACTGAAGTTTATGAGTATATCAGACGAAATCTACCTAAAGACAGAGATAGACGACCTATAGGTTTTGTTAATAGGTATTAACCACTAAAGAAAGATTAGATTTTTAAAACAATAAGGTCAAGGAGTCAGGAGGCAGGAGTCAGGAGTCAGGAGGCAGGAGTCAGGAGTCAGGAGGCAGGAGGCAGGAGGCAGGAGGCAGGAGGCAGGGGAGCAGGGAGCAGGGGGAGAAAAGGAGGTTAATAACCCAATCACCAATCACCAGTCCCCAGTCACCAGTCACCAGTCACCAGTCACCAGTCACCAGTCACTAGTCCCCAGTCCCCAGTCACCACTAAGCGACGACAGAGGAACACAATAATTTGCTTTCTAGTTCTTGTTCCCGTTCTTGGGTGGCAATGATGGCTTGTTTAATGACTTGCTGGGCATCGACACCAACTTTGTGCAACTGTAACCATTGTTGGGCTTCGTTGCCTTCACGGAGAATTTTCTGTAAGGGAGACAGGAAACAACCGAAGCCTTGTTGTTTGGCTATGCCCCAAACTTCTTGATATAGCTGGTTAATCCAATCTCTGGCGAGTATGGTACTACCATCTTGCCAATGTTGCAATTGGGCATCAAGACTGGATGTGGCTGCTGCCATTTCATTTTTAGCGGTTATGGTAATTAGTTCTTCAGGTGAGAAACTGCTTTGGGTTAAGGGGTCAATATTGGGGTTATCAATGATTTGCAATAACCGCGTTTCTAATAAGGCTGTAATTGCTAATAAGGAAATAGGATCTGTAACTAAATCACAAATTCGCAATTCTAAGCGATTTAAATCATAAGGACGGCGATCGCCATTTGGTCTCACTGATGTCCACAAATGCCGGACATTTTGCATTGTCCCGACTTTTAGCTGTGCTTCCACCCATTGAATATGATGGTCATGACTGGCAAATAGGGGTACATGACTGGGAGTTTGGGGGAAGAGTCCCCAACGAGTAGAATGATAACCTGTGGCTTTGCCATCTAAAAATGGTGATGAGGCGCTTAGGGCAAGGAAAAGGGGCGCTTCCATACGGATAACCCGACAGGCACGCATTAATATTTCTGGATCGGAAATGCCAATATTAATGTGTACGCTGGCGGTGACAACTTTTGTCCCGTAGGTTTGCTCAATGTAGTCATGATAGGGGTTAGAGAGGTCAGAACGGTAAAAGCGATCGCTTCTTCCCAAGGACAGGGTACTCCCTGGTATCAATGTGTAATTGTTTAACCGCTGCAAATATTTCCGTAACTGCTGACGTGGGCGCAATAAACCACACAATTGATTTTCGTAACTGGTGGAAGCTTTAGTGATGTATTCTACGTTGCGGCTATCTGGCTCTCGCATAAATCCCTGTAAATCCGCAACAATTTGGTCGGAGAGACCAACTATTTCACCTTGAGGTGTGCCAGTATACATCTCAATTTCAAAGCCTTTCGTTAAGACCACTTTATTTTGCTCCTTGGCTCTCCTAATTTTAATAAATTGTATCAAATTTAACGATTTTTTGCATCTGGTGATTGGGGATTGGGGATTGGGGATTGGGGATTGGTGATTGGTGATTGGGGATTGGGTAGTAATTTATAATTACGAATTACCTATTACCCATTACCTATTACCTATTACCTATTACCTATTACCTATTACCCAATTATGAATTACTCATGATTTTTGCTCGTGCAGAATTGATGGTTGCATCAGATAAATCACATAATGCTGCTAAGGAAATTCTGCCTTCATTTAATAAAGAATTTACCCTAGTTGATGCTGCTTCTGATATGCGCTTACCGCTACGAATTTCAATTTTAAATTTATCAGTTATGGCATCGAAAATCACAAACAAAGATATATTTTTCCAAATTATTTGTGTAGGTGGAATCACCTTAAAAGCAGTGACTATTTTTCCTGCTTCTGGTACATGAAATGTTAATCCTGAATTTTGAATAATCTGCTGGATTCTTTCCAAAGGTAAAATAGAAATATCAATATTTATATGTTCTATCTTCACCAAGTTAGCTAAATCAGGTAATTTCATGGGTACATCATTATTTAAATCTTCATTTTTACAGGTAAGTTTACCTTCTAAAAAATCGGTAACTGCATAAATTTCCACTGTATAAGCCGGCAGTGGTACTGTACCTTTTTCATAAAATAACTGTCCTTCTGGTGTGACGGTAATAGGTGATTTAAATGCCAAAGTTTGTAATGATTGAAGTGTGGAAATTGTACTGTGAACAAATACAGGATC
Source organism: Sphaerospermopsis torques-reginae ITEP-024 (assembly GCF_019598945.1). Taxonomy (NCBI): domain Bacteria; kingdom Bacillati; phylum Cyanobacteriota; class Cyanophyceae; order Nostocales; family Aphanizomenonaceae; genus Sphaerospermopsis; species Sphaerospermopsis torques-reginae. Next base: position 4,410,756 of record NZ_CP080598.1, on the reverse strand, counting down.
AAGTCCCAGGATAGATGCTAATTCATCTCCTGTTGGTGGGGGTTCAAATTCCAGTCCAGCACGGATAATAAACTCTTCCATGACATTAAATGGACGTGGTTCTTTAACTGTTAATTCTAAGGTATTTTTACGCAAACTATAGCGAAATTGACGGGCGGCAAAAACTGATAATTGGGGATTTTCTGTTTCAATTTCGGTGACTATATTTTTGAGATGCGGATCAATATTTCTATCAACAGAACCAGGAAACATCAATAAAACCTCCATGACGATTGGCGAGATTTGCTACTTCTGAATACATTCGACCAACTTTACCAGAGTTGCTGGTAAATAAATCGTGACAACCAACAATTACTAATAATTCTTGAGCGCGAGAAAAAGCGACGTTTACCCGTTCTGGTTTTTTAGCAAATCCCACATCTCCTAAAGGATTATTCCGCACCATACTGACAATTACAACTGGTCTTTCCATACCTTGAAATCTATCAACTGTACCTGTTCTAATGTGCAAGGAGGGAAAAAGTTCCGGTTGTAAACGTTCATCTATTTTTCGCAGTTGAGCGCCATAAAATGTAATGACTGCTATTTCTTTTTTAGGTTCACCATTAGCAACTCTAGAACTCCAAGCATTTTCAAATTCTTGACAGATTTTTTCAATGACATCTACTTCTTGGGGATTAAAAAATGATGTTCCTAATTTTTCTTCTGCAAATTCCTCTTCTCTGGGCATTGTCACCCACATTAAATGATGTTCTGGTTTAATGATTTCACCTGCTAAATTATGGGCGCGTTTGCTGTCTGGTTCTAAAATGCCACATTCTAATTTACCATCATAAAACTGATTGATTGCTCCCATAATATTGGGGTGCATTCGATATTGGTTATTGAGCATTTGTTTAATGCTATTATCGGCATTTTCAAACTGAAATTTAAATAAGGATTCTTCGAGAAATCGCATTTCTTCTCTAGAATGTCCCATTGTTTCTGCGACTTCTTCTATTGTGTCAATTTCTAGCATTGGTGGTAGTTGTCGGTGATCTCCTACCATGACTAATTTTTTGGCTTTTAATGCGGGTATAACTAATTCTGGTGGTGTACATTTACTTACTTCATCAATAATGACAACATCAAAATATTTAAATTCTTCGGAGAAGTTGTAATTTGCAGCTTGCACGCAGGTGATACCAACGACGTTAGCGTTATCTAAATAAATTTGTCTTAAGTCGTTACTATCTCTTTCTGAAGGTTGACGTAGTTTGGTAATCCAATCTTGGACAAAGTTTTGATATTTGTGCAGATAAGTTTCTTCTATTTGTAGTTGTTCCTGCCACAGTTCAAATTGATTTTTTATCTGTTGTAAAGATTCCAGATGCAATAAATCTGTTTCTGAATTTTGGGGTTGATTTGTTTTAAATTTATCAGGTATTTGTTGCCAAGTCAAATTCCACCAGTTTCTTTCTGTGATTAATTCATCAGGTATCTGTGATTGTAATTTATCTGCTAATTCATTTAATTTCTTTTGGGCTTTTTCAATTTTTAGCAAGGAGGATTTAGTGGTTTTTTTGAGTTGTACTAACTCTGTTTGCAAGGATTCTTGAATGACTTCTAATACAGGAAAAGCGTCTAGGGAAGAACTTAAATCATCAAGATGGGTGATGCAGTTTTCCCACAGTTGTACTTGGTTAGTAAATTCTTGATGCTGTTGCCAAATATTTGATGGTGTGGCTAAAAATTGTGCGGTGAGATTTCTTAATTTTGCAGGTAAATGGGGTTGTTTATGCAGTTTTTCTAAAATTCTCACAACTTGTTCTAGTTGAGATTTGACATTTTCATTGGCTTTTTCTACTTGAGCTTGAGTTTTTGATATTTGTTCTGGGGTAATTTGATTATGGGGTATATTATGGGGTAGGTTTTCTGTTGTTGATTTTTGCGGTTGATTTTGTTTTTGCAATTTATTTAATTGTTGTTCTGTTTCGGTTTTGACTTTGAGAATACATTGACGAGAGTTAGCAAGAATTATATCTAATAATTCTTCTGTAATTCGCATTAACGTAGACTCGATGTTATTTAATTCATAAGCTGTGCTGTAGGTTTGTTGCAATTGCATTAACCAAGATTGGGTATTCTCAACTAGCAATGTTCGCTGTTTTGTGGTGAGAAATGGATAATTTTTAAATTGTTGATAGGTTTCTTGCCATTTGCTGCGATCGCTCTTTTCTAAAACTATGGGAATTTGACTCAAATGCTGTTGCATAAAATAGCTAAAATTATACTTTTTCCCTCTTCTATCACTAAAATTACCTTCAATTTCATAGGATAGAGCTTTGATTAATATTTCCCATCCTGGTTGTTGAATTTGATAATTTTTAGGTAATATTTGCAGGTTTAAATTTTGAGCAAACATCAATAACCCTATTGGTAAATTCAACATTGCTGCTGTGAGGGTTAAATCGGATTCTTGGCAATTTTGCAAGACTTGATAAAGATGCTCAAAAGCGGTGATTTTCCATTCTTTAATTGCTTCGATCAGATAATCAATTTCTCGTTTACGGTTTTGCCAGATTTGCAGGTTTGTTTGACAACTTTGCTGATAATTATACAATTGTTGATATTCTGTTTGTAACTGATGCAATGATGCAGAATGTTTTTGGAAAACCTGTACTAATTGAGCTAAGTCTGACATAGCTATGGTTGCATCATAAGCATAGGAGAATGTGGATTGAAATCCCGCAATTTCATTTACTACTGTTTCCCGTAACCACACTGCTAAACCAAATATACCACGTTCAGGATGAATTATACCAAGTTCATCTGTATATTTAAGTGCTTGAGTCACTTGTTTGCGGAAAGTTTCTACTTGCTGATTTTCTAATGTATAAGGTTGTAGACGGGGTAAAAATTCTTTAATTTCTGGATCATCCCAATTGATATTTTTGGGCTTTTTGAGGATATTTTTCAATTCCTGAGTCAGAATTTCTATTTCTGTTTGATTTTCCATTAATTCATGATAAACGGTTTCCTGGCTTTGGTACAGTTCCTCTAATTTAATTTGTTCATCTTTGCTTTTTTTCTGTTTATTATGTAATTTTTCTTCAGCTTTTAAATAAGCTGTAAATCTTGGTAAGTCTGCCAATAATTGCTGGAGAATATCCAAATTCTCCCGACGTAAATTAAGGTTACTTTCGCAGTCATTAGCGGTATTTTCTAACCATTTATTAATGACTTGTTCTTCTAAAAATGCTTGTCCTTCTTCTCCCACTTTTTCAGCTTTTCCTTTGCGGACAGCACGAATAACAGGGTTGTGAACTAAGCGACTTAAAGCATTATCAACTGCTAAATTAGCTTGGGAAGTAATCAATGTCCGACCACCACGCAAAGCAATTTGATAACAAATTTCGGCAATTACTGTGGTTTTACCTGTTCCTGGTGGACCTTGAATTAAAACTAAATCTTCTGCTGCAAGTACCTTTTCTACGGAAGCTTTTTGACCTGCATTTGCAGCAGCTAATAATAAATCTTGAGAGTTGAGTTGAACTGTTTTTTCTATAGGTCTAGCTTGGGAAGCATCAAATAAGAAATCACCTAAATAGGGGTTTTGGGTACGTCCTTGTTTTAATTGTTCTAAGGCTTTTTCTTTTCGTTCTATTTGTTTAATATCACCGGCAGCATCAAAAAACAAGTATCCTTGTGTTGGTAGTTGATAATTTCCCGCTGCTATATATTCTAATAAATCCCGGTCAATTCTAATGTAAATAAGATTATTTTCAGGATCAATTTTTTCAATAGTTCCTAGTTGACGACTGGTACGACGAGTTATTTCTGTGGGTACAGTATCAGAAAATTTAATATCTTGATTTTTTGCCTGTTTTACTCGTTCCCAAAAGTTATCTACGTCTATATAATTTTCTTCCTCACCATTAAGCGTGGCTGAGTTAATATTAATTTTTAAAGCTATTTCTTTTTGTGTGTGGTCATATTGGGAGTCAAAAAAGTTCACACAAAATTGTCGAGCTTTAGCAATACGTTCTTCTACTTTTAAAAATGCTTTCCAAGCTTGTAATTGAGCTTCTGTGGGAACATGATTACCGCATATTGGCATTTTGTTGATCTTTGCCAATATCTGAGGCGCAATATTTACAGTTTCATGATAATTAGGAACTAATTGTAATGGTAAAGGTAAAGCATAAGCGTCAATTTTTCCCCGTGAAGGTGGTAATAAATAAGCTGAGAGAATTTTTAAACCACCAGTACCATTTTTTTTCACTACTGCTCTCAGTCCTAAAGTTTTCTTGAGTTCTTTGAGTCTTTTCGGTAGTTTATATTCTCTATCATCTGTAGCAATTGTTAAATCCCAAATTTCTTCTCCAGTGTCTTTTCCTTGCCCTTGACGACGAATATAAAATAGACAAGTTTGTTTACCTACACATTCAAAAATTAATTCATAAGCACGTTCTTTTTTTTCTCGAAAATCGCTATAAGATTTAACTTTTTCTTGTCCCTCAAAACTGCGAATTATGTTATCAATTGTGGAATTTAATAAGCTATATCCCCAATTTTGATATTTGTTACTTGTGACTAAGTTCGGCATGGATATTCTGGCTTTTTGAGATTTCATAGAATTAATTGATCATTAAACAGGTTTGATGTTATTTTTTAGGAAAACTTGGCATCATACAGCAGGAGTCAGGAGTCAGGAGTCAGGAGTAAAACTAGCTTGGTGTATAGGTTTCAATTTAGATTCTGCACCTCATTGATCTGCAATCTGCTGTAAGTAATGAAATTCATTCAGGTAATTCAGTAATTTAAAATATTATTACCGATATTACTGATTTGTGTAATTGACATTTTGCCAAATGAATTAACCGCAAATTCCACAAAGGAATGATGAGGAAAATTTGTCATATATCAGAAAGTCATCATCAATGTTGAGCATGGTTTTCAAGGTTTTAAAAAGGTTTTAAAGATGAAACTGGTGATAAACTTGACTGGCGGCTCGATGTAATAAAGAATGTCTCCAAACTAAGGATTTCATATCATCAGCATAACCACCACCAATCACGCAAGCCACTGGATACCCAGCACTGACACAGGTTGTTAAAACCTGCATTTCGCGGCGAAAAATTCCTGTGTCGGTGAGAGCTAATTTCCCTAGTTTATCATCTATATGGGTGTCAACTCCAGCATCATAAAATATTATATCTGGTTTAATTTCTGTGAGTAAGTCTGGTAGGTAATTAGCTAGGGTTTGTAAGTAAGCATCGTCTTCCATTCCTATGGGTAATGCAACATCTAAATCACTTGTTTGTTTGGTGCTAGGGAAGTTAATTTCGCAGTGCATGGAAAATGTAAAAACGCTGTGATCATTTTCAAATATAAACGCTGTTCCATCTCCTTGATGTACGTCTAAGTCAACAATTAAAATCTTTTTAGCAAGTCCTAATTTTTGTAAAACGCGAGTAGCAATTGCTAAATCATTAAAAATACAAAAACCAGATCCATAATTAGGAAAAGCGTGATGTGTTCCACCCGCAGTATTACAAGCTAAACCTTGGTTTAATGCTAATTTAGCCGTTAATATTGTTCCACCTACTGCTACACAGGTGCGATTTACTAAAGCTGGACTCCAAGGTAAACCAATGCGTCTTTGTGCTTTTGCTTCTAATGTTCCTTCGCAGTAAGCTTGTACATAACTTTTGGTGTGGACTAATTCTATTAATTCTTGCGGTGGACATTCAGGAGTGTGAAACTGTTCTGGATGTGCTACCCTGTCAGTCAATAGTAATTCATACAGTTGTCGAAATTTCGACATGGGGAAGCGATGTCCAGGCGGTAGAGGTGCAATATAATCTTGATGGTAAATAATTGGTAGATCCATTACTTAGGTGAAGTACACCAATAAATTTTGAGGTTAACTACTACTGATACTGAGAATTAAGTCTCAAAAATCAGTCTCCAGCGAGATTGTGATCAGAAAACAATTAATTTATATGTGTTTTTTCCAGTAATAAAAGTAACTTCTTTGTAGGTATAAATCGGATTTTAGTAAACATATCATCAACTATTTATTCATTGCTATAATGTATCACATATTTTTGCTTGGATGATCATTATACATCAACTTATCTGGAAAAACTTAGCAAGTTTAATTTGCCAATTGTTGATATCCTAATTTTCAGGTGAGCATTCAGCTTTTCGCTTCTAGCTATATTCCTGATTTAACCATCGTTCGCAAGCTGGACTCTTGCAATTTTTAACTGTCAATTCACTATCAAATATAACTATGATGCAATGGATTATACCTCTTATATTTATTCTAGTTGGCTTTCTGGCTGGCATAATTGGCGAAAAAGTTATTTTTAATAGAATTAAAAGCTTTGTTGTTAAGCGACAAATTCCTGGAAGTGAGATTATATTTCAATCACTGCACAGAATGACCTTTATTTGGTTTGTTTTGGCAGGTTTTTTTTGGGCTATTCTTAGTTCTCCTGTTAAACCAGGTATTGCTAATGTTCTGCAAAAAATCATCACCATAATTTTATTATATTCTGTAACTTTAGTTTTAGCTAGACTGACTGCCGGTTTTGTCAATTTATTTGTTCAACGTACCGAGGGAGTTTCTACATCCCTGCTCTCTAATTTAGCTAAAACAATTGTTTTAGTTTTGGGAACATTAATTCTTTTGCAAACTGTGGGTATTGAAATTACTCCCATAGTTACCACCTTGGGAATTGGAGGTTTAGCTGTTGGTTTAGCTCTCCAAGACACCTTAGCTAATTTATTTTCTGGTTTTTATTTAGTTATTTCTAAGCAGGTAAGAGCAGGGGATTATGTTAAATTAGATGATGGTCATCAAGGTTATGTCACAGATATTACTTGGCGAAACACCACAATCAAGGAAATTTCTAATAATGTGATTATTGTTCCTAATTCTAAGTTGGCTTCAGCAATTTTTACTAATTATCATCTACCTGCAAAAGAAATTACTTTAACTATGAATGTGGGTGTTAGTTATGATAGCGATTTGGAATTAGTGGAAAAAGTGACTATAGAAGTCGCTAAAGAAGTGATGCAGGAAATTGCACCAGAATTAATTCAGATTGAACCTTATCTGAGGTTTCACACTTTCAATGATTTTAGCATAGATTATACTCTTTATATGCGAGTCAGTGAATATTTTGACCAGCGCATTGGTAAACATTTGTTGGTGAAGAAGTTACACAAACGCTATCAACAAGAAGGTATTGAAATTCCTTTTCCAATTAGAGAAGTTTATATGCGTAGCGTTTGATTTAATTACGTAGAATTTTGTAGGGGTTTAGCAGTGCTGAACCCTTACAGGAGTCAGGAAAAAGATTCTATTTTCATCAGATTTAGTTTATACAGTAAGAGGGAACAGGGTAAAACTCTATTTTGTAAAGTGATTTAAAATTTTCTAGCAAAAAACGAGAAATAGATCATATAGTAATGTAAGTCTCAACTCGGTTGTGAAAGTTACAGTTACTCATAGTTAAACCTGTATGTATACAGTTAGTATTGAAACTCAACTTCATGCCTTGCGTCCGGGCGATCGCGTCAGATATTCTGGTGTAGATTGGGATATAAAAGATTACAGCACCTACCAAGATCCCCAAGGTTATCAAACAGAGGAATGGTTGTTAGTCTCCTCCGGTGGTTCGGAATATTACTTATTACGAGAATATGACCCCAGTGAGGAAATGAACTCTGTAACTTGGTATATTTCCCACCAGTTACATAATGTGTCTTTATATACTCCAGATTTTCCCAAAGATCAACTACAATTAACTACATTATGGAAAGAAATGCAAGCATTAAATACCCCTTATCCAGAATTAAAACTTTTTTATAAATCCTATTATTTCGATTCACAAACTGAAGGAAGTTATGATTCTGAAGGGAAAACAAAATCTCGCATTACTTGGAATTATTGGGATAAAGACCATTGTGTAAATTTAGCAATAGAAGCTTTTCCCAATCTACAATTAGAGATTTACTCAAGCAAAATAGTCAAGCCTGAAGAATCTCATAATATTCAAAAAGGCGTAGGTTCGCAACGTCAGCTATTGAGGTGGAAACCTGAATTAATTATTGAATTAATAATTGCGCTCATATTTTTGTCCATCGGTATATTTTTAATGATATTTGGGTAAAGTTTCTATGTCTATTTCCTTATTTGTTGAAAACTATGATCATGGTATTGCGTTTTATATCAATGGAGATTTACAGTTTGATAGTGCTGATGAGGCAATTTATCATGAAAATTTAGTAATTCCTGCTCTATCTTTAGCTGTCCAAAGATTTCCTGATACAGATTTACGGGTTTTGATTTGTGGTGGTGGTGATGGATTAGCTGCTAGAGATATTCTGCGTTTTTCTCAGGTAAAAAGCATTGATTTAGTAGACTATAACCCAGATGTTATTAACTTAGCAAATACAGTATTTAAACCTTACAATTTAGGCAGCTTAGAACATGAAAAAGTTACACTATACACTCAAGAAGCCTTTGGATTTGTGAGAGAATTAGTTGATGATTCTTATCATCTGGTAATTTGTGATTTCACCTGTCCTAAATCCGCTGAAGACGCAAAAATCTATAGTCAAGAATGGTTTCAAGAAGTTAATCGTATTTTAATTCCTTCTGGAATAGTTGCTGTTAACGGAGTTTCACCAAATTATGATACTCACGCTTTTTGGTGTTTATATCAAACCTTGCTATCAGTCAATTTTGCAACTAAACCCCTACAAATTCAAATTCCCTCATTTATTAACCATAATTATGGTGATTGGGGTTTCTTTTTAGGTTCAACACAAAGAATTTTGAGGACAGAAATTGAAAACATTGATTTCCCAAATCATTTAAATTATTTAACCCCTGAAAAGTTACTTCAAGTCTTTAGAATTGAACAAGAAATAGCAACAAATCGTCATCAGGTAACTATTCACACCTTAGAAAATGAACAGTTATTTTATTATCTTTTGAATTATCCATCTAACCCAGAAGATATACTATTAAATTCTGGTGAATATGTGGATTTTTTAGACATTGATGAACAGTTCAACGCCGAAATAGAAAATATTAATTCCTTAGATTTGGAATCTGTAGCTAAGTTTTGGTTAGAAAATATTTATGCTGCTCCCGATGCAGAAAAAGACTTACCAGATATTAACCAATTTGTACCAGTACGTCATCCCTACCATGAACCTAAGATGACAACATCTTGGTTAGATAATCTCCAAGGATTATTATCAGAAATAGACATTAACAAATTACTCAATACTTTACTAACTAGAGCGCAGGAATTACCACCACAAATTGCTAGTGAATTGAGGCATTTTGCTGATAAAATTAAGTATAATCAGCCTTTAGGCACGTTAAACCCTAAAATGGTTGAATTTATTACTTTGTTGTCTATAACACTGTTAATGACTAATTTAGTAGCACCAGATTCGGTATTTGCTAAAGGCTCATATTATGGTAGAAGTAGCAGTAGCAGCAGTAGTAGTTATAACGATGGTACTGGTGATGGTAAAATCATCGGTTTTATATTCACGTTATTTAGTAGTTACTGGATATATAGCATTATTAAAAGAATGCGAAATAATTAAAGATGAAGATGATGAATATTGATAATTATCACCCAACCATAGCAGAGAAAAATAAAATATCCTTAACAGTTCGAGAATTACAAGCTTCCGAAAATACAGCTTGGAATTTGTTAGTTAAATCTACTCCCAAGGGTTGCTTTATGCAAACTACAATTTGGGCAGATTTTAAAGAAATAGAAGGTTATAAAACCTTTCGTTATGGATTATATTCAGAAAATAATGATTTAGTGGGTGGGTGTATTTATTATTTATATCCCCATACTAATAAAGCCAATTTATTATTTACTCCTGGTGGTCCTATTTTACCAGAAAATACTTCAGAAAATGCTTCAGAAATAGGGATGAAGTTATTGTTAGAGAAAGGGGAAATTTTAGCCAGAGAACAGGGTGCTGTTGCTCTTCGCATTGAACCATTATGGCAGGAAAAACCTGATTATCTTCAAGATTTTGTTCGCGCACCTGCTGACTTATTACCTTGTGAAACTTTATTAATTGATTTACGTCCAAGTGTAGATGAAATTTTAGCATCTATGAAACCAAAAGGGCGTTATAATATTCGCCTCAGTCAACGTTATGGGGTGAAAATTGAATTTAGTAATGATTCCCAAACTATACCGAAATTCTATAATTTATTCTGGGAAACTGTAGAACGTCAAGAATTTTTTGGTGAACCATACAGCTTTTTTATCAATCTCTGTCAAACGTTATTTAAAGAAAATATGGCAGAAATTGGTTTAGCTAGTTGGAATGGAGAAATAATATCTGCTATTTTAGTAGTATATTGTGGTCATACAGCAACTTATTTATATGGTGGCAGCAACTTATTATATAAACAAGTCATGGCAAATTATGGCTTACATTGGCAAGCTATCCAAAGGACAAAAAATCGCGGTTGTCAAGTTTATGATTTCTATGGTTTTACCCGTGATCCTAATCACGGTTATGCCAAATTTTCTCAATTTAAAAGTCAATTTGGAGGTAAACATATTAAAACAATTGGCGCTCATGATTACTTTTTTTATGATCAGTTAGCAGATACATTAATTAGTTTATTTAAAAAGGTGTCAGGTGGTTAAAATGAATGAAATAATTAGCAAATTTTTCACTCAATCTGGTATTATTGTTATAGAATTAGTAGTAGGTTTTGGCTTATTTTGGGCAGGACAATTAGCTTATCAAAAATTATTTCGCAGACGGTTAGAATTAAATTTAGAATTATTTGTCAAAGATAATCCTGCGGTAGCTATTGCTTTAGTAGGTTACTATTTTGGGATTGTGATTGCGTTGGGTGGTGTTTTAGGAGAAACTGCAATTAATTGGCAAGACAAGGGTATTAATTTAGCTACCTATGGTGCAACAGCAATTATCTTTATGTTAGCTGGTGCATGGGTAGGAGATAAATTTATTTTGCGACAATTTAATTGTGAACGAGAAATTATTCAAGATAGAAATTTGGGTGCTGCTAATGTAGAAGCAGGAAATCATATTGCTAATGGTTTAATTTTAAATTCAGCTTTAGCTGGTGAAAATGGCAGTTGGTGGGTATCTTTAGTTTGTTGGTTAATAGGTTTAGTAACGCTGGTTGTAGTCAGTTCTGTTTATCCCCGTGTGACTAAATATAATGTATTTGCGGAAATAGAAAACCGCAATAACCCCGCCGCTGGTGTAGCTTTAGCAGGATTATTAATTGCCACTGGTAATATAGTTAGAGTGGCTTTTTATCCAGAGTTTACAAATTGGTTAGTTAGTTTTACCCAATATGGTTTAATTTTAGTATTTTGCTTGCTTTCTTTAATTGGTATTCGTTGGTTAGCAGATTTAATTTTAGTTCCCGGTGTGAAAATTTCCGATGAAATTGTGAATCAAGAAATACCTAATGTGGGTGCAGGTTTAATAGAAGCTTTTGCTTATATTGCGGCTTCTTTTTTAATTGCTTGGTGTTTTTAAAAACAGGGGTGTAAGGGTGTAGGGGAGAAATATTATTTTAAACCTTAAATGAAACAATTGTCAATTATCAATTATCAATTATCAATTGAGAAATAATGCCAATTATTCAGATATTCACAACTACTAAATTCTTGGGTGAGTAGCTGTGTTAAAAATTGCGCTTTTTGTAGGTTATCCTTTTGATAATCACAGATATGAATATCAATAGTAACTTTGCTTTCCTCCGGCCAAAAGTGTAATGCTATGTGAGACTCTGCTAATAAAATCACTGCTGATACTCCCTGGGGTTGAAATGCAAAACTCACTTCACCGACTACAGTCAGTTCCGCAGTATCAGCAGCTTTTTTTAAAACTTCTATAAAATCTGTTTTCTGCCAATTAAAAACAGTCTGTTGAACTGGTAAAATTGCAGAAAAATGATGTGACTTAATCAATATTTCCTCACTGTCACCTGTCACCTGTCACCTGTCACCTTTTCTCACAGGTTTAACTGTATATTTTGATGCAAAATTAGCAGCCTCACCTGCACTTACCATAGCTCTGTAGATTAAAGCACAAATTTCGGCTCTGGTAGCTTGTTTTCTACCATTCAATAATCTTACATTAGGATAGTTGACAATTACACCATTTTGTGTTAAAGCCGCGATAAATTCTCGATGTTCGCTTCTGATAGTGGCAGCATCTTGATAAATGGATAATATATCTTTTGTGGAACCGGTAAATTTATAATTTAATCCTTTTGCTAAGGTGATTAAAACATCAAGACGGGTAAGTTTTTGTGTGGGGTTAAAGTTTCTGCTGTTAACAACTGTGAAAAAGCCCATTTCGTAAGTTTCGCGGATGGCATCATACGCCCAATAATTTTTAGGAACATCTCGAAAAGCGGGGGCATTTCGCACTTTACTTTTAATAAAGACTTTTTGCAATAGGGCGGCTAGTTGGGCGCGGGTGACTGGGGCGTTAGGACGAAATGTACCATCAGGATAACCATCTATGATTTCCATTGCTGCCAATTCGGCGATATAATCTTTAGCCCAGTAGTCTTGGGGAATATCAGAAAAGTTGACTCGAATACCCCTAGCTACACCTACGGAACGATATTTAGCTAATAACTCGTTTAGTTGATAGGTAGCGTTGTTACTCAGTTGGGTTAACTGTACCAAACTGCCAGGAATAGATGTTAAGGCTGGTGCTAGTTTAGGATCATAAACGGGAATGGTTTTACCTGCTAAGGCAAACTCACCTTCGCTGAAGGTTGCAGGATAAACACTGGTTTTAGCAACGTTAGCAAAACCAGCTGCTTGGTATTGAGTAATGTCGATATTTTCGGAACTGGTGAGGAAGGTAACTTTTTGGTTTTTGAGTTCTGTGAAGTAGTCGTAGTTGATAGCTGCATCTCTGTCAACGATGCCATCTTCGTTATTATCAACACCATAAAAAACGCGAACTACGGGATTTTCGCTGGGTTTGGCTGATAAAATGAGGTTTACTGCTGTATGATCAGGTAAACAAGCAAATTCAGTGTAGCCAATAAAACGGTTTTTAGTATCATACAATCGGACAACGATGCGATCGCCCAATTTAAAACCATTGACAAATTTGGCTTTTTGCTTAATCTTATATTTGTAATCGCCTAAAAATCTTTCTTTGTGATATTTCTCGCCATATTTCGCTTTAATAGATATCCGGGCAATTACTTCAGAAATTGTACCACCCGGTTGCCAAATATATAAACTAAAACCTGACTTTTCTCTCCTGACAGAAGCAGTAGGAGTTGATGTTTCTTCCTCTTGAGTAGTTTCTTGTGCTAAAAGCTGCTGATCATTGATTTTTGATGGGATTGTAACAGATACAGCAGATAGTTGAGATGCCGCCAAGGTAGAATGTATTGGCGACAAGGCTATGATAGAAACTGATGCTATCAGGACTTTCCTAGAATTAGTTAATCTACTTAAAATCATAGTATTTGATCTGACATTAGACCACTAAATAAGTAAGATTTAGTAGTGATTTTGATGCTACGTGAAAGTTACAGGTGCTAGTGTACATCTTATGTAGTTTTTTCGCTCATGTTTTGTCTAGAATGCCAGGAGGATTACCATAAAGAAACAATACTTTAGGAATCTTAACCAATCATGTTAACAAGCGAGAACTTACAAACTGAGAACTTACAAACATTAGAAAAACAAGTTTGGACTTGGCAAAATTATAAAATTCAATATACTGTGATGGGTACAGGTCAGCCTTTAGTTCTCATTCACGGTTTTGGTGCTTCTATAGGACACTGGCGCAAAAATATCCCTGTTTTAGCCCATGCTGGTTATCGGGTGTTTGCTTTGGATTTATTGGGTTTTGGTGGTTCTGACAAAGCGACTATAGATTATAGCATGGAAGTGTGGGTAAAACTATTAAAAGATTTTTATGATGCACACATTCAAACACCGGCTATATTTATAGGAAATTCCATTGGCGCACTGTTGAGTTTAATAATTCTCACAGAACATCCTGAAATTGCTACTGGGGGAGTATTAATAAATTCTGCTGGTGGTTTGAGTCATCGTCCCCATGAATTAAACCCGGTTTTACGAGTGTTCATGGCTACTTTTAACAAGTTGGTAGCTAACCCAGTCACAGGAAAATTTGTTTTTAACCGCATTCGCCAAAAATCACAAATTCGCCGCACTTTGTATCAAGTATATTGCGATCGCAATGCTGTAACTGATGAACTTGTCGATCTACTTTATACACCATCTTGTGATCCAGGAGCGCAACAAGTTTTTGCTTCCATCCTCACTGCACCACCAGGACCTGCACCCGAAGAACTATTACCCAAATTAAAACAAGCTTTACTTGTAATTTGGGGAGCAAATGATCCTTGGACACCAATTACCGGGGCTAAAATTTATGAAGATGCAGGAAACAATGGCAAAGATATTAAAATTGTGCCTATTGCTAACGCCGGTCATTGTCCCCATGATGAAGTTCCAGATATTGTCAACACTGCAATTATTGACTGGTTAGCACAGAAAAACTGGAAGTCCGTAGGGTAAAACATCAAAATCATCTGGAATTGGTAATGGGTAATGGGTAATGGGTAATTGGTGAATATCATTACCTGTTACCTAATTCCTCTCTCAACTGAGGACAATCTTTTTTCAAATTTTGTCTTGACAAAATAACATTTATATGTGTTTTTTATGATAGAGTTTGATGTCAATCATGGATATAAAGAGAATAAACCCTACAACAATTATCCAGATTTTTCCGCATTTGGCTATCAAGTAATTCAAGAATTAGGTAGAAACTCAGAAGGAGGACGCATTACTTATTTAGCTAATCATATCAACTCTCAAAAACAAGTAGTAATTAAGGAATTTTGTTTTGCAAATACGACTGCTGACTGGTATGGTGTGAAAGCTTATGAAAGGGAAATGCAGTTTTTACAAAGATTAAATCATCCCCGCATCCCTCATTATATAGATTCTTTTGAAACACCAGGATGTTTCTATTTAGTCCAAGAATATAAAAACGCCCCATCATTAGGTTTGAGACGCTGCTTTCATCCCCAAGAAATAAAGGAAATTGCTTTATCAATTTTAGAGATTTTAGTTTATCTACAAGAACAAAAACCTAAAATTATTCATCGAGATATCAAACCAGATAATATTTTAGTAGACCAGCAATTACAAGCTTATTTAGTAGATTTTGGTTTAGCAAAAAAACAGGATGAAAAAGCAGTTTTGAGTACATTGGTTGCTGGTACTCCGGGGTTTATTCCCCCAGAAGCGGAATTTGGACATCCTTTAACAGCAGCTTCAGATTTATATAGTTTAGGTGTAACATTAATTTGTTTACTTACTAATACTATTAGTGCTAATATTGGTAAGTTAATTGATGAAAATTATCGGTCTAATTTTCATACATTACTTCCTTATATCAGTCCGAGTTTTCGATCATGGTTAAAGAAAATGGTTGCACCAAATCGTAAACATCGTTATGCTAATGCGGCGGATGCTTTAGCAGCATTAACACCTATTCCGGTGATGGGTGAAAAAAATCAATTAATTAATGTTTATTCAGGAATATATAATCAAAGGAATTTCACTATTTTGGGTTTAAGTATTATGGGATTATTATTAGGATGGGGTGCAAGTTCCTTTATTTCTCTTCCTGGTAATGCAGTTAATTCTAGTATGCAGTTAAAAAATGATCATAGTAATAGTATACCTACAGTTGATTTTTAAAATAGATGAAATTAAAAACTCGATTTATATTTTAATTGAAAGTTTAATTTAATAAATCGAGTTGGGGAATAATTTCAAGTTTCAAATATCTAACAAATATCTCATACCTAATTTTATATCATTGTTGTTACTTCCTCCACTGCTAAACTTAAAGCTTCTGCTACTTGTTCCACACTCAAACCCATTGCTAACAGTTTGGGAATAGCATCTTTTCTTGCTTGTTCTGCTTTTTCTGCACGTTGTTTTTCTTGTTCGGCACGTTGTTTTTCTTGTTCTTTTTCTTGAACAATTTGATCATAACTTGCGAAAGGTTTACCATCAGGATGATATATTTCTAAGGTTTCATCCGTCAGTAAAAACCGAATTTTCAAAAGAGGACTAATATATTCTTGGGTTGGGGGAATAGGTTCTAAAATATCCTCCCCTCTTAACCATCCTTGAAAATCATTATTTTCTGGATCATATATATAGTATTCTTGGACTCCATAACGATCATAAAATAGTAATTTTTTCTCCATTTCTATTTTTGTATTGCTGGGAGAAAGAATTTCAAAAACTACCTGGGGTGGAATATTATCTTCTCTCCATTGTAAATAGGAAAGTCTATCAATTTTCGGTCTTCCTAAAACTACTAAAACATCAGGTGCGGTGACAATGGTATTTTTCCCTTCTACCGGATACCAAAATAAATCACCAGCCACAAATACGTTAGGATCATTTATAAATAGATAATCAAGATTTTGTTTGATTTCTACTAACCATCGAAATTGAATTGTGTTATTAGCCACTGGTTGTCCGTCACAGTCAGGGTAGATGACTTCTGTTTGTTCTGGGGCTGAGATTTGCAAAATCATAATTCTCTCCTCAGCAATATTTTTTACTAATTTTATAATAATTGAAAATCAGAACGAACCGCAAAGGACGCAAAGGACACGAAGGAAGAAAAGAGAGAAGATTTCAAAGATCAGAAAATTACGTTATTATTAAGGACTGTTTCACTGTGTAACCTTCTCTCTGCCAATATGTCAGAACACCTAGCAACAACTTTAAGCGATCGCCTTCCCTATCCCCAAAATAGCCAAAAAAACCAGCAAAATACTATTCGTATTCGGGGCGCTAGGCAGCATAATCTCAAAAATATTGATTTGGAATTACCCCGCGATCAGTTAATTGTGTTTACTGGTGTTTCTGGTTCGGGTAAGTCTTCTTTGGCCTTTGATACCATTTTTGCAGAAGGTCAACGGCGTTATGTGGAATCTCTGAGTGCTTATGCTCGGCAATTTTTGGGTCAGTTGGATAAACCCGATGTGGAATCTATCGAGGGTTTAAGTCCTGCTATTTCCATTGACCAAAAATCAACTTCCCACAACCCCCGTTCTACAGTGGGAACAGTCACGGAAATTTATGATTATCTGCGGTTGCTTTATGGCCGTGCTGGTGAACCCCATTGTCCTCACTGCGATCGCTCTATTTCCCCCCAAACCATTGACGAAATGTGCGATCGCATCCTTGCACTTCCTGACCGCACCCGTTTCCAAATTCTTGCACCGGTTGTCCGGGGGAAAAAGGGTACTCACCGCAAACTCATTTCTAGTTTAGCCGCTCAAGGTTTTGTTCGGATCAGGGTGGATGGAGAGGTGTTAGAACTCTCAGATTCTATTGAATTGGATAAAAATATTACACATAATATAGAACTGGTTATTGACAGGCTCGTTAAAAAAGACGGTATACAAGAACGTTTGGTTGATTCTCTCACCACCTGCCTCAAGCAATCTCACGGAATTGCTGCAATTGAGGTATTAAATGATACATCAAATAAAGTAGCGCAGGAGCGACAACATAGTAAGTATATAGGAAATGGGGAGGAAAGTCAAGGTATTTCCGAACAAGAATTACCCACAGAAATGGTATTTTCAGAAAACTTTGCTTGTCCAGAACATGGTGCGGTAATGGAAGAATTATCACCCCGTTTGTTTTCTTTTAATTCTCCCTATGGTGCTTGTTCTCACTGTCATGGAATTGGCACTTTAAGAAGGTTTTCTGAGGAGTTATTGATACCTAATCCCGAAGCACCGATTTATGCAGCGATCGCACCTTGGTCAGAAAAGGAAAATTCCTATTATTTAGAGTTATTATATACTTTAGGGTTAGATTATGGATTTGAGTTACAAACTCAATGGAAGAACTTAACCAGAGAACAGCAACAAATAGTTTTATTTGGGGAAGAGAAACGAACCACAGAGACACAGAGAAAGCAGAGTTTTAAAGGTGTAATTCCCATTTTGCAACGGCAATATGAGGGAGGAACGGAGTTAGTTAAGCAGAAGTTAGAGGAATTTTTAATAGATCAACCTTGTGAAGTTTGTGGAGGGAAAAGATTAAAGCCGGAAGCTTTAGCTGTGAAGTTAGGACAATATGGAATTTTAGATTTAACGAGTGTGTCAATTCGGGAATGTCGGGAGAGGGTAGAAAATTTGCAATTAAGTCCCCGACAAATGCAAATTGCTGATTTAGTTTTACGGGAAGTTAAAGCTAGATTACAATTTTTATTAGATGTAGGTTTGGATTATTTAACCTTAGATCGTCCGGCAATGACATTATCAGGAGGAGAAGCACAAAGAATTAGATTAGCTACACAAATCGGTTCTGGTTTAACAGGAGTTCTTTATGTTTTAGACGAACCAAGTATCGGTTTGCATCAAAGAGATAACGGAAGATTGTTGAAAACTTTAACCAAATTACGAGATTTAGGAAATACATTAATAGTTGTTGAACATGATGAAGAAACTATTCGGGAAGCAGATCATATAGTTGATATTGGACCCGGTGCTGGTATTCATGGGGGAAATATTATTGCACAGGGAAATATAGAAGACTTATTAAATGCAGAAGCATCATTAACAGGTGCTTACCTATCAGGAAAAAGAGTAATTCATACCCCTGGAACAAGAAGAGAAGGAAACGGTAGAAGTTTAAGAATAAAAAACGCCCATCGTAACAACTTAAAAAACATAGATGTAGAAATTCCCTTAGGAAAACTGGTTGCTGTGACTGGAGTTTCTGGTTCAGGAAAATCAACATTAATCCACGAATTACTATATCCAGCATTACAACATCATCTTTTAAAAAGAGTACCACTTCCCAAAGAAATCGAAGAAATAAAAGGATTAAACTGTGTAGATAAAGCCATAGTTATAGATCAATCACCCATAGGCAGAACACCCAGATCAAACCCTGCAACCTACACAGGAGTTTTTGATGTCATTAGAGATGTATTTTCCCAAACCATCGAAGCTAAAACCAGAGGATATAAACCAGGACAATTTTCCTTCAACGTCAAAGGTGGCAGATGTGAAGCGTGTAGTGGACAAGGAGTAAACGTCATAGAAATGAACTTTTTACCAGACGTTTATGTACAATGCGAAGTTTGTAAAGGAGCAAGATATAACCGCGAAACCCTACAAGTGAAATACAAAGAAAAATCAATTTCCGACGTTTTAAACATGACCGTTGAAGAAGCATTAGCATTTTGTGAAAACATTCCCAAAGCAGTCACCAGATTACAAACATTAGTAGACGTAGGATTAGGATATGTACAACTAGGACAACCAGCCACCACATTATCAGGAGGAGAAGCGCAACGGGTGAAATTAGCAACAGAATTATCTCGACGCGCAACCGGAAAAACATTATATTTAATAGACGAACCAACAACCGGGTTGTCTTTTTACGACGTTCATAAATTATTAGACGTTCTCCAAAGATTAGTAGACAAAGGAAACTCAATTTTAGTAATAGAACATAACTTAGACGTTATTCGTTGTGCAGATTGGGTAATAGACTTAGGACCAGAAGGAGGAGACAAAGGAGGAGAAATAATAGCAGCAGGAACACCAGAACAAATAGCAGAAAACCCCCATTCCCACACAGGAAAATATCTGCAACAAGTATTAAAACAATACCCACCCCAAAACCCTCTTTAACCTCTCTTCCTTTGCGTACTTTGCGTACTTTGCGGTTCGTTTCTTAAAAATCTTCAATCCTCACGCAAAGACGCAAAGACGCAAAGAAAGAATATAATTATCAATATAGTAAAGGAGAAAAGTTTATGCAGTTAACAATAAAAGACGTAGAAATACTACAACAAAACCTATCCAAAGAACAAGAAGACTATCAAATAGAACTGCAAGAAGGAAACCTCTTAGTTATGGGACCATCAGATATTGAATCTAGTGAAATTGGTGCAGAATTGATCAGATTATTAGGTAACTGGATTAAACCCCGGAACTTAGGGAGAATATTTGACTCAAGCGGTGGTTTCATCATGCCAAACACAGACCTCCGCGCACCCGATGTTTCCTTCGTTGTTGCTTCCAGATTAAAACGCACAGTTAGAGACTTTGGAAACCTAGTTCCTGATTTGGTAGTAGAAATTAAATCAAAAACTGATAGAATCGGAAAATTAGAAGATAAAGTTAAACTCTTTTTAGAACAAGGTGCAAAAATCGGCATATTAATTAATCCTGATGAAAGAACCGTAAGCGTATATCGTCCCAACGGAGAAATTGAAACCTTCACAGGAGATGATAAATTAACCATACCCGAATTATTTCCCGGTTGGGAAATAAACATCTCTGAAATTTGGCCACCTGTATTTGAATAAATTAAAAACCCTCTTTTCCTCTCTTCCTTCGTGTCCTTCGTGTCTTCGTGGTTCATTTCCTCAATCTTTAATTCTCACGCAAAGACGCAATCTCCGTTAGGAGATCCCGCAGGGTAGACGCAAAGAGGAGAAAGAGAGGTTATAATATCGAAAGATTAAAGGAGAAAGATTAATAATGCAAACCATAAAACTAGAATCTCACATTGGTAATGATGGAATTTTACACATACCCTTACCAGAAATCAAAGATGCTGATGTAGAAGTAATTATAGTTTATCAACAAGTTCAAAAACCGCAAAAACGTCAATGGTCTTCAGAATTTCTGAGTACATTTGGAGCGTGGGAAGGAGAAGCATTAGAAAGAGCGCCCCAAGAAGAACAATCTGAAAGAGAACCATTGTTATGATTTATCTGTTAGATACCAATACTTGTATTGGCTATATTAACCGTCGCAATAACTCAATCTATCAGCGTATTACTTCTTTATCTCCAGAAGAAGTAGTTATTTGTGATATTGTAAAATTCGAGCTTTATTATGGAACATATAATAGTTCTCGGACAGAAGAAAACCTAGCAACTCTACAAAAATTTTTTGCAGATTTTGTCAGTTTACCTTTTGATGGTAAAGCTGCTGCTATATGTGGATATATTCGATCTCAACTCAAAAACCAGGGAACACCCATAGGAAGTTATGATTTACAAATTGCGGCGATCGCCCTAACTAACAACTTAACATTAGTCACCCACAACACCAGAGAATTTTCACGCATTCCCGAATTAAAATTAGAAGACTGGGAAAATTTCTAATTCCTAATATCCTGGATTTAAGAATTTACAGGATGTAAACATCAACAAAAATTCTTCCTCTCTTCCTCTCTTCCTTCGTGTCCTTCGTGTCTTCGTGGTTCATTTCCTCAATCTTTAATTCTCACGCAAAGACGCAAAGACGCAAAGGAAGAAAGAGCTTGTCCTAAGAATTGTTTAAAAAATTCAGAACTTAAACCATCGGATAATTAAACCTTTTACGAATAGCTGCTATTACTTGAGTTTCTTCAGGTGTAATTACTCCATCTAAATTAGCAATTTTTTCACATTGTGCTAGTAAAGCAACTGCAAAATCACTATTAACTTGCTCAAGCAACTGTGCTAACGGTGGTGGTGATTTAATATGAGCAGCAATTTCATCCAAAGAAGCAGGACTCAGATTAGCTGCTTTTAACTCTGGTAAAATATTTTCCCAAGTTTTATCAGGATTACCAGCTAAAACAATATGAACCAATATTTGATCCATAATTTTTGTTTGAGAAATAGCAACTTCTAAATATTTTTCGCTCTCTTTTTGAGCATCTACCAAAGTCGCTTCTAAAGTTAATGGATTTTTTTTTGCTTCATAAAATTGACAAGCAGCATAACCTAATCCATAAATCATCACGGCATTGGAACTAGCACCAATCACTGCACCAGCAACAGGCATATTTCGCAATAAACCTAAACCTGCTTGAATTGCGGTTTTTCCTCCTAAGCCTAAACCAAAAATAGCTGCTACTTCACCTTTACGTTCTGAATCTTGTAAATCCATTCCATAAGCAGCAGCAATTTGATAAACTAACTCAGCCGATAATGCAGCCGTCGCCAGGTAATCTACAGCAAACATGGCCGCAGCTTGTCCCGGTGCAAGACTACTAACCCAAGTTGCTAGTTATGGGGAAGAGCGATCGCTAATGCTTGTCCTACAACTTGGGTTGCTTGTATAGCTGCACCTCCAACAGCACCACCAAGACCCATAGCTGCACCACCAACCGCTTCTGCTGTTCCTGCGATCACACCACCAAAACCTATAGCTGCACTACCAACTGTTTCTGCTGTTCCTGCGATCGCACCACCAAGACCCATAGCTGCACCACCAACCGCTTCTGCTGTTCCGGCGATCGCACCACCAAAACCTATAGCTGCACTACCAACTGTTTCTGCTGTTCCGGCGATCGCACCAAAAAAGGAATTAAAAAAAGATGGTTGTTCTGTAGATAACTGACTTTCTGTTTGCTGCACTATTGATGTATAATTTAATTCTAATTCTTCCTGCCAATCTGGAAAATCTTCACCTGTTTCTCGTGCATATATTTTTACTTTTTTCACAGAGTCAATAGATAAATTCAGCAAGTTATCACGAATACAAGCAATGATTGACTCTTTTTCTGGAACTGTTGCTGATTCTAGCATTATCTGGAGACAGTCCTGTTTAAGAGTTGTTTTGACAGTAATACTAGGTGAGTGCAACCACTGATTAACAAGATGATTAATCGCGTTGATATCCCCTGACTTGGCAAGTTCGCTATTATTAGACTGGTTCATAAATTTATAAGTGAAAACACTTTACATACAGAAATCGTATTTTACTTATAAATACCTGTCAATAGGCTTTAAATAAAAGTAGTCAAAGTTAACAGTATTTAATTTTAATTAATCAAGCGTCAAAAGAATCCTGTCAATCCTTAAATCCTGGACATCCTGATATGGCTTACGCCACGCTTCGCTATCAGACAAATAAAATCCTTCTTATTTCAATAAACCCCCCGCTTAAAAAACTGCTGCAAAATCTCCCCCGGTCCCCGATCCCAAGTATCAATATGTTCAAAAATCAAACCCTGATCATTTAACTTATAAGTCGAATAACCATTAAAAAATAACCGCGCTTTCCAGGGAACACGCAACACACCCCGCACCGTCCAAGTTGCTAAAATCGTACCTTCATCAGTTTGAGAAACATCATGTAAATCAAAAGCAAGTTCCGTAAAAAACAACTGACCATGAAAACGCAAAGTCCAAAAAATAATCCGATAATTAAACTTACCCTTAAACTTATTCACCGGGTCACGAAACCAGATATCCTCAGAATAGATATCATAGGAAATATCCTGCTCAAACAAAGTCGGTAAATCTTGCTTGAGAACTTCAATTATCTGTTTTGTTTCTAATTTCATCACTGATATTATACCTTAAAATCCTTCTCAACCGTTTTTCCAATCTTTACCCCTCAAAATTCCATCGCTTCCGCAATGTTTTTTCTTAACTTGAGAACCTGACTATCAGTTTTCGTTCACCAGACACCTCGTATTTCTACTCTACTTATTGACAACCTAACTTTTTATAGATGTTCTCATGAAAAATACTTTGTATAATTGCTCTTAATGAAAATTACAGAAGTTTTGAATCTATCAAATGTTATGTCTATCATCGAAAATTCCTGGACACACGCTTATATCACCACCAATGGCATCAAATTACATTATGTCACCCAAGGGGACGGACCGTTAATGTTAATGTTGCATGGTTTTCCAGAATTTTGGTACTCGTGGCGGCATCAAATACCCCCATTTTCTCAAGATTACCACGTTGTTGCTCTTGATTTGCGTGGTTATAACGATAGTGATAAACCTCAAGCGCAGTCTGCTTATGTGATGGATGAATTGGTTAAAGACATAGAAGGAGTAATCAAAGGTTTAGGATATGAAAGTTGTATTTTAGTCGCTCATGATTGGGGTGGTGCGATCGCTTGGAATTTTGCATACACTCACCCTGATATGGTAGAAAAATTAATTA
Organism: Sphaerospermopsis torques-reginae ITEP-024; assembly: GCF_019598945.1. Taxonomy (NCBI): domain Bacteria; kingdom Bacillati; phylum Cyanobacteriota; class Cyanophyceae; order Nostocales; family Aphanizomenonaceae; genus Sphaerospermopsis; species Sphaerospermopsis torques-reginae. Next base: position 4,386,678 of record NZ_CP080598.1, on the reverse strand, counting down.
TACTCAACCTCCCCCATCCCGCCAAATTTGCACAAGGTTTAAGCACACCCCAACAATTATTACGCAGTTATTATATTTTATTATTTCAACTGCCGTTAATTCCTGAACTAATCCTGCAAGCTTCAGACTATGAAGCTATAGGTAAAGCTATTCAAGGTACAGCTTTTAATAAAAACGCCTTCACCCAAGCAGACATTGAAGCCTATAAAGATGCTGCCGCAAAACGAGGTGCAATGACAGCCATGTTGAACTATTATCGCAACATTTTTCAACAGGGTATCCTCCACAAACATTGGAGTATTTTGGAAGTTCCTACCCTGATGATTTGGGGAGAACATGACACCGCACTAGGTAAAGAACTTACTTATGGTACACAAGAATACGTCAGAAACTTACAAATCAAATATATTCCTAATTCTGGTCATTGGGTACAACAAGAACAGCCAGAATTAGTCACAGAGTATATGCGCGAATTTCTGCTGTGAAAGAGCTATTTACTAAGAAAAAATACTCATTTGTCACCGCAATAAAACTGTGTTATGTAATGCAACTTAAGAATATTTAACAATAAACTTAACAAACAGAATTCACATTTAATCAGCATTTAGACATAACTCAAACCTAACCCCAGTAACAGTTAGAGCATTACTAACTACCTGGTGAAACATCACATCTAGCTTGTGAGATAAATCAACATTCTTGAACCATTTCATGAGATAATAGGATTGTGAGGAAAATGAACGGGTACTATTATCTAACAGGAAGGGGGAATATTATGAAACGCCAGCTATTAGCCGCTATAGCCTTAGCCGCTCCCCTATTTTTTGCTAACTCAGTACAAGCAGGAAATACCCAAGACCTACAACAACTTTTATCAACTGGGGAATGTCCTAAATGTCAACTCTCAGGAGTTAACCTCAAAGGCGCTCATTTAATTGGAGCAGACTTACGAGGAGCAAACCTCCGGGGAGCAAATTTAACAGAAGCTAACCTGGAAGGTGCAGACTTAACAGGGGCAAATTTAACAGGTGCAAATTTAACATCTGCTTTTGTCACTAATGTGAATTTAAAACAAGCGAATCTTAATAATGCAAATCTCACCAATGCGATTATTAATGATTCCAACGTATATCAAGCATCAATGAATAATCTCACTATTACTGATGCAGAGATATATAATACTGCCATTGGTGTAGGTGGAGAAAATGCAGAAATTCCTGATTGGGATGACGTTGTTAAGGGTAATTAAGTAATAGATGCAAATAGGATACCCGCTTTCTTAAAGAAAGTGGGTATCTGGGTTTGATCGTTCTAAGTTAATGCAGGTGCGATCGCTTCAGAAAGATACTTATTCGCCGCTTGCTTCAAAACCTCTACCTTATCAGTCCGTTCCCAAGGTAAATCTAAATCAGAACGTCCCAAGTGACCATAAGCTGCAACGTCCTGATAAAAACGTCCGCCTCTTTCACTAGGTAAGTTGCGTAGATTGAAAGTGTGGATAATTCCTGCTGGACGCAGTTCAAAGTTATCTTTGACTAATTGCAGTAAGATTTCATCATCAACCTTACCAGTGCCAAAGGTATCTACAAAAATACTTACAGGTCTGGCTACACCAATAGCATAACTTAACTGCACTTCACATTTTTCTGCTAAACCAGCAGCCACAATATTTTTCGCCGCATAACGAGCCGCATAGGCCGCAGAACGGTCTACCTTTGTGGGGTCTTTACCAGAGAAAGCACCACCACCATGTCGGGAATAACCACCGTAGGTATCAACAATGATTTTCCGTCCTGTCAGTCCAGAATCTCCTTGAGGTCCACCAATCACAAATTTACCAGTGGGATTGACTAAAAACCGTGTATCCTCAGTTGGTTTAACTGCAATATCGCCAAACACAGGCATGACAACAGATGTCCACAGGTCTTCTTTAATCTTAGCTTGCACCGCCGCATCATCCGTAATATCCCCAATATTAGGTGTATGCTGGGTGGAAATTAAGATTGTATCAATACCTACAGGTTTACCATCTTCATAAACCACGGTAACTTGGGTTTTACCATCAGGTCGCAAGTATGGCAAATCTCCAGTTTTCCGCACTGCTGCCAATCTTCGGGCAATGCGATGAGCTAAACTAATGGGTAAAGGCATCAATTCTGGTGTTTCGTTACAAGCAAAACCGAACATGATACCTTGATCACCAGCACCAATTTTATCAAATAGTTCTTCACTATCAGCACTACGGGTTTCGTGGGCAGTATTTACACCTTGGGCAATATCCGGTGACTGCTCATCCAAAGCTACGAGTACACTGGCACTATTGGCAGAAAAGCCGTTAACTGCATCAGTATAACCAATTTCCGCGATTTTTTTACGAGCCAGATTGACAAAATTGACATTGGCTTTGGTGGTAATCTCTCCAGTAATTAATACTAATCCAGTATTAACAACTACTTCAGCCGCCACTCGGCTACTGGGATCTTGTGTCAACAAAGCATCCAGAATAGTATCAGAGATTTGATCACAGATTTTATCTGGATGACCTTCAGTTACAGACTCGGAGGTAAATAAATAGCGTCGAGACAAAGGAAAATCCTCCTGGAATAATTTTATTCACTGACTAAATTTGGTTATTTTAGTTTCAGCTACTCATTTCTCAAATCATAACCATATTGACACAGAGAACAGGGAACAGGGAACAGGGAACAGGGAAAAAATTTACTTTCTCCACAACAAAAAAGGGTTACACCCACAGATGCAACCCCTTTTGTGTTTAACAACATTGCTGGTTTTAGACTTGAACTGCTAACTTTGCTTCATTAGCTGTCAATTGTTCATAAACAGCACGCATTTTTAAACCTGTCAACACTTGGAACAAACCAGTTCCATTATTAGAACCTGGATATTCACGGTGTTGCAGTAATAAGTGAGTCATCTCACCTGTGTATTTGGTAGATGTGTTGCTCAGATGGTTTTCGATGTAAATCACTTCATCCAAGTTGTCAAACTGACCATCTACTTCTAAAACAGATACATAACGACCGTAGTACACATCAGAACCGTAGTAAAGCTGCATACCAGGGTAAGAACAGGTCAGTTTGCGTCCACAAGGAGTCCACTGAATGGTTGAACCTTCATCAAACAAGTATGCTGGCTCAAACCCTTCCTTGCCTTCTTTTTGCAACATCCGTACCCGCAATACTTTGCGTTCGGTGTCGTTTTTGATCAAGTTTGTGGGTAATACCTGTAAAACCACATCCGCAAATTCTCTTTGTGGTTCAATGAATTTTTCAAAGTCAGGTTTACGAGAATTGATTTGGGCTAAAACATCTTCATAGCGGTGGCCACGTTCAGCCATATCTCGTTGAATTTTCCAGGCAATTTTGACTTCATCACTGATGTCAAAGTAAACACTGAAATCTAGTAAGGCTCTCACCCGTTCATCATATAAAGGATGCAGCCCCTCAACTACTATAATGTGGTTTGGCTTAATCCGTTCTGGAGGATCAATCATGCCGGTTTCGTGGTTATAAATCGGCTTATCAACGGCATTACCTTCTTTTAGAGCTTTAATTTGCTCATACATGAGGTCAAAATTGTTTGCCCTGGGATCGAGTGCAGTGATACCAGTTTCTTTACGTTGTTTACGATCAAGGCAATGATAGTCATCCAAGCAGATAACTGTCATTAATTCTTCACCAAATAAGTCGATCAATCGACGCAAAAACGTAGACTTACCGCACCCAGAGTCTCCGGCTACTCCAATCAATACCACGCGTTCCGGCTTACTTGTCATAAATCTCCTCTAAATACTAAAAAGATGACCAAATCAATATTTTTTTCACACAACAGATTTTTGAAGTTAGAGGTTTTACTCTAAGGGTAAAACCCTGCGTTCTTTTTATCCAGCATAAATACAGCATATCTGGGTAGTGATCAACATAGTCCTGTTAACTACTGATTTCTACTATCCTGAGTTCTGGGCTGGTAAGTATTTAATCCTAGTGGTATACTAGATTTTAACAGAAAGATGTATTTTGTAACAGGCGTTGCTGTTAAAAACAATTGAATGGTGTACCAGTCTTATTCAACCATATTTTAGTTGACAATAGGCAACAGCAAACAGGCAATATTGATCTTTTTCCTAGCTCCCGGCTTCCGACTCCTGAATTCTTACATATTTGCCTGTTGAAAACTACCAAAGGGTATGTATAATCAGGAAAATAATAAATTTAAATAAATTATTTCGTTTTATAGCGTAAATAATGACTATTATGTGTTATTAGGAGAAGCAATAAGTATGTAATTAGTAAAAAAAAGTTTAAATTGATTTACTATTAACATTCTGTCAAAGACTTATCATCTACCTTAGAAGATGAACAGGTGTGTTGGATACCATACCTATACAGTCTTTGCCGAGTGTACTTAGCAGGGCATCATTTTTATGATGCTGTTTTCTCACATTGTCAGTTTTATGCTTTTATGCAACGAAAATCCGGTAAACTTAAAGCTGACAATATGATGGGAATTTTTTGATAAACGGTTAAGTAAATATTGGAGTGGTAGAACGAATGTACAATCAAGGTGCTGTTGAGGGTGCTGCCAACATAGAATCAGGTAGCCGCGTCTTCGTATACGAAGTGGTGGGTCTGCGTCAGAATCAAGAATCTGATCAAACGAACTACCCTATTCGTAAAAGTGGCAGTGTATTCATCAGAGTACCTTACAACCGCATGAATCAAGAAATGCGAAGGATCACTCGTCTAGGCGGTAAAATTGTCAGCATTCAGCCTATATCGGTGCTACAGCCAGTTAATGGTCAAGGAGCGGTAGACAGTGCTAACAGAGAAGTCAGCGAGCCAGTGACACCTGTAAATGCTAACAATGAGGAGATTGGTAAAGACGCACCCGTGAGTACCAGTAGCGAAGCCAAAGGTTTCGCTAAACCATCTAAGGATAAAAAAGGTAACACGATGACTCAAGCGAAAACCAAACACGCTGATGTTCCTGTGAACACTTATCGTCCTAATGCTCCTTTTATCGGTAAGGTAATCTCTAATGAGCCGTTAGTAAAAGAAGGCGGTATTGGTATTGTTCAACATATCAAGTTTGACTTGACAGGCAGTAACTTAAAGTACGTGGAAGGTCAAAGTATTGGTATTATTCCCCCTGGTGTAGACAAAAAAGGTAAACCTGAAAAACTTAGGCTTTATTCTATTGCTTCCACTCGGCATGGTGATGATGTAGACGACAAGACTGTATCATTGTGTGTTCGTCAATTGGAATATAAAGATCCAGCAAGTGGCGAAACAGTATATGGTGTTTGCTCTACCTATTTAACTCAGATTAAACCCGGTGATGAAGTAAAAATCACTGGTCCTGTGGGTAAGGAAATGCTATTACCTGAAGACACTGATACTAATGTAATCATGTTAGCTACAGGGACAGGTATTGCTCCTATGCGTGCATATCTGTGGCGGATGTTTAAAGATGCAGAAAGAGCAGCTAACCCAGAATATCAATTCAATGGATTTGCTTGGTTGCTGTTTGGTGTACCTAAGACGGCAAACATTCTCTATAAGGAAGAATTGGAAGAGATGCAGGCTAAATATCCTGATAACTTCCGTTTGACCTATGCTATCAGTCGGGAACAACAAAACCTTCAAGGTGGCAGAATGTATATCCAAGACCGTGTGGCAGAACATGCTGATGCACTGTGGCAGTTGATTAAAAATGAAAAAACCCATACTTACATCTGCGGTTTACGTGGTATGGAAGATGGTATTGATGCCGCTTTGTCCGCTGCTGCTGCTAAGGAAGGTGTGAACTGGAGTGATTATCAGAAAGGCATGAAAAAAGAAGGCCGCTGGCACGTGGAAACCTACTAATGTGGTCAATGCTCAATAGTAATTTAATTCCAAATTCTCAGCTTTAAGTTTGTAGGTGGGGCGATGCCCTGCCTACAATTGTTTTGTGTATATCGTTTGGGTGCAAAATCTGTGGGTGTTAAACTAGGAATATTAGGATTAGGTACTGTGGGAACGGGAACTGTACAACTGTTGCAGGACTTGGAAGGTCGTCACCCACTGTTGCAGGAAATCGAAATTCATCGGGTAGGAGTGCGATCGCTTGATAAACACCGAGATGTAGAACTACCATCGGGGGTAGTGACTACGGATCTAGAAGCAATTGTCAATGATCCAGATATAGATATAATTGTGGAAGTCATGGGAGGATTAGAACCAGCGCGATCGCTGATCCTCACTGCTATTAAAAATGGTAAGCACGTAGTAACAGCTAATAAAGCGGCTATTTCCCGATTTGGGGCAGAAATATTTACCGCTGCCAACGCTTCTGGGGTATATGTGATGCTAGAAGCTTCTGTTGGTGGTGGTATCCCTGTGATTCAACCCCTCAAACAGTCTTTAAGTGTTAACCAAATTCATACTATCACTGGCATTGTTAACGGTACAACTAACTACATCCTTAGCCGGATGCAAACGGAAGGCGGCGACTTCAATGAAGTTTTAGCTGATGCTCAACGTTTAGGTTATGCAGAAGCTGACCCTACCGCTGATGTTGATGGCTTGGATGCGGCTGATAAAATTGCTATTTTGGCATCTTTAGGTTTTGGCGATCGCATCAACTTGCAAGATGTCTATTGTGAAGGCATTCGCCAAGTCAGTAAGACCGATATTACCTATGCTGCTAAATTGGGATTTGTGATTAAATTATTGGCGATCGCCAAAGGCCAAATCGGTGATAATTCTCAGCTATCAGTGAGAGTCCATCCCACTTTAGTACCCCAAACTCATCCTTTGGCTAGTATCAATGGTGTTTATAATGCCATTCTGGTGGAAGGTGAACCCATTGGCCAGGTAATGTTTTTTGGACCTGGTGCTGGTGCTGGTGCTACTGCTAGTGCTGTTTGTTCAGATATTTTAAATCTGGTAGCGACGTTGAAAACTAATACCCCCAAAGCAAATCCCTTATTAGCTTGTAGACATCAACATTACTGTCAAATAGCGCCAATTTCTGAACTTGTTACCCGATTTTACACTCGTTTCCTCAGCAAAGACCATCCCGGAGTCATCGGTAAATTAGGAACTTGCTTTGGTAAATATGGCGTGAGTTTAGAGTCAGTCGTCCAAACCGGTTTTCAGGAAGAACTAGCAGAAATTGTCGTTGTCACCCACGATGTGAAAGAAGGCGACTTTAGACAAGCTTTAGCCGAAATTCAAACCCTGGAAGCAATAGATAGCATTCCTAGCATTTTACGAGTGCTTTGAGGAGATAGGAGACTGGGGACTGGGAAGAGAAGCAGGGGAAGCAGGGGAAGTAGGGGAAGTAGGGGGAGAATATTAACTCCTGCCTCCTGCCTCCTGACTCCTGAAAAATTAAGATTCTGAAGAGTCTTTACCTACAACTTGTGATTTGAGGGTTGTAATTTCACTGGTTAACTCTTGCCGAGTTGAAGCTTTGAGTAAATAGCGATAAACAAACCAGGCAGAATAACCAATACCAATCAATTCAAAGGTAGGTGCTACCAAGGGAATACCATTGAGAGAATCTAGTACAGCCAGTAAGACCTTAACAGTGACAATTGCTGTAATCACTAAACCAACGCTAATTATAGGCTGCTTGTATTGATTAAAGAAGTTACCTACATAGTCAGGTAATGTGCCTAAAAAGCCAGAAACTTGCTGCCCATATTTGAGCCATTGCTCTTGAGACTGTACAGGAGGCTGTAGTTTGGTGATGCTTCCTGCTTGGGTGTTGATATCTGGGATTGTTGTTTCTTTTGACTTGGTTTCTGTATATTCTGGTTCTTGCATTTTCACTTCCATAATTTTGACAGTGGAGTTTTCTTAATCCTCACTATTCTGACCACAAGACTGTTTACTAAGCAATGGACTCCTGAATCAGTACAATCAGGTTGAGGTCAAAAAGGGTTTTTAGTGTTTGTAATAGGTATTATCACCTTAATTACCGTCTTACCTTTGCTGCATTAACAGTAAAGTAAATCTAGAAAATAATTGGATAAGCTGTTGTGCATCAAGGATGTACGCCTCAATCTTCCAGCTTATATCCCCAACTCACATTCTTGTAGTCGGGGACTTACGCCGATTTTGTTAAACGCTGATTTAATCTGCCTATTTCTGACTATTAAAGCTATATTCCGCCAGATTCGTCAATTGGCTTTTTCATCTTGATTTTAATATGTAACAATTTTTAGGTTTGTTCAAATAGACTAGACGTTAATAATATTTGATGATATAATGTTTAGTCAATTGTAAAATCTCTATCAAACATAATAAGTTTGATCGGAAAAATCGCCTCTAATATCTCGCATTGGAAAGGAAAATTTTTGGCACAGAAACGCACTCCAGCAAAGCTGCCTTGATTAACCCTTGAGAAATGTCTCAACTTTCTATACTCAATATAAGTCCATGCTATTATCTGGAAAAGAATGATTTAATCCTGTTATCAAAGAGGGTAAATGAAAATTTAATCATATTTAAAGTCATTATCAAGGTTAAACTTGGTTGGTGATATTTGTAGGAAGGTTAAGAAAATGCTGGGATACCAGATCAAAAGCCTACCCTTGTTGACAAAAGTTTGGAAAGCAAGAAAGTGTCAACTCAAGAGTCAAAAATAGATGAACTTCCAACAATAGAATTTCCCTCCCGTGGGAAACTTAAAGCTAGTTCATGGCGTATCCATCAAAAAATTGGCTATGGCTACTTTGTAGCTATTGGAATTGGCTTTTTCGGCTCTCTGACTGGGTTGGTGCTGGCCAGCTATTACCGAGGAAGAGAAGTTCGGCAGTTCCATCAGGCTAAACAGCAAGAACAACTACTGAATAATTATAAAAATGCCATATTTGAGGCACAGTTGCATAGCGCGAATTTAGTGGCTGTGTTAGAAAATACACAAAAGCGAACCCAGAAAAAAGATGAATTACTGACTTCTTTTGCTGAAGCTCAAAAATTAGACACAAAAATCAGCGCATATATTAGCAGTAAGCCCGAGACTTTAGCTGCCAATAGCAACACTTTACAAACTTTATTATCAGATTATTCTAGTAATTTTAAAGCTTATATTGAGCAAGTAGAAAAAATTTTACAAAAACTTGATAATAATGCTTTACAGTCTGAACAAGTAGAAACTGTACGCAAAGAGTTACTGGAAGTTATGAACAGTAACACTGTCGAGGATCTAGATAATTTATCAAATAAGTTGACGAGAATTTTAAGAACGGCGCAAGAACAAGAACAGGATAGGCAAAACGATGTAGAGGAAGCGAGATTTGTAGAAAGAACAATTTTTATAGTCAGTATGCTGCTATCTGTGGCTATTGCAGCTGTGGTAGCTTGGCGTACCAGTCGAGCGATCGCTGAACCTGTAATTACTGTCACTCAAGTAGCTGAACAAGTGGCAAAAAAATCTAATTTTGATTTACGCGCTCCCATCACTACTGATGATGAAATTGGCTTGCTGGCTAAATCTCTCAATCGCTTGATTGAGCGAGTATCTGAACGCACTAAACAACTCGAACAGGCGAAAGAATTAGCTGAAGCTGCCAGCACAGCAAAAAGTCAATTTCTCGCTAATGTCAGTCACGAGCTACGCACACCGTTAAATGCAGTTATTGGTTTAAGTCAACTTTTGCAAGATGATGCTGCTGATATAGGTGCTTCTCCTGATTTTATTACTGATTTAGAAACTATTAATTCCGCTGGTAGACATTTGCTAGAACTGATTAACGATATCCTTGATGTGTCAAAAATCGAAGCTGGGAAAATGACTCTTTACCCAGAAACATTTGATATTACAAATTTGATTAATAATCTTGTTCTCACCGTTAAACCAGCTATGGAAAAAAATGGTAATAACTTGGTGGTAGACTGTGATGAAAATTTGGGAAATATGTATGCTGACCAAAAAAGAATGCGACAAGTATTGCTAAATTTACTCAGCAATGCTGCTAAGTTTACTACAAACGGTAAAATCACATTGACAGTTAAACATGAAAAAACCAACTTATTCAAAGATGCTCCTTTAGGTATAATTAGTTTTACTGTCACTGATACAGGTATTGGTATGTCCCCTAGTCAGCAGCAGCAGCTATTTCAACCTTTTACTCAAGGAGATAATTCCACTACTAGGAAATATGGCGGTACTGGGTTAGGATTGGCTATTAGCCGTCATTTTTGTCAAATGATGGGGGGTGAGATTATTGTCAAAAGTCAGCTTGGTGTTGGTTCTACTTTTAGAGTAAATTTACCTTTGAAAGCTAATAGGGAATAGGTGATTGGGTTTAAGTTGGTTTAATTTTATTATGATATGAATGAACCACGAAGGAACGAAGGAACGAAGGAAGAAGAGAATAAGAGAATAAGATAGGTAATATTGCACTTAACAGGGAGTAGTTAATAAAAAAAGCTATGTACTAAAAGATTTTCAATCTTCCTGTTCCCTACTGTATAAATATTATTGCATCGCTATTTCACACACCTATGACTACAAATATAGATTTTCTTAGCCATCTTAACCCCAGTCAACGTATAGCAGTTGAACACTATTGCGGACCTTTATTAGTTGTCGCTGGTGCGGGTTCTGGTAAAACTCGTGCGCTTACTTACCGTATCGCTAATTTAATTCTGCAAAACCGTGTTAACCCTGAAAATATTTTAGCGGTGACTTTCACCAACAAAGCTGCACGGGAAATGAAAGACCGGATTCAAAGGTTATTTGCTGAACAATTAGCTATTTCTCAACACGGTAACAAGTTTGATTTATTACCAGAATACGAACAAACTCAACTGATATCTAAAGTTTATCGCACTACTATCAAAAATATGTGGTGTGGCACTTTTCATAGTCTTTTTTCTCGCATTCTCCGCTTTGATATCGAAAAATATCAAGATGAAAAAGGACGACGTTGGAATAAAAACTTTTCTATTTTTGATGAGTCTGATGTCCAAAGTTTAATCAAAGAAATTGTTACTAAAGAACTTAATTTAGACAGTAAAAAATTTGAGCCTAAATCTGTGCGTTACGCTATTAGTAATGCCAAAAACCAAGGTTTATCACCCCAGGAATTTGAACGAGAACAGCCAAATTATCGTGGTCGGGTAATTGCTGATGTTTATAATCTTTACCAAGATAGATTAGCACAAAATAACGCTTTAGATTTTGATGATTTAATTTTAATTCCTACAAGATTATTTCAACAAAATGAACAAGTTTTAGGGTATTGGCATCGGAAATTTTGTCATATTTTAGTAGATGAATATCAAGACACCAACCGCACTCAATATGAATTGATTCGTCTGTTAGTAACTAATGGTGAAAACAGAAAGAGTGAGTGGGATTGGCAAAATCGGTCTGTGTTTGTGGTGGGTGATGCTGACCAATCAATTTACAGTTTTAGAATGGCTGATTTTACCATATTACTAGAATTTCAACAAGATTTTGGTGATGGTTTAGAGGATGATGATACCAGAACAATGGTAAAATTAGAAGAAAACTATCGCTCTTGTGAAAATATCCTCCAAGCTGCTAATGAACTAATTGAAAATAATACCCAACGTATTGATAAAATTCTCAGAGCTACAAGAGATGCAGGGGAAGAAATTTATTGTTATAAAGCTGATGATGAAATAGCAGAAGCAGATTTTGTGATTAATCAAATTCGCACTTTAGAACATCAAAACCCGGAATTAAATTGGGGTAGTTTTGCTATTCTTTATCGCACTAACGCCCAATCTCGACCTTTTGAAGAATTATTAGTAAAATATCAAATTCCTTATACAGTTGTTGGGGGAATGAAGTTTTATGACCGCAAAGAAATTAAGGATGTTGTCGCTTATTTAAGAGCAATTAATAATCCAGCGGATACAGTTAGTTTATTAAGAGTTATTAATACTCCTCGTCGGGGAATTGGTAAAGCTACTATTGATGCTTTGATGAATGCTTCCCAACAATTAGGTACAACTTTATGGGAAATATTAAGTGATGAAACATCAGTAAATACTTTAGCTGGACGTGCTGCCAAGTCTGTGAATGGTTTTGCTGGTATAATTCAGAAATGGCAAGAACAAATTACAAAAATTCCCGGTTCTGAAATTTTAGAAGGAATTTTGGATGATTCTAACTATATTCGGGATTTGATGGAACAGGGAACGGATGAAGCTGATAATAGAATCAGTAACGTCAAAGAATTGTTTAACGCTATCACTCAGTTTGAAGATGACAATAAAGGTGATGATATTTCATTACAAGCATTTTTGCAAAGTGCGGCGTTAAGTTCTGATTTAGATAATTTAAAAGAAGGACAAACAGCAGTTTCTTTAATGACTTTGCACGCTTCTAAAGGTTTAGAATTTCCTGTAGTATTTTTAGTTGGGTTAGAACAGGGGTTATTTCCTGGTTATCGTTCTTTACAAGATCCTGCATCGTTGGAGGAGGAACGACGTTTGTGTTATGTAGGGATAACACGCGCTAAGGAAAGATTGTATTTATCCCATGCTAGAGAAAGAAGGTTGTATGGTAGTAGAGAACCAGCTTTGCGATCGCAATTTTTGGATGAACTACCCCCAGATTTATTAACCACCAAAAAGAAAAACACCCGTACTTTTACTAAGTCAACATCTGCAAACCCTGATAATCAATGCGCATCAGAAAATTGGCGAGTCGGCGAAAGAGTATTGCATAAAACTTTTGGAATCGGCGAAATTACTCATGTTTTTGGGACGGGTAATAAGATATCTGTAGCGATTAAATTTGCTAGTTTAGGTCAAAAAATCATTGATCCGAAAGTAGCGCAGTTGCAAAGAATGGATTCAATAATTGACAATTAACAATGAACAATTGACAATTACCTCTCCCTTGAAAGGGGAGGTTTTAAACCGTATGGCTATAGCTTGCGTGACGACGTAGGAGTCATACGCCACGCTACGCTATCGGCTGACGCTCACGGCGGAAGCCTTGAATGAAACAATTGTCAATTTTCAATTGTCAATTATCAATTGATAAAAGGGACTGGGGAAGAAAATTTTAGATTAATTTATAAATTTCACCTCTATTAACTAATATCTCTGCTGTTAATAAATCCTTGACAGTTGCTAATAAAATTCGTCGAGAATCTACCTCAAATAACACAGATATTCTATCAAATCCTGCTGCTGCTGGAGGGTTAAGTTTTGCTACACATACCTGTTGATGTTGGGTATCTAAGGAACGATAACTTTCTTGATGTTGGAGAGTGCTAGAAGTCATTCTACCTGAAGCATCAAAAGCGATTTCTGTTTGTGTCATATCACCTACTTCTCCAATATCTAAACGAATCTCTGTTTGTCCATTATTTGCAGTTTGTAAGGTTAACCATTGGGAACTTTGACAAGGATATTTTGTACCTTTGGTAAATATAGGATGATAAATATAACTTTTGCTGAAATTATCCCATAAACGAATCGCGTAACTATGACGCAAAAAATCATCTATTTCTGTAATTTGGGTTATTGCTAATGCACCATGACATACAGCATCAAAGGGTTTATTTAATTTTACCTTGTTTTTACCAAAATAAGAGATGATTAATTGTTGAACTGCGGGAATTAAACAACTTCCTCCTACTAATAAAACTTGTTCAATATCATTTTTAGAAATACCTTTTCTTAAAGCAAAATTTAGAACTTCATCTAACGCATCCCTTAACTGTTGTAAAAATTGCCAATATTCTAAAATTTCTTCTAATTTTTCCCGGTTAATTTTTAATTCATAAGACATAAAAGATTCATCATCAAACCAACTTTCGGAAGCGGTTTGATTTTTAGAAAGTTGAATTTTTAAACCTTCAGCAATTTCTAGGAGATTTTGATAACTGATTTTACCAATTTGTTCAGGTGTGAGATTTTGCGATCGCAAATAATCATCAACTATCCAAACATCAATATCTTCACCACCTACATAAGCTTCTGATTTTGCTAAAACCTCAGCGCGTAAGTTATAATTATCATGAGAATTATTAATAGTTCTCACTAAACTTAAATCTAAAGTTCCCCCACCAAAATCAACCACTAAAATTAACTTACCGGGAGATTTTACAGCATAACCTAAAGCTGCTGCTGTAGATTCATCTATAATAGAAACTTGGGGAACATTTAATTTATTACCTAACTCTCGAAACCAGTCTAAATAACGTTCAAAAGCACCAACAGGAACAGTAAAAATTAAATGAGTAGGTTGGATATTTTGCTTTTTGATTTCTGTCCAAATAGTTTGGATAAACAATTCAGAAACAGCAATAGAATTATAACTAATTCCATCAATTTGACGTGGTGGTGGTTGATAATCTCCAGCTAAATCGCGTTTAAATTTTTTAAATAATCTTTCAGGAGGGTAACTTTGAGAAAGTCCTAAACGTTGACTTCTTACACCTTCACCTAATATAATATTATTGGGTGATTTAATAAATAATAAACTAGGAATAACGGGAAATTCTAACCTTTCACCTTGAGAATTTACACCCACAAAGACACGGGATAAATTAGGGAAACGTAAACTTTTAGGTTGTTGGGTATCAGGTTCTAAAATACTAATTACAGTATTACTTGTACCAAAATCAATTGCAATTGTAGTCATAATTTAGGAGTCAGGAGTCAGAATAATAAATAATTCTCTTGGATTTCTTTGCGTCTTTGCTTCTTTGCGACTTTGCGCGAAACTAAAATTCAATTATTATTAAAACCTCCCGGTAAAGAGCGACTAACCTTAGCAGGATAGAGAACTTGATCACCATTTTGATAACCAATAAACCGAATATAAACTAAATCACCTTCTTGAATATCATCACTATCAGCTTGATGTATTTGGGGATTATAATTAACCTGTTCCCAAGTTTCCCCAATCACAGTATAACCCCAATTGGTAATTAAATTATCTAAAGATGTAAATAGGGAAACCAGATTTTTAGCGGGTAAGTCAGGTTTAGCTAAAGCCATTTTTTTGACTGTGGGATAGTTGGTTAATAATGTTTGTAATTGGGTAAAGGTTTCAGTTTGGAAATCGGTTTGTAGTTGTTGAGATTGTTGTTTTAATTCTTCCCGCAGTCGTTGACATTGTAATTCTAAATCTTTAATTTTTTGTTCTGTATCTGTTGAGGTGATAGGTTGATAATTAGTTGGTGTATTTTCCTGGGTTTCGGGAAATAGGAAACGCAGAATCATATAAATGATAATAGTGAGAATGACGGCAAAACCGATATGATTAATTTGTTCTAGCATATTATTTTTTTAGGCTAATTGGTAAACAGAAATGGTTTAACAGATAAAATCATTCGTTCTAACTCAGGTTTATTATCTACAAGAACAGGATGTTCCCATAGTCCATTTTGATTTTCATAGCAAGCTTTAGCAAGTGCTTTTCCAATATTCTCAAAACTTTTTTTAGTATCATTTCTAAGAATTTCTGGATTAGGGTTGAAAACCAAAATAAATACCCTATTTTTTATATCTTCAGGAATACATTCTTGTACATAAGTGCCTCTATTTTGATAGATATCCCGATCAATAATCAATAAAATATGTTTATTAACATTTTGTCGCAGTTTGGGAATATATTTTTTTTCAAATTTATCTTTGACGTTTACCCATCCACGCGCTTTTTGTAGACGTTCAATCTGATCTTCATCTACGTTTAAATTTAGACAAAATCCGTTAACAATATCGTTATGAGCTTTATCTTCTAATAAAATTAGAAGATGTGGTCTATACTCATTTGAACTCATAATTCTATATCTCCACAAATTAAGTCTTCAATGAGATCAACTTGATCTCCAAGACCAGGTATCTCACTGATCAACCTAATTAAAGTTGGTTCTAAGTGACTTTTTCTATCAAGAAAAAAGGTATTTTCATCAGAGAATTTTTTGATTGCTTCAGGATTGTGAGAAGTTACTAAAAGTTGTCCACTATTTGTAAATGAACGTCGTAAAGACATAGTAAAATGACCTACTACCGATAGAGAAAGATAATTATCAGGTTCATCCCAAAAGCAGAAAACCGGACTGTAGAATTGATTAGTAGCTAATACCACAGCACAAAGAAAACAGCATTTTTCACCATCTGATAAATCTTGAAAATTAACATCTAAAGTAGCTTGATTTTTCGCAAATCTAACGATGAGACTTTTCACGTCTTTAGCAATAATTTCATTAACAAAATCCTGAAAGTCTGGCATAGGTTTTCGGAGATATTTGTCAATTTCTCTATAGGCCGCAGGATATCTACCCAGTAAACCAGAAAACCATTCTCCAATATTTGTACCATCTTTTTTTGGTTGTAAAGTTTCCCCGTGAGAATCTCCAGTCATTAAACTAGGAATTGGTGCTAAAATAATCATCTCAGCCAGCCAATTCTTTAAAACATAAAGACTATCATTACTAATTATTGGCATAGCTACTAAATGCCAATCTACAGAAAACTGAGCTTCTTTATTTTGGGTATTACTATGAATAGTAACTTGAGCATTTTTTCGAGAGTAAATTGGATTTCCATCAACTAGAAGCTGTTCTTCAAAAACTCGCAGCTCTTGAAAATTTTCTGGTAACTCTAACGCGAGAATATACTGATATAATTGATTTTTCAATAATACTTCTATTTCTAAGCGAATGGGAACTTCAAACTTGCTATAAGCAAAATCATTTCGTCCAATAAGATTATTTTTTTCCAGATCCCGCAATCTATTTGTACCTCTAGCAATAGCTTGAAGAACCTCTAATGCTTTACCAATAGTTGATTTACCTGTACCATTTTTGCCAATCAAGAGAGCAGATGGTATATCTTTTATTTTCAGTTCAAAGTTTTCTAAACATCGGAAATTATTTACATATAATCTTTGAAGCATAATACAGCCATTCCTAAAAGTAGAAAATAATGGATAATTTTGTCTGGGTATATAACGATTATACAGTAATTTCTGATAGCGAAGCGTGGCGTAAGCCATATATTTCTCGTTATCAGTCTTCAGATAACCGACTTCTTAAAGAAGTCCGGTATCTAAGTTTACTGTTGTTGTAAGGTTTGATTTTCAGAAGTTGTAATCATCTCATCATCTTGATAATATTCTGGTAATAATTCCTGAGATTCTATTTCTCCTAAAGATTGTTCTAAATTTTTTGTAGTTTCCACACAACTAGAACCAGTGGCATTTAAAACCCGTTCCACAATTTTACCATCTTTACCAATGCGATATTCTATCTTTTGATATTCTGCCATGAGAATTTTTCCTTTTTAATAATGTTAACATT
The DNA here is from genome assembly GCF_019598945.1 of Sphaerospermopsis torques-reginae ITEP-024. Classification (NCBI taxonomy): domain Bacteria; kingdom Bacillati; phylum Cyanobacteriota; class Cyanophyceae; order Nostocales; family Aphanizomenonaceae; genus Sphaerospermopsis; species Sphaerospermopsis torques-reginae. Next base: position 4,369,364 of record NZ_CP080598.1, on the reverse strand, counting down.
TTAGATCCCCCTAAATCCCAAAAAGGGGGAATTTGAACGATTTAGCCCCTCTTACCTTAAAAAAGGGGAATTTGATATTTAGCCCCCCTTAATAAGGGGGGTTGGCAGGGGAAACGCATCTTATCAATAAGGGCGATTCAATCTCAATAACGACCAAAATATTCGCATTAACGACCACTTATTGACAATATTTTAGTCCATCACCATGATCCTGAAAAAATCAATCAAACGATAAATAGGGATTTATTGGTCTATACATTAAAACGGTATTTTGTCAATAAGATTTAGATGCGTTTCCCCTGGGGGGGTTGGGGGGATCAATTCTTATTTAAACCCATTTACCAACAACAACCCGCACAGTACCATCTGCTAAAACCTCCTCTTCTTCCACATTAAAACCCTCAGTTTGTATAGTTCCCATCAAAGTTTTATGAGCGTATTTTTGACTAATATTATTAACAAACTCCTGTTGATTAATTTCCGCACCCCAAAAATCTGCAACTAATTCATAAATTCCCCCCTGTTGACGAAAACCCAAATCATAACCATTAGCTTGTTTAATCACATATTCAGCATTAGTTTTAGAACCACTATAACCACGCACCTGAGAATTTAACTCAACCTGATAACCCAACTCCTTTAATACTTGAAGCAGCACTTCACCCTCTTTAATTTGCACCTTGATACTTGTAAAATGAGACATAAAAAATCAACTCCTTTTTTCATTCATGAATTATCAATTATCAATTGTCAATTATCAATTATTTAATCCACTTCCAAAGGACCCAAACCTTGCTGCTGAGAATAAACCTTCAACTCCTCCATTAACAGTGTATCAATAGATGCCGTTCTTGCGCCAGCTTCCGCCGCCCAACGTTTTAAAAATGTAATTTGTTCCTTAGCAATAGCCGCCAAAGGCACAGTTTCCGATACCGCATCTAAAATATCTTCTGTATTAAAATCCCTCCTATTTCCATCTATTAAACTACCAAAAGCCCGGTGCATTCCATCAATAATTACTTGTTGAATTTCAGCACCGCTAAAATTTTCTGTATTTCTGGCAAGTTTGGGTAAATCAAATTCTCGCAGTCGGGAAGGACGGATTTTTTGCAAGTGAACTTTAAAAATATCATGGCGTTCTTTTTCTGTGGGTAAATTTAAAAAGAATATTTCATCAAATCGCCCTTTTCTTAATAACTCGGCTGGTAATATTTGCACATTATTAGCAGTAGCTACCATAAACACCGGACTGGTTTTTTCTTGCATCCAGGTAATGAGTGTACCAAATACCCGGCGCGATGTTCCCGAATCACCATCAACACCACTATTAATATTACCAAATGCCTTATCTATTTCATCCATCCATAATACACAGGGTGATATTGCTTCTGCTAATTGTATCATTTGCCGAATGCGATTTTCACTTTCTCCGACTATTCCCCCAAATAATCTGCCCACGTCTAAACGTAACAATGGTAAACGCCATTCATGGGCGATAGTTTTAGCGGATAATGATTTTCCTGTTCCTTGGATTCCTACTAATAAAACGCCTTTGGGGTTGGGTATACCATAACGTCGTGCTTCTTCGGTAAAAGCATCTTGACGCATTCTTACCCACTGTTTAAGATTTTCTAATCCGCCGACGTTTTTTAATGATTCATTGGATGTGTAAAATTCTAATATTCCTGTTTGTCTAACTGCTTGTTTTTTCTCTTCTAAAACTCTATCAATATCTGATTCATTGACTTGTCCTTTTGCTGCTAAAGCTGCGGCTAAAACTCTTCTAATTCTGGCGCGACTTAATCCTTGACAGGCTTTAATTAATTGTTCTTTTCCTAGTCCATTTAAGTTAAGTTTTTCGGGGACTATTAATTGCTGAATTAAATAATCAATTTCTTGGATGTTGGGTAAGGGAAAATCAATTACTGTAACTTCTTCTTGTAGTTCTGGGGGAATGGTTAATGTATGACTGGTGAGGATGAGGGTTTGGCGTGTGCGTTTGAGTTGACGGGTGAGGTTTTTGATAGCACGAATTACGGGAGCATTTTTTTCTGTTTCGGGGTTTTTGAGAATAAAATGTATGTCTCGCAATACAAATATTGTGGTTGTATTTTCTGGGGTTTTGGTAATTCTTGATAATGCACCCATGACTGAACCTTTATCAGTTCCGTTGTCATCCCAACCGGTGACGATATCCCATAATAATAGTTGTCGTGGTGTCTGGGATATTTGGGTGAGTTGTTGCAGGACTTGTTCTATTGGTTCTTCTTCGACTCCGACTATATATAGTAGGGGATAGCGGGCGCGAAGCATGAGGTCTATTTGTTGGAGTAGTTGTTGATGGGGGTTATTCATTATGTATAAATAGGGGGATTAGTTGTTAGTTTATTGAGCTTTTTGTTTCGCGCAAAGACGCAAAGGAGCAAAGAAGAAAATAAATGTCTGAATTAATAGCACTTTAAATGAATTTAGTATAGTTATTAAATTCCTCTAGTGTTATTTGTCAGAGTTTGTTGATTAAGATGGGCGAAAAAAAAATTAGTTCCTGTTACATCAGCAAATTCAAGATTTGTGTTTAAAAAACTTGTATTAGCAATAATGGAATTTTGAAGATTTGCTCCATATAAATTAGCATTATCGAATTTAGTTTCAGTTAAATTTGTTGATTCTAAATTACAGTTTTTCAAATTGGCTCTGATTACAATAGCACCTGAGAAATTTGCTTCTTTGAAGTTACATGATACATTGTCATTATATCCTACACCTTCTGTTAAATTAGCTTTTGTAAGATTAGCTTTTGTGAAATTTGAATTAATAAAATTTGCATTTGTCAAGTTTGCACCTTGAAGATTAGCATTAGAAAAATTACTGTTAGTTAGCGATGCTTGAGTTAGATCAGATTCCTGCAAATCGGCATTAATAAGATAGACACTTATAAGTTTAGCTTTAACTAATTTAGAATTTTTTAAATTCACACCTTGAAGATTAGCACCAGTCAAATTAATTCCACTCAAATCAACTCCTTCAAGACTAGGGAGATAGGTTTCTTTCTGTCTAAATAGATTCCATGCTTTAATTCCCGCTGTACCAGCTTTTAACAAATTTACCGCTCTTTCTGTGGTCATTTTCAGATCATGACTACTTGATATTTGATTTTCACCACCAAGCACAGCATCGTATTCTAGGGGTTGTTGTGGATTATTCATGATTCGTTAATGGTTGGTTTCGTGTATGCTGTATTAAAAATAGCATATTATTGTCTGAATCAGGATGACCAGGATTTGAGGATGTACAGGATGTGATTGTTTAATTATTGGTTAGTTGTTGATGATTAGTATAGATAAAAGTGAATATTTATGAAGTGAGATGGAAGAATAAATATATCAATCACATCTATCAATCATCAAATTACAATCCTGTAAATCCTTTAATCCTGGATATCCTGATTCAGACAAAAAAATTTTTCGCTATGCGAGAGAGGTAAGACAAAAAAAGAGCAAGAGAGCATAGTGCTATTAAGTCCTCGCCGCACCACTACATACAACCCGAAAACCAACCCTGAAGTCGTTGAAGGCGAGGATGTTGTTGAAGCGACAAGCAGAACGGCAACCCTCAGGATTGACGACCCACGAACCACCGCGCAGCAGCTTTGTGTTAGTATTCTTTTTAGCATCTAGCCATGCGCTTCCATCTGTTAGCGCACCTTCATAGTTACTATGCCAATTATCTTGACACCACTCCCATACATTGCCGTGCATATCGTATAATCCAAAGTTATTGGCTACTCCAAAACTCCCTACGTCTCTTGTTTTTTCTCTATAAACTCCTTGGGGTTCTTGTCCATAAGTATTAATATTATCATAGTTAGCTAAATCAGTTGTAATCGTCTCTCCAAAGTGAAATGGTGTGTTAGTTCCCGCTCTACAAGCATATTCCCATTCGGCTTCACTTGGTAATCTATAGTTTTTTCCTGTCTTTTGACTTAACTTTTTACAGAAAGCCACGGCATTATTCCAACTAACTTGTTCAACTGGACGATTACTACCTTTGAAATAAGAAGGATTAGTTCCCATAATAGCTTGATATTGTGCCTGTGTTACCGGATATTTTCCCATAAAGAAACTAGGAATAGTAACTTGATGCTGGGGACTTTCATCATAAGATATTCCCTCTTCATTTTCTGGTGAACCCATCATAAAAGTACCACCAGGAATAGCAGCCATTTCCAAGCTAACACCATTACCCAAATCTTCTATAAAATATCTAGCTATACGTTGCTGTCGTTGAATAATTTCACCAATTTTATTAACTGTTACTACTTCAATTTGTTCTAGTTTTAAACCTTCGTGATTAGGTTTTTCTAATATTTGTTTAATTCTTGGTTCTGTTCTAGAATTTAATATTAAATAAGCTGCATTTTGAATATCCCAAGATTTATCTTTTAAACCTGCAATTACTAAATCTAAACCCTGTTCTCCATAATTCAAAGCTTGCTCAAGTGCAGCAATTCTCACTTTTGCATCTGGATTTTGTAACCGTAATTTTACCCCTTCAATACCACCTAAAACGGCTGCACCTTCTATTGATGGACTATTACCACCAAGCACAGCATCGTATTTTCCTGGTTGTTGTGGATTATTCATGATTAGTTAATGGTTGGTTTCATGTATGCTGTATTTAAAATAGCATATTTGGGTAATTTTGCTAGTTGTTTACATAAATTTAATATTGTCAGAATCAGGATGTCTGGTTACTGAGCGAAGTCGAAGTACAGGATTTGAGGATGTACAGGATGTGATTGTTTGATTATTGGTTAGGTGTTGATGTTGTGGTTGTCTGAATCAGGATGTCCAGGATTTAAGGATGTACAGGATGTGATTGTTTAATTATTGGTTAGGTGTTGATGATTTTTAAGTAATAGCCGGAATAATCAATACATTATTTTTATTGGTTAATTATCAAGTAATTATCCTGAAAATCCTCTAATCCTGTACTTCGACTTCGCTCAGTAACCAGTTATCCTGATTCAGACAAAAAGTTAATTTTCATCCAATAATCATCCTGTAAATCCTATCATCCTGGGTATCCTGATTCAGACAAAAAGTTAATTTTGAGGAAATGACTGTAACAATCAATACATTACTCACATCTAGTAACCATCAAATAACAATCCTCTAAATCCTATAATCCTGGTTATCCTGATTCAGACAAAAGGCTAATTTTTATAAAATAACCGTAATAATCAATATATCATTCACTTCTACTAATCATCAAATAACAATCCTCTAAATCCTATAATCCTGGTTATCCTGATTCAGACAAATTCATCAAATAACCATCCTGTTAATCCTATCATCCTGGGTATCCTGATTCAGACAAATTCATCATAATAGGTTCTTTATTAGGAAGTTTAATAATAATTTCCATAGTTCCTCCCAAAGCATTAACAACATTACGTATTGTATTTAATTCTAAACTTGGTTGATTTTCTAAATCAGATATTTCTATTTCTGATAATTCCAAACTATCAGCTAATTCTGATGATGATAAACCCAATCTTTCCCGTAAATTTTGCAGCGTAATTTCTGCTAATCTTAATTCAGAAGTTCTTGCAGCAATTATTTCTTTTCGTTCTTGAGAAAGTTGATTTAACTCTTCCGATAAAGTTGTATATTTTTTCATGATTTTTCTTCCTTGAGTGTTTCCAAATATTCTCGATATCTTTTATCTGCTATGGGTATATTTTCTTTATACCATTTTTTATTACCAGTTTTGTTACCTCCAACTAATAAAATCGCTTGTCTTTTGGGATCAAATGCAAATAAAATCCGCCAAGGTTCTCCTTGATATTGAATACGTAGTTCTTTCATATTACTGAAATTAGAACCTTCTAAAGTATCAACTCTTGGTCTTCCTAAACTGGGTCCAAATTCTGCTAAAATACCTAATACTGCAAATGCTTCATTTTGAAATCCCTGTTCTTGTTGATAAAACCAAATTCTAAAATCTGGATCAAATATTATATTCCATTCCATAAATCCGCTTAACTTATTTTATCTTAATTTCCTTTACTTTTGGGTAATGGTTAGTTTGGTGTATGCTGTATTTAATATACCATATTTGGGTAATTTTGCTGGTTGTTTAGATAATTTTAATATTGTCTGAATCAGGATGTCCAGGATTTAAGGATGTACAGGATGTGATTGTTTAATTATTGGTTAGGTGTTGATGATTAGTATGAAGAAAGGTTAATTTTGAGAAAATAAATGTAATAATCAATACATTATTCACATTTAGTAATCATCAAATAATCATCCTGTTAATCCTCTAATCCTGGTTATCCTGATTCAGACAAAAAGTTAATTTTGAGAAAATGAATGTAATAATCAATACATTATTCACGTTTAGAAGGTGAAGAATCAGATCCCCGACTTCTGTAGTAAATTTGTGGTGAAATCAGAAAATCTTGCTAGAAGTCGGGGATCTCCTGATTATGACAGTTTAGAGTTTATAATAGAATGTAATCTTGCCCATGACCTAGTAAATGAGATAAATAATTATGAATGTACAACTTATTGATTCCTTAGTAGAAATTGTGTTAAAATTAACTCCCGAAGAAAAACAACTTTTCCAAGAAAGGCTGAATTATCAAAATTTCCACCAACAAACTAAAAAACCTTTAACATCTGAAGAAAAATTAAAACTTTGGCAAGAGTGGATAGAAAAAGCTCCTCAAAGTTCTGTTAATCTTCCTGATGAAGCACTACGTCGAGAAAACATTTATGATGACAGAGGAAGATGAGTAATTACCTATTAGATACCAATATTCTTTTACGTTCCAGAGATATCACATCTCCTGATTTTCATTTAGTTGATAAAACAATTAAATATTTAATATCTAATAATCATCAATGTTTTATTACTTCTCAAGTAATCATTGAATTTTGGGTTGTTGCTACTCGTCCTGTCAATGTTAATGGATTAGGGTGGACTGTAGCACAAACAACCCAAGCAGTACAAATGCTAATAAATCAATTTGATTTACTAGAAGAAACACCAGATGTATTTTCTACTTGGTTGAACTTAGTAACAACATATAATATTTCTGGTAAACGCACTCACGATATACACATATTAGCCGTGATGCTTGCTCATCATATCAGCCATATTTTAACTTTAAATCCCAAAGATTTTATAACTGTTCCTGAAATTACAATTATTCACCCTGAAAATATTAGTAGCTAAGAATATAGTACAATATTATTGTCAGAATCAGGTGGTTATCGAGCGACTTGTACTGAGCGAAGTCGAAGTAAGTCGAGATAATCTCCAGGATTTAAGGATGTACAGGATGTGATTGTTTAATTATTGGTTGGTTGTTGATGATTTTTAAGTAATAGCTATAATAATCAATACATTATTTACTTTGGGTAATCATCAAATAATTATCCTGTTAATCCTCTAATCCTGGGTATCCTGATTCAAACAAAAAGTTAATTTTGAGGAAATAACTGCAATAATCAATACATTATTCACATCTAGTAATCATCAAATAATCATCCTGTTAATCCTCTAATCCTGGTTATCCTGATTCAGACAAAAAACATTCATAAACAATCAATATTTGCTTTCGCAAAATCTAGGATTTCTATAGTTCTTTGAATAATCAGATCCGCATCAGCTTCTGTAATATTAGGATCAGTATTATAGTCACCCCTTAAACGAGTTCTTTCTGCATCAATTAAATAACGATGAAATTCACGAGGAACTCTGTCTGTGCGAGCAAATTTTTCTCCAAAAGCAGCAATAACGGCTGAATGTTTAGAATAAGCAAGTCCTTCACTTTCTAAAAAAGCCGTAGCAATATACAGCACTTTGCGTAACGATTAGGTACAAGAATTTAGGGCATATCATTACATCAAATTGAAAATGAGATATAACCTGTACCAGATAGACGCGCAAAATGCTGTAAAACATAGCATAATAACCACGAGAAACAGCAAATTCAGCAAAACCTTTTTGGTTAAGTTCTACTGCTGCTTGTAAACTCCTCTCAGCTTTTTCTAAAAGTCTTTTTTGGTCATCATTCATATTATTAAACCATCTTTTCTAATATTACGAAAAAAACCACTCTCATAATTTTCTAATTGTTCTCTATTAGCAAAAGCACAACTAATTAACACATTGTATTCTAAACATAAATCAGCAATTATTTGACTAATTTTTTCACTCTCTTGAGAATAATTAAAAACATCTTTTAACACAATTAAAATATCAATATCTGAATCTGGTTGTGCTGTTCCTCTGGCTTGTGAACCATATAAAATTAGTTTTTCTAACTGTTCTCCATAAAGTTGTTTTAACTTTTGCTGTACTTGGGTTAAAACTGTGTAAATAGGTTGATTTAGCATAATTTTAATTAAGAGTGAATGAACAATAATTAACCTGTGTTGTTGGTATATGCTGTACTTAATATAGCATATTTGGGTAATTTTGCTAGTGGTTTAGATAATTTTAATATTGTCAGAATCAGGATGTCCAGGATTTAAGGATGTACAGGATGTGATTGTTTAATTATTGGTTAGGTGTTAATGATTTTTAAGTAATAGCTGCAATAATCAATACATTATTTACTTTGGGTAATCATCAAATAATTATCCTGAAAATCCTCTAATCCTGGGTATCCTGATTCAGACAAAAGGTTAATTTTGAGGAAATGACTATAATAATCAATACATCATTCACATTTAGTAATCATCAAATAATCATCCTGAAAATCCTATCATCCTGGGTATCCTGATTCAGACAATTGTATAATATTATGTATAATATCGTCATTATGTTACAATCTGAAGTGAGAGAAACAGGAGCATAAAACTATGCCATTAATCAAAATACCAAGACATTATCTTGTATCTCAAGATGAAGATTCAATTACGGTAGATGTACCTGAATCAATGCTATTAAATTGGAAAAAAGACTATGAAAAAATTAGTAAAGCTAAAGGAAGTTTAAAACATAGAAAATCAGCTATGTTAGCTCATTTATCTCATCTGCGTCAGGAGTGGGATAAATGAGATATCTTTATGATACAAATATTTTTATCTACTATTTAGCCGATGATATAATAGTTGATTCATGGTTTGCAGAAGAATTTGTGAATGTACACGAAATTCTACTTTCACCAATTATCCGTATTGAATTACTGAGTTTTGCTGGTTTGTCACAGGAAGAAGAAGAATGTATTGAAGATTTGTTATCTCAGTTTACTGTAGTTCCATTATCACAAGAGATTGAAAATAAAACCATACAATTAAAGCGAAATTACAAAATTAAACTTCCTGATGCAATTATCGCTGCTACAGCAATAAATCAAAACGCTATTTTAGTGACAAGAAATATTAGTGATTTTCAGGCAATTACAGAATTAAAAATAGTCAATCCTTTTGCTAATTGATTATATTAAATATAATTGTGAGGATGTACAAGATGTGATTGTTTAATTATTACTTGTTTGTTGATGATTAGTATGGATAAAAGTGAATATTTATGATGTGAGATGTAAGAATAAATACATAAATAACAGCCATTAACCACCAAATAACAATCCTGAAAATCCTTTAATCCTGGACATCCTCATTCAGACAATTATTACCTCCGTTTCATCTTCGCCCCAATATCAGCAGGTTTACCAAAATACGGGTAACTGGTCACCAAAATATCTACCCCTGTGCTGGCATAATTCCTGACATTTTCTAAATTAATTCCACCTGCTGCTGCTAATTGTAAACCTGGATATTTCTGCTTTAATTCTGCAACTAAACCACTAAGTTCTACAGTAGGAATTTTATCAAATTGAATTAAATCAACTCCTGCTTCAGCCACCATCCAAGCATCGGTTTCTGTTTCCACTTCAATAGCAATTTTTTGTTCTGGAAATCGTTTTCTCAGTTGATTAATTCGCTCACTTATTTCCGCAATACTATCTATAAATAATAGGTGTTGTTTAAAAATCAAAACTGTTTCTGAAAGTCCTAAACGATGGGGAGTAGCACCACCAGCTAAAATTGCTTTCATAGAAATAATTCTTGTACCAGGAAAGCATTTGCGAGTTGTGACAACTGCCACATCAGAATTTATATTTTTAGCAGCATCAACTAATTCTTTTGCACGGGTAGCAATACCAGAAGAGTATTCCATTAAATTTAACGCCACTCTCCAACCAATATGTAAAGCTTCCGCACAACCACTAGCTTTGAGAATTAATTGCTGTGATGTTAAACAAGTTCCACTTTCTAGTAAATATTCAACTTTTGCACCACATTTTTCAAATACTCTTGCTGCTTCTTCCGTTGCACAAATAGTCATGGTGTGACGGGTAGAAAATTCAATTTCTCCTAATTCTTTACCTATATTTAATCCATAGGTAGTTAAATCGAGAAATGGGACATCTTCTGCAATTAATTGTGCTATTTCTTCATCAGAAAAGAACATTCTCATATTATTTCCGTTGGAATAGTTATATTATCTGTGAGGGTAGGCAAAAGGCAAGAGTGAAGAGGAGAAAGTTGATTATCAGTAATTAACTGGACTTGATATCATTTATTTTGTCCATTGGAATAGGGAGCATATCTGTTTGGGGGGGGAACAGGAGGGAGAAGGGGAGATGGGGAGGTAAATAACCCAATCACCAGTCACCAATCACCAATCACTATCATATACTGTTGCTCCTAGTTGAATTGCGATCGCAATTACATCTTTATTACTCTCCCCATGAACGCAGAGATAATTACTCAGCTACTCTCTAACCAGCAATTGATCTGATTGATACACTAACGTACTATATAGTAATATAGTAATGTATTTAGTCTGAGAGTGTGGAATACTCTACCACAAACATCGGTTAGCACAACTGGGGAACATTTGACAATTTGGAAAACAATCTGTTACATTTATTTACATAAAGCAATAAATGTTTAAGACACGAAAGTAAAGTTAAGACATAATTAAAACACGAGGTTAAGGATGACTATCTTAGTTGCATTATTAGTTGTAGGTTGGGTTGCTGTTTCTGTGATTGGTTCTCTGGCTTACTTCATGGGTGAACAAACCAAGCCTATCCATGAACGGAACTGGCGTTCTGAGTCTTTTGAACAATTGGCTAAGTCTATTACTGGCATGGAAATTGATTACAGCGATCGCACTCCTGCTTATGCGATGGATGCTTATGCCAGCCGCACTCTACCCCAATAGTAGTAAAAACGCTTCATCAAAGTGCAGAGATCCCCGTCTTCTTCAAGAAGTCGGGGATTGGAATATTCAACGGTTTTCTTTTCAAATAGAAATTACTGCCAAAGTAGCAAGAAAGATTCTGATTTTGTTGTTAGTATTCATTGTCGGAATTATCGGCTGATCAATTCAGGGCTTCCCCTATTATTTACCCTGGAAACATCGGTAATTAATGTGGTTATTAGTCTAATTCATGACTATAAATACGCATCAAAAAATCAGGAGTATTTGCTATGATGATGATGATGACTGAATCCATGACTACGGAAATGCAAACTTGCATGAATGCTTGCATGGAATGTCATAAAATCTGCTTGGAAACCATGACTTACTGCATGAGCAAAGGTGGTAGGTACATGGATATAGGCATGATGAGCATAATGCGCGATTGCTCTGAAATGTGCATGATGTGTACAAATATGATGATGAGTGGTTCTGAATTTATGGGACGCACTTGTATGCTGTGTGCGGAAATGTGCGATCGCTGTGCTGCTGCTTGTGAAACCATCGGTGATGACAGCAAAATGAGAGATTGCGCCGCAGCTTGTCGTAGATGTGCGGAAACTTGCCGATCCATGCAAATGGCACGTGCTTAATTTGAATAACTAGCAGATTAACTATTATCAATTTATCTGCAACCTATTTAGGCGCTCAGGCTGTTGTGGTTTGGGCGCTTATCAATTGATAATTGACAATTGATAATTGTTTCATTCAAGGTTGAATATCATCACCATAAATTGTCTTATTTGTCAATGCCCCTATTTCTCACCCGCAAACAAAAGCAGGTAATTTTGGTAAATCTCGTGTCAGGATTTCTTGATAAATTTTTGATTTTAGGGGTTATTTCTTTTTTGGCTATTGCTGAAGCGTTTATCAGTCAAGACTTGTAAGCTTGTGCTAAAAGATACATTTTTAAAGTAGGGACAATAAAGCAATTTACAAATTCTTCTAAATTATAGCAGATAGCTGAAAGTATTGCAAGCTCGTTGATAAATAAAAATAATTCTCAATTAAATGTTAAGAAAATATAAAGGAAAAATGTAGTCAATTACAGATTTTCAATCATTTTATGGATTTTGATAAGATTTTATTATTTAAAATCCAATAGCGATCGCAGTTTACCTACCAATAGATCCCCGACTTCTCTAAGAAGTCGGGGATCTGGGTATTAGTTCTAAAAACCTAATTCTTAGGTAGGGGTAATTCATGAATTACCCCTACTTTAAATTACCCCTACTTTCGTTCTGTTTTGCATAAGTCCTGTTAAAGAATATTCAGCACCCTCCTTAATAAAGCTTGATCTTCAGGTTTAGGTTTCAGACGACCATTTTCCACATCACGAATCCAACTTTGACTTTTACCTGTTAACTTTGCTAATTCTCTTTGGGAGATATTGATACTTTTGCGGGCTTGAGATACTTGTTCAGCTAATAAATTATCCGTAGTTTTGACGGTTTTTTTACTTCTCACATTACGCCGCTTTTTTTTCTCAGCATCTGCACTGATATTTTCCCATTCTGGTGGTAATTCAAAAGATAAAATCCGGGCATTCATCAACATATTCCACTTACCACGAGGACCGCTATCTGTAAGACGATGATCACCACCACCGTCATTGATCCAAAACTCTAAAGCTTCATCTGGATCTTCGGGAATATCAACTAATTTTGCCCATAATGGTTGGATTTCTATGGGGTAGGTAACAGGATCAAAAATTGGCTTAACTCCAGAATGATTGAGAACTTCCAAATCATTTTCAAAAGTTCGTAATAACCGCTTTCTTTCATCTCGTAATCTGGAAGCTAAGTTAATTTTTTCCTCACCATAAGCAACACGCAGTAAAGTAGGAACAGTGATGCGTTGTTCTCTACCCATCTTGGTTTTAAAAAGTAACCATAACATCAATCTGACTGCGCCTTCATGTTGCTGCCACAGACTCATCACTGTAGTTAACAGCGTTTTCGGCAAAGTACCATATTGATAGAAACCAGTCCGTTCTTTACAGCCTTGTTTATTTAAAAAATGCTGCGCCCAAAGACCGGCTTTCACTTTAAATGTCAACCCAACTAAATATTTACATCCCTGTTCATCTTCCTGAAAATGATGATGAATATCTGTTAAATGCCACAAAGGACTTTCTGTAACAGAAAAACCGGGAACTTTACCTCTTGCTTGCCAGTCAATAGAAACAACCAGAGAGCAAGCTTGTTGAACGATGTTTTTGATTAAACATAACTTGGTGATTTTGTTAAGGTCTTTACGTTTTTCTAATCCCAAGTATGCTTCAAATTGTCGCTCATCAATTGAAAACTCCTGTTCCCAGGGTTGATCTAAAGTTGTAGCATAGGCAGCAAAAATCAGATGAATACAAGCGGCTCGAAGATCAAGATTTTCAATTGTTGGTAAATTTTTAGCCCGGTTACTAACTTGAAATGAGTCCTGAAGCTGAAAAGAAATTGCACCCCGACCTTGATTAACTTGTCGGCTATAGTGTAAATTACCTGTTGCATCTGTTTGCCATTGTAATGATTTACGTTGTGCTAGTAAGTTGCAAGCTTCCCAAATAACTATTGCCGAAGCAAAGGGATGATTCTTGCCATTAGAAAATAAATTAGGACTGGTAGGTTCTCGCACTTCAACTTTGCATCTGCCTTTTTTTGCTTGCCAGAGTATGGGGGAATTTGTAGGACAAGCAATTACACATTGCGGTTCTGGATAATAACCCTCACAATTGTTACAAAGACAAGGATCAATCCAATATTCGTTATTTTCGATTTTGATTGCACCCGTAGGACATTGGGGGCGGCAGTTATCACATCCATCGCAATTTTTGTTAGGAATTGTATAAGGCATAAGGCTGCTTCCTAGTCTAATTGCTGAGATGTTTGGCTCAAGTCTACCCTCGATGTCTCGTCTTGATTCATAACTTGCTACCAAATTATCTCCATGACAAGATCAGTTATTTGGTTAACAGTTATCAGTTAACAGTTATTGTCTTTGACTGTTCACTGTTCACTGTTGATTTTTACCTGTCACCTCTTTGGGACTTTGAAAGTCAGGCTTCATTGCTTCTTCATTAACTATACATTTCATAAAGATTTCGCTAAGTTTGTTCATAATGAGCTTGGAGATTTTTTTTAATATTTGTGTTCTGCTTTCACAGGAAATCTTGACAAAAACTGTTTTTTAATAACATCTGAAAAACTGAAAATTGTTTTTAATTAGTTAATGTTTAAATTCCTGTTCACTAACTGTTTACTTCTGATTGTTGATTATTTAGTATCTGCAAATACTGTCAAAATTCTTACTTTCACCTTATGGACTATTTTCTACTTGTTGATTTTTGCGAAAACCTATCAATAAAAATATCAGGATATAAATTATATTTATCTGAAAAATAACTGGATTTTCTCTTTGAATACTAAGGATCGAGTAGAGATTTTTTAATAAAAAATTGCATCTAGCCTAGAAAATTATTCGAGATAAATTGACATGATTTTTCAAGTCAGCAAAACTTGATAAAAAAGTTAATTTTTATCAGCAAAATGCCAAAATATTAGGCTACTATTAAGAGTAAATCACCAAGAAAATTGTAAGCGAAATTGCTGAGGTTAGATTCATGGCAACATTAACAGGATTGACATTTGGCGGTAAGTCTTGGACACCTAAATTTGTTACAGAAATTGACAAGGATAAATGTATTGGTTGTGGCAGATGTATTAAAGTATGTGGTTACACAGTTTTAGGGTTGATGGCATTGAATGAAGAAGGTGAATTTGTGGAAGATGAAGATGATGAAGAAATTGAACGCAAGGTGATGGTAGTCGCTCACCCAGAGAACTGTATTGGTTGTGAAGCTTGTTCTCGTATTTGTCCCAAAAATTGTTATTCCCATACAACATTAGACCAGTAATACTTATGGGCATCAACTACAGTCAGTAAGTTACAAGGAGAAGAGAAATTGTTTAACTCCTTACATCAGCATCACTGATTGATGAAAGTTCATTTAGAGGGGAATACTCAATCCTTACCTAACTTTACATAATTATTTAAAAAAATATTAAAAATTTTAGGATTAACAAAAACATAGATTTAAAATTGTTAGGGTTCATTACCTTAATGATAAAATTATGTGGATTTTAATGAGAAGTTAACCAAAATCCAAAATCTAAAATCTAAAATCCAAAATCCCATGACTGATTAATTCTGTTACCATAATTAATCATCAAGAAGGCTAATTGTATATAAATTGGGTTTTTGAGTCAAGGTAAACAGGAGAAAAAATATAATTTGTAATATTTTTGTAATATTTGTGAGAAAGATGTGAAAAAATCTGGAAGTTTACCCAATTTTGATGACTTACAAGTTAGAACGGTAATAAGTAAAAATTGAGGAGTCAGGAGTCAGGAAAAAAGGTGACAGGTGACAGTAAGAAGAGAATGGTATCTCATGTTTAAGAATGAATTTTTCTTCTTCTAAGACCCATACCCGGCACCCGACTTCCACTGATAATTGTTAATTGATAAAGAGTGGGTAGTATGCAAAAAGTTCCTGTGTCATTGTGGACACTGTTAGCGGGGATGTTCATTGCTCCTATTAGTATTTGGATAGGTCAACATCATCATTTATTACCAGAGCAAGCATCACAACAAGCGCCTTTGGTAGACGGATTTTTTAATGTCATGTTTACCATTGCGATCGCACTATTTTTAATAGTCGAAGGCACAATCTTAATTTTCCTATTTGTCTACCGTCGTCGTACTGGAGACAATAGTGATGGTGTACCGATAGAAGGCAACTTAGCATTAGAAATATTTTGGACAGCTATTCCTAGCGTCATTGTCATTGGTTTAGGTATCTACAGTGTGGATGTTTATAACCAAATGGGAGGTTTAGAACCAGGTACTCATCCTCATCATGTTGCTCATGTTTCTGGTACGGCAATGGCGGCTAGTATGAATGATAATTCTCAAACTTTAGCTGCTCCTAATATTGGCATCGGTGCAAGTCCCCAAACTAAAAATAACCCAGCAGACTTGGTAGTTGATGTTAAAGGAATACAATTTGCGTGGTTATTTAACTATCCTGAAACTGGTATAACTGCGGGAGAACTTCATGTTCCTGTCGGTGCAGATGTGCAGTTAAATTTATCCGCAGATGATGTAATTCATTCCTTCTGGGTTCCCCAATTTCGGTTAAAACAAGATGCAATTCCTGGTGTACCCACAGAATTAAGATTTGTAGCCACAAAACCAGGAAGATATCCCGTAGTTTGTGCAGAATTATGTGGTGGTTATCATGGTTCAATGCGGACACAAGTTGTAGTTCACAGTCCAGAAGATTTTAATAACTGGTTAACCGAAAATCAGGTAGCACAAAAACAAGAACCACTGCAAATTATAGCAGTCAATCCTGCTAATTTAACAACTGCTGAATTTCTTGAACCTTATATTCAGGAAATGGGAATCAGTGCAGAAAATATTCAGTCATTAGTAGAAGAAGGGAATAGGGAATAGGGAATAGGAAAGAAATGATCTGATGATTTATTCTTAATTATCCTGACTCCTGACTCCTGACTCCTGACTCCTGACTCCTGACTCCTGAAAATCCAAAATCCAAAATCCAAAATCTAAAATCGCATGACACAAACAGAATTTTCACCCAATCATCCACCAGATAATAGTCAACAAAAGACTTTACTGGTTGCCCATACTCAACATCTCCAAGCGTGGAAATGGTATGATTATTTCACATTTAATATTGATCACAAAGTGATTGGTATTCAATATTTGGTGACAGCATTTATATTTTATTTAATTGGTGGTTTAATGGCTGTGGCTATCCGCACCGAGTTAGCGACACCAGAAGCAGATTTACTTGATCCAAATCTGTATAATGCCTTCATGACAAATCACGGAACAATCATGATTTTCTTATGGATTGTTCCCAGTGCTATCGGGGGTTTTGGCAATTATTTAGTACCCTTAATGGTGGGTGCTAGAGATATGGCATTTCCCAAATTAAATGCCATTGCTTTTTGGTTAAACCCCCCCGCAGGATTACTATTATTAGGCAGCTTCTTTTTTGGTGGTTCTCAATCTGGATGGACCGCTTACCCACCACTAAGTTTAATCACCGCTAACACCGCACAAACAATGTGGATCTTAGCGATAGTCTTAGTAGGAACATCCTCAATTTTAGGATCAATAAACTTCGTCATCACCATTTTAATGATGAAAGTTCCCAGCATGAAATGGGATCAAATTCCTTTATTTTGTTGGGCAATTTTAGCAACATCCATCCTGGCACTTTTATCTACACCAGTATTAGCAGCAGGATTAATTTTACTGCTCTTTGATATTAACTTTGGGACATCATTCTTCAAACCAGATGCAGGTGGTAACGTCATTATTTACCAACATTTATTCTGGTTTTATTCCCACCCCGCAGTTTACTTAATGATCCTACCAATTTTTGGGATCATGTCAGAAGTAATTCCCGTTCATGCACGGAAACCGATATTTGGATATAAAGCGATCGCCTATTCCAGTGTTGCTATTTGTGTCGTTGGTTTATTCGTGTGGGTACACCATATGTTCACCAGTGGAACACCCGGATGGATGCGAATGTTCTTCACCATTTCCACATTAATAGTAGCCGTTCCCACAGGAGTCAAAATATTCGGTTGGGTAGCAACTTTATGGGGTGGAAAAATTCGTTTTACCAGCGCCATGTTATTCGCCATTGGTTTATTATCAATGTTCGTCATGGGTGGTTTAAGCGGCGTAACAATGGGAACAGCACCCTTTGACGTTCACGTTCACGATACCTATTATGTAGTCGCTCATTTCCACTACGTTTTATTTGGTGGATCAGTCTTTGGAATTTACGCAGGAATCTATCATTGGTTTCCCAAAATCACCGGCAGAATGATCAACGAAACCTGGGGAAGAGTTCACTTTGCTTTGACATTCATCGGCACAAACTTAACATTTTTACCCATGCACGAACTCGGATTACAAGGAATGCCACGCCGAGTAGCCATGTATGACCCCCAATTTACCAGCTTAAACCAACTTTGCACCATTGGAGCATTCATTTTGGGTATTTCCGTCATTCCCTTCGCTTACAACATCATTAATAGCTGGCTAAAAGGAGAATTTGCAGGAGATAACCCCTGGGAAGCATTGAGCTTAGAATGGACCACCAGTTCCCCCCCAATCATTGAAAACTGGGAAGTTTTACCCATAGTCACTCATGGACCATACGACTATGGCCATAGAGAAGAATAGGTGACAGGTGACAGGTGACAGGTGACAGGTGACAGTGAATAGATAATTATTTATTCCCAATCACCAATCACCAATCACCAATTACCAATTACCAATTACCAATTACCAATTACCAATTACCAATTACCAATTACCAATTACCAATAAACATCATGACAGCAATTACAACCAACGAACATCACACAACAGCACACGAACAACACCCAGATTTAAGAGTTTGGGGACTACTAACTTTTTTAATTTCCGAATCATTAATGTTTGGTGGATTTTTTGCCACCTACTTATTTTTTAAAGGTACTACCGCAGTCTGGCCACCAGAAGGAACAGAAGTAGAATTATTAGTACCCACCATTAACACCATCATCCTCGTTTCCAGTAGTTTTATCATTCATTTCGGTGATAAAGCAATCAAAAAAAATAGTGTTGGTTGGATGCGGTTTTGGTATTTTATCACTTTTTTGATGGGTGCTGTATTCCTAGCAGGACAAGTTTATGAATACATGAACTTAGGTTATGGTTTAACCACCAATGTTTTCGCTAACTGCTTTTATTTAATGACAGGTTTTCACGGACTTCATGTATTTGTGGGACTGTTATTAATTTTAGGTGTTTTTGTGCGTTCTTTCCGTCCCAATCATTATAATTCCATGAAACACACAGGAATTGAAATGGCGGAAATTTACTGGCACTTTGTTGATATAATTTGGATTATTCTTTTTACTTTGGTTTATCTCATGAATGCTTTTTAAGTTGGTAATGGGTAATGGGTAATGGGTAATTATTCACTCTTTACCTTTTCCCTGATCATACATTTTTCACAACTGTGAAAACATCATCCAATCACATCCTGAAAATCCTTAAATCCTGGATATCCTGATTCTGACAATTAAAATCCTGAAAATCCTTAAATCCTGGATATCCTGATTCTGACAATTAGCCGTAATTCTGCTATAATCATAATGACTTCAATATAATCGGTGACAGTATAATGATTACCACTGTTGAGCGTCGTTATAGTTTAGATGAATATCGCGCTATTGAAGAAAAGTCAGAAAGACGCAACGAATATCATGATGGGGAAATTGTACCAATACAGGGAGTAACACTCAACCATAGTCGTATCGGTGGTAATATTTTAGCATATCTTACATATCTTCTCCGTGATAGTCAGTTTGAACCAATTAATAGTGATTTACGTTTATGGATACCTGAATATAAAAGGGGTTTATATCCAGATGTGATGGTTTTTGATGGTGAACCACAATTAAATGAAAATCGCAACGATGAAGTTTTAAATCCTACCCTAATTATAGAAGTATTATCCCCTTCTACGGCAGATTATGACCACAAAGACAAGTTTACAATGTATCGTTCAATTAGCAGTTTTTGTGAATATTTATTAGTTGCACAAGACGAAGTTTTTATAGAAAAATACAGTAAACAATCTCAAGGTTGGTTATTAAGTGATTTTAATAATTTAGAAACATCTATTTCTTTAGAGTCAATTGGGGTTGAATTACCAATAGCAGAAATTTATCGTGGTGTTGTTTTTGATTAGATCCCCGATTTATTTATATCAATCCTCTAATTCATGATAAATTTCTCACAGAAGTCGGGTATCTTTGCGTCGTTAAATCACATCCTGAAAATCCTTAAATCCTGGACATCCTGATTCTGACAAATAACCCCTTGACAATCCCTGAATTATCTATCATCATCAATATAATGCCTATATTATTACCAATTAAAATTCCCAAACCCAAAATCAAATAACCCTAACCCCAAATACCGCACTTCAAAAAACGCGAAAAAATGATTGCCTGACGATGATGGGGAAAGAGAAAAGGAAAAAGGGTAGAGGTTAAAAGAGGAACAGTATAAAGGACTACAAGTTTCTGGAGGACAATACAACCCGAAAACCAGTGATTTGGTTACTACCGCCACGCAAATTCCCAGAGCGAAAATTAGACCGACAGCACAAAGCAGCGTTAAACCAAGAACCGCCACGTATAACATTTTTATCGCTTTTACAAATCCAAGCATTGCCATCAGTAGGCGCGTTTATATAATTGTCGTGCCAGTCATCTGCACACCATTCCCAAACATTCCCGTGCATATCATACAAACCAAAATTGTTCTGGTGGTGCATATCCAGGAGTTCCGGTAATAGTTCCCACTCTAGTTAAAATACTACCACTGGTTTCTTTAGAAACACCAAAATCAATTAAGAATAATTGACCGGTTTTACTTCTGAGAATATTTTCTGGTTTAATATCTCGATGAATTACATTATTGTCATGAATAAATTGCAAAACTGGCAATAATTCTGTTAAAATATTTTTGATTTGGGGTTCATTTAATAGACCTTGAGTTTTTAACTCTTGCAGTAAATTTTGTCCATCAATAAATTCCTGAATTAAATACAATCTACCATCTTGAGAAAAGAAAGCGAGTAAGTCGGGTATTTGCGGATGTTTACCTAACTCTTGCAGTCGTTGAGCTTCTTGTTGAAATAATTCCGTTGCTTTTTGTAAAGATGAACTTCCTGCTTGTTGGGGTAAAAATTGTTTAATGACACAGGGTGTATTTAATCTTTTGATATCTACAGCTTGAAAAGTGCGTCCAAAACCACCTTCTCCGATAAATTTCAGGGGGAGATAACGATCATCTAAGATGATTTTAGCACCGCAACTTACACAAAAATTAGTACCTGGGGGATTTTGGTAAAGACAGTCAGGATTGAGACATTGACTCATGGTAGTTGCTGGGTATATCTAGCCATGATTATAACATACCACTGTCTGAATCAGGATTTCCAGGATTTAAGGATTTTCAGGATGATAGTGTTTAATGGTTGGTGGTGATTTGATGATTTAAGTATTTGTCTGAATCAGGATTTCCAGGATTTAAGGATTTTCAGGATGATAGTGTTTAATGGTTGGTGGTGATTTGATGATTTAAGTATTTGTCTGAATCAGGATTTCCAGGATTTAAGGATTTTCAGGATGATAGTGTTTAATGGTTGGTGGTGATTTGATGATTTAAGTATTTGTCTGAATCAGGATTTCCAGGATTTAAGGATTTTCAGGATGATAGTGTTTAATGGTTGGTGGTGATTTGATGATTTAAGTATTTGTCTGAATCAGGATATCCAGGATTTAAGGATTTTCAGGATGGTATTATTTGTGTGTAAGTTATGATTTTGGTTAATTATTTATTATGTTTCGAGATAGATATTGAGATAATATAAAATTTACACAATTACGTCTAGTCCATGCTATAAAATAAATTAGAGTTGTAATAGGTAATGGGTAATAGGTAATGGGTAATAGGTAATGAGTAAATTACATCCTGAAAATCCTCAAATCCTGGATATCCTGATTCAGACAAAATCAACATCTTGAAAATCCTCAAATCCTGGATATCCTGATTCAGACAAAATCAATATCTTGAAAATACTGTAAAGATTTCAATATTGTAAATCCTAATGCTGACAAATTATCATGTTTCAAAATTATGCAAACCAACAGCAACAAATTCTCCTGGTTTGATGTATCCGATGAAGTCAAAGAACTATTAATATTAGCCGCTAAAAACTGGGAAAATACAGAAGAATCTGCCAAATATATGCAGCAAGCTTTAGCTAAAACCGGAGAAAATACAGATGTTTTAGTAGCAGCTTACAGATATTTTTATTACAAAAATAATTATGGTTTAGCACTGACAACAGCCGAAAAAATAATTGCTAAAATCAAAGAAATAGAGAATTTACCTGATAATTGGGAAGAACTGCAACCGATACTAAAACTAAGAAAAGAAGAACCCAATATCAGATTATTCTTAAATGCTTATGCTGCTTCTGGTTTAGTTGTAGCTAAACTAGGAAAATTAGAAGAAGCTAAAGAAATCAGTACCAAAATTCAAGGTATTGATAATAAAAATGATTTTGGTGCTAGTATTCTTTTCGACATTTTAACCCGTCCCCCAGAAGAAGATGAATAATTTGTAATTCTTAGGGAACAGGGAACAGAATATTTGACTTTTAAATTAATTCTCCCTAGTCACCAATCACCAATCACCAATCACCAATCACCAATCACCAATCACCAATCACCAATCACCAATCACTAACTATGAACACTTGGTTTTCTGTAAAAATTCCCTATTTCAACTTATCAGCATCTAGCAATAATACCATTATTTTACCAGGACAACCGGAAAATCCGAAAATTCCTGAAATTAGAAATCCTCAAGCTAATCCTCCTATGGTTTTTTTACCCAGATATTCACAATTTACACTCTAGATTGATACGATATAAATTATGCAAGTTCAGGATTGGTTTATCTCTGGAGATGGAAAACATCAAATTTGTAAATCCGCAAGAGAATGGGATTTATTACGTGATAATTATCGCCTTTATCGGTTTCTTACAGAAGTAGAAGATGTTCTCAATCAAGTTGAAGAGGAATCTATTTTTCTTCCTCAACTGAGAATGTTAGTAAGGCGATTAATTATTAATTCCTATTGGGTACAAAGTCAAAATTTAGAACCAGATTCTAAAACCGGAACATCAGTTTTATTATTATACGATGAATTAGGATTTCCTTTAACTGTGCAAACAGTCACATTTGCACCAGGAACAACTTCTAATATTCATAATCATGGAACTTGGGGAATAGTTGCTATTTTAAAAGGTCAGGAAAAAAACACATTTTGGCGACGTAATCCCACAGCCGAATTTCCTGATAAAATTGAAAAAGTAGGAGAACTAGATTTATATCCAGGTGACTTAATTAGTTTTACACCGGAGACTATACATCAAGTTCAATCTCTTGGTAATGAACCTACAGTAACTTTTAATATTTATGGTGAAACCAACCCTAAAGAAAGATTTGAATTTGATGTTATTAATCATATTGCTAAGAAATTTTAAATAAGTTTTAAATAAACTTTAAATGTAGTTGTAAAAATAGCAATCACAGATTATTGTCAGAAATATAGAATCCTAAATTAATGATTTATCTTTCATCTGCGTTTATCTGCGTTCATCTGCGTTTAATGATTGTCCATCCAGAAATCAAACTTGAAACCTATAGGAGAAACAACAATGGCCAGAGTAATTTTCTATGAAAAACCAGGCTGTAAAAACAACACCAGACAGAAAGTATTACTCACAGCAGCAGGTCATCAAGTGATAGCATATAGCTTATTAACAGAACCTTGGACAAAAGAAAGATTAAAATCATTTTTTGGCGATCGCCCCGTGATTGAATGGTTCAACAAAGCTGCACCTAGCATAAAATCAGGAGAGGTAAACCCGGAAAATGTTGACGCAGAAACCGCTTTAATGATGATGTTGAGAGATCCCCTATTGATCCGTCGTCCTTTATTAGAAGTAGGGGAACAAAGAGAAGTAGGTTTTGATGTGGAAAAAATCGACGCATGGATAGGTTTAAAACCCGTGGATGAGTCTTTTAAAGCGATGAGTGAAAATTTAATGCAGCAAGACTTACAAGGTTGCGCTCATGGAAATAATCACGAACACCACCATCATGGGGAAGGTAGTTGTAAAAATCACGGTTAATGATGGAAATTTTTGTAGAAACCCATCAACGGATTAAAGATTGTAAATATGAGATGATTATAGTCGTCTTTAGACGACTTTTATTATTATCTCGCATAATTGCTTTTACTTTCAACAATAGCTAAACCCCATTCTAATTTATTTAAGTATTTGGCATTAATACTAACAAGCTCTTGATCAATAGGTGATTTGGGAGCATTGGGTTTTCCATAATCTTGAAAATTTGTAGTGATAAAGCAAATATTGTTCTGAAAATTTTTATTTCTCAATTGCTTACCGATATCTAAAAAAGCCGCAAATATCTGACAGTCTTTAGCTGAATTTTTACCTTTTTGAGCAGGAGCGTCACATTTATTAATTCTCTTCATTGCTTCTACATAATGAGAATCATCTATTGCTATTTTCTCACATTTATCTAGGAGACTTTTGGAAAGATTTCCTAGATGTTCAGGGAGATTTAGAGTTTTTATGATTTGCCCAAAATCATGATTAAAATCAAAAATAATATTTGCAGCATTAACCATTTTCTCTCTTGTTAGTTCTGCTTTTTTGATTTCTTCTGTAAGTTCATTTTTGACAGGTTCTATATTTTCTTTCCATTCCGTATAGACAATTTCATTTGTCACTAACCACAGATTACGATTATTTGCTTGTGCTTTACGAATTAATTTTAAAGATGCTGATATTTCGTTAGTAGATATATTATCTCTGAATGGAGAACGGATGATATCTAAAATTATGCAAGTGTCTAAAAATAAAACTGGTGCAGGTGCAGAAATAATAACTTCACTTAGCTCTGTTGAACTAATAAACATTCATCATTGTCCTTTTGTATAGTTCAATAAAGCATCTGCAAATTCGTATTCTGTGACTAATTTATCTACTGCTTCTTTTGACCATCCTTTTTCAATTAAGGAGACACTCAATAAATTAGGATCTAATTTTACACCTTTAGCATTCACTTTTAGGATGAAGTCAAACCATCTTTTTCTATCTAAAGGATGGGAGGTAAAGGTAAATTTATTTGCATAAGTAGCAAATTGATTTAATAATGCTGCTGCATCATTACCGATCAGATTTTCAATAAATTCTTGATCGTTTGTTAATTCTGCTGTTACAGAAGTATTTTTAATTGCAGGTTGTACAATTGTTTCAAAGAAGTTTACTAAAATTTGGTTGTATTCATCAATAGATAATTGACCTTTGGCTGTTGGTACAATATTAGATACAAACCAAGTATTTGCATCTTTTTGGAAAAGTATTAAACCAGCAGCTTCTAAACCATCTCCTGTGGTATGTTCAAAATAATAGGCTTTTTCTTCTAAGAGAACTGCGTTTTTTTCGCGTTCGTAAGCTCTTGACCAATTATTTGTACAATTATCGGTTAAATGTTTGATTAATTGGTCAATATTATAGCTATTTAGGTATATATATAAATCTCGAAACTTTTTCATAGTGATTGTAATAAGGAACAATTACTAAAAATAGAATAGCATATTTTTTATTCAGTTAGCTTTCTAACCCGTCTGGGAATTAATTGCCAGTCTAATAGTCGAAGTCCGTTAAAACGGACTCAATGATTATTCTAGTCGTCTTGAGACGACTTTTGTTATTAGCGTCAGAATTAATTATGAGGCGGTTATTGATGCAAAATGTCAGTAGAATTGAAGCTGTTTGTCTGGCATTATATTCAACATTTCCCCAACTTTCAGGAAGAAGGTTAACCCAGGAAATAGGAACAGAAACTACATCTAGAGAGCTTTAACAAGTCTGTTAGGAACATCTTGTTTTAGTTCTACGCATTGTAATAAGGTGGCTATTTTCATGGTTTTAAGTCTGGATAGCCATTGATGTATGATAAACTTCTCCTTTATAGGGTTGCCAAATATAACCAGAACTAAATTCTTGGAAACCTGATAATGTTTCTAATCCCTGTGTCAGTTCTGTAGATAAAACTAATCCAGGAATAGATAAATTAGGTAAGTCTTCTATCAGTTCACTATAGGTTCTAAATTCATCAACTTCTACACCAACTAAAGCATAGCGGAATTTAATATGGGGGAACTTACTAAAAAAACTTAGATCACTGTAGAGCCGAAGACCTAATTCTGTCATTAGATTAGCACTCTCAGGATTATCTATGCCCACACAACTAATATTATCTGAACAAACCCGACACCACCAGTTATTTTCTATATCTTGAAAAATGTCTGCACTAACTTGGCATTTTTTTGACCCTATGAACTGCGTCTGCTGTATTTCAAAATGGAGAGCTAAAACCTCAGCACTCGTTTTATCACCACATTCTGCTGATAAACTAAATATCCAAGCCATATTTCTAGCCTCCTGTAGTTATAATTTTAATCAACTCTTTGCCAATATTTTTGGGTATTTGCTAAGGCTAATTCATATTTTTCTAATAACATTGTAACTCTTGGTAAAATACTAACGTGAGTTGGACTATCCTGAATAGCTTGTAAATCTCCAGTGATGTTACTGTCATCAATTTGCCATAAAGGATCTTTGCCAATTCCGCCAAATTTGGCTGGTTTGCGATTTGCTGGTAAACTTTCAATTGATAGAGAAACAGACATTCCTTTTGTATCTTTAATAGCAACAGCAACTATTTCTCCATAAGATTCACGATGTGACTCTATTAATAAATAGCCTTGCTGATCCAGATAACCTAAAGGCATTTGTTCAACATTTATATCAATGCCTATTCTAACTCCTAATAGTCTGGCAGAGCGACCGATTTTGGGCTGACCATTTTCATCCATCATACCTCTATAGTAGAGTTTTACCATTGTTTAATATTACAAAGAGTACACTTATGATGTTTTCTGTTGTTGTTGTTGACGGTTAGCTAGTGCTTCCCCTAGCAAAATCGCGGCCATTTGGCTTTTGGTTCTTTGTTCTTTTTTGGCAATTTCTTCTAATGCTTGCCATGTTTCATCAGGAATTATGGCGTTAAGTTTTTTACTCATTAACTGATTAGAGATATATAGGTTTTGATGTCATCATATTATGAGATATGATGATATGATGTGATGTTATAGTTTTAGTAATAAAAATTTACAAGGATGATTCGTTTAATGTTAAACCAATGGGCATCATCAAAATCACTTGCTGAAAACTTTTGCAACATACTCTTACGTAAAAGTGTATAATTCTCTGAGTTGGCTACCAATGCGAATATTCGTCAGGTGAAATTTACCGTAACCTGGTGAACTTACAATACGCTTCTCATATCCAAAAGCCTCGACAAGTGCATTCACCTGTACAGCTTTAGTTGGTTCTTCCTTGGTCATTATCCATAGTTTTTCTAGTATATCTTCCTCAGCATATAAATGCTTGTCACATCTAACTCGTATGAAATTGTCTTCTAATTCATCAAGATAGTTTGGGACATAGATTAATCCTGCTAAGTATTTTTTACTACTTAGCTCATATTCAATAGTTGATAAATATTTCGCCAAAGCAGGATGTAAAATTGTTTCATAGGACTTTGATAATGAGCCAATATAGGCTGTAATAGCAGTAGGCTCACAAAAGGTATGAGCAATAGACGATTCATTGAGAATATACATAGAGTTGAGTTTCTGAATAGTGATTGTTATTTTATAACCTCATGTATTGTACCAATAAGAGATATATAGGTTATGAACTCACTATATCATCAGATATGATGATGTGATGTTAGAGCTATAGAAATAAAAATTTACAACTAATACTGACGGTGTAAAGATGTATATTGTTACCCTGTCGTCTTTCAATTATCAGTATTTATCAATTATTTTTAACCACAAAATTAAGAGGTAAAGATCATCAATAAATCCTTACCCCTTAATATTATTAATTCATCCCCAAAACCTAAGCTCCTACAGCCTCCTTAGCTGCATATAAAACTTCAGCCGAAATATCTTTAACCCCGCGTTCACGGGCAAACTTTTCTGTATTTCGCTTCACTTTCCCCCGCACAAAACCAGGAATTTTATTCAATTCTGCTAAACCATCTTTTGTCCAATGCAAATCAGATTCCGCAGAAATTCCTTTAGTAATTACCTCTTTTGTATCGTGTCCACCAAAGATTTCTAACAGGTGATCTTCCATTCCTAAAGTGAAGGAATTATAGATTAAATCGGTGATTTGATTTGTACCTTCATAACCCATAAATGGTTTGTAACCAATGGGGAAATTTTGCACATGAATAGGTGCTGCAATGACTCCGCAGGGAATATCTAAACGTTTACCTACATGACGTTCCATCTGTGTACCGAAAATTGCTGCTGGTTCAACACGAGCGATCGCATCTCCAATTTCTCCATGATCTTCTGTAATTAAAACCTCATCGCAATATTCGCTTACCTGTTCTCTAAACCAGTCAGCATCATATTTACAATAAGTACCCGCCCAAACTACCTTAATTCCCATTTCTCTTGATAAAATTTTAGTAATAGCCGCAGCATGGGTACTATCACCAAAAACCACCGCTTTTTTACCTGTTAAATTTTGACAGTCAATAGAACGAGAAAACCAAGCAGCTTGGGAAACATATAAAGTTTGTTCGTTGATAAATTCCTCATAATCAACATTCGCACCTTGTTGATTAATTACTTGTTGAATTTTGCGGATACATCTAGCAGTTTCCACCACTCCCATCGGGGTAATATCTACAAAAGGTGTACCGAATTGTTCTTGTAAATAATTAGCAGTTAATAACCCCAATTCCCGATAAGGAACTAAATTAAACCACGCTTTTGGTAAATTTTTCAATTCATGAACAGAAGCACCTTCAGGAATCACAGCATTAACTTCAATTCCTAAATCTGCCATTAATTTTTTCAGTTCTGTGCAATCATGATTATTATGAAAACCCAAGGTAGAAATACCAATAATATTTACTGAAGGTTTTTCAGTTTTTGTAGTTGGTAATTCGTCTTTTTTCCGCGCTTTTTCTATGTAATATTTGACAATTTGATGTAAAGTTCTGTCTGCTGCTTGCAGTTCATTCACACGATAATGATTAACATCTGCTAACAACACATCACCTTTTGCATCCATTTGCGCCCGATCTACAAAGTTTTGTAAATCTTCTTGTAAAATACTTGATGTGCAAGTAGGAGTTAAAACAATTAAATCTGGGTGTTCTTCTGCATCCTTGCGGGTGATATTTTCTACTACCTTTTCTTGAGAACCACGCGCTAAAACATGACGATCTACAATACTCGCTGTAACTGGTGTAAAATCACGTTCTCTGGATAACATCGAACGCATGACGTTAAAATAGTCATCTCCTAAAGGAGCGTGCATAATAGCGTGAACATTTTTAAAGGAACTAGCAACCCGTAAAGTACCAATGTGAGCAGGTCCAGCATACATCCAGTAAGCTAAT
Source organism: Sphaerospermopsis torques-reginae ITEP-024 (assembly GCF_019598945.1). Taxonomy (NCBI): domain Bacteria; kingdom Bacillati; phylum Cyanobacteriota; class Cyanophyceae; order Nostocales; family Aphanizomenonaceae; genus Sphaerospermopsis; species Sphaerospermopsis torques-reginae. Next base: position 4,339,803 of record NZ_CP080598.1, on the reverse strand, counting down.
TTCATTCGGTCTTCTCCTGTGATAGTTTTAATAACTATGAGTTTTCGCCTATTAAATTGGATTGTCGCAAAAGTTTTGGCTATCAACAAATAAGCTTTTTTAAGTAAGTGAAGTTAACTTCTCGGTGTTAGCAAATCTTAGCATTACTCAAAGGTAGTCATAGATAGGATTTTGGGGGTTAAGGGCTAAAATATTTCCATAGTTTAAGTAAATAAATCTTAATATTTTGATAAATATTTTGATAAATATTTCTATCAGTTTTTAGAGATATGTAAAGTATTTTTTTGTTATCATGTATTCATGGTGTAATTATCCAGTAAAAAATAATGGTTAAACGACCCTTTCCTTCTACTCTTATTTTTCCTTTAACTAACGGTGATAAACTTAATCGTTATGAATTTGAGCGTCGTTATGATAGTACAACTAATGTTAAAAAAGCTGAACTAATCGAAGGAATTGTTTATATTATGCCTGCTGCTTTACGTTTCCGAAGTCATGGTCAACCTCATGCTCGCATCTTAACATGGCTTGGCAATTATGAAGTTTTAACTCCTGGTGTAGAGTTAGCAGTTGAACCTACAGTACGTTTAGACTTCGATAACGAACCTCAACCGGATGCAGTTTTGATTATTACACCAGAAGCAGGTGGACAAACTAGAATTAGTGAAGATGATTATATTGAAGGTGCGCCAGAATTAGTAGTAGAAATTGCTGCTAGTAGTGCAGCTATTGATTTACATGGTAAAAAACAAGCGTATCGTCGTAATGGTGTGAAAGAGTATATTGTTTGGCAAGTTTTAGAACAAAAATTAACTTGGTTTTATTTAGAAAAAGGTGAATATTTAGAATTAGTTGCTGATGAAAATGGTATTTTAAAAAGTCGTTTATTTCCAGGTTTATGGTTAGCAGTAAATGAATTATTAACAGGTAAGATGTCTGATGTTTTGCAGGTTTTACAAGCTGGTTTACAGTCTAGAGAACACAAATAAATTTCGCAACTTTCCCAAGATTCAAAGGTCTAATTTGTTAGATCCTCAACTTTTTGAAGAAGTCAAGGATCTGAAAAAATTACTTAATTACTTGCGGAAAATTTCCACTTTTTCTAACACCACATCTTGATTAGGGCGATCGCGTGTTGTACGTACATCAGCAATTTTATTCACTACATCCATACCAGTGACTACGTGACCAAAAACACTGTGTCTTTTGTCAAGATGAGGCGTTGGACCTTCTGTAATAAACCATTGAGAACCATTAGTTCCAGGTCCTGCATTAGCCATTGACAAAATACCTGGTTCATCGTGCTTCAATTCAGGATGAAACTCATCCTCAAATCTATATCCGGGTCCACCAGTACCCCAACGATGAGACATATCAGGATAACGACTTAAAGGATCACCGCATTGAATCATAAAACCGGGTATGACACGGTGAAAGCGAACGCCATCATAAGCGGGAGTACCAAGCATAGATGCACCGGTTTTAGGATCTTTCCAGTCAATGTTTCCGGTAGCTAAACCGACAAAATTTTTAACAGTATTGGGGGTTTTATCTTCTTCCAATTTAACCACAATTTCACCCAAGGAAGTAGTTAAGCGGGCGTGAAGTTGTCCATCACCGGGAACGTTAATTTCTGGAAAGTTCATTAATTAAATAACCTCTTTTCAAAACTGCGCGTGTTTTATATATACTAGGCTAATTAATACTCACATTGCAAGTTTACAGATAAAAAAAATTTCTCTAGCGATTTGTCTATTAGACATCGACCGAATTTAAATATGTGTAGTCTTAAACCCTTGTAGGGATAATTCATGAATTGTCCCTACATTCATTTTCATCAAATGTCTATTGAGGCAGAACTTCATATATTTTATTACCTGTCAGAGACAGGTAACGACAAAAACGAGAAAATAGATCGATATGAAATGATTTATTCACCTAAATTAATCGCTGGATTTCTCTGAAAAAATCCCCTGGGCATCAGTTTAAAACTTACTTGATGTCGTGGCATTACAGGCCAATCTTCTGGACGAGGAACATGAGTTATACCCATTGTGTACCACACAATAATATCTTCATTTTCTAAAGATTCATTATCAGCAATATATTGCGGTAAACCTTCTCCAAGTGATGTTTGATTTGGATAATCACCACCTGCATACATTTCACCGGATTTATATTTTGTCACCCAAAAATGATGAGTTGCAAAACCGGCTTTTTCTATGATCTTTGCACCTTCTACTGCATACAAAATTGTATTTCCTCCAGGTATTAATATATATGCAGGTGCAACCCCTAAATGATTCTTTTTATCTGCACTGGTAATCATCCATTCTCGACTGTGTTTAATATCTGCATCACGGACTGCTTCTTTTTCCGTTTTCAATAATGTATCTTCAACTGTGATGGCATTTCCTACAGGATTTTTTTCACTGATGGGTAAATTATTAACGTTCATTTCCATAACATTATTATTTTGTCCATCAACATCTAAATCTAAGCGATAATTAAAAAAGTGCTGATGATTGACACCAAAGATATTTTTAGCTAATAATCTTCCCAAAGAATTGCTAGATTGTTTTTCGTCTGGTGTGCCTTGAGCTAACACAATTCCCGATAATTCATTTTCTATTTCTAAAGTTCCATCTTGATGAAATATCCAATTTAAAGTATAATCATAGTTGTCAACTGTTGTAATCATTTTCATCACTAATTCACGATTACGACGAAAATAATTTTTTTGAGTGTTAAAATCAAAATGTTTCCAAAGTACGCCGTTATCTCTCTCATAAATTCCTATGACTCCAGGCATAGTATAAGGTTCACCCTCACCATTAGCAAAGGTGGCATTTAATAATACTCCATTCTCAGGAATTTCTTGACCTAATTTTAGTTGATTTGCTAATAAACCAATATTGTATTCTCCCACATCAAAGGCGTTACGAAATGACCAATTTTGATTAGGATCACCATAAGGAACTGCCATTTCTGAAAGACTTCCACGATATAAAACAGGTCTGATTTTTTCGCCATCGTTATATTTAACCAGATACAAAACCAACCCTTCACGGGGGTGCATTAAATAACGAAATTGCCAACCTTGCCAAGTAATTTCATTACCTTGAATTTTGAAGGTTGTACCTTCTGGTTGAATGATTTTTAAAGGTTTAGGTGGTGGTGTTAATTTATTGAAAGTTTTAATATCATAGTCCCAATTTTCTTGGGAAATAGGAACTACACCATGATCAACAAAACTAGCAACTTCTTCTTTATTTAAATCAACAGTGACTAAAACTCCTTCGATGGGACGAGAATAATAATTCCAATGTTTACCTTGATAATAGGATAAGGCACGACAAATTCGATTACCATTTTTTGCTTCTTCTTGACTTAGTATTCCTGCTCCCCAACAACTTATTTGTACTTGATTAAAATCTTTAATTCCTCGTTTTCTCATTGCTTGTTGCCAGAGTGGATCAGATTTAACAATTTCTCTGGCTATTTCATAATCTGCGGGTAAAATAGCAGGTTGAACATAAGGTATTTCTTGCCAGTTATTTAAGGTTTTGGTTGTTAAGTCAACTGTTGCTGTAAAAGTTTTATTGTGTTCCCGTTCATAAACTTGCAAAAAAACACGGCGAGGAAATTTTTGATCATGTTGAAAATTCAAAACTTGTTTTTTATCTGGTTCTTGTAATGTAATCATGGTAAAAAATGCTGTTTCGCTTAATCGTTTTTCCTGCTTTAATACTTCTACTGCGGTGGTAATTTCTGTTTCTGTTAAGGGGTTTAGGGGATGGGTAATAAATGATTTTTGATTTAATTCTTGAGCAAATGTAATATGAGAAAATAACAAATTGGTCAAAATTAAGATGCTGAGGGCGATCGCCAATTTTAAAATCTTTTGGTAGTAGGTATAATTGGTTTCTGTAAATAGCCGAAAATGATGGAGATTGAAAAACATACTGTTTGATAACTAAGTAGAGTTAGTGAATATCTATTGATTTCAAAACTCTTACTGAAAAACAGTGTAATTAATATTAAAAAGCAATAAAAAAATCATAAATAGTAAGGGTTTAACATTGCTAAACCCCTACAGAAATATATCACCTGTCACCTGTCATATTATGCAGAAACTAATCTCCGCAAAGATTCAGCACGACGTTTAGCTATGGCGTTATTGGGTGCAATTTTTAGTGCGGTTTCATACATTTCCAACGCCTGAGCAGTTAATTTTTTCTTTTCGTAAGCGTGTCCAAGATTATTTAAGGCTGTTACATAATCAGGTTTCAATTTCAGAGCTTCTTTATACTGCCGAATTGCTAAGTCATATTGTTCTTGGGAAAAATAAACATATCCCAAACCATTGTAAACTGGGGCTATATCTTCTTCTCCCTCTTCTTCGGCGGCTTTGATAGCTTTTTGAAATAGGGGTATAGCCTGGGTAAAAACTTTTTTTTCAGAATAAATACTGGCTAATTCGTAATATTCTTGAGCAGTACCTTTTTCTTTTGTCAACTTGCTTTTTAACCGGGAAAGTGAACTTTCTAGTTTGCGAGTTTTTAAAATCTGACGAAAAACAGTCACACCCGCAAATAGGAGCAACCCGACGAAGACTGAAAGATAAACTATTGCTAAATTTTTATCCATTGGCTACAAATACAAATATTAAATGTGATTCTTGTATCTATGATCAATTTTATGGTAAAGTGGGAAAATAAATAAATTAAGAATTAACAATAAAAATTTCTCCCTTATCAATTATCAATTATCAATTATCAATTATCAATTATCAATTATTCTAGTCCCCAATAGTTTGTGCGTTGTTTGAGCCAACCTGTGGTTGTGTAACGAGCGATCGCTTCATTTACTCCTCGCCTTAATTGATCATACTGCAATCCTTTGGGCATGACTACAGATAATGGTTCTGTTGATAGTTTGGTGGGCAATATTTGATATTGGGGATATTCTTGCACCCAACCGCTTAAAACGCTGACATCAGCCCCAAAAGCATCCACTTTACCGCTTTCTATCTGCTCTCTTCCCTGAGCGTAGGAATTAACACCGACTAATTCAGCATTAGGTATAAAGTATTTTATGTATGAGATAGTGCTGGAGTGATTGAGAACACCAATTTTACGTTTTCCTAAATCTTGCAGTTTCTTGATAGCGGTATTTTTTGTAACTATTGCTGCCCCATCATAATAGTAAGGAACACTGAAGCTAACTATGCGGGAGCGTGATTCAGTGGCGGTAACTCTGGCGATCGCCATATCCACTTGATGATTAAAAACAGCAGGTAAGCGATCGCTATTAGCTACAGGTTGCAACTTCACCGCATCCTGTTTACCTAACAAATCACTAGCCAAACGCTTGGCTAAATCAATCTCTAACCCTTGTAAATTGCCGTTTTCATCTCTAAATCCCAAAGGACGGATGTTATCCTTAACCGCCACAGTTAAATAGCCTCGTTGCTGAATTTCTGCCATAGTCGCCGCAGAAGCAACCAAATCTATCTCCCCATAGAACAGGCAACAAACGATAATCAAGGTAGCGGATAATACCAGATGTAACCGATTCATAATTGACCTTCGTTTTCCTACGAGACGCTGCGTCTAAGCGATACGCTCCCATTAAAAATTCAAACTGTCAAATTCAAAATTTGAATTTTTAATTTTTAATTTTTAATTTTTAATTTTCCGAAGGAGCTATCTGTTACATCCGTTATTCATCCGTTGCCACCTTTATCCTTTGACAGAGTTTGCCAGTTCAGCCACTTTAGCGAAGCTTGCAGGATCAAGAACTGCCAACTGTGCCAACATTTTACGGTTTAGATCAACATTAGCTTTTTTCAGATTGCCAATTAATTGGCTATAGCTCAAACCATGTTGTCTAGAAGCCGCGTTAATACGGGTGATCCACAGACGACGAAAATCGCGCTTTTTCTTTTTGCGATCGCGGTACGCACTGCGAAGCGCCTTCATCACCTGTTGGTTAGCGGTTCTAAACAGAGTAGAGTGAGAACCACGAAAACCCTTAGCTAATTTGAGAATTTTATTGCGGCGTTTACGAGCTACATTACCGCGTTTTACACGAGTCATTTTTTACAGTACCTGAAGGATTTACAAATATGGAAGCATTAAACGCACGTTTTCTTCGTCGCGTTCATGGACAACTGCCATTTTAGACAAATTGTTCTTTTTGCTAGAGGACTTATGCTCTAACAAGTGATTTTTGAAAGGTTTACGACGCACGATTTTACCGCTGCCAGTGGCGCGGAATCTTTTCGCTGCTGCCTTGCGAGTCTTGAGTTTAGGCATGGGATGGCTTTGAATCGACACAATCCCTCATTATATACTAAGAGGAATCAGATTAACCAACATTTTCCAATAATTACAGCAGCTATCAGTTATCAGAGGGAACAGGGAATAGGTAAAGAAATTTCTCCCCATCTCCCCATCTCTGCTGTCACCTGTCACCTGTCACCTATCATCTGTCAATCTGTCACCTGTCACCTCAAAGTAGCTGCCACCTTGGGATCTAAAACAATGCGTGAACCTGTACGATCTACATGATAAGTCCAAAATTGATTGTTCACTTTGAGAACCACTTCCCAACCCTCAATAGGATCATATTGCTGAGTACAGATTTCACCAAAATTAAACACACAGGAATTACTAAAAGTTTTTTGCACAGTACGGGTAATTGTGATACCTGTAGTTTGTAAACGAGAACGTTGATAAGCATCATTCAAAACTTTCTCGGCAATTTTTTCTGGTAATTTATAACCCTCATTAGCTTTAATTTTCGGATCAATTACAACTTGCGAACCAGACTTATTTACATGATAAATCCAAGATTGCTCTTTTACCTTCACCACTACAACCCAACCTTCTACAGGTTGATAAATTTCAGCACAAACTTCACCAAAATTGAACACACAGGAATTACTAAATATTTTAGATGTGGAACTAGAAATTCTCAGAGCATTTCTTTTTACACCAGAACGATTAGCAACATCATTTAAAACCTTACTAGCAATATTTCTTGGCAATTGAGAAGCATTAAAAAAATTAATATTTGGCTCAATCACAATTTGCGAAGCTTGACTAACATGATAAGTCCAAGATTGCTCTTTTACCTTCACAACTACAACCCAGCCCTGAATTGGTTTATATTCTTTAGTGCAACCCTTTTTAAACTCAAAAATACAACGGTTACTAAAAGTAGTCTGAGTCACCTGAGAAATTTTCAAATCAGATACTTGTACCCTAGAACGCACAGAAGCATCTCTTAACACCGCCTCAGAAATATTTCTAGGTAAAGTATTTTGGGCTATTTGTGTTTGTTGGGTTCTGGGAATAGCCAATACTGTATTATTATTACTGATATGGATTCCACCAATCAGCAAACCTGTTAAAGCCAAAGTACAAACAATTGATTTCGATAAGTTACCGTTATTTTTCATCTGTGATAACATAATTTTTTCCGCCTAATCTGTACAACATAGATAAACTTATATACTGTTTTTGCCCGTAATTTGTTCCCTATGAACTGACGCAAGATTTGAATAAAAACCTGATTCTTGGGTAGGGGTAATTCATGAATTACCCCTACTTTCGTTCTGTTTTGTGCAAATGCTGTATCACTTGGAAACTACAGCTAAATTCATCACATTTTCGGAAAACTGACGTTTTAAAGCAGCAAATACCGGACAAGGAGGAGAAGCTTGTAAATTATTCGGTTTACTCCATGTAAAGGGTGCTTGTTGAGCCGCAGACATCCATAATAACTTTTTAGCCCTAGTCATAGCAACATAAAGTAAACGATATTCTTCAGCCATTTTCAGATATTTTGCATCTTCCCAAGCTTGGCTAATATTGGGTATATTTTCTCCTTTTTGATGGAGTGCTGCACGAATTTGGGCGCGTGCTACTTCTGATAATGTAAAATCACCTAAAAATTGACTTTGGGGAGGAACCCAAAAACTTCCAGGAATTAAATTTTCATGTAAAAAAGGCAAAAATACATAATCCCAGTCTAGCCCTTTGGCTTTGTGCATGGTGATAATTGTTAGTTGTCCTTTTTTGGTATATTGTTCTTCTAAATTGTCTGTATCTACTGGTTCAAATCGTTCAGAATTGACAATTTCACTTAAAGCAGAAAGCATTGTAACCATTGAATTATTACCGAACATTTGCAGGTTGACTCTTTCTGCAAGTTTGTCTGCTGTGGCTAATTCTGCTTGATCATATTTTAATGTTAAAGCTAAAAAAGAAATGATTTGATAAAGTGGTAATTCTAAACGAGCGCGAAGCAAACTTCGACATAAATGAGCAGCTTTTTGTACTGTTTCTGTTTGGGGAGTTGCTAATGGTCCAGGATATAAAAATTCTTCTGGTAAAATAGCAAGGGTGTTAATATCTTGGGTGGGAATTAATTGACGTTGTACTAAAACCTCTAAGGTAGCTTTTAAATAATCAGGAGAATGGGGGCGATCGCAAAATTGTAATAATGATAAAATCTCTTGAGTTACATGAGAACGTCTTTCTTGTTCTCCCACATCATGAAGTTTAATTTTATGTTCTTTAAATATCGGTTCTAAGGCTTCTGCTAACCATCTACCTTGGCGATTTTCTCTTACTAATACAGCAGCACTGGCTTGGGAATTTTCCTTAAATAATTCTACAAATCTCTGAGAAATTAACTCAACTGTCTGATAAATGTCACGCGGACTATATAATTCTAAGCCTTTTCCCACTGGTGCGGGATTAGCATCTGGTTGAGGATCATCAACATTAACCGCCTCAATTTTTTGATCTAAAAATGGCGTTTGTCTGTTTTTATTTGTTGCTAACCAATGACTATTTACCCATTCCAAAGCAAAGTTAGCAGCATCAATAATAATTCTACTACTACGCCCTGCTTGATTCATTGTTGCTAATCTTTGATTTACATGACAATTTTCACAAAATTCACGAAAATAAATCGGATCAGCAGGGGTGAAAGTTGAGTTAATCGCTTGGTTAGGATCACCAACTCTAACTAAATTCAATTTCGATTTATTTACATTATTTTCATCTCCATTTTCATTTTCCTCACTTGCTAATATTTCTAAAAGTTGTGTTTGTAGTTGACTAGAATCTTGGGCTTCATCTTCAAAAACTGCGAAAATTTTATTTTTTTCAACCTGTAAGGCGCTCTTATTTTGTAATACCTGTAATGCTCCTAAAATCATATCATCATAGTCAATGAAATCCTGTAATTTCATGATTTTTTGATATTGTTCATACAATCCCGCCGCAATGCGTAAAATTTGATAGGGATCTTGACTTTTTTCACTCCATAAATAAAGTTTTTCCGGTAATATTCCCGAACTTTTAGCTTCATGAATCACGGTATAAGCCAAATCTGGTAATACTTCCGTTCTCAGCACTGACTGACGACGCAATTTTTCTGTTTCTTCTCCGTCAAATTGCTGACCTTCTAACAAGCGGCGATATAGTGCAGGATGGTTATTTATCCATTGTTCTACCGCTATTCTAATGAAGCGATGACTTTGATTAGGAGTAATTAATTTGACTTCATCTAAATGTAACCCTGATAAATCAGGATGACGACTGGCAATATTTAAGGCTAAACCGTGTAAGGTATAAACAACAAAACCTGTTTGCGGTAAGGATAATTCTTTTAACTTGTCGCGGATTTTTAATTTTAGGTTCGCAGCAGCAGAACGGGTAAAAGTAACAACTACCAACTGACGGCGATAATTTTTACCAGTATTGACAGAATCCTCATATTGACGAGCTATAGCAATTGCAGCAGCAGCAGCCATACCCGTAGATTTACCAGCACCCGGAACAGCAGATACAGCCAATGGTCCTGTTTCCCAGTCTGCCATTTGTGTTTGTCCAGGTCGCAAACTTTCACGAATTTTGTTAATATTTTCTCTTAATTTGCTGACAGCTAATTCATAGTTCATAATTCATAATTGGTAATAGTTGATATTTGATAGTTGATATTTGATAGGGAATCATACAACTGATTAACCATTCACCAATTATCAATTATCAATTATCAATTATCAATTTTTACTCATCAATTTGCCAAGCATCTTTGGTAAATTCTTCATCGAGAACTTTCTTAGGACGTAAAATGATAATAACTTTACCTAACAAGGTATTTTCTGGTGCAGTTTCAAACCATTGAAAATCAACTTCTCCAGAATTATCAAAGGCAAAGTAACTAGAAGCATCCCAATCTCTTTGATTGCGATCTATCACAACTAAAACAGGTTCTATTTTCGTTTGATTTGGGTTGGGGAAAATATCGCTACTAGCAATAATTACTACTGGATCTTCCGCAGATCGTAACACTTGCCAACCTGGTAAAGCTACCCAAGCTTGTTCTCCAGCGAATTTGACAATTTTAAATGGTTCAATTTCTGTAATTATGGGTACAGCTTTTACAGTTTGAGGTGTTAATGGTAATTCACCAACTACGGGTACAAGGCGGGGTAGTTCTTCATCTGACTCCAGCCGAAAAAAGGGTAGAATGGGGGCGGGACGTTGGGGAACTACGGTAAAATCAGTTAATAATTGTTCGATTTGTTTCCTAGCTGTGGGAGAGTGAACAAAACGCAAACCCTTAGCAATTAAGCGCGATCGCTCTTGTAAATCCGAGTTCTGCCTGGCTAATTTCCAAGCTTGATAAGCTACTGCATCCCCTGGATCGTTGGTAAAACCTTGTGGTGGGGTAGAAAAACGAGAAAAATCTTTAATTGCTTTAGCAACTTCCCGCGCTTCGTCTACATCCAGTTTATGTAAAAAAATCAAATCAGCCGCTGCTGCTCTGTCCTCTTGAGTCAGTAAACGCAGTTCATAAAGAATATCACTAGCTCTTGTACCGTAGTATGCCCGTGTTGCTTCCGATGCACCAAACTTTTCTAAAGAACTGTAAACTTGAGCGCCAACAATCACCTGATTTTGTTGGATTGGCTCAAATCCAGTGGCTTCAAAGATTTCTTGGGGATTGTAACCGTTTTTTTGGAGATAGGCGATCGCTACTCCCCATTCCACCCAGTTACCTTGTTTTTGTCTCAGTTTGACTAATAATTCTTGTGCTGTATCATTAGCAGCATTCCCGGTATCTTGTGTGTTCGATGGTAATTCAGTCATAATCCTAAGTATCAAAAGTGCAAACTTCAATTTAAGATGGTGATTAGTAATTAAGCTCTTAATTATCCCTTAAATTTGCGAATTTTAGATTATGGATTTTGGATTTTAAATTGAGGTTGTTCGTTTCACAGCTTGGTTGATGTTGAATTGCTAAAAATCAGGATTTTCAACTCTGCTGTGTATGGAATATCACAAAATTGTGAAGAACATATAAAGAAATTTATTGATAACACAAATCTCGAAATTGAGCAAGTGCGCTCTCAATTCAGTAGTCGTGAACGTACCCATTACCCATTACCCATTACCAATTACCAATTACCAATTACCCATTACCAACCTAAAATAAATCCAAAATCCAAAATCCAAAATCTAAAATCGGATGACCAACTATCAACCACCCTTCAGCAACAAAATTCGTAACATTTTTGACCGGATAGCCCCGGTGTATGACCAATTAAACGATTGGTTAAGTTTAGGACAACACCGGATCTGGAAAGAAATGACCGTTAAATGGAGTGGAGCAAAACCCGGAGATACCTGTTTAGATTTATGCTGTGGTAGTGGTGATTTAACCTTTAGATTGGCGCGACGCGCAGGAATGACGGGAAAAGTTTATGGTGTAGACTTTTCCTGTAACTTACTCGCAACTGCCAAAGAACGCTGTCAGAGATATTACCCCCAACCTCCGATCACTTGGATAGAAGCTGATGTTCTTAATTTACCCTTTGACGACCATCAATTTGATGCCATCACAATGGGCTATGGTTTAAGAAACGTGAAAGATATTCCCCGCAGTCTCCAAGAAATATATCGCGTTCTCAAACCCGGTGGTAAAGCAGCAATTTTAGATTTTCATCGCCCTAGTAACGAAACATTCCGCGCTTTTCAGCAGTGGTATTTAGATAACCTCGTCGTTCCCCTGGCAACTAATTTAGGTGTTAAAGAAGAATACGCTTATATTAGTCCCAGTTTAGACCGTTTCCCCATCGGTAAAGAGCAAGTAGCGATAGCACAAAAAGTAGGTTTTGTCAACGCCACACATTACCCCATTTCTAACGGTATGATGGGAGTGTTGGTAATTGATAATTGATAATTGATAATTGATAATTTGTAATTACTAACTAATTTTCAGTTGCTAGTTGGGAGTCAGGAAACAGTGAGCAGTGAACAGTCAACCTCGATAACTGTCACCTGTCACCTGTCACCTGTCACCTGTCACCTGTCCTCTTTCCCTAATCCAAAATCCTGTGGATTGGTCACATCTTTGGCTTTATGTATCACCCCCAATTCTGGGTGGAATTATCGGCTATTTCACCAATGATATAGCCATCAAAATGCTGTTTCGCCCCTATCGAGCTATTTATATTCTGGGGCGCAGAGTGCCTTTTACTCCTGGGTTGATTCCCCGCAATCAGGAGCGGTTGGCAAAAAATATTTCTAATACCATTATGGGATCGCTGTTAACGCCAGATGAATTGCAAAAGCTGGCGAAGCGTCTCTTACAAACAGAACGGGTACAAGGGGCAATCCTCTGGTTATTGAAGTTGGCGATTGAACAAATCCAAGGTGATAAAAACCAGAAAAGTGCCAAAATTGTGGCGGGAATTTTACGGGATTTGCTGGGAGAGTCTTTACCCCGTCTCCTGAAGGTTTTGGCCAGACAGGAAAATTTTTTAGAAGCGCAAATCAACCAAATTTTTGATCAAATATTACTGGAATTTCAACTCACTGAAGAACAATCTACACGGTTAGCTGATTGGTTGTTGCAAGTTGTTTTACCACCGGATGTTTTAAGACAGGCAATAGTTGATTTTTTAACAGATAGGACTATTCAAACTATTGATGATAGCTTTCGTGAAAAAACCAGCGGTACTTATTGGGTAGTTGCTAATTTATTTGGTTTACGTAATACTCTGACTCGGTTAAGAACTTTTTGTTTAGATGAAAAAGAGGCTACAAATAAACGATTAGAAGAATTAATCCAAGATTTGCAAATGCGCGATCGCCTCAAAAAATTATTACAAGATTTATCTTTACAAAACTTACCCGTTGGTACAGTTCGCCAACTCAGAAAAACCACTAGGGAAAGTGTACGCCATTACTTACAAAAGAGTGGTAGCAATTTGTTACAGGAATTAACTGAATCAGCGGACTGGGAAAATATTGCTGTCTTGCTGTTAAATCGTTTGCGAAATTCACCAGTGGTTAATACTTCTTTAGAAGTAGTGTCTCAAGAGTTAGCTTTAATTTTAGAAAAGTATTTAGAAAAAGATTTAGAAGCAATTGTCGCCCAGGTAATTCCCATTTTATCTATAGATCAAGTGATTGTTGACAGAGTAAAATCAACTTCACCTGCTGATTTAGAAGCAGCAATTGAAGGAATTGTCAAGAATGAATTACAGGCAATTGTGACTTTAGGCGGTATTTTAGGTTTTGTTGTCGGGTTATTTCAGGTAGGATTTTTAATTTTCAGTCGATATTAGGGACTGGGAACTGGGGACTGGGGACTGGGGAAGAAAATTTTAGATTTTAGATTTTAGATTTTAGATTGGAATGAACAAAATCCAAAATCCAAAATTGAATCACCAATTACCAATTACCAATCACCACGAACAACTATATCTATTGTGAAAAAATTTTGATTGGGGGATCTAGAAACCCCCGTACTCAACATAAGCTGTTGGTGTATTTTATCGCTTTATAGCGAGAGTACATGAAATTGACTCAAGAAGTGCTATAAAGCCGATATTCGTCCTGACGGACACAAGATATCAGGGAAATAATCAAAGGATAACCAAACCAAAAGGCAATTTAGCCGAATTTGCTATAAATTGCCAATCTGGATGTAGTAGTGCTGATTTACTTGTTGGTAAACCAGCGGTAATGAAATTTCATCCAGTTCGTTATCTTCAGAGTTTCGCTGAGTTCTTTATTAAGTTGTTAACCGATGAAGGGGATCTATTTTTAGACCCCTTCGCTTTTTCCCAAAGAACGGGTTTTGTTGATATTACTCAACAACACCACAGAGGATCTTTGGAAATCAATGAAGCTGATTGATAAGGAGAAGTTGCTTATGACTTGGCTCAGAGTCAATATTTGATAAGTCGTGGTTTTTCTCTTGTCTTGAATACAGATGATTTTGCTGCACTAGAGACTTTAGAGTTTAGACTGCTCAATAAAGATTCAGATTTCGCCATCTACTTGCATTTTATGCACTTGATCAGCCAATTCTTGACGACCTTGATCGTCTAGCTTATCAATTGCCAACATCCCCATGAGAATAACCTCTTTTAAGGTCAAACGAGTAGAATGTGCCTGTTTTTGCACAGTCTCTTTAATGATTGGACTTACGCCAATTGCGGTACTAGCTCTAGCCACGGAAATAAAAGGAAACATTAATGACTTCGCATAAATCTTAGCACTTTAAACGACGTTATTGTATATAGAATAAAATTTAACAATATTTTTTTAATATTTTGTAATTTGTGATTTTTTATACTTATATATTGTAAACTACATTCTCATGGGGGATCTTGATACCGCGTAAGGAAAGTAGAATTTTCCTGAATTCAGCCCAATAGGGTTGTCATAAGGAAAAGCAGTGAGTCCTTACAAGGAAAGAAAAAACGATGAAGGCTATGAGGCAGATGACTGGTGATTGGTGATTGGTGATTGGTGATTGGTGATTGGTGACAGTAAGAAGAGAATAGTAAGAGTCAATCAATTGTTGATTTTATGTAGCTGGAATTTGTTGTAAAACTTGGTTTAATTTACCACTGCGATAACCTTCTAAATCTAAGGTGACGTAAATAAATCCTAGATTTTGAAATGTGCTGACAAGGGTAGGTAAATCTGTTTTTAAGACAAAATCTGCTATTTTTTCTGGTGGTAGTTCAATTCTGGCTGTGTCTCCTTCGGAACGTACCCGCAGGTTATCCCATCCTAAATTTCTGAGATAAATTTCTGCTCTACCAACTCGCTGTAATTTGGCGATGGTAATTTCTTCACCGTAGGGAAAGCGAGAGCTTAAACATGGTTGGGCAGGTTTATCCCACCAAGGTAAACTCAGTTGTTGGGAAAGTTGACGCACTTCGGCTTTGGTGACACCTATTTCTGCTAGGGGCGATCGCGCACCTCGTTCTTTTGCGGCTTGGATTCCAGGACGATAATCATGTAAATCATCGGCGTTGACTCCATCTACCACATAAGGATATCCTAACTCTAAAGCTAGGGGCTTGAGTGTGTCGTGCAATTCACTTTTGCAAAAATAGCAGCGGTTAACTGGGTTTGATGTGTAGTTGGGATTTTCCATTTCGTGGGTATGAACGATTTTATGCGCTATCCCAATAGTTGCTGCTTGTGCTGTTGCGTCTGCTAATTCTTCTGGTAGTAGGGAAGGAGAAACCGCTGTTACAGCTAAAGCGCGATCGCCTAATACATCATAAGCAATTTTCGCAACTAATGTACTATCAACTCCCCCAGAATAGGCTATTAATGCCTGTTCCATTTCCGCAAATAAGGCTTTTAACTGTTCTAGTTTTTCTGCTATTGTCATTTGGTTAAAATCCTATAACACCTGATCAATCCTATTATAGAAATAATGTCTGAATCAGGATTTACAGGATTTACAGATTTGCTGGATGGGATTTCCCAGATTTTAGGGTTTTTAACAATATTTCCAGTCAGAGACTGGAAGGAATAAAAGGAATAAATTGGTATATGCTTGTATAGAACTCAACGTATCTACCAAAACTCACCCATGTCTCAGATATGTTGTCTAAATCCAGATTGCCATAATCCTCCAGTTCCCAACACAACCAAATTTTGTCCTAACTGTGGTGTTCCTTTAATCATCCTGAGAAACCATTATCATCCCATTAAACCCTTGGGTGGTGGGGGTTTTGGGAAAACTTATCTAGCAGAAGATATTGACAAATTAAACGAAAAGTGCGTAATTAAGCAATTTGCACCCCAAACCCAAAATACCTACGCATTAAATAAAGCTAAGGAACTATTTGCAGAAGAAGCAAGGCGACTCAAAGACCTCAAACATCCCCAAATTCCTCAACTACAAGCATATTTTGATGAAAATGACTGTCTGTATTTAATTCAAGAATTTATTGATGGAGAGAATTTATTAATTGAGTTAGCAAACAAAGGAAATTTTAACGATAGAAAAATTCGCGAATTATTACTTGATCTATTACCAGTTCTCAAAATTGTTCATAGTCAAAATATCATTCATCGAGATATTAAACCAGAAAATATTATGCGTCGTCAGAGTGACGGTAAATTATTCTTGATTGATTTTGGTGCATCTAAACAACTCCAGGGAACAATGCGTCCAGGTACGGTAATTGGGAGTTTTGGTTATGCGTCTTTGGAACAAATGGAAGATAGACAAGTTTATCCTGCTAGTGATTTATTTAGTTTAGGTGCAAGTTGTTTTCATTTAATGAGTGGGATTCATCCTTGGAATTTATGGAAAACCCAAGGTTATAGTTGGGTGAAAGAATGGCCTAAGCATTTACAGCAATCTGTTAGTTTGGAGTTAGGGCAAATTCTAGATAAGTTATTACAACTAGAATATCAAGATCGTTATCAATCAGCTGACTCAGTTTTACTCGCTTTACAAAAACCACAAGTACCTTCTAGAGTACCTCCGCAAAACTCACAAACTCTACAAAACTCACAAACTCCCAAACCGAAACTGATACCACAATTACTAATTCTTTTAGGTGTGCTTTTAGGATCTGGTTGGCTGGGATATTGGTTGAAAATCCAACGAGAACCACTATCGACAATTACCCCATCAACTCCATCTGCAACCCCACAACCAACAACATCTCTATATGAGTCTCTCCCAGCGCCAGAGTGAGTATGATAATTTAATAAAAAATAATAATTGAAAACATTTATTTACAAGGATTCCATGAATACAAAATTACATATTTAATAAAAATTCATTTTGGTTTTATTGAATCCCTTTTTAAATAATGGATACAAGTGGGTATTAGTATTAAGTTTTCATATCTAGTCTATGAGAGCCAAATATAAAAATCAAATTTACATAATCATTTTAGGAGTCTATTATGTTCAAGAAAATGCTACAGCCCTTAATTTTTCTCTGTTGTTTTGGGATGATACAGGTAGGTCTTTAGATGCTAATATTTCTAAACCAAATTTTGGGACTTTGCGTTTAGAATTGCGTCCTAGTAATAAGTTTCCTGGTTATCGCTCTCTTTATATTCTCAATGATGGTCGGGTGAATGTGTTTTAATCTCTGAAAATTTACATTTCAGCATTGAGAAACTAGGCGAATTATATTCGCTTTTTTTATCTACATTTTGATAAAAAAATCTACATTTAAATACATAAATTTAGAAAAATTTACTTGGTCAACTCTTTACAAATATGCGTAAGTGTAGTTATTATATTTTTGTTGTCTGATAGCGAAGCGTGGCGTTAGCCATATCAGGATATCCAGGATGAAAGGATTGACAGGATGTAATTGTTTAATTTATGGTTTGATTTTCTGTCTTTTTGTCTGAATCAGGATATCCAGGATGAAAGGATGTACAGGATGTAATTTTTTGTTTATAAAAAAAGGATAAATATAGATTAAATAATGATATAATATCTTTAAATCTTGATGCTATGATGTAAACAGAAAATTCAACAATAACATCTTGAAAATCCTATAATCCTGGACATCCTGATTCAGACAAATAATGAAAATTCAACAATAACATCCTGAAAATCCTATAATCCTGGACATCGTGATTCAGACAAATAATGAAAATTCAACAATAACATCTTGAAAATCCTATAATCCTGGACATCCTGATTCAGACAAAAAATACCCAACTAAAATATATTATAAAATAATCTCAATCACCGATGACTAATAACCAAAATATTAAACGTTTACCTCATCAACGTTGGCAAATTGCTCCAGCAAATATAGAATTAGCTACAAAAGTAGCTAGTTTCACTAATATTTCCCCCATTATCAGTCAGTTGGTGATTAATCGGGGAATGGAAACACCAGAAGCAGCAGAAAAATTTATCAATCCTGAAAGTTTAAATTTACCTTCTCCTTTGGAAGATTTTCCCGATTTAGCGGTAAGTGTAGAATTATTAGAAAGTGCTATTAAAAATCAAGAAAAAATTGCTATCTGTGGTGACTATGACGCAGATGGGATGACTAGCACTGCTTTATTATTGCGAAGTCTCCGTGCTTTGGGTGCAAATGTTGATTATGCTATCCCTAGTCGGATGCACGAAGGTTATGGAATTAATAAACGCATTGTGGAAGAATTCAAGAGTGAAGGTGTAGGTTTAATTCTCACGGTAGATAATGGTATTGCAGCTTTTGAACCTATTGCTAGAGCGAGAGAATTAGGTTTAAAAGTTATTATCACAGATCATCATGATATTCCCAAAGAATTACCACCAGCTAATGCTATTCTCAACCCGAAATTAATAGATGAATCTTCTCCTTATCGGGGTGTTGCTGGTGTGGGTGTGGCTTATATTTTAGCTGTTTCTTTAGCTCAACAAATGGGAGAATTGAAAGGTTTAGTTCACCCCATGTTAGCTTTATTTACTTTGGGAACTATTGCTGATTTAGCTCCTTTAACTGGTGTAAATCGTCGTTGGGTAAAACGGGGTTTAAAGTTATTACCTAAGTCTACTTTACCAGGTGTACAAGCTTTAATTCAAGTTGCTGGAGTTCAACCCAGTGAAGGAGAAATAGAAAGTAATTCACAATCTGATCTAAAATCCAAAACCCAAAATCCAAAATCCTTAAAACCTGATGATATTGGTTTTCGTTTGGGACCAAGAATTAATGCTATTGGGAGAATTGGCAACCCGCAAACTGTGATAGAATTGTTAACTACTGATGATATGGGAATAGCTCTAGAAAGAGCGATGCAGTGTGAACAAATTAATTCTGAACGTCAAAAAATGTGTGAGGAAATTGAACAGGAAGCAATATCATTAGTGGAAGATTTGTATGTAGAAGATTTACCTAAAAACCGGGTTTTAGTAGTTATTAAAGAAAATTGGCATCATGGTGTAATTGGTATTGTTGCTTCTCGTTTGGTTGAGCGTTATGGCGTTCCGGTTTTTATTGGTACTTTTGAAGGTGAGGGTGTAATTCGTGGTTCTGCAAGGGGAATACCTGAATTTCATGTATTTAAGGCTTTAGAATACAGTGATGATTTATTAAGTAAATATGGAGGACATAAAGCCGCAGGGGGTTTTTCTTTACCATCTGATAATTTAGAAAGTTTTAGATTACGTTTATCTGATTTTGCTAATCAATGTTTAGAAATTCAACATCTGAAACCTTTACTAAAAATTGATGCTCAAGCAAATTTTAATCAAATCAATAGAGATTTATTTCAACAGTTAAATATTCTTCATCCTTGCGGAATTGAAAATCCTAGTCCTCTATTTTGGACTCCTAATGTTCAAGTTATTCAACAACAAATAGTTGGCAAAGGTCATATTAAATTAGTTTTGGGGCAAGTTATAGATAATCAAAGATATGAAATTCCAGCTATAGCTTGGCGGTGGGGTGATTATTTTCCTTTACCATCTAGAATTGATGTTGCTTACAAATTGGGTGAAAATAATTATAATGGTAATAATAATTTGCAATTAGAATTAGTGGGGGTAAAAATTCCGCAGCAGGTGGAAAATTTATTTACTGCATCAAAAATTTCTCAAACGACAAAGTTTGAATATAAACAACGTCAATATATCTGTGGTATTTATCAAAATGGTAATGGTGCAGAGTTGAGAATTAAAAATAGTGAAGGTAAGGTATTAGTTATGCAGCCTGAGAATAAAATAGGTCTCTTAGGTTTAAGTCGTGAAGATGCTAAACAGGTTGATTTATCTTTACCCCAATATGATGGTATTATTCAAGCTGCGATTCAGGCTTTGATAGTGGTGAGTTAGTGCTGATAAAATAGGGGGTGTGAGTGAGTAATTTATCTGAGGAGGAGGTTTATGAAAAAATTGGCGAAATTGCCTCACAATTTACCAACTTGCAATGTGACAAATGCGCTCAAGCAGTTATGCTATGGTTAAAATTAAATCGCATTGAGGGAAAAATTATTCAAATAAGGACTAAAAGACGAAATGACTTTTTTATAATTAGTGAACGTTGCAGCCCTAATGAATCTATCACAGATAATGGTATTCATTATGGAGTTGAAGTTTTAGGATTAGTGTTTGACAATCTTTCCAGTCACGGATTACCTCGTGATTTGTGGATCAAAGATTTTTCTTGCAGAAGTGGTGGATTTTATATAGAAGAGTTAGAGGATGTTTTAAAAGTCGCTGATGGTGTATCAAATATTTATAGATCCCCCTAAATCCCCCTTGAAAAGGGGGACTTTGACTTTAGTTCCCCCCTTTTTAAGGGGGGTTAGGGGGGATCAGAGGGGTGCCTAAAATCACGATCCAAAACTTTTCAAACACCCTCTTAGATGAGTTATAAAGATAGGATAACATGGAGATAAATGGGAGAATATTATGAGTAGCGTTTTTGAAGTTTTAGAAAAAGTGAGAACCAAACCAGGATTGTATATAGGTCGTCCTTCAGTTAGTGATCTATTTATGTTTTTAGTAGGTTATGAATATGCTCGCAGCGAGTTAGGAAATGCGCTATCAGCGGAAGATGATGATTTTTATGGAGAGTTTCAGCCTTGGTTGCAGAATAAACTAGGAGTTAAAACTGTTACTTCTTGGGCAAAAATAATTATGCTTTATTGTCAAGATGAAAAAGCAGGATTTGAATATTTTTTTAAATTACTGGATGAGTTTAAACAGAGAAATATAGACAAAGATAAATATCAAATTAAGGAAAAAGAAAAAGAAGGATTAGAAACTGTAGTACATGGGTAATTGATAATTGATAAATAGTCTAAATTTTTACCAATTACCAATTACCAATTACCCATTACCCAACTTAGAGATCGCCGTTGCGAAATGCGAGTACAAAAATTACTGCTGGTCCTGCAAGTACAATTAATGCTACACAGGTTAATTGAAACACAACTTCCCAATTAATATTGGCTAAAGCTTCCATTTTGCCTCCAAACGGTTTTAAAAAATTCAATAACTTAAATGCAAAGCCCGCATTAGATCATATCTGGATAGGGGCAGAAAGTTTTAAGTTACTTAACAAAATTATAGGAAAGTACATAAAAATGTAAACAGGGAATTGGGGATTGGGGACTGGGGACTGGGTTATTAATCTTCCCCTACCTCCCCACCTGCTCCTCCCTCTTCCCTACTGTCACCTGTCACCTGTCACCTGTCACCTACTACCAGAGGTATATTATGGCTACTTGGCAATGTGTAAAAAACTGTGGTGCGTGCTGTCATCTTGATCCTACAGAACGCCCAGACTTAGAAGAGTATCTTTCACCAGAGGAACTGGGACTTTATCTCAGTATGGTAGGTGAGGATGGTTGGTGTGTGAATTTTAACCACGAAACGCGAGAATGTACTATTTATGCTGATCGTCCGCGTTTTTGTCGAGTCCAGGTTGATACTTTTGAGGATATGTTTGGTATTGAAGCAGAAGAACTAAATGATTTTGCGATTGATTGTTGTCATCAGCAGATTGAAAGTATTTATGGCGATCGCAGTTTGGAAATGATCCGGTTTGATCAAGCTGTGGGTTTTATACTTTAATTTTCTGTTCACAAGTTGCCATTGATGACAACATTATGAGAAAATGAAAAGAATATGAAAACCACTTAGTGAAAAGATTAACACCCGTGAAACTTGACACTCAACCTGTAACCATTACTGAATCTGTCACCCAGTCATCAGCACCAGAAAATTCTGCTCAACCTACAAACAAAAAGCAGCAATCAGTATGGATGGTGTTGGGGACTACCTTCATTACCATATTTTTAGCGGAAATTGGTGATAAAACCCAATTATCAACATTATTGATGAGTGCCGAATCTCATGCACCTTGGTTAGTGTTTCTGGGTTCGGGAACTGCTTTAGTTACTACCAGTTTATTAGGTGTGCTGCTTGGCGGTTTTATTGCGAGTAAACTGAGTCCGAAAACTGTGGAAAAGTCAGCAGGGGTGATGTTGCTGTTGATTTCTGTAATGTTGTTTTGGGATGTGTTTGTTGGTTAGTAGTCATTAGTTATTAGTCATTAGTAGTTTGAGCAAATAAAATGGATTGGAATCTTTTAGGACTCAGCTTTATTACAGTTTTTCTCTCTGAGTTGGGAGATAAAAGTCAGTTAGCAGCGATCGCTCTTTCTGGTCAAGGTCAATCACGAAAAGCGATATTTTTCGGTACAGCAGGTGCTTTAGTATTAACCAGTTTACTGGGAGCATTAGCTGGGGGTGCAGTTGCAGAGTTATTCCCTACAAGAATTTTAAAGGCGATCGCTGCTGTGGGGTTTGCTATTCTGGCTATTCGTCTACTTTTACCTAGTAGTGAAACTGAATCTGATTAAATAGCAGGAGTCGGTAGGGGTTTAGCAGTGCTAAACCCTTTTTGTCGGAATTAGTATTTTCAGGATTTAAGGATTTTCAGGATGTTTTTGATTTATTTTCCTGCTTGTTGTAAAACTTGTTCATATAGGTTTGTATTTACCCCTAATTCTTGAAGAATAGCTTACTCACCTGCTTGAATTAAATCCGATGATAATTGTAAATTAATAGAACTCATAGATTATTCGCCTTTTTTCAGAATCAGGATACCCAGGATTAGAGGATTTACAGGATATTATTTGATTAACTGTTAATTATTCCTGAATCTAACAACTAATCATTAATCATATCATAAAAAACAATCTTCTACACCTCAAAATCATCAAAAGTCAAAATCTTGATCCTCGCAAATAACCCCATCCTGTACATCCTTAAATCCTGGACATCCTGATTCTGACAAAATTAAATACAGATGAACGCAGATTTCAGATCCCCGACTTCTACTTTAATTAATTGCTTTTAAAGAATTAGTTAAAGAATTAGTAGGTGCAGGTTCAGGAAGTTCAGGAAGTTATTTAAAATCTACTTTGAATAATTTTACTACTACTGATGAAGATATATCTGAAGAAGAAGCAGATAGACAATTAACAGAAATTGGTAATCAATGGTTAGAATTAATCAGGAAAATTATCAATTAGTAAAGAATAAAAAACCCGCCTTCGCAGGTTTTGTCTGTGTAGCTACGATTTACATTCGTTGAGTTATCATTTTCGCGACTTCCAAATAAAAAAATATTCAATTAATTATTGTGGGGTAGGCCGGACAGCCTGCCTTTAAACCCGGACGGGCTAGAAGCCCATCCCACAAGATTGGATAATTTATTTCCTAAAAGTCCCTTAAGCTTCTTTCCAACAGCGATTTAACAGCACCCCAGCGGCTAATACTTTCAAAACTTCCAGCATAAAATAACTACCATGCAGTAAATTCATGCTGTAGGGAACATCACCCGCACTGGCAAATAGACTAAAATTGCTACCCAAAGCGCACATTTGCGGAGTTAGAAAATAGGTATCCAGCAAAGCTATTGTTAACAGCAAGCAAGATAAAAATATACTGCCCAAATACCAATTAGATTTAGTCTTGCAAGTAACCAGTACAGAAGTCAAGACGACAGCAGCAGCTAGTAATTCTAAGCGGTTAAAATTCCAAAAAATTGCATATCCAGCAGTGGTAAAATTCGCTTCGTTCATCATGCCAGTAATGTAAAGACTAGGCATAATTACCCAATCTAATACTAGACTAGAACTTAGCCAAAAGCCCAAAGTCAACATTATGGCGGTTTGCCAAGTTGAGCGTTTTAATTCCAGGTTAGAAATAGTGTTCATAACAATAATTGCTTTGTTAAATCTATTTCTAGTTTCTAACTAAGAAAACCACTTTGACAACAAATATAAATTAACTGTTACAAACAAGACTATATGCAACATTTTTATAATTTTTTTTAATTGTTTTATTTTGTTTTTTTAAGTTTTATTACCCAATAATAAGAACAATTACAAAACCAAAACTTGGGCTAAATATCGTAAGTATTCAGCTATCAGCTTTCAGTAATCAGCTTTGAGATACTAGACAGTATTATTTCCTTCTACTGACTGGGAACTGGAGACTGGGGAGATAGGGAGAAAAACTAATTCTTTCTCCTGAACTACTGAATAGCTGACGGCTGACTTTTATTTTTCATTAAAAGTCCAAACACCATCATCCCAAGTTGTATCTGTGGGAGGTGTTTGTAACCAATGTTGACAACGACTCAGATATAACATTGAGGCTTTATCATTATTATCAGCAGTTAAAGCTGTGACAAATTCCATTTGAGCCAGTGAAAACTGACGTTGCAGATAATACTCTCTTCCTTTCTGATAATGTTTAATTAGTTCTTGTTTGGTGTCATTAATTGGATCAAAACGCATCCCAATCAACTCATAGATAGATACAGGCTCATTTCTGCCTTTAACACGAATTAAATCTAGTTCCCTAGCCCAAATATCACCACTACAGAAGTTATAGGTATTGTCGCTGATGATAATATCGCAACCATATTGTTTGCTAATACTTTCTAGTCGAGAACCAAGGTTAACACCATCACCAACTTCCTCAGCTTGCATATTTTCTGTGAGGGTGGTGTAGCCACGAAGAAGATAAAAAACTTTGTTTTGAGAACAAATTTGAAAATAACCATTTTGCTCAATTCAAAGGGGAATTGAAATTTGTCAGAAAATCGTAAATTTTCGGTTTTATTTATACATAAATCTTTAGTTAAAAAAAATAAACACCGTTGGTTATTTCGTAAGAAATAATTATAAAATTACTTTCCAACAGCAATAAACACTACTAGGTTATTTACCATGAAGAATTGGCAACAGCGATTTTTGCTAGGCTTATTATGTTGTGTTTTTTTATTATTCGGATGGCCACAGCGGGCTTTAGCTGCAAGCGATAGTACACAAATACTAAATGCACAATTAGCCCAAGCAGAATTACCTGTCAATGTTTATGAGTATCTATTGCAATATCAACCAGAAACTTATAATGTTTTGAGCAAGACATTAGCAGATGCAATTGAAGATGCAAAACAGCCGGCAGCAGATGAAGTAGTGAGTGATCTTTGGGCATTATCTCCCAGTAATCCGAGAATTAAATGGAGAGAGAATAATGGCAAAATTGAATATTTAATGTCAACGTGGAAATATGTAAGTAACCCCAGTGTAGATTGGCCAATAGGTGCAAAAAAACAACTGGCTTATCAAACATGGTTTACAGCAGTACCACAAGTTAAAGAATTTTGTCAACAATATCAAGCTGTAGATGCCAATATTCCTGATAATATTGAGCTTTCATTGAGGTTACAGCAATATTTGGGATTGATTTTAAATAAGTATTCCAGCAAAACACATTTTGTGGAAATGTGGGTGAAAGCTGAAGATTTAATTAGACCTTGTATTGATCAAGAAATTGACGATGCAAGTTGTAATCTTTTACCTTTACCAGTACCAGATACCAGTCCTGTAATTAAGACAATATACACCAATTCTTTCAGCAATGCGAAAAAAGAATATTATCCTTGGTCCGGTTTAGGTTATACCTATGATTGGGGAAATCCACAAAAACCTCATGTTGGTCCTAGTGAATTTATTATTAACCCCACATCTGAAAAACCTGTTGAGGTAGAAGTTGTTTCTGTAACCCCAACTAAGGAATATTGTCAACAACAGTATATTTCATCTAATCAGTCGTTGAATTAAATTCAACCTCAGGACTTTAGGTGAAAAATAAGGGTAAAAGGGTAAGGATTAATAATAAATAAATTTTACCCTTTACCCTTTACACAAACTATAGGATACTAGACTAAGAAAACTTATTTTATTGACATTGATTTATTTGTATATTTAACTGGGATTTTTAGGTAATTTCTCAATAATTTGTCATTTAATCTACATGGTAAACTTTGCCATGCAAAATATTTAACATTGAGTATAAATGTTTGGGTTTATATTAAAAAATAATCAATTACTGAAAACACGATAAAAAGTCAGAATCCTAATGAAATTAATACAAATTTAAACCACTCTTAGGACAGATGAGAATTAACTTAAATCGCTTTAAATTAGCAGACAAGAAGCAAAGGGCGTTACGATGGGTGCAGCTGCCCCAATCACCAAAATAAAAAACACAGAGTAACAAGCATAGTGTTTACTCTGTGTTTATCTGTTTATCAATTGATAATTGACAATTGACAATTGACAATTTTTTATTAAAGGTTTAAAACCTTACCTTTCCAGGGTAAAAAGCCAAAAATTCCGCTTTTTTATTCATAATCTTCAGAATACTTCAGATCTAGTTCCCAACGTGCATCATCACGATGTTCTAAAATATCGTTGGTGCGAAGAAAAGCATAATCATTCATTTCTAAACCTACTGCTGTTTCTAATTCCTCCGTTACATTTTTTTCAGGAGTAGCAACAGTACCACCCACAGCTTCATCTCCTACCGTATCTTGCCAATAACTATCAACTTCATCACCCGCAATAGGGTATTCAGCAGGAAATTCAGGACTGTTTTCTGTATACTCTTGTCTATTTTCCCACAGCGATCGCTCACCAATATTATATCCCGGTAAGTTTTTTACGCCTGTACCATAGGATTCAGTAATTCCCTGTGGCAAATCATCAGTTTTATTTTCCTGTTTTTTTCGTTTTTTTGTCATGATAATAGCCACTTGCTGCATTTTTAGTAATTATTCAGCTATCAGTAATCAGCTTTTTGCTGCAATAACAAAGATTCAGAAATTGTAATTTCAGAAACGTTATCTGCATCTGTTTATTTTCACTCTTTGTATTTCAATATTTCAGCTACATGGCTGATGGCTGAATGCTTAACGTTTTTATTATAACTTTTAACCAAATATATTTATCTAACTAAAGATTTATAACTTTAGTTATAAAAAATATATCCCTTGAGAACGAAGTGAAGCAATCTATGAAGTATTAATCTAGTAGGTGGTAAATCATTAGCAATTATAACTAGCAATTAGTTTAGTAATGTAATTGGTAAAAAATTATTTTCAGATTTAATAAATAGAGGAGATTAAAAAATGGAATATACAGAGTTTATTACCCATGTACAAAGTCTAGCTCAATCAAATTCCCGTGAAGAAGCAGAAGTTGCTACTCGTGCGACATTAGAAACAGTGAGAGAACTGATTCCTAAGGATGAAGCACAAGAATTAGCTGCACAAATACCACCAGAATTAGGTAAATATTTACGTGGTAGAGAAACAGAAGCTAGTCAATCTTTTCATCTGCAAGAGTTTATTGAGCGTGCTAGTCAGAAAGAAAATATAGAACCAACTACAGCAGCAATGCACGTGCGGGCAGTTTTTGCGGTTTTACAAAATGCGGTAACTCCAGAGAAATTCAAGAAATTTCATGCTTATTTTACCCATGATTATGAGGAATTATTTGCCACTTCATCAACCAGTGAAATGCCAGCATAACAGTTACAGCAGATTTAATTTATAAGAGGTACAAAACTTACAAAACACGATCATAAAACTCTTGTGGGGTGGGCATACTTCGACATAGTTCGACTGCGCTCACTAACCGCTCAGTACAAGTATTGCCCGCCAATAGTGTACCTCATTACACCAGAAAGTGCTGTAATTAGAGATCAAATAGATGAGAAAAGTTTAACAAGTTTAATTTGATAATTAACCAGGGAAAGAAAACCAATGATCAACAATAATCATCATTCTAGTCAGAAAAAAGTTGCTATTCTCGTTGAACAAGCAGTAGAAGATTTAGAATTTATAATTCCTTGTCACGCACTCAAACAAGCGGGAATGGATGTAGTAGTTTTGGGTTCAAGGATGAATGAAAAATATAAGGGTAAAAGGGGAAAACTGAGCGTACAAGCTGATGGAACAACAACAGAAGCTATAGTTGATGAATTTGCAGCAGTGGTTATTCCTGGGGGTATGGCTCCTGATAAAATGCGGCGTAATTGTCACACAGTTTGCTTTGTGCGGGAAGCCATGAAACAAGGTAAATTAATAGCCGCAATATGTCATGGACCACAGGTTTTAATTGAAGGTGATTTACTCAAAGGTAAACAAGTAACTGGGTTTACTGCTATTCGTAAAGACATCAGCAATGCAGGAGCAAATTATATAGATGAGCCTGTAGTTGTGGATGGTAATTTGATTACATCTCGTGAACCTGGAGACTTGGCAATTTTTACAACTGCACTTTTAAAACGTTTAGGTTATGGTGGTAAAGATGCTAATTTGCCTGATGAAAAAGACACAAGTGTAGAATGGTGGAAATTAGCTGATGCTTGGGGTGGTTCAACCAAGAATGAAATTGTTAAAGGTTTAAATATTGCTTTAGGTGGAGAACGTTATTCTTTAGAAGCTCTAGAAAAGTATCTAGAAAAAGAATCTGATCAGGAGGTAAAAAACCTGTTTCAAGAAATGATAATTAATAAGCAAAGTCACATTCAAAAACTGGAAACTTATCTGCATAGATTACATGAAAAACAGTCTTTTGGCGCTAATGTTGCTAATCAATATGCTAAGGTAAAATCTGCATTGACTGGTAGTGATGATATCTATCAAATTCGTTGTGCATTGGGTGATCTACAAACAGGTATTGGTGATGTTAGCCATTTGTCGGCAATGTATACTGACCCAGTAGCAACGGCAATTTTTAAAGAAATTCACAACGATTTAGGTAAATATGAACAGCGATTAGTTGAACTATATCGTTCACGAATTGCCGCTGGTATTAAGCCTCCTAAACCTACTTCTAGTGCTGCTGTTGTCTAAGGATTTAGTATTCAACAAAAACCCTATTTTCAAGGATAATTATGAATCGTCTTTTTAAGAGTTTTCAACGTCTAATTTTACGTCTGCTAGTAATTTCTTTTGTGGTATTTGCCTTTTTTGGCTTCCAAGCTTTTAGCTCTAGTAATGCCATGCTATTAGCACAAGCTGATACCGTGACAACTCCAGAAGGTACTTATTATAAAGGTACTCCAGATCAAGAAGCAATTAGAAATGAGCAGCCGCTAGAAAATACTCAAAGACAACTTCAAGAAACTGCTGATAATATTAGAGAAAAACTCAATCTTGATGAACCTATTCCTGAATCTACAAGACAGTTTTTAGAAGATGTACGCACAAATATTGACAAAAGTTTAGAGCCAATTACTGGTGATAAACCAGGTTATTATCAAGAGAATATACCACCAGAAAGAATATTGAGAGACAAGAGATAAAGCAAGATGTGATGAGTTAGGAGTCCTCACTCCTGTCTTCATTAAAGTTCAAAATACTTCAAATTTAATGCTGTTTGCGGTCTAAAATATTATGAGTGACACAAGTGTTAAAAAAGTAGATTCTGCCTATTCTCCCACAGGTAAACTTGGTCAAAAGTATCTGGCATCGGGAAAAACTGTTTCGATGCGACTATGGGAAAATGAAGAACCAGGTGAGGAAAAAGTACCAACT
Source organism: Sphaerospermopsis torques-reginae ITEP-024 (assembly GCF_019598945.1). Lineage (NCBI taxonomy): Bacteria > Bacillati > Cyanobacteriota > Cyanophyceae > Nostocales > Aphanizomenonaceae > Sphaerospermopsis > Sphaerospermopsis torques-reginae. The sequence continues at coordinate 4,310,074 of NZ_CP080598.1, read as the reverse complement.
CAACGGGAATATGAAACTGTTGGTTATGTAATTGATGGACAAGCAGAATTAGATATTTCTGGGCAGACAATTTTACTAGAAAAAGGTAGTTCTTGGGTTGTACCAAAAGGTGCAATTCATTCTTATAGAATTCTGCAACCATTTACAGCGGTTGAAGCGACGAGTCCCCCGGCTCAAATTCATGCTAGGGATGAAAATTAAATATAAAAGATAAAAATATCAAAGGTGTAGGATGTAGATCCCCGACTTCTGTGAAAGGTTGGGGATTTATTTTTGCAGATTATTGATATTTTTGTTGTTTTGTTGTAATATCATTTTTGAAAATTTACCAAGATATCTATAATTTATTGTTTTCATCATGTTGAATTTAACTAAAGTTAAACCTCCTGATATTAATGCTATCGTTAATTTAACTCTTCCACTTACCGCTGAAGAACGCACCCGTAGCCGTCACAAATTTACATTAACAGATGGAAAGGAGGTTTTTTTGCGTTTACCGAGAGGTACCGTTTTACATAATGATGATCTTCTCACTGATGAAAATCAAAACAATTTCATCAGAATTATTGCTAAACCTGAACCTGTTTTGACTGTGGTTGCACACACACCTTTACTCTTATTAAGAGCAGCTTATCATTTGGGTAATCGTCATGTACCTGTGGAAATTACTCCTAATTATTTACGCTTATCTCCCGATTCAGTTTTACGCACAATGTTAGAAAAGTTGGGTTTAGAAATTAAGGAAGAAGTTGTACCTTTTCAACCAGAATTAGGCGCTTATGGAGGAGCTTATGGACACCATCACTCTCACTCATAGTCATTTTTTATCTATTTTACAGTTAGCTAGTCCGGCTTTACCTGTGGGAGCTTATAGCTATTCTGAAGGTTTAGAAATGTTGGTAGAAAATGGTACTATTAATAATAGTAATAGCTTAAAAAATTGGTTAGAAGCTGAGTTGAATTATGGGTCAATTCGCATAGATGGCGCTGTGATGATTAGAGGTTTAGAAGCTGCAAAAATGGGAAATTTAGCAGATTTAAAACGATGGAATTTGTGGTTATCTGCGGTGAGAGATACAGAAGAATTACGCGCTGGTAGTTGGCAAATGGGGCGATCGCTCATCCAATTATTAAGTAAACTTGCACCAGAAACTTTACCATTAGCTACCGCTGTGGGTTATCCTGTCAATTATGCGATCGCCTTTGGTATTGCTTGCGCTCATTGGCAAATTAACACTGATGCGGCATTATTAGCATATCTGCATAGTTGGGCAAATAATTTAATTACCGCTGGAGTCAAACTCATTCCCCTTGGTCAAACTGCTGGACAAGAATTATTATTAGAATTGCAAACATTATTAAATATTACAATGTCAGAAATTCTCACCTTAGAAGATGATAATCTAGTTTGTTGTAGTTGGGGTTTATCCTTAGCTAGTATGCAGCATGAAACTCAATATACAAGGTTATTTAGAAGTTAGGGGAGAGGTGACAGGTGACAGGTGACAGGTGACAGTTATCTGTTATCTCTATTCCCAATAACTAATGACTAATGACTAATAACTAATAACTAATGACTAATTCTATGAATGCTTTTCGAGTTGGGGTAGCAGGACCCGTAGGTTCTGGAAAAACAGCTTTAGTAGATGCTTTGTGTAAAGCACTGCGAGAAAAATATAAATTAGCGGTTGTTACCAATGATATTTACACTCAAGAAGATGCACAATTTTTAGTGCGTTCTCAAGCATTGGAGAGCGATCGGATTTTAGGAGTAGAAACAGGAGGTTGTCCCCATACTGCTATTCGTGAAGATGCTTCCATGAATTTAGCAGCAATTGAACAACTAGAAGAAAAATTTATAGATTTAGATTTAGTTTTTTTAGAAAGTGGTGGTGATAATTTAGCCGCTACCTTTAGTCCCGAATTAGTTGATTTAACAATATATGTCATAGACGTTGCTGCTGGGGATAAAATACCCCGCAAAGGTGGTCCAGGTATCACTAAATCAGATTTATTAGTCATTAATAAAACCGACCTTGCACCCTATGTTGGCGCAGATTTAAACGTGATGGAAAGAGATGCAAAAAAAATGCGTGGAGATAAACCCTTTATTTTCGCCAACTTAAAAACCAAAACCGGTTTAGCGGATGTGATTCAATTCATTACCACACAAATTTGCTAAACTTTGAAATTTTATATTTTTTTTACTTTTAGATCCCCGAATTCTTTAAGAAGTCGGGGATCTGAGTATGATAGGTATTTTTGTGCAACAAATTTATATTTGCTGCACTCTAGTCGTTTGTAAATAAACAATGCTATGATATCCGTCCAATTACCCATCATACAGAGTCGTTCCCTAGAACACGGATTCATTAATCGTAAGGGCGTATTATTGAACAGTTTATCAGCATCTGCAAAAATGACTCACCACATTTTAAAAGCTACGAAAGAAACTGTACATTTAGGTGGCTTTTCTCACCTCTTAAAACCAGCATTATTTGTTGATTCCCATGACACAATAGACATAGAAACATATACAGGTTATTACGTTTACGACAAAGCTCCTTCAGAATTTCTCACACCAGAATTTATTGATATCTGTGAAAATTTACCACCAGAACAAAAAATAGCACCAGGACCCCATTTACTCACCGGACCAATTTACATCAACAATGCACAACCAGGGGATGTTTTAGAAGTAAAATTAGAGTCAATATCACCCCGTTTACCTGTTGGTTTTAACGCTATTCGTGCAGGTTGGGGAGCATTACCACAGCAGTTTCCTGAAGCTGCATTAAGATTTATTCCCCTCGATTTAAAAAATAATTTTGCCGAATTTCCACCCGGTTCAAATATCAAAATTCCCCTCACACCTTTTTTTGGCATTTTAGGAGTTGCTACCCCAGAAAATAACCGTAATTCTATCCCACCAGGTGCTTATGGAGGCAATATTGACAACCGTCAATTACAAGCAGGTGCAAAATTATTTTTACCAATATATGTTCCTGGTGCATTATTTTCTCTTGGTGATGGACATTCTGCACAAGGAGATGGGGAAGTGAATGTAACTGCTATTGAAACATCTATGAATGGCAGAATTAAACTCATATTACGTAAAGATTTACAACTAACAACACCAATAGCAGAAACTCCTACAGATTTCATCACAATGGGTTTTGCAGAAACCTTAGATGATGCTTTAGAATTGGCGTTAAAAAATATGATTTATTTTCTAGAAAGTTTTGCCAATTTATCACCAGAAGATGCTTATGTTTTATGTAGTTTAGCAGTGAATTTTCATATTACTCAAGTGGTTAATAGTCCCCAAAAAGGAGTACATGGAATGTTATCTAAATCTATTTTACCCAAGCTTAGTTTATAGGTGAATATTCAATAATTGATAATTGATAATTTTACTCTATTTGTTCCAAAAAGTTAATTTTTTTATACAGTTGTTTTAAAGATAATTCAAGGTTAATTGATGCAAGTTTGAAAATAGCATCTTCTGTTTCATACTCTGTCAAAATCCATTGATTTTCATTATTTTTCACATATTGCATTACATAATATTTATATTGATCAATCAAAATATATTCTTTAAATTCGGGAATTGAACGATAATAAAGAAATTTATCACCCCGATCATAGTCTTTTGTAGATTTAGATAAGACTTCGGCAATTAATAAAGGATTGGTGACAATTGTGGTGTTTGTACTATAATAAATAGGTTCACCTTCTATCACCATAACATCAGGATAAGTAAATTCTCTATAACGTGGTATCCACAGTTTTACATCTCCAATATAAACTTCATAGTCTAAATCATCTAACGCTAAATTCAAACAGCTATAAAAGTTACCAGCCAGTTTATTATGATTTGTTGTTCCGCCAGTCATTGGTATAATTTCTCCATCTCTATATTCATTTTTGTACTCTGATTTTTCTTCCAGTTCTAAATATTCTTCTGGGGTATAGTAGGCTTTAACAGTTTTGATTTCTTGGATAGTTGTTTGTAGTTTCATAGGTTTATTTGTCTCAATGATAATTTCACGATTTCAAGATTTACACGATTAAAATAATTCGGAAATGGGAAATTGTCTTTGTTTATCTAATTCTTGTATCCGCATTTTATCAGCATATATAGCATCTGCATAAGATTTATATTTATCTGGTTCTGCTTGTGGATCAATTTTCTTCCACAGTTCCATAAAATGACGATAACGTTTTTCTCTTAACACTCGTTCCATACAAGCTAAGGTTGCTTGTACAACTTGGGGAGTTCTTAATATTTCTGTTTTGTTTTTCTCGTTTAAATGAAATACATGAGATACTATTTTTAAATCTTCTTCCAATTCTAAATACCGATTTTGTAATTTAGAAATTAAATCAAGTTCTTCTAAGGGAAATTCTAAACTTTTTTGCCACAAAAAGCGATGATGAGAAAGACTAAATTCTAAATTTCTTTCTTCTAATTCCTCAAATATTACTTGACGTTGTTCAGCACAATGTAAAAATATCCGCAATAATAACGCCTCCGCTTGTTCTAATAAACTGCGTTCAGTGGTTACTAGAGATAGCTTTGGCGTTTTTGACTCTGGTTTGCGTAAACGCAAAGGTGGAGTTTGCACACTAGCAGGTGCAATTTGAGTTAGTAGGTTCTCAACTCTTAGGGGTATAAGTCTAGTTTCACCTAAGCTCAGTATTTCTGCACAGTAGGAAATATAATAATTAAGTGTATCACTATTAACGATTTTCTGCAAGAGTTTAACCATTTCTTTGGTAACGATTTGAAAATCGGTAGCTTGTTTTAAATCTCTATCTTTAATAATTTCCTCAATTTGCCAATTTAACCACAGTGGTGCATTTGCTAATAGTTGCTGATAATCTGCTGCTGTATGACTATGCAAATATTCATCTGCATCTTTACCGTCGGGAATGTTGAGAATTTTTAACTGTACTTCGCCTTTATATGCTAAAGTAGCAATTTCACCAATTGCTCTTTCTGCGGCATTAATTCCAGCTTTATCTGCATCAAAATTAAGTATTAATTGTTTTGAATCGGTGTAACGCAATAATAGCCGCACTTGTTCTATACTTAATGCTGTACCCAGGGATGCAACGACGTTATTTATTCCTGCTGCATGAAGGGCGATCGCATCAAAATATCCCTCTACTACTACCCCTTGATCTGATTTAGAAATACCATCTTTAGCTTGATCTAAAGCAAATAAAGTTTTACCTTTACTAAATAATTCTGTTTCTGGGGAATTTAAATATTTTGGTTGTTCTTCTGTTAAAGTTCTGCCACCAAAAGCAATTACTCTTCCTTGAACATCCCGAATAGGAATCATTAACCTATCTCGAAATACATCATAATAACTTCCCCCTTCTTTTCTCGGTTTAATTAAACCGGCTTTTTCTACCAACTGCACAGGATAATTTTTATTATCCACCAAATAACGATATAAAGTTTCCCAACCAGGGGGAGCATAACCTAAACCAAATTGTTGAATTGTTTCTATTTTAAATTGCCGATTTTCCTGTAAATATTGCATCGCTTTTTGACCCAAATTTTGCCTTAAAGCGTGTTGATAAAATTGGGCTGTAGATGCTAAAATTTCATATAATTGCTCACGTAAAGATAACTGACGTTGTAATTCTTGTCTTTGTTCAGGTGCTAAAGTTTTAACAGGGACTTGATAACGTTTTGCTAAATCTAAAACGACTTCTGCAAAATGTCGTTTATTCAAATCCATGACAAACTTAATGGCATTACCCGCAGCTTGACAACCAAAGCAATAATACATCTGCTTAGTTGGGCTGACTGTAAAACTGGGGGTTTTTTCATCATGAAAAGGACATAAACCAACAAAATCTTTGCCCCGTCTACGTAAAACTACATAATCTGAGACAACATCAACAATATCAGCCCGGTGTTTAACTTCTTCTATTGTATCTGGATGTAAACGGGGGATTTGCATTTTTGGGTGATTGGTGATTGGTGATTGGTGATTGGTGATTGGGGAGAAATATTTACCTTCTGCCTCCTGCCTCCTGCCTCCTGACTCCTGACTCCTACCTTATTATAATTCTTGATCCCAAACCCAAAATAATCGCTAAAATTGCATAGTGCTGGAGCTTAACAACGGGAATAATCAAAAATGGGACGTATTTTTATTTCGGCCGCGCATGGAGGTAGGGAAGCAAGCGGTATTGATCCTGGTGCGATCGCAGGTGGTACAACTGAAGCCAGAGAAATGATTCTGTTACGGGATTTAATTGTAACAGAACTGCGGGCGCGTACTGTGGAAGTTTTAGCTGTTCCTGATGATTTAAGTGCTGCCCAAACTATCACCTGGATTAACTCTCGCGCTCGTTCCACTGATGTGGCTGTAGAAATTCAAGCTGATGCGGCTAGTAGTCCTACAGTTAGAGGTGCTAGTGTTTACCACATTGCCAACAACAATCAACGCAAACAAAATGCAGAAACGTTACTCATGGGATTGTTGCGCCGTGTACCTCAATTACCTAATCGCGGTGTTAGACCAGATACAGACAGTGGCTTAGGTAGTTTGCAGTTTTGTCGCCGCACTACTCTACCGGCTTTAGTCATGCAAGTAGGGTTTCTCAGCAGTCCCGAAGATCGCAATTTATTACAAACTCGTCGTCGTGATTTTGCATTAGGAATTGTTGACGGATTAATAGCTTGGAGTCGAGGAGTTGATCCAAATCCGGGAACTCCTGTAGAACCAAATTATCCACCAATTAATATTAACATCAATGGGCAAAATTATCCAGAACAAGGGGTATTAATTAATGGTAATTCCTATATTCCCATTGACTTAGTAGATCGGTTACGGATTGATTTATCAAGATCGTCTAATATTAACCGTGTCACCTATCGCCGTGTAGTTTATATCAAAGCTATCGAACTGCGAGACTTTAATATTTCTATAAGCTGGGATAGTGCAACTAAAACTCTTAAACTCCGTTCAATTTTAACTATTTGTCCTGCCCACATTGAGCAAATTATTTCTAATGGAAATACCACAGAAGTACAGCTACAAATATTTTTGCGGAATAACAATGAAAACGCTCTGGTGCAGTTTCCTGACATTCCTAAACTTTATCGAGAAGAAGCGATCATTGAAGGCGTAAATCATGATCTTGCCTTTTGTCAAATGTGTTTAGAAACCGGCTTTTTACGTTTTGGAGGAGACATTAAACCTCAACAAAATAACTTTGCTGGTTTAGGAGCAATAGGTGGTGGTTCAGAAGCAGCATCTTTTCCTAGTGCCAGAATAGGAGTGAGAGCGCATATTCAACATTTAAAAGCCTACGCTAGTTTAGAACCTTTAGTACAACAAGAAGTAGATCCTCGCTTTAGATTTGTGACTAGGGGTGTCGCTCCTTCTGTTGATCAACTATCAGGAAGATGGTCCGCAGATTTAGATTACGGAACTAAAATTAAAGCCTTGTTTAAAAGACTTTATGAATCAGCAGGATTGATTTAATTAGTAGAAGGCAGGAGGCAGGAGGCAGGAGGGAAGAGGTTTCTTTCTGCTAATACCCAGATCCCTCGCTTCTTGAAGAAGTCGGGGATCTATTGAAAAAAAGATTTTTATCAATAAAGGGTGGTCTATTCTCAATATTATTGAGAATGAAGTCAATAATTTAACGAATTTTCGTTATTTCAGCCAGGGGGGTTGACAGTGTTCTGAGTTTTTGCTATTGTAATGGTATATCTAGAAATCTATCCGCGCCATAGCCATATATAACAGGTTTTGAGTTGTCTGTTTGAAAAGATCCCCGACTTCTGAAATAGTTGATTTTGATACATGATAGGTAAAAAAGAAGTCGGGGATCTGAATGTTTGATTTTGTCTGAATCAGGTGGTTATCGAGCAAAGTCGAAAATCAGTAACTTAGCTGATATATTGTATGTTGATACTGGTGCAAGTACACCTAATTTGCGATTGCACCTGGGTTGTGTTGAACCACTAGGAGGGGAAGTCATGGAAATTAAACTGAGTGGTGCAACAGAACATACTATTAGATTACAGATTCAGGAAACCAATTAGGTAATTGGTGATTGGGGAACAGGTGATTGGGAACCAGAGGATGATAACTGGTTTCAAATTACGAATTACCACATCTAAATTAGCTGTAATTATACTTAAAATAAAGTATTAATATTTACTGATTTGATGCTATGGAAATTAAACCAAAGGCAGCCACCAAATGGAAGCATAGCAAGTATAATTTATATCGCAAATATGTAATTATTATTTAAGTGATTTTGTCACTGATATACAATTGAAAACAAGTAAGTCGGCTTGAAAAAACCGAGGTATGTTACAAAATGTACAATCCCTCAAAGTCTTTTCACTCTTGCCTTGTCTCAACGATAAATTTCCACGCCTACCTACTTACAATGAGTGAAAAATTGGCTAAATTTACTAAAATTAACAATATTCAATATTGACATTACGTCAAATGTGCTTATTATTATAGTCATGACCTATGCAACTGGCACATTCGTAGGGTGCATCAGATATCAAAAATCTGTTTATTTACATGATTTATGCCGTCTAGCACATCTTACAAAAGTTTCTATGGTGTAATACTTGCATAAGTCATAATAGATAAAAATAGTGTGCTTGTTACATCGAGCTAAGGTTCTAATAGTACGGGATAACACTGGCTATTTTTAGCTAGTTCTTTCCTATTAGTGAATGCACGAAATTGTCTGAATATTCACCAATCATTGAATAAGAACAATGATTTTATCGCGTCTGACTAAGGCGCGAAATTCTACTGAGGGATAGGCGCTCCCATGCTCTTATTTTTCATTGAGGTAGAGGGTGAAGTCTAGTTTTGTCTAAGTTTGAGATAGCAGTTCACAATTCAACAAACACCAAAAGGATTTTTATGGTTTTTACTCGCAGAAATGTATGGGCAAAGAATGGAGATTTCGATGATCCCGTGTTGTACTGGTACGCTAGGGGTGTTAGAGTCCTCAGAGCCAAGCCAATTTCAGATCCCACAAGCTGGGATTTTTTAGCTGCTATTCATGGTTTTGATCCCGTATTATGGCACATTGAAGGCTTCCTGACCTTGGGTGAAAAGTTACCACCTTATTGGGTACAAAGCCTTTACTGGAAACAATGCCAGCACGGAAGCTGGTACTTCTTACCTTGGCATCGTGGCTATTTGCTGTCATTTGAAGCAATAGTGCGTGAAGCTATTAAACAGGAAATGATAGCAGACGAAAAGAAAGGTATCAAAGTTAATTATCATTGGACAGATTGGGCTTTACCTTACTGGAACCCCGCAGATCCAAAAGATGATTATCGTGCAATGAAAATACCACCAGCATTTACCAATGAGTATATGCCGGATGAGTCTGAAAATCCTCTATATATCAAACAACGGTACGGACCTCTGGCAACACTGCCACAAAAAATTGCTCAAGGATCACAAGACGCAAAGAACCAGTATGCGTCGACTAAACTATCGCTAAGTCTAAAACAGACATTGACTCAACCCAGTTTTATGGGAACATCTGTATCTTCAACTGGTTTTGGGGGAGTAAAAACCACTTTTAGCCACGAGGCTACAACCTTTGGTCAAGCAGAAAGCAGTCCACATAACAACGTTCATGGTCTTGTTGGTGGCCGGGAAAAAGTTAAAATGGGCAAAGATAACAAACCGCTGAAAGATGAAAATGGGGACGATGTAATTGAGCGACGTGGTGGACTGATGGGTAACCCAGTCACTGCCGGTCTTGACCCTCTATTTTGGTTGCACCATGCCAATATTGACCGCCTGTGGGAAGTTTGGACCAACCGTAATCCGAAGCATAAGAACCCATATTTGCAGGAGCCACTACCAAAGACACCAGAAAACGAAGCGGACAACCAAATAATAGAAGTTTTCAACAGAACACAAAAAGAGTGGCTCGACGGTCCGAATGAACGTGGCTTTATGGTACCTTTGACATCTGGACAGGTCTGGGAGTTCAGACCAAAGGATGTTGTCAAGACCGCCGAACTGAAAATAGATTACCAGTATGATCTCAGTTATCAATATGATGACATTTCAGATCCCCTAAAAGGTATCGCTACTAACCCTGTCGGAAAGCTTCCAGAAAACCTTGGTAGTACTAAGACCGCCACAAGCTTACAAGGAGCAAATAGAACTTCGATAGAGATTCAAATGGATAAACCAGTAAAATACTCCCCAGAGTATAGGTTTTTCCTGTCTCTAAATAATATCACCAGCAACAAGGATGGTAGGATCATTAACGTGTTTGTTAGTCTTCCTAAAGGTGCTCCAGGTTATGATTATCCTGATCTGTATGCGGGTAGTATCGCCTTTTTTGGTGTGAGCCAAGCATCCGCAGGTGGGGGACTAGGAGTTACCGAAGTTTTTGAAATTACCGAGATCCTTGCTAAAACTGGATTTGGCGGATGGGATGGAACTAAGAACCTTAAAGTTACTTTCATCCCACTAACTGAGGACTATCCAGCCGATGATATAAGAGTGGAGCAAGTATGTCTGTCTCGTGAGTCGTTTAAACTCGAGCAATGAGAATCACATTAAGTAGATACATATCATTTATTAGTGAGCCTCCTCTACCGACGCTGGTGAAAGTTTCCCTGATTGCTTGGGGGGTGATGTTGCTACCAGGAGAACTTCATCAGGTAATGTCAGGACGGATGATTGCTGTCTCAGTTCACGGGCATGGCCAGATGATTCACTCACTAGATGGTATCCTCTCCTTCCACTCCCTGACAATGATGGTATTGTATTGGCTGGTGATGTTGGTTGCTATGATGTCTCCTGCCTTAGCCCAACCAATCCGTCACCTTTGGTTACGTAGCTTAACCCGGCGGCGTTGGATTGCCATTGTTTTGTTTCTTTTTGGCTATATCAGTATCTGGACTCTGGCAGGTCTGATATTAATGCCTGTTGCAGCTTTGCTGAGGTTTTTTGTGGGCGAGGGATGGTTTGGCGCTTCTGGTGTTGCCTTGCTATTAGCCATTTTTTGGCAGTCTAGCCCGTGGAAGCAGTCCTGCTTGAACCACTGCCACTGGACTCCTGGCCTTTCACCTTTTGGACTGGCTGCTAATTTAGATTGTTGGCGCTATGGGATGGTTAATGGCCTTTGGTGTGTAGGAAATTGTTGGGCTTTAATGCTCTTACCTCTAACTGTCCTACAAACACACCTGATGATTATGGCTGTGGTAACTTTAATACTAATGTTTGACCGCTACCGTCCCGTTCGTCCTATCAAATGGCGGATTCCCTTTGAGGAGGAAATCCTGTACAAGCTGTCACAACTTATTTGTGAGTATCAACTATGGCGTAGAAAGAAATTGACGATTGATTAACTCATTCTGTAGTTAATGCAAAAATGTAGAGATGTTATATAGAACGTCTCTAGAATAGACCTCTGGTAACATAAGATGTAGGGACAATTCATGAATTATCCCTACCAGGGTTTTCAGGTGACGCATATTTAATTTTCGGAGATGTCTAATAGACATCTCCAGAAATTACATAGGGCTTGCTGAATAAATATAAAACCTAGATAAATCAAAGGTTTGAGGCTGAACAAAAGGAAATAAAGTGCAAGATTTTTCAAGGGTATACCTGAAAAACTGTGCATTTTGGGGATCGCAAACCCAAAAATTTGGGGATGACAGATAGCTGAAACTGTTCCCTGTTCCCTGTTAAGAGTTCCCTGTTAAGAGTTCCCTGTCTTCACGACAAGACTTTTTCAGCAACCCCTACATAAGTGGTTTCCAGAATTTATCTGGCTTTTGGCTTTATTCAGCAAACCTTAATCACGAATTATATACTTCTTCCATTTTCTTAGCTGTTCTGTAGTCTGGTGTCGGGTGTCCAAGCTTGCATATTGTCTGAATCAGGATAACCAGGATTGAAGGATTTTCAGGATGTGATTGATAAATTGGTGGTGGGGATTTTTTCAATGTGAGTGAAAATAACGATGTTGAATATTTAAAAGTTTACTATATCTGGCTTCACATATTCCCACTAATAACATGAGTGTACAATAATTATTTCGACTTGTCAAGACTAAATTTGTGAGAATCAGGATAACCATGATTAAAGGATGTACAGGATGTAAGTGATAAATTAGTAGTAGGGATTTTTGATAAAGTGCGATTGCGCGGAGCGCAGTGCCGGAGGCGATCGCCAAAAAACCTCTTTCCTCTGTTTTTTCTGCGCCTCTGCGGTTCGTTAAAAAATATAACTAAGAACATAAACTTAACATCCGCGTTTATATGCGTTTATCTGCGTTTAATTGTCTGAATCAGGATAACCAGGATTGAAGGATTTTCAGGATGTGATTGATAAATTGGTAGTGGGGATTTTTTGAATGTGAGTGAAAATAACGATGTTGAATATTTAAAAGTTTACTATATCTGGCTCCACAAATTCCCACTCATAACATAAGTGTACAACAAATTTTGCGACTTGTCAAGTCTTGAAACTAAAAAAGTGAAAAATCATGATTCTGACAACAGGTAGGTTACAGTGCAAATTTAGTGACACTCCTAACTCACCCTACAGATCAAACCCAATACTGTTCGGTTAAGCATTTTTGTAGGTTGGGTTGAGGAACGAAACCCAACATTTACAAGGGTTTGTTGGGTTTCCCCACGGTAAGCCCAACCTACGTTATTTCGTTGTTTTGGGCTTAACCGAAAAGTATTGAGATCAAACCTCAATAGATGTCTCTGTTTCTTCTGCTTCAGGAGTGCTTTCCTTAACACGACGAATAGGTAAATTTGCGATTAATGCGGTTGTGCGTTGGTTGCTTTCTAAAGAAAACTCCAAACCATCTGTTTCAATTTCTACATAGCGACAGACAATTGCTAGGATTTCCTGACGCATTTTTTCCAAGGTTTGGGCATCTAAGTCTGCTCGGTCGTGGGCTATAACTACTTGCAGACGACGTTTAACTTCGGTGCGACTGGTGTTTGGTGTGCGAACAAAAAGTTTTTCTAAAAGTTCAAGAATCATTGCTGGCTAGGTGATAAGGCGGGAACTGAAAAAAAATTAAACAATCTTTGTCCGTAACAACTTGCGTAACCGGGAAAATAAGTTGTCGTTGGGGGAGTCAAGATCAAGAAATTCGACAGTTTCCCCTTCCAATCTACGAGCAATGTTTTCAAAGGCTGAGGCAGCCAAAGAAGGAGCTTCTGATAATACTAAAGGTTCGCCTCGGTTGGTAGAGACTATTACACGCTCGTCATCAGGGACTACCCCGATTAAGGGAATGGCGAGAAGTTCCTGAACATCCTGTACAGACATCATATCATTTGCCCGTACCATTGCCGGTCTAATCCGGTTGATGATTAAATGAATCTTTTTCACACCTTGGGCTTCTAATAATCCTACTACCCGGTCAGCATCACGAACTGCGGAAATTTCGGGGGTGGTGACAATGAGTGCTTCTTTAGCTGGGGCGATCGCATTTTTAAACCCCATTTCAATCCCTGCGGGACTATCTATAACTACATATTGGTATTTTTGCGCTAGTGCATTTACTAGCAATTTCATCTGGTCCGGTGTCACCGCGTCTTTGGTGCGATTTTGGGCTGCTGGTAGTAGTACCAGATTCGGTTGTCGTTTATCTTTGACTAAAGCTTGATCTAAACGACACTCTCTAGCTAATACTTCTACTGCTGTGTAGACAATGCGGTTTTCTAGTCCTAGCAACAAATCTAAATTTCTCAGACCAAAATCCGCATCAACTAAGGCCACTTGTCGCCCGATTTTGGCTAAAGCCATGCCCAAATTTGCGGAAACCGTGGTTTTACCCACTCCTCCTTTACCGGAGGTAATTACAATAATACGACTCATAACAGCAATGCGCTCGATTAGGGTTGGTGGAAATAATACTAAATATTTAGAGAATATTTAGAAATAGTTATAGCAGTAGACGGGGCGCTGATAACATCAATATATGATGAAACTTCCAGCATTATCAGATTGTACTCCTGACTCCTGTACGGGCGAAGCATTCGGGCGATAAATTATCAATTTTTGTCCAAGGTTGTTTTCCGAATGCTTCGCCCCTACGACTCCTGACTCCTGCCATAGAGACTTTGATTAATTTTGCTTAACTGACTGCGAGAAAAATCAGTAGCTTTGGCAATACGGATGCCTTCGGGTGTGATATGTGCCACTTCTGGGAAAAAATGTGTTAGTGATTTTTCAGGCGCTCTAGCTACTGCATCGGCGATTCGCAGTTGGGTTGGTTCCATTTGCAAAGCCATAATTAGACAATCACGATTTCCCCCAGCGCCGGCATGAGCTACCCCCCGCAAACGCCCCCAAACGAGAATATCACCATCTGCAACCACAATACCACCAGGGTTGATATCTCCCAAAATAATCACAGTGCCGGGATGGCGAATTTCTCCACCTGATCTTACTGTCATTTCTAGATAGAGCGCATCTGCTAGAGGTTTAGGACCTGGTTGAGCGTCAGCAGTGAAGGATGGTTGTAGTTGGATTTGTTCGACAGAATAACCTAATGTACAAGCGGCGATCGCTGTTTGTCTGCGACTTGTGGCGACTGATTTTAACTCTAGTTGCAGTTCCTTTAAAGTTTCTGCCAGTTCTTGCAGTTGTCTTGAGTCTAATAAGCGGTCTTTTGCTACTAAATGTACTATAGTATTAGGTATGCGTAGGCGATCGCTACCATTAAGCCGCTGTCTCATTTGTTGCCAAATCTCGGACGCACTGAAATCAGAAGCTGGTACTTGAGATTCTGTTGGCAAAATTAATAATAGTCTTCCTTCCTCAGTTTTTAACTGAACTTGAATATTATTGTTGTTATTATTTCCTGTTGATACTAACTCATCGCTGTTCAGATCAATCAATTCTAAATTGGTTGTTTCTGTTTTCTTATCTTCAGATTTATCTTCAGATTTATCTTCAGATTTATCTTCAGAATTAGAGTCTACCTTCCCATCTGCATTAGCTTGTAAATAGGCAAGAACTGAATTTAGCTCTCCCGTGGGAATGATAGAATCACTATCTTTAACATCTACATTACTATCTGCCTCTTTATCAACAGGTTTGGCTTTTTTTTCCTTTCTATGATTATTCATCGAGATTGATTCTGCATCGGTAAGTGCAGAATTTGACTCCATTTCCAAATCTTTTGGTGATTTCTTAGAATCAGAATTCATTCGTAATTGATTGGTGATTGGTGATTGGTGATTCTATTTTGGATTTTGGATTTTGGATTATATTTCATGAATTAATCTAAAATCTAAAATCTAAAATTCTCCTGACTCCTGACTCCTGATAACTGATAACTGATTACTGATTAGTCAATCTTTGATAAATTGTAGCCAAGGCATCAGCATTACCGACATTACCGGGAAATAAAAC
Source organism: Sphaerospermopsis torques-reginae ITEP-024 (assembly GCF_019598945.1). Taxonomy (NCBI): domain Bacteria; kingdom Bacillati; phylum Cyanobacteriota; class Cyanophyceae; order Nostocales; family Aphanizomenonaceae; genus Sphaerospermopsis; species Sphaerospermopsis torques-reginae. The sequence goes on along the minus strand of NZ_CP080598.1, from coordinate 4,294,634 downwards.
CACAGGTAAATTAGGAAACTGAGGATGATCAGATGGTGTAATTACCATTGAACAACCGGCTAAAATTTGACCTAATAAACGAGCAGAAGTTAAATTTAAACCTGTACTCAAGACATCATTAGAAGTTATACCCCCCTTGCTGATTAAAAATCCTATATCAGCTGGTAAACCCTTTACAATATCCATTAGTAAAGCCGAAACTCTTGCCCCAAAGTCTAACCTAGTTTTGACATCTTTAAAAGTCAATTCCTGACGGCTAGTATAAACTACTGGTGTTTTACCAGCGTTATGTACTTCCCGGATTTGTTCTAGAATCTCGGTTAGCAGTTTAGCAGATTCATTGACTCCATCATCTAGTAATCTTCCCACATTAACTTCTATCCCTACCGTTCCCGCAACTGTTAACAGTGATTCTAACTGTTGAGTTGTCTTTTTCACATGAGAACCAACAATAACTGCACCTGGTTTACCACCACGCACATATTCTGCCATATTTTCAGCAGCTATGGGTTGGGGGGGTAAAGCAGCTAAAGCTGTTAATATACTAGCAGCGGAACGGAATAAAAAGCGTTTACCTTGACTTGCGGCTGTTAATATATCTACCGCAAAGGTGTTAAGATCCGCTTGAATTTCTCCATCAACTACCCCACACTGGTTATCATGCAGTTGCAATAATCTTTCTAAGCATCCTTTACGGATATCATCAAGTAAAAATCTGGTGACAGTAGCTTCCTTGATGCGTCCTTTGGTTTTTTCTTCTACATACTTGGGTAAGTAGCTGTAATTGTAACTAAATACAGAATCACGAGCAAATTCTGTTTCATGTACGGGGGTGGGTACACCATCAATTATTAAATAATGGATGCTGTCACGGGTAATTCTACCACCTTCAAAAAATGCCGGTACAAGAAAATGAGCATCAAAAGGTCCGAGTTCTTCGGCAATGACATCGGTTTCTATGGGATAATGACCGCGTAAAGTAGAGTCAGAACGACTAACTACGAGAAAATCCTCGATGTTTTCTGCTTCTAAGGCGATTTTCAGGTTATGACAAACTTCTCTGGTGACATTTGCTGCATCTTCTGGGGTAAGCGATCGCGTATTGGTTAAAATAAAGAAAATGGGAGCATCATCTTTTAAACCTAAACGCAAGGTTTCCACATCCCAGCGCATCAGCAATAAGCAACTGTGAACGGTTTGAGAACCGGTAGGATCATCATCTAAAACGATTATTTTGGGTTGGTTATTCATGGAGTATGTTAATGGTGGTAAATATTCTACATTTAAAATATGATGACATTTTTTTGAGATTTTTCAATTATTTTTGCATATCTAAATTTAACTGCAATCATTGATTTAAGATCAGCATTGAGCCGTCAGCTATCAGCAGTCAGCAAAAACCTGAAACTATCAATAATAGGCTGTAAATTGCTCTTATTAAATCTCGTGTAATTGGACAAACCTGGAGCATCTTTGTTATTAACTCAGTCTCTCTCTAGATAATAGCTGATTACTGATTACTGATTATTTTCTATATCTGATAATAATTCTTCTTCACTAAAATAAATTAAATACACTCCATAATCATTTAATTTGTGAATAAAATTCACTCTTTATACTCCTAATAATGCAGCAGCCATACCAGAAGAAAGGCGGTTCATTTCATATAATTTTACAGCCATTGCCCATTTTGCTTCTTGTTCAAATTGTTCTCTAGTTTTACCAACAGCATCAGGTAAAGTTTCAGGATAGTTAATTTTAAGTTGCAAAGACATTTTTTATAGGAAAGCTACATAATTAATTGTACAATATAGCAATCCTAAATGATTATAGAACGATTAGATCATAGTTACTATTGGCGTAAATCGAACTAGATTAAGACTTTGAGTATCCTAACCTTACCAAATCATTTGTACTATTTGTTCATAACTCAAATCGGATTGCTATATATATTAGGTTATGAAGACTCTGTAATAGCATTCCCAGTCTGAGACTGGGAACGAGTTAACAAGTTACAACCCTATAACTAAGGATACAAACCCCTATCGGTCAAAGCTTGCGCCACTCTACCCACGCCAAGGGTATAAGCAGCCAACCGTAAATTTACCCTGCGAGTCTGTGCTTGTTGCATCACTTGACGGTAAGCATTTACCATCAAATGTTCCATTTCCCGGTTTACCCTCTCCTCATCCCAGAACAAATAAGAAAGACCTTGCACCCATTCCAAATAACTAACTACTACCCCCCCAGCATTGGCTAAAATATCCGGTAAAACGGTTACTCCACGGTCTTCCAAAACTCGGTTAGCTTCCAAAGTCACAGGTCCATTAGCTGCTTCAGCAATCATTTGCGCTTGAATCTGATGCACATTTTCTTCCGTAATTTGATTTTCTAAAGCAGCAGGAATTAATACATCACAAGGTAAAGTGAGTAAATCTGCGTTACTAATGGGTATAGCTTGGGGAAAACCTACCACACTGCGACGATTTTCCGCAGCATAAGCTTTTAAAGCTGGAATATCAAGCCCAGTTTCCGCATATACACCCCCAGCACCACTGGAAACCGCAATAATTTTCGCCCCGGCTTGGTATAACAATTCAGCCGCAGCACCCCCCACATTACCGAAACCTTGAATAGCAATTTTTACATCTGCCAGGGATTTACCTTGATCTGCCAAGGCTTCCCGGACAATAATCATTACACCCCGCCCCGTAGCCATTTCCCGACCCAGAGAACCACCCACAGAAAGCGGTTTACCAGTAACAACACCGGGTACAGCATGACCCATATTTACAGAATAAGTATCCATCATCCAGGCCATTTCCCGCGCAGATGTACCCATGTCTGGGGCTGGTATATCTACTGATGGTCCGATATCTTTAATTAACTCACTGATATAACGGCGACTAATTCTTTCTAATTCTCCCACACTGTATTTTTTCGGATCTATGGGAATACCACCTTTAGCACCACCGTAGGGAATACCTAACAACGCACATTTCCAAGTCATCAACATCGCTAAAGCGGAAACTTCCCGTAAAGTCACCGCCGGATGGTAGCGAATACCACCTTTATATGGTCCTAAAATATCCGAATGTTGTACCCGATGTCCGGCTAAAACCCGCACTTCCCCATTATCCATTTTGACGGGTATGGAAACTGTGACGACTTTCCGGGGATGGCTGAGAATTTCTAATAAACCAGGATCTAATTTTAACTCTTTACCTGCCCATTCTAAATAACTACAAGCTTGATCAAACGGGCAAATATGGGCTGGGGAATGATTTTCCCACACTGGGCGCGAGGTTGTAACCATAACATTTACTCCTCATCACGGTACTTTGGTGAACCGGATATGTAAGGTTAGCTTACCCTGTTTTTTTGAAAAAATATGAATTTTGTAGTTTTCGTTACAATTTTTTAGTTTTATTTCTGCATGGTGGCAACTTGGCCAGAATTAACAAATATATTACAATTGTTTAAGTTTTATTAAATAAATAAGTTAAACACAACATGAAAACCCAAGACAACAAATTACAAAATCAATTACCTTTACCACCTGGAAACTTTGGTTTACCTATCATTGGTGAAACAATTAGTTTTTTAACAGATAAAAACTTTGCCAATAAACGACAAAAGAAATACGGCAACGTTTTTAAAACTAATATCTTTGGTTCTCCTACAATTATGATGATAGGAGCAGATGCAAACCGCTTTGTATTTAGTGGTGAAAATCAAAATTTTACAATTCAATGGCCTAAGACTGTTTCAGAATTGCTTGGTCCTGCATCTTTAGCAACACAAACTGGAAGCATTCATCAAACCAGACGTAAATTATTAGCTCAAGCATTTCAACCCAGAGCTTTAGCTAGTTATGTACCAGGAATGGTGGAAATTACTAATAGCTATTTACAAAAATGGGTAAATTTAGGTCAATTAACCTGGTATCCTGAAATCAGACAATATACTTTTGATGTAGCTTGTAAATTATTAGTAGGAACAGATACTACTAATGATGCTCATTTTGCGGAATTATTTGAAGAATGGTGTCAAGGTTTATTTACTCTTCCTATTCGTTTACCTTGGACTAAATTTAGTAAAGCTTTAAAAAGTAGAGAATTGTTATTAGCAAAAATTGAGAAGATTATTTTACAACGTCAAAAGCAACCAAGTTTAGAAAATTCAGAAACAGATGCTTTGGATTTGTTGTTAAATGCTAAAGATGAAGATGGTAATAGTTTGAGTGTAAATGAACTCAAAGATCAAATTTTGACATTATTATTTGCTGGACATGAAACTTTAACTTCGGCAATGTCTTCTTTTTGTTTGTTGTTAGCACAAAACCCGGACATTTTAGCAGCAGCAAGAAAAGAACAACAACAAATAAATGTTACAGGTGCGCTCACATCTGAACATTTAAAACAAATGACTTATTTAGACCAAATACTCAAGGAAGTTTTGCGAGTTATTCCTCCTGTTGGTGGTGGTTTTCGTTCTGTAACTAAAACTTGTGAATTTAATGGATATAGTATTCCTCAAGGTTGGAGTATACTATATCAAATAGGGAAAACCCATCAGGACGAAACTATCTATAAAGATGCCCAAAGTTTTGACCCTCAAAGGTTTGGTGTAGAGAGAAATGAGGATAAATCTAAACCCTTTAGTTATGTTACCTTTGGTGGGGGAATGAGAGAATGTATAGGTAAAGAATTTGCTAAGTTGGAAATGAAAATATTTGCTGCGTTGCTGTTGCGTGGTTATGAATGGGAACTTGTACCAGGACAAAATTTAGATTTAAAAATGACACCCACACCTCAACCCAGTGATGGTTTAAAGGTGGTTTTCCGTTCTATTTAAGTTGATTTAATTTTTAGTAATTTGTTGGGTTGCGCTATCGCTTAACCCAACCTACATTAATTAAATGAATATTTCTGGTGTAAAACTCCCATGTAAACTGTATGGAATATGATGTTTAAGGTGTAATTTTGCGATCGCACCTTTTGAAAAATCCTGAGCATCTAAAATCACTACATCTGAACGATGATGTTCAGCATCATAAACTAAAGCTATTACCCAACCTTCATCTTCTTGTTGAGAATTAGGACGAGGAATAAAAATTGGTTCACCCATAAAACCCCGTGGTGCTGCACTCCAAATTTCTCGCTTTTCTGTTTGTAAATCTACTTTCATGATTGCTTGTAAGGGTGCATTTCCTGTGGGGTTATGTGCCGCAGCAATATATAAATAACGATAGGGTTTTCCTACATTATTGGGGTGAATAGAAGGAAATTCACAAGCACGTTTATCTATTAACTGACTTTGTACTTTGTGATCTGATAACTTAATATCTAAGTTAATATCAAATCGCCAAATTTGTCCTGGTGCATTAGTGTCAAAGTTGGTTTTTAGATAATCAGTATTTGGTTCTACTTCTGGTAATGATTCATAGCAAATTGAATCAATGATAATTTCAGTTTCCACTTCAAAAGCATTGACATGATGGAAAATAAAACCTGCTTGAGTTTCTAAAGTTCTGACTTCTTCTTTTTCAGCTTTACTATCTTTGCGGGGAATAATAATGATTTTTGTGGGTTGATTTTTTTGGACTTTAATACATTGTCCAGCACTGGCCATTCCTAAAGCGAAAGGTATGGGGTTAAAATTAACGGGGTTTTGAAAGAAGATACAGTAATTTTCGGTAATTACAAAATCATGAATAAAGCAAAAACCAGGAACACTATGATTTTGTTTGCTGATAATTTCGCCGTTGGTATTGAGTTCAAAAATTGTAATTGTGGTTGATAGTCCTGGTTTAATAGCAAAATTAACTAATTTACCATTGGGATCTATGCGGGGATGGGCGCTAAAAGCTTCACCTTGGGATAATACACCATTGAAATATTCGTTTCCTAATGTTTCTAAAGTTTGCGGGTGCAATAAATAAGGTTCTGCTGCTTCCCATAATGCTAATAGTTTTTTACCCCAATAGATAACATTAGTATTAGCAATATGTTTGATTTTAAAATCAAAGGCGTTAGCTAACCAACCTCCTGGTTTTTGTGTACCAAATACGCCACGATAAAGAATTTTACCAGCTTTTTTTTCTGCTAAATAACCTTCTGTTTCTACAAATCTATTACGAAAATGAGCGCGTCCGTTGGTAAATGTGATTTTACTGATCATCCCGTCACCATCAAAGGGATGATGCAATCTTTGTCCGTTGATATCTAATAAACCGGGTCCATTTCTCAATAGTGTTCCTTGTAGTTCTGCGGGTATTACCCCTTCTATTTCATCAATCCAATAATCATATTCTTGTTTTAGTGATTCATATCCTTTTTGCCAATCTTCACGAGTATAGGATTTTGGTAAAGTTTGGTTTTGTTGATTTTTTAATGTTTGCATATTTGAGAAAATGATTTCTTGGATTTTTTGTAATGTGTTGGGAAGTTTAAATCCTATGGTTAGGGCTGTATGGTTAGGGCGGGTAAGACTTGTACTGAGCCTGTCGAAGTATGCCCACCACACAAGATTTTTATTGTCAGGATTCAGGATACAGAAGACTGATTAAATAAGTCTTTGAGTATCATATCATAATTGATGTTTTACAAAATTATTGAATTTGCTATTTACTGATTTGGCTATGATTCTAATTCCTGAATCCTGAAATATGGACTTAATTATTAACTGAATTAGCTGTCAAGGTGTGGATTTCTGGTTCTTGTTCGCTGGGTAAGAATTGAATAAATAGCAGCGGTAAAAGGGCAATCAAATTAGTGATAATCACTAATAACCAGAGGGTATCAAAGTTATTTTCGGTAATGCCTAACCAGTGCATGATTAAAGCCCCAAACTCTCTGGAAATAGCTCCTCCTAAATTGAAGATTGACATTAAGAGGGCAAATAATGTAGCTTCGATTCCCAAGGGACAAATTCTTGCTGCTAATACCATCACTGGCATGAATGCGATTTGTCCCATGACGGCAAGAATTAAGCTATCACCTAAACTGAACCATTGATCATCTATTCCTAATGTTCTATTTGTGTGTGTGACTAACAGTAACATCGTCATTCTTAATAGTGTGGAAATGACGATACTCCAACCACAAATTACCCGAAATGGTACGGATTTTAAGAACCTTTGGAACATCCAAATACCAATTAATGAGGCTAAACTTGTAACTAAATGTACTCGGCCTAAAAATTCAGGTTGAAAGTGTAATTCGTTGGTGAAAAAGTAGAAAAAAGCTGCTTCTCCGCTAGGGGTAGATTGCCAGAGAAAGATAAATGCTGTGGGTAGCCAAATTGCTTTTTGTGTAAAGGCTTTGCCTACTTGTTTGAGTTGAGTTGGGATGCTAAGTGGTTGATTCTGGTCATGCTGTGGGGTATATTTGTTAATTGGGGTTTCTGCAATTAACCAAGCTACCACGGAAATAATTAGCGGAAAAAATGCCGTGACTAAAAATACTGTGCGTGTGCTGAAATATTCTAAGAGTAAGCCGCTAAAGTAAGCTGTAATTAATCCGCCCAGAGCGGTAGCACCCCAACACAGAGATTGTAGAGAACCTGCTTTGGCTTGACTTTCTACTCTGGCACGTTCAACAACGAGGGAGTCAACTATGACATCACTGAAGGCAACGGAAAGAGAAGATAGAGCGATCGCAATTGTTGCCGCCCAGCTACTATTAACTATTGTTCCCAAACTTACCCAAGCGGATGCGCCTAGTATCCCAGATAACACCAAATATGGACGGCGACGGTAGCCAAATATGGGCAAACCATCGGAAATAAAGCCAAATAATGGCTTAATCATCCAAGGTAGAGCAACTATTCCCAACAGTGCTGATACCTCAACTGGACTCAGTTGTAATTCATCTTTGAGGAAAAAGCTAACGGCTAGACGCGATAACCCTAATATGCCTTGAACAAAGTAGACTGCTAGAATCGCAATTAGTTCTGGTTTAGGTTCATTACCTAAGAGAATTTTTTTGCCTACTGAGTCTTTGACTTTGGGCAAGTCAGATGAGTGAATCAGCATTTGATGAATATTCTTTAAGTTTTATCTACTTTTATATCATATCGACATTAACTGGAAGTTATCCGCTGTTCTAGCAACAAAGTCAAACCAAAGCGCAAGCGCCATCTCTAGCTTGACGCTTGCTCTCAACAAATATGGTATTCACTTGTCTATTTCCACTCTGTAGATATTCAGAACCAGCCGCAGGAGATTACTCTACTGAGTTAACAGCAGACGGAGTAACTACTCCTGTGTTACGGGTTTCCAAATGATTTGATAAGCGACTGATGGTTAACAGTGGTACTTCTTGTCGGCACGACAGGCAAAACCAATATAGTTCACCATGACGGACATGACGTAGAATTGATCCACCGCAGCATGGGCAAGTGTTGGCTCTATTACTCATACCAATGTCCTCCTAAAAAAGTTTGTTGTTGTAATCAAGCAAAAAAATTTTGATTAAACCTAAATGGGGGTTGCTGTGAAAGTTCCAACCTCTCCGCTTGGTGACAGAATTTGCATATTTTGGGATATTTTCTGGTGAAAATTGAGCTAATATGCTATATCTTGCGATTCTTGGTTTGGTCTACAAAGAGTGTCAACATCATATATATTGATTTATTGATTTGACATCACCTGCTACCAATCCTGAAATTATTTTATGAGGTAAAAGCATTTCTACTTACTTTTCTTCCATTTAAGTTAACTTTTCTGACTGACTATTAGAAAAGCGTATTCTCGGTTAACTGTATTATCAACTCACTCACCAATGTAATATCACAGTCGTAGCAAGTGCTAACAATTAACGTCTTTATTAATTTACAAGCAAGGATTTTATATTTTCATCTATCTGGGGGATCATAATCATTTATAATGTTCTGTAGCCTAACTTACAATTTTGCCTATTTTGTATTTGCAAATACGCATTTACAACAGGGATCAATTACTTATACCTTATTTTTAAGTGAATGGGAGGTTGAACAAAAAAATTCACAATCAAAAATGGTTACAAAAAATTTACACATTTTATATTTCTTAATCTAGTAAATTACGGATAAGTAACTTATGAAAATCGCTACTTGGAATGTCAATTCAATTCGGACTCGTTTAGAACAGGTGATTAACTGGTTAAGTGAAAATCCCGTTGATGTCTTGTGTTTACAGGAAACGAAAGTTATAGATCAAGGTTTTCCCCTCAATTCCTTTGAAAACTTAGGTTATCATCCTTATATTTACGGACAGAAAGCATATAACGGAGTGGCGCTAATTAGCAGTCAACCTTTGGAAGATGTGAGTATGGGTTTCTGTTCAGTTTTGAAAGACTTAGATCCTACATGGGATGAACAAAAGCGGGTAATTAGTGGTGTAATTGATGGTGTAAGAATTGTCAATCTTTACGTTCCTAATGGTTCATCAGTAGGAAGTGAAAAATATGAATATAAACTGCGGTGGTTAAAAGTATTGGGGAAATATTTGCAGCAATTACTATTATCAAATCCGGCTATTTCTATGTGTGGTGATTTTAATATTGCGTTGGAAGATATTGATATTAATGACAAAGTAAAAATAGAAAATCATATTATGGCTTCTGATGCAGAACGCCAAGCTTTAAAAGATGTGCTTGATTTAGGTTTTGCGGATGCTTTCAGAAAGTTTAATCAAGAGGGGGGAAATTATAGTTGGTGGGATTATCGGACTGCGGCTTTTAAGAGAAATTTAGGTTGGAGAATAGACCATCATTATTTAACACCTGTGATTTATGAACGCGCTCAAAGTTGCATTATTGATGTTGCACCCAGGAAGTTAGAAAAACCTAGTGATCATACGCCGGTGGTGGTAGAGTTTTAGTTGGGTGAGGAATGTGTAAATTTAACTTATAATAACTAAGTTGGGAGTTTTTGTTTAAGGATAATATGGGTAGAAGTAAGGCAAAAAAACAGAGTTTACTGAAAAATATTATCGGTCTTCCTGTTGTTGTTGCTGTTATTATTTTGGCAACTGAATTTGGAGGTAGCCGTTCGCCATCTCTGATCACATCTCTCACCAAACCAGGATGCAAAATTAAAGGTAATATTTCCATTAATACCGGGAGAAAATTTTATCATGTTCCTGGTGCAGAGGACTATGATTCAACAGTAATTGATCCAACAAAGGGAGAAAAATGGTTTTGTACAGAGTCAGAAGCTGTAGCAAATGGTTGGCGTAAAGCGCCAAAGTAAAATGTTTCAATATGTTCATTTGAGAGGGCGATCGCACTTTGTCAAGCTAAAAAATAGAAAGCGATCGCCTATGATTTACACCTATCATTTGATTTATTATTCTCACTCATTGACTAACTCACTTGCTTCACCAGGATAAAAACCATCATCTAAAATTTCCTGTAAACTATAAGGACAATTAGAGGGAAAATTGCTACGAGGTAAATCAGTTTCTTTAACAGCTAATTCCACACCTTTCAAATAAGCTTTACCAAGTGCCTCCTCAAGATAGGATTTTAAACTCGGATTTTCCTCAAGTAATTCAATAGTATCTAAGCGTTGAATGCGAAGGGTTGCTAACCAACTACGACTGCGGCGTTGTGGTTGAAACTGCCATTTTAATAAATGTCCTATTAAAATACTTAAACGATTTCGCAGTTCTTGACGTTGCTGTTTTCCCAAAGATTCAACTTCCTCAATTAAATTTTGCCAATCAATTTTATGCCATTGATGGTTGCGGAGTAAATCAGCTTGTTCCTGTGTCCAAGCATAAAAGTCACTAACATAGAGACTGGATACAGGTATTTTCAGCTTTGGGTTTGTTTCTGGTATTTGCATCAGTTTTACTAAATCCCAACTAATCCCAACATTATTATTTTAAACAAAAATTGTAAAATTTCGGATTTTAGGAATTTGCTGATTTTAAAATAGTGATTAAACTTAACTACATAAAGCCCCATACTCAAATCCAAAGGTTATGATTCTAGTAACTGGAGCAACGGGAGATATTGGCCGCCGCGTGGTGCGGTTATTACGTCAACAACAGAAATCTGTACGGTGTTTTGTTCGTCTTACATCCCATTACAGCGAGTTAGAACACCGGGGTTCTGATATATTTATTGGTGATCTACGAGAAGAAAAGGATATCAAAAAAGCCTGTCAAGGTGTGAAATATATCATTAGCGCCCACGGTTCAGGAAATGATGCTTTATCTTTAGATTATCGCGCTAATATTGAACTAATTGATCAGGCAAAAATTCAGGGTGTTGAGCATTTTGTCTTGATATCCGTTTTAGGTGCGGAAAGAGGATATGAAGACGCTCCCGTTTTCAAAGCTAAACGCGCAGTAGAAAAATATTTGCAAAGTAGTGGCTTAAATTACACTATTTTACGCCCATCTGGATTAGCATCAAACCTGCTACCTTTAGCGGAACGGTTTAGAGAAATTGGTTTATATTTGCTCATCGGTGATCCCAAAAATCGCACATCTATTATTAGCACCGATGACTTAGCCAAAATAGTGGTAGATTCTTTAACTGTTACTGAGGCTCGTAATCAAATTTTACCAGTAGGAGGACCAGAAATTTTATTGCGTGAGGACATTCCGAAAATTTTTAGTCGCATCTTTAACAAAGAACCAATTATCATTAATGTTTCTTTATTTGCGGTTGATGGTTTACGGGGAGTATGGGGTTTATTTGACTCTTCAGCACAAACAGGTTTAGGAACTTTTCGCACTTTATTAGCTAATGAATTTTACTGTACATCAGAAGAAAATGCCAATTTAGAAAGAATTTATAACTTTCAATTGGAAACTGTGGAAAACTTTTTGCGGCGTTATTTAGCAATTTAATTTTGGTGATTGGTGACTGGGGAAGAAAATTTTAGATTTTAGATTTTAGATTGGAATTGACAAAAACAATCCAAAATCCAAAATCCAAAATCCAAAATTGTATTACCAATTACCAATTACCTATTACCCATTACCTATTACCAAATATATGAAATACTCTCTATCCGCAAATCCTGTTCAAGCACGTCAAACAAAAGAAAATTTTGCGAAACCCGAAGAACAATTATCCTATGAATTGGGTAAAGCTGTACAGGAATTACCACCACTTTATACAAGATTATTAGCAGGAACTATTAGTGTTATTGTATTTGGTACTATTTCCTGGGCGCATTTTTCACAAATAGATGAAGTAGCAACAGCACCGGGAGAATTAATTGCTTCTACTCAAGTGAGACCGGTGACATCTTTGGGTAATGGATCTATTGTAGCGGTAAAAGTGAAGGAAGGCGATCGCGTAACTAAAGATCAAATATTAATTGAACGTGATCCCAATTTTAAACAAACCGATGTTAACAGATTAGCGAAATCTAGTAAATTAATTGAAGAAGATTTACAAAGATTACAAGCTGAAAGAACTGGGGGAAATATTGCGGGGACAAAATTACAAGATGAGTTATTAAATTCTCGTTTATTAGATTATAAAGCTAGACAAGCAGCAGCAGAAGCAGAAGCAGAACGCCAACTTTCAATTATCAAACAAGCGAAAATTCGTTTAACTCGTTTAGAAGAAAATTTAGCTAATGCTAAAACCGGTGTGAGTAATGCTCAAACTAATTTAGTCAATGCCGAAAATATCCGTGCTAAACTAGAAGAAAGTTTAAAAATTGCCCAACAACGAGAAGAAAATTTGAGAACTTTATTAAATCCTGGTGCTGTTCCTAGAGTTGATTATTTAGAAGCCCAGGAAAGATTAAATCGAGCAAATACTGATATTATTAGAGCTACCAATGAAGTAACTAATGCCAAAAATAGAGTCACAGAAACACAGGATAAAGTAGCATCTTTAGGAAAAGATATTGCTGCTCAAAAACAAGAAATTAATCAAGCTGAACAAGCTTATCAAGCGGCAAAAAATCAAGGTTTAAGATTAGCATCAGAAAGAAAAAGTGAAATTTTAACGCAAATAAATCGGCGAAAAGAAGAATTAGCCAATGTTGCAGGACAATTAGAACAAGCGAAACAAGAAAAAGACGGAGAAACAATTAAAGCACCGGTAGCGGGAACAATTTATAAAGTTAAAGCTACAAAAGGACCTGTACAGTCTGGGGAAGAATTACTGTCAATTTTACCAGAAGGGGAAGAAATGCTGTTAGAAGTAAAGGTGCTTAACCGGGATATTGGTTTTATTCGTGAGGGAATGACAGCAAAGGTGAAATTAGCAACTTTTCCCTTTCAAGAATTTGGTGTAGTTGATGGGGAAGTTTTACAAATTAGTCCGAATGCGGTAGTTGATGAAAAATTAGGATTAGTTTTTCCAACACGAATTAAGTTAAGTCAGCATTCTATGAATGTGCGGGGTAAAGAGGTGGAATTTACGCCAGGGATGGTTGCAAATGCGGAGATTGTGACGCGGAAGAAGTCAATTTTAACCTTTATTGTTGAGCCAATTACCCGCAGATTTAGTGAGGCTTTTTCTGTGAGGTAAAGAAATTATCTTACAGCAGTTTTCATGTATTTGAAACACAATTATTAGACCTAACCCCCAGCCCCTTCCCTGCAAGGGAAGGGGAGTAAATCAAAGCCTCTCTCCTCTTAGGGGAGAGGTTTGGAGAGGGGTCAAATTATTTTCGTTGAACTCACGTTAAATCCCACATTCCGCACCCTCAACTGTCACAGATCAAAAAAGCCATTAAAGTAGTACATAATAACTAAAACCGATTCAAAGATTAAGAGAGTTAATGAGAATTAATAGTATTAAAAGGGACATGGTGTGAGAAAGTGAAGCTTGGTAACAAAAACAAAAGAAAAAAATGAATTGATAACCAAATAAGAAATAATTGATGACAACAGAAATAGTAGAGGAAACTGTTGTGAAATTAAAACCTCAAGAAATAGAAATTCAGAACATAGATCATCTAGGGATAGTAGCAGGAATCATAGATTCAATCGGAATAGTAGAAATAATAAATGAAATAATAGGAGTCGAAAAAGGAGAGAAAGTAAGTCCGGGTCAAGTAGTAAAAGCCATGCTGAAGGGGGGACAAAATCAACTAAAAGACTGACTGTATCAGGTTCATAGCTCTTAGACCTCGTTGATAATACTTGCGCTTATTAGGATTAAGTCTCATTAATTGGGCTACCAAAGATTGACAATTATCCATAAAACTGACCCAAGTATAACCATATAGACCAATATAAAAACTGCTATTTCGTCTGGTACTACGGCTCTTTTCTTTAACTCTTCCGACATATTATTGTACACCCTTGCGTTTAATCTGTTGTCCTTGAATTGTCGCTGATGTGTAGGCAATAGCTATTAACAAAATTAGTGAAATCAACCGTTCTCCCGTGACTTTTGTATCTTCTAAATTATAACCTCCTGTTTTAAAATCTCTAAACATTTCCTCAATATCAAAGCGTTGTTTATAAGCTGTAATGGCTGCTCCTAACTCTGGTAAATCTATGAGAATGAACCATCCTTCTTTTGGTGCTATACCCTTGAGCTTCCGTTTCCATTTACAGGCTAAATTAAAATATCCAAAACCTTTAAGTTTCGTGACTTTCACTCCTGGTAAAAATAATGATAAACAAGAGTGCTAACCCCAAATCTTTCAACTCTAACCAAATCTCCGATTCTTTTTTGACAAATTCATTTTTTCTTAACCTTAAACAAAAGCTTAAACCTTGCTGCTTCAAGCAGTTCGCTAATTTGAACGAACAAAATTCTCTATCTCCCAACACACATATTTTATATTTTTTTACTATCGCTAAAATCTCGGTCAACGCTTCTGTTTGTTGTTTGAGATTACTATTTCCTTTTTGCTTCAATAATTCCAAATATATCGGTATTGCTCGTTTCTCCCATACTATGCTTATCATTAATAAATTTATACATGACCATTTAGTCCGGTCTATTACTAGATATATTGTTTCTTTCTCTTCAAAGTATGTCTCTAACAAAACTTCAACTATTGGCAACCATATTTTCTTTATTGTTAATTTTGGTGATGATAAAAATATTTGTATTTTTTTGCGTCTGCTTTCAAATTTTATGGGTATCGGTAGCGCATTCGCTAAACTTTCTAGACTCACTTGTTTAATTGATTGTAAAATCTGGATGAGGATTTTTAACAACAAGTATTCTGCTAGACTTAATTGACTTCTGAGATGGTTTTGATAGAATGTTGGTATCATTTTCATTAGATAGGTATTATTGACAATAATTGACCTATCTTTTTCTACCATAAATCGTCACATTCTTTACATAGCCTTGCTTTCAGCTTTGTTTGTCCCCCCTTCAGTCTAATTACAGCAGATTTGGGTTACATGAGGTACACACCCCTCCACTTACCAAGGGGAGGGTGCGCGATAGCGCGGGTGGAGTAATTATTGGGGTTTAGACTAATGTGAGGAGTACAATAGGTAACACTAAACATAGTCTAAACTCCAAATATCCATATTTTCTAGATTCATATCATAGTCCCGTAATTCCCATCTATCTTTGCTCTCACTGTAGTAATTAAGGGTTTCTAAATTGGGAGTTTTGGCATTAAAATCACCAAATTCTAAACCTAAATCTTCATTACTAATAGATACAAC
Source organism: Sphaerospermopsis torques-reginae ITEP-024 (assembly GCF_019598945.1). Classification (NCBI taxonomy): domain Bacteria; kingdom Bacillati; phylum Cyanobacteriota; class Cyanophyceae; order Nostocales; family Aphanizomenonaceae; genus Sphaerospermopsis; species Sphaerospermopsis torques-reginae. The sequence goes on along the minus strand of NZ_CP080598.1, from coordinate 4,279,027 downwards.
AACCGACGGTAATTGAGATGATTCTGATTGAAAAGGTAAGGGAAAACTACCACCAATATTGCCAATATCAGTCGGAAATTGAGAACCGATATCAATCATATCAAAAGGTAAAAAAGAATCTAAAGGTGGAAAGAAAGAAGGCATAGAAGGCGAAGGATTTGTAGGTTGAGGTTGTTGGGGATTTGTACCATTTTCCGCCGTACTGATGATAATTTCCCGCACTTGACTTTCTGTTAAATTCGGGTTAGCACTCAGCATCAAAGCTACTACACCAGCAACGTGGGGAGCGGCCATAGAAGTACCGCTATAACTAGCATATTTATTATCAGGAATTGTAGAATAAACATCCTTACCTGGAGCAGTTACATATTTAATTTCTTGAGAACCAGAACGATTAGAAAAATCAGTCAGTTGATTATTTTTATCCACCGCCCCCACAGCAATACCTGACTTATCAGCATAACGTGCAGGATAAGATGGTGTAGCATCGCCACTATTACCTGCGGCCATCACCACAATTACACCTTTACTGCTCGCATATTCAATAGCTGATTTGAGAGTATTATTACCAGAATTTCCTCCTAAACTGAGGTTAATAACATTAGCACCATTATCTACAGCGTAACGGATACCATTAGCGATATTTGCATAAGAACCTGAGCCATTTTCATCTAAAACTTTAACTGCCATAATTTGCGAATTATAGGCAATTCCAGTTACACCAATACCGTTATTTTCGGCGGCAATAGTTCCCGAAACATGAGTTCCGTGTCCATTATTATCTAAAACATTATTGTTGTTACTATTAAAATTCCAACCTAAAAAATCATCAACATAACCATTACCATCATCGTCTATTCCATTACCAGCAATTTCTTTGGTATTAGTCCAAATATTATTTTTTAAATCTTCGTGATTATAGTCAACTCCTGTATCTAAAACTGCAACAATTACACCTTTTCCTGTATGTCCATTTTGCCAAGCTGTGGGAGCATTTACCATGTCTGCACCCCAATTATTTCCACCCAATTTTGGAGCATCTGGATAGGGAGTTACACCAGTTGCTTTACTCACTGCTTTTCCTGCATTGACTAAACCATAACCATTTTGAGAGTTATAGCTGTTTGCAGTCACATGAGACTGAATATTTTTATCTTTTGGTAAGCTACTACGATTACTCCAATTTAAACTATTGTCAATGGGAGTTTGAAAAGCATCACCTGAGTAAACAGGTGTAATGTTGATTTCCTGACGGGAGGAAAAATAGTTACTATTATTCAATGTCATCAGACTTTTATCCTTAAAATAATAATCTTTTTTTCGCAGTCTGAATCTTTCAAACTTTGTCAGATAAAAGTTTGAAACAACGTTAAAACTTACAGTTATTCCCCTTAGTTAAAAAATACTATGAATCCTCTCAGATAAAAAGCTAATTTGATTACGAAGTTATTATTTTAAAATTAAACTTTGCTCACAAAATCTAAGTCATAATTTAATAACTTAATGCTAGAAAAATGTGAGGAATTAATAACAATAAATAGAATAATAATAAACAGGTAGAATGCACCGAAAGTAGCAAAAAAGACAGTTTTAGAGTATTAAACAGATTCTCGCCAATTAGCTGGTGTTTCGATATAATCAGGAAGGCGAGTAGTGCGATCGCCCACTGCGTTAATTATCTGTTCAGATTTCAGGTTTTTAGCACCAGTTAAAGTTGCCCCAATCAGTTTAACATCATCAAGTTGAGCGCCTAATAAATTAGCACCGATGAGGTTAGCTTCAGAAAGATCAGCTTCATCAAGTATTGCTTGAGAAAGATTAGCGCCCATCAAATTAGCATGATTTAAATCGGCTTCTGTTAAACTAGCTGCACTAAGGTTAGCAAAATAAATATCTGTTTGCTGTAATTTTGCAGCATTCAAATTTGCACCTTGTAAATTTGCACCATTAAGATTTGCACCTTGTAAATTTGCCGCAATTAACCCTGCTAAACGTAAATTAGTTTTCCCTAATTTCGCACCTTGCAAATTAGCTAAAAATAACTTAGCACCTGATAAATTAGCAGCCTTGAGATTAGCTTGTTGCAAATTAGCTTTATACAAGTTGGCAGATTGCAAATTAACTGAACGCAAACTTGCACCAAACAAATTAGCGGAACTCAAGTTTACTCCATATAAATTGGCAAGATTCAGATTAGAACGACTCAAATTAGCTCCCCGTAAACTAGCTTTAAATAAGTTAGCTTGATAAAGAATCGAACCGATAATTTTAGCACCATCCAAAACCGCCTCACTTAAATCAGCATTTCGCAAATCTGCACCACACAAATCAGATCCTCGTAAGTCTACCCCTTGCAGTTTAGCTCCTGATAAATCAACTCGTCTGATGTCAGTATTACGTAAATCTAATTTTTGATTTTCTCGATCATGTTGAAAATTGCGTCTCCCAATCACAGTTAAAGCTGCTTGAATATCAGTACGCAGTTTCCAAGATTCTAATGGTAGAGAATAATTTGCTTGCTGTTGTCGGCGTATCCGATCACGATTGTTTCCGAAATCAATAGTCATGAAATCTTCTGGTTTTTGTACTTTCCTCTCTAGTTGTATGGGTGCATTTTCGCGGACAAACGCAGTCAGAATTTGCATAATTGTCCAATGTTCTTGGGGAAAATCTTGGGCAATTCTTTCTAAAGCATAAATAGCTCCTGTGCGTGTTTCTACCTTGTCATGTCCTAACTGGGAAATACTGCCAATAAAACGTTCTGCAATTAGTCTTTCTTGAAGAAGTTTGGTATTTTCAAGACTAATTGCTAGATTTTTCTCAGATGTAATTGCATTTTTTTCTATTGCTTGAGTTCTTTTGGCTGCATAATAAACATTAACTATGACAGCTACACCCAGAAAAACTATAGCAATAGTAGTTAATGCTTGATTTTTTTGAGATATTTGCTGTTGAAGTGATAACTTGTCAATATTAGTAGATGCGAAGACAATCAGTATCAATGACAGAAGTACAATAACGATGATAGTGATCAACCAATGCAATGTTGCATCTGTCTTTTTAGCAGACATACTAGAAAGATGCTTCACAATAATGAGTTATTACGGAGATGATAGAAGAAAACAGTATAGCATTTAGCCGCAATTTTAGATATGTAAAATTTTATTTCACACAAAAAAAGGTAAAGATTTTTTCCTTACCCTTTCCTTTTTACCCCTTAAAACAGAAGTTTTCGCGTATATATGGTCTATTAAATAGTAAACTTCGCTTCCCGTAGGTTTGCTCCCTCCAGGATAGCATCACTCAAAATTGCATCTTTTAAACTCGCTAAATATAAATTAGCTCGGCGTTTTACTTCTGACTCCTGACTCCTGACTCCTGACTCCTGACTCCTGCTGTATATTGATATTGAATCCCTGATGAAATTTATTTCAGTTTCCAGATGCAGCAAAATTCCCAACCAAGCCTAAAAAACCTAAAAAACCTAGTGTTAATAGGTGGTGGCCATAGTCATGCCATTGTTTTAAAACTTTTTGGTAATCAACCTGTGGCTGGAGTAAATTTGACGTTAATTACTCCAGATCAATATACACCATACTCTGGGATGTTACCCGGACATATTGCCGGATTTTACAATTATTTTCAATGCCATATTGACTTGCGAAATTTAAGCAACTTTGCTAATGCTCAGTTATATCTTGATCAAGTCGTAGGTTTGGATTTAGAAAATAATCAGGTTTTTTGTGCTAACGGATCTGTGGTAAATTTTGATATTCTCTCTCTTGATATTGGCAGCACTCCCGCTAAATTGTCTGTATCAGGTGCGGCAGAATATACAATTGCTGCTAAACCAGTTAAACAACTTTTAGAACATTGGTATAAATTACAAAAAATGGTTTCTGAAAATCCTCAAAAACCGCTAAGTATTAGTGTTGTAGGTGGTGGTTCTGGAGGTGTAGAATTAGCGTTATCAATGTTGGCAGGTTTACAGAAATTAGGAATAGAAAATTTAACAATACATCTATGGCAACGCACTGGGGAATTAATGCCAAATCATCACCCAACAGTGAGACGGATTATGGAGGATGTTCTAATTAATAAAGGTGTAAAATTACATTTAGGTGAAAATGTTTGTGAACTTGCACCTAAAAGAGATAATCAATTAGAAATTACATCAGAATCTGGGTTCAGATTAAAATGTAATCAAGTATTTTGGGTAACACAAGCCTCAGCAGCAAATTGGGTGAAAGATTCGGAAATTGCTACAGATAAAAAAGGGTTTATTTTAGTAAATGATAATTTGCAATCTATTAGTCATCCTCAGATTTTTGCGACTGGTGATATTGCCACAATGATTAATTATCATTTACCAAAAGCAGGTGTATTTGCGGTGCGTCAAGGTAAACCACTGTATGAAAATTTGCGAAGATTGATTTTGGGTAAATCACTAAAACCCTATAAACCACAAAAAGAGTATTTAAGTTTAATTGGTACTGGTGACGGGCGTGCCTTAGCTACGAGAGGAAATTTCACCTTACCACCTCATCCATTATTGTGGTACTGGAAAGACTGTATTGATCGGCAGTTTATGGCACAATTTTAAGCATTCAGCTATCAGTAATCAGTAATCAGCTACTTAAACTATAATTTTGTTAATCAATGAAAAACCAGTTATGGAATTAGAACAATTATTTTGTGAAATAGATGATTTCTGTTTAACATTTGAAAAAAAGCCAACTCAGGAATGATAACAGATAAATCACAGAAAAGGAAAAGAACAAGTTGCTTATGTTTGAGTGAAATCATGACTATTATTGTTCATTTTCATCAATCTAGTTATCGTAACTTTCAAAACTATTATACAAGCGTGGTATGGGTGGTAATTCTGTGCATTTTTAGAGGTAGTTAACAGCTGGGATGAAGAGGATAAATATTATGAATCAATCACTTTACCTAGTACCACAACAGCAGAATTAATAAAGAGTTCTGTAGGATTTATTTAGCAACCACCAAAGATTTCTGAAATTAGAATTTTCCTTATATGCTTATTTTTCTGCCAACCAAGAAAAAAATCAACAGAGAGAAAAGATAGGTGAGCTAGTTATTATATATAATGAAAACATGGAATTTATTGATGAAAACTGGATTTTAGAAATAGATTCTCCTCTGCTTCAGAAGAGATAAATTACTGGTTGATATTATAAAAATCACTTCTTTCTTCTCTTCCTTCTTCTCTTCGTGTCTCCGTGGTTCATTAAAAAAAGCATAATCATCTTCAAGATGACAAAATATAACACTTATGCCCTAATATTTAAATTGCACCTGTATATACCTGTAAAATTTGCCCCATGAGTCAAATTATTTGGATCGCCAGACACGCCAACCGCCTTGATTTTGTAAACCCTGACTGGTTTCTCACAGCCGAAAAACGCTATGATCCACCATTATCAGATGATGGCATGATCCAAGCACAACAACTAGCAAAAAGACTCAAAGGCGAAAAAATCAAACATATTTTTGCCTCACCCTTTTTGCGAACAGTGCAAACCGCCAACGCAGTCGCCGAAGCATTAGAATTAGAGATTAGACTAGAAACAGGCTTGAGTGAGTGGTTAAATCCCGCATGGATGACAGAAGAACCAGAAAGACTCTCAACCCCAGAATTAAAAGCATTATTCCCTAGAATAGACACAGGCTACACGCCCCAGATAGCAGCAAAATACCCCGAAACCCATGAACAAGTCAGACACCGTTCTGCACAAACCGCTAGATGTTTAGCAGCAGAATTTTGGCCAGATGATATTCTGTTAGTAGCACATGGGGCTTCTGTGTTAGGTGCGGCGATGGGATTTGTGGGGGATATAGCTAAAGCAGAAGTTAAAGCTACTTTATGTTCTTTAGTAAAAGTGGTGCGTCAAGAATCACAATGGTTACTAGAACTAAAAGGAGATACTTCTCATTTAACTACAGTAGAGGAAGTAGTAAGATTTGTATAAGACAGGAGTCAGGAGTCAGAAGTCAGGAGTCAGAATATTTGATTTCGCTTAATCATCTGAAGTAAACCTGAAAAATATCAATGCTGTTTACTGATAGGTAAATAATTACAGTACAAGTCACAAACCAACAAACAAACTAACTGATAAATTTTATGACATTACTATTAGCGGGAGATATCGGTGGCACGAAAACAATTTTACGCCTGGTGGAGTCTTCAAACTCATTAGGTTTAAAAACATTGTATGAGGAAAGTTACCGCAGTGGTGATTTTCCTGATTTAGTACCAATTGTACAAAAATTTTTAGCCGCAGCAAATACATCAACAGGCAATATATCTACACCAGAAAAAGCCTGTTTTGCGATCGCCGGACCCGTAGTAAAAAACACCGCTAAACTCACTAACTTAGCTTGGTTTTTAGACACGGAAAGATTAGCACAACAATTAAATATTCCGGCAATTTCCCTAATTAATGACTTTGCTGCTGTTGGTTATGGTATTTTTGGTTTAACCACACAAGATTTAGTCACCTTACAAGTTGGTAAATATCAACCCGATGCACCGATGGCAGTTATTGGTGCAGGAACAGGTTTAGGACAAGGTTTTTTAATCAAACAAGGAAACCAATATCAAGTTTTTCCCTCCGAAGGTGGCCACGCAGATTTTGCCCCCCGCAATGAATTAGAATTTCAACTGTTGAAATATTTATTAGCTAAACATGATATTCAACGCGCATCTGTAGAAAGAGTAGTTTCCGGTTTAGGAATCACTTCCATTTACCAATTTTTAAGAGATAGACAAATAGACACAGAAAACCCAGAAATAGCCCAAATAGTCAGAACCTGGGAACAAGAAACCGGAAAAGCAGAAAAAACCGTTGATCCTGGTGCTGCTATTGGTAGTGCAGCTTTAGAAAAAAGCGATCGCCTATCAGAACAAACCATACAAATGTTCGTCGAAGCTTACGGTGCAGAAGCCGGTAACTTAGCCTTAAAACTTTTACCCTACGGAGGATTATACATTGCTGGCGGTATCGCTCCAAAAATTCTACCTTTGATGCAAAATGGCAGTTTTATGTTAAATTTCACCCAAAAAGGCAGAATGCGTTCCCTCCTCGAAGAAATACCTGTTCACATCATTCTTAATCAACAAGTAGGATTAATAGGTGCGGCTTTATCTGCTTCTAGGTTATAACTAGCAGGTAAGCTATCAGTAATCAGTAATCAGTAATCAATTTTTCCTATTTCTAACTAATAGCTGATAGCTGATAGCTGATAGCTGCCCAACCACCAGAACAGGAAGTTGCATATTTAGTCACTTACAATGAATTTCCTTACAGCTATGCTAAGATGAGCAATCCACAACAAATATTGAATCAAGCAAAAGAAAATACCTTAAAAGCAACACAAAGCAATTTAATTAGTGAACGTAATATTCGCAGTTCAAACGGTCATCCGGGTAAGGAAATTCAATATATAGATTCGGCTGGTAAAGTAACTACAAATCGAATGTTTGTAGCTGAAGGCAGATTATATCAAGTAATGGCGATAGTTTCTAGAAAACAGCGTTCCACATTAGAAAAAACTGTTACCGGATATTTAAATTCTTTTCAGTTAGTTTTGAGAAGATGAGACAATTTTAGATTTTAGATTGTTGATTTTGGATTATAAAAAAGACAAAATTACTCAATGTCTAAAAATTTCTATTTCTTGTGGTGCGGGCATCTTGCCCGCTAATGAATCTAGGACGGGCAGGATGCCCATCCCACAACATCAAATAATTTATCTTTTAGTATTCCCTGTTGTAGTCGAAGTTGGAGTATTTACCGCTTTTAATTTTGCCTTTTCTTGTTGATATAAACTGACAACTTTTTTCACATAATCACCAGTAAAACCTTTATCACAACCTGTATAAAGTCCCGTCATCCACCAACAAGCAGCACCAGTAACAGCAGCATTTTCATTATTATTCCTAGCTTTAAATTGGTTGGTTAACTCCCGTTTAATAATACAAGAAACCACTTGACGGGTAAGTTTTGGATCATTCTCAAATTGAGATGTTGTTAACTCTTTTTTTAAACAAAATCTTGACCAACCTTTTAAAGTTTGGGGTTTAATTTGCCAGTCAGTGTGATATCCGGGAGTAGGCTTTTTCTTCTGGGGTGCAGCTAGTCGCAACGCTTCTACCATTGCTGCAACTTGAGTATCAGCAACAGGTGATTTTTCTGCTTGGGCTGCTAATGGTAACATTCCTACACTAAAAATCACACCAGCAACTAAGGATCTCATTAATTTGTTATTCATGGCTATCCACTCTTATGAAACAAAAATCAATCGTTAAGAAACCAGGTTTCTACATAAGTCCTAATGATAATTTATTTCTGTCACCTCTTGCCTTTTGCCTTTTTACTGTCACCTGTCACCTGTCACCTGTCACCTAATACTAAATTTTCTATTTCCTCTGCTTTATTGGGTAATGCTGCTGTTAAAACCTCACTACCAGATTCAGTAACTAAAACATCATCCTCAATCCTAATTCCCCGCACATCTGCAAACTGTTCTAACCGTTCCCAGTTAACTAAATATTGATATTGATCACGAACTTTGGGATCATTTAAAATACCTGGAACTTGATAAAATCCTGGTTCAATTGTTACCAACATTCCCGGTTTTAAAGGACGATTTAAACGTAGATAACTTAACCCAAAGCGATCGCTTCTTTTTCTTCCTTCCTCATACCCTGCCAAATCTCCCAAATCTTCCATATCATGCACATCTAAACCTAATAAATGTCCAATACCGTGGGGGAAAAACAACGCATGAAGATCCATTTTTACCAAATCTTCTGGTTTACCTCTTAAAATTCCCAAATCTACCAAACCTTCAGCAATAATACCAGCAGCTAACAGATGAATATCCCCATATTCCACACCAGGGGCAATTTTTTCAATACAAGCATCATGGGCAGCTAACACAATATCATAAATATCCCTTTGGGTAGAAGAAAACTTCCCAGAAACAGGCCAAGTACGAGTAATATCAGCCGCCCAACCAGTTTCCGTTTCCGCACCCACATCAGCTAACAGTAAATCACCTGGTTGCAAAGAGTGATGATAATGTCCATTATGTAAAACTTCCCCATGTACAGTTACAATACTTGTGTAAGCAGTTGTCATATTATAACCCATAATTACCGCTTCCATTGCAGCGCGGACTTCTGCTTCTAATTTTGCTTTCCTAGTTGCAGCCATTCCCGCTTGATGTGCTTCCACACTCACAGCCGCCGCCTTACGTAATTCTACCAATGCGGCTTCATCGTGGATAATACGTAAAGAAATAATCGCTTTAGCTAATTGTAAATCTATTCCTTCCGGTACTTGTCGAGGTAATATCCATCTATCTAATAATTGTGATTGCTTTGTCCAAGTAGTTGCATCTTGCACAGCAAGAGTGGCCACATTTTCTAAATAATCTTTTAATTCTGTCAGCGGCCTAGCGTCATCTGCACCGATTTTAGCCGCTATTTCTTCACGGGTGGGCGTTTCTCCATGCCACAGGGCGCTACTAGGGTGAGGGTCATCTATAAATAATTGTAGATTGCCCCTTTCTAGGCGAATAGCAGCATTTTCCAGAGGAAAACCCGCAAAATAAAGAAAATGACTGTTAGCGCGGAAAGGAAAGAGATTAGCGGCAAAGTTACGAGGACTGCTACCACCAGACCACAGAACAGCAGGAAAATCAATTAATGCTGCTAATTTTTGGCGACGGTGGCGCAAGGTTTCAGAAAGGCAACTCTGAGTGTACATAGACTATCAGTATATGGTAGTAACTGCTTGCGATTGCGATTGGGTGAAAAAATTGGACATTTTCCAACTGATTAATTTTAACAAATAAAATTTATAAATTCATTGTATATATCAGGATAAATTCCATTTATTTTTAGTTAATTTAAAAGGCTATATTATTATAGATAACATGATCAAAATATTTACTAAAATCAATGCAAACTCAACAAATAACCCCATTGAATAAAAACTATCATTTGCACTATTCCTTTAATAAAAACTCTCGTAAACCAGTAATTCTGTTTTTACACGGGTTTATGGGAAATATTTATGAATTTGATGAAGCAATTCAACTATTAGGTGATGATTTTTCTTATCTTACCCTGGATTTGCCAGGACATGGTAAAACAAAAGTTTTATGCGGTGATGAATGTTATAAAATAGAAAATACCGCCCAAGCTATCATCAACTTATTAGATGAATTAGAAATAGCACAATGTTTTTTAGTTGGTTATTCAATGGGAGGAAGATTAGGATTATATCTCACTTTACATTTTCCAGAAAGATTTATCAAAGTTGTATTAGAATCTGCTTCTCCTGGTTTACCAACAGATGCAGAAAGATTATCCCGGATTAAAAGTGATTATCAAATTACCCGAAAATTAATTAGGATGATTGATAAATCGGAATTTCAGTTTTTTTTGTACAATTGGTATAATCAGCCAATTTTTGGTAATATCAAAAATCATCCAGCATATTACAAGATGATAGAAAGTAGGTTAGAAAATAATCCTTTAGCACTTGCCAAATCTTTGCAATTTATGGGTAATGGATACCAACCTTCTTTGTGGACAAAAATAGAAGCCAATCAAATTCCGTTACTTTTATTAGTAGGTGAATATGATGAAAAATTCGTCCATATTAATACAGCAATGTATTACAGAAATCCATTAGTAACTCAACTGCAAGTCATTCAAAAAGCTGGACATAATATTCACTTAGAAAATACACGGGATTTTGTGGATCATGTCGGAAAATTTTTGTGAGAAAACTAAACTACAATTTTAAAATCTCAAATTACCTGATTTGTTGTGAATCTGGCAAAGAATTTGATGGTGGTGCTGGTAATGCTTGAGGATTATTCACTGTTCGTTGATTAGCTAGTGCTAATTCTTCTTGTAAAACCTTTTGATAAACTTGAGGTAAAAAACGAGTATTAGAATTAGTTTCTATCCCATATCCTAAACTTGTCCAAGTGGGAGAAAGTCGGCGTAAAACATCATTTAATTTGCCATTACGTAACTGTTGAGAAATATCAATTCCCCAAACTTTAGAATCATTCAACCAACGATAAACAACTATATCTTGATATTCAGCGTCAAAACTATAACTATGCCAAAATCTCAACCCTGGGGGATGAGGATGATAACGGGGTGCAATGTCATACCAAGTAGTATTAATAATTTGATATCTACCCGCAGCAGTAGAACAATTTCCTTTATTTGGACCATTGACAATGGTTACGCATATCTGTGGATGACGACTCAAATCATTCACCTGTTTACCACCATATAACACAGAATAAGGACGTTGAGTATTAGACTCACTAAAAGAAATCGTCCGCATCAAAGCACGGATGTAAGGATCTCCGTCTTTCATCACCAAAGGCGGATTTTTTCGCTCAAATCTCGGATCTGTTGTTGATTGCAAATCGCCAAAAATGTACCATTGAAAAAGATACACAAAAGCCAGAAGTGACGCAATCGGACCAATTAATTTTTCTACACCTTTGAGTTTAATAGTCATTGGTTATAGCAGGGAACAGGGAATAGGGAACAGGGAATAGTTATTTTACCAATCACCAATTACCAATTACCAATTACCCATTACCTATTCCTTGAAATAATTCCTGGAAGCTTTTAGGGGTAACTTCAGGTTTAGCGACAATCTCGACAATTTTATTACGTGCAGCATTTTCAAACAAAGACTCGACACAAACTTGAGCTACTTTTTGCCGGGGGATGCTACCATCAAATAAAGTATCAGCGCCTTGCATAACTATCCCATCCGTGTTATCTTCGTTTTTCAGCCCTCCAGGTCTGACAATTGTATAAGTAAGTCCACTTTTCTGTATGTATTCCTCAGCTTGTTTTTTCCAGGCTAAAATTAACCAAAACAAGTTGAGGGGATGAAAAAACTGGGAAACACACAAAGAAGAAACCAGGATAAAATGTTCTATTTGCTGGGATTTTGCTACATCAACTAAGTTTTTCGTACCTTGAAAATCTACTTGATAGGGTCCTGTGGGATCAAAACTTGGTCTTGCACCAGTAGCGCACAGAACTACTGTACTATCACCTATGGCAGCAGTTAGGGTTTCTGGTGATAACACATCCCCCACAACTAACTCAACTTCAGGAGATAGGATAGCTTTAGCTTTTTCCTGATCCCGTACCAAAGCACGAACGGGAATATTTTTGGCTACTAACTCTTGTACAATGCGGCGACCGGTTTCACCTGTTGCACCTGCTACAAATACTTTCATGATTTACGCTATCCTGAGAAACTAATATGTGCTGTTTTCGTTCTTAATTGTAGTGATTCTATGGAGGTGATAACAGACTTTTTGATGTTTTGATGAAATTTGTATTTTTGTGTGAACAAACTCCCCCTGATTGGGAATCATTGGTATAGACAAACTTTTTAACTATACAGAAAACGCATTTATGGTAGCAAACAACTGGGAATTTCAAACCTTGGAAATAACTGAATCAGTTTTACCAGCGGGTTCAAGCGTAACCTCAGATGAAACACCAGCTAAAGAATCTCATGTAGGTCCTAGTAAATTCCATAGTCGTCATCAAGACTGCATGGAAATGTATGCTTCTCAAGAACAGGTTGCTGAATATTTCAATTCCCATTCTTCATGGTTTGTGCGTTGCGCTGAACCTATGAGGGTTGAACCTTTGGGTAAAAATGGTTATGCTTTGGTCATTGGCCGCTTTGGCGCTTTTGGCTATGAGGTAGAACCAAAAATAGGTTTGGAATTGTTAGCACCACAGGAACGTAAATACCACATCCGTACAATTCCTATCCCAGACTACCAAGCTCCTGGTTATGATGTGGACTATAATGCGTCTTTGGAATTAGTAGAAAGTTTGCCGGGGATGACTAGGGTAGAATGGCAGTTAGATTTGATTGTTGATCTGCATTTTCCCAGATTTATTCACCGTTTACCCCATGCTTTAATTCAGTCTACAGGCGATCGCCTACTGCATCAAATTGTCCGTCAAGTCTCCCGTCGTTTAACTCACAAAGTTCAAGAAGATTTTCATAACTCTCTCAATATTCCTTTTCATCCCAAGAAAAAGTTTTTTGGTCATTAGTCATAGGTGACAGGTGACAGGTGACAGGTGACAGGTGACAGGTGACAGTAAAAAGGGAACAGGGAACAGGGAATAGGGGAGAAAAATTTTAGATTTTAGATTTTAGATTTTAGATTGGAGTTGACAAAAACAATCCAAAATCCAAAATCCAAAATCCAAAATAAAAAACTCCTGACTCCTGACTCTTAAGCGTTGCTGAGAATTTTCAGGACAATTTCTACCCCAGAAACTGCTTGCCAAATAAACAGCCCTAAAATCCCAAAATTCAACAAAATATGAGTCGCCCGCGCCCAATTTGCCCCTTTTCGCATGAAGGGAGACAAAGACGCAGAAAATGCGATTAAACCAGTCATCCCCAAACCGGCTAACAAGTGTGGTCCAAAAAATAATTTACCGTTATTGATATAAGTAACAGCCATACCACCAATTGAACCTGCTACCATCAACGCCAAGATGATAGCCCCCATTTTCTCGTGTTTATCATTAAATTTAGCTTTAATTAGTTCTTTTCTTTCTTCTGCTGAAGCATTTCTGGTACGCTGTACTTGTAAACCTGAGTATGCTGCATACAAGGAGAGTGCTAATAATATCCACATCATTGTTGGGTGCAGGAAGTTTAACCCAAATTTGACCTCTGGAGAAAGTTCTAAACTCATCGCTTGGTTATCCAAATTATTAAATCTTAATAAAACTTAGCATAAATTGATTCAGGACTATCTTGTTTTTTATCTCTTGCTAAAGTGCAAACAACAAGCACAAACTAATTTTTGATGCTAAATCAAGCAATTTCCACCAGGGCGGAATTTCTTTTATGATTGACAAAAATGATAATTTACTGCTGAATGCGGCAAAAAGCGGCGATATCAAGCGGGTTGGTGAACTATTAGCTACTGGTGCTAATGTGGATGTATGCGATCGCAACGGCACTACAGCATTAATGTTTGCGGCTAATTTGGGTTATACGGAAATTGTGCGATCGCTCCTAGATTTTGGCGCTAACATCAATTTACCTAGAAAAACCTACGGATTAACAGCTTTAATGTTGGCTGCAAGCAATAATCAAGTTGATATTGTGAAGCTTTTAATATCTAAAGATGCGGATATCAATGCCGTTAATGAAGATGGCAGCACCGCTTTAATGGCAGCAACTCAAAAAGGTCATCTGGAAATTGTACAAATACTCTTAAATGCTGGTGCGGATGCTAGTATCACCGATACAGATAATGATAACGCCTTAAAACTTGCCATCAAACAAGGTTATACAGCAATTGTCAAAGCATTACTACAAAAAAGTAATTTTGTCAACACCCCAGATGCAGAAGGTGAAACACCTTTAATCATAGCCGCAGACTTGGGAACTTTAGATATAGTACAAACACTGTTATTACACGGTGCTGATCCCAACATCAAAAACCCCGATGGCAGTACAGCACTTTTAGCCGCAGCCGCAGCAGGACATAGTAACATTATTACAGCTTTATTAGATGCAGGTGCAGAAATTAATCATCAAGACAAAGAAGGAGAAACAGCATTAAACTTTGCTGTGGTTGAAGACTATTTAGATATAGTCAAAATCTTAATTAAACACGGTGCAAATGTAGAAATGAGAAATCATCTAGGAGATACACCCCTACTGATAGCCGCATTCCAAGGATATAGCGAAATCGTAGCAGCGTTAATGAGTGCAGGAGCAGATCCCAATAAAAAGAACTTTGGGGAAGTTGCCCTCACCTTAGCAGTATCTCAAGGACACACCCAAACAGTCAAAGTATTACTTGACAATAGTGCTAACATCAATGTTATAGCAGACGATGGCAAAACTGCTTTGGTAAAAGCTTTAGTTAGCAACCATCCAGAGATATTCCAACTGCTAATAGAAAAAGGTGCAGACGTGAATTTTCAAGACTCCGCAGGTGCAACAGCGTTAATGTATGCTGCATCAGAGGGTTATACTCAAGCTGTGCAGATGTTAGTTAATAATGGGGCGGATGTCAACTTAAAAAACCAAGGTGGTTATACAGCTTTAATGATTGCAGAATTTAACAGTTATCGCACAATGGCGAATATTTTAAGGCAAGCAGGGGCGCAAGAGTGATATTGAGTCCGGTTTTATTGCTGAGTGCTGATAGCTTATTAACTCACATCTTGCACCAACAAAATTTGATGTAATTTTATTACACCTTATAATTCCAAAAACCTTGATTTACCGTTTAAAACCAATAAAAATAAGGTAGTCTTATGGCGTATCTTTTTAAGTCATATAGGTTTGTACGGAGAGGTGCAAGAAATGAGTTAAGCAAAACTCCGCCGTAACTGATGTGAATTTGCTACGACGGAGAAACAAAAAATTGAAACACCAAGATTATCAAAAGCTTGAGTTACAAGGGTAGAAAAAAAGTAAACCTGAAGACTTAATTTACCTTTTACCTTTACCTTTGCGTTCTCTATCCCTCGATGTTTCCTACTGTGCTAGATTTACTTAATATATCAATTTCTTTTTTTGCGACAGTATTGGAATTATCATTTTTTGTGTCTAGAAATCTAAAATACAGAAAATAAATCTGTCTTGAGTGTGATTTTCTGGGTATTTATAAGCCTTTGGAGCGATTCTATATAAATAATTAAATTTTGAGATTTTTGATATTCAGTTTGGGTGATTGGTTATGATTACCGCATCTGTGCAAAAATTGGTAAACTCCCTATGGGTAGGTATCGGTTGTCAAAAAGGAATTTCTTCCGAGTTAGTTGGTGCAGCTATTGAAAAATTCTTTCAAGAATATCAGCTTGCCTATACCGATATTGCGGGTATTGCCACCATTGATATTAAAGCTTCAGAATTGGGTTTAAGAGAATTTTGCCGAGAACATAATTTACCTCTACAAACATTCACCGCAGAAGTTTTAGCTGGTGTAAGTGTTCCCAACCCTGGTAAAAGAATTACAGAAATAGTAGGAACACCGAGTGTAGCAGAAGCAGCAGCTATTTTAGCAGCATCTCATAAGACTTTAGAAGTGAGTTTATTAGTTCCCAAGCAAATTTTTCGTTTACCAGGGGAAGTAGGCGCAGTGACTATAGCAGTTGCAGGATGTAGAGTGTAGGGTAAAAATTAACTTTTTTGCTGACTCTTATTCTGCTATATAAAACCTAGACAAAGCTAGACTTTACTTTCTACTTCAACGGGAGCATGGGAGCGGTTATCCCTCAGTAGACTTGCACGCTGTAGCCCAACGCGACTTTCTCAGGTTAAGATTTGGAAACAGACTATCACTATCAATGCTTGGTTTTCGCGTCGGTAATAGTCTGATTCAATACTTGATATCTGAGGATTATATATCAAGTTGGCATTTTTCTGAGCTAACTTATGTCCATTTTTGTCAACATAAGTATATTTTTGTCTATAAAATGGTCAACTTAGGACAAGCTCTTATTACTGTCACCTGTCACCTGTCACCTGTTACCTGTCACCTGTCACCTAAATACCTTCTGCCTTCTTCAATCTACTACTCTCAGTACATAATTAATAATACTGGAAACAATTGCCAGTACAATAGAGCCGAGAAAAGCGGGGATAAAACCCTGAATTTCAAAACCTGAACCGGGAATGATAGCACTTGCTAACCACAGAGTTAAGGCATTAATGACAAAGGTAAATAAACCAAAAGTAATCAGGGTAATGGGAAATGCTAAAACACTCAAAATTGGGCGAATGATGGCATTTACCAACCCGATGACAATAGCAGCACCCAAGGCCGCTACAAAAGTCTTGATAATGAAACCTGGTACAATTTGAGATGTTACCAATAATGCTAACGCTGTACCCAGCCAAGTTAATAAAAAGTGTTTCATTTCATCCAATTTTGGATTTTAGATTTTGGATTTGAGATTGATTCTACAGTTGATATCTTCAAACTCAATGCAGCTATTGTTAATTTTTAATTTTTTCAACGTTGCTTGGGTAGTCGCCGCACGAAAGCTTCCCAAGTAGCTCCACCAACCACACCATCTGGTTGTAACCCATAACGAACTTGAGCCGCTTTGACTGCGGCTTCAGTGGTAATACCAAAGTCTCCATCTATAGCACCTTTTAAAAATCCCAAGGTTTGTAGTAGTCTTTGTAATTTGCTTACTTCTGAGCCTGTGTTGCCTAAACGCAAAATTGGCCAGCCGGCTGTAGTGTATTGAATCTTTGGATTTCGCTGATTGGGTGGAGTTGGCTGAAAGCTGGTGTTAGGCTTATTTTGGGCAGTTGTGGTTGGTTTGGGAGGATTCGGTTTTGGTACAACTGTGGCGTTATTAACCCTAGTGTTTCTACTGGGTTGAGCAGGAACTATCAAATTATTACTGGTGGTTGTTGGGACAACAGTTGGCAAGGTATTGGCAGCAACGGTTGATACATTAGGGAACAGTCTTTGCCAAGTAAGAGTATCTACAATACCATCTGGATTTAAGCCAGCTGCTTGTTTAAACTGAGAAACAGCCCTAGCTGTATCTTCTTGATAAACGCCATCTACTGCACCTGTATAAAACCCTAACAGTTTCAGTGCTGCTTGCAGTTCTGAGACTCGTTCACCTTGACTACCTATTTGCAAGGTAGGGCGGTTGATGTTACCTACTGTACTGGCTTGGGCAATTTCTATAGGTGCTGCTATTGATACTCTAGCAGAGGAGGCAAACAGTAAAGGGGTAACGGAAAATAAAAGTAAGCAACAGGACTGTTTTTTTCTTGAATAGTGGTAAATACTCTTTATCAAGTGATATTTCATATCATCTACCTGGGATATTATTATGCTCATCTTACAGTTTTTGATAGCAGGAGTCAGGAGTCAGTAGGAGAATTAAAGACATTTTTTCATTTCTGGCCGCCCAGAAAAGTGCAAGGTTTTTCAGACTCAAGACGCTATAACGAAAGCACCTACCGTCTTTTTTATGAGCCTTTTTGGTTTATTCAGCATCCCCTAACTACTCTGTACACGGCTATATTATGCTTGATGCAACAGAAACGATATGTTAACTGATGACTGATTTAATTGCTTCCTCTTGACCGACTAAAGACACATAAGGTTCCTGTAAATAACTATTAGCTGCTGTCATTGCTAACTTAGGACTGACTTTGTTAATGAGTTCAGGAAATTCATGATCAAATTCTATTCCTAAACCTAGAATTTCATACCAACCGTATATTTGAGCAATTTGTCCGTTAGTTTGTTTACCCAGGGCATACTGTCCCAAGATTTTATTTTTAGCTGTTTGCAGTTCCTCCGCAGATAGTTCTGTATTACACAGTCTTTCTACTTCTTGGCGCAATCCATCGAGAGCTATACTGGTATTTTCTGGTGCTGTCCCCATATACACTATAAATGAGGCAGGAAACAGGCGTGTAGAGTAAATAGCAGAGACTTCATAAGCTAAACCTCTTTTTTCTCGTAATTCCACAAATAAGCGGCTAGAAAGCCCATTTCCCAAGTATGTAGATAATAATTTGAGGGCGGGGTATCCAGGGGCGCTGACTGATGGACCCATATAACCCAACATCACAATTGACTGTTGTGTATTTAAGGGTTTGAGACAAGATTTTGGTGTAACAGAAATAGCAGGTGAATCTAGTATATGCCTTGGTTGATCTGGTGGTTGCCAATCACCAAAAACTTTTGTGACTAATTCTTGTGCTGCTTCTGGTGTAATGCGTCCAGCAATACTGATGACCATGTTATCTGGACGAAAATGAACTTGGTGAAATTCTGCTAAGTCTGTACGAGTTATACTGCTAAGAGTGGTTTCTGTACCTAAAACCGACCGAGAATAAGGGTGTTCTTGGTACATTGCTTGTCGCATTTGTTCAAAAGCCAGGTTAAAAGGTTGCTCTTTTTGGGAGCGAATGTCTTGCAGTGCTAACCGTTTTTCTAGTTCGATTTGGTTTTCGGGAAATGTGGGCGATCGCAATAACAAACCAGACAATGCTAAAATTTCGGCAAAATCAGCAGTTACTGTTTTCAACGACAGCAAAAAATAATCTGTACCCGCGTCAATACTTAAACTCGCACCCACAGACTCGACTTTTTCCGCAATTTCTAAGCTGGATAAACCATCACAACCTTTTGTCATCACTGCTGATAACAAATGTGCTAAACCTGCTTTTTCTACTTTTTCATAACAGCTACCTGCACGGATAAAAATTCTCCCCGCAATAATATCCGCTGCTGGGTTTTCTGCTACCAATAAAACAATGCCATTTGGTAATACGGTGCGATAGATAGAAGTTTTAGAATTATTTATATTTTGCATTCTTGCTTTTAACAGGTTAATGATGGAAGGAGGCGGCTAGGTGACAGGTGACAGGTGACAGGTGACAGAAATCAGGAGTTCAGGAGTTATTTATTTTGGATTTTGGATTTTGGATTTTGGATTTTGGATTGTTTTTGTCAAATCCAATCTAAAATCTAAAGTCTAAAATCTAGAATTTTCTTCCCCTATACCCTATTCCCTTGTTACTGTCACCTGTCACCTGTTCCCTGTCACCTATTAATATGGTTTGAGAATAGTAACTGCGTAATTTTGCGGTGAAAGATAATTTTGTGCTAATTTTTGCAGTTCTTGAGTATCAAAGGACTGAATTTGCTGTGGGTAGGTAACGGCTAATTCAGCTTGGGCTATTGTATTATAGTAACCATAAAGAGATGTTAACTGATTTGGTGTTTCCGTTGCAAAGGCATAATCATTACAAAGTGATATTTGCGTGCGCTTCAGTTCTTGCTCGCTAATACCTGTTGTTTGCAAATTGTGTAAATGCTCCTGAATTAAATTCTCTACTCTATCCAGATATTCTGGTTCTAACCAAGCGGTAATTGTCAATAAACTTGACTCCCTTTGTAGGGAAAAATTACTACAAATTGCCTGTACTAATTGTTTGTCTTCTCGTAAGTCATGCACTAACCGGGAAGTTCTTCCTTGTGCTAATATAACTGATAGCAAATCTAAACCATTTGCATCTTTGAGTTGTTCTACTCCTGGTGCTACCCAAGCCATCATTAACCGCGCTTGCTCTAGGCGTGGTAATATTAACTCCTGTTTTTGAATGCCTGTAATTATTGGTGGTGCTATTTTCTCAGATACAGGAAAATTTGCGTCATCACTAAATTTTGTAAATGTTCTATTGACAATTTCCCAAGCTGTGTCCTGTTCCACTCCCCCCACAACTACTACTGTCATGTTTTCTGGTTGGTAGTGGGAACGATGAAAACACCGCATTGCTTCTGGTGAATGCTGCATTAAATCATGCTCAGTACCTAATATAGAACGTCCGTAAGGGTGGTTTTGATAGACGTTTTTCAGTAGTGCTTCAAATCCTATGGCATCAGGATCATCTGCACAAGCACGAATTTCTTCTAATACTACATCTCGTTCCCGAATAAATTCATCTGCGGAAATTGCCGCATTTCGCAATAGTTCGCCTAAGTGGGGTAAGGTGTCTGCTAGGTAAGGGGTAGCTGTAGCTAGGTAGTAGTGTGCATAATCATGGCTCGTCGCTGCATTACTCACACCACCCATTTTTTCAATGTTATAATCAAATTCCCCTGGTGCTAAGGTGTCTGTACCTTTAAATATCATGTGTTCCAAAAAGTGCGCCATGCCAAACCACGGTTCTGGTTCTAAGTTTGCTCCCGCACGCACCCAAATATCTGCCACTACTACAGGGGTAGCGGGTATCTCCTGATGAATAAATGTCAAACCGTTGTCTAGGCGCAAAACCGAGGCTGGAAACACTGTGTTGGGTATTTGGTTGGGTATGTAGTTTGTCAATTTTTTGTAGGTTCAATTATAATTTGACCTATTTTTTTCATTTTAACTCTAAATTTTATTTATTTTTGTATCAACATATACAGATTTTTTTGCTATCAGCTAAATTGCAGACGTTGACTGGTGATACAATTTTGGATTTTCCTCCCCATTTTCCCCGGTCTTCTTTAATTGAAATCGCGGTTTTTCATACGTTCAGGACTACCTGTAGGAATAGCAGCAATTAATTTTTGTGTATATTCTTCTTTGGGTTGACGATAAATACTTTCTGCTGTACCTGATTCCACAATTTTACCTTGATTCATGACTAAAATGCGATCGCTCATAAATTTGACCACACTTAAATCATGGGAAATAAAAATATAAGTCAATTGAAATTCTTGTTGCAGTTCTTTTAACAAATTCAAAACTTGCGCTTGTACGGAAACATCCAAAGCGGAAACTGACTCATCACAAATAATAAACTTAGGATTTAAAGCTAAAGACCGAGCAATACAAATGCGTTGACGTTGACCACCAGAAAATTGATGGGGGTAGCGTTTCATGTCATCAGCACTTAATCCCACTCTTTCTAAAAGTTCTGCTGCTCTTTCTTTTCTTTGTTGTTGGGTTTTTCCCACAGAATGAATTAACAAAGGTTCTATAATTGCTTCCCCAATTTTCATTCTAGGGTCAAGAGAACTAAAGGGATTTTGAAACACTATTTGCATTTCCCGTCGCAATTTCTGTAATGGTTCTCCTTGGAGGTGAGTAATATTTTGCCCATCAAAAATAATTTTACCCGCCATTGGTTGAATCAATCTTAATAAAGTTCTACCTAAAGTAGTTTTACCACAACCTGATTCTCCTACCAATCCTAAAGTTTCTCCTGGGTAAACTGCAAAGGAAACGCCATTTACCGCTAAATGATAACGTTTTGTCCCTCCAAAAACTCCCCGAATCGGAAACCCAACTTTCAGATTATCAATTTGTAAAAGTGGTTTTTGTGAGGTGATATTTTCTAATCTTGAGTTAATTTCTTCTTTAGTAACTTCTGGTGGTCTTGCTGGTTCTTGGGCTTGAATTATCACTTGACCGTTGGCATTTTCTTCAACAATCATGTAATCAGAAACAGTGAGCAATTTTTGAGGACGACGGTTCAGAGTAGGACGACAAGCGACTAAACCTTTAGTATATGGATGTTGAGGATAAGTAAATATTTGTGAGGCTGAACCATATTCAACAATTTTACCTTTATACATCACTGCAACTTGATCAGCAATTTCAGAAATTAAGCCCAAATCATGACTAATAAAAATCATCCCCATGTCGCGGCTTTGTTGTAATTCCCGCATCAAATCAATAATTGTTGCTTGTACCGTTACATCTAAAGCTGTAGTCGGTTCATCAGCAATTAACAGTGATGGATTACAAGAAATTGCCATTGCAATCATTACCCTTTGTAACTGACCTCCAGAAAGTTCATGAGGGAAACGTTCTAACATTGCTGCTTTATGTTCCTTCACTAATTGCGCTAACTGAAAATCACTGGGTAGAGGTGTTTTTGGGTGAGTTATATGCCAATTATCGAGATATTGCTGTTGTATTTTCTCATCACTAGGTAAAAGTTTAACTTCTTGTAAACCTGCGATCGCAATTCTTTTGGCTTCAGTTATACTAACTTTTTGATGTCGCATAATTGCTTCTGTTAGCTGAAAACCAATGTTATAAACCGGGTTTAAAGAACTCATAGGTTCTTGGAAAATCATCGCCATATCTCCACCCCGGTAAAGCTGCATTTCTTCAGCAGGTAAAGCTAATAAATTCAGAGGTTTAGCATTTTCTTGGGGACGAAACAAAATCTCTCCCCCACTCACCTTACCGGGATATTGCAACAAACCCATAATTGCCAATGCTGTAACTGATTTCCCACTTCCAGACTCTCCCACTATTCCTAGAGTCTCACCTCGACGTAAATTAAAGCTGATATCATCCACAGCTTTCATCTGACTACCATCACCGGAAAATTCAACTTGTAGATTGCGAACCTCTAAAAAAGTCTCTCTCATAAGTCTGGGTTAGTAATTAACGAGGGAACAGGGAACAGAGTATAAAAGACTATTTTATATCAAGTCTGTTGAAATAGTTATCATATCTGTGAGGTTTGGTAATGGGTAATGGGTAATGGGTAATGGGTAATGGGTAATGGGTAATGGGTAATGGGTAATGGGTAATGGGTAATATTATTCCCAATCACCAATCACCAATCACCAATCACTATAACTTAGGTAAAATATCTGGAATCAAATTACCAGGAACTTTAGATAAAGCCAAATTTTGTCCTTGGATACCTAACTCATTATGAAAAGTGCGAATTATTTTGACTATATGGTTGAAAGTTGTGTGATAACCTTCTGTGTTCTTTACCAATCCAGCCAAAGCTTTTACATGATTATCTAAAGATGCTTCTAAATGCTGAGAAATATTTTTTTTATCACCCTTAAAAGATGGATCTGTAACTAATTGATAATGGGCTAAAGCCAAGTTATTCTGTGTTGCCAAAACATCAAAACTGAAATTCATTTGATTTAGAGAATTAACCAGCACGAGAGTTTCTTCATAAGTCTTGATGCACAATTGTAGGAAATTTTGGCGAATTTCCTTAGTTACTTGTGGTAAATTTGCTATATGCCAATAAGCAGTAGCCAGATTATTCTTGGTAGCAGCACAAGCAACAGGAATATTATTTGGTGTCCGATATTTCAAAGCTTCCTGGTAAAAATCAACTGCTAATTGTAAATTTTCCAATGGTGTTTCATATTGAGATAAATTCCAATAAGCAGTACCAATATTATTTTGAATCATACCATATTTAATTGGTTCATCTTTAGGTTGATAGTGAGCAAGTGCGAAATTATAAGCTGCGATCGCTTTCTTGAGATGTTCCACAGGATCACTATATTGTCCTAAATGCCAGTATGCAGTCCCCAAGTTATTTTGGCAAGCAGCATATTTTAAAGGATCAATTTCTTCGGTGCGGTAGCGCAGTGCTTCATTGTAAGCTTTAACTGCTTCCTGCCAATTTTCCACCGGGTTAGAAAACCTTGTTAAATCACCATAAGCTGTGGCTAAATTATTTTGTACACGGGCATAAATTTCCGGTTGACTATCAGGTGTAATCAGTTTGATGGCTAACTGATAAAATTCTATTCCCTGCTGGATATAAGTTTTTGCTTCTTCACTATTTCCTGGTGTGCGGTGCAACATCCAATATAGTGTTCCCAAATCATTTAAAGTATCTGGAAGTTGGGGTGAAGTGTCATCATTGCTAACAGCTTCCTGATAGGCAATAATAGCTACCATCAAGTTTTCTAAACTTGACTGTCCTTGTTCAATGCGGAGACGATATAACGTTCCTAAGTTGTGATAAGCTACTGCGAGTTCTTCCCCAGAAGCTTGCTTAATTTTTAATTTTTCAATTTCCCAAAGTAGTTGTTTTGGTTGTAAGTTTTCTTCTGCATCTTCAGCAATATTCGGATTTAGTGATTCTTTGAATAGTGACATCAATTCATCACTAATATGCAAGAAAGATGAAAGCTCAGGTATAATATCTTCCTTGGTAGATGTTGTCGATGATGGCTGTGATTCATCTTCTAGACTTACAGAAGTATCTTCCAAAAAATCATCATCTTCAGTAAAATTAAATTCTTCAATAGCCTTGTTAATCTCCTCTTGTGAGGTGATTGATTCATCAACAACTGATTTTTCTAGATTGCCTAAATCAACACTTCGCAAACTAGAGAAATTTTCTGAATAACTGCGATTTTCTAACGTTGGTGTTGGTTCTCCAGTAAAGATAAATACACCAGTTCGACATTGCCAAAATTTCGGTGCTGATTGCTGAATAGCATACAACCAAGGACGAGGAACCCAAAACAACAAACTAGATTCTAAAAATGAACTGGTTTCTTGGGTAGAAAAATACTGTTCACTTAATCGAAGATAGTGCAGAAACAAACGCTGTACCGCTACTGATTGTTTCGTCAGCAGTTCCACACCTACAATCTGAAATGCTGGTATTGGTAAAGGACGGCCAGGAGTGTCTTTTGATTCCCCAACCACAGGAGGAGGATAATTAGCTAACCATTGATTTATCTGCGCTATGGGATTGGGATCATTTAAATTTAGTCGTAATGTGACTAATCGTGGATAAGCTGGAGTGCTAATTCCCTCTGTCTCTACTGGGTGATATAACACTTGCCCCACTGGATAAGCCAAGGTAGAATGCAACCGAGTAGCTACTTGATTTCTCAAGTGTAAGTCATCACATACAGCAAAAAATATTTGTCGTCGCAAACCTATACTCAGAGCAAATTTTAGGCGTTGATATACTTGCCGATTCAAGGTAAAAATATCTGTAGTTAAAGTTTCATTCACGCTCATAGTGGCTACAACAGCCTAAATACAATATACATAACTGATTGAAAAATCTCCTTATTTTGATTTTCAAGTAAATGTATTTTGTTCAGGATGAATCAATTTTTCTAGGATTAATCACGATAAACGTATATATTTATACTTAAATTCTCTTTAATTTTAGCAAAAAATAAAAAAAATCAGGTTCATCCTGAGATGGAAACCTGAAAATCTGAAAATATTAAATTTTATTAAATTATTTTGCTTTTGTTTTTAGTTGGCATTAGACACGGCGAAGGCGACAAAAATTAAACCACCTACCAAAAGAGCAGCAGCAATTCCTAAAATAATATAGGTGCGCTTTTGTCCATCCGTAGGTGGTTCTGCTTGATAAACCTTGGGTTCTTGGGCAAAATTGTTGAGAAGACCGCCTTCTTCGTTGGTATAGGGCATGAAGTTTTTCCTTGTTATCTTCTTTTATTTAATGTGCATTCATTATATAGCAACCAGATTTGATTTTTAATAGCTGTAAAATAGGAAGTGGATATATCCCCGACTTATTCAAAAAGCTGGGGATTTGGATATTACGTTTTTTACAGTTCAGTTACTTCTCCAGAGTCAAAAGTTGATACAAATGTTTACAAATTGCTATAAAAATTAACACAATTGTCGATACATCTGGATCATTGATCAGCAATTATTTTGACTCACATTCCCGTTTGGTGATAAAATGCCGATAACGAAACATCGCTTCTAACTGCAATTGAATTAACCAACCACTGACAAATTCCACCCCATCACCACCAGGCATAGAATAAGAAATATTATCAGTTAATCTAGTCTTTCCATCTTCTTCTGTAAACTCATGACGATGCACCCAAGACTCAAAAGGTCCCGATATTTGTACATCAGTAAACAACCGATATTGTTCAAAATCTGTATGACGCGCTAACCAAGTTAAAGGTAAAGGTCCAAGAAATAATTTAAACTCAGTTATTGCACCTTCATCCAGTCCACCTTCCCGACGCAATACCTGTACAGGTTGCCAAGGTGGAGTGAGTAGTTGTAAAATATCTTGTCTTTCATGGAATTTCCAAACTACTTCGACAGGTGCGTTAATAATAGAAGAATGAGTAAAGTACAGCATGAAACGAAAACCTTAACCTTAACCTTTAATGTAAGTATTCAGCTATCAGTAATCAGTCATCAGCTTTTACCTAGAGTTAGATAGGTTTGTCATAAAATGAGCAGAATGTTGTCAAATCCCACAAGTGTTAATGAGAGAAAGTTACAGGTGAGTATTGATGTTTTTCTTCTTTTTTGCTGATGGCTGATGGCTGAATGCTTACCTTTTAATTATCCTTCATATTCGGTATCTATTTCAATATCTAGCGTATCTTCATCAATTCTGATATACAAAATATTCGGACGACAACAAACTTGACAATCTTCTACATAAGTTTGCATCATTCCTGCACTAATATCAATAAAAGTCGTGTTTTCTTCACCACAATAAGCACAATAAAATTCTGATGTATTTTGCATTCTATTTGTTGGGTAATTTGGGTAATATTTATGGACGTAGACAGAGTAGTTAGGACATCAACTATCATGAAACTTTTACTAAAAAAAGGTTTTACTCCTGACTCCTGACTCCTGACTCCTGACTCCTGACTCCTGACTCCTGCTATAATCTTTATTTAACTGGGGAAGCGGAACGAAAATGACTCGTTGCTTCATGTAAATGTTTTATTAGTGTAGACTGGGGTAAAGGTCCTTGCAAGTGATTCCAAGGTAAAATTTGCTCAGTAGACCAATGACTATAAACGTAAAAATCTAAATCGGGAATTTTCCCTTTTAACTCTTTAAAAGCACGTTTATAACTTCCCAAAGAATCACCAAAATCACGAGTTAATTCTAACAGATAAGATAATCTGCGATCGCCTCTCGATAACAAAGTTTGTATAATAGACCAATTATAACTTTCTGGACGAAAATCTATACCTTGGGGTTTTAGCTGTTTTTGTAAAAACTGTAACCGCTTTTCAGATTGTTTATTTACCCCAAACCACTGAAAAGGAGTGTGTGACTTAGGTACAAAAGTGCTACATCCTAGAGTTAACCGCAAACCAGAAGCAGCTTTTTTAACAGCTTTCATTATTGCTACCGTTGCATCTAAATCTTCCGGTTCTTCCCCCGGAATACCCACCATCCCATATAATTTTAAACTAGATAAACCCCCGGCTTTTGCATTTACAGCAGCTTGGATAATTTCCTCATTATCTAATTTTTTATTAATAATTTGACGTAAATTTTCCGAACCACTTTCTACAGCAATAGTCAAAGAACGAGTATCACGTTTTGCTAAAGTTGCAGCTAACTTTTCTGTAACCGTATTTGTTCTTACCGAAGCAACACTCAACCGCACATCATCATATTTTGCTTGACTAATATAATCTAATAACTCAGAAAATTCAGGATGTTGTGTCACCGAAGCACCCAATAAACCCAGACGGTTAGTAACTTTTAAACCCTGTTCAATAGCAGGAATTAAAGATTTTTCTAAACTCGCAGTTCTAAAAGGTAAAGTTAAATAACTTGCTAAACAAAAGCGACACATTTCAGGACAACTCCGCACCACTTCCACCATAAAAATATTTTCCCAAGCTGCTTTTTCTGTCACGATAGTAGAAGCAGAAAGAGTATTTCCTCGATAAGTTTGCTTTTGAATAACTGCGGGAATATCACTATCACGAGGATGAATAGATTTTATTTCTCCATCATTGCTAAAATATTCAACATCATATAAACTCGGAATATAAATTCCCGGTACTTGCGCTAAACGTTTTAATTTAACTTCCCGCTGGGCGTTTCTAACTTCTTGATAAGCATCAATAAAACTACTTAATAAAATTTCCCCATCACCCAACAAAACCACATCAAAAAAATCGGCAAAAGGTTCAGGGTTAGCAGTCAAAACCGGACCACCACCAAAAACGAGAGGATGATTTTCGGTTCTATTGCTTGCACGCAGAGGAATATTTAAAGATTCCAAAAGATTAAAAATATTCACATAATCTAATTCCCAAGACATAGAAAAACCTAAGATTTCTGGATGTCTAGGAAGTTGTTCTTGAATATCAGTAAATAAACGACTTACTTGTAAATCATCACGCATTGCTAAAGTTGCCCAAACCACCTGATAACCAAGACTGGTTATACCCACAGTGTACTCATTGGGGAAAGCAAAAATTAAAGGAATAGCGTCATTTTTAGGGTTTGCTGGGGTAAATAAAAGCTTTTCCGAATCAAATGCAGATGATGTCACAGGTCTTTATAAAAAGTTATCTACACACAATTATAAACCAAGTTAGCAGAAAATAGTAGATTCAGATAAAATCAGAAAAATTAACATTTGGAAAATCTGTAAATTATCAATTTACATCTGCGTTTATCTGCGTTCATCTGCGTTAAATTAATATCTTCCTGAAAATACATTATCAACATTCAGCCGTATCTGCTCACATCTGAAAGCTGATTACTGATTACTGAATACTTACTTATATTTAATTTTCAACCAGAGAATAATAAAATTGAAAAATAAAGTTATGCCATTAGCCATAATAATTGGTACAGCACCCAAAATCATCCCATAAATCAACCACAAAAACAACCCAGTCATAAAAGTAATCAGCATCACAAAAGAGACATCCTTAGCTGATTTTGTTTTCCAGGTTTGGAACATTTGCGGTAAAAATGCGATAGTTGTTAATGTTCCTGCGGCTAATCCCAATGTGTTAATAAAATCCATTTTCTTGAATGGTGAAAATTAAGATATTATCATATAATATAGCAGTTTACGGACGGGCAGGATGCCCATCCCACAAGATAGGACAAGATAGGATAATTTATTTTTTCTGCTTCTGTTTTTTCAGATATTCTTTAGCCCACGTAACTCTGCCAACTCATCTGCTAATAATTCACAAATTATAGTCATAAATTCCTGCGATATAAAACCTAGACAAAGCTAGACTTTACTTTCTACTTCAACGGGAGCATGGGAGCGGTTATCCCTCTGTAGACTTTCACGCTGTAGCCCAACGCGATTGTGTTCCAATTAAGTTTCTGAAAAAGACTACCACCATCATTGCTTGGTTTTCGCGTCGGCAATAGTCTCAATTCAATACTTGATATCACCGTATTATATATCAAGTAGTTGATTTTTTCCTGAAAATATATTGATTTTTGTCAATATAAGTATAGTTTTGTCTATGAAATTGTCAACTTAGGACAAGCTCACTCTTGATTATGGGTGGACAATCTGAGAGGATGTTTTAAAATTTGTATTATCTATTCAAAGCAAATGATGATTGTGAATATTGGCATAGCCAATTAGAGTATAACGAATAATCAATAGTAAAAATAAAACTCTATAAGGTATAAAAACCCTATAGAGTAGTATTTATATAAAAGTGGGCAGTACCAGACTCGAACTGATGACATCCTGCTTGTAAGGCAGGCGCTCTACCAACTGAGCTAACCGCCCGTGTTTTCCTGACTTAATTAATATAGCACAGGCTTTTTAAATTTTGCAAGGGGTTGGGAAAAATTTTTTTTTGGGGAATAGGAATTACGCAAGATTCGACTCAAAACCTGATTCTTGCGTGGGGGTAACTCATGAATTACCCCTACCGATCTTCTCCAGAGACTATCAATGAAGATCAGAAGTCGGGGATCTGGGTATACTGAAGTTTGACTTTTGACTTTTACTTTTGACTTTTGACTTCTAAAATATGCCCTCTGGACAAACACACGATCGCATTACTATTTGGTCTGTACCTGTGGTAGCAGGTATAACTTTAATTTCCACCCGTAGCAGTAATGTGACGTTGTTGGTTGCTGGGGGGTTTATGTTTGGTGGTTTGATGTTTGGTCCTGACTTGGATATTTATTCTCGTCAGTTTCAAAGGTGGGGTTTTTTGCGTTGGATATGGCTACCTTATCAAAAAAGTCTGCGTCATCGGTCTTTTTTATCCCACGGTCCAATTATTGGTACTACGTTGCGGGTGGTGTATCTAACCACATTTTTAGGAGTTGTAGCGATTTTGCTTTTGGTGATTTTCGCTAAATTGGGTAATGTGGCTTTGAACTGGGGGGAAGTGTGGGGAAGTGTGGGAAAGACTATATCAATATATTATGGGGAATTTTTCGCTTTGTTTTTGGGGTGTGAACTCGGTGCAATGAGTCATTCTCTGAGTGACTGGACTGGTTCAGCTTATAAAAGGTTTCAAAAGCAAGGTGTACAGGGATTGCTACCAAGTGGCAAAATAAAAAAGCGTAAAGTTAATAGTCGTGGTAAGCGTAGTTCTCAACCCAGAACTAATAAAAGCCGCACTAAGTAATATTTAATAGATTTAAAACCGCAGAGTACACAGAGAGCGCAGAGTTTAATTGATTATGGCAGAAAATCACAATCCAACATTGGCAGCGTTACAAGATTTAATTGATGTAGTGGCAAAATTGCGATCGCCTGATGGTGGATGTCCTTGGGACTTAGCACAAACACCGGAAAGTCTGACACCGTATATAATTGAGGAAGCTTATGAGGTGGTAGACGCAATTCAAACAGGAGATAAAAAAGCGATCGCTGAAGAATTAGGAGATTTATTATTACAGGTAGTTTTACAAGCACAAATAGCCAGTGAAAAGGGTGATTTTACATTAAAAGAAATTGCCGAAAGTATTTCTCAAAAATTAATTCGTCGTCATCCTCATGTATTTGGTGATGTCACAGTAGAAAATGTAGATGAAGTGCGTCAAAATTGGGAAACTATTAAAGCTGCGGAAAAAGGAGAAACTTTAGAAAAGCAAAAATTGAGTGATAAATTAGATCGTTATCGTCGCAGTCTTCCCCCATTAAATGCAGCAATGAAGATATCTAAAAAAGCTGCTGCTGTGGGTTTTGAATGGAATAATATAGAGGAAGTTTGGGATAAATTTCACGAAGAATTAGGAGAATTTCAACAAGCGTTAGCTGAAGAAACACAGGAAAGACAGGAATCAGAATTAGGTGATTTATTATTTGCCATAATTCAATTAGCGAGATGGCATAAACTTGATCCCAGTGCAGGTTTACAAGGTACAAGTTTACGATTTATTCAAAGATTGCAAAAAATGGAAGATGTCATAGATCGTCCCCTAACAAATTATAGTTTAGAAGAATTGGATGAACTTTGGCAACAGGCAAAAGCTAAACTAGCTAAAGATTAGGGACTGGGGACTGGGGACTGGGGATTGGGGATTGGGGAAAAAGTTTATTTTTAGATTAAAGTTAGTTAAATATCAGCCAAAATCTATATAATTTCCTTGATCTCATTTCCTATTATTTGCTGGTAATTCAGTTTTTTGTCAGTATTCAGCCGTCAGCCATCAGCTTTCAGCTTTCAACGCTAAAATATAAAGGAAAATAGTAAATGCACAGAGTGTAAATTTCCTCAATCAAGGCTGCTAAATTTTTATTTTTGCTGTTATAAGCTGATTGTTGATTACTGATAGCTGAATGCTTATTTTTTTTATATTTCCTATTCCCTATGGGTTATTCCCTATTGCTGATTATCTCATCAACGTCGAGAAATTAAATTATAGAATTTATCACTAAAAGCCTATAATAGAAATATATGTGATATTGATATAACTTTCAGATAAAATAGGAATGAATCAAGAGGTTGACTAAATTTCCCTTGAAAAAAGCTAAAAACAAACATAAAAACAAACATTATAACCCCCGATTTTAATGGGGTGCATAACATGAATTTTCATCGGTCTAGCAAAAAATCTCAAGCTAAAGAATCTACATCTACAGAATCCCCAAAAGAGGAAGATAAACAGAACAATTTATTCCCTATTGTCGGGATTGGAGCTTCTGCGGGGGGATTAGAAGCATTTACACAATTATTGAAATATTTGCCCACAGATACGGGTATGGGATTTGTGCTAGTTCAGCATTTGAACCCCCAACAAAAAAGTATGTTGACAGAAATACTGTCTCGTACAACCCAAATACCTGTAACTGAAGTACAGGAAGGAATGACTGTAGAACCGAATCATATTTATGTGATTCCCCCTGGTGCAACAATGACCATTAATCAAGGGGTGTTAAAACTTCAACCCCGTGAAAAAACCTATCAACAACCAATGACAGTTGATAGTTTCTTTTTTTCCTTAGCAGAAGACTTAAAAAACAAAGCCATTGGCGTTATCTTGTCAGGGGGTGATGGAGATGGAACAAGGGGGTTAGAAAGAATCAAGGCAGAAGGTGGTATTACTTTTGCTCAGTGTGAGGAATCAGCCAAAGTTAGTAGTATGCCGAATACGGCGGTAGCTTCAGGTTATGTAGACTTTATCCTTACACCCCAACAAATTGCTGAGAAACTGGCCAACCTTAGCAGTCATCCCTACATCAAGCATTCAAAAGCAGTTGCACAGACTGAAGTTATGCCAGAAGAAAAAGATGGACTGTTAAACCCACATTCCGCACTTCAAAAAGTAGCATAAACAAACTACATTGACGGTAAATTAAAACTTATGGTTTGAACAATTACGTATCAATGTAAAACAAAATTATGGACACACAAAGTTGAGCTTTAGAAGGTGTTTAAAAGCTATTGCAATAACAATATTTAATTCAAGGTGTGGAATCAGTTATCAAAAAGATAACCGATGAAATAGTAAAAATAGAGAGAAAACTAAGATAATAAATAATATTTTTGACAAGTAGTAGGTAGGAATTGCAAGATATGACAATGCGACTCCGTTAAATTAAGAATTCGTTGAAATCCTTGTGCCATCAAAAGATGAATACCTTGAAAGCACTGAAATATCCATCTTAATGTGGGAGATTCTGTAGGTTTATTCAGTTGGTTTTTAACTGTGGCTTTTTGTGCCTTCAATGACATTCTTAATTGTCTTTGTCCTAAATTATAAACCAAAAGACATAATGCCATTAACATCATCATTGTCTCTACTCTTTGGGGATTTTTCACAAACAGACTATCCGCGAAAAATAACGGGTCTTTGATAAATCTAAATCCTCTTTCTGTAGATTGTTGTTCTTTATATATTTTGAGGATTTCTTCTGACTCTAACTCCTGAGCATCCAAAATATTGGTGGCTAAAATAAATCTGCCACAAGAGTTTTGCTGTTGTGTAATTAACTCCTGATTTTCTCTTAATTTACATTTCACTCTATAAACTGCTGTTTTCCCTTGATTTAATGTCTCGGTAATTCGATAGTCTGATATTTGATGATATTTTAATTTAGCTGTTATTTCTTTGATTTTCAACTCGGCTAAAGATTTATCAGCAAATTCTTCCTGTTCTAATTTATCTACTTGTTTGTTAGCTTTTAATAACTCTTCTTGGATTTTTTTGTCTAGTTTATTTAAGTCTGCTTTTTTTCTCTCTACGCTTTCTACTAATAACCATCTTTGCTCTATTCCTCCATAAGATACTTTCTCTTCGATATAGCTATAACCTTTGATTTTACAGGCTTTCATTTCATTATTTATGGAGGCTTTCACTAAATTTTTTGCTTTTTTAATGGATAATGGTACTCGACTTATCCATTTCATGTTTGACATTAATTTTAAATTACTTTCGCTATATAATGCACTGTCAGCCACCATGATACTTTCAAAATCTATTTGTTTAGAATATTCTACTAAGATATGAGCAAATACTGCTTTATCTGATTCGTTTCCTGATGCCCCTCTAAAAAATAATGGTATATCCCCATCACTACTTACTATTAAATCTAATATACATTGTTTTAGGTCTGGGCGATGGTCACGAGAATATCCTTGTGTAATCATTATTGGATGTTCTCGATTTATTCCTAGTTCTTTCTCTAGATTATTTACGCAATTCTTATATTCCCCGTGTAAATGTAATGAGCTTGAGTCTAAATGGGAATATTTTGTGTCTATTCCATATTTCTTTACTACTTCTAAGGCAATGATTAAGAATAGTTTAGTTAATCCATATTTATAGAGTTTATCCATGACTCTACCTATTTTATCGTCGTTTAAATCTTCTGCTTTTATTCCTGTTCCTATTAGATGTTCTACGGCTTTGTCTTTAAAGAAATCTGGGAACAAATATAGTGGTCTTGATACAAAGCCTAGTCCATTGAGAATGATTGCTTTGACTACTTCTCCTGTGTTTACTTTCTCTCTGATATCTATTGAAAATATCTCGTTGATTTTTTCTACTATTCCTATTTCATCTATTATTCCTGCGATTATTCCTAAGTGATCTATGTTTTTACTCTCAATTTCTTCTGTTTGGTAATTCATATTATGAAGGCATTTTTAGGTACTTCAGTCTCATTCTCTCATTTTTTCCTGAATTTATTCTCAATGCCTTATGAGTTTCTCTTTAGTAGTCAAATGGGAATTAAAGTCTATATTTTTACTTTCTTGATTGCGTATTTATATTTAACACTCTATGCTGCTTATGATACTTGTATATGTACTACATTTTGAAGTGCGGAATGTGGGTTAAAGATTTTTCAGATTTTAAGGGCGGCTACAGGTGTTGACTTTACCCATTACAAGCAGAATACCCTGAAGCGACGGATTCAGCGACGGATGATGTTATATAGATTGGATAATTTAGAAGATTACGTTCATTATATTCAGGATAAACCGGCAGAAATTACCGCCTTATATTACGATGTTTTAATTACTGTCACCTGTTTTTTTCGGGATGCAGAAGCCTTTGAAGCTTTAAAAACTACAATATTTCCAATTATTATTAATAAGCGCAAACCAGATGATCCTATTCGGATTTGGGTTGCTGGATGTTCAACAGGTGAAGAAGCCTATTCTATTGCGATTTGCTTACTAGAATTTTTAACAAACAAGGGAATTAATATCCCTATTCAAATTTTTGCGACAGATATTAATGAAGTAGCCATAGAAAAAGCCAGAGCCGGCATTTATAAACCTAACCAGGTAGGGAATATTTCCCCAGAAAGATTACAACGTTTTTTTGTGCAGGTAGAGGGTGGCTATCAAATTAATAAAGCAGTGAGAGAACTGTGTGTTTTTGCCAGACAAAACTTGATTAATGATCCGCCATTTTCCCGACTGGATTTAATCACTTGTAGGAATGTGCTGATTTACTTGGGTGCTGCTGTTCAGAAAAAAGTCGTGCCAATTTTCCATTATGGTCTTAAACCTACAGGTTTTTTGATGTTAGGTACGTCTGAAACAGTGGGGGAATTTACTGATTTATTTACTGTGGTAGATAAAAAGTACAAGATTTATGCTCGTAAAATGGCAGCTACCCGATTAGCTATTGATTTAATGGCTCGTAACTATCCAGTAGAAACTGCTAAATTACAAATGATAGAAAATGAAGGTATTGGAAATGATGTGGAAATCCAAAAAGAGGCTGATAGGATTGTGTTAAATCAATTCGCACCCGTGGGTGTAATTATCAACGATGATTTTGAGATTTTGCAATTTCGAGGACAGACAAGTCTCTATTTACAACCAGCACCCGGTAAACCCAGTTTTAATTTACTAAAAATGGCCAGGGAAGAATTGCGGCTAGATTTACGTAGCAGTATTCATCAGGCTAAAAAGCAAAAAATACCAGTCACACAAGAAGGGATACAAATTAAAGCAGAAAATCAAGTTAGACAGGTAAAAATTAATGTTGTTCCCTTTGAATCTGCTGGATCAGAAGAAGAATTTTTTTTAATTTTATTTGAGGATACACCCACTCCAGTTAGTTCTGTATCGCCAATAATTAGTAATATTAAATCTAAGACGGAGCAAGCAAGCAGTTATGAGCAGGAACTTTCTATTCTGCAACAGGAATTAAAATCTACTAAAGATTATTTGCAATCAATTATTGAGGAACAACAAGCCAGTAATCAAGATTTGCGAGCCGCTAATGAGGAAATTCTCTCTAGTAATGAAGAGTTGCAAAGTACCAATGAAGAATTAGAAACAGCTAAGGAAGAAATTCAGGCGACTAATGAAGAATTGAATACTATTAATGATGAATTGCAACGGCGCAATATTGAATCAAATCAGGTGAGTAATGATTTACAAAATCTGCTCAGTAGTATTCAGATTGCCATTCTCATGTTAGGTGGTGATTTACAGATTCGCCGCTTTACTCCCGCAGCCGGAGCAGTATTTAACTTAATTCCTTCAGATGTGGGACGACCATTAAGTGATATTAAACATAAATTAAATATTTCTGATTTAGAAGCACAAATTTTAGATGTGATTAGTACCCTGAATTTGAAAACTTTGGAAGTGCAGGATCAAGATGGTCGTTGGTATGATTTACGCATTAGACCCTATCGGACAATAGATAATAAAATTGATGGTGCTGTAGTAATTTTGTTAGATATTGATGCTATCAAACGTACTGCCGAAAAGCTGAGAGCTTCCCGTGATTATGCAGAAGCAATAGTAGATACTGTACGCCAATCTTTAGTGGTTTTGGATATAGATTTACGGGTAATTAGTGGCAATCAATTTTTCTATGATACATTCCAGGTAGTACGAGAAGAAACAGAAAATCGCCTGATTTATGAAATTGGTAATGGCCAGTGGAATATTCCCCAGTTGCGATCGCTCTTAGAACATATTCTTCCCGAACAAACCCATTTTGAAAATGTGGAAGTTGAGCATACTTTTGAGCAAATTGGCCACAAAATCATGCGTCTCAATGCTCGAAAAATGCCGCAAATAGATAATAAATCACTGATTTTGTTAGCAATTGAAGATATTACCCAACAGAAATATTTAGAGGCAGAACGGATTAAACTTCTAGAACAAGAACATTCAGCCAGAACAGCAGCAGAAACAGCCAACCGGGCAAAGGATGAGTTTTTATCTATTCTCTCCCATGAGTTAAGAAATCCCCTTAATTCTCTATTGGGGTGGACGCAGTTACTACGAAAACATCAGCTTGATGAAAGTAAAACCGATCAGGCATTAGAAGCTATTGAACGCGCTGCCCACGCTCAAAACCTGCTAATTGGCGATTTATTAGATATTTCTCGGATTAGTTCTGGTAGACTGCATCTGAATACCCAACCTGTTCAACTTGTACCTGTCATTTCCGCAGCTATAGAAGTTGTACGTTTTTCCGCAGAAGAGAAAAACATTCAAATTCAATCGCAACTAGATCCTACACCGAGAACCTTGATCGGAGATCCGAATCGCTTACAGCAGGTAATCTGGAATTTACTGTCTAATTCCATTAAATTTACCTCTGATGGTGGAATCATTGATGTTACTCTCAATTACACTGATGATCAAGCGGAAATTCAAGTTAAAGATACTGGTTTAGGTATCAGTGCTGATTTTCTCCCTTATGTGTTTGACCGATTTCGTCAAGCTGATAGCACTACACGCAAATCAAATGCTGGCTTAGGACTGGGACTAGCAATAGTGCGCCATTTGGTAGAACTCCACGGTGGTACTGTAGAAGCAGCGAGTCCAGGTAAGGATCAAGGTGCTACTTTTACCGTCAGGCTACCTCTGCACACTAACCAGGAAGAGAGTGATATAGCAGTTACTCAAGAACCAACCCCCCCCGCTGCACCTGCTGTCTCTGTTTCTTACCCATCTTTAGCGGGTGTGCGGGTGCTGATAGTTGATGATGAACCAGACCTGCGTCAATTATTTAAAATCGTGCTAGAAGATTACGATGTTCAAGTAACAGAGGCTACATCTGCACGAGAGGCACTATCAATACTCAAGAATAATCCTGGTGGGTATGATGTCATCCTCTCTGATATTGGTTTACCGGAAGAAGATGGTTATGCACTGATGCGTCAAATTAGGGCTTTGAGTGCCGAACAGGGAGGGAAAATTCCTGCTGCGGCACTCACTGGTTATACAGGAGAAGTAGAACAGGCAGAGTCTTTAGCCGCAGGTTTTCAATTGCATATTAATAAACCTGTTGAACCGGATCAATTGGTAAATGTAGTTGCTGTTTTGGCGAAAAGGTCAGTGATAGGTGACAGGTGACAGGTGACAGGTGACAGGTGACAGGTTACAGGTTACAGGTTACAGGTTACAGGTTACAGGTTACAGGTTACAGGTGATTGGTGACAGGTGACAGAGAAATTTAAAGCCAGGGAATAAATTCCCTGTCTAAAAGCTAAAGTCGGTTAAAACCGACTATTTTTGGTAATAGGTGACATTAAGAAATCCACCAATTACCAATTACCAATTACCCATTACCAATCAAAAGTTACAATTTCACTGTCACAGTCTTAATTTCTGTGTATTGCTGTAAACCGTATTCTCCCAGTTCTCTACCCATACCCGACTGTTTGAAACCGCCAAAGGGTGCGGCTGCATCAAAGACATCATAACAGTTTACCCATACCGTACCTGCACGGACATTGTTAGCGATCGCATGAGCTTTGGTGATATCCTGTGTCCACACCGCTGCCGCTAAACCATACATGGTATTATTTGCCCGTTGGATCACTTCTTCCACATGTTGAAATTTGATGATACTCATCACGGGTCCAAAAATCTCTTCTTGGGCAATTTTCATTTCATCGCGGACATCTGCAAATACTGTCGGGGTAATAAAATAACCTCTGTCTCCCACTCTATTACCACCATAAAGCATCTGCGCCCCTTCCCGTTTACCTGATTCAA
Source organism: Sphaerospermopsis torques-reginae ITEP-024 (assembly GCF_019598945.1). Taxonomy (NCBI): domain Bacteria; kingdom Bacillati; phylum Cyanobacteriota; class Cyanophyceae; order Nostocales; family Aphanizomenonaceae; genus Sphaerospermopsis; species Sphaerospermopsis torques-reginae. Next base: position 4,239,967 of record NZ_CP080598.1, on the reverse strand, counting down.
TGTAACTCATGACTCGGTTAAATTGTTCTTGGTCTACTTGGGGTCCTTGTTGGGTGTTGGGGTCAAAAGGATCGCCGACTGTACGCTCTCTAGCTATTTCTACACTTCTATTCACAAACTGATCATAAATTTTTGCTTCCACAAATAACCGAGAACCAGCAGAACAGCATTGTCCTTGATTAAAAAATATCGCTTCATGGGCAGCTTGAATAGCGGCATCTATGTTAGCATCGGCAAAAACAATGTTAGGACTTTTGCCACCTAATTCTAAAGTTACCCGTTTGAGGTTGCTTTTTGCAGCCGCTTCCATAATTAAATGGCCGACTTCAGTTGAACCGGTAAAGGCAACTTTATCAATATCATGATGATATGCGATCGCCGCCCCCGCAGTGGGTCCATAACCTGATAATATATTTACCACACCAGCAGGAAAACCCGCTTCCACAATTAACTCACCCACCCGCAACGCTGATAAAGGCGTTTGTTCCGCAGTTTTCATCACCACAGTATTACCCGTTGCTAAAGCTGGTGCTAATTTCCAAGCTTGCATCAATAACGGGAAATTCCAAGGTATAATTTGCCCAACAACTCCCACTGGTTCATGGCGAGTGTAGCAGAAATAAGGACCATTAATAGGAATTGTTTTACCCTGTACCTTATCAGCCCAACCTGCATAATAACGATAACAGGCAATAACTAACTCTATATCTCCTACAGAGTCATGTACAGGCTTACCATTATCGAGAGTTTCTAAACGTGCCAGTTCATCAATATTTTCCTCAATTAAATCTGCTAACCTGTAAAGTAAATTACCCCGTTCTGTCGCAGAAATTTTCCGCCATTCGCCATTAAAAGCCTTTCTCGCTGCTTGGACTGCTTTATCTACATCCGCTGCATCTGCTTCTGCAACTTCACAAATTACTTCACCCGTAGCGGGGTTAATGGTAGCAAATCTTTTCTTGCTGACACTTTCCACCCATTCATTATTTATTAGCAGTTGGGTAGGTCCTATTTTCACCTGTGGTTGTGGTCTTGTTGCTGTAACCATCAGACGCTCCTGAAATTTTAAGGCTTTTTGTTAAATGCTATTAAATTGGTTCTGGGAGTTATACAATTACGGCTAAATCTTTTATATATGTTTACATTTGCGGGTGTTTTGCGCGGATGGGTGGGTGTAAAAAATTGGTGTTGTAAAAAAATGCCTGTATCTCTTGATAGGCTTGACTTTGGGGTTGTTCTGCTTTTCCAACCACCCGCGCACGTTACACAGACTGGGTTTGGGCGTTTTTTGCTCTTGACACGATTCCTGAAATGGACTATGATGGAGTCACTCGCGCAATCGAACCTTGAAAACTAAATATAGACAGGCTTTCAGGATGCCGCTATTGCAATTTCCAATACTCCCTATTAGGGATTGAAACCACAGGTACTAATTTCTGGCACTGCTTTGTGATGATTGCAATTTCCAATACTCCCTATTAGGGATTGAAACCCAAGAGCTTGGCGAATAGCCCCATTATTAGAATCAATTGCAATTTCCAATACTCCCTATTAGGGATTGAAACCCATCTGCTCCTATCAAAAAATTTCCCTTGAGAAAATTGCAATTTCCAATACTCCCTATTAGGGATTGAAACCAGCCGATGCTTCAGCTAATTCATCCCGCGCCGATTGCAATTTCCAATACTCCCTATTAGGGATTGAAACATCCAGACAAAAATGAGCTTGTCCTAAGTTGACCATTTTATAGACGAAAATATACTTATATTGACAAAAATTGACATAAGTTAGCTCAGAAAAATGCCAACTTGATATATAATCCTCAGATATCAAGTATTGAATCAGACTATTACCGACGCGAAAACCAAGCATTGATAGTGATAGTCTGTTTCCAAAACTTAACCTGAGAAAGTCGCGTTGGGCTACAGCGTGCAAGTCTACTGAGGGATAACCGCTCCCATGCTCCCGTTGAAGTAGAAAGTAAAGTCTAGCTTTGTCTAGGTTTTATATAGCAGAATATCAGTGGGTGCAGCATGGGAATAGTCAGGGAACATCACAAAAGCTTTGACTAAAATTCCCACTCCTAAACCCATTAATGCCATACCAAATAGTAAGCCTGGGTTGTTAGAAGTTGACAACATGAACAAGCCGATAATTATACCCAGGACGAAACCGATGGTTTCTGCACCGTACAGGACGATATCTACAAAGAAATTGCCATAAAGCTTGCTTTTATTAAGGGTTTTACCTTCACCGATAACTGCCCCAATGTCAAACTCTGTGGGTAAACCTAGTTGTTCAGCGTAGGTGCTGAGGGCGCGGACTCGTTTACCTGTGAGGGGATGGGTAGAGTTGAGTTCCATCCACCAACCCCAAGGGTTAAACATATCCCATAAAAAGACACGACCGATTTTTTGCGGATCGGAAGCAATGCGGTAAGCTGTACCCGTAGAAGCTGCGGCTTTGTGGTCATAAATGCCTAAAGCGCGAGTTCCTTCTATTAACCGGCTGGGTTCTTGAGAACGTGAACCTTCTTCAACTATGCCATAGGCAATTTTCACTAAGGCGCGAGAAAGTCCGTTAGGGTTGCCGGTGGTTTCTGCTGCGAAATGGTCTGCAAAGTATTCTCTAGTACGAGAAAGATATAACAGTAGGTAAGTACCAATAATATAAAAGATGTAAGCTACTAAACTGGCTGTTTGCAAAGCATCTTTGATTTTGTTGTCTCCACCACCACGAGAGAACCTTCTAGCTGTGCTGTAAACTAAGTAGCAAATCTGCACTAAGGTAGAAGCTACGGTCATTACAGCAAAGTCCCAGTGAACTATGTGTCCTAGTTCGTGGGCGTAAACGGTGGCTATTTCATCATCATCTAAATAGGTGAAAAGTCCTTGACTGACGACTAACCGCGCACTGTTGGGTAAAGAACCATAGGTGAAAGCGGTGGGGTTTTGGTCGTCAATGATGCCCAGTCTGGGAATTGTGATATTTTTTTGTTGGCAAACTTGGCGAATTATTTTTCCTGTTTCTGGACTTTGGCTTTCAATTTCTGCTAAGTCCACCCAACGGGTATGATACAGCCAGCTTTGGCTAAGATCCATCAGCAAGGGTGACAGGAAAAATGCCGCTGTGTTGAATATTAAGGTAATGGCAATAGCGATCGCTAAACCGGTCATGGGATCGCTACTGTTGTAAATTAATACTAGGCTTAAACCTAAAACAAAAACCATGCCAAATAGTAAGGCTATGGTGACACAGGATGCTAAGGCTAAATTACCACCTACTCCCCCCATTGCTAAGGTTACACCCGTAGCTGCTGCCCTTCCAGCTTTTGCAAAACTAGGCTGGTTAGCTGATGTAAAAAATGGGCGATCTTGTTCTGCCCATTCTCGCACCTGTGGGTTATCACTATTGATTAATTTTTGCCAGATGATTTTCGCTTGTTCGATGTCGCCTATTTTTTGATAAGCTTTCATCAGCCACATTTGCGCTGTGAGATAGTCTGGAGAACTCAGTTCTAGAGAAGTTTCGGAAAATTCCTCTAGCAGATACACTGCTTCTTGATAGCGTCCCTGTTGAAAGGCATCTAAGCCTGATTGTAATGACATGATGTAATCCCGGATCAAGAGGGTGATATTTTGTAATAATTCAGGAGTCAGGAGTCAGGAGTCAGGAGACAGGAGGCAAATAATCAAATAATGATTTCTGCCTTAGGTGTTAAAAAGTTGACTACTGACTGCTGAAAGCTAAATGCTTACATGATCGTTATCTATGAATACTCAATAGATCCACGATTCGTCATCAAAATTTCGCAAAAGTTAAAGAAGAAGCCAGGAGACAGGTGACAGGTGACAGTAAATAGGTAGGGGAAGTAGGGGAAGAGTAACAAGCAACTAATGACTAATGACCAATGACTAATAACTAATATTAAGATTGTTATATTGTGAATTTATTTTTGTGATGACTACTGTAGAAGTTGTTTCTGGTTTAACTGAAATTGCCCAAAAAACTCGTTTAGCTTCTAGTAAACTGGGTGTACTTGCCACTGAGGAGAAAAATCAAGCGATTAATGCGATCGCTCTGGCTTTAGAATCTGCACAGGATGAAATATTAGCTGCTAATGTGGCTGACTGTGAAGCGGCTATGGCTGAAGGTATCGCTAAACCTCTTTATAAACGTTTACAGTTAGATGCACATAAATTAAGAGATGCGATCGCTGGTGTGCGTGATGTAGGAAAGTTAGATGATCCTGTTGGTAAGGTACAAATTCATCGAGAAATTGATAATGGTTTAATTCTCAAACGTATTACCTGTCCTTTAGGTGTGTTAGGTATTATTTTTGAAGCCCGTCCTGAAGCAGCTATTCAAATTGTTTCTTTAGCAATTAAATCAGGTAATGGTGTCATTCTCAAAGGTGGAAAAGAAGCTTTACGTTCTTGTGAAGCAATAGTTAAAGCTATTAAAAAAGGTTTATCTGGTACTGCTGTTAACCCCGATGCTGTGCAATTATTAACAACGAGATCAGAAATTTTAGAACTTTTAAAATTAGATAAATATGTAGATTTAATTATTCCCAGAGGTTCTAATTCTTTTGTGAGGTTTGTTCAAGAAAATACCCGCATTCCCGTTTTAGGTCACGCCGACGGAATTTGTCATCTTTATATAGATCAAGCGGCTGATTTTGAGAAGGCAATTAATATTACTGTAGATTCTAAAACTCAATATCCTGCGGCTTGTAATGCCATTGAAACTTTATTAATTCACAGTAGTATTGCTGGGGAATTTTTACCCCAAGTTGCTGAAGCTTTGCGAATGCAAAATGTAGAATTAAGAGGTGATGAACGCACTTTAGAAATTTTAACGAATATTGATTTAGCAACAGAAATTGATTGGGAAACAGAATACAGTGATTTAATTTTAGCCATTAAAATGGTTGATTCTTTAGAAGCAGCAATAAATCATATTAGTGAATATGGTTCTCGGCACACAGAAGCCATTGTTACAGAAGATTTAACAGCAGCAGCAACTTTTCAAGCTTTAGTTAATGCAGCGGGAGTTTATCATAATTGTTCTACTCGTTTTGCAGATGGTTTCCGTTATGGTTTTGGTGCAGAAGTGGGAATTAGTACCCAACAAATGCCACCTCGTGGACCTGTGGGTTTAGAAGGTTTGGTAACTTACAAATATCAAATGTGTGGTGATGGCCATATTGTGAAAAACTACACTGGTGCGAATGCGAAATCCTTTACTCATCGAGATTTGGAATAAAATTAAAGAAAATAAAGTTAAAGAAAATAGCGATGATAAATATCTGGTAAACAAACAAATTCCAACTATATGGATTGATAACAAATCAAAGTTTTGTTTGTTGTTCCGTGATTTATCCTCGCTATCAGGTGTTATGATCAAAAACACCTACTTTACCTGAATAATTATACCTTGGTTTACGATAATAGTTGCAAGTACCTCGCCGAAAAGTATCCTGGTGAATTTGCTAGATGGTTACTATCATCAGAAACTTCAGATATCCAGGTACTGAAAACAGAACTGAATCTCGATCCTATTCGTGCTGATTCTGTTACATTTTTACAAATTTCTCAGGAAATTCTGCATTTAGAATTTCAAACTACACCTAAATCCAAACCACCACTAGATTTTAGGATGTTGGATTATTACACCAGATTAAAACGTCAATACTGGTGTCCAATTGAGCAAGTAATTATTTTTCTACAACTTAGCGATTCTGAAATTGTCTTTACTACAGAGTATGTAGACACAAGAACCAGACACGAGTATCGAGTGATTCGGTTGTGGGAAGAAGATCCCGCACCATTGTTAGCAAATCCTGGTCTTTTACCATTAGCGACATTAGCAAAAACCGATTCACCAAATACTTTGTTAAAGCAAGTCGCGGATCAGTTAGATATGATTGAAGAAAACCAGGAAAGAGTCAATATCTCAACCTGTGTACAGCTTCTAGCGGGTTTGCGGTTTGAAAAAGATGTAATTCGACAATTATTTCGAGAGGAAATTATGCAAGAATCTGTGATTTATCAAGATATTCTGCAAAAAGGAAAGTTGGAAGGAAAGCTGGAAGGTATTAACATTGGTAAACAGGAAGGAAAACTTGAAGGTAAACAGGAAGGAGAGGTTTTGTTAGTTCTCCGGTTACTTTCTCGTCGCTTTGGTGCGGTTGATGCTGAGACTGAAGAGAGAATTAATCAGTTGTCTACAACTCAATTAGAAAGTTTAGCAGAAGCACTTTTAGATTTTTCTAGTCAAGCTGATGTCATTCGCTGGTTAGAAAATTTTGATAACAGTGGTTCGTAATCTCAATACCTTCGCCAAAATCAAAAATATCTTGATTTGTAGGTTGGGTTGTTCGCGTTAGCGTTGCGAAGCAATGGAACGAAACTCAACAAATACGTTGAGTTTACAGCAGTTTTCATGTATTTGTACCACATCCTTATTGTTATCTTCCTTTCTTCCTTTGCGTCTTTGCGTCTTTGCGTGAGATTAAAAAATGTGGTTCATTTACCTGCAAATCGCTGTAAGTTGGGTTTCACTTCGTTCAACTCATCGAGATTTGGAATAAAATTCAATAAGAAAATATAGCAATTACCGTTCAAGTGAGGTACAAGCAGTAATAATTAAACGCAGATGAACGCAGATAGACGCAGATGATTTTGTACTTCACCAGACTGGGAAAAGCTATAAGCTGTTACGCAGCTAAATTTTATCATCCTATATAGTTAAAACTATTCCCCATTCCCGCAGATAACTTATTCACCAAACCCTAAACCAAAGCTTTTAATAATGCTTGCAGTTTAAGCTGCACTTCCGCAAATTCCCTATCAGGATCAGAACCAGCAACGATACCTGCACCTGCATAAAGTCTAGCGCGATCGCCATCAATTAAAGCTGAACGAATACCCACAATAAACTCACAATTTCCCTTTGCATCTACCCATCCCAAAGGTGCAGCATATAAACCTCTTTCAAATTTTTCATAACGGCGAATTTCTACACAAGCAATATCTCTGGCTGCACCTGCAACCGCTGGTGTAGGATGTAATTGGGCAACGATTTTTAAAGGGTGAACGTTAGCAGGTACTACCGCAGTAATTGGTGTCCATAAATGTTGAATATTAGATAATTGTCGCAGACGTGGTGCTAAAATTTGGGGAAATAAACCGAGTTGTGATAAACGTTGGGTGATAAAATCAATTACTAGGTTATGTTCGTGTTTTTCTTTGGTACTATTAACTAGGTTGTTGGCATTAGCAGCATCTTCATTTGGTGTTTTACCTCTGGGTGCTGAACCTGCTAACGCATCAGTAATTAATTGCTGTTCTTGAATACTAATTAACCGTTCTGGACTCGCACCTATAAAGTTTTGTCCTTTGCCATTGCTGGTAGAAAAAACATAACAATTAGGATGTAAATGTCGCAGATTATTTAAAGATTTGAATAGGTTAAAGGAATTATATGATCTAACATCTAAGGTATCTGCTAAAACGATTTTTCTTAAATGATTGGATGCAATTTTTTCTAAAGCTGATAATACTGAATGTTTAAAATTTTCAGCATTATTAATCTTAGTTTTGATAAAATTTGCTGAATAATTTTCAATGTTGGGCGATGATTTTACTAAAGATTGGAGAGTCTGAATTTTGTCCTGTAATTCCCGTAATATTGTTTGAATATTAATGTCAGCATGAATTAAATGATTCACAACTAAGGTGCAAGCAGAATTTTTGACTGCTACTTGTAATTTAGGTAGAAAAATAGTAGCAGATGAAAATGGATAATCTAAATAGTGATGCTGATCAAAAAAACTGAAGCTACAAAAAAAGTGAGTACCGGCAAAAGGTTGGTTGACATTGCCAAAATTTATGACGTTTTTGAGACAATCTTTGATAAATTCTTCGGTTTCATTAAATCTGTTTTGACCACTAATGTCTAATTTGGTGATAGCATCAATGGCTACAATAGCTTCACCTTTACTTTTGTTTTCAAAGTAAAAGTTTAATGTATTTTTTTGGGCAAACTTATCTAATACAACTAAAGGATCTATGAAATCAATTGCCAGGGAAATACTCACAATTTGCTGGCTACGCTGTTCATAGCACTTTTCTTGAACTGCTAACAGTAATTGATGCAAATCTTTATATTCTATAAAGAAACTGCTGCGACATGGTGAAATTGTCATGGATGTATAAGTTAATTTTTTTTAAGTTATCTTCCTAAAGTGTAATAAGTCATGGTCGTATTTCTATAGGTAGCATATTCTGTTACCATTAACCAGCCTCAAATTTGCTGGGTTCTGGTAAAACCGAAAACACATACTCTTGGATACTGCAAAATGTCAAGTCAAGTTTTGTTAACAGGAGGTAAACCATCAATCATAAAATTAGCATTTTTTGGTAATTTACCACTGTAAAATGTCTCAGAAAACTATAAAATCTAATTGATAAGTCAATTTTTAGTAATTTAATTTATCAAGACTGATGACTACAAATCAGATATCAATACCCAAAAATAAATTATGGATGGCTGCTATCAAACCGCCAATGTACAGTGTTGCTATTATGCCTATATGGGTAGGTTCGGCGGTAGCATTTGCAGAAACTAAGATTTTTAATGGTTTAATATTTGCAGTTTTTATGACTGCGGCAATTTTAATTTTGGCTTGGGAAAATATCAGTAATGATGTTTTTGATGCAGAAACAGGTATTGATAAAAATAAACATCATTCTTTGGTGAATTTAACTGGTAATAAGCAGTTAATGTTTTGGTTAGGTAATTTGTGTTTGGGTTCGGGTTTGTTGGGGATAATGGCGATCGCCCTTTTGCAAAAAGACCCTACTGTAATTGGTATAATCTTGCTGTGCTGCGGTTTGGGCTATATGTACCAAGGACCTCCTTTTCGTCTAGGATACCAGGGTTTAGGCGAAATTCTCTGTTTTTTTGCCTTTGGACCTTTGGGAGTGACAGCAGCATATTACAGTCAAACTCAAACTTGGTCAATTACTAATTTAGCAGCTTCTGTGATTGTTGGTATTGTCACCAGTTTAGTTTTATTTTGTTCACATTTTCACCAAGTAAAGGATGATATAGCTGCTGGAAAGCGATCGCCTATTGTGCGGTTAGGTACAGAAAAAGGCGCACAAGTCTTAGTTTGGTTTACAGCTAGTATTTATCCCTTATCGTTGTTATTAGTTGTGTTAGGAATTTTCCCCATTTGGACTTTGTTAAGTTGGCTAAGTTTACCTTTTGCGTTTAAATTATGTCGTCATGTTTTAGAAAATCATCACCTCCCAGAAAAAGTTAGTAACTCTAAATTTATTGCTGTTGCTGTACATTTTTGGAGTTGCTTATTATTTGGTACAGGATTTATGCTGGGATAATTATAAGGAGTCAGTAGGGGCGACGTAGGGGCGAAGCATTCGGAAAATAACCTGTGATAAAAATTGATAATTTACCGCCCGAATGCTTCGCCCTTACAGGAAAATAACCTGTGATAAAAATTGATAATTTATCGCCCGAATGCTTCGCCCTTACAGGAAAATAAACAATGGACAATTGATAATTATTTCTTCCAGGAAAGGATATTTTTTAAACCTTGAATAAAACAATTTTCAATTGTCAATTATCCATTATCAATTGTTAAACATGAAATATCAATTTTCTTTTCGCAACATTAGTCAAAAATTCACTCGTCCTGTGATTACAAATCATGGAATTTGGGAAATACGAGAAAGTGTAATTATCAGACTTGAGGATATGACAGGTAAAGTGAGTTGGGGGGAAATTGCCCCCATTTCTTGGTTTGGTTCGGAAACTTTAGAAGAAGCTTTAGATTTTTGTCATCAACTACCAAAAGAAATTACATCAGAGATAATTTTTGAGATAATTTTTAAAATTCCCGATAAATTACCAGCTTGTCAATTTGGTTTTGAATCAGCACTAGAGAATTTACAAGAAAATCACGAATCTCTAAATTACCATCATCTGAATTTTAGCGGATTATTACCAGCAGGAAAAGCGGCTTTAAATAAATGGCAAAATTTATGGAATCAGGGTTATAAAACCTTTAAATGGAAAATAGGAGTTCATGATATAAACGCAGAATTGGAAATTTTGACTTTACTGATTTACAACTTACCAGAATCAGCAAAACTGCGGTTAGATGCTAATGGTGGACTTGATGATAATGCAGCTAAATTATGGTTAAAACAATGCGATAATTTCCCCAATAAAATTGATTTTATTGAACAACCCTTACCTGTAGATAAATTTTCAGAAATGCTGGAATTGAGTAATTATTATAATACAAAAATTGCCTTAGATGAATCTGTAGCTACATTACAACAACTGGAAAATTGTTATAAACAAGGTTGGCGGAGTATTTTTGTCATTAAACCTGGTATAGTAGGTTCACCATCAAGGTTAAGAAAATTTTGCCAACAATATCAAATTGATGTGGTATTCTCATCTGTATTTGAAACTGCCATTGGTAGACAAGCAGCACTAAAATTAGCAGCAGAATTATCTAGCAATAATCGCGCAGTAGGTTTTGGCATCAATCACTATTTTACCCAACCACAAGCAAACTGGCCTCAAAGTCTATGGAACAACCTTTAGAGTATTTAAAAAACATCAAAAATCATGATTGGTTAATTGTTGATAATAGCCAGGAATTTTATCAAATAGCTACAAAATTATATTTAGAATTAATTGAAGTATCGCAAAATACAACACCACCAAAAATAATTTTGGCTGAACGAGAAACAGTGAGATTTTTAGCCTGTTTCATTGCTGCTTGTGCTGCGAAATGTCCAGTTTTTTTATGTAACCCAGACTGGGGAAAAAATGAATGGGAACAGGTTTTTAATTTGGTACAACCAGATATAATTTGGGGAGATTGTTGTCAGTTTACTCCTAATCTAGCAATTACCAATTACCAATTACCAGTTACCAATTCTATCATGATTCCTACTGGTGGTTCATCAGGAAAAATTAAATTCGCTATTCATACATGGGAAACACTAACCGCATCTGTGCAAGGGTTTACAGAGTATTTTCAGTTAAAAACAGTAAATTCTTTTTGTGTTTTACCTCTATATCATGTCAGTGGTTTGATGCAATTTATGAGAAGTTTTACCACCGGTGGTAAATTAGTTATTACCTCATTTAAAGAAATTGCATCTCAACCAATACTAAATATTAATCCTTCAGATTTTTTTATATCTTTAGTTCCCACTCAGTTACAAAGACTGCTGGAAAATACACAACTCACAAAATGGCTATCTCAGTTTGAAACTGTACTTTTAGGAGGTGCGCCAGCATGGGATGAACTGTTAGAAAAAGCAAGATTTTATCATATTAGGTTAGCACCTACTTATGGGATGACAGAAACAGCTTCTCAAGTTGCCACTTTGAAACCTGATGAATTTTTGCAGGGTAAAGTTAACAGTGGAAAAATTCTCCCCCATGCAGAAATTACCATTGATAATTTAACGGGAAATATTAAGATTCAAGCTAAATCTTTGGCTTTAGGTTATTATCCCCAACTTTGGGAAAATAGAGATGGTTTATTAGTAGATGATATTGGTTTTGTAGATGGAGATGGATATTTACATATTATTGGACGTAGTAGTAATAAAATTATTTCTGGTGGTGAAAATATTTATCCTATAGAAGTTGAATCAGCGATTAGAAAAACAAATATAGTAATTGATGTTTGTGTAATTGGTATACCTGATAAAAACTGGGGAGAAGCATTAACAGCTATTTATATTCCTAAACACCCAAATATTTCTATTTTAGACATTGAAACTCAACTTAAAGATAAACTTAGTAAATTTAAAATTCCTAAATATTGGATTTCCCTACCAAAATTACCTCGTAATGAACAAGGGAAAATCAACCGTCAACAACTGCAACAAATAGCACTGGATTTTCTAGCTAGATCATCTCATAATTATGAATGACGAATGATGAATTATCAATTATCAACTATCAATTATCAATTATCAATTATCAATTATCAATTACATAATCTCTTCCCTTGACTTTCTTCTCTCAGCACCTTCTGCGTCTCTGCGGTTCGTTTCTAACCAAGAAATCATCTCATCTGGTAATTCTTGCTTGGTTCTACTATTCACATCAATACAAACGTGGCGAGTTATTGCTTTAGCAACTATTACATCAGTTACAGTAATTTCATAAGTAATGTTAAATTTATCAATACTTAACTTTTGTGGTATTAAACTAATCATTAATTTGTCACCGCAATAAATCGGACGCAAAAAATCTACATTTGCATGAACGATGGGAAAAGCAACAGATGGATGTGTAAAAAAAGTTTTGATATTTATGCCGGAATGTCTTAGTGATTCTTCGTAAGCTTCATGACAGATACTTAAAATATTAGCAAAATAAACGACTCCAGCAGCATCAGTATCGGCAAATCTTATAGTTCTTTGATATGTGAAAATCATCGTCTAAAAATCCTCTATATAAAACAAAAAACAAGGTAAATTACATTTTCTGTAAGCATTCAGCCGTCAGCTTTCAGCTATCAGCAAAACTCACATAAAACACAAATTACTGATAGCTGAATACTTACTAAGTTATTAACAATTTAAGGGTATATATATATCTTCAGAACTGGGGTTAAGATAAGGACGTTGCACATCAATTAAATGCTGTGCAAAGTGTTGGTTAATAATCTGTATACGTTCTTCAATGGCATTTTTCCCTTTTTCCCAAGCTTCTAACAAAGCATTAGCAACTATTTGACAACGGTTCATCCCAAAACTTTCCTGGGCGGCAAATTTTTGGTTTGGTTCTTCTGCTAAACTCAGTCCAGGTGCTAAATATTTGGTAAATAGGGGAATTTCTGGCTGGAAATAAGATTGATTTTCTTGGTAAACTGTCTGAAGAATTTTGTGAATGATGGGGTAATCTTGTCTTTCAAAATCAAGTGTACCAGCATCATACCGCCCATAAGCACCGGGGTTATAAAGAACTTCAAAACTAAAGGGAATATGGGCGTTATTGAGTTGTTGTGTGAGGGTATCCATGAGAGCGATCGCACCTGATGGACTAAAATTAAAATAAATTCGCCCTACTCCCAAATTAGTCTCTGATGTATTTTGGCGTTGTTGTCCTAAATTACTAACCGCCACATAACAGTTATTTTGTAAACGGTTTTTTGGCATCCAAATTGCTATTAAATCACCTACTTTTATAGACTTTTTACTTGATTTGAGATAGCATTCTGGTTCAACATATAATGTTAACCCATTTTTAGTTACTGCTAGAGTTTTATCTGGTTCTCGTCTTAATACTTCCCAATTAGAATCATAGTTACCTATACCATGATTATTTTGGTGTAATTGCTCATAAAAATCCCAATCAATCCCCAGATGATAATTTTGCTCTAAACTTTTCTGTTGTGAGTAATTACCATCTTCGGCATTGACTGATAAAACAGTTTGCAGCGAACCATTATAATAAATACCGTGGAGAAAATTCCGCAATAGTAAAGCCAGATATTTATGTTGTAAATCTGGTGAATTGTGTTTAAATCTATTCGCTACTGTTTCTGGCAGTGCAAAAGGTTGATAATTGGGATGTTGAATACAAAAGTTTGGGGCAATTTGAATATTGCTGGCAATATCAAATAAAGAATTGAGAATTTGATTAGTAGAGTTATCTAACATGAAGAAATTGCACCTCCAAATTTGAATATCAACTAAAATACTACCTAAAATACTACTAAAATATTACCTAAAATACTAACAACCACGTAGGCGAGTTTTTTCGTAATAAATCCGTAGTAGTTGTTTTTCTTTTTCAGGTTTAGCTTTGGTGTTTAATCCGGTTACAGATTGGAGAATTTCTGCTTCGGAACTGCCGAAAATAGTTAATACTGCTTGTTCAGGCATAATTAACAAACTTTTGGCAACTTCCAGCATACACAGGTGGGTATTATCAAAGTATTTTTCATACTCAATCATGTTTTGAATTTGATGAGTTAGTGCCAAACCTGTAAATTGAATCACTCGCAAAATAAAATCTCTACGGTAATCCAAAATCATGGGAAAAGCATGAAGATAGGCGTGGATAACTGCCAAAATTGAAGGTTGAATAACTTCTAAGGGAATGATTGCTAAATTGAGAGATTCTTCTAAATTTAAACTGGGATCTACTACTAAACTAGAAAGCCAAATTTTGACATAGCTTGCTAGTAAATTACCTAAATCAAAAGCTGGATCTCCCCAAGCGCAAGCTTCCCAATCAATTAATCTTACCAAGCAATTATCTAGATTTTGCCAACGGGAATGCACCAAAATATTGTTTAATTGTAAATCGTTGTGAGTTAAACAACAAGGTTTCCATTCATAAGCTAAATCGGCGATCGCTGATTCTAAACTTTCGTATTTTTGATAGAGAGTATGAAATTTCAGCGCCTCTGTAGGAATATTGCCAAAAATGTCTTGATTTATTGATCCTATTCCTTGCGCTGGGTTGTAATAGTGATAGCGAAACTGTCCTTGGGGAGCAGTATCCATAAAATCACGATACTCTCGTTTTTGGAAGGTAGAACGATGTAACACCGCTAATGTATTACCAATGGCGGTGGCAATTTCAATGGGGAAAATACTGTTATTTTCGTAAAATTTCCCCAGTTCCATATATTCGCTGAGGTAACTACGAACCAGGATAGAATTGTCTGCATCAAAATGGAGCAATAATGATGCGATCGCCGAAATATTCCCCAGCACTGGAAATTTATCCAGTAATTGATGAAACAGCCACTCATTAAAAAATTCATGGGGACTGCTATCAAAATTCCTGGATCGTTCTTGTTTAACCAGAAGTTTACGATTATCTGCCAGCTTCACCAGTAAATTCCGATTATTACCGCCACTTCCTGGTAAATCAGATTCATATAATGCGCCATCTTCTGAGCTACACAGACCTGCTTTTTGCAGATACTGGATAACATTTTGAGAAGACAGTGATAATATCATGTATTAATTTCCTAGTTGCTTAAATTGCTGAAAGAATTACTTAGGTAAGCCTTGATTTCCTCTGCTTAGGATTAGGTAGATAGCTACAATAGCGCAAACATTAATAAAGATTGCTACTATCTAGTAATATCCTATTTATTTCAGGAAAACCTGCCAATATGGCAAATTTACCTTTATTTTTCCTTTAATATATACTGAAGATACCATAAAATCTTTACACTATTGATAATACTAACTCTAGTATATATAGAGTTCTCTGTTTAAATCCTGTTGATAGTAATTTTTACTAACAATTTAATAATTGCTAGTTCATATCCTTTGCTCTCAAGGAGTTTTTTTATCCATACCCTCAATGTGTCATAAAAATCACGCCTTTATTTATAATATAATTGTACTAAAATCATGCTTACTAGGAACAGTATGTTTCAAATTAAACATTAGTCGCTGTTGTGTGGGCTAAAATTCGCCTCTAAAGACCAAATTTACCGACTAAATTTGATCTTTGCTGACTGCTGATAGCTGAAGGCTGAATGCTTACATTTGATTCAATATGACTACTAATGTCACGATCCCAAAAATAATCATCAATCCCCCAGGCATAAATTTCCGTGTTTTAGCCAATCTAATGGAAAAGAAAAATACTAACACACCAATAAAAAAAGCTGCTACACTTAAACCCCAGCTTTGTCCTTGAAGTTGGCAGTAAGCAGCAAAGATAATGAATAAGCCACTAATTATACCACTAATTAAGGAAACTTTGCTCTTGGCTTGGATGTAGCCAATGATTCCGCCTAATAATGCTAAAATCCCGTAGCCAAAAGCGGCAAATATACCTAAATTCATTGTTACAGCCTATGTTGATCTGGATTTTACTTTTAGATTGAGCAGACAAATACAGTTAATTGATGGATGATCAAGGAATGTCTACCGTAAATACTTCGTCTTACACCAAAGTTCAATTCTTCCAACGCCAAGCAGCGTCTCTTTTACTTTACCAATCAGTTCTTAAAGGCGAAGTAGCGATCGCATTTCTTGATCTGCTGCAAGCTATACGTTACACTGACGCAGATGGGCGCGACTGTCTCCAAGCTTACGGTAACTATTTTCAAGCTTTGGCAGCCAGCAAACAAACCTGGGAAGAATACTTAATTCAACAAATTCTCATTGCTGACAACCCCTTTACCAGATTAGCTCAACAGCAAGAATTTACTGATTTACCACCGGCGTTAGTCGCCGCCGCCCAACATGATTTACAAGCATTACAAAATTTATATGAATGTAATAGTGCTGTTTTAAGTGAGTGGGTACAATTGGTATCT
This sequence comes from Sphaerospermopsis torques-reginae ITEP-024, assembly GCF_019598945.1. NCBI lineage: Bacteria > Bacillati > Cyanobacteriota > Cyanophyceae > Nostocales > Aphanizomenonaceae > Sphaerospermopsis > Sphaerospermopsis torques-reginae. The sequence continues at coordinate 4,223,601 of NZ_CP080598.1, read as the reverse complement.
CATTTGCCAGTCTCCCCAGTCGTCTGGTATCAAGAACCCGAAGCAGTAGAATTTGATACTGATTTAATTACCACTTTACAACAATTAGACACTTGGGCTGATGCTGTTGAAGACTTAGCAGCTTATTATCAACAACATGGCACTGGTTTATTTGCCCAATATCGCGCTTTTAGGTGGCAAGATGGGCAGTTTTTAGGTATACCCTATCCTGATCCAGTTAAACTAGATACATTAGTAGGTTACGATTGGCAAAAAGATGCTTTGTTAAAAAATACCCTGTTTTTATTGTCAGGACAACCAGCACTGCACGTATTACTATACGGTAGTCGCGGTTCTGGTAAGTCATCTTTAGTAAAATCTTTATTAAACGAATATAGCGACAAAAACCTGCGCTTAATCGAAGTGGCAAAATCAGAATTACAAAACTTACCAAAAATCGTTGAACATTTACGAGGAGTGCCGCAAAAATTTATTATCTTTGTCGATGATCTTTCCTTCGAGGAAGATGATGATGCTTTTAAAGCACTAAAAGTAGTTTTAGAAGGCAGCTTAACCGCTAGACCAAAAAATGTAATTGTTTATGCTACATCTAACCGTAGGCACTTAATTAGAGAGTATTTTAGTGATAGACCTACCCCCAAGGATAACGAAGAAGTTCATGCTTGGGATACAATGCAGGAAAAGCTTTCCTTTAGCGATCGCTTTGGTTTAACATTAACCTTTGAAGCCGCAGATCAAAAAACATATTTACACATTGTTCAGCATTTGGCAGCACAGGCGGGCATTAATATTAATCAAGAAGATTTAGAATTTCAAGCTTTACAATGGGCAACTCGTCATAATGGCCGTTCTGGCCGCACAGCACGGCAGTTTATTGACTTCTTAAAAGCAGATTTAGCTGTGTATGGTAATAATAAAAATAGCCTGTAATTAACTTGTAGCAGTCAGCAGTCAGCAGTCAGCTTTTGAAAACTCCTACCCTAGCAACAGCTATACTATTAAATTTTTAAATACAGCAGATTGCAGATCCATTAGGTACAGAATCTAAATTGAAACCTATACACTAAGCTAGTTTTACTCCTGACTCCTGACTCCTGCTGTAACACAACCTGATTTTCCAGAAGATGTGAAAAATAATGACATTAATAACTACAGATTCCCAGCAAGTCACTACGCTAAAAACAAGCAAAATGCAATCAGGAACAGTAAGTAATCGTTTGATTCTAGGTATATGTGCTTTTAGTGTGAGTTTTGGTTTAAGTCTTGTTCCCAACTGGGATTTTACTCAAGCCTTAGTTACTGGAATCATTACCGTACTTGCCACTTATTCAGCCGCCTTATTTGTGGATAAAAGACGCAGAAATTATGAACTGATGGTTTTAAGTTCTCTCTATAGAAAAATTAGAGAATTGGAAGGCTTAAAATATCGCATTGCCAGAGAAGTTGAACAAGTACAACAACATAAAATTCTTCTCTATACAGAATCACAGCAACTACAAAATCAAATCGCAGAATCTCGTAATCAAAGAGATAATTTACATCGAGAAATAGGTAATTTTGCAGGACAAAAGAAAAAGTTAGAACTAGAAATTAATAGCATTAAAAATGCACTAGATAACCTAGAAAACAGTACAATAGAACTGAAAAAATCCTGTTCAGAACTAACGGCAGAAAAACGTCGTTTAGAGCTAAATTGTAACGTATCCCGTTCAGAAATTAATCAACTTCAAGCCCAAATTGAAGCATTTAAGCAAGAAAAAGAAGAAATCGAAAATAACCTGATTCTCTCCAATAGACTCAAACCCCAACTAGAAGAAAAACTCTATGAACTCAGAATAGAAATTCAAGACTTAGAAAGCAAAGTCTTAACTAAAAATCAATTATTAAAAGAGACAATTAACGCCCAAGAAAATCTAGAAAATACACTGAAAGATTTACAAAATCAAAAACAAGCACAACAGGCAGAAATTAGCCAATTACAAAATCAAATTTCCTTATTACAAGATGAGCGAGACTTATTACAAAACCAAGTTTGGGAACTACTGCAAAATATAGAAACACTTAATCCAGAAACAATACCTGAAAATACCCAGGAAGATGAAATTGAATTATTTCCCTTTGATGAATTACTAGAACCTATAGAAGAAAATCTACCCTCAGAATGGAGGAATTTTTTAGAACAAATGCCAACCCATCAAATTCAGGTATTAAAAGCCATAATCGAACAAGATAATCCCCAGCCAATTCTTAAACAAATTGCCGAAGCACAAATCACAATGCCTAATTTATTAATTGATGCTATCAATGAAATTGCCAATAATACTATTGGTGAATTAATTATTGAAACAGCAGAAGACAAACCGGAAATTTACCCAGAACATCTGCTCAATGTCCAAAAAATTATAGCAATTCATGAAGGTTAGATAAATAGCCCTCATTTAAAAACTAATTTTAACCATTGATTGAATAGGAAAAATTGTACTTATATGATATAATATATTATGCTTTGAATGGAACATCAATTAATAACAAATACTAATACCAACTACATGAGCAAACAGAAAATATCAAAAAAAGTCTCCACAGCTTTAATCAATTCCCTGGGTGCTGGAGTAGTTCCCAGAACCGGACTTGAGCATATAGCTGTAGGTAGAGAAAAAGAACTAAATAGCCTCTTAAAAAATCTCAACGATATAGCAGAAGGTGTAGCTGCATTTCGGTTTATCATTGGTAACTATGGTTCAGGAAAAAGCTTCATGTTACAGATGATTCGTAACCGTGCAATGGAGCAAGGATTTGTAGTTGCTGATGTTGATTTATCCTCTGGAAGAAGACTAGCAGGAAGCAACAACGAAGGGTTAGCAACCTATCGAGAATTAATGAGTCGTTTAGCTACAAAAACCCGTCCTGATGGTGGTGCTTTAATTTCCATTTTAGAAGGATGGATTAATAAAATTCAGCAAGAAGTAGCCAAAGAAACAGGAATGCGTCCCAATGATGAGGGTTTTGATGACCAAGTAGAAAACAAAATTAGAGAAGTAATTCATTATATTGAAGACTTAGTTCATGGCTTTGATTTTGGTAGTGTCATTATTGCTTATTGGCGCAGTTATCGCTTAGATGATGAAGAATTAAAAAACGCCTCCCTACGCTGGTTAAGAGGAGAATTTAACACCAAAACTGAAGCTAGAACCGCTTTAGGAGTGCGCGTCATTATTGATGATGAAACTTGGTATGATTATATTAAATTATTAGCTAAATTCGTTGCAGAAATCGGCTATAAAGGACTGTTAATTTTAATAGATGAAGCCGTAAATTTATATCAAATATCCACTACAGTTACCCGTGAAAAAAACTATAATCGGCTATTGGGAATGTTTAACGATACTATGCAATGTAAAGCCGAAAATCTGGGGATTTTCATAGGTGGAACTACGAAATTTTTAGAAGATCCAAACAGAGGATTATTTGCTGATCAAGCATGGCGCAGACGCACAAAAGAAAGCCGATTTGTTACCCAATCTAATGTACAAGAATATTTAGGTTCGGTGATTCGTCTGCATCCATTAACGGAAACAGAGATACTTACACTTTTGCAAAGATTAACAGAAATTCATGCCCTAAATTTTGGTTATGAACCAAGATTAAAAGATAGAGATTTAAAAGAATTTGTCCAAGAAATTATGACTCGCTTAGGTGCAGAAGCTTTATTAACACCAGGGGAAATTATTAGAGATTTTATCAGTGTGTTAAACGTTCTTTATCAAAACCCAGAAATCAAGTTTTCTGAATTAATTCACGGTGATAATTTTCAACCCACAATTCTGGGTGAAGATGCTAATTTAGATGATAATGTAGCCGAATTTAGTTTATAACTGAGTAAGCATTCAGAGGTTGTTTGAAAAGTATTAGATGAAACCGATAATCTCTAGAAACCTAACCCCCCTTCCCCCCTTCCCTACAAGGGAATGGGGGTTTCAAAGCCTCTCCCCGATGCGGGGAGAGGTTTGGAGAGGGGTTTATTTATACATTAAAAACTTTTCAAACATCCTCTCAGATCATCTTATGTTTACAAGATCAAAAAAGAAGTCGGGGATCTTACTGTTCACTATATGAAGAATAACACTTTTTCTAGACTTGCTCCTTTCATTCAAGAATACATTTATCTTCACAATTGGACAGAATTAAGACCAGTACAAATTGCGGCTTGTGAAGTTATATTTCAAACTGATGCTCATTTGCTCGTTGCTGCTGCCACTGCTGCGGGAAAAACAGAAGCGGCGTTTTTACCTATTTTAACTTTACTACAGGAAAAACCATCTAATACTATAGGTGTATTGTATATTAGTCCTATCAAAGCTTTAATTAATGACCAATTCCAACGCCTCAATGACTTATTAAAAACCGCAGATATTCCTGTATATTCTTGGCATGGCGATGTGGCTCAAAGTCGCAAAAACAAACTTTTAAAAAATCCTCAAGGTATTCTGCAAATTACACCGGAATCTTTAGAAAGTTTATTAATCAATAAACATCAAGAATTAAGTAGATTATTTGCTGATTTACGTTTTATTGTCATTGATGAAATTCACGCCTTTATGGGTTCAGAAAGAGGTTGTCAAATTCTTTGTCAATTACAAAGATTAGCCAATTTTACCAAAATTCAACCTAGACGCATTGGTTTATCCGCAACTCTCGGTGATTATTCAATGGCGGAAAAATGGTTAAGTTCAGGAACAGATAAACCAGTAATTACTCCAAATGTTGAAGCAGGAAAGCGACAAGTCAAACTAGCTTTAGAACATTTTTTTATTAATGAAGATATTGATGAATCTGATTATGAAGAATATATTTTTAATCTTACCAAATCTCGTAAATGTTTAATTTTTGCTAATAACCGAACTCAAACAGAATCTGTTATTTCTTCTTTGCGTAATATAGCACAAACAGCAGGATTTCCAGATATATATCATGTCCATCATGGTAGTATTTCTGCCAGCTTACGACAAACTGCGGAAAATGCTATGCGAGAAGCAAATACTCCTGCGGTGACAGCAGCAACTTTAACTTTAGAATTAGGTATAGATATCGGTTATTTAGAGCGAGTTATTCAGTTAGAATCACCGTTATCAGTTGCTAGTTTTTTACAAAGATTAGGACGTAGTGGAAGAAGAGGTGAAGCGGCAGATATGCGTTTTGTTTGTGCTGAAGAAAAACCATTATCAGAAGCTACTTTACCAGAACAAATTCCCTGGCAACTTTTACAATGTATCGCTATTATTCAACTTTATTTAGAAGAACGTTGGATAGAACCAATTACACCAATTAAATATCCTTTTAGTTTACTTTACCATCAAACCATGAGTATTTTAGCAGCAACGGGAGCAATTTCACCTGCTGCTTTAGCTCAACAAATTTTCAATTTATCACCTTTTGCTAATATTTCCCAAGATGATTATAAAACCTTACTTCGTTATTTAATTGATATTAATCACATTCAAAAAACGGAAACTGGTAAATTAATGATTGGTTTAGCAGGGGAAAAGATAGTTAATAAATTTCAGTTTTATGCTGTGTTTGCTGACTATCAAGAATATACTGTGAAACAAGGGACAACAGAAATAGGTAGTATTGCTACACCTCCTGCTGTGGGTAATCAATTTGGGTTAGCTGGTAAGAGTTGGGAAGTGTTAGAAGTTGATTTTAAAAAGCAGGTGATTTTAGTTAAACAATTTGAGGGTAAAGCTAATGGTAAAGATAATATTTATTGGCGTGGTGGTAGTGGGAATATTCATGGGAGAATTTTACAAAGAATGCGTCAGGTTTTGTTAGAAGATACAGAATATAGTTATTTACAAAAAAATGCTCAATTGCGTTTGCAGGAAGTGAGGAAATTATCTAGAAAATCAGGATTGGAGCAAAGTAATATTATCAAATTAGATAAAAATAAATGCTGCATCTTTCCTTGGATGGGTACGGTAGGTTATCGAACTTTAGAAAGATTATTAAATTGTTTTTGTCGAGAGTCGTTAGAAATGAGCAGTATTGGGGGGATAAATCCCTATTATTTGACTTTGAAATTAGGTAAGGATAAGTTTTCATCTGTTTATTCAGAAATAGTAGGTTTATGTGAACAGAGAATTACAGCAGAACATTTAGTGAGTCATGCAGAAGCACCGAAATTACAAAAATATGATCAGTTTATTCCTGATGAGTTGTTAAGAAAAGCGTTTGTTAATGATTATTTAGATATGGGAGAAATGAGGAAACAGGTTTTAAAATGGTGATTTTGGATCAGCAAAAATTGGATAATTTAAGTTGTATATTTAGGGCGGACAAGACTTGTACTCAGCTTGTCGAACCATGCCCAAACCACAAAATTTTGATAAAATTCTGATATGTAACATAAATTTGTTTTAACTCAGTCTATTTTGAAATGATGTATTCAAGTAATTCCACATCTACAGAAAAAACTGCTGTTGTGATTGGGGGAAGCATCGCCGGAATGTTGGCGGCTCAGGTGCTGACTCGGTATTTTGACCGTGTAATAATTGTAGAAAAGGACTTGCTAGGGTCAACTGCACAACCAGAAAAACGCCCTGGTGTTCCCCAATCTTTTCATGTTCATGCCCTACTGATACGGGGGCAACAGATTTTAGAACAATTGTTTCCTGGTATACTTGCTGAATTAGCAGAGTCAGGTACACCTTTTGTAAATTGGACAGCAGATGTTCCTTGGTTGGGTTCTAGCGGATGGTGTCCCCGTTTTCACTCTCATTTAGCTACCCACACCTGTAGCCGGAATTTGCTAGAGTGGATTATCCGCCAGCGTTTGGTGGCAAATGATCGTGTGAAATTGAGGTTAGGTACACAGGTAACTAGCTTTTTATCAAACGCGGACAAAACTCAGGTTACTGGTGTACGGATACGCACTGGTAATGAACCGGAAATAGAGATATTTGCGGATTTAGTGGTAGATGCAACTGGACGAACTTCGCGCACACCCCACTGGTTGCAAGAAATGGGCTATGAACCAACCCAGGAAACAATTGTTAATTCTTTTTTAGGCTACGCTAGTCGCTGGTATCAAATTCAATCAGATTTGCAAATAGATTGGCATTCAGTGTATATAACAGCACAACCACCAGGTACTCGTGGGGGTGTGATTTATAAAGTTGAAGGTAATCAGTGGATTGTGACACTGGTGGGTATAGGTCGAGATTATCCACCTACGGATGAGGGTGGTTTTTTGGAATTTGCTCGCAGTTTGCGATCGCCTATTATTTACGAAACCATCAAAAACGCTCAACCAATTTCACCAATTTACGCCTATAAACGCACAGAAAACTGTCTGCGTCATTATGAAAAACTGTCTCGCTTCCCAGAAAATTTAGTAGTAGTCGGTGATGCTGTTTGTAGCTTCAATCCTGTTTACGGTCAAGGTATGACTACCGCTGCTTTAGGTGCTGTAACTCTGGATGAATGTTTAAGTAAGCAAGAAAATTTAACTGGTCTATCTCGACGGTTTCAAAAACAACTTAACAAGGTAATTAGTATACCTTGGATGATTGCTACAGGTGAAGATTTCCGTTGGTCTACCACCGAGGGAGGTCAACCCAGTTTAATCAATCAAATGATGCAAAAATATTTAGAACAAGTGATGATATTACAAAGCAAAAGTGCGGCAGTTCATCAGTTGTTTTTAGAAGTAATTCACATGATCAAACCTCCCAGCGCATTTTTCCATCCCAGAATTTTCATGCAGGTTATGAGACAGGTTTTAACTGACCAGGTTCAAGGGGGAAATTTGAGTCATGGGGAGAATTTAGCAAAATCTCTACCTGCTGTTGTGGAGTAAGTTTTCAAAATTGATCATAATTTATCAGCTTTTGTGGGGTGGGCATCTTGCCCGCCTTAATTATGTGAAAATAAACTAAAAATAAACAAAAAATTCAATAATTATTAACGAGACCCCTGCTTCTCAAAGAATTAGGGTACTTGAGCAAAAGTAAAATTATATTAAAAAATTTTAAATATAAATACGTAAAAATACACAACTTTTGTAAAAATTTCCAAAAGTTATCTTATTCCTACAAAAAAACCAAAATTTTCATTTAATCTATAAATAACACTATTCAAAATCATCAAAATCATTATGCACAGATTATTATCTGGACCGTTGACTACAGAAAAATTAACGGTAAAAATTGCGGGTTTACCTGCATCATTACAAGGTAAAAAATTGGTGCAAATGTCAGATTTTCACTATGATGGTTTGCGCTTATCAGATAAAATGTTAGCAAGAGCGATCGCCATTACAAACCAAGCAAAACCAGACTTAATTTTATTAACCGGCGACTTCATCACCACCAGCACCGCAACCCTTGATCAACTAGCAAAATACCTGAAAAAATTGCAAAGTCGTCATGGTATTTATGCCGTACTGGGAAACCACGATTTATATTATAAAAATTCCCAAACTGAAGTTACAACTAAATTAACAAATATAGGTATTCATGTTCTTTGGAATCAAATTTCCTATCCATTAGGAAAAGAATTAGCAATTGTAGGACTAGCGGATTTTTACTCAAAAGAATTTAATCCTACACCAGTGATGAACCAACTAGATCCTGATACACCTTGCATAGTTTTATCCCATAACCCAGATACAGCAGAAATATTGCAAAAATGGCGTGTAGATTTGCAATTATCTGGTCATACTCACGGTGGACAAATCGTTATTCCTGGGTTCGGTCCTGTATTAATGATTCAACATAAAATTCTCAGAATAACACCCAAAAAATTACAAAATTTCCTACCATTTCTCAGAAAAAAACACCCTGTATTTAATCATTGGGAATGGTCACAAGGTTTCCATAAAATAGGCAAAAATCAACTATATGTTAATCGCGGTTTAGGTACTTATTTACCAGGACGTTTATTTTGTCCGCCAGAAGTGACTATCATTACTTTACAAAGTAAATAAAAATTGGCAGATCATAAAATATCTATCAGCTTTCAGCAGTCAATGTTTTAGAGGTTAAGCCAAAAATCACTATTTGATAATCTATCAATTTATCAAAAATTCTGACTCCTGACTTCTAAATTCTGACATTATTTTATTATAATTTTAAGAATTGTTAACTGTCAAAAATTAAGGTCATGAACGCAGCCGACGATAAAACAATAGTCCGCGAATACTTCAATTCTACAGGCTTTGACCGTTGGAAACGCATCTATGGAGATGGTGAGGTCAACAAAGTACAGCTAGATATCCGCACTGGACATCAACAAACCGTAGATACCGTCATCGGCTGGTTAAAAGATGATAACAATTTATCCCAGTTAACCATCTGCGATGCTGGGTGTGGTGTTGGTAGTCTCAGTATTCCCCTAGCTACTGAAGGTGCTAAGGTTTACGCCAGTGATATTTCCGCCAAAATGGTATCAGAAGCACAGGATAGAGCTGCATTAGCTTTAAAAAATACAGTTAATCCTGATTTTACAGTACAAGACTTAGAATCTTTAAATGGCAATTATCACACAGTTATTTGTTTGGATGTGCTGATTCATTACCCCCAAGAAAAAGCAGATGAAATGATTTCTCACCTGTGTTCTTTGGCACAATCACGCATAATGATTAGTTTTGCCCCGAAAACCTTTTTTCTGTCTATCCTCAAAAAAATAGGTACTTTCTTCCCAGGACCAAGTAAAACAACTCGTGCTTATTTACATCGTGAAGCAGATGTAGTGAAAATTCTGGAGAAAAATGGCTTTAAAATACAAAGAAAAGCTATGACTAGAACCCGTTTCTATTTTTCCCGCTTGTTAGAAGCTACAAGGTAAAAATTACTTGTTTTTCGTTCCCATACTCTGTATGGGAATGAATTGTAGCAGACTCTGGCTGCGATTAAATCAGAGGCAAAGCCTCTTTGTAACATTCCCAGTCTGAGACTGGGAACGAGATAACGAGATAAAAGTAAGAATTTTCTATTTTACTGGAAGCTTAAAGCAAGTAAGGTTAAAATCGCAAGCAAAGTCTAACTCTCAAGAAACTATGAAAACGGCGGAAAAATTGGCTGCTGGTTGGCTGCTTACACTCGGATTCATGTTTTTAACGACATCAGTAACAGCGGTAATTGCCAAAAATACCACATTCAAGCCTATCTTACCAGGGATAGAAGATGAAGCACTAGCCAAAGATTTTATCAATCACGAGGCACTATATCAACTTGATAATACAGCAGCCCAAGGGATCATGTTTGGTGTTCCTACGGCGTTATTGGGTGGATGGTTAGCATTAGGATTATACAAGCAAAGCCGACAAGATCAAAAAGCGTTGATACAACAAAAAAATCAGCATTTGCGATCGCAATTTTATCAAATATTACAAACAAATAATGGCAGAATTACATTGTTAGGTTTTGCCATGCAGTCACAGTTACCAGCCGCAGAAGCTAAAGAATATTTAGACCAAAAAGCTAAAGAATTTAATGCTAATTTTCAAGTCAATGAAGAAGGAGGGGTATCATATCACTTTGATCTTTAATGTCGCTTTGCTCATTTATAGCTAGGTAATAATGACACAGATTTTTTTAACCATAGCTGCTATTTTTGGCGGTTTATCTGTAGCTGCTGGTGCTTTCGGCGCTCATGCTTTGCGGGAAAAAGTCAGTGAAAGAATGTTGGAAATTTTCGACACTGGCGCACGTTATCAAATGTATCATGCCCTGGCATTGTTTTTAGTGGCTATCCTCATCAGTCGCTTTGAAACTCCACCTATAACTCTTTTATTTAGTGGGTGGTTATTTATTATTGGTGTCGTGATTTTTTCTGGTAGCTTGTATGCCATTACGTTTTCTGGTATAAAATCACTAGGAGCGATCGCACCATTAGGAGGAGTTTCATTAATGGCTGGTTGGGGTGCTTTAGCTATTACTGCTGCAACCATCAAATTTTGATACTTAATCAGTTATCAGAGTTCAATAATGGACAATTGACAATGGACAATTGACAGATTTTTTTGGTTTTTCCCCTTCAAAGGGTAGTTTTTAAACCTTGAATGAAACAATTATCAATTGTCAATTGTCAATTATCAATTGATAATAGGGTTTAGCAATACTAAACCCCTACTGACTCCTAAAATATTGCATTTAAAATATTGCATTATTCATAATCACCTTTGATTGTTTTATTACACTCTTATGTCTTCAATATCAGAAATAGCAGTTGAATTTAAAAATGTCAGTTTTAAAATTAATCACCGTCTTCTATTATCTAACCTAAATCTGAGTATTTATCAAGGAGAAGCATTAATTTTATTAGGGCGTAGTGGTAGCGGTAAAACCACAACTTTAAAATTAATCAATCATTTACTTACACCCACCCAAGGACAGGTTTTAGTACAGTCAAAACCAACTACCCAATGGGATGCAATTAAACTGAGAAGACGCATAGGTTATGTTATTCAAGAAACAGGTTTATTTCCTCATTTTACCGTCGCGGAAAATATTGGACTTGTACCATCTTTAGAAAAATGGTCAGCAAATAAAATTCAAACAAGAGTCCATGAAATGTTAGAATTAGTAGGTTTAGAACCTGGAAAATTTGCTCAACGTTATCCCCATCAACTATCAGGAGGCCAACGTCAACGAGTAGGAGTTGCTAGGGCTTTAGCCGCAGATCCACCTATACTATTAATGGATGAACCTTTTGGAGCTTTAGATCCTATTACTCGTTTAGAATTACAACAGCAATTTCAATATTTACAACAACAATTAGGAAAAACCGTGATATTTGTCACCCATGATATTCAAGAAGCTTTCTTTTTAGCTACAAGAATTGGTTTAATGTATGAAGGAAACTTGGTTGCTTTAGGTACAAGAAGAGAGTTTATTAAATCTCAACACCCTGAAGCACAAGCTTTTTTATCTTGTTTGAATGCTTTGAAAAATTGGGAAGAACTGAATTAAGCAAGGAGTCAGGAGTCAGGAGATCAAGGAGTCAGGAGTCAGAAGTGGGTAGTAAGGTTGAATTTAAACGCTTTATTAACTCTGAATTAATACTTCAAATACATCAATTAAAAACATCTAAAAATCAACAATCATGTTTTTATTTAAATATGCTTCAGAAATCATCCTTCGCAGTGGCGAACATTTAATATTAGTAGCTATATCCATGATAGTGGCCATTTCTATTGGTATTCCTTTGGGTATTTTTATCACCCGTCAACCAAAACTTGCACCTCCAATTTTGGGTTTAGCAAACGCTATCCAAACTATTCCCAGTTTAGCCATATTTGGGTTTTTAATCTCCGTTCCCTTTTTAGGAGGAATAGGTAAAAATCCCGCCATTTTTGCTTTAACTCTTTATGCTTTATTACCGATAATTCGTAATACTTACATTGGTATTAATGGTATCAATCCTGCTATTAAAGAAGCTGGAGTAGGGATGGGAATGACAGATCAAGAATTATTATTAAAAGTCGAAATTCCCCTAGCTTTACCAGTTATTTTAGCAGGTGTCAGAGTAGCAACTGTGATATCTGTAGGTATTGCCACTATTGCTGCTGCTATTGGTGGTGGTGGTTTGGGAATATTTATTTTTCGCGGTATTTCTACAGTTAATAATGAATTGATTTTAGCAGGTGCAATACCCGCAGCTTTTATTGCGTTGAGTGCAGATTTTGGATTAGGTTTTTTAGAAAAAACTCTCACTAAACAAACAGGTAATAAACCAAAAATTGCAATAATTTTAGGGATAATTATTTTTATAATATCTGGTTTAATTGTCTTTAATTTTCAGCAAACACCAGCCACAATTACTATTGGTTCAAAAAACTTTACTGAACAAGTAATTTTAGGAGAAATATTAGCACAAACAATAGAAAACAATACTAATTTAAAAGTAGACAGAAAGTTGAATTTAGGTGGTACATTTATTGCCCATGAAGCAGTAAAAGCGGGCAAAATAGCGGGTTATGTAGAATATACAGGTACTGCATTTGCAGCAGTTTTAAAAGAAAAAACCATTACAGATCCGCAAGTTGTTTATGAAAGAACTAAAAAAGCATATCAAGAAAAATATAATTTAACAGTCATGCAACCTTTGGGTTTTGAAAATACCTATGCGATGCTTATTCGTGCTGAAGATGCAAAAAAATTGCAAGTTAAAACCCTTTCAGAAATTGCTAAATATACTCCCCAAATGCAAGCAGGTTTTGGTTATGAATTTTTAGAACGTGCTGACGGTTATCCTGGTTTCTCAAAAACTTATGGCTTAAAATTTGCCAATATTAAACAAATGGAATTAGGGGTGATGTATCAAGCTTTAAAAGAAAAACAAGTTGATTTCATAGCTACAAATTCTACAGATGGGTTAATTCAAGTTTTAAATTTAGTGATGTTAGAAGATGATAAAAAATATTTTCCACCTTATGAAGCTGTACCTGTTTTCAATCAAGAAATTCTGGAAAAATATCCAGAGTTAGTAGAAACTATTAATAAATTAGCGGGTAAAATTTCTACAGCAGAAATACAGCAGATGAATTATCAAGTTGATAATCAATCTCAACCAGTGGAAGATGTGGTGAGGGAGTGGTTAAAATCTAAAAAAATATAAATTTATAAATATAAAATTTATAAAATTTATGAAAAAATCTTGCTGATACTACTACAAGTTAAGAATTATGCTAATATAGAAATAAGCAATATTTAACAGTAAACAAAATGAATACCTATCAAACTTATTTAACAATTGATAATTCTCAACAGGTAGTTATCTCTAATTTACCTTTTGCAGTAGGAACAAAGGTAGAAATCAAAATTCACGTAGTTGATGAAAAAAGATTAGCTGCTGCTAATCAGTTAAAGGATTTATTTAAAGAAATTCAATCTTTACCTTCTTCCCAAGAAATCACAGAAGAAGAAATTTGTGAAGAAATTGATGCTTACCGGAGAGGAGAATGAAGGTTATTATAGATACTAATATTCTCATATCTGCTGCTCTGAAAAATAAAGTCCCTGAACAAGTAGTTTTATTTGTTGCCTTTAATTTAGAGTATACTTGGTTAGTCTCAGAAGAAATTCTTGAAGAGTATCAATCAGTATTAAATAGAGAAAAGTTAAACATTAATTTAGATAGACGCAATCTTTTTCTAAAATGTGTAAAAGATGTTACTACTTTAATTAAAGTTGATAATACTATTGAGTTTAAAAGAGATAGAAAAGATGCCAAGTTTCTTAGCTGTGCTATAGCGTCTAAAGCTGATTTACTGATTACTGGGGATAAAGATTTTAGCGAAGCACAAGCACTAATTGAGACTAAAATTATCTCAGTTTCTCAGTTTAAGGAAACATATTTGTCTTGATGGGAATTTACTTTCAATTACAACTGTTCCTTGATTTTCTCAAATATCCAATCTGGTATAGCGTGTTCTGTACTATAAACAAAGTTATATTTCTGTTCTATTTCCTGCCACTTAATTCTCCTATCTGATAAAATTTCTTCAGTAAATATATCTAAAGCTTTACCTGTTAAACCTCGTTCTAAACATCTTTTCATCAATAACCGACTTTCCTCAATTTCTCCAATACATTCAAATGGTGTATGTTCACCTAAACCTACCATTTCTCGGAAAGTAGGAAGTAAGTCTACATCATCAAATAAGTTGTTTTTAAAAACTTCATTAACAATACTTTGTTGAGAAAATGCCATTAAACCTAACCAAACATAAGCACATTTAGGACATTTCTTACACCAAGGTTTCTGCACATTACAAGAATGTATTTTAGAGATAAATTCAGGGTATTTACTAAAGTTTTGAAAGATGCGATAATCATAAATTGGTTGTAAAATACTGAAGTATTTAAAGTTAGTTAATAGATGTTCTCTAATAAATTGATCTAAAATCTGTTCTGCTGCTAAACCTTTACCCCATTGATGATTAACTTCTTTATCTATTTCATCCCAAAATAAATTACCTGTATTTGCACTTTTTTCATGGGCTAAACATAGATAATTATATCCTTGATCTAACATTAAAATCAAAGATTCAAAAATAGAAACTGGTGTTTCTGGTGCAGTAATACCAGAATTTTCAGGAAAATATAGTTTCAGAAATGGAAAGTCTGTAAAATCATCAAAAATAGAGATTTGATGTTTAGAGGTAGGTTTAACACATTCTAAAACTTGGGAAATTAAATGATGTTGAAAATCAGCTTTTCCATAAACACTATGGGAATATTGCATAGAAGCAAAAGGAATACCTGCTTCCTCTAACATTTTCATAGCTAAAATGCTATCTTTTCCACCACCACAACCAGCGAGAATAGTTTGATGATTTCCTAAAATTTCCGCAGGTTGACTTACTCCTAATTTTTGAGAAGTGATAATTTCTGGTTGTTGATAGTCAGTGATATTATTTTCATACCAATGTTGTCCAAATACTCCTTGATAAATTTGCACAAATAAATCTAAAACCGCAGGTTCTAAATATTCAGCAATGACAGAAATATCATAATATTCAGGAAATAAAGAACATAATTTCATACCTTCAAATAAAGCAATATGAGAAACTATGCGCTGGATAAAAGGTTGAGAATATTTTTGCATCAACCCAGAAAAAGAAACATCATGATAGAAAATCTTTGTGGAAAATTGAAATTTATCTGCACTGTAGATAATTTCTAGATGATGTTCATGAACTTTCAAACTGTCAATTTTTATAACTGATATTTTCATGATTATAAAGTTATTTTTGATTTCATAATGTAGGTTGGATTGACATTAGGAAACCCAACATTGATCAGATGATTAACTTTTGTTGGGTTTCACTTTGTTCAACCCAAACTACGAAATTTACTATGGTTTAACCCAACCTACAAAATTAACTTTTGTTGGGTTTCACTTTGTTCAACCCAACCTACGAAATTTACCATCCCCAAGTACCTGGTTCACCTTTAAATGGTCCAACAATATCCGCAGTGATCCATCCGCCATAAAAATCACCAGATTGTGGTTTTACTAGCTCATCATTGACATAACAAGCATCCATTAAAGCTGCGATAAAACCATAGTATTCTTGAATGGGTAGAAAATCTGGTGTGGGGTTAAAATATCGCCAAGATGCAAAATTGATATACTTATCACCAATCTTGATATCATAATATTGATATGCACCTTTCCATTCACAAAGATTTTTCTTTGGTGTTTCTATTAAATGTTCTAGTTTGATGTCTTCTGGGGGGAAGTAATAGGTGGGAGGATGACTGGTTTCTAAAACTCTTTTTCCTCTGGTGGTTTCTGCTAAAACAATACCATTACAAATTACTTTCAGATGTTTGTCGGTATCTTGTAAAATTGCTGGACGGGGATAGTCCCAAACTGATTCTTGTCCTGGTTTTGGTGGTATAGGTTGTGGTCTGATCATTGTTAAATTACTTAATTAATGGGATATTTTTTTCACGCAGAGGCGCAGAGGCGCAGAGAGAAATAGAGTTATTGTTTAATGATTTTATCCCGGAGTTAAGCAACGCCGGAATTTTTATCATTACTTAGTTTACACTAGCAGAAAGTTTTGTGAGTCCTCCATGATAGTTGATGATTTTAGATTCTGCTTTACCGATTTGAGCTAGTCTAAATTGCCAATCGGAAATATCTTCATAGCTGAGATGGTGGGTGTCACAACTAGGAGTCCAGAAACCACCAATGATAGATGGATCATCAAAACGTAGTAGTCCTGATTTACGAATGTTTTCTCCTTGGGGTGTTCCGGGTATGGGAGAAATAGCGTAGGAAGCTACTTGAAATTCTAAGTCTGGGTTAATTTCTCTAAGTTGTTGATGAAGTTCTAATACTGCTTCTTCGAGACGAAGTAAACTATCTTGAGTATCATCAGGAAAACCAATAATTAAACCATAAACGATGACAGGAAGACCTACTCTGACGATCGCTTTCATCATTTCACAATGTTGTTGCCAGGGCAGGAGTTTTTTGTAAGATCCTGTACCGAAAACGGGACGTTCTGCGGGAATATAACCTAAAAATCCGCCAGCTTTGCCATCCCATCCCCACAGTGCTTCGATCAGTTCTTCGTCGGGTGTGAGGTCTGTGTTTTCGTAGTTGCGTCCTCTTCCTAATGTGGCTTTTCTCAGTTCTAAACCGTTAGGCCATAAAAGGGGCATTCCCATTTCTCTCGCTGCTGTGGTGATTTCGATAATTTCTTCTCTTCCGCCTGGAAATAAGACGCGGCCAAGAAATTGATCTGAACCCATGACTGTGCATTTTGCGCCGGCTTCTTTTTGTCGAGCAATCCAATTGATGGTAGTTTGGGGTGACATCCGGCGATAACCTGATGTGTAGGTGGGAGTTTGGCAAAAGTCACATTTGCGATCGCACCCAATGTCAGGATACACCGAACCTATGGGTACGAGGTCTTCTACAAAGGGTTCTTCTGAATATTCTTGTCCTAAACATTGTCTGGCTACATCTACCGATGGTAATGCCCATTCATCGGGACTCATGGCTTGTGGGCGTGTGGGATGATAAGTACCATCGGCTAATATTACTCCTGTGAGTTTTTCCCTGGGAGTTTTACCGAGTACATAGTCAAAAATCGGCCAGTTAGCTGCACCAGATTTATCAATTACTATTGCTGTTGCACCTGCGTCTAAATAATATTTGGGTTCTGCGATCGCATCTGAACCACCAACTACAACGGGTTTTCCTTTACTGGCAAAATGGGCGATCGCCATACAAGTTACTTGACGTTCTTGGGTATAATTAACAGTGATTCCCCAAGCATCATAAGTTTCAGGATCTATATCATAAATCCTTTGACCTACATAGGCTTTAGTCAAATTCATCCCTTTCCAAGTTACTTCTCCAAAGGGTTCTTTTGAATCACCGGCTTTGAGATTTACCAGTTGAGCATCAAAACCACCCGCTTGTAAATCTGCCATTAATACCTGTTTACTTAATAAGGTATTACGTCTATATAATGCCGTCCAATTATGTCCTTCTTCGTCATACAATCCCAAGGCGGGTACTTCAACTAATCCGATGCTTGGATTTTTTAATTTCATAAGAATCCTCTGTTAATCCTTGATAGTTTCAATTATTGATAACGGAGTTTCGCAACAGTGAGATTTATATTTTGATTCAACTTTTGTAGATTATCATTATTTTATACTGTGGGAGGAAAACTAACAACAAAACTTAATTAACTGCTTAATTTGCCTAAAATTCCTAAAAATGAGGTTTTGATATGTCAAGAACTTCAATAATGGACAATTATCAATTATCAATTGTCAATTGTCCATTGATAAAATACTAATCCTCACTCTTGGGAATAGTCGCCGGCAGTAAAATACCTTGGTTTTGAAAATTATCCATATAAAGTTTACGCAACACACGCTGAATATGCAGATGTTTTCCCGGTTTTACCTTAGTTAAGGTTCGTAATAACAAGTGAGATTCACTCAAACTTTCTACACCTTCTACAAAAGTTGCTTCCAGGACATCTAGATCACTGGCTTTTAATTGTTGTCCTATTTCCCCAATTACTTCATATATATGTGATAAATTAGAATCACAAGGTACATTGACTTCCACAACCGCAAATATATACTGTTTAGAATAATTAGTAATTGAACCAATATCACCATTACGAATAATATGTAATTGACCATTAGGATGTCTAATGCGGGTGGTTCTCAGTTCTATTGCTTCCACAGTACCCTCTACTGCTTTTTCTTCAGCTTTCCCAGCTTCAATATAGTCACCTACCAAATAGTAATTTTCAAAAAGAATAAAAAAGCCACAAACTATATCATTAATTAATGTCTGTGCGCCTAACCCCACAGCAATACCCACAATCCCCGCACCAGCTAAGATAGGAGTAGGATTAATATCAAGAATATAGAGAATAGAAACCGCAACACTAAAGTAGATAAAATATTGCAACAAACTCCGAAACAAAGGAATCAAAGTTAAACGTCTACTTCTTTGGGTTTCAGTCAAATTCTGGTTTTTTAACAGCACCTCCTCTAATAGTAAGTAAACCACCTCAAACATCACACGACTGAAGAAGATGATAGCGATGATTTGGATAATTTTTAGACCAAAGGTAGCCAATTTAGCTATTAACTGAACTTGCTGAATAACTAATGTGACTGTACAGACGTAAATCACAAATTCCAAACACCGCTTCAAAAAGGGAATCAGGTGTTGGAGTCGATCATAAAATCTCAGCAGGTTATCAGGACTGGAATATCTGACACTCAGAACATCTAGAGTATCAACAATTGCGGCCACTGCTTTGAGAATGAGTAATCCGACAGCAATAATCAGATAGATTCGGAGTCCAATATATAGATATTCTGAAACTACTGTGGGTAGTTTGAGAAATTGGGTACAAGCAATAATCACCCATAACCAAATTCCACCTCTAATCCTTTGATTGAGGGAGGTAAAAAAAGCATCTATACTTTCATCATCAGCTGTATTTTGGTCTAAGTTCTTGGCGCGATTACTAGCTATTTTTAACCAATGTTTAATAACTTTTAGAGCGATCGCCGCAGCAATTATCACACTAATACTTTGAGCAATACCAATTCCTAATGCCAGCCAAAATCCTGATGGAATACGACGGATCAGGGCTATTTTATATTGTTGGAGGTCTTCACCCTGATAGATCAGAAAACCATTAAAACCAACAATGAAAACACACAATAATATACAAATAAGCAATAACAAACCAGTAATATTGCGGCGCAGAATTTTGATTTTTATATCGTCGCCCTTCAATATTGATAATCTAACCAATAGCTTAAATAACTTACCTACAAGCCATCTGAATATTATAAAAACAATTATTAAAATACTGACTTCAGCTAAAGTAATTAATATGTTCATAATCAGGTAATTTGAGTATTATTTATGATGTCCAAATACCCAAATTTTCACAAAATTCGGGTATATCCATAACTGATTTTTTCAATTATTGCTGTTTGGCATCGGTTTGTATTTTTCTGGTTCTGTTCTCAACTCTACATACAGAGAATCAATACCCTCTTGCTCCAAAAGTTCCAAAATAGCTAAATTTAAGTTTTTCTCAGCATCAAAATACAAGTTATCATCATTTACAAATGCCATCAACTCAATTACACGGGCATTTTTTTCAATGTTTTTGAAACGCACGGTACACTTAGGAGACAAACCAGGAATAGATGTTGGCATTTGTTCAATAGCATCACAAATTCTCTCTGTTTGTTTTGCAGAAATACCATCTATTTTGAGAATTAAATTTAGACCCCACTTTAATTCTTCCCCTGGATTTTGTGACCAATTTTCTACAATTCCAGAAATCATGCGAGAATTGGGCATTTTCATGATTGAACCCCATTTAACTATATGTAATGTTGTGGTTCTAAATCCAATATCCAGTATTTGCACAAAACCATCTACCCCTGATATTCCTACCCAATCACCTTCACGATACAGATTATCAGAGTAGATAATCACTGTACAAAACCAGTCATAAACAATATCTTTGAACAGTAAACCTAAAGTGATACCAGCACCACCGAGTAAACCCACAAGTGCAGCAGCTGATTGTCCTAAAAATATTTCACTGATTTTAATTACTAATACAATAATTGCCGCTGATTGAAAAATTTTCGGCATCAAAGGTCTGAGTAATTCATCAAGCTCAGTCTCGGTTTGCAGGACAACATTAGCAATTAATTGACCTAAAATTGACGAAGCACGATAAACAACATAGCCAACAATGAAAATAACTATTAGGTTCAGACTCTTACCAATAGTATCCGTTAATTTAGAACCTAATTCCTCGGAAAGAATTTCCTTAATCAACCAAAATCCACCAATGAGAATTAGCCAGTTTAAAGCTGGCTTAATAATCGCAATTAATTCATCATCAAGGGTAGTTTCTGTTTTGCTTGTGAACTTTTCAATGGTTTTAATGATAACCGCTAAAACAAATCGTCTTAATGTTTGTGTAATCGTCAGTATGACAATAACAGCAGCAATTTTAGCTATGGGGATATTGGAATAGTTGATACTTTGTAAGGCATTTAATACAGTTTCCATGTGTGCCTCTTTTGGCTAAGTTAAATCTTGGATAAATATTTGAGTCGGTTAATTTTATAACATAGATAAATTCTCAGCACTCAAAACTTTATAAAAATTACAGATATATCTATCTATTTGTAATCTTGATTTATGAGTGCTGATATCAGCCTTATTCAACCTGACAAAGAATCAATCCAAACCATCCCTTTTCGTCTGTACAAGTTTTGATAGTTTTTAATCCTTTACTTTCTAGTTGTTGTGACATCTTTGTTAAATTAAACTTGCGAGAAATTTCTGTAAGTATGCTTTCTCCTCCTTCAAAAAATACTTTTAAATCCAAAGCTTCCAAAGTTACCCAATGGCTTTTTTGACAATGTAAATACATTTCAATTTGATTTTCTACCTCATTGTAAATTGCTTGATGTTTAAACAAACTAATGTCAAAATCACCTTGAAAACGCCAATTTAAATGAGAAAGCATATTCAAATTAAAAGCAGCAGTCACACATTGACTATCGTTATAAGCTGCTTCTAAAATATCCTTGGGTTTTTGTAAATCAATTCCTAACAAAAAGTAATCACCACTTTGTAAAGTGCGAGAAATTTGATTTAAAAAGCGATCGCATTCTTCTGGGTTAAAATTCCCTAGCGAACTTCCCAGAAAAAACAACATCCGCGACTGTAAATAATTACTTTCTAAATGCACCAAAGCTTGATCATAAGTTCCTAATAAACCATGAATTGCAATATCAGGATATTTCTCTTGTAACTGTAAAACGCTGGTTTTGAGAATACCCCCACTGACATCAATAGGAAGATAACGACAATTATCAGCTATTTTTTGATAAGCGTCTAATAAAAGTTGTGTTTTTGTAGAACTTCCACTTCCTAATTCTATCAACTCACAACAATTTGTAATTTCTGCAATTTCATCAGCATATTGTTGTAAAATCCATGCTTCTGTGCGGGTGGGATAGTATTCTGGTAAATCACAAATTTCTTCAAACAACAAAGAACCACGATCATCATAAAAGTATTTTGGTGGTAAAGTTTTTTGTTTTTTACTTAATCCCTCAATCACATCTTTACCATCAATAGCTAACTCTTGATAATGATGATCTAAAACTGTTAAAATTTGTGGGTTCAATGTTTCTGCAATCATGGTAAATATCCTGGGAGTTAACTGTTTACAATTTTTATTTTTCGTAATTTTGCGGTGTTTCAGACATATCTAAACAGTTTTCTATAACTGTCACCTGTCACCTGTCACCTGTCAACTAATTCAAACTTTCAGCAATTCTAAAACCAACGTGCTGATAGAAAAAAGGACGAAACCAATTTCGATAACATGGTAAAGCCATAGTACCATTAGTTGCCCAAGAACCACCTAACATCATTTGATGTCTATTATCAAAAAATGGCGCTGATTGATCTTCATACAGATAGTGGTTTTGAAATCCTGGTAAGGGGTAAAATATACTAGACAACCATTCCCAAACATTCCCCCGTAAGTCAAAAATACCTGATTTATTGTTTTTTGAACACATTCCTACTGGTGAAGGTGAAATATATTGTAAATTGAGATTGTACTTATTTTCTAAACCATCACCCCCAGAAAATTGTAAAGCTTGATTCCATTCTGCTTCTGTCATTAACCGAGTATTACCACCTTTCCAGCAACAGTAAGCTATAGCTTCATAATAATTGACTTCCACAGGCCAATCTAATGGTAAATCTATTTCATCAAAGGTAGCACGATAGCGGTATTTACCATTGTTTTTGTCCATAAAATCTGGTATCCAAAATTTTGGATGTTGCACATTATAGAGTTTCTTCCAATCCCTAGCTTCCAGCATCCAATATTCTAAATTTTCATAACCACCAGCTTGAACAAATTCTAAAAATTCCCCATTGGTGATTAAATTTTGACTGGCTAAAAACGGTTCAACTCCAATTTCTAAACTACCATATTCACTGTCCCAACCGAAAGTTAAATCATCATCTTTTTTACCTAATTTTACCACACCACCGGGAATTTTCATCATTTTATTATTAGGAGTTTTCCCATTTGTAGGCGCATAATTCCAACCTTGGGGGCGTTTTAATTGATCAACAGGTAATTGACGCAGTAACATGGATGAAGTTTCAAAATGAATGCGACTGTGTTCAATTCCCATTAATAAAGCCCATAAAGGATGTTGTTGATCAATGGGCAGATTTAAAGGTGTATTTTTGATAATGTTTGTAATTGCGGTTTTGGCTTTTTCTCGATATTGCCAAACTTGATCTACATCAGGCCAGACGATATCTTTTGTTGCTGCTTCTAGTTCATCTGGTGTTTCTGGATCAACACCAATTTCAAACAGAATTTCAAATTGAGGATGAATGCGCTTTTCTAATAAACCAACCCGAATTAATTTGTTGATGTAAAAAACTGCCGAATGTCCCAGATAAAAGATTAATTTGTTTCTTAAAGGATCAGGACAGCGGTAAAATGTATCTGTGCTAGTTATGCTTTTGAGTAGGGTTGCTTCTAGTTCCCAAGAATTTTCAAAATAGTTGAGCAGGTTTTCGGTACTACAATGATCTAGCTTGGGTATTTGAGTAGATGCTAAGTTATTCAGCCTGGGAATTGTTTGCATTTTATTATCTTGAGTTCTACCAAGGTGCGATGCACAACTTTTTATTATCCTTATTTTTAAATACCGCACATCGGTACATTTTTTTCATTGTTAACCAAAATTTAACTTTTTTGACATTTTTGCTGAAGAAAAGTTAAAATATCTTGTTTTGCGTAACATTTTATGGTCAAGTTTTCCGAATAACTACTAGTATATATACTTATTTGCCAAATTTTGTATTAATTACAAGAATATCTTGTTTCATTTACTCTACTTTTATCTATTAATAATCTGGTGGGAATTACCCACCAAGAAAAATCTAAATTCTTTTTCTACGTTTAGTTTCTGGTGTATTAATTGGTAAAGGTAAAACCTCAGCTTCACTGCTTTCTCTAGCAACACGAATTAATAATCCAGAAGCCACCAAACTAGCAATCATAGAATTACCACCATAACTAAACATTGGCAATGGTAAACCCGTTGTTGGTATCGCCCCCGTAGCCACACCAATATGTAATAATGATTGTCCAATAATCACCACAGTAATACCTATTGCCACCAGCCGATGGATAGAACTTTTTGCTTTCATGGCTACAATTAATCCTAAAGTAGCGAAGACAGCTAAAAGTAACAAAAATAGCATACTACCCACAAAACCAAATTCTTCAGCGAAGATGGCAAAGATAAAATCAGTATCTTGAATAGGGAGATAAAAAAGCTTTTGTTGAGAAAGTCCAAAACCCACACCCCAAGTTTTCCCTGTACCTACAGCTAATAAACTTTGTACCAACTGATAACCATCTCCGCTAGGATCTGCCCAAGGGTTAATGAAAGACATCACCCTTCGGCGTTGATATTCTTTGATAGTAATACTTAATAGGGCTAATAAAAATCCACCAATAGCTGTTCCTCCTAAGTATTTGTATGGTATTCCACCAGCTAGGGCAATTAACCAAACTGTGATTCCACAAAGTGCAGTTGTACTGAGGTTTGGTTGAGCTAAAATACCCAATAGCACCAGACAGAACACACCTAACCAGGAAAAACGAATTTCCCACGTTAATCTTTCCCAATGGCCAAACAGCCGCGCACTTTGCAATACTAAAAAGGGTTTAATCAATTCTGATGGTTGCAGGGGAATAGGACCGATCGCTATCCATCGTGCTGCGTCAAATGCTTTTTTTCCCACTCCGGGAATAAGAGTCACGAAAATTAACAACAAAAACAGAAATAAAAACCAATGAGATACCGCCAAAATTTTCCGTAAGGGAAGATTGACAATGATGTTGAATAGTATTAATGAAACTAATACCCAAATAATTTGACGCTGAAAATAATACATTCCATCACCCTGACGAGCATCAGCCACGGGATAGGATGCAGAAAAAAGTACAATTAAACCAACAGACAACCACACAAAGGTTAACCAGCGTAATAAACGCGCTTCCAAAGCCCAGCTGGCAACGGAACTATCAAAAATAGGGATTAATTGGCGTAAATTCACAAGTTACAGGAATAGCAACATAAGCTATTGTAGGTTTTAAGGTTTCATTTAGTCTAAAATAATTAGGACTTACGCAGGATTGAACTCAACACCTGATTCTTGCGTAGGGGTAATTCATGAATTACCCCTACTTTCGTTTTCTTTTGCGTAAGTCCTGATAATATGTAAAATTATAGGAAAGCTGCGATCGCCTCATCAAAATTGAGTCATCAATTAGACTAATCACCTACCATAACTTTAACTTCTTGCTAATTGCCTTCAATAGACTTCTCCAAAATAGAATGTATTAATTTGTCATAAGTTGTAGGGGCGACGCTTATGGGCGATAATTTAACGGAAAAATCAGACATTTAGATATCCCATAAGCTTCGACCTGCCCCCATAAATAGGTTCCATAATTTCTTTTCTGGAGATATCTAATTACCAATTAGATGGTTTTCGGAGATGTCTAATGTACAGATGTTATTTTAATGTCTGTACATTTTATTTTTTTCTTCCGTCTATTATTGGCGTAGTATAGGGTAAAAGATATCTACGATGAGCTACGCTAAGGCTTATCATTGATACTATAAACTATGCCTACAGTTTTATAAATTTGCTACTATTAAATTATTGAAACTGCTGAAGGGTAATTTTCACCTGTGAAATCAACTTTATATCTCAAAGCCAAAGTTCTGCCAGGAAACAAAATTGAAATTGAAACTCCCAACCTTGTAGTGGGACAAACAGTGGAAGTAGTGATTTTAGTTTCTGAAAATACTCCTGATTCTGGAGAAAATCAATCTCTTTCTTTAGAGCAACGTTTGGCTTTTTTAAAGTTACCAATGGCTGAACGCAGACGCATTTTAGAAAGTCAGGCTGAAACAATGATTTCTCATTATGAAGAAGATTCTGAATGGAAGGAGTTAATGTCAGGTGACATCGTGGACTACTAACCGTGACATACCTAAGCGGGGAGAAATTTGGTTGGTTAATTTTGATCCTACTATTGGTGCAGAAATTAAGAAAGTCCGTCCTGCTGTTGTCATTAGTTCTGATGCAGTAGGTAAACTTCCTATCAAACTTATTGCTCCTATTACAGACTGGAAACCATATTTCTCACAAGATTTCTGGCACGTAAAAATTGAACCTGACACTACAAATAGTTTAGCGAAAGTTTCAGCAATTGACGCTTTACAACTGAGGGGTGTAGATTTACAAAGATTCATTCGCAAATTGGGTAATGTGTCTGACGTTACAATGTCAGAAATTGCTGCTGCCATTCTTGGTGTAATTGAATGGGAGTTTTGATTCTATCGGCGATCGCTCTCTCACCTGCATACCACAAATAATTATTAATCAGTATAGAAGACCATAGGAAGCGATATCTACGATGAGCTACGCTAACGCTCATCATGGATACTTGATGTAATACGTAAACTTTTGTAAATTTGCTACTATTCAATATTGCGACCGAGTAAAATTATACTGAATAAATAAGTAGGTAAGATACAAGCGGGAAAAGTTTTTATGATCAACCAACAAAATACAAGTAATAACGTTATTCAAGAACTACAAAACCAAATCGGTGAAAAAATAATTACTTCTTTTGATATAGTTGCCCAAGATAGAAGTAATTATTTTGCTAAAAATCCTTATCAACATCAAAGACCTTCCATAGAATCAGCTAATTCAATTGTCAATGGCTATGCAAAATGTAATGGAGGGATATCAGTAGCAGCTAATTTAGTACCGGGTCCATTGGGAATGTTAGCAGTTGCTCCAGAAATTATCACAGTCATGCGAAACCAAATTGCCATGATTTATGATGTGGGTGTAGCTTATGATAAGCAGCAATATTTAAACAAAGAACTATTAGCAGGTGTCTTAATTTCTGCATTGGGTACAAAATTAATCACACCCGGCATCAATGCAGTAGCAAATAGAGTTATTATTGCTCAAGGCAGTAAAATTATTGCTCGAAAAGTAAGCACTCCAATATTTCAAGACACGGCTCGTTGGATAGCAGGAAAATATGCCCAACAGGTATTAAAATCAAGCGTTAGCAAATGGTTGCCTGGAGTTGGTGCTACTGCTATGGGTTTATGGTCTGCCTATTCAACTAAACAAGTAGGTAATAAGGCTATTCAAATATTTGAAAAAGAAATTGAGATATTAGATGAGACTCAATCATTAAGTGAATGTAGCATTGAATACACTGATCGTCTTCTTCCTCCATCTGATATAGAAGAAAATAATACAGCACTTTGCACGTCTATCTAGTACAGTTCATATCCTATTTTCTAGCTTGATGTAATAATTCTGTCTTATGTTTTTGTACCTAAACGTTACGCAAAGTGCTGTATAACAGGAGAAAGACTAGAATTATTAAAGATTAAAACCCTGATTAATTTAATGAAAGTTGATGGTAGTATTGAACCTGAAGAGAAAGAATATCTCAAGACGATTATTACCAATGCTAATTTAACAGTGGAAGAAATTAAGGAAATTAAAAATTTATTATCTGCCCAGAGAATAGAAGTAGATTATTCATTAATAGCTAAATATCCCGATGATGCTTTAGGGTTATTAATTGATTTGATCGCTCTTGCCAAGCGTGATGGAGATTTTCACATAACGGAAAAAATGTACATTAAACAAGTGGGAAAATTAATGGGATTTTCTGAGGTAGATATTGCAGAAATGATGTTAGCTTATTAAAGTTCAGACCAAGAATAAATCAATATTCAGCATAAATGCCCAGAAAAATTCGGGAACTAAAAGCCGAGATTGCACGTAAAGGGTTTGTGTATCTACCAAAGCGTGGGAAAGGCAGTCATGAAAGATGGAAACATCCTTTACTGAGGAAAACATTAACAATTCCAGGTAAAGATGGAGATGATGTTCCACTTTACTTAGAAAAGCAATTAGCAAAATTATTAACTGAACTGGAAGAATTAGGAGAGGAGCAAAATTAATGAGTCAATACAGTATGATTATTCAATGGTCAAAGGAAGACCAACTTTTCCTAGTTACAATTCCCGAATTTAGCCATCTTGTGATTATGCCTTGTACTCACGGAAAAACTCGTGAAGAAGCAATTAAAAATGGAGAAGAAGTAATCGAAATGTACCTAGAAGCTTGGGAAGCAGAAGGTGAATCTATCCCTGAACCTAACACATTGCAAATTGCATCTTAATTACCAAATACCCAAACGTTTACGCGCTTCCTCTAAAGATACTCGTTGATCAGATTGAGAACGTCGGGCTAAAAAGTCCATAAATTCCTGATTTTCTTGCAGTGCTTTAACTTCAGCAGCAAAATCATCAACCACACACAAAACAAACTCTCTCCCATCAGCTTTCTTAATAATTACAGTATCATTTTCCGCTAATTCTAATAATTCAGATATTGTTAATGTAGATTGGGAAAGCTCAATAGTTCTCATAAATTTTCATCCTGTTCATCCTTTAATCCTGGACATCCTGATTCAGACATCCCTATTCCCTGCTATCAATAAAAAAAGAGGTCATCACTGACCCCTGAAAAATCTACCAAAATAATCTCTGATGTATGTATAGAAATTAAGCCAAACCAGTGTTTGTACCTTGCTTACCAGTTGCTAATTCTACCTTAACAATCTTACCGCCCATTTTTTGAATCCGTTGTTGTTCACGGAACCAGTTTTCATAAGGAACTAACTTAGTGAAGTAAGTATTTTGTAATTCGCGTTGGGTGCGAGTGCGAGTTAAGCTGGGAACACAAGCAGTCACTTTAAATAAACGAGCCATTTTTTTCTAAACTCCGTATTTGTTTGGAAAAACTTTTTTATCTCAAAAATCTTGAGTACAACTCTTTAATTTATTTGTAAGGATTTAAATGATTTAGCCGTCAGTTGTCAAATCTCCATCTACCAAGCCAAAATAAATAAATAAATATTAATTATTCTGACTCCTGACTCCTGACTCCTGACTCCTTACATTTCAAAGCCTGGAAATCAAACATCAACACTAGACCGCTAATACTCATGTTTAGTAAGCAATAGAACGACCTAGAACTCATGGTTGATTTCCAGACCTTAATCAAGCCGCACCTAAATTATAAGTGCAAAGCTAACTCCTAGCTCAAGCCAGAGGAGATATAGTCGAAGTAAACGCCCATTTCTTTACCAGCGTCAGGACCAACCAAGCTTGCAGTTACTTCTTTCATAGCTTGGATAGCTTGAACGGTAGCGCCTACGGGTACACCCAAGGAGTTGTAGGTTTCTTTCAAACCGTTTAATACACGCTCGTCGAGGATGGAAGGATCTCCAGCCAACATAGCGTAGGTGGAATAACGCAAGTAGTAATCCAAGTCACGGATACAAGCTGCGTAACGACGAGTGGTGTACATATTACCACCGGGACGGGTGATGTCAGAGTACAACAAGGATTTAGCTACAGCTTCTTTAACGATCGCAGCAGCGTTAGCACTGATGGTTGTAGCTGCACGAACGCGCAGTTCACCAGTAGCGAAGTAACCTTTGAGCTTTTCTAAAGCAGCGGTATCAAGGTATTTACCTTGAACGTCAGAGGAATTAATTACAGAGGTAATTGCGTCTTGCATTGTTGTTATTTCCTTATTTCCAGATTGATTGCAACAGTTTTCAGTTTCAGCAGTTAATTAGCTGTAACCTATGACATTGCACCAACAACGTAGTCGAAGTAAGCGCCAGCTTCAGCTGCGTCTTCAGCAGACAACAAGGTAGAAGCAACAGCTTTCATAGCAGCAACGCCACCAGCAACAGCGTCAATGGGAGTACCCAAGGACTTGTACATTTCACGTACACCAACGATACCGATTTCTTCGATGGGGGTTACATCACCAGAAACGATTCCGTAGGTTACAAGACGCAAGTAGTAGTCTAAGTCACGAAGACAGGTAGCTGTCATTTCTTTACCGTAAGCGTTACCACCGGGAGAAACAACATCAGGACGCTTTTGGAACAATTGATCGCCAGCTTGCTTAACGATGCGCTCGCGGTTGTCGGTCAATACTTGAGCGATGCGGAGACGTTGTGCGCCACCAGAAACGAAGCTCTTAATGCGATCTAATTCACCGGGGCTGAGGTAGCGAGCTTCTGCATCAGCATTCACGATGGACTTCGTGACGATACTCATTAATGGATTCCTCCAAAACTAATGACACCAGTTTTTAAACTGGTAAGACTTTGATTTGATTGATAACTGTTTTGCATCTTAGTACAAAGTGAGTCACATTTACTCAACAAAAGTACATAAGTTGAAAAACTTAATTATCCTTCCGCAAAATATTCTCCGGCATTATGTTGAGCATTTATTACTGCTCTTAATACTTTGTAATATTTTCTTTCAGAAATGCTCATTTTGAGGGAACAGGGAACAGGGAACAGAAGGCAAGAGGCAAGAGGCAAAAGGCAAAAGTTAATATTCTCTCCCCCCTGCACCCTGCCCCCTGCACCCCTGCTTTCTTCACTGTCACCTGTCACCTGTCAACTGTCACCTATCTACCACCGCGACCGGTTAAAACAGAAGGAGACAAGCTAGACCAAGATTGTTTTACTAGGTCAGCTTCAGCTTTCACGCTACCCAAGTAGTTACCCGCAGGTAAAGATGGGAAGCGGTTGTAAGGTACAACATCTTCACCGAAGTAACGAGCGTATTCTGGGCTATTCACCATAGTTTCCACAGCCGCCCTTAAACCGCTATCAGCCAATATTTTGTTATATTGACGGATTTCGCCTTGAGTTGCGGGTGCGCGTCCCAAAATGTGACGGAATAAAAATTCAATCACTTTGGTGTTGGGATAGGGTGTGTAGAACCGCTTGCGGTAAATTTCTGAACTTGCCAACTCTAGGACAAACTCACGCACGGTAATTTCACCGTTACGCAGTTTGCTATCTAAATCACTGCGGCGTAAATACTCAGGAATTTGACCACTAAATACGTCCATCACCTGAACATAGATAGCGTTAATTACCTGATTGGTTTCAGTTGAATTTGTACCAGTGGTAGCGCGGAAAATACGGGCAGGTTTGCGGCGACTTGTACCAACACCAACTTCTACCGACTGACCACGACCATCGTTAAAAGAACGACCTAACTCGATGAACAAGGGTTTGGTCTTGTCCATTTGTCTAGCTTGAGCCGCCAAATCTGCGATCGCATTCGCTAACATTGGCGTATTCTCAGTCTTAATCCGGGGCTTCACTGTTTCAAAGCTAGGTACAACCAAATCATCATTTTGCTTAGTTAGCTGGTTGTAAAGCTTCTCGGTATTGGGGAAGTTAGCCGCAGGTAAAGTTGGGAAGCGACGGTAAGGAACAGTATCTTCACCAAAAGCCTGAGCATACTCAGCACTATTCACCATTGCACCGATAAAGGCTTTAATACCTTGAGTAGCCAGAATTTGGTTATACTTACGGATTTCTGCCTGATCCATTGGCGCACGGCCTAAGAAATGCTTAGTACCCATCTCAATCACTTTCGTGTTGGGATAAGGTGTATAGAACTCCTTCAGGTACAAGTTAGAGTAACCCAAACCTTCAATAAATTCCTTAACAGTGATTTCTCCGTTACTCAGCTTACTTTCTAAATCAGTAAACTCGTTACCAGCAACATAAGGAGCAATATCACGCTCGAAAATTTGACGGTAAGCAGCACCAATTAAAGTTTTTACCGCAACCTTATCACCAATACCAGCGATCAGTTTGAAGACCTTGGTTTGCTCACGCTGCTTAGTAACACCTTGGTTAATGCGGAAATCAATATCTGGTTGGGTCCGCATTTCCTTAACTTCACCCAACTCCACAAAGCGAGGAGTTTCTTCCTTCTCAACTTTGTTGATATCTTCGCGGATAGTTCCCACACGCAGTTGACGCAAGGATACACCAGCAGGTGTTAAATAACGCTCATAAGGAACAGTATCTTCACCGAAAGCTTCACTGTACTCTACAGTGTCAAGGATGGCATCAACAACAGCATAAAAGCCTTTCTTAGAAGCAATATCAAAATACTTGTTGTTTTCTTGACGACCATAGGTAGGACGACCTAACAAGCGACGGTGAATGTATTCAATCGCTTTACAAACATACAAGGAAGTCCAGTACATTTTGCGGAATAAATCAGACTTCGCCAACATCCGCACAAACTCGCGGACGGTGATTTCGCCGTTTTCCAGTTTGATTTCCGCAACTTTCAGGCGTTGACCTTCGTAAACATCACGACCGAATACTTGCAGGTAACAAGCTTTGATTACCGCTTGGGTAGAGCTTTCAGAGAATTTGACACTTGTACCCTTACCAGCATTTCTGCTCATAGTACCGGGTAACTGGTCTAATTTGAACACTTTCGCGCCCAAAGTACCAGGAGCAACACCACGCGCACCGGGTTTACTGAGTTGATTATTGATACCAGGTCCTTGGTGAATCAAGATCCGACGGGTATCTTTACCGAAAGGTGCAGGACTGCTGCTGGGGTTGCGGGTTTCTTTCGGGAAAATCGCGCCAAATTGAATTTCTAACGGATCATTACCAGAACCGTAGGGATGTTGATCAGGTAATGGTTGTTCGTAAGCTGCAAAGGTGGTAATAAATTGAGGAACTTTGCGGAAAGGCGCACTGTATTTGAACAGGTCTTGCTGTGGTCCCCAGTTGCGACACTCTTGAGCTTCTTGACCCAGCCCCCGGATGTAGGGAACGGTTTCTTCACCAAAGTAATCTGCGTATTCTTTGGAGTCTACCAAAGCATCTACTAAAGCGGGTAAACCACCGTTAGAAATAATTGCAAAGTATTTTTGCACTTCTTCCCGGCTGCTTGGTCCACGTCCCAAAATGTGACGGAAAGCAAGTTCTATTACCCGGCTGTTAATAAAAGGCTGGTAAAACTGTTTTTGGTAAAGAGGAGATTTAGCTAAACGGCGAATAAACTCCTTCATGGAGATATCGCCATTTTTAACTTTTGATTCTAAGTCAGAGATGGATAAGCTGTAAGCACGGGTAATATCGCGCTCAAATACTTGGCGGTAAGCAGCTTTGACTACTTCAGTTTTTTCGCTAGAAGACAAACCAGGCTTCATAGCGTACTTGGGACGGCGTTCTGCGGCGTTGAAGTAAATTTGAGGTAGTTGTAAACCTTGTTGATCGCCGGAAGGACGTTGACGGACTTTGGTGGATGGTGTAGGTGCTTTGAACTCAGTCAGCAACACATCCATGTACTGAGTCACGATTTCTGTTGCTTCAGGGTCTTTGCGGAAGAATGACAAGGAAGCAGTTTTGATTTCTTGTAAAGCCACAATGGTAGCTTCACCAGAACAAGCATTTTCAATGATTTCCCGCAAACCTCTGGTATTTACAGAGATGATATTGGGGTCGCCGGCAACAATGGCATAGGTAGCATAGCGCAAGAACCAGGACAAGTCCCGCAAGCTCTTGGACATATTGCCAGGACCATAACGAGCAACGTTAATGGGTCTAAAACCAGGAGGTGTGGGACCACCTGCGGAAGTGTTGAAGATGGAACGGAGGTTTTCAAAGAAGCCACCACGACTTTCAACGTAGGTGACTGTTCCTAGTTTCATGCCTTCTTGGACATTAGCACCAGCGCCCACCATTGCCATTTCCGGTTCTTGGGGCTTTTCTAAGAAAGCCATTGGTGAACCACCAACGAAGATCCGGTTAGCCGCACGAGAAACAATGATCTCAGAATTTTCGGTGAGGATCTGGGCGATTTCTAAACGTTTTGCACCAGAAGCAAAATAGCTTCCCAGTTCACTGAGTTCACCTTTTCCCAAAAAGCGGTCTTGTTGTTCTGCTTGGGAAATGGTCGCTACAGGTAAGGTTTGATATAGTTGCGGACGCGCAACTGAGCTTCCACCACTTGCCTTAACACTCATCGGATTTTTTAAACTCCTATAAATAAGTTTATGTGTTAAGTCTGGGTTGCTTTTTGGCTTGACATATTGGTGTATTTATGTATAGTACGCCAGTCAAACTGCCAGTAAATTAACCCAGTTCAGTTTTTAGATTAGAACGTTTTGCGGTAACGCTGCTAATTTATTAAGAAGTATGTCAATTCTGTAATCTAAATCTGCCTATTGGCATAAGTACCTACTGTGGACAGGCTGTGGAATGTTGAAGTTTTGTATCTATATGCTACATTTGCTTTCAGCATATTTTGTAGCTGATTTATCTCTATTTTAGATTTTTTTCATGTTTTTGGGATTAGTAATGGAATGTAAATAAAACTTGATTTGTTTATATGAATTTAAATGTAGAAACAAACGTTAAGGTATGAGTATTGTTGGTATGATAGGTCTAAATAGGCTTTCCTGAAAAAGTCTTTCCAGATTAAGGATTTCAATGATTCAGGAGTTCAAGGATATCAATTGAATGGGGTGAAATGTGGTAGATACCGTAGGCAGCAAGATGCTCCCACTACAGGATGAAAAAATTAAAACCTATCCCATAAGAAAGGATATTCATCAGGAGTAAAGGATATTCATCAGGAGTATTTGATAACCCAGCTTTTACAGGATTTGGCAAAATATATTCTCATTTATTCATAAATTCTTGGTTATAATAGGTTTTATTTTCAAATTGCAGGCAAGATGCCCGCACTACATTAAAAATTATTCCTGCTTAATTGCACTGATTAAAATTCCTAAAATCTTTTTCACATCCTTGATATAATATTCACTTAAATCAATGGAAACAAGTTTATCTTCTAACTTCAAAAATTGCCAAATAGTACCAATAGTTACAGCACCATAAATAGTCCTAATATTATTTTCGTTTTTCTCGTTAAATAACTGAGCAGCAATCATTTCTGCTATACATTGAGCCAAACCTGATTTCAAGTTTTCATTTTTGGTTTCTACCAATGTAATTACAGGTGCGCGAACAAAAAGCTGTTCTTTGGAAAGAGAAATCAGGAAATCACAAAAACCATTTAAACCTTGTTGATTATCAACATTAAAATCTACCCCTGAAAATAGACTGATTTGATTATTTAACTTTCTTCTTACTTCTAGTAAAATTGGACTAATTATCATTTCAGAACGGGCTTTTTCAGTGTTAATCGAAACAGCTAAATCAACATTCTCTTTGAGAATTGTTGTTAGTAAATCACTGGGTTCTTCTTCCGTTGTATCTGCAAATAACGCTGATACTTCATTTAGTGTCAACTCAAATTTCTGGATAATTTCACTTAATTTAAAATCACTGTAAGCCATGTTTATTACCTTTCAAAACAAAATCAACAGTCATCAGTCAACAAACCTCAGTCTCCTAATAAGCTGTTGTGCATTTAATTTGTATAAGTGGAACAGGCAAGATGCCTGTTCCACAAGAGTTCAGAATATTAGGATTATGGTTCTTCAGTACCTAGTACCGCTTCGCGGAAGTCAAAAGTCAAAAGTCAAAACCAAGACAGCATAGGATTGTCGGAGATTTAGAATGGTTGGTTTATTTACGCCGTACTGTACTAGTATGCCAAACTATTAATTAAACATCAAAAATGTGTTTAAAAATCAAGGCAAAAAGCCATATCCCATGAAAAATACTTAAAATGTTAATAAATAATGCCCGTATTTATTATAGCATAAGGGTTTTATGGTTTTTGTGAAGGCAATCTAGCATAATATATAATGAAGACCCAAGATTATACAATAGACCTGTCCGAAAATTAAAAAGGCAGTCTGTGTCGGGCTTTGAGGATGTTTTCATGTGAGCCAGACTTGACGTAATCATCAGGGCTAGAGATAGTTACTGTTAATATAGCCCGGAAAAAATGCCGATG
Organism: Sphaerospermopsis torques-reginae ITEP-024; assembly: GCF_019598945.1. Taxonomy (NCBI): domain Bacteria; kingdom Bacillati; phylum Cyanobacteriota; class Cyanophyceae; order Nostocales; family Aphanizomenonaceae; genus Sphaerospermopsis; species Sphaerospermopsis torques-reginae. The sequence goes on along the minus strand of NZ_CP080598.1, from coordinate 4,187,590 downwards.
GTTATTTCATCATCTGCATACTTTTAACACATATCATAAATTTGGTAAAACTAGAGAATCAATTCGTAACCTCACCAATCCACAAATCGTCAATATTACTTTTTCATAAGTATCTTTATGAAGACGAAATCTTGATGATGCTATGCGAAATATTTTAATAATTCTGATAATATGCTCTACAAAAATTCGTTTACTAGTCAGCTTTTTATTTGCAACTTTTAAGTTCATCTGTTAATTCTTTATTTCTGGGCTTTTTCTTAGGTGTAGTCATATTATCTCCACCTGTATAAGCTTTATCTCCTTGAAATCTCTGTCCAGAATCAAATTTTTCTTGTTGACCTCTAAACAAAGAAATATCGCTAGTCGGTCCTGGCTTTCCTACCGTCACATCTACTATATCTTTACCTTTTGGCATGGAGACAACTTGATTTTTAAATGAGTGATATTTCTTCTTTCCCGAATAGTATCTTTTTTGCTCATCATTGTCTTCCGGTCTTTCTATAGCTTGCTCAAAGCTATCTACGATTAACTCAAAATCCTGTAATAGTTCCTTAACAATTGCATAATCTCCCTCCTGATTTTCTAATTGTTCTAGCATACTAGATGGTAAAATCTTCCTCAATATTCCTAGCCAGTAATGAAATGTATCATTTGCTTTTGTCTTGGAAATACCAAACTGTAATCCTAATACTTCAAATGTTGGCATTTGCCTGAGATAAAATAGTGTCAGGCATATTTCTTCTTCAATTGTTAATTTTGGTTTACGCCCGCCACCAGGCGCATTAACACGCCTTTTATTTTTTTCTACCTGAGCTTTTTGCTCCTGATGAGTTAACTTAGCCACCTCCATCAATGAAATCAATTTATCATAGCTAATTCCCAGTATACCCCTAGCGCGTTTTGGGTACGAATGTATATAATGGATAATATTTTTCATGTTGGGTAGATTCACGGTATATCTTCAATTTACCGTTCTACCATTTTTTTGTATATATTTCGGACAGGTCTAATGTTAACTTGTGGTATTCCACTCATTATAGATACTTTTTTTGATTTTATCTATCCTTAGCTGAATGTATAGAAGTACAACAGCTTTTTCTGGTATGTTGTTTTTGTCATGTTAGTACAAGTGATGACTACAAGGAAGATTTAGTTAAATTAAATACATTTTATAATTCACCTTAACCGCCATATCTTGATAGTCTTGTCACCACTCCCACTAGCAAGGGTTTGACCATCAGGGCTATATGCTACTGACGTAACCCAGTGAGAATGACCAGTGAAGATTTGTAGGAGGTTTCCCGTTTTTACATCCCACAGTTTGATAGTCGTGTCATTACTTGTACTAGCCAGAGTTTGACCATCAGGGCTATATGCTACTGACATAACCCAGTGAGAATGACCAGTGAAGATTTGTAGGAGGTTTCCCGTTTTTACATTCCACAGTTTGATAGTGTTGTCACGACTTCCACTAGCAAGGGTTTGACCATCAGGGCTGTATGCTACTGACCAAACCGAGTTAGAATGACCAATGAAGGTTTGTAGGAGGTTTCCCGTTTTTAAGTCCCACAGTTTGATAGTGTTGTCATTACTCCCACTAGCTAGAGTTTGACCATCAGGGCTGTATGCTACTGACCCAACCCAGTCAGAATGACCCGTGAAGGTTTGTAGGAGGTTTCCCGTTTTTACAGCCCACAGTTTGATAGTGTTGTCATTACTCCCACTAGCCAGAGTTTGACCATCAGGGCTGTATGCTACTGACCCAACCCAGTAAGAATGACCCGTGAAGGTTTGTAGGAGGTTTCCCGTTTTTACTTCCCACAGTTTGATAGTGTTGTCATTACCCCCACTAGCCAGAGTTTGACCATCAGGGCTGTATGCTACTGACGTAACCAAGTTAGAATGACCAGTGAAGGTTTGTAGGGGGTTTCCCGTTTTTACTTCCCACAGTTTGATAGTCTTGTCACCCCCACTAGCCAGAGTTTGACCATCAGGGCTGTATGCTACTGACGTAACCAAGTTAGAATGACCAGTGAGGGTTTGTAGGGGTGATTCCACAACAAGAGATGGTTTTACCTTAACAACACCAGCAAAAATATCAACACCCAACTTTGTAGAGCGATCGCACCAATAACAACTACCATAAGTTCTACTATAAAAATGACTATCTACCCTATCACATACAGTTAAGTTATCATTTCCTATTCTTAAAACCTCTAACCACTCCTTAGCAGTCGGACGTAAATGAGGATTTTTATACCCATCATTAAAACATCTGAGAAAACATTCCCGAATTGCAGGATGAACAATTATCATAGGAATTGTTCTCTCTACATGCTCAATCAAACTATTTTGAGAATACAACCATATACCATGCTTAATAAGTTCATTAACTTCTGGAGTTTCTCCCCCACCTGTCCATATTCCCTGAAAAGGACTATTACCACCAAATAACAATTGATAAATAATTACTGCTAATCGAAATCTATCATGTATTTCCGTTTGTTCAATCCTAGAAAAATCTTCACCAATTAATTCCGGTGGTGTATATCCTTCTGAACCAACTAAACAACGATAAACTTTACCATTTTTGGGATTTTTCACCTGAAAAGAATCTGTGTCAATAATCGAAGGTAAAGCACGATTATTAACTAAAATGTTTTGTGGTTTAATATCACCTAATACATAACCAGCTTCATGTAATGCTGCAATAATTGAGGCAATATTTAAAGCCGTAGTGTGTAGAAAACGCCAATTAATCTCAAGCTTTAAGCTCTTACGAAGCTGGGGGTTATAAATATTAATAAGCTCTTTTCCACCTTTAACTTCTGGCATTAAAAAACCTACATAATCACCTTGATCATCTCTTAATGATGAATTAGGCCAAGCAAAAGAAATATGATTAAGATGGGAATTTGGCTCTTTTGGTGCGTGCGCTATCATTGCCGCTAATTTTTCCATTCTTTCAGGTGTTGGTGAATGGTAAATTTTAGCTAAATAACCATGATGATTAGTTCGCCAAACTTTAGCTTCTCCACTAGCAGCTATTTCATTTAACAAAGTAATTCTTTCACTCGTACTATCACAAATTAGAAACGTCATATAATTTTTCAGTAAATGGGATGAAATCAATATCAAATAGTATTGTTTACTAGGACAGGCTAGAAGCCCATCCCACAATCAATATATAACCGACTTTCCGCACTTCAAAATGTCATACGTTAATACTTCAATAAATTTTACAAAAAATGTTGATATTATTCAATATTTAAACGTATTAATTATAGCCATTCGGAGATCGCTATTCAACCACCATTAACCGCAATTTTCGTAATCTTCATGTATTACAAAGCGAAGTTCGGAATGTGGGATATACAGCAGATTCCATTGCTATGAGGTACAAATTTTAATAATAAAACTCTTGTGGGGTGGGCATCTTGCCCGCCCGTGGTGTAGCTCATAACACCAGAAAGTGCTGTCACTTTTGTGGGCTGGGCATCCTGCCCGCCCATCATTTAATTGAGTCTACTAAATCTCTTTTTCAAACAAACATAAAACCAAAGTTTTATCATCATCAGTACGAGCATTTAACCTATCAGACTCAAGAAAATCCATAATATAATTATCTCCATCACATCCAGGATTTTCTGTTTCTCGCAAATATGCCTCTAAAGGTTTAAAAAATGGCAGGAAAGGTTGCCAGTCACTAAATCTAATTGCTACTTTTTCTAGTCCATCAGTAGCAGCACAAATAAATTCTTGCTTTCCTGAAAATACCTTTACCTGCATTTCCTCCAGTCCACTAACTGAAGTGACAAAAGTTGTCTCGTTGAAAAATTCCCCCTTATCTGGTTTAAACAACATTTGATATTCTGTATCTTGAGAACTCATGACAATAAACCCGTCTCCAATTTGCATAGCTGCAACCCATTCAGGAGTTGCTACAAAAACCAATAATGTACAAGCTAAATCATTAACAGAATAATCTTTATTTGCTGCTTGTTTTGTTAAATCTGAAATTACATGATTAACGGTTTTAGTAAAAAGCTTTTTTGCTTCTTGTTCTGAAAGTGGTTGAGAAACCTTCTGCCAACATCGTTTTCGCTGCTGAAGATACTCACTAATTGTAGAAAGATATTTGAGCGTAGTTTCTACCGCTACTTTAGAACCAATATGAGAATATTTAGCACTTCCAGCACCATCAGCAACCGCACCCACAATCACATCATTAAAAATGCGATAATGTCCGTAATCTTGACAAGGTATTTTTTGCTCTTGATGACTCGTTCCCACCGCAAAACGCGCTATAGCTTTCCAACCCACAATAAATAAATCCTCAAAATCTAATTTAATAGCTAAGATCCCCGACTTCTTTTTTCATCATGTCAATAAATAATCAACTTATGTTAGAAGTCGGGGATCTGGTTTCTACAAATTAACTTGTAATTTGCCCCCATCCCACTGGAGGTAATGCTACAACTTCCCCAACTTTGCCACTAGAAACCCGTTTCATAGAAGTAGAAAGCCAAACAAATAAAGAACGAAAATCTAAACCATTTAACATCACTAGAGGCCGTCCAGGTGGTGCAATTTCTCTGAGTTTATTCATATACGCACCTTGCACAGCAACAGTAAAAAACAACATTCGGCGCTGTTCTTCTTCTTCCCTCACCCTTTGCGCTGCATTTTGCCAATAGTCTGTAGGCGCACCGTCAGTAATTAAAAATACCCAAGGACGATAATAGAGAATACCATTATCTTTATAAGTCTGTTTACGTTTTTCCACTAAATTTAAAGCATATTCTATCGCCTCACCCATTGGTGTTCCACCATCTGCTTCTAGTTTGGGCGGTGTAAAATGGTCTATGGTGACAAAATCTTGTATCAGTCGCACAGGTCCAAAAGTAACTATAGCCACTTCCACACTTAAAGAAGCATGAGCATCCTTTAATACATCTTCCTTGAAAGCCGCCAAACCTGTATTTAACTCCTGTATAGCTTGACCTGACATTGAACCAGAAGTATCTAATAACAGAACTACCGGACAACGATTTTCAGGGTTTTCAACAAACTCAGGTAAACCAAGCGCCATTATTTATACTCCTGGTTAATCAAATGGTAAATAACAAATGGATGCTAAATACATATTATAGTTTTTTTAGATTTTCAATTATAAACGTCAATATCCATCTTAACATGAGTGGTTTCACGGAATCAACTTAAATTTATGCTATTACGCTGATTATTTAATTTGATTATGATTTATGCTATAGTGTACTCAGGTGTACATATTTTATTTTCACTCAATTTACTATCATGAAAATTCAATCTGTAGGCATCAAAGAATTTCGTGCCAACTTACATAAATACACACAACCAAATTCCGAACCAATCGCAATTACTTCTCATGGTGTACCAATAGGTTATTACATACCGACACAACCAAATCCACAAAAACAAGATTTAATTGCCTTGCAGGAAGCAGTACAAAAAATTAAACATTTACTAGAAACAAAAGGTATTAGTGAAGATGATTTATTAGCCGATTTCCAGAATGCTAAAAATAGTAAGCAACAATGAGAAAGTTAATTATCCTTGATACTAATATTCTCATTCGCGCAGTTTTAGGAGAACGAGTTAGCAATTTATTTGAGAAATACAACTATAACTGTAGTTTTGTGACTCCCGCTTCATGTTATGATTAATTGAATGAACACTTGCCCAAAATTTTAAAAAAGCGGAATATTCCTTTAGAACCATTTTTAAATGCTATTGATAAACTTCAAAAAGTAGTCATGCCAATAGATGAAGAAATTTATCTTGAATATGAGGAAGATGCTAAAAAGCGAATGGAAGAAAGAGATATTAAAGATGGGCAAATAGTAGCTCTCGCTCTAGCGTTAAATTCTCCAATATGGACAGAAGATCAAGATTTTTTTGGGATTGGTATTGCAACATGGAATACTAGAAATGTAGAGATTTATTTAGAGGATGTTTTAAAAGCCCAACTAGGGTGATTAGAAATCACATCTACACAGACAAAACCCAGATGGTGCGTGGGTTAAAAAACCTTAATTTTTCATTAGTCCACGCAGGTGGACTTTACTTGTGTAGTAGCGAATTATATTCGCCCAAAACTTTTAAAACATCCTCTTAGGTAGCAATTAATTTTGTGCTTGTCAGATAGGTATTTTCAACCTAAAATCCAAAATCTAAAATTAAATCACCTTCCCCAAAATCCCCCCATCCGCTAAACTCAGAAATGCTGCGTTAATCCCGATCATGTCCGACTCCCAAGTAAGTGCTGCTGTTGCGAAACTCTACGATACCTACCCTTTCCCCCCCGAACCCATCCTGGACGAACCACCACCAGGATATAATTGGCGTTGGAATTGGTTAGCTGCTTACAACTTCTGCACAGGGAGAAAACCACAAAACCAAAATATCCGCATTTTAGATGCTGGTTGTGGTTCAGGAGTCGGTACAGAATATTTAGTACATCTCAACCCCCACGCGCAGGTAGTCGGAATTGATTTAAGTGCGGGTACACTAGAAGTAGCAAAAAAACGCTGTCAAAGTTCCGGTGCTGATCGTGTAAAATTTCATCACCTGAGTATTTACGATGTGGAACAAATACCAGGACAATTTGATTTAATTAATTGCGTTGGTGTGCTTCATCATCTACCAGATCCCATTCGTGGTATTCCAGCATTAGCGAAAAAACTCGCTCCTGGTGGGTTAATGCACATTTTTGTCTATGGAGAATTGGGAAGATGGGAAATACAACTAATGCAAAAGGCGATCGCCCTTCTCCAAGGTGATAAACGCGGTGACTATCGGGATGGAGTGCAAGTTGGTAGAAAAATCTTTGCCTCTTTACCAGAAAATAACCGACTTGTCAAGAGAGAAAAAGAAAGATGGGCAATGGAAAACCAGAGGGATGAATGTTTTGCGGATATGTACGTACATCCCCAGGAAACAGACTACAATATTGATACCTTGTTTGAATTAATAGACGCTTCAGAATTAGACTTTGTAGGATTTTCCAATCCAGGATTTTGGGATTTAGACAGACTATTAGGTAAAGCACCAGAGTTAATAGAGAGAGCAGGAAATTTGAGCGATCGCCAAAAATACCGCCTGATAGAATTACTGAATCCAGAAGTAGCCCATTACGAATTTTTCCTCACTCGTCCCCCATTAACCAAACACGACTGGACAGACGAAAACAGCTTATTAGCAGCAATACCAGAGCTTAACCCCTGCATAGATGGGTTTCCCAGCAAATGTATATTTAACTACGATTACCAAATCATCAATTTATCAGATGCAGAATTTGAATTTATGCAGAAATGTAATGGTTCTGCCAAAATAGCCGATATTATCAGCCAAACCGAGTTAGACTTAAACGGAGTCAGAAAAATAATAAAACAGCAATTACTCTTATTAACACCTGGAGATTAGGTTTAAAAAGTATGTTGTAGAAATTACTTAGGTTGGGTTGAGGAACGAAACCCAACATTTACCAGGGTTAGTTGGGTTTCACTTTGTTCAACCCAACCTACAAATTTTATTTTAAACTACCTCTTTTCTCAATTAGTGTTCAGCCAGTTTTCCACCCGCAAATTAGGAACACGAGAAAATTCGCGGACATTATTTGTAACAACTGTAAGATTTAAAGTGATAGCATGAGCAGCAATTAACAAATCATTACTACCAATGGGTGTTCCTTGTTGTTCTAAATAAGCACGGATTTCTGCGTAATTGTCATCTACATTGGGTGTTAAGTATAATACAGGAATTATCTCAAAAGCGAGGGAAATACGCTGTTTCAATTTTACAGATTTTTTCTTTTCTGCCCCAAATCGTAATTCACAGGCAACAATGATACTGGTACAAATTTTTTCTTCTCCAACTTCTTGAATTTTAGAAAAAATTTTCCCTGTGGGATGTTTAATAAAGTCTGATAATGTATTAGTATCCAGTAAATAAGAGTAAGACATTTTAAATTTCTATATCATCTAAAGGTAATAAACCTTCGTCAACATCGGGAAAATCTTCATCAATATCTTCCAGATTAGCAAAGACTTCTAGGAGGGATTTTTTCTTAACAGGAGAAATAATAGCCAAGGGAATACCATTGTCAGTGATAGTTAGAGTTTCACCTGTTTTTTTAGCTTGGTTAATTAAAGTTTGTAGGATAGGGGGGAGTTCTGAAAGAGTAATTTGTGTCATAGTTATTTTTGGAGATGATAAGTAAGTAGGCTTAATTAATTGTTAGATAGTGGAACAGGCTTCTAGCCTGTTGACGGGCAAGATGCCCATCCCACATTTTATATTTAATTGCAGCCAGCTACTTAAGACTTTAATTTATATTTTTTGTTATATATTATTCCTATATTTTCAGGTAAATAAAACACATCTTGATTCAGGGCGTAATCTCCGTCAGGAGAACCCCAGAGTAGAGTTCATGGGAAAATGTAACATTTGTGCCAGATTGACCAATATTTTAGCCCAAGTCGAGCTAGACTTAAACGGAGTCAAAACCCTTATAAAAAAGCAACTACTCTTACTAACACTTAGCGAGAGAGTGTAGAAGAGGCAGGGGAAGCAGGGGAAGCAGGGGAAGAATATTAACTTTTGCCTCTTGCCTTCTATTCCCTATTCCCTATTCCCTATTCCCTATTCCCTATTCCCTATTCCCTAAAAAATAAGATAATTGTTTTTTTCTAAAGTATTGTTACCAGAGCGTGATATGATTCAACTGACTGAATGTGCAGTCACCCTATTTAGCTGTACTGGTTTCAAGTCCCGTGAGCTTGTCAGAAGAACAAATTGTACCCACTCCGACAACAGAACAAGATACTCAAGCTAGTTCTGAAGAAAAACAGCCAGCAAGCTCCTCCATGCAGGAGTTTTATCAACTCTACCAAGAGTTGTTGGTAATCACGCTTGTGTTAACAGGGGTCATTTTCATCTCTGTTTGGGTTTCCTATTCCCTCAACATTGCTCTAAATTATTTATTAGGGGCGTGTGCAGGTGTGCTTTACTTGAGGATGTTGGCCAAAGATGTAGAGCGATTAGGCAGAGAGAAACAACAGCTGAGTAAAACCAGGTTAGCTTTATTAGTCATCCTGATTTTGTTAGCATCAAAGTTGAACCAGTTGGAAATCATGCCCATATTCTTGGGATTTCTCACCTACAAAGCCACACTCATCATCTATGTAATTAGAGTGGCGTTTATCTCTGACTCCACAAAGCTCCGGCAACCTTAAAACGCTCTGTTTCTCCAGTAAGATGAGAGAAGCGATCCCACTAACAAGAAAATGCTGAATTTTCTGAACTTTTACTCCCTTCCATTGGCAGAATTGGAAGTGGGTAAACATCTGTACTGGCAAATAGGCAACTTAAAGCTACATGGACAGGTGTTTCTCACCTCCTGGTTTGTAATTGGCGTATTAACACTAGCTTCCATCTTGGCAAGCAGCAACGTTAAACGCATTCCTAGCGGCATTCAAAACTTGATGGAATTTGCCCTAGAATTTATTCGGGACTTAGCAAAAAACCAGATCGGCGAAAAAGAATATCGCCCCTGGGTGCCATTTATCGGCACATTGTTTTTGTTTATTTTCGTGTCCAACTGGTCAGGGGCATTAGTTCCATTTAAACTAATTCATTTGCCAGAAGGTGAACTGGCCGCTCCCACCAGCGACATTAACACAACAGTTGCCTTAGCACTGTTAACTTCATTAGCTTACTTCTATGCTGGATTCAGCAAGAAAGGCTTAGGGTACTTCGGCAACTACGTGCAACCAGTTTCCTTCATGTTGCCCTTCAAAATTATTGAAGATTTCACCAAGCCTCTTTCCCTAAGCTTCCGTTTATTCGGTAATATCTTAGCTGATGAATTGGTCGTAGGCGTGCTAGTGTTGCTAGTGCCTCTATTTGTGCCATTGCCAGTAATGGCCTTGGGATTATTCACAAGTGCTATTCAAGCCCTAATTTTTGCCACCCTCGCAGCCGCCTATATTGGTGAAGCGATGGAAGATCATCATGGCGAAGAGCATGAGGGGCATCATTAAACCCCTCAGATGACAAAAGTCAGAAATAGGGAATAGGGAACAGGGAATAGGGAATAGGGAAAAGAGTAAACAAACAATTAGTTATAAACTCTTGCCTCTTGCCTCTTGCCTTTTGCCTCCTCAAGCTGACTACTAAACAACTCTACAAGTTCAACAACTAACCACTGTAAAAGTAAGGAAAAATATCATGAATCCATTAGTTTCTGCTGCTTCCGTATTAGCTGCTGCTCTCGCTGTTGGTTTGGCTGCAATCGGCCCTGGTATTGGTCAAGGTAACGCAGCAGGACAAGCTGTAGAAGGTATTGCTCGTCAGCCTGAAGCTGAAGGCAAAATTCGCGGTACATTGTTGCTCAGTTTGGCGTTCATGGAAGCGTTAACCATCTACGGTCTAGTAGTTGCTCTCGTACTGTTGTTTGCTAACCCCTTCGCATAATTAGTACACAGTCTGAGTGCTGAGTGACAAAAATTAGGAGTTAGGAGTTAAGAGTTAGGAGTTGAATTAATGACTCACTAACTCATAACTCATAACATCCACATATCATAACTCAGGACTACAACCATAGATAGGAACAAGCAACAATGACACACTGGATCACCTTATTGGCAGTAGAAGAAGTTGCCAAAGAAGGGGGCTTGTTTGACTTAGATGCGACTTTGCCCTTGATGGCAATCCAGTTTCTAGTTTTAGCCCTGATATTGAACGCAACTCTCTATAAACCATTGGGTAAAGCGATTGATGGACGTAATGAATATGTCCGTAACAATCAATTGGATGCCCAAGAACGCTTGTCAAAGGCGGAAAAATTAGCCGAGCAGTATGAGCAAGAACTAGCCGGTGCAAGAAGACAAGCTCAAGCGATTATTGCCCAAGCTCAAGCAGAAGCGCAAAAAACAGCGGCTCAGAAAATAGCTGCCGCGCAGCAAGAAGCCCAAGCACAAAGAGAAAAAGCAGCTGGTGAAATTGAGCAGCAAAAACAACAAGCTTTAGCTTCCTTAGAAGCTCAGGTAGATGCCCTCAGTCGCCAAATACTAGAGAAGCTGTTAGGTGCTGACTTAATAGGCCAACGCTAACTCGCAGAATTGTCATTGTAGGTGACAGGTGACAGGTGACAGATAAGAGGTGACAGGTAAGAGGTGATAGAAAATAGTTAACCAAAAGCTGACCACTGACTACTGACCACTGACCACTGACTACTGACAATAGATTTTGAATTTGGCAGCGCAGTTGTGGATAGAAAAACATGGGGACTTTTGTACTATTGATGGCGGAAGCAGCCGCCGTCGGAAGTGAACTGGCAGAGGGAGCAGAACATAGTGGTTTTGGTCTAAATACTAATATTTTAGAGACCAACCTAATTAACCTTGCCATTATTATTACTGTACTGTTTGTTTTCGGACGTAAAGTTTTGGGTAATACCCTCAAATCTCGTCGAGAAAATATTGAAACAGCAATTAAGAGTGCAGAGCAAAGAGCAGCGGAAGCTGCCAAGCAATTGCAAGAAGCGCAACAAAAGCTGACGCAAGCTCAAGCTGAAGCTACCAGAATTAAAGCTGATGCGGAAGTAAGTGCAAAAGCTGCTGGTGAGGCAATTTTAGCCCAAGCTGCTGCTGACATTGAGAAAATGCAAGCTGCTGGTGCGGCTGACTTGAATGCAGAACTAGAGCGCGTAATTTCTCAATTGCGTCAAAAGGTAGTAGCTCAAGCATTACAAAAAGCGGAAGCTGAACTGAAAGCTGGCATTGCTGAGGATGCTCAAAAAACTATTATTGACCGTAGCATCGCTCAATTGGGAGGTTAGAAACCATGAAAAGTAATGCAGCTACAGCAGAAGTAGCCCAACCTTATGCACAGGCTTTATTATCTGTTGCTCAAGCAAATAATTTGACAGAAGAGTTTGGTGCAGATGCACGGACTCTCATTAGTTTGATTTCTGGTTCTGGGGAATTGCAAAACTTTTTGGATAACCCCTTTATTCAACCAGAAAACAAAAAGAATCTCCTCAAACAATTGTTAGGGGAAGGTGTTAACCCCTATCTGAGAAATTTCATTTTGCTGTTGGTTGATAGAAGACGGATTTCTTTTCTAGAGCCAATTTTACAGCAGTATGTAAACCTGTTGCGGGAATTGAATCAAACGGTTTTAGCGGAAGTTACTTCTGCTGTTCCTTTGACAGATGCACAACTGCAAACAGTAAAAGAAAAGGTTCTTTCTATTACCAAAGCACGGGAAGTAGAAATCGTAACCAAAATTGACACCGATTTAATTGGTGGTGTGGTGATCAAAGTCGGTTCTCAAGTAATTGATGCCAGCTTACGTGGTCAACTACGTCGCCTTTCTTTGCGCTTAACTAATGGTTAATGTTGGATAGGTGACAGGTGACAGGTGACAGGTGACAGTAAAAGTTACTGTACAACTCACTAATCACTAATTACCAGCAACTTATTCCGTCTTGAAAGAACACTGAACAATAGGCATAATGAGCATTTCAATTAGACCTGACGAAATCAGCAGCATTATCCAACAACAAATCGAGCAATATGACCAGGAAGTCAAAGTTGCTAATGTTGGTACTGTACTGCAAGTTGGTGACGGTATTGCCCGGATCTATGGCTTGGAAAAAGCTATGGCTGGGGAACTTTTAGAATTTGAAGATGGTACTGTTGGTATCGCCCAAAACTTAGAAGAAGATAACGTTGGTGCGGTATTGATGGGTGAAGGCCGCAATATCCAAGAAGGCAGCACCGTTACTGCTACTGGTAGAATCGCTCAAGTAGCTGTAGGTGAAGCTTTAATCGGTCGTGTTGTTGACGCTTTGGGTCGTGCTATTGATGGTAAGGGCGAAATCAAAACTGGCGAAAGTCGTTTGATTGAATCCCCAGCACCCGGTATTATTGCACGTCGTTCTGTACATGAACCCATGCAAACCGGTATCACCGCGATTGACTCGATGATTCCCGTAGGTCGGGGTCAGCGTGAGTTGATCATTGGTGACCGCCAAACTGGTAAAACTGCGATCGCAATTGACACCATCATTAACCAAAAAGGTGAAGATGTAGTTTGTGTATACGTAGCCGTTGGTCAAAAAGCTTCCACCGTTGCTAACGTTGTCCAAACTTTACAAGAAAAAGGCGCGATGGACTACACCGTAGTTGTCGCCGCTAACGCCAGTGACCCCGCAACTTTACAATTCTTAGCTCCCTACACAGGTGCTTCTATTGCTGAATACTTCATGTATAAAGGCAAAGCTACCCTGATTGTATATGATGATTTGTCTAAGCAAGCTCAGGCTTATCGTCAGATGTCCTTGTTGTTACGTCGTCCACCCGGACGGGAAGCGTACCCCGGAGACGTATTCTACATTCACTCTCGCTTGTTGGAACGTGCTGCTAAACTCAGCGATGAATTAGGTAAAGGTAGCATGACTGCATTACCTATCATTGAAACCCAAGCTGGTGACGTATCCGCTTACATTCCTACCAACGTAATTTCTATTACTGACGGTCAGATTTTCTTATCCTCTGACTTGTTCAACTCTGGTATCCGTCCTGCGGTTAACCCCGGTATCTCCGTATCCCGTGTAGGTTCTGCGGCACAAACCAAGGCGATGAAGAAAGTTGCAGGTAAGATTAAACTGGAATTAGCACAGTTTGACGACTTACAAGCGTTCGCGCAATTTGCTTCTGACTTAGATAAAGCTACTCAAGATCAGTTAGCTCGTGGTGTACGTTTACGGGAATTGTTGAAACAGCCCCAAAACGATCCTCTATCTGTTGCTGAACAAGTAGCGATTCTTTACGCTGGCATTAACGGTTATTTAGATGACATTGCTGTGAACCAAGTTACCAGCTTTGTTAGAGGTTTCCGTGAATACTTGAAGACTGGTAAGAACTCTTACTACTCAGCAGTACAAGGCAGCAAAGTGTTGGGAGATGCTGAAGAAGCAGCACTCAAAGAAGCTTTAGCTGATTACAAGAAGACCTTTTTAGCTACAGCGTAACAATTTTGGATTTTGGATTTTGGATTTTGGATTAAATCTAAAATCTGAAATCTAAAATCTGAAATCTAAAATCTAAAATCTAAAATCGGATTATGCCTAATCTCAAAGCAATACGCGATCGCATTCAGTCGGTCAAAAATACCAAAAAAATCACCGAAGCTATGCGGCTGGTGGCTGCGGCGAGAGTACGTCGCGCTCAAGAGCAGGTAATTGCCACCCGTCCCTTTGCTGACCGTTTGGCACAAGTATTATTTGGTCTACAAACTCGCTTAAAGTTTGAAGATGTAGACCTACCTCTACTAAAAAAACGGGAAGTTAAATCTGTCGGTTTGTTGGTAGTTTCCGGTGATAGAGGTCTGTGTGGCGGTTACAATTCTAACGTGATCCGTCGTGCAGAAAACCGCGCTAAGGAACTCAAAGCGGAAGGTTTAGATGTAACTTTTGTGATCGTTGGTCGCAAAGCTACTCAATACTTCCAACGTCGTGGTTACAAAATTGATGCTAACTACACTGGTTTAGAACAAATCCCCACAGCAGCAGAAGCTACTAATATTGCTGATGAACTGCTTTCTTTGTTCTTGTCAGAAAAGGTAGACAGAATTGAGTTAATTTATACTCGGTTTGTGTCTTTGGTTAGCTCTCGTCCTGTGGTGCAAACTTTGTTACCTTTGGATACTCAAGGTTTGGAAACCGCAGATGATGAAGTTTTCCGCTTAACTACTCGTGGTGGTCAGTTCCAAGTGGAACGGGAAAAGGTAGCTAGTACAGTTCGCGCTTTACCCCGTGACATGATTTTTGAACAAGACCCTGTACAAATTTTAGATTCTTTGTTGCCTCTATATCTGAGCAATCAGTTATTGAGAGCTTTACAAGAGTCCGCAGCTAGTGAACTGGCGGCGCGGATGACTGCGATGAGTAATGCTAGTGATAATGCTGGTCAACTCATTAGCACTTTGACTCTTTCTTACAATAAGGCGCGTCAAGCAGCTATTACTCAGGAACTTCTGGAAGTTGTGGGTGGTGCGGAAGCGCTTAGTTAATTTGGTAATTGGTGATGGGTGATGGGTAACATTATTACTTATCACTTATTGCCGATTACTTGATGAGGGTTAGGAAGGAACGAACCGCAGAGGCGCAGAGGACACAGAGAAAGAGATTTTGAGAGAGATTTTAAGTTAGCGTTGATAGTTTTTAAGTTTGAAAATTTTATATTCAATTTAATTAATCATTTGCCATTCATGAGCATCTACAAATAAGGATAAATGTTTAACATTAGTAGTAGCAACAATCACTTGATTTCCATTTAATTCTTCTATTTTCGCTTGTGCTGCTAAAATGACATCACCATCAAGAGATTTAGGATCAGCAGTTGCTTTTCCTGTGTTTCTAACTTCTGCCCAAAATTGTGCTGCTAAAAGCATGGTAGCAGTAGTAATAGGTAAGTAAGTAATCGCTTGTTTGAGTTGATCTAAACGTTTAATTCCTTTTGTTTTTCCTGCTCTTAGCAATTCTCGTCTCACTTCATAATCAGCAATTTCTGGTAAAATTACTTGATAATTTTTTAAGGGTATTTCATCTAACCATTCTTTGCACTGTTGACAACTGGAATTAGAACTTTTAGGATTTGTTACCATTCCTAAAATGTTTGTATCGAGAAATATTAATCTGTTCATATCAAGTAAGATTGATCTTAAAAAGGATTATCATCAATTTCTTGTTTTTGGCGTAAATATTCCCAAGTTTCTGTTTGTTCTTCTTCTTCTCCTTCTTCTAACCACTCTTTGGTTAATTCTTTGAGTGCTTGATGTTGTTGATTTAAAATTTTTTGTTGTGCGTCTATTTCTGATTGTGAATGATTAGAAAGTTCGGGTTTAAAAGTAACACTTTCTCGAAATACTCGCATCATTTGTAATAAATTTTGCCAATATTCTTTAGGTGTTGCTTGAATTTCTCGTAAAATTTCTGTGAGATGATTTTCTGCAACATTGTTACTTAATTCTGGTTTATTGATTAAATCAGATTGAGACATAATTATTTATTCCTCATAATGTAGTTGTGATATCATACACCTATACACTCATTAATTACAATTTAAAATATTATTTATTTTATCATATATTAAAAACATCCTGTAAATCCTTAAATCCTGGACTACGATCTCTCAGATTCGCAAAATCTTCATCTGTAAATTCAATTCCTTCTCTTTCAATTGTTTCTCTAAATTTTAAAACTCCCTGCCAAAAACTATCTCCTTTATTCTGTGAGCGTTTTTCCTGTTCTTTGATTTGGAATAATTGAGACTCAATAATTTTCAACAAAGAAGTTTTATCTTCTATAGATAAATCATCCAGAGATTTAATTATTTCTTGTAATGTCATGGTCAAACCTCCTGTAAAACTCATCTAAATTAAGGGTACAAATTTTGAGCAATTAATGATTTACGCGATCGCACTCTACTGGAAGTATTAAACATCAATAACCGTGATGTAGCTCTACCAATAGCAGTAGTACCAATAATTTCTGCATTTTTTAAAGTAAAATGTTCATTCCAAATTTGTAATCTGGGATGAAATAAACGAATAATTTCCCCATTACTTGAATCAAGAGTAGCAAAATCAGATCCTTTATGACGATTACAAGGTAAACAAGATAAAGCCAGATTTTCCTCTAAAGTTTCACCTCCATGTTTAACAGCAATAATATGATCAATTTCGTGTGTGTAAATAGAAAAGTCTTGATGAATTAAACAATATTCACAACGTCCTTTAGCACGTTCTATGACTAATTGACGTAAACTAGCAGAAATGGCATTATTTGTCATTTTTAATTACACTGTAAGCTCTAGCTTTAAGTAAAATCATTAATTGATCTAGCTGTTCATAAATATCTAACTCACTGCTTTCAGTTTCGGAAATTGTACCCCTACGGTTTTTTTCTAATAACTCTTCTAGCCTTATTTGTGCGTGGCTAGAAACTTTGAATTTAGCTATTTGTTCCGGTGTTGGTTGTTTAATTAAAAAGTCCAAAACCTCAGTATAAGTTGCAGGAGTATCGCTAGAATTATTTAAAGTTAATGTTTCTGGTGTATATGTTTCTAGCAGTTGTGAAAGCAGTTCTGGAAGACGATGTAATATAGGTTGTAAACGGGTTGCTAGTTCATCCGGTACTTGAATTGTTAGTTGCGCCATTTTGGTTAAACAGGGTATGTTTATTTATAGGTTAGCGTGAAACACATTTCTTGGCGAATTTCTGTAATATCTTGTTCTGTAATATTTAGATCCAAGTCACTCCATAACCCGTAAAAACTAGGACTTGGTTTTTTTGGTGGTAATTTATGTTTGAGAAATTGAATAAAATCTAAAACTTCTTGTTGTTTATCGGTTGGTAATTCTCGCAAATTTTCTAACACTGCTTGTTCAAGGTTCATAGTTTGACCTCTACTATTAGGAATCAATTATATTAATATTATAAATTGGGTCAGTATTAATTTTAATTTAATGATATCAATCCTGACTCCTGACTCCTGACTCCTGACTCCTGCTGTACTAAATTCTAATTTTTCACAACTTCTCGCCTTCTAGGTATATCATAAATCATAAAATCATGCGCCATGATAGTATTAGGAAAAATCGCACGGGCTTCCTTCAACAAATCTTTTAACTCAATAGCATTACCAGGAGTATAACGAGGACTAAAATGAGTCATAATTAATTGATTTACCCCAGCGACATAAGCTGTTTGTGCTGCCATTGTGCTGGTAGAATGTAATCGTTGAAAAGCCATATCTGCATCTTGATGGGCAAAGGTAGCTTCATGAATTAATACATCTGCATCCTGGGCTAATTTGACAGCACCATCACAATAAACAGTATCTGTACAATAGGCAAATTTGCGGCCAATTTCCGTAGGTCCACATAATTCACTACCATTAATTACTCTTCCATCTTCCAGGGTTACGGTTTCACCACGTTTGAGTTTGCCATAAATAGGACCAGAAGGAATTTGTAGAGTTTTAGCTTTTTCCACATCAAAGCGTCCGGTTCTGTCTTTTTCTTCTACACGATAACCAAAAGCTGTAATGCGGTGATGTAACAAACCACAGCTAACAATAAATTCATCATCTTCGTAAATTACCCCTGGTTGAACAGTATGTACTTTGATGGGGTAAGAAAAATGGGTGTGTGAGTAACGTGAGGCGCTTTGCAGATATTCATTTAACCCAGCAGGACCATAGATATCAACTCGTTCCACATTACCAGCTAAACCACAACTGGCTAAAAGTCCCATCAAACCAAAAATATGATCTCCGTGGAGATGGGTGATAAAAATTCGGGAGAGTTGGCTAATTTTCAGATCACTCCGCAAAATTTGATGCTGTGTACCTTCACCACAGTCAAACAACCATAGTTCTGCCCGTTGTGGTAATCTCAGTGCCACACTGGAAACATTACGTGATCTTGTAGGTACACCAGAACTTGTTCCTAAAAATGTTATCTGCACAGCGTTTTCTAGCCTTCCTCTAACTCAAAATGAGGATTTATTTATCATAACTCACAAGATAACCAGGCCAAGATAACTCACAAATAGTTCCTTGAGGATACATGGGAAGGCGTTGAAATTTACCTTTAATTTGTCGGGCTAAATTTTTAAACTGTTTTGTTCCCTGACCTTCCCTCCTAGATGAGTTAACAGATGAATTAACGCCTAAACCATCATCTACAATACTGAGTGTGTACCAACCCATAGATAAAGAGCAAGTAACTTTGAGACAGGTTGCTCCCATAGCATATTTACCGACATTACACAAAGCTTCCTCCAAAAATCTGCAAATTCCTCGTTTGTCTTCAATAGTTAAACAGTGTTCGTCTATAGGTTCAAAATTACGAATTTTTAATTTGATGGTTCTAAAGCAAGGAAAATCTCTTTCTAAGGTGTGACTATAAACTTGATAGAGAATTTCGTGCAGAGGTTCTTGTAAATTGATAATTATACTGTTTCCTAAGTAAAGGTTTATTTCTTGATGTGTGAGGTTTTCCTGTTGCCAAAATTCATAAATTCCCCTTAATTCTTGGTTTAAATTTTCTAGGTCTTTTTCTAACTCCGGTAGCATTTTCTTAATTGATAAATCTTGTAACTTCACCAATCTTAAAACCCTATTGAGAGTTTGTAGTGGTCCGTTATGGATGGTTTCAAATGCAACTTCAATCATCGCTTTTCTAGCTTTAATTCCCGATTTAACGATTTGGCTATAGTGATATATACCTGTGATAGCTATAGCATTTAAAGCTAAGACTATAATTGCGGAAAATTTTGGAATTAAGCAACCCCAAGTTAATAGTACATAACTGGCACTGACTAAGTTAGAGATGACAATACTAATCACTATAATATTTGTGACTGGATATGTGTTTAACATCCAGATATTTTGCCATCCCGATTTCATTTTCATCCAAAATTTAGACTGCATAAGCTTTAAATATTAATTGACAATTGACAATTGAAAATTGACAGAATTGAAATGGTTATTTGTTAGTATTCAGCTATCAGTAATCATTAATCAATCAACCCTTCTGATCTCGCTTTATTTTCTGTTTGAATACGGATATTTTTACCTTCCTCTGGGTAAACGTTTAAAGCATCTTGTAACTTACTCCAATAATGACGCACCATGCGCTCAGATACACACATTTTTTCAGCAATTGCTTTATCTTGTAATCCTTCTTGAAAAGCCAAATTTAGGACTTTTAACCATTCGGGTTTTACTTCTAATCCTGAGTAAATTCCTTTGATATCTTTTGTATGAGTTAATCCTTGTAATGCCCAATCTACTCTTGTTAACATTTCCTGGGTTGAGAGGCTTTTATCAGCAATAGTAAAACCTCCTTTGTGACTATCAATATCCAAACGAATACGTACCAATGTCCTCGCATGGGCGCTTTGGACAACAATATTTAAGTGAGGATATTTTTGCATCAAAATTTTTAACAGTTGGATACCGTTGTCAGGTCGCGCAGTCAGTCCTTTTTCTTCGGGAATTGAAAGATCCATAACTATCAAATCAGGCTGAAAACTGGTAAGTTCTTCAAGAGTATTATTGACATTAATTGCGGTTATAAATTCAGCACTAGGATAGTTTTTTTTGAGAATGTCAATTGTTCCACTTAACACTGATTCGTGATCATCAATTACCAAAATTTTCAGCAATTTATTGGCTGATAAAATTTGTTCCATCTTCAATACTGAATAAAAATTAGCTTTTCCTAAATTGTATTTATGTTGGTTTAGTTGCTATGAGGGATGTCACCCTTACCCCGGATAATTTTACTGAATTAATATAATTATTTTGGTGAAAATATTGGCTAGACAATAACACTTACCAACAAAAATACCAAGCTATCCTAAGATTGCTACTGTTGTAAAAGCATTGCCCAGACATTAAAAATTCTAGGCTATCACTCAGATAATTTAATTCCGGTAGATAGGAATACGATGTTAGGTTAGATAGATCAGAATAGGTGATTCTGACAGTTAATTTTTTTGTATTTTCTTTGAGTTGTAAACTGATATAAATTGCAATAGGTGTAGAATTTTCTCGCAAAGTTATTATTAATAATTCTTCTAAAGCTCGTAGAATTATGAGACTACTTTCTACAGACTCATGTTGCCAATATGCTGGCATATCAATATGAAAATAGACATGAGAATAAGATGCTACCCAGGGAGCTAATAAGCACTGGATTGAGAGTGGTAAACTCTCTTGAATATACACTGGAGACAAGCGATCGCTCAATTGAACTAAAGAATGATGAAAATTATCAATTTTTTTGGTGTGTTCATAGCAATTCTGAATTAATAAATTTGGATGATCTATTTTTAATACAT
This sequence comes from Sphaerospermopsis torques-reginae ITEP-024, assembly GCF_019598945.1. Classification (NCBI taxonomy): domain Bacteria; kingdom Bacillati; phylum Cyanobacteriota; class Cyanophyceae; order Nostocales; family Aphanizomenonaceae; genus Sphaerospermopsis; species Sphaerospermopsis torques-reginae. The sequence goes on along the minus strand of NZ_CP080598.1, from coordinate 4,166,628 downwards.
CTAAACTGCGACGAATGGTGAAAGTTTCTTGTAACAAACTGTCCCGGATTTTTTCTGCTTCCTGAAACAGTTTTATGGATTGTCTATAAGACCACCATTGTAATGCTTCTTTAATTCTTTGTTCATAGGTCATAAACTTGACAATTTTTATGACTTGAGTAACTGTAATGCAATACTGTTCGGTTAACAAAAATTACGTATTTGAGATCCCCCTATATCCCCCTTAAAAAGGGCGGTTGGGGGAATGCACGCTATGCGAACAAAATCTTAACCGAAAAGTATTGGCTACAAACAAATATTCTGACTCCTGACTCCTGACTCCTGACTTCTTACGTTGCATTTTTATTCTTTGCTTCCATCTACCTGCTTATAAATCAGTAATTAATCTTGCTTTTCTCAGCATAAATTGTAATGCTGTTTCTTCTCTGGAAATAATATCAGCTTTTACTTGCATTCCTGATTGGATATAACATTGGTGATTACTATTCCCAAATTGAAGAGTTTCCGGTTCAATTGTTGCCTCAAAATAATTACTAGCTGTTGCTATACCTGTGTTATTATTTTGGGTTGTAATTACGTCAGGAGAAATGGTTTTAACCACACCTTTAAGAGTCCCATAATCAGGATATGGACAGGCATTAACACGCAATTGGACTTTTTGCCCAACGGCGACTTTTTTAATTTCATTCGTAGGAATCATAGCCTTAATAAAGAGAGAAGAATTATTAGGAACAATTTCAGCAATAGATTCACTAGCACGTATTACTTGACCAGGATTGCGTAAATTGAGTTTAAGAATAATACCGTTACTGGTGGCAACAATAATGCTTTTGCGGATTTGATTTTCTATTTGTTGTAGTTCTTTTTGAGATTGCTGAATTTGGGTTTGTAATTGCACTCGACGCTCAATTAATGCTTGTTTTTCTTTATTTAAACTAGCAATATTAGCTTGACCTTTAGCAGTTTCCTGGGCAATACGTTCTTTTGCCATTACTAATATTGCTGGTGTTGGGTTAACAGCAGCTTTCGCTGAAGTCATTTTAATTTTGGCTATGTCAAAAGATTTTTTTTCAGATGCTAATGTTAATTGTGTTTGTTGCACAACCAATTGTTTTTGCTCAAATTCCCGTCGGCCAATTGCACCGATTTGTGATAATTGTTCATAGCGATCGCGGTCTAATTTAGCAAATTCTAAATCAGCTTGAGCTTTTTGTAAACCTGTCTGGGCTTTTTGCAAATTTGCCTCAGCCGCAAGAAATTCACCTTTAGTATTAATTTGCCGTTCTTGATATTCTCTTTCGTTGCGTAACAAATCCGCCTTTGCCGCAGCAACTACTTTTTCTGTAACTTGTTTTTCAGCCAAAATCTGATTATCTAAAATACGGATTTGGGCATTTATTTGCATTATTTGTAAGTTACCTTGTTGTATATTACCTTGCAATTCACTTTTTTTAATGAGCAATTTATCAGTTTCAATATGAGCAATAACATCACCCGTTTTCACAACTTGATTTTCCTTTACAAAGATACTTTTAATAGTTCCTTCCATCTCTGATTGCACCACACGAATTTCTCCTGTAGGACGGACAATAGCATCCACTTTGACCGTAACATTATATTTAATCCATGAAGATAACGTAATCCCAGTAACAACAGTACCAATGAGAAATATTCCTGCTAAAGATGTCCAACGACTAATAGGAGGAAGAAACTCATCATTTTCTCCTGAAGGAATAAATTTTTGATTATGAGTGTAGAGCATAAGTACCTGATAATTTAATTATGTTGAATTAGGGAATTAAAAAATCTAAATGCTCCCCTGTTTTTACTTTTAACTCCTGCAAAAAACCGTGTATTTTTAACCTTCCCTGATCTAGTAAAACAACCCAATCAGCACGATTAATTACCTGGGGACGATGACTAATTAAAATTGTTGTTTTACCCAGGCGATGTGCAAATAATTGATCCAAAACTTGCCCTTCACTCACAGGATCAAGTCCACCTGTAGATTCATCTAAAATTAAAATTGGTGGGTCTGTAACAATAGCTCTAGCGATAGCTAATCTTTGACGTTGACCACCGGAAATATTAGCGCCAAATTCCCCTAAAATAGTTTGATATTTTTCCGGTAATTTACTAATAAATTCATCAGCACCTGCAATTTGACAAGCTCTGACAATTTGCTCAAATGTAACGTAGGGCGAACCTAAACGGAAGTTTTCCACAATAGAACGACTCCAAAAATGGGCATCTTGGGGAACAAGTACCACCTGTTGACGCAGACTTTCTAAAGAAAGGTCTTGGAGGTTATAAAGTCCAATGCGGATATTGCCAGACTGGAGAGGATATAAACCAGCAATTAATTTAGCCAGGGTACTTTTACCACATCCAGATTTACCAATTAAAGCCACAACTTTACCACCAGGAATGGTTAAAGAAAAATCTTCTAAAAGGTCAATTCTTCCGGCATAATGAAAATTAACATTGGTACAAATGATGTCATAATTATCCAGGATTTTCGCAAAAGGCTTTTTACCATCTCCTTCATTTTCTGGAGTGGCATCAATAACTTCCGTTAACCTTTCTACAGAGGTTTTCGCACGAGTAAATTCTTCAACAAAACTGATTAAAGTACCAATCAAACCCAAGAAGTTACCATTCATTGAGTTAAATGCAAGTAGTTTTCCAATACTCAGATTTTCTGCTGGTTCAATAACTAAGTAGCCACCAAACCAAAGTAGAATCACGCCACCAATACCAGCTATAAAACCAGAAAAAGTATTATTGATGATGCCAATTTGGATAGTACGATATGTGAGTTTAGCTAAACGACCAAAACGGCTTTCTAATTCATCCCAAAACTGTGGTGCTGCTGTAGTTGTTTTCAGGGTTAATGCACCTTTAAAGGTTTCTACTAAAACACCTTGATTTTCTGCATCTTGAACTAACAGTTCACGGGTTTTTTGCTGTAAAGTTGGCTGGAAAACGATTGTAGATAAAGTCATTATCACAGAAATCAATAAAGCTACTGTGGTCAGCTTCCAGCTATAAAAAATCATGAAACCCAAGGAAATTAACGCTATAAAAAATTGGCTGGGTAGACTGACAACTAATTGAGTAACTAATTGATTAATTTGCTGAATATCTTGCAAACGGCTGACAATTTCTCCACTGCGTCGAGCTTCGTAATAACTCAGAGGTAAACGGAGAATTTGCCGACCAAAATCTAAAACTAATCCTAATTGTAAGCGTTGAGCAAAGTGAGCAATTAAGTTAGATTGTACAAATGCCAGGCTATTAGAAATAAAGTTCATTACTACTACAGAAATTGCTACAGTAGTAAGTAATTTTGTGTCACCTCTGACTAACACATCATCAGTGAGAATTTGCAGTAAGAAAGGAGAAGCTAAAGATAGCAAACCCAAGAGTAAATTTAGAGGTAAAGCTTGGACTAAAATGGCGCGATAAATCCAAATTCGTCGGAAGAAACGCCAAAATCCTCCAGTTTTATCACTTTCCTGTTCAAAAAAGCGGACTGGATCAGGTTCTAGTAAAAGAAGTAACCAATCTTTCCAACCATCAATTAAGTCTTTTTTAGAAAGATGTCGAACCCCAACTGCGGGATCGGCAATGAGATAATTTTTGCCCTTTTTACCGTATAAAACAACCCAATGATTTCCTTTCCAGTGAATAATGGCTGGTAAGGGTGCTTCATTCATTCTATCTAGAACTTCTGGTGAAGTTTTAACTGGATTAGCTTTAAAACCAAGAGTTTCTGCACCTCGTCTTAAACCTAATAATGTAGTTCCCGTTTGTCCTGTTCCTACCGCTTCACGAATGCGACTGATGGTAAAATTATGACCGTAATATTTAGCAATTGCCGCCAAACAGGCTGCACCACAGTCTTCTTCACTGTGCTGTTTAACAAATTGGATTTTCATAATTTCATTAAAAACTATAGAAAAAATGAGAAATAATATATTGTCATCTTTTCTGAATGTGTGGTAAACACTGGCAAATATAAATAATCAAAATTTTGTGATTACAATAATGTGATCATCATCATTCTGATTTGTATTAGAAAAACCTCAATATTCTTGATAAGAATCCGCCACTGTTTATTAGGTTATTAAACTGAATGCCATCACCCAATAATGAAAATAAAACAAAAGTTGTTCGAGAAAATTGATATTCAGTTTCATTCCTTGAATTACCGCTAAAGTTGTCTTGAGAAATATTCACATCACTCATGCCCTTGGTATAGATATTCGTATCTTCATAAAACATATACAATATAGATGATCTGCCTCCAGATGCAGACTCCATTTCCTTTTCTGAGATACCTATAAATAGGTCTGAGTTGTTGGTTTGTATGTGATCAGACATGGTAAAACCTCTTTTTGATGAAAAATAAGATTTATGTATCACAAAAATCATACATAAATCTTGTTGTAAATTTTTATTAAAAGTGGTAGGGTTAAAACAGTGAACCTCATCTCATATAATTGGATGATTTGATGTTTTTACCACTTCTATTTAACAGGTGAAAAAAGTAAATTCCAGTAGATTTATCAATCGAGAAATAAGAGGATGTCTGAAAACTATTAAGTGTGGTATGCAACACTTGTAGACCACCCTAAATCCTCCTTAAAAAGGGGGAATTTGAGGAGTTAAGCCCCCCATTTTTTAAGGGGTTGGGGGTAGCTCAATCAATTCTGATGCTGCTCAGACATCCTCTAACGAAATAATACACTCTATCCAGGGAAAGGAGCATTAGCTCTCAGAAGAGTTAGAGCATTAGTTCTTACATTCTCATTAGCTTGTCCACCTTCTGCAATGCTACCATCGAAGCCTGAAGCAGCTAGACCAGCTTGGATAGTGCGACGACCACGAAAACGAGTTTCAAAACGTGCAGTTTCCACACCACCAGCTACGATTTCTTGTTGTTCAGCGGATACTGCGGTAAATAAGTTAGCCATGATAGAAATCTCCTTGATCTTGATCTGAATTATCGCGTGGAGTTGGTTTCTTTCTGCTTATTCCTCAACCCCTCGCTTGCTCATACAATATTGAGAAATAAGAGGATGTCTGAAAACTATTAAGTGTGGTATGCAACACTTGTAGACCACCCTAAATCCTCCTTAAAAAGGGGGAATTTGAGGAGTTAAGCCCCCCATTTTTTAAGGGGTTGGGGGTAGCTCAATCAATTCTGATGCTGCTCAGACATCCTCTAACGAAATAATACACTCTATCCAGGGAAAGGAGCATTAGCTCTCAGAAGAGTTAGAGCATTAGTTCTTACATTCTCATTAGCTTGTCCACCTGCTGCAATGCTACCATCGAAGCCTGAAGCAGCTAGACCAGCTTGGATAGTGCGACGACCACGAAAACGAGTTTCAAAACGTGCAGTTTCCACACCACCAGCTACGATTTCTTGTTGTTCAGCGGATACTGCGGTAAATAAGTTAGCCATGATAGAAATCTCCTTGATCTTGATTTGAGTTATCGCTGGGAGTTGATTTGTTTTTGTGTGTTCCTCAACCCCTCGCTTGTTAATACAATATCGAGAACTAACCTTTGAAGTCATGCTCAATTTCTGCAAACTTAATTTCCAAATTTAGAAATCCATATTTCCGAAAAATACACCCATCAATGCAAGAATAATAAAGATAAAAATTCAATCTTATAGACTTTATTAAATGCTTCACTACCCAGCCAACTCCTAAATACTCTATATATTTAACCAATTCCGGTATCTAAACAGTATATGTTTACTATTTAAACCCAAAATTTACTGATAAATAAAAATTAATCATGCACAAATATCACAATACAAAAATATTATTTCTACCATCTCACAAGAAAAATCAGCTATTTCTGTAATCACCGAAGTATTGCCATAAACAAAGTATAAAACTTTTGCCATTTTGGCACAAAGTTTTTATCAAAAATCAGCAGATGCGTGTTAAGGTTTTATTTCCTTACCCCATTTCTTCTTTTAGTGCCTCTGCCCATGTTAGATTATTTACACCCCCAGCACCTTGAAGAATTAGTCCAAAATAGCTGTATTGATTTACACTTAACCCGTCTAAATTTTATATCGCTCCAAGGTACGATCGCCTATCAGTACCTACTTATATCAGAACAAATACCACGCACCAATACTGGCATGGTAAAAAGTTCGTGGTTGCAGCGTTACAGCCATATTACAGCAGGTGGTTGGTGGTGTTCTGGAAGAGATCCCCTAAATAATTGGCAAAAAATGGAATGGGGATGTTTTAAACCATCCCAACCCCGACAAAATAAAAAAGGCAAGTCTATTAAATATGAACATCCTCCCAGCACACCAACGCGGGTATTTTGTTTGCGGGTGACATTGAAAATTTGGCAGCAAGTTGCCCAGCGTTACAATATGGATATGCCTCAAAATATCACCATTGCTGATGATGGTGAAGCGGAAGGTTTTTGGCAATGGGTGACGGAATGTAATATCTCAATAATTATTTGTGAAGGTGTGAAAAAAGCCGCAGCTTTATTAACACAAGGATATGTTGCTATTGCTATTCCAGGAATTACTAGCGGTTATCGCGTTGTTAAAGATAACTCAGGTAAAGTTACCTCTCGTCAACTCATACCTGACTTAGCAGTATTCGCTACCAAAAAACGCAATTTTTATATATGTTTTGATTTTGAAACTCAAACAAATAAAATCGCCGCTGTCAATAATGCTATTTCCCAACTTGGTTGTTTATTTCAACAACAAAACTGTCCGGTAAAAGTTGTGGAACTGCCAGGAACAGAAAAAGGCGTTGATGAATTTATTGCTGCTAAAGGTGCAGCTAATTTTGATAAAGTTTATCGTCAAAGTGTAGATTTAGAAATTTATCTGGCTCAAACTAAACCTCACACTGAATTAACAATTTCTCCCGCACTGAATGTTAACCTGGCTTATTTAGGAGAAATACCTTTTCCCTCCTCTGGTTTAGTAGGAGTAAAATCCGCTAAAGGAACTGGAAAAACTACCGGACTGGAAGCTATAGTTAATCAAGCAAAAAGTCGTAATCAACCAGTTTTATTAATTACTCATCGCATCCTTTTAGGAAAATTTTTATGTGAAAAAATAGGCATTAAATGGGGAATTAACCATGAAGCATGGAGTATAGAAGAACATCCCCTACCAATTACCAAATCTTTCGGTTTATGTGTTGATTCCCTTTGGAAATTAAATCCTCAAGATTGGCAAGGGGCTATAGTAATATTAGACGAAGTTGAGCAATCTTTATGGCATTTACTAAATAGTAATACTTGTAAAAATAAACGGGTGAAAATTCTTGGAGTCTTCCAACAATTAATTGCTACAGTTATAAAAACTGGAGGTTTAATAATTGCCCAAGATGCTGATTTATCAGATGTTTCTCTAGAATATTTACAAGGTTTAGCAGGAACTAAAATTACTCCTTGGGTAGTTGTCAATAAATGGAAACCCCAAAAAGGTTGGGATGTAACTTTTTATGATTCACCTAACCCAACACCACTAATTCATCAATTAGAATTAGATTTAATTGCCGGACGTAAATGTTATGTAACTACTGATAGTCGCACTGGACGTTATAGTTGTGAAACCATTGAAAGTTATCTTAAAGAACGTTTACAGAAATTGAGAAAGCAGTTTCCTGATACTTTGCTTGTTAGTAGTCAAACTACTAATACTCCTGGCCATGCAGCAGTTGATTTTATTGCGGCTATTAATCAAAAAATTACTGATTATGATACTGTGTTTGTTACTCCTAGTTTGGGGACAGGAATTAGTATTGATGTCCAACATTTTGACCGAGTTTATGGCATTTTTCAAGGGGTAATTCCTGACGCGGAAGCACGTCAAGCATTAGCAAGAGTGCGGGATGATGTTCCCCGTGTTGTCTGGTGTGCTAAACGCGGTATCGGTTTAATTGGTAGTGGTAGTACCAATTATCAATTACTATCTCATTGGTATCAAGAAAACCAAAAAGAAAATCTCGCTTTGCTTAGTCCTTTACATAAAATAGATGTAGATTTACCAGCAGTTTATGATCCAATTCATTTAAGAACTTGGGCAAAATTATCTGCTAGGGTAAATGCTTCTATTAGTCTTTATCGTCAATCTTTACAAGATGGATTAATAGCTGACGGGCATAAAATTATTATGCGAAGTAATGCTGTACAAAATAATATTCTGCGGGATTTACGCTTGGCTTTTTTTGCCACTGATGCCCAAGATGTAGAAACTCGTAAAAGATTAATTATGGAAATTTTTAAAGTCCAAAAAGATTGGGCGCAAAGTCGTCAAAAGGCTAAAGATATTAAAGGTAAAATTAAGGAAATTAAACAAGAAAATCAATTAATAGCTGCTAATGCTGTGGCTACAGCTAAGAAAATTGATTATGTTGAATATGAACAGCTATTAGCTAAACATTCTCTCGGTGACGAAGAACGTAATCAAATTAATAAATATATTCTCAGAGATAGATATGGAATTGAAGTAACTCCTTGGTTAAAATTGCAGGATGATAAAGGATATTATGGACAATTGTTAATTCATTATTATCTCACTCATGAAAGTGAATATTTTCATGGTAGAGATCAGGAAGAGTGGCAAAAACAATTATCTTGGGGTGAGGGTAAGGTTTTCTTACCTGATATCAAGACTTATACTCTCAAGGTTGAAGCTATGAGAGCATTGGGTATGTTACAATTCCTGGAATCAGGAAGAGTATTTAGTGAAAATGATAGTGATATTATTTGGTTAAAAAATGTTGCTATTCACAGTAGTAAACATATTAAACGAGCCTTGGGTATTGATGTGGTGAAAGAGAAAATATCTCAAGAGAAAACATCTGTTTCAGGAATTAAGATACTTAATCGACTTTTAAGTTTATTGGGTTTGAAGTTGCAACAGGTAAATAATGTTGATAAACGGGGTTATAAAGTCTATAAAATTGATATGGCAACTCTTAATGATGGGAGAGATAAAATCTTTGCAGTTTGGCAGCAACGTGATGAGTTGAGGTTGTATCATTTACATGGTGTGAATACGGAAATTATTGATTATTCTTTAAATTCTCAGTTTATGGAACAGCCAGTAATGTAACTTATATGTAAGAAGTCAGGATATCAAGGAGTCAGGAGTCAGGAGTCAGGAGTCAGGAGAATGGCTTCGCCACGCTTCGCGAACAACAGAAGTACGTTTTTTGATCAATTATCAAGAATAACTGGAAAACTCTAATTCATACTGAATCCTTTATTCTGTATCCTGAATCCTTACACTTATATTTTGAAATAAAGTTAAAGATAGAAAAATTACATGAATGCTGAAGAGTTGATTAAACAGGGAATAAAGAAGAATTTACAGGGTGATTATGAAGGTGCGATCGCATTTTTTCAGCAAGCAATACAACTAAATCCTAACTTAGCTGAAGCATACCATAACCGTGGTCATGCCTACCTGGGATTAGAGAAATTTGAACAAGCGATCGCAGATTATCAACAAGTCATAAACATCATCAAAAATTCTCTCCCCTTACCGCAAAATCTTACTCAAAATATCACTCAAAATATCAATTTTGACATAGCTAAAGCATTTCATAACCAAGGTTTAGCTCGTTTTAGAGGCGGAGATGATCAAGGTGCTATTGTAGATATCAACCAGGCTTTACAATACTATCCTGATTTTGTTGCCGCTTACAGTAATCGTGGTAATATTCTGCATATTCTTGGTAATTACAAAGAAGCAATTGCTGATTATAACCAAGCAATAAAGTTAAATCCCAACCTAGCAGCAGCTTATCATAACCGTGGAAATAGTCGCTATGCTCTCCAAGACTATCAAGGTGCAATTACAGATTATAATCAGGCATTAGAAATTAATTCCCACTTTGCTGAAGCTTATTATAATCGTGGTTTAGTAATGTCTCACCTGGAAGACTATCAAAAAGCGATCGCTGATTTTAATCAAGCAATAAAACTCCATCCTGATGATGATCAAGTCTATTATCAACGAGGTTTAGTTTATAGCAATTTAGGAAACCATGAAAAAGCAATTGCAGATTATAATCAGGCATTGCAAATTAACCCTATCCTCTCCATAGTTTATGGCTTGCGGGCTAATGCACGTTACCATTTAGGAGACTATGAAGGAGCAATTGCCGACAGCAACATACTACTACAACTCAACCCTCAACTAGCAGAAAAAATTACTAATGGGTAATTGATGATTGGTGATTCAATAGACCTCTCCAAAATAGAATGTATTAATTTGTCATAAGTTGTAGGGGCGAAGTATTTCGGCGATAATTTAACGGAAAAATCAGACATCTAGATATCCCATAAGCTTCGACCTGCCCCCATAAATAAACCATAATTTCTTTTCTGGAGATGTCTAATATAAAAGTTTTGGACATATTTGCTTTTCCCTATTCTCTATTCCCTATTCCCTGCCCCAACAGATATCGTAAGTGTTCCACTGGACATGATATAATTTGTCAACTCTTTCTATTTATATATGTCTTGGGAAAGTAGACAAAATCATCATTTAAAAGCAATAAATAGTAATAGTATTTAACCAAAAATATTTCTAAGTTCTCTGGTTGTGTACGTGAGAAAAAAATATGACTACAACCTTATTACAAACCAATTCCTTGGAATCATTGCTAGGTAAAGAAGCAGAAGATTTGCTAACATATAAAGCCAAGGTTTCTTCAGATTTGCTGCATTTACCAGGAGCAGATTTTATAGATCGAGTGTGGATTAATAGCGATCGCTCTCCCCGTGTGGTACGAAATTTACAACAAATCTATTCTACCGGACGTTTAGCCAATACAGGCTATCTTTCTATCCTCCCTGTAGACCAAGGTATTGAACACTCAGCCGGGTCCGCTTTTGCACCTAATCCAATTTATTTTGATCCCGAAAATATTGTGAAATTAGCAATAGAAGCAGGTTGTAATGCTGTGGCTACAACTTTAGGTGTATTAGGCAGTGTGTCCCGCAAATATGTCCATAAAATCCCCTTTATTGCCAAAATAAATCATAATCAATTGTTGACTTATCCCAATCAATTTGACCAAATTATGTTTGCAGATGTTTGGCAAGCTTGGCATTTGGGAGCAACCGCAGTCGGAGCAACAATTTATTTTGGTTCACCAGAGTCTGATAGACAAATTCAAGAAGTAAGTCAAGCTTTTAAACACGCCCATGAATTGGGTATGGCAACTGTGCTTTGGTGTTATTTGCGAAATAGCAATTTTCAACAAGATCAAGATTATCACCTAGCTGCTGATTTAACTGGACAAGCAAATCATTTGGGTGTCACCATTGAAGCAGATATCATTAAACAAAAATTACCAGAATGCAATCATGGTTATGAAGCAATTGCTAAAGCTACAGGTAAAAGTTACGGTAAAATTGATGAGCGAGTTTACACAGAATTAACCACAAAACACCCCATAGATTTAACTCGTTATCAAGTATTAAATTGTTATGCTGGCAGGGTAGGATTAATTAATTCTGGAGGTACTTCTGGTAAAAATGATTTTGCTGAAGCGGTACGAACTGCTGTAATTAATAAACGTGCTGGTGGTACAGGATTAATTTCTGGCAGAAAGACTTTTCAGCGTCCGTTTGAGGAAGGGGTGCGCTTGTTTCACGCTATTCAAGATGTTTATTTATCACATCAGGTAACTATAGCTTGATTTTGCAGCTTGATTTTTTTTGTTGCAAATACCTGATGTATGAAATGGTTTTTTGATACCGCAGCATGGCGTAAGCCATAAAAGTCTCATCATGGGGATAGCAAACCTGTAGGGGGTTTAGCATTGCTTTACCCCTACCCCTGTATTTACATTACTTTTTATATACATTTAACCAACCCCAGGTAAGACGTTAGTTACAGGATATTTTTTTAATATTTAGGTATTTGTGAAATATTCAAAAGGACATTTGTCTAATGTGGGAAATAAAGAGATTATTTAATCAAATTCACCGCCAACTTGCTATATTCATGTTAGCTGGTTTAATCTGGTTAATTGGCTTACCTATGCTTTCGGCTCAGGCTGCTGGTTATTATTCCCTGAAAAACCAAAAGCCCGAAATAACTCGACCATATTATTCTAATAAAGCTGGGAGATTAGTGAGAACTGATGTTGTTAGACCTTTTTACTCAACTAAAGAAAGGGGGAAAGCCAAGGTATATACAACACCAGAAATAGGTGATGATTATATCGAAAGTGGCAAGCGTGCAGGTGAAGTAATTCCTAAAGATTTGGGAACTGGAAGTAGACAAAAAAATCCTCTTAATATGCTCAAACGTGCGGGGGAAGAGTTGGGTAATGAACCCCTAAAACGAACTTTTGGCGCACAGGATTATGAAAGGAGTGAAATTGAACAGGAGTTAATCAGAAATAAAGCTGCAAGAGGAGATTATTAATTAAAAATTGACAATTGACAATTGACAATTGATAATTGTTTCATTCAACGTTTAAAACCTGCCCTTTCCAGGGTAAAAAAGCAAAAAATTCCGCAGAATAGGCTTCTTGCCTTCTGCCTTCAGCCTCCTGCCTGATCATAACGACAATTTTTAACGCTTACCTACTTATACCTGTTGAATATGGCTGTGTAAAGCCACAAGAGTTTCCGCTAATTGGCTTAAACGAGTTTCTAGGTATTGTTTTCGTCCAAAAAGCTGACGTAATTTTTGGTAACGGGCAATAGCCATACTGACTTGAGGAACTTGATCAACTGGACATTGACGAGACCAGACTTTACCAGTAGCATCAATTCCACAAAGGCGGTAGCCAGTACGGGATGATTGATCAGTTACTTTGTCTCCAGGGGAGCAAATTTCTTGTACATAATCCATCAGTCGTTCAACTTCCCCTTGACGCAGGGTTGCAGTTCCCCCTGGTTCTGGTTCTTGGGGATTCGACTCTAACCAGCCATTAATCACTGGACCTTCTAAATAAATATCCTGAATTTGCTGGAGAATTGATTGTAATTCTGTTTGCCATCCTGCTACAATTTCTTGAATCTCTTGTAAAAGATTCATCGCTAATGCTGGATTTGCACCGTGACGATGGTTACTAAAGCTCGGTGTTTTAAACTTGGGTAAGCTAGGTGTTTTGACTTGAGTTTCTTGGGCTGGGAAAGTTTGTACGGAATTATGTTTAGAAAATAAATGTGGCTGTGATTGGGGATTGGTTTCTTTATTGGTATTTATATCAACTGTGTTAATGTCTTGATTGGCTGAATTTTCTTTAACTTCTTGGCTTTTTTTAGCTCCGACGCTAATTCTAAAGGAGAATGGGCGTTTTGTCCCATCACTGGTTTCTAGTGGTAAGTCGGTACTACGTATCCCTAAATCATGTAGAGTTGCCTCAATGCGTTTTAAACCTGGTTTCATAAACAGATCCTAAAGCTGTGCTGCTGATATGTTTTGACTATTGGGAGTTTGTCAAGAGTGCAAAATTATTGAGAAACCTGTCTTTATTGTATAGGTAATTATAGTAATTGATAAGAATCTTAACCGGAAATCTGGCTTTTTTATTGGCAATATAATTATGAGTAGAGTTATTTTAGTAACAGGTCCAGCACGTTCAGGAAAAAGTGAATGGGCAGAAAATTTAGCAATTCAGTCCGGGAAACAGGTTATTTATATAGCAACAGCTATGGAAAATCCCCAGGATCAAGAGTGGCAAGAACGCATTGAAAAACACAAGCAACGTCGTCCACAAGATTGGGTAACTCTGTGTGTACCTGTGGAACTGGCGCACACTCTCAGCAATGCCAAATCTGATACTTGTATTTTGATTGATTCTTTGGGAACTTGGGTAGCTAATTTTTTGGAAGAGGACGATTTAAGCTGGGAAAACACCTTAGCAGAATTGTTAGAAGTAGTACGTTTAATTGATGCTGATTTGCTGTTTGTTGCCGAAGAAACTGGTTGGGGTGTAGTTCCAGCTTATCCTATAGGTCGAAAATTTCGCGATCGCTTAGGTAGTTTAGTCCGTCAGTTAGGTGCAATATGTGAGACGGTTTACTTAGTAACTGGTGGTCATGTTCTGAATCTCAGTCTTCTCGGTTTTCCCTTACCACCAAGCAAATCTTAATGCAAAATTAAGGATTCATGTCCTCAGATTCCCTCATTTAAATCTACAATTAATATATGGCAAACAAACAAGACGTAAAAAAATATCTTGCTCACTGGTTTCAATTAGGGAAGAAAGTGATAGTCGGTCATAGTAATCAAAGTTTCTTGCCTAACCCAGTGCTAAAGGGCGATAACTATAGTCCAGAGTTTGAAGAGTGTTGGCAAGAAATTCTTGCCTTAGAAACCCGTGATTGTTATTTAGAAGATACTCAAGAAAACATAGCCGAACTGCTAACCCCAACGTGGGAAGTGCTGCCTTGTGGACGCTGCGCGATGCCAGTACCTGTTAAAACTATGGGACTGCCGTCAATATTGTGTCCTTGTTATTATTTGCCTACTTGGCCTAATAATGAACTGCCAGCACCAAGATGTCCAGTTAATACTCAAGAACAATTGACAGAAATTCGCGATCGCTTGCTGGAAAAGGTGTTTTCATCCATGTAACAATTTGTTCACAAAATAAGTTGTTAAATTATTTTTTGAAATTATTTTTGATTTTCACTCATAATTGCAGAGATCCCCGACTTCTTTAAAAAGTCCGGGATCTTTTTGTTTACTTGCTTTCTTCCAAAATCAAAATCGAATCCGCACTGCGTCCAAACTCTTCTGGTGTATATGGCAGATATGCTTTTGCACCAGTCCAAAGAAATGTTTTCAGAGTCACAGAACGAACTAAATAATGTAAACTATAAAATCTAGTTTCCAAATGATCTGCATAAGAAATAATCCGATCTTTATAAATATTTTTATATCCTCATGTAATCTTATTATGTTACATCTATATGAAAATCAGCCCCCCGCAGACTTTTCACCACCAAGAGGGTTTGTGCAATTACCCATCTGTGTCAACCGATTTTGGATTTTGGATTGACTCCACCCTAAAGTGTGGAGCTTGAAAATTTTGGATTTGGGATTTACGTTAGCGAAGCGTACGCAGCGCAGCGAGTATTTTTCCGTCCTGAAGGACGGGGCTTGTACCAAATGTTTTTAATCTAAAATCTAAAATCTAAAATCTAAAATCTAAAATTCCCGGTCAACATTTAGCTTCAAACTACACCTGATGTAATTCAGTATTTCAGGAAGATTTTTCACTAAAAGATAAAATTGCTTACGAAAATTCTACTGATTTCCATTTATCGTCTGTGTATGATGAATGGTTAGCAAAACAGCCAACATCAAATTTTGTATCTGATCAGTTAAGAATTTTATCTCCCCGTGATGGAGATTTATTTCTGATCTATCCTGGTGCAGAAACGCAATAAAAATTAGCATTTAAAGTTACAATAAATTCTCATCAGCCTGTAGAGTCGTAGCTGAATAGGCAAAGGTTATCTTCACCATCAAACACAAAATCAAATAATGAGATTTTTAAATAATGAGATTTTTTGGCATTTACACTCTGGTAATTGTAGACTGTAACCTAGAATTAGTAAGCTTTCTAGCCAAATCAATTTTCAAGTTTTGGTAGGAGATAAAAACCCTATAAGACCAGGTTTTTCTGTAATTAAACCCACCATTTCTCAAGTTTATTATCATTAAACAATTTTGCCAAAAAATAAAATCTTTCTTCCGGAATGTGTCTAAAAAAAAGTGATGTTATAAATTAGGACTGAAGTTTTTATCCAAGGTATCGGACAATGACAAACGCACCAGAAAACAAATCTGCTAAAAAGGCAAAACAGTCTTTTATTCGTGTTGATATTGGCGCTCCTAAAGTGCCAGTCCGTAAAAACAACGCCAAAAAACAGCAACGTGAATTACTCAGTGACTGGGAACACGCCAGTTAATAAGATTTTGGATTTTGGATTTCGGATTTTGGATTTTAGATTGTTGAAGGCTTGCTAGATAAGCTTTTAATCTGTCGCCATCATTTTTTCACCTGGTATAATTTGCAAAATACAGGTGACAGAAAAGAAATTAACTAAACAACAAGACAGTACAGGCGGAAAAATTGTTAAATTAAGTTAACAGTAAAGACTGTACAATGTGCTTGAGTTTAAGTTAACAATGAAAGTAGCAATCACGGGAGCAACAGGTTTTGTCGGTAGTCGTTTAGTAAAACGTCTACAGGATGAAGGTAATAGAGTATTGGTGTTAAGTCGAAATACCAATTCTGCCCATCAGGTTTTTCCTTCTGAAGCTTTCCCCAATGTAGAAATTAGGGCTTATACACCAGGTGTATCTGGTGCTTGGCAAGATGCAGTGGCTGGTTGTGATGGTGTGGTAAATTTGGCAGGAGAACCCATTGCTGAGGAACGTTGGACACCAGAACGTAAGCAAGCTATTCTCAACAGCCGCAAACTCGGTACACAAAAAGTTGTGGAAGCTATAGCTACGGCTAACCCTAAACCATCGGTATTGGTCAACGCTTCGGCTATTGGTTATTATGGAACTAGCGAAACCGCCAGTTTTGAAGAAAATAGTCCTTCAGGTCAAGATTTTTTAGCTCAAGTTTGTCAAGAGTGGGAAGCGGAAGCACGAAAGGTAACTGACGCTGGTGTGCGTTTGGTAATTTTGCGCTTTGGCATTGTTTTAGGTCACGGTGGCGCTTTAGGGAAAATGATTACTCCCTTCAAACTATTTGCAGGTGGTCCCATTGGTAGCGGTCGTCAGTGGTTTTCGTGGATTCACATAGACGATATTGTGAACTTAATTATCCAAGCTTTAACCCAGCCCAAAATGCAAGGTGTATACAATGCCACTGCTCCCAATCCTGTGCGGATGAGCGAGTTAAGTAATACAATGGGACAGGTGATGAATCGTCCTTCTTGGTTGCCTGTTCCTGGTTTTGCTTTAGAAGCTCTTTTGGGTGATGGGGCGGTTGTGGTTTTAGAAGGACAAAAGGTTTTACCTCAACGCACTCAAGCATCAGGTTTTAGCTATCAATATCCTAATTTGCAGTTAGCATTGACGCAAATTTTGAAATAATTGGTAATGGGTAATGGGTAATTGGTAATTGGTAATTGGTAATTGGTAATTGGTAATTGGTAATTGGTAATTGGTAATTGGTGATTAAATTACTATTCCCTATTCCCTATTCCCTATTCCCTGAGCTAACTGATATTATTGATATCCCAAACATGATATAAATAATAAACAAGAACATCTCTGGTAGGTAAGTTTATGAAAAACCTTTATGGAGAAGTTGATCCTAGATATATTCCTGCCTATTCTATTAGCGATGCAGCTAAATACCTACGTATACCAGCAGGTACTATTCGATCTTGGATAGCACCAATATCAAATGGTTCTCAATTCTCCAAACAACTAATTGTAACTCAAGATATTAAACCAAAACTCCTTTCATTTATCAACCTCGTTGAAATTCATGTTCTTAGAGCTATTCGTAAACACCACCAAATGCAACGCGATAAAGTAAGAATTGCTCTTGATGAACTTGAGGCTCAGTTTCAAGTATCACACCCGTTAGCTCATGAAAAATTCCAATCTCATGGAGTTGACTTATTTATAGAAAAATATAGTTCTCTGATTAATAATGCCTCAGAATATTGGCGAACATATTTGAAAAATGCTTTTAATACTCATTTTCAACGCATTGAGTTTGACAAGAATGGACTTGCTATTAAACTTTTTCCATTTACTTATTCTCAAGAAGAAGATAACCCACGCATTGTTGTCATTGATCCCAGAATTGCTTTTGGTCGTCTTGTAATTGCTGACACAGGAATACCTACTACGGTTTTAGCTGAACGATTAAAGGCTGGTGAATCAATTGAGGATCTTGCCTTTGATTATAAGTGCGATCGCCTGAAAATTGAAGAAGCTATTCGCTGTGAATTACCTGTTGTTGCATGACCACACCTGAGTCAATTACCTTTTTTATTGATAGATGTTTAGGTACAGGAACTGTTCCCGAAAAACTACGCAATGCAGGTATTTTAGTGGAAATTCACGATGAACATTTTGGACAAGGAACTCAAGATGTAGACTGGCTACCAGAGATAGGTAAAAGAGGTTGGGTTGTTTTGACTAAAGATGTTAGAATCAGTAGAAACAAGTTAGAAAGAATTGCTGTTGCTCGCGCTCAAATAAAAATGTTTATTTTGACTTCCCAAGGTTTAAAAGGCGAAGAAATGGCAGAAATTTTTATTAAAGCAATTGACAAAATGGAAAAGTTTGTTCGCAAGCATCCTGCTCCATTTATTGCGAAAATTTCTCGTGATGGTAAGATAAATCCTTGGAAAGACAGTCAGATGTTATTAGCAGAAATTTAGTAGTTTTTATCTTAACTCATTTTTACCAAATTTCTTAGACACCCAACCACTAATACCACTAATTAACGCCCCTCCCATTAAAAGACCAATGGCTGGGTTAAATAAGGGTTGCCATAATTTATGCCATAAATCTAAACCTAAGTTAATTCCTGAAGCATCACCGACAACAGCGACAGCAAACCAACCAAATCCTAAAATTACTAGGAAAAAATCAGCAACTAATATTGTGTTTATCCAATTTAATATTTTATCTTTCATAATTAAAGGGAACAGAGAACAGGGAATAGGGAACAGGGAATAGGGAATAGGTGACTGGGGACTGGTGACAGTAAGAGATTTACCAATTACCAATTACCAATTACCAGTCACCTATTATTCTTCAAACAGCCATTTTTTGACTTTAGCCAAACTTTGCCAATCGAGTTTTCTAGTTAAACCGTCTTCAATGCTGTTTTTTACTTCTTCTTCCCATTCTTGATTGACAAAAATCAATTGTTTTGCTATGTCGATATGTTCTCGCAAACCTTTCTGACCGGTTTCTAACATGGCTACAGCGAGATTAATTCGACCTTGTGGATCTTGGGGATTAATTTTTACGGCTTTGCTGGCAGCTTTATAGGCTAACTGTGCTTTACCTTCTAGAAGATATAACCAAGATAAGCAAATCCAAGCTGAACTAGCTCTAGGAGAGCGATCGCATACTTCTTTAAATACAGGGATGAGGGTTGCTGCTGATTCACCGTCTTTGTAGCGTTGTAAACCTGTATCAAATAATTCTTCAACTGTAATCGTCATTTGTTATTTGTCGTTAGTCATTAGTTATTTGTCATTGGTCAGTCGTATGGTAATGGGTCATGGGTAATGGGTAATGGGTAATTGATAATTGGTAAGAATAAACTTTTGCCTCTTGCCTTCTTACTGTAACCTGTCACCTGTAACCTGTCACCAGTCAACTGACCATTGACTATCTTACACTCCGAAGGATTTACCACAACCGCAAGTTTGGGAAGCGTTGGGGTTGGTAAATTGAAAACCACCACCAATCATGGCATCACTGTAATCGAGCATCAAACCATAGAGATATAATAAACTCTTGCGATCGCAAACAATTTTAAAGCCGTCATAATCAAAAACGTCATCCTGGGGAGTGATCTTGCTGATATCCTCAAAATCCATCATGTAAGACATCCCAGAACAACCACCTTGACGAACTCCAACCCGTAAACATAAATCTTGACCTTGTTTAGCTTGGAGAGATTTTACTTGACGCAATGCTGCTTCACTGAGCATAATACCGCGTTCTTGAGTTTGGGTTGCTTGTGTCATCTGCTGTTTACACTCCTTAATTAGTCTAAATATTAACTGGTATATGCCGTTGATAGCCTGGAGGCTGATTTTTTGATTTTTGTTCTATTTTAGCGGCCTTGGTGAGGTGAAGACGCTAAAATCTCAACACTTTGTCAACAGCAGCTAAGGATTTTTATTCTAAAATTGAGAAGTTCGGTGTATTTAGAGATGGGGTCTTGTTCGAGTTTCAGCCACAAGCAGTCTGAGTAGCAATCACTCTTCAGGTACAGCAGGGTTAATTAACAGAAAACTTGAGCCGAATTTTAGCCATTCCCCACATTTGACTTGCAAATTGCTTTTTTTGATTAACTTATTCTATGACAAGTTTTAATCGCTCTACCAGTCGTCGGTTGAAGAAATTAACCCAAATTCCTTCTATATGGGAGGGCGATCGCCGTCCGTTGTCATCACCAGTGTCATCCAGAGATTCCCAAGAGTCCCAAGGGGAATGTATCCTTTGGGTGGATGGCTCTCAAGGTATTGTTAGAGGTATGGATATGGTATCTCCCGACCTTGGACCAGAAGCAATAGTTCGCACCTTAATGCGAGCAATGGAGCATCCCCACAGTCCCGCTAAACCTGCTCGACCTCAAAGAATTGTGGTCAAAGACAGGGAAATTCAATTTTACCTGCGGGGAGTTTTGCAAGATTTGGATATTGCTATTGACTACGCACCAGAATTACCTTTAATTGATGAACTATTTCGCTCTTTTGCGGATATAGTTGATAGTCAAATTCCTAATTTACCTCCACAATATGCAAAAATTCTGAATGAAAAGGCTTTTGCAGTTTGGGAAGCAGCACCTTGGGATTTTCTGGAAGAACAGCAAATCTTGTCTATAGAAATAAATAAATGGGATGTGGGGACACTCTATGTCTCAGTCATGGGAATGCTGGGGATGGAGTATGGTGTTTTGTTATATCGTTCAGAAGAATCTCTCAAGCGGTTCCGTGCAGATATTTTAGAAGATGAAGAATCAGAGCAAGGTTTAGAAGCAGCTTTCTTAAAGCAAGATTGCTTATTTCTCACCTTTGATCAAGTGGATGAAGATGAAGATGAAGATTTAGCGGATTTACCCCTATCGGAAATTGAACCTACTTTTGGTAATATTCACCCCTTAGAAGGATTACGCTCGATTTTATATGAGGAAGAAGCACTTGTAGTATTTGTGGCACTAGAAAGTTTTATCCGTTTTATCCGTGATTATCGTCATAAATTATACGAAGAAGACTTCCCCCCCATCAATCGACGCTATCGCATTTCTCTGCCCCATCCCGATGAAACAACTAAATCAGTTTCTGTCACTGTTTCGACTATGCCAGAATTGGCAGCAGAGTTAGAGGAAATGGCAGGGTTTGATCTTTCAAATGAAGATGAGTTGGATGAGTGGGATGAGGATACCGAGGTTCGCACATTGCGGGATGATTTGATCCCAGAAGATTCATTTTTGAGTTTAGGAGTAATTTCTTGGGAGATGTTAAATTCTCTACGTCAGGAAGTGAATTATCATGCAGGACAAGAAATTCAACCAGTCGGTGATGGCTTACCCGTGATTTTAATTCAAACTTCCCGCCCCAAAGCTAAAACGGTGATTGAAAATATTCAAGCTGCTGGAGGATTGAAAGCTATATGCTTTAATCCAGGTGCTAATCCCTTAGACGGTGAACGATATGATTTAGGTTTGTTACAAACAGAAAATGGGGATCTGTTCCTGTTTGGGGAATTTTCAGAGGATGATCCCACTCACGTTGAAGCCAAGAAAAAATGGAATCAGCGGTGTCAGCAAACTAATGGATATTGCGGTTTGATCATTGCTAAGGGATTGACAGGTGCTGCTCGTGGTAATCCAGGGTTAAAAGATATGATGGCTTTGTTTGAAGCGCGATCGCTCTCTGCTCAAGATTTAGGTATTGGTACTCTCCAACTTATGCCCCAACTGGAATTTGAATAATGCTCTATGTAGGAGGTCAAGGAGATCGAGGAGTCAGGAGATCGAGGAGTTTTAGGAGTTTTATGAGTGAGGAGGAATACCAGCATGATTTAAACCTTGAACAAGTGTTGTAAATATTCATGGAATTTCTAGCCAAATATACTCATAAATGGTAGAATATGCTCACATTTAGGGAATATACATGAAATTAGTTGAACGTCACATCATCAAAAAAACTCATCAATTCTATCAACAGATAGATGAGTTGTATTGGCGTTCCCAAAATCTCTACAATTACGCTAACTGTGTAATATTTTAGGATAAGTCCTTATTCAGCAACCCCTATGTAGTTGCCACAGATAGTCATCAGACCCTAGTCATCAAATCCACACTGAGTTCAATTATTTTGGTTTGATCTGTGGTTTTCTACAATGAAGTCTTATCATAATTGCTGCATAATTTGTTGTTAAAAAGATCAACTTGGTTCGTTTAGTTTATCTATATTCTTGACGACGAATTTTTAGTTATATTTTATGATCTTCCTGTTTATTTGAGGAAATCTCTGATAGTATCATTTTTTCCTTTTACTTTTGGATTCATTTTGACAACCGTTAACACATAGCAAGTTGCATGATAATGACTAATAAAAAATGGGCTGTTAAACGCATAACCGTCAACCTAGCAACTCAGGAAGCGGAAAAATTAGAAAAATATTGTCAACAGACTGGTAGACCCGCTACTGATGTGATTCGTGAGTTGATTAGAAGTTTACCTCTTTCTGAAGATAGTAAGAGTAATGTTTAATGAGGCATTGGGCATTGGGCATTGGGCATTGGTAAAAATCTTTTCCTCCCCTGCCTCCCCTGCCTCCCCTGCTCCCCCTGCTTTCTTCCCAGTCACCAGTCCCCAGTCCCCATTACCCATTACCTATTCCGACACCAACCCAGTTAGAATTTGTAAAGAAACTTATAGCGCAGCTTGGCGTAAGCAATAAAGGAACTTGGGAATGCGTGTTGCAATTGTAGGAGCAGGATTAGCTGGGTTGGCTACTGCGGTAGATTTAGCTGATGCGGGTTGTGAGGTACAAATCTTTGAATCTCGCCCGTTTGTAGGCGGAAAGGTCGGCAGTTGGGTGGATGGCGATGGCAACCACATAGAAATGGGGTTGCATGTATTTTTTGGCTGCTACTACAATCTGTTTGAGTTGATGGAAAAGGTGGGAGCAGGGAATAATTTACGCCTGAAAGAACATACCCACACTTTTATCAATAAAGGAGGACGCACTGGGGCTTTAGATTTTCGTTTTATCACCGGTGCGCCTTTTAATGGCTTAAAGGCATTTTTCACCACTTCCCAACTTTCAGCACTGGATAAACTGCAAAATGCGATCGCTCTGGGAACTAGCCCCATTGTCCGGGGTTTGGTAGACTTTGAAGGCGCAATGAAAACCATCCGCGATTTAGACAAAATCAGTTTTTCTGACTGGTTCTATAGTCACGGAGGTAGTAAAGGCAGCATCAAACGGATGTGGAATCCTATCGCCTACGCTTTAGGCTTTATTGACTGTGATCATATTTCCGCCCGTTGTATGTTGACAATCTTCCAGTTTTTTGCAGTGAGAACAGAAGCGTCTATTTTGCGAATGCTGGAAGGTTCACCCCATGAATATTTACATAAACCAATTATTGAATATTTAGAAGCCAGAGGCACAAAAATCTATACCCGTAGACAGGTGCGGGAAATTCAATTTACTGAATCTAATGTTCTTGGGGAAGCAGAAACCAAGGTGACAGGTATAGTAGTTGCCCAAGGTGATACAGAGGAAGTTATCACGGCTGATGCTTATGTTTGCGCCTGTGATGTACCAGGGATTCAGAGAGTTTTACCCCAAGCATGGCGAAAATGGTCTGAATTTGACAACATTTATAAATTAGATGCTGTACCTGTAGCTACAGTACAGTTAAGGTTTGATGGTTGGGTGACAGAACTACAAGATGCAGAAAAACGGAAACAGTTAAATCATGCTGCGGGGTTGGATAATTTGTTATATACAGCAGATGCTGATTTTTCTTGTTTTGCGGATTTGGCTTTAACCAGTCCCGCAGATTATTATCGTCCTGGGGAGGGTTCATTGTTGCAACTGGTGTTGACACCGGGAGATCCGTTTATTAAAGAAAGCAACGAGGCGATCGCCCAGCACGTTTTAAAACAAGTCCATGAATTATTCCCCTCATCCAGAGAATTAAACATGACTTGGTACAGTGTAGTTAAACTAGCTCAATCTTTATACAGAGAAGCGCCAGGAATGGACGTTTATAGACCGGATCAAAAAACACCAATTCCTAACTTTTTCTTAGCAGGAAGTTACACCCAACAGGATTATATTGACAGTATGGAAGGTGCAACAATTTCTGGACGACGTGCTGCAAAAGTCATTCTAGAAAGTGTGAAGAATTAGGTGACAGGTGACAGGTGACTGGTGACTGGGTAAAGGTTATTCCGAATTACCAATCACCAATTATCAATTATCAATTATCAATTATCAAACAAATCTAATGGCTGACTGGTTAGAACATAGCGTACAGGTAGAAGTAGAAGCTCCCATAGAATTAGTATGGGGGTTGTGGTCTGATTTAGAACAAATGCCGAACTGGATGAAATGGATTGATTCGGTGAAAATTTCCCCCGATGATCCAGAAATTTCTTTATGGAAATTAAGTACAGGGGGTTTAGAATTTACCTGGAAATCTCGGATTCTTAAAACTATTTCTCATCAAATTATTCAATGGGAATCTGTGGATGGTTTACCCAATCAAGGGGCAATTCGTTTTTATGATCGCCATGCAGGTGGTAGTATTGTGAAGATGACTATTTCCTATGCTATTCCTGGTTTTTTGGGTAAGTTGATGGATAATTTGTTTTTGGGAAAAGTGGTAGAGTCAACGATTCAAGCGGATTTAGAGAGGTTTAGGGAATACGCTTTGAATGCGAAGGGTGATGGATAGAGATGGGAAAAATTGGCAGTAAGTTTTTTATTTACTGCTAATTTCGTTTTAAGAAGAAGCGGAAGGAATTTTTACAGGTTCGATAAATTGGAAAGTTTATAAATCAGAATTTCTTCAGATTTTTTCATCATTGTTTGTGAAAGAGAATCCTTTTCTAGATAATCATTTTTCCATTTATTTACAGGTCCAACAATCCAACAATGGTAGTCGTTTTGACTATTATAAATTTCTCCACCATATCTAAACCAAGGTGATTCCTGAGTTTTATCCCACATTCCGCACCCCAAACTGTCCCAGAGGGAAATTACGGAGATGAAAAATCAAAGTTAGCATAAAAACAGACATATACAGTGAAAAAAGGCATTTGAGAAACAGTAAATCACCAAAAATGTCATCAAAACCTATTCTCAATAATAAGCAATAAGAATGAACACCACCTGGAGAAGTCAACAGATAAATAAAAAAAGATATTCAAGAGAAAAATTATAAATTAGACTAATATTTACAGGATAAAAATGAAATTATAGACATAGTAAAATGGAGCTATACATCAAAAGGATTAGCTCATTTTCACTCATAGAAATTGAATTGATAGAGATAATAATTAGGTGACTAATTGATAGTAACGTAAACAATCATCTGGTAAAAGACGCAAGATAAAATCTCTGTCCTTATTCCAATTAGAAATACAGCACTTCCCGGTGTAATGAGGTACACTTTATTTCAAGACAGAAGGCAAAAGTCGAAAACCAAGAAAATTAGACTGTACCTCATAACAAAGGAATCTGCTGTAACTTACCAAGTTGGATCACTAAAAAGATGTATGGTTAATTCCTCTTTGTCAGGAGGAACAGGAGTTAAACAAGCGCGGATCACTTCCCCGTCATCTAATTCCACAGTGCAAGCGTGACAAGTTCCCATTAAACAACCAGTAGGAATTGATACCCCTGCCCTATCTGCTACATCTAATAAAGGTTCTCCAACTTCAGCCTTGACGGTAACATTGTCTGGTAGAAAACGGATCTTCATAGTCATTGCTTATGGATAATTAATGTCAGAAAAAACGTAGATATTCAGATTTTTGCTGAATGCTGAATGCTGAATGCTGAATGCTGAATGCTGACTGCTTACAAAAAAGGCGTTAAATCTAAATGAGTTTCTACTTCGGTAGCTAAAGAATCTAAAATCTGTTCTCGCTGATCCCGATAATTAGCAACACCTGTGGGTAAAGATTTTAAACCTCTTTGTTGACGTAAACGATTTAACCATGCACGTCTCCAAGGACCGTTATCAAAAAGCCCATGTAAATAAGTACCCCAAACAGATTGACAATTATCAACTAAGCCTAAATTAACATCGTCAAATAAAGGTTGACATACGGTTTTATCTGTTGGTTGTTCTATGCGCGATCGCCCTTGATGAATTTCAAACCCATTCACCGGTAAACCCAACTGGGGATAATTAGAAGTCACCTGACGCTGACGGGCTATTTTCTGTCCTGTAATCACAGTTTTCATGGGTAATAAATTTAACCCTGGATATCTGCCGGCTTGCCCCTCTACTCCTTCTGGGTCAGCTACCATTTGTCCTAACATTTGGAAACCACCACAGATGCCTAAAACCGTTCCCCCAGAAGCAGCATAATTTTGAATTGCTTCCGCCATGCCACTTTTTTGTAATAGCATTAAGTCGGCAATTGTGGTTTTTGTCCCTGGAATAATTACTGCATCAGGGTGTCCTAAATTTTGCTTATGACTCAGGTATTTTACTGATACTGTTGGTTCTGATTCCAATGGATCAAAGTCGGTAAAATTGGCAATTCTGGGTAAGCGGATAACAGCAATATTTAATTCAGCTTGACTTTTATAAGATTTTCTCTCTAACAAGTCCAGTGAATCTTCTGCTGGAAATACCTGTTCTAGATAAGGTATGACACCAACCACGGGAATACCAGTCCGTTCTTCTAACCATTTAATTCCAGGTTCAAGGATGGAAAGCTGTCCTCGGAATTTATTAATTACTACCCCTTTCACCAATGCTCGTTCATCAGGTTCTAATAACTCTAATGTTCCTATTACATGAGCAAAAGCTCCTCCCCGGTCAATATCAACTACTAACAGAGTCGGTGCATTTAAATATTTTGCCACCCTCATGTTAGTTAAATCGCGGTGCTTGAGGTTAATTTCTGCTGGACTTCCCGCACCCTCACAAACGAGTAAATCAAATTCTGTCTCTAGCTGTTTTAGGGATTCCTGAATTGTGCGCCAACCGAGTTCAAAATATTGCTCGTAATAATCCCTAGCACTAACTTGACCTACCGCTTTACCTTTAAGAATGACTTGAGAAGTCATATCCCCTTGGGGTTTGAGTAAAATGGGGTTCATTTCCACTAAAGGCGTTACTCCCGCAGACCAAGCTTGCACTGCTTGAGCGTAGCCTATTTCTCCGCCATTGGCGGTGACATAAGCATTTAAAGCCATATTTTGACCTTTAAAGGGAGCCACTCGCCAGCCTCGCCGTGAGAGAATGCGGCAAATAGCTGTGGTTATCAGTGATTTCCCTGCGTGGGATGTTGTTCCCACTACCATAATTGATTTCATAGACTGACTTGTTTGTTTTTTGAGTGTCACTGTAATTTTTGAGTTAAAGGTTTTTCAATAATGGACAATTGACAGTGAACAATTGACAATTACCTCTCTCTGGAAAGGAGAGGGTTGAAAAAGCGGAATTTTTGGCTTTTTTGCCCCTTGAAAGGGGAGGTTTTAAACCGGAAGCCTTGAATGAAACAATTGTCAATTATCAATTGTCAATTATCAATTGATAATCTGCTAATCTACTCATTAAATTGGAAAAAAGCAGATTAAAAAACTAGGTTAGAGCTTATTGTTCCCTTAACCTAGTTTTCACTTTGACTTGCTTATCTAAAGATGTCAATTTTTTCCGCTAAAAAGGTAGTCGAAACCAACGAGTAATGGCATCATTTAAGCGATCGCCCCATGATGGACTAGGTAAGTCTGTATCCAAGAATTTTTCTACCAACTGATAACCCAGGGGTGTGAGGCGAAAACCGTCGGTTATTCCCTGGCCATCGACTTCTCTGCGTAGTATCCCCACTTCGATTAACCAACCTAAAGCGTTATCACAGGCTAATTCTGATAAGGGGCGTTTGCTATAACCTTGCTTAAAGCCATTTTCTGTAGCGATCGCACCCAAGGCAATACTTTGGCTTTGCATAGCTTTCCATAAACTCAGATAGAAGGGTGAACAGATCAGCGATCGCTCGGCTCTTAGGAGTGTTTTCTGAGTATATACAAAAGGTTTAATGTTTGGGGAATTTATTGTACGCATAGGGCATAGGGCATAGGGCATAGGGCATAGGGTGGTGGGGAAGTTAACAACCCAATCACCAATCACCATTCCCTAACAATTGTAAATTATTGTAAAATTTCCAGAGCATCAATATTCTGAAACAGGAAAGGTTAATTATGGCACTAGCAGTTGGTACAGATGCACCTGCATTTACCACCAAAGATACAAACGGCAATACAGTATCATTATCCGATTTTGCGGGTAAAACCGTGGTTCTGTATTTTTACCCCAAAGATGACACTCCAGGTTGTACCAAACAAGCTTGTAGTTTCCGGGATGCTCAACCTGAATATCAAGGTAAAGATGTTGTAGTTTTGGGAGTAAGTGCTGATGATGAATCCTCCCATCAAGCATTCACCGCTAAATATAATCTGAATTTCCCCTTATTGGCTGATACTGATCAAGCCTTAATTAAAGCTTACGATGTTGATGGCGGTGGTTATGCCAAGCGCGTTACCTATGTCATCGATCCTAACGGTAAAATCATTCATGTTGATGGTGCTGTTAACACAACTACCCATGCTAGTGATGTTTTAAATGCACTTGGTTTGTAACTGATAATTTTTCACAACCTCAACTTCAAACCAAACCAGGATGAGAAGTTGAGGTTTTGACTTTTCATTTATTTCTCTGAACCAGGTAAAATCATCAACGGTGCTGCATTTTCACCGGATGTATTTGGTGAAGTAGTAGTTGGTGAATTTGGGTTTGGTTGTTGCTGACTTTGCAGAAGTTTTTGTTGTCTGGCTTTAAACGCTGCTGCTGCGTCATTTAGCTGTTGATTTTGTTGTTCAGAATTCCAGTTGAGAGTGCCGAAATTTGCCTGATGAATCAGGTTAAACATATTGAAATCTGAACCATTACCGAACATTGAATTGCTATTTTTATCAGTCTCCAAAGTAGCAAAAGGTTGATTTGGATCAGCTAAACTCGGTTGTGCTACTAGGAAGGAAGCGAAACTAATTCCTGCGAAAGTGGCAACTAAGATTTTTGGAACTGGTAAAAATGGTTTTTTCATGAGATTTCCCCTCACATTTTGCCAATTTAATCATGCTTCTATATTAAGCCAGTGTCTTGCGTAGTTGGGGTTGAATGCTGAGTAAAGCCACTACAGCAAATCCCAGTAATACTAACAATGCTCCCCCAAAAGTAACATCACCCCAGAAAGCGTGCATGACGACATCACTTAATCCCCAATTACTGTTTAGATATAAGTAGCGTATGGGTTCAATAGCATAGCTGAGGGGGTTGAGGGTAGCGATCGCCTGTAACCATCCTGGCATAAAGGATAATGGTGCTAAAGCTGTGCTGGCAAATAATAAAGGTAGGTTAGTAACGAAAATTACCGCTATCAATTCAATGTGTCCTGGTAATGCAAAAGCTAAACCCAGGGAAATAGCGGTGACACCTAAAGCCAGTAGAAATACTATGAGAGCGATCGCACCTAAACCAGCCGCATCCGGTAAACCTGCACCTAAAAACGCCGCTGCACCCACAATTACAGCCGCTTGCAGTAAACTTTGGCTAATAATAAAGATAGCAGAAGCAAACACAATTGAGAAACGAGAAGCCAAAGGTGCAACCAGTAAACGGTTTAAAAAGCCAAATTCCCTGTCAAACATCACAGGTAAACCAGCATTCAACGCCCCAGCAAAAGCGGTAAATACAATTACACCAGCCGCTAAAAATTGTCCGTAATTTGTCGTACTACCAAATAAACCCTTGGGAGCATTTTGGAATAATGCACCAAACAACACCAACCACATCACCGGTTGAATAATCCCTGCTGCTAAAGTAGAAGGACGGCGTTGTAATTGAATAAATAGACGACGGGTTAAAGCTAGGGTTTCTTGGACGATTTCACCAAAGAAGTTAGGTGTAGTTTCTGTAACTACGGTTGGTGAGTTTAGCCAATTGATATCTGTCTTCATAGGGATTTTCAGATTAGATATACAGTAGATATACAGGGTGTAAAATTAAAGAGTCCAAATTATAAACATTTTTGCACTTGGGAATTAGCCCAGAATGACAATAATATTTATAATTCTTAATATTACATTATATCAAAAAGTGATGTTAAATAATGTTGACATTGATGAGGATTTAGCTATGGATATCCATTTACTCAACGTGGTTACGCCTTAAAAGAAGAAGAGTATGAAAATTAATTACATCAATACCCGCAAAATTCTCATCTTGTTTCATAATAGATAGCAGTGCAAAAACAAAATAATTTAAATGGAAGAATTTAGGATCAGAAGTCACTTAATTCTTACCTACATTGTTTATTTTGGATTCTGACTGATTACCGTCCAACCAATATCAATATAGTGGTAAACTGCAAATGAATGAAACTCAACTTTCCCTACATACTCAATTAACACAAATGATTAGCGGTTATTGGGTAGCTCAAGGTATCTCCACTGCTGCTAAATTAGGCATTGCTGATATTTTGCAACAAGGTGAGCAAACCTGTCAAGAATTAGCTGAAAGTACAAAAAGTGATCCTAGTGCTTTATATCGTCTCATGAGGGCTTTAGCAAGTATCGGTATTTTTCAAGAAACAGATAATCAAAACTTTATCCTCACTCCTTTAGCTGAATATTTATGTAGTGATCATCCGCAATCAGTCAAAGCAACTGCTATTATGCTAGGAGATGCACCCCATTATCAACCTTGGGGGAAAATGTTTTATAGTGTGAAAACCGGAAAACCAGCATTTGATCATCATTTTGGGATGGGTGTATTTGAATATTTTAAATCCCACCCTCAAGATGCTGAAATTTTTGAGCAAAGCATGAATTCTTTTTCTTTAGTCGAGGAAACAGCTATCCTCGATGTTTATGATTTTTCCCCCTTTAAAACCTTGGTAGATGTGGGTGGAGGATATGGAGAAATGTTAGGTAAGTTTTTACAACAATATCCCCATCTTCAAGGTATTCTGTTTGATGAAGAATATGTAATTTCTCATTGTCAACCAACATTAGAAAAACATGATATAGTTAGTCGTTGTCAACCTGTGAGTGGTAGTTTTTTTGAATCAGTTCCATCAGGAGGAGATGTTTATCTTTTAAAGCATATTGTTCATGACTGGGATGATGAAAGAGCAATTAAAATTCTGCAAAATTGTCGAAATGCTATGGATGAGCATAGTAAAATATTGGTTTTAGAAATGATTGTTGAACCTGGTAATATTCCTAGTGCTGCAAAAATGTTAGATTTGAATATGTTGGTGATGTGTCCTGGTGGTAAAGAAAGAACAGCAGCAGAGTTTCACGAATTATTTACGAAAGCTGGTTTAAAATTAACTCAGATTATTCGTACTGCTGATGATATTTGTATCATTGAAGGTTGTAAATAAACTCTCTAAAAATCTCTTACCTTTGTGTACTTTGCACGCCAGTTGCTACAAGTCGGCAGAGCCGCCCAACGCACTGGCTCGTCTTTGCGGTTCAATTAAATTAAGTCTGGGATAATTTTCTATTGTTAGATAAAACGAAACTTTCATCAATCTGCAAATCTAAATTTTTCAGTTAAACCTCATCTCATCCTTTAGCACGACTCCCGACAACGCTAAAATAGTACCCTAAAGCAAAATCATCAAAATGATAATATGACCACAGCTACACCCGTAAAAACAGAATACGAAGCAATTATTGGTTTAGAAACCCATTGTCAACTTTCTACAAACACCAAAATCTTTTCTAGCAGTTCCACCGCTTTTGGTGCAGATCCCAACACCAATATTGACCCGGTGTGTATGGGTTTACCAGGAGTTTTACCCGTACTTAATGCCAAAGTTCTAGAATATGCAGTCAAAGCAGGTTTAGCGTTAAATTGTCAAATCGCTAAATATAGTAAATTTGACCGTAAACAGTATTTTTATCCTGATTTACCGAAAAACTATCAAATTTCTCAATATGACTTACCCATAGCTGAACATGGTTGGTTAGAAATAGAAATGGTAGATGATGCGGGAAACCCCACCCGTAAACGCATCGGTATTACTCGTCTGCACATGGAAGAGGATGCAGGAAAACTTGTACACGCAGGAAGCGATCGCCTAGCAGGTTCTAGTTATTCTCTGGTAGACTATAACCGCGCTGGTGTCCCTTTGGTGGAAATTGTTTCTGAACCAGACCTGAGAACAGGCCAAGAAGCTGCGGAATATGCCCAAGAACTACGTCGCATTATGCGTTATCTTGGTGTCAGTGATGGCAATATGCAAGAAGGGTCTCTGCGTTGTGATGTGAATATTTCCGTCCGTCCTGTAGGACAAGAAAAGTTTGGTACAAAGGTGGAAATTAAAAATATGAACTCCTTTAGTGCCATTCAAAAAGCGATAGACTATGAAATTGAGCGTCAAATAGCCGCTATTGAAGCAGGGGAAAAAATAATTCAAGAAACCCGACTTTGGGAAGAAGGTTCACAACGTACTAGCAGTATGCGGGTTAAAGAAGGTTCTAGCGATTATCGTTATTTTCCTGAACCTGATTTAGCGCCTATTGAGGTTTCTGATACACAGTTAAAAAATTGGAAAAGCGAATTACCAGAATTACCTGCACAAAAACGCCATCGTTATGAAAACGAGTTGGGTCTTTCTGCCTATGATACCAGGGTTTTAACAGAAGATAGTTCTGTCGCTGGATACTTTGAAAGTGCTATAAACGCTGGTGCAAATCCCAAAGCTGCTGCAAACTGGATCACCCAAGATATAGCAGCCTACTTAAACAAACAAAAACTCACCATTTCCGAAATTAAACTGAAACCGGAAAGTCTGGCAGATGTAATTACCAGAATTGAAAATGGTAAGATTAGCAACGCCCAAGCAAAAGAAAAGCTAGTAGATTTACTGAACGAATTAGAACCAGAAAAAGCCTTTGCAGGTCAGGAATTAATCAGCGATCCGGCTGTTTTAGGACAAATAATAGATGAAATCATTGCGGCAAATCCGCAACAAGTAGAACAATACCGGGGAGGAAAAACCAACCTCAAAGGTTTCTTTGTGGGACAAGTGCTGAAAAAGACCAACAAACGTGCTGAACCTAAACTGACTAACGAGTTAGTCGAAAAGAAACTGAACGGAAATTAGTATATTAGGAGTTCAGGAGTTCAGGAGTTCAGGATAATAACAATAAATTTCTTCCCTGTTCCCTGTTCCCTGTTCCCTATTCCCTATTCCCTATTTGTTAAATTTCCTCAAAAAAATCTCAAAAAGGGGTTTCACCCCTCACGGTAAAAATGTTATACTGTGATAAGTAGATGCACCCTGATGATTTGGAGAGCTATGTTAATGGCTCTCTTTTTTAGTTTGATTCTAGGTGACAGGTGACAAGTGACAGTGCTGAAAAGAATGTGAATTTCTTGCTTCTACAGATATGTTTTAGTTTTATGTTAGTGTAATTTTGGTTTTAATCTGTTTAGTATTCAATATTTATAGTAATTCCCATTCAAGTGAGGTACAAGCAATAATAATGGAACGCAGATAGACGCAGATAAACGCAGATGATTTTGTACCTCATGAGACTAGGAAACGCTATATCTATAAAAAAGAACCGCAGAGGACGCAGAGAACGCAGAGAGAGGAAGTAGGTTTGTTTTCTGATATTTTTTGATTGGTAAGACCTGATTACAGATAAACTCACAATAAAGATCAATTCAATACTGACTGATAGTTTATTGATGGTAGCAAACCGTCTGATCTATTGGTTTCATCAATCCAAAATCTAAAATCTAAAATCCAAAATTATGGCAGACTGGAAAGAAATTACAGGTGGTGTGACAGCAGCAAGGGGATATCGTGCAGCAGGTATTAAAGCTGGTTTGAAACCTTCGGGATTGCCGGATTTAGCGTTAATATTATCAGATGTGGATGCGATCGCGGCTGGTGTATTTACCACAAGTCATGTGAAAGCCGCTTGTGTAGATTATTGTCGTCAACGTTTACAAAGCAAGCATACCACTAGAGCTATACTGTGTAATGCCGGTCAAGCTAACGCCGCTACAGGAAGTCAAGGTGTCAAAGATGCGTTAGAAAGTGCAGACTTATTAGCGAAAGAGTTGAACATTTCCCCAGAATCAATTTTACTCGCTTCCACTGGGGTAATAGGTCAAAGAATTAAAATGGATGCTTTGCGAAATGGGATACCTAAGTTAGTTGCAGAACTTTCCGAAACTGGATCGGATGCTGCTGCCGGAGCTATTATAACCACAGATTTAGTCACAAAATCCATTGCTTTAGAAACAACTATACATGACCGACCGGTGCGAATTGGTGGTATTGCTAAAGGTTCGGGGATGATTCATCCTAATATGGCCACCATGTTAGCTTTTGTTACCTGTGATGCAGCGGTGTCATCTACATTATGGCAACAAATGTTAACACGGGCTGCTGATAGAAGTTTTAATTCGATTACAGTTGATGGAGATACCAGCACCAATGATAGTTTAATAGCCTTAGCTAACGGTGCATCTCGTACTCCTGCTATTACCGAACCCGGACCAGAAGCGGAAAAATTAGAAGCAATGTTAACCGCAGTGTGCCAACATTTAGCCAAGGCGATCGCCCGTGACGGAGAAGGTGCAACTTGTTTAATAGAAGTGCAAGTCAGTGGTGCAAACGACGAAACCGCAGCGCGACAAATAGCCAAAACCATTGCTGGATCATCCTTAGTTAAATCTGCAATCTTTGGACGAGATCCCAACTGGGGAAGGATCGCCGGTGCTGCTGGCCGTGCAGGAGTACCCTTTGAACAAGATAACCTGAAAATTAAAATCGGCGATTTTGTACTCATGGAAAATGGGCAACCTTTACCTTTTGATAAAGCTGCTGTTAATGCTTATTTGAAACAAACGTCCGCAGGTGCTTATCTCAAAGAAGACACAGTATTAATTGCCGTTAGTGTAGGTCATGGCCACGGAACAGGTACAGCTTGGGGTTGTGATTTGAGTTATGACTACGTGAAAATTAACGCCGAATATACAACTTAGAGTTTGCTGGAAAAGTCTTTTCGTGAGGATAGGTGACTGGGGATTGGTGATTGGGGACTGGGAACTGGGGACTGGGAACTGGGGACTGGGGACTGGTGATTGGGCATTGGGGGTTGGGGGGATCAATCAGTGTCATTGATGACAATAAAAAACTTTTGAAACAACCTCTAAATTAAAAACCCATAAATTAAAAACCCATGAATAATCAACAAAATATTCCCACCGGCTACCTACGCAAAATCCATCATATTGCTTTAAACGTTGCGGATATGCAAGCATCACGCCATTTTTATGGACATATTTTAGGATTACACGAACTCACAGGAGAAGAAGTTCCCGAAACATTAAAACAACTCGTTGCTGAAGGAAAAGTTGCTAATTTCATCACCCCAGATGGAACAATATTAGACTTATTTGGAGAACCAGAATTATTACCACCAGACCCTGACCCCAGTAAATCCTTTACTAGAGCATATCATTTAGCATTTGATATTGATCCCCAATTATTTGATCAAGCTGTATCCGTGATCAGGGAAAATAATTTAGTCATAGCTTATGGACCCCTTACCCGTCCTACAGGTAGAGGGGTGTACTTTTATGACCCCGATGGGTTTATGATAGAAATTCGTTGTGATCCTCATTAAATAGAAACATGGAAAAAGTTTTAAAATTTATCAACGATGTCATTACAAATCCACCTATTCCCCATGAACCCCATAAACAATCTTTAAAAAATTGGTCAATGTATTGTTTACGGGATAGAGGTTTAATTGTTGTTTATGCCCAAAAAGGTGATTTTGCTGTAGAATTAAAAGGAGGAGAAAAGTTGTATTTTAAAGTTACGAATAATGCAGTTGATTTGGATGATAATATCAATTGGATAGTTTGGGATAGTGCAGCTAAAAAAGCTAGTTTGATTCCGCAAATGTTATAAGTTACAGTAGGTTGGGTTAAGCGACAGCGCAACCCAACAAATTATTTATATTTTTCAGAAACTTCTTTTTAACGTTCGCGAAGCGTGGCGTTAGCCATACCACGAAGACACGAAGAAACGAAGGGAAGAAAGAGAAGAGAGAAAAGAGAGAAAAGAGAGAGATTTTTTTTAATTATATCAAAACTCTTGCGTTCTTCCCCTGTTACTCTGCGTCTCTGCGTGAAATAAAAAAATCATGGTTTAGCAAATACCAGAAAATGCTGCTGCGGTAATGTATTTTTCGTTTCTTGATAAACTAAACCCACTGCTTGCATTTCTTTTTTCACTTGTTTCTGTGTCATTTTGTGCAAACCTTTAATCATAATAAAGGGGTTTTCTCCCCGATATTCGACTAACACGACTCTCCCACCTGGTTTTAATGCTTTAACAATTTCTGTCATGACTTCTTGGGGATATGCTAACTCATGATAAGCATCTACAAAGATTGCTAAATCTATGCTTTCTGGTGGTAAGTTAGGGTTAGTTTCTGTTGCTAAAATTGGTTCTACATTATGGATATTTTTCTCTTGTTTAAAATAGTCAATTATCTCCAACATTTGCGGTTGAACATCAACTGCTAAAACCTTTCCTTGGGTTAATAATGGTGCTATTAAAAAGCTTACATATCCCGTACCAGCACCAATATCTGCAACTACATCATCAGGTTTTAAGTTGAGAAGTGGGACTATTTGACTGGGTTTTTCTTCTGTTTCTCTGCTAGGTCTTTCTAACCAACCAGCACCTGTATAAC
The DNA here is from genome assembly GCF_019598945.1 of Sphaerospermopsis torques-reginae ITEP-024. Taxonomy (NCBI): domain Bacteria; kingdom Bacillati; phylum Cyanobacteriota; class Cyanophyceae; order Nostocales; family Aphanizomenonaceae; genus Sphaerospermopsis; species Sphaerospermopsis torques-reginae. The sequence continues at coordinate 4,129,848 of NZ_CP080598.1, read as the reverse complement.
CCATTACTTGAGCAATTTCCCGACCCATGTAGTATTTACCGATACCATCAGGACTGTGATTTTGTCGCTGTTCGTAAACGGGTAACGCTGCTGCGGGAAGGTTGGAGAAAGTTAGTAATATTCCCCAACCGAGAAAAAGAATGAGTATTAAATGACAATAGGTTCTAATTGGCGATCGCACCATTTTCCCTCTACTTGCTCTGTAACTAATGGTGTAATAATAAACTTAGCCGGAAAACCGTCTTTCACATCAACCCGCAAGCAGGAATAAGGTTTTTTCCTTTCTAAACCGTAACCACTGCGTCCCACATACAGCAGAGACTCAGCGACTTTCTGAGTATAATTACTATTACCATCGGTAAAAGTTTCTACTAATTCTGTTCCTTCTTGTCGTTGCCGACGGGGACGGCGACCACTGCCACCACAAACTATATAATTAATGTGTGAATCGGCATATCCTGTATCCACCGTCCGCAGATATTCCAAACAGTGCGCGTGGCCATTGAAAACCACATCCACAAGCGGTCTACCTTGATTTATATTACCTAAAGCAGCCGCAACTTGCTCAAAAACTCCCCGCAACCGATGACGTACAGCTAAGGTTTGTCCCTGATGCCATTTGGTAGCTTCTGTTACATAGGGAGGATGATGGAAAAATATCACCCGTCCCCGCACTTCTGAATTTTGCCAAGATGCAATTAATCTATCTTTTAACCAGTCAAGTTGCTCAAAATCCACATCTGCACTGGTGTGAATTTCTAATTGTTTTTCAATGTCAAGTTTGACTTCGTTGAGTTGGTCTACCTTAGCACCTAAATCAGCTAATTGTTCTGATTCTTCGGGATTTTCAGAGTTGAGTTTATCACATTCTGCCAAAATTTCTAACTCTTCTTGTTCCAACTTTTGACGACGCTGTAACAACTCCCTGCGAATATCTCCCGCTTGGTTTTCTGGTAACGGTTCTGGAGTATTAAAAGTATTAGAATCCAGGGCAAAAAAATCAATTCCCCCATAATTAAAAGTATAATACCTATTAGGTAAACGGGTAAAATTTCCCGGTTGATAACGCAAACATCGCCCCGTATTACTTTTGGCAGTGTAATATTTATCTAAATGAGATTCTAATTCATGGGGAGAAATAGCGGCTAAATAATCTATAAAAGCCCTTGTATAAGCATCTCCTTGATTTGAACCATGCCAACCAATTTCAATATCTTTGTAACGCAACATTCGCCGTAAAGGTAAAGTCGAACCAGTGATTAAACGATAAACCAAAGGCACATCATAATAGTCATGATTACCTAAAACTGGCAAAATTGGCAACTTAAAAACCATTTGGTCATAAGCAATATTTTCGGGGTTTTCACCACCTACCAAAAATTCCCGATAAGGTTCAATAAAATTAGGCGGATAATACTCACGAGAACCCACCACATAAACAACATCACCAGTATGCAAAATAAAACGGCAATCATCACTATGATTTAACATCATTTCGGCAACTTGACGCTGAGGATGAGAACCATAATGAGACTTAGTACCGCTATCACCGATGACCATAAAGGAGAAATTTTGATTTTTCTCCCTGCCATTATCATCTAAAATCATCGAGGTTTGGTCAATTCCTCGTTGCTGAATACTGGGATGCTGCGATCGCACCCTTTGGTTCATTTTTTGGATTTTTACCGGAACTGATGGTTCAGAAATCAATTTCATAGCTGAAATTAGCTAACGTCTCTACTAAATACCTTAACTTACCAACTGAATTACTCCCCACTGTCCATTTGTCAACCACTTAGGGTCTACTGTTGCTAATTCCTGTAAAACTTCTGCTTTCAGACCTGCGGCAACCTCTGATTTTAATGTGCGTAAAGCTACCATCGGTGCAGGTAAATAAGCAACTATATCGGCAAAATTTGTAGTATAATCCCAGTGTACATCTCCTAACAACCGCCGATAATTAGCATCACCTTTAACAACTATTAAATTCGATTTTCCTAGTTCATCTTTCAGTGATTGGGGAATTTGCCAAAATGGTAAAGGTGAAGTCCAAAAATAATTTTCTGTTAAAATCAATTTTCCTGAATCCAGATTTTTACTTAATCTTTGCACAAATGATTTAACATCAGGATGGCTACCTGCTGCTAAAAAATCTCTAGTTGCATAGACATCCTTAATCATTGCATCTGAGACAAAAGTGGGATGGGGTTTCAAATGTAAATAAACCTGATTTGCAAAACCACTACCTAAGAGAAAATCAACTAAACATAAATCACAAATTAACTCAAAACCTGCATTATCAATGACAAAATCAATGCGGTTATTTTCTGACTTAGTTAATAGCTTAGTAACTGCAAATGAATCATCTATCAAAATATTATTTAATTGAGTTTGAATATCAAAATTGCTTCTGTTATCTTCAAAAGCAGACCATAAACTCAAATCAACTCTATTTCCCCATAATGCGAAATACAATAAAGCAATGAGAGAAGATTTACTAGGTTTACCTGCTTTTTTTGATTCATTTAACCATTGCTGTACTTGAGTACATAAAGAAATAATCGCATCAATGGAAGCTTCTAAACCTTGTTCTTTTTGTGATAAAAATGGATCAACACCTTGCCATTTCCCTGGTTGAAAGTAATTAGTAATATTGAGAATAAGACGATAAAAATAAGTTTCCGCAAAAAACCAAGGTACATCTACCCAACGTTGATTTATATAAGGTTCTAAATATTTCTCCCAGTTATGAAAATCTGCACCTGTGTCATTTTTTAAATGTTGTAAATATCCGTTGGGAAGTTCTGCTGCTAATTTTTCCAAGCTTTGATTTATCTCAGTGGGAAATTTATTTTCTTTAATGACACGACGTGCAATATTTGGCATTCTTTGAGTTACTGTAAACTCAGTAAAAGAACCAACTTCAGAACCTAAAAGCGGTAATGGTAAGGGTAAATTAGGAAGTTGAAAATTATTCATTATAAATATATATTTTTCACTTTGTAGTCATTCTCAGAGGTTGTTTGAAAAGTCATGATTGATGTATCAAATATTTTTTACCCCTCCCTAACCCTCCCCTTGTTAAGCGAAGGGAACTTTATGTTCGTGTTCCCTTGATAAGGGGAGATTAAGGGGGGGTAAAAATGTGATTAAAATCACGGAATACCACTTTTAAAACATCCTCTCAACCTAATTTATCAGAAATACTAGATTTTGTATAGATTAATTATTTATTCATCAACACTTTTCTGAAAATCAACCTGTTCATATAAATCCTGAAAATCAATTTGAAAATCTAGATTTTGCAGTGTTAAAGTATCTGATTCAGATTCCAATTCTGTAAATATCCATTTCCCATCATCTGTTTTTACATAGTGCATGACATGATATTGATATTGATTGATTAAAATATATTCTTTAAATTCAGGAATTGAGCGATAATAAAGAAATTTATCACTTTGGTCATAATTGCTTGTGGATTTAGATAAAACTTCAGCAATTAATAAAGGATTCATCACAGTAGTTGTATTTGCATTTTGATAAATAGGTTCACCTTCAATTACCATCACATCAGAGTAAGTATATTGACGATAACGGGGTATCCACAACCTGACATCACCAATATAAACATCATAATTTTGCTTTTTTAATCCGTATTTTAAAGCCGCAGCAAAATTTAAAGCAATTTTATTATGATTTGTTGTTCCTCCAGCCATAGCTATAATTTCTCCATCACGGTATTCATTTTTATATTCTGCTTTTTCTTCCAGTTCTAGATATTCTTCTGGTGTATAGGTTCGGGTTTGTGTTTGCATAAGATATAATATTGTTAACTATAATTCAAGTATAACAAGATTATCCAAATATTTTGAAAACATAGCATATTTAAAGTAGATTTATTTACAAATTTTTATCAAAAATAGTTAAATATTCTAACTTCATGTTTGGAAAGATCGATATTAAATGTAAAATTAATCCAATGTCAGAAACTGTAAAAAGCTGACACAGAAACCCAGATACCTGAATACTTACATCTCAAAAATCTTAACCATCCATGAATCTCTCCGAAATTCCCCTCATTGAACAACACGCCCACAACATATTAAAATCAGAAGTAGCTGTAAATTATCCATTTGCAGCCGCTTTTACAGAAGGTTATGATCCAGAAATCATTAATTATCACGCCAAACATACCTTATTTTATCGCCGCAGTTTACGAGAAATTGCTACATTATTAAACTGTGAACCCAAAGAAACAGCAATTTTAGCACATCGGCAAAATTTAGGACTAGAAAATTTAACCAGAATATATTTTGACGCTGCTAACTTAGAAGCAATATATTTAGATGATGGCTTAACACCAGAAAATATATTACCAATTTCCTGGCATCAACAATTTACCACAGTCAAAAGAATTTTACGCTTAGAATTATTAGCCGAAAAACTACTTTCACAAATTGACGAATTTCACACTTTTGTTAATGCTTTTATCAAAGAAATTGATCCGCCATCTCCTGATATTGTCGCTTTCAAAAGTATAGCTTGTTATCGTAGTGGTTTAGATATTCGACCAGTTGCACCTGCGGTAGCTGCTGTGCATTTTTACGATTTAAAAAAGCAACATAAAAAAAATGATCTGCCTTTACGATTAAATGATAAACAATTAATAGATTTTATTTTACAACAAACTTTGATAATTGCTGCTAAATATAAAATACCTGTACAACTACACACAGGTTTAGGTGATCCAGATTTAGATTTAAGATTAGCAAATCCTTTAAATTTACGATATTTGATAGAATGTCCTCAATATAAAAACGCGCCTTTAGTTTTACTTCATGCTTCCTATCCTTACATGAGAGAAGCGGGATATTTAGCATCAATGTATCCCCAAGTTTATTTAGATTTTGGTTTAGCAGTTCCTTTTTTAAGTGTATCAGGAATGCGAAATACAATTAGGCAACTTTTGGAATTAATACCCACAACTAAATTAATGTATTCCTCTGATGCTCATTCTATCCCAGAATTGTATTATTTAGGTGCAAAATGGGGTCGTCAATTGTTAGGTAAAGTGTTAGATGAGGCAATTAAAGATACAGATATTACTGTTAAAGAAGCGGAAGAAATAGCATTGGCAATTTTACGAGAGAATGCTTTAAGTTTGTATGGGAGGAGGTTAAAAGGGGAGTAAAAGATTATAATAGTAATATGTTGGTAAAATTATACTGTTAAGCAGTTTGCATTTAATCCTATGAACTTTCCTTTACAAATACAACAAGAGATAGAAAAATTGGCAGGTAGTCAGGGAATATCAACTGAGCAATTTATTTTGCAAGCAGTTACCGAAAAAATTGATGCCTTGACTCAAAAAAAGGTTAAAGCATGTGAAGTAGTTTCTTCTAATCTAGCAAAGGTATATCGAAAAGATGGGATTTTGGTTGTAGATGCAGAATTACCAGAAAACTTTGATGTTAATACCTTCATAGATGAGTTGAGAGAAGAACGCATTGGGGATCAGATGGGTTTATGAAAGTTTTGTTTGATACATCTGTCTTAGTAGCTGCATTCGTTATCAGTCACCCCAAGCATTCTGTATGTTTTTCATGGTTGAAGTCAGCAGAATCTAGAAAAATTCAAGGCTTTATTTCGACTCACAGTTTAGCGGAAACTTATTCTGTAATCACCCGCTTACCTATTCAACCACGTCTTACTCCCGAACAAGCTCAACAAATAATATTAGATATTTCTCAGTATCTTGAAGCTATTCCATTACTATCTAATGATTATCAAACAGCGATCGCACAAATGGCACATTTAAACCTTCCTGGTGGTGGTATTTTTGATGCGTTAATCGCTCAAGCTGCTATCAAAGCAAAAGTAGATGTTCTCCTAACACTTAATCCCAATCATTTTAATCGTTTGGGAGATGAGTTAGCAAAGCTTGTGCAAGTTCCTGAGTAAGTAAAGTAATTATTTAATAACGAGGTAAAAATTATGGTGACAGTTTCAATTAAAGATGAATATATAGAAGTTTTATCAGCACTGGGAGATTTACAAGAGTCAATGGATTTAGCACTTAAACAATATACTCTTGATAAAATTTCCTTAAAAATTGCTGAACTTCGTCAACGAGATGTTAAATATCAAGAAAAATATCAGCTTGATTATGCTACCTTTTGTCAGAAAATATATGAAGATGAAGAATTTATCAAACAAATAGAAAATTCAGTCAGTAAAACATGGGAGATTGATTTAGCTGATTGGGAGTTTTTTCATAGAGGAGTTGAAGATTGGATACAAAAATTACAGACTATTTTGCTTATAACTCTATCAGACTTGGTATAATTAGCAAATATCATGTTATAATAACTCAAAATTATACATTTAAACACGGGACGGGGCTTCACCAATGAATTTACGTAAATTTCAGTCACGATGGTTCACTGAAAATGAGGATGAATCTCTCGAAGACTTGTGGGTAGCAGACTTGACTGATGAGATGCAGTTTCTGGAAAGCCTGAAATACTGGCGTGTTGGTACGGACAATTTTAATCACATTTATTTAGTCAGTCTCGATTCGGATTATCAGGTTAGCTTTTTTGATTTTATTTGCTTAACGGATAGGATTTTTAGCATATACAGATGGACTACACCAGAAGCTTTTTATGAACTTGTAGGATTGGTATTATGTTTATCATCAATACAAAAAAAGTATATATTACATAAGCAAGACCCTGCACGTATTCCCTTGATATCAGAATTACCACAAGAGTTATTAGACGAATTATTACTTGTACATAAAAAGTTATTAAAATTGTCTGAAAAAAAATTATCTGAGAAGAAAAGATCCACCGATTGATATATATATATGATGGCATCCAACCACAATTATTTGAAATAAACACCTATATTTGTGACAGAGTAAAAATTAAATGTATAACTTAACAGAGACACAAAAAATAATAGCAAAGTGGCTAGTCCAAAGTGTTAGAGATAAGAAACTAGAAGAAGAATTTACAATATACTGGATCGAAACATTTGAAACATCATCCCCTCAAGCAGTATTGTTCGACTGGAGGGGAACTAAGGATGAACTTAAAGAAGTAGATTTGAGTCAGGGTGCTTTAAATGCGCTAAATGCCAATGATTTACTATACATTGAAAATATCTCTAAAAACTGGAAATGTACTCTAACAGGAAAAATTTATGAAGCCGTAGATAAAGACTTTAACGCTCCAGATACATCATTTCTAAAGTACCTAAGTCCCTTGACTGATATCAGTGGGTTTGATAAAGAGTTAAAACAAAGATGTTTACCTATTTTAAGTGCTGGAGGATTCAGATCCTATGTTGTGGGATTCTGCTGTAAGAACAGCAGGAGTAATTTTAGAAGAAAGGTTACGTGATGTGGGTTCTATATCTGACCCTAATAAAACAGGTCGTAACCTTGTCAATGATGTATTTGGAAATAATGGAACTTTAGCATTAAAATTTACTGTCTCTTCAGAGAGAGATGGTTATCGAGAACTATATTCTGGTGTTGTAGGTGCTTTCCGAAATCCATCTGCTCATCGTTTAATTGATCCTTCTCCAGAGGAAGGAGGTGCTTTCATAATTTTTGTAAACCTTTTATTAGCAAAACTTGAGGCTCTTAGATAACTTAAAAATAAGATCAATTATCTAACGAGTTAATAAAATTTAAGTACATTTACCTCTTCAAAAACTTCTGCCGCATCTTCACCACAAAACTATTAACCTCCGGTATTCTCATCATCCCCGCAATCACAGAAAATACAAAAATTCCCACCGCACCAGAAACACACAACTCAATTATTAAAATAACTAAACCCTGATTCCCCAACACCTGCTGACAACCCACCAAAGTCCCATAACTCGCAACACCAGCAACCACACTACCCGCAGTTAAACCGAAAATTGGTAAACTCCATTCCCGCAAAGGTAAACCATTTAATTTGCGATTTAATAACCACAATAACATCAACATTGAACTACAATTTACACCCACTGTAGCTAACACTAAACCAGGCGCCCCAAAAGGTTTAACCAAAATAAAATCTAAAACCGCATTCAATAAAATATTAAAAGTGCTAATTTTAAAAGGTGTTTGTCCATCACCTAAAGCATAAAACACCCTCACCAAAACATCACGCCCTAAATAAACAAACATCCCAATTCCATAGGCAATTAATAAGGAGGAAACTAACTCAGTTGCTTCTTGTTTAAATGCTCCCCGTTGATAAACTACCTGGACAATTGGCTTAGATAAAGCTATCATTAATGCCCCTAAAGGTAGCATTGTCACCGCAGTTAATAACAGTCCTTGACGAATGCGTAATTTTAAATCTGGCCAGTTTTCTGGTTCTGCTAATTTGGCAAATATCGGTAATAAAGGCAGTAAAATAATATTAGAAATAATTCCTAATGGAGTTTGTACTAATAAATTAGCATAGTTAAAACCTGCGGCTGCGCCTTTAATGGGACTGGCAAAAAATAAATCTGTTGCCACATTTATCGGCATCATTCCCGAAGAAATTGTTGCCGGAGTCATGATTTTAATTACTTCTTGAACTGCGGGAGATTTAAAATCAAATCTCAGTTTTAATGTTCCTAAACCTAAACGCCATTGTACAATCAATTGTACTGCCCATTGCAAAATTGCACCGGCTAAAGTACCAATTGCTAAAACTATTCCTCCAATAAATGCAAATTCTGGCTGAATTATTTCCTTGCCATATTGTAAAGCTAAAATACCAATACCAATAACAACGGTAACGCTAGATAATAAAGGACTAATTGATAATAACCAATATTGATTTGCTGCATTGAGAGTACCGAACCCAATGCCAATTAAACCGGAAAATAACGCCATTGGGGACATTATTTGTAATTGACGAATGGCAATTTCTCTGGTTTTAGCATCTAAACCATAACCAACAATATCTATTAAAGGTTCTGCTAAGAAAATCTGAGCAACTGTGACTATTAACAACAACCCACCCACTAAGGTTGTGACTGTTTCTACTAAAGGTGCTGCTTCTTCTTTTTTCCGCTTGGCTAAAACACTGACAATGGCACTATGTAAAGGACCATTGACACCACCGAGTAATATTAATAAAAAACCAGGGATAATATAGGCGTAACTGTAAGCAGTAGCAGCAGCACCCACACCAAAAGCAGCTGCGATCGCCTGTTGTCTAATTAAACCAAATACTTTACTAATTAACGTTGCTGCGGCAACTATACCAGCAATACCAGCAAAGGAACGAGAGGGTTTTTGATCTTGTTGTTCAGTCACGAATATCAGTTATCAATTATTAATTAAAATAATATACTTTGAGTTTACATAATTAGAACGGGCAAGATGCCCATCCCACAAAATGTTTATTTTTTAATAATCAGCAGGTTCAATTTTCAACAGATGATTACTGTCACCTGTCACCTACCTACACCCCAAACTATCCCGTGTAGCCACACCAGTTACAGGGTTAACACCTTCAGCCCGTTCACATAATAATGAAACCTGATAACGATCAATCAAAGCGTCTGTAAAATCAGCCCCAGTGATATCCGCATCATAAAAGCGGCTACGGGTTAAAGTCGCTTCTGTGAAAATAGCGTTCTTTAGATTAGCACCATCTAGCGTCACACGATCAACTAACGCACCAGTTAAATTAGCATCTTGTAAATTGGCTTTTAATAACACACCTTTAGTTAACATGGCATTAGTTAAATTTGCTCCTTGAAAATTTGCCCCGCGCATTTCCGCAGCTACGAAATTGACTCCTGATAAATCCGTGTTAGAGAAATCACGATTTTCTAAAGAAGCATTGTTATAGTTAATGGTATTGATTTGCCCGAAAGCAGGTTTAGGATTAATCATTATCCACAACCAAGCTAACAGCAAAATCAACAGTAAACTTAATATTCTCAACAAACTTTTTTTCATAATTTTAATAATCGTTATTTGTAGTTATGTGTAGGGGTTTAGCATTGCTAAACCCTTACCGTCTCATTTATGTTTTACCAATCACCAATCACCAGTTACCAATCACCAATCCTTATTTCCAATCTTTCCCAATGCGAATAGTCAAATCAGCACCTAAATCACCTTGAGCAGAAACTTCAACTTGGCCTAATCCTAGAATTTCTTGCAGTTCCGCCCCTGTTTGGGGATTTCCTTTCTGGGAAATGATCTGAGTTTGCCGCAAAGTATCAGGCCAATCGGGAATTGTGTAAATATTAGTAAAACCTTTGGATTTGAGATAGCTAATAACTTGTTCCGTTAATTGAGGTTGATTGGAAGCATTTTGAATAGCAATTTTGAGGCGAGAAACTGGACGGGAATCTGATTTTAAACCAGGTATATCCACCCCAACATAATCATTCAATAAGCTTTGTTGTCCAGTCAAATTCAACCAGTAACTATCTGGGTCTTTACTAAACTTACTAAACGTACCAGGTAGCATGGCCATTTGGAAATTATCCCGTTCTACATTCACAGAAAAATTCGCCAAAGCCATCATTTCTTCCATTTTCAGGTTAGTGTCAAAATACTTCCGCATAATGCGAGTAATTTGGGGCAACCTGGGTAAAACGGTGGGACTATTTAAACGCTGAACCAAAGCGGTTATTAGTGCTTGTTGTCGTTGCACCCTGGGCAGATCCCCTACATTTGATTCCCGAAAACGAGCAAAAAGTTCTGCTTGTTCACCGTTAAGAGTTTGCCAACCGTTAACCAAATTCATCGACAAACCACCAGCATTGTCTTGATAATTCATCGTTTGGGGTACAAATACATCTACCCCACCCAATTGATCAACTAATTGCCGCAAACCGCTAGTAGAAATGCGAATATAGCGATCTATGGGAGCATTGCTTAAAGTCCGACTAACTACCCGTGCAGCTAATACTGGACCACCTTTAGCATTTGCTTCTGAAACCTTGGTTAATCCCTCATCTGGGAGGGCGATCATTGTCCCTCTGGGGATGGAAAGCACACGAATAGATTTATCACTAGGATTTAACCGAATTAATAACATCGTATCGCTGCTACCAGCAAAACTTTCTGGAGAACCGTCAACAGTACCCTTCACTGGTTCAATGCCCATGACTAAAATATTCATGGGTTTTGATAGTTGGTACTGAGAAAGTTTATTCCATAAATCCCCAGGTACTTTTACCTGATCTTTACTGGTAGTAGATCCAAAATCATCATCTTTGGCTTGCTCTAAATTACTCCAGAGGGGAGTCCATAACGCCAAAGTTGACACCAATAAACCTGATAAAATAATACCAATAACAAAAGTTAATATCCACAATAGCCAGCGGGGCATTGTTAACCCTAAGCGATCGTAGAGTTCATTAGGGATAGCACCTACTGACTCAACGACTTGACGTGGATTATTTATTGACTGTGTTACCGGCTGTTTTGGTTGAACCTCTGTCCCTGATCCTGGTACTGGGGTAGGTATGACCTGATTTTCTACCCTTTGAAATTGTTGCGGTTGTGCCTCTTGATCTAAAGCTGTTGTTTGTTGAGGTATAACTTGATTTTTGGACCATTGAACTTGTTTTATCACAATTGTCTCCCCACTCAACCACTCCCTAAAGGTATGTTAATGCAAGCTACAAATTCTTGTTGCTAGAGTTAGAGCTATCTATGCAGATTTTAGATTTTAGATTGTTGATTTTTAGATTTTGTTTTTCTCATTACCCTCGCATTTTCCACTAAGTTATAAATCCAAAATTCCCCAACACTCAGATTGATCAGTGAAGATTATCCCAAATTGAATGAATGTACACTTAATATTGTTAAGCAGTAAGTGTATATAACAACATGAGTCATTCATTGATCCCTGTTATTTTGGCAGGTGGTAAAGGTGAGCGTTTTTGGCCTCTTAGTCGCCGGGACAGACCTAAGCAATTTTTAAGTCTCGATGGCAGTTCTCGAAGCCTACTACAAGCCACCGCTGATCGACTGCTAACACTCGCAGGTGGTTGGGATCACCTGTGGGTGATTACTTCTAGTCAAATAGCTCAAGGGGTACGACAACAACTACCCGATCTGCCAGAGCAAAATTTGCTGATTGAATCAGAGGGTAGGGATACAGCCGCCGCCGTTGCTTGGACAAGTTTGGAAATTAACAAGCGTTACGGAGAAGACGCTGTTATTGGCTTTTTTCCCGCTGATCACTGGATTGCTGATCAAAAGGTATTTGCAAATACCTTGAGTGCTGCTACCCAGTTAGCGACTAACACAGCAGCGATTGTCACTTTGGGGATCAAGCCTACTTTCCCCTCCACCGGTTACGGCTACATTGAACAAGGTGAAAAGATTGGTAGCTTTAATGAGTTGCCAGCTTATCACGTTCACCGCTTTACTGAAAAGCCCAACCGGGAAACGGCTGAGAATTTTTTAGCAACGGGACGGTTTAGCTGGAATAGCGGTATGTTCGTGTTTCGGGCTGGGGTGGTTCTCAAAGAACTGCATACCCATGCCCCAGAAATTATCCAACCTCTAGAACAACAAGGACCTGATGTTTACCCTCAGTTGCCTAAGAAAAGTATAGATTATGCGCTGATGGAAAAGACAAGTCTAGCATACGTTTTACCGGTGGAGTTTGGTTGGGATGATTTAGGTGATTGGAATGCGATCGAACGTCTACTGAAAAAAGACGATAATCCTAATGTTGAATTAGCTACCCATGTAGGGCTAGACACCCAAGGGGCTATTGTTTATGCTTCTAATCCAGATGATGTGGTTGTTACTATTGGGTTAGAGGATGTGGTGATTGTGCGCGATCGCAATGTTACCCTAATAGTAAACAAGGAACGCACTCAAGAAATTAAACAGATCCTCAAAACCCTGCAAAGTGATCCCCGGTTTACTGACTTGCTGTAAAAGTTAAAACTGTTGGTAGATACCCACAATCATTGTTTTTAATTATAACTGGTGATTGGGGATTGGGGACTCTTGACTGGTGACTGGGTAATCAATTTTATGTTTTATAATCACCAATTACCAATTACCAATTACCAATCACCAATTACCAATCACCAATTACCAATCACCAATTACCAATTACCAATTACCAAAATGTTCTTAACCCAAACTGTGCCTCGACAACGGGAAATTATTGAAGTATTCCTTCGCAATGGTTGGGACTATATGCGAAGGTTGTTGACTGGTGGTAAAACCGATGAACCTCAACTACCTACACCTGCGGTATTAAAAAATGTTTTGGTGGATTTGGGTCCGGTTTATGTCAAACTCGGTCAGCTTCTTTCTACCCGTCCAGATTTATTAAGTGCTGCTTATATTGAAGAACTATCAACCCTGCAAGATGAAGTACCCGCAGTTCCTTGGAGTGAAGTTGAAGTTGTGATCCGCAAACAGTTAAAACGCCCACTGGAAGAAACTTTCCAAACTATTAATCATATACCAGTAGCAGCGGGATCAATTGCCCAAACTCATCGCGCTACTCTCAAAGATGGAAGGGAAGTTGCTTTGAAGGTTCAAAGACCAGGAATTGATGTCACCACTGCCCAAGATATATCCTTAATTCAAGGTATTGCGGATTTGGTGGCGAGAACTGATTTTGGACAAATTTATGACATCAAATCTATTGCGGAAGAATTTACTAAAGCTTTAGAAGCTGAATTAGATTTTACAAGAGAAGCCGGTTATACAGACCAACTGCGGCGTAATTTATCCCAAGGTCGTTGGTATGATCCAACGCAAATTGTAGTTGCAGAAATTTATTGGCATTTGACTACAGAAAAATTATTAGTGATGGAATGGTTGGATGGTGTTCCGCTGTTAACAGCAGATTTAAATCCCGAAAATGCTCAAGATTCTATTGTTAAAAGAAAAGGAATCACTACTTTATTATTTAGAATCTTTTTTCAACAATTATATATTGATGGCTTTTTTCATGCTGATCCCCATCCTGGCAATTTATTTTATCTGACGGATGGGCGTGTTGCTCTTTTAGATTGTGGCATGGTGGGTAGACTTGATCCCCGCACTCAACAAATTCTTACAGAAATGTTATTAGCAATTGTTGATTTGGATGCTCAAAGGTGCGCTCAGTTAACTTTGCAACTTTCTGATTCTGCTCAACCTGTGATTTTATCTCGCTTAGAAAATGATTATGATCGAATGTTACGAAAGTATTATAATGTCAGTTTAACTGAGATCAATTTCAGTCAAATAATCTATGAAATTTTACAGGTTGCTCGTAATAATAAAATTCGCTTACCCAGTAATATGGGTTTATATGCCAAAACTTTAGCAAATTTAGAAGGGGTAGCACGTACCTTTAACCCAGAAGTTAATTTATTTGATGAAATTCAACCATTAATTACTGATTTGTTTCGTCGTCAGTTATTAGGAGATAGTCCTGTTCGTTCCCTTTTACGGACTGCTTTAGATATTAAAAGTCTCTCTTTACAATCTCCCCGGCAAATTGAACTATTATTAGACAGAGTAACATCAGAAACTCTACAATGGAATTTATCATTAAGAGGATTAGACGGTGTGCGCCGCACAATGGATGATGCAGCCAACCGTCTTTCTTTTAGTATTTTAGTAGGTTCTCTGATCATGGGAGCAGCTATTATTTCTAGTAAAGCTCAAACTTCTCAATTATCTTTTCTGAGCAGCTTGTTATTTGCTGCTGCTAGTTTATTAGGTTTATGGTTAATTATTAGTATTTTACGTTCAGGCCGTTTAAAGTAATTTATCTAAAGTGAGCGACATCGGACTGAAAATTGTGAATTTTTTAGGACTTACGCAAAAACTCTCCGACACTCCTATTCCTCAGTCCAGTCAGACCCCAAATTGAATAGACTCAAGTGTACTTTATTAGACTGGGAAACGCTATATTAGTAGTATGCAGCAACCAAAAAGCCGAAAGAATACAATATATAAAATACAAGGAAATAATTTTTTATGTCAATAATTATAGCAGAAAACCTTTGTAAATCCTATCCAGTCGCCATTAAAGAGCCTGGAATTATTGGGACAATTAACCACTTTTTCCGTCGTAAATATCGTAATATTAACGCGGTTCAAGATGTTACCTTTACCATCGAACCAGGGGAAGTAGTCGGTTTTTTAGGACCTAATGGCGCAGGTAAAACCACAACTTTAAAAATGCTCACCGGTTTAATTCATCCTTCTAGTGGAAAAGTCAAAGTTGCGGGTTTAACTCCCTTTCATCGTCAAGAAGCATTCCTACAAAAAATCACCCTAGTCATGGGACAAAAACAGCAATTATTGTGGGACTTACCAGCAATAGATTCCTTAAAAATTAATGCCGCAGTTTACAACATTTCTGATAAAGAATTTCATCGTCGAGTTGGTGAGTTAACAGAAATGTTATCACTAGGAGGTAAACTAAATCAACCCGTCAGAAAACTTTCATTAGGTGAAAGAATGAAAGCAGAATTGTTAGCTGCACTTTTACATCGTCCCCAAGTTTTATTTTTAGACGAACCAACTTTAGGACTAGATGTAAATGCTCAAGTAGGAGTGCGTGACTTTTTACGAGAATATAATCAACTTTATCAAGCCACAGTATTATTAACTAGCCATTACATGGCAGATATTACCGCTTTATGTCAAAGAGTGCTACTAATTCATCAAGGAAAATTAATGTATGATGGTAGCTTAGATGGACTCTTAGAAAAATTCGCACCCTATCGAGAAATTGATGTAGAATTATCCCAACCATTACCAGCAGAAAAATTAACTCCTTATGGTGATATTCAACTTTTAGAAGGGAGAAAAGTTAAATTTATAGTTGAAAGAGAAGCACTGACTCGCACCGTTTCACAAATTTTAGCTGATTTAGAAATCATTGATTTAACAGTCACAGAACCACCAGTAGAAGAAGTCATTGGTAGAGTTTTTCAAGCAGGTGTTGTTTAATAGCTGACAGGTGCTACGCCACGGTGACAGGTGACAGTTTAATAGGGAATAGTTAATAATAAAATTTGAGTAAAATATCTATGAAAAAACCTTTAAAAAAAATCCAAACCTTGCTCACTGTATATTATGCCTATATGGTAGAATATCGCTCAGAACTCATATTATGGATATTATCTGGTTCTTTACCAATTATTCTCATGGGAGTCTGGATAAAAGCCGCCGCAGGAGGAAATTTTAGTTTAAATTCATTAGATTTTGCCCGTTATTTTTTTGCAGTATTTCTAGCTAAACAACTTACAGTAGTTTGGGTGATTTTTGAATTTGAAAAAGAAGTAGTAGAAGGTAAACTTTCACCTCGCTTATTACAACCCATAGATCCAGTATTTCATCATCTCGCTGGCCATATTTCTGAAAGATTCGCTCGACTTCCTTTTGTATTTCTATTAATAGGATTCTTTTTTATCTTATATCCTCAAGCTTTTTGGATACCGACTTTACCTAACTTATTGTTATTTATCTTAGCTGCATTGCTGGCTTTTGCGTTAAGATTTTTAATTCAATATACCTTAGCAATGTTAGCATTTTGGACAGAAAGAGCTACAGCTTTAGAAAACTTTTGGTTTTTATTTTTTCTGTTTTTATCAGGCATGATTGCACCTTTAGAAGTATTTCCCGAAGCGGTGCGAAACATAGCCATGATGACACCATTTCCTTATTTAATTAATTTCCCTGCTAGTATTTTAGTAGGTTTACCTGTAGATTTAACCAGAGGATTTTTATCAATTATAGCTTGGTTTATGATATTTTTAGGTGCAAATCGCTTGTTATGGCGTGCAGGTTTAAAGCGTTATTCGGGAATGGGAGCATGAAAAATTGAAAATTGAAAATTGAAAATTGAAAGTTAAATTAATTGTAGGGTGGGCAATGCCCACCTAAGATATTAAAGACTGCTAAATACTCTGCATAAATTCCCGTAATTCATCAACATTGTTTACAGTCATAATGCCTCTTTGAATATTTTTTAACTGTTCTAAATCAGCAATTTGTGATATTTTTGGCATTAGCTGTAAACCTTCTTGACCAAATTTTATTTCTAAACTTAGTTCAATAGCTGACACAATACCCCTGTTTTCACCCCTTTTTTCACCTCTGATTTCACCTTCTTTCAAAATCTGTTGATACCAGGGAGACTCACGTAATACCACCATATCCCACCTCATAATTTGCTGAACTAAAACGCTATCTAATACGAAGGTAGCAAAAAAAGCCATTACTGTTTCTAATTGGCTTAATTGTTCATCCGCTCGCAGCATTTGTAATGCTTGTCTAACTATTGCTTCTTCACCACCATGTTTGAGAATTGGTACAAAGGGAAGCAGTGAAGGAATGGGTTGACTTAAAGCTATTTCTACATCAACTTCCCAAAGGTTTATCACCCGGTAATCTTGACGTGCTTGTAAACCAGCAAATTCTGATTCATAGCGGTGAGGAATTTCTTCCTCGCTTTCTTTGAGAATGTTAATTAATACGGGGTATGTGGGAAGGTTATATTTTTCCTCCGCTAATGCCGCATAAGCCCGCATTCGTTTGGGCATTTCTAGCTTATATCTTAATTGTAACTCATTGAGTACCAGAAATTCGCCGTACTGTGGACTGGTGGCTTTAACTAATACATCGCTTTCTCGACTTATCCATTGAAATTCTGAATTTATGATTTCTCCGGTAATAATGTCGGGAATTTGTGTCACCCATTTTAGCCAGTTTTCGGGAGCGATGCTGATAAGTTTTTTGGTGCTAATATCTGCTTTTTTGACCATGATATTGATAAGATTTATTTCACGCAGAGACGCAGAGAACGCAGAGGAAGAAAGATTATAAATTACTAGGAACAGTTTTAAATTTATCTGCTGCACCTAATGAATAATCTTCTAGTTTAAAATCAGCAAAGGGTTTTTTCTCTAATCTATCTCTTAAAGCTTCATCTAATATTACTCCCTCGTCTTGTTTTTTGACTCCAATGATAATGATACTGCGTTGATAGGCTGTAGAATCTTGATTTGATTGACAGTCTTTACCTTGAAATTGTCCTAAGTTTAATAGTCTATAACCTTGCACACTTGATGTATTACTAAATAATTGTTTTGCCAATAATTGAATCTGCTTAGAACGTTCTAATGCTCTACTTTGTTCGGTTGTAACATTACCTTCACAGGAAGCAGTACCTACAGAAATAATCTCACTGGGATTTTCCATTATTTTCTGTATTCCTTCTGCTTCTAACCGAGTTTTTAAAGCCTCAAGGTTAATAATTTCATCGTTATGTTTAATTTGATAAGTGCTGCCTAATTGCCATTTATATTCTACTGATAAAACTGCTATGTTAAATTCTGCTACTTTTCCTTGACTATCTTTACCTTCTTCGTAGGGAAAATAATCAACTTGTCCTTT
Organism: Sphaerospermopsis torques-reginae ITEP-024; assembly: GCF_019598945.1. Taxonomy (NCBI): domain Bacteria; kingdom Bacillati; phylum Cyanobacteriota; class Cyanophyceae; order Nostocales; family Aphanizomenonaceae; genus Sphaerospermopsis; species Sphaerospermopsis torques-reginae. The sequence goes on along the minus strand of NZ_CP080598.1, from coordinate 4,111,445 downwards.
TTTAACTGGTGCTTGTCCATAGTCAGCAGGAACAACGGTAAATTTATTATTGCGGTTTGCTAGTGCTACTGTCCACAATAATAATAAGGAACATATTAAGGCGGTAAATAAGGCTAATAATGGTAATTTTTCTGGTTTTTTTTCTTGCGGTTTAACTGTATTTTTGGTTGTGGTTGTTGGTGTGACTATTGCTGTGTTGACATCACCTCCTACATCTACTGTAGCTACATTACTTCCTGTATTAATATTTTCTAATTCTGTTAATTTATCTAATATTTCTCTAGCATTTTCAGGACGTTGATTAACCTTATTTGCCATTAACCAATCAATAAAATTTAACAAAGATGTAGAAACATGATTTGCTAAATGTCGCCAATTTAAAATATCTAAATTAGGATCATATAATTGAGCAGGTTGACATCCTGTTAATAAAAATACAAAGGTGCGTCCTAATGCAAAAAAATCTGATTGAGGTAAAGCTTGACCATTCATTTGTTCTCTGGGACTATATCCAGATGAAGAAATAGATGTCATCCCACCACTATTAGCGAGATAGGTTTTAGTAATTTCTCTCGCTCTGCCAAAATCAATTAATACTAATTGTCCATCTGGACGAATCATTATATTAGATGGTTTAATATCTCTATGTAAATATTGTTGGTTATGTACTAATAATAAAATTTCCGCTAATTGTTTTAACCAAGCTATAGCTTGTCCTTCAGAAATAGGGCGGTTTTGTTGTTGTTTTAACCATTGTTCTAAATTCGGTCCTTCGATTTTTTCCATTACCATACAATGCAGGGTTAAACCTGCTCTGGTGTGATAGGGAAAATATCCTTCTGCTTGGGGAATACCAGGATGTTTTAATTGTCCTAAAACATTGACTTCTTGTTGAAATAAAGAAACCGCTTTGCTATCGTTAGCTAATTCTTCTTTGAGGATTTTGAGAATTTTTGGTGTGTCTTGTTGGTAAGCTTCATAAACTTTACTAAACCCAGTTTTATCACTTAGTAAACGTAAAACTCGATAACGTCCTAATAATTCTAATTGAGAACCACAACTTTGACAAAAACGGTTTTCATCATTATCTGGGTGGTTGGGTTGAGGACAAACTGGGTTTATACAGAGACTCATGATAGGTGACAGTGAACAGGTGACAGGTGACAGTGAACAGGTGACAGTGAACAGGTAAGAGTTTTTCTTAATGACTAATGACAAATTATCAATTACCCATTACCAATTACCCATTACCAATTACCAATTTGAGATTATCTCATTTTTGCACTGCTAAAAATTCGGCTATGGTTTGATTAAATTCTTCTGGTTTAGTTAGAAATGGCCAATGATTTCCAGGTAATTTTTTAAAGGTGAGGTTTTTCAGGTTGGTTTTGTAGGGTTGAATTTGCCAATCTTGGCGGTTTACTCCTTTTTCTGGTTGAATAAAGAGGGCAGGTATATCAACAGGAGTAATAAAACCTGGTACTTCTAAAACTGCATCAAAAATCCCATCACGGGCAGAAATTGTAAATTTACTACCCCAAGTTCCATCGGGTTTTTGTTCTATTCCCGCTTGAAAAACTTGCTGTTGTAAAGGAGTCCAGTCTTGAAATTGACTTAGTTGTTTGATTTGTTGTTCCGCTTCTTCATAACTGGTAAATGGTCCCATAGTTTTCAAGAATGGTAGAACTTTATACAACAAAGGAAAAGTTAATTTGAGTAAACTGGGCATTTTCCAGATGAAAATTGGATCAACTAAAGTAATACTTTTTAAGCGGTTGGGGTTTTTTCTTGCCCATATAGCAGCTAGTTTACCTGTCCAAGAATGACTAACAACATGAGCAGCAGACCATTCCAGTTTATCCATTAATGCTTCTAGGTCAGCGATCGCACTCTCAAAACTATGATCTTTCTCTGGTTTACTACTCTCACCATGACCACGCATATCCGGGGCTACTATATAGTAATCAGCCGCTAAATATTCTCCTAAGCTAGACCAAACCCAGGCATTATCCGCCATACCATGTAATAACAGTAATGGTTTTTGGCCTTTGTTCCATTCCAAGTAAGAGATTTCAACGTCAGATTTTGACAGTGTTTTGCGTACAGGCATCATTTGGTAATTCATAATTCATAATTTGTAATTCATAATTAGGGAATAGGGAATAGGGAATAGGGAATAGGGAATAGGTTAACAATTGTACCCAATCACCAATCACCAATCACCATCACCAATAACTGATACTAGATTGTACTTGCTAACACGAAATAATAAAGTCAATAAATGTCAAGATCAAAAAATAGAATTTTCTGAGGATATTAAAAATACTATGCCAGAAATATACCAATCAATTGCCCAACATTACCACGAGCGTACTAAATACGACCCGGAGACATTAGCCGGGAAAAATCAGGAGTTAGACTGGGCTAAACAACCAGTACCATTTAAAGAATACAAAATTGGCGCTGATTTTGACCTTAAACCCTATTTGCAAGAACCACCAGAGGCTTTTACCCATAATCCTGATGCTAGATGGTGGCGGAGACTTTCGCAACTGTTATTTCACAGTTATGGACTGACTGCGAAAATTCCTTCTATGGGTAGTGCCGTTTATTTGCGCTCTGCTCCCAGTGCAGGAGGTTTATACCCGGCTGAAGTATATTTAGTTTCCCGTGGTACACCTTTGTTACCTGCTGGACTTTATAACTATCAATGTCGTACTCATTCTTTAAAACAATTTTGGGAAAATGATGTTTGGACAGCTTTACAAGCTGCTTGTTTTTGGCATCCTAGTTTAGAAAATACTCAACTCGCTATTATTACTACTGCGGTTTTTTATCGTTCTGCATGGCGTTATGAAGATCGAGCTTATCGTCGCATTTTTCTGGATACTGGACATCTTTTAGGTAACATTGAATTAGCAGGATCAATCACTGATTATCGTCCTCATTTAATTGGTGGTTTTGCAGATGAAGCTATCAATAATCTACTTTATATTGATCCAGAACAAGAAGGTGCAACTGTAGTGATGGCATTGGCAGATTTATTAGATATTAAACAAAATTTGCCTTTAGGAAAAACCGCCTTACCTTCATTAACAGAAACTAATTATCCTTCGATTCCTGATGGAAAACTCTTAAAATATTTTCATGTTCACACCCAAATTAAATCTGATGAAACCAGTAAAAAAAATGTAGCAGTCACCAAACCAGACAAAACTTTAGATGATAAATATAATTTCCCTTTTTGCGACAAATTTTCTACTGTGACTACACCAATTGACTGGGGTAAAAATTTGGTAGATTTAGAAAATACTATCTATAAACGTCGTTCTACTCGCGCTTATAGTGGTGAAAAATTAACTTTTGATGAACTGAAAGCTTTACTCGATTTTACCTATCAACCACAAAATTATCTGGATCAAAATTTAGATACTGCACCTGATTATTTTGACCTGAATTTAATTGAAACATTTATTGCTGTTTCTGGTGTTAAAGGTTTAGAATCTGGCTGTTATTATTATGCACCAAAAGCCCAAGAATTAAGACAAATTCGTTTTAAAAATTTTCGCCGAGAATTGCATTTTCTCTGTTTGGGACAGGAATTAGGCAGGGATGCAGCAGCAGTAATATTTCATACCGCTGATTTAAAAACAGCTATAGGACAATATGGAGACAGAGTTTACCGTTATTTACATCTCGATGCCGGTCATTTAGGACAAAGGCTTAATTTAGCAGCTATTCGCTTGAATTTAGGTGTGAGTGGTATTGGTGGTTTCTTTGATGATCAAGTAAATGATGTATTAAGTATTCCTGCTGATGAAGCAGTTTTATATATCACGACTTTGGGAAGATCAAGGTAAGGCAATTTTGGATTTTGGATTTTGGATTTTGGATTACAAAAAATTAGACCCCCGACTTACTAAAAAATTGGGGATCTAAATTTCATTAAACTTCCGGTTCAACACCTAAAGCACGCAATTGGGCAATTAAACGTTCATTTTTTAGTCGTTCCTGTTACGCCCTTTGATATTCCTGTTCTGCTCGTTCTTCTCCACTTAATAACAAATTACCATCTAAATCCCACCAACGTAACCAAGGTAAATCTACATTTTGATATTCACTTTGCCAAATTCCTAACTCAACACCTAAAGCTGGAAGAGGATAATGTCCCCGTTCATTTTCTGGTAATAATTGGTATTTATTTTCAACTAAATGATAAACTTCCACACTGGCTTTATTCACTTCATAAATACCATAAAAAGCTGGATGAATTACTTGTTCATAAATCCAAAATTTTCCTTTCCACGGTGTTTGATCCCGTTCTTCATCGCCATTCCCAGAAACAAATTCTAGAACAATTAATGGTGAAATATACTCATCAGATTAACAGCCCAAAAATCCCAAAAATCCCAAAAATCCCAAAAATTTAGCAGTTACCTAATTATCTTGTTGCACTCCACCCACAACAGGTTTCACTTCATCTGAAGAAAATGGATCAGTACCACCTGTCCAGTTAAAATCACTAATACGAATACTAAAACCACCTAATTCTAAAACTGGATTATAACGCAAGGTTATACCATAAGTGCGGCGGTTATATTCCACAATATAATCTGTACTACTTTCTTTACCTGTATCTAGGTTAATTGATGTTTGAAAGCCTAAACGAAACGGTCCATATATTTGTTGGGAAATACCAGCACTCAAAACTTTGTTATCAACAGAACGATCAAACAAAAATGGTGATAATCCGCTGTTGAAACCTTGGGAATAACTCACATTAAAGGCAGTATAATCAAAAAATGGGCGAGAAAAATGACCCACCTGCCCAACTAAACCCACAGTACCAATTAAGGTACTTTGATTATCGCCACTGGTGTAATAACTGGTTGTACCCGTCACACCCGCGATCGCTTGCAAGTAAGGTACTACAGGATTAGGTGTATATTTTAATCCTTCATTAGCAGTAGCTGGTAATGGTTTTCCCTGCCATAACAAAAAACCAGTACCAAGAGAAACACTACCTTGTAACCGACCTAAAGAAACACGGTCATTTTTCCGGTTTGGCTCTAGTAAATCAGCGCGATCTGTATTAGAATTAATATACTGTGCGCCTCCTTGATAGCTAAGATTAATCCCACTTTTTCCCAAAGGAATAATTGGAGAAGTGATCACACCACCTAAACTACTCTGCACAGTTTGAAAACCAAGAGTACCATTGTAAAGGCGATCGCGGTAGCTATATTCTAAATTCAATGTATGGGGATTGATATCACCCAAAGCCTGACGTAACCGTAAACTCCCCCGCAAATTATCTTCTACTTTATTGACATCTAGACTTGTTAATTCTCCCTTACCTTCAACCGTAGTTTTCGGACTCAAAACACTATTCAGCTTGGTTTTTACACCAAACAAATCTGCAAAATTACTACCATCTTCAAAAGCCTTCTGCACAAAAAATTGCGGTGTAATAATCCAGCGGGTTTTGTCTGTATTAACTGCTCTAAAATTGCGTTCCACATACAAACCGCCCCGTTTACCATTATCATAACCAGGAGAAACAATAAAAGGATTAATATCCTTTTCTCGACGGTCAATTTTTTGGTTATCAATGGGGATAGGTAAGACAAAATTCTGGTCAAAAACTAAACGTTGACGCTGAGTAGTTACCCGATCTACCAAAGGTGCTTCTCTCGTTACAGTCACCTTAGATGCTCGTAACTCTAATTCTGGTGGTGAAAAAGGATCATTAGTAATCCGCACATCCTCAGCTTGCCAACCACGGGGATAAAAATCAATGCGTTGGGCTTCAAAACGCAACCTTTTGACCATACCACCTGACTTGGTTACGGGAATATTTCTGGCATCCGCTTGACCTGCAAAATTCACATCAATACCACCGGTACTGCTTACACCAGTAACAGGTTGATTAGCACGAATCCGGTCACTAGGTGGACGACTAGGTACACCACCTGCGGTAATATTTGTACTTGGGGAGGGAGAAAAAGCAAAATCAGTTTGAGTTGTGGGGATGTAAATTTCGCCGCTGCCATTTTCCAGATCCCCACTATCCTGAACAAAATTATAAGTAAAGCGTTCTCCTCGTAATACCTGATTACCCCTAGTTAAAGCCACATTACCTTCACCCACAGCAATTAAATTATCCAAATTTACTTGTAGGCGATCGGCATCTACCACAGCCCCATCAAATCTAACCACCACATTACCTTCTGCGGTAACAATTCGCCTTTGCTCATCATATTCTTGGCGATCGGCAATTACTTCTATAACTCGTTGTCTTACTTGTGGAGTATTCCCAGCAGGTTGATTTGGCGGGGGAAATTCTACAGTAGTAGATTGTTGGTTATTTGAATTACGTGGCTTAAACTCAATAATATTTTGTACTAGAAGAGAACTGGACGTATTTTCTCCCGTCTTTGTAGAGGCAGAAATATTAATCTTTTCCCCTGATTTGTATATATTTACAGGATTTTCATATTGATTTTTATGTTTTACTGGGGCTGAAGTTTTGATAATAACTGGTGACTCAGCCAACCATATATTGTTTGTATTGGTAACTTCACTAGAAATCTGTGGAAATGTAGCTGGCGGTGTGTTGTCAGCATCCGCATTTTCCTCTTGGGAAGTACCAACTGTCAAAGATTTTCCCAAAAGCCCCGCACTTCTAGAAACAGTCAGAGGGGAAAATTTTGGCGGTACAGTTTCTGGAACAGGATTTGAAGATAAGCTTTTGCTAATTACTGCATTATCTTGATTAGTTTGTGTAGGAGTTACCAGACCATTAGCAGTCTCGATATTTCCTGAAGTCGCAAGTTGCTGCGTCCCAGTTTGCTCTTCTACCACAGAAGCAGAAGCGAGAAGATGGCCAGGTTGGATGTATTCTTGAACAGGAGGTGAGTCAGGTGGCAAAACTGGATGAAGCATATCTTGTGGAAAATCGACCTAACAAAAAGCCAGATATGAAAAACCAAATATTCAGCCGGAAGGATGATTTACACTTAACCTTCCGACTTTTGCCTTCTGCTGACTTGCAGCAAGCCGCCAAAAGGATGACACAGTATCATTTTCCAGATTTGTGCCAGTTTTTAGGCATTGAGTGTCTTCCACCTTCCAGCAGTTGCAGTTGATAACAGATGATTTGTTGTGTTCCTATTCTAAATCCCGACGGCCAGGGTTGCGAGCAGGGTCATTTGACAAAAATCCAAACACAAAAATTCCTACAAAGAAGGCAACAACAATATAAACAGCGATTTTTAAAGTCACCATCGAATTATCTCCCAGGGGTAAGACAAAAAACTTTTCAGCAATCTGCTATATAAAACCTAGACAAAACTAGACTTTACTTTCTACTTCAACGGGAGCATGGGAGCAGTTATCCCTCTGTAGACTTTCACGCTGTAGCCCAACGCGATTGTGTTCCAATTAAGTTTCTGAAAAAGACTACCACCATCATTGCTTGGTTTTCGCGTCGGCAATAGTCTCAATTCAATACTTGATATCACCGTATTATATATCAAGTAGTTGATTTTTTCCTGAAAATATATTGATTTTTGTCAATATAAGTATAGTTTTGTCTATAAAATTGTCAACTTAGGACAAGCTCTATCTTACTCACATCTGGTTCTTTTTTGGAGGGCAGTAGTTCAGGAGGCAGGAGTTCAGGTGTTTTTTAGTTTGGATTTTGGATTTTGGATTGTTTTTGTTAACTCCAATCTAAAATCTAAAATTTTTCTCCCCTGTTCCCTATTCCCTACCTCCCTACACCCTAAATTTAAGAATACTGCACCATTTCTGTAGCTGTCCGGCTTTTAATCACTTTTGCAGGTATACCAACAGCGACAGAATAGGGAGGAATATCTTTAGTGACTACTGCTCCTGCACCAATTACGCTACCCTTACCAATAGTTACACCATCTAATACAGTAACTCCATGTCCTAGCCAACAATCATCCTCAATCACAATTCCATGACGGGTAACGCCCTGTCTTTGCATTGGCAATAATGTGTCTGCGAAATTGTGATTATTTGCATATATGCCAGATTGAGATGCAATCATACATTGCTTACCAATTCTAATATTTCCAGGTCCGGCAATACAGACATTTGGTCCAATGAATGTATCTTCCTCAATGTGTATGCAAGTATTTTCCAAACAGCCTATATCTACGTTACGCTCAATTGCTACTCCATTTCCTAAATAAATTTGATTATTTGGGTGTCCTTTGGCATCTAAACGCACATTTTTAAAGATGTGTACTCCATTACCAATTTCAATAGAGGTGGTAGAGAGAAATTCTGCACCATGCTGAATGTACACCCTCTTACCCATAGCTGCAAAAAGATGGCGATATACTAATCTTCTAAGTTGTGGACCAAAAAAAATTGCCGGAATATCACCTAATAAGGTGGTTAATAAAAGTTCTGGTAGTCGCTGTAATTTGTCAGAATATAGTTGGTTAATCATGGCTACAAATATCTCACATAAGTTTTGTGTGACAGGAAAATATTGTCTTGTTGCTTAACAGACAATGTAATTTTTATGGCGAGTATTTAGTAATCAGTTATCAGTTATCAATACCTTCCCCAAAATCAAAAATATCTTGATTTGTAGGTTGGGTTGAGGAACGAAACCCAACAAATACGTTGATTTTACGTTGGGTTTCCACACGGTAAACCCAACCTACGGGAAAATGGCAAAGGTATTGAGTTATGATCTGGAATTTATGAGCATTTTTAGCGAAATTTTTAGAGAATAATTAGCAATTGATTTTGGTATCAGTCTGCTCTAAAAATTACGTAAAATTAGTCTGAAAAGCAGTTTTATCTGACTGCTGATTGCTGAATGCTTACTTTCTAGATTCAGGATTCAGGATACAGAATATACAGGACTTCAAGGATGATGCTGGAAATGTTTGACAAAATCTTGAATCTGTCAATTCTGAATTGTAAAATTTTTCTGAATCCTGAATTTTGACAATAAAGACAATAAATTAGTATTTTTTTATAAAAGTTTATGGTGGAGTATCTCCCACCTCTGCCATGATATTGAAGTTGACCATCGGTGCAAACAAGTAAGCACTTCCCCGATTGCTATGACGGCTTTCTGGTAATGAATTTGTAGAGTATAATGCTCTAATCATGCTGCACACAAAGGACTTATAGGCTAGGGAAATCACGCTTTCAATAACATTAGCGATTTTGAATGACAATTGATCTTCACAATAACATAATTTATTTTTAATGAACAACTTTAAACAAAAAATCCGTTTATTCTCTATGATTTGTATCTGTAAAAATTGTGATATTGCACATTTTTATACTGCTATAAATAGTAATTTATGACTCAGATTTCATGTTTGATAGCTGGCTTTCTGTGGTCTTACTCACTACTATTAATTGATCATCCGCTAGGATTTTTCAACGGCTGACTGCTGATATAGGACTTTTATTTGATTTTGGCGATCGCTAGGTACACCTTGATTGCTTCTTCCCCGTTCTCTTTTCCCTGTCACCTTCCCTAAATCACTTTTTTGCACCATCCACAGGACAAAAATCCACTTACAGAGTAAAATATTCCTTTTAAGTAACACCTACGGTTAAATCATGATTACAATTAAAGAAATTGTGCAGCAAGCTTTAACTACTGGCTATTTGAGTGCTACAGCACAACACCAGATCCATAAACTTCTGCAAAAAAATTATGACTCGGAAGACCTAGATGCATTGATTATTTTACAACGTTCTATTGTGGCGGGTGCAGTTAACCAAGAGTCACTTCGTAAAAAAAATTACTCTGACAGAGATACCAGAAATAATGATACTTCCCCAAACATCAAACTGGCTTATCAAATAGCTGCTGAAATGGCTTTTGCGGCGGCAATAGCCTTAACTATGCCACATAATCCCCAGGATCAGCCTTCTATCGGTACATAGGTAAATCAATGATCACCTAGTTCACTTTTTCCTGAGCAGAATATTAATAAAATATTAATAAAATATTAATATTAATAAAATATTAATAAAATATTAATTTTACAAAGCTGGGTGTACTCGCAGTTGTTCACTCTTGGGAAGAATTTGGTGGAGAAAATTTGTTTGTTCTCTGTTGAATTAGACAAATTTTAGGGATTTATGTGCAAATAAACTAGAAATTACACAAATTACAAATTTTTGTGGTAGATTACTTTACTGCTAAAAATATTAAGAAATAATTAAAAATTATCCGGTTGGTTGATGTGGTGGATAGTATTTTTGGGCTAAAGTGTTGATAAATTTAATGATAACTATCATTTTTTCAAACAAATCGGTTATACAAGTCAATATCTTTGCCATTTTCCCGTAGGTTGGGTTTACCGTGTGGAAACCCAACGTAAACTCAACGTATTTGTTGGGTTTCGTTCCTCAACCCAACCTACAAATCAAGATATTTTTGATTTTGGCGAAGGTATTGACAAGTAGCACTCAGAAAATGAATTTGATGTCAATAGGATATTCAGGAATGGAAACCTATAGGCCAAGAACGTTGTTTGGTGTAAACTTTAGCAAAGTATAAGAAAATTATTCTCAATGCTTAACAAAGTCATCAGACGTTCACAAACATAGTATAAAGAATTGGCAACACCAAGTAAAAACAGTAAACAATAACAGTAAACAATAACCATAGCAGAATTAGAACTTTTGCCATACTATGCAGCCAATTCGCACATTTAACGTTTCTCCTTCACTACCGCAGCGACTAGAACCACTGCGAAAACTAGCATACAATCTACATTTTGATTGGAATGTTGAGAGCAAAGACTTATTTCGCCGTTTAGACCCAGATTTGTGGGAATCTAGCCATCATAACCCAGTTTTGATGCTGGGAACTATTAGCCAAGGGCGATTATTGGAAGTTGTCGAAGATGAAGGTTTCCTGGCACAAATGGATCGTGCTGCTCGACAACTAGAAGATTATTTGCAAGAGCGCACTTGGTATAACAAACAACGCGGATCAACCCAAAAGGAATGTTACGCTTATTTCTCCGCTGAGTTTGGATTAGTAGATTGTTTGCCGATCTATTCTGGCGGTTTGGGTGTTTTGGCGGGAGATCACCTCAAATCTGCCAGTGATTTGGGATTACCTTTGGTTGGTGTGGGTTTACTCTACCAACAAGGTTATTTTGCCCAATATCTTAATGCTGATGGTTGGCAACAAGAACGTTACCCCATCAACGATTTTTATAATATGCCTTTGCACTTGGAACGTAATCCCGATGGGTCTGAGTTACGAATTGAGGTAGATTATCCAGGACGCAAGGTATATGCTAGGGTGTGGCGTGTCCAGGTGGGAACAGTTCCCCTGTATATGCTGGATACCAACATTGAACCTAACAAAGCTTATGATCATGACATCACCGATCAGTTATATGGTGGTGATATTGATATGCGTATCCACCAGGAAATGATGCTGGGGATCGGTGGTGTGCAGATGTTAAAAGCCTTGGGTTACAAGGTGACAGCTTACCACATGAATGAAGGTCACGCGGCTTTCTCAGCTTTGGAACGCATTCGGATGTTAATCCAGGAAGACGGTTTAAGTTATTCTGAAGCTAGACAAGTGGTAGCTTCCAGCAATATCTTTACCACCCATACCCCTGTACCCGCTGGTATTGATTTGTTTGCTCCCGATAAGATTTTGTATTATCTGGGATATTATGCAGATATCTTTGGCTTGCCCAAAGAACAGTTTTTAGGTTTGGGACGGGAAAATACTGGTGATTTATCCGCGCCTTTTAGTATGGCGGTGTTAGCTTTGAAAATGGCGACATTTTCCAATGGTGTGGCACAGTTGCACGGTGTGGTATCTCGGCAAATGTTCCAAGGTTTATGGAAGAAAGTCCCCGTTGATGAAGTGCCAATCACTGCTATTACTAATGGTGTTCATGCTCGCAGTTGTGTGGCTAAATCAACTCAGGAGTTGTACGATCGCTATCTTGGTCCAAACTGGTCATCAGTACCACCAGATAATCAGTTATGGGAACGGATGGACGCGATCCCCGATGAAGAACTATGGCGCAACCATGAACGCTGTCGCCTGGATATGATTTTGTATGTGCGGGATCATTTGGTTAAGCATTTACGCGATCGCGGTGCTTCAGCTTCTGATATTGCCCAAGCTCAAGAAGTTCTTGATCCTAATGTCTTAACCATTGGTTTTGCTCGTCGTTTTGCTACCTATAAACGCGCAACTCTTTGGATGCGTGATTTAGAAAGGATCAAGAAGATTTTATCAGGACATAAACACTGCAAGGTACAGTTTGTCATTGCCGGTAAAGCACATCCGAAAGATATTCCTGGTAAAGAACTGATTCGGGATATTAACCATTTCATCCGCGAAAACCATCTGGAAAAACAAGTGGTGTTTGTTCCCAACTACGATATTCACATCGCCCGCTTGATGGTAGCAGGTTGTGATATTTGGTTAAATACACCACGTCGCCCCCGTGAAGCTTCTGGTACTAGCGGGATGAAAGCCGCTATGAACGGACTACCTAATTTAAGTGTACTTGATGGTTGGTGGGATGAAGCTGATTATGTCCGCACTGGTTGGGCGATCGGACATGGGGAAAATTACGAAGATCCTAACTATCAAGATGAGGTGGAAGCTAACGCTCTCTATGAGTTGTTAGAGAAGGAAGTTGTACCTTTATTCTATGATCACCGGGATGGGGATGGTTTACCCCGTCGTTGGGTAGCAAAAATGAAAGATGCTATCCGGTTAAATTGTCCGTTCTTTAATACAGCGCGGATGGTGCGAGAATATGCAGTAAGAGCTTATTTTCCTGCCAGCGATCGCTATCATACCCTCACCGCTAATAATTACGCACCAGCTAAAGAATTAGCAGCTTGGAAAGCAAATCTTGGTGAACATTGGTTTAACATCAAAATCAAAGATATTGATGTCGGAGCAGCTTCAGAAATTGAAGTTAATCAAACTGTGACAGTGAAAGCTAAGGTTGATTTAGCAACTTTAACAAATGAAGATGTGCAGGTAGAATTATACCAAGGTGCTATTGACGCTAACGGCGAAATTGTTAACGGTGTACCTGTGGTGATGGATTATCAAGGACAAGATGACCAAGGTTTAAGTGTCTATACGGCGGATATCACCTACACTACTTCTGGTTTGCAAGGTTTATCGTTGCGGGTGTTACCACAAAACCAATACCTTTCTAATGCTTATGAACCCAGGTTAATCGCTTGGGCGGAATAAGGTAATTTTGGATTTTAGATTTTGGATTTTGGATTATTTTTCTAAAGTCTAAAATCTAAAATCTAAAATTTTTCTCCCTATTGCCTATTTCTTTCTTACTGTTACCTGTCACCTGTCACCTGTCACCTAATTTTGTCAGAATCAGGATGTCCAGGATTTGAGGATTTCCAGGATGTGATTGTCAAATGTTACCACAGTAAATTAGACTAGATTCTAGTCGGTTTTAACCGACTTTAGCTATTAGACAGGGAATTTATTCCCTGGATTTCTAGATGATAGAAATTTCTTGATAATCACCCAATTTAGTTGTATTGATAACAGCACAAATTTTATCAACTTGTGTCCGAATTTTTGGCCATGAAGTTGACAGTAAAACCACAATTGCAATTTGACGTTCACTCAAATTCTGTTGATAACGCAAATTCTGATCTGTTGTAACAAGTATTTGATATCCTTTAGATTCAGCAGCTTTTAATAAATCTCCATTTGATAAATTAGACCATCCTTCTTCATAAGCTGTCGTTACAGAATGGTCTGTTAAATATTTCCGTAATGGTACAGGAGTTCCCTGATCGAAAAGAATTTTCATCTCTAATTATATCTAAGCAGCTAATTTTTCAAGCTCATAATTAAGTACATCTTCAACTTGTGATCTTTGCACAGGTGGAAACCATTCCAAAAATTCATCTACTGTTGCACCATCACGCAAATTTTCAAATAATGCAGCAACGGGAACTCTCGTTCCTCGAAATACCCATGCACCACTTAATTTATCAGGTTGTCTTTCTATAGCATCTAAATTTTCCCATCCGTTCATTACTTATTCCTCTTTGGTAAATGGAAAAGTTACACTTAGATTAATTATAAACTAGCAATTGTCAGAATCAGGATGTCCAAGATTTAAGGATTTTCAGGATTTGAGGATTTACAGGATGTGATGGTCAAATATTCCCTCAGTAAATTAAACTACAGCAGATTTCATTGCTATGAGGTACAAATCATAATAATAAAACTCTTGTGAGGGGCATCTTGCCCGCCCATAGTGTACCTCATTACACCGGAAAGTGCTGTATATTCCAGTCGGTTTTAACCGACTTTAGCTATTAGACAGGGAATTTATTCCCTGGATTTCTTGGTGATGATTTTCAGGATGTGGTATTTTGTCTGCATCAGGATTTTCGGGATTTAAGGATTTTCAGGATAAAATGATCCGAAATAGGGGAAAATACTATTGAAGCATCTTTTAAAGTCTACCCCACCCTAACTTATGGATAAACAGCGTCTACAGGCATATTATCAGCTAATTCAACAACTACTTAGTTGTGCAGATGGGGAAGAATCGGCAATATTACAAGCTAATACCGAATTACTAGATGCTGACTTTTTACAATTGCTGAAGGAAGGAGTAGCACAAATGTCCACCCAGGAAGGACAAGAAAATCGTGCTAATAAGTTGATGTTTCTAGAATCTCAACTGAGTGAATATCTAAATATATCCCTAGAGGAAAATACTCCAGAAACAGAAACCCCGGTTAATGAAGCAGATATAGAAACTTATTTACCATTTTTACAACAAGTATTAAAAACCACCGCAGAAAGTAGAGGCAACCCCCAGGAAGTTTACCCCTTACTGGCTGCAAATACAGATAAACTCAATCTCACTTTTGCTAAAGTATTACAGGTTTGGGCAACCACAACAATAGCGGAAGCAAAACCAGACACAGCAAAAGATATTTTTAGATTTAGTAATAGAATCCAAGAATTTCCTTTAGGCAACAAAGCCAATAATCTGGAAATTGCTATAACTGGCTATGAAATATGCTCTACTGTTTTTACTCGGAATAGTTCTCCAGAAAGTTGGGCTGCTGTAAAAAATAATCTAGCGACTGCCTACTCTGACAGAATCAGGGGAGATAAAGCCGAGAATCTGGAATATGCGATCGCAGCTTATAAAGAAGCTTTAGAAGTAAGAACCCGCAATGATTTTCCTGTAGATTGGGCAATGACGCAAAATAATCTAGGGAATGCCTACTCTGACAGAATCAGGGGAGATAAAGCCGAGAATTTAGAAAATGCGATCGCAGCTTATAAAGAAGCTTTAGAAGTTTATACCCGCAATGATTTTCCTGTAGATTGGGCAATGACGCAAAATAATCTAGGGAATGCCTACTCTGACAGAATCAGGGGAGATAAAGCCGAGAATTTAGAAAATGCGATCGCAGCTTATAAAGAAGCTTTAGAAGTAAGAACCCGCAATGATTTTCCTGTAGATTGGGCAATGACGCAAAATAATCTAGGGAATGCCTACTCTGACAGAATCAGGGGAGATAAAGCCGAGAATTTAGAAAATGCGATCGCAGCTTATAAAGAAGCTTTAGAAGTTTATACCCGCAATGATTTTCCTGTAGATTGGGCAATGACGCAAAATAATCTAGGGAATGCCTACCTTAACAGAATCAGGAGAGATAAAGCGGAGAATCTGGAATATGCGATCGCAGCTTATAAAGAAGCTTTAGAAGTTTATACCCGCAATGATTTTCCTTTAAATAATGCCGGAACTTTATTAAATTTGGGTATTGCCTATCAAGATTCACAACAATTAAATTTAGCTTACGATACTTTTACTGAAGCTATTATCACGGTTGAAAATATACGCGGTGAAATTATTTCTGGGGAAGAAAGTAAACGCAAACAAGCTGAGGAATGGAATAAGTTATATAGAAGGATGGTAGAAGTTTGTTTAGGTTTGAGTAGAGAAACAGAAGCCATCAGTTATATTGAACGCAGTAAAACCCGCAATTTAGTAGAATTGATTTTCAATCGTGACTTAAAAACTATTTTTCCTGCTGAGATTGTTCCTCAACTAGAAAAACTTCGAGATGAAATAGCCACCAAGCAGAATTTACTGCAAACTGGTAAAGCTGAAAATACCACATCTTTAGTGCAACATCTCCAGCAATTACGACAAAAACTCCAAAAATTGCAAGATGAATATTTACCGATTGGTTCTAGTTTTGAATTCACATCATTACAGAAAATAGTTGATCAGAAGACGACAATTATTGAATGGTATATTGCCATTAATAAATTTTTTGCTGTTGTGATTCAACCAGGAGGTAAACAAATCAAAATTTGGCAATCTTCATCAGCAGATTTTGATTCTCTATTTAATTGGAATGAGAAATATGTAAATGATTATAAGGAAAACAAAGAACTATGGGAAAATGAATTAGATGATAATTTACAGAACCTAGCCCAAATATTACATCTGGAAGAAATATTAAATCTAGTTCCATCAGAATGCGAAAAACTGATTTTAATTCCCCATCGTTTCTTACACCTTTTCCCTCTCCATGCGTTACCTGTAAGAAATTCCTATTTAATGGATTTATTTCCTCAAGGTGTGGGTTATGTTCCCAGTTGTCAATTATTACAACAGTTACAACTGCGTCAATGTAATGATTTTCAGTCTTTATTTGCTATGCAAACACCCACAGAAGATTTATATGAAAAAGATTTAGGTGCAGTTGCAGCAATTAAACAGCAATTTAAAAAAAGTGATATTTTCAAAAAAGACAAAGCCAAAAAATCAGCAGAATCAGCAATTATTCAAAATCCTGAAAACCTGAAAACAGCGCATAATCTCTTTTTCTTCTGTCATGGTTATTTCAATTCCAATTCTCCCCTAGATTCGGGTTTAATACTAGCAGATGAAGTTCTCACTTTAGCCGATATCATTGCTCACATTAAACTAGAAAACTGTCGTTTAGTTACCCTTGCTGCTTGCGAAAGCGGCATGATAGATGGTTATAATATTAGTGATGAATATCTTGGTTTACCTAGTGGTTTCTTGTTAGCTGGTAGCACCAATGTAGTCAGCAGTTTATGGACTGTTAGTATAATATCTACGGCTTTATTAATGGTGAGATTTTATGAAGAGTTGAAAGAGCAAAACAATATAGTATTAGCTTTAAAAACCGCCCAAATTTGGTTAAGAGATACAAGTATTACAGGTTTTAAACAATGGTTACAAACATCATCATTAAGTTTCGTTTGGCAAGTAGAAATAAGCAAACATTTTGATATAATTGAACAAAACAATGGTGAAAATCATCAACCTTTTTCATCACCTGTTTATTGGTCTGCTTTTTGTTGTATTGGTAAAGGAGTTTAATTAATCATGTCAATTAATAAAAAAGCCGTGCTTGCGTTTAACGCAATTCTCAAAAAGCCTAGTGATTTACTAACTAATGAAATTTGGCAAGAATTAGAACAATTATCTAGTGAATTACCAAAAGATGATGATGAAGAAATAACCAAAAAAATAGAAGATTGGTTAAAATCTTATCCATCACTTTTGCAATTATACAACCAAAATTTAGAAGCGATGGATTTATCTCTAACAGCAGATGGTAATATAGGTCCAGGTGGTGCTAAATTGCCAACATCAGCCACCCAACCCAGCGAATCTTCTAAAGAACTGATTCAAAATGCTATCAAAGAAAATTCACCTTTATCTAATGATAAAAAATCCCAACCAAAACCGTGAAGAATTTTAGTATTACCGTCTATCCTTTTCATTTGCGACATACTCTCGCACACACACCTGATCAAGTTGTCAAAGATGCCGATCTTTTATGGGATAAATTAACCAAGATTGGTGTAGATTCATTTCCTTCTACCAGTTTAAAAGATATCAAATCTCAATTAATCTGTTATGAAAATGGTAACTATGCACCTCAAAAGGAGGTAGGAAGAAAAACCGAATGGTTAACTAATTCCAGAGATTTAGATTTAGGAAGTTTATCAACTACAGACGGATTTAAAATTAATGGTAATTTACAACCATTTTTATTTAATGATACCTACACAGTTGATTTAACTTTTGTTCCAGAATCAGCAAATATTGATATTAATGTACCCCAAATCCAACATTTTAAACCCAGTTGTTTTGTACCTTCCCAAATTCAAGCATCTTTAGGACAAACTTTATGGATTTATGGAGAAGTTGACGCAAATGAAGATTGTAATTTATTAGCTGAAAAAATTGCTAATGCTTTAGTTGCTGGTACAAACTTAAATCCTATTTTTACCGACTCAGGAGAATTATTTGCTAGTCAATTATTTATCTATCAAGCAAATGAACCAAATGAACCGAATAATCCTGTTAAACAATGTCAGATTTTGATACTTTTAAATAATCAACCTTTAAATAATCAACAAGCTAACACTGTCCAATTGATTGTAGATGCTTATGAGTGGTTATTAAATTTATTATGCTGTTATCATAAAATCTTATTTATTAATTACCAAGCAAGTCAAAGTTACAGCAATGCAAGAAGCATTTATAGTTATTTAGAGAATAAAATTCAAGAATTTCAAACTTTTACATCTAACCCGAAAACACAGATATCTGATTTAAAGAAACTCTTATCAGAAATTCCGCAAAAAAGCTTTGATTATACCCGATGTTTACAAGATTTACAAACTCATAATACATCAATTCAGACAAATATTAAAAATTACCGAACTTGCTTAAATAAAATTACAGCCATAAATAATCAAACAAGTCCCCAATTTTGGCAAGACTTCCTAGATAAAGAATGTCAAAAATGGCAAGAACAAATTCAAACTGATATTAATTATCTCACACCAGGACAAGAATTATTTAGTCAATTAATTGATACAATTCGTGGTATAGTAGAGGCAGAACAAACAGAAAGAGATAGATCCTTAGAAACAACAGTACAAATATTAGGAATCGGTTTTGGTGGTGGTGCAATAGTTTCCGGTGTCATAGTTCAACACATTGATAAGATTAACCAACCCATACCGATAATATCCCCTCAAACTACCCTAAATCCCTTTTTAGCATCTTTAATTTTAAGCATTATTGCTACCATTGGCTGTACTTTTCTCGCTATGTTAGGTATATGGATTAGTAAACGGAAATAACATGATATTTTTGGCATATTTCCTGACAGATTTATAAGAAATAATATCTCTCAAACTCTCATTACTCTGTGTACTCTGTGCCTCTGTGGTTCGTTTATTCCATAATCTAGAAAACTTAACTACAAATCCTTTCAGGTATAACAATATAACCTGTACTTTCATCTCCTAAAACTAGGTTTTTTTCTGTTCCCCAAAACCACCAATAAGCACCAACATAAGCACAAATTAAACTATCTAATTTATCTTCTGTTTCTTTGAGTTGTCTTCCTGTGTTGGGTATTTGTTCAGGAAATAAACCGCAGATGAACGCAGATGAACACAGATGTGGTGAAATGGAAGGTAGGATTTCTTGGATGTAATTTTGTAGTTTAATTAATTCTAACCGCCGTTCTGGGATTTTTCCTTTTTTATATTTCAAGATTTTTTCTAATCCGAATAAGTTAACTATTGCTGGGTGGGGAAATACTTCTATTTGATATCTTCCGGGTTTTTGAGGTTCAATTTTAGGTGCATGAACAAATTCCCGTGATTCTAATTCTAAACCAAAATTAATAGTGCGTTCTGCAAAAGCTAGGTTTTGATTTGCTGGGTAGCATCCCGCATGATATTTACCAAAGTATTTATGACTGAGTTTATCTGGTAAGCGACTACCTGTAGAATTTGGTATTAATGTGGGTGCATCTACAGCAATTATACCCGGTTCTTCTGGTTTTATAATCTGATCAATCCAAGTTAATATATCTGCAATGGATTCTTGGCGATCTAAATCCAAAAGTTGCAGTTTTTCATCTTTTAATTCTAAACAACATAGTCCACTTGGTTGAGATTTCCAGCCTAAATCAATACCGATAAATTTCATAATTGGTTGATTGTTGATTGGTTTATTTGTATTTCCTCCTGACTCCTGACTCCTGACTCCTGAAAACTTTCACTTTCTTCTAATTTTTATCAACAACTCATCTTTAATGCGGTTTAAAATTGATGTTTCATCTAAGCTGGATAAAATTTTACTAACTACTGCTTTTGGTCCTTCCGGTCCCCAGGTTGCCCCATTGGCTAAATACGCTTTGGTGACTTGGCCAATACCATAGGATGATACCCCCGCTACTCCTGCTTGGGTGATGGCTACGGATAAATAAGGTCCTATGGCTACTCCAGCGGTAGCTGATGCAGAGATACCCAGTAAGGTTTTTAAACCACTTAAACCTAAATTTGCCAGCAGTTCACTAGCACCTATTCCGCCCATACTCAGGGCGATTTTTTGTAGTAGTTGTACTGCTCCCTTTTCTGTCATTTGGATACCGTAGAGTTTAGATAAACCTAAAATCAAAGAAATATCAATAACGATACTGCTAAGGATATCAACTACAGTCACAGGATTAAGGGCGATCGCCAATGCTTTAGTCATCACCCCTTTCCAAATTAAATCATTAGCGTTCTTTTCCCGAATCTCCAATTTTCGCTGGACAACTTGCTCATTCACTGTGTCAGCATAAAGCATGGTGTTGAGCGCCACTAACGCTTTACCTTCTCGTTGCAAAATCTCTAAAATCTTGAGTTTTAGTTGATCTACTTGTGCTTGACCAGAGCGTAATTGTATACCTCTACTACCATCAGCACGAACTACGGCAGTTTTAACTAAAGGTGAAGCCGCAGACATGACTATTTCATCAGGTGAAAGTAATTCTCTGACTCTATCATCGCGGATTTTCTCGTAAATAGCGATCCGGTCTGTTTCTGGATATTGATCTACTTTATTAAACACTAAAATGATTGGTTTACCGACTTCTCGCAACTGAGAAAGCGCCATCTGTTCAATTTTGGTCATATCACCAGAAATCACAAACAAAATTAAATCAGCTTGTTTTGCTACCTGTTGAGCTAACGCAGCGCGGGTTTCTCCATCTACTTCATCCAATCCCGGTGTGTCAACTAATTCTACCTGAGATTGTCCAGTTGAGGGAAAGGTGGCTTTTAATGTACCAATAGCTTCTTGACTAATACTCCAATTTACCTTTTGTTCTGTACGAGTAACTCCGTGTAATGGTCCTGTTTCAAATACCTGCTGGCCTACTAAAGCATTAAGTAGAGAAGATTTACCCCTTCCTACCATGCCAAAAGCTGCTATTTGCACTACCATACTTTCTAGTTTGCCCAGCATGGTTTCTAAGTCGGAAATTTCCGCTTCTAATCCAGATTTTTCTTGGGTGGTAAGATCAAGATTGTTGACTAAATTTCTCAGTGCTGTTTTTGCTTGTGTATAGTTAAGTTCTGCTTGAATATCTTTAAAGGTGAAAATGGCGCTATCTAGTTCTTCTTCCCAGTTGGGTGTATGACTGTTTTCAGGTTGAGGTAATGTCGATGTCATGGGATTTTAGATTTTAGATTTTGGATTTTGGGCAAGGATTCAGAATACAGAATTCAGAATGAATTAGAGTTTTCGAGTCATTGGTTTGAACAATAGCAGTTTTCAGTTCAGCCTAAGTGAGAGTAGTTGCGGGAGGCAGCATTTTTTGAATGAATAATGAATATAGAATATATTTATTTTTAATTTGTGTAATTGCTCTTAAAATAATCGCACTATAATTAGCACGACTACTTAATTTCTCAAATAGTTATTATCATAACATAGATCATGAAAGAATTAGAACAACTCAAAAATTTATATCCCCAAGACTTAGAACTGAGACAAAACTGGTATTCTCCTGTAGCAGCAGCTTATAACAAAGTCAGACCACGTTATCCCAAAGAAATAATTAACCGAGCTATAGAAATAGCTAAACTAACTCCTGAAAGCAAGATTTTAGAACTAGGATGTGGTCCTGGAAATGCAACTGTATCTTTTGCGAAATTAGGATTTTCAATGGTTTGTTTAGATCCCAGTCAAGCAGCTTGTCAGTTTGCTAGAAAAAACTGTGCAGCATATCCCAATGTAGAAATTCAACAAACGACATTTGAAGAATGGAAATTAACACCAAATAAATTTAATGCTGTGTTAGCAGCAACTTCTTTTCATTGGATGAACCCAGAAACAGCTTATGAAAAAGCCGCTGCTGCTTTAAGAGATGATGGGGCTTTAATTTTGTTGTGGAACATGACACCCCAACCTGATTATGAAGTATACCAAAATTTGCATGAAATTTATAAAATTTATGCTCCATACTCAGCCAGATATGAAGATGTAACAGATCAAGAAAAAATAGTTAAATCCTTTGGAGGAAAAGCCATTGATTCAGGAAAATTCACAAACTTAGTTTCTGGTCATATAATCTGTGAAGTAACTTATAGTGTTGACGATTATTTATTATTGTTAGGTACGCTTTCACCTTATTTAAAATTAGAAGCTGGAATCAGAGAAGGTTTATTTACGGGGTTAAAACAAAAGATTGATCAGCTTTATGGAGGAAGGATTAATATTTCTTATATTTCAGCTTTTCAGGTCATGAAGAAAGTTTAGAGGATTTTTGTGTGAGAGGATGTTTGAAAAGTGGTATCCCGTGATTTTAATCACATTTTTACCCCCCTTAATCCCCCATTATCAAGGGGGGAAACAAGAAAATCCAGTTTCCTCCCCTTCACAAGGAGAGGGTTAGGGAGGGGTAAAAAATATTTGATACACTCTCAGGGACTTTTAAAACATCCTCTTATAGCGATTACGCCTTTGCGCGAAACCACAGCACTTTCCCCTATCGGTGGACAAGGAATGTCCGAAAAAGTAGTACAGTTAAAAATTGATCTAGTAGCGTTAGCATCTTGACAAAATCACCTGTGCGAAAAATAGTTATTGCCGGCAACTGGAAAATGTTCAAAACCCAGGCAGAATCAGAAAACTTCCTACGCGGATTTCTGCCTCACCTAGAGGAAACACCCTCAGAAAGAGAGGTAATATTGTGTCCTCCCTTCACAGATTTAAGTGTAATGTCCAAATATTTACACGGTAGCCGTGTCAACTTGGGCGCACAAAACGTTCACTGGGAAGAAAATGGAGCCTACACGGGTGAAATTGCTGCTCCCATGCTCACAGAAGTCGGTGTGCGATATGTCATCATTGGACACAGCGAAAGACGACAATATTTTGGTGAAACAGATGAAACAGTAAATCTCCGCCTCAAAGCAGCCCAAAAATACGGACTTACACCCATTCTCTGCGTTGGTGAAACCAAACAGCAACGAGACGCAGGGGAAACCGAAAAACTGATTAGCACCCAGTTAGAAAAAGACTTAGTAGATGTTGATCAAACTAACTTGATTATTGCTTATGAACCAATTTGGGCGATTGGTACTGGTGACACCTGTGAAGCCACAGAAGCAAATCGAGTCATAGGTTTAATTCGCTCTCAATTAACGAATCCTCACGTATCAATTCAATATGGCGGCTCAGTCAAGCCCAATAATATTGATGAAATCATGGCACAACCAGAAATTGACGGCGCTCTCGTCGGCGGTGCAAGTTTAGAAGCTGATAGTTTTGCCAGAATTGTCAATTATCAATAACCAAGGCAAAAGGCAAAAGGCAGAAAATTTTAGATTTTAGATTTTAGATTTTAGATTTTAGATTGAAGATAATCAAAACAATCCAAAATCCAAAATCCAAAATCCAAAATTGAATCGCCCAATGCCCAATGCCCAATGCCCAATTTTAGGTAAATAATGTTGAATCAATTAATTATTAGAGAACGTTGCTTTACTTGGGGACAACAGACCTATTTAATGGGAATTTTAAATGTCACCCCAGACAGTTTTAGTGATGGTGGTCTATTTAATACAACTTCAGCCGCTTTAGCTCAAGCGCAAACAATGGTAGACGCTGGTGCTGAAATTATTGATATCGGTGGTCAATCAACCAGACCAGGAGCAGAACAAATCACCCTCACAGAAGAACTTGATCGGGTGCTGTCGGTTTTGCAAGTCATTAGACCAAAAATTACTATTCCCATTTCTGTAGACACAACTAGAGCAGAAGTAGCTCAAGCTGCTGTAGAAGCTGGGGCAGATATTGTTAATGATATTTCTGGTGGTACTTATGATCCAGAAATGTTGCCAACAGTAGCCAAATTAGATGTACCAATCATGTTAATGCACATTCGGGGAACTCCCCAAACAATGCAACAACATACAGATTATCAAGATTTGATGGGGGAAATTTATAGTTTTTTATCCCAACAAATAAAAGCCGCAATTACAGCGGGTATTCAACAGGAAAAAATTATTATTGATCCAGGTATTGGTTTTGCGAAAAATTATGATCAGAATTTAGAAATTATTCGCAGTTTGCCAACATTCAAAACCCTAAAGTGTCCCATCTTAGTGGGAGCATCCCGCAAAAGTTTTATTGGCAAAATTTTAAATCAACCAGAACCAAAAGCCAGAGTTTGGGGAACAGCAGCAGCCTGTTGTGCTGCCATTTTTAATGGTGCTGATATCCTCCGAGTTCATGATGTTGCCGAAATGCGTGATGTCTCCCTAGTTGCTGATGCTATCTATAGGAAGGTGACAGGTGACAGGTGACAGGTGACAGGTTACAGGTGACAGGTGACAGTGAGAGAGTGATAAATGATAACTGATAACTGATAACTGATAACTTAATTATTAATTCTTGCCATTACCAGAAGTTTTACCATCATCTTCTTTAGTAATAGATTCAGCAATTAATTCTTGGAACATATCTGTAGAATTAGCTGGATCTACAAACACAATTTTAGCGTTATTACTTTCGCCCAATTTTTGACTGGCTTGTACATAATCTTGAGCTACAAGATATCTTAAAATATCTTTGCTTTCGGGATGGGAACGTATAGCTTCAGAAATAATTTCCATTGAAGTCTTAGTTCCTTCCGCTTTCTTAATAGCTGCTTGTCTCTCACCTTCAGCAGCAGCGATTACCGCCCGTTTTCTAATTTCTGCGGCTCTTTCCTCTTCCATTGACTTCTGTACACTTTCAGGGGGTGTAATTCGCTGAAAATCCAACCGCAGAATTTCGACTCCCCAAGTCCGTGAAGTTGGATTTAATTGATCTAATATGCTTTTGTCCATATCTGCTCTAGACATATTAGTTTCCTCTACAGTTTTCTGGGCTATAATTTCCCTCACTGTAGTTGTAGCTAAATTTGAAAGTGCCTGTTGCAAATCATCAACTGCATAAAAGCTTTTTTCTATCTCGACAATGCGCCAGTAAACGACTGCATCTATTTCCATGTAAATACCATCTTTAGTAATGACATTCTGGGGCTTAACATCTAAAATCTGTTCCCTGGTGGTATCTTCCATGACAATTTGATCAAGAAAGGGAACAATGAAATTAAGTCCTGGTTTCAGTTTTCGATGATATTTTCCCAATCGTTCAACTAGAGCTTCATTACCTTGATTAACCAGTTTTGCAGATCCTAAAGCATAACCTATGAGTGCTAAAACTATAGCAATAATTGGCTCCATATATACTCCTATTTAGGGTTGGAGAGAATTGAGTATAAAACAGTCTGGTAAGGAGTCAGGAGTCAGGAGTCAGGAGTCAGGAGTCAGAATATTTGTTTGTAGCAAGAAACCTCCAGAAGCAAGTTTTTTTATCAACAACCAATAACTCGAAAACTCTCATTTGTTCTGAATCTTGTATTCTGTATCCTTAATCCTTACACAGCATGATATTTTACAATAATTATCCGATACGTGGTTCATTTCCCAAATCCCAACCGTGGACGAATCCCATAATTACGATACCGGAAATAATCCCGCAAAATCCGGTCATGGTCAAAACATAAGTTAATCGGTAGACACCAAGGCTCAAAAACACCTACACCCTTAGCATCATCACCCGCTACAGGTTCACCCGTCGCAGTTGCCAAAAATACAATACTAATTGTATGTTGACGAGAATCACGACTAGGATCAGAATAAACCAAAAACTGCTCAATTAACTCTATTTTTAAACCTATTTCTTCCTCAGCTTCCCTGCGTGCTGCCACTTCCACAGGTTCACCATAATCTACAAACCCTCCGGGAATAGCCCATCCTAAAGGTTCATTATGTCTTTCAATCAGAATGATCGGGCGATGAGGTCGATCAATTAATTCAATAATAATATCAACGGTAGGAGCAGGATTTCTGTAAGTCATTGTCAATTTTTAAGTAGCTTCATCTAATATGAACTACCCCAGCCTCCACGATGTCGGCTGGGGTTTATACATCCCCAGCAGTACGTTTATTGAGATGCTTAGGATTGAATTTCATCTTTTTTTGCCGTTTTTGTCTCAGAAAGGCACTCATTTTTTGATCCTTATCTTTGATGTGATGAATCAGCCAATCTGTCAAAAAATGGGATACGCTTGCCTGTTTCATACTCAGGTCGCCATTGTGCGATTTTAATACTCATAAATCAGTCCTCGACAAAGAATCAATTGTAACTGCTGAGACAGAAACTTAACTGTAGAAATTATTGCTGTGTCAAGCCGACAATGAAAATTTTTCGATTTTTTGATAAGTTGTCTGTTTATTTTATACTCTAATTTTTATGTATTAACTATTATACTACGATATATTTTATTACCGTCCTTGAGATGCAATAAATTGTTAAGAATCAACATATTTTTCCTTGAGTGTCGCTAAAAAATCAATTAAATGTTAAATCTAACATTTATGTAAGTAAACAATCTACTCATCTTGACTATTAACTATGCCTTTTCCTAGATCAAGCGGAATTTTACTGCATCCAACTTGTTTCCCCAGTCGTTTCGGGATTGGGGATTTAGGTGATAAAGCTTATCATTTTATTGATTTTCTCAAAGATAGCTACCAGCAATATTGGCAAGTTTTACCTTTAGGACCTACTGGTTATGGTAATTCTCCTTATATGTGCTACTCAGCAATGGCGGGAAATCACTTACTGATTAGTCCAGATAAGCTGGTAAATGAAGGTTTGTTATCTGAAGAAGATTTTGCTAATTTACCAGAATTTCCCGCTGATAAGGTGGATTTTGAGCGAGTTATTCCCATTAAAACCAATCTGCTCAAAAAAGCTTGCGAAAATTTTAAACATCACGCCACCGCTATTCAAAGAAAAGCTTTTCACACTTTTTGCAACACCAGAGGCTATTGGCTGAATAATTACGCTTTATTCATGGCGCTCAAAGATGCCCACAATGGAGCAAGTTGGTACACTTGGGAACTAGAACTGGCAAAAAGAGAACCCACAGCATTAGCTCGGATGGAACACGAGTTAACACAAGAAATATTTTATTACAAGTTCATTCAGTATGAGTTTTTCCGTCAATGGTCAGAACTCAAGAACTATGCTAATCAAAATGGTGTAGATATTATTGGTGATATCCCCATTTACGTCGCTCATGATAGTGCTGATGTATGGGCAAATCCTGAGTTTTTTGCTGTGGATGAAGAAACAGGTGCGGCGGCTTTAATGGCAGGAGTTCCACCAGATTATTTTAGTGCCACCGGTCAATTATGGGGCAACCCGGTTTACAACTGGGAAGAGTTGCAAAAGCAGGACTTTAAATGGTGGGTGGAACGTTTTGAGGCTATGCTGGATTATGTTGATATCATTCGGATTGACCATTTCCGAGGGTTTGAGGCTTATTGGGCTGTACCCCAAGGAGAAGAAACCGCTATCAATGGAGAATGGATCAAAGCACCAGGGGGAGAATTTTTTGCAGTTATTAAACAAAAACTGGGAAAATTACCCATATTAGCCGAAGATTTGGGGATTATTACAGAAGAGGTGGAAGCACTACGAGATCGCTTTGAGTTTCCGGGGATGAAGGTATTACAATTTGCCTTTGGTTCAGATCCTGGTAATCCGTTTTTACCTTTTAACTATCCCCGTAATGCTGTAGTTTACACTGGCACTCACGACAATGACACAAGTCTAGGCTGGTTTAATACTACGAATGATTACGAAAAGCAAAATTTATTGTTATATTTGGGAAATATCAGCCCTGATGGTATAAACTGGGATTTAATTCGTCTAGCTTTGAGTTCCGTCGCTAATCAAGCGATTATTCCTTTACAAGATGTTTTGGGATTGGGAACTCAAGCCAGAATGAATTATCCCAGTACGGCTGAGGGTAATTGGGAATGGCGTTATCAGCAAGAGGTTTTGACCAAGGAATTAAGCGATCGCTTGAAAATTCTCACCAATCTTTATGGACGCGCTCCCATAAGTTCATGATTAACTTTTCCTGATGAACTTTTTCTGGGTGCGTAGTATAAAGCAGGAATTTCCATTCCGTACTCAAAACCTCATGGTTAGTAGGGATTGGTTTAACCTAATTAGCAGTCTCAAGGAAACATAGCTATTTTTAGTTATGTGTAGTAGATGACATTGGCAGATAACAGCAATGTTTCTTATATTGTGTTGTATGCCACTGATAAATTTAATACTTGGTTAAACCAGCCCTACTGGCGCACGACGTTTCCAGACCTGACCTGAGCGGCAATGCTGACTTCCTGAAATTTCCCTGGTTGTCCCATTTGTTTCGGTTGTTGCTGATTAACGCTCATCAACACACCCCCGGCATTGTCAGTTTTTACGGTCAGTTCTTCAGCAGCTTTCCATTTGCGGTGAGATCCTTTTGGTAGAACTCCCTCAAACGCAGTTTTACCATCAGCGACAATACGAATCCAAGATGAGGACTGCAAGGTAACACCAATTTCTACAGTTTCAGTTTCTGAACTGTTGATATCAGATGGAATTGCCTTTAAATCCTTGGCTTGCAGTTTCTGAGGTGTTAAATTGTCACCTGTTGGCGTTTTTGGTTGATTTTGGCTATTGTTTGCTTCTACAGTAGTTTGATTCAATAACTGAGATAACCCAGTTACAGAGCATACTATGACGAAAATGTAAAGCAGGTAAAGATGAAGAGGACGTAGTTGAAACAAAGGTTGAGGTTGCCAGTTGCTTTGAAAACTGACTTTTTGAGAACCAAGAGGAAAATGGCTGGCAAATTCTGCCCCCTTCACCCCCAGTGCATCAGCAAATTGCCTGATTAAACCCTGAATATAAATAGGTTCTGGTAAATCGGTTAAATCACCTGATTCAATCGCTGTTAATAGTCTGCGAGGAATTCTAGTGGTTAACACAATTTCATCCATAGATAAACCCTTTTGTTGACGTAAAGCGGCGAGTTTAGCCCCCATTTGCGCTAATTTTTCCGCCTGTTGTTGTTCTATGGATGGTTGACTGGGCTGGTTGTCTTTTTTTCTTAACCATTTCATAATTTTTATTCCACTCCTTAACTCAACTTAATCATTAATAGGTATCCGCTTTATCAATTGATAATTAACAATTGACAATTGATAATTGTGTTATTCAAGGTTGAAAATCCCCCATTTCCAGGTTAAAAAAGCCAAAAATTCCGGTTTTTCAAGATTCTGACTTTTAGGAAGAGGCAATTGTCAATTGTTCATTGTTAATTGTCCATTATTGAACTGATTCTTTAAAAAAATAATTTCCTCTGGGGTGAGATGACGATAGTCACCAGCACCGATAAAACCAGCTTTTGGTATTTGTAATTGAATTGAACCGATTGCAGTGCGATGCAGTTGGATTACAGGATATCCTAACTGTTCAGCTACACGGCGAATCTGACGATTTCTACCCTCTTGCAAAATTATTTCTAATTTGCTTTGGTTTGCCAAACGTTCAATCAAACGTACTTTAGCAGGTCGTGTTTTTCTCCCTTCTAGTACAACACCTTCACGCCACATCTTCAGAACTGCTTCTGGGGGATGTCCTTTAACCACAACATGATATGTCTTAGAAATATTATGACTAGGATGAGTTAGCGCAAATGTCAAGTCCCCATCATTTGTTAATATTAATGCCCCGGTAGAGTCAGCATCTAAACGCCCCACTGGGTGAATACCAGTACCCTTGTGTAAATTTTCGGGTAATAGATCCAAAACCGTAGTTCTGCCGTGGGGATCATCACAAGTGGAAACCACTCCAGCGGGTTTGTTGAGTAACAAATAGATTAAAGCTGGGCGATCGCTGTGAGAAACAGGTTTACCATCAATGCAAATAGTGTCTCGTTGGGGATCGACTTTTTGACCTAAATGTGCCACAATCCCATTTATCTTCACTCGTGATTGCTTAATCATCTCCTCAGCTTCACGACGTGAGGCTATACCCCATTGAGAAATAATTTTTTGTACCCGCGCCTCCATGTATAAATTTTGTATAATTTGTTAATTGAGACTATTATTAATTGTTCCAAGTTTTGTGGAGTTGATACCTAAAAGTGAATCTTGCCATGTTTCAGTCAATAGTGATCACTATTACAGTTAAGAACTGTTTAAGATTTCGTGATTTTTGAGCAAATATTAAGCAATAACCTTGTTCAATGACAGATAAAAACCCCCCATCCGCCAATAGTAAGAAAATAAGATTAATTACTCAAGCCCTGACCACAGCAATTAAGCTATGGCTAAAAACACAATTAACTCAAGTATCGCAGATTGAGGTAGAGATTGGAGCAAGCGATCGCCAACTCCTTTCTGGCTGTATTCCTGTGGTATCTATTTTTGCTACTAATGCAGTTTATCAGGGTATCCATGTTACACGCATTCAACTTTCAGCCGAAAATATACAGATAAACATTGGTTCTATAGTCAGGGGTAAACCCCTTAAATTATTGGAAATAGTTCCCGTAGTTGGTGAACTGGTGGTAGATGAAGGGGATCTGAATAAATCTCTTTCATCGGAATTATTGTCAACTGGCTTAAATGATGTACTGTTTAAACTATTACCAGAATCATGGGAAAAATACAAGCCTATTTGTTGGCAGAAAATTACACTTGACAATCAGCATTTAATACTGTACGGACTGGTAGCAACTGACAGAGAACCTATATCTTTAGAAATTTCTTTAGGTCTAGAACTGCTGAACAGTCAAGAACTACAATTAACACAGATTAAAATTCTGTATAATCAAGAACCGATATTAGAAAATCATTCTGGATACAATTTAGACCTTGGCTCAGATGTTGACCTGCAAGAATTAACTTTAGAATCTAGCCAAATCTTATGTCGTGGACGCATCAACGTCAACCCATAATAAATAATTGACAATTGATAATTGACAATTGATAATTGGTTATTTTCACCTATTCCCTGTTGCCTGTTGCCTTATTTACCAATTACTTTAACAAAGGCAAAATTAGAGTTACAAAATAGTAAACTAAAGGGGCGGTAAAAATATAACTATCAGTCCGGTCTAATATACCACCGTGACCGGGTATCAATTGTCCTGAATCTTTTACTCCTGCATCTCGTTTTAACATAGATTCAGTTAAATCGCCTAAAAGACTGGCAATACCTATAAATAAACCCAAGGTTATACCAGTAATCAGGGAGTAAGGTAAATGCAGAAAATAAGCACCGGCTACTGCTACTATGAGACTGCCGCTAATACCAAAAATTGCCCCTTCTACAGTTTTTTTCGGACTGATATTTGATAAAGGAGTTTTACCGAAAAATTTACCAAAAAAATAAGCACCAATATCAGCAGCCCAAATACATAAAAAAGTTAAAACTGTAAATGTTAAACCTTCGGGTAAACCAGTTATATTTTCTGGGGTAAAAATTTGATTCCAGTTTTCAGGCCAATAACCACCAAAGGGAAGATTGCTAATAATATTTGTACTATTGAGATTTCGCAAACGTACCCAGTAACTAGGTAAATAACCGACATAAAACAGCCCCATAATAGAAGCGGAAATATCGGCAATGGTAGCAAATTTGGGTTGAAAAAGCAGGTAAAAACAGATAAAAGTTCCTGCTATGGGCATGATAGCATCCGCTAAACTGGCATTGAGAGTACAAATAGCCAGTAAAATTAAACTGACAAATATAGTAGTTTTAGCTGCGGGAGCAATACCTCTGGATCTAACTAAATTAAAATATTCTTGTTGACCTAAAAAGACAACGATCGCCATAGCTAAGGTAAAGTACCAACCACCTAAAAGGGTAGAAGATAAAGCAAGGGCGATCGCAATAATTCCACTAATAATTCTTGACCAAGGCATAATAATAGTATTTTGGATTTTAGATTTTGGATTTTGGATTGAATCCAAAACCGAAAACCGAATAGATTCAATCTAGTTTTTCACCACTGAGAATAAAAATCGGATCAGTAGCAACAAAGGTTTGGGAAAAACCGCGAGTTTCTAAGCGGTTAACAGCAGACTGTACAACCTCGATATTTCTGGCTCTTAACTGAGAAAAGCTTTGAGAAATAGCATACAGACTTTCTAGATTAGCAGCTGTTGCGACAACTCGACCGGATAAAGGCAAATAAAGCCAGACAGCTTGTAAAATTTCCTGGATAGCTTTTGCTCCTTCTATACAAACCCGATCAGGGGTGGGTTGTATATCATGTAAACACTCTGGGGCGCTGCCCTTAATTACTTTTACATTTTTGACCTCAAAGCGATCGCAGTTACGTTTAATCAAATTAGCCACTTCTTCATCTCGTTCTACCGCAATAACTCTTCCTTGGGGACACAATAACCCCACCTCTACAGGAATTGTACCTGTTCCTGCACCAATATCCCATAATACCGAATCTGGTTGTAGTCGCAGTTGGGAAATTAACAACAATCTTAATTCTCGCTGAGTTAGGGGTATACCTGGTAAGTTCTCAAATAAGTCATCAGGAATACCAGGAGTAACATAAGGCCAAAGTTGGGAAGGCATAAGCAATTAAAAATTCAAAGTTTAAAATTCAAAGTTTAAAATTCAAAGTTAAAATTCAAACTTAAAAATTACAGCGGATTCCTGTGTTATAAAGTACATAATAGCGCCCTCATCGGTTGCGGGGAGGGAGTTGGGGATGGGGTTCTTGTACCTGATGACACTGGGAAGTGCTGCATCAGCAGAAGTAGGAAGTAGTAACAATTAGTAAAACTATTCACCGAAAACTTTTAAAACATCCTGACAGTCAACAGGAATAAAATAGAGAAAGTTTAACAACATAATTTTCTAAGTGATCTAGGTGATGCTGATGAATAGGGAAATATTGGGCGATCGCTACGAAGTTCAACAGCAGTTAGGTAAAAAGTCAGCCCGAAGGACTTTTTTAGCCCGTGACACCATAAATAATAACTTAGTAATTGTCAAGTTACTTGCTTTTAATAGTGACTTTGAATGGGATGATTTGAAACTGTTTGAACGGGAGGCGGAAACCTTACAATCTTTATCTCATCCCTCTATACCCCGCTATCTTGACTATTTTGAAGTAAAAGAATCCAATTATCAAGGATTTGCCCTGGTACAAACTTACATCCCAGCGAAAACCCTAAAACAATACTTACAAACTGGGAGAAAATTTGCAGAAAATGAAGTTCAAGAGATAGCTAAAGCAGTTTTAGAGATATTGGTTTATTTTCATGAGTTACACCCACCTGTGATCCACCGTGATATTAAGCCTAGCAATATTTTATTAGGAGAGCGATCGGGGAATAGTGTGGGAAAAGTTTATTTAGTAGATTTTGGTTCTGTGCAAACTGTTTTAGCCTCAGAAACAGGTACTAGAACCATTGTAGGAAGCTATGGTTATATGCCACAAGAACAATTTGGGGGGCGTACAGTTCCCGCTTCTGACCTTTATAGCTTAGGTGCAACTTTAATTTATTTAATCACAGGTACTCAACCGGCAGATTTACCACAAAAGAATTTTCGCATTCAATTTGAACAAGTGGCAAATCTGAGTCCGGGCTTAACTAACTGGTTAAAAAAGATGATAGAACCAGATTTAGCAAAGCGGTTTACATCTGCAAAAACAGCACTACAAGCTTTAGAAACACCGGAAAAAACTGATATTACAAATTCAACAATTGCTAAACCAGCAGGTAGTCAAATTCGACTAATTGAAGATGAGGAATATTTAGAAACTACCCTTCCTGCTGAGGGATTAACTTTGAATAGTTTATTGGGAATTCCATTTATGATCTTTTGGAATTCCATGACTTGGTTGTTTATCGTTGGCGCGTTTAATACCTTTATTTCTAATCCTTTTGATTGGGGAACAATCAGAAATGCTATATTCTTAGCGTTCCTTCTATCACCTTTTCTTGTCACTGGTTTAACTATGATATATGGTATATTAAGTTCATTTTTTGAATGTAAAATTAGCATAAATCAGCAACAAATATCCCATAGTCTTTATCTTTGGGGTATGAAAATTAAACATACTTCTGCACCGAGAGAAAACATTAATCAATTAGTTTATATACCCCAACATTTGACAAAAGATAGTGAGTGTGGTGAGTCTGTAGTCAAAGCAAAGTTTGTAATTTGGATAGGGGTAGAAAAATTGGAAATAAAAGTTGGTGACTATATCATCAAGTCTGAATATGAATTAAAATGGTTAGCTGATGAGTTAAGTAATTGGTTAGGGATAGAACTTGAAATAACCAAAAACTCAAGTTAATGTTTCAGATATCTGTTGAAAATTATCCTGGAAGCAGAAATAAATAGGTTTAAGTTTTCTCGTTCCTAGTCTCTGACTCCGAATGGAGTTGTTGATTACTAATGAAGCAGAAAACGCCTCTTTATAGCCTAAATTACCCCTCTATTTCATGTTAGAGGGGTTAATGTATGGGGTGATTAATAATAACTTGCCGATTTCCGATGATGCACAGCCGTTACATTATCTTGGTTTAACACTTTGCCATTATCCACAGTTGCATAAACTAACCAATGATCGCCTACTTCCATCCGGTTTTTTACTGTACACTCTAAGTAAGCTAAAGCACCATTTAAAATCACACCACCATTATTAGCTTCTGCGGTGTCTAAACCTTGAAATCTATCCTGTCCAGGGGCGTAAACCTTCATAAAATGTTTACGTATTTCCCGACCTTCTGCCAAAATATTAACGACAAAATTATTACCTGTGTAAGTCATGTTTTCCATTGCCCGATCTTTAGCAACTGCAATGGTTAACCCAGGAGGGCTAAAGCTGGCTTGTGTAACCCAAGATGCTAACATTCCAGTTTTCACTTCGCCTTGAGTTGCTGTAACCACACACAAAGATCCAACAATCCGTCCTACTGCTTGTTCAACATTAGTTGCAGGTTGTCTAGCAACCACGGCTTTTTTAGCAGCGCGTTTTAATGCTTGAGCAAAATCTGTACCTGCTTCCTCACAGGTTTGTAAGGTGACTTCATTAGGTTTGAACTTAACGCGGATGGTTTCAAAACCAAAACGATAACCTGCATCTTTCAGTTTACCTTCAATTAAATCCACTGCTTCCCCACTCCAACCAAAAGAACCAAAGACACCAGCTAATTTATTATTAGTTGCAGTTGATAGAACAATACCTAAAGCTGTTTGTACGGGTGTGGGTGCATGACCGCCTAAAGTGGGCGAACCGATTACAAAACCAGCGGATTTTTCGATCGCCGTTTTAATTTCTTCAGGATCAGCAAATTCGCAGTTAATAGATTCTACGCTAACACCTGCTTTAGTAATACCACGAGCGATCGCACTAGCTAAAGTTGCAGTATTTCCATAGGCAGAAGCATAAATCAAAGCTACGCTCATTTCCGCGTTAGTTTGTTGCTTGATCCATTCTCGGTAAGAGTGGGTAAGTTCCTGTAAAGCATATCTTACCAAAGGACCATGACCAGTAGCATACAACCTGACTGGCAAATCTGCCAACTTATCCAAAGCTGTTTCTACTTGTTTGGCATGGGGAGCCATAATACAATCGAAATAATAACGGCGATCTTCGTTAAAAACTTCCCAACCTTCATCAAATACTTGATCACCACAAATGTGCGCCCCAAATAACTTATCAGTAAACAAGATATTTGTTTGCGGATCGAAAGTACAAAGTTCATCAGCGTAACGGGGGTTAGGAGTAGGAATAAATTGTAAATGATGTCCTTTACCTAAATCTAAAGTTTCATCACCCCGCATTACCACAATCGGTAAATCTTCATTTTCTAAAGCTGCACGTAAATTTATCGCCCCTGGGTTAGAACAAACAAAAGTAATTTGAGGCGCAATTTCTGTTAATATTTTTAATGTTGCTGCCCGGTTAGGATTGACATGACCAAGAATTACATAATCAATATTTTTGATATCTATTCTTTTTTGTAAAGCCTGTAAATAAATTTCCGTAAAAGTTTCCCCAGGTGGATCAATTAAAGCGATTTTATCACCTTGAATAATAAAAGAATTAGCTGTTGTTCCCTTAGCTAAAGCATATTCAATTTCAAATCTTAACCTTGCCCAACTGCGCGATCTGATGATTGTTGTATCAGTACCAATAGGCAATATTTGGACATCACGGGGTTTAGTATTTGACATAACTGACATAAATTTAAGCTCCTGTTTTTAAATAAATTCTTTTTTGTTCCCCAGGCGAAACGCATCTAAATTTTATTGACAAAACACCATTTTTATGTATAAACGAAGGAATCCTTATTTATCGTTTGATTGATTTTTTCAGAGTCATCGTGATGGTTTAAATTATTGTCAATAAGTAGACGTTAATGCGAATTTTCAGGTCATTATTGAGATTAAATTGTCCTTATTGATAAGATGCGTTTCCCCTGTCTTGTTCCCCTCCTCGCTTGCGGGGAGGGGGAAAAGAGATTTTAATAATGGTTTCCTACTTTGCGATGGTGTACTGCTGTTAATGATTCAGGTTTAGATACTCTACCTGCATAAACCGTACTATACACCGCCCAATGATCGCCGCAGTCCATCCGGCTAACTACTTCACATTCCATGTAAGCTAAAGCATCACCCAAAATAGGCGCTCCATTTTCCGCTGGTTGGGTTTTCACTCCTTCAAAACGATCCGCGCCGGGACTAAAACGTTTTAAGAAGTGTTTCATCAATGCTTGATAGTTGCCTTCTTCTAAAACATTGAGAACAAAGCGATCGCCTACTTGCATCAATGATTCTATCGCCCGATCCTTAGCTACTGCAATAGAAAAACCCAAAGGTTTAAAACTCGCTTGACTTACCCAAGAAGCTAACATGGCGCTGGAAACATCGCCTTTTTTGGCTGTGATGATATACAAACCGCCGCTAATTCTTCCTAGTGCTTTATCTAAATCAGCACTTAAAGATTTCATAGCTTTGATACTTTTTTCTTTTGTCACCAACTGTCCCAAATCTGTTCCCGCTTCTTCACATTTTTTATAGGTGTTTTCTGTGGGTGTTTCCCGAATCTCAATCACAGGAAAAGCTACAGTTAAACCCGCAGAGCGGAATTTATTTAACAGTGGATAGGTAGGTTCATCATCTCCACCACCGGTTTCAAAAATACCAATGGCTTGTTTTTCCGTAGCAGATCCTAGAACTGTACTCAATGCTGTTTGAATGCTTGTATTACTAGATATAGGATTCATCCCTACTACCAAGCCTTTACAGCGTCCTACAAGCTCCCGTAACTCTTGTAAATCAACTGTTCCAGATAAATCAACTACTTCCACAGCTACCCCGGTTTTTACGATACCGTTGGTAATAGATTGAGCTAGGCGATCGCTATAACCATATTCAGAAACGTAAAATATACCCACAGTGGTTTCTGCTTTGGTTTGGTTTTGACTCCAATTGAGGTAACGTCCTGTTAATTCTTGGAGATTGTGATATAGTAAGGGTCCGTGACCTGTAGCGATCATTTTGATGGTTTTTAATTCTGCCATGCGCTTCATTGCAGAAAGCACAGAACGGGCATTAGGACCCATCAAGCATTCATAGTAATATTGAAAGTCTTTTTCAATGGCAGATAAATCATCATCAAAAGTGCTATCTGTACAGTAATGCATTCCAAAAGCATCACAGGTGTAAAGAATTTGGGTTTTGTGGTCAAAACTGAAAATAGTATCAGGCCAGTGTAAATTAGGAGCAATCACAAATTCAAACTCATGGCCATTACCGAGATCCAGGCGATCGCCATTTTTCACAATACGACGTTTAAAAGGCTGATGTACCAAATCTTCTAAAAATTGAATTGCTACCTTAGAACCAACAACGGTAATATCAGGAGCTTTTTGTAGTAAATCTTTAACTAAACCACTGTGGTCTGGTTCTGTGTGGCTAATAATTAAGTAATCTATATCTTGCGGATTAATTAAACCAGTCAGTGTATCAAAATATAGCTGACGGAACTTTTCATGGGAAGTATCAACCAGGGCTGTTTGTTCACCGCAGATCAGAAAGGAGTTGTAAGTTGTACCATTTTGCAAACCAAACTCAATATCAAAGCGATCGCGATCCCAATCCAAAGAACGAATAGCCGTGGTATCGTGATCAATTTCTACCGTTTGTATAGTTAGCCGTTTTACTGGGGTTGTACTTTCCTGTCCTTGATTTTTATCGGTGAGCAATACCATAACGCCCCTCCTTAACTTTTATTGAGTATTTATTCCTCTGCCTTATATTGTGACACGGGTTGAATATAACTTTTTATTAAAAAACCTATCATTCAATTAAGAAACTTAAAACTGTGAAACAAAATATCCCACCGCAACAGACAAACAACCCTTGGTTAGCGTTAATGGTTGG
Source organism: Sphaerospermopsis torques-reginae ITEP-024 (assembly GCF_019598945.1). Taxonomy (NCBI): domain Bacteria; kingdom Bacillati; phylum Cyanobacteriota; class Cyanophyceae; order Nostocales; family Aphanizomenonaceae; genus Sphaerospermopsis; species Sphaerospermopsis torques-reginae. The sequence goes on along the minus strand of NZ_CP080598.1, from coordinate 4,072,683 downwards.
TAACTCCCGGCTACATTGGGCTTTATTTATAGATCAAGCTCTCCACTCTACCTGGGATACACAACATTTATCAGAGTCTGATATAGAACAATTAGCAAAAACAAATACTCTTCCTCTTTCCCCATCTTCCTCTTCTCCCATCTTCCTCTCTCCCAATCTGCCTATTACTCTCCTTTTAGCCTCCGTAGTTCCCAGTCAAACACAACTATGGCAAACTTACCCCAATCATTGCCTGATCACCTTAAATCAAGTTCCTATTTTGGGAATGTATCATACATTGGGCATTGATCGCGCTTTAGCTTTATTGGGTGCTGGTAAAACTTATGGTTTTCCCATGCTAGTAATTGATGCAGGAACAGCATTAACTTTTACAGGTGCAGACTCCAATCAGCGACTTATTGGTGGTGCTATTTTACCAGGTTTAGGTTTACAATTTACCAGTTTAGGACAAAAAACCGGACAATTACCATTGTTAAAAACTAGGGAAATTATAGAATTTCCACCACGTTTTGCCATGAACACACCCCAAGCCATTCACAGTGGTATCATTTACACTTTATTATCAGGAATAAAAGACTTTATTGATAATTGGTTGTTGTTATTTCCTAATAGTAAACTTGCCATTACTGGAGGAGATAGTGAGTTATTGATAACTTATTTAAAACAACAATTTCCAGAAATAGGTGAAAAGATAATTTTAGATAATAATTTGATATTTTGGGGAATGCGAGAAGTTAATTTTGTCTGAATCAGGATGTCCAGGATTTGAGGATGTACAGGATTTTTTTTACTGATTTATTTTAATCAATATAGCACTTAACAATTATCTCAACTTCTGATTTATTTTCTCTAAAAAGTACGAACCGCTGAAGACGCAGATAACACAGATCAATTCAATTTTAATCAACAGTTTTTAGGGCATTTTAGTCATCTTTAGATGACTTGTGCTATCAGACTAGGAATTCATTCCCAGTCGGGTTATTAACAATAACGAAAAATGAATTAATATCTCGTTATTTGTCAGAATCAGGATATCCAGGATTTGAGGATTTACAGGATAGGAAAGCAGATTGTCTGAATCAGAATTTCATGATTTAATGATGGTTGGTTACGCACAAGTCACTAAGGAATGAACCGCAAAGAACGCAAAGGACACAAAGGTAAGAGGTTTTAGAGCGATTTAATGATTTCATCCTCTACATTCTCTAATCCTAGTTATCCTGATTCTGACAAAATCTATCTCTGATTTCGCGCAAAGGCACAAAGGCGCGATCGCCAAAATCCTGAAGATCCTGATTTTCACTATCTGCGTCGATCTGCGTTCATCCGCGTTCCCAAAATTCCAACCCAGGCTGTTAAAAACCCTATATATATTGCGCCCACAGATTCCCACTCATAACATTAGTGTACAACAGCATTTACAGCTTGTCAAGTCAAAAAACAAAAAAATCAAAAAAGATGCGATCGCCAAAATCCTGAAGATCCTGATTTTCACTATCTGCGTCGATCTGCGTTCATCCGCGTTCCCAAAATTCCAACCTCAGCAGTTAAAAACCCTATATATATTGCGCCCACAGATTTCCACTCATAACATTAGTGTACAACAGCATTCACGGCTTGTCAAGTCAAAAAACAAAAAAATCAAAAAAGATGCGATCGCTTCCTGTACATTCTTGAATCCTGGTTATCCTGATCATGTATAACTCCCAGTCCCCAGTCTCTGACTGGAAATGTAATTCTAGAGGTTCTACCTCTCACCCAACACCTTAACAATTCTTATTGTAATTTTCCCCCAAAAATCCCAAAAAAGTTTCAACACCGTTTTTTACTCCTAAATTATTGAGAATACTTGCGAATGACTCAACGTATTTTCAAGGGTCTTGACTTCTGACAGGGTTGTATTATGATAGGTTTTAAAATAATCCAAGGGTCAACTGTTTCTAAAAATCAAAATCACCAATAATGAAATATTAAAATATTGTAACTATACGCAAGCAAGAACCTTAATAACAGCCTAACAATTTTGACAAAACATAGAATAATTTTTAACCAATTATTAGGGCAAGCTAAAAGAATAGCTCACCCTAAATAATTCACAATTACGAATTACTTAATGGTTACAGTACCACCAGCTTCAGCAATGCGTTTCTTGATGTCTTCGGCAGCTTCCTTATTAACACCTTCTTTGATGGGTTTAGGAGCAGCTTCTACTAAGTCTTTAGCTTCTTTTAGACCCAAACCAGTGATTTCACGGACAATCTTCAGAACTGCAATCTTCTTATCAGCAGGTACAGATTCGAGAATAGCATCAAATTCGGTTTTCTCTTCAGCAGCTTCAGCAGGAGCAGCAGCACCAGGAGCAGCCATCATCATCATGCCACCAGCAGGAGCAGCAGCACTTACACCAAAAGCTTCTTCAATTTGCTTAACTAATTCCGCAGCTTCTAGCAAAGTCAAAGATTTTAACTGTTCTAAAATTTGATCGGTTGCAGCAGACATTGATATAACTCCTAAAGAATTTTGATTTGTTTTTTGTCAGTTGTCATTAGTTATTAGATACTGGTTTTAACTAACAGCATTTAACTAATGAAAAATTGTTATTCAGCAGCAGTTTCAGCGCCGTCTTTGTCTTTGTCAGAGACAGCTTGAATAGCACGAGCCAAAGAACTGGGAACTTCGTTGATACCCACAGCCACTTTGGTAGCCAAAGCGTTGATAGCTCCAGCAATTTGCGCCATAAGTTGTTCCTTAGATGGCAAGTCTCCTAAGGCCTTGACATCCGCTTCTTTCAACAAGCGCCCTTCCATGACACCGCCACGAAGTTCTGTCTTCTTGGTGGCTTTTTGGAATTCTTGGTAGGCTTTAATTGCTGATAAATCATCTTTAACTAACACAAAGGCTGAAGAACCTTTGAGCAGTTCTGACATTGGTTTCCATTGCTCATCTTCTTGAATGGCAATGCCCATGAAGGTGTTTTTAGTCACCTTACAAACAGCGCCACTAGGACGTAAACGCCGTCTCAAGTCAGTGATTTCAGCAACTGTTAGACCTTGGTAGTCAATTACCAGTGCTAAAGTTGACTCACTTAGCGTCCCTTTGAGGTCAGCTACTATTTCTTTTTTGTTTTCTAACGTTCTACCCATGCTCATTTCACCTCCCAGGGCAAAATCTTAATTAGTGATCAGTGGCAAAAGGCAGGAGTCAGGAGTCACCAGTCCCCAGTCCCCAGTCACTTGTTTACTGACGCGCCAAAAACAACAAACCCCAGCTATTTTTGCCGGGGTGTCACAGTAGTAGTTTTAATGCTGTAGTTCTCAAAAATTTGTTGAGTAAACTTCAGTGACTTAAAATTACAACCTCGGCAGGATATTAAGCTATTAGCACCTGCTGTCTCCGGCTTTATTTAATTTTGGTTATTGGTATTTAGTCATTGGTCATTGGTTTATATTCACCTATTACCAATTACCAATTACCAATTACCTAATTATGCAGCGTCAGTTACTTTTAAATCTCTTAGGGCGTTAATGTCAATTCTGATTGACGGACCCATTGTGGCAGAGACGTAGAATGTACGCCAATAACGGCCTTTTGCTCCTGAAGGACGGTTACGGTCAATTGTCTCTTGCAATGCTTTGAGGTTGACTAACAAATCTTCAGGGGTAAATGATGCTTTACCAAACATAACATGAACAATGCCTGTCCGATCAGCACGAAATTCTAATTTACCAGCTTTAAATTCGGCGATCGCACTGGCAACGTCAAATGTGACTGTACCACCTTTGGGTGATGGCATCAAACCACGAGGACCAAGCAATTTACCTAATTTTGCTACCTGTGGCATCACATCAGGAGTAGCAATTAGCTTGTCGAAGTCCATCATGCCTTTCTGAATGTCGTCAATCAGTTCTTCAGAACCAGCGATATCCGCACCAGCATTAGTGGCTTCTGTTACTTTTTCGCCTCTAGCGATTACTGCTACACGCACTACCTGACCCGTACCTTTGGGCAGTGCTACCGTTGTCCGCAGTTGTTGGTCTGTATACTTGGGGTCAATACCTAGCCGGATATGTGCTTCTGCGGCTTCGGGAAATTTTGCTGTTGCTGTTTCTTTTAACAGAGCTAAGGCCTCTAAGGGCGCATAATCCCTATCTTCTACTTTTTCTAGCAACGCCTGTAAACGGCGTGATATTTTCTTGCCCATTTTTTGCTCCTGGGGTGTTCTCGAAGTTTCTCACCTCTCCCCCGATACGATTTTAGATTTTGGATTTTAGATTTTGGATTTTGTTATAGGTCAGATGCTAGTTATCAGGTTTAATTACTCTTTTTTACTGTCACCTGTCACCTGTCACCTGTCACCTATTAATCTGTGATGGTAACACCCATGTTTTTGGCTGTTCCCGCCACAATATTCATTGCTGCATCAATGTCGTTAGCATTGAGGTCAGGCAGTTTAGTTTGGGCAATTTCTCTTAACTGCGCTTTGGTAATACTGCCAACTTTTTTCTTGTTGGGTTGTTCCGAACCGCGTTCAATTTTCGCTGCCTTGCGAATTAAAACTGATGCTGGGGGTGTTTTGAGTACAAATGTAAAACTCCGGTCTTCAAACACGGAAATTTCTACAGGAATCACCATTCCAGCTTGGTCTGCTGTTTTGGCGTTGTACTCTTTGCAGAACATCATGATATTAACACCATGTTGACCCAGTGCGGGACCAACTGGTGGTGCTGGGTTGGCTTTTCCAGCGTTTAAGGCCAATTTAATGACCGCTACTACTTTCTTCGCCATTTGGATTTAGCTCTGTTTTTGTACCTGATTAAATTCCAATTCTACTGGTGTATCTCGTCCGAAAATCGAGAGTAGAGCTTTTAGTTTACTCCGTTCTGGCGAAACTTCGATCACCTCGCCTTCAAAATCCTTGAACGGACCAGAAAGCACCATTATCTTATCACCTGTAGCCATATCAATTTTGACTACTGGTTCTTGTTCTGTCGTTTGTTTGAATATACGTTCTACTTCTGAATGACTTAAAGGTACTGGCTTGACGTGACCACGACCACGGCCGCTGCCTCGTTTTTGCTCTGCACCGACAAAGTTAATTACATGGGTTGTGTTTCTTACCACTTGCCATGTATCGTCACTCATTACCATCCGAACTAAAACATAACCCGGAAAAACCTTCTCTTCTGATGGCTGACGCTTCCCGTCTTTGCGGATCTTTACCGTTGGTGTATGGGGTATTTCCACTTGGATAATTTTATCAGCTACATCAAAAGTTTGGATACGTTGCTCTAAATTTGTTTTCACGCGCTTCTCACAGCCAGAGGCTACTTGCACTGCATACCAGCGGGCTTCTTTTTGCGCTGTTCCTAGTGCTTCCTCTGTCTGCAAATTTCGTGGTTCGTCTGTTGCAGAATTCATCAGAATACCTGTTTTGCTGCCCAAGCAAACAATCCATCGACCAAATATATCAAAGACGCGGAGAGTGTCACCATTAATAACACAGCTGCTGATTCACTCACCAACTGCTTCCGACTTGGCCAAACTACTTTGTCAAGTTCTTCTTTTGTTCCTTGGAAGAAGTTGTTTAAGCTAAAACCATTGCCTGTTTCTGGCATTTCTGCTTCGTTTTTTTTGGCCACGGTCGTTATACCCCCCGTTTCTTACATCGCTTCACCTTGCTATTTTGCACCAAGGCTGACAATTATTCACCGCTTTGACCCAATTTACAGGAAACAAATTCAGCTATCAGTAAAAAATAATTAGACCCGAAATAATCGACGCTGGCTGCTATGGTAGCAGATGCGTTTTTGTTTCGGGCTATATTTTTTGCTTTTGAGCGCGCCCTGGAGGACTTGAACCCCCGACATCAGGTTTTGGAGACCTGCGTTCTACCAACTGAACTAAGAGCGCACAAGCTATCTTTGTTTCAGGGATTGCGCTGAACTTTTTTTAGTTTAACACAATTCCTTTTTTAGTGTAACTTAATTTTTTCAGAAAGTCAAGTCAGCGGCAGATGCCGCTTTTGGCTTGAGTTTCCTGGTTTTTTCCCAGGATCAACTGCATCACAGGGCGCGGTCAAACCGTTGTTTAATCCGGGTAGCTTTACCAGATAATTGACGCAAATAGTATAGTTTAGCGCGTCTGACTTTACCACGACGCACTACTTTGATGTTATCAATGCGGGGTGAGTGCAGCAAAAATACTCGCTCAACGCCTATACCTTGAAATACACGACGCACGGTAATTGTTTCGTTGATTCCGCCATTGCGTTTACCTATTACCACTCCTTCATAGGGTTGGACGCGGTATTTATCGCCTTCTTTAATTTTCACTCCTACCCGCACTGTATCACCTACATAAATTTCGGGCAGATCGGATTTTAGGTGTTCCGCTTCTATAGAGCGAATTACTTCTTGTACGTTCATAGTTTAGTTATTTTCTGAAAAAAACCCACGATCATCAATCATAAATCTATAACTGCCTGAGAGTCCAGATATTTAGTGTAATTTCCCAGCCAGCAGTTCTGGGAGGTAGGAGAGTGTTAAGCTTTCTTGAAATTTTTTCTCCAGATCCGCAACTTGATAACTACAGGTTTTGCCCAACTGCCACCAATTAAATCATGTAATAGAGTGTAAAAACAGGGAATAATAAACAAGGTGAGCAGTGTTGCTAAAGACAAGCCAGAAAAGACTACTACCCCTAAAGGTTGCAGAAATTCTGAACCTTCCCCAACTCCTAAAGCTAGGGGAAACATCCCTAAAACTGTGGTAATTGTTGTCATTAAAATCGGACGTAACCGTTGAGGTGCAGCTTTTAAAATTGCGGTGCGACGATCAACTTGTTCACGTTCCCGAATTTGATTTGCTAATTCTACCATGATAATGGCGTTATTAACCACAATACCTACTAATAAAACTGCACCCACAATTACTGTTGCACCAATGGCAGTTTCGGTGATGTAAAGTCCAAAAATCCCCCCAGCTAAAGCAAGAGGAATAGTAAACAGAATTACTAAAGGATCAACAAGAGAATTATATTGTACAGCCATGACTACAAAAACTAAAAATATTGCTAACCCTCCTAAAAGTTGCAACGAGTTTTGTAATTGTTGATTTGATTCTGCTGCTGCACTGGGTAAGCGACTTACACCTTCAGGGAAATTGGCATTTTTAATTACTTCATCTACTTGCTCTAATGCTTGACTCAGACTTGCTCCTTCTGCTAAATTACCTGCAATTAAAAAGACTTGACGCTGGTTAATTCTTTGAATTTCTCCTGGTGCTTTTCCTTCAACAATTGTCGCTACATCACTTAATCTAATTTGTTGATTACCTTCTACAAATAAGGGTAATCTTTCTAACTGAGAAGTTGTTTTGACTGCATCTTCATTTAACTCAACTCGCACATCTACCAAGCGGTTATTCCGCTGTAGTTGTGTGGGTACACTACCTGTAATTGCGGTTTTAATTGTTTCGCCAATATCTTGAGTATTTAAACCGACATTTGCTACTCGTTCCCAGTCAGGTACAATCTGAATTTCAGGTTGACGTGGATCTGCATCTGGACGAAATCTCACTGAGGTGATTTTTTCTTCTAAAGTTGCTAATAGTTCTCGTCCTGCTTTTTCTAAAGTATTGGTATCATTTCCCTGCAAAATTATATCAACATCAGCACCACGAATAGGAGAGTTATTAAGAAATAAACCCCGTACTTGTCCAGGTGCTAAACGCAGTCGAATATCTACTAAATTCAGTTTGCTAAATTCTTTGGTGACACGCTCAATATAAGTCTCTATATCTGAGTTTGGTTTGAGGGTAATGGTACTAGAACTTCGCAAAGGATTAGGATTACTATTACCACCAAACAGAAAACCACCAACTGTAGAAAAGACATATTCTGTTTCTGGTTGTTGAAGCAGAATGTCATCTACAACTTGCATAACTTTTTGGTTAGTTTCTAATGGTGTACCGGGGGGAAATTGAGCAAATAAACTCACTTGTCCGGTGTTTATTTGAGGAAGAATTTCTTGGGGAAGTTGGGGAGATATCCATAAACTACCACCACCAAAGAATATGATAGCGATCGCAATTGTTAATAACCGCAAACGCAATATTCCAGATAAGAAACTGCTGTATAATCTTGTTGCTCCCTCAAAATGGCGATTAAATTCTTGGAAAAACCAAAAATTACTTAAAGAACTAGAAAAGGGTAAAGCTAATAATCGTGATGTCAACATGGGAACAACAGTAACAGCAATTAAAATTGAAGCTGCTACCGCAAAACTGATCGTGATAATTAATTCATTAAATAATAATGATATAAAACCACCAATTAATAAAAATGGTAATACTGCAACTAAGTTTGTACTGGTGGAAGCTAGTAAAGCTGATTCAACTTCTCTACTGCTTGTTTCTGCTTGTTGAATAATTGCTGATCTTGATAATTTTGATGTGTGATTTTGGAGTTTAGTTTGATTAATTCCTTCGGCAATATTTTCTAACATAACGATGGAATTATCAACCACAATTCCCACGCCTAATGCTAAACCACCTAAGCTAAAAATATTCAGGGATAAGCCGAACATTCCCATCATAATGATAGCTGCTAATGTGGCTAAAGGTATAGATAAAACAATAATGAATGTTTGACGTAAAGAACCAAGAAAAAGTAATACAGCTATAGCAGCTAAACCTGAACCAATTAAACCAGAAGAAGTCACATTCGCTAAGGAATTACGAATAAATATTGACTCATCTAAAGTTGCTGTGAGAGTTGCTTCCGCAGAAATAATACCCGCTTCTTTCAGTTCTTGTAATCTTTTTTTAACTCCATCAACAACGTTGACACTATTAGCATCTGCTTGTTTTTGAATGCTGACTTTTACTGCTTCTTGACCATTGAGTAAAACGTACAATCTTTGTTTTTCTGATCCGTCAATAACTTGGGCAAAGTCACGCAAATAAACACGATTTTTGATATTTGAATTAGGTGCAGATACTTCAAAGGAAATATTATTAATTTCTTCTGCATTTTTAAAGCGTCCCACTGTCCGGGTTAACGGTTCAGAATTGGGTCCTAAAATTCTTCCCCCAGATATATCTTGATTACGATTTTGCAGTTCGTTTAACACATCAGTCAAACCGATACCAATAGCTTGGAGACGATCTAAATCTATATTTACTCTAACTTCTTCTTGCACTCCTCCTGATACATCTACAACTGCAACTCCTGGTACTACACCTAATTCACGGGCTAATTCTTCTTCGGCAAAAACGCGCAAATCAACATTTTTCAGTGTAGGTGAAGTGAGCGCAAATTCATAAACAGGTAGTTGGGAAGGATCGAATTTAAAGATTCGTGGTTCTTCTATGGTGTCTGGTAATCTATTTCTCGCTCGGTTAAAAGTAGCGGTAGCATCATTTAGTGCTTGATCAATATTTCCGCCTGGTTGAAAATATAAATTTAAACTGACTTGACCTTCACGAGTCTGGGAAAAAACTTGAATTACTCCTTCTGTGGCTGAAAAAGCTTCTTCTAGTGGTTTTGTAATTTCATCAACTGCTACTTCTGGCGAAATTCCCGGTGCTTCTATTCTTACACCAATGCGTGGATAGGTAATAGATGGCAGTAAATCTACAGGTAAACGAATAATGAAAAATACACCAATGACAATTACTGCTAAGGTCAGCATTAAAGTACCGATGTGCTGACGGATAGAAAGGGCGCTGATACTAAAGCCGTTGTTGTTTGTGATTTGCATTTTTATAGCAGGTGACAGTTTACAGGTGACAGGTGACAGAGTTGAAACTGCTAACAAAAACTTACAAGTTATTTCTTTGAGGTTTGTTTAAATCTTTTTCTGACAAAATTGATAATTTGACAACTTCACCATCTTTTAATGGCTTACTACTGCGAACAACATAACTTTCTCCTGGTTGTAACCCTGAAAGAATTTCGACGTTACCATCAACTTTTTTACCCAATGTTACCGATTTTTCTTTTACCTTGGTTTTACCGTCAGTTTCTTGTACAACAAAAATTGTGCCGTTGTTATTTTCTGCTGATGTTTCTTTGTCTTTGCTATTAATTGCTGTTTGTGATACTACTACTCGCTGTGGTGTCTGGGTTGTAAAATTCACTCTTGTTAGTAGTCCGCTACCTATTTTCCCGCCACTGTTGGGAATGACTACTTCTATGGGTACTAAACGGGCTGTAGGATCAGCAGATGGAGAAATACGCGCTACTCTACCAATGATGTTTTGATCGGGGAAGGCATCTAAACGCACTTGTACAGATTGTCCTACTTGAATTTTTGCTAGTTCTAATTCAGAAACTTGAACTACTACTTTAATTCGACTCAAGTCAGCAATTTTTAAGACTTCGCTTCCTGGTTGTAGGAGATTACCGGGTTCTGTGACTTTTTCTGTAACTACGCCGGTGATGGGGGAGATTAAACGAGAGTAGGAACGGCGTTCTTTGGCGGCTTTGACTACTGCTTGTTGGGCAAATACTCTACCTTGGGCGGCTGCTACGGCTTGTTTTTCTGTACGGACTCTTTCAATAGTCGCTTGTAGGGCTTTTTGGGTTGTTTGGGCTTTGGTGCGAGCTTGTTGGGCTGCTTGTTCGGAAATTGCTCCTTCTTTGAATAATTGTTGCTGTCTTTGGGAGTCTGATTGGGCTTGGATGAGTTCTAACTTTGCTTTTTCTACTTCCGCTTGAGCGTTACTTACTTGGGTCATTTCCCTAGCTACTTCTGATTGGCTGGTTGCTAGTTCTGCTTCTGCTTGCTGTAATGCTGTGAGCAATAGAACATCATCTAACTGGCCGATGATTTGCCCTTGTTTGACTGTATCACCAACATCCATATTTAAGGATATTAGTCTTCCTTCTACTTGCGATCGCACGGATACTGTCCTATATGGAGTGGTGTTCCCAATATAATCCGCTGGGGGGCGTAATTCTTGTGTGCGGGCGATCGCTACATCTACAGATGTTTCTCTATTTCTTCTTTCTCCACCACCAGGCCGCTTTGATTGGGCTTCGGCTGATTCTTTTGGTAATGAACCACAACTGGCTGTTAGTAATCCCAGTAACAGCATACAGAATATGAATAAATTATGCTTATTCATCAGCTTTTTCATCACTGGGCTGACAACTATAGGAGTTGATGTTTTCACCTGTTTTTGTGACTTATTTGCGTCCAAAACCATGAATTTTTCTCCAATTGGGCAGTATTTGCACTCTTACAGCCATTTATTAGCCAATACTTTGGAATAGGTATGAATAATAAAAAATAGCAATCAAAATTCAGCTATTTATTTATGTATTCCAAATAACTTTTTTTGCTAAGTAAAACTGACATAATTCTCACCATATCCTGTGGATATAGATGTATAGAATTGCTGACAATTCTAGAAATTATAAAGTTAGTATAAAGATTTTGCCACCAATAAGTAATAGGAAATTAGTCATGATTTATCTCTGGGAGTTTTCCATTACCCAGCCATTTATGAAAAATGTGCTAAAAGAATTGGTATTTTTCAGGTTTTTGTGTATATATTAAGAATATTAAACAAACCTTGCTTTTATATCCCAGATGGAATATGGCAGGTGCAACCACCAAAGCAACACATTGACTTTTAGGTGAGGAAAGTAACAAGTGACATCACTGCTGAAAATTGCCCAAACTGCTGATGAACAGCAAATTGCTGAGTTTTTCCAAGCTTCTGTAGGTGAATGGCGCTCTGAAAGACGCTATTACACCCTACCCCAAGGAGAAACCAAGGAGATGGTAAGTATTATTACCATTCATTTTTTGCAACAAGGGGATGATGAATTGCAAAAGCTGGCTCAGTTACATGATTTGCAGGATTTAGCAAGCTTAACTTGTGGTGCAAAAGTTACTTGGGAAAGTACAAACTTACACAACGCTAAAAAAGAAGCCAGTGGTGTTACCGTGTTTGGTGCTTGGGGAAATATTTTGTATCGCGATCGCGGTTTTGCAACTACTAAACCAGTCACAGCACAATATTATTTCCCCAGTCGGAAAACTCTGTGTTTGCGAACTGAGTACAATAATTCCGTATTTGAGGAAGAAATTAAACTCATTGGTGATAAATATCGCACCAGACAAAGTATAGTTTCCCGTGCTGGTGAGCAGTTGATGATTGGGCAATACTTGGAAAAGCGAGTTTAAACTAATTGATTTGTTGTCGGCTTGGTGATGTCGGGAGCATCCCAAATGTGTAAGTTTATTTTTATCTAACAACAGACAATTATCCCAGGGTATGATATGATTGAACCGCAAAGGACGCAAAGGACACAAAGGTAAGAGAGTGTAAGAGAGTTTTCGCAGTGGCCACGTTGATTTTTTCTTTCATTGGGATGCTCCCGGTGATATCAAGTATTGTAGTCAGGATTTTCTTATAACCATCAGTTATCAGCTTGAAGAACCAGCCTCTACCCAAACTTAAACGGCTGACAAAGGTTTTGATAAAATTTATAAAAATTTTGTAAATTCTTGTCCCAAAAACTTGATTTATGTGTAATGATAAGGGAGAGAGTTAATTCGGCGATTAGTGTTTTGTTGTTAGTATTGACAGGCTTTTTACTTGTGGTATTTACAGACTGCTCTCCGAAATCTAAATCTCTACAAACTCGTGATTTTGGAGACATAATATGTCAGTTTATGTAGGCAATCTTTCTTATGAAGTTACACAGGATGCTTTGACACAAGTTTTTGCAGAATATGGTTCTGTAAAACGAGTTCAAATTCCTACTGACAGGGAGACAGGCCGTGTACGTGGTTTTGCTTTCGTAGAAATGAGTTCAGACGCTGAAGAAACAGCAGCTATTGAAGCTCTTGATGGTGCTGAATGGATGGGTCGTGATTTAAAAGTTAACAAGGCTAAACCCAAAGAAGACCGTGGCGGTTACGGTGGTGGTGGACGCGGTGGATACGGTGGTGGTGGCGGTCGCAATCGCTACTAAGTTTCCTCTAGATTCTTAATTCGTGTTAAATAAAAGTAACCCATTCCAACTGCGGAGTGGGTTGCTTTTTGGTTTTTCGGTTTTTAACTAACATACTTGGCGTTTACCAGTTTCCTAAGCCATGATAGATTTGTTACAACAACTGGGGTGTAAACCATAAAGTTATGGGCGATATCTTAGCCAATCGCTATGAAGTTCAACAACAGTTAGGCAAAAAGTCAGGCCGCAGAACTTTTTTAGCTGGTGACAGAGTTACTGATAACCTAGTAATAGTCAAATTACTGGCTTTTGGTAGTGACTTTGAGTGGGATGATCTCAAACTGTTTGAGAGAGAAGCCCAAACCTTAAAATCATTATCTCATCCATCCATACCTCACTATCTTGACTATTTTGAGGTAAAAGAATCCAATTATCAAGGATTTGCTCTAGTACAAACTTACATCCCAGCCCAAACCCTAGAACAATATTTACAAACTGGAAGAAAGTTTCCAGAAAATGAAATTAAAGAAATCGGGAAAGCAGTTTTAGAGATTTTAATTTATCTCCATGAGTTGCACCCACCAGTTATCCACCGTGATATTAAGCCTAGCAATATTTTATTAGGAGAAAGATCCGGTAATAGTGTGGGAAAAGTTTATTTAGTAGATTTTGGTTCTGTGCAAACCGTTTTAGCAGCAGAAACAGGCACTAGAACTATTGTAGGGACCTATGGTTATATGCCACAAGAACAATTTGGAGGCAGAACTGTTCCCGCTTCTGATCTTTATAGTTTAGGTGCAACTTTAATTTATTTAATCACAGGTACTCAACCGGCAGATTTACCACAAAAGAATTTTCGCATACAATTTGAGCAAGTTGCAAATCTGAGTCCCAGCTTAACTAACTGGTTAAAAAAAATGATAGAACCAGATTTAGCAAAGCGGTTTACATCTGCAAAAGAAGCACTGACAGCTTTAGAACAGCGAGAAAATACTGTTAATATTACAGCTTTAACTGTTGGTAAACCAGCAGGTAGTAAAATTCAATTGATTAAAAATGATGAATTTTTAGAAATTATTATTCCCCCCGCTGGTTTTCAAGCGTCGATGCTGTTCCTGAGTTTATTTGCTATTTCTTGGAATTCCTTTATTTTATTTTGGACTATTGGCGCTCTTTCTGCACCTTTTCCTATAAACTTACCTTTTGCCTTGTTCTCACTGCCTTTTTGGGGTGCGGGTTTGTCTATGATTTATAGCATATTATATGGATTATTTGGTAATATGAGCCTGTCTCTAGATAGTCAGAAAATTTCTGTAATTTATAAGTTATGGAGAGTGAAAATCCGTCCTACTCGTTCAGCACCTAGAGACAGCATCACTAAATTGGTTTATATTCCTAAACACTTGACTAAAAACTCAGATGGTGAAAAAACTCAAGTACCAGCAACATTAGAAATTTGGGCAGGTGTACAAAAATTTTCATTGGCTGTTAATGCTGGTTTAATTAAATCAGAAGCAGAATTGGAATGGTTAGCTCATGAATTAAGTAACTGGTTAAATATGGCAATTAGGACAGAATAAATTGTATAGTTAACCTAAAGTGACTCAAGAGGAAAATGATATGTTTGGATTAGGATGGCCAGAAATAGTGATAATTGCTATTGTAGCAATTTTGATTTTTGGACCAAAGAAAATTCCTGAGTTGGGGGGAGCTTTGGGAAAGAGTTTGAGAAATTTCCAAGAGGGAATTAAAAAGACTGATGAAGATGATAATTCAGAACAATCATAATTGTCTGAATCAGGATTTTCAGGATTTAAGGATTTTCAGGATATAATTTTTTGTCTGAATCAGGATGTCCAGGATTTAAGGATTTACAGGATGTGATTGTTAAATCGTAAATTACACTAGATTCTAGTCGGTTTTAACCGACTTTAGCTTTTAGACAGGGAATTTATTCCCTGGATTATTGGATTATTAAAAAAATTGAATTTTCATGTATTTATTTTAACAAAGTTATCAAAAAATTCATCAAACAAGTATTTGCAATCACACTTAAACATAGTTATAATATTTAGTGTTGTAAGCGTTTTACTTATGACCGTGTTCTCAATCTTGCTTGTTTCTACTTTGTATAGTTAAAGGGTTAATATGTCTTCACAACAATTCCAATCAGCACACAGCAGTATTTACAAACTCGGTACAAGACTTGTAGAATATATTGATGAAATTCGCCAAAGTCGTCTTAAAGAAGGTGATGATACCAAAAGTTTAGAAAGTGTAGAAAATAACATCAAAAAAGCATTAACCGCCCTACAGCAACAAAAATATCAAGTAGCAGTTATTGCAGCTATGAAAGCTGGTAAAAGTACCTTTCTTAACGCTATTATTGGTGCAGATGTTTTAGCTAGTGAAACCGCAGCTTGTACTATTTGTCGTACTGATGTCCGTCACATTCCCGCTAATCAAGTTCCCAGACTGTTAGAATACCAAGCAGGAGTCAGAAAACCCATTGTGATAGCTGAAGGGGATGAAGGAGAAATTCAACACAAATTTTTATTGAGAACTCGTAAAATTAGAGAAACTGGAAATCCTGATAATACCATCCGGTTTGAAATAGAACATCATATAGAAGCAATTAGCGGACTTTCTTCCCTTGATGGTTTTACCTTAGTGGATACACCTGGACCCAATGAATGGGAATCAGCCAATTTTAACACAGTCGCATTAAAACAAACAGCATTAGAAGCATTAAGAACTTGTAACGCTATTTTATTTATTTTAAATTACGAATCTTACAAAGATAGTGCTGTTTCTGACTTATTTAAAGAAGTATTAGAAAATCGCCGAGAAATTTTACAACAGGAAAAAGGTAAGATTTATTTTATTCTCAATAAAGTTGATCAGAGAACTGAAAAAGATAAAGAAATTCCAGATGTAATTCAAGATTTAAAACGGGAATTATCTAATTAATGATATCCAAGAGATATCAAATGAACTATCTGATTATTTGGGGAAAGAATTACAAGTCAAATTAAATATTAATAAAATTCAATTTCCTAAATTTGAATTTCTAGGTATTGACGCAAGAATTAAACAACAGCAAGAAGTATTTACTAGAACAAAAAAAGAGCCAAAAACAGAAAGCCGTTGCTGTAATTCTGATAAAGTCTATTATGTAGATGTTGAATATCAAGATAGACAGGATTTTTATGAAGTAGATTTACGTCAAACAACACAATTAATTCACCAAAAAATTGATGAACAAGTTTTAAATAATCGAGAATTACTACAACGAGTAATTGAAAAACAGATTGCAGATGATTTCAAAAAAGCGGAACAACAAATTAATGATTACATCAAGAAATTTCAAGATGATTTTGATAGTCTGCTAAAAGAAAGAGAGACAAAAGAAGCAGAATCAGATAAAGTCATTAATAGCTTGCATCTGCAACAAGAGAAATTGAAGGAATATCTACAGGAATTAATATCAATTCGTCAATCTCTCAACACTTGGAAACCTTAATCACTAAACTTTTATATCCCCGACTTCTGAGATTAATTGATTCATGTAGTTTTCAGAATCAAAAAAGAAGTTGGGGATTTTGTTAGATAGTTTACAATCTTTTGCAGTTTTATGTGAAAATTTGCTATAATATCTATATAAATCCAGTCATGCACATTATTTCTCGTAAAATCCTGCGTCAATTTTGGGAAAAATATCCTGATAGTGAAACTGCGCTAAGTCGTTGGTTAAAACTTATCAATTCCAGCACTTTTGAAAATTTTGATGAATTACGTTCTGTTTTTCCTAGTGCTGATGTTGTAGGTGATTTAATAGTGTTTAATATTGGTGGTAATAAATATCGCTTGATTACTGCTATTCACTTTAATCGCCAAAAAGTTTACATTCGTTATATTTTAACTCATTCAGAATACGACAAAAATCTATGGAAAAACTAACCACCCTTCCCCCGGATATTAATATTCATTGGAATGCTATTTCTCCTTTACTAACAATTCGTAATGAAGAAGAATATGAACAAGCAATTACAAGATTAAATGATTTAATTGATGAAATCGGTACTAATGAACAACATCCTCTTTATCATTTATTAGATACATTAGGAACAATAATAGAGGCTTATGAAACAGAACATCATCCTCTTCCTAATTGTCATGGAAATGATGTATTAGCTTATTTAATGGAAGAACACAAACTGAGTTTATCAGATTTATCTGAAATTGGTTCACCTGAAATGATACAAGCTATTTTAAACAAAGAAAAACCATTAACATTTAATCAAATTCAACAATTAGCAGAACGTTTTCATGTAAACATTCAAGTATTTCTGAATTAGAATATACCCTAACGTCAATTGGTTACTTTAATTCATATTTATATCCTTTCCCATCCTGTAAATCCTTAAATCCTGGACATCCTGATTCAGACAAACAAATTCTGACTCCTGACTCCTGACTCCTGACTCCTGCTATAACTCAAAAAAACCGACCACCCAACGAACCAAAAACATCAAGAAAAATCAACAGTAGGGACAATTCATAAATTATCCCTACCGGAAATTAGAGTAGGGTATTAACCACGGAAGAAGGTGCTACCCCATTTTGGGAATCATTAATCGTAGTATTTGCACTTTGTGGCTGAATTTCTTCCTGTACACCCCGCACCTTAATTAACCGAATAGCGCGACTCACACTTTCCGGTAAAATTACCACTAGACTACCATCAGGAGCCATATCCAAACCTTTATTAATGGCTTGAGTTTCATCCAGAATTGATTCATAACGGCAATTAGGTTTAGCCTGGTTAATGCCTCTAATAATCAAATCTGCGGCTGATCCCCGTGATCTGCCTCTAGTGTCATCATCTTCCTTAACAATGATGTAGTCAAAAATATCAGCTGCTAATTTACCCAGAGTGACAAAATCTTCATCCCGGCGATCGCCAGGTCCCCCGACTACACCTATGCGCTGTCCACTTGTCCAGTTACGAACAAAAGATCCCACAGCTTCATAACTAGCAGGGTTATGGGCATAATCTACCAAAGCATGGTATTTACCCAAATTAAACAAATTCATCCGTCCTGGTGTCTGACTCACTGAAGCGCGGAAAGTCCTTAACCCAGCACGAATTTGTTCAATACTCACATTCTGTACAAAAGCCGCCAAACTTGCTGCTAAAGCATTGGCAATCATAAATGGCGCTTTTCCGCCCATTGTTAAGGGTATATTTTCTGCTCTTTCTATCCGATGTGTCCAATCGCCTTTAACAATTGACAGATAACCATTTTCATATACTGCGGCTACTCCTCCCTTCTGGATATGCTTACGCACCAGTTCCGAGTCAGGATTCATAGTGAAGTAGGCAATATTAGCTTTTGTTTTTTCTGCCATCGCTGCAACACGATGATCATCAGCGTTGAGAACTGCATAACCATCAGGAAATACAGCTTCCGCAACCACACTTTTCAGATTTGCTAACTGTTCAATGGTATCAATATCACCGATCCCTAAATGGTCAGCAGCCACATTTAACACCACACCCACATTAGCCGCATCAAAACCCAAACCAGAACGGAGAATACCTCCACGGGCAGATTCTAATACAGCCACCTCTACAGTCGGATCTTGCAGGATCACGTGGGCGCTTTGGGGACCAGTGTTATCTCCAGCTTCCACCAAAAAATCACCGATATAAGTACCATCGGTAGTGGTATAACCCACAACTTTACCTGTTTGCTTATAAATATGAGCTAACAGACGAGTTGTAGTAGTTTTACCATTAGTACCTGTAATCGTGAGGATAGGAACACGGCTAGGTTTTTCGTTGGGGAACAGCATATCCATCACCGCACCAGCCACATTGCGGGGAGTACCCTGACTAGGGGCGACGTGCATCCGAAAACCAGGGGCGGCATTAACTTCCACGATCACACCATCCATCTCTCTCAAAGGACGGCTAATATCGGTAGTCACCACATCCAAACCGGCAATATCCAAACCGATAATTTTCACTACCCGTTGTGCTAACCAGACATTTTCTGGATGAATTTCGTCGGTGCGGTCTACAGCAATACCACCTGTACTCAGGTTAGCCGTTGCCCGTAGATAACAAATTTGCCCCTTGGGAGGTACACTATTAACGGTGTAACCTTGCCGTTCTAATAGTTGGTAGCTAGTGCGATCTAGCTCAATTTTAGTCAGCACGTTATCATGACCTTCACCGCGATTGGGGTCTTGGTTGGTTTCTTCAATCAGTTCAGCAATGGTTGATCTACCATTACCAACTACATGGGCGGGAACTCGTTCCGCTACAGCCACAACCTTGCCATCTACCACCAATACTCTATGGTCGCGCCCGACATAATACCGTTCCACAATAATAGAACGGGAAACCTGCCTAGCTGCTTGATATGCTGCTTCAGCATCATCCCAGTTTCTAATGTCAATGGTAATACCGCGCCCATGATTACCATCTAAGGGTTTGATGACAATCGGATAACCACCAACATATTCAATAGCTTCTTCCAAATCATCCAAGAAGTTGATCACCGTACCTCTGGGTACTGGTACACCATTAGTAGCGAGGATGCGTTTAGTGGCTTCTTTATCACAAGCTAATTCTACACCGAGAATGCCTGTGCTATCGGTCATTGTGGCCTGCATCCGTTTTTGATTCACTCCATAACCTAGTTGAATCAGAAACCGGGCGGCTAAAGGCATCCAAGGAATACCTCTTTTTTCTGCTTCTTTGACTATTGCTTCAGTGGAAGGACCAAGGGAAGCATCACGCCAAAAGTCTTTGAGATCTTGAATATCCTGCTCTAACTCGGCTTTAGGATAACGACCCCGATCAACAATGCTTTGACAAAGCCGCACTGCTGCACGTCCGGCATAACGTCCCGCTTCTTCATTCAGGTACTCAATTACAACCTGATAAACTCCAGGAGTGGCAGTTTCACGGGTGCGGCCAAAACCCACGTGCATTCCAGCTAGTTCCTGGAGTTCTAAAGCTACGTGTTCTACGATATGACCCATCATGGTGCCTTCTCGTACACGCATCAGAAAACCACCACGACAGCCCGGTGAACAATAGTGACCTTCCAGACTTGGCAAGGCTTCAACTAATCCTTCATAAAAGCCTGGAATTTGATTTGAGGGTGTTTCGGCAAGGTTTTCCAAATCGAGGCGCATGACGATTAGTTTATGGCGTCGAATGCTCCAATAGTTTGGGCCGCGTAAGGTCTGGATCTTGAGGATTCTCATGGGAATAGGTAGATGGAGATTCGGAACCAAAATTCTAGTTTCTTACTGAAATTGACCGCTAAACTGTTCACGATAAACAGTTTTTTCTTTTTAGATAGTATTTGGCTATTTTTTTTTGCAAAAACAAATAAATGCGCGGTCAACCAGTGTAACCTCAGATACTCTATCCCGTCAGCTGGAGATCCGATGCACAGCGGGTAAAACAGTACGTTGGTAAAGATGGAAGCGATCTCCGTAACTGAGGATATGTAGACGTAAATTATGTACAGTCAGGGGTTCGTTGGCACTGACATGGGGTTCGTTAGTATGGGTGAGTTCTGTAGGATCAACAATTGTGACGCTACCTTTACCTAATACTTGTAACCAACCGTCACGTTCAAACACAGCACAAGTATCTTCATCAATGCCAATACCAAGGCGATCTGGATGGGCTGCGATCGCACTAATCAATCTTCCCATCCGATTGCGGTTGTGAAAGTGTTGATCGACAATCACTTCAGGAATAAATCCTAAACCTGTGGCCATATCAACCAGGGAACGATTGGGCGTTTCCCCACTGCCTCCACCTGCAATCATGTGATGTCCCATAACTGCTGCCCCCGCACTCGTTCCTGCTAGAGTCAGTTGTCCTGCTCGCACCCGCTGGCGGATAATATCCATTGCTGGTGTATCTGACAGAACTCCACAAAGGCGCAGTTGGTCGCCCCCGGTTAAAAAGACCCCGGTACAGGCTTCTAAGGATGCTTTAATTTGAGAGTTTTCGCATTGTTCACGTTCACGAATGTCTAAAATCTCAACTTTTTCCGCACCCATTTCTTCAAAAATGCGAATATACCGACCACCAATGATGGCTGGTTCGCGGGAGGCAGATGGAACAATTGTAATATATGCCTTACTAGCACCAGCACGAGCAACAAAAGTCCGCAGGATTTCGCGTCCGTGAACTTTGTCTTCTGCGCCTCCGATAACTAGAACGGCGGTTTTAGTTGCTTGGGGTGTCCTCATTTCCAGCGATTTAGCTTTTAATTGCTGCATTGTGTTTCTGTGGTCAACAACTTCAGGAGCCATCGCCTTTAACGGTTTCCCCGGCTTGTGGCGAATGGCGTGTGAATTTGATCAGGTTTAGTCACCCGTTTATTTTCGCCCTTTGCTTTTCTTGAGAGGAATCTTTTGATCAGTTTAGAGTGGCTAAATTTGACTCTCCAACTTTTCCTTAAACGCACATGAAGTCTAAATTCTGTCATGTCCGTCACTGTTCCTCATCGCCAACGCCTTGCTTTTCACCTTTGTATTTATTTCAGACTGGCAAAACAAAGTCAAAACAACAAAACAAAATAGTGCTTTCAGGCTAGGTTTACTTGGGATTGGGGGCTAAAGCAGGTCTTGACATTCTCTTTTCTGAGGCTGGCTCGATACATCCTGGAAGTTGTTAACTTTGGTGGGATTATTAATTTAAATTTAGTTGTGACAATATTTAAACATAAATTAAGTAATTAGAAAAACTTTTGCCACACCAAAGAGCCAAGAATTCTGGTACTTTTAGATACTGTTGTTCCGGTTTATCTCCAGTTTTACCTCCTCCTGACTTTCAGATCACTCTGAACGGCGAAAGATGGGGAGATGGGGAGGTATCAAGTCAAAAGTCAAAAGTCAAAAGTCAAAATTAAATAACTCTTTTCTTCCCTGCCTCCTGCCTTCTGCCTTCTGCCTTCTGCCTTCTGCCTCCTGACTCCTTGGCAATTTAGGTTAAATGTTCCAATCCCATCTTAGTGTTATTAAATACGAATTACTGTGCGTTTTGATATAGTTACGCTTTTTCCTGATAGTTTTAGCTCTGTTCTGGGTTCTGGTCTTTTGGGTAAAGCCCTAGCCAGGCAAATTGCTCAAGTCAATTTAGTTAATCCCAGGGATTTTACCACTGATAAACATCGGAAGGTCGATGATGAACCCTACGGCGGCGGTGTGGGGATGCTCATGAAACCTGAACCGATTTTTGCCTCTGTGGAATCATTGCCGATTTTACCGCGTCGAGAGGTAATTTTGATGAGTCCCCAAGGTGAAACAATAAATCAGCCCCTGCTGCGAGAATTAGCAACAAATTATGACCAATTGGTGGTGATTTGTGGACATTATGAAGGGGTAGATGAAAGAGTGCTAAATTTAGTCACTCGTGAAGTGTCTTTGGGTGATTTTATCCTCACCGGTGGCGAAATTCCGGCTATGGCGTTATTAAATGGCGTTGTGCGCTTACTACCAGGGACGGTGGGTAAGGTAGAATCTCTCAAGGCTGAAAGTTTTGAGGAAGGTTTATTAGATTTTCCCCAGTATACCCGTCCTGCTAATTTTCGTGGTTGGAAAGTCCCAGATGTGCTACTCAGTGGTAATCATGCGGAAATTGCCAAATGGCGTTTTCAACAACAAATTCAACGCACCGCTTCCCGTCGTCCCGATTTACTGGAAAAATGGCAACAGGAAAGGGAACAGGGGACTGGTGACTGGTGACTGGTCACTGGTGACTGGTGAAGAAAATTTTAGATTTTAGATTTTAGATTTTAGATTTTAGAGGGTGTTTGAAAAGTTTTGGATCGTGATTTTAGGCACTTCATGATAGCGAAGCGTGGCGTAGCCATTCCCCCCTAACCCCCATTAAAAAGGGGGGAACTAGAGTCAAAGTCCCCCTTTTCAAGGGGATTTAGGGGGATCTATAAATATTTGATACACCATCAGCGACTTTTAAAACATCCTCTTAGATTGGAGTTCACAAAAACAATCCAAAATCCAAAATCCAAAATCCAAAATAAATAACTCCTGACTCCTGACTCCTTGATCTCCTGAACTCCTGAACTTCTATTTTTTTTTTATGAACATCAGAATTGGTAACGGCTACGATATTCACAGATTGGTGAGCGATCGCCCTTTAATTTTAGGCGGTGTTCACATTCCTCATGAACTCGGTTTGTTAGGACACAGTGATGCTGATGTCCTCACTCATGCGATTATGGACGCTATGTTAGGCGCTTTATCTTTAGGGGATATTGGCCATTATTTCCCCCCCAGTGATCCCCAATGGAAAGGCGCTGATAGTCTTGTACTCTTAAAACAAGTTAATCAGTTAATCATTGATCAAGGTTGGAAAATCGGCAATATTGATTCCGTCGTTGTTGCAGAACGTCCAAAATTAAAACCTCATATTGCTACAATGCGAGATAAATTAGCAGCAGTTTTAGAATTAGCACCCAATCAAGTTGGTGTCAAAGCTACTACTAATGAAAAATTGGGTCCAACAGGTAGAGAAGAAGGTATTTGTGCCTATGCTGTAGTTTTGTTGGTAGCAGGTGATTAGTTAATAGGAGAATGGTAAAATGTTTAGTTTAGATAAACCAGAAGAATTAGTTAAAATCAGACTAATTTCTAATATTTGGAATAATCAAGTTAATTCACCAGAAAAAATAGAAAGTTTATTTCAACTACCTTCTCCAGATATTATTGTTTTAGATCCAAATCAGCAAATTGCATTATTAGCAGATGTCAAAATCCAAGAAAATCTAGACAATCATGAAAATAATTTATCAAAAGTCAGCAACCTATATTTACAAAACTCTCAGGAAAACCCTAGATTTGCTATATCAGCAAATTTAACAGAAATCAATATTTTTAAATCTACTAATGGTTTATTTCTCAAACCAGAAATATCATTAAATACAGGAAAAATTCTCAGCCATTATGATTCAGAATTTTGCGATAAAAAAATATTTAAGTTCTATTTGAAAACCGTGATAGTATCTTGGTTAAGAGATTTGAATTATCACTGGAAATCAGAAATACCACCTGCATCTGAAGAATTAGGAAAAATAGGTTTATTAGCAAAGCTAAAAAAGGGAGAAACAGGTTTACTAAATGATGAATAACATTAGGGAATATATTTTGACAATAACACAGCATTGTCTCAACTGGTTTCATTCTAGTTCCATCAACTTAAATAATATTTCTATTAGTGAAATTATGGCATTTACTAAAAACATTATCAATCACACAAAACGCCTTTTATTACTCATCACTATCCTCTCATTTACAGCATTATCAGTCACAGGTTGTAACCCCAGCAACTTCAGAAGTAATGCAACTCAAAAAGTACCACAATTAGTCACCAGTATACTCAGCGATCCCAAAACATTTAACTATCCTCTTAGTTCCGAATCTCCTAATATTTTCGGTTATACTTATGAAGGATTACTGAGTCAAAATCCTCTCACTGGTGAACTAGAACCAAATTTAGCAGAATCCTGGGAAGTTTCCGAAGATAAACTCAAAATTACCTTCACTTTAAAGGATAATTTAAAATGGTCAGATGGTAAACCATTAACCGTTGATGATGTCGTCTTTACCTATAACGATATTTATCTGAATGAAGACATACCCACTGATGTGAGAGATATGTTGAGAATTGGTAAAGAACGCAAATTACCAACTGTGAGAAAAGTTGATAATAGAAGAGTAGAATTTAGTGTACCCGAACCTTTTAGACCTTTCTTACAAAGTGGTGGTGCTGCTATTTTACCTGCTCATGTATTAAGAGAATCAGTAAAAACAAAAGATCAAGATGGTAAACCGAAATTTCTGACAATGTGGGGTGTGGATACTCCACCTGAGCAAATTATTGTTAATGGACCTTATAAACTAGAACGTTACGATACCAGTCAACGGATAATTTTCCGTCGTAATCCCTATTATTGGCGTAAAGATGCTCAAGGTCAATCCCAACCTTATATTGAGCGTATTATTTGGCAAATCGTTGAATCTACAGATACATCTTTACTGCAATTTCGCTCTGGTGGTTTAGATGCTGTAGGGGTGACACCTGATTATTTCTCTTTGCTGAAGGTGCAAGAAAAACAAGGTAATTTCCAAATTTATAATGGTGGTCTTTCCGCAAGTACAAGTTTCATTTCTTTCAATTTGAATAAAGGTAAACGAAATGGTAAGCCTCTGGTAGATCCCATTAAATCACGTTGGTTTAATACTGTGGAATTTCGCCAAGCGATAGCTTACTCAATTGATCGACAAACCATGATTAACAATACTTTTCGTGGTTTGGGTCAAATGCAAAATTCGCCGATTTCTGTGCAAAGTCCTTATTATCTTTCACCAGAACAAGGATTAAAAGTTTATAATTACAATCCTGAAAAAGCTAAGGAGTTACTACTCAAAGCTGGTTTTAAATACAATGCACAAAATCAATTAGAAGATCCACAAGGAAACCGTGTGAGATTTGCTTTACTGACTAATGCGGGTAATAAAATCCGTGAAGCAATGGGTTCACAAATTAAACAAGATTTGAGTAAAATTGGTATTCAAGTTGATTTTACACCTTTAGCATGGAATACTTTTTTAGATAAACTTTCTAATACTTTAGATTGGGAAGCATCGTTGTTAGGTTTAACCGGTGGTTTAGAACCCAATGACGGTGCAAATGTTTGGTCTCCTCAAGGTGGTTTACATATGTTTAACCAAAAACCCCAACCAGGACAAAAACCAATTCAAGGTTGGGAAGTTGCACCTTGGGAAGCGAAAATACATCAACTTTATATTCAAGGCGCTCAAGAATTTGATGAAGCGAAAGTGAAAGAAATTTATGCCGAAAGTCAAAAAATAACACAGGAGAATTTACCCTTTATTTATTTGGTAAATCCCTATTCTCTAGGAGCGGTAAGAAATAAGTTTGCAGGAATTAAATATTCTGCTTTGGGTGGTGCTTTCTGGAACATTTATGAATTGAAAATTCTAAAATAGGGGACTGGAGACTGGGTAATCAATTTTATTTTTCCCTATCACCAATTACCAATTACCAATTACCAATTACCAAAATCGAATGAGTCAACCTGAAAATTTAAAATCTCTATTAGAATCTGTTGCTAATGGTACAATTTCCCCAGATACAGCTTTTGAATCTCTCAAAGATTTAGCTTATGAATCTGTCGGTGAGTTTGCTAAAATTGATCACCATCGTCATATTAGAACCGGTTTCCCAGAAGTTATTTGGGGTCCTGGAAAAACTCCTGATCAAATTGCCCAAATTATGGAAGTTATGCGTCAGCGTGCTTCTGTAGTCATGGCCACTCGTATTCAGCCTGATGTATATTCTATCCTGCAAAAAAAAGTCAGAGGTTTACAATACTTTGAATTAGCAAGGATTTGTGCGATTATTTCCCAGGAAATTCAACCGTGTTTTCACGGAAAAATAGGTATAGTTTCTGCTGGCACTGCTGATTTACCCATCGCTGAAGAAGCTGCCGTCACTGCTGAATTATATGGTTTTCGGGTACAACGTCTTTGGGATGTGGGTGTAGCAGGTATTCACCGTTTATTAAATAATCGTCATTTGCTTAATTCTGTATCAGTGTTAATTGTTGTGGCGGGCATGGAAGGAGCTTTACCAAGTGTGGTTGCAGGTTTAGCAGATTGTCCTGTGATTGCTGTTCCCACTAGCATCGGTTATGGTGCAAGTTTTGGCGGTTTAGCTCCTTTATTGACAATGCTTAATTCTTGTGCAGCAGGTGTTGGCGTAGTCAATATTGACAATGGCTTTGGTGCAGCGGTATTAGCAGGGCAAATTTTGCGAACTTCCGAGAAATTACGCTTGGCATCAGAAACATAGTAAAGTAAGAAAGTAAAAACGTAAGTATTTGGGAAGTATTTAGTCCTCAGCTTTCAAGGTTAAAATACAAAGGATGAAAACCATAGCACAGAATGTAACTTTTCTCAATTGATGGTAATGAATCTTTGCTTTTGTTGTTATAGGCTGATTACTGATTACTGATAGCTGAATGCTTACATAAAAACTGCGTATAATTACGATTTTTATCTTATGGAACACCTTAACGATTCACTATCTCTCATCTGGGGACATTTAGATTTTCATATCAATTTTGTTGTTAGTGATTATGCAGACTATTTTTTAGTTGGTAAAGTCAGAGATGCAGATGTCATGGGACAGATGCAAAATGCTTGGAATAATTTTGTCAAAACAGGTCAAGTTTGGGCAATGTTAATTGGGATGGTTATCGGCTATCTGTTTAAGAGTTTAACAAGTTACGGTTGAATGAATTTTAGATTTTAGATTTTGGATTTTGGATTTTAGATTTTGCATGATCACTATCTAAAATCAGAAATTGTTATTTTTTCTCCTTTCTCTTCTCCTTTCTAATTTATGACCGAAAAACAAACTTGGAGCCAGCGGTTTGAAACAGTCCTACATCCAGCGATCGCTCTTTTTAATGCCAGTATCAGTTTTGACATTGAACTCATAGAATATGACATCACTGGTTCTCAAGCTCATGCTCAAATGCTGTCTCACACAGGAATTATTTCCCCAGAAGAAGGAGAGCAATTAGTTACAGGTTTAGAACAAATTAGGCAAGAATACCGAGAAGGTAAATTTCAACCTGGTATTGATGCCGAAGATGTGCATTTTGCTGTAGAAAAGCGACTTACAGAAATTATTGGCGATGTTGGTAAAAAGCTACATACCGCCCGTTCTCGTAATGACCAAGTAGGAACTGACACAAGACTTTATTTACGCGATCAAATTCAACAAATTCGCCAGTATTTAAGGGAATTTCAAAAAGTATTACTAGATATTGCGGAAAATAACGTTGAAACCCTCATTCCTGGCTATACCCACCTCCAACGCGCCCAACCGCTGAGTTTAGCTCATCACCTGTTAGCATACTTGCAGATGGCACAACGGGACTGGGAACGGTTAGGAGATGTTTACAAACGAGTGAATATTTCCCCCTTGGGTTGTGGTGCTTTAGCGGGAACAACTTTTCCCATTGACAGATATTACACAGCAAAACTATTGCATTTTGACAGTATTTATGCTAATAGCTTAGATGGAGTCAGCGATCGCGATTTTGCCATAGAATTTCTCTGTGCTGCAAGTATGATCATGGTTCACCTCAGCCGACTTTCGGAAGAAGTGATCCTGTGGGCATCAGAAGAATTTCGTTTTGTCACCCTCAAAGATAGCTGTGCCACAGGTTCTAGCATCATGCCCCAAAAGAAAAACCCCGACGTACCAGAGTTAGTGCGAGGTAAAACCGGGCGGGTTTTTGGTCATCTTCAGGCCATGTTAGTAATTATGAAAGGTTTACCCCTGGCATATAACAAAGACTTGCAAGAAGACAAAGAAGGTATTTTTGATACTGTGAACACAGTCAAAGCCTGTTTAGAGGCCATGACTATATTAATGCGAGAAGGTTTAGAATTTCGCCCCCAACGCCTAGCAGAAGCAGTAACAGAAGACTTTTCTAACGCTACCGATGTGGCAGACTATTTAGCAGCGCGGGGAGTACCTTTTAGAGAAGCTTATAACCTGGTTGGTAAAGTCGTGAAAACCAGTATCGCTGCTGGTAAACTGCTGAAAGATTTGACCTTGCAAGAATGGCAACAAATACATCCAGCTTTTGCAGAAGATATTTATGAAGCAATATCACCCCGTCAAGTAGTTGCAGCCCGTAATAGTCACGGTGGTACAGGTTTTGAGCCAGTTAAACAGGCGCTCATTGCTGCACGTACTCAAGTTTTACAACAATAAATAGGTAATTGGTAATGGGTAAAGAAGGGAACAGGGAACAGGGAACGGGGAACAGAAAGAAGGCAAAAGGCAAAAGGCAAGAGGCAAAAGTTAATATTCTCCCCCTGCTCCCTGCTCCCCTGCTTTTTCCCCAGTCCCCAGTACCCAGTCCCTAGTACCCAGTACCCTAAAAAAAACAAGGGCGTACAAATAAAGATAAATGTACGCCCAAACATAGCAAATTAATTCCAGGGTAAATATTCAAAGAGTAAATATTCAAACAGTCAAATTAATCAGCAGCGTCCATTGCTGCTGCCCCTGTTTCATCATCTTCACTCTTAGGTGGTCTTTGTTGGAACCGTCTTTGCATTCTTCCTGTAGTAGTCCGTTTACGGAACTTCCTGGCATAAGCCTGGTTCCGTAGCGCCTTTTCTTTTTTCGGGTTACGGCGCTTGGCCATATTCACCTCATGAATAAACAACACAAAACCTACACTTAGGCAATATCCAGTTACCGATGTTATTGATACACTTTCAGCCTAGTGTAGAAATCAAAATAGTTGAAACAGTATCCTAGTCTACCTTATTTAATGGAGGTATGTCAAGCCGGATTGATCATAATTTTTCTTATTAGTCAGGAGTTCAAGGAGTCAGGAGTTTAAGGAGTTAGGAGTTTAAGGAGTTAGGCAATTACTGACAGCAGATGTTAAAATTGACTGATTCTCAGAATGACCATGAGAATAATAAACCTAATACTTGATAGAGTTGTATAAAAAAAACGAAATTCATCTTTTGTGAGTTACATTTCTATCAAGTGTTCACCAATTAACAATTACAAAAGAAGAATTTGAAGATTGAATATTCTGGCTTTTTTTAGTTCATTAATTAAATCTATAGGTAGCTTATGGCACGTTGGACAAACGGTATTGGGTATTATTTTCCGCCATCCCATTACTGGTACTAGCGTGATTCCCATTTTACCTGATGGTAGAATTGTTTTGATTCGTCGCAGTGATGATGGTTGTTGGTCTTTACCTGGAGGAATGATAGACTGGGGAGAGGATATTGCTAGTGCAGTTTGTCGAGAATTAAAGGAAGAAACTGGACTAGAATTGCTGAATATTCGGCGTTTAGTGGGAGTTTATTCAGCACCAGATCGAGATCCCAGAATTCATTCTATTTGTATTGTGGTGGAAGCAGAAGTACAAGGAGAAATGAAAGTTAAAGATCATTTAGAAGTGTTAGACATTCAAGCTTTTGATCCTAGTTCTTTACCTCAACCTCAAATGTCTCATGATCACGCTAGACAGTTAGAAGATTATTTACAAGGTTTAACAACTTTGGCATAATTGGTAATTAGTCATTAGTTATTAAGTAAGTAGGCTTAATTAATTGTTAGATAGTGGAACAGGCTTCTAGCCTGTTGACGGGCAAGACTTGTACTGAGCCTGTCGAAGTATGCCCATCCCACATTTTATATTTAATTGCAACCAGCTACTCAGTTTTCTTTACCCAATCACCAATCACCACTTCCCCAATCACCAATCACCCATATTGCCTTTATTCAAAAAATGTGACACAATAATTACCGTATCTGCTTTTTCTCTGTAAATCAGATGGTGATAGGTGTGAAACTACGTCAACGCTATCAAATCAGCCGCGTTTTAGGTAGCGGTGCTTTTGGTGATACTTACCTAGCCGAAGATTTAGATTTACCTAACCATCCTCAGTGTGTGGTAAAACATCTACAAATTAAACCACCCAACACCGCAGCAGCTTTACCTATCGCTAGAAGGTTATTTGCACAGGAAGCAGAAACATTACAGAAGTTGGGATCTCATGATCAAATTCCTCAACTTTTCGCTTATTTTGAAGAAAATAATGAATTTTATTTAGTCCAAGAATTTGTTAAAGGTAAAGATTTAAGTCAAGAAGTTTATCCTCAAAATCAGTTACCTGAATATCAGGTGAAAAAATTACTGATCGAAATTTTAGAAGTTTTAACTTTTGTTCATCAACAAAATATTATTCACCGCGATCTGAAACCCCAAAATATCATGCGTCGCAGTGGGGATGGTAAAATTATGTTGATTGACTTTGGTGCAGTGAAGGAAACCATGACGGTAAACTCCCAAGGTCAAACTATTTTAACAGTTGCTATTGGTACTCCTGGTTATATGCCTAGTGAACAAACCGCCGGCAGTCCAAAATTAGCCAGTGATGTTTATGCGGTGGGGATGTTGGGAATTTATGCCTTGACGGGAATACAACCCCATCAATTACCTAAAGATCCTACCACTGAAGAGGTAATTTGGCGCAATTGGGCAAATGTCAGTGAAGATTTTGCCAAGATTTTAATTAAGATGGTGCGTTATCACTTCAGCGAACGTTATTCCAATGCAGGACAAGCACTAAAAGCTTTAACTCCTGCACCAGCACCACCTCCACCACCACCTCCACCACCTCCTCCTGCAAAAACAGATCGTCGCCATTTTTTACAACTTGCTAGTGTTGCTGTGGGGAGTTTTGGTTTAGCGGTTGTTGGTAATAAGTTATTTTCTGGGAGTGGAGAACAAACAACCCCTATTTCTCAGACATCTTCTCCAACATCTTCCCCAGAACCAAGTCCCCAAGTTTCTCAAACTTCTGTTTCTTCAACATCAAATAATTCCAACCTGAAAACTTTTAACTTTGAAGTTGTGAAAACCGACTCCACAGGAAGCATTATTAGTAGAAGCAATTCCTCAGCAAATTACTTCACCGAAGATTTAGGAAATGGTGTGACTTTGGAAATGGTGGAAATACCAGGGGGAACTTTCCTCATGGGTTCACCGGAAAGCGAAGCACAACGAGATTCCGATGAAAGTCCCCAACGTCAAGTGACTGTTCCCAGTTTTTTTATGGGGAAATATCAATTGACACAAAAACAATATCAAGCTATCATAGGAAATAACCCTTCTAACTTTAAAGGTGACAACCGCCCTGTTGAAAGAGTAAGTTGGAATGATGCGGTTAGATTCTGTGAACAGTTAAGCCAACGCACAGGAAAAAACTACACCTTACCCAGCGAAGCAGAATGGGAGTATGCTTGTAGAGCCGGAACTACCACACCATTTTATTTTGGTGAAAGTATTACCCCTGATTTGGTAAACTATGATGGTAATGCAACTTATGGTTCTGCTCCCAAAGGTGAGTATCGTCAACAAACCACAGATGTAGGTTCTTTTCCCCCTAACGCTTTTGGTTTGTATGATATGCACGGCAATGTTTGGGAATGGTGTTGGGATGATTGGGTAGATAACTATAATAACGCGCCTATAGATGGCAGTGCTGCGACAATTAAAAGCGGAAGTAAGCTGCTGCGCGGTGGTTCTTGGTACAACTACCCCAGAGATTGCCGTTCTGCGTATCGTGACGACTACAACCCGGACTACAGGAACGTCAACTACGGGTTTCGGTTGGTAGTTTCCGGCGCAAGGACTCTTTAGTTCTCTACTCTCTTACCCTTTTACCCTCTACACTTTTTCTTTTTTCTCTCTTTCATCGCCGTCAGGCGATCAAATTTTTTTGTAATTTTTAATATGTCTGAATCGGGGTATCTGGTTACTGAGCGAAGCCGAAGTATAGGATTTGAGGATTTACAGGATGGGGATTTTTGTTTGGTGTTATAGATTTAGGTTATTCTAACTTTAAGATATCATATATATTTATTAGATGTCAATATTTGTCTGCATAAGGATTTCGATGATTTGAGGATTTAGAGGATAGGAACGCGGATGGACGCGGATAAACGCAGATTGTTTAATGTGGGATTTTCAGGATTTAAGG
The DNA here is from genome assembly GCF_019598945.1 of Sphaerospermopsis torques-reginae ITEP-024. NCBI lineage: Bacteria > Bacillati > Cyanobacteriota > Cyanophyceae > Nostocales > Aphanizomenonaceae > Sphaerospermopsis > Sphaerospermopsis torques-reginae. Next base: position 4,040,028 of record NZ_CP080598.1, on the reverse strand, counting down.
ATGTACAGGATGGTTTTTGAAGATTGATCTAAATTTTCAGAGATTGTATTTTGTCTGAATCAGGATGTCCAGGATTTAAGGATGTACAGGATAAAATTGTTAAATCTCTCTAAAACCTCTTCCCTTCGTGTCCTTCGTACCTACCCTGCGGGAACACCTTCGGTGAACGTGGTTTATTCTCCTATATCTTGTACATAACCAACCATCATTAAATAACATCCTGAAAATCCTATAATCCTGGTTATCCTGATTCAGACAAAAAATCAAGGATAAAATTGTTAAATCTCTCTAAAACCTCTTCCCTTCGTGTCCTTCGTACCTACCCTGCGGGAACACCTTCGGTGAACGTGGTTTATTCTCCTATATCTTGTAAATAACCAACCATCATCAAATAACATCCTGAAAATCCTTAAATCCTGGATATCCTGATTATGACAAAAAATTGAGAGTATTTTAGAGGTAATTGTTAAATTGCTTTAACATTGGTTAGCTGTTGCAGGATCAACAAAATCATGTAAATCTGCTTCCCAAACACTAATATAAATTGAATCGCAGTTTTGGCGAATTATTTGCCCTTTAACTCCACCTTTTTTGAAGGTAAAATTGTCTGTTTGACGCTGTTGAATTTGTTGCAGTCCTTGTTGAATTTCTGCTGTAGCTTTTCCTGCTAATAAACCATTTAAAGTTGTTTGCATGATTTGATGATCTACAGTTCCCGCAAAACCGACTTCTGTTTGTCTGAGTCTACCAGTATCACGGTCAAATAAATAACCCAGGTCTATTTTATCGGGTACTACTTCATATACAACTGCACGGGTGTTAGGCCATAATCCCCTTAAATCTCTTCTGGGTTTGCCTAATGCGGCTTCTACCGTGCTTCTGGATGTACCTGTAGGAAATGTTGGTACACTTGTCCTGATCTTGGTGGCATTTAATTGGCCTGTTGACTTAGGTTTATTCTTTTCTGGCTTTTTCTGGGTATCTGAAAATACCTCTGATTTGGGCAATAGTTCTGGTTGAGTAGGCGGTTGTTCTGGCTGTTTCTGAGAATCAGATAATACCTCTGCTGAGGGAACTGCTTCTGGCTGTGGTTGCTGTTGTTGTATTTCCGCTTGGGGTGTGGATGTGACTGGAGGAGTGGAAGTATTTTCAATTACAGGCTTATCCGCTGGTTGTGGTGTTATTTCTGGGGAAGAATTGCTTTCTGGTATAGGATTAGAAATGATTTCAGGTTGAATAGGGGGAGTTGGTGTAATTACTGGTGTGGGTGAAACTTCCAAAACCGGGGAATTTGTATGTAAAACAGAGGGAGTTTGTGCTTCTGTTGTTACTGTGGAGTTTGTGTCCACTGAAGCTGAAGGTTGTGGTTGACGGTTAGAAGCCGTTACTAAACCAATTACAATACCAATTGCTACACCACCAAAAATGATAGCGGGTTTCTGCCAGTTATTAGGATTGTTGACTTGTTTGATAACTGGAGTTTTTGCGGGTGAATATATCGGTTGAGTTGGCTGGTTAAGGATTTTTGTGGCGCTGGTGGTGGGAGAATGGGAAGGTTTGTAATTATCATAATTATTTTGACCAGATTTTAAAGCATAGAGCATTTTACTGGCTGTGGTGTAGCGATCGCCTGGACGTGGTTCAATAGCTTGTGTAAGTATCTGTACCATCGCTGGAGATATTCCCGCAGCATATTGTTGCCATAATATTTGTCCGGTTTGCGGGTGAGTTTCTAATTCTTGGGGATGTTTACCTGTGAGTAGGTAAATAGCAGTTAAGCCTAAACTATAAATATCAGTAGCATACACAGGACGACCGATCGCTTGCTCACTAGGCATATAACCAGGAGTACCGATAACTATAGATTGTACAGGACTGCCTGAAGGATTGATCACGGTACGGATAGTTTCTTTCACTGCACCGAAATCAATTAACACTGGTTTATTATCGTGATGACGAAGGATGATATTATCTGGTTTGATGTCTCGATGAATAATACCTTTGCTGTGGACATAATCTAAAACCGACAGCAAACTTAAAAGAATTTCTCTAACAACTGTTTCGTTTAATTTGCCTTTTGATTGGATAATATTGCTGAGGGTTTGTCCTTCAATCCATTCTTGCACTAAGTAAAATTTGCCATTTTCGGGAAAATAAGCGTAAAGTTTGGGAATTTGATCACTGGTTTCCCCTAGATTTTCTAATATCGCGGCTTCTCTCTCAAATCTTTGTTGAATTAATTTAGATGTTTCTGGATCATGGGTAATCGGTTTTAGTTCTTTGATCACAAAGCGACGACGAGAAGGTAAATGGGTATCTTCTGCGAGGGAAGTTTCCCCAAACCCACCAGCACCGAGTACCTGGATAACTTGATAGCGGTTGTTTAAAAGTTTTGTTTTCATGAAACGTTACACGCGAGATCCTTTCCCAATGTATATCAGATACTTTGACGATGTAACTATGGGATGTTTCCTGAAGTCAGGAGTCAGGAGTCAGGAGTCAGGAGTCAGGAGTTTAGGAATTACCCAATCTCTAATAGCCATATTTTCGTTTTTTATGTGCAGATTGACTAGCTCTTGATTCTAAGGTAAATACTGGAATTTCCTCTAATTCATCCTCAGTTAAATTATACTGCTCACAAACTAAACTTAGGCGATTTCCGGGAGTTTTCACAGCGTTAACAGAATGGGTTAAATCGCCTTGAAAGTAAACTAGGGTATTAGCTTGGGGTTTGATTTGTCCAATTTGTCTTTTTGCTGATTTTAAAACTAATTCTCCCCCTTCCATGTTTTCCGGTACTCGCACATAAAGAACACTAACTAGGTTTGGTGGTTCAATGGTTTTACAATAAGAACGCAAAGAACGATCTATATGTGGATCAACACGAGAACCTTCTTTTAACAATAAAGGATTAAGATAAAAAGCATTACAATTAGGTTGCAGTGCTAAATCTAAATAAGGTTTGAAAAAGGGAAATTTGTTTTCCACTGTGGTTAATCCTTGACGTTGAAAAACCACAGAGAATCCTTTAGTGTTGATAAAATCACGGTTGAGATTGTTGATAGCAAAGTAAGGACTAGATTGGATTTCACCCCACAAATCATTGAGGTAATTATTAGGTAAAACATTTGTTTGTAGTTGATAGTATTTCATGTTGTTAATTCATAAATTAATTACCCATATCCCCGACTTCTAAATTCAATTGATTTTATTATTTATTGATTTGATTTGCCAAATCAAAAAGAAGTCGGGGATCTTATTTTTGATGAAAATCTAAATTTTACATATTCCGCAAAATTCGCTCAATCATACTGTTTGCTTGGGAAGCATAACCACCACCAAATAAATTAAAATGATTTAAAATATGATATAAATTATAAAGGGTTTTTCTTTCTTCATAACCCTCCTCTAAGGGAATTACTTCTTGATATCCTTGATAAAAAGCTGCTGGAAAACCGCCAAATAATTCTGTCATGGCAATATCAACTTCTCGATCGCCAAAATAAGTTGCTGGATCAAAAATCACAGGTTCACCATCAATAGTAAATCCAGCATTTCCTCCCCATAAATCACCATGTACTAAAGCTGGTTCAACATGATGATTTGCTAATAATTTTGGGATAGCATCTATTAATTTATCTTGTAAAGGAAAACGCCCTCCCCGTCGCTTTGCTAGTTGAAATTGATAACCTAAACGATGTTCTGTATAAAATTCTCTCCAGTCAGATTTCCAAGTATTAATTTGGGGTGTAGAACCAATAGTATTATTCAGATCCCAACCGAAACCTTTTTTACTAATGGTTTTGTGCATTTCTGCTAGGTTTCGTCCCATTTGTTGCCAAGATTTGTTATTACCACCGTTCATTTCTAGCCATTCTAATACTATATAACTAGAATTATTTGTATTTCCCCAACATACAGGTTTAGGAACACGGATAGTTTTGGTTTCATACATTTGTTGTAAACCCAGCATTTCTGCTGCAAACATTTCTCCCTGAGTAGCTTTGTTGAGTTTCACGAAGTAGGTGATTTTATCATTACTAATGGCATAACCTTGATTAATACAACCACCGCTTACAGATGAATGTTGAGAGGTTTGAAATTTTTGTCCTGTTACTTGACTTATGTGGTGATCTATTTCTTGCCAAATCATAGTTTTGTATTAGTTCTTGGTTATTAGTTATTAGTTATTAGTTATTAGTTATTGATTATTGGTTATTAGTAAGAAGTACAAGTTATAGAATAGAATACTATATTAACAGTTACCAATTACCAATTACCAATTACCAATCACCAATTACCACTAATGTGGTTTGATGACAACTACAGCATAAGCTGAGGGTGAAAGATATTTTTGGACAGCTTGCATTAAATGATTTTCGTCTTGCTTTTGGATGTATTGGGGATAATTAAATGCTGGTTCTAAGTCACCAATTAAAGATTGATAATAACCATATAAACCAGAGCGATCGCTTGGTGTTTCATTGCCAAAAATAAACCTATTTGCCACTCTTCTTTGTACACGGGCAATTTCTGATTCTTTGACTAATTCTGTATGTAGTTTTTCCAAATGTTCAATGATTGCTGTTTCTACTGCTGGTAAATTTTCTACGTCACATTTAGCAGAAATTGTAAATACTCCTTGGAGTTTATAATTACTATTACTCACAGAAATTGAAGAAACTATTCCTTTTTCTTCCCGTAAATCATGGACTAATCTAGATGTCCTTCCATGTCCTAAAATTCCCGCTATCACATCTAAAGCATAAGTGTCATTTAAATCAATTAATCCAGGTACTCGCCATAATATTATTAACCGGGCTTGTTGCAGACTTTCATCAATAAATTCCCGACGCACAATTTCTGTAAATGCTGGTTCTGTAACACCTGTTAAATGTTGATTTTTTGATGTTAAGCTTTGTGCTTTTTGACTATTTTTTTCAAATCCCTCAGCCACAATTTCTATTAATTCTTCCACTGGTAAATTACCCACAGCAACCGCAGTTATAGAAGATGGTTGATACCAAGTTTGATGAAATTCTCGCATTTGTTGAGGTGTAACTTGGGATATTACCGCTTCTGGACCGAGTACCGGACGACGATAGGGTAAAACATCAAAAGCGGTTTCCATTGTGTGCCGATAAATGCGCCTTCTGGGATTATCTTCTGAACGTCTAATTTCTTCTAAAACTACTAATCTTTCTCTTTCAAAAGCTTCTTGAGGAATGCTAGGATTACACACTACATCTATTTGCAGTGGTGCTAATTCTGCAAAATCTTTAGGGGCAGTAGTGATATAAAAATGTGTATAATCTTGGCTGGTGGCTGCATTTGTTACTGCACCTCTTTCTTCAATGCGACGTTCAAACTCACCACTGGCTAGTTTTTCTGTACCTTTAAATACAATATGCTCTAAAAAGTGAGCCATCCCGTTGATAGCATCTGACTCCACAGCAGAACCGATTTTTACCCATACATTTAGGTTAACTGCTTCTACGGGCATTTGCTCGGCAATAATGGTTAAACCGTTGGGTAGAGGATGCACCTTGGGCGCGTGAAGGCGTGGAGATTTTAACAGAGTTGATGTCATAGTGGTGAGGGCTATGTTACTGCTTATATCTTACAACGCCTTTGATGGTGTTAGCAGTGGTCTGGGTTGGGGGAGTTGTGGGGGATGTTTTTAGTTAGTTTCAAAGAAGGAAACATAATTATCCTAATTTTGAATTTGTGTAATTTTTCTTATTTACTAGCTAAAACTTAAACAATATTATCTAAGTTAGCTAAAAATTGTTGTACGTAATAAGTATTGTTACCAGGATTTTCTGAAATTAACAAACCATTTCTATCTTCAAATGTAATTTTTTGCTTTTTAGTTGTTCCTTCATCGGGTGTGCGACGACATGAAAATAATATTCCTCTAAATTCTACTTGGGTATTAATGTCTTTATGAAAAATTTGCATACGTTGTAAAACAAATTCAACAAAAATTTTTGCGGATTTTAATTGTTGCAAATAGCCTTTAGGATTTCCTGATTTCATTTCTATCAAAAAAACATAAGTTATCTTCGATTTTTGTAAAAATAAAATAGCATCATTTTTGTTGCAAATATCTGGATATTGGGGATTAAAAAAAGGATATACAGGATCATGCTTCTCTTCTTGCTTAGGTAAATCCAGGGAAAATCCAAAATAAGGTATTGATGTTTTCCATTTTATTACGATTTGACGACATTTTGCGTCTTTGTGTTTCTCTTCAATTAAGATACAGCCAGCTTCATTTATATTTAAATGTAAGTCTTCTGTAATTACCTGTTTCACTAAATCAATTAATCTTTTACTCTGCATCCCAATCTTCCTCTTCTTGAGAAGCATAGTAAATATCATTGGAAGACTGATTAAGATTGTTAATCACTGCATCAAATGTTTCTGCAATAATACCTTCATCGTGATCAATTTCCATCTGATTAATAGTGTTATCACTAAATAGATAAGCAGATACTTTTTCAGGATTTAAACTTTCATCTGGTTCATAACCATACCGCCTTCTTAATTCATCAGCTTTAGTAAATGATTTGTTTAACATAATCAAGTTATTTAATTCACGGACAAAATAGGGACTATGGGTACTTACTACTACTTTAATACCACTATTCACTAATTTTGCTAACACTCTTGCTAAATTTCTTTGATTATCTGGATGTAAACTTAATTCTGGTTCATCAATCATTAAATAATCTCCTGGTTGAGCAATATGTTCCAGATAAAAAACGAAGCTAAATAGAGTTTTTACTGTTGAAGAAGTAAAATGTAAAGGCATTTTTTTATTTTTACTTCTATGAGGTTTAAAGAAAATATCTCCATAACGATCTATTTCATATTTACCATTGATAATTTTTGTATGAATATACTGGGTTTGTGTTTGAAAATCACTTTTTCGCTTTTTAGTGTTGTTTAAATCATTCAAAAATTCAATATGATCAGAAATGGGTTTTGCATATCGAGAGTGAATAATATCTTTTAATACCTCCATAGGATCAATATTATCCTTCTGTGCATGATGTAAGAGACGGTTACGAATACTTGACAACTCTTTAAAAAATAAAGCTAGTCCTGCACGTTCAGCAGGAAGTAAAAAGCAAGTTTGATTATTTTGGTTGTTGCTTTTGTTAAAAATTAAACGATTGATAGTATTAGAAATTATTTCTATTAATAATTGATGAGGAATTTGAATTCCTTTATCCTGCATTGTCAAAGTTACTTGTGTGTTATTTTCTGGTTTCTGAATGTCTAAAAACCAATCCGATTCTTTCTTTCCTAAACTTAAACGACGTTGCCATTGATAATTAGTAATATTGTTTAAAATTAAATCAGCATCAAGTTCTATTTTAATCCGAGTATTCTGAAATTCATCTGGTTCTGTTGCAAATAAAGTAGGTAGAAATTTATAAAGACCCTGTGATATTTCTTGGGAAATGTTATCTAAGTTTTCAGTTATCAACTGTCCAAAATCATATTGACCAACTTTATCCTCTATTAATTTATTCAGAATGTTCTCAACAAAATTAAACTTGACTTCAAAATCATAATCAACGAGTGAATATAAAGAATACATTACATAGGTTTTAGCTGTATTGTTTGCTCCACAGAGTAATGTTAAATTATTTAACTCTAAGTTACCTTGTTTGATTACTCCAAAATTCTCCAAAAAGACTTTTGTTTTTAACATATTATCCTTACAAAGTAATGAAATATACAAGGGTGGTTTTTTAGTTCCACCCCACAATAACTAGACTAATATCTTATCAGCTTTTCGCCGTTGTTGGAAAAACAGAAATGTTGTTTGGTGCTGCCGCAGAACTTGGGAAAAATTTATCTGACAACAGTTTTTGAAATGTCTTAACTGAATCTTGCCAATTTTGAATTATTGTTTGCAAATCTTGTAATTTCTCAGCCGGAGTATTTCCTAATAAGGAATAGTTGAAGTTACCAGAAAACAAAATTGCCGCTGCTACTTTATCAGGAAACTGCACATTTGCTTGGTTAATACTTAAATTCAGTATTCCTCTTTTTAAAGGATAACTTAACTGCAAGGACGCATTCACTTTTGCACTTTCAAATTCTTGCCATGAACCAGGTGCTAAAAGTTTACCATGAATGTATTGATAGGCTTCTGCATCGGAGTTAAAAATCACAAAGCCTCTGGGGTTAATTCCTACTCGTTCATACTCAACTTGCGAGAGTTTTTCTAATAACTGATGAGTAATTTTAGCAACTTGAATTTCTGCTGCTGGTTTTGTACCTGTAGCCTCTACTACGGTTATACTATTAGGCTGGGCAACTATTCCTACACCAGTTTTGTAAAAAATCTGCACTACAAAATTGTTAAAAACAGGCTCTCTCGCTAATTCCCAATCTGCGGGAACTATACCAGTATATTTCAAAAAGTCAGGGGTAATCACTGTGTGATTCAAATTTTTAGCAGTGATAGCGATCGCTAATTCTTGAATTTCAAAATTTTTACTCATGTTTAATTTTGCCTATTTTTATTAAAACAGAAATACTGTATCACAAAGTCATAGGTGATAGGTGATAGGTGACAGGTGACAGGTGACAGGTGACAGGTGACAGAAATATATTCCACATCACCAGACTGAATTGAAAATTATGTAAAATTATGAGTAGTAATATTAAGAATTGTAAAACAGGTATTCATGCCTAGCTTATCCCTCAACAAAAACCAAACCCGTGTGATCGTCGTCGGTGCTGGTATCGGTGGACTAACCACCGCAGCATTATTAGCGCACAGAGGTTATAGCGTTTTAACCCTCGATCAAGCTTTAGTTCCCGGTGGTTGTGCTTCCACCTTTAAACGTCAGGGTTTTACCTTTGATGTGGGTGCAACTCAAGTTGCAGGGTTAGAACCTGGGGGAATACATCATCGTATTTTCTCAGAATTGAAGATAGAATTACCAGCAGCTACGCCTTGCGATCCTGCTTGTGCGGTGTTTTTACCCGGAGAAAATACACCTATTAATGTTTGGCGAGATCCCCAAAAATGGCAGGAAGAAAGACAAAAACAGTTTCCTGGAAGTGAACCATTCTGGCAATTATTAGCAACTTTATTTAAAGCTAGTTGGGAATTTCAAGGACGTGATCCGGTGTTACCTCCGCGTAATTTATGGGATCTTTTCCAGTTAACAAAAGCATTACGTCCGAATACATTAATTACTGCACCTTTCACTTTTATGACTGTGGGAGATGCTTTAAGATTATATGGTTTAGGTAATGATCAAAGACTGCGGACATTTTTAGATTTACAACTGAAATTATATTCCCAAGTCAGTGCAGAAGAAACAGCTTTACTTTATGCAGCAACAGCATTGAGTGTATCCCAATCTCCCCAAGGATTATATCATTTACAGGGAAGTATGCAAGTATTGAGCGATCGCCTTGTAGAATCCTTAGAAAGAGACGGTGGTAAATTATTAATGCGTCACACCGTAGAAAAAATTAATGTAGAAAATGGTCAAGCTAACGGTGTAGTAATTAGAAATCAAAAAACCGGAGAAGTTTGGACAGAAAAAGCAGATCATGTAATTGCTAACGTCACTGTACAAGACTTAGTAAGATTATTAGGAGAAAAAGCACCATCAGGATATAAACACAGAGTAGAAAAATTACCCCCAGCTTCTGGTGCATTTGTGGTTTATATCGGTGTTGATAAAAGTGCAATTCCTTATGATTGTCCGCCCCATCTCCAATTCATGTATGATATTAATGGACCAATTGGGGAAAATAACTCCTTGTTTGTCTCTGTTAGTCATGAAGGAGATGGCCGCGCACCAACAGGAAAAGCGACAATTATCGCTTCATCATTTGTTGATTTTACCCAGTGGTGGCATACAGAAAACTATCAAGAATTAAAAGAAAAATTTACCCAAGATGCAATTTCTAAACTTTCCCAATATTTCTATTTAAAACCAGAAACCATCATTTATGTAGAAGCTGCCACACCTAAAACCTTTGCCCATTATACAGGGAGAGAAAAGGGAATTGTCGGGGGAATTGGACAAAGAATACCGACATTTGGACCCTTTGGTTTTGCTAACCGCACACCTATTAATAATTTGTGGTTAGTGGGTGACTCAACCCATCCAGGGGAAGGTACAGCAGGGGTAAGTTATTCTGCTTTAACAGTAGTTAGGCAAATTCAAGCTCAAAATTAATGGTGAAGTAAATGCAAACAATAATTAGACTAAAAGTAGAAAAATTTATTGAAGGTGGTCAGGAATATTTTGTCGCCACCAGTGATGATTTACAGGGCTTAGTTGCAGAAGGAAAAACAGCAAAAGAAGCAATAGAAATTGCTGAAGATGTAGCCAAAGTATTATTAGAGTTGGAAAAAGAAAATAATCAAATTTTTCAACTTCAAGATTTGCCATCTCAATTTGAATATCCCCTAATTATTGAGGTATAATAGATGGGGAGATTAGCAGGTTTTTCTTATCGAGAAGTTACTCAGAAATTAGGAAAATTGGGTTTTCAATTTTATCGTTCAGCAAAAGGAGATCACGAAATCTGGTTTAACCCAGCAACCAATCAAAAAACAACCATTCCTCATCATCGAGAGATTAAGGAAGGAACTCTCAGAAATATCCTCAAACAAGCTCAAGTTGATGTTGATATTTTTCTTGATGTTTAGTTTCTGATACTATTGATGTGTGAGGTTGCACCAAATAATTTAAAATAACTTAAATTATTTCTTACTTTGTGTACTTTGCGTACTTTGCGGTTAAATCATCAAAAATTTTGGCAACTACACCAGGAAACGAGTAAACAAAAAAGGGACTAATTTGATACAGTCCCCAAGGGTAATCATGAAAATTTTATCATCATCAATTACCCATTACAACCCATTACAACCCATTACAACCCATTACAACCCATTACAACCCATTACAACCCATTACCAGTTGATGATGGAGATGATTCTATTTCCGGTGATGGTGTGGGTAATGACTCCAGCGATGATGTAGGTAATGTTGTAGGTGATGTCCGAGGAATTAGGAATTGTCTCCAAGTTCTAATTTGTAGTTGAGCATCTCTGTAAGCAGAACTACCACGAGGAATTAATCTTGCAGTTTCAATACTTCTAGGAATATCAAACTCGCTTTGAGAACGTGCCATTTGTAATATTTGCTGACTCCATTGATCAATAGCAACGTTGACATCCATGCGTAAAATGTTACGGTTGGAAACTCGATCAGCTATGCGGATGGCCTCAGCTAAAGCTTCTGGTGTGCCAGCAATAGCAACTTCTCTAGCTTTTTTCCAGTTTTCTCTCGCCCTAATTTGTTCTTGCCAAGTATCGACTGCTGCTTGTGCTTCACTAGCCAGCGCCCTTCCTGATGAAGCGATTTTTTGAGCTTCCCTAATAGCACTATTTAAATCACCACTGTCAGCAATAATTCGTGCTTGATCTAAATAAGGTTGGTCTTGAATACGCTGAATTTTCGCCGTCCAATTACTGATTTTTTTCCGTGCTTCTGGATATAATGCACGACCAGAGCGAATTTGACTAGCTTCTGCGATCGCAGTTTGCAAGGAGTTAATATCTTCTAACAAAGCTATTTGTTCAGCACGGTCTAAATAAGGTCTGTCTTCAATAGTTTCTACTTGGGACTGCCAGCGATTTATTTCCTGTCTTGCTTCTGAAGCGCGGGGATTGCTACCGGGAATCTGTTGAACTTCGGATATTGCTGCCGTTAAATCGTTGATTGTACCTTGACTAGCTAGGGTTCGCGCTTTTTCTAAACGAGAAACATCTTCAATTTCTAGTTGCCAACGAGCAATTAATTCTTGTGCTTTAATATACACTTCCCTAGAAGCATCAATTTGTTGAGCTTGGGAAATGGCGCTCTCTAAACCAGCAACCGTACCTGTCCACGCACTTCTTTGGGCTTCACCTAAAACAATAAAATCATCAATTTCTGATTGTAATTCAGCAATAGGCGGAATTTTTCTAGCAATTTCTAATGCTGTATCAGCATCTCGCCTATCCATGCTGGATTGTGCTAATTTCAGCATTTTGCGCCCAAATTCAGGAATTAATTCCTGAGCTTTTTGATACAGGTAGCTATCCGACTTGATTGATTCAGCTAACTTAATAGCTTGTAAAACCTTATCTACTGAGCTACTTTTTGCCAGACCTTCAGCTTTATCGAGCTTATCACCGTCTTCCCGCGCTGTAACAATAATCCGGTTTAGTTCATCGTACTTGGTCATTGACCAATATTGATTGTTGATGCGGAGCAATTTAGATGACAGCATAAAAGCTGACTGCCAGCGTCTTTCTCCGAGTTCTTTTAATGTTTCGTCATAGATTTCTTCTGCCTTGGACCAAGTAGACTGCCATTTAGTAATTTGCTCTTCTACAATATTACGAGCTTCTAAGTCTTCAGGAACTTGCCTGGCAGTGGCGATCGCTTCTTCTAAATTCCCAGATTGGAAACTTTCCTCAGCCAGCTTTAAAATATCCCTTGACCACTCCTCTAACAAACCATTAATCTGTCCCCTGAGTGGGTGATTTTCTGGTAATTCTCTTACCAGTGCGATCGCTTGCAGTAAGTCGTTCACATTCTGCTTAGAAGCTGCTAAGGAAGCGCAATGTAAACGTACAGAAGCACTAGCTAAAGGCCAAAAGATTTTTGGGCAATTTGGCGCTGACGGCAATTTTAACAGCATCGACATTGATATAAACCCGATACTGCTAGGAATCAATGTTAATAAAATTGACCACATCACCCAGCTTTTCATCCAGCTTGGCAATTTTCCCCATTTTTTCCCAGTATCAAAAGATTCCTCTGAATAGTTATTTACAGGTAATCCTTCTGAATTGTTATCTTGTTGCTGCGTCACTGATTTAAAGTTAGAACCAGTAGGAGGGACACCAGATGATTGAGTTGTCCCGACTTCTGGAGTTCGGGATAATCTTGTATTGGGATCTGGTTTTCTGGCTCTGGTTGGAGACCAACTGTCTGAAATATCCCGATCTGTCATCTCTCACACCAAAGTAATTGAATAGCAGTTTTGATGAAACTGATTATTCCATTTTTGCCATAGTAACTTTCTTTCTCATCATTAAAAAGCTATTTTTTTCATTTTTTATCTTCCTCCACAAATACCATTTATATGTTTGGGCTTTAGTAGTATTTCACACTTATTCTGAAACAGAAGTTTCCCTTTGTAAATCAACTATTAATTGTGCTAGATTATCACTATTTGCTTGATAAACATTGCCACAAAAATCACAAGTAGCTTCTGCGCCATCATCTTTGAGAATCATATCTTGCAGTTCTGCTGTTCCTAGTATCTTCAAAGCTCCCAACACCCGATCAAAGGAGCAACCACAATGGAAACGCAACATCTGACTTTCTGGAAAAATATTCAGTCCCATATCTCCCAGTAAATCATGAAAAATCTCTGTTAACGTCTTCCCAGCTTGCATCAACGGTGTAAACCCTGATAAAGCAGATACTCGTGATTCCAGGGTTGTCACTAAAGCTTCATCTCTAGCAGCTTTAGGCAAAACTTGAATCAATATCCCTCCTGCCGCAGTCACTCCTTCTGCTCCTACAAACACACCCACAACCAAAGCTGAAGGAGTCTGTTCTGAATTTACCAGGTAATGAGCCACATCATCACCAATTTCTCCCGAAACCAGTTCTACTGTACTAGAGTAAGGATAGCCATAGCCGATATCTCGAACTACATATAGATAACCACTACCTACAGCACCTCCTACATCTAACTTACCTTTAGCATTGGGAGGCAATTCTACAGATGGATTTCCTACATAGCCCCTGACTGTCCCATCTAACCCGGCATCTACCAATATACCACCCAAAGGACCATCACCCCTGACCCGGACATTGACCCTAGAGCCTGGACGCTTCATACTAGAAGCCATCAACAAACCAGCGGACATTGTTCTTCCCAGTGCTGCTGTAGCCACATAGGAAAGCTTATGGCGTATTCTTGCCTCCTCTGTTAAGCGTGTGGTAATCACTCCCACTGCTTTAATCCCTCCATTCGCTGCTGTAGCCCGTATTAATTTATCTGCCATGAAAAACCCTTACAATTCTTAACAAGATGACTTTATATATTGTAAGTTTTCTGGGGACTGGGGACTAGGGACCTCACAAGGGTAGGTATTTTACATTGTCGTGAGGGCAAGACTTGGAGGACAAGGAAGGACAGTGGACAAGGGAGTAAATCCGTACAAATAATGTACAATTGGTAACAATGAGGGACGCTCAACAGACCATTTTTTGTATAAAATCTTCCTTGTCTACGTTCCCTCCTTGTCTTCCTTGTCCTGCCTTAACAGATAATATTAAAAACCTACCCCTGTGAGGGACTAGGGACTGGGGACTGGGGACAGTGAATAAGCAGGGGAGCAGGGAGCAGGGAGCAGGGGGAAGTTAATAACCCAATCACCAATCACCAATCACCAATTACCAATTACCAATCACCAATTACCAATTACCAATCACCATGCTAGGTACTTTTCAACAAAGCCAACTGCGAATTGAAATTGAAGCATCCGCTGATGCTATTCACGATAGTATATTAATTCCTGCACAATTGGAAAAATGGCTATCAGGACAAAGTTTTTCTTCGGGAATGCCGGAAAAGTTAACTTCGGGTTTTGATTTTACTACTTCCACCGGACCTGTGAAAATTCATCATCATGTAGATGTAGCCAAAAATAATTGTTTGCGCTTGTTACTCAGTGGGGGTATTGATGGTTTTCATGAGTGGTACTGGGGGGAAGGTTGGGTACAGTCTCGTTTGGAAGGTGTGTCAATTTTACCTTTGAATTTGGGTCATACTGTATCTTTACTGAGTTTGCGGGAGTTTTTGCGGGGTAAAAAGGGGTAATTCTCACGCAAAGGCGCAAAGTTGCAAAGGGTGAGTCATTTATCTGACTCCCTCTGTTAGAAATTACAATTAAAAGCAGATAATTTATTTTTGATAAATTTATTCACAATACATATCTATATATAGGCGATCGCTCTTTCTTGGCTTTTATATAATTTTAAATTATCCAAAACTTCCAATAGTTTAGTATTTTATAACTTTCAAAATTTCCTCCTTTATATTTTCTTAATAATTAATTGAGAATTATTTTTATTTACTAACGGTATTGCAATATTTTCAGGCTTCTGCTATGATTTAGGAGAATTTGTAATTTGCCTTATTGTGCCTATTTTTAAGAAGGCGTTTACAGCAGGGAATTTCAAACCTTTACCCAGTAAGTATTTCAGAACTCGTAAAACTGAACATCTGCAAAAAATCTGAGCAAATTATCAAGATTTCCTGACAAGAGAATTGAGTATTTTTGATGCTGTTGTTTGCTGGTTATAGTTTTTGGTATTGACAAATAAAATATTTTATGGTATGTAAGCCGCTTGAGGGAGAAGACATAGGAAATATTAGAGTTTATTCAGTCAACCCTAATTTAACGCAGATGAACGCAGATAAACGCAGATAATTTTCCACTTCATGACACTAGGAAATGCTATGGTATATAGCAATCCTAAATCATTCTTGAGCAATTGGGCGAATATAATTCGCTACTACACAACCAAAGTCCACGGGAGTGGACTTGATCAAATAACCCGCGCAGGCGGGTTTTGCTTGTGTGGTTCCTCGATTTATAATCGTTAGGCAATGAATCATATTTTACGCGATAAAACATATATACCCTGCGTATTTTCTCAAAATTCAAATCGGATTGCTATATAATATAAATTAATCCCAAGCTATGTATTAAATATGAAAATAATCTTAGATAATTTAGAACCCAAAATAGTTGAAAATTTGAGATATCAAGCCGCAAAAAATGGACATAGTTTAGAAACTGAGTTAGCAATAATTTTAACACAAGCTGTTACCAAAAATCAACCAGAAAATTTTCAGCAACAAACACTAATTCCCCTAGAAATATTAGCAGCACAGGTAAAAAATTCCTTAGATAATTCAGGATATAATTCTTCTGAGCAAATTATTGATTTAATTCAAGATGTCAAAAGAGAAATAGCTCAAGAACATTTATTAAAAGCACAGCATCACCATGATTCATGATATCCCTCAACGTCTATTTTTAGATACTAATATTTATATTATTGGTGTTGCTAATCAGAATAGTTATGAAAGAAAAATATTAGAATCAGTAGGTTTTTTAGAACCTTCATCTGTAGGAATTATCATTTCCGAAGAATTATTAGAGCAAATTTTACGAGTATCTAAACGTTTATATGGTAAAGATTGGGGTAGTCAAATTATTGCTCGGATTTGGCAGCAATTACAACTTATTTATGTCAATTTTACTTCTGAGGAATGGTTAAAAATAGAAGAGTTAGGGTTAATTCCTCGTGAAGATATAGGAGTTTATTTAACTGCTAGTAAGGGTGAAACTCAGTGTTTTGTTTCCGCAAATTATAAACTAATTCGTTGTTTAGTGCAAGAAACAAAAGAGTTTGAATGTTTAACTCCTCCAGAATTTGTGAATAAGTATTTATCATAATTGTTTCTAAAAGTTATTATTAGATAGTTGTAAATATTTAGGACTTACGCACTTGAAAAATTAATCATGGCATGATCTCACTAAAATACGTCGAAAGTAGTTTAATTTTAATCAGTCGTGAAAAATGCCCAGAAATGGAATATTTAGATGCAGAATTATCTCCCATGAAACATTTAGAATTATCTGGTTTAAAGAATATGGAAGTTTTTAAAAACCAAAGTTTACACGATGAGGATAACTGGTTTAAGTTAATTAATTTATATGAAGGTAATCCACTTTATTTAAAAGATATTGCTGTTTTAATAAAAGATGTTTTTGCAGGTTACGTGACTGAGTTTTTAGGTGAAAATAACTTAGTTATTACTAAAAATATGCAAATTTCATTCCATCAAATATTTAACAGATTATCACCCATAGAACAGCAAATAGTATTAGAGTTAAGTAAATCTCATCAACCTGTATCTAGGGAAGATGTCAGAGAGGGTTTAAACCTATCATCAAATTTATCGTCAATGGAATTGATTAACGGTTTACAATCATTAAAACAAAGATATTTACTGAAAACCATTGTACAGGAGAAAGTTTTGTTTCAATTATCTCCTGTGTTTAGAGAGTATTTGAGAATGATATAACATACATCCCCAAACCCAGGAGCATCCCAATTTTGAAAAAATAACCGCAGCAACACCAAAAACTCTCTAAAACTCTCTTACCTTTGTGTCCTTTGCGTCCTTTGCGGTTCAATCATATCAGGACATTGGATCATTTTTACCGTTAGATCAAAATAAATTTACACATTTGGGATGTTCCCTAAACTGTAGATTTATGGGTATTTTTAATCATCTTCAGATGACTTCTGCTATGAGACTGGGAATTCATTCCCAGTCGGGTTATGGATTTTAAGTTAAGATGAATTACAAATTACAAATTACAAATTACTTCCCCGGTTTCACCACCAACACCGAACAATGAGCTTCTTCCATTACCTGAGTGCTAACCGAACCCTGAACAATTTTATTCATCCCCGTTAACCCCCGACTACCAATAACCACCAGATCAGCTTTGTAAATATTGGCCAGTCTAATAATTTCCTCCGCAGGTTCACCAGTTACTAATTCTAACTCGCTTTGAACTGGTAATTTTTCCTGGTAGGATTGCAACTGCTTTTCTATCTGGAAATAAGACAACTTTGGTGAGTCTGGATGAGGACGATCAGCGGGTAATTCTATTTCTGCCTCTGGTGCGGGAAATACATGACAAAGAACAACTTTGGTGTTTGCAGACAGCACCAAATCACCTAAAGTTTCAATTACTCGTTCCGCAATTTCCGAACCATCCAGAGCTACTAAAATAGTTTTTAACACCGCTTTTGTCTACTCAAAAGTAGACCCCTTAAATTATCACATTAAGAATTTTCTTGGTTTCAATACCAACAATTTTCTTAATGTGAACTTTAGTTTGCTAAAATTACAAACTTTCTATTTTTAATTATGGAGTAGCTGCTGTCAACCGCACTCAGTAAAAAAATAAGCGTTCTCAATTACTCTTCTTCCTGTACTCGCCTTCGTACTGAATCAGCATGAGAAGGCAAACCTTCCGCTTTCGCTAAAGTATCAATTGCACCAGCGACTTTCCCCAGTGCGGTTGGTGAGTATTGGATAATACTAGAGTGTTTAAGAAAAGTTTCTACACCCAAGGCAGAAGCATAACGAGCAGCACCGGAAGTAGGTAAGGTATGGTTTGGACCTGCTAAATAGTCACCTACAGCTTCTGGTGTGGAATTACCCAGGAAAATAGCCCCGGCATGACGAATGTGAGAAATTAAAGTCCAAGGATCTTCAACTTCCAATTCTAGGTGTTCAGGTGCAAATTCATTGGAAAATTCTGCCGCTGCTTCTAAAGATTCGACAACAACAATTAACCCATAATGAGCGATCGCTTTTTCTGTGTCTATTCTTCTCGGATGATCTACCAGTTGTCTATCTACTGCTGCCTGGACTTTTTTCGCTAAACCCGCATCTGTGGTTAACAAAATCGCCGCCGCCATTGGATCATGTTCTGCCTGAGCTAACATATCCGCAGCAACATGGGCAGGATTGGCTGTTTCGTCGGCAATAATTAGCACTTCGCTCGGTCCTGCTAAGGAATCAATGCCCACAGTGCCGTAAACTAGCTTTTTGGCCAAGGTGACATAAATGTTACCTGGTCCGCTAATGACATTCACTTTAGGAATTGTTTCCGTACCGTAGGCTAAAGCAGCGATCGCCTGAGCGCCACCAATCCGATAAATTTCTTCGACTCCAGCTTCTTGGGCAGCCACCAAGACGGCTGGATTGATTGTTTTACCTGCTCCTGGTGGTGTTACCATCACTATCCGTGGTACACCTGCCACCTTCGCTGGTATCGCATTCATTAGCACCGTACTGGGGTAGGAAGCTCGACCTCCAGGGACGTATAAACCTGCCCGATCTACAGGAGTATAGCGTTTACCCAGTACCACTTCATCATCGCCAAAGTGTACCCAGCTTTTTGGTACTCGCTGACGGTGAAACGCTTCAATTTGGCGACAAGCCAGGTTAATAGCTGCCAACAAATCCTTTGATACCTGTTGGTAAGCTGCATCCAGTTCTGAACCTGTCACCCTCAGTTCTTCTGGTTGCAAGGTTTGATGGTCAAATTCGGCTGTGTAGTGCAGTACAGCTTTGTCGCCTTGGCGCTTGACTGCTTGCAACACTTCACGTACCGTTGCTTCTTTGTGAAGCACCTGTTCATCCTGGGTGCGATCGCAGATACGTTGTAGTTCGGATATAACGTCTGCCTGCTGAGTAATAATTCGCAGCATGGAGTAAGGACAATGCCAAAATTAAAATTTTCTCGTTTGATCATTAGTCTGGCTTTTTACCCGTAGGATATCAAGCTTTTCCTAATTCTCTTCTCTAGCTTAACCTGCATTTTTTTACTACTCCCAGGATTGCTATAGATATTTTACTTGCATATTAAGAATTTAATGATTTTATACTCACTAAAAAGCAGGTTAGATGCTGGGAGTAGCTGCGTTAGCAATTTGGTTTATTTTATAGGTATCTTATTCTAACCTATTTCCTGAATATAAATCCAGGTCTATTGTTTTCCTACTCGGAGGCAGGAGTCAGGAGTCGTAGGGGCGAAGCATTCGGGCGACCAATTATCAATTTTCTGAACAGGCTATTTTCCTGTAAGGGCGAAGCATTCGGGCAACCAATTATCAATTTTCTGAACAGGCTATTTTCCGAATGCTTCGCCCCTACTTCGCCCCTACTTCGCCCGTACAGGAGTTCAGGAGTCAGGATAAACAATCAATTTACAGCGAAATATCTAGTATTTTCATATCTATATTTCCTTATCTTCTGGTAATTCCCATTTTCTATCCTTTAAAACCATAACTGGCAACTTACGCTACCATCTCATTTATCTAAACCATCGGCTATTAAATCGAACTTCGTCCCGCTACGCTAATGCTTTTGAAGGACAAAAATTTTGGTAGCGGGTATAAATCACCCTGACAAAAACGGACTCCTGACTCCTGCCCTAATATCCCACCGGAAAATTTTTCTGTGAAATTATAACATTGGCAAATTTTGTGCTATGTTAGTAAATCTAGTAGTGTGTGTACATATTAATTAATAGTTTTTTTGGAACTGACTGTGGCGAATACAAAATCAGCACTTAAACGCGCCCAAATCGCAGAACGCAACCGACTGCGTAACAAAGCATATAAATCAGCAGTAAAAACGCTGATGAAGAAATACCTGGCTGCGGTGGAAGCCTATGCAGCTAATCCTACTCCTGAATCAAAACAGGTAGTAGATACTCGAATGTCAGAGGCTTACAGCAAAATTGACAAAGCTGTCAAGCGTGGTGTGCTGCATCCCAACAACGGAGCTAGGAAAAAATCAAGGTTAGCGCAAAAACTCAAACCACTGACACAAACAGCATAGAAGTCATTAGTCATTAGTCATTAGTCATGAGCTAAAAGATTAATGACTTAACCAAACCCCATCAATGACTCCTGACTCCATCATGCAATTAATAGACACCCACGTACATTTGAACTTTGACCTTTTTCAACCAGATTTAGCAGCAGTGCGATCGCGTTGGCAACAAGCCGGAGTAGTGCGTTTAGTCCATTCCTGTGTTCACCCAGAAGAGTTTGCCAGCATTCAAGCATTGGCACAGGAATTTCCCGAAATCAGCTTTGCAGTAGGTTTACATCCTTTAGATGCACATAAATGGCAGGAGGAGACAGCAGAGAAAATCAAAACTCTAGCCAGTTCTGATCCTAAAGTAGTGGCGATTGGGGAAATGGGGCTGGATTTTTATAAGGCCAATAACCAGGAACAACAGTACAAGGTATTTGAGGCACAGTTAGCGATCGCCGCCGAACTGAACCTACCAGTGATCATCCATTGTCGGGATGCCGCACCCCAGGTCAGAGAAATATTGCAAAAATGGCGGGAAAAACAAGGAGAAAAAGTACGGGGAGTAATGCACTGTTGGGGAGGAACACCAGAAGAAACTCAATGGTTTCTGGACTTAGGCTTTTACATCAGTTTCAGTGGCACTGTCACCTTTAAAAGCGCGAAAACCATCCAAGCATCAGCGGCCATGGTGAGTAGCGATCGCCTACTCATAGAAACAGACTGTCCATTTCTAGCACCCACACCCAAAAGAGGCGAAAAACGCAACGAACCTGCTTATGTAGGTTATGTAGCCGAACAAATAGCCAAAATTAGGGGAGAAACAGTAGAGGCGATCGCCCATCAAACCACTACAAATGCTTGTAGGTTATTCGGACTTTCATTAACACACAATTAGCCATGAGTTCAGTGTCCAAAATTCAGAAAAACTGAAAACTGATAAAAAACCAAAATTCAGACTTTCGGAGGACAAAACTGTGCTAATATTATTCCCTCCAAAACATTTTACTTGCGTCATAATGATAAAGGAAGGGAATTTTTAACTAGCTGCTGAAAATTACTGTTAAATACTAGGTATAAAATCTATCTAGTTAATTAGATACTGGTGAATGTTGATCAACACAAAATTCAAGGACATCTAAAAATATCTCCACAAGCAGATGCTCTCAATAAATAACAAACCCTGGAAGCCAAGTTGGATATGGAATTGTACACAGCAGCGGATTTTTGTGTATTGAAATATAGAAAATTATTAAATTCTTTAGACTTAAAAGCCTTGTGACAAAAAAACAGCAAAAGAAATCCATCCTGATTCCCAGCCAACACTCGCGGATTCTTCATTATTTTTGGGTTCTTACTGTGAGTATAGATGAGGTCCCTAAAAGATACAACAGTATGGATGTGCAATTAATGAACAGGCTGTGTGGGAGGACTGGAGAGAGAAAAACCAAAAAAAAACAGCAAGATATAGACCATCTAATCTTGTTTCAAGAGTTAGCACACAGATTTTTAGCCATTCTTACTGATCATCGGATGCGCTTAACCAATTGTAAAAAACACCAATTACAGATTTAATGACTGCAAAAAGCCCACATCAGTAAAGAGTTGGTAGCGTCAGGAGAAGTTCCCCAACAACTTGATCCCTACAAAGTGAGAGTCGGAACACCACAGCAGGGTTTCCCTGCCAGTCCAAGCGAAAGTTTAACCAGGTTGACAAAGGTAGAGGCATGACAAACGAAACATACATGGAACCAGCCTTTCTGTTGCCAGACTTGATTGAAATCCAGCGTTCAAGCTTTCGCTGGTTTTTAGAAGAAGGGCTAATAGAAGAGTTGAACTCCTTTAGTCCGATTACAGACTACACAGGAAAACTAGAACTGCACTTTATCGGACAGAACTATAAACTCAAAGAGCCTAAGTATAGCGTTGAAGAATCCAAACGGCGGGACAGCACCTACGCAGTACAGATGTATGTGCCTACCAGACTGTTAAACAAAGAAACAGGCGATATTAAAGAACAAGAAGTATTTATAGGTGATTTGCCCTTAATGACAGATCGGGGAACGTTTATTATTAACGGAGCCGAGCGAGTCATAGTTAACCAAATCGTGCGATCGCCAGGAGTTTATTACAAATCAGAAATCGACAAAAACGGGAGAAGGACTTATTCTGCCAGTTTAATCCCCAACCGGGGGGCATGGCTGAAATTTGAAACAGACCGTAACGATTTAGTGTGGGTACGCATCGACAAAACCCGCAAACTATCGGCACAGGTACTGCTCAAAGCATTAGGATTATCAGACAACGAAATCTTTGATGCCCTACGCCACCCAGAATACTTCCAAAAAACCATAGAAAAAGAAGGGCAGTTTTCCGAAGAAGAAGCCCTGATGGAGTTGTACCGCAAACTGCGTCCCGGTGAACCACCCACAGTCTTAGGAGGACAACAACTCTTAGACTCCCGCTTCTTCGACCCCAAACGCTACGACTTAGGGCGAGTAGGTAGATATAAACTCAACAAAAAACTGCGCCTTTCCGTCCCCGACACCTTGCGCGTACTTACCCCTGGGGATATCCTAGCCGCCGTCGATTACCTGATCAACCTAGAATATGATATCGGTAGCATTGACGACATTGATCACCTCGGAAATCGCCGAGTTAGAAGCGTAGGCGAACTCCTGCAAAACCAAGTCAGAGTAGGGTTGAACCGTTTAGAGCGCATCATTCGGGAACGGATGACAGTATCCGATGCCGAAGTTTTAACACCAGCATCCCTAGTTAACCCCAAACCCTTAGTAGCGGCAATCAAAGAATTTTTTGGTTCTAGCCAACTAAGTCAGTTCATGGATCAAACCAACCCCCTAGCAGAACTGACCCATAAACGCCGACTCAGTGCCTTAGGTCCTGGTGGTTTAACCAGAGAAAGAGCCGGTTTTGCAGTCCGGGATATTCACCCCAGCCACTACGGACGTATCTGCCCCATCGAAACCCCAGAAGGACCAAACGCAGGATTAATTGGTTCATTAGCTACCCATGCCCGTGTTAACCAATATGGATTCTTAGAAACACCATTTAGACCTGTCGAAAACGGACGAGTGTGCTATGAAAAAGCCGCTGTCTACATGACAGCAGACGAAGAAGACGATCTGCGGGTAGCACCAGGAGACATTCCCGTTGATGAAAATGGCCACATCATTGGACCCCAAGTACCAGTACGCTATCGCCAAGAATTTTCCACCACCACACCGGAACAAGTAGACTACGTAGCCGTTTCCCCAGTTCAGATTGTTTCCGTAGCTACTAGCATGATTCCCTTCTTGGAACACGACGACGCGAACCGGGCGTTGATGGGTTCTAATATGCAACGGCAAGCAGTACCTTTACTGAAACCAGAGCGTCCTTTGGTGGGAACAGGTCTGGAAGCTCAGGCTGCTAGAGACTCAGGGATGGTGATTGTTTCTCGTACCGATGGCGATGTGGTGTATGCAGATGCTAACGAAATTCGTGTTAGAGTCCGAGAGAGAACAGGTGACAGGTCACAGGTGCTACGCCACGGTGACAGTGAAGAAACTTCTTCTTTACCAGTTTCTAAACCCCAAGAAATTAAATATGTCTTGTCTAAATATCAACGTTCTAACCAAGACACCTGTTTAAACCAAAAACCTCTAGTTCGCATTGGGGAAAAGGTGGTAGCTGGTCAAGTGTTGGCAGATGGGTCTTCTACTGAAGGGGGAGAACTGGCGCTGGGACAAAACATCATCGTCGCTTATATGCCTTGGGAGGGCTATAACTACGAAGACGCGATTTTGATTTCCGAACGGTTGGTGCAGGATGATGTTTACACCTCTATTCACATTGAAAAATATGAAATTGAGGCCAGACAAACCAAACTTGGACCAGAGGAAATTACCAGAGAAATTCCCAACGTGGGGGAAGATGCTCTCAGGCAATTAGATGAACAGGGAATTATTAGAATTGGGGCTTGGGTAGAGTCTGGTGATATTCTAGTGGGAAAAGTTACCCCCAAAGGTGAGTCTGACCAACCACCAGAAGAAAAACTACTGCGGGCGATATTTGGTGAAAAAGCCCGTGATGTGCGGGATAATTCCCTGCGTGTTCCCAATGGAGAAAAGGGACGGGTGGTAGATGTGCGTTTATTCACCAGAGAACAAGGTGATGAACTACCACCAGGGGCGAATATGGTGGTGCGGGTGTATGTGGCACAAAAACGCAAAATCCAAGTTGGGGACAAAATGGCAGGGAGACACGGAAATAAAGGGATTATTTCTCGGATTCTGCCAGCGGAAGATATGCCTTACCTGCCTGATGGTTCACCGGTGGATATTGTGCTGAATCCTTTGGGTGTTCCTAGCCGGATGAATGTGGGACAGGTGTTTGAATGTTTGTTAGGTTGGGCTGGTCAAAACTTGGGAGTGCGGTTTAAGATTACTCCTTTTGATGAAATGTATGGGGAAGAATCTTCCCGCCGGATTGTCCACGGCAAATTGCAAGAAGCTAGGGATGAAACGGGGAAAAATTGGGTATATAACCCTGATGACCCTGGTAAAATCATGGTTTATGACGGGCGTACTGGCGAACCTTTTGACCGTCCGGTAACGGTGGGTGTGGCCTATATGCTGAAATTGGTGCATTTGGTGGATGATAAGATTCACGCCCGGTCCACTGGTCCTTATTCTCTCGTTACTCAACAGCCTTTGGGTGGAAAAGCGCAACAAGGTGGGCAAAGATTTGGAGAAATGGAAGTGTGGGCGCTGGAGGCTTTTGGTGCTGCTTATACTTTGCAGGAATTGTTAACAGTGAAATCTGACGATATGCAAGGTAGAAATGAGGCATTGAACGCCATTGTCAAGGGTAAAGCGATTCCTCGTCCGGGTACTCCTGAATCTTTCAAAGTGTTAATGCGAGAATTGCAATCTTTGGGTTTAGATATTGCGGTGCATAAGGTAGAAACCCAAGCGGATGGTAGTTCTTTGGATGTGGAAGTTGATTTGATGGCGGATCAAGGTTCTCGCCGGACTCCTCCCCGTCCTACTTATGAGTCACTTTCCCGTGAGTCCTTGGAAGAAGACGAATAACAATTGACAATTGACAATTGACAATTGACATTTTTTTTAAATATCAATTACCAATTATCAATTATCAATTGAAACTCGTCAATTGTTGGTTATGAATTGGATAATTAACAATTGAAATTTATCAGTTGTTAATTATCAATTATCAATTATCAATTATCAATTAATTATGAGATCAATTCAATCTAATCAATTTGACTACGTAAAAATCGGCATAGCTTCACCAGAACGTATCCGTATTTGGGGTGAGAGGACTTTACCTAATGGTCAGGTGGTGGGTGAGGTGACAAAACCGGAAACTATCAATTACCGGACTTTGAAACCGGAAATGGATGGTTTATTTTGTGAACGGATTTTTGGACCGGCGAAGGATTGGGAATGTCATTGTGGTAAGTATAAAAGAGTGCGTCACAGAGGAATTGTTTGTGAACGCTGTGGAGTGGAGGTAACAGAGTCACGGGTGCGGCGGCACAGAATGGGTTTTATTAAACTGGCTGCTCCTGTTGCCCATGTGTGGTATTTGAAGGGGATTCCTAGTTATATTGCGATTTTGCTGGATATGCCCCTGCGGGATGTGGAGCAAATTGTTTATTTCAATTCTTATGTGGTGTTAGCTCCGGGTAATGCGGATACTCTCACTTATAAACAATTGTTGACTGAAGACCAGTGGCTGGAAATTGAGGATGCGATTTATAGTGAAGATTCCCAACTGGTGGGGGTTGAGGTAGGTATTGGAGCGGAGGCGCTGCTGCGATTGTTGGCTGATATTAATTTGGAGCAGGAAGCGGAAAAACTGCGAGAAGAAATTGAGGGAGCGAAGGGGCAGAAACGAGCGAAGTTAATTAAACGGTTGCGGGTAATTGATAATTTTATTGCTACAGGTTCTAAACCAGAATGGATGGTGATGTCAGCGATTCCCGTGATTCCGCCGGATTTGCGCCCAATGGTGCAGTTGGATGGGGGTAGATTTGCTACCAGTGATTTAAATGATTTATACCGGCGGGTGATTAATCGGAATAATCGCTTGGCCAGGTTACAGGAAATTCTTGCACCGGAGATTATTGTCCGTAACGAGAAACGGATGTTGCAGGAAGCGGTGGATGCGTTGATTGATAATGGTCGCCGGGGACGGACTGTAGTGGGGGCAAATAACCGTCCGCTGAAGTCCCTTTCAGACATTATTGAAGGTAAACAGGGACGTTTCCGGCAAAACTTGTTGGGTAAACGGGTGGACTATTCGGGGCGATCGGTAATTGTGGTGGGTCCCAAGTTGCAAATTCACCAGTGTGGACTACCCAGGGAGATGGCCATTGAATTGTTCCAGCCGTTTGTGATTAATCGGTTAATTCGTTCGGGAATGGTGAACAACATCAAGGCGGCGAAAAAGCTGATTTCTCGTAATGACCCCAGTGTGTGGGATGTGTTGGAAGAGGTGATTGAGGGGCATCCGGTAATGTTAAACCGAGCGCCCACACTGCATAGGTTAGGGATTCAAGCTTTTGAACCAATTTTAGTAGAAGGTAGAGCCATTCAACTGCATCCCTTGGTATGTCCGGCTTTTAACGCAGACTTTGACGGCGACCAAATGGCGGTTCACGTGCCTTTGTCCTTGGAAAGTCAAGCAGAAGCACGGTTATTAATGTTGGCTTCTAATAACATTCTTTCCCCTGCAACTGGTAAACCTATTGTTACCCCTAGCCAAGATATGGTGTTAGGAGCATATTATCTGACAGCAGAAAATCCCGGTGCTACCAAAGGTAAAGATAATTTCTTTGCGTCTCTGGATGATGTGATTATGGCATATCAGCAGGATCAGGTAGACTTGCATTCTTATATTTACGTGCGGTTTGATGGAGAAATGCAAACTGGACAACCTGACAATGAACCGTTAGAGGTAACGACACATGAAGATGGTAGTCGGACTGTATTGTATAAGTTCCGTCGTGTCCGTGAAGATGCCCAAGGAAATTTGATTTCTCAGTATATCTATACCACCCCAGGCAGGGTGATTTATAACAAAGCGATTCAGGAAGCGTTAGACAATTGACAATTGAGGTGATTGGTGATTGGGAACTGTCACCTGTCACCTTTACCGATTATCAATTACCCATTGTCAATTATCAATTATCCATTGTCAATTATCAATTATCCATTGTCAATTATCAATTATCAATTATTACTGACTATGACTGAAAAAATGATTTTCCGTAACCTTGTCGTTAACAAGGGTCAACTGAGAAACTTAATTGCGTGGTCATTTACCCATTACGGGACAGCGCGGACTGCTGTAATGGCAGATAAACTCAAAGACCTGGGTTTTAAATATGCCACTAGAGCCGGAGTATCCATTAGCGTTGATGACTTGATGGTTCCCCCTTCTAAAAAATCCCTCCTGGAAGCAGCAGAAGCGGAAATTCTCAGCACAGAGGAACGGTTTAAACGAGGGGAAATTACGGAAGTTGAACGTTTCCAAAAGGTAATTGATACCTGGAATGGAACTTCTGAAAGTTTGAAGGATGAGGTAGTGACATACTTCAAAAAAACCAATCCCCTTAACTCGGTATATATGATGGCTTTTTCGGGAGCGCGGGGGAATATTTCTCAGGTGCGGCAGTTGGTGGGGATGCGGGGTTTGATGGCTGATCCCCAAGGGGAAATTATTGATTTACCCATTAAAACCAATTTCCGGGAAGGATTAACTGTTACAGAATATATTATTTCTAGTTACGGGGCGAGAAAGGGATTAGTTGATACGGCATTAAGAACTGCGGACTCTGGATATCTCACCCGGCGGTTGGTGGATGTTTCTCAGGATGTGATTATTCGAGAGTTTGACTGTGGCACTACCAGGGGTATTCCTTTGCGGGATATGACGGAAGGGGCTAAGGTGTTGATTCCCATTGGCACAAGATTAATGGGGCGGGTAGTGGCGCAGGATGTGGTGCATCCGACTACAGGGGAAATGCTCGCACCCCGGAATACTCCGATTTCTGATGACTTGGCAGCGGAGATTCAAAAAGCCGGGGTGAAGGAAGTTATGGTGCGATCGCCTCTCACTTGTGAAGCTGCTCGTTCTGTGTGTCAACATTGTTATGGTTGGAGTTTGGCACACGCCAAGATGGTAGACTTGGGGGAAGCGGTGGGTATTATCGCTGCTCAAAGTATTGGTGAACCAGGTACTCAGTTAACCATGCGGACTTTCCACACTGGGGGGGTATTTACTGGGGAAGTTGCCCAACAGGTGCGGGCGAAGGTTGAAGGTACGGTGAAGTTTTCCCGCAAGTTAAAAACCCGTCCCTATCGGACTCGTCATGGGGAAGACGCGCTTTATGCGGAAACCAATGGCACTATGGTTTTAGAAGCTAAGGGTGATGGGGAAAGTCAAGAAATTTCTATTACTCAAGGTTCGACTTTATATATTAATCCTGGACAACAGGTAAAGGTTGCCCAATTAATTGCTGAGGTGGCTTTGGGCGGTAGGACTGCTAGGGCAAATACGGAAAAAGCTGTTAAAGATGTGGCGACTGATTTGGCGGGTGAGGTGCAGTTTGCGGATGTGGTAGCAGAACAAAAAACCGATCGTCAAGGCAATACTACTACTACTGCGGCTAGAGGTGGTTTGATTTGGATTTTGTCTGGGGAAGTGTATAATTTACCTCCTGGTGCAGAATTGGTGGTGAAAAATGGAGATGCGATCGCCTCCGGCACGGCAGAGCCGAACGCTTCTACTGGAGTTTTAGCAGAAACTAAGTTAACTACTGTACATGGTGGGGTAGTGCGGTTGCCAGAAGCCATACCAGGGAAGGCGACGCGGGAAATTGAAATTATTACCGCTTCTGTGGTATTGGATCAAGCAACGGTAACGGTTCACAGTTCCCAAGGCAAGAATAATTACCTTATCCATACCGGGGAAGGGAACAGGGAACAGGGAACAGGGAACAGTGGAGAGTTACCCAGTGGCAAGTCTCAGACTTTTAACCTCCGTGCCACTCCCGGAACAAAGGTACAAAATGGTCAGGTGGTGGCAGAATTAATTGATGACCGTTATCGGACTACTACTGGTGGGTTTTTGAAGTTTGCGGGCATTGAAGTTCAGAAGAAGGGTAAGGCCAAGTTAGGTTATGAAGTGGTGACAGGGGGAACGCTGTTATGGATACCAGAAGAAAGCCATGAGGTAAACAAGGATATTTCTTTGTTGTTGGTGGAGGATGGGCAGTTTGTGGAAGCTGGAACAGAAGTGGTGAAAGACATTTTTTGTCAAACCAGCGGCGTGATAGAAGTTACTCAGAAAAACGACATTCTGCGGGAAGTGGTGATTAAACCTGGTGAACTGTTGATGGTGGATGATCCAGAAGCGGTGATTGGTAGGGATAATACCTTTTTGCAGCCGGGTGAGGAGTTTATGGGAACAGTGGCCACAGAACTGAGATATATTCAGTATGTGGAATCGCCTGAAGGACCAGCGTTGTTGAGTCGTCCGGTGGTAGAGTTTGATGTTCCGGCTCATCCTGATGTACCTTCTACAACATCTGTAAGTCAACAAACAGGTAGATCCATTCAACTGCGGGCGGTACAGCGTTTACCTTATAAAGATGGGGAACGGGTGAAGTCTGTGGAAGGGGTGGAACTGTTGCGGACTCAGTTGGTATTGGAAATTGAACAAGAGGGAGAACAGGATCATGCTTCGCCTTTGGCGGCGGACATTGAATTGGTAGCAGATAGTGAAAATGCTGAGATTCAAAGATTGCAGTTGGTAATTTTGGAATCTTTGGTGATTCGGCGAGATATTGCGGCTGATGCTACCCAAGGTAGTACCCACACCACTTTAGAAGTGGAAGATGGTATGACCATTGCACCGGGGGCGGTGGTAGCACGAACACAGATTTTGTGTAAAGAAGGGGGAACTGTTCGCGGTGTCAGGAGAGATACAGAAGCAGTGCGTCGTTGTTTAGTGCTGCGAGAAACTGACATGATCACGGTGGAAACTACGACAGCGCCAAAGGTGAAAAAAGGCGATTTGTTAGTAGAGGGTACGGAAATTGCTCCTGGAGTGACAGCACCAGAGTCGGGTCAGGTAGTTTCAGTCAAAGCAGGTGACAGTAAAGGTGACAGGTTACAGGTGCTACGCCACGGTGACAGTAAAGGAGAAAGTTCCTCCCCTGCCTCCCCTGCCTCCCCTGCCTCGTACTCCGTCACCATCCGCGTTGGTCGTCCTTACCGAGTCAGTCCTGGGGCGGTGTTGCAAATTGAAGATGGGGGACTGGTGCAACGGGGTGATAATTTGGTGTTGTTGGTGTTTGAGAGGGCGAAAACCGGGGATATTATCCAAGGTTTGCCAAGAATTGAAGAATTGTTAGAAGCTCGTAAACCCAAGGAAGCTTGTATTTTGTGCCGTCGTCCTGGTGAAGTGAAGGTGGTTTATGGGGATGGGGATGAAGCTTTAGGAAGGGAAGCTTATGCTATTAAAGTTTTGGAAGCGGGTGGTGGAGTTACTGACTATCCCCTCGGACCGGGGCAAAACTTGATTGTTCCTGATGGCGCTCATGTAGAAGCTGGTCAACCATTGACTGATGGACCTTCTAATCCCCATGAGATTTTAGAAATTTTCTTTAGTTTGGGTTCAGAAGATGGAATTTATGCCTGTGCTAGTCATGCTTTGCAAAAAGTACAAAGCTTTTTGGTGAATGAGGTACAAATGGTGTACCAGTCCCAGGGCATTGATATTGCGGACAAACACATTGAAGTAATTGTCCGGCAAATGACTAACAAAGTCCGCATTGATGATGGTGGAGACACCACCATGTTGCCGGGTGAGTTGGTGGAATTGCGGCAGGTGGAGCAGGTGAATGAGGCAATGTCCATTACTGGTGGGGCGAGGGCGGAGTATACCCCGGTGTTGTTGGGGATTACGAAAGCTTCGCTGAATACTGATAGCTTTATTTCGGCGGCTTCGTTCCAAGAAACTACCAGGGTGTTAACAGAAGCAGCGATTGAGGGTAAGTCTGACTGGTTGCGGGGTTTGAAGGAAAATGTGATTATTGGGCGGTTGATTCCTGCTGGTACTGGTTACAACACCTATGAAGAACCCAGCACCATAGAAGATTATGGTACTGATTTGGGTAATGGGGTTTTGGATGATGTGGATGATTCACTGGATATGGTTTTGGATGACCGCACTGCCAAGTTATATAGCTTAGATTCTCCTGGTTTGGGTGATGGTAGTTATGGTGGTAGACGCGGTTCGATTTTAGATGATGACGAAGATTTGATTGCTGATGAAGTGATTGCTGGTGTTGAAGAAGAAGAGGAGGATGAATACGAGGAAGAAGACGATGATTATGATGAAGAATAAAACCGAAAGGTAATTTTTGGAAAAAGCAAATGTAGGGGTTTAGCAATGCTAAACCCTTTCTTTATTTAGGGCTTGCTGAATAAACCCAAAACCTATACAAATCAAAGGTTTGAGGCTGATTAACAGGAAATTAGGTGCTTTCGATATAGCGTCTTGTGCCTCAAAAACCTTGCACTTTTATTGAGTTCGAGAGATGGAAAAGAAATTTTCAAATCTCCTCCTGACTCCTGACTCCTAACTCCTAACTCCTAACCCCTAACGGAAAGACTTTTTCAGCAACCCCTATTTATTTTGCGT
This sequence comes from Sphaerospermopsis torques-reginae ITEP-024, assembly GCF_019598945.1. Lineage (NCBI taxonomy): Bacteria > Bacillati > Cyanobacteriota > Cyanophyceae > Nostocales > Aphanizomenonaceae > Sphaerospermopsis > Sphaerospermopsis torques-reginae. Next base: position 4,007,739 of record NZ_CP080598.1, on the reverse strand, counting down.
TTTTCTTTGGCTTTTCAGCCAACCAAAATTCCCCAAATCAAAAATTACTAACTGTCACACTTAAACCTGAATCAAGTCGGGGAACTTTTAAATACTCAATTGGTTCATAATCTTGGTCATTTGGGTTATTGGTAGCAGAACATGATTGAAAGAAGGTTTCGGGATTGTTTAGATATTGCAGTGGATTAATTTTTTTGCATTCTGGATCAGTTACCTTCAAACCAGGATCATTGTTAATAGCTGTGTCACTGACAAAATTCCACTGGCTGGAAATTGTTGCTGTTTTTGTGACTAAATTAGCTGCTTGATTGGGTTTACTTGTGACATTTGAAACTTGTTTGGGTTTAGCTATTTCCCTATTCCCTACCTCAACGGAAAGACTTTTATGCCTACGGCACGCTACGCGAACAGCAAACCCTAATTACTGATATAAAAGCCAATAGGAAGTTTTACCTCTACCCTGATGCTTGACTGTTTGCACACTTGCTGCTTTAGTAAATTAGGGGATGCTGAATAAACCAAAAAGCCTCATAAATCAAAGGTTTGAGGCTCATAAAAAAGACGGTAGGTGCTTTCGTTATAGCGTCTTGAGTCTGAAAAACCTTGCACTTTTCTGGGCAGACAGCAATGAAAAAATGTCTTTAATTCTCCTCCTGACTCCTGACTCCTGACTCCTAGCCCTAACGAAAGGACCTTTTCAGCAAACCCTAAATTAGTAAATCATACATTTAATAAAGATGACTACGGAAATTGATATTCCTGCTTTAGATACTTTAGAATATGTCACTTACATTGATGACAATGGAGAATTACCAGTACATTTTCAGAGTAAAATAGGAGTCTATGCTATTTTTGACAAAGATAAAATTCTACAATTTGTTGGTTATTCCCGTGATGTTTATCTTAGTTGCAAGCAGCATTTAGTCCGTCAACCAGAAAAATGTTATTGGTTAAAAGTTCACACAATTGAACGCCCTAACCGCACGATTTTAGAAAAGATTGAAAATGCTTGGATTGTTGAAAATGGTAGCGTTCCTTTAGGGAATGGAGAGAATCAAGAAAAATGGACTAATCCTATTAATACTCAGGCATTAATGACAGATGAAGAAAAAGCTAATTATCAAAATCCACTAATTGATGACTTGGCCAAAATTAAAATCATCAAAAATGTAGCTCGGCGAGTTGAATCGGAAATTTTGGCTGTTTTAGAATCAAGAGGAGTAAAAACTCAAATTCGTTTTCATCCTAAATTAAAAGAAGAAGGTTTACTAGATTTAAAATAAATGTAAAACCAAGAGGTATCAAAGGTTACATGGTGATAAACACAAAAATAAGTGCAAGGTTTTTCAAGGGTATAGCTGAAAAAGCGTGCATTTTTTGAGATTTCCAGAGAGGGCAAAGAAATTTTCAAACCTCCTCCTGACTCCTGACTGCTATTCCCTTGGATTTTCTATTAAATTAGTAACAACTTCATCGGTGAGATAACGCCCAAAAGTTTTTTGCATATTGGCAGCACTGTAGGCAATATACTCAAGTATAGTAATAGTTGAACCTGTTAAAGCTAAAATTGGTGGTACTAGAGGAATCCACCAACCATCTAAAAATGCTATAAAAATCAGCTGTGTTCGTCTACTAGATTCAAATTTATCACTTGTATCAATATATTGAATTGCTACTACCTAAAGCGATCGCTGCATTTTGTCCACCAAAACCAAAACTCAAGCAGAGCAGTTTTTGTATTTCTGTATTTCTTGCTGTTGTCACAAAATTTAAATCAAATTCTGGCTGTTGCAATCCCACAATAGGAGGTAATATTTTATGCTTAAAACTCAAAAGCGAAAATGCTACACCTAAAGCCCCCGATGCTCCTAGTGTATGACCTGTAGAGCCTTTGGTAGAACTAATGGCTACTTTGGGGTGAAATAAAGACTGTATAATTTTGCTTTCTATTCTGTCGTTGAGAAGAGTAGCTGTACCATGAGCATGAATGTAGTCTATATCTGCGGGTGTTAAATTACTGCGTTCTAAACATTGCTTGATAGCAGCGATCGCACTTTTCCCTTCTGATTCTGGCTTGTTACCATGAAACGCATCTGCTGTCAAGCCAAAACCCAAAATTTCTCCATAAATATTTTCTGGCTTTACTTGACGTTGTTTTGCCAACTCCGCAGATTCCAGAACAAAAACAGCACCACCTTCACCTAATACCAAACCTTCTCGGTGTAAATCAAAAGGATAAGCGCCTGTTTTTGCTAAAGCCCCCATTTGCTGAAATCCACAGATGCTAAGGGGTGTAATAGGTGCTTCCACAGCACCAGCGATCGCCCGTTGACATTGACCGCTTTGAATTAACATAGCGGCTTGGGAAATTGCCCAAATTCCCGTAGCGCAGGCCGCCATCGGTGCTAAAACTGTACCACAAGACCCGATTTGTCTGGCTACAGCGATTGCATTCATCAGCGGTAAAGTATCCAACCAATTTTCCAGATTTAATAATTCTCGGTTGGTATCTTGACCATACATTTGCTGTGCAAACTTCTCCCAAGACGCTTGATAGCTACGACTAGAACCAATTACTACAGCACAATCAGGCAAAGACGCTACTAATTCAGCATTTTCTAAAGCAGAATGAACAACCATCTGAGTGAGGGTACTCAAATCAGAAGGTTGTTGATTAATTAAACCAAGAGGAATTTTTCCCAGTGCTGGAAATAGTTGATGTAATTTAATTCCCGTTTTTAAAGATAGTAAATTTTGCCAGCTATCTTCCAAGCTGTTACCCAAAGCAGAAACTAAACCAATACCAGTAACAACAACCCTAACCAATTTTAGATTTGAGATTTTAAATGAGGAGTCAGGAGTCAGGAGTTCAAGGAGTCAGAAGTTATTAATTTTGAATTTTGACTTGATTTATTCCCTATTCCCTCTATTCAATAATGGACAATTAACAATTAACAATTAACAATTAACAATTACCTCTCCCTTAAAATCAGAGGATTTCAAAAGCGGAATTTTGGCTTTTTCCCCCTTGAAAGGGGAGGTTTTAAACCTGGAATGAAACAATTATCAATTGTCAATTGTCAATTATCAATTGATAACTACTGAGGAACTTTCAAGTTTTCAGCACCTTTAACTACTTTAGCAGAATCAATTTTATCGCCTTGCTGAATTTTATTAACTACATCAAAGCCTTCAGTTACATAGCCAAAAACCGCGTAGTTACCATCTAAAAAGCCCAGATCCGCCAGAGCAAAATAAAACTGAGAAGAAGCAGAATCAGGCATTTGGGATCTTGCCATTGCTACAGCACCAAGTTTGTGAGTCAAAACAGGCTTTTGAGTAATTGTTTGACCGTAAACTGGTTGATCTGCACCTTCAGGTTTAATTTCTAAGGGTATACGGCGTTCGGTTTTCAGTTTTGGATCTATATAACCACCAGTTCCATCTCCTTTAGGATCACCACCTTGAACGACAAAAGGCTGAGGTTCACGCACAACCCGATGGAATACTAAACCGTCGTAAACACCTTTTTCGACTAAATCAACAAAATTTCCCGCAGTAATGGGAGCATTATCACCATCGACTTCAATGGTAATTGGTGATCCTTTAACTGTCATCACTACAGTTGCTTTACCTTCGAGACGTGGTATGGCGCTTGTCTCAGTTGCCTTGGAGGTAGCTGTAGAATTGGGAGATGTACTAGAAGCGACTTGATCAGCCGAACATCCAGTCAACATCAAACCACCAATTATTAACAGAAGCACTAAAAATTGTGAAAATTTTAACCGCATTGAAAGTTACTTACTCAACCAAAGTATCTTAGCAATTTTGGATTTTAGACTGGTGACTGGTGACTGGTGACTGGTGACTGGTGACTGGGTAATCAATTTGATGTTTCCCAATCAACTATCAACTATCACCAATCCAAAATCCAAAATCCAAAATCCAAAATCTAAAGTCCTTCTAAGGGTACACCCAAAAAGCGAGCTAACTGAGCGCCTTGAGTTTCCAACTCAGCCAAAGATAAAGGTTGACCTACTCGTGTCAGGGGAATATCCCTTCTTCCCTTGACTCTCAGGTAAAGTGCGCGTTGAGGATTTAGACCTTCTTTAATAGAGATACGTACAGATTGTATATCTTGGATGCGGCTTTCAATCTCAATTTGGCGGTTTTTACCAGGAAAACCCCAGCGAAAGATTTTGAATTTGCCAGTTTCCTGGTTAAATTCGTTGTAACCGCCGCCTACATCCCATAAAATAACTAGCCACAGGTATAAAGCTAACAGTACGCCAGCTATGCCATATAATCCCATCACCAATCCTTGAGGGACAAATACCAGTTGAGTGGGATCGGTGACAATGAGTAAATTGACTTTGAGATAGCTGGAAATGCCAGCCAATAAAAAGCCGGATGCTCCTAAACTAACAATAGTTGCCCACCAGTAGTTACTTAACCGACGAGAACCGAGAACATTTTGATGCAGGAGGCGATCGCTTTTATTAATCGTTGTTGATGCCGTCATTTTAGCTACCTTAGACCGTTATATATTCTCTGTGAACTGGGGACTGGCTAACCTGGGTAATGAGACAGGTATGGATCTAGATTTTAACTTCATTCACCCAAACCTTAAAGATATATTTTCTCCAGCATCAGCTTAAATCTTTTTATAGAAATTAACGCTATCAGCTTGTATTAGCAGGACTTTCACTGTGTGGTTTGATAGTGAGTCTTCTAGTGGAGATTTTACAGGATTTTACCATTGTCCTGATCAAACTCCCGAATCATTTCCATCTTATCTAGCTGCTTATTATCATGCTAAATTTATGTTATTCAGATAATGTATATGAAAATTTATAAGTTTTATGAGAAAAGTTGTGTCATTTTGTTAAAATTCTGATATTTACAATATTTAACAAAATCGGCACAAAATCGGCACAAAATCGGCGTAAGTCCCCATCTATAAGAATCTTAGGTAAAGGTATAAGCTGAACTAAGACGAATCGAAAAGTAATCAAACTGTATGCGGAAGACGGAGGGCGGCGCTGCTTCTCCCAGTGAGGACTATATTTTTGTTATTCAAAACCCAATACAAAATTAACTTGCGTATCTCCAGCGCAAACCATGAAGAATGTGATAAGTTAAGAATCATTAAGTTACCGCCAACCAAATGACTTGGTAATGGTAACAGATAGTGGCATAATTATGAGAAATGCCCAATTAATCAAGCGGTAAATTCTCAGAGTCTTAACTGCTAATCAGTAGCTAAGAGTGTCAAAAAAACGTTAAATTCCTCCTGGCAGTGGCTAAGGAAAAAAACCTCCAAAAGCATCCTGCCTTAAAAACGTCGCAATTTTAGTAAAAAAGAGGATTTTAGTTCTCATGACCATCGCAGTTGGACGCGCCCCATCAAGAGGGTGGTTTGACGTACTAGACGACTGGTTAAAGCGCGATCGCTTCGTATTTGTAGGCTGGTCAGGTGTTTTATTATTCCCCTGTGCCTTCCTCGCATTAGGCGGTTGGTTAACCGGTACAACCTTCGTTACCTCCTGGTACACCCACGGATTAGCATCCTCCTACTTAGAAGGTGCAAACTTCCTGACAGTAGCAGTATCCACACCCGCAGACAGCATGGGACATTCCCTGTTGTTCCTGTGGGGACCAGAAGCACAAGGTGATTTCACCCGTTGGTGTCAACTCGGTGGTTTATGGCCATTCGTAGCACTGCACGGAGCATTCGGTTTGATTGGCTTCATGTTACGCCAATTTGAAATTGCTAGACTTGTAGGCATTCGTCCTTACAACGCTCTCGCATTTTCCGGTCCCATTGCCGTATTCGTCAGCGTATTCTTGATGTACCCCTTGGGACAATCTAGCTGGTTCTTTGCACCCAGCTTTGGAGTAGCAGCAATCTTCCGTTTCTTATTATTCCTGCAAGGTTTCCACAACTGGACACTCAACCCCTTCCACATGATGGGAGTAGCAGGTATTCTCGGTGGTGCATTACTGTGTGCGATCCACGGTGCAACCGTAGAAAACACCTTATTTGAAGACGGCGAAGGTTCAAACACATTCCCCGCATTCAATCCTACCCAAGCAGAAGAAACCTATTCAATGGTGACAGCAAACCGTTTCTGGTCACAGATTTTCGGTATTGCTTTCTCCAACAAACGCTGGTTACACTTCTTCATGTTGTTTGTACCCGTAACCGGGTTGTGGATGAGTTCAGTAGGTATCGTTGGTTTAGCATTAAACCTGCGGGCTTATGACTTCGTTTCCCAAGAATTACGGGCAGCAGAAGACCCAGAATTTGAAACCTTCTATACCAAAAACATTTTGTTGAACGAGGGTATCCGCGCTTGGATGGCTCCTCAAGATCAACCCCACGAACAATTCGTATTCCCAGAGGAGGTACTACCACGTGGTAACGCTCTCTAATAGATCAGTTATAGCCGGTGGCCGTGACCAAGAATCAAGCGGTTTTGCTTGGTGGTCTGGTAACGCTCGTTTAATCAACCTATCTGGTAAACTGCTGGGCGCTCACGTTGCTCACGCTGGTTTGATTGTATTCTGGGCTGGAGCAATGACTTTATTTGAAGTTGCTCACTTTATCCCAGAAAAGCCTATGTATGAACAGGGCTTAATTCTTCTCCCTCACGTTGCAACATTAGGTTGGGGCGTTGGTGCTGGTGGTGAAGTTATCGACACTTTCCCCTACTTTGTTGTAGGTGTACTGCACCTAATTTCTTCCGCTGTTCTCGGTTTTGGCGGTATCTACCACGCTGTACGTGGTCCTGAAACCTTAGAAGAATATTCTTCTTTCTTTGGTTATGACTGGAAAGACAAGAACAAGATGACCAACATCATCGGCTTCCACCTGATCATCTTAGGATGCGGTGCGTTGCTGTTGGTACTGAAGGCTATGTTCTTCGGTGGTGTCTATGACACTTGGGCTCCCGGTGGTGGTGACGTGCGTGTAATCACTAACCCCACCCTCAACCCTGCTATCATCTTTGGTTATCTCATTAAAGCTCCCTTTGGTGGCGAAGGCTGGATTATCAGCGTTGATAACATGGAAGATGTTATCGGCGGTCACATCTGGATTGCTTTAATTTGTATTTCCGGTGGTATTTGGCACATCTTCACCAAGCCTTTTGCTTGGGCGCGTCGTGCTTTTATCTGGTCTGGTGAAGCTTACCTATCCTACAGCTTAGGTGCTTTGTCCATGATGGGCTTTATCGCTTCCGTCATGGTTTGGTATAACAACACCGTTTACCCCAGCGAATTCTTTGGTCCTACTGGTCCTGAAGCTTCTCAAGCACAAGCTTTAACCTTCTTGATTCGTGACCAACGCTTAGGTGCTAACGTTGGTTCTGCTCAAGGTCCTACTGGTCTTGGTAAATACTTGATGCGTTCTCCTACCGGTGAAATCATCTTCGGTGGTGAAACCATGCGTTTCTGGGATTTCCGTGGTCCTTGGTTAGAGCCTCTCCGTGGTCCTAACGGTCTTGACTTAGAAAAAATCAAGAATGATATTCAGCCTTGGCAAGCTCGTCGTGCTGCTGAATACATGACACACGCTCCTCTGGGTTCTTTGAACTCTGTAGGTGGTGTGGCTACTGAAATCAACTCCTTCAACTATGTATCTCCTCGTGCATGGTTGGCTACTTCTCACTTTGTCTTAGGTTTCTTCTTCCTTATCGGTCACTTGTGGCACGCAGGACGCGCTCGTGCTGCTGCTGGTGGTTTTGAGAGAGGTATTGACCGTGAGAACGAACCAGCTTACTACATGAAGGATCTTGACTAGGTTTTTCTAGTTTTCTTTCATCACTGACAATCAATTAATTTTCTTGCTCTTGCTGTCAAGCGAGAGCTTTTTTTCGTCTGTTTGAAAATTATACACATTAAAATTTACATTAAAATTTGTTACGTCTTTTATGCTGTGCTTGATATAGCTGTACACACGACGGTTAGGACATAAACTAAATCTCAAACTTAGACAATCAAAGGCTTTTAACACTATGAATACTCACCTGCTATAGTTTATGTCCTAATCTTGATGGTTATAGCTATAGTGTTATGTGTAAATTTTTTTTCATAAATAAACAATTATTTATACATTGCTGATAATATACACTATTACAAATAAATTCTGTGAGTAGTGAAATCATGAATAAGTTAGGGTTTGGCACATCTGTACTGACAGTAACAGCTAGTTTAGTGATGGGTACATCAATAAATCAGGTGGTGATGGCTGAAGAAGTGATTGCAGAATCAACAACTCAGCCAGCAGTTACAAATGAAGTGATTGCTACATCAATAACACCAGAAACAAGTGAGACTCGTCCTCAACCTGGTACTTTTTCTTACGATGCTGTAGATTTACTTGCCAAAAGACCATTAGATTTAAACAAGTTCTGCAAAGATTACCCTTTAAATTCTCGCTGCGCTAATCGTCCTGATCCATCAACACAACCGTCACAAGAAGCTAAACCTACTGAGGAAACTAGTAAAACTCCTGCAAAAACCAGCGGTTGGGCAATCACCCCTGAAATTAGTACACTAGGTGTTGGTGCAACAGTCACCAAATCTGTAACACCTAATATCAATGCTAAACTTGGAATTACTGGTTTAGGTATCAGCGCAGATATTGAAGAATCTGATATCAGTTATGATGCTAAACTTAACTTATTCAATGTTTCTACTTTAGTTGACTACCATCCTTGGCAAAAGTCCGGTTTTCGCTTGACTGGAGGGCTGGTGTTTCAAGACAATAATATCGAAGGAACTGGTAAAGCCACCAGTGGTGGTACAACAATTAACATAAATGGAATAGACTATGTCATCGGTTCTGGTGACACAGTAAAAGCCAAGATTTCCCTACCTAATAGCGTAGCACCATATCTAGGTATTGGTTGGGGTAATGCTGTGAAATCTGGTAACCGCTGGGGTTTCTCCGCTAATTTGGGTGTGATGTTTGCTGGCTCACCAAAAGTAGAGTTAACAGCACCTGGTTATATTCCCGCAGGTGATGTAGAGGCAGAAAGGAAACAATTGGAAGACGATTTGGACTGGTTGAGCATTTATCCTGTTCTTTCTCTAGGTCTATCTTACCAATTTTAGATGAAAATTTGCAGGTTTGATTCAGGGCTAACAGCTAGTTACTGTTTTACTAACTCCTGTTAACCCTTTCCCCCTGCTCTTTACCAAAAAGTATGACTTTGATTGTGAACAGTATTTTAGAATCCAAAAAACCTGAGAACATTAAAGATAAGACCCAAAGGACCTGCTACAGTACCTACTGTATCACCAGCCTTGGCAACACCAGAACGGTTGACTACCACAACATCATTATTACGAAGTATGGGATTGGTTTCTTCGTTAATGCCTTTGGAGAAATCTATTTTTACTAACCGTTTAGTAACAGTACCATTGGGATTGAGACGAATCAAATCTACAGCACCACTACTAGCCCTAGCATCATTAAAGCCACCAGCAGCCAGTAAAGCCTGATTTAAAGAGCTATTCGGCTGTAAATTTGTTAATCCAGGTTTTTTCACTTCTCCGACTACCCCTACTTGAATAGTTGACGGTGATAAAGTAGTAGTAGCTAATTGTATTGCTTCCGCTGGATTAATCTCAGTGGCTGTGGGAACAACAATTGTATCTCCATCTTGCAACACCACATCTTGATTTAGATCCCCAGTTTGCAATAATTCCCAGAGATTGAGATTTAATGTTTGTTCTGAGCCAATTCTAGTAGGACGGCGGATTTTAATACTCCGCACATCCGCTTGTGATGTAATTCCTCCAGCTAGTTGAATTGCTCGCATGACAGTTGGTAAGCCTGTTCCTGGCGCTCCACCATCATTTCCACCACCACCACCTGGTGTTACTAAATAAGAACCGGGACGGTACACTTGACCTGTAATAGCTACTGTGCGGGGTGCAGTTTGACTAGCCGCATAATTGGCTGCAAATAAATTCCGAGCTTCAGCAACGTTGAAATCTGTGGCGGTGGGTACAACTATGGTGTCTCCATCCCGTAAGGTGATATCTTGGGGTATTCTGCCTGTTTGGGTGATTTCTTTGAGGTTGAGAGCAATAACCTGTTCACCAGAACGTCCGACCTTACGGCGTAATTGTACTTTAGTCACATCTGCTGCTAATGTTACCCCTTGGGCTGTGCTAAGTGCTGCTAATATTGTGGGATATTGTAAACCGGGATTATCGCCGCCGCTGCCCTGTAAACTGAGAGTGTAAGCGCCTGGTCGTGTTACCTCTCCAGCTACAAAAATGTTAATGGGACGAGGTGATAATAAATTAACTGAAATTAGCGGACGTTTGAGAAAGCGAGCATATCTTCTAGATATTTCGTCTGCTGCCTGTTCCGTTGTTAATCCAAGAACGGATATACTACCAATTAGAGGTAGGTTAATTGAACCACCAGGGGGTACTTGATATTCACCCGTATATTCAGGTACTTCAAATATGTTGACACGAATGCGATCGCCTCCTCCTAATAAGTAATCTGTAGATATGCTTGAGGTGGATGATACTGGTCGTTGTTGTGCTATGCTGACAGATGGTAAAGCAATATTGACACTCGTTAACAAAACTACAGCCGTAGTTGAATGGGTTAGAAATTTCCACAAATGTATATTAATCATATTTACCTGAGAATTTGAGACTACCATCTGTAATGTTCTAAACATTTTTAACGTTGACTATAGTTAATTATTCAAGTTCCCTAACATCCTTATTTTCCTGATTAACTATGATTTTCAGGATATAATTTGATTATGTATTCTGAATTTTTAGTTAACTTAATTTAAATTAAAACTCGGACATATCATCTAATTGTTAACGATTACAGCAAGTTTTTTCAAATTCGTCAATAGTGAAGAATCATATTTTATAGGGTTTAGGGAATAGAAGAAATTTTATTACAAGTTATTACCAGTAATTAGCCCTACATGATTTAAGTTACTTGTCAGTTATAAAAGCAAGTGTTTACACAATGTAGGGATCAGCATTTAGGAAACAGAAGAAGCTCCTGAATCTTGTACAAACGTTACCACGGAACGTATGTACTGAATCCTGAATTATTACTGATTTTGTTTTTGTATTTGTTGAATAAAGAACTCTTCTAAAGATTGACGAGTTAAGTTCATAGTCATAATTTTGCCACCCATTAATCGGAGACTGGCTAGAAAATCATAGTAATCTTCTTGTAAAATACCGTGCCAAGTACCATCAGGTTCAAATTGCAAATCAAGTATTCTTTTATTCAGAACTTCTGTATCGCCTCCTTGACCTTTAACATGATATGTATTCTCTGTACCTAAAAGTTCATTGAGAGAACCAGCACAAATTAATTCTCCTTTAGCCAGGATAGCAATGCGATCGCAAATTTGTTCTACTTCACTCAAAACATGACTGTTGAAAAATATTGTCTTTCCAGCTTTTTTGAGTGAGAGAATAATTTCTCGCATTTGGTAACGTCCCAAGGGATCAAGTCCAGACATTGGCTCATCTAAAAATACCAATTTTGGGTCATTAATTAATGCCTGAGCCATACCAACTCGTTGAAGCATTCCTTTAGAATAACGACGCATTAGCTTTTTGCGAGCATCAGTTTGGGATAACCCGACTAACTCTAACAGTTCGGGAATGCGTTGACGTTGCACCTTTTGAGGTATTTGAAATAAACCAGCAGCTAATTCCAGAAATTCCCAGCCGGTGAGATAGTCGTATAAATAGGGATTTTCTGGTAAGTAACCAATACGCTGTTTTACAGAGCGATCGCCCAATGGCTTACCTAATAATAATCCCCTGCCAGCAGAAGGGCGAATAATTCCCAGCAAAAGTTTTAACAGAGTGGTTTTACCAGCACCATTGGGACCCAATAAACCAAAGGTTTCACCTGGGTAAACTTGTAAAGAACAACTTTTGAGAGATACGACTTTTTGATTCAGCCAAAAACCCGTGCGATAAACTTTTCGCAACTCAGAAGTCAGGACTACTGGAGGCTGATCTACAGGATTCAGTTGAGGAGCGGATGTGTCTGCAACAGAATTCATCTTGTTTCAATTACCAATTACCGACTGGGTGCGATTGATTACAAGTTAAAAGGTAGCATGATAATAAACATGACTATATTGTAGTGTCAATTATCGCCAAGAGAATAGCTTTCTTACACTACCTTCTTACACTACCAGTAGTAACTTATAGCACACCTTTGGAACTAGGAATAGTCTCAGCACGACGAGGATCGATTTCTACTGCCATCCGCATCGCTCTCGCAAAGGCTTTAAAAGTTGCTTCAATAATATGATGAGAATTAATACCATCAAGTTGGCGAATATGTAAGGTCATTTGACTGTGATTCACCAACGCCACAAAAAATTCCCGCACCAGTTGGGTGTCATAAGTTCCCACTCTTTGAGTAGGAATGTCTAAACCATAACTGAGATGAGGTCTGCCAGAAAAGTCCAAAGCCACCTGAATCAAAGCTTCATCTAGGGGTGCAAGGAAATTACCAAAGCGGACAATGCCCTTTTTATTACCTAGTGCTTGATGTAAAGCTTGACCCAAGGTAATACCCACATCTTCATTAGTGTGGTGATCATCAATTTCCCAGTCACCTTTAGCTTGAATATCCAAATCAAATAAACCATGAGAGGCGATTTGATGGATCATGTGATCTAAAAAGGGAATACCCGTGTTAGCTTTGCAGATGCCTGTACCATCAATATTAATGGTTACTTGGACATCAGTTTCCCCAGTAGTACGCTTAACTGTAGCAATGCGGTTGTTAGTCATTAGTCATTAGTCATTCGTTATTGGTGATTAGTGATTGGTGATTGGGCTATTAACTTTACCCTGCTTTCTGTCACCTGTCACCTGTCACCTGTCACCTATTACATTCCCATCATTTCATATCCTGCATCTACATACAGGATTTGACCAGTAATGCCGCTAGATAAATCACTACACAAGAAAGTGGCTGTATTACCTACTTCTAATTGTGTAACGGTGCGACGCAGGGGTGCGATTGCCTCAACATGATGAATCATATCTAAAATGCCGCCTACTGCTGAAGATGCCAAAGTGCGGATGGGACCTGCGGAAATACCATTAACGCGAATATTTTGGGGACCCAGTTCTGCTGCTAAGTAACGAACACTAGCTTCTAATCCAGCTTTAGCTACACCCATGATGTTATAGTTAGGGATAGCTCGCACAGCACCTAAATAGGAGAGAGTAACAATACTACCGCCTTGAGTCATCAAAGGTTTGGCAGCACCGCTTAACTGAATCAGTGAATAAGTGCTAACTTCCAAAGCTTTATTAAAACCGGAACGGGAGGTTTTGCTAAAATCTCCGCTTAAATCTTCTTTGTTAGCAAAAGCCAGACAGTGAATGAGGATGTCTAATTTACCCCATTGATCACGGACAGTTTCAAAAGTGGCTTGAATTTGTTCCTCGTTTTCAACGTTACAGGGAAGAAATAAGCTAGGTTGGAGAGGTTCGACTAATTCTGAGACTTTTTTCTCGAATTTGCCTTTTTCATCTGGCAAATAGGTAATGCCCAAGTTAGCACCAGCTTGGTGTAGTTGTTGAGCAATACCCCAGGCAATGGAGCGATTATTGGCAATACCCGTGACTAAGGCATTTTTACCGGACAGATTCAGCATAGAAATAGTCAATGTGATCAATCATTAGGAGTATATATAACCATACTAGAATCTGACCCTATTTTTACTGAGTTAGGTAGGGGATTTTCAAAATTATCATTCGTTTGGGTGTTGTAAGCCAAAAATTTACGATAAAGCAGATTGCAGATCAATGAGGTACAGCATCTAGCTTGAAACATAGACAGAAAGAGAGTTTTACTCCTGACTCCTGACTCCTGTCTCCTGCTGTAATTGTTTAAGAAGTTATAAAGATATTGCAAATTTTTCTGCAAAAAAACCTTTATAGTTCAGTTTGATAAACGACTGATCAACAATTCTGGGCTAAAAATAACAAAAATTGGGTATCATGATCAACAAATAAAGATAAAATGAGAAATTTGAGTATAGGAAAAAACAAAAAGGTTGACGGTGCTTTATTGAATTTTCAGATGTATTCTTAGGTAATCAGTTTTTGTTTTTCCGGCATTGGGTAGGGGAAGGGAGATGATCGTGACACAAGATAAAGCCCTAGCAAATGTTTTTCGTCAGATGGCAACTGGAGCATTTCCGCCAGTTGTGGAGACGTTTGAACGCAACAAAACGATCTTTTTTCCCGGCGATCCCGCCGAACGAGTTTATTTTCTTCTCAAGGGTGCTGTGAAACTTTCCAGGGTATATGAAGCAGGAGAAGAAATAACGGTAGCATTGCTACGGGAAAATAGTGTTTTTGGCGTGTTGTCATTGCTAACGGGTAATAAGTCAGATAGGTTCTATCATGCAGTTGCCTTTACGGCGGTAGAATTACTTTCTGCCCCAATTGAACAAGTAGAGCAAGCACTCAAGGAAAATCCAGAATTATCAATGTTAATGCTGCGGGGACTATCTTCGCGGATTCTGCAAACAGAGATGATGATTGAAACCCTTGCTCATCGAGATATGGGTTCTCGGTTGATCAGTTTTTTGTTAATTCTCTGTCGGGATTTTGGTGTACCCTGTGCAGATGGCATTACCATTGATTTGAAGCTATCCCATCAGGCGATCGCTGAAGCAATTGGTTCTACTCGCGTTACAGTCACCAGATTGCTTGGCGATTTACGCGAGAAAAAAATGATCTCCATCCACAAGAAAAAGATTACTGTGCATAAACCTGTCACATTAAGTAAGCAATTTACTTAAAATCTGTTGGGGGGAAAGTTGGTACAAGTTGTATTGAAGTTGTGTTTGGAAAAAAATACCCGCAATCGGAGGTAATTGAAAAATTGACTAAATTCTGCTTTTGCCAATCTTCTTTCCCCCACAGACAATGGTTGAAAGTAGTAGGCTGTATCTGGAAGCATTTCTGGCGGTAGTTGAAGATGGCCACCGGGTACATCCTGATAGCAGCAATTTTAATTCTGGGGGGCGTGATTGCCACTGTGGGCGATCGCATTGGCACTAAAGTAGGCAAGGCACGCCTCTCTTTATTCAATCTGCGTCCCAAAAACACGGCGGTACTCGTAACTATTTTTACGGGTGGTGTAATTTCCGCCTCAACTTTAGCAATTTTATTTGCTGCTGATGAAGGTTTGCGGAAAGGAGTGTTTGAGTTAGAGGATATTCAAAAAGACCTAAGAAACAAGCGAGAACAATTAAAAATTGCCGAAACCCAAAAAACTGAGGTAGAAAATCAGTTAATTCAAGCGAGGAAAGAACAAGCTCAAGCACAGCAAGATTTACAGAAAATTAATCAGTCTCTACAAGCGGCGAATGCCAAACAACGGATCACCCAAGCTCAACTCAATCGCACTATTAGCCAACAAGCTAAAACTCAAGCCCAACTTCAAGGCACTCAAAGCCGACTCGGTGAAGTAGTAATTCAGTATAGACAAGCTATAAATGAACTAGAAAACCTTTATCAACAGCGTCAGGCATTGCAGACAGCAGTGCAAGAGTTGAGGGCAGAACGTCAGCGACTGTATGCTGAAGCGAAAAAAGCCATTGACGAAGCTAAGACAGCAATTGAAAAACGCGATCGTGAACTTGCTAATCGGCAAGAAGTTATTAAACAGCGCGATCAAAAAATCGCTAATTTAGATAAACTCATTCAAAATCGCAATTTAGAAATTAAAAAACGAGAACAAGTAATTGCCACTAGAGAAGCTCGGCTCAAAGAATTAGAAAATCAGCGACAATATTTAGAGCAGGAAGTAGCAAGGCTAGAAAAATATTACCAGTCTTATCGTGACCTGCGTTTGGGTAAATTGGCCTTAGTTCGTGGGCAAGTTTTGGCTGCTGGAGTAGTTCGTGTCGATAAACCTACTGCTGCTGGTGAAGTAGTAGTCCAAATTTTGCAAGAAGCTAACCGCAATGCCAACATCCAATTAAGTGAACCGGGAACAAATCCGGGAAATGCAGAATTATTGCGTGTTACCCAAGAGAGAGTTGAACAACTGATCAAGAAAATTCAAGATGGCAGAGAATATGTAGTGCGAATTTTTTCTGCGGGTAATTATGTCAGAGGAGAAAAACAGATAGAATTTTTTGCTGATGCCATGCCCAATCAACTGGTATTCTCCGCAGGTGAAGTTTTAGCTACAACCTCTGCTGATATGAAAACTATGACATCATATCAATTACGGCAACGGCTAGATTTACTAATTTCTGCTTCTCAATTTCGCGCCCGCAATGCTGGTATTGTGGAAACAGTGCAGGTAGATGGAACTTTTCTGCGCTTTTTTGCCCAATTGCAACAATCTGAACAACCTTTGGAAATTAAAGCCATAGCCGCTGAGGATACCTATACAGCTGGTCCCTTGAGAGTCAAGTTAGTAGCAATATCCAATGGACAAATTATTTTTAGCACATGATTGGTGATTGGTGACTGGGGACTGGTGACTGGTGACTGGTGACTGGGTAATAAATTTTATGTTTCCCAATTAACTATCAACAATTACCCATTACCCATTACCCATTACCCATTACCCATTACCTATTCCCTATTCCCTATTCCCTATTCCCTATGACTAATACACAACCTGCAATTTTAGGCTTTGATCCTGGTCGAGATAAATGTGGTGTAGCTGTGATGGGGTTGGATCGGCAGTTGTATTTTCATCAAGTTGTACCTGCGGTTGAGGCGATCGCCCAAATTTCCTTATTGCGGCAAAGATTTCCTGTGTCTTTAATCGTCATGGGAGATCAAACCACTGCGAAAAAGTGGAAACAGCAACTGAATCAGGAATTAATTCCCTCTGTAAATATTGTGTTAGTGGATGAGCGTTATACAACTCTAGAAGCACGCGATCGCTATTGGCAAATGTTCCCACCCACCGGACTCACGAAACTGTTACCAAAAGGTTTGCGACAACCGCCACGCCCCATAGATGATATAGTAGCCATTCTCTTAATTGAACGCTACCTAAATCGTTTAACTTCCAGTGGTATTACTGACAACTAACTACTCCCTTACCACCATAAAATACTGATTGAATGAACCACGAAGGCACGAAGGACACGAAGGAATAAGAGAAGAAGAGAAGAAGATAGATGATATTGCAACGGGAAGCTCGTAATTAAACTGATTACAGTTCTGCGCGAATAGTAAAAGCATAATCTCCCCCTGGTTCTAATTGATAATCTTGTTTTTCTAAAAAGCGGCCGAGAGGTTCTTTAATTAAAGCGCGACCCTGGGAAGGTTTAACAGATAGTTCTCCCCGACGAAAATGCCATTGAAAATGCCATTCAAAATCGCCGGCGCTGACATCACCTTCAAGAAAGCCATGTTGCCAAGATTGGCGGGTGATTCTGACATGGGCGGTAGTTTCTGGTAGACGTTTAGCACTCACTATGCTGGGTGTCCAATGAGGGATTGAGGTAACATAACTTTTATGTACCAAAAATCTCTGAAATTGACAAATTGGGTAATGGGTAATGGGTAATAGGTAATTGTTGATAGTGAGTTGGGAAACATAAAATTTATTACCCAGTCACCAGTCACCAGTCACCAGCCCAAACAGACATGATATCTATTCAAAAATAATTTAAAAAATCATACAGCGATGCCCGCTGAAATAAGGCATCGCGGATTTTAGATTTGCGATTGATCTCTAATCCAAAATCTAAAATCCTTAATCGTTGTTAACGATTCATGGCGGCAGCTTCCCGCGCAGCAGCAGCTTGATCTGGGTGTATACCCAAGCGTGTCAGGTTAATTCTACCTTTATTGTCAATTTCGCGCACTTTGACAATCACTTCATCACCAACGGCTACTTCATCTTCCACTTTACCAACACGATAGTCAGCAAGTTGAGAAATGTGAATCATGCCTTCTTTTCCGGGCAAAAATTCCACAAATGCACCAATAGGTATAATCCGTGTTACACGACCTATGTAAACATCCCCTTCATTGAGTTTACGAGTCATGCCTTGAATGATGCTCTTTGCTCTCTTTGCTCTGCCTTCATCGACTGCGGAAATGGTGACTGTACCATTATCCTCAATGTCGATTTTTGCACCTGTCTCTTCAGTAATTCCTTTGATGGTTTTACCACCGGGTCCAATGACCAGACCAATCATTTCTGGATCAATCTTGATTGTCAACAGACGTGGGGCAAAGGGTGAGGTTTCGGTGCGTGGTTGATCTATGGTCTGGAGCATTTTCTCCAGAATGTGCAAGCGGGCTGCTTTTGCTTGTTCTACAGCTTGTTTAATAACTTCTAGAGACAAACCGGATATTTTCATATCCATTTGTAAGGCGGTGATACCTGTATCAGTACCCGCAACTTTGAAGTCCATGTCTCCCAAAAAGTCTTCAATGCCTTGAATATCAGTGAGAACGCGCACTTCGTCGCCTTCCTTAATCAAGCCCATTGCTGCACCGGTGACAGGTTTGATAATGGGTACACCCGCATCCATGAGGGCGAGGGTAGAACCGCAAACTGAACCCATTGAGGTAGAACCGTTGGAAGAAAGCACTTCTGAAACTACGCGAATCACGTAGGGGAATTGTTCTTTTGGCGGTAGTACGGGTAAAATCGCTCTTTCGGCTAAAGCACCATGACCAATTTCTCTTCTTCCCGGCGCACGCATTGGTTTGGTTTCGCCAACGGAGAAAGGAGGGAAATTGTAATGATGCAGGTAACGTTTAGATTGATCTATTTGTAGATCATCATTGAGATTTTGAGCATCGCCTGGTGTACCAAGGGTACAAGCAGATAATACTTGGGTTAGTCCCCGATTAAATATTCCACTGCCATGTACACGACGGGGTAAAACTCCGACTTGGCAAGATATAGGACGGACTTCATCTAGTTTGCGACCATCAACGCGCACGTTATCCTCAACGATTTGACGGCGCATAAAGTATTTGGTGATATCTTTAAAGGTATTACCAAGTGCTTTACTATCGGCTGTAGCAGCTACGCGAATCGGATCTTCTTCGGGTAGGGCTTCTATTTCAGCCTTGATCTCATCTTTAACTGCATCTAAAGCTGTATCACGCTCGTTTTTGGTTAACTCAAATTGTGCCAATATTTTTTTAATTTCTGCACTGGCGCGATCGCGGATGTAGTTTTCTAATGTTTGGTCTACTTCCGGTGGCTCTTCTTGGATGAGTTTTAAACCCAGTTCTTCAACTAAATCTAGCTGTGCTTGGATTAAATCCCGCACTGCTTCGTAACCAAAATCAATGGCCTCGATGATATCTCGCTCTGGTAACTGATTTGCTCCTGCTTCCACCATGATGACACCATCAGGTGAACCAGCAACAACTAAATCCAAATCTCCCGCTTCAATCTCCGCATAGGTGGGGTTAATAATAAAATCATCACCCACTAAACCTACCCGCACTGCTGCCATTGGTCCATTAAACGGAATTTGGGCAATGAGAGTAGCGATAGAAGCGCCAGTTACAGCTAACACATCAGGCGGTACTTGTTCATCCATTGATAGGGTGAAAGCAATAATTTGCAAATCATCCCGTAACCATGAAGGAAACAGAGGACGCAAAGGACGGTCAATCAGACGGCTAGTTAAAATCGCTTTTTCAGGTGGACGACCTTCACGACGCATAATCCCACCAGGGATTCTTCCTGCTGCATACAGTCGTTCTTCATAATCTACCGTCAGGGGAAGAAAATCAACGCCCTCTCTGGCCTCTGACCTTGTAGCTGTCACCAAAACAGCAGTATCCCCCGATTCTATCAACACCGACCCACCCGCTTGGGGGGCTAACAGTCCTACCTTCAGTCGAATATCCCGTCCATCAAAGGATATTGACTTCTCAAATTCTGCCATTCAGTTTTTTTTCCTTCTATGCACGCTATTCTCTCTCTGTGGCAATCCTAACATTTATGCTATATAGACGGCTTCTTTTAGATATATTAGTTTCACAGACTAGATTTAAGAGGCAGGTGACTGGAGACTGGGGACTGGGGACTGGTGCTACGCCACGGTGACAGGTGACAGTAAGAAGAAAATAGGAGTTAAGGAGTTACATTGAATTGTTGAATGGTCTGATATAAATTCTCAAATATAATTTTTTTTTACATAGCAGTATGCACTTGAATAAGATATACAATTTACACAAAAATTCATACAATACGATACTTCAAGTCTGTTCCCTGTTTCCTATTCCCTATTCCCTATTATTTCCTGAAAACAATTAGCATCTGATAAATATGGCAATTCTACACGGCATTTGGTTAAACAAAGAACAAAATTATACTGATAATTGTTTATTTATTTGGGGAGAAACTTGGCGTACTTCTCAAATTACTCTTGAATCTATTACCGCCGATGAAATCCCACTTAATCCTTTGGCAATGACACCAAATGAGTTGAGGGAATGGTTAGCAGTAAATAATTTAGAAATTTCTAATTATATTCAAGATATTGCAACATCTCCATCTGCTGTTATTCCAATTAAAGGACGTAAAACAGCACCTAAAACAGCACCTAAAACAGAAAAAACTTTACCCACATACTCACAAATTATTGCTTTACCAACTAATTTTATAGAAACTGAATCTGCTATTTCTCCCATAAATTCTGCTAGTTTAGAGATTGATAAAAATTCACAAAAATACTTACAACCTTGGAAAATTGAAGGTTTTTGTCTCCCACCCAGTGCAGCAATTAAATTTCTCTCAAATTTACCCTTGAGTTCAACAGATAATAAAGATGCTTTTTTAGGTGGAGATTTACGTTTTTGGTTACAAATGGCGCGATGGAGTTTAGATTTAATTGCCCGTTGTAAGTTTTTACCGAATATTATAGAAAATCCAGATAATTCTCTAGTTGGTAAATGGCAGGTACTGTTAGATAGTGCTATAGATGCTACTCGTTTAGAAAAATTTGCGGCGAAAATGCCTTTAGTTTGTCGTACTTATCAACCAGATAGAGAAGATTTTAACAGTAAATTAATAGTTGATTTACCTGGAGAACCGCAAGGATTAATTTTGGCATTTCTCAACAATATCATAGATGCCCAAATTCGAGAAATGGTTGGTTCTCAATCTCCCATTGATAATAGATTAATGATGTCCTTACCATCTGCGGTACAGCAGTGGTTACAGTCTTTAACGAGTGCATCAAATCAAGGATTAAATCAAATTAATGCTGATGCAATAGGAGTAGAAAGATTAGAATCTGCAATTAAAGCTTGGACTTTACCTTTACAATATCAATTAACAGGAAAAGCTGCATTTAGAACTTGTTTTCAACTCCATCCCCCAGAAGCAGAAACAACAGATTGGAAATTAGCTTATTTCCTCCAAGCTGCTGATGATGCAGAATTTTTAATAGATGCGAAAACTATTTGGAGTCAACCAGTAGAAACTTTAGTTTATCAAAATCGCACAATAGAACAACCACAGGAAACATTTTTGCGGGGTTTGGGTTTAGCTTCTCGATTATATCCTGTGATTGCGCCCAGTTTAGAAACAGAATATCCTGAATTTTGTTACCTTAACCCTATACAAGCTTATGAATTTATTAAAACTGTAACTTGGAGATTAGAAGATAGCGGTTTAGGAGTAATTTTACCACCAAGTTTAGCAAATCGTGAAGGTTGGGCTAATCGTTTAGGATTGAAAATTAATGCTGAACCACCCAAGAAGAAAGAAGGACGTTTAAGTTTACAAAGTTTGTTAAACTTTCAGTGGCAATTAGCAATTGGTGGACAGACAATTTCTAAAGCTGAGTTTGATAAATTGGTAACTTTAAATAGTCCTTTAGTAGAAATTAATGGAGAATGGGTAGAACTGAGAAACCAAGATATTAAAACTGCCCAAAACTTTTTTGCATCTCGTAAAGAACAGTTATCTTTATCTTTAGAAGATGCTTTAAGAATTAGTACAGGTGATACTCAAGTGATTGAAAAATTACCTGTTGTTAGTTTTGATGCTTCTGGTGCATTACAAGAATTAGTAGCAACTTTAACTAATAATCAAGATATTCAACCTTTACCGACTCCTGAAAATTTCCAAGGAAAATTAAGACCTTATCAAGAAAGGGGTGCAGCTTGGTTAGCGTTTTTAGAAAGATGGGGTTTGGGTGCTTGTTTAGCGGATGATATGGGATTAGGAAAATCGGTACAATTTATTGTTTTTCTTCTGCATTTGCAAGAACAAAACGCCTTGGAAAATCCCACGCTTTTAGTATGTCCTACTTCGGTTTTAGGTAACTGGGCAAAAGAAGTTAAAAAATTTGCCCCTAAATTGAAAGTTTTAGAATATCATGGTGATAAACGCCCCAAAGGTAAAAGTTTTACGGCAATAGTAAATAAATACGATTTAGTAATTACAAGCTATTCATTGGTACAGCGAGATATTAATTTATTAAAAACCATGAATTGGCAAATTGTTGTTTTAGATGAAGCCCAAAATATCAAAAATGCTGATTCTAAACAATCTCAAGCTGTGCGAAAATTAGAAACTACATTTAAAATTGCTTTAACCGGTACACCTGTAGAAAATAGATTGCAGGAATTATGGTCTATTTTAGATTTTCTCAATCCTGGTTATTTGGGTAATAAACAATTTTTTCAAAGACGTTTTGCCATGCCTATTGAAAAGTATGGTGATACCGCTTCTTTATCTCAATTACGGTCTTTAGTCCAACCTTTTATTTTACGAAGATTAAAAACTGATAAATCAATTATTCAAGACTTGCCAGAAAAGCAAGAAATGACTGTCTTTTGTGGTTTAACTGCGGAACAAGGGGAACTATATCAACAGTTATTAGATGAATCTTTAGTGGAAATTGAATCCGCAGAAGGTTTACAACGACGAGGAATGATTTTAGGTTTGTTGGTAAAACTCAAACAAATTTGTAATCACCCTGCACAATATTTAAAAGAATCAAGTTTAGCAAAACATAATTCTGGTAAATTACAACGTTTGGAGGAAATGTTAGAAGAAGTTGTAGCGGAAGAAAACCGAGCTTTAATTTTTACTCAGTTTGCCGAATGGGGTAAATTATTAAAACCCTATTTAGAAAAACGTTTAGGCAGAGAAATTTTCTTTTTATATGGTAGCACCAGTAAAAAACAACGGGAAGAAATGATTGATCGTTTTCAACATGATCCCCAAGGACCACCAATTATGATTTTGTCTTTAAAAGCTGGTGGTGTGGGTTTAAATTTAACCAGGGCAAATCATGTATTTCATTTTGATAGATGGTGGAATCCTGCGGTGGAAAATCAAGCTACAGATCGGGTTTTTAGAATTGGACAAACTAAGAATGTACAAGTTCATAAATTTGTGTGTACAGGAACTTTAGAAGAGAAAATAAATGAGATGATTGAAAGTAAGAAACAATTAGCCGAACAGGTAGTTGGTGCAGGTGAAGAATGGTTAACAGAACTTGATACAGATCAATTACGTGATTTATTATTATTGGATAGAAATGCGATAATTGATGAAGATGAGGAATAGGAGTCAGGAGTCAGGAGTCAGGAGTCAGCTATGTACCTGAAAGATTGAAGGACAAAGAATGAAAAGAAACAGATGTAGATGACATTCCTAAAATTCAAAAGACTGAATCCTTGCTATTGGATGATTACTGATGACTGATGACTGATAGCTGAATACTGACGAGGAGGTTTAAAGAAAATATGACAGAAAATATAGACCATGACCGCTTGTTCAAAGAACTAATATCAACCTTTTTTGTGGAATTTATAGAATTATTTTTTCCTCAAGTTCTGGAATATATAGACACCGAATCAATTACATTCTTAGACAAAGAAATATTTACTGATGTCACCGCAGGAGATAGACATGAAACAGACCTGATAGCGAAAGTTAAATTTTTAGGTCAACCTTCTTATTTTGTGATTCATATTGAAGCCGAATCAGGTGCAAGACCAAAATTTAACCAAAGAATGTTTCGTTATTTTGCTAGATTAGATGAAAAATTAGATTTACCAATATATCCGATAGTGATATTTTCCTATGACTCACCAAAAACCGTAGCCGTTAATAACTATCAAATCAACTTTCCTGATTTTCAAGTGTTAAAATTTAATTATCAAGTAGTGCAACTGAATCAACTCAACTGGCGGGACTTTTTAACCCGTTCAAATCCAGTTGCATCGGCTTTGATGTCAAAAATGAACATAGCATCAGAGGACAGACCAAAAGTTAAAGCAGAATGTTTAAGGTTGTTAGTAACCTTAAAATTAAACCCTGCTAAAATGCAATTGATATCAGGTTTCATTGACACATACTTGAGATTAAATAAAATAGAAAAAGAGAAATTTCAAACAGAAATAGGTACATTAGTAACAGAGGAAAGGGAGGAAGTTATGCAAATTGTCACAAGTTGGATGGAAGAAGGTATTG
This sequence comes from Sphaerospermopsis torques-reginae ITEP-024, assembly GCF_019598945.1. Lineage (NCBI taxonomy): Bacteria > Bacillati > Cyanobacteriota > Cyanophyceae > Nostocales > Aphanizomenonaceae > Sphaerospermopsis > Sphaerospermopsis torques-reginae. Next base: position 3,983,240 of record NZ_CP080598.1, on the reverse strand, counting down.
AACGAGGTATTGAAAGAGGTATTGACAGAGAAAAAAATTTAATTCTCCGTCAAATTAATAGAAAATTTGGAGAAATTGATTTAGATTTAGCAACCAAAATTAGAAGTTTAAATATAGAAACTCTGGAATCTTTGGGAGAGGCAATATTTGATTTAGATACAGTGGCAGATTTGCAACAGTGGTTAGATAATCTTTAATCTCAGGACTTACGCAAAACAGAACGAAAGTAGGGGTAATTCATGAATTAACCCTACGTCATAATCCGGTTTTTAGTCCAATCTTACGTAAGTCCTAAATCTAAAATCTCAATCTAAAATCTCTACAATATCCTCTAACACCAACTTTTTAATTATGAGTCAAGAAACTTTACAAGCAAGCAGAGAATGGTGGTCCCAAAGATGGTTAGATTTACTAGATTCTTATCGTTTTAAAAAGCGGTTAGAAAGGGCGAGAAATTATTCTCGACAAGGTAATGTTTTGAGTATTGAATTTAAAGGGGCGAAGGTTTTAGCAAAGGTACAAGGTAGTGAAGTAGAACCTTATAAAGTTTCTTTATTTCTTGATGCTTTTAGTGATGAAGAATGGGGTTATGTGATTGAAACTATGTCTCATAAGTCGGTTTTTTCTGCTAAGTTATTAGCGGGAGAAATGCCACAAAATATAGAAGATGTGTTTACAAGTAACGGACTTTCATTATTTCCTTTTACCTTGGGTGATGTTCATAGTAAATGTTCCTGTCCTGATAAAGCAGTACCTTGTAAACATATTGGGGCGGTGTATTATCAATTAGGCGATCGCTTTAGTGAAGATCCTTTTGTATTATTTCAATTGCGGGGACGGACTAGAGAACAAATTATTAGTGATTTACGAAATTTACGCAGCAGTAAACTTGTAGAAAAGTCCGAAGAAACGACAAGCAACCAAGAACAAACAGAAGTTCAAAAACCAATTTCTGAACCTCAATTTTCATTAAAGTCAGATAATTTTTGGCAATATAATGAGCCATTAGAATCTTCTTTAGTGGTCATTTCTCCTAGTGTGGGTGAGACGGTGTTAGATGTTTTGGGTAAAATTCCCTTAGCTAAAGATGAGGAAAATTTAGTCAGTTCATCTGCGGGTGATGTGACAATGAATTATTTACAATCCGTTTATAAAGATGTGAGTCAAAAGGCTTTTTTAGCAGCAATGAAGAATTGACAATTGACAATTGACAATTGACAATTGATAATTATTTCATTCAAGGTTGAAAACCTTCCATTTTAAGAGGAAATGCGATAATGCCAGATGGAGAAGTTTATACAACAGATGTTGATTTAGACTTCAATAAACCAGATGCACCTTTACCAAAAGAGATAAAAGAGATTAAAATTATGACTCGTGAAGTTATCCGTACCGATAAAGCACCCGCTCCCGTTGGACCATATAATCAAGCTATTGTCGCTTCTGGGAAAATGCTGTTTGTCGCTGGACAAATTGCTATTGATCCCCGTTTAGGTGATGTGGTTTATACTGATGATGTCACCAAGCAAACGGAACAGGTGATGAGAAATATTGAAGCTATCCTCACAGAAGCTGGTGCTACTTTTAATGATGTGGTGAAAACAGGTGTATTTTTAGCTGATATGAAAGATTTTGCTGCTGTAAATGCAGTTTATGCAAAGTATTTTTCTGAAGATACTGCCCCTGCGCGTGCTTGTGTGGAGGTTTCCCGTTTACCTAAAGATGTGTTGGTAGAAATTGAATGTATTGCTGTGATTAGTTAACAGATTTTTCTCAAGTATACTATTAGCGGGCAAGACTTGTACTGAGCTTGTCGAAGTATGCCCGCACCACAAGAGTTTTATTTTATAATTTGGTGGGTGTTGGCTACCCTACTTTTAGTTTTCTGGTTCGATACCTGCTGCACGTAGTTGTGCTGCTAGTTTGTCAGCACGTTGTTTTTCTACTTCTATTTCCTGTTGTTTTTGTGCTACTAACTCAGAACTCCATAACAATAAATTTCCTTTTTCATCCCACCATCTTAACCATTTAGTGGTGAGATTTTCTCTTGTACCTTCCCAAATACCCAGATAAAGTTTGATTTCTTCTATCCAGTAATGTTGGTTTTGATCAGGTGTTTCTATTTGGTATTGTTCACTATTTTTATCTAAGCGATAAACTTCTAATTCTCCTCTATCTGGTTCAAAAATAATATAGTTAGGAACTTTTAATATTCTTTCATAAAAAAACCATTTTCCAGGAGGATAAGTTGGTTTACTAGAATATTCTGTTCCGTCGGTATCAGAAATAAATTCCATGACAATAACCGGAATGTCTCCCTGTAGTTGGGGTGTATAACTCCGAAAGACTTCTTGCTTAGTTGTGCGAATTTCGGGTATATAAGCCCAGTCAGGTGCTTTAACGACAATTTTGCCATTGAGTGTGGCGCAAATGCCGTAATTGGTCGTTGTCAGGCAATTGGGAGCAAGTTTACCAGCCAGTTGGAGGCTTTCGGTTAGGGCTGCGGCTTGGGTGGGTTGGTAGATGTTATCCACTGGATCGTCGGGAAGGATGTAATCATCGGGTAATTTTTCCCAAGTGATTTGATAGTCTTGGGTGGTGATGATCATGGTGGTTTTTCCTGTTTGCAGGTTTATCAATGATTATATAGCAGGAGTCAGGAGTCAGGAGTCAGGAGTCAGGAGAAAGAATTAATTTTGATGAAATTACCAAGTAATTACAGTCAAAATAGGTATTTTTATTAACTCTTGATCTGCCGTTACCAAACTGGCTGTATTTTGTATTGCTGTTGCTGTAATTACTGCATCAGGTAATTTTAAGCGATATTGCTGACGAATTTTAATAATATTATCAATTAATAACGTATCTTTTGCTGACAAACCAACAACTTCCACACGCTGAATAAACTCTTGAAAAAGCTGATGATCTAATTCCCTTAAACCAGAAAATGCCAAAAATTCAATTTGACTAATCACGGAAATTCCTATCCAATCAGCGTTTTGTAATATTTGCAGCAGTTGAGTATTTCCCTGTAACACAGCCACAACCGCATTTGTATCTAACAGATAACGATCACCATTCATCTCTTAAAGACCTTTGCATTTCAACTGCATCTCCTCGCCAATTTAAACGCCCCATTAAATCAGAGAAATCATACTTTTTCGGTTTATTATCAGTTGAAATAGCTAAACTTTCCACATTCTCACTATCAGAATTTAAAGCATACCGTTTTTGTAGTAATTCTGTCAAATCTGAAGATAAATCTCCTTTAAGTAAGGACATTGCTACCTGTGCTTGTTCATCTGGTGGTAACTGTTTTACAACTGCAATCAGTTGTTCTAGGGTAATAGGAATAGATATCATTGCATCTTGAAATATTGTTTACTTAATTAAATTATAAAGCTATTTAAAACCATTTTGTTGCAAATCCTGTAAAAAATCCTTAAAAAGAAATCATCCTGTAAGTCCTCAAATCCTGGACATCCTGATTCTGACAATTTCCTATGTCAGCAATAACAAGGTAGGGGTTTGCATTGCTAAACCCCTACATATTGTACCTACTGACTCGCTTTTTCTGTTAACTTAGTCAACACATCATTAGACCTTTCCACAAAAGATTTCATCCCCTCAGCATCAAAGCCTTTTTGTGACATTAACGCCAAATCATAAACGTGCTGACAAATCATTTTTGTTAACTGCGCTGTGGGTGATTCTCCATCACCTTGAATAATACTTCCTTGATTCAATGTTAACAAATTTTGAATCAAAGGATGGGCAGTATTTACTAACAAAATATGATCTTCAGGAAACTCTGCATTTTGCTGTTGCATCATGGCGTTCATATCTCGCAGACGACGCAAAATTTCAGGTAACAATACCATTGCTGGTGGTGTTCCTTGGGGATTATCTGATTTTAACGCCTCGGTACGAATATTAACTTTTGGTTTGTTGAGTGATTTTTCAAATAATTCTTTGATAATTTCACTCTTGGTTTTGTTGGTTGTGGGGTCTACAATTTCCCCTGATTTATCATCTAATAAGGTATTATCAATGTCAGAGTCTACCCGTGTAAATTTAACATCCTGATATTCTCTTTCTAGGAAGTTAATAAAGTGGGTATCAATGAAGGAGTCCATAAATAGAACTTCTAAACCTTGGTTTTTATGCAGTTCTACATAAGTCGCTTGACTCGCTTCATCGGTGCAGTAGAAAACTTTATTTTCGTGACGTTCTTTGTTGCGTTCTAAATATTCTTTGAGGGTGGTGTAAGGTAAGCTGGTGGTGTTTTCTGGGGTGACATCTTGCCAAACATCACTCTCAGAAGATTGAACTTCTACTGCGGGGGTTTCTGTTTTTTCTGCTTCTAATTTGGCAGTGGTGCGGAAAACGATGATGTCTTCAACTTGTTTTTTAAATTTGTCGTCGTTGAGAACACCAAATTTAACAAATGTGCCTAAATCTTTCCAGGCATTGATATATTTTTCTTTGTCGGTGCGATATAATTCTTTCAAGCTATCGCCGACTTTTTTAGCGATGTAATCCCCTATTTTTTTAACTGTGCGATCGCCTTGTAATGCACTACGGGAAACGTTCAAAGGAATATCTGTACTGTCAATTACCCCCCGCATTGGTAGTAAAAATTGGGGAATAATTTCATCACAGTTATCACTTACAAAAACCTGATTACAGAATAACTTGGTTTGTCCCTTGGTTACATCCACATCAGGACGCATTTTGGGGAAATACAAAATTCCGTTAATAATAAACGGATAATCTGTATTTAGATGCACCCATAACAAAGGTTCTTCTTGGAAAGGATAAAGATAGCGGTAAAATTCTAAATAATCTTCTTTGGTTAAACTACTAGGAGATTCGCGCCAAGGTGCTTTTTGTTTATTCAAAACTTCCCCATCTAATTTGATGGGAACTGGCATAAAATCACAGTAAGTTTTAACTAAATTCTTGACTCTCGCAGGTTCTAAATATTCTTCCTCATCGGGCATTAATGTTAAAGTAATGGTAGTACCGCGAGAAGTACGAGAAGATTCATCTAATGTAAATTCTGGTGAACCATCACAGGTCCAGTGTACTGCTGTTGCACCTTCTTTATAGGAAAGGGTGTCAATTTCGACTTTTTTCGCCACCATGAAGGAGGAATAAAAACCTAAACCAAAATGTCCGATAATTGGTTGATCGGCTTTTCCTTCATATTTGTGAATAAATTCTTCCGCACTGGAAAAAGCAACTTGGTTAATATATTTCTTGACTTCTTCTGCTGTCATTCCAATGCCATTATCAGAGATAGAAAGAGTCTTTTTATCTTTATCAATGGCAATGGTAATTTCTGGTTCACCGATATCTCCGTTGTATTCTCCTGCACGGGAAACCATTTTGATTTTTTGGATCGCGTCTACTGCGTTGGATACCAGTTCCCGCAAGAAAATTTGATGATCTGAATAGAGAGATTTTTTGATAATGGGGAAAATATTCTCAGTATGGATACTGATTGTACCTTGTTCTAACATAGTTATCCGTGTGTTTGATTTACTTGCAGATAATTCTGAGGATCAATTTTCGACTATATATGTCTTTTGTGAGGTAAGGAATACCTCTAAATAATGATTCGGATTACACTACCATGTGAGGTGGATTGGTGACTGGGAGGAGAATTTTAGTTTTTCGTAGGTTGGGTTGAACAAAGTGAAACCCAACAAACCGTTAGAAACGTTGGGTTTCCTATCGTCAAACCAACCTACATAATTATATTTTTTTGGGTTAACCGAAAAGTATTGGGTTACTATTTGAATCAGGAGGTATAAGTTATGGAAGAATTGCTGGAATTGAAAGAATTGCTGATCAGTGGCAATATTCCTGATGCGTTGCTGCTAGTTGAAGAGATGACGGAAATGAGTAAAGATGACAAGCTGAATAAGATTTTTAGTTTTGGTAAAATTATTCTTCTCCATCTAATTAAACAAGCAGCGGAAAAACGTACCACTAGATCATGGAATTTGTCTATTGCTAATGCAGTGAAAGAAATTCAACGCACAAACAAGCGTCGTAAATCAGGAGGAATGTACTTTACCAGTGAAGAATTGCGAGAAACCCTAGAAGATGCTTATGAATTATCATTGAATGGTGCAGCAAAAGAAGCATTTGAAGGTAAATATGAAACTGAAGAATTAGCAGTAATGGTAGATAAGGAAATGATATTACAACAAGCTATTGATTTAATTTTAGAAAATGCCAAGTAAACAAAATAGCAAGTAAGAGTTTAGCATTGCTAAACTCTTTTATTTATCAAGTATATGAATACTTTTTAAGTGTAATTATCCTATGAACTTTAACAACATTGACAAACAAATAAATATCACGCAAGACGGCGAAGGTAATACCCAAATCAATAATATCTTTCCCTCTCTTCCACCACAACTAGAAGCAAACCCTTTCACACCACCAAAACCCGTGAAGGTCGACTGTTTGGCCGAGAAGAGGAATCACCGGAACAAGTACCAGGAGGAATGCAAGCACAAAGAGGTTTACAAGCTAAATCCTGAATAATTCATGTTTGAGTAAAATAAATATAGTGCGATTTTGTGGGAAATTCTCACTAAACTAATTGTCTGAATCAGGATGTCCAGGATGATAGGATTTACAGGATTATATTTGTCAAAATACTTGATAAATTACTCACATCCTGAATAATATCATGTTTGAGTAAAATAAATGTAGTGCTATTTTGTGGGAAATTCTCACTAAACTAATTGTCTGAATCAGGATGTCCAGGATGATAGGATTTACAGGATTATATTTGTCAAAATACTTGATAAATTACTCACATCCTGAATAATATCATGTTTGAGTAAAATAAATGTAGTGCTATTTTGTGGGAAATTCTCACTAACCTAAGTATGTATAATTTACGTAAAATTCATAATTAACTTACCAAAAACCATTAATAATAACTACTCAACCCATAAATAGAAAACTTCTTAGATAGAAAATGACACAGTGATTCAAGTGAAATCCATAAATCATCCACAATAATCACTATTGTATCTATCATCCTGTAAATCCTATCATCCTGGATATCCTGATTCAGACAATTAGATGCTTTGCCAAATTAAGAGGAAGATTCAAAACTCACATCTTCATAAACATCATTTATAGAACATTGAAAATCTACACTTGCTAAATGTAAATTTTCCTCCTTTCCATAACTATACAATACCCATTGTCCTTCTGAATTACGACGAAAAACATCTACATTGATTTTATTTTGACTGACTAACACATATTCTTGGAGTGTGGTTAAATTACGATAGTCAGCAAATTTATCACCTCTATCAAAAGCTTCTGTAGTAGGAGATAAAACTTCGATAATTAGACAGGGATAACGTAAAAAGTTATTAAAGGCTTTATCTCTTTGATCACAACTAACAATTACATCAGGATAAGAATAAATATCCATTGTTTCAATATGTGCTTTCGTGTCGGAAATATAAGCTTGACAACCTTTTCCGCGCAGATGATTTCTTAACATAGCAAACACATTGCCACTAATAACTACATGAGTATTACTAGCACCAGCCATTGCATAAACTTGTCCCTGTCTGTATTCATGTTTGATAGAACTGGTTTCTTCTAATTCTAAATATTCTTCAGGGGAAATATAGTTATAACTAGGATTTGCAATCATAGAAAATCACCTCAATAAATATATTAGGTAATGCAACACAATCTTGTGGGGTTAATTATCCACTCCCACAAGATACAGCACTTTGCACGTCTATCTAGTACAGTTCATATCCTATTTTCTAGCTTGATGTAATAATTCTGTCTTATGTTTTTGTACCTAAACGTTACGCAAAGTGCTGTATATAAACCTACAGTTAGTAATTTTATGGACAAATGTCCTCAAGCTACTTTTCCCGGTGTTACCCGGAATGGGTAAACTGCAATACCCTCTATCCCTAAGCTAAAAGCCGCAGGGACTACTTTTCTAGCAATATTCAGACTAGCATTAACAAGAAAATCAATGAATATTTACAACACCTCAGAAGATGCTTCTACTAATTTAACTGTTTTTTTCCCCACTGATACTTTGACTGATTGTTTTTTAGAGAATGTCAGTCCGTTTTCACCTTTATCAATGATAATTGTATCTCCAGAAATAAAGGTATTCTCTAATAATTTGGTAGCGAGGGGGTTTTCGACTTCCCGCTGAATAGACCTTTTTAGCGGACGTGCGCCGTAAACTGGATCATAACCAGCTTCAACTAAATAATCACAAGCAGCTTGGGATATTTCAAAGGAGATTTTTTGTTCTTTGAGTAGTTTTTCCACCCGTTTTAGTTGAATACGGATGATATGGCGCATTTCTGAACGACTGAGGGTATGGAATAAGATCAAGTCATCAACGCGGTTAAGAAATTCGGGGCGGAAGTGCGATCGCAAACCTTCCATCACTTTATTTCGCATCAAATCATACTTTGAGTCATCACTGGAAACATCGAGAATATGATCACTACCAATGTTACTAGTCATGACTATGACTGTATTTCGGAAATCTACGCCCCTTCCTTGAGAGTCCGTAACTCTACCGTCATCTAATACTTGCAGTAGAATATTAAATACATCGGGATGGGCTTTTTCCACTTCATCCAGCAACACCACAGAATAGGGATGACGACGGATAGCTTCGGAAAGTTGACCACCTTCTTCATAACCGATGTATCCAGGAGGCGCACCCACTAACCGAGAAACTGAGTGTTTTTCCATGTACTCGGACATATCTAAACGCACCAAAGCGTCATCAGAATCAAAGAGAAATTGAGCTAAGGCGCGGGCGAGTTCGGTTTTACCTACGCCAGTGGGTCCCATGAACAAAAATGAACCAATAGGACGTGAGGGATCTTTCATTCCCGCACGAGCGCGACGAATAGCAGCGGAAACAGCAGCAACAGCTTCTTCTTGTCCAATAACTCTTTCGTGTAAATGGCTTTCTAATTTCAGTAATTTCTGGCGTTCTGACTCTAACAGGCGGTTAACTGGTATACCTGTCCATTTGGCGACTATTTCCGCAATGTCAGCTTCGGTGACTTGTTCCCGTAGCAGGGTAGAACCTTGATTTTGAATTTCTAATAACTGGGCTTCTTTAATTTCCCGTTCTCTTTGTACTCCTTCTAATTTACCATATTTCAATTGTGCGGCTTTGTTTAAATCATAATCTCTTTCCGCTTGTTCAATTTGCACCCGAAGCGCATCTTCTTCTTTTTTTAAAGTGCTGATAGCTTCTAATAATTGCTTTTCTCCTTGCCATTGTTCGTTAAAAGTATGCTGTTTAACGGTTAAAGTGGCAATTTCCTGTTCTATTTTGTCTAAACGTTCCTTAGTTTGCGGTGTAGCTAGTTCTTCCCCTGATAAGGACAGTTTTTCCATTTCTAGCTGCATTAAGCGTCTATCAATGGTTTCCAGTTCCGCAGGTTTGGAGGTAATTTCCATTTTTAATTTCGCTGCGGCTTCGTCTACTAAGTCAATAGCTTTATCAGGTAAAAACCGATCTGCAATATAACGGGCTGATAATGTTGCTGCTGCCACTAAAGCGGAATCGGAAATTTTCACGTTATGGTGTACTTCATAACGTTCTTTTAAACCTCTTAAAATAGAAATTGTGTTTTCTACAGTGGGTTGGTCTACATATACCTGTTGAAAACGACGTTCTAAGGCTGCATCTTTTTCAATATATTTGCGATATTCGTCTAAAGTTGTTGCACCAATACAACGCAATTCACCACGGGCTAACATGGGTTTAAGTAAATTACCCGCATCCATTGATCCTTGTTGGTTAGAACCTGCACCAACGACGGTATGCAGTTCATCAATAAATAGAACTACCTGCCCGTTTGATTCCGTAACTTCTCGGAGAACATTTTTTAAACGGTCTTCAAATTCACCACGGTATTTTGCACCGGCAATTAAACTACCAATATCTAAAGATATCAATTGCCGGTTTTTCAAAGACTCAGGAACGTCACCGTTAACCATTCTTTGGGCTAAAGCTTCGGCGATCGCAGTTTTACCAACGCCAGGTTCACCAATCAAAACCGGGTTATTTTTGCTACGTCTGGATAAAACTTGAATAACTCGCCTAATTTCATCATCACGCCCAATAACTGGATCTAATTTTCCTGCTTTGGCTTGTTCCGTTAAATCTCTACCAAAACGTTTTAAAGCTGGTTCATTAAGATCCGCAGATTCTTTTTCTCCCGCTTTTGTAGAAACCCTTTGAGTCACGCGAACATTTTTAACAGCAGTTTCTAACTTAGCAATATCAACACTTAAACCTTTAAATATTCGTCTGCCAATGCGTTCATCTTCCGCAAAAGCTAATAAAATATGACCTTCCGAGATTTCCCCATCCCTCATTCTCCCACGAATTTCTTCGGCTCGATCTAGCAGCAAATCTAAATTTCTTCCCAGATACAACTGATCACTTTTAGCTACTTTGGGCTGACGTTTAGTATAACCTTCTAATTGCTCCTGTAACCGAATCGGATCAATTTCCGCACGGGCTAAAATACCTGAAGTTACACTGCTAGATTCTTCTAAAAGGGCAAGAATTAAATGTTCTACTTCTAATTGTTGTTGTTGATAAGCGCGGACAATATCTTGAGATTTAATAACAGCATCCCAAGCTGTATCAGTAAATTTATTTGGATCTGTAGGCTGCATTTTTAAGATTTTCGATTTTAGATTTTTAAGATTGACGATTTTAGGTTATAAATTGGTGATTGGCAAATAATCACAAGTTTATACAGACGATGGTGATGGTGGGGCAAAGCCCACCCTACTCTAAGATAAGATACTTCAGACGAGAATTACTGACTAACCAGTTGTGCTGGGGATTTTTCTGTTTCTGTTGTACCGTGAGTAGCCAGTTGAATCAATTCAACTTTATAACCATCGGGATCTTCGACAAAAGCGATCACTGTTGAACCGTGTTTCATTGGACCAGGTTCGCGGACTACCTTACCCCCACGGTTTCTAATTTCCTCACAGGTGGAGTAAATGTCATCTACTCCCAGGGCGATATGACCATAGGCGTTACCCAAATCATATTTTTCCACACCCCAGTTATAGGTTAATTCTATCACAGTGTGGTCGCTTTCATCCCCATAACCTACAAAAGCCAGGGTAAATTCTCCACCTGGGTAATCTTTACGTCGCAGTAATTTCATGCCCAGGATATCGCAGTAAAATTGCAAGGATTTTTCTAAATTGCCTACCCGCAACATTGTGTGTAGTAATCGCATATTCACCATTTTGATTAACTATTATATTTTATATCTCATTAGAATCAGAAATCTGAATTATTCAAAAATTTGGGATATTATCGTTAATTATTAAGTAAATTTTATCAGTGCTTGTGATATAATTTATTTTAATTTAGATGGAGGAAATCATCATGCTTTCATCACCTTTATTGTTGCAAATGCCATCATCAATGACTGATGAACAATTTTTTGAATTTTGTCAATTAAATCGAGATTTGAGAATTGATAGAAAAAATCGGCACGTTTATATTTATCGTCCTGGGGAAGATGTAGAATGTTTAGAAAATCCTGATGTTGTTAATTGTGAACCTATTTTACCGGCGTTTGTTTTAAAAATGGGGAAAATTTGGTAGGTATAGATTTTTGTGAGATTGTGCTAAAATTAATTTCAATTCAGATGGAGTAACTTATTATGCTTTCATCACCTTTAATATTACATTTTCCCTCATCAATGCCCATGACAGACGATCAATTTTTTGATTTCTGTCAAGAAAACCGTGATTTACGCATTGAGAGAAATAAATATGGAGAAATATCAATTATGCCACCAACAGGTTCAGAAGGCGGAAATAGAGAAGGTAGAATCATCCAACAAGTAATGAACTGGACAGATGAAGATGGAACAGGAATAGCATTTTCATCTAGTGCAGGTTTTAAACTTTCCACAGGTGCAGAACGTTCTCCTGATGCTGCTTGGATAAAGTTAGATAGATGGAATAGTTTAACACCGGAACAACAGAAAAAGTTTGCTCCGATTTGTCCTGATTTTGTGATTGAATTAAGATCAGAATCAGATAATTTACAGTCTTTAAAAGATAAAATGTTGGAATATATGCAAGAACCAGGAATACAATTAGGGTTATTAATTGATAGAAAAAATCGGCACGTTTATATTTATCGTCCTGGGGAAGATGTAGAATGTTTAGAAAATCCTGATGTGGTTAATTGTGAACCTGTTTTACCAGGGTTTGTTTTAAAAATGGGGAAAATTTGGTAGGTGTGATGGTTAGCTAAAATATACGATAAAATTAAAATAAACAGCGAGTAGGAAATATGAGTAAAATATCAGTCAAAGCAGTAAAAAATCTATATGAACAAGATTTTTCTCTTTGGGTTGAGGATACAGTCAATAAATTAAAAGCAAGAGACAATGAAAATTTAGATTGGGAAAATTTAATTGAAGAGGTAGAGTCTTTGGGTAAAAGTCAGCGTAAAGCAGTTAGGAGTTTTTTGGTAAGGTTATTGGAACATTTGTTAAAGCGGTGTTATGTACCAATGTCAGACTGTTATCGGGGTTGGGAAATTGAAATTAGAAATTTTCGTCAACGTTTACAAATTGAGTTAGAAGACTCACCGAGTTTGAAAAGTTTTGTTTTAGAAATTCTTGATAAAAGTTATGAAATGGCTTTAGAAAATGTCAGAGATGGTTATCCTGATGTTTATTTTTCTGATGTTTTTCCATTTCCCAGTGATGTAGATGCTTTGTTAAATAGGAAGTTTTGGGAAGAATAATTATAGGGTAGGGGTAAAGCAAAAGTTTATTGGTGTTAATTTAGGTGACAGATGGCTTATTTGTTAGCTTTCACACCCGCCCAGAAATGAATTTCCGGGCTAATAGAGCAAGTTTACTAAAGTAAACTATAGACTTATGGGTATTTTTAGTCATCTTTAGATGACTTATGCTATGAGACTGGGAATTCATTCCCAGTCGGGTTATGGGTTTTACGTTAAGCTAATATCTACACTTAATCAATATTTCCACGTTTTGCTTTTCAAACATCGTCTTAATCTTGTAAGTTCTCTAAATCAGCTAAATCTTGTAATCTACCTGATGCTTGTTTATTTAATTTCAAATTTTCTAAATCAATAAAATTAACAAAAATATTATCAATTTTTATCTCTATTTTGGACTGATAACAGGTTTTAAAATCTATTCCATCTGGTGTAGTAATTAAATCAATGCGATTAGGAGGATAACCTAATTGAATAATTTGATCAGCGCATTGGAAATCTTCAGGAGTTAAACCCAAACTACCAAAACCAAATTCCACTAAAGCTTTCATCAGTTTTTCAGCATTTTCCTGACTCATTTCGATCCAAATATCAATATCTTTGGTATAGCGAGGGTGTCCATGAATGGCTACTGCATAACCGCCAATTACTAAATACTTGACTTGATTATCGTTTAATAATTGTATAAACTCTTTGAAATCTTGGTTCAACATGGTACTGATATTGGTGATATTCCCGACGAATTTGTTCTAGTGCTTCTAAACGTTTTTGATATGATTGCTTCTGCCAATAATAAAAATCGCTTTTTTGTTGTTTTTGATTAACTTTAGTAACAACTTTTTCCATTGTTCATTTCAAGAAAGTGCTATCCATAAAATTATAACTCATGAGTAGCATCTCGCAAACCCCTACATTTTGATTAATCAATATTTCCTCGTTTGGCTGTTTCCACTTTCTCGACTTGCTTGGTTGCTTCCATCCTATGAATTTAGGTTACAATTTATCCTTCTATAATTTTAATTTCTTCCGGTGTTAATTCATAAAGTTGATAAACCATTTGATCAATTTCTCTTTCTAATGCGGTTGTATCTGCATTCGGATCTGATTTTTTAGCATTGAGGATTTGATCTACTATTTTTTCTAGTGATAATTCTTCAATTTCTGTAGGTTCTTTAATGGGTAACATTTCAATTTTATATTTTTTCCATCTATTTGTACCCATTCCTGTGGTAGTTGAAATTTGGTTAAAATACCATGCTGATAGTTGGGAATTTAAAATTGCTAATAAATATTTCAGCTTTTCACCAGTCATCAAAAAAGTAGTAGCTTCAGCATAATAGTTACCATCATCAAAAGCAAATTTAGGTTGATCAGATATTTCACCCCAAACTATTTTAGGTTTTTCAAAATCTTCTAAATAAGCACAATTTCTTAAATTTGTCCAATGTTTACCTTTGTCTTGTCGTTGTTCAATATCAGGAATAAAAGAACTTAAATAATTATAAATAGATGGATAATTTTCTTCAGCTTTAATTCTCTCAATATTCTTTTTTCTAATTCCATTGTGTGTATTAATTAAGTAGAATCCAGAAAACTCATAAGTATATTTTTTTAAATCTCTACCTCTTAAAATTGGTTTAATTATTTCTGATGATTTTTCATTTTCAGAAATTAATTTATTTTTAGTTTCTTCGTTGATAATAAAAGCTGCATTATATCCTGTTTTAATCCCAAAATTAATGGTGATCTTAAAATCTTTTAATTTTTTACCGATTTGTTCTATTCTTTGTTTCAATTTTCCAACTTTTTCGTTTCCTATAATCCATTCTGATGTATTAGGTATTTTAAATTCAAAACAGTTATTAATAAAATATTCATCTAAAGAAGAACCAAATATATAATTACTCATTAAACTAGCTACATTAAAACATTCATTTAGTTGATCTTTTTTGAGAATTATAATATTTGATTCTACGGTTGCTTCTTCAAAAATCTGGGTATCTTCAATATTTAATAAAATATTGGGGTGCATATTATCAATAAAATATCTTTTCAAAGCATCACCATAAATCGTCTTTAACCAAGAATTAGAAGTAATATAACTTAAAAATCCTTGTTTCCTTAAAATACAATTTCCTTGTTCATAAAACAAGCAATAAATATCTGAACCTTTTGTATAAGTTTGATATTTGTTTTCAAAATAAGAAGTTTGATATTTATCTTTAATTTTAGATAGGGAAAAATAAGGAGGATTACCAATAACGACATCAAAACCAACAAAAACACCATCATTATTCAAAACTTCGGGAAACTCAAACCTCCACTCAAAAGCATTTTCATAAACCTTACCACTTTCTATATCTTCAATCTCAACTCGTAACTTATCCATCTCATTATTTAACTTAGTAATCTTTTTCTCCCGCGCTTTTTTCTCAGCTTTAGTTTCCTCAAACAAAGAAGTTTGAGTTTCTAAATTCTCAACTTCACCCTGTAACTTTCTTAACTTAGTCTTATTAGGATCACTTAATCCCAATGTTGTCTTTAAATTACCTTTAATATCATTAATTAACCTTGTCATTTCCCGCTTTTGTTCCTTATTTTCAGCATTGCGGTAAGTTTGTACAGCATTTCTATAAGTTTCAATACTGCAATTACTTCTATTTAAAGCAACACGCAAATCAGCATCTAAAGCAAAACGACTAATTAAAGAATTACCACATTTGATATTAATATCAATATTCGGTAAAGTTTCTAATTCAGTGTAATTACTATCGGTTTTATAATAAGCATTTTTTAAAAGTTCAATCCATAACCGCAACCGACATATTTTTACAGAATTGGGGTTAATATCCACACCAAATAAACAGTTTTCAATAATTGTCTGTTTTTCATGAAACAGCGTTTCTTGTACTCGCTGACTTTCCTTACTTTTAGGATTATATTCAAATAATAACCCATCTTCATCAGTAATAATTAACTCATCGTTGACAACTTCAATATCATATTCCTTTAATCTTTTACCTTCCCTATCAAGTAAAATTTTCAGTTCGCTTTTAATCGCAATAATTTCATTCAAAGCAGAAACTAAAAAATGTCCAGAACCCACAGCAGGATCACAGAGTTTTAAACTATTGATAATAGTGTTAGCTTCTTTTTTATCTTCTATTTTGTCATACAAATCATGAATATTTTCACATTTCCAATCTTTAAGATCATTAAATTTCTGAACAATTGCTTTTCTAATGGTTTCTCGACACATATACATAGTAATGAAACCAGGAGTAAAGAAAGAACCATCTTTATAACCGTTAATTTTCTCAAAGATTAAACCCAGTACAGCAGCATTAATTAATCTTTTATTCTCTTCCTGAATTTCTTCCCCGGTTTCACTACTAAAATCATAAGCATTGAGAAATTCAAAGAGATATTCTAAAGCATTAATTTCACCAGTGCGTTTTTTTCCTTTGCTACCTTTTAAAATAGTAGAGGAGAAAATTTCCAGATTCTCATTTCTGAGATTATTAATAAAAATCGTTACTTGTTCAATATCCGTCGCTTCAAATAGTGAACTATTCAAATAAGGAACATGAGAAAAGCTTTTTTGTACGGTTTGATTTCTTTCGTTATGTTTACGAGCTAATACGCTGAAGAAAAGACTATTCAGATCATCATAATTTCTGACTTTCTGTAAATTCAAAAATCCAAAGGATAAATCATTTTTATGATATTTAATTAATTGCGCTTCTAGTAATTTCAAAAAGAGGATTCTATTGATCCAAGTAATTGCTAATTCTAAACCAAGATTGAAAAGTTGTTCTTGGTAAGTTTCTCCAAATTGTTCTGGTTTCTCTAACCGAGAAATTTTATCTAAACTATCGAGTTGAATAATGGCATTTTCTATTAATGAACCGACATTTCTTTCAGTTTCTTTTTTCCTTTGAATCAGTTTTTTACTACCTTCCTTAATTTCCGTTAAACCGATAATATGTAAGAGTTCGCTATAAAATCCTTTATCAAGAGTATTGCTATCATTTGCAAAAGGTAATTTTAATAAATGTTCTGGTGAAAATAACTTAAATAGTGGAATTAATTTAACATCATTAGCATTTTCTCCAGGTTGTGAATATTCTTGTAAATATTGCTGATATTCTCGAATATCAAAATGTGTAAAGGTGATTTTATCGCTAATTTCATCAATTGCAGGTTTAGCAATCTCTTTATAAAAGAAGTCTGTTTTTTTATTGCTTAATCTTCCAGCTTCAAAATCTGTAAATTGCTGAACTAGGGTTTTATTTTCTATAAATGCTTTCTCAAATATATTAGCATCAAAAATGAACCATTCATAAATATTAGTCGCTATTAAATATTTGATTTATAAATTTTTAGCTGTCAAACGTTCTCGCAGAAAATATAAAACTAATTCTTGAAATGCTTTGGTGTTTAAATTATCAACTTTGAGCATTTCGCTTTTATTTGTTGGTTTTTTAAATTCTAAAATTACCCCTACTGTACTTTTAGCATCTTTACCATTATGAATAACTAAGTCATTTCTATCTTTAGTGTTAATAAAATGATTTGCGCTATGATGGGTACTATAATATGTGTTCTTGAAAAAGTCCCCAATCAGATTTTTATGAAACTCTTCTGATTCAGATTCATTGATCTTATCAATTAATGATTGTAGATTCTTTTTGAAATTCTCAATTTCAGTTCTGTTTGGTTTAACTTTGAGGAATGCTTTATTTAATGATTCTCTAGGTTGCATTTTCTGGATTTTATGAAAGTTTGTGTTGTTCATTTTAGTTAAATCTACCTTTTAGCTAACACTTTTACCTAGCAAGTTCAAAAAAAAATTGATTAAATTAAGTTTCTCTAAATTTCTCTATTGTATATCTAATTTGTATAAGTTTAACAGGCAGGATGCCCGTTCCACAAGACTTGAATGATTAATTTTTAATTATATTATACCATCAATACCCACAAATAATTAGAAAAGCGCGAAAAAATGAAGTATGTAACAAAAAGTAAATATTGCCCCAAAGTGTTTTATCTTCTGACTTCTAGTTTCTGATAGCGATCGCCCTTTAGCCACCTTCACAAGAAAAGAGCGATACCTGCGGTTAGCTAACGCTAACGTTTTTCCGTATCTATAGAAAACAGACTGAGATAACAGTATAATATAAATAGCTTTACCCCTAATTTCTATGACATTAACAGAAATTTTACCCTCACTGCAAAAATTATCTCATCAAGAAAAAATCAAAGCCATTCAATTTTTAGCCACAGAATTAGCTAAAGAAGAACAAATTTCAGTAACAGAATCCCTTGAGTATGGTCAGATAGATACAGAATTAAATTTTCAGCCTCTTAGTGAAAAAGACATGATTGAACAAAGCAAATCTGCCTTAGAAACCTACCTGCGTACAGCTTCAGGAGTCAAACATGAACAAGTCCAGCAATGGGCAAATAGTTTAATAATTAAACAATAGAACTAATGTCAGAGATAGTTTGGACTGAAACTGCTATTAATGACTTAAATCGTCATTACGATTTTATAGCAATTAATAATGCTGATGCAGCAGCCCGCGCCGTACAAACAATTGTTTCTTCAGGTGGAAGTCTACAACAAAATCCGCGTCGTGGTGCGATTGTAGATGAAATAGCAGGATTACGAAAACTTGTAGTTTCTTTTGGTAAGTATGGCTTTATAATTCACTACGTTATTCTTGAGGATGATGTGATTATTTTACGTATATATCATGGCCGAGAGAATAGACCTATTTAGTCAATAGTTTCTGCTGAACTAAAGAAGGAGTTTGTGCTTTCATCTCCCTAGCAAATGCTTCGTCATCTTCTATATCTTTTCTAATTTCTTCCAGATGATCATAATAATAAGCCAATGCTGCATGAACATCAGCTAAGGTAATACTAGGATAATGATAGACGATTTCATCTGGTGACATTCCCATCCGTTCATACCAAATGACGATATTTTGTACTTTAATTCGATGTCCAGCAATACGAGGTTTACCACCACATATACCTGGCGTTATTTCAATATGATTAGTAATTACTGCTGTCATAAATTATCAGTTTATTTTTTAATATATTATATCTAAAAATATCCAGATAGCAGATGTAGCGATCGCATTTAAACCTTCATCTTCCTAACGCTACTCACATACCATATTCCATCTTGTTTGTCAATCCCCATAACTCCTAACCTGCAAATAACAGCCTCAAAATAGTTGAATCTCATGTCAGGAATTTTTGATAAATCACTGGCTTTTTTGCAGGTTCTTATTTTTGTGTGTTCGGAAACTCTTACCAGTGAGGGTTTTCAATTTGCTGCTTAAAACCCTGTCTTGAAAATAGGCACAATAAGGCGACTTACAAATTCTCTTAAATCATACCAGAAGGCTGAAAATATTGCAATACCGTTAGTAAATAAAAATAATTCTCAATTAAATATTAAGAAAATATAAAGGCAAGATTTTTGATAGTTATGTATTTTCAATCAATTTCTTGCGAAACAATAAGATTATTTTATTTTTTCCAGAAATAGAGAGTTAACATTATTAACACTTATATAAATTGACAGAAATCTGCATCCTTATTATTAACTGAGTCTTATTATAGATAAAAGCTGATTACTAATATTTGCATACTTACCAAAAATCAACCTTACACATCAAACTCCCGCATCAATGGAAATCTTCTTTAATCTCACCCAATTTTCCGTTAAAAACGCATAAACTAACGATTGGTTTAGGACTAAACTGGAAAGTCTTAACCATCAAACACAAGGAGAAAGCAGGAATGACCAAATATCTAGACACCGCCATTGAAGCTATTGTAGCCCGCGAAATCCTCGACTCACGGGGTAGACCTACCCTAGAAGCAGAAGTACATCTAGCTGGGGGTGCGATGGGATTAGCGCAAGTTCCTAGCGGTGCTTCTACAGGTACATTTGAAGCTCACGAACTGCGGGATGACGATAAAAGTCGTTATGGTGGTAAAGGAGTCCTCAAGGCGGTAAAAAATGCCAATGAGATATTAGCACCGAAATTATTAGGGTTGGATGCCCTCAACCAAGAACTGTTAGACAGAACCATGATTGCTACAGATGGTTCTCCTAACAAAGCTAATTTAGGCGCGAATGCTATTTTAGGAATTTCCTTAGCAGCAGCTAAAGCAGGTGCAGCAGCATTAGATATTCCCCTGTATCGCTACTTGGGTGGACCTTTAGCAAACTTGCTTCCTGTACCTTTGATGAACGTGATCAACGGTGGAGCGCACGCTGCCAATAATGTAGACTTTCAAGAGTTTATGATTGTTCCCATCGGTGCGCCTTCTTTTAAAGAAGCTTTGCGTTGGGGTGCGGAAGTTTTTGCCACTCTCAGCAAAGTTTTGGATGGTAAGGGTTTGCTAACTGGTGTGGGTGACGAAGGTGGTTTTGCACCTAATTTAGAATCTAACCAAGTGGCGTTAGAATTGCTGGTAGCAGCGATTGAAAAAGCTGGTTACAAACCCGGTGAACAAGTGGCTTTAGCTTTAGATGTGGCTGCTAGTGAGTTCTACAAAAATGGGCAATATGTTTATGATGGTAAACCCCATAGCCCTGTGGAGTTTATTGATTATTTAGGGCAGTTGGTGGATCAATATCCCATTGTTTCCATTGAAGATGGTTTACATGAGGAAGATTGGGCTAACTGGCAGTTATTAACTCAGAAAGTCGGTTCTAAGGTGCAGTTAGTTGGTGATGATTTATTTGTAACTAACGCCACCCGCTTACAAAAAGGCATCGAACAAAAAGCCAGTAACTCGATTTTGATTAAGTTAAATCAAATCGGTTCTCTAACTGAAACTTTGGAAACCATTGATTTAGCAACTCGCAACGGTTTCCGCTCAGTTATTAGCCATCGTTCCGGTGAAACGGAAGATACAACCATTGCAGACTTAGCTGTCGCTACTCGCGCAGGACAAATTAAAACCGGTTCTCTGTGTCGGAGTGAACGGGTAGCTAAATACAATCGTTTACTGAGAATTGAAGATGAATTAGGCGATCGCGCTATTTATGCAGGTAAAGTTGGTTTAGGACCCAAATAGGTTACAGGTTACAGGTTACAGGTGACAGTGAAGAAAGCAGGGGAAGCAGGGGAAGAATATTAAATTTTGCTTCCTGCCTCCTGTTACCTGTTACCTGTTATCTGTTCCCTGCCTCAACTAAAGAAGATTTTAAGACTGATAAGATGAATTTGATTTAGGTGTGATAGAAATTTGAAAACCTATTGTATTTAGTAATTCTAGGAAAGCATAAATTTCGGCACAATTGCTTTGTTTAAGGATGTTCTGAAGTTTCTCATATTGCTGTTTAGTTGAATCAGAAATATGATTCATTTTAGCATAAGCTTCTACTATATTAGATATGGCATTTTGCAGTAGTAATGGTTCATCACTTCCTGCTTCTAAAACTATTTCTAGATAACTTGCAGCTTCTTCAGAGTTTTTCAGAGATTCAATGAGAAATTCCTGATAGTTTCTACTGGTTGGTATTTTCACGTTTTTCATAGTCTAACCAATACTCCTTAGCTTTAGCAATATCTTGTTCTTGGGTGCTTTTATCTCCACCACAGAGAAGAAGTACAATTGTTGTTCCTAACTGTCCAAAATAAACTCGATATCCTGGACAATAATCAATTTTAAATTCAAATACACCTGCTCCTACTGAACGATAATCTCCCAGATTACCTAGTTTAACGCGATCTAGTCTTAATTGAATTTTTTGTCTTGCTTTCCTATCTCGTAGAGAATAATACCAATCTTCAAAAGGACTTTTGCCATCAATTTTCAGGTAGTTTTTAATCTCCCTGGCTTGTGCTTCCATTATTTTATGATAGTGGATTAACAGTTTAAGAATAAGGCGATATTGCTCTGGATTAAAATTACATTAGTCGGTACAAAGTGAAACCCAACAAAACTTGATAAATGTTGGGTTATCCCTTCTGTTCCCTGTTCCCTGTTCCCTGTTCCCTGTTCCCTGTTCCCTTCTTATGGATAAAACCCAACTTTGGGTAAACCCAAGGTTTCATCCCAACCCATCATGATGTTCATACATTGTATGGCTTGGCCTGCTTGTCCTTTGATCAGGTTGTCAATGGCTGACATGACGATCACTCTTCTGGTTCGGGGGTCAACTTCTATACCTATGTAACAGGAGTTACTCCCACAAGCCCATTTAGTTTGGGGATATGTACCACTATTACAAATTTTCACCCAAGGGGAATTACGGTAAAATGCAGTGTAAATTGTAATTAAATCATCACGTACTAAACCGGGATCTCTGAGGGTGGCGTAAACTGTGGCTAATATTCCCCTCACCATTGGGATTAAATGAGGTGTAAATTGGACTGTAACTTCGTGTCCAGCTAAATCACTGCAAATTTGCTCAATTTCTGGGGTGTGACGGTGACGGGCGACGTTATACGCTGCTAGGGAGTTATCTGCTTCCGCTAACAACAAATTAATTTTACCTTGTCTTCCTCCTCCAGAAGTTCCAGATTTAGCATCAATGATAGCTGTTTCGGGAACTATTAAACCTTGTTTTAAAAGTGGGGCAAGTGCGAGTAAACTGGCTGTGGGATAACAACCAGGACAACCGATGAGATTAGTTTCGGCAATGCGATCGCGGTATAATTCTGGTAAACCATAAACTGCTGTTTCGGCAATAGGGCGATCGCTTCTTTCTGTTCCATACCAAGTTGTATAAGTTTTTAAGTCGCTGAAACGATAATCAGCACTCAAATCTAATACTTTACAGCCTTTTTCTATAAGTTTAGGAGCGATGTCACAGGCTAAACCGTTGGGTAAAGAGAGAAATACTACTTCACATCTACTAGCTATCAGTTCTGGATCTACCGCTTCAATTTTGAGGTTAACTACACTCCCCAAGTGGGGATAAAGATCCGCAAATGTTTTCCCGGCGCTGCTTTCGCCACCTAAATATACTATTTCTACTTCTGGATGATCCATCAGGAGTCTGACAAGTTGCACTCCGCCATAACCTGACGCGCCAACAATGCCTACTGGTACGCGCCTTAAATTACCCATGTTATGAAATCCTTATCCGCTTTTGGTTAATCTAATATAGCTATCATCAATCAGGTTGTTAGCCAATTGGTGATAATTGAACTTTCGCTGCATTGTATAGCAAATATTGTCTTTTGGAGAAGGCAGGAGGCAGGAGGTAAAACACCCTTGCAGCTTGATAGTGCAGTGTGGTGTAAGCAATTTTTTGTGTATTTTCTCGCTTTTTAGTTTAACTCAATTGTGGTAGCCACTTAACTTTATTATAAATATTGTGGTATTTACTGAAGTTTTATTGCGGTACTTTTCTATTTAGTAAATAAACTAAACAAAAAATAATCAGGAAAAATCTTTACAACTGGACTTAGATAGAATTATCATTTAATATAAAATCTGATACATCCAGCAATTCATAAAGGACTGTTAATGGTTCATTTGGTAACGCCCAGGAGAACTACCAGCGCACCGTCCTTTTGAAGTTGGGGAATATAAACAAATAGTGGTTAAGGAATTAAACTAAAGGACTGATGTATTATGAAGTATTGGGAATATTGTTGTTTATTTGAAAATGTTATTTCTGCACCATCACATATAACAATAGATGGAGAATTACAAAAATTTGATGAAGATGAGTATGGTTTTATTAAGAGGATATACAATTCAGCTAATTTGTTAATTTTTAAGGTTCCGAGTATAGTAAAAGAAATAAACTACCACCATGATATTGTCCATGTATATGATGATAACACTAATCAATTAATAGGTTATTCTATAACTATAATTACTCTTAATTCAGGAAAAGAAGAAGAGTTTCATTCTCTTAACAACACAGTTGAAGCATTAATAGGACTAGGTGACAGTGGATGGGAAGTAACTGCTACAGATATGTATTATTATGGTAAGGATTACAACGAACATGATATTGAGAAAAGATATTTACTTTTAGATAAATTAGGATTGTCAATTGCTGATGGATTCATTGAAGAAATACAATTAACTAGAACAAAATATTTAATGAAAAGAGAAAAGAATATGTCAGATTCGACACTGAAAGCAATGGAAAGGATGAGAAAAATATTAGGATGAGTGAAAATCATCTTGGTTTTAAAATCTATTCAAACGGTTATGAAATCTCTTCGGAAATTTGGGAGAAGTTCCGCATTTTATGAATAGTGATAGATCAAAAACCAGAAGCATCTAACACAGATTTATTCACTTAAAGACTCCTGTCTACGTTCCTGAATAAGTTCATCTACCAAATTCCTATCAGGTGATTTATCTTTTAATAAACCTCTTAATTTTTTAACTTGTTGTTTGAGACTGATTAATTGAAGTTTACCATTGTCTTCAAGAGTTAAAATTAATCTATCTCCAGATTCTAAATTAAGCATTTCTTGGATTTCTTGGGGTAAAGTTAACCGTCCTTCTGGTTCAATATCAACTGTATAGTGTTGAAGAATTGATGAATTAGCAAGTGTCATATCTTGATATTCCCTTGTTTATAGCTGTTTAAATTTTAGCAAAACTCTAAAGTCTAAAACATCTCAGCTTTTTCTATATTTTTAAATCCTATAATTACTCATTCTTTATTATATTACTTTGATGTGATAAATCATAGCTGTAAACCAAAACAAAAACAAACTCGCTTGATTGTTCTAAATTTCTGTATTACTTGTAATATTATTTACATGGTTGCCATTGTCAGACTGAATGGACAGAAATCATTGTACAGAATCTCTAGTTTCGATAAACAGGCTACAATCTAAAATAAGAAATTGTTAAAAAAATTTACGTTGGTAGCTAGAATTTCCTGTGTCACAGTCCAATAATAACCAAACCTTTAAATTTGATTCTATTGATGCCGCTTTAGCTGACCTTAAAGCCGGTCGTTCTATTGTGGTGGTAGATGATGAAAACCGCGAAAATGAAGGTGATCTGATTTGTGCTGCTCAGTTTGCCACCCCGGATATGATTAATTTTATGGCGGTGGAAGCTAGGGGTTTGATCTGTTTAGCGATGACGGGCGATCGCCTGGATGAATTAGACTTACCATTAATGGTTACTAACATCACAGACACCAACCAAACCGCCTTTACCGTCAGCATTGATGCAGGTCCCCATTTAGGAGTCAGTACGGGGATCTCTGCTGAAGATCGAGCGCGTACCATTCAGGTAACTCTCAACCCTGCCACAAAACCCGAAGATTTGCGCCGTCCTGGACATATTTTCCCCATTCGGGCTAAAGCTGGGGGTGTGCTGAAACGTGCAGGACACACAGAAGCGGCTGTTGATTTAGCGCGACTAGCTGGATTATATCCGGCTGGGGTGATTTGTGAAATTCAAAATCCTGATGGTTCAATGGCACGATTACAACAGCTAGTTGAATATGCCAAGGTCCATAAACTAAAAATTATCAGTATTGCGGATTTAATTAGTTATCGTCTGCAAAATGATCGCCTGATTTATCGAGAAATCGTTACTAAATTACCTACCCAGTTTGGACAATTTAATATTTACGGCTACCGTCACACCTTGGATAATACAGATCATGTGGCAATTGTCAAGGGTGATCCGGCAAATTTCGGTGATGAACCTGTGATGGTGCGGATGCACTCAGAATGTTTAACCGGTGATGCTTTGGGGTCTTTGCGCTGTGATTGCCGAATGCAGTTAAAAGCCGCATTAAAAATGATTGAAAATGCTGGTCAAGGTGTCGTTGTTTACCTGCGTCAAGAAGGAAGGGGTATAGGTTTGATTAACAAGCTAAAAGCCTATTCTTTGCAGGATATGGGACTGGATACGGTAGAAGCAAATGAGCGTTTAGGTTTTCCGGCGGATTTGCGTGATTATGGTATGGGGGCGCAAATTCTCATGGATTTAGGCGTTAAAAAAATTCGCCTGATTACTAATAATCCCCGTAAAATTGCGGGTGTCAAGGGTTATGGTTTAGAAGTTGTAGATCGTGTACCGTTGCTGATAGAATCTAATGATTTTAATTCCCGTTACCTAGCGACAAAAGCCAAAAAGTTAGGACATATGTTGTTACAAACTTATCTGGTGACAGTAGCATTACACTGGGAAGATGAACCAGAGTCAATTACAAAGCGTTATGAACGGTTAGAGAAAATACGGCATTTAGCAAAAAATAATCATTTACTGTTACAGGAAGAAGCGCGACCTTTAGGAATTGCTTTATTTGATCAACCATCATTAACTGTGCATTTGGGATTTGATCAGCCAAATATTGCTGATGCTAATTGGTATCAACAAAAAGGACATCCTTACTTGCAAGCAATAGGGCAGATTTTGGATAATTTACTAGATTTACCCTATGTGCATAAGTTAGAATTTCTGATTTCTGCTGGTAGTGATCCTCTGAGTAATTTACAAGTACAGTTAGATCGGCAGGTTTTTGGGACAGAAATTAAACCTTCGTCGTTAGGCGATCGCTTGGAGACACAACAGATTTATAGTTTTAGTAAGTAAAATTGGTTGTATCCTCACAATAGCTCTGGTTTAATAGCTAGAGCGTCGATTCAGTAATGCTAGGTAATCTGTTTTTACCTTGTAGGGGCGAAGCATTCGGACAGAATATCAATGGTGTCAGCGATAGGTTATGACCCGAATGCTTCGCCCTTACGATTAATGAATCGGTGTTCTAGAGCTATTTGTTTATTCGCGGTTCTAACCAACTTTGCAAATCATCTAAGCTAGTAAAATCTAAAAATGCTTCGCTTAAATCTTCAAGCACAGATAAAGGCAAACTAGAAATTGAAGAGCGCGTTTTCTCAGATATTTCGCCAAATCGCTTGGTTAATAGTCGAATAATCAGATCAATAGTTGCCTCTTCCCTTCCTTCCTCTCTTCCTTCCTCCCTTCCTTCTTCTCTTCCTTCTTCCTTAATTTCTTGGTAAACTCTAGTTTCCTTGAGCGTTATTCCCAGCATAGACTCTACCTCAACTCTGCTTAGTTGTTCAAACTTGTACACCATAATTGTCGTGATCATTTCTATTATGACGCGACTTGATGGTTGAGTAACTTCTTCACGGGTTCTTGTTAATAAATACCTTGCTGCTTCTGCTGCTTGTTCTTCTTCCAGCGTAGTTAATACCATCAGTGCAACCCATAGAGGTAACTGACGAATATCATCTAATTCATCCAAATATACTCGATGCACCTGCTCACTGTTAAGCAAACCCCGATGGGGATAAATTTTACTTTGTTCTGTGCTGCGAGATGGATAAATAATCACTGCTTGCCAATCACTAAATCTATCACAGTTCCGGTAGAAATATAGTAAAGATTCCGCAAATACCCTTTCATAAAGTTTTTCATCTTTTTGGAACTGCACTTCACAGAAATATACAACCCCAGGAATATCATTTTCTGGTGGTAAAAATACCCCATCTATTTCAAATTTAGGTTCTTTGACAGCTACCGAATCAAATCTGTAAGCATCTGCATTTTCCGGTGGATTTGTCAATAGTTCAAACAATAATGTAGGATATTGTTGAAACAATTTATAAAAGATAGTATCTCGACGCATAAAGTATTCTCATTATGAAAGAATTCAGGATATCAAATACATGATTCAGCATGAATTAGATTTTGCGAGTCATTTTAGGCTACAGATGGCTAATAATCAAAGTTTACTAAAGTAAGATATATCATATATATAAATTTATAGTTATTTTCAATCATCTTTAGATGACTTTTGCTATTAGACTGGGAATTAATTCCCAGTCGGGTGATGGGTTTCACTGCTAAACCCCCTAATGACTCCTGACTCCTCCTGTATTACCTTTTCGCATTATTAAAACTCCTCAACTCTCTAAAAGAATGCAACTTATTAAAAAACTTCTCAAAATCAAAACTTAAAGGATCAACCTTACCATTAGCAATATCAACATCACGATGAGTAGTAATTCTCTCATCAGGAACTTGACTTTGAGCAATTAACCAAGCTAAAGAATTATATTGAACTTCAGTATAACCGCTATGTCCTTGAATATTTCTTTTTCCCCAAGCATCAGGAGGAGTTTCTAAAGAAACATGATAAGCAAAATTATTCACAGAAGGCGCTAAAGTAGGATTAGTTTGTACAGTTTCCTCCACACCATTAGCAGCTTTAAAAACTGAATTACCAGCACCAAAAGCCCTTTTATCAGGTGGTACTAAATAAATAACAGTCCCATCCAGAGTAATTAAAGCATGATAACTAGCTTGGACATTTTCATCAACATTATTTTTTTGAAAAAAGTTCACTGCACTAGCAGCAGAATTAGTCGTTTCATGTAAAACAATCAGCGGTTGATTATTTACAGGTACACCATTAACATCATGAGTAAATCTTTCACCATAATTACTAGGATGCACTTTAGCAGCAGCTAAATTAGGTTTATATTCAGCAAAAGCAGCAGTATTTATGTATTGAGTAATAACTTGATTTTTTGGTTTTCTCTCAACAAAAGACTTAGATAAAATTGGTAACTTAGGTAAAGTGATTGGCGGTTTTTCTGCTGTTTTTTCTGATTGATATAAAGCTTGTGGATATTGATTCCAAACAATAGGATTTGGATTTGATATTTCTGTATTATGTGGCTGTTTTCTTGCACCACCAATAAAAAGAGCTAAAATCAAAGTTGCCAGCATCAGAAAAATTAGTATTACTCTAGTCGCCCAGTCTCTAAATCTCATAAATTATAAATGTTTGATCAACTAATTTGATTAAAGGTAAGTATTTAGCTATCAGTAATCAGTAATCAGCTAATAGCAGTAGTAGCAAGGATTCATAAGTTTTAATTTCAGGAATTTTATTGAAATCTATTTCTGTGTATTTCAATATTCCAGGTACATAGCTGACGGCTGACGGCTGAAAGCTGATGATAAATTAAATTTAACTTAATTTTCACTTAATCAGCCAATAATCTGGAATCCAAAATTTATGAATATTCATCAAAATTGCCCCTGGGAGGAAATTCTCAAGATCATCTTCAAAAGAAGCTGTAGGAAAAGTTAACCCAAAGGTTTCATTATTGCATATTACCCGCTCAAGTATGTGATCAAAATTCCATTCTAATTCCTTGATATTAATACATGGTATGCCACACTCATCATCATAATTATATTCTTCATCTATCATAAATTGTCCATATTTGATATCATAGCTGATCCATTCCAGACGTTCAAATTCATCAACTGGAATAATAGCAGCCACATCTTCCTCCCCTTTTACCAAGACGATGCGCTGTTTCTCCAACATTAGATCATTGATGGTTGCCAATAATTTAACCCTAAATACATCTGTTTGTAAGCGGATAAAACCTGCTTCTTGATTTTTTAACATATTCTTTTCTGTAAACCCTGCCTAAAACATCAAAATCTTGGAAAATAGTAAATTAGGTTGCATCTTATCAGACTACACACAATTTTCTTTCATAAAATATGACACATTCATTTCTCCAACGCTTACATAGTCCAGAACTTCCTGTCATCGTCTTTGATGGTGCAATGGGAACTAACCTGCAAACCCAAAACCTCACTGCTGAGGACTTCGGCGGCGCACAGTATGAAGGTTGTAATGAATACTTGGTACATACTAAACCGGAAGCAGTTGCTAAAGTTCACCGTGATTTCCTCGCTGCGGGTGCGGATGTGATTGAAACTGATACCTTTGGTGGTACTTCCATTGTATTAGCAGAATACGACCTCGCAGATCAAGCCTATTATCTCAGTAAAAAAGCCGCAGAACTAGCTAAAAGTGTGGCTGCGGAATTTTCTACCCCGGAAAAACCCCGCTTTGTCGCCGGTTCAATGGGTCCGACTACCAAACTTCCCACTTTAGGACATATTGATTTTGATACCATGAAAGCTGCTTTTGCTGAACAAGCAGAAGCTTTGTTTGATGGTGGTGTGGATTTATTCATCGTTGAAACTTGCCAAGATGTTCTGCAAATTAAAGCCGCATTAAACGGAGTTGAAGAAACTTTTGCTAAAAAAGGCGAAAGAAAACCGTTAATGGTTTCCGTGACAATGGAAAGCATGGGGACAATGTTGGTAGGTACGGAAATTGCTGCCGTTTTAACTATTTTAGAACCATACCCCATTGATATTCTCGGTTTAAACTGTGCCACTGGTCCAGACTTGATGAAACCACACATCAAGTATTTATCAGAACATTCTCCTTTCGTAGTTTCCTGTATTCCCAATGCGGGTTTACCGGAAAATGTTGGTGGTCAAGCACATTACAAACTTACACCTGTAGAATTACGGATGGCGTTAATGCACTTTGTTGAAGATTTGGGTGTCCAAGTGATTGGGGGTTGCTGTGGGACAAGACCAGCACACATTCAACAATTAGCGGAAATTGCCAAAGATTTAAAACCAAAAGTTAGACAACCAAGTTTAGAACCAGCAGCAGCTTCAATTTATACCACTCAAAACTATGATCAAGATAATTCTTTCTTGATCGTGGGTGAAAGACTTAACGCCAGTGGTTCTAAAAAATGCCGTGACTTACTGAACGCTGAAGACTGGGATGGTTTGGTGTCTATGGCCAGAAGTCAGGTTAAAGAAGGCGCTCACATTTTAGATGTCAACGTTGACTATGTGGGACGGGATGGCGTGCGTGATATGCACGAGTTAGTTTCTCGCATTGTTAATAATGTTACTCTGCCTTTAATGCTCGATTCCACCGAATGGGAAAAAATGGAAGCGGGTTTAAAAGTAGCAGGAGGTAAGTGTTTACTCAATTCCACCAACTATGAAGACGGCGAACCCCGATTTTTAAAGGTTTTGGAACTGGCGAAACAGTATGGTGCTGGTGTCGTCATTGGTACAATTGATGAAGATGGCATGGCACGGACAGCAAATAAGAAGTTTCAAATTGCCCAGCGTGCTTACCGGCAAGCCGTAGAATATGGTATACCTGCAACAGAAATATTCTTTGATACGTTAGCTTTACCAATTTCTACAGGGATTGAAGAAGACCGAGAAAACGGAAAAGCTACTATAGAGTCAATTCGCCGCATTCGTCAAGAATTACCTGGTTGTCATGTAATTTTGGGTGTATCTAATATATCCTTTGGTTTAAATCCAGCAGCGCGGATGGTGTTAAACTCAATGTTTTTACACGAAGCCATGAATGCTGGCATGGATGCAGCAATTGTTAGCGCGAGTAAAATTTTACCCTTGGCGAAAATTGAACCCCAACATCAAGAAGTTTGTCGGCAATTAATCTATGATGAACGTAAATTTGAAGGTGATGTTTGCGTTTATGATCCTTTGGGAGAATTGACAACAATTTTTGCAGGAGTCAAAACCAAACGTAATACAGGCGTTGATGAAAGTCTACCAATTGAAGAACGTTTGAAACGTCATATTATTGACGGTGAAAGAATTGGTTTAGAAAAACAATTAGCTACAGCTTTAGAACAATATCCACCTTTGGAAATCATCAATACTTTTCTTTTAGATGGAATGAAAGTTGTGGGTGAATTGTTCGGTTCTGGACAAATGCAGCTACCTTTTGTATTACAATCAGCAGAAACCATGAAAGCGGCGGTTGCTTATTTAGAACCGTTCATGGAAAAATCGGAAGCTGGGAATAATGCTAAGGGAACTTTTGTAATTGCCACTGTAAAAGGTGATGTCCATGATATTGGTAAAAACTTGGTTGATATCATCTTATCAAATAATGGTTATAAGGTGATTAATTTAGGGATTAAACAACCAGTGGAAAATATCATTCAGGCTTATGAAGAACATAAACCTGATTGTATTGCCATGAGTGGTTTGTTAGTAAAATCTACCGCTTTCATGAAGGAGAATTTACAGGTTTTCAATGAAAAGGGAATTACTGTTCCGGTAATTTTAGGTGGTGCGGCGTTAACTCCTAAGTTCGTGAATGAAGATTGCCAAAATACTTATAAGGGTAAGGTTGTTTATGGCAAGGATGCTTTTTCTGATTTGACTTTTATGGATAAGTTAATGCCAGCAAAAGCCGCCGGAAATTGGGATGATTTAAAGGGGTTTTTGGATGAGGTAGGAAGTGAAGAATCTACCCATGAAGTTACAGAAAAAGTATCTAAATCTGTGAAGGTTGCTGTTGAACCCAGAGAGATTGATACTAGACGTTCTGAAGCTGTAGACATAAATATTGAACGTCCTACTCCTCCTTTTTGGGGAACGCAATTATTACAACCTGGTGATATTTCTTTAGAGGAATTATTCTGGTATTTAGATTTGCAAGCTTTGGTGGCTGGACAATGGCAATTTCGCAAGCCCAAGGAACAATCTAAGGAGGAATATCAAGGGTTTTTAAGTGAGAAGGTTTATCCAATTTTGGAAAGTTGGAAAGCTCGAATTATTGAGGAGAATTTGTTGCATCCTCAAGTGATTTATGGGTATTTTCCTTGTCAGTCTGAGGGAAATTCTCTACATATATATAATGTGGAAAATCAATCTCAACAAATTGCCAGTTTTGAGTTTCCCCGTCAGCGTTCTGGAAGAAGATATTGCATTGCAGATTTCTTTGCACCGAAGGAGTCGGGAATAATTGATGTTTTCCCGATGCAAGCGGTGACTGTGGGGGAAGTGGCTACGGAGTTTGCACAAAAGTTATTTGCTGATAATCAATACACTGATTATCTGTATTTTCATGGTATGGCGGTGCAGGTTGCGGAAGCTTTGGCGGAATGGACTCACGCGAGAATCCGCAGGGAATTGGGTTTTGGTGATGCTGAACCGGATAATATTCGGGATATTTTGGCGCAGCGTTATCAAGGTTCTCGGTATAGTTTTGGCTATCCTGCTTGTCCGAATATTCAGGATCAGTTTAAGCAGTTGGAGTTGTTGGGTACTGACAGGATTAAGATGTACATGGATGAAAGTGAACAGTTATATCCTGAACAGTCTACGACGGCAATTATTGCTTATCATTCTGTAGCTAAGTATTTCACTGCTTAGGTTTTTATCCCCCTTCGTTTTTTGATGGAGGGGGAGTTTATATTTTTTTGAGTTTCGAGCAAAGACATTTATCAAAGTCCGAGTTTGAGTTTTGCATCATTCCAACTAATAGTTTCTCCCCTGTCTGCTTGAGCTATACTTTCTTGTAATTGCTGACTAAATTCTTGATCAGATAAAATTGCTAATGTTTCTAGCAAAGATTCATATTGTTCAAAACTAATAGCCGCCATTACCGGTTGACCATGTTTAGTGATGATTATTGGTTCTTCTTGTAAATCATCTGGTAAATTTAAAAGTTGCTCTTGTGCTTCTGTAATTGTTAGGTATTTTAACATATTTTGGTTGTCAATAATTCCCGTATGTCATTATATCACTAATTCAAGTTAATTTCAAAATATGATTTACCTCCTAGTGAAGCAAATGCTTATGATTTTGCCTCAGTAGAACTCAAACAAACAGCATTTAGAATTGATGGTGTATTTGTACCCAAAGATAATAAACCAAAAAGAACGATTTATTTTGTAGAGGTGCAATTTCAAAGAGATGAGGATTTTTATTCTCGCTTTTTTTCGGAAATCTTTCTTTATTTACATCTCTATGCTTCTACTACACCCTGGCAAGCTGTGGTTTTATTTGCTAAACGTAGTATAGAACCCACAGAGATAGAACCCTATCGCTATTTATTAGAAAGTCCTTTGGTAACTCGTTTCTATTTGGATGAATGGGTAGATGTACAAACATCCTTGGGATTAGGTATCATGAAGTTAGTGGTGGAAAAAGAAAAAGCAGTTCCAGCTTTAGCGAGAACTTTATTATCACAAGCAAAATCAGATTTACCTGATCCCCGTCAGCAAAGAAATTTGCTAGATTTAATTCAGACTATTGTTTCCTATAAATTACCCCTTCTTAGTCCCCAGGAGATAGCAAGAATGTTTACTATGAGTGATTTAAAAAACACCAGATATTATCAAGATGTGCGTTATGAATCAGAATTAAATCTGGTAATGCGTCAGTTAGAACGTCGTCTAGGTGGAATTAATCAAGAATTACAGGTAAAAATCAATAAGTTATCTATGGAAGATTTGGAAAATTTAGGTTTAGCTTTGTTGGATTTTACCAGTGTTAATGATTTGGTTATTTGGTTAAATAATCAAAATATTGCAGAGGGTTAAATATTAATGGTGGGTTAGGAACGTAACCCACCTTACAACTTTTAATTTAATTGTTTCATCATCACAGATTTATTCAGTTTTACCAATAAATTTTCTGTGTTATCCGTGCCTGGAGTCGTTAAATATTCCATAAATATTCCATATTTTATAACTTGTCGTAATTTAATGACATTTATTTAAACAATATTAAACACAATGATTTACACACAATTACGATAAAACTTAATTTAGTAAATTTTGCAAATAAATATTGGAAATAATTTTCATCTAGCTTATTGACTTTTATTCCTAAAAGTTTTAAATTGATTTACCGAATTAGTTGAAAGTTATTTGCAAAAATACTGAGAAAACTTACTAATGAATAGCAATAAAGTGAGTGTGACTAAAAAGGGATTATTAGCTGCTAGTGGGGCATTTGCAGCCCTCACAGGTTTAGTTTTCAGCACCTTGGGGGGAATGCAAGTAGGAGTAGCTAACCCGAATCTCAACCAACAAGCACCACGCTTACTTGCTCAAAGAAATCCCAAAACCTTAACAATAGTTTTTCCTACTCGTAAGGATGCACCTAACTTGCAAGATCAGGCGGACAAGGTAGCTAAATTTTTGTCTAAAGAATTGGGAATGACTGTCAAAGCGCAGTTAGCTGATGATACAGCTGCGGTGGAAGCTTTGCGAGCAAACCGCGCTGATGTGGCTTTCTTGAGTAGTCGTCCAGCTTTGAAGGCTGAAAAATTAGCCAATGCTCGCTTGCACTTGGCTGAGGTTCGTGAAAATTATTCCGGTAGATATACTTACAACTCCATATTTGTTGTTCCCAAAAATAGCCCTCTGCAAACCAGAAATACTGCTAAAGCCACTCTGGAACAACTGCGGGGTAAAAGAATGGCCTTTACATCTCCTACCTCCGGTTCTGGGTTTATGTTCCCTGTTACTGAGTTGGTGAAAAATGGTTTTGTACCTGATAAAGACCGTATGGAACGGTTCTTTGGTCAAATTGCCTACGGCGGTAATTACAGTAAAGCTTTAGAAGCTGTAGTGCGTGGTCAAGCGGATGTGGCTGTAGTATCAGAATATGCCATGTACCCCCCTTATATCTCCAATGAAGATCGGGCTAAGTTACGCATTTTGTATAAAATTTCTGGTGTTCCTGCTCACGGAGTTGTTTTTGATGATGATGTTCGAGCAAATGTTCGAGAAAAAATCATTAATGCTCTTCTCAAGTTAAATAGACCAGAAAATAACGAAATGCTCAGGAGCTTGTATAATTCTACAGAGTTGGTGAGAGTAGATCATAATCGTCATCTCAAACCTGTCCGTGAAGCCCTGAAAACTTTAGGAATGGAACCATAATTAATTAGGGGTAAAGCATAATGCTCAACCCCTATCAAAATTTCTCTTTCTATCCAATTACCAATTACCAATAACCAGCGTGAAACAGATTGAATGTCATAATTTAGAAACGGCTTATACTGCATCTTTAAATCGTCCCATCCTCAACAATATTAATCTTGAAATTGCACAAGGTGAATTTGTGGTTTTGTTGGGTTTGAATGGTGCGGGTAAGTCTACTTTGTTGCGATCGCTGGTAGGTTTAGTACCATTGGAAAAAGGAGAAATTCACATTAGTGGTTTACAAATTACTCCTCAAACATTGCCGAAAATTCGCCAGGAAATTGGAATGTTGTTTCAAGGTGGAGGTTTAATTCGGCAATTATCAGCTATTGAAAATGTTTTGTGTGGTCGTTTGAGTGTGAGAACAACTAGACAAACTTTATTTGGTTTTCCTAAACGCGATCGCATTCTTGCCCAAGAATTATTAGGACAATTAGGTTTAAGGGATAAAACATATCAAAAAACGGGTCAACTAAGCGGTGGACAACAACAAAGAGTGGCGATCGCCCGTGCTTTAATTCAATCACCACAAATACTTTTAGCTGATGAACCTATCACCGGTTTAGATGTAGTTGCATCCCAACAAGTAATGCAAACTTTATCTCACCTCAACACAGATCAAGGCTTAACTATTATCACAGTATTACATGATTTAGGCATAGCCGCAGAATACGCCCACAGAGCTATAGTTTTAGATGCGGGTCGTGTAGTTTATGACGGAAAATGTGATAACTTGCAAGAAAAATTTTCTCATGTTATAAGTGTGTAAAAATCTAGATTCACCCCAATAAATTTATAATTAATGTTTCATTTTTGCTGATAAAATTTTTGTTTTAATCCTATAAATCCTTAAATCCTGGACATCCTGATTCTGACAAATTGCCCAATTAGCAACTTACATTATTATTGATTTTATTTTTATATTCTCAAATCAAAATTACGGGTCTTGCGAAAAAATGAAAAAATCCTTTAATTCTAAATTTCTTCACCATTACTCTTGGCTAATTAATATAGTGATTGTATTAGTAATGGTAGTAGCTTATATTTGGGCTTTGCAAGGTTTAAAAGTAGACTCTGCACTATTAAAAGATAGCTGGCCTTATATTATAGATTTTATTAGTCGCTTATTTCCACCAGATTGGAAAGTGGTAGATATAGCAATTAAAGGATTAATTGAAACCGTGCAAATGTCCTTATGGGGAACTTCTATTGGTGCTGTTATTTCCTTACCAATTGCGATCGCCAGTGCTAATAATATCGCTCCCTTGTGGTTACGTTGGTTAGCAAATTTACTGCAAAATGCAGTGCGTTCTGTTCCCTCAATTATTCTCGGTTTAATATTTGTAGCAGCTACCGGTTTAGGCGCACCCGCAGGAACTTTAGCCTTATCCATTTACACAGTTGGTTATCTGGCTAAATTTTATCAACAAGCTATTGAAGCTGTAGATGCTCGTTCTTTAGAATCTTTACAGGTAATTGGTGCATCAAGAATTCAAGTAGTTCAATATGGAATAATACCCCAAGTTTTACCCTTGGGATTAGGCTATACTTTGTGGATGTTTGAGTACAATATCCGTGCTGCTTCCGTACTCGGTGTAGTTGGTGCAGGAGGAATAGGTTTTCAGTTAAAAAGTTATATAGATGGTTTTGAATACAACAAAGCTACAACCATGATGTTAGTGCTATTGGTAGTAGTAACAGTAATTGATGTTATTAGTAGTAAATTACGGCGTTATTTGGATTCAATGTAAAAATTAAGGTGAAAATTAAGGGAGCATCCCAATTTTGTAAAAACAAACCCAGTACCCATGAGAATCTACTAATTGTCTAGTAGCATTGAGATGGTGTTTACTCCGTTGGTATTCCCAGTAAATTATATGCAAAAATTAAATATTGGGGCAAAAATCAAAAAACAAATGAGTAAAAGAGGGTGGACTGAAGAAATGCTTGAATTAGTTTACTTAAATCCTGCCAAAACTGAACACACAAGAGATAGACGATATAATATAGATGGTACAAGGAAAGATGATCCTGCTACTGTATATTACCGTAGTGATGGTGCATATATAGTCTGCAATGATATTACAGGTGATGTAGTTCAAGTCAGTGATATTAATGATCCTAAATGGATTGAAAAACAATACTAAACAGTATCAATGAAATAGGAGTAAAAAATATGAAGTTAATTGACAAATATCAAGCAACGGGAATTATTAAAGCTGGAGAGTTACTATTATCTCCTCCTAATGCACTTGAGTTTATTAAAGAAATTGCCGAAAGGGAAATTTTAATATTAGGTGTAAATTTATGGTGTTATGTTGATAATCAAATTGCTGAAGATCCCGGTTCATTAGATTTAAGTGAAATTGATGATCCTCAAGAGAGTGTGTCTATAGCTAAAAAGTTTATTAGTCAAAATTTACCTGAAAGAACTGCTTTTGTTTCTTTTGTTTTAGATGAGTAATAAGATTGAAAAGTATTTTGTCAGAATCAGGTGGTTATCGAGCGACTTGTACTGAGCGAAGTCGAAGTAAGTCGAGATGATGTCCAGGATTTGAGGATGTACAGGATGTAATTGTTTAGTTATTTGTTGATAGTGAATGTTGTATAATTATGTTATAATAACAATAAATAAGCAACTCAATATAAATTATGATTACTGGAATTAAACAAAAAGCAACCGTTGGTAAAAATGGCAAAATTGAATTACCTACAACTGAGTTACCAGAGGGAACTATTGTAGAGGTAATTGTGCTATCATCTCCCCTACTTTCAAAGAAAAAAGTATTAACTGCTCGTGAGTTACTTGATTCGAGTGTGATAGGTTTATGGGAAGAAAGGGACGATATTACAGATAGTCTTGTTTACGCTCGTCAGTTACGTGAACAGTCCCAAAGGAGAGATTATGATTCTCCTAGATAGTGATATTGTTATTGATTTTCTGCGTAAATATCCACCTGCAATTATTTGGTTAAGTTCTTTAGGAGATGAAGAAATTGCTTTACCTGGTTATGTAGCGATGGAATTGATGCAAGGATGTAAAAATAAGTTGGAATTGCAGGAAATTAAGAAATTTATTGCTAATGTTGAAGTAATTTGGCCAACACCTGAAACTTGTGATCAAGCATTAGAAGTATTTGCAAATTATCATCTGAGTCATAATTTGGGATTAATTGATGCTTTGATAGGTCAAACATCAATCGCTTTCGGTTTACCATTACATACATTTAATGTTAAGCATTATGCTGTTATTCCAGGTTTAATCACAGTTCAACCATATCAAAGGTTATAGGATTATTGACTGTCTGAATCAGGATGTCCAGGATTTGAGGATGTACAGGATGTAATTTTTTTTTTAGTTATTTGTTGATAGTGAATGTTGTATTTTTCTGGATGATGGTAAATAGTCTGAATCAGGATGTCCAGGATTTGAGGATGTACAGGATGTAATTGTTAATTTGTTTGTTGGTGGTTAATATTGTATTTGTATGAATGATGGTAAACAAAATAATCCCCAATTTTTCACCAACAATTATTAAATAATATCCTGAAAATCCTTTAATTATGGTTATCCTGATTCTGACAAATTCATTACTAACTGATTACAAACCAATTCTTGATTATTGATTAATCTGTAATTTTCCTAGTTGAAGAAATAATGAACCACTCCAGACACAGAGGACGCAAAGAAGATTATAAACTGGGTTTAAGATTCCCGACTTCTTCTTTAGTAGACATCATCATGAGAACCTATGTTTAAAAGAACCACTATTTCTTCACCAGTTTCATCATCTTTTTCGATGGAGAAAATAATCCGACAGTCATATCCACAGGAACAAGCACGTAAACCATCAAATTCACCTTTTAACTGATGGGTAGCAAGGTTAGCAGCAAATAAATCTGTTTCCATTTGCTGTAATGTTTCCTCAATACGTGCTTGTAAATTCTGATCATGTTTGATGAATTTTCGCAAGGATCGCTTGAAGCGAGAAGTAAGAACTAGTTTTCTCATTATGTTTCATTAGTATTTA
Source organism: Sphaerospermopsis torques-reginae ITEP-024 (assembly GCF_019598945.1). Lineage (NCBI taxonomy): Bacteria > Bacillati > Cyanobacteriota > Cyanophyceae > Nostocales > Aphanizomenonaceae > Sphaerospermopsis > Sphaerospermopsis torques-reginae. The sequence continues at coordinate 3,943,745 of NZ_CP080598.1, read as the reverse complement.
AGTAAGTTCTTAATTCAGTGATCGCTTCAGTTGCGGTTTGAGGTTTAAGATTACCAGTTCTAAATTCAGCTAGTGCTTCCTGTGATGAACTTGCTAATTCTTTTCGTCGCATATCAGCTATTCGACGTTGTAGGATACTAATTAGTAGTTCTTGTTGATCAAGTGGTAGGTCAGTCACTAGATTGAGAACTTCTTCAAATGTGTTAGTTTGTTGCATAAATGCTCTCAACTGAATTACTTTATTTATTTTAGTATTTCTCTTGTAGCTTTGCTAATAATGAAATATCGCACTCCCAACTTATCCCCAAACAGCGATCGCTTAACTCATTTCGCACATAAAAAGAGCGATCGCCTACTTTTTACTATCGCCTATTTTTTCTTGATTCAGGGGAGAACGCAGATGAACGCGGATTATTTTGTCTGAATCAGGATGTCCAGGATTTGAGGATGTACAGGATGTAATTGTTTGGTTATTTGTTGATAGTGAATGCTGTATTTTTTTGGATGATGGTAAATAAAATAATACAATACCCGATTTTTCACCAACAATTATTAAATAACATCCTGTAAATCCTTTAATCCTGGTTATCCTGATTCTGACAATTTCATCCCTAACTGACTACAAACCAATTCTTGATTATTGATTAATCTGTAAAATTACCACACTTTGATAAGCTATCACTAATTCTCATACCTTTCATATATTACCTAAGTAGTTTGTGATGTTTTGAATTGTGCCTTCTTGAGCAATTTTAGCTTTATATAATTCGTCGTAAAATTGAACATCTACTCCTCGCCAACTTATCCAACCAATATTGTGGTATTTATCGTCTGTAAAGCTGTAAGCTATAAATTTAGGAGTACCTTGGATTGAAATAACACAGAAATCATCCTTGCCACCAATTATTACCTGATCTGGAGTGTAAACTATAATTTGTAAGTTAGAATTTTTTAAAATATCTTTAACATTATTCTCTGAAATTTTATTGTAGAAATCTCTAAATTCATTGTCTTTATATTCTATAAAATATCTTTTTCCGACTTTTACTCTAAAGAAATCCTGTAGTTGATTATCTGATAAATTTTTTAAAAAATCTATAGTACATATTGCTTTTACTTCAACATCTTTAGATTGATATACTTCCTGTAAAGTCTGAATCTCTGAGAAAGCAATTCTCCCTTCTTTTAAATACAAACTGTTATGTACTAATTTTTTAAGACTCTCTGTTTGTCTGATAAGTTGAGGTATATTTTGATGTATGCTGTAATTAGTATCCATAACAGGTACTAATTCTTCAGCGTCACTGGTTAATAAATGTTCTCGCAATTGTAATTTAATACTATCCAAATAACTTTCATAATCTTTTTCCCAATATACAGACTTGATCTCTAGCAATTCGTGAAGTTTTTCAGTATCACTAGCTTTCCATGTCACCACAAAATGTCCTATTGTTTGATTGAATAATTTATTACTTGCAGTAAACTTAACCTCCCAAGTTTCAACACGTCTATATGTAAGATTCTGCTGTGTAATATCCAGATTATATTCATTACTTAATTCATAATTATAAGCAAATTCTCGTTGCTGAGTCTTTGTTTGTTTGATTCCAACATTAGCTTGTAACTGATTAAAGTCAATTTTCCATCCTGCTTCTGTTGATGTTTCACTCTCATTTTTTTGTCCAGTCATTCCTGTAATAGTAATCTTGACTGCTGCTATATTGGAACTAGCGTTATATGGTGTCCTTGGATTGCGTTCTACTTTTATTTTCGATAAGTTATTTACATTAAAATTCAACATTCTTAGCAAAATATATTTAGCTTTCATTTCATAAACTAAAAACAGAAATACAGCTAAAATCAGGCTGTAAAGAATTAGAAATAACCAAGGATTATTATCTTCCTCTAGATATAATCCTGAGATCACATATTGTTTTACTAAATCTAGACTTGATTTTGATGAAAATTCACTACTTTTATCAATAAATAAATCAATACATAAGATATACTCTTGTTCTTGATCATCTTTGAATGTGTAAAATAATGTTCTCATAGCGTTTCTATCGTTGATATCTATGTAAACATCAGTAAGTCCTGTTTTTGGATTTTCCTTATTAAAAGTAGCAGTACCATTTGGAGTAGCTGTAAACCACTCTCTCTTCTTAAAATCTACATCTACATTTTGTTCATAGTTTGTATCAGTTAATGGATATGATAGCAGGAAACCTGTTCTCAGGTTAGTGATGTAAATATTATTAATTCTCAAATAAGGCATTGATTTTATATATTTATCATCACCTCCTAAATACATCATGACAGCCTTAGTAAAACTATTTAAATCCTTTTCTTTATTGGAGTTTGTTTTAAAAACTTCATTAACAATATCAATGACTTTATCCGCAAATTTCAGAAAAACTTGATCTGTTTTTACTGTGTTTATTGTCGTTTCACTAGCCAGAGGTTTACCACTAAAATTACTTGCGCCTACATAACCATAATAAACTGCTGTTACTGTCTCTCCTTTCTTTATTTCCCACTTAGCAGAATTATCTGAGGCATCTCCTGGTCTATTCTGTCCAATCTGTCCAATAATTATTTTTTTATGTATATCGTCAACTCTTGTTAGGTTTGGATTTGATATCTTTAATATAAAATCTGATTCTAGCTTTTGTTGAGCTTTTTGGATAAATTCAGATAATTCACTTGAACTCTTATCGTCCAGTTTTTCATACCACGAAGTTATTTTTTTATATTCTTCTATTTCTCTATAACTTCCTACTAAATATCCAAAGACAATGATAATTACAGTTGCCCCTATATAGAACAATAGAAAATTGCGTATTGTGGATAGTTGCTTTTGGCGTTGCATAATATTGCACCCTTAATTATAAGTCGGTCGTCCACTATTAGTAGAGCAGTCCAGATATCAAAATTCTTCTTATTACAAGAATTTACCCTATGTAGTCGGCTTGACGCTAATGGAGAAGGAAATTTAACAGACATAACACATAATCATAATAAATGATACTTAAAAATATGTCTAGGGATTTAAAAAAATAGACTGCTCCTCTGGGTTTCTCTTCTTCCTTCGTGTCCTTCGTCCCTATCCCTACCGGACGCTACGCGAACGTGGTTCGTTCCTATACCGCCCTGTACTCATAAAACAACCATATAGTTAAATAACCAATCGCTTATGTAAATAGAAATTACAAACATCTGAGAAAACCTTGCTAAATTGTTAAGATTTATCAATAATGATTACGTTTTTTATATCATTTTGTTTCAGTTCAGGGAGAAAACCCCCACTGACACAGAGTTTTCTGGTACAAAACTCTTAATTGCCGAAGAAAATGGAAGTTAACTTCCAGTAGAGAACACGCTGCAAAGGAGCTTATCTGAATGTTCACCCAGGTCAAGTCCACAATTAGACATATTGCACCTGACGACCTACGCGGACGCAATCTGATTAAAGTCGTTTATGTTGTGCTGGAGTCTCAATATCAAAGTTCTTTATCTCAAGCAGTACGGGAAATTAACGCCAACCATCCCAGCGTGGCCATTGAAATTAGTGGTTACTTAATTGAGGAACTGCGTGACTCGGAAAACTATGAAGATTTCAAACGCGATATAGCCAGTGCTAATATATTTATCGCTTCCCTGATATTTATTGAAGACCTAGCGCAGAAACTCGTCGCAGCAGTCGAACCCCACCGCGATAACTTCGATGTAGCGGTTGTTTTCCCCTCCATGCCAGAAGTTATGCGCCTTAACAAAATGGGTAGCTTCTCATTGGCGCAGTTGGGACAATCTAAGAGCGTCATTGCCAACTTCATGAAAAAGCGTAAAGAGAAATCTGGCGCTGGTTTCCAAGATGGAATGTTAAAGCTCTTGCGTACCCTTCCCCAAGTGCTGAAATTCCTCCCAATGGAAAAAGCACAAGACGCGAGAAACTTCATGCTCAGTTTTCAGTATTGGTTAGGTGGTTCAGCAGAAAACCTGGAAAACTTCCTGCTGATGCTGGCTGATAAATACGTCTTAAAAGGGGAAGATAAACAAAAATTAGCTGCTGCTGACTATCAAGCACCAGTAGTTTATCCTGACATGGGTATTTGGCATCCCTTAGCGCCAAATATGTTTGAAGATGTGCGAGAATATCTGAACTGGTATTCTGTCCGCAGGGATATTTCCCGAAATCTCAAAGACCCCCTCGCACCTTGCGTTGGTTTGGTTTTACAACGTACCCACCTAGTTACCGGAGATGATGCACATTATGTCGCCATTGTCCAGGAATTAGAATCTTTAGGTGCAAAAGTTCTCCCTGTATTTGCTGGTGGTTTGGATTTCTCTAAACCTGTAGATGCTTATTTCTATGAACCTACAACCAGATTACCCCTAGTTGATGCGGTTATCTCCTTAACTGGATTTGCTTTAGTGGGTGGACCTGCTAGACAAGACCATCCCAAAGCTATCGAAGCATTAAAAAAATTAAACCGTCCCTACATGGTGGCATTGCCTTTGGTCTTCCAAACCACCGAAGAATGGCTGGATAGCGATTTGGGGTTACATCCGATTCAAGTGGCTTTACAGATTGCTATACCCGAACTAGACGGAGCAATTGAACCTATTATCCTATCCGGTAAAGATGGGGCAACAGGTAGAGCGATCGCCTTACAAGACCGTGTAGAAATTGTTGCCCAACGCGCCTTAAAATGGGCAAGTTTACGCCGCAAACCCAAATTAATCAAAAAAGTCGCCATCACCGTTTTCAGCTTCCCCCCCGATAAAGGAAACGTGGGAACTGCGGCATATTTAGACGTATTTGGTTCTATCCATGAAGTTCTCAAAGGACTGAGAAACAACGGTTACGATGTGCGCGACATCCCCGAAACTGCGAAAGAGTTGATGGAACAAGTCATCCACGACGCACAAGCGCAATATGCAAGTCCTGAACTCAACATCGCTTACAAAATGTCAGTACCCGAATATGAAGCACTGACACCATACTCCCAACGCTTAGAAGAAAACTGGGGACCACCACCAGGAAACTTAAACAGCGACGGACAAAACTTACTTGTATATGGTAAGCATTTCGGTAACGTCTTCATTGGTGTTCAACCCACCTTCGGTTATGAAGGCGATCCCATGCGCTTATTATTCTCCCGTTCCGCTAGTCCTCATCATGGTTTCGCCGCTTTCTATACCTATTTAGAAAGAATTTGGGGTGCTGATGCCGTTTTACATTTTGGTACACACGGCTCATTAGAGTTTATGCCTGGTAAACAGATGGGGATGTCTGGAGACTGTTACCCAGATCAACTAATTGGTACAATTCCCAATCTGTATTATTACGCAGCGAATAACCCCAGTGAAGCGACAATTGCTAAACGTCGCAGTTATGCAGAAACAATTTCTTACCTAACTCCACCTGCGGAAAATGCTGGTTTATACAAGGGTTTGAAAGAACTCAGTGAGTTGATAGGTTCTTACCAAACTTTGAAAGATAGCGGCCGGGGAGTTTCCATTGTTAATGCGATCGTTGACAAATGCCGGATTGTGAACTTGGATAAAGATATTGACCTGCCCGAAACCGATGCTAAGGATATGTCCTCTGAAGAACGGGATAATATCGTCGGTATTGTTTATCGCAAGTTAATGGAAATTGAATCTCGCTTGTTACCTTGCGGGTTGCATATCATCGGTAAACCACCTTCTGCGGAAGAAGCGATCGCCACTTTAGTGAATATTGCCAGTTTAGATCGGCAAGAAGAAGGTATACTCGGTTTACCCTCCATCATTGCTAACAGCATAGGCCGCAACATCGAGGAAATTTACCGCAACAGTGATAAAGGCATTTTAGCCGATGTGCAATTGTTACAAGACATTACAATGGCTACCCGTGCGGCTGTAGCAGCTTTAGTACAAGAACAAATTGATGCAGAAGGTCGAGTTTCCTTAGTATCCAAGTTGAACTTCTTTAACATGGGTAAAAAAGAACCTTGGGTAGAATCTCTGTATCAGTCAGGTTTTAACAACGTGGACACCTCTGCATTAAAACCCTTGTTTGAGTATTTGGAATTTTGCTTAAAACAAGTATGTGCAGATAACGAACTCGGTGGTTTATTGCAAGGATTGGAAGGTGAATATATTTTACCCGGACCCGGTGGCGACCCCATCCGTAATCCTGACGTATTGCCCACAGGTAAAAATATACACGCTTTAGACCCCCAATCTATTCCTACCACTGCGGCGGTACAGTCTGCGAAAATCGTCGTTGATCGGCTGTTAGAACGCAACAAGGCGGAAAATGGTGGAAACTGGCCAGAAACTATCGCCTGTGTCCTCTGGGGTACAGATAACATCAAAACCTACGGGGAATCCCTGGCACAAATTATGTGGATGGTGGGAGTGCGTCCTGTTCCCGATTCTTTGGGACGGGTGAACAAGTTGGAATTGATACCCTTAGAAGAATTGGGTCGTCCGAGAATTGACGTAGTAATTAACTGTTCTGGTGTATTCCGCGACCTGTTCATCAACCAGATGAATTTACTGGATCAAGGTGTGAAAATGGCCGCTGAAGCTGATGAACCCTTGGAAATGAACTATGTGCGGAAACACGCTTTACAGCAAGCGGAGGAGATGGGAATTAATCTGCGTCAAGCTGCAACCCGTGTATTTTCTAATGCTTCTGGTTCTTATTCTTCTAATATTAACTTGGCGGTAGAAAATAGCACTTGGGATAGTGAAGCGGAATTGCAAGAAATGTATTTGAAACGCAAGTCTTTCTCCTTCAATTCTGATAACCCAGGGGTAATGGATGAGTCACGGCAGATTTTTGAAACAACGTTGAAAACTGCTGACGCAACTTTCCAAAACCTTGATTCTTCGGAAATTAGTTTAACGGATGTGTCTCATTATTTTGATTCAGATCCCACAAAATTAGTTGCAAGTCTGCGTACAGATGGAAAGAAACCTGCATCTTACATTGCAGATACCACTACTGCGAATGCACAGGTGAGAAGTTTATCGGAAACAGTGCGTTTAGATGCGCGGACGAAGTTGTTAAACCCCAAATGGTATGAGGGGATGTTATCACACGGTTATGAAGGTGTGCGGGAACTGTCTAAGCGGTTGGTGAATACTACTGGTTGGAGTGCAACTGCGGGCGCTGTGGATAACTGGGTTTATGAGGAGACGAATGAGACGTTTATTAAAGATGAGGAAATGCAGAAACGTCTGATGAATTTGAATCCTCATTCTTTCCGCAAGATTGTTTCTACTTTGTTGGAAGTCAATGGTCGCGGTTATTGGGAGACAAGTGAGGAGAATTTGGATCGGTTACGGGAGTTGTATCAGGAGGTGGAAAATCGGATTGAGGGTATAGAATAGGATTAGATGGGCAGGTTTTTTACCTGCCTCCTTAATAATGAGATAAAATTAACCAATAAAAAATAGATGATTCAAACATTTAAAAATAAATCCTTAGAAAGTCTGTTTAAAGAAAATTTTAATAAAGGAGTTCCCGCAAATTTAGAAAAGAAAATTAGAATTAGATTAGAAGTTATAGACTCAGCTTTAATTGTAGATGATATTAGATTACCGGGATATGATTTACATGAATTAAAAGGAGATAGAAAAGGAACTTGGTCTATTAAGGTATCAGGAAACTGGCGAATAACTTTTAAATTTGAAGATGGTGAGGCTTATGATGTTAATTTAGAAGACTATCATTAATGTTGTGTTAACATAGTAGTAAATAGTTGAAAATTGTTAAATAAATTTCACCAAATTATCAAGGAGTATTAACTATGAATAATTGGCAAAATATTACTGATGAGAGATTAGCAAGACCAATACATCCAGGTGAAGTAATTGCCGATATTTTAGATGATTTAGAAGTAAATTATAACGATTTTGCCGAAGTTTTAGGAGTATCTCATCAAACAATTCAAGAAATTATTAATGGTGAAAAATCAATTACAGTAGATATTGCCATTCGTCTTGGGAAAGCTTTAGGTAATGGACCAAGATTATGGTTAAATCTTCAGCAAAAGGTTGATGTTTGGGATGCTTTGGAAAGTCATCAGGAAGAATATAATAAAGTTATGACTTTGGTTTAAGAATTAGCAATATTTAAGATTTGTTAAATATACTATACCAATATCTAAAAAATAGGATTAATGGTATAGATTTGGATATGAGATAGTTAAAATTATTTCCTTAATATTTCTTGAGGGTATGACTATGAATGCTTTAACTGTCAATTTAAAATCAGTGATAGATATGACTGATGATCAGTTTTTTCAGCTATGTCAAAATAACCGAGAATTGAGATTTGAAAGAACAGCTAATGGGGATTTAATTATTATGCCACCAACGGGAGGGGAAACGGGAAATCGTAATGGTAGACTAAATCAACAGTTATTTAATTGGACTGATGTTGATGGTACAGGAATAGCTTTTGATTCTTCTACCTGTTTTAAATTACCAAATGGTGCAGACCGTTCTCCTGATGCTTCTTGGATAAAGTTAGAAAGATGGAATACTTTAACTGATGAGGAAAAACAAAAGTTTCCTCCTATTTGTCCTGATTTTGTGATTGAGTTACTTTCTCCTAGTGATAGTTTGAAAACTACACAGGAAAAGATGAGGGAATATATAGATAATGGTGTGCGTTTGGGTATATTAATTAATCGTAAATCTCGTCAGGTGGAAATTTATAGACCTGGTAAGGAGGTTGAGGTTTTGGAATCTCCTGTTACGGTTTCGGGGGAAGATGTTTTAAAGGGTTTTGTTTTGAATTTGGGGATGATTTGGTAGTTTATTATGTATAACAAAAATTGTTTTTTCAATTAGTTTTTAATTTCCAATTCTGTTAAATTATTTGTCACATCATCTAGTACATAAGCTTCTGGATAATAGTATAATTCTCCATTAATTTCAACACATTTAAATGGAACATTCATTCTTGGATGAAAGATAGGTACTCCCTGTTCATTTAATCTATAAGGTTCTTTGACTTGGTGTATACCTGGTAAGTCTTCAGGATTATAATAGTAACCTGTAGATAACAATTGTTCTTTATCCCATAAAGTGTATTCAATAGCTGGTCCAGATAGAAGAAGAATTTCTTCTAGAGTCTTTTGATCTTCTTTCTGACAATATTCATAAACTCTCTTAATGAAAGATTCACTTAAACTATAAATTTTGTTATTTTGGATTTCAAAAACATGATTTCTAACCAAAAATTCTCCTACTTGACTCTGTAAATCTTTATAATTTCTAACTTTATAATTCCTAATATCTAAATTTCCTAATCGCATAGAAGATAGTAGTGAAAACAAAGCTGCATAAAATTCAAATAAAGTATCCTTTTTGTAAGAAATTCCTATGGGAATATATTTTTCTTCAAAATCTTCTAATTTTAGAATTGGTTTGTTTTTGTATCCTTGATATCCTTGAAATATGATTCCTTCTTCTAAAACTACTACTAAATTGGGACGACACCAAATAGGTTTAGTTCTCTGATAATCTATTAAATTTTGTCTTAAAGAATCTAGCGAGTTATCTTTGAGTTTATATGCAAAAATAATTCCAAATGGCACACTGAAGCAGTTATTGGTAAGCATTTTCCTAAAATTTTCTATCTTATGCAAACCATCATATAACTCATGCTTGGTTAATTTAGACTTTACCTCTATTATACCATATATGCCTTCAATTGGAAAAACTTGTATTCGTTTACTAGAGATCCATGAAGGACACTTATCTCTATCATAAATTATTAAATCGCATTGATTAGATTGTTCCCCTAATGGACTAATAACTAATCCAGACCCTATTGCATATTTTGATGGAAGTTTACAATCTTCTAAAAACGATCTAATACCATCTTCTCTAAAATCTCCTTTTGTGCCATGATGATTCATCTGTGATGATATATCAAACTCTCCTAATAGCCTTTGAGATAGGATTCTAAAAATAGATTGTACATCCATATTTATTTACTGTTGACAACGTTACAAATAATTATCCAAAAACTATTCTACACTATAAATATTAATATAAGGTAGTAAATATGTTTGATTTATCAAGCAAGGAAATACATACCTTATATTAATCTCCAACATATTAAATAAACTTATTTAAAATAGCTATCTATTTCTCTATACCACTCCGCTAAATTTCTCTTTTTGATTTCCTTTAAATGAAAATCTTCTTCCAGATATTTACGTAATTGTTCGTATCTTGTTAAATCCTCACTTGGTTGTATTGCACCTGATGCAACTAAATTATTCCAAAAATCATCCATCTTTTTAGAATCAGCCATCAAATAATTAACTACTTCAGAAGCTTTCTCTTGCGGTGATTTTTTAATTTTCACTGCTGTTCCGTATGCAAATATTTCAAATGCTTGCTTTTTACCTAAAAAACCATCTGCTAAGGCTACACGATACTCAAATTGACAATTAATTACTGCATCACCACCTAAAGATTTACAAATTTGACGTAATTGTTGTTTTACTCCATCAAAAGCTCGTCCTGGATTTGCAGAAGACAGAAAACCTTCAGTATGACTATCTAAAGCAAAAATTGCTTCTAAAATGTCATATTTTTCTTTGATATCTCCAGTGGCAATAATAATGTCCATGATTCACTGCAAGTTAATAAATTAAGTTATGAGAGTAATTATATGATGTTTTTACCTTGAACAAGTTGCTCTTACTGAAATAAGTAATTATGCAAAATTAATTGGTTTTGGGGAAGTGCGATCACTTTTTGCGGGTGTTTGGGGTGTGATCGTTGTATTGGGATGTTGGGAGTGAGATCGCTTTTTGGGGTTTAGAGGATGCGATCGCTCTTTTGGGGTTTTGGGAGTGCGATCGCTTTTTGGGGGTTTGGAGGGTGCGATCGCTGGTTGGGAGTTTGGGGGAAATGCGATCGCTATTTGGGGTTTTGGAAGTGCGATCGCTGTTTGTGGGTTTGGGGATGTTCGGAGTGCGATCGCTTTTGGGGGATGTGGAGGTGCGATCGCTTGTTGAGCGTGTTAGAGGTGCGATCGCTGTTGGGGGGTGTTTGGGATGCGATCGCGTTTGGGGATGTGGAGGATGTGCGATCACTGTTTGAGGATGTGGGGAAGTGCGTAGCGAAGCGCACCGAAGGTATCGCTGTTTGGAGGTTTGGGGAGTGCGATCGCTTTTATTGCTTTTACTGAATACTTTCAATTAATTTAATATTATTTCTCAACCATTCATTGACTAAAATTTGCACATCAATATTTTTTTCTTGAGCGATTTTTTTGAAAAAATTATCAACATCTGGTTCAAGGTAAATCGGATAATGAAACGTTGCATCAGGATGATAAAACTTACCTTGTTCAGCTTGTGAAAAATCATATTCTGCTTTCATAGTTTTCTTCCTTGATAATATTGCTGTTCATTAAAAGTTGCTTTTCGTGCTGAAATAATACGAATCAAACAAGAATCTTCATCTGTTTGTTCAAAAGTATGAATAACAACCCTTAAAATACCTGTTTCATCTAAACCTATAGTAATCCATCTGTCTTCATAATCACTATGTTCCTCATCATATAAACTTAATTGATATTGATCACGAAAAACAGTTGAGGCTAACCGAAAATTGATTTGATGTTTACGAATATTCTGTTTTTCTTTTGCTGGATTCCAATCAAAATTATAACGCAAATTTATAAATTACAGAAAATTAAATAAGTTTACACCATGATTATATCATAATTTTATACTTTGACAGCGTTAGTGGTGGCTTACTGTAGGTTCGCTGTTGGGAGATGTTGGGGAGTGCGTTAGCGAAGCTTACCGAAGGTATCGCTGTTAGAGAGTTTGGAGGTGCGATCGCTGGTTGGAAGGTTTGGGAAGTGCAATCATTTTTTGGTACTCTAATTATAGAATCAGCAATATAATGATATGTATGTCAGCTAAAGATGTTTTTCATGAAGTTGTCAAAATAGCCTTACAAAAAGATGGTTGGCAAATTACAAATGACCAACTTACAATTAACGTAGGAGGAGTTAATCTTTCTATTGATTTAGCCGCAGAAAAGCTGATTGGTGCAGAACGTAAAGGACAAAAAATAGCAGTAGAAGTAAAAATTTTCTTAGAGAAATCTTCCGCTATTTCTGAATTTGACACAGCATTAGGACAATTTACCAGATACTAACAACCTAACACGAGAAAATCAGGTTAACAAAAAAACAATTATTTCTTCTTATAAATCAGCGATCGCTCTTTTGAGGTTTTGGGGTGCGATCGCGTTTGGGGATGTGGAGGATATGCGATAGCGAAGCGCTGCTGCAAGCAGTTCGCTGTTTGGATATGTGGGGATGTGCAATCAAAAAATTAAACTTCCTCATCTAAAAATGGTAATAAGTCCTCTAAATCTCTCGCCCCATGCAAAACCCGTAGAACCTCCACCCTCTCCTCTTGAACTTTATAAAAAATCAAATAGTCGTTAAAATTCTTAATCCGCCACTGACGAATTGTTCCCATATCAGACAAAGACAACACAACCTTACCCATATTAGGAGTTATCGCCAATTGAGCAAAAGCATACTCAACAAACTCCAGAAACTTTTCTCCTAATTCCCGATTGCCATTCACCAAAAGATAATTTGCTTGTTGTCTGATATCTTGAGTAGCACGGTTGCGAACAATTACCTGAAAAGCCATACTCACTACTGCCCCGCACCAAAGATTGATCGGTGCAAATTCTGCCAATATTCAGGAGTTACAGGTTCTGCTTCTGAGTCCAAACCTTCTTGCAACAAACTAGTTAATTTTGCTTGAGCATCCTTACGCTGTTTATCTTGCTGCAACAACATCAAAAAATAGTCCGCTACATTATCATAATTGCCAGATTGAAGTTGAACTTCAAGATAAGACTCCAGTTCTTTTGGTATTGGAAAACTCACATTCATAAGTTTTTAATAGGAATAAAATTTTATTAGTATCTTATCATTTTTTCTTCTGGTGATTTAGGGGTTAGCAAAGTGTACCGAATGTATCGCTCTTTTATGGTTTTGGCAGTGCGTAGCGAAGCGCACCGAAGGTATCGCTTTTGAAAGCGTAACTTTAGGTTGTCTCTTGACATGATATCATATTATGATATCTTATATATTAGCTTCTGTTAAAAGTAAAAAAGGATGAATCTTAATAATAAACAAAGAAAAACTTTAGAATTAATTTTTACAAATCCTGTACCAGCAAACATTATTTGGCAAGATATTGAAAGTCTATTTATAGCTTTAGGTGCTGATATTAGTCAAAGAAGCGGTTCAAGAGTTAGAGTTAAATTAAATGATGTGAGAGGTTATTTTCATGAACCACATCCAGAAAAAGAAACCGATAAAGGAGCGGTAAAATCAGTGAGAGAATTTTTGATAAAAGCAGGAATTGACCCATAAATAGATTGTTAAATCAACCACAACAAAACTGAGTGAGGATTATTAAAATTATGCTGACTTACAAAGGATATACAGCATCAATTGAAGTAGATGTAGAAGCAGGAATACTTTTTGGGCGTGTTCTTGATATTAATGATGTAATTACTTTTAAAGCGAAAACCGTAGAAGAAGCACGTCAAGAATTTCAGACTTCTATAGATGGTTATTTAGCTTTTTGTGAAGAATTAGGTGAAGAAGCGGATAAACCTTTTTCTGGTAAACTACCATTTAGAACTACTCCAGAACATCATCGTAAAATTTTTATCGCTGCTAAAAAAGCAGGTAAAAGTATTAATGCTTGGATGGATGAAGTTCTAATTAATGCTGCTGAAAAATCAGTAAAAGCATAGATTAAATATTTTTATAATTTTTAGGTATGTTTGGATATGTGGGGAAGTGCGATAGCGCAATCGCTGACTTGTCAGTTCGCTGTTTTGGGGTTTTTGGAGTGCGATCGCTCTTTTGAGGTTTTAGAAGTGCGATCGCCGAAATAGTTGATTATAGAGATTTGAAGCAATAAAATCATAACTTGTGAGTCAACAAGACAAACTATTAGCTAAAATTCTATCAGGCGCATCTGATACAAATATATCCTTTGAGCAACTGTGTCAACTATTAATCAAATTAGGATTTGATGAAAGAATTCGTGGTAGTCACCACATTTTTACAAAAGAAGGAGTTGAAGAAATCTTGAATCTCCAACCCAAACAAGGAAAAGCCAAAACATATCAAGTTAAACAAATCCGTGAAGTTTTACTGAAATATCAGCTAGGAGGTCAAGATGACTCTACGGTATGAAATTATTATTTATTGGAGTGAAGAAGACCAAGCATTTATCGCAGAAGTTCCAGATTTACCGGGATGCACTGCTGATGGAGAAACTTATCAAGAAGCACTGCAAAATATAGAAATTATTATGCAGGAATGGATAGAAACTGCTCAAGAGTTAGGTCGAAAAATTCCTGAACCTACACAGCATTTAATGTCTGCTTAATAGTGAATCGGTGACAGATTCTATGAATTATATAACACTGTATCTACCCACATCAATTCAATTAACTGATGATCAATTTTTTGAATTATGTCAAATTAATGAATTAATCAAAATTGAAAGAAATCCTGATAGTAGTCTGATATTAAAACCTTTATTGGGTGGTATATCCAGTAATATTAATGCTGGTTTAACTGCTCAATTAGCAAATTGGAACGATGACAAATCACAAGGTATAGTTTTTGGTTCTGATGTCGGTTTTATTTTACCAAATGCTGCTATTCGTTCTCCTAGTGCTGCTTGGATAAAGTTAGAAAGATGGAATACTTTAAGTGATGAGAAAAAGGAAAAGTTTCCTCCTATTTGTCCTGATTTTGTGATTGAGATACTTTCTCCTAGTGATAGTTTGAAAACTACTCAGGAAAAGATGAGGGAATATATAGATAATGGTGTGCGTTTGGGTTTATTAATTAATCGTAAATCTCATCAGGTGGAAATTTATAGACCAGGTAAGGAGGTTGAGGTTTTAAATTCCCCTGTTACGGTTTCGGGGGAAGATGTTTTAAAGGGTTTTGTTTTGAATTTGGGGATAATTTGGTAATGATTTGGTAATATTTACAATTATTTAATCTATCTATTATGAAAGAGTGATACACTTGAATTTAGAAATTCTTTGGGACTAATAAACGTGATAGATGGTAAAGCTATTTCTATCTCATTATTTACAGGTGCTTATGGTTTAGATTTAGGATTAGAACAAGCAGGTTTTCATACTGTAACTGTAGTAGAAAAAGACCGTGATGCTGTCAAAACAATAGCTCTTAATCGTCCATTTTTACAAGAAAGTGCAATTTCCAGAGAAATACAAAATGTCACATCTCAACAATTATTAGAAGAAGGAGGAAGAGTTTTAAATTTAGGACGTGCTTTACAACCACAAGAAGTTGATTTAGTTACAGGTGGTCCACCATGTCAACCATTTAGTACCGCAGGAAAAAGAGGTTCTGTGATGGACCCTCGCGGTAGTTTATTTATGGACTTTATTCGTATTGTTAAAGAAGTTCAACCACGTTTTTTCTTAATGGAAAATGTTAAAGGTTTGCTTTCTGCTCCACTGCGTCATCGGCCAATTAATCAACGTGGAAAAGATTACCCTATTTTAGAACCTGATGAGATGCCTGGTGCTGCTTTAAAAGTAGTATTATCAGAAATGAAAGAAGTAGGATATCAGGTAGTTTACAATCTTTTAGAAGCAGCAGATTATGGAGTTCCCCAAAATCGAGAGCGTGTCATATTTATTGGTTCAAGAGATGGAGAAACCCCTACATTTCCTATTCCCCAATATTGTAAAAATGGTCAAACTTTACCTAAATGGAGAACATTAAAAGATGCTTTAACTGGTTTAGTTGATGTAGAACCAGAATTTATGTCTTATTCAGAAAATCGTTTAAAGTATTTAAAATTATTAAAAGCTGGACAAAACTGGAGACATTTACCAGAAGAATTAAAAAAAGAAGCTATGGGAGGAGCTTATAATTCTGGAGGTGGAAAAGTCGGTTTTTATAGAAGATTATCCTGGGATAAACCTTCACCAACAATTACTACCAGTCCCCATCAAAAAGCAACAGATATGTGTCATCCTGTAGAATTACGTTGTTTAACTGTGCGGGAGTCTGCAAGAATTCAAACATTTCCAGATGATTGGATTTTTCATGGTTCTGTAAGTTCTAAATATAAACAAATTGGTAACGCAGTTCCCGTATTACTTGCGAAAGAACTTGGTAGTTATCTCTTTAACTTAATTCAAGGAAACAAATTTAAAGGTAAAGAGATAGCCGAACAATTATCACTTTTTTAAGTATAGATCAGCAATTTTCTATTTTGTAGCCAATTCTGCAAAAGCTTTATCAATTTTCTGTAACATACTCGTAATTGAAAATAAACAAGTAAGAAAAAACGCGTTTAGTGCTTTAGCTTCAGAACTGGCAAAATCTGGATATAAAGACAAGGCAAGTGTACTGTTAAGTAGTCTTAGTATATTACAAAACGAAGTGCGGAATGTGGGTTGTAGAAACTGCTGCAAATTCTGATGAATTACAACAACCTGTACGGGTGAAATCTGCTGATAAATTTGGCTTGCTTTTTAGTCAGATGTTAGAATCTCTGTTTGTGGAGAGAGTTGATCAAAATGAAGGGATTTTTGCTCGTTATATGAATGATAGTGATTTTCAGAAGGTGGTTGCAGATTGGTTAGTTGGGGAAGTTTATAAAAGGATAATTAATAGTAAATAGAATTGTTCAATTATCAATATTTATTTCTGTTAGCATCAAAAATAATGAAACTCTTGATTGATCACGGCTTTGGTGTAAATAAGCTCATATTTGGCATAATAGGTACTCAAGATCCAAAAATCATAAACAATCCCCAAAGTCTTTTGATTAATATCTGTGCTTTTTGAGAATCGGCTCTCCTTCCTTGTTGTTCAAAAAGACGCGCAGCTTGCTGTAAGTCAGCTATGGCTGCTTGCCTATCTCCTAAATCAGAACGGACAATTCCTCTTCCATAGTAGGCTTCAGCAAAGTTAGGATTAATATTAATAGCTTGGCTATAATCTGCGATCGCCCCCTGCTTATCTCCTAATTCATAACGGACACCTCCTCTATTATTGTAGGCATCGGAGTTGTTGGGATTAATCTTGATGGCTTGGTTGAAATCTTGGATCGCCCCTTGCTTATTTCCTAATTCATAACGGACACCTCCTCTATTATTGTAGGCATCGGAGTTGTTGGGATTAATCTTGATAGCTTGGTTGTAATCTGCGATTGCACCCTGCTTATCTCCTAAATTTGCACGGGCAGATCCTCGGTTGATGTAAGCTCTATAATAATTTGCATTAAGACTAATAGCTTCGTTATATAAATCTATTGCACCTTGATAGTCTGATTCATTAAACTTATCGTTACCTTGCCTAAACAGTTCCTGGGCTTTCTTTGTTGTTCCTGTCGAAACAGAAACGCCTGTAACTGGTTTTTTATTGGAATTTTGCCCCTGCTGATTTATACTTGATAGTGATCCAAGCTGTTTATAAGTATCAATCGGAATCCCTAAAAAATCCCTTGTTTCTAATCTCGCATCAATTGTAGATAGTCCACTTACCCCTATCAAACGCCCCTGTTCATCTAAAATCGGACCCCCACTCATTCCCGGTTTAACAATATTACTTAAAACCAAAGCATACTCATCAACAGGCTGACTTACCACCCTGGCAGTAGTCTCTAAAGGCACATATTCCCGTCCCTTACTTACCTGGTCAGGTGCAGCCCAACCAAAAGCATAAACCGTACTCCCAGCAGTCACTTGACTAGAGTTACCAATCTCCACAGGACGATAATTTTCATTACTGGTAAACTGGAACTCTGCCAAATCTATCTTACCAATTCGTTTAACTGTGCTGTAATTAATTTGGTAGGTTTTACCATTTCCGGTTTTCACAGTATAATTTCCTCTCTTATCAACTACGTGCCAACAAGTGAGAACAGTGTAAGTATTTCCTTCACCTTTAATAATAATACCCGAACCAGCATTAGCACCATCAATGCGAACTGTAATTTTATCACCAATATCCCGAACTTGCTGAGGAATAGAAGCGATCGCCCTTTGTGACTGAACAACCACCACAGACGCACAGAGTAAAGTTACTGGTAAACTATAAGTAAATTTGATCATATCCATCACCATAGAACTTGTCTAAATCCATACTGACAGGTAAAGTTAAAAATAACCTCCTGATTCAGACAATTTACCCGTTCTCAGTCTCGTACTGGTGACACCAATCAACAAAAATCAATAAAAATTCAATTTAATTAAAACCATTATGTTACCTTCCCTCAACAAAAACTTAGTTGGTAAAATCATTTCTGGCAAAAAAGGACGCTATGAAATTATTAGCGAATTAGGTCATGGTGGCTTTGGAAAAACTTATTTAGCCCAAGATTTAGATCATGATTATCAAAAATGTGTAGTTAAACAACTTCTACCTAACCAGGACAAAAAATTAACCCTTCAGGAATTTAGAAAAATTAAAGAACTGTTTGCTAAAGAAGCTCAACACCTAGAAAAATTAAATCATCCCCAAATTCCTAAATTAAAGGAGTATATCATTATCAATAAAAAATTATCCTTGATAGCTAAACAGGAATTTTATATAGTAGAAGAATATATAGAAGGTCACGAATTACGCCAAGAATTAATTCCTACTCAAAGACTGAGTAATGATCAAGTTTGGGAAATATTGTATAATATTGTTAAAGTTTTAGCATTTGTTCATAGTAAAGCTTTAATTCACAGAGATATCAAACCAGAAAATATTATCATACGTAAAAAAGACGGAAAACTATTTTTAATTGATTTTGGTTACGTTAAAGATATGACTGAACTAAAAAAGATCAAATCCGTCATAGTCATGACTTCTGAACCATATACACCAATGGAACAAAAAGATGGTTTTCCTACCTTTACCACAGATATTTATGCTGTGGGTATGATTGGGATTGAAGCCTTAACAGGAATACATCCTGATGTACGTCATCAAAAATACATTACCATAGATGACAAAACAGAGAAATTTATTTGGCGAGATTCTGCTGGTGAAGAACTCAGTCAGGAATTAGCTGATGTGATAGATAAGATGGTACATCCTGATTGGCAAAAACGCTATAACACAGCTACCCAAGCATTAGAAGCATTAGAAAAAATAAGACCTCTCCATCCTGTACAAAGAATACAACGTAACGAAGAAGTGAATATTATTCCTGTCACCACAGAAAACCCTGGATTAGTATTAGTTTCTCGACAAATGTTAGGAAGTGTATTAAACACAGTCTTAACATTACCAGAAGTGATCACAATTACACCAGAGGTAGAATCATCAAATACTCAGATAATTAATGAAGAACTTCTATCACGAAACGTTGTGATTATTGCAGGAATTTCCACAGCATTAGCTGTTGGTTTTCTTAGTTTTAATATTGTCTCTTCTGGGAAAGCTGATAAACAAAAACCTCAACCCCAAGAAACAATAATCACAGAACCAAAGGATGAGAATTTAACTAAAACCCATGTTGATGATACAAAATACATGAGTTTTAGCATCAAATATTCTGATAAATGGACAGCTACACCAATACAACCAGGAGAAGAGGAAAAAGTAAAATTATCTCCCAATGATAAAACTGCAAATAATAATTGTGCTGTAGAATTAATAGTACATATTGCGGATTTAGGAAAAGCATTATCCCTAGATGAATATAAAAATACTGCCTTAAATAGAATTACTCAAGATAGTAATAATTCATCTATAGTGCTGAATGATAGCAAAAAATTAAGCACTTATGACGCATATCAAATAATGTTCAATCGTCAAGAAGATGGATGTCAATTGAAAAAGTTAGAACGGGGAACGGTGAGTTTTAAAAAAGGGTATTATATTATTTATCAAGCACCAGAACAAGATGATAAGAGGTTGTGGCCTGTAGTAGAAAAGATGATTGATTCTTTTGAAATTAAGGATGGTAAATAATATGACAGCACTAACATTAAATCTCAATTCTATTATTAAACTAAATAGAGAGCAATTTTACCAACTCTGTGCAGAAAACCCGGATTTAAAATTAGAACGCAATACTCAAGGAGAGTTAATTATTATGCCACCAACGGGAGGAGAAACGGGGAAAAGCAATGTTAATTTAATATTTCAAGTAGCATCATGGAATGAAACAACCCAACTAGGAGAAGTTTTTGATTCTTCCACAGGATTTACTTTACCAAATGGTGCAGACCGTTCTCCTGATGTTTCTTGGGTAGAAAAATCTCGTTGGAATGGGTTGACTAAAGAACAAAAAGAAAAGTTTATTCCCTTATGTCCTGACTTTGCTATTGAAATTATGTCACCATCGGATAATTTTAAAAAAGTTCAGGATAAAATGCAGGAATATATATTAAATGGTTGTCGTTTAGGTTGGTTAATAAATCGGAAAAAACAGGAAGTAGAAATTTATCGTCCTGGACAAGAAGTAGAGGTTTTAAAATTGCCATTAACTTTGTCTGGTGAGGATATTTTACCGGAGTTAGTGGTTAATTTGGGTAAAATTTGGGGATAATGTAGGTTGGGTTGAACAAAGTGAAAACCAACAAATTATTATCAATGTTAGTTGCTAACAATATTATGTTTCTCACAATCTTAATTTGATTCTGATAATATTAAAATAGAATCAAATTCCTATCTCCCCATTCTATAACCCATCATGACACAAATTACCCTGAGAGAACTTCCTCAAAATCTACAAAACCTACTTAACCAAGCTCAAAAAACAGGTGAACCTCTGACCATTATTGAAAATGGTATTCCCTTCGCTATTATAGTTTTGCATAAATATGGCTTCCCCTATCATCTATATCATAAATAGAAATATCTGCTATAAAGTCCTCAATAATTATCAAATTTTCTGCTACTTTTTGAGAATTTTCTGCCATATACAGTAACTCTCCCTGGGTGACAACAGAAATGGCTAAATTAGATTCTCCAATGGTTTTAGCATGGTCAATAACGAGAGAATCGCCAAAAATTAAAGCACTACAATGGTTAGTATCAAGTAAATACATGAGTTAATATATAATTAAAATTCAGCTAAACCACGTGAATCATACACTGCTTGTAAACAAACTTTAAGATCATCACCTTGCCACTTACCAACATGACGTAAAATTGATTTACCTGAACCTTGACGTTGAGGAGTTTTTGCTTTTTTGATTTTCATATTTTTAACCATCATCAGAACTTCTGCTATTTGTTCTTCGGTCATTGATTCAATTTCTGTCACCAGTTGTTCTTTAAATGTCATTCTATGTTCTCCTACTTTATTATCTTTCCTGAACTAACCTAAACCTGTTAATTAATGTACTCATAATATATCATAAATCCTGTAAATCCTGTAATCCTGTACTTCGACTTCGCTCAGTAACCAGATATCCTGATTTGTGACAAATGTAAAATTTTGACTTTTGACTTTTGACTTTTGACTTCCCCAAGGGTGTCCTGATTTCTAATAATGTTGGGTTTTCTCAAACCAACCTACTGGATGAGAATTATTTAACCATAATCAATTTGATTGGGTTACAATTGAAGCTATATGTATATGTAAATGAGGTCAGCTTCCCGATGACTGCACCTACAGAAATTCGCCAAAGAGCAATTACACTACTGGAACAATTACCAGGAGAATCTTTAGTCAAAGCAGTTGCATTTTTAGAATCTCTTTCTCATGAGTATTTACAACTATCAGCAACACCAAAAACTCCAAATAGCGAAACTGCTTTATTACAAATTATTCAACGTCGGTTATCTCCTGAAGAACAGGAGAGATTATCTTATTTACGTCAGCAACATGAGAATGAAGAAATTACAGAAACAGAGTATCAAGAACTACTTAAATATATTAACCGCATTGAACAACAAGATGCTGAACGCGCAGAAGCATTGATTCAGTTAGCTCAACTTCGTCAAGTTGATTTACAAGTTTTAATTGATGAGTTTTTACCTACAGATATTAATATAACTTGATGTCAGAGCGAGTTTCAGAATCAATTAGGCGTATTGTTGCTGCTCGTAGTCGTGGTTATTGCGAGTATTGTCGGTGTTCGGAAAAATTTGCCACAGAGAGGTTTACAGTTGAACATATCAAACCCCGGAAAGCAGGTGGTGAGACAGTTTTAGAAAATCTTGCTTGGAGTTGCTTTGGCTGTAATGGTTATAAACATACTAAAACTGAGGGAATTGATCCAGAAACGGGAGAAAAAACAGCAAGTTATTTATTAAATTTTGCTAACAACTCCTCACGAGATAATTGTAAACACAAACGAGTATATTCTTCCGGTGGAAAATTTAGCAAGTTATCAATAACTTTAGATAATTTATGATCTAAATTTCCAAATTTTACCCGCAACAAATTTTCCAAAACTAAACGCTGTCCTTGCTGTAAACCTTCTTGTACAGCTTCAGCCCTTGCTTGTTGATAAGCCTCTGTTAATATCATAATTAACTCCTGGTCATATTCTGTTAATATTTCCTGAGTTTGCACACTCACACGCCAATTAAAAACCAGTTCTAGAATATTATGCCGTAAAGGGTTTTCTGGTGGTAGTGCAACCAACTCTTTCACTGCTTCCTGTTGAACTTTTTCGCGTCCTAATAACCTACATAAAAGTGTCTCCTCAGTTACAGGTAACTGGTTAATTGCTATGATGGCCGTTTTAAAAGCATCAGGCAGAAAAAACACTCCTGGTAGCCAATTATCTAAATCTAGTTTAGCTCCAAAACCGTCCACTAAACCTGTAGAAGCACTATGTAAAATCAAGGAAAAACAAAGCACATTAACATAATCAAAAGTGATAAACTTAACAAATAATCCCATATTTACCATCATTAGATTATGCGTACCATTCGTAACTTTACCAAAGTTAGCACTCTGACAGGTGTAGTTTTAACCAGTCTACTTGTTTCCAGTCATCCAGTAGCAGCACAAAGGGCGTGTGTTGTTACAGATAGTGGTAGTGTTGTATGCGGCAAACTTCAGCAGAACTCTCAAAAACCTAGCAGTGTCAAAAATCAAACTGTAGAACTTGAAGATATCAATGTAACTTTACAAGGCTGTAAACGTTCCTCTTCTACTGTGAATTGTCACTTTCTATTAACTGCTAAACAAGATGGTGAGGTGTATCTTAATTGTTATAGCAGGTCTAGTTCGTATAATAGCAAAATATTTGACACCTATGGAGGAGAGTATTTTTGTAACCAAACACAACTTGGACAATCGAAAAATGAATACCGAGTTTCAACAAAGCTACTCAAAAATATACCCGCAAAGGCAATAGTTACCTTTAAAGAAATACCAACACAAGTGAAAGAGATAGCAGCACTGGAACTCAGCGTTTATCTGAGTAACAGATTAGAATATTATAGTGCGGTTTTCCGCAGCATACCCATATCACAGTAACTAAGGTCTTGTATAGGATTGTATAAACAATCAAAACCCATTTCTTGCATTATTTTTCTTACAACCAAACACAATTGCTTCTACTCAGACACCCGCCAAACTTTAATATTACTTTCCCTACTCGCACTAGCTAAAGTTTTGCCGTCTGAACTAAAAATGACAGAATCAACGGTGTCAGCATAACCTGTCAAAGAGTGGATTTGTGTTCCCGTTGCCACATTCCACAATTTAATTGTATTGTCATCACTGCCACTAGCTAAAATTCTCCCATGAGGACTGAAGGCCACAGAACCAACTCGATTAGAATGACCTGTAAGAGTGCGGATTTCTGTTCCTGTATCTATATTCCATAGTTTGATTGTATTGTCATCACTGCCACTGGCTAAAATTCTCTCTTTGAGGCTAAAAGCCACAGAATTAACTCGGTTAGAATGGCCTGTAAGAGTGCGGATTTCTGTTCCTGTATCTATATTCCATAGCTTAATTGTATTGTCTGAACTACCACTAGCCAAAATTTTGCCATCAGGACTGAAGGCCACAGCACTAACTTTAGTAGTATGCCCTGAGAGGGTAAGTATTTCGTTGGTTGTGGACACATCCCACAGTTTGATAGTCCCGTCACTACTGCCACTAGCCAAAATTTTCCCATTTGGACTGAAAGTGACAGAATAAACTGAGAAAAAACTTCCTTGAAAGCTAATATTTTCTGTTCCTGTAGCTATATGCCATAACTTGATAGTCTCGTCATTGCTACCACTAGCCAAGGTTTTACCATCTGGACTGAAAGCAATGGACTCAATTCGGTCGGAATGTCCTTGAAGAGTGTGGATTTTGCTGCCTGTGGCTATGTTCCATAGTTGAATACTTCCATTGTTACTGCCACTAGCGAGAATTTCGCCATTGGGACTCAAAGCAATAGCTGTTACCGGAAAAAAATCTCCAGGTAAGGTTTTCGCTAGAGTGAAATTAATAGATGATGTAGGTTTTGTCGTTATTTCTGTTGGTTTTTCTGTTGGCTTTTGTATTGCTTGAGAACCAACATTATCAAATTTTTGATATTCATGAATAGGAATAACACCAAAAGATGTAGTATCTTTATCAGGTGTTGTAAATCCAGAACCTAGTCCATTAATTCCCACTAAAAATCCATCTTGATTGAGAACAGGACCACCACTCATTCCAGGCGCAATAATATTACTATAAATTAAACCATAACCATCTTTATACTTATCAAGAACAGAGTTAATTTTTCCCTCTACAAAACGATAACAGGCTTCTAAACATATTGCATCTGGGGCAGCAAATCCCGCAGCATATACTGGAGTTGTTTCTGTTAACTGTCGAGAATTTCCTATAGTTGCAGGAGAATAATTAAGACTACTATTAAATTCAACTATTGCTAGGTCTAATTCACCTAATTTCTTTTTATTATTAATAGCATATTTTTGATTATCATTAGTATATAAATTATAGTTACCAGGAACTTGGACAACGTGCCAATTTGTGAGTACAGTATATTGATTTCCTTGTTTTTTAATAATTATTCCTGAACCATAAGTTTTACCAAATTCTTGTGTATTTCCTTCAATACGGACGGTGATTTTTTTAGCAATTGTATTAATTTCCGATTGTTGTAAGGCTGTAGCTGAGGGCGTTTGTACTACTATAATTACAGCAGTCATCACAGTGGCGGTTAGTTGATATACTCGATTTAGTATCATGTATTTATATCATGTCCGGCTAATCGCTTACGATAAAAGAGGTGAGTGCAAAGATGACCAATGCCGAAACGAATTAGTGTAGCCACACATCTGAGTATTGAAGAGTTAGAAAAACGTTACCGTCAAGCTAAAGACGGGATAGAAAGCCGTCAGTACCAGATTATTTGGTTAGTAGCGCAAGGCAAAAAAACGGAAGAAATCGAGGAAATCACAGGCTACAGCAGAACATGGATGTACGCATTGGTAAAAAGATACAACGAGTTAGGGATCGAAGGATTAGGCGATCGTAGACAGTTAAACCAAGGTACACAGCCGCTAGTAGATGATATCCAGCAGGCACATTTATGGCAAGCGTTACAAGAAAAAGCACCAGATGGAGGATTATGGAATGGGAGAAAGGTAGCAGATTGGTTGAGTGAAGTCACAGGAACAAAGATAAGCAGACAGAGGGGATGGGAAATATTGCGGCAGATGACTTTCAGGCTCAGAGTACCCCGTCCGTCTCATACAAAAAGCGACCCTTTTGAACAACAAGCCTGGAAAAAAAAATTGCTACAGAAGTAGAACAACTGCAAACCAGCTACCCAGATGCGGAAATTCAGTTGTGGTGCGAAGATGAACATCGCTTGGGACTTAAACCAGTTTTACGACGAGTTTATGTACCAGAAGGAGAACAACCAATTGCTGATGTGAATTGGCGGTTTAAATGGCTATGGTTGTATGCTTTTGTACATCCTAAAACTGGAGAAACCTATTGGTGGATTCTTCCTTATGTGAACACAGAGCTATTCAATCAGGTTTTAGCCGATTTTGCTCAAGAATTTGGCTTAGGTGCTAATAAACGTATTCTTTTAGCCGTTGACCAAGCCGGATGGCATACCAGTAAGAGTTTACAGATTCCCGAAGGGCTGCATTTAACATTATTACCATCTCACTCACCTGAATTACAACCCGCAGAAAGGCTTTGGACTTTGGTGGACGAACCAATTGCTAATCAATCTTTTGAGACACTCGATGATTTAGAGGATGTCTTATTTCATCGGTGTCAATCTTTACTCCAACAGCCTGATTTAATTCGTGGTTTGACGGGTTTTCATTGGTGGTTGCAAACTGGCGCTTAATCGTAAGTCATTACCCGGACATGATATTATATGTAAATTCTTAATCAATAAGTTAATCATAATCCTGTAAATCCTTTAATCCTGGAAATCCTGATTCAGACAATTAAAGTTTACAACTTTTAGCCGTTACTGCATCCACCTGCATTTGCAAATTATTAAGATAATTATAATTAATAAACCTCCCGGAATCATCCGATAAAATTAATAATTGAGGCGGTTTAATTTGCACAAATTGCGGTGCAAGTTGCGCTACAGTTTCTATAGGTATCCCCCAACTAGAATTAACTATCATATCCTGCACAGGTTTACAAGGTTGTGAACCATCAATATATAAATCTGGTGCTTCCCATAAGGGGTTTTTGTGTAAACCATTAATACCCACTAATTCACCTTGAATATTCAACACTGGTCCCCCACTCATGCCTTTATTAATATCATTGCTATATCCCAGTTGATAACTTCCCTCTAAAGGTTTATCAAGCACTAGAGATACATTTCCTTTAGTGAAAATTATCTCTTTGCTTTCGCTGGTAAACCCATTGACAAAAACTTCATCTCCTACGGTTAACCTAGATGAATTTCCCATAGTGGCAATTTGATAAATTTGTTCAGAACTAAATTGTAATAATCCTAAATCATGATCTCCAAATTTCACAATTTGGGAAATTTTAGCTGGATAAATTCTACCATCAGGAGTTTGAATTTGATACGGTGGATCAGCAGCATTCAATACATGATCGTTGGTGATAACAGTATAAATTTCTCCTTGTTTTTTGATCAGTGTTCCTGTTCCTAAAAAACCATTCGAGAGAATTTTCACTGTGATCAATTTTCCTGTTTGTTTTACCTGATGATCTGACAATTGACTGCTATCAGATGACGGTAAAAATCTTGTTTGTTGTGCTGAAAGAGAAATAACTACTCCTCCTAAACAAGTGACAAAAAACAGTGTAAAATTAATTCCTGACAGTAGATATTTACCAATCATTGTTCTATGAAAATTATAGGTAATACATTTTAATCTTCTTCCTCTAAAATTTCATTCAGGTTGATATAAACTTCCCCATCTTCATAAAACGCTGTTGTGCTATTACTTAATGGTACAGGTCTTGCACCAGCAGCACCTCGACGAAAATAGTTAATTTGTTTCAAAACTCTACCAGGATCAGTACCAGGTTTAAGAGTAACTACCACATCTTCTTTTAAGCAATTACCACGCACTCGATCAACTATACACAATACAGGATAACCATTAATATTCTTTTTCGATGCGAGATAGGGCATCATTTGATTATCGTAGTATCTCTGTAATCTGTTGCTAACTATTTGACAGCGTTCTTTTGGTGACTTAATAAAAGAGTTACTAACCCACAGTAACATAGGTTCTTCACCGCGACCTGTACGAACACGGGTAATAGGGTGTTTTCCACTGGTGTCACACCTATATTTTTGACCTGCGTAACTGGGTTGTTGTAAGATTAAGGCTATTAGGGAAGCAATAGATGACCCTAAAAGTATTTGTGACAGTAGTTTGAGTTGCATAAGTTTGTGACTAAACCCTGAAGGTAAAATTGATGGATAAGTCTATTTGGGGAGATTAATTATATTATATCGCAGTATAATTTTGTTTGTGTGAAAATACCTTAAAGTTTTCTCACGGATGTTTTCAGTATTAGTCTTATCTTGTGCTATCATCAGTGACTTGATTCAGGTGCGATCGCTCATCAACAAAAAAAATAGGCGATCGCACAAAATTAACCCTATTTTCCTATCATTCAACTGTCACCGACTTAGCCAAATTACGAGGTTGATCCACATCTAAACCTCGCCGTGCCGCAATATGATAAGCTAACAATTGTAACGGAATTACTGTGAGAATAGGCGAAAGAATTTCCTCCACTTCTGAAACAGGAATTAAATCATTAAAAATTTCCGCCGCTTCCCCATCATTTACAGATGTCACTCCTATTAACCGTGAATCTCTTGCTTTCGCTTCTTGGGCATTAGAAATCACCTTTTCATATACACTACCAGGCATAGCGATCGCCACTACCGGAACTTTATTATCTAATAATGCGATCGGTCCATGTTTCATCTCTCCTGCTGGATATCCTTCCGCATGAATATAGCTAATTTCCTTTAACTTTAAAGCCCCTTCTAACGCAATAGGAAAATTAATTCCCCTCCCCACAAAAATGAAATCTTTTGTTTCTGTAAACTCATGCACTAACTGTTCAATATACTTTTCTTGCGTCTCTAAAATCGCCTCAATTTCTATCGGTAACTGCCTTAAACCAGCAATAATTTCTGTTAACCTTTCAGAAGAAATTGTTTGCCGACGATAAGCTAAATCTAAAGCTAAACCATAAAACGCCATCAACTGAGCGATAAAAGTTTTCGTCGCGGCCACACCAATTTCAATCCCCCCATGAGTATTAATAATATTACCCACCATTTGCCCCAAACTACTTTCCGGGCGGTTAGTAATCCCTAAAAGTCGCGCTTGATACTTGGACTCTTTTCCTTGTCTGCGGTCTTTTTCCATACTTAAAGCTGCTAAAGTATCCGCAGTTTCCCCTGATTGAGTCACTCCAATAGTTAAAGTATTAGCAGTTAAAGGTGCTGGTGCATAACGAAATTCAGAAGCATATTGTACTTGAGTCGGAATATCTGCCAATTGTTCTAATAAATACTTACCTACCAACGCCGCGTGCCAACTTGTACCACAAGCAACAATTTGAATTTGTTCTAAATCTGCGTAAAATTCCCCTGGTAAATTCAAAGTAACAGGAGTTTCCCCACTTCCCGGAAAATAAGCTTCTAAACAAGCTCTAACTACACCCGGTTGCTCATAAATCTCCTTGAGCATGAAGTGTTTAAATCCCTGCTTTTCCACCATAATGGGATTCCAATTCAAAGTGCGGGGATGCTTCTTTAAACGATTTCCAGCAAAGTTGTACACCTCAACCCCCAAAGGAGTCAAACGGGCAATTTCCCCATTTTCTAGGGGCAATACAGCGCGGGTATGGGGAACAATTGCCGGGGTATCCGAAGCACAGAAAAACTCACCTTGTCCAAAACCAATTACTAAAGGCGCTTGCTGACGGACTACAATCAATTCATCCGGGTAGTCAGCAGAAATAACTGCGATCGCATAAGCCCCTTCTAACTTTTGCACGGCTTCCCGCACCGCTTCTAAAAACACAGAAGCAGAATTACTATCTTCAGGAATATGCTTTAAACATTCAGCGATGAGATGGGGAATAACTTCTGTATCTGTGTCTGAACGAAATTCATGACCTAATGCTTTTAAATGTTCCCGCAATTCACGATAATTCTCAATAATTCCATTCTGCACCACCGCTATCCGCAAAGCAGTATCCTGATGGGGATGGGCATTATATTCTTCAGGTTTACCATGAGTTGCCCAACGAGTATGACCAATACCAATTTGAGCCTGGTTTTCTACTTGTTCGAGTTTAGAACGCAAATTTAGTAATTTTCCCTTAGCCCGCACGCATTGAATATCACCTTCCAATATAGTAGCAATACCCGCCGAATCATAACCTCTATACTCTAACTTTTCTAGTCCAGATAATAAAATATCTGTCGCCGCCTGAGTTCCTATATATCCCACAATTCCACACATTTTTTATACTACTCCGGTTATTAGTTAACAATTATCAGTTAACAGTTATGACTATAAAGCGGTAATTATATCAAATCAAAAGGCAGGGGTAATGGGTAATGGGTAATTGGTAATTGGTAATTGGTAATTAAAAAAAACTCTTTACTGTCACCTGTCACCTAAAATTAAGTGCTGAAAACTGAGAGAAGAAGCAAGAATCATGTTAGGTGATGGATTTCTTGTTTCTCCCTAGCTCAGTCCTCAGCACTATTTTACTGAGTATTTTAAAATACTAGCAGTGTTAGTATGCTAGACCCATGCTGCGAGTTGTTTCAGCACCCAAATAAACGCGGATGCTCAAAAAATCGGTGGGGCAAGCTGTTTCACAGCGTTTGCAGCCTACGCAGTCTTCTGTGCGGGGTGAAGATGCCACTTGAGCAGCTTTACAGCCATCCCAGGGAACCATCTCTAAAACGTCAGTGGGACAAGCGCGGACGCATTGGGTGCAGCCGATGCAGGTATCGTAGATTTTTACGGTATGAGACATTGAAAAAACTGCTCCTTTCGAGTTCTCTTCTTTGGGAAGGAATCATAATCAACGCATAGTTTACCGCAGTGCTGGATGGGCTGTAAGTAAAAGGCTACATAACTTCAAACAATTTAATAAGCCCTATGAACATTTTATTTGCCAAAATCGCTGCTATTCAGCTTTAATCAGCAACATGGGCATCAAGTGTTTACTCTATTGACTGTCTCCAAATATGGCAAATTGTAAAGATGTGTAAATTTAAATTCAATTTCTCTTGGTTATCTATAGTACCTATAAATTGGTCGCTGGTAACTCTCAAGTTCCATCAATTTGTTAAGAAGTATTAACTAATCAGATACAAAAATACACAAATTTAAATGCGCTGCAATTTTATAGCAATCATCAAATATGTTATGGTTTTTTGACTTATTTTACGTAATATTACTGGAGGATAAGATCAAAATTTTATCTCAGGAGATCAAGGAGTCAGGAGAAAGAACTATAGCAAAGTAGGAATTGTGCTTCGCTATCTATCTCTGTTACACTTCAAAAGAAATTGTTAAATTTTTTATTAAGATGCAAATTGCTCAAAAATATAGTAAATCATTAATGATAATCCAGCCCTAGTACAACACGGCGTAAATAAACCAACCATTCTAAATCTCCGACAATCCTATGCTGTCTTGGTTTTGACTTTTGACTTTTGACTTCCGCGAAGCGGTACTAGTCACCTATGGTAGAGGTTAATTCACCGATTACGATACCATTTTTAATAATGTAAATCCCATCACATAAACTGATTATGCAGCCAGACTCTTTACCAACTGAGTTGATTTTAACAAACCCGCGTCAGTCTCTTGGTAGATTACAACTTGATTGGACACCCCAACCAGGAAACTATGTTGATTTTGAAGGTAAAACCTATGCAGTATTAGAGCGTCGTCATAGGTATCAGTTTAAAGCAGGGCGCTACCGCTTACATAATATCGCTATTTATGTCCAAAAAGCTAAACGACCATCAGAAAAAAGTTTAGTAGCTGGACGTTGGGTTATAGGTGATGCTAGTTGTGATTACAATGCTCATTCAGAAATCATCCGCTGTGCAGTCAACCCAGATGGTCCTTGTGAGTCTTGTCGGTTCTATGAAAACTTAGGTGACAGGTGACAGGTGACACTAATAAGGCAAGAGGCAAGAGGCAAAAGTTTATTCTTCCCAATTACCAATTACCCATTACCCATTACCAATTACCAATTACCCATTACCCATTACCCATTACCTCCCCTATACTTAAACGAGTACCATTAACAAAGTCCCATCCTGACTGAAGCTTTTTACCTGTTGGTTGTAATTCTCTTAACCATAACAACCCTTCCCCAGTTTGAACAATTGCTCCTATACCTTTGGCAATGTTTACTACTTCACCAGGTTGGGCAGATACAGTTGACAAATCTGGTAGATTGTGTATTTTATCTCGAAATTGTTCTGGGAGTTCTTGAATATAAGCACGTTCAAGAGGAACTGTAGCAGTAATTTTCAAAGGTTGATTGCGAAAGGTTGTGACGCAGTTAGGATACAAACCTCTAATTTGATTATGTAATTCAATGGCACTTTTTGACCAGTCCAGATTATAATCATCTTTTTGAATCAAAGACGCATAAGTGGCCAGAGAATTATCCTGGGGAATAGGTGTAATTTCCTGGCGTTCCAATTTTAGTAAAGTTTCCACTAATAAATCTGCACCTATAACCGCTAACTGCTCGGCTAAAATTTGGGCATTGTCCAGTAAACCAATCGGTATACTTGCTTTTAGGAGCATATCTCCTGTATCCATGCCCGCATCCATTAACATGGTCGTGATACCAGTGTCTTTTTCACCGTTATAGATACACCACTGAATAGGAGCAGCCCCCCGATATTGGGGTAAAATCGAACCATGTACATTAATGCAACCAAACTTGGGCATATTTAAGATTTTTTTAGACAAAATTTGTCCATAAGCAACCACTACAAACGCATTCGCATCTAATTTTTGTAGTTGGTTTAAAGTTTCAGCATCTTTTTTAACTCTCTCAGGTTGCCATACTGGGAGATTGTGAGCATTAGCAAGTGTTTTGACAGGAGAAGGTGTCAGTTTACTCCCACGTTCCCGGCGTTTATCTGGTTGGGTGACAACTGCTAAAACTTGAAAATTTGGGTGATGCAGTAATTTTTCCAGAGTGGGAACAGCAAACTGGGGAGTACCAAAAAATACAACTTTCATGAGGAATTTGTTGCGAGTTTTTAGCTAGGATTTACTAGTTAATAGTAAATGCGTCACGAATCTCTGACAACAGATAGCCCGTAACTAACCAAATCACAATCACCATGAAAAAACTTCAAGCAATTTTGCTATGAGGATATTAAATTTTCGCTATTTAATGGTAAAGTGTTGATTATAGGTGCTACAAAAAATTCCTGAATAAAATACTATGCCTTGGCAAGCAGGTTAGCTGAGATCAATTAGTGATTGTATCTAATGTTTGTCGGTATACATATTCTTGTTTGTCGGTATACATATTCTGTTTTGTGTCACGGTGCGACAATTCAGCATCTACTCACCCTATTTTTTATATGACAATGAACAAAATTCATCTGTTTTACAGTTGATACTTTCCAATAGATATTGTATTTGTTGGCAAGGGAATTTATGAATTTGGTAGAGTAGATGGTGAAGGTTTTGATGTTTACCAGAATGCGCCAGAATATTCAAGGAATAAATCAGTTTTAGATAGATACTTTGGAATCGTATCGGAGTGAGAACTGTGATAAAAGATTATACAAAGGTTTAACTGAGTTTAATGAGTTAGCTCTTGCTAAAACATTTTTATCAGAATATAGCAGAAGGCTGTCTTGCTGGAGGCAGGAGGTGAAACACCTTTGCTGCTTGAGTGTTGGTTTTTCAGTTTGTACCTGATAGACTTGTCATCTGCTGTAAATGAATTGAAGCACTAAAATTAGTTACCTAACAGCCTAGTTTCTATCCTTTTACAACCTACCTATATTTAGTTATAGGTGTATTTTATTAAACCTCAGTATAGGCATATTTGATGCATAAATATAATGACAGAGAAATCGACAATTAAAAATTTCGGTATTCATTGTGATTATATTGACCTAAAAATATAAACAATTAAAGGAATGTAAAGGTGTGAACAATTATGAGGAAAGTTTTGTAAATTGATGCAAAATTTGTGAAAATAATTTTGTTAGAGCTTCTAGTTTGTTGTTATACATATAATTATAGCTTTTCCTCTTCTCCCATAGACATTGCTCCTCACACAGCCACCGCCCCTTAGAGAGTCGACTCATGCTGAAATCCCTTTTGCTATCAGGATGGTTTCGCGTACAACCATGTTTTAAGTACGTTATCGTTTTTATATTAATTGCTCCCTTCGTAGGGGTATCAATTCACTCTAGCGTAGCCAAACAATCACAATTAAAAGTAGGAAAAATTACCACAGAAATGGGAAAATCTGATATAAATTCCCCAGAAAAGAGTATAGCTAGGGAAAAAGATTTAAACACAGGTGAAGTCAAATCCTTAGAAGCAAAATTTGGGAATTTGGTATCAGAAAACAAGCCTGTGAGTCAAGGAAGACAACAATTACAGCCTCATCAAGCTGAGAAAATTGATTCTGGGGTAAGACAAGAAAAAAACCAACAGTCCATTAATATCATTGCTGTGAGCGATAACTTGGTGGTAGTTAAACAGGGAAATGTAGCAAATATACCTGTTAGTCAGACTGATTTAATCCAGAGATTAAAAGATGCTAAAAACCAGGCTTTAAGGGGTGAAGTAAATTATGTAGCCAGTGAGAGTTTGGATAATCAAGTATTAAGAACAGCTACAAGTACATCCAATATTGGAGAATCAAAACCTTCCAAAATTACGGAAATACCTGTAGATGAACAACAAAATCAGTTTGATGGAGTACCAGAAGATCCCATAAATAGTCCTCATCCAATTCCTTGGAAATGGATCATGACGACTCAAGAAGTTATAGGTGGTAAAGGAGGTTCTGGAGTGCGGCACTACCGGAGTATACCAGTAGTTTCTCCTGATGGTAGATATGCAGTTTATAGTCGAGTGCAACTAGAAGTACAACCGGAAATGCACAACAGCCGAGTTACCAGCTTGTTGTTTATTGAAGATAGACAAACTAAGAAATTGCGGGTGCTGGCTACAACTGCGGACGTGAGTGATCCTTTGCTGCAACAAACAGTGATAACAGAACAAACTGATAGTCAAGGGAAAATAGGGGTGTTAGTTCCGGTTAGCTGGTCCCAAAAAGGCGATCGCTTTTTAGCCCGCAAATTTGTAGGTATGTTCAACACAGCAGACCTGACAGATCATGCAGTAATTTGGGATCGGCAAGAAAATCAGACTCAAACCGTTGCTCCCGCCCAAGCTGAAGATGACCATGAGAAAATTGCCATATTATTAGGTTGGAGTAAAAAACAACCTGATCATGTGCTATTCCGTGCCGGTGAACTAGGGGAAGAAAATTGGCCTTTGGTACAAGTTGCCAGTGATGGCAAAACTATCAATGTCAGCAACGACGGTGATCAACCTGTGAGGTTTGGGACAAGAGATAGACAGGTTTGGGCAGAACCTCAAGTTGCTTCCAGATAATAGTTAGTCAGGAGTCAGGAGGTCTTAATTTTGGATTTTGGATTTTGGATTTTGGATTGTGTTTGGTTGACTCCAATCTAAAATCTAAAATCTAAAATCTAAAATCTACAATTTTCTTTCCCTGTTTTAAGCTGATTTAAAAAATCTAATAATTTCCCGCACATGATCCAGAAATTGCCCATCAGTAGAAAGTTGAGCGATCGCATTTCTGGCTTCTCGTGATAGTCGTTCATGTTCAGTGTGGTTTGTCGCCTTTAATTCTTCTAAACTAGCGACAATACGCGCTAATTCTCGACGGGTTTCTTCACTAAACCTTTGGTTATTTGCTACTAAAGAATAAGGTTGTTCTGGGTTAAGTTGATCTTCTAAAGATTGGACTTTTTGCTCTATTTCAGCAAAACGGTTACGCAGTTCCAAAATATCTTCACGAGGATAAGTAAACGCTTGACGAATCATTGTTAACCGAGCATATAAATATTCATAGGCGCTAATAGCTGGACGCAGTAAAGTTAATAACAAAGCTGCACCAGAACTGATATATCCCACAGCACTAATACCAGTAGCAGCCAAAATATAAAGAGCGACGGCTGAAACTAAGTGTAAAGCAATAGCCAACCAGAGCGATCGCTTGGCTAAAACCTTGACATAATTAACTTGTTTTTCATCTACAGGAATATTTTTTGCTATTGATTCTGCCGCTTCAGCTAAAACTTCCTTAGCTTGAAAATGGACATTCCAAGGAACTGTCACAATCACCAATAACCACCAAAAGCTCGCACCTCCAATGATCCAATCAAGAAAATTACCTGCGGGTATATGGAACCATTGTAAAACACCAAAAGCTACTAGGAATGTAACTACAATTCCTACAACAGAACTGATAAAAAAGTTTAAATACATTCTTCTTTGTTTCCAATAAAACTGTTACCTCCATCATGTTCACAAGTTCCTAGTTATACCCAAAACATTGTGCTGGTTTTTCTACTAGCACATCATCATCAAAATAAATCAAAAGTCAAAATTGATGATAAACCTTCTAGCATCAGCTTGATAAAATGTGAATATTTGTGGAAATCAACCACCCAAACCAGAAAAATTCAACTCAGCATTTTATGTATTTCTTGCCCATCATTAATGGAGACTTGACAATTAATTGAACGGGATATAGGCTATGATTATTGCGGGCGTTTAATGCGAACCTTTTTATATCAATCAAAAATTAAACCCCTCAAAGTCAGTCAAAACTTCAGCATCTTGGTAAGTTCGTTTTGGTAAGTTCGTTCGGGTGTCATCGGGAAAAACCCCAAGTCTGAATAGACATGGATTTTATTAGTATGCAGTTGTGGTTAAATGAACTGAATAGAATCAGGGTTTAATTTGCAAAGAATTGAACCTAGATTATTCATATACCTACTGCAATTTATATCAACATCAACTCTGGCTAGTTACAGTACAGAGCAATTTCCTTACGCAGATTAACAGCAGGATTCCTATGATTCTGACTGGTCAAATCAACTCTGTCTGTTTACAGAACAGACTAACTTTTTAATGCAGATTAACAGCAAAAATCTACAAACTGCTGGCAATTACCGCTATCACATCAGATGAGTAAATGACATAGCAGTAGCAGCAGTTAGCAAAAATTGGCACAACCAAAAATATTACAGAATTATGAGCGAAAAAGTTTTTGAATTTTCCAGACTTAATGGCACAGAAGGTTTTACCATCATCAATGGTAATGAAGATGATGATCATTTAGGCTACTCAGTTAGCAATACGGGAGATATTAACGGTGACGGTATTAATGACATAATTATTGGCGCTTTTCTCGATGATCCCAAAGATGTAGCTAATGCTGGTAGCACTTATGTAGTTTTTGGTACTAAACAAGGGTTTCCTGCAACCATAGATATCTCTACTCTCAATGGCATCAACGGCTTTACTCTAATTGGGAGTATAGAAGGTGAGGCATCAGGCCGTGCTGTTAGTGCATCTGGAGACATTAATGGCGACGGTATCGACGACCTAATCATCGGCGCACCATTTGCGGATATAAATGGTCAAAATACTGGCAGAGCTTATGTAGTCTTTGGTCAAAAAAGTTTCAGTTCCACCCCCACCATCAACCTCTCCACTTTGAATGGTGGTAACGGCTTTGCTATCAACGGTCTGAATGCAGAAGACCTGCTAGGCCATACAGTCAGCAACATCGGAGACTTTAACAAAGATGGCTTTGATGATGTAATTATCACCGCTCCCAATGCCTTCACAGAACCCAACGGTCAGCCGGGAAAAGCTTACGTCATCTTTGGTAAGAGTAACTTTGATTCCTTCGTTGACCTCTCCAGTCTTAACGGTAGCAACGGCTTTGTCATCAATGGATTGAGTGTTGGTGACTACTTAGGTTTTAGTACCAGCAGTGCTGGAGATGTGAATAAGGACGGTATTAATGACCTGATTATTGGCGCACATTTAGCCGCCCCTCATGGTAGTGGATCTGGGCAAGCATACGTATTATTTGGTAGAGAGGGAGGATTTTCACCAACCTTTGACCTCTCCAGTCTTAACGGTAGCAACGGCTTTATCATCAACGGACAAGATGATAATCAATTAGGTTTCTCTGTTAGCAGTGCAGGAGACATTAACGGAGATGGTATTGATGACGTAATTGTTGGCGCTCCCTTTGCAAATCAGGGTAATATAACTCATCCTGGAATCACTTATGTCATTTTTGGTCAAAATGGTGACTTTGATCCCATTATTGATCCAACCACCTTTAATGGTAATGATGGTTTTGCTATCAAAGGCATCAATGAATTTGACAACTCCGGTTGGGTTGTTAGTGGAATAGGAGACATCAGTGGTGATGGTCTGGATGACCTCCTTGTTACTGTCAGCAATTCAAGTCCCAATGGACTGTTTTCTGGACAGAGCTATGTAATATTTGGCAGGAATAACTTTACTTCAGTCATCAGCCTGGCGGAGATTGATGGTACTAATGGTTTTGTCATTAACGGTAAATCTGAATGGGATAATTTAGGTGTCTCAGTAAGTAAAGGAGGAGATATCAACGGTGATGGTGTCAGTGATTTAGTTGTTAGCGCACCGCTTTCCGGCGCTGATACTGGGGAAGCTTACGTAATTTTTGGTATCAACAGCGCCCCTACAGATGTGTTACTGAGTAACAACACCATTGATGAGAACGTTGCGGCTGAAACAGTAATTGGCAAATTTACCACCGTTGATCCTAATGTAAAAGTTCAGAAGTTCACCTACACCCTAGCGCCTGGTGTTGCTGATAATGATGCTTTTATCATTGATGGTGATCAACTCAAAATTAAGGTCTCTCCAAACTTTGAAGCCAAATCAAGTTATGTGATCCGAGTCATAACTACAGATCAAGGGGGACTATCTTACGAGAAAGAATTGACTATCAATGTTAATGACATTGATGAAACAATAGAAAACCCTGGTGAAAACCCCGGTGAAAACCCTGGTGAAAACCCTGGTGAAAACCCCGGTGAAAACCCTGGTGAAAATCCCGGTGAAAATCCTGGTGAAAATCCTGGTGAAAACCTTGGTGAAAACCTTGGTGAAAATCCTACAAACGGAGGAATTTCTTCCCTTCAGCTAATCAATGTTAGTGGTGATATCTTTAGACTTGTAGGAAATACTAATAAAGTCACACTTCAAGTTTCACCACCAAGTAAGATTTCTACATCTGTCTATGAAATCGGATTATTTACCGTTGATGATACTGATGGAACAATTGATGATATCAAACCTGGTGAAGCTGGATATTCTGAAGCTGCATTGTCCAGAAGTAAAGTAATTTACTCAGTTATATCTAATCTTCCTAACCAATTTGATATTAGCAGTATCAATAGATTATTAGGATTTGATCAAACCAGTGTTAATTTCAGATTCTATGCAGTAGAGAACGGAACAACTGACTCTATAAAAACTGGAATTACTTCTATTGAGAACTTCAATATTCTTCAATCCACAGATGTCCAGATTACAAACTTAGGTGCTAATAATTTCTCTCTTGCTTGGAAGGATCTGATTGTCAATATTAATCCTACAGAGAATACTTTACCGTTAGGTACAAGTTTACAAAATAGTTCACAAGGAGAAAATCTTGATTTACGCAATGTAACTGGTTCAGTAAACGCTGAGTTTACAGTCTATCGAGAAGCAGCATTTGATAATTATATCGGCTTCTATAAAGTTGTTGATGAAAATGGTGGAATAGATATTGATGGTAATGGTACTGCTGATATTCTGCCTGGACAAGCTGGTTATACTCAAGCTGCGGTGAATCAGCATTTAAGCAATTTTGGTTTGACTGTTGGTAATGGACAAAAAGCGACTTTTACCGGCACTTTAGAAGGTGGTCATATCTACGTACCATTTTTAATTGTCAATGGTAGACCCGATGCTATTCTTGATAGTAATACCAACAATGATCCAGCAGTTTACTTTACATATTTAGGTGCTAACCCTGGTGGTGTAGATCACGTTCGACTGTTGGGAGATAACACCTTTGGCTTTGAAGATTTACCAAATGGGGGAGACTTGGATTACAACGATATGGTTGTTAAAGTTAACTTGTCATCCATAGTTTAGAGATATCAAATATAGAGACGTTTAATGCAACGTCTCTATAATCATGATAAAATTGCTAAATAAATATTAAACTTTTACCTGCTCTTTTGAAGTTTGCAAAATTCTTTTGAGAGAATTTTCTTTGACTATCATGGCAGCGTGATTAATATCTAACCATATCCTTTCTCTTTGAGATGCTTCTGGCCAGTCTTCTAATACTTGATCTACTGGCAACCAAAATAAATGAACCCGGTAAATATTCCCTCGTTTACGATATTTATAAGCACCGATTTTTTCAGTATTCACCTGACCAATCACCCCTGCTTCTTCCCAAGCTTCTTTAGCTGCTGAATCAGGTGGAGTCATCCCTTTGCAAACTCCTCCTTTGGGAATTACCCAACTTTGCCGTTTACGGTTAGTGATTAATAAAACTTCTACTTTTCCATCTCGGACCCGATATGGAATCACTCCTGATTGTTTACAAATTTTATTGGTTTTTCTTCTCATGGGAGTACATTCCTGATAAATTAACCTTTAGATTGTAATTACTGGCATATCTACAAGGCGATCGCTATGGTCATGTTGACAATTTTTACTATATGTCTTTGGTTACATCTTTCACTCTGTTAACTGGTTATTCCGTATAATTTTCCACTAAGTTTGATTATTACTCCTTTTTGATGGTATTTCATATCCAATTAACAGGATAATTATATGGTCATGAAAGCACAGCCTTGAGGGTATTACTCGACTATATTAATTAAAACCAACTCCGTAAAAAAGCCATATTGGCAATAAAATAGTGTCATTATAGTTAGTATCAGTTATGCAAACTAAAACGCCAACATTTTGGTTAATTGAACCAGAAAAACCGCCATTACAGCAGATTATCGCTGGGGGTGTGATTTTGCCAGATGGACAAATTGCGATCGCTCGCTGTTTACCAAATTCTAGTCATGCTACTTTCCCATCTTTCAACTCTTTTCAACAGTTACAAGACAAAAGAGGTAGGCAAATAATATTTAGTCATCATTCCTGAGATGGATATTATATCAAAACTTTTAAGTTAGTGACAAATAAGGATGTTACTGGCATTAGTGGAACTGGTATAGTTGCTGTAGGTTGTTATTTTCAAAGTTTTGGTGGTCTGGCTGTGATGCAATGGTTAACAGAATTTGCTTCAACTGCTTGGTATATTGGCGGTTGGAAATAGAATTAATTCATGGACACAATGGTAAAACTCAAATTGTGATAGATGTTTAAATTCATATAAAATTATATAGGATTGTGATTTGATTTATGAAATCTACCATATTCAAAAATTATGACTAACATAGAAAATTCCAGTGCAGATTTTGTCCTCATAGTTGGTGCAACTGGTGGAGTAGGACAACTTGTAGTTAGCAAACTTTTAGAAAAAGGTTTGTCAGTTCGCATTCTCACACGGGATGCAAACAAAGCTGCAAAAATGTTTAATGACAAAGTAGAAATTTTTGTTGGTGATATCCGCGAACCCAATACCCTCCCACCAGCAATGTTAAATATCACTTCTATTATCTGTTGTACGGGAACTACTGCTTTTCCTTCTGCTAGATGGGAGTTTGATTCATCTGTGAATCCCATTGATTTTGGTTTAGCTTTGTTTGATACTAAATCACTTGAAAATAAAGCTAAAAATACACCTTTAAAAGTTGATTCCCAAGCTGTAAAAAATTTAGTTGCAGCAGCACCGAAAATTTTAAATAGATTGGTGTTTATTTCTTCCTGTGGTATTCTCAGAAAAAATCAGTTTCCTTTTAATATTCTCAACCGTTTTGGTGTGTTGGATGCGAAAAAGGAAGGTGAAGACGCTATCATTAATTCAGGTATTCCCTATACAATTATCCGCCCTGGTAGGTTAATTGATGGCCCTTATACTTCTTATGATTTGAATACTTTACTCAAGGCAAAGACAGAAGGTAAATTAAATGTAGTCTTGGGTAAAGGTGATCAACTTTCTGGTGATGCTAGTCGTATTGATGTAGCTGCTGCTTGTGTGGAAAGTTTGTTTTATTCCAGTGCTGCTAATCAGGTTTTTGAGTTAGTTAATCAAGGAATAAGACCAAATGTAATTGACTGGAAAAAGCTTTTTTATCAATTGATAATTGACAATTGACAATTGATAATTGTTTTATTAAAGGTTTAAAACCTCCCCTTTCAAGGGGAAAAAAACAAAAAAAAATCCGCTTTGTCATTGTCAATTTTTAATTGTTAATTGTCCATTATTGAAATATCCCCAAATCCTTGATTTTTCTGAGACTTTGAGGATATATGGATTCCAATACTGCTCGGTTAAGGATTTTCGTAGGTTGGGTTGAACAAAGTGAAACCCAAAGAACCCTTGTAAATGTTGGGTTATGCCTTCGGCACACTGCGTGTTCACGTAGTGTCCCGAAGGGATACGTTCCTTAAAGCAACCTACATAATTTATTTTTTTGAGCTTAACCGACAAGTATTGATATGGATTCTAGTGTTCAACGAATTTCAAAGAATCTAATCTTCCTAAAACCGCCATATCTTCAGCATCCAATTCTACAGGTATGCCACTACGAATTAGTTCAGAAAAATCTTCATTAGGGACCATAATTGTCAGTGTGTAAAGACGATTTTTACCTGTATTTCTAATCAAATGAATGCCATTTGGTGGAACTAATAAACTATCTCCGGCTTTGATAGGTACTTTTTTTCCATCACAAATTGCAACTCCTTCTCCTTTGAGAATAAAAAACATTTCTACCGCCCATTGATGGCGATTTGGTGGAGTTTGTCCCCCAATATCAAAGATTTCCACACAACAAGTTAAGGAAGTATTTGCAGTTGTGGAATCAAAGATAATTGCTAACCGATTAGTATCACAGGGATTGATACGGTATGCTTGATAATCTTGGGGAGATTTGATAACTGGAATTACACAACTTGTAGTAACCATATATTTGGTAATTTGGTGATTGGTGATTGGTGATCGGTAATTGGTGATTGGTAATTGGTAATTGGTGATTGGGTATTAATCAATCCAAAATCCAAAATCCAAAATCCAAAATCCAAAATCTAAAATCTAAAATCTAAAATCTAAAATTATGCTGACTACTGACTCCTGCTATAATTGCCGATGAATCAGTAACAAAACCAAAGCATTGTTTAACGTTGTACAAAGTTGCTAACCAACAATATTCTGGTGAAGTTGTGGCTGTACAATCTTGGACTAAAATGCAGTCGTATCCTAAAAAATTAGCATCACATAAAGTTGTGAGAACACATTGATCAGCATTGACACCCGCAAATAATATTGTCGTTATTCCCAAGTTTCTGAGAATACTATCTAAGACTGTATCCCAAAACCCACTCATGCGATATTTATCAATGCAAATATCTGTCTCAAGTTGTTCTAATTCCTCTACTACCGCCGCCGCCCAGCTATCTTTCATCAGCACTTTTGCACCGTTTTTAGGTAGGCTATCACCTAATCCTACACCTTCACCGGTGGGATTATAAACATGAAGCAAACCTGCACTAATATTGAGTAAGTCTGGTCTATTTCCCCAATTTAACCAAATTATTGGCACATTAACAGCCCGCAATTGTGGTAATAGTTTTTGTAAAGGTGTAATGGGTTGACGTGCAGGGGTGACATCCACACCGATATGCGCTAACCAACCGTCAGGATGACAGAAATCGTTTTGCATATCAATAATGATAATGGCGGTTTTTGCCAAGTCGATACGCAAAGTTTTGGTTTCTGTTGTTAAAATAATGGGTTGTGGGGTTTTTTGCGGACGAGTAATATCTGCAAAGCTTTCATTGACTTCCCAAGCGTTGGGGTAAAATCCTAGTGTTCGTAAGGGTAGATTCATAATTGTTGACACCCAAGATCATTGATTCTTTTGTAACTTGAAATAATCATAATTGTGCAATTGCTTAATCAACGTTAAAAAA
This sequence comes from Sphaerospermopsis torques-reginae ITEP-024, assembly GCF_019598945.1. NCBI lineage: Bacteria > Bacillati > Cyanobacteriota > Cyanophyceae > Nostocales > Aphanizomenonaceae > Sphaerospermopsis > Sphaerospermopsis torques-reginae. The sequence goes on along the minus strand of NZ_CP080598.1, from coordinate 3,899,974 downwards.
GGTAAAAATCATGAACTTTACTATTAAAAAAGCTTTAATTGCTGTTACAGATGGTTACACAACTTCAGATGTTCAGGTTGTTAATGGTATCATCGCTGCTATTGGTGAAGATTTGGATGTGATTGGTACTGCAATTGACGGTGAAAATAAACTGCTGCTACCTGGTTTTTTCAACGCCCACACCCATTCTTCAGAAAAGTGGCAACGGGGAATAATTCCACCTTTACCTTTAGAATTATGGTTGGCGCATTTGTATGATTTTGCTCCTCTGGATATTGAACAAGTTTATCTCAGCGCCTTGGGAACAGCGGTAGAAACTTTGCTGTCTGGGGGAACAAGTGTTGTAGATCATTTAGTGTTAATTCCTGGTAAAGAGTTAGAAACTATTTCTACTGCTGTTCGTGCTTATCAAGAAATAGGAATTAGGGCTTTTATTGCTCCTTTAATTCAAGATGAATCTTTAACTGCGGGGATGCCAGAAGGTAAATTTTTAGAAAATCATCAACCTTATTTTCGTTCTCCTGCGGAAACTTTAGCAATTATTGAAGAAGCTGTTATTAAGTTTCATCGTCCAGAGGAAGGAATAAATATTTTAGTTGCACCGACGGGGATTCAATTATGTACTGATGCTTTATTTACGGGTTGTATTGAGTTAAGTAACCGCTACAATCTTTGTCGTCATTCGCACTTGTTGGAAACTAAAGCCCAGGAAAAGTTAGCATTAGAAAAATATGGTTGTAGTGCGGTTGAACATTTAAATAATATTGGTTTTTTGCATGAAAAAACCAGTTTAGCTCATTGCGTTTGGTTAACTGATGCTGATATTCAAATTTTGGCAAAAACGAAATCTACTGTTGTTCATAACCCGTTAAGTAATTTGCGTTTAGGTAGTGGTATTGCACCAATTTTAAAATATATTCAAGCAGGGGTAAATGTAACTTTTGGTTGTGATGGTGCTTCTAGTAATGATTCTCAAGATTTATTAGAAGCAATTAAAATAGGTTCTATTTTACATAACGTCACTGATTTTGATTATCAATCCTGGATTACACCACGTCAAGCGGTAGAAATGGCGGCTTTAGGTGGTGCAAAAGGATTAGGAATTGATGAAAAATTGGGTTCTTTAAATGTGGGTAAAAAAGCAGATTTAGTGCTTTATGATTTAACCAGTTTATCTTTGCTTCCTCGGACAGATCCCATTGGTTTATTAGTTTTAGGTCGTCCTGTGAATGTTGTTAATAGTGCTTGGGTAAATGGTAAACAAATTATTGCTAATGGGAACGTGACAACTATTAATGTTGATGAGTTGCGAACAGAATTATTTAACCGTAGTCAGTGGGAAAGTAGAGGAAAATCACCAACTGTAGAACAAATTGAGGTTCATTATCGTCGAGTGATGGGTTTATAGGTGCAATTAAAATTTTAACTCATCTGTAATTTAGCATCCCAACTGCTGACGAGATTCTGGATCATTATTGGGAAAACACAGACCACTAGGGATTTTTTCTGGGACATAACGTATTAAGTTAGGATCTCTTTTTAGCGCCCACCTACTTATTAATTGTCAATTATCAATTATCAATTATCAATTATCAATTGATAATGGTATTATCACTGGGGAAGCATAATTTTAATAATAGTTTCTGCTCCTGGTATACTCTCAATTAAAAACTTTCCTCCATGCAGTTCCACTAACCTCTTAGCAATTGATAATCCCAGTCCAGAACCTTGTTGTTCATACATTTTCCGTTCAAACTGGACATAAGCCCCAACTCTAGAAATTTGCTCTTTGGTCATTCCTCTTCCGTGGTCAATCACATATAAATGATAGGAATTATTACTGCTATACCCGATAATTTTTACTGGTGTATTAGGTAGAGAAAATTTCAAAGCATTATCAATTATTTCCTCAGCAATTTTACTGAGTCTGACAGGAGAAACTTTGACTATTGCATCAGATATTTCTATACTCAAATCTGCTGTTCTATGTGCTTTTTCAGCAATTTGTAAAGCTACATTTTCCATAGTTGATTTGACAAAACTTTTGACTCCATTATTACGAAGCCGTTCCACTTTTTCTGGATCAGATGCTATTAATTCCAAGTCTGCATACATCAGGAAGTTAATAGTTAGTCTATGTAACCTCAGAGCAGCTTGATGAATGGATCCTAAAATTTCCAGATTTTCATGGGAAAGGCTTTCCTCAAGCATCAATAAATTTGATAATCCTAAAATATGATTCAGAGGAGTATTGATTTCATGGGGAAGTGAATGACTGATAGAAATGCTTAAATCATTTAATTTTTTTTGAGTTCGTTCATCTACTATTGCTTGTTTATCCAATCGAGTATTAATTGCTTGTAGTAATTCATCTGGATGAAAAGGCTTAGTTAGGTAATCATCTGCACCAAGTTCCATCCCTCGACGTAAATCTGATTTATCCGCTCTAGCAGTTAAGAAAATTAAAGGAATGGTTGCAGTAGAAAAATCCTGACGAAGTTGAGTTAAGACACTATAGCCATCTAACTCGGGCATCATCAAATCACAAATAATCAAATCAGGATGTTTATCTTTAGCCAATTGCACACCCTGTAAGCCATTTTCTGCAATTAGTGTATCAAAATCTGAGAGTTCTAAAATTTCTTGGATATTGTTTCTGATTTCAACTTCATCTTCAATAATTAAAATGTTTTTCATTTTTTTGTTTCCCTGATATTGGTCAATAAATAATTATTGGAACTCAAATGGCTTAGTTAAATAATCGTCTGCACCCATCCCCATACCTTGACGCAGGTCCTTTAGCGGTGAAAAAATGAACGGAATTTCCGCTGTAGCTGGCTTTTGACGCAATCTTTGGATTAGTTCATATCCATCTAAATTGGGCATCATCCAATCGTAAATAATCATATCCGGTTGATGTTGCTCCGCCATTTGTAATCCTTGCAATCCATCTTCTGCGGTGATGGTAGCAAACCCCTGGATGTCAAGAATTAGCTGGATATTTTCTCGTATTTGAGGCTCATCTTCAATGATCAAAATTGTATTCATATAGATAGATTTGGTAGATGGATTAAAAATAAGGATAACAACTCAGATTGCCTTTTGCTTTAATCTTGATACTTGATTATGACTAATTGTAAGCTATTTGCGCTTCGTGATAAATGAGGAATAACTGACTTAATATAATTTAGCTGATTCTACTGTCCACTTAGAAAGTCTTACCGTAGATATACTTACAGTATATCAGTAGGTTGCAGGGATTGAATATTCAACTTACACAAGTTAGGACTTACGCAATATTGTACTAAAAATATTGTACTAACAACCTGATTCTTGGTTGGGGGTAATTCATGAATTACCCCTACTTTCTTTCTATTTTGCATAAGTCCTGCAACTGTGAATGTGAACAATTTACGAACAATTTACAGTCCCATAATTTTCACATCTTCAACCGGACTAGGGCTAAAAATAATAGAATTAATGACTAATATAATATCTGCCAAAAATGCTTATGAGAATTTCGTTTTTTAGGTTTTTGCTAACTTCTCTGTGGTTGATGGTTGCCTTTTTAGCTACAAATTTGCAAAATAGGAATACAGTTTTAGCGGAAGCACCCCCAGAAGTTTCTCAATTAGTTAATGGTAAACAGATTAATGTTAGTAAATCTGAATTTGGAGTGAGAATAGTAGACTCCCAAGGTAAAGCTAATTTTTTTCCCACCACCAAAGTACCTTTAAAAAAAGGTGATGCTTATGGTTGGAGAATGACACTACAAAATTACCAGGGTAAAGTCAAATGGCGGGAAGTTTTAAGTTTACCAAAAGCCCCAGAAACTTGGGCTACACCGGAGAAAGATGAGAATTTTTCCCTATCTGCGGATGGTAGTACAGCCATCACAACGCGGACGCAAACAGTTAAAAATGGTGTGATTGAAAATTACTGGAAAATAGCTCCTGGTGATCCTCTGGGTAAACACAGAATAGAAGTTTATGTTGATAATCGTCTGATTTCTATTTTTGAATTTGAAACTGTAGAATTTTAGCAAGAGTTTTCTCGTTTTCTCGTTCCCATATTCTGTCTTATCAATTGATAATTGATAATTGACCATTGTTTCATTTCAGATTTAAAACCTCTCCTTTCCAGGGAGGAGAGGTAATTTTCAATTGTTAATTGTTAATTGTCAATTGTTGATAGTATTCCCAGTCTGAGACTGGGAACGAGAAGAACGAGAAGAAAATAGGGTTTTATTCTTCGTCTAATTCCATATCCTCTTCTTCTTCATCTTCATTTGTTTTCGAGACAGAGTTAGCAGAAACAACCGCACCTTTATCTAGTTTTTCCCGCACTTGCTCTTTAATTTTTTCTGCAAAATCTGGTTTTTCTTCTAGGTATTTAATGGCGTTATCTCGACCTTGGGAAATGTTATCACCGTTGTAACTGTACCACGCACCTTTACGCAGTAAAATGCCGGTTTCTTCTGCTAAGTCCACTAAACAACCAAGGGTAGAAACTCCTTTACCAAAGATAATGTCAAATTCGGCAATTCTAAAGGGTGGTGCAACTTTATTTTTGGCAACTTTCACTTTTACTCTATTACCAAATTCATCAGAACCTTTTTTCAAAGTTTGAATTCTGCGAATATCTAGACGCACGGAAGCATAAAATTTCAACGCATTACCGCCCGTTGTGGTTTCTGGACTACCGTAGGTGACACCGATTTTTTGCCGTAATTGGTTAATAAATATAACTGTGCAACCAGATTTACCAATATTACCTGTAATTTTCCGTAAGGCTTGGCTCATCAATCGTGCTTGTAAACCTACGTGAGCATCACCCATATCACCTTCGATTTCCGCACGGGGTACTAGGGCGGCTACGGAGTCAATGACAACTATATCAACTGCGGCAGAACGTACTAACTGATCAACGATTTCTAAACCTGCTTCACCAGTATCCGGTTGGGAAACCAGTAAATTTTCAATATCTACACCTAGTGCAGCCGCATAGGTGGGATCTAATGCGTGTTCTGCATCTACGAAAGCAGCTATGCCGCCATTTTTTTGTATTTCTGCGATCGCATGAAGGGCTACTGTAGTTTTACCAGAACTTTCCGGTCCATAAATCTCAATTACCCTTCCCTTGGGTAAACCACCACCCAAAGCTAAATCCAGTGTTAGCGCCCCTGTGGAAATTGTTTCTACACGCATCCGGGTAGCATCACCCAAACGCATAATCGCCCCTTTGCCAAAGCTGCGCTCAATCTGGTTTAGTACCATATTCAGTGCTTTTTGCTTGCCAGTATCCGCTGTGTTGGTTGCCATTAGAGCCTCTAAATATAGGATTTAACAAAGTTGCGTTGGGTTCTTGATTAGAACAGATATACTATTTTAATCGGAAAAAGTGCAATTGGTAAGGTGTGGGAAAAAGTTTTTGATTAGGTGACAGGTGACAGGTGACAGGTGACAGGTGACAGTAGTTAGAAGTTAGAAGTTAGAAGTTAGAGGAGTTTCAGGAGTTAGGCGGTTAAATTTCTTTAATTGTGCCTCTTACCTTTTGCCTTTTGCCTTCTGTTCCCTGTTCCCTGTTCCCTGTTCCCTGTTCCCTATAACTTAATACTGTGGCACAGAAGGATCTACTTCCAAACTCCAAGCATTAATTCCACCTTTAACGTTAGTTCCCACTATACCCGCTTCTTTGAGAATAGCCAGAGCTTTGGCAGAACGTCCACCCATTTTACAATGGGCAATTAAACGGTGTCCGTTAAGTAATTCTTTTACCTGAGTAACACCATCACCATTTTCAATATCTGGTAATGGTACCAACACAGAACCAGGAATTTTCGCAATTTCATACTCGTGGGGATTACGTACATCCAACAGGACAAAATCCTGCGTCCCATTATCAATTAATGCTTTTAATTCCGTAACGGTCATTTCTTGAATGTCCATTTGTTGCTTCGCTTCTGCTGCTTTTGCTTGGGGAATACCACAAAATTCTTCGTAGTCAATCAGTTTTTCAATTACCGGACGGATGGGGTTAGGACGTAATTTCAACTCTCGGAATTTCATATCTAAGGCGTTGTACAACATTAACCGCCCACTGAGAGTAGTACCTTTACCAATAATAATTTTTACCGTTTCCGTCGCTTGGATCACGCCAATGATTCCCGGTAAAATTCCTAACACACCACCTTCTGCACAGGAAGGAACCATTCCTGGTGGTGGTGGTTCGGGATATAAATCACGATAGTTAGGACCACCTTCGTAGTTAAAGACGGTTGCTTGTCCTTCAAAACGGAAGATTGAACCGTAAACGTTAGGTTTGTTTAATAATACGCAAGCGTCGTTAACTAGATAGCGTGTGGGGAAGTTGTCAGTTCCATCAACGACGACATCATAAGGACGAATGATATCTAAAGCGTTTTCCGCACTGAGACGAGTTTCGTATAAGTCAACCTGACAATAGGGGTTAATTTCGTGAATGCGGTTTTTTGCGGATTCAATTTTCGGTTTACCTACCCAGGATGTACCGTGAATAACTTGACGTTGCAAGTTGGAAAAATCAACCACATCAAAGTCAACAATACCGATGCGGCCAATACCTGCGGCTGCTAAGTATAACAGCAATGGTGAACCGAGTCCACCAGTACCTATACATAATACACTGGCAGCTTTGAGGCGTTTTTGTCCTTCTAACCCGACTTCGGGCAAGATTAAATGACGGGAGTAGCGTTCGTAGTCGTCTTTAGTTAACTGGATGTCATCCAGATTAGGATTTAGCATAGTAAGAAAATGCAGAATCTCAGAGTAATAATACTAACTCAAAGTTGGTTCAGTTTATAGGTTCTATTTTTTTGGCTGGGGGAATTATATCACGTTGGGGGCTGGGAAGGGGCGATTGGCTTCGCCAGCGCCGTAGGCGATCGCACTTTTTGGCAGGAATGATTTTAGCTCACGCAGAGGCGCAGAGGCGCAGAGAGTAAAAGAGTGTTGATATGTCATTGATCTAAATTAAATTGCTGAATAATGGGTTATAAAATCACTATTTTCATCCTGTACATCCTAAAATCCTGGACATCCTGATTCAGACAATCTCTATTATTTCCTGTTGAAACTGATGACTATCATCCAAACAAAAACTATTTAATTCACCTGCTTTACCCTTGGTAACTGATACAATAATATAAGAATATTCTGCCCAAGCATAGATTCTATCCCACTCTGAAGGAATAGCAGGATAATCAGGATGGGAATGAAAAATACCAATAATATTTAAATTACGGTTTCTTGCTTCCTTTTGTATTTGTAACATGAAAAAAGGAGCGATCGCATATCTTTTTCTGCTACTATATTCTTCTTGAGTTTCTGGAAAATTAACCTTTTCCGTATTCCAGACATTTTCTGTAGGAATGACTTCTACTACTGTTTTAAATTCACTATTAATATCACCTAAAATTAGTCCACAACATTCATCAGGATAGCTTTTTTCAGCGTGGTTTTTAATGATTTCTAGATCATTATCTGACTCCTGACTCCTGACTCCTGACTCCTCGCTTTTAATGTCCTCCCGCACCTAAATATAATTCTCCCACTTTTGGATCATTTAATAATTCCCTACCAGGTCCAGACATTGCATCACGTCCTGATTCTAAAACATATCCTGTATCAGCCATTTCTAACGCTTTTCTAGCATTTTGTTCTACTAAAACTATCGCAGTACCAGCTTGATTAATTTGTTTGATTTGTTCAAATACCTGTGTTACCAAAATCGGAGATAAAGCCGCAGAAGGTTCATCTAATAATAATAAACTGGGTTCTAACATCAAAGCTTTACCCATCGCTAACATTTGTCTTTCTCCACCTGATAAAGTTCCTGCACGTTGACGACGGCGATCGCTCAATCTGGGAAACATTGCAAATATCTTATCTTTCAATGGTTTCAAGGGAACATTCCGTACAAAAGCCCCCATTTCTAAGTTTTCTTCTATTGTTAATGATGGAAAAACGTTAGCTATTTGGGGAACATAACACATTCCCTTTTTCACAATTTGATCTGATTTTAAACCATTAATCTTTTCCCCTTTAAAAGTAATAGTACCTGTGTGGGGTGTTAAAAGTCCAAAAATTGTTTTTGCTAAGGTAGATTTACCCGCACCATTAGGACCAATTACAGTTACTAATTCTCCTCGTTCAACTCGAAAATTAATACCCTGTAATATATCGACATCTTTAATATATCCAGCATGGACATTTTCAACTTCTAATAAATAGTTATTAGTCATAAGAAATAGGGAACAGGGAACAGGGAACAGGGAACAGGGAATAGGGAATAGGAAACAGAGAATAAGTAAACAGTAAAAATGATTTACTGTCACCTGTCACCTGTCACCTCTCCACCTATTCTGCAATTTTTTGCAAGTCGGGGCGTTCTTCTGGCAAAATTGCCCCTTCTACTGGGCAAACTTGTAAACAGATACCACAGTCGATACAGGTAGCAAAGTCTATCCAGTACCAATCTGTACCTTTGACGTTTTTACCAGGTCCTTCATGAATGCAAGCTACAGGACAAGCATTTACGCAGTCAGCAACGCCTTCACAAACTTCCGTTACTATTGTATGTGGCATTTTCTCGTTCCCCTCTCTTGATTGAATCAGCAGTTTCTAAGTTAACAATTTGTAATATTACCGCAAGTAATTAGCTTTCAGTCATTAGCTTTCAGTAATCAGCTTTTATTAATCAACAAATAACAAGAAAAGAACCGCAAAGGTAAAGATTAACATTAGCTGACGGCTGATAGCTGACTGCTACTTGTTAACGAACTGCTTCAATTGTGGGTCTACCATCGGAGTTAATCCAGGCGATTTGGGCAATAGAGCGATCGCGTGCATATTGGCGAATTTCTTCTGCATCCCTTCCCCCCAAGTCCATTTCTACCCGCACTAAATGGGCAGAATCTCGTAACTTTTGGGCATAAGCAAAAGCAGCAGCATCAGCATTTTGATCTTCTCGAACTACTAACCAGTTACTCGCGGGTATACTTTGCGGTAATTGCTGACTCGATGCTAAAATTTGGTATAAATCATCAATGCTTAATTCAAAACCAATCCCAGGAATATTTTGCCCTTGGGGATGATATAGCCCTAAAAGCCGGTCATAACGACCACCACGCCCTAAAACTAAAGCCTGACCTTCAGTATCACTAACTACTTCAAACACAATTCCTGTGTAGTAGTCAATAGTTTGAATCAAACTGAGATCCAAAATCAAAGAAAATTTACCTTCTGATTCTAGTAATTCTACCAGGGATTTCAGGTTATTTACCGCTGCTTGTTGGTCCGCATCCAAATCTAAACTGCTGACTTTTTGCAGCACATCAGCACTTTTACCGCGTAAATCTAACATGATTCTAGCGCGTTGGAGCAATTCTTCACTCAGAGGTAAAGTATCGAGAGTCACACGATCCAAATTTGCGATCGCATTTCTCACTTCACTTCTGATATTAGCGGGAAAAGCATCCAGCAGAGATTTAGTAATTCCCGCTTCACCTAAAATTAAATGCCATCCGCGCAAATCTAAAGCTTCTAAACAATTGGCTACCAACAAAAGCACTTCTGCATTTGCCAGTAAACCGCCCGCACCCAGCAACTCCACCCCAGCTTGAAAATACTCCTGTTGCTGGTTATGGCGCTTTTCCCAGTTACGGCGAAATACATTAGCATTGTAATACAACCGTTGGGGATAGCTTGCTTCAGCCATGCGAGTAACCACAGTCCGAGCTATAGAAGCGGTGAGTTCTGGACGCAAACCCAATTCTTCATCTTGCCCATTTTGTAATTGTATGACCTTATGGCGCTGAATTGCTTCACCTGCCATCAGCGTATCCATCCGTTCCAACGTTGAGGTGATAATCCTGTGATATCCCCAACGATGAAAAACCTGTTGTAATCTATCTTCAATCCAGCGTTTTTGCGCCACATCCAAGGGTAATAAATCCCTAGCTCCCGCTGCTGGTTGATACACCATTATTTTTTCTTCCCACCAAACAAACCACCAAATAAACCACCATTTCCAGACTTATCGGGTTGGGTATCTCCATTATTGGCAGGTTTCCTTCCCTGATTAGTACCAGATTGATTTCCTAAAACTTTATCAAGTTTAGGCTTCCATTCCAAAGCTAATTTTTCATTTGGATCTAATTTCAGTGCATTTTCAAAGTAAATCTTAGCCATTTTTAGCTGATTTTGCCGTAAATATATCATTGCCATCCAGCTATGACAGTGACTATTTTTAGGAGCAAGCTTCAAAGCATCTTGTATTTCTAATTTTGCTTGGACAAACTGATTATTTTCAATAAAAGTTTGAGCGCGTCGCAGATACTGTTCTACCACCGCATCTGTTTTTGGTGTAGGAGGAGGTGGTAGGGGTGGGCGTGGAGTGCTAGAAGTACCAGAGGCTTTAATAGATTGGGGCGTAGTCATTAACCGTCCTGCACGCCGCATCAGGTAAACTAAATTCAATTCGCTAACTTGGGCAATGATTTGGGGAGTTTGCAGCAAATCAACAAATTGAGTTTCGGCAATTTTAGCCAATTCCTGTTTATACAATAGTTCAATATTGGGAGCGATCGCTAATTGCTTGGCTGCCTCTGTAGTCAGTACCACCTCTACTGGTTCTTGTGCCAGACGCTTGCCAATTTGCGACAAAATTAAAGTATATTCGGCTCTATTGCGTTCTAATGACAGTTTTTCATAAGCAGGATTAACCAGTTTAGATAATAATTCAGTGGCTATCTCTTTTTCATGACTTTTGATCACAGCAGCACTATCTGGGTGCAAGCGACGGGCGATTTTGAGATAGCGTTTACGTACTTCCCCAGCACTCGCATCAACTGGAATACACAAAACTGCGTGATGATCTACAAAATCATATTTGAATAATCCGCCATCTATTTTAAAAGACATATAGAAATGTTGCACCCAAGCAGCAATTTTTTTAAGTTTACCCAGTCTGTAATCTTGAGTTAACAGTTATTACCAATTTTCCCATATTACCAAGTTGACAAAGGCTGAACTTGCATAAGTTCCTGACTGAGATTGTTATGAATAGAACCATTAGTAGCCAGGATTCTGCCAGAATCAATTTGTAAATCTCCACCATTATAAGCGGTAACTTTACCACCTGCTTCCTGAACTAAAATTATACCAGCTGCAATATCCCAAGGTGCAATACCTCTTTCCCAATAGCCATCAACACGACCACAGGCCACATAAGCTAAATCTAGAGCAGCAGAACCGCCCCGCCTTACACCTTGGGTCAGATGGGTAAGATGACAAAATTCTGCATAGTTATTATCCTTGGTTTCCCTACGATCATAAGCAAAGCCTGTTACCAACAAACTTTTACTCAGTTCAGAAGTTTGAGAAACCTTAATCGGTCGGCGGTTGCGTGTTGCACCTAAACCAGCAGCAGCCCGGAATAATTCATTATGGAAAGGATCATAAATTACACCGACTTTTGGCACTCCCTGAATAAACAAACCAATGGAAACAGCAAAACAGGGATATTGATGGGCGTAGTTAGTTGTACCATCTAGAGGATCAATAGCCCAGAGATATTCACTGGTTTGATTTCCCAATTTTCCTGATTCTTCCGCGAGAATAGAATGTTGGGGAAAGTGACGGTTGATAATTTCCAAAATCACTTTTTCAGAAGCTTTATCAGCAGCGGTAACTAAATCACCAGGTCTGCCTTTTTCGGTAGTCGCGTCTTCTACTTTACCTAAATAATCTTGCAAAATTACACCAGCAAATAAGGCAGCTTCGGTAGCGATATCGAGAAAAATTTGTAAGTTAGTCATGAGAAGGAGATCAAGAAGTCAGGAGTTTTTTTATTTTGGATTTTGGATTTTGGATTTTGGATTTTGTTAACTCCAATCTAAAATCTAAAATCTAAAATCTAAAATTTTTTTCACCAATCACCAATCACCTATTCATCCTCCGATACTCACCAGGAGTTTGACGCATGGGGTTTTCTGGGTTCCAGATACCTTGTCCCATCAATCTTGCCCAATGTTGGGCATTTTCTAGGCGTTCATCGTATTTGTGATTTGGCGATCGCCCTATAAATAGAGCATACCCTTGTTTGAGGACTTGTTCATTCAAAAACACCTGATCTTTCCACACATAAGCCAAGGTTCGCCCAAATTTGTCTTTGGTTTCTAGATCAAACTCTAGTTTGATAGTTTTTTCAGGTTGTTCAGGTTGTTCAGGTTGTTCAGTTTTTCCAGTTTTTTCACTATCACCAATTAAGTTTTCTAGTAGTGCTTTAGCATCCTCTCCCCACGGACGCTGACGTAAATCAGGCGCATCTAAACCAATTAAGCGGACTTGGGAAGTGATATTTGGTTGTTCTCCCAACCCCAGCACTTCTAAAGTTTGTCCGCTGACAACCCGCGCTAATTTTACCTCAGTGATGATATTTGCTGGCTGATTTTTGCCTTGACAACTGACCAACAACAACAAACAAGATAAAATTGCTACTTTTTGCGCCCACATACCCAAACAAGATACTAAAGCAGCAATTTTAGCCTGTAAGTAGCTGCACCTTGGGACAATCTTCATTGTTTATTATTTGCCTCTAATCTTCATCTAAGGGTAAACCCGCTTTAACTTTGCCCTTACCAAAAAAGCGCCCAAACTGAAGTTCATAAACTTCGTCTTCGTCTTGTGTTTCTACTTCTAAATCCGAACGGGCATAACTCACACACAACAAAGCGTAACCTTGACGGCGTAAATCTGGGGATAATCCAATAGCTTCTGGTTGGTAAATTTCTCCTGAGATTACCCTGACAGCGCAGGTTGTACAAGCCCCGTTACGGCAAGAAAAGGGCAGTTCTATGCCATGATTTTCCCCTGTATGCAGGATATAACGGTCTTCTGGAACTTGCAGGGTGTGTGATGCGCCTGTTTGGCGGTTGTGAACTTTGACTGTGTGGGTCTGAACCATCTTGATTTTTGCTAAAGAATGTGAGATTGTAGATTTATTGTAAAAATCTTTGATCTAATCATTGCATTTTTTACAGTTTTGGTTTAGAATAAAAATTCATGACACCTGGAGAGGTGGCCGAGTGGTTTAAGGCGCAGACCTGGAAAGTCTGTTTGGGGGAAACTTCAACGAGGGTTCGAATCCCTCCTTCTCCGTTTTTTTTCAAGATTATTTGGCAGCACCAGGGCGATCGCCTTGCTGCCTTGCTGAAATCTTTCCCAAGCCTGTTTTAAATGTGTAGGGGCTGGATTTTTAGCATCATAACTAATAACTAATGACCAATGTACCAATGACCAATGAATTTAAGTATATTATTTTTCATAAACCCTATGGTGTCCTGAGTCAATTTACCGAAGAATCTCCGCAACACATTACATTGAAAAACTACATTGATGTACCTGATGTTTATCCTGTGGGGCGTTTAGACTGGGACAGTGAAGGTTTATTGTTGTTAACTAATGATGGACCGTTACAGCATCGTCTTTCTCACCCCCGGTTTGGGCATAAACGCACCTACTGGGTGCAGGTAGAACGTATCCCAGATCAAGAAGCTATCAACAAATTATGTACAGGGGTAGAAATTCAAAATTACCGGACTCGTCCTGCCCAAGTTAAGCTATTTTCAGAAGAACCTATAGTGAGTGAGCGCAACCCCCCGATTAGATTTAGGAAAAATATTCCTACAGCTTGGCTGGAAATGACTCTCACAGAAGGGAAAAACCGCCAGGTGCGACGCATGACTGCTGCTGTAGGATTTCCCACTTTAAGATTAATCAGGGTCAGTATTGGTCAATTACAATTAAATGGTTTACAACTAAGTGAATGGCGCAACCTCACACCCTCAGAAATCCAAGGTTTGAAAAAGTCACGAATTTAACTAATTAGGGTTTGCTGAAAAAGTCTTTTCGTTAGGAGTCAAGGAGTCAGGAGTCAGGAGTCAGGAGGAGGTTTGAAAATTTCTTTACTATCTCTAGAAATCCAAAAAAATGCACACTTTTTCAGGTATACCCTTGAAAACCCTTGCACTTTTTTCCTCTTTATCAGCCTGTAACCTTTGTTCTATCTGGGTTTTACATTTATTCAGCAAGCCCTATTTAGGGCTAGTAACTGTAACTAATTAGGGTTCAGTGTGCTGTAAGCATAAAAGTTTAGATGATCGGGAAATCAGCTAAAATGGCAAAATGTCATGAAAAACCCATCATCCAAATATAACTATAATTTTAAGGTTATCCCCATTCTGAACACGATCGCACTAAGTGAAATGTTTTAGCGGGGGGAATGAAGTTAAAAATAAGTAGGTTAAAAATAACGGGGAAACTAACGTGAGTTCTGGATTTGATTACGATTTAGTGATTATTGGCGCGGGTGTAGGTGGTCATGGTGCTGCTCTACACGCCGCTCATTATGGTTTGAAAACGGCGATTATTGAAGCTGGAGATATGGGAGGGACCTGTGTTAACCGGGGTTGTATTCCTTCCAAAGCTTTGTTAGCTGCTTCCGGTAAGGTGCGGGAGTTACGTAACGCTCACCATCTCAAGTCTTTGGGAATTGAAATTGGTGGTGTATCATTCGAGCGAGAGGCGATCGCTAATCATGCTAATAATCTTGTCTCGAAAATTCAAGGTGACTTAACCAACAGTCTCAAACGTTTGGGAGTCGATATTATCCGGGGTTGGGGAAAAATCGCTGGTTCACAAAAAGTCAGTGTGATGACGGATAGTGGTGACAAAACTATCACGGCGCAAAATATCATTCTTTCTCCTGGTTCTGTTCCTTTTGTTCCTCCCGGAATAGAAATAGATGGTAAAACAGTCTTTACCAGTGACCAAGGTGTAAAGTTAGAATCTTTACCTCAGTGGATAGCTATTATTGGTAGTGGTTACATCGGTTTAGAATTTTCTGATGTTTACACTGCTTTGGGTTGTGAAGTTACCATGATTGAAGCCCTGGATGTATTAATGCCAGGATTTGATCGGGATATTGCTAAACTGGCAGAACGGGTTTTAATTACTCCCCGTGATATTGAAACCAAAGTGGGAATATACGCAAAAAGGGTAATTCCTGGTTCTCCTGTTGTCATTGAGTTAGCAGACTTCCAAACAAAAGAAGATTTAGAAGTTTTAGAAGTTGATGCTTGTTTAGTAGCTACAGGTCGCATCCCCGCTACTAAAAATCTCGGTTTAGAGTCTGTGGGTGTAGAACTGGATAAACGGAATTTTATCCCTGTGAATGATAGTATGGAAGTGCTTTCATCTGGTGAATTAGTTCCTAACCTCTATGCCATTGGTGATGCTAACGGTAAAATGATGTTGGCTCATGCCGCTTCGGCTCAAGGTATCATTGCTGTAGAAAATATCCTGGGTAAAAACAAAACAGTAGACTATCGCAGCATTCCCGCAGCAGCTTTTACCCATCCAGAAGTGAGTTATGTGGGTTTAACAGAAACAGCAGCCCAAGAATTAGGTTTAGCAGAAGGTTTTGAAATTGGTACTGCTAAGAGTTACTTTAAGGGTAATTCTAAAGCTTTGGCAGAAAACGAAGCCGATGGCATTGCTAAAGTAATTTATCGTTCAGATACAGGCGAAGTTTTAGGTGTGCATATTTTCGGCGCACACGCTTCTGATTTAATTCATGAAGCATCAGCCGCAGTTGCAAACCGTCAATCTGTAAAAGATTTGGCTTATTTGGTTCACGCCCATCCTACACTATCAGAAGTGTTAGATGAAGCCTACAAACGAGCGATCGCTAGTTAGGTAATGGGTCATTGGTAATGGGTAATGGGTAATTGGTAAGAATAAGCTTTTGCCTTTTGCCTTTTGCCTTTTGCCTTTTGCCTTTTGCCTTTTGCCTTTTGCCTATTCCCTGTTCCCTATCCCCTACAGTAATGCAAATTCGTCGTCGTTCCCCAAGTCCAGCTATTGATGTCTCTATTGTTCGCTACCAAGCAGTATTAGAGGATGCTGAACCAAATAATGTTCTTGAAGAAATTGTTTGGTATAAAGAAACAGAAGTTGAACAAATGCGGGAAAAATTGCCGTTAAAAGAACTGCAAAAAAAAGCCCTTTCTGCACCTCCTACCCGTGATTTTGTCGCTGCGTTGCGTCAAGGGAAAACTAAACCCGCACTGATCGCCGAAGTTAAAAAAGCATCACCAAGTAAGGGAGTGCTACGGGCAGATTTTGACCCGGTAGAAATAGCTAAAGCTTATGAAGAAGGTGGTGCAAGTTGTCTTTCTGTTCTCACCGATAAAAGGTTTTTTCAAGGTGGTTTTGAAAACTTATCTCTAGTCCGTGCTGCCGTAGATTTGCCATTGTTATGTAAGGAATTTATCATTTATCCTTATCAAATGTATTTGGCGCGAGTGAATGGCGCAGATGCAGTTTTATTGATAGCCGCAATTCTCAGTGATCAAGATTTACAGTATTTCGTTAAAATTGCTAATGGACTAAAAATGGCGGCTTTGATTGAAGTCCATAGTTTAGAAGAACTTGACCGAGTTTTGGCTTTAGATGGTATTTCTTTAGTTGGTATCAATAATCGCAACTTAGAAGATTTTTCTGTTGATTTGCAAACTACTTGTCAATTACTGAAAGACAGAGGTAGTCAATTACAAGAAAGAAATATTTTAGTAGTAAGTGAATCAGGACTACATACACCAGAAGATTTAAGTATAGTAGAAACAGCCGGTGCATCAGCTGTACTGGTTGGTGAGTATTTGGTAAAACAACCAGATCCCAAACTAGCAATTAATCAGCTTTTTAGTAAATAAGACTGGGGACTGGTAACTGGTGACTGGGGATACAATTTTGGATTTTGGATTTTGGATTTTGGATTGTATTTCATGAATCCAATCTAAAATCTAAAATCTAAAATCTAAAATTCTCCTGACTCCTGCCTCCTGTTCACTGGTATAAAATCTTAAATTGGTAATCTCATATAAATTTCATGGAGCAACTTCCTTTACCTGCGCCTATCCACTACGAACTTATACTGCAACTGTTAGAAAAGCAAACAATGGGTGCTGTAAATAACAATAAGGATTTACGGCACGAAGTTAATCAGCTAATTATTACCCTGAGAAAAGCTGCGGCACAACAAAAGCGATTAGAGGAAATTTGTCAAGCTTCCTCTTTAGCGGTGGATCACCGGTGGTCACTTAATCATCTGGGTGGAAAAGTGGTTTCCGATCAAAAATAAAGAGGAAAGGTGAAAAGGAAAGCCGAATGCTGACCTTTTTGCCTTTAATTTTTAAGTTTATGCCTAGAGTAGATGTGACTCTCTCAGGTACTATAATCTTCTGATGACAGACTGATTGAATTTGTAGATGAATATCTAAAATTTGCCATCAGAATTAAATCATCCTCAAAGGATTTTGAATCTTATTGGATTGGGATAGAGATAATGGACGATAAGCTAATGTTGATGATTCCTGGACCTACTCCGGTTCCAGAAGCTGCTTTACTAGCTTTGGCTAAACACCCCATTGGACACCGTACCAGTGAATTTAGTAACATGATGGGGGAGGTGACAGAAAATCTGAAATGGCTGCACCAAACCCAAAATGATGTACTGATGCTGAATGTTAGCGGTACTGGTGCGGTAGAAGCGGGAATGATTAATTTTCTGTCTCCTGGCGATCGCATTTTGGTCGGTTCTAATGGTAAGTTTGGTGAACGTTGGGTAGAAGTCGGTCAAGCTTTTGGTTTAAATGTGGAAGCTGTCACCGCAGAATGGGGACAACCTTTAGACCCTGCTAAGTTTGGAGAAATTTTACAAGCTGACACCAACAAGGAAATTAAAGCTGTCATTATCACCCACAGCGAAACTTCCACAGGTGTAATTAATGATTTGGCAGCTATCAACAGTCATGTAAAAGCACATGGGGAAGCTTTAATCATTGTTGATGCTGTAACTAGCTTGGGTGCTTACAATGTTGCGGTTGATGCTTTGGGTTTGGATGTAGTTGCTTCCGGTTCTCAAAAAGGCTATATGATACCCCCCGGTTTAGGATTTGTGTCTGTAAGTCCTAAAGCTTGGGAAGCTTACAAAACTGCGAAGTTGCCAAAATATTATTTAGATTTAGGTAAATATCGCAAATCTACAGCTAAAAATACAACTCCTTTTACTCCCCCAGTGAACTTAATTGTGGCACTACACACCACCTTGGGGATGATGAAAAAAGAGGGTTTAGAGTCAATTTTTGCCCGTCATGAACGCCAAAAAAATGCGACTCGTGCAGCGATGAAAGCTTTAAATTTACCATTGTTTGCAGCGGATGAATGCGCTAGTCCAGCTATTACCGCTGTATCAGTACCGGGAATGGAAGCGGATAAAATTCGGTCTTTGATGAAAAAGCGGTTTGATATTGCTTTAGCTGGTGGTCAAGACCATCTGAGTAATAAAATTTTCCGTATTGGTCACTTAGGATTTGTGAGCGATCGCGATATTCTCAGTTGTATCGCATCATTAGAAATTGTACTGGCAGAAGTTGGGTATGAAAACTTTACCCCTGGTGCTGGTATCGCTGCTGCTGCTAAGGTTTTTGGATAAGGTCAGTGACTGGGGACTGGGGACTGGGTTATCAACTTCCTCCTGCCCTCTGCCCTCTGCCTCCTGCCTTCTGACTCCTGCCTCCTGACTCCTGACTTCTAACAATAAAAGGGCAAGTGATTTGATCAACTTGCCCTTTTAATTTGGATGTCAATAATTCAAAATTCTCAGCATCAATTTTTCGATCTATCAAACTTTGCCCAGGGCAGAGTTGACTTGACATACCTTATTTCTCCTGAATTAGCTCAACCGTTTCATATTGAATTTGCATACAGTTAGCCGCCAGAATATTGACCAGAATAGTTACCAGCAATGGATTTTCTAGTATTCCATTGCTTACCTATGCAGTCTCCAACCAATCATAAATTTGTTCTAACTGCTCTAGGGTAATCAACCCATACTGCCACAGGATCATGGTTAAAGAGCCTGTATCCTGCTCCCGATGACGCAAAGCCACAGACAGAGAAGCGGCTGAGATCGCCAAATCTTCTTGGAGAAAATTAATCAAACGAGAATATCTTGATTGTGCCATTTGTATCTCACCTCCTTGAGTAGAGTGTATTATCATATATCCTTTCCTCTTTTCTCAGTGATCTAAAGCCAGTATTTTATGTGTCACTGTGCTATGACTGAATAAATCCTCAAACACTTTCACCATCCAAAATCCAAAATCCAAAATCCAAAATCCAAAATCCAAAATCCAAAATCCAAAATCCAAAATCCAAAATCCAAAATCGTATAACTTTCGTACTGCTTGTTTCCCCCAATCTCAAGTAACAGGAACTATAAGTTAAATTGGCTTGATTCTCTTGAGTTTTTTGTGCTTAATGTAATTACATCTGAAGTATCCAAGATTCCATAGCCTATAGTCCTCTATTGATTACTATTTACACTTATGTCAAAAGAAGGATTTTTCCAGTGAAACTTTGAAGTCGGGTTTTTCATTGGGGAAAAGCGAGATCCGATGTTATGATAACTGCTGCTAAATATTAACCTCTATATTTTACGGAATAGTTTTTTTACCAAAATATCTTCATACAAAATTGACAGATTCCTCATAGGTGACTGGTGACTGGTGACTGGGGACTGGTGACTGGGAAGAATAACTAATGACTAATAACTTGGGTTGAAAAATTCAATTTTTACTTTGTCACCTACCTGTAAACCTAATTCTGTAGCTCGTTTGGATCTCAGTTCAATTACTTGGTCTATTGGTACGTTAGGACCATAGGTGGGACAAGGTTCACTTTTACAGGGGGGTGCAGCGGTCTCAATGTACTTGATTACTCCATCCTGAAGAAAGACCATATCTAAAGATACGGGGACATTCAACATCCAAAAACTGACTGGTTGGGCTGAGGGAAATACAAATAACATTCCCCTGTCATCGGGTAAAGCTGGTCTATACATCAACCCCATAGCCTGTTGTTCTGGTGTTTTTGCGACTTCTAGGTTAATTTTTGTGCCGTTGGGAATGGTAGCTTGAGCAGAGATTGGCAAATTTTGACCTTTAGGGGTTTGTAATTGGACTTGAGAGGTTGATGTAGTAGTGGGTTCGGCGGTGGTTGGGGGTGAACAGCCAATGAGTAAAACACTCAGGAGTAGATACAATACAGTTTGCCGACGCAACATAAGCTGTTGAAAATTTAAGTTTCTAAATGGACTATTGCTTTTATCATAAGTTCCCTAACTAGGCTTTGCTGTTCGCGTAGCGTGCCGTTAGGTATAAAAGTCTTTTCGTGGGGCAGGCAAAAGGAAAGGTGAACAATGGCAAAATAAAGAGCTATTCACTTAATAATGTGGTTTTTTTTATTTAGATTTCGATTTTACAGAAATTTATGCAAAATAGCCCGCTATTGGCAATTATTTTTTTTCAGGAGATTTTTCTGTGATGTGGCCACAAGTTAGATCCCCCCAACCCCCCTTAGAAAGGGGGGCTAATCAGGGGTTTTGCTGACTACTGACTACTGACTAAAAAGGTCTATATTCAATGGAGAAGTAAAGACCATTTTCTTGTAAGGTATTACCGGTTCTATCAACGCTGACTAAGGGAATACCCCAGTCAAATCGAGCGTTAAAATTTTGACTTACTAATAAACGCAAACCTACACCGACTCATGAAAGCGATCGCCAAATCCTAAAAGATTGGCGAACAATTAAGCTGTTACGCAGCTAAATTGTATAATCCTAATATTCTTAGCTCTTGTGGAACAGGCATCTTGCCTGTTAAACTTATGCAAATTAAATGCACAACAGCTTATCAATTTTTATCTCAGGTTATTTTCCTGTAAGGGCGAAGCATTCGGAGGAACAATTATCAATTTTTGTCCCTGGTTATTTTCCGAATGCTTCGCCCCTACTGACTCCTGCTGTATGTTGATCTATTCAGGTTTTGCGAAAATAGTCAGTAATACTGGACCTAATAAATAATAATGACCTAAACACAATAAACCAGCATCAGATCCTAGTTTTTCACGTTGTTCTTGATGATAAAATTTAACTCCAACCGGAGAATTTACCATTAATTGAAAAGGGGATTTATGAGCAGTTATATCAACTAAATAAAAGCGTCCACCGGGAACAAGTACCCTGGCAATTTCACTTAAAACTTGTTCTGGTTGAGGATAATGTAAAAAACTGATAGTGTTAAAAATTGCATCAAATTGACCTTCAGCAAAAGGAAGTGATTCCGCATTCCCTTCAATATAAATTAAGCGTGGACGGTGCTGATTACTTTGTCTGGCAACCCGCAACATTTGGGGAGATAAATCTAAACCAGTACCGCGTAAGTCAGGAAATTGACTGGCTAATCTATTTAATAAGCGTCCAGTTCCACAACCTAAATCTAAAACATTGGCATTTGCTGGGATTTCGATATGGGAAATTAATCTTTTATGAATAGCTTGGTAAATAAAAGAAGGAAAAGTCCAATCGTAACTTGATGCCCAACGATCAAATAGTTGTTTTTTACTATTGATAAAATTATTCATAGATAACTAATTTAGATAGGGAATAGGGAAGAAAGAATATAAGAGGATGTTTTAAAAGTCGACAGAAGGAGAAACAAAAAAAAAAAGAACCCCCAAAAACCCCCAAGAAAAGGGGGACAAAGACACAAGAACCCCCCAAAAAAAGGGGGGAAAGGGGGGAACAGGGGGGAGCCAAAAAACACGAACCAAAACAAAACAAACACCCACAAAAAGAAAAACAAAACAAAACCTTTGCCATTTTCCCGTAGGTTGGGTTGAACGAAGTGAAACCCAACGTAAACTCAACGTATTTGTTGGGTTTCGTTCCTCAACCCAACCTACAAATCAAGATATTTTTGATTTTGGCGAAGGTATTGCTATTGTAATTGTAATTTGCATAATCACGAAAGCGGCGAAAATACCCAACTTTTCCCAGAAGTCAGGTATCTTGTTGAATTACGGATCAAAAAGTGGCTACAAGTTCTTTTAATCTTTCATTTCCGTCCCGAAATACTGACCACCCATCACCGACTAAAACAGCTTGCACTTTTGTTAATGTAGCTAATCTGTGAACGGAAGCAATAGCTTGTTTTCGATTTAACAGCTTGTCATCGGATAAAATAGTTAAAGTACCTGCTGAACGCGATCGCACTAAATCACCGATAATCAAAGTGGTGTCCTCTAGTAGTAAAGCTAGTTCACCGGGAGTTTTTGAACCTTGAAGTTCCATGACTTTCATTCCTGGGACAAATTCTTCACCATCACTCAACCAGCGATCGCACGCTATTGGGAAATTTTCCTTTTCAGCTATCGGTGCTGCAATTTTCGCATAAGTTTGACTAGCAATTTCCTTAGCTGCTCGCAGATGATCCGAGTTTGTCAGGATAATCCAAACCACACCACCGAGAGATTCCAGATGATGCCAATCATGATTTGATAAAGCTACTGGATCAATTAATATATTACCCTCTGGACGAATCCAGGCGAACCCATTGAAATCAATATTTCTTGTCGGGTTAAAACAAGACCAGGTATATAAATCGGTACGGTGCAAAGATTTCATGATGATTCTGACTTGAGAACCTGCGATAGTTTGTGTCAATTAGGTAACATCAATAATAATCTATAATAATCTATCATTGATACTCACCTAATTGCGAAAATTTTGCAATTTCTCTTTTCACAACCACCAGTAACAGAACTTGATCATCTCCGGGCTGGAAACCCAGAGATTGTCAAGCTACGAAAAACTAAACGGGACGATAAACGCGATAGTTGATGCTGGGGAAAATATTATCCATTAATTCCACTTTTTCCAACCAACCACTATCAACTTTACCGACTTTTACATCTTCATAGAGTTTATTAAATCTCATTAAGTGCGATCGTGTTCTTCTCACAGCATAAGGGACCATTGTTCCCGTCCGCATAATAAACGCCCAGTCAGAAGATTGAGCTAACAACAACTCCCGCGCTGCTTGGTTTAAAGCTTTCCATTGCAACTCATCCTCTGGTTCTAACTGGGAAATTTCAATCATCCGTTCCGCAGCTTTATGTAAATGCGGGTAAATCCAAGCATTAGTGTCATTTAACCAATATTCATGGAAACCCTTATAACCCCAACTGGACTGAGAAGGACGACAGACTTGTTGATTTGGGTTAGCTCGTAAATAATCAGCTAAATGGGTCATTTCATAAGTTCCCTGATCGTACCATGACTTACGGAACAGGTAATCAATAAACCAAGGACCTTCATACCACCAATGACCGAACAACTCCGCATCATAGGGAGAAACAATAATCGGAGGCCGTCCCATGATCCCGTGTAAATGTTCAGCTTGTCTTTCTCGATTATACATGAAGTTAGCAGCGTGTTCTGCGGATTTTTCCCTTGCCCAGTAAGGATCATATAAAGCCTTATCAGAAAGACCTAAACCACGTCCGGTAATTTTATGATATTTAATCCCCGTATTTTTACGCTGTCCATTGGGCATGATATAAGGTTTGATGTACTCATATTCTGCTTCCCAACCCAAATCTTTATAAAACTCCCGATATTCAGCAGCACCGGGATAACCCACTTCTGAAGACCATACTTGTTGAGAAGATTCATGGTCACGACCAAAAGCAGCAACACCTGTTTCTGTAAAAATTGGCGCGTAAGTACCAAATCTGGGACGGGGACGAGCGTATAAAATCCCATGTCCATCGGTGAGGAAATAACGCAAACCAGCATCCGCCAGCATCCGTTCCAAACCTTCATAGTAAGCACATTCAGGCAACCAAATACCTCTAGGCGCTTGACCAAAAGTTTCTGCGTAATGTTCACAAGCCACCTGAAGTTGCGCCCATACAGCTTGGGGATACATCTTCATTAAGGGTAAATACCCATGAGTAGCACCGCAAGTAATTATTTCTAGGTTGTTGCTATCTTGATATTGTTTAAAAGCTGTTACTAAATCACCCTTGTATTTTTCCCAAACCTGACGAGCTTCATTAAACTCAGCGGCGTAATGTTCAGCCAAATAACGCATATGTCCATTATGGATATTGCGTTCCGCTTCCAATTCTATCAGTTCTTCTAATTTGGCTAAATGTTCATCATAGCGTTCTTGCAACAGAGGATCACGCAGCATAGACACGAGAGGCGGTGTCATACTCATCGTGATTTTAAAGTCGATGCCGTCTCGCTTTAATCCTTCAAATACTTTCAATAAAGGAATGTAAGTTTCTGTGATAGCTTCATAGAGCCATTCCTCTTCTAGCACATAGTCACTTTCCGGGTGACGAACGAAGGGTAAATGTGCATGAAGTACAAGTGCGACGTAGCCTATAGCCATAATAGTTTTGGGGTGGTTTGTAAATTGAAGGTCGAGAGTTTGGCAGAAATTAACAATATTTTAAGACGATATCGGGATCGTGAAGGAAGTTTTATCAGTCAAGGGTAACAACTGAATTTGAAAACCAAATATCCAACCGCAGATAGTTGTTTTCTAGCAATCCTAAGCAACTATCCTGATTTATACTATTAGCGTTGATTTACATATCATACAAAAATAAACCTGTCAATAATATATATCACTAAAAAGAATATATTTTTTTGAATTTAAATCAATTCTGATTAATTTAATAAATACATAAACTTTACATAAACCACAAGCAACCAAGAAATGTTACTCTTTGTTAAGAACATTAATTAAGTTTCAAAATTTACTCGTAAACCACCGCAGAAAATGAGAAAAATTAACGTTTAGTTATATTATCGGTGAATAGATGAGTAAATTTGCTACCCAGCCCACTGGTTGGCAAGATGCAAATGTTAAATCTGAAACATCGGTTTCTCTGATTAATGTTGTTGAAGCTTTTGCAAAAAAAAGGACTGTTCAAATAGATCCAATTTCTACAAGAACAGAACTTTTTGATATTCGATATTGACCAAATTACAAAAATCAGAAAAAGGCCAGTTGAAATGACTCCACAAAGCATATTACCAACCCCAGAGATTGCAGATAACGTATTAGTAGATAAAGAAAAAATTGAAAATTCCCTACAAACTGACACCATTAAATTCACACATGGAGAAAAGTATCTCACATCTCAGTGGTATAAAGGGTCTGGGGAAATAGCACATAAAAAAGATGGTCGTTCCTTTGAAGTTGCTGCTACCTTCACATTAACAGCAGAAGTCAAAGTAGTAGAAGGAATTTTTCAGTTAGAAAACGAGATTTTAGCTAACATATATAATAGTCGTGGTCGCTGTGTAGCAGTCATAGACCAGACAGTTAACGAGTTGTATGGTGAGCAAGTTAGAAAATATTTTGATGCTCATGAAATACCATTGGAAATGATGGTATGTCGCGCATGGGAAGCAGACAAAACCCCAGAAACAGTACATAAGATATTAGGGTTTTTAGGAAAAGACGGTTGCGATGTTTCACGCAACGAACCTGTATTAATTATAGGTGGTGGTGTGTTAAGCGATGTTGCGGGTTTAGCTTGTGCCTTACAACATCGTCGAACACCTTATATTATGGTGGGAACAACAGTAGTAGCAGCTATTGACGCAGGTCCTTCACCCCGCACTTGTACCAACGGTAAACAGTTCAAAAATAGTATTGGTGCATATCATCCCCCCGTACTAACCTTAGTAGATCGGAGTTTTTTCCGCACCTTAGCAACTGGACATATTCGTAATGGGATGGCAGAAATTATTAAAATGGCCATTACCGATGATGCGGTATTGTTTGAGATGTTGGAGAAATACGGACCGCGTTTGATAGAGACACATTTTGCGACTGTAGACGCAGATGAAGAGTTAGCAGAAATAGCAGACGAGATTATTTACCGTGCGTTGTTCTCTTACATGAAACATGAGGGAACAAATATGTTTGAAGCATATCAAGATCGTCCCCATGCTTATGGGCATACATGGAGTCCTCGGTTTGAACCAGCGGTGAAGATGATGCACGGACACGCGGTGACAACTGGAATGGCCTTTGGTGCGACATTAGCGGTAGAGATGAACTGGTTAGAACCGGAACACCGCGATCGCATTATTGCATTATGTCAGTCTTTGGGTTTAACAGTGTATCATCCCATTTTGGAAGACATGGAGATCATGATCGAAGGTCAGAAAAATATGCGTCGGAAGCGTGGAGATGGTGGACTTTGGGCCCCTGTTCCCAGAGGTGGGATAGGTGCGTGTGACTATATTCAAGAAGTTGAACCAGAATTATTGGAAGCAGCAGTAAAAGCGCATAAAGCTGTTTGTAGTAATTTAGCAAATCACGGTGCTGGTGTGGAAATGTATTTGAAAGATTTGGGTTTGGAATAATAGTAATTAGCTATCAGCTATCAGTTATCAGCTATCATTTTGAAACGTCCAAAATCTAAAATTTGCTGATGGGGTTTTCGTTGGTAGCATGACTTTTTTAAATTTCACGCAGAGACGCAGAGAACGGAGAGAAAAGAGAAGGTTAATTTTTTAATTTTTGCTCTTGTTTTTTGAGTTTTCTGTTCTCTATGTGATGAAATGTCGGAATCTAAAATCCAAAATCTAAAATCTAAAACAGAATGACTGAAACACTAACAAAAATCAACAAACCTAGACCTGTTACCCCTTTGGGTATTTTGGTGGAAGAACTAGAAAGAACATTGAAAATAGCGAAACAAGAAAATGTTTCTGTTGAACTTGCGAACTCTTTAGAAAAGGTGTATGAATTAGCAGCAGGAATAGATCCATATTTGGAAGATAATACTACAAAAGAATCTCCAGAATTAGCAGCACTAGCGAAAAAAACTGCTGAAGAAGATTGGAGTAAGAGATTTAGTAATGGTGAAACAGTCCGTCAGTTAGAAAAGGAAATGTTATCTGGTCATATTGAAGGACAGACATTAAAAATGTTTGTTTCTATGACTAAAGCGAAACGCATTTTAGAAATAGGAATGTTTACCGGATATTCTGCATTAGCAATGGCAGAAGCATTACCGGCAGATGGTGATATAATTGCCTGTGAAGTAGATGAATATGTTTCAGAATTTGCGAAGAAATGTTTTGAAAAATCAGAACATGGTAAAAAAATTAAAGTGATAACAGCACCTGCAATAGAAACATTAAAAAACCTGATAGCATCAGGAGAAACATTTGATTTAGTATTCATAGATGCTGACAAACCGGGATATGTTGATTACTTCAAACTGTTAATAGAAACCAACCTATTAGCAGAGGATGGATTTATATGTGTAGATAACACCTTATTACAAGGACAACCATATTTACCCAAAGAAAAAAGAACAGAAAACGGAGAAGCAATAGCGAAATTTAATCAAACAGTCACCCAAGATCCGAGAGTAGAAAAAGTCATCTTACCATTAAGAGACGGTTTAACAATCATCAAAAGAAAATAGAAAATTGAATATTCAAATCCCCGAATTATCAGAAAAAATCATCATAAAATAAGATAACTAAACAAAGAAGTCGGGGATCTTAAACCCAAACAGAAAAACCCTCTTAAACCTCTTACCTTCGCTTGCTTCGTGGTTCAATCAAAAAAAGACAGAAACACCAAACAGAAAAACCCTCTTAAACCTCTTACCTTAGCGTCCTTTGTGGTTCAATAAAAAACATGAAAAAAATAAAATCCATATTTCAAAACATAGGAACATTACTATTATTACTACTAATGTTCCCCATCAACCTCACCCTAGTCATCACCGCATTTATTACCAACCTTATCACCCTACCATTTCAAAAAAAAATCACCTGTGAAAACCCCAAAAAAATCCTATTAACAGGTGGTAAAATGACAAAATCATTACAACTTGCGAGGTCATTTCATCGCGCAGGACATCAAGTATTTATGGTAGAAACCCATAAATATTGGTTATCAGGACATCAATTTTCTAACGCAGTTAAAAACTTCTTCACAGTACCCGCACCGGAAAAAGATCCAGAAGCATATTGTCAAAGTTTATTAGAAATAGTAAAACGAGAAAAAATAGATGTATTTATTCCCGTTTCCAGTCCCGTTGCAAGTTATTATGACTCCTTAGCAAAACCAATATTATCACCTTATTGTGAAGTATTTCATTTTGATCCAGAAATGACAAAAACCCTAGATGATAAATTTAGTTTATGTGAACAAGCGCGAGTTTTAGGTTTAACTGCACCCAAGGTATTTTTAATAACTTCCCCTGAAGAAATTATCAACTTTGGTTTTTCCCAAGAACAAAATCCTTACATTATTAAGAGTATTCAATATGATTCTGTGACTCGTTTAGATATGACGAAATTTCCCTTTGAAGGAATGGAAGAATATGTAAAAAAATTGCCTATTAGTAAAGAAAGACCTTGGGTAATGCAGGAATTTATTAAAGGTCAAGAATATTGTACCCATAGTACAGTCAGAGATGGAGAAATTCGTTTACATTGCTGTTCTCAATCTTCACCTTTCCAGGTAAATTATGAACAGGTTGACAACCCAGAAATATTTAATTGGGTGCAAAAATTTGTCAAAGAATTAAATTTAACTGGACAAATTTCTTTTGATTTTATACAAACCGCAGATGGCAAAGTTTACCCCATTGAATGTAACCCTAGAACTCATACTGCAATTACAATGTTTTATGATCATCCAGGGTTAGCGGATGCTTATTTAAAACCTGGTAAAAATCAACCTCATATAGAACCTTTACCAAGCAGTAAACCAACTTATTGGTTATATCATGAATTGTGGAGATTAACAGGAATTAGGTCTTTTAGTGATTTAACAAACTGGTTAAATAAAGTGATTAAAGGTAAGGATTCAATGTTAGATAAAGATGATCCTTTACCGTTTTTGATGGTGCATCATTGGCAAATTGTTTTGTTATTGTTGCAAAATATGGTAAAATTAAAAGGATGGGTAAGAATAGATTTCAATATTGGGAAATTGGTTGAAATTGGTGGAGATTAAATAATTCGTAATTCGTAATTTGAAAACTTCGGAAATTTAGAACTTCTCAAAAAATATGTCAAAACTCAATCTTTTGTATTTAACAGGTTCAGGAGAAAGTGATTTTTTCTGTAATTTATCACGACTTTATGCTCAAGATTCAATTCAGGCGATCGCCAATAACCCAAACTATGATATTCTGATTGCATATGTCACACCGGATGGTAACTGGAAATTTCCCAACTCCTTGAGTTTTGAAGATATTGCAGACAGTCAACCCGTATCCTTACCGGATGCGATCGCATTAGTAATAACAAAAAATATTGATGTAGTCATACCCCAGATGTTTTGTATACCGGGAATGACTCATTACCGCGCTTTATTTGATGTCTTGAAAATTCCCTACATAGGTAACACCCCGGAAGTAATGGCCATAACAGCGAATAAAGCAAAAGCTAAAGCCATTGTAGCAGCAGCAGGGGTGAAAGTTCCTCACGGTGAAGTTTTGCGTCTTGGAGACATTCCCACCATTGCACCCAAAGCGGTAGTAAAACCCGCAACCTCAGATAACTCATTAGGAGTGAGTTTAGTAAAAGACATTCAAGAATACGAAACCGCATTAAAGGAAGCATTCAAATATGCAGAACAAGTGATAGTAGAAGAATATATAGAATTAGGTCGAGAAGTGAGATGTGGGATAATAGAAAAAGAGGGAGAATTAATAGGTTTACCCCTAGAAGAATATTTAGTAGACTCCAAAAATAAACCCGTGAGAGACTATGCTGATAAACTGAAATTAGGGGATGATGGTAACTTACATTTAACAGCGAAAGATGGTATAAAAGCATGGATTTTAGATACAAAAGATCCGATCACAGAAAAAGTGCAAGCAGCAGCAAAAAAATGTCATCAAGCATTAGGATGTCG
The DNA here is from genome assembly GCF_019598945.1 of Sphaerospermopsis torques-reginae ITEP-024. NCBI lineage: Bacteria > Bacillati > Cyanobacteriota > Cyanophyceae > Nostocales > Aphanizomenonaceae > Sphaerospermopsis > Sphaerospermopsis torques-reginae. Next base: position 3,870,051 of record NZ_CP080598.1, on the reverse strand, counting down.
CCATTATAGCTTATTTGATTTTCGCATAGATCCAAATGGAGAACCTTACTTTTTAGAAGCTGGTTTATATTGTTCATTTTCTCCTAAAAGCGTCATTCCTTGTATGGCCAAAAATGCAGGAATTTCTCTAGATGAGTTATTAGAAATAGCAATAAAAGAAACATTAAAATGAGGAGTCAGGTGACAGGTGACAGGATAGAGAGATAGAAAAAAGTCTAACAAACCCTAAAAAACCTCTTACCTTCGCGTCCTTTGCGTTCTTCGTGGTTCAATAAAAAAAGAAACAAACACCAAACAGAAAAACCCTAAAAAACCTCTTACCTACTCCTCACCATCTAAATCTAAATCTTGTAAACTTTGCACCTGAACCCGACGAGAAACCCGACGGTATTTCTTACTTTCCAACTTAGGTTCATACTTACTTTCACCCTTACCCTTAGCTTTCACCTTAACAGTAGACTCAGGATCAGCTTGTTCTTTAAGATAAGTTTGATAAGCGATCGCATCATTTAAAAAATCCAAATAATGCTCATATCGTTCCCAATCACTACCCACCATACACCCTGGTTCATCTCGATGTAAACAATCACTAAAACGACAACTTCCAGCTTCTAAACGTCTTCTCGCTTCCGGGAAATAATAGATCAAATCTTCAGGAAGACAACTTAAATCAGGTTGATTAAAACCAGGAGTATCAGCTAACAAACCACCATCAGGAAGTTCAAATAATTCCACATGACGGGTAGTATGACGGCCGCGAGCTAACTTACCAGAAACCTCACCCACACGCAAATTAATATCAGGAATTAACATATTAATTACACTGGATTTTCCCACACCAGAAGGACCAGCAATCACAGTAATTTTATTGTTTAAATATTTCGCAACTTCATTAATATTAATTTGATTTTTGACACTAATAAAAATAGGTTTATACCCCCAACTTTCGAGGCGATCGCTAATTTCTCCTTGTTCCGCTTCCGTAATCAAATCACACTTATTCAAACACAGAATTACATCCAAACCCGTAGATTCAGCCTTAATCAAAAACCTGCTCAACTGGAAAGGTTCTAAGGGTGGATCAGCAACCGCAAAAACCAAAAGAATTTGATTCACATTAGCGATCGCCGGTCGATCCAACTCACTTTGTCTGGGTAAAACATCAGCGATCGCCCCTCGTCCCCCAGTCCAGTCTGGTTCTTCAACAACCACGCGATCGCCAACCATCACCTGTTGACCGATTTTTTTCAGGCGAGTCCTGCGGGTACACAAGAGGAGGGGGGGCGGGGGAGACCGACCTCAGCGTGGGGAGAAACAGATACTTACTCGCTGCTTTTGCAATCTCGGTCCGTTCTGCCTTCTGCCTCCTGCACTCCAGCCTCCTGGCTCCTGCCTTCTGCCTCCTGCCTCCTAGCGCTTCCTGCCTCCAACTGCACCCGATAAAAATTAGCCTGTACAGCTAACACCGTACCCAGTAACTCCCCTGTAGTAGAAACACTATCTTCCATCATGCAGCAGTTACCGGACGACGCACTAACAGAGAAAAATAGCCAGAACAGTCAGTAATTTTTTCCACCTGATAACCAGCCATAGTTAAACTATCGGGGACTTGTTCAATGGGTTCACCCCCATCTAACCAGACTTCCAACAAACTGCCATCTGGCATTTGTTCCAGACGTAACTTAGTCCGTACAAAATTAATTGGACAAGGAGTACCACGCAAGTCCAACTGAGCATCAGGAGTTAACAGAGAAGATAGACTCATGACTTAAACAGATTTTCAAAAAATCCCCCACCTTTACCAGTTTTATCTCCCTTGAGTTTAGCCAGTTTTTCTAGCAATTCTCTTTCCTCTGGAGCCACCTTAGTAGGAATATCAATCAATACCGTGAGTAAATGGTCGCCCCGACTCACCGGGTTGCCCAAACGAGGTACACCACGATTTTCCAACCTCATCACCGTATTTGGCTGAGTTCCCGCGGGAATAATTAACTCTACCGGACCATCTACAGTATTCACCTCTATCCGGCAACCCAAAATAGCTTGTAAGTAACTAACTTTAATTTCCGACAGGACATTAATACCATCCCGTTGAAATTCTTCATCCTCATTGACAAACAAGTAAACATACAAATCCCCAGGTGGTCCACCCCGTTGACCCGCATCACCTTCTTGGGAGATCCGCAAGCGTGTACCATTATCTACCCCAGCAGGAATAGTAATTTTTAGCTTTTTCGTGACCTGATTTGCGCCTTTACCATCACAAGCATCACACTTATCTTCCACTACCGACCCAGTACCATTACAGGTAGGACAAGTAGAAACTTGGGTAAAGCTGCCAAAAGGAGTTCTAGTCACACGGCGCACCTGACCAGAACCGCTACAGGTTGAGCAAGTCCGGGGACGAGTTCCTGGTTTAGCACCAGAACCACTACAAACTTCACAAGTTTCTAGATGAGAAATGCGGATTTCCTTTTCACCACCAAATACCGCTTCCCGAAAATCTAACTTCAGGTCTAGACGTAAATCATCACCCCGTACAGGACCGCTACGCCGTCTTTGCTGTGTAGGTCCACCCATACCGCCAGCAAAACCACTGAAAATGCTTTCAAAGATATCGGCAAAACCGCCCATATCTCCCATATCTTGGAAGCCAGCACTAGCAGCACCAGAAACGCCAGCTTCACCAAAACGGTTGTAACGCTCGCGGGTTTCTGGCTCAGACAGCACTTCATAAGCGCGGTTTATTTCCTTGAATCGTTCTTCCGCACCCGGTTCTTTGTTCACATCAGGGTGATACTTCCGGGCTTGGCGGCGATAAGCCTGTTTAATTTCTTCTTTGTCGGCATCACGAGAGACACCTAGAATTTCATAATAGTCGCGGGCCATAGAGCAAGGGTAAAAGTTAGAAGTAAGAAAGCAGAAGTACCTAAAAGACTAAGGTAAAGGAATAGAGACAACACTTAATTTTTGTTTATAAATTTATTTTACCTTTTACCTTTGACAAAAATTACCAGCCAATCTTGTTTAACAGATACTTTTTTTGCCGTCAACGACAAAAGCAAAGAAATTATCTGTGAATTTTCGTTGCATCAATTTGAGACGGACTCAACCTATCTCTTTTACAATTGTGCTACTTAGATCGACAAAACTACGCCTATCAAATAGAGGGACTAGCCGTACCTTATGGTGTGGAAATCCACCATATACTTTTAGTTGCATATTTGATATGAGAGCATCTACTTCACACCTAGCAGGAGTCAGGAGTCAGGAGAATTTTAGATTTTAGATTTTAGATTTTAGATTGGATTCATGAAATACAATCCAAAATCCAAAATCCAAAATCCAAAATTGATTCACCAATTACCAATTACCCATTACCCATTACCCATTACCCATTACCCATTACCTAATCTATAGCTTCATAATCAGCCGCAGCAGTATTATCCTCATCAAAATCAAAATTGAATTGTGGTATTGAAGTTTCTGCGGTAGAACTTTCTTCTACCAAAGTCAAGGAAATATCAGCCAGGCCTTCCTCTTCCTGTTCCTGTACCTGTTATTGTGCCTGTTCCTGTGGGCTGTTAACTGGGCTATTACCTCGTTTGTAAACATCTGCACCGATAGCAAATAGAGTTTGTTGGAAGTCCTCTAATATTGGCTGAAAAGTAGATGGGGAGATATGGGGGTCACTCATAGCCTCTTGCAGTTTAGCTAATTTCTCATCTGCCAGTGCTTTAATTTCTTCACGAATGAACTCTCCATTATTTTTTAACGTAGATTTGTAACTGAATAACAAGTTATCACCTTGGTTTTTCAGTTCAATCAATTCTCTACGTTTTTTGTCTTCTTCAGCATATAATTCTGCTTTTTTTCGCATCCGTTCCACTTCAACTTGACTTAAACCACCTGTATTGGTGATCCGAATACTCTGCTCTCGACCAGTACCCTTATCTTGAGCAGAAACTTTGAGGATACCGTTGACATCAATATCAAAAGACACTTCTATTTGAGGTACACCACGGGGAGCAGGGGGAATCCCAGCCAAGAGAAACTTGCCCAGGGACTTATTATCTTTTGCCAAAGCCCTTTCCCCTTGGAGAACGTGAATTTCCACAGAATTTTGACCATCCACTGCGGTAGAAAAGACTTGGGATTTGCTAGTGGGAATGGTCGTATTCCGTTCAATAATTTTAGTGAATACTTCCCCTAGAGTTTCCAGCCCCAAAGACAGAGGAGTCACATCTAAAAGCAGGAGTGTATCAACTTCTCCACCCAACACACCAGCTTGAACTGCCGCTCCCAGTGCCACCGCTTCATCAGGGTTGACAGAGCGATCAGGGGTTTTGCCATTATAAAATTTAATCACAGCATTCTGTACAGCGGGAATGCGGGTAGAACCACCAACCAAAATAATCCGATCAATATCTTCAGGTTTGAGATCAGCATCTTTAAGTGCCTGAATCATTGGCTCAATGGTAGCTTCAATTAAGTGGGCTGTGAGTTCTTCAAATTTAGCACGGCTCAGTTCCATTTCCAGATGCTTGGGACCTGTATCATCAGCGGTAATAAACGGCAAATTAATGGAAGTATTGAGCATACTGGAAAGTTCAATTTTTGCCTTTTCCGCAGCTTCCCGCAGGCGTTGCAGTGCCATTTTATCTTGGGAAATATCAATATTCTCTTGTTGCTGGAATTTTTCTAGCATCCAGAGGACAATACAATTGTCAAAATCATCGCCTCCCAATTGATTATTACCACCAGTGGCTTTAACTTCAAAAACGCCATCTCCTAGTTGCAGGATAGAGACATCAAAAGTTCCCCCTCCCAAGTCGAATACTAAAATTAATTGTTCTTGGGCCTGCTTGTCTAAACCGAAAGCTAAAGCAGCAGCGGTTGGTTCATTGATGATCCGCATCACTTCCAAGCCAGCAATTGTTCCAGCATCTTTAGTTGCTTGTCTTTGGGCATCAGTGAAATATGCTGGTACGGTAATCACTGCCTGAGTCACTTCTTCACTCAAAAAGTTTTCCGCCTCTTGTTTGAGTTTTTGCAGGATCATGGCAGAGATTTCTTGGGGTGTGTAATTGCGTCCGCGAATTTGTACATCAACAGTATCGTCTCGACCTTTAACACAGTTATAGGTTACACGAGCGCGTTCTGATTCAGTATCGTCCCAACGACGACCGATAAATCTTTTGATACTGTAGACTGTGTTTTCTGCATTAGTAATAGATTGCCGTTTGGCTAGTTCACCAACCAGAAGATCGTCACTTTTGCCAAATCCGACAATACTAGGAGTAGTGCGTCCCCCTTCGGAATTGGCAATCACTATCGGTTGACCACCTTCCACAACAGCCACGCAACTGTTAGTAGTGCCTAAGTCGATTCCAATAACTTTTCCCATACTGTCAGTATTTTTAGTGAGTGCTATTATTGTAGTAATTTTGTACGGACTTATAGTTTTTAGCTCAGGGGCTAGAGGTTTAAGTTAAGGTTTGAATAAATCTTGTTGTCAAAAGTGGAATTACATAAAGCTATAGCATATATCTGCTACTAATAATAACGCCTAGTCTTGGATTAAACCCGCTTGCGGAAGGGCTGATTAACTTCAGTCAAGAGTCAACAGCCCTATCCTGTGTGAGAAAAGTAATTTCTACCGCAGAATTTAGAATTTTTCAGTCAGTAGGACGAGTGAATACAGCTTAACTGTTTTCCTGAGTAGACTCATCTTCCTGTTCTGTAGGTGTATCTTCCTGGGGAGCAGCAACTTTCACCATTGCATGGCGCAGCACGCGATCGCCCAAAAAATATCCGCGTACTAATTCTTCTAAAACTGTTCCTTCGGGATGTTCATTGGTTGGTTCTCGCATCACGGCTTCATGCAGGTTAGGATCAAATTCTTGACCTTCAGGACGCATTGGTGACACACCTAATCTTTTCAGACAATCCACTAATTGTTTATACACTCCTTGATAACTTTTGTGAATTGTCATCTCGCCATCATTTTGTGGTTTAAGGTGCGCCCGCGCCCGCTCAAAGTTATCAACTACAGGTAACAATTCCATAATTGTGTTTCTCTTCACCTGTGTTTCCATCTCTTCTTTTTCTTTAGAGACGCGTTTGCGGTAATTCTCAAAATCTGCGGCGATTCGCATATATTGAGTGCTACGTTCTTCAACTTGCATTCTCAAAAACTCAATTTGTTGAGTCAATTGTGTTAAAGCCGCAGTATCTACTTCTGTTGTTTCTGCCGCAGCGACACCATTTTCTTCTGTGAAAGCAGGTTCTCCCGATACATTGGTTTGCTCTGGGGTTTGCTCAGTCACATCGCTGCCAGATTCATGAGAGTTAATTTCGGCTGGTGAGTCGCTGTTCATTGCTTGGTTTACCTCTATTGGTTCGCCCAATTGCTGGCTTGTATTGTTTACTTGTTTATTTTCATCCATCATGATCTACTCATCCCAGATGCTTTTGAAGGCTTTGCTGGAAGCAATTGTAGATTTGTGATTCAATCTGTGTGAAACATTTAAACTGTACAATTTAAACATTATTCATGAAATTGAACACAGGGAGTCAATGTCACCATTTTATTATTTTGGCAAATGGTGAACATATTGACTGGATGATTCTCTGATTTTTTGGCAGGTGCGGAGTGCTAGGCAAAATTCATCAACTGTTCCCTGTTCCCTGTTCCCTGTTCCCTGTTCCCTGTTCCCTGTTCCCTGTTCCCTGTTCCCTAGAAATAAAAATTTTTAAGAAGAAAAATGTTTAAACTGAAATTTAATACACTCACTATGAGAATTATTGACTACAGTGTGGGAATACTGGAACAAGAGGTTTCCCCAACTCATTGCTTATGACTTACTCATCACCACAACGGCGCAGTACCGCTCTTACCACCAGAACAGAGTTTTCGCCTTTCGGCAACAAGCTAGTACAAGCTGGCTATGTCAACAGTGAACAGATGAGACAGGCTCTGGCTGAAAGCCGCAAATCTGGCAAAATGCTGACAGATGTATTAGAGTCTATCACTGGGCAACAACTAGCACCTGAGTTTCTTAGGGAGTACAAGAAACAGCATTTATTTGAACTAAAAATACTCTACGGTGTTGAATCCCTCGATCCAGAAGTCAATCAAATTGGCAACATGAGCGTGGGAAAATTGATTGAAGAGTTAATACCAGTAGATGTCTGTCGTCGTCATCGTTTAGTACCACTGTCGAAACGGGAAGACCAAAATCCTCCTTATGTTTTGGTGGCAATGGTTAATCCAGAGAATCTAGAGGCTTGTGATGAACTCAACCGCATCTTGCGATCGCAAAACTTGTCTCTACAGCGGATAGTTATTACCCAGGAAGATTACCAGCAGCTGATTAACCAATACTTGGATGAGTTTGCGGCTCGCCAAGAAAAAATGCAGCAAGCAAAATTGACAGACATTAGTTCGGATCTAGAAAGTCTGACTCAAGATATGGTTCAGGAAACTGTAGAAGATTCAGAGGTAGATCTGACAGCAGCCATGAAGGATGCTGATGATGCGCCTATTATCAATCTTGTCAATAAAATTCTTTTTGTCGCCTTGCGAGATGCTGTTTCTGATATTCATATTGAACCCCAAGAAGAATTCTTGCGAGTTCGCTACCGGAAAGATGGGGTATTGCGTGAGTCTGATGCTATCCGACCGATGCCCAAGCACATTGTGCCGGCGGTGACTGCTCGATTTAAAATTATCTCTAATTTAGATATTGCTGAAAGGCGTTTACCTCAAGATGGACGTATCAGCAGGGTTTTTAATGGTAGAAAAGTAGACTTTCGGGTAAATACCTTACCCAGTCGTTATGGTGAAAAAATCTGTTTGCGGATTTTGGATAACTCATCTACCCAACTGGGGTTAGATAAGTTAATTACTGATCCAGAGACTTTGCATATAGTCCAGGATATGGTTAGCAAGCCCTTTGGTTTGATTCTGGTGACTGGTCCTACTGGTTCTGGTAAAACTACTTCGTTGTATTCTGCACTAGCAGAAATCAATGATCCGGGTATTAATATTAGTACCGTAGAAGACCCGGTTGAATACAGTTTACCAGGGCTGACTCAAGTACAGGTAATTCGACAAAAAGGGCTAGATTTTGCTACTACACTACGGGCGTTTTTGCGACAAGATCCTGATGTGTTACTGGTGGGTGAAACACGAGATAAGGAAACAGCGAAAACAGCGATTGAAGCGGCGCTAACTGGTCACTTGGTATTAACCACTTTACATACTAATGATGCTCCAGGGGCGATCGCTCGTTTGGGTGAAATGGGCATTGAACCTTTCATGGTTTCCAGTTCTCTGATCGGTGTATTGGCACAACGTTTGATGCGCCGTGTTTGTTCAGAGTGCAGAATTCCCTATACTCCCACACCTGAAGAACTAGCTCGTTATGGTTTATCAGCTTCCCAAGAAGGTGCTGTCACCTTCTACAAAGCCAATACCATACCACCGGAAGTAATAGCCGAAAATAACGGCAAAATCAAGGTTTGTCCCAAGTGTAATGGTATTGGTTACAAGGGGCGTTGTGGTGTTTATGAAGTGATGCGGATTACGGAAAACCTGCAAACTCTGATTAACCAAGAAGCACCTACAGAACGGATCAAGGAAGTAGCCATCGAAGAAGGCATGAAAACTTTGCTGGCTTACAGTCTTAACTTAGTGCGGCAAGGTGCAACCACTCTGGAGGAAGTAGAGCGGGTAGTATATACAGATACAGGTTTGGAAGCTGAATTAAAAGCTAAACGTAAGAGTGGTTTAACCTGTAAAACCTGTGATGCTACTTTACAACCAGAGTGGCTAGATTGTCCTTACTGTCTGACACCTCGGTTTACAGATTAACAAGAGTCAGGAGGCAGAAAATTTTAGATTTTAGATTTTAGATTTTAGATTCCAGTGGGTTGGATACAATCCAAAATCCAAAATCGAATCTCCTGTCACCTGTCACCTGTCACCTATTTCCTAATTTTTCATCTGGGAGATAAACTATGGAATTCATGATTGAAGATTTGATGGAACAGCTAATAGACATGGGCGGTTCGGATCTGCACTTATCAGCAGGTTTGCCTCCCTATTTCCGCATCAGTGGTAAACTCACCCCTATAGGTGATCACATCCTGACGGCTGATCAATGTCAAAGGCTGATTTTTAGTATGCTCAATAATACCCAGCGTAAAACCCTAGAACAAACCTGGGAATTAGACTGTTCCTATGGCGTGAAAGGGTTGGCTCGCTTCCGGGTAAACGTCTATAAAGAACGTGGTGCTTATGCTGCTTGTTTGCGAGCTTTAAGTTCTAAAATTCCTAACTTTGAAAAATTGGGACTGCCAGATATAGTTCGAGAAATGTCTGAAAAGCCTAGAGGTTTAATTCTCGTTACAGGTCCTACAGGTTCAGGTAAAACTACTACCCTGGCGGCAATGATTGACTTGATCAACCGCACCAGAGCCGAACATATTTTAACAGTTGAAGACCCGGTTGAATTTGTTTATGAACCCATCAAAAGCTTAGTCCACCAACGTCAAGTAGGCGAAGATACAAAGAGTTTTGCTAATGCTTTAAGAGCAGCTTTACGGGAAGATCCAGATATTATTCTGGTGGGTGAAATGCGGGACTTGGAAACTATTTCTTTAGCAATTTCAGCCGCAGAAACAGGTCACTTGGTATTTGGTACACTACACACCAGTTCTGCTTCCCAAACTGTTGACCGGATTATTGACGTTTTTCCATCAGAAAGACAAACACAAGTGCGGGTACAATTATCTAACTCCTTGGTGGCAGTTTTTAGCCAAACTTTAGTACCTAAGAAAAACCCCAAACCAGGTGAATATGGACGGGTAATGGCTCAAGAAATTATGATTGTTACACCTGCTATTTCCAACCTGATTCGGGAAGGTAAAACAGCCCAAATTTATTCTTCTATTCAAACAGGAGGTAAATTAGGGATGCAAACTCTAGAGAAAGTTTTAGCTGATTTATATAAAGCTGGAACTATATCTTTTGAAGCTGCAATGTCTAAGACTTCCAAACCTGATGAAGTTCAACGTTTGATTGGTGCAACAGCACCACCAGCAGGTGCAAAACGTTAAACAGGTGACTGGTGACTGGGTAATCAATTTTATTTTTCCCAATTACCAATTACCAATTACCAATTACTAATTACTAATTACCAATTACCAATTACCAATTACCAATTACCAATTACCAATTACCAATTACCAATTACCAATTTACTAATTTTGAGTACATATTATGCCTACCTATCTTGCCCGTGTTCGGGACTCTCAAGGAAAAACCCGAACTGAAAAATTTGTTGCTGATTCCTTAAAGGATGCTCGTACTAATCTTAGAGATAAAGGTTTTATAGTTCAAGACCTAAAAGAATCTAAAAGTTTCAGCTTTGATTTAGAGAAAATTCAGAACTCCTTTGTTAAAGTGGCAGTCAAAGACAAAGCGGTTTTTTCCCGTCAATTTGCTGCTTTGGTGAATGCTGGTGTGGCAATTGTGAGAGCTTTGGGTGTACTGTCAGAACAATGTAGTAATCCGAAACTCAAGAAAGCTTTAACTGAGATTTGTCTTGATGTGCAAACAGGTGTTAACCTTTCTGATTCTATGCGTAAGCATCCAGACTGTTTTGATGGTTTGTATGTAAGTATGGTGCAAGCTGGAGAAATCGGTGGTGTACTTGATGAGGTTTTAAATCGTCTAGCTAAACTGTTAGAAGATATGGCACGATTACAAAATCAAATCAAATCTGCTATGTCTTATCCAGTGGTAGTAGGTTTTTTGGCAACTGCTATCTTTGTGGGGATGACGGTTTTTCTGATTCCTATTTTTGCCAACATTTTTGAAGATATAGGAGTAGAATTACCAGCACTTACACAATTTTTGATGACTTGTAGTAAAATACTCAGAAGTTATTGGTCTTTGGCGATTATTGCTGGTTTGATTGTTGCTCAAATTGCCTTTAAGCAATATTACAAAACTCCTGTAGGCAAACTCACAGTTGATCGCCTTTCTCTGAAAATGCCTCTGTTTGGTGATTTGATTCAAAAATCTTCTGTTGCTAAATTTAGCCGTACTTTTGGTTCTTTAACTCGTTCTGGTGTACCCATTATTACTTGTTTGGAAATTGTGCGAGATACATCAGGAAACCAAATTATTGCTAACTCTATAGACGCTGCTCGTAAAGAAGTTCAAGAAGGGGGTATGATTAGTACCGCTTTGAACAAAAGCCAAGTTTTCCCAGCAATGGCTATTCAAATGATGATGATTGGGGAAGAAACAGGGGAATTAGATGGTATGTTGATGAAAGTGGCTGATTTCTATGAAGATGAAGTAGAACAGGCTGTGAAATCACTCACCAGCATTTTAGAACCATTAATGATTGTGGTACTTGGGGGGATGGTTGGTACAATTTTGCTGGCAATGTATTTGCCAATGTTCAAGGTATATGAAACCATTGGTTGATTATTGCAGAAAAGTAACATTTTCCAGGTAAAAGGTTTTAGAATCTGTAAGCATTCAGTAATCAATAATCAGCTTAAACCTATAATACAGATAGGTTTTGTATCAAATTAAAAGATTGCCCAATGTCACAATAGACATTTACAAATTGGCATTTATCTTTTTTTCAACAACAGTGCTGACTGCTGAATACTTACCAGGATCTTAACAAGTTACAAGACTTGTTACTTGAGGGTAGAAGGGATAAAAACTAATAAAAAACTTTTAAATTTGAACTTTTACCCTTTAACCTTTTCCCTTTTGAATGTTGAATGTTGTATTTGGAATGTTGGATTAATATAATAATATGTCTGTACAAAAATCTGTTTATGAAGCTAGTTTAGCAGAATATAGTAATCATATAGCAGCGATCGCACTTCTCAAAAACCATCGTCCTTACTGGGAAATGATTCCTAGTCTACGTCGTCCATCGGAAAGTGTTATTACTATCACTTTACCTGTTGTCAGACTGCGTGATCTAGAAGCTAAAACTTCACAAACAATGGCTTTACCTTGTGATATTGCCATGATTATGTGTGATCCAGAATGGAAAATCAAAACAGATGTAGAAATTTTATTATTTATTCATCGTCCTGATGAGGATTTTTCTGATTTTTTGGGAAGATGGAGACAAACTCAAGTTTTGTTGGATAAACAATATGAATGGATCATGCACCCCCGTCATAGTCATATTTTGAGTGAGGGTGCAAATAGTGTTTATCCTTTGTTTGTGATTTTTCCTGAAACCCCGCAACGCATTCAACGAGGTTTAATAGGTGCAAATTTACCTTTTGTGATGCAAACCCCAACTATTTTGGATGAGGAAAAGGAAGAACAAGAAGAATATCAAGAATCTTATAGGGAATAGAAGGCAAAAGGCAACAGGCAACAGGCAAGAGTTTTTTATTACCAATTACCCATTACCAATTACCAATTACCAATTACCTATTTTACAAATTTAGGCATTATTTCCGCTGCGGTAAATAGGCCGTTAATGCATCTTTGATGTAGTTCCTGACCAGCTTTTAAATAACCAAAGGCAGGACCGCACACATTAGCCGCCATGCTGGTTTCATCGCCTAATGTAAAGGTGTGGGTGGAAATTTTCCCCTCAAAAGTACGACCGGTAATTTTCACATTGGTACTTAAAGGCTTTTTGGGGTTGCGGGTATCAACTACACCACCAACTGTCACTCTATCCCGTGAACAAATTCCGGCTATTTCCAACATTACATCATCGGCGTGTTCCATGTTTTCTAAGGTCAACACACCGTTAGTTTTATCTAATAATGCTTCTACCTCTGCATCAGTCATCGCCCTAGCAGCTTCTACAGTATAACCGGGTATATGTCCGATGTCTTCCCGAACTGTAGCGCGGTATGCTTCCCAGTTAGCAATACCTACACCAAAGGTAATAACTACATTGTGAATTTCAGCGTAACTTTGGGCAGCTAAAGCGGCGGCGGCGGTTAATAGTCCAGGGGTTGCACCACAACCGGTCATGTAGGTAATACCTGCTGCTTGCAGTTCGTCTTTCATGGCTAACAGTTGTTCTACTGCGCTGGTGCGTTTGATGGCATCAACTAATACACCTTGCCAACCAGCTTGGATAAATTGTTTGGTGACGTTGGGGATAAAGTCGTTAGGTAGGTTGGGTAAGGCGAGGAAATAACCATCTACAGCGTCACCTGTGGCTTGAATAAGGTCTTGAATGCTGTTATTGCTTAATGTGCCGAAGGGTTCTAAATAACCGACTGTTCCTTGTTTTTGGTAGGTGGTGATGCAAGCGTCGGTGTTTAAGCCTTCTGTAGAGTATGCGTAGCCTTTTTGATCTGCGGCGGCTACGAGGATCATTTCGCGTTTGCTGGAGAGGAGTTTTGCTGCTGCTTGGCCGAGTCCACCAAAACCAAGGACTCCGATGCGGATGGGTTGTTTGTTCATGGTGTTTTTTCCTGTATGGTTAATGGTTAATTATGCTTTATTTTTAGGGGTGATGAGGGGAAAGATGGGTTTTTTTACTGGTAACTCAGAATATGGTAATTGCAATTGCAGCGATCGCATACTAGGTTAATTATATGATTAATTTTTATATAGTAAGTATATGACTTGTGGTAACTTTTATATTACAATATAAATTTAATCCATATAAACACTTACTAAGTGAAAGTTATGATTTATCAATTTATTTTAGGGTTTAAAGCGCCTGAAGTTAGGAAATATACGGAGCTTGCTGTTTGTTAGGTAAAATTTTGTTAATTAAGGTTGAGTTAAACCTTAGAGTTGATACTGTTCAAATAAGCCTTTTTGTATTGTTAGTGTAATATAGATACCCTGAAGCATTGGTTAAAAATACAAGCTATAATTGAATCGTTGTAAAGTTATTTTCAATATTTATGAATCAGTCTCCTATTGATCTACTATTTGAGTCAATTTTTGGTTATCTACCAAATAAAAAAGGTACAGCTTATGAAATTATTGCTGCAATTGTGACACAAATTTTAGAAGAGAATGCATCAGTGGTTCACGATAGTAGAATCGAAGGAGTATTTAGCCAAACTCTATATCAAATTGATGTCTTGAGTGAGAAAGACAATAGAAAAGCATTTGGTGAAGCTAAGGATTACACCATAAAAGATAAAAAAGTTGGACGTGATGATATTCAGAAAATGGCTGGAGCTTTAAGAGACGTTAATATGGATGAGGGTTTATTTTTTTCAGCAACTGGGTTTACAAAACCTGCTAAGGACTATGCAGAAGCATCAGAAAAAATCATAGGAAAGCCAATTCAATTATTGCATCTTCGCACTACTATAGAACAAGATGAGAAAGGACGTATAAAATCTATTCAGGTTGATATTCCAGGATTAGTTCCCAAATGTCAAGACGGTAAATATAAACCTATTTGGACTTCTGATGGAGATTCTTTACTAGAAAAACTCATTCAAGAAGATGTAGTCAAAGAAAATACTACAATAGGTGTCTTTTCTATTTATGATGCAAATGGGAATATTATATACACCATACAAGAACTTACTCATGAACTTATTAATATATATTGGGGGAGTTCTATTACTCAAGAAGCTATTGGTTGTATTCCAACTCCTAATGGTCATATAAAAATTCAGGATAAGTTTGTACCTATACATGGAATTGATTACTCAATTCCTTTGTATGAAATAGTAGAAACTGTGATTGTTCAAGCTGATGGTAATGTAAAATTGTTGGTCAAGTCTGAAGATGGAAAGGTAAATAAGCTGATTACAGATACTCAGTTATCAAACTACGTTTTAGATAATAAGACAGTTCAAATGCAGACCAAAAAAACGAACAATTTCAATAATATATACATTAAGGATTCTCAGACCAAATAGATAATTCAGATAAATTTTTACAACTGTAACTGAACAGCGATCGCATTCCTGATGTAGAGTGAAAGCGATCGCTCAAAGTAAAAATCTCTATTTCTGAATCTAAACACTTTATATAATTCTAATAAAAGAACTGGTAGCAGGATCATACCCAACTTTGCGAACTTCATCAGAATGTTCCTTAAAATCAGAATAAATATTAGAATTTCCCATTGAAATGATAACAACCTGCACTCCTTCACGACGTGCAAATTTCATAGCCGGAATAAAGTCGCTATCTCCTGTTACAAGTATCAGTCGTTCAACAGTATGCTTGAGAGTTAATGAAGCTACATCAAGTCCAATTTTAATATCTACACCCTTTTGTTGAAGATCAGCTTGAATATCAGTGTCTAAAATACTTCGTCCAGTTTTGATAATATCTTGAGTAGAATATTTCTTGATAATCCATCCTTTAAAAAGAATATTTCCTTTTCTGAAAGCTACCTTGCTGCTTTGTGATAACGCATTTTGTAAAGATTTGCTTCTACTACAGGCTGAAGTAGCACTAAAATCAATACTTGTACCTGAAATTGGGTTAGTTTGTGTTTGCTCGTAAGGTTGACAGTCGTAATAGTATAATCGGAATAGATCCTCATCACTATCCAAACATACTTGAGAAAACTTGATAACATCTTCAGCAGTAGCATGGTTATTACCTAGCATTGCATACAGTTTTTTCAAAACAAAGCCACCATCTAGAAGAATTGCAACTGATTTCATTCAAGTTCCTTTGGATACAAAACTAACAACTTGACATATTAAACTAAAACTTGTTATTATGTAAATATCCGAACGCCAGTAGGCTGGCAAAGCTTATAACGCCCTTCCTCTAAGAATTTATAGATTACGGAGGAGGGGCATAATATTTTGAAATATACAGTGAATAGTTATATCTTCTTTGAGAGATGCGATCGCATTTCCGATATAGAGTTAAGAGCGATCGCCTGATCATTCAAGACCAATAACCACAGCTTGACCTTTCACCACTGTAGATAAAATATCTAAAATCTTTGGAACTAAAGGTTTAAGATCCATTAATCTATTAGACTTTGCTTACAAAACAACCACAGCAATATTGAACTAAGATAAATTTTGCTGAAAAGATAAATTCCTATCAACTGTAATAAAAATATCCAATTCTGTTTCTATTAAAGCCAATAATTTACCATTTTTAGTTCCCGCCCATCCCATCTGGGGAACAGTTTTAATTTCATAACCTATAAATTCTTTGGTTAATCTGCGATCAATACATTCATCTAAAATCAATTTCATTTTATGCTACCTTACTAATCATTGCTTTTTCTACTTCCTCCAAAAATGTAATTACTTGTTCTTTAGTAACCGTAGGAAAACCTTCTAAAAAATCATCTATTGAATCTCCTGCTTTTAAATAATCTAAAAGTGTTTGAATAGGAACTCTTGTTCCAGTAAAAACTGGAGTACCACTCATAACTTCAGGAGAAACGCTGATAATTGAAGTATTGTTAGACATAGTTTTTTATGTGTTCAAGTAATATTTTTATTTTAACATTGATGTGAATGTTGCTAGTAATGACTTACAGAAGTAATAATACATATAGAGTAAAGATGAAATTATGCTAAAAACATTTAGAGCTTGGTTAAAAGGAAGTCGTTTAGAGTGGATTGATGATGTACCTGCATTGGGAGAAAAACTAACCCCAGTTCATGTTACATTGCTAGAAAATGAACAAGTTATAGATAAAAAAGCACGGGGACAGAGAATGGCTGAAATTTTAGAAAAACTAGCTATGAGTCAAACTATGACTGATATTGACCCAATTCTCTGGCAGCAAGAAACCCGTCAAGATCGTTCACTTCCAGGAAGATAAAACGTGCTGCTAGATAGTAATATTATCATCTACTCTGCTCAAGCAGAACACAATAAATTGAGAGAATTAATTGCTGAATATGCACCTGCGGTATCAGCACTTAGTTATTTGGAAGTTTTAGGCTATCATCAGCTTACCAAAGATCAAATTCAGTATTTTGAGGAGTTTTTTCAAATTGCTGAAGTTTTACCCATCTCTCAAGATGTTTTAAACCAAGCAGTCATTTTGCGACAACAGAAAAAAATGACTTTAGGTGATGCGATTATTGCCAGCACTGCTTTAGTGTATGGGTTGATTTTAATAACAAGAAATACAGATGATTTTCGCTGGATAACTCAACTAAGATTGTGGAATCCATTTGAATCTGATAAACCTAGTTGAGGGATGAGTTTGATCTGCGATCAATAAATTATTACCCATTCCCCATTTCCTATTACTTACCCGTTAATTTCACCAACCCAATACCACCAAAATACAACCCTAAAACCGCACCTGCTAATAAACTTTGAGTTAAAGGATCAGTAGAAGGTGTTAACACCGCACCTAAAACCACTGCAAACATAATCACAAACCGCCAACCGGCTAACATTTGATTTGAAGAAACAATACCTAAATTACTTAACAATAATTGAATAACGGGAACTTGAAACGCTAAACCGGTACTAAATAACAGCAATAGTACAAATTCAAAATATTTCTCAATTGACCATAGTTGTTCTACCACATCAGCACCGTAGCTAACAAAAAAGTTTAATGCTGCGGGAATAAGTAGAAAATAAGCAAATACCAACCCAGCCAAAAATAGAAAACTCGAACCAAAAACCACCGGTGCTAATAAACGACGTTCACGACGAGTTAAACCGGGTAATACAAATTGCACAATTTGGTAAAGTATAAAAGGAGTGGCCAGCACTAAACCACTGTAACCCGCAACTTTGAGGGAAACAAAGAAATATTCTCCCGGTGCTAGTTGCAGAAATTTAATACCGTTTGCAGGAACTTCTAGTATTTGTACAAGTGGTTTAACAACGACAAAGCAACTAACTACACATACCGCTACAGCTATTAAAGAATAAAAAATGCGCGATCGCAATTCTTCCAGATGATCGAAAAACGACATTTCTACTTCATCTGGTAACTCATCTAAGGGATCAACTGCTGAGTTATTGTATCCTTCTTTGTCAACATTGGGAGAATTAATAGTATCTATGTCTGGTGATGATGTCATGAGTCAGTTTCTAGGCAACATTCCTTAACTATTTTATCTTCCAGGGCGACTAGCAACAGAGGTTTTCTTGGTTTTGGGAGATGGAGATCAAGGAGTCAGGATATCAAGGAGTCACGATATCGAGGAGTCAGGATATCAAGGAGTCAGGAGATCAAGGAGTCAGGATATCAAGGAGTTGTGAACTACCCAAACCCGCTTACATTTTGGTCTTATCAGCAATCACCAATCACCAATCACCCATTACCCATCACCAATCACCAATCACCAATCACCAATCACCATTACTGCTGCGGTAATTTCGGTTGTTGTTCTGAGTATTTAGCTACTAAAGCAGAAATTGACGGATTATACAACCGCAGATAATTCCAATAGTTGCCAAATACCAACCGCACATAGTTCCTAGTTTCACCAAAAGGAATTTCTTCTACAAACTCATCTGGATCTTGTTTGGGTATGGTTTGTAACCATTTGGCTACGTTGCCCGGTCCTGCGTTGTAGCTGGCGATCGCTAACATGGAATT
Organism: Sphaerospermopsis torques-reginae ITEP-024; assembly: GCF_019598945.1. Classification (NCBI taxonomy): domain Bacteria; kingdom Bacillati; phylum Cyanobacteriota; class Cyanophyceae; order Nostocales; family Aphanizomenonaceae; genus Sphaerospermopsis; species Sphaerospermopsis torques-reginae. The sequence continues at coordinate 3,851,500 of NZ_CP080598.1, read as the reverse complement.
ATTACCATATTGCTGATGGGTATGATCCAAATACCATGTACCCAACATAATATTATCATTGGGGTTTTCCAAATTGAGGTTTTTGATATCCATACCAATTTGTGGTGCTATCCATGCAGCGGTACTGGGCATTACCTGCATTAAACCCGTCGCACCAACCACGGATTTAATTTTTGGTTGAAACATTGACTCTTGGCGCATCAATGCTGTAACTAGCAAAGGATTAAGTTGACGTGATATAGACCATTTTTGTATTTCTTGAAAATAGGGAAACGGATAACGGGCTTGCCAATAGGTGATTTCTTTACTTAAAGCTGCAAATTCTGCTTGTTCCTCTGGTGTTTCCCGATCTTCTAATTTAGATATCTTAGCAATACCAATCAGATTTTCACCTTTTGCTAACCGCATCAACCCTTCCGTAAATTCTTCCGCTACGGTAGGTTGACTGTTATTTTTAAATGCTGTTTCCCACTCATACCAAGCATCTCGATCTTGTCCCAGTAAATACAATTCTTTAAAGGTATCAGAACCCGCTGGAGGTACGGGACGTTGGGGCGGGATAATTTCTGGATTGATCAACCGCAAGTTACTAAAATCACCTACATCTAAACCTAAAATACTAGCAGCCCGCCAAGCATAATAAGATTGGGGAAATTGACTCAGTACATACTCGTAGGCTTTCCGTGCATCTTCCTGTTTACCTAGTAAAGTTGCCCATTTTCCTACCCAAAAACTGGCTCTGGGAGCTAAAATACTCCTGGGATTCTCTGTAGCGATTGGTTGCGCCCACTGCCATGCACCTACATAATCTCTATTTTTGGCTTTATTGAGGGCATTTTTCCAACGATATTCTGCTGCTTCTTCAGAGTTGCTATATCTACCTAACAATAATTTCCAGGTTTCTGTAGCGGCCTGATTATCTTTAAGCGACTCTAGCAGTTTAGCTTTTTGTTCCAGTGCCTGGGGTGCTTGTTTCGGAAACTTATTAATAATTTGGTCAAGATAAGATATGGCAGCTTTACCAGGGGTGATTTCTGCTAATCTTAATAAGGCTGTTCCCGTTTCTTCATCATCGGGAAATTGTTGGATTTGTTGCTTATAAATAGTAATTGCTTGATCTCGTTTTTTATCTATTTGTAAACCTCTAGCCCTACGATAAATGTTTTTAGCTGATTTTGGAGCTTTAGCATAAGCACTGGCAGCCTTAGCAAATTGGTTATTTTCCCAATATACTGAACCGATGAGATCCCAATCTGCGGCTGTGAGTTGGGGCTGTTTAGCTAACTGATCTAAAATACCAGTAATTCCTGGCTCATCAGAGGCATATTTAGCTAGGATTAATTTTAACTTGGGTTGATTGGGGTTTTCTCGTAGGCGTTTGCGGATAATTTCCCAGGTGAGGGGATGGGAAGGAAATTGAGCGATCGCCTGTTCATGTAGCTTTGGCAACCCAATCAAATATATAGCTTTAACTACCACTGCATCTTGAGGATAATCTTTTAACACTTTTTGCCGCAGATCCGAAGCTTTGCCTTTTTCACCCAGAATATCTTGTGCTTGGGCTTGTTTGAGTAAAATGTATGGTGCTAAAACAGGATAGTCTTTCTCTAGACCTTCTAGCAATGTCAGGGCTTTTTTACCTTGATTAGTTTCTATATAATCACTTGCTAACAGATAACGCGCTCTTTCTCTTTCCGGTGAACTGCCATTCTCCGCAATTTCCGCCAGTTTTGCCGCCCGTTCCGGTAAAGATTGTGATACCAAACGAAATACAACTGACTGGGATTTATTAGCCTCAGATAATTTCTCAGGCTGACTCTGACTCAAGTTTAACCATTTACTCAAGGTTTTTCCAGCTTCTGGGGCTGATATCATACCCCCGACTAAAAAGGCACATAGCCCTGCACCAGCAATCAAATAAATTTGCTTGTTTTGTAGTTTCTTTAGCATGGATACCCGCTTTTAGTCTAGCTTCTGGAAAAGAAAGATTCCGATCAGTTTCTTGCCACTTTAACACTATTGGCTGGAAATGTTATGGGAGATAGGCAAGATATGACTAAAAACTTGATTTTTGCCTAAGGGTAATTCATGAATATTGACAAAGGCTGTTTTGGTTTGAATTGTTACCAATTACAATCGCGGGTTATTCTCTTAAAGTATTTTCAGCATCTTAATAGACATCTCCGAAAAAGATGTAGGGTCTCATGAATTGTCCCTAAGAATGGGTTTCAGGTTACGCATATTTAATTTTCGGACAGGTCTAATGAATGTCAATAACTTGTACAATAAAATACGTAAACTTTAAAATAAATACAGTATTTATACTATTTTGCGGGGGGGGGGTAGGTGATATTATGCATTTGTAAAAAAATTACATTTAATTGACAATACCTTAGCCATTTTCCCGTAGGTTGGGTTGAACGAAGTAAAACCCAACGTATTTGTTGGGTTTCGTTCCTCAACCCAACCTACAAATCAAGATATTTTTGATTTTGGCGAAGGTATTGATTGACTTCTACCTTTTGTAAAAAATAACTCGGAGTTACAATGTCTTTACGCCACTCTTTAATTGCTTCCAGCTTAATTCTTGCCCCCATCACTATCCTCGGTTTTGGATCTGCTGCCTTTGCTAATAACCCCAATGATAGTGTAATTGCTACCGGCAATGTCCCATCAATTATCGCCATTGACACTACCGCCACTGCAGCAGCTTCTGCCTTACCGATGGCAGCAGGTGCGCAAACTGCTCACATCGCCAATGTTTATATCACCAGTAACAACACTGCGGGTATCACCATCACTGCCACATCCACCAACAGCGGTGAGTTGGTATCTGATAACAATCCAGCAGATAACATTAACTACACCGTTGCCATCGTTAATGATGGTGCAACTGCACCATCTTCAGGTACTGCGATTGGTAGTTTGAGTCAGAGTGAAACAACTGGTTTTAATGCCACCACAGGTGTCAAACCTATGGACTTATACATTATCTATACTGTCCCAACTCTGCCCAAAAAAGGTGGTTATAGTGATACCATTACACTCACTGTAGCTGATAATTAAATCTAACCCTAGCTATAGCCCTCTGCAAACGTATATTACTTGTTGAAAAAACTTGTGGAGGGCTAATAAGTAGGTAGGCGTTAAAAATTATCGTTAGGGCAAGGCAGGAGGTGAGCCACTGCGGTGGACGGGTTTCCCGGCATAAAGCAAGTGGCGAACCCGAAGGGCAGGGGGCAGGAGGCAGGAGGGAAGAGGTTTTTAGCCATTTTACATTTTTGTACTTGCTTTGGTTTTTTCGTGCCTACTTACTTAGTTAGTTAGCTCAATAATAACTTCACTCTAATATAGCAATCCTAAATGATTCATGAACACTTTCTGTTCCCTGTTCCCTTCCCTCACCCATACATAAGTTCTCAACTCAAATAGGATCGCTATAGATAATTAATATTTCATATCCTATGAAAACTTTGATATATCGTTGTTTTACTGCTGCTATTTTTCTGTTAATTAGCACTATTTCACCTGCATTAGCTTTCAAATTAGATCCGATTTCCAGGGTATTTGCACCGGCAGGAACAGGCGCTACCCAGTCTTATCAAATTATTAATGATAGTGCAGAACAAATCGCCGTTGAACTGTCAATGGTAGAGCGAAAAATCAGCTTAGAAGGTGAAGAAACCACCGAAAAAGCTGATGATGATTTTTTAGTTTTTCCATCCCAAATCATCCTACCACCCCAAGGTGTACAATCTGTGCGTGTCACCTGGTTAGGTAATCCCAACCCAGAAAAAGAACTTGCTTATCGCCTTGTGGCTGAACAATTACCAATTAACTTAAAAAAACCAGAACCATCAGCACCAGAAACAGCACAAGGAGCGGTAAAAGTGATGTTTCGTTACATGGGTTCAGTGTATATTCGCCCCAAAAATGCCCAGACCAAAGTAGTTTTAAATAGCATTAATCATGAAAAAGGAAAAGACGGAAATGATTTGTTAGTAATTACTTTTGATAATCAGGGTACTCGCCGTGCTGTATTATCAGAATTAAATTTAAACTTAACTAGCGAAAAAGGCAGTCAAATTAATCTCAAATCAGAAGAGTTACAAGGTGTGAATAATGGGGTAATTTTGGCAGGAAATCAACGACGGTTTTCTATTCCTTGGCCTAAACAATTACCTGTGGGAAAAGTCACAGGCACATTTACATTTAAAGATGTTGAATAATCACCCCTACCTAAGAGGATGTTTGAAAAGTATTAGATGAAACCAATAATCTCGAAAAACCTAACCCCCCTTCCCTACCTCTCCCTAACCCTCTCCTACAAGGAGAGGGAAGCGGAAAAACTTTTGTTGCTGGAATGGGGGTTTCAAAGCCTATCCCCTTGTAGGGGAGAGGTTTGGAGAGGGGTTAATTTATCTCATCAATGAAACTAAAATTCAAGGTTAATAATTTACAATTATTGCTGTTTTTTGGGTGCAGTTCAATTTTCTTTAAGTCTTCACCCAGTTTAGGGGAAGATTCACCTTCTCCATCGCCAAATGTACCTCCCGCAACGCAAAACCAAGACCCAACATTTGAGGAAATTTTTAAGAAACCCCGGAACGAAAACCAGAGAGTCATTGTTCCATTTTTTATTGATGGACAACAAAGAGGACAAGTATTGCTGACCTTGGGAAATAGTCCCGCAGTTCGCATTCAAGCAGCACCTTTGTTAGCAGAAACAGAAAAAGTTATTCGTCCAGATATCCAAGGAAAACTGACAAGTGCGGTTGATAATGAAGGTAATTTAAGCCTAGAAATTTTGCTAGAAAATGGCTTACAAGCAACTTTTGATCGCTCTAAATTAGAATTACAGATTCAAGTTCCTCCTGCTCAACTTCGCACTAATGTAGCTAATTTAAATGCTGGCAGATTACCCCCTGGTAGTGAAAAAGCTTTGCTTCCTAGCACTTTTAGCGGTTATGTCAATTTTCGCGCTGATAAAGATTATATTTGGTCTGGTTCAGGACAAACAAATATAGGATTGCAACCTTTACGTTTAGCTGTAGATGGTACATTGAATTATAAAAACTGGGTGTTTGAGGGACGGGGCAATTTTACAGAAGCAAGAAAACCTGCTTTTATTAGGGGAGATTTGCGAGTAGTGCGGGATGCACCAGCAGAAGCTTTACGTTATGTAGTGGGGGATCTTGCTCTTCCCATTACAGGTTATCAAAATAGTAAGCCTCAACTGGGAATTTCGGTGGCTAAAAATTTTAGTTTACAACCTTATTTAGTCACTCGACCTATTAGCCAATTTGAGTTTTTCTTAGAAAAAGATTCATTAGTTGATGTATTAGTTAATGGGAGATTACAACGAACTTTACAGTTACCAGCAGGACGACAAGATATTCGGGATTTGCCTTTGAATACGGGAGCTAATGATGTAGAATTAGTGATTAAAGATGATGTGGGTCAGGTGCAAAGATTGAATTTTTATAAACCAGTGGCGGGGGATTTATTAGCACCTGGAGTACAGCAATTTGCCTATAGTTTGGGTGTTCCATCTATTGAAAGTAATGGCGATCGCACTTATGATTTTACTCAACCAATTTTGACTTTATCCCACCGTTTAGGTCTAACTAATCAATTCACCGCAGGTACTTATATACAAGCAGATTTTCAACAACAACTTGCTGGTTTGGAGGGAATTTTTGCTACCAATTATGGTAACTTGGGCTGGGATCTTGCCCTCAGTCACGATCAGCAATTAGGAATTGATTATGCTGGTAAGTTACGTTATGAATATTTGCAAGTTGGGGACAATAATCCATCTCAACGTTCGTTGCAATTAACTGTAGAATCTAAAGGACGAAATTTTGTTAGAGTGGGAGAAGCGAAACCACGTAACGATTTTTTATATGATATTACTGCTAATTATAGTCAAAAATTATTCGGAGATATGAGAGGAAATCTGAGTACCAGATATCAATTTGGGCGAGATATTCCTAATACTTATAGATTTTCTCTTGGTCTTTCTAGAACTTTCCGCAATGGGTTAAATGTAAATCTCAATCTCAGTCAAAATCTTGATCGGACTGGTTTTGCAGAACAACGTGCTGACATTAATTTTTCTTGGACTTTACCCCGAAGCCGTCAATCAATCCAAGCATCATCTAATATCAATAATAAAGGAGAACCTACTAATCGTCTCAACTGGAATTATAACCCGTTGCGAACTATCGGCACGCCCAAACCTTCCCTGAGTTTAACCCAAAATGATCGGAGTTATAATTGGAATGGGCGATTATCTTATACAGGTTATCGTTTTGATGGGAATTTATCTCATGATGCGGTTTTTCCTAGAAATGGAAATAATGCGATCGCTAATACTACTAAATTCAATTTTGGTACTGCTTTAGTATTTGCCGATGGTTATTTTGGCTGGTCTCGTCCTATTAATAATAGTTTTGCTTTAGTAATTCCCAAAGACGGTATAAAAGGTCAAGAAATCGGTATTAATCCTAGTTCCGGTGGTTATACTACCCGCATTGATAATTTAGGATTTGGTGTAGTGCCAAATTTAAGTCCTTATAATATTTCTACTCTTACAATTGATGCACCTAATTTACCTGTGGGAATGGATTTAGGCGATCGCGTCATCAAAGTTTTGCCAAGTTATAACAGTGGTACATTGGTACGAGTGGGAACAGATGCTACCGTTTTCTTGCGAGGGGTATTATTGAATGCTAATGGTGAACCTATTTCTCTAGGATCAGCAGAGATTGTTGCTGTGGGCGATCGCAATTGGCAACCAGTTACTATATTTACCAATAAATCAGGTAAGTTTGCTACTTCTGGATTAAAACCAGGACGCTATGAAATTCGCTTATTTACCAATCCTCCAGCGGTGATTCCCTTTGCAATTCCATCTGATGCTAAGGGCATATATGATACTGGTACACTGAAAATTACTCCCAAGTAAAGTTTAGATATCAAATTTTTACCCCCCTTAGAGGATGTTTGAAAAGTTTTTAATGTATAAATAAACCCCTCTCCAAACCTCTCCCCGCGTCGGGGAGAGGCTTTGAAACCCCCATTCCCTTGTAGGGAAGGGGGGTTATGTTTCTAGAGATTATCGGTTTCATCTAATACTTTTCAAACAACCTCTTAATCCCTCCTGAATCAAGAGGGAAAACCACAAAATCCGATTCCCTCCCCTTGTCAAGGGGAGGGTTAGGGAGTGGTTAAAACATCTTTTCAGTAAACCTTATTTTGGTAACAACTTGAAAGAATCACAAAAACCACTGATACTCTTAGTTAGAAATTTTTGCATTTTTGTAGTGGTTTCTGCACTGACTTGATATAATCTTCTATCAACTAAAAAGATTCTCTGTTTAATAATTTTATCACCAGGTTTAGTATAGTTAACTTCTTTGCCAAAATGACCTTCTAAACTCATTTTTTCTTCACTAATTAAAGTTGCTTTGGCATTTTCTAAAGCTGTTTTCTTGCCAGTATCTATCGCTGCTTCAACCTGATTATTACGTTTTAATAGTTCAATGTATTCTTCTGGATAATCAATATAAGCAACTGTGTATTTTACCTCTTCCTGTGGGCGTTCAACGGTAAATAAATTCACCTCAACTTCGCCATTTTTACTTTTGATTTTTTGTTTTGTAACTGTGGGTGTCCCAGGAAATAAAATACTAAATCCTCCTTCTTGAGAAGAAAAGACTTGCCATATAGATTTTACTGTTGTTTGTGGTTGATTGGCTAATGCGGGTGGAGTAATTGTGTAGCCGCTGCATAAAATCAACGCTGCCAAGGAGTAAGGTATGATTTTAAAGTTCATATCTAAATTTAGTAATTCCATTGATTGAGAATAACAAACTGATTGGCAAGTGTAAAGTTTGCTATTTGGATATTAGCAATAGCTTAACAGGAGTCAGGAGTCAGGAGTCAGGAGTCAGGAGTCAGGAGAAAGAATTTATTTTTCCCCTGTCACCTTATTTCCCAATTATAAATCATTTTACATTTTCCCTAATTCGGGAGTTCTACCTTTTAAACCGATCATTAATTTCAGTGCAAAGATTTTCAACATTGGAACTCGCTGCATTAACCATAAACCTAAACGTCGGATAATTACCACGGGTAAGATGTTATTAGAAAATACCCGATCTAACAAATCAGTAAAACCTAAAATTGCCAGATTTTCTTTTTTTCGCCATTGTTCATATTGTTTGAGAACTTCAATTTTACCAATATCTGCACCGTTTTGGTGTGCTGTTTGGATAACTTCAGCTAAAGCAGCAGCGTCACGAATACCTAAATTTAAACCTTGTCCACCGACGGGATGACAGTTGTGTGCAGCATCACCAACTAAAGCTAAACGGGGGAGAACATAGCGATCGCTCTGCATTAATTGTACCTGAAAAATAAAGCGATCGCCTAATAATTCTAATTTACCCATTTGACTACCATACCGCTTGGTTAGTTCAGCTAAAAAATCCTCATCACTTAAAGCACATAAAGCTTTTGCTTCTTCATGGGGTGCTGTCCAAACAATGCGACATCTGTTACCAGGTAAAGGTAAAATTGCAAAAGGTCCACTTTGCCAAAATTTCTCATAAGCTGTATAGTTATGAGATTTTTCAGGTCTGACAAAAGCGACAATACAAGATTGCCAATATTTCCAACCTTTAGTTTTAATTCCCGCAGCTTCTCGAATTTTGGAACGTGAACCATCAGCAGCTACTAACAATTTAGTTTTAATTTTCTGCTGTTCACCATCAACTTTAATATTAACAGTAACTATATCTTTTTCATTCTGTGTACTAACAACTTCTGCTGGACACAAATAAGTTACATTTGCACAATTTTTCACAAATTCTTGTAAAGGTTCTAACAGTGCAAAATGTTCTGCTACATAACCTAATTCTGGTGTTTGTGTGTCTATATCAGCAGTTTGAAATTTCACCACATCGGGATAGTTAGCATCAGATAAAAACACCTGTCTATATTTAGCGATATTAGGGAGAATTTTATCCCAAATGCCAATTCCTTGAAAAATGCGGGCTGATAACATATGTACAGCATAAGCTTGGCCTTTAGCCACTGCGGCTGATGTCATCCTAGCTTCGATTAGCAGTATACTTAAACCAGAGTTCTTTAAAGCAGCAGCCAAAGTTAAACCAACAATACCACCACCGACTATCACCAAATCATAATCATATCCTGGTTTGTCTGTGGTTGTTTGGGGGGGAGTGAGAGTTTGAGTAAGCTGAGTAAGTGACATTGTGAAGATAGATGAAGATGTTTTATCTATTATTTTTACCCAAGTCCTGAAATCAGGCAAGTTGACTAGGAAAATTTTACCCGAACATGAGTTTATGTCTTACAGCGAGTTTAGTTTAGCTAAAGCCAAACAAGAGTTTGAATTAACTACTTTTGAAAAACGCGATATTTTTGCTGCTGTTCCCGAATTAGCAGCTAGTAATTTACTGACAGAAATTCTTAACTATAACCTGCCAATTGCTTTAGGAAGTAATAGTGAAAAAGCTCGTTCTGAACTAATTATTTCTCCTATTTTAGTAGATTTAAGGCGACAATTACAAGAGCAAGTGAGTTTATTTTCTGGTGTTGATTTCACTGTTGATGATAGTAAAGGATTAAATGGTACTTGCGATTTTATTATTACTCAATCACCGGAAATTTTGATTTTGACTGCACCAGTTTTAATTGTTGTAGAAGCCAAAAAAGAAAATATTAATGCTGGTTTAGGTCAGTGTGCAGCGGAAATGGTAGCAGCGCAAATTTTTAATCAACAATCTCACAGCGACATTAAAACCATCTATGGTGCAGTGACAACTGGTAGTATTTGGCAATTTCTTAAATTAGAAAAACAAATATTAAGCATTGATTTGAGTGAATATTATCTCAAAGATGTGAATAAAATTTTGGGAATTTTAGCTAGTAGCATTTCTCAAGATATACAGGTGACAGGTGACAAGTGACAGTTTTTTATAATATAAAATAATATTGTTTGATGATGTGGTAGAATAATTGCTAATTAGTCATTTAACAAGTAGATTCAAGTGAGTAAAGCAATGAATCCAATAAGTGATTTGTATTCTATTTATGAAGTTGATAATGAAAAATGGTTAGAACAAACTCTGCAATTATTAAAAGAAAAGCGACTAGATGCTCTGGATTTAGAGCATTTAATTGAGGAATTAGAAGCTATGATTCGTCGAGATAAACTGACGGTTGAGAGTTTGTTAGAACAAATAATTAGACATTTGTTACTGCTGCAATATTGGGAAGAGGAATATCAATATAATGCCAATCATTGGCAAGCAGAGATTATCAGTTTTAGAACTCAAATCAATGAATATTTGACTAAAAATCTAAGAAATCATTTACAAGAAAATAAAGATAAAGTTTATCAGAAAGCCTTAAAATATGTCAGTAAAAAAACAGGTATGATGATTCAATTTCCTTTAGAATGTCCTTATACTCTGGAACAATTATTAGATGAAAATTGGCTACCATAACGAAAGCAGTAGGGGCAAACCCCCTGTGGTTGCCCTCTTGAGTCAGGAGGTAGAAGGTAAACATTTCTTCCCAGTCCCCAGTCACCTATTAAGCCATACTTAAAGCCATTAAATTCTCAGACATTTCAAAATTAGCGGTGACATTTTGGACATCATCTAAGCCTTCTAAAGTATCAATTAATTTGAGCAGAGATTTAGCCTGATCAGGATCTATGACTTCAACTTGATTTCCCGGAATCCAACGTAATTCTACTTCTGTAACATGAAAATTTTTTGCTTTCAATGTTTGACTCAGTTTCTCTAAATTTACTACTTCAGTAAAAACTTCAGCCGTGTTATTTTCAATCATTTCATAAGTATCAGCATCAGCTTCTAAAGATGCTTCCAAAAGTTTTTCCTCATCAACCACATCTTCAACAACACATACACCTTTTTGGGAAAACATCCAACTCACACAACCTGTTTCCCCCAAATTTCCGCCATTTTTACTAAAAGCAACTCGGATATCAGCAGCGGTACGATTACGATTATCTGTTAAAGCTTCAATTAAAATTGCTACACCACCGGGACCATATCCTTCATAGCGAATTTCTTCTAAATTGGTGTTATCACCTGCAAAAGTACCTGCACCTTTGGCGATCGCTCTTTCAATGTTATCATTAGGAATACCCGCAGCTTTCGCTTTATCAATCGCTGTCCGCAACTGAAAATTTCCCGCCGGATCTGGTATTCCACTCCTAGCAGCAACTATAATCGCCCGCGATAGTTGGGTAAAGATACTTCCCCTTTTTGCGTCTGCAACTGCTTTCTGACGCTTGATATTTGCCCATTTACTATGTCCAGCCATAACTTTAAAAAGTTTAACACTCTATTCCAAGATAGAATATAACGTCGCGGTAAATTCTTCCAAAGCCTGAAAACTCCCCACCTGCCAACTACGCTCAACAGTATCAGGTATAATCTGAATAATATCTAAATCTCCCAAATAGGGACTTTTTTCAGATTTGATATATTTTCCATCTTGCAACAAATAAATAGACAACTTCCCACTATCAAAAATCCATAATTCAGGAACACCAATTGCTTCATAAGCATCAATAGTTGTTTTTGATGTCACATCAGTTTCTATTGCTAAATCTGGTGGTGGATCATCTGGTTGTAAACGTCGTTTACCTATCATTTGTTGATAATTTTGAATATAAAAACAAGCATCAGGTTCAACACCTGCTACACCTTGTTTTTTATAAGTCGTTGATCCAAAAGGTTGATATTTAATTCCTTTTGCTTTCAATAATATTTTCACGATATCTGAAATTAAATCTTTGGGAATTTCATGTTCAGGTGACGCAACTTTAATTTCTAAAATACCCTGATGATAAGCAATTCGTGAATTTCTTTTTTCTCCCAGTTCTTGTAAAATACATTCAAATTCATCCCATGTAACATCAGGAATAGTAACTTTACTACCGGGTGTTAGTTGTATTTGACTAACGGGTTTGAAAACGGGAATAGCTACATTCATAGAATACTAGGGATAGTAGTAATTTAAGACTAGTCATTAAGTATTTATTATAACAAATCTTTTAAATTTATTCTAATTTCTATTTTACTGTCAATATCTGAGTGACAAAAACACTTAATTTTGATTTGATCTTGATCTCTCAAAATTGTCTGAAAAATTAATGTACCAGATTTATTATCACTTTTAATAATTTCGGAAAATTTACTGTATTTATTTTCCTCTAATGTCTTTCTTTCAGAAAATGTTTGATAAAATAAAATTCCTTGAAAATCTACATATATTTCTTCCTCATGATAACCTTGTTTGGGATTTAAGTGATTATTCAAAACGAGTAACATATATACTCTAGACATTGCACAACTAAACTTTTCGGAAATTCTCTCTAGTTCTTTGTTATCTATGCTAGATTTTAACTCAATTAACAAAATATTCAATCTATAGCTACTTTCATATTTTTGTAAAACTACAATAGCACATTCTGTAGTTTTGCTGCTAGTTGCTATACCAGGTATGGGTTTTTCTAAATTTATTTTCCAAATTCTTTCTACTTGTGATTTATTATCAATATAATTTAATCCTTGAATACATACCTTCTTCAATTTTGCATTAGAACTTTTTTCTTCAATTTCAATTATTTCATTTTCAGCTACAGGAATTTCAACAATAAATTCTTGTTTTAATAAAGCTTTGTGAAATTCATCTCTTAAATTACGCACATCGCGTTTATTACGTTTACTCATCATCTACCTCATCTTCTTGAGTGTAGATATAATCAGTCAGAATGCGAAGTGATTTATCTAAGTTATTTTCAACTTCTCTAAAGTTTCTAAAATAGATACCAGAATCACCGCTTTCATAGTCTATAATTTTATCACCTGTGAAGAAATAAACACCGACTTTTTCCTTTGCGATAGATACAGATGAATCAACATAGTATAATTTATTATCTTCGATAATTTTCTCTACATTTACACCATGTTGATTTTTCAGAACATCCAAATATATATAGTTATTAATAGCATTAGCTAAAATTGAACTATGGGTTGTGATTAATACTTTATTTCTGGTTTCGTTTTGGATAAACTGGATCAAAATATTTAATAATTTAATCTGATTTTCAGGATGTAAATTCACTTCTGGTTCATCTATCATTAAGAAATTATTTTTTTCTTCAGCCCAATATTTAAAATATGTATCCAAAAGTGTTAACTGGTTGACAGAAGAAGAAGCTAAATACATTGGCAAAAGTTCGTCAACAGAACTTATTTGAAAATAAAATTCTGCTGCTCCAATTCCTTCTCGACGAATAATTTTTATTTCACCTCCAAGAATTTCTTGTAGTTGTTCAGAAAGATGTAAATAATGATCCTCAATATTTGCATCATACATTTCTAACAGTTTTTGAATGACTTGATTAATAGGTTTTGTATATGGTCTTTGAAAAACATCTAATTCTTCTAATTCAGCTAATTTAATCTTCTCTTTATTACGAGATCGAGGACGTTCTAATAAATCTACAAGTTTTTTGATATCTTGTTCACGTTTTTTTCTTTCAAAGTCAATAATATAAAGATAGAAGTTAGGAAAGAAAATTCTGCTTGCAGGTAAGAAAAAAGTCTCATGCTTGTGTTTTAGCATAGTTCTAATTATTATGTCAATGAGAATAGACTTTTTTTGGTTGAGTAAATTTCTGTCCAAAAATCTCTTAGGAAAGATTTCCTGAAAACTCTCTGGTAAGTCCTTTTCTTCAAAAGAGTATATCAAATCACCTTGATCTTTTTTGATTTCTATGTACTCTAATGAATTTTCTTCCTCATATTTTTTTATATAGACAGTAGCTTCAATTTTCTCATCTTTTAATTCAGATATTTCATAATCAAAATTAATGGCAATTTTATTAAAAATTGTTGCTTCTTTTCCAGTATTGAATATTTCTTTTTTTGTCTCTTCTTGTAAAAAGTTGCTGTATCTACTTAATATTTTTCCTATTAGTTCAGGAGTAACTTCAACCTTATTAACATTTTCCACTATTTCATTATCAATAATCTCTAAATTTTCCAATGCAAATTTATTAATTATATCTTGATTAAAAATCGCCCACAATAACTGAGCCACATAACTTTTACCACTATTATTTCTGCCAACAAATACAAAAAAATCCTTATCTAAATCAATGGCTTGAGTATTATTTTTAATAGGTCCTAAATTTTTGATGATCAATTTCATATAAGTTCACCTCTCAACTAACATACTCATAACTCAAGTCTACCAAATATTCAGGTGGGCATTGCCCACCATGAGATTTTAAAGGTATTTACAACCTACTAAACCTTAAACTTCTCAGTGATCCGCTTCATTGCTTCTTCCACATTTTCCCGACTGTTAAACGCGGAAATGCGGAAATAACCTTCACCCGCAGCACCAAAACCAGATCCAGGTGTTCCCACAACATTCACTGTTTGCAGCAATTTATCGAAAAATTCCCAACTGGTTAAACCATGAGGTGTTTTCACCCATACATAAGGTGCATTCACACCACCATAAACTGATAAACCTGCGTTGGTGAGTTGTTCACGGATAATTTTGGCATTTTCTAAGTAGAAACTTACCAAAGCTTTGGTTTGTGCTTGTCCTTCTTCAGAATAAACCGCTTCCGCACCACGCTGTACAATGTAGGAAACACCGTTAAATTTGGTAGACTGACGACGATTCCATAATTTCCACAATTCTACATCAGTACCATCTGCGGCTTTTGCAGTTAGGGTTTTGGGAACGACAGTTAACGCGCAACGAGTTCCAGTGAAACCCGCATTTTTGGAGAAAGAACGAAACTCAATCGCACAATCTCTCGCACCTTCAATTTCATAGATAGAATGGGGAAGACTAGGATCGGTAATAAATGCTTCGTAAGCAGCGTCAAAGAAAATAATTGATCCGTTGGCTTTTGCGTAGTTTACCCACTCTTGTAAATGTTCTTTGGTTGCAGTTGCACCTGTGGGGTTGTTGGGAAAGCAGAGATAAATTAAGTCTACTTTCTCTTTAGGTATTTCTGCGGTAAAGTTGTTTTCAGCAGTGACAGGGAGATAAACTAAACCGCCATATTCGCCTTTTTCGTTAGCATCTCCGGTATTACCCGCCATCACGTTAGTATCTACGTAAACGGGGTATACAGGGTCAGTAACAGCAATTTTGTTATTTTTGCCAAAAATCTCTAAAATGTTGCCTGTATCGCATTTAGAACCGTCAGAGATGAAGATTTCATCGGCTTCTATAGCAGCGCCTCGTGCTTGGAAATCTTGAAGGGCGATTTTTTCCCGTAACCAAGCATAACCTTGTTCTGGTCCATAGCCTTTGAAAGATGAGCGATCGCCCATATCTTCCACTGCTTTAATCATTGCAGTCCGGCAAGCCTCTGGCAAGGGTTCAGTCACATCACCAATACCCAAACGGATAATTTTCCCATCGGGGTTAGCTTGGGCGAAAGCATTTACCCGTCTAGCAATTTCCGGGAATAAATAACCAGCTTTTAGTTTGAGATAGTTGTCGTTAACAGTAGCCATTCTAGATTTTGAAGATACGCATTAAAATAGCTTACTGTAATTTAGACAATGCCAATTTGACTTTTAACGTAGTTCACACTACATAGACATCCATTGTAATTAAACCAATTCCTCCAATTTCAGAGAGCCACCTTGAATAGCATCAAATAATCCTGAATTTACTAGCCATTCCATATCTGATCCTAGCAAATCTGCTGATAGTGCAGTCAAGAATATTGCTTAACTCTATCTTGAACTAATATCAATAATTCGACAAGCTTTGTTACCACTGACGCTCACGGCGAAGCCTTGCACAATTTTAATTTTCATCATCCTCAATTCCTTGATTTATCTATGCAAATTCCCTTAGAGTATCATTGTCTTTAACATTTCTTTACAATAGGTTCTGGTAAATCACGTACATACCACCTAAGTAAAGGATAATCAGAGCTAATCCATCCCAGGTAATATACATACGTGAACGACTAACAGCATGATAAATTAATCCTGTGATGGCCACGGAAGTCATGATCATCCCAACAACGGCAGTGAAAATATGTATCTGACTGATATTTGCCCAGATGCTCCCCTGTAAATATACGAAATCATAAAAGCCCAAAATTGCTAAATTAGTGATATTTGAGCCAAAAACGTTAGAAACTGCTAAATCTACGGCATTAAGGCGTACTGCTGCCAAGGATGATACTACTTCTGGTAATGATGTGGCTGTTGCCAGCAAAAGAGCGCCAATAAAACTTTGTCCTAAACCTGTGACTGCGGCAACGCGATCGCCTAAAAACGCCAACCACACACCCAATATGACAATCATTGCTGAGAGAATGATAAATCTGCGATATGCTTGCACAGGTGTAATGTGTTGATATTGAAAAACCTCTGCTTCTTCTTCTAATACTTCTGCACGTCTTCTGGTTTCAAATTGGGCAATCGTCCGGGCGCTGACAAAATAAAGTAATAGTAAAATCACACTGGGAATACCCACCCATCCCACAGTTAAATTAGTCTCTGTTTTTCCCAACAGCATTCCCCCAGCGGCAATACCCAGCATTCCACAACCCAAACTTGCTGCTAAACCGTGACTAATTTGCGCTCGTTTCAATAATGGGGCTAGACCGTTGTAAATATCGAGCAATGCTAAAATTAGCAAATTAAAGAGACAACTGCCCAAGATACCGCCCACAGCAAGGTCTGGAGAGTTAAACATGACTATGGCACTTGTCCCTGTGGCTAACTCTGGCAAAGAGGTAACACCCGCTAACAAAATTGTACCTACCCAAGTCCGCCCTAGTCCGGTTTTTTCTGCCAACATATCAGCACTTTGGGAAAGCCATGTTCCCACAGCAATGACTAAAGCGATGCACACAATAACTTGAAGGAATAGCAGCATAGTTCACTAAAATATTTGCAGATACAGCAGGAGTCAGGAGTCAGAAGTAAAACTCTCTTTCTTTCTAAGTTTAAAGTTATATTCTGTACCAGAATAATCTGCAATCTGCTGTATGAGTGTTAAACTTAATGTTTTACAAAAATTTTCAATTTTAATTTTTAACGTGGTTCATCTGGTATTTGATATGGTGCATCAAGATATTAAAACTCAACGCATTTCCATTATTATACCTACTCTCAATGAAGCGAATAATATTAAAACAGCAATTACCAGCACTCAATCAAGTGCAAATGTGGAAGTCATTGTTGTTGATGGTGGTTCAAGTGATGATACACCTACTATTGCTGAATTTTTAGGTGCAACTGTGATCTCTTCTGCTCCTGGTCGTGCTATACAAATGAATACAGGTGCAGCGATCGCTAGTGGTGAAATTCTCCTGTTTCTCCATGCTGACACTCGTTTACCTCAAGGTTTTGATACTATGATTCGTACCGCATTACAACAACCTGGAATTATAGCTGGTGCTTTTGCTTTGCGAATAGATGCACCTCATTGGGGTTTGCGTTTGGTAGAGTGGGGTGTAAAGTTGCGATCGCATTTCTATCAATTACCCTACGGTGATCAAGCTATTTTTTTAACTAAAATTGCATTTGATCAAGTTGGTAATTTTCCCCAAATGCCTATTATGGAAGACTTTGAACTGATTACCCGTTTAAAACGTATAAGTAAAATTAAAATAATTGACGTACCTGTAATTACATCACCCCGGAGATGGTTAAAAAAGGGAATTTTTAAGACTACCCTACTTAACCAAATTATCGTTATTGCTTATTTATGGGGTGTTTCACCAGAACGCACCCGAAAATGGTATAACAATTACCGAACCCCTACTGAACCCTGAATCCTACTTTCATATTAGTTCATTCTTCCATTGATTTGGCGGGAATTTCAACTGCTGTCACATCAATTGTACCTTCTGGTGCAAAGCGGCTCAATTGACTATTTTTTACTAATAGTTGTTCTCCGCAATTTGGACATTGTAATTGGCTATTATTTAAACTTGTTATTTCAAATCCACAAACCGGACACTTATCAGTAACTAAGTTACGTTGTAGCCACCAGCGGAAACCAAAGAATGCTATAACTGGTGCTATTAACAACAGTCCAAAAATAATTAGTAAGGAATTTACCAACCAGCCTAAGCCTAATGATGCTAATAACCAGGCTACTGCTAATAAAGTCAGCCAAGGACGCAGTTTATCAAGATTTTGTTGGAAGTTATTCAGGTTCATTTCTTAAATTTTTTCTACTCTACTTTTATTTTAGTTATCGTTATCAGTGGGAACAGGTAATTGGTGATTGGTGATTGGTGATTGGTGATTGGTAATTGGTAATTGGTAATTGGGAAAAATAAAATTTATTACCCAGTCCCCAGTCCCCAGTCTCCTTACAATTGTAACATTTGTCCTAGACGCTGTTGAAATGCTTCTATCCCAAAAATAGCGATCGCCTGTTCTCGCAACCATTTACCATCACAACGTTGATCATTACCCTGGAGAATTTCTCTACAAGCTGCTGCCACTGCATCGGGGTTGCGGTGTGGTACTCTCCATCCTAGTTTACCATCTTGCAGGGGGTCAACAGAGCCATCATCATCTCCAGATAATACTGGCACAGGAGTCAGGAGGAGAATTAAAAACATTTTTTCATCTCTGGCTGCCCACAAAAGTGCCAGGTTTTTCAGACTCAAGACGCTATAACGAAAGCACCTACCGTCTTTTTATGAGCCTCAAACCTTTTATTTATCAGGCTTTTGGGTTTTCAATACGATCAGGTGCAGGAATTACTCCAGTGGCGACAGGATATGGTGAATATGATGGTACACGACTTGCGAAATTCTCTTACCAGCATGATTCTATCGGCTCATATACTCAAATATCCCAATTTACCTCTAGAGAAACAAAAGTTAAAAGTTAATCAAATTATCAGTGCGGGAGAAGAACTACAATCCATGATTGATGGTCTACTGATCATGGCTAAGTTAGAATCTGGTAAGATGGTTCTCAATTATTCTGAAGTAGACATTTATAGTTTCTGTCAATCAGTAGTGGAAGAATTTACTGCGATCGCAGAAAATAAAAATATCCAATTTATCAGCGATCTACCCAAACCTGGTAGTAGTATAAAAGTAGATGAGCCTATCTTTCGTCGCATTATCAATAATATTGTTTCTAATGCAGTTAAATTTTCTCCTGCTAACAGTAAAATCATTTTACGTGCCAATTATCTAGCAGATGATTCGGCAAAATTCGAGATTATTTACTTTAGACCTGGAGTTAAAAAAGAACTGCAAGAAAAGATTTTTAATAAGTATGAAATAGGAACTAAGATCAATAATACTAGTCAAACTGGTTTAGGATTGGCATTTTGTAAAATGGCGATCGAAGCTCATGGAGGCAAAATAACATTGCAGGATAACCATCCTCAAGGCTCTATTTTCACAGTTGAAGTTCCAGCAATTTGTACATCTACATCTGTATAAAAGACAAAATACTGCAATCAATTGAGAATTGAGAATTGACAATTGATAATTGTTTCATGGCAGGTTTTAAATCTACCCTTTCATATCATGTCCGGTTGAATACTTATCATTAAGCCAGCAGGGGGGCAGGGAGCAGGGGAAAAGAATTTTCCTATTTTTGCACACACAAGTTATATCGCAAGTGATTATGCGGACATGATATCAAGGGTAAAAAGCCTGGATCTAATAATAATTATTGTCAATAAACTACTTTGACAGAAAAAATATAAAATATTCATCATATTCATCATCTAAGATTGATAATTATCCTGAAGCGGCTAAGAACAAGGGTAATTAAAGATGGGCGAAAACAGGTTTTATAAAATCTGTTTAAAGATTGTAAAAATATTTTGGCGGCCTCATCTCCCCTAGTTTATAAGTCTGTTTTTCCCATGAAATATCACTTAACAGGCAAGTAAAAATTATGGATTTGTCAAATTTTACGACACTACAAAACTTAGAAGCAGCTTTCGGTGGAGAATCGATGGCAAATCGCAAATACCTGTTTTTTGCAAATGTGGCACGTAAACTGGGTTTTACAGACTTAGCGAAACTTTTTAAAGAAACAGCAGATCAGGAAACTGAACACGCTTTTGCACATTTTGAGTTATTACATCCAGAACTGGTTGTCAAAGATGCTGCTAGTTTAACTGATGAACAAAAACGGGAAATTATGTCTCGTTGTTTGTCTTTGGCAATTGAAGGGGAAACCTATGAATACACTACCATGTATCCTGATTTTGCTGCTGCTGCTCAAAAAGATAGAGATAATCCCGCAGCGGAAGAATTTTTCAAACAAGCACAGGAATCTAGTGAACACGCTAACACATTCCGCGCCGCAGCACATCGGTTTGGTTTGCTCAAATTCATTGAAAATTATCATGCAGATCGCTACACTGAAGCTTTAGAAGTATTAAATGGTGGACAAGCTGTAACTAGAGTAGCAGGTGAAGATCCGGCAACTCAAAAATGGATTTGTAGACAATGCAGCATGATTTATGATCCTGTTGTTGGTGATCCAGATTCGGGTATTGCACCTGGTACACCTTTTGCAGAAATTCCTGATGATTGGAGTTGTCCTATTTGCGGTGCTACTAAAAAGACTTTTAAACATCTTGAGGAAAAAGTTGCTGCTTAAATTAAACTTAAAATAGAGATTGAATAGATCCCCGACTTCTTGAAGAAGTCGGGGATCTGGATAACAGTTCTGATTTTACGGTTAAAAATAGGTTTGGTAAAGATGTGGAAATTAATAACCAAACATATTGGATTGTTTTAGTATTATATTCTGGTGAACATCACCGCTTAACTTATTATGAAACTTCTTTATTTAGTAGTAAGCAAAAAATAGTGGATTATATTTTGTTTTTGAAAGAGAATACATAGGGTTTACTGAAAAAGTCTTGTCGTGGAGAAAGGGAACAGGAAACAGGGAACAGGGAACAGTTTCAAGTATTTATGGACAAAAAATTTTCCCCAAAAATACCCCAAAAAAGAGAGTGGGAGGAGGCATTACCAAGCGCCATTCTCTCCCACTCTACTATTTGCTGCTGAAGCGATTCGGGAATATACACATAACGATTATCGTTAAATTAGGGGGGTAATTTATATAACGATAACGTTTGTACTCAGTGAGTATTCCTATTGCAGCAAACGATCATTTTATTTAATTTTCCAACAAACTTAACAAGAATCAGAAACTAATTTTTTTAATTTTTTAGCAACCGCCTTGTTTTCGTTTGTCTAATTTAATTTAACTTGCTTCTCTAGCTTGTGGTTGCCAATTTGGCATTTTTCTAGCTAGAAATTTAGAAATTTTTGCTCGTTCATTGCTAACACTTGATCAGAGAGACTTTGAACCATACACCTGATAAAAGTTATAGCTAAAAACTAAGATAATGTGAGTAAAGCACTAGGGGGTAATACCCATCATCCGCATTTGTGTTTGGTTTCCGTCGTTTTTAAAACACTTAATTTGTGATTTGATAACTGACTTGTAAATCATTTTACCATGCAAGATTTATTGTTTTGTCTGAGGGGTTTAACCCTTCATTTACAGAGAAACCCGACTGATTTAAGTATGTGAGTAGTGGGGAATATGGATATTATCTAATTTAGGACTTACGCAAGATGGGACTAAAAACCTGATTGTTGCGTAGGGGTAATTCATGAATTACCCCTACTTTCGTTCTGTTTTGTGTCAGTCCTGTAATTGATCAGATTGATGATATACAGCATATTTAATCTGAGTGATATATACATCTTACAGGCAAGATGCCTGTACCACAAGAGTTTTATTATTCCAGGTTGTACCTGATTGATCTGCAATCTGCTGTATGTTATCTAATCAGCGATCGCCCACCGCACATAAGGACGAGAGGCCGTAATAGTTTTGTAGGTAATTTCCTGAGCAGGAGCGTTAATTTTTCGCAAATCTACCCGAAAATAAGCTTTTTTATTTTTAAATTGTACCGTGTAGAATTTATATTCTTGATTGCGAGTTTGACCAACACAGGAAGCGTAGTTACTGCGTAAAGGTGCAACAAATTCTACAAATTGCTGATTATTAGAAGCAACTAATTTAACTGAATCTGCAAAAGCTTTAGTATCTGCAATTACTGTATGTTCTGCACCTCCTTCATAGGGTAGAGTTATCCACCATAAACCAACTGTTTGCGGACAAGTACCGCTGGTGCGTTGTACATTGAGTTTAACATTAGGTTCAGCTATTGGACCGGGTGTGGTTTGTGCTGAAATTGGATGAGAAACTGTTGCTGCTGCTAATAAAGAAGCAACAATCACAGCAAGTTTTTTAGGTTGTAATATATTTTTCATCTGCTTTGTTACTGGCTTATAATTATCTAGACGGAGTATTTCAATCATTTGTGTCTGGAATGTTTAATGTTTAATTTTTAATGTTTAATTTCCTTGCTATCGTGTGTTCAGTTACAGTTCTATTTAGAGAAATCAGGCAAAAATAGAGATTCATACAGAGTATTACAGGTAAATGAAGTAAACAAGCCAGTGAAAAATATTTACATCAAAAAATTTTACTCCTGACTGCTGTAAGGGCGTTCGCGAAGCGTGCTGGAAGCATCAGTATTTGGGCGATAAATTATCAATTTTTATCACAGGTTATTTTCCGAATGCTTCGCCCCTACGACTCCTGAATTATTACAATTATGCTGCTGTTTCATGAAACCTCGAATTATTGTTTGTGGCTTAGGACGGACTGGATATAAAATCTTTCGTTTGCTGAGACAACAGGGTGCTTTAGTTGTTGGTATTCATCGCAGACCCATAGCTGGTGAAGCAACGGGAGATGTAATTATTGGTGAATTTTGTGCAGCTTCTACCCTGCAAGCAGCAGGAATTGACCAGGCACATACTTTAGTGATTGCTACTGCTGATGATGCGGTAAATTTGTCAGTGATGATGCAAGCGCGGGTATTAAATCCCAATATTCGCATTATCAACCGTTTTTATAATACTAATTTAGGTGAACGTTTAGATCACACTCTTATAGATCATTTAAGTATGAGTGTTGTGGGGTTGGCTGCACCAGTATTTACATTTGCAGCTTTAGGAAATAAAGCCATAGGACAAATCAAATTATTTGAGCAAACTTGGCCAATTCAAGAAGAATATATTAATGAAAATCATCCTTGGCGCGGGCAAAAAATCAGTGATTTGTGGGAAGATAAATCACGGATGCTGATTTATTATTTACCCGTAATTGGGAAGATGAATTTAGTGTCAGCGGTGTTAGCAGAACAACATTTAAAAGTAGGCGATCGCCTCATTATTGGTACTCAACCCCGCATCAATCACACCCGCAAATCATGGGCAAGAAAACTGATTAAAATTTTCACCAGTATTCGCCATTTTCAAAAACACGCCAAATCAGTAATAGCAATGGCTATAGCATTAGTAGTCATTATTTTGATCGCCACTTTTACCTATGTTTATGCTAAATTAAATATTTCCTTTGTTGATGCCTTATATTTTGCTGTGGGCATGATTACTGGTGCTGGTGGTAATGATAAAGTTGTAGAAGAAGCACCAAATAATATTAAATTATTTACCATTTTTATGATGTTGGCAGGAGCAATAGTTTTTGGTATTTGGTATGCTATGCTAACGGATTTTGTCTTAGGAACTCGTCTCAAACAATTTTGGGATGCTGCCAGAATTCCCCAACGTCATCATTATATTGTTTGTGGTTTAAGTGGCATTGGCATTAAAATTGTGCAACAACTTCATACAAGTGGACATGAAGTAGTAGTAATTGAAACAGATGCTAATAATAGATATGTCAACACTGCTAGGGGAATGGGTATTCCTGTAATTTTGGCAGATGCGAGTTTTCGCACAACTTTACAAACCAGTAATATAGATACCGCGTCCGCAGTTTTAGCTGTTACTAATAACGATGCTATTAATTTAGAAATTGCCCTCAAAGCCAAAAGTTTAATATCAAGAATTCCAGTAATTGTTCACTATGCTGATCCTGATTTTGCCAGGATAGCACAACAGGTATTTGATTTTGAAGCTGTATTAAGTCCCGCAGAATTAGCTGCACCGGCTTTTGCTGCTGCTGCTTTGGGAGGGAGAATTATTGGTAATGGAATTATAGGTGATAATTTATGGGTGGCTTTTGCAACTTTGATTACTCCTAACCATCCTTTTTGTGGTCAATGGGTGAAAGATGTAGCTAGATATGCGGATTTTGTACCTTTATATGTAGAGACAAATCACCAAACTTTACACGGTTGGGATTTATTAGAAACTAATTTAAGTGCGGGTGATATTTTGTATTTAACAATTCCTGCAAATCGGTTATATCAATTATGGCGTGAAGAACAGGAAATAGCAGGTTAGACTGGACGAGGTGACAGTTGACAGGTGACAGGTGACAGGTGACAGTGAATAGAGTGAAGGGATAATCAATAATTATCTGTTCCCTGTTCCCTGTTCCCTGTTCCCTGTTCCCTCTTTAAGGACAGGTAATATTACAAGCTAATCACACCATAATAGGAGAGAATTACATAAACTATGAATGCAAAAAAGACGAGATGTTCTATGAAAAAAAGAGGTGATGACATCAATAAAGAAACTGGATTATAAGGAGGTTTGTGCTGCTTCCACCAATGTCCTACAGGTGCTTTAGCTTGGAAATATCCAAAGTCCTCTAGTTGTTGACGATGGTATTGATCATAACGAGGAAATTGGCTAAAAGGTAACTCTCCTATACTATGTTGTGCAATAATTCTTCGACGTTGATAGGGAACTGTATTATCACCAAAATTACTTTGATACTCCTCACTATTTAGCAGTGCATCAATGAAACCTTGTAAACCCTTAGTCCCAATCACAATAGACCAGGCCATTGTTTCTTGTTTACTGTAAACATTCCTGCCCAAAACTCGTTGTATACACATTTCCACGAATCTATAATTGTTATTCGCGTTGTAGTTACGTAAGCGGAATGTTTCCGATAATAACAATCCTCTAATAAAATCCCGAGCAGTAATACTTTTGTGTTTTAATTGGGATTCTAGAGCTAATTGACGGTTGCTAACTAAAATTTGTTGTTCGTTGAATATTTGACGATAAGCAGCCCAAATTAACTGATCAATTTCTGCGGTGTCAGGTGTTCCTTCTGTGGTGTAAATTCTTGGATATTCTTCTCCAGGAATTTCAAAACTTTTAACTCTTTGGTTTTGGCTGGATGGAGCGTATTTTAGTAGAGGAATAGTCATGGGGATCCTGTTTAAGTTGTAAAAATGATGTTTTCAGGATTTACGCAATAACTTTGATTTCTAACGTTAGTTGGTATATCTGCACTTACCAACTTCTGTTAAATCTAAAAGTTAAAATTCTGATTCAATTTTGAAAATCATTGTCTACTTTTACAACTAAATAATTATTAAGAAATCAAAGATGGCAGAAAAACTTAAATAATGATGAGCATGATTGTCTTCCTAACCACAAAGTAGCATAATATCTAATTTGATGTTCTTCTGTATCTAAATTAGCTGTTTGATTTATCAAGGTGTTAATGATTGATTAAAAAATATAGCCGTAGACAAGGCGATTAGGGGAACATCCCAAATGTGTAAATTTATTTTTATCTATGGAAATAATAATATGCCCCAAGGGTATGATATGATTGAACCGCAAAGGGCGCAAAGGACACAAAGGAAAGAGAGTTTAAGAGATTTTTTAGTGTTGCTGCGGTTATTTTTTCTTTCATTGGGATGCTCCCACGATTAGGACATTAACGAAAAATAAAACTTAAACACTCTAAGGTTTTTAACACTGTCACCTGTCACCTGTCACCTGCTATAAAAAATCCCCTACTTTTGGCAGCAGTCGGGGATTTAATATTTTTGAATTTATGGTTAATTTATGTGAACAATGTGAACACATTTAAAACAAATTTAATCAGAAATGCCAGCATCTCGCAGACGTTTTTCTAATTCTTCAAGGCGTTTTAAGGCGGCTTCTTTAGCAAGTCGTTCTTGTTGCACTAACTCAGAACCCCAAAGTAACAAATTACCATCTTGATCCCACCAGCGTAACCAGTAACCTTGACGGTTTTCGCGCTTTCCTTGCCATACACCTATAAATAGTTCCATTTCTGCTAACCAATAACGGTTATTATCATCAAGGGAACGTAATTTATAAGATCCGGTTTCCTGCAAATTATGTACTTCTAATTCTCCGGTTTCTGGTTGAAAAATGATGTAGTTAGGAACTTGTAAAACTTGTTCATAAAAAAACCATTTTCCTGGGGGATAGGTGCGTTTACTGGAATATTCACTTCCTTCTGTATCGGAAAGAAATTCCATGACCACTGTAGGAATTTGTCCTTGTTTATGGGGGGTGTAACTGCGCTGAATTTGCTCTCTAGGTACGGTAATTTGCGGCACGTAAGCCCAATCAGGGGCTTTGATGACAAATTTGCCATTTACGGTGGCACAGATGCCATAATTAGTGGTAGCTAAAGCTGTTGCTGGCAGTTTACCAGCGAGTTCTAAACTTTCGGTTAATGCTGCTGCTAGACTGGGTTGATTGACATTATCCACAGGTTCATCGTCTAAAATGAAGTCTTCGGGTAGGAGTTCCCAGGTAATATTGGTGGTGGAAGCACTTACAACCATAGGAAACATAAATAAGGGATTAAATTTTAGTATAGCTTGTGATTGATCTGACTGAATTTGAGATTTGAAATTGTGAATTTTGGCGTAAATAATTCAAAATCTCAAATTTAAATAACAGGTAAATAATAGGCGATCGCCTAAAAAATTCTGAAAATAATTACTTCACAAAATAATTACCTCATTACATCCAAACCCAAAGCCACCGCCCCCCACAATGGCGCATCATCTCCCAAAACCGCCCGCACAACTTCAAAATTCACCTCTGGTAATGCGGTTTCCTGGGCTATTTTGCGTACAGTCGCCCAAAAACTATCACCGGCTTTTGTCACTCCACCACCTAATACAAACCTCTGTGGGTTCATTAAGTTAGCAACATTACCAATACCCACTCCCAACGCCCAAGCTGCTTTGTATAATACCGCTTTTGCTAGTTCATCTCCATTTGATGCGGCTACACTGACTATTTGCCCGGTAATTAAGTTTAAATCATTACCTACTAACTGTCTAAGTATATCACCTCTTGTACCTCCCCCAGAATTAGGAGGTTGTTTTTCCAAGAGTTCTTTGGCATTTTGGGCAATATAAGGACCAGATGCGAAACGTTCTACACATCCCCGTTTTCCACATAAGCACACTGGACCTGCGGGATCTACTACTATATGGCCAATTTCTCCGGCCATTCCTCCTGCACCTTGCCAGGGTTTATTGTTGAGTATCCAACCACCGCCTACTCCTGTGCTAATGGTAATGTAAAATAAGCTGTCGTATCCTTGACCTGCACCAAAGCGATGTTCACCAATAGCGGCTACGTTAGCATCATTGTCTATGCTGACTGGGGCGTGATATTCTTCTTCTAGCAAGAGTTTGAGGGGAATGTTTTCCCAACCAGGTACATGATGGGAAAGTCTCACCATACCTGTGTCTGCATCTACTGGTCCACCAAAGCTAACACCAATGGCATCTGGCTTACGTTGATCTAATACATAATCAATGAGCGATCGCATAATTTCTATATCACTTAAAGCATCCGCATTGGCAGGTGAAAGTTTATTTTCATGACGCAACCATTCTCTAGAACCTGCTTCTACTGTCGCTGCTGCTAGTTTAGTTCCACCAAAATCAAGAGCTAATATTAATGCCATAATTGATAATTGATAAGTGGTAATTGGTAATTGGTGATAGAAAAACAGTTTGACTCATTACCGATTAACTATGACTATTCATCATTATCTCATTAATAAAGTTTTGCAATCGTGTATAGTGTGACCCTTTCCAATAAATTTGGGCGCAATTTTCACAACGATGAAATTCATTTATCAATTGATAATTGACAATTGACAATTGATAATTGTTTCATTCAATGTTTAAAACCTCCCCTTTCAAGTGGAAAAAACCAAAAAAAATCCACTTTTTCAATCCTCTTCCTTTCAGGGAGAGGTCATTGTCAATTGTTCATTGTTAATTGTCCATTATTGAAAATATACCGTATCAAAACCCAACAATCTTAAAGATGTGGCTAATTTACCCAAATGAATATCTAGTACAAAACGAATTACACCAGGTAATTTTGGTATCTTGCCTTTTTCCTTGCCACAACGATAAATTTTAATGCCCACCTACTTATTTTTTAATATAACCTCTTGGTTATTTATGTGATTGAAAAATCTAATGAAAAATTTAATGATTATTATATTAAATCATGATTCGCTTGATGTAAGCTAGATATAATGAGAAAAATTAGCAAAAAATAAAGATGTGAGCAATTACTTGCTTTTTTATTTAAATTCTGTTACTGTTGATACATAAACTCAAAAATCAAGCATCACAAGGCTTTCAGCATCTTTGTTTTTGATGAACAGCAAGTACAGCACCACGGGAGAAACAACAGATGAAAACTGCCATAACTTCCTTAAATTCTACCTTTGGGGTGATGACAGGCGCATTTTTACCATACCCGTTGCCATAACTTGCTTTTTTATATTTTTGGTTGTTTGTTGAGAATTTTTAGCATTATGAAGACACTGATTGATACAATAGGACTTGTTGACAGTATATTTTTATGTATACATATAAATATATATACATAAGCAAGTTATTAATAAAATACAAAACATTAAGATTTAAGCGATTTAAACCCAATCAAATAAATAGATGCTGAGTTTTGTAAAGAAAGGATTTATTAACCGGAAAGACTGGAAAAAACCAGAAGCTTATAAAGTGGCAAGATGTCTTAAATTGCTAAATCTATGAACATCAAAAAACACTGAAAGTAGTAGCTAGAGGCACAATTTTACTGTTTATTTATCTTTGTCCATACAACAAATTCTTGGGAAAAAATGATATGAATAAGTTTTTTTGCTCAGACTACTCAAGACAAATAGGAGAAGAAATAATTGGTAGTGCAACCAACTACCAAACTTATATTTTAGTAGAATGTCCTACTCCTTGGATGTCAGAAGCATTTACTTCTAAATGGGTTCCTGATAATTTGCGGGTTTTAGTTTCTGAGGTGCAGCGTAGTAAATTACCGATTAGGTTTTTGTTAATTGCTAATGATGATTCACATAGAGTGAAAGAAACTACATTATTAATTTATCAAAAACAAGAAGGTTTAAGTCATGGCTACTGCAAACAAGAATTTAAATTACCAAATATTGAACAAGTAGCGGGAGTTGTGCGGAAATGGTTATCCGGTGGAAATCCTGATTTTCAAGTAGAAAATAATTTCACCAGAGATATTTTAATTTGTACACATGGTAGCCATGATCAATGTTGTGCGAGATATGGCAACCCTTTTTATTTTCATGCTAAAAATACTATTGCCCAATTGCAATTTGATCATGTAAGAATTTGGAGATCCAGCCATTTTGGCGGACATCGTTTTGCACCGACAGCTATAGATTTACCAGAAGCAAGATATTATGGTGTACTGGATCAAGAATCTTTCAGATCAATTTTAACTCGTACTGGTGATATTCAAATTTTGCATAAAGTTTATCGGGGTTGGGGAATTTTGCCCTATGTATTACAGGTTTTAGAAAGAGAAATGATTTTTAGTCAAGGATGGAATTGGTTTAATAATAAAGTAGCAGGTAAAATTTTAGAGCAAAGCATGGATAATAATACAATGTTAGCAGAGCTAACTTATGAAAATCCTGCTGGTTCTGTTTATACTTATCAGGCTAAACTGGTGAAAGATGCAGTGAAAACTCAAGTTTTAAAGAGTTCTTGTCATGCTACACAAGAATCATTAGTTGTGAAATATGCTGTAGATAATCTTGTTTTGGTTGATAGGAAAGTGGCTAGTTATGCGAATAATTATTAGTGCAAGAAGGTAGAAAGTAGGAGTAAAAAAAGTTTATTTTGGTAGGGGTTGAGCAATGCTCATTGGTGTAAATTTAAGCTAGAAATAGTTTAAGAATTAGCTTCGATATCCGCCCTGAAATCAATTTCCTTGCAGGAGTGGGGTTTTGCGTAGCTGCTAAACCTTTATTTATTGAATCTCAGGATTAAGTATTTTTCCAAAGGTTAATTTTTGAGCAGCCAGGAGTACAGCAGACAGACGAATTTCTGCGAATTTCGCCAAAAACAGGAATAAAGACCAGCAAGTATGTATATTATCTAATAGATAAACTCTTGCTGACGCTATTATGCCACCAGATTACTCCGGTCAAAATCTTCGGGGACGCTCTTTTAAAGGTCAAGACCTGACAGGTGCGAACTTTAGTAAAGCTGATATTAGAGGGGCAAATTTTACCAATGCTATCCTTAAAGATGCTGATTTTACAGGCGCTAAGGCTGGACTACAGCGACGTTGGGTAATTGGTTTGCTCATAGCTACGTTACTAATGTCAGCACTATCAGGGTTTTTCTCAATCATCATTGGTACATTGATAGCATTGATTTTGAATCCCGAAAACTCTGAAAACTTTATTATTGGAATAGTTTCTCTAGTTATAGTAATAGTCTTTTGTATTGTCACTATTTCTAAGGGTTTAACAGCCGCAGCATACGCCGGAGCCATAGTCTTCGCTTTCACCGGAACCATAGCCTTCGCTTTCACCGGAACCGGAGCCGCCCCTATAGCCGTGGCTGTAGCTGGAGTCACATTTGGAACCGCTGCTCTAGCTGGACTTGGAGCCTTCGTCGGAGCCGGAACCAGAGCCGAAGCCGCCGCTATAGCTGGAGCCTTTATCGGAGCCACAATTGGCTTCCTAGTTGTAGTTGTAATCGGAGCTAGAACCCTAGCAGTGGTTGTAGGTGGAGCCGTAGCTATAGTTTTACTTCTTTTTATTGCTTATATAAGCTGCCTTAGTTTTACTGGGGATGAAAGATATGCTTTGATTGGCTCATTTGCCATTGCCTTCGCTGCAACAGGTGGTACGAGTTTTCGTGGTGCTGATTTAACTGATGCTGATTTTACTGGTGCAACTCTAAAAAACACGGATTTCAGAAAAGCCAATCTAACGCGCACTCGTTTTTATAAAGCCAAAAAACTTGATTTTGCTAGACCAGGTAATACTATACTAGCTAACCCCGCAGTTCTCAACTTGCTTGTTACTCTCAATGGTAGAAATAAATCTTATGTTGGTGCAAACCTCAGAGGTGCAAACTTGATAGATGCAGATTTGAAAAATGCTAATTTGAAAGATGCTGATATTGTTGAAGCCACTTTTAAAGGCGCTTGTTTAGAATGGGCTAACCTGTCTCTTACTCAAGCGGTTGGTACTAATTTCACCAATGCTCAAATGACTGGTGCTTGTGTGGAAGCTTGGAATATTGAAAGTACGACTATATTAGATAATGTTGATTGTCGTTTTGTCTATCTTTTAGAAAATCCCAAACCAGGAACAGATGACCGTGAACGTCGTCCCAGTAGTGGGGAATTTCAACCAGGAGAATTTACCAAATTATTTGAAGAAGTTTTAAATACTGTTGATTTAATTTTCCGTAATGGTATTGACTGGAAAGCTTTTGTTAATGCTTTTGGCAAGGTGCAGAACCAAAATCAAGATACTGAACTATCTATCCAGAGTATTGAAAATAAAGGTGATGGGGTAATTGTCGTTAAGGTGAATGCACCTGAAGGCGCTGATAAAGAAAAGATTCACAGGGATTTTACAGAAAATTATCAATTGGCATTACAAGCTGTAGAAGAAAAATATAAAGCCCTATTACAAGCAAAAGATGAACTTTTAGAAGAGAAAAACAAGCGAATTGAGGATAATAAACAACAATACTCAATTTTGGGTAATATAACTGAGATATTAGCAGATAAACAGATTAATGTTCAACAGCAAATCATACAGGAAATTAAACAGATGACTAACAGTAGTGATTACAGTCGCAATGTCGAAGTATAGATGAATATTAAAGAAGCTACAGGAGTAGCAGGTAAGGTTATGGGAAATCAGATTGTTAATCCCAAGCAAAACCTAGCGGAATCTGCTAGTGAGATTCAACAACTACTCCAAATCCTCAATCAATCCTATCCTGCTGATATACCTACAGATACTCAAGCGGAAATCGAGGTGGCAGTTAAGGGTATCAATAAAAATCCAGAACTAAAGGAACGGGTAATAGGTGCATTAAAAGCGGGTGGCATTGAAGCAATTAAAGAACTTACTGATAATATTTATGTAAATGTTCTCATTGCTGCTTATGATGGATGGAAAAACCCCCAATCATAAACTTTTACCTTTAGTTTCTGGTTTTTTGGGTTTAGGTTAAAAGTACCGATATGATGGGAGGTAGAACCTCCCGGAAAGCATTCCCAGTCTGAGACTGGGGACGAGATAAATTACTCAAAGTCCCCTTTTTAAGGGGGATTTAGGGGGATCTATTTTCTATTCTATTAATAACTACCTGCCAATTCTCTTTCTATTTTCAGCAATGCTTCTACACGGGCTTCTGTAGCAGGATGACTAGAAAACAAATTACCTAAAAATTGCCCAGAAATAGGATGAATAATTAATAATGGTTCAAAGGCAGGATTAGCATTTAAAGGCATTTGTCTAGCGGTTGCTTCTAGTCTTTGTAAAGCCCTAGCTAAAGCGCGGGGATTACCTGTTAATTTGGCAGCACCAGCATCAGCAGAAAATTCTCTAGTGCGGGAAATTGCTAATTGAATAATTGTGGCTGCTATAGGTGCAAGCATGACTGTTACTAGCACTCCCAAAGGATTACCACCTCTTTGATTATCTCTTGAACCACCACCAAACCACAGGCTATAACTTAACATTTGGGCGAGGAAAGATATCGCACCGGCGACAGTAGCAGCAACGGCTTGAGTGAGGGTATCACGATTAATAATGTGGGTGAGTTCGTGGGCAATTACTCCTTCTAATTCTTCCTCTGGTAAGATGTTTAAAATGCCTTCAGTAACGGCAACAGCAGCGTGTTCTGGATCTCTTCCTGTAGCGAAAGCATTAGCAGTTTGACTAGGAACAATGTACACTCCTGGCATGGGAATATTAGCACGGTTTGATAGTCTTTCTACCATGCGATAAAGTCCTGGTGCTTGGGCTTCGCTGACAGGTTGGGCGTTATAAACTGCCAAAGCAATTTTATCAGATTGATACCAAGAAAATAGGTTGGTAACTGCTGCTAATCCAATGCCGATAATTACACCGCTAGTACCACCAATGACCCAATAACTAATGGCAATTAATAAGCCACTAAGGGCAGCTAATAAAGCAGCAGTTTTGAATTGATTTCCCATAGTAGTTTTCTCCTGTTAATGCTTCATAATTTTGTTTAATTTCTACTAAATAATAGCTGTGGGTTAGCTTCAGCAGATTTGAGGTAAATGAGGTAGAAACTTTAGGAACAAAGCCTGATGAAAAGACATTTTCAAAGCTGTTCCCTGTTCCCTGTTCCCTGTTCCCTGGTGTATGTTTTGATTGTATCGAGTTCAACTATGGTGTACAGTGATGAAAACCTCTCCCAGCAGTACGGGTTTCACGCTGTAAATGTAAAATTAAAATTGAGTTTAATTGCTAGGGATAAGATATCATCAATAATCCTTAAATACATCTAGAAACGGTTGATAAGCAAAGACTCGATTACGCTTTTGCCCTGTAATTTCTTTTAGCAAACCTAAGTCACACATTTCTTTTATGAGTGTGTTTGCATTGGGATAAGATAATTGAATTATTTCCTGAACGTTTTCCACAGCAACAATAGGTTTGAAGTAAAGGCTTTCTAGTAGAGTTATTGCTTTTCCTGATTTACGACCCATTGTATTTAACACTAACTGTCGGTGTTCTTCTTTCATACTAACTATTTTTCGAGCAGTTGCAGATGCTTCTTGAGCTACTTCACAAACTCCACGTAAAAAGAATTTAAGCCAACCTTCCCAATTACCAGTATCTCTAACAGCTTGAAGACGATCATAGTATTCTGTACGGTGTTTCTTGAAATAGTAAGAGATATATAATAAAGGTCGTTTGAGTATATTTTGTTCACAAAGCAAAAAAGTAATTAGTAAACGCCCTGTTCTGCCATTACCATCTAGAAAAGGATGAATTGTTTCAAACTGAGCATGAGCTAATCCAATTTTAATCAAAGCCGGTATTGGTGTTGAATCATGGAGGAACTTTTCTAAATTATCCAGTGCTTGATTCATTTCATAAGGAGGAGGAGGAACATAGGTAGCATTGTTTAAAGAACAACCACCAGCACCAATCCAATTTTGAGTACGGCGAAACTCTCCAGGATCTCGCTCAGATCCCCGGACTCCATTCATTAACTTCTTGTGAATTTCTCGGATTAGTCTTAGAGATACAGGTAAATCTGCCAACCTTTCAAGACCATAATTAACAGCTGCTATATAGTTAACTACCTCAGCTACATCTTGAGGATTATCTGGTTCTATTGCTTGAGCTTCAAACTCTAAAACATCCATTAGTGAAGCTTGTGTACCCTCTATCTGACTAGAAAGAACGGCTTCTTTACGAACATACATAAATACAAATAAATCTGGGTTAGGTAAGGCATCCGTAGAACCATCTAGGCGACCTAATGCCAAATCTGCTTGAGATAATATTTGCCACATCTCCTGATCCATATTAATTCCAGGTTCAGGAGGTAATGGATTAGGTATAAAAGCTTTATATTTTCCGGGTTGCTCTATGTAGCGACCGGCTCTAGCAGCGTTGCTCATTATTATCGGTTTCGTTAACACAGCATGATTTATATAGCTATATTATCAGAAAATATCTTTTTTCGTTAATACAGTCATACCGAGCCAAATCTAGGATATAATTATATGCTTTAAAATTTAATTATTAGTGTTGATTTAATGCTGTTTTTTGCTAGACTCATGATTTTAAATTACACTATTTTATATTGTAGGCAGTAAATTTGGGGAAGATATAGCACTCCTATTTGATTATTGAACAAAACTCCGTACACCCAAATCCTCTAAAACCCTATTCCCTATTCCCTATTAAGAGCCTCTACGAAAAATTCATAAATCAAATCGGAACACTATAGGAGATAATTTATCATCTAATTAACTCATCAAAAATTTAAATTAAATATGTTACAAGATCCTAATTTGCGTCAAGCGTTAGCTATTAGTTTTGGGGCGATCGCTGGTGCTTTAAGTCGTTATTATTTAACATTATGGTTTGCATCCAGATTTGGTACAAGTTTTCCCTATGGCACGTTTTTTATTAATGTTAGCGGTTGTTTAGGAATGGGATTTTTTTCAACTTTGGCAGTGGAAAAGGTAGCGATCATTTCTCCAGAATTACGTTTAATGGTGGCTACTGGTTTTTTAGGTGCTTACACAACTTTTTCTACTTATGGTTTAGAATCTCTGGCTTTAATGCGTGGTGGTAATTTATTAACTGCAACTGGTTATTGGTTTGGTAGTGCAATTTTGGGAGTTTTTAGTGTGCAGTTAGGTG
Organism: Sphaerospermopsis torques-reginae ITEP-024; assembly: GCF_019598945.1. NCBI lineage: Bacteria > Bacillati > Cyanobacteriota > Cyanophyceae > Nostocales > Aphanizomenonaceae > Sphaerospermopsis > Sphaerospermopsis torques-reginae. The sequence continues at coordinate 3,815,831 of NZ_CP080598.1, read as the reverse complement.
TAATTGTTGCTCGGTTTTGTAGGTAATTTATAAAAATTAATTCTGATTACTGTAAGGGTTTAACACTGCTCATTGGTGTCAATTTAAGCTACAGATAGCTTATTTGTTTGGCTTCCGCACCCGCCCAGAAATGATAGCGTAGCGTGGCGTTAGCCATATTTCCGGGCTAATAGCTAAAGTTTACTAAAGTAAACTAAATAATTGCAAAATTTTGTATTTATTTTAGTCATCTTTAGATGACTTTTGCTATGAGACTGGGAATTAATTCCCAGTCGGGTTATGGGTTTTAACGTTAAGTTGACACCTATGAACACTGCTAAACCCCTACTGAATACTTCAATAACCAAAAGTATCTCCAGAAATAGGGAAAGCATAATCTGAAAACAGATGATAACTATTATGTTCTTCACTGGTTTCTTGATCTAAAACTTGAACAACTTGGTTATAAATGTCTTCTGCTTGTTGGGGAGAATCTCCAATACTTGTTAATCCCAATTTACCAAATTGAGAAAGACAACCCATGAGATGAAATACTGTTCCTGTTTCTGTTCCGCTATCAAAATGTAATCTATGATGGGCAATAATATCCATTAAATCATTAGGTAATAATCCCCGATAGCGGTCTTTTTGTAAGTTGTCTGTAGCGACGTAATATTTAGGTTTTCCTTGTTGACTATAAAATAAACCTGTGGACAAGTCATAGCGTCCATTAGTTAATAATTTCAAAGTCATAAAAGGGTGAGTAGTTCCACCTTTGCGGAGGTTAATTTCTATCGCTTGAATATCCCATTTACCATTTCCTTGATCAACAACAACAAAATCAACGCCAAATCTTTCTAATGCTCCTTTTTCTGCTAGTTTTTTACCTACTTGTAAACCTAAAGTTTGTAATTGTACTCGATACTTTTCATCCGCAGGAAACCGACAACCAAGATAAATTTGTCCGTCAGGTCCGCCGAGAATTTGATCATGGGTGGAAAGTATTTCTACTTTTCCATCAGGTGTGATCCGTCCTTGAACACTAGGAGAAAATTTGATTTCACCTTCTATAAATGATTCTACTATTGCACCTAATTCTGGGATTCTTTGAGAGAAATTATCCCAAGTTTCTTGTGTAGCTTGAAAGCGCAAATTTGTAAAGTTACTACTGATTTTTTCTACTCTTTCACTGTGGGAACTTTTCCCTGGTGCAACATCTAGCAATGGACGGAGATCCAAAATTGCATTTCCTTCTCCAGAAATACCTTCATTTAGTTTCACAACCATCCTTTTTAATGTCGGTTGACTTTCCCATAAATTAGCTGCTGCTGTGGCTAAATCTTGGTAGTTCCAAACTAATTTGCTACCTTCTGGATGGGGTACATTGCTTTGATTAAAAATTTCTCTACTCCCGCTTTTTGTCCCCCAAATTTGTAAATCTGGTGCAGCAGCATACAAAGGAACATTCAATTTCAGTGATAATTCTGCTTCCCAAAATGTGGAATTGTAACAAGTCATAAAAGCTTTATCTAACCGCAAAGCTTGACGAATTCTTTCTATCAAACGCGGACGTTCTAAGATTTTTTGACTGAGAGGTTTTAGGGAAGAATCATAAGTAGAAAGTAGTAATAAACGATGACGAGCATGGGAAAATGGTATTCCTGGTAGTAGTTGTAAATAGTAGTCAATGATGCTAGGGTGTAGGGGCATTGATGTTACATAAATTAACCTATTGCGGGGATTTCGCAACCGGATTAAAGAAAATAGTAATCTTTCTTCATAATGTTCACAGCCTTCAATTTTTTGTAGTTCTCGTTGATCGATACTCAAAGAAGGAACAATTAAAATATCCGCTTCACTGTTGTCAAATAATTCGCTAGTTTTCCAGCGATCGCGCAAAGTTAACTGTAAGTTACGAAACTTATCAATCTGCTCTAGCTCGGAAATATTCATTTTTACCATAACCGATACCCCACATTTGTACCAAAATATATCTCTCTTCAGTCTTTCTATCTCAGGTATATCCCAAGGAAGACATGAGATGATGATTGTGTATGTATCTTTTTGTTAATTGAGTAAATAATTTGCAATGGTTATTTGAGTTATGTTCAGTTTAAATATTGTCACCAATGAGTTTTTAAATCTACTGATAAGGTATCAAATCTGTGAAATCACCCATATTCATCATCAGGCAAAATCCATAATTTACAATTAATTCTAACTACATCTTAGGGTTGATAAAATTAACATTTTCTTTATTTCTTGGGAACGATAAACAACCAGGAAATAATAGTTAAATTAAGAGCAGATGTAAAGGATAAATCCTGCATCAACAGAGAGTTGTGTACTTGTTTTCAGTGGTTGGATTAAGAGCGTGTGAGATGTGAGGAGGAAGCTTAAAAATCCGCGCTTATTTGCCATAAATGAGCGCATTTTGCAAATATTAGTTTGCAAATATCCGGGGTATAAAAGTCGGAAATTGCCAAAGACGAGTGGAAGCTTGATAATTGATAATTGACAAATTTTTCATTCCCGGTTTTAAAATTCTCTGTTTTTTCACTTCCAGGGAAGGAATGAGAGGTAATTATCAATTTTCTATTGTTAATTGTCCATTTTGTTAATTGTCCATTGTTGAATCACTCATCCCTAGATCCTTGACTTCTTTGAGAGGTTGGGGATCTATATTCTCTATATTCTGCCATTAGAGGGATGACTGAAGCTGTCATGATTGATAATCTATCTAGGGAAAATTGTATAATCAATAATAACTAAATATATGGTATCGCCAACACAATTACATGGTACAGAATTAGTAGATTGTGCTAGAGCAAATGCTAAACAAGGCATTAAAATAGCTGCTTATCAATGTGGCTATGGTGATGATATTAAAACATTTGCTGAAGAATTACGTATAGCTTGTGAACTGATGAATTTAAAAGTTAAAGAACTTAATGAACTGATTACCGACCAGGATATGATTTTAAAAATGGGTACTGGGGAAATAATTGCTCCTGAAACGGAATCAGAACTTTAAAAAAGTCAGGAGTCAGAAGTCAGAATAATTTTAATAATAGGAAAAAAATAGACGCTCCTGATTAAATTTTTACCCATCAAGAAAACTTAGTTAAAAATTTCAAAAGTCTTTTAGTTCTGGGTGTTAGTAGTGTACGACGATAAGCGTCTGCTGCTTTTTTAATTGCTTCCGCTTGAGTGGGGTAAGGATGAATTACATTAGTTAATTTACTTAAACCAATTTTATTCACAATAGCGGTGGTAAGTTCTGAAATCATTTCTCCTGCATGACTCGCAACAATGGTTGCACCGATAATTTCATCAGTTCCTTTTTTGTGGTAAATCTTTAAAAATCCCAATTCTTCACTATCAGTTATTGCTCGATCTACATGATTAAAATCAATTTTAATTGTCGCCACTTCTAAACCCATTTTTTCCGCTGCTTCTGCATACATTCCCACATGGGCAATTTCTGGATCAGTATATGTCACCCAAGGTATTACTAATTTACTGAGTTGAGAACGTCCTAAACCAAAAGGTGAAAAAAGCGTATTTTTAATAACTATTCTAGCAGCAGCATCTGCCGCATGAGTAAATTTCCAATTCATACATATATCACCTGCTGCATAAATATTAGGGTTGGTAGTTTGTAGATAATCATTTATTTTCACACCATGCTTTTTGTCATACTCTACACCCACCGCTTCCAAATTCAAACCTTCCACATTTGGCGCTCTTCCTGCACCTACTAAAATTTCATTAACAGTTACAGAATCTCGATTTCCATTAGCTGAAAAATACAGCCGTTTGCCTTCCGTTACTGTCACCACTTCTTCTAACTGACAATTTAAAACTAATCTAATTCCTTCATCACTAAAAACTTTTTGTAAAATTTCCGCTGCTTCCCGATCTTCTTTATTTAAAATATGCGAACCTTTATGAAATAACGTCACTTCACAACCTAAACGCCGGAAAGCTTGCGCCAATTCACAACCAATAAGACCGCCACCAATTACCGCTAATTTATCAGGTTTTTGAATCATAGAAAATACATTTTCATTAGTTAAAAATCCTGCCTCTTCAATACCTCTAATTTCCGGTTTTACTGCTCTTGCACCTGTGGCAATTACCGCTTTTTTAAACTTGAGAATTTGTCCATCAACTGCTATAGTATTATTACTAGCAAATTTACCACTTCCTAAAAAAACATCTACTCCTAAATTTTTGAATCTTGCTGCTGAATCATGATGACTAATACCTGCTCTAATTTTACGTAATCTAGCCATAACTGTGGCAAAATCAACATCATAATTTTGGGAAATATTCACACCTAAATTTTTAGCTTTGCCAATTTCACCAACCACACGAGAAGAACGAATTAAAGCTTTCGATGGTACACAACCAACATTTAAACAATCTCCACCCATGAGATGTTTTTCAATTAATGCTACTTTTAAACCCAAACCTAAACCCGCAGCACCCGCAGCAACAACCAAACCCGCAGTACCCGCACCAATTACTACTAAATCATAACATTCCGCAGGTTGGGGATTGACCCAATTTTCTGGATGTACATTAGCTACCAATCTTTGATTATATTCATCCATTGGTAAAACTGTGATTCTTTCAAATTCTGAATTAGACATTAATATTGCCTCTAAAAATGTAGTATAAATTATCTTGTGATTGTCGTTTTAATTTAATCCGGTGTTGTATTTACAATACATATAGTCTTCAGAAAATTTTGTGAGTTTTGTATTTAACATTTTTGAAAAAATTATCAATTATCAATTATCAATTATTTCTAAAGCTTTTTTAGCTATCTTAGTTACATAAATTGTGACAGCAACAGTGGCAATAAAACCCACAATTCTAATAATCCATGTGAAAGTAGAATTAGTAGGTTGATTTTCCGTACCAATTAAAGCCAAATTACCAGCCAAAGAACCAATATAAACATACATAATTGTACCAGGAATCATCCCCACACAACCAAGAAAATAATCTTTAAGAGAAACAGCAGTAACTCCAAAAGCATAGTTTAATAAATTGAAAGGAAATATCGGAGAAAGTCGCGTTAACAACACTATTTTTAAACCTTCTCTTCCTACAGCTTTATCAATAGCAGCAAATTTTTTATTATCTGCAATTTTTTTAATTACCCAATTTCTCGTTAAATAACGCCCTATCAAAAATGCTGCTGTTGCACCTAAAGTAGCACCGATAAATACATAAACCGAACCCCAAAAAACATCAAATAAAACACCCGCACCTAAAGTTAAAATCGAACCTGGTAAAAAAGCAACAGTCGCCACAATATAGATAGCAATAAAAGCTATTGCTCCCACTGTACCAAGACTATCAATCCATTGTAAAGCATCTTTTAAAATAGCTTGGGGATTGACAGCAGATATATTCACATTTTCCTGTGCAAAAACTACATCTGGTTGCAATATCAAAACAATAGTCAGTGCTAACAAATTTAATGCAACAGGTTTTAAAAATTGATACATAAAATTTCTTTCAGTTTCTTTCATTTTTTTGATTTATTAGCCAGTAACTTTGAGTATATTAACTGTTATAATTATACAATAAATATTAAAAATTAGCAAGAAAAACTACATATATTTTTTAGGGTTTTAGCACTGCCATAGCGATATCAATTGATAATTGTTTTATTCAAAGTTTAAAACCTCCCCTTTCAAGGTTAAAAAAGCAAAATATTCCGCTTTTTCAATCCTTTTGCTTTAACTGGAGAGGTAATTATCAATTAATAATGGACAATTGTTAATTGTCCATTATTTCAGTTTTTTGTGTCTCTTTTTGACTACTTATGGCTGAATGCTAACACTTTTTTTCACTTCTTTACCAAAATATATGCAGTAGCATATTCTGGTAATTTGCGGATATACCGCCTAAATTCTGCCTGATTTTTAAAAATACCTGCCAGGTAATCTAATTGATGTAAATTGGGTAAAAATGCGCCACCTGTATCTGCTATTACCCCCATTTGTAGGCGCTTACTTCCACCTTGATTATACTCCATCATAATAACTCTTCCCAAGCCAATGTTTAGCACATCTCCCGCAAAAGTTACACCAGGTTTAATGGAAATTTTCGCATCAATCTTATATCCATAACCTTTAATTGCATCAACTTGTCGAAAATACCAATAACGCTTTTGTGCTGTGGCTTTTAATCCTCTAACATAAGAAATTCCATTGTTTCTGTCTACATTAAAAAATGCCTTTGTTCCATCTGTAAAATTAATCAAAATTGTTCCCTGCATTAATGCTTCTTCTAAACCTTCACGGGTGAGATATGCCAAAGGTTTGACTTTACCAAATTCTTTACCACCTGGTTCATAAATCCCCGACAAAACATCTTGTTTTGTATATTTTGTGTAGAATTTATCACCAGCTAAATCGTCTTTTAAGCTATAAATTGGGATATTATATTTAGCTGTTTTGGTATGAGAACCAGTATGAGTAAAAACAGCATATTTGGTAATTCTCAGTTGTTTTTGTCCGGGTTTTTCGGGATTATAAGCTGACCATTTAATCACACGAAAATTAGCATTGATAAAATTAGGATCTTGTAACCGAGTCGGGCGATTCTTGCTAATATCCTCCTCTAAAACAGTAATCATAAAATCCAATGTTTTGATCACTTCTTCAACTGTAACTCCTTGACTTAATAACAGTCCATTGCGGGAAATATTTGGATCTTGCTCTTTGTAAGTTTGAAAATATTTTCTCGTATTAATGAGAACAGTTAATAAATCATTTTGATTGAAATTCACCTTAGCTGTTGGTAATTTCACAGGTTTTAAAATGTGTTGACCATTAACACTATATTTATATTTTCGCCATTCATCAATGACAGAATAAAATATAGATTTATCTTGTTTATTAGGTTGATTTTGTGTAGTTGGTTGTTGTGATATTAGTTGCTGAGTTTCTGACTGTGCATATAGATATTGATGAGTGGAAATGACCAGAAAAAAAGCAACAATACCTGCTAAAAGTTGGAATTTACGATTGAATAAGAGATTCATAAGTCTAAGTCGGGAACTACACTTCTAAATTGATTTTTATCCTAGAGTTAATGCTGAATATTAACATTCAACTGTATGAATAATCACTTTTTTTTCAAAAACAAAGCAATTATTAACCTCAATTATTAGCAGAAAACTGGAGTTTATGCACTAAATCTTTTTATGTATTCATGAAAAATTTTTGGGATCTTGACAAAATGACTAAGATCACCAAACTCAGATCATCAAGATCCCCGACTTCTTGAAGAAGTCGGGGATCTTGACTCATGATTTATAAATTATTCATCCATTTCTTTTAATGTTGCTAATGCTGAAGGTGACAAGCGACTCAAATAACGGAATATCCAGTATTTAAATATAGTATTTAATATGACTGGAAATGTCGCAATAAACAAAAATATCGCGTTTCTACTTGCTGGTAAACCTAAATGTTGAGCAACACCTTCTAAAAGAACTTCCCAACCATGTGGAGAGTGGAAACCAACGAATATATCTGTAATTAAAATAATTAAAAATGCTTTAGCACTGTCACTTAAACCGTAGACTATTTTATCTAGAAGTGACTGAATAAAAACAATATCTTTTTTGCTCAAAGCAATAACCATAGCAAAAGAAATTAGTGATATCACATCAGCAAATACATTACTAATAGCACTGCTACTCTGATAGCGAAACTCTTCTGATATTTCGATGGCTTTGTTTTTTACTTCAGCTTTAATTTCTTCTTGTGAAAGTTCTGGTGCTTGACGCAGTAGTCTTTCAAATTGCAATTTTTTCTCAAAAACCTTTAATTCATTCAGTGCTTTTTCCTCCATTTCTAAATTCAAAAAAATTGTCGGTGTATTTTCACTCTGAAAATGCTGTAATATCGGTTTTAATAATAATTGTTTAGAAAAATGTTGCGTTAAAAGTGGTATAATAATTAGCAGTAATAAAAATCTCACCGCTCTCCTTGTTCTCGTTCTAGAAGTTCGATAATTTCTAACAAACTCTTCTTCTGCTGTTGGTGTAAAATCCTTGGCAATTTTATTAAATGTTCTACCAATTGAACGGGGCAATACACCTTTCTTTTGAGTTGCAGATGGTTCTTTCATAATCTCAGCTTCTTCTGAATCTGCCTGATTGGTAACAGTTTCAATTTCAAGATTAATGCTTAACGTTTCTGTAATTGCTTCTTCTTGTGTGCTATACTTAGAGATAATTTCATCAATAAAATTGAGCTTTTCTACTAAGTTGGAATCGGCAGTATCAGCAAAGGTAAAACCTAATTTAAATTCTGCTAGTCTCACTTTGATAATAGCCAAATTTCTATTTAAATCTCCTCGCCAAAAAGCCATCACGTTTTCACTATAATTACCTGATTCGGGAGAAATTTTTTTACCGCCAAATTGCTCTATTTCTATCTTTTGAATAGCTTGAGCAGCTTGATAAGCTTCTAGTATAGCTCTTTCTGGAGTTGTGAAAAACCAATGATTAAATGAATCCCAGGATGCTATAATTTTTTGGCTGATTAATCTGGTGTTACGACTAAAAAATGATCCTTTCATTGCTGATTATTTACAGGTTTTACAATTATATATTTTAAGTCAAATTGTCTACGCTAGGCTACTGAATCAAAGAAAATAATTACAAACTGCTTTTTAAATTATTTGCATAAATAACTTCTAAAAGCCAAAAAATCAAACTGTCAAGTAGTTTTAGTTGACTGCTGATAGCTGATCACTGAATACTCCCTTTATTCCCATCCTTGCATTTCTACTAATTCCATACATAAATTATTAATTTGCTCTAAATCAGGTTTATGTGGTAAAGTTGATTCTTGATAAAAAATATCCATTTGAGCAACTAAATCTTCAGCCATTTTCATCAACTCTTCATAAGTGTATTCACCTCTAAGAATAGCTTTTAAATCATCAACATCACCCGCCATTTTTCTATCTACAATTACTTCTCCTCTCTGCAAAATTTCTAAACCACTACGCAGCAATCTAATACAGTGCATTCCGTGTTTTAAATCATAACCTGAATTTCTTTCCATTTCTGCTCTAGCAGGATTTCTATTTTGCTGCCAAGATATATAAGCTTTCCATTCTCTTAAAGCAATTTGGTAACTTTGACTTTTTTGCAATAAGCGAATAAAATCTTTACGTCCATGAGTTAAATTTTGAGTATATGCCAAAGTTTCATCATTTAAAGCATATTGTTTTAATATCCCTTTAAAATCAATATCTGCTGTCAGCAATTTATATAATTTCTCGGATTCTTCTAAAAATTCTATCTTACCACGAATTAATAAATAAAGATATTCTAAAAAAGCATTGAGTTCATCTTTGCTCAATGGTGCTTCATCTTCAATCCCAAAATCTGAGGGGATGGGTTTTTTCGCAGGTGGATTTAATAACCATTTGCGATGAGTTTCCATTTTTTTGATTTGTGCGAAAGCATAACCAGAATAGGTATGCTTAACTTTTTTACTCAAAAATATTTTTCTGTGATTAATTAAATGTTGTCCCACATCTGTTAAAATAGGATAGGTGGGCAACCATAGTAATTCTAAAACATTGGGATTTGCACCTGCTAATAAATGTAATACTTTCCTTAATTCATAAATAACTGTATCTTGATTACCATCAATAAAAGGAAATATTCCTGGTTCATCCCAACCACTATCTTTTTGTTCTATACTATCAAAACCCAAATAGTAACGTTTAGGTGCAATAAATACACCCCGATAATCATAATCAGAATCAGGGCGATTTAAACCATACCCGTGACTACCTGCTAAACCAATAAAAATCGTTCTTTGTTCAACTTCGATTCTTTGCATAATTACTTATAAAATTACTTGCTGATTGGTTGAAATCTAATTTTAAGAATTTACTATCTCAATGTCTTAACTATAATTTTAGTTTCATCTGAATTTATTAAATGCTAAATCGTATTATATCTGTAGATCACAAAAATCCTAGCAACTCTGGCTATTGCCTCGATGGGTAAATTTTTCCTGTCTGTTTCTGAACTAGCTACACACCCAGATATCAATATTCCAGCAATCAGGTTAAATTTTCCTAACAAATTTATATTCAGACTAAAGCTTGACTTAATGGCATCGAATGAGATAATATACTAGATTGTCTGTCTTATTCCTGCTCGGATCAGGTAGACACACTGCAAAAGCTGGCAAGAGCTATAAATCAAGTCTCTACAAGAGATGAAAGCCAGCTACCTGTACGGCAACTTCAAGGACAATTTCATGACCTACGCAATTATTGAAACTGGTGGCAAACAAGTAAAAGTTGAAGCAGGTCGTTTTTACGACATTGAACTGCTGAGTGCCGAACCAGATGAAAAAGTTACCATAGACGCAGTATTACTGGTGCAGCACGAGGGCGGAGTCTCTATCGGACAGCCACGAGTAGCAGGTGCAACTGTAGAAGGGACGGTAATGCGACATTTTAGAGGTCGTAAAGTCCTGGTTTATAAAATGAAACCCAAGAAGAAAACCCGCAAAAAACGGGGACATCGCCAGGAAATTACCAGACTTTTGATTAACTCCATCAACCTCAATGGTGAAGTTTTGGCGCACGCAGAAGCACCAACTACCCCAGAATCTCCTAATCTGGTAGATAGCACACCTGCTGAAGAAGCTGCTGCTGAATAATAAACAGAAGTAGATAAATTAAAGAGAAGAGGAAATCATGGCTCATAAGAAAGGAACAGGTAGTACACGCAACGGTCGTGACTCTAATGCTCAACGTCTGGGTGTAAAGCGTTTTGGTGGTCAAACTGTGCTTGCAGGAAATATTCTTGTCCGTCAGCGCGGTACTAAGTTTCACCCTGGTAACAATGTCGGTATTGGCAGTGATGATACTTTATTTGCCTTAGTTGATGGCGTTGTTACCTTTGAAAGAAAAGGCAAAAGCCGCAAAAAAGTCAGCGTTTATCCCGCAGTCGCTGCTGAAGCGGTAGCAAGTTAAGTCTTAGGGAACAGGGAACAGGAGAGAAAAATTTTAGATTTTAGATTTTAGATTTTAGATTCGAGATAACAAAAACAATCCAAAATCCAAAATCCAAAATCCAAAATCCAAAATTAATAACTCCTGACTCCTGACTCCTAAATTAAAATAAACCTGTGTAATAAAGCACCTGCGCCTAAACCAGAGAGTGCAAATATAGATGTCAGCCAAAAACATAGACCTTCTTTGAAATCAGCCGACTGAAAGTCTATCTTGGCTAAGATAGTCGCTGAGAGGATAAGTAAAAGATCAAGAAATATACGAAACCAAGCCAGCATTAAAAAGAATAGAAAAGCTGCTAAAACGGTGATACCAAAATTCCTGATATTAGATTTGGACAATATACTGTAATACTGTACCATTTTAGACCAGGGAGTTGTCAAGCTGGCTAGTAATACCAAGATACCAAATACAACTATTAACCACATAAACAAAGTGGGTTTGGTTTCTGATATCACCCAGCCTAATGTACTATAACTTAGAAGTAATAGTGTGAGGGAAAACCAGGGAATTCTTTGCAAGTTTGACATAAAGGTGACTGGGGACTGGGGACTGGGAACTGAGAACAGGTAAAGAATTTTCCTATCTCCCGACTTGTGGGTATTTATACTTTTTTGAGCATGAAACCAAATTAACTTTCAATGTTCCCGGATTTTTTCTTAAAAATTAGTTAAATTATGATCTTAAACATTTGTAAACTATTAGCAGTCGAGTAGCCGTATGTCATATTTTAGGAAGGTTAAGGACTGATCATGAGACAACTAGTTATTGTTGAGCGCGTATGCCTGATTGGTCATATCGTGTCTATGGTTTTTGGACTAGCAGGGATATTACTAGTGATTCCTAATGCTGAACTGATTTTTACTGACGTATTGAATTTATCTGAGGCGGGACAAACAGCTATGCAATGGAGCATGGCTGGTGGCGGTGTAGCCTATATGATTTTAGGTGCTTTGGGTGTGTTCCTGTATGCTAAACGGAATTTGGGATTAGGACGGACTTTGTGTTTTATGATCCCTGCTATTTCCATTTCTTTGACGAGTGAGTTACTGGGAACTAGCACAGGTTTTCCTTTTGGTCACTACAGCTATTTGAGTGGTTTGGGTTATAAAATTGCGGGTTTAGTACCTTTTACTATTCCTTTGTCCTGGTTTTATGTGGGATGTGTTTCTTACCTGTTGGCGCGTGTAGGTTTAGAGGTAGATAAAAAACCCAGTTTATTACGTCATGTAGGGGCGATCGCTCTCGGTGCTTTATTGCTCACTTCTTGGGACTTTGTACTTGATCCGGCAATGAGCCAAACTTCTCTTCCCTTCTGGTATTGGCAACAACCTGGTGCTTTCTTTGGAATGCCTTATCAAAACTTTGCCGGTTGGATGGGTACTGGTTCAGTGTTTATGACAGTAGCGGCGCTGTTGTGGAGAAACAACCCCATTAAATTAGAGCGATCGCAACTCAATATTCCTTTAGTAGTTTATTTGGCTAACTTTGGTTTTGCCACTGTCATGAGTTTAGCTGCTGGCTTCTCTATCCCTGTATTGCTGGGTGTGTTACTTGGCGTTGCACCTGCTGTAGCACTGTGGTTAAGAGGACCCGATGCATCCACTTCCGTAGCTGTGGAAGCAGCAACACAGGAAGTTTCCGTTGGTAATGTGAAAGTTGCTCTAAAGTAACTTCAATAGTGCTGAGTCAATAATTAATTAATTACACTCAGCACTAACTTGGTAATTGGTAATGGGTAATTGGTAATGGGTAATTGGTATAAATTTTATATTTTCTGCCTCCTGCCTCCTGCCTCCTATATTTTTAATTGGTATAAATATTTTGATTACAGAAAGCATTATTTCACTTCTACTATTACTGATCCAAGTACCAGCAACGGCACTGTTATTGTCACGTTTGCTCAAGGGTCCCAGAAGACATCCACCTTTGCAACCACAAAAACCAACCCCGGATATTTTGGGTAGTGTGAGTGTGGTTGTTCCCACTTTAAACGAGGCTTTGCGTATTAGTCCCCTGTTAGCTGGGTTAAGTCGCCAAAGCTATGAAGTCCGAGAAGTTATTGTTGTGGATAGCAGATCCCAGGATGGTACACCTGACTTGGTAAAAGCTGCACAACACAAAGATCCCCGCTTTCGGGTGATGAATGATGATCCTTTACCTCCTGGTTGGGTAGGCCGTCCTTGGGCTTTACATAACGGCTTTTTGTTTAGTTCCCCAGACAGTGAGTGGTTTTTGGGGATGGATGCCGATATTCAACCTCATCCCGGTTTGGTAGCTAGTTTGGTGAAAACAGCCCAAACAGAGGGTTATGATTTGGTTTCTCTTTCTCCTCAGTTTATTCTCAAATATCCGGGGGAATGCTGGTTACAACCGGCGTTATTGATGACGCTGTTATATAGATTTGATCCTGCCGGTATTCACACCGAACAACCAGAACGGGTGATGGCTAACGGACAATGTTTTTTATGTCGGCGCTCGGTTTTAGCGGCTGTAGATGGTTATAGCAGTGCCAAAGGTTCTTTTTGTGATGATGTTACCTTAGCGCGAAATATTGCGGACGCTGGTTTTAAGGTGGGGTTTTTGGATGGGGCTAAAGTTTTCAAAGTGCGGATGTATGAGGGAGCAAAGGAAACTTGGAAGGAGTGGGGGCGCAGTTTAGATTTAAAGGATGCTTCTAACCGCGCTCAAATTTGGGGTGATTTATGGTTATTGTCCTCTGTACAGGGTTTACCCATATTGATTTTACTGGGCTTTCTTCCCCTGCTTCCCCTGCCTCCCCTGCTCCCCCTGCGCCTGTTATTGGGACTGAATATATTTTTACTGGTAATTCGCTTTGCTTTGTTATTGGCGATCGCTCCTTCCTATGACCGGAAAAATGCCCAGGGAGGTTGGTTGTTCTGGCTTTCTCCTTTAGCTGATCCCCTCGCTGTGCTGAGAATCTTTTTATCTGCACTCCGCAAGCCCAAGGAATGGCGGGGGAGAAAGTATTGAGTAGGTGACAGGTGACAGGTGACAGGTGACAGGTGACAGAAAAGAGTTTTTACCAATTACCCATTACCCATTACCAATTACCATGATTTAGTCATTTTCATTTACCACTTGATCCCCTCTTTCTAGTTCCCAAAGAATTTGATTACCTTCCCGTCGTACCCGTGAAACTATCCAGTTGCGCCAACGCCATTGATCTCCCCGACTGGTGACAGCACTTGCATGGACATCCATCAAGTCTGCTAGTTCGGAACTGGTGATTAAATAGCCTTTTTCGGCGATTTCGTCAGCAACCCGCAAAGTTTCAACTAGGTTGCGGAGGTGTAAAACCCTCATCTCAGGTGGTTTTTCGTCGTTTGTGGTTGCAGGTGACGCTGTAGATGGTTCCATAGTGCTTGTGTCTGATAAAAAAGTTCTGCTTTCCGAAATGTTTTCTTTGATTTGTGTAGAGTTGATTGGAGAATCAGATACTTTTGTGAAATTTACATTGTTTGTATTGGTTAAGGTTGCATCAAGATTTTCCGGGGATAATTGTTGAAGAGATGGAATTTTGCCGCTGGCAAAGGAGCGAGCAATCACATCACACCTTTCGTTACCTATGTTACCAGAATGGCCGCGCACGTGCTGCCATTTTACAAGTCGGCTGTTGAGTCTATCCAGGGTTTCTAACAGGTCTTGGTTTTGGACTGGTTTTCCGTCTGCTTTTTTCCAACCTTTCTTTTTCCAACCCTGCATCCATTTGGTAACACTGTTAATGAGATATTCGCTATCGGTGTACAGGGTGATGGGTTGGGTTTGTCCAGATGTAGCAAAAAATTCTAGGGCAGCGATCGCCGCTTGCATTTCCATCTTATTATTTGTGGTGTACTTTGAACCGTCCCCCATTTCATAAACTGAACCATCATTAAAGTAAACAACAACACCCCAACCACCAGGACCAGGGTTGCCAGTGCAAGCACCATCGGTATATATGCTTTGAATTATGCGTTGTGTAGACATGATGAGTGATTAAAAATTCAAAATTAAAAATTAATAATGAGTTGCACACAGAGATTAGCAAAAAAGTGTTTTATAAATCAAGTCATCAAAGTTGCACCCTCAGTCATCAGTTATCAGTCATCAGCCAATAGTATTATTAGTCAAAATTAAGAATTTTTAATTTCCAGAATGTTAAGTAGGTAGGCGTTGAAAATTATCATTGTGGCAAGGCAAAAGGCAAGAGGCAAAAGGCAAGAGAGAAGAGACTTTTAGGGATCTTACATTTTTGTACTTGCTTCGGTTTTTTCATGCCAACTTACTTATTTACATCTATTTCTGTTAATTATGTTTATTTTATATGTTTATTTTATATAGGACTCCTATTTGATTATTGAAAAAAACAGTACATACCGAAACTCTTATTACCTGTTCCCTGTTCCCTGTTCCCTGTTCCCTGTTCCCTGTTCCCTGACTTTACGAGAAATTTATAAATCAAATCGGATCACTATATGTTTATTTTAGATAACTAAAACTATTCTCTATTCCCTATTCCTTCTTCACTATTTTCTACGTCCATAAAAATACTTTCAACAATATTCCCAATTTATATTAATATTTTATTGTCATTTATTGTCAAATATCAAACAATGATTCAATTAACTGTAGTCAAGAAAATCATCATGCAATATCTAAACACATTTCCACAAAGGATAAAGAGTATTACATTAGCAATACTCTTAACCTTATTTATTGGTTTAATGCTTCCTGCTGTTACATGGGCAACTGGTTTAGGAGTGACATCAGGTTATTTGAGTCCTTGTCCCAATACAAATAACTGTGTTGTCAGTCAAAATGCAGATGCTAAACACGCCATTGATCCAATTATTTATCATGTAGACCGTGAGCAAGCAAGAGAAACCTTACTGAAAGTTCTCACTGTTGTACCACGTACAGAAGTTATAGAACAAACAGATAATTACATTCATGCTATTTCTAAAAGTCGGATCTTCAAATTTGTTGATGATGTAGAGTTTTATTTACCAAATGATGAACCAGTAATTCATATCCGTTCAGCTTCTCGTGTGGGAGAGTCGGATCTTGGTGTCAACCGCAGACGTATGGAACAAATTCGTTTAGCTTTGCGTGATTTAAACATTTGATTTTTCTTGATTTCTATTGATTTACATGGAAATAAAATCAAATCAAATATTGAGTTTATAGCATCATCTATTCATCCAATTACCTTTGATTGTGAACCTGAGACAAGGGAGTTAACAAACCATCAATACTGACAAAATTTTTCTGTTGATGATATTCTTTAATTCCCTGTTCACCTTTCTTAATAGCCCAGTTAACTAAAGTGTCTCTTTGTCTTTTATATTCATAAAATGGCACAGCAAAACCACAGGAAGTTTGCACCCTGTCAATATCAGCAACAATTATTTGCCGAGTTCCGTTAATCGGAGGAAATAAAGAATACAAATAATCCCATTCAGCAGCATTAGGTAATATTGTTTTTCCCTGTCCATAAAGCCGCAAAATAGAAGGTGGTTCTTGAAAAGCGCAAAACATAAATGTAATTCTGCCATTTTCTAACAGATGGGCAGAAGTTTCATTACCGCTACCTGTGACATCTAAATAAGCAACCCGATGGGGTGAAAGAATACGAAAGCTGTCTAAACCTTTAGGAGAAATGTTAACATGACCAGTAGGACTTAAAGGGGCAGTCCCAACAAAAAACATCTGCTGATTTGCAATAAATTTTTGCAATTCTTCGGTGATAGATTCAAAAACTTTAGCCATAAACAGTTTGATAGTTTTTGCAGATTTGTTATTTTCTACCATTCCCACAAAGCTTAACTTGTGTTTGAAATGTCGTCAATATTTTTATCTCCACCTCTAGAAAAAATTAATCATCAAATAGCTGATAGTGCTGGTGTTGAGTTATATGTATTCCGTCTTGATCTCATGCACCCCCAAATTAATGGTAACAAATGGTTCAAGCTGAAATACAATTTATTAGAAGCTCAGGAAAAAAAATACTCTACCATTCTTACTTTTGGTGGTGCTTATTCTAACCATATTTTTGCTACCGCTGCCGCAGGTAAGGTTTTTGGTTTGCGTACTATTGGGGTGATTCGTGGAGAAGAAACTTTACCACTGAATCCTACTTTAAATTTTGCCATAAAACAAGGCATGGAGTTAGTATATTGCGATCGCATAACCTACCGCAAACGCCACACAAACCAACTACAGGAAGAATTAAAACAACGCTTTGGTGAAGTATTCATTATTCCCGAAGGTGGTGGTAATTTAAATGGTGTGCGTGGTTGTACAGAAATCATGGAAAACCTACAATATTTTGACACAATTTGTCTCGCCTGTGGCACAGGTACAACCCTGGCTGGAATTGCTTTATCATTACATTCAAATCAGAAAATTATCGGTTTTCCTGTACTAAAAGGTGGAGAATTTTTAGCACCAGAGATTACAAATTTAACACAAGATTATATTCAATCCGGTTTACCTGTACCAGTTAATAATCCGGCACATTGGCAATTGCTACACAATTACCATTTCGGAGGTTATGCAAAAGTTAACCAAGAGTTAATTAAATTTTGTCACGCATTCCAACAGCAAAATAACATACCCCTAGATTACGTATATACGGGAAAAATGTTTTATGGTGTCATGGATTTATTAAAAAAGGGATTTTTTTCACCAGGTAAAATACTATTAATACATACTGGTGGTTTACAGGGAAATTGTGGTATCGAAGAAAAATTAATTACAAAAAATATTTAATGAAAGTAGCTTTTCATAAATCAGAACCAATTTAGCTGATAAATATAGAACATGAAAATTTTACTGAATAAAAGATATTATTTGACTAAAGTATTTATCAGCAGTCAGCATTCAGCAGTCAGCAGTAAAATATTTCCAGTATTCTGACTCCTGACTCCTGACTCCTGACTCCTTACTAAAAAGCTACACCATGTTTTTTAGCAATTTCAGTAAGTTGATCATACTGATGTTGTGCTGCTTTCGTTAAAATTGCATCTGCTTCTGTGGGATCAGTACCATCTTTAGGAATTAAATACTTCACATAAAGAGAAACAAAATCAACAACAGCTGCTAAACCAGACAAATTATGTTTATCAGATTGTTGTCCAGCAATAACAGCAACTAAACCAGCACGAATAGGATCAGGTTTCAATTTCATAAACTGATCAATTAGCTGTTTTAAATAATCTGCTGGTGCTAAATTTTGCAACTTACTTTGATCAGGTTTAAATTCCAATCCTGCGGACTTTGACTGTTCTAAAACACACCATTCTGTAAATTCTTGCAGTGCAGCATCAGGAAGTTTAGGAAGATATTGGTACAGTTCTAAATTAGACACAGGGTGACACCAAATTGAGGTTTTTAATTGCATCAAGTCCACCCTAACCTACTGTTTGATAGAGTTTTGTAGTGCAACTGACAATTATTAAGACGCAATTTAAAGTTGTTTCAAGTATTTAGTTTAAATAAAAAATATAATTGGTAGGTTGGGTTAAGCGATAGCGCAACCCAACAACAGCCTATCAATGTTGGGTTTCCTATTGTCAACCCAACCTACAAAAACTCTTAACCGAGTTGATGCTGCTTTTGGTATTCTTGAATTTTGGCGTTATAATGGTAGCAAATTAAGAATCTATACTCTCACAAAAACACATTAAAAATTAAAACATTAAAAAGCATTGTTGAAAAACATGATTTGTTTTTTGAACCTAAAATCTAAAACCTAAAATCCAAAATCCAAAATCTAAAATAAAATGACTTACTCACCACCTTTACCCCCACAAACAGAACCACCCCTTCCCCCAAGGGAAACCTTACCCACAATGTATGATTTACCAAGCGAAAACCAAGAGGAAAAAGGTTTGCCAGATGATTTTCATTTTTTACAACCCTTACTTTTATATTTAACTTTTCAACCCTTAAACTGGAATCCAGAACTAGTTTATAGTGCTGCGGATCTCAATCTTTATTATGATCTACAACATCCTTTATGGTATAAAAGACCTGATTGGTTTGGTGTAGTTGGAGTTTCTAAATTATATAATCATCAAGATTTGCGTTTAAGTTATGTCACTTGGCAAGAACCAGCTAACCCTTTTGTAGTAGTTGAATTATTATCACCAGGTACAGAAGAAGAAGATTTAGGAATTAAAGCAAATCAAGCAGATAAACCCCCTACAAAATGGGAAGTTTACGAACGCATATTAAGGATTCCTTATTATGTTGTCTTTAGTCGTTATACCAACGAAGTACGCGCATTTCAGTTAGTAGGTGGTCATTATGAATCAGTAAATTTCCAGGATGAACGTTTACCTATGCCAGAAATAGGTTTAAGTTTGGGGTTATGGGAAGGAACATTTCGCGGTATTCCTAAACTTTGGTTGAGGTGGTTTACATTGGATGGGGAATTAATTTCCGAACCTTCAGAAGAAGCAAATGCAGCGAAAATCAAAGCGGAAAAATTAGCGGAAAAATTGCGTCAATTGGGTATTAATCCTGATGAAATCATGTAATAGCAAATCATTGCTCAATTGCGTGCTTTAGGTGTTGAACCAGAATAAAATAGATACCGTACTTCTTCAAGAAATCCGGTGTCCCGATGTTTATTTACCTAAAAATATCTATAATAATACAATAAAGTATGGGTAATTCATGAATTAACCCTACAAAAACCACACCAAAAAATACCACAAGCGCGGGGAGTATATGACCTCGACTACAGATTTTACTACCACTCCAATTAGTCTCCCAGACCATACCCAACTACCTTGTGAAGATGGTACATTTGTGAAAAACTTTCAGGAACACCCCCAAAGCATTCTACTAACAGAATCAATTAAACCAATATTACAAAAAATCCATCCCGATGGACAATATTGTATAGGTCAAGATAGCGGTATTTACTGGCGAATTACCGAACCTTTAGAACGGGGTGCAGAAGCACCTGATTGGTTTTATGTGCCGAATGTTCCGCCTAGTTTAAATGGACAAGTGCGCCGTTCTTATGTTTTATGGCAAGAATATATTTCACCATTAATTGTCTTAGAATTTGTTTCTGGTAATGGTGATGAAGAAAGAGATAAAACACCCTGGAAAGGTAAATTTTGGATTTATGAACAGGTGATACATCCAGCTTTTTATGGCATTTATGAAGTGAATAAAGCTAGTGTGGAAGTTTATCATTTGTTGGAAAATAAATACCATTTATTACCTGCTAATGAAAGGGGACATTATCCAATTCCCGCTTTAGGAGTAGAGTTAGGAATATGGCAAGGTGAATATCAAAATTTAGATTTACCTTGGTTACGTTGGTGGGATTTAGATGGTAATTTATTATTAAGTGGAGAAGAAAGAGCAGAACAGGAATATCAAAGAGCAGAAAGGGAAAGTCAAAGGGCAGAAAGGGAAAGTCAAAGGGCGGAAGAGGAACGCCTAAAAAATGAACGGTTAATTGCTCAATTGCGTGCTTTAGGTGTTGAACCGGACTAAACTAGATAAGCCAGTGGTTGTTTGAAAGTTTCTGTTCTGACATCACAACTCGCTGTAATAATCGTCAATGAATTGGGTAACAGCAGATACCGAACATCTTTACGAAGTCCGGTATCTTTAGCCCGGATTTCTCACCAAAATCCTCAAACCCTTATAAAATCTGGATTCTCGGTTTTCACACTGTGTCAAAAATCAGCAACATGAAAAATACCCGAAACTGGTTCTCCATAAGGATTATATAGATGGCGATCGCATTGTTTGTGAGAAATGCGGGTTTAGCTGATTAACGATAATCCTGACTTTGAACACTCCGCAATTTCGCCGCATCTCTCATACCATAATCAGCACGGGTGAAGCGATTCAATTGCATTTCAAAAAACTCCCGATTTGCCTGTAAATGCTTAGGATTAGGATCATCTAAAGGATATAACAACGCAGTTCTTAAAGCCTGAATTACCGCAGATGTGACATTGTACATTGAACGTTGGAAAGTTACACCCAACTGAATCAACATATCATCTTCACCCCGACAATGTTTTTTGTAATAATCAACTAAATATTGGGGAAGAAAATGCAACATATCCTGCATTAATAATGTGGGTGGAATACCCGCAGTACCTACAGGGAATACGTCAGCGTAAAGAATGCCATAATGGAAGTCTTTTTGATCTTCTGGTACTTGTCCTGCTTGGGCATTATAAGACTTTGTACCTCTAAATGGTGCAGTCCGATAAAATACAGCTTCTACATAGGGTAAAGCTGCTTCATATAACCAAGTAAAACCTTTAGATTTGGGGATGACTTCATAACATTCACCATCAACATAAACATGATGATAAATAGGACGACCGGCGATCGCAAAAATACCATTCACTAAAAAATTCATGGCATCAGGAACACCTTTAAAACCGCCTTCATCATAAATATCCGACATTTCAAAAAATACCGGTGCCATTACTTCCCAGAAAAGTCCTAAATTGGCATAATAAGACATCATCCGGCACTGTTCCAAAAACATATCAGGGAACAGTTTATAAAGTCCCAACATTAAAGGATTTTTCTTAAAGTAAGCTTTAATTGCTTTATCAGCATTAGCTTTATATTCATCCGAATCTAAATAGGCATCAAATTGATTTACAGGGGCGTACATTTTCCGATGCCATAACATCGCTTGCATACAAGCTTCCGCAAATTCCATGTTAATTCTGTCATGGAATAAATGATGTAATAACTTTGGCATTTTGCGAGTTTCACCCTTTTCCATAAATGCCAAAAGTTCAGGATGTGCTGTTGCTTCACCGCGCCAAATTCTTAAATCAGCATCATCCCCTGCATAATGATTATGTAAGTCTAAATATTCTTGAGGTAAGAAATATTTAAAAGCAGGAAGAGGATTTAAAAAGACTCTTTCCCCAATATAAAGCAAGTCGCGCCAGTAAAAATCCATCGGTACTGCGTAAGCTTTATAAATACCTATGATTTGCATTAAGTTTTCTGGTGTATCTGGCAGCATTGAACCACCAGCTTCTAGACGATGAATGACATCGGCAAATTCGTGATTTGATGGTGGTAGTTTAGTGATTGGTTTATCGGGAGTTTTTACCATTTTGATTTCCTATATTTATGAATTTATCACGCAGAGACGCAGAGGCGCAGAGAGATTTAAGAGGTTAATAAATGTACTAGATTATCTATCTTATTCCTTCTTATTCCTTTTCTTCTTCTCATTCTTCTCTTCCTTCGTGTTCTTCGTGCCTTCGTGGTTTTTCTGGTTTTTTTCTCGTTCCCATACAGAGTATGGGAATGAATTTTAAAAGGCTCTGCCTTTTAGTTTTTTGACAGCTTAAAAAATTACTTCAATGCCACTTGAGAAATTACGGTTTTTTCAGGAATAGCAGCTACCATTGCTGTAGTTGTGGTTTCACTCCAGCGCACTAACCAGGTAGGTTGTACTCCCAAGAAAATGATCAGGGAAGCTAATATTAATGCGGGAATTTTTTCCGCCCAAACCACTCTAGGATAATAAGCTAAGTCGTTATTGAGTCTACCGAAACAGGTACGGTTGAGAAGAATAACGAAGTAAACCGCAGTTAAACCAGAAGAAGCTACACACAATAATGTGGGGATGGGGAAGGTGGAAAAACTACCTTGGAAAACGATAAACTCGGCAATAAAACCTGTTAAACCAGGGATACCGGCGCTGGCCATACCACCAAGAACGAGTAAAGCACTGACGATAGGTAAACCGCGAATAGGACTCATTAAACCATTGAGTTTGTCTAATTCTCTTGTGCCTACTTTGGTTTCTACAAGTCCAACTAAATGGAAGAGAATAGCCAGTATTAAACCATGACTGAACATCTGCGCTACTGCACCAACTAAGGCCAGTTTGGTACTAGCTGCGGCTGCAAGTAAAATATAGCCCATGTGTCCGATTGAACTATATGCTACCATGCGCTTGATGTCTTTTTGGGCGATCGCAACTACCGCCCCATAAATTGCACTAACAGCACCCCATATTGCTAAAGTTGGTGCTATTACACTCCAAGCTTGGGGAAATAAACCAAACCCAAATCTTAATAGTCCATAAGTTCCTAACTTGGCTAAAATTCCACCTAATAAAATGGCAATAGGTGCAGAAGCTTCAACGTAAGCATCAGGTAGCCAAGTATGGAAAGGAATTAAAGGAATTTTAATCCCAAAACCTAAAATTATTCCGATTAATAAAATTAACTGCATTCCCGCAGATAGGTTTTGAGTGTTAACAGTATCTAAGGCAAAACTATGAGAACCACTTAACCAAACTATGCCCAGGAATGTTGCTAAAATAAATGCCCCGGAAACTGCTGTGTAAATCAAAAATTTCATCCCAGCATAGGCGCGTTTTTCTCCTCCCCAAATGGAAATTAATAAATAAAATGGTATTAATTCCAACTCGTAAAACAGGAAGAACAGCAATAAATTTTCTGCCAAGAAAGCACCAGCAACTCCACCATTCACTAATAAAATCAGCGAATAGAAAAGTTTAGGACGTTCAGTATTTTGGTTACTGCTATAAATTGCTATCCAAGTTAAAAAGCTATTCAATATCAACATTAAAATTGATAGCCCATCAATACCTAATTGATAATTTAAACCCAAGGTTTCATTCCAAGGTAAATATTCTTGAAACTGCATTCCTGGTTTATTTATATCAAATTTCAGCAGGATTAAAATATTCCACAATAGAACTACAAAGGAAAGAGTTAAAGCTACCAGTCTAGTTCTCGTTTTAGGAATGACTGTATCTGGTAAAAATCCGATAATTGCAGCGCCAATAATTGGCAACAAAATTAAAACACTTAACATAATTGGGGATTGGGGATTGGGGATTGAGGATTAGTAAAAGGTAATTATTTTATATATGAAAATTACCAGTTACCAATTGAGTTAAATTAACTAACTAAGCTGACTTTACCAGTGTCTAAGTCGTAATAACCACCGACTATTTTGAGTTTATTAGCCTTGATTAATTCTGATAGAACTGGTGAAGATTTCAATTTTTCAACTTGTACCAAAATGTTGGCTTTACAGGCATTCTCTAATCTATCTCCTGGTTTTCCTTCAGATTTTTCTACACCTGGTTTAATTGCTTCTAATAAGCTACCAATTTGTCCTGGTACTTGAGCGCCTTTAATAGTGGCATCTACAGCACCACATCTTTCATGGCCTAGTACCATAATCACTTTTGAACCTAATACTAAGCTACCAAATTCCAGACTACCAATTTCTTCAGGTGTGGCAATATTACCCGCAACCCGACAAACAAATAAATCTCCTAAACCTTGGTCAAAAATTATTTCTGATGGTACTCTAGAATCGGCACAACCAAGAATAGAAGCAAAGGGTTTTTGACTTTTAGCAACTTCTTGTAAGCGTAAATAACTCTGATTTTTATAGCCACGCTTTCTTGTGGTAAATCTTTGATTACCATCCAATAATGCTTGTAGTGCTTCATCGGGTTTACTAACAGTTTTTGCTTCTACTGCTTCAGATGTAACTAAGTTGGAAGCCAAACTGACAGCGACTCCTGCACCAATGACACCTGTTCCTAATTGGAGTAAATTTCTGCGAGAAATATTGTTTTTTTGATGTTTGTTGTTCACTTTATTATTCTTCAATTCCTCAAAAGTTCAGTTCTTATTTTAGATTGATATTGTCTATTTAAATCATAAAGATTTAAAAAACTAAATCCATGAACTGCACACCCCAAAAAGGCCATGTTACCCAAGCACCTAAAACGCTAACTCCTAACAAAACAGTGAACGCGTAAAATTGGGTTTGTCCATTGTTGCTATATTTCAACCCTTCCCCACCTAATAAGGAGAATAAACCGACAAAATTAACAATGCCATCAACGACAAATCTATCCACCATGTCAGCTAATTTAGAAAGTTGGGCAACGCCAAAAATGATGGTCATTTTGTAAAGTTTGGGGGTGTAAAAATCGTAAGCAAGTAAATTTTGTAAACCTTGGAAGGGTAAGCGAACTGGTTTAGGAATAATGTTTCCTAAATAAATTACAGCACTAATACTGCAACCAAAAATACTTGACCAAATAAATAACAATGCCACATCTTTGTTTAATGTTGCCCAACTAGGTAATAAAGATAAACTTTCCAACACTAAAGGCAGATGTAAAACGAAGCCAAATAAAACCATCATCGGCATTACCAATAACCAGAGTGCTTCCGGAGAACGTTCACTCATTTGTTTGGGTTTACCACCAAAGATTAAACAAAATTCTCTGGTTAAACTAAAGGCTGTGAACACATTGACAGCAATTATTATTCCCACTAACCAAGGGTGTGTTCCCCATAAACCATCAGCTAATTTTACTAATGCCCAAAAACTGCCTAAAGGGGGGAAACCAATTAATCCCAATGTGCCAACAATAAATGCTAAACCGGAAATGGGACGACGTGACCATAAACCACCGAGTTGGGTAACGTCTTGGGTGACACTATTCCAAACTATTCCGCCGGTACTCATGACTAAAAGTGCAGCTGATAAAGCATGAGTGAGGACTAATAATAATGCGGCTTCATCCTGTTGTGTGCCTACGGCGATAAACACCAAGCCCATGTAAGCACTGACAGAATAAGATAAACAGCGTTTGATGTCAATTTGGGCGATCGCAATTAATGAACCACCAATAGCTGTAACAGTACCAATAGCTACCATTGCGGATGAAGCTATGGGAGATAAGCTAAATACAGGTTGTAATTTAATCAGCACCCATGCACCACTAGCGACTACCACTGAGTTACGTAAAATGGTACTGGGAATAGGTCCTTCCATTGCTTCATCTAACCACAAATGCAAGGGAAATTGAGCGCATTTACCCATTGGACCAGCAATTAAAGCTAAACACACTAAAGTAATAATTGTTGGGTCTACTTTGGCAGTTTGCGCCCAAATTGCTAAATCTTGATAATCCCAAGTTCCTGCTAAAGTCCAAAGTCCCAAAACTCCCATCAACAGGAATAAGTCACCAACCCGCTTGGTTAGAAACGCATCTCGCGCACCTGTGACTACTAGAGGTTGACTAAACCATAAACCTACTAATAGGTAAGTCCCTAAAGTCAGAACTTCCAAAACTACATAGGTGAAAAATAGGTTATTACATAAAGCTAAGGCACATAAACCAGCTTCAAATAAACCTAATAAAGAATAGAAACGTCCCCAACCCCAGTCCATTTCCATGTAACCCACAGCATAAACTTGGGCAAGGAAATTTAAACCAGTGATGACGATTAATGCACCTACGCTAATGGGAGATAATTCTAAATTAATAGTTAGGTTTAAACCTGCGGTGGATAACCAAGGAATTAATACTTCTTTGGCGGGATGATTCCAAGTGGCAGGAAAGGCAATGACAGAATGTAAAAATGCCAAAAATGTCATCACTAAATTGACATAACCTGCCGGTCTTGGTCCGGTTTTCCTGATTATTCCCGGCGACCAAGGTAAAGCTAAAACACCACCTAATAAAGCATAGCAAGGGACCAGCCAAACGGTCTCTAGCAGGTACTGAGACATGAACTCACCTCTATATTTGCACTGAATATTTTTGCTTGTTTGTCAACAAGCGTTGATACCTGATGATGTTAACGAGGAAGAATAAGGCAATTTTATTTTTGCTTAATATTGTTAGATATAGCTTACCGTTATCTCTGCCAAAAGGGAATTACTTAACTAGATAAATCCACGATATTTTATCTAATTTTTTCTTATAGTTCTATGGATTGGTTTATCTGATAGTATCTATCATATATAATCTATGAATATAGCAAGCAACAGGAAATAGCGGGAGCAAGGTCAAAAAAATTAATTCTTGCTCCTGACTCCTGTACAGAAACTGCGCCAGAAAGTTTCTACTGACTTCTAGAAATTTGCAATTCTGCTATAATTGGTGTTGATGCGTTTATGTAACTAATAGGGGCGGGTTTCATATCTCGGTAGTCGAGGATTTGAACGACAATTAGGTAAGCTATAGCTAAAAGTATAGAAATTGCACCTGTAATAATGGCGACTATTTTTGAACGGTTCATCAGAATTTCCTAAAAGTTAAAATTTGATAGTTGATAGTTGATAATTGATAGCCTATTCCTGATCTCCTGACTCCTTGAACTCCTGACACCTTCTTTAATGAGTTCTGTAGCTGGTTGGGCAGAAAGAGGTTTATAGAACAGATATCCTTGCACATCATCACAATTAATAGACTTTAAGAAATCTAGTTCTTCAGGCTTTTCTACTCCTTCTGCAATTAGTCTTAACCCCAAGCTGCGTCCCAAGTCAACTATAGCCTTGATGATATGAGCTACTTTAGCATCTCTGGCCAATTCTTTGATAAAAAACCGATCAATTCCATGCAGATGAAAGGGTTTTTCCAAGGTTTGTAAAATTCTGAAAGCTACTTGAGCTACTTCTTCCTGATGATTCAATACAGCAAAATAACTATGAGATACAGTTAGTAGTTTTATGGACAAATATCCTCAAGCTACTTTTCCCGGTGTTACCCGGAATGGGTAAACTGCAATACCCGCTATCCCTAAGCTAAAAGCCGCAGGGACTACTTTTCTAGCAATATTCAGACTAGCATTAACATCCGCATGAATCAGCTTACCATCTTGAGATTTGTACCAAGCGCGTTGTATTCGCTTACCACTGAAAGTGTATGTTTCTCCTTGTTTGTATACAGGAATGGGGTCTAAGTCCAAAAATGAAGCAGCAGAAGTATAAGATTCTTCATGAATAAAAACGGTAATTCCTACCAATTCAGCTTTGTATTTCAATTGCTCTATAAACCGAGCATGAGGGATACTAACGAAGTTCTGATTTGTGGTCTTACCTAAATTGAGTTCTTGCTTCCATTGCTCATTTTTGCCAATAACTAGCGTCCCTATTCCGGCTTTAACTAAATAATTAATAATCCATCTACTAGCATTATGCAAGTAATTATCTATTTGATTATTCCGTTGACAAGTGAGTGCATTTATCCGGTGAGATGTGTGAGCATTTTCCCCTAGTTGAGATTGAAGTTTAGCTTTAACTTTATTGTAATGACGATTGATTGATTTTAAAGGTTTTCCGTTGATAAGTACAGGTTTAAATCCTGCTATATTAGCAGTTAAGGCTGCTAAATTATCTAATCCAATATCAATACCTGCCACACTGTTAGGGTCTAATTGCTGTGGTTTAGCCTCCCTTTCATAAACTACTTCAATGACATATTGCCCACATCTGGGGACAATTCTTACTTGTTTAATATTGCTTGCTGATGTGGGAAATTGTATATTTGTTTGCGATAGTTTAATGATGCCTTTTCTCAAAGCCGGTTTAGAAATTGCACCTAATTCATAAATCAGAATATTCCGTCCTTGAGTTTTATCCTTGTATTTTGGTAATTTTGGTCTACCTAAAAATAGAGATGGGTCTTGATGATAAACTGCGGTAGCATGGAGAAAAGATTTCCAATTATGATGCAAAACTATCAAAACTTGATTGCTGACTTTACTTGGCAGTGCCTTGTATGATTCATGCTGCTTTACTTGATGGTATATTTTTGTATTATCTAAATAAAGGCATTCAAGGATAAATGATTGCCTGACTAATGTTCACATTAGTTAGGGCTTGTCGAATAAATGTAAAACCTAGATAGAGTTAGCTGTTTTGTATCGGCTGACGGCAAGGAACACCATCAGAAACACTGAGAGAATTATTGCCTGGAGGTGAAGGAGATTCCTCTGGTGTCATGGGTGCAGCTAACTCTCCAGAAACAGAATTTTCTTGATCATCACTCATGATCGGTGGACGAATGGCGCTAATAACCGTCTTGATGACAACAGCACAAGGAACCGCCACAATCACGCCTAAAAGTCCGCCGATTCTTGCCCCAGTCAAAACGGAAATGAGTATCCAAACTGGATTTAAACCTGTAAAACTGCCTAAAATCCGAGGTGCAATGATATTTTCAAGAATTTGTTGCACGATGACTGCTGCGGCCAAGACTCTAGCACCCATCCAAAAATCTTGTAGGGAGACTAATAAAGTTGTGATAGCGATACCCACAGAACCACCAAAGGGGATAAGCGCCATAATGCCGATAGTTAAGCCAAACAACAACCCAAATGGCACTTTCAACCACAAAAAGGTGGGAATCAGAGCCGATGCCATACAAGTAGATAAAATTAATTGAGTGATAAAAAAGTTTTGAAAACTCAGGCGTACTGTTCTGGAAAAAGGCTCACGAAATTTAGTAGGTAGCCATTCTACCAAGCTTTGCCAAAGTTCACCGCCATGTTGCAATAGATAAAAGGTCAAAACCATCGTTAGCAGAAAGTCTAACAAGCTGGTAAAGGTGACGACAGCAAGATTTAATACTTGTCCGGCTATAGCTTGTAGTTGACTCTTGACGCGATCATTAATTTGCACGACGATAGCATCAAGATTTATAGGTAAACCCATCATCTCGGCTTTCTCGTTTAAAATCATTAACTGCGATCGCCCAGAGTCAATCAACTCTGGTAAACGGTTTACCAGTTGCTGGGCTTGAGTCAGGGCTAGAGGAAAGAGGGTGACACCCAGCGCCAATAAAATTGATAAAGCTGATAAAAATACCAAAATGGCGACTTGTTCTCGTCTTGCACCGTGCTTTTCCATCCAACTTACTGGGTAGTTAAGCAGAAATGCCAGCACTGAGGCTCCGACTAAAATTACTATCAAAGAGTGGAAATAATGAAAAATTGCCGATATCGCCCAACCATTGAGAACTAATAGAGGAGCGAATAGCGCGATCGCCCCGATTCGCGCTACTGGTGTAAATGTTTGCCACCAGTCAAGTAGCTTTCGTGTCTGCATTTTTAGCTGATTGGGGATAGAACTAAATACAACTTAAGCTAAATTCTTGTTTACAGAATATTATCTCTAACTATATGAATCTTATGTCTTCCTCTAGTTTATGATTAGACCCTCCACAATGGAAAATCTACCACCTATTGATAATTACCCACCTCCTCCAGAAACTGCCACTTCTAAAAGATTGCTGCTTTTATACTTGATTCCTGTGATCGGCTTTTTTCCTTCTCTTTGGACTCTCTATCGCCGTGAGGGTAGTCGGGAACAACTGGCCGTGAGTCGTCTGTCCATTACCTTGGGCTTTACATGGATGTTAGGGTACTTGCTGTTAGCAACTGGGGCAGCTACTTCAGATTTTTTTACACTCCGTTTGTTAATTCTTAACAGTTTTCTCACATCTGGTTACTTTTTAGTGAGTGTTTGGTTAATTTTTCGTGTCATTCAAGGCAGGTCTTATCGTTTGCCTGGATTCAGTAGTTTTGCCGAGGGAATACTGCGTAAATAGTAAATTTACATTTGTTCATGTTTTTAACAATCTGAGGATTGATACCAGCATTTATAGGTAATCTACCCACCAAGATCATCAAATAATCAAATTTGGTTTATTATTGCCATACTTGGATCAACTACTTCCATCAACTTCCCGGATGATCAAAAAATCAACAGAAATGCAGGTAAAGGTCTTGTAGTATCTACGATAGGTAAGTAAGTAGACAATACCAAGAATTATCCATTATGGTCTAATTTATCTACGTATATTGTATTGAGTTGGTATTGAGTAGACAAATTTACGGTATTTTAGCAGTCAGTGTGAGGAAATCTGTGACTAGTCAAAGAACATCAGCAGCAGGTAAAAAATCAGCGAAAGCTAAAGCTAAAGGCAAAAACTCTCGCAAATCAAAATCAGGTCGCTGGCTATGGTTTGCGGTGGGTATGGGCGGGATAGCAATGGTGTCAGGTATGGCAGGAGCTTTGTTGGCTGTTTCTTGGGATAGTACACCTTTGCAGCAAGCTCAGTTAAGTGCTAAGGAGGCAGCAGTTTTTGATAGCGATCGCATTTCTGGTAATGGCTTCCAATTTTCTCAATTAACTCGCCCTGTGAATATCTTGGTTATGGGGATGAGTGTACTGCCTCCAGATGTCCAAAATCCACCTATTGAAACCCAAGGACTTAGATATCTACCCCAAGTTAATTCTTTTGACGGTCTTGCAGATGTTATGCTCTTGATCAAGTTTGATCCAGAGACCAAAAAAATAGTTATGCTTTCCATTCCCAGAGATACCCGGACAGAGGTTGAAGGGTTTGGGGTGAAAAAAATTAACGCCGCCAATGTCGATGGTGGTCCGGCTTTAACTGCTCAAACTGTCAGCAATCTCTTGGGAGGCGTGGGAATTGATCGTTATGTCCGCATTAATGTCTTAGGTGTTGCCAAATTAATTGATGCCTTGGGAGGGGTGACAGTCTACGTTCCCAAAGATATGAAATATAAGGATGATTCCCAACATTTATATATTAATTTAAAGGCTGGTAAACAGCATTTGGCAGGTGAACAAGCACTACAATTACTCCGGTTTCGCCATGATGAACTGGGCGATATTGGCAGGATTCAACGCCAACAAATGGTATTACGTGCCTTGATTGAACAAAGTCTCAATCCAGCAACATTAACACGATTACCAGAAATTCTAGAAACAGTGAGAGAACATATTGATACTAATTTGTCGGTTGAGGAACTTGTGGCGTTGGTTGGGTTTGGGGCGCGGACTAATCGTTCTAATATGCAAATGTTAATGCTTCCTGGTCGGTTTAGTGAGAAAAATGAGTATGAGGCTAGTTATTGGATACCTTATGAACGGGCAATTAATAAATTAATGGTGCAAAATTTTGGTTTAGAATCAATATCATTTGATCCTGAAATCATTGATCCCTCTCGGCTACGGATCGCTATTCAAGATAGTACAGGTGGCGATCGCTCTCAAATTCGTCCTTTAATTGCAGCTTTAGAACAAGCTGGATATCGTAATATCTTTATTTCTCGACCTTGGGGTGAACCTTTGGATACTACTCACATTGTTGCTCAACAAGGTGATAGTGATAGTGCTGAATCTATTCGTAATACTTTAGGTTTTGGGGAAGTGCGGGTTGAAAGCACTGGTAATATCGCCTCTGATATTAGTATTCAAGTAGGTCAAGATTGGTTACTACATAAACCAGTGTTTGAAAATATGGTTAGGTGATAGGGAATAGGTAATAGGTAATAGGTAATAGGTAATAGGGAACAGGGAACAGGGAACAGGGAACAGGGGACAGGTGACAGAGGTAAGAAAAATTAGTTTTTTCTCCTGAAATCCTCAAATCCTGAACTCCTGACTCCTGACTCCTTAATATCCTGACTCCTGAGAAAAATCTACCAAGATGCAGCTTTACGTCTCTTATAGGGAACGCCGGTAAAAGGTTGAAAACCAGTGACAGGATAAGCGTCATCTGTAGGGCTAAAAATTCGCATGAAGGCTTCAGAAATAAATTGGGTCATACTAGCAAGCATTCTGGAGATAAACATAATCTAAGACTCCTTTTTTATGCCCTTTATCTGAGATATCTATTACTTTAATGCTGATATTTGTTGGTTGCTCATATTTGCAATATATTGATATTTTACGCAATGTTTTTTTAGATAGCTTTGCAATACTTTATCTAATTGAAGATTCAAACTTTTCCATTTAATTATAATTGTAACTTCTTACCGCCGAATAGGGTATTTTAGAGGCATAATTATTCCTATTACCATTAAAAACTGTGAAATAATAGATATATGAAGATTAATTTGCCTTGATTGGCAAGCTTTTCAGCAATCTTCATTCCCATACTTGACATTAATTATGGTATAATTTACCATAATAAGAGAAGCACTCTTAGTAGGACGCTCTCAGATGACTGCTTTTGCAGATGTTGATGATGACAAGAACAGCTACCACAACCCAGAATTGAATCTTTGTCCTGAAAATTATAGTTTGCTGACAGACCTTTACCAGCTAACAATGGCAGCTTGTTACACAGGTGAAGGAATAGAACAAAAACGAGCCAGCTTTGAATTATTTGTCAGGCGCTTACCTGAAGGTTTTGGCTATTTAATAGCGATGGGTTTGGCACAAGCTTTGGAATATTTAGCTAATTTTCGCTTTAATTCCGCCCAAATTGCTGCTTTACAAAGAACGGGTATATTTGATCATGCACCTGAGCGTTTTTGGTCATTATTATCTGAAGGCAGTTTTACTGGGGATGTGTGGGCAGTACCAGAAGGAACTGCTGTATTTGCTAATGAGCCATTATTAAGAATTGAAGCGCCTTTATGGCAAGCACAAATAGTAGAAACTTATCTTTTAAATACACTTAATTATCAAACTT
This sequence comes from Sphaerospermopsis torques-reginae ITEP-024, assembly GCF_019598945.1. NCBI lineage: Bacteria > Bacillati > Cyanobacteriota > Cyanophyceae > Nostocales > Aphanizomenonaceae > Sphaerospermopsis > Sphaerospermopsis torques-reginae. Next base: position 3,782,440 of record NZ_CP080598.1, on the reverse strand, counting down.
TAATCGCTACCAGGGCGGCTAGATTACGTGATATTGCGGGGGAAAAAGCAACACTTTTAGAATTTGGCACACGCAGAGCTTTTAGTCCTCAAGGCTCTTTATGGGCTGCAAGGGCGGCTTTAGCAGGTGGTTTAGATGCCACTTCCAATGTGTTAGCAGCATTACAACTAGGTGAAAAACCCAGTGGTACAATGGCTCACGCCTTAGTCATGGCATTATCAGCTTTAGAAGGAAGTGAACAACAAGCGTTTACAGCTTTTCATCAATATTTTCCAGGTGCGCCTTTATTGATTGATACTTTTGATACTGTTGCTGCTGCTGAAAAGTTAGCTAAAAAGGTAAATAGTGGGGAAATGACATTAACTGGGGTGCGTTTAGATTCTGGTGATTTAGTTAGTTTATCAAAACAAGTGCGATCGCTCCTACCACAAATTACAATTTTCGCCAGTGGAGACTTAGATGAATGGGAAATACAAAGATTAAAAAATCAAGGCGCGGAAATTGATGGTTATGGTTTAGGCACAAAATTAGTTACTGGTACTCCTGTAAATGGAGTTTATAAACTTGTGGATATTGATGGTATTCCCGTGATGAAAATGTCTAGCGGTAAGTTTACTTATCCTGGAAAAAAACAAATTTTTAGGTCTTTTGTTGATGGTAAATTACAATCTGATAGATTAGGTTTATTAGATGAAAATTCTGGAAAAGAAAAACCTTTATTAGAGTTAGTGATGAAATCAGGTAAGCAGATAAAACCAACAGAAAGTTTACAAACTATTCGAGAAAGAAGCTCATTTTCTGTGGCAAGTTTACCACAGGAAACAATAAGTTTAGAAAATCCAATTTCTGTAAAAGTAGAAATTTCGGAAATGCTGCAAAATTTAACTAATAAGACGAAATCACAATATGAATCATGAACGCAGATAAACGCAGATGAACACAGATAATAGGAATTATTAATTTATTACTGTCACCTGTCACCTGTCACCTGTCACCTATTTCCTGAACTCCTAAATTATGAACATTGCATTATTCGGAACAAGTGCTGATCCACCAACTGCGGGACATCAAAAAATTATTAAATGGTTATCTCAACATTATGATTGGGTAGCGGTTTGGGCTGCTGATAATCCTTTTAAAGAGCAACAAACTCCTTTACCTCATCGTGCAGCAATGTTGAATTTGTTAATTACAGATATTCAAGCACCATTAGGTAATATTAGTTTGGAACAAGAATTAAGTAGTTGGCGAACTTTGGAAACATTGGAAAAAGCAAAGTTAAGATGGGGCGATTATATGGAATATACTCTTGTAATTGGCTCAGATTTAGTGAATCAATTACCACGATGGTATCATGTTGAAGATTTGTTAAAACAAGTGCAATTATTAGTGATTCCGCGCCCAGGATATGTCATAGATAATATTAGTTTAGAGAGAATTAGAGAGTTAGGAGGAAAAATTGCGATCGCTAGTTTAACAGGTTTAGATGTTTCCTCTACCGCTTTTCGTCAACAAAAAGATCATCAAACTCTCACACCCCCTGTTATAGATTATATTTATCGGGAGAAATTGTACGTTTAAATGCCACTACGTAACCATAAGAAAATCTCAAATTCCACACTTCAACAAACTTTGGCTGATTTTAAAGTTGGTGTGGATAATGTCATATTTTCTGTAGATACTACCAAAAATCGGCTGTTAGTTTTATTAGTAATGCGACAACAAGAACCATTTTTAAATTCTTGGAGTCTTCCCGGTACTTTAGTTAGACAAGGAGAATCTTTAGAAAATGCTGCTTATCGCATTATGGCAGAAAAAATAAAGGTTAATAATCTTTATTTAGAACAACTTTATACTTTTGGTGGTCCAAACCGTGACCCCAGAGAAGAAATTAATAGTTATGGAGTGCGTTATTTATCAGTTAGTTATTTTGCTTTAGTTCGGTTTGAAGAAGCAGAATTAATTGCTGATAAAGTTGCAGGTATTGCATGGTATCCCGTTAAACAAATACCTCAGTTAGCATTTGATCATAATGAAATTATCACCTATGGACACAGAAGACTGAAAAATAAATTAGAATATAGTCCCGTAGCATTTGATGTTTTACCAGAAACTTTTACACTCAACGATTTATATCAGTTGTACACCACAGTTTTAGGGGATAACTTTTCTGATTATTCAAATTTTCGAGCGCGTTTATTGAAACTTGGTTTTTTATTAGATACAGGAATTAAAGTATCAAGAGGTGCAGGTCGTCCCGCGAGTTTATATAAATTTGATGCAGAAGCTTTTGCACCGTTTAAAGATAAACCTTTAGTTTTTATTTAAGTTAGGTGACAGTTGACAGGTGACAGTTAAGAGTTTTTCAGCAATTACCAATTACCAATTACCAATTACCCATTCCCTTGATTTATGAAAATTGCAATTGCCCAACTTAACCCTATTATCGGTGACTTAACAGGAAATGCTCAAAAAATCCTGGAAACTGCACAACAAGCAGCAGCAAATAATGTCCGTTTATTATTAACACCAGAACTTTCTTTATGTGGTTATCCACCACGGGATTTATTATTAAATCCTAGTTTTGTGAAATCAATGGATATCACATTAAAAAAACTAGCTCAAGATTTACCACCTAATTTAGCTGTTTTAGTAGGAACTGCTGTTAAAAACAAAGATGCTCATATTACAGGTGGTAAAACTTTATTTAATAGTATTGCTTTGTTAGAAGCAGGAAAAATTAAACAATATTTTCACAAGCGACTATTACCAACTTACGATGTATTTGATGAAAACCGCTATTTTGAACCAGGGTTACAAGCTAATTATTTCGCTTTAGATGATATCAATATTGGTGTGACTATTTGCGAAGATTTATGGAATGATGAGGAATTTTGGGGTAAACGTCATTATCCAGTTAATCCCATTTCTGATTTATCAATTTTAGGTGTAGATTTAATTGTCAATTTATCTGCTTCTCCCTATACCGTTGGTAAGCAAAATTTACGGGAAGCTATGTTAAAACATAGTGCAGTAAATTTTCAGCAGTCAATTATTTATACTAATCAAGTTGGCGGAAATGATGATTTAATTTTTGATGGGCGCAGTTTTGCTGTAAATAATCAAGGTGAAATTATTTGTCGTGCTAAAGGTTTTGAAACAGATTTTTTGACTGTTGAATTTGATAAACAAACGCGAGATTTGCAGTTAAATTATGTTGGTAACTTGTATGAATCGGAAGATGAGGAAATTTGGCACGCTTTGGTTTTAGGTGTGCGAGATTATGTGAAAAAATGCCGTTTTTCTCAAGTTGTTTTAGGGTTAAGTGGTGGTATTGATTCCGCTTTAGTTGCTGCTATTGCGACGACTGCATTAGGTAAAGAAAATGTTTTAGGTGTATTAATGCCTTCTCCTTATAGTTCCGAACATTCTGTTAGTGATGCTTTAAAATTAGGGGAGAATTTAGGAATTAAAACGCAAATTTTACCCATTGGGGAATTAATGCAAAGTTTTGATCATACATTATCTGAATTATTCACAGGTACAGAATTTGGTATTGCGGAGGAAAATATTCAATCTCGCATTCGTGGTACTTTATTAATGGGGATATCTAATAAATTTGGACATCTGCTTTTATCTACTGGCAATAAATCAGAAATGGCGGTTGGTTATTGTACCCTTTATGGTGATATGAATGGCGGTTTAGCTGTCATTGCAGATGTACCAAAAACCCGTGTTTATTCTATTTGTAATTGGTTAAATACTCATAATCAAAAAGAAATTATTCCCCAAAATATCATTACTAAAGCGCCTAGCGCAGAGTTAAAACCTGGTCAAGTGGATCAAGATTCTTTGCCAGCTTATGACATTTTAGATGATATTTTGGCACGGTTGATTAATAAACATCAATCAGCAGAGGAAATAGTTAAAGCAGGTCATGATCAAGAAATAGTAAATAGGGTGTTAAAACTGGTTTCTATTGCTGAATTTAAACGCCGTCAAGCAGCACCAGGTTTGAAAATTACTGATCGTGCTTTTGGTACTGGTTGGAGAATGCCTATTGCTGCAAATAAAAATGGATCATGATTAGTATTAACCAATAAGTAGCAAGCAAATTAATAGTTAGGTGATGATGCCTGGCAATGTGACACATAGTCCGTAGACTGATAGTCCATAGACATTGAAAATTGTCAGATGGATAAATCAAAACAAAAGATTCTTAATGCTTTAGGTTATCTAGTCAGACAACGCAGAACAGAGCTAGGAATTTCTCAAGAAGAGTTAGGACTACGTGCTAACTTAGACCGCACATACATTTCTGGTGTAGAACGTGGAGTGAGAAACCCCTCTTTAACTGCGCTTGTTAGTCTTGCAGATGGCTTAGGTATTAGTGTTTCTGTTCTGCTACAAAATCTCGAAATTGAAGCTGATAAAAGATAAAATAAAGTGACAAACCAAAGAAATCTAGTAGAAACTATTAAATCTCAATTCAGACAAAACTCAACTCAGTTAAAAGTTTTTAATCTTCTATCAGACCAAAAATGGCATTGTCGAGAATGTGAAGGAAAAAATATAGGATCAACTCAATATGCAGGTGGTGGAGGTATTCAAGGTTTACAAAGGGGTACAAGAAGTCGTCCTGGTTTAGTAATTGAAACAGAAAGGAATTATTGCTTAACTTGTCAGCAAATACGTTTAGGAGATCGTTGGACAGGAGAAATAAAATCAGCTAATTCATCTGCTAATATACCTGCTGCTTTAGTTAAGAAAATTCTTGACATTTATTCATATACAGATGTCATAGAACAAAGACAAAGAGAAAAGCATGAGTTAGTCATTGACCATCGTTTTCCTATGGAACGTTGGGGAGAAAGTGAAGCTCCACATTTAACGTCTATGAGTGAAGAAGAAATTAGAAAAAAGTTTCAATTACTCAAAAAAGATGCTTCTGGAAATCACAATCTTTTAAAATCAAGAAGTTGTGAACGCTGTATTAAAACTGGTAAACGTGGTACACCTTTTGGGATTAAATTCTGGTATCAAGGAAGTGAAGATTGGCCTTCCCAACATCAACGAGGTGATGAAGCTGAGGAAGGTTGTATTGGTTGTGGGTGGTATGATTTTGAAACTTGGCGTAATGCACTTAACCAAAAACTATCTCAGATTGTTCAAAATGATGTAAATTAACAGGTTTTTTGGTGTTAATCGCAATATCATTTAAGTAAGGAATTAGTGCATAACCAATACATTCAGCTAAACGTGGTGGAACAGCATTACCAATTTGCCACATTGCTTTTTTCATAGTACCTGCAAAAATAAATGAGTCAGGAAATGTTTGTAATCTGGCCATTTCTCTAGCGGAAATCACACGGTTTAAATAAGGGTGAATATGTGTACCACCATGATTTTCTTTTACAGTCATACTAGGTTTACCAGGATATTGTCGTTTGAAAGCATCAGCGTATTTTTCATATAAAGAACTACCAGGAGGAACTTTTGCTAAACGTTCCATGTATTCCTGTGAATGTTTAGTCCATTCATGATTAATTTCTGGTATGGGAGTATATTCTGGTAAATCAGAAATTCCTGATTCTATAGGTTTATATTCTTCTGGTTTTAATTGTGCTTGAGGATAGGGATTTGGCATTCCAAATCTGTTAGCAATAAAAATTGCTCTTGGGCGAATTTGTGGTACTCCATAAGCAGCAGATTCTAAAATCGCTACAGATACATGAGGATAACCAATAGATTCAAAAGCTTCAATAATTGCTGTTTTTACATCCCCTTTTTGTATTGTTAAAATCCCTGGTACATTTTCCATGACTACATACCAAGGACGTATTTCCGAAACTACCCGGACAAATTGATAAAATAACCTATTTCTAGGATCATTAGGATCGCGTTTTCCTGCTACTGAAAATCCTTGACATGGTGGACCACCAACCACAACATTAATTTCAGGTGAACCTATTTTTTGCAGCCATTCTTGGGGAGAAAATTGTTCAATATCTCCACAGAAATGATGACAGTTAGGGAAATTTTTTTGATGAGTTGCAGAAGCAATGGGACTAATTTCTACACTAGCTAAGGGTGTAACTCCTGCTTGGAATAACCCTTGGGTAATTCCCCCTGCACCACAAAACAGATCCACAAAATTATATTGAGATAATGAAATTTGTGGGGTATTAACATCAATAAATATTTTATATGGATCAGAATTATCTTCATCTAGTTGACGCTGAATACGCTCATAACGTCCTAACTTCGGTTTTTTTTGTTTTTTGTTAGGATGACTATTATCCTCGTTAGGTAAAAAAGAAAGTTGTGTTCCTTGCATTGAATAATTTATATAAAGTTTGTCTTCATTGTGACATATAGTCTACAATAAATCAAGCTTCATACAAAATAATAATTACTTAATTGCTAATTTACGAGATTTATTACACCCTTTCCTTTTGAGGTGTAGCAATACCACGTTTAACTAAACTAGCTTCTAATTCTTGAATAAAACGCAAATCTTCCTTTAATAAAGGTTGCTGATAACTTGCTTTTGGTTGCTGTTCTAAAAAACTAAATGCTTGTCGAAATTGTTCAGGAGTAGCTTTAATAGGTGCATCAAAATGACAAGAAATTATTTGTTGAAAATCCCAAGTTGCAATTTTATCAGCCCATTCTATTGCTTCTCTTGCTCCTTGAGGAAGGATGAGAATTTGTAAAATTGGGGCAACAAAAGGACGACCATTACCAGATAATGCTGTAAAGGTATCTTGCCAATTTTCATCCCATTTAAAGGGGAAAAAACCAAAGTATGCTTTATGTGAACGATCAGGTGCTTGTTTGGCATCTTTCCAAATTTCCCCAAGTTGAGAAATTTTGACTGCACTGGGACGAAAATAAATTGCAAATAAAGCTATTCTTTGCCAACCACGATGACGGTTTTCAGCATTATCTGTAATTGTTTCTTGTGCATTTTCCCTAGCATGAAATAGTAAAGGATAGGGATCTATTTGTAAAATTTCTGGTGGTTCTTGAGTAATAGAAAGTATGGTATCTGTTAATAATAAAGTGCGAGATGGTTTATGTAATAATGCAACTTCTTGGAAAGAACCTTTACCTAAATTGATATCTAAAATAGCATATTCAAATTCATTACCAAAGGGGTTATTTTGATGATTTACTGATAAAAATAATGTCCGTTTTTGCGGAAAACCTAACCAACTGAGGGGAAGATTAAAAGGAATACTCCATTGATGGGGAGCAACATAAACTAAAGCCTGGGGAAATTTTCTGGCAAAAGGACCGACAAATATTTTATGTTCTAAACCGGAACTAGTAGGTAAAATTATATATTTTACTTCCCCATGTTTTTGTTCCAATTCCTTTACTAAATTGATACATTCTGGGGTGGGTGCTACAGGTGCATAAACTAAAAGTCCGCCTTCCTGTAGCTTAATTATGGTCATACGAACTGGTACAATTGTGTACAAAATGCCTTGTAATTGATCAAATATCCATAGGGTATCTTTGATAATTTCTCGGCATAAAGTCTTTCTTTTTCCGTAGGGATACAGAGGTAAAATAGGCCAAAAAGACCATGACAAATTTTGCTGATTTTCTATTCCCTGAGTATTCATAATTTTGGTAATTCACCAGAGTCTATTTCTTATTTTTAGCATTGGTTAGAGTTCAGCAATCATTTAATTTGTCAAGGAATTTTTTTCTGCTACCTACTAACATTAACCTCCGATCTCTCTGAGCATATTTTCTACTCTGTTTGCGCCTTCTGCATCATTACTACTGCGATATAAACTAAGAGCTTGTCTTAAAGCAGTGCTGGCCTGTTGAGTTTGTCTACGTTGTTTGAACATTGAACCCATCAATTCATAAGTACGTGGATTGTTACGGTTTAATTTAATTGCTTCTTCAAAAGCCCACATCGCTGAAGTATAATCACCTAAAGCAGTTTGTGTGACACCTAAACCTAAATAAGCATTAAAATTGCTACGGTTTAGCTGGATAGCTCGACGATAAGCTTCTTTTGCTCCGTTGGTGTCTCCTAAATTACCTTTGATATAACCTACAGCGTAATAAAAGTCACTATTATTACCATCTAGGGCGATCGCACGACGATAAGCAGTTAAAGCTAACTGAAAATTACCTTGTTGAGCATATAAGAACCCAATTCCAGAATGAATTCTCGCATTTCTGGGAGCTAATTTTGCTGCTTCCTGATAGACAGCGATCGCCCCATTATAATCCCCCGTATCCACCAGTCTCCGCCCTTCTTCCAACAATTGCCTTAACCTAGCATCATTAGCTTGTGCAACTAATACTTCCGCACTTTCAGCCTTTACAGGAACAGCAGTCACGAAACTTCCTAATAATAGAACAGCCACTAAAAATGATGTTTGTTTGTGTAGCATATATTTCCTTAAATTTTAGTGAAGTTTTGTTTGTACATTAAAACAAAAATATTTAGTTTTGAAAACTGTATTTATTCACATTGACAAAATCTTATAAAATTGGTAATTGTTAGAACCCTGTCCTGTTGCTGTATATAGGAATTCAGGCGAGCATCTATACTCATCTGATAAGTGGCAAGACTATGAACTAGATGCAATTCAATTGGCATTTACAAGTGTGGCAGGATGAAAATATAGGATGAAAATAAGATCCAAAAAGTTCCAGCAATTCTGGCAATCTGTATCAGAGGCACCTAAAAACCCAAACTTTAAACTATTGGCTGTCAATAAGGAAATATTATGCTTTTAAGTACAACCGATGTCATTCAAGGCGCTGTCATTGATTCATATTTGGGCATTGTCACAGCGGAAGTTGTCTATGGCAGCAATTTTTTGCGGGACTTTTTAGCCAGCATCAGGGATATTGTTGGTGGACGTAGTGGCAGTTACGAGCGTTTATTTGAAGAAGGACAACGGAAAGCACTAGAACAACTACAACAAAGAGCGCAACGTTTAGGGGCGGATGCTGTCATCGGTATAGAAATTGATACAGGAACAATAAATGTTGATCAATCTGGAGTTTTATTATTAATAACTGCCACAGGTACGGCTGTCAAGATGCGTTAGAATTTTGTCTTTTTTAAATATATAAAAGTCTGAAAAATTAAACATTTCTGCTATATTTCAAAACTGCATTTCACAACGTTATCTTCTCACTAAAGACATAGTGATTAACTCTTTCCACTGATAGATAATAAAAACACAAAATAGCAATTTAATTGTAAATAAAAGCATAAACCATAAATATACCTGAGCAACTTTACTGAAATAGCAAGGGAGAAAATAAACTATGTCTTATGTAAATAGAGTAGGGGATGAAATTATTGCTCCTGAGTCTGCGGTAGCAACAAGAGTCACAGAATACCGGGATCGGGTGCGTTGGGGTCCAATAATTTCTGGTGTTTTAGTTGCTCTAGCTACTCAATTAATATTAAGTTCCTTTTTTGGGGCGCTAGGTGCAGGTAGAATAGCTGACTCATTAGCACCAAGAACAATCGCCGCCGGAATTATTAGTAATGTAGGAATTTGGTCAACTTTAGCTTTATTACTTTCCCTGTTTCTGGGTGGTTGGATAGCAACCCGTGGCTGTGGACCAATGCACCGAGACACAGCTTTACTTAACGGATCAATTCTGTGGGCAACAACTTTAGCAATTAGCTCTTTTCTATTAGCAAATGGTGTATGGGGTGCATTTGGAGTAGCGGCTTACAATGCAGCAGCCGTAATGAATCAAATTCAAGGACAAGGTACTACCATACCACAAAATTTACCTGCTTTAACTGCTGAACAAACTCGTGAAATTGCCGCCGCAACTTCTAGAACTTTATGGTGGTTTGTTCTTGGTTCTCTATTGAGTTTAGCAGCAGCATTGATGGGTGCAGTTGCAGGTGCGCGTAGTCCTCGATCTAATAATTACAATCATTGATATTACCTGTGTTGAATAGTTATCATATCTGTTTGGCTGGTAATGGGTAATGGGTAATTGGTAATTGGTGATTGATTAGATCCCTGATTTATTATTTATTCAATAAATAAATCGGGGATCTGATGATTATTTTTATGATCAAATAATTTAACCCTGACGTTGATATTTTCCCATTAATTCGGCTTTTGCTAAAACATGACCTGCCATTGCTGTTAAAATTTGATTTTTACTAACACCAGGTTCTAAATTCAACTTTTTATCTAAAGCATAAAGATGGAAAAAATAACGGTGAGTTCCACTAGGAGGACAAGGACCACCATAACCTAATTTGCCAAAATCATTTTTACCCTGTATTCCACCAATAGCAATAGTTTTACCCGCAGGAATTTTTTCCGCTAATTGGTTAACTGATGGGAGAATATCATAAATAACCCAATGCACAAAGGTCATTCTTGGGGCATCTGGATCATCAACAATTAATGCTAAACTTTGAGTATTTGGAGGAATCTCATCCCAGCTTAAAGGTGGTGAAATATCTGCACCATCACAGGTATATTTTGCAGGAATTAAACCATTATCTACAAAAGCACTGCTGGTTAATTTCATGGTTGTTGCTACCTTGGGATTACAACTAATTAGAGATAGTCCTAATAATCCAAAAATAGCAAAGGACTGAGTTATAAAAACTCGCCTTTTAGTAATATATATCAAGATAATGTCCCCTTTTTAATTATTCCCTACCACTTCAAAAATGCTTCTTCTACTCCTTTTTCTCTTCTAATTTTAGCATCAAGTTCAAACCAAGTGATAATTTGTTTTACTGTTAACTCTTCAATGGGTACATCATATTCTGTAGCAATATGTTGTAAAATCCGTAAGGAGGAAATTGTCAACCTGGTTAAGAATTTTTCAGGGGAAGATAACAAAGCTGCGTCAACTTGTGCAGATTCGTCAGTGGTTAAAAACTGGGTTGATGATTGATTGGGGGAGATATCCATAGGGTTTAAAGTTGTGTTTAAGTGGGAAGTTTTTTTATATTAAATCATATTGTGGTAATTTTTGAGTAGTTGTTTTTTCTCACGCAGAGACGCAGAGAACGCAGAGAAGTTAGCAAATATCCCCGATTTCTGAGTTTAATTTTGGGTGAATAATGGGAGTTTATCAAAGAATTCGGGGATCTGGGTATTTCATCATTTTGGTTTTTTGCTTCTTTCCCATGCTTTTGATGCTGGTGGTGGTGATGATGGTTTTTCTATAATTTCAATAATTGTACTAATCACTTGATTAATTTTATCATCTTTGAGTTTTCCAATGTACCGAATTACGTTACTTTTATCAACTGTAGCAATAATATTAGGGCGAATATAACAAGGACTTAAATTTAATTTACCTACTCTAAAATCTTGATCTTCTAATTTAATTTCATAATCTCGTCCTGGTTTACTGGTAATAGGACAAATTATAATATTATTATTGTCTGATTCTGCTATCACTAAAGCTGGTCGTTTTTTTGTGGTAGATGTATCAGAGAAAGGAAAAGGAATAGATATCACATCACCTTTAATTAAATGTTCTATAGATCCTTCCATGCTTCGTCTTCCTCTGGATCAAGCCACACTTTATTTAATGATGATTCACTCATTTCTAAAAATTCCTTAACTATTATTTTATCATCATCTATATCAACAGCTTGTAAATTTTTAACTACTGCTAATGGCAGTCCAGTTAGTTTGACGATAAAATCTAATTCAATACCTTCTCGTAACATATTTACAGCAACTTTGGTTAAACCTTGCTGTAAACCCTTTTCCCATGCTTCTTGTAATGTTTGCGCTGGAATTGATAGGTTATTCATATTTTTTATATTTATGTAGTTAGATTTTTGGAACTCGATTATATTGTATCACAGTCTTTATCACAGACAATTTCAATTCTTTCAATTTCTTGGATCAGGATATCTTTAGTTTTATCATAATCAAAATTATCATCCAGTTGAAACTTTGTTTTACATAAAAATAGTAGTTCATCTATTTGGAATTCTCGCTTTGCAAAACATTTCGTTAGCAATCGTAAAATTTGACTATCTTCCTGATCATGAAATATTGTAACGCCACCTTTGTCGTACACATAATCATAACTCAATGCCTTTAGAATCTTAACTTCTTTACAGCACCATGTTGTAATGCGAGAAATCGCTGTTGGAGGAATTACACCAATATAACAACAGTTACCCATTTCTTGAAGGCTATCTTTCAAATAATCCTGGTAGGATTCCAAATTTTCTTTAAAATAATTTGTGCGTTCTTTTACCGTTTCTCCTATTTGATACAGCAGGTTTGACGAATGTGCTAAAAAGTCTTCATCAGGGTAAAACTTGTATTGTTCTAAAGAATCAATATCTATTTCAATTAAAGCTCCTTTCGAGCTTACTGTAGTCAGTTCAATTGATGGTTTTGTCAATTGTGAGCAAAGCTGTTTCATCAAAGGATCATAGTATTGATAGAAAGCATAGTATGGTGCATAAGCATCACTTAAATAAACAGCGTCATTTCTTGATTCATAATCATTTAACTCAGACACAGAGCAATTGCTTTTTTTGGTTTCTCTGGGAGGTAAAACTCCTTGACTCCGAATTCTCTCAATATTTTCAAAACTTGTACCGTGGTAAAGTAACATTAGCCTACTCCTAGAAAAATTATCTCATTATTTTATAATATCAAGATAATAATGTAAATACTGGGAAGAGTTGATAAAATAACCAGCCTAAAAATATGCCTAACCAAGAAGTGCTAAGTAAAATTAAAAATTGATGCAATTTGCTTAAATAATTTTCTAACTTTTTAGTAATTGGAACATAAATGAAAATCAATACAATATTAATACAAAAAATAATAATACCAGCTAAACCAGCAATAGAACCCTCTCCTTTACCTTCAATTGATCCAATAGATAAAAAAATAGGTCCCAAAATAGCTAACATCATAGGTAAACTCAAAACCATCTGCAAAGCAAACTTTAAAAGCAAAGCTATGTACCAAGTTGATGAAAAATAGGTCAATGGTTTATTTAACACTAAAATCAAAGCAGAGATAAAAGCCAAATTCAAACCTAAGAAACAAGCGAAAGCTGAATAATACCAAGGAGAAGATGCTAATAAAAATCCCATTATTGAATAACATAAACCTATTAATTTTAAGAAATCCCAAGGAATATTATTGATTTTGCCATTTTTATTAACACCTACAATGACAGGAAATGTTTTCTCAGTCCTAATAGTTTGATGTTCTATTTTCTGACTAACCTGATAAACCTGATGACTAAAATCAGGCAATAACTTTAACCATTCTCTCATAGACTGCGGACGATATTCCGGCTCTAAATTCATACCTTTAAGTATTGCCAAATTCAACTCATCACTAATACCAATAACATATTTATTAGGAGAAATTAACGGTTTATTATACAACTTTCTATCTAGCGAACTTTCAGGACGTTTACCTGTAACCGCATAATATAAAGAAGCAGCAAGAGTATAAACATCAATCGTTACTTGTCTATTACCTCCCATTTGTTCATAAGGTGCAAAAGCAATATTAGCAGGATGATGAGAAGTAAAATATCCATCGTGGGGAATTATTTCCCCTGCAATTCCAAAGTCAATTAATACAGCTTTACCATTTTTTTGTACCATAATATTACCAGGGTGTGCATCCCGATGAACTAAACCCTGATGATGAACAAAAATTAAAGCCCCTCCAATTTGTTTTATATATCCTACCGCTTCTAATTCTGGTAATGCTCCCTGTTTTTGGACTAAATTAAATAAACTTTCACCGGGTACAAAGTCCATTACTAAACAATATGTTTTACCTTCTTCAAATAATTCAGTTACACGGACAATATTCGGGTGTGGTTGTTGAGAAAGTTTTGCTAATTTGCGTCCTTCTTGAATAAATCTTTTGACATAATTGGGGTATTCAGAATCATTTTTTAGGCTTTCATTGGGGGTTTTTATTACTACCCACTGTTTTAAAAGTGTATGTTGTGCTTGATATGTAATCCCGAAACCACCTTCTCCCAGGACTTTTTCTATCACGTATCTCCCACCCTGTAATTTATACCCCTTTTGCCAAACCATAGGTTACAGATGCCTAAAATATTGTTGTGTTCATTTTGGCACAGTCAGGTATGATTTGGGTAGTTTGGTGATGTTTATTGCAGAACTTCCCAATCTTCTAAACCAACGGGTTCTGTAGGTTCTTCATAAGAGTATGGCTGTGTATTTTGCAATGGGTAAAGATTTGTATTTGATTGTGGTTTTATTGACACTTGTTGTTGTGGATGTTTAGCTTCTAAAATAATCACTTCCACTGCTTCACCTGCGTGAAATGGTAAATCCCGCAGCGTCAGAGTTCCATCTTCAGTTAAAGTTATTTCTATTTTGTGAGCGTTCATATTTTTATTTATAATATTAATCGTTAATCAATCGTTTCTCCCTGAAAAAAACAGGCTTGAAGTTGAGGAACTTCACCAATATACATACCATCTTCATCTCTTTCAATTACCACATAAAATTCTTTATTATTCATAGTTGTTGTTTCCTTATCTGCGTCCATCCGCGTTCATCTGCGTTAAACTACCTACCTTTTCTGCACCAAATACCCACAACGATGCTCACCATGAATTAACCAATGCGTCCTCTCCACACTACAATCTGGTAAAATCGCTGCAAACATTTCTAACTCATGACCACACACACTAGGAAACGACTCAGCCACATTAGAAATAGCGCAGGTGTGTTCCATAAATAAAAACCTATCACCACCGCTAGTATCTGCTTCTACATGGTGAAACTCAGCCATAAAACCTTCAGCTTTTCGCAACTCCACCAAAGCGGCGACCCGTTCCTTTAAAGAACCATTACCCACCCTTTCCCGATATTCCAGTGCTTTGCGTTCCCACTGCTTTTGTAAAATCGTTTTAAATTGCTCACGTCCTACAGTTTCCGCTAAAGTATCTAATAGCGAAACCGCAAACTCACCATAACCACCACCGACACCGCTAACACTCTTTTGTAAGTGTTCTCTTCCCCGTTGACTTAAATGATATATATGTTGGGGTCTACCCATACCAGAATTTTCCGGTATAGAATATATCACTAATTCTTCAGCCTCCAAATCCTTTAAATGGCGACGAATCGCTTGGGGGCTAACTTTTAATATTTCCGCAAGTTCAAGAGCCGTAGCTTGTGAGTGTTTTAAAAGATACTCTAGGATATCCTGCTTAGTAGAGGACTGCTGGGTAGTGGCCATGTTAGTCCCAATAAAAATTTCCAAAAATTCAAAAAATCTCTAAAAAAATTTGACTTAAACAACATTGTTGTTGTTAATCTATCGTACAATAGATTTAGATTAAACAACAGCCGAGTTGTTTTAGTGTGTAAACCTATTCTAACAGCCCTGTTAGCGATCGCTAACAAAAAACGGGAATCAGCTTTATAGAACCCGTCGCCTATCCTTTAAAGAGAACACAAGAGAACCGATGAGCGCATCCGTCAAAACCTTAGTTAACCAACCTTACAAGTACGGTTTTGTCACCGACATCGAAACCGACACCATCCCTCGTGGACTAAATGAAGACGTTATTCGCTTAATTTCCGCGAAAAAAGAAGAACCGGAATTTATGCTGGAATTTCGTCTTCGTGCCTACCGTCAATGGTTGAAGATGACAGAACCTACATGGCCTCATGTCAAGTATCCACCTATTAATTATCAGGATATCATTTATTATTCCGCACCGAAACAAAAGAAAGAAAAACTCAACAGTTTAGATGAAGTTGATCCCACTTTATTGGAAACCTTCGAGAAATTAGGTATTCCTTTAAATGAACAAAAAAGATTAACTAACGTTGCTGTTGATGCAATTTTTGACAGTGTTTCTGTAGCGACTACTTATAAAGAAAAACTCGCTAAAGATGGCATTATTTTCTGTTCTATTTCTGAAGCATTACGGGAACATCCAGAGTTAGTGAAAAAATATCTGGGTAGTGTTGTTCCTATTGCTGATAATTATTTCGCGGCTTTAAATTCCGCAGTATTCAGTGATGGTTCTTTTGTTTATATTCCCAAAGGTGTAAAATCACCAATGGAATTGTCAACTTATTTCCGCATTAATTCCGGTGATACAGGACAGTTTGAAAGAACCTTAATTATCGCCGAAGATGATAGTTATGTTTCCTATTTAGAAGGTTGTACAGCACCCATGTATGACAGCAATCAATTACACGCTGCGGTTGTAGAATTGGTAGCTTTAAATAATGCGGAAATTAAATATTCTACTGTTCAAAACTGGTACGCTGGGGATGAAAATGGTAAAGGTGGAATTTATAATTTCGTAACCAAGCGCGGTTTGTGTCAAGGTGTCAATTCTAAGATTTCTTGGACTCAAGTAGAAACCGGTTCTGCTATTACTTGGAAGTATCCTAGCTGTGTGTTAGTTGGTGATAATTCTGTGGGTGAGTTCTACTCTGTTGCATTAACAAATAATATGCAGCAAGCTGATACTGGCACTAAGATGATTCATATTGGTAAAAACACTCGCAGTACAATTATTTCTAAAGGTATTTCTGCTGGAAAATCTAGTAATAGTTATCGCGGTTTGGTGAAGATTAATCCCACTGCGACGGGTGCGAGAAATTATTCTCAATGTGATTCAATGTTGATTGGTGATAATGCACAGGCTAATACTTTTCCTTATATTCAAGTTCAGAATAATACTGGAAAGGTTGAGCATGAAGCGTCTACTTCTAAGATTGGTGAAGATCAATTATTCTTTTTTGCTCAACGTGGTATTTCAGCAGAAGATGCTATTTCTATGATGATTAGCGGTTTCTGTAAGGATGTTTTTAATCAGTTACCAATGGAGTTTGCTGTTGAGGCTGATAAGTTGTTGAGTTTGAAGTTGGAAGGTAGTGTTGGTTAATCTGTTTTCTTTGAGGTTCTTTTTTTGAATGAACCACGAAGAAGCGAAGAACACGAAGGAAGAAGAGAAGAAGAAAGAGAGGATTTAGAAGATGATTGTTGAGAATAGTGAGTTGATTTTGTCTGTTAAGGATTTGAAGGCTGATGTTGATGGTACTCCTATTTTGAAGGGTTTGAATTTGGATGTTCGCGCTGGTGAAATTCACGCGATTATGGGTCCAAATGGTTCTGGTAAGAGTACGTTTTCTAAGGTTTTGGCTGGACATCCTGCTTATTCTGTGACTGGTGGTGAGGTGATTTTCCAAGGTGAAAATTTACTGGAAATGGAGGCGGAGGAAAGAGCTAGAAGTGGTGTGTTTTTGGCTTTTCAATATCCTTTGGAAATTCCTGGTGTGAGCAATTTGGATTTTTTACGGGTTGCTTATAATTCAAAGAGAAAAGCGCAGGGTTTGGAAGAGGTTGACGCTTTCGATTTTGATGATTTGGTTGAGGAAAAGTTGGATGTTGTGAAAATGAATCCTGCTTTTCTGAATCGCAGTGTGAATGAAGGTTTTTCTGGTGGTGAGAAAAAGCGGAATGAAATTCTGCAAATGGCTATTTTAGAACCTAAGTTAGCTATTTTGGATGAAACTGATTCTGGTTTAGATATTGATGCTCTGAAAATTGTGGCTAATGGTGTGAATCAGTTAACTAATGCTGAAAATGCCACAATTATGATTACTCACTATCAGCGTCTTCTTGATTATATTGTCCCTGATTTTGTTCATGTGATGGCACAAGGACGGATTATTAGAAGCGGTGGTAAGGAATTGGCTTTAGAGTTAGAATCTCGCGGTTATGATTGGGTATTGGAAGAAGCTTTAGGTGTAGGTGTGTAATCATGACTATTGAAGTTAATGTAGAGACGTTTCATGAAACGTCTCTACAACCAAATTTGTTAGACAGAGATGCTTTTTTAACTGGTTTATTAAATCAGTTTTCTGCATCTGAAAAAAGCGGTTGGGTACAACAAAGTAAGAATGATGCTGTTAAGTGGGTGCGCCATTCTGTTATTCCCAACACCCGCGATGAAGAATGGCGTTTTACTGATTTATCTCCACTGAAAAAGGTAACATTTAATAGTGTAGGGACAATTCATGAATTATCCCTAACAGATGATTTTGTTTTACCTGAAGTTGCTCACCGTTTGGTTTTTGTGAATGGTGTTTTTGCAGCGAATTTATCTAATACTGAAAATTTACCTGCTGGTTTAAAGGTTGGTAATTTGGATGTTTTAGGTGATGATGTTGCCGAAAAATATCTAGCACAGTCTGAGGGTACACGGGATGTTTTTACTGCTCTGAATACTGCTGGTTTAAATGATGTCGCAGTGGTTTTGGTGGGTAAAAATGTAATCGTTGAAAATCCCATTCATTTGTTATTTATTTCTGTTGCTGCTGAAGGTGCTATTATTTCTCAACCTCGTTGTTTAGTGGTTGCTGAAAGTAACTCTCAGTTGAGTTTAATTGAAGAGTTTATCACAGGTAATGGAGAATATTTAACAGGCAAGATGCCTGTTCCACAAGAGCAGCAAGTTTACTTTAATAATAGTGTGACAGAAATCTGGGTAAATGAAAATGCTCAGGTTAATCACAATAGAATTGTGTTAGAAAGTAATGCTGCTTTTCACATTGGCAAAACTGCGGTAACACAAGCGCGGTATAGTCGTTATACTTGTAATGCTGTGACAGTTGGTGGTAAAATTTCCCGTCATAATTTGGATATTTTACAAACTGGTGAGCAGACAGAAACCACACTCAATGGTTTAACAGTTATTGCTGATAAACAGTTAGCTGATACTCACAGTGCTATATCTTTAAATCATCCTCATGGTGTGAGTAAACAACTACATAAGTGCATTATAGGCGATCGCGCTCATGGAGTTTTCAACGGTAAAATTTTCGTACCCAAACCCGCACAATTAACCGACGCAGCACAATTAAACCGCAACTTATTGTTATCATCAAAAGCCAGAATTGACACCAAACCCCAACTAGAAATTACCGCAGATAACGTCAAATGCGCTCATGGTGCAACAGTCAGTCAACTAGAAGACGATGAAATCTTCTATTTGCAAAGTCGCGGAATAGATGAAACCGACGCACGCAAACTATTAGTTAACGCCTTCGCAGCAGAAATTATCAACCTAATTCCTGTTTCATCCTTGCGAGAAAAACTAATAAAAACCGTCATCACCATCACCAACAAATAACCAAAAACCCCACCTTCAAAAAGTGGGGAAACACCACCAAAAAACCCTCAAAAACCTCTTACCTTTGCGTACTTTGCGTACTTTGCGGTTCATTCCTCTTAAAATAGGGAAACTCACCAACAATCTCTCTAAAATCTCTTACCTTCGTTCCTTCGTACCTTCGTGGTTCATTATTCTTAAATTCTTAAAAATATGACATTCACATCCACCAAAACCCTAGCCGAAAAAGTTCGTAAAGACTTCCCAATTCTTAACGAAAAAGTCCACGACAAACCCCTTATTTACCTCGACAACGCCGCCACATCCCAAAAACCAACAGCAGTATTAAACGCATGGCGTGATTATTACGAAAAATACAACTCAAACGTTCATCGCGGCGCACATTATTTAAGTGCCAAAGCTACCGACGCTTACGAAGCAGCAAGAGACAAAGTAGCTAATTTTATTAACGCCAAATCTCGCCAAGAAATAGTTTACACCCGCAACGCCAGCGAAGCAATAAACCTAGTCGCTTACAGTTGGGGAATGAACAACTTACAACCGGGAGACGAAATAATTCTCTCAGTAATGGAACACCATAGCAATATAGTTCCTTGGCAATTTGTCGCTCAAAAAACAGGTGCAGTTTTAAAATTTGTCGAACTCACACCAGAAGAAACATTTGATTTTGAACAGTTTAAAAAACTGATTTCTGAAAAAACAAAACTTGTTTCTATAGTTCATATTTCTAATACATTAGGCTGCATAAATCCTGTTAAAGAAATTGCCGAAATTACTCACAAATACGGTGCGAAATTCTTAATGGATGCTTGCCAAAGTGTCCCCCATACTCCTATTAATGTCCAAGAAATTGACTGTGATTGGTTGGTAGCTTCTGGACATAAAATGTTAGCGCCCACTGGTATTGGTTTCTTATATGGGAAATTAGAATTATTAGAAGCAATGCCGCCATTTTTTGGTGGTGGAGAAATGATTGCAGAGGTGTATTTAGACCATTCCACCTATGCAGAATTACCCCACAAATTTGAAGCCGGTACACCTGCTATTGGGGAAGCGATCGCCCTGGGTGCAGCCATAGATTATTTAACTAATATAGGTATGGATAAAATTCATGCCTACGAAGCCGAATTAACAGCCTATTTATTTGAGCAATTAGCCCAAATACCTCAAATTAGAATCTACGGACCAAAACCCGATGTTAACGGCGAAGGTAGAGCCGCTTTAGCCGCTTTTACAGCTTCCGAAGTTCACGCCAATGATTTAGCAACTTTGTTAGATCAAGAAGGTGTAGCGATCCGTTCTGGACATCATTGTACACAACCTTTACACCGTCATTTAGGTTTAGCGGGAACAGCAAGAGTGAGTTTATCTTTTTACAATACCCGTGAAGAAATTGATGTTTTTATTAAGGCTTTGAAGGAAACTTTAGATTTCTTTGCAAGTGTGTTTGGTGAATAGATAAATAATATTTTGGGTGGGTAATGCCCACCTTTTTTATCTACATATATATGGGTAATAAAAATCACAAAAAATCAATTAGATCATTAAATACACGCATTGCTGAACATCAAGAAAAGATTAGGCTAGAATATGAAAAGGATTTTCCAGACCAAGGTTTAATTAGACATTGGGAAAATGAGATTAAAGCCTTTGAAAAAGCAATTCAGCAAGCCCTTAAAAGATTGGGTAAATCTTAGGTAAATAATTATTATGCAAATTATCAATCGTTCTCTTCCTATTGCTAATTCTACTTTAAGAACATTAATTAATGAATTAGGTATAGAATGTCAAAATATTACCGCTTTAATTCATCAACTGCAATCACCGCATTTAAGTGATAGACAACAAGCGGAAATTTTGGCAGAATTACTCACTGCTACAATTCATTTGAATGTTCATTGTGGAGAAGATTTTCAGGAATTAATTGCAGAAGAAATGGAAAAATTACCAGATGATGATGAATTATAAATTTTGGTTGCATAATTTAATTTATAGGAATAAATCAAATGTCCTACAGTGATTTTACTTTAGAGAAAGTGAGAAAGTCATTTAATTTAACCATATCAGATAAAATTGATATTTTTGCTTCTATTCCAGAAATTGAATGTCCAGCTTTATT
This sequence comes from Sphaerospermopsis torques-reginae ITEP-024, assembly GCF_019598945.1. NCBI lineage: Bacteria > Bacillati > Cyanobacteriota > Cyanophyceae > Nostocales > Aphanizomenonaceae > Sphaerospermopsis > Sphaerospermopsis torques-reginae. The sequence continues at coordinate 3,761,142 of NZ_CP080598.1, read as the reverse complement.
AGCAGAGTTATTACAAGAAAATGTCCCTTTAGCTCTGGCTAGTAATACGGAAAAATCCCGTTCTGAAATGATAATTGCACCGATTTTAATAGCCGCTAGAAAATATTTAAACAATCAAATCAGCTTATTTTCAGGGATTGATTTTACTGTAGATACCGCACAAGGATTAAACGGTAATTGTGATTTTATTATTAGTCGTTCCCCAGAGTTATTAATTGTTAATGCTCCCGTGGTGACAATTGTAGAAGCAAAAAAAGAAAATATTAATGCAGGTTTGGGACAATGTGTAGCGGAAATGATTGCTGCTAGAATATTTAATGAACGGGAGGGTAATAATATTCAAACAATTTACGGAACTGTGACTACTGGAACTAACTGGAAATTTTTAAAACTTATTAATCAAGTGGTAGAAATTGACTTGAGCGAATATTATATTAATAATATCGGTAAAATTTTAGGTATTTTATCTAGTATCGTGACAGAATAGGTATTGTATATGCTACTCCAATCAACACCCGCAGAACAAAGAACAGTTTTATATGACGTTAGTTGGGATACCTTTGAATCCTTGCTCAAAGATACAGGTGAAAATAGAGGTTCTCGTTTTGCTTATGACTGCGGTACTTTAGAAATTATGACTCCACTATTTGAACACGAAAACCCGAAAGGCAATTTTAGTAATTTTATCGTTGCTTTAGCTGAAGAATTAGATATAGAACTTAGAAGTGCTGGTTCTACAACATTAAAACGCAAAATAATTAAAAAAGGCATTGAACCAGATACTTGTTATTATATCCAAAATGAACCAGCAATTAGAGGTAAAGAAACTTTAAATTTAGAAACAGATCCACCACCAGATTTAGCAATTGAAATTGATATTACTAGCAGTTCTGTAAATAAATTAAATATTTACGCTGCTTTAGGTGTATTTGAACTTTGGAGATATGACGGTGAGGTTTTGCAGTTTTATAAATTATTAGAAGGTAATTATATTGAAATTAATTTTAGTGTTGCTTTTCCTGTAATTTCTGTTAGTGATATGACTAGATTCATTCAGCAGAGTAAAAATATGGGTGAAATTGCTTTGTTAAAATCTTTCCGTGCTTGGGTGAGGGGGAAGATAGGTTAGCTCTTAATCCAAAAAACCGAGAAAAAGATTGATTTTATCTGTATCAATAATACTCTACCTCTTGTATTAACCAAAAGGCATAATAGAAATTCTCCCATCTGACACATGAATTACCTTCAAAAACCACTTATTGTCAATTAATAAAGGGGACACAACCCTTAACTAAATCAATAACGTAAGTGAGGTAAATTTCAATGTTTAATTTACTGGAAGAACTATCCACAAATGCACAAGAGTTGTTAGTTGGAGGACAAGGACAAGAACAACAAATGCCACAAATACCACAAATACCAGGACAACAAGGACAAAGTAGTCCTCCTAGACCCCCTCAGACATCAGGAGGAGCAACTGGGTTTATAGTTCCTGATAACAACCCAGAGAGCTACTTCACCTGGAGACTAGACAAAGCACCACAAATGTCCGGTCAGTAAATCTACTCCATACTAAACTAAGGTAAACGACATTTTTGATCACAAATCCCCCGCATCTTGCGGGGGTAATTATGTGTCAATTTCCTGCACCCCTGCTGTCATAAAAATTAGATATTTTTTGATTTGGAAATCCCTTATCTCCCCAACCTGCCAGATTATCTTATAATTGCCAAGGGGCGATCGCTCTCTACAGGTAAGTTCAAGGGGGATAAATGTCACTTAAACGGTTGCTGTTAACTGCGCTAACATTGTTAGCGATTATGTTGTCCGGCTTGTCTTTATTTGCTAGTTGGCAAAAACCTCAGTTTCAAAGTCGTTTGGAACTGTACCAAACTAATATTGTCTTGCAAGCCCAAGCATGGCAACCAGAAGATAGCAACGACGAGAGTTTGCAAGCTCTTCGGGCAGCAATAGTAGGTGATAAACCCCTAGAAAGTGCAGCCAAGCAATATCTAGAGGCGCGTGAGTCTGTAAAAACAAACTTGGACAAAGCCGAAAACAAACTTGCAAAACTTCGCGCTCAAGATATCACCGCTGTCACACCTGCCAAACCCCTACCAAATGAACCCCTGGAAACCAAAACCTCTCCCCAACAACAACAAAAAGAGCTAGAGAAGTCTATCAGCAAACTGCAAAAATTGCGGCATGAATTAGACTTACGCTTAGGAATATTACAAGCACAGCAAGGGGAAACAAATAAAGCCCAAAAAACTTGGAGTCAAGTACAAGAACCCTCTGAAACCGAATTTACCGCCACCGCTAACGTCCTCAGTGGACTATGGAGCAACCCGCCGCGTCTACTCCCAAATGCTCAACCACTGATACAAAAAAATTTAGAAGGTTGGTTTCGCTACACAGCCTTAACTCAGCTTTACCAAATTCAACAGCGTCAAACTGCTTTATCAGATGTTCAAGCTGCACAACAAGCATCCGCTACCGATGCAGTATTAAAATTAGCCTTAATTGCCACTATTCCCAGCTTAACAGCCTTTATAGGTCTAATCTTACTAATAGCTTTAATTATTCAGCTTTTACTCAAGGGCAGAGCGTCTATCTTAGCTACAAATGCCCAAAAGCCTTGGTCAACTCCTTGGAATGTGGAAACAATTTTACAGGTTTTTGTCCTGGGATTTTTTTTGATGGGACAATTATTTATACCTGAATTGTTAACCCTCCTCCCTATCTCCCGTTCCTCGGATAATGTGCGAGTTCAGGCTTTTTCTGTCTTGGTGAGTTATGTACTGGTTGCCTTGGGTGCGTTATCAGTGCTTTATTTTTCTATTAAACGTTATTTTCCCTTACCAGAAGATTGGTTTCGCTTCCGGTTTTTCAGTAATTGGTTTTTCTGGGGACTGGGAGGCTATTGCACAGCTTTACCCATAGTCGTCATAGTATCATTAATTAATCAACAACTATGGAACGGACAAGGCGGAAGCAACCCCCTGTTACAATTGGCGCTAGAAAGCAGAGATGATGTAGCATTGGGAATATTTTTCTTTACTGCGGCCATAGCAGCGCCATTTTTTGAGGAATTTCTATTTCGTGGGTTTTTATTACCCTCCCTCACTCGTTATTTACCCGTTTGGGGTGCAATTTTTGTTAGTAGTTTGTTATTTGCTGCTGCTCACCTGAGTTTATCGGAAATTCTGCCATTGACAGCATTAGGCATGGTTTTAGGAATAGTATACACGCGATCGCGCAATCTTCTCGCTCCCATGCTCCTCCACGGACTCTGGAATAGTGGTACTTTGCTCAGTTTATTTCTTTTGGGCAGCAATAATTAAAACCGACAATTACAGTTGAAAAAATCAAAAATATTTGATTATATCGACATATAAATCTGAAATTCTCAAATTTCCAGCAGCGCAACATCACCGCTATAGCAGGTAATAGGTGACAGTTGATAGGGAAACCCAACTTATACCAGACCTTGAGGTTTTGGGTTTCTTACCCCCACCTACATCTGTAAAATTAATTTTGCAGATGGGTATAAATCAAAAAAATTCCCGGACATAATAACTATCAACCCGTAAACACTAAAGTAGTATCAGAGATGCTGCCGATTATTCAGGTTAATGATATTCAACTTTGCTGAAGTTGAACATATAAATCTGTAAACAATCTGCACCGAAATTTATCAACTAAATCACTAAATTTTAGAGTGGAAATTTGGGATTTTTGCTTTGAAATTCAAGATTCAAAATCAAATTTGTTTATCTAACCTTCAGAATTCTCTTCTGTGGGTAAATTTCTCATTTACTTAAAATAGAAATATTCTGATAATTACATACATATACAGGAGCTTAACTAAATATGACTAATCTTAACCCATCTCATGCTACCAAACAACTTTTATCTGGGTACTGTGGCATTATTTTGGGGGGATTTGGAATACATAAATTTATTCTGGGTTATGCCCCAGAAGGCTTTATCATGCTAGTTATTTCTGTAGTTGGTGGTTCTCTCACTTACGGATTTACACTCATAATTATGCAGCTTGTAGGGTTAATTGAAGGCATGATTTACTTGAACAAAAACCATGAAGATTTTGTTAATACCTACTTTGTTAATAAACAGGGTTGGTTCTAAAAAGTTTCAGGAGTCAGGAGTCAGGAGTTTTTTATTTTGGATTTTGGATTTTGGATTTTGGATTTTGGATTGTTTTTGTCAAATCCAATCTAAAATCTAAAATCTAAAATTTTTCTCCCCTATTCCCTATTCCCTATTCCCTATTTTCTGAAAATATGCCAACACTCAAATCTAAGCATCTAACTTCCCTAATCTTATTAACACTATCTATGGTGTATTTCACCACTACATCCCATTGGGAAATTAACTATTTCTACAAAAGTATAATTTTCATGTTGCCTATACAACTTGTATCTGTGATATATTTGACCTATGGGCGCTGGATTCGTTGACAGTCTGTGACAAATCTCACTAAATATTTTAAGTAAGCATTCAGCCATCATTTTCCATCGGTTTCCGTCAGTACCTGAAATATTGAAATACCAAGAGTAAAAAGAAACAGATGCAGATAACATTCCTGAAATTAAAATTTCTGAATCTTTGTTATTACTGCTATTAGCTGATTACTGATTACTGATAGCTGAATGCTTACTATTTTAATTTCTTAAATAAATACTATCACAGTTGGTCATAGTTCCAGATTTCGCCTACTCTCAAAGTAGAACTGCCTTTTTTTAGGCATTGCATTTTTGTAGCGAATCTCATAACTTGTCATGCAACTTGTTCCTGAAACTAAACTTACCCCAGAAACCGCCCTCTCCAATAGAGATACCAACTCAGAGAAAATTATTTTAGATGTAGGGGGTATGAAGTGCGCTGGCTGTGTGAAAGCAGTAGAAAGACAGCTAACCCAACATCCAGACGTTAAAAATGTCTGCGTCAACCTAGCTACAGAAGTGGCAGTTATAGAAGCAGAAGTTGGTGCTGTAGATGCCGATGCACTGGCACAAGCATTAGCACAAACATTAACAGCTACAGGTTTTCCTTCTCAACCCCGCACAGCGAAAACTCAAGCAGGGAAGGAAAAATCTGATCCAGACGCAAAACAGCGTCAGGAAATGCAAGCGGCTTTCCAACAATTAGTAGTTGCTTTTGTATTATTGTTATTTTCAGGAATAGGACATTTTGGTGGTTTTATTTTCCCAATATTGAATAACATCTGGTTTCACTGTGGACTAGCAACAGTAGCATTACTCATTCCTGGTCGTCCCATTATTATAGATGGCTGGCAAGGTTGGCGACGGGGAGCGCCAAATATGAATACCTTGATCGGTTTGGGAAGTCTCACAGCTTATATTGCTAGTTTGGTGGCGCTGTTGTTTCCCCAAATGGGTTGGGAATGCTTTTTTGATGAACCAGTGATGATGCTGGGTTTTATTTTGCTGGGAAGAACTTTAGAAAAACAAGCTAGAGGACGCGCTGCATCTGCATTTCGGCAATTATTAGCACTTCAACCTCAGATAGCTAGATTAATTGTTAACCCAGACTCAGAGAAATTAGTAGCAGGGGCAAATATTATTGAAATACCAGCCGAACAAGTGCGAGTTGGTGAATGGTTACAGGTGTTACCAGGTGATAAAATACCTGTTGATGGCGAGGTGCGCTTTGGACAAACAACGGTAGATGAGTCAATGTTAACTGGTGAAGCAGTACCAGTGATGAAGCAACCAGGAGATGCTGTTGCAGCAGGAACTATTAACCAGTCTGGTGCGATCGCTATTCAAGCAACCAGAACCGGAGATGATACTACTTTGGCGCACATTGTCGCTTTGGTAGAAACTGCCCAAACTCGCAAAGCACCTGTTCAGAAATTAGCAGATACGGTTGCTGGTTATTTTACCTATGGAGTTTTAACAGCTTCTTTGCTGACATTTTTGTTTTGGTACTTTTTTGGTACTCACATTTGGCCAGAGGTGAATATTCTTTCCAATGGTATGGAAATGATGAGTCATGCAGCACATCATCAAGCCGCCAACATCCAACATTCTTCAGTTTTAATCAGTTTAAAATTAGCGATCGCTGTGATGGTGGTTGCTTGTCCCTGTGCTTTAGGACTCGCTACACCCACAGCTATTCTCGTCGGTACTGGTATGGGTGCAGAACGCGGTTTATTAATTAAAGGTGGTGATGTGTTAGAAAAAGTCCACCAACTAAATACCGTAGTCTTTGATAAAACCGGCACTCTCACCACAGGCAACCCCACAGTTACAGACTGTTTACCATTTACAGACTTAGAACCATCCTCACTTCTGCAACTAGCAGCAGCAGTAGAAAGCGGTACTTATCACCCCCTAGCTAAAGCAATTGATCAAGAAGCAAAGCGGCTAAATTTATCCATTCCCCACGCAGTAGACTTTCATACTGAGCCAGGAATGGGTGTATCTGCTGTCGTAGAAGGAAACAACGTACTCTTAGGTAACTGGGAATGGTTAAACTGGCATGGAATTACTATCAGTGAAACTACTCAAGAACACGCACAAAGATTAGCGGAACAGGGGAAAACCGTGATTAGTGTTGCAGTTGGTGAGAATTTAGTTGGATTAATTGCCGTCAGTGATACACTGAGACCAGATGCAAAAGCAACAGTAGACAAACTGCGTCAGATGGGTTTGCGAGTAATTATACTGAGTGGTGATAGATTAGAAGCAGCGAATGCGATCGCCCAACAACTCGGACTCAACAGCACCGATGTCATGGCAGGTATTCCCCCAGCTAAAAAAGCCAGCACCATCCAAGCTCTTCAAACCGGAGAGATCAGTAAAACCACTAGCGTTGCTATGGTAGGAGATGGCATCAATGACGCTCCCGCATTATCTCAGGCAGATGTCGGCATTGCTTTACATTCTGGAACAGATGTAGCTATGGAAACAGCCGAAATTATATTAATGCGTGATAGTCTTTCTGATGTTGTGGAATCAATACAACTGAGTCGTGCCACTTTCAACAAAATACGCCAAAATTTATTTTGGGCTTTTGCATATAATACAATTGGTATTCCCTTAGCAGCCGGTGTTTTACTACCCCATTTTGGCTTTGTTCTTAGCCCTTCCAGCGCCGCTGCCCTCATGGCTTTTAGTTCAGTTAGTGTTGTCACCAACTCCATTTTATTACGACGCTTTACCCATTGACTGTAAAATTACCACTGGGAGGTAGTATGTCAGGACAAAACTTCAGTAGCTGACATATAAATTAAACTACACTTAAGTACTCTGCTTTTCCATAAACCTGAATCCTAACTCCTCTTACGTAGAATAAAGAATTTGGTTTAAAATCTACTTAAATGAATATACTAATATGAACAGAGACAAACCCCTATTATTGAAATAATGATGTTTAAAGTATTCCTCATTTATTACGATGTACAAAAAGTCTGGAATGGTCATAACTAAGTCATCAAGATTGACTAAGAGGTTGTTTGAAAAGTCTAAATTCATACATCCCTTGGCGATTATAAATCGCGTCTACACAGACAAAACCCACCTTCGTGGGTTCAAAAGCCTTGATTTTTCATTAGTCCACTAGTGGACTTAGTTTGTATAGTAGCGAATTATATTCGCCGATAGCGTAGCGTGGCGTTAGCCATAAACTTTTAAAACATTCTCTAAGTAAAATCCCTAAAATTTTTAACCCCAAACTTTACCTGAACTTAAAGAACAGGATTATGATGATTGAAGATGAGGCTCAAATACTAAAAAATAACCATAGTGTAAAATTTATATCTAATTTGGGAGTTTTTACGCAAGCATCTACCATCAAATCTATATGATACTCAATACCAGTAGCTGGGATGATGATTTACCACCAGATCCCGAAGAACTATATCAAGATTTACTCTGCGCCCTGGACAGAAAATTAGGATTTGGTTTATATTTTGTACAATGTACTCCTGTGGAATCAGATCGTTTTATACATAAAATTCCCCAGGATCTTCCCCATAAAAAAATAGCTGTATTACGCTTGCTAGAACCAGTGGATAAGCTATATCAGCAAATAGCTAATTACATTCAAGGTCAAACAGTTGACATCTTGTTAATTAAAGGTTTGGAATATTCCTTGTATAAATATGAAAAAAGAAACTTTGGTGAAATAACTGAAGGTGAGTTTATCAATTTAACTAAAGTACCACCCATACTAAATCATCTCAACCAACAAAGAGAAAGATTTAGGGATGATTTTCCATTTTGCTTTGTATTTTTATTGCGTTCCTTTTCACTGAGCTATTTAATTCATCGCGCTCCTGATTTCTTTGATTGGCGTTCTGGAGTATATGAATTACCAACTACACCAGAATTAGTGGAAGAAGAATCTCGTCGTCTTTTACTAGAAGGAGACTATGAAAAATATCTACAACTTACTTCTGAGGAAAAAATTGAAAAAGTTCTAGAAATTCAAGAACTTCTCGCCGAAAAACATCAAACAGATAGTAATAAAGCAAGTTTGCTTTTTGAATTGGGAAATCTACTTTATTCTGCTGGTGAATATGAAACTGCAATTACATTCTATGAACAAGAATTAAAATTGAACTCTAATGATCATTATGCTTGGTACAACCGAGGTCATGCACTCTTGAATTTAGGATGCAACGCAGAAGCGATTTTATCTTATGAAAAAGCTTTAGAATTTAAGCCTGATGATCCATATTTTTGGTACAATCGAGGTAATGCTCTGCTGAACTTAGGACGTAATGAAGAAGCACTTTCTTCTTATGAAGAAGCTTTAAGATTTAAGGTGGACGACCCATATTTTTGGTACAATCAAGGTAATGCACTACGGAATTTAGGACGCAATCAAGAAGCAATTTCATCTTATGATCAATCTCTCAATTTAAGACCCAATGATTGTTTTACTTGGAATAATCGTGGTATCGCGCTGCGGAATTTAGGCAGATATGAAGAAGCAATTTTTTCTTATAAACAAGCTTTAAAAATTCAACCTGATGACCACTATGCTTGGTACAATTTGGGTATCGCACTCCGCAAAATAGGAAATAATGAAGAAGCTGTTTTCTCTTATGATCAAGCTCTGAAAATTCAACCTGATGATCACTATGCTTGGAACAATCGAGGTAATGCACTGGATGATTTGGGACGTATGGACGAAGCTCTGTTCTCTTATGATCAAGCATTAAGAATAAAACCTGATGATAAATATGCTTGGTACAATAAAGCTTGTTGTTATGCTATTCAAGGTAGTATTGAGCAAGCACTAGAAAACTTGGAGCAAGCAATTAATCTCAGACCTGAAGAGTTTGCAAAAATGGCCAACGCTGATCCTGATTTTCATTGTATTCGAGAAGATGCACGTTTTCAAGATTTAATACGTAGGGGTATGATTAATTAAGTATGATTAATTGAAAATTAAAATCTTTTTATGAATTGATTATGGAAATAACTTCTACTCAGGTAATTGCATCTGTGAACCATATATGTATATACCTTTTGGCTACAATTTTCACTGTGGAGATTTTAAATATCTGACATTTTTAACTTCTGACATTAAAATTATATTGCTTGTTTTTTATGGCTGATTTCATCTAACTTTTTAGCATCATCAGAACCGCATCAACTAAGTTGTTTACCTATGTCCAACAATACTGAATTACTCAAAAACCTCTATAATGCTTTTAATCCATTCCAACCCTTACCCGCCGGTGATCCCAACTATGTAGACTGTCAAGATGTGCGGGGAGAAGCAGATATTTTAGAAGAATTAGGAAATCGTATTCAGTTAGCAAATCAAAATACTTGTCAATTATATTCTGGTCATAGAGGAGCAGGTAAATCTACAGAATTACTGAGACTCAAGGAATATTTGGAAGCAAGACAATGTTATGTAGTTTATTTTGCTGCGGATGAAGAGGATATTGATTCAGAAGATGCCCAATATACAGATATTCTCTTGGCTTGTACTCGGAGGTTACTCAAAGATTTGCGAACAATTGGCAATCCTCAACCAGTGCTAAATTGGCTCAAAGATCGTTGGCAAGATTTGAAAGATTTGGCGCTAACTGAAATTCACATCGAGGATATGAATGTAGAAATGCAAATTAGTCAGTTTGCCAAATTGACAGCAAATTTAAGGGCTGTTCCCGAATTACGCCAACAAATCCGAGAAACAGTCAATCCTCATACTGTGACTTTGATTAAAGTCTTAAATGAGTTTATCGCTGATGTGAAAAAGCGTTTACCTGCTCACTGCACCCAACTGGCAGTAATTGTTGATAACTTAGATAGAATGGTGTTAGTCAAAGATGGAGATCGCACCAATTATGAAGAGGTTTTCTTAGACCGTTGTGAACAACTTAAAGCCTTAGATTGCCATTTAATCTATACTCTACCCATTGCTATGGTCTATTCTACCAGAGCTACAGACCTGCGTGATATCTATGGTGATCCACAAATTTTACCAATGGTGATGGTACGCACTCCCAAAGGCGAAATCTATCAACCCGGAATCAAGAAAGTGAAAGAGGTGATTTCCAGACGAGTTAAGCAGTTTGCACCAGATAAACCCTTAGAAACGGCAATTTTTGACAGCGCAGAAACCCTAGAACGACTTTGTTTGATGAGTGGAGGTCACGTCAGAAATTTGCTATTGTTGACTCAGGATGCTATTGGACGTACTCAAGATTTACCAATTTCCGAAAGAGCAGTTCGACGCGCCATTACTCAAGCCAGAGATACCTACCGCCGCGCTGTGGAAAACCATCAATGGAGTTTGTTAGCAGAAGTATCCCGTTCTAAGCGTATCATCAACGATGATCAATATCGGAGTTTGATGTTTAATCGCTGCCTGTTAGAGTACCGCTATTTGGATCAAGAAGGGGAGATGCAGCGTTGGTATGATATTCACCCACTGATTCAAGGTATTCAGGAATTTAAAGAAGCTGTAGAAAATCTCCCATGAATTTAGATTTTAGTGACTGGGATCAAGACGTACCCCCAGAAGGATACGAAGAATATCAAACTTTGCTCAACGCTCTGAAACGCAAAAAAAACAATGAGTTTGGCTTATTGTTTGTTGAGTGTAAACCCCTGGAGGCTGAGAAACTTTTTTCTCGGATTCTCCATGATATACCAGAGAAAAAACTAGAAATTTTACGTCTAGTTGAACCAGTTAATACTTTATATGAGCGAGTTTTGAATCTCTACATCCATCAGCAATTTGATGTCTTATTTATCAAAGGTTTAGAATATTCGATCTATCAGTATGAAAAAGAAAAGTTTGGCGAAATCACAGAAACCCGTTCTCATGATTTAAGCAGTGTTCCCCCAATTTTAGATCACTTAAATAAACTGCGAGAGAGTTTTAGAGATAATATTCCCATTACCTTTGTTTTTTTGGGGAGACCTTTTTTAATTGATTATTTTATTCATCGCGCCCAGGATTTTTTTGATTGGAAATCATTAAATGTCTTGAAGTTAACAACAGTCCCAGATTTCAATCCAGAAGAATCAGCTAGTAGTTCTGGGCGTAAGTCAGAAATATCCCTTTCCCCTTAACCAACAAGTATTTCCATAGTATTGGGTTAAAATAAAAATATACAATAATTCGGGGGGGCCAGTTAACTGGTCATAAACGCCTATAGAGACTATCTTCGGAAATCTCCAAGGTTTAAAGTCCAGCCAGCTAAAACAACTACAGCGGCTGTACCACCAGCGTATATCGGGCGATCGCATGACAACACCGGAGTTCGCCCAAAGGCTGGCAGCAATTAGTACGGAAATAAATCAACCTGTATGTGCCTACCTCAACCGTCGCGGACAAGTGATCCGGGTAGGGGTAGGCAATCCACGTCAAACCCAAATCCCACCCCTAGAACTGCCCCGTTATGGTGCAGAACGGTTGAGCGGTATTCGTTGTATAGCCACCCATCTCAAAGCAGAACCACCGAATGAGGCGGCACTGACAGCAATGGCGCTACAACGCTTAGATGCTCTAGTAATGCTGAATATTACCGGCACAGGATTTACCCGTCGGGGTGGGGGAGCAACTGGGTACGTGAAAGAAGCTTATTTGGCGCATTTGGTAGCCAATAGCAGACAGTTAGTTTTAACTCAGTCATCAGGAATGAGTATTCCAGACTCCGCCTTATATTCCAGCGTATCGCCACCTTTGAGTTTAGAAGCGATCGCCGAACAGGATTTTCTGGACTTGGTAGAAAGTCTAGAAGAAGAATTTCAGAGAGAATATATCGCTCAGGAAGTAGACGCTGACCATGATCGGGTGGTCATTGTTGGGGTACAAACCAATGATATGACACCCCAACAATTTGAAGACACCATCGCCGAACTAGCAAGGTTAGTAGATACGGCTGGGGGTGATGTCTTACAGACCTTACAACAAAAGCGATCGCGCATTCATCCCCAAACCGTAATAGGTGAAGGTAAAGTCCAAGAAGTAGCTTTAACCGCCCAAACCTTGGGAGCAAATCTTGTGGTTTTTGATCGTGACCTTTCACCCGCTCAAGTCCGCAATCTAGAAGCGCAAATTGGTGTCAGAGTTGTTGATCGCACAGAAGTAATATTAGATATCTTTGCCCAACGCGCCCAATCAGGTGCTGGTAAATTACAAGTAGAACTAGCGCAGCTAGAATATATGCTGCCACGACTCACAGGACGAGGCAGAGCCATGTCCCGACTAGGGGGTGGGATCGGGACTCGTGGACCCGGTGAAACCAAACTAGAAACAGAACGGCGAGCTATTCAAAGGCGAATTTCCCGACTACAACAAGAAGTTAACCAACTGCAAGCTCATCGTTGTCGGTTACGTCAGCGGCGACAACATCGGGAAGTTCCTTCTGTGGCCTTGGTGGGTTATACCAACGCGGGCAAGTCTACCTTGCTCAACGCCCTCACTAACGCGGAAGTATATACAGCCGACCAACTTTTTGCCACACTTGATCCCACCACCCGTCGTCTGATTATTGCTCATGCGGATACAAATGAACCCCAGGAAACCTTAATTACAGATACTGTAGGGTTTATTCATGAATTACCAGCTTCTTTAATGGATGCTTTTCGCGCCACTTTGGAGGAAGTTACCGAAGCAGATGCCCTACTACATTTAGTAGATTTGTCTCATCCTGCTTGTTTGAGTCATATTCGGTCAGTTCGGGATATTCTTGCCCAAATGCCTATCACTCCTGGTCCGGCATTAGTTGTATTTAACAAGATCGATCAAGTCGATACTGAAACTCTGGCTTTGGCGCGAGAAGAATTTCCTTTGGCGGTGTTTATCTCAGCTAGTCAACGTTTAGGTTTAGAAACACTACGCCTACGCCTGTCCCAGTTGATTCAATATGCAGTAGACGGCGGTTGAGCTTGAAAATTGAGCTTGAAAATTTTAGATTTTGGATTTTGGATTTTGGATTATTTTTCGGTAGCTCTTGCATCGTTCTGGCCAAGGATGGGACAGAAGCTACCTTTTATAATTGAAAAGTATTTGCTCAACTTGAGGATGTTATGACTGCCAAAGTAGAAATCTACACTTGGAGTACCTGCCCATTTTGTAACCGTGCCAAAAACCTACTATTAAATAAAGGCGTTGATTTCATCGAATACAACATTGATGGAGATGAGGTAGCAAGAAATGAAATGGCTCAAAGAGCAAATGGAAAGCGTTCTCTGCCTCAAATTTTTATCAATGATCATCACATTGGTGGTTGTGATAATCTTTACACTTTAGACAGCACAGGCCAACTGGATACTCTTCTTGGAGGTTCTAAGGTTTAGGTCAAGCGTCTTGAGACTCCCCCACCAACCTAAAGGTGTAGCGGGAGATTCAAGTTTTCTTAGAAACCTGCTTTTTGGAATTATCAGTAGGGGTTGCTGAGAAAGTTTTTCCGTTAGGGGATAAGAGTCAGGAGTCAGGAGTCAGGAGGAGATTTCAAGATTTCTTTTCCATATCTCGAACTCAATAAAAGTGCAAGGCTTCGCCGTGAGCGTTAGTGGTCACTGACCACCTTTAACCTTTGATTTATCTAGGTTTTGCACTTTTTCAGCAACCCCTAAGTACCAGCAAGTATAAAAGTATAGACTGCTAGGTGTACAGGCATTGATTTGAATACCGGCATCCTTAAATCAGCTTTGCCCGCAGTTCATCACCCGTTAAACCTTGGGTTGTAACGTGATTTTTAGATCCATAACAATTAAATTTTTTTTGATAATTGAGGTAGAAAGGGTGAAACTGGCTTTTATTATTGATCCCATCCATCAGCTTGACCCTTGCCATGATACGAGTGTTGCCCTCATGGAAGCAGCGCAAATTCTTGGTCATGAAGTTTGGATAACCCAAGCGAATTTGTTAAATGTTGTGGATAGCAAAGCTTGGGCTGTTTTACAGCAAGTAGAACTTGTACCAGTGGAATTAATAGAGGGACGTTGGGTAGCCGCAAATCCTTGGTATAAGTTAGGTTCTAGCCTCTTCACTGCTTTGGAGTCAATGGACGCTGTATTTATGCGGACAGATCCACCAGTAAACGATTCCTACCTCTATGCTACTTATATTTTGGATTACATTGACCAAAATAAAACCCTGGTAATTAACAACCCCAATGGTATCAGAGCCGCAAATGAAAAAATGTATGCCTTGCAATTTACTCAAGCCATCCCTGAAACCATTGTGAGTGCTGATAAAAAGGTGATCCGCCAATTTGTAGAAGCTAAGGGTGCAACAGTTCTCAAACCATTGGGCAACAAAGCTGGGGAGGGGATTTTATTTTTACAATCAGGCGATCGCAATTTTAACTCAATAGTCGAACTCAGTACCCTCCAAGGTCGATTACCAGTAATGGTACAAAACTATTTACCCGCAGCTAAGGACGGAGACAAGCGAATTATCTTGCTCAATGGCGAACCCATTGGGGCGCTCAATCGCCTTTCTAGTGGCAGTGATTTTCGCAATAATATGGCCACGGGTGGTACTGTTGCTAAAACAGAAATTACCGCAAGAGAACAGGAAATTTGCACCTTATTGGCGGAAAAACTGCGTCAAGACGGCTTGATTTTTGTTGGTATTGACGTGATTGGTGGCTACCTCACAGAAGTCAACGTTACCAGTCCCACGGGCATCCGAGAAATTGATCGCCTAGATGGTACTCACCTTGCTCATCAGGTTATTCAGTGGCTAGAGCAGGTGACAGGTGCTACGCCACGGTGACAGGTGACTGGGGAAGAAAATTTTAGATTTTAGATTTTAGATTTTAGATTGGAATTGACAAAAACAATCCAAAATCCAAAATCCTTTCATTGAATTACCAATTACCAATTACCAATTACCACTGACTAAATAGAAAAAAACTCCAATAAAATATGGGGTAGGCAACTAAATTGCAGACCCCTATCCTGGTGATAAACGTAAAACTAAGAAATTGTATAAAGCACAAACGCCAGAACTGAGACTGCAAACTTAATCTAAAATCTCAAATCTACAATTACTTAATTTTTAGGTGGCGTGCGTCGTCGTTGGAGAAAATCAGGAATATCTAAAATCGGTTTTTCTTTAGGCTCAGGAGTTGAGGTTGGTTGATTAACAGTTGGTTGATTAACAGTTGGTTGATTAACAGTTGGTTGTACTCCTGGCTTCCTGGGAGATGGAGTAACTACTCTGGGAGTGGACACAGTTTGTTGTGGCGCAGCTTGAATTTCTCCGGTAAACCCAGTCGCAATCACGGTAATTCTGACTTCTCCTTGCAGTCTGTCATCAATCACTGCGCCGAAAATAATATTGGCATTGGGATCAACCACCTCATAAATTGTTTCCGCAGCCGCATTCACTTCATGCAGAGTGAGATCACTACCACCAGTGATATTGAAGACAACTCCTCTAGCACCTTCAATAGAGCATTCTAATAATGGTGAGGAAATCGCGGCGATCGCAGCTTCTCTAGCTCTAGATTTACCAGAACTCACGCCAATCCCCATCAATGCTGATCCTGCATCTGCCATGACTGCTCGCACATCGGCAAAGTCCACATTCACCAAACCAGGAATCGTAATAATATCAGAAATACCCTGTACCCCTTGACGCAACACATCATCCGCATAGCGAAAAGCCTCTTGTACAGGTGTTTGTTCAGGAATCACCTCTAACAACTTATTGTTAGGGATAATAATCAGAGTATCAACCCGACTTTTTAATCCTTCAATACCCTGCTCGGCTTGGCTGGTGCGTCGCCGTCCTTCAAATACAAACGGACGGGTCACTACACCCACAGTCAAAGCGCCCATTTCCTTGGCCACTTCCGCCACAATTGGCGCTGCACCTGTTCCCGTACCTCCACCCATACCAGCGGTGATAAATACTAAATCAGCACCTTCTAAAGCGGTAGCAATTTCATCACGAGATTCTTCCGCTGCCTTTTGACCAATGGCAGGATTACCCCCCGCACCTAAACCCCTGGTCAGTTTTTGCCCAATTTGCAAACGACTGGGAGCGCCAGCTAAAGTCAAGGCTTGGGCATCGGTGTTAATTGACCAAAATTCCACCCCAGAAACATCAGATTCAATCATGCGGTTAACAGCATTACCACCGCCTCCACCAACACCAATAACTTTAATATTGGCGACTCGTCCCGGAACAATTTCACCGATCCGGCTACTTTCCGTCATCTTTTTACTGTCGTTACTTTGGGCAAAGTTTAGCCCGGAACTACCAAAGGGATTATTAGAGTTAACTGGCAAAGATAACCCTGTTTGTCCCACAGATTGGGCATTTTTATAAGTAAGCTCTTGGTTATTATCAAATGTCATTGGCTTGATGAAGGTAGATAAACGACTTTTTTTGGTGTTATTCACCTAAGATTCAACTATAGTTGAGTTGGAGACTGTCACCGTCTATGACAATGTTTTTCATTGTTCTGCTCTGTAAAACCTAGACAAGTCTAGACCTTTACTTTTGACTTCAAGGGGAGCATGGGAGCGGTTATCCTTCTGTAAGTCTCTGTAAGTCTCTGTAAGTTTTGGCGCTGTCTGCGAGACGTAATCATCATTAGCTATGGGATCATTTGGCAATTTAGGCGATCGTCTATGGCTTAGAGCAAACTGGGCTGTCAGCATTGCGCTTTGCACCATCGCATAACTAATTCTAGAAAAGTATACCTACATTGTCCGAAAATCGGTTTATAAGTAGTCATGCAAAATAAATTGCACATTTCATTTACCCGTCTTCCTTGTCTGGTAAAGGATACAGAGTTTCCAAATAAGAAATTAATTTTGCACAGGTACTTATAACTTGATCTAGACATTAATAGTTTCTATACTATGTTGCTAAATTTTCCCAGTATTGCTTCGTGAATTTGATGCTCAATATCCGATACAAAAAAGCTAACTAATGCTAACAAAAGTCGGCTTTTTCTTCCTGTTTCACCCTAGCAGTGTCGGCACTATCTAGTCCACAGGCTAACACGATCAATCTGACCGCTTCTTTTTTTAAATTCATCGCAGCGTTTAAATTTCTGTCACATTCAAAACCAGATCTGTCACATTTAAACACTCTTTGAGATAATGACAGTGATGATTTTTTCTCTCCACAAGTAGATGTAGAGACTTTATATATAAAGTCTCTACTGGGATAAAATCTATCCACAATTACTAACTTACTGCCATACAGTTGTGTTTTGTATTCTAGCTGCCTTCTAAATTCATAAAAGCCCATATCCGCAATAGCTTTTGATAATTTCCCATTTGCTAACATTCCTGATACATTCAAATCTTCTATCCCTATAACCGCGTGGTTTTTGCTGATATAGGTGGTGATTTTATGTAATGTATCTTTTCTGATGTTGGCTATTTTTTGGTGTAATCTCGCTATTTGGATTTGTGCTTTTCTATAATTATTTGAACCTATGAGTTTATGTCGGTTCAAATATTGCATTCTTGCTAGTTTATCTTCATACTTTTTATAGCTTTTTACACCATTGAATATTTCTCCTATTGATAATGTCGCTAGATGATTTATTCCTAAATCTACTCCTACAAACTCTTGATTTTTCTGTGTTTGAGTCGTTCTCACCTCCTGTTTCCACGAGATAAACCACTTATCAGCTTGTTTACTGATGGTGACAGATTTCGGTTTATATCCAGTCGGGAGAATTTCATAAGTTTTCAGCCAACCAATGACAGGAACTTTTACCTTTCTGTAGTCAATTTTTATTGACCCATCTAAGGTAAAAGAATCATGTCTCCCTTTTTTCTTAAACTTAGGAAATCCTTTACTTTTTTTCAAGAAGGCTTTCAAGGCATCTGAGAGATATCTTAATGCGTATTGAGGTGCGCATTTAGACACTTCATAATACCAAGGATGGGTAGATTTAATGGCTGCTACTAACCATTTATGTAAATCTATGGCTGTGGGAAATTTGATTTTGTCTTGAGGATTAAGTTTGTTATGTAACAATACCTGTTGACAAAGTGCTAAACCTTGATTCCAAGCGTGTCTGGCTACTCCTGCGTGTTGCGCCAGTAGTAGTCGTTGTAGCTTGTTAACTTTGAGTTCGGTTTTGAATCCTAGTAGCATACAGTGATTTTACTGTAATTCTGTCACAAAGCGAAAAGATGACAGGAAATTTTCAGCAAATGTGAGTATTTGTTAGTCTTAGTTAAGAAAACAGTAGACTGCTACTAACCCTTGATTTTTCATCGACCTGCATAAAGATTATCTCCAAGAAGTTTCTATTATTTATCCTGCCATTTTAATCAAAAGTTCATGCCAATTTTTATTTCAATAGTGCGAACCGTAAAACTCACTAATATTTTTATCCTCAAAAACTGGTTTCTGCACTCAAACAGGCTAAAGCTTGTTAGGTATCTGGGAAGTTAATTTGTTATTTTTGGTTCATTTGTACTAAAGGTTGGTCAGGATTTTTGATATCAATATAGGCTAATTGTTTGGGCTTGAATTTTGCTGGTAAATGCCGCATTTGCACAAGTAACTGGATTTTTTCCGGTAATTGGGCATTAGGAACACCAAGATGCACATTTCCTAATTCTGTTGTCAAAATTAAATTTGTGGGATCTTGGCAATCAATTTCCATCACTTTAACAGAACTCTGACTGACAGCTTGATAAAGTTCAGTCCAATAGGGGCAATATTTTTCTGGTGAACCAAGAACTTTGAGGGTAGGCAATTTACCTGTGGGGTTAAGTGCAGTGTATTTTGCTAGAGGAATCAAAGCGCCACTAGCATCTAGTAAACTGACATCATCCTGTTTGCTTCCAGCAGGAGTATTTTGCAAACATGAAGATGTTGCTTGTTTGCCAGAGTTTGCCGAAGATTGAGGCTGAGTATTGCAACTGGTTATGCTTTGCTTTGGTAGGGTGTGAATCATTGCCACTGGTAATCTCTCTTGAATTTCAATAATTAAACCAGGAGGAAACAGACGACGGCTTACAGTGGCTTGTGCAATAGCGGGTTGTGCTTCTAAAGTTTCGGCAATTGCAGAAGGTTCTATTCGCCACAAAGATTGGGGATAGGACAGCGCCAACAGCGATTGAATAGTTTGCTCGGATAATAATTGATTGCCTGATTTTATGACTATTTGTGCAGGTGTTTTTAACACCCACATTGGTTGGAGTGTTACCCAGAGCAATCCACCTGCTAGACTACTGGCAGCGAGTGTTCGCCAAATAGTGTGGATGATTTTTATTTGCTGCTGCCTACGTAATTTTTTACGGCGTTGAGCTAAATTATTACGGGAAATTGATACTATACCGGACATGAAAACCCCTTTCTGGTTTGAGTCTAATTCCTGAAAACCACGGTGCTTGGTGATTGATCAACTCTTGAGCTTACCATTCTAACCAGTTATCAGTATCACAGGAGTCGTTGGTGTTTTGGATAACAGGAGTTTTTTCATTACTTTCTACTGGTAAATTCACTAGAAATTCTTGTAATCGCATACGTTCAATATAAGGCCAACCTCCCTCAGACTCAATATCTCTGAGCAGTGCGTAGAGTCTTTGGCGGTTATCAGGCAAACTATCTTGAAAAATTCCATCACGAATCTCTTTATGTAACTTTTCCAATTGTCTCAACAAAGATAATAATGCTGTAACATTGCCTTGGCAAGCTTGAGCCGCTTCTTGCACCGCAGCGGCGATCGCTTGCAACTTAGCAGATAAATTCCCCGATGGCAAATTTTGGTCATTGTTCATGTAATTTTCTGCTGCTGTTCTATAAAAGTAATACAATACCCGAAACACCCGAAAAAAGGGAGGATGGGCAGGGGTAAGAGCGAAATCACAAAAAGCCAGCGAAAATCAAGCGAAGAACTACTAATGACGAGGCGCTAATTGTCAATTGATTGATGCCAATGTGAATGGTAGTTTGAATATTGTACGTAAATTAATCCCCACAGATTTGATGTGAGGGCTTAGTTACGTTTTAGTAAATTTTGGAAATTCATTTCCGACCAACCAATAGCATCAGAGAAATCTTATGCTTGTTGGCACTATAACTTGGCTGATTTCCCTATCAAACCAGAAATTGTATGTACTAACAATACATATATAATACAGGATAATTGGGGTCATGCCGCTTTTACCTGATGTAAGAGCAAAGCGCGAAGTATAGCCTACTTCGCATTAATAACAGATGCCTTGAGGCGTTTCTGTGTTGTGGTCTACTCATCCATTTAGCCAAACCCTGCCAAATGCCACTCAGTAGACTGTTGGTTTGAAGCTAAGGAAAAAAAGCAACTTCCATCTAACTCTGATGAAAGAAACTGCTGCTTCTGAAGCTAAACCTGAAAACTCAAAACGGAATGCGTTTTATTACGTTTAGTAGAGCCGTTTTACAACTTAAATATTAATGACATTGAGGTTGACCATGAGGTATCGCGCTTTAATAGTTGCATTCTTAGCTTTATGCTTGGGGCTGATAACGGCTTGTAGTGATGCGCCTTCATCTAGCAGCAGAGACTTGCTGACTTACGAACAAATTCGAGGTACTGGCTTGGCTAACAAATGCCCTCAGTTGGCAGAAACAAGCCGTGGTTCTATTGCTTTGGATAACAGTCAGTTCTACACCATCAAAGAACTGTGCTTAGAACCTACCAATTACTTTGTCAAGGAAGAACCTGCTAACAAACGGCAAGAAGCTGAATTTGTAGCTGGTAAATTGGTGACTCGTAACACATCCACTATTGATCAAGTACAAGGTGATTTAAAAATCAACCCAGATAACAGTCTGACCTTTGTAGAAAAAGATGGTCTTGATTTCCAAGCTATCACAGTCAAACTTCCTGGTGGTGAACTGGTACCTTTCTTATTTACTGTCAAAAACTTGATTGCACAAACACAGCCTAATTTGACCAGCATTAATACTTCTACTGATTTTGAAGGTAAGTTTAAAGTTCCTTCTTATCGTGGTGCTTCTTTCCTAGATCCCAAAGGTCGTGGTGTGGTCAGTGGTTATGATAATGCTGTGGCATTACCAGCCCAAGCCGACGATGATGATTTGACACGAGCTAATGTGAAGCGTACAGAAATCCTCAATGGCAAGATTTCTTTACAAGTAGCTAAAGTAGACAGTTCTACTGGCGAAATAGCTGGTACTTTTGAAAGTATACAGCCCTCTGATACAGATTTGGGTGCTGGCGAACCTAAAGAAGTTAAGATTCGTGGTTTATTCTACGGTCGCGTAGAAACAAATCGCGGTTAAATTCCTGTTGTTATAGCACGAGTCAGGAGTCAGGAGGAAGCAGTGCGGTCTTAGTCACGCCACTCCCTTCAAGCCGGGAACCCCGTCCACAGGGGTGGCTGCTCAAATGAAGCAACTGCCGTTCAAGAGTCAGGAGTAAAACCCTTTTTTACTCAATACCTTTGCCATTTTCCCGTAGGTTGGGTTGAACGAAGTAAAACCCAACGTAAACTCAACGTATTTGTTGGGTTTCGTTCCTCAACCCAACCTACAAATCAAGATATTTTTGATTTTGGCGAAGGTATTGTTACTAGGAGTTTCATGATTAATTGATGTCCTAACTACTCTGTCTACAGCTATAAAAAAATTCATCCAACTGCCCTGCTTTTTGAGAGGGTAGTTGGTTTTTTTTTAGACTGGTAAACTTTTGGCTGATTTCTCATCACCTGTGATTTTTCCGTAAAAAAACAGTTGTCAAATTCATGTTTTGGGAAATTAGATGAATTTATTCAAATCAAATACGTACTATTACTAATCAATAATTTTTATTAATTTAGAAAAATAATAGATAGAATTTTTGGCTATTTATCAGTAAATTTTATATTTGCATTTATAAAGTTACGTACTATCACGGTTTTGAATTAGGGAAAAAATTGTATATTTTGATTCTATGCAAGTTGTTTAATAAGCTACAACAGACCAAATTGACTTCGATCACTAAAAAGCAACTCTGCTGAAAATCGCCCTAGATTTTCAACCCATGCTCAAAATCTTTTATAGCTAAAAATTTTAGTGTGACTGATGGCTTTATGGGTTGTTTAAGAAAGTGCATATCTGAATATAGCGCGTTCAAAATTAAGTTGAGGAGCGATTAATAAACACTATATTTACTAAATCCTGAATTTGCTATGCCCAATACAGCCACGAACGAACTAAAACATGAGATTTCACAGTTGTTGCGAGAATATGAGCAATGTCCTTCAGAACGCCTTCGTAATCAACTGGTGAAACTAAATTTTGGACTGGTGAGAAAAGAAGCTCACTACTGGATAAATCAATCTCATGAAAGCTATGAAGATTTGATCCAAGTCGGCTGTTTGGGTTTAATTAGAGCTATTGAGAAATTTGAACTTTCTAAAGGGCACGCCTTTAGTTCTTACGCTATTCCTTACATTCGCGGGGAAATTCAACATTACCTCCGGGACAAAGGCGTAACCATACGGATACCCCGGCGCTGGTTAGCACTGCAACAGCAAGCCATAGGTGTTTCCCGTTCTTTGCGGGAAAAATACAACCGCCAACCGACTGATGCAGAAATAGCTGGTGCATTGGAAATTTCTCAAAGTGAATGGCAGGAAATTAAATTAGCATGGGTGAATTGCTCTCCCCTGAGTTTGGATGTACCCATACAGGATGGAGAAGAAGGATCTACCAGTTTGGGGGAATTGGTTCCCGATCCCAATTACCGCAGCTTTCAATTAGCGCAAGAAGACCAAATCAGATTAAAACAAGCATTAGTACAGTTGGAAAACCGCACCCGGGAAGTTTTAGAATGCGTGTTTTTACATGATTTGACACAGAAGCAAGTTGCAGAACATTTAGGAATTAGTGTAGTTACTGTTGCTCGTAAAGTCAAAAAAGGACTGGAGATGCTGAAAACAATCATGGTAGTGCCTGAAAATTAATAGCCAATCCTCTGAAACCATGATTTGCTGGAGTGTTAAAAATAACTCTGGAAATGTAAAATTTAGTGTTATAAAGGAAACAGACTTGGCCTGTAATCACAATTTCAGGCGTGTTGATTTCCACAAGTAAACTTTCCTATAGCTTTCGAGAACAGCTAATGGGTATAAATTCACAAATTAATTCACAGATTGTAGCTGCGGCTATTTTAACTTTGGCGATCGCTGGATGTACAGTTAATGATACGCCAGAAGCTACTAACACTCCTCCCGCAGCACCAATTCCCCAAACAGCAGCAGAAAAACCAGTTCATTCATTGACAATCTGCTGTAAGTTTATAGTGATGATTTTATACTTTTTATGGAACAGACTCAACAAAAAATAGAATTTCCTAATTTTCCTTTGGCTGTATATCGAGAAATAGCGGCACATTTGCGGCAGGTGGAAGGGGTTGAAGTGGATTTAATTCCCCAAACTTCTTCAGATTTTGATTATTATCAAAGTCAAATTGCTGGTTTGTCTATTTCTTGCCAACCAAATACTAATGAGGAACAGGTGAAGCAGATTTTAGATTATTATAACAGTCTAAAAACCTTATTCTATAGCTGTTAACCCTTATGGAAATATCCCTGGTTTTCCTACCTGGGAAGTTACGCTTATTTGTTGTTTAATCACCGTAGGTTAAACTAGATAATAGTGAACCAACAGGTATCAGGTATGAGTCAGAAAGACGATAAAGCTTTATTTCAGAAAAAAGCGTTAAAAAATGCTTCAGGTGCTTTTAAATTTCCTGAAGATTTAACAGCACGTCATCAAATAATTAGCAAATGGGTTGAAGCTTTAAATTCAGGTACACTGGATAAAATCAGCGAAGTTTCTTTACAGGGAAATTTCTTAAAAGAGATATTTCAAGATGTGTTAGGTTATCAATCTGTAATTGATGGAGGTGGTAAAAAATGGGAACTTTACCCAGAGAAAAATATTGCTGATGGTGGGGGTTTTGCTGATGCTGCTTTAGGATATTTTACCGCAACAGAAAATCAAAAAGGTCAGGTAAAATTACAAGGTCAAGTTGTTGCACCCATTGAATTAAAAGGAACTAAAAATAATTTAGATCGTGCTGCATCAGGAAGGGATAAATCAGCAGTTGATCAAGGATGGCATTATGCTAATTATACCCCTGATTGTCGTTGGATTATTATTTCTAATTATCGAGAATTACGATTATATCATATTAACAAGACTCTTGCTTATTATGAAAAGTTTGTATTAGCAGATTTAGTAGATTTTCAGGAGTTTAAAAAATTCTATTTTATTCTGTGTCGGGATAATTTCTTACCTATTAAAAATGTCTCTGTTATTGATAGATTATTAACCGCTTCTGAGCAAGCACAGGAAGATATTACCAAACAATTATATGACGAATATAAACAAGTCAGATTAAACATAGTTAAACATTTTCGGTTTATTGATAAATTAGCTATTGTTAACCGTGATGGGGTATTAATTGAAAAAGCACAAAAGACATTAGACAGAATTTTATTTATTGCATTTTGTGAGGATAGGGGATTATTACCAGAACAGACTATTAATAAAGCCCATGATAGCAGAAATGCTTATAATAATCGTCCGATTTGGGAAATTTATAAAGACGTTTTTCGCTGGGTTGATCAAGGTAATGATGATCCACCAATTCCCGGTTATAATGGTGGTTTGTTTCAACATGATCCGCTATTAGATGAACAGTTGAATATTCCCGATCCTTTATGTACACAACTTAAAAACCTGACACGGTTTGATTTTGATTCGGAAGTTTCTGTAGATATTTTGGGGCGAATTTTTGAACAGTCAATTACAGATTTAGAAGAATTAAAAGCTGATGTTTCTAAACAGGAATTTGATAAAAAACAAGGTAAGCGCAAAAAATTAGGGGTGTTTTATACTCCTGCTTATATCACGCAATATATTGTCGAAATTGCCATTGGTGGATATTTACAAAAACGGGAAGCTGAGTTAAGACAGCGTTTACAGTTAGGAGAATTTACAGATCCAGAAAAACAACGAGAAAAAGAAATTGAATTTTGGTTAAATTACCGAGATGAGATATTAGTAAAAACGCGAGTTGTTGATCCTGCGTGTGGTTCGGGTGCGTTTTTAATTGCTGCTTTTGATTATTTGCAAAGTCAGTATCAACGAGTGCATGATAATTTGCGGTTTTTACAATATCAAGATTCGGAAAATCTGGAATTAGATAAAACCATCCTCAGTAATAATTTGTTTGGGGTTGATTTATCTCCAGAGTCGGTAGAAATTACTAAGTTATCTTTGTGGTTAAAAACTGCAACTCAGGGTAAAGCTTTAACTTATTTGGATGATAATATCAAAGTTGGTAATTCTATTGTCGCAGATGCACAATTTACAGATTTACCTTTTATTTGGGAAAGTGAATTTCCTCAAGTTTTTGCTGGAGGTGGGTTTGATGTAGTGATTGGAAATCCTCCTTATATTCGTCAGGAATTGTTATCACCTTTTAAACCTTATTTACAGGAGAATTATCAAACTTATGATGGTGTTGCGGATATCTATATTTATTTTTATGAAAAAGGTTTGAATTTACTGAAACCAGAGGGAATACTTTCCTATATTGTGACGAATAAATGGTTGCGTTCTGGTTATGGGGAAGCGTTGAGAAGGTTCTTTTCTCAGTCAAGTGTGTTTGAACAAATTATTGATTTTGGACACGCACCAATTTTTGAAGATGCTGATACTTTTCCCTGTATTGTTGCAGTCAAGAAAACTAATCTTTTGGAAACGGAAAAGGAAAATAAAAAAGTTGTAGTTTGTGTTGTTCCTCGTGAGGAGTTACCAAAAATTAACCTTACTCAATATGTACAGAATGAGGACAATAGTTATACTATACCTTGGTCGCGGTTTTCTGCTCATGCTTGGAGTTTAGAACCTCCTGCGGTGGATGAGTTAATGCAGAAAATTCAACGGGTAGGTATTCCGTTAAAAGAGTTTGCTGGGGTTAAACCATATCGGGGAATAATGACAGGTTTTAATGAGGCATTTTTCATAGATGATGCGACTAAGAAAAAGTTGATTTTAGATGATCCAAAATGTGCGGAAATTATTAAACCAATATTGAGAGGACAAGATATTAAAAGATGGTGTCCTGAATGGGATAATTTATGGATTATTTTACTTAAATCTAGCAGTGATTTCACTTGGAAATGGAGTGAAGATAAAAATACAGCAGAAGAAATTTTTAAATCCTCGTTTCCTTCTTTATATCAGCATTTTAAACCTTTGGAGGATAAATTACGCAAACGTTCAGATAAAGGTAGATATTGGTGGGAATTAAGGTCATGTGCATATTATGATAAGTTTGAACAACCTAAAATTATCTATCAAGTTATTCAAACTTTACCACTTTATGCTTTTGATAATTCTGGAGTTTTGGGAAATGATAAAACTTTCATACTTCCCACTCAAGATTTATTTATTTTAGCTGTTCTTAATTCTCCTTTGCTTTGGTGGTATGGTCAGCGAATTTTCACAAAAATGCTGTCTGACTCTATTAGTCCAATGGGGTATTTATTTGAAACCTTACCCATTGCACAACCCACAGTAGAAATACGCGCAGAAGTAGAAGAAATAGTCACTCGTTTAATAGAAATAACCAAACTCAACGGACAAATTTATAAAGATGTTCTCGACTGGTTGCAAGTAGAATACAAAATTGAAAAACTGGGAAATAAACTAGAAGATTTCGCAACTTTAGAATTTGCGGAATTTGTGGAAGAAGTCAGAAAAAGAATGCCCAAACCAAAGACAGCTAAAAAAGCATCTGATCCTTTAAGTGTACCAGCTTTTAAAGCTTTACGTCAAGCCCATAATGATTATGTTCCCGAAATTCAAAGTCGCAAAAATGAAGCTGTGAAATTAGAACAGCGACTTGCAGATTTAGTGAATCAAACCTATCAATTAACACCCGAAGAAATTGACTTAATGTGGAAAACAGCACCTCCAAGAATGCCGATTTTTAGATAGTCTGAATCAGGATATCCAGGATTAAAGGATTTACAGGATGTGGTTTTGATGATTTAATTGTTTGGAGGAGTTTATTTTTTAAATTGTCTGAATCAGGATATCCAGGATTAGAGGATTTACAGGATGTGGTTTTTTAGTTAATTATTTTGAGAATTTGATTATTTTGATTGTCTGCATTAGATGTTGTGATTTAACAATTCTGATTATTACAGAATTACATTAAGTCAGTTTAAGATGAACAGACTCTTATGATTAAAAATGATTTAATGTTGTATAAATCCTGAAAATCCTCAAATCCTGGATATCCTGATTCAGACAAATATTAAATCCTGAAAATCCTCAAATCCTGGATATCCTGATTCAGACAAAATAAATCCTGAAAAGTGATAAGCTGATCGCTTTTCTGATATAATCAAAAGTTCGACTCCTTTAACATAGAATTTGATGTATGAGCAAGGGAACGCTGTTTGACAAAGTTTGGGACATCCACACCGTTGGTACACTTCCATCAGGACTAACGCAACTATTCATCGGACTACACCTTATCCATGAAGTTACCAGTCCTCAAGCCTTTGCTATGCTCAAAGAGAGGGGTTTAAAAGTTTTATTCCCACAGCGGACAGTTGCTACAGTGGATCACATTGTTCCTACGGATAACCAAGCGCGTCCGTTTTTGGATAGCATGGCAGAAGAGATGATCCAGGCTTTAGAAAAAAGCTGTCAGGAAAATAACATCACCTTCTATAACATCGGTTCGGGAAATCAAGGTATAGTTCATGTTATTGCCCCTGAGTTGGGACTGACGCAACCGGGAATGACCATTGCTTGTGGAGATAGTCACACATCTAGTCATGGTGCTTTTGGAGCGATCGCCTTTGGAATAGGTACAAGTCAAGTCCGCGACGTTCTCGCTTCCCAAAGCCTAGCATTATCAAAACTCAAAGTTAGAAAAATCGAAGTTAACGGGACGCTAAAGCCCGGAGTTTACGCTAAAGATGTAATTTTACACATTATCCGTACATTAGGCGTTAAAGGTGGTGTAGGTTACGCTTACGAATATGCAGGGACCACCTTTGAACAGATGAGTATGGAAGAACGGATGACCGTTTGTAACATGGCCATCGAAGGTGGTGCAAGATGCGGTTATGTCAACCCTGATCAAATTACTTACGAATATCTGAAAAATAGAGACTTCGCCCCCCAAGGTGCAGACTGGGAAAAAGCCGTTACTTGGTGGGAATCTCTGCGGAGTGATGCCGATGCCGAATATGATGATGTAGTAGTATTTAATGCCGAAGACATACCCCCGACAGTCACCTGGGGAATAACACCCGGTCAAGGAATAGGCGTTGATCAAAAAGTACCCGCAGCAGCAGAACTACCAGAAGAAGATCGGTTTGTTGCTGAAGAAGCATATCGTTACATGGATCTTTACCCTGGTCAACCCATCCAAGGTACAAAAATTGACGTTTGCTTTATCGGTAGTTGCACCAACGGACGTATCAGCGACTTGAGAGAAGCGGCGAAAATAGCCCAAGGTCGTAAAGTTGCAGCAGGTGTAAAAGCTTTTGTTGTTCCCGGTTCAGAGCGGGTGAAGAAAGAAGCCGAAGCGGAGGGGCTAGATAAAATTTTTGTTGAAGCTGGTTTTGAGTGGCGTGAACCTGGTTGCTCCATGTGTTTAGCCATGAACCCTGACAAACTACAAGGAAGACAGATCAGCGCCTCATCGTCTAACCGCAACTTCAAAGGTAGACAAGGATCGGCATCTGGTCGCACCCTGTTAATGAGTCCAGCAATGGTAGCAACTGCTGCTATTAAAGGTGAAGTTGCTGATGTCAGAGACTTATTATAAAACCCTTGTGGAATAGGCCTGCCTGTTCAAAATACATTCCATAAAACAGGCTAGAAGCCTGTTCCACAAAAAAATCTCTCTTAAACTCTTTCCTTCGTGTCCTTCGTGCCTTCGTGGTTCATTAAAACTATGGTAAGTGAAGTAAAACAAGTATTCAGTACTGCCGTTCCTCTTATTGGCGACGACATAGACACCGATAGAATTATACCCGCCCGCTACCTAAAAGCCATCACCTTTGATGGTTTAGGAGAAGGCGCATTTATTGACGATAGAACAGCTTTAAATGGTCAACATCCTTTTGATCTTCCTCAATATCAAGGGGCGAAAGTATTAATTGTTAACCGTAACTTTGGCTGTGGTTCATCTAGGGAACACGCACCTCAAGCATTAGCAAAATGGGGTATCAAAGCTATTATCGGTGAAAGTTTTGCGGAAATCTTTTTTGGTAACTGTGTGGCAATGGGTATACCTTGCGTTACAGCCGAACCAGGTATAGTCAAACAACTACAAGATTTAGTTACCGCTAATCCCCAAGCACCTGTTACCATAGACGTAGAAAATTTGCAAGTGCAAATCAATGATTTAACTTTCCCGGTGTTTATGGGTGAGGGGACTAAAACTGCTTTTGTTTCTGGTACTTGGGATGCTTGCGGACAGTTGGTAGCAAATGCAGTACAGGTGAAGGCTGTAGCGAGTAATTTACCTTACATTGGTTGGGGTAAGTTAGCTGTTAGTTAGGTGACTGGGGACTGGGGACAGGTGACTGGGAATAAATATTTACCTTCTGAACTCCTATTCCCTATTACCTATTCCCTATTGCCTATTACCTATTCCCTATTCCCTATTTAATATATGAATTACTGGTTAATGAAATCTGAACCTTCTGTTTATAGTATTTTTGATTTACAAACCCAAAAACAAACTATTTGGGATGGGGTGAGAAATTATCAAGCAAGGAATTTTTTACAGCAAATGCAAATAGGAGATTTAGCTTTTTTCTATCATTCTAATGCTGAACCTCCAGGTATTTTTGGTTTGATGAAAATAGTGGAAACTGGTATTGCTGATCCAACTCAATTTGATACTAATAGTAAATATTATGATGCTAAGTCTACTCCTGAATCTCCCCGTTGGTTAACTGTAAAGGTGGAATTTGTAGAGCTATTTTCTCAGCCTATTTTTCTATCTACACTGAAAGAAAAATTTACTGGTGATGAATTATTAGTAGTTAAAAAAGGTTATCGTTTATCAGTAATACCAGTGATTAAAGAGGTAGCCAAAAATATTTTTGCCATGAATAATTAATTTTGCAAAAAATAGCTTATAATTACAGCACAACTAAATTCTTGTTAAGAAATTAGACCTTCTACGGACAAATTTTTTAGGCAATATATAGGCATATAGGCAATATATTTTATGCTCAACGGACCACTACATGAACAACCCCGCAACCAAAGAGCTACAGTAATTCGTACCAGTAATGAATTTATACTGCTGGAATGGTTAAAATCAACTGGTCGTTTAATAGCACGTGAACATATAGAATCTGACCTGACGAGTGACGTTGAAGAAGAAATTTCTGAGATTATCGACCTCGATGATCTCGCTTATGATCAAGATGATGATACAGATTTAGATTTAGATGATTAGTATAGTCAAAATAACTTTCTCTAGATAGGTAAAAGAGAAAGAAATTAAGGGTAATTGATAAACAAACCCTTAATTTCCCATACTTTTCCATTAAGCCCAAAACATAAAATTCTGTAGGTTGGGTTGAGGAACGAAACCCAACATTTACAGAAGTTTGTCAGGATTCACTCATCCTCTAAATCAATTCCTCTAAAGCTATCTGTAAATCTTTGGTTAAATCACTCACACCTTTTCTAGCAGCTTGTTTATTTCCCTGACATTTTTCCCATCTTTCTGTTACGGAAATCGGTTCACCGACAGTAATCATCGCTTGTTTTAAACCTAAACTTGGTCTTCCTGGTAAAGTCGAATCTTTAATTCTCGACAACATATCAAACATTAATAAAGTCGTTTCTGCAAATCTATCAGCGGTTGGTTTTTCTTGAATATAATTAGCTGTCATCGCTACAAAACTTTCAGCTATTCTCATGTGTTGCATTCGCAAATCTGCTTCCTCAGCTATCCAGTCAGCCAGACCACGTTTAAAAGGTGGTAAACTATTAATATCCTCGATATCATCACGATAAATATAATTCCAACCGGCTTCTTCTAACCGCCGACATCTATCAATAAAATTACCTTGTGCCGTCACATTAAAATATTCTTCAGCTACCTGTAAAGCTGTATCCATTAAATTTCTTAACCGAGCAATTAATACCTGATTAGGGTTTGCTGTTTCCTCACAAATAATTATTGGTAAATCTCGATGATAGAAACGAAGATAAAAGTCCTCCATTTCCGTAATTAAATATTCCGCTAAACGGAAAATTCGCTGATGTAAAATCTCTTCCCTATTCTTGCCAGTGTAACTAATTTTCGTCACTGGTAAACCGCTATCAGCTTCTAATTTTGATATTAGCCATTCTATTTTTTCCCAAGGTGGGTTAACATAACTATATTTAATAGCAATAGGAATAATATAAACTGTTTCTGGGCGGTGAGCTTTTTGCAAATCTTCTACACACCAAAAACCCATCTGTGCTACACCAGGTTCTAAAGGACTGACTATTCCACTATGACCATTTGTACCACCTTCAGGAGCGATCGCAATAGGCATTTCTGCATTTACAAATAAATTTCTCACCATTTGAATCGCATTTCTATCTACTTTTCTTCCCCTGCGAATAGGTACACCACCACAGCGAGAAAATAACCATCCTAACCAATTTCCTGCCCATAAAGTCATCCCTCTTTCATACATAAAATGACTATGAACAGGATATTTTAAATCAATGCCTTTTTCCCGCGCAACCCTGGGAACAATGCGAGAAAGCAGATACAGCATTGATAAAGGATCTTCAACTTCTGGATGCCGAAAAGCAATTAAAAAACGAACTTTACCCTCTTGAAATTCATGATATAATTTAGCTAACACTTCCGCATTTTTAGCTTCTATTTTCACAATACCAGCAGGTAGCCAAGGTCTAGTTCTCACCCGTAAAATAAAAGGGAGAAAAAAAGACATCACCTTGAGTACCAACGGTTGAAAATTTGGGGGAATAAATTTTAATGGTGGTTGGGTGGAATGAATAGACTTAGGCAAGTTTTTCTCCTGTAATGTGACAAAACAATGTGATAAATTATTGCCAATGGTAATTTATCCAAGGTATTAAATAAACAAACCGCAAAGTACGCAAAGTACACAAAGGGAAGAGGATGGAAAAGGGTCTTTTTATCCATGTTATGATTTTAGCAAAGTTTCGATGCTCACCAATTATCTCAATAGAAAGGGAGTATCGCACCTACACTAATTTTATGTAAATATTATACAAATATACAAATACAGCATATTGCAGATCAATAAGAGACAGCATCTTAATTAAAACATAGACAGCAAGAAAGTTTTATTCCTGACTCCTGACTCCTGCTATATGTAAAACTACAAAAAATCAAACTCCTGTAATTATCTGCGTTTATCTGCGTTCATCTGCGTTCCCTAAAAACTCAAAAATATGCACACAAACCCAGAACAAAAACAATTTGCACCCGCAACCCAACGCAACCGCGAACCCATTTTAGAGGTACTTCAACAAGTCTTACCCCCATCAGGAACTATCCTAGAAATAGCTAGTGGTACAGGAGAACACGCGGTATTTTTTGCACCCCCTCTAGCACCGCGAAAATGGCTACCTTCTGACCCAAACCCCTTGTTAAGAGACAGTATCACAGCTTGGTCGGAAGAATCAAAAAGTGATAATCTTTACCCACCTTTAGATATAGATGCACAGTTACCCGTTTGGACAGTTGAGAAAGAAACATTTACAGACTCGCCAATTGTCGCTATAGTCAATATTAATATGATTCACATTTCTCCTTGGTCAGCTTGTTTAGGACTCATGGCCGGGGCTGGACGAATTTTACCACCTGGTGGTATCCTTTATTTATACGGACCCTATAAACAAAACGGTCAACATACCGCACCCAGTAACGCTGCTTTTGATGAGTCTTTGCGATCGCAAAACCCAGAATGGGGAGTGCGTAATTTAGAAGATGTGGTAAAAGCAGCAAAAGCCGAAAATTTGATCTTGCAAAAAGTTTACCAGATGCCAGCAAATAACCTATCAGTTGTATTTCAAAAAAATTAAAGTAACCAAGTGGAGGTTAGCGGACTCGAACCGCTGACATCCTGCTTGCAAAGCAGGCGCTCTACCAACTGAGCTAAACCCCCATCCAAAGCTTTCAGTAATCAGCTTTTTTTGCTAATGACTGACTGCTATTTTAAACTTAAAGTAAATAATATACTATTATTCTTTTTTTGTAAACAGATGAACCCAGAAAATAACCAAAAAAATAACCAAGATAATAACCAAGATAATAACCAAGATAATATTATAGTTGTAGCTGCGCTGTATAAATTTGTCAGCTTACCCGATGATCAAGAACTGCAAGCACCGCTGTTATCATTTTGTCAGCAA
The DNA here is from genome assembly GCF_019598945.1 of Sphaerospermopsis torques-reginae ITEP-024. Lineage (NCBI taxonomy): Bacteria > Bacillati > Cyanobacteriota > Cyanophyceae > Nostocales > Aphanizomenonaceae > Sphaerospermopsis > Sphaerospermopsis torques-reginae. Next base: position 3,727,221 of record NZ_CP080598.1, on the reverse strand, counting down.
CAAGGCATAAAAGGCACAATTTTATTAGCCAAAGAAGGCATTAACGGAACTATAGCCGGTTCACGTTCTGGGATTGATGCGGTTTTGGGATTTCTCCGTAGTGATGAACGGTTAGCAGACTTAGAACACAAAGAATCATACACCGACACACCACCATTTGAAAAGATGAAAGTGCGGTTAAAACGTGAAATTGTTACTTTAGGAATACCGGAAGTTGATCCTAATGAAAAGGTAGGAACGTATGTAGAACCAAAAAAATGGAATGATTTAATTTCCGATCCAGAAGTCACAGTAATTGATACCCGTAATAATTACGAAGTCAGTATTGGGACATTTAAAAGAGCAGAAAACCCGCAAACTGAAATTTTCCGAGAATTTCCTGAATATGTGAGTAAAAATCTAGACCCAAGCAAACATAAAAAAGTTGCTTTATTTTGTACAGGTGGAATTAGATGTGAAAAAGCATCATCCTATATGTTGTCACAAGGCTTTAAAGAAGTTTATCACCTCAAAGGTGGTATTCTGAAATATTTAGAAGAAGTCCCAACCGAAGAAAGTTTGTGGGAAGGGGAATGTTTTGTATTTGATGAACGGGTTGCAGTGCGTCATGGCTTAGAAGAGGGAAGTTATGAGTTATGCTTCTGTTGCGGTCATCCCATTTCTGACGCAGATAAAACTTCACCTAAGTATGAGGAAGGTATTTCTTGTCCCCAATGTTTTGATAGTTTAACGGAGGAGAAAAAAGCGAGACAACAGGAGAAGTGGAAGCAATATAAGTTACAGGTGACAGGTGACAGGTGACAGGTGACAGGTGACAGTTATCTAAGTCCAGATATCACACAGAGTCGCAGAGATAAAACCTCTTTCCTTTGCGTACTTTGCGTACTTTGCGTACTTTGCGGTTCATTATTCATAAATTTTTTAAATCTCAAAAATCCAAAAATTTTTCAACTCCCTTTTTTTCGCAATAACAAGCCTCTATTCTCAATATTATTGATAATATTATCAATAATTTTACGAAGATCGGTTATTTCAGCCATTGATATTGACATACTATTTTTTTATGCTATGATGGGTGTATGATAGAAGGGAGTTGTATATCAAAATTTATTTGCTCTTGGATGTGAGTATTTTGTCAGATAATGTAATTTTTGTTCCATTAACTTCAATTTTTCCCTCTTGAGTGAGTTTATAAAAAGCGCGAGAAAGGGTTTCAGGAACAGTACCTAATAATGCTGCTAATTGGGTTTTGGGTAAGTCTAATTCTACAACATTAATATTACCGTTTTTCTGACTTAATTTTAATAAATAATTGGTCAATCTTTCTGGGACTTCCTGAAAAGAAAGAGCGTTAACTAAGTTGGTTAAATGCCTGAGATGTTTTGCGAAAGTTCCTAACATTGCTATTGCTAAAGTAGGATGTTGTTGTAAAACCATGAAAAATGAAGTTCTGGGAATAAACACAACTTCCGAAATTTCTATTGCTGCTGCGGATGCGGGAAAATGCCCACCATCAAAAGCGGGAACTTCTGCAAAATATTCTGATGTTTCAAAGATGTGTAATATTTGTTCTTTACCGTTATTTGCTACTTTAAATACTTTGATTTTACCAGATTTGATAATAAAAAATCCTGTTGCTGCGTCTTCTTCCCAAAACAGAGTTTCGTTTTTTTTGTAAGTTTGGAGAATGGCAATATTAGCAACTGCTTGGAGTTGTTCATCAATGATGTTTTCAAAGATGGGGGTTTGGTGGAGGAAGTTTTTGACTTCTAGGACTTTTTCGGTGAGAGTCATAAAGAGAATGTCAGAATCAGGATGTCCAGGATTTAAGGATGTACAGGATGAAATAGAGATTTTGTACAAGAATAATAATTACCCAATAAACATCTGTAAATATTTGATTTTCCTAAAATTAACTTCACCTATTTTCCCCATATTAGTGCTAGATAATCTACTCATTGTATTTACAATCTAAAAATTATGTATTTCAACCCATCAAAATTATTCCCCGTTTTCATCTATATAGGATTGGCTACTATGACGAATATGAATAATGGCAACAACATATTCTTCAAGGACAAATAAAACTCGATATTTTCTTTGTTTTCCAATCCAGAGTTGTCGAACTTCAGAACCTATTGCTTTGGCTTCAGGTGCTATACTACAACGCTTAGGAAATTTCTTTAATGATTCTATAGCATCTTCTAATTGATAATACCAATTATTTGCTATTTCAGGACTTGTATTATCGCACATCCAACGATAGGCAGTTTCGATTTCTTGAAAAGCGGTAGGTTGAATAATAACTTCATAATTCATGGGCATAATTCATGGGCGTGGAGGAATGTTAAACTTATTTTTTAAGGTTGCTAGAGCTTCTTCTGCGGGTATTCCTTCCCCTTGCTTAAATTCATCTAATCCTTTACGAATACCTACTATTGCTTCTAAATAATCAATTCTTTCTAATAGTTCCTGGTATGTAACTAGGGATGCTTGAGGTTTTGTTTTGAGCGATCGCAAAAAACTTAAAACATCCTCTAGTAGTTCCTGGGGAGTATTATCAATTTCTTGTAAGAGTAATTCTTTGATTGTCATTACAGTTCATTTTTAATGTTGATACTTTGATTATAGCAATTTAATTTGTCAGTATTCAGCCGTCAGCTATCAGTAATCAGCAAATAGTAATAATAGTGAGGATAATCTCTGATAACAAAGCGTGATGTATCCATATCAGGATGTCCAAGATTTAATGATGTACAGAGGAAATTAACGAAAAAATTCAGGAAGAAATAACTCTTGTTTGCACATTAATATCAACATTCAGATTTTTCCTTAAAACATTAAAAATTGCAGTTAGATTATCCATTGTTGGATTACCTTTTGCAGATAACATTCGATGAAGACTCTTACTCGGTTTAGAAGTTTCAATTGCTAACTGTTCAAAACCTACGGTTGCATTAACAATATCTCTTAAAATTAGTCTTGCTGTTTCCGGTTCACCATTGAGGAAAAGAGAGATAGCTTCATCAAATAAAGCTATGACAAACTCAGGATCTTTTTGGAATCTTGCATTAACAGTTTCTTTAAAGTCTCTAGTAAGTGTCATAATAACTACCTCTTATCTCCTGTCTCGTTTTCAGTGTCTTGCGTTTTCCTAACTTCTTTTTTTCGCCTTTTGTACTCTTGGTACAATTCCTTAGCACGATTAATATCAGATTGCTGATTTTTCTTTGTCCCTCCACCAAATAATATTATCAGTTGCTTACCATCCTGAGTTAAATCAATCCGAATACTTGAAAAAACTTTACCAAACTTTACCCAAAAACTTGACTTAAATCAAGGATATCCCCAATCGCAATCACTACACTGTAAGCATCAAGAGTTGAGGAACGAATTATGTTCTGTAACCAATGTGAACAAACCACCCGTGGAGATGTCTGTCATCAGTGGGGTGCGTGTGGTAAAAGTCCCGAAGTTGCTGCTTTACAAGATTTATTAGTACATTGTTTGCGTGGACTTTCTCAAATAGCATTACAAGCAAAATCTTTAAGTATTAATACTCGTGACACCGATGAGTTTACCTGTGAAATGCTTTTTTCCACATTAACCAATGTGAATTTTACAACTTCTGATTTTATCAATTTTGTAAATCGGGCGATCGCACTTCGTGAAAGTCTCAAGTTAAAAATTCAAGCATTGGGTAATAAAGTTGTAGAATCAACTATTAATACTTTCCAACCTGCTATTAGTTTAACAGATCAAATTCAACAAGGCAAAGATTTAGAATTTGAATTTATCAGTCAATCTGCAAACAATGTTGATATTTTCTCACTTAAACTTACAGTATTATATGGTTTAAAAGGTGTTGCTGCTTACGCTTTTCATGCCTTAGAATTAAATCAGCACGATGAAGGTTTATATACATTCTGCCATGAAGTTTTAGCTAATTTAGATGACCAAAATAAAACCTTAGAATATTGGTTAAACCTGGCTTTAAAAGTTGGGGAAATGAACCTCAAAGCAATGCAGCTTTTAGACGCAGGAAATACAGAAACCTTTGGACATCCTACACCCACACCTGTAAAATTAGGACATACAAAAGGTAAAGCAATTTTAGTTTCTGGACATGATTTATTAGCATTAAAAGCTATCTTAGAAGCAACCGCAGGAACAGAAATTAAAGTTTACACCCACGGGGAATTATTACCAGCGCATGGTTATCCCAAATTAAAAGCAAAATATCCCCATTTGTATGGACATTATGGTACAGCATGGCAAAATCAAACCCATGAATTTGAACATTTTCCTGGTGCGATCGCCATGACTACAAACTGTCTTGTACCACCCCATGAAAGCTACAAACATAAAGTATTCACATTAGGACCCGTTGGTTATCCAGGGTTACAACATTTGAGTATTTTCGATGTTACACCTATCATTAATAAAGCATTAGAACTACCAGGTTTTACAGATGAAGAAAATAGAGGAACAGTAACTACAGGTTTTGCCAGAAATGCAGTTTTAGGAGTTGCAGAAACAGTCATTAATGCAGTAAAAGCAGGACAAATAAAACACTTCTTTTTAGTAGGTGGTTGTGATGGTGCAAAACCAGGAAGAAACTACTATAGTGAATTAGTAGAACAAATTCCTAATGATTGTATAGTCTTAACATTAGGTTGTGGAAAATTCCGCTTTTTTGATAAACAATTAGGTGATATTGGTGGTATTCCCAGATTATTAGATGTAGGACAATGTAATGATGCTTATTCCGCAATTCAAATTGCCGTAGAATTAGCAAAAGCCTTTGAAATAGGAGTTAATGAACTACCATTATCAATGATATTATCATGGTATGAACAAAAAGCGATCGCCGTTTTATTAACCCTACTTTATTTAGGTATCCAAAACATTCGCATAGGTCCTACCCTTCCCGCTTTCCTATCAGCAAACGTTGTTAAACTACTATCAGAAACCTATCATTTACAACTCATCACCACACCAGAAAAAGACCTAGCAGCGTGTCTTAGTTAGACAACTGAAATTAAAAAATTAGCCCCCCTTTTTAAGGGGGGTTGGGGGGATATTGAATATTACCAATTACCTATTCTATTTTCATCCCAAACTTCCAAATTCAACTCTTGCAAATAATTTAACCCATTTTGAATTTGCGTTTCAGTTCCCTGTAAATCTAAATCAAACCAACCATCACTAATAGCATCCTGACCTAAAAAAGCAGCCTTAATATTAATAGTTAAACCATAATCAGAAACCAGACGAGAAATAACAGGTTCTTGATGATACTCCTTAGTAATTCTCATCCTAATTCTTTGACTTGTCAACACATTTTTATCACTCATAAAAACCCCCAAAAAATAAAACCATCACCATAAATAAATCTAACGTACTTACCAACTAACAACACTCACCCAAAAACCCTCTCAAACCTCTTCCCTTCGTGTCCTTCGTGTCTTCGTGGTTCGTTCAAAAAAAACTTAATATTTAACGAACCGCAAAGAACGCAAAGTAAGAATTATTCCACATCCTGAGTACGGATTATATTTTACCCAATCACCAATCACCAATCACCAATTATTCCACATCCTTAATACGAGTTTTCCTCTCCAAAATTTCCTTGATAACCAAAGTTACCACCGCCAAAAATGCCAACAAAACCGCCGCCGAAAAAGCCGCTTCCGTTTCATATTGTTTATAGGCATCCTCCACAAACAAAGGCAAACTTTGAGTCTTACTCGCAATATTTCCAGAAACAACAGAAACCGCCCCAAACTCACCCATAGCCCTAGCATTTGTTAAAATCAAACCATAGAGTAAACCCCAACGAATACTAGGTAAAGTCACACGCCAGAAAGTTTGCCATTCATTAGCACCTAAAGTTTTTGCTGCTTCTTCCTGATCTTTTCCGAACTCTTCCAAAACCGGAATCACTTCCCTAGCAACAAAAGGCATACTGACAAACGCCGTCGCTAACACCATTCCTGGAAAAGCAAAGATAATTTGAATATCAGCAGATTGTAAAAAACCACCAAACCAACCTTGTCTACCATAGAGTAAAACAATCATCAAACCTGCCACAACTGGAGAGATAGAAAAAGGCAGATCAATGATACTTAAAACAATAGCACGACCAGGGAATTTATGACGTGCGATCGCCCAAGCAGCACACAAACCAAATACAGTATTTATCGGTATAGAAATCACCGCTAATAATAAAGTTAACCAAGCAGCATGGAGAAAATCTATTCTGGTTAGGTTCTCAAAAAATGGTCCTATTCCCTTTTTAAAAGCTTGGTAAAACACATTAAGAGTTGGGATATACTGCACTAAAAATAAATAACCAACCGCTATCCCAATTAAAACCCCCGGAACCCAACTTTGCTTTTTTTGATGTTGTGCTTGTTGCTTTGGTTTACCTGTTGTCATATCTTCTTGCCCAAGCTTGTAATAAATTAATTGCTAAGAGTAAAACTAGAGAAATTGCCAATAAAACAACCCCTATTACTGTTGCACCTGAATAATCATATTGTTCCAAACGTTGGAAAATTAACACCGGTGCAATTAAATCTTGAAACGGTGTATTAGAAGCAATAATTACCGTCGAACCATACTCACCCACCGCACGGGAAAAACCCAAAGCAATACCAGTTAAAATTGTGGGAAATAAAGGCGGTAAAATTACCTTTGTAAAAGTTGTCCACTGAGAAGCGCCCAAACTCCAAGCCGCTTCTTCAATTTCCTTTTCCATCTCTTGCAGCACAGGTTGTACAGTCCGCACCACAAACGGCAAAGATATATATATCATTGCCACACCTACACCCAAACGAGTAAAAGAAACTTTAATACCTAAAGGTGACAGTAAAGAACCTATCCAACCATTATCACTATACACAGTTGCTAAAGTTAAACCTGCTACTGATGTCGGCAAAGCAAACGGTAAATCTACGGTAGCATCAAAAATTCTCTTTAAAGGGAAATCGTACCGCACCAAGACCCAAGCAATCAAAGTACCAAATATACCATTAACAGCCGCCGCCAACATAGAAGTTACAAAAGTAACATTATATGTAGCCAATGCTAATTCACTGGTAGCAATTTCCCAAAATTTTGCAGGTGGTTCTGTACTTGCTTTGAGGAACATGGCCACAATAGGCAAAAACAACATAAAAAAAAGGTATAAAATTGTTATTCGCCAAGTCCAGGGGAGACGAATAATTTTATCTAAAAAAACCTTCCCAACAGGGTCTTTTTTGCGAGTTTCCAAATTCGTAGATACAGCCATAATTCAAACTTTTTCACAATTAACAATTACCAATCACCAATTACCAACTACTTTTTCTTAGCTTGAATTTGATCAAATAACGCTCCATCATCAAAAAACTTTTTCTGTACAGTATCCCAACCGCCTAAGTCTTGAACTGTACTCAAATTTTTAACTGGGGGGTATTTATCAGCAAATTCCTTTGATTTTGCTACGGTTTCATCTACAGGACGAAAACCAACTTTAGCAAATTCTATTTGTGCTTCAGGAGTAAATAGGTACTTCACAAACGCCTCTACTACTTCCCTATTACCATGTTTATCTACATTCTTATCTACAACAGCAATCGGGTTATCAATAGATATATTCACATCAGGAATCACATAATTAACCTTCACTCCCTTTTCCTGTGCCAAGACAATTTCATTTTCATAATTAATTAACGCATCACCTTGACTCTGTTTAAAAAAAGCATCTGTAGCTTCACGTGCATCTCTAGTTAAAATCGGTACATTATTGTAAGCCTTGGTGACAAACTCTGTAGCTTTAGCCTCATCACCACCAGTTTTAATTACTGAGTTCCACAAAGCCAAGAAATTCCAACGCGCTACCCCTGAAGTTTTTGGATCAGCAGTGATAAATTTTACGCCATCTTTACCTAAATCTGCCCAAGTTTTGATACCTTTGGGATTTCCTTCACGAGTCACCAAAGCAGCAACAGACTTAGAAACAATCGCATTATTAGGAGCTTCTTTTTCCCATCCTGGTTGAATTAAACCCGCTTTTTCAATTTTTTGGGTATCCAAACCCAAAGCTAAATGAACAATATCCGCTTCTAATCCATCAATTACAGCCCGTGTTTGTGAACCTGAACCGCCATAACTTTGTTTAAATGTCACCCTTTGTCCATGTTCCTTCTGCCATTTTTCCACAAACTTAGGGATAATCGCTTCATGTGCTGCTTTTGTCACCGCAAAAGACACCAGGGTAATTTCCACATCTTTTTTTGTAGAATCTGTAGCCGTGGGAGTTTGGGAATTATTCTCATTACCGCCTCCGCAAGCAGCAAGTACCGAACTCAGCAAAACGCCTACCAAAAACAGAGATAAAAAGCTTTTTAGTGAATTTATACGCACCCTTGGACGTTGCCACCAACTCATATTGTCTTCTCCTAAATATCTGAATTGTATATAAACTTGACTTTTACGATAGGGAATATGGGGATTTTAGCAGATGTGGAGAGACATCAATAATACAGGATCTTTTTATAACTTATTTTTATTTAATATACTATTTAACATTTTAAAAACAAATACACCGATTTGCCGATAGATTTTTTGTGTTTTATGTCTTGATTTTGGCGATCGCATCTGATAATCTCTGTTTTTGTAACAAACAACTAATTACCTATCGAATTACCGTAGTTTATTCACAAATCCAGGAAAAGCACCCATGACAAACAAATCAGTAATTAAAGCTACAACCGCACTCATCACCTTTGAATTAAGTGTAAATACGGTATTACCTGTATTTGCACAGACAAAAAATCAACCCAACCTCATCAGTCAAAAGCCCAAGAAAGTAGAAATTACCCTAGTATCCTACGCAGTCACAAAAGCTGCTTACAGTAAAATCATTCCCCAATTTGTAGCCAAATGGAAACGAGAAAAAGGACAAGACGTAACCATCAGAGAAAGCTATGGAGGTTCAGGATCGCAAACCCGCGCCGTTATTGATGGTTTACCAGCCGATGTAGTAGCATTAGCACTAGGACTAGACACAAAAAAGATTGAAAAAGCAGGTTTAATCAATTCAGGTTGGGAAAAAGAAGCACCCAACAACTCAATAATTACCCGTTCAGTAGTAGCATTAGAAACCCGTCCTGGAAATCCCAAAGGCATCAAAACCTGGAATGACCTAGCTAAACCAGGAGTAAAAATAGTCACAGCAAATCCTAAAACTTCCGGTGGTGCAAGGTGGAATTTTCTAGCTTTGTGGGGTGCAATAACAAAAAACGGAGGCAACGAAAACCAGGCATTAAACTTTGTGCAACAAGTATTTAGAAATGTAGTAGTATTACCTAAAGATGCCAGAGAATCAAGTGACGCTTTTTTCAAAAAAAATCAAGGTGATGTACTAATAAACTATGAAAACGAAGTCATCTTAGCAGCACAACAAGGAAAAACAGATACAACCTACGTAGTACCATCTACGAATATATCCATAGAAGGACCCGTAGCAGTAGTTGATAAAAACGTAGATAAACGCGGAACTCGTGAAGTATCAGAAGCATTCGTCAAATTTTTATATACACCAGAAGCCCAGAGAGAATTTGCCAAAGTTGGTTTTAGACCAGTTAACCCCACAGTAGCCAAAGAAGTACAGAACAGATTTCCCAAAATCAGCAAACTTTATACTGTCAGTAGTTTAGGCGGTTGGGATGCTGTACAGAAGAAATTTTTTGATGACGGTGCTATTTTTGACAAAATCCAATCTAGAAGGCGTTAACGAAGGGAGGGGGCAGGAGTTCAGAAGAATAAAGAACTAATTGTCCTCCCCCACACTCTACACCCTACACTGTAAATTAAAAAAATCCCTCCCAATATTCCCATAATTTTGATACCCTAGCTTAAACAGATTTGAGAAAAGTGAAAGAGTGGAAATTCAACTTGGGCGGGGAAAAATGGCTCGCCGAGCCTACGGCATTGACGAAATAGCTTTAGTCCCCGGTAACAGAACATTAGATCCGAGTCTAGCGGACACAAAGTGGAAAATTGGTAATATTGAACGACAAATACCGATTATTGCCAGTGCAATGGATGGTGTAGTAGATGTTGGTATGGCGGTGCGTCTATCCCAGTTAGGAGCTTTAGGAGTTCTTAACCTAGAGGGTATTCAAACGCGATATGATGACCCAAATCCGATATTAGATCGCATTGCTTCAGTAGGCAAAGATGAATTTGTGGGACTGATGCAAGAACTTTATGCCGAACCGATCAAGCCCGAACTCATTGAAAAACGTATTCAGGAAATTAAACAACAAGGCGGTATTGCGGCAGTTAGTGCAACACCAGTCGGAGCAAGCAAATATGGTGAAGTAGTAGCTAAAGCTGGGGCTGATTTATTTTTTATCCAAGCTACAGTAGTTTCTACAGACCATGTTGCACCAGAGTCTATCACACCACTGGATTTAGTGGCATTTTGCCAGTCTATGCCCATACCTGTGATACTAGGTAACTGTGTTACTTATGAAGTCACCTTAGAATTAATGAAAGCAGGTGCAGCAGCAGTATTAGTAGGTATTGGACCCGGTGCAGCTTGTACATCCCGTGGAGTTTTAGGTGTGGGTATACCCCAAGCCACAGCAGTTGCCGACTGTGCCGCTGCCAGAGATGACTTTTATCAAGAAACCGGCAAATATATACCTGTCATTGCCGATGGTGGTTTAATCACCGGTGGCGACATTTGTAAATGTATTGCTTGCGGTGCTGATGGCGTAATGATTGGTTCACCCTTTGCTAGAGCCGCAGAAGCCCCAGGACGGGGTTATCATTGGGGAATGGCAACTCCTAGCCCAGTGCTGCCCCGTGGTACTCGTATTCGTGTAGGTACAACTGGAACTCTAGAACAAATACTCAGAGGTCCAGCAGCATTAGATGATGGTACTCACAACCTACTAGGCGCATTAAAAACCAGCATGGGTACATTAGGAGCAAAAGACCTCAAAGAAATGCAGCAAGTTGAAGTAGTTATTGCTCCTTCCTTGTTAACAGAAGGCAAAGTGTACCAAAAAGCCCAACAGTTGGGCATGGGTAAATAAATAGGTGATAGGTGATTGGTGATTGGTGATTGGTGATAGGTGATTGGGAAGAATAATATGTTACTTCCTATTCCCTATTCTCTATTCCCTGTTCCCTGTTCCCTCCAACAAAAATTTTTTCCCAGCAAACCTAAACAATCACTGGAAAAATCCCAACTGTAGCCTACAATAGAAATAGCGGAGACAAATGTTTCCGTTCACTCCTCACACCACACTCCGCCCGGACTACTGTTCGGGCGGTTCCTTATAATTATCCATAAATTCCATAGCTTCTTTGCAAATGTACATCCTTCACTCCCAAGCTGATGTTTTTGCTATGGTAGAATTTTCACTAAACTCATAAATATAATAGGCAAAGGTTTTTAGGAATGTCAGCAGCAGCACAAGTTACAGATTCTAGTTTTAAGCAGGAAGTGCTAGATAGCGAAGTACCCGTTTTAGTTGACTTCTGGGCTCCCTGGTGCGGTCCTTGTCGCATGGTAGCTCCTGTTGTCGAGGAAATCGCCAGTCAGTATGAAGGTCAAGTCAAAGTAGTCAAAGTTAACACTGATGAAAATCCTCAAGTTGCCAGTCAGTATGGCATCCGCAGCATTCCCACATTAATGATTTTCAAAGGTGGACAAAAAGTGGATATGGTTGTCGGTGCCGTGCCTAAAAGTACATTATCTCAAACTTTGGAAAAGCATCTTTAAACCTAAAGTGGCTACAAATTTTATTCATTTGTCTGCTTTTAGGTGAATATTTGTTAATTTGTTTCAGAGGCGCAAAGTTTGCGTCTCTAGAACACTTTATACACAACAAGCCAGAAAATTTGCAATTGATGATTTTTCGGGAAACCGGAAAAATCTTGACCCTATGACCACCTAAATTATACAAACCCCTTTTGGGGAAATGTTTACGCTTGCGGCAGCGTAGGTAGTTCACATAAAATATAATGCCATTGTTGTGGCAGTTCTCATGACCTCTAAAGAGTCCTTTGAAATACTAGAGTCTCTCCAAGCTGATATTGCTGAATTAATAGATCGTTTACCGACTTTAAAACATCGGCAATTTATCCAGCAAGCACTTGCTACCATAGTTCGTTTAGCTGATAGTGAAATTGATCGTCTGGATTGGAAGATACTATCTGCGGCTTTAGCAGATATGGAAAGAGGCTTCCAACTCTTTTATGATTATCGACACACTCGCAAAGTTACTATCTTTGGTTCTGCTCGTTTAGCACCACAAACCCCTGATTACCAAATGGCAGTTCAATTTGCTCGCGCTGTATCTCAACTAGGATTTATGGTGATGACAGGTGGTGGTGGTGGGATCATGCAAGCTGGTCAAGAAGGTGCAGGAAGAGACAATTCTTTTGGTTTAAATATTCAGTTACCTTTTGAGCAACAGGCTAACCCTTTTATTGAAGGTGATCCTAAGCTCATTCACTTTAAATATTTCTTTACCCGCAAACTCTTTTTGCTCAAAGAAAGCGATGCTGTGGCTTTGTTTCCCGGTGGGTTTGGCACTCAAGATGAAGCTTTTGAATGTATGACACTTAGCCAAACAGGTAAATTTGGTCCTGTACCTGTGGTTCTTATCGATCCTCCCGGTGGTGATTATTGGCACTCTTGGAGTAAATATATTGATGAGCAATTGGTGGCAAAAGGTCTTGTCAGTCCAGAAGATCCTAGTCTGTACACAGTTACAGATAATCTAGAGATTGCTTGCAATGCCATCACCCGTTTTTACCAAGTTTATCACTCTAGTCGCTACGTAGGTGATCAGTTGGTGATTCGTCTCAGACACGAGTTATCCAATGAATTGGTGGAACAATTAAATGCTAACTTTAGTGACATTCTTGTCCAAGGCAGAATTGAAAAAAGTCAGGTATTACCTCAAGAGGGTCAAGATGAAACATCGGATTTACCCCGCCTTATTTTATACTTCAATCAAAGAGATTTAGGGCGTTTATATCAGATGATTGCAGCGATTAACCAATTAGGTATTCCTACCCCAGAGGAAACAGCCCATCCAGAAAGAAAGTAGGTTGGTGATTGGTGATTGGTGATTGGTGATTAGCTAAAAATAACTAATAACTAATAACTAATGATTAATAGACCTCTCCGAAAATGAATGTAGAGACGTTCCGGCGGAACGTCTAAAGGTTTCAAGCCACGCACATTTAATTACCGGAGATGTTTAATGACTAATGACTAATGATTGAGTTTTCCTGGTGGCAAGTTTTCCAGATAGTAAGAAGTGGAATTAAAAGGCATAATATGCCAACACTGCAAACAATTATTAGATATCTGAACAAAGATAGAGGAATTAAATATGCTGGAATTATTAGGTTCAGGTTTGGTTTCACTTTGGCTCGATATGGCTGGAGTTAAAATCCAACCTGTAAATGCTTTAGAAGCATTGGTTTGGCAAAGTAGTCCTGGCTTTGTCATTGCCCCTGATCCTAACCCAGCCGGAGCTATGACAGTACAGGAATATCTCAAGGAGTTGATGACTTCCAAGCTGGTTACGGAAAATCTGATCAAGCAACAGGGAGTTTGGTTGCAGTCGGGTCCGATGTTAATGGCTAATCACCAAGGTACAATTCCTCTACCCGCAGCATCTTTAACTAAGGTGGCCACTTCATTAGCAACTTTTAAAAGTTTGGGACCAAACCATCAATTTGAAACTTTGGTTAGTGCTACAGGTCCTATTGTCAATGGGGTAGTAAATGGTGATTTGGTGATTAATGCTGGTGGTGATCCGATGTTTGTTGGAGAGGAGGCGATCGCTGTTGGTAATGCTCTCAATAAAATCGGTATTAAGCAAGTCAAGGGAAATTTGGTAATTACTGGCAATTTTGCCATGAATTTCTATACTAATCCTACCGCAGCCGGTCAATTACTCAAACAAGCTTTAAATCACAAAAGTTGGAATCGTTCTGTGATTTACCAATATTCCCGAATGCCCAAGGGAACACCTAAGCCCCAAGTGGTAATTAATGGTACGGTGCTGGTGACAGCACAGCCTAACCCTAAACAAACTTTACTGGTACGTCATCTCTCTTTACCCCTACATCAACTCATTAAAGAGATGAATGTTTACAGTAATAATGATATAGCTGAGATGTTAGCTCAATCAGTGGGAGGGGCAAATGTAGTTAAATCTACTGCTGCTCAACTGGCTATGGTTCCACAGTCAGAAATTCAATTAATTAATGGTTCTGGTTTAGGAAGAGAAAATAAGATTTCTCCTAGAGCCGTCTGTGCTATGTTTATGGCACTACAACGGGAAGCATCCGCCCATAATTTGACCTTGGCTGATTTGTTCCCTACCTCTGGCTTTGATAATCGTGGGACAATGCAGTTTAGAAGTATGCCATCGGCCACTGTGATGAAAACTGGAACTCTCAGTGATGTTAGTGCTTTAGCAGGAGTTGTACCCACACGCGATCGCGGTTTAGTCTGGTTTGCTATTATCAATCGCGGTTACAATGTACCCAGTTTTCGCTCTGAACAGGATCAGCTTTTACAACATCTGGTGAAACAATTACAAGTATATACTGGTGTTCCTACAGTCCTGACTCCCCATTCACCTAAAAATTATTTACCAAAATTAGGTGTACCCAGCCGCAATGAAATTTTGTATAGAGGTTAGTCATTGGGCATTGGGCATTGGGCATTGGTAAAAATCTTTTCTTCCCCAGTCCACAGTCCCCAGTCTTCACAAGGGTAGGTATTTTACATTGTCGTGAGGGCAAGACTTGGAGGACAAGGAAGGACAGTGGACAAGGGAGGAAACCCGTGCAAATAATGTACAATTGGTCACAAAAACCGACGCTCAACAGACCATTTTTTGTATAAAATCTTCCTTGTCTACAATACCTCCTTGTCTTCCAGGTCCTGCCTTAACAGATAATATTAAAAACCTACCCCTGTGAGAGTCCCCAGTCCCCAATTTAATACTGGGGTATAATTTCTGTTACCACTCTGTTACCTGAACTACCGCCTTTAACAACAATATTTTCTGTTTCCAGATTACCGACTGCTGTTGTACCTTGAAAGTTTAATGGTGGTTCAACTTGACGATAAACTACATTTCCCTGTGCTTCTAATAATTTTTTCTCTAAATACCAAGTGAGTTGATTTGATTTTAAAGATTGATTCTTTTTGCCCACGGCATTTACATTGCCTGTTAAATAAACTGTTTTTTCTGGTATTTTCATTTCGGCTTTATTACCAGTAACAGTGACATTTTCAGCTTGATGAACAACACTCACAGGGGCATTTGCTTTGACAATTTCTTCATTTATATTCCATGTCATCGAATTACTAATGATTTGCATAGGTGGTTCTAGCAAGTTTAATTGGGCTTTGGGTTCAAGAGTGGCAACTTTGGTTTTCAAGTTAACTTGAGCACCATTTCCTCTACCACGTCCAGTTATTTGATTATTTTCATACCGGTCAATTTCGATGGGGCGATCGCCAATTAATTTTTCTTCTTTAAGAAGCCAAACTAACCGCTCAGTTCGCATTTGTAATTGCGGATCACCTGATGTAGCAACGACTTTTCCCGAAAATTCTATTCGCTGTTCACGGGTTTTTACTCTTGCTTCCTGTGCTGTGGCTTTTAATTGTTTATGATTACCATTAAATTGATTACGAACAATCAATAAATCTTCTTCAGGTCGCCATTCTAATTCATTACCTTGTAATACTACTCCATTACGCGGATCTGTAGCTCTAATTTTCCCTTTGAGTAACAGTTGTTTACCATCTTGCTTAATATCGGCGGTTTCGGCTTTAATGGTGTAAACTACTTTGCCATCTTGATAAAGTTCACCTTGGGGATTTTGGGCTTCACCAATTTCTGTTTCTTTGGTATACTTGGCTTGTTGAGCTTGGACTTTCCAAATAGGTCTACCTTCTTCATCAAACTGCTCTAAAGCTACACCGAAAAAAGTTAACTTACTATCTTGATTTTGGTTAGCTGAACTGTCCGGTTCTGGTTTTGTAGGAGATGGATTTCCGCAAGAATATAAGCCAAGTAACAATAATAAAATCCAAGACAAATAAGAGAAATTTCTCAGCATTTGTAAAATATAAGAATACAAGCGGGGGGAGTTGGATTTACTTCCCCTCTGAAGTTGTGAACATTCTCTCCGCTGATTCCCGCTTTGTGGATTTTGCATTATTCTGGAATTTCTAAATGTCCTTCACTATCTCTAGGATCGTCCAAGAACCCCATACTAGATAATGGTCTATAGGGATAACCAGGACGGGGTGTTTTTTGGATATCTTCCTTGATAGCTTCTAAATCAATATAGCGATCGCTCACATTAATTAAGCTATCACTGGTCATTGACCTTAAACTCACCACTTCAACCCTAACACCACGATAGCTGACAGAATTTACAGCATAAGCCAAATCGCCATCACCACTCACTAAAACTGCGGTATCATAGGAATCGACTAACGCCATCATATCCACAGCTATTTCCACGTCTAGGTTAGCTTTTTTTGAGCCATCCGGTAACTGCACTAAATCCTTAGCAATGACTCGATAACCATTGCGACGCATCCACAACAAAAATCCCTGCTGCTTCTCATTTGTCCGGTCTACACCAGTATAGAAAAAAGCCCGCAATAGTCTAGAACCTCCAGTTAATCGACACAAAAGCTTAGTATAATCAATTTCGATTCCTAACTGTAAAGCCGCATAAAATAAATTCGACCCATCAATAAATATAGCCACCCGACCCCGATTCTCTAAAACCTGTTCCGGCGAAAAAATCGAGTCATTTTCCAAATTATTCAACATCATTGTCATACCTCGGTTGTTATCCATGTTATTGCCGATAGAAATCATTAACTTTTACACTCTTGCTAGATTGGCTTATGATAAATTCCGGGGCCAACAAACAAAGTAGGCCCCCGATTCGGTTTTTACACTCAATCAAAAATGGAAAGTGTTAATTGTTTTTTGGTAGTTCTATCCGTTTAAAAATTGGTTGAGGTGTACCCAACTGTTGTTTATCTGATAGTACGCCCCATGTTGCATGGGTAGTAAAAGGCGCAACCATTGAACTTTCTTTTTGATTGTTAAAATTGATTCCCCAGCCTAGTTGTTGATAAATATCGCTGCTAATGTTGGGAATAATTGGGGAGAGGAGATAAGCTGCTAGTCTCACTGATTCGAGAACCGTATACAGCACTACTTCCACTTCTTCTTGCTTGCCCTGTTTATATAATGTCCAAGGTGCTTGTTCATCTATAAACTTATTGCTGGCTTGAACTAATGACAAAACAGCGTAGCAAGCTTCGTTGAAAGCTAAGTTTGTATAAGCTTGTTTCACCTGTTCCCCTAGCCCCAAACCAATCGCTTTTAAAGCATTCTCAGCGGGAATAACTTCTGGAGCGATCGCAGGAACTTTACCAGCGCAGTATTTTTTCACCATGTTCAAAGTACGATTTAACAAATTACCTAAATCATTTGCCAAATCTGCATTTAGAACATTGATGAACCTAATTTCATTAAAATCTCCATCCTTGCCAAATTCGATTTCCTTAAGGAAGTAATAACGAACTGCATCACTACCATAACCTTGAACTAAAGCTACAGGATCAAGGGTATTACCCAGAGTTTTCCCCATTTTTTGACCATCTTTAGTCAAAAATCCATGTCCAAATACTCGCTCAGGCAAAGGTAAACCAGCTGACATCAGCATTGCTGGCCAGTACACTGCATGAAACCGCAATATATCTTTACCAATTAAGTGCAGATTGATCGGCCACCATTTTTCTAAAGCATTCGCTAAAGTTGGTTCTGCATCTGGTTCTAATAATGCGGTTACATAACCCAGCAGAGCATCAAACCACACATAAAGGGTATGTTTAGGATCTACAGGTACAGGAAAACCCCAATCAAGATTTACCCGCGAAATGGAAAAATCCTGTAAACCTTGACTGACAAAACTGAGGACTTCATTACGGCGACTGGCAGGTTGAATAAAATCTGGCCTAGACTGGTAAAATTCCTCTAGCTGGGTTTGATACTTGGATAAACGGAAAAAGTAATTTTGCTCGTCTCGCCACTCTACTTCTTTGGTAGTATGAATAGGGCAACGTTTACCGTCTAACAAATCACGTTCTTCTTTAAATTCTTCGCAGGATACACAGTACCAGCCTTGTTGTTGTCCTTGATAAATGTCGCCATTTTCCCAAACTCTTTGGAAAAATTCTTTAACAATTGCCTGGTGATTTAAAGCGGTAGTGCGACTAAAGCGATCATATTGAATATTCAGCACCTGCCACAAGTTGATGAAACTGGGTACAATTTGATCACAAAATTCCTGTGGTGGTTTTTCTAAACTTGCTGCTGACCTTTGAATTTTTTGCCCATGTTCATCTGTACCCGTAATCAGCAGTACCTGATTTCCTAACAAGCGTTGAAATCTGGCTACTACATCTGCTGCCATTGTAGTGTACGCACTACCAATATGGGGAACATCGTTTACATAGTAGAGAGGTGTAGTCAGGGCAAAGGTTTTTGAAGTTTTATTCTCTAGATTCATAGGAATTAAAAAACAAATTATTAAACAGTTTTGTTGGTTAGTTGCTGCTGTAAAGCCAGGTAATTATATAATATTGCCACTATTTTTTCAAACAATAACTTAATATTAGCAAATATATCACCTCAATCATTGTTTTGCCATATTTAGAACTTCTACTCATTGCTCTTCAAATCACGGTAAATAGTTGTTATTAATCATGTTGTCAACTGTTCATTCCTCCATTTTGATCATCCATTCAACAAACCAAAACTCAAAAAATAAAGCTAAATCTCTGATTTATACATTTCTACCTGATAACTCAGCTTGGCGTTAGCTATAGATAGTGAAAGTTATAGTAAAGAAATGTAAAAATAATATCAAGAAAAAATGCGATATTTTTCACAAAAGATACAGTAATTAATAGGATAATTAATTGGGGATGCGGACTGACTGGTTCAGTAAATTTTAGTTTTTAGTGTGGAAATTTGAGATTGTTGAGATTGTAGTCAGTGAAATAAAATCTAAATACAATCTAAAATCTAAAATCTAAAATTGAATCACCAATTAACAATTACCTAGGTTGAGTGAGTTTGTGAAGGATCGGTTAAGCGATTTCACTTATTTATATATAATTCATTCAAACTTCACTAAAATCTGTAATCATAGTTTCAGACTCGACTGATTTTTATCTAGAAAAGCTGATTTTGGTAATGGGTAATGGGTAATTGGTAATTGGTAATGGGTAATGGGTAATGGGTAATTGGTAATTGGTAATTGGGAAAGAAGGGAACAGGGAACAGGGAACAGAGACAAATAAAATTGATTACCCAGTCACCAGTCACCAGTCACCAGTCACCAATCACCAATCACCAATCACCAGTCCCCAGTCCCCATAATTCGCAGTGAAAAGGTACAGTTAAACAAGGTCAAATAGATAGAGACACACGGGCAAAATGACAGACGTTGAACTTAAACCTTGTTTCCTAACTCCCAAAAGAGTACAACCAGAGTATCCGCTGTTTGTCTATTTACCAGGAATGGATGGAACTGGTCAAATGTTGCGATCGCAAACAACTGGCTTAGAATTGGGTTTTGATGTCCGTTGTTTAGCGATCCCCAGACAAGACCTCACTACCTGGGATGTGCTGACTAAGAACGTTTTAGACTTAATTCACGCAGAATTAGAAAGAAGTTGTCATCGCCCAGTTTATCTGTGTGGTGAGTCCTTTGGGGGTTGTTTGGCTATGAAAGTCGCTACCCAATCACCACAATTATTCAAACGTATTATTTTAATTAATCCTGCTTCAGCCTTTCAATTACGTCCTTGGCTCAATTCTTTATCTCAACTAACTGACTTTGTGCCATCATGGTTTTATGATATTGGTGCATTAGGATTACTACCATTTTTGGCATCTTTATCACGGATGTCTAGTAGTATTCGCCATGAACTGTTAAGAACTATGCGTTCTTTACCCGCAGAAACGGTAAATTGGCGGTTGTCATTGTTGCGGGAGTTTCAAGTTGAGCAGGAAAAATTGCAACAATTGACACAACAAGTATTACTGATTGCTGGGGGGAGCGATCGCTTGTTACCTTCTGTGAGTGAAGTGGAACGGTTAGATCAGATTTTACCTAATCCTAAGAAATTAATTTTACCTGATAGTGGTCATGCTTGTTTATTAGAGGAAGATGTGAATTTGTATAAGATTTTGAAGGATCATGAATTTGTAGAATCTTTAAAATACAGTCATGCTACTAAGTAGGTAAACAGAAAAAACCGAAATATGTAACGAAAAGTAAAATCGACGTAAAATTAAACCTTCAGCAGCGTATCTTATACATGATACGCAGTAATCACTATTTTCTGATCAGGACTATAAATAGATTCTACCCTTGGATATTGATCATGAATCCACCAAACTTTAATTCTATTACCTTGGGCTGGCGCAGTACCTGATATTGAGTAACCAGCATCAATCATTAATTTCTCAAATTGAGTTGCGCTTAATGTTTGACATTTGAACTGTGGTAGTCCCTGGATTTTATGCTTGTTTAGGGTCATGGGTAGCCTGGTAAATTATGAATATTTTGTATCTTACTACCCTACGCTTTTCACAACTTGTAAAGCAATAAACCAGATTGTACGTAGTCCAATTAATTATTGGACATAGTCCAATTAAATAGGTAGCCTGATAAATTATGAATATTTTGTATCTTACTACCCTATTTTTTTCATAACTTGTAAACCAATAACTCATATTGGATTTAATCCAATTCAATCTTTTACGTTACTAACCTATCCTTTTCTCAACCTCATCTCCAAATGAGTCATAAGTACCCTGATAAGTTGTAAAAATCTTATACCCTGGTAATACTAAAGCCATCCCTGCATGACTGTGAATCTTACCTGGATATCTATAAGGTTGATCATCAGGAACAGCACCACCAAGGCGAATCTGTATTCCTGGTAGCCATAAGTATAAGCCAGGAATTAATAAATCCATGCTATAAGCAATTTCTCTCATAGCTTGATTGTCATCAAGAGAGTTATTAGCAATAAAGCTCAACCTAGTGTTTATGATATTTAACATAGTTTTTTTCATCCCCAAGCGGGGAACTTTGACAAGATGGCTTAGTTTCAATCCCTAATAGGGATTATCTTAACAGGAGTTCCCACACCCCGGAAATTTTGAGCAATACTGGTACAAGTAAGGAAGGTTTACAGAACATTACAAAAATGACGATTCAACCTACAAACACAGCATTATTAGATTGGAGTGGTGATACTTTAGCAGTTGGCTTGTTTGAAGATGCAGTAGAGTTAACAGGCGATTTAGCGACTCTGAATGAGAAATGCGGCGGAATTTTCTCAGAAATCATTGCCGAAGAAGAATTTACAGGTAAAGCTAACAGCACCGTTGTTATTCGCGTAGGTGCTAGTCATCCCGTGCGGAAGGTGATTTTGGTAGGTTTGGGAAAACCGGATGCTTTGAAATTAGAAACTTTACGCCGTGTTGCTGCTACAATAGCTCGCACTGCCAAAAAGCAAAAAACCAAAACTCTGGCAGTGAGTTTACCAGTTTACAACAACGATC
This sequence comes from Sphaerospermopsis torques-reginae ITEP-024, assembly GCF_019598945.1. NCBI lineage: Bacteria > Bacillati > Cyanobacteriota > Cyanophyceae > Nostocales > Aphanizomenonaceae > Sphaerospermopsis > Sphaerospermopsis torques-reginae. The sequence continues at coordinate 3,705,496 of NZ_CP080598.1, read as the reverse complement.
CAGCAGCTACAGCCCAAGCGATCGCAGAAGGCGCACAACTGGCACTTTACCAAGATACTCGCTTTAAATCTGAACCAGAAGATAAAAATCCCAACATCGAAACTATTGATTTATTGGGTTTAGCTGGACAAGAAGCGGCTATTACCCGTGCAGAACAAATTGTTTCTGGGGTAATTTTAGCTAGGCAGTTGGTAGCTGCTCCCGCTAACGCTGTGACACCGATTACAATGGCAGAAACCTCCCAAGCAATAGCTAAAGAACACGGTTTAGAATTACAAATTTTGGAAAAAGAAGATTGTGAAAAATTAGGTATGGGGGCATATTTAGGAGTAGCCCAAGCTTCTGACTTACCACCTAAATTTATTCACCTCACTTACAAACCAGCTACCACACCCAGACGCAAATTAGCAATTATTGGTAAAGGTTTAACTTTTGACTCTGGTGGTTTGAACATTAAAGGCGCTGGTAGCGGTATTGAAACCATGAAAATTGACATGGGTGGCGCTGCGGCAACTTTAGGTGCTGCTAAAGCTATCGGGCAGTTAAAGCCAGATGTAGAAGTTCACTTTATCTCAGCCGTCACCGAAAACATGATTAGCGGTAAGGCAATGCACCCAGGAGACATCTTAACCGCATCCAATGGCAAAACAATCGAAGTCAACAACACCGACGCAGAAGGGCGTTTAACCTTGGCTGATGCTTTGGTTTATGCGGATAAGTTGGGTGTAGATGCGATCGTTGATTTAGCGACTCTCACAGGTGCTTGTGTGGTAGCTTTGGGTGATGATATCGCCGGTTTATTTACACCTGATGATGGGGTAGCTTCCCAACTGCAAACCGCCTCAGAAACAGCAGGTGAGAAAATTTGGCGGATGCCAATGGAAGAAAAGTATTTTGAGGGGTTAAAATCTGGTATTGCGGACATGAAGAATACCGGACCCCGCTACGGTGGTTCTATTACTGCGGCTTTGTTTTTAAAGCAGTTTGTGAAGGATACCCCTTGGGCGCACCTGGATATTGCTGGTCCAGTTTGGGCTGATAAGGAAAATGGTTACAACGGTGCTGGGGCGACCGGTTTCGGGGTGAGAACTTTGGTTAGTTGGGTTTTGAGTTAGTTTTTCGGTTTGATACAGCAGGAGTCAGGAGTCAGGAGTAAAACTCTCTTTCTGTCTAGGTTTTAAGTAAGAATCTGTACCAGATTGATCTGTAATCTGCTGTAAATTATTAAAGGTTCTGCTTTGGGTGTAATCCAAGGTAGAGCCTTTTTATATGCTCAGAATATTAAACGCAGATAAACGCAAATAAACGCAGATGAGAAATAAGAGATTTTTAATACCTTGAAATTAAAATTTATTTAGGGGTTGCTGTATCGCTAAAGCGAAAGCTTCGCTAACGCGTAGCGTGCCGTAGGCATAAAAGTCTTGTCGTGATGACTGGTGACTGGGGCAAAAATTTTAGATTTTAGATTTTAGATTGGAGATAACAAAAACAATCCAAAATCCAAAATCCAAAATCCAAAATCCAAAATCAAAAACTCCTGACTCCTGCTATAGTTTTTCATGCCATTTTTGGGAATTTTTAATTGTTAAGTGTTGCGATCTGATAAAATTTGTAAGGTTTCTTTGAGCTAGGAGCAATGGGATCGACTGGTGTAAGCATCGCAATTGACGCTATGGGAGGGGATTACGCACCCGCTGAAATCGTCGCTGGCGCATTACGAGCGAAGGAAGAATTGGGTGTGAAAATCTTGTTGGTAGGTGATCAGCAACAAATCGAAGCTGTCATACCGCCAAAAACCAATATGGTGGGATTAGAGATTGTTCCTGCACAGGAAGCGATCGCAATGGATGAAGAGCCTTTAAACGCAGTTAGAAAAAAGCGTAAGGCTTCAATCAACGTAGCGATGGATTTAGTGAAAAATAATCAAGCAGATGCAGTATTTTCTGCTGGACACTCTGGGGCAGCAATGGCATCCGCTTTACTACGTTTAGGCAGATTACCAGGAATTGATCGCCCAGCCATAGGTACAGTATTCCCCACCATTAAAGCAGGTAAGCCAGTATTAATACTGGATGTTGGTGCAAATGTAGACTGTCGCCCTAAATTTTTAGAGCAGTTTGCAGTCATGGGTTCAATTTATAGTCAATATGTTTTGGGAATGCCTGAACCCAAAATAGGATTATTGAATATCGGTGAAGAAGACACCAAAGGTAACGAAACTGCCCTTCGCGCCCATCAATTATTAAGGGAAAATACCCAAATAAATTTTAGCGGTAATGCGGAAGGACGTGATGTATTATCAGGAGAATTTGATGTTATAGTCTGTGATGGCTTCGTTGGTAATGTGTTATTAAAATTTGCCGAAGCAGTAGGAGGAGTAATTTTACAAATTCTGCGGGAAGAACTACCTCAAGGTATCCGGGGACAAATTGGTACTGCAATTTTAAAACCTAACCTTAAGCGCGTTAAACAACGCATGGATCACGCAGAACATGGGGGAGCATTGCTATTAGGCGTAAATGGAATTTGTTTTATCGGTCATGGAAGTTCTCAAGCGCCTTCTATATTTAGTGCTATTCGCATGGCCAAAGAAGCTGTAGATAATCAGGTATTGCAAAGACTACAGTCACAATATCAACTTCTACAAAGCGAAAGCGAATAGCCTGATTTGATATAGATTCCATAGTCATTTGTCATTAGTCATAGTCATTCATGAATGGGGTTTGCTGACTGCTGACTGCTTCTTGACAACTGACAATTGACAATTGACAATTGACAACTGCGGAGATTTAGGAGTGCAGAATTTATTCAATCAAGGCATAGCAATTATAGGAAGTGGTTCGGCTGTACCAGCAGCTTCCTTGGATAACCAGACTTTGACTCAACTGGTGGAAACTTCAGATGAGTGGATTACCACAAGAACAGGAATTAGTCAACGGCAGTTAGCATTACCGCCAGAATCATTGACTACATTAGCTACTGATGCCAGTAAACAGGCGATCGCAGCCGCAGGAATTAAAGCAGAAGATATAGATTTAATTTTGCTGGCAACATCTACACCAGATGACTTATTTGGTAATGCTTGTCGCATTCAAGCTGAATTAGGAGCAGTTAAAGCAGTCGCCTTTGATTTAACCGCAGCCTGTTCGGGGTTTGTATTTGGACTGGTGACAGCAGCCCAATATATTAGAACAGGTGTTTATCAAAATGTACTGTTGATAGGAGGAGATATCCTCTCTCGTTGGGTAGATTGGCAAGATCGGCGCACTTGTGTATTATTTGGTGATGGTGCTGGGGCGGTAGTATTGCAAGCAAATAAGAGCGATCGCCTATTAGGATTTTCCCTGAAGAGTGATGGTAGTCAAAATCCCCATCTCAACCTGGGTTATCAAGGCACTACAAAACAAGTAACACCAGATATTCACGTACCTACAGGCACTTATCACCCCATCACCATGAACGGTAAAGAAGTATACCGTTTTGCAGTTCAGAAAGTGCCAGAAGTTATAGATAAAGCTTTATTTGAAGCTCATCTCAGCGTAGATCAAATAGATTGGTTAATATTACATCAAGCGAATCAGCGTATTATTAACGCTGTAGCTGATCGGTTAAATATTCCTGAACATAAAGTAATCAGTAACGTTGCCCATTATGGGAACACCTCCGCCGCTTCCATTCCCCTAGCATTAGATGAAGCAGTAAGGCAAGGAAAAATCAAACCTAATGATATTATAGTTACCTCCGGTTTTGGCGCTGGTTTAACCTGGGGTGCAGCCATTTTTCAATGGGGAAGATAGGTGACAGGTGACAGGTGACAGGTGACAGGTGACTGGGTAATCAATTTCATTTTTCCCAATCACCAATTACCAATTACCAATTACCAATTACCAATTACCAATTACCAATTACCAATTACCAATTACCAATCACCAATTATCAATTATCAAATGACAAAAACTGCATGGGTGTTTCCCGGACAAGGTTCACAAACCTTAAACATGGGAATGGATCTACTAGATATAGCGTCTGCTAAGGCAAAATTTGAAGAAGCTGAAGCAATTTTAGGGTGGTCTGTGAGTGAAATTTGTCAAAATGACGAAGCAAGATTATCACGCACACTTTACACCCAACCTTGTTTATATGTGATCGAAAGTATTCTTGCGGACTTATTACGAGAAAAAGGAGAAAAACCAGATTTAGTTGCCGGTCACAGTTTAGGAGAATATATTGCTCTTTATGTTGCTGGTGTTTTTGACTGGTGTACAGGTTTACAATTAGTTAAACGTCGTGCAGAAATTATGGATAATACTGCTGGGGGAATGATGGCAGCATTACTTAATTTTGATCGGGAACAATTAGAAAAATTAATTGCAGAAACCCCGGATGTAGTGTTAGCAAATGATAATAGTCCCGCACAAGTCGTAATTTCAGGAACTCCCGAAGCTTTACAAACTGTAATGTCTAATGTCAAAGCAAAACGGGCATTACCTTTAAAAGTTTCCGGTGCATTTCATTCCCATTTAATGCAAGCAGCATCACAGGAATTTCAAGAAATATTAGATAGCATAGTTTTCCAAACAGCAGAAGTTCCCGTTTCTTCTAATGTTGATCCTGTGCCTACAACTGATGCAGAAATTTTAAAACAGCGTTTAACTCAACAAATGACTGGTTCAGTACGGTGGAGAGAAATTGCATTACAATTACCAGAATTTGGTATTACAAAAGTAGTAGAAATTGGACCAGGTAACGTTTTAACTGGTTTGATTAAGCGGACTGTTGATGGTGTGGAATTGAAGAATATTCGTAATACTGGAGAGTTGCCAAGTTAGACAAGAAAGCAGTTTTTTAATATTAAGCTTAATGCAGAACTATATTTCTCACGCAATGGAGTAACAAGAGTGCTGAAAATAGTAGTAAATGCAACCAAGGGTGGAGTAGGAAAAACAACAGTTGCTACAAATATTGCTTTACTACTAGCCCAGCAAAACTACCGTGTTTGGGCTTTAGACTTGGCTGGAAGAAGCCGAATGGGTAAGTTCTTAGAATCTACAGGTCACTTTGCAAATGACAAAAATAAGATAGATATTAGAGAAACAGAACCCTTACCAGATTCTTTTCCTGGTGCAAATAATTATGACTTTCTGGTTGCGGATACAGACGATTACTATGAAGTACCTGTTACTGTAGTTACAAAACCAGGATGGAGGTTAATTGTTCCTGTTGTACCTCAGTATGATCCTATAGGATTAGAGGATATAGTTAAAGAAACGGCATCCCTCCTGAACTTTGGTCTTCTGGTTGATATTGTTCCGAAAGCCAGAATTATTGTTAACAATAGATTTCCGGCTAATGATGATTATGAGCAACTTCACCAGAACGTATCCAAATTGCTACAAAACTCTGGAATTGAGGAATTTTTATCTTCTCATTGGTTGCCGTTTGTAAACTTGTCCCCTTTAGACTTTACATCGGATGAAATATTCTCGCAAAGTCTACGCTCTGTTCTTGCTGAACTTGATATGTGAGAAAATTTATGTCTAAGCTGACTGAGACACTACAAAACCAAGTATCAGGAAATTTAAAAGGGATATCCATCACATTCGACTCGAATTTACTTGAGCAAGAGTTGATTGATAAACTCGGTAATTATCTTTCTACAAAGTCAGTAGACAAACTAATTGAATTAGCCTTTGCTATTACTTCTACAAAAAAATTAAATATTCAACAGAGTATCATAGATCAGATACAGTATAAATCAGCTAAAAAATTAATAGAAGTAATATCTCAAAAGTCAACTACTAACATGGAGAAGTTACAGCAAGTAACAATTCCACGATGGATGGTCTTAATTCTGGGTTCTGAAATTCAGTTTCTGAATGGTAAATATCCTTTAACAACAGAGGATGTTATTAATCTTGTCTTGCGTCTTTGTTTAGATTTATTAGCACATTCAATCGGTAATAATGGGCAATCTACAAAAAAAGTTAGTTGAACATTTAATTTCTTTAACACCTGAAGAAAAACGTGAGATTGCTAATCGTATTGTTCAAGTTTTAGGGGGTGATCCTACACCTCAAGTTACTGGACTTCCTCAACGTAGAGGTCATACAGACGGAGGTATAGATGGCAGAATTCCCATTCGCATTAAGGAACGTATTATTAGACAGAAATTAAAGCGTATGTTAGATGGTTCCGAGATAGCTGTAGAAACAGTTAATGAGAAATTTACATGGGTAGAAACTCAAGCTGGTTTTAACATCAAGATCGAAAAAGATAAATTTTCAAGAAAGACGCTGAATGCGTTTGTGGAAGATTTACGACGTGAGCATATTTTTGCAGGAGTTATTATTACAGCAGTCGAATTATCTCCAGATGCTCAAGCAGAGTTTCAACGTCATAATTCAAATAATATGGATTTGTGTCATATTCTTTTAGAAAATTTGCTCAGTGGAGATATATCCTGTCCAAATATTTGCTTCGTTGCTGGTGATATTAGTGAAAATATAATAAAAAATCTGAGAGAATTTATAAAAATCAATGAATAGTGGGACTTAAACATAAATTATCAATATTTTTTGCCTAAGTCCCACTATGAATTAAATGCCAAAAAGTAGCTAATGAAATAGACAGACAAGAACAGAACCTTATTCAAAAATTATCTAACTTGACCAAATTCGTGTTCCACGTCTGCCATGTTTTCATATTCACGCTCTGGCATTTGTCGGAGAACGTCAATTACTTCCTGACTTGCATTTTTCTGTCTGGCATGGTTAACCAAATCTTCTTTATTTGCAGGAAAATCTATGCCACTAAGACTTCTGGAAATATCAATTGCTGATACTGCCATAACCTAACCTCTATATAATAATTGGTCGTTTAATATCTAGGCTATTAGTGTTCTCTCCATATATTCTCTGCCTGCGGTTGCATCTTATTTTGATGTTTATGTTGAATATTGAGCATATCTTTGAGGATAGGGAATAGGTAATAGGGAATAGGGAAGATAAAACAATTAAAAGTAATTAGCCGGATATAAAATGCACCCTTGAAAACGCTTTCATCTGTAAATATGCTAAATCTACCTTTGTTCATTGACGAAAAGCGATCGCCATAGCTTATTCTAAATAATAGTCTTATTTAAAATATCTTCCGTGACCAGAGAACGCGAACCTTTTATTAGTTTGGCACTTTACCACGCTTTCAAGTGGTCAGTGGTTAGCCCCATGCTACACGCTTACTTCGGGGGTAAAATTTATGGGGTGGAAAATGTTCCCAAAACTGGACCATTGGTGGTAGTTAGCAACCATGCAAGTTATTTTGATCCTCCCATAGTTTCTAACTGTGTATGTCGGCCAGTTGCATACATGGCCAAGGAAGAATTATTTAAAGTGCCTGTTTTAGCCCAAGCTATTAAATTATACGGTGCTTATCCCGTCAGTAGGGGTACTGCTGATCGTGCGGCTATTCGTGCGGCTTTAGAATATTTAGAGAATGGTTGGGCTGTAGGTGTGTTTTTAGAAGGAACTCGCACCCCAGATGGTCGTATTCATGACCCCAAAAGAGGTGCAGCACTGTTAGCTGCAAAAGCCAAAGCGCCTTTATTACCGGTGAGTTTGTGGGGGAGTGAAAACGTTGTCCAAAAAGGTACACCTATTCCTCGTAAAGTCCCGATGACTATTAGAATTGGTAAATTGATTGATGCGCCAACTTCTACAAATAAGGAAGAATTAGAAGCTATAACTCGTAAATGTGCAGATGTAATTAATGAAATGCACGATTTAGGAAGATAGGTGATTGGGTGAAATTTAACTAATGACTAATGACTAATGACTAATGACTAATGAATTGCAAATTATGTACAATTGAGATCCTAACAAAACTGTGAAAAATTATGTCTGATTTAAGAGAACAATTAAAAGAAAATCTGGATGAAGCGGAATGGGATTGGCTAATTCCCCATGCACAAAGAGATGTAATAATTATAGTTGCAGATGGTTTGGATTTGTTGGATGTGGGAGAGGCGATCGCAACTGATAATATTCCCTCTGTGCAAAATTGGATTGATGAACAGTTGATTACTAAACCTTCACCAGAACAATTAGGAAATTGGAATAGCGATCGCACAAAACGGTTTAATGCTTTGATTGTTGAACCTTATGTTTTGGTACAAGAAAAAGCTGTTGCATGATACGACAACCCCACGATCAACTAGCGAAAGAATACCTAGAGGAATTATTAGCACCTCTAGGAGAAGTCAAAACTAGTAAAGATGTAAAAAGCGAAGTTCAAGAAATAGATGTTTGGTTTATTCCCACAACCACATCTGCAAATTGTGAGTTAGGAATATTAGGAAAAATGGCGTAAGGTTGATTAGATAGCTCTGAAAAAATGTTAGAGACGTTGCATGAAACGTCTCTACATTGCTTTTAAATCAAACTTTTCATCCAAGGATTATTCAAAAATTCCTGACTATCTTTTATCAACTTTTCACCCCAACCATTTTCTTTGAGAAACTCAATCTTTCCAAAACGTTTATCTAATTTTAATGCCGTTTCTGCGGATTTCAAACCCGCTTCTTTGTCACCTTTAGCATACAAGGCTACACCCAATGCTAAATGTGCTTCTGCAAAATTGCTGTTGATTTTTACCGCATTTCGCCAATAATTAATTGCTGTTTCTACTTCTCCTATTTCATAGGAAACTATACCTAAGTTCGTGTAAGCTTCGGGATAGTCTGGTTTTAATTTAATGGCTTGATTCCAATCATTTATTGCTTGTTTGTAGTCTTTTAAGAAATAGTGAGCAATACCCCGATCATAGTAAGCTTCAGTAAAGTCGGGTTTTAATTTAATGGCTTGATTCCAATCATCAATCGCTTGTTTGTAGTCCTTTAATTCAGAGTAAGTAGTACCCCTCGCATTGTAGTATATTGCATTTTTGGGATCAAGTTTAATGGCTTGAGTGTAATCATTAATCGCCTGTTTGTAGTCCTTTAATTGAAAGTAAGCAAGACCACGACCGACATAGTATATTGCATTTTTATCGTCAATTTTAATGGCTTGAGTGTAATCATTAATCGCTTGTTTGTAGTCCTTTAATTGAAAGTAAGCAAGACTACGACTGGCATAGTATATTGCATTTTTATCGTCAATTTTAATGGCTTGAGTATAATCAGCTATGGCTTGTTTGTAGTCTTTTAATTGTAAATAAGCAAGACCCCTATCACGATAGTATGTTGCATCTTTAGGATCAATTTTAATGGCTTGAGAGTAATCATTAATCGCCTGTTTGTAGTCCTTTAATTCAGAGTAAGTAGTACCCCTCGCATTGTAGTATATTGCCTTTTTTGGGTCAATTTTAATGGCTTGAGTGTAATCATTAATCGCCTGTTTGTAGTCCTTTAATTGAAAGTAAGCAAGACCACGACCGACATAGTATAATGCATCTTTAGGATCAATTTTAATGGCTTGAGTGTAATCATTAATCGCTTGTTTGTAGTCCTTTAATTGAAAGTAAGCAAGACCACGATTCTTATAGTATTCTGCATTTTCGGGGTCAATTTTTATGGCTTGGGTGTAATCATCAATCGCTTGTTTATATTCTTTTAATTCAGAGTAAGCACCACCCCTATTTGCATATACAATACTAAGCTGTGTATTGTAAGAGCTAATAATAATTTTATTATTTTTAAATTCAGAGTATCTGAGACCTCCTACAGTGTATGGTGCATTTTTAGGGTCACGACGAATAGTTTCTGTTAAATCAGATATAGCTTGTTTGTAGTCTTTTAACCCCAAGTAAGCAATACCCCTATCTGCATAGTATAAAACACTCTTATCGTCGAGACGAATAGCTTCTGTTATATCTTCTATGGCTTTTTTGTAGTCTCCTAAACTTCCGTACTTCAAACCTCTGATGTCGTAATATTCAGCATTTTTAGGGTCAAGCTGAATGGCTTTAGTCAAATCATCTATGCCTTGTTGATACTTCTTTAATCCAGAGTAAGCACCACCCCTGTGGCTGTAATATTTAGCATTTTTAGGGTCAAATTGAATAGCTTGGGTAAAATCATCAATTGCCTGTTGATGCTTATTGAACAAACTGTAAGCAAGACCCCTTGAGTAGTAATATTGAGCATTTTTAGGGTCAAGTTGAATGGCCTGAGTCAAATCATCTATGCCTTGTTGATAGTGTAAATCGAAAACGTAGCACAAACCACGTAAAAGATAACTGAGTTGAAAGTCGGGATAAATTTTAATAGCTTGAGTATAAGCCTCAATTGTTTCAGAAACACGATTTAAGCTAGAAAGCGATGAACCTCGGAAGAAGTAAAGATCAAATTGATTAGGACTTAGGGCAATGGCTTTGTCAAAAGATGCTAAGGCTTCGGAATATTTATCTAATGTAAACAGCAATCTACCCCGATCTTTCCACGCTTGAGCAAAGTTGGGATTAATTTTAAGAGCTTTATCATAAGCAGCAATTGATTCTGGGTATTTTTTCTCACTATTAAATATCACACCCTTGAAATACCAAGCTTGATAAAAATCCGGTTTTTTCCCAATCGCTTTATTAACAGCTTTTATCGCTTCTGCATATTTCTGAGAACGCCATAGTTGATTGGCATAATTTAGCCATGATATTTCATCATCGCTATTTTTAGGAACTTCATCCAATGGTAATAAATATTCACTAATTACATCCTCTTCCGATTTTTTTAGTGTAGCTGGTGCAGTAGTTTCGACTTTTAAATCTGAATCTATTCCTGCTTGTTCAACCAAATTTAAAAATGTCCTAATGGGAACACCAGAACTACTACCTAAATTGATTTCACCATCAAAATCGAGTGATATTTCACCTTCCACTCTGCCATGAATACCAATTAATCTTCCTTGGGTATCTAAAACCGCACCGCCACTCATTCCGCCTTTAGTAATATTACTATAGAGTAGATCATAACCATCACTTAAAACAGTTTGTATTTGCACAGGTATCAGAGAACTTTGATTATTGAAACTTACATAAGTATTCAACCTGATTAATTCTGGTTGGCTCAAAACTCCCGCTGTTAAAATCCGATGAGGTTTGTTTTTATTTTGTTGTTTATTACCAGGAAAACCAGAAACAAACACTTTTTGACCTTTAGTATTTAAACTATAATTTGCTAAAGTTGCAACTCGATATTTTTGATTACTGGTAAACTGCACAACGGCTAAATCAACTCCAGGCATTCTTTTCGCCTTGCTGATATTTATAGCATATCGTTGATTATCAGGTGCGACTATTTCTAACTTATCTTTTAATTTTTTTTCATCACGATTCCAGATAACATGATCCGCAGTCAACACATAATAAATATTACCTTTTTGGGCAATAATTACCCCAGAACCAATATCTTTAGGGTTAGCATTAGGAATTAAAACCGTAATTTCTTGGGCAATTTGGTCAATATTTTGGATTAAACCTTTTTTCGCTATCAAACCAGAATCATCAACCTTTTTAGGAGATTTAGCAATAACTTCATTGACTACTTTAGCAACACTATAAATCGGTAAACCCCAACTATATTGACGCATTTGCTGGCGTTCGGCTGCACTGGGTTTACTATTATCAATATAAGTATATATTTGATCAGAAATAGGATAGGCATGAACGGCATTAATACCAATAACTTCACCTTGATAATTTAATATGGGTCCGCCGCTCATTCCCGGTTGAATTTTGTTATTATAACCAATGCGATAACCTCCTTGAAAACTTTTATCTGGTAATAGAGAAATTTGTCCTTCTGTGAAAACTAATTTAGCACTATCACTCACAAATCCAGCGGCGACAATTTTTTGATTTACTGCTATAGGTGCAGAAATTCCTAAGGTAGCTATGGTATATTCTACTGTTGATTGAAACTGGAATAAAGCGGCATCTTGATTTTTTAAAGATTGAGGTTTTTCTTTAATCACAGTAGCAGGATATATTTTTCCATCTGGTGTTTGAATGCGATAAGATTCACCTGGATTAATCACATGATCATTGGTTAAAATAGTGTAATTATTACCATTTTTAGCAATTAAAGTTCCTGAAGCACTGCCATTTTTAGTTAATATTTTTACAGTGATAGATTTAGCTAAATCTTGTAATTGTGCTGAAGTTAATACTTTTTTTGCAGTTTCTTGTGCGGTAACTGGTTGAGGAGAAATCAATAACAATTGCTGAGGAATAGTTAATAAAGCAGTTGTGCAGATGAGGGTGAAAAATAGGTGTTTCATGATCTTTTTTTGTTTGAGTAAATTAGGAGATGAATATTTGTAGGTTGGGTTGAGGAACGAAACCCAACACACCTAACACTTCCGTAAATTTGTTGGGTTTCACTTCGTTCTACCCAACCTACAATTATCGAATCTTCGTTATTTCATCTTATTGGATGGTGGTGTATTGAGAAATTGGCGAATATCAATGTAAAACTTTGCTTCTCCAGAACTTTGTGGAATAGGGTCTGTAATAGTAGTACCAAGCCAGAGTTGATTTAATTGTGTGAGAATATTTTTTGAACTGTCTTGAGGGCGTAGTGTAAATAATACAATATCACAACCACCATCAATTGAACTCACAGAACAAATAACTTTGCTTCCATTTTGAACAGCATTTGTAATGTAATTGAGACTGCCATTATTGAAAGCTATTTGGAAATTATCAGAGACTTTTTGACAACGTTCTTGTGGTTGATATCCACCGAAAACAGATGTCCAAGTTACCATTGCTTTTTTGAAATTTGGTGTCCAAAGAACTGTAGTAGGAACACGCTTTTGAGTTTGGAAGTTTAAGGTTTCTGCACATAAGAAGCGAATTTGATTATTTGACTCTTCTTGAGCAAAAGCAGGAGCAGATGCTAAGGTTGTAGTTAAAAATAGTGTGGCTAATAATGCTAATTTCATGGTTGTTAAAGTCTCCTGATTTGATTTATTTTTGTGAATTTTGCTATGGGTTTAACATTGCTAGACCCCTACCAATGTGTTGGTTTTACTAAGGACTAGAAATAGCTGTAATGGTATAATTACCCGTTTGTAATCTACCTGAGATGCCTAATTTAGATGCGCCGGCAATAACGGTGTAGATATCATCTTCTGGTAAATTTCCAGCAATTCTGGCATTCAAATTATCAGGTGCTATGTCGTCATTTTCTGCCAATACTCTCCCCTGGGAATCGAGAATTAGCAAATATGGATCAATTTCACTGCTATTCATTTCAATTGATATTTGTTGACCTTGTTTACCCACAAATATGTAACTTTTAAAGTAGCTATTATCCTCTAAAGTGTTATCGCGTTGACTGAGATTATCATTTATCGCTCTACCATTCATAGTTAATGATTGAGCAGAATTTTTGATATCTAATTTTGATAACGTACTCACAGGAGAAATATTACCTTGACGAAGTGCAGTTAAAAATTCCTCAAGTTTGTTGACAGAAATAGCAATACTAATACCACTATTGACCCTATTTTGATCAAGTCTCACAGCAGTATTGACACCGATAACTTGTGCTTGATAGTTGAGTAATGGACCACCAGAATTACCGGAATTAATTCGGGCATCGTGTTTAATTACTCCTGTTAAAGTATCAATATTGCTAAGAACACCTGCGGTAAAATTATTCTGATTGTCATAACCAAAGGGACTACCAATAGCATATACAGACTGTCCCACTTGGGCTGATTTTGCTAAGGATAATGTGGGTAAATTACGCTGGTTACGAATTTTAATTGCTGCTAGATCTAGACCATTTTTAGCAAAGCCAATGATATCAGCCGGCAACCTTCTCCCGTCGGAGAGAATAACGGTAACGGTGCTGCTAGAAGCATCTTCTAAAACGTGAGCATTGGTAATAATTAAACCATCTCGACTAACAATAAAACCACTACCACTTGATTTTTCTGTATTAATATATACAACGCTGGGACTTGCTGCCTGGTTTACCCGAATTCGCGTTTGTTCCTCTGAATTTTGAGCTAGAACAAGGTTTGAATCCTGTTTTGGTAGGGGATTTGGTTTGGAGAGTGTAAAGCCGGTTTGTAATGTCAGAACCTGTATGGACAAAACAGTCATCCCTGTGATGGTTGCTGTCAGATATGGTTTTGTGTTCATTAGACCTCTCTGGTAATTAAATGTGCATAATCTGAAACCCTTGTAGGGACAATTCACGAATTGTCCCTACATTCATTTTCGGAAATGTCTATTGGTGAACAGGGGGACTAAGGTAGCTATGGCACTGTATTTAAAGGATTATGCACGATATACACCAAAATCAAGCCCCTGTTACTATTTTTGTAACAGCAGTACCATAGCGGACTCTGGGTAGCCTCCAGACACAATATACAGAATTACAAAAGTTTTCGCCTAATTGCACTGTAAAGAAGTTTCATGGAAAGTCTCTACAAGGGTTTTACAGCAGTTTTCATGTATTTAAATCACAATTATTAGACCTAACCCCCAGCCCCTTCCCTTGCAGGAGAGAGGTTTACCAGAGAGGTCGGCTCTGAGATTTCATTCCTAGCCAGAGTCTAGGAACGAGGAATTTTCATTCTCAAAGACTTAGCTTTCTTGTTACCAGAATTGTTACCATAGTTTCAGATTAGATGTTGAAGCCTTGATTCAGTCTGAAACCTTAGAACTATTAGAATGGCCTCGCCTCTGCCAGCACCTTTCCACCTTTGCGGCAACTAAGTTAGGGGCGATAGTTGCCCGTGCCTTGCCAATTCCATCAACTCTGGAGGAAAGTAAAGAGTTGTTGGCACAAACCAAAGAAGTCTATCAACTGGAAAGCCGACTCACACCAGGATTATCCTTTGAGGGCATTCAAGATATTGGTGACTCCTTAGAACGTGCGGAATTACAAGGAATTTTATCAGGTGAGGAACTGTTAGCGATCGCTACTACCCTTGCCGGTGCGAGAAATTTACGGCGGTTAATTGATAACCAGGAAGATGTACCGATTTTAACTGAGTTAGTCGCCGAGTTGCGGACTTACCCAGAATTAGAGCAAGAAATTCACCGTTGTATTGATGAACGAGCGCAAGTGACAGATCGCGCTAGTCAGAAATTAGGGGAAATTAGGGAAGATTTACGCAGGTTACGCAGTCAAATTACCCAAAAACTGCAAAATATCATCCAAGTTAAATCAAATGCCCTGCAAGAGTTAATTATCACCCAAAGGGGCGATCGCTATGTTCTTCCTGTAAAAGCTCCGCAAAAAGACGCGATCCCAGGTATTGTTCACGACACATCCACCAGTGGCGCAACTTTGTATATTGAGCCTAACAGCATTGTGCAAATGGGCAACCAATTACGCCAAGCTGTGAAAAGAGAACAGGTAGAAGAAGAAGCCATACGCAGAAATTTAACTACACAAGTTGCAGAAGTTAAAACTGATTTAGAAAAGTTATTAGCCATTGTTACAACTCTGGATTTAGCTACAGCTAAGGCTAGATATAGTTTCTGGTTGGGTGCAAATCCCCCCAGGTTTATTAATCCCCAAGAGCAAGAAATAATCACCCTGCGGCAATTACGGCATCCTTTGTTAGTTTGGCAACAACAACATGAACAAGGACATCCTGTAATTCCCGTTGATTTGTTGATTAGTCCTCATATTAAAGTAGTCACAATTACTGGACCTAATACGGGTGGTAAAACAGTAACTTTAAAAACTTTGGGGTTAGCGGCTTTAATGTCCAAGGTGGGTTTATTTGTTCCCGCCCGTGAACCAGTGGAAATTCCTTGGTTTAGTCAGATTTTAGCCGATATTGGGGATGAACAATCATTACAACAAAGCTTATCGACATTTTCCGGGCATATTCGCCGCATTAGTCGAATTTTGAATGCTATTAGTGAGGGAACAGGGAACAGGGAACAGGGAACAGGGGAAGAAGCAGGGGAGCAGGAAGAGGCAGAGGAGCAGGGTGCAGGGTGCAGGGGAGAAGACTTTTTCCCAATCACCAATCACCAATCATCAGTCACCAGTCACCAATCCCTAGTTTTACTTGATGAAGTGGGAGCAGGTACAGATCCGGTGGAAGGAAGTGCATTAGCGATCGCTCTCCTTAAATATTTGGCGGATCATGCTCAGTTAACCATTGCTACTACTCACTTTGGAGAATTAAAAGCTTTAAAATATGACGATGTTCGGTTTGAAAACGCCTCAGTTGAATTTAACGAAGCCACCCTGTCACCTACATACCGCTTACTTTGGGGTATTCCTGGACGTTCCAACGCCTTAACCATTGCTTTGCGCTTAGGCTTAAAACCAGAAGTCATAGAAGCTGCAAAAAGTCAAGTGGGAGAAACAACGGACGAAGTTAACCAAGTAATAGCAGGGTTAGAAGCTCAAAGGCGCAGTCAAGAAACCAAAGCAGCAGAAGCACAAGAAATATTAAAGCAAGCTGAGAAATTATACAAAGAAGTTTCCCAAAAGGCCGCAGCTTTACAGGAGAGGGAAAAGGACTTGCGAGCCTCCCAAGAAATAGCCGTACAAAAAGCAATTCAAGAAGCAAAAGGAGAAATTGCCCAAGTCATTCGTCGGTTACAACAGGGTCAACCAACAGCTCAGGATGCACAAAGAGCAACAAAAGTATTAAGTGATATTTCGGAAAAATATCAACCAGCACCAGCGCCCAAACCCAAACCCGGTTTTATGCCTAAAGTGGGCGATCGCATTCGTATACCCAAACTAGGGCAAACCGCCGAAGTCATAACCGCCCCGGATGCAGATGGAGAGTTCAGTGTGCGCTTTGGCATCATGAAAATGACAGTGAAATTACAAGACGTAGAATCTTTAGATGGGCAGAAACCAGAACCCATAGTCAAACCCAAACCAGCACCAAGCGTTACCCCAGCACCAACACCAACTGTAGCCATTCGCACATCTAAAAATACCATTGATTTGCGCGGAAAAAGGGTGGCTGATGCCGAATATATATTAGATAAAGCAATTTCTGAAGCTGTTGGACAAATATGGATTATTCACGGACACGGAACTGGTAAACTAAAGCAAGGAGTTCACGCATTCTTGCAGCAACACCCCAGAGTTAGCCATTATGAACCAGCAGAACAAGCAGATGGTGGTACTGGTGTCACTATTGCTCATGTAAATTAGGGCATTGGGCATTGGGAAAAACTATTACCCAATTACCAATTACCAATTACCAATTACCAATTACCAATCACCAGTCTTAACCAAAGCATCATGAACTTCTCATATTTAAACAAGAAATTTTCATATAAAGTAAAACCAAAACAAGAGCTGTTTACTAAACTTATTTACAGCTACATGACGAGAAACCAATTTTCATACTTGATGGTCTGTTTCAAAAAGGGTAACAGCAACAGCCTTTATTCGCCTGATCAACTATGCTAAAAGTTATGCAATCGGCCGCCAATTCAGCAACACCGAATTCCCAGTGGGAGGAACTAAGCCAATTTCCAACCCCCAATACCGTTCAATGGGACAATATTAAAACCCAGTTAGATTTGGTGTTATTAGCACTAGAAACTTTAACTGGCATTGGTTCTGATGCTATGCTATCTGCGGCGATTAATCTCCAGTTAGAGTCAAAAGTACCAGATAGGGTGGCCTTGTGGCGACTGCGCCAATCTAACCCCATCCGCAAAGGTCAAGGAGGGCGGAAAAAACTAGATGTAGATGAAGCGCGATCGCTGGTTCTGATTACTTGCTATCTTGCCAAACAACACCAAGAATTAATTCGGCGTGCTGTTGGGTTATTAGAAACAATAGCTGCCAAAAATCAAGAACCTCATCAAAATGCTTTATTGGGAGATTATATAGATGCTTTCTGTAACACCTACCAAGAACGGATGGAAGAGGATGAACAAATCTCCACAGATTTGCTAACCAACTTAGCAATAAAACTCCTGGTAGATTTACTATTTTATAGCGCCCCTACTGGACACCGCCGCCTGTGGTTAACATTGTTGGATCGATCCACAAAACAAGTTTAGAGTTTAGAGTTTAGATTTTAGAGTTTAGATTTTAGAGTTTAGATTTTAGAGTTTAGAGTTTAGATTTTAGATTTGAAATCACTGATCCAAAATCGAAAATTCTCTTTTGTCCCCATTGCCATTTTTGCTATGCCTGGATCAAATTCTGTCATTCGTCGCTACACTCCCCCCACTTGTACACTGGAAATCTTGGCGCAAAGCTCACCTTTATCTCGTTTGATAGGGCAAACAGTCCTGAATCAACTTCGTTTTCAACTGCACTTTGATGATCCAACACTACCAGAAGAACTGAGAGTACCTATTCAGGGCGATCGTGATCAACTAGAAGCCTTGTTTAATGCTGTTACTAACTACGTTCAGGCACTTCTACAAAAATCAGCAGATAACTTTTGTTTAACTTCCTTAGAATCGCAACCATCAAGTAATACATCTGATCAACCAGAAGTACAAGATGTTACCCCATCCTCATCATCGTCGCCTAAAACCCCAAATCCCTCTAGTATGGGAATTTTAGAGGCGACAATTTATTTAGAATCTAGTGACAATTTAACTCATAAACTATATCTCGGTTCTCTTGCTAGTCAAACGTCAGGACCCGTAATTCAACTTACTCTATTACAACTATTTGACTTGTCCACGGCCTTAGAAGAATATTCCACTGATGTCATCACACTACCAAATCTCAACACTGAGAAATCAATAATTCCCAGTTTGCCTACTTGGACACCTATAGCGGCAGTCATAGCACTAGCTTTGGGTTTAGCTCCCTTAACCTGGCAATATGCCAGCAGCATCAGGCAAAATCAGCAGACAGCTAAAAATACTAATTCTGATACACAACCAGCAACTACTGAAACTGCACCTTCTCCTAACTTAACCACTCCTCAAAGAGAATTGACTCCCTTTGCTGGTTTACCATCTCCCCCTGGTATTGGTGATACTATAAAGCCGCCTGATTTAGAGACTCCCGTGATACCCCCGGATTCTACTCTAGATCCAAAACCTCTGACTTTCCCTAATGGTACTGTCCCACCCGCAGCTAGAACATCACCAAACAATGGACTGACAATACCGCCACAGACACAGCCAGTCCCTCCTAGCAGTCTACAAATTCCAGGAACAGCACCAATACCCAGTTCCCAACAAAACTCTACAGGAGTGATTAACCAAGGTGGTATTCCTCCTGTCACTGGTCAAAATTTGCCTTCTGGAAATACAAGTAGTATCTCTTCTATTCCAGGTTCTGTTGTTACCTTACCTAATGATGTGCAGAGTCAGATTTCTGGACAACAATCCTCTACACCAAATTCACAGCAATTAGATCAAGCTGCTTCTGCAACCAAAACTCCTACTGTGGCAAGAGATAATGATTTAATCACAAAATTGCGAGCAGCAAAAACAACTCAATTACCAACAACGGTTGCTGCTGAAGAAAACAAATTATTTGATGTACCTCAAGCAGCAGAAGCTAGAGCTTATTTACAAAAGAATTGGCGGCCACCTGCGGGATTTTCCCAGACACTAGAATATAGTTTGATGTTGGGTGTTGACGGTACTATTGAACGCATTTTACCCTTGAACCGAGCCGCTAGAGAATTTATTGATGACACGGGTATACCAGAAATTGGTAAACCCTTTGTTTCTACTAATCAAGCTGGACAAAACCTCAGGCTCAGAGTTGTTTTTAGTCCCGATGGTAAGGTGCAGACATTCCCAGAAGCCCCTTGATTATGTGTGATATCATGTCCGGCTAATCGCTTACGATAAAAGAGGTGAGTGCAAAGATGACCAATGCCGAAACGAATTAGTGTAGCCACACATCTGAGTATTGAAGAGTTAGAAAAACGTTACCGTCAAGCTAAAGACGGGATAGAAAGCCGTCAGTACCAGATTATTTGGTTAGTAGCGCAAGGCAAAAAAACGGAAGAAATCGAGGAAATCACAGGCTACAGCAGAACATGGATGTACGCATTGGTAAAAAGATACAACGAGTTAGGGATCGAAGGATTAGGCGATCGTAGACAGTTAAACCAAGGTACACAGCCGCTAGTAGATGATATCCAGCAGGCACATTTATGGAAATTCAGTTGTGGTGCGAAGATGAACATCGCTTGGGACTTAAACCAGTTTTACGACGAGTTTATGTACCAGAAGGAGAACAACCAATTGCTGATGTGAATTGGCGGTTTAAATGGCTATGGTTGTATGCTTTTGTACATCCTAAAACTGGAGAAACCTATTGGTGGATTCTTCCTTATGTGAACACAGAGCTATTCAATCAGGTTTTAGCCGATTTTGCTCAAGAATTTGGCTTAGGTGCTAATAAACGTATTCTTTTAGCCGTTGACCAAGCCGGATGGCATACCAGTAAGAGTTTACAGATTCCCGAAGGGCTGCATTTAACATTATTACCATCTCACTCACCTGAATTACAACCCGCAGAAAGGCTTTGGACTTTGGTGGACGAACCAATTGCTAATCAATCTTTTGAGACACTCGATGATTTAGAGGATGTCTTATTTCATCGGTGTCAATCTTTACTCCAACAGCCTGATTTAATTCGTGGTTTGACGGGTTTTCATTGGTGGTTGCAAACTGGCGCTTAATCGTAAGTCATTACCCGGACATGATATGACTGGGGACTGGGGATCTTTGACTGGGGACTGGGGAAAAAATTTTAGATTTTAGATTTTAGATTGGATATAACAAAAACAATCCAAAATCCAAAATCCAAAATCCAAAATCAATAACTCCTGACTCCTGCTATATTATTGATTGTTTTTTAATCTCTGCTTTTTACGACGTTTTTCTGTGGTAGCGACCGCATGATCTACCGGATAACCCACAACAGGAATAACTTGATATCTGCGATCTTCTTCTAGGTTTTTTAATTCTGTATAATCAACCCAGTGAATACAGTCTACAGGACAGGTATCTATCGCTTCTTGTATTACCTCTTCTGAGTCGCCATCTTGGCGAATTACACGCGATCGCCCATAATCAGGTTCAATATAAAAAGTATTACGGGCAACGTGGGCGCAGTGTTTACAGCCGATGCAGGTAATTTCATCCACATAAACGCCCTTCTGTCGCAGCAAACCGCCCAGTTCCGGTTCAAAACCAGAACGTTCTGGTTCATCTCGTAAAAAACCACCTAATTCTGGCTCTAAACCGGAAGGATTATTTTCCAGATTATGATCTAAATCTTCTGGGAACGGTTGCAATTGAGACATTACGCACTCCAGCGTTGTACTACTAAACGAATAGAACCATCTGCATTTTTCTGTTCTTCAGCAACTTGGAAACCAACTTTGGCAGTTTCTTTCATCACTGTTTGGTAAGCATAACGTTGGGTGACTTGGCGCAAAAATCCATCTACAGATAAATTTTGCTGCCAATATTGTAAGTCAGCTACCAATTCGTATTCCTGACCATTCCATCTGAAACCGATGTCATACCCATTTTCTTGCTCGATGGTAACTTCGGCTGGATGGGTTTGACCACGATAACCACGCACTTCACGGGGTCCTGGTTTCCAGTCTATTCCTAAGTCGGAAAGTGCATCTTGTAAGGATTCGAGGTTGCGGATTTGAGTTTTAATTTGGCTAAAGTGTGACATGGCGGTTTGTAATCAATGAAAGTAGACGAGTTGGAAAACTTACCATTCGCTAAAAGCAGTTTGGGTATTGACTACACTTGATTCCTGTGTAGCATTATTGGCGAAAAATTCTGAGGTGGGCTGCTGATTTACCACTTTTCCCAGTTGGGCTTCTATGGCTGCTGTTACCTCCGCACAAGAAGATCCCACTATACCAGTGACTTTCTCTTGTACTCGACCGTCTGGATAAATTATAAATTCTAGTGTTTCCATTCTCTGAATGCCAATCTCAATAGTACCCTTGGACTTAACTGCTTTAGCGGAGTTAGTTTTCTATTGCTGAAAGAACACAGAAACAAAAGTTGCCATTTGTTCATAATGTTCCATCTTTAAAAATATATATCTCAAAATCTTAACGAAAATTATTATTTGGGTTAGCAGTGACATCCATCAACCTATAGTTTCTCGTAACCTGATCAATTAGTCAAGCTGACTGCTTTTTGATCAGTTTCCAGTTAAAAAGCCTGAAAAATTCGGCTTTTATCAGAGAAATCGTCATGCTGTAATTATGAAAAAATACTAAAGCTTATTGAAAATTTTTATCATTATCATTGAATTTAGAAAATATGGGGGAAATGTGGTGCGATCGCTTGTGGACTGAGATAGTCAATAAAAACACCCGTATCAATATAAACCTTCACACCTTAGTTCCCAATTCAGCTATACGGTTACGAAGGTCTGCTGCATACTTGAGATATTCCTCAGCTTTCTGTAAATTTACAGGTATCACATTAACTTCTTCTTGAAGTTCATCCAAAATTTCTGGGTTTTTACTGGACTCTACTAAGAAAAAAAGCTCCTGTAATACTACTGGATTAATTGCTAACCGCACTTGTTTCAACACTGCTGGAGAGAATAGTTCAGAACTAGGTGACTCACCACGTAAATAAGCAGCGATAACATTTGTATCTAAAAAAACAAGAGGCAGATGTTTAGATGTTTCCACTTGAAAATCTCTTGTTAGAATTGTGTTTACTTAATTGTACTTCAAAAACATTAGATATGTAGATTAGTCGAAAAAATTGCATGAATTACAACCTACTTATTCTTAACTATTTATTGCATCTTGCCAATGAGAAAATGTAAGTTTAGTAATTTCACCTTTTGCTAGATGATATATTTCCTCTAAACATTTAAAAAATGCCTGAGCATATTCTTTTAAACCTAATAAACACAAACATTTAAAAATTCGGGTAATTCTTAAATGATGATGATTTCCCCAATTTACCCAAACTTTTTTCCTTTCGGCAAATGGATTGATCAATTTTAATTCTTATTTTCCCATCTTGGCTTTTTTGACATGATATAGCGTTTCCCAGTCTCATGAGGTACACCCTAATTTATTTACTGTTCCCAATTCCCAATTCCCAATTCCCTAAGATAAAAAACTCTGTACCTCACTAGCTTGGTAAATGCTATATTTTCATATAAAAATATTATCTGTCCCCAGTCACCAGTCACCAGTCACAACCTACACTATCCATTCGGATGCGCGATCGCCCAAATCGAGAGGAATACTCACAGCTTTACCCAATCGGGGACGCTCTTTAGTTTGTTCAATAAAAGTTTGTACTTGACTCGTTCCCCCCAAAGCATTGAGATAATTAGCGATGCTATCCAGATGTTCTTGATATTCTGGTTCGCTTAAAGGGAATGAAGCTTGTTCAAGATATTTCCACATGACTTGCAGAAATATCTTTCCTTGCGTCCTGCGGAACTGGACATCATAAGAATATCCCCATTTATCAATTAACAGTTGACGAAATTCTTTTCCAGTCATAATGTTTTAACATTCATTATTTTAGTTTTTATTTTGGGTTAATGCCATGCAAGCGAATCACTAATCAAGATATTGTCACACATCTAAAACAAATTCAACACCGACTTAACGAGATCATGGCTGCTCTCATTTAGATTTTACATTTAGAGCCGACTTACTTACTCAAAATATTAATATTTGTAGTACAAAAATATTATAATGTTTTGTCCGCATCTGTGATGCAAGATGTGAATGTGATATATTTAGTCTTGGGTTCAAGAAGCGTAGATCCTTGAGAAGTGGTGAAAGTCCGGCTCTGAGACTGGGGAGAGTCAGAATTGATCTGACCATAGCTCCTGTGTGACAGGAAATCCGATAAATCAGACAAAGTAAAACATTCTCAAGAGTAGCTAATCCAATCAGAACTGAAAAAAGAGAACCCGGAAAATATTTTCTTTAAAGTAGTCCCAACAGCTTTTAGACTAGGGATAGAGGGTGTGGTAGTAAGTCCTGTTGGGGTTATTCCCAGCAAACAGAAAGCATGAGATATTTGTCTATGCTTTTTGAAACTATGATAAGGATATAAAGAAATGTAATGCTAACAGAAGGTAATGCTAGATAGGTCTTCTTACCAAGAAGTATGGCATCACTGGGGGCGTTAGCATTTCGACTCAGGCAAAGTGTGAGGCTAGTTGCTACCACTCTTGTCAAAATTGCTGAACAAATTACACAAAGAGCGCGTAGACTATGGCTCAATTTTCTGAATCAATGGACGTACCCGATATGGGTCGTCGTCAGTTCATGAACCTGCTGACTTTTGGGACTGTCACCGGAGTAGCTGCTGGTGTATTGTATCCTGTTGTTAACTACTTTATCCCCCCCGCCAGCGGTGGTGCTGGTGGTGGTACAGTAGCAAAAGATGAACTGGGTAACGATGTTAGTGTTAGTAAGTTTCTCAGCAGTCATAACGTAGGCGATCGCACCCTTGTCCAAGGACTCAAGGGAGATCCTACCTATATTGTGGTAGAAAGCAAAGAAGCGATCGCAGATTATGGCATTAACGCTATTTGCACCCACTTAGGTTGTGTTGTTCCCTGGAACGTAGCAGAGAACAAATTTAAATGCCCTTGTCACGGTTCCCAGTACGATGCTACTGGTAAAGTGGTTCGCGGACCTGCACCCAGGTCTTTAGCTTTAGCTCATGCCAACGTCAACGATGACAAAATCGTTTTGACCCCTTGGACAGAAAGCGACTTCCGCACTGGTGAAGAACCTTGGTGGGCTTAAACAATGCAATGGTTCAGCTTTAATGCTGAACAATCACCACTGACAACTGACCACTGACAACTGACTTTATAGAGATGAGAAACGCCCGTACACCAGCGAGGTTAACTCGCGCTGCTAAAGTAATGTTCAATACATTGCTGATAGCGATCGCTACAGTGACATTTTTCTTCACCAGCGATATTGCTCACCCCCAAACCGCTGCTGCTTATCCCTTCTGGGCGCAGGAAACCGCTCCTGAAACACCCCGCGAAGCCACAGGACGGATTGTTTGCGCTAACTGTCATCTAGCAGCAAAAAACACAGAAGTAGAAGTACCCCAATCCGTATTACCTGACACCGTATTTAAAGCGATCGTCAAAATACCCTACGATACCAGCGTACAGCAAGTAGGTGCTGATGGTTCTAAAGTCGGTTTAAACGTCGGTGCTGTATTGATGTTACCCGAAGGCTTCAAGATTGCACCAGAAGACCGCATTCCTGAAGAAATGAAAGAAGAAGTAGGCGATGTTTACTTCCAAACCTACAGAGAAGACCAGGAAAACGTGGTGATAGTTGGACCCTTACCAGGGGAAGAACATCAAGAAATCGTCTTCCCAGTGCTTTCACCTAACCCTGCTACCGACAAAAATATCTACTTTGGCAAATATGCCGTTCATGTAGGCGGTAACAGAGGACGTGGTCAAGTTTACCCCACAGGTGAAAAGAGCAATAACAACGTTTACAACGCTTCCGCTGCTGGTACAATCAGCAAGATTGCCAAAACAGAAGATGAAGACGGTAACGTTAAGTATGTAGTTAGCATCAAAACCGACAATGGTGAAGTTGTTAACGATACAGTTCCCGCAGGTCCAGAACTGATTGTTTCAGAAGGACAAACAGTTGCATTTGGTGACGCTTTAACCAATAACCCCAACGTCGGTGGTTTTGGTCAGAAAGATACAGAAATCGTCTTACAAAACCCCAACAGAATCAAAGGTTTGATCGCCTTTATCTGTTTAGTGATGTTGGCACAAGTTATGTTAGTGCTGAAGAAGAAGCAGGTGGAAAAAGTCCAAGCTGCTGAGATGAATTTCTAAATTCTTTACTAAACAATGATTTGTGGGACAGGCATCTTGCCTGTCTTTTTTTTATCACAGGAGTCAGGAAGAAAGGATTTTACAGCAGATTTCATATAAGTGAAGTACACCAGTAGCGGACAAGATGCCCGCACCACAAGAGTTTTATGATTCATCTCTGTACCTCATAACACCGGGAAGTGCTGTATTTTCCCAATTCCCAATTAATTCCCCATAACTTAATACTTAGGGGTTGCTGAATAAACTGAAAACCACGATGAATAAAGAGTTTGAGGGTGATCACAAAGAAAATAGGTGCAAGGTTTTGGAAACTATGAGTAGGAAAACCTTGCACTTTGTTGGTTTTTACCTCGTTTCCAAATACAAAAAACTCCTTGATATCCTTGAACTCCTGACTCCTTGATCTCCTCCACCAGATGTCTAATGAGAAACTGCTAACTTTTGATCTTTCACCTGAGTCTGAATATTCTCTTCTACAATTTTACGGAAAACATCTCCATCAATGGTTTCTTCTTCGGCTAACATATCAACTAAACGCTCCATAATCAGGCGGTTTTCTTGCAGTAATTCTTTTACCTTCACATAACAATTGCTGACAATCTCTTTCACTTGAGCATCAATTTTAGCAGCAATTTCTTCAGAATATTCTGACCTATTCCCCCAGTCACGTCCCAAAAATATATCACTATTATTTTGACTTTCCAAGGATAATGGACCTAAATCAGACATCCCAAACTTTGTTACCATTTGTCTGGCCATGTTTGTCACTTGTTGCAAATCATTACCCGCACCTGTGGTAACTTCCGGTTTCCCAAACACTATTTCCTCAGCCGCACGACCGCCTAAAGCTGCCATAATTCGGGCTAAAATTTGGGAACGGGAAATTAAACCTTGTTCTTCATTGGGTGTAAACCAAGTTAAACCTAATGCTTGTCCTCTGGGAATGAGGGTAACTTTTTGAACTGGATCATGGTCTTTAACCAATGTACCTATTAAAGCGTGTCCCACTTCATGGTAAGCAATTAAACGTTTGTTTTTGCTGTCTACTAAAGCAGCGCCTTCCATTCCGGCAACTACCCGATCTACCGCATCATCTATTTCGAGGATGGTAATTGCTTCTTTGCGTCTTCTCGCTGTGAGAATAGCTGCTTCATTGAGGAGGTTAGCTAAGTCTGCACCAGTAAAACCAGGAGTCCGGCGGGCGATCGCATCTAAGGAAACACTCGGATCTAATTTTTTGTTCCGTGCATGAACTTGCAAGATTTCCAAACGTCCTTTTAAGTCCGGTGCATCTACAATAACTTGTCTATCAAAACGACCAGGACGCAATAAAGCTGAATCTAAGACATCAGGACGGTTGGTAGCGGCAATAATAATAATACCTGTGTTACCTTCAAAACCATCCATTTCTGTTAATAGCTGGTTTAAGGTTTGCTCTCTCTCATCATTACCACCACCGATACCTGCACCCCTCTGTCTACCAACTGCGTCAATTTCATCAATAAAAATGATACAAGGAGCGTTATCTTTGGCTTTTTTGAACAAGTCACGGACACGGGAAGCACCCACACCCACAAACATTTCTACAAATTCTGAACCGGAAATACTGAAAAATGGTACAGCAGCTTCACCGGCGATCGCTTTTGCTAGTAGAGTTTTACCAGTACCAGGGGGTCCCACCAACAGCACGCCTTTGGGAATTTTTGCCCCTACTGCGGTAAATTTCTCTGGTTGTTTCAAAAAAGTAACAACTTCCTGTAATTCTTCTTTGGCTTCTTCAATTCCTGCCACATCATCAAATTTTACCCCGGTTTTCGCTTCCATTTGAAACCGAGCGCGAGATTTACCAAAATTCAAAGCTTGGTTAGAAGCATTGGCAGAACGGCGCAGGAACAACAGCATTAAAGCCACCAGTGGTAAAATCCACATCAGGTTGATTAATAATCCTACGGCTGCTCTACTGTTAGCAGAGGAAACCTGACCAAACTCAACATTTTTTTCTTTGAGTTTGTTTATTAACTCAGAGTTTTGATCTAAAAGCTGTACCGGGATAGGTGGTGCATCTGGTTTTTGATCTGCCAAATAAACTTTAGCTATTTGTTCGGTTTCATCAAGTTCTACTCTTTTAACCAGCCCTTGCTCGGTTTTTTGTAGCAATTCTCCGTAAGATAAAGAGTTACGCTCTGCTTTTTGTGCCAAGACGGGACTACCCCCAAACATTCCCGGCAACATGATCATAGCGGCTGCTAATGCCCCAGTCCAAGCTACTCGCTTTGTTTGACGCTGTTTTCTCAATGCCTTTTTACCAACTTTTGTCATAATATTTACCCTTTTAATTTTGGCATAAGCGGATTTTTGGTTTTATGCCTATTCTTCTGACAGAAATAGCAATAACTGGAAATTACTGTTTTCTTATCTAGTTTAACTTCGAGCTATGAGAAATTGGTGATTGGTGATTGGTGATTGGTGATTGGGAAAAATCTTTTCCTCCCCATCTCCCCATCACTTTTATAACTAACAACTTGAGTTAAATAGATACAGCATATTTCATACCAGTGATGTACAAACTCAAATCATAAAACCCTTGTGGAACAGGCATCCTGCCTGTTAACCTTGTACCTCATTTACCTCGAAACTGCTGTATCTCCTGTTCTTTGTTACCTGTAGCTTTGTTTTTTGTTCCATATCAATAACCAGGGAGTAAATAAAAACACTTTTCACACTGTCACCTGTCACCTGTCACCTGTCACCAATGGTTGATGAGGAAAATTTACCAGATGAAATTCGTGTTTTTTAGCTTCTTGCTGACTGCTGTTAGCTGACGGCTGAATACCCCATTAATTCCTGGTGGGATAAACCATGCAGCAACAGAATATCCTGAATCAGATTCGGTAATAAGTACCTGTGTTCCACTCATAGGTTTTATACAGCGGTTCATTAACTAACTGTAATGTGATTATATTTTTAGCAGTTAATTGTTTACATAGGTGTGGAATAGTGCTACATTAGCAGCAACGGGCTAGTATTGCTACCAACAGCCCATTAGTGACAAGTTAAGGCTGTAAGTATTTTGTCAAGAGGCTTTCGGATAATTATTGAAAAAAAAATGGTCAGTCCCTCTTTGAAGCTCAGGAAAAGGAGCGACAATTAATTTTATGTTTGGTTTTCGCTTCTGTTTGATAATGCCTAAATCTCGATTTTGAGGATCAGCAAAATACTTAACTTTCTTCGGTTGCCTTACCTTTTTGATGAGCCATAGTAAAATGATAAAGACCACGATAAATCATTTCTAATGAAATATCATCAAAGGGGAGAGAAAGTTCGTCAGCTACAGCATCACCTAAATCGACTAAAACCGCATAAAATATCCAAGTTGCCCAAATCTGCAATTTAATTCCATTAATTGAACCCGTCCATAAATAACTTAACCCCAAGAGTCTTTTTACTATATTAAAAGCATCTTCAATCCGCCAACGTCGCCGATATAAATCCGCTACCACATAGGGGGGTAAAACGTTAGGATCTAACACGCTGGTTAAATAAGAATGCCATGTTTTTCCTGACCGCACTTCAATCAAACGTAAAATGATAAATGGAGTCTTTTTAGTACCAGAACCCAGACGTATCTTTCGGTCTCGCAATCCATAACTATCTGTAAATATTTGTTCTACCTTGATTGATGCTCCTTTTTTTATTCTCGTAATAAAGTCAACTTTTTTATCAATTAATTGTAACCAAAAATTAAAGTGATAAAACCCCCTGTCTAACAACAATAGGGTATTTTCTGTCACTAAATTCAAAATATTTTCTTCAAGTTTAGTATCAGAAGCTTTAGGATTCTCTGCAAACCAAATCTCTACAGGTAATCTGGTCATTAAATCAATGACTGTACTCATCTTGCCTGCTAATTGTCCATAATGAGCTTCTTCCAAACTTTGTAATTTCCTAAACAATGCCTCCAATGTTGACCCATCTACTATCCAAATATTCTCAAATCTTGATAAGATAAATTGAATACTTTCTGGCAAAGGACGTTTATTTCTACTGTGCCAAGCTGTTCTCAAGCTAGGCAATAAATCTTTAAATACTTTTTCAAATAATTCCGATGGAAATGTCAAAAATCTCTGTGATACAGCTTGTTGACTAACTTTCGTAGGATTACACCAAAGAAAACCGTCTCTAGCTAACATTCTTGTCACTTCTCTGACTCCTGCTACATCTCTCCACAGCAGGGTTAACACCGCCGCCATCATCAATGGCAAATTCAGTATCCTTTCTCTGAGTCCTAGTTTTCGGTAGTAATTTTCTTGATTTGTAATCGCTGGTGTCAGTAATCTTTCCAATTGCTTGGCTATTACTTCATCTTCCACCATTGGTCGCTGTTTCTTTTTTGCGTGGTCTCTGTTGGTTTTTTTACTGGTTGTCATGGCTGGACTCAATCGCTCAATTACTTGTCTAGACTGAGTTTCCCATGTTTTTGACCACTACAAATACCACTCTTGACAATTTCCCCTTTTCCTTAACTTGTCACCAATGCTCTGGGAGTGGGGATAACACCATCAAACTGTGGGATGTCGCCACGGGAAGGTCAATCGCCACCCTCACCGGACATTCAGATTGGGTTAATTCAGTAGCCTTCAGCCCCGATGGTAAAACCTTAGCTTCTGGGAGTGGGAGTATTTTCGGAATTGATAAAACCATCAAACTGTGGGATGTCGCCACGGGGAGGTCAATCGCCACCCTCACCGGACATTCAGATTGGGTTTGGTCAGTAGCCTTCAGCCCCGATGGTAAAACCTTAGCTTCTGGGAGTTTGGATAACACCATCAAACTGTGGGATGTCGCCACGGGGGTGTCAATCGCCACCCTCACCGGACATTCATCTGAGGTTAATTCAGTAGCCTTCAGCCCGGACGGTAAAACCTTAGCTTCTGGGAGTGGGGATAACACCATCAAGATTTGGCGGGGGCGTTAATGGTCATGGTGTTGACTGTTGACGGTTGACGGTGGAAATCCAAACCTAAGCTGTTACACAGCTAAATTGTATAATCCTAATATTCTGAACTCTTGTTTAACAGGCAAGATGCCTGTTCCACTTATACAAATTAAATGCACAACAGCTTACCCCCGAATGACTGTAATATTTCTCCCTTGGGGACTCTGGGCTATTTCCGTGGTAGTGCGATCGCTGATGGGGAGTAAATCGGGGCGACGGTCAAATATGATTAACCATCCTGTATCTAAATTTAATCCTGATAAATATTTATCTAATTGTATCAATCCTTGGTGTAAGGGGTCAGGTTTACCCTGTTTCCATACCTTTAATTCCATCCCTAAGACTACATCGCCATAACGCAGACATATATCCATCCTCCCTGAGCCGATGGCGTATTCCCGCTCTAAGCTCCCACCACCATTGACGACACGGTGTAAAAATGCCATTAATACTAAGTGAGGGGCTATTTCTGGGTAGGGAGTGCTTTTAAATAATGGTTCCCCGTGTTGTCGCCAAAAGTCTAAAAAAGTTTCTAATAGGATTTGGGGGTTTAATTCCCCTGTGGGTGTTAACCAACTAGGTTGAATCATCGGTAAACTATCTTGAGTACCCTGGGATAACACCTTGGGGATGACCTCTTGATAAATGGGGTTAGCTACTTTTAACCCACCTTCTTTACTGCGAATCACTAAACCTAAATCTAACAGATAACGGCGATCATCCTCCGGTGTGTTGGGTAATTCTTCCCCAGATAAAATAGGTTCAATAATCGCCTTAACTCTATCTTCTCGCAGTCGCTCTGCTAAACTATCTAAGTGCGTGTCTTGTCTTTGAATTAAAATATCTTTAGCTTGATTGATTAAATCTACTGTGATGGGGATATTCACATCTTCTGCTAAATACTCTGTAACTTGACGGGCGATCGCATTAACTAACCAAGGTTGACCCTGGGTTAAATAGTAGGCGTGGTTAATGGCTTCGGGGTTAAAGATTTGCCCCGTGGATTGGGTATGTTGTTCATATAAACTCTTTACATCTTCTAAAGTGAAATTACTTAAAGTTAAAGATTCCACCTTGATATTAAAGGGACTAGAGGTATTTAACCTGTCAGTACCACCAGAAGCTACCTTATAATCACGTACATCCCGCATCCCAATTAAGGCTACACATTGGGGGAAGCTCTGGGGACGACGGGGGAAACCATCCCTTAACTGTCTTAATACATTAATTAAAGTTTGATTTTGCAGGGAGTCAATTTCATCAATAAACACCACCAAGGGGCGCTTAGAAGTTTCCGCCCAGGATTTGAGGAAAGAGCCAATACGTTGGGGTGGATTACCATTAGTTAAGAAAGATGGTTGTAATTCTGTTGGTAGCCAACAGTCAATAGCATCTTGCCAAGCATCTAAAATCCTTCTTTCTGCTATTTCTGGCTGATCGGGAAAGGCAGAGCCTACTTCTGCGGATACCATGACGGCAGTATATTTACCACTAGCTGTTAATTCCTGTGCTAAGGTAAGCATGGCAGTGGTTTTACCAGTTTGTCTGGGTGCATGGATGACAAAGTAATTGCGCTGTTCAATCAGGTGTTTTAAGTCTGGTAACCGTTCACTGGTCGGTAGGGTATAATGTATATCCGGTTGACAAGGGCCTGCGGTGTTAAACCATTTAGTCATAAAAGTTCATGTATACTCTGATTTAATTATAACTTCTATGATTGTTGACGACAGTCAACAAATGCAAACCTACCCCCGAATGACTGTAATATTTCTCCCTTGGGGACTCTGGGCTATTTCCGTGGTAGTGCGATCGCTGATGGGGAGTAAATCGGGGCGACGGTCAAATATGATTAACCATCCTGTATCTAAATTTAATCCTGATAAATATTTATCTAATTGTATCAATCCTTGGTGTAAGGGGTCAGGTTTACCCTGTTTCCATACCTTTAATTCCATCCCTAAGACTACATCGCCATAACGCAGACATATATCCATCCTCCCTGAGCCGATGGCGTATTCCCGCTCTAAGCTCCCACCACCATTGACGACACGGTGTAAAAATGCCATTAATACTAAGTGAGGGGCTATTTCTGGGTAGGGAGTGCTTTTAAATAACGGTTCCCCATGTTGTCGCCAAAAGTCTAAGAATGACTCTAACAATGCTACTGCATCCAGTTTGCCAGTTGGTGTTAACCAGGTGGGTTGAACAGATGTTAAAGAAGCAATTGTCACATTTGCTAAAGTTTTCGGGAATACCTCTTTATAGATAGGATTAGCAATTTCCAGACCACCACCTCTATCCCGTTTACATAAACCTAAATCTAGTACATAGCGTAAATCATCATCAGGAACATTGCCTAAGTCTTCCCCAGCTAACATGGGTTGAATAATTGCTTTTACCCTATCTTCTCGCAGTCGCTCTGCTAAACTATCTAAATGGGTGTCTTGTCTTTGAATTAAGATATCTTTCGCTTGATTAATTAAATCTACCGTGATGGGGATATTCACATCTTCTGCTAAGTATTCTGTAACTTCCTTAGCTAAAGCATTGACTAACCAAGGTTGACCCTGGGTTAAATAGTAGGCTTGGTTAATAGCTTCGGGGGTGAAAATTTGCCCCGTGGCTTGAGTATGTTGTCCGTATAGATTACTTACATCTTGTAAGCTAAAATTACTTAAAGTCAGAGACCGTACCTTGATATTAAAGGGGCTAGAGGTATTTAATCTGTCAGTACCACCAGAGGCTACTTTATAATCACGTACATCCCGCATCCCAATTAACGCCACACATTGGGGGAAGCTCTGGGGGCGACGGGGAAAACCATCCCTTAACTGTCTTAAAACAGTAATTAAAGTTTGATTTTGCAGGGAGTCAATTTCATCAATAAACACCACCAAGGGGCGCACAGCAGTTTCCGCCCAGACAGTTAAAGCGGCATTTATCCGTTGTCCTGGTAGTGCATTTGGCCACACCGATGGTTCTAGCTCCTTAGGTAGCCAAAATCGGGATGCCTCTCGCCAAGCACCTAAAATTGCCTGTTCTGCTATTTCTGGCTGATCGGGAAAAGCAGAGCCTACTTCTGCGGATACCATAACGGCAGTATATTTACCACTAGCTGTTAACTCCTGTGCTAGGGTGAGCATGGCAGTGGTTTTACCTGTTTGTCTGGGTGCATGGATGACAAAGTAATTCTCCTGATCAATCAGGCGTTTTAAGTCTGGTAACCGTTCGGTGGTGGGTAGGGTATAGTGGATATTCGGTTTACAAGGTCCGGCGGTGTTAAACCATTTAGTCATAATAGTTCATGTATACTCTGATTAAATTATAACTTCTATGATTGTTGACACAAAACAAAACTTATCCTTACAATTGTCAGAACAATTGTCAGAGTCGTAATGATTCCGCCCAATAATTTCTAGTTCAAATCAGCAAGACAAAAGGTAACAGATAAGAAGTGATTCTTTATCTGTCACCTGTCACCTGTCACCTGTCACCAATCACCTAATGATGATGGTGATGATGATGTAAAGCTAACTGTACATTAACTTCTTTGCCTTCCGCTTGCATCAACTCTGCAATATGAACATTTGCCCATTCCGCAGCCATATCCAAAAAGCGAGGATCATCATTTACACAAGCCATTTGTAAATAGTCCACACCAGAATGCTGTTTTTCTAAATCATGAATAATGTGATGCACATCTAACAAGGTTTCATGGTTTTCTGTGGCAAAACCAATGGGCATAAACATGATCACTTTTGCACCTAATTGAATCAGATTTTGGGCTGCTTGAGTGGCATTAGGTTGAGTCCATTCAATTAATGGTGTATCATGGTTTAACCAACCGACAGAAATTAAAGGATAACGGTGAATTAATTTCTCTCTCACTAATTCGTAAAGTGCCTGACTTTCATCAATTCCTGATGTAAAACCTTTGGCTTTGTGTGGACAGCCATGATTCATCAACACAATACCAATTTGTGATGGTAAATAGGCATCGGCTACGTCAGAATTGATTTTTTCTTCTACTATTTGCGCCATTAAATTGATATATTCCGGCTCATTGTAGAAAGAAGGAATATAACGCATTCCTTTCACCCAATGTTCATCACCATCAGCTAATTCAGCCAAAGCATTATTAACTTGTTCAATAGCAATACCACTGGTAAAAATAGAATCTACCACTAACAAAGGATAGATCAAGATTTTTTCAAAGCCTTGATTTTTGATTTCTGCTAAAACTTGTTGCGGTAAAAAAGGAGCGCAAAAGTTAAAAGCTTTGAAAACTTGTACATTACCACCCCATCTATGTTGTAATTCGTGTTCAATTCCTGCCCGTTGCTGTTCAAAAATGGCATTATGGGGTGAGATAAAATCATGATGGGTATGTCCCCATTCATGACGATCAAATATAGCTAAAATCTTGGCTAAACTGGGATAAATCCAAGTTGGTACTGGTGCAAATTTGGCAGTGAGTAGATTTAAAGCTTGTTCATTATAATTGGCAAAATCTTCATAGCTCTCGACTTCACCATAACCCATGAGCAGTACAGCTATGCGATCATGGCCTGGTAGATGCTCGTGAGTATGTTGCATTTTTTCTGGAGTTGCAACCACAATGATTCCCTCAATATAACCGAAATGGCGATATCCTCACAGGGTATAACCCTAGAGTTCACCATATTACTTAATTATCATCCCATCCAGGGGGATAGGATAGATGTGAACATAAAAATATACATCTGATCATGAAAAATTTACAATTAACCAGTAAAAATTAACAATTAACTGACAATTAACCGAGCAAATGCCATAGGTTGTTCATCTTTAACCATAAAAGCTAATGAATATTATTATTTGTCCAGGTATT
Source organism: Sphaerospermopsis torques-reginae ITEP-024 (assembly GCF_019598945.1). Lineage (NCBI taxonomy): Bacteria > Bacillati > Cyanobacteriota > Cyanophyceae > Nostocales > Aphanizomenonaceae > Sphaerospermopsis > Sphaerospermopsis torques-reginae. The sequence goes on along the minus strand of NZ_CP080598.1, from coordinate 3,669,841 downwards.
CATGAAATAGAATTAACGCAAAGCTTTGTCAGAAGCTTATTTAATCCCCATACTGAGAGAGGTGATCAGCAGTTATTAAATATACTGGTTTTTCCGGGAGAGGGGATTTTTACTTTATCAGCACTTCATATTTTACTGTTTTTGCGCGATCGCTTGAATAATAAACTAGAATCGCCTGTTATATTCATTGGTTTTAGTGCTGGTGTAGTGGGGGCGATCGCAGCGGCTACAACATGGCAACTTCAAGGTGGTAACGTGAAAGCATTAATTGCTATAGATGGCTGGGGCGTGCCATTGTCGGGTAATTTTCCCATACATCGCCTGAGTCATGATTATTTTACCCATTGGAGTTCTGCTATTTTAGGTATTGGGGAAGATAATTTTTATGCCGATCCACCAGTTGATCATTTATCAATGTGGCGATCGCCCCACAAGATACAAGGTAACTTGACAGATCCATCAATTCGGTTTTCCCACTCCCAAAAATCCCTGAATGCGGCTGAATTCTTGCATATATTGTTAAAAAGCTATGAATAACAGGGGACTGGGGACCTGTGACTGGTGACTGGTGACTGGTGACTGGGAAGATTTATTCTTTTCCATCAAAGTAAGCACAAATTTTAAAGGATTAATTTCCCTATCACCAATCACTCATCCCTAATCACCAATCCCTAATCACCAATCACCAATCACCAATTACCAATTACCAATTACCAATTACCAATTACCAATTACCCATTCCTAATGTTTCCCACTGAACCGACTGCTGCTCATAGCGGCTTTGGCGCACTGCTAAAAAACCGTAATTTTATGCTCCTATGGATCGGGCAACTGGTTTCCCAGTTAGCAGATAAGATATTACTGATCCTGATGATTGATTTATTAGAGAAAAAATACTTACCTGCCAATTTACCAGAAGGCACTGGGCGCTTTTATATGTATATGGCTTTTACCCTACCGGCGATTTTTTTCGGATCTGCTGGTGGTGTGATTGTGGATAGGATGCCCAAAAAGCTGATTATGGTTGGTTCTGATGTCGTGCGGGGCTTGTTGACATTGAGTATAGCTTTCTTGCCCAGGCAGTTAGGAATATTGTTAGCATTGAATTTTGGTATCTCCTCGGTAACTCAGTTTTTTGCTCCGGCCGAACAAGCTACTATTCCCCTAATGGTACAACGAGAGAATTTAATGGCCGCTAATGCTTTATTTAGCAGCACCATGATGGGAGCATTGATAGTTGGCTATGCTGTGGGAACACCGATTTTAGACTGGGCGGAATATTTAAACTCTGATTTTGGCAAAGAACTATTAGTAGGTGGTTTCTATCTGTTATCAGCTATCATCATGTTGCCAATTCGGTTTACAGAACATAGGCAAACATCCGTAGCTAATCCTATCACCGAATTTTTACAAGGTTGGCAATATCTAAAACAAAACCGCTTAGTCTGGAATGCCATGCTGCAAATTGTGGCTTTGTACTGCGTCTTTGCTGCTTTATTAGAATTATCTATTAGATTAGCTGCTAGATTGAACTTGGAACAAACTGATTTTAGTTTCTTTGTTGCTGCTGCCGGCGTGGGAATGGTTTTAGGTGCGGGAATTTTGGGGCATTTTGGCCATAAACTGCATCATCAACCCTTGCCGCTAATTGGTTTTATGTTTATGGCCTTGGCACTGGGAATGTTTATTGTTACTCATAATTTATTTTTAGTTTTGGGACTTTGTGTGTTCTTGGGTTTAGGTGCAGCATTAATTAACGTGCCGATGCAAACCCTAATTCAACAACACACACCCCCAGCAATGCACGGTAAGGTATTTGGCTTTCAAAATCATGCCATTAATATTGCGTTGTCCGCACCTTTATTAATTACCACGAAGTTGGTTAATGCTTTTGGCTTGGCCATAGTTCTCTTTGGGATGAGTATCACTGTAGTATTGATTGGTTTCTGGACTTGGCAAAATACCCGCAAAGTCTTGCAAGATATGATCTAAAAATTTAAAAATTCAATCAGTTCATATAATGAATTATGAACATACACATCTTGATGATTATTTATAGCTTGAGTTTGCCAAAAGTTCTCTTGGGAGTTGGATATAACTTTTACTATTAATTGTGTTTTTGCAGCATTTTGATTGTGAGAAAATTTTTCCGCTTGTTTCACCTGAAAACCTACTCTTTGTAAAGCGCGAATAGTCCATATAGTCGCTATACCCTCACCAATAACTTGAACTTCTCCTTTCAATGGTGTATGCAAATTAAACTCACCAGACAAAATATCAAACTCCACACCTGCACTTTTAAAAGTATTCGCAAATGCACCACTTAATACTAAATCTTCCGGTGCGCCTACTTGTAAAATTCCATGAGAATCTAATAACCAAATTTGGTCAGCTAACCGCAAAGCTAAATCTAAATCATGGGTAGAAAGGAGAATTGCTTGTTTAGTTTCCCTGGCTAAATTACGCAACAATTGCATAATTTCTACTCGCCGTGGTAAATCTAAAAATGCCGTTGGTTCATCTAGCAACATTACCATAGGAGACTGCGCTAAAGCACGGGCAATCATAATTTTTTGTCGTTCACCATCACTGAGTTCACTAACTTGACGGGAGACTAAATTTAATGCACCTACGGATTTAATTGCCCAGTGTACTATCGCTTCATCCTCAGCCGTCAAATTTCCCCACCAGTCAGTATAAGGATGTCGTCCTAAAGTTACCAAAGTATAAGCAGATAGCATTCCCACATCAACTTTTTCCGTGAGAACTAAACTCAACCGTTTCGCTAAATCTTGGGGTGCTAATTTGTAGATATTATCATCTAAAAGTCGGACTTCACCAGCTACAGGTGGTTGCATTCCGGCAAGCGATCGCAGTAATGTAGATTTACCTGCACCATTGGGACCCAATAAACACACCAATTCCCCAGCTTGCAAAGACACAGAAATATTTTCTGCTACACACCGAAAATTCTTTCGAGATGTTTGATAACCAATAGTCAAATTATGGGTTGTTAAAATTGCATTACTCATATTTGTTGAGTTAGGGAACAGGGAACAGGTAAGACATGAAATGAACGAACCACGTTCACCGGAGGTGTTCCCGAAGGGTAGGATCGAAAGACACGAAGGTAAGAAGAAAGAAGAGAGTTTTCAGATACTTATTCTACATTTTTGCTTTCATTGGGATGCTCCCAGTGATTAGGATGGAAAAGACTTGCGGGAATTACGCCTCCTTAGAATTACCCAAGTCACCACAGGAGTACCAATTAAAGCCGTAATTGCATTTAAAGGTAAAACCATTTGACTTACTGCTAATTGAGAAAATAAATCTGCTATTAAAGCTAAAATTGCCCCTAAAATTATCACACTGGGGATTAAAATTCGATGGTCAGAAGTATTGAACAAACTCCGACATAAATGAGGAATAGCCACCCCCAAAAATGCGATTGGTCCACAAAAAGCTGTAATTCCACCTGCTAAAATAGAAGCACTGGTAATAATAGAAAATCTAGTTTTTTCTACCGTTAAACCTACACTTCTGGCATAGGATTCACCTAGCAAAAGTGCATTCAGAGATTTTGATTGCAACAACGCCATCAATAAACTTAAAAGTATCAATGGAATTAACACAATTAACTGCTTCCAAGTCACACCAGCAAAACTACCAAAAGTCCACATAATATAACTTTGAATCCGTTCTCTAGTGCTAAATTGCAATAAAATACTCACAATTCCACCAGTAGCATAACCGAATAATAAACCTAAAATTAGCAGCGTCATTGTATCTTGCACCCGACGAGAAACAACCAACATCACACCCAAAACCGAACCCGCACCCACACTAGCAGCTATCACTAATCCAAAATTAGTAATGATTCCCAAATTATTTAATAAAGTTGGTGTAGTCAAACTTGCAGTTAAAACCACCAACGCCACACCTAAACTCGCACCCGAACTAATTCCTAATACAAAAGGTCCAGCTAAGGGATTTTTAAATAATGTTTGCATTTGTAACCCACTCACACCTAAAGCAGCACCCGCCAAAGTTGCAGTTACAGCTTTCGGTAATCTAAATTTGAGGATTATATTGGCATGAGTTATCTTTTCTGGTTCTTGTCCTAGTAAAATATTTACAACTTCCTGAAGAGGAATAGCAACAGAACCCAAAGTCAAATCTAAGATAAATATTAATAGTAAAGCTACAATTAATATCCCAAAAAATAAACTTCTTATGGAAATATTATCTGGAATAAATGAGTGAGATGTAAGATATTTTTTTGCGGTTTTCATAAACATTATTTTGGCAATTCGCGGTAATAAAACAGTTGATGTTCCGGCAACAATTCTGGATGCAAGATTTTAATTAAATCTGCTAGTACAATATCCGGGTTACTAATTCCTCCTTCCCAATAATCATTACCACCATCGGCATTAACACGGGCATTATTATTATAAATATTTCCAGTTTTTACAGCTTTAAAATCACCATAACGACTATCTTCTGCGACGACATCTTTTAAACTCTGCCAACTTTGGCGAGAATTTAACCAATAATCAGCTTTAGCTGCACGGTCTAAAACTACTTCAAAAGAAAGTGGTAAACTACCATTAGATTGATCATCATTCCACAAATAATTACCTCCTGCATCATTCAGATATTTAGCCACATAACTTTTACCGCCAGGCATAAACCAAGTACCTTTAAAATTAAAGCCAACAAATACGGTGGGACGATTTTTTACAGATTGAGCTTTTGTGGCAATTTGTGTATATTTATCTGCTATTTCTTGAAATATATTTTCAGCTTTTTCTTCTTGATTAAAAAATAAAGCCGTAAATTTTAACCATTCACTTCTTCCCAACGGCGTATCTTCCATATATTCAGCATTTATCCCCACTTTCAAACCAGCTTCCGTAAGTTTTCCGTAACTATCTGTTTGGGAATTTCCTGTACCAAAAGTTGTGACTAAATCAGGATTTAATGCTAATAACTTTTCTATATCCACATTGGAATTATTACCTACTTGGGTACTTTTTCCCTCTTTAATTCTCTCAATTACAGCCGGAGTATTAACTTGTTGAGTATTACTAATTCCTATTAACTTATCCACCAATCCTAATTTTGCTAAGTGGGGTAAATGAGTTGTAGATAAAGCTACGACAGAATTAACAGGAACTGTAATAATTTGTGCTTGGTTAAATCCTGAAGGTGTGGGAGTTCCACACTGAACCAAAACATATTGAAACTGCGTTTTCGCATTTTGCCAGGGATTTTTAATCGTCACAACTTTGTAATGATTATGATATTCAACTGCGAAGCCTGTAGCATAGTTAATTTTAGCTTTGTTGGGGAAATAATCTTGATTAGGGTTATAGTTTTGAATACAGGTGTTATTGGTTGTGTTGTTAGTTATAGGTTTTTTAGTTATAGGATTTTTTGTACTATGACAGGCAATAATAAACGTGGCTATAAGGCAAAATTGACATAAAAAAATGATTAGTTTTGAGTAAGGAAGTTGTGAAAATTTCATTCTTGCTAAATATTTTTTCAATAGTGAGATTTTGTAGGTTGGGTTGTTCGCGTTGCGAAGCAATGGAACGAAACCCAACGCGAATCTTTAGTATTTTTTGCTAATGTTGGGTTTCACTGAAGCAGGGCTAAAGACCTTACTACGAGCATATTTTTACAGAAAAAGTAATGGGGAGTAGCTTATACTTTTTCCGGTGGATATAAGTTTTCAGCCACCTTATTACCCTTAACTAAATGTTCATTGACAATATTTTCTGCCACATTAGGATTAACGCGAGTGTACCAAGTTCTATCATTAGAATAGAAAACCACAGGTCCTAATTGACAAACTTCTAAACAACCAGATGTTCTTACTTCTATATCTAAACCTGCATTTTCCACTGCTGATTTTAACGCCTCAAATGTAGGTTGCCATTTGCGAGAAGGAAGACAGCGAGTAGAAGTACAAACTGAAATATAGGAATGTTTGAGAGGATTTTTATTAAAGGGAATTGGTTTAATTCCTAACACATAAATATCTCTCAAATCTTGATACAAAGCTAACTTTTCTAAATTTGGTTTTCCTTCTGGTAATAAATTTTCTCCATCTACCAAAGGATTAGGTAATAAAATCGTCATCAATTGTTCATTAGCACCATTCCAAAATTGAATCCCCCAACTTCTAGGATTTCCTTCTGGATTAAACCGCCGATAAAAAGCTGCACGAGAAACTAAACGCTGCTTCCTCACTTCCACAGGAGTTTTACATAAAGGTCCACCGAAATTAGTATCAATACACAAATGTAAATGCCACCCTTCAGCCGCCACCGTCAAATATCCATCATAGAGAATACATAGTTTTGGTGGTGCATTAAATTCCAACTCTAAAACACTACCTTGAACAATATGAGCAATCCCCACCTGCTGCCAATTTTGCTCAAATAAAGTATACATTAACGATGCTAAAACATCACTCCCACAATCAAAATATTCATACTCAATGTATCCACCTGTAGATAGATTTTCTGTTTCTATTTTATTCATTGGTTGTACCCAACAATTAAACTCATTCATTCTTACTTCTCCTTTGCGCCTTTGCGTGAGATAATTATTAAAAACTAGAACTCAACCCCAATTGAAAAACCCTACCCCCATCAGGAAAACCAGGGAACAACTGATAACGATGATTAAACAAATTATCCAAGCTACCAGTCAATACTAGCTTATCATTAATTGGTACACGCATTTTAACATCCAAAGTGGTGTAACCTGGCAAAAATTCTGTATTTGTATTATTGGTTGGATATCCGTTTAAAGAATTCATCAATAACCCCAAATACCAACCTTGGGGATTTTCATAAGACACACCAAAATTTAACTTATCCGCACCTGCAAAACGTAATTCTTTGTCAACTTCTGCGGAATTACTACTTTTTAAAATTCGCGGATCATTGGCTGTATAATTCACAAAAGCATAGATATTTTTTGCTAGTTGTAAATTCAGAGATGCTTCAATTCCTTGAGTTTGAACTAAACCAATATTTTCCCAAGTTCCTGTATTCCCATTTACGGGTGGAGTGAGTCTTTTAAAAGCAAGGGTGTCAGAAACACGATTACTAAAAAACGTCAACCGCAATAAGCCAATATTGCTGATTTTCTGATCAATTCCCACATCAAAACTATCGCTTTTTTCTGGTTTTAAATCAGGATTACCAATATTAGTAGGATTATTATTAAATAAATTAGCAATGGTGGGGGCGCGGAAGTTTCTGATATAGTTAGCTCTCAGGGTAGTGGAATCAGAAACTGCGAATTTTGCACCTACAGATGGAGATGTAAATGAACCATTAACTAAACTACTAAAATCTTGACGCACTCCTAAATTGACATTCAAATTAGGAGAAAACTGAATATCATATCTACTAAAAATTGCCCCTTGACTGATACCGTCATCATAGTTTAATCGTAAAATATTTGTACCGTAATTAAAGGAAGTGTTGTGTACATTAGTGTTACGGTAATCAAAGCCATAGACTAAGGTTTGATTTTGAGACAGATTCCAATTATGGGTAACTTGAATACCATAGGAATCTTGTTTGGTATCAAAGCGATTTTGAGATGTAATTGCACCAGTACGATTATCAAAGCGAGTGTTAAGAAAGTCGGCGTAAACTCTCGCGGTTAGCAGTGAATCATCTCCCTTTCCTAATTTAGAGTTCCAGGTTAAATCGGTGAGAACTTGGTCGGTGTATTTTCGGTTATTCTCGGTGAGAGAGTTAAAAAATCCCTGTCCAAATTGAGGTGTGGGAATGGGTACACCTCCGGGTGTTCCCTGTTCTTTTCCTAAATATAAAGTTGATAAAGCTAAGGTATTACGTTTGTCTAAATTAGCTTCTAATTTGAGATTAAAGTTGTTGAACAGTGCATCATTATTTTCTCTTGTTCCTTCAAAGTTAGCTTCAGGAATGCTAAAGGGATAATTATTTTGTGCTTGGGTACGGTTGTAACCAACTACCCAAGAAATATCACCAGATTTGCCACTATTTTGAATGCTTTGTTGGTTGAGTCCATAGGACCCAAAATTAACTTTGGTTTCTGTGGTAATCTGCTCTGTAGGACGACGAGTAACAATATTAATTACTCCACCTATTGCATCTGAACCATAGAGGGTTGAACCACCTCCAGGTAAGACTTCAACTCTTTCAATATTATTACTGGTAAATTCTGAAAGGTCGAAACCTCCACCACCTAAATTATTAATTGGTCTTCCATCCAATAATATTAAAACTTGTCCGGTGTTAGAACCGCGAATAAATTGACCACTTAAAGCGTTGACTTCTGTTCCTACAGTACCATCACCCAAAATACCTGGTAAAAATCGCAGTGCTTCTTTGACTGTTCTTGCACCTTGCGCTTCCATTTCTTCCCCAGTGATGACGTAAACCGGACGGGTAGAATCTTTGACTGTTCCTTCTCGACGAAAGGGTGAAAATACGGGTTCGTTGAGAATACTATCAATCACTGTGATTTCTATATCCGGTTCTTTTTCTTCTGTTTGTGCAATTGGTTGTAAGTCTTGGGCGGAATTTTCAGATTTTGGTGTAACTTCTGTGGCTATGGTGGGGTGATTTTTCCCTAATATCCCGGATGTAATGGTCAAACTGAAAATCAGTATTTGAGTTTCCCATCTGGTAATAAGCTGAGTACGCATTGGTAGTTAAGTCCCTCTATAAGTAAACACTATTGGTCAACAAAGAAAATTTTTCAGCCAGCAGAAAGATAATAATGATTATTATTATCATTCTTTGGGCGCATTTTACAAGCTAGTTTCCAGCTAGTTTCTGGGTTTTTAGTCAGGAGGGGCGGCCGTTCGCCGCCTCAACTTGAGGACTAAAGTCCTAACTACGAACTTTAATTAACAGCAATTTTTGGTGAGTTTTGCCCATTTACTGAGGGGTGGTATTTTGGCTAAGATGCCTGTTTTTAAGGGTTCTGGGCGTTCTGACCAAGGTAGTAAACCCGTGGGGTTAGTGTAGTATTGGGTGGCACATTGCAGGATGGCAGATGCACTATCATCAACTGCTAAGTTACCGAAAAGATAGGTAAATTTCTCTTCTCCTTGGAAAGCGATAACGCAAGCATGGTTGCAAGCACTCATACATTGGACTCCTTGAATGGAGAATTTAGAGTGCAGTTCCCAAGTTTGTGCAAGTTGTTGAAGTTTGTGTAATAGCTGCTGTCCGCCACTTTCACCTATCTTTTTACCTTCTTTCCACACACTGGCGCAGGTTGTACAGACAAATAAAGTATGTTGTTGTTTTTGCATTAATTTTCAGTTGTTGCAGATTGAAATGACGAATTAGCCTCGCGTCCATCTAGGACAGGAAATCATGTAAATATGCAAAGTGAAGGTTTGTATCTATAACCTTCTCAGTAGCTATTGATATGTGTAGGGAAAATTCTACAATCTCATAGAAATTTCTATGGTATCGCCTATATATGAGTCTATGAGACAGTGATACTGTTTGATGAAGAAAGTGTTAATTGTGTTATTCATCTGTACCTCGCAGATGGGAGTATGTTGTCATTGCGGCGGGCATTCTGACTTTGAAGTGTTAACTTCATTACAGCTGCGGGACAGTGCTGGATTCACACCAGGCTTTCCCCGTTACCTCTGATGGCTGTTTCCCACCAGAACCGCTAGGTGGACTGTACCATAGTAGTGATGCAGATTTTCAGATGTTTACAAATTGTAAAGTAATCTGGCATCACAAATACCAATAACCAGATACTCTGACTTCCCCGCTTTTCTAAAGCAAATCCAAATTAGGTGTTTGATAAATTAGTAATAATGTATTGATAATTTAAAAAAGCCACTCAATTAAAAGTGGTTTTTATTTTGGGTGTAGAATTGGATTACCCTGAAATTCTAAATACAAAATCTAAGGCTTAACTTTTAGTTATATTTTGAGGTTAACCGTGCCATCGCCTTCTCAAATCAGTCTCCCACAATCAGAAAATCAGAAGCAGTCCGCTATTTCTAAATCTACCCCTGTAACTCCAAAACGGGAAACAGGCGGTTTCGCTCTGTTAGATAGTCTGCTGCGTCATGGTGTTGAGTATATCTTTGGTTATCCTGGTGGGGCAATTCTACCGATTTATGATGACCTTTACAAAGTAGAGGAAACTGGTACAATTAAACACATTCTTGTCAGACATGAACAAGGCGCGTCCCATGCTGCGGATGGTTATGCCCGTGCAACTGGCAAGGTAGGAGTATGTTTTGGTACTTCTGGTCCCGGAGCAACTAACCTGGTAACAGGTATTGCAACCGCTTACATGGATTCTATTCCCATGATCATTGTTACTGGACAAGTACCACGGGCTGCAATTGGTACTGATGCTTTCCAAGAGACAGATATTTACGGTATTACTCTACCCATTGTTAAGCATTCTTATGTAGTGCGTGATCCCAAAGACATGGCGCGAATTGTAGCGGAAGCGTTCCACATTGCCAGTACGGGTAGACCTGGACCTGTGTTGATAGATGTTCCTAAAGATGTGGCTTTAGAAGTATTTGATTATGTACCTGTAGAACCAGGTTCAGTTAAGTTACCAGGATATCGTCCCACTGTTAAAGGCAACCCTAGACAAATTAACGCAGCTATCCAGTTAATTCGTGAAAGTCGTCGTCCTTTATTGTATGTGGGTGGAGGTGCGATCGCGGCTAATGCTCACGAAGAAGTTCAACAATTAGCAGAATTATTTAATATCCCTGTCACCACAACTTTAATGGGTATCGGTGCATTTGATGAACATCATCCCCTATCTGTGGGAATGTTGGGAATGCACGGAACTGCGTACGCTAATTTTGCGGTGACAGATTGTGATTTACTGATTTGTGTTGGTGCAAGATTTGATGACCGGGTAACAGGTAAATTAGATGAATTTGCCTCCCATGCTAAAGTTATTCACATTGATATTGACCCAGCAGAAGTAGGTAAAAACCGTGTTCCTGATGTGCCTATTGTTGGCGATGTCAAAACCGTTTTGCAAGATTTATTGCGGCGATGTCAAAACACAAATGGCAAAGCAACACCTAACCAAAATCAAGAATGGTTGAATTTAATTAACCGTTGGAAACAAGATTATCCTTTGGTTGTGCCTCATCATGCTGATAGCATTTCTCCCCAAGAGGTAATTGTGGAAGTTGGTCGCCAAGCACCCAACGCATTTTATACAACTGATGTGGGACAGCATCAAATGTGGGCTGCCCAATTTTTGAAGAATGGACCAAGACGCTGGATCTCTAGCGCAGGTTTAGGAACAATGGGTTTTGGTGTACCTGCGGCGATGGGTGCAAAGGTAGCTTTCCCAGATGAAGAGGTAATTTGTATTAGCGGTGATGCCAGTTTCCAAATGTGTTTACAGGAATTGGGAACATTAGCACAATATGGTATAAATGTCAAGACTGTTATTTTAAATAACGGTTGGCAGGGAATGGTGCGCCAGTGGCAACAAGCCTTTTACGGTGAGCGTTATTCCTGCTCCAACATGGAAGTAGGGATGCCGGATATTGAACTTTTGGCACAGGCTTATGGTATTAAAGGCATGGTGATTAATACCAGAGAAGAGTTAGCGGATAAAATCGCCGAAATGCTGGCACACAATGGACCAGTAATTGTAGATGTCCGTGTTACTAAGGATGAAAACTGCTATCCAATGGTAGCGCCTGGTAAGAGTAACGCCCAGATGTTTGGTTTACCCAAACCAGCACCTACAGCAGCAGTTGAGCCAGTTTACTGCAACCATTGTGGAACGAAAAACCCACCCAGTCATAATTTCTGTGCTGAGTGCGGGAATAAGTTGTAAGTAAAAACACCAGAATCAGATCCCTGATTTCTGTAAGAAGTCGGGGATATTGTGTGAAAATCTCCTTCTAGATTGGGTATTGAGCTTTTGAGTTTAGCTAAAATCTTTTTTATGTTAAAAACATAACTTCTGTGTGCAAAATGTATGAAAAAAGTAAAAGTCTCTGTGATTTTATGCAATGATTTGGGAATCTAAATAATAGTCTGTCAAAAGGATCATCATGTCTAAAAGTGAGTTGGTTAAAAGCAAAATCAAAACTCCAGTTAAACTAGAACCAGAAGTGGCGATCGCCATTATCGGACTTTTTTCCGCTTCTGGTGAGGATGAAGGTATTATTACCCCCGAAGAATACCCCTTACCAGAAATGTTAGAAGGTATTGAACTGTTTGCAAGTTACTCTGAGGAAGACTTTGATAAGTTAACAGCAAAAGTCAACACCTTGATAGAGGAAGAAAAAGTAGAGAATTTAATTCCTAGTGCGATCGCATCCTTAACAAAAAAGAGTTATCGTGAAACTGCCTATATCACAGCTATTTTGATCCTGGGAATGGAAGAAGACATACCCGAATCAGAAGAAGATTATCTCTTTGAACTTCAGGAAGCATTAAAAATTTCCGATGAGCGAGCAGAAGAATTGATAGACGAAATTTTTGAAGAATATGAAGAAGAAGAGGAGGAAGAAGAATAATTATTGGTTTGTTTTTTGAATATTCCCCACTTTTCCAAGAATTAGGGCATTTAGCTCTTTAGTTTGCAGTTTTCACATAAATAAGTTAATTTAGCTCATGAGTAGCAAATTTTAGGCGATCATGGGCTTTTTAAGTAGTAATTCAGCTACGCAAAGTACAGCATAATTCAGGAGTCAGGAGTAAAACAGGCTTTGTGTATAGGGTTCAATTTAGATTCTGTGCCTCATTGATCTGCAATCTACTGTAGGTTACAACATTAGGATTACATTTAGTCAAAATCAAATGATTCACCAAAAAATATCTATTAGCTTAATGTTGCTATTTATCAGTGTTCAAATTAATGTTAACCAACAAATAGCCCAAGCACAAACACCAAACCCACCAGAAACTACCACCAAATATACTTGTTCTGCTCAAATAGAATCATCTATAGATGCTGTAATCAATCGTCCTATATTTAAGAGAATGCGTTGGGGAATTTTAATCAAACCCCTATCATCTCCACAAACTCTTTACAGTCGAGATGCAGAAAAATATTTTATTCCTGCTTCTAATACTAAACTGTTCACAACAGCAGCCGCATTGCAGAAACTAGGGGCAAATTTTCGCATTCGTACTTCTGTTTATCAAGACGGAGAAGGTATTTTGCGTGTTGTTGGTAGAGGAGATCCAAGTTTAAAAAATGAGCAATTAACAATATTAGCCAAACAGTTATATCAAAAAGGTATTCGGGAAATTAATCAATTAATTGCTGATGATAGTTATTTTCAAGGTGAGGTTGTTCATCCTAGTTGGCAATGGGAAGATGTACAATTTTATTATGGCGCACCTGTCAATAGTTTAATTGTCAATGAAAATGCTTCTGTTATAAATTTTTTGCCTCAAAAAATCGGAGAACCTTTAAAAATTCAATGGTCCAATCCTCTGGATGCTTATAATTGGCAGATTGAAAATGATTCCATAACAACCCCAGAAAATCAACCGGGTTTTGTGGAAGTTTACCGAGATTTAAAAGGTCAGATTTTAAGAATCAAAGGACAATTACCTGTAAACTCACAACCCAATATTACAGCTATAGCTGTATTTGATCCTGCTCAAAATTTCTTGCAAAATTTCCGTTTAATTTTAACAAAAGCAGGAATAAAAGTTAAACGGACATCCGTTAATAATGGTGGTAAGAATGAACAAGAAATAGCCGCTATTGAATCTCCGCCTTTATCTGAATTATTAGTAGAAACAAATGTCAATAGTAATAATTTGTATACTGAAGTCTTACTCAGAAGTTTAGCTGATCAACAGCAATTAGCCAGAAATAAAACTACTGCTGATTTAGGATTGGAAGCTTTAAAAAATACCTTAACTGAATTAGGAATTGAACCGAATAGCTATATGATTGTAGATGGTTCTGGGTTATCTCGCAAAAATATAATTAGTCCAGAAGCTTTGGTACAACTTTTGCAAGTGATGGCCAAATCTTCCCAAGCAGAAGTTTTTCGTGCTTCTTTACCTGTTGCTGGTATTAGTGGTACTTTAAAAAATCGTTTTCTTAATACATCTGCTCAGGGACTTGTCCAAGCAAAAACAGGTACTATGATGGGTGTGGTTTCTTTATCTGGATATGTTAATGTTCCTAATTATGAAACTTTAGTTTTTAGTATTATGGTAAATCAGTCTGAACAACCTGCAAGTGTGGTGAGGAAAGCAATGGATGAAATTGTTGTGTTATTAACGCAGTTGAAGAGATGTTAATTTGTTAGAATCAGGATATCCAGGATTTTATAATTGACAATTGATAATTGATAATTGATAATTGATAATTGATAATTGAACTATTGATGGGGCGAGTCTCAAATTCTTTGGCGAAAATGTCGAGAAACTTTTACAAAAACGTATTCAAGAAGAATATTTAGGAGATAGGAGATCAACCTATTGGTACATCTTTAATCGTGGAAACAAATCATCCTTTACATCCGTTTATTGTTCATAGTCCTACTTTGAGAATGCAGATATCTGTGGCTGGTAAATATCATATTTATCAAGGTTTGTGGTCAACTTTGTTAGCCATCCGCCAACATAATAAATTATACGGCAATTGTTTACATAAGCAAATTAATATAGTTGCTGTTCCTGGTTTGGGGACAAGTCCTGGTTGTGTTCTTATTGATGAAGTAGCTAGACAAATGTCTATGGCATATCAAAATTTTCTTTTCAGTCTTCCACCCTACCAGAATTATTGTCAACAACAAAGTCAGGATTTACTAACAGTTTTTTAAAAGTAGCAAAAATAAAATTTTCCTAAATTCCGCAATTGCCACAAAGACATTCGGAAAATACTGGTTTATTCTTGAATAATAAAGGTATTAGTAGTGGAAATTTATTTATCAAATTGATCCAATAATTTTTTTAAATAAAATGCCAACTACTCCTGAAGCAATTTTATAATATTTTGTTCCACCTATGGCTCCCGAACACACAAAAATTAAATTTCCTCTTTGGGATTATTTGAACCAGCCCTTATTTAGTCGTGATACTAAATTTATCTGGAATCCTCGTCAGTTTGCACTAATATGGCGAATTCAACTTTTAGAACGGTGTTGGTCTAAACATTCCGATGCTAAAGGACCTCAACAGTCTTAGTGGACAGGTGACAGATGACAGGTTACACTGAAAGCGATAACTGATAACTGTTTGTGCCTCGTTTTCTAACGAGGCTTTTCCATTTATCCGCCAAGGATTGAGAACCGGATTCCTGTGCTAAACTCAGATATTACTCAGATGTCGCTTTTTTGCTGTTATTCAGGTACAAATTTTGACCAAAAAGCCTTGCACCAAAAGGGTTTTACTGCTGAAAGCTGAAAGCTGAAAGCTGCTGTATTTGATTTTAACATCAAGCTAAATTGCTATTACAGCAGATTGCAGATCAATGAGGTACAGAATCAAAATTGAACCCTAGACACAAAGCCTGTTTTACTCCTGACTCCTGACTCCTGTACGGGGGAAGCATTCGGGCGACCAATTATCAATTTTATGAACAGACTATTTTCTGAATGCTTCGCCCCTACGACTCCTAAATTCTGCTATAAATAGCTGCATTGTAAATTCTTAATTATTAATGATTAATTGCTTATGTCTTTTGTACCTTTACATATTCACAGTGACTACAGTTTGCTAGATGGTGCTAGTCAACTACTAGAGTTAGTAGATCAAGCGATCGCACTAGGAATGAAAGCGATCGCCCTCACAGATCATGGTGTCATGTATGGAGCAGTTGAACTAATAAAAATCTGCCGCAATAAACCTGGTTTTAAGCCAATTATTGGCAACGAAATGTATATCATTAATGGTGATATTGAAAAACAAGAACGTCGTCCCAAATATCATCAAGTTGTTTTAGCAAAAAATACCAAAGGTTATAAAAACCTAGTTAAACTCACCACAATTTCTAATCTGAAAGGTGTACAAGGTAAAGGTATTTTTTCCCGTCCTTGTATTAATAAAGATTTACTCAAACAATATAAAGAAGGTTTAATTATCACCAGTGCTTGTTTAGGGGGAGAAATTCCCCAAGCAATTCTTAGTGGTAGACCAGATGCAGCCCGAAAAGTTGCCAAATGGTATAAAGAAGAATTTGGTGGAGATTTTTATTTAGAAATTCAAGATCATGGTTCACAAGAAGACAGAATCGTTAATGTCGAAATTGTGAAAATTGCCCGTGAATTAGGCATTAAATTTGTCGCTACTAACGATTCTCATTACATTTCTTGCTTTGACGTAGAAGCACACGATGCTTTACTTTGTATTCAAACCGGTAAACTAATTGTTGATGATAACCGGATGCGATATAGCGGCACAGAATATCTCAAATCTGCCGCAGAAATGAAATTATTATTTCGTGATCATTTACCCGATGATGTTATAGAAGAAGCCATAGCGACAACAGTAGAAGTAGCGGATAAAGTTGAGCCTTACCATATCATGGATGAGCCAAAAATCCCCACTCCTCCCATTCCTTCTGGTCATACTCCTGATACTTACGCTGAAGAAGTAGCTTGGCAAGGACTACTAGAAAGATTAAATCGTAAATCTCGTAACGAAGTCGATCCAGTCTACAAAGAAAGATTAGAATATGAACTAAAAATGATTCAGCAAATGGGTTTTTCTAGTTACTTTTTAGTAGTGTGGGACTACATCAAATTTGCTAGAGATAATAATATTCCCGTTGGTCTAGGTCGGGGTTCGGCTGCGGGTTCTTTAGTTGCTTACGCCATGCGAATTACTAATATAGATCCCGTGCATCATGGCCTACTATTTGAGCGATTTTTGAACCCAGAACGGAAATCAATGCCTGATATTGATACAGATTTCTGTATTGAAAAACGGGATGAAGTAATTGATTATGTGACTAGAAAATATGGTGCTGATAGAGTTGCCCAAATTATCACTTTTAACCGTTTAACATCCAAAGCAGTATTAAAAGATGTCGCCAGAGTGTTAGATATTCCCTATGGGGACGCTGACAAAATGGCGAAAATGATCCCAGTGGTACGGGGTAAACCAACAAAACTCAAAGTGATGATTTCTGATGAAACCCCAGAACCAGAATTTAAAGCTAAATATGATAATGATCCCAATGTTCGCCGCTGGATAGATATGGCCATGCGAATTGAAGGAACTAACAAAACCTTTGGTGTTCATGCAGCCGGTGTAGTTATTTCTGCTGAACCTTTAGATGAAATTGTCCCTTTACAACGTAATAACGACGGCTCAGTAATTACCCAGTATTTTATGGAAGATTTAGAATCACTGGGGTTGTTAAAAATGGACTTTTTGGGTTTAAGAAACCTGACTTTGATTCAAAAAACTATTGATTTAATTGAACACAGTAAAGGATATCGTATTGATCCTGATGACATTACCCGTGATGAAAGGAAAGCCCAGAAAATATTAGCTAAAGGTGAACATAGCACTTTACCTAAAGATGTATCTCAAGCATATTCATTATTAGAATCTGGAGATTTAGAAGGTATTTTCCAATTAGAATCTTCAGGAATGAAACAAATAGTAAGAGATTTGAAACCTTCCAATATTGAAGATATTTCTTCTATTTTGGCATTATATAGACCTGGTCCATTAGATGCGGGATTAATTCCTAAGTTTATCAACCGTAAACATGGACGAGAAGCAATTGATTATGAATCGCAACTTTTACAACCTATCTTAAATGAAACCTATGGAATTATGGTTTATCAAGAGCAAATCATGAAAATTGCTCAAGATATGGCAGGTTATTCTTTAGGACAAGCTGACTTACTGCGTCGCGCTATGGGTAAAAAGAAAGTAGCGGAGATGGAAAAACAAAAGCAAAATTTCATAGATGGTTCAGCAAAAAACGGTGTAAAACCCCAAGTTGCTGAAAAACTATTTGCGGATATGTTGAAGTTTGCTGAATATTGTTTGAGTTATGAAACAGAAGTTTTAACTGTGGAATATGGCTTTTTACCTATTGGGGAAATAGTCGAAAAACAGATTGAGTGTAGTGTATTTAGTGTTGATAACAATGGTAACGTTTACACTCAACCTATTGCCCAATGGCATAACAGAGGAGTACAAGAATTATATGAATATTGTTTAGATGATGGTTCAGTAATTAGGGCAACAAAAGACCATAAATTTATGACTACTACTGGGGAAATGTTGCCCATTGATGAGATATTTGAAAAGGGTTTAGATTTGTTAAAAGTCCCAAATTTACCAGCTTAAATTTAGGTTTGGGATTTCAACCATTCATCTAAATCGTTGATATCCCGAAAATCTAATAATGCTTCTCCCAAATCTTCTAATTGTGCTATTTTCAGGGTACTAATTTTCTGGATATAACTATCTGTCAATTTTCCAAACCTCTTAGATAACAGACGCAGTAGTAAGTTTGTTGCTTCCACTTCTCTACCTTCTTCTCTACCTTCCTGCTTTGCTTCTTGATATACCCTTGTTTGTTTGATATCATTGACTAAAAACATCGCTTCTATCTCCTGACGGGTTAATTGCGAAAACTTCGACAACAACACAGTTTCCAATAACTCTATAATACCTTCTCTTTCTGAGTCGTTGCTAATTTCGGTTTTCGTTCTTTGCATCAAATTCTTAACTAATTCTGGAGCTTGGTTTTCTTTACTGACAATTAATTCAATTAACCCCATCCCAATCGAACCTGATGGTATTTCATCCAAATAAATCCGTTTGATACGACCACTATTTACTAATTCCTGCTGATAATTAGTTAATACTTCCACATCTAAACTACGTTTAGCAAACAAAGCCACCGCTTGCCAATCTTGCTGAGGTTTATATTGATTGAGGTAAATGTTGATTTCTGTAATAAATTCCCAGTAAAATTCTGGTTTTGGTTGAAATTGTACCTCCACAAAATAAATCGGTTTTTCTCCACTATCTGGCATAAATATACCATCAAATCTAAAGGCTTTTTCCTTCACTTCTACAGATGTGAATTTGTAACCTTCAGCATTTTCGGGTGGTTCTCCCAGTAGTTCAAATAAAAGAGTATGAAAAGTGAGAAAGATTTGGTAAAATATTGTATCTGTGTGCATTGCTGATAATTATGTATAAGATTTGAACCATTCATCTAAATCATGGATATCCCGAAAATCTAATAACGCTTCTCCCAAATCTTCTAATTGTGCTATTTTCAGGTTACTGATTTTCTGGATATAACTATCTGTCAATTTTCCAAACCTCTTAGATAACTGACGCAGCAGTAAGTTTGTTGCTTCTTCCTGCTTTGCTTCTTGATATACCCTTGTTTGTTTGATATCATTGACTAAAAACATCGCTTCTATCTCCTGACGGGTTAATTGCGAAAACTTCGACAACAACACAGTTTCCAATAACTCTATAATACCTTCTCTTTCTGAGTCGTTGCTAATTTCGGTTTTCGTTCTTTGCATCAAATTCTTAACTAATTCTGGAGCTTGGTTTTCTTTACTGACAATTAATTCAATTAACCCCATCCCAATTGAACCTGATGGTATTTCATCCAAATAAATCCGTTTGATGCGACCACTATTTACTAATTCCTGCTGATAATTAGTTAATAATTCCACATCTAAACTACGTTTAGCAAACAAAGCTACCGCTTGCCAATCTTGCTGAGGTTTATATTGATTGATGTAAATGTTGATTTCTGTAATAAATTCCCAGTAAAATTCTGGTTTTGGTTGAAATTGCACCTCCACAAAGTAAATCGGTTTTTCTCCACTATCTGGCATAAATATACCATCAAATCTAAAGGCTTTTTCCTTCACTTCTACAGATGTGAATTTGTAACCTTCAGCATTTTCGGGTGGTTCTCCCAGTAGTTCAAATAAAAGAGTATGAAAAGTGAGAAAGATTTGGTAAAATATTGTATCTGTGTGCATTGCTGATAATTATGTATAAGATTTGAACCATTCATCTAAATCATGGATATCCCGAAAATCTAATAACGCTTCTCCCAAATCTTCTAATTGTGCTATTTTCAGGTTACTGATTTTCTGGATATAACTATCTGTCAATTTTCCAAACCTCTTAGATAACTGACGCAGCAGTAAGTTTGTTGCTTCCACTTCTCTACCTTCCTGCTTTGCTTCTTGATATACCCTTGTTTGTTTGATATCATTGACTAAAAACATCGCTTCTATCTCCTGACGGGTTAATTGCGAAAACTTCGACAACAACACAGTTTCCAATAACTCTATAATACCTTCTCTTTCTGAGTTGTTGGTAATTTCGGTTTTCGTTCTTTGCATCAAATTCTTAACTAATTCTGGAGCTTGGTTTTCTTTACTGACAATTAATTCAATTAACCCCATCCCAATTGAACCTGATGGTATTTCATCCAAATAAATCCGTTTGATGCGACCACTATTTACTAATTCCTGCTGATAATTAGTTAATAATTCCACATCTAAACTACGTTTAGCAAACAAAGCTACCGCTTGCCAATCTTGCTGAGGTTTATATTGATTGATGTAAATGTTGATTTCTGTAATAAATTCCCAGTAAAATTCTGGTTTTGGTTGAAATTGCACCTCCACAAAGTAAATCGGTTTTTCTCCACTATCTGGCATAAATATACCATCAAATCTAAAGGCTTTTTCCTTCACTTCTACAGATGTGAATTTGTAACCTTCAGCATTTTCGGGTGGTTCTCCCAGCAGTTCAAATAAAAGAGTATGAAAAGTGAGAAAGATTTGGTAAAATATTGTATCTGTGTGCATTGCTGATGATAAAACTTTACTATATTCTACCGTGAAAAATAACCATCGAAATTACCAAAAATAATTTTTTTGTGTCATGCTATCATTGTCGCCAATATCTAGTAATCTAAGAAAGTGTTTATCTATCTGCATAAAATCTTACCATGATTAAAATTTTTCACAAACTCCGCATTTTGGCAATTACCAGCTTATTATTTTTGACTATTAGCTGGTCACTTCCAGCCCAAGCTGACACGAAAATTGACCCCAAACTAGAACAGCAAGTATTAGAAATTATCCGTCGAAATCCCAAAGCAATTATCGAAAGTGTGCAAGCATATCAGGAAGAACAGCAACAAAAAGTTCAACAAGCAAGACAGGGATTTTTACAAGATTTAAGAACAAATACTAAAGCTATCATAGGCGATTCTCCCACCACAGGTTCGACTCAATTAAAAACGGTGTTAATTGAATTTTCTGATTTTGAATGTCCCTATTGTGCCGAAGCAAATAAAACTCTTAAAGATTTATTAGCAAAGTATCCTGAAAAATTCACCTTAGTTTATAAACATTTCCCTTTGGTGCAAATTCATGACCAAGCATTACCAGCAGCAAAAGCAGCTTGGGCAGCATATCAACAAGGTAAATTTTGGCAATATCATGATGCTTTGTTTACAAATCAAAAACAACTGGGAGAAAGTTTATATTTAGATATTGCGAAAAATCTCAATTTAGATTTAGCAAAATTTAAACGCGATCGCAATTTAGCAGATAAAGCAATTCAACAAGACCTACAAATGGCTTATAAATTGGGTCTTTCTGGTACACCTTCTTTTATTATTAATAGCCAGAATCTTTCTGGTCCAGTGCAGTTGTCAGAAATTGAAAGTATTTTGGAGAGAGGAGACTAGTAACTGGGGACTGGGGACTGGTGACTGGGGAAGAAAATTTTAGATTTTAGATTTTAGATTGGAATTGACAAAAACAATCCAAAATCCAAAATCCAAAATCCAAAATTGAATTACCAATTACCAATTATCAATTATCAATTATGAATTATAAATTACCTCTTAACGTTTACATCCAAGGCCAGGGATTTCCCATACTCGCTTTACACGGTCATCCTGGTTCTGGCCGTAGTCTTTCTGTTTTTACTCATCATTTATCAAAACGTTTTCAAACCATTGCCCCAGATTTGCGCGGTTACGGTAAAAGCCGCTGCAATAGCAATTTTGCCATGAAAGACCATTTGGACGATTTAGAAGCTCTCCTAGACCGTTTTCAGATAGAAAAATGCCTGGTATTGGGATGGTCACTGGGTGGTATTTTAGCTATGGAATTAGCATTGCGTTTACCACAGCGAGTCACAGGACTGATTTTAATCGCCACCTCAGCTAGACCTTGGGGCAATCATCCGCCTATTTCTTGGGAGGATAATCTTTATACTGGTGTAGCGGGAATATTAAACTATATTAAACCTGGTTGGTCTTGGAATATTGAAACTTTTGGCAAGCGATCGCTCTTTCGCTATTTAATCCAACAGCATACACCCACCGCTTACGGTTACATTGCCAAGGAAGCTGTACAAGCTTATTTAAAAACCTCTAGTTATGCTACTCGCGCTCTCTATAGCGCCATTAAAGCTGGATATAATCGACTTCCAGACTTGGAAAAAATACAATGTTCGAGTTTGGTACTCGCTGGCTCTGAAGACCGACACATTACCGCTGATTCTAGTTTAGAAACAGCAACACACCTTAAAAACTCTCATTGGCAATGTTACCCCAATACCGCCCACCTTTTCCCCTGGGAAATTCCCCAACAATTGCTATGGGATGTTGATACTTGGTTAGAAGCACATCCACAGGTAATTGATAATTGGTAATTGGTGATTGGTAATTGGTAATTCAATTTTGGATTTTGGATTTTGGATTTTGGATTGTTTTTGTCAATTCCAATCTAAAATCTAAAATCTAAAATCTAAAATTTTCTTCCCCAGTCACCAGTCACCAGTCACCTATTGTTGCCCATCGTTCCCAGAATTAACTCAAAATTAACTCAGGAACGATGACAGCCTATAGATTTGTATTACACTTGACCGCTAAAGGCAGGCTTTACTTTACGGTCAATCCTTTCCCCCAGGTCTTCAGCAATGGTTAAAACATAAGGTTTACAACGCTTGACATTGACTATAATTCCTTGCGCTCCTTCGTTTTCTAAATCTTCTAGATAGCCCTTACTGGCAGATGTCGCTTCCACCGAGCTTAAAAATGGACCAAAGTAGTAGGTGCAACGTGGATTCTGGGTGACAATTTCAACCCACCAAGCCAAGCCTAGACCGTTAGATAAGCTAATCAGCCCTTCCTTAAGGTTATGCCAAATAGTTTTCATGGTTTTCACCAATTTATAAACGTGATACTGGGTATTAAAGAATATGTTAGATAGATTCAGTTTTACATTTCTTTATACTCTTTTAGGTTTATTTTTTCAAAGAAAATGTATGTAATTTATCAAGATAGTGGGTATTTAACGACCGTTGGCGATAAATTTCATAAAGCGCCATCCCTGCTGCCACTGAGGCATTTAGGCTAGGAGTCTTACCCTGTAAGGGAATTGAGACTAAAACATCACAAGATCGTTGTGTCAACATACTCAGACCTTCACCTTCAGCACCAATTACTAAAACGATAGGTCCACTGAATTTTACTGTATGTACAGCTTCGCTACCAGAGGCTGCTGTTCCGTAAATCCAAAAACCAGCTTCTTTAAGTTGTTCCAAAGCGCGGCTGAGGTTAATGACTCTGGCGACAGAAAAGTTTTCTAAAGCACCTGCGGACACCTTAACCACAGTTGAGGTGATTCCCGAAGCCCTTCTTTGAGGAATTACTAAACCTTGAGCGCCAATGGCTTCTGCTGTGCGAATAATTGCCCCCAAATTGTGAGGATCAGTGATACCATCAGCAACAACAATCACTGGATCGGTGACTGATTTTGCTTGAGTAATCAGATCATCTAATTCCATGTAGGCATAAGGCGCAATTTGGGCTGCTATACCTTGGTGATTAGCTCCGTGAGTGATTTGGTCTAAACGCTTAGGTTCAACTTCATCAATTACTGTACCATTATCCTTAGCTTGGAGAATTAAATTATGAAATCGTGGATCATAACGCAGACGAGCAGTAATCCAAATCCGGTTGAGATTGCGTTGATTTTCTAATGCGCTTAATACCGGATGACGACCGTAGATGAGATCACTGTCTTCTGTGGATTTACTCTCTGGTAAGGGTTGAGAAGATTGACGAGATGGACGCGGTTTGCGAGATATGGGTTTAACTTCTGCGTTGCTTTGAGTACGAATAGGATTAGCAATAACGCGTTTACCCTTGATTTTTATAGGTTGTCCGCGTTTTGGTTCACCAGAGTGATTAATTTTTCTAGGTTGGTTAGACATGGGATTATTGAGTTTAGTAAATAGGTGAGCATTGAGATTCCCTCAATTTTATGAACCGTTACAACTGATTTTCCTATCAAGAGATTGAGCTACTCACTATTTCTCTAGATGGAGTTTTTGTAACAATTCTGTTAAACGGGGGTAATCGGTGAGGTATAGATAGCCAACTAAAGTTTCTAGACTAGTTGCCTGTTGATAAATTTCGGGATTTAGTCGTTTGGGACGGCCAGCGGCTGCATTACGACCTCGGCGGACAATTTCTAACTCTTTACTCGTTAAATGAGGAGTCAGCGATCGCAAATGTAGGGCTTGTGTTTCTGCTCTGACCTGCGCTACTACCAAACTATGGTAAATTTCTGGCCTTTGCTGTGGCCACAGAAAAAACATTCTAACATATAGTTCGTAAATTGCATCCCCCAAGTAAGCTAAGGCAGAAGGAGAAATTTGTTGTACTTGTGCCTGGGATAATGGTTGGGGTAATTGCGTCGTGTTTACCAACAATGCTGGAATGTCAGATGAATACTGCATTACAGTTTCATCTCCTCCATTTTTTGCTTCTTCCTCCTGGGGATTCACCTGTTCATCATTCCTTGACCTACTAATATTGGGAAGATTATCTTTACGAACATTTATTTTTTGTGCAGTATGCCATCATAGCACACCGAGCATATTCAACACTAACAAATATTACTTAAAACTATATAAATTCCTAATTGGGGAGATTGGTGATTGTGAAAAGATAGGTCTTTTGGGTATTTTGGGGAGTTGGGAAAGATGAGGAAGATGGAGAATTAATATATTCTTCATATTTTCTTCAACTTCCTCACCTTCCTACTGCTCATCGGGATAGCTAAATTGATTTTTTGTGGTCAAGCAATCAAGACGACTTGATGTTTTCTAGAGCCGCATCAACTGTAGTTTGTAGGGCGAGAAACTTTTCTAAGCGAACAAGCTTGACCGTTTGAGTAACGCGGGCATTGGTGACAATTTGGAAAGTGCCTTCGGCGGTTTGAGCTTGCTTGGCTAGTTGTACCAGCGCACCCAAACCAGAGCTATCAACAAAGTCGATTTGTGAGAGATCCAGAATTATGTGCTTTGGACCTTCATCAATCTTTCCAGACAGTACCTTGCGAAATGTAGGTTCAGAAAAAGCATCTAACAGACCTGTGAGGCGGAATAGCTGGCAGCTATCCCGGACTTCGCGAGTACCTCTCAGGCTTACGGTTAGATTCAGTGGTTCAGCAATAACTCCCTCCTCGTCCTCTTGACTGAAAGTAAACGCTCAAGTATAGATGGTTTTGACTTATCTTGTCTAGGTTGGTGACTGGTGATTGGTGACTGGTGACTGGGGACTGGGGAAGAAAATTTTAGATTTTAGATTTTAGATTTTAGATTGGAATTGACAAAAACAATCCAAAATCCAAAATCCAAAATCCAAAATTGAATTACCCATTACCAATTACCCATTACCAATTACCCATTACCAATTACCCATTACCAATTACCCATTTTTATTGTTGATTAACTTAAGCGATCGCTGTTTGACGTGCTGTTTGCATTTCTAGCACAAATTGCTCAAATAAGTAATCAGCATCGTGGGGTCCTGGACTAGCCTCTGGGTGATACTGTACAGAAAATACAGGTAGAGACTTGTGACGTACCCCTGCAACAGTGCGATCATTTAAGTTCAGATGACTAACCTCTACCAATGCTGATGGTAATGAATCCGGATCAATAGCAAAACTGTGGTTTTGGCTGGTGATTTCTACCCGTTGTTGTAAACCCGCAGGTTGATTTAAACCACGATGCCCAAATTTTAGTTTAAAGGTTTCTGCACCCAAAGCATGACCCAAAATTTGGTGTCCCATACAAATACCAAACATGGGCTTTTGACTTTCTAGCAGTGCTTTAACGGTGCTAATGCCTTCTGTCACTGCTGCTGGATCACCGGGTCCGTTGGAGAGGAAAATCCCATCTGGATTATATTTGAGGATTTCCGCTGCGGGTGTATTGGCTGGAACAACAATCACGCGACAGCCATAACTAGCCAACCGCCGCAAGATATTGCGTTTTACGCCAAAGTCTAAAGCAACGACTGTGAACGTTTCCTCAATCTTAGCTACGGATTCTGGGTTAAATTCCCAAACTTCTGTAGTAGTTTCGGACCATTCATAAACTTCTGGGGTGGTGACTTCCCGCACCAGATTTAATCCTGCCATGTTGGGAGCAGCTTGCACCAGTTCTAATAATTCAGTTTCATCCAGAATTGATGTAGAGATACCACCATTCATCGCGCCATACATCCGAATTTTGCGGGTGAGGGCGCGGGTGTCGATACCGAAAATACCGGGGATTTGGTATTGTTTCAGGTAGTCTGGTAAAGATTGGGTAGAGCGCCAGTTACTTGGCTTTTGACAGATATTGCGAGCGATCGCACCTTTGACATGAGGTTTTGTTGATTCCTCATCTTCGGCATTAACCCCTGTATTTCCTAATTCGGGATATGTAAAAATAACAATTTGACCTGTATAACTAGGATCGGTTAATACTTCTTGATATCCAGTCATGCCAGTGTTAAACACCACTTCGCCGACAGTGGTTCCCATAGCGCCGAAGGACCAACCACGATAAGCTGTTCCATCTGCTAAGACAAGTAAAGCGGGTATTGCATCAGATAAAGACATAAGTAACTGGTAATTGCTAATGGGAGCCAGAAGAGGTTTTCTCTCTTCTATATTTAAATTTAGTTCTTTATAAGACTACAAAAGTATATTTTCTCATGGTTTATGAAGGTGGAGACTCTACATCCACAATATTCATTTCTATAATTGCCAGTTGCTCTTTCAAGTCCTGATCGCTAGGTCTTTTAGGGTATTCTTCGTGTGTATAAACCCAGATGGGATAAACAGAGCAAGAAGCTTGATGAACAACATACATAAATCGGCCTCTACGGGAAGCACCTTGAAGTTCAGGCATTGAAAACCGAATTTTTCTAAATTCAAAATCTGGTTTGTAAGCACCTTTAGGAAAATTCTCGCTATCTGAGTCATCAAAAAGCGGATCTTTTGCAAGAGTCTCTCTATACTTTTGTATCAAAGTCTCAAATGAATCTCTAGCTCTTTTGTTTTTTTTGTAGTGAGTTTTCACAAGCTTAACAAGACTAAGCTCAAACTTCGGCAATGGCCTTATCGAATATGTTTCGCAACCAGGCACTACTATCCTCCGGCTTTACTTCGGGAATATGTTCGTAATTTAAACGCAATTCCTCTAAAGTATCAGATAAAACAGCCTGATAGCTGGGATTATCTTGCTCAATACAATCAAGAATTGTATCAACTAAGAAATCAATAGCATCAATACAAGCATCATAAGATTCTCTTTGGGAGGTAAGATTCAAAAAAAGCAAATAAATTTTGGCTTTGAGAATATCCAAAAACCCTGTAAATTCTTCCGTTGGCTCAATTAAAGAGTATGCGAAATCTCCTAAAGCATCACGTTGTTCAGAAGAAAAATTGCTCCACTGAGCCTTTATCTCCCTAGACGCTTTTTTAAAATATGAAGCAAGATCATCAAATTTGGCAGCAGAACTAACCTTGTTACCTCGAACTTGATAAATTTGCTCAAAATCAATTAAAACTGCGCTAGACACAGGTAATACCTCTACTTGTAGAATAATGACACTTTAAATATGAGGATATGAATCCTCGCAAAGTCTGGCGATGCCAGAAATAATATTTAAATATTCATCGGAAAGCAAGAAAGTTCCTGTAATTATTATACAATCCTTTACAAAAAATTAAATATATGTATACAAAAATACAAAAACTACTATGAAAAACTTTGATTTTTAAATGATTAAATCTGAAGCATCTTTAATTCTGTGGGGGCGCTACACTTGGAGAGAGCCAGGGCGGTTAACCTGAAAGGAACTATGCTTGAGTCTTTTTTATCCCGCGCAGCCCTAATTTTTTTTTCCGGTAGTCTGGCGGTTTTGAATGTTGCCTGTAGTGACAACAAACAGACAACGGGGGTTGGTGATAGTCAGCCATCTATACCTGTTGGTAATTTGGCAGCGATACAGCCGCCAATGAAGCAACCAGCTTCATTATCAGCCAAACCAAAACCAAAAGTAGAACAAAGTACACAAACCAGTCCTTTAGAATTGGCACTGGATAAAGCTACTGGTGCTGTGAATATCAGTAAATCTGCTCAGTCTCCAGATGATTGGCATTTGGTGGCGAGTAGGTTTGAGGATGCGATCGCTCTCTTGAAACAGGTGCGGCGAGACAGTCCTAATTTTCCTTTTGCTCAAAGAAAAATTGCTGAATACCAGGGTCAAATTAAATTAGCTAAACAAAAAGCTAACCCCAGTAGGTTAACATCTCCCGTAGCATCTGATCAACAGGTAGTTGTGGCTGTTCCTCAACCAAAACCCAAAATACAACGTTATTCAACTCCTACTCCTGTTGCCAAGGTACAACCTCTACCCCCTCCAGATCCGATTTTCCCGGCTGCGGAAACTACAGTCCACACTAATCTGGTGTTCATAGCACCAATTAAACGACGAGTTGGTGGCACTCCCATTGTGGAAGTTACCTTTAATGGTAGGCAGCGTTTTGAGATGATTGTGGATACTGGCGCTAGTGGTTCTGTAATTACTCAAGATGTCGCTCAGGCTTTAGGTGTTGTGCCTGTGGCTATTGCTAAAGCTAATACTGTGAGTGCTAAGGGTGTGGAGTTTCCAGTTGGCTATCTCGATTCTATGGAAGTGGGTGGGGTAAAGGTTAGTCAAGTTGCTGTGGCGATCGCTGGTGAAGAACTGGAAACGGGATTGTTAGGACATGACTTTTTTGGTAATTATGACGTTACCATCAAACGTAATGTTGTAGAATTTCGTCCCCAACACCACTCAGAAGAATCTAATTCTTCAGAAATTCAACTAACTGTTCCAACTTTTTCCAGGGACTACCGCTTTGTAGAATTTCCTTAGCTACTGTCACACCTTGAGC
The DNA here is from genome assembly GCF_019598945.1 of Sphaerospermopsis torques-reginae ITEP-024. NCBI lineage: Bacteria > Bacillati > Cyanobacteriota > Cyanophyceae > Nostocales > Aphanizomenonaceae > Sphaerospermopsis > Sphaerospermopsis torques-reginae. The sequence continues at coordinate 3,640,557 of NZ_CP080598.1, read as the reverse complement.
ATGATTTAATAAGGGAACTGCACCGGCTACTTGCAACGCTAAAGAAGCATTTAGCGCCACTGCATCCTGTTGGGCTGAAGTTCCCTTTCCTTTAAGGACGTTGGTTAAAATTTCGGCGTTTTCTTGGACATTCCCACCTTTTAAGGCTGTAATGGGTGCTGGTGTTACTCCTGCTGCTTCCGGGTTGACTGTGGTTAACTGTACTTTACCATCAGATAAAACTGCCAAATCGGTTACATCCCCTAACCCGGCTTCATCTAATTTTTCTCTACCATGCAATACGATCGCTTTATCTGTTCCCAAATGGTTTAATGCTTGGGCGATGGTTTCGATCAGTTTGGGATCAAATACGCCTATTACTTGCCCTGTGGGGCGCATGGGGTTTACTAATGGTCCGAGTAAGTTAAATACTGTCCGCACTTTTAAGTTTCTCCGCAGTGGTGCAACGGCTTTTAGTGCGGGATGCCATCCAGGGGCAAATAAAAAGGTTATTCCCACTTCTTTGACTGCTGCTTGTACTTTTTCGCTGGGCGCGTTGAGATTGACTCCTAAAGCTTCTAAAACGTCGGCGCTACCGGTTAAGCTAGAGGCGGAACGGCTGCCATGTTTAGCGACTGGTATACCCGCAGCAGCAGTGACAAAGGCGACGGCGGTGGAGATGTTAAAGGTTGATGCACCGTCTCCACCAGTGCCACAGGTGTCAACTAGGGGGATGGGGTTTTGGCTGTTGTCGTGTGTAGTTTGAACAGATAAAGATTTTAATATTTCTGCCATTCCTGTGAGTTCTTCGGCAGAAACTCCTTTAAAGTGCAGTGCTGTTAATATTGCTCCTGATAGTTCTGGGGGGATGGTTTCGTTGATCCATCCTTGCATCAGTTCTGCTGCTTGGGTGCGGGTTAATGATTGGTGTTCTAATAATTGTTTGAGTAGGTTTGACCAAATATTAGGATCTGGTAAGTTTGTCATTTTGGCGGTTTTGTAGTTAGGCTGTGTGTGATTTTACCGAAAAATGGGGGTTTTTTGAAAACGAACCGCAGAGGCGCAGAGAAGCCAGTGCGTTGGGGAGACAGCGCCGTGGGCGGGTTTCCCGACTTGAGGCGACTGGCGCGACGCAGAGAAATATGGATTTATCTATGTATTGTATAAGTTTAGATGAATGAACCACGAAGGCACGAAGGACACGAAGGAAGAGAGGAAGAGAAGGAGAGATGTGGGTATTCGGCCGTCAGCTATCAGCTATCAGCTTTCAAGGCTAAAATACAAACAATGCTCACAAATGCTCACAAATGCTCAAAGTGTAAAATTCCTCAATTAATGCTGCTAAATCTTTGTTTTTGCCGTTATAAGCTGATTACTGATTACTGATAGCTGAATGCTTACCAAATATCTATAGTTTAATGCTTTGAGAAATAAAATCAATATAAGGAGACTTTTGTGCCATACCAATTCCTATGTGCATTCCATGTACTCCTTGATTCATAATTGAATTTATCTGCCAGTTAATATTTTGGGCAATTATTGTATTACAGCCAAAGCCTATTTCTGTACAACTCAGGTTGCGTTCTAGGCTGTAATTCATGTCTAGTAAGATGGAAGTTTCATCTCTACCATCCAAAACTAGGCGGATGATACTGTTATCTTCTATGTCAATATATTTTTCTTGGCTAGATGCTACTTTTTTTAGTAGATAATTCAACAAGTCTTGGTTACTTTCTTTCACTTGCTGATTTGCACAAGCATAGATGATACCATCAAAAAAGAAAGTACCATCTACTGAAAAGCTTGATTTATCACTTTGAATATTGACTATTCCGCTTTCTAATATTTCCGAAATTGAGTAAAACCATCCTGGTTCTAGTTCATCTTCTGTGTTGATAACTTCTAAATTTTCCGATAAGAAACAATTTAGTTTACTGCCTCTATCATCAGATAAATATAATTTATCTTCTACTTCAGCAATCTGATCATAAGCTTTAGCTGTCAATTCTAATGCTTGTGTGATATTACAAGCAAGAATTTGTGCAAATGAATATGCAATTGATTCTAGATGAGAATCGTATCTCACTGCTAGTAGATGGACAAGGGTACTTTCAGATTCATTAGATATTTGTATAAGACGATCATGATAAGAGAAATCTGAAATTACAGCAAATACTATTTGTTGAGTCGCAAAATCATAATCATCAAAAAAAAATGTTTGATATCCCTGTTCTCTAAAGTAAGAAGCAATTTGTTCGCTATCAACCAGGACAGGAATGTAGGTAAATCTGTTGATATTACTCAATTAGGAAAAATTCCAGCTAACTTTATTATCAGCAATTATGTACCCCAAATGCAAATCCTACAACACGCTCAGGTATTTATCACGCATGGAGGTACAAATAGTGTTTGGGAAGGATTAATTAATAAAGTTCCGATGATTGTATTTCCCCAAGGAGGAGATCAATATTTAGTTGCTTATCAACTAGAACAATTAGGTGCAGGAATATGGGTAAAACAGAAAAATATTGCACCCAATAAATTGCGATCGCTTGTGAAAGATGTCATGCAAAATGAACAAATTCGCAGTAACGTTGAGATATTAGGTAATTCTTTAATCAACGCTGGTGGTACTCAGAAGGCAGTGGATAAAATCTTAGAATTTAAAGATAGAATTTAAAAATAGGAGTTGCAGTTCTTATGTTTGAGACTACTAAAGATTTCGTGAAAGATTTGTGGGGATTTGTTCAGCAGCGTCAAAATTATCTCCTAGTTCCTGTAATTGTCACTCTTCTACTGGTGAGTGCGTTAATTGCGTTTGCACAATCATCAGCGATCGCACCGTTTATTTACACTCTATTTTGATAAATAAGACTGGATATCTTGATAAAGCTGTTTGGCAATTATCTGATTGCCATTAGCAAAGACATGAACAAAATCCATATAGACAGGTTCATCAATGGAAAATATGTCTGTATAGTCAATAATCCATTGATAACCGCGTTCTTTGATGATTTTTTGAATTAGGGGATATACAGTTTTATATTGAAGATCGATCCCGTAATTTTCATAGACATCAACTTCTTTTAAATGGTTGAGTTTTGGTGTCCCAATAAAAGCTACAGGTTGAAGTATAGCAAAAAAATTAATCCCCCTTGCAGTAGCAATATCATGAGCTATTTTCCAATTGTTAACCATAGTTTCAGCCACTTTGATAGCTCTATCTTGTTGTTCATCACAAACTAGCAATTTTTCCTGATAATTTTGAGGCTTGAGAACCAAAACACTCACAAGATTTCTGGTTCCCTGAATAAAGGCTACATCTAAATAGTTGATAAATTGCTGATAGCTGTTTTTACTATTGGCTACTAATAATTTTCTAATTTTCTGAGTCATCAGATGTTCGTTAACATTAAGTTCACTTCTACAATGAACAGCAATATCATTAGCTCCATCATAGAAAACTGCTGTTTGAATTTTCTCATTTTGGGCAATTAGATTGATAAACCTAGCTAATTCCTGACGAGATGTAAAAGCTCTTTCCCCTTTATTAAAAGTAGGAAATCCTGAAACTGCATTGAATAAAGCGGGGATTGTTTCTTGATCCTTTACTCCCGAACCCCACATTGTAGAACCACCAAAAAAATAGACAGATTTGTCTAGATTACCGTTAGAAACTTGATTAGTGTGAATGCGATCGCCATTTGCGTCAATATTAGTTGTTACTCCTTGGAATGGCTTTCTTGACCAACCAATAAAGGGTTTATATTGACTAGGAATTTGAGCAAATTCTTGATAAATTACCTTAGTTGATTCCTGATTCTGCAAAAATTCAGGCAAGCCAACCTTGGAATCTGATACTAGATAATTATTAAATTCTTGAAAAAGAAATAGTCCTAAATTGCTACAAAAATTGAGAATAAAAATAAACAGCAGTGTTAGAGCAAGATTTATGGCAATTATTCGTGCATTAATTTTCATTGATTTTTCACCTAAAAAGGATTCCTCATATTGTCAATTGGTTTGTTTTGATTTGGAATAGCATAACTCTCCTGCTCACTTACAAGTTTTCGCATCATTGGATCACGTTTGAATAAACGCATCATTAAACCAATTGGCGTTAATAAAAAATAAAAGACAAAACCCAGAATTAAGCGTGTGTTGAGCCAACCAAATGTTGAACCAATTGTTTTTACAAGTTGCTGAATGGGCTGGAGTAGTTTTGGTTTCAGGACTGCCAAAAACCATAATATACTAGCAACTATCCAAGGTAATAACGGCAGACTCTCATGTTTAATCAGAGGCCAAATTAAACCTAGTGGTAGGGCAATTCCTACACCAGTAAGTAAGCCAAATTTACGTATTTCTTGGGTTGCGTGTTCATCTACTTCTACTTCTACTTCTACTTCTTTTTCTTTTTGTTGTAAATTATCTTTTATTTCTGGTGGTTGTTCTGATTTAGCTAGTAGGAAATTTTCCAAGACTAAATAATCCATCTCTGTTCGCATAAAGCACCTATAAGCATCTGCTGGAGTACAAACAATCGGTTCTCCGCGCACATTAAAAGATGTATTGACCAAAAGACCACAACCAGTTTTTTGTTCAAAATTACTAATTAATTGAAAGTAGCGGTGATTAGTTTCTTCATGCACTGTTTGCACCCGCGCTGAGTAATCGACATGAGTAATGGCGGGAATCGTTGAACGACGGATTTTGAGCTTTTCTATCCCAAATAGTTGCTGTTGTTCAGGTGTCAGAGGTAAGCGTAGATGTTCTTTGACATCTGCGACTAATAACATATAAGGACTGGAATGGGTTAAATCAAAATAATCAGAAACTCGTTCTTTTAAGACAGAAGGAGCAAAAGGACGGAAAGATTCACGATATTTAATTTTCAAGTTCATTACCGATTGCATAGACGAGCTACGGGGGTCGCCAATAATCGAACGATTACCTAAAGCACGAGGACCGAATTCCATGCGACCTTGAAACCATCCTACAACATTTTCTTGGGCGAGAATTTCTGCAACGCTAGTCATTAATTCCTGGTCTTGTAAGTGCTGATATTTAGCTCCAATTTGGTCAAGATAATTACGAATTTCTGTTTCTGTAAACTGGGGACCAAGATAACAACCACGCATTTTGTCCTGACCATGATTATTGCGCGGCTGGTTTTGGTATTGATGCCAAACGGCTAAAGCTGCTCCCACTGCACCACCAGCATCTCCGGCGGCTGGTTGAATCCAAATATCTTGAAACAGACCTTCTCGTAACAATCTACCATTGGCCACACAGTTGAGTGCTACACCACCAGCGAGGCACAAGTAATCCGTTTTTAATTCTTGATGTACTTTTTTCGCCAACCGTAATACTACTTCTTCCGTGACTTTCTGAATGGAAGCCGCAATATCCATTTCTCGTTGCGTTAACAGGCTTTCTGGTTGACGTGGTGGACTACCAAATAGCTGATGGAATTTTTCGTTAGTCATGGTTAATCCCACAGCGTAGTTGAAATAATCCATATTGAGGCGGAATGTGCCATCTGGTTTGAGATCCAACAGATGTTCCAGAATCAAATCAGCATATTTGGGACAGCCGTAGGAGGCTAATCCCATGAGTTTGTACTCTCCAGAGTTAACTTTAAAGCCTGTGTAGTATGTAAAGGCTGAATACAACATCCCTAGAGAGTGAGGAAAGTTAATTTCCCATTGGGGAATCAGTTGATGATCCTTACCTAACCAAACTGAGGTACTAGCCCATTCACCCACAGCATCTAGACAAATTACGGCTGCTTGTTGAAAGGGACTAGGAAAAAAGGCTGAAGCGGCGTGAGCTTGATGGTGTTCGGTGAAGAGTAGGGTAGGAAGTAGAGAGCGATCGCTTTTACCTAGTTTAGCTAACTCGGTTTTTAGCACTGATTTGAGATAAAGTTTTTCTTTGAGCCATACAGGAATAGCAGCAAAAAAAGACTTTATACCTTGAGGAGCATAGGCTAAGTAGGTTTCTAATAAACGTTCAAAGGTAATAAAAGGCTTTTCGTAAAAAACTACATAGTCCAAGTCTTCAACTGTGATCACAGCTTCTTGCAGACAGTAGGCGATCGCCTCTCTGGGAAATCTCGCATCATGCTTTTTCCTTGAGAAACGTTCTTCTTGAGCGGCTGCAATTATTTCCCCATCTATGATTAACGCTGCTGCACTGTCATGATAGTAAGCAGAAATTCCGAGTATTTTCATAACAATTTTCTTAAATCAACAGTTCAGTAGCTTGCTATAAAAGTCAATTGAATTTTTGAGGATGTTAATTTTTTAGCCAGCAAATAAAGAATCAACTGCCTCTGTACTGAGAACAGTCAATGGAGTGCGATCAGGATCTGATAAAAATGCTGGTCTTTCTTTGTGAGGAAGGGCGGTTTCTTCGACACTGCTGTAAGTAAGAACCAAGTTCCGCCGGTCAAAAGGAGAAATATTACCCACAGAACCATGCCAGGTATCGTAGTGTACAAATAAAACTGAACCTGCTGGACCTTTTGGTGCTACAATTCCTCCCTGATCTACCAAGGAAGAAATCCGTTCTTTAGCTTTGTTCAATAAGTAGTCTTTTGTCAAAGAGGGAGTTGTTGATACTTCCTGTTCAAGAGCTATCAAACCTTGTTGATGAGAACCGTTTATATAGTAAACAGGACCGTTGAACTCGTTAACTTCATCCAAAAAAATGATGACATTTCCTCCCTTTGGAGAAGGAATTTCTTCATAATATTGAGCAAATGCAGAGTCTTGATGCCACTCCCACATTCCACCAGTGAAAGCTGGTTTCATCACAATTTTACTGCGAAAAACATATAATTCCGAAGCAAAGAGTTGTTGTGCAGGTTCTAATAAAAGTGGGTGTCGGACTAAAGCATTAAATACTTTATTTGTCAGATGCACTCCGTAGAGAGTTCGTAAAGTTTTATTATCTGCTTCCCAAACTCTCCCCACTGCTTCATCAGCAATCAACTCTGGAATGTTAGCACGGAGTGCCGAAACTACTGCTTGAGAAAAATATTGTGGAATGAACAAAAATCCTTGATTTTCGTATTCCTGTACTTGCTCACGAGTTAATTTCATTACTGGCTTTTAAAAAAAATTTGTATAGAATATTTTTAGCAGAAAGCTCGCATTTTCATGCAATAGACAGAAAATTTTAACAATTTATCAAATCATCAGGACTTCACAAAGCTTAAAATTAAATTTTTTTAAAATTCATTGAAATTTGATTACATCTAAACTAATTGTTACAGAAACGAATTTATCTATAGGTGACGCTAATTACTGACAGATGGTTACTGATGGCTGATAGCTATTGTAAATTTAATCGCATATCATCTTTTATAGCTATAAGTAAAGATGTTATATAGCTATAAAAAAGATGATTATCTTAATTTTGAACGCTTGTAGAAGAGGAATAATTATTCAACCATTCTTCTATTAATCGTACTCCAAATACTATGACGCTGGCTATTTGAGATAAAACTAAAGCCAACCACAACAAATGGTTGTTATGAAAATACCCAGCAGCGATCGCTATAGGTAAAAAAGCAATTATCAAGGAAACTATGGCAGAGTTACGTAAAATTCCCCCTTCAGTTAACCCGATAAAATACCCTTCTAAGATAATATTAACTGCACAAAATCCCTGAAAAGGTAATAACCAGAATAAATAATTAACCATACTTTCAGTAATTTCATTGTGGTTAGTTAACAGCCCAAATATAGGTTCTGGAAAGACAATATATAAAATAGCGACAGGAACGGAAAGGAATATGCTGCTGATAAAACCAGTTGTCAGCAGAGGTTTTAACTGCTCCGAAGCTCCCTGACCTTTAAAGTTTCCGGTTAAACTTTGGGTAGCATATCCTACGCCTTGAATAATAAACATATTAAGAATTGCTGCCTGAAGTAATACACTATTTCTGGCTAGTATATCTGTTCCCATTGCTGAACCTAATTCAGTAAAAAGAGAGAATGTAGAAATTACAGCCAAATTTTTAATCAACATATTGCCATTGAGTTTAAAAATAGCTTTGATAGCTGGCAAATCTAAAATTTTTTGGCTGACTGTTGATATGAATGACCAGTCAATATGAAAAGACGCGATTATCAAACCTACGAACAATGCTAAATATTGACTCATTGCTGTAGTTAGGCCAGCGCCGGTACTTCCCCAACCCCAGCGAATAATAAAGAAGTAGTCCAGCACTATATTAGTTAGACCTTCTATCACAGACAATAGCACTACAAAACCATTCATTTCCCGGCCAAAAAACCAACCGACTAGGACAAAATTGAGTAGAACCGCAGGTGCGCCCCAAATGCGAGCCTGGAAATAGTCAAGTCCAGCATTTTTGACTTCGGTTGCACCTACTAAGAAGTTAAACCCTAGTAGTTGTATAGGATATTGAAGAATCAAAATGAGTAAACCGACACCTAAAGCGATCAGACCATTTCGTAGTAAAACTAATAGTATGCCTTCTGAATTATTTGCTCCTACAGCTTGTGCTGTCATCCCATTACTAGAGGAGCGTAAGAAATTCAAAACTTTGTATAAATAGCTAAAGATAATTGTCGCTAAGGAAACTCCTGCTAAGTAACGGATGTCCGGTAAATGTCCGAGAAAAGCTAAGTCTATTAAACCTGACAATGGCACAACAATACTAGAAAAAATGTTCGTTAATGCCAGTTTGTAAAAACGAGGTAAGAAGTTATACGGATTTGACAAGCTAGTATTCATGCTAATTATACGATGTTTAATGTATTCTACTGTTATTTTTATACTTTGGGAGAACCTACCATGTTAAATATGAGCCAATGCCCAGACATGATAAGGAAACTCTGGTTCGTTATCAAGAGAGTGTGATAGAGGATCATATACTATCCATTGTGAGAAGTTGGCAATAATGCACTGACGGTTGCCCCAAGAACCTGTTTGAATATTGTCTAGAGGAAAACCACATTCGTGGAGGAAGTATTTGAGTCCAGTTTCTGTCCAGCGTGTGCAGTCTATAGGATAATTATGAACTTTTACCAAAAAGGGAACAGAAATCAGAAAATATCCTCCAGGGTTAAGCATAGAAATAACATTGCGGCCTGCGCGATAGGGGTACAACAGATGCTCAAAAATTTGTTCAGCAATAATTAAATCAAACTTTTCTGGTAACGGTTCAAAGCAAATATCGTATTCTGGATAGTTAATATTTTTGTATTCTCGAAAGCCAAAATCTTGCCAAGCACTTCCAGAAATTTCTAATGCTGTCCATTGTGGAAACGGCAATGGTTTTAACATATTTGCCGTTTCTTGATTCATTATTACTCGACTCCAGGTAATACTCATTTTTTTGTCTCCGACAATTACTTTTGATATAATGTGTAAGTATTCATCCTTCAGCAATCATATCCCACTTTACCCCATTACAAAAGCAGTAACTGGCTTTAAAGTTTCGCTTTTGAAGGTGTATTTTATCGTGATAGTTTAACATTTTTGGTATTCTTTATATTTATTTTATAAATGTAGTCATTCTTAGTTTAAATTCCCGTAATAAATAGTTCTTGTCCTTTTTCTGCTGTTTTTTGTTTGTAGTTATTCATGCCATATTGTAGTTCCCATTGGGCAATTTTCGCCCAGGCAAAGTTTTGATGTACTTGTTCTGAGTTGTCGTAGGTGACTAACCATTGGTGAGGACAGGTTTTTAAGTTATCTGCAAATTTTTGATGATCAAATTTAGTGTGTAAGTCTCCATCTTTTCCATATAATCTGGAGTTTTTATTGCTTAAATACGGTGGATCTAGAAATATAAATACTTCTTTACCTTCTGCTTTTAATAGTTCGCTGTAATCTAAGTTGGTAATTTTGATATCTGGTGTTAAAATATCAGCTAACTTTTCTAGTCTTTCTATTGATGAATGGGTAAAACGTTTATGAAATGCTTCTTGTGAAAATCCGCCTGATTCTATTGTACCGGAAAAGGTAATTCTGTTAAGTACGAAAAAACGGACTGATCTTTCTAAATCTGTTAATTTATTAATATCATCTATAGTGGTTAATTCTGTAAATAGCTTTTTTCCGTCTTTTTGGGTTTCTTTAATATAACGCACTTCAGCAACTAATTTAGATAAATCATTTTGGGCGATATGCCAAAATAAAAATACTTCTTTGTTTAAATCGTTGATCCAAATTTTTAAGTTAGGAAAGGTTTGTTTAAGATAAATAAAAACAGAACCGCCACCAACTAAAGGTTCTCTAAATTCTGTAAATTGTGTGGGTAAATGTTGGGCTATTTGTTTAATTGCTCTTGATTTACCACCGGGATAACGGAGAGGACTTTTAATCATAAAATATATACAATTTGCTAACTGCTAACTTTTGAATTTTGATTTACTTGAAAATTTCTTATCTTCTTCTTTTTTTCTTCCTTTGTGTCCTTTGCGTTCTTTGCGGTTCGTTCATCAAAAAATATTCATCCATCAGATTAGATTGCGATTAGCACTAGAATATTTTAAAATTATACATTATGAAAATTAAAAATTGTTACCATGACTCGTTCAGCACCCTATCAACCTCTTTTGTTACGGATTTTACATAGTATTAATGGAATTTTAGTCATTGCAGCTATTATCACCGGATTCTTAGTTTACAACACTTTTGACAAAAGATTGGGTAGTATTCCTATTCCTAAAATCGACCCAATTCAGGGTATTCACGGAACTGCGGGTTTATTCTTTTTACTGTTATTACCTGCTTTTGCACTCTATAGTTTTCATGCTGGTGAAAGGCGGTTATTACAAGCAGATTCTATAGAGAAACTCTCACAATTTAATAAACCAATTTGGTGGGTGAGTCTGCAACGTTTAGCAAATACTTTGATGCTAATTGCCTCAGTTTGGGCGGTGGTATCTGGCAGAATGATGAAGGAAGAATGGCTACCAATAGGAGAATTTGATCATATTTGGTATTATTTCCATTTAACAGCTTGGGTGATGATAGTTTGTTGTTTAGCCATTCATCTTTTAATGTCTGCTAAGGTGGGTGGTGCGCCTTTGTTATTATCAATGTTGTCATGGAAATTCAGAACACAAGATAGTCCGAAAAATTGGGTTAGTCGGTTGCGTGGTTGGTGGGGTAATCTTCCTCATAATTTGGGTGAGAAATTTAATCAGTTAATGCAAAGTAATTTGATTTTGCGAGTTATTGAGGTGTTTGTTTTGTTGGGAATTATTGCTGCTTTTGTGTTACCGTTGTTTTTATCTGGTGGGGAATAAGTGCAGGAATTGAATCATAAATATTAGAAACTTTCTTAGTTCCAACTTCTTAGATAAGTTGGGCATTTTTTTTGACATAGATGTAAAATTATTTCTTTTCATCTTCCTGAAACCGCAAATTTAGAACTTGTTGAAAATGTGTTTTTCTACCTAAAGAAACATCCGTAAGGCTACCTATAGCAAGATATAGAGAATTGGATAATTTTTCAAAATAGGGTAGCATAAGTTTTCGCAGGAATCACAATATGAGACACTTAGCACCCGTAGCTTTATTAGCATTTTTGGGAACTGCTGCGGTTATTGCAATACCCAAAGATTTTCAAGCGACAAACACACGACAAACTCTATTAGCCCAACAAACCCCTTCTCCTTCCACTCCTAAACCTGATCGCACTCCTACAACTCCTACTCCTACTCCTACTCCCTCACCCACTCCTACACCTGATATGCAGTAAACAGAAGTAATTATATGGTATTGCGGTTTTCATCGTAAGGATCGAAATAGCACCCGCCCCGGATGTTCTTCTTGATTGATTCGTGTGTATAATCGCAAACAAGTTAATACTTCTCCAGGTGTTCCACCATAGTCTAGTTGTACATCATCTTTGGAATACGCGCAAATATCAGCATAAAGTCCTGATAATTGTCTAATTTTCACATCATGACCGGCTTTTATGGCTTTATTGGCTACTTTTTTCAATATACGTCTTGATTCTTGTTGTAACTTTCCCCACCAGGAATAACGTTCTGCTGGGGGAACAAACACTAGGGAATGTATTGATTCATCCATGTCAATCCAAGCACGTAGATTTAAGATGGGGTCAGTATTTTCCTCAGTTTTTTGGGTGCGTTGTAGGCGATCGCTTAATACTTCTAGATACAGTTGTTTTTGTTCATGTTGGGATTTTAAGGAAACAACATCAAAGCTAAACACACTCTTTAAAGCATGATGTAAATCAGGTTCTATTTCCATAAATTTAATATATAAACTTAAAAATCCTGATAATAATTGCAATTCTTCTGAATTATATAACGGGGCAATTTTTGATTTTAAAAATGCTTTTTTTGACAAACATAAACCTCTAGCTTGAACAGTACCATTTAAACCAGGATAAATAATTTCATCCCGCACAAAAGGTAAGTGTTCTAGATTGACATAATCTAAATTTGCACCATTTTTTTCTGCTATTTCTAAAGCACGTTTTTTCCAATTTGTTGCTAAATCTTCAGGAACTCGTAATAATTTACGGTGAATTTCATTCCATAAATCTGTGTCATTTTGACTTTGCAGTGGTGCATCTCCTAAATAAAAATTTAATTCTAAATCTGTATTAAAAATGTCTCTGAGTTCATTAAATAATTCTTCTGGGTGAGATTCATCAATAATTACAGTTTCTACATTTTCTGTATTTTCTGTAATTACTTCAGGTTGTAAAAGATTGTGAATTTCTAGAATGACATTTTCACATAAATCATGACCTGGATCATTTGGGTATTCGATCCTGGCTTGTTTTAATGTTGCTTCTAATCCGTATAAATTCAATTTTAACAATTGAGCTATTTGAGAATTTTGTGTTGCTAATAATTGTTGTAGATGTTGCATCATGGTAAGAAGATATTAGAGGATTCAGGAGGAAATTCAATAATTGACAATCGACAATTATATTTAATTTCAAGGCAGAAAATTGAAAAGTTTTTTCTTTCTTATTCCCATTAAAAGAAGAGTTTTCAACCTTAAATCAAACAATTATCAATTATCAATTGTCAATTATCAATTGATTTAATGTATTCCACAGAAAGGATCGCGTTCTTTATCTATCTCATTAGGTTGTAATTCTAATTCTGCACGATAAACACATCCTTCTTCTTTTAAACATTCTTGATTATTTGATGTCCAATAAGGTACTTCTCCTGCGTGCATTCTTAATATACCTTGATGATCAAGTGTTACATGATATTGACAAGGGTAATCTGTGGTGATGTCTGGTTTACTCAATGAACCAATACGTATCCATTTTTTGGTGTTGGTTTCGCTATCTGTTTGATATATATAAAAGGTGTGTTGACCATTTTGGGGGAAGGGTGGTAAAGGATTACTAATTAACCCTTTTCCTGGTTCATTAACACCATCTTGCAAATAGTGAAATGTTTCCAATTTGGGATTTTGATTGTTATCAACTGCAAATACTAAATGATAAGCATTGGGTTGATCTACGGTAGCTGATTCTAATACGTTTACCGCAATATCACCATCTTTTAAATCTTCATGGGGTTGTTCAATAGCGATATTCCATTTTAATTGTCCATTGGTAAATAAATCTGCTGTTTCTGATTCTTGGTAAATGACAGAATTGATATTTATTCCCTTCTCATCTATTAAATAATGGGGATTACCTTGACAGAGTAAAACGCTAAATTGCAAAGTTTGATCTATTTCAAATTGGACTTTAATTTTTTTGAGAAATTCTGGTTCTTCCATTTCTAATTTCTCCATTAAATTTTTACCGTCAAAGCTACCCCATAAACGCAATTCTCCATCTTCATAGTCTTGACGATAGATAATATTTGTTAATTGGATACCTTGCCAATTTGTCCGCACTTTAGCTACACTTTCCCCTGCTGCAAGTTGATATAATTCTTGTCCAGCGTTGAATATTCCTAAGAGTTCATTACTTTGGGTTTTGCGTTTAAAGTTGCAAGGTAGATAATAAAATAGATTTTTTACATCTATTTCTAGTTGGTTTGCACCTTTAGCTAGTAGGTGTTTTGATTCTTCGGGATCAAATCTTAATCTTCTTAATTTTTCCGCGTAACAAGCACCTGCGGAAGTTGCTAATTTAGTAAATTCTAAAACAAATGTAATCCGTTCTGGATTCCAAACAAAATAAGGAGATTTACTAAATTCTTGGTAAATTTGTCTTTGCACTAAATCCAAATTACAGGTTTTACCAGAAAGAATTAACCAATCTACTTTTTGTTTATTGTCTGCATTTAAACGGCTTTCCATTAAACCTTTTGCAATACCTATTGCTTCTTTAATTGCGGAAATTGCTGCCCGTTCAAATTGTTGACTATCTATGTTTATAGAGATAGCATCAGGGATAATAATTTGAAATTTAACTGCACTTTGGGCGAGGAGTTCACTAATTTGTTGTTCGGAAAGAGTGAAGGTTAATAAAGAACCATCTCCTGGTAATTTTTGCCCTAATTTGAGTTTGGCAGCTTCGGCATAATCCCAAAGAGTGTAAAATGTTTGTAGACGTTGGGGTGCTTGTTGCCATCGGGTTGGTAGAACTTTTTCGGCTGTATCTAAAGCATCTTTAAAAGCAACGTCACCTTCGGGATTTTCTTTGTCTACACACTTTAATAAACTACCGCTTTTAAATTTGCCATCTTCTAAAAAGCGTTCGTTTAATTCTGAGTTGATTAAATCTTCTAGTTTGTCGCTTTCTATGTCTCCGTTAGTTATTGCTGTTAAGAGAAAATCAGCTATGGCAACTTTTAAAAGTCTAAAAATGCGTAAGGTAATTAATTCACCACCTAATTGTAAATGTCCTGAAGAACCTAATAATTTCGGAGTAAGTTTATAATAACGTCCACCTAAACCCCGATCTTCATGATCTGCAAAAAATGGAGTTTTATCTTCTAATGTGAGTTCAATTAATGCTAAGTCTGTTGTACCTCCACCAATATCTAACACTAAAACATTTTGTGACCATTTATTTTTTTCTTGCCGACAACGAGTTTTAAAAGATTCAATACCAATATTTAAGTTACCACCAAATTCTCGCCAAAGAAAAAAGATAGCTACAGAAACCGCTTCATCATAAGCTGTTTGGACATCATCTATTCCTAATTCTTCGACTAATGCTTTAATTTCTTTTCTCACTACTGGAGGTGCAACGGTAGGATAGGTGAAAACTCCTGTTAATAAATCTCCTTCGGAAAATCTTCTTCTGGCACGTTGACGATAATCTTCTGTTAATTCAATTAAATGCGCCCATGCTGCTTGAATTAATTGGTTAACTTGGATGTTATTTTCTGAGTCATTTAAGATAACTGGGAAAGTTCTATTTTGTCCAAAATAACGTTTGGGTGAATGATGAAATCTGCTGATTATATCTTTAACTGAAGTGATTGTACCTTGGGCAATGGCTTTTTTTCTATTGTCTCTTGCTTCTCTCCCCATTTGCAATTTTAAAGGTTCAACTTGGGATACTTCCATTTCGCTGGGAATTTCTGTTTCCCGTCTGTCAATATCCAAAACTACAGGAATCAAATTTTGTGATTCTAACGTAGGAACACGAAAAACTTCATGATATATCTGATAAAGTTTTTTGCTAACAGCACGGCGAAATCTGTCACTATTTCCTAAACATAATTCAATTTGGCGAATAGCTTCTAAAAATTGTTCTTTGTTATCATTTTCAAAAACTTCGCTTAATTCTTCTGGTTCAATTTCTAAGTTTTTACTAATATTCGCAATGAACTTTTCCCACTCGTTCACACCGATATCTGGTAAAGCTAAATTAGCAGGAGAATTTAACCACTCTGCTAATCTTTGACGCAATCTTAATTCTTGTTCTCTGGGTAAAACTTCCGCAATAGGTACTTCAATGGGATCAAAAAGTGTCACTGTAGAATTAGAAGTTCCAAAATCTACCGCAAACCAACCCGGAAATCTTTTTTTGGGTTTTTCATTGAGTTTTTCACTCAATTGTTGACTTAATTTATTGAGATAGGTATCTAATTCAAAAGGATTCATAGTTTTATGGTTAGTTATGGTTTTGTGAGTTATTGATTGAAAATCAGGTGTAAACCAAAGATTACAGGAAACACCCATATTTTTCTTAATAGATAATATCGGTTTTCCGGTAGCATCAGAATCAAAATACTCAACAATCACCTGTAAATCACAGTTGACTGTTTCGTTTAAAGGTTTCTCTAACTGATAAGGATATTGTCCTAATTGACACAAATTAGAGATTTTTTGGGGTGTAGCAGAGTTAAAATGTTTATAAGTTTGTTGAATTTCCGCTGCTAATTCTATGGGTGTTCCTTTGACGCTACAAGTAATGCGAGAGATATGGGGAATATTACTATTGGTGGCGACAATTTGGATAGCAGGTAAATCCAAACTTTGATTTTCTTTAACTCGTAGTTGATGTTTGGGTGGAAGTATAATTTCCACAGGCATAAATGAATTTTAGATTTTGGATTTTGGATTTTGGATTTTGGTAGATGCAGAAAACAGCCTAATACTAATACCTCTTCCCTGTTCCCTATTCCCTATTCCCTGTTCCCTTCTTCAGCTAAATATACTCATAAATATCACTCTCATTAATTGATGCAATATCCGCAAGAATTTCTAACCAAGTGGGAATTGCTAATTCTGGGGTTGAGTCTCCAGCAGCAATATATCTGAGTAGTTCATCTTTTTTAGACAGGTTTTGCAAACTGGGAATTATTTGATCTAAAATTCCTTCTAATTCTGCATTTACTTGTTGATTAACTTCACTCACATATTGCACGAGATGTAAACTAGCACTAGCTGTAATTTCATCCCGCAATCTTAATACAAAAAGTTGATGATTTGCATTGCGAGATGAGGTTTGATTTCTTTCAGGAGACCAATCAAATATTTGTCCAATACTGTGTTTTTCATCCCGTCGCGCTAGGGGAAACATCATATCAGGAGAAATGGATTTATCTTGATTATTAATTTCTCCAACAATTGCTTCTTTCCACTGATTTGGATCACATCCTAACAACAGTTTATAAAATAAATCTGCGGCTTCAACTCCAAAGTTATCTTCTATCAATTCTTCCATCTCTGGATTAAGAATTGTTTGAATTTTCTCCCGTTCTAATACTACTTGATGGGCTAATTTATTCAACAAGTCTACTACAGCTTGACGAATGCGATCGCTGGCAAATTCTTCTAGTTCTTTAACGCTTTTTTCAAACTCTGGATAAAAATCATCACTTTTGCTAGGAATAGAATTATTTACTCTATTTCCCCGTTCAAATAATTTACCCGCCGCACCTTTAGACTCTGCTAAGGTAATTGTGCCATTTTGGCATTTATTAAATAACAATGTCCACTGACTCCAATTGAGAATCCTATAGGTTAATTCATCTTTGATCACATCACTAACCACCACTCCCCGTCTATCTTTGAGTGGTTCTTTACCCAAGTCTTTTTGAAAGCTTCTGTAGGTTTTATCTAAACTTTCAATTGCCAAACGTAACTCCATTAAATCTGGACTATCTGCTGTAGGTATACCTTGTTCATGAATTTCTGCCAGGATATATTTCAGTTGTTCTTGTTGTTGATGAATCACATCTGCCGCCCTGCGAGTATCCTCATATAATTGTTTTAAACCATGAGTAGCTACATGATTTTGAATCAAGTCCCGCAGTTTACTAACACCCCCATCTTGGGCAAAATAACCTAACTGTTTACCTAGAGAATTACGAGGTTCACTTTCTAAAAGTTTATCGCTGAGTTTACCCCATTTTTCTTGTAATTTCTTGGAACGTTCCAAATAATCAGGATAATCTAAATTAGCTAAAAATTCTTCTGAACCAGCTTTGACTTTGGTAGAACGTTTGGCTAATTCTGATAAACCTAACAAGGGCGATAATAAAACAATGCGTTCTTTTTGAGTAGTAAAAGCTTCTGCACCATCAATAATAGTTTGCAGAACTTTTAATTTTTGAAAAACTACCTCTGTTTGTAAAGGTTGGGAATTAGGATGATCTTCAATTAAAAAATCTAAAATTCTTTCTCCACCTTCACTTTCTAAAGGTAATTGATCAAAACGTCCCACACCAACCAGAATTAAATCTTTTAAATCTTGCCCGGGGCGTTGTTGCTGCATCATGGTAAATATTTTATTAGCGCGATCGCTTCCCGGTGATTTACCATTTAATAACACTAAAATTGTCTGCACCTGTGTCAATTCTCGCAATGATAAAAAAGTATCTCTTGCACCAGAATTAGCCGCACCTAAACCGGGAAAATCTAGCAAAACAAATTCTTCCGCCCCGGTTAAATCCCAAATTTCTCTAGATATTTTGACCTCAATATCAACTCTACGAATCAGGTAAAAACTATTTTGTAATAATTGAGTTTGCAGAACTTGGGGTGCATTCGGTAAACGAATATGTGCCGGCGGTAAATCATCAAATCTCAAAGTTTGAATCGCCATCGGCAAATCAATTAATTGTAAACCTTCCTTTGCCGTTGCTGCATCAATATGATAATGCTTACCACACAAAGCCTCACCATAAGCTTGATAAGCCCGCAAAAATAATACTAACTCACGCAATAAATAGCGTAATTCTAAATTATTGGAACTCTTCCAAGCTTCCTCACACCAAAGAGAAATATCTTTACCAGTTTTAATTTTAGCAACTTGTAAAGGTGGTAAACCAGCAGCCACAGCCCGACGGTTTGCTTCTGATAACATGAAGTGTAAACACTCATTTACCCCTTCATGAGATAAATACTCAACGGTGTAATTATCTATTTTTGTTGTAGCAAAACCTTCTTGTGGTTTAATATGAATAGCAGTCACATTTCCCGTCGTCGGGTTTTCACTTACAGGTAAAGCATCCGCAAAACCAATTAAACTTCCTAACAGTAAACTTTTACCACTGCTAAACTCACCCATCACACCAATTTTCACAGGTGAAGTGGCCATTTCCACAGTCTTCTGTGCAGCTTCTCGCAAGCGCACCAGACAGTCATCCAGGCTAGTAGGGACCCAATCTTCTTGTTGGGAGGGGCGTTGGGGTACAGAGTCAATTTTGCGGAGGATAAACTCACCGTACTCTTTAAACCTGGTTAATTTGTCTAGTTCCATATAATCGTTACTGTCTAAATTCATTTTCTGAGTGGGTTATAACACAAAAAATGAAAACCTCCACTACTGATGCAACAAGGTTACAAATGATATGTGATAGGTGACTGGGAGAGTAGTTAGAACTTAATGGAAATAAAACCTCAAATATGTATCTGAGAAAATCGCATTTCTCGTAGGAGTTTATCAGTGCTAAACCTGTACAAAACGAGTGTATTTGTTTTGCTGATTAAAATGGATAACTGATACCAATTTTATGGGTTTTTGCTATTTATTTATGTGTTATAATTAGTGTTATGGTTTTATTGTTTAGACATTATGGAAATTACCAAATTGTCTCCTCAAGGAGAGGTCATTATTCCCCAATCTTTACGAGAAGCGCATCATTGGAATGCAGGTCAGGAATTTATTATTATTGATATGGGTAATGGGATTTTATTACAACCTAAAAAGCCTTTTCCAGTAACTAAGTTGGAGGATGTAGCAGGTTGTTTAAAATATGATGGTGAACCTGCAACCCTGGAAGATATGGAAGATGCTATTCGTCAAGGTGTTGAGGAAATGTGGCATGATTGCGATTGATACAAATATAATTGTCAGATTTTTAACTCAAGATGATGAATTACAGTTTCAAAAAAGTAGAGAGATATTACAAAATCATGATGTTTTTATTGCAGATACAGTCATCTTGGAAACGGAATGGGTGTTAAGGTTTAGATATAAGTTTAAACCTCATGATATATGTAAGGCTTTGAGAAATTTGTTTGGTTTACCTAATATTTACCTAAATAATCCTATTTTAATTGCTCAAGTAATTGAATGGCATGAAAATGGTTTAGATTTTGCTGATGCTTTTCATTTAGCTAATAGTCAAAACTGTTCTCAGTTTTATACATTTGATGAAAAGTTTGTTAAAAGAGCAAAGATGCTAACTCAGTGTGATGTAAAAAATCCTTGTGATTAGTTTGTTATTTCACGCGAAGGAAGATCAGTGGGATGTTTTTATTTTTGTAATAGTCTTTAAAATTAAGGAGTAAAATTTATGAAAGTGTTGAATTTAGGTTCTACTAAATATTCCATTTTCTATTTTTAATAATGGTCTTCATAAATACTTTCACGACTAACAGCATAATCAGATAAAATAGGTGCGTTTGCACCAACACACGCTGCAAAATCATCAGCTAATTCATCTAAAGCACTTTCCAATTCTTGATACTTTATTCCAAAATCTTCTAAATTTCCTTTATTTTTCCGTCTTGCTTCTTGAATGATTAACTGTTGTAAATATTCACTCGCTGAATTATAATTACCTGCGGCAATTTCTTCATCAATAAAACTTTTTAGGGCTTCAGGTACAGTGATATTAATATTAGTCATAGTGTTGAAGTTAGGTTGAACTAGGCTACTCTTAATCTTAGCATTTTTCGATTGTAATACTAGGTAGTTTAGCACTTTTTCCATCCCCTTGCGGGGAAGTTGATTTGGAAAGCATTCTTGGCGTTGAGAAAGCGCCAGAGATGGATAAGAAAATAAATGAGTTTCCATCCCCTTGCGGGGAAGTTGATTTGGAAAGCTTGAATACCCAGATCCCCTCTGGTTACAAATTAAAGTTTCCATCCCCTTGCGGGGAAGTTGATTTGGAAAGAGTTCACTTTTGGAAGCCTTACAGAGCAAGGGTTTCAGATCCCCATTTCGACACCACTTTTTTGATTCTCAATAAGTGCCAAAAAATTCTCAATAAGTAAGGCATTGTAAAACCGGAAACGCTGATCCTGTAAACGATCCACACCAGTCAACGAAGTTATGCGGTTTTCAAGGTTCGGGCTTGTGGTGTCGAAATATTTTTACCATTTCCAGTAATTTAACATATTCAACCTAGATTTTCAACCTTTACTTATCATTTCTTAAAAATTTTCTTCCTCAGTACCAAAAACCCATCAATATCTCTACCTAAACCCTATCTAAGCATTCAAATATTATCAATTTGAAAATTGTGGGGATTTTGTAAAATAAACTGGTCATTTTCCTTAAACAAATCGCCTGTACAACGAATTGGTAAACGTTCTTGATAGGCTTTAATAGCTAAAATATAATCATGATTTTCCAGTATAGTTTTGATTTGCCGCAGTTTATCAAATACCACGCCAAATAATTGAATTTCTCCTTTTAATTCTGTGGTGTTTGGTGTTTGAATCTGACTAACCACAGCTTGAATAGTTAAATTAGGTGCATCAGTAATAATTTCACCTAAAATATCGAATTGTGAGCGGTTTTCGGCTTTTGATAAGGTTTCAATTACATCATATATACGCTGGGAATAATCATCAAAGTTTTGGTCTACAGGTAATTGAATTTTGAGTTTATTCTCTGAATAGTTATCCTGTATCCAAATAGAAACTTTATTAGGAATAACACTTTGTTCATGCCAACCTTTAGATTTTAAATATTTATCTATTTGTTGAGGTTGTAAATGATTGAGAATTTCTACATCATTAATAATTGCTTTCATAAAGTCCCTCCTGTTTGGATTGTTTGCATTAAATTTTTTAAAGCATCAACTGTAAATACATTTTTGCGGGGTATATAAACAGTAAGGGTTTCGGTGTTTTGTGTTTGGGGTTGTTCACGTAATGAAACCCAGTAAGCACAGCGACGTAAACACAGTTCTGTTTCTGAATCATCCTGATAAATCCCAATCACCAATCACCAATCACCAATCACCAATCACCAATCACCAATCACCAATCACCAATCACCAATTCTGACAATTTACCTAAACTTAATCTTATGTTTGCACAACATTAACCTTTTAGGTGTTCACTAAGGTTAAATTCACTTTTTGCTGCAACATTTTAAACTTGTAATTAACCCCCAACCGACCTGGTATTTACAGGAATTGGGGGATTATTTATGATAAATAATAGCCGAATCACAGAGGAATATTACTATACAACCCCAACAGCCAAACAATATCACCTATTCCCGTGTTATCCACCTGAGTCATATAATTGACACAGGTATACCACAATGGCCTGGTGATCCTCCCGTCAAATTTACCACTGTAGCCGAACTACAAGACGATGGCTATTATCTGCGACGGTTTTCTATGGGTGAACATAGTGCTACTCATATCAATGCCCCTAATAGTTTTCACGGTGACGGTATCAGCATTGATGAATATTCCGCTCAGTCTCTTGTAGTACCTGCGGTAGTTATAGATATCTGTCAACAAGCAACAGAAAACCCTGATTATCTTTTAACTGTAGCTGACATTTTGACATGGGAAGCAGAATTTGGCACTATTAAACCCGGTTATATAGTGTTACTTTATACGGGTTGGCAACATAAATGGCTAGATAAAAACGCCTTCTTCAACCAGGATACAGATGGAAATATGCACTTTCCAGGGTTTAGCGGTAAAGCCACCGAGTTTTTAATTACTGAAAGAAAAATTGCCGGGGTGGGAATTGATACCCACGGTGTAGACTCAGGGCAAGATAATAATTTTACCACTAATAGTTTGATACTAGCAAAACCACGGATTGTCCTAGAAAACCTCACCAACTTAGATCAACTGCCACCCCAAGGCGCTACCCTAGTAATTGGTATTCTCAGGTTACGTGGTGGTTCAGGTTCTCCGGCTGCGGTAATCGCATTTTTTTGTCACCAGTCACCAGTCACCAGTCCCCAGTCACCAGTCACCAGTCACCAGTCCCCAGTCCAGTCACCAGTCACCAGTCACCAGTCACCAGTCACCAGTCACCAGTCACCAGTCCCCAGTCACCAGTCCCCAGTCACCAGTCCCCAGTCCCCAGTCACCAGTCACCAGTCACCAGTCACCAGTCACCAGTCACCAGTCAGTCACCAGTCACCAGTCACCAGTCACCAGTCCCCAGTCCCCAGTCACCAGTCACCAGTCACCAGTCACCAGTCACCAGTCACCAGTCACCAGTCACCAGTCACCAGTCCCCAGTCACCAGTCCCCAGTCCCCAGTCACCAGTCACCAGTCACCAGTCACCAGTCACCAGTCCCCAGTCACCAGTCCCCAGTCACCAGTCACCAGTCACCAGTCACCAGTCACCAGTCCCCAGTCACCTCAATTCTTTTGTTGAGAAATAGAGAGAGCATAATTATGTTTACCTGGGGATAAATTACCTACGTACAGTAAATAATTGCCAGCTTGCCAAAAACCAGACAGTTCTGGTTTCTTTGCAGAGTAATTATCTGCCAACACACAAAAGCGCCCCCCTGGTCCATCAATCAACATTGTAGGGTGTCCCTGTCCCTCAACAGTTAAGCGTAAATAAGGTAAAGATTCTTGTACCTGAAGAACTTGACTAGGTTGAGTGGTAATATTCCCGCAATTACTCTGAACTGTTCCCCCAGATATGCCATTGACAACCAAAGGATCTGTCGGGAGTTGCTTGTTAATTTGGATAAATGGAGTTTGTGCTAAAACAGCTTGGTTAAATACCAAACTCATAACCAAAGTTGCGGGAACAAAAGTCAGTAGTTTTAATGTCTTCATTTTTATTCATGCTCCCGACTCTTGATAGATTAATATAGTGCTATATATTCTGGTTTATTAGACTCAAGACAATGGTATATTGTTCCCAATGTTCAAGTATCAATTTTTATTGAGTTGTTATTTAATTTTGATTTGGAAATTGGGTGAATTTGTAACTCAGCATAAAAATATCCTGAATTGACACAGGAGAGGTAGAAAATTCTGGCTATAGACAAGATACATTCATTTCCGTACCTACAGAGGTTTTGTACATGGGATGCTGAATAAATGTAAAACCTAGAGAAAGCAAGAGATTTAGGGAGATAAAAGCGATAATAGTCCAAGGAATAGAAATTTAACCCATCAAAAACCAATCACTTTTCCTTTCTTCCAGACTATTCTTAGCTGCTTCTGATTCTTCCTCCTGACTCCTGACTCCTGACTCCTGACTCCTAAGCCTCACGACAAGACTTCAAGACCATTCCCTACATATAGATATTAGCTAAAATCACTAACACAACCCCCAAATATGGATATACTTGGTCGGTTGTAGAATCTATAGCTGGGGTAAAAAAATTATGAATCCTCAACCAGAAGAAGAATTGCAGCGTCGTTTGGAACAACTAGAGGCGGAAATAAGTTCATTTTCCACCCAACCCAACTCACAAGAGACGCAAAAACAGACGTATTACCCAAATCAAACTATGTTTGCTAAATTAAACCGAAATTTTCAGCGTTTTCAAATTTGGTTTCAAGGTTTATCAGGGATAAAAAAGCTTGCCGTTACTGGTGTAGGAATACTCTTGGGCTTCATGGTACTGCAAACAGTATTTAGATTGGTAGCATCTGTGATCAGTCTGGCACTATTGGCGGGGTTAGTGTATCTTGGATACAAATTTTTGGTGTCTAATAGCTTGCAACGTAAGCAATAGCTTATTTTAACCGCGCCGCCAAAAACTTGTATAGATGTATAGATTGGCGTAAACATAGAATCAAAGGGAAATTATGCAATGACTACCCCAACCGTGAGGAGAAATATTGATCAATCTAATCAGTCCCAAAAACCGGAAAAAGTTAAATCCCTGCCCTTAGCAACAAGGCGTTTAGGCGCTTGGGCAGCAGAAATTACATTAGTGGTAGCCAGCGGGTTAATTCCCTTTGGCATTGGTGTTTATGCCAATTCTCGTAGCGATCTGCAAAGAGTACCTTTAAATCCGGTGTTGGTACTCACAGAAAGAGCGATCGCCCGGCCTTTAGCCCTACCAATTAGTTATGGTATTCGTAATGTTACCAGTCCCACTAATTTTTTATGGACTATCGCCCTCTTAACACCTCTGGTCCTCTCAGGATGGCAGTTGTATTTACTGGGTAAAACCGGCAGCACCATTCCCAAACGTTGGTTTGGGGTGCGGGTTGTTAATGATGAGGGTAAAGCTCCTGGTTTAAGGTCTGTTGTAGTTCGTGAAGGGCTAGGGCGCTGGACTAGTCCAGTTGCCATTGCTTATATCCTCTGGCGCTACAGCTTTGCTTTTCCAGATTTAGGCTTATTCACATTTTTAGCTATTGTTTTGGTGCTAGGTGAAGGCATGGGTTGGACTTCCCAAAAACGTCGTCGCGCCTTCCATGATCAGTTGGCAGGTACATATACCATAGATGTTAAAGACATCAACAAACCAATCAAAACACCTGTAGAAAATACCAGCGAGCCGCCACAGCCAGAAAATGAAGAACCAACAGATACATCTATTAAGGAGTCCATCCCTAAACTAAAAATAGCCCGCAGTCCTAATTTTATCTTGTTTGTGGTTGGTGTAACCAGCATGATTGCTGTGTTGTCAACTTTAGTAGGCACACAAATTTACATCCAAACCCAAGAAAACCTGCGGAAAACCCAGTTGGTTAACACTCAAAAATTTCTCGAACTCGTAAAACCAATTAATCCTGATTCTGGTGTCAGCGACGAAGAACGCCAAAGGGCTATTCTCGCCTTGGGTGGTATTAATGATACACAATCTATCAAATTTCTAGTGGATCTACTGGTGAAGGAAACTGACCCTAACATCCTAGATACTATTCAACAAGCACTGGCAAATATTGGAATTCAAGCTTTACCAGAATTAAAACGCATGAATCTGTTTCTCGCTGGGGAACTCGAATCAGGCGGCAATTTCGGAAATATCAGAGAACAACAATTAAATCTTAACCAACAGGCAATCAACAAGATTTTGTCTGTCTATAGTGGCAAAATTAATGACATTGATTTAAGTAGTATCCAACTGGGTGCAAAAAGCTTTGAAGAAAGTTCTGTATTTAACTTGGTACTAGAAAATGCTGATTTATCGGGAGTTGTGTTTAAATCTGCCAATCTTAACCAAGCTCAATTAAAAGGTAGTCGCTTCCGTAGTGCAGGTGAAGATGGGCGCTGGGATACTTATGATGATGTCATTGCTGATTTGACTAAAACTCAACTCAAACAAGCCAACCTCAACGAAGCCAACCTTAGTCGTGTGTTAATGAAACACAGTGATTTAAGCCGCGCTACCCTGAATAAAGCTAACTTATCTCATGCCCGGTTAGTGGGTGCTAACCTCAGCAGTACCCAACTTATCAGTAGTGATTTGCAAAAGGCAATTTTGGAAGATGCGATTTTCACAGGGGCAGATATCAGCGACGCAAAATTAATGGAAGCAGATATGTATGCTGCTCAGTTAGGTCGTGTTTCTGCCATAGGTACACAATTATCTTATGCCAATTTAACTAACACCAATTGGCAAGGTGCAGATTTATCTGAAGCCTATTTAGATCATGCTAATCTTACCAATGCTAATTTCAGTGCGGCTCGTCTTGCTGGTGCTGTTTTACGCTCTGCCAACCTGAAAAATGCCAACCTGCGAAATGCTGATATCAGCCGCGCAGATTTACGGGGGGCAAATTTAGACGGTGCTGATTTTCAAGGCACTATACTTTTTCCTGGTAAACAAGATCCCGGAGATAGGTTTGTAGAAACTTCCGATCTCGGTTCACAAGCTGCCATAGTCCAAGGTGTCGATTTTAGCAATGCTAAAAATTTAGATGCCCAGCAACTAGCTTTCATTTGTACCAAGGGCGGTATTCATTCCCGTTGTCCATAGTATTGGTGATTGGGGACTGGGGACTCTCACAGGGGTAGGTTTTTAATATTAACTGTGAAGGCAGGACCTGGAAGACAAGGAGGGAAGGTAGACAAGGAAGATTTGATACGCATACCAATATTTTAACGGACTTTTTTGGTTACCAAGAGCATCTGATTTTGTACGGTTTTCCTCCCTTGTCCACTGTCCTTCCAAGTCATCCAAGTCTTGCCCTCACGACAATGTAAAAAACCTACCCTTGTGAGATGGGGACTGGGGACTGGGAAGATAAATAACCCAATGCCCAATGCCCAATGCCCAATGCCCAATGCCCAATGTCCCTAATACTAAGACTGTGATTTTTGGTAATGCTATTATTGCTTTTGATGCTTACCGCAATGGTGGAGGTACAGCTTTATCTTTACAGGGTGGTGTGGGTTTGAGATTTTAAATCAATCAATAAAACCTAATACATTAAAACCTAATACATTCATTCATGAGAGCGATCGCTCTCCCACACCCCAACCCTGAATCCTTTGTTATTCATTGTTAATACAATGAGTTTTTTACTATAAAAACACAGAGCATCCCAATTTTGAAAAAATAAACGCTGCTACACCAAAAACTCTCGGAAAACCTCTTACCTTTGTGTACTTTGCGTCCTTTGCGGTTCAATCAAAAAAAATCAACTTACACATTTGGGATGCTCCCTTACATTGTGAGTTCAGGTAAGGTAAGGATTTAGCATTGCTAAACCCCTACTTTGTCAATCAAAAATTTGTTAACCGGCGCTGGCGTTAACTGTATTAGCTGCTTCCATCGCTTTTTTAGATGCTTCCGTCGCACCCATGCGAATCTCAGAAGTGAAAGAAGCCATACTAAAACCACCAAAACGCTTGAGGACACTTACCCGCATCCGCAGATTAGGACTAGCAAACCATAGTCTTTCCTCAGACCACATGGTTTCATACTCAGTAATTAAAGTTAAAGCACCATCTTCACCCATTTTGTAAGTTCCTGCTACGGGTGCTTTTTCTGCATAACCCATTTCTCGCAGTAACTTACCTTCTCCGGGTTTATCTGCATCAGGTACAGTAACTAAAACCGTAGAACCTTCGTGTTTTTCTTCATCCCATTCCATTGTTCCCTTCCAGGTAACTCTCGCACCACAGGAAGTTGTACTGGGATGAACTTCATACTGTTCACAGAGTTTGATTACTTCTGGATGATCTGCGGCCAGCATTTCAATCACGATGTCTGATTTACCATCTTCTGATTGCTTAAAGGCCAAATGGTGACTTGTACGGTGAGAGAACCATTTCCCAGCACTTAACTCAAAAAACTCTTCAATATTCATGAATCAAATTATCCTGGCGCAAAATACAAAGTAAGTAAGGAGTCAGGAGTCAGGAGTCAGGAGTCAGAATGTTTAAGAAATTTGTTGGTTATCAAATAGGTATTTTGGGTGTAAGCCTCAAAAGCTGACTGCTGACGACTGATAGCTGAATGCTTACCACTTTTATTATTAAACGTTAACAGGAAGCGTTGCCTAAACTTGATTTTCTATTTCTTGGAGTCTCTTGAGAGAAATCGTTGCAGCTTGGGCAACATGAGGATGACTGTCTTTTTCTAAGTATTTCAAAGCTGAAACACTCTTGGGAGTAGGGAGATTACCCAAAGCTTCTGCTAGACGCTGACGCACTAACCAATCTTCGGCTTGAGCAAAGCGCAGGATATAATCTACAGAGTCAATAGATTTAATTTCTCCCAAAGCTGAAATAGCAGCTTGTTGGATCACTACTTCTTGGCTATCCAGTGCTTGAATTAAAATATCATGGGCGCGGGAGTCTTTAATATTACCTAACGCCACAGCGGCACTAAATCTAACTAACCAATCTGTATCTTCATAAAATGCCCGTGATAGTGCCTCAACTGCTCTGTTATCACCCAAATATCCCAAAGCACCGGCAGCGTCAGCACGGATACCATAATCTGGGTCAGTTTCCAAAATCCTCACCAGAATAGGATAACATTCTGGGGTTTGTTTGATACCTAAAGCAAATACTGCCATTGATCGCAGTTGCAAAGATTCATCATTCAATACCTTTTTAATCAAAGGTACAGCATCTTCTGATGGTATATTCCGCAGGTTAGCAAGGGCTACCATGCGATCGCGCAAATTTGGACTTTCTAACTGAGTAGAAATTATCTCTAAGTTGGGAGCAGTCATTTATATGAAATCACTATCTTTACCTATCTTTACTTTAACTTAATCAACCAAATCTACCCCAAGTCTTATGTTTAGCTGCACAAATAGCCGTTAAATGTAACATATAAACTGTATCTTAGGTATGAAGAGAAGACTCAAGGCTAAACGTAGGGTTATAAGGAACGACTGTTGGAAACAGCGTTTAACCTTCAGGAGAAAAACAATGGTTCAACTGAGCGAACGTCCTGGCGTAAAAAAAATCTCTAGCTCACAAGATAAATTCATTTACGAAATTGGTGCGATGTATGATGCTGAACATCGCTTTTTAGAAGCTCAACAGATGATGTGGCAATGTTGTCAAAACAATCAATTGAAGTCTTTAATTGAAACCCACATCCGCGAAACTGAGCAACAAATTAGAAATTTAGAGCAGGTTTTTACCACTCTGGGACAACAACCACAACGAGTTACTTGTGATGCTGCTGCTGGTGTGATCAGTGACGGTCAAAAATTCATGCTTTTGGCTGCTGAAAGTCAAAAAATTCTCGAACAGGGAATAGCAGGTGGACAGTTAGTAGTCGAACATTTGGAAATTGCTTGTTATCGGTGCTTGATCAAAGGTGCTGAACAGATGGGACAAAACCAAGTGGTACAGTTGCTACAACAAAATTTGCAGCAAGAAGAACAAACAGCGCAAAAACTAGAGCAGTTACTACCACAGTTACTTCAACAAGCTCAGTCTGGTGACGGCAAAACTACGGCTAAATCTCGCTAATTTACCAATTGATAATTGATAATTGACAATTGATAATTACCCCATTCTTCAAGTCTCCCTTTTTTCAGCGGAAAAAGATCACAGTTTTCCATTGGACAAGTCAATCTTTTTTCTTTCAATGATAGGTAATTTTCAATTGCACATTATTAATTTTCAGTTTTTGCAAGCGGTTAGCTTTGAAATAAGCTAATTAATTTGTAGGGACGTTGTAGGTAGCGTCTCTACATTTTTTATTAATTGGTAATTGGTAATTGGTAATTGGGGACTGGGGAGAAAAATTTTAGATTTTAGATTTTAGATTTTAGATTGGAGATAACAAAAACAATCCAAAATCCAAAATCCAAAATCCAAAATAAAAAAACTCCTGACTCCTGAATCCTGCTGCATTTGCAAGGGGTTGATTTTACAGACTTGGTGGCAAAATCAAATTATCAATTTGATGAATTACACCGTTACTTGCGGGAATATCTGCTTTTGTTACTTGAGCATCATTCACAAATACTCCCCTAGAAGGATTGACTAGAACCTTAATGGGGTCTCCTTGTAAGCTGGTGACTTCTCCAGATTTTAAATCACTAGAAAGAACTCTACCTGGTATGACGTGATAAGTTAAAATTTTCACCAAAATCTCTTTGTTTTCTGGCTTTAACAAATCCTGCACCGCGTCCTGTGGTAGTTTAGCAAAGGCTTCATCTGTGGGCGCTAAAATTGTAAATGGTCCAGCACCTTGCAAAGTTTCTTTAAGTCCACCCGCTTCTAAAGCTTTGATGAGGGTTTTAAAATTACCCGCTGATTCAGCAACTTCTACAACGTTTTTGGTTTCTGTGGTTTCGGTTGGTTTAGTGCTGGGAGTAGCTGGTGTTGAAGTTCCAGGTCTGTTTCTGACTGGTGGTGGTGTGACTTTTGGAGTTTCGCTAGGTGCAGTACCACGGTTGTAGGGAGGTTCGTTGAAAATACTTGGTCTAGGATTCAGCACTCCATCGCCGCTAGACTGGGCTATCTGTGTTTTACTGTTTATATTGGTATCATGATTTGGAAATACTTCCGCTCTAGATGGTAAAGTAATCAGGAGACCAACTCCTGTTACTCCCAATATTCCAGCGATATTGGTCAATAATTTGCTGTAATTAGCCTTCATAAATTTTTTTTGTCTTCATTTTTAACAAGCTACATAAAAACTTATAACATTTCGTTCAACCAAAATCTAACCGAGAGCGGTTTTCCAGTTTTTGCCAAAAATTAGGTAATGCTGTTAAGATAAGTTTTGACATATTCATTCACCTGAATTGTCATCAGCAGGATTTAGCTATCAACTGATGGCAATTTTAGCATTTTGGGAATGATGGTTTATTTTGCGCTTATATGCCCAAATCACCCAATCTTCGCCAGTTGTCAGTAACTCAACCTTAAAAAACGTAATATCCATATCCCCGACTTCTTAAAGAAGTTGGGTATCTATCCAGTTCCTATTTCAATACTTTTCGGTTAAGCCCAAAAAATAAAATTCTTTAGGTTGGGTTGAGGAACGAAACCCAACATTTATAAGCTTTTATTTGGTTGCGCTATCGCTTAACCCAACCTACAAAAACTTACTTGAGAAAAACCGAATTTGGAAAAGACTTCTAATTTTTTTTAGATGTTCTTCATTAGATGTTCGTTAAACGATAAATAAATCAAATGAATTATAATTTTTGCAAAATTATCAATTAGATTTTTTGTTGATTTGTTTGCCCATAATTCTATAAATAGAAGCATAGTTTTGAGGGCTTGATAATTGACAATACGTTGATTGTTCAATCAAAATACAGCATTTTGCGCGTCTATCTGGTACAGGTTATATCTCATTTTCAATTTGATGTAATGATATGCCCTAAATTCTTGTACCTAATCGTTACGCAAAGTGCTGTATATTCTGAAAAGAATTAAAGAAATTTTTAAGGTTAATCGGAAATTAAGCATTCAGCAGTCAGTAAGAAAAAAGAAAACCATCAATAATAGGCTTTAAATTGCTCTCATTAACACTGGTGTAATTTGATAAAATGAGAGCATCCTGATTATTAAATCAGTCTCTCTCTAGAGAATAGCTGATTACTGATTACTGATAGCTGAATACTTACATCGGACATTAAATCAACAATAAACTGTTCGCTTACTAGAAAAATTACTTAAACTCAAGATAGAATTGTAAAATAGATAAATAAGTTAGTTAGCACGGAATAGAATATGCTGGAATTATATCAGTGGGAACTCTCTCAATATTCAGAAAAAGTCCGTCTATGCCTTGATTATAAAGGCTTAGAGTATCACAAAATTGAAGTCACTCCCGGAATTGGACAAGTAGAATTGTTTCGTTTGACTGGTCAAAAACAAGTACCAGTATTAAAAGATGGTCATAGATATATTGTAGACTCGACGGAAATTGCTAAGTATTTAGACTCGGAATACCCAGATCGTCCACTGATACCAACAGATAAGAAAAAACGCGCTCAGGCTTTATTATTAGAAGATTGGGCAGATGAGACAATTGGGATTAAGGGTAGAAAAGCTTTGTTTGCTGCGATCAGTCAAGATCAAAATTTCCGCAAATCTTTATTACCAGTCTCCACACCAGATATTTTGAAATCTGTGGTTGAAGGTGTACCAGGTGATTTTCTCAATGTTTTGGGTTTTGGGGTGGGTTTTACTCCTGATGTGATCAATTCTGCGATCGCTAGTTTAAAACAAGATTTAGAAATCCTCACAGAACTATTATCAGATAGTCCTTATCTGTTGGGAGATGAACCCACTATAGCTGATTTGGCAGTTGCGGGATTATCAATATTATTGAAGTTTCCAGCAGGTCCTTATTTGGATTTACCAGAATCTCTCAGAGGTAAAGGATTACCAATTTTAGCAGATAATCCTGATTATGAACCATTTTTCACCTGGCGCGATCGCCTCTATGAACAATTCAGAAAACCCTTAACAGGTAAACCCCCCGCTACCGGAAGCGCACCTACTTCGATACAAATTGATTAATTAATTTAGGTGACAGGTGACAGGTGACAGGTGACAGAAAGAAATTTCCCAATCACCAATCACCAATCACCAATCACCAATCAGCAATCACCCATTACCTATTTAAAATGAATTTAGGACAACCATTAGGTTCAGTTATTGAAGGTTCTCTCACTGGAGGTTTAGAAGTGAGACTACACCCGGATATCTCTGTAGAAGATATGCGGGTGGGTAAATTTCTTGTAGTTCAAGGGGTGCGATCGCGTTTTTTTTGTATGCTGACAGATGTATCTTTAGGAACAGCAAATGCGCGAATTATCGCTAACCCCCCCGGTTGGGAAGATACTTTTTTACGGGAGATTTTAGCGGGAAGCGGTACTTATGGGATGATCAACCTCGCACCCATGTTGATGTTTACCCCAGAAACCAATGAATCTTTTTCCTCTGTTAACGGTAAATCTCTCAAGCCATTTGTACCATATACTACAGGTTTAGCTTCTTTCCAACCTCAAACCAGCACTACAATGGAATTGCTACCTGTAAAAACTATACCTAGTCATTTTAGCCAAGTTTATGAAGCTAATGAAGAGGATTTTCGGCGGGTGTTTGGTTGGGAAGATGACCCCCACAGAAACAACTTCTCTATCGGTAAACCCTTAGATATGGATGTACCGATTTGTATTGATTTAAACCGTTTTGTGGAACGAAGTAACGGCGTTTTTGGTAAATCTGGGACTGGTAAATCTTTTCTGACACGCTTACTTTTAGCCGGTGTGATTCGTAAAAATGCCGCTGTTAACTTAATTTTTGATATGCACTCAGAATATGGCTGGGAAGCAGTGGCAGAAGGTAAAGAAGTTAACACGGTTAAAGGTTTAAAACAGTTATTTCCCGGTAAAGTCGAAGTTTATACTCTTGACCCAGAATCAACCAAGCGTAGAGGTGTCAGAGATGCACAAGAACTATATTTAAGTTATGAACAAATAGAAGTCGAAGATATTAAATTATGTGCTAGAGAGTTAGGAATTACCGAAGCAGCTTTAGATAATGCCAATATCTTATGTAATGAGTTAGGTAAATCTTGGATTCCTCAATTGTTCAACATGACAAGTGAGGATATTAAAATGTTTTGTGAAGACAAGCCAGGACATCCAGGCTCAATCACTTCTTTACAGCGGAAATTATTGCGTTTAGATAGTTTAAAATATATGCGGGCAGTTTGTCCCCACAACTATATTAAGAAAATAGTACAATCTTTGGAAGCTGGCAAAAATGTAGTGATAGAATTTGGTTCACAATCGAATATGCTCTCTTATATGTTGGTGACGAATATGATCACCAGACGTATACATGAGCATTATGTCAAAAGAGCAGATAAATTTCTCCAAAGTAAAAATCCCTTGGATCGGCCAACACCATTAATGATTACAATAGAAGAAGCCCATCGTTTTCTTGACCCCGCAGTGGTACAAAGTACCATCTTTGGGACTATAGCCAGGGAACTGAGGAAATATTTTGTAACACTTTTGGTAGTTGATCAGCGTCCGTCTGGGATAGATAATGAAGTTATGTCCCAAATAGGTACTCGCATCACTGCTCTGCTTAATGACGAAAAAGATATTGATGCGATTTTTACAGGTGTATCGGGTGGGGGAGCTTTGCGTTCAGTTTTGGCTAAATTAGACTCTAAACAACAAGCTTTAATTTTAGGTCATGCCGTACCCATGCCAGTAGTAGTGCGTACCAGACCCTATGATACGGTGTTTTATGGGGAAATTGGCGATCAAGTTTGGGAAGAAAAGTCAGATGCAGAAGTTTTCGCGGCCGCAGAACTCGCTAAAGCTGACTTAGGTTTTTAGTAATTTTAGCGTGATTGGTGATTCTATTTTGGATTTTGGATTTTGGATTGTATTTCATGAATCAAATCTAAAATCTAAAATCTAAAATTCTCCTGACTCCTGACTCCTGACTCCTGACTCCTGACTCCTGAATTATTATAAGATCGTGACATCCCTCCATCGGGGTAGCTTGATAAGTTCGGTTATCCAGCCACTTGTAAGCAACAGCAGAGGGGTTTTTAACGTCACTATAGATATATAGCCGTAGACAGAGTAGTGAGGAAATCAATTAATCATGAAACTCTTACTACAAAAGGGTTTTGCTCCTGACTCCTGACACCTGACTCCTGCTATAGTTAGCGTTTTCAGGAAGTTGAAAATAAAATTTAGCAGTCAGTCCATTTTACTTTATAATAGAAAGATTTAGCTGCTGCTCTTTACTATCTGCCAAATTTGCCGTACCATAAGAAAAGTAAAACTCATACTGACTTCGTGTTTGACAAATGCTGTCATCCGCAAAAGAAAGGAAGAATTCTTGAAAACCAACCAGTGTGCTTCTAAGATATTCCAAAATTAAAGGAGGGTTGGGGGAACCCATGCCAGGGTAGCACCGTCGTGACAACGGCTATATAAATAAATATATTGCTTATAGTAGCTTTGATGATGTCTATGGATGTGTATGCCACCCTTATTAATTCACCCTAGTTGAGAAAAGATTGATTTTGTATAGGGAGTAGAGGACAACGCACCAATGCCTACTGTTAACAACGAAACTGAAAACCTGAATGCCAAATTCACGGCTGATATGGTGCGAACCTATCTGCGGGAAATTGGCCGTGTGCCACTACTAACCCGTGAGCAAGAGATTGTTTATGGGAAGCAAGTGCAGCAAATGATGACGCTGCTTGAAGGTAAAGAAGCTTTAGCGAAAAAACTAGACCATGAACCTAGTTTAGCAGAATGGGCTGCCCATGTTAACCAATCAGAAAATGAAGTTAAACATACGGTGGCGTTAGGTAAGCGAGCCAAGCAAAAAATGATTGAAGCGAATTTGCGCTTGGTTGTGGCGATCGCCAAAAAATACCAGAAACGAAACATGGAATTTCTGGATTTGATCCAGGAAGGAACATTAGGTTTAGAACGGGGGGTAGAGAAATTTGATCCCATGCGGGGTTATAAATTCTCGACTTATGCTTACTGGTGGATTCGGCAAGCGATTACACGAGCGATCGCTCAACAAGGTCGCACTATCCGCTTACCTATCCATATTACCGAAAAGCTGAACAAAATTAAAAAGGTGCAACGGGAGTTGGCGCAAAAGTTGGGCAGGTCTCCAACACCAACAGAAATCGCCAAAGAACTGGAATTAGAACCTGCTCAGATTCGTGAATATCTGAATATGGCACGTCAACCAGTTTCTTTAGATGTGCGGGTTGGTGATAACCAAGACACCGAACTGCAAGAAATGTTGGAAGATGAAGGTCCATCTCCAGAGTATTACACCACTCAGGAATTTTTGCGCCAAGACTTAAATAACCTGTTGGCAGAACTCACACCCCAACAACGGGAAGTTTTAGCTTTACGGTTTGGTTTAGAAGATGGTAATGAAATGTCCTTGGCGAAAGTTGGTGAACGGTTGAACCTTAGCCGTGAGCGAGTCCGTCAACTAGAACATCAAGCACTTGCACATTTACGCCGTCGTCGCGCCAATGTTAAAGAATACGTTGCCAGCTAAAAGCGTAGACAAGCACCTGCTTGTTAGAAAATATGACTTTTGGCGGTTCGCCTCCTAATATTTAGGAGGCAATTTTTTTAGGGAATAGGGGTTTGGTTAGTATTTCACTTACCCAGGAATTTTTACTGAATTTTTTTTTGCTCTGATCCGAAATCCCCAGGTTTGCTGTTGTAGTTAATCTTTAGACCCATGATCATCAAGATGTCAGTTAATGGTTTATATCAAACTTTGATATCCAATCAAGTGATCAGGATCAATACTTTACCTGTTTTCACCCATTGAGGAATTGACAATACAAATGTCAAACTTAATATATCTCAATTAAATATTAAATCAAAGTTGGTAAAAAGATTTTTGTCATCTCCCACAAGAATGACTCTCTAATGCGAAGCATTACACTTTTCAACAATGATATTTTGAGATTATCAACTAAAATCTATAAAAACTTCATCTTTTGATGGTTTTTTATTCCAGATAATATAGATAAAACTTTTGCAGGAATCTTTAAGTATTGGTGTTTGGTTATTATTTAGGTAAGTAGATAACAGTAGTTATTTTAGTTACAGGAGATGTCGGGTGCTTAACAAAAATTGTCAGTTCATTCCCCAAGGTAAATTCAAACTTCCCGTTGTTGGCTTACTAATTACATTTGGAATTTTAGGTTTAGGTGTAATTGGTGAACAGGTGAAAATTAACCTGAAATCTACAGCCACAGCAGCGAATTTACCAAGTTATACAAATCAAATTCACAGTAACAATGAAAACTCTCTTTTGTCAAGACTGCGAGATATTAGAGATCAAAGAAGTCAACTTCAGTTAAATACTGTTGAACCACAAAATGTAGAATCTAATGTAGAATCTGAAGCTTTAAATAGAACGTTACACAATATACCCACAAATACAAAACAAGGAGGAGGAAAATCACCTGTTAATTTTCCTGAAAAAGATGGAATTTATCTTTATGGACAGTCCTCAACACCAAACGAGTTAGGACAAGGTTATATTGTGTTTCAAAAACAGCAAGGAAAGGTAATTGGTGCTTTGTATATGCCCAGTTCTGAGTTTAGCTGTTTTCAAGGTACAATTGCTCAATCTGGTGAGTTAGCAATGACTGTAACTAGCTCTCCTGGTGAAACTGGTGTAACTCAAGTTTCAACTACTAGCAGAATACCCACCTTCACCGATGAAGATACTGCTACCTATGCTTATTCTATAGAACTGCAAGACTATCATCAATTAAATTCTGTTAGTGCTAATGATAGAAAAATTTTACAAGCTTGTAGTCAACATTTCAGGTAAGCATTTTGCTATTAGCAGTCAGCGTTCAGCTTGTTAACAGTTACGCCCAAAATCAATATTTGAAATATTCTGACTCCTGTACGGGTTTAGCAGTGCTAAACCCCTACTGACTCCTTGATTTTAATACTCTATTCCCGCTTGCGCTTTAATTCCTTGATCTTTAAAAGGATGCTTAATTAAAGTCATTTCTGTGACTAGATCCGCTTTTTCAATTAAAGCCGGTGGTGCGCCTCTACCTGTAAGAATTATGTGTTTATCTCGTGGTTTTTCG
Organism: Sphaerospermopsis torques-reginae ITEP-024; assembly: GCF_019598945.1. Classification (NCBI taxonomy): domain Bacteria; kingdom Bacillati; phylum Cyanobacteriota; class Cyanophyceae; order Nostocales; family Aphanizomenonaceae; genus Sphaerospermopsis; species Sphaerospermopsis torques-reginae. Next base: position 3,602,671 of record NZ_CP080598.1, on the reverse strand, counting down.
GCTAAACCTGCTAAGATTTGTTCAACTTGTAAATAACCAAGTTTGAGAGCAATATTAATTTCATCCAAGAGTACAAGTTTAAACTCTGGGTTGCGGATAAATTCTAAAGATTTTTCCCAAGCAGCGTTAGCTTTCTCCAAGTCTCTATCACGGTCCTGGGTTTCCCAGGTGAAACCTTCACCCATTGCATGAAATTCTAGTTGATCTGGCCAATGACTAAAAACCCGCTTTTCTGAAGGTTCCCAAGCACCTTTAATAAATTGGATGATCGCTACTTTATATCCATGACCAAGCGATCGCATGACCATACCCAAAGCAGCAGTAGTCTTACCCTTGCCATTACCTGTATTAACAATAATTAAACCTTTTTCTGGTATGGCTTTAGCTATACGTTGATCTTGTATCTCCTTGCGACGCTGCATTTTTTTGCGGTACTGTTCATCATTCAGGGATGCAGTTGAAGATGACATGACCTCATCTATTAAACGGGAAATTTCCTGATCAGAATTTAATTCTTCTGGTTGGTCGTTTTTCATAAACCCTATTGATAAATAACTGTTAAGCCTACGAGAATGAAGTATAATTGTTTTGTCTTGAGTAAAGTTACAGGAGAAATGAGATAAATTCTGTTAGCTGTAATCTTAATAATTCAAAATTGTCACAACATTATAATAAAACCATAATCATTTATTTTGTTGGTGATTTTTAAACATAAGCACTAAGAAATACCAATTCGTTAACCATGTCTTGGGCTGACTTTTCAGCAGCCAGTTTCAATAATCCTCGTAGTTGTTGACCAACCGAATATTGCTGTTGTGAAGCTAAAATGATTCCAGTATGACTTTTATTCTCAGCCATAAAATCACGATGTAATCTACAAAAATCACCGATATTGAAACTATAAATGACTCGCTTTTGCTCTGTTGCCCAAATTAGTTGTTCTTCATCGGTATAACCCAATCTCTTAACATCGGCAACTGTCACAACATCTAAATCAGCATTTTTCAATGCTTGTATCAGTGCAGTTTTGATAGTATCTTCATCTAAATAGAAGCAAATACGATTCATGATAGATGTCTTGCTTTATATTCTAATTCAAGTCGCTGACATTCTTCTTGATATCTAGCAAATTCAATATCTAGTAATTCCTTATTAGCATAATAATAAGCCAACGCAGTATAAATACCTGCAATTGTCAAAAAAGGCTTATCTTCAATGATTTCTTCTGGGGTCATACCAGATTTAATCTCATTGACAATATACTGTACAGTAATACGAGTGTCAGCGATTCGCGGACGACCACCACAAGTACCTGGTGTCCTAACAATCAAAGTGGAAATGTCTGTGAGGGTTGGCATCGGTTTCTGACTTAATCCTTTGGGATAAATTTCAATAAGTCTTATCTAGCAACAACTTTGACTGCGAAGTTTATATAATTACTAATTTTTTAATTTTAATATAAGAAACCCAAAAATTCTGTAATAACTGATCACATAATTTCACATTTCCCAAAAACTTAACCAAAAAATTAACATTTTGATTTTCTCTGTGTTCTCCGTGCCTGGACCGGTTAGTTTAAAAAAATATATCAACCCAACTTGAAACAACCGCCTAAAAAATAGATAACATTAAATGCGGGGTATTTACCATGAGAGAGTAAAAAATGTCAAAAAAACAAGGTAAAAAAATTGCACCCATACCCATGTCAGCCGACATTAGTGTGGTTGATTTAATTAACAATTACTTCACTGCTTATAATTCAGCCCGGTTACGGGAAGCTTGTCAACTGCTGAGTCAGGATATCTTTCAACCAGGTGTCACCGTCGGGGTGAGTCTTTCCGGTGCTTTGACACCAGCAGGTTTTGGAGTTTCCGCCTTAGCGCCTTTAATTCGTCATGGTTGCATTGATTGGATGATCAGCACTGGTGCGAATCTTTACCATGATATGCACTATGGTTTAGGTTTTGAATTGTTTGCGGGTAGTCCATTTTTAGATGATGTCAAATTACGGGAACAAGGAACAATCCGTATTTATGACATTATTTTTGGCTATGATGTGCTGTTAGAAACCGACGCTTTTATCCGTAAAATTCTCCAAGCTGAACCTTTTCAAAAGCGCATGGGAACGGCTGAATTTCATTATTTACTGGGTAAATATGTGCGGGAAGTAGAAAAACAATTAGGTGTACAGCATTCCTGTTTGTTAGCTACAGCTTATGAATATGGCGTACCGATTTATACTTCTTCCCCTGGTGATAGTTCTATAGGGATGAATGTGGCAGCTTTAGCTTTAGAGGGTTCTAAGTTGGTGTTAGATCCAGCTATTGACGTGAATGAAACTGCGGCGATCGCCTATGCTGCACGGGAAACAGACGGTAAAAGCGCGGCTGTAATTCTTGGTGGAGGCAGTCCTAAGAACTTTTTGTTACAAACCCAACCGCAAATTCACGAGGTTTTAGGATTAGAAGAAAGAGGACATGATTTCTTTGTCCAGTTTACCGATGCGCGTCCAGATACAGGCGGTTTATCAGGTGCAACTCCCGCAGAAGCAGTGAGTTGGGGTAAAATTGACCCGGATGAGTTACCCAGCGCGATCGTTTGTTATACCGATAGTACAATTGCGCTGCCATTGGTAACAGCTTATGTGTTAAATCAATGTGAACCTCGTCCTTTAAAGCGGTTGTATGATAGACGGGATGAGTTGTTAGATACTTTGCAAAAAGATTATTTAGCAGCGAAGGATAACCCGGTAGTTAAGGAAGGTGGGGAGGAAGTAGCGACTTATCCCTGCGGTACGCCGGTGAAGCGTTAGGTAAAACCCATGATCCGACTGGGAATGAATTCCCAGTCTCATAGCAAAAGTCATCTAAAGATGACTAAAAATACCCATCAATCTATAGTTTACTTTAGTAAACTTTGACTATTGCCCCTATATTTGTTCATCGAATGTCTATTTATTATTTTGCTTTGCGATCGCTTGTTGCACGACTTCGATATCTAACTCAAGTATAGGAGCGATTTGTTCTACATTTAGCCCCTCATTTAACAGTCTAGGAATGGTTTTTAACTTAGTTTCTAACTCTGTTTCTTCTTTGACTTCTTGATCAAATCGGGTTTTTTGTCATTCTGTTAATCCAAGCATTGCTTCTAACTCCTGACGGGTATAGGATGAGAATTTGTCAACCAGCATTCTTTCTACTAATTCTAAAAGATAATTACTGTTAGATTTTTTTATCAAATTAATAAAACTAATTAATTTCTGTAGCTAATTTTGTTTTAATTTTTTCCAGATTCTGATCAACTTTATTAGCAATAAGATATTTAAAACTGTCACTCAATTTAGTGTCAATATCTTTTTTTGCAATATTTTCAATTCTACTGATTGTTTCGTTAATAACCTGTTCCGTAGCTTCACTTAGATTCTGCCTTACTTCCTCTATCTTTAAATTAGTCAATATTCTAATAATTGTTTCCATGAAGGGTTGAACAAATTCTTCTAATACACTATGTCCATAATAAAAGTCTAAAATTTTTTCTTCCTGGATTGAATATTGTTCTAATAATCGGTTTTTGATTTCAGGAATATCATGTTCAAAAGTGGCATCATACCAACCTTCACCCATTTCATTTCTCAGTTTGTCTAATATATCATTCACCCTTTCTTCAATCTTTTGATATAAAATATTCTCATTTCCAATATTATCAAATTCAGTTCCTTGAAAACGCAAAATTTTTTTAAATGTTTCTTTATTAATAGCAGTCTCATCAAAACTTTGAATCTGATTTTCTCTTAAATAAAACCAAATATAAAATAAAGGCGCGACTTTTCGAGAAATATTTTCTAGCAAAGCTTGGAAATTATCATATCTCTTGGTGGTTAAATCTTTGCAGATTTCATTTAATGATAAATGATGACATTGGAAATTTTCTTTACTATAAACAACTGTGTGATAAATATATTTAGCAATATACCAAACTTGCTCATCATAAAGATATTCACAATCACTATCAACACAAATAATGAGTTTTTCACTGACAAAATCTTTAAACTTTTTTAAGATATCTTTTCCACGAGTTCCTCTAGGAACAGGATTAGGAAAATCAATTTTATCTCTTAATTCTGGTTTGACATTTTCAATGATACATTCCCAAAGTCTTTGATCATAAATATCCTCAACTAATACAGAAATATCACACCCTCTCATCCAGGCATCTTCTACCATTCTTTTAGCCAACATTTCATAATCCTGCTCTTTCATTATTTTACCTTTTGAACTTTAATTTATTTAAGTATCTATAATTTGGTTTGATTTTATAATACTCTCGCATTTCTTCCAATAAATTAATTTCATCTGTGTTTTTGGCTTTACCCAACAAAGTGCTGAAAGTGATTATATCAGGATATAATTGCAGTTTTTCGTGATTGCTTAGATTTTGAATAAGCTCTAAACCTGCTTCCACTGTATTAACTTTTTTTATCAAAGTATTAAGTGTGATTTCATTAGGCTTAACATGAGATAATTTTGTATAAGTTTCTGCTAATATTAAATCAAAAATTTCTTTTGCATCAGCATAATTGTTAAGTTTTGAAATCAGAGTAGTAAAAGTAATGACATCAGGAACGATCTGATTTTCTTGGAGAAAATTTAACAATTCCAGACATTCATCTTTTGTGAATGAAGTATATGCTTTGATGTGACGATTAAATTGATAAAGTTTAGCAAATTCACTACCATAAAAACCTCTAAAATCATTTTTTATTTTTTCTAGCCGACCTTGTAATTGTGTATTATTGTCTATAATTGTTGTAACTTCTGTTGAATTTTCAACAGCAGATTTAATTTCCTCAATTTTTGTTGTTTTCTCAATCCATCCTTGATAAAAAATAGTCGGTGAATGAGTTGTAATAATAATTTGACAATTGGGGTTTATTTGTCTGATGTGTTCTATCAAACTTCTTTGCCAGTCAATGTGTAATGATATTTCTGGCTCATCCATCAATAATATATAAGGCTGTTTGTCTTGCAATAATGTTTTTAATAAAATAATCAGTATTTGTTTTTCCCCTGATGACAAATCTTGGGGTAATATTGGGGTTTGAATCCCTGTTTTAATAAAATGAAATTCCTTTTCATCAAATTTTTTATCTGTATGAGTAAATAGATAATTTATTATTTCAATAAATGTTTTTTTGGGTTCATATATAGCTTCAATTTTAGCTAATTGATTTAGTCTACTTTCTCCATCATCTTGTTTTAAAATTGTTTCAACTTTATTTGATAAATCTCTTTGATAAGTTACAAATTCTAGTTTTAGTTTATCTAATTGATAATCAAGTAATGTGAGATTTGGATCTACACTTTTTTCAACTACATCGAAAGTGTTAATAAATGATGTGTTTAATGTATAGTTGATGTCTTGTTTGTTACCAGTGATACTTCTGTTTTCACTATCAACTCTGATGACAATATCATCTTCTAAGGCAATAATCATTTCATCAATAGGATCAAATAATCTAAAATTAAGTTGATTATCTTCAATTGGCTGAACTGCTTCATTAAGCATTTTGAGTATTGTTGATTTACCTGAACCGTTTTTACCAATCAAAACATTGACATCTTGATTTAGTGTCCAGGAAAAATTATTTCCCCACAGATTTTTAATTTCTATTTTTCTTATATACATAGATTTTACTTAATGGATTGATTTATAATTTCTAATAATTTTCAATAATACATTATACCGCAGCCTATGGCAATACCAGCAAAACTTAATATTATTCTACTATTCAAAAATAAAAAACACCCATCCAGTTATTTTCCTGAATGGGTATTAATCACAAAAAATATACAAAAAAAATCTACAATTCAATTATCAAACATTCCCATAAACCGGAATAGCAGCGCCTCTCACATCCTTAGCAGCTTCCGAAGCTAAAAAACAAATTACCTCAGCAATAGATTCCGGTTTTACCCATTTATCCGCGTTTTCTGCACCCATCGCTTGGCGGTTAGTAGGGGTATCAATAACGCTGGGAAGGACAGTATTTGCAGTGATATTAGTTCCTTTGGTTTCATCAGCTATAGCCTTAGTTAATGCTATCACACCAGCCTTAGCAGCAGAATAAGCCGCTAATTGTCCCGCAGGTTCTACACCAGCGCGAGAACTAACAGTAACAATGCGCCCATAGCCATGTTTTAACATACTTTCCAGGCTATATTTACAAGTCAAAAAAGTAGTATTGAGATTTAATTCAAATTCATTTTTCCAACTATCAAAGCTGTATTCGTGGGTTTTTCCCATCGAAAAACCACCCACCAAATGAATTAAAACATCTACTCGCATCATGCTATTAATGACTTGTTTTACAGATGCTTCATCTTGTAAATTAGCCGGAATAAATTTAATTCTGGCAATATCCGCCGGTGATAAAATTCCCTTGAGTCTTTCCACATCTTTAAGACTACTATAAGGAATAGTAACATCAGCACCTTGGGCTAAAACTGCGGGTGTGACACCTAAACCTAGTCCACCAGTACCACCTGTGAGTAAAACTTGTTTTCCTTTCATGAAAGATGCACTTTTTTAACCTTCATGAATTAAGATAACGCAATTGCTGATTTATACCAATCCAAAATCCAAAATCCAAAATTGAATGACTAGGGATATCTTTTACTTCCCGCACCCACCACACCAATTTTATGGCGATAGGAAAGTTCTGCACCAAACCATCCGGTAATACTGGTTAAAGTTCCCACAATTAATGATAGCAATAAACCCCAAGGTAGTAAATTTGATTCTGCATCACCCCAACGGATAATAAAATTCAAAGTTGTGAAAACCAAGATAGAAATATTCAGAATTAAATGCGCCCAACCAGCGGCACGTTTGCGGACTCTTTCTATTTGTAAAAAGTCACTCATGCCAATAACTGAAGCGATCATACCAGTAACTAAACCTAATCCAATTAACCACACAGAAGCCCTAGCCCAAAAATAATCTCGCGTTAACCAATAACCAAAATCACTACCTAAAGCTGCGGCTAAAAAAGCGATAGGGAAAATTATACTCAAAGGATGTAAAGGATGTCCAGCTATGGATACGGTGCTGGGTACACCACTATCTAAATATTCTCGATCATCGCTTTCAATAATTGGTGGTACATTGGGAAATGGTGTAGAATTTTGTTCTGTAGTTGTCATGATTTCATATCCTTTTATTCAGCAGTAGGAATTTTATTAACATCAGCTTCCGCTTGTAAGGTTAATTTGCCTTTTCTCCCAAGCCTGGATTTTCTGACATAATCACTTAATTTATTCATTAACTATCTTTGAGCAAATCTATAAAATTGACAATGAAAATTTATCTATCTGCGGATATAACAGAAAATAAAAAGTTATATAACTTTTAGTAGAAGTAAACATCATTAACAGATATTTGTGGCGATTATTTCTGTTTCAATAGCAACATTCAAAGGGTTTATAATAGCAATTAGTCTCTGGCTCAAATAAAGTTTTAATCCTGGGAGCATCCCAAAAGTGTAAATTTATTTTTATCTAACGAAATAAAATGCTTCAAGGTTTGATATGATTGAACCGCAAAGGGCGCAAAGGACACAAAGGTAAGAAAGTTTTAGAGAGTTTTTGCTGTGGTTGCGTTGATTTTTGCAAAATTGGGATGCTTCCTGACTCCTGACTCCTGACTCCTGCTATATATCCAGTTTTTCTATCCAGAGTTAATAATGTAATCGCTCAAAAGAAAGATGGAAAATGTCTAGTGATTATGCGAACCTGGGATTGGTAATAAATACGATTACTTGCGATTACTTTAGCTAGGAGAACTCAACATGGTAGCCACTTTAGATGATACCAAACGAAATGCTATTGCAGTAAAATTGGCAGATATGAAGTTACTGCAACAGTTAATTATTGATAATGAAGAAAGATTTTTAAGAGAATGTAGTGATGGTGAAATTGCTAATAATCTCCGCAAAATGCTAGATGATGACCGCAAAAATCAAGGCATTCTTGATACTGTGGTAGTTCAATATGGCATTCAAAAAAATGCAGAATCTACAGTACAAGAAATGGTGGCAAAAGTTCGCAAATTAATGCAGGGTAATGAATTAAGTTTCTTTGAAAAAGTATTTCAACATGAGTTATTGAAGCATCAACAAGTCATGAATGGAATTACAATTCATAAAGCTGCCCAGAAAGTTGGTGCTGATGTGATGGCAGCAATTGGAACTTTAAATACTATCAATTTTGAAAACCGCGCACATCAAGAACAACTGAAAGGAAGTTTAGAAATTTTAGGAGTGCGGGAACTAACAGGACAAGATGCAGATCAAGGAATTTGGGCAAGAGTTCAAGATGCGATCGCCGCTATTAGTGGTGCTGTGGGTAGTGCTGTCACCCAAACTTCTGATAAGCAAGATATGAATATCCAAGATGTTCTGCGTATGGATCACAATAAGGTAAATATCTTGTTTACAGAATTAATGCAAAGCAATGATCCACAAAAAATTCAAGAATATTTTGGACAAATTTATAAAGATTTGAGCGCCCATGCAGGTGCGGAAGAAGAAGTAGTTTATCCGCGAGTTCGTCCTTTTTATGGTGAAGCTAACACCCAAGAATTATATGATGAACAAGCTCGCTGGGGTCCTTGGTTTGAAGAATTAAGAGGTATTAGCCCTGCTACACCACAATTTAAAGACAGACTCAGACAAATTTGGGATCAAATTGGCGATCATATTCGTCAAGAAGAAAGCACAATGTTTGCCGCTATTCGTAATAACATGAGCAGCAGAGAAAGTGAGGAATTAGCTACACAATTCAAAGCTGCTAAAACTAGAATTCAAGAAAGAATGGGCAGAGAAACTAGAACAGAAGCCGCGGTCTAGAGTTGCTTACTGCTTCATATTGTAAGGGTTTAGCATTGCTAAACCCCTACTCCTGAATTCTGTATTTATTCATCTCATTCCTAACATTCGATTCACTTGTGCAGACTGTAAAGGTTTGCGTTCTATATTCTGGAAAAATTCAACTTCCTTCAAAAAAGAATAGGCTGTTTTAAAATTACTTAAATTCAGTAAAACAATATCTTCATATACTGTATCTTCGGGAACTTTTATATCTACAAATAATTCTTGTAGGTTATTTTGCGCTATTGCCAGATTCAAAAATTTTAAAAATGATTGCCGTTTTTTAGAACGAACATTCAACAAGTACCAGTTATTACTAATAGGTTGAGACGATGAAGATTCTAAAGATTCTATTGGTGGCATAGTATAGATGAAGTTGATGTGAAAATTGAAAGCTCTGAGCTATCTTAGAACTTGAGTTAATGAATAGTAGCCAAAACCAGATTTTTTAACTTACTACTACTCCCTTCTTGCTAAAATCTCTAACAGATTACTCCTTTTCTTCCTTTGTGTACTTTGCGTACTTTGCGGTTAATTCATCAAAAAATTTGCGAACTACACCGGAACAAGAGTAATCAAAATAGTATAGCAGGAATTTTCTCTAACTTCACCTGTAGCAATAGATTTATTCATGAGATTTATTCATGACAAATATTCATAAAAAACTACTCCCCGGATGGGGAGATATGCAGTAGATTAACATCTAAAAAATAATCACTATCGCTGTAATTTATTTAGACTTCCAATATTTATAAGCTGCATAAGCTAATGTCACCACTCCAGTAATAATTGCAGATTCATCAACTTCAAATTGAGGATGATGTAAAGGATGATTGATGATTCTATCTTTATAGCCTACACCCAAACGAAACATCGAACCAGGGGCGTAATCTAAATAAACAGAAAAATCTTCCGCACCGAGAGAAGGTTCGGGTAAAACTTGCACGCGATCGCTACTCCAAGCTTCTTCTGCTGATGATTGCAATAATTGTGTCAAAGCATAATCATTTTGTACACTGGGTACACCTTGACGATAATTAACTTGATATTTTGCATCATAGGAATTACAAACATTAGCAACTATATTTTCGATCCAGTTTGGTAACTGAGCGCGAGTTTCAGGATGGAGCGATCGCACTGTACCCAATAACTGTACTTTATCCGCAATCACATTCGCTGCTCTACCACCATTAATCTTACCAATACTCAACACCACAGGACGCAAAGGATTTTGAGTACGGCTAATAGCTTGTTGTAATGCGGTAATTACCTGTGAAGCAATCCAAATCGCATCCACGGCTTCATGCGGACGCGCACCATGTCCAGATTCACCCAAAATAATAATTTCTAAATCGTCTGCTGCTGCTGTCAATGCTCCGTAACGAATACCCACAGAACCAGCGGGAATAGAAGGGAAAACATGAACACCTAAAATAGCAGCAACATTATTCATTGCTCCATCTTCTACCATCCAGTTTGCACCTTGGGCAATTTCTTCTGCTGGTTGAAATAAAAACCTGATTTTACCACCCAACTCATCAGCTATTTGGGATAGTACCATTGCTGTACCTAAACCTACCGTAGTATGTACATCATGTCCACAAGCGTGCATTACTCCTTCTATTCGTGAAGCATATTCTAAGCCACTTCGCTCTTGTATGGGTAAAGCATCCATATCAGTACGAATTGCCAACACCCTATCATCCGGATGAGTGCTGTGTAATTCGCCGATCACACCAGTTTTACCCACCCCTTCTACCACGTGCAAACCACTGGAAGACAAAACACCAGCCACAAACGCAGCAGTTTGATATTCTTGGCCGCTGAGTTCTGGGTGTGAATGAATATGACGACGAATTTCTACTAAGCGGGGTGCAAGGTTGTTTGCTATCTCTTTAATCCGGGTTAGCATTGAATTGAATGTAATTTACAGCGTTGTTCTTATCATAAATAAGTGTCAACTAGGAAAATGCTTTCATCTGACAAGATATTTAAGAAGTTGTACAGAGTTAAGGGTATAAAGTCGAAAATTTTTGTATCAGCATATACAAAATTAGCAACTACTTCTCAAGGCTTAGGTAATTGTAAAAATAATATAAAATTTTGTTAAATCATCGTTCTAGGGGTAGGCAAAATGAAATATATTGGATATATTTAACTTAATTGCCTATACCGAAAGATTTATAGTCTACGCAATATGTGATCCCCCTAGTTCGGACAAAAAAGCCGCTAGGGGGATCTTGTTTTAACTGTTTTCATTTAATATTTGCAGGGTTTAATCACATTTAAATATATAAAACTGTATAGTTACAGCCGTTTTGCGCTATCAGCACTGCACTCCGCGCGATCGCTGTTTCAATAAACAAATTAAATCTGTGCTAACTTATGACTTCCCGTAAATCTCCTGACCTGACCAATTATTTTTCAGGCGCAAAGCAATCCCAACAGTTATCAGAAGCTGAGGCAGAAATTCAACGCCTAAAAGCCGAAATCGAAGAACTCCGCTCTCAAGGGTCAAGTGAGTTAGAAGCACAGTTACAAACACTCAGAGCGCAACTTCAATCACAATCAGGTATCCAATATATTCCGATACAAAAAAGCTAACTAAGGAAGCATCGAAACAATTACAAAAAGCGAAGGTTTGGGAAAATCCTAAAAAGCAAAAAGCTTTGGAAAAACTGCTGGCTCAAATAGAGGCTCTGTTGGTGGAGGAATAGACAGGAGAGGTAAGAAAAAGCAGAAATACCATTTGTGAATAATACCAAAATAGACGGCTTCTGCTCATTGGGGGTAGGAGCTACGCCTTTTGAGTGTAACTGCATTGTCAATTCTCAATTGCATAAATTTTCGCCATGCCAACGTTGTAATGGTGTAGCGAGCAAAAAGGCAGGACAATGGAAAAAGCAATTTTGGGCGGTTTAACGGTTGCAACTACGGCTTTGATGGCAGCATTCCAACAACCCGCATGGACTTTACCCATTCCCATGTTATTTACCTACTCACTAGGTCGTCGTCAATCCCAAGAGAAAATCCACCAAGACCAACTTCAGGTATCTCCTGCGATTATACAACAGTGGGAACAGTCCCACCACAGACAAGTTAAGAACCTAGAACAAGGGTTGATGGAGTTGCAGCAGGGACTAGAAGCCCTCCAGAAACGCAGTAGTGATTGGGAAGTGGCAGTAAAAAATCCAACTCCTAAAGGACGGGGACGGGTAGCTATATTTATTGATGGCTCTAATTTACACTATATGCGTCAGGAGTTAAAAATTGAGATTGATTATAAAAAATTGCTGGAGTTATTAACTGGAGATGGTACTTTGTGGAAGGCTTTTTATTATACAGGCATAGATTCCACTAAGAGTCAAGAAAAGAGTTTTATCAGTTGGTTAGGTCACAACGGCTTTCAGGTAGTGACTAAGGAACTAGTCAAACGGGCAGATGGTACTAGAAAAGCCAACCTAGATGTAGAGATGGCTATGGATATGCGTGATTTGGCATCTCATTATGATACTGCTGTTTTCGTCGGGGGTGATGGAGATTTGGCTTGTGCCTTAGAACAGGTGAGCCGACAGGGAATCAGGGTAGAAGTCTTGGGTTTACGTTCCATGACTAGCGAGGCTTTAATTAAAGTAGCTGACGTTTATACAGATTTAGCGCAGGTAAAACAGCAGTTACGTAGGCAATAGATTAGACATCTCCAAAAATTAAATATCGTACTCTGATGTAGGGACAATTCATGAATTATCCCTACATTCTTTTTTGAAGGTGTCTATTATATAACTAGGGTGTGGTGGTGCAGCACCCCACTCAAAAATTTTTGAGGTTTTGACTTGTGAGGAGAATCATGAGTAAGAGTTTCTTCTGGGCAAATGTGCAGAAGTTCTGGAGATTGATATTCAAGGCTGTTAAGTTCCCCTGGTATTTCTGTAGATACGTCATTCTTTATCAATTTGCTTATATTAGTTTTAATAAAGCAAAATTGGGAATAAAAGCACCAAAGAATCTGCAACTAGCTATTGCTGCCCTTGAGAAAGCTGCTCAAATTAGTCGCAGATGGAATTTGGAACGCGACATTTCCAAAAATATCATGAACCAAAACGATAACCAATGGAGATTGATATTCAAAGCTATTAAGTTGTGCTGGTATTTATTGGTATCTATTACTATCTATAGCCAAGGTATAGTTCGCATTAAAATGGCCAATTTGGGCATAGACCGCTCTGATAATTTCCAGCTAGCAATTGCGGCCTTGGAGGAAGCTGCTCAGATTCAGCGACATTTGCAACTGGCCATTTCCGTCTCTAAAAAAATTTTTGACCAATCTGCTCGGATTGACAAGAGCTTCGGTCTTGCAGAAGAACACCTGTCTGCTACTCTCAATGAACTAGGGAGTGCGTACGTTACCCAAGCCGAGTTAGGCATCGACTCGGCAAATAATCTGCAACTTGCCATTGCAGCCCTTCAGGAGTCCGAAGAGATTACGCGTGGCTTAGGTTTAGAAAGAGACCTGTCTGATACTCTCAATAACCTAGGCAATGGGTACGTTAGGCAAGCCGATTTAGGCATCGACTCGGCAAATAATCTGCAACTTGCCATTGCAGCCTATGGTGAGTCCGCTGAGATTATGCGTGGCTTAGGTTTAGAAAGAGAGCTTTCCGCGACCCTCAATAACCTAAGCTTGGCGTACATTAATCAAGCAAAGTTAGGCATCGACTCGGCAAATAATCTGCAACTTGCCATTGCAGCCCTTCAGGAGTCCGAAGAAATTAGACGCAGGTTAGGTTTAGAAAGAGAGCTTTCCGCGACCCTCAATAACCTAGGCAATGGGTACGTTAGGCAAGCCGAGTTGGGCATCGACTCCACAAATAATCTGCAACTTGCCATTGCAGCCCTTCAGGAGTCCGCTGAGATTACGCGTGGCTTAGGTTTAGAAACAGACCTGTCTGATACTCTCAATAACCTAGGGAGTGCGTACGTTACCCAAGCCGAGTTAGGCATCGACTCGGCAAATAATCTGCAACTTGCCATTGCAACCCTTCAGGAGTCCGAAGAGATTACGCGTGGCTTAGGTTTAGAAAGAGACCTTTCCGCGACCCTCATGAACCTAGGGAGTGCGTACGTTAACCAAGCCGAGTTGGGCATCGACTCCACAAATAATCTGCAACTTGCCATTGCAGCCCTTCAGGAGTCCGAAGAGATTACGCGTGGCTTAGGTTTAGAAAGAGACCTTTCCGACACTCTCAATAACCTAAGCTTGGCGTACATTAATCAAGCAAAGTTAGGCATCGACTCCGCAAATAATCTGCAACTTACCATTGCAGCCCTTCAGGAGTCCGAAGAGATTAGACGCAGGTTAGGTTTAGAAAGAGACCTTTCCGGGACTCTCATGAACCTGGGGAGTGCGTACATTAAGCAAGCCGAGTTAGGCATGGACTCCGCAAATAATCTGCAACTTGCCATTGCAGCCCTTCAGGAGTCTAAAGAGATTAAACGCAGGTTAGGTTTAGAAAGAGACCTTTCCACGACTCTCAATAACCTAGGCTTTGCGTACGTTACCCAAGCCGGTGATCTGCAAGCCATTGCAGCCTATCGAGAAGCTGGTTATACTGCTAAAGAGCTTTATAATGCGATTACAAATAGTCTGCAAGCCATTGCAGCCTATCGAGAAGCCCTCACCTATCAGAACCCCACTATTTTACCAGTAGATGTCCTGAGAACAGCCCGTAATCTAGGTAATTTAGGCTTCAACCAAGGGGATTGGCACGTGGCTCTAGAAGGCTATCAAATCGCCATGACAGCCATTGACTATAGCCGCACCCAACGCACCAACCAGGCGGAACGGGACAAAATAGTCGCTGAATCTATTGGTATCTATGAAAACGCCATCCAAGCCGCTATCAACCTCAACGATATCGCCACCGCCTTGAAAATTGTCGAACGGGTGCGAGCCAAACGCCTAGTAGACCTCATGGCTACAGCTGACCTCTATCAAGACGGCAACATCCCACCCCAAATCAAGCAACGGTTACAACAACTGGATGACCTAGATAATTAAATTGCTAACCTCCAAAAGCAACTGGAAGATAAACCTGATACCGACGGATTGAAAACCCGGCAACTCCGTGCCGCCATCAATGTCCCCACAGAAATTGCTGAACTAGAAAGGCAAAAAGAACACATCCTTGATCAACTGAGTAACGAAGATGAAGTGGTTGCCAAACTACGGCAAGTCCAACCACCCCAACTACAGGATTTTCACCCCCTGCTGCCGGAGAAAACCACTCTCCTCAGTTTCTATACCACTAAAAACGACACCCACATCCTCATCCTGCACTCTGGAGAAACTCAACCCCACTGCTTCACCTGTCAAGGACAAGGTTACGAAATCCTACAACAGTGGATAAGAAAAACTTGGACTGACCTCTATATCGAGGATAAAAAGAAAAATAAGTGGACGGCACAAATGCCCCACACCCTGGCAGAAGTTGCCCAAAGGCTAGAAATTGAACGCCTGATTACAGAACACCTACAGGGTACAGAGGAACTGCTCATAGTTCCCCATCTCTACCTGCATCAAATCCCCTTTGCCGCTTTGCCCATAGCTGAGGGCTATTTGGGAGATAAATTCCTAATTCGTTATGCTCCCAGTCTGCAAGTCTTGGGATTTTGTTACAACCCCAAACGCTTATCGGCAGAGGATGGGTACAACTATGCTACAGCCGAAAACGCTACTGCTGACCTGCCCTTCAGTGGGTTTGAAGGGGCAAAAATAGCAGAAATATTCGCAGTGCCACAGGAACAAAGACTCATCCGAGAACAAGCTACCCGCACAGCCTACCGTCAATTATTACAACAAGCCAGTCACATAGTGAGCAGTCACCACGCCCAAAGTCGGTTTGACAATCCCCTAGAGTCAGGTTTAAAACTTAGCGACGGTAACATCAGTGTCAGCCAACTGTTTTCTCCAGGGTGGCGTTTTCCCCAACTCCAGGAAGTATTTCTCTCCTGTTGCGAAACAGGGCTATTTCTACCTGAGACTATCACTGATGAACCCGTAGCAGTAAGTACAGGCTTTCTCTGCGCGGGAGCATCAGGTGTAATTGCCAGTCAATGGGCAGTTTATGACTGTTCGGCAGCATTGTTATCCATCCTCTATCATCAACAACGACAGCAAGGCTTAAACCGTCCCCGCGCCCTGCAAGCCGCACAACGGCAAATGCGTCAGATGACGGCAGCAGAGTTTAAAAAATACTACCAAAAACAGTTAGAGAGGCATATCAAAGGGGAAAAAGAGCTTGTGAGTCATGAAATCTACAGCAAGGAACAACAAGGCTTGAACACTGAGCAAGAAACAGAACTTTTAAGAAAATATGGTGATGCAGCACAAACCATCAAACATTACGCCAACCATAAAGGTTTACCATTCCAACATCCAGTCCATTGGGCGGCTATGGGTTGTTACGGCTTAGGTTGAGACACTGTATTTGAGGGTGTATCTAAAAGTTGCCAATAGAATCACCTTACTTAAATTCCATCAAATTGCATAAAAAATTAATTCCTTTGCGTAGACATTGTAGATAACCAAAATAACCCTTCTTCAATATGGAAAGCCAAACTTCCCATTCTCAATCTAATCAAGGCGAAAACTGTGATAGCTCTACAACTACTGTCAACACGCCCCTTTGGAGTGTAACTCATAGTACAGTAGATTGCCCTCCAGACAATGAGCCTGAAGAACCCGATGATGAGCCTGATGAACCTGATGATGAGCCTGAAGAACCCGATGATGAGCCTGAAGAACCTGATGATGAACCCGATGAAGACTATGATGATGACTCGGATGAACTCGATGATGACGTAGATGGCTAAAAACCGGACAGTAGGGTGCATCAGACCAATAATATTCAGTCAAATCAAAATATTTTCAATATCTGGCGCATCTCGCAAAAGAGATTTAATCCAACACCAGAATAAATCTCTTTACCTGTGTGCCTAGACGAAGCTAACCACCAAATAATCTCACCTGTCGAGAGACATACAATTATGCAGTTACCCTTCAGCCACATTCACAAAAAAGAAACTCCTTTCTTTGATGAAAAGTTCACTTTTATGTACGGGTTAATAAGTTTTGACATCTTAGAATCTTGTTTTGACTACTTAGTATATATATCAACTAAGTCAATTCCAGGGCTAAAATTTGCACAAATCAACCCCCATCCCGACTTCATCGCAGAAGTCAACATCACCAAGGAACAATGTAAAGGCTCTGGGATCAGATACGAAATCTATCCCCATAATCAGAAGTTAAACAAGTTATCTACAATTGAGTCCTTTATTGTAGTTTTCTTTTTGGGAATTATCATCAGCCTGGGTATTGCCAGTGTAGTTTATCATTCCGTTGCCAATGGTTTTCTGCCTATCATTATTGCTGTTGCCACCTTCAGTCTCGGTTGCCTCATCACATTTATTTTGTCCATGTTTTCAGCTTCTGTCAGCTTTGCTTTCCAAGAATATCTATGCAAAAACAATTGTTACTTGATCACAGCTAACCGTATCTATCATATATTTAGACGCTCGGATATCTTAGATATTCTCGGCAAAAAAATTATTACCCCCGAAACTCGATGTTTCTCAATAAAAGGTGTTTGGCATCCATCATCTCGCGTTCCTGAATCATACAAATACTGCAACATTAAAGCAGGGATAGTTAAATTTTATGTGGATGATCCTGATTATGTGAGAGAAATTCAAAATCAGGAAATAGCAGCAACTAAAGACCGAAATGGCCAGCATCAAAGCCTGATCCAAAAATTTCCGAATAACTTAGGTAGGGAAACTGCACCTTTTTATATGTATCTAGTTGAATCCTACACTGAAGTTAGAGATAATCTGCGTACCTGGTCGGAGAAGCTGAGGTAGAAATAGGTCACACAGTCAGGTTCTAAAGTTGGAATGTAGTATCCACACTCTTGGGGTAAAATAACTAACTATATTTTATATTTACTCCAGGAGTTGCCAGTGTCAGACATCCATGATGAGTTAAAGGAGATTTTTGGACTTTTTGGACAAGCATTACAGGAAACGCCTCCCATCCATGATGAGTTAAAGGAGATTTTTAGACAGGCATTACGGGAAAAATCTCCCATCCATGATGAGTTAAAGGAGATTTTTAGACGAGCATTACAGGAAGAATCTCCTGAAGAACGAAAAGAGTTGCAAAGAAGAGGTATGGCAAGAATGCTTGAAGCACCAAAGAAATGTTTTTGGCCACACCAACGACAACTTCATGATTTATTAAGCAATGATTTATTATACATTGAAGCGGCGAACGTAGCATGGGATTACATTGAGCGGAAAATTTATGGTAATGTTCGCCGTGGGGAAGCCTATGATCCCGATAAGGGTGGTGGTAGTCCCATAACTCTTTGGAATAAACGTTGTAAAGGGGAATATCTAAACAGACGAAAAAAACAGCATGACCTAATTGAGACCACATTCACCACACCCAATTCTGATACTCCTTATGGGATTATAGAGCAGCAGCCTTTAGATGTTCCCCTATTAGAACTCGTCCGCCAAGAAATTGAAAATGACCCCACAGGAGAGTTAAGGAGTGCTTTTATTCGCCAAACCCCACCACCCCCAATTACGGCTCAAGAGGCTTTGTTAGTGATTTATGATCGGACTGCTTGTGGAGAAAAATGGACTAATGCAATTTTGGCTGAACATTTCAACATTGCGGAAGGTACTGTTCTATCTGCCTGGGGTCGTACTCTTAAACCATTGTTAAAGAAAATAGGCGATCGCATCAGGGATAGCATCAAGGAAGATTTATAAATTACACACACAGAAAATTAATCTCAATTAATCTAAATATTTAATTAAGTAGCTAAATTATGAACAGTGAATTATTCGCCCAACTCATACCCATTCCAGAAAATATTCGTCAAGCGGTATCAAAATTTAAGAGTATTAATAAAGCTATTGATAGCAGATCCTTAGCGGTTTGGGTAGTGCATAGGTATCTCAAACGCTTTGATTATGATTCAGATTTACACTCTAGTAGTGCCTGGAATCCCGTCTTACAACTTCTAACAGAGTTAGCAGATTTAGAGATTTTTGAGGGAGAAAAATCTTTAGGTATTGTTGAATGTATCCCTATAGCTACTGATGCTGACACATTAGAAATTCCTGAACAAGCAGTTACAGGAGAATACATAGCTTACATAGCCGTAGAAATTAATCCTGAACATACCTGGGGGAAAGTAGTCGGTTTTACCCCCGCTCTGGAAACAGAATACCCAGAAGTTAGCATTGATCGTGATGATTTACTACCAGCACATAAGCTATTAGATTTATTAGAAAAGGCAGAGAACCTGACTGATGAATCCTTATCAGCTGAGTTACGAGAATATCTTGGAGAATTGTTTTTTAATGAGCAACACCAGGCTATTGTTGCTCAACTAGAAAGAGCTTTGCTATTAGAAACCTCAGAACCCCTACAAATTGAAACCGCCGCCCAGGAAATAGAAGCCCTGATGGCTCAGTCTGTACCTGCTGCCGAGGAAGAATTGGTTTTAACGCGCGAAGATACCGAAAATAGCGACAGGGGAAAACTGCGAGATATCCTCAAGCGACTATTCCAGTCTTTGGGAAAAGAGTAATCGTAAGAGCCAGCAATAAGAAAGGTTTAACCAGCAATCAAAATGATTCAAACTCGAAAAAATGCACCACTGTCTGATTACAAATCAACTTGAATGAAGTCGATTTGAAGATTTAATGACGCTGTTTTTCTAATCATACCCTTTGTAGCAACAAAATTAAACTTGAAATCACATTTTGGGAATCAATTTGTGTAGCTATCAATTTTAAGCTAACGCTTTTCTGGAAGTAAAAAATTTAACTTCCAAAACCATATGCTACAAGCGGTGATTCCCAACTCAAATAAAACCTTCCTCCAAAACGCTGTTGTTGAAAAATACAACTTCTCCAAACTAAACAAAACACGCATCCGGTTCAAAATTCAGTTAAAGAAAACCACCAAAAGCAATGCTCCAAAATGGGCAGATGTTCTCAAATCTTCTCAAAATGAACAAGAATCGGACTTAGTAAAAGTCACAAGTTCAGAAGTTGGTTTAAAGGGTATCAAAGTTTTCAAAGCTTTAGATGAAGCAGCAAACAAGCTTAGACAAGAAATTTCTTCAGTCCAAGAATGGATGAATTATGACAATGGTGATTTTACCAATCACCAATCACCAATCACCAATCACCAATTATCAATTATCAATTATCAATTATCAATTATCTCCATCCTAACCAACGCAAACAAGGAACAATCATGTAATAACTTAACCCTAAACAAAGACTAATTAAAATACCAACAACCCCAAAAAAAGCTATATGCTGTAATAACTCTAACCAATTTGGTGGATCGGAAAAATGGAACAATGAAATTTTTATCCCTAAATGAATTAAACCTGCGACAATATTAGCACTACCAAAGGCAGCTATAAAAGCATAAGCTAGGTAATGGGTACGCAGACCTAAACCCAAAGTTAGCAGAGAAATTGATACTAACATCCAAGCAATTAATCCTTCGGGACTATTCTCTGGTTTAATAAATTGCCAAGTTATCCAACCTGAACTATAGCCTATTAAACCCATCAGAGCTGATACTAAAAAACGTCGTTTTTGTCCAAAACTTCCAGATAAAGTAATTCCCCAAGCAGTACCTAAACCAGCAATACCATAAATGATAATTTCTTTGGGATTTGTAGGTGTAAAATTAGGAATTAATTGGGGTAATTGACGTGATATAAATTCAGCCAAAAAAGCGCCTAACTTAGTGTGATAAGCCAACAAAAAACCACTAATAGTCCCCAAACTAGCACCAATAAAACTTAAAATTATCGCCCAAATTGTCGCTAAACAAGCTTTCAAAAAGTTGAAAATTGCTTGCACTGTAAATAAAGTTGTATTACCTACAGCTTGGGTAATTTCTGTGATAGTTTGGACGATAGTATTTTTAATTTGGGTAAAAAAGCCTAGTTGTGATTTTTGTGGTTTTGGAGATTTTGCAGAATTAATTGCTAATAAACGTTTTTGAATAATAGCTGCATGGGCTGGACGCGATCGCACATCCGCCTGTATCATTTCATCTAATAAATCTGCTAGTTGAATATTAACATTACACCACTTACGCCAGTTTAATTCCCCAGTAATCGGATCTTCCAATTCTTGTGGATATTTACCTGTAAGTAATTCAATCATTGTTCGTCCCAAAGCATAAAAATCAGCCGCAGGACCAACATTACCTCCTGTAATTTGTTCTGGTGGACTGTAACCAGAAGAAAATAAACGAGTAGAAGGAGAAGGCGATCGCAATATTCCCCCACTAAATTGTTTAGCCCCGCCAAAATCAATTAACACCAATTGTTCTGTTTTTAAAGGTGCGTTAGGTGCAGGAGTACGCAACATTAAATTAGAAGGTTTAATATCCCGATGAATAATTTTCCGGTTGTGTAATTCCTGTAAAATTTTTACAGCTTGGGAAAACAAATTTAACACCAAATCCTCTGGACATCCTTGAGGATAATTTTTACGCACTTCCTCCAAAGTATAACCATCAATCTTTTCCATCACCAGACAAGCTAACTGGTGTGGTTTAGGATGAGTCAAACTGATTTGAAAATACCCATCAGCATCAACTTGAGGCACACCAGAATTGCGGAAATTACTTAAAACTTCCGCTTCTAGGATAAATAAATCCAAAGCCTTGGGAGAATTTTCCACCAAGACTTTAAGTACCTTTTCAGTTTGATTTTTGATATCCCAAACCGTATAAATTTGGGCAAAACCGCCCGAACCTAAAGGTTGAAGTGGGTAATAACGGTCTACCAACTGTAACGGACTGCCACAGCTATTACAAAATTTGTTGCCCCAAGGTTGGGGATAAGGACGTTGACAGTGAGGATTTATGCAGTGAACCGCACTCTGATTTATTTGGGACAAAACCACGAAAATACAAAGGCTGGATCAATTTTAATTCTATTTTGCTTTATTGATTATTTAAACATTTACAACACATTCATTCTGGAAGAACGAACCGCAAAGTACGCAAAGGACACAAAGGAAAGAGGTAGAGGAAAGAGGTAGAGGTTGGCAAAAATATTTGGTGTAGGTTTGGCGTGGGTAAGGTGAATGTCAGGCACCTTCAATAATCCAGTTGCCACACTTGGGATAAAACCTACTAAGCTGGTATTATAACAGGTTAAAACTTTACCTTCTGCCTGGAGCGCAAAACCAGCGGTTTAAACTTGGTTTAAACTTTCTCACTGACTCACGTACATTGTAATTACATTATGTTTGATGCACTATCTGACCGTTTAGAAGCCGCCTGGAAAAAACTGCGGGGACAAGATAAAATCTCTCAATCTAACATTCAAGACGCATTGCGCGAAGTGCGTCGCGCTTTGTTGGAAGCAGATGTTAACCTCCAGGTAGTTAAAGATTTTATAGCTGAAGTCGAAGCGAAAGCTCAGGGATCTGAGGTCATAGCTGGTGTACGTCCTGACCAACAGTTTATCAAAATTGTTTATGATGAACTGGTACAGGTGATGGGGGAAGAAAATGTTCCCCTTGCAGAAATTAAGGATAAAACTACCGTTGTCTTGATGGCGGGTTTACAAGGTACTGGTAAAACCACCGCTACTGCTAAATTAGCTTTACATTTACGGAAAATCAACCGCAGTTGTTTATTAGTCGCCACAGACGTATATCGTCCCGCTGCTATTGATCAGTTAATTACACTGGGTAAGCAAATTAACGTACCCGTGTTTGAGATGGGCAGTGATGCTGACCCTGTAGAAATCGCCCGTCAAGGGGTAGAACGTGCCAGGGCAGAAGGTATTAACACAGTAATTGTTGATACTGCTGGACGCTTACAAATTGACCAAGACATGATGGCGGAACTAGCCCGCATCAAGTCAACTATTGAACCAGACGAAACTTTGTTAGTCGTGGATGCGATGACGGGGCAAGAAGCAGCAAATCTGACCCGTACTTTCCATGAACAAATTGGTATAACTGGAGCTATTCTCACCAAAATGGACGGTGATAGCCGGGGTGGTGCGGCTTTGTCAGTGCGGCAAATTTCCGGTGCGCCGATTAAGTTTGTCGGTGTGGGTGAAAAAGTCGAGGCGCTGCAACCTTTTTATCCTGACCGCATGGCCTCCCGGATTTTGGGCATGGGTGATGTTCTTACCTTGGTGGAAAAAGCCCAGGAAGAAATCGACATCGCCGACGCTGAGAAAATGCAGGAGAAAATGCTGTCAGCGAAGTTTGATTTTACAGACTTCTTAAAACAGCTCCGCCTAATGAAAAATATGGGTTCATTAGGTGGCATCATGAAGTTGATTCCCGGTATGGGCAAACTTTCAGATGACCAGTTGAAGCAAGGGGAAACCCAGCTAAAACGCTGTGAAGCCATGATTAATTCCATGACTAAGCAGGAAAGAAAAGATCCAGAACTATTAGCCAGTTCTCCCAGTCGTCGGCGACGCATTGCTTCTGGTTCAGGTTATAAAGAATCAGACGTGAGTAAGTTAGTAGCAGATTTCCAAAAAATGCGATCGCTCATGCAACAAATGGGACAAGGAAATTTCCCCGGAATGCCAGGAATGTTTGGCGGTGGTATGGGCAACCCCCTAGCCGCAGGAAACCGTCCCGCACCCGGTTGGCGTGGTTATCCCGGCGGCGCACCACCAGCGAAAAAGAAAAAGAAAGAGAAAAAGAAAAAAGGTTTTGGCACGCTTTAGGTGACAGGTGACAGGTGACAGGTGACAGAGAAGAAAGCAGGGGTGCAGGCGGCAGGGTGCAGGGGGAGAATATTCACTTTTGCCTTTTGCCTTTTGCCTGTTGCCTTTTGCCTTCTGTTCCCTGTTCCCTGTTACCTGTTCCCTGACTCCTAACCGTGCTACAATTATCATTTCATTCACAAAATCACTACCTACCAACAGGACAACGATTTTTCAACATGATCAAACTGCGCTTGAAGCGATTTGGTAAAAAGCGGGAAGCAAGTTACCGCATTATTGCTATTAACGATCTGTCTCGTCGTGATGGTCGTCCCCTAGAAGAACTAGGATTTTACAACCCCAGAACTGATGAAGTGCGTCTGGATGTTCCCGGTATTGTTAAGCGTCTTCAACAAGGCGCTCAACCTACTGACACCGTTCGCCGCATCCTCGTAAAAGCTAATGTTTTTGAACAAGTCAGTGCAAACGCCGCATCATAAACTTGAGCCGAAGTTACCAGCAGCCAGTCCTAACTATGTGGGACTGGTGAAGTTTCTAGTACAACCATTTTTAGAGTCTCCAGAGTCTTTAAGTGTCGATTGTGAAATGTCTTACACCCTTAAACGGGCTTGGATTCGCATCGCTTTTGACCCTACAGACAAAGGAAAAGTCTTTGGTAGGGGGGGACGCAATATTCAGGCAATTCGCACGGTAATTGCCGCAGCAGCAGAATTGGCTGGCCAGTCAGTATACCTGGACATCTACGGCAGCAATACCCAAAATCGGGATGGTATGTCTTTTGATGAAGAACAGGAAGAAAGAATACCCCCACCAAGATCACGAGAAAGAAGTGGAGACATCCCCAGACCTATTGCTAAACCCCGCTTTCGGTCGGTCTAAACTGGTAATTTTGAGGTGACTCAGCCAGTCAGTAGTTCTGGTAAAGATGAAGATAGGCCGCAAAAAGATTGTTATAGCAGGAGTCAGGAGTCGTAGGAGCAACGCATTCGGGCAATCAATTATCAATTTTTATTGACAGCTATTTTCCTAATGCTTCGCCCGTAAAGGAGTCAGGAGTAAAACCCTATTGGGGTGACAGTTTCATGATTCATTGATGTCCTAACTGCTCTGTCTACAGTCAATACGACTGAAAAAAACGCAATACCTAGATCCTCGACTTCTTCCAGAAGTTGGGGGTCTATCTTCTGAGAAATTCTGAGAATTTTTTGATAAATTTTGATATATTTTGATAAATATGGCAGGTGCAGTTACAATTGGGCTGCCTAATATTCCCAGTGCGATCGCTCTGGCCGGATATGGGGAAGCAAATCTCAAGTTTCTGTCTCAACAAACAGGAGCTAGTTTAGTTTTGCGGGGTCAAGAACTGCTCATTTCTGGTCAAGAAAAGCAGGTTGATCTAGCTGTGAAAATAGTGCGATCGCTGGAAAATCTCTGGAGTAAAGGTAATAATATTGCTACTGCGGATATTTTAACAGCCCGTCAAGCAATAGAGGGCGATCGCCAAGGTGAATTACAAGACCTACAGCGGGATGTCCTCGCTAAAAGTCGTCGTGGTCAAGAAGTCCGCGCTAAAACTTTCCGTCAACGACAATATATTGAAGCTATTCGCAAACGCGACCTCACCTTTGGTATTGGTCCTGCGGGAACTGGTAAAACCTATCTCGCTGTTGTCGTCGCTGTCCAAGAACTTCTAGCTAATCAATTTGAAAAATTAATTTTAACTCGTCCTGCTGTGGAAGCTGGGGAAAAACTGGGATTTTTACCAGGAGATTTACAACAAAAAGTTAACCCCTATCTGCGTCCGCTTTATGATGCTATTAATGAATTTATTGATCCTGAAAAAGTCCCCAATTTAATGGAACGGGGGATAATAGAAGTTGCGCCTTTAGCTTATATGCGCGGGCGGACTTTAAATAATGCTTTTGTAATTGTTGATGAAGCTCAGAACACCACACCAGCACAAATGAAAATGGTGCTGACTCGTTTGGGTTTTGGTTCTCGCATGGTTATTACAGGTGACATCACGCAAACTGATTTACCTCTACATCAACAGTCAGGTTTAACCGTTGCTTTGCAAATTTTGCAGCACGTTGAAGGTATCGCTTTTTGTGAATTTACTCAAAAAGATGTTGTTCGTCATCCTTTAGTACAAAGGATCGTTTCTGCTTATGAACAGTATGAAAAATAGGTGATTGGTGATTGGTGATTGGTGATTGGTGATTGGGGAGAATTAAGATATTAGTTCTTGACTCCTGACTCCTGACTCCTTCTGTATTTTTTGGGTGATGTGTGTTAGGATAGTTTTATTAGAAATCCCGCAGCCGATTTTCTCCAAGTTTTCTCAAAACATTAAATAAAAATTAAAAAAAATTAAAAAATTAAAAAAAAATTCGATTTTTGGGGTCTACCCCAGTTTACTTTTTCCTCTAGGTATGATATTCTGACAATGGGAATATGTGCCTTAAAAAAAAATTGCTCACACTCCATTATATTAGATACCACTATAGTACCACAGCCGCCGCCCCGTGAATCAAGAAAATCACAAATTTTTTTGAGAAAAACTTATTAAAAAAATTTTATTAATAATAAAATATTATATTTTAGAGAAATCAACGAGTTTTTGATAGATTCGATTTGGGATAGGGGAAAGAGCGATCGCTGTAATTTATTAATATATTACAGCAGCTTTCAGCTATCAGCTTGAAAATCCTTTTGGTGTAAGGTTTTGTGATCTAAATTTGTACCTCATTCACATCGAAACTGCTGTAATAATTTATTATTCAAATTCTGTCTCAAGATCAACTGGAAAAGTAGAATCAAAAACCTGCTCAATAGTATAAGGACACTGAGAAGGCAATTCTTTTTTCTTTAATGGTGTTTCGGTCAATACTAAATCTAAACCTGAAATAAAACCTTCTTGCAGTGCCGTATTTAGATATGATTTCAGACTAGGATTATCTTTTAACAGTTTATTGATTTCACGCCTTTGAGTATTAATAGTTATTTGCCAACTGCGTGTGCGCTTTTCTTGCTGATATTGCCATTTGAGTAAATGTCCAATCAACACACCTAAACGATTTTCTAATTCTCGTTTTTCTTGTCTACCCAAAGATTCAATTTCCTCCGCTAAATTCTGTAAATCAAGCCCATCAAAATTACCACAACGCAACTTTTGAGATTGTTCTATTGTCCAAAGATAAAAATCATTCTCATACAAACCCGCTGCCATATTTTTACCTGTTGTTGTTTGACTGTAGTTAGGAATTAGATATTTTATTCTAAGTAGTCGTGCAAAATAAATTTTATATTTGGGAGAGGGAACAGGGAACAGATAAGGAATACAGAGATTTTTGTTTGTTCCAAAAATGTTAAATTAATTTTGTGCAGGGTACTTAGTATAGCTTTCCTATTTCGACATATTGAACTATTGCATTCACTTCTTATAAATGAGAAACACCGAACCAATGGGTCCAAAATTTTCCACATACACCTTACCATTATAAAACAAACCCGGAGACATTCCCCCATCAAATAACATTCCTTCCCTAATTCTCCCTAAACAATTATTTCTCGCAATACCTTCTAAAACATCATCAAACTGACTAGGTAACAACTCTTTATTATTTGTAGAAAATTGAATACTAGAATTAGCTTTCATATCATTAACTAACAGAATTACATAACCCTTACTGGTAATTGCTACCATAGAACGATTAGTAGCACCTTTACAAGCAAGTTCACCCAAAGCTTTGCAAATATCTTTAAATTTACCTTGATTGTAAAATCTACCATTACCACCTACTACATTATAATTTAGTAAATTAGATCCTCTTTTTCCTATCTGAATAGTAGCAACACGCTGACTGGGATTTCCTCCAGATATCGCAAAAGAAGAACGTCTATTTTTAAAAGCACCGGAATATTCAACACCACGAGAAATATTTAAACCTTGGGGTTTATTCACAGTATCTATATAATCTGCATTAATAGCTGCAATAGGTTTTCTACCATTTAATTGGGAATTTTCATCAGCTATCAATTGACTAAAAAATTTAGGAATGTATTCTCTTCTAAAATTGCCTCTAGCATCTTTAGCATAGATTTTATGACCTAACCCCACATTTACTTTAAAATCTAAATGGGGGGATTTGGGATTAAACAGAATTACATGATTAATACCTCTAGAATAACGTTCACCTTGATTATTAGTTTTAAAAAATTCAATCCTAAACTGAGAATTATTACCAGGACAAGTAGTTGATGGTTTTGGTGCAGAATTTGCTACCTGTTCCTGAAAACCTAATAATAAAAAAGCACTACTAATTAAGAGGGATAAGAAAGATAATTTTTTCATAGATATGGTAATGGGTAGGATGTACAGGATGGTTTATTTTATCAGAATCAGGATAACCAGGATTATAGGATGTACAGGATGTAATTTTTAAACTTCTGGTTTATGAAAAGAGGATAAATATAAATTAAATAATCACATAACATCTTTAAATTCAGATGCAAACCATCAATTAAACAATCACAATCCTGTTAATCCTGAAATCCTGGACATCCTGATTCAGACAAATAAAAAACCCGCTACAGAATAACTATAGCGGGTAATGCAGTTATGGCGTAATGTAAAATTCAAACTTTCATAAGCTATCAGCTATCAGCTTTATACTAAATATTAGGTTTAATTCCCCTGTTACTACAGAAAGAATATTTTTGATTTGAGAATAAGCTGAATGCTGACTGCTGACTGCTAATTTTCAAACTCTATTTTAGCCATTCCAAAACAGCTTCTTCCTTAGTATTGGTATTGCGAGAAGGTGTTTCACGCTCAAACTTCATGTGAATAGAACGGGTTTGTTCACCATCAGCAGCAACCGCTAAAATGGGGTAATCTATCAAACCATCTTGGAAGGACATCTGGAAGCGGAAAGTACCATCGGGATTGAGTTTAATGGGACGACCACCAATAGTTACAGTTGCATCTGGTTCGGTTGCACCATATACAATCAATTCTGCATCAGCAATTAACCAGAATTTACGGGGACGTTCTGGAACAGCGGAAGCGGAGAAACCAACCCCAGACATACCCACACCGGACATATTGATCCCGGATGCAGTGGGAACTGCCCACATACCTACACCAGATGGGAAAATGTAAGAACTGATTGCTTGTTCTGGACGGACAGAACCGGCTACGTGCTGCATAGAACCGAACAGAGAACCAGCAACCCGTTGAGCTTCTGCTGATTCTGCCATACCAAAGATTTGGTCGTAAATGGGGTTCTCACCAGCACCAACCGCAGCGATTTTCTTAGCTGGGGGAATTAGTTCATACTTGGTCTTACCACGTAGGTCTTCTTCAAAGTCTACGGTAATAAAGACATCTTCTATCCAGTCGGAAGGATATACAGGGGGAATGTGAACTCTGGCGGAACGAGCTAATACTAACCAGCCACCAATGGGGGTACGATAACCGATATCAATTACATAATCGCGATCGCTCACAGGAATGGGTAAATACCATTCTCTCGCTAATTCATCCGCAGGATATTCTTGAATACTGTGGGGACTTTGATGATCTAAATCAATATCAGTAACATCATAAATCCGCAGTGCTAATTGCTGTCCACCTTGACGACGCAACTCTTCTTTGTGTTCATTGGGAATATCCCAGTATGTGTAAGCCCATTGTGGATCACGTGGTAACAACACAATGCGACTTTCACCATAACCACCTGGTAAATCTCCCAGTCCCTCATCCACATCAGCGAGAGAACCACCTGTGCGATCTTCCTGACCTAATTCAAATTTTGCTGCTTCCACGGTTTCCTGCGCCTCCAGTGAACGAGATGGACTGAGCGAAAGTTTGTTAATTTGTACTTCTTGAATTGATGCTAACAATTGAGATTTACGCATCCGACTGTAACGAGAAATGCCATACTCACTTGCAACTTTACGAAGTTGCCTTAATGTCATTTCCTCTAGCGGTGGGCGTTCTTTTGCCATTTATTTTGGCCTCCAGTAGTTTTTCGGGTAAATGACTTCCCCTGGTTATAGAATGGTTTATAAAATCTCATCTATCCCAGATGAATTTTTTATTCCTGACTTCTGGTTTTGCCCAGTTTATAAGGGTTTTAGTTGGTTTTTAAATGGATTGCCACGCTTTCTGATTCCTCGTTCTGCTATGATTAGCATTTCTTTGGGATCAGGAGCGTGTTTTTTCTTGATGAAATACTAACAGGTAATCATGCCTAGTGATCAAGGGGTATGAAGTCGGTTTTTCAGCTATTTCACGTATTTATTAGCCCTGCGGGGATCAAATTGTTATGGAATCATAACATTCGCCTTGACTTGGGGTTCATTATGTCAAAATTTCATGACATTTGCGATCCAATGCTGTGGGATGGGCTTCTAGCCCGTCCAGCTTTAAGAAATAAATGATCCAATATTATGTGGTTAAACCCGCATTTCTCACAAACAATGCGATCGCAATCTATATAATCCTTATGGAGAACCAGTTTCGGGTATTTTTCATGGTGCTGATTTTTGACACAGTGTGAAAACCGAGAATCCAGATTTTATAAGGGTTTGAGGATTTTGGTGAGAAATCCGGGTTAAAGGGCAGGCAAGACTTGTACTGAGCAAAGTCGAAGTATGCCTACCCCACAAGAATTAATAGAATATTTTTTGATTGGGTTTTTTCAGGTTGATCTACTTGTTAAATTTTCTCAGTTTCTTGTGTACTCTCTGTATAAATAATTTAGCTAACCGCATTTTCGTGAGATCCTGAATATTAGCTGAGTAATATTTTTGGTTATCAAAAAACTCATTGATTTCTGATAAAATTACCGTAAATCGCTTGATAATATTCTCAGTTCTGTATTCTGCTAAAACTTCTCCTGGTAAAGTCAAAGCAACTGGAGATGATAAAGTATTGAGAATACGTTGTACATCATATTCTAGAGAATAACCAGCGATTTTATAACAATTAAATCCCGGATCTAAATAATCAGAAAGTCCACCGTTAACGCTGGAAAAAACTTGACAACCACAAGCTAAAGCTTCCATCGGTTGTAAACCAAAACCTTCACTTACACCCTGTTGCGCCCAATATTCAGCAGAGTCATAAAGGTAAATTTTGGCTCTATTAAATAATCCTGGTAAATCTTCAATATAAGAATCAACAACAAAAACTTTACACTTTTGTTGTAATGTAGGAATTAATTGTTTGATTAAATATTCAGAAGATTTTCGCGCTTGCACTAAAACATCAATATCTCGGTCTAAATGCAAATTTGTAAATTCATCAGCGATTTGATTAGGTAAATAATAAATTAGATTATTCGGTGCTTTTTGTCCCCAATATCCCATTGTATTACGGCTAACTGTAATAATCGGAATACTGGAAGGAAGTTTAAATTTATAACCTGCACTATGAGCATGATAAACTACATTATATTTTTGCAGTTTAGGCGCAAGTTTAGCTATATCAAATCCCCAACTAATCACGAATATTACATTATCTAAATTGTTATCTATTTTTTTTTGTAGCAAGTCATCAAGAAACAACTTATCCTTTTCTCTTTGTCGGTAAGTGACAACTTCTGCACTACAGATATTTTGAGCTAAATTAACTGTTTTTAACTCTGCCCAAAGACCACCACAAGCAAATTTTCCATCTGTTCCTGGAACTAAAAAATAAAGTTTTCTCATATAGGAGTCGGGTTTGATAATTAAAATTATTTTTGTAGGTTGGTAATTGGTAATTGGTAATTGGTAATTGGTAATTGGTAATTGGTAATTGGTAATTGGTAATTGGTAATTGGTAATTGGTAATTGGTAATTGGTAATCGGTAATTGGTAATTGGTAATTGGTAATTGGTAATTGGTAATTGGTAATTGGTAATTGGTAATTGGTAATTGGTAATTGGTAATTGGTAATTGGTAATTGGTAATAGTTGATAGTTGATAGTTGATAGTTGATAGTTAATAGGGAAACATCAAATTTATTACCCAGTCCCCAGTCACCAGTCACCAGTCACCAGTCACCAGTTACCAGTCACTTGCCGCCATTTTACCTTAACAAAATGCGCTTCACGTCCCCAAGTGTCCCGTGTAAAAATGATATTTTCAATTGCGAGGTTAAAGGGGATAGCTGTTGTTAAATAACGTTGAACGAAAGCACCTAAATCTGGAGCAAGTTCAGAAGCCGTAGTTGCAGCTAATCCTAAACCTATTAATTGCTCAACAGGTCTAAATGGTAGCATCACAGACACACCCATAGCAAATCCAGCAGTTAACAACATTGCTACAGATAAATTTGTACCGCAACGGGGATGTACCGCTAAATCCCATTCTCCGTTGGTAAGACGATATTGAGCTAATGTTACTGCACGCCGTAAATAACTGATATTTACATCACCATAAAGGTAAAATCCTTGTTCTGTGGATAAACCACTTAATGATTCGTTATCAAACTGTACATGAGTAGGCTGTTTGGGAAAAGAATCAACACTTTTTGTCTCACTCAGAACCCAAACAGTAGCGTGTTCTAAGGCATGAACCTGACGCAGCATGAGAATTTCTTGTAAGCCAGGTACAAAAGATAGCTGTTCTAGTAAATTAGTATCTTGGTTTGGTGATGGTGCTATCAAGTCAAGATTAAAAAAGTTAAAGGGAAATGAGCTATTTGCATAAGAAGTTGGAGTATTCATTCTCCCCCAAGCTGATAAAGTAATATAGATTTCCGATACAAAAAAGCTAACTAATGCTAACAAAAGTCGGCTTTTTCTTCCTGCTTCATCCTGAAAGTGTCGGCACTACTCAGTCTACAGGCTTTAAGATCGGGTGTATCTCACTCTACTATTAAGTATTTAGGCTTGGCTATCACCTAAATACCTATCAATAATAGCACTGTTTATAGTCTCAAAGTCTCAAAATTGTCTAGCGACAGGTAGGTTT
This sequence comes from Sphaerospermopsis torques-reginae ITEP-024, assembly GCF_019598945.1. Classification (NCBI taxonomy): domain Bacteria; kingdom Bacillati; phylum Cyanobacteriota; class Cyanophyceae; order Nostocales; family Aphanizomenonaceae; genus Sphaerospermopsis; species Sphaerospermopsis torques-reginae. The sequence goes on along the minus strand of NZ_CP080598.1, from coordinate 3,569,959 downwards.
TTCAGTGAATCAGTTGTTAGGTTTCGTTAGTAAAACATTAACTAGCTATTCACCTTCCAATGTAACGCTTGTACAACTAGATTATTGCTAATTTTTGTTGAAAAATAGCATGAGTCATGAGTCAGTGGGGGTTTAGCAATGCTAAACCCTTTGGGCTAAATCAAACGAGAAATTCTGATATGTCAGTTCCGATCGCAAAAATTCGCTAATTCCCAGAGCATCAACTTTTACTACATAAAGTCACGGAACTTGTGGTAGAGGTTCACACTGAAAAATAAAGGTGAGGAGGAGAACAATCTGTAAACCTCAAAATTGATCTTGCCAATTTTGGATTTTAGATTTTAGATTTTGGATTTTGGATTTTGGATTTTGATTGAGGTGTTTTGGTACTTGTACTTCAGAAGCAAGCTCAATACCCCGCTCTTTGTCGGTTGTACCTATCTCAAATACTCGCTGCGCTGCTTACGCTTCGCTAACGCAAATCGAAAATCCAAAATGGTTGAACTTTTCAGCATCCACAGGGATTCATAGTAATAAACTAACTCACATTTGAATCATTGTAGTTAGGTAATGTACAGCAATTGATATCGTTTAAACAGACCTTTCCCCACTGTAAAGCCCAGCGAACCAAAGCAACTCGGTTATCTGTCTTTGTTTTGGTGAGAATATTGCTGATATGATTATCAACTGTACGTTTGCTAATCTCCAGTTTTGCTGCAATCTCTTGGTTAGTTAAGCCTGCGGCCACTAAGTCGATAATTTGCAGTTCTCTGTCTGACAGACTAACAGGGGTCCCAGACTCACTAGCAGCCATGGCTTATTTATTTCTCCCTTGGTATATGTACTCAATCACTCTTTCTAATTCTAAAAGATTCTCTCAGAGCTAGACGTTGTGAATGTTCCTAGTAATACTAAAGTCAATATTTTCTGGGAATTTAATCTGAAGATTAATTTCCTTAAAAGCAAAATTTCTATAAAATATAACCTATTCATCAGTAAATATTCAGTGTTACTTCAGTGGTAAATTTGGGGATTTTATAGCATTATGTACTATATGGGGTGATAAAAACTGCTATTTTATGGTTAACTGGAGACAAAGGAATAAAGATGCTTATACATTTTATACATATTCCTAATCCCAAGTCGTAAATCGAAAATGATATGAGTAATCCCCATGTTTTGTGTCTAGGCGAAGTTTTGTTTGATTGTTTAGCAGATCAAATGGGGCTAAAGCTGGAAGAAGTCAAGTCTTGGACTCCCTACCCAGGGGGTGCGCCAGCTAATGTGGCTTGTGCTTTAGTTAAACTGGGAACGCCCGCAGGTTTTATTGGTGCTGTAGGAGAAGATCAACCAGGTAATGCACTGGTGAAGTTATTACAAGATGTAGGTGTAGATACAACGGGTGTGCAACTTCATCCGACAGCACCAACGCGACAAGTTTATGTAGTCAGGGATTTGACGGGCGATCGCTCTTTTGCTGGTTTTGGTAAATATGATACTAGCGAATTTGCCGATACCCGGTTACAAGCTAAACAAATACCAGAATCACTGTTTAACGATGCTGATTTTTTGGTGTTGGGGACTTTGGAATTAGCTTATCCTGAAAGTGAAGCTGCTATTCACCAGGCATTGAAATTAGCGGAACAATATGATTTGAAAATCATCTTAGATGTGAATTGGCGACCTGTATTTTGGCAAGATGCTAATTTAGCAAAGCAAAAAATTGCAGCATTATTGCCGCGTTTTGATTTCCTCAAACTCACCAAAGAGGAAGCATCATGGTTGTTTGATACTACAGACCCTGGAGCAATTACTTACAGATTGAACTCATTAGAAGGGGTTTTAGTCACCGATGGCGAAAATGGTTGTGCTTATTGTTTAGGTGAGAATGAAGGTAAATTACCAGCTTTTTCTATACCAGTGGTGGATACCACTGGTGCAGGAGATAGTTTTTTAGCTGGGTTTCTCCATCAGTTGAGTAAGTTGGGTATTCATAGTTTGAGAGATGCAGAAACAGCAAAACGAGTTGTTACATACTCTAGTGCGGTAGGGGCGTTGACTACTATTAAACCAGGTGCGATCGCATCCCAACCCACAGCAGAAGAAGTTGATGCTTTTTTAGCTGAACATCAACTTTAACAGTTAACAGTTTTCACTGCTTGAAGTAAAACCACAATTAGGGAAATATCAGATACAATCAGCTGATATTCCCTTCAGATGAGATAATTTGTAGAGTTTGAATAACAACCCAAATATGACAGTCCACAAATTAATGCTGGAAATTCCAGATAATCTATTTCAAAAATTGCATCACCTAGCAGAATTAACAGGTCAATCCATCGAATCTTTAGCAGTGCAAAGTTTAACTAACAATTTACCCGTATTTTCTGAAAAAAAGTACAACTTGGATGATTTGCTATCAAGAGTATCATCAGAAAATTTACACAATGAAATAGATACCGGAGAACCTGTTGGTCGTGAATGCTTCTGAGACAATATACATTCCCCAACAGGGAGATATAATTTGGATTAATTTTACTCCTCAAGTTGGAAGAGAGCAAGCTGGTAGACGGCCTGCCATTGTTATTTCACCCATAAAATATAATCGTCGAGTAGGCTTGGCCTTGGTTTGTCCAATTACTACAAAAGTAAAGGGCTATCCATTTGAGGTAATTTTGCCATCAGGTTTAGCTGTATCAGGAGTCATTTTAGCCGATCAAGTTAAATCCTTAGATTGGCAACAAAGAGAAGCAGATTTTATTTGTAAAGCACCACCTGAAGTTACTGTTGAAGTCATCAGTTTATCAATTGATAATTGACAATTGACAATTGATAATTGTTTCATTCAAGGTTTAAAACCTCCCCTTTGAAGGGGAAAAAACCCAAAAAAATCCGCTTTTTCAATCCTCTTCCTTTCAGGGAGAGGTCATTGTCAATTGTCCATTGTTAATTGTCCATTATTGAATAAGAACCCTAATGCCTTTGTAATGGGGATAATTATCAACCTATTTCCTTGAGTATTAACAGTCTATTTTGATTTTATTGCCATAATTTATAAGCAAGGCTGACTCCTGAATCCTGCCATAATTTATTTACAGTGAAACAATTCATACTCATACCCATATATTCCCGGCAACTTTTGATCATCAGGCAGACATTTTTCCACTTCTTGACTGATGGGAGCATGAAAATTAACCAACCATAAATCAAAAGGTCGTGGTAATTCTTTGATAGTCTTTTCTAGGGCTATAGTAGAAGTATTGGGGTTTTGGGCTTGATGGGCGAGGAGAAATTGAGTATTTTCAATATTAGTTTGCAAACCAGAGAATTTTAACTCCCAAGCTATACCCATCATTTCTCCAGTTTGGACTAAACTTTTATGAGTTGTGGCAATGAGAACCGGGACTGATGAATTTTGTTCAATGACAGGAAGAAATAAATCAGGGCGATAATATTTGCGATAACCCAAATTAAAAGTAACTGAAATTGCACTGATTAAACCCATTACCCAAATCAGCATTACAGCTTGTTTCCCAGTAATACCCCATTTACCAATGTTGGGATTTTGATAACAAACTGCCAGACTTGCACCCACTAAAATTATTACCGCTGGAAAATAAACAAAACTATAGCGAGCGCCCCTGGTAAGATCAATACCCAGGAAATAAGTAAAGAAGAAAAATAGAGCGATCGCTCCTAATACTACTGCAACAAATACTTGAGTAATAGAACCAATTTCCGGTTTTTGTAATTGAAATTTTATTCCCCGAATTAAAATTGGCACTGCCCAAATAAAGAAAATTAACATCACCAACCCAGAGAAAATAACCACTGTTAAATCAGGTGCTTCCACTGGGAGTAAGGAAATCATAGTAATCCATGTACCTAAAGCTTGAAAAATGGGGCTAATCCAACTTAGTCCCACACGCTCACTTTTAATCCACTCCGTTAAAGTGCCAATGTAGCGATTTTGTAACCTTCCTGGCAACCACACTAACCCAGCAACAGCCGTACCAACTACTACATAATAAAGCCGCCACCACACAGGAGAGAGTAACACCCAAATTTTTGTGTGCAGTTGTTGTTTCCAAGCTACAAAAATCAAAGCTACAGCTTCAGCGCCAAGAGTGATCACAAAAAAGAAATGAGTAGCAAAACCCAAGGCGTTCACTCCTACCCAAGCAATAATTAACCACAAAGGTAATAATTTTTGTTTTTCTAGATGACGGATAGCAACTACCAAGCAAGCTAGAGAAAGCATCACCCAAAGCATAGCCAATGTATAATGACGGGCTTCTTGTGCTAAGAATATTGCATAAGGTGAAACTGCCATCATTGCAGCGGCTAATTGTCCTACTAATGAAGAACGAAAAGCTAATTTACCTAAAAAATAAGCACAGGGAATAGAAACAGCACCCAATAAAGCTGGAAATGAACGTGCTGCAAATATGGATACTAAACCTTCTGGGTGAGGAAATAACCGCATCCACAGATGAACCAAGACAAAATATAATGGAGGGTGATTATCCTCTGTGAGAATATTATTAATTACATCTCCTATACCAACTGCGGGATTAATTTGTAATGGTTGTAATAAAATATCAGGGGCGATCGCTTGATCTAAAGGTACTGGTAAAAAACTATTTCCCAAGCTAAATACTAAAGTCGCAAATTCATCAGTCCAAGGCGGTTTGGCTGTTAAGTTAGTCAAACGTAACCCCATACCAATAATGAACCAAATTAGCAGCAGTAAAGGATGAAGCCAGGGAGCAGAAACGGTAGAGCGCCTATTATTCACGTCCATTTTTGTTGTTTTAATTTTGCTTTAAACAGCGTTCTTGTACTTTAACTACAGTTCCTCTTTTCAACAACTCTGATATAGTGACAAATTTATATCCCTGGGGAGTATAGGCTTTCAAAATTTTCTCCACTACCTCTACTGTATTATGGCGACTAGCATATACTCCTTTTTTTGCTACACCATCAGAATCATGTAAAAGAATGATTGAACCATTATGAAAGTTATTTTCAAAAATTTTCATCATCTCTGCGGCAGATTTACCACGCCAGTCCTGTAAATCTACATCCCAAAAAATAATTGGTTTTCTCATCTGCTTTACAACATTCGTTACAGCAACACCAGCCCGACCAAAAGGGGGTCTAAAGTGAACATTATCTGGTGAAATTAATTGATTAATTAAAACATCGGTTTCGGTAATTTCCCTATAAATAGAATCTTTAAATTTACTATTTAAATCGTAATGATGCCATGTATGGTTTGCTATTTCATGTCCCTGTTTTTCCAAAGTTCTGACAATTTGGGGATACTTTGCACTGTGTTTTCCCAAGACAAAAAATGTTCCCTGAGCTTGATAATCTAAAAGGATTTGAGAAATTGCTCTGGTATAGACTGGATCAGGTCCGTCGTCAAATGTTAATGCTAAAACTTTATCAGGAGTGTTGACACAAAATACTGACTCTCCAAATAGGCTGGGCAGCAGGAAACGCTTTGGCCAAGCCAATTCTAAAAAACAGTAAACTGCTATTACTATCAATAACAGAGGCAATAATTTGGAAAATCTGAATTTCGATGGACGATGTTTGCCAAAACCCAGGAAAGAAAAACGCTGAGTGAGGGGTTTAACTAAAGGCATTATTACGGGTTAAGCAAAAATTTGAACATTGAAAGCATATCAGATTATCAGTAAATTTGTCTATAGTTAGGCTTTGATTAAATTTCATAAGTTAGCAGTTAGCAGTCAGGAGTCAGGAGTCAGTGGTTCGACTTACTTCGACTGCGCTCAGTACAAGTCGCTCACCAACCGGAGTCAGGAGTCAGGCAAAATTAATTTAACACCAAATGCTTTTAGTTAGTTTTTTTGGATGGGAATATCAGGTACAATCATCAGATACAATTATTAGATACAATTAAGTGATATTCCCTTCATTTTTTACCTAATTCATGTCTTTGATTATTGCTGGAGAACGCAGCGGAGTGGGCAAAACTACGGTGACACTTACACTTTTAGCTTCTTTGTGTCGTCGTGGTGTCAAAGTACAATCTTTTAAGGTTGGTCCAGATTATATTGATCCTATGTTTCATCAGTATGTTACAGACCGTCCTTGTCGAAATTTAGATGCGGTTTTGACTTCAGAAACTTATATTCAAAAATGTTTTCAGCGTCATTCCCAAGAATGTGAATATACTCTGGTTGAGGGAGTGATGGGTTTATTTGATGGTGTTGGTAATTCTTTCAATACAACTGAAAATGGCAATCATCAAATGGACTTTGCTAGTACAGCCCATGTTGCCAGATTATTAGATATTCCGGTAATATTAGTAATTGATTGTAGTCGTTTGTCTGGGTCAGTAGCTGCGATCGCACATGGTTATTGTAGTTTGGATCAGAGAGTTAAAATTGCAGGGTTAGTATTAAATAGAGTAGGGAGCGATCGCCATTTATCTTTATTAAAAAATTCCTTGAAAACTCTCAACTTACCTATTTTGGGTGTCCTCAAAAGACAGGATAATATTACTATTCCTGATCGTCATCTGGGTTTAGTTCCCACAGGAGAATTACCAGAATTAGATAATGTAATTCATCGTCTCGCAGATTTAGGCGATCATTGTTTTGATTGGGAAAAATTATTACCACTTTTACAAGTAACTGAAATTCTGTCTTCAGATGTTCCCAATTTTCAAATCAACGAACCGCACAGACACAGAGAAAGCGGAGAAATAAAAGAAAATCAAAAATCAAAAATCAAAATTGCTGTTGCACGGGATCAAGCTTTTAATTTTTATTATCAAGACAACTTAGATTTATTAGAGAAACTGGGAGCAGAATTAATATTTTGGAGTCCTTTAAAAGATACTCAATTACCAAAAGATATTCAAGGAATGTATTTTGGTGGTGGGTTTCCTGAAGTATTTGCACAAGAACTAGCAGCAAATATTAAAGTTATTCAAGAAGTAAAAACAGCGATTTTATCAGGAATACCCACCATTGCTGAATGTGGTGGTTTAATGTATTTGTGTGAAAATATTATTGATTTTGAAAATCAATCTTGGACAATGGTAGGAATATTGCCCACATCTGCACAAATGGATAAAAAATTAACTTTAGGATATCGTCGCGCAGTAGTTTTAGAAAATAGCTTTTTGTTAGATGCGGGTACAAATATTTATGGACATGAATTTCATCGTTCTCATGTAATTACAAACCCGCAAAAACCATTGTTTGATACCTATCGTTATGACTGTGAAGAAAATACAGGTTTTGAAGGATGGAATTTACCTAATATTCCTAATGTTCATGCTTCTTATGTTCATCAACATTGGGGAGAAAGTATAGAAATTCCCCAAAGGTTTTTACAGCAATGTTTAAAATTTAGTGAGGTACAAAAACCGCCAGGGAATGAATTACCTGTCTAATAGCAAAAGTCGGTTAAAACCGACTATTTTTTAATATCAATATTCTTCTAATATTCTTATCTTCCTTACCCTTACCCACGTATTTGAAGAACGCTTATTGTTTTATGTCTAATCAAGTTTGGTTGTCAAAATTAAAACAACATCGAGCAATTGCAGTTATTCGCGCCCCGAAAATGGACTGGGGTGAAAAAATGGCTTTAGCGGTAGCATCGGGGGGAATGCAGTTAATAGAAATTACCTGGAATAGCGATCGCCCTGGAAAATTAATTTCTCAACTCCGTAGTCAGTTACCTAATTGTACAATTGGTACTGGTACACTGTTTAATGTACAACAGTTAAAAGAGGCGATCGCTGCTGGGGCGCAATTTCTTTTTACTCCCCATACGGATGCAGAAATGATTAAAGTCGCAGTATCTCAAGATGTTCCTATTATCCCTGGCGCTCTGACACCTACAGAAATTGTTACCGCCTGGACTCTGGGCGCAAGTTGTGTCAAAGTGTTTCCGGTACAAGCAGTAGGAGGAACGAGTTATATAAAAAGTTTACAAGCACCCCTTGGTCATATTCCCTTAATTCCTACTGGTGGTGTAACGTTAGAAAATGCTAAAGATTTTTTACAAGTTGGGGCGGTGGCCGTGGGTTTAAGTGGGGAATTATTCCCGAAAAAATGGGTTTTAGAAGGAAATTGGCACAAAATCACCGACCAAGCCAAAAATCTTACACAAAGGTTAAATTAGTTATTGTAGGGACGCTTGACTGGGGACTGGGGAAGAAAATTTTAGATTTTAGATTTTAGATTGAAATTGACAAAAACAATCCAAAATCCTTGCATCCAAAATCCTTTCATTGAATTACCAATGACCTTTTGGAATTGTTCATTTAGCGACTCATGGAGATTTTAAACCAGGAAATGTTAATTCAGGTAAGATCAACTTAACCCATCCATACTATTGGTCTGCTTTTACAATGGTTGGTAATTGGAATTAATACAGCAGATTTCATCCAAGTGAGGTAAACTTGTTGCAGGCAAGATGCCCGCACCACAAGAGTTTTATTATTCATGTTTGTACCTCATATACCTGCAATATCCTGTATTTGCTTATTTATCGTAGTTTTTACTGTCACCTATTCCCTATTCCCTATTTCCTAGAAAATCAATGTTTTTCAAATGGTGCTTTAGAGTTATTATCGTTTGCCTGGGTTTGTGGATCATCTTGGATCTAGCTTCTCATTTAGGGGCGGAAATTTTTTGGTTTCAGGAAGTTGGCTATTTGCCAACTTTTCTGGTGCGGTTAATAACTCAAGGTGCTTTATGGGTGGGTGTTGTTAGCTTGAGTATGATCTATCTACTGGGAAATTTAACTTTAGCAAAACGTTGGCAATATCCCCAGTCTCTGAAAATTGAGCCAGCAAGAATTGAAAAAACTACACTGAGTAGGGAACTAACAAATTTTCTAAGTCCCAAATATATTCAAATCTATCAAACTCCGCAAATTGAAACGGGAAACACACAAATTAAATTATTCTGGTTGCTACCGCTAACGTTAAGCTTGAGTTTTTTAGTGGGGTTAATTTTCACCCATTATGGACAAGTTGCGTTAAGTTACTGGAATGGAGAAATTAATCAGGTTAATTCACCTTTTACTATCTTATTTAGACCAGAGATAGTTTGGAACTTGAGCATCAGAATTATTTATCAAGTTTGGTATTTTGTTTTAGCTTTAGTGATGGCGATCGCTGTATTAATATATTCCCAGTTTTTGCTGTGGGCGATCGCTATTATTTTTAGTTTCGGTTTTGGGTGGTTAATATCTCAACAATGGAAGACAATATTGTTGTATTTCCACTCCACCCCCTTCAATAGCACTGAACCTTTATTTGGCAAAGATATCAGCTTTTATATTTTTTCCCTTCCTGTCTGGGAACTGTTGGGTTTTTGGCTGATAGGTTTATTTTTATATGGCTTTGTTGCTGTTACTCTCACCTATCTTGTATCAGGAGACAGTATCAGTCAAGGCATTTTCCCTGGGTTTTCGCCAACACAAAAACGTCATTTATTCGGCTTAGGTGGCGGTTTAATGTTGGTGATAGCCTTTGGTTTTTGGTTAAGTCGTTATGAACTGGTTTATTCTCCCCGTGGAGTGAGTTTTGGGGCTAGTTTCACTGATGTTAAAATACAGTTACCAGCAGATACAATGTTATGTGTTTTAGCTGTGGCGATCGCCTTTTATTTATTATGGCAAACTTTATTTTGGAAACCCAAATCTCAACATCATCAATGGGTAATTTATGGTTTTGGTATTTATTTATTATTAGTAATTGCAGGTGATTTTATTGTACCTGCGGTTGTCCAATCTTTCATAGTTCAACCCAATGAATTACAGCGAGAAACACCTTATATTGAACGTACTATCGCCCTCACTCGTCAAGCATTTGATTTAGAAGCCATAGATGCTCAAACCTTTAATCCCCAAGGAAAATTAACCCAAGCAGATATCAAAGCCAATGATTTAACTATTCGCAATATTCGGCTTTGGGATCAAGAACCACTATTAAAAACTAACCGACAATTACAACAAATTCGTCCTTATTATGCGTTTCCTGATGCCGATATTGATCGTTACATTATCACCAGCCAAACCAACCAACAAGAACCCCCAACAAACGAAAAACGTCAGGTACTAATAGCCGCCAGAGAATTAGATTATAATGCTGTCCCACAACAAGCACAAACATGGGTAAACCGCAATTTAATTTACACTCACGGTTATGGTTTTACCATGAGTCCAGTAAATACAGTTGCACCTGGTGGTTTACCAGAATATTTTGTCAAAGATATTAGTGGTAATGGTGCAGCTTTAACTACTGCTAATGCAGCTATTCGGGAAAGTATTCCTATTGGTGAACCGCGAATTTATTATGGAGAAATTTCTAATACTCATGTCATGACTGGAACAAAAGTTAAAGAATTAGATTATCCCAGCGGTAGTGATAACGTTTATAACACCTACGATGGCAGCGGTGGAATTAGAATTGGTTCTTTATGGAGACGGTGGTTATTTGCCACATATTTAAAAGACTGGCGAATGATATTTACACGGGACTTTCTACCAGAAACCAAGGTATTATTTCGGCGAAATATTAACCAAAGAATTAGAGCGATCGCACCTTTTTTACAATTTGATAGTGAACCTTATATAGTTGCCGCTGATGCCAACCCAGATGATAAAAATCAACAATTTCCAGGTGCAAAAAATTATCTTTATTGGATAGTTGATGCTTACACTACCAGCAGTCGCTATCCCTATTCAGATCAAAATAACGAAGGTATTAACTATATTCGTAATTCTGTTAAAATCGTCATTGATGCTTACAATGGCACTGTCAGATTTTATGTTGCTCAACCTCAAGATCCGTTAATTATTGCTTGGTCAAAAATTTTCCCGCAAATGTTCCAACCGCTAACGAATATGCCTGTTAATCTGCTTAGTCATATTCGCTATCCGGTAGACTTTTTCAAAATTCAATCTGAGCGGTTAATGATTTATCATATTACTAACCCTCAAGTATTTTACAATCGGGAAGATCAATGGCAAATTCCCAAAGAAATTTATGGAACTGAACCCCGTCCAGTTGAACCTTACTATTTAATTACCAGTCTTCCTGGTGTTCCCTTTGAAGAATTTATTTTATTACTTCCCTACACACCAAAAGAAAGAACCAATTTAATTGCTTGGTTAGCAGCGCGTTCTGATGGGGAAAATTACGGTAAATTACTACTGTATAACTTTCCTAAAGAACGTTTAATTTATGGACAAGAACAAATAGAAGCCAGAATTAACCAAGATCCGGTAATTTCTCAACAAATTTCATTATGGAATCGTCAAGGATCAAGAGCAATTCAAGGTAATCTTTTAATTGTTCCCATTGAACAATCTTTATTATATGTTGAGCCAATTTATTTAGAAGCAACCCAGAATAGTATACCAACTTTGGTTAGGGTGGTTGTTGCTTATGAAAATCGTATTGTCATGGCGCAGACATTAGAACAAGCTTTACAGGCGATTTTTCAGCCAGAAATAACACCAGCGCCGGCTATTATTCGTCCTGTGGAAGAAGAAGGAATACCGCCGGTTTAAAATAAGTTGTAATTCATAATTCATTCTGTCCTCAAGATGAGTTACTATAGAAAGTATGCAACAAATAGTCTCAAAATCACAGCTATAAATAGTCAGAATCAATAATTATGCTGTTAAGTGAACATCTTAATTCTAGTAATTTGAAGTCATTTTCTCTCAATGGCTTATTCGGCTATAAGTATGTGAAAATACCTTTTGATAAAGAAGCTGTTATTCTGATTGCTGAAAATGGTTCTGGTAAAACCACTATTTTGAATGCTCTTTACTATTCAATATCTTGTAAGTTTAGTAGATTAATTACCATTGATTTTGAGTCAGTAGTGATTGAATTCACATCTGGTGTAAGTGTTGAAATTAAAAAAAGAGATTTGGTTTCTTACTATGAAGGAGATTCAATTAGAAGAGAAATTTTAAGTGATTTAAATCTTCAGCTTATATCTAAACTTAGACCTTATGTACCTTCAATTGAAATAGATAGACTTTTAATGGATATTAAACGAGGTTATCCGTCTAAAAGTATCCGCCGAAGGGTTTTAGAGCTAAGAGATATGTACGATATACAATCTCAATACTTAGATGGATTTCTTGATGAAAGAATTACGGCTGTGAAAGTCGAAGATAAACCTGAAAAAAAAATTGAGAAAATTAGAAATACTATTCAAGAAAACATTAATGAATCAATATTATATTTTCCCACTTATAGAAGGATTGAAGAAGATTTAAAAAACTTAGGTTATGAAGGGTCGCGTCTTGGAGATAGTGATGGTAAACTAATTCAGTTTGGAATGAATGATGTTATAGCAAAATTTGGTGAAATTAAAACAACAATTAAGAATGCTACCTTAGAACTATTTTCAAAAGTAACTGGTGAAATGTTAACACAATTCGTGGAAGGAATAGAACCTACACAAGAGATGAGAGATAGCATCCAGCCAGAAACTTTAAACATAGTTTTAAGTCGAGTAGGAGACAATATATCTCAAACAGATAAAAAAAATATAGAACAGTTAGTCAACTCTGAGGATATAAAATTACAGAAATATGATCAATTAGTGTATTTTCTATCTAAGCTTGTAGGACTTTATGAACAACAAAAAGAAAAGGATAATTCCATTAAGCAGTTTACAGCAGTCTGTAACAAATACTTACACAAAAAGAAAATTATCTATGATGAAACAAGTGTAGAAATTTCGATAGTTCAAGAAAGAAATCATAAACCAATAGATATTAGAAATTTATCCTCTGGTGAAAAACAGATTATATCCTTATTTTCTAAAATTTATTTGGATTCAGATGATGAATACATAATTTTGTTTGATGAACCTGAGCTTTCTCTTTCCCTGGAATGGCAAAGATTATTACTTCCTGATATTTTGAAATCTGGTAAATGTAAACTTCTTTTAGCTGTCACACATTCACCATTCATTTTTGATAATGAATTAGATGTAAATGCAATAGATTTAGATGATTTTGTCACGGAAAAATAGATGTCAGTAGCTAAACTTAGAGATGCTCGGAATAGACCAGTAGTAGCATTTACCGAATTTACCCGACAATACAAACAAAATGAATCTGCTCTATACTGCTTCTTTGAAGGTGAAGATGATAAGAAGTATTATGGAATTAGAATCAGAAATATTGCCAGACCAATAAAATACTCTTACTTTAGTTGTGACGGAAAAGAAGGAGTTTTAGACATTCATCGAATTATTACTAATCGCAAAAGTTACTCTCAAGCTAGAGCAGCATACTTTATAGACAGAGATTTTGATGTATCAATAAAAAATACAGCAATAACCGGAATATATGAAACTCCTTGTTACTCAATTGAAAATTTATATACATCTATTAATAGTTTTTGTGAAATTCTGAGAAGTGAATTTAAGCTTGCTGAATCAGATATTGATTTTAATAACTGTAAAAACCTGTATATAAAACTCCAGAAAGAATTCCATGATGCAGTTGAACTTTTAAATATTTGGATAGCTTGTCAAAGAGAAAAAAGAGCAGATTTAAAGTTATCTGGCTTTGATCTCTCAAAGTTAGTACAGATAGATTTAGATAATATCACTAGCAACTACACAATTAATGAGCTACATACTCAATTTCCCAAAGCAATTACTGTTACTCAAGAAGAACTAGACTTAAAGCAAAATCATCTATGTATACAAGAACGTCAAAAAAGTTTTCGAGGTAAATTTGAAATTTACTTTTTATTCAAATTTATTCAAAAACTAATTGAAGAAGCAAATAAAGGAAATCCCAAGTATTTTACTAAAAAAATAAAAGTTACCTTAAATTTAAGGGAAACTACGCTAATTTCTGATTTGTCCCAATATGCTGACACCCCAGATTGTCTAGTAGGTTATTTGGAATCTTTTAGAACTTCTGTGAATTAAAATTATCATAACACTTTGCGCGAAACCTCCACCTATGGTATTTTATTATCTGTAAATAACAAACCACTCTTAGGAAAATCAACCATGCTATATCACCTAGATTTTCACGTTGAATACCCCGACGACATGACACAACAAGAACTCTTTACCATTTGGAGTGAAGAAGCAGATGCAGCACTGCAAGCAAAGCAAGCAGGAATTGTTGTAGATTTGTGGAAATGTGTGGGAACTCGTCGAGTCATTGTTATTGTTGATGTTCCCACACCGGATACCCTGGATCAAATTCTTTTAGATTTACCCATCATGAAAAAAATGGGTCAAAATGTGCAAGTAGAAGTAACTCCTTTAAGAAGATATGAAGACTTTGCAGCAGATGTAAAATCTCGGTTAGAGAAAAAAGAAAAATAAGAAAATTATGGGTGAGATGATAATAACAACTTTAGTATTTAATACTGGGAAAAATGAGGATATCTATCATCTCACCAACCGCTAAACCTGAGCCAGCAATAACTGTTAAAATCCAAAAAGAATATGTTTTACTAAATCCAGAAAAACGCATTTCTAAATCAGCTAATAGCGTGGTTGCTAATGGAATGAGAAATATACTGAATAAAATTGACCAAATTGCTATTAACGCGATGGATGCACTGAGAACCAAGACGACAACTAAAGTTTGAGAACCAAAAACTAAAAGAGTTTCTAACCAAGAATTACTTTTTCTGACTATAGCTATAGCGATCGCCCCCACAAAAGCCCCCACTAACCAAGCAATTTGATGAGCAGCAAGATACCATCCTAGCAGATTGTAAGCCAGCCAAAGTAATGCCAATGCAGTTACAGGAATCCTCTGGAAAAATAGCAAGTTCATATTTCCCGATCCTATAATTATTTTAACATCAATTTAAATAGACAATTTTTGACATTATTCCTCTATCTCCAGAACTATTTTAACACTATGTCAATACGGCTGCATTAATTTGTAAATTTTATCAATTTCTTACCTTGGATATATATTCAGATATTTACAAGCAAACCTATCGACAGAGATAGCCAAGGTTTTATTTTGTTACACCTATAATTGAAATAAATAATCTAATTTTTCACAAATTGCTGAGAAAGCGTATTATATAGAGCAGGTAAATAATATGTATATTGAAGACATATTACAACATCAGGTAGATAAGGTAGCGTTAAATAAAACCTTTCATGGTTTAACACAAACCGAAAGTCAACCGGAATACTCGCAACAGGAAGGATTAAATATCTCCGATTTAGCAATAGCTTTAAGTCCACTCAGCTTTGTCTTTATTTGGGCGTTTTTTTTGTTTCTTGTCCAAAAGATTCGTTCTCATGCAGATAATAAAATAGCTTTTAGTGTCAATGGTTTACATCAAGTTCCTTGTAAAAACTGTAAATTTTTCTCCAATAACCATTATTTGAAGTGTGCGGTGAGACCTGATATAGTCCTCACGGAAGAAGCTATGAATTGTTCTGAATATTGCCCCAAAAAAGGGAAATTTACACCAAACAAACTATTTAGATAGGGTGAAAAGTCTTTTCGTGGGGGCAGGCAAGAGGCAAGAGTGAAGAGGTTTTTAGTGTGATTTGCATTTTGTTACATATTTTTGTTTAGTGTGGTCTATATAAATCCAGGGTAGTTGTCCCGCGCCATATTTATCCAAAAACAGTGCGACAGTGCTATCCTCAGCCCAGCGCAACCCTACAGATACAATTGTGTAGAAGGCAAACATCATCCAAGTACGTTCAAGCTCCTCTGGTCGGAGATTGACCCACTGAAGCATTCGTACCAGAAAGCCTCTATCGCTTGTTAACCAGTGATTTTTTAATTCCATGCAGTTTTTTCTGGGGTGAGAAACAGATAATCACAGCGCAACAGCTAAGTATTTAGGATAACAGTAACAGCAGTTACTAAATAGTAAAAGTCCTGAACAACTGAGTATTATTTTTCACACTCAGCAGCCAGGACTATCATTTTGAAATAAATTTACAGTTTAGTGATTGGTGATTGGTGATTGGGTTATTAACTTTCCCTGCTTCCCCTACACCCTCTAGCTTTTTACTTTTTGGGTGAAATTAGCATCATCATATTTCGCCCTTCTTTCTTTGGCGCTTGCTGTACTTCACCAAACGGTTCTAAATCTGTAGCCATCCGTTTTAGCAAATCCTCTGCTAAATCACTGTGTTGGATTTCTCGACCCCGGAACATCACAGTAGCTTTGACTTTATCACCATCTTTGAGGAAGCGTTCAGCTTGCTTGACGCGCACATTATAGTCGTGTTCTTCAATCTTATAGCGCATCTTTACTTCCTTCACGTCAGCCGTGTGCTGCTTCTTCCGGGCTTCCCGCGCCTTTTTCTCCTGCTCAAACTTATATTTCCCGTAGTCCATGATTCGACATACCGGCGGGTCGGCTTTGTCACTGAGTAGCACTAGGTCTAGTTCTTTTTCTTCTGCTAACTTTAGTGCTTCATGGGGCGGCATAATTCCTAATTGGCCGCCATCAGTGTCAATGACTCGAATTTTCGGGAAGCGAATGCGTTCGTTAATTTGGGGCAGATCGCGAGTTCTTTTTTTCTCAATCACAGGCATTATGATTTTTGGGAGCTTTTTTAGTTAAGGATTTGGCTTGGCTTTGGTTTACTTAGTTTTGTTTGCTATGCCAATAAAGGCAAAATACGTAAATGACTCATAATGGAAAAATGAGTGCATATCTTTAGGTTAGCTAATTCAAACAACATTTAGTTAATCTGTTGTATTTGTTATTCTACTAACTTTGTTCAGATTTCCTACAATAGTTAATTTAAATTACAGTTTTCCAGGAAAGAGTTTGTGACTACTACGTTATCTTGGCAGCAGCGGCTAGGTAATCAAAGAGATTGGCTGTGGAGAGGTTGGCAAATTCGCTATACCTACATCCGGCCTACTTACAATTACCAAAATACCACACCTTTAATTTTACTACATGGTTTTGGTGCTTCCATTGGTCATTGGCGACATAATTTAGAAGTTTTAGGTACACATCATACAGTTTATGCCTTAGATATGCTGGGTTTTGGTGCTTCTGAAAAAGCTCCGGCTAATTACAGTGTCAAACTTTGGGTAGAACAAGTTTATGACTTTTGGCAGGCATTTATCCGCCAACCAGTTATCTTAATAGGTAATTCTGTGGGTTCTTTAATCAGCTTAGTTGCGGCTGATATCCATCCTGATATGGTTGCGGGTATAGTAATGATGAGTTTACCTGATCCCACTTTGGAATTAGAAGCCCTCCCTACTTTTTTACATCCAGTTGTGGAAGGACTTAAAAGTGTTATTGCTTCGCCTTTACTGCTGAAACCACTGTTTAAGGTAGTCAGAAAACCAGAAGTATTAAAACGCTGGGCTGGTCTTGCCTATACTAATCCCGAAGCCATTACGGATGAACTTATAGATATTTTAGCCGGACCTCCACAGGACAGAGGCTCTACCCGTGCTTTTATTGCTTTGTTTAAATCTTCTATAGATGCAGAATTTAGTCCCAGTGTCAAGAAAATTTTACCAAACTTAACAATTCCCATGTTATTGATTTGGGGGAGTAAAGATAAATTTGTTCCCCCAAAATTAGCCAATGAATTTGCTAAATACAATGAAAAATTAGAAGTTTTGTATTTAGAAGATGTGGGTCACTGTCCCCATGATGAAGCACCGGAAAAGGTGAATGAGGTAATTTTAAATTGGATTAGGGAATGGGGAATAGGTAATAGGTAATTGGTAAAAGTCTTTGTCAGTCACCAGTCACCAGTCCCCAGTCCCCAGTCACCAATCACCCAACTGTAACTTCATCAGTGGTTACGTCAGTAGTACCATTGACAGAACGAGCTACAGAAACCATTTTGTTGAGAATTTTCTGACTGGGAACTTCACCTTTTAATACCACGGTGCTACCTAGTTGAGCTACCCAGAGGCGATCGCAATTTGCAAGTTCTGAATCTTGATCAAAGGCTAATGCGACTCTTTTAGCTAAACCGCTTTGATCATATTCGCCATTTAATCCTATACGTTCTGGAGGGATTTTGTCAGCGGTAGCTGCTGCTTGTGGAGTTGGGTTTACTTTTGCGTTTTCTGGTTTTTCCATTCCAAATAGTCTTTGTAACCAACCCATAAACGATTTTCTCCTAGTAAAGTGGTTCTCACATATCAGTATAAAACTTTAAAAAGGTAGTAATATCTATCTCTGCTACGATTTTCCGTATTCTTCATCTTCCAGTCTCAGACTGGGAATGCTGTTTTTGAGTCTCTAACTCTGATTTATAGGATGTCACAGGCGTATTAAAATAAAAGCTTAGACCCAAAATTTGATTTTGTAGTCAGTCTAAAGCAGCCGTGAGTTATGGCTGATGTTAAATTTATACTCTTTATACTCCCTAGCCTGTGTTGGCGAAGATGAAACATACTCTTTCTGTACTTGTTGAAGATGAAGCGGGGGTTTTGTCCCGTATTTCTAGTTTATTTGCGCGTCGTGGCTTTAATATAGAAAGCCTTGCTGTTGGTCCTGCTGAACAGGGTGGAGTTTCCCGAATTACGATGGTTGTACCTGGTGACGATCGCGTGATTGAACAACTCACCAAGCAATTATATAAGTTAGTTAATGTCCTAAAAGTACAGGATGTTACTGAGACACCTTGTGTAGAAAGGGAATTGATGCTGTTAAAGGTGAATGCTACGAGTAGCAACCGTTCTGAGGTGGTGGAACTGGCTCAGATTTTCCGTGCTAGGGTTGTGGATGTAGCGGAAGATTCTCTGACTTTGGAAGTGGTTGGAGATCCGGGTAAGATGGTGGCGATCGTCCAAGTGTTGCAAAAGTTTGGTTTAAGGGAAATTGCCCGCACGGGTAAGATTTCTTTGACTCGTGAATCTGGTGTTAATACTGAGTTGCTGAAGTCTTTGGAAGCAAAGGTTTAGTATTCAGTTATCAGTTATCAGTTGTCAGCAGTCAGTTATCACGCGCCATCCTAAAAAAAGGCGATCGCCCATCCATATCATAATATTTAACTACAATAGAGGCGATCGAGTCTTTAACCCCTATTCCCAGTTTTATGACTCTTGCGAAACCTGCTGACATAGATATTACCCATCTTCCCGACCACACCGAGTTACCAGAGTCGGATGGAACATTTGTGAAGAATTTTCAAGAACATCCCCAAAGCATCTTACTAACAGACTCCATCAATAGCACCTTGCAAAAAATACATCCTGATGGACAATATGCGATCGGTCAAGACTGCGGTATTTATTGGCGTTTAACCGAACCACTGGAAAAAGGCGCGGAAGCACCAGATTGGTTTTATGTAGCCAATGTACCACCAATGTTAAACGGTAAATTCCGCCGTTCCTACGTATTGTGGCAGGAATATATAGCACCTTTGATAGTTTTAGAATTTGTGTCTGGGGATGGTGCAGAAGAAAGGGATAAAACACCGTTTAACGGTAAGTTCTGGGTATATGAACAAGCAATTAGAGTACCGTTTTATGGTATTTATGAAGTGCAGAAAGCTAGTGTGGAAGTGTATTATTTAGTGAATGGACGTTATGAATTATTACCAGCTAATGAAAGGGGGCATTATCCAATTTTACCATTAGGTGTAGAGTTGGGAATTTGGGAAGGACAGTATAATAATATGCAAGCTCCCTGGTTACGTTGGTGGGATTTACAGGGGAATTTGTTGTTACATAGTGAGGAGAAATGTATACAGTTAACTACGGAAACCCAGCAGTTAACGTCTCAGTTGGAACAGGAACAGCAAAAAGCTGCACGTTTAGCGGAACGGTTGCGGGAGTTGGGGGTTAACCCGGATGAGGTTTGAATATACCTCACGCAATCTCCGTGAGGAGATCCCGCAGGGTAGACGCAAAGACGCAATTTTTTTTAATCCCCGATTTCTTTGAGAAGTTGGGGATATATGTCATATTATTCATCATTTTGCATTTGGCTTTCTGTAATTTTATTGTTATTAGATTTTAGTGGTTTGGGAATATAATTCTAGTTGCTGCATATCTGGTAAATTCAAATTAGGTTCTTCACTGTCAAATAGATGAGGGTCAACTGAAATAAAATCTTTTAAGACATTAACAGGTAATAATTCTGTGAATCCTAAAATATCTACAGAATAACCATCTCTGATCAAAATAGTAATAATTTCTTGCTGTTCTTGATGATTTTTGATTAAAGTTGCTTCTAAATCTAGAATTTGTCCATTTTCTTGAAAGATTTGTAAAAATTCGTGAGCAGGAATTATGGTATTTTGTTGGTTATTAAGAGTGTGGGTTAAAAAATTGCTTAATAATCCTGTTGCATCTATTTCAGTAATCTTCCATTGTGATTGAGGATAGGTTTTAGCCAAATAATCAACTATTAAGAAAATGCGATTTTCTATTTTTTCTTCTGGTTTAATAACTAGAGTAAGTGCAGATTTTTCTGGTTTATTCATAGAGGTTTTGGTTGTTTACTACGAGTGGGAGTACCACCTATTATATTAGCAAGCCAAAGATGTTGATGAGGGGGTGATAAATGATCAGGACGGGGTGTACCATTAGGATATGTAGGACTGGTAAAGTCAATGTCTCGCACTGGTTGACCATTAGTATCAAATTCTCTAGCTTGATAAACTCTTTGATGGTATTGATCCCATCTTAATCTAGAATGCCCTCCTTGAGCTAAAGGATCGGCTATGGGTTCACCAAATCTTGGAGGTCTTTGACTTTGATAAACTGGTGTTCCATCCGCATATCGGGAGTGGATTTTTTCTGACACTAATGAGAGACTCCTGAAGGTAATTGATATTATTAATATTTAATATTTTGACCTAATTTGAATCAATCATACATAAAATATTGGCTACCAGCTATATCCTTAGAAGCTGGGCATTTTGTGGTTTGTTAAGTTTACGTAATTTTTCTTAATTTATCTTTATTGATAGAAATATAAATGTAACAAAATTTAAGTAGATTTTACATATTATTTGCTTCTCATTGTGATTTAATTAAAGTAATGTTGTAAACACACAAGCTGAGTAACTGCACAGTCTCAGCCATTAAAAAGCTGTTTTTAAACTAACTAGATACGTAATAAATTATGATACTCGTCTCACAATCATAGAGGATGATATATGTTTTCAACCAATCAACAACTAAATTATCAATTCCTCCTGATAACACATATATAGCAATCCTAAATCTTTCATGAGAAATTGCGTAGTTCAAGGAAGATATTTTTAATACTCTATAAATTTTTGTTTGGTGGTTTAAGTGCTATATTTAGCGTAATTCATGGACAAGATTATTGGTTATATAAAGCACAGAAACTAATACCGTGTTTTCTCACATTTCAATTAGGATTGCTATAGTTTGTGCAGATCAGCAGATCCACTCAGAAGAAGCTCAAGCTTTGCGTGACTTAGCTCAAGCAGCAAATATTGAACCCACATTCCGCACCCCAAACTGTCACAAGGGGAAATTACGTAGAGAAAAACTCAAAATTAGCATAAAAACAGACATATATAGTGAAAAAAGGCATTTGAGAAACAGTAAATCACCAAAAATGGCATCAAAACCTATTATCAATAAGAAGCAATAAGAATGAACACCACCTGGAGAGGTTAACAGATAAAGAAAAGAAGATATTCAAGATAAAAATCATAAACTAGACTAATATTTACAGGATAAAAACGAAATTATAGACATAGTAAAATGGAGCTATACATCAAATATATTAGCTCATTTTCACTCATAGAAATTAAATTGATATAGATAATAATTAGGTGACTAATTGATAGTAACGTAAGCAATCATCTGGTAAAAGGCGCAAGATAAAATCTCTGTCCTGATTCCAATTAGAAATATGTTCTTCCTGATTAAGATATTCCTTTTATTTTTTTCTTTTGTTTTTGTTACCAAGCTTCACTTTCTCACACCATATCCCTTTTAATGCTATTAATTCTCATTAACTCTCTTAATCTTTGGATTGACTTTAGTTATTATGTACTATTTTAATGGCTTTTTTGATCTGTGACAGTTGAGGGTGCGGAATGTGGGGTATAAGGATTTGGTCGCAAACGCTGTTTTGTTCCAAAATGTTGTTGATTTAACTGTTTACTTAGTTAAAGCCGTAGTAGGCGATCGCTCTGTTGCCACTCATGCGATCGCTGCCATATAAATATCAGCGTCAACTCAAATATAAATAAAAATATGGTTTTGAACCATATCATGGTCGCTTTGAACCATATCTGAGTACGAAAGTTTAAAACTTAGGCTGAAATTGAAGTGTTTGAATAGTCGTTTTTTGAATAATGCTGAAATCAAACATAGGGCCGCGTTATGATGCACAATTTCAACTTGCAGTCATTATTTGATTCACAACATGAGATGTTGATTGTTTGAAAGCCTTGAAATCACGTAAATTTTTGGTCAGGTTATGATTCATTTTTCGGCCAATTTAGGGTTCAAAGCACACCCATCTCCCCCAAAATTTTTCGCTCTCCAATCCAATTATCTACTCCATCTCCCCCAAAATTTTTCGCTCTCCAAAATCACTTTCAAAAGTTCTTGGTACTTGTATACTAAGCATCACCATTCTGATGCACATAAACATAGAATAAGCAAGCCACAACAAATGGTTATTGTGAAACTGCCAAGCGGCTATACTTAAAGGCATAAATCCTAAAATAATGGCAGTTAAGTTAATATTGCGAAGAGTGCGTCCTTCTGCTAAACCTAGAAAGTATCCTTCCAGTGCAAGTGCTACTGAACTAAATGTCAAAAAAAGTGGTAACCACCAAATATATGTATCAATTTGACTAATTATTTCAATATGGTCGGTGAATAACCCAAATACCCATTGAGGAAAAAGCGCAGGTACAAGAGCAAAGGCGAGTCCCAAAACAAGACTAGCTTGTGCAGAAAGCCCTACCAAAGAAGCTAACTTTTCCTTCGCACCTTGACCTGTAAAGTAGCCTACTAAACTCTCTGTAGCTAATCCTAATCCTTCAACAAAATAGAGAGCTAGGAAAATGATTTGTAATATCAAGGTATTTTGAGTAAAGATGATTGTCCCCATTGTATTGCTCTCTAAACTGAATATATCAGTGGTGGAGATCAGGATCAAGGTACTAACAAATATATTGCCATTCAGGACAAAGGCAGATTTCAAAGCTGACCAATCCAAAAGTTTTCCAGTTATAGCTTTTAACATTTGCCACTGGATTTGAAGGCAAAAAAATATTAATCCTACCAATAACATTAAATACTGACTAATAGCCATAGAGAGTCCAGCTCCTGTAGCTCCCCAACCCCAATGGATAATCAGCAAATAGTCTAGTAATATGTTGACAGCATTTCCCATTACTGATATTAGTAACACCTTACCGCTCTCTTCCCTTCCTAGCAAACAACCAATCAGAACGTAATTGATGAAAACCGCAGGCGCACCAATAATCCGAGCATTGAAATAGGCAACCGCCGAAGCTTTAACCTCTGGAGTATCATTTAACATGGAAAATGCTATCTCCCTAAATGGGTACTGCAAAATCAAAAGCAGTATGCCTAAGACTAAAGCAATTAAGATATTTCGCAGTCCTATCAGTAACATCTCCTCCTGGTCTTCTCTTCCTATTGCCTGAGCGGTAACGCCAGTGGTACTCTGTCGTAAAAAGTAAAAACCGTAGTAGATAAAATCAAATAATACTACTGCAAAAGATGATCCGGCCAAATCATGGACTCCTGAGAGATGACCCAAAAAAACTAGACTGATGGAACCAGCTAGAGGGATCATGAGATTGGAGACTATATTGGCAACCGATAACCGAATAAATCGGTTCAGAAAGTCATACTGTTTGAAGAGTGTCAAATACATTAAATTCAGTGATAAAGAATGGATGAAAAAGTCAGATCCAGGGATTAATAATTTCCTCTGAAGAGGTGACAACTTCGACTAAAACCCTTATAAAATAAGGACTGTAAATGGGTCAGCTTGGAAAAGATTCAAACAAATTGGAAACCTGTCCCAATACAAAAATCAGGCTAGTGGGTTTTGGTTATTGAGAATGGCATCAATAAATACACAAAATGATGTTGATTTTCTCAGAATACGAAGGTTCAAAACCCTTGCGGTATAATTGGTTTAAAGATTTTTGTCACCCTCCCAGTAATTTCCCACTTCATCAGTGGTTTGATAACGATATCATGGACAGCCATTCTGAAAAGCTTTCCTTTTGCGTGTACTGACGCACTGTTTGCCAATTTTCGTTAGCAAAACCTTGATAGTCCCGATCAAATTGAGAAATTTTTGCCTGCAAAACACCCCAAACACCTTCAATAAAAATAGCAACTATCTTCCAAAGATTGATTTCTGCTAACTCCACCTGACTAACTTTCCCAAAGTAGCTCTCAATGAGAATTTTATCACCTTCTCTATCCAGGTTCTGATTCATAGAAAAGTTAGCTAGGTCAAACATCGGATTTGCTACACCTGCGTACTCCCAATCGATCAGGAAAATTGAACCATCGGCCTCAATGATATTCGAGCCAGCCAAGTCGTTATGACACAGACATGGTTTTCTGTGGACTTTAGTCAGTACAGCCTTTATAGCTTGTAGGTCAGCGAGTAACTGTTCAAAATCATCAGGAAATATGCCATTTTTGCGTTCAGCGTTCCTCATCAGCCCCTCAATTCGCTCAAATGGTGGCGGTGCAGCGTCAATCCCCTCAATACTATGAACTTGCTTTAGGATCTGGGCAATTCGATGTATGTTTTCCGGTTGCGTGATTTCCTGTAGAGAAAAATGCTTACCCTCTATAAATCGCGTTACCAGATGACCTTCTGGTGGTATGTATGCAATGACCTCTGGTCCTATACCCATTTTAGCAACTGCCTTAAGCACAATCAGTTCTTCTTCTTTGGCAATCCCTATGAGGTTTTGATTTCCTTCACTGATGCGAACCTTGAATACCTGTCCGTTGCTCTCAACTCGGTAATTCTGATTGGTGAAGTTTTGGTCACCGATTGGCACAATTTTCAGAGCACCTTGTGTATCCCATAGCGGTAAGTTGGTAATGATCTTGTCGATGGATTTTTTCAAATTTTGCTACCTTAATCTTACTTTTACTTGTGTTCTACATACTCATCAAGCTGATACAAATTCTATTTCCATTGTTCTTGCGGAATTACCGCGTCCAGAAGCCACTGGGACAACTGCTCCCTTGGTTTATACTTAGGTGGTGGAAGGTTTTCGTACTTCTTGACGGTGTTTTGCAACGCTAATTCAGGGACGATCGCTATGCGCTGCTTGATTTCATTCTTGGAGATATTGAAAACCATCAAATCCTGAGCAATTTCAATAGGTCCGTCGTAAACCTCTTGGCACGAGTCAAGAATGGCAACTTTTATATTTTCATTTAGATATAAATGAGTTAGTACACCCAAGCGTGGTCTAGTTTGGTCGAAAATCGCACCAACAGCATGGGGAGGAGAATCAAATCTGT
Organism: Sphaerospermopsis torques-reginae ITEP-024; assembly: GCF_019598945.1. Taxonomy (NCBI): domain Bacteria; kingdom Bacillati; phylum Cyanobacteriota; class Cyanophyceae; order Nostocales; family Aphanizomenonaceae; genus Sphaerospermopsis; species Sphaerospermopsis torques-reginae. Next base: position 3,544,450 of record NZ_CP080598.1, on the reverse strand, counting down.
TTTGCAGTTCTATAACTTGTTCGAGGGGCATATTGTATTCTTTTGCCCAAACCTGTGCTGGAGGAATTGTTTGGTGAATCAAGATATCAACATTTTGTGCGTTCTCAACCATAAATGTATTCGGTTGCGAGTCGCCAGAGAAGACAAAACTGAGACCATTCCAATCCACACGGTAGCTTACCGCACCGTCTTTCAGGTGAACTGCGGGAAAGTGCTTAATCACAACTCCTTTCTCGTTGTATGCAACACCTGGATTTTGAGCATAGTCAAATTCATGTACCTCTGTTTCATAACCATTACCGTTCTGGTGGTAGGAAAGACTCTCCGTGTGCCAGAGACACATAGCCTTCATTGACTCGACGAAAGCATTTGTGCCAAACTTCGACTCCTTGCCACTCGGTCCCCAGATACGTAGGGGTGTTTTGCGATCATACATTGATCCTTGACCATATATGTAGGCAAGATCCGTTATGTGATCGCAATGAAGGTGACTTAGGAAAATTCTATCCATCCGCGAATAGGGTACACCCAACGCTGTATAGTTGGCAGCTACACCAGGTCCGGCATCAAAGATGAAACTGTCCCCGTTTCCCAGTTCGAGAAAGATGCTTGTTCCAGATTGGGTTTTGCGTGCGACGGAAGAAGACCCTACAATAGTGATCCGCATTTCGTCAGATGCTAACAATTCACCTGGAAAAAAAAATGACTGGTTATTGGTAGAGAGCATTGATTTGTTTTCGGCGGTGAAGGCTTTATGGTTCTCAGCTACAGCAACATCTTTCCTGAAAATACTAGATACAGATGTAGAAATTCCTGCAATAAACACAGTAAAAAATCCCCTGCGGCTATGAGCCATGGGATTTAATTCTGTGTGATTGATGTCTTGTTTGTTGTTACTCATGAAGATTACAAATATTGGCTTGTTCTGTTCACATCATTTACAGCACATTCCATCTGCCTGAGGTACAGATTCGGGCTGTCCCTCCCGCACTATAAGGGTTTTTTCATTAATATCTGTACCTCATAATACCAGAAACTGCTGTATCTTTCCCGATTTGGTACTTTTACGTAAGTCCTAATTTTTATACCAGACTAGACTTGTTGTAAAATAGAAATTGCTTGATTAATATCTTTGCGTTCAATACCATAATGGGTAACTGCGCGAATTGTGCGATCGCCAAAATCTGAGACTAACAAGCCAGAGTTTTTCCAAACAGCTAATCTTTCCTGGAGAGATAAGGTATCTTGCTCATGCTGGCGAAAAAATATGATATTAGTCCGCACAGGATGAGTGATTTCATAACCACATTCACGTAAACCTTCAGCTAAAAATTGGGCGTTTTCATGATCAATAGCCAGTCTTTCCCTCATTTGTTCTAGGGCAATTAAACCAGCAGAGGCGATCGCTCCAACTTGACGCATACCACCACCCAATAGTTTACGTAACCGCCGTGCTTCATCAATAAATGACTGTGTTCCGATCACAAGAGAACCAATAGGTGCAGCCAGACCCTTTGATAAACAGACAGATAAAGAATCAAAAGGTGAAGATAAAACACTAGGTTCAACCCCAATTGCCACAGATGCGTTCCACAAACGCGCTCCATCACAGTGCAATCTTAATCCTAACTCATTCGCCAAATCACGCAAGCTGTGTAAATAAGTTAATGATAAAGGCAAACCGCCTCGTTGTGCTTGTGTATTTTCCACACATAATAGCTTTGTTCTCGGACAATGAATATCATCAGGTCTTACAGCAGCGCGGATTTCTGATAAAGGAAGAGTACCATCTGTTGCTGTGCTGACAGTGTAAGGATGAATACCCCCCAATACAGCACTGCCACCACGTTCATACAAAAACAGATGAGCTTGATCACCAATAATCACTTCTTCTCCACGTCCACAATGAGTTAACATACAGATGAGATTACCCATCGTGCCACTAGGTACAAACATAGCAGACTCTTTACCTAAAAGTTCTGCTGCTACTCGTTCCAGTCGGTTAACCGTTGGATCTTCTCCATAAACATCGTCACCTACTATCGCTTCAGCCATAGCTTGACGCATAGATGGTGTCGGTTGGGTAACTGTATCACTGCGTAAATCAATGGGAAAATGCTCACTCATAGTTTTCACACAGCAAGTCTGGCTGTCAACATCAGGAATTTATCGTACTCAGTGTGATTCGGACCGCCTTTAAGTTCCTTTGTTTTGATTGAACCTGACTCGAAATTACAATTCAATAATGTCTGCACAATATCTTGTTCAGTGAGATTAACCACTGTGCCGTAACCCTCTCCAATTCGATAACTATCAGCTTCAATTTGAGTAGCAAATATCAATAAACCCCCTGGTTTAATTGTGGAAGACAAATTAGTTATCAAATTTTTCCATTCAGCTAAATCTTGTGCTACACCTTCTAAACAGAAAGAAGAAACCACCGCTTCATATAATGCCTTTCCTTCTTCTCCCACAGGATTAGTAGCACGAGCATTGCCTTTTCTGATAGAAGTTATTTTTTCCCGTAGCAATCTTGCCCGTTCTTCTATTTCTTCATCTGTAACATCTAAAAAACTATCTAAAGGCTGATTCTGATTTAACGCAGTTTCCATTTGCAAGGCGCGACGCAGATAAGGATACCAATCGAAAGCTTGGGGCTTTCCTTGTTGCCAAAGCTGAACCTGCTCTAAATTTTGTTGTAAATAATCACTCATATGTATTTCACGGCAATTCCGTCCTAAGCTGAGGATAGAATAAATAGTAGGACCACAACCGAAATCTAATAGCAAATAGTTATTGAGATGATATTCATGGGCAACTTCAGCAAAGAATTGTAGGAATTGTTCATTCTCAAATCCTACACCCCCATAATAATCTGAAGGATAATTAAAGTATTCATTCAGATAAGGTATTGGTTCAAAAGATTGAAAATCATTTTCTTGAAACTTGAGTTCCATTTTTATCTCCTTTTTAAAACCTAGATACACTTGTAGCAGATTGCAGGTAAATGAAGTACAGATATGAATAGTAAAACTATTGTATGGTAGGCATCTTGCCTGCCTGCCATGAGTGTACCTCATAACAATGACTCCTACGTCGTCACGCTACGCTAACGAAAACTGCTGTAAATTAGCCATTAAATTACAGATAATGAAGTTTTTTATTTCTGTAAAGCTTTACGCAGGGCAGTTTCAAACCTATTTAGTGTTTCTGCAATATCTTCAGACGTGTGAGACTCACACACATACCAAGTTTGTTGTGGATCAGAATCAGTCATAATACCAGCATTGACCAATTCAATCAGTAGTTGTTCAGATAATTCCAAATTGGTATCAACAACATCACGCCAATCTTTGGGATTAGATTCTGACAAAGTTAAACCAAACAATGAGGGTAAACCATGAATATGATGATTAATTTGATGGCGAGTCAGAATTTCATCTAAACCGTCCATCAGTTGTTGTCCAACGTGGTTGAGATGCCCAAATACATCCTGCTGTTGCATATATTCAAGGGTAGCATCGGCCGCAGCAGTAACTACTACATTTCCTGTATAAGTTCCTGCATGTACCACCTTACCTGGTGCTATGGTCATCATAATGTCACGCTTGCCACCAATAGCAGAAATCGGATAGCCATTACCCATAGCTTTAGCATAGGCACTCAAGTCAGCCTGTACGCCAAAATATTCACCTGCTCCTCCTGGTGCGATGCGAAAACCAGTTTTAACTTCATCGAAAATTAAAACAATACCATAAATATCACATTGATTACGGAGGAATTGCAAAAATCCAGGTTCCGGCATCAAGCCACCTGCATTAGCAAGAATCGGCTCGACAATAATGGCAGCAATACTATCTCCTTTTTCCTTTAACAGTTTTTCTATTCCCTCACGATCATTCCAAACTGCTATTAATAACAATTGAGATACTAAGTCTGGTACACCTTGACTGGTTTTATGTCCAATTGGCTCGCCTCGTTTTCCCACACGGCTTTTAAGACTATCTGGTGTTGTCCAAAGCATATAATCGTAATCACCGTGATAAGCACCTTCAAATTTCAACACTAGATCTCGTCCAGTGTAACCTCTGGCCAGACGAATTGCATGGCGGGTAGCATCAGAACCACTATTATCCAGACGTACCATGTCAACAGAAGGACACATCTTGATGATATGTTCAGCTACCCGGACTTCATATTCTTGAGTTGCAGAAAAACTTACACCATTTTGTATTGCTGCAATGACACGCTGATTAACAAAAGGATGAGCATGACCAAGAATAACTGGACCAAAACCTAGACGGTAATCAATATAGCTTTTTCCGTCAAAGTCATAAACATACGCTCCTTCACCACGCTGAATTACAGGTGTATTTTCGCCCCAGTAGCGGTGGCTGGAATTAACACCAAAGGGGATAACTTTTTGTGCGCGTTCAAAGAAAGCATGGGATTTTGGGGAATCTTTTAACATAATTTATGAAGGATTTATGAAGGTACTTTATCAATAATTCGAGATGTAGGATGAGAACGATATGTTTTAGATTTGCGAAGATCGCGTGTGATATTAATTCGCTTTAACCACCGATCATTACCATCATAATTGGCTTTAAATGGTTTTCTCCCATGCACAGCACGGAAATTATCTACGAAACAAATATCACCGGGTTGTAAAATTACATCCATGATTTCAATGTCAATAGCATCAATCAAGGCTTGCAAAGTCTGTTTAGCTTCTTCATCTGTTGCTTCCATATAAGCTGGATCAACACACAAATAGGGTGCGCTAGGTTCTCCATATAGCAAAGCCATAGCATTATCTTGGGAGATAATTTTATGCTTTATTTGATTGTAAGCATTCTGAAGATGAGTATCTAAATCAGTTTCTGTTTGATAATTATTATCGGCATGATGGGCATTATCTGGGCGAATAATAAAACGTGGTTGAAACAAGATATCTAATTGCTGCTGAGTCAGTTTTTTTAATGAATCCACTGAACCAATAGTGGTTATACTCTGGCAAGGATTACGCAAACACATTAGCCCCAAGTAGTCACCACGAGCAGGATGATAAGCATCTTCAGTATGCCAAAGCAGTAGTGCTTCACTACCAGAACCAATTTGATCCTGTTCATAGCCTTTAATTGGAAAAACATCGTGGATCAGATAGGCATTTTGCTGTGTTAGCCAACCAAATATTTCTCCCAGTAAAGCACTGCACAAAACAAACACAATTTGCTCTCGTTTAGTGCGCTTGGCATCTTCATGACCTGCCCAATGTTCAGGAGTAGCGCCAATAGTATTATCATTAACTGGATAACCCTTGATGAGACAAGCAGGAGCGGTTTCTCGCAATTTGAACTCATGTAAAAATTGACGCAGGCGTAGGGGCAAACTTTGGGCTAATACCGCAGCAGTGTCAATCAATTCCGGTTGTTCTGCATGGCTATAGTTAGCAGTAACTTGATCTAAAAGAATGTCTATTTCTTCAAGTTCAGATTGAGTAAAATTTAACGTTTGAATACTCATCATGAAGTTTCTATCACAATAGCAAGTTTTTCCAATGCGTACTGAAAAAGGCTTGGTTCAACACCCAAAGCTATGCGGAAATGACTGGGGCGATCAAATGCTTCACCAGGTAGCAACAACACTCCATGATCTTCTACCAGACGTTTGGCTACTATTTTGCTGTTGATATTTGGATCGGTAAAAAACGGAAAAGCGATAGTACCCGCTTCAGGTTTAACCCAGTCAATTAATCCCCGTTGTTGTTTGATAAAAGTTTCAAACTGCTGAATATTGTGCTGAATCATCTGACGATAACGGGGTAAAATTTTGCCTTTGTGTAATAAGACTCCAGCAGCGATGTAATCATTAAGGACGCAGACAGTGTGGGTTGTGTAGTCTTTGAAAAAGTGACAAGCTTTAATTATTTCTGGGTTGCCAATCAGCCAACCAATGCGTAACCCAATACAACCAAAGCATTTACCTGTAGAACCTAAACTGATGATTTTGGGTGAAAGTCCATACAACGAAGGCAGAATTTCTGTGTCTTGATCATGGGGTAAAAAACGGTAATGCTCATCAGCTAAAATTTCTGCATTATGCTTTTCTGCAATCTCAATTATGGACTGAATTTCTGTTTCTGAGCAAACAACACCACTAGGATTTTGTGGAGTATTCAAAACTATTACTTCAGTATTATCATCAACTAACTTGGCTAATTCTTGAGGATCAATGCGAAAACCATTTTCTGCTCGTAATTGCAGATAGCGTACCTCGTAACCTAAAAAAGCTGGAGTTTCATAAAGTACATGGAAGGTTGGTACTGGAACAACGACATTAGCACCGGAACGGTAACGTACTTTAAAATAAATTAATATGGCTTCTGTTGTCCCAGCAGTCACTAAAATATCATCTGGGGATACTGATTTATCTAATGAGGCGATCGCTTCACGTAATCTCAGGGAGCCGTGGGTGTCGTTATTCATGAGGCTGAGTTGATCAAGAGCATCACGATCTCCTGTAAGATTTAGTAATTCTCCCAAGGTAAAATTATCAACACTGCTTTCTCCTAAGTTATAAGGTACTCGTTCATATTCAGACAGCCACATTTCTAATAAAGCAGGTTGAATTTTCATTTATTTTCCCCCATTGGAATTGTACACCTATGTTCAGACTTGAGACATAAATAGGACTTACGCAACAAAGCACATTGGTAGGGTGCGTCAGATTCCATAAATCAAGCAAATAAATAGATTATTGATATCTGACGCACCCTACAATAGATATTTATGATGACACTTGTGTAAGTCCTGATAAAATACTAGGTGCATTATTATTTGACCAGACTATTCCTCCACTTTGACTGTGATGTTGGGCATAATTTGGATCTTGCATCAATATTTCGTGTGCTTTAGGCACATTCCAGAAAGGAATATTGGGAAATAGGTGATGTACTAAATGGTAGTTTTCATTATGCATACCTGTTAGAAATTTCTCAATAAAATGGCTGTTGCGGTTACGACTCATATACAAATTGATATCATTATTCATTAAAGGGTAATGCTCGGCTAATTCAATAAACCAGCCAATGATTTGAAAAACCGTCAAATAAGGAATTAACCAGAAGAGAATTAAATATTGCCATAGGTTAAATAAAATGCTGAGGCTAATAATTGTTAGCCACCACAATCCAATAGCAACCAGTTCTAGATAATTTTGATCTTCTAGGAAACGGTGAATTAATAAAGATTTTATATATTTAGGTACTTGAGCAAGTAGCAAAGGAGAAAAAATATAAAGCATCTGAAAGGTTTTATCATCCAAACTCTGTTGATATAATCCTTGAGAAATTGCAAACTTGTAGTCAGGATCTTCGTCCGGATTGCCAAAATATCTATGATGTTTTTCAACATGAGATTTCCGATAAGATGACATTGTTTGCAGAATGAAATATCCTGAGAAAAAAGTACCCATCATAAAGTTTAAGGTGCGATTTTTGGCAATTACTTGATGGGCTGCTTCATGGAGCAATGTGGCTAATGCTCTCTGACGTGAACCGATGAGTAGTATGGTAACAGGATAAAAGTACCAAGACAAATAATAGCTAATGGAAATAGCAAAACAAATAACTATCCAGTCTTCTGCTAAAGCCAACCAACAATGCCACTGATCAAGTTTTAAAAGCGGTTTTATTTGATGATAAATAGAATTGCTGAAGCGATATTTTTTAATATTTTTTTTCATGGCATTAAAACTTCACTGATTCATTATTGATTATGCTTATGTTTCTTCTGGTGTACAACTAAAGGACATTGCCAATCTTTTTCTACTGCACGTCCAGAATATTGTCTGACTTCAGGTTCTTCAGGACGACTATGGTCATATTTTGCTGGCAGATTAGGATTAATACTACCTTGCAGAGCTACGTCACGCTCCCGAATAATTCTGACGAAGTTATGGAATTGGTTAGTTTCAACTAAATGATCAAATTGACGACTGGCATTAAATACTAGAAGTGGGTAGGAAAATTGCCTAGCAATTCGAGAACTTCCAGGGTGCATTCCAATAATGAAAAAGCTTCTTTCAGCAAAACTGTATGAAAATTTATGATTATTGATATCGTTGCTGAATTGGGTGTCCCAATCATGGTAACGGCTATCTTCATCATGTAACATTTGTAGTTGACTCCACACCAGTTTTTCAAAGTGGTGTTCATCTTCTGGTATTGGTTTTTCAAACACAGCAATAAATGCTGTGAAGTGACTATTCATGCTATCTTGTTCATTCACAAAAGTGAATAAATTTCGAGCCAATGCTAAGGTAGTTTCTTTTGTACACATATCACTGTACATACTGAAACGATAGTTATTCTGGTTAAATACGGATGTTGCACCCATACAAGTAAAAGGAGGAGTGCGATGCAATATTTTCTCCCGAAATTCAGCGTGTACTTCAGTTACCTTCTCTGATATTTTTGTACCACTCTCAAGTATTTTAAATTCTGTTCCATCAAACTTGGCATAACAACTGTGTTCCAGTGCTAGATTACTTTCAAAAGGATTTTTTCGCATATCAATCTATAAGATTTTTTTTATCGTTGAGCCGGGGAATGAGCTTAACTTTTCTGTTTATACAGCTCTGTTTATACAGCAAAAAAAGCATAATCAGGGGGTTTTAATAAAATTTAACCAATTATTAGGCAATGTTTAAGAAAAAATTAAGAATTATCTAAAGGACTAGTATAGAATGTTATGCTCCCTTTGATTAGAAACAAAACCAGATTCCTATAGATGCTTCATTACTGCATATAAACTACTTTCAAGGTGTAATAAAATGGTAAAATCAAATATTTTAAGTCGTAATGTTGTAGGTTATAATTCCACTGATTTAAGTTCAGATCACATTCAGGCAGAAGCACGTGATTTTTATGCAAGACAAGCAGGAGTATTTGCTAAGATTCTCAACGAATCTTGGTCAGAATACACGAATATTTCTCATCCTGGCTTCAAAAATGATCTCGACCTCATTCGTCAAGTAAAAGAACTTGTTGCTCCTGGTGCAAAAGGAATTGATGCTGGTTGTGGTCCTCTTGCCCGGGAGGTATTCTGCTTTTATGAAGATGGTTATGATATGTATGGTATGGATGTAGTTCCAGAAAATATCCAAACGGCACTGGAGTATCATCCTTCATTGGCTGATCGGCTTTTTTTGGCTGATTTGACGCAGCCACTTGATGTCCCTGATCATTCCTTTGATTTTATTATTTGCAATACAGTAATTCAACACATTAATCTCAATTCTTTAACTAATGTAACCTTTCCAGAGTGGACACGAATACTTAAGCCTGGTGGAATCATTCAGTTAATGTTTAGGTCTGGTCATGGAACTCAAATTATTCATGATGTAGAATTTAACGATCAACGTAGTTTTTATCTGTATCAACCAGAGGAAATTCTAGAAATACTGGCGAGATATGGATTGTCTTTAATTCCAGAAGAGAATGGCAATTTAGGAGGAATTATTTATGTTACTGATGTCAGACCAATGGAAAATTGTATTTTCTGTGTGCGGAAGACAGATTAAAAGATTTATATTACCAATCAGTCACTCAAAAGTTTATGTAACCCAAGTTGCTAGTTATGAGGAAGAGCGATAGCTACGCTGCACTTCGTGAACGCCAGGGGGGAATTTGTGAAGTCAGTGGGTCAATAAAGTAATAAAATCCCCTCCAGTCAGAAAAAAAGGAGGGGAGTATGTTAAAAGAAATAATTGGCAGGCATTTATTTTTGCCTTCACTCTGCAAGAAGCATTTATCTAATCAGTTACTATTCATACTTGTAATTTCATTATTACTGACCGTAGCTTCTGTATCCCAGGAGTCAATTTTTGATGACTTTCTTTCCAAAGGAATTGTATCAATAAAAAACGTAGCTTAACATCTCAAAGAAAAAACTAAAGCAACTTTTAGATACTTGCACCACACCCTTACACTTCCCTTACTTCCTTTGCGTCTTTGCGTGAAACTTAAAAAAGTGGTGCATCTGTCTAAAAATCCCTCTTCTTCCCTTCTTCCTTCGTTTCTTCGTGTCTTCGTGGTTTCTTAAATCCTGAAAATCCTTAAATCCTGGACATCCTGATTCAGACAAAAAAACATCCCCAACTTCTTTTATAAACCTCACCAAAAAAGAGAGATCATAGTAAGAAGTCGGGGATCTAAATCATCAAAATGGCAAATAATATATTTGTCCTTCTAACTCTCCATCAAAACAACAATCAACTAACAACAAAATATCATCTATTACCTGTCCAATTCTAGCATCTGTAGAAACCTCAATCACCCCTGGCATCATCTCACCTGCTGCTATTCGTTCATAAGCATAGCTTGTAATTGTCGCCACATCATGAGTTAAGAGAAATCTATTTTCTGTAGCTGCCCAAGCGAGAATAGTAACATCATCTTTACCCAACAAACCAACATCTTGAACTCTGATAATATCAACATTAGGATTACGTCTAATTAATCCTCTCACAATAGTATTATCAAAATTCTCATCAGCTAAAAACTTTAACATACCTTCTGATTTGCTTGACGAGAAATTAATCTATTTCGCAAATCTTGAGCATTAAAACGAGCCTCATTAATTTGCCGAACTTCTTGTTTTTGCTGCTGTCTTTGTTGTAAATAACTATCAACTTCCTCTTGATGATGTAAATAAAAAGCAATAGCAGCATAAACATCAGCAAGCATCAAAGATGGATAACGATAAGCTATTTCTTCAGCAGTTACCCCTTGATTAAAAACAGCAACAATCGTATCTAAAGTCACGCGAGAATTACGAATAACAACCACACCATCTTTAGTAGTTTCCAGTGGTGCAGGTTCAGTAACAATTGCCAAAACCATAATTAATAACAAAAAAATTATCATTTATAATAACACATTTTACAGCAGGAGTCAGGAGTCAGAAGTCAGAAGTAAAAAGTGGTGCATATCTTTAAAAATCTCTCTTCCTCTCTTCTTCCTTCGTGTCCTTCGTGCCTTCGTGGTTTATTAAATCCTGAAAATCCTTAAATCCTGGACATCCTGATTCAGACAAATTAAATAATCCTGAAAATCCTCAAATCCTGGACATCCTGATTCAGACAAAAAAAATCCCCGACCTCTTCAAAAATCGGGGATCTAAAAACACAAACTAACCCAACTTAATAGTTTTCGTAATCACCGATAAACTTTCCTCAAACAAAGCCTCACGCCCCCAACGTTGTACCTGCTGACTTAACAAAAACTCCGGTTTTTGTTCAGCAAGAGAACTAACTTGTTGAAATAAACCAGCAGATTGAGCGCCACCTTGAGTTTCCATCCGCATACAACCGCCGGTTTCAGAACAAATTACCGTACCACAATTAGCTTGAGTATTAGTAGAACTCAAACGCAAAGCAATCAAATCACCAACAATTTCCCCAATATCAGCAACAGGAACACCTGCTAACTCTGCATTAATTTGTCTTTGATCTTTCGACACAAAAACAATATTGGTAATATCATAATCACCAAATTCTTTGCTGTAAGAAACAGGTTGCCATTCCAAGCGACTCGCTAACCAACCCAAAAATAATAAAGCTTGGGCAGCATTACCCTTTTCATAATCAATATTTACCCGATCAACTTCCCTCAAACCTGCACGACGTTGGGGCGCATCATAAGCTTCGGCTGTTAATTCTTGCCATGCAGATAAACGTCGCCAATTTAAATCAGCTAAAGGAACTCCTGTATCAGCCAAATCTTGCAAAGTTAATAAATCACTTTCAGGAGCATTAAAATTACAAGAATCAACAATTACATTATTACAAACTGCCGCCAATCTCTTAAACAAAGGATTTTGAGAATCAGGAGTAGCTTTCCACCATAAAAACTTAGGCAAACCACCAATTAACAAAGCGGGAATCATCCCCCCAATACGTTCCAAAGCCGCAGCAGTACCAGTTAAGGTAATGTATTCACAACAAATTAATGTACTAGAAGACTGCTTTTGAATAGGACAATAGGCAGAAACTTGCGCCTTTACACCCTCATCTTCCCCCGCGATCGGACATAAAGCAATGATCCGGCAAGGGTTACGCAAAGCTATATCATCAGCAATAGTGGGACTGGTGGGACTGTAAGTATAGCCCATTGCAGCACCATGACTATCACCATGTTCCCCACTGTGCTGAAGTTTAAAATATTCTTCCCGTAAAACCTTGATGGTTTCCGGTGTGGGAATACCGCTTTCTGGGAGTCGGTGTTTTTTCTGTAGTTCCCGGAGTGAAGTTTGGGTTTGGGGTCCCAAAATCCCATCAATAGGACCGTTATAAACACCAATAGCGGCTAACAAATACTGGGTTTCTTCTGGTTCATAAACCACTAGAGTAAATGTTGCAGCACGGGTAGCCGCAGGTAAACCGCCTTCTTCCCCTTGAATACCGTAACTTTGCCAAATTTGACTGAGTTCGTTTTCAATATCAGTCAAACAAACATCTTTAGGGGCTTGGAGAGAATAAATTGTAGAAGCTTCAGTAGCCATAATTTTGGATTTTAGATTTTGGATTTTGGATTTTGGATTTTAGATAAATCCTGGAAATCCTGGAGAATTTTAGGTTTTGAATTTGGGATTTTAGATTTTAGATGAATCATAGAAATTCTGATTCAAACTATTTCGGATTAATGATTGAATAATGAGTGTTAGTTATTTGGTAATTTTGATTTTTTTAATTACCAATTCCTAATCATCAATCACCAATCCAAAATCTAAAATCTAAAATCTAAAATTCTAGAGTCTGCGCCAACGGCGGCCGTCTTGGTTGATTAATAATTCAGCTTCTGCTGGTTCCCAAGTACCCGCTTCATACTGAGGAACAGTGGCGGGATCTGCGGGTAAGTCCCAAACAGACAGCGCAGGTGTAACTACACGCCAAGCAGCTTCTACTTCGTCAGATCGGGTAAATAATGTTTGGTCGCCCATCATACAATCTAAAAACAGGCGATCATAGGCATCAGATGTGGCCTCAATCCCAAATGAACCATAAGTAAAGTCCATATCCACAGAACGGGTGCGGAAGTCACCACCGGGCATTTTCACATCAAAACGGAGAGAAATACCCTCATTGGGTTGTATCCGCATGGTTAAAATATTGGCGTTTGCTTGTAATGCGGCAGAGGGGAACATTCTGGAAGGTACTTCCCGGAAGTGAATGGAAATTTCACTCACTTTTTTCGGCATCCGTTTCCCTGTCCGCAGATAGAAAGGTACACCTTGCCAGCGCCAGTTATCCACCACAAATTTCATCGCTACATAGGTGGGTGTGGTGGAATTGGGATCAACTCCTGGTTCTTCTCGATATCCAGGAACTTTTTCTCCTTTCATCCAACCGGCGCTATATTGTCCGCGAATGGCAGAACGGGAAAGGTTATTGACATCTGCTAAACGAGTGGCTTGTAATACTTTCACCTTTTCTGTACGAATACTGTCAGCATCCATTGAGTTAGGTGCTTCCATTGCGGTTAAGCAATACAACTGCATGAGGTGGTTTTGCAGCATATCCCGCAACGCCCCGGCACTTTCATAATATCCGGCTCTGTCTTCTACACCGACGGTTTCAGCTACGGTGATTTGTACGTGATCCACAAATTGCCGATTCCATAATGGTTCAAAAATGGCATTGGCAAAACGGAACACTAACAGGTTTTGTACTGTTTCTTTACCCAGATAGTGGTCAATGCGGTAAACTTGGTTTTCTTTACAAACCTTCTGGACTACTTGGTTGAGACTTTGCGCCGATGCTAAATCACGCCCGAAGGGTTTTTCGATAACGAGACGGTGTTTGTACGGATCATCTAACATTCCTGCCCCTCCTAGCTGTTTAATAGCTTCGGGGAAGAAGTTGGGAGCGACAGAAAGGTAAAACATCCGATTTCCCCGTGTTCCCCGTTGGGGGTCGAGTTCAGCGAGAAAGTTTTTCAGTTTTTGATAGCTTTCGGGGTTGTCAATATCACCGGAACAGTAAAATAAACCCTTGGAAAAGTCTTGCCAGAGTTCTCCCAGTTCGACTTTGCTGTGAGCTTCCCGCATTCCTTTTTCCATCTGTTCCCGGAAATAATCATGAGTCCAGTCACGACGGGCAACACCAACAATAGTGGTTTCTGGAGGAATGCGTCTTTCCCGACGGAGTTTAAATAATGCAGGTACGAGTTTACGCCAGGTTAAATCCCCTGACGCGCCAAAGATAACAATAATTTGGGGTTCGGCCATCCCCTGTTGTTGTAAACCAACCCGCAAGGGATTTTCTAACAGACTGACCATAAGGATTTTGGATTTTAGATTTTGGATTTTAGATTAGGGGACAGGTGACAGGTGACAGGTGACAGGTGACAGGTGACAGGTGACAGGTGATTATTGAATTATCAACCTCCCCTGCTTCCCCTGCTTCCCCTGCTTCCCCTGCTCTCTTCCCTGTTCCCTGTTCCCTGTTCCCTGTTCCCTATACTGGTGACAATACCTTGAGTTTCTCTTCTAAAGAGTTCATTAGGGACTGGAAGGGTTTAACAAACTTGTCAATACCCTCTACAAGTAGTTCTGACATCACTCCATCGAGATTGATATTGATGTCAGGATCTTTTAAGCTTTCGATGAGGTTTTGAGCTTCTGCAACTCCTGTTTCTAAACTGTCACTCACATGACAATGATCAGCACAGGCTTTAATAGTGTCTGGTGGTAGGGTGTTTACTGTGTCATGTCCGATTAATTCGTTAACATACATGACATCGCTGTAACTGGGGTCTTTGGTGCTGGTACTTGCCCACAGTAGACGCTGCACTTTTGCCCCTTTGGCTGCTAATGCTTGCCACCTATCACTGGCAATTATATTTTGATATTCTTGATAGGCGATTTTTGCATTGGCGATCGCAATTTTTCCTCTTACAGCCCTAAGTTTTGCCTCAAAGGTAATATCATCAACGCCTTTCTGTAATTTGCTATCAATCTTGCCATCAATGTTGGTATCAATCCGACTCAAGAAAAAGCTGGCTACGGAAGCAATTTTGCTAATGTCTTTACCTTCACTTACCCGTTTTTCTAAACCCCGAATATAAGCCCAAGCTGCATTTACATAACTTTCTACTGCAAACAATAGGGTAATGTTAACGTTAATTCCTGCGGCTATTGTTGCCTCTACAGCAGGTAAACCAGCTTCAGTTCCCGGAATTTTAATCATCACATTTTCCCGTCCAATTTCTTGGAAATAGCGACGGGCTTCATCTATTGTAGCTTGGGTATCATGGGCTATGGTTGGTGGGACTTCAATACTCACATAACCATCAACTCCATTGGTGGCATCATAAACAGGACGCAAAATATCACAAGCATTGCGGATATCTGCAAAAACCAGAGATTCATAAATTTTGTATGTGGGTAAACCAGCACGCATCCCCGCTTCAATATCCGCATCATAAATGGCATTACCAGTAATTGCTTTTTCAAAGATGGCTGGGTTGGAGGTAATACCAGAGATTCCTTGATTTTCTACTAGGTTTTGCAGTTCCCCTGATTGAATAATGTCACGGCTTAAATTATCCATCCAGATACTTTGACCGTGGTTTTTGATCTCTAATAAATGATTGGTTGCCATAACTATTTTTTAACTCCTATAACGGTGTTTTTGAGCGTAGGTGAGGAATGTACTTAGTGAATTGGTAATTAATCCAACTAACCGCTACACTACTCAAACTACTATCGAAACAACGCTAGTCCTGCATTCCAATCCCAGAGTGCCAATGTTTAGCTTTGATTACTGGCCATACTAAATGCTTTTACTAGATTTTGGCTACTGACCTTTTTGAATAAATGACTCGACTTTGGCTACATCCTGTTGACTACCAATAATTAACGGTGTCCGTTCATGTAGTTTGGTTGGTACTACATCCAAAATATCCTCTGTTCCATTACTAGCGCGACCTCCAGCCTGTTCTATCAAATATGCTAAAGGTGCAGTTTCATACAGTAGTCGTAATTTACCTTCTGGTTTTTGTAATGTACCAGGATAGAGAAATACACCACCCTGAACTAAAATTCTGTGAATATCGCTCACCATCGCCCCACTATAACGGGCAGTATAACCTTCTGTACGATGAACATAACGAATATACTCTCTAAAGGATTCTTCCCACTGCCAGAAATTTCCTTCATTAACACTATAAACAGCACCATGTTCAGGAATTTTGACGTTTTCTTCTGTGAGAATAAATTCTCCTAAACTGGGATCAAGGGTAAAGAAATGTACACCTTTACCAATACTGTAAACTAGCATGGTACTTGGTCCATAAAGAATATAACCTGCTGCTAGTTGTTTCCTTCCGTTAGCGAGTAAGTCTTTAGCTTCACCATCTAAGTCTGTTCCTTCCTGTTGACGGATGGAAAAAATCGAACCTAAGCTTAAATTAATATCTGTATTAGATGAACCGTCAATGGGATCGTATAATAGGGTATAACGTCCAATGGGGCAGTTTTCGGGGATGTAATAAGGTTTTTCCATTTCTTCCGAAGCCAAGCGACAAACTAAGCCACTTTGCTTAAATACGGAAATAAACACCTCATTTGCATAGACATCCATCTTTTTTACAGATTCACCTTGGACATTCACTTCTCCAGTGAAACCAAGAACATCTTCCATTAAACCTGCACGGGTAAACCGTCTGGCAATCAGTTTACCAGCTAAGGCGATCCGATTCATTAACGCACTCAAATCCTGGGCATCGGGTCCAAAACTCTGGAGTTGTTGCAGTACATGACGGGATAAGGTTGTACAATCTCGGTCTAAGGCTTTATCGGTGGATAAATCTACAGGTTTTGATACTGAAGTCATTTTAGTTACTGCCTGGGATTTTGCTGTGAGTCCATGTTTATCTATGGCGGTTTTTAGCCACTACTTCTATCTTAGAAAGGTATTCGGATAACTTAAATGTGATTTTAGATAAACTAAAGAATTTCTCGTTCCCAGTCTCCGGCTGGGAATGTTGTCATTGAGTCTCTGACTCACAACCATGTAAAATAATGTTGATAGTTTTTGTCTGAATCAGGATTTCCAGGATTTGAGGATTTACAGGATGTGATTTTAATGATTTTTATCAGATATTCTTCTAATCTCAGAGTGGTAAAGAGACAAGTTTAAAAAACAATTTGGGTATCTAAGTGTGATTTTAGGTTACAATAGAAGTAGTGATTTTAATAAATGAATTTATGGGAATTAAAGAAGTATTACTGCCATTTCGTGAGGAAATATTACAAATTGCTGCTAAATATGGAGCTTATAATCTACGGATTTTTGGTTCAGTTGCTAGAGGTGAAGCAACACCAGATAGTGATGTAGATTTTTTGGTGGAACTAGAACCACATCTCAGTTTATTTGATTATATCGCCTTAACTCAAGATTTGGCAGTATTGTTAGGGCGTAAAGTAGATATTGCTGAACCTGAAAACTTACATGATTTAATAAAAGAGAAAGTATTAAGTGAAGCTGTACCATTATGAAAGATGAACGTTTATATCTAAGTAATATTAAAGAATGTATTGAACCTGTGTATCTATTTCTGCAAAAATTTCTCTTAGTTCAGGTTATTATTTCCAAATTCCAAATAATTGATTTAATCTTTTTAATTTTTCTTCATCTGTCAACATTGATTTTGTGTCTTGTTTTCTATAAACAGATAAGTTTATATCTTCAATCATTTTATCAACTAATTCTGCATCATCCGACCATTTACCAATAAATGAATCATTGATAATTTCTGGTTGCGTTAGTTGCTCAATCATTGCTTTAATGAGATCGGAAAGTTGACAATGATGAGTTTGGGTTAGCTGTTGTATTTTATCATACGTTTCTTGATCGAGTTCTACTTCTATTTTTTTCATAATTCTTTACCATTTAAATATAGATTTATTGTTATTATACCACAAGCATACCTGTCTTTACTATTAAAGTTAACTAAAGTTAAAAATATTCTCTCTATTTAGTCATCTTTAGATGACTTCAGATATAAGACTGGGAATTTATTCCCAGTCGGCACTTACATTCATTCTAGGTTACGCAAAGCATTTATCGCTGCTTGTTTTTTTGCATCTTTTGTATTCTTACCTTTACCTTGACCGTAGACTTTACCATTTATTTTGACTTGGATAGTAAACTCTTTATCGTGATCGGGTCCTGTTTCTTGAACAATCTCATATACAGGTTTATCAAATCCATTTTTTTGTGCGTATTGTTGTAACAATCCTATCGGATTTTCTAAACTCTCTACAGTTATATCTTCAGGAATTTGATGATCAAATATGGCATCAAATAGAGGATATACTAAATCTTGAACAGCTTCAATACCAGAATCCAGATAATACGCACCCATAATAGCTTCAAAAGTAGCACTCAGCAAAGATTCTCTGTTACTACCATCTTGTAGTTTTTCTCCCTTTCCTAATAAAACCCATTGACCTAAATTTAATTTCTTCGCTAGTTTAGCTAATTGGGGATTATCAACTAGCCGTTCCTTTAATTTACTTAATTTCCCTTCAGAAATATCTCCACACTTACTATAAACATAAGCACCTGCTAAGAAACCTAAAACAGAATCTCCTAAAAACTCAAATTGCTCATTATCTTTACTTATTCGCTTTTCGTAGGCATAAGAATCATGGGTTAATGCTCTTTCTAATAACGTCACATCTTCAAAAGGAATATCATTAAGAATAGGTGCTAAACGTTCTTTAAGTCTTATTTCTTGACTAGATAGCTGTTGTGTACGTTTTTGACTACGATTTTGTTCTTGTATTAGGGTTTGAAAAATCTTTTGTTTATATTTTTCAACTTCTTGTGGTTCTTCTGCTTCAATAGCTTGCAATAAACGATAAATACTATCTATTGCACGAAAAGCATCTTCTGTAGAAAATGGTGTATTATGCGCCCATTTATTGCGAATATCAATAATTTCACTAGCAAAGCCTCTTTCAACAGGTGATAAATGAGATTTAAATACTCTGTCCCATCTTTTTGTCATCACGGAAAGTAATGATGATATATCTTGCTTTAACCGTTCTTCTGTAGTTCGTTTTAAATTTGTATCTGGAGATAAGCATTGTCCAGCTTGAGCAAGCCATTGATTAGTATACTCAAGTTTCATTTTCTCTTCAACATAAGGATATAAACCTTGAGAAAGTAATTCGAGGCATTTTCCAATTGCGTCACGGTTATTTAACATATTCCAGATGCAGCTAATCTTAAAAGATTTTTAGATCCATAAAGGCTTAATACAGTTGTATATATAATACAGTTGTTATTATAATGGAGATTACACTGAAAAATGAGGTTAATATTATACAGTAAACCCGGTTGCCATCTCTGTGAAGGTTTACAAGAAAAGCTAGAACAAATTACAAGTATTGCTTTTGATTTGGAAATACGCGATATTACGACTCGTGAAGACTGGTTTAATGCTTATCAGTATGAAATACCGGTTTTGTTTTTATCGAACCGCCCAGACGCAGAGGGCGCAGAGGTGTTACATTCTATACCTCGTCTTTCTCCTCGCGCAAATGTTCGGCAGTTGGAACAATTGCTTTTAAAATATATTCCCAATATGGAAAATAATAATGCAGAATAGGCGCAAGGTTAGCTTGTGGCGAGGTGCGATATATGAATTTACGGGAATTGTTGGCGGTTGTTGATGGTGTAGAATGTCCTCAGTCTGGGGATGTGGAGGTTAAGGGGATAAAAACTAATTCCCATGCTTGCGGTTTGGGAGATTTGTTTATTGGGATGCCAGGTACTAGAGTAGATGGGGGTGAGTTTTGGGAGAGTGCTTTAGCTGCTGGTGCTGTTGCTGCTATTATCTCTCCAGATGCGATCGCCAAATATCCACCTACACAGTCAGAAATGGTGATCAGTGCCAGTAATATGAATAAGGTCTGCGCTGAAATTTCTGCGGCTTTTTATGGTTATCCTGGACGAAAGCTCAAAATGGTGGGTGTTACCGGCACGAACGGTAAAACCACAACTACCCACCTAATTGAATATTTTCTCACAAAAGCCAATTTGGCGACGGCTTTATTAGGAACTCTTTACACTCGTTGGCCTGGTTTTTCCCAAACTGCTGCTTTTACTACTCCTTTTGCTGTAGACTTACAACACAATCTAGCTCAAGCGGTTGATGCTGGGTGTGAGTTTGGGGTGATGGAAGTTAGTTCCCATGCTTTAGCACAGGATCGGGTTTTTGGTTGTGCTTTTGAGGTGGCTGTTTTTAGCAATCTCACCCAAGATCATCTTGACTATCACAAGGATATGGAAGATTATTTTGGGGCTAAGGCTTTGTTATTTAGTCCTGATTATCTCCAAGGTAGAGCAATTATTAATGCTGATGATGAATATGGTAAGCGTTTAATTGCTGGTTTAGGAAAAGAACGGGTTTGGACTTATAGCGTTAATAATAATACTGCTGATTTGTGGATGAGTGGTTTAAATTATCAGCCAACAGGTGTTAGCGGTATTTTACATACTCCTAAAGGTGATGTCGCTTTTAGTTCTCCTTTGGTGGGACAATATAATTTAGAAAATCTTTTAGCTGCTGTGGGTGCGGTTTTACATCTGGGTTTAGATTTACAATTAGTTGCAAAATCTATACCTGATTTTCCAGGAGTGCCGGGAAGAATGGAACGGGTGCAAATTAGCGATAATCAAGATGTTAGCGTGATTGTAGACTATGCCCACACTCCTGATAGTTTAGAAAATTTACTGAAAGCAGCACGTCCGTTTATACCAGGAAGAATGATTTGTGTGTTTGGGTGTGGAGGAGATAGAGACAGAACAAAACGCCCGAAAATGGGTAAAATTGCCGCAGAATTAGCTGATATTGCGGTAGTAACGTCAGATAACCCCCGCACAGAAAACCCTGATAAGATTTTAGAGGATATTTTGGCAGGTATTCCTGATGTTGTGCAACCGGTGGTAATTGGCGATCGCGCTACAGCTATCCGTACTGCTATCCTAGAAGCTCAACCCGGTGATGGTGTATTATTGGCAGGTAAAGGCCACGAAGATTATCAAATTTTAGGTACGGAAAAAATCCATTTTGATGATCGAGAACAAGCACGGGAAGCTTTACAGTTGAGAGGAGTCAGGAGTCAGGAGTCAGGAGTCAGGAGGTAGGGGAAGTGGGGGAAGTAGGGGAAGTAGGGGAGATAACACCCCAGTCACCAGTCACCAGTCACCAGTCACAAGTCACCAATCACCAAAAATCAGCTAGATTAACTTATAGGATAAGAAAGGGGCAAATATGCCAAGAACACAGAAAAACGATAACTTTGTTGACAAGTCTTTTACCGTTATGGCAGATATTATTCTCAAAATACTGCCAACTAACAAAAAAGCGAAGGAAGCATTTGTATATTACCGTGATGGTATGTCAGCACAAGCTGAAGGCGAATATGCTGAAGCTTTAGAATATTATGAAGAAGCTTTATCTTTAGAAGAAGACTCTAACGATAAGAGTTTTATTCTCTATAATATGGGTTTGATTTATGCTAGTAATGGCGATCATGAAAAAGCTTTAGAATTTTATCATCAAGCAATTGAATTAAACCCCCGTCTACCCCAGGCTTTAAATAATATCGCTGTAATTTATCACTACAAAGGTGAAAAAGCTAAAGAAGAGGGTGATAATGACGCTGGTGAAGCGTTGTTTGATCAAGCCGCGGATTATTGGATTAGAGCGATTCGTCTAGCTCCTAATAATTATATTGAAGCACAAAACTGGTTAAAAACTACCGGGCGATCGCAAATTGACGTATTCTTTTAATTTGGTAATGGGTAATTGGTAATTGGTAATGGGTAATTGGTAATTGGTAGTTAGAAACAACTCTTTTCTGTCACCTGTCACCTGTCACCTGTCACCTGTCACCTGTCACCTGTCACCTATTCCCTATTCCCTATTCCCTATTCCCTGACTATGATAGATCGTGAACAAGTCCATAAAGTTGCTAACCTCGCTCGGTTAGAATTAACACCAGAGGAAGAAGCGCAATTTTCCACCCAACTCAGTAGTATTCTAGAGTATGTCGAACAACTGAGCGAACTTGATGTTGCTGATGTACCTCCCACAACTAGAGCTATTGATGTTAGCAATGTCACAAGAGAAGATAAATTACAACCCTATCCTGATCGAGAAGCTATTCTCAGCAGCGCACCTGAACAGGAAGGAGATTTTTTCAAAGTTCCTAAAATTCTCAATGCTGATTAAACAACAATTAACAATTGATAATTGACAATTGATAATTGTTTAATTCAAGGTTTAAACCCTCCCCTTTCAAGGGGATAAAACCCAAAAAAATCCGCTTTTTCAATATTCTTCCTCATTGTCAATTGTTCATTGTTAATTGTCGATTATTGAAAAACTACCAAAATTAAACAAATTTTAGGAAGTTTCAGGGGAATTATCTTTCCCTGGTTTTTTGTTTAGTCTTGATTTTACGACCCCATAAAAAAACCTGCTTTCGCAGGTAAACACACAACCAAACTAAAAAGCCTAAAAAATTAACATGAATAAACATCAATATTGAAAATACTTCATTGGTAATAAGCTTGTTCAGCTTCTAACTGACGAATCAAATTTTCATCACCTTGAGATTTTGCCACCTGTAAACGATGTTCAACGCTTTTTTTCATACTTTGTCTGTGTGCTTCTTCAGCTTTTTGAATTGCTTGTAGTCTATTTCTACTCATTGCCATAATTTTTACCTTGATACTCTTGATTTTGATGTCATGTTTTGATAACATACCACGTTTTTGTAGTTGTTGTTACAGAAAATTGTTAATAATTGTAAATCTATGAATCAAGTAAATATCTTGACTTTGTTAAGTGATTTTGGATATAATGATGTATATGTCGGAGTAATGAAAGGTATAATTTGCCAAGTTAACCCAAATCTAACCTTAATAGATTTAAATCATCAAATTCCACCGCAAAACATCGCCGCAGCTAGATTTTCCTTGATGAATGCTTATCCTTACTTTCCCCAGGGTACGGTACATTTAGCGGTAGTAGATCCGGAAGTAGGTGGTCAAAGGAGAGCGATCGCCCTAAAATTAGAAAAAGGTTATCTTGTTGGACCAGATAACGGCATTTTTAGCGGTATAATTGCTGAAAATCCGGTAATTACAGCAATAGAATTAACAAACTCTGAATATTGGCGAATATCTCAACCTAGCAGCACTTTTCACGGTAGAGATATTTTCGCACCTGTCGCGGCACATTTAGCAAGTGGTGTATCTCTGCAAAAGTTAGGCAGGGAAATAAATCCTGAAACTTTGGTAAAATTAAATATTGCAAAATGTCAAATTATAACTAATGGTGTAGCAAGTTGTATTCAATATATAGATCACTTTGGTAATTTAATCAGTAATATCCCTGGTAGTTTTGTGGAGGGTAAAACCTGGTGTGTAGAAGTTCAGGGTTTGCAAATACCAGGATGTGCAACTTACAGTGATGTGGAAGCTGGGGAAGTTTTAGCTTTGGTTGGTAGTCATGGGTGGGTAGAAGTTGCTGTAAATAGCGGTAATGCACAGATACAATTGCAAATGAAATATTTAGATAATTTACAAGTCTTGTTTTTGGAAGATTGTTAATTTATACTTAAAGGGTAGTTTCGCGCCAAGGCGCTAAGGAGCAAAGGCGCAAAGGAAGAAAGGAAGAAATTGTTTTGATTGATGTATAAAATTACTGTCTACTAAAAACTAATATGAAAGGAAAATTCTCAACAACTCTTATTTTATCGTCTTTACTGGCTTTAGCTACCACTGTCAGTATCAGTAAACCTAGCTATGCAGGTGGTACTAGATTTTATTGTGATAGAGTTGGTGGTGAATATTTCACTTTTGCACGCACAGAAGACGGGAGAAAATATCGGGTGATGAAATGGACATCCACATAATTTCCCGCACCTCATAATCCTCAAAACAGATGTTATGAAGTATCATCAAGATTTTAGGCTACACAGATTCCCACTATAATATTATGATAACCGAAACTAGAAAAATGTCAAGGGGTTTTTGAGGAATATTTTGATAAAATCTCACTGCCAACAGATCCTTAACTTCTTTTATTTCCTCTTGAGAGAAATTACTAAATATGGGAGCATCCCAAATGTGTAAATCTTTTTTGATCTAACGGTAAAAATGATCCAATGAACTGATATGATTGAACCGCAAAGGACGCAAAGGACACAAAGGTAAGAGAGTTTAAGATATTTTTTGGTGTTGCTGCGGTTATTTTTTCAAAATTGGGATGTTCCCCTAAATATGGTAAGAAGTCGGGAATCTAAAATCCTGTAAATCCTCTAATCCTGGACATCCTGATTCAGACAAAATCCCATCCTAATTATTTAATTTCTATTGATTAAATTCTTTAAAGTCCCCCTTTTTAAGGGGGATTTAGGGGGATCTAAAAGTTTTTGATACCCCATGAGTGACTTTTAAAAGATACTCTGAAAAAGGGGGGCTAAGATAAATTATGCAAAGATGGGGTTTTTCATGCTGTAAAAATTCACAATATCATACTAGAATAGCTATAGCAGTCAGTTAAAAATATCCTCTATTATTGAATATGACGACACAATCAATATCAACCCCAGAACCACAACCTACAGCAGAAGTATATCAAGGACAGTTTGGAGAATTTACTATTACTAAGAGCGATCGCATCGGTGTGATCATCTATCGTACCAGTTTAATGATAGCAGCAATTAGTTTTGCAATTGCTAGTAATTTAGCTTTATTTTATGCAGATAAACCTTTAGCAATTCAAGCTATTACCCCTCTTTACACTTGTTTTATTTTAGCATTAGGAGTGAGTTTATTAACTATTCACATATACATGAAATTACTACACCAAATTCTACAACTTTTCTGGATAATTGGTAGTATTTCCGCTTTGATTTTCGCACATTTGGATAATCAACCTTTTGCCATTACCATTTACAACCAACCACTAACTTTATTTGGTGTCGGTTTTACTTTTGCTGCTTTAACAGGTATTTTCTTTAAAGAAGGATTTTGTTTTAATCGGTTAGAAACTAAAATCTTAACTCCCCTTGTTCCCCTTTTATTATTAGGACATTTAGCAGGAATTTTATCAACCCAAGCAGAACAGGTTTTATTAGGAATTTGGGTAATTGCTTTTTTAGTCTTTGCTTTGCGGAAAACAATACAAAATATTCCCGCAGATATTGGTGATAAGTCGGTTTTTGAGTATTTGAGAAATCAAAGATTAGCAAAGGGTTAAAGATCAGAATATCTCACGCAAAGACGCAAAGACGCAGAGGTTGATTTTTTAAAATGTCTACTAGAGAAGAACGCAAATATTGGTTAGCTTGGTCGCAAATTTCGGGTATTGGTCCCATATTATTACAACGATTACACCAGCATTTTGGTCAATTAGAAAATGCTTGGAAAGCTAGTCCTGCGGAATTAAGAAAAATCGAAGGTTTTGGTTTTCAAACTTTAGAAAAAGTTGTTCAACAAAGAAGCAGAATAAACCCAGAACAATTACTGATTTCACATCAACAAATAAACCCCAATTTTTGGACTCCAGGAGATCCAGAATATCCGCAATTATTAAGGGAAATTCCCACACCTCCACCAATTTTATATTATCGTGGTGAAGTTGATTTACAAGAAAATTCAGGAAAAAAACCCTTAGTAGGTATTGTGGGAACTCGTAAACCTACAGAATATGGCATAAAATGGACTCGTCAAATTAGTACCGCTTTAGCTAAAAATGGTTTTACTGTGGTTTCGGGAATGGCCGAAGGAATAGACACGGAAAGTCATACCGCAGCAATGAAAGCGGGAGGTAGAACTATAGCGGTTATGGGAACTGGTGTAGATGTTATTTATCCTTATAAAAATAAAGATTTATATCAACAAATTTTAAAATCTGGCATAGTAATTAGTGAATATCCCGCGAAAACTCCACCTAACAGGACTCATTTTCCTCGCAGAAATCGCATTATCGCTGGTTTAAGTCGTGCAGTATTGGTGATGGAAGCGGGAGCAAAATCAGGTGCTTTAATAACTGCAAATTATGCAAATGAATTTTGTCGTGATGTGTACGCTTTACCGGGAAGAGTTGATGATGAACCATCTCAAGGATGTTTAAAATTAATTAGTCAAGGTGCAGGTTTAATAAATCAACAATTAAATGAATTATTAATTATGTTGGGTGCTATTCCCCAAATAGATGTAGAAACTCCTCTTTTTAATTCTGTTCCTTTATCTCAACCAACTCAAACTAAATTAGAAACTTCTAAATTAGAAACTCCTAAATTACAAACTTCTAAATTAGAAACTCCTAAATTAGAACCAGAACTACAAAAGGTAATAGATATTTTAGCTGTTGAATCTTTACCTTTTGATTTTATTGTGCAGAAAACAGGTATGGATGCGGGTTTAGTTTCTAGTTCTTTGTTACAGTTGGAATTAATGGGTTTAGTCTCCCAACTTCCCGGAATGAGATATCAGAAATTGTAGGTGACAGTTGACAGGTGACAGGTGACAGAAATAAATCTACCAATTATCAATTATCAATTATCAATTATCAATTATCAATTATTTTCCCCATATTCCATTCCGTTTGCATCGGCGTAACGGTGCAAAAAACGCATGATTCTTTCAAAATGATCTTCTCGTTCTACTTCAAATTTACAATCTACCCGTTTTAATTCATCTCCTTCATCTCCACCAAAAATAAACTTTGTTCCCGTAGGAGTAACGCGAATTTCTCCTTCTTCATCTGTTAATAATAGGGAATTTAAAGACTGTTTTGTAAAACTATTAAAACCGGATAAAGCTTTTAATTGTTCAAATTGCATAACTACAATCAGTTTACCAGTGCGGGTTTCCCGTCGTAAACTCACGTTACTCAGTTCTTCAAATAAACCTGCAAAAAATTGAATTGATGGAAGAGTAGATGTCATAATTAATTGGTGATTGGTAATGGGTAATGGGTAATGGGTAATGGGTAATAGATTAATCTAAAATCCAAAATCCAAAATCCAAAATCTAAAATCTAAAATTCCCCTGACTCCTATCTTGGTGGATAATATTGTGGAGTCATTATAGGAGCTTGATAAGTTCCCATTGGTACATTATTAACCATCCCATTAGGTGGTATTGGATTCATTACTTGAGGTTGAATGAAAGGTTGAGTAAAAGGTTGAATTGGTTGAATTGGTTGAACTGGTTGAACTGGTTGAACTGGTTGGACTGGTTGGACTGGTTGAACTGGTGGTTGAAAACTTGTTGATGGTGGATTATTTGTAGGAGTGCGGGGTGTGACATTCGTTTGACTAAAGTTTTCGTAAGCTGCTTTAGAGATAGAACGGATCAGTTTTTCCGCAGCAGGATCATTATGGGGACGTTGTACCATGACAGCAGCAATGTAACGCTTACCGGTGGGAATATCAATTAAACCTGCATCTCCTAACATTGTGCCAATATCACCGGTTTTATGATATGCTCTTGCTCCTTCTCCTAACCCAGAAGGTATGAGAGTGTCTCTTTCTGTGCGACGCATAATATCTAACATTAAATCACGCGATCGCATACTGACTAAATTACCTTGATTCACTTTAGCAATTAAATCTGCTAATTCTCTGGGAGATGTGGTATTTGTACCTTCTAAATCTGGTAAAATATTACGAATAACTGTAGTTGTTAATCCCCAACTGCGAAAACGCCCATTTAATACTTCCTGGCCTCCCAATCTGGTAATGAGCATATTTGTCGCAGTGTTATCACTGATGACCATCATTTTTGTGGCTACATCCAACGCCGTGTGTTTACTACCTACAGGTTTGGTACGCAAATCCCCAGAACCTCCTGCAACCATTTCTTTTTCCATTGTCAGCATTTCATCGAGGCGAATTTTTCCGGCATCGACATCTTGGAAAAAAGCTACTAAAATCGGAATTTTGATGGTGCTGGCAGCGGAAAAACTAGCATTACCATTAATATCTACATAACCACCTGTGTCTAAATCTACCATGAAAACCCCAGGGGTTAGATTTGGGTTGGCTGTAGCTAGATTTTGTACAGTGGTTTTTAAAGGTATAATTTCTTGTGACAAAGATAAGCCAGCAGCAGAGGCTTGATTATTAGAGGATTGGGTGATATTTGTCCCTGATGCGGGGACAGAAGTGGTGGTGATGCGATTAGCAGGGTCTAAAATTGACAAAACAGTGCCAACAATTGCACCTAGCCCAATGCCGATAATCAACAACCGCAAGGTATACAATATGGTTTTAGCCATTGGCTTTAACCGCGTTTTCCGCGATGGTTGTCTTTGTATTTTCAGGCTGCCTTGCTTTTGTATACGCAATGTTTTTGGCTTCGCAACCACTTGTGGCATTTTTTCCTTGGGTTTAGGGATGGGTTTTACTGCTGTCGGTATGACTACTTTGGTTGATGGTCTTTGCCCCCCAGTCCCAACATTGGCAGAACTGATATTATGATTTAGCCGTGTTAATGCCACAGTTTCGCCTTTGTTTCCGCTCTGTTGCTGCTTCTTGACCGCTTTTTGTCTTGCCTTTTGGGGTTGCCTTTGAGCTTGACTTTGAGCTTGTTTTTGATCTTGGTTTTGCACTGGACGCGGACGGCGACGACGCTGGGTAGGTTGTCGCCTTGAGACAGCTATTAGTTTGTCACTTGATTCTGACACTGCTACTCCTTGTTACCCGCTCGACTGTTTTGTTTGTCAACATTCGACCCAAAATTAATTATATTATGCACCTTGATACTCAGATCGCCTTCTGGGACTAAGTAGCATTTTGCTGTTTAGTGTAAGTCATAATTAATCCTTTTGGAAGATGATATCTGAAAATATACTTCCATCATACTCCCTAGTTTTAGATTTGACTGTGATTTTTAATTGCCCATTGCACTTGTTTGATAATACCTCTGAGCATAGCAACTTCCGTGGTTTGCAGGTGGGCGCGGTTATATAAATGGCGGAATTTTTCCATGCGACTGGCTGCTGTGTGAGGATAAAGATAACCTATAGCAAGTAGTAGAGATTCTAATTCTTGATAGTAAGGTTCTACAACATCCAAAGGTGCTATTTCTGTAGTCGGTGTT
This sequence comes from Sphaerospermopsis torques-reginae ITEP-024, assembly GCF_019598945.1. Lineage (NCBI taxonomy): Bacteria > Bacillati > Cyanobacteriota > Cyanophyceae > Nostocales > Aphanizomenonaceae > Sphaerospermopsis > Sphaerospermopsis torques-reginae. Next base: position 3,515,245 of record NZ_CP080598.1, on the reverse strand, counting down.
TTCTGTGTGATAAAATTTTCCGCTAGTTGTGATAATTCGTAACAACAGATTGACACCGCCGTGGCTAAATTTAATGATGGATATTCGGGATTTGTAGGGATAAATACTAACTTTTGGGCATAATTTATTTCTTGATTGGTTAATCCCCGATCTTCTCTACCAAATATTAATGCTGTGGGTTTTTCTGGTTCTGCTAATAACCAGGGGAAAGCGTTACGGGGATTTTCTAAGGGTAGTTCTCCGTTATAATCTCTCCCGATGGTGGCGATCGCACGGGTACATCCTTGTAATGCTTCTGGTAAGGTGTCTACTACAACCGCATTTTCTAAGATTTCTTTGGCGTGAATTGCCATTTTTAAGGCTTCAAAAGATAGGCGATCGCACTGGGGATTTACTAATATTAAATCAGATAAACCAAAGTTTTTCATCACTCTGGCAATTGAACCTACATTTAATTCTCCTGCTGGTTCTACTAAGATAATTTTTATTTTCGATAAAGTTGTTTTTTCTGTTGTCATAAAATATCAAGGAGTCAGGAGTCAGGATTCAAAGGATAATTTAACCCAATTACCAATTACCAATTACCAATTACCAAACAAAGTTTATTTCATTAAATCATCTTGTGCAGGTTCACCGGGTAAAAAGCTATCTTTGAGAATTTCATCTAAACTGTAATTACATTGTTCTGGAAAAGTTGAAAATGGTAAATTAGTTTCTCCTGATGCTAAATCTCTGCCATTTTCATAAGCCTCACTCATCAATATTTCTAGTTGAGATTTTAAACTAGGATTTTCCTGTAATAATTTTATAATATCCCGTCTTTGAATGCGAATTGTTGCTAACCAACTACGGCTGCGTTTACCTGGTTGAAATTCCCATTTTAATAAATGTCCGATTAAAATACTTAGACGGTTTCTTAATTCCTGTTTTTCTTTTTTACCCAAAGATTCAATTTCCTCTATTAAGTTTGATATATCTAAATCCTGCCATTGTTGGTGACGTAGAAGGTTAGCTTGTTTTTGAGTCCATTGATAAAAGTCACTTTCATAGAGATTGTTTTTCAGGTTTGCTGCGGTTGGTTGAATTTTCGGGATTTGCATAATCAAAACCTGGTTAACTGTAATAATTATACTAACTATAATGATAGTCTGGTTTGATATTTGAAAAGAATGTAGAGTGTGTTAGCAATAGCGTAACACACCAAAATAACTAGAAATAATTACTCAGTTTCACCATAAATTTCGTTGTATATCTCATTCAAGTGCATACCGTTATAAGTCCAGTGAGAATTTGGAGCAACGCTATATCCAATCCCAAGAATTTGGCGTGTAGCGGCAGTTAACGACATTTCCTCCTCACCGAATTTAACTTTCTTTGGAGTAACCACAGTGACGAAATCATCGGAATGAACTGACTTTAGTTCAGAACCAATAGGGATTCCCATTTCTTCAAAGTTTAGATTCGGTCTACGATTTTTCATTTGTTGAGCAGCCGCAATTGACTGTTGATCTATATTACTGGGCTGTTGCACAACTTCCTTAGTTGCGTCTTCATGAAGTAGCTGTAAGATAGCAATTGCTTGACTTGGCTCAATTTGAAAGAACTCACGCTTTGGATTAATTCTATAGGGAGAAAATGCAATGTGAAGTGCCTTTTCAACTTCCTCAGCATTTTTGACCTTACAGGCAAATTCCAACTCAAATGGAACTGGAACACCTGTTGTATAGAGTTGGCCAATGCGGGTATTAGCATCATTTTTTCCAGTATAACCGATTTTCACTAACCCTGGCATTGCTGGATTTGTAAGGACATAAACAATTTTTAGGTCTTCCATTTCCATTCTATTTTCCTTTCAATAATTTATGATTCATAATTTACCCATTACCAGAAATCTAAAATGTCACTACACTTCTTATTGATTCCCCTCTGTGCATTAAATCAAAAGCATCATTAATTTTTTCAATGGGCATAACATGAGTAATTAAATCATCAATATTAATCTTTCCATCCATATACCAATCTACAATTTTCGGTACATCAGTCCGCCCTCTTGCACCACCAAAGGCTGAACCTTTCCACACTCTTCCAGTAACTAATTGAAAAGGACGAGTGCTAATTTCTTGACCCGCACCAGCTACCCCAATAATAACACTTACTCCCCAACCTTTATGACAACATTCTAATGCTTGACGCATAACTTTTACATTACCAATACATTCAAAAGAATAGTCCGCACCACCTTTTGTTAAATCTACTAAATACGCAACTAAATCACTTTCAATTTCGTTAGGATTGACAAAATGTGTCATGCCAAATTTTTCAGCTAAGGCGCGTTTTTTGGGATTAATATCTACACCTACAATCATATTTGCACCCACCATTTTTGCACCTTGGATGACGTTTAAACCTATTCCCCCCAAACCGAAAACTACCACATTTGCACCAGGTTCAACTTTAGCTGTATTAATTACCGCACCTATTCCCGTTGTTACACCACATCCGATGTAACAAACTTTATCAAAAGGCGCATCTTCCCGAATTTTGGCAACGGCGATTTCTGGTAACACCGTATAATTAGCAAAGGTGGAAGTACCCATATAATGGTGAATCATGTCACCAACTATACTAAATCTACTCGTACCATCGGGCATTACTCCCCGTCCTTGGGTAGCGCGAATTGCTTGACAGAGGTTAGTTTTAAAGCTTAAACAATAATCACACTGGCGACATTCAGGAGTGTATAAAGGAATTACATTATCTCCGGGTTTCACACTTTTGACACCTTCCCCTACTTCCACAACCACACCAGCACCTTCATGACCTAAAATAGCGGGAAATAAACCTTCTGGATCTGCACCGGAAAGAGTATAAGCATCAGTATGACAAACTCCACTGGCTTTAATTTCTACTAATACTTCCCCCGCTTGTGGTCCTTGGAGTTGCACGGTTTCAATAGTTAGCGGTTTACCTGCACTGTAAGCGATCGCTGCTTTCACTTCCATTATTCACTTCTCCCCTAAATTAACTGATCTAGAGTTTATCTCACCCAGATCCCCGACTTCTTCAAGAAGTCCGGGATCTATCCCCACTTGTCAATTTTTCTTTTGTATAGTACATTAGTACCTATCACAAGAGAAACCCCCCAGTCTCACAAACTGGGGTTTTATTATTTACTTCTGACTCCTGACTTCTGACTCCTGACTCCTATTCCTAACTAGCAACTTGGGTTATTATTTTTGAATGTTTTTTCAATGATTTTCGGGTACGGTGATTCGCAGATTTTGTTAAAATCTAAATCTCAATAACAATTTCCTTATTTTGTAACAAACATGATGAAACCTGCCCTTACTAAAATCGGCGCTCAAATGTCTAACTTAACTGGCGTAAGAGCGATTATGAAAGATATTAATGAAACTCTCCGAGCCAATCAGGGGCAGGTATTGTATAATTTGAGTGCGGGTAATCCCCTGATTTTACCAGAGGTTGAGCAGTTATGGCGTGACTGTACCGCAGATTTGTTAGCTAGTTCTGAATATGGTGAGGTTGTTTGTCGTTACGGTTCTTCCCAGGGTTATGCACCGTTTATTTCGGTGATGGTGAAGGATTTTAACCAGCGTTATGGTTTAAATTTAACAGAACGGAATATTTTAGTTACTGCTGGTAGTCAAACTATTTATTTCTACGCTGCTAATGCTTACGGTGGCTATACTGATGATGGGGATTTAAAACAAATTGTTTTACCTTTAAGTCCAGATTATACTGGTTATGGTGGGGTGAGTTTATGCCCAGAATCGTTAATTGCTTATAAACCGACTTTAGATATTGATAGCGCGAATCATCGCTTTAAGTATCGTCCTGATTTTAGCCAACTTTCTATTAATGAAAATACTGGTTGTGTGATTTTCTCTCGTCCTTGCAACCCTACAGGTAACGTTTTAACTAATGATGAGGTTGAGAAAATCGCCGCTTTAGCTGCACCTTATAATGTGCCGGTTTTAATAGATTCTGCTTATGCGCCACCTTTCCCGGCTTTGAATTTTACAGATATGACACCTGTGTTTGGTGATAATACTATCCATTGTATGAGTTTATCAAAGGCAGGTTTACCAGGGGAAAGACTGGGGGTAGCGATTGGTGATGAAAAACTGCTGCAAGCTTTAGAGTGTTTCCAAACTAATGCAGGTATTCATTCTTCTCGGTATGGTCAGGCGATCGCAGCTAGAGCGATAGAATCAGGTGCATTAGCGGATATTGCAGAAAATGTCATTAGACCTTTCTATCAGCAAAAGTTTGAGGTATTAGAAAGCACGTTAGCAGCAGCTATGCCTAAAAATTTACCTTGGTTCTTACATCGTGGTGAAGGGGCGATTTTTGGCTGGTTATGGCTGCAAGATTTACCGATCACCGACTGGGAATTTTACCAGGAATTAAAGAAAGTCGGTGTGATTGTTGTTCCTGGTAGTGGTTTCTTCCCTGGTTTAAAGGAGGAATGGGAACATAAACATCAATGTCTGCGTATCAGTTTAACTGGTAGTGATGAGGAAATTACTATCGGTATGCAGCGTTTGGCTAAGGTAGCAGAACAGGTTTATCAACGTGCAGCGGTTGGTGTGTAAGAAGGCAGAAGATACGATTTAAGAGGATTTAATGAACCACGAAGACACGAAGGAAGCGAAGAAGAAGAAAGAGAAGAGAAGGAAGGGTAAAGGGGAGGTGAGTATAAAATCTTCCCCAGTCACCAGTCCCCAGTCACCAGTCCCCGATCTTGATGATTGGATAGAAATTGGTAAAATTGTTGCTCCTCAAGGTTTGGGTGGGGAAGTGCGGGTTTATCCTTCTACTGATTTTCCTGAACGGTTTGAGGAGGCGGGTACTCGCTGGATGTTGCGGCCTGGGGAGAGTGAACCGCAAGCGGTGGAGTTGTTACAGGGGCGGTATGTTGAAGGTAAGAATTTATATGTGATTAAGTTGGAGGGGGTGAGCGATCGCACTGCTGCGGAAGGTTTACGAGATTGTCGGTTGTTTGTTCCTATTAGCGATCGCCCTCAATTGGAAGAAGGGGAATTTCATGTTATAGATTTGATAGGATTGTCTGTTTTCATGCAGGAATCTGGGGAGTTAATCGGAACTGTTGTAGATTTATTACCTTCTGGTCATGATTTATTAGAGGTGAAATTTGATCCAGCTTTTGATGAAAAGAAGGCGGAAAAAACTGTTTTAATTCCTTTTGTGATGGAAATTGTTCCTGTTGTTGATTTGGAAAAAAAACGGATTGAAATTACTCCTCCTGTTGGTTTATTATCAATTAATGATTAGCAGTATTTAATCAAAAATTCTTGTGGGGTAGCTAAGATGTCTACCCTACTGATCAATTGATAATTGACAATTGACAATTGATAATTGTTTCATCCAACGACGTGAACCAAAATATTTACAAGCTTCCGCAGCAATATTACTTGCTAATTCTAAGGATTGAGGAAAGTTATTTTGTAGAATATAATGACAAAAAGCACCATGAAAAATATCACCCGCTCCCAATGTATCAACACTTTGAATTTTAGGAACATTGATAAAACCTCTGGTTTGATCAGTTAAATATTCAATTTGTTTTTCCCCATGAGTAATAGCAATGTGCGGAATTTTAAAACTTTGCAAATACTGAAAAACATCTGCTTGATTTTTGCAGTCTGGAGGATAAAAGTTAGCTGAACAAATAGCATAATCTACAAAAGGTAAAATTTCTGCAAAACCTGCTTTCCAACTTCCTCCATCAATGACAACAGGAATATTTTTATTTTTATTTTTCGCTTTTTCGGCAATAATTTTACTTACTGCCATTTGATGTCCATCAATTAAAACAATGTCAATATTATCTAATATATTAGCAGGAATAGAGTTTATATCAGCTTGGGTTTTTACAGCATTTATAGAAATTACAGCCCTTTCTCCTGTACCTTGGGTGACAATAATTGAAGATACTGGTGGGGATGTTTCTTTACTTGGTTCTAAGTCAATTATTTTAACTTGATAATTTTCTAAATCTGTAACAATTAATTGTGTCATTGGATGAGAACCCAGAACACCTAAAAGTTGAGATTTATTACCCAAGTAACTAAATGTAACAGATGCGTTGGTTGCTGGCCCACCTGCTGCTACAGTATAATCATTAGCAACTAATTTTTGATTATTCTGGGGTGGTGATTCGGCAAGGTAAATTAAATCTAAAGTAATTAAACCCACAAATAAAGCTGATTTAGTCATTTGTGATTGGTGATTGGTAATTGGTGATTGGTGATTGGGATATTATACAATACTGATTTTACATCAGATTGCAGATGAATAGGTACATAAGTTAATGTAAAACATAGACAAACAAAAAGTTTTACTCCTGACTCCTGACTCCTTTTATCTATGAATAAAATTACTCACGACAATGATTTTTATGCTTGGACACAAGAACAAGCATATCTACTAAGAACTGGACAATTTCATCAAATTGATGTGGCGAATATTGCGGAAGAAATAGAAGACATGGGACGTTCTGAAAAACGCGAGTTAGAAAGCAGATTAGAAATATTAATTATGCACTTACTAAAATGGCAATTTCAGCCTAACTTACGTTCTCGCAGTTGGCAACTAACTATCAAAGAACAACGTATACGTTTAGAAAAATTATTGAAAGAAAATCCCAGTCTTAATTCCTATTTATCAGATTCATTAGAAAAAATTTATCAACTTGCTATTATTAGTGCTGAAAGAGAAACAGGTTTATCTTCCTTCCCTGAAAACTGCCCTTACAGCTTAACAGAAATTTTTTCATCCGAATTTTTACCCAATGAGATATAATTTACATTATAATATTAACAATCTTTCCTTTTGGGAGAAACAGAAATTATGTTTAAGAACATGGCAATGGATGCACTCGGTTTAAGTGATATCGGTGCTGTGATCAAACCCGAAGATTATAATAAGGTTGATAGTGATGACTATGTAATGCACGAAGAAGGGGAAAAAATCTACTTTTTGATTAAATCAAAAACTGATGAATACTGTTTTACAAATTTAGCTTTAATTCATCTTGATGGTAGTTCTGCTGTGAGCAAGAAACGGTTACTAAATCGTTATAGCTACAGTCAAAATATCATTAGAGATGTCAGGTTAGAAACCGCAGGAACGGTAGATTTAGATATTGAAATTAAGTTTGTTATGGGGGATAAATCCTATTCTATAGATGTGGCAAAAAATTTTATTGCTCCCTTAAAAGATTTATACAAAGCATTGGTGAAAATTTCTTCTATTCAAAAAGAAAATGGAGTTTATTACCAATATGCTCAAACTAGCTTAAATACTGCTTCTAGTACAGTGGGTAGAGCTACTAATGTTTCTACTTCAGAAGAACAGTTTAAGGCAATTAACTGGTATGCTTTTAATTGGTTAAAATATGCCCATGAAACTTATGTGAGGAAAGATTTTGGGGAGATTTTTGAGAAGTTTATTAATAATTAAGTAAGTATTCAGCTATCAGTAATCAGCTTTTAGGTTCTAGGTTTTAGGAGTTGAGAAGTTGAGATATGAATTAACCTTTTGTTGATTTGATGATAAACTTCTCTTACTATAGCTGATAGCCGATTACTGAAAGCTGATTACTGATTACTGATTACTGATAGCTTAAAAATAATAATTATGGCAACTGAACCCAAACCAGGAACATTATACATTGTCGGGACACCAATTGGAAATCTCGAAGATATGACTTTTCGGGCGGTGAGAATATTACAATCTGTGGATATGATAGCGGCGGAAGATACTCGACATACAGGAAAATTATTACAACATTTTCAAATTAAAACCCCCCAAATTAGCTATCATGAACATAATCGTAATAGTCGCATTCCTGAAATTATAGAACAGTTAAAATATGGAAAAGCGATCGCATTAGTTAGTGATGCGGGAATGCCAGGAATTTCTGATCCAGGATATGAGTTAATTAAAGCTTGTGTAGATGCAGAAATTGATGTTGTTCCTATTCCCAGTGCGACTGCTGCCATTACTGCTTTAAGTGCTTCTGGTTTACCCACAAATCGGTTTGTTTTTGATGGTTTTTTACCTGCAAAAAGTCAACAAAGAAGGGAATATTTAGAATCATTATTAATAGAAACCAGGACATTAGTATTTTATGAATCTCCCCATCGGTTGCGGGAGACATTACAAGATTTTGCAGATATATTAGGGAGCAATCGCCAAATAGTTATAGCACGGGAATTAACCAAATTATATGAAGAATTTTGGCGAGGAACAATAGAAGAGGCGATCGCCCATTATCAACAAAAAGAACCCCAAGGAGAATATACCCTGTTAGTGGCAGGAATAGAACCAAGTAAACCACAAATTACAGAAGCAGAACTCAAAGCCGAACTATTAGGAATGATGAAACAAGGTGCTTCTCGTTCCCAAGCAAGTCGTCAACTAGCAAAAGAAATATCAATTTCTCGTAATAAATTATATCAGTTGGCTTTGACAATTGAATTAGATTCGGAATAACGAACCGCAGAGGACACGGAGGACACAGAGATTGATAACTAGCTGGTTGTAATTAAATATAAAATGTGGGATGGGCATCTTGCCCGTCAACAGGCTAGAAGCCTGTTCCACATTTATCTGCTTTCATCTATCTGCTACTGTGGGTGCGGTAGCCACATAGAGAGGTAAGGGATTAGGACTATTTAATCCTAGTTGTTCTTCCCTGCGGTCATCATAGGTATCTGTAGCAGCAAATACACCCAAGATTTTGGTAGGTGGGTTTTGGCTATTTACCACCTGGTTCATTTGCTGTTCGGTGTAAACTACCGTATAACCTAAAGATTGGGCTAGTTCAATTAAGTTAATACTGGGGCGGCGCTCATCCCGTTGTTCAGAAGCGTCAATTTCGGCGGTGAGTGAAAACCGGTTTTACCTTTAGGTAGCATATACAGTTCACCACCACCCATGATGATATCTGTACCAGAACGAATGGTTTGTTCGATGATTTCCGCGTATTTATCCCGTGCGCGAATATCGTTACCTAAACGGTTGGTGGTTTCCGCAGCAAAAGCAGCAGTACCAGGTTCTGCCATTTGTCCAGATTGAATTAAAGCTGTGGCTTTACCTGCGGCGATCGCCTCTTCTAAAATTGTATAACCGACTTTCCCAGAAGCAGGTGTAACAGTGGTGTTATCCTCATTTAAACCAAAGGATTCATTAAATACCTTCACACCATTAGCATGAGTTACCGACCCAGCGTTGGAAGTACCAGTTAACTGGTTTTCCATGTGTCCCAGGTAAACACCGGCATTGGACATCATATCCCAATTCAATCTGCCATCGGGACCCTTATCAACGTTGCGAAGTGCCATGAAGTGAGAAGGACTAGCACCATCTGGGTGAATGAAAATAACGTGATTACCGTGATTACCTGTAGTCATAAAACCTCTGAATAACCAGTTCAGTTTTTGGGATTTACCCTCACTTAACTAGGTAATTGTTAAGAGAAGTTACAACAGGGGTTAATTACAACTTATTTATTTCCTAATTTTTGTTTAATTTAATATTAATCACAAGTTAAGGATGTAAAAATTTTAATTATATTAAAATATTTATGAATCAGCTTAAATGGGTAAGATAGTTAATTCCAAAATAGGATCAAACTCGTTTGACACTATATAGTTTTGCTAAGTTTGCGGCTAATATTACAATGGAGATAATTGACAAATTGAGGAAAGACCGAGAATGACCCAAGTGGTTCTAGGAGAAAACGAAGGAATAGATTCAGCCCTGCGTCGGTTCAAACGCCAGGTTTCCAAAGCTGGTATTTTGGCTGACGTAAAGTATCATCGTCACTTTGAAACCCCCCTGGAAAAGCGCAAACGTAAAGCAGTCGCAGCTAGACGGAAACGCCGTTTTAAATAAACCTATTCGGTTTGGTACTGGTTTTTCTTGAAGATATCTTTATCAATCAAGGACAATCCCTTTACCATGTTCTTAAAATAATTCAGGAAGCTGCGACACACCCCTGATGGGGGTGTAATTTTATTGGTGGAACTTAGTGCGTAAGCCTGTTAAGTTGGTTAGATGGAGTTAGCGGAAATCGCTTCCCATCTACCAAGACATAGGGAATAGGGAATAGGGAATAGGGAATTTTTAAATATTCTTCTCCTGACTCCTGACTCCTATCCCTCAGCACTCCAGCTATTACAACGGTTCATGGCTTTTTCTACACCTTGCTTTAAGGTGAGTTCTGCACACTCAACCACAAAGTCTAAAACCACATTCATCAATTTTGATTCTGTAGCAGAAAACTTTCCCAAAACATGAGAAACTGTGTCAGCATTATCATCATTTGCTGCACCTTTGGGTTTACCAATACCGATGCGTAAGCGGGGGAAGTTTTGACTATTCAAATGGGAAATAATACTCTTCATCCCATTATGTCCACCTGCTGAACCAGATAAACGCAGGCGAGTTTTCCCCAAGGGTAAATCCATATCATCATAAATGACTAACACAGATTCAGGATGTATTTTATACCAACTTGTTAGCGATTGGACTGATTGCCCAGAACGATTCATGTAAGTTAGCGGTTTTAAAAGCCGAATTTTACCGCCTCCTAGTGCTAAACCTTCTGCAAACTGTCCTTGAAACTTACGATTTTCAGTTAAGGAAAATTGCCAAGCACGGGCAAGAGCATCAATAGCCGCAAAACCAATATTATGGCGTGTTTGATCATACTTAGGCTCTGGATTCCCCAACCCGACTATTAACTGGGGAATAACCAAAGCAGGTTGCTTAACAACTTCTGTCATCCGATTTGGGATTTTAGATTTTGGATTTTGGATTTTGGATTTTGGATTTTGGATGAATTTACGGGATAAATCTGGAATTTGGAGAATTTTAGACAGAATTATCCTGTTTAGTAGATTCTATTTGCTTAGGTTCTAATTCAGCAGTAGTTTTTACAGGTTGATCCAGTTTTTCCGCTTCTTTCTTAAATTCATTTTGAAACTCATTAGAAGCTTCCTGGAAACTGCGAATGGTTTTACCTAAACTACGACCGATTTCTGGTAGTTTCTTAGGACCAAAGATTAATAAAGCTACTACCATAATTACAGCCATTTCTGGCAGACCAATACCAAATATATTCATTATTTTTTTCCTTTAGCTGCGATATAAAACCTAGACAAAGCTAGACTTTACTTTCTACTTCAACGGGAGCATGGGAGCGGTTATCCCTCTGTAGACCTTCACGCTGTAGCCCAACGCGATTGTGTTCCAATTAAGTTTCTGAAAAAGACTACCACCATCATTGCTTGGTTTTCGCGTCGGCAATAGTCTCAATTCAATACTTGATATCACCGTATTATATATCAAGTAGTTGATTTTTTCCGGAAAATATATTGATTTTTGTCAATATAAGTATAGTTTTGTCTATGAAATTGTCAACTTAGGACAAGCTCTCTTAACTGTCACCTGTCACCTGTCACCTGTCACCTGTCACCTGTCACCTATTAACTGAAAAACCCGGACTGGCCGGGTCTATATTAACTTGCATCCAAGTTATAATAGCTGTGTAGCAATTAGCCGCCTAAACTGCGCCAATCAACAAGTACGTCTTGAATTAACAGAGACTTGTTGTAAACTTGCAGAATAATGAGCAAGAATACGAAAAACAAACCCATAAAAACACCCATTAAAGGTGTTGTTCCCCAACCGGGGGATACTTTACCATATTCAGCGTTTAAGGGTCTGAGGATATCTCCCAATTTAGTCCGTTGTGCCATAGTTCACCTAAGATCAGTTGCCAAAACTTTTTTTAATTTTTTTATTCCCCGTTGTAGGGTGCTGCAATATTTCAGCAGGATTTTAACCTTACGTTTGGGATGATTCTGACTATGACGATAATACCATTATCAGGGTAGGGTGGTTTACCTGACTTTAATGAATGGAGAATATAGTATTTAAGTTAAGTTTTGTAATATTCTAGAAGATACCGCTCATAATATAACTCTAACTTTATGGACTTAGAACCTGGTTTAGTGCTTGGTGTTTCTTTTTCTGCCATCCTGATTGCGATTACTGGTATGGCAATTTACACATCCTTTGGTCCACCAAGTAGAGAATTAGCTGATCCTTTTGAGGATCACGAAGATTAGAAGTGTGTTTAGTTTGATATGATGGTGGGCTATGCCCACCTTGCAGGAAGTCAACAGTAAGATCCCCGACTGATCTATAAAGTAAACATTTATGAATCAAACTATTTTACAACTTATTGAAAATAAGAATTATAAAAATTTGTCTTTACCGCATCCTGTAGAGTTAGATAATTTGAATATTTTTATCGGTTCTAATGGTTCAGGTAAAAGTAATTTTATCAGTTGTTTGAAATTTTTGAAAGATTGTTTAACTACTATTTCTGATGCAAGTCGGGGTGTGAGTAGTTTTGAAGATGCAGTGAGCAAAATTGGGGCTGATAGAATTTTAGATAATAGCGTAGAAAGTCCTGCTGTTATTAATTTTAGCTATTGTTTCTCTCAAAAATCACCAAATGATCCACAAGTTGATAAATTTAGTACAATGCTAACTTTAAGCCTTTTCGTGGATAGGAAGAGAAATAAAGTAGTTATTTCACAAGAGTTTTTATTAAGTGGACAAAATTTAAGTAAATTGGAATCACCACCTTTTTATTATTATAAGTTTCATGATCAAGAAGTTGGTAAAGGGGTTGTTTCAGTTTATGATGCACCAAAACAAAATTCAAAAACACACTTTGAAAGGTTAGATAACATACCCACTAATTCTTTAGGTTTGACTATACTACCAAGGTTACTTGAAGATAGTGAATATTCACCGGAAAATACACCTGCGTATAAAACCAGAAGAGATTTAGTAGAATTTATTTCTAAATGGCAATTTTATAACGCCAATAATATGGACTTGAATCAAATTAGAAATTCAGAAAACAAAATAGGAGGAAGTGATATTTATTTATCTGCTTCTGGTGATAATTTACCTTTAGTTTTAGATAATTTAATCCAAGAAAATATTGACTTTGAAGATAGCATTAATCAAGCTATGAGGGCGATTTTACCTAAAACTCGTCGTTTACGTTCTATTCGTTCGGGTAGATTATCTTTAACGGTGGGATGGTATTTTGAGGATAGTAAAAATACAGAGCCGTTTTATTTAACTGAAATGTCTGATGGAACTGTGAGAATGTTATGTTGGGCGACTATTTTACATTCTCCTGTACTACCTTCATTATTAGTTATTGATGAACCAGAGTTAGGTTTGCACGTTTCCTGGATGCCAATTTTAGCAGAATGGATTAAACAAGCTGCTAGAAAAACACAAATTATTATCACTACCCATAGTCCTGATTTATTGGATCATTTTACCGATTGTTTAGAAAATGTTTATTGTTTTTATTCTGAAAATCAACCCCATTTTTCCATGAAAAGACTTAATCAAGAAATGCTGAATGATAAATTAGAAGAAGGTTGGGAACTCGGTGATTTATACCGAGTTGGTGATCCGACTGTGGGAGGATGGCCGTGGTAATTTGGGTATTTTCTGGTGGGGGAGAAGCTGAGATTGGATTGAGGAGTAAGGATAAAAAAGATGAAGGAGGATTAATTAAATTTTTACAGAAAAATTTTCCTGGTTGTACATTTGTCCGCAAAACACCAGCACGTATAAAACCGGGACCAAAACCCGGTAAATCAGTTGGTTATGGTAAAACAGGTAAAAGTTTAATTGCTCAAATAAATCAAGAATTACCGATTGCTTTGAAAAATGAACCTAATAAATGTGATTTAATTTTAGTATTTGATGATTTAGATTGTCGAAATCCGATTTTACAAAGAGAGAAGTTTTTAGCAGCAATCTCTGAAATACCTAACACTGATGAAATACCAAAGTTTGTTGGTTTTGCTGCACCGGAAATAGAATCTTGGATTATTGCTGATTGGGATAATACCATAGCTAAAAGTTCAGATTTTCGCGGTAGACATGAAAAAATGCGTTGGTGGTTAAGTACCCAAAAAGATATTCCCTTTGATGCTCCTGAATCTTTTAGTGAATATGATGATGATAATCCTAAAAGAGATTGTTGTAAAGAAAAACTATCAGAAGCATTAGTCAAATCTAGCATTTTGGCAGAGTTTGGTAGTGTAACACGATTTTCTAAAGGTTATCACACTCCCTTGCTGTTATTAGAAATACAACCTGATGAAGTACAAAGAAAATGTCCTTTGTTTCGGGAACTTTATCATTATCTTTTCAATTTTCGTTCCAGCCAGGAAAATAAAAGCAGAACGTAAAGTATATACTGAGATTACACTATAAAATCATGAATTGTTTTTGAATAATGTAAACCATTTAAAAATTATATCCTGTAAATCCTTAAATCCTGGTTATCCTGATTCAGACAAATACAACTTTCAGATTCACAGATAAATGATCTTAGAAGTCGGGTATCTTTGACTAAGTATTGATCATGTAAACAAAGATTCTAAATCTTGACGACCATTGACAATTCTGAGAATTTCTATATTATCATCAACAATTTGATAAAAAATGATGTAACCATTAAGAGGTATTCCTCGCATTCCTTTTCTGATGTGTTCGTAACTGCGTCCCATTTGGGGAAATTGCAGCAAGTTTTTACACTTTTTTGTAAATTCTTGAAAAATTTTTTCTCCTGTTTCAATATTTGTAGTTAAAAAATATTCGGAAATATTATCTAAATCTTTAATTGCTTGAGGTGAAATTAAACATTGATTCATTCTTTCACCTCACGCGCATGGCTGAATTTTGCTTGCATTTGTTCAACAACTGTTTCTAAAGGAACTCCTTCACCTCGTTCTAATTCTGCTGCTGCTTCGTTGACTTTAATTCTGACATCTTCTACCCATTCTTCATATTCTTTTTGTTTTTCTTGTAACAGTTGTAATGCTTGATTAATTACTGCTTGAGCGTCTGGAAATTTACCTTGTTCTAGTTGGGTTTTTATAAACTGTTCTTGTTCTGGGTTGAGGGTAATATTCATGGTTTGTTCTCTATAATTGATAGTTTTTATTATAAACAATATGTAAGTTAAGTTGTAGCTTGTTTCCCGTAGGATACGCAGTGAAACTCAACATTTCCAAAGTTTTAATGTGTTGGGTTTCGTTCCTTAACCCAACCTACATCTGTTCACAATGCTTAATAATTTTATGCAACCCTTAAATGTTACAGTTTACAAGTCTCGACGGGTTTGATTTTGACCACCAAGTACAGCATCGTATTTTCCCGGTTGTTGTGGATGATTTGTCATTGGTAAATATTTGTATTTGATAATGTTAATTATATACTGTTATTTGTCTGAATCAGGATTTACAGGATTTAAGGATTTTCAGGATGTTTTTGGATGATTGTTTTTGGGAACTTGGGGATTTTTTTGTCTGAATCAGGATGTCCAGGATTGAAGGATTTACGGGATGTTTTTGAATGATTATTTGTTGGGAGTTGAAGATTTTACTTGTCTGAATCAGGATGTCCAGGATTTGAGGATTTTCAGGATGTTATTGAATGATTTATGGTGGGGAGTTGGGGATTTTTTGATGATGTTGTTGAATGATTGTTTTTTGGAAGTTGAAGATTTTATTTGTCAGAATCAGGATGTCCAGGATTTGAGGATTTACAGGATGTTGTTGAATGATTTATGGTGGGAAGTTGGGCATTTTTTGAAGATGTTTTTAATGATTGTTTTTTGGGAAGTTGGAGATTTTATTTGTCTGAATCAGGATAACCAGGATTAAAGGATTTACAGGATGTTTTTGAATGATTATTTTTTGGGAAGTTGGAGATTTTATTTGTCTGAATCAGGATAACCAGGATTAAAGGATTTACAGGATGTTTTTGAATGATTATTTGTTGGGAGTTGGGGATTTTTTGATGATGTTATTGAATGATTATTTTTTGGGAAGTTGGGATTTTCTGATGATATTATTTAATGATTGTTTTTGAATGTTTATAAACCATCTAAAAATTACCATCCTGTACATCCTAAAATCCTGGTTATCCTGATTCTGACAAATACAATTTTAAACACCAAACAAACCATCTAAAAATTACCATCCTGTACATCCTAAAATCCTGGAAATCCTGATTCAGACATAATCTCAAAACTCCCAATTTTCCAAGGTGCGATTTTTCCAACTTCTTTATTTACCTTCCTTTCTAATAAATCAACCGCTTCCCCTAACCGGAAATATTCACTTTCTAAACCTAACTCTGCTGTTTCTCCCTGACTTTCATAAAAACGCAGAATGATTTTTTTACTATCATCTTCACTGACTTTAAAAGCTGTAATAATTAAATTATCATCTGCTAATTTTAGAAAACTTTGATTTGGTAAAATACCAGATTCAGATTTTTTAATCTCTGGATTTATTAACACATTTAATGGTATATTTAATTCATACCCTTTTTTGACTGTTTCCGCTTCTTGCCAACTGCCAAGATGAGGATATAAACTATATGTAAATTTGTGGTTTCCTCTATCTGCTTCGGGGTCTGGCCAGTTGGGACTTCTTAATAATGTGAGGCGGATTTGATTGGGTTTAACGTCGTATCCATATTTACAATTATTGAGTAAACTAAATCCGTATTTTCCGCTATCTGTTTCTGTGGTTAAATCTGCCCAATGTAAAGCGGGTACTTCCCATTTTGCTTGTTCTGCGGGGGTTTGGGGGTTGGTGGGGCGGTTTATGACTCCACATGGTATTTCATAGGTGGCGGTTTCGGTGGTAAAGTTTAAAGGAAAGGATGTTTTAACTAATACTTGATTTTCTTGCCAGTTTACAGTATTCTGAATTTTCAGAATTGGGGTATTTTTTTGTAAGATGTAATTTTGGATAAATTCAGATTTGCCGATTTTACGAATTACTTGTAATTTTTGTTGAATTTCTCCATTTTCTAACCATTGAATTGATAGTAATTCGCTTGGGGGTAGGGGTTTGGTGTTATAATTGGGGTCAATATTCCACGCATCCCAATATTGTCCACTGTCTTGAAAAGCTTGGAGTTGGTTTCCTGCACCGTTTAATATTTCCCGTTGTTGGTGTTTATCAAAAATGCTGTCTATATCTCCAGTTTGGGGGTTAATTTTTACTTGGAGATAGTCATTTTCTAAAGTCCAATTTTTGGGAAGTTTGTTTTTTGCGATGTTTGATTTTTCTGATGTGGGAGAAAGCCAATAAATTTGATATCCTATTGATGGGACAGTAGCGATAAATAATAAAGAATTTTCATTTTGTTGGGTGATAACTTCCTTTCCTTGAACATCGTAAACTTTCCAACTCTGATCTTCTAAACTAAAAATATGAGAACTTACAGAAGAACTCTCTAAAACTTTCTTAACTTCGTGTCCTTCGTGTTCTTCGTGGTTCATTATAATATGTATAACTTCCGAACGTTCCCAGTTGAGAGAGTTAAAAATTATGATGGGAATGCTATGGGGTTGGGGTGGTTGTGGTAAAGTAGATGGTAAAATTATATGAGAGGCGATCGCCTTTAAAGCATCATCTAAAATTCTATTTCCTGTCTTTTGCACATCTTCCCATTCTGGGAGTGCATCTTGATAAACTTGGGTAATGGAAGAACCGGGTAAAATGTCGTGAAACTGGTTAAACAGAACTTTTTTCCAAGCGGTTTCTATTTCCATTTTCGGATATTCACAACCATAAAGAGAAGTTGCCAGAGTTGCGAATAACTCAGCCTGATATAATAGATGTTCAGATTTACGATTGAAGCGTTTTTGATCTGCGTGAGTCGTATAACATCCGCGATGAAATTCCAGATATAACTCATCTTCCCATATTGGGAGAGGTGCGGGTAAACTTTCAGATTCTAACTTTATTTGTTGTAGATAATTTTCTGCGGTTGTAAATTCCAACCTTGGTAAAATGGGGGAATGTTCCCAGCGTCGTGCTAATTCCAGCATATCACGAGTAGGACCACCACCATGATCACCGACACCAGGAAGCCAAAGCGCATCATTTAAACCCGTTTGAGTTTGCCACTCACACAGATATTGAGTCATCTTAACCGGATCAATACCTTCCCCGATGAGAGCAGACATATAACTTAATATTTGACTACCATCTGGCGATCGCCACCAAAATAAACCATAATCAAACTTAGTAGAATCATTCCAGCGTAACTTTTGAGTAACAAAAAACTCAACCCCTGCATTTACTAAAAACTGTGGTAAAGTAGCACAAAACCCAAAAGTATCAGGGACCCAAACTATCGGAGATATTTTCCCAAACTTCTCTAAAAAATAACGCTGACCATATAATAATTGTCTAACAATAGACTCACCAGAAATCAAATTTAAATCTGGTTCAACCCAGAAACCCCCCAAAACCTCCCATCTTCCAGATTTTACCTGAATTTGAATCTCCCGAAATAACTGAGGACGATTTTCTTCAACCCAAGCATACAAAGCGGGAGTAGTATGACAGAATATCAACTCAGAAAAATCTTTTTGTAACCTTAAAACCGACTCAAAAGTATTTTGTGCAGCGTTCCAAGTTTCCGAAACAGGCCATAACCATGCTAAATCTAAATGAGCATGACCCAACAAAAAGATTTTATAGTTTTGAACGCAGATGAACGCAGATGAACGCAGATAGACTTCTCGTATTTTTAGAAGATAATCTTTCCAACCTTCTTCCCTTCCTTCTTCTTCTTCTTCTTCCTCTTCCTTCGTGTTCTTCGTGTCTACCCTTCGGGAACTGCTTCGCAGAACGTGGTTCGTTACCTCATCAACCCCCGCAACCAAACCAGCTAAACCCTGCGGTGAAAACCTTTCTAAAAGAATTTGAGCGATCGCCAACTCATCAGCCACAATACCCGCATCTAACTCATTGTAACCCAAACCTTCAAAAATTAAAAGCGATCGCACCAAAGCACCATCACAATGACCAGGACTCACCAACCGCAAACAAACAAAAAACTCATCACCTGGTTTTACCCCTTGACTTAAAAGCACCCGTGGGGAACAATCAAATAAATCCCCAATTAAAACCAGATTACCATTAATATAAACCTCAACCGCATCAGCCCACCAAAGTAGAGACAACCGCAAACATAAACCCGTCAAAGGATAACCTTGCGAACTTTCAGGAACAGTAAACCTTTGTGCTAACCAAAGAACCTGTTTTCCCCCATCCCAAACAACCTGATTTTTCTCATTTAGCTTAACAGATTGCCAATCAGATAGATCAGAATTTACCACCTCGTTAATTTCTAAATTACCTTGCTGATAAACCCAAGAAGAAAGTATATTAATTTGACATAAAGAGCGTAAATTCTCAACAGTCTTTAATATAGATGTAGTATCCACAGGAGGAAGATGAAAAGTCATAAAAAATTAACACTTAAAATTAACAATAAAAGATTATTCTCAGGACTTAAACAGAAATTGAGATTGTCAAAATTAAACTCATCTGAATTTATTTTCAGTTATGATTATATCACTAACTAAATCTCAATCACATTTTACGGGAATCGCCAAAATCAATCCAATTTAGCCTAATTCATTGATATCATGTCCTCTAGTTCTTCTCGTCCTTATCAAAGTAAAGTATTTAACTTCTTCAATCAGCAATCTCGGCGGTTGAGTCAAAAATTAGAAAGTACCATTCGTAACTTACAAGTTGCCACAAAATGGAGTGTAGAGGCGTTACTTTATCCATTGTATCAAGCATTACAACCTGACAAACTGATAGGAAAAAGATTACAAACCCCAGGTCAAACTACCCAAACATACTTACAATCCCATACTCCCCCACCAGCAGACGCGCCTATTCAGAACGTACTAGAATTAGTTAAAAGTTTACCATCTGCCGCTGCTTCTGAATCAGAAACTTTACAAAATGTCAAATCTTCAGGTTTTTTGGGTAGAACTTGGGAAAAAATTACTCATAGTTTTGGTTGGTTACAATCTCCAAAAGCGCCGAAATTACCATCAGAAAATACTTTACAGCATCATATCCCCACTGTACAGGGAATTGCCGTCAAATTAGAAACTAGAAATTTGGTACTTGTCAGCGACAATAACAAAGTTTTTGATGTTTTGACAATTGCTCAACAAAGAAATTTACATGAGACAATTAATCAAGAAATTGCCGAATATTCCCAAGTTTTACAATTAGTAGCAGCCCAAAAAGAGCAGAATTTATTACCAGAAATTGACCGACTTTTAAATAAATTAACTAATAGTTCAGATTCCAGTATAACAGAAAATACGGAAAATCGAAATCCTCTAGAAATCAAATCTTATCCTGGTACAATTTTAGCATTGTTAGATACAGCATTAGCCAAATTAGAAGCTAAAGCAATTGTACCTGTAAAACAACAAAGTCAGGGAATGATTAAAGTTGCTAAAACTCAATTAGATATCTTTATTTATGGTAAAGATCAGGTAGAAGCCAGGGGAGAAATTTCTGTAAATGCTAATACTTTGAACCAGCAAAATTTGAATATTCCAGCTTTAATAGAATCTGCAATTAATTACTTTTTTGGTGGTAGAAAAATTCCCCAACTCAGGGAAGATGAAAAAGACTATAAATTTAATGAAATTCCCAAACAAACCGTTAACAGATTTATTGATAGTCGCCAAATTCAAACATCTGATTTACCCGGAGATTCTTGGTTGACTTGGGGTGATTTATTTGGTAATTTAGAAATCACATCTAACACCACAGAAGACAAAAATCAACAAGTATTAAATACAGTGGGAAGAAAGGTTTTTAAAAACAAACAAGCTGCATCAGCAACACATGAATCTAGTTTTGCAAATGAGAGAGAAGCGGAAAAACAACAACAAAAACAACAACAAAAACAACAACAAAAACAACACAGATTAAAACCGGACTGGATAGAAACAACCGCTACATTTATCGGGTATGAAAAACACCCTTTAGAGCAAATTTTAGAGTGGTTAGATTATATCATGGTGTGGATAGAAGTGATATTTATGAACATGATTTATTTCTTTAAAGGATTGTTGCAGGGTTAATTTGATCAACTTTTAATGTGCAAATGATAGGGCGGGCAAGATGCCCACCCCACAATAATTTGATATATTTTTTGATATATTTTAAGTAGAAGAGTTACCATAACATCCGATTCAAAAAATGTTGTAACAGCTTTATCCCCTCCGGTTCATGATAATCTGTAGGTAACAAATCTCGTATTGCTTTCTCCAAAGTTTCCAAAGCAGCATTTATTTCTTGACGCTTTGGTGTGGAACTTGCAGGAAAATATAAAGGTTTACCCACCCGAATTGTTAATTTTTTTCTCAAAAATAAGTCATGAGTGCCGATTAATGCTACAGGTACAATTGGCACTCCACCCCGCAACGCATAAATTACAGTTCCCCGTTTTAGGGGATGCAAATGACCCTCAGCAGTTCCCAGTCTTCCTTCAGGAAATATCATCAACCCATCCCCACGGGCTAAAATTGCGGCAACAATGCGGTCTATGCGGCGTACTGTTTGGATATTTCCACCAGGGTTAACAGTATTTTTAATAACTTCTGCTAGTTCCTTTAAATCATCCCTTCCCGCTTCAGCAGCAGAAATAACAGCTTGTTCTTCTCCCCAAATTCTTTCTAAAGGAATAACACCACCCGCAAAACCTAAAATCAGGCGTTTCCACCATTTATTATAGAGAGTGCGGGCATCACCGAGAATATAATAATACGGTTGAGTGAGTATTTCTGCGAGTAAAACTAAAGGGTCAAAATGATGGAGATGATTAGCCGCTAAAATGGCTGATGTCTGCGGTATATTTTCGATATTTTCCACACGGACACGGAAAAAGAAATGAATGAGCGATCGCAACACCCAACGTCTGATATTAGAACTAACTCGCGGTTCTGTATTTTCCTGATCAATAGCAGATAGTTGATTAAGAGTAGTATCAATAGTATCTCGAATAGTGCGATCGCTCGCTGCCGCCACACCTTCCCAAACCCGCTGAATAGCGTTATCAGTCAAAAGCGGTAAATTTTCTAACTCGTTATTATTTTCCATCTGCTTATTCTTTCTTAACTGTCACCTGTCACCTGTCACCTAACAGCAAAATTTCTGTAATCCTCCCACAGTTAGAAGATATTTTCCCTACAATGTACGTTGATAGGCTAAAAAGTTGCTGGGAAATTAGGTAAAAAACTAATCATGACTATTTACCACAGCGTAGGCACATTTAAAGGTGTTGGGGGAATTAATCTGTATTATCAAAACTGGAATCCAGGGGGTAAAATCAGGGGAATATTAGCATTAGTACATGGACTCGGAGGACACAGCGGAGTTTACAAAAATATAATTGAACATTTGTTACCTCAGCAATATGCTGTTTATGCCTTAGATTTGCGTGGTCATGGCCAATCACCAGGTCAAAGAGGTTACATTAATAGCTGGGCTGAATTTCGTGATGATGTGCGAACATTCTTAAAAATGATTCAACAGCAACAACCAGAATGTCCAATTTTTCTATTTGGACACAGCATGGGGGGAATGATAGTTTTAGAGTATGCTTTGCGTTATCCAGAAGATATATCTGCATTACAGGGAGTAATTGCAGTTGCACCTAGTATTGGAGAAGTGGGAGTATCACCAGTGCGCGTACTCTTGGGAAAAATGCTTTCGAGGTTGTGGCCGCGTTTTTCCTTAAATACTGGACTCGACATCACCGCAGGTTCAAGAGATCCGAAAATTGTAGCTACCTACACTCAAGATACCTTACGCCATACCCGTGCAACAGCCCGGTTTTCCACAGAGTTCTTTACTACATTAGCTTGGATTAATGCCCACGCCCATGAATGGACAGCACCTTTATTAATTTTACATGGTAGTGCTGACAGAGTAGTTTTTCCAGAGGGGAGTGAAATTTTTTATCAACGAGTGACTTGTGCAGATAAGTTGCGTATTGAATATCCGGGAGCATATCACGATTTACATTGTGATCTTAATTATCGTGAATTTCTAGCTGATTTGAGTAATTGGATGGAGCAGCATTTAATTAGAGAACTGGGAAAATTAGAACCAGTGATGAGTAATGAGTGATCGTTCATTGCGGCTGTAGATTGGTAGAGTGGAAAGATAACAAAACATCAACTCGCCAGATTTCATCGTATAACATGGGCAGTATTTGGGAACTCGATTTTTACTCTCGTCCGATATTGGACGCAAATCAAAAAAAAGTTTGGGAAGTCTTAGTGTGTGAAAGTCCTACTGATGTACGCACTAAAACAGACTCCTTGTTTCGCTATGCTCAATATTGCCCTAGTACCCAAGTAAATTCGGTTTGGTTGCGGACAGCGTTACAGGAAGCGATCGAGAAAGCGGGAAAAGCGCCAATTAAAATCCGCTTTTTCCGTCGGCAAATGAATAATATGATTACAAAAGCCTGTCAAGATATAGGTATTCCCGCATTACCTAGTCGTAAAGCATTGATTCTCAATCAATGGATACAACAGCGAATGGAGGAAGTTTATCCCCAAGAACCAGGATATCAAGGCGGTACAAATTCTTCTGTACGTTTAGAAAGACCTTTACCCCAGCGTTTACCGGATGCGCTGGAAGGCAAACAATGGGCATTTGTGAGTTTAGAAGCAAGTGATTTTGCAGATATGCCAGATTGGGAAATTGGCTTTGGTGAAGCTTTTCCCCTAGATTTAGCCCAGTTACCCCCAGAAACGCGTATTCCAGGAATTTTGATTTTTTCACCTAGAGCTTTACCCATCGCTGGGTGGATGTCAGGTTTAGAGTTAGCTTATTTGCGATTCGATACCAGTCAAGGAGACAGATTGATATTAGAAACTGGTGCAACGGAAAGCTGGGTTGTGGCAAATATCAGAACACCTCAACTGCTCAAAGAAGCACAAGGATTTGAAGCAGCCAAACAACAAGCCAATGGAGTCCATTTTATTGGTGTCCAGTCCGATCCCCAAGCTCAATCTTTTGCTGGTTTTTGGCTGTTACAAGAGGTGAATCTATAGTAGGTGACAGGTGACAGGTGACAGGTGATAGGTAACAGGTGACAGGTGACAGGTGACAGGTGACAGTAAATAGGCAGGGGAGCAGGGGAAGTAGGGGAAGTAGGGGAGATAACCCCCAGTCACCAATCACCAATCACCAGTCACCAATCACCAATCACCAATCACCAGTCCCCAATTACCCAAAAATTACGACTGTTGAGGCACGCTGATGAGATAATAGCTAGGTCTATCTGAGCTTTACCATCCAAAATCCACAATTAATCAAGGGAAATGGGTTCTGCAAAATTGTCACAAGATACACTAGCGGAACAGTTGCTAGAACTGGCTTTAAAATCTGGCGCAGAGGCGGCGGAAGTGTATCAGTCCCGATCGCTTTCTCGTCCTGTGTTTTTTGAGGCCAACCGCTTAAAACAACTAGAAACCAGTCAAGCTGAAGGTACAGCACTACGTTTATGGCGCGATGGTTGTCCGGGACTGACTGTGGCTTATGGTTCTGTAGATCCTCAAGGGATGGTAGAACGAGCTTTAGCCCTCAGTCAGTTAAATCACCCTGAACCTGTAGAACTCAGTAGTAATTCTGAAAAATCTTACCCTGATTTGGGGGAAGCTGTTCCAGTGGAAAAATTGATAGACTGGGGCAAAAGTGCGATCGCTCTTGTTCATGATGTCTATCCTGATGTTCTCTGTAATAGTGATTGGGAATGTGATGTAGAAAATACTCGGTTAATCAACAGCAAAGGTTTAGATTGTCACTATACTGATACTACTCTCAGTTGCTATATGTCCGCAGAATGGGTCAGGGGTGATGATTTTCTCAGTGTTGCGGATGGACAAACCCAACGTGGTGAACTTGATCCCACCAGAGTAGCACATCAAATTTTACAGCGATTAAATTGGGCAAAAGAAAACGTTTCTACCCCTAGCGGTCGGTTTCCAGTTTTATTTACTTCCAAAGCTGCGGATATGATTTGGGGAACAGTACAAGCAGCTTTAAATGGTAAACAAGTCTTGGAAAAAGCTTCTCCTTGGGCAGAAAGATTAGGTCAACCTGTTGTTGCACCCTCTCTCACCCTTTACCAAAACCCTCAAGCAGGTCCTTACAGTTGTCCTTTTGATGATGAAGGCAATCCTACCCAATCTTTGATATTCATCGAAAACGGAATTTTACGCAATTTTTATAGCGATCGCACTACTGGCAGACTATTAGGTATTGGTAGCACTGGTAATGGTTTTCGCCCTGGTTTGGGTAGTTATCCCACCCCTGGTTTATTCAATTTTCTCATCCAACCTGGTAAGGCAACCTTACAAGAATTAATTCAAGATATGGATGAAGGTTTAATTGTTGATCAAATGCTAGGAGGAGGAGGAGGAATTTCTGGTGATTTTTCTATCAATATTGATTTGGGATATTTGGTAAAAAAAGGTCAAATCATTGGTAGAGTTAAAGATACAATGGTTGCTGGTAATATTTACACAGCCCTCAAACAAATAGTTAAATTAGGTGGGGATGCAGACTGGAATGGTTCTTGTTATACTCCATCTTTGATAGTGGAAGGACTTTCTACAACTGGGAAAAATAGTTGATTTCAGGAGACAGGTGACAGGTGACAGGTGACAGGTGACAGTAAGAAGGTAAGAGAGAATAGGTAATAATTTTACCAATTACCAATTACCAATTACCAATTACCAATTACCAATCACCAATGAGCCATTATAGAGAATTATGATTTATGGAGGTTATTTTTCAATTTTGAATATTGAATATTGAATGTTAAATTTTAAATTATGATTTCCCCGGACATACTAACCCAGCGTTTTCGCAACTTGTGGCAGTCCAAAAAAAGTTTAACAATATCTTCAATGGGCTATGCCAATGTTGAAGCTTGTGCGATAGGAATTATTGCAGCTTTATCAGCAGTATTACTCAAACAAGGTTCAGGTTGGTTAGGAACATGGCGAGTTCACAGTACCCAAATTTTACCAGCTTGGCTAACTTTACCTTTAATTGGGATGAGTTTTGGCTTTTTAGCTGGTTGGTTGGTGCAAAGGTTAGCACCAGAAGCAGCTGGTAGTGGTATTCCTCAAGTTAAAGCTAGTCTTGCCAATATTCCTATTAAGTTATCCTGGCGGGTGGCATTGATTAAGTTACTCAGTGCTATCATTGCCTTGGGTTCAGGTATCACATTAGGAAGACAAGGTCCCACGGTGCAAGTGGGTGCAGGTTTAGCGGCCGGAATGAGTCGCATTTTTCCCACTTCTCCAGAACATCGTCGCCAAATGATCGCCGCAGGTGCGGGAGCAGGTTTATCCGCTGCTTTTAATGCCCCTATTGCTGGGGTATTATTTATTATTGAAGAATTACTCCAAGATTTATCAGGACTAACTTTAGGAACTGCCATTATTGCCTGTTTTATCGGTGGTGTAATTTCCCGATTATTAGGTGGTGGAAGTTTGCAACTAAACCTGGAATTAATGAACTATTCTAGCAGATTCTCCCTGCAAGAAATTCCTATATTTTTATTGTTGGGTGTGTTGGCAGGGTTGCTAGGTGCTGTATTTAATCACGGTTTAATATTCAGTATTAAAACTTATCGGAGATTACACATTAGCTTATCTTTAAGAGTGGCTTTAGCTGGCTTGATTTCGGGTTTAATTGTGGCTTTACTCCCAGAATATTATCGTGATAATGCTGGTTTGCGGGAGTATATGATTGCTAGTCAACCGAATCTTTTGTTAGCAATTATCACTTTTATTACTCAATTTATTTTAACATTAATTGCTTTTGGTTCTGGCGCACCAGGAGGATTATTTGCACCCAGTTTAATTTTAGGTTCTTGTTTAGGTCATATAGTTGGAGTTTGTGAGTTTCAACTGTGGGGTTTTGGTTCTCCGACTACCTACGCTTTAGCAGGAATGGGGGGATTTTTTAGCGCCGTTTCTAAAGTTCCAATGACAGCTATTGTCATTATTTTTGAAATGACAACAGATTTCAATCTTGTATTACCTTTGATGATTGTTTCTGTCACCTCTTATTTAGTTGCCGATCAAGTTTTACCTGGTTCACTGTATGAAAAACTTTTACAATTGAATGGGATCAAACTACAAAAAAATGTTCCACTTGAAGGGGTATTAACAGAATTAAAAGCCCAGGATGTAATGCAGCAACGGGTAGAAACTCTAGAGGCAGAAATGTCTATAGAAGAATCAATTCAAGCCTTTTCTCGTTCTCATCATCGGGGTTTTCCAGTGGTAGAAAAAAATCAATTAGTGGGAATTATTACTCAATCAGATATACAAAATATTTACCCCTTCCAGCATACAGTTTTAAGGGAAATAATGACACCAAAACCAATCACAGTTAAGCCGACACAAACCTTGAGTGATGTACTGTATTTACTGGATCGTTATCAAATTAGTCGTTTACCAGTGGTAGAAAAACAAAAACTGATTGGTATTATTACTCGTGCAGATATTATTAGAGCAGAAGCAGATCGTCTGAACTGTAAAAATGGCGTTACTGGACCACAACCAGAACCATCTTATGTTGTTTATCAGACGCGATCGCCTAATATTGGTAGAGGTAGATTATTAGTTACACTTGCTAACCCAGATACAGCAGAAACTATTTTAAAAATGGCTGCTACTATTGCCCGCGATCGCCATTATGAATTAGAGTGTTTACAAATTATTTTAGTATCCCGTAACAGTTCCCCCTCAGAAACAAAAGTTAGAACTACTAAAAGTCGTCGTTTACTTAACAAAGCAGAAGCTTTAGCCAAAAAATGGGATATTCCCATTCATACACAAATAAGAGTCGCCCATGATGTCGCCCAAGCCATTTTAGAAACAATTAAAGAACGTCATATAGATTTAACTTTCATGGGTTGGAAAGGAAATACTTCCACCCCAGGACGCATTTTTGGTACTGTTGTTGATACTATAATTCGTCAAGCTACCTGTGATGTAGTTGTCGTTAAGTTAGGTAATTATTTAAAACATCCCTATTTTAACCGTTGGTTAGTACCAATGGCAGGGGGACCAAATGCACCTATAGCTATTAAATTATTACCAGCTTTAGTCACATTAGGAAATGAGCCAGAAATTCGCCTCACTCAAGTATTTAAACCATCGGAATTAAAACCTAATATGCAATTTTTAGAAGAATATACTCGTCAGTTAATCCGACATCGCAATTTACATAGTAATGTTTTTGCAACACCTATAGAAGCTGATTCTGTTACTGAAGGGGTAATTAATTTAGTCAAGAAAGAAGATTTTGATGTTGTAGTTTTGGGTGCTTCTCGTGAGGGTTTACTACAACAAGCAATTCACGGTAATATTCCTGAAAATATTGCTTCTGGTGTTGATAGTACAGTAATTTTAGTGAGAGGGGAAATTAATTCATAATTGGTAATTGGTAATTGGTAATTGGTAATGGGTAATTGGTAATTGGTAACTAAATAAGTGGGCGTTAAAAATTGTCGTTATGACAAGGGAAAAGAGTAGAGTCGCATTACTACTTTTTTACCACAAGCCCTAAATATTTTGACTCCTGACTCCTGACTCCTGAATTCTGAGCCGTTTAATAAAATTTCTTCAACAACTTGTTAGAAAGAAAAAGTACAAAAACTAACAAACTTAACTGAATTTGCCAAGGTGCAACAATCAGGCTCAAAATCAGCGTTACAGCCGTCAATACACCTGAAATACAAGCAACTTCATCATTATGTTTGTTCCAAAAATAACCAGTAACTAACCCAGTAAGTAATGGAATCAGAAAAAACAAAGGCATTTTACCAAATCCTGAACTAACAGCCTCATAGTTGAAATCCATAGATTCAACCTATGTTGATAATAAGGATTGATTATACACTTACGTATGTTTCCTTTACAAGAATTTTACAATATTTTTCTTGAACAAAGCTTAAACTGAGGATAGGAAACAGTTTAAATTATATAATTGGGTATATTATGCCATTTACAAGCTTGTACTCACATATTGAGCAAGCATATTAAATTTTGAAGTAGCATTTTTAACTAAAAAATCGAATGTTGAACATTCCGCAATTACTAGCAACAGAACTAGAACTCAAACCCCGTCAGGTGCAGAACGCACTGGAACTTTTCGCTGAAGGTGCGACAATTCCCTTTATTGCACGGTATCGCAAAGAACGCACTGGAGAAATGAACGAAGTGCAATTGCGGGAATTATCTGATAGACATACATACGTAACAGAATTAGAAGAAAGAAAGCAAGTAATTTTAAATGCGATTACCGAACAAGGTAAACTCACAGAAGAACTAAAAGAGAAAATCGAATCTTGTCTGCAAAAAACAGAACTTGAGGATTTATACTTACCATACAAACCAAAACGCCGCACTCGTGCAACTATCGCTAGAGAGAAAGGACTAGAACCTTTAGCAGCATTTATTAAATCATTAAATGTGAAAAATGGCGTAGGTGCTGACTTAGAAACAGAAGCAGCAAAATATATTTCTGAAGAAAAAGGCGTAAAAAATGCAGAGGAAGCATTAAAAGGCGCATCAGATATTTTAGCTGAAGAAGTAGCAGAAAAAGCTGAATTACGTGCCTATCTGCGGGATTATTTCTTAGCTGAAGGGGTGTTTGTTTCCCGTATTAAAGAAGAACATCCTGAAGGTACAACCAAATTTGAAATGTACCGCAATTATCAAATCAAAGTCAAAAATATTGCCCCTCATAATATGTTGGCTTTGTGTCGGGGGGAAGCGGAAAAAATCTTAAATTTTGACATTGATTTTGATGAAGATTTTGTACTTTCTTATTTAGAATCCCAAGAAATTAAAACCAAAGTTAGAAATATCAGAGACTTTTATCAAGCAATGTTAAAAGATGCCTTTAACCGCTTGATGAAAACCTCACTTATCAGTGAAGTAATTTCTGAAAAGAAAACTTATTCTGATATAGAATCAATCAAAACCTTTGAAGCTAATTTGCGGGAATTATTATTATCTGCACCTGCGGGAATGAAACCAACTTTAGCTGTAGATCCAGGTTTTAGAACAGGTTGCAAAGTTGCAGTTTTGGATCAAACTGGTAAATTCTTAGAATATCAAGCTGTATTCCCTCATCAAGCAGCAGAACAACGACAAAAAGCAGCACAAACACTAAAGAAATTAATCGAAAAATACAACATTGAATTAATCGCCATTGGTAACGGAACAGCATCCCGTGAAACCGATGAATTTGTAACAGAAGTATTAACAACTTGTGAAAGAAAACCGGTTAAAGTTATAGTCAATGAATCTGGTGCTTCCATATATTCAGCCAGCAAAGTTGCACTTGCAGAATTTCCTGATTTAGATGTTACCGTCAGAGGTGCAATTAGTATCGGGAGAAGATTACAAGATCCCCTAGCAGAATTAGTAAAAATTGACCCCAAATCAATTGGTGTAGGACAATATCAACACGATGTTGATCAAAAATTGCTGAAAAAGAAACTCGATGAAACAGTAGAAAGTTGTGTGAATTATGTGGGAGTAGATTTAAACACCGCATCCAAAGAATTGCTAACCTTTGTTTCAGGAATTACCCCCACAGTTGCTAACAATATTATTGCTTATCGCAACCAAAATGGCGCATTCAAAAATCGCAAACAACTGTTAAAAGTAGCGAAATTAGGACTCAAAGCATTTGAACAAGCAGCAGGTTTTTTAAGAATTAGAGATGGAGAAAACCCCTTAGATAACACCGCAGTTCACCCAGAAAGTTATCCTGTAGTAGAGGCGATCGCTAAAGATTTACAAGTACCATTAAAACAGGTAACACAAATAGCCGAAAACCTGAAAAAAACCAACCTCAAAAAATACGTAACTGACACCATTGGAGAACCCACACTGCGTGACATTCTCAACGAACTAGAAAAACCAGGAAGAGATCCCCGTGCAGAATTTAAGTATGCAACCTTCAAAGAAGGAATAAAAGAAATTAGCGACTTAAAAGAGGGAATGGAACTAGAAGGAATAATCACAAATGTTGCTAACTTTGGTGCATTTGTTGATATCGGAGTACATCAAGATGGTTTAGTTCACATATCCCAACTTGCAGATAGATTTGTAGATGATCCTAAGAAAATAGTTAAAGTTGGACAAGTAGTAAAAGTCAGAGTGTTAGAAGTGAACGAAAAATTAAAACGCATTGGTTTATCCATGAAAGCAGTAAAACAATAGAATTAACCCTCACGCAAAGACGCAATCTCCGTCAGGAGATCCCGCAGGGTAGACGCAAAGAAAGAATCTAATTCTCTCTGCGACTCTGCGCCTCTGCGTGCAAAAAATCCTCCTTTCGACATACCTCAATCCTATCCATCAACAGATGTGAAAACTGCAAAATTCTTTAAAAATAAAAGTAGCAGTTACAGAGGTAAAAATAATGTGGGCGACATTCTTAACCGCACTCGCAACAGCATTAAGCTTGTTAATTGTCGATATCATCTTTCCTGGTGTGAGGATTGCCAATTTTCCCGCAGCTTTAATTGCAGGGTTAGTAATTGGTGTAATTAATGGTTCAATTAAACCAATTATTTCCTCCCTATCTTTACCATTGACTTATGTAACTTTCGGTGGATTTTCTTTAGTAGTTAATGGAATTTGTTTTTGGTTAGCATCAGTTTTAGTTCCTGGGTTTAGAGTACAAGGAATTATTGCTTTTATTCTCGCTCCAGTAGTTCTATCTTTGGCTAATACCTTCATCAATAAATACTTTGCAGAAAAAAATCTGGAGTTACAAGGCAATAATAGTCAAATCACGACTGAATCTTAAATTAAAGAAAGTAAGTAGTTTTGAAAAAGTAGGAATTATCTCATGAAATTAACTCGTTTGCTGCTTGGTTTATTCTTACCTCCTGTGGGAGTATTTCTGACAGAAGGTGTAGGTATAACTTTGATAATTAACATTTTGTTAACCTTGTTAGGTTGGCTTCCTGGTAGTATTCATGCACTGTGGGTAATTACCAAACATGAAGAAAGATTGAATAGAGGGGAAGGTTTTTAGTTGAATTTTGGCAGATAAATTGCAGTTTGTGTGGGAGCATCCCAATGTTGAAAAAAATAAACACAGCCACACCAAAAACTCTCGATCAACCCTCTTACCTTTGTGTCCTTTGCGCCCTTTGCGGTTCAATCATATTCAGCTTTGGTGCATATTATTTCCATAGATAAAAATAAATTTACACATTTGGGATGATCCAGTTTGTGTTCAATAAATTTCTTCCACTAAGAGATTTTCTGCTGCTTCTAACATAGATGCAGCAATATCTTTTAAATCATCCCGATTATTTAAATAAGTTCTTAAAGCTTCCATCGGATCTATACTGCTACTGGCGCTTAATTCAGGAATCCGAGGTTTAGCTAATTGACTAACTAATTCTGGTTGAATTGTATAAGTATGTGCTGTATTTAAAGCTTTATGAATTGCGGAATTTTCTATTAAATCTAATTGTTCAGAACGCAATTTATAGATTAACCTAACTACAGTTTCTTCAAGATTATACTTGGATATTGCCTTCAACAAAACTTCCTGCGGATCATCACTTTTAGATAAATCTACCTCAATAGTACGAAATGTCCGCACAGGTAAAGAACAAAATTCCCACTCTACATTACCTTTTTCCAACTCTACCATCACATAACCTTTATCTTCCTTCTCCTCACTAAAATCAACCCGTTCAATACTCCCAGGATAAATCACCGGTGGATCATTAGATTTATTTAGATTTTGATGATAGTGAACATGACCTAAAGCAACATAATCAAAACATGGTCGTGTTAATAAAGAAATAGGCAAAGTAAAACCCTTGCCCACAGCTAACAAACGTTCTGCACCTAACATCGCATTGTCAGCCATTAAATGGGCTAAAAGCACGGTAGGTACATCAGGATCAAGTTTTCTCACTTCTCCTTCTAAAACTACTTCTAAGCGTTCCGTTAAAAGTTGATTGACTTCAGCCATAGATAAACCCGCTGTTTCTTTACGAGTCATCAACATAGAACGAGTCAACCAAGGAAGGGTAATAACTTGTACTTTACCGTTACGGGTGTGGATATGATGGGTAGTTAAAGTATCACCAACGACGAAACCAGGAACGCCAAGAGTACGGTAAATATTGAGACTTGCACCGCCCACACCTTGGGAATGTAGGTCATGATTACCAACTAATAAAACTGTAGGAATATTGGCATCTACAAGGCGGCGGAACTGACTAGCAAATGCTTCTTGTACGTAGGGTGCGGGTGTGGCATCGGGAAAAGCATCACCTCCAAAAATCACCATATCTACTGGTTCTGATAAAGCGCGATCAATACATAAAGATAGGGTATTGACAAAATCTTCTAATCGTGTATTTAAGCCTGTGGTGGGGTTGATGCGGCCGTGGGAGAAACCGCTTCCTATGTGGATGTCTGAAAGGTGTAGGATTTTGATCATGTTGCTGAGTGGGATTTTTTTTGAAACGAACCGCAAAGAACGCAAAGGACACGAAGGTAAGAGGGTTTAATAGAGATTTTCTATAGGTTTTATGATAGCGAATCATTTCAGACACAGAGGAGACAGAGGTAAAAGGTTTTAATTTTTATCTGTGTTTATCTGTTTGCATTTGTCAGAATCAGGATAACCAGGATTAAAGGATTTACAGGATGGTCTTTTTTAGATAGTTCGTTGGTGATGAAAGTTGTATTTGTCAGAATCAGGATAACCAGGATTAAAGGATTTACAGGATGGTCTTTTTTAGATAGTTCGTTGGTGATGAAAGTTGTATTTGTCAGAATCAGGATAACCAGGATTAAAGGATTTACAGGATAGTAATTTTTAGATAGTTCGTTGGTGATGAAAGTTGCATTTTGTCAGAATCAGGATAACCAGGATTAAAGGATTTACAGGATGGTAATTTATAGATAGTTGATAATCATTGAACAACCATCATCAAAAAACATCCTGAAAATCCTAATATCCCCACAAACCATCATCAAAAAACATCCTGAAAATCCTATAATCCTGGACATCCTGATTCAGACAAATGCAAAATTTTAGATCCCCGACTTCTTTGATCAATCTTCTCATTTATGCTATAAATTATCTCAGAAGTCGGGGATCTTTAACTAAAAACTAAATGTGAATACCACACTCAGTCTTACCAGTTCCTCTCCAACGTCCAGCGCGTTCATCTTCACCTTCACCTACTTTAGTAGTAATAGGTTCATCACCAATGCTAGGATATCCTTGATCATGCAAAGGATTATAAATTACTTTGTGTTCTGCAACATAAGCCCAGCTTTGTTTACGAGTCCAAGCAGCTAAAGGATTAATTTTTAAACGTCCTTGGTTGTCTAATTCAAACACAGGCATATTCGCACGAGTAACAGCTTGGTCACGACGACGACCTGTAATCCATGCAACTGTGTTTAATTCATTTAAACCGCGTGTTAAAGGTTCAATTTTAGTAACGTCGTGGAATTTGATAATATCTGTATCCCATAATGCTTCACCGTACTTAGCCGCAAAAGCTTCACGGGTGTCTACATCAGGTGCTTTGTAGGTTTTTAAATCTAGGTTATATAGGTCTTTTGCTTTAGCAACTAATTCTAAAGTTTCTTTGAAGTGATACAGAGTATCTAGGAAGATAACGGGTACTGGATGCTTGAGTACAGTATATAAAATGTGGGTGAGGATGATGTCATCAACGTTAAACGCGCTGGTTTGTACTAACCCTGTGGGGATGTTTTCCACAGACCAAGCTAAAATCTCTGTAGGGGTAGCGGTTTCAAATTTCTGATTTAAGCTATCTAAATCAAAAGTTGCAGCGACTGTCATGATAATTCTCTAGTAAGGTATTTTTACTTTGTGTTAAGTTTCATCCTACCTTATTAAAGACACCTATTCCTATCGTTATTGTCAATATTTAGGTAATTATTTTGTACGGGTATTACTACACGGTATATTTTGGAGTCTGTTTTTAAACGCAGATACACGCAGATTAACGCAGATATTAGAGATAATTCATACATTTATTGCCATTTTTCACTACCAGGTAATTTAATAATAATTTCTGTCATCGCTTTTGGTAAGTCTTTTACGGAATGTACATAAGTCAATTCTAGAAAATTTAAAGCAGTGGAAATTATGTTATTTTTATCTACTATTTCTGCTAGTTGAAATTCAGTGTAGATACCATTTAAAACTTCTACGCTTGCATCACCTATTGCTAATTCTATTTCTTCTTCTAAATAATTCTCCCATTCGTCTTTATTGATGTAATAGGATTTTTTGTTTTCCTTAAGATTGATTTTTTTGATTTCTACTAAAGCGTTACGAATAGATACAACCCAAGAATTTGTTAACCGTTGTTCTATTTGATTTTTAATCAAGTGTATTAACAACACCCTTAAAAATGATTGAATATTCCTTAAAATTGCCTGTTTACTCATCCCCTCTAACTCATCTACAATTGCCAAAGCATCTTCATATCTTCCCGCTAAAATACTATTTCTCAAGTCTATTAATTCCTGTGTCATTTTTTATCACCTCTTAGCTGTTACCTAATTTCCAATTTTCACCACCGGGGAACTGTATCACAGCATTATTAATAATTCCCGTTAATTCACTACTGGGATAATTATATGTTAATTGTAATAAATTATGAGCTTCATTTATAATTTGTTGTTTATCAACAATTTCCGCTAGTTGAAATGGGGTATACATACCATTTGCAACTTCTATACTTGCATCAGAAATAGCTGCTTCTATTTCTTCCTGTAACCATGTATCCCATTCATCTTTATTGATGTAATAGGATTTTTTGTTTTCTTTAAGATTGATTTTTTTGATTTCTACCAAGGAATTACGAATAGAAGCTACCCAAGAATTTGTTAATCTTTGTTCGATTTGATTTTTAATCAAATGTATTAATAACACCCTTAAAAATGATTGAATATTCCTTAAAATTGCCTGTTTACTCATCCCCTCTAACTCATCTACAATTGCTAACGCATCTTGATAACGTCCTGCTAAAATACTATTTCTCAAGTCTATTAATTCCTGTGTCATATTAATTAACCTCAAAGGTTATTTAATAGTATTATAACAAATAATTCATAACTTTGATCAAAATAAAATCCCCGATGTCTTGAAGAAGTCGGGGATCTGGAGTTATTTAGTTGTTATAGTTTAATAAGGCCATTTCCAGTCTCTAATTTCTGGCATATCTTCACCGTGTTTCTCGATGTATTGCTTATGTTCAATCAATTTATCTTGTAATTTTTGTTTCACATAAGCGGCTTTATAACCCAATTTTGGTACACGATCAATTACATCCATTACTAAATGGAAACGATCTAAATCATTCATTACCACCATATCAAAAGGTGTGGTAGTTGTACCTTCTTCTTTGTATCCACGAACGTGAAGATTTTTGTGGTTTGTATGGCGATATGTGAGACGATGAATTAACCAAGGATAACCATGAAATGCAAAGATAATTGGTTTATCTGTGGTAAAGATACTATCAAAATCTTTGCTGCTTAAACCGTGAGGATGTTCACTTTTTGGTTGTAATGTCATCAAGTCTACAACGTTCACTACCCGCACTTTTAATTCTGGGAAATTTTGTCTTAAAATATCCACAGCAGCTAGGGTTTCTAAGGTGGGAATATCCCCCGCACAGGCCATGACTACATCGGGTTCACCGTCTTGATCATTACTTGCCCATTCCCAAATTCCTAAACCTTTGGTACAGTGTTTTATGGCTGCATCCATGTCTAAATATTGTAGTGCTGGTTGTTTTCCAGCCACAATTACATTTACATAGTTGCGACTTCTTAAACAATGGTCGGTTACTGATAATAAAGTGTTAGCATCGGGTGGAAGATAAACACGAATAACGTCGGCTTTTTTGTTAACTACATGATCTAAAAAACCAGGATCTTGGTGAGAAAAACCGTTATGATCTTGTCGCCAAACGTGGGAAGTGAGAAGATAATTTAAAGACGCTATTGGTCTTCTCCAAGAAATATGACGAGTTGTTTTTAACCATTTAGCGTGTTGGTTAAACATGGAGTCAATGATATGAATAAATGCTTCATAACAGGAGAAGAAACCATGTCTTCCTGTTAGCAAATATCCCTCTAACCATCCTTGACAGTTGGTTTCACTGAGCATTTCCATTACCCGACCGGTGGGTGATAAATGATCATCTTCGGGGAGGGTTTCCGCCATCCAAGTTCTGTCAGTGACTTCTAATACTGGATCAATACGGTTGGATGCGGTTTCATCGGGTCCAAAAACTCGGAAGTTCTTGCTTTCTAGGTTTTCTTTCATCACATCCCGTAAAAATTTGCCAGTAACTTTTGTTGCTTCAGCGTTAACAGTACCGGGTTTGGGGACTGCTACTGC
The DNA here is from genome assembly GCF_019598945.1 of Sphaerospermopsis torques-reginae ITEP-024. NCBI lineage: Bacteria > Bacillati > Cyanobacteriota > Cyanophyceae > Nostocales > Aphanizomenonaceae > Sphaerospermopsis > Sphaerospermopsis torques-reginae. The sequence goes on along the minus strand of NZ_CP080598.1, from coordinate 3,477,737 downwards.
ATAGTTGCAAAAGTCTGGCATTTTTAGATCCCGGAGTAAGATACCGCCGTTTGCGTGGGGGTTGTCTCCCATGCGTCGCTGGCCTGTGGGTGCGAGTTCTGCAAGTTCGGGAATGAGTTTTCCGTTTGCGTCAAAGAGTTCTTCTGGTTTGTAACTCTTCATCCAGTCTTCTAACAGTTTCAGATGTTCCGGTTTACCAGCTATATCACTAAAGGGGACTTGGTGCGATCGCCAATAGTCTTCTGTTTTCTTCCCGTCTACTTCCTTTGGTCCTGTCCAACCTTTAGGCGTTTTTAAAATAATCATTGGCCATTGTGGGCGTTTTGTAAACCCATGTACCCGCGCTTCTCTTTGGATACCTTGAATTTCGGTAACTATGGTATCTAAAGTTGCTGCCATTTGTTGATGGACATCCGCCGGATCAGCACCTTCCACAAAGTAAGGTTTATACCCATAACCGATAAACAGGCTTTCTAATTCGTCCTTGGGCAACCGTGCTAATACGGTGGGGTTAGCAATTTTATAACCATTCAAATGTAGGATCGGTAAAACCGCCCCATCAGTAACCGGGTTGAGGAACTTGTTAGAATGCCAACTGGTTGCTAGTGCGCCGGTTTCCGCTTCCCCGTCACCCACAACCGCAGCTACTAACAGGTCTGGGTTATCAAAAGCAGCACCAAAGGCGTGTACTAAAGCATACCCCAATTCTCCCCCTTCATGGATAGAACCTGGTGTTTCTGGAGCTACGTGACTAGGAATACCACCCGGAAAGGAAAATTGCTTAAATAGTTTTTGCATTCCCTCTGCATCTTGGGAAATGTTCGGGTAATATTCGCTGTATGTTCCTTCTAAGTAGGTGTTGGCTACAAGTCCGGGTCCACCATGTCCGGGTCCTGCGATGTAGATGGTGTTGAGGTCGTATTTTTTAATGATGCGGTTGAGGTGGACGTAAATAAAGTTCAGTCCGGGTGTAGTTCCCCAATGTCCTAATAAACGGGGTTTTACGTGGTCTTGTTTGAGGGGTTCTTTCAGTAGGGGGTTGTCGAGGAGGTATATTTGTCCCACTGAGAGATAGTTTGCTGCACGCCAATAAGCGTTAATTTTTTGTAATTCTGTGTCTGTTAAAGGCTTTAGTTTGGGAGTGCTGGCTAATGTCATTTTCAACTCCGGTAGTATTTACACCATTGTTTAGTGTAATGGTTTGCTGAGTTGGTGTCATCTTACCTGTGATGAGTTTTTGCGGGGGGAGGAGTTAAGAGTTTTGTAGCATTTTTAGAATAGACCTCTCCAAATCGGTTTTAGATCCTGGACTTTTTGAAGAATTAGGGTATCTGAAAAATTTACTGATTATTATAAAACCTGAAGAATTACAAATTAACACATTACCAAAAAATCAAAAAATGCAAATTGTAAAACGCAATATCGAATTAAGAGTAGATGATAGTTTAATGCGGGTTTATGTCGCATCTCCTAAAGCAGAAGGTAAATATCCGGGAATTGTTTTTTACAGTGATATTTATCAATTAGGTGATGCTATAATTCGCTTAGTTAATTATTTAGCTGGTTTTGGTTATGTTGTCGCCGCACCGGAAATTTTTCACCGTATTGAACCCATAGGTGCTGTTATTGAACCTGATGATCTAGGGAGAATGCGCGGTAATGATAACGCACGCAAAACATTAATTTCTGAATATGACAATGATACCCGCGCTGTCATTAATTGGCTGAAAAATGAGAAATCAGTTATTAGTGAAAAAATTGGAACTTTGGGTTTTTGTATTGGTGGACATTTAGCATTTAGGGCAGCTTTTGAAAGTGAAATCAAAGCTTGTGTTTCTTGTTATCCTACAGGTATTCCTATCGGTAAATTAGGTAAAGGTGTGGCGGATACTATTCACAGGTTTGCAGAAATTAAAGGCGAAATGTTGTTAATTTTTGGTACTCAAGATCCCCACATTCCTGAACAAGATAGACATACTATTATTAATGGTTTAGAAACTGCGAAAATACCTCATCAATATTTCTGTTATGAAGCGGAACATACTTTTATGAGAGATGACGGTTATCGTTATGATGCGGAAGCAGCGACATCTGCATGGCGAGAAATAATTGCTTTTTTGGAAAGGAAATTTAAAAGCTAATGGTTGATTTTCTCTTCTATTCTGACTCCTGACTCCTGACTCCTTGCTTTTTAAGGCTGGGTAAGTCTTCGGTTTTGACACCTACCAAGCTACCCAAACCAGTTTTATGTTTGGATGCTGTCACCAACATCACAGGGACAGGTCTGGACTCTCTTTTGACACGCCCGACGAATTCCCATCCGCCAGTTCTGGTACAAGAGAGTGCTGCCAGCACCACCGCACACCACCCGAAAACCCACATTGTTGTTACGGTTGTCGGGGGTATTCCTGTTGCGATTGGCAGAACGACAGTTTTGAGGGTTGTTGTTCCACGAACCACCGCGCAGCAGTCGGAATTGCCTGCCCCTTCTCTATCCTCTTGTTTGAGCAAGAGAAATAAATAGCTTTAGGAATCTGATTTACAGATTCAGATTTATATGTTATTATAAATCAAACCAAGGCTGTAAAAGTTTTTGTTACATTAAGTAACTCAGGCTGCTTAAAAATCTAAAGACCCAAAAATCTAAAAACCCAAAAATCTAAAGACCCAAAAATCTAAAGACCCAAAAATCTAAAAAAAATTTGATCGCTCCACTTCGTTCCGCTTGAAGAGAGTAAAGAGAAGAAGGGTAGAGGGCAAAAGGGCAAGAGTGTAAAGGGCTACTAAGTCCTGCCAGCACCACCGCACACCACCCGAAAACCCACATTGCGGTTACGGTTGTCGGGGGTAACCCTGCTGCGATTGGCAGAACGACAGTTAGGAGGGTTGTTGCTCCACGAACCACCGCGCAGCAGAGGATATTGATTATCATTATCATTTTTCCAAGCACTGCCATCACTGGGCGCACCATTATAGCTATGATGCCATGTGTCGGCGCACCATTCCCAGACATTGCCGTGCATATCATATAAACCAAAGGCGTTGGGCTTAAAATTTCCTACTGCTGTTGTTTGTTCTCGATATTTTCCTTTGGAGGCATTACCATAGGTGTAGTTACCATCATAGTTTACCACATCTGTGGTGATTGTGTCACCAAAAGCAAAAGGTTTTGCCGAACCAGCACGACAAGCATATTCCCATTCCGCTTCGCTGGGTAAACGATATTGTCGTCCTGTCTTCTTACTTAGTCTAGCACAAAATTCGACGGCATCGTGCCAAGATACTTGTTCTACAGGTAATTTATCACCTTTAAAATAAGACGGATGGGGGTCTAGCCAGTTCTTAACAGTGGGACAGGAATAAACTACTTTTTCCCATTGTTCCTGGGTAATGGTGTATTTCCCCATGTAAAAAGGTTTCACAGTTACATAGTGTTGGGGACGTTCATCATCACTACTACCTTCTTCACTTTCTGGTGCGCCCATTAAAAATGTCCCGCCAGAAATATAAACCATTTCTAATTTGACATCAAAACCCAAATCTTCGATAAAAGATTGATTTGCAACTGGAGTTGAAGAAGATTGAAGTAAGTTTTGTAATTCCTGCTGACGCTTACTAATTTGTTGTTTTATTTGTGCGATTTGACTATTCCAATTACCACGTTGACCCGGATCATATTCAAAGCGTAATTTATCTTCATACTGCTTGAGTAAATCAAAATCTGTTTCTAATTGCTCTTCCAAATGTTGACGCAAATTCACAATCTATTCTCTCCGTAATTTATTCTTAATGTAATCCCAAGTAGACTGAAGATTAAAACCAGTGCCTAATTCTAATTCACCTTCATAATTTATCAAAAAGGGAACAATAGGCATAGAAACTACTAATTTATGTTTTGCATCCAGTTGAGGAGATTTAATAATTTCTGCAACTGCTGGCTGACTGCTTGGTGGTAAAGAAGGTATACGTTCCTCTAACACTGCCAACATTTGCAGCATTTCTGATTCAGATATTTGATTAGTTTCTATGGCATCTAGCATCTTTTCTATCAGAACTAATTGAGTGTGATTTAGTTGCTCAATAATAACTTTCAATATGGATTGTTCAGCAGCATCATAACGATTTAGTAGTGAATCCTGATTAACAAGGACAATATTTAACTTTGCGTCTATTTGATCTATTTGGCTTTCTATTAATTGCAATTGATTTTTTACCACCTGCATTTGAGGTTCAGAAGTTGCCGCCAACTTTTGTTCTATTTCTTGATATTGTTCTGTATAATTAGCAATAGATTTCTTGATGATTCTGACTTGTTTTTTATACCTCCTAACTCTGAGGATGTCGTCGTCGTCCCTCAATGCGTTCTCAAATTCTTTGAGTAATTCTCGGTCTTGCTCAAGGTGATCTTGTAAATCTTGTAGTCTCTTGCGAAAAATGTCATCAAGCACGAGTATAACTCCTGAATCCGGGAATATTTCAGAGTTTAGCGTATTTTTAGACCAATATATCATAATAGTCACTAAACTGGGAATTAAGGCAGGAAAATTTCTTGAATCTATTTATAAATTTCTCCCCTCCCCAGATTTTACAATCAAATCCACCCCTTCCCCCGTGGGAAAATTTACCCACAATGTATGACTTACCTAGTGAAAACCCAGAGGAAAAAGGCTTGCCATGTAATAAAAGCTAATCATTAAAGCCAGGGAATAAATTCCCTGTCTGATAGCTGAAGTCGTTTAAAACCGACTATTTTTGATTTATTTAGTAATAGTAATCAGGCTGATCAATTCATGAATTGCCCCTACATTCATTTTCGGAGATGTCAGAGGGTGTTTGAAAAGTTTTGGATCGTGATTTTAGGCACTCCCCTGATCCCCCCTAACCCCCTTAAAAAGGGGGGAACTAGAGTCAAAGTCCCCCTTTTCAAGGGGGATTTAGGGGGATCTATAAATATTTGATACACCATCAGCGACTTTTAAAACATCCTCTCAATTGTTCATTGTCAATTGTTCATTGTCAATTGTTCATTGTCAATTGTTCATTGTCAATTGTCCATTATTGAAAAGCTTCTTTCCGTGGCGGGGAAAGGTTTGGAGAGAGGTTTTACAAATTTATACGAACTCATGTTATGTTATGTTTGGTGAATTTATCACCTCAAGCTTTTCATGTTTCAACTAACAAATGACAAACTTACAAGAAATACTTAAAATTACCCGTCAAGTGGGTTGGGGTGCAGCTAAGTTACTGCGCTCCTATTATCAAGGAACTGCTAACAACTCTAACTTAGAAATAGAATATAAGCAAAATGAACCCATAACCATTGCTGATAAGGCTGTGAGTGAGTATATCCTATCTCACCTACAGGCAGCATTTGTTGATGAAAATTTTGGTTATATCAGCGAAGAAACTTATAAATCTCAACAAGGTAAATATCCTGGGGAGTTAGTTTGGATTATTGATCCTTTGGATGGTACAAGAGATTTTATTAATAAAACTGGGGAATATGCAATACATATTGCTTTAGTGCAAAACACAAGGCCAATTTTAGCAGTGGTAGCAATACCGGAAGCGGAAAAGATATATTATGCTACTAAAGGTGGTGGTACTTTTGTGGAAACTGTTAATGGTTCTCGTCCTTTGAAAGTGGCTGCTGCTAAAGCACTTGAAGATTTAATCTTGGTTGTTAGTCGTTCCCATCGCAATGAAAGGTTAGAATATTTACTCAAAAATTTACCTTGTCAAAAACAAAAAGCCATTGGTAGTGTAGGTTGTAAAGTGGCTGCTATCGTGGAACAACAGGCAGATGTTTATATTTCCCTGTCTGGTAAATCTGCTCCTAAAGATTGGGATATGGCTGCACCGGAATTAATTTTAACAGAAGCTAGTGGTAAATTTACTCACTTTGACGGCAGACCATTAGAGTATAACACTGGTGACATCAACCAATGGGGCGGTTTGTTGGCTAGTAGTTCTCAAGATCATGAAATATTGTGTCAGAAAGCAGAGCAGATATTGACTGAGTTTGCGGCCAAATGAAGTCCCGACACAAAAGATAAATTCTTTTCCATGTAGACTTGAGTTATGCTATGATTAGAAACTACGCTAAATGAGAGTGACAATTCCTAAAATCCTTAATGATTTTTTAGCTTTCAGCCTTCCATCAGTAGCTAGTCTGCTATTCAGTTGGAGCTAGTCCATAGGTGGCTGAAGAAATGTTACTCAATGTGAGTTCATATTCAAAGGCTGTGCTATACTCGCGGATATAAGGATTATTTTCGGTTGAGTAAGTCGTTTTAATTTGTTTTAAATGCGTCTCTCCGAATCTAACTCTCTACACTCTCTGGTTTGGGAGACCATCTATGTCGATTTATGTTGGAAATTTGTCCTATCAGGTGACAGCAGAAGATTTGAAACTGGCTTTTGCTGAATACGGGACAGTTAGCTCGGTGCAGCTACCGACTGATAGGGAAACAGGCCGTCCACGAGGTTTTGCCTTTGTGGAAATGTCGTCTGAAGCTGAAGAAACAGCAGCTATTGAAGCACTTGATGGTGCTGAGTGGATGGGGAGAGGTTTAAAAGTGAACAAGGCTAGACCCCGTGAGGAAAGAGGTTCTTCTCGTGGAAGCTGGGGTGGCGGCGGTGGCCGTTCTGGTGGAGGTCGTGGAGGCGATCGCCGTTATTAATCCTGTTCTGAAGAAATTTTAAATCTTTGAAATCTAGAGTCTCCAGCAGATAAAGCCCAGGGTTTGACTCTGCTGAGATATTTTTATACTCTAGTTTGTATGTGTTAAACCAAAAAAGGAGAAATAGGAATGACACAAGTAGTTTTAGGGGAAAATGAAGGTATTGAATCAGCTTTGCGGAGATTTAAACGTGAAGTTTCAAAAGCCGGAATTTTCCAAGATATGCGGAAGAATCGCCATTTTGAAACACCTTTAGAAAAAGAGAAGCGTAAAGCCATAGCTAGACACAAGCAACGTCGTCAACAACGTTCTCGCTTCAAGTAATAGAGTAGGTGACAGGTGACAGGTGACAGGTGACATTAATGATCTCTGCAACTGTAAAAACCAGTTAGCATCCCTTCATTATTCCCCTTAACTTCTGTTTTTTCTGGCGATAGATTCTAGAAGCCACAAGTAATTAGTAGAAACTAATAGAAAACCTGTTTGTAGTAGTGCTGCATTTATTGATTTTCGGCACTACTACAAGTTGTATTTAGGCTCAAAAATTAGTTAAATTTCTGCAAATGCGCGTTCAATCAAACGTCGAGCTAAAGTTTGAGTTCCTGTATGTTCATAGTAATTAGTGGACACATCTAGAAACGCCGCCACATAGTCTAATTTATCATCAGCAAATTCAAGAAACCCGCTCAAGTTACCAAGAACTTTCTGTGCTGTTAAAGCATTAGCAGAAACTAAGCCATTCATCCAACCTTTAACAGAATCAAGACTTTCACCAATAAAGTTTAGTTTACCACCAGGGCTACTACCAGGGATAAAATTGCTCATTGCTTTGAAAGTGGAGTTTTGATCCAACTCGTGGGGATTCATGTTACTGAGAAAACTTAATGATTTCTCAATGAAATCAGGACCCAAAGGCAGGATACCATCAACAGCAACCAAGGCTGCCATGCGGATCATTGACTCACCACTATATTCACCTAAAGCACCAACAAAATCGCCAATACTATCACCAGGAATACCGTTAATTTGACAAAAAGCGACTAATTCAGCGACTACTTTTAATGTCAAATCAATAGTTTGAGCTTTATCTGCTTTGGGAGTTAAGGAGTTTAAAAAACCAAATAGGGGTATGGTTGCACCAACTTTATTAGCCAAAGCTGCTGCACCTAAAGCTTTATCAGTACCATCAACAGTTTGATATAGCCATAAAGCAGTTTGATAACCTTGGGATTTATCATTAAAAAGATAAATTGCCCGTTCACCAATTTGTTGAATTAGATCCTCATCATCTTCACCAGTCACAGTTTTAATAGTATTGACAAAACCCACAGTATTTTGCCATTCACCGGGAGCAATAAAATCCAAAGCGTTCAACATAGAAACAGTTAAACCGCTGGTTGGTAATTCATCAACTAACTCAAAAATTGGTTTACTCACAAAAATCTCCTGATTGATATTTTTTTTATAGCTGTCAGCAGTCAGTAATTAGTAATCAGCTAGGGTGAAATTATCTCCATTACAAATTATCTCCATGACAGTAGTAACTGCTATATGGAAAACTTAGAGGTTATTTCAACTTAGCTAAACCATCAAGATCGAATTTTTCAATCCAATCTTCCCTGTCACTAGCGTTAAATAATGGATCTTTAGAAATTACCTTGACTTGATATTTACCAACCAAAACCGAAGTTTGAGTTTTACCTGTTTCTACAGCAGGATAACCTTCAATTTTCTTGGTACTGTTGGCATATTTTGATGCTACTGTGGGCGTGCTGGTAGTATCAGAAATAGCTAACTGCGCTACAACTTTACCGTCTTTTTTCAAATTCGCTTCTGAAAAGCCTTTTTTCTCTTGGGTATAAACTCGGTCGTAATCATCATCACTTTCAGGAAAGAAAGCATTTAATTTACTACCCTGAGTGGCATTTTTAACAACTGCCTGACCGCTTTTTTGTTTTGTGCTTTCCTGTTGTACCTGATCAAAACGATTGGGTGCTTTTTCCGCACAAGCGGTAGTCAGCAATAAAACACATAGTAATAAACTGGCTAAAATCCTGCGCCCACGAGATAAAATCACGTTTTTGCTCCTTCCATGCTTGAGGGTTGAGGTAATTATCTGCTTAGTCTAGTCTTTCCGGTCAAAAATTTACTATTTGATCATGATTGGTATTGAAGATGACGAATCTTTTGATAGATTTATGATTCCACGCGATAAGCTATCACCGCATAGAAGGGATCTCCTCCTGGTAAACCTAACCATTGTAAAAAATTCGGCGCTGTTGATTTATTGACAACTACTTCAGGAGTAGAAAACCCTGGTACTGAAGCAAAATAACGCTTAACTAGCTCAACTCTAGACGCTTCTGAGGCATCCCGCCAGATTTGAATCGCCTTTTGATAAAACATCCGGTTAGAAAAGCTGATAATAGCCACACCACCAGGTTTGAGAATGCGATGAATCTCGGAAAATACAGCCTCTGGATATTGAATGTACTGGACAGAAACACAATTGACAACAACATCAAAATCTTGATCTGGCAAAGGTAGCTGAGGTTGTGAGTTGAGATTTTGCACGAAATAATGGTTCAGTCGAGGATTGCGTGATAGTTCCTCGGCGTTGAGTCCATGTCCCTCCACATGAGCAAATTCTATTTCTTCTGGTAGATGAGACACCCAACTGCTCATCATATCAAAAATGCGCGTGTTCGGTTGGAGTCGCTGACGATATAAATCTGTTAATTGTTGAATAAAGCCTTCATCAACATGGGTGACAAAGCGTGGGTAGTCATAAAACAATTTATCATCGGTGTCATCTAACTTGAGACGTTGTTCTGGTCGCAACAGCATAAAATTTGTTTGAGAGTTTGTGTGAGAAAAAATTGCCTGATTTGTGTCAATTTGGTGAGTATTTTGATTTTGAATTGTGTATACTAACCGAACTAATTTTAAAACAAAACTGTTACACAATCTACTGATCAACTGATGATTATCATTAATTAAATGTTCTATAAATCACCTTTATTGACAGATGTCTGGCTGCAAATTCGTTTATTGACAAAATCACACTATGCTCTTTTGTTAATTTGGTTACTACCTTTATTGCTATTTACTTCTGGTGAAACTAGCCTGATGGCACATGACGAAGCTCTTTATGCAACAAGAGCGCGTTTGATGTTTGATTCTGGTGACTGGATAGCACCTTGGGAAAATGCCCATCATAAAACCCCTGGTTTTTATTGGTTAATTGCTGTTTTTTATCAGTTATTTGGTGTCAGTGATACCACTGCCAGAATACCTGCTATGATTGCGGGAATTGTCTGTACATTTGTGATATATGAAATAGCTAAAATATTGCTGGGTAAAAAGTTAGCTTACCTATCGACGGCTATCTTGAGTGTAGAATTTCTCTGGCTACAATATTGTCGTTTAGCTGCACCTGATGTACCTACAATTCTATTAGTGTGTTTAGGTATTTTGTGTTTATTAAATTCTGAATTTTATCCAAAATATAGATTGATTGATGGTTTTATTTTTGGTTTCTGTTTTGGTTTAGGATTCTTGCTCAGAAGCTTTATGATTTTTTTGCCGATGGTGGCTTTATTACCTTATTTAATTGGAGAAAATCGCCGTCATAATCATCTTAGCAACCCGATGTTATATGTAGGGTTTTTAGTCGGATTTATTCCTACTTTAGTTTGGTTATGGTTTAGCTGGCAGCGTTATGGTGGTGATAGTTTTGGCCAGTTGTGGGATTTTGTCGTGCGACTGGGTAGTCGTGAACAACATGGAAATAATATATTTTTCTATTTTTGGAATATTCCTTTAAAATCTTTTCCTTGGTTCTTTTTTAGCCTTTTAGGTTTAGCTTTAGTAATTCGTAAACCTATCCCTCGCTATCAATTATTATTAGTGGGTTTTCCTGTTGTTTTATTTTTAGAAATCAGTTTATTTTTGACTCGATTTTCTCATTATAGTCTTTGTCTTTATCCTTTTATTGCTATGTTTGCCGCTGTGGGTTTAGACTGGTTGGGAAAAAATTACCAACAAAGAAAATCGAGTACAGTTAGTAACTTTATTAAAGTTAAAGCATCTCTTAACCGAAATATTAGTTATGTATTTGGTATTTTAGGAATTATCTTTATTTTAGCTGGTGTAGTGGTTTTATTTGCAGGTTTTGTTGATATTCAAAAGTATGCAATTTTGGCGGTAATTTCTGGTTTAGGTTGTTTAATTGTGCTTTTAATTTGGATTGGATGTTATCATTTTCAGCAAAAATTTCTCACTTCTCGTTACTGGGTTGGTGGTTGGTTAATTGCCAGTTGGTTATCTTTAGCTACGGCTGGGAGTTTAGGTTTATTAGGAGATTTTAACCCTGAATTTAGAATGTTTTTTCAGCAAGAATCTATTGCGTCAATTCTCCAAAATCATCCGGTAGCTTTTGTCAAATCCGATGATAAATATTCGGTTTTGATTAATTTTTATACTCCTATTCATGGTCAAAAAGTAGAGTCAATTTCTCAATTACCAGCTTTGAATTATGCTTGGATTTATACACCAAAATATGATAAGTTAAATAATAAAAATTATCGCGTCATTGATAGTATTAAAAATTATCAATTAATTCAAGTTTTACCAGTTGAAAATAAAAGTTCGTAGTAAGGGCTTTAGCCCTTGAGAAAGCGATAAATCGCTTACTACGAACCAACTTTATTTGACATTAGCTTCTGGTTGATGAGAGTCTTTGCTTTAGCCCTTGAGAAAGCGATAAATCGCTTACTACGAACCAACTTTATTTGACATTAGCTTCTGGTTGATGAGAGTCTTTGCTTTAGCCCTTGAGAAAGCGATAAATCGCTTACTACGAACCAACTTTATTTGACATTAGCTTTTTGTTGATGAGAGTCTTTATCTTTGAATAAATCAGCCGCTGCTAATAATAACTCTCTCAAATTTTGTTTTAATTGACGTTCTTTTTTCGCTATTGCTGCACCTGCTTCACTGAGTTTATTTTCCAGTTGTGAATGTTTTTCTTTTACTTGTGTAGTCACATTTTCCGCTTGGGGACGGGTTTGATTATACCAGGTTTTGGCATCGTCTAAATATTCTTTAACTTCTACAGAACGTCCGCCATAACGTGCGGCTAAATTAGCGCGAATAATGGCTAATTGTGCCTGTAATTGAGCGTAGCGTTTATTTAATAATGCGACTTCCTCACTATTTTGGATAGTATTAACTGCTGAGGCGATCGCATTTTTAATACTATCTGATTTTTCTTGACTTGTATTCTGAATTTCTGCTAACATTCCTTCAACTTCTTGTTGCAGTTGTTCTTCTTCGTTATCTAATTTCGCCTGAATTTGTTTGAGTTCTGTTTGGGTTTTCACAATCGCTTCATGTCTTTTGCTATTCACCCCTTCTAAAGCACCTTCAATAGAAGCTGTGACTTCTTCTTTAATTTCGCTACCTTTATCTTGGAGATTTTCAATTACTGTAGAAACAGCATCTTTAACTAAAGTGCGTAAGTCACTAGAACCTTCTTTGACTTCAGCAGAAACTTGAGAAACTGCGGTTCTGACAATTTCTCTAATGTTTTCTGTTCTTAATTGTCCAGTAGCTTTGGCTTCTTGTAAATCTGCTTGGATTTTTTCTTTAATGTTGTTAGTCATTGTTAATCCTGATAATAATCATAATGCTACATAGTCATTATGACTCATGATTTTTTTGTCTACACACATCCTGGAGATAGAAAACAGCGAATCAAAAGTTAGATTTGTGCAAAGTCACCAATTATGAGATGATAAATAATCAGGGTTGAAATTCTGGAAATTAACTATGTGGCGTGTAAATATCACTTGTTCGGGAGATGCTTGGAAAATTCATGGTGCTGAGTTTAAAACAATGGCGCAAAATTATCGAGGTGAAGTGATATCTTCTAAAAAACTGCCCGATGGTACTCGCATCATGGCTTATAAAATTGAAGATGTCAGTGATGCTGAGGAGTTTCAAGAAAAATGCGCTAATTTTCCAGGGTTTACATCTGATTTTGAATCATTATAACCATGAAAAAACTCATACCTTTGTTATTATTCACTTTCTGTTTGTGGATAATCAATTTTACTTTACCCGCTAACGCTTTAAATACCCAAAATGGGGCAGAAGTTTTTAGCGTGCATTGTGTTGGATGTCATATCAATGGTGGTAACATTATTAGAAGAGGTAAGAATTTAAAAAAGAATGCTCTGAAAAAATATGGTATGGATTCTTTAGAGGCGATTACAAACATAGTTACTAATGGTAAAAGTAATATGTCAGCTTATAAAGAAAGGTTGACAACGGAAGAAATTAAAAATGTCGCAGCTTATGTTTTGGAACAAGCAGAAAACAACTGGAAATAATCAGATCAACAATAACACAAACAATAACATCAAAAATATCATGTTACCGCAAACAAGTTATTTACAATTTACCTCTGATTTAAAGATTTGCCGACTTTTAAATGGAATGTGGCAAGTTTCTGGAGGACATGGAAGGATAAACCAGAAAGCTGCTATTGAGTCCATGTTTCAATATGTGGATGCTGGTTTTACGACTTGGGACTTAGCAGATCATTATGGACCTGCAGAAGATTTTATTGGTGAATTTCGTCGTCAGTTAATCGCAACTCGTGGAGAAGAAGCGGTTAATAATATTCAAGCTTTTACAAAATGGGTCCCCCGTCCGGGAAAGATGACGAAACAAATAGTAGAGGAAAATATTAATATTTCTCTGCGTAGAATGGATGTTAAATCATTGGATTTAATGCAGTTCCATTGGTGGGAATATCGTGACCCTAATTATTTAGATGCTCTCAAATATATGGCAGAATTGCAAACCGAGGGCAAAATTAAACATTTAGCTTTGACTAATTTTGATACGGAACATTTGCAAATTATCACCGACGCAGGAATTAAGATTGTTTCTAACCAGGTGCAGTATTCTTTGGTTGACAGAAGACCACAGGTAAACATGGCTAAATTGTGTGAAGAACATGATATTAAATTGTTTACTTATGGTAGTGTGTGCGGTGGTTTGTTATCAGAAAAATATTTAAATCAACCAGAACCACGGGGTTTTGATTTGAATACAACCAGCTTGAAGAAATACAAAAATATGATTGATGCTTGGGGTGGTTGGAGATTATTTCAAGAATTGCTTTCCACCCTGAAACAAATTGCCGATAAACATCAAGTGAGTATTGCTAATGTGGCTGTGAATTACATTTTAAATCAGCCAGCAGTAGGAGGTGTAATTGTCGGTTCTAGGTTAGGAATTGCAGAACATATTGTAGATAATGCGCGGGTATTTGAGTTGAGTTTGGATGCAGAAGATGTGGAAAAGATAAATGCGGTTTCGCAGCAGTCACGGGATTTATATCAGTTAATTGGTGACTGTGGGGATGAGTATCGAAGGTAGTTAAGCAGGGGTTAGGGAATAACTAACCGCTATATAAAACCTACTCAAATCTACTTATCTACTAATAGGCTGACTCTTGAGTGTCGTTTACTTCCTGCTTCACCCTGAAAGTGTCGGCACTACTCAGTCCACAGGCTAACACTGTCTAGCTGACAGCTTTTGAGAGATTCATAGCTGCATTCAAATCCCTGTCACACTCAAATCCGCAGCTATTACACTTAAACACTCTTTCACTCAATGAGAGAGTTTCTTTTTTTACTCCACAATGGGAGCAGGTTTTAGAACTAGGAAACCACCTATCAACTATCACTAATTTTGTCCCGTACAGTTGACATTTATACTCTAATTGTCTCCTCAATTCATAAAAACCCATATCGGAAATTGCCTTTGCTAGTTTATGATTAGCTAACATTCCAGAAACATTCAAATCCTCTATCACTATCACACCGTGGTTTTTGGCTAATAGTGTAGTTAACTTATGTAATGTATCTTTTCTGATATTCGCTATCTTTTGATTTTCTTTGAAAACATCTATCCCAGGATTTTCTTAAATTCCTTAATGCTTCTTGTGGTGCTGATTTGGAACATTCATAATACCATTGATTCGTCGGTTTGACTAAGGCTACTAACCATTTATGTAGGTCTATTGCTGTAGGAAATTTGATTTTCTCTTGAGGATTATTTTGGTTATGGTCTAAGATTTGTTTAGTTAGAGATAATCCCCAATTCCAGGCATGACGGACTACTCCACAGTGTTTTACTATGTTTATCCGTTGAATGTGGTTTAACTTTAACTCGGTTTTAAATCCTAGTAGCAATGATTTTACGTCTTCTGTATTTCGGGGTATTTCACTACTTTCTTACCTATCAAGTCTGAGCGTCAAAACTTATGATACCATAAGTAAAGTGATAGTAAGTTAATGTATACATTAATTAATAATACCCCAAGTCAGCTATGTATTAACCGAGAAATTTTTGTTGCTGTTAGAGATGATTGTTTAAACTTACTCATATCCTCATGATAGCTTCCTATTTAATCAGATATGAGTAGATTTAGGTAGATATTTTGATTCAGTTACTAGCCCCTCATTTATTGTCCCAATACCCGCCATTTTTCCCGACTCAGGAAGAACCCAATACCATTACTATTAGTACAAGTTAGTCCGTTTCTTTGGGAAACACACTTAAACCCGCCATGATTCCAAGTTTGACCATAACCAAGAACAGATTTATTAGGGTCAGCAATGGTATCACTAATACAAAGAATTTCCGGTTTACTGGTTGCAGGTAACATCAAACCACGTCCCCAGTCAAATTCACAATATCCACGGTAAGGTTGAGGTGGTTGGGGTTTCAGGTCACTAGCGATTTCACAGCGCAAACTGTTGGTATTAATATCTTCACCTTCCATTAACTCACAGAAAATATTACCACTGGGGGTCTTAAACCCTTTCGGCGCAGCAATACTTACCTGTGATATTGATAAACTTATGATTGTAACTGTAACAGATAAAATACTGATTTCTTTCAGTTGTTTATACATATTTATCACTTTTATCACTTAGTCATGAAATTAAATCGGCTGGCTATAGGTACGGGTAATTGGTAAAAAACACAGCAGTTAATTACCGATTACCCATTACCTATGACTTAAAAATTAAGCAATATCTTCGCGTTCAATATATAAAAACATAAACGCGAAAGCGACTGCTGGGAAAACCAAACCAGTCAAAGGAACGAAAATGGAAGGCAAAAATGAAGAATAAGCCAGAATTGAAGGCAAAAATGAAGTTGACATAGTAAGAGTCCTTGGAAGTCACACTACAATTCACTTAGGAGCTTACTGCAAAATTCCGCCTCTTTTTGGAAATTCTCAAGATTTTTAACAAAACCGTTTACATTCCCAGTACCTCATCGAGTTCCATTGTCGGTAAGTTGGGAGGTATGACAGTTTTAACTATTGTAACTTTATGGCTTTCCTGTTGGGTACTTGTATCGAGAGCGATCGCCCCTACTAACACTTCTAGACAACCTAAAGGTACAATTAATTGAGCGATCGCTTCCCAATTTCCCCAAGGGGTAGTCCGCAAATCTTGGATCAGATGAGGTCCGTCTAGCAACCCACGAGTTTGGTAATCTTCCACCCATAACTTTAATACAACTGTTGATGATGCTTGGGACAGTTCTAAGCGCACTTTTATAGATGAGCCAGCAAGTAATTCACCATTGGGTAAAAACAGTTGGGGTGTGGGTAAAGATGTTAGTACCGGAGGAGATACATCCAGCAGTTGTTCCTGTGGTTCAGAAGGTTGATTGCGGTCTTCATTGCTCAAGGTCATATATGTATCATCTAGAACTATTTCTTGAGACAACAATTGAGATATGTTGGGAGATGATTCTGGTTCGGGGTTTGGTTCACTTGTGCCTAGAATCATGTGTTCTGGCAAATCTATAACTTCTTCTACTTCTATTTCTGCATCTAAATTTAAATTGAGAAGTAATTCATCTGTAAAAGCGGGTGGAACATCAGGATTTTCATCATTCAGAATTACAGGAGGCTCATCCGTTGATTCACTGATATTATCTGTATTATTAGTCTGCTGAGTATCAACTTCTTCATTAGTATTATCCTCTAGATATACCAACTCTGTTCCTTCATCTAATAAGTATCCTTGACTCTTGATCCATTTTTGAATCAGAGGAGATGTTTCTGGAGTGATTTCTGTTGTGTTGACTGTGGTTTCTACTGGTGTGTTGACTGTGGTTTCTTGTGGTGTGATTTCTGGTGTATTTAATTCCTCGATATCGAGAATAGGAACTTGAGGAATTGTATTTTCTATCAATTCATTTTCTATCAATTCATTTTCTATCAATTCATTTTCTATCAATTCCACCACAGAAGTTTCTTCATGTTCCTTGCTGGGTAGTAATTCTGGTGTATTTTCTGGCTTTGATAATTGAATTTCAATCAATTTGGGCAGATTGTTTTTGGTTTTTGAGTTTGGTTCTGTTGCAGGTTTTAAACGTTTCAAGTATGGGAAAGAAGTTTTAACCTGTTTGATCACCAGTTTGTCCAGATTTATGGGTGGTATCTGACTAGGGTTGTTGACAGTTCCTTCTGATAAGCTGGAGTCTGCATTGGCAGAATTGCCAGCGATCGCATTTTTGTGAATCCGGGGTAATTTTGGCAGTGTGGGTGAACTTCCATCCAAAACAACCAATGGTTTTATTCTTGGGGGTAGAGGTTTGTTAGCTGCTGGTTTTAAAATATGAAACTGCGCTAATTTGGGAGTTTTGACGATATTGAATAGTTCTAAACTTACACGATGAGGTCGTTTTGGTTTGGTTGCGACATCCTCAGTTGGTGGTAAGTTATCATCAGGTAACAAGTCTGGTGGACTAGATTTTTCTCTAGATTTTGCTGAGGTAACGGTCAGTAATTCAGTGACATCTGCTGTAATTATGAAAGGATGGCTGGCTAACAGTATGACTTCGCCACCTTTGGTTAGAGTGCCATATAAACTAATATTGGACAAAATCAACTTAGATTCACAGTCTTTGGGAATTTCAATGATACTACTAAATGTAAAAGGTAAGATTTGATCTGTTAAAGGCTGTGTGAATTGAGCTAAGATATTGGATTCTAAAGGCGATCGCAGTTGACTAATTAGTTGTAGTTGAAAACAATGATTAATATTAGTTGTAGATAATATTTCATTTGCCAAATTGTCAATTTCTGCCAGTTCCACATACCCATTTACTGTCAAAGTTTTTCCCCAACGAGCAATATAGGTATCCCGTTCTAGAGATAAATGGAGTGGTGAGGGTGGGGATACAACTGGTGAAATATCCTCATCTGATTGTTCTTCATCCCAAGATTCAGAACTGGGTAAAGCTAAATCGAGGACGCTTTGTAAAATTTGTTCGGCTGTTTCCCCTTTGAATAATACTGGGCTAACCGGCTGATTGATGATTGTATCTTCTGCGGTTGCTGTAGACAAAGGATTGATGTCCAGGTTGCTGGGTGAAGCAACTGCAAATTCATCTTCCTGAGTGGGTGTCACCTGGGACTCTTCGTTAAATTGATCACCACTACCTAACAATGGTTGCTCATTCAACTCTAGGGGCAAAACTTTAAGGATGAGGCTATATTGCCAGGATTTTCCCAGTATATTCGTCATTAAGTCGGCAGAGCAACGTAATTCCCAAATTCCCGGTTTGAGGTCAGTAAAGGGAATTACTGCCATCAGCCCCTCTGCATTGGTACGACGCAAACGTTTAAAAATGCGGCGTTTGGCTGGAACTTCCTGAATTGAGGAGTGAATTACCCGCACTTCTACATTTGTATTAGCAAGGTGAGAACGAGCCAAAACTCTGTACTTACCTGCGAAAATTCTTAAATTTGGCGATTCCAGGGTTTGCCAATTGCGATCGCCCTGCTTCTGTATCAGAAATTGCCAGTGTTCCATTGGAGTCATGCCCAAGCCCAGGATCAGCCGATTAATTTTTTGTATTAACTTGTTTGTCAGTTTAACTCAGTACGAGGTAAGAAAGTAAGCTTTATTAACTTTTTCTACTTTTTTTTCACTGGTTTTTTCACTGGATAGTTATTTTCGCCATGCTGCACTATATCTATGTCTGAGCCAAAAACATCTCAACAGCATATCATGATAATTATTTACTAATAATCCAATTTGAAGTTCTGAACGCTGTATCAGTATGAATGGTTAAAAATATGACAATTAATGGTTTTGAGTTGATTTATTATTAATATTAATTGTCATTGAGCTTGCACAGAACTACTGGAACAATATTAATTTTTTGAGAAGTACCAGTTTGATTATGACCAATCCCAAAATTTTTTCTACCTCTTTAAATTTTCAAGAAGATTACCCTTGTCCTGTGTGTCGTGTTGGTAAAATTTCCTCTATGCCGTTAATGGAGGCTATGTCTTGTGACTTTTGTCACGAAATTTTTACTGTCAATTTGGAAACACAACAAATTAAAATGCCTTCTAGACAACCGCCCCTGGTTTGGCGGTGGAATGGCTTTAAGTGGACTCAAGCCCAGTTAGAAGGTGTAGAATTAGGTTGGGGCTATGTGTTAGCCGCAATTGCTTTTGTGATCTTACCTACTATTTTAATTGGCATAGGAGCTTATTATTTACCACCAAAACCAGATGTTCCTCTTTCTTGGATACCTTATGTTTGGACATTACTCACATTTTTGTCACATTCAGCAATTATAGTTTGGATTTTTATTGAAGTTTATCAAATTCCCATTAGGGCATATTGGCGTGGGATCACTCAGTGGACAAATGGCATAATTCGTAATTCGTAATTCGTAATTCGTAATTCGTAATTCGTAATTAAGAATAACTCTTCCCAGTCACCAATCACCAATCACCAATCACCAGTCACCTGTACCTAAGAGAACGACATCTCGCATAATGTAATTATTATTTAAGTTTTCACCTGTACATCATGATGAGCGAACTGGAGCGGTATTATAGAGTTTTAGATTTAGAGCCTGGAGCAACACTAGAAGAGATTAACCAGGCTTACAAAGATTTAGTGTTTGTTTGGCATCCTGATCGCCTACCTAAAGATAACCACCGCTTGCAACAAAAAGCTCAAGACAAGATAAAAGCTTTGAATGAGGCTCGTGAAAAATTACGTTCCCTAAAAGATCAACCTCAAACTGCAAATTATTCTAGACCTACTCAACCCAAACAACCATCTTCGAGTTATTATCAACCCACACAAACAAATTATCAACCACCAAATCCAAATCCTGACTTGAGCGGAAAAGATTTTAGTCGCGCTAATTTAAGTAATAAAGACTTATCTGGCAGAAATTTGAGTTATGCCAATTTAAGCGGTTCTAATCTCAGTGATACTTTTATGCACAAAGTTAATCTTAGAGGTGCGGATTTGTCGGAAGCCAATTTATTTAGAGCTAACTTGTTGTTAGCAGATTTGAGAGAAGCAAATTTACGCTCGGCTAATTTGATTGGTGCGGATCTCAGTGGTGCTGACTTGCGGGGTGCTGACTTAACAGGTGCGAGGATTCGTTCAGGCGATCGCTTGCTAGTGAAATTAATAGGTGCTAACTTAACTGGCGCTATTATGCCTGATGGCGCAATTCATCGCTGAAATACCCTGAGTTAATGACAATGAGTTAATGACAAAACATGAAGAACTAAGTTAACCTTACCTGCATATGGGAAACTTGGTAGTATTCCTGATCCCATGAATTTATGAAAAAGAGTATCTTATGTTACAGAAATTTTCAAATGTTCTGATTGAAGCTACTTGAGGGGGTTGATATTTTGTCTCAAAAGGTATTTAGGTTTTGCTGTTTAAATTTTCAGGAAAAAGTTACTGAAAAATTAGCGACAGTTATTACTTAGAAACTCTTTTAATTAACGATTGTGACAAATTGAATTGGACAAGTAATTTAATTTTTCGTATTTAGATAGTCATGAATATAGCAATAATTGGATGTGGTTATGTTGGTTGTGCAGTTTCTCAATATTGGCAGCAAAATAAAAATTTTATTATCACTGCAACTACAACAACTCCTGAGCGAGTCCCTGGACTACAAACAGTAGCTCAAAAAGTAGTAGTCACTAAAGGCAATGATTATGAATCTCTCAATTCTGTCTTAAAAAATCAAGATGTCGTCTTGTTAAGCGTAGGCGCAAAAAGTGGAACTACCTATGAAGAAACTTATTTGGAAACTGCAAAAACTGTAGTTTCTATCCTCAAGCATTCTCCCAATATTCACCACTTGATATATACAAGTAGTTATTCTATTTATGGTGATAGAAATGGTGTTTGGGTAGATGAAGAAACACCACCAGCACCCCCTAATTTTAATGCTCAAATTCTCCGCAAAACTGAAGATGTGTTACTATCAGCAGAAAATGAAAGTCTGCGGGTTTGTATTTTGCGGTTAGGGGGAATTTATGGACAGGGTAGAGAACTGGTGAAAATCTTTGGCAGGGTTGCTGGTACAACTCGTCCCGGTAACGGTGAAGAAATCACAAATTGGGTGCATTTAGATGATATTGTTAGGGCTATAGAATTTGCTCGTCTACACCGCTTACAAGGTATTTATAATTTGGTCGATGATAGCCATCTCACCAGTCGAGAATTAATTGATAATGTCCTGACAAAACATAATTTACCGAATGTGATATGGGATGCAACAAACAAGAGTAACCGTCAATATAATACCTGGGTGTCTAATCAAAAGCTAAAGGATGCAGGATACGAGTTTATTCATCCCCACATCATTTTTTAGCAACTATTGAAGTTGATAATTATGCCGCCAATGTTAGCTAATTCCTCTACCATTTCCGCATCTCCTACCCAATTTTACAATTTGGGAAATTATCGTTGTGCTTATGAAGTACATCAACCGATAAATTCTGAAGTTTCAGGTGTGCCTTTATTATTAATTCATCCTATTGGTGTAGGTTTATCACGGCATTTTTGGCAGCGTTTTTGCTGTGAGTGGTATAATACAAATCATGGCAATATCATTTACAAACCCGATTTATTGGGATGTGGTGAAAGTGATACACCCAGAAAAGCTTATACACCAATTGATTGGGCAAAACAATTACAGCATTTTTTACAAAATATCGTTAAAAAACCTGTAATTTTAATAGTGCAGGGTGCTTTATTTCCAGTAGCAATTGAATTAGTGAAATTAGAACCTAATTTAATTTCTGGACTGGTACTTTCTGGACCAACATCATGGAGTATTATTACTAAAAATGCTCCTCAATGGCGGCAAAAATTGCTGTGGGCTATTTTTGATTCACCCATAGGAAATGCGTTTTTCCGTTATGCACGTACTCGCAAATTTTTAGTTTCTTTTTCCACAGAAAGATTGTTTGCATCAGGTGATGCTGTTGATGAAGAATGGTTAAATACTTTAATAGCAGATGCTCAAAATATGGGTGGACGCTATGCTGTATTTTCCTTTTTAGCGAGGTTTTGGCAACGGGATTATAGTCATGATATTGCAGCTATGCAAAAACCAACATTAGTAGTTTTTGGAGAGCAAGCATCAGCTATTAGTAAAGAAGGAAAAACAGATACAGCAGAAGATAATTTAGCCAGTTATCTTTCTTGTTTACCCCAAGGAAGAGGGATGAAAATTAAGGGGAGAAATGTGTTACCTTATGAATCAACTGTTGATTTTGTGGCTGCAATATCGCCATTTATTCAAGGATTAAGTAGTTGATATTCATGCAACAATAAATAAGATTTTCATGAGTCCACCTGCGTGGACTTTGTTTTTGTCTTATGTCTCAAAAACCTTGCACTTTTGTCGAGTTCGAGAGATGAAAAAGAAATTTTGAAATTTCCTCTTGCCTCCTGCCTCAACGGAAAGACTTTTTCCGCAAACCCTAGTTAGGTCAGGCTTTTAGTCTGGCCTTTATCTATGATGTAGATAGTAGTAAAATAGGTTTAAATTTCTCAAAGTCATCAAAATGGTACACGCAATACAAAAAACTCTCACATTGGAAGAGTTTCTGCAACTACCAGAAACGAAACCAGCTAGTGAGTATATTGAAGGTCAAATTATTCAGAAACCGATGCCACAGGGAAAACATAGTATACTTCAAGGTGAACTTGTACCTGCAATTAATGTTGTCGTCAAACCTCAAAAAATCGCTCGTGCATTTCCTGAGTTACGTTGTACATTTGGTGGACGTTCAATAGTACCGGATATTGCGGTTTTTGTTTGGGATAGAATTCCCCGTGACGAAAATGGAGAAGTTGCTAATACATTTCTCACCTATCCAGATTGGACAATTGAAATTTTATCACCTGATCAAAATCAGACCAAGGTAACTAAAAATATTTTGCATTGTTTAAAATATGGTACTCAAATGGGTTGGTTAATTGATCCAGGTGAAAAAACCGTTTTTATTTATCATGCAAATCAGCAAATTGAGGTTTTTGATGAATTAGATATGTTGATTCCTGTACCTTCTTTTGCTAGTGATTTACAATTGACGGTTGGTGAGTTGTTTGGGTGGTTGTTAGAGTGAAGGTCTAAAATATAATAATTACAGATGTTAATAAGGTAATTTTATGAAACTTACACTGAAATCAAAAGTTGACGCTGATGGTAAATTGTTGTTACAACTTCCTCAACATTTCGCTAATCAAGAATTAGTCATTATTATTAGTGATGTTTCTGAAGATAAACTACCAACACCAGAAGAATTAGGATATCCTGCTGATTTTTTTGATAAAACTGCGGGAAAATGGGAAGGTGAGGTTTTGGAGAGAGAAAATATATAATATAAACTAGATACACCAAATCCCAGGAAAAAAGATAATTTTGATAAATGGCTGGCAAAAGATAAAGATGCAATTTCTGAATTTCTGGGAGTAACGTCTGGAGATAAAAAAATCATTGAACTTTGGATTATTAAAGCTAATTCTATTTCTTCTTGGGAAGATGCTTATTCTCTATGTAATTAGTTAACCTTACCGTAAGGATGGGAAAAATACAGTGCATGAACGGGTATCCGGGAGTAAGCTAATTTATAACTGCTAAACATAAACTTTAGTATGTACATAGAGACTGCACTAAAACTTACAAGTTTGTAAGTGTTTAAAATACACGGTGAACTCATGGCATCAAATTTTCAGCGCACCGTGTATATCCCATAAAATTTCTCAATACTCGTGAATAAAAAGATACTTAATCACTGAGAAAAGTTATTATTTAGTTTTTGGTGCTATTTTGAAAAAAATAGATATTGACGTTTGCTATTTAACTGTTTATAATTAGTAGTTAAGAAATATACGGTGAACTCATGGCATCAAACATAGTAGCCACCGTATATTTTTCAGCTTTTGATCAAAAATTAAATAAGTAAATAGCTTAGGTTGCGACATCAGCATGAATGTAAAAGTGGACGCATGATGAAATGTCCAGAAAAGATATCTTCCATGATTTAGTTAAACAAGCTCTTACCCAAGAGGGTTGGATTATCTCTGATGATCCTCTATATTTAAGTATAGGTAACTTAAATATTCAGATTGATTTAGGCGCTGAATATTTGATTGGTGCAGAGAAAGAAAATCAAAAAATCGCAGTAGAAGTTAAAAGCTTTCTCAGAGCTTCCAAAATTACAGATTTTTATGTACCCGAAATTATTTATCAAAGATTAGTCAATACCGCCCATGCCACTCAACGTCCTTTAGAAGAAATCATACTACGTGCTTTACAAGTAGGTAGTCCACCTGCATGGGATGATGTACCAGAGGAATTTCAAGCGGAAATTGCCGCTTTAGATAAATTAGATGATCATACTCTCTGGCAAATTTTCCATAGTCATAAAACAGCAACAGATATGGAAGAATATAATACCTTACTTGACAAAAATTCTAGCGGTACATTAGCAGAAAACGAAAGATTAAATTTAATATCCCTCAGACATGAAGCGGATTTGTTTATGTTACGTAAAGCCCAAGCTGCTGTTTTACTGCGTTGGCGTGGATATAGTTTACTAAATCCTTAAATTATTGTGTCTACTTATATTCCTGAAAGTTTAAGAAAACAAATCATATTATGATTATAAATAGCTAGACCAGCGAGTAAATTTATGTCAGTTATTGCAGCTAAAACTTACGTAGAGTATCGGAACGATGGATATTGGGTGGAAGGAACACGGATTTCTCTAGATTCGATTGTCTATGCTTTCCGAAAAGGCTTATCACCTGAAAGTATCGTTCAATCTTTTCCTCTGCTAACCTTAGAACAGGTTTATGGAGGAATCACGTTTTATCTAGCTAACCGCGCTGAGATTGATACTTACTTAGCAGATGAGGAAGCGGCTTTTGATACTATGCCTCAACCACTAGAAACCAGTGATCCTATTTTATATGACAAACTCAAGGCAGCGAAAAAAGCAAGACAGCAGGTGAGATTGTGAATATTCGCTATCAAGCCGATGCTGATTTGAATCAATCTATTGTAACGGGAGTTCTGCGACGAGAACCCAGCATTGATTTTCAAACTGCCTTTGTTGCTGGCTTAGAAGGTGTAAAAGATTCAGAAGTATTAGGAATGGCTGCACAGCAGGGGCGTATCCTTGTCAGCCATGATCGTAAAACAATGCCATCAGAGTTTGCACAATTCATTACCAACAAGCAAAGTACAGGCGTTATCATTGTTTCTCGGAAGTTACCACTTGAAGTCATTATTGACGAACTATTGCTGATTTGGGCAGTATCCAGTGCAGAGGAGTGGCTTAATCGGATTGCAAAATTACCCCTTTGAGGTAAGCTAAAAATGCCGATGCAGCGGCTTGTTCAACAATTTTCAAATATATTTAACCAAACCAAGTAATTAAAAAAACAACTATGACACAACAACCCATACAAGTAATAGGCGGTGGACTTGCAGGAACAGAAGCAGCATGGCAAATAGCCCAAGCCGGCGTTCCTGTCATTCTCCATGAAATGCGCCCTAAACGCTTCAGTCCTGCCCATCATACCGAAAATTTAGCCGAGTTGGTATGTAGTAACTCCTTTGGAGCAATGGCCAGCGATCGCGCAGCCGGTTTATTACACGAAGAACTCCGTCAACTCGGTTCTATTATCATCTCTAAAGCTGATGAACACGCTGTTCCTGCTGGTGGTGCTTTAGCAGTTGATAGAGGACAATTTGGGGAAGACTTAACCCAAACTTTAGCAAATCATCCTTTAATTGATTTCCGCAGAGGAGAAGTTAAAGAAATTCCTGAAGGTATTGTAGTGTTAGCTTCTGGACCTTTAACCAGTCCCGATTTATCCGCAGATTTACAGCGGTTTACGGGGATGGAATATCTCAATTTCTTTGATGCAGCCAGCCCCATAATTAGCGGTGATTCTATTAATAAAGATATTGCTTTTATGGCTTCCCGCTATGACAAAGGTGAAGCAGCTTATCTCAATTGTCCCATGAATAAAGAGCAGTATTTACAATTTCGACAGGCACTTTGTGAAGCTGAACAAACAGAATTAAAGGACTTTGAAAGAGAAACTGCGAAATTTTTTGAAGCTTGTTTACCAATAGAAGAAATGGCACAAAGAGGGGAAGATACTATGAGATATGGTCCCCTGAAACCAGTGGGTTTATCTGATAGTAGAACCGGAGATCGTAACTATGCTGTGGTGCAGTTGCGTCAAGAAGATAAAGCCTGTCAACTTTGGAATATGGTGGGTTTTCAAACTAACTTACGTTGGGGTGAACAAAAACGAGTTTTTAGAATGATTCCTGGTTTAGAAAATGCTGAGTTTGTCAGATTGGGAGTTATGCACCGCAATACTTTTTTAAATGCACCCCAATTAATGTTACCAACTTTGCAATTTAAACAATGTCATACTTTATTAGCAGCAGGACAATTAATAGGAACAGAAGGTTATACTGCTGCATCTGCTGGTGGTTGGTTAGCGGGAACAAATGCAGCGAGAATCGCTTTAGGAAAAGAACCTTTAATGTTACCGAATACTACCATGATGGGGGCATTATTTGAGTTTATTAGTTCCGCTGCACCTAAGCATTTTCAACCCATGCCACCTAATTTTGGTATTGTACCAGATTTGGGTGTGAAAATAAAAAGTAAACCAGAAAAATATGGACGTTATCGAGATAGATCCTTAGCAGATTTAGCAAGTTGGAAAACTGCAAACTTAGGATAAATTCAGATCCTCGATTTTTTTTGATATTGTCAATTAATGATATATTAATCATAGAAGTCGGGGATCTCAACTTTATATTTTTCAGAATCAGGATGTCCAGGATTTGAAGATTTACAGGATTTTCATTGAATGTAAACTACCCAGATTTAGATATTTATTCTTTCTCTTTTAATATTACTAAACCATGAATACCTATGGCGGTAATTACACCACCTAATAATCCCCAAGTAGCATCTGCAAAAACATTAATTCGATGGGCTAAAGCTCGATGATAAGCAAATTGTAGACTTCTTTCATTAGCAGTTTTATCTTTTGCTAATTGTTCTACATAGTTTTCAGCTTTGATCAGTGCAGAATAGTCTAAAACAAAAAAATACAGCGATATTAATACTACCGAAAAACCAGGGATAACTAAAGTAAGTAATAAAATTCCTGGGCGTTTCTTCATAATTAGCTTTATTCCTCTCAACACCTCTATTTTAGTAATAATGGTAATAGCAATTATGTCATCATCAACAAAATTTAATTGCTTGACTACATTGATGTTTCCTGCGTGTAGATGCGTTAGTGTATCAGTATCAAGTAAGTACATTAAACTTTATCATCCTCATCAATTTTTGCTCTTCCCCTAGCTGCATAAGTAATAGTTATGGGTGTTAATTTTTGCAAAGGTTTGGGCATAATGCGATTACGAGTTTTACAGCGATCGCAATTTTCCCAAGGTTTGGCTGTTTTGCTACAAAGCCGAAATTTAAGTGATGTTATCAGTCGTCGTCATCAGTTAAAGTTAGTTTATCAGGCAGATCAGCACAAAAAGGACAAGCGATCGCTGCTGTCGGTTCTACCGGGTTATCTACAGGACCACACCTGCATTTTGAAGTCCGTCGCAATGATTCACCTGTTAACCCCGCAGATTATTTATAGCAGGAGTCAGGAGTCAGGAGTCAGGAGTCAGGAGTAAAACTGATGTCCTAACCACCCTGTCCACGGCTATATAAATTAATTCTGGTTTCTGGTCAAACTCAAAAAGTATTAGGTTTAAATAACAACAATATAGTCAGATATAGTCAAATATTAACATCTGTGGTACAAAAATATGATCAATTTTTGTCTGCATCTGTGATGCAAAATGTGAACGTGTGTGATATACTAGTCTTGAGTTCAAGAAGCGTAGATCCTTGAAAAGTGGTGAAAGTCCTGATCTGAGAGTGCGGAGAGTTAGAATTAACCTAACCATAGTTCCTGTATGCCAGGAAATCCTATAAATTAGACGAAATAAAACATTTTCAAGAGTAGCTAATCAAATCAGAACTGAAAAAAGGTAAAAGTAGTTCGGAACTCTATCTGATGATAGGAACCGAACATTGTGGCTTGTAGTTAGCCCTCTAAGGTGTAGAACCTTAGCAAGCTAGAAATATTTGACTATATTTTAGTAACTATGTTATAATTCCAAATGTATATGTAAGGGCGCGTGGCTCAGTGGATAGAGCAACAGATTCCGGTTCTGTGGGTCGGGGGTTCAAATCCCTCCGCGCTCGTTTGTTTTTACAAGACTAACTGCAAAACTTAAGGTTGGTTTTATATCAATTTTCTCTCACTTCACCTGTGTAAAAAGCTCCCACCATAAACTCGATTCACTATAAACTTGATTGTTTCTAGCATGATAGTCATGAAAACCCTTATCTTCAGGGTTTTCTAGCTATTTAATTCAAATGCCAGGAACCAGACTTGAACTGGTGGCACGAGGATTTTCAGTCCTCTGCTCTACCGACTGAGCTATCCCGGCGCGGGCTTTTTTTATGTTCGCCACGATTACTAAATGTAGCAGAGGAAAAAGGATTAGTCAAGGGGTTTATCAAAAAAAATTTTATTTATTTTTGATGGCAACCGCCAAGATGATCAAACCGATATATAAAAAGACTTTCACCCCCATCACTTGTCACCTGTTCCCTATTACCTGCTTCCCGAACTTCACCCCAGCGAAAACAAAGACGAACACCAGGAACTGCACTAGAACGATACTCGGACCAGAGGCCAGGTTAAACACTCCAGAAACCATCATTCCAGCGATGCTACTACAAGAACCAACTATCACCGATAGAATGAGAAAGCGGCTAAAATGGTGACTGATAAGTTTGGCTGTAGCAGCGGGAATGACTAAAAAAGCATTTACCAATAAAACCCCAACAGCTTTAATTGCCACCGCGACGGCTAAAGATAGTAAAATGACAAACCCATAGCGATATAATTGAACAGGAACGCCTTGGACTTGGGCAACATCAGGGTTAAGGGTTAACAAAATTTGCGATCGCAAAGTTGACAATAAAAAAACGCTGCTACCCAACAGCACCAGCACCGTCAAAATTAAATCCGTCCTATCAATGGCCAGAATATCGCCAAATAATACCGCCATCAAATTACCCTGATATCCCTTAATCATGCTGCTGAGGATCACACCAATAGCTAATGACCCGGATAGGACTATACTCAGAACACTATCACTGGCTAAATCTGTTTTGTCAATTAAATAGAGGACAACTACACCAAAAATTAAAGTAAATGGCAACAACATCCAATGAGGATTTGTATTTAGTAACACTCCTAATGCTACCCCTACCAAAGCAGCATGACCAACAGCATGACTAAAAAAAGATAACTGCCGCAAAGTCACAAAGCTGC
Organism: Sphaerospermopsis torques-reginae ITEP-024; assembly: GCF_019598945.1. NCBI lineage: Bacteria > Bacillati > Cyanobacteriota > Cyanophyceae > Nostocales > Aphanizomenonaceae > Sphaerospermopsis > Sphaerospermopsis torques-reginae. Next base: position 3,448,201 of record NZ_CP080598.1, on the reverse strand, counting down.
CCAGTAAACCGCCCAGTATTCCCATTAATACAGCACCGATAATGGCACGTTGCATAAAAGGGAATTGTAATAAGTTTACCAACTCAGCAAAATTATTAACACTAAATAAAAACAAGTTGCTTTGAACATCAATCAATAACTTCATATCTTTGATTTTACCGCATTTTTCATTTATAATATAAATAGATTATCTTTCATTTTCTGACTAAATATCCAAATCTAGAGCAAATTTTGTGAGTATGATTTTTTCGGTTTCTCTATAAATAAATTAATTGATTTTAAAAAAACCATGATTCAAATTCGTCCATCCATTACTTTAGATAGAAATAATCTTGCAGCCATTCCTCATGAATTAATTAGCACAGAAAAAGCCCAACGCATGGCGGAATTTTTTAGTTTTTTAGGAGATGCTAACCGCCTCAGAGTTTTGTCATTATTAGCTAACAAAGAATTTTGTGTGAGTGATTTAGCAGCGTTATTAGAAATGAGTGAATCTGCTGTTTCTCACCAACTGCGAAACTTACGTGCTATGCGTTTGGTGACTTACCGTAAACAAGGACGTAATGTTTTCTATCGCCTCCACGATAGTCATATTTTCCATCTTTATCAAGCAGTCGCTGAACATTTGGATGAAAAAGATTAAGTTGGTGATTGGTGATTGGTGATTGGGGAAAATAAAGTTAAATGTTAAAACTTCTATTCCCTATTCCCTATTCCCTATTATTTAATGATGGTGTTGATAACGACTAAAACCGGGTCCATACGTTGCTAAGAGATTTTGTGGTGAAAGGGCAATTTCTGGATGGCCAGAACACACTAAAGTTTGATTCAGACAAAGCACGCGATCGCAATGACGGTTTACCATATCAATATCATGGGAAACCTGTAACACTGTCCAATTTTCCTCCCGTTTTAACTCATTTAGCAAGGCATAAAAATCAGCCGCACCTTGCATATCTACCCCAGCAAAAGCTTCATCCAATACTAGCAATTTGCGCGGACTTACCAAACAATAAGCTAACAATACTCTTTTTAGTTGACCACCACTCAGAGTACCAATAGCTTGATTTCTTAAATGATAAGCATCTGTACGTTGTAAAGCTGCTTTGACTGCGGCTGATTTTTCTTGTTTGTTTTGCCAAAACTTGGCTAAAAATAGATGTTTATTTTGACCTTTTACCTGTTCCCTGTCACCTATTCCCAGTTCTACTAACTCACTCACAGAAATAGGAAAACTGCGATTAAAAATAAAGTTTTGTGGCATATATCCCAACTGGTTACGCAAATTTCCTAACCGATAAATAGGGCGACCAAAAATTTCTATTGTTCCAGAACTACGAGGAATTAAATCTAAAATAGCTTTAACCAAGGTACTTTTACCAGCGCCATTTGGTCCCACTATTGCTGTATCTGTTCCAGGAAATAATTCAAAGGAAACATCCCGTATAGCTAAATAGCTTCCTTGATAGACCGTTAAACCTTCTACTTTTAATATTGGTAATGTCGTTGCTTGTGGATCGTCAGTCATTCGATTTTAGATTTTGGATTTTGAATTTTTGATTTTGAATTATCAATTATCAATTATCAATTATTTACATCCTGTTGCTAAACTCTGTAAATTATTTCTCATTGCCTGAAAATAATATTGTGGGTTGGTTTCCCCGGTTTCTAAAGAAGTAAGAGGATATAAATTCAAGTTCAAATCTTGAGATAAGCTATTCAATAATTTGTTATCTACTCCTGGTTCACTAAATAAGGTTTTGACTTGGTACTTTTTCACTGCATTGACGGCTTTTTTTACGTCTGCTGGTGAAAGTTGATCTTCGGGAATTTTCACCACTGCAACTTGCTTGAGGTTGTATCTTTGGGCTAGATAAGGAAAGGCATCATGAAAGGTGATAAAAGTACAGTTGGGTGTTTTGCTTAACGTCTGCTGAAATTCATTATTTAATTTGTCTAATTCTTGAATATAAGCGGCAGCATTTTTTTGATAAACTTCTTTATTGGCTGGATCAGCTTTAATTAAACCATCTCTAATATTGATAACTTGCTGTTTGGCAAAAACTGGATCTAACCAAACATGAGGGTTTCCCTCTGCGTGTTCATGTTTGTGATCATGATCGTGGTCTTTTACTTCCTCTACTGGTGATATATCATTTACTACTTTAATACCTTTGCTGGCATCAATTTCTACTAATTTAGAATTTTCCGCATTTTTGATGGTATTGCTAAGAAATTCTTCCATACCTAAGCCATTTTTTACCAAAATTTTGGCTGTGGCGATCGCCTTTACATCATCCGGTGTAGCCTGATATTCATGCACATCTGTACCTGGTGGAATTAAAATCTCTACATCTGCTACATCTCCAACTACAGCTTTCGTAAATAAATACACGGGTAAAAACGTAGTTACTACTTTGGGTTTCTCTGAGTTTTGTACCTTTTGTACAGGTGATGGTGAGGACTGTACACCATTTTCCGCTGTATTATTCTGTGTTTGCTGACAACCAGAGGCAATTAAACAGCAAAATAGAGTAAATATCAGATAAATTCTCTGTTTATAGCTTTTTATCTCTTGTTTTATAATATTCACTGTCATTTGCTTTTCCTTTCTTGAGAATAATTTTTGATTTTAGGTCAACTTTCCATTGAAAATTATACTCATTATACATTAATATAAGAACCATTATCATTTTCACATAATACTGTCAAAAAAATTATTGTCAAAAAAACTATGCACTATTTGCAAGATGCTGTAATTTAAGTAATGTAGATTACATTTTTTTCGGGAAGACTGCTTTAAGATTACGTTTCTTAAGTGCTGAGAGATTTTTAGCTACATAGTTTTAAAAATTACTTTACTCAGCTTTGTCAAAAAACGTAGCAAATAGACTTCTCGGTACAGTTGTGAAATATCAATGGGTGTGTGGAAAAATGGCTAAAAAGTGGAATCATCTTACCAGTCCAGCTATTTGCAGCATTATACTATGTGCAAATACATCTGTTTTCGCAAGTGAACCAGCAGGGAAAACAGAAACAAATTATTCTCAGCAAGAGTTAATATCACAAGTTACTTCAGTATCTCAGTTGTCAGATGTACAACCAGGAGACTGGGCATTTCAAGCATTACAGTCTTTAGTAGAACGTTATGGTTGTATTGCAGGTTATCCTAACGGAACTTATCGGGGAAATCGCGCATTAACCAGGTATGAATTTGCAGCAGGTTTGAATGCTTGTTTGGATCGGGTGAATGAATTAATTGCTACTGCAACTGCTGATGGAGTCACAAAACAAGACTTAGCAACTATCCAAAAACTGCAAGAAGAATTTTCTGCGGAACTAGCAACCTTACGGGGGCGTGTGGATGCTTTGGAAGCAAAGACTTCTGAGTTAGAAGCAAATCAGTTTTCGACCACTACTAAACTGCAAGGTCAAGTTGTAGCCGTTGTTAGTGATGTTTTATCAGGTGATCAAGTTAACGGAACACCTATTACAGATAAAAATACTACTCTTGGGGCGCGAGCAAGAATTGAATTTGTCAGCAGTTTTACGGGTAAAGATACACTGTTTACCAGAATTGAGAGTAATAATATCGACACTCCTAACTTGCTAACAGAGGAAGGAAATTTGGCTTTTGAAGCTAGTAGTACTACCACGTCTGTACTGGGAACACTATCGTATAGATTCCCTCTTGGTGAGAAAACCCAAGCAATAGCGATCGCCGCCGGTGGTGCAATAGACGACATTACCAGTACAGTGAACATTTTTGACGGTGATGGTGCTTTTGGTGCTTTATCTACCTTTGGTACACGCAACCCTATTTATAACCAAATAGGTGGTGCGGGTTTGGGAGTAACTCACCAGTTTAGCGATAAGGTGGGAGTAAGTTTAGGGTATTTAGCAGATTCAGCGAATAACCCTGCCAGTGGAAGTGGTTTGTTTGATGGTCCTTATGGTGCTTTGGCACAGTTGACTGTAAAACCAAGCGATCGCATTACCCTTGGTTTAACTTACATCAATTCCTACAATACACGACTAGCTACAGGTAGCAATAACGCCACATCTAACTTTTTTGGAACCAATTCATTTTCCAGTAATTCCTACGGTGTGCAAGCATCCATAGGCATTAGTGATAAATTTGTGTTAGGTGGTTGGGGTGGATATACCAAGAGTGATGTGTTAACAGGTACAAGAGGAGATGTAGATATTTGGAACTATGCTGTCACCCTTGGTTTCCGAGACTTGGGTAAAAAAGGTAACTTAGCTGGTATTATCGTCGGCATGGAGCCAAAAGTTACCAGTACAAGTACCAACTTGACACAATTCAAAGACCAAAACACCTCATATCACATCGAAGCATTTTATCAATATAAACTCAACGACAATATCACCATTACCCCTGGAGTTATTTGGTTAACCGCACCAGACCATAACAATAATAATAATGATGTGGTAATTGGGGCGTTGAGAACTACCTTTAGTTTCTAGGAACAGGGAATAGGGAATAGGGAATAGGGAATAGGGGCAACCACGGGGGGTTTGCCCCTACGTTGTTAAATAAAAAACCAGCCTTCCCACGGGCTGGTCAAAAAAAATTTAAAAACGTTGTTCGTGTTGTCTTCTCAGTAGAGTCAAAACCAAATTGCACGTTCCCAAAATGCAACGGGCAACTTTTCTTAACAAGATTGTAACAGGCGGTACAGATTTTTCTATAAAATTCTCAAAAAATATATGTCCCAAGTTAAGGAAGTCTTTATATTTACAGGCAGATGAGGAAGATCCGTCAAGGTCTAAAAGTCAGGAAGTTATGACAGGAGTTCAGGAGTTCAGGAGTCAGGAGTCAGGAGTCAGGAGTCAGGAGTCAGGAGGATAAAAAAAGAATTTTCTGTTCCCTATTCCCTATTCCCTATTCCCTATTACTTGTGGTTTTCCCCAAATTATCGTTTCTTGTTTATAAACCACAAGTCCGGGTTTTGCACCTTTGGGTTTATAGACTCGGTTGGGTTGGGTGTAAACAACTGGTACTTGTTCACTTTCACGGCCACGACTAAAGTATGCTGCTAGGTTGGCTGTGTATTCTAAGTCTGCTTCTTCGGCAACTGCGCCGGGTTCTAGTCTCAATAATACGTGACTTCCGGGTATTTCTTGGGCATGAAACCATAAATCATAATCTCCAGCTACCCGAAATGTGAGATAATCATTTTGATTGTTGTTACGACCGATCAAGACTTCAAAACCGCTAGGGGTGCGATAACGATGAAAGTTTGTACTTGCGGTTTCGGTGTTGCTACGACGACGATATTCTAAGTCTTCTAAATATTTTTGTTCTATGAGTTCATCGCGTATTTCTTCTAAAGCTTGTAAGTCTTCTGTATTTTGGTAGTTCTCTATTTGGGAAATGGCGGCTTCTACTTGTTCCAAATAGTCTATTTCTGCTTGTACTTCTAATAATAATGGTTCGACTGCTGCACGGGCGCGTTTGAGTTTTTGATGTTGTTTGTAAAGTTTTTGGGCGTTTTGGACAGCGTTTTTGTCTGGTTGCAGGGCGATCGCCACTGGTTTACCTGTCTCAAAATCATTTAAAATAATTTCAGTCATCCCTGGTTGCCAGTTGTGCAGATGTGCCATTAACAGATCCGCTTGTTGTTTATATTCATCTGCTTGATCTGACTGTTGCAACCTGTCTTTAAAGGTTTGGGCTTTAATATTTAACTTACCCAAAATATTACTTAATTTCTGGGTTAACTGATGACGTAGCTGAGAAAATGTTTGTTGATTTAATTGATCACTATAATATTGATTGAGTAATTCTTGGATATTCTTAGCTGGTGTTATTCCTCCCCAACCTAAAACAGTGTAACCCTTGGCAGTTACCGCAGGTTGAAATTTACCAAGTTCTAAATTTTGTAACCATTCTTGCCATTTGCTAAATAGTCTATCCCAGTCATGGGCGGTTAAAATATCACTATTGGTTTCTGGTGATATATTGGCAGCGAATAACATAGAATCTAACAAAGCTGCACTTAAACCGCTATAACTTTTCAGGAGTTGCTTTTTAATAGCACCTGGTACTAAACTCACCCGTTCTTGCCAGCGTGTTTGAGATTCGTTTAAATTGGGGATAGTTCCCGTGAGTTTGGGTGGTGTTTCGTAAGGTTGACCGGTTTGGATCGGACGAACGCTAGACTGTTGTTGACTAACTTGATGGGCGGCCGTGATAATTTCGTTATTAGCATCGGTGAGAATAGCATTACTATATTTACCCATAACTTCCACATACAGGTGATAAAGTGCTGCTTCTCCTGGACGACGGGCAAATTTAAAGTCTACCACTCGTTCCCAAGGGGCGATAAAATCTATAGCTATTAAAGCTAAACCACCCAACTGATGTATGAGTTGTTGACTGAAAGTGAAAGTATCTGGTGTGCGTGGTGGTGGTTCTGCAATACAAATGCGTGTCGCTTGGGGATGCCATGATATATCTAGCCAGTCACGCTTTTTCATGGTGCGTAAAGCTATGGCTATAGTATGGCGATCGCGCTGATATACTTGTTCTGTGCGTGCGGGTAGCCAGTTAGCGCGGAGTTCGCTGCAAGTTGCGGTGAGGGTGGTAAAGTCTACGGGTTGCAAAATAATTAATTATCAATAATACGGTTTTTAGGTTGAGGTTATATTATAGGATATAGGACTTAGGCAGGAATCACGGAAGAACGAACCGCAAAGAACGCAAAGGACACAAAGGGAAGAAGGTTTAAGAGAGATTTTTAGTTACTACTTGATTTATTATCATTTTTTTGAAGAGGCCGCGCCAAACTGTTTAACAATTTCTTCTTTCTCTGTGTTCTCTGCGCCTCTGCGGTTCGTTTATGAATTTAATAAACAACATATAACAGGAGTCAGGAGGCAGGAGTTACAGGAGGAAAATATTTTTCCCTATTCCCTCTTAACTGTCACCTGTCACCTGTCACCTGTCACCTGTTTATTGCCAAGGTGAAGGAATAGGTGTTGTTGACAGGACTTTATCCGCCATCAGCCTTAAACCTGTTTTACCACAACTGGGACAGGTAATTTCTAGAAATTGGGATGAGGTGACATCTACTTCACTCAAAATACCTTGTTTACAATGCCAGCATTCAAATATAACTCTACTAACTGGTTGATTACAGTCTAATATCTTGACGTGCTGGGCTGGGGTGGGTTGACTGTCTATTTTTCTGGGTTTGGGGAATTTTTTAATTTCTTGAACTTCCATCGTTGTACCTGCTTTACTTTCTATCCACTTTAGCCTTTAGGTGGGGAGATAACAAAGCTATACTCATCCGTTGTTGCACTTGATCGGGAAAAAGGCTGAAAAACCTACCAGATAGCCGACTTCTGTCCAAGTTTGATTATTTTTTGAGATCATGAAAAAAGAAGTTGGGGATATTTAACAAAATACATTTTTTGATTTCACGCAGAGACGCAGAGAACGCAGAATGGAACGAGAAAGAAAAAACCCCAGCTTTGATGAAATAGTATTGCATCTATTACCACTTTTAAAAAACGGCACAACACCAGAAAATCAAACAATTCTCACAGTTTTACAAGATATTGGAGAACGGATAGGAGAAGACAGTTGGAGACTAAAAAGAGAAGGACAACTTTCATTATTTGAGTAAATTAATATCCTCTTTCCTTCCTTTGCGTCTTTGCGTCTTTGCGTGGGAAACAAAAAATTTCCTCGGCTAATTCGACCGCAGTATATTGAAATGGAGAAACCTGATAACGAATCAGAACATCCATAAATTCTATTCTGTTTAAACCTGCTATCTCAGCCGCTTTACCTTGAGATATCGATCCTAATTCATACCATTTAACAGCAGCAGCAATTTTCATGTCTCTAGCTAATTCATCAGGGGATTTTCCTAATGTGTGAAAAATGCTTTCTGGTAATTATATAGATATGGTTGTCATGATTAGGTAGTTGAAATTAATAATATAATTGTAATATAGCAGTCCTGAACCAATACTTTTCGGTTAAGCCCAAAAAATAAAATTCTGTAGGTTGGGTTGAGGAACGAAACCCAACATTTATAGACATTTGTTGGGTTTCACTTTGTTCAACCCAAACTACTAAAATAGAACAGATTTATTGACAGTGGATACATAATTCCTAAAAAATATCCCCTGAAAACCCAGAGGATATCAAAAACCCGTCAAAAAAGATTATTAATTAACTAACCAGCAACCAAAGCTGGCTCTTTTTCTTTAACCGATTGCAGCAGTTCAGTATAAAGCGAATCCAACTGACTCGCCACACCATCCCAACTAAACTTACTCATTACCCGCATATTACCCGCTTTACCCAACTCCGCACGCCATTCAGAATTACCTAAAATCCTGTCAATAGCATTACTAAACGCTGATACATCTTGAGGTGGTACTAACAAACCAGTATTTTCATTCACCACACTAAACTGAAGTCCACCCACATCACTAGCGATCACCGGTGTACCACAGGCCATAGCTTCCACCGCAACCAGTCCAAAAGGTTCATAATGGCTAGGAATCACGCACACATCAGCCGCAGCGTAATAAGTGGGGAGAATTTCCTGTTTCAACAAACCAGGGAAAACTGTACAGTCACCCATCCCCAACTCGTTAACTATTCCTTCAATGCGATCGCGTTCTCTACCATCGCTATTACCTGGTGTACTTCCCCCACCAATAATTAACTTCAGGTTTTTATCACCAAAAAAATGCGACTCCCGCACCGCACGCACCAAAGTTTCTATCCCCTTCCGTGGATCAAAACGTCCCACATATAACACCACCTTAGCATCTTTGTCAATACCTAATTTAGCTCTCGCTGCTTCTCTCTCCACAGAACCAAAACGGCGAATATCTGTACCACAAGGAATAATATCAATATTTCCTTGTTGAGAAACCAAAGTTCTCATGTGTTGTTTTTCCTGTGGACTTGTAGCCACAATTCTTTCTGCTGTTTCTAAAACTTCTTTTTCTACCGCTAGACGTTGACTAGCAACTAAAGGAATATTTTCTATTGTGTTATATTTGACGATGCCTAAAGAATGATATGTATGAACCTGTTTACTTCCTTGGATTTGTTTTAACTGCAAACCTACCCAACTGGATAACCAGTAGTTAGTGTGAACCAACTCATATTTAAAGCCGTTTTCTTTTTGAAATTTTAATAACTGTTCTACAAATTCTGGCAAATATTTAAAGCCGTTATCTCGTGGTACAAATTCCACAGGACCTGCTGTTAACCGAATGGTTCGACAGCGGGAATTATGTTGCACAATATTTTCTTGTTCAACACTTATTTTCCGGCTAAACATATCAACTTGCCATCCTAGTTGGGATAGTGCTTCACCCACTTGACGGACATATACATTTTGTCCTCCAGCCTCTTCTCTCCCTATTTCAATCGCCGGATCACCGTGGACTGAAATTAAAGCAATGCGTTTGTTACTGGTAGAGTTCATAAGTTGTGTGTTGCTGATTATCACAAGGTAGTTTGGGTTTCCAAGTTTACGCTGTTCACGCTTACCTGAATTCTTTAGAAACTTTGATTAATCTTTATTTTAATTTATAAATGATGATTTCAGGGGTAAATTTTCATCAAAACCACATAGTTTTGTATATTAATATTTAATACCTTTGATAGATGACATTCTATTTTTTTGATACTAATAAACAAAATTTTATCAATGATATATCGGACATTAATTAATGCAAAATTAATGCTTAATACGCCGATTAAAAAGCATAAAATACGTGAATTTTAAATAGTTTTATTCACTGATTGACATTATTTGTTTCCCCCATAAAACAATTATTAATTACTATTGAATTGACAATTTCGTTTGGTTTACACATCTTTCATGCTAACAATCTTCTTTGGTGAAATTACTTTTTTTAAACTACAGTTTTTAAAATCCAGTATTGACTTATACTATTATTATGAATTATTTTTTTTTGTTAAATAAGCTACAGTTTTGTAAAAAAGTTATAGCAGGGGGCAGGCGGCAGGAGTTTTTTATTTTGGATTTTGGATTGTTTTTGTCAACTCCAATCTAAACATGACTTACGCAAAATATCTCTCAAACCCTCTTTCCTACCCTTCGGGAACACCTCCGGTGAAAGTGTACTTCGTTCCTTCGTGCTTCATTCTTCCGTGACTTGTGGTGCGTAAGTCCTACTAAAATCTAAAATTTTTCTCCCCAGTCCCCTTAATAAAATTAAGCAGTGCTGAAGCCAGATTTAGCTTTCAACACTGCTTAATGCCTCTGTTATTGTTGGTTGTTTGCACAAAAAACAGTCCACGAGGGCTGGTGATTTCAGAGAAATTTAGTAGCCTTAGCTACAAAAGAACAACCAAAAATTAAAAATCTCCATCATTTGTGATATGGCTGTAGACAAAGTAGTTAGGATATCAGTTAATCATGAAAATCCCACGAGCAGCGAGTTTTACTCCTGACTCCTGACTCCTGACTCCTGCTATATTTGTGATTTTTAATTTTTAGCACTGGACCTGGAGGATCAGGAGCCGGCAGCAGCTAACATTTGTTTGAGTTGTTCTAACTTATCAGCCCAACGGGGATCTGGACGAATCGCATCTGAATCAACTGTACTAGCTGTCTCACGAGATCCACCACCACCACGGCGAGATTTTTTAGATCCTTTTTCACGGCGTTCTTTGTTGGTATTAGGTGCAGGAGTGCTACTACCTTGACTAGCAGCTTTGGGTGCTTGTTCTTCACCTTCATCACCTTTAGTCCGGGGTAATGCCTTTTCTAGTTTAATGGCAGCATCTTTAAACAATTGACCATTATATTTTTCAATAATTTGGTCTGCTTGTTCGTCATTGTTCACCGTTAAAAATCCAAAACCGCGACATTTACCTGTTTTGCGGTCTTTAATCAGTTTAGTAGTGACAGCATCGCCTTCAGCCGCAAATACAGCTTGCAATTCTTGACGATCAATTTCTTCTTTGGGCAAATTACCTATGTATAGGCGAACTGACATGAACTATACCTCCAGTGTAAAAATGAAAATGACAAAACAAAAACATTGACTTGGCTTTGGCTTCTAAATAGATGCTATTAACAAAAATCGCCATAAACCAATTTTTTAATGCCAACTATCAAACTATAGTTTCAAACTACATGAACATACCATAAACATACCATGAACATACCATGAACATACATTTATATCATGTTGTTTGTTCTTAGGGAATCACCCCAACAGGGAGAACTATAACGCCCCTATCCCTTGGCTAAACGCTGTCGGGAATACTTTATATTAAAATATTAAACTACCATTAACATCAACAATTTAGATGTTTGTTTACGAGTCGGTAGTAAAGATTTTAATTTAGCTTTTTGTTGATTGTAATAACGATTAATTGACTTGATAATCTGCCCTTTGATTATAAATTGCACAAATCTAAGTTGGTTAGCAGTTAAAGCTGCTAGGTTATCTCTGCCTACATTAATCGCTGCAATCGCATCTTGTTTTAAGTCATAATCTAACTCCTCTTTTTCATAAACAACTTCTACCACATCATGGTCAATATTGGGTACATTCCTGACTCGATGCAGACAGAAATAAGCTACAACAGTAGGAACGCAAATATGTTTTGGTGATAGATGAATCAAGTCTGCTTTCATTTTGTATTTACTCACGATCTGAGCTATATAAACTAATAACTGTCTGCTCTTTTCTTTGTGTTGATATTTGAGTAATTTGTCTCTGTCTAAAAATTCTGGTTTATTTTCTATGTATGTTTTAATTACTGCCAAAAATTTTAACCAATAGTGATGCAAACCTAATAAGAATTTTTTTGCTCCTTGAGCAGATAACTCTTGATCAGCTTGAGAATACTTTAACTGTTTGGTTAGTAAATCAATATCTAGATATTTATTCTTTAAACTCCAACTTTGGTGGATATATAATTTAACATAATTGTAGAAGTTTTTAGCAAAAACGTACAAATCATCAATCTCCTGTTTATGGGGATAATTTTTTTGAATAATATACCTCTCAATTAATTGCATAATAATCTTAACAATATGCTTATACATACTAACTAATTACCATGACTAAGTTAATACCCACAAGAATATATTTTGTAGCACCATCTGATGTGCTACTAAGTTTATGAATATTAATGCTCATGTTTTTCTATAGATTGGGCGCAATTTTCCAATACCGTTTTTTGTGAGGATGATGCTTATTTAAGACTAAACCGCTAGTATGACCAGCTAATACCATCTTAATTCTTAGGATTCCAAATTTAATAGTCAACCGTCCACTACAGTAAATGAATTCTTTCCAGCTTTAACCCGAAGAACAAAATACCATCTCTTAACATTATCATGGTATTGCCTACGTAGCTAGTTCAGCACTCACATTTTTGCAGATTGCATTATAGCATTATAGCATCGTAGGATACAATACATTTTTGCACAAGGGGATTTTTGGAAACAAAAACCAGCCTTTGGCTGGTCGCTTTGCTGTTGTGTTGGGAAGATTAAAGGGGATGGAATAATAGCAGTAGTAAGATTACTAACTAAGTTGGGTGACTCAGTTAAGTCAGTTGCCATTGATTTTGTGAATAAATGTAACATTATTGAGTTCTAGTTTGCAACGTTTGTTTACATTTCCTGGGTTTTGAAGGCAGCAAGTGCCATTATCCGGCTATAGATTGGGCTGTTAGCATAATATAAGCTCCCCAAGCTTGGGCGATGACGGCTAAAACAGTGGAAAAAATGGGATGGGGACTATTAATAATTGTGCCATTTTGAGTTTCTAGGGTTTGAATGTCGATCCAAAGTGTTGCCCCTCTTCGTAACCAACCTGTAACGATAATTTGCCTACCTATCAATTCTTGGGGTGTGGTTTTGAGTTCTAACCAAGGAATATGATGTAGTTTCACTAAACCTATGTTTGATTGTAAAATCAGGTCTTGGGCTAGACAGTTACTAGTACCTCGACGACCTAACAGTTTACCAGTAATACGGATGCTGACGCTATCAAGTGGCAAAACCGAGGGGTTTGTTAATAGCTGCAAAATTTGCTCATCACTGTCTAAGCTCAAAGATTTGATTTCTGGGAAAAAGGCATTTAGCCGCATGACTGTACCAATGCTAAAGCCTATCATTAAGAATCCTGTCACAAATGACCAATCATCATAAATCCATTTCAGGTTAAATAAATGCAAGGTGTATGCACTTTGCCAAGCTAACCAAAACAGTCCTGCCAATGTCAAACCCAAAGGAATACCCAACCAAGGGGCAATTTGTAATAAGAAAGATTGCGGTTTAACCTGTAATAACTCTGGATAAATGAAATGCAGTTCTGTTTCTAAATGCCAATGACGGGCGATTTTACACAAACGTTGTAGGCGATCGCCCAATAAAGGATGACTATTATTAATAGTAAACCATTGCCGATAAGGATTGCTATTTTCCCATATTAATAATGATTCCCACGGTAGATGACCGGCAAGGCTACCTAAACAAAGGCTGTGTTTAAAGTCTACTGGGGCTAAAATATTCAAACTTTCTAATTGCCAACTGGTATGTTCTTGTTTTTTGATATCATCAGCAATACCAATGGTAATTTTCAGTAAAGCACGAATTAACCCATTGGGATTACCTGTAATTTCGGCGGCTTGGCGATCGCTCGCATAAAGGCGAAATCGAGAATTAAGTAAAGTTGTACCGGTCAATAAACACCAAATACCATAACACAAACTGGACAAACCAGTATTAGTCCAGCGCCAAATTTTCTGCTCACTTTTATTTGCCCAAGTTGAGGCTTGCTGATAAATTTGATAAATCGGTAAAGTCACCAACAACGCCAAAGACATCACCCCAAAATCCCAACGGTTAATTTGTCCTAAACCTAAAGCATAAATAGTAGCTATTTCATCATCAGTGAGTTTTTCCAACAGTCCCTGACTGACAACAATCCTGGCGTTACGAGGTAGATTACCATAGGTGAACATCATCGGTGCTGCTATTGGTAAAATCTGGAATGTGGGAACAGGCCAACGTTTTAGCTGACAAGTACGTTGTGTGATCCTCACTGCTTCCCGACTATAGGTAGACAAAATTTCTTTAGATAAAGGTTGTTGCTGATAAAATTCTGTTAGTAACCAATCTAACAACCAAGGAGACAGCACCAACATAACTAACAATAAGACTAATATTAATGTAGTAAAATCACTATATAAAAATGGCAATGGACTAACATAAGGAAGTTTATCTAAAATCTGATTTGTTAAAGTCATTACCAACTCTAACATGGCGCGTAATACCCACAACAAAGCCATGAAAGTTGCTAAAGCTAATAGTCGGGAAGGAATTAAATTATATTTACGGAGAGGTTGCCATACTTTTGCACGTCTAGCTTGTCGCCAATAAATGCTGGTTGTTTCTGTGGTACTATAGATATTATTGGTATAATTGTTTGATCTGCTGACTTGTGCCTTGGTGATTTGAGTAGAATTGACAATATTCTGTGATTGATGATGTGATTTTGATTTGAGTCTTTTTTGTCGTTTAGTTAAATGTTCAAGTGCAACTTTTGCCCATTCTTGAACTTGGGAATTATCACTTTCAATTAAATTTCTGCACAAGGCGATCGCCTTTGATATTTCCCCTGTATGTGCATAAGACATCACTAAACCAACCAGTGCTTGCAAACGGATATCGCTGTCCTCTGGGTTGTTAGCAATAGGCAACAATTGAGTTATTGCCGCATAGTAATTTCCCTCTTTGAGAGCAGCTAAACCTGCCTCCAAAGAGGATTTTTCAGATGAAAGCATAGAATTTTTTTACTCCAATTTATTCTAGGTAAGACACGCGATCTAATTAGAAATTGAACAAATAGATGCGAGTTCCTGAAAAATTCAGAAGTCAGGAGACTGGGGAGGTGGGGAGATGGGGAAGAAAATAATTAACTGTCACCTGTCACCTGTCACCTGTCACCTATTCCACTGGTTGTTGACTAGAAAATACTGGAGCGATCGCACTTAATTTTAACTCTGGATGGTCTCCCTGTAATTGTTGACAATTCCATTCATTACGGAATAATAAAACTGGTCTTCCCATACTATCTTTAACTGTAGTAGTGTTAAATACACGCCCCACTTTTTCCAAAGCTTCCCAACCACCTTCAACCCAGCGAGCCACACTATATGGTAATAAATCAAGAATAGTTTCTACACCATATTCATTTTGTAAACGGAACTGCACAACTTCAAATTGCAACTGACCAACCGCTGCCAAAATTGGATCACGTTTGGCTTCATCTGTTGAGTACATAATTTGTACAGCACCTTCTTCTCTTAATTCAGAAACACCTTTTTGAAATTGCTTAAATTTTGATGGGTTGGGGTTTCTAAGAGTGGCAAAAAGTTCTGGTGAAAAATAAGGAATTCCCTCATATTCCAGCTTTTGTCCTGTATAAATTGTGTCGCCAATCGCAAAAACTCCGGGATTATTTAAACCTATTACATCCCCAGCATAAGCGACATCAATAGATTCTCTCTCTTGGGCAAAAAGTTTTTGCGGTCGAGACAGACGGACAACTTTACCTGTGCGGGCGTGGTTCACTGTCATATCTTTTTCAAACTTACCTGTGCAGACCCGGACAAAAGCAACTCTATCCCTGTGTTTGGGGTCCATGTTAGCTTGGAGTTTGAAGACAAATCCTGTAAACTCTGGGTAGGTTGGGGGAATTTCGCCAGCGGTACTGTGATGTATACCGGGTTTGAGGGCGTAGTCCAAGAAGTATTTGAGGAATAACTCGACCCCGAAGTTAGTCATGGCGCTCCCAAAAAACACAGGAGTCATTTTTCCTTGATGCACTAAATCTAAATCTAGTTCCCCACCAGCGCCTTCTAATAGTTCTAACTCATCTTTAAGTTGATGGTAAAGGTCTTGTTCTAACAGTTGCTCAATTCTGCTATCACCTAAATCAACTATAGTGTCAAGAGCTTCTTTACTACCGTGGGCGCTGCGTTCAAATAAATGGATTTGCTTTTGGTGGCGGTCAAATACGCCTTTAAAGCGATCGCCCATACCTATCGGCCAGTTTACCGAGTATGTTTGTAATCCCAATTCTTGCTCAATCTCATCCAAAAGTTCTAAAGGTTCTCTTCCCGGACGGTCGAGTTTATTCACAAAGGTGAAAATGGGAATACCCCTCATTTTACACACTTCAAACAGTTTGCGGGTTTGGGGTTCTAACCCTTTAGCCGCATCAATCAGCATCACCGCGTTATCTGCTGCTGCTAAAGTTCTATAAGTGTCTTCACTAAAATCTTGGTGTCCAGGGGTGTCAAGTAAATTAATTTGACAATTGTTATAGACAAATTGTAAAACAGTAGAGGTAATAGAAATACCCCGTTGTTGTTCCATTTCCATCCAGTCAGAAGTGGCTTTTTTTTGCGCTCTTCGGGCTTTTACCGCTCCGGCTTCATGGATAGCACCTCCGTATAATAATAGTTTTTCAGTTAACGTAGTTTTACCAGCATCAGGGTGAGAAATAATCGCAAAATTGCGACGTTGTTCCACCGCTTGACCTAGTTCTTCAATCAGTTCAGTAGCCATAATTTGTAATTTGTTTTTTACCTTACTTAATTAAATGTAATCTTTTTCAGGACGAGAACACAATTTTATCATCCGATTTTAGATGTTAGATTTTGGATTTTGGATTGACCCCAAGGAGCAATCTGGGGTTTGACTCTCAGAAATTATTTGTCAATTATATTCATTTTCACCTGTGAATCAATCAATTTTAATTCAGATAATTCAAATATTTCAAAAATTCATGGGTGAGGTGGTTGACAAATGGGGGAGTTTTCAGTATTATTTGATTATAATGGGAAAATGTGGGCGCATATAGGGTCTTGTTGAAGATTTCCCAAATTATTTTATTTGTCATAATCAGGATTTATGGTTACTGAGCGAAGTCGAAGTACAGGATTTAAGGATTTACAGGATGTGAGTTTGTAATATTCTATAATATCTGTACCATCAGCATCTGGATGGGGAGATTTTGAGTAGAATAGACTGGTAAAGTTGTAAAGGAAATTCTATTATGTCATCTCCAGCAATTACCACTGTCATCAAAATGATGGAATCTTTATCTGAAGATGTACAAGACAGAGTTGCAGAACATTTGAGAGAATATTTAGCAGATTTACAAGATGAATTAAAATGGGATAATTCATTTAAAAAAAGTCAACAAAAATTAATTGCATCTGCTCAACGTGCTAAAAGAGAAATTGCAGAAGGATTAGCTAAACCAATGGATTATGATCAGTTATGAAGTCTGCAACCCTTTCTTCTTTTTGGGATGAATATAAATCTCTTGATCAGCAAGTTAGACAAAGTGCAAGAAAAGCTTATCGGTTATGGAGAGAAAATCCTTTTCATCCGTCTTTGCATTTTAAATGTATTAATAATCAAGAAAATATTTGGTCTGTCAGAATCACTCGTAATTATCGAGCAATTGGGATTTTAGATGGTGATACAATAACATGGTTTTGGATTGGGAGTCATGACGATTATGAGAGTTTTCTTTCATAGTTATTGTTGAGGTTGTAATTGTCAGAATCAGGATATCCAGGATTTGAGGATTTACAGGATGTTCTTAGATGTCAGTGCTTTTGTAAATTGTGGTTTTTTGTTTTATTGAATTATATGCAATCCGTGAACTATACCACCTTCTGCATCAAATCTAGGTTCAATAATTGAATAAAATGTATTATCTCCCTTTTCAAAATACCGGAAGATATAATAAGCAATTATATCAGCAAGTTGAATTAATCTGGATGCTTTGGAGTCTAAAAATAAAGGTACTTCAGCAAAATTTCTGATTACACCCCATTGGTAGCCAATTGTTCTAAAATCAATTGCTAGAGATTGAATGGTTGTCTCATAAGTGGATTTATCGAAAATAATAATTCCTCTTTGTGTATTCTTATGTTTATGAAGTCTAATTATCAGTCAAGGAGAGACCTTGCTCTCACGATCCGAAAAGGTCAGACCTCTTGACTGCAACATTCATTATAACATTTATTTTTAACTGTTTACTTTATCTTTGATAAAATCATATTATAATTATATTCTTGTCTGAATCAGGATGTCCAGGATTATAGGATTTTCAGGATGTGATTGAATGATTATTTGTTGGGAGTTGGGGATTTTTTGAGGATGTTTTTGATGATGGTTTTTTGGAAGTTAGGGATTTTTCAGGATGTTGTTAGATGATCGTTTTTGAATTATTTAAACCATCTATAAACTACCATCCTGTCAATCCTTTAATCCTGGTTATCCTGATTCTGACAAATGCAAATTTCATCACCAACAAACCATATATAAACTACCATCCTGTCAATCCTTAAATCCTGGACATTATCTCGACTTACTTCGACTTCGCTCAGTACAAGTCGCTCGATAACCACCTGATTCAGACTTAATAATTTTCTTGTAACCCTTAAATGTTACAGTTTACAAGTCTGGACGCGAGAGAAGAGCCACCAGCCAAGATCCCCCACCCTGCCAATGACCATAAGGATTACCCCAACAGCCACCATCTGCTCCGCCGCCAGGGAGGTGGCCTTCTGGTGCTTTTATATCAAAAGTAATATCTTTGTAGTGCAACCACTCATCTTCTCCTATTATTCCTAATAACTTCTTTTTTTTCCATCCTACCTGGTCTCCGAATTTCTCCCAGGTTTTATTGAAATGTTGGCTCGTTCCCCCCAAACCTTGATAAATTCGTTTTTGCACAGAAAAACCAAACTTACCACTACTGTATTTTAACCATAATTGGTCAATGGTGCGGAGGTCTGTACAAGGAAAATTAAGAATACTAGCAGGATCTAACCAACCTTCCTTTTCCCGTTTTGCAACCGCAAACATTACCCTTCTTGTTTCCTCATCCGCTTCTTTCCATTTTCCAGCTTTGAGTAAGTCACACAGTTTTGTATAATCTTGGTTTACAGGTTGAGGTGTGGAACTTTGAGGAATGAAAATTTCCTTTATCTTAGATAAGAAAGAAGAAGAATTTTCTCGTTGCGGTAAACGAACAGTTTTTACAGATTGAGGTGTGAGGATATTTTGCTTTTGTCTTGGTTGTGGTTGAGATGTAGGAATAGGTGGAGGTAGTGGTGTCACAGGTTTAATCACCAAACCCAAACTTTCCCGAAACTTTAACGCTGTTGGAGTCCGTTTTTCCGGTTCTATTTCCATACCCTGCAAAATAGCATTATTCACCCTCTGACTAATACGAGAATTATAATGTTTAGGTTCTGGTAAAGGTTCATCATCATATTTCCGGTTGACTGCTGGTACTGGACAAATTTCTCCCTCTTGTTTCAATCCATTAGCAGTTAAGAGATAATATAAAGTTGCAGCTAAAGCATAAACATCTGTATGGGGTCCAAAATTCCCCTTACGACGATATTGTTCAATAGGTGCAAAACCTTCGGTGAGTGCGTTAGTCATACTTTTGGTAGCGAGACTGCGAGTTAAACCAAAGTCTATTAACACCGCTTCTTGTTTATTTTGTCGTAATAGAATATTCTCCGGTTTAATATCTCGGTGTAACTGTCCTTTATTGTGGATATATTCTAACGCTTGACCAATTTGATCTATATATAATAGTGCTTCATTTTCTGATAATTGTCCTTTATTTTGCACATATTTAAATAAAGTCACCCCATCAATATATTCCATCACCACCCCAAAAAGTTGACCTTCTTGGATGACTTCATAAACTTTGAGAATGTATTTATGATCAAATCCTTTAATTGTCAATGCTTCGTTAATAAACTTAACCTGTTGATCTCCAAAGTCTTCTCGCAGTTGCATGGTGGAGTTGAGAGTTTTGATAGCGTATAATTTCCCTGTGCTGGGTTCTAATGCTTTGTAGGTAATACCAAAACCACCAGTACCTAAAATGCTTTGAATGATAAATCTACTGTTGTTTATTTGTTGTCCTGGTTGCCAAATTATCATATTTTCAAGAGTGGGATGATTATGATGGGATGAAATTATTGTATAATTTTATCATAATTGTATGATACAGGTGAGTAGTTGTCATCAGGATTTTTTGTCTGAATCAGGACTTTAAACACCAAACAAACCATCTAAAAATTTCCATCCTGTACATCCTTAAATCCTGGAAATCCTGATTCAGACAAATACAACTTTAAACACCAAACAAACCATCTAAAAATTTCCATCCTGTACATCCTAAAATCCTGGAAATCCTGATTCAGACAAATACAACTTTAAACACCAAACAAACCATCTAAAAATTCCCATCCTGTACATCCTTAAATCCTGAAAATCCTGATTCAGACAAACACAAACATCATTACCAACAAACCACCTAAAAATTCCCATCCTGAAAATCCTCCAATCCTGGTTATCCTGATTTATCAAAATTTCACCAAATATGATATAATAAATAACCGAAATCCATGAGGATAAAAGAATGTACGATATATACGATACCGATAAACGCAAAATATTATCAGCCTTATCTCACGGAGCAATTTTTTTTAGCACCACTATTGTATCTGTAGGTTTACCCATTGCTTTATTAATCATCTCTGATGATCCAGTTGTTAAAGACAACGCCAAAGAATCTATCAACTTCCATTTTAACGTTTGGTTTTATGGCGCAATTTTAGGAGGTTTATTTTTTCTCCTTGGTTGGTTAGTGTTACCATTGATCATATTACTACCACTCGCCGGTTTAGGATATGTGCTACACTGGGGATTAACAATTTTTGCTATCATCAGCATTTTGGGTAATCCTGATACACCCTTTCGTTATCCATTCATCTTCCGAGTTTTTTAATCATCCTTTTCATTAGGTATTTATTTCATGATAAGTAATCAGCTATCAGTAATCAGCTATCAGTAATCAGTCATCAGCTAAGAGCAAGGATTCAGAAATTATAACTTCGAGAATGTTATTTTGGGAGCATCCCAAATGTGTAAGTTTATTTTTTTATTGAGTCCAAGACATGAAATAAACGAACCACGAAGGGACGAAGGACACGAAGGAAAGAAAGTTTTAGAGAGATTTTGCAGAGGACAAGTTTATTTTTTCAAAATTGGAATGCTCTCGTTATTTGTATCTATTTCTTTTTATTCTTTGTATTTCCATCTTTCAGATACATATATTTTATTCTCACTCCTGACTCCTGTACGGGCGAAGCATTCGGAAAATACCCTTTTCATAAAATTGATAGTTTGTCGGCCGAATGCTTCGCCCCTACGACTCCTTTGTTTCAAATTATTTTCCCCAATTCCTTCCCGGAAAGTGTCAACAAAGTTGTAAAATACAAAATTGCCCCACAGCTTCATCAACAGTAGGGCAAAGACAGTTAAGCACTGTTTCTAGTTTGGCTGAAAGTCACAAGTTAAAGCACTGCTTTTGTGACGCTTCTTTTGATGTCCATTCAGTTTTTTTGATATAAAATCTATGTTCCCCACCCATCGTCCTCGTCGTTTACGTACTCATCCCCAACTACGTCGCATGGTACGTGAAACTGTTTTAACAACCAATGATTTAATATATCCTTTGTTTGCTGTTCCCGGTGAAGGTATTGCCAATGAAGTAAAATCTATGCCGGGAGTTTATCAACTTTCCATAGATAAAATTGTTGAAGAAGCAAAAGAAGTTTATGATTTAGGTATTCCTGCTATTATTTTATTTGGCATACCTGAAGATAAAGACGTAGATGCCACCGGCGCATGGCATGATTGTGGTATTGTGCAAAAAGCAACCACCGCAGTTAAAGCAGCAGTTCCTGATTTAATTGTGATCAATGACACTTGTTTGTGTGAATATACAAGTCATGGACATTGTGGTTATTTAACAACTGGTGATTTAACTGGTAGAGTGTTAAATGATCCGACTTTGGAATTATTGAAGAAAACCGCAGTTTCCCAAGCTCAAGCTGGTGCAGATATTATCGCACCTTCAGGAATGATGGATGGTTTTGTGCAAGCTATTCGCGCAGGTTTGGATGAAGCGGGTTTTCAAGATATCCCCATTATGTCCTATGCTGCTAAATATGCTTCCGCTTATTATGGACCATTCCGGGATGCAGCAGACTCCACACCGCAGTTTGGCGATCGCCGCACTTACCAAATGGACCCTGGTAACTCCCGTGAAGCGATCAAAGAAATTGAGTTGGATATTGCCGAAGGTGCTGATATGCTAATGGTAAAACCAGCTTTGGCATATATGGATATTATTTGGCAGGTGAAGCAAGCAAGTAATTTACCTGTGGCGGCTTATAATGTCTCTGGTGAATATTCTATGGTAAAAGCTGCTGCGTTAAATGGTTGGATAGATGAGCAGCGTGTGGTGATGGAAACTTTGACTGGTTTTAAACGTGCTGGTGCTGATTTGATTTTAACTTACCACGCTAAAGATGCGGCTCGGTGGTTGTAATAGGTGACAGGTGACAGGTTACAGGTGACTGTGATAAAAGTCTTTGACTGTCTAAGTTTTGATTTTGGTTTATGTCCTAACCTGCTTGTCTAAGCCTATAGGTTAAATTTATCTCACGCAGAGACGCAAAGACGCAAAGAGTATTTTGAAGGTTTTTGTGTTTGGGCGTGAGATTATCCTCTCACAGAAACAGCTATAAAATTTTCAACTTCTTGAAAAACACTTTTTATTGTCTGTATAGCATCATGGGATAATGCAAATTTAATGGTGTTAACCAGTCTCCACCAAGCTTGTAATGTGCCTTTATTGGTAGATTGACGTAACTGTAAAGTATAAAATTCTTTCCAAAAGTTGGGTGCTTTATAGGTTTTGAGTTTGCGCCAACGTTTACGCCAAGTGAGAATATCCTTGTCTGTGGGCGCTTCTGCTTCTAAAATCGGTGGTAAGTCGGCGTAACTCACAAATCTGACTAAATGTTCGGAAACTACCAGGATAACGTGCGGCCAACAGCGAATCTTTCTGATTTGCTCTACGGGTATTTTCAATAATAGGGCGATCGCTTCTTTGGTGACAAACTTAAATAAAGGATTGACGTAGTTGGATTTTGTGGTTTCTAGTGTTATCATGATTAAAGACTTTTGGTGAGCTTGTCCTAAGTTGACAATTTCATAGACAAAACTATACTTATATTGACAAAAATCAATATATTTTCAGGAAAAAATCAACTACTTGATATATAATACGGTGATATCAAGTATTGAATTGAGACTATT
This sequence comes from Sphaerospermopsis torques-reginae ITEP-024, assembly GCF_019598945.1. Classification (NCBI taxonomy): domain Bacteria; kingdom Bacillati; phylum Cyanobacteriota; class Cyanophyceae; order Nostocales; family Aphanizomenonaceae; genus Sphaerospermopsis; species Sphaerospermopsis torques-reginae. The sequence continues at coordinate 3,424,922 of NZ_CP080598.1, read as the reverse complement.
GCCGACGCGAAAACCAAGCAATGATGGTGGTAGTCTTTTTCAGAAACTTAATTGGAACACAATCGCGTTGGGCTACAGCGTGAAAGTCTACAGAGGGATAACCGCTCCCATGCTCCCGTTGAAGTAGAAAGTAAAGTCTAGCTTTGTCTAGGTTTTATATCGCAGATGAACCTGTATTTTGGGTGAACAAAGCCAAAAAGTTGAAATTGATATTTAGATTGCCGATCGCTCTTTCGTTTGGTAGACTAGGGGCGATCGCTTTTTATGTTATAACTATAATAGACTATAATTAGGCTTTTGTCAAGTATGGGTTTGGTGAGGTTGCGGGTTAAAGAATTTGCAGCGGAGAAGGGTTGGACACTAAAGGAAGTTTCTGACCGTTCAGGAATAGCATACACCACGCTGAAAAATTATGCGAAGTCTCCGGGGTTAGCTTCGGTGGATGTGACATCTCTTCACAAGTTGGCACGGATATTTGATGTTATGATTGAAGACTTGTATGAGATAGTCAAGGAATAGGTGACTGGGGACTGGTGACTGGTGACTTGTGACTGGTGACTGGGAGGATGAATAACCCAACTACCCATTCATTAGTAGTTTCTTGAAGAAACCAGGTTTCTGCGTAAGTCCTATTTAGACTGGAAGTAGCTCAGTACAATCCAAAATCCAAAATCCAAAATTGATAGAGTGCGATCGCTGACGTTATTAAGGACGGAGGCACGATAAAATTTGAAAACATTAAATTGTGATAAAGGTCTAAATGGCAGAAACACTATTTTTTAACGCTCTACGGGAAGCTATTGACGAAGAAATGTCCCGCGACTCTAGCGTATTTGTTTTAGGTGAAGATGTAGGACACTACGGCGGTTCTTACAAAGTCACCAAAGACCTATGCAAAAAGTATGGTGATCTGCGAGTATTAGATACCCCTATTGCTGAGAATAGCTTTACTGGGTTGGCTGTAGGTGCTGCAATGACAGGTTTAAGACCGATCATTGAAGGTATGAACATGGGCTTTTTGCTCCTCGCTTTCAACCAAATTTCTAACAACGCGGGGATGTTACGTTATACTTCCGGCGGTAACTTTAAAATTCCAATGGTCATCCGTGGTCCTGGTGGTGTAGGAAGACAGCTAGGTGCAGAACACTCCCAAAGACTAGAAGCATATTTCCAAGCAGTTCCCGGTTTAAAAATTGTCGCTTGTTCCACACCTTACAACGCTAAAGGGTTACTAAAAGCAGCGATCCGCGATGATAACCCAGTGTTATTTTTTGAACACGTTTTACTTTACAACTTAAAAGAAAATCTACCCGAAGAAGAATATGTACTACCCTTGGATAAAGCGGAAGTAGTACGTTCTGGGAAAGATGTTACCATCCTTACTTATTCGCGGATGCGGTATCATGTCCTGCAAGCGGTGAAAACCTTGGAAAAACAAGGATATGATCCAGAAGTTATTGATTTAATATCCCTCAAACCTTTAGATTTTGATACTATTGGCGCTTCAATACGGAAAACTCACCGGGTGATAGTGGTGGAAGAGTGTATGAGAACTGGGGGTATAGGTGCAGAGTTAACCGCATCCATTAATGACAGGTTATTTGATGAATTAGATGCGCCTGTACTGCGGTTGTCTTCCCAAGATATCCCCACACCTTACAACGGTAACTTAGAAAGGTTGACTATTGTGCAACCAGAGCAAATTGTCGAAGCTGTACAGAAAATGATGGCTTTGCGAGTGTAGGAAAATTGATAATTGATAATTGATAATTGATAATTAATAATTGATAATTGTCAATTGTCCATTGTCAATTGTCAATTATTCCCTAATCTTCTACTCAAACCTGACAAAAAGAACGTTATCATAACCTTTGTCAGTTGTGAGTGATGGTATGGAAAAACAGCGATCGCTATTAGCGTTAATTATAGTGTTGGTAATCGCCGCAGTTACGGTGATTGCCACAATTCCTGTACCCTTGGGGTTAGACTTGCGGGGGGGTTCACAGCTTACTATTCAGGTGAAACCCAGTGAGGAAATTAAGGAAATTACCGAAAGAGAATTAGAAGCGGTAAAGAAAGTAGTTGAAGGTCGTATTAACGGTCTAGGCGTTTCCGAACCTGTAATTCAAACCGTGGGTACTGATAAAATTTTAGTGCAGTTGCCTGGAGTCAATGACCCAGAACAGGCAGAAAAGGTACTAGGGGGTACAGCACAGTTAGAATTTCGGACTCAAAAGCCGGATACAGAAACTCAAATACTTGCGTTGCAAGTATCACGCAGAGAACTAAAAGCTAAACAGGAAGAATTAAGAAAGAGCAACGATAAAGAAGCGATCGCTAAAAATCAAGAAGATTTGCAGAAAAATAACCAAGCGATCGCCGAATTATTTGCCAGCACTGATCCACCATTAACTGGTAAATACCTCAAAGATGCCTATGGTGAACCCACCCAAGGTAATAATTGGAATGTTGTCCTGCGCTTCGATCCCAAAGGTGGTGAACTATTTGCAGACTTGACTAAAAGGTTAGCAGGAACAGGTCGCACTATCGGTATTTTTCTTGACAATGAATTAATTAGTTCTCCCACAGTAGGAGTAGAATTTGCTGCCACTGGGATCACAGGCGGTTCTGCTATCATTACAGGACGTTTCCAAGCAGAAGAAGCCAATAATTTAGGTGTACAGTTACGAGGAGGCGCGTTACCCGTACCTGTAGAAATTGCCGAAAGAAGAACAGTAGGTGCAACTTTGGGGCAAGATAGTATTCAAAGCAGTATTTACGCTGGTATCGGTGGTCTAATTTTAGTCTTAATCTTTATGGTGGTTTATTACAGACTACCAGGATTGATTGCCGATGTATCTCTAGTGATTTACTCTCTTTTAACCTGGGCTACCTTTGCGTTATTAGGCGTTACCCTCACCTTACCAGGAATTGCTGGATTTATCCTCAGTATTGGTATGGCGGTAGATGCTAACGTACTGATTTTTGAGCGCACCAGGGAAGAATTAAGAGCCGGTAAATCTTTATATCGTTCTGTGGAATCTGGTTTTTACCGAGCATTTTCCAGTATTTTAGATAGTAATGTTACTACCTGGATTGCTTGCGCTGCTCTATTTTGGTTAGGTTCTGGGTTAGTTAAAGGTTTCGCCCTCACCTTAGCTTTAGGGGTAGCTGTGAGTATGTTTACTGCCATTACCTGTAGTCGTACCTTGATGTTTATAGCAATTTCCATTCCCTCTTGGCGGAAAACAGAACTTTACTGTCCTAACTTGACAGCAGCAAATAAGACAGAGGTGGCTAGATGACATTACGTATTAATAAAGCGCGATCGCTATGGTGGGCTATTTCCGCAGCCGTCATTCTCAGTGGTATCATCTCAATGGTGATATCTTGGCAAAATCCCAGTATTAAATCACCTCTGCGTCCTGGTTTAGATTTTATTGGTGGCACAAGATTACAGTTAGTGAGAGATTGTAGTCAACCAGGTAACTGTGATCAACCCATAGATATTAACGTGGTGCGGGAAGTTGCCAAAGAACAGGGATTGGGAGATAGTAGTATTCAATTAATTTCGGAAAATGGCCAGGAAAATGGCATCACTATCCGTAGTAAAAACCTGGAAACTGACCAAAGAACTAAATTACAAGCAGCTTTAAGTGAAAAAGTTGGTGCTTTTGATCCGCAAAAAAATCAAATTGACTCTGTTGGTCCAACATTAGGGAGAGAACTGTTTAGGACTGGAGTTATTGCTTTAGCAGTTTCTTTTTTGGGTATTGTTGTTTATTTGAGTTTCCGTTTCCAGTGGGATTATGCTTTGTTTGCGATCGTTGCCACATTTCACGATCTCTTGGTAACGGTAGGAATATTCTCAATTTTGGGTTTGGTTTTAGGTGCAGAAGTAGATAGTCTCTTTATTGTCGCCTTACTGACTATTACAGGATTCTCTGTTAATGATACAGTGGTAATTTATGACCGCATCCGAGAAAATATTAAAAATCATCCCCAAACACCAATTGCAGAAATAGTTGATGATGCTGTTAATCAAACATTAAGCAGATCAATCAACACAACTTTAACAACCATGTTGTCACTATTTGCTATTTTCCTGTTTGGTGGGGAAACTTTGAAATATTTTTCTCTAGCTTTAATTATTGGCTTTATAGCGGGGGCTTATTCTAGTATTTTCATTGCTAGTACCTTGTTAACATGGTGGCGAGAACGCAATCAATATACAATAGATAAAATTAATACATCTGTTGATTAAGGAGTCAGGAGTCAGTAGGGGCGAAGCATTTGGACAAAAAGATTGGGGAAAAATCGAGAATTAATCACCCGAATGCTTCGCCCGTACAGGAAGGATAATTGATAATTGATAATTGATAATTGATAATTAAAAATCAAACAGAGTTTTAATTTTTTTTTAATTCATCAACATCAACATCAACATCCTGTACATCCTTTTAAGGAAGTGGGAGAAACAAATATAGCTACTACTATCATAACAGTAGGTGAGCTAACTTATATGTGGGAAAATTGGAGAGACAATCATGAGTAATTGAATATCTTGATTTTGATGTTTGATTTTTTTGTCTGAATCAGGATGTCCAGGATTTAAGGATTTACAGGATTTAATGGATTATCAATTTAACGATCTTTCAAAATTCAATAATTTCCATGATTTCAATAATCAATAATATAAATATATCACAAATATTCATCAATCAATCACATCCTGATGCAGAAAAATCATCAAATTAACACTTGACAAAATCCCCAGATTGTTTTATTCTTATGTTATGGGTGGAGAAGAGTGCGCCCATATATATAGACTTTATATATAGAGTTTTCAACTATCAACATCATAAATTTCCATCCCATCCTGAAAATCCTTAAATCCTGGAAATCCTGATTCAGAAAAATACTTAAATCATCAAATCACCACCAACCATTAAACACTATCATCCTGAAAATCCTTAAATCCTGGATATCCTGATTCAGACAGTAGTATGCTATAATTCTCACTAGATATACCCAGCAACTACCATGAGTCAATGTCTCAATCCTGACTGTCTTTACCAAAATCCCCCAGGTACTAATTTTTGTGAACGTTGCGGTGCTAAAATCATCTTAGATGATCGTTATCTCCCCCTGAAATTTATCGGAGAAGGTGGTTTTGGACGCACTTTTCAAGCTGTAGATATCAAAAGATTAAATACACCCTGTGTCATTAAACAATTTTTACCCCAACAAGCAGGAAGTTCATCTTTACAAAAAGCAACGGAATTATTTCAACAAGAAGCTCAACGACTGCAAGAATTAGGTAAACATCCGCAAATTCCTGATTTACTAGCTTTCTTTCCCCAAGATGGTAGACTGTATTTAATTCAGGAATTTATTGATGGGCAAAATTTACTGCAAGAATTACAAATTCAAGGTAAATTAAACGAACCACAAATTAGAATTATCTTAACAGAGTTATTGCCTGTTTTGCAATTTATCCATGACAACAAAGTCATTCATCGAGATATCAAACCAGAAAACATTATTAGAAGCAAAACCGGTAAATTATTCCTGATTGATTTTGGCGTTTCTAAAGAAACAAGTGGTAGTATTTTAAATAGAGTGGGAACTATTACCGGAACTCCTGGATATGCACCACCGGAACAATTTCGGGGGATGGTTTATCACAGCAGTGATCTCTATAGTTTAGCTGTAACTTGTATACGTTTATTGACGGGACTTTTTCAAAAAATTGATGGTTCTGATTTCTTGTTTGATACTATAAATATGGAATGGCAATGGCAAAAGTATGTTTCTTTAAGTCAGGAATTAACTGATATTTTAGAAACAATGTTGCAAGATATTCCTAAAAAACGTTATCATTCAGCAGCAGAAGTTTTAGCAGCATTAAATAATCCCATTCCTCAAAAAACTGTTGTTATTCCTAACCCCCAACCTCCGCAACCACAACCAACTTCTAATAATCCATTTAAACAAATTTTTCAACAGTTGATTTCTCCCCCCACTAACCCACCTCAACCAACGATCATTAAACCTCAACTCAGGAATACTCATACATCATTTCAGGAAAATTTAGGTAATGGTGTATTATTAGAAATGATTGCTATTCCGGGGGGAAGTTTTTTAATGGGTTCACCGGAAAATGAACCTGAGAGACGTGATTCAGAAAGTCCCCAGCATCGGGTAACTATTCAACCATTTTACATGGGCAAGTTTACTGTAACTCAGGCACAATGGGAACGGGTAGCAGCGTTATCAAAAATTAAACAGGATCTCAATCCTCAACCTTCCCGCTTTCAAGGTAAAAATAAACCAGTGGAAAGAGTTTCATGGCTTGACGCACAGGAATTTTGTGCTAGAATAAGTAAAGCTACAGGTAAAAAATATCGTCTACCCAGCGAAGCTGAATGGGAATACGCCTGTAGAGCCGGAACAACCACACCATTTTATTTTGGGAACACTATTACCACAGATTTGGTAAATTACGATGGTAATTACTCCTATAATTCCGGTGCAAAAGGCAAATGTCGTCAACAAACAACAGATGTAGGTTCTTTTCCCCCTAACGCTTTTGGTTTATACGACATGCACGGGAATGTCTGGGAGTGGTGTGAAGATGACTGGCACGAAAATTATATAAACGCGCCTACAAATGGTAGTGCTTTGATTGGCGGAAGCTCTTATAGGCTGCTGCGCGGTGGTTCTTGGTACAACAACCCCAGCATTTGCCGTTCTGCGTTTCGTAGCCACGACGTCCCAGACTACAGGGACTACAACGACGGGTTTCGGTTGGTAGTTTCCGGCGCAAGGACTCTTTAGTTCTTTACTCTCTTACCCTTTTACCCTCTACACTTTTTCTTTTTCCCTTTCTTGTATCGCCGTCAGGCGATCAAATTTTTTCAAAATTTTGGAGGTATTGCTTTTAGCATATCACATCAATGGGGAAAATGGCACTGAAATATTAATATATGATATATATGGGCGCACTCTTTTCCACCTATAACATTAGCATAATCGAAACTGAGAATTTTGTCAAGGGTTAAAATTGTCAGAATCAGGATATCCAGGATTTAAGGATTTTCAGGATGTTGTTTAATGATTGTTTGTGGGGATTTTGTAGACAAAATAATTCTTGATAAAAAATTAATATTCATGCAGTTGCATATATATATACAGTTGCAGTAATTTCCAGGAAAATATGCCATAACAGAAACGAAGATACTACGACAATTGGGTGTCTATAAATGGAAAATCCTCAAATTCAGTTTAGTGAAGGCCGCGCAAAAATTGATCTTTACCAACTTCAAAACTTATTTAATATAGCCGCTTTTTGGGCAAAAGGGCGGAGTATAGAGGATTTAAGCATAGCCATTGCTAATAGTAAACCTGTAATTTCTGTTTGGGATGGAGAACAACTAATTGGTTTTGCAAGAGCTAATTCTGATGGCATCTATCGCGCTACAATTTGGGATGTTGTCATTCATCCAAAATATCAAGGTAAGGGACTGGGAATCAAATTAGTAGAAACAGTTTTAGCTCACCCAGTTATGCAAGTGGAGAGAGTTTATTTAATGACAACTCATCAACAAAAATTCTATGAAAAGATTGGTTTTCAAACTAATAATACCACGACAATGGTACTATACAATCAATCGGATTTAGGTTCTATTCCGACTGGAGAAGTTCAGCTTCAGGAGTCACTAGGGGGATAGAAATTTGTAGTCTGGTGCAATCTTGTTTTACTTCTGTGGTGATGGGATCTGTGGTGATGGGAGAGGAGATAATTTCTAGTTTTCCTCCCATCGTTTCTAGTAATTTTTGATTAAGTAATAGTTTCATTCCTGATGAGATTTCTATATTGTCTTTGATATTGTCTTTTATATTGTCTTTTATGTTTTCTTGAGTTGTTTTATTTTCAGAGGCAATCAAATTTATTTCTTCACTAGAGATGATAGCATGAGTGGGGACATCTAGATAAATATGCACAACATTATTAATAATATTATTTGTAGCTGTATTTGCAGGTGCAATACTACTGGAAAGATGAATACTACCTTCTTCCATTTGTAAAATGGTAGTATCTATTAAATTCACCAATATTTGACGTAGCCAGCGGTTATCTGCTAAAACGTAAATCTCTGGTTTAGGAAATGATATAGTAAAAGGATAATTGCGATTTGCAGCCAGCATATAAGTTAATTTATGAACTTCTTCTAAAACTTTAGTTAACTGTACAGGCTGAATTTCTAATTTATTTGTTCCGTGTTCTGTTCTAGCAACACTGAGAATTTCATCAATCATTTTTAGCAATCTTAGCGATCGCTCATAAGCTTGTTCAACAAATTCCCTTTCTTCCTCTGGATTTTCGCACAAATCATTTAAAATTAATTGATGTAATCCTATTAAACCATTGAGGGGCGATCGCAATTCATGGGTAGTTCTAGCTAAAAAACCCGCTTGAAACTGGCTCATTTCCCTAGCCATTTGGTAGGCTAATTGGGTTTGGTTTAATTTGTCTAAAGTTTTTGATAAAACTTTGGTTTCTTGCTGTTTTGGGGCATTTTCCACAAGAATGGATGAAGATTTAGATGACTGTAGGAATAACTTACAAAAACCTATTCCTAAACCTATTCCTGATCCTAGATATAACCATTCATTTAAGCTAGTCATATAAAATTTTACTCTTGAGTACCATTATCAATTATCAATTATCAATTATCAATTATCAATTATCAATTGTAATTACTCCTTGGCGCAAAATTTGCCAATCATTCCCTGTCCATTTAGCAACAGTAGAAGGTATTCCCAAACCTTTATATTCAGTCGCTTCTAAAGTGAGAAGATCAGGAAAATTCAGTTCTATTTCTGCTCGATTTTCTAAAGCTGGTTGTCCTGATAAATTAACACTAGTGGTAGCCATTGGTCCAGTTTGTGCTAAAATATTTTGGGCAACTAAATGATTGGGTACTCTAATTCCGATTGTCGTTGGATCAGTAGGATTCATAACTTGAGGAATTTTCTCACTAGCAGGTAACACTAAAGTCAACGCACCAGGCCAATATTGATTAACTACCTCCTGCCAAATTTGATATTCAGTCTTATTTCCTTTTACATAATCCCATAAATCTTCGGCTTTAGCAGCCATTAAAATTAAAGGTTTATCTAAACTGCGTTGTTTAGCAGTATAAATCAATTCTGCCTGTGCGGGTAGAGAAGCTAGTGCAGGTACGGTATCCGTGGGGAAACTAATTAGTTTTCCAGCTTTTGCAGAGTTGATGAGAACTTCTAGAGAAACATTCATAAATAAATATCAGAAAATTACTTATCTATTTTTAGATATAACCGGCAAATATCAGGTGACAGGTAACATAATTGGTTTAATTATAAATTAAACTATATAATAATTATGACATCCTGAACATCCTTAAATCCTGGATATCCTGATTCTGACAAAATCAAATTTTGAAAAATCACCAAATTCCTATTAAATCACATCCTGAACATCCTTAAATCCTGGATATCCTGATTCTGACAATAAAAATCCTGAAAATCCTGATGCAGAAAAAATCAGATCCAGGACATTCTACATATTTACATAAGCTACCGCAAAACGTTCTATTCCTGCTAAATCTGCATGAATAGAAATATCACAATAACTACCATTAGTTTCCAACAATTCTTGCACCGTTTCCGCCTGTCCCGCCATCATTTCAATTAACCAAACCCCACCCAGACGCAAATAAGCAGGAGCAACTGCGATTAAATGACGAATACAATCTAAACCATCAGCACCACCATCTAATGCTAGATGGGGTTCATGTTTCACTACTTCCGGTTGTAATGTTAGTACCGTATCACTGGGAATATAAGGCGGATTTGATACCATTCCGCTAAATTGACCTTTCCAGTTTTCTAAGGGTTTCCACCAATCCCCTTGGTAAAATTTAACTCGTTTATTAAAACCCAAGTTTTCCGCATTGGTTTTCGCAACCTCTAAAGCTTCAGCACTGACATCTACAGCATGAATCGTAGCATTTGTCAATACCTCCGCTAAACCAAGAGCGATCGCCCCACTCCCAGTCCCCAAATCTGCCCAATGACCTGATTGTAACCCCTTACTTTCAGCAGCGTTTACGGCCAAATCAATCAAAATCTCTGTTTCCGGTCTAGGAATTAAAACCGCATTTGACACAGCGAGTTTAAAATAGCGCCAAGGTGTCACCCCAGCAATATACTGTATCGGCAAGCGTTCATGCAAACGTCTTTGCCATAACCTGTCTAACTCTGTCAAAGATAACTGCATTTTAATTTGCTGCCATGATTTGAAAGACTCTAAATGCAGTGTCAAGCGGTCTAACTCAGTTATTTCCTGCAACAGCCAATCAACTTCTACAGGAGAAATGTCCGTAGATAAAGCATCTTTCAGTGCTTGATTACGCCACTGCCAAACTTCCATACCAGTAACTGACTGTTGCTTTGCCATGATTAACGCCGTTTAGAAGGTGCATTATTCTGCTTGGCAGCATTGTTTTTAGGCAAAGTCCTAATATATTCTCTAGACTCTGGGGATGGAACCAAAACCACCTGATTTAACCAAGAATCATTTTTATCTTCCAAAGTTTTAATCACCCCATCCACATCTATTACCTGAATATCAGCTTTAGGAAACTTTGGTTTCACTTGGTTCAATAAACCTAGTGCATCTTGTTTACTCAAGAATAAAGGAATCATTTGCTGATTATTCGCACCTAATTGAATTGGTACATAGCCTTGATCTGGTGCAAACCTTACCGCAAATACAGGCACGCTCTTAAATTGATTCACTTTTTGACCACCTGCATTCAGTAAAGTTAGTGCGCCTTTGACTTCTTTATCTACAGGTTTGAACGCAAATAACAGTCTATTCTGTTGGTTTTTACTTTGTTGCAATTGCTGATAAATTACACCTAGAGGAACAGCGGTAACTTGCAACTGTTTGGCCATTGCTTCTAGTTTTGGGTCTTTATTTTTGGCATTTTGCAATTCTTTGATAAACGCCAAAGCTTCCTGCCGACTCATATATACACCAGTCACTGAAGCCCCTGGTTGTCCATTTTGTGAGGGTATAGTCCGACTCAACGGTAAACCCTGATCATTCGTAATCAAGTAAACTGGTACAGAATCCAATTTTTCTTTGACTTGTTGTTCTGATAATGCCAGTACAGGAAAATCAACAGCTACCACGCTTCCCAGTAAGGTACTGCCTACTAAACCCAGCGTTAAGCCCCAGCGAACCAATGATTTCATAAATACTCCTTATCTCAATATCAATACTTGAATTAACTTAGACGATCAAAAAATGGTAAAAATTTATACCAACAAAACCAAGTTTAATTATCTAACCAGCTATTTTAGCTTTAAATAACTTTATTGTGCTAATTGTTGGGAATTTTGCCTTGCTATTCACGAATAAATGCTGTATTTTTCTATTATATTCTCCAGCAGGGTTTGATTTCCGGGACTCTTGCTCACAACAATTATATTTGATTGTATTGTATTGTTTTTTGTTTTGTATTGTTTTTTGTTTTACAGCAGATTCCAGATAAATGAGGTACAGAATCTCAATTGAAGCCTATACACATTCGCCAGTTTTACTCCTGACTCCTGACTCCTGACTCCTGCTTTATTTTTCTCGTTTCTCCGTGACGCTAGAACTTGATAAATCGTTCCCATTTCCGATTAACAGAGTTTTTTATAGCTGTAGATAAGGCGCTCAGGATATTAACCAAAACTAAAACTTAGACACTCACAGGTTTTTTGTACTGTCAATAGTCACCTGTTATAAATTATTTATTCACGTAAGTTGCTAGTTCTGCAAGAAAGGCTCTCAAATCGAAGTAACAAGGATAAGTAAACAGCAAAAAAGCAGGGAACACCATCATAATTCATTCTTTCTCCTGACTCCTGACTCCTATTCCTAACTAGCAACTTGGGTTATTAGTATGTATTAGGAACTTTTATCAATAACCCAATAAAAAATATATAATCTATACTATTTACTCACCTATTAGTGAACTTATAGCAAATTAACAGTGCTACCAGAATCTTAATATTTATCTAAAATCGGGATGACAGGATTTGAACCTGCGGCATCCTGCTCCCAAAGCAGGCGCGCTACCAAGCTGCGCTACATCCCGGAAAACTTTTTACTGTTGATAGTTTAGCTATACATAACAAAAATTATGTTTAGCTCAAGCATCTTTCTAACTATATCATACTAAAAACAGATTGCCAACCCCTTACTGGGAAATTACTGGGAAAAAAATCAAATCACTTCCTTAATAAGAGTTTTTCTGTTGACTTAGCCTGAAAAAGTTGATACTGATAGATTAACGCTTATCGGTCAACCAAACAATAATAGCACATCTTAGGTATGATAGCGAATTGATGGCGGCAACCTGTTTTGTTTGCTTGAGGATCATTGAGGATACCAAAACATCCCTTTAATACCTTCTGGGTCAGGCATAAAACCCATAGTCCGGTAAAAATCTACAACATGAGGGTCAGCGAAGAGAGTAACATTGCTAATTTCTTCACTTCTGAGTTTTTTGAGGACATATTTCATCAATGCCTTACCCATACCTTGACCTTGGAAGTCTGGATGAACTACCACATCCCAAATAGTGGCATTAAAAGCATGATCTGAGGTAGCACGGGCAAAACCTATTAAACGCCTTTTGTTTCCTCGTACTTGCCACATAGAAGCGACGAGAAAACTATGTTCAATGGCTTTTTTTACTTTTCTCAGAGGACGACGAGACCAACCCACCGCATCACAGAGTTCTTCTAGTTCATACAAGTCGATATCGCGTTCAGTGCTAAAAACGATACTATCGCTTCCGGCACTAGAGTTGCCTCTATCTCCCCGTGCATACTCATCAAATGCGGTCGTTTTATTTGTCGCTACAGATTCAGAACTACTAAACCAAGTTTTCCAAAAACCCATGCCAACGTGGTTCGGGTAACATGACTGAATTGGTTACTCTGCTTGAGAGTGTTGAATCATTAGTAAAAACACTGTCTCTGTTCTATCTCCAGACACCTAACCTAAAAAATTACGTTGGGTGTTTTCGGGATGGGGACTTTTGACAGCCAGTTACTAAAAGTTTCAAACCAATCATTTTTAACTTTAGCATTTTGTTTTTACAATCACCTAGCTAAAGCACAGGGTATTTTTGGCAAATTCCTGGGCTTTCATCTGCTGGATTGTTTTTAGTGGTTGATTTTTTGTGCCACTGAAATCAAGATACTACATGATCAGGTATTTTGATGTATCCATATCTATAATTTTGATGAATTTGCCGCTGATGCAGACCCAAACAGAATCATTTGCCCAAGATTGACAGCAAAAAAGACAATGGAGGCGATCGCCTTAGCCAAATTGTGAACTTAAACCGCCAACAAACAAATAGATGAAAACAATAAATTATGTAGAATTTCCCTTATTAGCTAGTATGATATCAAACTTCTACCTCTATTTTCACCTTTAGGTAAAATATATGCTCCAGCGGCCAAAACGGAAAAATATAATAGCCAAGTAGTAAATAACACAGTTTTATAGCAGGAGTCAGGAGTCAGGAGTCAGGAGTAAAACCCTATTTTAGTAAGACTTTCATGATCAATTGATGTCCTAACTACTCTGTCTACAACTACGGCTATAGCTTTATTTTTATCAAAAAAATCGGGTCTAAAACCGCACTTCGTCCCGCTACGCTAACGCCTTTGAAAGCAAAAAATTTTTGAAGTGGGGTATAAATCCCCCGTACAATAGGCCTCTTGCCTCCTGTCTCCTGCCTTCGTTAACAAAGCAAGCAAGTCTTACCTCCAACAATGACTTCTGGTTTAAAATCCTCAACACTGGAACTCCTAAAACGTTTTAACCGAGCGTTTCCCCAATTTTATGAGCAATTTGTTAGCAGTGAGATACAATTGCAAAATTTGCGACTAGCATACCGTCTATATAAAACCAGACGGGCTGTGATCGAGATCAAGCCGGAAGGTAGCAAAAGTGCGCTGCATTTTGCATATCGTAATCAGTCTTTTCTCCTCAGCGATATTTTTGGTGTGCTGGCAGCTTATGGTTTAACTATTCACGGTTTGAGTCTCTATGGTCAGATTCAACCACCAATGTTAGTTTTTATCAAACTGCTAGTGTCCCGTGGCAGCAAAGCCCTGACCGAAAAAACCGCCGAAAATGTTTGTCGTGCCATTCGTGAGGCTCTAGGAAGTCGGTTTGAGGTAGAAGAGATGTTAGCCGTCGAATTTAACCTCAATGCTAGTTTAGAGCAGGTACAAACCGAGTTTTACGTTGATCCTGTTTTTCATCTCCCAGCTTTGGTAATTGAAGCCGATAATCAACCAGGATTATTTTATAAAGTCATGTATGCCATCTGGCAAGAAGACCTATTAGTAGTCAATGCCAATTTATTGGTTTGGCGGGGACGTACTCGGCTAATACTCTACTTGCTCGGTCCAAACGAAAGCCTGATTCCTGAATATCTCGGTAACAGAATCGCTGAAGGAGTCCGACAAAGGTTACTTGGTCATTAAGTAGGTGATTGGTGATTGGTGACTGGTGACTGGTGATTGGTGATTGGGAAAAATACAAATAACTTCCCCCTGCTCCCTGCTAGAAAGCTCCCCTGCTTCCCACTTCCCCAGTCCCATAAACTATTTTCCTGTCCGTATTTAGTCGCTCCCGCTCTTCGGGTTACGATATGGATATGGCAACAATAGAAATCTTCGGCGTTCACCACGCTTATGAGTTAACGGCTCCCACCTCTTGCCCCCATGCTTTAGTGTTTATCCACGGTTGGCTCAACAGTCGTGGATACTGGCAACCTGTGATTTCTCGCCTATCAGTTGATTTTCAGTGCTTGTCTTATGATTTGCGAGGTTTTGGTGAATCTCAGTCTCAGGCAAAATTTGATTTTAATCACAGCCGAAACGCCCAAAAACTGCACAAACTAAAGCTCAATTCCACCACAGATCCTAAATTAGTTAGCTATACTGCTGATTCTCTGTATTCTCCTTTCGCATACTCTCAAGATTTAATAGCTCTGCTGGAAGTTCTCAATCTCAAGAGTGTTTGGCTGATTGGTCATTCTTTGGGAGGTACTATTGCTCTATGGACAGCGGCTCAATTACCTGACTGTGTTAAAGGAGTTATTTGTATTAATGCTGGTGGTGGAATTTATCTTAAAGAAGCATTTGAGCAGTTTCGCTCAAAGGGTCAAAAATTTCTCCAAGTTCGGCCACGCTGGCTTTACCAAGTGCCTTGGATTGATTTGTTCTTTACCAGAGCCAGTGTATCACGTCCTTTAGACCGTTTTTGGGCGCGTCAACGAATTATTGATTTTGTTGTTGCCGATTCCGAAGCTGCCCTAGGAACGCTTTTAGACTCTACAACAGAGGAAGAAGTGAACCGCTTACCTCAGTTAGTTTCACAAATCAAGCAACCAGTTTATTTTTTAGCTGGTGCGGATGACAAGCTTATGGAACCCAAATATGTACGCCATTTAGCCAGCTTTCATCGGCTTTTTCAATACGTTGGTGATAATTTTATTGAAATTCCTAATTGTGGACATCTGGCAATGTTAGAACAACCAGATGCCGTTGCTGATCATATTCGGTCATTGGTTATTGGGGACTGGTGACTGGTGACTGGTGATTGGGGACTGGGGACCGATAATTGGTGATTGGGTTATTAACCTCCTTTTCCACCCCTGCCACCCCTGCCACCTACCTCTCATACAACTGCATGACTTGGGTTAAAGGCAGTCGAGAATGAACGCCCAAGGTGAGAGAAGATGTGTGTCCACGGGAAAGATGGTCAGTCGCAGCACAGCCGATCATGGCGGCATTGTCAGTACAGAATTTTAAGGGCGGGAATAGGACTTGGAGATTATGCTCGGCGGCAGCCGCTTGTAAATGCTTTCTTAGTCCACTATTAGCCGCTACACCTCCACCTACGGCAATTGTATTTAAACCATAGTCACGAGCGCAGGCGATCGCTCTTTTGGTTAAGGCTTTGGCTATTGTTTCTTGAAAACTGGCCGCAATATCAGCTACGGGCAATTGTCCACCATCTTTTTCTAACTGCTGCACTAACCTTAATACGGCTGTTTTTAAACCGCTAAAACTGCCATCATAGGGATGATAACCCCCACCTGGTAGGGAAATTCTTCCTTCTGGTAATGCAAAAGCTTGGGGATCACCTGTCTGCGCCAATTTATCAATCACAGGTCCGCCGGGATACCCCAACTTTAATAATCTTGACACTTTATCAAAAGCCTCACCCGCAGCATCATCACGGGTTTCTCCTAGAGTTTCGTAATTACCACAATCTTTAACATAAATCAAGCTTGTATGTCCGCCTGAAACGAGTAAGCTAAGAAATGGGGGGTCTAAATTGGGTTGTGCTAGGTAAGTAGCATAGATATGACCTTCCAGGTGATGAACTCCCAAAAATGGTTTTTCATGCACCATAGCCAGGGTTTTGGCAGCCGTTAACCCTACCAACAATGCTCCTACCAGTCCAGGCGCACAAGTGGCGGCAATCCCGTCAATTTGTCCCCAGTTCATTGCGCTTTCATCGAGAGCTTGGGCTATTGCCTGATTAATTATTTCTAAATGTTGCCTTGAAGCTACCTCTGGAACTACCCCACCATACTGCTGATGGATGGGAATTTGCGAGGCTATGATACTGCTGCACACTTGACGATTCTTGACAATTGCCACAGCAGTTTCATCACAACTTGTTTCGATCGCTAAAACGGTTGTCATAGTGATTAGTGATTGGTCATTGGTAATTGGTGATTGGTGATTGGTAATTGGTAATTGGTGATTGCTAAGACTTTATTACCCAGTCCCCAGTCCCCAGTCCACAGTCCCCAGTCCCCAGTCCCCAATCCCAAACCTTACTTTTGGTTGCGAAGCTTTAACTTTTATTTACTTAAACTTTACTCGATTCCCAGCCAAGAGTATGATGACTTGCTAGTTATCCAAATTAAACATTGTACAAGCCGCTTCGTGTTGTACAAAAAACTTCTTGTTTTGTAATAAAAGGAAACAACTCAATGAGACGATTGTTTGCTTTGATTTTAGCGATTGGTCTTTGGTTCAATTTTGCCCCCTCAGCTAATGCTCTGGGCGCTAACCTTGTTCCCTGTAAAGATTCTCCCGCTTTTCAAGAGCTTGCCCTAAATGCCCGTAATACCACCGCTGACCCTGAATCTGGTAAAAAGCGGTTTGAACGCTATTCTCAGGCTTTATGTGGTCCTGAAGGCTATCCTCACTTGATTGTTGATGGTCGCTTGGATCGGGCTGGAGACTTTTTAATCCCCAGCATTCTCTTTCTGTATATCGCTGGTTGGATCGGCTGGGTTGGCCGCGCTTACTTACAAGCGATTAAGAAAGAATCTGATACTGAGCAAAAAGAAATCCAAATCGATCTGGGTTTAGCACTACCCATCATTGCCACTGGGTTTGCTTGGCCTGCTGCTGCAATCAAAGAATTTCTCTCTGGTGAATTAACCGCTAAGGATTCAGAAATCACTATTTCTCCACGCTAATTCATCTGCTCTCATTCACTTGTTTTTTGGAGACTCAATTCATGGCTGACAAAGGCGAACAATCATCCTATTTGATTAAGTTCATTTCTACAGCACCTGTAGCCGCTACTATCTGGCTGACCATTACAGCGGGCATTTTGATCGAATTTAACCGCTTCTTCCCTGACCTACTTTTCCACCCTCTACCATAGGGTAAAACGGGTTGATATCAGTAAACAGTACCCAGTAAATACATTAAATCTGATTGCTGTTTACTGATAACTCAATCAATGCCACCCCTTTTGAATTTTGAAGCTCGAATTTTGAGGCAACATAAAATATGGCACAATCAGTAAACGCATCCAAAAATCTCCCCAGTGATCCCAGAAATCGGGAAACTGTAAGAGCAGCTGGCGGTAATCCTCAAGATGGAAATTTGGAAACCCCAGTCAATTCTTCTCCCCTGGTTAAGTGGTTTATTGGTAACTTACCCGCTTATCGTCCTGGACTAAATCCTTTTAGACGTGGATTAGAAGTAGGCATGGCTCATGGTTACTTGCTCTTTGGACCTTTTGATAAATTAGGTCCCCTGCGGGATGCTGCTAACGCTAACTTAGCTGGTTTGTTGGGTAGTATCGGTTTGGTAGTAATTCTTACCGCTTGTCTATCCTTGTATGCTAACAGCAATCCTGCACCAGCACTTCCCAGTGTGACTGTACCTAATCCTCCAATGGATGCTTTTAACTCCAAAGAAAACTGGAACAACTTTGCCAGTGCTTTCTTAATCGGTGGTATTGGTGGCGCTGTAGTTGCTTTCTTTTTGACTGTCAACTCTGGACTGATCCAAGGTTTAATCGGTTAATTTGATCTGTGGTAATGGGTAATTCGTGATTGGTAATTGTTGATCATTTTCGCCAATTTCGCCAATTACCTATTACCTGTTACCCAAATAAAACAGCTTCAATTTGATTTAAAGCAGTTTCAAAATCATCATTGACAATTTGAAGATCAAATTCTGCTGCTGCTTCTATTTCCTCTTGGGCGCGATTTAGACGACGAGCGATCGCCTCTTGAGAATCTTGTCCTCTTCCCCTTATCCGTTTCTCTAGTTCTGAAAATGAAGGCGGTAGTATAAAAATACTCAGTGCGTTAGGGTAGGAAGCCCTAATTTGTCTTGCCCCTTCCAATTCAATTTCTAGTATCACCAACTTACCAGACTGAATTTGCTCAAGCACCGCTGCACGGGGAGTTCCGTAATAGTTACCAGCAAATTCCGCCCATTCCAAAAATTCCCCTTGAGCAACTAATTTTTCAAACTGGCTGCGGGTGATAAAGTAATAATTTTGGCCATTAATTTCTCCTGGACGGGGAGAACGAGTCGTGGCAGATACTGAATAATAAAGCTCTGGATGAAGTTGGAGGAGCTTTTGCATCAAAGTTCCTTTGCCAACTCCACTAGGACCAGTTAAAACAATCAGTTTGCCCAAAGACGGACTTTCTGGGGTAGTAGCACCACTAGGTATGGGTAAGACTTGCATTATCCCTTCAACTTCTGAGTTCATCAATAAACGTTATTCATTAGTCTGATGCTTTGTTGCGAGACTAAAGAATTAGAATTGTAGCACCAGTGACAGAACACTTGTCTAATTGATATCCTAGCGTCGATATAGCATAAATAGGAGGGGTTGACAGCCGACAAGCACTTTAGGGATTCAAGTCTCAATTTTTTTGTCAACGAGTAGAGATAAATCTTGATTAAATGTGAGCATCTGTTAGCTTTTGTTAGTAAAACACTAACTAGCTGTTAACCCCACCTATAATTAGTTATCGGCAGTCTGATGCTCACGGGAAATGACAAACCGATTTGCTACCGTTTCCGGCTGAATCGCTGATAAAATAACATGACTGGAATCAGTGATAATGACAGCCCTAGTTCGTCTACCATAGGTGGCATCTATCAGTTGCCCTCTATCTCTGGCATCGGTAATAATGCGCTTAATTGGGGCAGATTCTGGACTGACAATGGCAACTACTCGATTAGCGGAAACAATGTTGCCAAAACCGATGTTGATTAATTGAATATCCATAAAAAAAATAGGCGCTCAAGGCGCGAGGAAAAGTTCTTGATAAACATATTCTCATGTTATACATAAAAAATGGGAGTTACAACGATTAAAGTCTTGATATCTTGAGTTTTTAAATCACAACTCCCGGCTTTTAGCTTTTTATCAGCTATAAATGCTAAAAATATTTCTAAGGATATATAGAAAATTATATTCATAAAAGGTAGTCGTCGCGAGATTGCCCACCAATATTGTTCGGTTATTGTTCGGTTAACGAAATTTACGTATTCGAGATCCCCCATTATCCCCTTGAAAAGGGGGAATTTAATTTGTGTAAGCGGGCAAGATGCCTACACCACAAGACTTGACACTGCAAAGACAATCTGCACAAAAATCATTGATTCGTGTAAGCGGGCAAGATGCCCACACCACAAGACGGGATAGACAAGAGTTTGGGTGATCCGATGTCAATAAATGAAGTTTTGTAACAAATTTGAGTATCTGCGTAAAAACTACAAGCTGTGAAAGAAAACCAAACAGGAGCAGACAAGTAGTTGGCATATTGATTGGAGGAAATGGAAGAATGAGCAAACACAGTCTATTGAATAAAGCTGTATATAGGGCTTGCTGAATAAACATGAAAAGATTACAGGTAAAGGGTCTTAGCCTGCTGGAAGTTAAAAAAGTGCAAGCTTTTACGGGGTGGAAACTTAAAAACCTTGCATTTACAGCAGTTTCG
Source organism: Sphaerospermopsis torques-reginae ITEP-024 (assembly GCF_019598945.1). Taxonomy (NCBI): domain Bacteria; kingdom Bacillati; phylum Cyanobacteriota; class Cyanophyceae; order Nostocales; family Aphanizomenonaceae; genus Sphaerospermopsis; species Sphaerospermopsis torques-reginae. The sequence goes on along the minus strand of NZ_CP080598.1, from coordinate 3,404,508 downwards.
AGGTCAATGAGGTACAAGGTTAACAGGCAGGATGCCTGTTCCACAAGGGTTTTATCATTAACATCTGTAACTCAGAATACCGAAAACTGCTGTAATTCCTACTCAAAGGAAAAATCGTTCCTATCCAACTCTTGAAACTGTCACCGTGGCGTAGCACCTGTCACCTGTCACCTGTCATTTATTTACTGATATTCTGCATTAAGAAGCTTGATAGCGTTGGTTTTTCCAGGTTGAAATATTAACTTTATCCGAATTGTGTATCAAAATTGTGTATCAAACGATGATGAACAAAAGATTCTTACAAAGTGCAAGTGTAATATGCACTATATTTACCGTTCTTGGGGTGAATAGCTTTGAAAAGCAGCTATCCTTCAGGGGGCAAAAAGCACTGTACTCTAACCTTGTACTAGCACAAACATCCCAGGAACAGATTGCCCGCCAAGTTTATCAAAAATCAAGTCCGGCTGTGGTGACGGTTCAAACAGGTCAAGGTCATGGCAGTGGTTTTATTATCAGTAAAGATGGATTAATTATCACCAATGCTCATGTCATTAAACCACCACCAAGAAACCAAAAAGAAGTAGAAGAGTATAATCCAAAAGATTTCCCCAGTGTAGTGACTGTTGTTTTTTCTGATGGGAAGAAAGTCGCGGCTGATGTATTGGGTTTTGGTAAAAATGGATTAGATTTGGCAATGCTGAAAATCCATAATCAGAAAAACTTGCGGACACTTGATTTAGCTGCGGCTGGATCTGCAAAAGTAGGCGATCGCATTTTCACTCTTGGTACTCCTCTGGATGCAGATTTCAAAGACACTTTTACCCAAGGAAACATTACTCGTATTGATTCCAGGACTGGAGAAATTCAACATGATGCAGTGATACAAGGAGGTAATTCTGGGGGACCACTTCTTAATAGCAAAGGTCAAGTGATTGGGGTAAATACAGCAGGAATTGTCGGACCTGGAAGATTAAATAGTGGGATGAATTTTGCTATTCCTGTTGCTCAAGTGCAATCTTTTATTACTGCTGCCAGAAAAAAAGATATCTCTTCTGTCTCTACCCTATTTGAGAGATCCACAAAACCTGCTATTGCCAGTATCTCACTTAACGGTCAGATAATTAATGGCAATTTAAATCCAGAGGATGGTATTGCTTCTGAAAATGGTAGCTTTGTGAATTTATATCAATTTCAGGGTCGAGCCGGTCAACAGGTAGTAATTGAGATGACAAGTCAGAAAATTAATTCACTTTTGAGTTTATATCAAGTGAGCGAATCTTCTGAAGGTAAAAGTTTTAACAAAATAGCCGAAAACGATGATAGAGGGGCTGGTGATTTTAATGCTCAAATAGATATGACATTACCAGAAGATGGGGTTTATTTAATAGTTGCCACTTCTCAACAACGAGGAGAAACTGGAAATTACAGTTTACAGGTAACAGCTAAACCTTAAATAGTGGGTATATTTTGCTAAAAAAGGATTTTTCAATGAACAGAAGTCAGTTTTTTAACGGTTACAGAAAAAAGCACTATTTGATAATCTAACAATTTATCAAATATGTGATCCATTACCTTCAACTAATGATTTTTTAATTTATCAATCTCAACAACAATATTATGCGACAACAATCATTTTTCATCACTTTAGGACTAGCTGCTTTCACATCTTTAGCAACTATTAGTCTACCTGCCAATTTTAGCCAATCAACTGCTGCTGAATTGCAATCAAATCAAGTCACTTTCCTTTGTCAGTCAATGTTTGATGCAGCAAGTGGTGAGAGCATTCCGACTACAGTTGCTTGGATTCCTGAAAGAAAAGGTCATGTGTATTTTATTGGCTGGAAATCTGAATACTTTAATAAAGGTGGCTGGACTCCAGCAGAACGCTGTCAAAAAGTCTCGCAAAAATTCCAAGAGTTTTATGAACAAGGTCGTTTGAATTTTCTGTCTACTGGGAAAATTAAAGGATATCCTGTTATCTGTGGTGTTCTTAATCAAGGAGAAACTTGCAATCCTAGTAATCAACTATTTACTTTAAGAACAGGGAGTGATGCTGAGGACGTAATACAAAAGTTAATGGATATTGCTGAAGGTAAAAGTGGAGGGATAATTTTCCAAAATTCAAATGACCAGTTGTATGTAAGTGTGAAAGATTTTTTCAATAAATCTCCCTTAATTCCGGGTAAATAATTACGTTTTTGGGAGAGTGGTTTAAATGATCTTGGAAATTCATCAAATTTACCGCATTAGAGGATGTTTGAAAATTCTCTCATGATGTATCCAAAACTCTCAGATCCCCCCTAACCCCCCTTATTAAGGGGGGAATTAGAGTTAAAGTCCCCCTTTTTAAAGGTGGTTTAAATGATCTTGGAAATTCATCAAATTTACCGCATTAGAGGATGTTTGAAAATTCTCTCATGATGTATCAAAAACTCTCAGATCCCCCCTAACCCACCTTATTAAGGGGGGAATTAGAGTCAAAGTCCCCCTTTTTAAGGGGGATATAGGGGGATCGATAGGTGATGAATACCACACAAAAAAGTTTTCAAACAACCTCTTAAATTACCCACTATTGAACAAGAAAACCAGTAGAACAACAAAAATTAGAAACCCTCAATACGTCCTTTCTTGATAATTAACAAATTTCCCATTATGAACATGAATACCAAAACAGTCAGCATTTTCTCTTTAGCATTTTTATTAGTTTCCACTTTGAGTATTAAAACTTCATCTAATTCTATCTCCCTAGCAGCAATTAATAATACCAGTTGTCAAATCAAAGCCGATAATGGTGAAACTGGAGAATATTCCCAAAAACAACTACAAACCATCGCCAAGAGAATTACAGTCAGAGTAATAGGTGATAATAACAGCGGTTCAGGAACACTCCTATCCAAACGAGGAAATACTTATCTAGTTTTAACTAATTCTCATATAATTAGAGGAACTACCAAAATTTCTTTAACAACAGCAGATGGTAAAACCTATAATGCACAAACAGTTCCTAACCCTAACTTTGATAAATTTGATTTAGCATTATTACAATTCCAAAGCAATGAAAATTACTGTTTACAAGAAGTAACTAATTTTGTTCCTTTTACAGAAATGGAAGTAATGGCGGCGGGATATTCTGCTACCAAAGGACAAATAGTATTTAGCACTGGTACAGTCCAAAAAATATCCCAAAGACCACTAAAAGAAGGCTATCAAATAGGTTATAATAGTGATATTGAACAAGGAATGAGTGGCGGTGCAATCATTAATTCCCGTGGACAAATCATAGGCATAAATGGTAGAAGTGCATACCCAATATTAAATACAGGTTATGTTTATCCAGATGGTTCACGTCCTAGCAATGCAGAAATACAAGCAATGCGAAAACTCAGTTGGGGAATACCAATCTCTACTGTTTTAGCACAAGTAAAACCCGAAATTATTACCGCCTATTCCTTACCTGTACCAAATATTTCCCAACCAGTACCAGAAGCAGCATTAACAGGATGGTTAGGAGAATTAGAACAAAAAGCCAAACAAATAACCGTGAGAATTGATAGTAGTAATAATAGCAATGGTTCAGGAGTAATTATTGCTAAAGAAGGAGATACTTATACTGTTTTAACTGCGGCTCATGTTTTCTGTGAAAGTGAAAATGAAACTAAATCCTGTGGACGTTTTAATTATTCAATTCTTGCCCCAGATGGTAAACAATATCCTGTAGAAAAAAGTAGTATTAAACTAGAATCAGGAGTAGATTTAGCAGTAGTTAAATTTAGAAGTCCAGCAACATATCAAATTGCCACCTTAGCAAATTACAACCCAAAAGATTATGAATATATCTTAACAGCAGGATATCCCAAATTAGGGCAAACATCACCTTGGCGGTTGACAATGGGGCAGATTTATAGCAAAGAACAAGGACTATTAGCAACTACCCAATCAGATTTTAGAAACAATAGTTCTGGGAACTCAGGAAATCTCAGTGCAAGTGTTAGTCAAAGTGCAGTTTCCTTAACCGGAGGATATGAATTAGTTTATAGCAGTATCACCTTTGGGGGTATGAGTGGGGGACCAGTATTAGATACCCAAGGAAGAGTAATTGGTATTCATGGACGTTCCGAGGGAGAAACAGCTATTGATGAAAAAACAGGTGATAGCGGTAGTAGTGGTGGTAAAGTACAAATAGGTAATAGTTTAGGTATTCCTATCAGTACGTTTTTAGCAATAGCAAACAAACTAGATACCCAAGGACAAAAAGTAGAAACCACCCCAGCACCAAAATTAAATGAACAAAAAGTTAACTCTATACAAACGGCAATATTATCAATAGATGTTTCACAAAGGAAATACTACCGCCAGTCAATGGATAGAAAGAGGAAATCAACTGTGGCGTTTACGTCGTTATCAAGAAGCTATAGAGGCTTTTGATAGAGCGATTCAGTTAAAACCAGCCTTTATTCACTTAGCTTATTATGGCAAGGGTTTGGCTTTATGGTGGAATGGAAAATATCAAGAAGCGGTAGCTCTATTGCAACAAGCAGTGAAAAATAAACCTGATTTTGTTGCTGCTTGGAGTCGGCTAAGTGCAGTCTATAGAGAATTAAAGCAAGGAAATGAAGCCTTAGCAGCAATCAATAAAGCCATTGAACTTCAACCAAATAATCCTAATTTGTATAATGAGAAATTCCTTGTATTATCTGATTTAAAAAGGTATGCAGAAGCAGAGGTAGCGATAAATGCAGCGATTAAACTCAGCCCCCGTTCAGCATTTTACAGCAATCGCGGTCGTGTTTACGATGAGCAGAAAAAATGGGAATTAGCACTGGCAGATTATACCCAAGCTATCAAAATTAATCCTGATTTAGCTCTGGCTTACAGCAATCGCGGTCTTGTTTACGATGAGCAGAAAAAATGGGAATTAGCACTGGCAGATTTTAACCAAGCTATCAAAATTAATCCTGATTATAGCTGCTGGCTACTACAAGGGCCGCGGTCGTGTTTACGATGAGCAGAAAAAATGGGAATTAGCACTGGCAGATTATAACCAAGCTCTCAAAATTAATCCTGATTATAGCTGTGGCCTACAAGGGTCGCGGTCTTGTTTACGGAGAGCAGAAAAAATGGGAATTAGCACTGGCAGATTATAACCAAGCTATCAAAATTAATCCTGATTATAGCTGCTGGCCTACAAGGGTCGCGGTCTTGTTTACGGTAGAGCAGAAAAAATGGGAATTAGCACTGGCAGATTTTAACCAAGCTATCAATATTAATCCTGATTATAGCTACTGGCTTACATGGGTCGCGGTCTTGTTTACCGTGCAGCAGCAAAAATGGGAATTAGCACTGGCAGATTATAACCAAGCTCTCAAACTTAATCCTGATGATAGCTCTGGCTTACAAGGGTCGCGGACTTGTTTACGTATGAGCAGCAAAAATGGGAATTAGCACTGGCTGATTATAACCAAGCTCTCAAAATTAATCCTGATTATGCTGATGCTTACATGCGGTCGCAGTCTTGTAATCTATTATCAACTTGGTGAGCAGCAACAAAAGGGAATTGAGCACTGGCTGCTTCTAACCAAGCTAGCACAATTAATCCAGGCTCAAGGAACTGTTGCCTACTACAATATCAACTAGCTATGGATTTATTAAGGCAGTTGTAGGTGTTTTCTTGACAAATATCAACTTGATGAAAGAGAATCTTTGGGGTGAGAAAATAATTGCTGATAGTCAAAAATTGCTATCAACTCCGAAGATGAAAACCTTATGATCACAGTTGCGGTAATCTTAATATACATCTCATCTCCCCGATTTTTTTGAACAAGTCGGGGATTTAATTGTCTGATTTAATTGTCTGAATCAGGATGTCCAGGATTTAAGGATTTACAGGATTTAAATTGTCTGAATCAGGATTTCCAGGATTTAAGGATTTACAGGATTTGAAAAGACAGAAACAGGAAAACCAGGAAAAAAGGAAAAACAGGAAAAGAAAAGACAGAAACAGGAAAACCAGGAAAAAAGGAAAAACAGGAAAAGAAATTGTCTGAATCAGGATATCCAGGATTTAAGGATTTACAGGATTTGAATTGTCTGAATCAGGATTTCCAGGATTTAAGGATTTACAGGATTTGAATTGTCTGAATCAGGATTTCCAGGATTTAAGGATTTACAGGATTTTGTTATCTAAAATTATGTTAAAAAATTTTTGATAATTCTCTTAGTTGAAACATGACTGATATAATACCTGTCTATGTTTGATAACGTCTCAGTCAAACTGAGGATAAAACGCTAATATTACAACAGGTTGCAGAAGCTATTGAGCAAATAAACGATACCCAAATCCAAAGTAATGTTGCTGCGTCAACCGCCATATTAGCTGGGTTAGTATTAAACAAGAAACTGATTAAAAGGTTATTACGGAGTGATGCTATGCGCGAGTCTGTAATTTATCAGGATATCCAACAGGAAAAAGCTTTAGCAATTGTGACACGACTACTCCGTCATCAAGTCGGAACTGTTCCACCTGCACAATTATTGAAACTTGAAGCTATGGAATCAGAACAGTTAGAAGATTTAGCTGAGGCTTTGCTTGATTTTTCAAGTTTAAGTGATTTAGAAGCTTGGTTAGCACAATATCAAGTTTAGCAATATTGGTCAGGGTAAAGCAAGAGCTTCATTGGTGTCAAATTAAACTAAAAATGGCTTATTTGTTGGCTTCCACGCCCGCCTGGAAATGAATTTCCAGGCTCATAGCTAAAGTTTACTAAAGTAAACTAAAATAATTTCCAAAATTGTCTATTTCTTTTAGTCATCTTTAGAGGATGTTTTAAAAGTTTTTAATGTATAAATAAACCCCTCTCCAAACCTCTCCCCGACGCGGGGAGAGGCTTTGAAACCCCCATTCCCTTGTAGGGAAGGGGGGAAGGGGGGTTAGGTTTCTAGAGATTATCGGTTTCATCTAATACTTTTCAAACAACCTCTTAGATGACTTTTGCTATTAGACTGGGAATTCATTCCCAGTCGGGCTATGGATTTTACCTTAAATTGACACCAATGAGCATTGCTAAACCCCTACTAAATCCTCAGTAAAAAATAATCTCAAAAATCCCATCAAAAACACAAACAACTACATCCTGCAAATCCTTAAATCCTGGAAATCCTGATTCAGACAAATTCTTAAAGCTTTCACTAACCTCAAATTCTACTCTAATAGGATAAACTTTTGTAACAATCTCCGCCACTCGCATAAAATATTGCCAAGGGAGTCGAAATCTTCATAGAAGTGTTGTGCAGGGAGAAGAGTGGTAAGATTATGAACAAATTAGTTATCCTCAAGCTGGATGGTAATTTCCATGAAGGCTTTCGTGCTAGTTTAGAAATTGGTGAAGATGGTTCGCTTCCCGATATTGAGCTAAGTGACAACGCATTTAAACTACCTCCCCTTCCCACCCTACCTGATATTTATCAAGATTGGTCTAACACTTATCGCAGTCTGGATGGATATCGCATTAAACCTAAAAAAGACCAAATTACTAATGTCAGGTTTCAATCTCTGAAAATGGAATGTCGCACTCATACAGACATTCTCAAACAGCAATTTATTACTTGGTTACAAGCAGAGTCATTTCGCCAGATAAAAGAATTATGTTTAACACAATTAAATACTACTGATGAAGTGCGAATAATTATTCGTACTCATGAAACTCAACTGCGAAAATTACCTTGGCATTTATGGGATTTATTTAATTATTATCCTCATGCAGAAGTGGCTTTTAGTTCTCTTTCTTCCCAACGGTTTAAAAAAAGTACCCGTTCCCATATCCGCATTTTAATTATTCTGGGTAATAGTGAAGGAATTAATGTTGCTGAAGATGAAAAATTACTGCAACAATATTGTCAATCAGCGGAAATCATTGTTTTAGTTGAACCTTCACCTTCAGAACTGAATAAATATCTTTGGGATGATACCGGTTGGGATCTGATTTTCTTTTCTGGCCATAGTCGTACAGAGTCAACAAAAGGCAGAATATTTCTCAACCGCACTGATAGTTTAACAATGGATGAATTGCGGTATGGACTGCAAACCGCTGTCAGCAAAGGTTTACAGTTAGCTTTTTTTAACTCCTGTGATGGTTTAGGAATTGCTACTGAATTAGAAAGTTTGCATATTCCCCAAATAATTGTGATGCGTGAACCTGTACCAGATAAGGTAGCTCATCAATTTTTAAAAGACTTTATTCAACAGTTTACCAGTAGAAAATCTTTCTATCAATCTGTGAATATTGCCCGCAAAAAATTACAAGGTTTAGAAACAGAATATCCTTGTGCTAGTTGGTTGCCTGTAATTGTCCAAAATTTGTTAGCAACGCCTCCCACTTGGCAGAGTATGGGGGCTGTAGCTAGTTGTCCTTACAGGGGTTTAGCGGCTTTTCAAGAACAAGATGCAGCTTATTTTTATGGGCGAGAAATGGTAACGCAACAGTTACTTACGGCAGTGAAAACAAAGCATTTTGTAGCAGTGGTTGGGGCTTCAGGAAGCGGTAAATCTTCTGTGGTGTTTGCGGGTTTAATTCCCCAATTAAAACGCGATAAAAGTCAACATTGGCAATTTGTGTCTTTTCGTCCGGGGAATAATCCGTTAGAATCATTAGCGATCGCACTTTATCGAGAGTTAGGCACTAAAAAAGATATTGTTCCTCATTCCAGATTGCAAGAATTAGAAATAGAAGTACAGTTAAAACAGAGTAACAGCACTTTATCTAATTTCCTAGAATCGCTGATTAGCATTTCACCCAAATCACATATTATCTTAATTGCTGACCAATTTGAAGAACTTTATACTCTTTGTCAGGATACCGCAGAACGGAAAATATTTTTAGATAATCTCTTGAATGCAGTTAGTAATGTTCCTGGTTTTACCTTGGTGTTAACCCTACGAGCAGACTTTTTTGGTGAAGCTTTATCTTACCGTCCTTTGAGTAATGCTTTGCAGGATGCTCAGGTTAATTTAGGTCCCATGAATGCCTTAGAATTAGAAAGTGCCATTTCACAACCTGCTCTTAGTCTCAATGTACAATTAGAACCAGGATTAACTCAACGTCTCATTGATGTGGTGCTTAATTCTCCTAGCCATTTACCCCTACTGGAATTTACTTTAACTCAGTTGTGGCAACGGCAACAGCAAGGATGGCTAACTCATCAAGCATACACGGAAATTGGCACTATCGAAACTGCACTGGCGAATCATGCTGAATCAATTTATGCTCAATTGAGTGCAGCCGATCAACAAAAAGTACAACAAATATTTATTCAATTAGTACAGCCAGGAGAATATAATACAGATATTCGGCGTTTAGCTACTCGTGGAGAAGTGGGGGCAGAAAACTGGAATTTAGTTACACAGTTAGCAAATGCCAGATTAGTAGTTACAGACATTAATAAACTAACAAAAATTGAAACAGTAGAAATTATTCATGAGGCATTAATTCGCAATTGGCGCAGATTAAAACAATGGATGCAAACAGATGGAGATTTTCGCCGATGGCAAGAACAATTAAGATCAGTAATGCGACAATGGGAAAATCATCAACAAGATACGGGAGCATTATTGCGGGGTAAATCTTTAATTGATGCCCAGGAATGGTTAAGACAACGGGAAAATCAAATTAGTGCCAATGAGCAAAATTTTATCCTTCAAAGTTTAGAACTACAAAAGAAAGAAAGTCAAGCTCAGAATGCGGCTAAAAATCGAATTATTATGGCTTTAAGTGGTGGTTTATTAGGAGTATTACTATTAGCTGGTGTGGCTTTATGGCAACGGCAAAAATCACAAATTAATGAACTCAAAGCCTTGAATTTATCTGCACAAGTATTGTTAAAATCAGGGAATGAAATTGAAGCTTTTATCCCCACACTGAAAGTTATCAAAAATTTACAGCAGTTAAACTTTTTAAACTTCTTAGATTCTCAAACTCAGTTAAGTTTATCTGCGGCCACTTTGGAGAATATCAACCAAATTCGAGAATACAATCGTTTACAAGGGCATAAAGGTGAGATTTCCACGGTTAAATTTAGCCCAGATGGTCAGCTTTTAGCTTCAGGGAGTGAAGATAATACCATCAAAATTTGGCGACGAGATGGAAAGTTACAACAAACTTTATCAGGTCATAAAGATAGAGTTTTCAGTGTTATTTTTAGTCCAGATAATAAACTTTTGATTGCTGCTAGTTTTGATAACACTATTAGTTTTTGGCGTTATGATTCTAACACAAATTTATTGACAAATTTATTTACAAATTTATTTACAAATCAACCTAATTTTAGGTTAATAGAAAAAGATGGATTATTGGCAATATCTCTCAGTCCAGATAGTAAAATTTTAGCAACTGCTAACAGTAAAGGAGAAATAAAACTCTGGGCATTAAATGGACAACTGATGAAAACAATTAACGCTCACCAACAAAAAATATGGAGTGTAAATTTCAGTCCAGATGGAAAAACTATTGCTACTGCAAGTGCTGATAAAACTGTCAAACTTTGGCATCTTGAAGGTAAGGAATTAAAAACATTACCAGGTCATAATGATGAAGTTTTGGCTGTAAAATTTAGTCCAGATGGTAATACTTTAGCCTCTGCGAGTAAAGATAAAACTGTGAAACTGTGGGATATAAATGGACAATTATTACATACTTTTGAAGGTCATAATAATCAAGTTTTAGATGTGAATTTTAGTCCAGATAGCAAAACCATAGTTTCTGCTAGTGCTGATGATACAGTTAAAGTTTGGATGATTCCCAATAATTTAAAATTAAAAAAAGATTTAAAATCTCATCCCCAATTTCCAATTTACACCTTTTTAGGACATGGAGGTAAAGCATCAGAAGCTAGTTTTAGTCCAGATGGCAAAACCATAGTTTCTGCTAGTGCTGACAGCACAATTAAATTGTGGCATTTGCAAGGTATTTTACCTAGTTTTTCTGGTAATAGTGTAAGTTTCAGTCCTGATAAAAATACTATTGCAGTAAGTAATAAACAGGGAATTATCAGCTTACGAAAGCGTGATGGAAGTTTGGTTAAAAGTTTTTATGCCCATGAGGGAGAAATTATCAAAGTATTATTTCATCCCACAGGAAAAAATCTGATCACCATTGGCGTTGATCATCAAATTAAATTGTGGCATCTTGATGGTAAACTAATCAAGAGTTGGCAAGGACATTTGCAAGATAATAATAGTATATTATATAGTATATTTCAGCCAATTCAAGATATTAGTTTTAGTTTTGATGGTAAAAAAATTGCAACCATTAGTAGAGTTGATCAACAAGTGAAAATTTGGGACTTACAAGGGAATTTATTAAAAAGCTGGCAGACGAATGATAAATTACTGACAAATATTAACTTTAGTCGAGATGGTCAGACTTTAGCAACTGCTGGAGATAAAACTGTAAAACTGTGGAATTTAACAGGAAAATTATTGCAAACTCTTTCTGGACATGAGAATAATATTACATCTGTAAGTTTTAGTCATAATGGAAAAATCATAGCTACTGGAAGTGCTGATTCTACAGTCAAACTTTGGGATAGAAAGAGTGGTAAATTATTACATACTTTACAACATCATCAAAGTGTTTACAGTGTAGATTTTAGTCCTGATAGTAAAATTCTAGTTTCAGCTAGTGGGGATAAAATCAGTTTTTGGAATTTGCAGGGAGAATTAATTTATAGTCTGCAAGGAAGTAAAAATGATCTTTTAGAAGTTAATTTTAGTGCTGATGGAAAGATGATAACATCTGTGGATATTAGTAATCATATCACTTTGTGGGATTTGGATATTCATACTTTACAAAAACGTAGTTGTGATTGGTTGCATGAATATTTACAAGAAAATGCTAATTTGGGTGAAAATGAGGATAAATTATGTAAATTGTCTGAATCAGGATTTCCAGGATTTAAGGATTAACAGGATTTGAATTGTCTGAATCAGGAAAACCAGGAAAAAAGGAAAAACAGGAAAAGAAAAGACAGAAACAGGAAAACCAGGAAAAAAGGAAAAACAGGAAAAGAAAAGACAGAAACAAGGATTTCCAGGATTTAAGGATTAACAGGATTTGAATTGTCTGAATCAGGATTTCCAGGATTTGAGGATGAACAGGATTTAAATTGTCTGAATCAGGATTTCCAGGATTTAAGGATGAACAGGATTTGAATTGTCTGAATCAGGATTTCCAGGATTTGAGGATTAACAGGATTTAAATTGTCTGAATCAGGATTTCCAGGATTTGAGGATTAACAGGATTTAAATTGTCTGAATCAGGATTTCCAGGATTTGAGGATTAACAGGATTTGAATTGTCTGAATCAGGATTTCCAGGATTTGAGGATTAACAGGATTTAAACTAGAATTTTATTACCAATCACCAATTACCAATCACCAATTACCAATCACCAATCACCAATTACCAATTACCAATCACCAATCACCAATCACCAATCACCAATCACCAATTACCAATCACCAATCACCAATCACCAATCACCAATCACCAATCACCAATCACCAATCACCAATCACCAATCACCAATCACCTTATGTCTACCTTAAAATTACCCGTCACTTGTCTAAGTTTAACAATCAGTTCCCTGATAATATTTGGAGGGAATTTTTCCCAAGCTGAAGCTTCTCCAACTCAAGCAATACAAATATCAAACAACTGGCTTTTAGAAGGTAAAATCAAGGTAAATCAACAAGATTATCAAGGGGCAATATTAGATTTTACACAAGCTATTAATCGTAATCAGCAAAATGCAGAAGCATATTATCAACGGGGTTTAATTTATGCTAGATATGCCCAAGGAAAGCCTTTAAATCCTGATGGAACTGTACCGGGTTGTAGGAAAAAAGATGATTATATAATTATTTGTCCAGTAGAAGTAAAAGATAAAATTCAAGAATATAAACAGAAAGCTATTGCAGATTTTACTCAAGCAATTACAATTAACCCCCAATATGCAGTAGCTTATCATCAGCGCGGGTTAATACAAGAAGAGAACGAACAGAAAATAGCAGATTTCCAAATAGCAAACACGCTTTATTTACAAAAAAGTTTGGCTTCTTTAAAAGCAAAGAAATTTTCAGAATTAACACAGTTGTTAAAGATTATTGATAAGTTACAGTCTGAAATAAACTCTTTGAATAGAATAGTGGATTTACGAGATCCAGAACTACAATATCCTGTAAATTCTTCAACTGTTTCTCCTGATTCCATTGAAGAATTAAATAATCAAGCCTATGCAGCGTTGAATAAAGGAGATGTGCAGACAGCAATCCAGAAGTTCAAAACATTAGCTATTAAACTGCAAGAAAACAAGGAATATAAAAGATATCAGCAAATACAGCTAATTATTATAGAACTTGAGAAAATTCGTAGTTAGGCACATGAGAAGAATAACAAAGAATCAGATATTTGCAGGGGTAACAACCAAATTCAAGAAGTTGTTGTATAAACAAGTTTCTTGTTATTATACAGCTTTCTAGAATTAACTCCTATACTCAATACTTTTCGGTTAAGATCCCCCCGCCTGCGGCGACCCCCTTAAAAAGGGGGTAAAAGACGGTTAAAGCCCCCCTTAAAAAGGGGGGTTGGGGGGATCTTCGCGGTTTTGAAATATTAACCGAACAGTATTGATATTTGATTGAGATTACCGCAACTGTGATCATAAGGTTTTCATCTTCGGAGTTGATAGCAATTTCTGACTATCAGCAATCATTTTCTCACCCCAAAGATTCCTTTTCATCAAGTTGATATTTGTCAATAAAACACCTACAACTGCTTTAAGAAATCCATAATTTGTTGATAAAAAGCAATATTTCCTTGAACCAGGAATAATTGTGCTGCTTGTTGGAGATTTTCAATTGCCTTTTGTTTGTCACCAAGTTGATAATAAACAAGACCGCGATTGTAGTAGGCAACAGCATAATCAGGATTAATTTTGATAGCTTGGTTATAATCTAGCCAGTGCTAATTCCCATTTTTTCTGCTCATAGTAAAGAAGTCCGCGATTGTTGTAAGCCAGAGCATCATCAGGATTAAGTTTGAGAGCTTGGTTATAATCTGCCAGTGCTAATTCCCATTTTTTCTGGTCACGGTAAACAAGACCGCGACCCATGTAAGCATTAGCATAATCAGGATTAATATTGATAGCTTGGTTAAAATCAGCCAGTGCTAATTCCCATTTTTTCTGCTCTCTGTAAAGAATACCGCGATTGTTGTAGGCAGCAGCATAATCAGGATTAATTTTGATAGCTTGGTTATAATCTGCCAGTGCTAATTCCCATTTTTTCTGGTCTTTGTAAAGAAAACCGCGATTGTTGTAGGCAACAGCATAATCAGGATTAATTTTGAGAGCTTGGTTATAATCTGCCAGTGCTAATTCCCATTTTTTCTGCTCATCGTAAACACGACCGCGAATTGTAGTAGGCAACAGCATAATCAGGATTAATTTTGATAGCTTGGTTATAATCAGCCAGTGCTAATTCCCATTTTTGCTGCTGACGGTAAAGATTACCGCGATTGTAGTAAACATCAGCATAATCAGGATTAATTTTGAGAGCTTGGTTATAATCAGCCAGTGCTAATTCCCATTTTTGCTGCTGAACGTAAACAAGACTGCGACCCATGTAAGCCAGAGCTAAATCAGGATTAATTTTGAGAGCTTGGTTATAATCAGCCAGTGCTAATTCCCATTTTTGCTGCTGAACGTAAACAAGACTGCGACCCATGTAAGCCAGAGCTAAATCAGGATTAATATTGATAGCTTGGTTAAAATCTGCTAGTGCTAATTCCCATTTTTTCTGCTTACCGTAAACAAGACCTCGACCCATGTAAGCCAGAGCTAAATCAGGATTAATTTTGATAGCTTGGTTATAATCTGCCAGTGCTAATTCCCATTTTTTCTGCTCACCGTAAACAAGACCTCGACCCATGTAAGCCAGAGCTAAATCAGGATTAATATTGATAGCTTGGTTAAAATCTGCTAGTGCTAATTCCCATTTTTTCTGCTCATAGTAAACAAGACCTCGACCCATGTAAGCCAGAGCTAAATCAGGATTAATATTGATAGCTTGGTTAAAATCTGCTAGTGCTAATTCCCATTTTTTCTGCTCATAGTAAACAAGACCGCGATTGCTGTAAGCCAGAGCTAAATCAGGATTAATTTTGATAGCTTGGTTATAATCTGCCAGTGCTAATTCCCATTTTTTCTGCTCTTTGTAAACATTACCGCGATTGTTGTAAAATGCCGAACGGGGGCTGAGTTTAATCGCTGCATTTATCGCTACCTCTGCTTCTGCATACCTTTTTAAATTATATAATGCACCCCATTTCTCATTATACAAATTAGGATTATTTGGTTGAAGTTCAATGGCTTTATTGATTGCTGCTAAGGCTTCCTTTGGTTGCTGTAAGTTTATATAGACTGCACTTAGCCGACTCCAAGCAGCAACAAAATCAGGTTGACTTTTCACTGCTTGTTGCAATGCCACTACCGCTTCTTGATATTTTTTCTTACCACCTAAAGCTAAACCCTTACCATAATACGCTAAATGAATAAACTTTGGTTTCAGATTAATTGCTCTATCAAAAGCCTCTATAGCTTCTTGATAACGACGTAAACGCCACAGTTGATTTCCTCTTTCTATCCATTGACTGGCGGTGGTATTTCCTTTGAGAAACATCTATTGATAATATTGCCGTTTGTATAGAGTTAACTTTTTGTTCATTTAATTTTGGTGCTGGGGTGGTTTCTACTTTTTGTCCTTGGGTATCTAGTTTGTTTGCTATTGCTAAAAACGTACTGATAGGAATACCTAAACTATTACCTATTTGTACTTTACCACCACTACTACCGCTATCACCTGTTTTTTCATCAATAGCTGTTTCTCCCTCGGAACGTCCATGAATACCAATTACTCTTCCTTGGGTATCTAATACTGGTCCCCCACTCATACCCCCAAAGGTGATACTGCTATAAACTAATTCATATCCTCCGGTTAAGGAAACTGCACTTTGACTAACACTTGCACTGAGATTTCCTGAGTTCCCAGAACTATTGTTTCTAAAATCTGATTGGGTAGTTGCTAATAGTCCTTGTTCTTTGCTATAAATCTGCCCCATTGTCAACCGCCAAGGTGATGTTTGCCCTAATTTGGGATATCCTGCTGTTAAGATATATTCATAATCTTTTGGGTTGTAATTTGCTAAGGTGGCAATTTGATATGTTGCTGGACTTCTAAATTTAACTACTGCTAAATCTACTCCTGATTCTAGTTTAATACTACTTTTTTCTACAGGATATTGTTTACCATCTGGGGCAAGAATTGAATAATTAAAACGTCCACAGGATTTAGTTTCATTTTCACTTTCACAGAAAACATGAGCCGCAGTTAAAACAGTATAAGTATCTCCTTCTTTAGCAATAATTACTCCTGAACCATTGCTATTATTACTACTATCAATTCTCACGGTTATTTGTTTGGCTTTTTGTTCTAATTCTCCTAACCATCCTGTTAATGCTGCTTCTGGTACTGGTTGGGAAATATTTGGTACAGGTAAGGAATAGGCGGTAATAATTTCGGGTTTTACTTGTGCTAAAACAGTAGAGATTGGTATTCCCCAACTGAGTTTTCGCATTGCTTGTATTTCTGCATTGCTAGGACGTGAACCATCTGGATAAACATAACCTGTATTTAATATTGGGTATGCACTTCTACCATTTATGCCTATGATTTGTCCACGGGAATTAATGATTGCACCGCCACTCATTCCTTGTTCAATATCACTATTATAACCTATTTGATAGCCTTCTTTTAGTGGTCTTTGGGATATTTTTTGGACTGTACCAGTGCGAAATACTATTTGTCCTTTGGTAGCAGAATATCCCGCCGCCATTACTTCCATTTCTGTAAAAGGAACAAAATTAGTTACTTCTTGTAAACAGTAATTTTCATTACTTTGGAATTGTAATAATGCTAAATCAAATTGATCAAAGTTAGTGTTAGGAACTGTTTGTGCATTATAGGTTTTACCATCTGCTGTTGTTAAAGAAATTTTGGTAGCTCCTCTAATTATATGAGAATTAGTTAAAACTAAATAAGTATTTCCTCGTTTAGAGAGTAGTGTTCCTGAACCGCTGTTATTATCACCTATTACTCTGACTGTAATTCTCTTGGCGATGGTTTGTAGTTGTTTTTGGGAATATTCTCCAGTTTCACCATTGTCGGCTTTGATTTGACAACTGGTATTATTAATTGTTTGCAGAGAATTAGCAGTAGTTTTAATAGCAAATAATGGGCTATTCAAAAACATTAATGAGCAAACTAAGACAATGCTTTTCTTCATGATCAAATCTCCCTAAATAAATAAACAGTATAAAAGTAGCAACCCATTGATAATTCAATCAATTTTGTCATTTAGTTGTCAGGAATATGCAAGTTAAATGTCCAACAGTTTCCTGAAACAGTATTTTCTTAAACCTCAAACATTTTAGTTTGCTGCGACTCCCCATAAGCCACCATAATCTGAAACTTTTCCCCCAACTCTGCACTAAACTCCAATTGAATCCAGTTATCTTCATCTCTTGATATAACCTCTAAAACATTTTCTCCCAAATTATCAATAATATTTAATTTTACTCCTTCAGGTAACACATGATTTCCCACTGGATATACTTGAGTTAAAATATCTACTTCTCCTTCAGAACTAGCAGCAATTTTTACTACTAATGCCACAGATAATGCCACAGAAATTTGCTCAAGGTGCATTCCCAAATCAATTTTTTGTCCCCGCGTCATACTCACAGCACTCTTAAAAGCTAATCCTAATTGTTGCGGATTTAATAAATTCTCAATAGTTTGCCAACTTGCATCTACAAAGCCATCTAACCATTGTCCAATTTTCATTAGGCTGGATAAATCTTCATCTTCTGGAGATTTAGCTATTTCTAATTCACTCAGATAAAGTAAAAAATTCTCCAAAGATTGCAACTGATTCAGAGGAACTTCTGCTTCAGCTTGAGGTGTAAAACCTAAAATTTTCGCCTCTTTTAAATCAGAATTGAACTGCACAGCCACATAACCCACTCTATCCTCCCAAACCTCCGGCGGAATTTCACATACTTCTGCTTTTGGTAAAACTGGACGACATTCTAATTTACCTAAATTTTTTACTTTTAAATCAGCCACATTCATCAATTGAATTACTAAAAAGTCATGACTATCACTTCCTTGGCAATCAGTTTCAAATCCCATACACTGGAGATAATTATCTACAGCATACACAGCTAAAGTATTAAGATAAACCTGTTGCCGCTGATCAGGATTAGAAATACCTTGGCTATATTCTTGAGCTATTCCATGAGCTTCTGTAGAGAGAGCTACGCTAAAAGTTAGTTGTTCTGTGATGCTATTCATGAGACAATCTCCAAAATTTTTATAGTCAGTTAATGCAGTTTCTATATATATTTCTTTAAATAAGTAATAATTTTACGCATCCGCCGCTGGTAAAAACTAGAAGCTGTCGAAAGTGGTACTTCTAATTCCTCAGAAATTTCTTGCCATTGCTTACCATTTAAAACCAACAACAGAATAGCTTGCAAATTAGCTTGGGGATGATCTTTAATACAGTCATTTTTTAAAACATTCTCTGGATCATTCTCAATAATTTCCTTTAACTGTTGTTGCTCAGATATTTCATTGTCTACTGGGAAATCTTTGTTGATTTCATCTAAAGACAGCACTTGAGTAACTTTTTGATGCTTAGGAAGTTGAGTAATCCCTCTTTTTTGGTCTTTTTTACCCACATCAGAAATTCGCCGGGAAAAAATTATATTTACCCATGCCATCACTGGATATTGAGGATTATATTGTTCAATTTTTTGACAAATTTCTATGAATGTAAGTTGTAATGCTTCATGATAATAATCTTCATAGTTTGGTGATTCCCACCACTGAATTTGCTTGCTCAATTTCCCAGAACCGCGAATAGCATTAATCAGCTTATTTAAAGCTATGCGTCTTTTGGCTCTATCCGTGGGACTTTTACTGTCAGCCGGATATCGCTTGGCTTCATTAACTAGCTGTTGTAGTTCTTGGTTGAGCGCATCGTCGTCTCTTCCTAGAAAATCATTTGTCATCTCGCACTCCGCACTCTCCCGTGAAGATATCTATTCTCGTATCTTCCCCTGTCTGAAAGTTTTACGCAAAAATTTCCATTCTTTACAAAACTTTATATTCCCTAGTAAGCGAACTGCTTGCAGCAGCGGTTCGTTAAGCTGTGATGCAGCTAAATTGTATAATCATAAATTTCTGAACTCTTGTAGCACAGGCATCTTGCCTGTATCATTTATACAACCCACATTCCGCACCCCCCAGTGTCACAATCGGTAATTTCGGATTTTTGAATACCTTTTATGATAATTCTGATACAAAATGTTCTAAATCTTAGGTGGCGATCGCCAATCTCAAATCCCCAAACGACCATTTTTCGTTGTGTGACAGTTTAGGGTGCGGAAGGTGGGATACAAATTAAATGCACAACAGCTTATCGCTCTCCAACAAGGGTAAAATATGGCTAAAGCCCCCCTTTTTAAGGGGGGTTGGGGGGATCTTCACAGTTTTTCAACCTTAACCGAACAGTATTGACCTATCACCTGTCACCTATCACTTACTAATAGCTTTCATCTTTTGCAACTCTTTCCACCGTTGCTGTAATTCTTGCCAATTAGGACTATTCCCACCATAACGCCAACTCACATAAGCTTGACAAATTTCATCAATTACTTGTGCTGTTTCTCTGGGATGTTGGTTATATGATACCTGAGCATATTCCAAAGGTGTCTGCGCTGGATGTTTACCTAAACCTTTTTCCGCTGTCCATTGCAACATTTGTTGATACAGCCTTTCCATAGGCGGTAACTTCTTCAACCACTTACGATTAAGCCATTTTTTCCACTGTACCCAACCTAACCACCCAAAGAAAGCAGTTATTGTTCCTACAATTAAACCAGTGAAAATCCCTACCCAACCTTGAGAGAATAAAGAGAAAAACCAAGCGATCGCCCTAAACAACCATCTAAATAATGTACCAAATAAACCATTTAATAAACCAGTAACCGGTGAAGGCAACCAACCAGCTATCCAGTTCCAAAATTGACGTAATACGCTAAAAGTTTGATATTCTTCAATGGAAGGCGGAATTAAAGGATGATTGGGAATAGGATCAAACGCAAACCAGCCATATTTAGGAAAATACACCTCTGTCATAGCGTAAGCATCCGTATTTTTGACAATATACATCCCCGTAAACGGATTAAACTCACCCGGAGCAAAACCAGCTACCAACCGTGCAGGAATGCCTATAGAACGCAACATCACAGTTAAAACAGTAGAAAAATGGTCTGGATAACCGCCTTGATGTTTGAATAAAAAAGACTCTACCAAATCATCATTTTTATCTAGATGAGGTAGTCCGAGAGGGTTTTCTGGAAAAGAGTAATTTTGTTTGAGATACTGAGCAAGATAAAGTGTTTTTTCGTAAACTGAATTAAGAGTTCTGACATCTTCAGTACGGGAAACCCGTTGACGATTATAATCAGCGAGAATTGCTTCCGTTTTTTGGCGGACTTTATCAGCAATTTCCGGCGGTATTTGTAGATAATAATCCTTAATTTCCTTGGGGTATTTAGTATCAGCCTTACCCAACAAAGTGCGATCGCGGTATGGGACTTCCGATAGTACAGTATAAGTCATACCTTCCGATAATTGTACAGGCGATCGCAAACCCCCTTCCTGATCGACAGCGATCACAGGACCAGGAAAATAGATTTCCTTGGGATAAGACAAAGCAGGTATCAAATTAGGTAAATCTGATACCACATTATAAGTTTGTACAACTTCTCTAGTAGGAGTTTTGATTAATGGTAGATCCAAGTCTATTTTGTAGGACCAAGATGAACGTCTTAAAGTAGTAACATCATCATTACGAGAAATTTTCCAACCCTTACCAGTGTATTGATCAAAAGCCAAAACCCGCCAAAAACCTTCCGCTTGGGACCTCACCCGCATCACCACCTTGGGTTTCATTTCCCCCCGCAGGTTTTGGTTCATCTCGCTATTAAAACCGTAATAAAAATTACTATCTACCGTTCCTGGTTCACCACTGCTTCCCTGTCCTGTAGCATCAGCATTACCATTACCATCACCACCACCATTGCCTTCTCGAACATAACCAGGATTAATGATACTACGTCCTGTAAACTCGCCTTGTAACTGAATTGGCGTACTCACAGGAAAAGAACGTAATTGATAACCTGGAAAACGAGGTAAAACAGCAAAAATTCCCAGTCCTAAACCTAAAATCACCAAAAAATTGACAATTAAAACTTTAAAATTAGTTTTGGCAATGGTTTCGTCAGTTTCTCCTTGTTGCTTCAAATCCAACAAAGACCGATCTTTATCATCTAATTTGCCTGTGTACAGTTGCCATTGGTGGGATGTTAAACCTAAATTAGTAGGTAAAGACACATCTAACCATTCATGTACCAATTCCCAATGATGCAAGAGAGAAAACCTAATTAAATGATACTTAAAACGTTGCTGCAAGTAGTCACGCTGACGTGGGGTTAAACCCAAAATTGACTCGATCTCTTGTGCTGATAAATCCTTGAGACGGAGAGAGAAATAATCAGCACAGTCTGATTGTTGTCGTTGTTCTAGATAATTCATCAATTCATTAATCACCACGGAGCGCAAAGTATCTTCTTCTGGTTCTGGTTCAGCTTGCATAGCCATAGCAGCACGCAATTGTTGTATGGCTGGTTCTTCCCAAGAACCATCAGCTTCACCACTACTACCTTCAGCAGCTTGTTCTATATCTACGCTGGTTTCTGGAGGCTGCTGTTGTGAGAAGGTTTGCGCTCGCAGAATAATTAACTGTTGTTGTCTGCCTGGTAAGGGAATACGACGTTTAGCATACCTTTCGGTAAATGCCATATATTCAGCTAATTCTAGTAGGGTTTGGGGACGATAGGTGGATGGTTGTTGATTTTCCCTACGGAAAGCATTCAAAGACTCCAAATAAAAACTTTGAAGAAAATCTTCTATGATAGTCAACCGCCCCTGATAGCTCAATTGCTTTTGAGGAGGATTAATATAACGATAAATGATGGCGCTCAAAGTGCTGTGTAATTCTACCCTACCCCGATTAGAACCTAGCTGATAATAACGGAGACATTGTTGTAGCCGATGTCGGGCGAGGGTCATTGCAGAGCTTTCTATGTCTCCAGAAGCTTGAATGCGTTTACTTTCATTACAAATTCGCAGGACTTCGCCCGCAATTCGCAATGCCACATCTCGACAATTCTTTTTTGCCGCCTTTGTTGACTGCTGTAGCTCCTTCAAGAGAAATTGAAAGATAACCTCTACGCCGATAGACTTATCTCCCTGAGTAGTTGCGGTTGCGGGCCAATTCATAGTCGGAATTTTAAAAATAACCTAACATACTTAAACACAACCTGTAAGGCCGTGGCTGTTAGCTTGATAGATGTTATGTATAAGCTACCAGTTATTGGTGACAGGTGACAGGTGACAGATGACAGGTGACAAAGAAGGAGGCAGGGGAGCAGTTAATAACCCAGTCCCCAGTCAAGGGTCCCTCACAGGGGTAGGTTTTTAATATTAACTGTGAAGGCAGGACTAGTACCGCTTCGCGGAAGTCAAAAGTCAAAAGTCAAAAGTCAAAACCAAGACAGCATAGGATTGTCGGAGATTTAGAATGGTTGGTTTATTTACGCTGTGTTGTACTAGGAAGACAAGGAGGTATTGTAGACAAGGAAGATTTGATACGCACACCAGTATTTTAACGTAGTTTTCTGGTTACCAAGAGCATCTGATTTTGTACGGTTTTCCTCCCTTGTCCACTGTCCTTCCAAGTCATCCAAGTCTTGCCCTCACGACAATGTAAAATACCTACCCTTGTGAGGTCCCCAGTCCCCAGTCCCCAGTTCCCCGCTTGAATATTTTGGACATTAATCAGGAGTAATTTACAAGTCATGACAAATTTAGAAGCACAAATTCAATTGTTGATTGATAATGCACCTCAAGATGGTGTGACACCAAAACTTGTGGCTACTATTGCCCCGGTTTTGAGAGCGATCGCTCAAAATTTACAACACTCTCAATACTATATTCTCCAAAATTTGCAGGAACGCTGGGTTTTAACTACATTGAAGCACAAGGATAATCCAGCCCCAAAAGGAACAACAGGGGAAAAGCGCGTAGTTTACGCCTTTCCTCGATTACAGGATGTTGCCCTATCTTCATCTCTTGGGGTTGTTGACCCTCAAACAGTGGCTAAACCTATGCCTGTAATTCATATTTTGTTTCAACTGGTGGCATTAGAACCAGTAGATAGTATAGTTTTTTTTGAGACTCCCGGCACTACCACCAACGCTATTGAAGTGGAGCGCACTGACCTGCAAAAGATGATT
Source organism: Sphaerospermopsis torques-reginae ITEP-024 (assembly GCF_019598945.1). Classification (NCBI taxonomy): domain Bacteria; kingdom Bacillati; phylum Cyanobacteriota; class Cyanophyceae; order Nostocales; family Aphanizomenonaceae; genus Sphaerospermopsis; species Sphaerospermopsis torques-reginae. The sequence continues at coordinate 3,380,971 of NZ_CP080598.1, read as the reverse complement.
GAACAGAAGTTGCAGCAACATATACCTATCAAGCAAGTACCTCCAGATATCGCCTGAATCAATTTTGGATTTTGGATTTTGGATTTTGGATAGAATCTAAAATCTAAAATCTCAAATCCAAAATGCCTAATAAAGCCGACTTAATACATAATCAGTCATATTGATTAATGCTTGCCGTGATTCTGAGGGTTCTAAGGTGGCAATATGTTCAGCAGATACCTTCGCATGGTGAGCAGCTAATTCTCTAGCCCTCTGTATGCCTTGGCTATCTGAAATCAGCTTTAGTGCCTGTTCTAAATCTCCTTCTTGGGCAAACTCTCTTTCGATCAACACTTCTAGATAAGGTTGTTCCTCTAAGGCAAATAACACTGGTGCTGTCAGATTACCGCTTTTGAGATCCGATGCGGCTGGTTTACCTAAAGTATCTGTCGAACCAGTGAAATCTAGAATATCATCTACTATTTGGAAGGCTAAACCCAGATGCTTACCGTAGTTATACAAGTTTTCAGCACTCTCTAGGGAAACGTTGCTGAGTAGTCCAGCGGCTTTAGAACTGTTAGCAATTAATGAGGCTGTTTTGTAATAGCTCTTTTTCAGGTAAGTTTCCGTAGAAAGATTAGTATCAAAACGATTTAACCCTTGTTGAATCTCCCCAGCGGCCAAATCCATGATTACTTCTGAAAGTAGTTTAACTACATCCAAATTATCCAGATTTGCCAAATACCAGGAAGATTGAGCAAAGAGGAAATCTCCTGCTAGTACGGCAATGCGGTTGCCAAACAAACTATGAACCGTAGGCACTCCACGGCGTACATTGGATTCATCCACTACATCATCATGTACCAAGCTGGCTGTGTGGATCATTTCCGTAATCTCTGCTAATCGTCGATGACGGAGCGTAATGTCTTTTTCTAGCATGGTAGCCCGCGATATCAGCAGCACAATAGCCGGTCTAATACGCTTGCCCCCAGCACCGAATAGATGTTCGGCTGCTGCATAGAGAATGGGGTGGCGATTTCCAACTAGCTGTGTGAGGTTATCTGCTAGTATTCGCAGGTCTGCTTCCACAGGGGTGAACAGGGAGGTGGCTGGGGTCATGGATGGGCGGACTCTGACTTTAGTTACGAAAGTTTACATATCCTTTACTCATTTTAAGATAAACCATAGCCAGCGTAAAATCTTCATCAAAAACCTCACGGGACATAAACCTTGAGCAAATGTGAGCAAATATGAGCATCTGTTAGCTTTCGTTACTAACTAGCTTTTAACCCTTTTAGTTTGGAAATCAGTGCAGGAGTCGAAGCGGAGGAGAAAACAGCAGGATTAAGTCATACTCAGTAAATTGCCAATTTAACTGTATTATTCCTGTATAACCTGTGCAAAGTATGTAATCGTCAAGAAAATTCTCCAAAACTTGTCTATCAACATTGAGAAAATTTGAAATTTAGTCTAGAAGTTAGCTGAAAATCCAGGTCTGTTGTGTTACGCTAAAATATAGGAATTTTAAATTTTTCAGATATTCACTGCCAAAAAAAAAGTTAATCATCAATAGGTGATTTTGCTCATTGGATTTGTGAGTCTAAAATAACCAGTGGCCGACAGAATTAAGGAAATGATTCCTAAGGTTTGCTGTGCGGCAATAATCCCTTTTGAGTTAGATGATATGCTTTCTATTAAGAAAGCCACTACACGTCCTCAGCTAAGGTTGAGCATAAGTGTAGCTCTTACTTGATTGGTGTGAAGGTGAATAACGCAGACTAGGTAGACTGCTGAGGAGCGCCGTTTTAAGTTGCTATTTAGCAAATTAACTGCTGTTCGATGTGTGGTCTGTGAAAAGCTTAATCAAATAATAAATTGTTTAACCAGAGAGAAGTAAAACTCTACTGGTGGGCTTTGCATAGCCTACTACAGCAATCAAGGATGTGCTTGATTTGCTGAAGTTCTACTATTTGTGTATGCAATTTTATAGTCCTTTGAAAGTTGAGTTGGTAGAACAATGATTTATGGAAATATGCCTATGATGATCTTTATTTTAGCTGCTGGATATTTATTTACAGTCTACTTATTATTAGCACTAGCAAAGCGAACAGGTAGAAATAGTGTTATTAAAAGTGGGACTGCGGTTATTCAGGAGCAACACCAGCAGGAAAGAGAATTAAGAACAAAAGTGACTGAGGTAGTCAATAGTCAATGAAATTTTAGATTTTGGATTTTGGATTTTGGATTTTGGATTTTGGATTTTGGATAAAAGTTGTTAGGTATTCCTACTTCACCAGCAAGCTGCTTATAAAAAGAATAAATCCAAAACAATTAATCTAAAATAATATATGTGCTGCCTGGGCTTCGCTAACACAAATCTAAAATCTAAAATTATTTGACTAATGACTAATGACTAATGATTAATGACTAATGACTTAGGAGACAGTAGCATCAGTCAAATATACCTGTTCTACCAGAGGGGTATAACCTAACCACTGTAATCCAGACTGAGCAAATTGTTGGGGACAACCGCTGACAGCAAAGCGAGTAGGCATTGGTAGGTGATTATTCCTGATGTTTAATAAGTCTAAGTCTTGAGCGCAAGCTGTAACAACATGAACAGCAGGGTCAACTAACTTGACGTGAGCAGGGAGGAGCGATCGCAGTACGGGTGCTAGAAGTGGATAATGGGTACAGCCATAAATTAAAGTATCAATTTCCTGTTTAAGTAAAGGTTCAAGATAAGCACTAGCAACTTGAGTAGTGTAAGGATCGTGAATTCGATTTTGTTCAATTAGAGGGACAAATTCTGGACAACTAACTTGCCAGACTTGGACATCAGGTTTAATTTCCATCATTGCCTGACGATACGCATTGCTTTTAGCAGTAGCAGGGGTAGCAATAACACCTATTCGCTTACCCATTTGTACTGCGGCCTTTGCTCCTGGTAGGACTACACCCAGGATAGGAAAGTTAAATTCCTGACGGACATTTTCTAGTGCTAGAGCAGAACTGGTGTTACAAGCCATTATGACCATTTTCACCCGTTGCTGCTGCATCCAGTTCAATATTTCCCTCACATATTGTAAAATCTCAGCTTGTGAACGAATACCATAGGGAAGATGAGCAGTATCCCCAAAATAAATAATTGATTCATTGGGAAGTTGCTTATAGAGTTGTCGCAATACCGTCAGCCCACCGACACCACTGTCAAACACCCCAATGGGAGAGCGTTGAGCTTCCTGTTCCGAAAAATCGTCAAGATTACCTTCAAAAATGGAAGATGAAAACACAGGCAAATATTGATTTAGATGTTGCTATTTTAAAATACAGAATTTAGCAGACAATTTGCTTATTGACTACTAATGATAGGTAATTGGTAATTGGTAATTGGTAATTGGTAAAAACTTATTCCCAGTCACCAGTCCCCAGTTACCAGTCACCAATCACCTCATCTTTGTTGCAGATATTTGAGGATACCACGAGCGATCGCATCAGCCATGCGACTTTGGTATGATGGTGATGCTAGACGAGGATTGTCCTCACGACCAGTCATGTAACCTGTTTCAACTAAAATTGCTGGCATAGAATTTTTTCTTAGCACATAGAATCTAGCTTTGCGTGTGCCTCTATCTTTGAGAGTACCAATATCTTGGAGAAGAGTGTTGCGAACAACTTCTGCCAAAGCATAACCACTGTCGTAATAGTATACTTCTAACCCATTGACATCAGGACGATTATCAACTGAATTGGCGTGAATGCTCACAAATAAATTCGCATTAACCCTATTAGCTATATCTACCCTTCCTTGCAATTCTACAAAAAAGTCAGCATCTCGCGTCATTACAGCTTGTACGCCATTTTGCTCCAAAATTTGCGCTACTCTCTTACCAATGGGCAGAATCACATCCTTTTCTAACAAACCGCCCAGACCGGGAGCGCCCGAATCTTTACCACCATGTCCGGGGTCAATCACCACTATAACTTTCCCTTTGGGAACTGATAAGCGTGGCTGAGGTTGTGGTTGAGGATTTTCGATTACAGGGTCTGGTAGCTGTCCTTGACTTCTGGGTAAAGGAGGTAGAGCAATGGGCGGTTGTAACTGACGAGAGCTTTGTAATTGCAAAGCTATTATTTGCTCTCCCACTTGGTTAAGTTCGCCAATTTTTATACCCGATGCAGGTTGAACCAAGACAACTACATTGTTGGGCGCTTGTGGTTGTAGGCGTATCCTCAGCACAGGACTATTGGCGTCAAAAGCAGGTCCTTTTACCTTACCAGCCAACTTAGCATTAGGAATAGTGATGCGAAATAAACCAGAGTTTCTATCCCAAGCACCGGTAGCGGATACAGCTTGATCGGCTCTAATGAGTAATTGTGTACCATTTGCCGCTAATTCTACAGCCTCGATGGTGGCTGGGGAACTGTTGACATTTTGTACAGGGGATTGATTTTCTTTAATTTTGGCAATATCGGCAAGACGATCAGGTAATACTACAAAATCACCATTACTGCCGGTTGTTACCCGCCAGTCGGGGCTGTTACTATCCACCTGTAAGGTCATGCGGACAGTAGGCGGTTTATTTGGCAGTTGGGTCAGTTGGATGCGTTTGACACCATAGCGATTAATTAACAAATCTCGTTGTTCTAGATTTGGTGATAAAGCTGCACCAGCAATGTCAACATTTATAGTGCGGTTATCTTCGCTGCGATTAACTTGAATTTTAAATATTTTTGGTGGGGGATTACCACCACTGGTATCAAGAAAAAAACCATCTCCTGTAATTCGTAAGTTTTCGATCTGAACTATTCCCCCAGTGGTGTTGGCTGCTATGTCTTGGTCAAGTATGGTGACAGCAGGTTTCGTCACCATGTTGTAAGTATTTCTAGGGGCGAGTGTGGGAGTAAATGGAGATGAAGGGGGTAGGAGTGTAGGTGTTTCTGTTGCTGGCTGATCGGCAGAAGCAGAGACAGGGACTACATCAGCTTCTAGATTTGGTAATTGTACTATCCAGCGACTACCAGTAGAGGGTGTAAATTTGACTAGGTTGGGGTCAATAGTATAACCAGGATTCAGTTCTACAACTACCCGTGTTGTTTGTTGATCAAACTGTCCAATGCGGATAGCGCGAATTGCTCCGCCTATTTGTTGGGTTAATTGGGGACGACCAAAGCTAGTCCCTGGTAAATCTATTACTAACCGAGTAGGGTTAAAAATAAGTTGCGCTTGGGGTTGTACAGGACTAGATGTGTTGATTTCTAATCTGTTTTGATTGGTATCAAATCGCCAAGATTCTAATCTTGCGGCCGTTGCTGGCGATGATACTAATAAGATAGTGCCAACAGTGCTGGGTATTAACCACTGTAGTTTCAAAGTCCTTTCTCCTGATTTGCATTCATGGAAGCCGTAAATATCTCAACATCTTGAGTAAATCCTCACACCTTTACCTTCCAAACTTGATCTTGGCACTGGGAGCCAGACACAGTTAATGGGGTAAAATTATAGCTTATGTTTTTGATTGTGTCATATGGTGAGGCTAATCAATTTCAGATGTAAAAAGAGATACTCAACTGATACAGGAGAAAAGAGAATGCGGAAGAAATCAGACTTTGAGTATCGTGCTTGATATTGTTGTTAATATGTCGAATCTGTAAGGTAAAGCGTCATGCTAAACCCCTACTGAATTCTGAAAAATTACTTATCTTTGTCTCAGGTACTGAAGAATACCTTGAGCGATCGCCTCACCCATTTGCCTTTGATAAGTTGGATTTCTCAGTTTAGCAATATCTTCCCTACCAGTGAGATAACCTGTTTCTACTAAAATTGAGGGCATCGAGCTTTTTCTGAGGACATAAAATCTAGCTTTTCGCACTCTCCTGTCTCTAACATTGACACTTTGGAGAATTCTATTATGAACGGCACGAGCCAAGCCCAAGCCATTGTCATAATAATAAGTTTCTAAACCACTAACTTCGGGACGACTGAGACCGACTGAATTGGCGTGAATGCTGACAAATACATCCGCGTTAGCTCTTTCTGCCATTTGTACTCGTCCGGGGAGGCTGACGAAATAATCAGAATCCCTTGTTAATATTACTTGTACTCCGTTTTGCTGTAAAACTTCTGCTACTCTCAGGCTAATAGGTAAAATTATATCTTTCTCTCGTGTTCCACCAATACCAATTGCTCCGGGGTCTTTACCACCATGTCCAGGGTCAATCACCACTAATAATTTGCCTTTGGGAACGGAGGGACGGGGACGTGGCTGGGGATTCTTGATATTTGGATCTGGTAATTGCCCGCTGTTGGGAGATGGTAAGGGGGGTAGGCTAATGGGGGGTCTAACTTGACGATATCTTTCTAATTGTAAAGCTAAAAGTTCGTTACCGACTTGGTTTAGTTCGCCAATTCTGACTCCTGATGCTGGTTGGACAAAAATAACTACTGTGTTGGGGGCTTGGGGTTGCAACCTGACTCTCAGAACAGAGCTATTGGCTTCTAGGGACGGTCCTTGGACTCTGGGAGCTAATTTAGCATTTTCGATGGTGATGCGATATAGTCCAGAGCTTCTATCCCAGCCACTGGTAGCGGATAAAGTTTGATCGGCTCTAATTAGTAATTGTGTACCATTACCAGCTAATTCTACAGACTCGATAGTGGCTGGGGAGTTATTAGCAACAATGGGTTTGTTAGGGGTGGAAACAGGTGTTGATGGTTCAATGCTTTGAGGTAAGCGCACAACACCTTTAGTTGGTAATAGAACCAAGCCGCCAGCACTACTGCTTATTACTTCCCAATCGGGACTATTTTTGTCTAACCGTAATGTCATGCGGACACTGCTGGGAGTGGTTCGCAGTTGGGTAAATTCAATACGGCTGACACCATGCTTATTGATGGCTAAATTTTTTTGTGTCAGTTCTGGTGATAGGGTAGCGTTGGCAATATCCATAAATATGGTGGTGCGATCGAGGCTACGATTGGCCTGAATCTGAGGATTACCGCCACTGGTACGAATAAAAAACCCATCTCCTGTTGTTTGTACTCTCTGAATTTGAGTAGTTCCTGGTGTGATATTGGCTGCTGTGGAAAATTCCGGTTGAGTTGGGGAACTTTGGGAATCTATGGTGGCTAAATTATATGTATTATTACTAGCAGTGGGTGGTAGTTGATCAATTTCTGGCTTGGGTAGTTGTACTGTCCAGCGTCGGGGATTGATGCCGACAAATTTAACTTCTTGGGGGTTGAGGGTATAACCGGGGGTGAGTTCTATAACTAGGCGGGTTGTTTGTGGATCAAACTGTCCAATCCGTACTGATCTAATAGCTCCGCCTATGGCTTGGGTTTGCGATCGCCCAAATGTTGTATTTGGCAAATCAATTACCAAGCGTGTGGGGTTAAAAATTAGTTGTGCTTGGGGTTGTACAGCACCAGAAGTATTAATTTCTAGGCGGTTGAGATTTTTATCAAATCGCCAAGATTCTAATTTGGCAGCTAAGGTGGGGGAAGATAGTAAAAGAACTGTGCCAACAGTACCGGGCAATAAGTAGTGTAGTTTCAAAGGTATTTCTCCTGAGTTAGATTTATAGACTTTATGAATATCTCAATCTCACAATTTTGGCAAATCTGCATACTGTTAATACTGATAATAAGTGGTAATTTTTAGATGGGGGTTTTCAAATTCATATTCTCTACTACAAGACTATGATCAGCAGCTAAAATTTGATATTAAAATTTAACGGATTTGTCAGTTATAGCTGTTCCCATGCTAGTGAGGTAGAAAGTTTTTGTGTTTTAGGGAACAGGGAATAAATTAGTGTGTAATTCATTAGACTGGGAAACGCTATATCAGTTTTTTTTAGTAAAAATCTTTTTCCCATTTCCCAGTCTTCATTTACCAGTCTCCTGTTATCTGTATTTCCTGAAATAATAATCATGTATAAATGTTGAGAATATAATAGGTGATTCAAGGGCAAGAAGAAACAAATATCATGAGGAAGATTTGCGAAAATAAAACATTAAAGAAAATTGACTATCGCTGAAGACGATGATTGAGAAATATAAGTTTCCGTGCAGTATTAATATTCTACATATAGGTTTTGTGTTTGCGGGTTGAAAAACTCTGTATTCTTGAATCTAATTGAACTGGTATATATGGGTAAAGTTCCTAAACAGAAACAGTAATTGCCATTTTGGGCGTGGGAACAATTGGCCAAAATATACTTGCCCATAATCAAATATGGACAAGTATAAACCATAAATCTAATAATGTTACTTATTTACCTTCTCCTGAGAATCTGAGGTGATTTCTCAACTTTTTCCATCACTTGCTGTTACTACTAATTTAATGATGGATCAGTAGCACCATCTACGGTAGCGGCGGTTTTTGGTTCGGGGAAAACGAATCTTAACAGAGGAGGAGCTAAGAAGGTAGTAAGAATTACCATCATAATGATTGCTGCTCCTAGTGGTTTTGAGAGAGCGCCACTAGCTGCACCAACACCGGCAAATACCAAACCTACTTCACCTCTGGGAATCATACCCACACCGATGGCTAGACGGTTGATACCTGGTTGACCAAATACGGCCAAACCTGTGATCACTTTACCAATAATGGCGACTGTGATCAGGAAGATTGCCATAATTAAACCTTCTCTGTTGGTGGGAATTGCTGGGTTTAATACTCCTAAGTCGGTTTTTGCGCCAACGGCAACGAAGAAAACTGGAACTAGCATATCCGCAATAGGTAAAACTTGATTTTGCAGTTCTTTCCGTTTATCGGTTTCTTCCAGAACTAAACCTGCTGCAAATGCTCCCAGAATTGCTTCTAAGTTGATGACATCAGCGATGTAGGCCATGATGAAGGCGAAAATGAATGCTGGGATAACTACTCCACCGCGTGTTTTGAGTGTATCAGCGATCGCTACAAAGGTTTTATTGAAAACGTTACCCAGGATGACTGCACCAATAAGAAAAGCTGTGGCGCTCACGATCAAATAAATGACGTTGCTTACATCTACTGCGCCATCTTTGGCCAAACTAGCAACTACGGCTAAAACGATGATTCCCAATACGTCATCTATTACCGCTGCACCGAGAATTATCTGGCCTTCTTTGGAATTTAATCTTCCTATTTCTGATAGCACTTTGGAGGTAATACCGATACTGGTAGCTGTCAAAGCTGCACCGGCAAAAATTGCGGGTACTGCACTGATACCAAAGATGATCATTAAACCTGCTGTACCTGCGGCAAAGGGTACTACTACGCCCACTACTGCGACTACAAAAGCTTGGATACCGACTTCCATTAAGTCTTTTAAATTAGATTCCAAGCCAATTTCAAACAGCAGGATAATTACACCCAGTTCGGCTAAAACTGAAATTACCTCTGACTGTGCTGCAAAAACCTGGGGAGTTGCTTCTGGAGTTAACCCAGCGGTGATTTGCAGGAATGTCATAATTAAGGAGTTGGAACTGTCTGTACCTCCTTCTGGAAATACCAACAGATGCAAAACCGATGTACCGACTAGCACACCACCAACGAGTTCACCTAAAACGGGTGGTAAACCGATTTTGTTGGATAGTTCGCCTCCCAGTTTGCTGGCGAAATAAATTACTACTAAACTCAGTAGCACGGCTGCTACTACCATTGAACTGTCTACGGGTTCTGTGGCTGTGGCATTAGCCAATAGGGGAACTGTAAAGTTGATTGTGTTCAAAAACTGCATTGGTTCTGTGAATATCCTTCTTTAGTTATTTGTACCTTGTTATGGAAACTATTTCATAGGTCTTCATGTATTGGCAGTCCTAACACAAACGATAAGTTATTTAATATATTTACTCTGCTAATACAACATATAAATTCAGTAGAGGGTAAATTGTGTTGTATAGATTAGATAGGTCTATGTAGGGTGTGGCTGTAAACAATGATGATGTTACTTGCTCAAGGGTGCTAGGAATGAATGAGAAAGAACTGAAACTAGGTAAATACCTGACTTTAGAAGATTTTTGTACCTGTACTCAGACTTATCAAAAATATGCTCAATATATCAACCCTTTCCCTCAGAATATTCTAGAGACTATTCCGGCCTTACAAGATTTGAATAAGTTGATCATTGATCCTGTTATTGATAATTACGGTAGGGACAAGTTTATTTTAACTTATGGTTTTTGTTCTGCTGATTTAAAGAAATATTTGGAGAAAAAAGATCCGGTGACGGGTGCAAAAAATGGTCGGGTTGCGCCTAAGATTGATCAACATATTAGTTATGAAATTAACAAGAATGGTAAATATTATTGTGAAAGGTTGGGTGCTGCTTGTGATTTTATGATTGCAGATTTACCTAGTGAATGTTTGGTAGATTGGATTTTACAGCATAAGTTACCTTTTGATTCTTTGTATTTTTATGGTAGCACTAGACCGATTCATGTTAGTTATGGACCGCAGCATAAACGGGATATTTGGACTTTTGGGAATGTGAGACAACCGACGAAGAAGGGAATTGAACATTGGGTGAAGTTGGCGAAGGAAATATGATGTTTTTGGGAATTAGGGTAATTATTTGGGGCGATCGCACGTTGACAATTATTTTACATTTAGTATAATTTTTATTATACCTTTGTTCCTATTGTAATTATAGCGATTTTCAGGTAAATGAACCACATTTTTTAATCTCACGCAAAGACGCAAAGGAAGAAAGGAAGATAAGAAGAAGTATGTGGTACAAATACATGAAACCTGCTGTAAGTTGTAAAAACATTATATACTATATAATCATTATAAGATTTTTCATCTGTGGAGTTAAATCTCATGACACAAGCTGCAATCACAAATGTAGAATTAATTCAACCTTCAGCTAATAATCAAACTTTGACAGATGAGCAATTTATGTTATTAAAGGAAGACGGAAATCTTTATGAATATGTGGATGGAGAACTAATAATTGTGGCAAATTCAGGTTTAGAACATGGTTATTTAGCTCTAACTCTCGGATATTTTTTAACAGGATTTGTACGCGAACATAAACTTGGGATAACTTGTGATTCTAGCACTGCGTTTAAAATGAAAAATGGTAACAAAAGATCCCCTGATCTGGCTTTTATTGATAAAGCAAGATTACAAGGTTTAAAACGATTACCTAAAGGTTTTTTTGATGGCGCTCCTGATTTAGCTGTAGAAATTATATCTCCTAATAATACTTTTGAGGAAATTCATAATAAATTAGTAGAATATTTTGAAAATGGTACTCGTTTAGCATGGGTAATATTGCCAGATGAAGAATGTGTATTAGTTTATCGCAAACCTAAACCATCACAGCTTTTACAATTAGAAGATAATCTTAATGGAGAAGATGTAATTCCTAATTTTCATCTTCCTTTGACAGAGTTATTTCAAGAATTGTCTTTTTAGATATAGCACTTACCGATGTAATCAGGTACACTTTATTTTCAGACATAAAATAGAAGTAAAAAACACCTGCAACTGTATTTACATCCTAGAATAAAGATAATTGTAATTCAGATTCAGATAGTTTACCCTGTTGTTTACCCGGACGATTAAACGGTATTACTAAAACAGCTTTCGGTTTTATATCATGTCTCTCAATTAATCCAGCAAAATATAACCATGAGAGTATTCTGCTAGTATAGTCTGATAGAGTTTTTTCTGTGATTGATTTTTCAAAATAAATCTCTTTTAACAAGTTTTCAAATTTCTTTCTATAAAATCTATATTCTGGTTTAAATTCTGGATGATTATTTAATTTTTTCACAATCAAATGTTCTTTTAAGTGAGCTTGTAAATAATTTGCAATTTCGTGATCATCCATTTTTAATACATCTTCCAATACAATAAAATTATCATTTTCAACATCGTATTCAATTTGAAATAGATAGCGAAGATCGCGGATAATATTTTCAATTGTTCCTTCATCAGAATCTGTTAATTTCTTGATTAAATCCTCTTTACTACGCACAGTTTTAAGCATACGAAATGCTTTTAAAGAAACAGATATACGACATTTGGGTATGTAAATCATACTAAAATCAGGAAATTGTACTTGGTGATCTAAAATAAATTCACGCAAAATAGGTGTTTTAACATCATAATTAAAGCCTGAACGTTTGACAAATCCCTTCTCTATTAATATTTTTATGTCTTTCTCATCACCTGCTAATGTATCATTATCTGCAAAAGTGGCTATTTTTTGTAAGCATTCAATCTGTGTTAGAGAAAGGGATTTAAAATCATCTATAAACATATCAGTGATCAATTTATTAATATGTTGATACTTTAAATAAGGTACTCTAAATTGAGAATCAGCCTGACAAAACTTAACAAACATTTTCCTTAATAACCAAGGAGAAGCATAGCATTTTTGTAGCAGCCATTCCTCAAATTTTTCTAATTCTTCTAATTCTTTTTTTGTAATTTTTCTTTTTTGATTTTTTAAATTACTTGTAAATAAGTTGATATATTTTTCAGCTTCTTTATGTGAAAATTCATTAATTTGAAATACTTCTCTTTTCTTTTTTAGAGTCGCCCATTTATGTGCTATCTGTTCATTAAGATATGATTCAACCCCTGTATTCCAAGAAAATCCTAATACAATGTTATATTTCTCAGCAGTTATTTTATTGATAAAAATTTCAAATGTTTTGTACACTAATTCATAGGATTTCTCAAATTTAGTTTGTTTTAGCAAATCGCCAAAATTATCAAAAAATATAATAAGAATCTTCTTACTGTCCTTGAGATTTTGTAGAATTTTCTGCATTGGTAATTGTTCAAAGAATAATCCATTTTCTTTAATGTCTATAGCATCAAATATATCTTCAGGCAACTCTATAAAGTTTTCCTCAATAGCTTTTTTTATAGCTGTTTTAATTACAATAGCTGCAAAAAGTTGTGTTTGTGTAACTGTAACATCAACTGCATAGAAAAAAATACTATCACTGTGATTCTTTTTACTTTCATCTTGCAACTTCAAAATTAGGGATGATTTACCTATATCATAATCACCTTCAAAGCCTACAAACCTAACAAAAGTTTTATTAGATTTGACCTTATCTATAAAATCCCAAAATTTTGTTATTATGCCTTCTCTACCAACAAAATCCCTTGGGTTGCATGGAAGTTTATCTATCTCAAAATTTTCTGCATAAATAATTGGTGAGATTATTTCTCCATCAATTTCTGATGAGGTATTATCTATTGAAGTATCAAAAGATTTGCCAGATAATTTAGCATTTATTTCATCCCATCTTTCTATAAGTTCATTTCTTTTGAAATGAAAAATTGGTATATTTGGTCTATCTTTAGACAAAAATAATGCAAACTCTTCACCATTGCATAAAGCATAAAAATCGACATTTATTGTCTTAATAGTTGCATAACGATGTGCTTGATTAATATATTTTTCATTCCAAACAGATTCCTTAGTTCTTTTAGCTTCTAAAATCCATTTCATTTCATTACCCACAGAAAGAACATAGTCTATCTTGATAGATTCTGTTTTATTTTCCAATCGGGCTTTTGATGGAAACTCGTAGTCAATATGGTATTTTGTTCCTGATTCATAGCCTAATTCTTGAAGTAGAGGAGTAATAAAAACTTCTCTAACCTCTTGTTCAGTATCACCAAGGCTTAAATCCTGAAGTTTTTTCAGACGTTCTAGTTGAGCATTATCCATAATTAAACATCTTTTTTAGTTAACGAATAAAATCAATTTGACAAATATTAAGAGGAACAACTGGCTCAAATTCTTTGCGGTCTGAAGTAACCAAAATTCCCTTTTCTTGATCAGCTAAAGTTAAAGCAAAACAATCAGCTAAAGAAATCCGCTTGATTGTAGCTTTATATTTACTCACTTGTCGCCAAAAATTAGCAGTCAAATCAAAGCGAGTTCTAACATGAATATCACTTAATTCTTTGATTAATTTTTCTGTTTCTGATTCTCCTATATCTCGATAAAAGTCATAGTAAACTTCACATAAATTAACAATATGAATCATGCTATTATTATCAGGATGACTGATTTTTTCTCTAACTAAGTCTGCACCCGTTTCATTACGGAAAAAAGCAATGACAGCACAAGCATCTAAAATAATATTCATTGGTTACGATCTTCCCAATCAATTTCAGCTTGTTTTTGTCTGGCAAAATCTTCACTACTGGTAGGTGCGTGAGCATATTTACCTTGTAATGAATTAATTAGTTGTTCTCTTTCTTGTTGAGAATTAATGTTTTTAAGTGGGGTTTCTTCAGAAATTTCTTGCATAATCAATAAAGCAATTCTTTCTTGTTCAGATTCAGGTAAAGTTTTAACCTTATTGATAGCTTCATCTAATAGTTGAACCATAATAAAAATCTCCTCTAATTTATTTAGATTATTTTAGATTATAACATCAAGACTCTATATCTTTGTTTTGAGGTTGCATTTGAGCAGGAATATCATAACTTTCAAGATATAATTCAATAGCTTCTTGAATATTGGCGATCGCCTCTTCAAAATTATCACCTTGAGAATGACAACCTTTCAAAAGAGGACAAAAAGCATGATATCCTCCCTTTTCTTACCTTTCGAGAATAACGGTGTAATTATAAACTTGTTTACTTTTATTACTCATAATTTAACTTCCTCATTCATCACTTTTTCATTATAAACCATCTTTTCAAACACACCCTAAAACCAGAACTAATTCCCATCACCATCTATCCCCACAACATCACCGTTTTCCACTACTTCCATTTCCTTTTCTCGCTCCTTCTTCCGATTATTCATCGCATTTTTAAACAACTTCAACTTATAAGGATCAGCATCCTTGCACCAATGTAATTTATATCCTTTAATCACAGTAAAATGTTCCTTTAAACATTTCTGCCATCCCGAAAGATGACTAATACTTTGCCAATCTTCTAACAGTCCTCTTTCCTCTTCCTGAAGCGTTAATTTTACCAATTTATCATATAATGGATAATCAGGAGTTACTAAAGTTTCTAATTGATGCAATAGCGGCGGATCATCATCAACATCATATTCTTTATATGTAACTTGTAAATCCCGTAAATCAACCTTCATTGATCTATATAATGTCGGGTGAGGTTCATGATCAAAATCAGGATAAAACAAATAGGAAATCTTTGGTGTTTGCAAGTGAAATTTAATCACATTTGCTTCTTCTAACCTACCAATAGTCCTACTAGCGCAACCTTCATATAATCGTAACAAAGGATCAAGTGCTTGTAATGCAGAAATATGAACCCATAAAGAATTAGGTAATTTTTTCCCAATTTTACTTTCCTGACAACGTTTAATAATTAACTCTGTATTTCCCACACTCCTTAACATTTGATCCGCATCTAAACACGCCTGTTTATAACTACTATATAATCCTAAAACATCCTCTTGAACTGATGGCGGTAGTTGTGATAATCTGGGACGATGACTAAATTTTGTTAATGCTAAATAAACCAATAAATCTTGACGACGTTTATCTGCAATTTCTTCCCATTCTTCTGAATCTGTCGCTTTAATAATCACTTGAAAAGCTCGTCTTAAACTACTAAAATGTTGACAAATTTCCTCTTCTTGCGCTAACTCTCCCTTACCAGGTATTCTACCCCGTTCCGTCATAAAATCCATTAACGGTGTTAACAATTCTCGATGTTCTTCAAACTTTTGAATACAAGCTCTAACTTTGGGAGTAGTAGCGCGAGAACGATAACGAGAAGCGCGAAATAACTCTGCTTCTGCTTGATCTCTAAAAACAAAATAAACTCCCAACGCGATGGGAATACTATCAACTCCCAAAACCTGATCAATGTAAACTTTTAATTCTTCTTGTTCATAATATTTCTGAAATGTGTTACGCCTAGTAACTACCCCATCACCATAAGCCATCACACCTTTTTGAGAGTCAGATATTAACACCTGAGCAGATACCAACAGAACTTTTTGTGTCAGTTCCCAAGCTTTTATTAACGCTTCCCTACGCTCACTTTGATCTTCAATCACATTAATCACAAAACCAATATTGACAACATCCGCAGGTATGCGGGGAGCGTCTGGTAAATAATAAGGGTCCCAAGCATTGCTGACATAACCTTGATCTGCGATGCGCTGCATATCTCCACCATGTCCACAACCATAATCAAAAAATGTGGTTTCTGGACAAAACAAACCAGCATCTAAAGCTAAACGCAAAGGTCGAGAAAAATCATGACGAATAATAGCTGCTTTATGTCTTTCTATTTTCGGTATTAAATTATCTGTATTAACATGATCTTGTTTTTTAACTAAAGTATGTCCCTGTATTTCTACTCCGTATCTTTTTAACTTTTCTTCCCAACCTAACCGAGTACCAATACCCCTAGTATTATTGAGTAAACCTAAAGTTTCTTGAGCGCGAGTTAAAGCTGCAAACTCTTCATAACTAGGATAGTCAGGAGTAACAAAAGTCTCCTTTCGATGGAGAATAGGAGGATTATTTGTATCTGTATAATCTCTGAAAGTACCAGTCAAAATTTTTACATCAACTTGAATACTAGAATGTAAAGCCGGATGAGCATCGGTATCAAAATCAGGATAAAATAAGTAAGAAACCTTTGGTTTATTAGTGCTAAATTTAACAATTGTTGCCAGTTCCGCTTGGGGTGCAACACTGCGAGCTAAACTTTCATACTGCTGAAGTTGGATATCCAGGGTATGCAGTGCGGAAAGGTGAATGTAAAAAGCATCTGGGAGAAGTTTGCCATATTTACTGTTATAGCAACAAGCAGCGATGGTGCTAAATTCTATCTGCTTGGATGTTTGGCAAAGTTCTTTAAAGGTGTTCAAGTTGTTCTCAGGCTTAACCATTGCACTCATTAGCAGAAAACTGCCAGTCATTCGATTTTAGATTTTAGATTTTAGATTTTGGATTGATTATCCAGAAGTTTAAGTAGGGTTTGCTGAATAACCGTAAAACCCAGATAGAACAAAGGTTAGAGGCTGATAAAGAGGAAAAAAGTGCAAGGATTTTCAAGGGTATACCTGAAAAAGTGTGCATTTTTTGGGATTTCGAGAGATAGCAAAGAAATTTTCCAACCTTCTCCTGACTCCTGTACGGGCGAAGCATTCGGGCGATAAATTATCAATTTTTATCACAGGTTATTTTCCGAATGCTTCGCCCCTACTTCGCCCCTACGACTCCTGACTCCTATTCCCTCACAAAAGGACTTTATCAGCAACCCCTAAGTAGGCTTTTGACAATCCAGAAATTATGAAAATCATTAACCCAGTTTTGATAGTAATTCTCGCATAATAAATTATGATTTTGTCTTTTTTGTCAATAATAAGATTTATTATTCACCAAGTGAGTCTGAACTGAGATTAATGTCACAATAAATAAATATAGCTAGATTTGTATTGTTGTTTAAGCATTCAGTTGTCAGCTATCAGCAGTCAGAAAAATGCTAAAAACGCGAATTTTATCAGCCATCTGTCCACTTATAGGTAAAAGCTGATTACTGATAGCTGAAGACTTATATTTTTGTCATTTTTAGATTTGACCATTTATGTAAAGTTACTGGTGTTTATGGCTGTATTTCACACTAACTTGATCAAGTTAAGTGGCAATTTACAGTAGTTTCACTATAGTAAATTGGGACTGACTCAGCTTAATATTGACAATATAGTTGATGTCATCAAGAAGGCAGGAGGCAGGAGTTAGTTTTGTTACGGGGATTTATACACCGCTGCACAAACTTTGGGCAAAGTCCGGTTTTAGACCCAGTTGTTTTAATAACTTTTGTTTCAATTGGACAATCAACAACTATAATCTAGAATTTAGATACGGTAATATTTGATGAGTAATAGCTATAAAGCTTATCCAAAGTTAGGTAAACTATTGTAAACTTAATTTTTGATAATTAATATTTTTTAAACTTTATCAAGATATAAATCAGTTTGTTAAGCCTTTAATAATAGTTATCTCAACTTGTACATTTATTCATTCAGCTAATATCGAAATTGTGTAATCTGGAAACAACTAAGCTAATGGTTAAATAGAGGTCTAATGACTCCTACAATTATGCGACAGCTTTGGTCTATAGTTGAAGCTGCTCAAACAGTAACACTTTTGCAGTTGGACGATGCCAGCTTGGTACAGTGGTTAGTCAAACAAACCACAAAACAAGCATTGTTGAATCCCGATGAAACTGATTTTCTTTGTGACTACATCCGCGCTCGGCTAAGTCTTATCCGTGATCTTGCTTATGAACGTCAACAGTCATAGAGAACAGGGAACAGGGAACAGGGACAATTAATCAACTTGTGCCTCTTACCTCTTGCCTCTTGCCTTCCTCTACTGACTTTTTTGTGGTAAATAACCTTCAACTAAACAGTCAGAACCGACGACACGCCAATTAACTCTTTCTAGGGGTATAGCTTCAGTCATAGAAGTAAAACCTAAATCACCTACGGGTGTGGGAGCATGACTACCACCAATGATTTTAGGAGCGATAAAAGCCAGAATTTTTTGGACTGCATTTTGAGCGATCGCACTTGCAGCTAAAGTTCCTCCGCATTCCCATAACACGCTGCAAAAACCGCGCTCATATAGATAAGCCATAACATGATCTGGAGTGAGCAAGGAAAATTCCACCACTTCCACACCTTTGTTAAGCAACATCTTTTGAAAATCTGGGGAACTGCCCACTGCTGTTAACACCAAAGTAGGAGCTTCCGCCACTTCCCACAGACGGGCATTTTCTGGCAAATTCAAACTGCGACTCATCACCACCCGCAAAGGATTATGTCCTTCTTGCTGACGAGTTGTTAAATAAGGATTATCCTGTCTAACGGTATTACCACCAACAATGACAGCATCACAAGCTGCCCTGAGTTGATGTACTTCGCTGCGGGCATCGGGATTTGAGATCCAAGCACTATGACCAGAATCAGTAGCAATTTTGCCATCCAGGGTCATAGCATATTTCAAAATGCCTAAAGGACGTTTGTAGAGAATGCGATGGATAAAACCTTCATTTAGTTTTTGACAAGCTTCTTCTTCGACCCCTACGACTACTTCTATTCCCGCATCACGTAAACGAGCAATACCACCTCCGGCTACCAAAGGGTTAGGATCGACCATACCCACAACTACCTTAGATACACCAGCTTTGATTAAGCCTTTAGAACAAGGGGGAGTGCGGCCGTAGTGGTTACAGGGTTCGAGACTGACATAAATTGTAGCGCCACGAGCTTTTTCTCCTGCGGCTCGGAGGGCAAAAACTTCGGCATGAGGTTCACCTGCACGGGGATGAAAACCTTCCCCGACAATTTCCCCATCTTTGACAACCACAGCCCCCACCAATGGATTTGGTGAAGTGCGTCCCAAAGCACGCCGGGCTAATTGCAAACACCGTTGCATCATCAGGGAATCAAATTCACTACTTACCATATTTGAGGACATTGTGACTGGGGACTAGGAAAAAATTTTAGATTTTAGATTTTAGATTGGAGTTAACAAAAACAATCCAAAATCCAAAATCCAATTCACTACTTACCATATTTGAGGACATTGTGACTGGGGACTGGGGAAGAGGTGATTGGTGACTGGTGACTGGGGACTGGGAAAAAATTTTAGATTTTAGATTTTAGATTTTAGATTGGAGTTAACAAAAACAATCCAAAATCCAAAATCCAAAATCCAAAATAAAAAAACTCCTGCCTCCTGTTCCCTGTTTTATGAATTATGAATTAATTTCATTTTTTGCCACCAACGATTGAGAGGGTAATAAAGCACAGGAGCCCATAGACTACTAAGAATAGCAGAAGCTAAGGCCACACGTTGGTAATATATCCAGATGTCTTCCGCTTTGCGGAAACATTCTGCACCACAGTTACCACCCATGAAAGAAAATTGCAATGCCAAAATAGTATTTAAGACTACCGCCATGCCAAAGACAATTAAAGCAATAGAAATAAAGTCTTCTTGAATAAAACGTTGCTTTTGAATTAGGCTGGTCAGCATTCCTACAATTCCTAAACTGATGGCATGGGAAGGGTTAGGCGCTGTCAAAGCATCTTGTAGTAAACCTAAAATGATACCTGCCAATGCACCTGCAAGCATAGAGCGTTTCACACTCCAAGCTACTACCCAAATTAGTAACCAGTTAGGTCCAATACCCAATAATTCCATGCCTGGGAATCGGGTTGGCAACATCAGTAAACATAACAGCACAGAGCCAGATGTCACTGTCCAATCCATGACTTGACGTAGCCAGGGATGCCAATCTGTTAGTTGGGGAATTAAGGATTTGGATTTGCGGACTGGCTTTCTTGCTTTATTGCTTGTGCTGCCAGGAAATCCAGGAATTTTCATGGTTTTGCTAAATTTTCAAGGTGATTGGTAATTGGTAATTGGTAATTGGTAATTGGTAATTGGTAATTGGTAATTGGTAATTGGTAATTGGGTTATAAATCTTCCCCTGCCTCCCCTGCCCAGTCACCAGTCACCAATCACCTCTTCCTCAGTCACCTCTTAGTTTGGTTTTTCTAAATGTAGGTTTTCTGGACCTGGATATACTGTTACCCAATCTAAATAGCGTATTGGTGGGAATAATTCAACTTTGGCTACTGAGGTGGGGAGTTTCTTTAAATCTAAAGATTTGATTCTGCCTACTGGTACACCAGCGGGAAATTTCTGACTGTAAGTAGAGGTAGAAACTAAATCTCCAACTTTGACATTGGGGACTTTTTCATAAAACTCTAGCACTCCTTCGCCGGAAGAATCACCTCGTAAAACTCCTTTAGCAGATGTACGGCTAATGGTGACTCCTACTTGACTTTTCAGATCGCTAACTAATAATACTCGGCTAGTATTGGGAGTGACACTTTCTACTAAACCGATTAGGCCACCTTCGGCTTGGACAATAAAGCCTTCTTGAATTCCTGCTTTTGTGCCACTATTTAAAGTTACTTGCTGCCACCAATGGTCTGCACTGCGGCCTATTACCCTGGCTACTATTGGGCGGTTTGCAAGTGGTTCTTTCTCTACGTATCCCAATAAACTTTGTAGTTTTTGATTTTGGCTTTCTAGCTCTACTATCCGGGTTTGCAATTCTAATAACTTGGCTTCACGGAGACGATCTTCAGGAGTTATCCTGGGCTGCAACGTCTTTAATGGAGTGGCAATACCTTGATATATCTCCATCACTAGCGACCCTTGAGTATGTCGTAGTGTCCAAGCACTACCAAAGACTAGTGCTAAAAAACCGATTTGTAATCCCTTATTTTCCCACCAACGGCGTGCCGTAAACATTTATGCCTGTTTATATTTGATAAGTGATTGACATAGAGCAGAATTAAGAAGTGAGGAGTCCTAGGGGCGACGTAGGGGCGACGTAGGGGCGAAGCATTCGGAAAATAACCTGTGATAAAAATTGACAATTGATTGCCCGAATGCTGATGCTTCCAGCACGCTTCGCGAACGCCCTTACAGGAGTCAGGAGTCAGGGGTAAAACTGGCGAATGTGCATAGGTTTCAATTGAGATTTTGTACCCTATGACGAACGCCACGCTACGCTATCGGCTGACGCTCACGCCGAAGCCTCATTGTTCTGCAATCTGCTGTATAGCAGATAGGAGTTTTAAAAGCTGACTGCTGAGTGCTGACTGCTGACTGCTATATTAAAATAATGGTGGCTATATTATTTTATAGCTACAGAATCCATTATCTTGTTTTCGCTTTTGGCTACATATTGCGAGATCGTCCGCTGAATACCCGTTCTAGCTGCTTGAAGTTTTCTAGCACACGACCTGTACCCAATACAACACAACTTAAAGGATCTGCTGCAATATGAGTGACTATACCTGTTTCATGACTAATTAAGGTATCTATCCCTTTAAGTAATGCGCCACCACCTGCTAACATAATTCCTCTGTCAATAATATCTGCTGCTAGTTCTGGGGGGGTGCGTTCTAGTGTACGTTTGACAGCTTCTATAATTACTGATAATGGTTCTAACATACTTTCTCGAATTTCTTGACCTTTGATGGTGACTGTTCTTGGCAGTCCAGAAAGCAGGTGTAAACCCCGGACTTCCATGATCGCATCGTGATCATCGTCGGTAGGATAGGCAGAACCAATGCGAATTTTGATGTCTTCTGCTGTTCTTTCACCAATTACCAGGTTATGAACTTTTTTCATATACTGAATAATTGAGTCTGTTAATTCATCTCCAGCAATACGTACTGATTCGCTGATTACTGTTCCTTGTAAACTGAGTACAGCTACTTCTGTTGTTCCTCCTCCAATATCAATGATCATGTTACCTGTGGGTTGCTCTACTGGTAAACCAGCACCAATGGCTGCTGCTACTGGTTCATCAATTAAGTATACTTCTCTAGCTCCGGCTTGAGCAGCTGCATCCATGACTGCTCGTCTTTCTACTCCTGTCACGCCGCTGGGTATACCAATGACTATCCGTGGTAAAATCAGGGACTTACCTTCATTTACTCGCTGGATAAAACTTTTTAGCATCAGTTCGGCCGTCTCAAAATCAGCAATGACACCATCACGCAAAGGGCGGACTGCTATTACATTACCCGGTGTCCGACCGAGCATTTTTTTGGCTTCTTCTCCTACTGCCAGTGCTATTTTTTCATTTTGATCAATGGCAACTACTGACGGTTCTTGTAGTACAATTCCTTTACCAGATACATAAACTAGGGTGTTGGCTGTACCGAGGTCGATACCCATATCCCATGATGAGCGAAAGTTCCGAAAAAGACCCACGCGTATCTATGCCCCCTATATGCGCTAAGAATTTGATGATAAGTGTGAGATTTAATTTTCCTGGATTTTATGATCTTTCGTTGCCTGACTCCAGTAAATCAGACTATTTTTTTCTATAATTTTTGTCAATGTTGATGGCTGTTGCAGTCATCTTGTTTTCTCTCTTCTCAAGTCCCTAAGTATAACCGTATAATTTTGGCGATGATGACAAGTAATTTTTAAAGCATCTGGGAAAATTACAGCAGCTTTCAGCTATCAGCGGTCAGCTATCAGCTTGAAAATCCTTTTGGTGTAAGGTTTTGTGATCTAAATTTGTACCTCATTCACGTCGAAACTGCTGTAATATATTATGGTTAATTACTTAACATATTTTAAAGGTTTTTACAATTGGTTATTATAGGATCAAAAATCAATCAGTACAATCATACTTAAGTTGAACAATAATTTAAGACTAAGGTAAGACCGATGAGCATTAATGTTGTCACTCTGGTTGGACGGGTAGGTGGCGATCCGAATATCAGGTATTTTGAGTCGGGAAAGGTTAAATGTGAGTTAACTTTAGCGGTTAATAGAAAAACTCGCAATAGTGATCAACCGGACTGGTTTAATTTGGAACTGTGGGGCAAAACTGCGGAAATAGCAGGTAATTATGTGCGTAAAGGCAGTTTAATTGGGGTTAAAGGTTCTTTGAAATTTGATAGTTGGAGCGATCGCCAAACAGGTGTTAACCGTTCCAAACCTGTGATTCAAGTAGAACAGTTAGACTTACTCGGTTCTAAGCGTGATGCTGAGGGTGCTATGGGCGATATGTCTCCAGATAATTTTTAGTTGTTTTGGGGACTGGGGACAGAAAAAGGCAAAAGGCAAAAGGCAAAAGGCAAGAGTTTATTCTTACCAATTACCAATTACCCATTACCAATTACCCATTACCAATTACCCATTACCAATTACCCATTACCAATTACCAATTACCAATTACCAATTACCAATTACCCATTACCAATTACCAATTACCCATGACTAATAACTAATTTGCAAAGTAACAGATGCTTGTACTTCTTGTTCTCCGCCGACTATGGGGGTAGAAGCATCGGCGAAGTTTGCTTTAGCAATTTCAGCCCGTTGTAACATTGGTGGTGGGGGCGCACTTGCATTATTAATTTGAATACTAACTATTTCTTTTGGTTGAAAACCCAAGGTGTCAAGAACTGCATTAGCTTGTTCTTGGGCATCCTGGGTGGCTTTTTTTAATGCTTGTTTTTGGGCGTTGCTAATAGCTTCATCTGTGGCGATAAAACTAATACCATTAATTTGGGTTGCTCCGGTTTTTACCGTTTCATCTAATAATGTACCGACTTTATCGGTGGGAAAGCGAAAACTCACGGTGTTGCTGGCAGCATAACCAGTAATTCTTTGGACGTTGTTGGTATAACTATAAACTGGGTTTAGCCGCACTCCTGTGGTTTCTAATTTCTCGACATTGCGGCTTTTAAGTAAGGCAACTACGGCGGATGACCTGCGGGCGGCTTCTTTTTGTACTTCTTGGGCGGTTTTTCCTTGCACTTCTACACCTAAACTAACTTGTGATAAGGTGGTAGCAATTCTTTCTAGTCCACTGCCGCTAACGGTTAAGGTGCGCCATAATTTGGCTTTTTCTTCGGCTGATGCTGGTAGGGTAAATATCATACATATTAATAAGGTGGAATAGAGTATTTTTCCCAGGTTCTTGATTGGCAGGGAAGATGCTGATAAAATCTTTCTAGACATAAAATGTACACTCCTCAAAAAAATCAATCAATTATCTACTGTCAACTTTTAACAGTTAACAGTTACTAAGATATGTGGGAGATTCAACCCCTATTGATAGTTTGGCATTGTCTAAATACAAGTTTGGGTTGGTTACGTTTTTGGTAACAAATTAGTTAGTTAGTTATTGTTATTCAATTCTTTTTTATATTCTCGCCACTTTGGCATAAATTGATCCATTAAAGCTTGAAATTTAGCGTTATGGGTGCGTTCTAACAGGTGGGTAATTTCATGCACTACTACATATTCTAAGCAATGAATAGGTTTTTTTGCGAGTTCTAAATTTAACCAAATGCGTTTAGCTTGTATATTGCAAGTTCCCCATTTTGTTTTCATGGCTTTTATTCCCCATTCGTTAATATTTACACCTATGATTTTTTCCCATTTAGCTATTAATGGGGGAATTTGTATTTTTAATTGTTGACGATACCAAGAATTTAAGACTTTTTGCCGTTGTTCTGTATTACTTCCTGGTTTAATATACAAATCAATATATGTATTATTTCTAATTTCTATTTGTGCATTTCCAGGTTTTTCAATCACGTTTAATATATAGATTTTACCTTGAAAATAATGATTTTCTCCTGATGAATATGCTATTTTTGCTGGTGTGTTTTGGGTTTGATAATTAGATTGATTATTATATTGAAACTTAATTTGATGTTTTTTTATCCATGCTAATTTTTCAATGACAAATAATCGCAGAGATTCATCATTAATATGTAAAGGTGTGGCAATTCTTACCCTTCCATCGGGGGGATAAACGGCCAAATGTAGATTTTTTATGTCTTTTCTGACGACATCTATGGTTAATTCTCCGATGGTTATTTGATAAGTTTGCATAGTTTTTAAAGGAGTCAGGAGTCAGGAGTCAGGAGAATAAATAATTACCAATTACCAATTACCTTAATATTCACTTTGCTGTTTTATTATCTCAAATATACTTTCTAAATCTTCCGGTTTGATATATTTCTTAATGGCGTTTTTAATTAACTTCTCTTTCATTTTATTTTCTCTCCAACTATCTTGTTTACTATTCCTCACTGCTGCATCTATATCTAACGCTAATTGTTCATTTTGCTCTAAATTATCATATAATGATCTTTTAGCAGGTGTGTCTAAACTTTCAGGATATGCTGATGATGTACTCGGTTGGTGAATTTGTTTAGCTAAGGCGACTATTTTCTGTAGGTATTCTTGATATGCTGCGGTTTCGTTTTGACGGGTTGCTATTAATTCATTTAACAAAGTTGACATTTTCTCAAAGTATTTGGGGTTGGTGGGTTCTTGTTCTATAATTAATTTCCGCAGGTTGTTTTCTATGGTTTCTGCAACAGCGGTTTGATTATTTCTAATTCCTGGAGGTAAGCTATTAACTGCACTCACTCCATTATTAACTATTAATTCCACCAATGTCAAATTTTCAAAGTTGGCTAAAATTTGACTTTCTGCTGCACCAATATAACTATCTATCAGGTGACGCATATCATTTTGATAGACTTTAAAATCTATTTTATCACCACTTGCCAATTTAATTTCTTCTGAGACAATTTGATAATGTTTTACTTCTTGTTGAATTTCAAATATTTCTCTGGTTGTGTATCCTGCGGTTTCTAGTTCGTTGGCGATATTGGCGTATTTTCTCACTAAAGCAGCTACACTTTTATATAATACTAATCTTCTGGGTTCGGTGGTTTGTAAATCTTCTGGGTTTTGGGTATTACCACAAAAATATTTAATATAATCTGGTGTATGATAAGGCGGGTTTACGGATTCACAAAGGGCTTTTAGGGCTTGTCTGGCGGTTTCGAGGTCGTTTTTGCCTTTTTCTAATCTATCGGTTAATAAGCCGTTTATATCATCCTGATCATATTCGCTAAATGCTTCTGATGTGTAATCAGAAACTGATTTTTCTAAGTTTTTAAATAGGTCTTTATAATCTATAATATAACCATATTCTTTGTCGGGGGTATGTAAACGGTTGACTCGACAAACTGCTTGAAATAAATCATGATCTCGCATTGATTTATCTATATATAAATAAGTTGCGGGGGGTGCATCAAAACCAGTTAACAGTTTATTGACGACTATTAATAATTTCATCTTTTCAGGATGGTGAATAAAGTCATTTTTTACTTGGGTTTCAAATTTATCTGGTTTTTGTCCGTTGAGCATTTTTTGATAGATTTCATATTGATGAATTTTCTCGGTTTTTCCTTCACCGGTGGTTTCTCCTTTGATGCTTTGCAGTGAACCATCATAAGATGTAATTATGGCGCATTTGGTAAAACCGGCATTTTGGAAGATTTCATAATATTTACAAGCTTGGTAAATATCTCCAGCTACTAAAATGGCGTTACCTTTACCATTTTGTAATCGGTCTTTTGTGCTAAAATCAAATATGATATCTTTGACTATTATCTCTAGTCGAGATTTGGAACTGAGGAGTTTTTGCATTGTTCCCCAGCGTTTTTTGAGTTCTGCTTTTGCGGTTTCTGTTAATTGTTTGGTTTTAATTTCAAACCATTGGTCAATTTTGCTTTGGGAGGTGATATACTGTTCTACATTGCGAGCTTCATAACGTAAATCTAAAACTACTTGATCTGCTACTGCTTCGTTAAATTTATAGGTGTGAATATAGTTACCAAAAACTTCGATGCTTTTTTGTTTGTCTTGTTTTAATAATGGTGTTCCCGTAAAACCGATAAATAAAGCATCGGGTAATATTTGTTTCATTGCTTTATGTAATTTGCCGGACTGGGTGCGGTGACATTCATCAACAAATACATAAAATTCTCCCTGGGGTTGGAAGTTTTGGGGGAGGTGGCGTTTTAGTTGTTTGATAAATTCTTGGTAGTCTTTGGATTCGTCGTTACTGCTATTTTTCCCGAATTTATGAATTAAGGAACATATTAATGAATATTTGGTATTTTGTAATTGGGTAATGAGATCCTGACTGCTTTGGGTGCGGTAGATGTTTTCGTTGACACCTAAAAATATACTTTCTATTTGTGCGTCTAGTTCTTCGCGGTCGGTAATGATTAATACTCTGGCATTGGGGTCGTATTCTCTGATCCATTTGGTTAACCAGACCATTGTTAGGCTTTTTCCGCTGCCTTGGGTGTGCCAGATAATACCACCTTCTCGACGTTTGATATATTCTTGGGCGGATTTTATACCTAAGTATTGATGAGAACGGCAGATTTTTTTAATACCTCCATCAAATAAGGTGAAGTCGTGGATAATTTCTAAAAAGCGTTGTTTTTCGCATAGTTGTATTATGTGTTTGTCTAAGATGTTTGTAATTTCGCTGTGGGTGTCTTCTTTCCAGGTGAGGTAATATTTTTCTGGGGTTTCTATTGTGCCGTAGCGTAGTCCTTGGCTGTCGTTACCTGCCATGACTAGCTGTATGGTATTAAAAAAGGATTTAATAAATATTGATTTTTGATTATCTAAGTTTTGGCGTATTGCTTCGGAAACTGGTACGGTACTACGTTTTAGTTCCAGCACTGCTAAAGCGATACCGTTAATGTATAAAACTATATCTGGTCGTTTGGTGTTTTCGCCTTTGATGCTGACTTCTTCGGCGATATAAAAGCTGTTTTTTAAGGGTTCTTCCCAGTTGATCAGGTAAATGGTTTGTGTGTTTTCCCCTGCTTCGGGTTTGATTTTGATACCATAACGCAGCAAGGTGTATATTTCTTTGTTGATGTTGTAGAGGTTTTGGGTTTTGTTGTTGGTGTGTTTTGTTAGTTCGTGAAGTGCTTTGTTGATGAGTTCTGGGGGGTATTTTTGAATGTCTCGTAAAAATGCGGTGAGTAAGTCGGTTTCTATGTTGCTGTTGTTTGCGCGGTTGTACCAGTTTCCTATGTATTCATAACCTAGTTTTTGGGTGAGTAGTGCGATGACTCGGTTCTGGGTTTCCCGTTCTGGTTGTCCGACTTTGTTCATGGTTTTTACTGTTTATTTTTTAGTATATTATTTCTCACGCAAAGGCGCAAAGTCGCAAAGGTTTAAGAGCGCAAAGAGGGGTTTTGGTAGTGAGTATTGTAATCTGGTTTGATTTCTTATGTTATAATTAAGGTCATTTACTAATTAACCCAAGTTGCTAGTTATGAGGAAGAGCGATAGCTACGCTGCACTTCGTGAACGCTAGGGTGAAGTTTGGGAAATAAATGGGTCAATAAAGTAATAACCCAAGTAGCCGGTAGAGATTCAAATGGAAAGAAAGTCATCAAAAATTGACTCCTGGAATGCAGAAGCGACGGTCAGTAATAATGAAATTACAAGTATGAATAGTAACTGATTAGATAAATGCTTCTTGCAGAGTGAACGCAAAAATAAATGCCTGAACTTTCAGTAAAAACCCTTGATAGGTGACAGCATGAATGGATTTGGGAAAATCACTTGTAATTGAACTAAATACGGTTTCAATATAATGACGAGTATGTTGTTTTATATATTGAATCCAAGGAGGATCTGGACGTTTAGATTTTTGTTTCCGCATCACTTTCAAACTAATTTGACTCGTGTGTTCTAGGTCATCTTCAATCGTGTAATCTGTGTAAGCTGCATCGCCATAAATTTCGCTCCCTGGGGGTAAATTTAGGGGTAAGGCATTTAACCCACGTACATCATTGGCACTCCCAGGTAAAAATACAAATTCCACAGGAATTCCCGTTTTAGTTGTTAATAATTGGACTCGCACACCATAGAAGTATCTTTTTTTCGATGCAATGTAACCCCGGTACTTTTCTGACTCAATTAACTTGACATTAAAAATGCGGATGTTATCACACATAGGTACTGGAAATGAGTCTAAAAGATACTCAATATCATCACTAATTTCTTTCAGTATCATTCCCATTTGATGAAATAAATCGTTCATTAACATAAAAACTCCGTGCAATCTCCTGTTAAATCGTGATTTATCTAACATATTTGGAATCAAACCATGTTCTTTCATGTAAGTACAAGCCTTACTATGGTTGCCATTAAAGAACATCGCTGCACATACAGCAGTTGTGATAATTTCTGCATCACTCATGACTCTACGACTATCTTCATCATGTCCAATCGCTTTCAACAAGTCATCCGTGATAGCATAGATGGCAATTATTTCATTTAACATACTCCCCTCCTTTTTTTCTGACTGGAGGGGATTTTATTACTTTATTCACCCACTGCCTTCACAAAGTACAGCCTTAGCGATCGCTCTTCCCCATAACTAGCAACTTGGGTAAATAATAAAACTAGGACATAGTTTTTATATTGGGAAGCATCCATCCCTCCCCGCAGTTCATCGCAACTTTTCCATAAAGAACTGTAAAGTTCACTTTTTTTGATTGCCATTTTGTGTATCCTGGAGATGCCCGATTTAAAGAATTTTTAGGAATTATGTTTTAATGGTTGTATTCATTATATAGTATTAATAATTGATTTGTAAAGTTAAAAATTAGATTTACCCTTATTAATGGTGGTTAGGGGGGATCTGAATTTTACAATATCCTCTGATTATTAACCCAATTTTTAACAGCTTTTCTAATTGCCCTTCTACCTTCGTTTCTATGTTCTTCTATCAATTTTGGTAATTCTCTAATTGGTAAACCAGGAAAAACTAAACTTGTTTCTGATTCTATATATTCACCATTTTCTAAGAGATAAATCTTCAATTTTTCAGCATCATAACACCAAATTTCTGGTACTCCCAAGCGGGCATAAATAGGAAAACGATTTAAAGATTTACTGGTAATATCAATTTCTAAAGCTAAATCTGGAGGCGGATCTTGGGTTAAATCTAAATCTAATTTACCTCTAACTTTTGCTTCATTTTGTAGGTAAAAACAATTATCTGATTCTAAACCTGCTAGTCTGGTTTCACGCTTCCAAGTAGTTGAACCATAACTTTCATAATCTAAATCTAAAGTATCAGCAATATCTTTAACTAAATCACTAATTACTTCTTTATAATGTTCATGTTCTGGTAAAGGTGTCATAATTTCTAAAGTTCCGCTATCATAAGCTATGGTAGCAGCGCGAGATTGTCCTAAATTTTGTAAAATATTTTCAAATTGTTGCCAGCTAATATCATATAATACGACTCTATCAGCGCGATTTTTTACAGCTATCATATTTTTTCTCGCTCCTAAATTCTGGCAAGGCTATGATCACAAGTAGGAGTAAGATGCTCCTAATAGTTACAATACTAAGATTTTAAGTTGTTATGTGTGAAATTTGGCAAATTGAAATGCAGATGAATAAATGGAGAATAGGAGACTCGAACCCCTGACCTCTGCGGTGCGATCGCAGCACTCTACCAACTGAGCTAATTCCCCTTGATCATATCCTATTTTAACACTCGGTTTTGATATTGTTCACATCTTGCTGCAAAAAAATTTCCTGTACCCGTTCTAATTCCAACTCTGTCAAATAGTCAACTGTCCAGTTAGCTTGACGTTGTAACATATGAAATGGGTAAGTATTGGCAACTCCTACAACTTGCATCTGAGCGCGTTTTGCTGCTTGAATACCCGCCGGAGTGTCTTCAATAGCTAAACATTCCTGACTTTGCAAATTTAAATCTGGATATACTTGATTTAATTTTTCTACAGCCAGCAAATAACCTTCAGGTTGAGGTTTACTGGTAGTGATGTCATCACCTGCAACGATAACCGTAAAATATTCAATCAGGTTAGCACGTTCTAGCACCAGATGGATTTCTTGACGCAAAGCACCGCTAACTAAACCGAGTTTAAGGTTTTGCGATCGCACCTGAAAAATTAAATCTTCTATTCCCGAATACAAAGGCAATTTTTCCAGTTTTTCTAGTTCTTGTACATAAGCTTGGGCTTTACGTTGCAGCAACTCAAGTAAATACTCTTCTGTTACTACTCTACCACGATTTTTGAGCAAATCTTGAAAACAAGCGCGATCGCTCCTTCCCAAACAACCTTGACGCTCATGCAGCTTTTGCGGTTGCAAATTTTCCTGCACTAGAATTTCATCTATTAATTTTAAATGAATTGGCTCATCTTTGACAATGACACCATTAAAATCGAATAAAACCGCCTTTAAAGTCATGTAAACACGCCAGTCCCATAATAATTAAGATCCTCAACAATAATTATTATGTATTTTGGCGTACATGACCAGCCAAGATACCCGACTTCTGAAAAAATGAGATTATGCGGTTTTTTTCTGCTCAGAAGTTGACAGATAAAAATAAATGTAGTATAATTGTAATATACATAAAAATAGCAGTCATGGAAAACCAAGCAGACTTAGTAAAAGTGGTAGCAACACTGAAACAAGTTTTGTGTGTAAAAGGATAAGGAAATAGGGAACAGGGAACAGGGAACAGGTAGTAAAGTAATTTATGTTTATCCTGACTCCTGACTCCTATTCTTTATCTGGCCTCACACTTAAATATCTATCTTTGCGAATAGTATTGATCACAGTTTGAATGTAACTTTCTGCTGCTCCCAAAGTTTTTAATAAATGATTTCCTAACTCTAAAGCTGCTTCAAATTCAGGTTGTACAACTTCCTTCGCACCCATTTGGGTTAAAGTATCAATTTCCTTGTTATTATGTGAACGAGCAATGACATCTAAATGGGGTGCAATAGTCAAAGCATTTTTTAAAAGTAAACGGGTACTAGCAGCATCAGGAAGGGCGATCGCTAAAGCTTTGGCAGTGGCTAAATGTGCTTTTTCTAATACTAATTCTGAATCTGCATCACCAAAAATATAAGGTATTTGACGCATTCTTAATCTTTGTACAGATGCTTCGCTATTTTCAATAACTAAAACTGGATATCCTTCACTTTGTAAGATATTAACAACTACTTGCCCGACTCTACCATAACCTGCTACCACTACATGATCAGTCATTATTTCTGGCATAGATATGGTTTTGGGTGCAGAAAATCTTTGTAAAAACTGTGATAATAAGGGATGTTGATTTAAATTATCGGCAATAAAAGGAGCAACTTTGAGAGAGAATGGTGTAAGAATGAGAGTAATTGCTGTTGTTCCTAATAATAAAGAATAGGTTTGTTGAGATATCAATTCTAATTGCAACCCTACCAAAGCTAATACAAAAGAAAATTCACCAATTTGGTTAATTCCCAAACTGACTATAATTGCATTTTTGAGAGAGTAGCCAAACTTTAAAACAATTCCGAAAATAATTACTGCTTTACCTAGTAATACCAAAGCCACAAGTTCTAAAATTATAGCAAAATTACTGATCAGAATAGCCGGATCAATCAACATTCCAATAGAAGCAAAAAACAAACTAGCAAAAGTATCTCGCAAAGGTAAAATTTTCGCTAAAGCCTGGTCAGCATAATCAATTTCTGATATCATTAAACCAGCAACAAACGCCCCCATAGCAATAGAAAGACCCAAATTTGCAGTTATTACAGCAACTCCTAAACATAAAGCAATTACAACTAATAAAAATAACTCATTGCTTTCTGTCGCGGCAATATTACTTAACACACGAGGCACTACCCACCGACTAAATATAATTGCAATTACTACAAATATTGTAATTTTAACTAAAGCCAAACCGAGAGCTACTGCAATATTTTCAGGTTGTTGTAAAGCTGGAATTATTGCCAACATCACACCCAAAGCTAAATCTTGAGCAATTAAAATTGCCAGCATAATTTGCCCATGTACTGTATTAACTTCACCCTTTTCTGTGAGAGTTTTTAATACTATTGCTGTGGAAGAAAGAGATAAAACTGCACCTAAAAAAATGCCTTTTGTAATGCTAGAAGCCCAACCTGTTAAGAGGGTAACTATTGTTACTAGAGCAATTGTTAAACCGATTTGTAATAAACTACCTTTAATAGCAATATCTTTAACTCGTTTGAGTTCTGCTAAAGAAAATTCTACACCCAGCGCAAATAGCAGAAAGGCAACTCCAATTTCTGCTAAAGATTTAATTTCATTAACATTACTTAATAACTTAAACCCAAAAGGTCCAATAGCAAAACCACTAACTAAATAACCCAGTATCACAGGTTGACGCAACTGATGGGCAAAAAATCCTCCTAAAGCAGTAGCGACTAACACTGTTGTGATATCCAAAATTAAACTATGTTCTGTTGGCATCTTTTTTTTGACTTTATTTTTTTGACTTTATCTGATATCCACTTTCAGATTAGCTTGAATTGATAACAGTAAACAGGTAAACAGATCCCCGAATTCTTGAAGAAGTCGGGGATCTATATCCAGGGATATATAGGACTCCTATTTGATTTTTGAACAGAACTCAGTACATACTGAAAGCCTTATTTCCTGTTCCCTGTTCCCTGTTCCCTGCCTCCACGAACAATTCATGAATCAAATCGGATCACTATAAAAAAACTTGGAATTTAAAAAAACTTGGAATTTAAAAAAACTTGGAATTTAAAAAAACTCCAAGTCTGAAATTAAGATTTATTGGTTTTTAGATTTTTTCCTTACAGTGTCAAAGATTGAGGGTTGGTTTCAATCAATTTTGCCAAATCTTGCAAGAATGCAGCCGCATGAGCGCCGTAAATAATACGATGGTCACAGGTGATGTTAACCTTCATTTGTTGACGTACACCAAATAAACCATCTGGGGTAGCGACAACTTGGGGACGAGCAGCGGCGATCGCTAAAATTGAACCTTGTCCTGGTGGTAAAATCGCATCAAAGGTATCAACACCAAACATTCCCAAATTAGACAGAGTAAATGTACCAGTGCTATATTCCTCTGGTTGTAGTTGTTTCGCTCTCGCTCTGTCTACCAAAGATTTCCAGTTGCGTGAGAGAGAATAGATATCTACCTGATCGGCATTTTGTAACACTGGTGTAATCAAACCACCATCATCCATTGCCACAGCGACGGAAACATTGATATTGGAATGATAAACAATACCTTGATCTGAATAACTGGCGTTAAGTAAAGGATGTTTTTGTAATGTCACCGCTACAGCTTTCGCTAATAGCGCCGTCATGGTGACACCTTTAGATTTAATTTGTTTGTAAAGTTTATCTAATCCATCAGTGGTAATAGTATAACCAACATGGAATGTAGGTACTGCTAGGCTGGCCATCATATTACGTACCACTGCATTTTGCAGAGTAGTGAATGGTACGACTTGACCAGGAACGGCCGCAGCAACTGGGGCAGGTGCTGGTGCTGGTTTTGCGGGCGCGGGTGCGGGTGCGGGCGCTGGTGCTGGTGCTGGTGTCGTTGCAATGGGAGTAATAGCCGGGGTAGTAGGTTGGGGAACTTTACCAACAGCAACTTCCACATCTTCAGCGACAATGCGACCGTAAGGACCACTGCCTTTAAGGTTATTTAAATCAACTCTTAATTCTTTCGCCAACTTGCGAGCGCGGGGCGAAGCTACTAACCGTCCTTCCCGATGGTTTGAGCCATTTTGAGAAGCTGTTGCAGGTGCGGCCACGGTTGCAGCAGCGGCCACGGGTACAGGTGCGGGTGCGGATGCAGGTGCGGCTTCAGCCACAGCACTACCACCACCAGCCATAGCCTTAGCGGCTTCTATTTCTGCTTCTGTTTCGGCAACGTAAGCGATCGCCGCACCAACAGGGGCAGTTTCACCAGCTTGGACAATGATATGAGCGAGAAACCCTTCATAGAAAGTTTCCACATCCATATCAGCCTTATCTGACTCGACAACCACCACTGTTTCGCCTTTTTCCACTTTATCCCCCGGCGACTTCACCCAAGAGACTATCTTTCCCTCAGTCATGGTGGAACTCAGCGCCGGCATAAATACTTCATGAATGCTCATAATGGTGGTTTCAGAATCAATAATTTTATGGACTTTAACAAATGTCGCCAGATCGAATTGTATCTTGCTACGAGAATTTTGGAGCAATTGATTGGGGACTCTTGACTGGGGACTCTTGACTGGGGACTCTTGACTCTTGACTGGTGACTGGTGACTGGTGACTGGTGACTGGGTAATCAATTTTATTTTTCCCAATTATCAATTATCAATTATCAATTATCAATTACCAATGCCAATTGGAA
Source organism: Sphaerospermopsis torques-reginae ITEP-024 (assembly GCF_019598945.1). Taxonomy (NCBI): domain Bacteria; kingdom Bacillati; phylum Cyanobacteriota; class Cyanophyceae; order Nostocales; family Aphanizomenonaceae; genus Sphaerospermopsis; species Sphaerospermopsis torques-reginae. The sequence continues at coordinate 3,345,365 of NZ_CP080598.1, read as the reverse complement.
CTCAAAACAAAGGTAGATGTCTATAAATAAAGTAATCATTGATAGTTCGTCAATAGCTACCAAGATTGCTATATATATTCCATGCTCCTCACCACTCCTTCACACACAAAACCTGCTCATCAGCAGTTGCTAGGGGTGAGAGTTAAATCTAAAACTCTTGGAAATTTCCCTTTCAATACTATTATTATGTCTGCAAAGCTCAAATTTCTTTTAATTTTGACACTCAGCATCTTTGCCACTGCTGCTGGGGTTTATGTGATGCAGCGACAGCCTTCTGCCTTGATGGCTGGAACTGCTAATGGACAACAGCAGCAGTTGTCTGTAGAACAAGATTCATCAGCATTGCTGGCTACTCCTGAACGTTCTTATTATACAACTATTCCTTTAGAAAGTATCAATTCTATTCTCCAAGGCAGTGATCCTGCTACCTTGGCTTTGAACATTCTGTATGATGTGAAAACCTTACAGGGAAAGCCGCAAGTAGAGGTAGCTTATCCCCAACCGAACCAAGCTTTAGTGACAATTACAAAACTCAATCCAGTAAAAAATAATTCAGTTAATTCAGTAAGTGCAATTAAATATCGAGTAGAGATGAGCCGCTTTGGGCGATCGCTCTTGGTTAGTTCACCCCCAGTCTGGGAAATTATCTGGGCTGGCTCCCAAGTACAATGTTTCTCCAAAAGTCCAACCCAGAATAATGTTACTCAAAACTGTGATTAGTAGGTGACAGGTGACAGGTGACAGGTGACAGGTGACAGGTGACAGAAGGCAAATATTTCTCCCCATCTCCCCATCCCCCCATCTTACTGTTCCCTGTTCCCTGTTCCCTGTTCCCTGTTAATAACTAAACATCTCCGCGAATTTCCTCGACTACGCCATCTCTGAGTACAATTTCAACCTGCATTTTACTAATGAGGTTGTCTCCGGTTTCTATTTTGAAAAAGCCTTCCATTTGAAACTGGTTGACTTCTTGATCTAACTCCAGATACTGCACTTGCTGAAGGTTTTGTAGTAGTTGGTTTTTTTGCTCTAGCAGTTCACTTTTCTTTTGATTAACCTGAAGTTGGATATTGTCAATTTGTTGCAGGGTTTGGGGTCCTGGTGGTTGTAAACTCTGTTTTTGTATGGCGGTTATTGCTCTTTGTCCTTCAATATCTAGCTGTTGCAGTTGCTGATCTAGTTGATTGATCTGCGCTTGCAATTGCTCTTGTACTTCCTCTTTCCAAAGAGGAGTAACAATAGCTTTGACGTTAACAACGCGCTTTAAAAGCAATTGAGGGTTGAATACATCCATAAAAATTTCACGTTCACTCTGATGGTTTGCAAGTGGAGTTATTTGGCAAACATTCCGTCAATAATATCTCGATATCGTTCCATGACAACGTGACGACGAATTTTTAAAGTTTGTGTCATCATGCCATTTTCAATGGAAAAAGGTTCGAGAATTAGTGTGAATGGTCCAATTCTGTCATCGGCTCTGTAACCTGGACGGTTTTTGACTTCCCGATTCAATTCCTGCCGATATAAATCCTGGATTATTTTACTCTCTAAGTCAATTTTTTGACTGGTCGAGCCAGTATGATCATCTTGGGTGCTTAATTTCAAATTCTGACTTTCTGCCCATTTTTCTAAGGCTTCCAGGTTGGGAACAATTAAAGCTCCTAGACTGCGCTCGTCTTGTCCCACGAGCATAATTTGATCAATATAGGGCGATCGCAAACAAGCATCTTCTATCGGTTGCGGTTCGATGTTTTCCCCATTGGTCAAAACAATTGTATCTTTAGCCCTACCAGTTAGCACCAAATCATTTTGGGGTGTCACCCAACCGAGATCACCACTATCAAACCAACCTTCCGCATCTATGACTTTTTTTGTCGCTTCAGGATTTTTGTAATATCCTTGCATCACTTGTGGTCCTTTGAGCAACACCAAACCTCGTTTTCCTACTGGTAGGGGCTGTCTCGTTTCTGGATCAACTATTTTAACTTCTGTTCCCGGTATTGGTTGCCCTGATGAACCCCGCAAATTTCGCCACGGCCGACGCGCATTTGTCACTGGTGAGGTTTCTGTTAAACCATACCCTTGTAAAATCTCTACCCCAATAATTTCAAAAAAGTTATCTATATGTCTGGGTAGCGCCCCACCACCACTAATGACTTGTTTTATTCTGCCCCCTGTGGCTTCTCGCACTTTAGCATAAACCAATTTTTCTCCCAGTGCTTGAAACGGTGACAAGGCTAATTCTACTATTTTCGCCCCTATTCGCTCCATATCTGAGGCATTGACATGATCTAAACTCAATCCCTGGGCAATGCGTCGCGCTGTGATATATTTCTGGCTCATGTCCAGTAAAAATTTAATCAGCTTTTGTTTATTAGCTGGCTGACTCCGAAACTGTTTTTGCACTCCTTCATAAATTGATTCCCACAACCGGGGTACAGCAATCATGAAATTAGGTTTAAATTCTTTCAGGTCTTCTTTAACTGAACGTAAGTTTGTATAAACTTGTGTACAACCTTGAGAAAGTAAAAAATATTCTCCACTGCGTTCATAACTATGCCATGTGGGTAAAATGCTCAGGACTATATCTCCTGGTTGTGGTTGAACTATAGTTCCCAATGTCTTGACTTGGTGCAGCAAATTTTTATGAGAAAGCATCACACCTTTAGGTTTGCCTGTAGTCCCAGAGGTATAAATTAAGGTTGCCAAGGCATCACCGCTGGGTTTATCTGCTACTAAAGTTTGGTTACTACCAATGTCTAGTAATTGGGTAAAATTCACCACTTGATAATTTTCTGCTGTAGGTGGTGTTTCATCAGAAAGTAAGACTACCAATTTAATGGGTAAGTCTTGCAAACCTGCTTCTAGTTTTTTGAATGTCTTGATATCTTCAACTACCAGCGCCGTACTACCACTATTGGCGATAATATATAGTAATTCTTCCCTTTCAGCTTGGGCGCTACGCACTGCGTTTACTGCTCCCGCAGTCATGATCCCTTGATCAGCAATAAACCAGCGTGGACTGTTATCTGCTATCAGGGAAATGCGTTGTCCAGTGCTAGATGTTTCATCCTCGCCTATATTCACCCCTAAAACCTGCAAACCCGCTGCAAATCTTTGAATTTGTAAGGATAGCTGAGAATAGGTAATCTTTACTTCGGGTTTTGCGTGGGGGTTATGCAAAGCAACAATATTACCAAATTTCCTGGCAGCCAAAGTCCATATTTCTGGCAACGACTCAACATTTGTGTAATCTGCCAAACTTTGCAATGCTCGGTATTCTCGCTCAGTGACGTTGGATAAAAAAGAGGAATCAGGTTGTATTTTTGACATAGCACTTAGTTGTTTAGTAAATTTGTGATTTTTCTAATAACAGTGTTAGATATCAGCTTTCCTGACTGTGTATGACAGTAGCACAATTTCAACAGTTCTATTGACCAAACTTTATGCTAAACTAAATTTATATAGATTAAATGCAATGGTTCTGTTTTTGTATAGTTCCATGTATTTTACTTTGTAATTTATGCAATGACCAAATAATTCATCGTTACTAATTCGTAATTCTTAATTCTCTCAAACCTATTTCCATAAGTCGAAAAACCAGGTTGCTCTACAGTCTAGAGATGATGAATTATGAATTATTACTGCCTAATTTCTCAAGGAGGTGATTACCTATCGGTGTATTTGAGGCATTATTAATTACTATCATCAATGCTTTTGCTTGTCTAGCTTTGCCCAAGTTTCTATCTATGCTGTCTTCTTGCAAAACCAAACTACCTAAACCTTCACTGATAGATTCTAGGTTGAATACAGCTAAAGTAGAAATTACGAGTTTTCCCTATTGTACAGTTTACCATTTGACTGGTAGCCAATTTTGTAAATTTAGCCCTCAATTTTGTTCTCAGTGTTCTCCTGGTTGGGGAGAATAAATAGCTGATTTAGCTTATTTGGGTTGGGGAAAGGTTAAAGGTTTTTGCTTTTTCCTTTACCTCTTCCTCTGAATTTTAAGTTTTTTAAATTTATAATTAGTTATGTAAAGTATTTGATTTATTTATATACAACAAAAGAAATTCAAAATCGAATAATTGCCCTAAGATCAAAGTTATAGTTCATACTAGATAAGACCAGCAACCAAGTTTCACAAGGGAGAATGATCTATGAGTTTAATAGATGGCATACTTATAACTTTGTTAAATACGGTTGTCTGTTTGGTTTTACCTAAATTTTTATCTATAATTCTTCCTACCCAAAAGACGCAAATAAATCAGGAAGAAGAGAAGATGAATATTTCTCCATCAGCTACATCAGAACCTATTCCAGAAATTCCCAGTTTTTCATTAAGATAGGCGACTGTGGATTAAATTAGTGGTGAAGATAAAAAACAGCGTATTTTATCTGATTGAGGTACAGCTTTGGCCAACAAGATTCCCATACCAAAAGAGTTTCAAGATTCAACGTTGTGCCTCATTTACCTGAAATACTGGGAGCATCCCAAATGTGTAAATTTATTTTGATCTAGGGAAATAAAATGCTACAAGACTTGATATGATTGAACCGCAAAGGACGCAAAGGACACAAAGATAAGAGATTGTGAGAGATTTTTTAGTGTTGCTGCATTCATTTTTTCAAAATTGGGATGCTCCCGAAATACTCTGTGAAATAGTAATTTCAGGAATAGGATGTTTCTTAGTCTGAATATACCTAGACTTCATCGAAAGATTTTAACTGAATCACCGCTATTTTTTATTTTCTTTGCGCCATCTAGCTCTAACTAAACGAATTTCATCAAAACTATAACTTTCTCCTAAATATTCCCTAATGGGAGTTAAAGAAATATCACCTAAAACATCTATAACTTGCCAAATTTTCTTTTGTCGCTCAAAAGGTACTAATAAATTTAAATCTACAGGTTGATTTTTTTCGATCAAATCTGAGAGATGACGGATAATAGTAGAAGTTCTCACATTACGCTTTTCGGCAATTTCTTGAATGCTAAAACCTTGTTGATATAATTCAAATGTAGTTGATTCCGTATCAGTTGGATAGTGATCAGTATTTTTGGGTGGTGGAAAAGTTTGTTCTTGACAATGGGATTGAATTACTGATAAAAACTTTTCCCCATATTGACTGACTTTATAACTAACTACACCATCCAAATTAGCAAATTCTTCTAAAGTTTTAGGTTTGACTTGTGCCATTAATTTTAAAGTCGAATCTTGAAAAATCATATAAGGCGGAAAACCCTGTTCATCGGCGATTTGTTTCCGCAAAGTTCGCAACCTGTTCATTAAAAGTTCTACATCTAAAGCTTTGCTATTAACATCTACTACATTTAATCTTTGAGCAACAGGAACAGCAATAGAAACCGGGCGTTGTTTTCGCATCACTTCCCAACTCAAAGCATTAAGTTTTAACACCGAATAACCATCATTAGTTTGTTCTAATAAACCTTGATGTAAAAGGGATCTTCCTAACATTCGCCACTCATCTACAGTTTTATCTTTACCGATACCATAGGTAGATAATTGATCATGTTTATTCAGGGCAATTTTTTGAGTTTTCGCACCTCGTAACACATCAATAATATAACTCATGCCATATCTTTCTTTACATCTTGCTACACAAGATAAAAACTTCATTGCTTCAATAGTCCAATCTTGTACAGGTTTGGGATAACGACAATTATCACAATTACCACAATTTCCGGGAAATCTTTCCCCAAAATAACCTAATTGAATAGTACGTCTACAGTCTGTTCCTTCAGCATAATCTATGACTTGTCTGAGTTGTTGTTTTGCAATTAATTGTTCTTGAGTATCGGTTTTTTGGTTAATACTCCATTCAATAGTTTTTACATCTCCAAAACTAAAAAATAAAGTACACCGTGAGGGTTCACCATCCCTTCCTGCACGTCCTGATTCTTGATAATAACTTTCTAAATTTCTCGGTAAATCTGAGTGAATTACAAACCGCACATCAGGTTTATTAATACCCATACCAAAAGCAATAGTCGCTACCATTACCCGCACATCATCCCGAATAAATTTAGTTTGATTTTTGCTTCTTTCATCATCAGTTAAACCTGCATGATAGGGTAAAGCAACTACTTTATCATTTTGTAATTTAACAGTTAGTTCATCAACTTTTTTTCGGGTTAAACAATAGATAATTCCTGAACCTTCATTTTCTCTGACTATTTCTAATATTTCTGCATAAGAACGACTGCTTTTAGGACGCACTTCATAATAAAGATTTTGGCGGTTAAAACTGGCAATATGAATACTAGGTTGCTTTAATCCTAATTGTTGAATAATATCTGCTCTCACCCTATCTGTAGCAGTGGCAGTTAAAGCCATCGTTGGCACATTCACAAAACGTTTTTTTAATAATATTAATTGCCGATATTCTGGGCGGAAATCATGACCCCATTCAGACACACAATGAGCTTCATCAATAACAAAGTTAGCCAGACCAATTTTTTCTTTAACTACCTCTAAAAGCGGTAAAAATCTTTCACTAATTAACCGTTCTGGAGCAACATATAATAATTTAACTTTACCAGTCATAATCGCTTCTTCACGGGAGCGAACTTGATAACTGTTAAGACTACTATTAATAAAAGTGGCGGCAATATTATTATTTTTCAGTGCTTCCACTTGGTCTTGCATTAATGCTATTAATGGTGATACAACCACTGTTAAACCTGGTTTTAAAAGTGCAGGTAATTGAAAACACAAAGACTTACCCCCACCTGTGGGCATGACTACCATTAAATCACGATTTTGCAGGGCATCTTCGATAACTTGTCTTTGTCCAGGACGAAAATGGTCATAACCAAAGTAATTTTTTAAATATTTTTCTAGTTGGGGATACTGAAGCATGGTAAATGTGTGTGTGGAGTTTGTTCACGCAGGGATAAAGATATAAAAATTTTAACTCACGCTGGTTACACAACGGGGAATAGTGGCTATAATTATAAACTAGGATTGTCTGAATCAGGATTTCCAGGATTTTAGGATGTACAGGATGAATTTGAAATTGTCTGAATCAGGATTTCCAGGATTTTAGGATGTACAGGATGCAATACTGTTAGGTTAAGGATTTTTGTAGGTTGGGTTGAACAAAGTGAAACCCAACAAATGTCTATAAATGTTGGGTTATGCCTTCGGCACACTGCGTGAACGTTCCTCAACCCAACCTACAGAATTTTATTTTTTAGGCTTAACCGAAAAGTATTGTAACAGGATGAGGTTGAGGATTTTATTATAAGTTAGCATTTCTAGGAAATAATTATGACCCAAGAATTAATAGATTTAAGGCAAAGTATCTTAAAAGGGCGTTATGATGATGCTTTGGAAATGATTGATGATTTGGAGGAGATGAGTAAACAGGCATTTTTGCAAAAAATAGAAGCTTTTTTATTGAGGTTGGTTATTCACTTGATTAAAAATCAAATTGAACAGCGTTTAACTAATTCTTGGATTGCGTCTATTTCTGATTCTGTGATTCAAATTGCTAAATTGAATGTTAAAGATAATCAAAAGTCTTAGAGGTTGTTTGAAAAGTTTTAGATGGTGACTTTAGATACTTGCAGATCCCCCCTAACCCCCCTTAATAAGGGGGTAACTAGAGTCAAAGTCCCCCTTTTTAAGGGGGATATAGGGGGATCTGAAAATGTTTGATACATCATGAGAGACTTTTAAAACATCCTCTTATTATATTAAAGCTGATGAATGGCGAGAATTATTAGCAGAAGCGGTAGAAATGGCGATTCGTCCAGCGAGTTCGGAGATTTTTGGCGGGACTTTAAAACCAAGTCAAGTTTCCGGGAGCATCCCAATTTTGAAAAAATAATCGCAGCAACACTAAAAAATCTCTTAAACTCTCTTAGCTTTGCGTCCTTTGCGTCCTTTGCGGTTCAATCATATCAAGCCTTGGATCATTTTTACCGTTAGAACAAAATAAATTTACACATTTGGGATGCTCCCAAGTTTACCAAAGATTGAATCGAGAAGATTTGATTGATTTTGCTGAAAATATTTTACAGTTAATTTATCAATATCAGCCTAAAGAGTTGGCAAATATGATTGATGATTATTTGGCAAAGTTGCCAGGTGGTGAAGATTGGTTTGAGTAATTTTCCGTTGTGGGTAAGGTACAATATATATTGTTAACTTTTTTTTTCAATCCTCACTATGAAAGCAACTTGGAATGGCGCTATTTTAGCCGAAAGCGATAAAACCGTAGTCGTAGAAGGAAACCATTACTTTCCTGCTGACGCTATTAACAAACAATATTTCAAAGACAGTGATACTCACACCACTTGTTCTTGGAAAGGAGTTGCGAGTTACTACACCATTGAAGTAGATGGACAAGTTAATAAAGATGCAGCTTGGTACTATCCCAGCACCAAAGAGAAAGCAAAAAATATAGAAGGTTATATTGCTTTCTGGAAAGGTGTGAAGGTGACAGAGTAAAATAATATTGTAGTGAGGACTTTAGTCCTCCAAATTATTAGGGCAGAGTAAAATAATATTGTAGTGAGGACTTTAGTCCTCCAAATTATTAGGGCAGAGTAAAATAATATTGTAGTGAGGAATTTAGTCCTCCAAATTATTAGGGCTAAAGCCCTAACTACAGAATAAAATGATATTGTTTTCATGTAGAACCTACCCACATTATAGGTTTAAGCTGATTGCTGATTACTGATAGCTGATTGCTGAAGGCTTACATTTAATCCTTAGCAATCACAATATCATTAGACTTAATTACAGCATAAGCTTCTGCACCTTCAACTAATCCTAATTCCTCTGCGGATACTTTAGTAATGATTGAAGTTAATTCAACTTTATGCACAATTTCTAAAGTTATTTCACTGTTAACCGTTCCCGTAGTGACTCGTTTAACTACTCCTTTTAAAACATTACGAGAACTAACTTTTAATGGTTTCTTGGGAATAATATTTTCTATCTCAACATTCTGGGTTTCTACTTTCTGTTGGGGGGTTGGTTGTGATATTGTGGGTGCAGATGCAGCAGGTTTTTGATTTAACCCCCGCACCAGTTCCCGCAAAATCTCAGTTTTAGTGCGCTGAGAATGCTGACAGAACTCTTCTAAAATCTTCCGTTCTTCCTCTGAGGTTTGGAATGTTACCCAACCTTGTTCTTTTCTGGGCATAAGTTTACCAAAAATATACCAATTTATTTGGTACTCATTATTATAGAATCTTGATACAATCCTAGCAGGTAGTGGCAAAAATTAATCATCAAACATCATCAAACATCATTAAATCCCATACCTAGTTATAGAATTAAAGAAAATAAGATATTATTTGGTTTTGTGAACTGGTTTTGTGAGATTTTTCATCGGTTGTGCAGTTTGGGCTTATAAAGGTTGGGTGGGCGAACTTTATCCCCCTGGAACTCGCACCACGGACTTTTTACATCTTTACAGTCGTCGTTTTACCACGGTAGAAGGTAATACCACTTTTTACGCTGTTCCTAACCCGGAAACTGTTACCCGTTGGGTGACAGAAACACCTCCGGGGTTTGAGTTTTGCTTAAAGTTACCGCGAGATATTACCCATCAAAAATTACTGCAACCTCATATTCCTAAAGCTTTGGCATTTTTAGAGAGGATGCAACCATTAGGTAAGCGTTTGGGTCCTATGTTTGCCCAACTACCACCTACTTACTCACCTGCGTTACTGGATGATTTGCAGACATTCCTGGAAGCATGGCCACGTCAAGATGTACCTTTAGCATTAGAGGTGAGACATGGTGACTGGTTTAAAGAACCTCATCTGAGTAATTTGACAACTTTGTTAGAAAATTTAGGGGTTGGTAGAGTTTTATTAGATACTCGTCCTGTGTATTCTGGGGAAGATGATCCACAATTAACATCAGAAAGGCGTAAACCACAATTACCAGTACAATTTTCTGTTACTGCCAATTTTACATTAATTAGATTTATTTCTCATCCCCGTTTATCTATGAATGAGCAATTTATGAATGAATGGGTGACATATATTAAAAAGTGGTTATCAGAGGGAATTAAAATTTATTTGTTTGTACATTGTCCTACAGAAGATATGTCTCCTAATAATGCTCGTTATTTTCAACAATTATTAGAGGAAAATGGTGTAGAAGTTCCGCCTTTACCTTGGAATAATCTTAGTAATAGTAATCAATTGAGTTTATGGTAAGTAGGTGACAGTAAACAGGTGACAGGTGACAGATCATAGGAATGAAAGCTAATATTAAATCTGTATGATAGATTGTTTAGTATAGCCAGAGATGCGCTAAATTCAGAAGTCAATATATCTGACGAAATATTGATAACAAAAAATCCTGTCTATCCTTAAATCCTGGATATCCTGATTCTGACAAATTAGCATATCATAATAATAAAAATTAAATCACCCAAATTTATGTATGACAACATCTGCAAATTCCTTGCTGAAAACTACAAAGATGATTTAGTGACATGGTTACTTGGTTCACCCATAGAACTCACAAAACTTAGCCCCACTGAATTATCAAACGAACCAATCAGAGCAGATTCATTAATTTTACTACAATCTAATCAATTAATTCTGCACAGTGAATTTCAAACCGATCCCGATAAAGATATTCCTTTTAGAATGACAGATTATCGGATCAGGGGTTATCGGCGGTTTCCTGATAAAGAAATGCGTCAAATAGTGGTATATCTGAGAAAAACAGATTCAGAATTAGTCTACCAAAACAGTTTTAGACTCAGTAAAACATACCACGAATTTGAAGTAATTCGACTTTGGGAACAACCAACCGAGAAATTTATGAATCTTCCCGGTTTATTACCCTTTGCGGTGCTAAGTCAGACAAAAGAACCTACAATGGTATTAAACGAAGTAGCAAAAGCTGTTGAAACCATTACAGATCCAAGGTTACAAAGAAATATAGCTGCTGCTAGTAGCATTTTAGCAGGGTTAGTATTAGATAAACAAGTGATCAGGAAGATTTTCAGGAGTGAAATTATGCGCGAGTCTGTAATTTACCAAGAAATTCTGGAAGAAGGTAAAGCTGAAGGTAAAGCTGAAGGTAAAGCTGAAAAAGCTAGGAATGTAGCAATCAATTTACTAAGAATTGGTATGAGTTTACCACAAATTGCTCAAGTTACGGAGTTATCTCTTGAGCAAGTTGAGGCTTTGCAAAGACAAATTCAAGAATCATAATTGATACTCAGATCCCCGACTTCTGTAATTAATTCCAAATTATGGATATGATAATAAAAGAAGTCAGGGATCTAATTTAGCAGTTAGCAAAATCAGCAAAATTAGCAAATTAAGGCAACCAAAAATCAGGTAAAATTGATTTACCAAGATAGCGGATATTTTGATTGATATTTCTCATCATCTGTATATGATTCTCGTCTGTTTCCACTGGTAAAATATGGGCTTTTTTCCCAGTTCCTAAATATTCAATTGCTAAATTTGCAGCTTCCAAACCTGTCACAAAGGCTTTTTCCTGTGACCATGAACCGTGACGGTTAATAATCCAATCACCACTCATAAATACATTATTCAAACTGGTTTTAGCAGGTAACATATTCTGATAACTACCAGGTGAAAAATGTGTAACTGCATTTGCTAAACGAATCACACTACTATCAATTACTTTTGCTTCTTTAAATCCTGGTACACAAGTTGCTAAATATCCTTGAACTATTCTGACAATTTCCTCATCACTTAAATGTAAAAATTGATTGGCATGATAAAAGTCAACTTCTACTACTGTCTCGGTTTGATTTTTATATTCATCATGCAAAGCATTCAAATCAAAAAATGTCCATCCGGTTGTATTATCAAATCCAAAACAAGCATTAGAAGGACGAGGAATATTTATTTTTTTATCAAACCATAGGCGAGTTGCTAATACATCTATTGCGCCTAAATTGCTGATATTTCTAAATTCTGCATAATTTTGTAAACTAGGACTATTAGCAACAATTTTTTTCATTCCTGTAATTCCTACAGAAAAAATCACGGCATCAGCATCAAAGACTTGATCACCACAAACTACACTTTTCACCTGATTATTACCACCGACAATTACATCTGTAACTCGATGTTTAGCTAAAACTTTTGCTCCTAATTTTTCTATCTTCTGCACCCAAGGACGAAATATTTTTTTGCCTACTGTTCCCCGACACCAAACTACATCAAAATCTGGTTGATGGGCAAGGATAAAATAATATAACATTCCTAAAGTTGCTGCTGCTGAACATTGTTCACCGGGGGCAAATAAACCTACTAATAACATTGGTTCAAATGCTTCTTTATAAAGTCTGGCGGAAACACCAAAAGTTTTGAATAATTCACGGGCGGTTATATAATCATATCTTTGCCAAGCATCATGAGAATTATCAAAATCAATTAAGCTATAAAGTAAAGGTAAGGCACTCAAACGATCAATTAATGGTAATCTTTGAAATTGCGGATAAATAAAAGTTCCTAATGGTGTGGGTAGTCTGGGTAAATCTTGAAAAATTGGTGATTCAACTTCTAAACCTGCGGGGGAATATTGAGCAGAACGAGTCCAAGTTGTAAAGGGGTTTATTTCTAATTCATTGATGAGAGAAAATATATTTCTGTAAGGATACCAAAAGCCATGAATACCGGCTTCTACAGATTTTCCTGCTGAGGTTTGCCAACCTGCAACCAGTCCACCTGGATATGGTCCTGCTTCTAGAAGGGTGACATCATAACCTTGTTTAGCTAAATGATAGGTTGCTCCTAAACCCGCCCAACCAGCACCGATAACTACTACCCGTTTTTGTTGTAATTCTGACATTTTTGCACCCATGTTTTTCTGTACAGATAGTTAAGCTGTTGTGCATTTAATTTGCATAAGTTTAACAGGCAAGATGCCTGTTCCACAAGAGCTAAGAATATTAGGATTATACAATTTAGCTGCGTAACAGCTTATCATATCGGTTTGAGCAGGGAATAGGGAAAGAAAATTTTAGATTTTAGATTTTAGATTTTAGATTTTAGATTGGAATTTGCAAAAACAATCCAAAATCCAAAATTATTCCTCTTGTCTCTTCATTAACTATGAAGACTGCCATCGGGCATAATAGCACCTGTTAAAAAAGCTTCACTCATATCTGTGGCGTTTAAATTAGCTCTAGTCAAATTTACCTCACACAGATTAGCTTCACTTAAGTCAGCACCGGTTAAATTTGCGCCTTGTAAATCTGCTTTCCACATCCGCACACCTCCCATTTTTGCACCACTTAAGTTTGCACCTTGTAAGTTGGCGGCTGTGATTGATGCTTGATGTAAATTAGCATCACATAAATCTGCACCACTTAATAAAGCTCCACTGAGGTCTGATTCATTCAAATGGGCATTTGTTAGTATAGCTTGAGTTAAATCAGCACCACAGAGAATCACTTCCGATAAATGTGCGTTTTCTAGTGTTGCACCTCTGAGATTTGCTTTACTTAAATTTGCTCCACTCAAAGATGCTGCGGTGAGGTTTGCACCTCTGAGGTCTGCTCTACCAAAGTCTATACCACCCAAGTTAGCTCCTTGTAGGTTTGCGGAAGGTAATGCAATACCGTTAAAGCTTCTTTCTCCTCTGGCATACCTAGTTAATAGTTCTTGAATATCCATAGTTTTGAGTTATTTGTACTTAGTTGGAAGATTTAATTTGTATTTGGCGAAAATTTATTTAAGAAAAATACAAAAATAAATACAATTATTAAAACTAAAATCTCAAATATATTAACTATTTTAGTGACCTCAAATTGATCAATATAATAATGCTACCGATAGCATTTATATTGGGAGCATCCGAATTTTGCCAACATAAATGTAGCAACATCAAAAGTTTGAGTCTTTATACCTTGCATGAAGTAGCCATACTGACTCATGAGGGCAATAAACAGGAAAGAGGTAATAGAAAGTGTTGAGAAATCATTGAGGATGACTATATATATAGTACCTATAAAAAAATCACTTTTCCACAAATGATAAAAATATGTTAGGATTTGTCACGAATATCAAACAAGTTGAGGGACTTTATGCGGAAATTTTTGCTGGAATTATCAGCACTGAATCTTCTATAAAAAACCGACTAGTCTTAACATTTGTCTCCAATGAATCTCTAGTCGGGCATAATTATATAGCGTTGTGTGATTGGCAATTGTTTCTAGCTGAATTTTAGCGATCGCTTACTTGCATAAATAGAAACAATCTGCTAAGATAAAACTTCTATATTATTAATATTCTTTTTTAGACCAACTACCTCGTCGATCATCCTCTCGTGGTTTTGCTTTATTCACTCTTAGTTGACGACCCATCCATTCTGCACCGTCCAATTCTCTGATAGCAGCATCTTCCTCTGCATCTTCGTTCATGTCAACAAAAGCAAATCCGCGCATCCTTCCGGTTTCGCGGTCAGTAGGTAAAACAACTCTTTTGACCTCGCCATAATCAGCAAACACGGCTCTTAAGTCTGCTTCGGTTGCGCGGTAAGAGAGATTTCCAACGTAGATAGTCATTATGAGTCACGTAATTTTCAACAAAAAGCGATAGTTCAGATGGAAACTAGAACTCAGCAAATTTTCAGCATTGTTCACGTTGCCCTTGATTCATTTATGGCCAAAATTGTAGGAGATTAGTCATTAAGTATACTATTCCACTACTCAAGCAGCCACCAGACTGAACATACCCATCTGTTAATTATGATAACTGATCATGACATTTTCCAAAGTATGAGAATTTACAAAGAACTATAATATAAAGTTATATGCTTTTATTTATTGGATAATTTAACAGAATTTATGGCTCACAAAATGCGGTAATCTAATTACATTTTAGCAATTAAAAACCGTTAACGTTGAAATGTTAACGGTTTATAATTGATTAATCAATTGAAATTTGTTGAGGACCGGAGGTTTTGCCATTCTGGACTTGAGTGGCTGTTTTGGGGAAGTTGGCTGAAGTAATATGTTGATCTAGCCAAGTTTTTACAGGATCATCAGCTAGGTTAAGTCGGAGGACACCAGAAACAAACCCACCCATAAATGAGACTGGATGCTGGGCAAGTTCTTTAAATAGAGGCGATAATTCACTAATAAACATTACACTCTCCAAGTATTGCCGTAAAAAAATTATTAATTCTTCATCAATTTTAACAGATCCCGGGTAATAAGTGACAATCAACAAATTTAATAATATTGAGATGTATAATAGTTATGATTTTTTAAATCCACAACAAGTTAATTGAATTTGAATTTATTAAGCTATGACAAGCAACTGGGAAAACTTTCTTAAAAATATAGGCGAGTGGCGGGGTTCATTTACTCAAATATCCCCCCAGGGAGAAATATTAAAATCTACGCCTAGCATTTTAAACTTAGAAGGTATTGATAATAATCAAGCTGTACTGTTTAGATTACGTCGTTTTGATGCTAGTGGTTATGATAGTTTTCCCATTCACGATTATCAACAGGAATACCGTTCTTTAGCCAAAGAGAACATATTTTTTAACACAGGTGCATTTTCCAAAGGAACATTACAACTAGCACCGTTTACAGAATTTGGTGCAGAATATGGCTTTATAGATGAAAATAGGCGATCGCGTTTAGTGCAATTATATGACAAACAAGGAAACTTTAGTAATTTAACCTTAATTAGAGAATTTAGAACTGGTACAGAAGCCAAAGAAAGACCACCATTAACAGTAGAACAACTAATTGGTAAATGGGAAGGTCAAGCGCACACAGTATATTCAGACCTCAGACCCTCAGAAACAAATACCAGTTATTTAGAAATCAAAGAAATAGACAATGGATATTTAGAACATCAACTTTCATTTGCAGGTCAAAATATTAGTTCAAAAGCCAAGATAGCAGGTAATAAACTAATATTTGAACAAGAGAGAAATATCAGAGAAATCTTATTATTACCCGATGGAATTTCTAGTAATTTTCCCGTAAAACTAGAACTAAGAAAACCCCTTTTTGTAGAAGCAGGTTGGTTAGTGAGAGACAACGAAAGACAAAGATTAATTCGTACTTACAACCAAACAGGAGAATGGGTAAGTTCAACTCATGTGATTGAAATTAAAAATATTTAGAGAACAGGGAACAGAAGGCAAAAGAAAAGATAAATATTCTCTCTGTGTCCTCTGTGTCTGGAGTGGTTCGTAAAAAAAATAATTAGGAATAAACCACGAAGACACGAAGGACACGAAGAAAATAACTTACCTATTATGTAGGCGCTTGTTCAGGGAACATACACTTATCAGAGTCACAACCGCTAGGTCCTGCTTCTGACATCTCCCCTAAATCATAACGACTCAAAGCACCACAAAAATCATCTGTTTTACGTCTTGCTTTCACCTCAGCAGATAAACGCTCATAAGTCGCTTTGTCTATGGGTTCAAAGGGTAAACGGGGGAAGGTTTGAATGTCATCAAACCGCGCTAACAACGCTGCGGAAATGTAACCTTCATCATTTTTCACCGCTTCATAAATGCGTGTACCCAAAGGTTCAACTTCTTCAGAACGTAATTCTAAAGTCGCTGAGGTGTTATGAGTGGTGTAGTATTTCTGCACCTGCATGACAAAATCTAACTGTGCCAATACAGAAAACTTGGATACATCAATTACATCTGCTCCTGGTAAATCTGCCCAAGAGACAGCAACGGGTATTTCTACCAACCATTCTGTACAACGGTTATCAAACGGATCATTTAACAAGTTACCGTTTTCATCTTTATCCGATTGAGAAGGTATGACATTATACCCATAATCTATACAAGCCAATGCCACTGGGTCATTTTTACGCAAAGTGATCCGCCGGATGAATCTTTGCGCTTTGGGGGGATGCCAACCAGGAGAAGCACCACTTAAAAGAGATTTAGTACCTGCTGGTTGCACCGTAGTACAACGGTTGGGGCGTTTAATTCCGTGTTTATCGCAATATTCCCAAACAGCGTTATGTACTATTTCTCTCCACTTGCTCAGGTATTTTTGCTCACCGCGTTTAAATATAAGTCCTTCAGGGGTTTCAGGTCGTCCTTGTTCCCACCAGCGTAACCAGTCCACACCAAAAGTATGAACAAAGAAGTCAAATAAACCGGTAAAGGAAACGCCGACGATGGGATCAAGTTCCCGACTATATTGATAGCGGGGTTCTTGGAAGTGATGGTTTAACAGTGCAGCAACAGATAAAGCACCGGCTTTAAATGCTTCTTCTTGTTCTTTGTAGTTGTCGGGATCGAGTTGGTTTAAGTGTATTTCAGAAAGATTACAGTTTCCAGTTAAGGTATTACCAAACACACCTTTATGATATTCCGGCTCATTAAAGCAGTAAGTATCATGTAATCCTGGTAGTTGTTCCACACTTTTCACAACTTGCCATTTACCTTTATGTTTGGCTGGTTTACCTTTGCTCACATCCAAACGCTGACAAGGAATTTCACCACAGTCAGTTATTTGTAAGTAGTATAAATCTCTACTTCTGATACCGTAGTTTGTGACTGCTCCTTTATGAGCGCAAAGGTTAAGAGATGAACGAATACCGCATTTAGTCAGTAGTAACTGCACTCGGTAAGCTCGGTCATAGTCAGAGATATAGATTCTAATACCATTGCTGCTAGTATTTGAACCATCTGTATCTGCTAAACCAGCAATAAAATGTAAGATGGCTTGACGCTTCCACCCTGCTATGACATTTAGTGCTTCTGGGTTGGTTTTAAGGCTTTTCAGAAATTCACCAGAAAAACCTAAATCTGTAACGTCTGTAAATGCTGGTAAGTAGTCATACTCTCTGATGGGAGATTTATTTCCTGCTAGAGATAAAACGGCTTTTTCTTCATATAGCCTAACTTTGGCTTGATTTTTTTGATCTGTTGTTCCGTCTCCTACTGCTACCCCTAAAGTATAGGCATAGTTGACATCAATATCTATTCCATCTTCGTACTCAATAGTAAATGGTTCTGTGTGGATAGCATAGTTACTTGTATCCATTAGGTCTTTTGTTTGCACTTCTTTGTAATTTTTGCCGAATCTGTCTTTAACAAAGAAGCGGTGATACTCAGTGGCATCTAAATATGTACCGTCTGCAAAACGCACACGATAGAGAACGCGAGAACTGCCAGTTTTGAATGGTTGTACCTGACTCCAGTTTTTACCATTCCAAATCTCAATATCACATCCTACAACGTCTTTAATTTTGTGCATTCCATCTTTTGTGATGAGTAGGGTATCACCACTAACACAGTGGAAATTAGCACCAATTATTTCCAGTTTTGTTATCCTAAAGGCTCTTTATCCTTTAGTTCTAGTGCTTTAATTCGCACTAGCTCGGAGTACATTTTCTACAGTTTACTGTAGTCCGGCACTCGTGGAAGTCTTTTATTCTCCTGGGAGGTTCAACTTCTACTCTCTACGGTGTTACAGGTTCTTTAGTTCCTGTAATTACCTCGGCATTAGCATCTCAGCTTTCACCGATTTTGCCGGATTTTTTACGTGAGGCAAGTATAATTAAATACCACACGGGTTTAAGCCGTAGCGGCCTAAACGATGTTCTAATTCTTGTTCATCAATGTTTGGGTGATGTTCTTTTATCCATGCTTTAGCTTTTCCTTGTTCGTAAGCTTGCAAGAAGTCTTTTTTCAGTTCTGGGGTGTTGAGTAAATCAATATTAGCCCTAGCTACTGCTTCACCAGCCCATTGAATTGCACCTTCACCACTGTAATATTGCTTTTGCACTGCGGCAATAGATTCTTCTAGGGTGGGTTTGCGGTGAAATACTCTTGTGTGGTTGGCCATACGCAAAGCATCACGTTCTGGATCTATGCGCCAGTTTCCTCCTGCGTCTTGTTGCCAGAGGTTATCTTTTGCTGTTGCTCCTTGTTGGTCTTCTGCGATGAATTGACGCATACCCGCGCTTCTACGTATATTTCCTGCGACAATTGATACAGCCGCTTCATCAATCAATAAACAGCATTCAACAGAGGTTAACTGTCTACCTAAAGCCTTATTCAGAATAGAGGCGCAGCGTTCATATAAACCAGGTAATTTTACTGGGTTAGCAACACCACCAAAACCTTTCAGGGTTTCACCGGACTGACGCACATCGCTAATGTCTACAATTACCTGAACTTCATCGGTGAAACGTTCATCGGTGGAAAGTTCTAACAAGGTTTGATAGGACTGTACCCAACCTTCCCGACTGTCGCCAACGTGAATATTTACAGTATTATCTTTAACAACTACCTCTGTAAATTCTCGACGTTGTTCTATAGGTGTGTTACCGACTTCACCTGTAATGGTGACATTTAAACGGTTACGGATAGGGGGCAGTTGATTAATATACTTAGGTTCAATAATAGCACCTGTACCACAACCCATCATGGCCAAGTCCATCATCAAACCAAAGGCTTTCCAATCAGTTAAGTTTGTGGAAGTACAATTATAAGCACCAGAAAAGTTTTTAGATTTTTTTAACCATTCTGTGCCACCAACCCACAACCAGCGGCCACTGGGTAGGGCTTTCATGTTGCGTTGCATTTTATCTAAGAGGGCGACTTCTTCGGGGGTAAGTTTGCCCAATTCGACTAAACCTTGTAAAGTGCGATCGCATACCTCATCCCAGGATTCTCTTAAACCTGCTGGTGTACGACGGCTGTAAGTTCTGAAAAACACAGGATTAGCTGCTGGGGCAGTTTCGGGAAAAGATGCACTCTGGCGTTGACGTTGCAGTTCTTGAACCATAGTTCGGTTTTGTTTCTGACTAACAGATTAAGACTATAACGCCAAGTAGTTGTAGTATGAAAGATTGCTAAATTTGCCACTTTGTGTTTTAAAATATTTTGTATAATAAGTCACAATTTTATATTTCGTTGTTACAAAAACGGCCTCTTGCCTTCATTAACCAAATAAATCAGGAATTTAATTAATGCGTAGAGACTCAATTTTTTATAAACTCTTTCAACAATATCCATTTGTCTTATTTCAACTATTGGAAAACCCACCCCAAAATGCAGAATTATATAAATTTGATTCTGTAGCGGTGAAAGAACCGAAATTTGAAATTGACGGAGTGTTTTTACCTCCAGAGAGTAAAACCAAGGGTACTGTTTATTTTAGTGAAGTACAGTTTCAAAAGGATGAACAACTGTATGAGCGATTATTTGCCGAATCTCACTTATATTTCTACCGTAATCGCAATAGATTTAGTGACTGGCAAGCGGTTATAATATATCCATCTCGTAACATAGAACAAAGTGATATATCTCCCCATCGTTCTTTGCTTAACGGCGATCAAGTGCATAGAATATATTTAGATGAATTGGGAGACATTGAACAATTACCCCTATGGGTAGGGTTAATGGTACTGACGACTTTAAAAGAAAGTCAAGCACCAGCAGCAGCTAGGAATTTATTAACCAGAAGTAATCAAGAAAATTCATCCAATGAGATGATTTTAGAAATGATTACTACCATCATGATGTATAGGTTTGAAAATTTGACTTTGCGGGAGGTTCAAGTCATGTTAGGAATTTCATTAGAAAGAAGTCGCGCTTATCAAGAAATTAAACAAGAAGGAAGACAAGAAGGACTTAAAGAGAGTGCTTTAAATTTAGTTATGCGACAACTAACTAGACGTTTAGGAGAGTTACCGGAGGAAGCAAAAAATAATATTACTCAGTTATCTTTGAGCAATTTAGAAAATCTTGGAGAAGCATTGTTAGACTTTACCAGTTTACAAGATTTACAAAGTTGGTTAAGTCAATTGCAAGATTAATTTATTACTGCTCAGAACCCCGAATTTTCAAGATAATTCAATATTGATAAAATTCGGGGATCTCAAAAATAGTAGATTTTCAATTATAATTATGGAACAAACAAATCAAAATCAAATTACCAAAATATTACAGTAATAATAATGTCCCTAGCACCTTGGAGAAGTTTAATAACTCGCGCTTTACACAAAAACCGCAGTCTGGTTTATTCCCGTTATGTGCAACTTGCAACCGTGCGAGAAAATGGTTTACCTGCAAACCGCACTGTGGTATTTCGTGGTTTTTGGGAAGATACCAACCAGCTAAAATTTATTACTGATATTCGCAGCGCAAAAGCTGAACAAATACCCCAACAACCAGCAGCAGAAATATGTTGGTATTTTCCCAACTCTAGAGAACAATTTCGTATTTCTGGAAATTTGATTTTAATAACTTTTAATTCTCATCCCCATTTACAACCAGCGAGAATTAAAATGTGGCAAGAATTAAGTGATGCAGCACGTTTACAATTTGCTTGGCCTGATCCGGGTAAGGAAAGAGTAAGAAAAGCGGAATCATTTACACCACCAGCACCCAACCCTTTAGAACCCTTAGAAACCTTTTGTTTATTATTACTTGAACCTACAGAAGTAGACCATTTACAATTGCGGGGTGAACCACAAAATAGAACTATTTATAAAGTTAATGAAAATCAAGAATGGTATTTTGAAGAAGTTAATCCTTAATACAGCAGGAGTCAGGAGTCAGGAGTCAGGAGTCAGGATTAAAAATGGCTTGGTGTCTAGGTTTGAATTTTGATTCTTTACTTCATGGATTTGCAATCTGCTGTGTTAATCTTGATTTTTTAAGGTAAAATTTCCACAATTGTACCTTTCTGAACAACTTTATATAATTCATCAACATCTTGATTTTTTAAAGATGGACAACCTAAAGTCCAGTTATTTTTTGCATCAATCATTTCATCAGCACCCACAGGTACACCATGAATACCCACTTCCCCACCAATAGGAAGATACCAAGCTAATTCACCATTGATTTTAGCTTGAAAATGCTTTCTCCAAGATTGGGGATTAGGATAATTTAACCACATAAATTTTGACCATTGCGGGTGAGGATAAAGGTCTTGAATTCGTAAAATACCTTCGGGTGTTTTTTTGTCACCTTCTCTTTTTTTATCTCCTGTGGGGTTAGCACCAAAAACCACAGGATAGGATTTAATAGGTGCAAGATTGTAATATAATGTTAGTCTATGTTGAGATTTTTCAATTAAAATAGATATCTTATTTTTGTCAATAGGTTGGGTAATTATTTTTTCTATTGGTTGATCATAATTTAATAATTCATTGCCAATTATGGGTTTATGTATTTTTTTATCTGTTTGGCAATTGGTAATACATAAAACTTCAGGAATTGCTGTAACTGGAAATATTAAACCTATACGTAACAACAAAACATAAAATACAGAACCAGCAACAAAAAACAAAATCATGTTTAATAGGATTCTCTGTTGTTTGAGATGTTTAGTTATTGATTCTGTATTCATGATTTGGATATTTTTTGAAATCTGCTACAATCTTCTACACACGAATATTCTGACTCCTGACATTTTGACGGCGGTTAAATTCCAGCACCGTCTAAAAATTCCTGTATTGTTTTATCTCGAAGATTACAAAAATTGTGTTCTTTTGGTAATTCATCTACTTGAATGTATTTACCTACTAAAACCGGAACTTTGACAGGATTTTGCAGAGTTTCTATTTTTTCTTCTAGTGTTTCAATACGATCTAGTAAACTACGAATTACTTGAGCTTCGGAGTCTGGTAGGTTGTTGTGTTCCAATGGTGAAACTTTCACTCCAGAACGATAAACAATACGTCCAGGAATGCCGACAACGGTACAATCAGAGGGAACATCTCTTAAAACTACTGAACCTGCACCGATACGGACGTTATTACCTATTTGCAGATTTCCTAAAACTTTTGCCCCTGCACCAACAACGACGTTTTCGCCTAATGTGGGGTGACGTTTACCGCTTTCTTTACCTGTACCACCGAGAGTAACGCCTTGATAAATAAGGGCGTAGTCGCCGACAATGGCGGTTTCACCAATGACAACTCCCATACCGTGGTCAATAAATACGCCTTTACCAATAACAGCACCAGGGTGAATTTCAATACCGGTTAAAAACCGAGCAATATGAGAAATTAGCCGGGGAATAAAGGGAATACCAACAGCACGCAGCCAGTGAGCTAGTCTATGGAAGATTAAAGCCTGTAAACCAGGATAACAAAACAAAACTTCCAACCAGTTCCGGGCTGCTGGGTCACGTTCAAAAATGATGCGAAAGTCGGCACGCAGTGTAGATAGCATCGAGATAGTACCCAATAAGCAAAACAAGCTACTTTCTCATTTTATCGTTACTTGGTCGTCGGTGATTGGTAATTGGTAATTGGTAATGGGTAATGGGTAATGGGTAATTGGTAATTGGTAATTGGTAATTGGTAATTGGTAATTGGTAATTGGTAATTGGTAATTGGTAATTGGTAATTGGTAATGAGTAATGGGTGGACTTCTTGCTGTCATCAGTCACCTGTCACCTGTCACTTGTTCACTTTTCTTCGACTTTCAAAGTGTAGTTAGCTTTCACCCCTTGGTTAAATATACCTACCCAAATTTGATAAATACCTGATTTCCATTTGTTACTACTGACACTCGCATCTTTACTTATACCAGTGTCATCACCACAGCGAATAGTTTTATCATCTGGACCTTTGATAAATATGGTGGTGTCTGTATTACCGCTATTAATTGATATTGTTAATTTTTCAAAGTCTTCTTCTAAAACCAGGATATGATCAGGATTGGGATCACCAAAACCAAGACACACTTTTTTATTTTTGTCTCGGTTACTCATAGCCGATAAGGAATAAGAACCCCCTGTATAACCTGCGGCTGTTCCTTGTTCTGGTGTAAAACCTGGTGATAGTTTCATTGTGCCAAAATTGGCTGTTTGGGCTGCTACAGGTGTCGTTATCATAGCGGTAATTGCAGCTAACAGCCAGCTAGACCGAAATTGAAGCCAAAAGGGACGATTTTTCATAGCGCAATTCCATCTAGTTTTTTGTAACTGTATATACTAATTTTATGTAAAAAAAAATCTAATGGGTAGTGCTGAGATCACGCTCTTCTCCCAGATCCCCGACTTCTTCAAGCAGTCGGGGATCTAACTTGTTTAGTTTTCCAATTGAAAGAAAATTCCACCTTTGAGAGTTTCTGCTTCCTGACTGTAACTACTGACTGTAAGCGATCGCAAATTGTCAAACAGTGGTTTTCCCAACAATTCCAGAAATTTCAGTAAGGGTTGTTGACTTTCTAGAAAATTTCGGCTTTTTCCCCAGTCAATATACACATAACCTTGGTTTGGTTGGGGAATATTGGCAATACTATTTTGAAAGTTGGTATTTTCAATTAATGATTTTTCTTGGTGGTTGATAATTTTTTCCATCAATGCCAAATCTGAGGTAAAAATTTCATAATTATCTAGATTTGTATGCGCTCCCCTAATTTTGGCATCAACTGTCACAGATGCTTTTTCTGTGTTAGCTTTTAACTCTGTCCAAACGGAAATTTTTTGATTATTTAGATTCAGCGAACTAACATTCAAACCGTTGTTAATTGCCATCTCATTTAATTTGTTGATTCCTTGTTCTAAATGTGGTGATTTTTCTACTACAAACACCCAATTAAAATTTATATTTTTCTCTTGATTTACCTCTTGATTTGGTAAAATTGCTAAGGCATATTCTCCACTTACCCAACTAAAAATATCGTCTTTCCAGTTTATATCCCAGCTTTTTTGTACATCTATTAAAGGTTGTATCCATCTAGCAATAGCTTCTTGGGAAGAACCATAAAGAGTTGCTGTTATTTGTTGCCAAAGTTTATCTAAGTTACTATTGGGTAAATTCCTTAAATTTGCACCAGCAATTGCTAAACCTGCTGACTCTGGAATATACTTTAAAGCATTCACAGGTTTAGATAATGGTGTAGATAGAGAATTGAGTTTTGAACGACTTAAAAATGTGCTTTCTGCCAGCAAACCTGGAAATTTTAAAACTAAAGAAAGAATTTGACTCTTATAAGTTGATTCTGCTAATTCTAAACCTTGCCATTTTGATAATGTAGGTAATTTGAAAAAAGCTACAGCTACAGCATTTTTGGGTAATTCTTTAACAGCTTTTTGATATTCAGGATCACTACTTAAATTTAAGTTAGGTGCTTGAATATTATTAATTGCTTCTTTGACAACTTTGATATCATTAGCCAACAAAACAAAGTCATCAACAACCGCACCAGCTAAGGAATTTTGAATTTGAGATTTTTGGATTTTGGATTTTGGATTTTGGATTTTTTGGGATGTTATTATTTCTGGGGTATCATAAAGTAATTTGACACCTTTATATTGTTCTACTTCTAAATTTGTTCCTGCTAAAGTTCGTCGAGAAAATAACAGTTCAACAAACTCACGGCTTTTTTCTGGGTTATCTGTAGCTAGTGCCATTAAATACCCTGGTTTTAACCCATTTTCTGGATCACGATCAATATCTTCACTGGTGACAGCTAAGGTAATTTCATTACTTAGCCAAGGTTTGATATCATCATTGAAATCTATATTAGTCTTTGCTAATAAGCTGTTTTTGATTTGGGAAATTGCCCTTTGTTTTTCAAGTGACTGCAAACCTTCAGGATTGACTAATAAAGACACCATCGCAGGTGCTACATTAGATACAAATATAGCCGCCCCTGGTTGAGATATGGGAGTATTTAATTTTACTGGACTTTTGAATAAAAACCAGTAAAAGCCAGTAATAGCAAGTAATACAGCAACTACACCAGCTACTATAAACCTAAAAGATAAACGTTGATTATTCACATTCAACCTATTTTCTCGCTTTTCTGTCACCATGAATAGTATGACAAATATTAGGATTGTTTAGAGAAACTGCATGACTGGTCAATCTTTTACTGAAATTAAGGTTCAAGAACTAGCGGAACGTTTAGCAAATGGTGATTCTGGTTTACAGTTAATAGATGTGCGTGAACCTCAAGAAGTGGCAATATCACAAATTGATGGTTTTGTCAACCTTCCTTTGAGTGAATATGAACAATGGAACAAAGACATTTCCACCCGTTTTGATGCCCATGCGGAAACTCTGGTATTATGTCATCACGGTATGCGTTCTGCTCAGATGTGTCAGTGGTTAGTTTCTCAAGGATTTACTAACGTTAAAAATATTACAGGTGGTATTGATGCCTATTCTATCCTAGTTGATCCTGTAATTCCAAGGTATTAGGGACTGGGGACTGGGGACTGGGGAGAAACTTCTTTACCTGTTCCCTTTTTTCCAATTACCCATTACCCATTACCCATTACCAATCACCAATAGTCAGCAATGCAACTGAAGCTAAATCTAATTTTTGTAGCTAAAAATACAGCTTGATTAAGAAATCATATAAGATAATATGATAAATAGATGAGAATTTAGCCTTTTTTGTGCTGTGAGCTAGGCTGTATTAATAATCACGTACAAAATAAGTTCTCACAGGAAGCTTTGCACCTAACTAATATAGGATAAATATATAATTTACGATTTTGCTTTTGCATTAATTAATAATCAATCTTTTTTACGGTTTCATTAACAAAATTTTTCAACCTTTGCTTAAAATTTGCCTTCAGTAAAACATATTCTATGCAATTCCATCTGACAAATCGCCAACAACATATACTTTGGGCAACTGTACGCCATTATATCGCCACTGCTGAACCAGTTGGTTCTAAAGCCTTGATTGAGGAATTTGATCTTGGTGTCAGTTCCGCTACCATCCGCAATGTTATGGGTGTTTTGGAAAAGTCGGGGTTACTTTACCAACCACACACTTCTGCGGGGCGCGTACCTTCTGATTCTGGTTATCGTATATATGTTGATAAGTTGATGAAACCGTCGGAAGCTTTAGCTAAAGAGGTTGAATCTACTTTACAACAGCGTCTACATTGGGATGATTGGAGTTTAGAAGCTTTACTGCAAGGTGCAGCGCAAATTTTAGCAACATTAAGTGGCTGCATTACTTTAATTACCATGCCACAAGCTAACACAGCACAACTCAGACATTTACAACTTTTACAAGTTGAAGATGGGAAAGTTATGCTGATTGTGGTGACGGATAGTTATGAAACCCATTCCAAGGTAATGGATCTGTTTACAAGAGAGTCAGCAAATAAACCTGATCCAGAAACAATTGATCGAGAATTACAAATAGTTTCTAACTTTTTGAATAGTCATCTGCGGGGTTTTACGCTCTTGGAATTAGCCCAGCTTGACTGGAGTGAGTTAGATCAAGAGTTTCAACGTTATGGGGAATTGTTGAAAAGTTCCTTGACAGAATTACTCCGTCGTGCTGTTGCACCTTCAGCTACACAAATCATGGTGCGGGGTGTGGGTGAGGTGTTGCGTCAACCGGAGTTTGCCCAAGTGCAGCAGGTACAGACGATTATGCACTTATTGGAAGAAGAACAAGAACAGTTATGGCGGTTAATATGTGAAGAAACGGAAAT
Organism: Sphaerospermopsis torques-reginae ITEP-024; assembly: GCF_019598945.1. Lineage (NCBI taxonomy): Bacteria > Bacillati > Cyanobacteriota > Cyanophyceae > Nostocales > Aphanizomenonaceae > Sphaerospermopsis > Sphaerospermopsis torques-reginae. The sequence goes on along the minus strand of NZ_CP080598.1, from coordinate 3,317,945 downwards.
AGAGGAAACGGGTAAACCCAAGGTGACGGTGCGGATAGGTACGGAAAACCCTTTAGAACCGATTAGAACCTGTTCTTTGATATCTTCTAGTTATCGTCGGGGTGCTGTACCGGTGGGAAGTATAGGTGTTTTGGGACCAACTCGGTTAGACTATGAAAATGCGATCGCTGTAGTAGCAGCAGCAGCAGAATATCTTTCAGAAGCTTTTAGTCAAACTGCGTAAAGTACGTAAACTGCGTAAATTACATTAATTATGTTGAGAAAAATCTCTTTTGGTTTAATATGGCTAGGATTTATTTCCTACGCCTTTTTATTTGCACCTCCTGATAATTTCCCAGAAAGTTTAGAGTTAATCACCAATCTTTCTACAGGAAACTGGGAAGGTATTAATCCTGTGATTATTGCCTTATTTAATATCATGGGAATATGGCCTTTAATTTACAGTTCCGTATTATTTCTTGATGGTAGAGGGCAAAAAATACCAGCTTGGCCTTTTGCTACAGTTTCCTTTGCTTTAGGTGCGTTTGCACTTTTACCATATCTAGCTTTAAGAGAACCAAATCAAGAATTTACAGGTAATAAAAATCTGTTTCTGAAAATCTTTGATTCTCGCATTACTGGGATTTTATTAATGTTAGGTGCGGTGGTTTTATTTGCTTATGGTTTACAAGGAAATTGGAGTGATTTTATCCAACAATGGCAAACTAGCAGATTTATTCATGTCATGAGTTTAGATTTTTGTATGTTGAGTTTATTATTTCCTGCTTTATTAGGGGATGATATGACGCGACGGGGTTGGAAGGATAATCAATTATTTTGGTTATTTGCTTTAGTTCCTTTTTTTGGGGCGTTGATTTATTTGTGTGTGCGGCCACCTGTGAAGGAACAAAAAACAGATTATCAAATGGTTTGATATATCAGGAAGTAAGTAACTCTCTACTATGACACCAAATTTGATAAAATGTTTTCAATCTGAAAATCGAAATATCTGGAATTTAAAACAATGACAGAGCAGATAAAATTGGAAATGATTCAAGAGGAAACTTTCTTAACAGAAGAGTTTTTTAACCAGCAATGGCAAATTTACCAGAAAGTGTTAAAAAACAATTACATGGGACATCAGGAAATATATAATGTACTCCATGAATTATTAGTTAAACACTGGCAAAAACCGTTTACTATGCTTGACTTGGGGTGTGGAGATGGGAGTTTCACTACTCAAGCTTTATTAAATACTCAAATCGCTGAATATACAGGAATAGATGTATCTGTTCCCGCAATAGAAGATGCGAAAAAAAATATTGCTGTTACTGGTTGTCAGGGAAATTTTATCATAGGAGATTGTTGGGAATTAACGAATGAGTTAGCGCAAAATGAACAACAGAAATTTGATGTTGTTTTTACATCTTTTGCTCTCCACCATTTGCAATTACAAGAGAAAGAAGATGTAATAAAAAATATAAAAAATCTGCTCAAACCGGGTGGAATTTTCATTTTAATTGATGTAGTTCGTCAAGAAAATGAAGATAGAGATACCTATGTGCAACGTTATTTAGGTAATGTGAAAAAAGATTGGACTTTAATAACTCCTCAAGAGTATAAAATGGTCGATAGTCATATTTCATCTAGGGATTTTCCTGAAACTCAATCAAATTTAAAAAGTATTTCTGAAAAAGTCGGTTTTAGTGATTTTGAATGTGTTTATCGTGATGAGTTAGATACAACACAATTATTGTGTTTTTACCTATAAAAGCGATATTGTTGTTCGTTAGTTTCTAACCAGCGAGCAACATTGAGTAAATAATTTCAAATCAGTGCTTTTTCAAATCTGCTCCTACACTATGTCAAGAATTATAATAGTATCTTTTAATATGTAAAAATTATGTTATAATTCATATTACTCTATCAGGAGTTTTATTTATGGCTAATGTTACTTATGATGAAATTTTTGGAGCAGTATTAACCCTACCTCCTTTATATAGAGCGATGCTGGTAGAACATCTTATTAAAAGTCTTGATGAAATTAATCCTGAAGTTGAAAACGCTTGGGAAAGTGAAATTGTCAATCGCATAGATTCTATAGATAAAGGTGAAGTTTCTTTAATTCCTGCTGATGAAGTATTACAAAGACTTAGGAATCGGTAATGTTTGTTGAATTTCATCCTCAAGCACAATTAGAACTTGATGAAGCTATTTCCTATTATGACGGTATTAGCTCGAAATTGGGTAACACTTTTTTAGATGCAGTGGAACGAACACTTAACCGCATTGTTCGGTTTCCTGATGCTTGGACACCAATGATCAAAAATTCTAGACGTTGCCATATTGATGGATTTCCCTATGGTATAGTTTATAGGGTTGATAATGATGAACGCATTCAAATTTTAGCGTTAATGCACCTTCAACGAAAACCAAACTATTGGATAGATAGAGAATAGAAATATACCTTTCGGAAAACCTTTGTCATTCATTAGTTTTATAATTGTTAACCAAAAATCTGTTCTACCCGCAAACTTAAATCCTGAAACTGTGGAGAAATCACCAAATCATCACCAGCAAAAATCCCCACTTCATGATAAATACCATCAATTAATTCCAACACTAAAACACTTTTATTTTCTGGATCAATAATCCAATATTCAGGAATACCACAATCTTGATATTGTAACCGCTTGGCAATAAAATCTCTATCTCTTTGTAACTCCCCTGGACTTACAACTTCAACCACTAACAAAGGTGGTAACATTGATAATCTGATAGTATTACGTTTTGCTAATTGTTGAATATGTTCTTCTCGAATAATAGTTAAATCAGGATAACGGTTTCTCGGTTCTCCTCTTACTTCCAATTCTAAACCATGTCCCCGCACTCTATCAGTTCCTATTAATAATGCAAAAATTAGGAAAATTCGATTTGCTATTTGTACATTAATTCCTGATTCTGGTGGCATTTCTATTAACTCTCCATTAAATAATTCATATAATTTATCTGAACCATCATCATAAGCTAAATATTCTTCAAAACTTTGAAAACGTGGCTTAACTTCTAACATGATAATTCCTCCATTATCAGTCGTAAATTAGTTGTAAAAGTCCTGAAAATTTAATTGTGAATATCCAGGTAAAGTTCAAATTTGGGGATGGAAGACAGGTTGGAAGTTTTGAGACAAACTAGAATATCTAATTTTCTGCAAAAATCAAATACAGCCCACATTTTTACCTCCTGTCTCCTCCTCCTATAGTAATCCTAAATCACTAAATCACTCTTTCATTCCCTCCATCAATGGGAATATTAGCAGCAGTTGTTTTCATAAATAAATTACCACACATTTCCGCTGCTAATTCGCCTACATCATGGCTAGTAATTTCAACTTGCAGCAGATTATTAGTTTTATATTCTTCTACCGTTAAACCATAAGCAGCAGCACGAGAATTTAATACTTCTTCTGTCCAAATTCCCGTATCAAAAACTGCATTTGGATGTACAGAATTAATGCGAATTTTATCTTGACTCCATTCTAAAGCAGCAACTCTTGTTAATTGATTTAATGCAGCTTTAGAAGCCGAATATGCTGCTGCACCAACTCCAGGTGCATAGACATTTTTTGAGCCAATTATTACTACTCTACCGCCTTTAGGTGCTAATTTTAAATAGTAATGACTTTCTCGCATTAAAATTAAGTTAGCATCCAAATTGATATCCATTACCTTACGCCATTCCTGGGTTGATAAATCTTTAATATGACAACCACGAGGAAAGATTCCAGCATTCAGAATTAAGATGTCTAAACCGCCAAATTTACCAATAGCTGTTTCTAGGGCTTGAGTAATTGCATTTTCATCGGTTACATCACAGGTTATTCCTAAAAAATCAGGACGTTTATAAAGGGTTTCAATTTGAGAATTAATATCTAAACCAACAACCGCAGCGCCTCTTTTTAGAAGAGATTCTACACAGGCTTTACCAATTCCAGAAGCTGCTCCTGTAACTAAGGCAATTTCTCCAGTAAAGGGGGGTTCTTTTCCTGCTTTTTTTAATTTTGCTTGCTCTAAATCCCAATATTCTACTTGAAAAATATCTTTGGCTGATAAAGCTTGATATTGGTCTAAATTGGTGGCAGTTTCTATGATATCAATGGTATGATCATAGATGTCGGCAACAATATTTGCTGATTTAATATCTTTGCCAATTGTACATAGTCCTAATTCTGGATCAAGGATTACTCTGGGAATGGTATCTAATATGGTATGTTCAGGACTGGAATAGGTTTTAAAATAGTCTTGATAAGCTTGACTATAGGCTTCGATATCTTGACCAATTAAAGGTAAGCGTTTAGTACGAATTACATGATCTGGTGTAGCCGGACCTTGTTGAGAAATGACAGCAATATCTTTTCTGCCGGCAAAAGCAATATATTTAGAATCTCGATGACTGGATAAAATAACTGGAAAACCTGCTTTTGTTGATAGTCTATGACGGAATTTTGCTAAGGTAGGAGCTAAAGATTTTTCTGCAATAACACTACTGGGAGTAGGAGAGTATGCTTGATTTTTCTGTAAATATTCTTCGGCTTCACTTACCAGTGAAATCATTCTTTCATAAGACTCTTGAGCAGTGTTGCCAAAGGAGAAAATACCATGATTCATCAAAACCATGCCGATGGTGTTTTCTCCTGCTTCTAGTGGGAATTTTTCACCACAAATTCTGGCTAAATCAAACCCTGGCATAATATAGGGAATTATGACAACTTTATCCCCATAAATTTCTTTGATTCTTTGGCAACCGTTGGGAGTATTGGTAATAGTGACAATGGCATCTGCATGGGTATGATCTACATATTTGTAGGGTAAGATAGCATGGAGAATTGTTTCCACTGAAGGAGAAGGTGCTGTAGCAATTGTCATTTGAGTTTTTAGCTCATTTACCATCTGAGGATCAGATAAAGCTGCCAGTTTAGCTAATTTTAATAAATGCGACATTCTCACGGGAGCAAAACCTTCTTTTTCGATGGTTGCTAAGTCCCAACCACTACCTTTTACATAAAGAATTTCTTCTATTTCTCCTACTAGGTTTTTTTCTTTGATTTTGACAGAAGTATTTCCTCCTCCATGTAAAACTAAAGCAGGATTTTTTCCTAAGAGACGAGATGTATATACTCGCAGTTCTAATTCTCCTTGATATTGGGCTGCTTCTTGCTCATTCCAGAGATTTTTCATAATTGATTTTTGTTGGCTATTTTTTCAGGGGAATTGATATTAATAAATCAATTAATATTATAATATTGTTATGGTAAGTTGTATAGAAAAATTTTCTTCTGGAATGATTCAAGTTCGGATGAAATTAGAAACTAATGGCTAATACTAATTCTCTATGAAGATGCGCTAAATTATATAACGAACCGCAAAGGACGCAAAGAACACAAAGAAAGAGGTTTGCAAATTTAGCGCAGTCTCATGAAGAAACGGTATAAAATATAAAACCTTTGTAAAGACGTTTTATGTAACGTCTCTACATCTATTACTGCCAAATGTCTAATACTAACTTAACCAGTAATAGTTCCCGTTAAGGGTGAACTCGCACTAGCATAGTTTTTAATTGGCATTCTTCCCGCTAAATAAGCTATGCGACCGGCTACGGTTGCTAAACCCATTGCATAAGCCATTGCAGGTGCATTTTCAGCTAGGGCGATCGCACTATTTATTAATAACGCATCTGCACCCAACTCCATCGCTTGTGCAGCTTCCGAAGGCGCACCAATACCCGCATCTACTACTACTGGCACTGTGGCATTTTCAATAATAATCTGAATATTGGCAGTAGTTTTCAACCCTTGTCCAGATCCAATGGGCGCGGCTAAAGGCATCACAGTGGCACAACCAACCTCCTCTAACCGTTTAGCTAACATTGGGTCAGCATTAATATAAGGCAATACCGCAAAACCTTCTTTTACCAACTGTTCTGCCGCTTGTAAAGTACCGATGGGATCAGGTAATAAATATTTAGCGTCGGGTATAACTTCTAACTTGACAAAATTATTATCTTCCTGTCCTAATAACTTCGCCATTTCCCGTCCTAACCTTGCCACCCGGATCGCTTCCTCCGCAGTTTGACAACCGGCAGTATTAGGCAACATCCAAATTTTACCCCAATCTAAAGCTTCTGCCAAACCTTCATGGCCAGGGGCGTTAGTTTGTACCCTTCTCACAGCAACGGTAACAATTTGACAACCACTAGCAGCGACACTTTTCTGCATTTCATCAATACTGCGATACTTCCCTGTTCCCGTCATCAAGCGAGATTGAAAGGTTTTACCAGCAATAACTAAACCTGAATCTTGTAAATTAAATTCCGCAGGTTGGAGAGATAAATTTTTACTATGTCCGTTGGTGAAATTAGCAGGATGGGTAAGCATGGATGTTGTAGTAGATGACTGAGTGGGAACGGGTGTATTTTGAAAGCGGGAATAATGGAAATGAGTGAAAAGCGGATCGGTTGTTTTTGATAAAATCACATCTGCAATTAAATTTGCTGTAACTGGTGCAAGTAAAATTCCATTGCGATAGTGACCAGTAGCCAAGGTTAAATTTTTACAATGACTTTCACCTAAAATCGGTAATTCATCGGAGGTAGCAGGACGAAAACCCCACCACATTTCTTGAATAGGATAATCTGCTAATTGGGGAAAAAGACGGGTTGCAGCTTGAAGTAAACTTTGTATTCCTGCTGGTGTATTATCGGGAGTAAAACCGACGTTTTCACTGGTAGCACCTAAAACAATAGAACGGTTGCGACGGGGAACAATGTAAATATTTTCACCAAATAAAACCCTTGTTAAAGGTAATTCTTGTACAAATTCCGGTACTCGCAACCGCAACATTTGACCTTTGCGGGGACGCACTGGTAAAGGTAATAATTGATTAGACCAAGCGCCAGCAGCTAAAAGATAATGGTCAGCCCTAAGAAAACCTATGTTAGTTTGAATACCGATAACTTGCCCTTCTTGTTGAGCGATCGCCTCAACCGTTACACCATCTTTGAATGATACACCCAAAGACTCAGCCGCAGTCCGCAGAACCTTAACCAAAGCCTGATTATCAACCTGGCCATTTTCAGGATACCACCAACCACCAACCACATCAGCACCTAACCCCGGTTGATATTCGTGAATAGCTGCTTTATCCAACCAGTAAGCTGGTGATTGGTGATTGGTGATTGGGGACTGATAAACTGGGGCAAAGATACCAGAAGGCCAATAACCTGTATTTAAACTTGTTAACTCTTCTAATTTACTAATCCAGTCAGGATATAAAGAGAGCGATCGCCGACACAAATCAAGCATAGCAGCATCGGCGATATTTTCCGCATCAGGCGCTAACATTCCTGCGGCTGCATGGCTGGCTGCGGCAGTAAAATCACGGCAAACAACAGTAACATTTGCACCCCGCAACTTTAACTCAACAGCGCAAGCCAACCCGATAATGCCACCACCAATAATTAAAACATCGTTAGTCATCAGTCAATAGTTATTAGTCATTAGTACATAACTAATAACCTATCAGGATTATTAATTGGTGATTGGTAATTGGTGATTGGTGATTGGTGATGGGGAAAAATAAAACTTCTAACCCATTACCCATTACCCATTACCCATTACCCATTACCACAAAGCGCGAATAGGTTGTTTATCTTGATCGATAGTACCTGAACTTGAGCTAGTATCTGTTGCAGAAGTAGAAGTATCAGTATCAGTATCAGTATTATTTGAGCCTTGTATACTATCAGCAGAACCTGTAGGCGTAGTATTGGCATTACTTTGAGCTACACTGGTGCGGCGAGTATCATCAGAAAAATCATTTCTGTTAGTGTTAGTGTTGCTGGTTTCAGTGTTATTTCTGTTACCAGCGGTTGAATCATCCCTGCTGGCAGTGCTATTAACATTAATATTAGCTGGCAAAACACTAGACTCTCTTCTTCCTGGGGGAACATTAGCAGTTTGTTGTCCACCCATCGGAAAATTAATACCAAGTAACGTACCTAGTAAAATTGCCACGCCTCCAGCCATTAAAATTAAGGGAGTCCATCTACCCATCTTGTTTTGTCTCCTTTTTAACCTTCTGGTGTCCAAACTATCTCAGAACCTTGACCCCAAAAACCATCAAATTTTGTAACTTTCACATCTCCTAAAACCTGAGTTTGACAAGCTAAACGCAAATCAGATGTAGGAGAATGGGGAGGAAGCGAATGCGCTAAGGCGCACGCTACGCTAACGCCGCGTTAGATCACGCCAATTTGCTGCTGACACTTCGCCTTCTACCTTAACCGCACAAGTACCACAACTGCCAATACCCCGACAGTTTATTATCTGAGAACCACCGTTATGGAGGTCAACACCATTTTTTAGCAGCACTTTTCTTAAATTGGCTTTGTTTTCACACTCAATTAATTTACCTTGAGCTACAACTTTCGGCATATTTAAATTACCAAACTAAATTACAGCAGGAGACTTGGGGACTGGGGACTGGGCATTGGTATTTGAGAAAAATCTCTCCCCTGCTCCCTGCTCCCTGCTCCCTGACTCCTGACTCCTGACTCCTGAACTTATGAACAAAACTACCTCTCCTCAAATTTGGTTATATGACACTACTCTCCGTGATGGTACTCAACGGGAAGGTTTATCAGTGTCTATAGAAGATAAGTTACGCATTGCCCACAGACTAGATCAACTAGGTATACCATTTATTGAAGGTGGTTGGCCAGGGGCGAATCCTAAAGATGTCCAGTTTTTCTGGCAACTTCAAGAAAACCCCCTCAAACAAGCGGAGATAGTTCCTTTCTGTTCCACCCGTCGTCCCCATACCCAAGTTAGTGATGAACCCATGTTACAAGCGATTTTGGCGGCTGGTACGCGCTGGGTGACAATTTTCGGGAAATCTTGGGATTTGCACGTTATAGAAGGACTCAAGACCAGTCTGGATGAAAATTTAGCCATGATCCACGACACAATTGAGTATTTACGTTCTCAAGGACGGCGTGTAATTTATGATGCTGAACATTGGTTTGATGGTTATAAACAAAATCCTGATTATGCGTTACAAACAATCAAAACAGCCGCAACAGCGGGGGCGGAATGGTTAGTTTTATGTGATACTAATGGCGGAACTTTACCCCATGAAGTTTCTCAAATTGTCTCAGTTGTCGTCAGGGAAATAGGAAATACAGAAAAAACTCTTACCCAATCACCAATTCCCCAAATAGGAATACATACTCATAATGATTCGGAAATGGCGGTTGCTAATGCTATAGCAGCAGTCATGGCAGGTGCAAAAATGGTACAAGGGACTATAAATGGTTATGGTGAACGCTGCGGTAATGCTAACCTGTGTTCTCTGATTCCTAATTTACAGCTAAAGCTTGGTTATAGTTGTATCAGTGAACACCAGCTACATCAACTTACAGAAACCAGTCGTTTTGTGAGTGAAGTTGTCAATCTCGCACCTGATGATCATGCACCCTATGTAGGACGTTCAGCTTTTGCTCATAAAGGTGGGATTCATGTTTCTGCGGTGGAACGTAATCCTTTAACTTATGAACATATTACACCTGAACAAGTAGGAAATCGTCGTCGCATTGTCATTTCTGAACAGTCTGGTTTAAGCAATGTTTTAGCTAAAGCTCGCACTTTGGGAATAGAATTAGATAAAAATGATCCCCAAACTAAACACATTCTCCAACGCATGAAAGACTTGGAAAGTGAAGGTTATCAATTTGAAGCTGCGGAAGCTAGTTTTGCTTTATTAATGTATACAGCTTTAGGACTAAGACAGGAGTTTTTTGAAGTTCAAGGTTTTCATGTTAATTGTGATTTAGTGGAAGGGAAAAAAAGCACAAATTCTTTAGCTACAATTAAAGTAGCTGTCAATGGTAAAAATATTCTGGAAGCAGCAGAAGGTAATGGTCCAGTTGCGGCTTTGGATGCAGCTTTGCGTAAGGCTTTGATCAATTTTTATCCGCAAATTGCTGAGTTTGAATTAACTGATTATAAGGTAAGAATCCTCAACGGAAATAGAGGAACATCAGCAAAAACTCGCGCTTTGGTTGAGTCGGGAAATGGTCAAAAACGCTGGACAACTATCGGAGTTTCTGCTAATCTTTTAGAAGCTTCTTATCAAGCTGTAGTTGAAGGTTTGGAATATGGATTATTGCTGCATTTCCAAGCAGAAAAATCATTGAAAATTTAGCATTGATCTAACTGTGATCAAATTGTCTGAATCAGGATATCTGGTTACTGAGCGAAGTCGAAGTACAGGATTTTTGATGATTTATAATTTGGCGATCGCTCTTTTTCCCACTGCATGAAATTTCAAAATCGGCATTTTCAGGATTTTTGTAATTTTTGGGTTTTAAGACTTGACAAATAGCCAAACTCATTTTACACTTATGTTATAAGTGGAAATCTGTGGGCGCATATATAGTAAATTTTTCAACCTTCAACATCGTAAAATTTCACCCACATTCAAAAATCTCCAAAAACAATACATAAAATCTCATCCTGTAAATCCTTAAATCCTGTACTTCGACTTCGCTCAGTAACCAGACATCCTGATTCAGACAAAATCCCATTTTTTTTATTCCTTCAAGACTTGACAAGGCAGAAAATTTGCCGTACACTTATGTTATGAGTAGAAATCTGTGAGCGCATATATAGTAAATTTTTCAACCTTCAACATCGTAAAATTTCACCCACATTCAAAAATCTCCAAAAACAATACATAAAATCTCATCATGTACATCCTTAAATCCTGTACTTCGACTTCGCTCAGTAACCAGACATCCTGATTCAGACAAAATCCCATTTTTTTATTTCTTATCATATAATCATTAATCAATTTTACTGCCAATCATCTCCACCAACCAACTGAGCGATATAATCATCCATAATTGCTGGTAACTCCTTAGCAGAATAAACATAAGTTAAAGACAACAATTTATTTGCAATAGCTAAAATCTCATCTTTATCTATAATTCCAGCAAGTTGCGAACGACTATATTTACCGTTCATTACCTCAAAACTAGCGTCAACTATCGCATCCTCAATTACTTCTTCCTCAATTAAATTAGTCCATTCATCTTCATTCACATAATAGGATTTTTTATGATCCTTCAAATTGATCTTTTTAATTTCTCTAATAGCATTACGAATAGAAGCAACCCAAGATGCAGTTAATCTCTGTTCAACTTGGTTTTTAATCAAATGAATCAATAAAATTTTTACATAAGATTGGATATTTCGCAGAATAGCTTGTTTACTCATTCCTTCCAATTCATCTACAATTTCCAAAGCTTCTGCGTAACGTCCTTGTAAAATACTATTTCTGAGGTCTATTAATTCCTGAGTCATCGGTTCTAACCTCAAACCATCAAAAAACCAAAATCCTAATTTATCCTTTAATCTTAACAAATTCTCATGGAACTATCGAAAATCCCAGGATGCAAATTCTTAAATCCTGCAAATCTTAACTTAAACAATTCAAAACCTGTTATCTAAAACCTGTTATATATGGCGCGGACAGATTTCTAGATATAAGAAAAATATAGCAAAAACCAGAACAACTGTCAACCCCCTAGCTGAAATTACCAAAACTCGTTAAATTATTGACATCATTCTCAATAATATTGAGAAAATACCACCCCTTATTGATAAAAATCTTTTTTTCCAAAATCCCATACAAATTACTTATACCTCTCTGCGACTCTGTGTGAGCTAAAAAAAATCACAACTCCACAATTATTATTGCAGATGCAACTTTAGAATTGCCAAACTCTGCAAATTACAAGTTTATTAGTTTCAAATAAAATGCTTAACCTAAATGTAACTCCTGTATTTTTGACTCTAGCCAAAGACGGACTGGTTTAGAAAAGTCTGACCATTGAGGGGATTGAGCAAAAACTTGAATGATGCGATTTAGTCCTATTTCTTTAGAACATCCTAGTTGTTCAATCAGAAGATTAACTAAATTATGCTGGTCACCAGCATTCACAATATCAGAAGCGATCTTCCTAATCTCTTCTTTTTCAGGATCAGTTTGTTCGGCTAAATCATGAATACATTTGAAAATAAATTGTTCTGGACGAATATCTTGAGGTAGGTTGAATTGTTTCAAGGAAATTAAAACTTGTTGTCTTAGTATATCTAAGTCTGGACCATGCCCAGTTACAACTCGTTCAATTTTATCTTTTTTATCTTCTTGAGTAACGTATTCATCACCATCCAAAACGAATAATGCATTGCTGAGTGATTGACTAGATAATGCTAGTCCTCCAGAAACTGTAAATGCATTTATCGCTGCACCATATTTATGGATAAACAAGTCTTTAGAAATGCCAAGTGATCTAGCAATATGGCTTACTATTGCTTGAGCAAGATCATCTTCAACATATACTTCTATAGATTTAATTTGCTTCCCAGTCATACGACGAGTAATATCTGGTGTTGTATTTGGGATGCAAACTGTGCCTTTATCTGTTTGATGAATATGCCTAAGCTGTACCTTATCTTTTAAATGAAATAATTCCGTATTATGAGAAGTGAATATTATTTGATGGTGCTTTTTAGTTGCCCGTTCGTACAAAACCTCTATGAGTCTTGCAAGAGCTTGAGGATGCATTAATAAATCTATTTCATCTATTAAAATTAAACTGTGATTTCCTGGTGTTCTAAAAACGGCATCTAAGATAGTAAATACTCTTTGTTCTCCTGCTCCCATAGTCAAAGCTGAATATTGAATTTTTCCTGTTTTAACGCCTAAAATTGTTTTATTATTATATGAGTGTACATACAATCCATCATAATTTTTATTGAGAATATAACCAGCTTTTTGGCGAATTAATTCATCTAGCTTATCAGATTGTGTTTTAGTAGTATATGAAATTTCTCTACCTTTATTCTCTGCTTCTATCACAGGAACACAACTTTTTATTTCAACAAATTTTACAAATCTTGCTGGTCTTCTTGCATAGATAACCCATCTATCATTTTTTTGATAGACTTTCTCTACTCGTGGGTAAGTGTTACTACCATCACCATAGCTATGGATTATAGATAGCTTTGATCCTGACCAGTCAAAATGATTATGTGGGGGAAAAAATCGAGAAAATTTATAATTTTCATCTGTATCGCTCGTAGGTTTATACACACAGGCTAGAGCATATAATATTGTTGATTTTCCACAACCATTCACCCCCATTAGAGATATTAGAGGTGAACCTTCAAGATCAATAGATACATTAGATACATTTTTAAGCTTCTCAATCTTAATTTCATGAATAATTTGACTATGAACTACCACTGTAATCTCCTTTGAATTTATTTATTATTCCCAAATTATAAAAATAAAGAATGAAATAAATTAGGCATTAAATATTATATATACTTGTGGTAAAAATATATCCTATTGTCAAAAAGTAGTCTTTAAAAGATAATCATCCAATCTTGATAACTTTCCTGACTCACACCCAGAAGAGAAAGGTGAGGAAAACTCTACTGCCTAACTGCCCACAGTGACTTAAATAGATTTGTTAGACTGAACACACCAGGATATTTTCAGTCAAAACGCCAGCAGACGAGGCCATTCATGCTTACAAATACCCTACTTCTTTCCAATCAACTCCCCAGCTTGCAATATTCATCAACAACAGAACGCTTCGACGACACCTGGGAAGCGCCCCTGGCCACCCTTTTGGGACTAGGACGCGCTGCTGGTGCTGATTTTGTAGAATTTTTCTTAGAACGTCGTAATTACATTAGTTGTTTAGCAGAAGACGATACCATCACCAGCATCTCACCCAGTTTAGCCACTGGTGCAGGAGTGAGAGTATTTCGCGGTAAAGCCGACTGTTACGTTAGCACCAATAACCTGACATTTGCCGGCTTAAAAGCAGCCTTAGAAAAAGGTCTTTCCATCCTGGCATTACAACTACCAGGACCTACAGCTTTCATCCCCGAAATCAACCTAGAATTATTGAGAGACTACGCTACCAAACGGGGTAAAGATGGCTGGCTACCCTTATGCAGTTCCATCCGTGAAATGGGAGAAATTCTCCTTGATGGTACTACCCAACTCAACAAAAAAGCTACCCACGTTCAATCTCGCCGCGCTACCTACTTCCGTGACTGGCAAGAAGTATTAGTTGCTGGCAGTGATGGCACATTTGCCCGTGATATTCGCCTCACCCAGTCCGTCGGCTTTAATATTCTCTGCGCTGATGGTGCGAACCGTGCTTCCATCGGTGAACGTGCCGGAAACACCAGTGATCCCAACTTCCTGAAAACCTGGGATTATCAACAAGCTGCTGAACAAATTGCCGAATCAGCGGGTAAAATGCTATATGCAGATTATGTAGAATCAGGAAACTACCCCATTATCATGGCCAACCACTTTGGGGGAGTAATATTCCATGAAGCTTGCGGACACCTATTAGAAACCACCCAAATTGAACGCAAAACCACACCATTTGCTGATAAAAAAGGCGAAAAAATCGCCCATGAAAGTTTAACAGCTTGGGATGAAGGACGCGCTGACAATGCCTTCGGCACAATAGATATGGATGACGAAGGAATGCCCGCCCAAAGAACATTATTAATTGAAAAAGGTGTTCTCAAAAACTTCCTAGCTGACAGAACCGGTTCAGCGAGAACTGGACACCCCAGAACAGGCAGTGGTCGCCGTCAAAATTACACATTTGCTGCTGCAAGTCGCATGAGAAACACATATATTGATACCGGCGAATACAGCAACGAAGATTTATTTGCTTCCATTGATAAAGGTATTTACTGTAAAAAAATGGGAGGCGGAAGTGTAGGCGCAACCGGTCAATTTAACTTTAGCGTTGACGAAGCCTACTTAATAGAAAACGGCAAAATTACCAAACCATTAAAAGGTGCTACCCTCATCGGTGAAGCAAAAGAAATCATGAACAAAATTTCCATGTGTTCCAAAGATTTAGAACTAGCACCTGGTTTTTGTGGTTCTGTTAGTGGCAGCATTTACACCACAGTTGGACAACCTCACATTAAAGTTGATTCCATTACTGTTGGTGGACGATAAAAACAACAAATACAACACATCAAAATCATTGAGATGAAAACAGATAAACCATATCATCTGCGTTTATCTGCGTTCATCTGCGTTCAAAAATATAAAATCTAAAATCCAAAATCCCATCATGTCTAACATTCAAGAAATCGCTAAATACGCCCAAGAAAACGCCAAAAAATTAGGCATTAAAAAATTTGACATTTACGGTTCAACAGTAGACGATACCAGCGTGCAAGTTGACCAGGGAGAACCCAAACAAGTGAAAGCTTCCAACCGTTCTGGTGTCACAGTTCGGGTTTGGAACGAAGAAAATACAATGGGTGTCACCAGTACCACAGATGTCGACCCCAAAGGATTAGAATTAGCTTTACAAACTGCTTACGAAGCCAGTTTTTTTGGAGTTAAAGAAAACGTTCCTGATTTTAGTCCAGAAGCAACAATTCCGATTGAATATACTCCCAAAGAAAAAGCATCTCAAGCACCTGTTTCTGAACTCATTGAAAAACTATTAGTAGCAGAAAAAGAACTTTTAGCTGCTCATCCTGCCATTAAAGGAGTGCCTTATAATGGTTTAGCACAAAGAGATATTGACCGTTTTTATCTCAATAGTGATGGTGCTTTAAGAAAGGAATCTCATTCTTTTGCGTCAGTTTATCTGTATAGTAAAACAGAAGAAGAAGGGAAAAAACCTCGCAGTGCAGGAGCATATCGAGTTAAAGAAAATTTAGCTGATTTAGATATTGCTGGTTGTATCAAAGAAACCGCAGATAAAACTATCAGTCATTTGCATTATGAAAAAATCAAAACTGGTAAATACCCAGTTGTTTTTTCTGCTGAAGCTTTCTTGAGTTTATTGGGTGCATTTTCTAATTTATTTAATGCCCAAAATATTCTAGATAATCAAAGTTTATCCAAAGCTGAAGATATCGGTAAAGAAATTGCTTCACCTTTACTTTCAGTTTATGATGATGCCTTACATCCTGCTAATGTGGGTGCGGAAAGTTTTGATGGTGAAGGTACACCAACCCGTCAAGTAAAGTTAATAGAAAAAGGTGTTTTAACCAGCTTTTTACATAGTGCGGGAACTGCAAAACGGTTAAATGCTCAACCTACAGGTAATGCTAGTATTGGTGCAAAGGTGAGTGTTGGTCCCAATTTTTATCATGTTTTTGCCGCAGGTATACCAGAAAAAGAATTAAGTTTAGAAACAGCGGAAAATGTGATTTTAATTGATGATTTACAAGCTCTTCATGCTGGTGTTAAGGCTTTACAAGGTTCGTTTTCTTTGCCTTTTGATGGTTGGTTAGTGAATAAAGGTGAGAAAATTAGTATTGAGTCAGCAACGGTAGCTGGTGATTTTCTGGAGTTGCTGAAATCTATTGTTTATGTGGAGAAGGAAGCGGAATTAACACCAGGGGGAGTTTGTCCTAGAGTTTGGGTAAGTGAACTTTCTATTACTGGGGAATAATATCTAGCAGGAGTCAGGAGTCAGGAATTATTTATTTTGGATTTTGGATTTTGGATTTTGGATTTTGGATTGTTTTTGTTATCCCCAATCTAAAATCTAAAATCTAAAATCTAAAATTTTGGGTCTTCATTACATATTATGCTAGATTGCGTTCACAAAAACCATAAAACCCTTATGCTATAATAAATACGGGCATTATTTATTAACATTTTAGGTATTTTTCATTGGATATGGCTTTTTGCCTTGATTTTTAAACACATTTTTGATGTTTAATTAATAGTTTGGCATACTAGGTACTGAAGAACCAATTTAAATCTGTCTAGGATATGTTGATCATTCTGCCAATCATTTTTACAAGCACAGTATATTAATTTTTTAATTCGAGTAGAATTTTCATGTTTCTCTAAATTTTTGGCAACTTCATCAAGGGTAAAGTTAGTTATCATTAGTCAAGCTCCTGCACAGGTATCAGATAGCCATAAATTATAGCTGAGTTTTTGCACTATTGGGTAAAAAATTTGTCTATTTTTTCCGTTTTTCCCGTGAAATTACAGAAGTAAAATTTTGTGACAAAATATGACAAACCTCCTAACAGATAGGTGAAAGCTATTCGCATAGCATGGCAAAAGTAGGTAGGTAGTAATTAAGTTGCAGTTACTAACCTGGAAATTCTCCTGCTTTGTTTTTAGGAGGTTTTATGAACAATGAACAGGAAATTATAGATATCCAAAATACGGATTGTTGTATTGTTGGTGGTGGACCGGCTGGGGTTGTATTGTCTCTACTATTAGCCCGTCAGGGTATTGCAGTAGTGTTGTTGGAAGCACATCAGGATTTTGATCGAGATTTTCGGGGTGATACTATTCACCCATCGGTAATGCAGATCATGGAAGAGTTAAATTTGAGCGATCGCATTTTACAATTACCCCATACAAAAATGTCCCGTCTTAATGTACATACTGCGGACGCTACGGTTACTTTAGCCGATTTTAGTCATTTAAACACTCGCTATCCTTATATAGTCATGCTACCCCAGGTGCGATTTTTGAACTTTATCACCCAAGAAGCCGAACAGTACCCGAATTTTACCTTAATCCTGGGTGCAAATGTCCAAGAATTAATTACGGAAAATGGGGTAGTTCAAGGTGTACGTTATCGTGGTCAAGGTGGTTGGCATGAGGTCCGAGCTACACTAACAGTAGGTGCGGATGGTCGTTATTCCAAATTAAGACAATTAGGCGGTTTTGAGTCCGTAGAAACTTCCCCACCTATGGATGTGCTTTGGTTTCGTCTTCCCCGTCAACCAGAAGAATTTGCCGGCGGTATGGGTCGTTTCGGTGCTGGTAAAATTGTGGTGATGCTAGATCGGGGTGAGGAATGGCAGCTTGGTTATGTCATCCCCAAAGGTGGGTATCAAAAATTGCGTGCTGCTGGGTTAGCAACTTTCAAAAATTCTATCATTGAAGTAGTTCCAGAGTTAAATAATCGCATAGAAATTTTACAAGATTGGTCACAAATAGCTTTTCTCTCTGTTGAGTCTAGTCTGGTTAAACGCTGGTATCGTTTGGGTTTATTACTGATCGGTGATGCAGCCCATATCATGTCGCCTGTGGGTGGCGTGGGTATTAATTATGCAATTCAGGATGCTGTCGTCACAGCGAATATACTGAGTAAACCTCTGAAAAATCATCATGTTGAAATTAGCGATTTAGCAAAAGTGCAGCAGCATCGAGAATTACCTACAAGGATAATTCAAGCATTTCAGACATTGATCCAAAAGCGGATATTTGCCCCGATTCTCACTGAAAACCAAACTTTTCAACCGCCTTTTTTATTACGTCTACCAATTTTACGGGATCTTCCTGCCCGTTTAATTGCTTTGGGTGTTTTTCCCGTTCATGTTCAGATTTAACAATTTAATGGTATACTTGTACTATTGCAGAATTAAATGCTCGTTCCGGTCAGGTGGAGTGCGTGGACAACTATGAATGTTGTTTAGCGTTCTCCCTTGACTTTTGTTATGTGCTGTTTGACTGTTAAGCTAAATTGGGATAATTAATTTCCTAAAAATTGTCAAGAGTGATTTATTAGGGGGAAATACTATGAACAGTTGTATTTTAATGGCGGAAATTTATGATGCTCCCCAACTGCGACACACACCAGACGGGTTGGAAATAACAGAAATGATCGTTCATGTAGCGGGGTTGCGCCCAGATGATCCAACACATCCTTTGAAAGTGGTAAGTTGGGGTAACTTAGCAAAAGAAATCCATCAAAATTATCATCCAGGCGATCGCGTAATTCTCGAAGGACGCTTAGGGATGAATACTTTTGAGCGTCCCGAAGGATTTAAAGAAAAACGTGCTGAGTTGACAATACAACGAATCCATGCTGTGAGCAAAGGTGTACCAACGAATCAACCAGCACCACAACGTCCCCTAGAGATTGTCAATCATCAACCAAGCAGATCGGCACAAACCCCAACTACAACATTTACAAATCCCGCACCCCAACCAACCACCCCTGAACCAGTCTATCAACCTGTAAGTTCTGCACCTCCATCCTATCAACCCACGACAGAAGCAGAACCCGATCCAGACGACATTCCATTTTAAGGGAACAGGGAACAGAAGGCAAAAGATAAAAGGCAAAAGGCAAGAGGCAAGAGGCAAGAGGCAAAAGTTAATATTCTCCCCCTGCCTCCCCTGCTTTCTTCACTGTCACCTGTCACCTGTCACCTGTCACCTGTCCCCAGTCCCCTACTCTCCGCTGGCCTCACCCCATTCTCGGATAGCTGGGAAAACAGAAGAATAGTCATCTTCTGGATAGGACATTTTCATTGCTGACTGTAAGATGTGTTTTACACCCTCAATACTGCTGAGATTCAAACCAAGGGATTTAGCTTCAGAGATAAATAAATCTATTTCTTTGATCAACTGTTTAGTCGGTAAGTTGGCTTTGGTATAATTGCCATCTAACATCCGTTTCAGGTTTTGATCAAAGGTAGGAGCATAAAGTTTACTGTCCCGCAGGACGCGCATAAATAAGTCTACATCAATGCCTTGCAACTGGACAAAAGCCAGACTCAGGGCAAAGCTAGTAGTGAGGGAAGCAATGAGTTGATTGAGTGCTAAAGTCAGGGATGCTGCTGATCCTACAGGACCTATGTATACAGGATCGGGTCCAAAATTTGACAATAATTTGACATGGCGTTGATATTGTTCTTCTTCTCCACCCACCATGACAATTAATTTGCCAGTTTCCGCTTCTGGGATACTACCGAGTACAGGGGCTTCTATATATTCACCACCAGCCGCAACTACCGCATTTCTGATTTCTTGGCTTTCTTGGGGAGTCGTTGTCCCCATTTGAATGATGCTGCGTCCTGATAAAGTATGCCAAGAAGTATCTGTGAGCAAGACATGATAAATAGCTGCGGCGTTAGATAGCATAAGAATTATACAGTCAGCAGAACGAATTGCTTCACGGGGTTTTGTGGCAATTGCTGCCCCTGCTGCTTGTAATGGTGCTAATTTTTCTGGGGTGCGGTTGTAGGCAATTAGCTCTATATTGGCAGCTAATAACCTTTGAGCCATCGGTAGTCCCATCAATCCAGTTCCCAGAAATGCCACCTTCATGTTTCACGTTCCTTTGGTAAATCGTAGGTAAATAAGGGAATTGGTGATTGGTAATTGGTGATTGGTAATTGGTAATTGGTAATTGGTAATTGGGTTATTTATCTTCCCAGTCCCCAGTCACCAGTCCCCAGTCCCCAGTCACCAATCCCCAGAAATTAGCCTCCGGCGGCGAAAGTTGCCATAATTACAACTGACAGTAAAATGCCGGGGCTAAGTAGGGTAACAAGCACAATCAAATCATGAGTATTCATAGTTGCTTCTTTGCTAAGGTTTTTAACTTGAAGTAATCACTGTTATCCTAGTCCAAGAAAGACGGATATCAGAAGTCAGGAGTCAGGAGTCAGGAGTCAGGAGTAAGGAGTCAAGAAGTAATATCTTATTCTCCCCAGTACCCAGTAACCAGTCACCAGTCCCCAGTCACCTCTACTCTGGTATAGTTAATCCTTGGAGCGATCGCTGGCTTTGTGCTTCTGTCAATCCTTTGCTTTGCACGAGAACCCCAAAATTACCCAGTCCTTCAGGGGAAATTAGTTGGTGTAGTGCTTCCCGGCGTTTGAGTAGTTGTGATATGGATTGTTGTTGATAGGAAAGGGCGGCTATTCTTTCTCCTAAACCCAAGGCCATCAAAAATAAACCTTGTTGTATCCAACCTAGTTTGTTTAAACCGCACCTTTTTCCCCAGATTTCTAAAGCTGTAAAGTCAACATGGGCGGTGATATCTTGTTTTCCGATGTTGATGTATGGGTTATTATGATGTCGATGTTGGTAGTAGCACTGTAGAGTACCTTGCGATCGCCTGGGATGATAATAACGACTAGCAGGGTAGCCATAATCAATTGTTAGCACATACCCCCGCTGCAAGCAGTCAGCCACTATACTCAACCAGTCCAAAGCGGCTAAATTAATTTCACTACGATAACCTTCTTCATAAGCATTTTGGCTGATATCAATTCCCACTAACTCTAAATATTCGCCTAACTGCGGTGTGGATGCTTCCCCAACCACTTCGATAAATTCAATATTTGACCTCTCCCCTAACTCTTCTCCTACAAGGTGAGGGGAATGATCATTCTCCCCATTCCCTTGTAGGGAAGGGGGTTGGGGGGTTAGGTCTTGGGAAGTGGTGACATAAATTTCCTGTAATTTCCCATCCTGTAAAATAAACTGATGCACTGGAAAAGCATCAACTAATTCATTAGAAAAAAAGCAACCTATGATTGAGTTAGGTTTGATTTCTTCTAAGTTTAACCAGCGCACAGAAAATTCCTGTAATTTTTGCTGTTGTTCCTGTCTTAAACTGGGTGATTTCTCAATAATAATATATTCTATGACATCAAAAAAGTCTGAATAATTAATTTTTAGATAATTGAGAATTTGGGAAGCTAAAACACCTATTCCTGCTCCCATTTCTACCAAATAAAAAGGTTTGGGTCTATCTAAATTTTCCCACATTTGGTACAATTGAATAGCCAGTAATTCACCAAAATCATCACATAAACTTGATGAGGTAAAAAAATCACCACCTTGAAAACCTATGTTGACTGCATTACTGGAATAATAGCCATATTCTGGGTGATATAAAACCAGATCCATATATTCAGCGAAGGTGATGCGTTTTTGGGGACTAGCAGTAATAGAACTGGCTATAGTTTGATACAGTGCGGGGTTGAAATCCATAAAAGATCGAAAATTTAACTTTCTTTAACTCTCTAAAATCTTAGAGTTTGTTGCTAAAGTTTGCGCCCCTTTTTGCATCATTTCTATATCTGCTTTTGACCATACACGAGGATTATGGCATTGATGAGCTACTAGCAGACCCCATAAACCTCTGGAAATGACAATTGGTACAACTAAGTTAGCACGCACTTGGATACTACGTAGAAAATCTTGATGACAAGGATGGATGGGTTCTAATTCAATATCAGCGATCGCTCTGATTCTTCCATCTAAATACAAAGTCGCATATTCATCATTAAAGCAATTATCTGCTCCCTTTGAACCTAAAATTGATAATTTTTTTGAACTTAAAGATTCAAAAGTTACTTGACCGTGCCATTGCTCGTAGAAATAATAAATAACTACGCGGTCAACCTGTAATGTTTCTCTAATTTGATTTACGGTTTTGCGGATTAAATTATCTCGATTGATCTTTTTTGTCAGACGTTCGAGCAGGATTTGTAATCCCTTTTCAATATGTTGTTGGTTCTGATGTTGATTCTGAATACTTTCGCATCGAGCTTGAGAATGTGTATGCACAGGTTTCAGGTAAAAACTACATAAAAATTGTGTTGATTTATATAGTAGCTTATCAACCAGTTGAGAGAAAATAATTAATTTACAAATTCAAGAATTTTTATAATTATACATTCTTCTACTTGGATATTTTTTGCAAAACATTAAAATTAAAAAATATTTTTGTTGAAAAATGAAAATTTATTAAGAAACAAAACTTTTTTTATTATTTGAAATCTTTAGTTATTATTTTTTATAAAAATTTAAATTTCTTAATATTTAGAGACAAAAAAATATAGAGATGCAATAAACCACATCTCTATATATTAAAATAAATATCAAACTATCTATGACGTAATGGGTAAGCTTATCTATCAACAGAACCCATGATCACGTCAATACTACCGAGAATTACCACAACATCTGCTACCTTTACACCACGTAACAAAGAGGGGAGAATTTGCAGGTTATTGAAGTCTGCGGGGCGAATTTTCCACCGCCAAGGGAAGACATTATTATCACCTACCAAATAAATTCCCAGTTCACCCTTACCGCTTTCTACACGGGAGTAAATTTCACCAGTAGGAATTTTGAAAGTGGGAGCAACTTTTTTAGCAACATACTGATAATCAAACGCATCCCATTCTGATTTGGGTCCAGCCATCATCCGTTTAGCTTCCAGGTTTTCATAGGGACCACCGGGTAAACCTTTGATAGCTTGTCTGATGATTTTCACAGATTCCCGCATTTCCCGCATCCGCACCATGTAACGAGCGAGACAATCACCTGCGGTTTCCCACTGTACATCCCAGTCGAAATCGTCGTAACATTCGTAATGGTCAACTTTCCGCAAGTCCCATTTCACCCCAGAACCGCGTAACATTGGACCAGAAAGACCCCAGTTAATCGCTTCTTCACGGGTAATAGTCCCAATACCTTCGATACGACGGCGGAAAATAGGGTTATTGGTAACTAAGCGTTCATACTCATCTACCTTGGGTAAAAAGTAATCACAGAAATCTTCACACTTATCTACCCAACCATAGGGTAAGTCAACAGCTACACCACCGACACGGAAATAGTTATTATTTACCATGCGATAACCTGTAGCAGCTTCCCACAGATCATAAATCATTTCCCGTTCCCGGAACTGGTAGAAGAAGGGAGTTTGAGCGCCTACGTCCGCGAGGAAGGGACCAAACCATAATAAGTGGTTAGCGATGCGGTTTAGTTCCAGCATAATTACACGGATGTAACTAGCGCGTTTGGGAACTGTAATACCTGCTAATTTTTCTGGTGCATTGACTGTCACCGCTTCGTTAAACATCCCCGCAGCGTAGTCCCAACGGCTAACATAGGGAACATACATAACGGTGGAACGGTTTTCGGCGATTTTTTCCATCCCCCGGTGTAGATAACCAATGACTGGTTCGCAGTCAACGACATCTTCACCGTCTAAGGTCATAATTAATCTCAGAACCCCGTGCATTGAAGGGTGGTGAGGACCCATGTTTAGCACCATTGGTTCAGTGCGGGTTTCTATTCTACTCATAGATTTGGTGTTCTCCCGTTGTCAACAGTTTGTATTGAACCGCCAAGATGCTAACCAGATACGATTTACCGCATCTGCTAATTTTCAGCTTGTCAGGATAGCAGGTTTGGAGTTGTACTTGATGTTTTATTTTGTCTAGCTTCTTCAATTATTATAGGGATCTGGCGATTCAAGAAATTGTGAGTCTGGTTTTTTTATTTTCTCTTTGGTTGTGGGGTGGGGGGAATTTTTGACGGGTGGTGTTGTTTGCATCTAAGTTTTGTTAAGGTTTGGGTAGTTTTGCTGGTTTTTAGATATATTTATTTTATGGTTGGGCTAATTAATTTTTATGGCTCACGCAAAGACGCAAAGGCGCAAAGTAAGAGAAGCAAGAGTTTTTATTATGAATTATTTACAGGTTTATATTCAAGAAGTTAGTCAAGTTTATCAAAGTCAAAATGCTACTGAGCATAGTTATCGTCCTGCTTTGAAGAAGTTAATTGAGTCTTTGGATTCGGGGATTCAAGCTATTAATGAACCGAAAAGAATTGCTTGCGGTGCGCCTGATTTTGTGGTAAAAAATGGTGTTTTGGAAGTTGGTCATATTGAGGCTAAGGATATTGGGGTTACGCTCAAGAAGGTGGAAAAAACTTCCCAAATGCTTCGTTATTTTGATGCTTTGGGTAATTTGATTTTAACTGATTATTTGGAGTTTCGTTGGTATGTCCAAGGTGAGTTAAAGTTATCTGCTTGTTTGGGAAGTATTTATAAAAGAAAAACAATTAAAATTGATGATCATGGTATTAATGAAGTTGATCAACTTTTCCGGCAGTTTCTATTAACCAAAGTTCCTCAAATTACAACACCCAAAGATTTAGCTAAACGGATGGCTGTTTTAGCTCAATTAATTAGAGATGCAATTAAAACGGCGTTAAATGATGATGATCAGGGGGGTATGTTACGTCAACAGTTAGAATCTTTTGAACGGGTGTTAATTAAGGGTTTAACTGGTGAACAATTTGCGGATATGTATGCTCAAACTATTTGTTATGGTTTGTTTGCAGCTAGATGTAATACTGATAATGTGCAGACTTTTTCACGGGAAACGGCAGCTTTTAAGTTACCAAAAACTAACCCTTTTTTAAGAAGTATTTTTGGACAAATTGCGGGTCCTGATTTAGATGAGAGAATTACTTGGGCGGTAGATACTTTAGCGAATATTCTGCAACAAACTGATATGGCGGAAATTCTTAAAGATTTTGGTAAACGTACCCGTAGGGAAGATCCTGTTGTCCATTTTTATGAGACTTTTTTGGCGGAATATGATTCAAAAATGCGGGAGTCAAGAGGGGTTTATTATACTCCTGAACCTGTGGTTAATTATATCATTAAAAGTGTGGATTATGTTCTGAAACATAAGTTTAATATTAGTAAGGGTTTAGCTGATTCTAAAAAGATTAAAATTCCTAATTTAAAAGGTGAGGGAGATATTGAAACTCATCAAGTTTTAATTCTCGATCCTGCTGTGGGTACGGGAACTTTTATGTATAGGATTATTGATTATATTTATGAGAATTTTAAGTCTCAAAAGGGGATGTGGTCAAGTTATGTGAGTCAGCATTTATTACCCCGTTTATTTGGTTTTGAATTATTGATTGCTCCTTATACTGTAGCTCATATGAAATTAGGTTTACAGTTGCAAGAGTTGGGTTATGATTTTAGTTCTGATGAACGGTTAAGGATTTATTTAACTAATACTTTACAAGAAGCTTTTCAGTTAGAAGAACAAGTGATTAGTTTTGGTTCTCGCATTAAAGAAGAAGCAGAAGCAGCAAAACAAATTAAACAAGAAAGTCCAGTTATGGTAATTATCGGTAATCCTCCCTATTCTGGACATTCTGTAAATACAGGTGATTGGATTAAAAATCTTTTAAATGGTAAGGATACTATTTATAATAGTGCCACAGATAGTTATTTTGAAGTAGATGGAAAATCTTTAGGTGAGAGAAATCCTAAATGGTTAAATGATGATTATGTGAAATTTATTCGTTTTGGTCAGTGGAGAATTGAACAAACAGGTTATGGGGTTTTAGCTTTTGTTACTAATCATGGTTATTTAGATAATCCCACTTTTCGGGGAATGCGTCAAAGTTTGATGAAAACTTTTGATGAAATTTATGTTTTAGATTTACATGGTAATAGTAAGAAAAAAGAAGTTTGTCCTGATGGTTCACCAGATAAAAATGTTTTTGATATTCAGCAAGGTGTAGCAATTGGAATTTTTATTAAATATCAAACTAAAGAAAAAAATAGTCAAAAAGAATTAGCAAAGGTTTATCATGCTGATTTATGGGGTTCGAGAGAAGTTTATGAAAATAAGCAGTTAGTTGGTGGTAAGTATCATTGGTTAGCTGAAAATTATTTACAATCTACTGCTTGGGAAAAATTAGAACCAAATACACCATTTTATTTATTTAAGCCTCAAAATATTGATGTGAAAATTGAATATGAAAATGCTGTAAAAATCACAGATATAATGTCTGTTAATAGTGTGGGAATTGTAACAGCACGGGATAATTTTACTATTCATTTTACAGAAAAAGAACTTTGGGATACTTTGAAAGATTTTGTTCATGTTGACATTGATGAAGCACGAATCAAATATGATTTAGGGAAGGATGCACGAGACTGGAAAGTAGAATTTGCTCAAAAAGACGTAAGAAATCATCCTTATGCTGAAACAAAAGGTAAAATAGGACCTTTTAAGGAGCTAGTTTCTCAAATTTTATATCGTCCTTTTGATATTAGATATACTTACTATACGGGAAAATCCAGAGGTTTTCATTGTATGCCTCGTAATCAGGTTATGCGTCATTTAATATCTGGAGAAAATAGAGCTTTTATCACATCTCGCATGACTAAAGGAGAACTTTTTCAACATATACAAATAACTCAAAATATTGTTGAAGTAATTTGTATGTCTCCTAAAACATCAAATAATGGTTTTGTTTTTCCTCTTTATATCTATCCTGAAACTCAAGCAGAAAAAGAGATGGGGATGAATCGTAGAGCAAATTTATCCCCAGAGTTTATTACTGAATTTTCCCAAAAATTAGGATTAGAATTTATTGTTGATGGAAAAGGAGATCAAAAACAAACCTTTGGACCAGAGGATATTTTTAATTACATTTACGCTGTTTTCCATTCTCCCGCTTACCGTCAACGCTATGCGGAATTTTTAAAGATTGATTTTCCCCGTCTTCCTCTAACTTCTAATTCTGCGCTTTTTTGGGAATTGGTAGCAAAAGGTGATAAATTAGTACAGTTACATTTAATGAAAATCACAGGAACAGAAATTTCAACTTATCCTATTGCGGGTTCTAATATTGTGGAACAAGTCAAATATAATGAAAATAATCAACAAATTTGGATTAATTCTGAACAGTATTTTGATCAAGTTCCTCCGCAAATCTGGAATTTTTATATAGGTGGTTATCAAGTTTGTCAAAAGTGGTTAAAAGATAGGAAAGGGAGAGAGTTAAATTTTGATGATTTGACGCATTATCAAAATATTATTTCTATCATATCGGAGACAATTAATATTATGGGAAATGTTGATAAAATTATTACTGGATATGGGGGTTTTCCGTTAGAATAAGAGTTAACATAACAACAAAATATGAAAACAGACACGATATTTTACACACTACTGCAAAATCTCCCTAGTGTTTTATTTGAACTACTAGAACAGTCACCAACATTGGCTTTACACTACGAATTTTCCTCTGTGGAAATCAAAGAATTAGCCCGAAGAATAGATGGCTTATTTTTACCCAAACCAGAATACCCACAAGATCCAATTTATTTTGTAGAAGTACAATTCCAAAGTGATGATAATTTATACTGGCGATTAATTACCGAAACATTTCTGTACTTAAACCAATATAAACCTCAAAGAACATGGCAAGCGGTTGTATTATGGGCAAATCGGGATCTTGATCCTGGAATACCTTTAGCATATCAAAGTTTACTCACTGCTGGGCTAATTCATGTTATTTATTTAGATGAAATAGTTGATACATCATCTTCAATAGGTTTAGAAATTATTAAATTAGTAGTTTCTCCTGAAGAGGAAGCTATTCAACAAGCAAAAGGTTTAATCAATTTGGTGAATAAAGCAGATGCGGACAAGAGTAGAAATCTTTTAGAATTAGTAGAAAGAATGTTAGTTTACAAATTCTCATCCTATAGCCGTCAGGAGTTAGAAGCAATGTTTGGATTAACAGAATGGCAAAAAACCCGATTTTATCAAGAAATTGAGGAACACACGAAGTTAAAAGTAGAGTTGGAAACGAAGTTAAAAACCATTCCTAGACTGTTAAATGAGGGACTAACTGTAGAACAAATTGCGCGTATACTTGAGTTAGATATCGAGGCGGTAAAACAAGCAATTACAAAGCAAAATAATAAATAGACATTGGATGAATAAATCAGGGTTTTATACACCCTGATGAGTTTATTCATGGAATTTTTATCACTAAAGACTAGAATCTGATTTAGTAATTAATCAAGGTATGAATCAATTAGACGCTCATGAAATAGCTCAAAAGCAATATCCCTGGTCTATAATGATAAATAAAGGAGAATAGTTAAAAATGAACCAAGCATCTGAACAAAAATTTTCTGCAGCATTAGATATTTGTGAATCATTAATTGATTATAAATATCGTCCTACAAATTTAACCTATCAAGCAATAGAGTTATTTTGTGAAATTGGTGAAAATCCTGGAAAATTATTAGAATTATGTCAAAAATATTCTAGTAAAATCGCCAATGTATGTGATATTATTTATGAATATGCAACAAGTCTAGATAATTGGCGTGTTGATTGTCCACTTGGATTTGGCGCAAAAGATCATTGTAGCTTTTTGAGCTTTTTTCTCAATATTGATCGTTGTCAATTTGAATACTTTACAGATAATTTTACAACACCAGAAGAAATTGCTCAATTGTTCCAAGATTGGAGGGGAATTGATTTACAAAGTTTAATAAAAATGCAAAAAACACCAACATTTCTATAAACTTAAAATTGTAGCTTCAGTAGATATTTATGAAAGAATTAATGAAACTGCCTTCATCTTGGCTACCCAATGGAATAAACCTGAATCTTGCAGATCAATTTCGTCCTTTTTCTTTTACAGAAGATTTACAAGTTCGTTTAGAAGAACTTTTAGAAAGGAATAAAGAAAATCTACTAAATTCTGATGAAAAAGCAGAGTTAGCTGGTTTATTAGAATTAGAAAGGATTTTTAGTTTTATTAATGCTAAACTGGCTTCTTAGTACAATTAAATTATCTGCGTTCATCTGCGTTTAATTATCAATGATTTTTCCTCAAATAATAATCCCAATATCAATAAATTAATGAATCAATCAGATTTACAAACACCCCTAGATTTAGATGAATTTACTTTCTCCCATATTCCTGTTCTCAGTCAGGAAGTAATTACAGGTTTAAATATTCAACCAAATGGCCATTATTTAGATTTAACAGTTGGTGGTGGTGGCCATAGTCGGTTAATATTAGAAAGTGCTGAAAATACAAAAATTACAGCAGTTGATCAAGATTTAGATGCTTTAAAAGCAGCACAAGAAAATTTAACAGAGTTTGGAAATAGGGTGAATTTTATTCATCGCAATTTTGCTAATTTTCAATTTCCTGCAAATACTTATGATGGCATTTTAGCAGATTTGGGGGTGAGTTCATATCATTTAGATAACCCAGAAAGAGGTTTTAGTTTTAGAAATACTGCTAATTTAGATATGCGAATGAATCAGCAACAATCTTTAAGTGCTGCTGATATAATTAATGAATGGGATGAACAAGAATTAGCGGATATTTTCTTTAAATATGGTGAGGAAAGACTTTCTCGGAAAATAGCTAGAAGAATTATAGAAAAGCGTCCTTTTCAAACTACCACAGAATTAGCAAATGAGATATTCTATTCTGTTCCTCCTAAATATCGTCATGGAAGAATACACCCTGCAACTCGCGTTTTTCAATCTTTAAGAATTGCGGTTAATGATGAGTTAAAAGTATTGGAAACTTTGATAGAAAAAGCACCTCAAAGTTTAGTTACTGGGGGAAAAATTGCTATTATCAGTTTTCACAGTTTAGAGGATAGAATAGTCAAACATGGTTTAAGAAACTCGGAGTTATTGAGAATATTGACAAAAAAACCGATTATTGCAACAGAAGAGGAAATAAAAAATAACCCGCGTTCTCGTTCTGCTAAATTGAGAATAGCAGAAAGGAAGTAAATTAGGTGACAGGTGACAGGTGACAGAATTCAAAATCTTTGACTGTCTAAGTTTTATGATCACTGTATATTCTCATTCACCTTCCAAAAATCAAATTATCCCCGACTTCTCAAAGAAAGCGGGGATATGAAAGTTCAATGTTTTTAGTTTTTAAAAACTTTTTGAGTTCACCACAACGCCGTTTTACCTAAGTTTATGACCTGGGTAAACCAGGTGGGAACGGGTGTTGCTTGTTTAAAGTTTCCGAGTACAAGCTCGGTTTACTGCCACAAGAACGAATTGGTTCCCTTTTCGTTAAAGACATAGATCAAAAAACTTGAGGGCAGTCACCAACGTCGTAGTGCAACTAATTCATTATAACTGTGAAAACCGATTTGTGTAGAGGGGGGTGAAAATTTTTTTGTGATTCAGTTGTCAGTCATTTTTCAACCATCTTCCCTGTCACCTGTCACCTGTCACCTAACCAGGATACCATATAGATTCTATGGTTTGGATGATAGACTCTATAGCATCTCGGTTTTGCTGTGCTAATAATACTGTGATGTGTCCGAGTTTGCGACCGGGACGAGATTCGCTTTTCCCGTACCAGTGCAGATAAGCATGGGGAATTTTCCCTAATTCTTGTCTTTGCTGTGCATAATCGCTGTATGATTTTTCATACCCTAGCAGGTTAACCATCACAGCACCAGCACAATGTAAACTTGTATCAGTTAAAGATAACCCAGCAACTGCTCTCAGGTGTTGTTCAAACTGGGAAGTTGTACAAGCATCTAGGGAAAAATGTCCAGAGTTATGAGTTCTGGGTGCAATTTCGTTGATCAGTATTTTACCATCAGCGGTGATAAATAACTCAATGCCAAAAACGCCGACTACATCTAAGCTGTTTAATATTGTATGAGCGATCGCATTAATTTCTGCTGCTTGTTCGGGAGTAATATCCGCTGGTGCAATAACTCGACGACAAACTTGTTGTTTTTGTTGGGTTTCCACCACTGGATAAGTGACTATTTCCCCAGTCACAGAACGCGCTGCAATTATAGCTAATTCTTTGGTAAAAGGGACAAAAGCTTCTACTAAGAATTGTGCATTACTTTGATTTATTACTGTTGACAAAGTAGCCAAATCATGAATAATAAAAGTTCCCTGGCCATCATAACCATGTCGTCTAGCTTTGAGAACTACAGGAAATCCTAAATATTCTATTTTTGAAGCTATATTTGAAGCTATATTTTCAGAAATTTCTGATTTTTCGATAGCGAAAAAATGCGGAACTGGTAATTTTAAATCCCGAAAATAGCAACGTTGATGATATTTATCTAATAAAGGAGATAAAGCTGCTAACCGGGGACGGAAACAAACACCTTTATTCTCTAACAAAGATAAAGCATCTAAGTTAACAAACTCATTTTCAAAGGTGATGACATCGCATTTTGTAGCTAAAATTTCCGTTGCTGCTGCATCATCAACTGCGGCAAAAATGGTATCCTTCGCAATAGATACAGCGGGATCACTTTTGCTAGGAGTTTGTACTATTAATTCTAATCCTAGTTTTTTCGATCCATCCCCCATCATCCAGGCCAGTTGTCCACCACCAATTATACCAATACGCTTTATCGACATCCCAAAGACTCACGAGTATTAACACCTGTTTTAGAATTGACACCATTAGCTTTTTGACATAGCTCTTTAATTTGCGCTCTATCTAAAATTGCATCACTAAAGTCTGCACCTTCAATGTTGACATCAGTAAAAACGGAACGCAGCAAAATAGCTTCTAAAAAAACGGCATCACTTAAATCAGCCCCATTTAATTTTACTTCATTAACCATCGCATTGGTTAAATCTGCTCCATGTAAATTTGCTTGTGTCATCACGGAAGCACTCAAAACCGCTCCCCGCAAGTCAGCACCAGTAAAGTTAGCCATTTCTAAGTTAGCGTTAGAAAACTCCGCAGCTTGTAAATTTTGTCCTGAAAAGTCGTGTCTTCCCAACTCTGCATTACTAAATGATAGGGGATGAGTCCAGGTTGCTGCTAGTGCTGGAAATGCTACACACCAGATCATAACCGCTAAAAGCAATGCTAAACCTTTTCGCAAATACATCATTTCTTAACCAATTGTAATATTTTATGTATTTCAGTTTACCTCATTCTCTTGAGAAGGATATAGGTTTTGCTTAATATTTTTTCATGTGATTTTCTTGTCTTCTGGGAAAGATGCTTTAAATTCTATCCAAAGTTTGATAAATCAATTATTCCTGAAGAAGTTAGCTAATACTCATCTTTTAATTTACATTTATTGATATTCATTAATTCAAGTAAAGTTTATTATCTTTTGTTGCCAACCATCTCTGTTCCCTGCTAGTCTGTTGACTAAGAGCAGCAACATTAACAACTGCACTCAAATTTTCGATTAATTTAACTATTATGGCATTAGGGTTAATTCTATAGCTATCTGTTAGCTTGTTAGGAATCTCTGTTCAATCTATATTCATTGACGACTCAAACAGAAAAGTGGAATTTGTATGTTCATGATCAATCATTACTCTATCGAATGGATCGAAGCTTGGTGCATAGAAAACGGCTGGACAGATTTATTTATGGAACGTCGTGGTAACTATTGGGCATTTCCTCCTGGGGGAGTTATGCCAGAACCAATTCCAGTTAATGTTTTGAGAGTAATTAAAGAACAACATGGTTTAACAAATGATGAGTTATTTTGGTCAATAACGGCGGTATTGGTTACCATTTTATCTGTGATTTATACCTTTGTTTTCAAATCTCCAATGCCTTTGGTTTTTGCTTTCGCGTTTAATGCAGTGACAGTGGCACAGCTTGAACTGGAAGATGATTAGATTATTAATTTTGGCGATTTTGGTACTTGGGAAAAACTGCTTTCTTTAACAGTGAAAAAGAGAGCAGTTACTGAAGGGGAGACGAAATAAGCTACAAGACAGACTCTATAAGCCTCATAGCTCTTAGACCTTGTTGATAATTCTTACGTTTATTGCGATTTAATCTCATTAATTCCATGACCATATCCATACAAATTTCCTTGAAATTAACCCAAGTTTGACCATATAATCCAATATAAAAACTACTATGTCTCCGTTCTGTTCGACCATATTCTTTGATGCGGGAAACATATTTCTGTATTCCTTTACGTTTGATTTGTTGACCTTGAATTGTTGCGGAAGAGTAAGCAATTGCTATTAATAAAACCAGAGAAATAAAGCGTTCACCAGTTACATTAGTCTCTTCTAAATTGTAGCCTCCTTTTTTGAAATCTCTAAACATTTCTTCTATATCAAATCTCCTTTTGTATGCAGCAATAGCTAATTCCAGACTATCAAAATTGGTTAAGATAAACCACCCTTCTTTGGGTGATACTCCGTTGATTTTACGCTTCCATTTACACGCCACATTAAAACTGATGAAACCACGAGTCTTTGTTACCTTCACGCCTTTAATAAAAAACGATACGCCCGGTGCTAAACCAAGACTATTTAGCTCATAAAAAATATCTTTTTCAAATTCTACAAATTCGTTCTTTTTTAATCGCAGGCAAAAGTATACACCCAAGCTCTGAAGGTACTTAGCGAGTTTTACTGAACAAAATTCTCTATCACCTAATACACATACCTTATAGTTTTGAAAAAGTGGCATTACTTTCGCTAATAACTGTTGTTGCTCAGATATGTTACTGTTCCCTAATTTTGGCAATAATTTAAAATATATGGGAAATGCTCTTTTATCCCAAATTACACTCACCATAAATAAATTTATTCGATTCCAATTGGTTCTATCAATTGCTACATAAATTATTTTTTCCTTGGTAAAGTATATTGATAACCATTCCTGAATAATGGGAAACCAAATTTTTTCAATTGTTAGATTTGGTAATGATAAAAATCTTTGTATTCTTTTTCTTCTACTTTCAAATTTAATTGGTAACGGTACGCCATTCGCTAACCTTTCTAAATTCACATTTTTAATTGACTGTAAGATGTTCACCAAAATTTTGAGGAACAGATATTCTGCTAAACTCAATTGACTTTTTAAGTGCTTTTGATAGAATAAGGGTAACATTTTCATTCTTATTGGTCTTATTGACAATAGCTGACCTATCTTTTTTTACCATAAATCGTTACGTTCTTTATACCGTCTTGTTTTCAGCCTTGTTTGTCGCCCCGTCAGGAGCAGTTATTAATTTTATTGTAAGCATTTATTAGTAATTTCACAGTGAATTATGGAAGAATTATTAGAACTCAGAGAATTAGTTATTACAGGCAACTTAGAAGCTGCCCTAAATTTAATAGATGAATTAGAGGAAATGAGCAAAGAAGATAAAATTAATAAAATTTATAGTTATTGTGTCATTTTGTTAGTTCACTTAATTAAACAACATTCAGAAAAACGCACAACTAATTCCTGGGATGTTTCTATTCGTAATGCTACGGATGCAATTATTAGAGTTAACAAACGTCGCAAATCTGGAGGTTATTATTTGAACAAAGAAGAACTAGAGGATATTTTGTTACAGGCTTATGATCGAGCTTTAGATAATGCTGCTTTAGAAGCTTTTGGGGGAATTTATGATGGATTAACTTTAAAAAATATGATAGACCAAGAATTGATTATAAAAGAAGCTTTAAATTTAATTCTAACTTGAATGTATGGTAAAGATATGATAATTTACATAAGCATTCAGCTATGAGTAATCAGCAATCATTTTATAACAGCAAAAACAAAGATTTAGCAGTATTAATTGAAGAAATTGACACTCTGTGTATTTGTTCTCATTCTTTGTATTTTAGCCTTGAAAGCTGATAGCTGACGATAGTCTGCTTCAGAAGCCGCTATAAGTCGGTTTATTCTCTCTTGTTCATAATTCCCCAAAATACATATACTATATGTATGCAAGTTGAATGGAATCCTAAAAAAGCTAAAAGCAATTTACAAAAACACGGAGTCAGTTTTTCTGATGCTGAGGCTGTGTTGTTTGATCCTTATGCACTTTCTTTTGAAGATCAATCAGCACAAGGTGAACAGCGATTTATTATTATGGGTATGGATCACCTTTGGCGGTTGCTAGTGGTAGTCTATACCTATCGAGGTGATAACATTCGCTTAATTTCTGCCCGTCCTGCTACTGCTAAGGAGAGACGTAAATATGAAACCGGAATATGATTTCGATCAGGCTAAACGGGGTGCGATCATCCCACAAGAAGGTAAAACTCGCATTACCATCTATATTGATAATGATATCTTAGAAGCGTTTAGACAAAAAGCAGACGCTGAAGGGAAAGGTTATCAAACAATGATGAATCAAGCGTTACGACAATATCTCGATCTAGCCAAACCCCCTTTAGATGAAGATACACTACGCCGGATTTTTCAAGAAGAACTGCGGGCTGTAACTTTTGTTAGTTCAGTTTGATCGCTCCTCTATGGTATAATTGACTAGTTGCAATAATTAAAACAATAACTTCCGAGATATTATAGTTTCGGAAGTTTAACTTATTTTTTATTAATTATTGATAAATTACCTGATAAATATTTTACAGTATTAGGTGAATTTGGGGCGAATTTATCAGGAGGTCAAAGACAAATATTAGCGATCGCCAGAGCTATTGTCAACGATACACCTATTTTAATTTTAGATGAATCAACATCAGGATTAGATCCCATTAGTGAAGCCTATTTATTAGATGAATTATTAGCATATCGTCAAGGAAAAACAACTATTTTGATTAGTCATCGTCCCAGCGTCAATAGCAGAGCAGATGAGATTATTTATATGGAAGAGGGACAATTGAAATTACAGGGAAATTTAAGTGATTTGATGAAAATTGAGGGAGAGCATTTAAAATTTTTCACCTCTTGAAAATTATTTTATTTCACATACTCAAGTTTTTCTAAAATTCAGTTATCTAATCCTCTGCCTTTTGTTAAATTAGAGTCAGAGACTCTATGATGGCATTCCCAGTCTGAGACTGGGAACGAGATAAAGAGATACTCCTAACTTCTGACTACTGACTCCTGACTCCTGATATAATAATTAAATCTTTCCTGCATTTGTTCAATGGTTAAATTCTGAGTCCAATATTCTATTAAAGCATGACCAAATGCCCAAGCATTAGTATCTGGGTTTCCAGAATTTTCTAACAACAAAGGCCAAAGAGATAATAAATCAAAATTGCGTGATTTTTCCCTATCTGTATTTAATAGTGGAAACAGTTCATAAGCTATCTGCAATTTACCAATAACTATGGGTAATTGTTCGACGGGAATTTTTTCTGCTAACAGATAAGCAAGGGTTGGTGAACCTGTTGATAAGGTAGAAATAAATTGCAAAACTGGACTTTTTAAAAGTGCGGTAAGTCCTTGGGTTGTTGCCATTTGAAAGGTGTAATGATCTATTATTTTGGCAGATTCGCTAATGCGGGTTTCTAAGTTGCGTAAAAAACGAGAGAGACGTAATTGTTTAGCAGGATCTATTGTTGATAATAATCCTAAAGATAATTCGTCTATATTCCAAGCATTACGACCTGTTTTTACATCATTAGTAACTATTGGTAAAATTAAATTAGAGAAACTTCCTAACAGTTGATTTCTATATTCTGTTGCTTCTCTAATAGAAATTTCTTTGGGTTTATTTCCCGTTTCCCAATTATAGGGAGGTTGCCATTCTCTAATCGGACGCAGTTTATCTACTTGGGTAATAATGGTAATAATGGGTAAATCTGCGACTTCTTTTTTAATGTCTTGGAGAAAGTCTACATCCATTTGTAAAGCGGGATCAAGTGCCGGAGTTACTAATAATAATAAATCGGCTTTTGTGGCATAATCAATCACTAAATCCCGCAAATCATCCCGTTTTACTTGTTCATAACCGGGTGTATCACAAAGATTGAGAATTTCACCGCTTTCTGTTTGCCAATGATAGGTTTTAATTTCATCGGTGCTAGGTAAAACGTCAACTTCTGCTAGTTCACTTTGAAAAAGTGTATTAATTAAACTGCTTTTACCTGCGCCATTTCTGCCGACAATAAGAATGTTAACTGGCTTTTGTTCTACCTTTTCTGGTGGTTCTGCTTGGGTGATTAGATCCCGTAGAGTTTGGGTTTTTGTTTCTGGTAATTTGGGTGTGGGTAATTCAATTTTTGTCTCTGCATAAAGGGATATTGCTTGTTGACATAAGTTTCTCAAAGCGGTTTCTCTGATTACTTGATTCAAGTTAATTAATAATTCTTGAGAAGCGCGATTACCAATACCTTCACTTGCTTTTTTAGCTACCGCAGCGACAGGATTTAAAAACCATTGGGCGAAATTCCAAGCTTTTAAAAATTTGCGTGCAGATGGTTCTAATTTGCGGTAAACTTCATAAGCTTGATAAGTTTGTCCGACGGTAACTTGATTAAGAACAGGGGATAATTTCTGCATCCATTTATCCATGTCATCCACAGTACCGCGAATAAGTCCATAGACTTGAGGGATGTAAATGTTAAGCAGGGGATATTTAATTTCTGGGTTATAAATTTGGGCGATCGCAATTACTAAATCTTGACATCGCTGCCAAAATGTTTGCCAATCTTCCCAAATTGGACGATCATTTTGAGCATCATTGATAACTTTTTGTAATGCAATTTCTATTTGTTGGGTTTTGTCTTTTCCTGTGGATATATCTATATTATTATTGCTGCTAGATTCCAATTCTTTTCTGACTTCGTTAAAGACATTTTCAATTTGATTAACAGCAGGTTTTGTCCATTTTACTAACAACCATCTCCAGCCTACAAATATAAGGGTAAATATACCCCAAATCCAATTTATTCCCCAAGCGTGAATTTGCATTCCTGCGGATATGAGGAGGAAGGTAATAATAAGTGCTATGGGTGAAACTAAGATGATCCATTGCCAGAGTTTAAAACGTACCATATTTTGATACCTGTTTTTGTCGTGTTTTGTATATTTCTATTTTGAAGCTAATACTTGTGTAATAGTTAGTTGTGTGTAACAAAGTGTAATTATTTGGTGGTAATAGTCCGCAGTAGCTGTAAGTTAATATAACAAGTTTTGCTGAAAGTGGAGATTTTTGAGAAATTACGATAGGATTTATGTGAATAAATCACAAAAAATTGCCTCTTGTACCTTAAATTATGCTTTTAGATTTTACCGTAGAAAACTACCGTTCCATTAAAGAACCTGTTACCCTAAGCGCGATCGCTCAAAAACCCAGTCGTCGTAAAACCAGCGAAAGCAGCAAACGCAAAGGGATAAAATCAGATCATGAAATTGCACCTGGGTATTATGTGGAAGGTTGGGATATCGAAGTTTTACCTGTTCTGGCAATTTTTGGCGCTAACGCATCAGGTAAGAGTAATGTAGTTCAAGCATTGAATTATTTACTAATGATGATGACTGATGGTATACAGGGAACTACAAACCGCCAAATATTTTTTAAATATGCCAAACTAGACCCTTTTAAATTAGATAGTATCTGTACTAAACAACCCACAAGATTTGAGCTAAGAACTATATTTGATAATAATATTTATACTTATTCCTTAGAACTTAACCAACATTGTGTAATTTCAGAAAAGTTGGATTACGCATTGCATAGCACTAAAAGAAATCGGCGTTTATTTCATCGTCAATGGGATGATAATACAAAAAAATATATCTGGAAAACTGGTGATGATTTCGCTGGACCACATAATCAACTACAACAGAGTATTAAAAAAAACGAATTATTTATGAGTACATTAATAAAAATAGAAATAAATATAATTAACAAAATATTAAAGTGGTCTAAAGATAATTTGGCTAGTATTTTTTTAGTTAACGATAAACTTAAATTTAAATTTACACAAAATCTATTAATAGATGAACATGATTTTGGTTCTAAACTCATACTTGAAGAGTTAGTTAACATGATCACAAAATTTGATACTGGACTTTCTGGAATAGATATAAAAAAGAAATCTGAAGAAGACTTTGAGTACAATATATATGCTGTGCATAAAACTCATGAAGGTAAAGAGATTTCTTGGAATTTAGATGAAGAATCTTTAGGGACACAGCATCTCTTTTATTTAGCATTTCAGATAGTTTTAAATATTAAAATAGGTAACTTAATAATTATAGATGAATTAGGGACAAATCTTCACCCAAATATTGTAAAATATATTATTAAAATGTTTCAAAATCCCAAAACCAATCCAAAAAACGCTCAACTGATTTTCACCAGCCATGATAACACATTACAAAGAAATAACTTACTCAGACGAGATCAAATATGGTTTACCCAAAAACGCCCAGATCATAGTACAGAATTATATCCTTTAACTGATTTCCATGTCAGAAATGATTTAGCCATAGATAAAGCTTATTTAGATGGACGCTTTGGAGCAGTTCCATTTTTACCATTAGATGAAGAAATGATATTACAGGGTGATGAGGAATGGCCAGAAAGTTAGAACGTCGTCAACCGAGCAGAAAAATAACTCAAAAAATCCTCATTGCTTGTGAAGGAAGCAAAACCGAACCAATTTATTTTAACAGCATTCGCAATGATTTACGTTCACCCACTTTAGAAATTATTGTATTACCTCCTCAAAAGAAAACAGATCCAGGTAATATCATTGAAAGACTTATTGAAGAAAGACAAAAGATGAAAAATGAGAAAAGATGGACTACAAATGATACTGCTTGGGCTGTTTTTGATGGGGATGAACATATTGAAAGAAGTAGAGAAAATTGGCAAAATGCCATTAATAGAGCTAATACTCAAAAAATAAATTTATCCATTACAAATCCTTGCTTTGAACTTTGGTATTTAATTCATTTTCAAGATCATTTATCACAAATAAATCGAGATAAATTACTAAACTTACTCAATAAACATATTCCAGAATATGATAAATCAATGTCTCTCTTTCCCAAACCATTAAAATCATTAACTGAAACAGCTATTCAACGTGCTGAAAAAATAGCCAAGCAGATAGAACGCGAGGAATTATATAAATATTCCAATCCTTGTTGTAGCGATTTACCTAAATTAATCAGCAGTTTATTAGGTTTAAAAAATAGCAATATTCAGTCATAAGTATATTATACAAAAATAATCTTTTATAGTCCGCGTTTATCTGCGTGTATCTGCGTTTAATCACTATCCAAATCCTACTCCATCCAAATATCAAAGAATCAACACGGAGATAACTCTGTATTAATAAAAACTTATATTACTAAATTACCGCATATATAATATAACATTGTGAAGAATTGTTAAGAAATTCTTATTAAAAAATATTGCAATCCCTTGATTTAGTTGCTAGTGTGTGTAGTGGCAACATACTGGTAAAAGCTCGGATCTAAAGAGAGGTAAAACCGATGCGCTGTATATACTCTGCCAATGAACTTCAGTTTTGAGAAAACCATCGTCAAAACGAGAAATTTCTACCTTGTCAGCAAAAGAGGGGTATTGCAGATGAGTAACAGAAAAATCTCGTGTGAATAGAATTACCATTCATCGTCTTACCCAGAGATAGGAAAAGAAAGGGAAGGCGGAAAATTTGGAGGTGAAAACCGATGAATATTCAAGGTAAAGTTGCTCTAATTACGGGGGCCTCTCGTGGCATTGGAAGAGCGATCGCATTAGAATTAGCCCAGCAAGGAGTAAAGCGGTTAATCTTGGTAGCACGCGATCGCCAAAAATTAGCCGAAGTTGCCCAAGAAATCGAAAAATTAGGAACTCAAACCACAATTATTGCCTTAGACTTAACCCAACCAGTCAGCGTCAATATTGCGATCGCCCAAATTTGGAAAAATCACGGACCCATACACCTGTTAGTCAACTGTGCCGGGATCGCATACCAAAACTCATTTCTGCAAACCAAACTTCCCCAAGTGCAAGAAGAACTTTCCGTCAACTTATTGGGAATGTACACCCTCACAAACTTAATAGCGCGACGCATGGCCAGTCAAAAAGAGGGGACAATAGTTAACGTTTCCAGTCTCATGGGGAAAGTAGCAGCGCCAACAATGGCCACCTATTCCGCCACCAAATTTGCCATTTTAGGATTTACCCAAGCTTTGAGAAGGGAACTAGCAGAACATAACATCCGCGTTGTGGCCTTACTTCCCACCCTCACAGACACAGACATGGTGCGCGACTTAAAACTATTTCGCGGTGTCACCCCAATGACACCCCAACAAGTAGCCCAAACCCTGATCATCGGACTGCAAAAAGACAGATCAGAAATATTAGTTGGATGGCAATCTCATTTAGCAGTTTGGTGTCAAAACCTTGCCCCTTGGTTACTAGAAATAGTATTACAACTAGCAGCACCAAACAAACAACCTCAAACCAACATCATCAAGAATTTTGTCACCAAAATCCAACACTTTAACAACTCACTGTTTTCTAGAAATCGTCTAGCTTTTGGTTCAGCCCGTAAGTAATTGTCAATAATTCCATCCCCCTTCATACCACATCTCTGAAACACAACGCCTTAATTTTAATTACTTAAAAAATTTCCACTTTGCGAACTTTGCGAACTTTGCGGTTTATTAAAAAAAAACGAACCATAAAGGACACAAAGCACACAAAGAAAAGAGAGCTTCAGAGACAGAAAAGCCCCCCTTTTTTAAGGGGGGTTAGGGGGATCTTAATTACTTTTC
Organism: Sphaerospermopsis torques-reginae ITEP-024; assembly: GCF_019598945.1. Taxonomy (NCBI): domain Bacteria; kingdom Bacillati; phylum Cyanobacteriota; class Cyanophyceae; order Nostocales; family Aphanizomenonaceae; genus Sphaerospermopsis; species Sphaerospermopsis torques-reginae. Next base: position 3,275,979 of record NZ_CP080598.1, on the reverse strand, counting down.
CTTTTCACGTAAAACCGAAAATAACCAAACCAATAAAATACATTCACAGCAACCAACAAAACCCCACCCAAATAATTTGCAATACCAGGAAATAAATAAATTGTTGCCCCCAAGACCAACAAAATTTCTACAAAAGCAGCAATGCGCCCATAATGCTTAACATCCCAATAAGAAACCGGACTAATAAAACGATAATTACTAAAAGGAAAAAAATGACGATGTGCATCATGATTATGAACAGGCAAATCTAACAAAGAGTGCAACACCATACTAATAAAACCAACCTCAATTATTTGCCAATTCCCAAAATGAGAAATTAAAACCCCCAGCAAAGCTAGAGGAATAGAATGAGACGTACTCACAATAAACTGCCAAAAAGGTTGATAATAAACCTCAGACCAAATCTGCCGTTCTGGTAAACGGTAAACAAACTTCATCAAAAAATAGAACACAAATATGGGAATATCAGGAAGGATTGCACCGATGATAATAGCCGGACTTGCCTGAGTTCGTAATTGTTGATTAAAAATTACTAAATTGAGAATTGCGTGACTTGGGGTATTCATTGCTAAATATCAGGGCAAAATTGACAGTTATACCTGATTTTGGAAAAAACGAAAATGTTAAAATTACCATCTAATCTGCCCAATTTACCCGAAATCATTGATGATTTACCAAATATATCAGGTTGGGAAAAAGAAGTTCTATCTGTAGTAAACCATAATCAACCTGTATTTTTACCAACAACAAATATTAAATTAGCAGATGTAAAAGCAGTATTTGCGATCGCTCTCCATATGCACCAACCCACTATACCAGCGGGACATAATGGTTCACTGATCAGCAACCTGCAATATATGTTTGAACACCAAAACGAAGGAGACAACCACAACGCAGGACCATTTGCTTATTGTTATAGTCGCATGGGAGAATTTATTCCTGAATTAGTCCATCAAGGTTGTAATCCCCGTGTCATGTTGGATTATTCTGGTAATCTATTATGGGGACTGCAACAAATGGGAAGAAATGATATTTTAGAAAATCTCAAACGCATAACCTGTGATTCCACCTATCAACCTTATGTAGAATGGTTGGGAACAATGTGGAGTCATGCAGTCATTCCTTCCACACCCATAGCTGATATTAAACTACACATTATTGCTTGGCAACATCATTTTGCAGCAATTTTTGGATGGGAAGCACTAGCAAGAATTAAAGGATTTTCACCCCCAGAAATGCACCTTCCCAACCATCCAGATACCCTATTTGCATTTATCAAAGCCCTCAAAGAATGTGGTTATCGTTGGTTATTGGTGCAAGAACATACCGTAGAAACAATTAACGGTGAACCTCTAATTTATAAACATTTACCACATCGTTTAATTGCTCGAAATTCCCAAGGAGAAAAAGTTAGTATTACCGCATTAATTAAAACCCAAGGTTCAGATACTAAATTAGTTGCCCAAATGCAGCCATACTATGAAGCGAAAACTTTAAATAAACAACAATTAGGTAATGTTTTAGTACCGCCAATTGTCAGCCAAATAGGTGATGGTGAAAACGGTGGCGTGATGATGAATGAATTTCCTGGCGGTTTTAAACAAGCTTGGTGGGATATGTTAGAAAATGGGGGAGGTAAAAGTGGCGTTGTCGGTGTTTGTGGTACAGAATATTTAGAATTACTAGAAGTTGCTGGTTGTCAACCAGAAGATTTTCCCCAATGTCAACCCATCGGACAACATCAAATTTGGCAGCGAATAGCTACAGATAATTATCAACCAGATGCTGTAGAAAATGCCATTCAAGAAATTAAGAAAACTAACTCTAATTTCCATGTTGACGGTGCATCATGGACAAATCATATTAGTTGGGTACAGGGATACGAAAATGTTTTATCTCCGATGTATGAATTAAGTAATTCATTTCATGAAAAATTTGATAAACTCTTATCCAATCAATCGAGTGAACCTGTAACTAGAGAAACCCACTACCGCCAAGTTTTATTACATAATCTATTATTGCAAACAAGCTGTTTCAGATATTGGGGACAAGGAGTTTGGACAGATTATGCAAAGGAAATTTACCAACGTGGTAAAAATTTAATGTAAGTATTCAGCCATAGGACTCCTATTTGATTTTTGATAGCTTGCGTGGCGTAGCCATACAGAACTCCGTACATACTAAAAGCCTTCTTTCCTGTTCCCTGTTCCCTGTTCCCTGTTCCCTGTTCCCTATTCCCTGCCTTAACGGAAAGACTTTCTCAGCAACCCCTAGCTAATGGGGCTGAAGACAGACGGCTAAATGCTGACAACTTGGTATTTGATCCCCGATTGATCCCCGTTTCTTCCTGATTTAGATAAAATGACTAGGCATAACTCCAAAATTCCCAACCGCTGTTGACTGCGACATGATGATCAATCAACTGAACAATGGTTTCACCCTATTTCTGAGTCTGCTAGTCGAGGCCATGCCTTTTTTGCTGCTAGGGGTGTTATTCTCCAGTTTGCTGTTATTTTTTATTGATGAGCGCAAATTGGTGAATATAATGCCCACAAATCCCCTGCTGGGGGCTTTATTTGGCAGTATGATAGGCTTTTTGTTTCCAGTGTGTGAGTGCGGTAACGTGCCAGTGGCAAGACGATTATTAATGCAAGGAGTACCCACACCAGTAGCCATTGGCTTTTTACTAGCAGCACCAACAATTAACCCAATTGTGATTTGGGCAACTTGGACAGCATTTAGAGATCAACCAGAAATAGTAGTGTTAAGAGTCGTATTGTCCTTAGCGATCGCTACAATTATCGGTTTTGTTTTCAGCTTCCAAAAAGATTTAAGTCCTTTCTTGCAACCGGCGATCGCACGTTATCTAAAATTTAATCCCCCCACTCAAGCCGAACCTAAACGCAAAGGAAAACGTTATCAGTTACAAGAAGAACCATCTATTAGTCCCCTGTTACAATCAGGAACTTATATTCTCGGTGGTAAAGCAGGTATATCCACAAAGCTGGGTGGAAATTTAAACCAGGCAAATATCACAACTTCTACCCCAAATAAACTTTTTGCAGACAAACTCCGTCTAGTATTGGATAATATAGTGCAAGAATTACGGGAATTAGGCGGAGTGATGGTAGTAGGAAGTGCAATAGCAGCCGCAATTCAAGTATTAGCCCCCCGTGAACTCATCCTCAGTTTAGGTGCAGGTCCAATTACCTCAATTCTTGCCATGTTGGTACTAGCAGCAGTAGTATCAATTTGTTCCACTGTCGATTCTTTCTTCGCCCTATCTTTCGCCTCAACCTTTACCACTGGTTCTTTGTTAGCTTTTCTAGTATTTGGACCAATGATTGATATCAAAGGTGTTGGATTGATGTTATCAATTTTCAAACCTAAAGCTCTATTTTATCTATTTGCTTTATCCGGACAATTAACACTTTTATTTACCTTAATTTTGAATTTGCACGTCATGTAAGCCAGTCATGTAATTTTTGTAAATTCTCCGTTATCTATGACAAATTACAACTAACATAATGACTCAATAAAGAATGACTACAATCCAAAATCCAAAATCCAAAATCCAAAATCAGTTACTCCCTTGGCTAGATGTGTTAGCGATTACAGCTTGGGGAATTTTAATGCTGAAATACTGGTTCACAGGCGAACTGAATTTATTGATTCACCCAGATTTTTTTTGGTTAGTCATTTTGGGTGCTATTGGTTTACTAATCATTGGTTTTTTTAAGGGTTTACAACTTTGGAAACAACGCCGAAGGTATGAAGTACCCAATAATCAGCAGCATATAAATCTATTTCCCCCTGGTTGGAGTAGTGGGTTGCTCTTAACCACAGCAGTTTTAGGATTTATCATTACCCCCCAAGTATTTAGCTCTCAAACAGCACTAGAGCGCGGTATAACTGAACTATTGGGAGCAACACGCGCCCAACCCCAAGCCTTTCGTGCCTCCATCCGTCCAGAAGAGCGAACCCTGATAGACTGGGTACGCACACTTAACGTTTATCCAGAACCCGACGCTTATACAGGGCAAAAAGTCAAAGTCCAGGGATTTGTGATTCATCCCCCAGAATTAGATCAAAATCATTTGATATTAGCCAGATTTGTGATTACTTGTTGTGCAGCCGATGCCTATCCCGCAGGATTACCAGTTCAACTTCCAGAAAACCGCGATAAATACCCACCAGATACTTGGCTAGAAATTGAAGGACAGATGATCACAGAAAACATAGCCAATAAACGCCGATTAACCATTAAAGCTACTTCCCTCAAAGAAATACCTCAACCCAAAAATCCATATAGTTATTAGGGAATAGGTGACAGGTGACAGGTGACAGGTGACAGTAAAGAAGCAGGGGAGCAGGGAGCAGGGAGCAGGGCGAACAAGGAAAGCAGGGGAAGCAGGGGAAGCAGGGGAAGCAGGGGGAGATTAATAACCCAATGCCCAATGCCCAATGCCCAATAACTAATGACTAATGACTAATGACTAAAACCTATAAATCTATCCAAGCACTAGATCGAGTAGCGATCGCCTTCATGCTGTTATTAAGTCTGCTGATTGGATTTGTGATCTGGCAAGGTGATGCAGTTAGACCAGTCGTTCGCAATTTTACTTGGCAGAATCAAAAAATCGGCGCTGAAGACACAGCTTTCACCCTCACCTTTAGTCGTCCAATGGACACCAAAAGCGTCGAGGATAATTTAAAAATCGATCCCCCACTGGCAGGTAAAATCAGTTGGGCCGGACGACGAATGGTTTACACACTCGTCACTCCAGCACCTTACGGGACTAACTATAAAGTTTCCCTAGAAGGAGCTAGAGATAAATTTTCCCAAACACAAGGCAAAAATAGGCTCATGCAAGCCTTTACAGGTAGCTTTTCTACTCGGAATCGAGCCTTAATTTACATAGGAGCTAATCAAGAAGAACAGGGAAAATTGGTACTGTATAACCTCACCCAAGAACAAAAAAAGGTACTCACCCCCAAAGACCTAATTGTTATGGACTTTGAGCCATTTCCCAACGGAGATAAAATACTTTTCTCGGCTCGCTCCTCCAAAAATCCAGACTTGCTCTCAGCCCAAATTTATACAGTCACCACAGGTATTACTAGTGATCCTAATGAACAACCTGAAGCACCAGGTAAACTTGACCTACTTTTAGATAACAAAGAGTATCAAAACCTCAAATTTGACCTCTCTCCTGATGGACAAACAATAGTAGTCCAAAGGGGAAAAAGAGATAATCCCGGAGACTTTGGACTGTGGCAGTTGTCAACATCCAGGGACAGTTCAGGAGAAAAACCCACCCCACAACGCTTAGAAAGCCAACCCGGAGGAGACTTCCTGATTACACCAGATAGCAAAGCCGTAGCAGTTGCCCAAGGACAAGGAACAGCAATTTTATCCCTGGAAGGAGATACAACTAAACCCCTAGATTTTCTACCGCAATTTGGCTTGGTTCAAGCTTTCTCTAAAGATGGTTCCCAAGCAGCAATGGTCAAATTTAATACTGATTACACGCGGGATTTATTCTTAGTCACTAACCAAGGTGTGCAGAAACAACTATTAAAAACCACAGGTTCAATTCTCGGTTGCAATTTTGATCCTGCCTCACCCACCCTTTACTGTTTGTTAACACAGCTAGTATCACAGGAACAATACATAGAACAACCTTATTTAGTGGCGATTAACCTCAAAACCCAAGAACAAAAACCACTGTTGATGTTACCCCCCGCTCAACGCAATGTGCAAATGAGTTTAGCACCCGATGGGTTGGCTATTTTGTTTGACCAGATAATTCCAGTAGGAAACACTACAGCATCATTACCAGCCAACACTCCAAAAACAGACGATGGAGAGCCGATCGCTACGAGCAGTCTGTGGTTAATGCCTCTTTTACCTATCACTGACCAAGGAAACCCCGAAATTAAGCCAGAACAACTGCCCTTAGTTGGTTTTCATCCCCTCTGGCTACCGTAAATTGGTAATTGGTAATTGGTAATTGGTAATTGGTAATTGGTAATTTGAAAAAATAAAATTTTCTTCCCCAGTCACCAGTCACCAGTCCCCAGTTCCCAGTCAAGGGTCCCCAGTCCCCAGTGCTTAATCAAAATTGTCAAATATAATACTTGAAACTCAGATAATCTCTACCAAATTGCAGTAGCTGAGTGGATAGCGATTGCTGGATAATATTTTTTAGTAACTTTATATAACTTTTAATAAACGTCAAGTAGGTTCATACCCTCTACCCCTGGGAAGCAAAAATAGTACACCATAGCAATCTAGACTTGTCTAGGATTTATATAGCAGTTAAACTTGGCTTCTAGAGGCAATCCTGATTACCTCAGAATCAAACAGATTTGATCAGCAATGCTGACAGCATTGCTCAATTTTTTTAGCAGGTGGGTCAAGAGTGATGAATATAGGTGACACCTCAAACAATGGCACTGTGATTGAACCCCGAAATTTTGCAAATTCGCCGAAATCAGAGCAGGCGAGTTGTCCCTTTTACTCAGTTCTGCATGATGAAAATTCAGCCGTGACTAATTTACCACTCCTGAACCCAGCAGATGATGTTGACGACGGGCTAAATATACAGCAGTCTGAATCTACAGGTACAGACAATTTACAAGATCATAATACCCAAAAAGATTGGATTGCAGAGCCTGACAGTGAAAAACAAGCCCTGGTAGATTCAGAGTTTCAGAAGTTGCTGACACTGAATGAAGAGTTACAAACAGCTAACTGTGATTTGTATGCTCAAGTAAAGCAGCTAAAACAAGAATTAGCTGAAGCAGAAAAGATTTTGCAGTGGCAAAAAAAACGCTCTAGTGTCACTGACTCAATGTTGAATCAACAAACTCAGGAACTAGCAACGGCTCAAGCGCAAATTCAGTCTCTTTTCCAGCAATTAGAAACGGCTGTCCAAACTGTTCAAAGTCAGGAACTGTTCATTGAAACCCATAAGGCACAGTTACAACTGAGTCAGCAAAGAATAGCCCAACTGGAAAGGGAATGTACACTGCTGCAAACTAACTACAGTGAACAATCTCAACAGCTATTACACTCAGAAAATACTTGTCGGGAATTACGTACTAGGCTAATACGCCAACAACGTCAGACTTTGCAATTTAAAGCAGCACTGGAAAAATGTCTGGATACCCCTGTCCCCAACTATGACACCCACTATGACACCAACTATGACACCCTAGAGGATACTGCCTATCATCCCCATGATCTCACTGGTGGACATAGCAGATTTTCTAGAAAAGCCAGGTCTTTGTTTCCCAATGCACAACCTATTAAACCTTGGTCTGCGGAAACCGATGCTACCCATGATACTTGTAGCACTCTACGTCAACATTTAGATAATTCCTGGCTAGAACCTTCAACTCCATGCGCTGATCAACAAGATCAACAAAATTACTCTACGTCCATTTCTGAACCTGCTGAAAAACCTTCAGCTGTGGATGATATAGAAATCCCAATACAGCGAAGTCCCCAATTAGAGGATAGTGAATCTACTGCTGAAGTTGCAGATGTTTCTTCTGCTGGAGGATCAAATTTAGATCGCCAGTTGGAAAGTCTGATCGAAATGTTTTTTGCTTCTCAGTCTGCACCCTCAACTTCACCAACCGTTAATGATACAGAAAGTCATCCAGATGATGGGCTAATCTGGGAAACCTTAGCATCAAATCTGGAGAAAAATGAGCCACTGGAAACAATCATAGAACAACCGTTAGTAACGGAAAGTCATTTCCCAGCGTTTACACTTTCATCCAGCAATGAATCAACAATAAATGCCTCCTATTCAGAAAAAGAGCAAAATATGGCAAATATTGCCGAAAATAATGATTATTGGTCAGAATTGCCAAAAGCTCATTTCACCCCAGAACCATTAGGTGAATATCACCTTGATCAAAAATCTCCTTCACCTTTGATTTATCCCCAACGTCCACCCAAGGGACGGAAATCTTTAGCATCGGTGGAACTACCAAATTTCCGCCCCAAGTCGAAAGGTCAAGAATCCAAGGACTAATGACTACTTAATTAATGACTTGTTTGGGTTACTGCTTTTGACTTAACGGTAACTACTTGATCCCGTAGTCGTGGTTTACCTGTAGAAATGGCGTAGTTGGTCACTAATAAGTTTAACCACAATCCTGGAAAGCGGTTTTCTAGCCAGCCTTGACTCCACTTCAGGAATTTGGGAAACCATGTACTTAGTAAAGCACTGGTGAATGAATAAACACCAAAGTTGAGGTAATTACTTAACCACCGAACTAAGTCTCTAAACCCTGCTAGTTCCCAAATCCATATTAATAAGGCGGGATTTTTGGTAGCGGCTTTTAAAGCTAAACGGTTAAATGTAAACCAGTCGCAGCGATCTTTAATGAAATTATCTGCTACTTCTGGGGGTTCGTCTGCTAACAAGCCAAAAAAGGTATTGAGCATGGCATTAACCCGTTGAGGTGGAATAAATTTCCCTGTGGGAACCATCATTCCTTTGGAAAATAGCCACGTGACGGAAACGTTACTTTGGTAAGCACGAATTTTATTGAGGTGACGGAAACTTAATAAGTCGTGTTTGAGGGCAGTGTTTAAGAGAGTGGTTAAACGTTCTAGGTTACGAACGAGAGAACCAAAACCAGTAAATACTAGGGGAGATTGCAGGGAAGCAGCATCACCAATGGCAATTAATCTATCAAAGGCTATGGTGCGATCGCTATCACTAACACTAAAATGCCCTGGAATATAGCCAAATGTCGGTTTTTTCCACACTAGCTGATCCATGTCACAACGGCGATATTCTGGCAAAATCGTGAAAAAGTCCTCATACATCTCTAACAACGAACCAGGATTTTTTCTATTCACTTCATGATAATGAAATAAATAAATTGTCAGTTCTTCCCCCGCAGCAGGAAATAATTCCCAAATTAATTGTCTGCCTCTAGAAATATCTCCGTGACTGTAAAGAACATCACCATACTGAGAATCCCAGACACCAGGGGCAAAACCTTTTTCAATCACTGCTCCCACGGTGGGACATACACTATCAAAGGCTCTACCCCCGTTTAATTGCCAAGCAATAGGGGAAGCTGTACCCATTGCATCTACTAATAATCTACCATTGACTTGCTGATCAATTCCAGTATTTACACTCTTGACAGTAACGGTAACTTGTAATTTTTGAATATCTGCCCGGATAAATTCTGTTTGATCCCAAATATCACCACCAGCGGCTTTAAGTTTTTCGCCGCATAATTGCAATAATTTATCTGAATCTAAAGCGATATTTAAAACAGTTGGCGTGTATAAAACAGGTGATTTTAAGTGATGCGGGTTATTAGCGTCAAAAAATTTATTAAATCCGTCTTTATACTCCCTGGCAATAATGGTTTCTAATTCTGCATTTGTTAACAAACCGAGATTGACCAAAGTTTGAATTTCATCACGAGAAATATTCCATTCTCGGTTCATGCGTCCAAAGGGTAATCTTTCCACCAATAGAACTTTATAGCCTAATTTTGCCATGACTGCGGCATGAATCACACCCAAAGCGCCACCAATATAAATGAGGTCATAAGTGTTTTCTGCTGTTTGTTGCTGATTTTCTGCATAAAACACCACCTGACGGGGTTGCTGAGGATTTTTGACACCTTCTCGCCAACGTTGCTCCCACCAGTAAGCACGTTTAAGATCATATTCCCCATGAGGCATTTTCTGGAAATACTTGACAGTTAGGGGATAATAGGGTTCTAGCTCTGCGAAAATCGACTTTTGAGGGTCAATCTTTGGTGGTTCGGGGTATTGATGGGGAAAACTGCTTCTAATACCTGTAGTCAGACGTTGCAATATTGAACCTTCGTTAGTGAAGGGTTTGTCTCCCCAACGAAACACTTTGAGGTAAGTGGTGCGCTGTACAGACCACACAAATATAGAAAGTTCGGTTGCTAAAGGTCCTTTGACAGATGCAACCGGGTTTCGCAGACGCAGACCATCTGGGGTCAGTAATTTTTCTCCATCTCCCGGCACAAAGTCGGTTTGTAACCAGTTACGGACAGCACCACTATCGGTAGTAGGAACTTCCAAGTAAAGAATTTCTTTCATGTTCTGCTGATATCTCCTGTCTATCTACTCACTCACAAAGATTTGACTCAGGCAATAAGTACATTAAGTACGTTAAACTTCGCCCTATCAATTGTTTGAAGATTTAATGAAGAAATTTTAATAGTTTGTTAAATTTATTATTCATTTTGGAACTTATGTAAAACTTATCTAAATTTATGCCATGAACTATCCTATCCCAGACAGTCCCCAAGAAATTGTTGCACTCAGACAACAACCTGTTGATGAAGAACTGGTAGCTGCGGTTATTATCGGATTAGTTAATTTTATAAGCTTCCAATATCAATATTTAAAATATTTAACTGCGGAGGTTTTAAAAGATGATCCGCTTTTGTAAGAACAACAATAACGCTAGTTGAGTCAGTTATTTGCTCAAGCGTAGAAAATTATGCCTTGATCTGTTGAAGGCAGGAAGCAGGGGAGAAAATAAAATTGCTCACGAAAAGATATTGAAACTTAGTCCTTTAAAAAGGTTATACTGATACTCTTTAAGAACAAAAGTAAGAGTACATTAAGCATAGCCTGATATAAATATGCTAAATTAAATGTAGATAGTAATCCTATATCACTAAAATGCAAGCTGATAAATATCCATTTGCCCAAGAATTGATTACTGATATTCAAGGTAATATCAAAAAAGTAGTCATGGATTTTCAAGCATATCTACTGTTGCTAGAAGCACTGGAAGATGAAGGACTTATTCTAGCTATGAAAGAAGTAGAAAATGAGACACCATTAAATTTAGATGAAGCTTTAGCGGAATTAGAAAAAGAGTGAATATCCAGTATCTACCCAGTTTTATTAAAGATTTGAAAGCAATCAAAAGTACACCTTACTATGAGTCTATTAAGAAGTTTGCTTTTGAAGAAATAATTGAACTATCGAGTTTTGAAGAAATCACAAATCTCAAAAAGCTTCAGGGATATGATAATGCTTATCGGATTCGTATAGGTGATTATCGCCTGGGTATTATTTTTGATGGCGAAATATTAATTTTTGAAAGAGTTTTACATCGGAAAGATATTTATCGCTATTTTCCCAAATAGATGATTTCGGAATCATGATACAAATATATGGTAGGAGTTTGGCATTGCTAAACCCCTACAAAATTTATTGCTTTCTGCGTCTTAAAATCCCTACTGCCAAACGTAAATAAGCAAAAACAAAATAATCCAGATAACATCAACAAAGTGCCAAAACAACGAAGTTGAATTAACACCAAAGTGTCCGTTATCGTAGTTACCGGGAATAAAAGAACGAATCAAAATAATAGATTGCAACAAAATCCCGGTGAAAACGTGCAACCCGTGAAACCCAGTTAATAGGTAAAACATCCCGCCAAAAGTACCGGAAGTAAAGCCAAATTCTAATTGACTCCATTCCACATATTGACCATATAAAAAGTAGCTACCCATTACCATTGTAGCTAACAAATATAATCTAAATCCTGGTAAGTTACCACGTTGTAAACATCTTTCAGCAAAGTAAATCACAAAGCTGCTAGAAACCAGAATGATTGTATTAATTGTTGGGGCGACTACTTCTAATCCTTCAACACCAGCAGGAAGCCAATTAGGGTTTGTTGTTTTGTAGATGATATAACCAGCAAAGAAGCTTAAAAAGATGACGCTTTCTGATAGCAGAAAGACAATAAAACCAAACATTTTACTGCCTTCTTCGTCGTGTCCATGTTCATGGGCTGCATGATGTATTTGTGGCGTTTTGATTGAGCTATCCATTGGTAATGTTCTCCTTTTGTTTTGGCAATACTGTTCAGTTAAGTTTGATTTTTTTATCTCACGCAGAGGCGCAGAGAACGCAGATGTAAGAGAAAAAATTGTTTAATACTTAACTGAACTGTATTGTTTTTATTCGGCTGTTTTTATGGTTTTGGGTTCTAGGTTAGCTGTTAATGGTTCTGATTTTCCGTAACCGTAAGGTTCACTAATAATGATGGGAATTTCTTCAAAGTTCTCTACAGATGGAGGTGAAGAAATTAGCCATTCTAAACCAATTGCTCGCCAAGGGTTAGCAGGTGCTTTTTCACCTTGTAACCACGAAACCAAGATGTTGAAAATGAAGGGTAAGGTAGACATTCCTAATAGGAACGCACCTAAACTAGCGAGAACATTCCAAAATGTATATTCTGGTGCGTAGGAAGCAACTCGGCGTAACATCCCTTGCAAACCTAATGGGTGCATGGGTAAAAAGTTTAAGTTTGTACCGATAAATGCTAACCAAAAATGTATTTTTCCCCAACCTTCGTTAAACATCCTACCTGTCATTTTGGGAAACCAATGATAGATGGCTGCATACATTCCCATTGTGACTGTTCCGTACAATACATAATGGAAATGTCCAACGACAAAATAGGTGTTATTAACATGAACATCTACTGGTACAGAGGAAAGCATAATTCCTGTAATTCCAGCAAAAACGAACATGATTAAACCACCTAATGCAAATAACATTGGTGTATTTAATTTTATTTTTCCACCCCAAATTGTCGCCACCCAAGCAAATACTTTAATTCCTGTGGGAACAGATACAAACATGGTCGTAACCATGAATAGTAACCGCATCCAACCAGGTGTTCCACTCACATACATATGGTGTACCCAAACAATGGCACTCACCACAGCAATTAACATCGAAGAAATGGCAACTACTTTATAACCAAATAATGGTTTGCGGGAATAAACAGGGAAAATTTCTGAGAAAATTCCGAAGACTGGGAGAATAATTACATAAACCGCAGGGTGGGAATAAAACCAGAAATAATGTTGAAACATTACCGGGTTTCCGCCTTTGCTGGGGTCAAAAAATGCAGTTCCAACTGTTAAGTCAAACAGCAACATTACCGCACCAGCAGTTAAAGCAGGTAGTCCAAATAATTGAATAATTTGGGCGCTAAATACTGCCCAGACAAACAAGGGCATTTTAAAAAAGCCCATTCCTGGCGCACGCATTTTCACAATGGTGGTGACAAAATTCACCGCACCCATAATAGAAGAAACACCGGAAACAGCTACCGCTAATAACCACAAAACTTGTCCATTTATTAAATGTCCTGTGGGGTTTTGTAAACTCACTGGAGGATAAGCCCACCAACCAGCTTGGGCAGGTCCACCGGGGACAAAAAAGCTGGACATGAGTAAAATTCCCACTACTGGGACCATCCAAAAAGCGGCAGCATTGAGGCGAGGAAATGCCATATCTCGCGCCCCGATCATGATAGGTACGAGATAGTTTGCTAAACCAACAAGGGAGGGAAATGTCCACAGGAACAGCATTACTGTTCCGTGCATTGTGAACATTCCATTATAAACTGTGCGGTCAATTAAATCAGATTCAGGGGTGACAAGTTCGCCCCGTAAAATCATCGCAAAAATGCCACCAACTAGGAAGAAAATAAAGGAAGTAACGAGGTATTGAATACCGATTACTTTGTGGTCTGTGCTGAAGGTGAAATATGTTTTCCAGTGAGTTGGTGTTGAATGATGATGTGATTCACCACCAAGATTAAGTGATATGTTTGTCATGGGATTTTAGATTTTAGATTTTAGATTTTGGATTTGGGATTGAATAAAAATCCTGTAAATCCTCATGCAGAGAAAATGAATAGCTCACGCAAAGACGCAAAGGCACAAAGGAAGAAAGAAAGAATTAATTAACCATCAAAACTAACGAAAAATCTCTCTGAAAACTCTTTTCTTCGTGTTCTTCGTCCCTTCGTGGTTCATTCCTTAATTCCTCACTTCTAACCTGCAAAATTAACTACTGGCGGTCCAGCAGGTTTGACGGTTTCCCAACCAGTTTGTATTTTTTCGTTGTGATTTTGGGCGTATTCTGTAGCGGCTTGGTTTGGTGCAACTGTGGGATTATGACTAGCGGCTTTTTTCAACCAGACGTGATATTCTTCTGGGGTTTCTACTACTACGTTTGCTTGCATGGTGGCAAAGTATGTACCGCTATATTGAGAGTCGGTGAGGCTATATTTACCGGGGCGAATGGGGGTAAATTCAAAGTCTATGGTTTTACCAGGAACGATGTCTTGTTTAACGCGAAATGCGGGAATATAAAAACCGTGGAGTACGTCTTCTGATTGTAGGGCTAAACGGACACGGCGATCGCTCGGTAAATGCAATTCTGTACTTGTAATTCCCTGTTCAGGATAACTGAATACCCACGCCCATTGTTTAGCAATTACGTCAATTTTTTCTAAGGGTTCGCTAACAGTTTCTCCTGGTGTTTCTTGCACTTCTGCATGGGCAATTTGCACAGGTAAGGGGTTATGTAAATGTAATAATTGGGAAGGTCCTTGAATCCCCATGTTTTCATACACTTCATAACTGTAACTTGCTATCCACAATACCAACATTATGGGAATAGCAGTCCAGACAACTTCTAAAGTGATGTTTCCTTCAATATGTGGACCATCACTAAAGTCATAACTTTTGGCACGATGAAAAAGAACAGAATACAAAATAGCAGCGGTGACACCTAAGAAAATAAAAGCCCCAATTGTCACCAAAAAGCTGAACAAATCATCAATCAAATGTGATTCAGCCGCAGCTTGAGGGGGAAGCCAAGAATAGGCTTGTTTACCGATGAAAATACTGGCAACTGTGATGACAAAACCCCCCGCCATCACTAGGAAAAGATTTAAAGTCAACCGAGTGTTCATAGTTAGTCATTGGTAATTGGTAATTGGTAATTGGTGATTGGTAATTGGTAATTGGTAATTGGTAATTGAAATTTTTAAATTACGAATTACGTTCGCGTAGCGTGCCGGAGGCACTATTACGAATTACGAATTAATTACCTAGTACCTCATTGATATCTTGTCCCATTCTCAACAAGTTATCCGCAGTGTTATGTACACCAAATTCGGCTGCTAATTGTGCGCCTAATGTGCCGTGAAGATACATTAAGGCCATGATGAAAACTCCGGCAAAAATATAACTCCAACGCACTTGCATATCGGAATCTTTACAGGTAATGTAACGTTGCCATCCCCGCCAAAATGTCATTCCTACCATTAAAGCTAAGAGAAAAACACCGCCCACACCATGCCACATCATGGTGGACATTGCTTGCAAACCCCAGGAACTTTTTAAATGTACTGGTGGAGTTGCTAACAACATTTCATAAAAACCCGCAGCAACGGTGAAAAATGTAATCACAGAAGCAGCTACCATGTTGTACCAACCAACTTCAAATAATTGGGCGCGTTCTACAGCTAAACCCAATGATTTAAATAACCATTGTTCTATGGGGAAAAGTACAGCAACTAAATCAAAAATTACCCCAATAATGAACAATCCTAATGTGAGGTGAACTAGGTTAGGATGAATAGGAATTGCGTAAGGTAGTCCGTTTGCCCCCATCTGGGCGCTGACTTGATCAATTAATTCTGAATTCATGGTAATATTCCATCCTTTACGGCTTCCACAACGGGTACTGTATGTATTCCATAAACCCACACTAATTCATCACCAAGATATACTTGAAAACCAACAAGTATGGTTAAAAGTAAACAAACTGCTAAATAATGAATTGGCAATCTTTGGGGATCACGACTGCGAAGTACATAACGCCAAGCTGTGATGGCTGCTAAAATTCCTGATAGTGACCAACCGATTAAGGTATGGTAATTTAATACTGATTTGACGATGTTGTAAGGTTTGGCTAAACCAGCTTCGTACTGTCCAAAAATAATGGCTATGAATATGGATACGGTAGCTACAAATAAATTCCACCAACCCACTTCATAAAAACGAGTTTTGCCAGTTAAAAAGCCAATTAAATCACAGAAAACTGCAAATAAGATCATGGCAATTACAAAGTGAACCACGATGGGATGCAGTGGATCTGGATATGGTAAATTGTGGTCGTTCAACGACGTTAAATACTCAATCATCAACTTCTCCTAGATTTATAGAATACTCCTTAGACCAACTTCAATAATTCATCAAAGTTACTACTATTAATCACGACTACCTATATTTTTTAGAATATTTCTGTGATATTATTCTGTTAATATGGTGTCATTTTTGTATTGATTAACAGCTAATTTGTCAGCAATTTTTAGCAAAGGATTTGAAGTCAATTCATATACTCATAAAAACAGTCTGTAACAACAATTTTTGATGTAGCTAAATTCAATTGCTGTTAAGTTGCTGTTCAGGCTTTGATTTACTAGAACACCGATTCATTAATCGTAAGGGCGAAGCATTCGGACGGAATATGAACTGGTTTCAGCGATAGGTTATCACCCGAATGCTTCGCCCCTACAAGTTCGATACTCTAGACCTATTGGTTTAGGTTACGTAAATTTTTATTAATTGTCAAAAAAAACTAAAAGTTAAACTTTTAGAATGAGTAGAGAGCAAAGGTAGAGAGCAAGAAGGGGAATATGATAATCTGAATATCCTTGCTTTCTGTAGATATTATGAAATACAAAGAAAAGATTTTGATGTCTAGTAGTGTACATTTAATAATTATTACTTTGTTTGATAAATGACAGAAATTTATGTAATTTATGGTATGTACAAAAACAGAAGTGTTGTTAATGGGATATAATTAAGAATTATTCTAAATTAGATATTACCAATTACCAATTACCGAATTTGCAATATTGATAAAAATGTACATTCCCAAACTAACCGGGGTTGAGCATAAGATAATAAATTCTTGCGAGTTTTTTCTAATTGTTCAATAATACCAGGTTTATGTATTTGTTGCCAGTAAAATTGTTGTAGATAATCAATTAACCATAATTGTGCTTCTGTGTCTAATTCTTTATCAATTTTCTTCGCTATTTCTAAAGCATGGCGATAAGATGTAGGTTTTTTTTTCACATCTTGGAGTAATTCAGTATTAATACTTTGTAATTGCTGATAAGCTAAAATTGCATTTCCTGGACTACCAGCAGCTATACTTAAAATTTCTGGATGTTGTAAAATTTCTGCATTTCCTTTAGTTGTTAAAACCTGAGTTAACGCAGTATAATCTAATCTATAAAAAGGGATTTTTTGACAGCGAGAAACCAAAGTTGGTAAAATTGCATCAGGAGAAGGAGCGATTAAAATTAAAGTCGCTTGTCCTGGTTCTTCCAAAGTTTTCAGTAAAGCATTAGCAGCAGATTCAGCCATTGTTTCTGCTTGTTCTAAAACTACCACATTTCTGGGCGCTTCCAAAGGTGGACGGGATAAAAATTGGGTAATTTCTCTAATTTGTTCTAACCTAATAACCGGGGGTGCTTTACGTTTTACACCCTTTTCTGCTGCTTCTGCTGCGGTTAACCTTTGTCCTTGATATTGATAAGTTGGTTCTACCCAAAATAAAGCAGGGTGGTTTCCTTGACGAATGCGATTTTTTAAAATAGATAATTGTTCAGGTTTTACAGAACTAGAAAATAATAATTCAATAAAACATTTAGCGGCTAAACTTCTACCCACACCATCAGCACCAACAAATAAATAAGCAGGTGCGACTCTGTTTTGTTTAACAGAAGATGTTAATAAATCTATTGCTTGTTGTTGTCCAACTAGTTCTTCAAACATAATTTATAAGGAGTCAGGAGTCAGAAGTCAGAATATTTGTGAAAATCATAAATTCATCCCTCTTCATCTGCGTTTATCTGCGTTTATCTGCGTTCAATTATTCTAGAAATTAAAACTTCTTGAACATTTTTATTGACAACTTCCTGACTTAAACTACCATCAACTTGAAAAATTCGAGAAGGATAATTTGCAGCTAATTCAGTATATCCTTGCTGTACACGACGATGAAAATCAATAGTTTCCTGTTCAATTCTATCTAATTTACTTTGACCACGTTTACGAGAAAGTCCTAATTCTACATCCACATCTAACCAAATAGTCAAATCACTTTGTAAACCACCTGTAGCAATATAATTTAATTGATTAATTAAACTCATACTTAAACCCCTACCATAACCTTGGTAGGCAATAGTAGAGTCAGTATAGCGATCGCATAAAATATATTTTCCTGCTGCTAAATTTGGCTTAATTTCCTGCTCGATGTGTTGCGCCCGATCAGCAGCGTATAATAATAATTCCGTCACCTCACCCACAGGTTTATCCTCTGATTTTTCCAGCAATAGCTGTCGTAAGTGTTTCCCTAACTTTGTTCCCCCTGGTTCACGAGTCAGAATAACTGATACATTTAGAGTTTCTAACCACTGACTACACAGTTGCATCTGAGTAGTTTTACCACAACCTTCCACACCTTCAAATACAATTAATTTACCGCTCATATTTTGAAAATTTCCTATTACCGATTTTTTTTAACCTTATTATCGCTCGCTAGGCCGCAATTAGATATTTAATCTCGTGGTTATCAGTTAGTTGTACCACTCAATTCTGTAATTATCACAGATATGATTAAATTGAATCTGGAGGTATTGGGTATTGTCTGTCCAGAAACAATTATTAAACTTGGCTTTACTTTAAGAGGTTCTGCAGTACATAGTATGCAAAATCAATCTCAAAAAACTGCGGAAGGCTTAATATACATAAGACATAAGCTACAGATATTGGATATTTTTTATTGGATATTTTTACAAAAATTGCCTCTTTACCCTGTTCCCTGTTCCCTGTTCCCTCTTTCAGACTGGTAATTTAGCATAACAAGTACGGTAGAACCCTTTAAGATAGATCCCCAATTTCTTAAACAAGTCGGGGATCTGGGTATGCAAGATTCCTATAGCTGAATACTTACGCACAACCTATAGTTACCAAGACAGCGATCGCAATCTTGGCATCATCTTTAGTCCTAATTACATCTTTTACCTGTTCCTGACTCCTTAATAGCGAAGCATGGAGTTAGCCATTCTCCTGACTCCTGCTATAACTGATCACAGGTAATGACTACATAGGAATATACTGTGCTAGAGTTTTAGTTAAAGTAGTTTTGGGAACTGCACCGACCACTGTATCAACTTGCCTACCCCCCTTAAATACCATGATAGTGGGGATGCTACGAATACCATAATGACTAGCAACTGTGGGATTTTGATCTGTATTCACTTTCACCACTTTCACCTGTCCATCATATTCAGCGGCCACTTCTTCAACAACAGGAGACAACATTCTACAAGGTCCACACCAAGGAGCCCAAAAATCCACTAAAACCGGAGTCTCACTATCCAACACTTCCTGTTTGAATGTTGCTTCTGTGACATTGGTAATAGTCATAGTTGTTCTCCTGATCTGAGTGAATTAACTTGAAAGCTCGACATTTACTCATGCTGCAATATTGACTTATTTAGGGATTTTACCGCAGAAAACGTTTGTTTATAGATGAGCATAGTTTAAATGATTATTACAATACCTCTACATCTAGATATCATCGTCTGACCTAAGAGTTAAAATAGAAACCGAAAAATCATTAGAGGTATTTATGATGAGCGATCGCGACTATACTCTAATCATTGATAAAAGTGGCAGTATGTCCACTCCTGACCAAGTTGGTGGTAGAAGTAGATGGGACATTGCCCAAGAGTCTACCCTCGCTTTAGCTAGAAAAGCAGAACAATTTGATCCCGATGGGATTACAGTTTATGTCTTTTCTGGGCGATTTAAACGTTACGAAAATGTCACTTCCGCCAAAGTTGCCCAAATATTTCAAGAAAATGACCCTGCGGGTACAACCAACTTAGCAGGTGTATTACAAGATGCCCTTAACAATTATTTTCAGCGTAAAGCTTCAGGGCAAACTAAACCCAATGGAGAAACAATTTTAGTGGTAACTGATGGTGAACCTGATGATCGCAAAGCCGTATTTGAAGTCATCATTAGCGCCACTAGGCAAATGGAAAGAGATGAAGAATTAGGCATTTCTATGATTCAAGTAGGTTCAGATGCTCAAGCGACAAAATTTCTCAAAGCACTAGATGATCAGTTGCAAGGTGTAGGCGCTAAATTTGATATTTGTGACACCGTGACTTTAGATGACTTAGAAGAAATGAGTTTGGCAGATGTATTGATGAATGCCATCACTGACTAATTAGGGTTTAGTGAAAAAGTCTTGTCGTGAAGCTAGGGAATAGGGAGAAAGATTTTAGATTTTAGATTTTAGATTTTAGATTGGAATTAACAAAAACAATCCAAAATCCAAAATCAAAAACTCCAGCATAGCTGCTTCCTGCCTCCCGACTCCTGACTCAAAACCATCAACTCAACTTTAATAGCTACTTTAATAGCTGGATCACTGGAGAATGGAAAAATGTTAGAAAATCGTGATTACACTTTAATTATCGACAAAAGCGGTAGCATGGCCACCCCAGATCAAAAAGGAGGCAGAACTAGATGGGTAGCAGCACAAGAATCTACTTTTGCATTAGCTAGTAAATGCGAACAATTAGATTCAGATGGAATAACGGTTTATTTATTTTCCGGTAGATTCAAACGTTATGAAAATGTCACATCTAGTAAAGTAGCGCAAATTTTTCGGGAAAATGATCCAGCCGGGACAACTGATTTAGCAGGTGTATTGAAACACGCTACTGATGATTATTTTCAGCGTAAATCTAGCGGACAAACTAAAGAAAATGGAGAAACAATTTTAGTTGTAACTGATGGTGAACCTGATGATCGTAAAGCAGTGATGAAAGTTATTATTGAAGCATCGCGCCGACTAGATAGAGATGAAGAATTAGCCATTTCCTTTATTCAAGTTGGTACTGATGCCCAGGCTACTCGCTTTCTCAAAGTTTTAGATGATGAACTGCAAAGTGCTGGGGCAAAATTTGATATTTGTGATACAGTCACAATGGAAGATATGGAAGAGATGAGTTTATCAGAAGTGCTATTGAATGCCATCAATGACTAGCTAAACTCACTAGCTAAACCCATAATGAGGAGTGTTTACAATGGACTCCATTGATAAGTTATTAGCGGAAATTCAGGCTGAATACAAAGGGGAAAAACCTCAACCACAGCAGCCACAAAAGCTAACAGTAACTACAGCCAAAACCTTTATTACTTCTGCTTCTGGGTCTGATGGTTTAATAGATCACTTATTAGCAGATGTCAAAGCTGATTTTGCTGAACAAGATGCGGCTGAAGAATTGAGAAAAAAGCAAGAATTAGAACAGGAAAAAATTCGTCAAGCACAACTTAAAACTCAACAACTTGAGAATTTGCAGAAGCAAGCTCAAGCATGGTTATCTAAATTAGATCCCTTCTCATCTGAAGGACTTTGGTTTGAAAGGTTTGCTCAAGCATACCCATCAAAATTAGATGCTGCCATTGAATATTTACAAAACAATTAGTAGCAATATCCAGATACTCGACTTTTCACAGAAGTTGAGTATTTTATTTACAGCAGCTTTCAGTTGTCAGTAGCAACAATAGCTGCATCAATTCCTTCCCACATTTCTGAAAGGGGTATAGTTTGTCCGCTTAATGCCTCTTTTATGCCTTGACGAATACCTTCAATTACAATTTCTGTCGGTGTTTCTTCAGCAGATGAATCTGTCTCTAAAGCGATGCGAAAGTAGTGAATTATGTCATAAATTTCTGCTAATTTATCTTCGGGAATATCTCGCAGTTCTTGGATAATTTTATCAATCAGCATTAATTAAATTCTCCTTTGGTTGGTGGTGAAAAAATTAGATTGTTTAGTGAATATTATTATTCAATAATTTCCTCATATTGATTAGTATCTTCTGTTTCCAATTGTTTGATTTCTGCTAACACTTCTGTTAAAGTTTTTTCATCTAACCATTGATGACGTTCTTTGGTATAGTCTCCCTTACCAGGACTGAAATATTGAATAAACCGAATAGTATCGGTAATTCCTAGAGAGTTAATTAAAGCATTATAGCCTTGTTTAATAATTTCATTTTGGGTTTTCATCATTGCTTTCCTCTGTTATATTCTACCTTAGTTAGTGAGAAAAATCATTAAGAAGTAGCTTTTTCAATTATATAATCTAGAGCCTGTTTAACTGTATTAATCCTTTCAGCAACTTGATCAGGTATTTCAATATCAAACTCTTCTTCTATAGCCATAACTAATTCAACAGCATCAAGAGAATCAGCACCTAAATCTTCAATAAAGTTTGTATTCAAGTCAATTTTGTTTTCATTAACATTTAATTGCTCGCAAATAATTCTTTTCAACTTTCTAAATACTTTTTCATTGATATTA
This sequence comes from Sphaerospermopsis torques-reginae ITEP-024, assembly GCF_019598945.1. NCBI lineage: Bacteria > Bacillati > Cyanobacteriota > Cyanophyceae > Nostocales > Aphanizomenonaceae > Sphaerospermopsis > Sphaerospermopsis torques-reginae. The sequence continues at coordinate 3,253,656 of NZ_CP080598.1, read as the reverse complement.
CTATTATTAGCTATAATCATTGGTTGAGGCACTGAATCTTCAACACTTGATTGTTCTTCTACTTCTTCTTGCGATTCATCTCTAATATTAAAATAGTGAAAAAGATTAGCAACGGTTAAATCTGAGGCTTAGCTTTGCAGGATAATGATAAAGACGTTCGCCGTAATGCTGCTTCTGCCTTGGGGAGAATAGGAGTAGAAGCGAAAACTGCTGTTCCTTCTTTGACAGCAGCTTTGCAGGATAATGATCAATTCGTTCGCTATTGGGCTGCTGTTGCCTTGTGGGAAATAACAAAAGAAGCGAAAGCTGCTGTTCCTGCTTTGATCGCAGCTTTGCAGGATAATGATCAATTCGTTCGCTGGACTGCTGCTTCTGCCTTGGGGAGAATAGGAGTAGAAGCGAAAACTGCTGTTCCTGCTTTGATCGCAGCTTTGAAGGATAATGATGGAGAGGTTCGCTTTTGGGCTGCTTCTGCCTTGGGTAAGATAGGAGTAGAAGCGAAAACTGCTGTTCCTGCTTTGATTGCAGCTTTGAAGGATAATGATGTAGAGGTTCGCGGTTGGGCTGCTTCTGTATTGGGTTCTATAGGAGTAGAAGCGAAAGCTGCTGTTCCTGCTTTGATAGCAGCTTTGAAAGATAATGATAGTTCGGTTCGCATTAATGCTGCTTCTGCCTTGGGGAGAATAGGAGTAGAAGCGAAAGCTGCTGTTCCTGCTTTGATCGCAGCTTTGAAAGATAATGATAGTTCGGTTCGCTGGTCGGCTGCTTCTGCCTTGGGTGATATAGGAGTAGAAGCGAAAGCTACTGTTCCTGCTTTGATTGCAGCTTTGAAGGATAATGATGAAGGGGTTCGCAGTAATGCTGCTTTTGCATTGGGTTCTATAGGAGTAGAAGCGAAAACTGCTGTTCCTGCTTTGATAGTAGCTTTGAAGGATAATGATAAAGACGTTCGCCGTAATGCTGCTTCTGCCTTATGGAAAATAACAAAAGAAGCAAAAGTGGCTGTTCCTACTTTGATAGCAGCTTTGAAGGATAATGATGAACGGGTTCGCCGTAATGCTGCTGAAGCCTTGGGTGATATAGGAGTAGAAGCGAAACCTGCTGTTCCTAATTTGATAGCAGCTTTGAAGGATAATGATGGAGAGGTTCGCTTTTGGGCTGCTAATGCCTTGGGTAAGATAGGAGTAGAAGCGAAAACTGCTGTTCCTACTTTGATAGTAGCTTTGAAGGATAATTATAAAGACGTTCGCCGTAATGCTGCTTCTGCCTTATGGAAAATAACAAAAGAAGCAAAAGTGGCTGTTCCTACTTTGATAGCAGCTTTGAAGGATAATGATAAAGACGTTCGCTGGAAGGCTGCTTCTGCCTTGGGTGATATAGGAGTAGAAGCGAAAGTTGCTATTCCTGCTTTGATAGAAGCATTAAAAGACAAAAATAAAGAAGTTCGCTATCATGCTGCTGCTGCTCTGGGCAGTATAGGAGGAGAAACCAAAGCAGTTATTCCTCTGTTGATAGAAGGATTAAAAGATAAGGATAAATACATTGGCTATGCTCATCAAAAATCTGCCGATGCTCTCCAGGTAATAGGTGAAAACTATCAAAACAAAGCCGCCACCATGCCTATTGCAGATTTAGATCAAGCTATATCAGATTTAGAAAAAGCACTCCCAGCTTTAAAAGGTATTCAGGATAAAAATTTAAAATTAGATTCTCAAATAGCCTCTGTAAATCGCTCTCTTGATCATCTGAAAAAAATCAGACAATCTCGCAATTAGATAGAATATTAGCATAGACGGCAAAAAATTCTTTGGCAATAGGAGGATTAATTTGCATTATCTTCTTCCCATTTCTCTGGTTTAAATTATCGCAACTTCAAATCCTAGATCCCCGACTTCTGTTTTCAATCTTATTCATAAATGATTAATTCATGCTAGAAGTCAGGGATCTTAAACCCCACGAAAAGATCCCCGATTTTTAACATCAATTGATCGTTAGGGTATCTTGTATATTTTATCAGCAAGCTACATAATTAATTATACAATAAATCAAAGGATTGATTACAAATAAATGTTACTATGAAAGTAAGAGCAGTAATTCAGCGACTAGAAGCTGATGGTTGGTATTTAGCCAGAACAAGAGGAAGTCACCGACAGTTTAAACATCCTCATAAACTTGGTACTGTTACAGTTTCCGGTAAACCTAATATTGATGTACCCATTGGTACAATAAAAAGTATATGGAAACAAGCACAATTGGAGGAAGAATAATGCGTTATACAGTAGTAATTGAAAAAGGAAATACCAGTTATGGGGCTTATGTTCCCGACTTACCCGGTTGTATAGCTGTGGCTGAAACATTAGCAGAAGTTCAACAACTAATTGTAGAGTCCATAGAATTTCATATAGAAGGTTTAATAGAGTCAGGTTTACCAATTCCTCAACCTACAAGTATCGCCCAAGAAGTTGAGGTTTTAATTTAAGTAGTAAATTCCTGACATCAATTGATAGTTTACTCAAAGTATTTATTATCCCACTGCAAAACCTGTAAATTGCCGTTTATAAGGAGCATGAAATCCTAAAACAATATCTTCTTTAGGGACACCAGCAGCCGTTAATTCATTAGCAACACCAACTTCTGTACCATCTCTTTGTATCCAGATTTTATCATCTTTAATATCAACATGAATGATCACCCCATAAGTTCTAATTTGTTGTTTCCAACCAATATTTAATACTTGATAATGATGACGTTGGGTATCAAAAAGCAATTGAATTTCTGTACCATTAGCGATATCATTTCTGGAATGATTGCTTAAAATATCTTGAATAATTTGCGAGTAATTTATTCTTTCCATAAAACAATCTCCTGGGATAAAAGTTAAAAATTTTTTGGTTATTTAGTCATCTTTAGATGACTTTTGCTATCAGACTGGGAATTCATTCCCAGTCGGGATATGGATTTTACATTAAAATAGTTAGGGTATCTTGCATATTTGATCAGCAAGCTACATAATTAATTATACAATAACAATACCTTAGCCAATTTACGAGGGTGAGATGATGATGCTTTAACCATTAACTCCCATTTATCTGAGACTTGGCAAAAACAATCACTACTAAAAATTCCTTTAAGGTTTACCACAAGGGTTTTTTAATGTATTGACCGTAGGATAAGGGTTTGGTGATTCTAAACTACCTTTTAATCAAAACGCTCATGTATGCTTATTTTTGCCAGTTTTGCCGGAAATTATCAAGGCTCTTTTTTTGGCTAAGGTATTGACAATAAATCAAAGGATTGATTACAAATAAATATCTGAGTAGGGAACAGGGAACAGGGAACAGAAGGCAAAAGGCAAGAGGCAGGAGGCAGAAGGCAGAAGGCAAAAGTTAATATTCTTCCCCTGCTTCCCCAGTCACCAGTCACCAATCACCAGTCACCAATCACCAATCACCAGTCCCTATAATTAGCCTGTATAAATAATTTTAGGTGATATCTGGGTTGGAAGATAGCAATTGAGGAAAGTATCATAAAACATGAATTATGAAGCTGGAATTGAAAAATCTGTATGCTTCACAATTCATGTTTTTTACTGGCTATCAAACTAAAGTCAAGATCAAATAAAGAATTTGAGCTTTGAGTTATGATTTTTTAACTCAAAACTCAAACCTTCACCAAATCAGCGGAACATTTAAGCCATTTGATTTTCAATCGCCCACCGTGCTAACTCAGTACGGTTGTGGAGATTGGTTTTACCCAACATATTGGAAACATGGCTTTCAACAGTACGCTGACTAACATTTAGTTCTTCAGCGATTTCCCGGTTAGCTAAACCCCTAGCCACAAACTGAACCACTTTCAGTTCTGTGGGAGTTAACTGGACATCAAAGGGAACTTGGATACGGGAACCGTTTTCCCCTCCCTTAGTTTGATGTTCTTTCCAACGGATAGTTTGCTTGAGTGAAGATTCTACTTGTGCTACGAGTTCTTCTGGTTCAAAAGGCTTGACCATATATACGTCAGCACCTTTATTCAGACCTTTAACTCGGTCTGCACTTTGCCCCTTAGCGGACAGGAAGAGAACAGGTATCCAGCTAGTGCGTTCAGTTTGCCGGACTTGTTCGACAAAAGTGTACCCGTCCATTTCCGGCATCATCACGTCACAGATGATCATGTCTGGAACTTCATGTTCTAATATTTCCAGAGCTTCCTGTCCATTTTCCGCCGTGATGACTTCGTAGCCCCGGAATTCTAAGTAATCCTTCACCAGCAAGATGAGGTTAGGGTCATCATCAATTAATAGAAGTCGTTTGTGATCTTTCATGCTGGACTCTTTCATAGCAGTGGCACTTGTCGCGCTTCAATCCATCAAGGTCTTGAATAGTTATCCTCTTTGGTGGATTATGTGAGATGTTGTGCAAAACAAACCTGACAAAAATTGTTCATGGCATGGGCATAAGCAAATACACCCTAGAACCTGGAACATTTTGTTGTTTGCTTCCTGCTTCCACCAAGCCCGTCACCGGGTCCTTGTCCACAGGCGTAAATTCCGCGCTGGCCGCACGTACTGTTTTTCCCACTCAACTTGCCTTGGTTGTTTGTGGTTGTGAAAGTGGTGGTCACTCTTAACATACTACTAGTAACTTAATAGCAAAAGTCTAGTAAGGATACGGAGAGCAATAGTATTTATAATGCGCTATTATATATTCTTTTGAAAGCAACGGGCTAAAAAACCTGATTAAATCATAATCCGTCTGGTTGACAGGTTCAGTATTTAGCTGAAGATCACCCTAACTGACAACTCACCCGCACTTTCATTTGTTAACTGTTGCTCCGCTATATCCTTTTTTGAATGTTAAGCCTCTAGAGGTTCACAAGAAACGAAGGAAGTTCCTGGCAAAAAATGGTTGAAAAAGGCTTATGCTTACATTTCCATAGATGCCAATTAAGTGTTCTGCGATCGTCCGCTCAATGACTTCCGGCTTTTTGAATATAGTTCATAAAACCATAGACAAATATCTCAGGTTTTATTTTGTGAGGTTTTACCTAACAGGGTGAACTACATACTATCTATCCCTTGGCTAATAGCTGTCGGGACTACTTAATTTACATCACCTGCCTAATTGTTTGATTATCTCCCTCAATTAATTTTGACTGGGAAATAAAAAAACAGGCTTGGACTTGTGCTCAGTGTCTTACCAGGGCTAGGGTGTCATGTTGTGGAATTTCACCAAAACTATTGATTTATATCATTGACTATGAAGGCGTAAAAATGGTTTATTTATGCCTGTTATAGCCTATATATGACTATAAATCAATTAATTTGTGTAATACCAAACCGCATCTGGGTAAACTCCCATTATCTATCTAGAACAACAAATACGCAAGCGGTTGGTTGAGGTTTAGAAGATGCAAATAAGAAGAATCTCACACGATGGTTGAGATGTCCACACTTTGAGTCACAGTTTCCAGCATTCCCAGATGACATAGCTAGGAGGTTTTTAGCCCAGAGTATCTGTTTGGTAAGAACCAGCAGAAACCTGTGGAGGAAAAAGAAAGCCAATCTTAGCGCGTCCACATATTACTTAGGGCTTGAAGTTCCACAGCTTTAGTAGTTCTGGGGATTGGATGGCTGTTTGGATGGCGGTGTTAACTCACTGTATTGTTACTCATTCAGCGGCTCCCTGTTTACAGTTCTATAACAATTTCCCAGGTTTGGAAATAAAGTTGTCCATATAAAAATATTCACTACCTACGCAACAGAACCCGACAACTAAAACAATTAGGTATTTATGCTCTGGTGACTGGTGATTGGTGATTGGTAATTGGTAATTGGTAATTGGTGATTGGTAATTGGTAATTAGGTTATTCATCTTCCCCAGTCCCCAGTCCCCAGTCCCCAGTCCCCAGTCCCCAGTCACCTGTTCGGAAACCCGTACAGAAAAGATTGTTGCCATTTGTTGTTGATTTTCGGTAGATTAGCACTCAGGAGTTGAGAGTGCTAACTCTGGAGAAAAAAATTATGGCAGCTGTATCTCTAAGCGTATCCACAGTTAAACCTTTAGGCGATCGCGTTTTTGTGAAAGTGACCGCCGCTGAAGAAAAGACCGCAGGTGGTTTGTATTTGCCCGACACCGCTAAGGAAAAACCCCAAGTTGGTGAAGTAGTAGCCCTTGGACCTGGCAAGCGGAATGATGACGGTAGCCGTCAAGAATTGGAAATTAAAGTCGGTGATAAAGTGCTGTACTCCAAGTACGCTGGCACTGACGTTAAGCTCGGCACTGACGAATATGTATTGCTTTCTGAGAAAGACATTCTAGCAGTAGTCAGCTAATTGAGTGATGAGGGGTCAAACAATTCAAAGGTCAAAAGTCAAAATTTGGATTTTGGATTTTGGATTTTGGATTTTGGATTGATATCAAATCACACCCCACCTCAAAACTGAAAACAGAAAATTGACAACCAACAAATAACCAATTCCAGAATTATACAGATTATGGCAAAGCGCATTATTTACAACGAAAACGCCCGTCGCGCCCTTGAGCGTGGTATTGATATTCTGGCTGAAGCTGTTGCTGTCACCCTTGGTCCCAAAGGTCGTAACGTAGTTTTAGAGAAGAAATTTGGCGCTCCTCAAATCGTCAATGATGGTGTTACCATCGCTAAAGAAATCGAATTAGAAGACCATATTGAAAATACTGGCGTGTCTTTGATTCGCCAAGCTGCTTCCAAAACTAATGATGCTGCTGGTGATGGTACAACCACAGCTACCGTTTTGGCTCATGCAATTGTTAAAGAAGGTTTACGGAACGTAGCTGCTGGCGCTAATGCGATTCTGTTGAAGCGCGGTATTGATAAAGCTACTGCTTTCCTAGTAGAAAAAATTGCTGAACACGCTCGTCAAGTTGAAGATTCTAAGGCGATCGCTCAAGTTGGTGCTATCTCTGCTGGTAACGATGATGAAGTCGGCAGCATGATCGCCCAAGCTATGGATAAGGTGGGTAAAGAAGGTGTAATTTCCTTGGAAGAAGGAAAGTCCATGACCACCGAATTGGAAATTACCGAAGGTATGCGTTTTGATAAGGGTTATATTTCCCCTTACTTCGCTACCGATGCAGAACGGATGGAAGCGATTTTTGATGATCCTTACATTCTGCTCACCGACAAGAAAATTGCTTTGGTACAAGATTTAGTACCTGTACTTGAGCAAGTTGCACGTCAAGGTAAACCCTTGGTTATTATCGCTGAAGATATCGAAAAAGAAGCTTTAGCAACCTTGGTTGTTAACCGTTTACGCGGTGTACTCAACGTAGCTGCTGTAAAAGCTCCTGGTTTTGGCGATCGCCGCAAAGCGATGTTAGAAGATATCGCAGTTCTCACCGGTGGTCAAGTTATCACTGAAGATGCTGGTCTGAAGTTAGAAAGCACCAAGCTAGATGGTTTAGGTAAAGCTCGCCGCATCACCATCACCAAAGACAGCACCACCATTGTGGCTGAAGGTAACGAAGCTGGTGTTAAAGCTCGTTGTGAACAAATCCGCCGTCAGATGGAAGAAACCGAATCTTCCTATGACAAGGAGAAACTGCAAGAGCGTTTGGCTAAATTGTCCGGTGGTGTAGCTGTGATCAAAGTTGGTGCAGCAACCGAAACCGAAATGAAAGATAAGAAGCTGCGCTTGGAAGACGCTATCAACGCTACCAAAGCTGCTGTAGAAGAAGGCATTGTTCCCGGTGGTGGTACAACCTTAGCTCACCTCGCTCCTCAGTTGGAAACCTGGGCTAACAACAACTTGGCTAATGAAGAGTTGACTGGTGCTTTAATCGTTGCTCGTGCTTTACCTGCTCCATTAAAGAGAATTGCAGAAAACGCTGGTCAAAATGGCGCTGTCATTGCTGAAAGAGTGAAAGAGAAAGACTTCAATATTGGTTTCAACGCTGCCAGCAACGAGTTTGTTGATATGTTGGAAGCTGGTATTGTTGACCCTGCTAAGGTAACTCGTTCTGCACTGCAAAACGCTGCTTCTATCGCAGGTATGGTGTTGACAACTGAGTGTATTGTTGTTGATAAGCCTGAACCTAAAGATGCTGCTCCTGCTGCTGGTGCTGGTATGGGTGGCGGAGATTTCGATTACTAATATCGGTTTCTAGTTTGAATGATGGCCGCTTCCGTTGGGGGGCGGCTGTTTTTTTTATGTCACGCAGAGGCGCAGAGGACGCAGAGAGGAGGAAACTAAGAATAAATAAGCAATTTATCGTAAAATCTTGTTTTAAGAATATACTGATCAAGCTTAAATTTTGAGTTTAATTAGGTATGGAAGATTACCAAGCAGCTTTTTTTGAACGCCATACTGATACTGAGATACTATATAGAAAGGAATTGGAAAGAAGAGTAGCCGCTATGCACTTTGGAGGTATTACCATTGAGTGTTTATTAAAAGCAATTATTTGTAATACTCTACCTGGAGGTGCAAATCAGACTTTAATCACACATAGCTATACAGAGCTTCTAAAAAAACACAATAAACTTAAATGTAGAGTTGATAATAATTTACAAGTGAGAAAATGGTTATATCAAGTCGAGAATCCAATAGGGCAACATTTTATAGATATGCGTTATTCTAGTCTAAAGCCTGAAGCTCTAAATGAGCAAAATTACAAAGACTGGTTATATGCCTATCAGAGTCTCATAACTTGGTTACATAAGCAAATTACTCAACTTTAAAGAGGTGATGAAATGCAGGAAAATTGGCAGTTTTTACTCAAGCAGGAAATCGTAAATCAATATGTACATAACTCCCAGGAATGGGTTGATATCAATATTTCTACATCAGGCTTATTAAATTTAACTATTGTCAGTAATGCTTTTTTGAGTTTATCTATTCCCCAGCGTAAAGAACAAATTTTTAATTTACTTAAATCACAAGTTCCTCATTTATCTCCTGGTTTTCTATCTCTATATACACCTCAAGAAGCAGATTCACTTAATATTTCACCGCCAGAAATTTCTGATATAACTTTAATCCAAACCTGGCAAGATTTAGCCATTCAAGCAGCAAACCCACAAAATCAATTAAATTTTCCTCAACGTCAACCTAGTTTACCTAGAACAGTTACATTTTATTCTTTTAAAGGTGGAGTAGGACGCACTACAGCATTAACTCATGTGGCTTGGATTTTAGCATTAAGAGGACGTAAAGTTGTAGCTGTAGATTTAGATTTAGAAGCACCAGGATTAAGTACAGCATTTAATCTCAACCCACAGCCAAAATATGGAATTGTTGACTATTTTTATGAGCGTTCCTATTTACCAGAAGGCGTAGATCCAAGTATTTTAATTACTCACATATTTGGTGAAGTGAGAATACCAAATGCTACGGGAAGATTATTTGTTGTTCCTGCTGGTTGTTTGAGTCTTGACTATATTTCTAAAGTTGATGATCTTCATGCTACCACTGTTATTGATGGTAATGAAAATTTATGGTCTGTTTTCAAACGAGAGATTTATGAACAGTTAAAACCTGATGTTATATTAATTGATTCTCGCACTGGAATTAATCAATGGGGTGCTTTATCTTTAATTCAAGCTGCTGATAAAGCAATTATATTTCTTTTCCCTAATGAACAAAATAAACAAGGTATAAAATTACTATTAAATTCACTAAATACCTTAGAAAATCTATCCATCAACTTTGTATTCTCTGCTGTTCCGGACGTTACAAAACTTGATAAAGTAAATGAAATTTATCAATCGTTTGTAAATGAAATAAAAATAGCCATAGATGAAGAATCTGAAATAGAAGATAATGAACAAACAGAAATATTAGAACTTTTAGTAATTCCCTATCTTCAACCTATTGCTTTAGCTGATAATTACCCTGTCAGGGCTTTATTAGATTACTATAATAAAATTGTCAATTTGATTGATGAAGAAACCGACGAAATTGAAAGAACAAATATTTTAACCAATTCAGAAACACGCTGGAAAATTATTGAAAGTTTACACTTTCCTGAAGTAAATGCTGCGGATCAAAGACAGGATTTAAGCTTACTATTTCAGCGTACAAATGATTTTGATAAATTTTTGGATAATGCAACTTGTTTAATTAGAGGCAGAAAAGGAACAGGTAAAACTGCATTATACTGGCTATTTCTTAAACATGAAAATTTTGCTAAAAAACTAGCTCGTGGTAGATTAGATAACACTATATTTATATCAGCACATGGTAGATTTAAAGAAAGTCGTCCATCTCGTGATGACTTTCAGATTATTCATCAGCGTTTACAGGAAAATAGTGGCACTTGGGAAGCATTTTGGCGAGCTTATTTATTACTCAGATGTTATCAAGAAAATTTATTTACCTTCCCTAAAGGAAAGAAAGGCGAAAAATTTACTCCTATCAAATCACTTTTTAATAATCTACATCCAGAACTATGGCAAGCTGAAAATACTAATGCTTTGTTAGAATTATCTACATCTGAACTACGGCTGATAGTTAAAGATGCTATCAACATTATTCTTCATGAAGAATATAAAAATAAATCTCAGAAAATTTGGTTTCTTTATGATGATTTAGATGAAGATTTTTCTGAAGCGGGAGAAGTAAGACAATCTGCATTATCGGGATTATTCCAGTTAGTTCAATCTTGTGATGCTAACAGATTAACAGAAATTAGATTTAAAATTTTCTTGAGAGAGGATATATGGAATCGTTTAATTTTTGATAATAAGAGTCATTTTACTGGACGTGATCTGATTTTACAATGGAATAGGGTTGATTTTTTAAGACTAGCTTTGCGTCAAGTAATACAATCACCTGATTTTAAGAATTTGGTAGATAGGTTTTCTCCTATTGCTGTGGAAAGTATAGATCAAGCTAGTGAAGAAATAATTGATAAAGCCTTAGAATTACTTTGGGGAAGTCGTCGGAGAAAAGGAGACAAAGCTAAATATGTATCTCGATGGGTTCATGCAAGATTAACCGATTCTAGTGGTACTACCTTTCCTCGCAGTTTAAGCATTTTATTAGCAGGTGCAAAAGAGCAAGAATTAAGTTATCAAGGTAAATCATCAATTCAAACACCAACAGATCGTTTATTACGCAGTAAGTCTTTAGAAATTGGATTGCAGAAAGCCTCAAAACAACGATGTGATGAAATTAAAGAAGAATATCCTCATCTTACTCGATTTTTTGATTCTCTCAAACAACAATCAGCTTTTTTAGCTAAAGAAGAATTATCTACTCTATGGGAAAAATCAGCACAAAATATAGCAGAATTTGAAGAATTTGCTTCTTTTTTAAATGAAATTGGTGTGATTGCATGGCGAGAAAGAGAAAAAAGATATAAAGTTGCTGATATCTATGTTTATGGATTTGAAATGATCAAAAAAGGTGCTGTATAGAAATATTTTGATTTCTATCAATTCACAGTCACACGAAAGTTAATCAATTGGACTATCAAACATATTATCAATGTTATAATGATGATATATCTTATCCAAAAACCATATAATTTTCAGGAGATTAAACCATGACTCAAAGTATTAACCAACAATCCAATTATCAAAAATTAACTGCAATTGTTAACAAATTAATTGACAATAATCCTCTTTACCTAGAAAATCTCAATAGACAAGAAATGATTGACAATATCAATCGTAATTTTGATCCCGCATCTGTCCCTGATGTCAACAGCATTTCCGAAGAATCATTAACTAAACGAATTAAAAGTATTTTATCCTTACATTTAGTCTCAGGAATGCTGAATGATCTTACTCCAGAACAAATGCAAATTTTTGATGAATCTGTAAAGCGTGGTAGTTAAATGGGTTATTTATTAGATACAAATATTGTTTCTGCATCGCTCAAGCAAAATTTACAAGTCGCATTAAAAATTACAGAAATGCGTCGTCGAGGTGAATTGATTGCTATTAGTGGTATAACTTATTATGAAGTACAAAGAGGACTTTTAAGAAGCAATGCCACTAAAAAATTAGCTTTGTTTGCACAATTTTGTCAAGATTATCCTGTGTTATTTTTAGATGATTTGAGGATTTTTCAAAAAGCTTCAGAAATTCATGCTGATTTAACAAATAAAGGTAAAATTATTCAGGATGCAGATATTTTGATAGGTGCTACTGCTATTGTTCATAATTTAATTTTAGTTTCTCATGATTCTGATTTAACTAGAGTTAAAGATTTACAGTTAGAAAATTGGTTAATTTCTTAGTTAAGAAAGAAATAAAATCTTACTTATTTTCTGCTAAGAGTGCAGTCAGATTTTCTAAAATCTCATTTTCTTCTTTTCTCACAGCTTCCAATCTCATCAACAGCTTTGTTATTTCTTGCTTTGTATCTAAACTGATATTATCAGCAATTGCATTATTCAATATCAAACTATTATCTTCTGATTTTCTAATTTTTAACCCAGAAAATAATAACTTAGATATCTTCTTAAACCCAAAAGAAAACATTGCATAAATTAACTTGAGAGGAGTTTTCAAGGTAAATAACAAACCTTGATCCAATATTTTACTAAATAATTGAAAGATTTTCCAGATTATATAAATACCTAAAAATATCATGAAAGCAGTAATAACAGGATGATTAACTGCTAACGTTAATAATTTCATTATCCAAGAAAGTGTAGGATGATTATTAATCCAAGTTGTCATAGCATCCCATTGATGATTGAAAAAGTTATCAATAGCACTTTCCATTGCGCTAGAAACTGAATTAGTTAAATTTCCTGCTTGTTTAGCAGTTTCAGTAATACTGTCAACAGCTTGGTTTTTTACTTCATTGACATTATCAATTACACTGGATGTAGTTGTAGTGAAATTATCTTTAGCTTGAGTTACTGTTTCCGTTATTTTATTAACTACTTTTCCTGTAGAATCACTAACTGTAGTTGCTACACCTTTGACGGTTTCAGTTAAAGATTGATTTGTTTTTTCTGCTGTTTCTGACAAGCTATTTAATGATTTATTAGTAACTTCTGTCAGTGTATTAACTGTTTTTCCTGTTGTGTCTGTGACAAAGTTTTTTGTATTTTGCCAACTTTGGGAAACTGTATCTGTGATGGAAGATAAGATGCTAGTATTGATTATGTTTATTATGTTTACCATAATGCAGTTATCGGATTTGTTTTAATGATTACACATTAACATAAGTTTAATATGCAACGGATAAATTTTGTAAATCTGTAAATATATCTAAAAAACTTAATAATTAATTATGTTTTGTATGATTTAGTAGTGTAGGTAGTATCTAAGTTAATTAGATCCAGATTCCCGACTTCTGTTATTTATTGTGTCCATAAATGATAAATTTATCTCAGAGTCGGGGATATTATCGCCTCACCTGAATTATGATGAAGCACCCTATTTTATTACCTACAATAAACTAGCCATGAGTGGTGTATACATCACACTATTATCAACTCTGTTCATAAATTCTTTAGCTAATTCTATCATGACTTTATGGGCATCACCATATTTTTGTTTATAGGTTAATTGATGATTAAAATCCAAACCTTCAGCTATTTTTGATCTTTCTGGTATTCTTGTGGCAAAAGTTGGTGGAAAGAAAGGATTCACAATAATAAAATTCAAGTTGTGGGTTTGAGAAACAGTGCAGTTATAACGGGAAATTAAAGTACCAATGGGACTAATTTTATGGTCATAATCTTTTTTAAATTGGGTAATTTGTTCTAATAAAAGTTCTAAACCATGAATTGACATCCGGCTAGGTACACAAGGAATTAAACAAAAATCACTAGCAAAAAATGCACTTTTAATTACATTATTAATACTAGGCGGACAATCTATTAAAATGTAATCGTATTTTTCTATTAAAGGATTGATAATGTTATGTAAAATTGCCACTGCATTGGCTGGTAAATATTCCTGAACTTCAAATAATCGGGGACTACTAGGAATTAGATGTAGACAATTAAAAGAGTTTTTATTTCTGAGATTGGAAACGTTTTCTTTAACTATGAATTTTTCACTATTACCCTTTTCTAAAAAGTAATCGGCGTTTTTTAAAAGAAAGGGTAAAGTCAATCCTTTTTGATTATATTGCCATTCCCAATCTTCTTCTGACATCATGGCGCTGGTTAGGTTACTCTGGGGATCTAAGTCAATAGCGAGTATCCGTTTACCACACATTGTATCGCCGGCTAAATATTCTGCTAAGGCCATGACGATGGTAGTTTTGCCAACTCCACCTTTGAGGTTGCAAACACTGATTACTTTAGCTGTCATAGTTTTTGGTAGATGGATGCATTAGGGGTATATAATTATATTGTTGCCTGAAAGTGTGCAAAATTAACAATTACAAGTCATATTACAGCACATTTTATCTGGATGAAGTACACAAGGGCGGGCAGGATGCCCACCCCACAAAATTTATCCTAGTAAAATATGTACTTCATTTACTGGCAATATACTGTATATATCCAAGATGACAAACTACCATTCAAAGAATATTTGTGTAATTAGTAATAAGTAGAATTTAAGTAAATATACGTTTGTAAAAAAGTTAAATTTAAATTTAAAGTTATGTAGAATATGAATATACTGTATTTTAGCTGATAGTAAGTTTAAATATGGCAAAACTACAGGATAAAATTTATCAGGAAACAAGACCAAACAGATTTGTAAATGAACAGTTTGGTGATACCAATGTTTATTCTCAAAATGCTAAATCACTACTAACAAAAGCAACTGGTTTTATTGCTGCTTATGATTTTACTCTCAATCCTTATCGTGGCTGTCAATATGGATGTAGTTATTGTTATGCTGCGGCATTTAGTCCAAATACTCAAATGCGACAAGATTGGGGTAAATGGGTAATTTATAAAGAAAATGCGGCTGATATTTTGGAAAAAGAATTAGAAAAATGGTCTATAAAAAATCCGTACCAACCTCCCAGAATTTATATGAGTAGTGTGACAGATCCTTATCAACCTTTGGAATCTAAACATCAATTAACTCGTAGTTTATTAGAGGTGATGCTTGACTATCGTCCAACTTTGGTAATTCAAACCCGTAGTCCCATTATCACTAGAGATATTGATTATTTACAAAGATTTCAAAGATTGCGAATTAATATGAGTATTCCCACTGGTAGCGAAGCAGTGCGAAAGGATTTTGAACCACGTTCACCTAGTATCAAAGCTAGATTTAATGCTATCAACAAAATCAAACAAAGTATTGATGAAAGTAAGGGTTTTATACCGAAAATTTCTATTACTGTTACACCATTGCTACCAACTTTAGCAAAGGATGAAGATGAATTTATTGAAAAATTAGCAATTGCTGATAGGGTGGTAATTCAAGATTTCCATAAAAGTGATAGTCGCTCTCTTGTAGCATCAACTCGTCAAGAAGCTGAGGAATTTAAGCATAAATATAGTTGGTGGTATAATAAGGGAAAATACAACTATATGAGATTTCAAGAAAAATTATTTTCTCAACTTTCAGGAGTAGAAATAAAAGAAGGAAAAGATGGTTTTGGTTATGAGTAATATTTTACTAAATTGGTGGCGCAGTCAGCAGTTTAAATCAGCTTTACAGCGGGGTGATATCGGAAAAGCAATTTCCATATTAAAAACTATTCAAAAATCTGGTGCAAGATTATCATGGACTGAAAAACTATTCAGAGATAAACTGCTACTTGAACGTAATAACCTTGATTATAAAAAGGAAATAGCTAGTTTAAGTAAGAAATTTCAACAAGCATCACAACAAGCAGAAAATCTACAATTAATACCAGATTCAGAATTTATTCACTACATATACCAATCGTTTAAACTGATTGAACATGATGAATATAAAATCCAATCTACAGGAATATATCAACCAATATTTGATGATTTAGAAAATCAACTTGTGGAATATTTACAAACAGAATTTAGTAAAATTCCTGAGCAACAACTATCTATAAGATTAGAAGATGCGTTGGAGGATATTAATAGCTTAAAAATTGGACAAGACCCAGACTACCGTTTTATTCTGACTCCTCATGTCTATTTTATGAAATATTTTTTAGAAAATGTTTACTGTCTATATTTAGCCTGGTTTTTAATTTATCAACATGGTTTACTTCCTACAAAATTTAATATTTTGGATATTGCAGCAGGTCCGGGAACAAGTGCTTATGGTTTAGCTTTGTTATTTCAAAGTTTTAGTAACTTTTTTGAGATACCACAAATGCACGTATCTTACTATTCTTTAGAAAAACAAGATGCTTTCCAATATCGTGGACTTCAGTTTTGGCGTAAATATATTGAGTCACGAATAACCCCTGTCAATACTTTCTTTCGCTTTGTGACTTCTGATATATTTGATTTGGATGTAAAATCTAGTAATATACCTCCAGATTTTTTTGATTTTATTGTTATATCTCATTGTTTTTTTGCTGATCATTCAAAAAGAAGTGCTGCTAACAGTATCTATAAACAAATATTTGCTAATTGTTTGAAAAATCAAGGATATGTTTTGTTAATTGTTCAAAACAAGAAGTTGTTTAAAGCTTACAATTCTGTGCAATATGAAAATCAAGAACAAGAAAAAATTATCGTCAATAAATTTATAGCGGAACTTGATCTAGAATTAGTTTGGTATAAATATCTAACTTCTACTGCTTTAAGAAAACCTTTAACTGGTTCTGAATTTGCTAAATTTGCTCGAGAGAACCTAGCCAAGCAGTTATCTATGACTCCCCTGCTACAAAAATATTTGGGACAGAAGTATCACACTAGCTATACATTAGACGATTATGTGATCTTGGCAAAAAAATCATGCTAAATTACAGGTAAAATCAGTTAAAATTTTACTCTATAAATAAATGGCCCCTAACACCCAAATAGATACCCCAATAAATAAAAGTTGGCATGGTAAACTTCATTTAGTCTATGCTAAACGCCAAGATTCTACACAATTAATTTACGACTACAACCAAGCACCTTTAAAAATTCAACGTCCTTTTTATCCAGAGGGTGAAAAAATATGTCATAGTGTGATTTTACACACTGCTGGGGGTGTGGTGGGAGGCGATCGCCTATCTTCTCAAATTCATTTACAAGCAGATTCCCAAGTTTTAATTACTACCGCTGCTGCTAGTAAAATCTATCGTAGCAACGGGTTACAAGCACAGCAAACAGTGAATATTCAAGTTGATGCTGGTGCTTGTTTAGAATATTTACCCCAAGAAACAATTTTATTTAACGGCGCTGTTTATCGGCAGGATTTAAGGGTAGAATTAGCTACAGGAAGTAGTTTTTTAGGGTGGGAAATTACGAGATTTGGTAGAAGTGCGAGAGGAGAAAAATTTGTACAGGGAGAGATGCGATCGCACATAGAAATATGGCAAAATAATCAACCATTGTGGATTGATAGACAATATTTACCCGGTAGGGAAGAAATATTTCACAGTCCCCACGGTTTAGCAGGAAAACCCGTTATTGGTAGTTTTGTGTGCGTTGGTATTCCCATATCTCAGGAAATTATTCAACAAGCACGTTCTTTAATTAGTCACAACTCTATCAATAACTCTGATGCTGGGGTAACTCGTTTAGAACATGGATTTTTGTGTCGATATCGTGGTAATTCTACATCTGAAGCAAGAAATTGGTTTACAAATATTTGGCAAAATTTACGAATATCGTTGTTAAATCGTGGTAATTGTATTCCTAGAGTTTGGCAGATTTGAAAAAGCATTCAGCCGTCAGCTATCAGTTATCAGCTATCAGCTATTAACTAAAGGATAAAAGATAAGAAGAAATATAGAGGAAAAAACAATGCAACTAACACCGCAAGAAAAAGATAAATTATTAATATTTACTGCTGCTTTGGTAGCTGAAAGAAGAAAAAATAGAGGATTGAAATTAAATTATCCTGAAGCGGTAGCTTTTATTTCCGCTGCGATTTTAGAAGGTTCAAGGGATGGACAAACTGTAGCAGAATTAATGAGTTATGGAACAACTTTATTAACACGAGATGATGTGATGGAAGGTGTACCAGAAATGATTCATGAAGTACAGGTAGAAGCAACATTTCCTGATGGTACAAAATTGGTGACAGTGCATAATCCTATTAGATAGTATAAAAAGAGTAATAAACGACAAATGATCCATCAACAAACAATATGAGATTAAAATCAATAAATATTCAAGGTTATCGACCTTTCAGGAATTTTGCAGCACCATTAGAACCACTAGAAATTATTGTTGGTGCAAATGGTGCGGGAAAATCAAGCTTATTTGAATTTCTCAAATTTTTACGAGATAGTCTTTTTCAAGATATACCTCCAGAAATAGTTCCTGGTTCTATTGGACAACGCATTTTTCATATTCCGGGACCAGAAAAATTCCAATGGGATATTGAAATTGATACAAGTCGTCCCATTGGGATTAGATATTTAGGAGAACTCATAGGTCCAGTTGGTAGAACTCAGGTTTCCTATGAACGAGTAGAATCATCTCAACCTTTTAGCGATAAATATAGTAATCCATACATATATATGGATATTCAAGGTAATAAAGGAGTGGTACAAAATCCTGATACTAAAAAATTTACACAGCAAGAAATCGCCTTAAAACGACCTAATCAACTTGCTTTAAGTGCAATGACAAATCCATCATTAGAAACTTTATATAACTTACGTGACTATATTAGAGAATGGAGATTTTATAGTTCATTTAATATTGCTAATGATAAAATTCGGAAATCAGTACCCATTGAACAACAACCAATTTTACATGAAGATGCAGGTAATTTAAGTTCAGTTCTTTTCTCTTTAATGACTGAACATATAACAGCATTTGATGAACTACAACAACATTTACGTTCTGTCATTCCTGGTTTTAAAGGTTTAACAGTAAAAGCAAGAGGAGGACCAGGAGAAGTCATAGCTTTTTGGCAAGAATCAGGAGTTGATCAAGAATTAAGTTTAGCTGATTTATCAGATGGAATTTTGCGTTTAATTTGTTGGATTTGTTTATGTGTACAACCAAATCCACCATCTTTAATTTGTATTGATGAACCAGATCAAGGTGTACATCCCCGTACACTTCCGGTTCTAGCTGGTTTATTTGAAAAAGCATCTGAACGCACACAAATTTTATTAGCAACTCACTCATCTTATTTTCTCACACAGTTTGATATTTCTCAAATTGCTGTACTCAGAAAAGAAAAAGGGGAAGCAAAATTTATTAAACCTAGAAATTCTCCAGTTTTAATTGATATGCTTGATGATTTCGGTTCAGATGAAATAGAACAATTACACCGTAGCGATGAACTAGAGAGACTTCCATGAGAATTTTAGTTTATGTTGAGGGGACATCTGATAAATCAGCAATGGAAGCATTACTAGCACCATTAATTGAAGAGAAACTAAACCAGGGTATAAGTATTGAATTTTTTGCTGTTAAAGGTAATGATAATAGTAGAGGTGGAGATGCGAAAAAGGATTTATTAACTCAAACTCCAATTAGAGCAGTGAATATTCTGAAAAATCAGCCAGATTCAACTGTAGTTATTATACCTGATTTATATCCTAAAAATAAAGGGTTTCCTCATGAAACCTGTGCAGAATTAGTACAAGGAATATTCAAGAATTTTGAACAAGCATTATACCGCAAAGGAATTAATGATCGCCGATTAAAAGAACGATTAAAAGTGTTCTGCTTTCAGCATGATTTAGAAGCATTAATTTTAGCTGCTGAAAGTGAATTATCAAGTATACTTGGCATTAATAATATACCAAAAACATGGACAATCCCAGTTGAAGACCAAAATCATGACATTCCACCTAAAAGAATAGTAGAGGAGATATTCAAAAAATATGGTAAAACCTATAAAGAATCTATAGATGCACCAAGAATTTTAGGAATTGCTAGATATCAAGATATAGCAGAACTATGTCCACAAGCTTTTAAACCCTTTGTCCAATTTTTAGAAAATTTGTAAATTAGGAAAAATCAAGTTATGATCCCCGGAGAAATCATTACCCCAAATGCAGAAATCGAACTCAACGCAAACCGTCCCACCACTAAATTAATAGTAGCAAACACCGGAGACAGACCCATACAAATTGGTTCACACTTTCACTTTTACGAAGTCAACAACGCCCTACACTTTGACAGAGAAAAAGCGCGAGGAATGAGATTAGACATCCCCGCAGGAACAGCAGTCAGATTTGAACCAGGAGACGAAAAAGAAATCACCCTTATTCCCCTAGTTGGTACACGCCAAATCTACGGATTCAACAACAAAATCAACGGAAAACTCTAAACCTCTCTCTTAAACCTCTCTCTTAAACCTCTCTCTTAAACCTCTCTCTTAAACCTCTCTCTTAAACCTCTCTCTTAAACCTCTCTCTTAAACCTCTCTCTTAAACCTCTCTCTTAAACCTCTCTCTGCGCCTCTGCGTGATAAAAAAGGATAAAAAAAATGCCCTACAAAATGAACCGCCGCGCCTACGCTGACACCTACGGACCAACAGTAGGCGACAAAATTAGACTAGCAGACACCGAACTAATTATAGAAGTAGAAAGAGACTTTACAACCTACGGCGACGAAGTGAAATTTGGAGGTGGTAAAGTAATTAGAGATGGTATGGGACAATCTCCAATTTCTAACGCCGATGGTGCTGTAGATTTAGTTATTACTAATGCTTTGATTCTCGATTGGTGGGGTATTATTAAAGCAGATATCGGCATTAAAAACGGCAAAATTCACAAAATTGGTAAAGCCGGAAATCCCTATATTCAAGATAATATAGATATTATTATTGGACCGGGAACAGAAGCTTTAGCCGGTGAAGGAATGATACTCACCGCTGGGGGAATAGATACCCATATCCATTTTATCTGTCCCCAACAAATAGAAGTAGCGATCGCCTCCGGTATCACAACCATGATCGGCGGTGGCACTGGACCCGCTACAGGAACAAATGCCACAACTTGCACACCAGGACCCTGGAATATTTACCGAATGCTGCAAGCTGCTGACGCTTTCCCTGTCAACTTGGGATTTTTAGGAAAAGGTAACACCAGTCAACCCCAAGCACTAAGAGAACAAATAGAAGCCGGGGTAATAGGGTTAAAACTTCATGAAGATTGGGGAACAAACCCTGCAACTATTGATACTTGTTTAACCATTGCCGATGAATATGATGTACAAGTAGCAATTCACACCGATACATTAAACGAAGCCGGTTTTGTAGAAGATACCATCGCTGCTTTTAAACATCGTGCTATTCACACCTACCATACCGAAGGCGCTGGGGGAGGACACGCACCGGATATTATTAAAGTTTGTGGACAAACCAACGTTTTACCATCTTCAACCAACCCCACCCGTCCCTATACAGTTAATACCTTAGATGAACACCTAGATATGTTAATGGTGTGTCATCATTTAGATCCTAATATTCCCGAAGATGTAGCGTTTGCTGAATCGCGTATTCGTCGAGAAACTATCGCTGCTGAAGATATTTTACACGATTTAGGCGCATTTAGTATGATTGCTTCCGATTCTCAAGCAATGGGAAGAGTAGGAGAGGTAATAATTAGAACTTGGCAAACTGCCCATAAAATGAAAGTTCAACGGGGAACACTCTCCCCTCGCCTTGTAGGAGAGGGGTTGGGGGAGAGGTCAGACAATTTCCGCGCTAAAAGATATGTTGCAAAATACACAATCAACCCAGCAATTACACATGGTATTGCTGACTATGTTGGTTCTGTGGAAGAAGGAAAAATTGCTGATTTATGTTTATGGCAACCTGCGTTTTTTGGTGTCAAACCAGAAATAGTTATTAAAGGGGGAATGATTGCTTGGTCACAAATGGGTGATGCTAATGCTAGTATTCCCACACCTCAACCTGTTCATACTCGTCCTATGTTTGGCAGTTTTGCTGGTGCGCGTCATGCAACATCATTAACGTTTGTTTCTCAAGTCGGTTTAGAAAGAGAAATTCCCCAAATGTTAGGATTGAAAAAATCAATTGTTGCGGTTTCGGGAACTCGGCAAATTACTAAGCGAGATATGAAATTAAATGATGCTTTACCGCAAATTGAAGTAGATCCAGAAACTTATGAAGTTCGTGCAGATGGGGAATTATTAACCTGTGAACCAGCGACGGTTTTACCAATGGCGCAAAGGTACTTTTTGTTTTAATTATGTTTGATTTTAAAATAATTCTGACTCCTGACTCCTGACTCCTGACTCAAGAGGGCAACCACAGGGGGTTGCCCCTACGACTGACTCCTGACTTTTGATTTTCTATGCTTCTACAATCTGAATTTCATCAAGTTGATTAATTACCACATCTGCACCTTTAACATTATCTGTATTATTAACCCAAGTAATACCAATACAACCGGCAGCTTTAGCATGACGCGCCATTTGCATATCACCCACTGAATCGCCTACCATCAAAGTAGCTCCCGGTGGTATGCCTAAACTTTGACAAGCTTGTAAAAATAATATTGGATCTGGTTTACTCGGACCTTCATCAACTCCCATTTCTAATTGCAGATAATCTCTGAGATGATGAGTGATGACAAATTTTTGCACTTCCCCAGTGGTTGCGGCTGAAAGAATACCCAGTTTTAATCCTGCTGCTGATAGTGATCTTAAAACATCCAAGACACCTGGGAAAAGAGGTGCGGGAGTTTGACTCACATAATGATCAGCTTCTGCTAAAGCTTGACGAGCAATTTTCAAAGATTCAAACCACCCTCTTCCAGTTTCAGCTATGTATGCAGCAGCAGCTACTTCTGTTTCTTTGCGACTAGCTACAGACATTAAACCAGCAGGATCTAAAATATTGCCATTAATACCAAAAGCCATTAATAATGGTTCGCCAATACCGGGAATTTGCGCGTCTATGATCCGTGCTGCTTTTTGTCCGAGCGATCGCAAATAGGTTTCTGAGTCTTCTAAAGTGCCATTTTTGTCAAATAAAATCGCTTGAATATCAGAAAAGGTGATGTCACCACATTTGATAGTTATCATATTAGGAGGAGATCAAGGAGTCAGGAGTCAGGAGTCAGGAGGTAGGAAGCAGGGGAGATGGGGGAAATTATTTGTATTTTCCCAATCACCAGTCACCAATCACCAATCACCAATTACCAATCACCAATTACCATAAATAAAAAAAGAGGGATATTCCCTCTTCATTAAATACTTTGTTGTAAATAATCACAACTACAGTTATATTACTCTTCAACGGCTGCTGGAATTTCTTCTTCAACTTCAGTTGCTGGTGGAATTTCTGCTTCAGCTACAGCTTCTACTCCTTCCACTGGTGCAGCTTCTGCTGCTTCCGCTGGTGCAACAGCTATACCTTGCTGTTTAGCTAACATTTGTTCCCTATACTTAGCTGCCATTTCTTCAGCCTTATCATAGACCAAATCGCGGTTCTTGATCATGTCACCGGGTTCTGGTTCTAACTGCTTGGTAGACAGCGAAATGCGTCCTCTTTCTGCATCCAAGTCAATGATCATTACTTTCAATTCATCATTGACATTAAACACGCTGTGAGGTGTGTCAATATGCTCGTGGGAAATCTCAGAAATGTGGAGTAGTCCGCTAACACCGCCGATGTCAATAAATGCACCGTAGGGTTTGATACCACGAACAGTACCAATTACTACTTCTCCCACTTCCAAACGGTTCATCTTGCGCTCAACCAGCGCCCGACGATGGGAGAGAACCAAGCGGTTACGCTCTTCATCTACTTCTAGGAATTTTAAGGGTAATTCTTCCCCTACCAATTCTTCTTTTGGTTTACGGGTACTAATGTGAGAACCGGGGATAAAGCCGCGTAGTCCCTCAATTCGTACCAATGCGCCACCACGATTAGTAGCAAACACACCAGAACGGACAGTAGCATCTTCTGCCTGTAATTGCCGTACTCTTTCCCATGCTCTCATGTATTCAATACGACGAATGGACAGGGTTAACTGACCATCTTCGTTTTCATCAGTGAGGATGAAAAATTCCCGTGTTTCGTTTGATTGTAAGACTTCTTCCGGGGCATCAACCCGGTTAATAGACATTTCCTGTATAGGTATGTATGCTGCTGTTTTAGCACCAATGTCAATCAGAGCGCCGCGCGGCTCTATACTAAACACTGTACCTGGTACTATATCACCAGGGCTGAAGTGATAATCGTACTTATCAAGTAGAGCAGCGAAATCTTCGTGAGTAAATCCAATTTCTGTAGCGGTTAAATTCTGATTGACCATGCTGTTTTGTTCCTGGTTCTAGTCTCCGTAAGTTTTTGTCACAATTAATGATGTATATGCGAGGGCTTTTAAATAAGTCTACACTTACATCCTTGTTAATCCTAGCGCAGAAGAGCTAGGTTCACACATATTATCTTCCAGATATGATATTATATCACATCCCAAAATTTTTTTCACTTTTTGGAAGTTAGGGGTCAGCATTCAGCCGTCAGCACTATATCAAAATATAATCCGTTGCCACATAAATATGCAGCAACGGATTTTAATCTTACTTAAAAAAGTGTTAAGTCTGAGATAGCTGAAAGCTGATAGCTGATAGCTAACCGCTGACAGTCTTTAACTTCTTAGTCTTTCTCTTTTCTCTCAAAGCGGGGAGGTTCGCGAAATGCGATCGCAAAAAAGAGAACACCTATTGCTAGGGTCAAAATCAAAATGTATGCAACGCTTTCCATATTAGGATTTCCTGCCTATCCAGCCAGTAATTTTAGTTTACCAAGCAGAGTAAAAAGCATGAAGTCATAAAACTTCATACTTCTTACTTCATGCTTGTTTAAGCTTCCTTACGAACCCGAGTGGTCTTGTCACCCACTTTCTGGAACAGACCCCACTCTACTTGTTCTTCTAGATCCGCTTCCACACCTGCGAATACATCGCGGTAGATGGTTCTAGAACCATGCCAGAGGTGACCAAAGAAGAACAACAGCGCAAAGACAGCGTGACCAAAGGTAAACCAACCTCTGGGAGATGTACGGAATACACCGTCAGAGTTTAAGGTTTCGCGGTCAAATTCAAAGATTTCGCCGCCTTGAGCTTTACGAGCGAATCTCTTCACATCAGCGGGATCTGTAAAGGTTTTACCATTCAAATCACCACCGTAGAAGCTAACAGTTACGCCTGTTTGCTCGAAGCTATATTTAGATTCTGCTCGACGGAAAGGAATGTCAGCGCGGACAACTCCATCTTTATCGGTCAAAATTACGGGGAAGGTTTCAAAGAAGTTAGGTAGACGACGTACTGTGAGTTCGCGTCCTTCTGCATCTGTGAAAACTGCGTGACCTTGCCAAGATTGGGCAATACCATCACCCTTAACCATTGGACCTGTACGGAATAAACCACCTTTAGCGGGGCTATTACCTACGTAGTCATAGAATGCCAATTTTTCAGGGATTTGTGACCAAGCCTCGGACAAGCTTGCACCGTTAGCAACACTGTTTTGCACACGGCGTTCAATTTCTTGACGGAAGTAACCTTGGTCCCACTGATAGCGGGTAGGTCCAAACAGTTCGATGGGGGTGGTTGCGTTACCGTACCACATAGTACCAGCAACTATGAAAGCAGCGAAGAATACCGCAGCGATACTGCTGGAAAGTACGGTTTCAATGTTACCCATCCGTAGGGCTTTGTAGAGCCTTTCGGGAGGACGAACTGTGAGGTGGAATAAACCAGCAATAATACCAACTACACCAGCAGCAATGTGGTGAGCTACAACACCACCGGGGTTAAAGGGGTTAAACCCGGCTGGTCCCCATTCTGGTGCTACTGGTTGGATGCTACCAGTTATACCATAAGCATCGGAAACCCACATTCCCGGTCCAAATAAACCGGTTAAGTGAAAAGCACCGAAACCAAAGCAAAGTAAACCAGATAAGAACAGGTGGATGCCAAACATTTTTGGCAAGTCTAAGGCGGGTTCGCCTGTGCGGGGATCTCTAAATAGTTCTAAATCCCAGAAAACCCAGTGCCAAACGGCTGCTAGGAATAATAAACCAGAAAGAACGATGTGAGCAGCAGCAACGCCTTCAAAAGACCAGAAGCCGGGATCTACTGCTGTGCCACCGGTTACGCTCCAACCACCCCAGGATTCGGTTACGCCTAAACGTGACATAAAGGGAAGTACGAACATCCCTTGTCTCCACATGGGGTTGAGAACTGGATCACTGGGATCGTAAACAGCCAGTTCATAAAGTGCCATTGAACCAGCCCAGCCAGCAACTAGGGCTGTGTGCATCAAGTGTACAGAAATCAGTCGGCCTGGATCGTTCAGAACCACTGTATGTACTCGGTACCAGGGTAGTCCCATCGACTACGCTCCTCCTCGAAGAGTTAGTTTACAAAGCAATTTTCTTACTGAGGTTCTGAGGGAGGTAAACTACCACCCAGAAGTCTCTCTGAGTTTTTGTTATTGCCAGTCTTGAGTTTAACCACAGATCAGCCTGTGGTTTATTATCGCTTATTCGCTGTCACAAGTTAATTCCCTGAGTGCGTGACTTTGGGGAAGTTGCTGTTTTGGCGATCAGCAAAAATGAGAATATTTTAAAAAGTGTAACTATTGATGGAACTCTTTGCAAGCTTCTGAATAGATGTGATTACCTAGTTTTTGGCTAGAATATCCCTATCCGTCTTTACCATGTTATTATTTATCATCTCAGGGATTAGTTAAGCTTAAATTATTCTAAATATACAATAAAGCTGTTAGTTTGGTATAAAATTAGGACTATGATTCCAATGGCGATCGCTTGTTGAAAAAGAACATACTTTATTTTAAACTAGATTTACACACAATTATTTATGTGAGATATGCGTGCTTAATTATCCTTTTACAAAGTACAATATATGAATTTAAAATTGCAAAAGGTAAATCTAAAGGTGAAGTGTGAGTAACATCTATATTCCAAATAGATTTGAGTCTGTACTAGAAGATTCTAGATTTGATTATTCATCCCTAATTTATCAAGTTGAAGATGATTTAAAAGCAATTGATGGATTAGCTAATTTAATTAGAGTACAAAATGGTGGTGTTTTAGCTTTTTTGATTGGCTCATCAGGGGTTGGCAAAACAACCTCTGTTTATTCCATGTCCGTTTTTCTCAAAGATAAATTCAGTAGTGTACTTGCAGTTCCACCTGAAGTAGATTTACGAAAGATAAACTTGAATAGTACGCTCGCTGATCTTTATTGCAGGATGGGTTGAGATGCAATACTACTTAATAGTACCTCTTCATTGCCTTGATTTTAATGCTGAAATTTATAGGCTATAATTCAACCACTATTCAACAAATAAAGGAGGATAAAATGGATGCAATTACTACTCAGCAAGCAAGTCAAGACTTAGATAATTTAATAGATCGGGTTATTGCAGATGTAGAACCAACAATTATTTGTAATAACAAAGGTAACAAGGCCATTTTAATTTCTCTAGAGGAATTTTCATCATGGCAAGAAACATTATATTTACTGTCAAATCCTGTTAACGCCAAGCATCTTCTTGCTTCAATTCAATCAGCAAAAGCAGGTGATATTATTGAGCGAGACTTAATTGAAGAATGAAACTCACATTTACAGAAGCTGCATGGAGTGATTATTTGTAGTTTCAAGATACTGATAAAAAACTCTTAAAAAGAATTAACACTCTGATTAAAGAAATTCTGCGAACTCCGTTTGAGGGTATGGGTAAACCAGAGCCATTGAAAGCCAATTTATCAGGTTATTGGTCTAGGCGCATCAACACTGAACACCGTCTGGTTTATGAAGTGTTAGAAGAAAATATAATTATTGTAGCTTGTCGTTTTCATTATCAGGATTAGATATTAAGTACGGGAGAAAAAGCAATGACAGTAGCAATTGCTAAAAATATGACCTTTGAGGAATTTCTCAACTATGACGATGGTACGGATGCTTTGTATGAATTGGAAAATGGAGAATTAATTCCTATGCCTTCGGAAAGTGATATAAATCAACGAATAGCAATGTTTTTGGTTGCCTATTTTTTAACCTATGGTATCCCGTCTTCTCGTTTACGGATGAAAGCTGAGATAGCTGTAAATAGTAGAAGTGTGGGTGTGCGTGTACCTGATCTGGTAGTTTATTCTGAAGAATTAGCTGCTGCAATGGCAGGAACTACTCGTTCATTGGTGTATATGGATATGCCACCACCATTGTTAGTTGTTGAAGTGGTCAGTCCTAATCAGGCTAATCGTGATTATCGCTACAAGAGATCCGAATATGCAGCGCGGGGTATTCCTGAATACTGGATTGTTGATCCAATTACTCAAAAGGTGACAGTGTTGGAATGGGTAGAAGGTTTTTATGACGAGCAGGTGTATGAAAATGACAGCTTGATAGTTTCTCCCATATTTCCAGAACTCAAGTTGACTGCTGCTCAAGTTTTACAAGGATGAAAATCTTTGATATAAAAAACAGCTTACACACATAACACATATATTAGAATGATTAACTGCTGATTTTAGAAAAATTAATGTTGATAACTTGGTTTTCCCGGAGCATAAGACGGTGGGGTAGGGTAACAAAATTCCTCTCGTTGTTTTCTATATGTTTCTTGCTGGCTGTAAGCTGTACCCCTAGTCCCCAACCAACTACACCACCTAGCCCTGGTGCGGTGAATACTCCTGCTGGTGATGGACGGATTACTATAGGGACAACAGGTAAGCCAAGAACACTTGATCCTGCTGATGCTTATGAGTTAGCATCCTTGGGTTTAGTATTTAATATGAGCGATCGCCTATATACTTACGAACCAGGAAGCACGGAAATTAAACCACAACTGGCTACAGCTTTACCTAAAGTTAGTGCAGATGGTTTAACATACACTATTCCCCTACGAGAAGGAGTAGTTTTTCACGATGATACACCTTTTAACGCTAAAGCAATGGAATTTAGCATCCAGCGTTTTATCGAAAATAAAGGTAAACCATCCTTTTTACTTTCAGATACAATTGAATCCGTGAAAGCTACAGGGGACTATGAACTTACAATTAAACTGAAAAAACCCTTTGCGGCTTTTCCTTCATTGTTAGCATTTTCTGGAGTGTGTCCAGTTTCACCTAAAGCTTATGAACTTGGTGCGGGGAAATTTCAACCTAATACCTTTGTAGGAACTGGTCCTTATAAATTAGCCCAGTACGGTACAGATTCTTTAAGATTGGATGTTTTTGATAAATATTGGGGAGAAAAACCAGCGAATAAAGGTATTAATGTGCAAATTCAAACTAGTCCAGTAAATTTATTTAATGCTTTTAAAACTGGTGCAGTTGATGTTGCTTATTTATCTTTACAACCAGATCAAATTCGCAGTTTAGAAGATGGTGCAAAAAACGGACAATGGCAAGCTCTCACTGCTCAAGGTAGTGTAGTTAGTTATATGGTGTTGAATAGAAATCAACAACCATTAGATAAACCAGAAGTCAGAAGTGCGATCGCCTCACTTGTTGATCGTCCATTATTAAATGAACGGGTATTATATGGTCAAGCTGATCCACTTTATAGCATGATTCCCACAACATTCAATGTTTCCCAACCATTATTTAAAGATAAATATGGTGATGGTAAAATTGAAGAAGCGAAAAAGCTGTTAACTACCGCAGGTTTTTCCAAAGAAAAACCCGCCCAAATTCAAGTTTGGTATCCCGCAAGTTCCGCCACTCGTAGCTTAGTAGCACAGACATTAAAATCCCTAGCTGATACTAAAATGGATGGGATATTACAACTAGAAGTTAAAACCGTAGAAGGGGCAACATTTTTTAAAGAAATTTCCAAAGGTTCATATCCCATAGCATTACTAGACTGGTATCCTGACTTTTTAGATCCTGATAACTATGTGCAGCCATTTTTAGCTTGTGAAAAAGGCTCAGAAGCTAAAGGTTGTGAAGAGGGTGGAAGTCAAATCCAAGGATCATTTTACTACAGTGAAACAATGAATAAACTCATTGATCAGCAACGTAAAGAACAAAACCCAGAAACGAGAAAGAAAATCTTTACTGACATTCAAAACCTAGTTTTAAAAGATGTTCCTTACGTTCCCTTATGGCAAAACAAAGATTATGTATTTGCCCAAAAAGGCGTAACAGATGTCAAACTTGATCCTACTCAAAACTTGATTTACAAAACAATTAATAAGTAGTTATTGGGGACTGGGGAATAAAATTTTAGATTTTAGATTTTAGATTGGAGCTAACAAAAACAATCCAAAATCCAAAATCCAAAATCCAAAATAAAAAAACTCCTGACTCCTTGAACTCCTGAACTCCTGACTCCTAATAAATATGTCCCGTTCTAAAGCCTTACAGTATTACATAGTTTCTCGGTTGCTATTTGCACCACTGCAACTATTAACTATTATCACCATTGTTTTTTTATTATTAAGAGCCACTCCTGGAGATCCAGCAGATGCAATTTTAGGAGGAAGAGCGCCAGAAAGTGCCAAAGAAGAATTAAGAAAACAACTAGGTTTAAATTTACCTATCTGGTTGCAATATCTCAATTATTTGGGAAATATACTACGTTTTGATTTAGGAACTTCCTTAACCAGTCGCGGTCAAAATGTGTGGGAAATTATCAGCCAACATTTTCCAGCTACAGTAGAATTAGCCGTTTGTAGTATGTTGGTAGCTTTAATTGTGGGAATTTTAGTTGGTACACTTTCCGCTTCTCGTCCGGGAACATCTTTTGATATTGGTGGGCGTTTATTTGGCATAATTACCTATGCACTCCCCATGTTTTGGGCGGGAATGTTATTACAATTAATATTCTCAGTTCAACTCCGTTGGTTTCCTAATTCTAACCGTTTTCCTCCTAATATTTCCCCTCCAACAACTATCACTGGGTTATATACAATTGATAGTTTATTAAGTGGAAATGTGAGTAATTTTTTCACAGCTTTACATCATTTAGCTTTACCCAGTATCACTTTAGGAATTTTACTCAGTGGTATTTTTGAACGTATTGTGAGAGTGAATTTAAAACAAACATTAAAAGCTGATTATGTAGAAGCTGCTAGAGCGCGGGGAATACCGGAAAATAAGATTTTAATATCCCATGCTTTAAAGAATGCCTTAATACCTGTAATTACAGTCTTAGGATTAACATTTGCTTCCCTATTGGGAGGAGCAATTTTAACAGAAGTAACATTTTCTTGGCCAGGGTTAGCAAATAGATTATATCAAGCTATTTCTGATCGAGATTATCCAACGGTACAGGGTGTTTTAGTATTTTTTGGGGCAATTGTTGTGACTGCGAGTATTTTGATTGATATTCTTAATGCTTATGTAGATCCGCGAATTAGATACTAGGGAAGACAAAAAATTAATCCTATCTTGTGGTGCGGGTATCCTGCCCGCTTTTTTGCATGATTTTTATTTACCCCAGGTCAAAAATCATAACTGACTACTAACTACGATATTAAGTTCAGTTTTTGCATTTATAAACATTTATCAGTTAAAATAAAATATTGACTTCATACATATTTCTTAGTATTCTTGTTCTATCTTATAGAAGATAATGGATTTAGCCATAAATTTGTCATGAGTTTAATGTGTTCAGTTAACTAAAGAAAAAGGAGAAGTTCTTTTGCAGTTAGAACAACTCTTAGACGTACTTAACTATACTCAGTCGGCAAACTACTGTGATAGCAGTGTTCAACATGACCCCTCGACTGAGCATACATTCCGTGCTGCAAAACAAGCCGGTGTAAAGGGAACTTATGTTTTTCACACCAGTCCACCCAGTGATGAAATTTTACCTCCTAGACCTGCCGTTCATGTTGCAGAAGCCAAAACACCAGAAGAAGCCAGAGATATTCATCGCAAACTTTGGAATCTTGGTAACGCACCATTTTTAATAGTAATTCTTCCCCATCAAATTAGAGTTTATACAGGTTTTGATTACGACCAAGAAGAAGAGAATAAAGGCTTAATAAATACAGTTGATGCTAATATCGCCGATATTAAATCTAAATTAGATTATCTTTTTGCTGAGTCAATAGATTCTGGTAAACTGTGGCAAACTCAAGCTAAAAATCTTATTCCTGAAAGGCGCGTTGATCTACATTTGCTTAACAATCTTGAAAAGTTAGGAAAGAGGTTAGAAGAAAAAGGGGTTAATATATCAATTGCTCACGCATTAATTGGTAAGTACGTCTATATTCGATATCTTTGGGATAGAGGAATTTTATCTAACAAGTGGTTAGAAGAAAATAATATCAACCTTGATAGTGTACTTAGCCGTAATGCCACTTTAACGGGTTTTAGGAAGCTAGTTGAAGCTTTAGAAAAACGCTTCAATGGTGATATTTTCCCTCTACCATTAAAAGGTAAAGAAGCACCAGAAGATGAAATAATTTCCTTAGTAGCTTCTGTATTTAAAGGAGATGATCCTATTTCTGGTCAACTTCATCTTGACTTTGATATATATGATTTTTCTTATATTCCTGTTGAAACACTATCTTCAATATATGAGCAGTTCCTCCATGCACAAGGTAAAGGAAAAAAAGTCGGTGCTGTTTATACCCCTGAGCCTTTAGCAGACTATTTAATTTCGGAACTTAACTATACTAAAAATCTCAAAAAAGGAATGAAAATTCTTGACCCATGTTGCGGCTCTGGAATTTTTTTAGTGTTAGCTTATCGTAGATTAATAGAAATAGAATTAGCTCAAAATCCAAATAAAAAATTTCATCCTACACAACTTAAACAAATTCTTGTAGACAATATTTATGGTATTGAGCGAAATTCTGATGCTTGCTATGTAACAGAATTTAGTTTAATTTTAACGATGCTCAACTATATTGAGCCTCCAGATTTACATAAGAACAAATATTTTCAATTTCCAGCATTACATAATTATAGAATTTTTGAATGTGATTTTTTCGATAATCAAGCTGAAATTTTTCAAAGTAATTTAAAGTTTGATTGGATTGTAGGGAATCCACCCTGGATAGAACTTAAACCGGATACAAAAGGTGAAGAATTAGCACGCAATTGGATTAATAACAATTATGTTTCTCGTCCAGCTACGGGTAACAGAGTTTGTGAAGCTTTTAGTTGGCGAGTAACTGATCTTCTAGATGATAAGGGTTGTGCAGGTTTACTTATACACGCCAAGAGTTTATTTAACCATGAGTCTGAAAAATACCGTAGAAACTTTTTTCAGCAACATGAAGTTGTAAGAATTACTAACTTTTCCAATTTGGCTTATGTTCTATTTGGCAAAAGGGGAGAAGCACCTGCGGCCACTGTAATTTATAGGAAAGCTAAACCGGAACAAGAAAAACCACCAATTGTTCATTATGCTCCTTTTGTCATTAATCAAATTTCTAATCGCCCTTGGAAGGAAGATAAAAAAACTTCAACTTGGATAATTACTATTAATGAGAATGAAATAGAAACCGTTTTACCTGATGAAGCAGAAACTGGAGAGGCTATTGTTTGGAAACTAGCCTTGTGGGGTAGCTACCGTGATAAAAGAGCAATTCAGCGTTTACGCCGATTGTTTTCAATTAGTTTGGGTGAATTAATTACAGAAAAAGGTTGGTTTCTTCATCAGGGATTGCCATTAAAAGACAGTTCAATCTGGTATGGTAAAGATAGAAGTAAAGTTGAACCTGCACCTTATCTTGAAGGACGCAAATACCTTAATGCCAATTTAATGGTCAGGTCAAAGCTTCGTTTTTCTATTCATGATGAAGTATTAGAAATAATTACACCACAAAAGTGCTTCATAGCAAAAGGCAGAAAAATTGGTTTAAAAATCTCATCTGCTCCACATCTAGTTCTAACTCCCAATTACTTTGTGTTTAGTAATAAAGAGTTCGTGATTACTCATCCCAAAGTAGGTCTATCAGCAAGCAGCCATGATGCCGATTATTTACGCGCTCTTGCTGTTTTCTTTAGTTCAAGTATTAGTAAGTATTACCTCTTTTTCCAAAGCTCTTCATGGGGTGTTGATCGCAGTATTATTAGTCCCAGAGACATTAAAAATATTCCAGTTCCTAATTTATCATTAGAACAAATTATAGCATTAGCAAATCTGCAAAAAGAACTAGCTTCTTTAGAGATATCTTATTTGCATGAAACAGATTTGGTTAGAGAAAAACTAGATCAGGAACTTCAGGAAAGACTGGATATAGAATTGGAAAACATAATTAAAATTCCTAGAAATATAAGTATTTTAGCAAGAGATTTTTGGCGGGTTAAATTTAAACTTAACAAAGGTAAAGCAGTTAATTCAGCTACCGTAATACCAACAGAAGAAGCATTGCTAAATTATGGGCAATGTTTAGCAAATGAATTAGATGATTTTGCAGATGGTAGCAGTGTACATCACAAAGTTTCTATAGTCTACTCTGAGAAAATGATCATTTGCACAGTAGAAATCATTAAATCAAATAGCTTAATAAATGTTACTGTTGAACGAGAAAATAAACAATTATTATCTTTTTTGGTAGAAATTCATCAGAAGCTAAGAGAGCAATTTAGTCAATGGGTGTACATTCAACGTGGTATACGTATTATAGATGGTTCAAAAATTCATATTTGTAAATCTCCTCGCTTGATTGACTGGACAAAAACACAAGCCTTAAATGACTCTGATGACATTATTGCTGAAATTCTTTCTTACAGATAGAGGTAAAAACTAATGATAATGGAGCAAGATATAAATGACACAAAGACAGCCTGATCCAAATTGGATTGCCACTTATGATAGTTTCTTTCGCAGAGACGCACATCAGCTACTTGCATGGGGCTATGAAGATGCTCGAACTAATATTAATCCCACATTAGAAGAAACTGTGATAACAGGCTTCATAGCTGAAAAAATAGATAAAAGGTTTGATGATCCTGATACTCCATCTCGTTTTGACCGTTATTATTTGAGTGAAGAGAAGCCAATAACGGGTGAAGGTAGGACTGGAAAGTCTAGGCGCAGGTTGGATCTTGTAGTTGAATGGAGTGGGTGTAAACCACGTCCCAAATATGTTTTTGAAGCAAAACGTTTGCGTAAAGGGGGATATCCCATAAGTAAATACACAGATAAAGAAGGATTACAAGAATTTATA
Organism: Sphaerospermopsis torques-reginae ITEP-024; assembly: GCF_019598945.1. Lineage (NCBI taxonomy): Bacteria > Bacillati > Cyanobacteriota > Cyanophyceae > Nostocales > Aphanizomenonaceae > Sphaerospermopsis > Sphaerospermopsis torques-reginae. The sequence goes on along the minus strand of NZ_CP080598.1, from coordinate 3,218,550 downwards.
GCTGGAACTGCTTATGCTGCTCAATATCCAGAAGCGGCTATGATTGGCTACATTCAGAGTGATAATTATGAATATTGGATTAAAGAACTTCAGAGGAAATTTACTGAATCTAACAATGGTCTTTCTGTAATACAACAATTGAAACCAATTCAGGTTATTGCTTCTTTCCCCAATGAGTGGATGAGTCAGCATGATCGCTTAACAGGAATCCCAATAACTGTCTATCATATTTTCCTTGATTGTTCTGAAATTTCCATCTAAGAAAATAGAGTTAGCGATCGCTCTAACAAGATTCAAGATATCAATATAGAATGAATGCGATCGCATTTTACCACTTATTTATCTTTGCAAACTGCGAGGATCAAGGGCATCCCTTAACCCATCACCTAATAAATTGAATGATAAAACAGTCAGAATAATCAAAATAGCAGGTGATAAAACTAGCCAAGGTTGTAAGACTAAAATCGAAGCATTACTAGCTAAAGAAAGCATATTTCCCCAAGAAGGATCAGGTTGTTGAATACCTAAACCGATGAGACTTAATACTGCTTCTGCACCAATAAAACTAGGAATTGTTAAAGTTGCCGAAATAATTACATAAGTGGCAGTTTGCGGCAAAACATGACGGAGAATAATATAAATTGGCTTACCACCCATTGCCAGTGATGCTTGGACAAATTCTTGTTCTTTAATTGATAGTACCTGTCCGCGAATTACTCTAGCTAAACCTGCCCAACTAATCACAGAAGTAATTACAACTATTAATAAAAATCGTTGTGTACTGGTTAATTGAGGGCTAAGAACTCCTGATAATGCTGCTAACAAATAAATGCTAGGAAAAGTCATTAACACTTCTGCTAAACGCATAATCACACTATCAATTACACCCCCAAAATAACCAGAAATACCACCGATTATCAAACCCAGAGGATAGGTAATAATAATCCCAAAAATCCCGATAAATAAACTAATTCTACCACCATAAAGTAGACGGCTAAATTGATCCCGTCCTTGTTCATCAGTACCTAAAATATTAAATTTGGCTTCACCTTTAGAACCAAATAAATGCAAATTTAGGGGAATACCAGGAATGATAGTGACTTCATCCCATTTGGGAGGTAGGGGTAAACTGAGTTGAAATAATCTATATTCTGGACCAGAAACAAATAAACCCAAAGGAGAAGGCTGTTTAAAATCTACAATTAACTTACGTTCCCCTGTTTCTAGATTTGTATCTCCTTGAATTGTTGGATAAATATGGGGTCCGATAAATTTACCCGTCGTTTGCGAAACCCAATATATGCGAGTGGGTGGTAATAGTGAACCATTTGGCTGTGAATTATAAGGATTATAGGGTGCAATAAAGTCAGCCCCAATGACTGCTAAATAGAATACTAATAGTAGAGTTGCCCCAAATCTTGCTAAGGAATTTTTTTTGAGTCTTTGCCACCAATTCATAATTTTTTTGACAAAACTTATTTACAAAACAATGAATGATACTTACGTTAAATAGAATAATAAAGCGGGAAGGATTTTGCATCTTTGGGCTTGACATAAACTCGCTCTTGTGGTTCTAATTTTAACTCATCAAAGCGTTCTCGTGTTAAATGGGCGGTAAAATTTTGTCCATCATCTAAGGTTAATTCTACTTGAATTTCCCAACCCAAATGAATGACACGATTAACTATAGCAGATGCAGTTGTACCATTAGCTACTCTTTCTACAATCACGTCTTGGGGACGCAAAAATACTTCTGGGTTAGCTGAGTCGAAACCACTGCTTTGAAAAATCTTGGCAGAACTCGGTAAAACATTTACAGGACCAATGAAACTCATCACAAATGCTGAAGCAGGATGATCATAAATTTCTGCGGGTGTTCCTACTTGTTCTACTTTTCCTTTGTTCATAACTACGATTTCATCAGAAACTTCCATAGCTTCTTCTTGATCGTGAGTTACAAACACGGTGGTAACGTGAACTTCGTCATGGAGACGGCGTAACCAAGCACGTAAGTCTTTACGCACTTTAGCATCTAACGCCCCAAATGGTTCATCGAGTAATAATACGTTAGGTTCTACAGCTAAAGCTCTGGCTAAGGCTACTCTTTGTCTTTGTCCTCCTGAAAGTTGAGAAGGATAGCGATCGCCTAATCCATTTAATTGTACTAATTCTAACAGTTGTTCTACTTTTCCCTGAATCTTCTTTTTCGGTGCTTTACGTATTTCTAAGCCAAAAGCTATATTTTGTCTGACTGTTAAATGTTTAAATAAGGCATAATGCTGAAATACAAAGCCAATATTTCGTTCTTGCACACTTTGATATGTAGCATCTTTACCCGTGAGAATGATTTTACCGCTATCTGGCATTTCTAAACCTGATATTAAACGCAGCAGAGTAGATTTACCAGATCCAGATGGACCAAGTAAAGCCACCAGTGAACCACTTTTGATTTCTAGACTCACCTGATCTACAGCCTGAAAGCTGCCGAACTGTTTAGATACATTTTCTACTACGATGCCCACTGGTTTTATACCTCTGTGTTTAATCTACGGTTTACGGGTAGGATTACTGTAATTTATTTATATCATATTTTTAATTGAGAGTCAGGAGGCAGGGAGCAGGGAGCAGGGAGCAGGGGAGCAGGGGAGCAGGGGAGCAGGGGAAGAAAGGGAGGTTAAACCAGTCACCAATCACCAACCTAAACCAGAAAACCAACAACTTGGTTAATATTAGAATTTTTTGTAGTTATCATTTACAAAAATCTACTGATAAACCCTTGATTGAGTATTTTTACTTGCGTTTTTATAACGAAATGTTAAGGAATATTGCAATTATGTCAAAACCTCAAGCTTGAGCGTCATATCAACCGAAACTCCATGATAGGATGCTTTCGGTAAATGTGAAGATTGGGAGTAGACCTTTGACATTACGGGTTGCTGTTGTGGGTTCGGGCCCAGCCGGTTCATGCGCTGCTGAGACACTAGCAAAAGCCGGGATAGAAACATATTTATTTGAGCGCAAGCTAGATAACGCTAAACCTTGCGGGGGTGCTATTCCTCTGTGTATGGTGAGTGAGTTTGATCTACCTCCAGAAATAATTGACCGTCAAGTGCGGAAAATGAAAATGATTTCTCCTTCTAATCGTGAGGTAGATATCAATCTGGTAAATGAAGAAGAATATATAGGAATGTGCCGTCGTGAGGTTCTGGATGGTTTTCTCCGTAACCGAGCGGCTAAATTAGGCGCAAACTTAATTAACGGTACAGTTCAAGCACTTGATATACCCACCAATAACAATGATCCCTATACAATTCATTATTTTGATCATGCCGTAGGTGGTGATAGGGGAGAACCTAAAACTTTAAAAGTTGATTTAATTATTGGTGCTGATGGTGCTAACTCCCGCATTGCTAAGGAAATGGATGCTGGGGATTACAATTATGCGATCGCCTTCCAAGAACGGATTCGCATTCCTGAAGATAAAATGGCCTACTACCATGACTTAGCGGAAATGTATGTAGGTGATGATGTTTCTACTGACTTCTACGCTTGGGTATTCCCCAAATATGATCACGTAGCAGTTGGTACTGGCACAATGCACGTTAACCAACGAGACATCAAGAAATTACAAGCTGGTATTCGCGCCCGTGCTGCGGAAAAATTAGCCGGTGGTAAAATCATCAAAGTAGAAGCTCACCCCATCCCTGAACATCCCCGTCCTCGTCGTGTAGTAGGACGTATTGCTTTAGTCGGTGATGCAGCGGGTTATGTTACCAAGTCTTCTGGTGAAGGTATTTACTTTGCAGCGAAGTCTGGCCGGATGTGTGCAGAAACCATTGTTGAGGTTTCTAACAACGGTGCGCGTATTCCTTCTGAGAAAGAGTTGAAACTTTACATCAAACGTTGGGATAAGAAATACGGACTTACTTACAAAGTATTGGATATTCTGCAAACCGTGTTCTACCGTTCTGATGCTACTAGAGAAGCGTTTGTAGAAATGTGTGATGACTTGGATGTACAACGGTTAACTTTTGATAGCTATTTGTATAAAACTGTTGTTCCAGCTAACCCCATTACACAGTTGAAGATTACTGCTAAAACCATTGGTAGTTTATTAAGAGGTAATGCTCTTGCACCTTAGTTTTAGGTTTAGTAAAAGCTGATTTTTCTCAACTTAACGTTAAAACCATAACCCGACTGGGAATGAATTCCCAGTCTCATAGCAAAAGTCATCTAAAGATGACTAAGAATTTTACGTTGGTAGGGGTAACGCGGGTAGGGGTAATTCATGAATTAAGCTGTTGTGCATTTAACTTGTATAAGTGGAACAGGCATCTTGCCTGTTCCACAAGAGTTCAGAAGATTAGGATTATACAATTTAGCTGTGTAACAGCTTACCCCTACTTTAGTTATGTTTTGCGTAAGTCCTAACCATTAAGGTTTCATTTCAATACTGTTCGGTTAAGAGGATGTTTGAAAAGTTTTTAATGTATAAATAAACCCCTCTCCAAACCTCTCCCCGACGCGGGGAGAGGCTTTGAAACCCCCATTCCCTTGTAGGGAAGGGGGGAAGGGGGGTTAGGTTTCTAGAGATTATCGGTTTCATCTAATACTTTTCAAACAACCTCTAAGGTTTAAAAACTGTGAAGATCCGCTCAACCCCCCTTAACAAGGGGGCTTTAGCCCTCTTTTACCCCCTTTTTAAGGGGGTCGCCGTAGGCGGGTGGATCTTATCCGAAAAGTCTTGGGTTTCATTTTACCCCTACGATTAATATTTTGACTATTGGCTTGCTTTTACTATAAATTCATAAACGGGTCAAGATTTTTGTGAAAATAGTTCTGCACATATTCTATAATCACAGGTTGTAAGGTGTATTTACTTGCTGTTTTCTCAATTAAACAACGTGAAGATATATTTTCTATAGATTGGAAAAGATGAGATATGGGAATATGAGGTAATTTATTGATTAAATAATTAATTTTTGCTGGCTGCTGATAAGTTGCAAAATAGTACATTATTTGTTGTTCTAATATTGAGAGACTATTTAATTGCTGTTCTAGTAAAATGTTGATTTGTTGACTCACTAACAAGGTTTTTTGTGCTATAAAAGTTTCAATATCACCATCAAATAAGTCAATAATTGTATGAGAAACAATTTGAATTGTCAGCGGATTATTACTATATAAATCACATAATTGATACTTTTGCTGTTCTGTTCCCAGCAATTGTTGTGATTGTAGCAGAGAAAAGGCTATTTCTGATGAACCAAGCAACCTTAAACAACGCACCGACAATGACCAATTTTCTAGTAATTTGATTGGAGGGGATTTAAAGCGACTGGTGAACATGACACAACTTTGATGTTTTGTTTCTGCAATGATGCGGAGGAAATTATTATATTGGGTATCACCTGCATCTAAAGCTGTTTCTAGGTTATCCAAGATAATTAGACAGCGATGGTTACGTAAATAATGTATGAGGAGATTGATATCTAATTTACTTTCCTGATGATGGGAAATAAAAGCCAGCATATCAATGATCATATCATTAAAGTCGGGAGTTGTAGGTACTGAACGCCAAAAAACATAATCAAATTGATCTTGAATTTGTTGTGCTAGTTGGGTGACTAAGGTAGTTTTACCAACTCCTCCCATACCTACTATTGCTACTAAGCGACAGCTATCTTGTATAATCCATGATTCTAGTCTTGTCAGTTCTTCAGTGCGTCCATAAAATGCTGAAATATCAACCGCCGTTCCCCAATCTTGGAATTGCTGTTTTTTTTTCCGTATTTGTACGTATTGCGGGGGGGGGTAGAAGTTACATCTTCATTAGTTACAGCAATTTCTCGCCAGTCGAGATTTAACCTGTGACATAGTTCTTCAAAGTTTGCATAATCAATAGGTTTACCAGTGAGGAATTTGCTAACCGTAGTTAAGGACAATCCTGTATCATTAGCCAAGGCTCTTTGGTGGGGATAGCTCTTATATATAGCTAATTTAGCTTTATCAATACAGTCATGGCGAATCCTGAGTGATCTTGACATAATTATGTAATTTAGCCATTTACTGAAGTTGTTAGCTGAGATTTTGCTCAATTTTAGACCTTATAGATTAGATTTTTCATGAATTAATTGCTCATTACAATCCATCTTTGGATAGATGACAAAGATTTAGATTTAATTAATTTTATTTTTTATGCGATATTTAGCTAGTTATTTTACGTAAATATTACTAAGTAAAGTTATTCTATTTACTATAAATTAAGTGAAACGAAAAAGTTTTGTTACAAACATACTAAATTTATAATAAGTACCTGTGCAAAATTAATTTCTTATTTGGAAACTCTGTATCCTTTACCAGACAAGGAAGACGGGTAAATGAAATGTGCAATTTATTTTGCATGACTACTTATATGTACATATTACGTTATTTTTGGTATTATTATGTATTTTTAAATACTTACAAATTAGATATCTATGTATAGATATATATGGCTTTTGCTGCTTAAATCTTAAAAATGATCAAAGTCGAAATAAGTCAGTATTTCCCGGTACGGAAGTCAGTACAGGGTTGAGTAGACTGGGAAATGAACTATTCGATTACGAATTAATACAGGGTTATTTTCATGGCAGAATCTACCAAAACCGTTGTTTTCATTGATCCCAACGTTGCAGACTGGCAGAGTTTAGTTGATGGTGTCGAACCTGGTTCACTCGTATTCCTTCTTAACCCCAGACGGGATGGTATTAGGCAAATTACCGATAAATTAGCAGCACTTACAGACATTGATAGCCTTCAGATTATTTCTCACGGTGGAGAGGGTAGTTTGTCACTTGGTTCAAGTGTTTTGAACTCAGCAAACCTCAACAGTTATAGTTCACAATTGCAACAGTGGGGTAAATCTCTTACCGCTACAGGAGACATTCTGCTGTATGGTTGTGATGTAGCGAAGGGATTGGTAGGTAAAGCTTTTGTCCAACAAATTAGTCAGTTGACTGGGGCTGATGTAGCGGCATCTGATGACTTGACTGGTAGTGCTGCATTGGGTGGAGACTGGCTGTTAGAATATGCCACTGGATCGATTGAAACACCTCTGGCTTTGCAGGTTCAGGCAATGGAGGCTTATACATCTGTTTTGCCAAATTATATTGTAGGTGGATACATAGGCTCTTGGAATCTTAACTCCAATACACCTGTAGATACTCCGTTTAATAAACTCACACATTTGTTCTACTCCTTTGCTGATGTCACTTCAAATGGTACTGTTCAACTACCTCAAGATGGAACAGGAACAGGTGACATCGCTAAACTTCAACAAATCAAGGCTCAAAATCCCAACCTGAAAATCATCCTTTCCATTGGGGGTGCAGTAGAACCAGATTTTTCCTCTGCTGCTGCTACAGTGCAGTCTAGGGCAAACTTTGCTCAGTCTGCTATCCAACTAATGAAGACTAATGGATTTGATGGCCTAGATATTGACTGGGAGTATCCTAAAGCAAATGAGGATAATAATTACATCCAATTGCTATCACAATTGCGGCAACAAATCAATCAAGCCTCTCAAAATGATGGCAAGCAATATCTTCTCACTACAGCCCTTTCTGGTTCTCCTTACCAGTTGTCTGCATCTGATTATGGGGGTAACCCTTACGATTTCAGTCCACAAGATTTGAAAGCAACTTCCGATTATGTGGACTTTATCAATGTCATGAGTTATGACTATCACGGACCTTGGGAGCAAACAACAAATCATCAGTCAGCTTTGTATAAAAGCACAAATGATAACACTTATAACGCTGCTAAAGTCAATACTAATTGGGCGATTCAACATTATCTCAGTGCTGGTGTTCCAGCTACAGATATTGTCTTGGGTATTCCACTTTATGGGCGCACCTGGACTGGAGTTAACGCTGGTAGCAACAATGGGCTGTTTCAGCAGGGTACTGGTAGCTCTGAGCTTACATATAAGGATCTTTATAATCTATTGGGGACAAATGGCTATCAATCTTTCTGGGATAATAGCGCCAAAGTTCCCTACATTTATAGTTCTCAAACAGGGGTGTTCAGCACCTACGAAAATAACCAATCAATACTGGGCAAAACGGATTATGTCAAACAACTGGGACTTGGTGGTGCGTTCTTCTGGGAAATCACTCAAGATTTGCCGGTAACTCATCCTGATTCCTTAATTAATGTTGCGGCTACAAATTTGGGAATTAATAATGTTGTTTTACCAACCATTACCCTAGCAGTATCACCCAGTAGCGTCACTGAAGATGGTACAACCAATCTTATTTACACCTTCACCCGTACGGATGCAACAACCAACGCCTTAACCGTTAACTACAACGTTGCTGGTACAGCCACATTCAATAATGACTATACTCAAATAGGTGCAGCCAGTTTCACTGCTACCACCGGAACTATTACCGTTGCTGCGGGAAGTAGTACAAAAACTCTGACTATTGACCCCACAGCCGATACCACTGTGGAAAGTAATGAAACCGTGGCTTTAACTTTGGCTTCAGGAACAGGTTACACCATTGGTACAACTACAGCCGTCACGGGAACTATTACTAATGATGATATTGGTTCTCCCAGCATTACCCTAGCAGTATCACCCAGTAGCGTCACGGAAGATGGTACAACCAATCTTATTTACACCTTCACCCGTACGGGTGCAACAACCAACGCCTTAACCGTTAACTACAACGTTGCTGGTACAGCCACATTCAATAATGACTATACTCAAATAGGTGCAGCCAGTTTCACTGCTACCACCGGAACTATTACCTTTGCCGCGGGAAGTAGTACAAAAACTCTGACTATTGACCCCACAGCCGATACCACTGTGGAAAGTAATGAAACCGTGGCTTTAACTTTGGCTTCAGGAACAGGTTACACCATTGGTACAACTACAGCCGTCACGGGAACTATTACTAATGATGATATTGGTTCTCCCAGCATTACCCTAGCAGTATCACCCAGTAGCGTCACGGAAGATGGTACAACCAATCTTATTTACACCTTCACCCGTACGGGTGCAACAACCAACGCCTTAACCGTTAACTACAACGTTGCTGGTACAGCCACATTCAATAATGACTATACTCAAATAGGTGCAGCCAGTTTCACTGCTACCACCGGAACTATTACCTTTGCTGCGGGAAGTAGTACAAAAACTCTGACTATTGACCCCACAGCCGATACCACTGTGGAAAGTAATGAAACCGTGGCTTTAACTTTGGCTTCAGGAACAGGTTACACCATTGGTACAACTACAGCCGTCACGGGAACTATTACTAATGATGATATTGGTTCTCCCAGCATTACCCTAGCAGTATCACCCAGTAGCGTCACGGAAGATGGTACAACCAATCTTATTTACACCTTCACCCGTACGGGTGCAACAACCAACGCCTTAACCGTTAACTACAACGTTGCTGGTACAGCCACATTCAATAATGACTATACTCAAATAGGTGCAGCCAGTTTCACTGCTACCACCGGAACTATTACCTTTGCTGCGGGAAGTAGTACAAAAACTCTGACTATTGACCCCACAGCCGATACCACTGTGGAAAGTAATGAAACCGTGGCTTTAACTTTGGCTTCAGGAACAGGTTACACCATTGGTACAACTACAGCCGTCACGGGAACTATTACTAATGATGATACGGATGGACCATTAACCTTAACAGGAGATCCTACCAACAATATCCTAGTCGGAGGTTCTGGAAATGACACTTTCTTAGGACTGGGTGGAAATGACATTCTCACTGGTGGGCTTGGTGCTGATAAGTTCAGGTTTAACTCTCCCTCCGAAGGGATGGACACTATCATGGACTTTTCTAAGGCACAAGGAGACAAGATAGAATTGTTTGGAACTGGCTTTAATTCTCTGGTGTGGACAGATGGGGTAACTAATGCTCTAGCTCCCAGTGTATTTTCTATAGGTACAAGTTCTAATTCTTGGACAAATACCATTATCTATAATAATAGTAATGGTATTGTCTATTTTGATGCTGATGCTTTAGGTTCTGGTCCACAGGTAGCATTAGCACAACTATCTCCTGGACTCAATCTCACTAACCAGGACTTTATTGTTAGTTGGGTTTGATTTATCATGATGATAATTTCTTAATTAACAAAGCGATCGCATTTCTTAAATAAGGGTGCGATCGCGTTTCTTCTACTTAATTACTGACTCCAATCTTCAATTTCCAACCCTGCAATTTTCTGAAAATGTTTCAGATTATTAGTCACAAGAATTAAATCATTAGCTATAGCAACTCCAGCTATCAGAATATCAATATCATCCACAGGTGTTCCCTGTTTTCTTAAATTGGCATAAATATCAGCAGAAATTGTTGTAGACTTTGTAGTTAATGGTAAAACTGTATGGTATGAGACGAATTTCAAGAATGATGTTAATTGTTTTTGGGCATCACGATGTTTTAAGCCACTGACAATTTAATAATAAGTAATGATGCTAATATTAATTTGAGAATGAACTTTTAAATATGACTGGAAATTCTCAACTACCAGACTGTGATTGCGGAAAAAGAATGATAGAATATTCGTATCAATCAAAGCTGGTTTCATCACCTCTCCTCTCAAAAAATGCCTGTTGACGACGAGTGTTTATTTCATCATTGAAATCAATAAACATTTCATCTGACATATCATTCCAACACCCCGCAAACTCCATAGTTTGTTCTAGTGATGTTTTTGATATTTCGTCATTTAGTCGAAAATAATGAATAATTTTATATAATTCCTCTAATTTATCATCTGGAATTAGATTTATTTCTGTGATCAATTTTGTCCGAATGCTTTGTAAATCCATATAACAACTAAATTTCCATTGATTAATTGACTGATATACTAATTATAAAGGTCTTGATGATATATTTGCGATCGCTCTCTATCTTCACTTCATCCCTCTCAATTACCACTTTTCGTTAAATCTGTCAACCGTAAAAATCTACTCTTTGTTTCATCCCCCCCAGGATCTGTAGCTACTCTTGATGCTGCTGGTATCATTGAGCTAAAATAGATTGTAGAGATGTTTCATGAAATGTCTCTACACCACCATGAACATCTCCTGTAATTGATATGATGTGTAAGGGTTTAGCAATGCGCTTTACCCCTACTTTGGATCATTCAAATTAATAACATTAAAAGGTTCGGAATCATTGATACGATAAAATAAAAAATCTGAATCCAGAGTCAATATTCTGTTTATTCCCAGACGTTCAGCAGCAATCACAAGAGTTCCATCTGCAAGATCCATTGGACGATCTTGATACTTCTTAATTAGTTCAAATAGACGCTCGTAATCTGTTGCTTGAATTTCATAAAAAGTTAACATATCATTGGTAATTAGCTTTCCCAACTGATTTTGCATTGCCCATCCACCACGACGTAAAGCCAGATACATCGCTTCTGTAAAACATGGCCATGTCGTTATCAAGGGTATTGAGAATTTCATTACTGCTTTCTTGATAGCTACGTGCTGAGACTGCTTATTATCAACAAGGGCAAAAAGAGGACCCGCATCACAAAGAATCATACATCCAACCCTTGACTTCTATACTTTTCCAGTAGTGCTGATCCATAATCATCTACTTCAAAATCAGAAGATATAATTTCCAAGTTATCAACTTCTTCAAACCAACTATTCCACTTCATCTGAAAATCTTGTGGACTTGTTTGGGGAATATCACTATCCTGAAAAGTCATATTTAATGGAGACTGAATCATTAACGCAATTTCAGTTTGTTGTGGACAATGACGTAAATATTCCCTCACTTCTGGGGGAATAATCAGTATACCTTCTTTGAGTTCTAATCTAAATGTTTTGCTGCTCATATAATCTTCTGGGATGAGATTTATTTCTGTGATCACTTTTGTGCGGATGTTTGTTAAATCTATACAAGGACTAAATTTCAACTAATTTACTGATATGCTAATTATAAAGGTCTTCATGATATATTTGCGATCGCTCTACATCTTCTCTATCCTCACTTCATCCCCTGCTAGATACCACTTTTCGTTAAATCTGTCAACCGTATAAATCTACTCTTTGTTTCATCCCCTCATTTTCAGGATCTGTAGCTACTCTTGATGCTGCTGGTATCCTTGAGCTAAACTAGATTGTAGAGATGTTTCATGAAATGTTTCTACATCATCCTTGTCATTGAATTGTGGTATTTATTGCCTTGAATAGTGTATTATAAAGAATAATCTCACTCAAGGGATATATAATTATGAATACATTAGAAAAATTAGAATTGTTGAGTGAAAACTGTAGCGACAACACAGAATTAGATAGAATTATTGGACAACTTTTAAATTTAATTTTAACCCGTTATCGTCAAAAAATCGCTATCTATAACTTAGATATAGATAAATTTGAGAAAAAATATCAACTCACTTCTGAACAATTTTTAGAACAATTTAACTCAGGAAATTTAGGAGATGAAATGGATTTTTTTGAGTGGTTTGGCTTATGCGAACTACGCAAGGATATTTTACAAAAAATCCATAAATTAGAACAAGCTTTATGAAAAATGTTAGAAATGCCGATGACTATTTGGCATGGATAAAATCTGTAATTGCACTTTGTCCAGCAGTCGTAAATGTAATGATTATTCGAGAAGAATCACAAACTGATAAAGGACTATGGCGTTATCGTTTGACATTAAAAGATGGTAGCTTTTTAGAAATATTTGAATTCTTTCAAATAGCATTAGGAAAAGTAGAAATAATTAAATATAGTTTTCATTGGCAAACTGAAAATAGAGAACTAATAAAACGTTGGGATAACGCACCCCATCATCCTGAAATTTCCACCTACCCCCATCATGTACATGATGGTTCTGAAGATTCCGTTTTTCCGTATGTAGCTGTTGATATTGAAGAAATTTTAAGACAAATTTCTGAACTCATAAAATCTCAATAAGACTGTTTAATATAAATGTCCCAAGCAATAATGGAATATCAAAAATCTTTTCTGACCTTATCATTAATCTCCTGCTCACTACAACTATTATAGCAAAATTCAGATTTACTTCATCCCCTGCTCATTACCACTTTTCGTTAAATCTGTCAACCGTAAAAATCTACTCTTTGTTTCATCCCCTCGTTTCCAGTTCACTTCACCCCAAAAATTGGTTGCAGACAAAGGTAGTTTTTTGTAAAGTTGTGTAAACCAATTTTTGCTCTAATTTCTAAAACTCAGATATATCAAGGGTTTTAATATTAAGTTTTATCAAGATTGCAAAATTGCATATAATATTCCAATTATGAAATTTGAGAAAATTATAACAGAAGGCTGAAAGTATTGCAAGTCCGTAAGTAAATAAAAAAGATTCTCAATAAAATTTTAAGAAATGTTAAGAGAAAATCCCATTAAGTTAGGAATATTAAATCTAAAATTACTAAATTTATAAAACAGAATTATCATTCATCTCAAAACCGACATTTAAACGAGCAGGAATAACACTCATTAGTAAAGGTTAAGATTTTATTCTATCTACCTAAATATTCAATGATTAGTTTTACCAATTACCCATTAACATTTGGGAGCATCCCAAATGTGTAAGTTTATTGTTTTGGAATCTTGAAATTACTACCAGGCTTGATATGATTGAACCGCAAAGAACGCAAAGCACGCAAAGGTAATAGGATTTAAGAGAGTTTTTAGTATCTCTGTGTTCATTTTTTCAAAATTGGGATGCGCCCTAACAATTCAATACTGTTCGTTAAGGATTTTTGTAGGTTGGGTTAAGCGACAGTGCAACCCAACACAAGCTTATAAATGTTGGGTTTCGTTCCTCAACCCAACCTACATGATTTCATTTTTTTGAGGTTAACCGAAAAGTATTGATTACCAATTACCAATTACCAATTACCAATTACCCATTATCCATTACCCATTACCAATTACCAATTACCAATTACCAATTACCCATTACCCAAAAAAGTCATCAAACACAAAAACAAAGCTTCAGTCCATTCAACCACAGCACCGTAAGTATCTCCAGTGTGTCCACCCAGCTTATAGTTAAACCAAGCAGGGACTATAAGAGCGATCGCACTTCCTCCCAAAACCATAAATATAGATAAAAATAGATATTGCTGATTAACTACCCAAATTAAAATACTCAAACCCAACAACAAAAACCAACTTGGTAAAATATCTGCATAAGAACGAATTGCATCTTTATGAAAAGCACCTTTACCAGTGGCTTTCAGATAGGGATATCGCAAAATCGCTACTTGTTGTCCCCAACGTCCCCAACCACAAGCAGACATCAGTAATAAATAACGATTTTCCGAAATATCCATCAAAGCTGCGGTTTTCAACAACAAAATAGCGATCGCCACCATTGCCCCAAAAGCACCCGTCGCACTATCAGCCATTACCTGTAACCTTTTTTCAGGATCACCCACTGCTAAACCATCGGCGGTATCCATTGCACCATCTAAATGTAAACCTCCTGTAATAGCGATCCAAGTGACAACTACCAAAGCAGTCCGAGTTAACACGGGAATATGCAAGTAACTAAAAGTCATATCTAATAAACCTAACATTCCCCCAATCATCAAACCCAAAGCCGGAGCAACAACAGCAACATTGCTAAAATCCAAGCCTGGGATATAGGGTAAGGGAATAGAAGTGTAAAATATAATAGATGCTATTACCTGTAATAATTTAACTTGGCAAAATTGCCATAGTTGCAAAATATATCCCATAGGGAAAACTCAACTTCAGATGGAGAATAAAAACTTACTGTAAAAAGTTATAGGAAATTGAGGATTTTCCATAGACGATCGCTATATAAAGTTGATATTTTGGAAATGTAGGGTTTTGTCCAGTGAAAAAGCTAGGCATTGACTTTTCATCTGTGTTGTCACTCACCTTCCCTCAATCGCTAATACTCTATGAGTTATCATCTACCCAATATCAAAATACCAGCCCCGTGTATTGTCAACACCGGCGTGATTGTAAATAAACTCGACATCCGCAGACTTTTAACAGATTTAGGTCGAGTTCACTACATCTACACCCAAGAGAACAAGCTACTGAGCGAAGGTGATGGGGATGTGATGGAAGTATTTGCCCATCCGCAAAGGTCTACAATAGTCGCTAATAATGCTTTGTATCTGAATATATATAGTTTTGACTATCTGGAACTCAAACAATCACCAGAACAAGAAACATACTTTGATTTATTCCAAGAAGATTTTTGTTTGCGTCTGATTCCTCTCTCTACACCTTTACAGGAACGATGCGATCGCCAATTTAACGCCGGTGCGATAGAAGCAATGATGGATCAGGTACTATCGGCTCGATGGGATGCGGAAATAGATGACGACTGCTCTGATTGTTTTTAACCCTAAATAGGGCTGGCAGAGAAAGTCTTTCCATTGAGGCAGGGAATAGGGAATAGGGAATAGGGAATAGTTTGGGCTATCTGTTATCCTCAAATTATTGCATCTTCTGTCCCTAAAATGCACAGTTTTTCCGGTTTAACCTTCAAAAGCCTTGCACTTTGTTTCCTCATGATCAGCCTCCAACCTCTAATTTATAAAGGTTTTGGTTTTATTTAGCATCCCCTCAATAATATACCCACAGCAACGATACTATATAGCAGGGTATCACCCCCAATTTTGGGAAGATGGGGAGATGGAAAGATGGAAAGATGGACAGATGGAAAGATGGACAGATGGGGAGTTTAATAACCCAGTCACCAATTACCAATTACCCATTACCAATTACCAATTACCAATTACCCATTACCAATCACCAATCACTAATGTCCAATTTCTCTTTTCAACTTCTCGCTACCTGTAGTCAAACCAAAGCTAGAGTCGGTGTGTTTCACACTCCGCATGGCATTGTGGAAACTCCCAGATTTATGCCTGTGGGAACGCTGGCAACTGTAAAAACTATTACCCCTGCTCAACTCCAGGATACAGGGGCGCAAATGGTTTTATCTAATACCTATCATTTGCATCTGCAACCAGGAGAACATATTGTTGCTGGTGGTGGTGGACTGCATAAGTTCATGGGCTGGAATGGTCCGACGCTCACAGATTCGGGCGGTTTTCAGGTTTTCAGTCTCAGCGAAATGCGAAAAATTTCAGAAGAAGGTGTAACTTTTCGCTCACCCCATGATGGACAAATTATTAAACTAACCCCAGAACGTTCTATAGAAATACAGAATACTCTAGGTGCTGATGTGATCATGGCGTTTGATGAATGTCCACCTTATCCCGCTACCCGTCAAGAGGTGGAAGCAGCGACGGATCGGACTTATCGCTGGTTAGAAAGGTGTATAACCGCACATCAAAGAACTGATCAGGCTTTGTTTCCTATTGTGCAGGGTGGTGTATATTTAGATTTACGCGCCCGTGCGGCTACAGAGTTGGCTAAGTTGGATATGCCTGGTTTTGCGATTGGTGGGGTAAGCGTGGGTGAACCACCGGAGTTGATGGCACAGATAGTCAAGGCGACAACACCGTTATTACCAGCAAATAAACCCCGGTATTTGATGGGTGTGGGAACTTATAAAGAAATGGCCATTGCGATCGCTTCTGGTATAGATTTATTTGATTGTGTGATACCTACCAGATGGGCAAGACATGGAACAGCGATAGTCAACGGTGAAAGATGGAATCTGAAAAATGCCAAGTTTCGGGAAGATTTTACACCACTGGATGAAACTTGCCCATGTTATGCTTGCACAAATTTCACCCGTGCTTATATTTCCCATTTGGTGCGATCGCAAGAAATCTTAGCTTATACATTATTAAGTATTCACAACATCACCGAACTGATCCGCTTTACCCAAAAAATTAGAGAATCAATTTTAAGCGATCGCTTCGTTCAAGACTTTGGACATTGGTTGAAAGAAGACACTGAAGAAGTGACAGGTGATTAGGAGGCAGGAGGCAGGAGGCAGGAGGCAGGATAATATTAATAACTTTATTCCCTGTTCCCTGTTCCCTGTTCCCTGTTCCCTTCTTTCCCAATCACCAATCACCAATCACCAATTACCAATTACCAAACCATGTTAATATACTTCTCAAATATGAAAGCTGTGTTGGATTATTAGGTGGATAGAAAAAAACATGGAAGCAGCACTTTTATTAGCAAAACTGCCCGAAGCGTACCAAATTTTTGATCCTTTGGTAGATGTACTCCCAGTTATTCCTGTATTCTTCTTGTTGCTTGCTTTTGTTTGGCAAGCTGCTGTTGGTTTCAGGTAAATTAATCTGGTTTCAATTTTTTGGACAGGGATCATACACCTGTCCTATTTTTTCAAGATTTATTTTTAATAAACTTTGTATTTTTTAATGTTTTGCAATAAATTCACCTAATTAAGTAAAATATTGTAACAACCTAACTAAAAATTAACAAAAATTTACCACTCACAAAGGAAACAATTATGGGAAATATTAAATTTGTCAACGAGAATAAAGAAGTAATTGCGGCTGATGGTGCGAACCTGCGGCTTAAAGCAATGGAAAATGGGATTGATATTTATAAAATTTGGGGAAAAATGACCAACTGCGGTGGTTACGGACAATGTGCCACCTGTATTGTGGAAGTAGTAGAAGGGCTGGAAAACCTCTCACCCCGTACTGATGTAGAAAAGCGCAAATTTAAGAACAAACCAGATAACTATCGTCTTGCGTGCCAAACCCTAGTTAACGGACCTGTTAGCGTCATTACTAAACCTTAAATACTGACTGACTCAAAAATCTAAAATCCAAAATCCAAAATCCAAAATCCAAAATCCAAAATCAGGAATAACTCTGTCAAGTATGATGCTATTCTAAAATTGTTGACTGAAAATCAATTTAAAGAGAGGCTATCTTGCCATGCAAGTTAATGACCTGGGCTTTGTAGCAAGTATCTTATTTGTGCTTGTTCCTGCCGTATTTTTAATAATTCTTTACATCCAAACTGCCAGCCGCGAAGGTGGTAAAAACTAACAGTTTGGTAATTGGTAATTGGTAATTGGTAATTGGTAATTGGTAATTGGTAATTAGATTATTCATCTTCCCAGTCACCAGTCACCAGTCACCAGTCCCTATTTATGCAACAGTTCTAGCTAACAATACTGGGCAAGTAGCATTAACACGCACATAGTCAGATAAAGAAGCGCCAACAAGTCGATCCAAATCTACAAAACTCTTAGCAATAGATGGCCGACGATCTGGAGAACCTAACAACAATAAGTCTACATTGAGTTCTTCTGCTAAACGACAAATTTCTTCACCTGGTTTACCACTACTGGTTACACAACGCACAGAA
The DNA here is from genome assembly GCF_019598945.1 of Sphaerospermopsis torques-reginae ITEP-024. Taxonomy (NCBI): domain Bacteria; kingdom Bacillati; phylum Cyanobacteriota; class Cyanophyceae; order Nostocales; family Aphanizomenonaceae; genus Sphaerospermopsis; species Sphaerospermopsis torques-reginae. The sequence continues at coordinate 3,200,213 of NZ_CP080598.1, read as the reverse complement.
ACACCTTGTCTTTCTGCTGCTGTTACAGCATCTCCCAACACTGTATCTCTTTCTGGTTTAATATCAGTAATACCTGATAATTTACCGCCCAAGTCTGTATTGATATTAGCCAAAATTAACTGAGCACCTGTGACATCTCTCAGCAAAAATAAAGCTAACTTCAAGCAATTTTGTGCTGCATCAGAGTTGTCCATTGCCACGAAAACGCGCTTGATTCTTTTGACATAAATGTCATCTTTAACCAGCAACATGGGACGAGAAGATAGCTGGAAAACATACTGACTGACAGAGTTAGCTAAAATTGATTGCAGTCGTTTAAGTCCTCGTGAACCCATAACAATCAAGTCAGCTTCCATTTCATCAGCTACTTGACAAACCACATCTTTAGGATCACCTTGTCGCAAAATCGAAGATACTTGACTAGGATCAAAGTTCAAAGACTGAATCGCATTAGCCAGAATCTTACCACCTTCTTCCCATTTTTCTGTCATTGCCGCAGCCGTACTTTGTGGGGGTACAACGTGCAAAACTGTAACTTTCGCAGCTTGGATAGATGGCATTTCTTTCAATGTCTTCATCATTTCTTCTGCGTGTCCTAGTCCAGAGACAGCCAGCAAAATTTTTTGTATCATGTTCCGTAGTTTTTGTTAAGGTTTCTTGAGGTTGCGCTGTTAGTACCGAGCATCAGAACTGATGTTCTCAATTTATCTGAAAAACCTAGTTAGCAAATGAACGCAAATAAATTTTAGTTATTAGTTATTAGTCTTGAGTTATTAGTCTTGAGTCATTACAACCAAAACTTACCAATGAGCAAAAAACTAATAAAACTTTAAGTTTGTTTGCGTTTAGTTACTGAAAATTGCCATCAGGTTTTTGATAGATTCAGCATACTCTCAATTTAGCCTAATTAACTTTACGAAATATGATGTTATTTATTATTTTTAATCTATATTCATTTTTGTTAATTAGAAATTAGTAAAGAAATACCAAGAGAATGAAATAATGAAATTCTGATTATATTACACCAGATTGCAGATAAATGAGGTACAGAATCTAAATTGAAACCTATACACTAAGCCAGTTTGACTCCTGACTCCTGATGTAACTTTTCTGAGGAGCTATTCCTAAGCTGACAATTTTATAGTCAAAATATAATTATTTTGAATTATGTTGACAAACATTGACATAAGTCAGTTAAGAAAAATAATGCTTTCATTTTTTTAGTTAAACTGTATAAGTACCCAAGCAAAATTAATTTAACATATCGAGTGAAAACAAAAGTCTTTGTATTCCTTACTTCCTGTTCCCTGTTCCCTCTCCTAACTATAAAATTTATTTTGCACAAAGTAAAGATGCTGGGAATGTTGGGTTTCCTTACGTCAACCCAACCACAGAATTTTTTAGGTAGCAGCCAGCAAACCATTATGCTTGAGTAAAGCAGTTGTTTTTGGTTCCCGACCCCGGAAAGCTTTAAAAATTTCCATTGGGTGCATACTACCACCCATAGCTAATACTGTATCTCGGTAGCGCCTACCAGTATCGTGTATTGCCACTTCATCTTCTAAACCCGCTTCTTCAAAAGCAGCAAAAGCATCAGCACTCAGAACTTCTGCCCATTTGTAGCTATAGTATCCAGCCGCATAGCCGCCTTCAAAGATGTGACCGAAAGCACATAAAAAAGCATCTTCAGGCAATGGTGGTAAAACAGTAGTAGTTTTGGCAATTCGTTCACGTACATCTATGGGAGTTTCATCACCACCAGGACGATAGCGGTAATGTAGTTCCATGTCCACACTGCTGAGGTGAATTTGCCGCAACATTGCCGAACCACTCATGTAATTACGGGCTGCTAACAGCTTTTGATAATAATGCTCTGGTAATGGTTCACCTGTTTCGTAGTGTTTAGCCATACTGAATAAGGTGGGACGGTCATAACACCAATTTTCCATAAATTGGCTAGGTAATTCTATTGCATCCCACTCCACATTATTAATACCTGCTGCCCCAGTATAATCAACCTTGGTGAGCATATGATGTAAACCATGTCCAAACTCGTGGAACAAAGTTTCTACTTCATCAAAAGTCATCAAACTTGGTTTATTATCCACTGGGGGAGTTTGGTTACAAATCAAATAAGCTACTGGTAAGCGGGTGCTAGTTATACCTCGTTCCGTGATTTTGCTGCGATGAATGCAAGCTTCCATCCAAGCACCACCACGTTTTTCGGCAGGACGAATGTAGGGATCGAGATAAAAGTAAGCAATGGCAGTACCATTTTTATCAGCAATTTGGAAATAACGGACATCCTCATGCCAAACTGGAGCTTGACCATCAGCAGGTGTCACAGTCACACCAAATAGTCGTTTAATCAGTCCAAATAAGCCATCAAGAACCTGGGGAAGGGGAAAATAAGGACGTAACTCTTCTTCAGTAAAAGCAAATTTGGCTTCTCTTTGACGTTCAGCCCAAAAACTGATATCCCAATGTTGCAAATCTTCCGCTTCTGCTGCTTTCTGAGATTTAGCAAAATCTTTGAGTGCTTCTAAATCTTTAACAGCAGCATCATAACTAGCTTGACGCAGTTCTTCTAACAGCTTTTCCACGGCTGGGACATTTTTCGCCATTTTACTAGCTAAACTCAGTTCGGCAAAATTTTCAAAGCCCAGTAACTCTGCCAATTCTTGCCGTAACTGTAAAATTCTTTCAATGAGAGGGTTGTTATTTAATTCCCCAGAGGAAGCACGGGTAATATAAGCTTTGTATAATTTTTCCCGTAAATCCCGACGGGTGCTATGCTGCATAAAGGGAAAATAACTGGGAAAGTCTAAAGTAATGTGCCAAGGTCCATTTTCTGGGGTGGCCTGTTCTTCCCCGGCAATGCGAGCCGCCTGAGCAGCTAAACTGATTAAGCTACTGGGTAAACCGTCAATTTCTGCTTTGGTTGTTAAAACTAGACTAAAGGCTGAGGTAGCATCCAAAAGATTATTAGCAAAATCTGTAGCCAGTTCTGCTAATTGCATTTGAATCACATTAAAACGTTCTCGTGCTTCTCCTTCCAAACCCACACCAGATAATTTTGCATCTCGAATCGCTGCTTCTACAATGCGTTGCTGGGCAGATTCTAAGGTTTCCCAGGTATCACTGGCACGGAGGGCTTTAAAAGCCTTGTAAATCGGTTTGCTTTGACCAAGGGTGTTAATAAAGTGTACTACTTGTGGCTGAACCTTTTGATATGCTATACGTAAATCAGGGCTATTTTTGACACCCATTAAATGGTTAAGTATACCCCAACTCCAGTACAGCTTTTCTGTTAACTTTTCTAGAGGTTCTACTAAACCAGTCCATGTAGGCTCTACATTAGTTTCTAATATAGCTAGTTGTTGTTGCAATTCTGTTAACAGATGTTTAAAAGCAGGTTCTACTTGCTCTGGTGTAATATCTGCAAATGGCGGTAAACCTCTGCCTTGGAGTAGGGGGTTTTGAGAAATAATAGCAGTTGCACTCATGGTTTTATGTTAGTAGCCGATCAATAGGCAGAACAACAATGACTTTTATTTATATAACTAATAATGTAACGTAACTACACAATTTAGCCTTGCTAGAATGGCATTCTTATAAATTTCTCAAAATCAGCCAGAAAGGAGAAGCAAAATTTTCCCAGTATATAGATAATGCATAACTAGGTTTTTTTCATGATTTTACAGTGATAATTTACCATAATCAGTGTTTTAGTATTTACAAAGTCATGAAAATTCTGCTTTCTGTTTTGTTTACACCTGTGGTTGTGTTGCTGACTTATATGGATGTATTAGCAGCAATTAAAACCAAAAAAATCTAATATAAACAAGGAGATACAATTTTAGAAGGTTATTTGGCTTATGATGACTCTATCAAGGGTAAGCGTCCAGGTGTGTTAGTGGTTCATGAATGGAATGGTTTGCAGTCTTATGCTAAACAACGAACTGAACAGTTAGCAAAGCTGGGTTATGTAGCTGCTGTTAATAATAGCAGTTAACGCCTAACTTCAAAGCCCCGCAAACCTTCTGGGTGTTCATATTCAACTATCACTTCCTTTACCATTGCCGCAGGTGGTCCAGCATGACACCAACGCACCATTTCCTCTACAATTTCTTTAGCACCCTCAAAAACTGCTTCCACTCGACTATCTGGGAGATTTCGCACCCAACCAGTTAACCCCAACTGGGTAGCAGTATCTACAGTGGCGTAACGATACCCCACACCTTGAACTCTGCCAGTAATGAAGACATGGGCGCGGATTAGTTTTGGTAATGGTGCTGTAGATTGCATAAAAAAGTCTGGTTTCAGGAGACAGTAAGCAGAAATTAACAGTTTCTAGTATTTTACGATTTCAGGTTTACTTTTTAATCTGCAACTTTGTTGATACAGTTGGGTTTCTCGGTTGTCACTGATAAATCTTTAATTTCACCACTAAAACGCTAAAATCTTCTAGTTTACTGACTGAGTTTACAACTGACAACTGACAACTGACAACAAATCACGGACAAAATTAAAATTGCTTATGTTTAACTTGCCACCACTCAATAAAGAAACAATTTGGGATATTATCAACGATAAAATTGATGATCATACCGTTAACCAATTGGTATGGTATCACTTGGGTTATCGTTATGATGCTAACACTGAAAAATGGGATACTAGCCAAGTAGCACCAGAATGGGCGGCTGAATATCCAGAACCCGGTAATTTTATTGAGTCTCGCCCAGCGACAATGAAATTAACTCGTTCTATTCCCCAAGAAAATAAACAACTACTCAAACAAAGGCTAGGTTTTAAAGGTTACAAAATTGGTGAATTTGGACCCCGGCAAACTCGCAGGGCAACTATGGCAGGTTGGTTATTAAGTTATATGATGATCACTACTGGTAAAATTGAATAATATGATATTTGGTGATTGGTGATTGGTGATTGGTGATTGGGAAAAATCAACCAGTTACCAAATCTTAATTTTGATATAATTGATTTTTAATGAATTTTCCTAGCATCTGGTCTACAAAAAATATACATAAACAATATACATAAACAATATACACACGACTTACGCAAAACAGAACGAAAGTAGGGGTAATTCATGAATTACCCCTACCCAGGAATCAGGTTTTCACTCAAATCTTGCGTAAGTCCTAATACATAAACAATATACATAAACAATATACATAAACATAGATTTTTTCCTAAAAATCTGCTTTTTTATAGATTCATGTTTTTTGATTTTTATGTATTGTTGAAATAGATCACAATAATGCACGTAATTACTTAAGGGTAATTAGTGATTAGTCAAGTCTCATCAAATCTAACTAATTTTTCAGGTTTTCATTTTTCTGAGAACTAATTACTATTTTTCTCAATACTGGATATTCTGAATACTGGATATCCTGACTTCTCTATTATAGATACAGCATCTCAATTAAAAGATAGACAGACCGAAAGAGCGTTTTACTCCTGACTCCTGTAGGGGCAACCAGGGGGGTTGCCCCTACTCCTGACTCCTGACTCCTAATGTATCTTGTATTTTTCCTGAAAAATGTGTATAGTATTCCTTTACACAATACAGCGCATTACACAAGTTTAGAGTTTTACACCATGATCAACAAATTAATTAACACTAATATTAAGAGTTCGCACGTTTTATTAACTCCTAATCAAGTTAAAGAAAAATTGCCTTTAACTAAATCTGCTGAACATACAATTTTGCAATTCAGACAGGAAATAGAACATATTCTTGATTTTAAAGATAGCAGAAAATTCATTGTAGTTGGTCCTTGTTCTATTCATGATCCTAAAGCGGCGATAGAATATGCTGAAAAATTAAAAGATTTAGCAGAGAAAGTGCATGATAAATTGTTATTGATCATGCGGGTTTATTTTGAAAAACCTAGAACTACTGTAGGTTGGAAAGGATTAATTAACGATCCCGATATGGATGATTCTTTCCATGTAGAAAGAGGGATTTTAATTGCTCGGAGTTTATTATTAAAATTGGCAGAATTAGGATTACCAACAGCAACGGAAGCACTTGATCCGATTATTCCTCAATATATCAGTGAATTGGTTTGTTGGTCAGCAATTGGAGCGAGAACAACTGAATCACAAACTCACCGCGAAATGGCCAGTGGTCTTTCCATGCCGGTGGGTTTTAAAAATGGTACAGATGGTAATATTAATGTGGCTTTGAATGCTCTCAAATCAGCGCAAACTCCACATAATTTTTTAGGAATTAACCAAAAAGGACAGGTGAGTGTATTTCAAACAAGAGGTAATTCTCATGGTCATGTAATTTTGCGGGGTGGAAGTCAGCCTAATTATGATCCGGAAAATGTGAAATTGGTAGAGGAACAATTAAAAGCCGCAGGTTTACCACCAAGAATAGTAATTGATTGCAGTCATGGTAACACAAATAAAGATTATAGATTGCAACCTGCGGTGTTAGAAAATATAATTCAGCAAATAGTTGCTGGTAATAATTCAATTTTGGGAATGATGCTGGAGTCAAATTTATATGAAGGTAATCAACCAATTACAGGAAAACGGGAAGAATTACAATATGGTGTTTCAGTAACTGACAAATGTATTAGTTGGGAAGAAACAGAAAGAATTATTTTGGCTGCTCATGCCAAACTCAAGTAAAGTCAGGAGTCAGGAGAATTTTAGATTTTAGATTTTAGATTTTAGATTGGCTTCATGAAATACAATCCAAAATCCAAAATCCAAAATCCAAAATTGTATCCCCAGTCACTTGTCACCTACTATAGTAATTTTTTGTTCAATTGCTGGTAGATAAACATTCAAAAAATCTGTTTCTACGTCTAAAATTAAATCTTCGCTTGCTCCTTTATGTCGAATAGAAACATTGTTGTCTTTCTTAATGATCACAATCGAACCATCTATGGCATCTCTTAATAATATCATTTCTGTTTCTGTGGGATTATCCAACACCACAATATTACTACCTTTGTAAACCATTCCTTCTGATTCTAGAGTATCTTCTGCGTATTCAGCAATTAATAAATCAAGCTGAGGATGACGCAACAAAGTTTGTATATTGCGATTGTATTCTTGACTCCAAAATTTTTGGCAATGATTGATAAATATTCCCTCACGACACACAGCACCTATTTTCATTTGTGGATGTTGTAAAAGAATCTGATCAATTATTGCTTGTAATTCAAATACAGTAATTTTATTAAACGTAATAATTGGTATTCTGGCATCTTGAGCAGATGGAAAAAAGGTTGATAAAAGATGTGCAGGAACATCAACACTTGCACCAATAGCGGGGTTAAGGTGCATAAAAATACCTGGTGCAGCGTTAATTTCTAAGATGGCAAAATTACTATTTTTCCAAGAGTGGGAAATATTTTTAGTAATCACATCAATGCCTAAACAAGTAAGGCGAAAATTTTGGGCGATTTCTTCTGCTAAGATAATATTATCAGGATGAATTTTATGGGTGGCATTAATGCTGATACCACCGGATGAGATATTAGCAACTTTGGAAAGATAAATAATGCGATCGCGTTCAATTATACTATCCACATCTAATCTTTGTTCATATAAATATCGTTCCATCGCTTCATCAATGACAATTTTACTCATGGATGATGTGGGTGTATCTCTCCGTTCTGATTTGCGATTTTCTTTTTTAATTAATTCTCTAATTGTTGAATATCCATTACCCACAACCGATGGTGGGCGACGTTCTGTAGCAGCGACAAATTTACCATTGACACACAATAAACGAAAATCTCTTCCTGAGATACTTTGCTCCACAATAATTCTAATTGATTCATCTTCGGGAATGGCTAATACTGCCAAATTATAAGCAGATTTCAATTTTCTAGAATCATTGATATTAGGAGTTACACCAATTCCTTTATGACCCATTACAGGTTTAATTGCCACTGGATAACCAATTTTTCTAGCTATATCTAACGCTTCTGTTTCTGAAGTGACAATATCACCCTTTGGCACGGGAAAACCCAATCTTTCTAAAAATTCCTTACAATCATCTTTGCGGGTAGTAAATTCAGAATCTAAATGACTATCAATATCAAAAGTTGTTGCTACTCCTCGTACTTGTTTTTTACCATAACCATATTGCATTAATCCTTCTTCCCATAAATAGCAAGTAGGAATACCTTGTTGATATGCAGCCTGCCATAAAGCATAAACTGTTGGTCCACCATAAACAGATTCTCGGAACTTATTTTGCAATTTAATTAACCGTTCCTCAAAGGGAAAATACTCATCTTTTGTAATACTTTCCAACCAGTCCCAAACCAAGTAAACTACTGCTATTGCCGTGCCTTCATGTAATGCTTGAATGGCAATTCTTACATAGGAATGATATGCTGTGATACTCCAAAGATTAAGGTATAAACCTATATCTAATTTGCTCACTTCGGAAACAACACGGGCAAATAAATCAGCATATAATTGATATCTTTGCTCCGCTAAGTGGGGATAAAAATCACTGATAACGTCAATATAATCCTCTATCGGTAAAGGATCTTGCAATTCAGTCAAAGAAAAATCAAATACTAGCGCCCCTGTATCTAAATAAGGGTTGGGTCCAATATAATACTTGAAGTTAAAAATATCAAATACATCAGTTCTTCTGGCATTGATGCGGATGACATCGGTACTTTGCTCTTGAACCATTGATTTTCAATTTATTGACTATTTTTGAGGTTATTTAGCCAAGTTCAACTTACTCCTATTATGAATAAGATTCAGCTATCTCAGGGCATAATTTCCATTTAATTAAAGTTTCTGAAATCACGGTTGAGAGAATCAAGATAAAAATAATACCAAGGACAGATTTAATGAACTTGCTTTTTCAATAAAAGGAAAACAGGTAATTCACGGAAGCATCCCAATTTTGACAAAATGAATACAGCAACACTAAAAAATCTCTCACAATCTCTTATCTTTGTGTCCTTTGCGTCCTTTGCGGTTCAATCATATCAAGTCTTGTAGCATTTTATTTCCCTAGATCAAAATAAATTTACACATTTGGGATGCTCCCTAATTCACAAGATGTCTTAGTTATGAATAACACACATTCTGCTCTCAGAAATGAAGTTAGAGAACTGGCTGAAGAAGCATTTCACCGCAAGTTAATTTCAGGATATGGAGATGGGCAAAATATGAATGAATACCAAATTGTTTATCAAGGAAAACCTAGACATATATCTTTAGAACAAGCTCGGCTTTTTTTGATAGATTTGATTTATAGACACCAAATTCATTAAAGAGGGCAGGCAAGATGCCCACCCCACAAAATATAGCTCCCCCATTATGTTGATCTACCTATAATTGCCAAAATTGGAAATTACTGCCATTATTATCTACAACAACCGCAGCAGCAAAATTATCTGCTGGTATTAATTCTCTTAGTTGCCAATTTCCTGAAACCTTTAATTGAGCAGGTTCTGTAGGTGTTAATTCAATTCCGATTTGTTCTAATTGAATTAAACCATCTCCTGTGGCTTTTAAATAAGCTTCTTTACAAGTCCAGTAACGAAAAAATACTTGTTGTTTTTGTTCAGGTGTCAGTAATTTAATTATTTCATATTCTTGGGGTAAAAAGAAACGTTGAGCCAGATTTTCTAAATCAGACATTGGGCGAATATATTCTAAATCTACCCCAATTAATCTTTGATAACTTATACCACATAAACCCAAATCTTGCGAATGGGATAAATTAAAAAATATTCCTGAATCAGCAAACTTAGCTGCTAAAGTTGGTTTTCCCCGTTGTTGATAATCAAATTCTACTTGAGACGGTTCTACTCCTAAACAGCGTCCTAAAATATTACGCAGACTACCACGCCCAACAATAAAACGCTGTCGATGTTCTGGAAAATAAAACCGTTCTGCACGAGCAACTTCATCACTAGATAAAGTTTCTCTGAAAGATTGTATCTGTGATTCAGACTGCTTTAAGTCTATTTTCCAGATATGCACATCATCAGATGAAAATACTAATTTTTTAGGCGCAGGTAGCCAGTTTGAGAGAAAGTTATTCACAACTAATTCACAACTAATTCACAACTAAAAATTTTGGGTTCTAGATAATTAATTATTCAAAAAATCAGGGATGTTTGATCAATACTATCTGATAAATCTCAGCACTACATTGATGAAATAATAGGTTCTAAAGCTCCGTTTTTGAAAGCGAAAATTTTTGGGAGCGTATGATCAATACTCCTTATAATAACAGCTTCCTGTCTTCTGCCTCTTGCCTCTTGCCTTCATTCATTCCTATCCATTCTAAAATACGATTCCAAGCCCACCATTTATCAGGATCTTGGGATTGAATTTGACACTTTTTACTACTTATATAACCTACATGACCACCGTAGGATGTAAGTAACAAATCTATGGCAGGATTTTTGGCACTGGCAACTTTTAAATCATCAACAAGATCGGGATGAAATAAGGGATCATCAGCAGCATAAATAATTAAAGTTGGTTTTTGCAACTGAGGTAATAAATTTAAACCACTGCTGGCTTCATAATATTCTTCCACAGAACTAAAACCCAAGCGGCCAATGACAAGTTCTTCATCAAATCCCCAAATGCTATTTGCTCTTTCTATTGCTGCCGAATCAAAAGAATTATCATGAGTATGATGTAATTTCCATGCTAGTTTTTTTAATTCTCCAGCAATGCGGGATTCAACATATTTACCAAAGGGATGTGTGACTATATAAGTGAGCGATCGCAACGAATCTAAGCTTGGACAAATCACCGCCCCACCAGCAATTTCTACATCTTTTAAATTGAAATCCGTAGCTGTTTTGATTCCCCAAAGCGCCAATTGTCCCCCCAAAGAATACCCGGTAAACCAACATTTTGGAGGACAACCCATTGCTACCGCTTGCTGGGCAATTTTGACAAAATCTTCCCCTTCATACAACCCATCAGAAGTTAAAGTTGGGGATAATTCTGCCGTTTTACCATGCGCCCGCCAATCAAAGAGAACCACAGCATAACCTTGAGAGTATGCTTTACGTCCCAACAATCTTAAAAACCATTGTTGTTCTAACTCTCCTGTAATACCATAAGTGCCAATAATTGTGCTATGGGCATTTTCGGGTATGGCAACCCAACCGAAAATTGGCACATCCTGCCCTCCCGTAAATACGACCTGCTGATAAAGTGGTTCTGGGTGTGAAATTGTGCTTTCCCAGTTATTTCCTGCCCATAAAGCAGTGTAAGCTGTCATAGCAGCGCCATTTCGCAAGAAATAGGGCGGATTGTAGGTAGAGTTACACACCATATATTAATTTTCTTGTAAATTGGTATTGTTTTCACAGATTTTAATTTTAATATTTATGTTGGATTTTAAATCTTTTTTTACAATCGAAAAAGTAATCTTTGTATCTCTCAAAGGTTCTTAATTTATCCTTAAATAAAGTAGTCATAATTTTTTAATAATGCCGAGGATTCTTGTCATAGATGATGACCCAGCGATTTCAGAACTTGTTGCCGTCAACTTGGAAATGGCTGGCTACGATGTTAGTCAAGCTGAAGATGGCATCAAAGGTCAGGCGCTGGCGCTCCAGTTACAACCCGACTTGATCATGCTTGATCTGATGTTACCGAAAGTAGATGGGTTTACCATTTGCCAGCGTTTACGTCGGGATGATCGCACCGCTGAAATTCCGGTTTTAATGCTGACAGCATTAAACCAAACTCAATACAAAGTCGAGGGTTTCAATGCTGGCGCAGATGACTACTTGACCAAGCCTTTTGAAGTAGAAGAAATGCTGGCACGAGTGCGGGCTTTGTTGCGTCGCACAGACCGCATTCCCCAAGCTGCAAAACACAGTGAAATTCTCAACTATGGTCCTCTTACCCTCGTTCCAGAAAGATTTGAGGCCATCTGGTTTAGTGAAACTGTGAAACTAACTCATTTGGAATTTGAGTTACTTCATTGTTTACTTCAGCGTCACGGCCAAACGGTTTCTCCCAGCGAAATTCTGCGAGAAGTTTGGGGCTATGATCCTGATGATGATATTGAAACTATTCGGGTGCATATTCGCCACTTGAGAACTAAACTCGAACCAGATCCCCGCCATCCCCGCTACATTAAGACGGTTTATGGTGCGGGATACTGTCTAGAGTTGCCCAGCGCACCACCATCAGGTGAGGCAAATACCGCTACCTTGGTTGAGTGATATGGTGACTGGGGACTGGGGACTGGGAACAGGGAAGAAGTAAACTATTTTCTCCCCATCTCACCTGTCACCTGTCACCTGTCACCTGTCACCTGTCACCTGTCACCTGTCACCTGTCACCTGTCATCTATTCCCTACTTCACTGGTTGCAGTTTGGTTACTTTGAGTCTATACTTTCCCACTCCCGTTTCTCCAAAAGACCGGACACGAACAATATAATTTCCTGTTTCGGTAATGCGGGTAAATAGGAGAGAATTACTTGTCCCATCTGGTCCATCATCATTTTCTGCCACTGTTGAACCATCTGGACCTAAAAGAGTAATAATAGTGTCGAAGTTCTCAGATGACAAATCAATAGCTAAATTATCACCTTTATTTAACTTAACTGTATAATCACGCGCAAATCCTCCTTGACCTGTGGGAATATCTGTAGCTGTTAATGTATCAGAAATTTCTGAACTACTATTTAAGGGAATGGGTTTATATAAGTTATTTGTATTTGCATTATTTGCATTTTGAGCAAATACAGTATTTGTACTGAATAACATTGTCAGTATACTTACAGGGAAGATAATTATTTTTTTTAAACCCACTGCAAAAGCTTTGTTCATAAATGAAAACATTTCCCCCTCAAACACAGGGTATAATTTTGTTAATTATAGATTTATCACCCACAAGTTGCCCATTAACTCTAGGCTGATCTATCTTTACCCGTTGTGGCTACAGCCGCTACCCCCAATACAGAAATATGACCTTGATTAAGTGTATATACAGCAGATTTGACGGTTGCGCCAGTAGTATAAATATCATCCACTAATAGCACGGGTGCATCTGGATGAGTACGGCTAAAATCCAATCCTAGAGCAAAAGCATCTGCTAAATTTTGTTCTCTTTCTGCACCGGATACGCTAAATTGTGCTTTTGTATTTTTTATTCTGGCTAATCCATTTGATTTTAATTTTAACCCAGTGATTTGACAAAATCCTTGGGCGATGATTTCAGCTTGATTAAAACCCCTTTCTTCCAGCTTTTTTGGGTGGAGTGGTATTGGTACAATTACAGGTTTTTGATTTTTTAATGTACAATTTAATAACCATGATTCTCCTAAATACTGACCCAATAACCGCCCAATTTCTGGGTGGTTTTCATATTTCATGACGGCGATCGCCCTTTTCAATGTTCCTCCATAACTCCCCCAACTAAACACGGGTAAAGGTTCTTTCCATAAGACATTGGGGTTTTGCAGATGGCAGCTTTGTAATTGTTTATTACAATATTGACAAAGTTGCTGTTTTGTGTTGCGCTGGCATATCGGGCAATTGTTCTGTAAAAACAAATTGAGTAAATTTTTAAACATAATAATTGGTAATTGGGTTATTTATCTTTTTCCAAGTCCCCAGTCCCCAGTCCCTATTCCCTAAGATATTTTACATACACGCGATCGCATCTTTTTGTTTCCACTCCTGTAGCGGGGATATATCCATTATTCTCATAAAGCTGAACCGCTTCTTTTAAGACGCTGGCTGTTTCTATCCAAATTTGTTTAAATCCGCGTTTTTCTATAGTTAATTCTAGCTGCTGTAATAAATATTTTCCTAAACCTAAACCACGAATTTCTGGTAAAAGATACATTTTTCTGATTTCTACAGCCTGTTCTCCCCGTTTTATGGGATAATATGCCCCTGTACCTACTATTTTGTTTTGGTGTTCAATTACCCAAAATTCACCACCAACAGCTAAGTAATATTCCTCAATTTCTAAAACGTCTCTATCTGCACCGTCTGCTTCCCAACCTAAGCCATATTCTGCTAAGACTGTACTAATTACGTTTGCTGCTGCTGTGCAATCGCTCTTTTGCCAGTCACGAATGATAAAGTTTTGGTACAATAGTTTCATGTTGATTAGGGAATTAAGAGGAACGAACCGCAAAGTACGCAAAGTACACAAAGGAAGGATGTTTTCGAGAGTTTTTTGTGTCAGAGGCTGGATTTAAAATCTAAGTTAAATATTAAGGTAAGTTGTTAGTATTTGAGAAGTTGTGAGATCCCCGACTTATTGAAGAAGTCGGGGATATGGGTATGATGTTTTTTAGGTTGAGTGATTTCTCAGAATCAATCTAAAATCCAAAATCTAAAATCTAAAATTCCTAAACAGTTGCAAATATTGAAAAATAATTGATACACTTGTTCCTTTATACCAGTTTACAGTGAAGCAGCGCCCATAATGGTGCATATCAAGCGGGTTGAACTTACTAATTTTAAGTCTTTCGGTGGTACAACTTCTGTCCCTTTACTACCGGGTTGTACTGTCATTTCTGGTCCTAATGGATCGGGAAAGTCAAATATTCTGGATGCGTTGCTGTTCTGCTTAGGACTCTCCAGTTCTAAGGGTATGCGTGCTGATAAGTTGCCGGATTTGGTTAATAATAATCAAGTCGCTAAGGGTCGTAATGCTATTGAGGCTATTGTCACTGTTACTTTTGATATTTCTGATATTGTCTCACGCAGAGGCGCAGAGTCGCAGAGTGAGGAAGGGGAGGAAGTTGAGGAAGTGGAAGAAGTAGAAGAAAAAGAAAATGAAGAAAATCCAAAATCCAAAATCCAAAATCTAAAATCTGATGAGTGGAGTGTTACTCGACGTTTACGGGTTAACTCTCAAGGTGGTTATACTTCTAATTATTATATTAATGGGTCTTCTTGTACTTTGACTGAGTTACATGAGGAGTTGGAAAATTTAAGAATTTACCCTGAAGGTTATAATGTGGTTTTACAGGGTGATGTCACTAGCATTATTTCTATGAATGATAAGGAGCGTCGAGAAATTATTGATGAGTTAGCTGGTGTTGCTGCGTTTGATAGAAAGATTAATCAAGCTAAGGGAACTTTGGATGAGGTTAAGGAAAAGGAGGATAGTTGTAAAATTATTGAAACTGAGTTAACTTTACAACGCGATCGCCTTTATCAAGATAAAATCAAGGCTGAAAAGTATCGTCAGCTAAAAAAGGAGTTTCAGGAAAAGCAATCTTGGGAATCTGTGTTATCATGGCGTTCTCTCCAAGCAAAGCAGGAAAAGTTGGTAGCAGATATTCAAGCTGGTGATGTTGCGTTTGCTCAAAATTCTGAAAGTTTAAATACTGTTAATCACAATATTATTGAAACTACTACTGCTCTTGATGAACTCAATGCGCGTGTAAAATCTTTGGGTGAAGATCAGCTTTTAGCGGTTCAGTCTACTTTTGCAAATCAAGAAGCGGAGCGCAAACAAATACAACGGCAACAGGGTGAGATAGAGTCTCATTTGCAAGAAACTATTAAACGATTAAACCAAACTCAACAAGAAATTCAAGATTATCAGGTTTCTCTCCAACAAAATCAACAACAATATAATTCAGAAAGTTTAAATTTAACGTCTTTACAAAATGAACGTAACCAGGTGCGGGAAAGTTTAGAATCATCCCGTCAAGTTGCGGCGGAAATTGCTAGTGCTTCGGAAGCTTGGGTACAACAACAAACAGCTTTAAGTCGGCAAATTGAAACTTTACTGCAAACTATTGAACCTCAAAGAACTGAGCAAGCACAACTGAGAGAAAGGAATTTTCAGCTACAAGAACTTATTACAGAAGAATCTCAAATTATTGCTACTTTAGAACCACAATTAGCCGAAAAACAAGCAGAATACGAAAAATTAGAAGTTGAGTTTAACGGTTCTAGTACACCGATTCAAAATTTAGCAGAAAATTTAGCTGCAACAGATCAGGAATTACAAATACAACAAGATACCCAAAAACGTTTATTACAAGAACAACGCGATAAACAACGTCAGTTAGATAAACTGGAAGCACAAACCCAAGCGCAGCAAGAAGTTCAAGGAACTCAAGCAAGTAAATTAATTATTCAATCTGGTTTACCGGGTTTGTGTGGGTTGGTTGTTGATTTGGGTAAAGTTGACTCTCGTTATCATGCAGCTTTGGAAACTGCTGCGGGTGCAAGATTAGGTCATATTGTAGTTGAAGATGATCGGGTTGCTGCTGCGGGGATTGAATTATTAAAACAAAAACGCGCCGGTAGAGCAACTTTTTTACCCTTGAATAAAATTAAAGCGCCGAAATTTACCCCAGATTTAACTTTGCGTTATGTTGATGGTTTTGTAGAATATGCGATGAATCTGGTAGAGTGCGAGCAGCGTTATCAAGAAGTTTTTAAGTATGTTTTTGGAAATACGGTAGTTTTCAGAACTTTGGAACAAGCGAGAACCCAAATCGGACTTTATCGCATTGTTACTCTAGATGGCGAATTATTAGAAACTAGCGGTGCTATGACTGGGGGTAGTAATACGCAACGCTCAAGTTTAAAATTTGGCACTGGTGAACAAAAGGAATCTGAGGAAGTTGTCAATTTAAGGACGCGGTTAGGAGATATTGAACGAGTTTTAGAACGTTGTGCAGAAGCAATTAATACTTTATCTTCTCGTAGTAAACAGCTTTCTTTGGAATTAACGGAAACAAGACAAGGACGTAGGGAACAACAATTATATTTAGAACAGTTGAAAAAAGAGGTGAAAACCTTAAACGCGCAGTTAGAAAATACCCGTTCTCAACTATCTCAAAACACTGAAAAGTTCAATAATGCTCAATCTCGGTTAGAGGTTTTAGATCGGGAATTACCAGGAAAAGAAAATCAACTGCAACAATTAAGACAAACCTTGGCTGAGTTGGAAGCTTCCCAAACTCCCAGTGAATGGCAGGAAATTCAAGCTACCATTAGAAACCAAGAGCAGCAATTACAACAAAAAGAAACTACTGTTAGGGAAGTAGAACAAAGATTGCAAAATCTGGAAAATCAAAAACAGCGTTTACAAGAAAAAACAAAAGAATCAGAAACGCGAGTTATTGAATATCAAAATGAAAAAGCCAATCTTGAAATTCAACAGTCAACAGTTAACAGTCAACTTGCAGAACTGAATACTCAAATTACCGCAACTCAAGCTAGTTTAAAAGAACTTGAGCAAAATTTAGGTGAGGAGAAAAAGAAACGAGACGCAACGGAACAAGAATTAAGAAGTTTAATTTTACGTCAACAACAATTACAATGGGAAATTGAGAAACTGCAACAAATCCAAGAAAAACGCCAAGAAGATTTAACCGCATTGCAAACGCAACTGCAAACCTTAGCCGCAGAATTACCCAACCCCTTACCAGAAGTACCGGGTAAAGTAGATTTAGAAGAATTGCAAAAAGAATTACGCAGTTTAGGCAAACGTTTACAGGCAATGGAACCGGTAAATATGTTAGCTTTGACTGATTATGAAATAGTAGAAGGGCGTTTACAAGAACTCACCCAGAAATTAGAAACCTTAGAAGGGGAAAGAACAGAATTATTATTAAGGATTGAGAATTTTACCACTTTACGTCAAACTGCATTTAAAGAAGCTTTCGATGCAGTTAATGAGAACTTTCAATCAATTTTTGCCACCCTATCCGATGGTGACGGTTATTTACAACTGGACAATGCAGAAGATCCTTTTAATAGTGGTTTAAACTTAGTTGCACATCCCAAAGGAAAACCCGTACAGCGTTTAGCTTCTATGTCTGGGGGGGAAAAATCTTTAACAGCATTAAGTTTTATTTTCTCCCTGCAAAGATATCGTCCATCACCGTTTTATGCTTTTGATGAAGTTGATATGTTTTTGGATGGGGCAAATGTGGAAAGATTAGCGAAAATGATTAAACAACAAGCACAACAAGCGCAGTTTATTGTTGTGAGTCTGCGTCGTCCGATGATAGAATCAGCACAGAGGACAATTGGGGTAACTCAGGCTAGAGGTGCTTATACTCAGGTTTTGGGTATTAAGTTGAAATCATCTGACCATTGAAGCAGTCCGCAGAATTGCGTAAGATATATAATTGTGAAGCGATCGCTCGTAGGTTAGATTGATGAAGTGCGATCGCTCAAATTAAACGTATAAAGCGAGATCGCTTATAATATACTGAATAGACAACATATATTAGACAACCATTCAACCATAGGAGCTATCTATGTTGTTACAAGAACTTAAAGAGCAGATATTTCAACTACCATCAAGCGATCGCCTTGCGTTAGTCAGTGCCATAATTGAGTCATTGCAAAATCAGCCAACTTTCAATGTTGATCGCTCTGGTGCAATTCAACGGATGCGGGGCTTATTGAAAACAGACCAACCTGCACCAACTGATGAGCAAGTAGCTGCAATGTTAGAAGAGCGACGAGTGGAGAAGTATCTTTAGTGAGAGTTTTAGTTGATACCAATATTGTCCTAGATTTTCTGTTGCAACGAGAGCCATTTTCCCAAGATGCAGAACTGCTGTTTCAAGCCATTGATAGTGGTCAAGTTGTTGGCTATGTGACAGCAACAACGCTAACTGATATTTTCTATATTGCTCGCAAACATACTCTCAGCATTGAGCAAGCACGGCAAGCAGTATCAGAAACTTTGACTGTTATGGTTATTTGTCCCGTTAACCGAGCCGTTTTAGAATCAGCATTAAAATCTGGGTTGGCTGATTTTGAAGATGCAGTGCAAATTTTTTGTGCGGTCGAGCAGGGATTAAACGCTATTCTGACACGCGATGCTAAAGGTTTTTTAAGTTCTTCTATACCTGTGCTATCAATACAGGAATTGTTGCAACGATTAAGCAAGTAATACAGAATTAAAATAATTTATGCTAAATAATATAAATATTAAAAACTTCACAGTTTTTCCTAGTGCAAATCTCCAATTCTCTAAATATCTGAATGTAATCGTTGGAGAAAATGGATCGGGGAAAACACATCTTCTGAAAGTCGTCTATTCAGCACTTGCAACCAGTTGGGAAGAAAGCCGCAAACCAACAAGCAGTACACCAACAAAAACTTTATTGCAAACTCGTCTAGCAGACAAGCTCATCAATGTTTTTCGTCCAGAATCTCTTGGCCGACTTACTAGAAGAAAGCAAGGACGTGAGAGATGTGACATTAAACTCTTGTTTGAAGATAAGCAGTTCAATTTTGAATTTAGCTTCTCTACAAACAGTAAAACAGAGGTGCTAATAGAGCAAGTTCCCAAGGCTTGGCTGGACAGTTCTCCAGCTTATATCCCAACTCGTGAGTTACTCAGTATTTTCCCAAACTTTGTTTCAGTGTACGAAGGCCATTACCTTGAATTTGAAGAGACTTGGCGAGACACTTGTATACTTATAGGCGCTCCTTTACAGCGAGGGACTAAAGAAAAAAGAATCCAAGAATTGTTAACTCCACTTGAACAGGCAATGGGTGGCTCAATTGAGCTAGATAAAAATGGACGTTTTTATTTGAAGAATGAGCGCGGTCGCTTTGAGATGCCACTTGTTGCAGAAGGCCAGCGTAAACTAGCGATGTTAGCGCGTTTGATCGCCACTGGGGTATTAATTGAGAAAGGTTTCTTATTCTGGGATGAACCTGAAGCAAATCTCAATCCACTTCTAATCAAACAAGTAGCTCAAAGCATTGTAAATCTAAGCAAAACAGGTATTCAAGTATTTATTGCTACTCATAGTTTATTCCTATTGCGTGAGCTTGAAATATTAATGACAGATAAGCAAAATATTGAACTCAACTCAAGATTCTTTGGTTTGCACTTTTCAGATGACGGTGTTGTGGTCAACCAAGGAGATGCAATTGACGAAATTGGCGATATTACAACACTGGACGAAGAGCTTGCTCAATCTGATCGTTTTATTAGTAGTGGAGTTTGAGTGTGATAAATATCCAGATTGATAGCTTGATATTTACCTTTCCTGATTCATGGAAAGTTTGCAAGTACGATGAATGGGCTTTTTATCGTCACCAGTTCTCTAAGATGTCGCCGGGAATTAAAGCAGTTGATCTTCTCGCAATTGAGAATCAGGTGATATGGTTAATTGAAGCTAAGGACTATAGACAGCATCCTCGGACAAAAACCATAGATTTAGCAGATGAAGTAGTCCAAAAAGTCTTGTATACCCTTGCGGCTATGTTACCTGCCAAGATTCACGCATCAGACATCTGCGAAAGTAATTTTGCTAGAGAAATTTTGAAAGGGCAACGGTTGTGTGTTATTTTGCATCTTGAGCAGCCAGTAAAAACTTCAAAGTTATTTCCGCGTGCTATTGATCCTTCAAAAGTACAGCTTAAATTAAGAACTCTAATCAAACCAATTGATCCGCATCCAAAAGTCGTTGAGTCTACCCAGATGCAAGGGTTAGAGTGGACAGTGACAGGAACTATGAATACTTAGGGCTTGCTGAATAAACATGAAAAGATTACAGGTAAAGGGTTTGAGCCGTTTTCAGGTAAAAAAAGTGCAAGCTTTTACGGGGTGGAAACTTAAAAACCTTGCATTTAATTCCTACTCAAAGGAAAAATCGTTCCTATCCAACTCTTGAAACTGTCACCGTGGCGTAGCACCGTGGCGTAGCACCTGTCACCTGTCATCACGACAAGACTTTCTCAGCAAACCCTACTTAGGTCTTGCTGATAGCGGAGCGTGGCGTAAGCCATATAAACGCAAAACGCAGATAAATCAAGAGTTACAGACGGGTAAAAGGAAAATCAGATGCCAGGTATTTGAAGGGTGTGGTAGGAAAACATTGCATTTCACCTCTGATAGCTCCAAAAATTTGGTAGTGTCAGATAGCTAGAACTATTCCCTATTCCCTATTCCCAGGCTATATGAAAAGACTTTTTCATCAAACCCTGTATAATCAATTTTGCTTACCTACTTGCAATACTACAAATTAACTCCTTTTTCTGCTAGTAACTGTCTTAATTTAGCTAATTCTGCTTCGGCTAAATCTGCACGTTGTTTTTCCTGTTCTGCACGTTGCTTTTCTTGTTCTACTGGTGTAGGCAACCAGTTATGATCTCGATCATACCAACGTAGCCACGATCTGGTTAATCCCTGATATTCTCCATGCCATAATCCTAAACCCAGTTCTGCTTCTTCTAACCATACCCCTAGTCCATTTATTGGCAAAGATTGATAACGACTCATTACCAACCCAAAACAATTAAACTCATCTGTATAACGGTTATAAACAAAATAATAGGGGATTCTGAGAATTTGTTCATAAACTGACCATTTATTAGGAGGCTGATTAACTTCCCTTAAACTTCTACCTAAATCCTCTGCTTCTGTACCTGGTGATATCAATTCTATAGCTACGAAAGGATTTACTCCCTCCTGCCAAGTAACGTAACTTAATCTGAGTTCTGTTTCTTGATAAAATCGAGACACCCCCAATACTGCAAACCAATCTGGGCGCTTATACCATTGGGGATGGCGGGAATCATAATATAAGTTTAAATCACTACCTGTAAATATATTATCTTCACTATAGGTAGGTGGACGAAAGGTAATACGTAACAATTCAGGCTGTAATAAGTGAAATTCATCTGGCAATCCTGGTTCCTCCTGATTTTCACTAGGTAAATCATACATAGTTGGCAATGCTTCTTGAGGAGATAATGGTGGATCTATTTGATACATGATTAATTAGCTCCCTGCGTTAGCGTCGCTGATTGAGGATAATGTTCGCAATTTGAGCATTTAAACTTATTATAACCACCCAGCTTAACATAGATGTGACTACAGGAGGACACGGTTGCTCTGAGTATGACTGTCTGAAAAAATCTCAATTTAAAGTCCCCCTTGTTTAGCAGGGCGTTTTCAAAGTGGGGGGTAAATTGCAAAATCATTTACCCAAAACCCTTTTCCACAGGTCAATAGATGCTTTTTTTTCTAATTTTTGATTAATTAATATGAAAAACAAGCCCAAGTATTGATGCTCAAAAGGTTCTAGCGATCGCAAATTTCGAGAATGAAAACGCCCTGCTTGTTTAGGGAGATTTAGTAGGACATTCAAATATTTGATACATGATCAGATACTTTTAAAACATCCCCTCAAAACATGGTACTAACTTAGAGGATGTTTGAAAAGTTTTTAATGTATAAATAAACCCCTCTCCAAACCTCTCCCCGACGCGGGAAGAGGCTTTGAAACCCCCATTCCCTTGTAGGGAAGGGGGGAAGGGGGGTTAGGTTTCTAGAGATTATCGCGTTTCATCTAATACTTTTCAAACAACCTCTTAGACTACAGTGAAGTCAACACTTGTAATTAATGTGAAACTAACATTTTGCAAAGTAGCGAAAATTTCACCACTGCTCGTATTTCCAACTAACTCGTTAGCCAGATTATTACCTATGATGGTATCGTTTTGAGTAGTACCAACCACATTTAGGAAATTCTGCACATTTAAGGTGATAGAATTAATCGGCGCTGGTAATCCGTTGATGATCAGGCTATTAGTGGCTAGATTGACGTTGAGGGATGTGGTGGTAGCGATTCCAGTGGATGCGTCTATGGTGTTAGATTGGCCTGTAGCACCAATTACAGTTTCTACGCTTACAATTGTATCTGTACCAAAAGAGCCTTTATTAACGATTCCACCTGCTAACAGGGTAATTGCTTCCGTAAGACTGCTATAGTTAACTGTATCGCTTCCTAAACCGCCGTTAATTGTATCATCACCTGTGCTACCGATAATTGTGTCATTGCCGCCATTGATTTCGATGATTCCTCGGAAATTAGCTATGCCAGCATCATCCCATTTTCCAGGATTTTGAAAATTGATCCAAGCATAGTCTTGACCACCAAAATCATTAGGTTCACCTGGAGCCCAGTTAGTATAAGTTACAGCTTCTCCATTTGCCCATTTAAATGTTCCTTCGGTCACTTCATCTGTCAAACCAATCCATAAACCTTCTGAACCACCAAAGGTATTAACTAGAAATTGATTTTCCGCAGCATCATTAACGGTAACAAGATTACCACCTAAAGTAACCGCTTGTGCTTGTGCTTGTGTCCAAGTACCTGCATTACTTAAGAGGTAAAATTTGCCATTATAGGTGAAAATGGGAGCAGTAATAGCAGAGGTAAAATCACCAAAAATCTGATCATTTCCTCCCCCACCATTGAGGGTATCATTACCGGCATTCCCTATTAGTGTATTATTGCCATCATCCCCAGTAATTGTGTCATTATTGGCTGTACCAATAACATTGACAAAATTATGAACAGAAAAAGACAAAGTGGGGAAAGCACTATCACCGATATTCACAACTAGGGATTTAGTCGCTAAATTGGCATTAATGGTAGCAGTGCCGGTGGCTGTGGAAGCATCAATAATGTTAGTTAGACCTGTTGCAGCGATAATGTTCTCTATACCAACCAGTTGGTCTGTTCCTGCTGTACCTTTGGTAACTACTCCTGTTGGTTTCAGGGTAATGGCTTGACCTATGGCACTGTAATTTGCTGTGTCTTGACCAATACCCCCATTAATTGTATCGTTGCCGGCGCTACCGATGATTGTGTCATTAGATGGGTTAGCGATTTCGATGATTCCTCGGAAATTAGCTATGCCAGCATCATCCCATTTTCCAGGATTTTGAAAATTGATCCAAGCATAGTCTTGACCACCAGAATCATTAGGTTCACCTGGAGCCCAGTTAGTATAAGTTACAGCTTCTCCATTTGCCCATTTAAATGTTCCTTCGGTCACTTCATCTGTCAAACCAATCCATAAACCTTCTGAACCACCAAAGGTGTTAACCAGAAATTGATTTTCCGCAGCATCATTAACGGTAACAAGATTACCACCTAAAGTAACCGCTTGTGCTTGTGCTTGCGTCCAAGTACCTGCATTACTCAAGAGGTAAAATTTGCCATTATAGGTGAAATAGGGTACGGAGACATCACCAAAAATCTGATCATTTCCTCCCCCACCATTGAGGGTATCATTACCACCTAAACCATTGAGAATATCGTCACTCGTTGTACCGAGGAGGTTGTCTGCTGCTGCTGTTCCTGTAATAGTCGGCATATTTTTATGTTGATTTGTAAAGATTTGTAGATATTTGTAAATCTAATTTGTACTGTTATTTCTTGTCAACTAGTTAAATTACTGAAAAAAAAAGCGGCTTTTATCAAGGAAAATTTGTGCTTTTTTTACCTTAAAAACCAAAACAGGACTTAGGCAAATTTCTGTGACACTTATTCCTATTATTACATGATAATCAGATGTACTCTATTTAAGTATGGTGTGATTATAGTGGGCAGGACTTGTACTGAGCTTGTCGAAGTATATCCGTACCACAATATTTAGCCGGATAAAATTGTATAATTTAGCTGTATTTTTTCCTTACTTAATGGGTAAATACTCAAAATCAAGGGCGAATATACTGATTAATGAAGTTATATTTCAGAGAAATATTCTTGAATTGTAAATGTATGAATAAATATATATGACTTACTTAAAAACTTTTTGGTTGACATTACACCTTGCTATGGGGGCTTTGAGCCGCAATTCTTGTAATATAGAAAGACGATGATTGGCTGGGGTGCACTAGGGCAAAAGTAAGTATTATCATCCTTTTACAGCCATTTTTAAGTAAAAAAACCAGATTTTAATCAAAGTTTCGCACCAAAACGCAAAGGAGGAAAGACACGAAAGAGTAGATTAATTCAGAGTTGTGATATATTGGTCTTGAGTTCAAGAAGCGTAGATCCTTGAGAAGTAGTGAAAGTCCTGATCTGAGACTGCACAAGAGTTAGAATTAACGTACAGTGCGTAAGTCCTAAAGTAATATTTTTAGATGGGGCAAATGTAGAAAGATTAGCTAAAATGATTAAAGAACAGGCATAACAAGCGCAGTTTATCGTTGTCAGTTTGCACCTTCCGACGATAAAATCAGCCGAACGCACAATTGGCGTAACTCAAGCTAGAGGTGATAAGCAAAAGGCAAGAGGCAAAAGGCAAAAGGCAAGAGTAGAATAATATTCTGACCAATTACCCATTACCAATTACCCATTACCAATTACCAATCACCTTGATTTTCTGTTAAAAATAGTTTATATACAAACCGGATTCGAGATTGCCTACGGCACGCTAAGATAACAGGACGACCTATAGAATGACCTCCGAACAAATAATTAGACGTTCCGATATATTAAACACCCAAGTAATTACCCGCGATAATGGCAAAAGGCTGGGTATAGTGAGTCAACTTTGGGTAGACATTGATCAAAGAGAGGTTGTGGCGCTTGGGTTGCGAGACAGCCTGATCTCTATCTCTGGACTGCCTCGCCAAATGTATCTTAGCAGTATCAACCAAATCGGTGATGTGATCTTGGTTGATAATGAAGATGTGATCGAAGATGTTGATGTGGAAGCTCTCAGTAACTTGATGAACTGGGAAGTGATCACGGAAACAGGGGAAGTATTAGGCAGAGTTAGGGGCTTTAAATTCAATGGCGAAAGTGGTAAAATTTACTCTATCGTCATCGCCTCCTTGGGAGTACCCCAAATACCTGACCAGTTTTTGAGTACCTATGAAATATCCATAGATGAAGTTGTCAGCACCGGACCGAGTAGACTGATTGTATTTGAAGGTGCAGAAGAACGGGTAAACCAGTTAACAGTCGGTGTTTTAGAACGGTTGGGTATTGGTAGAGCGCCTTGGGAAAGAGATGCAGAAGAAGAATATGGTTATTCTGCACCCCGCGCAGTTTCTCCAGCAAACCAGTTACCTAGTGGTGTACCTTTAGAACCCCCTAAACCCAAAGTTCGCACTCCTGAACCTGTAGCACAGGAAGAGGAAGAATGGACCGAAGATTATATAGAAGAAGAAATACCACAGCGTCGGGTAATGGAAGCCCGCGCTTATGAATCCATACGCTACGAAGAGGAAGAAGATAACTGGAGTGAAGCAACGAGTAGCGATAGATATCAAGCACCAGCACCTAAAAAACCAGCACCTCAACCCTATAGCAAAACCTACGCTGATGAATATGATGATTATGATGATGTAGAAGGTGATGCTTGGGATGATGCTCCCAAACCTGTGAATATTCCTAAGAAGGTGAAGGAAAGACAGGTGGAATACGAGGAAGAAGGCGGATATTAAGTTTTGTAAACCCCCACTACTAAGAGTTAGAGGGGGTTTTGATTAATGAAACTTTTTTCGGGAAAAGATGAAACTATGATTAGCACGAATGTTTGTCTTGAAAATGAAGTAAAACAGTTTTTAATTAAAGCTGCTGCGGTGAAAGGAATTTCGGTAGAATCTTTAGCTTCAGAAATTATCAATGCTGTTATTCGAGAGCAGTTTAATATTATTCCTGAAGATACCATTTCTACACCACGACGTAAACCTGTTTTAGCTGGAACACAACCATTTTCTTTCCTTGCAACTTCTGAAGAGTCGGGTATTCCTGTTGATGAATGGGAAATGGAAAAATGATTATTCTTGATACTCATATTTGGGTGTGGTGGAATCAAGATTCGCCTCAATTAACAGAATTTTATAAGGAAGTAATTGAAAATTCTCGCGCTGATGGTATTGGTATATCTAGTATTAGTTTAATTGAAATTTCTAGATTAGTTGAGCGTGGTCGGTTAATTTTACCCAAACCTTTAGAAGAATGGTTTTCCATAGCTTTAGCTGAAGAAGGAGTTTTGTTAATTCCTATTACTCCAGCTATTGCTATTGAAGCTTATTCTCTACCTGGTGACTTTCATAAAGATCTGGCTGATAGGATTATTGTTGCTACTGCCAGGGTTTATAATTGTCCTTTGGTAACAGTTGATCAAAATATTATTGCTTATCCTCATGTCAGTTTGATTTCAGAAAAAACAATTTTGTAATGTATCTTTTGAATTGTATTTTCTGCTGACTTGAAAGAGGATAGGCTAGAAGCCCATCACACAATATTACTACTGATTGTCCCTGTCCTGATTAACCTTTTTATCTTCCTGATGATCTTCCTTGTTGCTCCCTTTGAGAACTTGTGCAAAGTCAGCTACAGCATGGATAACTGTTGATATACAGTCACCTAGATATTTCAATTCTTCTGGACTAGATTTCCATACCTTGATTACCCCTCCTGTTGCTACTATTACCATAGATGTACCTAAACCCCATGCTACTGGACTATAAGGATGGTCAGAAACGGCTTTGTAAATGTCTCTTGGTTGCTGGGTTGCTACTTCAATAATGTGATCAGATTTGGTTTCTAAGGAAGTAGAAAATGGTAAGTTATTTCCAACTAAATTGTTTTCTTGATTATTAATTAAGGACATCTGGGAACTCCTATGATTTGTTATTGTTGCTCCCAACATATCAAGTAGGTAAACATTTTGCTTGCTTTTTCATTATATATTTCACTACCTTTTCTCTGAAATTATGCAAACAGCGTTATTTTTATGACTCTGCACTCCTGGATACTTAGCATTGATACAGTGTGATTTTTTTGTAATTTGCATCTGCTATTTCTGGGTTTATTCGGTAGGTGCAAGATGTGAGTAAAGCTTTAGACTTAAACCTAGAAGATTGAATTGACACCACACCCCCGGAAGATACTCCCCCAGTTCCACCAGAACACAAACCAACCACATCAAGAAACTGGCCGGATATCTGCCGTGGAATGTTGCAAAACCAAGCAACTAGCAATAAACTATTACACCAAGATGAGGATACAAAAAAAGAACGCGAACAGATTTATGTACCCTTAGCACTGGTGCAGCGTAAGAAAGTAGAGAAACGAGATAAAGGTGACTTTGCACCAGATGCAGGTACACAGTTATATAAACCAAACTATGAACAGGAACAAAAATTTGAACATGAGGCTTTTTTAAGTCAAATTTTAGAACAGGGAGAAGGTAAAACCAAAGGACGACAAGTAGCATTAATTGGTGAACCAGGTGCAGGAAAAACCACGCTGCTACAAACTATTGCATTTTGGATTTTAGAGAAAGATTTGGGTTTGCCAATTTGGATTTCTTTGGCAGACTTGGGACGAAATGATAATACAATAAATTTACAACAATATATTTGTGAAATTTGGTTAAAACAAGCTGTTTCCGCTACAGAATTGACTCCTGAAAAGCAAGCAGATTTCCAGCAGCAAATGGCACAGGGACGGGTGTGGTTGCTGTTGGATGGTGCTGATGAAATGTCTGTGGGGACTCAGTTTCACCAACCTTTAGAAACTATCGCCCAGCAGTTAAAAGGATGGATAGGGCAGAAAACGCGGGTGGTGTTAACTTGTCGGTTGAATGTGTGGCAAGCTGATGTTAATGCACTATCGGAGTTTGAAACCTATCGCTTACTTGATTTTGACTATCCCTCGCAAGTGCATCAGTTTATTAATAACTGGTTTGGCAATGGAAAAGAAAGGGAAAAAGGCGAAAGGTTAAAAACAGAATTAGGTAAAACAGAAAAAGCACGGTTACAGGATTTGATTCAAAATCCTTTGCGGTTGACGCTGTTATGTAGTATTTGGCAACGGGAAGAAGGAAATTTACCAGAAACCAGAGCGGGATTATATCAACAGTTTGTCAATTATATTTATAAATGGAAATCCGATAAATTTCCTACTACTAAAAAACAACAACACGAATTAAATACAGGTTTAGGGAAGTTAGCACTGGGGGATATAGAATCAAGTGGTTCGCGGTTTCGCTTGCGTGAAGATTTTATTATTAATAAAAAAGATATTAAAGAAGGGTTGGGATATCCTGATGATGAAAATTCCCTGTTTTATCTGGCTTTAAAACTGGGTTGGTTAAATCATGTGGGTATAGCCGCAGAATCACCAACTCAAAAGGTTTATGCTTTTTATCATGCTACCTTTGAGGAATATTTTGCAGCTTTAGCTGTTGATAAGTGGACATATTTTTTCCATCATCATGCTGAAAATTTCAGTCAAGGTACATATCGGATTTTTCAACCCCAGTGGAAGGAAGTAATTTTATTGTGGTTGGGAAGAGAGGATGTAGAAGAGGAACAAAAAGCAGCATTTATTCAAGCTTTATGCAGTTTTCAGGATGGGTGTGGTGAATTTTATCAATATCGTGCTTTCTTTTTAGCTGCTGCGGGAATTGATCAATTTAAAGAATGTAAATTATCAGATCAGATTGTAGCAGAACTTATTCGCTATGGTTTTGGTTATTTTGACAAAGATCAACAAAATTGGGTAAGATTCACTGACACATTAGCAACCACAGCTACAAAAGTTATCCCAGAAACAAATCATCAACAAGCTATCCAGGCTTTGGTTGATTTAATCCGCATTTCTGATAATGAAGATACCAAGATAACGGCGGCTGAAAGCTTAGTAGAAATAGGAAATGGCAATGAATATGCTATCCAGGCTTTGGTTAATTTAATCGGCATTTCTGATAATGAATATACCAAGATAAGGGCGGCTGAAAGCTTAGTAAAAATAGATAATGGCAATGAATATGCTATCCAGGCTTTGGTTGATTTAATCCGCATTTCTGATAATGAAGATACCAAGATAACGGCGGCTGAAAGCTTAGTAGAAATAGGAAATGGCAATGAATATGCTATCCAGGCTTTGGTTAATTTAATCGGCATTTCTGATAATGAATATACCAAGATAAGGGCGGCTGAAAGCTTAGTAAAAATAGATAATGGCAATGAATATGCTATCCAGGCTTTGGTTGATTTAATCCGCAATTCTGATAATGAATATACCAAGATAAGGGCGGCTGAAAGCTTATTAAAAATAGATAATGGCAATGAATATGCTATCCAGGCTTTGGTTGATTTAATCCGCATTTCTGATGATGAATATACCAAGATAAGGGCGGCTGAAAGCTTAGATAAAATTACAGAAGTTGAACAAATGGCAATGGTAATTACTCATTTGCACAAATATTTACCAAAAGATGTTTATGAAAAAGATTATTTGAGTTTTGACACAAAAATTTATCAACTTTTCTGGAACTTTGCCCAAAACCTGAGTTACCCTGAATTTTATGCAGCTTGGCAGCAAGGAATTGAAAATTAAACAAATGGGAGTTCAAGGAAAATAATCTCACCCCTCTCCAAACCTCTCCCCCCGTGGGGGAGAGGCTTTAATTTTTCTGTTTACTGCAATAAAATTTATTCTTGTTCACTCTCCTTGTAGTTTTTGTAGGTTGGGTTAAGCGATAGCGCAACCCAACAAAAGCTTATAAGTACCCAAGCAAAATTAATTCAACATATTAAGTGAAAACAAAAATGTCTGTATTCCTTACCTGTTGCCAGTTAAGAGTTCCCTGTTCCCTCTCGTAACTATAAAATTTATTTTGCACGACTACTTAAATGTTGGGTTTCGTTCCTCAACCCAACCTACGTGAGTTTACTCTTTTTCTATTAATAACAGTTATTCTTGTTCACTCTCCTTGTAGGAGAGGGTTAGGGAGAGGTTCTTCCCATACTTGGAAAATTCAAAATTAACTATGGTGTAATCACAGACTTAGCCATTTCTACCAAATCTTTCTGGTTTCCTGCTTTTATGCCAATAGTGTACTGTACTCCTTTTTGTCGCCAGGTTAAGGTAGCATCAGAACAATTAGCACCACATTTAGCATCTACAAAATACGCAGTTTTACCCTTAGCTAAAGATACCGCTTTACCAGTGAGTTTAGGGGTTTTACTATTAATAGCTTCCGCGCTAATTATACCAAAACGGCAAGCTGTACCACCATTACAATCAGGGCTAAATCCTAGTAATATATCATACTTGTTTTTGTTGGCTGTTTCGATAATTGCGTAAAGTGGGTTTTCCCCTTCCAAACCAGGAATATAGTTAGGTAATAAAATTGTAATTTTCGTATTTTTTTTTAACTGAGGTAAAATTGACTTAAAAACTGGGTGCGGTTGAGCAGTTTTACTATTAACCTGCTGTTTTGCTATTACCTGCGGCTTATTTTTTACCGATGCTTGAGCAACATCATGAAAATAGCTGCTACTAACTAGGAAAAATAAAGCTAACAAAGCACTACTTTTTTTAAAGTTAAAAATCATATTCACACACCTGGGTGATTAAAAAGAATATTACAAATATAACAATCCTCAATCATTCGTCAATAAGAAAATTACTGAAATCTTCAAATAATCCTGAAAATCCTTAAATACTGAAAATCTTGATCCTGACAATCTGCGTTTATCTGCGTTCTTATCCTGAAAATCTTGATTCTGACAATCATAAATCCTGTAAATCAAAAATTTAAAATGTCTAAAGATTCTTCAATTTCTAAATCTAAAATAATCGCTTGAGTATCTTTATGTTGTTCTATTTTTCCATCTTGCCAATACAAATCCGCTGCTTTCTGGAAATCTTCAATTGCTCCCTGTTTATCTCCTATAATTAATCTGCTATTTCCTCGATTATAATAAGCATCTGTATAATTAGGTTTAATTTTGATCACTTTACTAAAATCATTGATTGCTAATTCATAGTTGCCTAAATCAAAATGAGCATTACCACGATCATAATAAATATCTTCATCATTAGCATTTATCTTAATTGCCTGATTATAATCTTCAATTGCTCCTTCATAATCTCCTAATTCATAACGCATATTTCCTCGATTTTTATAATCTATAATATCATCATTATTGTCAAGAATATCATCTTGTAATTCAATTCCTTTAAGTATTTTTTTCTGCTCATATAAAACCTGCTGATTTTGTGAATCTATATGATCATTATCTATAGAAGTGGGGAAATTTTCTAAATAAGATAATAAACCTCCACCGTATAATAGTTGATGGATACCAAAGGAAATTTTACCAGTTTTTAATTTAATCATTTTTGTCGGTAAAAATCCTGCTAAAAATAAATGATATTCTGATTGCGCTTCATTAACTTCTTGTTTAATTAAAATACAAACAATAACTGTATTTTTTTCAACTTCCTCTGCACTTACCGACCATCTTACCTGCTCAATTGTACCATGACGAGATTTAACTTGTATACGAATTTCCGGATTTTTGGTTAGTGTAAAATCATGTCTTCCATCTCCTCCCATTCGTTTTTCATAATCAACTTCTGTAATTAAATCTGCTAAACGTTCTTTAACAAGTTCTTCTCCTAATTTACCTTTAAGATTACTAATAAAAACGTTACGCACTGGGGAAGTGCGTTTATATTTTTCTGCCATTAACCAGCAAAAATTCCTTAATATTGTTAATCTTTCTCCTGAAATAATAGTTAATTCACTATAATTTCCTGGTGTTTCACAGTGCAGGAGACAACCAGAATTTAATCTTTTAATAAAATCAGATTGTAGCGATCGCAATAAGGTAATCCAATCCATTTCACTAGGGAACAGGGAACAGGGAACAGGGAACAGGGAACAGGGAACAGAAAATAGGAAATGGGGAACAGGGAATAGGTGAAATTATTACTGTCACCTGTCACCTGTCACCTGTTATCTGTCACCTACTTCCTAAAATGTTACCTGTTCACCTGGTTTAGCTGCAATAACTCGCGTAGCTAAATTGTTTTTTTCTAATAATCCCTGAAATTCTTCAACACTTCCCTTTGCTTGCAAAAAGTTGTTTAATACACCCTCAAATTGAACATCTCCACCAGCAGCAGTAGGAAGGATAATTCGCGGTTTTAACCATTTAGCAACTTCTAAAGCACTATTCATTCCTTTAATTATTGGTAGTCCCAAAGGTAAACTTAAATCAATAATTGGTGTAATTACCACATCTACTGGTGCAAACTGCTGGAGTTGGTTTGAATGATTTCCATGCGGTTCATAATACAATTTTACACCACTGGCTAACTCTTTTATCAGATAACCATTTTCTAACAAAGTTGGTCCAATTTGAGAACCAGGAACAGCTTTAATTTCTACTTGATTATTTAAAGTGAAAATCTCACCATGATCAAGAGTAGTTATATTTTTATAACCCAATTCTTTTACTACTTTAGTTGCATTGGGAGACGCAACAACCTGAATATTCTTATCCAGTTTTTTCAAAGTTGGGGGATGTGCATGATCTTCCAAACCTTGAGACAACAAAATCAAATCTATATTTTCTGGTATTTGTCGATCTTGCGTTCGAGAACCTTTAAATAACCAATCTAAATTATTAAAGGTTAATGAGTCCACCAACCAAGGATCTAAAAGTATCCGCTGTCCACCAATTTCCATTAACCAACTATTGCTGTCTAACCAAGTGAAATACATAACTTTGAAGGTAGTAAGAGTAATGCTGATTTTTATTATTTATTATAATATTTATTATAATATTTATTATAATATTTATTATCATATTTATGATAGTTTTACGAACTGATCACACTGATTTTAAACACGAATACACGGCTTGTTAATTACGAATTATCAATTGTCAATTATCAATTATCCTTTGCTCCTAATATTTGTAATAGTTTTTCCACATTATCTAAATCTCCTACTAAGCGTCGAATTGGGTGAGGCCAAACCTTAACGAGTGTAGGAGTTGCCGAAACCTGATCAATTTCTGCTTGCTCTGGATGTGTTAAAACATCAATTACCTTGAGGGTGTAAGGATAACCGAGCGATCGCTCTAATAAATCGTGTAAATTTTCTAAAATGCGCTCAGTATTCATACTATGTCCAGCCACAAATAAACGCAATACATAACCTTGACCACTCAATTTTCCCTGTTGTGGATGTAAATGATTTTGCTGATATCGGGATGGTATATCTGCACGATCTAAACGCACAATTAAATCATGATCTTCCCAGAGTTGGGGAAAAGAAGAACGATAAGTAGCTAAAACCATGCGATCGCACAAACCCTCTTGCCAAGGTGCTGTTTGCCACACTATATCCCCCGTCCCAAAAATTGCCCTCAGCACCGACTGATGACGCATCACCGCTGGATAAGCTTCCGCAAAAGTCTGTACTTTTTGCGTCCGTGGATTTAACCAATGATCAATAGTAGCTGTATAAGAAGGTACTAAAAAATGTGGCGGCTCTGACAAATCCAGAATTTCTTGCAAAGCCGCACACAGATGTAAATGCCATCGACCTTGCTTACTAGGGTCAATACAGTAAATTAAATCTCCCCCTGGTGTAAAAAGAGCAATACCTTTAAACAACTGGGGTGGAGATAGTTTGTCTGTGGTTAGCTTGGTCATTATGCTTTTTCAGGGAACAGGGAACAGGCAAAAGGCAAAAGGCAAAAGGCAAGAGATAAAAAATATTCTCGCCCTGCTTCCCCTGCTTCCCCTGCCTCCTGCCTCCTGACTCCTGACTCCTTGATCTCCTTATTAAACACGACCTCTGAGGAATTGCATCATTTCATTAGGAGTTGGCGACATTTCAATAGCGGTTTCCTCAGTAATGCGACCTTCCTGATAGAGATTGAATAGAGACTGATTCATGGTAATCATGCCATCAAAACCGGCTTGTTTCATCAAATCCCCAATTTCATCATACTTAGCATCCTTAATCCATTCTTTAATCGCCTCAGTATTAATCAGGATATCGTGGAAAGCTGTCCGTTTACCATCGGTCGTGCGACACAAACCTTGGGCAATTACCGCCACTAAAGACTCGGAAAGAGCCAACCGCATAGCATCTTGTTCTTCACCAGAGTACAAATTAAGAATCCGTTCAATAGTTTTCACCGCGCTGTTAGTGTGCAGTGTTCCCATAACCAAGTTACCAGTTTGAGCCGCTTTGAGAGCAGTATTCACCGTTTCTTTATCCCGCATTTCCCCCACCAGAATCAAATCTGGGTCTTCCCGCAAAGCTGCTTTCAAGGCGTTGTCAAACTTACGGGTGTGCATTCCCACTTCCCGCTGCTTCACCAAAGACTTGCGACTTTGATGCACAAATTCAATAGGATCTTCAATAGTGATGATATGCTTGGGCATTTCTCGGTTGATGTAGTCAACCATTGCCGCCATTGTCGTAGATTTACCAGAACCACTAGGACCAGTCACCAAAATCAAACCTTTGTGATAATGACAAATATCCCGAAAAATCGGCGGTAATCTCAACTGATCAATTGACAATATTTTCAAGGGAATTAACCGCAGCACCATTGCATAACCGCGCAAGGAGTCAAAAACGTTAATCCGTACACGGGCAAATTCGTACTGAGTCGCACCGTCAAATTCTAGATTATCCTGAAAGCGTTGGATTTCTGCATCAGTCATGATCTCATGCAACCAATTAATAAAAGTTGCTTTATCCGTTTCTGGATAGTTCGTTGTTTGAATTTCTCCTTGGTTACGGAAACGGGGTATTTCACCTATCCCCAAGTGAACATCAGAATATCCTTGATCAAAAGCTTCTTGAACAATTTGAGCTAGGGTCAGTCCCGCTGGTGGTTTAGAAGTTGCCGGAACTGCTGGCCTTGGTGCTGCCATTGGTGGTGGTGCTACTGGAAGTTGACCTGCTGGGGGAGGTGGTGGTGCATTGCCAGCTGGTGAACCTACTCTTGGATTCTGCAACATTTGTGTACTATTGCGTTGTGTCATAGATGTTGCTACTGGTGGTGCTGGTGGTGCTGGTGGTTTGGGTGGTAGATTGCGAGATGGTGATTCTGTCATATATCTTCAACTTGGGTAGATCAAAAATGAAATCGACAATTAATTTCTTGATGAATTACAAAGCACTGTTTTGAGTTTAAGCCTGGTAAATTAAGCACAGCAGTCTGTTTGAATTCATCCACCTCCATCTGTGTTTTTTTTCGCAGCTAATTCCAGGATTTATCAGTTATATACAAATTATTTCATCAATATAACCTGGTTTTACACAGGTTAATTTTTAGTATAAAAACGCACA
Source organism: Sphaerospermopsis torques-reginae ITEP-024 (assembly GCF_019598945.1). Classification (NCBI taxonomy): domain Bacteria; kingdom Bacillati; phylum Cyanobacteriota; class Cyanophyceae; order Nostocales; family Aphanizomenonaceae; genus Sphaerospermopsis; species Sphaerospermopsis torques-reginae. The sequence continues at coordinate 3,164,305 of NZ_CP080598.1, read as the reverse complement.
TAGTTAAGTAATGCTATGTAATTTTTATAGCTTAAATTAGAAATGCCTTATTTTTCAACCCCCAAATGAGAAATTCGCCAGCTATAGAAGGCAGGAGGGAAGAGGATTTGCGGCAACTTTACTTTTAGTTACATACTTAGGTTTTTTTACGCCTTTCTACTTAGGACTTAGGCAAGATTGGACTAAAAACCTGATTCTTGCCTAAGGGTAATTCATGAATTACCCCTACTTTCGTTCTGTTTTGCATCAGTCCTGCATAACTTTTTCAGCCCAGTCTCTTGAATTATGAGAAGCAATCCTAATTTTGATAAGAAATGTTAACTAAAGCAGGTCATTAATTTCGGAGATCATGATTGGACTATTCTCTGCACAAGGTTATATTCCTCAAGATATATGCTCAAGCAAGACTGACTACACAAAGGGGCATTTGAGGAGATATCCATAATTACAAAAAATAAACTGTAAAGTTTAGTAAAGAAATGCTCATCTTTTCCATAAGTTTCTATATACTGGATTTCACTGAATCAAGACAGTGAACTCGTAAACAGCGAGTCACAATTGAGATTCACCTTTAAACTTTGCTGTGTACTTGGGAGGAAAAGTCATGGTTTCGGCTCAAAGCTCTAATCAAGGGAAGACCTACTCCTTGTTAATGATTAAAAGCTTTTTAATCTGGACTTTCACATTGGCAGTATGTTTGTTGGTTGTCGGTTTTCCATTGGTTGTAGTAATGGCTACGGTCGGATGCCTGTTGTCGATAGTCCTGCAATCTGTAATGCCTGCAAGCGCAGTTCTGCTGGTAGCAGGTGGTTTAATTATGTTTAATGTTCTGACAGTTTTGATAGTGGCTGGTGTACTAACTGCTAAAGGTGTTCATCCTAAAGAAGTTAAATGGTTAAGCTGGCTACATGGTGAGGCAGAAAAAGTGCAAACCACGGTTTATGCTGCTTGTCCTTTAACTTGCGAACTCAAATAAATAACATTGTTAAATTCGACAAACAGTGCATCTGCCCGGTTAAGCCGGGTTTTTTCATGTTTGAGGGAACAGGGAACAGGTGACAGGTGACAGGTGACAGGTGACAGTGAATAGGCAAGGGGAGCAGGGAGCAGGGGGAAGTTAATAACCCAATGCCCAATGCCTAATAACTAATAACTAATGACAAATGTCTAATGTCTAATATCTAATGACTAATGACTAATAACTAATGACTAATAACTAATGACTAAAAAAATTGGCATTATTTTAGGTACTCGTCCTGAAGCGATTAAACTAGCACCAGTAATTCAGGTTTTCCAAAGTTCTCCAGATGTGGAAGTACAGGTTATTCTCACTGGACAGCATAAAGAAATGGTTGCACAGGTGATGCAGCTATTCAACCTCAAAGCAGATCATAATTTAGAGATTATGCAGCCTAAACAATCTCTGAATGATATTACCTGTAAGAGTTTGCAAGGTTTAGAAGCTTTATTTAAAGAACTAAATTTAGATTTAGTGATAGTTCAGGGAGATACTACAACAGCTTTTGCGGCTGCTTTGGCGGCTTTTTATCAAAAAATACCCGTTGGTCATGTGGAAGCCGGGTTAAGAACGGATGATTTATTTAATCCTTATCCAGAAGAAGCTAATAGAAGGTTAATTTCCCAAATTACTCAATTACATTTTGCTCCCACCTCTTTAGCGGTGGAAAATTTGCAAGCTTCGGGAGTGTTGGGAGAAATTCACATGACGGGTAATACAGTGATAGATGCGTTGTTGAATGTGGCTGCAACTAACCCAGCTTGTGAGATACCGGGTTTAAACTGGGGTGAATATCGGACAATTTTGGCTACAGTGCATCGTCGGGAAAATTGGGGTGAACCACTGCAAGCGATCGCCCAATCATTTTTAAAGATTTTAGACAATTTTCCTGATACCGCTTTATTACTGCCTTTACACAAAAACCCCACTGTGAGAGAACCATTACAGCAATTATTGGGTAAACATCCCCGAATATTTTTGACAGAACCATTAGATTATGCAGAATTAGTAGGAGCAATAGGGCGATCGCATTTATTATTAACAGACTCCGGTGGTTTACAAGAAGAAGCTCCCAGTCTCGGTAAACCTGTGTTAGTTCTCAGAGACACAACAGAAAGACCAGAAGCTGTCACCGCAGGGACAGCTAAACTGGTGGGAACGGAAATTGAAAGTATTGTGACTGCTGCTAGTGAGTTACTGAGTAACCCAGAAGCCTATACAGCAATGGCTAATGCTATTAACCCTTTTGGTGACGGCCATGCAGCAGAAAGGATATTAGAAATTGTCAAAAATTATTTGAGAATTGGTAATTGATAATGGGTAATTGGTAATTGGTGATTGGGTAAATTATCAATTATTAATTATCAATTATCAATTATCAATTATCAATTATCAACTGATACCCAAAGCCCTGCGAGTTGATGGACCAACTATACCATCTACAAGCAAACCATTTCTTCTTTGAAAATTGCGAATTGCATGAGTAGTGCTAGGTCCATAAACACCATCAACTCTGATCCCTAAAGCTCTCTGCACAGTTCTCACACGCTCACCTCTAGCACCTGGTCTTAATAACACTCGACCGCCAACACCAACCCCAGAATGACGACGATATCTACCAGGAGTAGTACCTAGCCATCTTTCCGCAACATAATATCCTTGGTAACGTCCAGAAGTGATTTGAGCAAAACCATTTCTGACATTACCAGTATTGCCAATATTTGTACCATTCGGTACACAGGCTACAGATGAGTTAGCGGTGCTAGGACCCCTACGGATAAATAAACAACTACCATTAGTTCTGACATATTCGGCGGAAGCTTGCTGAAGGGGAGCAAGGGAAGCAACAAAGACACTCACACCAGCTAAAGCTAACCAAGCAGAAGACTTGAGTAATTTTTGCCAATTAAACTGCAACTTGGGCAAATTCAATTCTAAATTAACCGGAGTCTCTTCATTAGCCATATACATATAGGAATAAGCCATATATTCCATGATTTTCTGCTCCTTTATGTAAATACTTGAGATATGGCAAAAAGTAACTTTGCTTTTTTCTAGATTTAATCTAGATGTATTTTATACTCCTCAATTAGCAGAATTGTTGACACCTTATTCCGGACTTTCAACTGTCACAGTACCGTATTTTTAAGGAATCATCACATACTGAAATCAAGAGTATTTTTAATTGTCAATTAATTGCCAAGGTGCTGAAAAGTATCAAAACTATCAGAACGAATTTGACTACCATTGCGCCATACTTCTACCTTTTCTGGACTAACTAAGTAAGAAAAAGAACCGTTATCTGCTCGATATTTGTTTTCACCAACATTCCAAGCAGCTATCTTGACAGTTTGATTGGCATCTTGCTTTAATTGCCCAATGTAAAACAGTTGACCGTTTTCTTCACAGACTTGAATACGAGCGTTTGCAGTTTCACCTGTGATCACCGTAATTCCAGCACATTCGTTATTATTAACTTTTACGGGTGAAACATTGACGGGAATGGGTTGTGAAGGTGAAACGGGTTGATCTAAGGGTAGTTTAGCAGTGGTGGAAGATGATAAAAGTTTCAGAGGATCAATTGCTAATCGACTATTTTGATAAAATTCAAAATGCAAATGAGGCGCTGTACTGTTACCTGTTGATCCCATTTCTGCAATAATTTGTCCTTGAGTAACCGTTTGACCTTTGCTGACTAATAAACGATTATTGTGACCATAGACTGTCATACTACCATCGGGGTGTTGAATTTCAATAAAGTTACCTAATCCCCAATCATCCCAACCTGCTTTCATAACTTTACCAGATGCAGCCGCAAAAATAGGAGTTCCCATAGCACCTGCAATATCAATTCCTTCGTGTTGATGTTTACGGAAACCTTGGGAAATTATCCCCTGAGTCGGCCAGATTAAGTTACTACTGGGTAAAGGTTGCTGAACTGCGGCAGTTTTGACTGCTGGAGGTAATGCAGAGGTAGATGTACTAATCACAGATGTTAAAGATATTAACCCTATCAAGGTATAAGCACATAACCGAGAAATAGTATTTTTTTTCATAAAAAACTCTAAAGTTCTTTATTTGCTGTTTCAGCATTACTCACCTAGTATCAGGAGAATTGTTACCTTTCTTGCTGCAAATACTTATTTAAGAATGATTAATTTGACGAATCAACAAATATTAGCAGCAGTCTAGCTTACTGGGGAGCATCCCAAATGTGTAATTTGATTTTTTGGTAATCTTTGAATTGCTACAAAGTCCTAATATGAATGAACCGCAAAGAACGCAAAGGACACAAAGGGAAGAGAGTTTAAGAGAGTTTTTGGTGTTGCCGCGGTTATTTTTTCAAAATTGGGATGCTCCCGCTTACTGAACCTCATCAAGATAATTTTGGCAAATTTTAGGTGTTTTGACTAACATCAATTGTAAATTATTTGATTAACAATTCTGGACTTATAATCATTGTTAGGAAAAAAATGTTGCTCTACTTCTATCATTAGTTAAGATTTCTTCATCATAGGGGAAACATCATCAACAAACAAGCTTCAACTCTCTCCAAGTCTAGCTTGTGCCTTTGTCATGTTCTTGGTTGGTTGTTGGTGATGAATGTGGTAGACCTAGTGATGGCAGTGCTAGTTGTATAATTGCTAATAAAATGCCAATTTGACAATTAGTGCCAACAAGTATGTGAGAAAATTTAAATGATGACAACGCTTTTAAAGAATACAATTCTATTTTTGGGTATTTTGCCTGATTCTGTTGTCACGTTAATCCAATTTTGATAAAAATTAGGTGGTTAAATTTGCCAAAAGTTATTGATGATTGGATACAGGAAAAACAAATGCTGCCAATATTTTTAGTTATCAAATTTTCAGGGGAAATCAGTGTTATTAGAGCATGATTTAAAGCCACAAATCACCAATACTTTGGGTGCAAACCTTTCAGAAAAATCTCTTCAGCGATGCCTGTTAGGACTGGAAATCTTGCAACCAGTAGCAGCAACGCAGTTATGGAGAGCGACAGAGGCGAAAGCTGGTATCTACATTATTCTTAGTGGTAAGGTTAGATTGCTGGATAAATCTGATAACTTAATTACTACCATTTCGGTAGGTGAATCTTATGGTGAACTGACTCTATTTCCTGAAGAAAACTTTCAATCTTACATCGCTAGAGCATCGACAGATTTAAATTTGTGCTATCTTAACGGCGATTTATTACGTGATTTGATGCAGGAATATCCTAGTATTGGCGATCGCTTCAAAGCCCGTGCAGAAATATGGGATTTGCTGCTATTATGTCGCCAAAATTCACGATTTCCGCGCCATACATCACAAGTTCCAGGGATGCTCAAAGCTTTATCTCTCTGTCAACGCTACAGCCTCAACTCCTCAGAAAAAATCCTGAACATCAAAGATTACAAACTGTGTATTTTACACTGGGGTCAACTATTAAATTCTGAGGGTAAAACGTTAACACCTGGACAAATCTATACTGAACAAAATCTGGATAATTGGCAGGTAATACAACCAACTATTATTTACATTCTCCAGAATTTAGATTGGCAAACAGCACTAGAATACTGTCAAGAATTAGGTGAATTTGTAGGGGTAATTGGTGTAGAAACACGCCAAAAGTTATTAGCTAATCAGCGGGGGCAAAATTTTCCTAGTCAAAAATCTCTTCCCCCCAAGGGAAAATACCCAGTTACTAAAATTATTCCCTTTCCCCAGCGAGAAGTTCAAGCAACAGAAAAGCCGAAAAAAGTACGTCCTTATTTTCCTAGTCCGCAACTAAAAATCGGTCATTGGTGGGGAAATATAATCAAACGCTATCCTTTCTCAGCCCAACAAAGTGCTGCTGATTGCGGTTCTGCTTGTTTAGTGATGATTGGGATGTATTGGGGTAAGCATTTTAGTATTAATCGCTTGCGGGAAATGACCAATGTTAACCGCAGTGGTGCATCTTTAAAAGCTATAGCCACAGTGGCGGAAAGTTTGGGTTTTGTTAGCCGTCCAGTAAAAGCTACTTTGGATAAATTAGCAGAACAACCCCTACCAGCGATCGCTCACTGGGAAGGTAAACATTTTATTGTTGTTTATGAAATCACCAAAACACGAGTAATTGTTTGTGATCCTGCTATCGGCCAACGCAGTCTTACCAAGACTGAATTTCAAGAAAATTGGAGTGGTTACGCCTTATTACTAGAACCCACAACTCTACTTCACCAAACCAAAGATGAAACTACAAATTTCTGGAAGTTTTATGAGTTAATTAAACCTCACTATCGGACACTGCTAGAAATTTTTATCGCTTCCATACTCATTCAATTATTTGGACTGGTCACACCAATATTTACCCAGTTATTACTAGATAGAGTATTGGTACAACGCAGCGTTGCTACCTTAAACGCCGTTGGTTTAGGGATGATATTTTTTGGATTATTTGGCATTGCCATAAATGCTGTGCGTCAATATCTCCTTGATCATACTGCCAACCGGATTAGTATTTCTTTGTTGGTAGGTTTTATTAAACATACTTTTCGCTTACCTTTATCTTATTTTGAATCTCGTTATGTGGGAGATATAGTTTCTCGTATCCAAGAAAATCAGAAAATTCAACAGTTTCTTACTGGTCAGACACTTTCGATTATCCTGGATATGTTAACATTGGTGGTCTATCTGGCTTTGATGTTTTCTTATAGTGCCAGTATGGCATTATTTGTATTGTGTACTGTACCGCCATTTTTTATTTTGGCACTGGCGAGTACAGGGATTTTACGCCGCATTTCCAGAGAGATTTTTAATGCTGGGACTAAAGAAAATAGTTATCTGATAGAAGCATTAACTGGAATTAGAACTGTGCGCTCATTGGCAATTGAACAAACCGTGCGCTGGCGTTGGGAGGAATTGCTGAATGATGTGGTCAAAAAAGGTTTTAATGCTCAAATCATTGGCAATCGTTTGCAAATTATTAGTGGTATAATTCAAACCTTTGTTAATACTGGATTGCTTTGGTATGGCGCATCTCAAGTAATTAATGGTCAACTTACTATTGGTCAATTAGTTGCTTTTAATATGTTAGTGGGCAATGTTTTGAGTCCTTTCCAGCGATTATCTTTACTGTGGAATCAATTGCAGGAAATTGTGATTTCCACAGAACGAATTAATGATGTATTAGAAGCAGAACCAGAAGAAGATTTGCAAAATAAACCTCGTAAGTCTTTAGGTAACTTGCGCGGTTATATTCGCTTTGAGAATGTCACCTTTAGATATCATCCAGAAAGTGAGACTAATATTCTGGAAAATCTCAACTTTGAGATTCAACCAGAACAAATGGTAGCCTTGGTAGGACGTAGTGGTTCAGGAAAGACTACACTGAGTAAATTAATTTTGGGTTTATATCCACCGCAAGAGGGTAAAATTTTCATTGATGGTTGTGATATTACTAATGTTGCCTTGCGATCGCTCCGTTCTCAAATTGGTGTTGTCGATCAAGATACCTTTCTTTTTGGTGGCACAATTCGGGAAAATATCGCCATTGCTCATCCAGATGCCTCTTTAGAAGATATTATCCAAGCGGCAAAATTGGCTGGTGCTGATGAGTTTATTCAAAAATTACCAATGGGTTACGAATCCCAAATTGGTGAAGGTGGTGGTATGCTCTCTGGAGGACAAAGGCAACGATTAGCGATCGCCCGTGCTTTAATGGGAAATCCTCGCTTATTACTATTTGATGAAGCCACTAGTCATTTAGACTCAGAATCAGAACGAATTATTCAAAACAACCTCAAAACTATCCTCAAAGGCCGCACCAGTATCATCATTGCCCATCGTCTATCAACAGTCCGTAATGCTGATTTGATTTTAGTTTTAAATCATGGTGTTTTAGTAGAAAGCGGTACACACGACGAATTAATTGCTCAACAAGGTCATTACTACTATCTGAATCAACAACAACTGGCTCAATCTGTTTAACAACTCATAATTCCTCAATCATAATTCATCATTATTTTCTTGATATGACTCCTGTACGGGTTTAGCAATGCTAAACCCCTACTGAATCCTGAATTTTAATGTAATTCACTTTTTAGAAAATAAAACTATGCCATCAACATTTTCTCCCTCATCACTTGCCAAAGATGAACGTAATAATTATCAAAGTGAACCCTATGAAAAAGAATTTCTCCAACTCAAAGAACAAACAAATGTACAAAATAACAATACAGATTTTGCCAGAGACTTAAACTATGGAACGGCAGAACTACTAGATGCTTTACCCAAACTTTGGACGCGGGGGGTGTTGTATGTAGTGATATGTTTTACTGTTGTTGGTTTACCTTGGGCAACTTTTTCCAAAGTAGATGAAACTGGAACGGCCAAAGGGCGTATAGAACCTCAAGGAGCAACCCAAAAAATAGACACTCAAGCTGGTGGAAGTGTCAAACTTGTTACGGTTAAAGCAGGAGATACAGTTAAATCTGGTCAAGTTATCCTGGAATTAGAATCTACTTTATTAGAACCGGAACTACAACAAGCCCAGAGCAAATTACAAGGGCTACAAAATCGCCAATCTCAACTCAAACTTCTGCAAAATCAATTGTTATCATCAATTAGTCTTTTAGAACAACAAAACAAATATCAAGCAGGAGAAAAAATGGCTCAAGTGCGTCAAGCTAGACAAAATCTTGAAGCTAAATTGAGTAACTATGATCTCCAAAAACTGGAAAAACAAGCATTAGTTAGTCAAGTAAGACAGCAGATTGCTAGTAGCAGAAATGATCATAAATCAGCTAAATCTCGGTTGGATATAGATTCCAATATGGTGGCAAGATTTAGTAAACTGGTTGAAGATGGTGCAGTTTCTATCACCCAAATTGATCAACTCAAAAAAGAAGAACAAGAAAGTAAACGCATCTATCAAAAAACAGGTTCAGATATCAAACAAGCAGAACTGAGACTGCTAGAAGAACTCAATCGTTACCAAGCAACTGTTAATATATTGAAGTCGGAGATAAAACAAGCAGAACTACGACTGCAAGAAGAACTAAGTAGTTATAAAAGTGCAGTTCAAGCAGGTAAACTGGCTGTGATGAAAAATCAGGAACAGCTAAAAGACATCCAAACACAAATAACAGCAGTAACATCAGAAATTGAACAGACTAGAAGCCAAATTAAATCTATACAACTTCAGATCCAACAACGAATAGTGCGATCGCCTATTGATGGAGTAATTTTTGAATTACCCATCACCAAACCAGGGGAAGTAGTTCAACCTGGTCAACGAATTGCCCAAATAGCACCGCAAAATGCTAAATTGATTCTGAAAGCTCAAATGCCTAGTAAAGATAGTGGCTTTTTGAAATTAGCAATGCCTGTCAAAATCAAATTTGATGCCTATCCTTTTCAGGAATATGGCATTGTTCCAGGAAAAGTTACTTGGATCTCTCCTGACTCTAAAGTTAGCCAAACACCTCAAGGTAATATCGACACTTATGATTTAGAAATTTCTTTAGACCAGCAGTATATCCAAAATGGCAATTTCCCTCTTGGTAAGGGGGGAAATATATGCAATTTCACCAAGAAAATGTATTAATTGAAAACTAAATTTAAATCTTTTATTTATAATATTCTGGGCAATAAAATATGATATTGTCCAGATTTTAGTGTTTATTTATCAATGATTTTTTTTACCATTTTAATGATGGTTTTGTTGGAAAAAATATTCTTATTTTTTTAGAAATTTTTGAAAAAAGTGTTGACTTTTTTTGGGTAATAAAATATATTAGAAACATAGCAAACGGAAACAAGTTAGCTATAAAAAACATCAAGGTGCATTTACTTTACCAGGAGAAATCCAATGATTATTTCTGATTTGAATCTTTTAGAAACCGTTGAAGCTTCTGCTGTTGTTGGTGGTAATGGTGGCAAATATACTTACTATCAAAATGATAAAGTCAAGTTAGATATCTACACTGATATTGACTTAGATGACAACTCTGCTGAAGCTTTTGGAGATGCTATAGCAAAAGGCAAAAACTCCTTTACTAAGACCTACACCTTTGCCTATGCAAGTGACTATTATTCTGCAAGCAGTTCAGCATCTTTTGCGGCAGTAGACGGTAAAAAGTATTAACATTGAGCTTAGATAGTGGTTTTATACTCCATCTAGCTCTCTGTATCTCTAATTCCGACTAAAGTCGAAGATTCTTGTATTGCAAGAAAAGAGTAGTTTCATTCATTAATTTCGCTGAATGCTTTGAAAAAAGCTTTCAGCGAATTATATAACTTTCCCAATCAATTGAATTGCAATACACAGAATTCAGCCTTGTTTCTAGTTTTATATATTTTCTACTTTTGGATAGTCACAACTTCTATCAAGGGTAACTATAGGAATCCGTTTGATTCCTGAAATTGTTTGCATAGACAGTTAATAAGCAAAAGCTAAAACCCAATAGGATTACAAAGAATTCAAGTGTAGTGAGTTTTTTTCAACATTCAAATAGGATTCCTGTATGAGAAGTCATTTCCAAATTTCCGATTTAAGTAATTTACAGTACATTAACGACAGCAGCAATGTCATTGGTGGCAGTGTAACCGCTAACACAGATACTGTAACATCTGCTGGTTATGGATATGCAATAGCCAGTGCAACGGGATTTGCCAAAGGTAATATTACATATACTGAAACTGACACTGACATAAAAGTTTATCAAGATAATAAAGTTAGTTCAACTATAGCCAAAGCCGAAGCTACTGCATTTGCACAAACTGGAAACCACATTGCTCGTTCTAAAAGTTCTGATACTTCTATTTGGTTTTCTGTTCACTAAAGCCTGATTTTAATTACAGCAGTTTTGACCTAATTAGACTACATGAGAGACGTTGTATGAAACGTCTCTACATTCTTTTTTACCAGATATTTATTTGGTAGACTATGAGCATTTATAAATTAAAAAACTCAAGAAATTGTGCCAATTTGTCCACAATAACTCATACATTAGTGGTAGTTTACAAAGCAGTAGATTAAACACCTATTTCCAATGTAGTTGTGTGGAAGATTTGATGAGTTATTTAAATCTCAGGCGGGTTAAATTTACCAATAAAACTGATAAAGTCGATTCAAAGTATGGAATCTTCAATCCCAAAAACTCAACTGTAAATACATTTCACAGTGCTGATCAAATCATTGGTAAAACATCTGTTGGTGGTGATTTTGGTTTTGGAGTTCTTGTAGATGTTACAGCCAGAGATTTGCATTCTACTATCATTGCTGTTGAGTTTAGTGCCAGGGCTAGTATTACTACCAATGGTATTAAAAACGAAGGTATTATCAATACAGGTAAAGGAACAGATAGGATAGTTGGTATCGCCACAGCCAACCTTTACGTCACTGCAACTACAGTATCTCAAGCCATTGCTAAAACCGCAAATACTGCTGCCATTACTAATGCTTTTGCCTCTATTCAATTTGCGGCTATTGCCAATGGCATTGATAACTCCAGTGGTAAAATTAACACTGGTGATGGAAATGATCGTATTTATGGCATTGCTAAAGCTTCTATTGCAGCAATTACCAAAGCTTATGCAAATGCCTCAGCTATCCTCGATACTGTTACTCCAGCCCCTAAGTCTGCAAATCCCACAGCTTTTGCAAAAGCAACGGCTACAAGTTTAGTTCAGGCAAATATCATTGTTAGAGGTATTAACAATACAAAAGGTATAATTAATACAGGCAAGGGCAATGATTATATCAGTGCTAGAGCTACTTCCAGTGCTAGTACCTTTGCTGGTACTTATGCTGATACTCTTGCTAGTGCTACTTCTGAAAGTCAAGCTTTGGCTGAAGCTGTTGCTAATGCTTTCGCCAAAGCTGAGGATCAAGCGATCGCCATTAACAACAATAGAGGTACAATTTTCACAGGCAACGGTTCTGATCACATCGAAGCTATAGCCGAAGCTGGGGATAAAGCGATCGCCATTGACAACAATAGAGGCGAAATTATTACTGGAAATGGAAACGATACTATCATTGCCAAAGCAACCGGCAGCGAATCCTATGGTATCTTTGGTGGTAATATTTATATGGGCAATGGAAACGATAGCTTAAAAGCCTCCAATTTTGGCAGTGGTGTCAACATCAACATGGGTAACGGGAGAGACTTTGTTCAAGGTTTCGGTAACGCTAAAATAGATGGTGGTGCAGGTTTCGATATCCTCAGCTTTGGCGCTTACAAAATAGAAGACTTCAATATTAGTTTAGGCGCTAATAACAATCAAGTTATCTTGACGCTAGATGGCATTACCATGATCACTACAAATTTTGAACAATTCAATTTTGACAATGGCAATTCAACTATAAAATATGATGATTTAGTTCTGGTTGTCTGAAAAAGAGGACCTTTAAAAAATTTTGGGCGAATATAATTCACCACTACACAAACCAACTCCAGATGGTGTGTAGACTCATGAAAAATCAAAGGTTTGAAACCCACGCAGGAGGGTTTTGTCTGTTTAGCTGCGACTTCTAGTCGCTGGTCGGGTAATAAAATAGAAACAGAATTGGTAAAATCAATCATGCTCAATTACAACCCATTGCATTGTTTACCATCTTCAGAAGAATTACCCGACTCTGACGACACACCAGTGGATAATCAATTACAGCATCTCATTCCCGGTTTACTAGAAAGCATTCTCGCTTTATTATGGTCTCAAAGATGGGACTGGTTTTTTGGTGTAGATATGGGAATATATCATGACCCTTATCAACCTGCAATTGTCCCAGATGGATTTTTAAGTATTGGGGTAAATAGATTTATTGATGAAGGTTTACGTCCTAGTTATGTATTGTGGGAAGAAAATAAATTACCGATTTTGGTTTTAGAAGTCGTTTCCCAAACTTATCGGGGAGAATATAGCACCAAAAAGGATTTTTATGCCCATGAATTTGGGATTTTGTATTATGTGGTTTATAATCCCCTCCGCAAGAGAAAAGAACCTTTAGAAGTTTATAAATTAGTTGATGGGGAATATGTACTACTGTCAGGAAATCCCGTTTGGTTGCCAGAAATAGGTTTAGGAATTGGCAGAGAAAGGGGAACTTATCAAGGTATAACTAGAGAATGGTTATATTGGTTTGATGAACAGGGAAAAAGATTTTTTACCCCAGAAGAACGGATTCAGGAATCAGAAGAAAAACGTTTACAGGCTGAAAGACAACTTTTGGAAACTGAAAGACAACGTTTAGAAGCTGAAGAAAAAGCCCGGAAATTAGCAGAAATGTTAAAGAATTTGGGTGTTGATCCTGAAAGTTTAACTTAGGGTTTGCAGAGAAAGTTTTCTGGTGGGGGTTAGCCCGCATTTCTCACAAACAATGCGATCGCAATCTATATAATCCTTATGGAGAACCAGTTTCGGGTATTTTTCACGGTGCTGATTTTTGACACAGTGTGAAAACCGAGAATCCAGATTTTATAAGGGTTTGAGGATTTTGGTGAGAAATCCGGGTTAGGAGTCAGGAGTCAGGAGTCAGGAGAAAGATAAATATTTCCTGTTCCCTGTTCCCTGTTCCCTGTTCCCTTCTTACTGTCCCCAGTCACCTATTCAGTGGGTGGTAAACCATACATGGAACGATATAGACTATCGTACTGTTTAGCAGATTCATACCAGCTAAAGTTTTGATTCATACCCCGTTGTTGTAATTCTTGCCATTGGGGTTTGTAACGGAAACCTTCCCAAGCACGAATCATACAGGTAAACAGGTCTAAAGGTTCATAGCGGTCAAAGCAATAACCTGTACCTGCGGCATTTACGGGGTCGTGGTGGGTGACAGTATCAACTAAACCCCCTGTACGACGGACGATAGGAACTGAACCGTAACGCAACGCCATCATTTGACTGATACCGCAAGGTTCAAAACGACTTGGCATTAAGAAAGCATCAGTACCAGCATAGATGCGACGGGAAAGGGCATCATTATATAAAAGGTAGGTGGCCATTCTGCCAGGGTAACGGGATGCTAACTGCCACATTTGGGTTTCATAATAGCGATCGCCTGTTCCCAACAACACAAATTGAGCATCTGTATAAGCCATAAAGCGGTCAAGAATTTGGATCACCAAATCTAAACCCTTTTGTTCTACCAACCGGCTCACCATACCCATTAAAAAGGCACTAGAATTAACTTCTAATCCCATTTCTTCTTGCAAGGCAATTTTGTTAGCTTTGCGTTTATCTAAGGTATCAGCAGTAAAAGTTTGGTTAATGTATTTATCAGTTGCCGGATCATAAACATCTGTATCTATACCGTTAATAATCCCTGATAACTTGCCGCTAATAAAAGATAGCAACCCTTCAATTTGTTCACCGTAAGCAGGAGTTTTGATTTGTTCTGCATAGGTGGGAGAAACTGTATTTACCCTGTCAGCAAACTGCACGGCAGCGGCCATTGTATTATGTCCTTGCATATACCAAGGACACCAGGTAATTTTCCGTAAATACCATTCCCAAGGTCCTTGATAAGCGAGGTTATGAATAGTAAACACAGTGGTAATATCTGGATCTTGGTGCATCCAAACAGGAATCATGCCTGTATGCCAGTCGTGACAGTGAATAATTTCCGGTTTCCAGTAATTCCAGGCAAATTCCGCCGCACCGTTAGCAAATAAGGTAAACCGCCAATCTTCATCTTCTCCGGCATAAATACGGCGGGGTGTAAAAGCCGGATGTCCAAATAAATACAAAGGAACATCAGTTCCCGGCAGGACACTTTCATAAACCGAAAAGTCCTGGAACATGGCAAAGCCTTTCCAAATCGGATCTTTGGGAATTTCCATCTTATCTGGCAAAAAGCCGTAATAGGGCAGGAATATCCGTACATCATGCCCCATTTGTCTGAGAACTTTAGGTAATGCACCGACAACATCACCCATTCCACCTACTTTGGCAATAGGAGCAGCTTCCGCTGCAACAAAGAGAATTCGCATAATTTGGTAATTGGTAATTGGTGATTGATAATTGGTAATTGGTGATTGGTAATTGGTAATTGGTAATTGGTGATTCAATGAAAGGATTTTGGATTTTGGATTTTGGATTGTTTTTGTCAATTCCAATCTAAAATCTAAAATCTAAAATTTCTCTTCCCAGTCACCAGTCCCTAGTCACCCTATGATCCGCGTTGTATCTGAGTGAAGATTTCTTCTAAAATTTCAGTCGCACCTTGTTGACGTAAGGTGTTAGCTAGTTGTGTTCCCAGATGTTCGGCATCTTGAGCAAGGCCAGTTACAGTATTTTTGACCAGTTTTTGACCATCTACACTAGCTACAATACCAGTTAGTGTTAAATTATCACCATTGATTTCTGTGTTGACACCAATGGGAACTTGACAACCGCCTTCTAAAGAGCGGAGAAAAGAGCGTTCTGCTAAACAGCGATCGCGTGTTTGCGGATGTTCAATGGCTTTGAGAATGGTGATCAGTTCAGCATCATCAGCACGGCATTCTATACCTAAAGCACCCTGGCCAACTGCGTGCAGGGAAATATCAGGGGGTAAAATTTGGTGAATGCGATCGCTCATTTCCAATCTTTCTAAACCAGCTACCGCTAAAATCAAAGCGTCATATTCACCCGCATCCAACTTAGCCATGCGTGTGTTGAGATTTCCCCGCACATCTTTAAAGGTAAAATGGGGGAATTTATGGCGTAGTTGTGCCAATCTTCTTAAAGAAGATGTACCAATCACCGCACCTGCTGGTAGAGTTTCCAGAGTTTGTCCTTTGTATTTCTCATGGAATACTACCGCATCGGCTGGATTTTCCCGTTCTGTAATTGCTGCTAGTGCCAAACCTTCTGGTAAGTTAGTAGGCAAGTCTTTGAGGGAATGAACGGCAAAATCAATACTTTTCTCGATCATTCCCAGTTCGAGTTCTTTGGTAAATAATCCTTTGTCACCAATTTTAGCTAATGCTACATCCAGGATTTTGTCGCCTTGGGTAGACATGGTATGGACTTCAAAATTGATATCAGGATAACTTTTCTGAAGTTGCTCTCTTACCCAGTATGTTTGAACTAGAGCTAGTTGGCTTTTACGTGAACCAATACGAATAGTGCGTGGAGGGCTAGAAACTGAAGTCATAAGACAATTTGTCAAACCAGGCGATAAATTCACATTGATCTAGACTACCGCAGCAAGTGACTTACCGGATGGAATCACTCTCTTTACATTCAGTTACATTTTTCTTATATCAACAGCAGCTACCAGTTTAATAAAACGTTATGTATATTTTTACATATTTGATTTTTCCGCATCTACCTATATGCAGATTTTTTTAGATACTACAACAAAGATTGATGGGGACTATCTCAATGAAAGAAAAAACAACCGCAGCAACACTAAAAAATCTCTGAAAATTCCTTACCTTTGTGTCCTTTGCGCCCTTTGCGGTTCAATCATATCAAGTCTCAGATCATTTTATTTATTTCGTTAGATAAAAATCAATTTACACATTAAATTTACACATTGAGAAATTATATTTTAGGTAAAGGAATAGGAAACAGCAAAATAAATAAATAAATTTTAGTAAATTATCAGCCAAAGTAGTCTTGAGAGAGAAGTTTAAATTTGAAAGATATGCTAATATTCAATAATAAACAATGAACAATGAACAATTGACCATTACTGAAACAACTATCAATTATCAATTGTCAATTATCAATTATCTCTATGATTAGTTCTGCTTGTTTAATTTTTAACCCAGTTGCCGGTCAAGGTGATCCAGACTTTGAATTAGATCAAATTAGGTCAATATTAGAACCAGAAATTGATTTAGATATTTATCTCACCACTGAAGAAGTTGATGCTGATGAACTCGCACGTGCAGCAGTAGAAAGGGGAGTAGAAGCGATCATTGTTTCTGGGGGAGATGGGACCTTATCAGCAGCAGCAGAAGCAGTAGTTAATACTGATATACCTTTTGGGATTATTTCACGAGGAACAGCAAACGCTTTTGCCGCAGCATTAAATATTCCTAATACAATTGCCGCCGCTTGTCAAACCATTTTACAAGGTAAAACTCGCACAGTAGATGTTGCTTATTGTAATGATCATCCAATGGTATTATTAGCAGGTATTGGCTTTGAAGCAGAAACTGTAGAAAAAGCAGATCGAGAAACTAAAAATCGTTTTGGGATGATAGCTTATATCTTAGCTGGTATTCAAGAACTGGGAAATTTACAAAGATTTGCTGTGGAAATTGAAACAGAAGATAAGATAATTAAAACTCTGGCATCAGCAGTAACAGTGGCAAATGCTGCACCTCCTACTTCAGTTTTAGCACAAGGACCTTCCGGGATTATTTATGATGATGGATTATTAGATTTAACAATAGTATCTCCAGAAAATAAAACAGGTGCGATCGCTGCCACATTTCATTTATTCCAAACTGCTGCTACAGGTACACCAGTGGAAAGAGATGATATTGGTTATTTGCGAGCTAAACAATTTAAAATCACCACAGAACCCCCACAAAAAGTAGTTATAGATGGGGAAATATTCGGTACAACCCCTGTAGAAATTAAATGTATCCCAGCAGGGTTAACGGTTTATGTTCCTTATGTAAAAGAAGAAATTCCCACAGAAAAATTAGATGGTTTACCTAACTTAACTGTAGAAATAAAATAGGAATATACATAAGAAGTCAGGAGTCAGAATATTTGAAAAATCATTAATTAACTAAATATGCTTCTCTATCCTCTGTGGGAACTTGTTTATAATGTTCTCCTTCCCTAGCTTGACGCGCTGCTGTTTCCGCTGTAATAATTTCCCGATCATATTTATCTGCATCTTGAGATAGTTTGTATGGTATAGGGCAAAAAAATAAAAAATTTTAGATTTTAGATTTTAGATTGTGCTAAGTGAAAACAATCCAAAATCCAAAATCTAAAAACCAAAATTCAGAAATTCTGACTTCTGAATTATTAACCTATGATTAACCTAAAAGTTGTTGTTTGAATGCACTAACTTTGTGGGATAATTCTTGGCGAGTTTCCGCTTTCAGGAGATAACGGAAGACAAACCACATAGCATAGAATATGCCAATTAGCTCAAAAATGGGAGCTAGTAAAGGCACACCATTAACAGCATCTAAAACGGCGATCGCTACCTTAACCGTAACAAACGCAGACAAAATTAACACAATTGTTAAGATAGCTTGCTGATTTTTAGCAAAAAAACTACCTACAAAATCTGGCAGTTGGTCTAAAAAGTCAACAATTTGTCCTAAAATGCGCTGCCATTGGCTGTCAGGCGCTTTAACTGGAGGTAGTTTAGGCAAATTTCCAGTTTCTGCACCTTCAAGAGATAATACCCCTGGTGGTGAGACGGAAGTTGCAGAGTCTTGCTGTTGTTGAGTTTCCATAATGTTTGCCATCTGGCACAACAGTGTTGATAAGTGACTGGACGTAAATCAATATAACAGTCTTGACTCAGAATACCAAGTCAAAAATATTTCAGTTTGTATCTTGATTACTGAGGATTGACCAGAAAAACTTATTTCAGTCCATCAACTTAGAGATATTAACAGATATTAATTGTGAGCAGTTTTACCTTCCTGGTTGTGCGACTGTTGCATTAACAATTACATTTTTCACTCCATTAATTTCTTTGGCTAAAGGTTCAATTTTAGCTAACTGATCCTGATTATTTACAGTGCCTGATACAGTAACAGTACCATCATCGGTAGCTTTAACTGTTAATGCACCACCAGGAATATTAGCTTCTAACTTAGATCGTACCTCACTAGCTAAGTCTGCTGCTGTTCTTTCTGTACGATCAGTAGTTAGCAGATTTCGTTCTTCACGAGCGCGAATATCAGCGTTTAGTTGTCTTCTGCGAAGTTCACTTTGAGCGTCTTCTTTTGTTTCTTGTCTGGTTTCTGCTGCTGGACTTACTGGAGTTTCTTCCGGTTCAGGTGCAGTCACAGTTGTTTTAGCAGTATTATCACAAGCAGCACTAAAAAGTAAAAGTGAACCTATTAAGAATGAAGTTAATTTTTTCATTGGTTTATTGTTTGATTTTGATATAGCAGAGTTCAGGAGTCAGGAGGCAGGAGCAAAATTTTAATTTTATTGCTCCTCAAATTTGGTGAAATTAATGGGAATTAAACTGTTTTTTGGCGATGGTCAATAATAATTACTGGTGCTTCTCCAGCAAAATCACCATGAACGGTTTCTGTCGGTTTGACAGTTTCAAAACTGGGTTGATGTTCACTAGGTTGATATTCGTTGACATCACGGGCATCATAAATATCAAATTCTTCAATTCCCAAACCTTTGATAATTTTTTCAGCTTGGTGAATTTGTGCTTGAGTACCATCAACAATGATTAAATAATGACCTTTTTGGAAGCGATCGCTATAAACTCGCGCTCTTTCTTCAGGAATACCTAAACCAATTAACCCCCCTGCAATACCCCCCACTGCTGCACCGACAACACCACCGGTTAAGGTTGTGGCTAAAGCAGTTGCTACCGCACCACCAGCCATTACAGGTCCAACTCCAGGAATTGCTAAAGTTCCCAAACCAACTAATAAACCACCTAAACCACCAATAGCGCCACCGGCTTTTAGTCCTTCATCTGCTTTATTACCCTCTAAATTCCTTTTTTCACTGCTGTCTGTGTCTTTAGCGATGAGAGAAACTTGGTTCATGGGAAAACCGGCATTTCTCAAGTCTCTGAGTGCTGTTTCTGCATCACGACGATGGGAAAATACACCAACTGCTCTTTTAGTAGTTTGTACATTAGTGGTTTGCAAAGGTGCTGGCGAAGTTGCTTTTACATGACCATTTGCTTCGTAAACTTGCCATTGTTTAATTCCATGTCGGTTGAGAATAGTTGCAGCCCGGTGAATATCGGTATCTGTACCACCAACGATAATGATATAGTCTCCTTGATGGATGCGTTCGTTGTAAAACTGAGTTTGATGATCGGGAATATTAAAGCGAGTAGACTCAAAGCGATCGCTCCAATGAACACCCCCAAAAGCATCTCTGTGTTGACGTTCTCTATGAATTAAAGCAATTTGGTTTAAAGGAAAACCTGCATTTCTTAAATCATTAATAGCAGTTTCCGCATCTTGCAGCAGTGAAAAATAGCCAATTGCATATTTACGAACAGTCGTTTCTCTATGAACAGTCGTCTCTCTAGGAACAGTTGTTTCTCTAGGAACGGTAACATCTTTATGAACCGTGACATCTTGAGAAATAACATCCCTGGCTGGCTGTTTCCCATCTGGTTGATCATAAACGTCAAATTCTTCTATTCGCCAACGATGGAGAATTTCTTTAGCTCTCGCAATTTCCGCATCTGTGCCATCAATAATGATTAAATATTCTCCTCTCTGTACTCTATCATGATAAATTTTGGCTTTTTCTTCGGGAATTCCTAAACCAATTAACGCACCAATTAAACCTCCCGCCGCAGCACCAATACCAGCACCAGCAAGGGTTGTCACTAAAGCTGTAGCTGTAGCACCAGCCAACATAATTGGACCAACTCCGGGAATAGCTAACGTTCCTAGTCCTACTAATAAACCGGTTATACCACCTAAAACACCACCAGAAATTGCGCCAATTGTTGCACCTTCTTCCGCCTGATCACCAACTTTTTCACGGACTTGATGACCAGCAATTTCTTCATTTTCGTGATGTCTGGTGATAACAGAAACTCTTTCCATTGGAAACCCTGAATCTCTCAATTCATGTAACGCCTGTTCAGCATCACGGCGATCTGGAAATACGCCTACAGCACGCTTATGTATACCTATAACCATACTTTATATTCCTCCAACAGCAAAACAGAAATCTTTTGATATTCCTGTTATTTCTGAATGACTTTAAGGCCATAACTCTATTACTACGTTTTTGAATGCAAGTATCATCAATCCCTTGGAGGAAGTTATATTTATGCCATTGGTTATAGATAGATATATGCTCTAGATTGATATCAGCCGTACAAATCTGACCTCTTAGTTAGATTGTACCTTAGAGGATGTTGGAAAAGTCTAAATTGAGTGATTAGAAATCACATCTACACAGACAAAACCTCAATTTTTCGTTAGTCCACTAGTGGAATTTGTTTGTGTAGTAGCGTTCGCCGTCAGGCGTGCCGGAGGCTCTATTATATTCGCCAAAAACTTTTAAGACAACCTCTTAAACAATAAATCAAAAAGGATGAACAGATAAGTGGTGCAAAACTGAAAATACAGTAAAAATACCGTTGTGATAGTAATGACTGAAATTATAACATTGAAATCATTGGTACTTGATTAAATAGTTAGTTATTTTCTAATCAGGTAAATCATTTGTAAATATATAAATTATTAAGTTATTGAGTGATGATTATGAGGAGTTACGCTTATGCTAGAAAAACTATTATTAGCATCCATCCTAACATTTAGCGTCAGCCTATTTGCAGATATCGGTTGGTCTAATGCTAAAAAAGAAGTGGCGCAAACTCCCTCACATAACCATACTGTTTTTCTGTTAACTCAACGTTACAAAAATAAAGAATTGGATGCAAAAGACAGAAATTCAAATCAGTAATCAGGAGTCAGTAGGGGTGGGGTTGTCTTTCCCGTATCAGAGTAGGTAGAGCAAGTAGGTAGAGCAAAATTTTAACTTGCTTTCTTCCCTACTCTCTATTCCCAGTATGTTAAATTGGGTTCAATATTTTATCAGTATTCTGACTACTGACTTTTGAATTTTTACTCTTGTAACACTGATTATGAAAAACCAAATTATTGCCACAGCAGCATTTTTACTTACCATCAGCTTACCAGTAACCGCCCAAGCTTTCAACAATGAAGAAATAAGACAGTTATTAGCAACCAATAAATGCTCTAACTGCAACCTCCGCAATGCTGGGTTAGTGATGGCTGACTTATCAGGAGCGAATTTAAGCGGTGCGAATCTTGCAGGTGCTAACTTGAGTCGTGCTAATTTGAGTGGTGCAGACTTGCGGGGCGCAAACTTAACTGGTGCGAGTTTATTTGGCGCAAACTTGGCTGATGCTAAACTCAATGGCGCAAATTTAACTGGTACAGATTTGAGAAATAGCTACTTAATGAATGTAGAATTGACAAATGCAAACCTTAGCGGTACTAACTTTCAAGGTGCTGTAGGCATACCTGCACAAATAGCTAAACCAGAAGACTTTTATGCTTGGGGTGTAGCAGCAGCAGAAAAAGGTAATCTCAAACCAGCTATTGATTATTTTAGTCAAGCGATCGCTCTCAAACCAGACTACGCAGGTGCTTATTTATCCCGTGGTGTAGCTAGTTACCAAAACTTAGACAGAAAAAGCGCCTTAGAAGATGCCCAAATCGCCGCAAAACTGTTTGAAGAGCAGAAAAATACCGAAGGTTTACAAACAGCACAAGCTTTTATTCTGGAACTGAAAACACCCTATACAGAAAATATCAGCAAGGGTAAACCCAGTTTTATGGATTTTGTTGGTAGTCTGGGATCTGTATTATTGCAATTTTTACCTTTTTAGGAGTAATGATCTGGAAATGTGCATAACTTAAAATCCTTGTAGGGACAATTCATGAATTGTCCCTAGCCTAATATTTATTAATTAAAGCCTAACTATTCACACCTAAATATTAACACCTATATTCACACCTATTAATTGAAATGCCTGTTTAATATCTGCGGATAGTTGCAATCTTGCAGATAAGGCATATAATTTGATAGCTTGACTATAAGCAGATAACATTTCTCGGCTATTTTCTATTTGTCCATCTTGATTTTTAATATTTAGTAAGACCCAACCTAAATTATGATATGCTTCTGCAAATTAGCATTATATTTAATGGCTTTTTCTAAATATAATTTAGCCTGATCCCATACTCCTATTTGGGCGTATAAAGTACCAAGACGAAAACAAGGAAAGGCTATAATGGGAAATGTTTGTAAATAATTTTCATATATTTGAATAGCATTTTGATAATTCTTTAAGTTCTCTTGAGTAATGGCATAATTAAGTAATACCCAACCAGGAATAGATGTTTGATGAGTAGCTTTTTCAAAACTGATCAGTGCATCTTGCCATAAATATTGCTTTGCTTGTTTCCAACCTTTGAAACCCCAAGCTATGCTACTATTAGGAGATTGCTGAATAAATTCGGCAATTCTTCTCTCTACGTCATTAGCTTGTTTAGTAACAACGGCTTTTTCTAAAGCAAGAATTAGATAACTATATAAACTATTTTGTAAGTTAGTTTGTAATTGCTTTTCATGATGATTTAGCTGATTTTGTAATTGATTATTTAGTTTAAATATTGCTTGTGTAGCGGTACGAATAGCTAACTTCCATTGTTGTTGCTGTACATATATCCATGATTGTAAACTTAAAGCAAAAGTACAATTTGGCTGTATTTGTAATACTTGATTTATTATTTTTTCGGCTGCTGCTAAATTACCAGACTTAGCTAATGCCCAAGCATAATTAGCTTGTATCCAAGTTTCATTAGGAGATAAATTAACAGCTATTTGTAAATTTTTAACTGCTTCTTGCCAATTATTTTGACGGCAATTAATCAATCCTAAAACTCCATATCCTCTGCCATCATTTGCTTGTAATTTAATAGCATTTTGGGCGGCTATTTCTGCTTGTTGTTCATCAATATGTATTTGTAATAATGCTAGTTCTATCGCTGCTTCTCCGTTTTCTGGTTCAACTGATAAATATTTTTGATATGCTTGGGCTGCATCATTTAATTTACCTTGTTTCACTAATTCTTTAGCCCTTTGATGCTGGGGAGAAATAAATTTACCTTTGAGGGCTGCTATTAATTCATCAGCAGTTTGAAATCTATCTTCTATTCTAAATTGCATTCCTGTTAATATGACTTTTTCTATTAAAGGACTTAAATTAGGGCGAAGTTGTCGCGGTGGAATTAATGGATCTACTAATGTATTTAATGTATTTAATGTATTTAACGCACTGTTTTGTAAAAATGCACTAGCTCTTTCTGTGGCTTCGGTTGGTAATTTTCCTGTTAGTAATTCATACATTGATGCACATAAAGCGTAAAAATCAGTACCGGGGAAACGTTTACTTTTTTGAATATATTGTTCATAGGGTGCATATCCCGGTGTTAAGATTCTAGTCATATCTCCAGTTTGATTGGCAATAAATTCTCTAGCTGCACCAAAGTCAATTAATACGGCTTGATCTGGATCTACAATGATAATATTTTCCGGTTTGATATCTCGATGTAATAAATTATGACTGTGAATTACTTTTAAAGCGTCAGCAATTTGCAGAAAATAATGTTTAACTCGATTTTCTGCTAATATTCCTTCTGTTGCTAATATCTGATCTAAGGATTTACCAACCAGTAATTCCATGATCATGTATGCAGTGTTATTTTCTAGGAAATATTCATAAATTTTAGCGATATTTGGATGTACACATTTTTGTAAATAGTTGGCTTCTATTTGGAATTTTTGCAGTTGTTGTTGACGCTGTACGGGAGTGATTGACATTGGCCACAAAACTGTATTACCTTGTCTGGCGGCATTTTCTGGCCATAGTTCTTTGATGGCAACTTTGGCGGAGTTTTGTAGATATGTTGCCGCATAAGTAATACCAAACCCACCTTGTCCTAAGATGTTTTCTATTCTATATCTGCCATTGCCAATTAATGTTCCTGGGGTTAAATGCAGATTTGATGTAGGGGAATGGGGGGTTAAAGGTGTACCGCAAGCAATACAACTCATGGCATGATCTAAGTTATCGGTGAGACAGGTGGGACATTGCATAGATGGTAATGGGTAATGGGTAATGGGTGATAGGTAATGGGTAATAGGTGATTAAAAAATAACTAAAAATAACTAAAAATAACTAAAAATAACTAACTAAACATCGTAATGCTAACAGAGTGGCATTATCAAATGCACCTCGTTCTAAGACTTGGTTAATAGTAACATTGACGGCTGTTTGTAGGTTTGATTGATTGGTGAAATTTTCCGCTAGTTCAGTTTGAGAAACTAAGTCCCAAACACCATCAGAACATAGTAAAATGATATCTTGATTTATTAATTTCATCGTTAATTCTGAGGTTGTTTGTCTTAAATCTTGAACGTAATCATCGCTTAATCTGCGTTTTCCGCCGATGGATTTTGTGAGGACGTTTCTATCTGGATGTGTGGAAATTTCGTCTGCTGTAATTTGTCCACTAGCTAATAATATGGCAACGAGAGAATGATCTTGACTGAGTTGTTTTATTTCTCCTTGACGTAGTAAATAAATACGACTATCACCTACATGACTGATGATCAATTGTTGGGATATGGCAAAAATTACGCTGAGGGTTGTTCCTCCTTCTTTAACTTGGTTAGATACTGTTTCATTAGCTTGGATAAATAAGGATTTTAACCATTCTTGATATTGTTCTTTGGTTTGATTTGTTGGAGGTATGGGTGTTTCTAATATAGTTTGAATTGCTAATTTACTGGCTAATTCTCCTTGGGACATTCCCCCCATACCATCGGCGATCGCACCTAAAATAATAGTTTCTTGATTACTGTTTTTCTGTTGTTTAATCCCATAGTTATCTTCATTTTGTAGCCGATTTATTGATAATCCTACGGTAGACAAACTGGCTATTTCCCAATTAATATCCGGGGTGCTAATTTCTTGACGGGTGCTAACTAATATTTTTAATAGTTGTTCTAATGTAAATCTTTCTTCGGGGATGGGAGATAGGCAAATTTTTAGGATTTGATACAGGTGAGGAATAGGATTAATTTGTATTTCTATAGTTGGATCGTTAGGTAGGTTTTGATGGTGAATTATATGATATAATAATGCGGCTACTGTATAACTACTCATTGTTTCTTGAATAGGATATTTACAGTATGCTAATTCGGGGGCGCAATAGTTCCCCATTAAGCCACTATTGAGATTTTCACCTACAGGATAGGCGCTAGTTAAATCAAAAAATTCGATAGGTTTTCCTATTTGCATAAATTGGGGCATTATATTAATAATACACCATTGTCTTTGATGTAAATAGCGGAATAATTGACAGATTTGGCTGGTAATTAATAATGATTCTTCTAAGGTATGTTCGGTTTGTAACCAAGTTTCTAAGGTTTGATTTTCGTGGGGAAGGTAGGTTAATAGTAGTAGTTTTTGATTTGATGTGTTGGTGATGATTTCTGCTTCTGGATAATATTCATCTTCTAAATCAGGGGAAACGCATCTTATCAATAAGGGCGATTCAATCTCAATAACGACCAAAATATTCGCATTAACGACCACTTATTGACAATATTTTAGTCCATCACCATGATCCTGAAAAAATCAATCAAACGATAAATAGGGATTTATTGGTCTATACATTAAAACGGTATTTTGTCAATAAGATTTAGATGCGTTTCCCCTGTAGTTTTGCCCCTTCTGTGGATAAATCACAAAATAAATCAGCTTTGTTGATACAAATAGCCAAATGTCTGACTTTTGGACATTGTTGATGAAAAAATGTTACCCATCTTTCAAAACGATTACACCATTGTTTTTGTGTGGGAAACTGTTCTACATCCACACCAGTTTGAAAACTCATCCCCCGATGGGGTGGAAGAATGAGTAATAGTCCTTCACTGTTGCGAATAGGATCTAAAAATTGAATCCACCGATCAGAATTATCTTTTTGCCAACTTCTCCGCCATACCTCGCCCCCTGTATCAACCCAATCTACTAAAACCTGCTTGTTTCCAGATGGTAATCGCACATTCATATTTAAGTTACGTTTGTATGGTGCTACTGCATCCGTGGGCTTGCCTTGGTAGTTTTCATCCAGCAATGATAATCTCAGATTGTCATAATCGAGATTACTAACTTTGACATATTCACCATCGGGGTTGGCTAACTCTAGTGCTAAGTGAGTCTTGCCTGTTGCGCGATCGCCTATGTATACTACTCCCACACAGATTACTTCGATAACACTATATATATTTGAATCTAATTATACGATAATAGTTGTGACACTGTTTTGATAAGAAGTATATTTTTTTGTATATTTTTTTGTATATTTTTTATTTTTTATTTTTTATGTAAGAGGTCTTTCAAAAAGTATAAAATGAAACTAATAATCTACAAAAACCTAACGTCTCTACAAGGGTTTCAGGTTATGCACATTGAATTACCACCAGATGTCTATTGAGTGCAAACTGAGTGAAAACAAAATGTCTGTATTCCTTACCTATTGCCCATTCCCTGTTCTCTGTCCTAACTATAAGATTTAACTATAAGATTTAACTATAAAATTTAACTATAAAATTTAACTATAAAATTTAACTATAAAATTTATTTTACACGACTACTTATTTGATACATAAATAATCACCAATGACTAATAAGCCAATCATTAATAAATCAATAACTAAGAAACTAATAACCAATGACCACTTTTTGAGAGAATAAATATCTACAAAATCTACAAAACCTACAAAACCTACAAAACCTACAAAAATCGCCATCATAGCGATCATGGTACAGAAGGAATCAATAAAAATGGCAGAAAATTTAAGAAGTAAAGTAGTTACTCAAGGGGTGCAGCGATCGCCTAACCGGGCTATGTTACGGGCAGTTGGTTTCCAAGATGAAGATTTTAACAAAGCCATTGTCGGTATTGCCAATGGTTACAGCACCATCACCCCATGTAATATGGGGATTAACAAACTCGCCCAAAGAGCAGAAATTGGTGTCAGAGAAGCGGGTGCAATGCCCCAGATTTTCGGTACTATTACCATCAGTGATGGTATTTCAATGGGAACAGAAGGGATGAAATATTCCCTAGTTTCACGGGAAGTCATCGCCGATTCTATCGAAACCGCTTGTAGTGGGCAAAGTATGGACGGTGTGCTGGCCATTGGTGGTTGTGATAAAAATATGCCCGGTGCTATGTTGGCAATGGCACGCATGAACATCCCCGCCATATTTGTATATGGTGGCACAATCAAACCCGGAAAATATGACGGTCAAGACTTAACCGTTGTCAGTTCTTTTGAAGCTGTAGGTCAACACAGCGCCGGTAAAATTAACGAAGAAGAACTTTTAGCAGTAGAACGTAACGCTTGTCCCGGTGCTGGTTCTTGCGGAGGAATGTTTACAGCTAACACCATGTCCTCAGCCTTTGAAGCAATGGGCATGAGTATACCCTATTCCTCCACAATGGCGGCAGAAGATGAAGAAAAAGCCGAAAGTACCGCCAAATCAGCAGCCGTTTTAGTAGAAGCTATCCGTAAGCAAATATTACCCCGGCAAATTATCACCCGTAAATCTATAGAAAACGCCATTTCTGTAATTATGGCTGTGGGTGGTTCTACCAATGCAGTTTTACATTTTCTGGCGATCGCCCGTGCCGCAGGTGTAGAACTGACATTAGACGACTTTGAAACCATTCGCGGCCGTGTTCCTGTCATCTGTGACTTAAAACCCAGTGGTAGATATGTAGCCACAGACTTACACAAAGCCGGTGGTATTCCCCAAGTCATGAAAATGCTCTTAGTTCATGGCCTGTTACATGGTGATTGTCTCACCATCTCAGGACAAACTGTAGCCGAAGTTTTAGCAGATATCCCTGACGAACCATCACCAGATCAAGATGTGATTCGTCCTTGGCATAACCCCATGTATGCTCAAGGACACCTAGCCATTCTCAAAGGCAACCTTGCTACTGAAGGTGCAGTTGCCAAAATTACCGGGGTGAAAAAACCTGCTATCACAGGACCTGCGAGAGTATTTGAATCAGAAGAATCTTGTTTAGATGCCATTTTAGCAGGGAAAATCAAAGCTGGGGATGTGGTAATTGTCCGTTACGAAGGACCAAAAGGCGGACCAGGAATGCGGGAAATGCTCGCTCCCACCTCTGCTATTATTGGTGCAGGTTTAGGCGACTCCGTGGGTTTAATCACCGATGGGCGTTTTTCTGGTGGTACTTACGGGATGGTAGTTGGTCACGTTGCCCCAGAAGCCGCAGTTGGTGGTAATATCGCTTTGGTAGAAGAAGGTGATAGCATCACCATTGACGCTAATGCGCGGTTATTACAGATCAATGTATCTGATGAAGAATTAGCCCGTCGTCGTGCCAACTGGCAACCCCGTCCACCCCGCTATACTAAAGGTGTGTTAGCTAAATATGCCAAACTCGTAGCCTCTAGTAGTGTCGGCGCAGTTACAGATTTAGATTTATTCGCTAATTGACTTTTGCTGATTTCATAGTCTTTGACTTTTGAAGAGATGAGTTGGTTTTCAATCTCATCTCTTCAATTTAGTGAACAAATGCTAATTGGGGCTTGCTGAAAAAGTCTTGTCGTGAGGATAAAGGAGTTCAAGGATCAATACCTTCGTCAAAATCAAAAATATCTTGATTTGTAGGTTGGGTTGTTCGCGTTAGCGTTGCGAAGCAATGGAACGAAACCCAACAAATACGTTGAGTTTAATTTGGGTTTCACTTCGTTCAACCCAACCTACGGGAAAATGGCAAATGTTTAATTCCTGGATGTTAAATTTGTTCACGTAGCCTATTTGCAAAAATTTTGAATTTTAAATTAATTTGTGTTTCCTATTTTTAGATCATAGTTATCAGGTTTTTCCTTAACATAAAGAGTATTGATAGACTGCAACATTTTTGCTCGTTTCTTCCTAGCAATTTCTTGTAAATCGACGGTTTTATCAGTCTCATCTACAATTTCACCAGTTATTACCTCTAGCACATCTTCCAAAGTAATCACACCAGCAACACATCCATATTCATCTACTACCACTGCTAGATGTTCATGGGATTCTATAAAATTTTTGAGCAGTTTGTCAGCACGAATGATCTCAGGAACAAAGCGCACTTTTCTAGCTAAATCAGCAATTTTTTGTTCACCACTTCCTTCCACCATTGCTGTAAGTAAACTCTGTTTTAAAGCAAATCCCATCACTTGATCAATAGATTCATCAATAACAATAATTCGGGTATGTTGGGAAGCAATAATATCTGCTTTAGCCTCTTCCAAGGTAACATTACCACGTATATATGTCATCATGATCTGGGGTGTCATTAAATCAGATGCTGTCACATCATTTAATCTGAACACCCTCTGAATCATTTCTGCTTCATCACTTTGGATTATACCTTCTTGTTGACCAATATTTGCTAATAATTTGATTTCTGCTTCGTTGGTTGTTGGTCTTTTTATCCCTTGAGAAAAAGGTGCAGTGACATTTTCTAAAATCCAAACTAAGGGTGTAAAAGCCAGAGAAATTCCCGTTACAGGTATGGCTGTGAGTATAGCAATTTGTTCAGAATATCTCTCACCAATTGTCTTGGGTATAATTTCTCCAAAAATAATAATCAGAAAAGTTAATATTCCCGAAAATACACCAAGCCACCTATTTCCTAATACTTGAGTTGCAATATTACCTGTGATAATACTTCCAATAATATTGAAAATATTATTGAGGATTACTATTGTGGCAATAGGCCGATTCATGTTTTCACGAATCGCTAGAAGTGCAACTGCGGCGGGTTTTTTAAATTCCGCTAATTGTCGAACTCTCAATGTTGGAACAGATAACAGCGCCGTTTCTGTAGCAGAACACAATGCTGAACCTAAAAGCAGTACAAAAACAGTAATTACTAGCTGTAACATATAATTTCCCAAGTTTGGGAATAGATAGATGGTTGGAGTTAGCTAAAAGCTGAATCAGCTAATTAACTAATTTAAGCTTTAATGATTGTAACGCGATTTTGAAATTTCTCAATATAAAAATCTTATCCTATGCAGAAGCAAAAGAAGGGGTACTTATGATTTCATGACTTTTCATCAATGAGCAATTAGTTATTATTGTTGATATTTCAGCCTTTTTGCTTTGATATTAGGAACGTAACCCACCAGAAATAATACCCTGTGCTTCCAAAAATGCCGCAACTCGTAAAATTAAAGCTTCATTATAGGGTGCAGCTATTAATTGTACTCCTAAAGGTAGAGAATTTTTCTCCTTAATTGGTACTGATAAAACCGGTAAACCAATAAAAGACAATGGTTGAGTAAACAGCCCTAAATGTGGACGGACAATAATTTCTTCACCATCTAAAATCATCGTTTTTTGTCCAATTAATGGGGCAGGAATTGGAGTTGTTGGGGCAATAATTATATCTACATTTTCAAATATTGCCCTCACTTGATCTCTATACCATCTTCTAAAACGTTGAGCTTGGATATACCAGGAATTAGGAATTAAAGCACCAGCTAAAAATCTATCTCGCGTTGCTGGATCAAAATCTTGCGGACGGGATTTTAATTTTTCTAAATGCAGATTTGCACCTTCACAAGCTGTAATTACAAACGCCGCAGCACGAGCTATTTCCGCTTCTGGTATTGTGACATATTCAGTCACATTTAAAGCATGAGCAACTTTTGCTACTGCTGCTAAAGCTGCTGGTTCTGCTTTTTGGGTAAAATAATCATCTGCGATCGCAATTTTAATCCCAGAAATATCATTATTTATTTGTGGTAAACATAAATCAATAGGACGTTTTGTACAAACCGGATCTTGCTCATCTTCACCTTGTAAAACATCAAATATTGTCGCAATATCTCTCACAGAAGTTGCAAAATGTCCGATATGATCTAAACTGCTAGAAAATAATTTTACACCTGCACGGCATAACCTGCCATAAGTAGGTTTAAAACCCAAAATACCACATAAAGCCGCAGGAACACGAATAGAACCATTCGTATCTGAACCTAAAGAAAAAGGAACTAAACCCCCAGCAACCGCAGCAGCAGAACCACCAGAAGAACCTCCCGCTATTCGTTGTAAGTCATAGGGGTTATAAGTAGTACCATAATGGGCGTTTTCAGTAACAAACCCATAAGCATATTCATCCATATTCAACGCACCCACTAACACCGCACCTGCTTTTTTCAACCTAGTAATAGCAGTTGCATCTTGGGTAGCGGGTGAATTTTCGGCGTTAATTTTTGCCCCTGCTAAAGTTGTTAAACCAGCAACATCAAATAAATTTTTTACAGCAAAAGGTACACCAGCTAATATACCAGGATTTTTACCTTTAGCAATTTCTTGGTCAATATTTGCCGCATCTTTTAAAGCTGTTTCTGTGGTAATTTCGGTAAAACAGTTTAATTCCAGGTTTCTAGCAGCAATTTTTGCTAACGCTGTTTGAGTAACTTCGATGGCGCTAATTTTACCAGATAAGATATTTTCAGCTATGTTTACAGCGTCATTCATGGTTCAAATATGGGGGATATTTCAATTTCTTCTGGTAAGGGAAAATTATTTATTATTTCTGCTATGGTTGTGATGCTTTCAAAGTTTTTTATAACTCCTGGTTCATATTCTTGATTAATTTTTAGTTTTAGCAATAAGGAAGTTTGTTTGATGTATTCTTGGGTGTTAAATGTTTGATTTTTCATCTTTTTAACTAATCGCAGAGGCACAGAGGACACAGAGATAATTATAAAAATATAATTATATCATAATATTACTTTTTTTTAATCATCTATTTTGATGATTTTGATCTGCGTTTTTAAAAGTCTCACTCTCTAAAACACGCACCAGGCGCACATAAACCCAAAAATTCAATTTTCTTTACCTCACCAGGAAAAGCCAAAGGTGTAAATTGTTGATCTTGTTTTTCCAAAGTAAATTCTAATCTTTGGAAATTGAAATGATTTTGATTTTCCTGTAAAAGCTGAATTATCAGATTTTCAATAGTTGTTAAATGTCCTTCACCGGAAAATTGTCCTCTTATATATCCTTGAGGATCAATAATAATTAAAGTAGGCCAAGCTTTGATAGTATAATGTTCCCAAACGCGAAAATCACTATCAACTAAAATCGGGTGTTCAATGTCATAACGCAATATTGCTTGACGAACATTTTCAATTTCTTTCTCGTTGTCAAATTTCCCAGAGTGAACACCAATAACTGTTAGACTATCTTGATATTGACGTTCTAAATATTTTAATTCTGGTAATATGTGCAGACAGTTAATACAGCAGTATGTCCAAAATTCTAAAATAATTATTTTACCCTTGAGTGCTTTTAGAGATAAGGGTTTATCTGTATTTAACCAAGGGTAATTTTCTGGTAATTCTGGCGCTCTAACACAAGGAGTCATACTAATTTATAATTTATAATTTATAATTTATAATTCATAATTTATCATTAAACGAGTTAGATTTTGTCTAGGTTTTCAGGTTTATGTTTTTTGCATGGACTGTTAAAAGTGATACAATCGAAAATTGTATATTTTAAATTTAGGCTAATATCAAGGTTTTGGGTAAACTCGAAGACATCAATATAAATCATTTATCTCTCTGGGTTCAACAAGCGAAAACCCTAGCAGCACAAGGAAGTGTTATTCAACGCATCCCCATTTTATCTGTAGCTAACCCTTATTGGTTTGCTGTTCATATCTGCTGTCAGTCAGGAGAAAATTACACTTTGGGAGATAACGCTTGTATATTTCCTTTGATGAGTGTTATTAAACCTTTTTCTTTCCTATATCTGTTGGAACATTTAGGAACGGAAAATGTTTTAAACTGGGTTGGTGTTGAACCTTCAGCAATGCCTTTTAATTCTTTAGAACAGTTAATGACTGATAGTGGAAAACCCCGCAACCCGATGATTAATAGTGGTGCTATTACTTTAGCTGATAAGTTACCAGGTAAAAATGGAAATCATCGCACTCAGTTGTTTTGTCAGTGGTTGAATAAATTAGCAGGTAGTCAACTATATTTAGATTTAGAAATGTTGGCTTCTGTGCGTGCTACTCGTTCTCAGATAAATGTGGCGATCGCTCAATATCTCTACCAAACTCAACACATTGAAAATATTGAATTGGCTCTTGACACTTATGAACAAATATGCTGTATTTCTGGCACGGTGGAAGATTTAGCGAAATTAGGAAAACTCCTAGCTTGTGCAAGCAGTTTCATAAGTTCCCAACATCGCCAAATTGTTAACGCTGTAATGTTAACTTGTGGACTATATGAAGCTTCTCCCCAATATGCAGTCAAAATTGGTTTACCCATAAAATCGGGTATTAGTGGAGCATTGATCACAATAGTACCAGGTCAAGGGGCGATCGCCAGCTACAGTCCCGCTTTAGATAGTATAGGCAATTCTGTAGCTGGTCTGACCTTGATGGAAACTTTATCCCAAAATTTGCAACTGAGTATTTTTAGTTAATTGTTTTCTTCGGGTTTAATTGAGTTTCTATTCTTGAAATAGTCACTTAATCTGTTTAATCCTGTTTTTTCTGTTGTTTCTGGTTTCAACTCCTCTGTTTCTAATGAGTCAGCGGGTGTTTTACGAATTTCAATTTCTGGAACTACAGGTTTTTCTACTTTGGGTTCTACCTTGGGTTGAGATGTGGGAGAAACTTCAACTTTGGGAATGGGGGTTTTTTCTACTTTGGGTTCTACCTTGGGTTCAGGAATAGGAGAAACTTCAATTTCTGGAACTGCTGGTTTTTCTGTCTTGGGTTGTAGTTGAGGTTCAGGAGTAGGAGAAACTTCAATTTTGGGAGTAGGAGTTGTTTCTACTTTTTTAGGTTCTACTTTGGGTTGAGGAGTAGGAGAAACTTCAATTTCTGGAATAGGAGTTGTTTCTACTTTGGGTTCTACTTTGGGTTGAGGAATAGGAGAAACTTCAATTTCTGGAACTGTTGGTTTTTCCCTATTGGGTTCTACCTGTGGTTGAGGTGGTGTTATTTCGACTTTGGGCGTTACAGTAGGTGTAGGTTCAGTAACAGGAATCTCAATGATGTAATTTGAGTCTACAATACCACGCACTTCATCAGCCGTGAGTTCCCCTCTTACCATTTTTGAGAGAGTATCTTTACCACCCGGTTGGTAATTAATCACTCTTACTGTACTATTAAAGACATTTTTTACTGGGTTGCCTTGGTTATCGAGAAATTCTAGTTCTACCCAGTTTTTACCAGGTTTAAACCCTTTGAGGTAGACTGTTTGCCAGCGGTCAAAAATAAAACTTTCACCATTAATTGTGCAACGAATACGCCAATCGCTCAATGTGTCTTCAGGATGATCTTCAGCCATAAGATGCAAAGGCGCGTTAGTTAGGTAAAAATCCAACATAATTGGTTCTGCACCATAACTACCATTAGGACGACTATAGGTGAGAAGAGGTAAATTAGGGTCAGGGTTGTTATCGTCCGTTTTCGTAAAGACGTGAAATGTGGTTTGGGCATAAGCACCTTCATTTTTAAAGCTTTCATGCCAAGGACGAGACGCAAATACACGCAAAGTATGAGTACCTGCGGACAAGTCTGAGAAAACTAAAGGCTTATTTAAGTCATAAACAGCTATATAAGGTTGATTGTCAAGAATTACGTGCAGATGTGGTCCTAGTTGCCATTCGGGATCTTTAAAAATTTGTAAGTCCTTAACCTGAAAACTGACTGTAACAGTATTATCTTCAATGATCTCATCTGCTGTAGGCGTAAGTATTGTTACTTGTGGTTGATAACTTTCCAAATCTCCTCGTAGTTCTTGTATTAGCTCTGGAGGAGCAGCTTCTGAAAAGTTACGAGCAACTTGGGCAATTTCAGCAACTGGTTTTTGATTATTAATAGATACATTTTTTCCACTAGCTTTATCAGCACAACTACTTAAACATAAAACCAGCACC
This sequence comes from Sphaerospermopsis torques-reginae ITEP-024, assembly GCF_019598945.1. Taxonomy (NCBI): domain Bacteria; kingdom Bacillati; phylum Cyanobacteriota; class Cyanophyceae; order Nostocales; family Aphanizomenonaceae; genus Sphaerospermopsis; species Sphaerospermopsis torques-reginae. The sequence goes on along the minus strand of NZ_CP080598.1, from coordinate 3,128,556 downwards.
AAAGTCAATAGCCACTTAAAGATAGGTAAACTATTTTTTGATGTTTCATAAAAAGCTTGATGTTGCTTATATTTCATGCTGTTATACCTATGATTTTATTCAGCAAAATTTATTAACTACACTTTACACCCTACACCCCAGATACCATGAACCCAGACTGGAATATACAGCAAATTGCAGGTTACTTAGTTACAAATTTGCATCAAAAAGCCTTACATATCAATGGTTATGCTGCTGCAAGCTGACTGCTGAAAACGGCAAGCTGTTGTAACTTTGTGATTTACAGAAAATTTGGTTCATATCTTTACATAAAGATGAAAAATATGAAAATTAAGTAATATTTATCACTAAATTTACAGATTTAAATTTCAGCATAAGCAACATATTCAGTTCCAAAATTATGATTTATGGCAGGATTGAAGATTAAGCATAAGTTTTAAGAATTGTTATAGTTTGTAAATTTAATAGAAAAAGTATTGACTTTTTTACAATAGCTTTGAATATAAAAAGGCAGATATGACAATAAATCTGGCGATTTTGAATTATTGTTAAAATGTCTCCAACAAAGTACAAGTACAGACTCTATAATTCAACAGAAACAACAAATCCACAGGTCCCCAAAAAACAACTGGGGACAAAGAGTGAAATTCACTCTGTGGTGTACATGATTCCTCATTCCCTATTCACAGAGGAGGTCGAATGACGATTAGTCCTCCGGAGCGAGAGGAGAAAAAAGCAAGAGTCATCGTTGATAACGATCCTGTACCCACCTCATTTGAGAAATGGGCAAAACCAGGACACTTCGAGAGAACCTTAGCTAAAGGACCAAAAACCACCACCTGGATTTGGGACCTGCACGCCCTCGCCCATGACTTCGATACACATACAAGCGACTTAGAAGACATTTCTCGCAAAATCTTCTCCGCCCACTTTGGCCACTTGGCTGTAGTGACGATTTGGTTAAGCGGAATGTTATTCCACGGCGCTAAGTTCTCCAACTATGAAGCTTGGCTGGCTGATCCATTAGGAGTCAAGCCCAGCGCCCAAACAGTTTGGCCTATTGTGGGACAAGATATTTTAAACGGTGATATGGGCGGTGGTTTCCACGGCATTCAAATCACCTCTGGCTTGTTCCAAGTATGGCGTGGCTGGGGTATCACTAGCTCCTTCCAACTATACGTAACTGCCATTGGCGGCTTAGTATTAGCGGGCTTGTTCCTGTTCGCTGGTTGGTTCCATTACCACAAACGCGCTCCCAAACTGGAATGGTTCCAGAACGTGGAGTCAATGTTGAATCACCACCTATCAGTATTGCTAGGTTGCGGTTCTTTGGGATGGACAGGTCACTTAATCCATGTGTCCGCACCAGTTAACAAGCTATTAGACGCTGGTGTTGCCATTAAGGACATCCCCTTGCCCCATGAGTTCATTTTGAACAAAGACTTAATCACAGAGTTGTATCCCAGCTTTGCTAGTGGTTTAGCACCTTTCTTCACCTTGAACTGGGGAACTTATGCTGACATTCTGACCTTCAAAGGCGGATTGAACCCAGTAACAGGCGGTTTGTGGATGACTGACATTGCTCATCACCACTTGGCGATCGCTGTATTGTTCATCATCGCCGGTCATATGTACCGCACCAACTGGGGTATCGGTCACAGCATCAAAGATATCCTAGAAAACCACAAAGGTCCCTTCACTGGTGAAGGCCACAAAGGTCTTTACGAAAACCTGACCACCTCTTGGCACGCTCAGTTGGCTACCAACCTGGCCTTCTTGGGTTCTTTGACAATCATCATCGCGCATCATATGTACGCGATGCCCCCCTATCCATACTTGGCAACTGACTACGCTACACAGTTGTGTATCTTCACTCACCATATTTGGATCGGTGGCTTCTTGATTGTTGGTGGTGCTGCTCACGCAGCGATCTTCATGGTGCGTGATTATGATCCCGTTGTTAACCAAAACAACGTATTGGATCGCGTGATTCGTCACCGTGATGCTATCATCTCTCACCTCAACTGGGTTTGTATTTTCCTCGGCTTCCACAGCTTTGGTTTGTACATCCACAACGACACCATGCGAGCATTGGGTCGTCCCCAAGATATGTTCTCTGACGCTGCAATTCAATTGCAACCAGTGTTTGCTCAGTGGGTACAAAACTTACACCACTTAGCACCAGGAACAACCGCACCTAACGCTCTAGAAGCAGTAAGTTATGTGTTTGGCGGTGGTGTGTTAGCTGTAGGCGGAAAAGTAGCTGCTGCTGCAATTCCTTTAGGTACAGCCGACTTCATGATTCACCACATTCACGCCTTCACCATTCACGTGACTGTGCTGATTCTGCTTAAAGGTGTATTGTACGCTCGCAGTTCTCGTTTGATTCCAGACAAAGCTAACTTGGGCTTCCGCTTCCCTTGCGACGGTCCAGGCCGTGGTGGTACTTGCCAAGTTTCTGGTTGGGACCATGTGTTCTTGGGACTGTTCTGGATGTATAACTCCTTGTCAATTGTAATTTTCCATTTCAGTTGGAAAATGCAGTCTGATGTATGGGGTACAGTGGATGATGGTGTGGTAAGTCATATCACAGGTGACAACTTTGCACAAAGTGCTATCACCATCAACGGTTGGTTACGTGACTTCCTGTGGGCGCAAGCTACACAAGTAATCAACTCCTACGGTAGTGAACTGTCCGCTTACGGACTCATGTTCTTAGGCGCTCACTTCGTTTGGGCATTTAGCTTAATGTTCCTGTTCAGTGGTCGTGGCTACTGGCAAGAATTAATTGAGTCCATCGTCTGGGCGCATAATAAACTGAAAGTAGCTCCTACTATTCAACCCCGTGCATTGAGCATCACTCAAGGTCGGGCAGTAGGTGTAGCTCACTATCTACTCGGAGGAATTGCTACTACTTGGGCATTCTTCCATGCACATATCCTTTCAGTAGGTTAAAAAATTTCAGTGAATATTTTGGGTTTTGGATCAATCTCCAACCCAAAATCCAAAATTTCACTGGTAGCAGTGATAGCAATGGCTAAAGGTCAGAGGAATCATCAACCCTATGGCAACAAAATTTCCAAAATTTAGCCAGGATCTCGCACAGGACCCAACTACGCGGCGCATTTGGTATGCGATCGCAATGGGCAATGACTTTGAGAGCCACGATGGCATGACAGAAGAAAATCTTTACCAAAAGATTTTCGCCACTCACTTCGGTCACTTGGCAATCATTTTCTTGTGGGCTTCCAGCCTCCTGTTCCACGTAGCCTGGCAAGGTAACTTTGAACAGTGGATTAAAGATCCCCTTCATGTCCGTCCTATCGCCCATGCGATTTGGGACCCCCACTTCGGCGCACCAGCAGTTGACGCTTTCACCCAAGCTGGCGCAAGCAATCCTGTAAACATTGCTTACTCCGGTGTTTATCACTGGTGGTACACCATCGGGATGCGGACAAACCAAGAACTCTATGTTGGTTCTTTGGGCTTGTTGCTGTTGGCTGCATTGTTCCTGTTCGCTGGTTGGTTGCACTTACAACCCAAGTTCCGTCCTAGCCTCTCTTGGTTCAAGAGTGCTGAACCCCGTCTGAACCACCACCTGGCTGGTTTGTTCGGTGTTAGCTCCTTAGCTTGGACTGGTCACTTGGTTCACGTTGCTATCCCCGAATCTCGTGGTATCCACGTAGGCTGGGATAACTTCCTGTCCGTTGCTCCCCACCCAGCAGGCTTAACCCCCTTCTTCACTGGTAACTGGGGTGTTTACGCTCAGAACCCTGACACCGCTGGCCATCTTTTTGGTACTTCCACTGGTGCTGGTACTGCGATCCTCACATTCTTGGGCGGTTTCCACCCCCAAACAGAATCCTTGTGGTTGACTGACATGGCTCACCACCACTTGGCGATCGCTGTTATCTTCATCATCGCGGGTCATATGTACCGCACTAACTTCGGAATTGGTCACAGCATCAAAGAAATGCTCAACTCCAAGTCCGGTTTAGTTCCCGGTAGCAAGAGCGAAGGTCAGTTTAACCTGCCCCACCAAGGTTTGTACGACACCATCAACAACTCCTTACACTTCCAATTGTCTTTGGCTTTGGCTGCGTTAGGAACAATTACTTCCCTGGTTGCTCAACATATGTACGCTCTGCCTCCTTATGCTTTCATTGCTAAGGACTACACCACACAGGCAGCACTGTACACCCACCACCAGTACATCGCTGGTTTCTTAATGGTTGGTGCTTTTGCACACGCAGCAATCTTCTGGGTTCGTGACTACGATCCCGAACAAAACAAAGGCAACGTATTAGACCGGATGTTACAGCACAAAGAGGCGATCATCTCTCACCTCAGCTGGGTATCCTTATTCCTTGGTTTCCACACCTTGGGCTTGTACGTTCACAACGACGTAGTAGTTGCTTTCGGTACTCCTGAAAAGCAAATCTTGATTGAACCAGTATTTGCTCAGTTCATTCAAGCGGCTCACGGTAAAGTTCTCTACGGTTTAGACACCTTGTTGTCTAACCCTGACAGCATAGCTTACACCGCCTACCCCAACTACGGTAACGTTTGGTTATCTGGCTGGTTAGATGCTATCAACTCTGGAACAAACTCCTTGTTCCTAACCATTGGTCCTGGCGACTTCTTGGTTCACCACGCTTTCGCTTTGGCTATCCACACCACCACCTTGGTACTTGTTAAAGGTGCTTTGGATGCTCGTGGTTCTAAACTGATGCCCGATAAAAAGGACTTCGGTTATGCGTTCCCCTGCGACGGTCCCGGCCGTGGCGGTACTTGCGATATCTCCGCTTGGGACGCTTTCTACCTGTCTATGTTCTGGATGTTAAACACCATTGGTTGGGTAACTTTCTACTGGCACTGGAAACATCTGGGTATTTGGCAAGGTAACGTTGCTCAGTTCAACGAAAACTCCACCTACTTGATGGGCTGGTTCCGTGACTACCTCTGGGCTAACTCTGCTCAGTTGATCAACGGTTACAATGCCTACGGCATGAACAACCTGTCTGTTTGGGCTTGGATGTTCCTCTTCGGACACCTAGTTTGGGCAACCGGTTTCATGTTCTTAATCTCCTGGAGAGGTTACTGGCAAGAGTTGATCGAAACCTTGGTTTGGGCGCACGAGCGTACTCCTCTGGCTAACTTGGTTCGCTGGAAAGATAAGCCTGTTGCTCTCTCCATTGTTCAAGCTCGTGTGGTTGGTTTAGCTCACTTCACTGTTGGCTACATCGTTACCTACGCAGCGTTCCTCATTGCTTCTACTGCTGGTAAGTTCGGTTGATCCTAACTGCTGGTTTTAGGTAAGTAACAAAAAAATCCCCTGCCGCGAGGTGGGGGGTTTTTGTATACGCACTTTGCAAGCTGCGCTCAATTTTTTTATCTATTTTTTGTGTGCTTTGCGTCCTTTGATATAAATCAAGAGTTTCAGGTGTGAAAAAGAGAAAGAAAGTGCAAGGAATAGACATTAAAACCTTTATTCACAGATGGTAATTTTTTTACCAAATCCTGTAATGTCTTTGTCATTACAACATGGTAAAATAGTATCATCACAAATTAAACTCAAAAACATCAACCATGACCAACAAAACAAAAACCAAAACTCCACGCAACACGCTCAACTTACGCATTAAGCCAGAAGAACGAGATTTGATAGATATGGCTGCCAAAGTGCTAGGTAAAAATAGAACTGATTTTATTTTGGCAGCAGCGCGGAATGCAGCCGAAGAAACTTTACTGGAACGAACTATTTTTTGGGCTACTCCAGAAGCTTATGCAGAATTTACTGCCTTACTAGATGCACCTCCTCAAGTTAATGAACGTTTACGTAAAACCATGCAAACAACTCCCCCTTGGGAACAGAAATGAATTTCACACCCCCTGAACCCTTGGCTAGTCATCACTCCTGTACTGATTTTTCCTGTGGAATTGCTTCTCTTGATGATTGGTTAAAACGTCGAGCTTATGCGAATCAAATCAGTGGTGCAACTAGAACTTTTGTGATTTGCGCGGATAATAAAGTTATTGGATATTATGCTCTTGCTTCTGGAGCGATTAGTTTACAATCGGCTGTAGGTAAATTTCGGCGAAATATGCCTGACCCCATTCCGGTAGTAATTTTGGCACGATTAGCAATAGATAGTTCTTTTCAAGGTCAAGGGTTAGGACGTGCTTTATTTCGTGATGCTGCTTTACGAGTTCTTCAAGCCGCTGATACCATTGGCATTAGAGGAATTATTGTTCATGCAATTTCTGAAGAAGCTAAGGATTTTTATTTGGCTTTAGGTTTTAATTTGTCTCCCCTCGAACCGATGACATTGATGATTACTCTTAATGATCTACGTGATTGTATTGTTTAGCAATTAATCACAAATGTAAAACTTTTGCCCAAGAGCCAAAAAATAACCCAAAATATAAAATATTTTGGGTGGAAGGTTTAAAATATCTTTAAATTCCTACTCATTATAAATTAATTGCCCAAAATGGTCAAATATATCCACACAGGAGGGGTAAAAAATCAAAAATCATTGCGATTGACTACAGTATTCATTTAACTGATTTCCAAAAGTATCTGATTCTTTACCAGCAGTTTTAGCGGCTGCTGTTAGTGTTGATTCAATGTCTGTTCTGGCCTTTTGGATTTTTACCCTACCTGCTGTAGAAGCTTCTGCTGTTTTAGTTGTACCTAGAGCATTACCAGCTTTTGCGATCGCTTGACTGAGATTATCAAAAACTTTGGCAAAACTACTTTGAACTTCTTGGAGTTTGGGATCTGCTAATCTTAATTCTTGAATTGATTTAGTGACATTTTGCAAATCTTTGGAGAGTTGCAAGCTAGTTGTTACTTGTGTTCCTTTATTGTTATCAATCAAAGAAGTTCCTTGATTCACAACTTTAACCAATCGTTGACACTGAGAGATTTTACTCTCATTACAACCAGTCATCAACAAAGCAATACTTAGGCTCACGGGAGCAATTACTGTATACTTACGCACGATTAATATGAATATGCTAAAAGTAGTAAAAACCCATTCAGGGTAATCCAATTCTACACCCAAAATAAAAACCACTCTTAATTGAGTGGCTTTTTGAAAAATTATTGATACATCCTTACTCATGCGGATTTTATGAACACAGAAAAACCACCCATGATTAATGAAAGGGTGATGATGTTGGTAACGCTATTGACTATTTTGAGGCCAACTGGGTTTTAGCTGCTAACTGGGGGTTTGCTGCGCGGGAAAAGCTCAAGGAGATTGAATCAGAAATGAAGCTGATCAGGTAGGAAGTGATTGCTGCTAATCAAATCCAAGATTACAGTTTAGACAAGCTGGAAGCGTCCATCAGGTCTGTGGAGATGTGGAGAAGTAAAATTAACTCTGACTTGTCTATGACTCAATCCTGAGTTATATCTGGCTTTTTTATGGGGATTCTGTATAGTAAGATTTAACCGGAGTCTTGCTGATTAGGGGAAGTGGTTTGAGGAGATTTTTCTATAAAGTTACTAACTGTACGAAATCAAATCTATACTTCACCCCCACTTTCACTGCTTTTGATATTAATTGACATTGATATAGCAGTGACTGAAAAGAATTGACTGCTTAATTTACCATTATTTCCCAGATAGATCCAAAAAATCCTGAAATCCGCCCATGACGCAATTAAGAGATTCTCTGCGCCGAACCAAAATTGTTGCTACTGTTGGACCTGCTACCAGTAGTCCAGAAATGCTGAAAGCAATTATTGAAGCGGGTGCAACGACGCTGCGATTAAATTTTTCCCACGGCACTCATGCTGACCATCAGCGCAGTATCCGGTTAATTAGACAAACCGCTTTTGAACTGAATAGACCTGTGGCAATTTTACAAGATTTGCAAGGTCCAAAAATTCGCTTGGGACAATTTGAAAATGGTTTTATCATGTTGTCTAAGGGCGATCGCTTCACTTTAACAAATCGTCCAGTGGTAGGAACTCAAGAAATTAGCTGTGTTACCTACGATTATTTAGCGGAAGAAGTCCCTGTTGGCTCAAAAATTCTCCTCGATGACGGCCGAGTAGAAATGGTTGTTGAGGAAATTAACCGCGATAAAGGTGATTTACATTGTCGAGTGACAGTTGCAGGTAAACTTTCTAACAACAAAGGCGTTAATTTCCCGGGAGTTTACTTATCCATCAAAGCCATGACCGACAAAGACCGCGAGGATCTGATGTTTGGTCTAGATCAAGGTGTAGACTGGGTAGCACTGTCTTTTGTTCGTAACCCCCAGGATATTATCGAAATTAAAGAGTTAATTACCAGTACCGGGAAAAACGTTCCTGTAGTTGCCAAAATTGAAAAACACGAAGCGATAGAACAAATGGAAGCGGTTCTGTCTTTGTGTGATGGTGTAATGGTAGCTAGAGGCGATTTAGGGGTAGAATTGCCCGCAGAAGATGTACCTGTGTTGCAAAAGCGGTTAATTGCTACTGCTAACCGTTTGGGTATTCCCATCATCACCGCTACCCAAATGTTAGATAGCATGGTCAGCAACCCCCGTCCTACCCGTGCAGAAGTATCCGATGTGGCTAACGCGATTTTAGATGGTACGGATGCGGTGATGCTTTCCAATGAAACTGCTGTAGGTAGTTACCCAGTGGAAGCGGTAGCAACTATGGCAAGAATTGCTGAACGCATTGAACAGGAAGAAGCTGAAAATTCTTCCCGTTTGACGCGAGATGATAAACGTTCTATTCCTAATGCTATCAGTCAAGCAGTTGGTCAAATTGCTGAGAATTTAGGTGCAGCAGCAATTATGACTTTGACACAAACGGGAGCAACTGCGCGGAATGTTTCTAAATACCGTCCGAAAACGCCAATTTTAGCCATCACACCCCATGTCAATGTGGCGCGACAGTTGCAGATGGTTTGGGGTGTAAAACCGTTGTTGGTGTTAGATTTACCTTCTACTGGTCAAACCTTCCAAGCTGCTATTAATGTAGCCCAGGAAAAAAACCTGTTAAGTGAGGGTGATTTGGTGGTGATGACTGCTGGTACACTGCAAGGTGTTTCTGGGTCTACAGATTTGATTAAAGTGGAAGTGGTGACAGCGATACTAGGTCAAGGTATTGGTTTAGGACAAGGTTCTGTCAGTGGCCGCGCTAGGGTTGTGCGTACTGGTATAGATGCGACTCATTTTAATCATGGTGATATTTTGGTGGCATCGAGTACAGGCGTTGATTTTGTTGATGCGATTCGCAAGGCTAGTGGTATTATTACTGAAGATGAAAGTCTCAATAGTCATGCAGCGGTGATTGGTTTACGTCTGGGTGTACCTGTTATTGTTGGTGTGAAGGAAGCGACACAGGTAATAAAAGATGGGTCAATTTTGACTTTGGATATGCAGCGGGGTTTGGTTTATTCTGGTGCAGTGGGAACACCGTAAAGAATTAAAAATTGAAAATTGAAAATTGAAAATTAAAACCCAACAATTATCTGTTTTAATTTTTAATTTTTACCGCTTTTTTGAAACTTTCTGTTCTTGTAATTTGACTGATTTATAAATCTGACGATAGGAAATTTGACGGTTAGCAAATGCTAGGTTGAAGATTCTGTTTTTATCGTCAGATTCATTTTAATAATTAAATAAATTGTCTGAATCAGGATGTCCAGGATTTGAGGATTTACAGGATTTAGATAATTAGCAATTTGGGTAAAATAGATAAATAGTATCTAGTAAAACTTATGATATTTTAATGATATTGATTTTTACTCGTAAACTATTCGCCATTAATGAAAACAGACTCAATTTTTTATCAAATATTTCAAACTTTACCTACTGTTTTGTTTGAATTATTAGGAGAATCTCCTGATAAGGCAAGTGGATACAAGTTTGATTCAGTGGAAATTAAGGAATTATCATTCCGTTTTGATGGGTTATTTCTCCCACCTGCTGATGAAGATAAACTGATTTATTTTGTAGAGGTGCAATTTCAGCAACGTGACAATTTTTACTGGGACTTGTTTGGGGAGATATTTCTCTACTTAAAGTTATATCGTCCTCAACAAAATTGGTGTGCAGTGGCGATATTTCCCAATCGTAGCACTGATACAGCAGAACCAATACAGTATCAAGAGTTATTTCATATTGGTAGAATATCACGGATATACTTAGATGAGTTAGGGGAAAAAACTGGTGATTCTGTTGGTTTAGGAATGCTAGAATTGATAGTAGCACAACAACCACAAATTAAGGAGAAAGTAGTTCAACTGAAAGAACAAGTACGGGTATCTTTAGCAGAACCAATGATCCAGGAAAAAGTTTTAGAATTGGTAGATAAGATACTGGTGTACAAGTTTCCCTATTTAAGTAGTCAGGAGTTAGAAGCTATGTTTGGACTAGATGAATTGAAGCAAACACGGTATTTTCAAGATGTGAAGGAAGAGGGTAAAGCGGAAGGTAAAGCGGAAGGTAAGTTAGAGATGATACCTTTGTTATTACGTTTGGGTTTAAGTGTGGAGGCGATCGCTTCTGAGTTGAATTTAGATATAGAGTTAATTAGGTCGAGGATATCGGAGAATAAGCAATCAATAACAAATCAGGGATAAAGTAGTTCAACTGAAAGAACAAGTACGGATGTCTTTAGCAGAAGCAATGATCCAGGAAAAGGTTTTAGAATTGGTAGATAAGATACTGGTGTACAAGTTTCCCTATTTAAGTAGTCAGGAGTTAGAAGCTATGTTTGGACTAGATGAGTTGAAGCAAACACGGTATTTTCAAGATGTGAAGGAAGAGGGTAAAGCGGAAGGTAAGTTAGAAAGTAAGTTAGAGATGATACCTTTGTTGTTACGTTTGGGTTTAAGTGTGGAGGCGATCGCTTCTGAGTTGAATTTAGATATAGAGTTAATTAGGTCGAGGATATCGGAGAATAAGCAATCAATAACAAATCAGGGATAAAGTAGTTCAACTGAAATGTCTAGTTAGTGCCATGATTTCATCGGTGGTCATGTTGATTGTAGCTTTACCTCGCATTATTTCTATAAGATTTTTACCGGGAGTGGGTTTAATTTTGGATTTTTTTATGTAAACTGCATCTCCGATGATTTCAAATTCTACTTCTGTGTTGGGTGTTAATCCCAATCTTTCTCGTATTTCTACGGGAATAGTTACTTGTCCTTTGGATGTGATTTTCATATTTTTATTGTCAGGTAAGAATTTTCCTACTTTTAGGATTACATATTTCCGAATCAGATGTTAATGTTAGGGAATATTAGAAATTGGATAGATACTATACTTATTTAAACAAGTATAGTATCTGAGTATTAAGAAAATTATTATCGTACTGCATAAGGTGTAAATTGCCGTTTAAAGGGAGAATGAAAACCAATGACAATATCTGAAGTTGGTACTCCCATTTGTACTAATCTTTCGGCTATTGATTCTTCTGTTCCATTGTACTGAATCCAAATTTTGTCATTTTCAATATCAAGGTGAATTACTGGACCAAATACTCGTTTATCACCTTGCCAACCCACAAAATTTAACTGATAATGATCATGTTCACTATCAAATATTAGTTGTGCTTTTACTGTATCTGTAGTGGTGGAAATTTGAGCGTGTTCTGTTAGAATTTCTTTGATAAATTGTCTATAAAGTTCTATTTTATCCATTGTCTAATCTCCTCTTGTTTTGGATCGTAAATGATCAGTTTGACTTGATATTTTTGTAGCATACGTTGGATAAATGGAAGTTGGAAAAATTCGTAATAAGTCTCAAAGGGTACGGCTAAATATATAATTCTGGTTGGTTCTTGTTCTTCTAACGCTTGGCTATAGTTTAGATATTGACCTAATGCTGTATGAAAACTGCTAATTTCTGAATCTCCTATAAAACTTTTAATTTCTACTGCAATTTTTTCTGTCTCCTTTTCTGCTGCTATGGTTGTTTCTGCTGCTAAATCAATTTGCAGTTTGACAACTTCACTAATGCGAATGGTGAGGGGATCATGAGTGATTTTCCATCCTTCTTTTATTAAAGCATTTTTAACCTGTTGGTGGAAAACATCTTTTGCCATTATAATTGATTATTCTTATCTTGTTAGTGTAATTAGGGGTTGCTGAAAAAGTCTTTTCGTTAGGAGTCAGGAGGAGGTTTGAAAATTTCTTTACTATCTCTAGAAATCCAAAAAAATGCACACTTTTTCAGGTATACCCTTGAAAACCCTTGCACTTTTTTCCTCTTTATCAGCAGTTCGACAAGCTCACTGATCACCTGTAACCTTTGTTATATCTGGGTTTTACATTTATTCAGCAAGCCCTAATTATTTTACTATATTTATTCTATCATATAGGAATAATATTTGATATCTGGAATTGTTTGCATAGTCAGATAAAACGCAAAAAGTAAGATGCAAAAGGGTTTCCGAGAATTTAGGTGTACGGATTTTTTTCAAAAATCAAATATGAGTCTCATATAACAATAACTACAATATTAGCAACTTCTTCAATAAGTAGGGTATCTTATATTTTGTAGTTATGCTCACAGATATTGCTGTAATATTTCAACTGTAGCGAGTCCGGTTTTTTCCCAACTAAATTGATTTGCTCTTTTTATTCCTTTTTCTGAAAGTTGTTTTCTGGTTTCTGAATCATTAATAATAGTTTGCATTGCGTCTGTAATTTCCTCGGTATTACAGGGATTAATTAAAATAGCATCATCTCCTGTAACTTCTGGAAGGGAGGAAATATTAGAAGTGATAACGGGAGTACCACAGGCCATTGCTTCTAATACTGGTAAACCAAAACCTTCCCATAAACTAGGGAAAACTAAAGCAAGTGCTTGATTTATAATGGTTGGTAATTCGTGGTAAGGTACATAGTTGAGGAATTTAACTAAATGATTTATTTCTAGTTCTTTTACTTGTTTTTCCAACAATGGGGTATAACGTTTATCGGTAGGACCCACTAACCAGAGTTCATAGTCATTTGTGTGAGGTAATTTTGCAAAAGCAGAAATTAAACTATGTACATTTTTATAAGGATCTTGTCTACCAATGTATAGAAAATAGTTTTTAGTGGGTAGGTTGAGAAAGCGGAAATGAGAGCGATCGCACGCTAGGGGAATAGGTGTTATTTTATGACTGGGAATATTATAAAATTTGGTGATATCGTTAGCTGTTGCTTCCGAGTTACAAATGATATGTTGTGCTTGGTTTAAGACTTGGGGGGTGTAATAGCGGTAATATGGTGTTAGGGGTGAGAAAGGTTTAGGAAAGCGTAAAGGTATCATGTCGTGAGACATGACGATAAAGCGACAGTTACTATATAGGGGTGCTTCTGGTATGGGGGAAAATAGAAGGGTAGATTTAAGGTTTTTGTAGATTTTGGGTAGTTGAAATTGTGTCCAAATGAGGCGGTTTAAATGTCCTTTTGTACCATCAGCAGGAGTTAGATTATTTGGGATTGGGTAGCAATTGAAATCTGGGTGATTTTGTGCTGTTAATAGAGTAGGTTGGAAAGATTTCAAGTAATGAATGAGGTTTAAAGCGTAGTTACTTATTCCAGTTGGTTGGGAGAAAATAATTGATAGGTTGATGATTAATTGATGAGATGATGGATTATTTATTGTGTTCATTAAATAATGCTTCTAGTGATGTGACTCTGGAAATATAACGGATAATAATTTATTTTTAACCCACCTCATACACCCAACACTTCTTTTTTATTTTTGGACTTTTTACTTTAATACTCTCTGCTTTTAACTTGATGAAAAGCCATCCCAGCATTCCAACCTATACGCACACCTGCTATAGATTCTTGAATATATTTCCATAAAATCTCATGTGACAGATGATGTGTAAATTTTAAACGGATAATTCTGAGTAAACAACGATAAATTAGGAGTAGTGTCAGACGAATTATGAGGATAGGTAAAGGGATTCTTTTTAATGCGTGTTTTAGGGAGAAATAGGTTGTATTTTTAGCTAGGGAGTACCAACAGGTAAGATGTTTTTGATCTTGACGATTATGGCTAGGTTGAGGGTAATGATCTACAATTACATCACAGTAATGAATTTCATAACCAGCTTGAATAATGCGTAAACAAACATCTGTTTCATCTAAAAAATATTCAAAAAATTCGTCATAGCCATTGATTTTTTCCAATACATCTTTGCGATAAGATGAGTTTGCACCCATCAAACAGTTATACCAAAAACCGTCTGGTTGGTTATAATTAGGAGCATCATCAGAACGAATTGCAATGGTATTACTAATAATATTTGTGATACCGCGATGATATTGCAACGGATAATCAGGTTTTGTCATATCTCGTACTGTACCACCAACACCACCACATTTATCACCATGTAAAGAATAGGTTGCTAATAGTTTTTCTATCCAGTCAGGAGGTGGAATTGCATCATCGTCTATGAAAGCAATTATATCTCCTGATGCTAACTTTATACCTAAGTTGCGAGAAATACTGATATTTTTTTCCCCAACAGTTGTTAAATTCAGAGGAAAGCTTACTTTGCTGGAGATAGCAGTAACCATTTCCCAAGATTCTCGGTTACATGAAGCATCAACAATAACAACTTCAAATAATGGATAGTTAATATTATTGATTGCCCGTAAAGTTTGCTCAAGAGAAAGACAACGATCAGCCGTACAAATAATGAGAGATATATAATGATTCATGTTTTTGTATTTTATTTTCAAAATCTATATTAACTTAGCTTTTTTGAAAAATCCTTTAACATATAATCTGAATTTTATTGAGATTGAAAAAATATCTGCAATACGTTTTACAATTTTCCATGTAACTGCTAAAATTAAATTTTTCCAAGAAAAAACAGTTAAGAATTTAAAATTATCAAAGTATACATTACCTTGATTAAAGTAAATTTCCTGCATTTTTGTGAATAAAAAGTAATTAGCATTTATTTTGTTATTTTCTGGTAAATTTATTAATTTTTCAAAAATATTAATATCAAACTCGCTAACAGGTTGTGGATCTAGTTGAGCCAACATTTTTGGATTTTCTATAATTTTCATCAAGAGTTGAGTCAGAGATTCGATAGTAACATCAAATTTATAAGCGTTAATTCCATCTTGAAAATGTTCTTTAAATGCTGGAATATCTGCTAAAATTAAAGGCATTCCCATCCAGTTTAATTCATGGGCTGCAAGACAAAACGTTTCTACACGCGATGCAAAAATAGCAAAATGAGATTTTTGTGCTAGTTTTAAATATTGTTCTGCTTCATATTTTCCAGGAAATGAAAAATATTGCAAAAATTCATCTGGAATAAAACTCTTGATTTCATCCAGAGAAGACGCATATTTTGAATTTGCTGTACCTAAGTTATAACCAGCAAAAGTAACATGGATCTGGTCTGGAAATTTTTTACATATTTCCACACAAGCACGGGCAATAATATCACTACCTTTGAGATATACAATTCTTCCAGGACAAAGAATTTGTAAAGGAAATTCAGGACGCAGAATCAACTTGTGACTATTCTGTTCAGCTAACTTACGATAGGGTAACGGTGAGATGAAAACTTGATTGTGAATTCCAAAATAACTTGTATACCAATCTGCTACAGACTGAGATGGACTTTTCCAAGCATCTGCTAATTCTAAGCAAAGTCTTTCTGCATAGTTAGATAATAGATAGGCATTACTTTTATCTAAAGATACGGGATAGCGATCTGTTAAATCCCAAATTTCTCTAGCCCCATGTAAGTGAATCCACATTGATATTTTTTTGAATACAGAGTTAGGATTACAGTGCTTATCTCGCAGTGTATGAAATCCCATCCCACCATGTTCAGGCCATTCAACTCCAACTACATTTTTGTGAGAAATTATTTCTGTTAAGCAATCTGCTAAAGCTAAAGAAGTTTTTTCTACATTGTAAATATCTTCTGAATTTAGTTGGGTTTGCGAAAAATCATTCACATGATATATTTCACATTTTAGGCTGGCTGCTTGAAAATGTTTTCTTGTCTTTACTGCCTCACTTTGAGTAACACCATACAATATAATTAATGGAGTATAACAGGAACTTTGTAAATAATGTATAATTTGTGATAAGTATTGACCTATTCCTCCGTTGATAAATGGCGCAATTTCTAAAGTTGGGAAAACTATGTACATAAAGTTAATTGTGCTAGATTTATGAAGTTTGCTCTTGCTAAAGATAGCAACGAAGATAATTATGCCATGCTTCTCTAGTTAGTCGTTCAACACTCTGAGGATATTTTGGATGAAACTTATATTTAGCTTCAAATTTACGTTGATTTATGCTATTGTCTCTGACACCCAATGACGGTGGATGCGGAATATGAATTATATAGGTCTCAAAACAACTAGCAAAAAAATAGCCTGCCAACCAAGCTCTATAAGTGAAATCAATATCATCATAACCATAATTACCATCATATATAGGATCAAAGCCTCCAAGCTCTAAAATAGCCTGCTTACACATTCCCATATTAGAAACAAGCACCCCTGTCCAACTGGCTATTGGTTGATCAGATGAATGCTGCATCATGCTAATTGGTTCATGTCCCCAAAGAAAATTGACAGCACCACTACAATCTGGATTAGCATACTCAAGTCGTGGTCCTGTAGATAGGACAGGCTGAGGATTTGATAAGTGGAGATTTACATGAGCTTGAATATGAGTGGATGATGGTACGTGATCTGCATCTAATATTATTACTAAACCATCAGGACAAACTGCTACACCTTGATTACGCAGCGTATTAAGTCGAAAGGCATTTGGTTTTGGTTCTTCCTGTATAATTTTATATGTTAAAAATTGTGATTCACAGGCATCAATAAATCTTTGCACTGAATCATCTGTTGAACCATCATCACACAGAACAACTAGATCTGGACGCAACGTATTTTTAGCTATTGCGGAGATAACATAGGGTAGTTCCTTTGATTTATTATAACAAATAATTACAATAGAAATAGGACTACCAGGCTGATATTTATGCAAGACTAATGTCTGTTGAAACTGATAACTGGAAACGTAATTTTCGCCGTTATCTACTGTGTCAACTCGAATCATTTGATTACGTCTAGTTAAGTTGCTTAATAACAAATTTCTGTCTTTAAATAATAGTTTAATAAATTGCATCAAATTTAATAATATTTTCCCTAATTTATTCACAAATAAGTTTTGCTTTAACTGTGTTATGACTCTCCATGTCCTAGAATTTTTAATTTCTAACAGTTCTGCTTTAAGGGAATTATTAGATTGATTTAACAACGCTATTTCTTGCAGTAGGTACTCATATTTTTTAGTTAATTCTTCTCGTTCTTTTATTAGGTTGTTATAGTTTTTACTGAGTACATCTGATTCCATAATTTTACATTCCCGGTTTTCAATCACTTACCCAAAAGCCAAAATTTGTTGGCAAATATTACTGTTTATATCTTCAAAAGACCTACTGCCAGTATAATAGCAGGCATTTTAATTGATTCAGAATCAAAGGACAAAACATTTAATTAGATAATTGTCTTGCATAATTTTGCAGAAATATTTTTAGCATTTTCTCCATTTTTAAACAACATTTGTTTTAAGATTGAATCGTCTGCAAATAGTAGTTTGTTATTTTTTCTGGCTCTCCTATAAAGTTGATTTTGCCTTTATCTATCCATACCACACGCTCACAAGACTGCTGAACAAAATCTAAATCATGAGAAACGACTAAAATTGTTGCGTTTCCATTCCAAAATTCATCTATTCGCTGCTTACATTTATGCTTAAAACTCTCATCACCTACAGATAACACTTCATCCAAAATCAAAATATCTGGCTGCACATCTGTAGCGATGGAAAATCCCAACCTAGCTACCATTCCTGAAGATAAACCCTTCACCGGAACTAAACTATAATCCTCCAGTTCAGCAAACTCCAAAATTGAATACGCTCTTTCTTTCATTTCAGCTCTGGAAAACCCCAGCAGTACACCATAAAGCTGAATGTTATCCAATACAGAAATGTCTGGATCAAACCCTGCTCCTAGTTCAATTAAAGGCGCAACTTGACCGCGTACTCTGACTGTACCAGATGTAGGACGAAGAATACCGGAAATTAACTTTAACAGTGTGGATTTACCAGAACCATTCGCACCTATTATACCTAGTTTCTCTCCTTTTTTTATTACTAAATCAATTTTGTCCAGTACAAGTTTTTTGACTGGTTGGCGATATTTACCCTCTACTATAGATAGGATTGTTTTCTTTAGGTCGTAAGAAAACTCTTCTTGTGTCCTTCGATACAGCGAAACTTGATTTAGACGAATAACTTCCATCACAAATTATTGATATCAATACCTAACCTAATTACATTAAGTTTGTTACGAAAATTTCCAATTTTACATCCACTTAATTAGTTCATACTAGCTCACCATATTTTATGCTTATGGAATAATATTTGTAAATTATATACTAGGGATTATATATTTTATCATAATTTTACTGTAACATCCTTGTCTATCAACTATCAACATGACAAATCATCTCCATTTCAAACTGCTCAATTGAAATCAAGTCTTCCTAACAATTTGTCAACTAGACGGATTATTAACTATATCAATAACTATAAGTTTAGATTTACTCACTACATTTATACATAGATTATTAGTAGAGCAGTGCTGTTAAAAGTTACAACACTAGTCAATACTACTCGCTTTGTGATCCTAGAAGTTTTGAGTTCCTTTGCGAAACGAAAAGGTTAAAGGGTAAAAGTTTTTCTTCCCTTTTTCTCAAAACACCATAATTGTCAACTGTCAAGTATTAAACAAGTTAAAATCTTGAGATTTTTGTTAATCTAATTCTTTAGATAAACCTAGTTTAAATCTGGTCTTAAACCAAAGCTTTCGTAACTGCCAAAATTTTGATGATTCCATTGCTGCAATTCTCTTGTTTAATTCAGCGACTTCATAAGAATTGCCTGTATGTCCAAAAGCTTCATTTTCTATCTCTTTTTCTTTCCATAATTGAGTCAAATACTGCACCATAGAGGCAGACAATGAATCAACAGTTTTCTTGTGTTTTAATAATATATATTGAATTAACTGAATACGATAAGGCTGTGCTACTCTCCATACCATTGAATCGTAGTGACGACGGTAAAAGAAAAGTTCCATTGGTAAAATATCGCCTTCACACCCATGCTCATACAAGCTGATAAAATAATCCCAATCTTCGTAGGAAATTAATTCTTCATCGAAATTACCAACTTTTTGAATAGCTTCTCTACGATAGAGATTTGTACTATTCACCACATTGGTATTCATAAACAACATTAACTCAGGGATAAATCCAATGGGAGCTTGAGTATATTCATAAGCTTCAAAATTCCTAGTATAACAACCAACATAACTTAAATCAGGATTATTTAAGAGGGCTGTTACTGCTTTATAAATATATTCAGGATGAATTTTATCATCTGAATCGAGCAGCATAATAAAATCACCAGAACAGGCTTTAATACCTGCATTACGAGCAGAACTTAATCCTCCATTGGGTTTGAAAATTTTAATTACATCCTTTAATGTTCCAAAGACTTTATTTGTTTGAGGATCTGTAGAACCATCATTAACAACTATAATTTCTACATTTTTATAACTGGATTCTTTAATAGAGGAGATGGTTTCTAAAATATAATTCCCCTGATTGTATAGAGGAATAATTACAGAAACTTTAGGTTTTTGACTAACTATCCAATTTTTAGGATAAATATTAGTTTTATAAGAAGTTTCCACCTGTTGACAAGCTAATTCAGGATCACACCATTGTTTAATGCTAGATTGAGCATTGACAGAAATTTGGTGTAAATAATCAATATTTCTGTGATGATCTAAGATTGTGTAGGCAATTTCTTCTGGTTGATAGGGATTCATTAAAAAGCCTGAATTTCCATGTTCAATCATTTCTGACATTCCACCATTTTTACTACCAATCACTACACAACCTAATGACATTGCTTCCAGGCAAACATTAGGCCAGTTCTCCCACCTTGATGGAAATACACAAAAACAAGTGTTTTGCAAAATTTTCGGAATTTTCTCGTAAGGTGCGGATCCTTTAAAAATAATTTTATCTTTTAAATCATAGGGAATACGTTTTTTGAGATATTCTGCATAAGAGCGTTGAAAGGGCGCAGAGTATGTATCTCTTCCATACATTTCAAAGACAAAATTAGGCTCTTTAGCAAGAATGATTTTGGCAGCTTCAATAAAAACATCTACGCCTTTTCTGACTTGGATACTGCCAAGAAATGTAACTTTTTGAATTTGTGATTTTACAAATTTGCGGAGAGGATTATTAGTAGCCAAAGATAATGGATAAGGACTTCTATAAATGGATTTTAAGTCAAGTTTTTGTTGAAAATATTCACCAAGCGATGCTGAGGGGGATGTGACTAAATCAGCATTTTTGACACAGTAATCTTCCAGATAAATATCAATAGCGGTTTGTGTATTTGTATGCTTCTCTTCGTCTATTTGTACTAAAAGAGAACGGGGAGTATGTAATTTAACAACAAGTTTAGTATTAGCAAATTCATTAAGTAACTTTTTCGCTCTAATTGTGGTAAATCCTTCGGCATTGTATTCAGCAAACTCAATCACATCAAAAGGAGCCAGTGACTTGAGGGTTTGATAAATACGTTGGGCATAATTTTGATTATAGGTGAAAAAATAACAATCGCTAGGCTCTGGTTCTGGATGAATTAGGGTAACATTTGGCGGCAAGTAATGAATATTAGATTCTGTGAAACAATCAGTAATCAAATAAACTTCATGTCCCCTTTTTGACATATAAGCAGTAATGTTAGCGATATAAGTACCAATCCCTCCTCCTGTGATGGGTCCAAATTCACGGGATACATAAGCTATTTTCATTATTTGCGCTCTTTTAGGGTCTAAAAAGTTTAAATGTGTGGGTTAGTATAACTGAAGATAGAGGACATAGTCAACAGGACTTACGCAAAATCACGAAAAAATCAACTGGAAAGAACGCATATACGCGCAGGTACTTACCCCAGGGGAGGACACAAAGGAATAAGAGTTTCTCCAGACTTCCTGCGTAATACCATTTCACAAACATTCTGATACATATAAATTTTTTGTAGGGGTTTAGCACTACTAAACCCTTACCCAAGTATTTGTATCATCATTTTGGTGATAATTTTAAGCCATCCCAGCAATTTGCCAACCAGCAGGAGCAGTAGGTAAATTAGCAAACCCCGCATAATTAGTTCCATTCATTAACCACACCGTATTCCAATTGGAATTAAGATTATTTAAAATAATGTCTGGTTTACCATCGCCATTAAAGTCTCCTGTTCCCAAAGATTGCCAACCCTGTGCGCTGGGTAAATTAGCAAAACCACTGTAGGTTGTACCATTCAAAAACCACACTGTATTCCATCCTTGACTGGGATTATTCAGTAAAATATCAGAATTACCATCACCGTTAAAATCAGCCACACCTGTAATATTCCAACCGTTAGCTACAGGTAAATTACCAAAACCTGTGTAACTCGCACCGTTAGCACCGCCTAAAAACCAAACTGTATTCCAATTTGTGGTAGTGTTGTTCAACAGAATATCTGTATTCCCATCACCATTAAAATCTGCTGCACCTTTAATTTGCCACCCTGCTGCTGTGGGTAAACCGACACCGCTAACATAATTGCCTCCATCCATAAACCAAACGGAATTAAAATTATTGCTGGGGTTATTGACTACTAAATCTGTTTTTCCGTCTTTGTTGAAGTCAGCGGTGGCTACAGGTTTATAACCAGCAGAACTAAATACGCTTGCATAACCTGCATAATTTGTCCCATCCATTAACCAGGCTGTATTCCATCCTTGACTGGGATTATTTAAGAGAATATCGGTTTTACCATCTTTGTTGAAGTCGGGAAATGAGCGGCTGGTGGTATTAACATTGAGCTTAGTGACGAATACATCTGGAAGACCGCTACTGTCAAAAGTCGTACCACTGACATAAATTGCACCATCCTGGCCTGTGGTCAGCGCATTGGCAATATCACCATTAATCTCTCCCAATATCTGAGTCCAAACTTTAGTACCATCGGGTTGGTACTTGGTAATAAAGACATCAGACAATCCTGATAGATTGCCCTGTCCATCCAGGTTTCCCTCTGTATAACCGCTAACATAGATGGCACCATCGCTGCCAGTGGTGAGGGCATAGGCAACATCATCACTACTTGTTCCCAATAGCTTAGTCCAGACCTTGGTGCCATCGGGTTGGTATTTAGTCAGAAAGATGTCTCCCTCATACCCACCACTAAAAGTCTGTCCATCTAAATTGCCAGTGGTACGACCGCTAACATAGATGGCACCATCGCTGCCAGTGGTGAGGGCATTGGCGACGGTATCTTCTACTCCTACTCCCAATAGGCGAGTCCAGACCTTGGTGCCATTGGGTTGATATTTAGTGATAAAGGCATACTTACCACCGCTATTAATTTGTCCATCTAAATTGCCCCAAGTCCAACCACTGACATAAATTGAGCCATCGTTGCCAATGGTTAGGGCATTGGCCTCGTCATTTTCATCTGATCCTAATAGCCGAGTCCAAGCTTTAGTGCCATTGGGTTGGTACTTGATGATAAAGGCATCACCAACACCACCATTATTATTCAGGGTCTGTCCGTCAAAGTTAACGATTGTATACCCGGCAACATAAATGGCTCCATCGTTGCCTGTAGCTAGAGCATTGGCAGAACCAACAGCTTCTGACGTTCGAGTCCAGACCTTAGTGCCGTCAGGTTGGTACTTGGTGATAAATACATTTCCGCTATTATTCTGTCCGTCGAAGTTGCCATAGGTTACACCACTGACATAGATTGACCCATCGTTGCCAGTGGTGAGGGCATTGGCATTGTCCGAATCGGTTGAACCCAATAGCCGAGTCCAAATCTTGGTACCATCGGGCTGGTACTTGGTTATAAATACATCAGTAGAGCCACTATTTGTCTGTCCATCCAGATTACCTGAAGTCCAACCACTGACATAAATTGCCCCATCGCTACCAGTGGTTAGCGCAGAGGCACGGTCGAGTACATCAGAGGCACGGTTACCGATGCTCATCAATAGCCGAGTCCAAGATATTGTAGGCATGAAATTTTTCTCCTCCTGGGGCAAATTATTAGTAAATGTGCGTTTCTAATCAACAAAATCTTTTGCCAAATAAATTATACGTATGAAATTTCAATTGCAACGTAGAGATGGCACTTTAGAATATGCAAACTAAGCCATACCTGCAATTTCCCAACCAGCAGGAGCAGTAGGTAAATTAGCAAACCCCGCATAATTAGTACCATTCATCAACCAAACCGTATTCCAATTGGAATTGAGATTATTTAAAATAATGTCTGGTTTACCATCACCATTAAAATCTCCTGTCCCCAAAGAGCGCCAACCCTGTGCGGTGGGTAAATTAGCAAAACCACTGTAG
Source organism: Sphaerospermopsis torques-reginae ITEP-024 (assembly GCF_019598945.1). Classification (NCBI taxonomy): domain Bacteria; kingdom Bacillati; phylum Cyanobacteriota; class Cyanophyceae; order Nostocales; family Aphanizomenonaceae; genus Sphaerospermopsis; species Sphaerospermopsis torques-reginae. Next base: position 3,105,047 of record NZ_CP080598.1, on the reverse strand, counting down.
GTTGTACCATTCAAAAACCACACAGAGTTCCATCCTTGACTGGGATTATTCAGCAAAATATCAGAATTACCATCACCGTTAAAATCAGCCACACCTGTAATATTCCAACCGTTAGCTACAGGTAAATTACCAAAGCCTGTGTAACTCGCACCGTTAGCACCGCCTAAAAACCAAACTGTATTCCAATTTGTGGTAGTGTTGTTCAACAGAATATCTGTATTCCCATCACCATTAAAATCTGCTGCACCTTTAATTTGCCACCCTGCTGCTGTGGGTAAACCGACACCGCTAACATAATTACCTCCATCCATAAACCAAACGGAATTAAAATTATTGCTGGGGTTATTGACCACTAAATCTGTTTTTCCATCTTTGTTGAAGTCAGCAGTAGCTACAGGTTTATAACCAGAAGAACCAAAGACACTGGCATAACCTGCATAGTTTGTCCCATCCATTAACCAAGCTGTATTCCATCCTTGATTGGGATTGTTTAATAAAATATCTGTTTTGCCATCTTTGTTAAAGTCTGATTTTTTAGATTCTGAGCCGTTACTACTACCTTTTGGATCACTAATATTTCCTAGTGTCTCACCGTAAAGAGTGCCAGGATCAAATAAGATGCCCGAATTTGTACGACTTAAAGAAGATTGATATTTTACTAAATCTGTTGTACCTGAATATGAGCCATTTGTATCAGTTAATTCTAAAAAATAAGTCCCTGGCGTAACTGATTTTTGAAACAAAACAAAGCCATTGACATTAGTATTAATAACTTTGTGGTCAATAAATTGATCTGATGAATCGAGGCGACCGTTTCCATTACTATCTCGTGCGAGAGTGTAGGCTATCCCAAAAGCATAATTATTGATAGCTTGAGAAACCCTAATACTCCCTCCTTCTGTGGGAATACTGTCGATATTGTCGGTTAATACTCTTCCTGATACTACACCTAAAACTCCTGATTGCTGAATATTAATTCGGTATACTTGATCAACAATAGAGTTGGTTTGAATGGGGCTACCGACATCACTAGCAAGGACATCATTGTAGTTAGTGGCAGAAACCAAATTTACTTGTGTTGGAAATTCTCTTGACATAAGATCCTCCATTATTTTTCAATTTTGCTATTATGATGATGTTTTCCAAGTGGTTAGCGATGTATCCTCAACCCCTAAATCTAGGCTATTTGCTTCACTTAGGGAGCATGAAGAAAAAAGGAAACTTCTATTATTTGGGATGCTCCCCTTTCTCACTCTTAATACAATTTGAACTAAGCCATACCAGCAATCTGCCAACCAGCAGGAGCAGTAGGCAAGTTAGCAAAATCTACATAATTAGTTCCATTCATCAACCAAACAGTATTCCAATTAGAATTAAGATTATTTAAAATAATGTCTGGTTTACCATCGTTGTTGAAGTCTCCTGTACCCAAAGACTGCCAACCCTGTGCGCTGGGTAAATTAGCAAAACCACTGTAGGTTGTACCATTCAAAAACCACACTGTATTCCATCCTTGACTGGGATTATTCAGTAAAATATCAGAATTACCATCACCATTAAAATCAGCTACACCTGTAATATTCCAACCGTTAGCTACAGGTAAGTTACCAAAACCTGTATAACTAGCACCGTTAGCACCTCCTAAAAACCAAACTGTATTCCAATTTGTTGTCGTATTATTAAGTAAAATATCTGTATTTCCATCACCATTAAAATCTGCTGCTCCTTTAATTTGCCAACCTGCGGCTGTTGGTAAACCGACACCACTAACATAATTACCCCCATCCATAAACCAGACGGAATTAAAATTATTGGTGGGATTATTAACGACTAAATCTGTTTTTCCATCTTTGTTGAAGTCAGCAGTGGCTACTGGTCTATAACCCGCAGAACCAAAGACACTGGCATACCCTGCATAGTTTGTTCCATCCATTAACCATGCTGTATTCCATCCTTGAGTGGGATTATTTAACAGAATGTCAGATTTTCCATCATCACTAAAATCAGGTTGTTGAATTTCTAGGGAGCGGTTTTTAATTTGCTCGATAGCAGTATTTACATGACTAGAGTTTAGCCCAAGTTTAGATAAATCTAACCCCGCAGCTACAGCAGATGACCAACTGTAAGAGGGCAGACCAAGAGTGGGGATAGTTTCTGCAATAAAATCATAGGAAAAATCTCCATCTTGTAGATTAATGGTTTCTAGACGATTCCTTTGATTTTGCCAATCTAGGATGATTATTTCCTGTCCTGAAACTGTATTTCCTACCCAAAGATGGCGATTATCAATAATTCCTCCATAGTTAGCTCCAATGGTATTTCCAGTTATTAAAGGAATACCTGTGGCGACCAGGCGATCGCTTCCTGAACTGCTACTATCCCAAACAATGAGAGTGCTATTATTCCAGACTGTGTATACATCATTGCCTGCACCGCCAATAGCTACTACTACTGGAAAGGAGTTAGAATTGCCAGAGGGACTACTAAGATTATCATCTCCTCCTAAACCATAATAAACACTGAGATTAGGGATAGTGTTAGTATTTGCCGAAGAATTGCCGAATAATTCGGTCAGGTTTGCGATCGCCATGTTTTATTCCCACGAATTAACTCAAAGGTTTCATGCAAATAATTATACACAACAAGTTTACATTGTGGATTAAAAAAATATTAAATATATGTAAATAAAACTACAGCATTTTTAGTTAATTTTAAGCAAAAGTAGAAAAACCTTTCCTTCAAAGCAATTTACAAATCTCAGGTTCAAGATCCTAAAAGTATTAAAACAACATCTATCTAAAGTAGGAGATTTTTTTGCTGATAGCTGACTTATTTTTTTCCTAAATCAAAAACTGCCTTTAACTTTAACCAGCTTTCTCTGATCTGCCAAAACTTACTAGATTGAATCATAGCAATTGTATTTTTGGATATTTCTAGTTCTAACTCAATATTTTTAATATGTGTTCTTAATTTTGATAATTCCTCACTTAATTGAGATAATACTTTAGGGTCAGATTCTGATAATTGAGATTGATTAGGATTAATTTGAGAAGGGTAAATCAAATTTTGTGATGCTTCTAAATAGGGAATATTTTCCTGAAATCCATAGATAAATTTACCATCTTCAGAAACTAATGAATTTTCTTTTAAATACAGAGGTTGCTTGGTTACAGGACAAGCCAAAAGTGGGAAAAACCAATCTTTCTTATCTTTTTGTGCCAGAGATTGAATATAGTGAGATTTGATACTATGCTCACCAAGTTTGCGAACTACAATATAGTGAGTATTGTGAGTATTGGGACTATCTCCTTTGAGCAAATTTCCTAATGAAAGTTGACGAATTAGGTTTTGCCAAAAGCACCAAGTAATTTTTTTTGGTGGATTAAACTGTAAATATTCCCAGAGTAACCAGGCTAAAGTTTGACCGAAATGATGGACATGAGTAGTTTCAATGATTTCAAAACCTCCATATTTGAATATTTCTATTAATCCATTTTCAGTGAAGCGAATATAATCTCCAGGAAAATCATGCTGTGGTTGTAAAAAAGGAACAGCGATAACTCCATAACCCATTGGTCTGAGAACTCTATAAAATTCTTTAGCAATCTGCCAAGGATAGCGTGTATGTTCCAGTACAGCAATAGAAACTATCGTATCTACTGATTCATCAAGTAAAGGGATCTGATGTAAATCAGCAATAATATCAGGTTTATTGTAGTCTGTAATATCAATATTTAAATCTTTTTCACCTAATTTAATGCTTCTTTGCCCAGAACCAGCATTAAGAACAATACCATAGCAGTATTTAAGAAAAGGTGATATTTCTTCAGCCAGTGGCATCCAGACTAATGGATTAGAAAACATTTACATAGAATAATGAAAGACAAAACAATTATACCACTCAATAACGTATCTATTTACAAAGTATCAGGTTCAATCCCTAATTCTCTCAATTTTTGAGCTAAAATAGCTGCTTTATTCTCTGCTGCATCAGCACGTTGACGTTCAAGTTCGGCTTTTTGGCGTTCAAATTCAGCTTTTTGACGTTCAAATTCAGCTTTTCGACGTTCAGCTTCAGCTTTTTGTTCTTCAATTTCTGCCCTTTGGAGGGCAATTTCAGCTTTTCTAATTTCTTCTAAGTTAGCTTCTTCTGGTGTAGGAACTAATTTTCCTTCAACAGTAAAATATCTTAACTTATCTTCCCAAACCCCTAAGTATAAACCTAATTCCTGACTCCAATACCAGTCATTTTCTGATGGTGGAATAGCTTTATATTCACTGTTTGTTAATCGCCATCCTAATAATTCTAAGGTATTTGGGGAAAACCAAAAATACTCAGGAGTGCGGAATTGATTTTGATACAACTGTTTTTTCAATCCCTTATCTACTTTCGCGGTAGAATCGGAAAGTAATTCAATGATCACATTGGGATATTTACCATCCTCTTCCCATATTACCCAAGACATACGCGGACGTTTTTCTGTATCCTTGACTAGAAAAAAGTCTGGTCCTCTAAAGTCTCTATTTTTTAACTGTTGTCGGCTATAGTAAACGCTAAGATTTGCACCAATAAAGAAATCTTCTCTATCACGCCATAACCATTCTAAACAAGTGACTAATATTAATAATTGTGTATAGTGTAATGAGCTTTCCATTTCTGGTTCGTCGCTGAGAAGTTCGGTGCAATCTGGCATTAATGCTTCTATTTCTTGTGCGGTTAAAGCCATAGATTTTATTAGGATAAATTGCTATCTTTAAGCTAATTATAAACTATCACTATCTAATTTGTGCAATTATTAAATAATAGCTATATTAAACCAAATCAATAAACTGATATCGCCATAAATTAAAACAACTCTATCTACAATAAATCCATAAACTGATGTCGCCACAAATGAAAACAAATCCATCCTAAAGATAAAATAATTATCCCACCCAGTAACGCCCCCCATATTAACCCTAAATCTGGTGCTGCACCTGATAAGGTAATCTGACGTAAACTCTCAATTATAGGCGACAAGGGATTTAAACTGAGAAATGGCTTAACTTGAGGTGGTACAATCGCTGCGGGATAAAATACTGGACTACTGATCCAAATTACAAATGTAATTAACTCATAAAAGTAAGGTAAATCTCGAAAAAATACATATAAAGCACTTACCAAAAATCCAATACCAGTGGAAACTAATACTAATGCCAGAAACGGAAAGACTAATGCTAATACATTTACCACACTCTTGGCATTAAATAAAGTCATTAATGCCAGTAATGGAAATGCCCCCACGGAAAATTGAAAGATATTTGCTGCTACCATTGACACCGGGAAAACACTGAGAGGCAGCCTAATCTTATTTAATAATGCTCCATTACCTACCACACTTGCTAAAGCTTGGGATGTGGAAGCTGAGAAAAAATTTATTACCACCAATCCTGTAAACGCTGCTAATACATAATTAAGGATTGAGTTATCATAATAAGATGCAAAAGTAGCTCCAAAAATTGCAGTGTAAAGCCCTGTCATGATTAAGGGATTTAATAAAGACCAATAAACCCCTAAAATAGAACCCCGATAACGCACTTTGAGAGTACGTACTACTAAAACGTGCAGTAATTCATAATAACGCTGCACTTGCAATTTAGTTAAATTGTCTTTGACAGAAAGGGTCATTCTCCACTACCACCACAGGCTAAAGCCAAGATATTCCAGCATTGTATCTTATTTTCAGCATTCGTTTGTAAATTAATTACCAACCAGATATTTATTGTGGTTATTTTTCAGAGCAGTGAAATTTCACCGCTCCTCATGATTCATTTATAACCTATCAGGTTCAATACCCAATTCTCTGAGCTTTTGAGCTAAAATAGCGGCTTTATTCTCAGCTTCATCAGCACGTTTACGTTCAGATTCAGCCTGTTGAGTAGCAATTTCAGCTTTTCTAATTTCTTCTAAATTTGCCTCTTCAGGTGTGGGTATTAATTTTCCTTCAACGCTAAAATACCTCAATTTATTTTCCCAAATTCCTAAATACAATCCTAATTCTTGACTCCAATACCAGCCATTTTCAGAAGGTTTGATTTTTTCATATTCACTTCCTGCTAATCGCCAACCAACTAATTCTAATGTCGTAGGTGAAAACCAAAAATATTCAGGTGTGTGAAATTGATTTGCATATAACTGTTTTTTCAAACCCTTGTCTACTTTGGCTGTAGAATCAGAAAGTAATTCAATGATTAAATTGGGATATTTGCCGTTTTCTTCCCATATTACCCAGGAAGCGCGAGGACGTTTTTCAGTATTTTTTACAAGAAAAAAGTCGGGTCCTCTAAAGTCTCGATTTTTTAACTGTTGTCGGCTATAGTAAATGGTGAGATTTGCACCAATGAAAAAATCTTCTCTATCTCTCCACAACCATTCTAAACAAGTGACTAATATTAATAGTTGTGTATAGTGTAAGGAACTTTCCATTTCTGGTTCATCGCTAAGTAGTTCGGTGCAATCTGGCATTAATGCTTCTATTTCTTGTGCGGTTAAAGCCATAGATTTTAGGTTGATAATTTGGTATTGTTCGTTGATTATAAGGTATCAGGATCTATTCCCAAAGAGCGCAATTTTTCTGCTAATTTATCTGCCCGTTTACGTTCATTTTCTGCCTGTTCAGCAAGTTCTGTTGGTATCAGTAATTTATCCCCTGTATTTAAACGGTAAAATCTTAAAAGTTCTCCTTCTACTTCTAGACTTAATCCCAAAGGTTGACATAAATTATCTGTAATGGGTTGATAAATCTCATCCTGTAAACGATAACCTTGTAATTTTTGATTTATCCATTCTCCCTTGGGATCAAATAACCAATATTCTAAAATTCCTAATTGTTCATACAATAATTTCTTGTATTCTTGATCTTGTTTTTGAGTTCCTGCACTTGTCATTTCAAAAACTACTTGAGGAACTTGTTCTTCTTCCCAAATTTTATAATTATCTCTACCACCAGGAGGCACATCAAAAATAACCATGACATCTGGTGCTATTCTTAATTTGGGAAAACCTTGGGCATAATATAAAAATTGATTTGCCAGTACCGTTGCTTGTCTACCTGTAAGGTATTGTTTGAGAACTTCTAAAGTTGTTAAAATTGCATAGAGATGTATATAAGTTTCTGCCACTGGTTCACCATCACTACTAGGATATTCAATCTTGAAATCTGTTAATTTTACAGTTGTAGTCATAGTTTTTTCCTAATTTACTAAACTATCAGGATCTATTCCTAAATCACGCAATTTTGCTGCTAGTTTATCTGCCCTTAAACGTTCACTTTCAGCCCGTTGACGTTCATTTTCTGCTTTTTCGGCTAATGTTGGCAACCAGCCATTATTGTTATACCAACGTAACCATAAACCCTCTGTATTTTGATAAGTTCCTTGCCATAAACCCAAACCCATTTCTATTTCTTCTAACCAAAAACGGTTATCTGATAAATCGACAGGTTCATATCGAGTACCATTGAGTTTAAAACTACGGAAATTATTTTCATACCTATCATAAATCACATAGTAAGGGATACGCAAAATGTTTTGATATACTTCCCATTTTGTGGGCGGTTTATTTATTTCTCTAAGGGTTTGTCCTAAGTCTTCTTGTTCTGTTCCTGGTGAGAGTAATTCTACTACCAAAAACGGATCAATACCTTCTTGCCAAACTACATAACTTAAACGTAAATCTTCCTGTTGTTCGGCTTTTGGTACTCCTAATACCATAAACCAATCAGGACGTTTATACCAACTAGGATGACGTGGATCATAATATAGATTTAAGTCACTAGCTAGGAAAATTTCTGAGGTTTGATAATTAGCTGGTTGACAAGTTTGTGTTAATAAATCTGCTTGTATACAATGAAATTCGTCCGGCAAACCTGATTCTCCTATTAATTCACTAGGTAAATCATACATTGTCGGCATGGTTTCTTTGGGGGAAGGTGGATGATTTGGATACATTTTTTATTACCTTATCGGGGCGTATTCATTGAATACACCCTCAGAAACTTAATTGTTTAGTAAGCAGTAAAACCAGGAAATTTCCTTTTATGAAATTTCTTTTTGTAAATCTTTAATCTGTGCTAAAGATAATTCTGTAACTTCGGAAATTTGCTCTAAACTCATGCCAATTCTTAATAATTTTAAAGCTAATTTCCTGGTTGCTTCTGTTATTCCTTCCTCTTTACCTTCTGCTAATGCTTCTTGATAAACTCTGGTTTGTTTTAAATCACTTAAACCTAACATGGCTTCTATCTCCTCGCGGCTTTTTTGGGGTAATTTATAGACGATAATTGTCTCAATTAGTTTGATCAGATCCCGTTTGCTGGTTGTATCATTAATTTGTTGGTTGGCTTGGGCAATTAACTGTTTTGCTAATTCTGGTGCGTTTGCTTCTGGTTCTATTACCAGTTTAACAACTCCTACCCCTAAAGAACTCTCTCCCAACTCATCTAAATAAAGGCGTTTAACTCGATCTAATAGCAAGATTTCGCCAAATTGTATAGGCTGTTCTCTTTCTATGGTACGATTGGGATAAATAATTACCACTTGCCAAGGATGAGACGGTTTATATTGTTTTAAGTAGAGCCAAAGTTCGGCAAACAGACGATAATATAAATCTTCATCTGGTTGAAATTGCACCTCTACTAAATAAAATGGCTTTTTAGCATCTTTGGTAGTTGGTAAAAATAATCCATCCAAGCGAAAAGCTAGTTGTTTAACTTCACGGGATGTAAATTCATAAGCAACTGCTTCTGTCGGAGATTTGTTAATTAATTCAAAGAAAATACTAGGAAATTCTTGGAATAAGCTATAAAAAATGGTGTCTGTTTTCACGGAAATTGATTAATTTTATTATCACTTTATTGTCACTCATTTTATTATTTATCTAATGTAGATTGTAATTTTACACATTCAAATAAAAATTAACATAAAAAAGCATATTTAAACATATCTAATTGTTAAATTAGATAAATATTAAAGCAACATTTCTGAAAGCTTAACTGCAAACTAAGTCCCAGATTCCGGTACACTGAGATTTGGATTATTGGATTCTAACTAGACATGGAAATCGGACAAAAGGTTAAAGTAGTTCGTTTGCGCGATCGCGTATCTGCTCCTATCGCTCAAAAACTAGGTAAAGTAGGTGTGATAGAAGGTTACAAAGTTACAGATGGTGCTGGTATTGGTGTTGTAGTCAAATTTGATGACAATACCTCCACTTGGTTCTTTGAGGATGAAATTAAAGCCATATAGGTAGATTAGCTGTTTTATTTAAGTGCTAAGTTGGAGTTGAACAAATAGGCGGTAATTGGAAATCACGTAATGGCCTTGATACTGACATTTTTAGGCAAAAACGGCATCGCTCGAAGCAAAATAGCGATCGCCGCAGCCAAGCTATTGGCAAGCCAAGGCAAACGGGTACTTTTAGCAGGATTAGCAGAACCAACGTTGCCAATTTTACTGGAAACTACTCTCTCTCCTGACCCCCAAGAAATCGCTCCCAACTTGCAAGCAGTACAGTTTCAAGCATCTGTACTGCTAGAACGCAACTGGGAAGAAGTAAAAAAACTAGAAGCGCAATATCTCCGTACACCGATTTTAAAAGAGGTCTATGGACAAGAACTGGTAGTATTGCCAGGCATGGATAACGCCCTCGCCCTCAATGCGATTCGTGAATATGATGCCAGTGGCAAATATGACGCGATTATCTATGATGGTGCTGGAGACGCTGCCACCTTGCGGATGTTGGGAATGCCCGAATCTCTTAGCTGGTACGTGCGAAGATTTAGACAATTGTTTGTTAACTCCGATTTAGGTAAAGCAATTTCTGAATCACCCCTCATTCAACCCCTGATTACCAGTTTATTTAATGTTAACTGGACGGCTGATAACTTCTCCCTACCCACTAACCAAGTTAATAATTTTCTCGATCAAGGTAAAGCAGCTTTAGCTGATCCTCAGCGAGTTGCCGCATTTTTAATCACAACTCCAGATCCCATAGATGTGGCTAGTTCCCGTTATCTTTGGGGTACTGCCCAACAAATTGGTTTAACTATTGGTGGCGCAATTTTAGTGTCTGCTGATCAAAATACCAATCTATCAGCAGAATTTTCGCCCCTACCTATCAGCACTGTTCCTGATGTATCTAAGGGTGAATGGCAACTTTTGATAGATGCTTTACCTAACTTTGTCGAACAAGCATTACAAGCACCCAAACCCATAGAAATAGACGTACATAATCGCCAAGTACGGCTATTTTTACCAGGTTTTGACAAAAAACAAGTCAAACTCACTCAATCTGGTCCAGAAGTCACAATAGAAGCCGGAGATCATCGCCGTAATATCTTCTTACCCCCTGCCCTCAGTGGTAAACCTGTTACCGGGGCAAAGTTTCAAAATAGTTATTTGATAATTTCTTTTTAGGTTTTAGAGGTGACAGGTGACAGGTGACAGGTGACAGTAGGAAATCAGGAAATAGTGAAAAAATCCCTGTTCCCTGTTCCCTGTTCCCTGTTCCCTTGTTTACCAATCACCAATCACCAATTACCCATTAGATTATTATGTCTGAATCAACTCCCATAAATCAAAATCCTCAACCAACTGAAGTTGTAGAATCTGTAAATCAGGAAGCTACAAATACAGAAGATCGTAGTGCGAAAACTCGCCAACTTCTGGGAATGAAAGGTGCAGCACCAGGAGAAACATCAATCTGGAAAATTCGTTTACAGTTGATGAAACCTATCACCTGGATTCCTTTAATTTGGGGTGTAGTTTGTGGTGCAGCATCTTCAGGGAATTATACCTGGAGTTTAGAAAATGTCTTAAAAGCAGCTTTGTGTATGTTGCTTTCTGGACCATTGTTAACTGGTTATACCCAAACCATTAATGATTATTATGATCGGGAAATTGACGCAATTAATGAACCTTACCGACCTATTCCTTCAGGGGCAATTTCTGAAAAGCAAGTAGTTACCCAATTTGTGCTTTTACTATTATTAGGATATGGTGTAGCCTACACTTTAGATTTATGGGCAGGTCATCCATTTCCTAATATTTTAGGATTGTCGGTTTTTGGTTCTTTTATTGCCTACATTTATTCAGCACCACCATTAAAATTAAAACAAAATGGTTGGTTAGGAAATTATGCTTTAGGTGCAAGTTATATTGCATTACCTTGGTGGGCGGGTCATGCTTTATTTGGTGAGTTAAATTGGACAATTGTAGTTCTCACCTTATTTTATAGTTTGGCAGGTTTGGGAATTGCTGTTGTTAATGATTTCAAAAGTGTAGAAGGCGATCGCCAATTAGGTTTAAAATCCCTACCAGTCATGTTTGGTGTCCAAACTGCCGCCTTAATTTGTGTAGTCATGATTGACTTATTTCAAGGTTTAGTTGCAGGTTATCTCGTCAGCATTCATGAGAACTTGTACGCCGCAATTTTGGTATTATTAATCATTCCCCAAATCACTTTTCAGGATATGTATTTTTTACGTGATCCTATAGCAAATGATGTAAAATACCAAGCCAGCGCCCAACCTTTTCTAGTATTCGGAATGTTAGTCACAGGTTTAGCATTAGGACACGCAGGAATTTAACAGTTATTTCAGTAGATATCCTCGACTCTTCAAAGAAGAAGTCGAGGATATGTTGGAAAAAATGCCCCATTGAAAAACTAATCTAAGAAAAACAAATGTTACGTAGAATTCTATTTATATTAGCACTAAGCTCCATTTTCTCAAGTTTAATTGAGTTTCCATCTTATGCTGGATATGTTCGTGGATATTACCGTAGAAACGGCACATACGTTAGACCACACTATAGAAGTAATCCGAGGTCTAGAAGTATTTATTACGATCCGTTGATAACGCCGTTACCACCTACGCCATCAATTAAATATAATATTCCTAATTATAATTCGATCCCAATTCCAGTTGTACCTCTTACTCCTATAAATACGGGTTCAGGTGTAGAATCTTTCGATACACTAACACCTGCATTGCAACCAGAAATAACAGAAAACAGCGATGAAAGTAGCTGTGAAGATGTAGTATTTAACTCCATGAAAGACTTACAAGATCAACGAGATTTATTTTTGAGCATTGAGCTAAAAAAAGCAAAAGATACTTATGGAACATCACCACAAAATAGACCCTATTATTATTTAATATCTATGTCTGGAAGTTCTGTTGATTCAATTTTCAATTCACCTCAATTAATAAGAACAATATCTCGTAGAATAATTAAAAAATGTCCTTCCATTAGCGCAATTACATTTGGCAGAAGTAATAGCGGTGAATTGTATACTATTGGAATTTTGCCAAGCAAAGAAGTTGATTTCTTTCAATGTGTTGAAGATATTAATTCAAATTTTAATAGTTTAAGTTGGGGTCAAGAATATTGCCATTTGTAATAAAAAATAGAATTACAATTTTAATCTATATCATACATTATGACACGCTTACTAAATTTACACTTTGTAATATATCTTTAGCTAGACGTGATCAATGAGGAGTTAGGAGTTATATTAATTTCTAACTCCTCACTTGTATTGACTATTGCCATGTTAAATTTTGTATCTTTTCTCATTCATGGAATACAACCATTTTTAATTCCCATTTGTTTCGTCGTCGCTTGGACTACCATAATTATGATGTTGTTGAATTTATGGACAGCGACAAAAGAAACTGTAAAAACAGCCAAAACAATGCACCAAATACCCTGTCATAACTGCCAATTTTTTACTAATAATTATCGTCTTAAATGTACTGTAAATCCTTATATTGCGAATACAGAAGAAGCAATAGGTTGTAAAGATCATCAACCCCATAAAAATTTTGATTGTGAAAAATATTAAATAATCAATTAAATAATCAGCAGTTTACACCAGTTTCCGTTATTATGAGGTACAGATATTAATGATAAAACTCTTGTGGGGTGGGCATCTTGCCCGCCCATAGTGTACCTCATGTAGATGGAAAGTGCTGTATTTTCCTCAGATACACTAAAAATATTTGTCACAATTTTTGCCATTTTTACGACTTCCTCAACTTTGTCGGTTAAATTGCAACCAGATAAATTACAACCAGACAGTAAAGGCTAATTAGGGTTTGCTGAAAAAGTCTTTCCGTTAGGGGTTAGGAGTCAGGAGTCAGGAGTCAGGAGTCAGGAGTCAGGAGGAGATTTGAAAATTTCTTTTCCATCTCTCGAACTCAATAAAAGTGCAAGGTTTTTGAGGCACAAGACGCTATATCGAAAGCACCTAATTTCCTGTTAATCAGCCTCAAAACTTTGATTTGTATAGGTTTTGGGTTTATTCAGCAAGCCCTAATTAAAATGATAATTGGGGTGATAATTATGCGGAAAGAAGGTTAAAAGAAACTCGTTGGTCTGCTGCTTTATTTAAACGTTTAGTTACCAAAGGTGCAGAATCAATGTGAAATTTTCCTTCAACAATGGAAAATTAACATTGGATAATTGACGATTTAAAACTAGAATAAAATAATTCTCAATTATCAATTGTCAATTATCAATTATCAACTAATTCATCTCTAATAACACCTTTAAAACTCCTTTAGTTTGTGCTTTTGCAAAAGCAGCTAAACCTTCACTCAAGGGATAATGATATTGAATTAAAGGTGTAACATCTATCTGATTTTTTGCTAATAATTCCAAAGCAGGAGAAAAGGGACCACAACGAGAACCTATCAGGGTGATTTCATCTACCACTAATGAAGACATATCCACACTTAAATTACCAGCGTAGGTACTTTTTAAAACTAACGTACCTCTAGGACGTAAAGCGCGAAGTGCAGTAGCAAAACCGTCTGGATTTCCTGTACAATCTACAGAAATATCAAAACTTCTATCTTTAATATCATCAGCTAAACCAGTTTTGATTCCTCGATTTTCCAAATTTTGTAACTTATCTTTGTGTCTTCCTACTACTAATAAATCACAACCAGTTAACGCTAAAGTTTGCGCTATTAATTGTCCTAATTTTCCATCTCCTACAACTAAAACTTTTTCATTGGGAGTGATTTTTACTTGTTCTTGAATTTCTAAAGCTGCTGCAATAGGTTCAGTGAAAGTTGCCGCATCTGTAGAAACATTATTAGGGACAAGATGCAGATTTTTTTCAGGTAAACACAAATATTCAGCAAACGCACCATTTCTATTCACAATACCTAAAACCGTGCGATTTTCACAATGGATAGGTACTCCTTGCAAACAAAACCGACAATAACCACAAGCAGCGTTTATTTCTCCCACAACTCTTTTATTAATTAAATGTTCTGAACCTTGTTCAACAACTCCTACAAACTCATGACCTAAAATACCTTTGTAGGGATAATAACCCCTAATTAATTCTAAATCAGTATTACAAATACCTGCACGTAAAACCTTTACTAAAGCTTCTCCCTCTGGGGGTTCGGGGATGGGGAGATCGGTTTTTAATTGTAATTCTTTGTTTTCTAACCAGAGTGCTTTCATAATTTGGTAATGGGTAATGGGTAATTGGTAATTGGTAATTGGTAATTGGTAATTGGTAATTGGTGATTAGTTATTTACTCCTTGTAAAATACCGATAATTGAACTAACTAAAATATCTACATCTCCAGGAATTTTAAACAAATTAATATCTTGGGTTATTTGTTGTTGACTACTATCAAGTTTACCAAATTGCCAAACATTACCAATAGTCACAGCACCATATAAAATAGTATTTTCCTGAATTTGAGATATTGCAATTAATTCTACAGCTAATTGAGTAAAACCTCTAGTCAAATCATCATTTTTAGCTTCGATAACCAAAAAATTATTATTTAACTGTAAAAGATAATCAAGATTACCCTGGAGTTGATTATTAATAGCAAGAGGGTATTCAATTCGCATTTGACAGTGACAATAGCGAATTACCTCCAACAAAATTGGAGATACTAAAGTTTCCCTTCTTGCAGTTTCATTACTCAAACTAACAAAAGGTAAAATATCCTCTATTCTTTGTTTGAGTGCGGGTAATTCTTGAAGTTCCTGATTGGTTTGCGGTAAAGATAGGTGCGCTTTAATTAGAGAGTAATTAAATTCAGCTAAAATATCATCTGCTTCATAAGGTAACTCAAAATAAGACCGAAAAGTATAAGATTGATCTTCTCGCAAAATCTTCATTTTAGCCATAGCACCCACCTTTTTTATTTCAAATTTTCATTTCTCTGCGTCCTCTGCGGTTCATTATTTCCTAAGCATTCAGCTATCAGCAATGGGAGCATCCTAATGAAAGCAACAATGCAGAATAAAAGTACCTGAAAACTCTCTTCTTTCTTCTTACCTTCGTGTCCTTCGCTTCTTCGTGGTTAGTTCATTTCATGTCTTGATATCAGACAAAAAAAATCAACTTACACATTTGGGATGCTCCCTCAGCAATAAGCTTTTTAACTGGAGTTTAGACTAAAAATCAGGTATTGATAATCTACTGATTTATCCAATATTCTGAATCCTGACTCCTGACTTACAATTTAACACCTTTGAGAAAAGGAGTAAACACAGATTCAATTTTGGAATCACTAACAACCATTGTGGGAAAAGAGATATGACTATAATCAACACCTGTTATTAATGGAAAAGGTGGATTTTTTAAAGATATCCAACAACCACCAGCAGCTTGTAAAATTACCCAAGCACCTGCAATATCCCAAACTTTAGGAGTCGCTTCCACACCTCCTAAAACTGCACCAGTCGCAACAGTTAAAAAATTATAACTAGCAACTCCTAACATCCGCAGTTTACAGGGAAAACCCGGTTGAATAATTCCCGTACTACGAGAACAAAGATTAAAAAAGTGATTACCACTTGGATCATCCTTACTGGTGTGGATAGGATGGTTATTTAAAAATGCTCCTGTTGGCGTTTGTAAGCCTGATGAACCAGCCCAAAAACCATGAAAGGTTTGATTTAATGGTGGTACATGAACATAGCCAAAAATCGGTGTTCCGCGATAAAGTAAACCTAGAGAAATTGCCCAAATAGGAATACCTCTAGTGAAATTTGTTGTTCCATCTAAAGGATCAATTACCCAACACCATTCTGTATCAGGAAAAGTTTTATCACTTTCTTCACTCAAAATTCCGTAACCTGAGAAAGTGGAAGCGATCGCATCTCTAATTTCTTGATCCGCCCATTTATCAGCTTGAGTAACTAAAGTTCCATCAGCTTTTTGAGATGCTTGAACTTTACCAAAATCCTGCATTAATTGTTTTCCCACTCTCGTTGTAGTAGTTTGGGAAAAATCTAAAATTGTGTTCCAAAAATCATTCATTTTTTATTAGTTATTAGTTATTAGTCGTTAGTCATTAGTCATTGGTTTATTCATCCTCCCAGTCACCAGTCACCTGTCACCTAATCTAATCTAAATCACTTTCTAAAACAGAAGCTAAAGCTTGTTTAGTATTGGTTTGAAATTCTGTCACATTCACCCGGTTTAAAAACCATAGAGAAATAATCATTCCCACAGCTTCCAAACAAAAAACCATACCATAAGCTAATGGTAAATTATTGGTGAACAAATTGCGACCAATATCTAAAACAGTACCACCAATGACTACAGCGATTCCTCTGGATATAGATTGTGCTAATCCCCATGCACCGATAAAAGTACCTGCGGCTTCTGCTACTGTTAAATCTAACATTAAACTGACTGCGCCAGTGGTGACAAAACCAGTAGATAAACCAAATATTACTAAACCAAATTTTAAAAAGTTGGCATTACCAGAAAACCCGGAAAATCCTAATAATAAGGCGGAAAAAGCTACTAAAATACAGCCTAGTTTAATTGTTTTGCGTTTACCTATACGTGGGACAATGAAAAAGCCAGTTACACCATAAGCTATTAAAATTCCCGTACCATAAAAAACATTAAGTTTGGTACTTTCAGCCAAAGGCATTTTAAACACTTCACCCGCATAAGGTTCTAAAATTGGATCTTGCATGAATAAACTAATTGTCATTACCAATAAAAAGGTAAAAAACAAACCTGTTTGCGGACTAGCTGTTAATATTGACCAAGCTGCACCTAAACTAATGCTATCTTCCCGGTTTCCTGGTGTGGAACGTTGATAAAAACGAGAATATTTTTTTTCTACACCTACAGTAGCAATGATAGAGAAAAGAAATACTACACTGGGAACAATTAGAAATAATCTATTAATGGCAGATTGTAAAGTTTCTAAAGGTGCATTTCCATCCAATTGTTTTAATAAACTAGAACTAACAATTGCTCCCACAATAATACCTACCATTAGCATTGACCAGACAATACCAACGACTTGGGAACGGTTATCTTCTTGGGAAATATCTACTAATAATGCGGCAAATGCAGTACCACTAACACAAATTGCTAAACCATAAATCGCAAAAACTAAACCTAAAACTCCTGTCCAAGCGATCGCTTGAGTTGTCCACACCCAACTATCACCACTGATAGCATTTAACTGCCAAATTACTTGTACTGCTAAAAAAGCGGCGATCGCAAATATTGCTGCGCCGATCCACACATAAGCTGTACGATGATAACCTAACAACGGTTTAGCATCAGATATCTGTCCAAATAAAATCCGCGTTGGAGATACAAAAGCAGGTATAGCTAACACTATAGCCACTATTGTCGCCGGAATGGCGATTTCTTGAATCATGACTCGGTTGAGTACCCCCAGAGTCAAAATAGACATCATACTCAACCCCATCTGAAAAAACCCTAGCCTAAACATAGTCGGTATGTTGACCTTGGGTACGGTTAGGGAGTCTTGGGGAGTATCGAACATATCACCTGCCATAACTACTTGCTTCTATTGTTCACAGAATTTAATCATCTATATTGTAGGGTGCGTCAGACAGCATAAATGATGCAAACGAGCAAATTTTTCAGGACTTACCCAAAATATCTCTTAAACCCTCTTAACTTCGCGTCCTTTGCGTCCTTTGCGGTTCATTCTCTTATGACCTATGCGTCACCGCTTCACTTCCCAGGTTAAAAGAAAACGTTAAACTAAAACTGTAAAGAAATGTAAATATAATCTATTTTAGCAAAATGGAAGCGATCGCATTAGGTAAAACCGGCTTAACCGTTCCCCCGTTATGTTTAGGAACTTGGGCATGGGGTGACAAACTATTTTGGAATTATGGGGATAATTACGGAGAAGAACAACTGCAAGCAGCTTTCACCACTGCTGTAGATGCAGGTGTCACTTTCTTTGATACTGCGGAAGTTTACGGTTTAGGACTTTCCGAACAGTTTTTAGGCAAGTTCATCAAACAAACGTCCGAAAAAGTACAAATTGCTACTAAATTCGGTCCTTTACCTTGGCGTTGGGATGGAAAATCTGTATCTGAAGCGTTAACAGAAAGTTTAAAACGTCTGCAATTAGAAAGAATTGAATTATACCAAGTTCACTGGCCATTTACATTCTTTCTTTCTCAAGAAACTTTAATGAACACCTTAGCAGATGAGGTACAGAAAGGAAGAATCGGGGCAATAGGTGTCAGTAATTATTCTGCCTCAGAAATGAGAAATGTACACAAAATATTGTCCGCAAGAGGAATACCTTTAGCAGTGAACCAGGTGCGTTATTCTTTGTTAACAAGGCAAATTGAAAGCAACGGGATTTTACAGACAGCCCGTGAATTAGATGTAACAATATTAGCTTATAGTCCCTTAGCTCAGGGATTATTAACAGGCAAATATACCACCTCTTATAAACCCACAGGAGCGAGAAGCATAGATCCGCGATTTAGTCAAGATGGTTTAAATAAAATTGCCCCAGTATTATCTTTACTGGAAAAAATCGGTAATAAATATGATCGTACCCCTGCCCAAGTAGCCCTTAACTGGTTAATTGCCCAGGGGAACGTGATACCCATTGCGGGAGTCAAAAACGCCGAACAAGTAAAACAGAACATCGGCGCTTTAGGTTGGGAAATGACCAAGGATGAGTTTGACGAAATAGCTCAAATCACTCAACCCTGGAAAAATTGACAATTGTTAACTGTGATGGGGAGATGGGGAGATGGGGAGGTGGGGAGGTGGGGGAAATTATTTGCATTTTCCCAGTCACCAATCACCAATCACCAATCACCAATCA
Organism: Sphaerospermopsis torques-reginae ITEP-024; assembly: GCF_019598945.1. Taxonomy (NCBI): domain Bacteria; kingdom Bacillati; phylum Cyanobacteriota; class Cyanophyceae; order Nostocales; family Aphanizomenonaceae; genus Sphaerospermopsis; species Sphaerospermopsis torques-reginae. Next base: position 3,085,884 of record NZ_CP080598.1, on the reverse strand, counting down.
CCAATCACCAATCACCTAGATTTGTTTTTGATTACCTGGTAAAACAGGAGACTCATGACGGTCATAGCGTTCTTGGCGTTCCTTCCGTAGTTTGGGTTTGGGAGTAGGTCTTCCTTCATCGCCATTTCTGTCAGACTTAGACCAGGAACGGCCACGACTACCTCCAGAACGCTCGTTGTAGTCACCGCCAAAATTGCGTTCTGAGCGATCGCCATCACGACGTTTGTTGAGTTTGGGTTTGGGAGTAGGTTCTTCATCAGGAACATCTACACCATTTTGCAACCAAGCAGGACGGGTTTGATCGTAAGCCAGTTGTAAAGCTGCTGCTGCGATCGCCTGAGCATCATATTTTTCAGTCAATTCGCTAATAATGGGCAAAAATGAAGCCAACCTTTCACCCGCTAAAGCTTCAGACACCTGATCTTTCAATTTTTGAATGTGTCTAGCTTCAATTTGCGCTCTCGTAGGAATTGTTAACACCTGCCAGCTTTGACGGTTATGGCGTTCAAATGCCTGTTGTTTACGACGCTCAAAGGGTTGTACCAAAGAAATCGCAGTCCCTTCTTTACCAGCGCGGCCAGTTCTACCAATCCGGTGCAGGTAGGTTTCTACACTATCAGGCAAGTCAAAGTTAATCACGTGGGAAAGCAGATCCACATCTAAACCTCGTGCCGCAATATCAGTAGCCACCACCCAGCGTACTTGGCCATTACGGAAACGAGTCAATAATCTTTCCCGCGCTTGTTGGGATAAATCACCATGATATTCATCTACACTGTGACCAGCAGCTTGCAATTGATTGGTCAATTCTGCGGCTGTGCGTCTGGTGCGGACAAAGATTAAAGCTGTGTCTGGATCTTCCATTTCCAAAATAGGCTGCAAAGCTTTAGCCTTTGTCCAGTGTCGAGGAATGAGGTAAGCTACTTGGTTGATTTTATTAGGTGCAGCTTTTGGTTGCTCAACGGTGACAGTCACCGGAGAGTTTAAAAACTTATTCACCAACTGGCGAATAGATGGGGGCATAGTTGCCGAAAATAAAGCCGTTTGCCGATCTTCGGGAGCTTGGGACAAAATTTTGATCACATCATCAATAAAACCCATGCTCAACATTTCATCAGCTTCATCTAAAACAAACCATTTCACTTGGTCGAGTTTTAAACTACCACGTTCCAACAAGTCTATGACCCGTCCTGGTGTCCCAACAACTACATGAACACCACGTTTTAGCTGCATCATTTGTCGGTCAATAGACTGACCACCATAGATAGCCAAAACACGCAAACCATCATCACCCATAAACTGGGAAATGGCATCATGAACCTGCATCGCCAATTCACGAGTCGGTGTTAAAACTAAGGCTTGTACTGCTCTTTTGCTCACATCCAATTTTTCCAACATTGGCAGAGAAAAAGCTGCTGTTTTGCCTGTTCCTGTTTGGGATTGACCCACCACATCACGTCCCTCTAACAATTGGGGAATCGCTTGCATTTGAATGTTGGTAGGTGAGGTGAAGCCAATTCTTTCTAATTGTTCAACACGCTCTTGGGAAATGCCTAGTTCTTGAAAGGTAAGATTCATTAATTCTCCTAGATTTTATTTATTGTGAATTTTGGACTTGTAAGCCGAATACTTAATACCAATTCGTAATATTTCCTTCGGTCCGGTTAGGGATACGTAATTCATAATTTGTAATTATGGCAGTCCGACCGAATCTGGGTTTGAGGACTTTAATCAGTCGCCGAATTTTAGAGAATTGGTATATTTTGTAAATTTGGTAATGGGTAATTGGTAATGGGTAATTGGTAATTGGGTTATTGATCTTTTCCCAGTCACCTGTCACCTGTCACCTGTCACCTGTCACCACTTCACCATAGAGGTCATAAGCATCAGCACTGGTGATTTTGACTGGTACGATTGTTCCTAGTCTGGCTTCGCCTTTAACATAGACCTGACCATCAACTTCTGGGGCAAATCTGCCGGAACGGCCAATTAACTCTCCACTTCCGGGGTTTTCTTGCTCAATCAGGACATCAACGATTTTCCCGACTTCCTCCTGATTTTTACGGAGAGAAATAGGTTGTTGTAATGCCATGATTTGATCACGACGTTCTACCATCAATTCTTGTGGTAATTGATTGGGTAAGTCGTAGGCGGGAGTTCCTTCCTCTGGGGAAAAGGTGAACACACCAACATGATCAAATTCGTGTCGTTCTGTAAACTCTAGTAAATGCTGAAAATGCTCCTCTGTCTCTCCAGGGAAACCAACTATAAATGTGGTTCGCATTACTGCTGATGGTAAGGCGGCTTTGATGCGCTCAATAATTCCGTCGTTGACTCTACCCTGCCAAGGACGATTCATGGCGCGAAGTATCTCTGGATGAGAATGCTGCAAGGGCAAATCTAGATAAGGTAGGAAATTAGATGTTTCTTGAATTGCCGCAATTACATCTGGGGTTAGTCCCGTAGGATAAGCATAGTGCATTCTCACCCAAGGTATATCTACTTTCCCCAAGGCACGAATGAGTTCCGCTAACTTTGGTTTACCGTAAATATCTAATCCATAGTTAGTGGTGATTTGGGAAATGAGAATGATTTCTTTTACCCCTTGCGCTGCCAGTTGCTCGGCTTCGGCTACTATTGATTCAATTGTACGCGATCGCTGGTTTCCTCTTAAATAAGGAATAATACAAAATGCACAACGATAATCACAGCCTTCGGCAACTCTCAGGTATGCTACTCCTTCCGTTGTTGTCCTGTAGCGTGGTGTGGTTTCATCAGCTATGTAGGTGGGTTCGGCGCTAATTTGTTTTACTCGCTCTCCCTGTTCTACTCGCTCAATCACATTGACTATTTTGTGATAGTCTCCTGTTCCAACTACCGCTACTGCTTCTGGCAACTCTTCCAATAATTGTTCTTGAAAGTGTTGCGCCATACAACCAGTAATCACTACTTTTTTATTGGCTTCTGCCAGTTCTACTAAGGTTCTTACCGATTCTTCCCTGGCAGCTTCGATAAAACTACAGGTATTTACTATTACATAATCTGCTAACTCTTCGTTTGTATCTACACCATATCCTGCTTCTACCAACAGCCCTAACATATGTTCTGTATCTATTCGGTTTTTCTCGCAGCCCAGGTGTGAAATCGCAATTGTTGGCTTGTCACCCATATTTTGAAAAAATCTTCAATTTTTTTCTCTTTTCTTCAAACATTACAAACATTAACTAGGTGCTTTTTCCCGCACCATAACTAGGATTTTACAGTGACTATTCGCCACTATCAGCAAATTCCCATTGAGATATAACCCTATTCATGGTTCATGATAGTGGTTATGCTATGATGTTTTTGTTATTTTGTTTCCCAGGGTAAATATAAGTGTCTTGGGATAATTTAGACACTGTTAATATTTTTTAACGATTCGCTTAATGGTATTTTACATTACCGCAGCGTGTGCGTTGTTAATTTACCCATCGGGAAGCCGCCCAAAGGGCTGTTGGTGAGAAGTCGCTACCCTCCGGGAAATCGCTAACGCGACTAAGCCCATAAAGCAGTATTGCTGCCCTACTTTCAGGCTGGGGCTGTAATGTGCTGACAGCTATAAACCTAAACAACGGGAAGCGGCCTTGCGTCTTGTGAGTGGCAAACTCCTCTTGTAGCCATATTTTATCTTAACATATCTTATGAAAGGTTTAACGACAATTTACATCTTCAGCATGAGGAGATTTATTTAATCCTGAATAACACGCCAAAGCATATCAGTATAGCAATCAGCTATCAGCCTTCAGCTATCAGCTTTCAGCTTTCAGTCTGGAGATGAAATACAGAGAATGACAGGACTTGAGCAATAGTTGGCTTTTTTGTATTGGCGTAATTTATAGCCAATTCAAAATTTTGAATCTTTGTTATTGGTATCATTTAGCTGATTGTTGATTACTGATAGCTAAATACTAATTTTTCAACTCTGAACAATGCCATCTTCAAATTAAAGACGTGGACTTATATCAACTATTCAAAACTTGCAAACCGATTATTGGCGTAGTTCATCTGCTACCCTTACCTACCTCAGCCCGTTGGGGAGGTAGCCTGAAAGCGGTAATTGACCGTGCTGAACAAGAAGCTACAGCCCTTGCCAGTGGAGGGGTAGACGGCTTAATTGTAGAAAATTTTTTTGATGCTCCTTTTACTAAAAATCAAGTTGATCCCGCTGTTGTCAGTGCTATGACGGTGGTAGTACAGCGGATACAGAATTTAGTAACTTTACCTGTGGGTTTAAATGTTTTAAGAAATGATGGGAAAAGTGCAATGGCGATCGCCAGTTGTGTAAAAGCCCAATTTATCCGGGTTAATGTCCTCACAGGGGTAATGGCCACTGATCAAGGATTAATTGAAGGGGAGGCACATGAATTACTACGCTATCGTAGAGAATTAGGTTCTGATGTCAAAATTTTGGCTGATGTGCTGGTTAAACACGCCCGTCCTTTAAGTTCTCCTAACCTGACTGTGGCTGTAAAAGACACAATAGAAAGAGGTTTAGCAGATGGTGTAATTTTATCCGGTTGGGCAACTGGCAGCCCTCCCAACCTAGAGGATCTAGAATTAGCTAGTGGTGCGGCTGCTGGTACACCAGTTTTTATCGGTAGCGGCGCTGATTGGGAAAATGTGGGTACGCTAATGCAAGCTGCTGATGGTGTGATTGTTTCCAGTTCTTTAAAACGTCACGGGCAAATTTCGCAACCCATTGATCCAATTCGCGTCAGTCAATTTGTAGAAGCTGCTCATCGCAGTTGGAATACTAAAAGTGAACCTAAATCAAATTCCTCAGTAAAGTTACATTCGTAAATGGGTAATGGGTAATGGGTAATGGGTAATGGGACAAGAGTTTTCCAATCACCAATCACCAATTACCAATCACCAATCACCAATTACCAATCACCAATCACCAATCACCAATCACCAATTACCAATCACCAATCACCAATCACCAATTACCAATCACCAATCACCAATTACCAATCACCAATTACCAATCACCAATTACCAATCACCAATCACCAATCACCAATCACCAATCACCAATTATGATTCGTCGTCGTTCTACTCCTTGGATTCATAAATGGTCGCGTCCTATCATTGGGGCGATCGCTGGACTTGGTATCCTGAACACAGGTTATCTCACCTATGAAAAGCTGACCGGAGGTAGCCCTCTTTGTACTACTCCAGAAAACGTTAAAGGTTGTGCTGATGTCCTTTCTAGCCCTTGGGGGACAGTTTTTGGACAGCCTTTAGCTTTGTTTGGTTTGCTGGGATATGTGGGTATGTTCGTATTAGCTTTAGCTCCCTTAACATTAAAATCAGGAGAAAAAGACAAGATCAAAAATGTTAAACAAATAGAATTTTTGACTTGGTGGTTGCTCTTGATGGGAGCGATCGCCATGACTGTATTTAGTGCATATTTAATGTATGTCCTGGCATTTGAACTCAAAGCTCTATGTTGGTACTGCATCGCTTCGGCTTTGTTTGCTTTGAGTATGCTTACCCTCACCATCTTGGGTCGTGACTGGGAAGATATTGGGCAAATCTTCTTTACCGCTATTCTTGTCGGTATGGTGACTCTAATTGCCACCTTGGGAGTTTATTCTGGTATTAATGCCGATGGCACTGTAGGATCGGCGGATGGTCCTCAGCGAATTTCCGCTTTTGTTCCCAAGGAAAACCCTAACCCTGCATTTGGCTGGGAAATCACCACTACTTCTGGAGAGTCAGAAATTGCTTTAGCAGAACATTTAGTTAAAGTTGGCGCTAAGGAATATGTAGCTTATTGGTGTCCTCATTGCCACGAACAAAAGCTGCTCTTTGGTAAAGAAGCTTATAAAATTATCAACGATAATATAGCTGTAGAGTGTGCAGCAGACAGTCCTAAAGGTAAGCCAGCATTGTGTCAAGCTGCCAAAATTCAAGGTTTCCCTTCTTGGGTGATTAATGGTCAAATCTATGGTGGTGTGCAGAATTTAAACGAACTAGCCAAAATTACTGGTTATACAGGACCGCAAAACTTTAAGTATTTTCGGTAAACTAGCGCAATAATTCGTCTGAAATTTTTCCCTAACTCTAGCGTTAAGCTTAGTTAGGGTTTGCTGAAAAAGTTATCTGTGAGAGACCAGTGACAGGTGACAGGTGACAGGTGACAGGTGACAGGTGACAGTTTCAAGAGTTGGATAGGAACGATTTTTTCTTTAAGTAGGAATTAAGTGCAAGGTTTTTCAGTTGCCACCTCAGAAAAGCTTGCACTTTTTGAAAGTCAAAATAGCTAAAACCCTTTACCTGTAAAGTTTTCAGATTTATTCAGCAAACCCTAATTAGATTTTGGATAAGCTGGTAATATGGATTGAGATTTCCACCAGTGATGATTTTGGATCATCGTGTGTACTTGCCAATCAGAGTCTGGTTGGGGATAATCTAAGCGGTAGTGTCCGCCCCGGCTTTCGGTTCTAAAAGCGGCACTTTTAAGAATTAAATAAGCTACATCTAATAAATTACGAGTTTCTGCCCAAAGCCGCAATTGTTGGTCAATATTTGGTAGGTTAAAACTGGCTGTTGCTGTAGGATGTAAACTTTCCAAGAATTGACTTAAAGGCAAACTCGTAAAATCCTGCTCCCAAGATTCAATGGTAGCGATCGCATTTTCTAAACTTGATTGTTCTCGACAAATACCAGCATTTTGCCAGACTAAACGCGGCAATTTTTCCCTAATACTTTCTAACTGTGCTTTTTGATTTTCCCACGCACTGACAGATAAATTACAAAACAACGGACTAGGGTCCAAATCTTTAACCTGGGCTGTAACCTCTGCTGGCGGTACTTCTAGCTTTAAATCAGCCATCTGCGCTCCAAATACAATACATTCCAACAGAGAATTACTAGCTAGACGATTAGCACCATGAACTCCCGTACTAGCAGTTTCTCCCACAGCATATAAACCGGGAATATTAGTACGATTTTGTAAATCGGCGACAATACCACCCATCCAATAATGAGCAGCAGGAGCTACAGGAATCGGTTGATGAAAAACATCAATACCCCAACGCTGACAAACTTTAATAATATTAGGAAACCGTTGCCGAATTTTATCAGCAGGAATAGGGCGCATATCTAACCAAACATGGGCAGTAGCAAGATCCTCTGCGGTACGTTGGAGATGACTAAAAATAGCTCTACTTACCACATCTCGCGGAGCAAGTTCACCTGCTGGATCATAGTCAAAAGCAAAACGTCGTCCTTCGTTATCCACAAGGTGCGCTCCTTCACCCCGTACCGCTTCACTAATGAGAAAACGTCCTGGTTTTGTTAAGGCTGTAGGATGAAATTGGACAAATTCTGGATCACGAACAATAGCACCCGCCCGCCATGCTATGGCCACTCCATCACCTGTACTCACCGCAGGGTTAGTAGTTTGGGCAAATACTTGACCACCGCCTCCGGTGGCTAAAACTACAGCACCAGCTTTGATCCATGTAACTTGACCTTGATAAAATAAGCTGATTCCTTGACAGTGACCTGTTTCTGGTTCTATCCACAAGGACAAAGCCAAAGCTTGCTGAATCACTTGGATATTTGGACGACGCAATACTTGGTCCGTGAGGGTAGTTGTTACTTCCCTACCTGTGGTGTCGGCGGCGTGGAGAACCCGATGACGGGAGTGGGCAGCTTCTAAGGTTAAAGCTAGGGTGTTTCCATGACGATCAAAAGCTACACCCAAGTTAACTAAGGATTGAATACAACTAGGAGCTTTTTGGGCTAAAAATTCTACGGCTTCGATATCACACAAACCTGCACCAGCTTTTAAGGTGTCTTGAATATGCAGTTTTGGTGAATCTTCTGGGGATACGGCAGCAGCAATACCACCTTGCGCCCAATCACTGGCGGATAAGGTAACAGTTTCTTTAGTAATTAAGCCTACTTTTAAGGATTCTGGTAGACAAAGTGCTGTATATAGTCCAGCAGCACCAGCGCCGACTACTAATACATCAAATTGGTTAGGTATATCTATTTGAGACAAGGTTAGGGAAGGTGGGTAATGGGTAATGGGTAATGGGTAATAGGTAATGGGTAATGGGTAATGGGTAATGAACTTTTTACCAATCACCAATCACCAATCACCAATCACCAATCACCAATCAGGTTTATCTGTAGATACCGTTGTTAATACGATCATCACCTTCGTTAAACTCAGGCTCGTATTCTGTCACGGTAAAGTTGCCTAAGTTAGCTTGTAGGGTCTGTTTTTGTCGATCGCTCAATCCTGCCAGATTCAATACATCCTCTACACTCTTGTAAGGCGCATTCTTGATGATTTTTTTAGCCAAGGTGGGATAAAGCCCTGGATACTGTTGAAAAGCAGCAATATTGGTATTATTCAAATCTATTTTTTTACCAAATTCTGTTGCTAACTTCTGATCTGCCTTGTTTTGACGAGCAATTGCCATCACAGGAACTTGTGGCCAACTAAAGCTTTGAAAACCAGCAGCTTGGGCTGTTTGATTAGTTCCTAACCATCCCCAAGCACCTAGCAACAAACTAAAAACTGTTAATAAACGTACTAATCCTTTCACGATTTTTCTACCTCTTTCCATCCAACAGAAATAAAAGCTTTCAACTACAAGCTGTTAACTAGGGGCATAAGTGCGAGTTATGAGGTAATTATTTCATCCTGCTGAAGTTCAGGCTGATGGATTACCGATTGCCTCTGACTTCATGCTCTGGTTAATAGCTGATAGCTGAATTAACACACAGCAGTCATCAAAAACTAATATACAGCTTAGTGAACTACCCAACTTAGCTGTAATTGAAGTTGAAAATTTGGGTATTACTCGCTATTACCACATTAGTGTTTTTTCTGGGATTTGACTTTGTAAAAATTTGTTACAAACTTATTACCAACTTGTTACTAATTTTTGCTCTTAGGTGGTTAAGAATTTCAGGCCAGAATCGCAGCTAGTAAAAACAGACTGTCTACTAAAATTGTACTCAAAACTGCTCCACCAAAGGCGTACCAATGCCGTTGCTTATTACCCAAAGATACCAGCCCCACTGTTAACAATGCTAAGGCTAACATAATTGCCCAGCCTTCTCCCCAAGGTGTTTGTACTTGTGCTAAGGCATTTTTTAAGATTTGTGACGCTCCCGTGGCATCTGTTCTCATAATTTGCCGCCAAAAAGGCATTAAGTCTACTAAGTAGAAATATATATCTGTTAATACAGTTCCAAATAGAGAACCAAGATAAAACCAGTTACCGACTTTACCCCAGTTTTTCCGCAAACACCAAATAGCAAAGGGTAGGCCGATTGATTCTATGGGTAAGTGCCACAGGGGTTCCCAACGTAACCAACCCCAGTAAATCGCTCCTGTTAACCAACTGAGGCTAAATCCTAAGAGTAAATCGCCCCACAGATAGGTTTGCTGTCGGGACATTAATTTTAAACTCAGCCAAATCCAAAATCCTGTGATGACTAAACTGAGACTGGGTAGCGATCGCACTAAGGGCGCTTCTATAAATACTGGTACAGATACCAAAAACACCGCCGCTGCAAATACTAACCAAATTTGGTTAATTGCGATCGCCGTTGGTAGAGAAGGCGACAAGGAAAGAGTAGACTCTAATTCTTGGATACCTCTGGGCTTGGTGTCAGCGGTATACAAATCTGTCTCAATCGAGGAAGTCGCAGTAGTGTAGGATGACAACGTATTATTAATCAAGGTTTTTAATATTTGTTACTAAACTTTACTTTTCTACAATATCACACTCTAAAATCCCCCCCAGGGGCATTTTAATTATACAATAAATTCCAGGGCATGGGTAATTGGTAATTGGTAATTGGCGATACAATTTTGGATTTTGGATTTTGGATTTTGGATTATTTTTGTCAATTCCAATCTAAAATCTAAAATCTAAAATCTAAAATTTTCTTCCCAGTCACCAGTCACCAGTCACCAGTCACTAGTCACCAGTCACCAAAAAATCTTGCCCGGAAAAACTGATGACAATAGCGGATCAGGTTGGATAATTTGTTAAAATTACGCATCCATTTTGGGAGTCTGGTTAATGACAACAATTTTAGAAGCAAGTAGTATATATTTACTATCATCCCAACTATCATCCCATTTGCTGGCCGTAGCAGAAAATACAAAACAAGTTACCCCGGAATGGTTGCAAGCTTTTATTTTAGGTATTGTGCAAGGTATTACAGAGTTTTTACCGATTAGTAGTACAGCACATTTGTTAATAGTCACCAAAGTATTTGCTTGGAAAGAACTAGGTGCTAAAGATTTTGTGGATGCGATTCAATTTGGTAGTGTGATAGCGATATTATTATATTTTTGGTCACAAATTTCTAGTATTGTTACAGGTGCAATTGCCGCATTTCAAGATCAAGATTGGCAACGAGAAGAATGGAAAATATTGGTGGGTATTGCTGTAGGAACAATGCCGGCATTAATTTTTGGTTTTCTGTTAAAAGATATTTTACCTGAAAGTGCATTAATCATTGCTATAATGTCAGTCATCATGGCGATTTTATTGGGGTTAGCAGAAAAAATTGGCACTCGCAAGCGTGGTTTTGATTCCTTACAAATTCGGGATGGTATTTTGGTAGGATTAGGACAAACTCTAGCTTTAATCCCTGGGGTTTCTCGTTCTGGTTCAACCTTAACTACATCCTTATTTTTAGGATTAGAACGTGATACAGCAGCGAAGTTTTCATTTTTGTTAGGGTTTCCTACTTTGACGATAGCTACCTTATATAAAAGTTTGAAAATTTTTAAGTTGTTTCAGGAAGGGCAATTACCAGATAATATAGTTTTATTATTAGTTATAGGAATTGTTTCCACCTTTATTTTTTCTTATTTATCAATTGCATTTTTGATTAGGTACTTACAGACAAAAAATACATTTGTGTTTGTTTGGTATAGATTAGCCTTTGGTTGTGCTATTTTATTAGCGATCGCCAACGGTTGGCAAGGATAATTTTTAAGAAGTCAGGAGTCAGGAGTCAGGGAGAGAATATTAACTTTTGCCTTTTGCCTTTTGCCTTTTGCCTTTTGCCTTTTGCCTTCTATTCACTATTCCCTATTCCCTAATATTATGTCTACCATTCAACCTGCAAAAATTACCAAGGTGCTACCCGAATCCATCGCTGCTGAAATTGGCTTTGAAGCTGGTGATGCGATTGTGGCTATTAATGGGATAAAACCCCGTGATTTAATTGATTATCAATTTTTGTGTGCAGATGAATTTTTAGAACTAGAAGTATTAGATGCTCGCGGTAAAACTCATCAAATTGAAATTGAAAAAGATTATGATGATGATTTAGGATTAGAATTTGCAACGGCATTATTTGATAATTTAATTCAATGTAATAACCGTTGTCCATTTTGCTTTATTGATCAACAACCACCTGGTAAACGTTCCAGTTTGTATTTAAAAGATGATGATTATCGGTTGAGTTTCTTGTATGGTTCTTATTTAACCTTAACGAATTTACCAGAAAAAGAATGGCAACGAATTGAACAAATGCGATTATCTCCCTTATATGTTTCTGTTCATGCGACAGAACCAGAAGTGAGAACTAGACTATTAAAAAATCCCCGTGCAGGACAGATTTTACAACAACTCAAATGGTTTCAAGAAAGACGTTTACAAATTCATGCTCAAGTAGTAGTTTGTCCAGGAATCAATGATGGTGAACATCTAGAAAAAACATTAAGAGATTTGACATCATTTCATACAGGAGAAATACCAGCAGTAGCATCAGTAGCAGTTGTTCCCGTTGGTTTAACCCGATTTCGTCCTCAAGAAGATGAACTAGTACCTGTAACAAGAGAAAAAGCCAAAGAAGTGATATCTCAAGTGAAATTACTGTGCCAAGAATTTAAACAAAAATATGGTTCTAATGTAGCTTGGTTAGCGGATGAATGGTTTTTAATTGCTGGTGAAGAATTACCAAGTGAAGCGGAATATGAAGAATATCCACAACTAGATAATGGTGTGGGTTCTATTCGCTTATTTATTAAACAATTTACCCATGCAGCTAACGAATTATTACCAGCAAAAATCTTTCCTGAAAAAAAATTAACTTGGGTGGTAGGTAACGCAGTAGAAACGGCATTTAAACCACTGGTTAAACAGTTAAATAATGTAGAAGGTTTGGATGTAAAAATGCGTGCTTTATATAGTGATTATTGGGGGCAAAATATCAGTGTTACCGGATTATTAACCGGACATGATTTACTGTACCACTTAAAAGGACAAGATTTAGGAGATGGTATTTTATTACCCAGTGTCATGCTCAAACATGGTGAGTTAATATTTTTAGATGATATGACAGTAGAAGAAGTATCGCATCAGTTGAATATCAGCATATTCCCAGTTGCGGGAGTTGAGGATTTAATTAATACTTGTTGTCAGTAGACAGTTATCAGTTATCAGTTATCAGTTATCAGTTATTAGTGGTTAGTTGTCAGTATTACATCACCAATTATTAGCAATGAATAAAAGCCATAAAAATCTTAAATTTCCATTTCCCATCAGGGGATTATTTTGTTTAAAGTTGAATTTTTTAATGTTTAGCATTGGGGGTATTTTACCTGTAAATGCTTCCACACAAACAGGGGTATTCAACATAATTCAAAGCGAGGAAAATGTCGAAGAATGGACAGGGATTAATAAACGCTTACAGGCTGTAGGTGTAAAATATTGTGTAATTCCTCTAGCTAATATTAACAATCTAGAAGATGTAGGTAAACAACAGGTTTTGTTTTTGCCAAATGTAGAGAAATTAACGCCAGTACAAGCGATGGTTTTAAAGAAATGGATAGATCCTGCTTGGTTAAAAACTTTAGTCAATAGTTATTTAAAATTATCAACTACACAAGGGGTAAATCCTGCTGCAAATTGTGCGATCGCCATTATAAATCCATTACTTGTCTACTTGTCATCACTATAATTTTAACAATTTGTGTTCTATAATAAAACTTTATCTATCTAGAAAATATCGATATGTAATATAAATTTAATGGTGATTTTTAGGTAAATGAACTACATTCCCATATCTCACATAAAGGCGCAGATAAAGAAACAAAGCGATCAATCAGAATGTGGTACAAAAAGATAACAACTTTTGTCAGATATAACAATTAAACCAGGTGGTAAATCAGTTATGAGTCAGCATGAGAATGAGATAAAGTCCAATATTGAAAAATGTTCTTCTCATTCAGGGGAACGTTACTGGGGTCATGTGGAAGTCATAGAAGAGGGGGAAAATTATCGAATTAGTCGGGTGGAAATTAAACCTAGACACGGTATTAAACCACAAATCCATTATCATCGTCATGAACATTGGGTTGTAGTTTCTGGTGTGGCCAAGGTAACTTGTGGTGATAAGGAAATATTGTTAAATAGTAACCAGTCAACTTATGTACCTGCTGCAACTTTGCATAAGGTAGAAAATCCTGGTTCTATTCCTTTAGTAATTCTAGAAATTCAAAATGGTGAATATTTAGGGGAAGATGATATAGAACGTCCTGAAGAATAGGTGATTGGTGATTGGTGACTGGGAAGAGTTGTTCTAATTACGAATTATGAGGTGAGGTGAAGATAATTGATAGAGAAAAATGTGAAATTGCCTAATTCTTGGAAATCAATTTTAGCGGAAGAATTAGAGAAACCTTATTTTAATAAACTGCAAGAGTTTTTAATTGAAGAAAGACAATCTTATAATATTTATCCCAGGGAAGAAGATGTTTTTTCAGCTTTTGAATTAACGTCTTATGAAGAGGTAAATGTTTTGTTATTGGGACAAGATCCTTACCATGATGAAACCCAAGCTCATGGTTTATGTTTTTCTGTGAAACCGGGGATTAAACCACCACCATCACTGGTAAATATTTTCAAAGAATTAAAAGCAGATGTGGGTTGTGATATTCCCAATCATGGTTATTTGGTGAATTGGGCTAAACAAGGTATTTTGATGTTAAATGCAGTGTTAACAGTGAGGGCGCACACACCAAATTCCCATAAAAATCAAGGGTGGGAAATTTTCACTGATGCGGTGATTGAAAAGGTTAATGAAAAATCCGATCCAGTGGTTTTTGTGTTGTGGGGTGGCTATGCACAAAAGAAGCTGAAATTAATTGATACCAGCCGACATTTAGTCATTAAATCTGCCCATCCTTCACCCCTTTCCGCACGTAATGGCTTTTTTGGTAGTAAACCTTTTTCAGCTATTAATTCAGCTTTAAGGGGTTGGGGTAAACCTGAGATTGATTGGGAGTTGCCGATTTTGGATTTTGGATTTTAGATTTTGGATTGTTTTTCTGAACTCCAATCTAAAATTGTCAATTGTCAATTATCAATTATCAATTATCAATTATCAATTACCTAGAACCATCCTTCTTGTTCTAGGGTTTCGATTAATTGCAAACCACGGGGATCACCGACTCCTAGAAGTGAGGCTTTAGCATCTTCTCTGACACCCAGATCCTTGTCTTCAGCAAAGGCTTGAATTAATGCGTCTATAGCTGTGGCGTAGACCACATTAGAAGGTAATTCTTTACACAGTTGACCGATTGCCCAAGCGGAATTACTACGGACTGCGGGTATGGGGTCTTGAACAAGGGCTTCAATTAAGGGAGGTATTGCGCCAATAACTACTTCATAACCAAGGGTTGCCATTTGAGCGAGGGCGCTGGCAGACCAGAGACGGACTGCGGAAATGTCGGTTCTGAGGGCATCTATGAGGGGGTTTAAGGAACGGCGATCGCGGCAGTTGCCTAAAGCCCAAACTACACCTTTTCTGACATAGCCATTAAAATCGCGGTTAAGTTGATTAATTAAGGGTTCAACGGCTTCAGGACTGGGATTGCGCCCCAAAGCATAAGCGGAACTAACTCTGACTAAAGGACAAGAATCAGTTAACAAGCGGATCAGATGGGGTATGGCTCGTTCATCCTGAATATCACAAAATGCACGGGCGGCTAACATTCGTTGCTGGGATTGAGGATCTTCCAGGAGTGCCAGCATTGCCTCTGGATCAGGTTTGACTATTTCTGATTCAGGGGTAATGGGTTCTATTTTGTCGAGGGGGCTTTCTAAATCAGCTTCGTTATCAAGTAGGTTTATATCGTCTTCGTCGTACATAATATTTTTTTTAAAAAGTAATTATATAGGAGGCAGGAGGCAGGGGGCAGGAGGCAGGAGGAAACATTTTTACCAATTACCAATTACCCATTACCTAATGAATTTTATCATCCAGAGGGATTGGGTTTGATAACCAAGATTTTGATAAAGGTTGAGGGCGGGGGTGTTGGAGGTAAATACTTGGAGTCCGATTTGGCGATCGCCCCTTTGTTTTGCCCAGTTTTCTATATGCTGCATTAATGCCTTAGCTATCCCCCGACGACGATGGGAAGGGACAACATAAAGTAAGAATATGTGAGCATGGCGATCGCCTGTAACTTGATCTATGGCGTTACCAGCCCAAAGACAGGCTGTGGGGATTGGTGACTGGGGACTGGGGACTGGTGACTGGGTAATTTCTTCACTATTCCCTGTTCCCTGTTCCCTGTTACCTGTTCCCTGAGTTTCATATACCCACCATAAAGGTGTATCAGTAGAGAAATATTGTTCCACTGTACGGGCGAGATGAGAAAAATCTTGATTAGAAAAGAGTTCTTGGTAAGTGCGCTGGATAAACTTAACCAAGAGTGCTTTATCTACGGTAGAACCTCGGCGAATAGAATAGCCGTCCACGGGAAAGTCAAAATTGGGCATGGGGCGATTCAATTTTGGATTTTGGATTTTGGATTTTGGATTGTTTTGAGCATCTCCAATCTAATCTAAAATCTAAAATCTCAAGTTTTCTTCACTGTCACCTGTCACCTGTCACCTGTCACCTGTTCCCTTCTTTACAAATTACTAACTATCACTCCAATGGGTGCGGGTGCGGCCATGTCGGAGGGTAGAAAAATCCGGGCGCTGACTGCGACTAGGGCAATCAAAAATACTAGAACTACGAGTAGGGGGGCGATGTATTGACGAAAAAAAGCCATATTCGGGATTGTAAATAATGGGGTAACTGGTGGCAAAACCAGTTAATGTAAATTTTTCTTAATTTATTTTAGCGAGTTTAGAGGCAGGAAAAACTAAAGGTTAACGTTCATCCCGATCCAAATCATCCAGAACTCGTTCACAATACCAATTTTCTGGCATTCCGGGATAATTTTGTTTGGCTTGCTCAATTAATCTTTCGGCTGCGGCTACGTCACCGGATAATCTGGCAATGAGTCGGTTTTTGAGGTAGTTACCTGTGATTTCTTCGTCTACTTGATTAGGTAGGCTGGGAGTGGAGGGTTGTAACTGTTCTCTTTTTAGTTGCCAGAATAAAACGTAGTACAGTGTACCAAAAATTAAGACTAGGCTGATTGTTCCCAGGAGGGTGAGGAGGCTAAAGGCCAGATATCCTAAAACTAATTGTGAGAGTACGTAGCCCAGTAATAAACCTGTAATAACGAGGACAAATGTACCGACAAGAATTACTACTTGGTTTCCCATAAATCCTCTTCTTCTTCAAGTCCTGGTCTGCTTAATGGTACTGCTTGTGAGTTCCAGGGGGCAACTAGGGGGAGTAGTAGCAATCCAGGGAGGGCAGCTACCATTGATAGGAGGAAGAATGAAGGCCAGCCGGTGGCTTTTGCCCAATCTCCTGCGGGTGCTGAAAGTACGTCTCGACTTAGTGCCATGAGGCTAGAAAAGAGAGCAAATTGTGTGGTGGTGAAGTTGTGGCTACATAGACTCATTAAATAGGCTACGGTGGCCACTGTAACTAATCCGGCGGTGGTGTTTTCTATCATGATGGCGATCGCTAACATAGAATAGTCTTTGCCGGTGATAGCTAGTGCATAATAACCTAAGTTGCTGAGTAATTGCAGTACACCGAATATCCAAAGGGCGCGATTGATGCCGATTCTGGACATTATTATCCCGCCTAAGATGACTCCTACGGTAGTGGCAACTAAACCAATAATATAAACTGTTGCCAGTTCTTGGTTATCAAATTTAATCTCTTTAGCGAATAAGTTAGCTGTAATTCCCACTAAGGAGTCACCAAGTTTATAGAGAATGATAAATATCAGAATTATCAGTGCTTTGGTGATGCCGAATTTTTCTAAGAAGATTTGTAATGGTAAAATTACTGCTTCTTGTAATGTGTGGGGTGTGATATTTTCTTGTTGTTCATTTAGTGGAGGTTTAGGCAATATAATTGATGCACTAATCCAAGTTATGAGTAGTCCGCCTAATATCCAATAGAAGACTTTTAATGGGATAGTTTCTGATATTACACCACCGACCAAGCTCGTAATAATAGTAATAATTACTAAGAGAAATATAATATCTTTGATTTTTAAAGAGGTGTTATTTCTAGATAGTTCACTATTTTCTATTTGCGGTTCTGATGCTACAAAAAATGTGGTAATTAAACCTATGCCCATAAATCCTGCCATGAGTAAATAAACTATGTTCCATGACAGAAATCCGGCTAACCATGCGGCTAGGGAAAAGGCTATAAATAGGGCTATACGATAACCTAAAACCCACAATGATGCGCCGGTTTCAAATTCTAAGGGGTTTAAAATTTCTGTGCGATAAGCGTCACCAGCAATATCTTGAGTGGCACTTAAAAAAGCAATTATAAATGATGTAATTGCTAATGTCATTAATATTTGGGTATTCTGGGTTGGTTGTTGTAATGCCATTGCTAAGATAGCTATGACTAACCCAATTTGCGTTAAAAATAACCAACCTCTTCTTCCTCCTAAAAATGGGGGAGAAAATCTATCAATTAGAGGCGACCAGATAAATTTTAAGGAGTATGGTAAACTAACTAATCCAAATAATGTGATCTTAGCAACGTCAACTTCGGCATCTTTCATCCATAGTTGCAAGGTGCGAGTTGTTAGGAATAATGGTAAACCAGAAGCAAAGCCTAATAATAGCAAACCTGACATTTTTCGGCTTTGAATTGCCTGTTTTAGTGCTTGAATTTCTTTCATTATTTTTTAGGTGACAGGTGACAGGTGACAGAATAAAGGGAAAAGATAATACTTTAGAAGTTAAAATTAATTAACTTCTGTCTTGGGGTAACTCAGGAGGATTTTACTTTCTTTGTTGCCATTTCTATTAAATCTTCAATTCTCTTAATATTTGGATCTCCTGCTAAGTATCCTATACCCCGATGTAAGTGTAAACGAAATTGGGTGATGAGGGTTTCTTTGTCGGTGTCTAAACCGTCGTTGTGACAACGTTGTTTTAATGCTAATAGCAATATATCGGCCATTTCTCCCCCAAATACTTTCCAGGTTAGTTCTACGTTGCTATCTTGGGGTATGGGTACGGGTGATGGGGTGGCGGTTTCTGCTAGGGAACGACAAAACGCCCATCTACATAGGATGTTCCATTGTTCTATTTTTGTGTTACGTTTGAGTTTTAGTAGTTGATCTTTGGCTGTTTGGGATAGTCTAATACGTTCTATTGGTGATTCCATATTTTTTTTATTAATAAACCACGAAGGGCGCAAAGGACACGAAGGTAAGAAGGAAGAAAGAGGGTAAAATTTGGCTGGCTAAATTTTTATGAAGAAATGGGATCTTCTGGGGGTGGATGGCGGTTAATTGTTTTATCGGCAGCACGAATATTGATGATTCTGTCTCTGTTTAGGTCTAGTTTTGCTATTGTTGCTTTTCCTGTGGGTGTTATCCCTATTAATTATTTTTAGTCCATCTTTCGACCAAATAAAATGTTCACTCCATTTGTTTTTTCTAGGATTGAATAATTCAACTTCGTTACCAGTTTCTGGGTCTATTGCTGTTGTATTATTGGATTTTTTGCGGTTACAATGAAAACAGGCTAAGGCTAAGTTATCTATTGTATCTTGACCATTTTTACTCAAGGGAATTACATGATCTACTGTGAATAATACATACTGCCATTTTTCTGATGCGTGGCAATATTCACATAGTTCTAATGCTCTTTGACGTACTTTTTGCTGAATTGCATCACTAATTTTTTTATTCACTATTTTTAGATATTTGTTACATATTTATAGTATTTTTGTTTTGAGCAATGTTACGCACTAAACGATTTAAAAGACTTAAATAATCATCTATTTCTTCGTAACTATCTAGTTCTTGTTCTTCTTCTGGTGTGAGTTCTGTATTTTGTTGCTTTGTTAGTAAGTTTTCAATATGATTTTGTACGCTGATGGAGGCACGAAATATTGGTGTTCCTTCTTGTATTTCTATGGTGATAGCACCTTCTATGGGTAAGTTTTTAGGTATTTTCTCTAAGGCTGGTAGTGAGATCATGATGATTTTTCGAGGATGATATTGATGATTTTACCAAACTATTTACCAAAAATAACCGTCTTTTATTGTGGTTTCTCTTTTGCCGGAGTTATATTGTAAGAGGTATTCACGGGCGATCGCTTCGTTTTCTCTTAGTAGTTCGACTTCTTTTTTGGCTATTTCGGTGTCGGTGGAAAGTAAGATTACTTGATGACTTGCTGCGGGAAAGTATCTTTCTACTAGGTTGTTTCTGTGGGATGAGTCGAGTCTTCCTAATGGTGTGTCTATAGCAACGGGTAAACGTTTTCCTGATACTTTTGCTAAACCCCAAAGGAAGGCGATCGCTAATAGTTGTTTTTCTCCTGCTGAGAGGCGATTTTTCGGTACTGGTTTTCCTTTTAAATCATATAATGCTATGCTAAATGTTTGGGCATCAATGGCGATTCTATGAACTAAGTCTGATTTATGTAATAAATACAAAAAACAGTTTTTTACTTCTTCTTCTAATTTATTCAATTTCCTTAATGTTAATTTTTCTCTAAATATCTTTAAGGTAGCTTGTACTTTAGTTGCTGCATTAATTAAATGTTCTGTACTTTGATATTTCAAGCTATCGCTAGTATAATTATTCAGTTCTTTCCTGGTTTGCTCAATTGTTGCTTGTAATTCTAACAAATGACGTTTTAAAAACTCTACATTAGTATTAGCTTTATTCCATTCTGTTTCTGCTTTTTCTCTAGCTTGTTGTAATTCTGTATACGCTTCCGGTGCTGCTGCTGTTTGAATTTGTCTGTCTATAGTTAATATTTGTTCTTCGTAATTTTGCAATTCTAATAATTTAGTATTAGCTGTCTTTTCAGCAATTTGTAAACGATAAACCACATTATCTAACAAAGTTAAACTTTCTTCATCCGCATTTAACCAAGTCGTTTTTGTAGATGAATTAACAGCATATAATTTATCAATATCTTCAACTAAGAAATTTTGAATACTATTAATTTTCTCTAATTCTAGATTTAACTGATTTAGCAAGTTTAACAAACGTTGATCTCTAGCAATTAAAACATCTTTAGCTAATTGCATTTGTTGAAATTTTAATTCCTTTTCCCCTTGGGTTTGAATTTGGGATAATAAATTAGGAATTAACGCTAATGGTAGCACATCTGCCGCTAATTCACATAACTCTTGACGGACATTTTCGGTATTTTTAATTTGCGTTTCTTTTTGGGTGTCTAGTTGACTCCGTTCAGCAGCGAGTTTTCCACCTTCAACGATATATTTATTTAATGCTTCATCATATTGAATTTTTAAATCTTTTAATTCAGTTTCTAATTTTTTTAATTCTTTGTCTTTATTTTGTTGCTCTTGTAATTGTTCTGCTAAACGATTTTCTAATTCTTCTAATTTAGCTAAATCTTGTTTATCAGCAGTTTCCTTTTTCTTACGATTGACTAATATTTCTAAATCTACTGCTAATTTATCAGCTAATTCTAACCCTAAAAGTCCATTAATAGCATCTACAACTACAGCAGGTGGTGTTTCTTGTTCTGCAAGTTCTTTAACTTGTTCACCATCAAATAAAAATAAATTAGAAATACCTAAAGGTAAAATATTTTCTATATATTCATCCCAAATATTAGCTAATGATTGCGGCCAGGTTTCATCATCACCTAAAATTCCTAATGAGTCTTTACCATCTTTGGGATTTTTTTCCCAAGTTCTGACTATCCGATATTTAACAGGTTTATCGTCTTCAATGTGTTCAAAAACTAATTCAATTCGGGTTTTATTAATGGGGTCAGCTTGACTATTAACACATTGAGTTAAAAAATCATTATAACTCAAATTTCCTCTGGTGGAACATTGAGCGCGTGATCCATATAATGCGAGGCGAATAGCATCCATTAACGTGGTTTTTCCCCCTCCATTCATACCACCTAATAGGATGATGGGGCGAATATTTTCTTGATCAATTCTGGGGTCAAGGTTGATGACTTGTCTACCAGCATAGGGACCGAAATTTTGCAGGACGAGTTCTAGGAAGATCATTTTTATGTTTACTTTTTTTGATTAAAGGTAAATGAGGCACATCTTGATTTAGGTTTCGCGCAATCTCCGTCAGGAGATCCCGCAGGGTAGGCGCGAAGGAGCAAAGGCGCAAAGGAAGAAAGATAAATTTACAGGTATTTTTAGTCATCTTTAGATGACTTTTGCTATTAGACTGGGAATTCATTCCCAGTCGGGTTATCGGTTTTACTTTAAGTTGACATGAGTGCTAATTTCTAAACCTAGCTAATAACTCCTCCCGAGACAACTGTAACAGTAAAGGCGTAAACTCTTCTCTGGATATATTAACTACTTGATCCACAATTTTAGCTAATTCAGCATCAACTTCTCCAAAACGTACTTGTAAAATACTTTCTACCATTGCACGTCTTTCTCTTTTTTCACCTTGTTCTCGACCTTGTTCTAAACCTTGTTCTAAACCTTGTTCTAAACCTTGTTCTAAACCCTGTTCTCGACCTTGTTCTCGACCTTGTTCTAAACCCTGTTCTAAACCCTGTTCTAAACCTTCTCGACGACCTTCTTCAATACCTTCTTGACGACCTTCTTGTCGTTTTTGTTCTTTCAGTTCTGCTAATAGTTGTTCATACATTTCTGATAATTTCATAATCAACTCCTGATCATCTTGATCAATATCTTTCTCTTTTTGTTGGCGGGCTGATAAAATAGCAATTAGGTCATTTACTAATTTTATAACATTTTCTAAGAATGGATTGTTATTAGCTAGTGCTTCTAACTCTTCCACTGCTTGTCTTTGGACTTTTCCCCTCCCTAATATCCTTAAAAACAAAGTTTCTGGTGTACTGGGTAATTGATGAATGACAATAATTCCAGTTTTGAATACTTTTCCGGTAAAATAAACCCCTGGTCCCCAGTTTTCTAAATCTTGAGTTGCATTACAACCTGATAAGAGTTCTTCTGATGCAGTGGGTGTTAATATCCATAAAAAAGGTAATTCCTGGTTGTTTGTTTTTGTATTATTCCTTTTTCCTTGTCTTTCTATTTCTGCATGGATATCAAATAATTTACCCATACAACTACGAATTTCACTTTCACTTACCGCATTACGGAATGGTTCAATTACTACTGAGTTTGCATAAGTTCCCATTCTCCCTAATATTCCCAAGGTTTCTATATTTTCTGGGGATGGTGATGATGGTGTAAATAATATATCAATTTGTCTGACTTCTGAGGTAATATCTTTACTTGTCTCTACTTTACCATAAGGTGTAAATAGTTCTGTGAGATATTGTTTAGCAAATTGATCATGGATAAAACGAGTCATTTGATTTTAGATTTTAGATTTTAGATTTTAGATTTTGGATTTAACTTGATTACATTATTTTCATGATTTATCTTTCTTAAATTTCATACTCGCAAAATTTTTGGGTTTATTCGGTTCTTCTTTCTCCTCTATTTCTGCTGTTTCTCCAATATTTAACTGTTTAAATGCTGCGCGAATTGTTGACACATCTCCTTTAAGTGCAGCTTCTCTTAAATCACGCTTTAAATGGGCATAATCAATAGCATCTTGCTGGGAACGGGAACTGGTTTCAAAGCATTTTTCTAAACTATCAAAAATTCCTACTCGGCGCGTTTTTTTCTTAAATTGTCTTTCTGTATCTAATAATTTCGCCATCAATTCTAATTGCATTGCGTCACCTTCACAAATTTCTTCTAATACTTCCCATTCATCGCTACCTAGTAGGCTATAATCAGCACCAGGACGGGGATCTGTAAATTTTTCTCCTGTCACTTCTTGATAGATTCGGGGTAAACTATCATCAAATTCGTGTTTTTCTTCTAACCAGATACGGCGAATTTCGCTGAGTTCTTCCATAGATATTAAGGTGATATCCCGCATATTTTCCGGGGCGTTCTTTCTCATTTCAGTTTGGGCGGTTAATAATTTTCTTAACCAATATTCTCGCCAATATTTTGTATAGGGTCCGGGTATGGGTTCAATTGATGTTTCACCGTTTCTGTTCCGTTCAAATAATTGCACTTCTCCCCATATCCGTCGAAAATCTCTTTTTTCTCTATCGTTTTCAATATCTAATTCTCTACGGAAATCAACTATTGGTTGCATCCATTCTTTTTCTTCATCATTTTGAATCATCGCGTTTAAAGATTTGTCACTGCTAACCAAGGTACAAACCCAGCAACCAAAACGAGAATTTCCACAACTAGGAGTAGATGTATCAATAACTAAAGGACATTCATTATCTGCTGTTGATTCTCTATACATATTAAATAAATCTTTATTGCTATATCCCCAAGGATTTTCCCACTGCATTAAATATAGCCAAACTTCATCATTACGCCAATCTTCTATAGGTGTATATAACAAAGAATTAATGAGACTAGGATGAGGAGAAAGCCTATCTCTGACTCTTCCTTCTTCTCTCTTTGTCATAATTAAAGCACGATTTGTACTTTCAGTTTTGCGAGTTCCTAATACAACAATTGTTTCACCACTACCTCTAACCACATCACGAATAAAACGGTTAGAAGGATCAATTTTTAATCTTCCAGTACACCAGCGAAATGTATGACGAGGTGCGGGATATCCTTTACCAATTAAACCCGCCCAGTAGGTTTGTTTGGTTTCTGGTTGTAATAAATGTGGTGTCATTGGCATTTTTTGTTCTTGGGCAGCAATTTCCATTTGTTTTAATGAATTACGTACCCAAGCAGAAACATAAGGATTTTCTACACCCGTATCTGTGGTAATAACATGAATAGTTTTAGTTCTTTTTTCTGGTGGAAGTCCAGAAATAGCATTCCAAATGAGTTGTAAAGTTGCTGTACTGTCTTTTCCCCCGGAATAACCCACAACCCAAGGTATCGCATCCAAACAATATAATTCCTGAATTTCTGTGGTGAGAACTTGAATATAGTCTACTAATTCCGCTACAGTGCGATTTTGCGGAGTTTTACTGTCTGGTGTTTGTGCGATAGTCATGACTCTTTACCCGTAAATATATAGATGCAGCCTGATTTTGTATGTTTAAGTATATGCAATCAAAGCAATTATTTATACTAAGATTAGTTACATTTGTTTTTTAATTTAGTTTTTAAAAACTACAATTATAGTATCTACTATTTTGACAAAATAAGCTAGTAACCTTAACTTTTGTTTTTAAAAATTGACTTCATGGACAGCATACCAGAAAACAACCGTAATATTTCTCAACAGTATCCAGAAAGCTTAACTGAAAATCATCAGGTGTTATCTGTATTACTAGATCAGTTACTTGGTAAAAAAGACCAAATTCTAGTACAACAAACTAAAATGGGTGATGTTGCAGCCTATGTAGGTTCTGTGACATTAGAATGGTTTGCAAATAGAGTTAAATTTGCTTCTACATTACCAATATTGCAAAATAAGTACAATTCAGAAACAGAGAATATTGAAATTGATGCTGATAGTATTGATGAAGTTCAACAACGACCGTTAGACTGGTCACGTCAAGCACCATTAGTACAATATTTAGCAGCGCGGAAAAATCATAAGTTTCCCCCGGTATTGGTTGTAATTAATCAACCTTGGGTTGATAATGCAAAAGCGGATGAATGGGATAGTGAAGGACGTGCTAAAAAAGCTACCACTAATTTTATTCCTTTAGATAAAAATGGTACTGTTGGTTTGTTAAATGTAGCGGAAGAAGATGTTAGTATTTATGCTTTAGATGGTCAGCATAGATTAATGGGAGTTCAAGGTTTATTAGAATTACTAAAAACCGGAAAATTGAGAAGATTTAAAAAAGATAAAACTCCTAATGATAGTTATATTACTCTTGATGAATTAATAGATAGTTCTCAAATTGATGCTGATTATTTGCAAAATTTACCACAGGAAAAAATCGGCATTGAGTTTATTTGCGCGGTGAATGTTGGAGAAACTTATACAGAAGCAAAACAGCGAGTTAGGTCTATTTTTGTTCATGTAAATTTAATGGCTGCACCTTTAACAAAAGGTCAATTAACCCAGTTAAATGAAGATGATGGTTTTGCTATTGTAGCCCGAAAAATTGCGGTGACACATCCACTTTTAGCAGACAAAGAAAACCGCAAACCGCGTATTAATTGGAATAGTGCTACAGTAGCAAAAAATTCTACTGTATTGACTACGCTGCAAGCTTTACAGGATATGTCTACTAAATATTTAGGGCAAAAATTCCCCCATTGGCAACCTTTAGAAAAAGGGTTAATTTCCATGCGTCCAGATGATGAGGAATTACAGGAAGGAATTGCAGATTTTACAGAATTATTTGATTATTTAGCGAGTCTTCCCAGTTATAAAATTTTAGATCACGAAGATACACCAGTTTTGCGACGGTTTAGTTTTGAAAAAGGTGGTGGTGAGGGTAATATTTTATTTCGTCCTGTTGCTCAAGTTGCTTTAGCGCAAGCTTTGGGAATTTTGGTTTTTAAAAAAGGTTTGTCTTTAGAAACTATTTTTAAGAAGTTAAGAAAGTTTGATCGTCAAGGTGGTTTTAGTGAAATGGAGTTTCCCCATTCTGTATGGTATGGGGTTTTATATGATCCGAATAAAAAGCGGGTTCAGGTTGCAGGAAAGGAGTTAGC
The DNA here is from genome assembly GCF_019598945.1 of Sphaerospermopsis torques-reginae ITEP-024. Taxonomy (NCBI): domain Bacteria; kingdom Bacillati; phylum Cyanobacteriota; class Cyanophyceae; order Nostocales; family Aphanizomenonaceae; genus Sphaerospermopsis; species Sphaerospermopsis torques-reginae. Next base: position 3,059,837 of record NZ_CP080598.1, on the reverse strand, counting down.
GGTGAAGTTGTTAGTTTATATTTTGGGGGGAATGAAAGATCAGATGGAGGTTGCACAACTGCGTAAAGCTTTAGCTGATGCTAGAACAATGGAAGATAATACTATTGGTTTTGATGGTAAGTTGGTTGATCAGCAAGATGTAGGTTTACCAGCAGTTTTATAGTTAAAAATATTTACTTGTTTGGTGACATACCCGCCCGGAAATTAATTTCCGGGCTAATAGCAAAAGTACGTTAAAACGTACTGTATTTTGATATTTAATTAACTCAAAATACAATCAATTTTTATTCATAAAACAGAATATATAAAGATTAAATAGTCGGTTTTAACCGACTTTAGCTTTGAGACAGGGAATTTATTCCCTGGCTTTAATGTAATATTTATAATGTAATATTTATGATTGAAAAATATTGTGACGATGCCATTGTAAAGCTTCAATATCTGGAAAGTATTTCTCTATTTTAGGTAATATGAGTTTTTCCCCATGAAAATCTTTTATTGGTTTAGCATGGGGAGATATTTCTTCTAAGTTTTGACTAACGATAATTTTGTATTGTTCATCAACACCAAACCAACCTCTATCAAATGCCCAATGATGATTTTTACATAGGGCAATACCGTTATGTATTCTACTGTCATAAAATTGGGAAAATGGTTTTATATGTGCGCCATCTACTATATTTTGACTAAAATTTTTATTAACCATTAACCCACAAAAAGCACATTGACAACTATATACAGAAACTACCGCTTTTCTGAAAAAGGCATTTCTAATAATTGTTTTTTGTAATCTATATTTAGGAATGTTTTCAGCAGACTCAGGTATTATAATTTCATCTTCAAAATTTTGATTAATTTGTAAAATGCTATCTATTTGGTTATCTTGATCAGGAAAAAATGCTCCTATTAGTGCATCTAGTAATTCTTTTCTGGTAATGTCATTTTGTAAAAACTCAAATAATTCATTATCTAAATAAGCATATTCTACAGCTTTTTTAAATTTGTTGGTTGTCTTTGGTTGCAGTCCATTAAAATCAGGTTTAAATTCTAAATGCCAAAAACCTTCACTTTGTAAATGAAAGAAAGGATAATGTAAACCTCCTGTGTAAGAATGTGATCCTATTATCTGCCAATATTTGTCAAAGGTTTCAATTAATTCATCTGAAACTGTAATTTCATTTTTTGCAATAATATCTCTGCTAATTAAATCTATAACTGATAAAATTAAGATTGGTTTATGTAAAGCAATACCACGTTTTTTATTGTTGTTTACATTGAGATTAGATAACTTTTGGCAGTATAATGATAAAGTGTTCATGTTTTTAAAAACTGGTTAAGTGTAATTAAAATGCAAATTTCTAACTTAGGAATTTTCTTAAATCAAATTCTCCGTCATCTTCGTTTTTCTTGTCTTTATCAGATATTAAAAATAATAAAATTTGGTCTGTATAATCAATAGCACCTCTGAGGTGTTCTTGTAAAACTTCTAAACCACCATTAGCGTATTCTTCAAAAATTTCATTACGTTGTTTTTCAAATTCCTCATCACTAGGTGATAAAATTTGAATATTTTGAGTTTCTGTTATTCCAAGTAATTTAATAACAACATCATATCCCATTGACATAAATGTTTCTATCCTAATGGGTACAGGTTCACGTTTAGAAACCTCCTCAAAAGGAACACGCTTCTTATACTTAACACCCAAAGCAGCAGCAAAAACAATCACATCAGCAAAAGTTTGAAAAGGACCATTTCCCCCATCAGAAGAAATTAAAGACTTCACCAAATCAGCCTTATCCTTAGCCACCCTAATTCTACCAGATTCCGCCATAATCTTAAAATCTCAACTCCCAATATCCTACAACAAATTGTACTAACTAAAATCAAACCTTTGCGTTCTTCCCTTTGCGTCTTTGCGTCTTTGCGTGAGATAAAAATAAAACGCAGATGAACACAGATAGACGCAGATAATATTTGTCATCAAAAATTAACCTGCTTGATCCTTAAACTCCTCATTTTCTCCCACCAAAACCACATCTTCATAAACCAAAGACAAAGGAAAACGAAAATCAACACTTGTGAAAACTACCTCATCACCTTCAACAAAAGGATGTAATTCCCAAAAACCCCGATCATTTAACCGAAAACATTCTAAACCGATGTTTTGAGAATCAATCAAAACATATTCCTGTAAACTAGAAAAATTGCGATATTTTTCAAATTTTTTACCCCGATCATAAGCTTCCGTACCCGGAGAAAGCACCTCAATAATTAAACAAGGAAATTGCAAAAATTTAATCGCTTGTTTATCTTGAGGATGACAACTCACCACCACATCAGGATAGAAAAAAGGTCCATTTTCAGAAACTCCCACCTTTGCATCTGACATCAAAGCAGTACACTTACTCCCCCGTAAATGACTTTTCAAAGCTGAAGCTAAATTTAAAGTAATACCAGCATGAGGAATAGTACCTCCAGTCATTGCAATAACTTCACCATTCAGATATTCATGTTTAATTTCTTGTGATACTTCCCACTCTAAAAACTCTTGGGGAGTCATATAAAATCTATCAGAAACAGCAACCATTTTTTTCTCCTTTGCGTTCTTCCCTTTGCGTCTTTGCGTGAGATAAAAAATAGAACGCAGATGAACACAGATAAACGCAGATAAATTTTTCGGTTTCTCTCTGCGACTCTGCGACTCTGCGTGAGAAAAATTAACCCCTTTCCACCTCCATAATTTCAGTATACTCAAAACCACTAGGACTTTGACGAATCAGATAATATTTCTCCCCATTCACCTCCATAAAATCCTGTTCACAGTCAGGTTTAGAAGAATAATAAGTTAACACATATTCCTTACCAATTCTATCAATAATTTCCTCCTCAACTTCTACCCTCCATTGCGTTTTCGTCACCAAAACAACTAACTGATTTGCTAATTTAGGAATAGTTTGTGCAATGTGACGACGAGAGTTAGCGTCTAAACTTCCAAAAGGTGAATCCATGACAATAGGAAAAGTGCTACTATCAGGGACCATCATAATTTTTTTCTTCTCACTCCACTCCCGCACTTTATCAATAATACTCGCAATAAAAGACAAACTAAGAATTTGATTTTCTCCTGTGGATGCTGCTACCGGTGCTTCTATTCCTGTGGTATTCTCAACTAAAGTCAGTTCATATTTTTCGGTAATTTTGGGAATATAAGGAGTCACAGAAATTTCTGCAAATATTTCCTGCACTCGCTTTTCTAATTGTAATCTAAATTGTTTTTCTTGTCTACTTTTCACCTCCATTAATCTTTCAATTGCGTCTTGAGTTGCAATAATGCGACGCTGTGCTAAAATCTGTCTTCCTTCATTTTGTTTTTGTTTAGCAATTTGTTTGACTAATACATCAACTTCTGTTTTAATGTGAGAAATTTCTTGTTGGTTTGCACCTTGTTCTCTGTTTAATTCATCAATTTTCGCTTCTATTCCATCTAACCGTTTTTGTAAACCGCTAATATCTTCATTGGGATCTTTCCGCAAAATTTCTTCAATATTATCTAACTCCCCTTCTATTTGGGAAAGTGAGGTTTTGATCTGACTAATTCTTGTTTGTTCTCTGTTAACATTCTCCCAAAAATTATCCGCTTGTTTATCAATATCATCAACTTGCGCTCCCATTCTAATTGCTGTTTCTTCTACAGAGGAAGATCCGGTTTTTTTCAAAAGTGATTTAACGTGAAAGTGTCCATTTCCACCTTCTTTTAATTCTGCTCCACAAATACATCTTCCTGTTTGAATTAGTTCTGCAACAAATTCTTTAGAAATTCCTGATTTTAATTCTCCTTTTTGTTTTAATTCACTGATAATTTCCCGAAAATTGGCGGTTGTTTGTCCTAATAATACTGTATACGCTTGTTTGGAAATAATCTTTTTCAGTGCTTCTTTAGTTTTTTTCAATTCTTCATAACTACTACGTTTTTGAGTTTCTAAACTTTCTCGTCTTTCTTGTAATTCTCGCACTGCACTGAGTTCTATTAACCGACTGCTGACATCTTTTTTAAATGTCTGTTGATTTTCTAATTCTTTTTTTATTTCTGTCTGTCTTTTGTTGATTCTTTCTATTTCCTGTTCTAGCTGATTTTGTTTTTTCAATAATTGTTTGGTTTCTGCATCACCAATAGCAGCAAGTTCATTATCTAGGGTTTTCTTTGCTTCTTTTAAATGTTTAATTGCTAAGTCAATGACTTTGACTCCTAAAAATGTTTCCGTTGCTTCTGCTATTTCTGCTTTTTTGTCAGAACGAACTATTTCTTCTATTCTTTCTCCATCAAAAAAGAAATATTGATGTAAACTTGCTGGTAATATATTATTGATAATTTCCTCTGCTTGTTCAATGGGAAAATACCATTTACCATCATCTCCTACGGTTTGAATTGTTAATTTAGTTTTTGTTGGTTCAATTGTGGTAGGATTTTTATATACTCGACAGGTGCGTTTTGCTCTGTATCGGTTTCCTTCATGTTCCCAACCAACTTCTACCCAACATTCTACAGGTTGTTCATTTTCTGCTTCGGCGATCGCTCTTTTATTTACTAACTGTTCTGTCGCAGCAAAAGCAGCAGTAAATTTTTCATATAACACCCAGGTAAACGCATTTAATAAACTGGTTTTACCTGCTCCATTATTCCCATGAATAATTGTAGTATTTTTCATATCTCCAGTTGCAATGGTAATTTCTGGAGTCTGTCCATAAAAAGAGCGAAAATTACAAAGTTTAATAGATGTTAGTTTCATTCCTGCACCACTTCTTTAACTGCTTCTTTGATTATTCCTAAAATATCATCATTAATTGCACCTTTGCTTTTCCGTGCAAGTCTCGATTTTTCTAACCTACAAACTTTCTCTATTATCTGTTTTACTTCCGGTGGTGCAGTATTAATTGGTGCTTGGACATCTTCAATATTTGATTCTGTGGACATAAGGGTTTGTAAAAATAGACTTTTCCATCTATTTTAACCACTTTTGTCAGCATCATTACAACCACTCCAGATCCCCGACTCTTTTAGAGAAGTCGGGGATCTATCTTCATACTTACCTTTTCTTACCTTTTCTTACCTTTGTGTCCTTTGCGTCCTTTGCAGTTAAATCATATTGAATTTTATCCTTCATGTTTGCAAAATATCGAGAAAAAATTTATGATTTTGGGGCTGGAAAGGGTTGCTTTTTTTATTTATTCCTGGTAGAATTATATCTACAAGCTCTAATAATGGGATGTAGCTTGCTCTAAAAATTTTAGCACCACTCCATTATATTAGAATAATACCGCGCCCCCAGCGCCGAGTCAACCCTTCAACTATCAATTTTCGCCCCCCCAAGAGGGAAAAATAAAGGAATAAATCTATAATACAACAGATAGAATTTTCTCTGTGTCCTCTGCGTCTCTGCGGTTCGTTTTACCAATTACCAATTACCCATTACCAATTACCCATTACCAATTACCAATTCCCCTATATATCCAATAAACCGTAACGCTTTTGCAAATTCAATAATTGCATCCTTGCTTCTCCTGCATTATCAGCTAAATCAGCAAATTCGACAAACCTTCTTAACTCTTTTCTTAACAAATTGCGTTCTACTTCTATCGCTTCTCGATCCAAATCAGGAGGTAAAACAATCATATCAAAAATCGTCGCTCTCTCCTTCCCAGGATGGGGACGTAAAACCCTACCACGACGCTGGATAAATTGACGGGGATTCCCAGAACTTGATAAAATCACCGCAGTTTGAATAGCGGGAATATCCACACCTTCATCTAAACAACGAATAGCAACTAAACCCTGTAATTTTCCGCTTTCAAATTGTTCTCTTAAAATTTCCCGTTCTTGTAAAGATGTCTGTGCGGTGTAGGTGCTGACTTTATAACCTAACTCTCCTCCTAAAATTCTCGCTACTTCCTTGAGTTGACGCAGAGATGAACGGTGTGTACTTTCCTGTGAACCATCGCTGCAATAAAATAATGTATGACTCGTATCTAAACGATTTAACATTAATTCTTTTAAAGCAGTTAATTTATTTTCTGCTGCACCTACTAACCTAGAACGTTTAATTAATAAAGATTTAATATCTTCAATATCTTCAAAATCGTCGATATCCCCTTCTTCTCGTTCTCTGTATTGTAGCGATCGCCCTATTCTCTTAGTCAACTTCAAATAATTAATACTTTCAAATTCCGTTAATTCCACTAGAACAGGATAATATAAATAATGGACTAAAGCCCCTTGATTAATAGCATCCTGTAAACTAAACTCTGGTTGTAAAACAGAACCAAAATAATCAAATAAAGACTCCGTACCCCCATCATCAAAATATCTTTCTGGGGTAGCAGACAAAGCGAGACGTAACCCAATATTCCGAGGTAAACTTTCTTCTAACCTGGGTGCGCCTAAATTATGCGCTTCATCACCAATAATTAAAGTTTTAGGTGGAAAATATTTAAGTTGAGATTGCAACCCCTCACTAATTAAAGTCGAGTTAGTGGTGATGACAGTGACGAAATTTTGAGAACCGGAACGCAGATTATATAATTGCATTGAAAGTTGACTTTGCCAAGTGCGTAAATTCTCGAAAGCCAAAATCGGTTGTAAGTTAAATTTCTCACATTCTCTACCCCATTGACTAACCAAATGACGGTAAGGACACACCACCAACAAGACTTGTAAACTTATCTGTTTATACAATTCACAGGCGATCGCCAAAGCAGTAATCGTTTTCCCACTACCAGTAGCCATTTTTAAAGTCCCTCGACCATTATTAGCAAACCAGCTAGTAATAGCTTGATGCTGATATCCCCGCAAATGCAGAGATACAGGCATTTTTGGACATCCTGGTAAAGACGACTGAACATGATAACTACCCTGATTTTCCCTGACAAAAGGTAACTTGAGAGAGAAAGCAGGAGGTTTTTGTTTCTGTATTGGCGATCGCGTTAAATACATGAGGTGACAGTTGACAGGTGACAGGTGACAGTAAAGAAGATAGTAGTTGACTAATTAAAGTCAACAAGACGGACGGTAATTTAGGTAATTTATAAGTGACAATCAACAAGATAGTAGCTGACAAGTGACGCTACAAGTGAGAGTACAGAGGAATTTTATTTATCTTTTTCCTCTTCTCTCTTCCATCTGTCACCTGTCACCTGTTCACTGTCACCTTAATTATAATTCCGCCACACACCCACCAAAGAACCCTGAACCTGTACTTGCATAGCGGGTACTTCGATAGGTTGATATTTCGGGTTAGCAGGTTTGAGAGTGACAGTCTCTTCTTCCAGATAAAAACGTTTTAAAGTAGTACCGTATCCTTCCACCCTAGCGGCAACAATCGTACCATTTTTTAACTGATTGGGTTCGAGTACGGGATGCAAAAACACCACATCACCATCGGCAATTAAATCTTCAATCATACTATCACCCGTTACCCGCAAAGCATAGCTGCGGGGAGGTAAAGATAAATTAGCCAAGTCTAAATACTCATGTTCCACCGCATCGGTAAAAGGTTCAATTAAACCACCAGCAGCGATAGTTCCTAAAATGGGTACACCTTGCTTAGTTGGCCGCAAAATTCTAATTGTTCGCGCTTTCCCTTCATTCCAGTCAATGTATCCCTTATTGCGTAAATGTTCCAAACGACTTTGAATAGGTGCGGGTGACTTGAGATTCATCGCTTGCATCATTTGGCGAATAGATGGCGAATACTGATTAATACGGATATATTCTACCAACCATTCATACAATTCTTGTTGGACTGCTGTTAGTTTTTCCATTGTTTTATCGGGAAGTAATTACAAATGTTCCTAGAGCATTTGTACTACAAAAATCTTCCCTTAACAAGATTGATTTAAATATTTCTCAACAATTAATCAATACCTTTATTAAGTGCCGACGACCATTAATCAGTAATTTTAATTAAATAAAGTTTTATTTGTCAAATTTTTCATTAAATTGGGGAAGAGGTGATTGGTAATTGGTAATTGGTAATTGGTAATTGGTAATTGGTAATTGGGAAGAATAAACTCTTGCCTTTTGCCTCTTGCCTTTTGCCTTTTTACTGTCACCTGTCACCTGTCACCTATTCTTCACTTTGCCCCTAAGAGGGTGTTTGAAAAGTATTAGATGAAACCGATAATCTCTAGAAACCTAACCCCCCTTCCCCCCTTCCCTACAAGGGAATGGGGGTTTCAAAGCCTCTCCCCGCGTCGGGGAGAGGTTTGGAGAGGGGTTTATTTATACATTAAAAAGTTTTCAAACAACCTCTAAAATACTAGCAAGTAGAGCTTTTTGGGCGTGTAATCTATTTTCTGCCTGATCCCAAACTTTTGATTGAGAACCTTCGATAACTTCATCGGTAATTTCTTCACCACGGTGGGCGGGTAGACAGTGTAAAACAATTGCTTCGGGATCGGCAAAACTTAATAATTGTTGAGAAATTTGATAAGGTTGGAAGATAGGAAGACGGTTATTAGCTTCCGATTCTTGTCCCATACTTGCCCAAACATCAGTATAAAGAACCTGTGCGCCCTTAGCTGCTGCTTGGGCATCATGGGTGAGAATAACTTCAGTTTTATGATCAGCGATCGCCCTAGCTTTTTCCACAATTTCCGCATCTGGGGCATATCCTGAAGGAAAAGCTACTCTCACATTCATTCCCATCAAAGCACAACCCAACATGAGAGAATTAGCCACATTATTACCATCCCCCACATAGGTAAGAGTTAAACCTGCCAGAGAGCCAAAACATTCTTGAATAGTTAATAAATCAGCTAAAATCTGACAAGGATGCTCTAAATCTGTGAGGGCATTAATTACGGGAATTTTGGCATAATTAGCAAAAATTTCCAACTCCTGCTGGGCAAAAGTTCTAATAGCGAGGATATCCAAATAACGATCCAACACCCTAGCGGTATCCTGTACAGGTTCACCCCGACTCACTTGGGTGACATTGGGGTTAAGATCAATAACCTGGCCACCCAGTTGATACATTGCTACAGTAAAACTAACTCTGGTGCGGGTGGAAGCTTTAGAGAACAACAAACCCAAAACCTTGTTACAATGTAACGTCAGCTTTTGTGACTTGAGTAAAGCTGCCATTTCTAGAAGTTCTTGCAGTTCTGTGGAACTCAGATCCGCCAAACCTAATAAATCTCGTCCAACTAATGATGATGCCATGCTGATGATTGGTATATTATAGTTATCTGTGTATGTGTATTTAATAAACTGCGTCAACAGGTATACAGTCTTAAAACTGTACCAAATTATTGTTACCTGGATCTACGGGATGTCCGATTTTGGATTTGAGATTTTGGATTTTGGATTTTGGATTGATTAAATGGATAAACTCAGAAAAAAATTTTTTTCTGAAAACTACTAGACAAATTTCTGGTTTATGCTATTATTAGAAGTCGGTGGGGTGGGCGATTCAAAAGCTCCAACACACCAAAACACGCCAGCATAGCACAGCGGTAGTGCATCCGACTTGTAATCGGAAGGTCGTCAGTTCAATCCTGACTGCTGGCTTTTTTATGTAAGTAAACACCTATAGAAACGATGTCACTTGCCAAATTGTTTGTCTGCCTTGACAAAACGAAAGTTGTAAGGTGTTTACGTTTTTGTCACCAGGTTTCAATTTCTGGATGTTTACCAATTTGTATTAGTAAAAGGAACAAGAACCGGAGTTGTTTATTTCCGGTAGGGGGAAGCGGTTTATGTTCTTGTTATCTCAGGATGATTCCCTTTCTTTGGTAGAGTTTGATAGCGATATGGCAATACCTACGGTAAGTTTCGCTAACGCATCCCTAGATGAAGGTAAATCTGTTATTCCTGTGTGGTTAGATGTTATTTATCAGCAGTTGGCGGTTAAGCTAAAAATATGATAAGTACAATAAATAGCTATAATTAATTAACTTAATATTTTGTGTACAAATGTATAATTCAGTAAAATTTATTATTTATTATCTGCATTTTATACACTTCTTGGTAAACTAATAAGGTACTTACTATTACAATCAACCTACTAATTAATATGGAAACTAAGCAGATATATACAAGTTTTATTCATTGGTTCGGTAGTCATGGTAAAAATTATGGCTTTATTGTCAGACCTGAAGATATAGACAGTTTTTCAAAAATGTCCAAGTATGAAAAGTATGAACAAGGTTATTATTTTCATGAGGAAAATATTATTGACCAACAGTTTTTAGATTATCTAAAACAAGATAAAAAAAATGGAGAACGTATTTATATTCAATTTGAGTTAAAAGATGGTAAGTCAGAAGCCATTAATGTACAATTATCTAGGTATATTGGAACAGTTGATAAAATAAATAAAAATTATACTTTTGACAGTAAAATTAAATGTGAAGATGATTCTCTAATTGATTTTAGAAACAATTATCATTCTCAGTTAAAGTTAGATGATATTGTTTCATTTGGAGTAAGAAATAATAATAGATGTGAAGCAATATTAATTGATAAAATAGAAGATGAAAATACTATATGTGACTACATAACCAGTAATAATCCTACTATTTTCATAAAAAGTCTCATTGCCCACATAAACCTAAATATTCTCTCATTAGAGGAAATAGAATCAAAAATCATTGACAACAAAACATTATTGACATCTGTAAGTATAAGTATTCAACTTAGACAAGAATTAGCACAGAAAATTCCTTCTATATACATCAAGTATACTGACTTGAGATACTATTTAAGAAACTTGCAAGAATATCCTGAGTTAGTTAATCAATATATTAATGACTTGGATAAAAAATTAAAAGATGAAATTGTAGAAGAATTAATAGATAAAATGAATAAGAATGATGAAAAATTAATTGATAATTATTGGAATAAGATTGAATATCTATCAGCAAACTTAGAATATAAAGGATATTTATGGGATGTAGCACCAGAAAAATATAAGCATAAAAAGATAGAGAAAAGATATCAAAAATTCTTCGTTCTGGTTAAGAAATTTGCAGAATCTGGTTATCCTGACGAACATAAAATATGTGGTAATTGGCAAGAATTATATTCTTTAAATCAAGATGAACAAGAATTGATTAAAAAATGGATAGTCAAAAATAATGATAATGAATTTGTACAAATGGTTGCTGCTCGTGGTGCTGAAAAGTTAGTAGCAAACTACTATGGATCTATTGGATATGATGTAGAAGATATTTCGATTAAACAAGTTGAACATCCTGATGGTGGAGATTGGAAAAAATATGATATTAGAATCACAAAAGAAAAACAACCTATATATTTAGATGTTAAAAATGCTAGATCATCTCAAAGTTCAAAGGTTTACTCCTCATTTTGTGTTAGAAAATTAAAGGAATATCGTGAACAAGATATTAAAATTATAGGAGTTCTTTCCCCTCTTATATATCAGAATGATTATCAATCCAAGAAGTCCAAGAAATATATACATATAATATGGTACTGTGCGAATAAATTGAATGAGGAACAAAAAATAGAATTAGAACAAAACATCAAGGCTGATTTAGCTAAAAAACCTCAAAATCAAAACATCACAAAAAATGATATTATACAAGCTATAGAAAAAGAAAAACAAAATCAATATATTTGCAATTCTGAGCAAATTAAGATACTGGGAACTTTTGATAAAAGTGATATTAAGGAACTTAAAGAATATATTAGTGAACTTAACAAAAAATTGTTTTCAGGGGAAACTCCAGCAAGTATTAATATTATTAATGAAGTTCATGAAGAAGATAATCCTTATTATCCTCACTGGTTATTTGATTATGATGACGATTTTTATGTTAACCAAATAAATATCATCGAAGAATTTAGAAACTTAACTAATGAGGAAATACCATCATATAATGAATATGAAGACTATCAAAAATTTAACTTAATAGAAAATCAATATAATGCTTTACCTTTATTTCTTGCTACTCAAAGAGAATTACCTAATAACTGGAGACAAAAATTATCTGAATGGGAATGCAAATTTATTGATAGTATTCTTATTATTAAATCTCAAAGAATTAAATTACCTCATATATTTTTAGCTATACTCAGACATTTTCTGAGTATGATTGGTAGCGGTGGCAACAATCAAGATTATGATCCTCTAAAATATTTAGAAATTTTATATACTCACAAAAATCACAATGAAAATCCACATCCTTTGAAAATATATGATCCTGTTAAAGATCAACATCCTAATTTTCCTGAAAAATCACCAACAATTATAAATTTTTGTAAAACTTTGAATATTTTATATAGTCGCAGAGAAAATCTGAAATTAAATGAGTTTGTAATATTCCATTTTCAAGGTAGAGGATTATTACAAGGAACAAAATTAGGAAGTAATGAGAAAACAAAAATTTTAGCCTATTGTGGTAAATGTGGATATCCTCATATTATCAGGAATGAAGAACCTGGTAAAAATAATATATGTAAGAGTGATACTTGTAAGTATCTAATTTGTCCCAAATGCAAATGCTGTCAAAAAGATTGTTCTGAATACAAGAAAAGGACTGAAGACAACCAAAAAAGTGTAGATATTCTCGGTTTGAATGTCGTCAATTTAGTGGGTAGAGCAGGTCAAGAGCCAGACGTTAAACATTTTGAAGATGGCAAAATAAGATGTAATTTATCTTTAGCTGTGAACCGTCGTAATAAAAATGATAATGAACCTGATTGGTTTACTTTAAGGATTTGGGGAAAGACTGCGGAAATTGCAGCTAATGATGTACACAAAGGTAGTCAAATTGCCATTCAAGGAGCTTTGATTTTTGATACATGGATAGATGATAAAACAGAAGCTCATCGTTCTAAACCTGTAATTCAGGTAGAACAATTATATTTATTAGATAAAAAACGAAATCAGCAATACAATCTTAATGATTGGTGAATATTAATAATTTATTCTGATCAACCTACCTATCCAACTTAATATCAAGAAAATTCAAAAACTTGATTCAACCAAAAGTTTTATTTTCTACAACCTTTGTTAAAATTATCTAAAAATCACTTGAGTAACCTTATCTAAACCACATGACAGAACAAGAAAAAACTAATCATTACTTTGTTGACGAAGCAGGAGACTTAACATTTTTTGACAGAAAAGGCAGAATTATAGTAGGAACACCGGGCGCATCTAAATTTTTTATGGTAGGTGTAGCCCAAATTTTTCATCCAGAACAAGTAACATTAGAACTCGCAGAACTCAGAAAACAACTTTGTGCTGATCCGCGCTATAAAGACATTCCTTCAATGCAACCTTCAGCCAACAAAACAGCAATTACCTTTCATGCAAAAGACGATCATCAAGATGTCAGAAAGGAAGTATTTAAACTCATGCAAACCTTTGAAATTAAAATGTATGTAGCTATCAGATACAAAGCAGAATTAGCAGTAGCTACTCAAAAAACTTATGAAACTTTAAGCAAAAAGACCAATCAAGATGATATATATGATGATCTAGTAAAACGACTATTTAAAGAGAGATTACATAAAGCCAACATTAATCATATCGTTTTTGCTAGACGTGGTAAAACTGCGCGGGAAGAAGCACTACAACAAGCTATAAATCAAGCAAAAAGAAATTTTGAAACTAAATGGAAAATCTCTTCCGATAGTACAACTATTATTAAACCAGCTTACCCATCAGATTATGCTGGATTGCAAGTTGTTGATTACTATTTATGGGCTTTACAAAGATTATATGAACGCCATGAAGATAAATATTTTATTCCACTTGCTCAAAAATACAGGATGATTATGGATTTAGATGATCGGCGAAATAAGAACTATGGAGAGTGGTATACTGATTCTAACCCGCTATCACTAGATAAACTGAAATGGTTTGTGGGCTAGGTTTAAATAGACAAGCCACTTAAACACACGGCATGAAGCCGACGTTCACCCACAATTGTATTATATCATTGATATCAAAAACTTGCAAATAATGTCATGAATTAAAACCAATATTGTGGTTAATATGATACTAGAAAATAGTAAGCGATTTGTTGCCGGGAAGGAGGGGATTAAAACGAAACTTCTCCCACGTTGCAACAGCACCAGCAATTCCCGCCGCTGTACCCAAACCAGTGGGCGTTAACTCATTACCTGCTACCTCTGTTTGTCTTTCTCTGTAGGTTTTGCGTTAGAGAATCTTACCGAAGGTATCCCACGGTTCAAGTAGTTTTTGGATTAATTCCAATACTTCTTTATCACTTGCGGATAGTTCAGTATCGGAGGAGATTAATTTGTCAAGTGAAAAATTTGGAAAATAGGGATTTCTCATACAGGACAGTTATTTTGTCAATTATTGTTTTACTGGCTAAAGATAGGTTACAATAACAAAACACTTACACAGTAAGGGTTTAGAGGTTAATATTTTTGTAGACATTAATTTGTCAAGTGGTCAAATAATTTGGCAAGTGACAAGAAACGAATTTAGTATTTTATTGTTTAAGCTGCCTAAATCCAATTTAGGTATAATAAAATGCTAACATCATAATTTTTATAGGAAAGCAATATGCAAACTAACCAAACATTATCCTTACCGAGCATGGGATGTGGAACATGGGCTTGGGGTAATCAACTCCTGTGGGGATACAATGAAAGCATGGATGACCAATTACAACAGGTATTTAATCTCTGTGTGAGTAATGGTGTCACCCTGTTTGATACAGGAGACTCCTATGGTACAGGAAGATTAAATGGACGTAGTGAGTCACTTTTAGGTAAGTTTACCAGAGAATATCAAGGATTAAATCAAGAAAATATTTGTATTGCGACAAAATTAGCAGCTTATCCTTGGAGATGGACGAGAAAATCAATTATTTCTGCTTGTCATGCTTCTACAAAAAGATTAGGAAAAAACGTTGATTTAGTGCAGATGCACTGGTCAACTGCAAATTATGCACCTTGGCAAGAAGTAGGTTTATTAGATGGGTTAGCTGATTTATATGAACAAGGTTTAGTTAAAGGTGTAGGATTATCTAATTACGGTACAAAAAGATTATTATGGGTACATAAAAGATTCCAGGAAAGGGGTATTCCTATTAAAACTTTACAGGTTCAATATTCACTTTTATCTACCTATCCAGTGACAGAATTAGGTTTAAAAGATGTATGTGATGATTTGGGAATTAAACTCATTGCTTATAGTCCTTTAGCTTTAGGTTTATTAACAGGTAAGTTTTCCGAAAATGGTAAATTTCCTAAAGGTGTGAGAGGGTTTTTATTTAAACAAATCTTACCAGGTATTCAGGGAGTTTTAGGAACTTTGCGAGAAATAGCAAATCAGAGAAATAGAACCATGTCCCAAGTTGCAATTAACTGGTGTATTTGTAAAGGTGCAATTCCTATTCCTGGGGCGAAGAATTTAGAACAAGCAGAACAAAATATAGGTGCTTTGGGTTGGTTATTGAGTGATGCTGAAGTTGCAGAATTAGATAGTGCTGCGGCTAAATCTGAGAAGAAAATGGTGCAGAATATTTTTCAGACAATGTGATATAATTTTTTCTAGATTCATCTCTGGATTTAATTAAATATTGACTCAGATTATGTAATAATCGTTTGTGTCTTTCTGTGGAAATTGTGCCAATTGAGCCAATTATATTGTTACGAGTAATAACTGTTAAGAAACTCAATCTAATTACAGACGGACTAACTAAACCACTAGATTGAAAATCATCATCACCATCACCAGGTGAAACTATTTCATCGAACTCAGCAATATATTGTTTTAATTGGGTACTAATTCCACATACCAAAAAATCTTGATACTTTGGCATTTCTCGCAAAATTAAAGCCGGACGGTTTTTTATTTCTCCATTTGCTTGAGGAATAGGAGTTAATATAATATTACCTTCTTTCATAATCTGGGTTATATTCTTTGATTGATTCTAATGTATATTCTGGTTCATTTTCTGCATAACATTTATTTAAGTTATTTAAAGAAAATTTTTCCCAGTTTTCTGTTTCTTCTGTATTCTTATTTTCATGGAAAAATTTAGACTCTTTTTGCTTAATTGATCGGATGATATTCAGTGTTTCGATAAGTTGTATTTCTGACATTGAATCAATTTCTCGTAGTAGTAATTCCTTGGTAGTCATAATTTTTATCCTTATAAATCCTAAGTCATTGCAATCTATATCTATCTATATTCATTCTATGAATGAAACAGGAGTATCTTTAAAGGAAATAGCTAAGACTTAAAGTCTCTGGTAGGTAGGATAAGGTATTTTCATTACTGGCATGATTCTGAATATATTATGTATATCATTTTTATATATTATTACCATATATACAAAATAAATTCAACAAAAATATGATGCTAATTGTTAAAATATATTTACATATACATATCAATGAAGTTTTATAAAAATTGTCTGATATCGTCACCCTCCAAGCTATCCTATAAAAATCGGGAGCATCCCAAATGTGTAAATTTATTTTGATCTAACGGTAAAAATGATCCAAGGCTTGATATGATTGAACCGCAAAGGACGCAAAGGACACAAAGGTAAGAGAGTTTAAGAGATTTTTTAGTGTTGCTGCGATTATTTTTTCAAAATTGGGATTGATATAAATAAGTATCAAGTTAATAAATATTTAGCAAAAATACCAACTGACAATAACTATATTGATAATAATTCAGATAGAATGATGACAGTTTACATTAAACCTTTTTTATATGGAGATTTAAGAAAACCAGGTCATTATTCTCAGATTATATACGGTAATAAAGGTCTAATTAATCAAAAAAATGATTTGGATAACTTTCCTTACGAAGCAGTTTATTTGAAAGTTCAAGCAGATAAAGCTTTTTGGTTATTACTGGAAGAATATTTGTCAGACTTTATCAAAGTAGAACTTCAACCAAATGAAGGTTACATAGATAAATATTTTGTTTCTGCTAGAACTACTTTAAAACCATCTAAAATTAGTGTGACTTTAAATGGAAAATGGAAAACAGATATTCCATTTGGGACAAAAGATAATATGTCTTATACTGAAGTAGTAAATATTCTTACACAACGTTTAAATTCTAGTGGAATATCTAAACTGAAATTCTCATTTAGTATGAGTTAATTTAATGTAATATATCCCCAACCTCTAAACTATGCTAGAAAAATCAAGATTGCTTTTTCCCAAAATTACCCAATCTAATTATCAACCTCAAGGTCAAGATACAAACATAGAAGCTGATTTTTATTTATTTCAAAGATTACGAAAACTAACATTAAAACAACGCCTAGAAATGTTTATTTCCCATGAAAAAGGCTTAAAAAAACTATGTCTTGCAGGAATTAAATTACGACATCGAAATTTCACTATCCAGGAAATAAGAAATCAATTTACTCGCGCTGTCTTAGGAGAAAAATTTACTCCTGATTTTCAACCAAAAGGTATTAATGAAAATATGTGGATTCAAGATTCCATTTCTTTAGCAGGTGAACTACATCAAATATTTGCATCAATTAATATTTCTTACTATGTCAGTGGTGGTGTTGCGAGTTCTATTCATGGAGAACCACGTTCTACTCGTGATTTAGATTTGGTTATAGAAATTAATCAAAATCAAATAGATTTATTAGTAGAAACTTTAGAAGCATCTGGATATTATTGTCCAGCAGGTGCGGTGGAAGATGTGCAACGTGGTTATGGTAATATGTTGAATATTACTCATACAGAAACTATCGCCAATGCTGATATTTATATCACAGATAATTCTCCTTTTGCTACATCACAAATGAATCGGAGAGTGTTAGTAGAAGTAGAAGGAATACCTAATTTTTGGATAGCTTCAGCAGAAGATACTATTTTACAAAAGTTGCGCTGGGGAAAGGGAAGTAAATCAGAAAAACAATGGCGTGATGTTTTAGGTATAATTAAGTTACAAGCAGATAATTTAGATTATGGTTATTTAGCAGAATGGGCAGAATATTTAGATTTAATTGATGATTTTATAGAAGTATTAAATCAAGCTGGGATATGAAATTTAAATTTAGTATGATTTAAAACGGTTATTACATCCCCAATAGTCTCTGAACAGAAATACTCATTTATTCCCATCGTACCTTGATTTATAACAAAATTGAATTATTAGGTAAATTCTTAGGTCTATTAGCTCCATAATTTGCTAAACTCCTAATTCGGGAAAGATCAAAATATTGGTTATTGGGAGCGATCGCACAGTGATTCAAGGTGAAGGTACAATCAATGTAGAAAACGTCAACTCTCAGGATTATACATGGAAGTTCTGGCCTGTTGTTCCTCTTTATCCCTACGGAAAACGTCGCACTATTCGCAAAGAAGTAGTTAAGGATACTATCTGGACCTTTGATCAGATGCAAGGGGTTTTCTATGTAGTTGTACCCATCCGCATGACGGTAGTAAAGTTGGAAAATGGCGGTTTGCTGGTTTATGCACCTGTCGCACCCACAAAAGAATGTATCCGGTTAGTAAATGAGTTGGTAGCAGAACATGGGGAAGTGAAGTATATAATTTTGCCCACGATATCAGGAATAGAACATAAAGTATTTGTTGGACCTTTTGCTCGATATTTTCCCACTGCACAGATATTTGTAGCACCAGAACAATGGAGTTTTCCCGTAAATTTACCTTTAAGTTGGTTGGGTTTACCATCAAACCGCACGCAGATATTACCCGCAGATAGTCAAAAAACGCCTTTTGCAGATGAGTTTGATTATGCCATACTGGGACCCATTGATTTAGGTCCTGGGAAGTTTGCAGAGGTGGCATTTTTCCACAGGCGATCGCACACCCTCTTACTCACAGATACCATAGTTTCAGTACCAGCAGAACCACCAGCAATAGTTCAACTTGATCCTTACCCTTTGCTGTACCACGCAAAAGATAAAGCATACAATATCGTAGCGGATACAGTAGAAAACCGCCGCAAAGGATGGCAACGCATAACTTTATTTGCTTTTTACTTCCGTCCCAGTGTGGTAGACGTACCCAAATGGAAAGATGTAATTAGAGATGCCTGGAAAGCCCCAGAACGCAGCCTAAAAACATATTTTGGCTTTTTTCCCTTCCAATGGCGAAAAGACTGGGAAAGGTCTTATGAGGCGTTAAGGGGAGATGGGCGGATATTTGTTGCACCCGTTTTACAGAGTTTAATCTTAAATCGCGCACCCCAGGAAACAATAAATTGGGCTGATAAAGTGGCACAATGGGATTTTCAATGGATCATTCCCTGTCATTTTGATGCACCTATTAAAGCAGAACCACAACAATTTAGACAAGCATTTTCTTTTTTGGAAAAATATCCCAGTGGGGGTTTAGTGAATAGTAATAGTTATCCTTTACCGGAGGATGATTTTCAGGTTTTAAGAGATATTGATGAGGGGTTGAATAAATTTAAAATTGTGCCACCTGCGAGGGAGAGGGTGTAGGAATAAGGATGAAAGACAATTAATATTTATGGTTCACTATCAAAATCTTGGAATAAATCAAGTTCAAGCTGTTTTGAATGTTCAGATTTTGTCTGCTTTATCTGTTTAGATTTCTCTTGCATATCAGAAGATATAATTTTATTATTTTTCTGCTTATTTTTTTCAATTTCTGGAGTATTTTCTAGTAAATTGGTAGATATATTTTCATCTTCATTTAAAATATAATATCCGCTACGTCCTCCTATTCCCATGTGTTTTAAAATTCCCCGATTAGCAAGTTTCTCAAGTAAGTGCCTTGCTTGTCTATTATTGATGCGGCATAATTCTGCTGTTTGTCCTCGTGTGATTCTACCATTAGTCTTTGTATACTTTAAAATCATTTGTTCTTTTTGTAGGTTATCAAAACCACTACGACGAATATATGCAGATGAACGACCCATTTGACGATAAACAGATGCACTCAAATGATACTCTCTCTGTCGTGCTGTTTTGATACGTTCTACTAAACCATTTTCCATTAATTGCTCAAGTAGATGACGAGCATGATCCTCTCTTTTTTGTATTAACCTTCCTGCTTCAGTAATATTGATTTCTTTTTCTTGCCATAAATAATTGAGTAGTATTAATTCATCTAAATTCAACGGTTGTTGTTGTCGTTTCTCCTCAGCTAATATTATTTTCACAAACTCTAAATCAGCATCCCCTCCTGGTAAACGCACGGCAACATTTATATTAGTAGTTGCTGAATAATCTGGTAGTTGATGTCCCGTTCTTAATTGACCAGAATAGATAAGTCCTATACCCCGACCAGTACGTTCTACTAAACCAATTCTTTTAAATATATCAGCAAGTAATGGATTTCTTGGTAATGGTCCACTAATTAATAAAGAATCTAATCTAATTCCTTCAACAAAACCCCCAGGATTTCTAATTATCAAAGAATCATCATGGATTTGAATGTGAACTGCTCCCATGCGATTATAATCTCGATGGGTAAGTGCATTATTTACAGCTTCACGAAATGCGCGGGGGTCATAAGCTGGAACTCCAACTCGAAATAAATCAATAGTTAATTCATGTTCTTCATTTCGCAAACTAAATGCTTCCATGAGTCTTTCAAAAATACGCAATAATGGCCAACGATAAAATTCATTAACCGCCACATCTTGACCTCGTAAAACTTGAAAGGCTACTTCATGGGTGGGAATATGTTCATTAATAACTGTTTCTTTGCCAACAATTAATAAACCTGCCAGAGTAGGAATTGCATCATCTCCACGTACTAAATTTAAGGCTTTTGCTAACTCTAAATCAGTTAAATCTTGCAGGGATGTATCACCTCGATATTCAGTTAATAATCTTCTTAAACGAACAAACTCTAATGGGTCTAGATCATTCCAAGTAGTACCAGTCATTAATCTTGCTGATACATCACGCTGACCTCTATCTGCATACCAACTATTGATTTCACTGGGATATAGCGGTCTACATTCAGGTTGTCCTTGAGTATTTAAAATTCGCTTTAAGGTTCTTCCATCACTAGTTGATACTAATTGTGTAGCGGGAGGTACTTTGACTATTGCTATAGGTATTTCTGAGAAATTAATTATTTCTGTTTCTACACTTAATGGTGGTACAGTTCTATTGGCCACCATTGCAGATAAATAACTAGGAGGAAAGTTTAAATGTTTTTTATGTAAACCTGTGATCTGACCATTATTTTCTACACCAATTAATAATGTACCACCACTGGTATTAGCCAGACAAACTAGTGCTTCTAATAAATCTTGATCACTCAGACAAGCAGAATCACTCTTAAACTCTACAGTTAAAGTTTCACCATCAGCTATGAGTTGTGTGAGTTCATCCGGTGTCATATTTGATGATGGGGTTTTAGCGATCGCCTTTCAGAAGAATGACTTTATAGATAGTTTTTTAACAGAGTTCAACTCTTATGTTTTCTGATTATCTGACTTAAATCTACCCGCAACAAAATCTCGCTTATGCAAATGTTTTGTTTTGCGCTTAGTTACCCTTTCTCTCCACATTTTAAAACTAGATTCTTTCATTTCTCGTCTCATCAGGCTAATTACGTCTTTTTCTGATAAGCCAAATTGAAGTTCAATAGCTTCAAAAGGTGTTCTATCTTCCCAGGCCATTTCTACAATGCGATCTATGGTTGTAGGATCTAGTTCAGGTAACTTCATATTTTTACAGGAGTTGTCAAAATAAATGTTTCAGCTTTTTTAATTATACAAGTTTAACAAACATAAAACTATCAAATTCCTAACTTTTCATGCCCTTAAAACGTTCTTTTGCCCCTTCAAAAGCCTCTTGCATGACATTTTGAATTTTTTGCGGGTCTGGCTTTTTCCCACCCATTAAATCCCCAAAATACACACAAGCAGCTTCACCCAAAGACCATGTATAAGCACCCGCCCAAGATGCTGCAATCACAGTACCCAAACCAGGGACAAATTTAATTAATTCCCGTGCTACTGCTTGAGCTAAAAAACCACCAGCGATCGCACTAACGATACCCCCAGCTTGAGAAGGTGTCAATGTCTGACCATATAATTTACCCAATAACCCCACCATTGAAACTTGCAAAGCTGTTAAAACCGGCATAGTTGCAAAAGGTAAAGGTACAGCAGCTAAAGTCCCTGCCATAATGGAAAAAGGTAAAATATATCTTCTGGCAGTATCACGAAAAATATTACCTAATTCCTTACCTGCTTGTTTATCTAATAATTGATAAATTGCTTTTGCTTCTGCTTCAGGTAACATTTCTGCTAAATTATCTCGCAGTGCTTCTAAACCATAAAACATCGGATCATAACCATCTTCTTCTAAAGTAAAATCAATCAAAACTGCTCGATCATATAAACCAGTAAAATTATTTTTAATTTCCTTACAAGCCCGGTTTAATTCCTCAAACTCTGGCGGATAATTGGGATGATTTTCTACTTCCTGTGGATAAATTTCATGTAAACAAGTTACCGCTAATAAACAGGGAATATTGGGATATTGTTGGCGCAATTTTTGGGCAATATTTCGCAGAGTATCAGTAGCGAAATCATTAATTTTCACCGTCAAAATGAAAACCCTAGCGCCATTAATTTCGGTTTTTAAATCAGTAATTAACTCTTGAATAATAGTTTCCGTATCTTTATTAACATCACCCAAACCCACCGTATCAGTAAAAACAATTAAAGGTAAATCATCAGCAGGATAAGCATAACGTTGGGTATTTTGAGTATGGGGACGAAAACCCTGGCCAATAATTTCCGCAGAAACTCCAGTTAACCCGCGAACAATAGAACTTTTACCCGTTTGGGGTTTTCCGATTAATAAAGCTTCTGTAGTGGGTAACTGAGTGCGGATAGTTGCTAAAATCTCTGCTACTTCAGCATCATTGACACTAAACCATTTTCCTATAGTTTGTGTTACTTGATCCACGGGTAAGAGTTGGGTTAATTTAGCGGTAGTTTTGCTAACAACACCAGTGATGCGGTTTTGCCAAGAATCATTGTCTGACTTGGGTTGTGGTGCATCCGGTGGTGTGTTTAATGAGTCTTTGTTAGGTTGTTCAGTCATGGGCGTAATTTCAACAGGCCACCATTTCTAGTATAGCTCTGATTCCTGCGATCAATAATGGACAATTAATTACCTCTCTCTTGAAGGGAGAGGATTGAAAAGCTGAATTTTTGGCTGTTTTTCCCCTTGAAAGGGGAGGTTTTAAACCTTGAATGAAACAATTATCAATTATCAATTGTCAATTATCAATTGATAAATTAGCTACTGACAAAGGCAGTGACAGCTTTGCTAAACCTATTATATAGAAAGTATCACCCTAAATTTTTTTTCTGAAAAACAGAAACATCTTTTAAGAACTTTGGAACATAAGAAATAAATTTTCTATTACTATTTTTTTCTTGTTCTTTTAAATCTTGATAAATTGCCTGTAAATCATTATTAAATTTATGAGAATGTGCCTCTCTAACTTGATAAATCTCTTGGATAATTGGATCTTCCCACATAAATTTTACCTCTCTATCAGTTCTTCAGGTGTACAAATTATTACTGGTTCATAGCCTTGGTAACGACAAATGCGTTCAATTTCTCTCCGAATTATAGCATTAGCAATATGCTTACAATTCCATGTTAACAAATAATTGATACCATTGGTTACGGCAATAGCAATATGTAAAGCATCTTCTGCCGCTTTTTGGGGCATGATTTGAAAATCAAGAAAAGATTGGGCTAAAACTATTGCCTCTTTTCTAGTTTCTAATAATTCTATTGTTTCTAAAATTTTCAGTCTTTGTTCGGCTGCAATAGAGTCCCCAGCACTGGCTTCTTGAATAACTAGCTGTGAAGCCACCAGAGTAAATTTTTCTCGATAATTTTGCCACCATTCTTGGGTGATTTGTTGATGTCCTGCAATCACAATATCTCGGCTAGGACGAGAAGTTAGATAACTTATGACTGAGGTTTCAATATAGACTTTTTCTTTCATTGTTAATTTTTGATCGAATTGAGATATTGTTATTTATTCAGCAAACCCTAAGTATCTTGTCAAAATTTACAGCACTTTCCGGTGTAATGAGGTACACTTTGGGCGGGCAAGATGCCCACCCCACAAGAGTTTCATGATGAAAATTTGTACCTCATAATAACGAAATCTGCTGTATATACTTCCTCGCAAAGCGATCGCACTACTAAAACCTCATCAATCTTCCTGGGGGCAATCATCCCACAAAGTTGTAATTTCTCGCAAACTCTGATGAGTACCATTACCCAAAATTAAATGATCCAATAACGGAATATTTAAAAGTTGCGCCCCTGATAATAGTTGTTTTGTTAATTCTATATCTGCTTCACTAGGTTCTAGATTACCAGAAGGATGATTATGGGCAACTATCATCTGGGTTGCACCATGACGGATGACTTCCCGAAAAATATCACGGGGAGAAGCTAAAGTTTCGGTAGCAGTACCAATAGTAATTATTTTTGTCCCCAAAAACCGATTTTTCACATCTAATAATAAAACCGCAAACCGTTCTTGACTTTGCCACATTAAGTCTTGACTCAGGGTAGCGGCCGCCGCAAGGGGACTATCAATAACCGCACCCTCCGCAGGGCGGGATAAAAAAACCCGTTTACCTAATTCTATCGCTGCCAGAATTGATGTAGCTTTTGCAGAACCCACACCATGAATTTCCATTAACTCTGCAGGGGTGACATCCCGTAAAGCAGCTAAAGGATCTCGTTGATCTTTACCTAATTCTTGTAATATATGTTGCCCTAAACCGACGGCGGACAGTTTACCAGGTCCTTGTCCAGTTCCCAGGAGAATGGCAATTAATTCCGCAGTAGCTAATATTTTCGCTCCATGAGTCATCAATCTTTCACGGGGACGCTCATTTTCGGGTAGGTCAGCAATTCTGAGGCAGTATGTCATATACAAACCAAGGGATTATGCACCAAGATGGAACTATATTTTAGTTATCCCTTTTTTAAGCTCAAAATTATATCTGGGGGGAAAAATATTTGTTAAGGAGTCAGGAGTCAGGAGGAACGGATTTTATTTTCCCAGTCCCCAGTCCCCAGTCCCCAGTCCCCAGTCACCTATCCACTAACAGCTTCTTGATAAATGATCTCTTGAAACTGAATGATGTCTTTTTGCGGATCTGCCAGACTAACTTTAACTAATACTTGTTCACCTAAACTCACAGAACGCCTAAAGACCATTGGTAACTGTAAACCTAAGTCTTCTAAAAGAATTAATGCTAAGTTGCTATCTTCCCGTAACCACATCAAAATTGTGACTTGCCATATTTCTTCAGGATTACGACGTAAATATTCTAAAGCATAATACCTGTTGGTTTGCCGTTCTACCATTGTTAGTTCTTGGGTCGTAGTGGTGACGGTCATCATCACTTCTTTGAGTTGTTCAGCAGAAAATGGCAAATCTTCACCCCGTAAATGTGCTTTGAGTTGAAAGTGGGTGAGTAAGTCGCTATAACGACGAATAGGCGAAGTTGCTTGAGTGTAAGTATCTAAACCTAAACCCGCATGACGTACTGGTGTAATACTCATTTCACTTTTGGGCATACACCGACGCAAAGCACAAAAACGCACAAAACCGGCTGGAAGTTGTAATAGTTCTTCTTCTGGGGGGAGTTCCGGTTGGGGTTGTCCGCGAAATGGTAGGGGGATGTTGTGGGTTTGACCGTAACGTGCTGCTACTTCCCCTGCCAAAATCATCATTTCTGCTACTAACTGCCGAGATGGGGAATCTTCTAATATATCAATGCTGATATCATCGTCTTTGACTTTGATCATCGCTTCTGGCATATTGATGCTAATCGCGCCTTGGTTATATCGCCAATTTTTCCGCTTTTGTGCCAAATTTGCGATCGCCTCTATTTCTGGTTCTGCTTGTACTCCCAACTCCAGCATCTCATCTACATCTTCGTAGGTGAGGCGATAGGTAGGTTTAATCAAACTGGGATGAATAGTATAATCTTCTACAGCCCCAGTGTCATTTAAAACCACACCAAAACTCAGGGCGCAACAAATTTTCCCCTGTACCAAACTCATTGGACCTGTAGCTAAGACTTCGGGGAACATAGATATCATTCCCGTAGGTAAGTAAACTGTACTACCCCGTTTTCTCGCTTCTAAATCTAAGTCATCTTCTGGCATTAACCAACGGGTAGGATCAGCAATATGTACCCAAAGACGTTGTCTTCCATCGGCGAGAATTTCACAACTTAAACCATCATCTATCTCAGTTGTACTTTCATCATCAATAGTGTATACCTTGAGATGTGTTAAATCCAGACGATTGGTGTCTAAGTCTGCTGGTGGAAAATCCAAATGTTGTTGCGCCACTTCTAATACCTTACTAGGGAACTGAACGGGAATTGAAGAACGACGCAGGAACAGGTTTTCATGGGGACTCCACCAACCCAAGTCGATCAATAGTTGCAGGGCTGCTTGGGGAGTTGCAGAACGTCCCAGCATATTCATGGTTTCTAATACTGGGGCTGGTGGTGGATAATTTCGCACTAAGGCATCCGCATTTATCCCCATTCGCACAATATCCGCCACGAAAGTCGCATATTTTTCTAATGCTTCCAAACGCTGGCGGTCTGGTTTTTGCCATTCTACGCTTTCGCCTTGGAGTGCCTGTTCTACACGCGCTAAAAATTCCTGCTGTCCCTTAGCTTTCTGCGCTTCTACTTCTATTTGGTGTTTCCGTTCTGCTACTTGTGCGGCGCTGCGTGGTTCGTAAACATCGCCTTTTTGCTTGAAATACATTTTGTCATCGGATAACAAGCAATGGGCGGCGTAAGAGTGCTGTGGTTCTGATTCTGAAAACAGCAAATTGGCCATTTGACTGGGGGTGACTGTTTCCCCGTCTTCTACCAATATTTCCCAAGCTACTTCTAAACTAGATGGATCTAGATAGGGTTGAACTTGACTTAAAAAGCTGGGAATATCAGCAGGTTTATAAGTTTGTCCATTAACTGTATAGGTTAGTTGTCGCGGCGCGAGGCTGTGGGATTGACCTCGTTCATCTACCACAAACCAACGGGTCTTTCCGTCTGGACGATCTACCACTCCCAGACGGCGATCGCCTTGAACCCTAAATTCAACTAGCGTCCCCTTCTCCACAACTCTCGCACTCTTTAGTAATTTTAGATTTTAGATTTTAGATTTTGGATTTGTTTTAGGTTGGTAATGGGTAATTGGTAATTGGTAATGGGTAATTGGTAAACACTCTTTGCTGTCACCTGTCACTTGTTCCCTGTTCCCTGTTCCCTGTTCCCTATTTCCTATAACCCAAATCCCAGGATTGGAAATCTTGAAGCATATAGCATATTATACACTCCCTTGGCTGTAATCGAAATTTTAGATTTTGGACTGAAAGTAAACGTTTCATTGTTATTACCAACGTTACTTTTTTTGGACTTTATCTCAAAATCCTTTCATCCAAAATCCAAAATTTTCTTAGCCTTCGGCGTTGATAAATGGTAACAATGCCACAATCCGAGCGCGTTTAATCGCTAATGTTAATTGACGCTGTTGCTGTGATGTTAACCCGGTAATGCGTCTGGGTAGAATTTTACCACGTTCTGTAATAAATTTACGTAGTAAATCAACATCTTTATAATCTATTGGTTCTCCTGGCTTAATTGGCGACAGGCGACGACGATAATAGCTCATCTCTTACTTAATTTCCTTGTGAACAGTGTGTTTGTTACAGTGGGGGCAGAACTTTTTCAGTTCTAAACGGTTGGTGGTGTTCCGGCGGTTCTTGGTGCTGGTATAGCGAGAAACGCCTGGAGAACGCTTGTCTGGGTTGGTTCGACACTCGGTGCATTCTAGTGTCACTATTATGCGGGCACCTTTACTCTTAGCCATAATTTTACAAACAGTAAAGCCGGGAGAGATTTAACACAAATGACTATCTTCTCACATTTCGCTGCATTTTTTCAACTAATCGCTTAACTTTTAGCTTAATTTTTAAATCCAGCGAATAGCCACGCCGTGAGGAAACAATTATAGTTCTAGCATAGCGGTCATGGAAAGCCTGTCGCATCTGAGAATCTGACAAGGCCGCACCACAGTCAATTGCTAGGGGTAGCACTAGCAGTATAGCAGTGGGATTAGCTATTATATTCGTTAAGCAGATGGAAACCAATAAGCAACTACCGCCAATAATCGCTTCACGCTGTAATAATGCTTGTAATTCTGGTATTCTGCTCACTGGTTGTCCGTTTTCTATTTCTAACACTTTTAAATTTACTGCCCATCTGCCTAAACTTTGCCCATGATTGTTGTAAACTATGATGACTCGTAGAATTAACCAAGCAAGGATAAAAACGAAGATTTGGACAAATTGAATACCTAGATTATTTGTTCCTAAAAGAGAACTAACTAACCATGCTCCTGTAAAATCTATTCCTAGTGCCATACCTCGACGGGTAATTTCTCCCTTGGGGTAGTGTTTTGGAGGTGTTTTAACTATAGTCATAGACGATAGTGTTTTTATACACCCCAATTATTAAACGAATTGGGGATATTGTTGTTCATAAATTGTTGTTCATAAAACGTTAGGGTAATTCATGAATTACCCCTACTTTCTGTGTTGCGTAAGTCCTGTGAACTTTTAGATCCCCCTAAATTCACCATTAAAAAGGGGAATTAGGGGGAATTAGAGGTTTTTATTCCCTTAAAAAGGCGAAATTTCAGAAGGTTTCGCGCCAAGGCACAAAGAAGCAAAGGCGCAAATAAAAAAGAAACTTATTATCGCTCCCCCCTTTTGAAGGGGGGTTGGGGGGACTCACAAGGGTAGGTTTTTTACATTGTCGTGAGGGCAAGACTTGGATGACTTGGAAGGACAGTGGACAAGGGAGGAAAACCGTACAAAATCAGATGCTCTTGGTAACCAAAAAACTCCGTTAAAATATTGGTGTGCGTATCAAATCTTCCTTGTCTACCTTCCCTCCTTGTCTTCCAGGTCCTGCCTTCACAGTTAATATTAAAAACCTACCCCTGTGAGTGGGGGGGATCTGAATCTACAAGCGAAAAAATAAAAAAGAAAAAACTAAGCAATCAAAGTAAAATCGCTACTAGCAAGAGTAATATCAAGATTGCCTAAACGGGCAAACTCAAACACCGTTCCTGTACCCAAAATATTACCATCCTGGTTATAGAATAAACTGCCAGTGCTTTGACTATAAACAATTCGAGCAGCATTTGCATTAACTAAATCATCATCAGTGACAACTCCAAAATCAGTGAAAGTTTCTCCTACATTATTAGTAATGGCATTAAATGTTGTTTTACTCAGTGCAATTTTGTCTTGTCCTTGATCAAATTGGGTAATATAATCAACACCTAAACCACTACCAAACACCCCATTACCTTGGAAGCGATATTGATCATTACCAAGTCCACCACCGAGAATATCATCACCCAGTCCTCCCCACAGTGTATCATTTCCTGCTAAACCTTGCAGTTGGTCATTACCATCACCACCAATAAGCAGGTTATCAAGAGTATTACCTGTTAAACGGTCATTTCCTGATCCACCAGTGGCATTTTCAATGACATTGTTAGCAGAAAGAATGAGTTTGAGATTACTATTGACAGTTTGTGATGTGATCACACCCAAATTAACATTTACACCAGCAGTCGTGCCAGTAAAGTCAATAGTATCAGTTCCCCCAGTTGTTATTTCTGTAATTGTGTCAGTTCCTAAAGCAGAATTGGCTACAAAACCATAAGTATCATTACCATTTCCACCTGTCAGAACGTTATTAGCACTATTACCTCTGAGGACGTTATTACCTGCATTACCCGTACCATTGATAGTAGCTGTTCCCGTGAGAGTCAGATTTTCCACACCTGCGGGCAAAGTTGTGGTAGCAGAAGCAGTTAGGGTATCAGTAATAGTTGTGGTAGCAGTGGTTTTAGTTCCTAAACTGGCATTAGTGGGAGAACTCAGGGTGACTATAAAGGTTTCATTGGCTTCATTGATAGCATCATTGATAATGGGGATAATGATATTTTGACTGGTAACACCAGGGTTAAAGGTCAAAGTTCCGGTTATAGTGGTATAATCTGACCCTGCTATAGCTGTACCGTTACTAGTTGCGTACTGTACAGTGATCGTTTGGGTACTGGCAGCAGACAGGGTAACGGTATACTGGACGTTCTGAGGACTGGTTGTACCTTCAACTATTGTCTGGTCTGCATTTAGGTTAATGGTGACAGACGGTGGAACATCATCATTGGTAATAGTTCCCGTGACTGCTGTGGTTGTACCAATGGTGTAACCTGTACCCGCAACTAATGTTAAGGCTACTGTTTCATTATTTTCAAATGTGGTATCTGCTGTGGGGTCTATTGTTAAGGTTGCTGTAGTTGCACCCGCAGCAAATGTAATTGTTTTTCCTGTTCCTGGTGTTGCACCTGTATAGTCTGTACTAGCTGCTGTTCCAGCGATGTTGTAGTTGACGGTTAAGGCGTTGGTAATGTCATCTGTTCTGGTAAATGTGTAAACCAGATTGGCTGTTCCATCTTCTGTTACTGTATCAGGAGATACAGCTAAGGTAATAATGGGGAAATCATCATTGGTAATAGTTCCCGTGACTGCTGTGGTTGTACCAACAGTGTAACCTGTACCCGCAACTAATGTTAAGGCTACTGTTTCATTATTTTCAAATGTAGTATCTGCTGTGGGGTCTATTGTTAAGGTTGCTGTAGTTGCACCCGCAGCAAATGTAATTGTTTTTCCTGTTCCGGGTGTTGCACCTGTATAGTCGGTACTGTCGGCTGTTCCAGCGATGTTGTAGTTGACGGTTAAGGCGTTGGTAATGTCATCTGTTCTGGTAAATGTGTAAACCAGATTGGCTGTTCCATCTTCTGTTACTGTATCAGGAGATACAGCTAAGGTAATAATGGGGAAATCATCATTGGTAATAGTTCCCGTGACTGCTGTGGTTGTACCAATGGTGTAACCTGTACCAGCAACTAATGTTAAGGCTACTGTTTCATTACTTTCAACTGTAGTATCTGCTGTGGGGTCTATTGTTAAGGTTGCTGTAGTTGCACCCGCAGCAAATGTAATTGTTTTTCCTGTTCCTGGTGTTGCACCTGTATAGTCGGTACTAGCTGCTGTTCCAGCAATGTTGTAGTTGACGGTTAAGGCGTTGCTAATAACTCCAGTTCTGGTAAAGGTATAGACGAGGTTGTTTGTACCGTCTTCAGTGACACTGCTGGGACTAACTGCCAAAGTCACTGTAGTATCATCGTTGGTAATAGTTCCCGTGACTGCTGTGGTTGTACCAATGGTGTAACCTGTACCAGCAGCTAATGTTAAGGCTACTGTTTCATTATTTTCAAATGTAGTATCTGCTGTGGGGTCTATTGTTAAGGTTGCTGTAGTTGCACCCGCAGCAAATGTAATTGTTTTTCCTGTTCCTGGTGTTGCACCTGTATAGTCTGTACTAGCTGCTGTTCCAGCGATGTTGTAGTTGACGGTTAAGGCGTTGCTAATAACTCCAGTTCTGGTAAAGGTATAGACGAGGTTGTTTGTACCGTCTTCAGTGACACTGCTGGGACTAACTGCCAAAGTCACTGTAGTATCATCGTTGGTAATAGTTCCCGTGACTGCTGTGGTTGTACCAACAGTGTAACCTGTACCCGCAACTAATGTTAAGGCTACTGTTTCATTATTTTCAAATGTAGTATCTGCTGTGGGGTCTATTGTTAAGGTTGCTGTAGTTGCACCCGCAGCAAATGTAATTGTTTTTCCTGTTCCGGGTGTTGCACCTGTATAGTCGGTACTGTCGGCTGTTCCAGCGATGTTGTAGTTGACGGTTAAGGCGTTGGTAATGTCATCTGTTCTGGTAAATGTGTAAACCAGATTGGCTGTTCCATCTTCTGTTACTGTATCAGGAGATACAGCTAAGGTAATAATGGGGAAATCATCATTGGTAATAGTTCCCGTGACTGCTGTGGTTGTACCAACAGTGTAACCTGTACCCGCAACTAATGTTAAGGCTACTGTTTCATTATTTTCAAATGTAGTATCTGCTGTGGGGTCTATTGTTAAGGTTGCTGTAGTTGCACCCGCAGCAAATGTAATTGTTTTTCCTGTTCCGGGTGTTGCACCTGTATAGTCGGTACTGTCGGCTGTTCCAGCGATGTTGTAGTTGACGGTTAAGGCGTTGGTAATGTCATCTGTTCTGGTAAATGTGTAAACCAGATTGGCTGTTCCATCTTCTGTTACTGTATCAGGAGATACAGCTAAGGTAATAATGGGGAAATCATCATTGGTAATAGTTCCCGTGACTGCTGTGGTTGTACCAATGGTGTAACCTGTACCCGCAACTAATGTTAAGGCTACTGTTTCATTATTTTCAAATGTAGTATCTGCTGTGGGATCTATTGTTAGTGTTGCGGTACTTGAACCTGCTGCAAAGGTAATGGTTTTGCCTGTTCCGGGTGTTGCACCTGTATAGTCGGTACTGTCGGCTGTTCCAGCAATGTTGTAGTTGACGGTTAAGGCGTTGCTAATAACTCCAGTTCTGGTAAAGGTATAGACGAGGTTGTTTGTACCGTCTTCAGTGACACTGCTGGGACTAACTGCCAAAGTCACTGTAGTATCATCGTTGGTAATAGTTCCCGTGACTGCTGTGGTTGTACCAACGGTGTAACCTGTGCCAGCAGCTAATGTTAAGGCTACTGTTTCATTGGCTTCAAATGTAGTATCTGCTGTGGGGTCTATTGTTAAGGTTGCTGTAGTTGCACCCGCAGCAAATGTAATTGTTTTTCCTGTTCCTGGTGTTGCACCTGTATAGTCTGTACTAGCTGCTGTTCCAGCGATGTTGTAGTTGACGGTTAAGGCGTTGCTAATAACTCCAGTTCTGGTAAAGGTATAGACGAGGTTGTTTGTACCGTCTTCAGTGACATTGCTGGGACTAACTGCCAAAGTCACTGTAGTATCATCGTTGGTAATAGTTCCCGTGACTGCTGTGGTTGTACCAATGGTGTAACCTGTACCAGCAGCTAATGTTAAGGCTACTGTTTCATTATTTTCAAATGTAGTATCTGCTGTGGGGTCTATTGTTAAGGTTGCTGTAGTTGCACCCGCAGCAAATGTAATTGTTTTTCCTGTTCCTGGTGTTGCACCTGTATAGTCTGTACTAGCTGCTGTTCCAGCGATGTTGTAGTTGACAGTGAGGGGATTGGTGGTAATTCCCGTGCGGGTGAAGGTGTAAACTAGGTTGGTCGTTCCATCTTCGTTCACGCTGCTAGGTGTTACAGCTAGGGAGATTTTGGGTAAGTCATTCTCACTAATTTCGACAATGCCTCGGTAGGAACTATAATTATTGGGGAAATCATTCCAAAGACCTGCTCCTGCCCAATTTATTCCTGCATAATCTTCATCACCATAGTTATCTGGTTGACCACTACTCCAATTAGTGTATTGAGAAGTTTCCCCACTCACCCAGACAAATTGACCTTCTTGGGCTGCATCATTATATCCAATCCAGAACTGTTCCGAACCACCGAAGGTATTAACTAAATACTGGTTTTCTGCTGCATTATTAATTGTTACCAGATTACCACCCATTGCCTGAGCTTGAGCTTGGGCATCTGTCCAACTAGCAGCAGTGGTCAGGTAATAAGTTGAAGGGGGAGCAATATTAACAGTGGCACTAGAAGCACTACCAGGGGTGTAACCTGTACCTGTAGCAACAGTCAGGATGGCTGTTTCTGTACCTTCAATGAGGCTGTCATAAATGGGATTTATGGTGACGGTAGCGGTGCTACTTCCGGCTGCAAAGGTGACAGAACCAGTTAAGCTGCTGTAGTCTGTACCATTGGTAGCAGTTCCGCTGAGGGTGTAATTTACCGTTAGGGCATTGGTAGGAGTTCCGGTTCTGGTGAGAGTGAAAACACCAGGATTGGCTGTAACTCCTGTCGCGGTTTCGGCTGCATAGGCATCAGTGGCACTGACAATAACTACTACCCCAGTTGTAGCGGGAGTTGCCGGAACGGACAACTGATTGCCGTTAGTATCGAATACGGCTATGTAGCCATCAGTTCCACCCTGATTTGTGTAAGTGGGGAAACTGCCATAGGTGCGACCACTAACGTATATATTGCCCTGATTATCAAGAGTTAAAGCTGTGGCATCATCATCTGAGGTTGTTCCAAACTGTTTCACCCAAACTTGAGTACCACTTGTGTTGTATTTAGCAATGAAGCTATCCCAACCGCCTAAACTGGTATTACCTGCAAACGTGCCATAGGTTTGACCAACTACATAGATATTACCTGCACTATCAGTTTTAACTGCTCGGAGATAATCTGTAGAAATTGTACCAAACTGTCTAACCCAGGCTAAAGTTCCAGTAGAACTGTATTTAACTAAGAAGCCATCTTCAGAACCTTTATTAGTGTTACCAGCAAAAGCGCCAGTGGTGTATCCAGTCACATAAATATTACCTGCGCTATCGCTGGCAACACCAGTGGAATATTCGGTACTACTTGTACCAAGTTGTTTCACCCAGGTTTGTGTACCATTGGTGTCATATTTGCTGACAAATATATCTGCACCTCCCTGGTTGGTACTACCAGCAAAACTACCATAGGTATAGCCTGTAACCAAGATAGTATTACTGCTGCCATCAAGAATGACGCTGGTTGCTTCTTCGTCAGAACTTGTACCAAATTGTTTCACCCAAGTTTGTGTACCATTGGTGTCATATTTGGCAATAAAAGCGTCATAAGCTCCTTGGGTGGTATTGCCAGCAAAAGTACCCCATGTTCGACCTCCAACATAGCTGTTGCCACTACCATCAACACTGATACCATAAGCATAATCATCAGCCGCTGTACCAAATTGTTTTACCCAGGCTTGTGTACCGTTGGTGTTGTATTTGGTAATAAAAGCATCAGAAGATCCCTGAAGGGTACTACCTGCAAAACTACCATCTGTATAACCGGTGGCGTAGACGTTACCTAAACTATCGTTACCTACACCATAGGCGTAATCATTGCCAGTTGAGGTGAATTGTTGATACCAGGTTTGAGTGCCATCAGGGTTATATTTGACAATACCTGCATCAATGTTACCGTGATCATAATCGTAGCCGTAACCAGTTCCGTAGACATTACCTGCACTATCGTTGCTGACACCCTTAAGATAATCATCATAAACTCCACCATCCTGTACTGGCCAGGGATTAGTTGAGGTTGCAACTTGTAAAGTATAGTTGGCATTATTCCCAGCAGCAGCTCGGAAGACTTTCACGTAATATGTTCCCGCCTCAACTAAAGAACTTACAACTTCATCAGCAGTTCCAGTTTTAATACCTTGGGCAATAGTACGACCTAAGCCGTCAACTAACCAAACATTGGCATTAGATGTCAAATTGGTAAGTTTAAGTTGGACATTACCGGCTGTGGTGACATTGAAGCGATAAAAATCAAATAGGTCTGTATCATCTACAGAGTCTGACACTGATTGAGAAACGTAGGGTATAATCGCTCCTAAGTTCTGAACTTGGTCTACTACTTCTAAAATTAAGTTCTTACCTGTGGAAGTAGGCGCAAAGGCTAAACTGCTGCTAATATCTATGCCTTCAATGCTGTTAAAGCTCTTGGTTGTGGCAGAACCATAGGTTAAAACTGTAAATTTAGTACCAATAGTGGGTGTAAAGCCACCTGTTAAATTCAGTTTGAGGATACCACCAATATCTGCTGCACCAGTAATTGCTAATTTATCAAAGGTGGTGGCACTGCTTAATTCTAAGTTGAGTGTTCCTGTACCGCTTTGGCTGTAATCACCAGCAATATTTAATGTACCGATGGTATTACCAGGATTGATTTGACCACCACTATTATTAACATTACCTGTGATGGTTCCGATTCCTGTGAGGTTTCCACCTTGTAGGTTCAGGGGACTAGAAGCATCAAAGGTGAGACTACCACCACTGAGGCGAGTTGTTCCGGCAGTTTGAGTATAACCACCGATAAATCTTAACTTCCCTTTCTTAACGTCAACTGTACCTGTATTGTTGAAGAAACCGCTAATGTATGATTCATCAGTAGTTGTACCATTGGATTTGGTGAGAGTACCAGCATTATTGAAGGTGGCGTTAGAGTAAGAATGAAAATCAGCATCATCTTGTAAGTCAATGGTTCCTGTGCTGGTATTGTTCCAAATTGCGTTGTTAGTACCGTTCAAATAGCCAGTACCTGTCCAGATTGTTGTCCCTGATGTTTCTAGGGTTGTTCCATCTAGGGTTTGATAACCACTCAGGTTTAATGTACCACTGACTGTCTTTTTCCCTGTACCGCTTAGTGTGCCTCCTCCACTCCAGTTGAGTTTGTTAGAAATGGTTAAAGCACCTGTTCCTGTGAGGTTTCCTCCTGTTAAGTTGACAGGGGAAGACCAGGTAGAAGGAGCATTAACTGTAACTGTTCCACTTTCAATGTTGAAGTTACCCGCACCAGTAATACTATTGCCTGTATCAAAGTTGTAGGTGTTGTAATAACCACTAATTTTTAATGTCGCTCCACTATCAATACTGAATGCACCGCTATTACTTCCCCCACCCTCAAGGTTTAAAGTTCCTTTCTTAACATTAACTGTACCTGTGTTGTTGAAACCGAAGCCTACAGAGGATGCATCTGTCGTTGTACCGTTGGATTTGGTTAAAGTTCCTGCATTATTGAAGGTAGCTGGATTTCCATTGTAGTTGTAGTAAAAATCAGCATCATCTTGTAAGTCAATAGTGCCAGTGCTGGTATTGTTCCAAATTGCGTTGTTAGTACCGTTTAAATAGCCAGTACCTGTCCAGACGGTTGCACCCGATGTTTCTAGGGTTGTTCCATCTAGGGTTTGATAGCCACTCAGATTTAATGTACCACTGATGGTCTTTTTCCCTGTACCGCTTAATGTGCCTCCACTCCAGTTGAGTTTGTTGGAAATGGTTAAAGCACCTGTTCCTGTGATTGTTCCACTGGTTAAATTGACAGGAGCAGACAAAGTAGAGGCAGCGCCAATATCCAGATTTCCCGAATTATTGACGAAAACTGCTCCTGAGTAGTTAAAAGCAGGAACAATTTTGACTGTAGCATAACTAACAACAAAATTGCCAACTCCAGTAATGTTAGTGCCTGTATTGAAGTTGTAATCAGCAGCACCATTGATGTTTAATGTCGCTCCTGCATCAATACTGAAACTACCAGTATTAGTTCCTCCTGAATACAGAGTTAATGTCCCAGCCTTAACTTGGACTGTACCTGTGTTGTTGAAGAAACCATCAATGTAAGATTCATCAGTAGTTGTACCATTGGATTTGGTGAAAGTCCCGGCATTGTTGAAGGTAGCTTTATTTCCACTGTAGCTGTAGTGAAAATCAGCATCACCTTGTAGGTCAATAGTGCCAGTGCTGGTATTGTTCCAAATTGCAGCGTTGCTAGTGTATAATGCTCCATTACCAGTCCAAACTGTTGTTCCTGAGGTTTCTAAAGTTGTTCCATCTAGGGTTTGATAGCCACTCAGATTTAATGTACCACTGATGGTCTTTTTCCCTGTACCGCTTAATGCGCCTCCACTCCAGTTGAGTTTGTTAGTAACATTGAAAATTCCTGTAACTGTTCCACCTTCAATGTTAAAGTTACCAGCACCAGTAATACTATTACCTGCATCAAAGTTGTAGGTGTTATTAGTAATTTTTAATGTCGCTCCACTATCAATACTGAATGCACCGCTATTACTTCCCCCGCCTGAAAGGTTTAATGTTCCTTTCTTAACTTGGACTGTACCTGTGTTGTTAAAACCGAAACCTATAAGGGATTCATCTGTAGTTGTACCATTGGATTTTGTGAGAGTACCAGCGTTGTTGAAGGTAGCAGCAGTAGAGTAATAATAAAAATCTGCATCACCTTGGAGGTCAATAGTGCCAGTGCTGGTATTGTTCCAAATTGCATTGTTAGTACCGTTCAAATAGCCAGTACCTGTCCAGACGGTTGCACCCGATGTTTCTAAAGTTCCATCTAGGTTTTGACTCCCGCTCATGCTCAGGTTTAATGTACCACTAACGGTCTTTTTCCCTGTACCGCTTAATGCGCCTCCACTCCAGTTGAGTTGGTTGGAAATGGTTAAAGCACCTGTTCCTGTGATTGTTCCACCATTGGTTAAATTGACAGGAGCAGACAAAGTAGAAGCAGCGCCAATATCCAAATTTCCCCAATCATTAACGAAAACTGCTCCTGAGTAGTTAAAAGCGGGAACAATTTTGACTGTAACATAACCAACAACAAAATTACCAACTCCAGTAATGTTAGTGCCTGTATTGAAGTTGTAATCAGCATTACCAGTGATTATTAATGTCGCTCCTGCATCAATACTGAAATTACCAGTATTAGTTCCTCCTGAATACAGAGTTAATGTCCCAGCCTTAACTTGGACTGTACCTGTGTTGTTGAAGATGCCACTAATGGAAGAATCACCTGTAGTTGTACCGTTGGATTTGATCAGAGTACCGGCATTATTGAAGGTGGATAGATTTCCATACCATTGATAAAAATCAGCATCACCTTGGAGGTCAATAGTGCCAGTGCTGGTATTGTTCCAAATTGCTCCGTCGGCAGTGTATAATATTCCACCATTACTACTCCAAACTGTTGCACCCGATGTTTCTAAGGTTGTTCCACCTAGTAGGTGACCGACGCTCAGGTTTAATGTACCACTGACGGTCTTTTTCCCTGTACCGCTTAATGTGCCTCCACTCCAGTTGAGTTTGTTGGAAATGGTTAAAGCACCTGCTCCTGTGATTGTTCCACTGGTTAAATTGACAGGAGCAGACCAAGTAGAGGCAGCATTAACTGTAGTTGTTCCACTTTCAAGGTTAAAGTTACCCGCACCAGTGACACTATTGCCTGTATTGAAGTTGTAATCAGCAGTGATTCTTAATGTCGATCCTGCATCAATACTGAAACTACCAGTATTAGTTCCTCCACCATTCAGATTTAATGTTCCTGCCTTAACTTGGACTGTACCTGTGTTGTTGAAGAGTCCACTAATGTAGGATTCACCTGTAGTTGTACCGTTGGATTTGATCAGAGTACCAGCATTATTGAAGGTGGTTTGATTACCAGTCCATTGATAAAAATCAGCATCATTTTGTAGGTCAATAGTGCCAGTGCTGGTATTGTTCCACATTGCAGCGTTGGCAGCATATAATGCTCCATTACCAGTCCAAACTGTTGTTCCTGTGGTTTCTAGGGTTGTTCCATCGAGAAAATATTGATCACCACTGAGGTTTAATGTACCACTGACGGTCTTTTTACCCGTACCGCTTAATGTGCCTCCACTCCAGTTGAGTTTGTTAGAAATGGTTAAAGCACCCGTGCCAGTAAGAGTGCCAGAAGTCAGATTTAAAACACCATTATTGCTAACGGTACTCGCGCCATTCAATGTTAAGGTATTACCATTGGTGAGAACGAGGGTTTGGATGCCCGTAGTTGTACCAAGAGTTAAACCAGTCAGTGTTCTGTCGATATCTAAGAGAACATTGTAAGTTCCAGCGATGGTGATTTGAGCTATATCTGCCGAACCTGGTATAGTGCCTGGATTCCAGTTTGCAGAAACGTTCCAGTTACCATTAGCAGGGTTTTTCCATGAAATAGTAGCCATTAAGTAAATTCTCCTAAATGTTTAACAAAGTATTTTGGGTGTTTTTACTGTTAAAGTCAGGATGAGTGCTAAGTATTTTTACAGTATTGAAGGATTTAAGTAATCAGGTAAAATGTTACTAACCCAAGTTGCTAGTTGAACCGTAAGCTTTTTTCAACCCCTTAAATACCCCTAAAAAAGGGGATTTTGATGAATTGACCGCTTTTATAAGCGGGTAAGGGGAATCTAATCGAGATATAAACCAGGATATTTAAGGCAGGATATTTGTAATTAGATTACATTATTATGTAGTAATAATCATTATAGCACAAGTTGGGACAAATTAATACTTTAAGAATAAAAATTTTAGCTATTCTGATCAGCTATCTTATGGACGGTTTTAATAAATGGTTTTTATACAAGTTTATATACAGACTAGTTGTCTATGAAGTGGCAATTAATTTTTTTAATAATTGCAAAGTACGCAAAGTACACAAGAGCAAATAGTTGATAGACCTGTCCGGTCATTACATAAGCGTTGTTTGAAACCCTTGTAGAGACAATTCATGAATTGTCCCTACATTCATTTTTACCAAATGTCTACCGTGTTGACTTTTTCTCCCGATCATACAGCACTTTCCGGTGTAATGAGGTACACTATAGGCGGGCAAGACTTGTACTGAGCGGTTAGTGAGCGCAGTCGAGCTATGTCGAAGTATGTCCACCCCACAAGAGTTTTATTATTATGATTTGTACCTCATAGCAACGAAATCTGCTGTAACTGTTGCTGTATAGAAGTTTAATAGTAATATTAGTAACATTAAATTATTCTGTATTTAAAACTTACACAACTCTAGATTAAAATAACCAAAACTATCATCTATTAACTATAACTATGCTGTCAGTCAGAGATGCAGAAGCTACTATTTTAAATGCTGTAAAACCGTTGGATAACCAGCTAGATGTGGAATTTGTTGATTTATTAATGGCGAATAATCGCATTTTAGCAACTCCTATGATCAGTTCCCTGGATTTTCCCCACTGGGATAACTCGGCTATGGATGGTTATGCGGTGCGTTATGCAGATGTGCAGTATGCTAGGGCGGATAAACCTATTGTTTTGCAGGTTGTGGAAGAAATTCCGGCTGGGTATAAACCTCTAGTGACAATTAAACCAGGACAAGCTGCAAGAATTTTCACCGGTGCAATGATGCCCGCTGGTGCGGATACTGTAGTTATGCAGGAAAAAACCCACCGTCAGGAAAATCAAGTGTTTGTGTTTATTGCGCCTCAACCCCAGGAGTTTGTCAGACACAAAGGGGACTTTTATCAAGCGGGAAACGAACTTTTACCGGCTGGTATTCCTTTAACTGCGTCTGAAATTGCGGTTTTAGCGGCGGCTGGACGTGAACAGGTGGATGTGTTTCGTCGTCCCCGTGTGGCTATTTTATCAGTTGGCGATGAGTTGGTGATGCCGGAACAATTGCTAAAACCTGGGCAAATTGTAGATTCTAATCAGTATGCTTTAGCTACTTTGATGCGGGAATTGGGGGCAGAAGTGTTACTGTTAGGAATTATTCAGGATGATCCGACAACTTTACAAGAAATTATCGATTATGCGATCGCTAATGCTGATATAGTTATTTCTACTGGTGGTGTATCTGTGGGCGATTATGACTACATATATAAAACTTTAGCTTCTTTGGGAGCAAAAATTCATTTTCGTTCTGTACAAATGCGTCCCGGAAAACCTCTGACTTTTGCAACTTTCCCTAAGAAGTTATACTTTGGTTTACCAGGAAATCCTGTTTCGGCTTTGGTGACTTGTTGGCGGTTTGTGCAACCTGCAATTAAAAAAATGACGGGACTGGCTAAAGGTTGGGAAAGTAAATTTGTGAAAGTTAAATCTTCATCAGAATTACAATCTAATGGCAAGATGGAAACTTATATTTGGGGTAAGTTACATCTGGTAAATGGTGTTTATCAATTTCAAAAAGCTGAAGGTAATTATAGTTCAGGAAATTTAATTAATTTAGCTCAAACTAATGCTTTAGCTGTGTTACCTGTAGGTAAAACTTTTGTTTATCCAGGGGAGGAAGTTTTGGTTTTACATTTATAAATAGGAGTCAGCAGTCAACAAGGGTTTAGTAATGCTAAACCCTACTGTAAATGAAAACTGAAATGATATAATTGAATAGTAACCGAGTTTAAGGGGTCAAGTATATGCAAAAAATTTTACTCTCGAATACTGGTTAGATGATAGCTGGTATGTAGGAAAATTAAAAGAAATTCCGGGAGTATTTAGTCAGGGAAAATCATTAGAAGAGTTAGAAGAAAGTTTAGAAAATCATCCTCAAGCGCAAACTAAAGAAATTTGGGTTGATGTGGCGTGAAACGAGGAAATTTTATTAGAGAATTAGTTGATGCAGGGGTGCTATTTAAAACGTCATGGGCAGAAACATGATATCTATATTAACCCTAT
This sequence comes from Sphaerospermopsis torques-reginae ITEP-024, assembly GCF_019598945.1. Taxonomy (NCBI): domain Bacteria; kingdom Bacillati; phylum Cyanobacteriota; class Cyanophyceae; order Nostocales; family Aphanizomenonaceae; genus Sphaerospermopsis; species Sphaerospermopsis torques-reginae. The sequence goes on along the minus strand of NZ_CP080598.1, from coordinate 3,017,671 downwards.
TAATGGAAAACAATCGCCTGTACCACGTCATCCAGAAATCGAAGAAAGTCTCTGTCGTTTAATCAAAAAACAGTTAGAAATTTAAAGAGGTAATGCTTTTGAAAGTCTTTTTTTGATGGTTAGGAGTCAGGAGTCAGGAGTCAGGAGTCAGGAGTCAGGAGAAAGAATTAATTTTTTACCTTATTCTCTATTCCCTTCTTACTGTCACCTGTCACCTGTCACCTGTCACCTCGTTAAGCTACTACTTTTTCCTTTTCTGGAACATCTGGAACATAAGGTTTTTCTGCACCTTGGGCTACATAAGCAGCTAACTGACTTTCAATTTGATCGCGCACAATTTGCCGATATTCTAAAAAGTGTTCATTATGGGCGCAAGCTGCTAAATAATGTTCAGCAACTCCGGGATTATGTTTGATGATACTAAACAAATGATGCCAGAATTTCCACCGGGTTTCGCGTTTTATTCCTTGTCTCCAAATGACTATTAACAGGGCTTTAATAACAATCAATTCCGGCCATTTAAAAGGTGCTTTCCATTTAGGTGAACCCATCATTAAAAAACAGCGATAGGTACGATCTAAATATTTCACCGGATCATATAAAGTGCAGAAAGCCTCAATATATTCCCGTGCAATATCTTCTAAAGGACGAGTAGGAATAAAGTTCATCAAAGTGGTTTGATTAATATTCCCATCTTGATTTTCTCGTAGTCGTCCTTCTTTTGTTAAACGATGCCATAAAGCAGTATTTGGCAATGCTTGTAACATGGCAAAAGTAGTAGAAGGAATAGCAGCTTGTTCAGCAAATCTGACAATGCGATCGCCCGCACCAGATTTTTCTCCATCAAAACCAATGATAAACCCAGCCATTGGCCGCAGTCCAGCTTTAATAATACTTTGTACTGCATCAGTTAAAGAACTGCGGGTATTTTGAAACTTCTTCGTTAGCTGTAAACTATCTTCATCTGGGGTTTCAATTCCCAAAAATACCGCTGCAAAACCAGACTCAACCATCAATTCCATTAACTCTGGATCTTGCGCCAAATCAACAGATGCTTCTGTATCAAAACGGAAAGGATATTGATGTTCAGCCATCCAAACTTTTAACTCTTTTAGCAATAATTTCACATTACGTTTATTGCCAATAAAGTTATCATCAACCATGAACACACCACGCCGCCAACCCAACTCATAAAGATAATCTAATTCTGCTAAAAGTTGTGCAGGGGTTTTGGTTCTCGGTTTGCGTCCATATAAAACAATGATGTCGCAAAATTCGCATTGGAAAGGACAACCCCGCGAAAACTGCACAGACATCATATCATAGGCATCAAATTCTAATAAATCAAACCGGGGAATAGGTGTAGTTGTCACATCTGGTTTTTCAGTGGCGCGGAAAACACCAGATTTTTCACCTCTTTTTACCGCTTCCACAAACATCGGTAAAGTGATTTCCCCTTCATCTAAAATCAGGAAATCTGCACCAGCTTCTTGTACCTCATGGGGTGTAGAAGTGGGATAGGGACCACCTAAAGCTACCAACTTACCCCGACGTTTTGCTTCCCGGACTTGATCTAATAAATCTTGTTTTTGGACAATCATAGCCGAGAAAATGACTATATCTGCCCATGCCCATTCTTCTTCTGTTGCTGGGCGAATGTTACGATCTACTAGCTTAAACTCCCATTCTTGGGGTAGGATAGCCGCGACAGTGACTAAACCCAATGGTGGTAAGAGAACCTTTCTATCTACGAGTTGTAGGATTTTTTCATAGGACCAGAAGGTTTTGGGAAATATTGGATAAACTAGCAAGACACGCATAGTATCACCCCTCACGATTTATTTTGTGATCTAACTGTAACTAAATTTAGGACTGATTGACGTTTTTATATGTTGCTATGTTGTTTTTGTCTGAATCAGGATGTCCAGGATTTAAGGATTTACAGGATGAAGACAGCGATTTGATCATCAATTACCCATTGGTTACTGAGTAAAGTCGAAGTACCAACCTCAATTAGATGACTAGCAACTTGAGTCAATATCGGAATCCGGTTTGATTTTTGTATCGCTTACGGAAGGCGAAGCCGTCAAAGCTAAAACCGGAATACAACCAGCGTCTACATATCTAAAGCGATTTTCAGATACATGAACCAAATTTTCTTGTCTCGCACAAAGGTGCAAAGACGCAAAGAAATAGTGAAAACAAGAGTGTAATTTATACAAGGTGAAGTCTTGCAACAAGCACATAAAAAGTGCGTTACTGCTCAAGCTGATTGCAAGGTTGCTGAATTTAGGTAATATTTTTATATTTGATCTAGTAAATATCTGTAAAATCATGATACCCTTCGCTGTAAACAATGTCACCAAATATTTCTTGAAAGAAAAAGTAAAACTTTTTAAGTTTGTCTTTTTTTTCAGGGAGGTTTGTTAGATAATTAATTTCGCTATTGCCTATTCTGAAAACTTTAAAACCTTGTTTTCTTAACCAACGATCTTTTTTCAAATGTTCAGCATATTTATCCTCAGATAAGATATAAGAATCATTATCCTTATCATAATTAGCATAGTGAGAACGACCATCTATTTCAACTATAACTAGATTATTTGTGCCAAACTTAGGACTTTTGAAAACGAAGTCTACTATGTAAGGTTTTTCGTTTATACGTCTTTGTTCTTTACAGGAATCCCAATTTATATATACTTTCGGAATTAGAGCAGGAAGAAATGAACAATGTTCTTCACTTTGAAGACATAATTCACAGTAAAGCTCAAAAAAAGCTCTTTCCGCATCAGATTGTGGATGACAGTAATTCCTCAGCATAGTCCAAAGGCGATCACAATACTTGTCAAATATAGTGAAAGGATACGGATCTTTAATTATATTTTGGTGATAAATTTCTGTCTTATTACAAAGCTCATGTAATTTTGAATTAAAAATATCCCGCCAAGTTATTGGCAAGAGTTCTTCTTCTATCTCAAAAAAATTAACACCACTCAGACGTATATCTATGCTTCCATCTGCATGAACATCAAACCCTTCATACCAAGGAATTGGTTTATTTTCATTACTTACTCCGTATAATATCTGTTTCTTCATATAAGGTTGAAATGATTAGACTACTACTGTACTTGCATTTAATTATAAAGTCAAAAAATATAACGCTCCAATCGGTTGACAAATATTAACGAAGCCAATTGAGTGCGATGCCTGCGGGGAAGCGATCGCATAAGATAAACTAGAGAAAACATCAGACTACTTGAGCAACTTTTCTTATGTTTGCTGAAACATCCTCAAGATATGTAACACGCAATCCTGAAATTTTAGGTGGAGAACCAATTATTACAGGTACTCGTACATCTATCCGTGCTATTGTTGGTCTATGGCGATTAGGAATTATGCCAGAAGAAATCCCTAATCATTTACCGCATTTAACACTAGCACAAGTATTTGATGCCTTGAGTTTTTATCTAGATCATCAAGCAGAAATTAATGATTATATTGAACGAAATCAAGTACCTAATGAATTGGTACATCCTGCTGTAAAAAATACAATAGGTTCAATATGACTATTTTTGCAGCACTTTATATAGATGAGGATATGTCCGCATTAGTGGCCACCCTTTTGCGTTCTCGTGGTTTGGATGTGACAACTGTTCCTGAACAAGCAACCCTGGGAAAAACTGATCGTGAACAGCTAGAATTTGCCACTTCTCTAGGTAGATGTATCCTCACCCATAACCGAGTTGATTTTGAAAGATTGCATCTTCAATTTATAGAGGAAGAAAAACAGCATTTTGGAATTATCGTTGTCCCTCAGAAAAATGCTTATGAAATTGCACAACGGGTTGGCATTTTGGTCAGTACTTTAATGGCTGATGAAATTCAAAATCAGCTATTGTATGCCTAATTATTGTGAAAAAATACATATCGCCCTCATCACCATGAATATTAACCTTCAGCCTATTCTGACTCGCCTAAAAACAAAACTAACTAACCTGTATGGCGATCGCCTAAAAAACCTCACTCTCTTTGGTTCTCAAGCGCGTGGTGATGCAGAACCCGGATCAGATATAGATGTGCTGGTAGTGCTTAAACCTCCCGTTAACCCAGGTGAAGAAATTAAACGCACAGGAAAAGCGATCGCTGATCTTTCCCTAGAATATGATATTGTTATTAGCTGTCTTTTTATGGATGAAACCCACTATCAAACCCGCAATGGTTCATTACTCAGGAACATCCGTAAAGAAGGCGTTTTACTATGACAGATGAACTTTACCCTACCAAATACTATGAGTGATATAAACAGAATAGACACAAACGCTTATGTTACAGTACAGGGACAATATGCTGTAGTCAATGAAGGTTCTAGCTACGGAATTATCAATATTCATACAAAACAGGTGATAGCCCGTAATATATTATCTTTTCTGGATTGTGTCAAAACCCTAGAATATATCGTTGGTAAAGCTGAAGTTCAAAATTCAGAACCAATTCAAACATCTGCGTTTATTGATGAATCAGATATTTCTAATATATCAAATCAGGGAGAAATTAATTCTGAAAATAAAAAACTGGATGAGTTAGATTTAGCTCTAGTCAGAAGTATAGCCTCTTATTTTGAAGAAATGACTGGGAAGATAAGACGGTATCATCAAGATCATCATGCCTCAAAAGAAGAAGCAGATGTGATAGCAAACTATTACTTAAAAATTGCGGCTGTTATTAAGAATATTCAAACTCAACAAGATGTAAAAAAACTGATTACATCTATAGAAACCCTCAAGGAAAAGGTTAGTCGCTACGAACATGAAAGCTATAAATACCGTTGGTCTACAGGTTTAGAAAAAGAAGTGCTAGTGAAATTAAGGAAAATGAAATAAACCATCAATGACTACATGAAAAGACTTTTTCATCAATCTTATATTCTGATAGTCTCGGAGAGCGATCGCCATCTTGCCAAAATCAAACGATATTATCAAGTTACCAAAACCAACAAAAAATCTCTCTCAAACTCTCTTACCTTCGCTTCCTTCGCTTTTACCCTTCGGGAACGGGAGCATCCCAATTTTGAAAAAATAACCGCAGCAACACCAAAAACTCTCTTAAACTCTCTTACCTTTGTGTCCTTTGCGTTCTTTGCGGTTCATTCATATTAGGACTTTGTAGCAATTCAAAGATTACCAAAAAATCAAATTACACATTTGGGATGCTCCTTCGGGAACTGCTTCGCAGAAAGTGGTTCATTCCTTCTTAACCTTGATAACTTTTAGTAATTTCCCATGAGAGAAAGTGTTTACATTGAAACCAGTATTTTAGGACATTTAACCGCCCGACCAACAAACAACCTAATTCTTGCAGCTAACATCAAGATTACACAAGATTGGTAGAATGATCGTAGAGAGTCATTTATTCTGTATGCATCCGAACTGGTAGAGGATGAAGCAGCTAAAGGAGATCAGGCGATCGCCACTGCAAGATTGAATTTATTAGAATCATTAACATTCCTAGAACTTACAGAAGAAACTCTACAACTAGCAGAATTATTTATCAACAAAAGCAATCTTCCGCCAAAAGCATCGAACGACGCTATACATATTGCATTAGCCACAGTTTATGGTTTAGATTATCTGCTAACATGGAACTGTAAGCATATCGCCAACGCTCAAATTCAAAGGAAGTTATCACAAATTTGTGCTGAAATTGGCTATGATTTAGCAATCATTTGTACACCTTATGAATTGATAGAATCAAACTTGGAGATGTAATTATGTACCAAAATGAAATTGTAGAAGAGATTGAAAAATATAGAGAAGAATATGCTAAATCATTTGGATATGATTTAAAAGCAATTTTTAAAGATTTACAAAAAAAGCAGTTTGCACACAAACATAAATTGGTAAAACTGCCCATTAATCGCAAATTAAACAAATAGTTTTAGAGGTTTAAATATATGACCAACCGTGAACAACTAATCCAAGAACTAGAAGAAACTCCTGATGATATTGTGCAACTTTTACTAGATTATTTACATCGTGTGAAAGCTACACGCAAAGAACATCCCTTAGCTAAATTTGCAGGAATTTTAAGTGATGCAGAAGCAGCAGAGATAAAACAGTCAATTGCTGAATGTCGGCAGGTAGATAAAAATGAGTGGTGAAATTGCTTTAGATACTTCTGTTGCAGTTCGTTTTTTAAATGGCGACACAGCAATTATTGAAAGAGTATTGGCTTTACCAGAAGTTATTTTACCTTTAGTAGTAGCCGGAGAATTGTTATTTGGGGCTGAAAATTCATCTCGTCCATTGCAAAATTTACCTCGTTATTTAGAGTTTATTTCAAATTGTACAGTTGTACCTTTAGGAATAGAAACAACCGCTATCTATGCTAGAACTCGGTTACTATTAAAACGTAAAGGTCGGCCAATTCCAATAAATGATATTTGGATTGCTGCTCAATGCTTGGAAAAGGGATGGATATTAGTTACAGATGATACGGATTTTGACTATGTGGATGATTTGGTATTGGAGCATTGGTAAGTGGTAAAGCAATACCTATTTCTTAGGTCCCGTAAGGGATACGAGTACCGTCAGGGATACGCTATTAAACCTGCAATGGTTCATTACTCAGGAACATCCGTAAAGAAGGCGTTTTGCTATGACAGATGAACAACGGGAACTCCTGCTCAAAGCTCAACAGAGTTGAGAAACTGCAAAACGATAATATAAACTATCACCCACATCCGCCTGAGATTGAAATCTCAGGCTAATAGCAAAAGTCGTCTCAAGACGACTGAGAAAATATTGAATTTTTGAGAATTATTTTAGTCGGTTTTAACCGACTTCCGTTATGAGACTGGGAATTCATTCCCAGACGGATCTGCTTCTCTCCTCCTTAGCGCCTTTGCGCGAAACAAAACTATTGTACTCTTCCTTCGCTTCCTTCGCTTCTACCCTGCGAGAACACCTCCGGTGAACGTGGTTCATTACCTTAAAAATAGGAAAATAACAAAAATTACCAAAAACCGAAATCATGAACTTCCGCGAAGAATTTAAACTCCTCCTCCGCGCCCGCTACCCCCTCATTTATATCCCCACCTACGAAGAAGAAAGGGTAGAAACTGCTATCCGCGAAGAAGCGACAAACCAAGGAAACCGCCCTGTTTATACCTGGGATTTTGTGGATGGTTATCAAGGCAACCCCAATGATACTGGCTTTGGTAAACGCAACCCCCTCCAAGCATTAGAATTTATTGAAAAATTACCCCCTTCTGCCCCAGCAGTGTTAATTCTTCGGGATTATCACCGCTTTTTAGAAGATGTGGCGATCGCTCGCAAACTTCGCAACTTAGCCAGACTCCTGAAATCTCAACCGAAAAATATAGTTTTATTATCCCCACGCATCGCTATTCCCGACGATTTAACCGAAGTGTTAACCGTGGTGGAATTTCCCTTACCCGCAGCACCGGAAATAAAAACCGAGGTAGAACGCCTATTACAAGCCACTGGTAACGCACTTTCCGGTAAATTTATTGATGACTTGGTGCGTTCCTGTCAAGGTTTATCTATGGAACGGATACGCCGAGTTTTAGCCAGGGCGATAGTGCTACGCACCGCTGACGCGAACGCATCCCACGGAGAATTGCAACCAGAGGACGTTGATTTAGTTTTGGAGGAAAAACGCCAAACTATCCGCCAAACCCAAATCCTGGACTTTTATCCGGCAACTGAGCAAATATCTGATATTGGGGGACTGGATAATCTCAAAGATTGGTTAATTCGTCGGGGTGGTTCATTTACAGAACGAGCGCGACAGTACGGATTACCGCATCCCCGTGGTTTAATGTTGGTGGGGATTCAAGGAACTGGTAAATCTTTAACAGCAAAGGCGATCGCCCATCATTGGCATTTACCCCTATTACGCTTAGATGTCGGCCGCTTATTTGGTGGTTTAGTCGGTGAATCAGAATCTCGCACCCGGCAAATGATTCAAGTTGCCGAAGCCCTTGCACCTTGTGTATTGTGGATTGATGAAATTGACAAAGCCTTTTCTGGGTTAGGTAGTAAAGGTGACGCGGGAACAACTAGCCGGGTATTTGGGACATTTATCACTTGGTTAGCAGAAAAAACTTCACCCGTTTTTGTCGTTTCCACCGCTAACGATATTCAAGCTTTACCCCCAGAAATGTTAAGAAAAGGGCGATTTGATGAAATTTTCTTTGTCGGTTTACCCACCCAAGAAGAAAGAAAAGCCATTTTTACTGTACACTTATCCCGCTTGCGTCCCCATAACCTCAAAAGTTATGAGATTGATCGGTTAGCTTACGAAACTCCCGATTTTTCCGGTGCAGAAATTGAACAAACGTTAATTGAAGCCATGCACATTGGTTTTAGCCAAAATCGTGATTTCACAACTGATGATATTTTAGAAGCGGCTAGTCAAATTATCCCTTTGGCGCGAACTGCGGTAGAACAGATCCAAAAACTGCAAGAATGGGCAGCAGCGGGGAGAGCGCGTTTGGCTTCTAAGCATAGTTCTTTGAGCGATCGCCTCCGGCGCACTACGTGAACGCATTCAATGTCAAATGTAATAATATTTTGCTGGTGACTGGGGAAGAAGGTGACAGGTGACAGGGAACAGGTGACAGTGAAGAAGAACTTTCTATGATTTCTGACTCCTTGATCTCCTGACTCCTTGATCTCCTGACTCCTTGATCTCCTGACTCCTTGATCTCCTGACTCCTTGATCTCCTGACTCCTGACTAAAATATATGAAAATAATTTCCGGCTTTTTTAAACTTATACTTGGTTTTGTATTAGCGATCGCAGTTTTATTAGGAAGCGGACTCACAATAGCTCTCTATTTTGTTAATCGTACCGCCATTCCTCCCGAAAAACCTATGTTTGCTAATGATAATCCTCAACCTAAAGTTGACAAACCAAAAGTCACTCCGGTAAAAGCTACATCCACCTCTAAACCTACTCCTACTAGCAGTCCTAAGCCTAGTCCTAGTCCTAGTCCTACTCCCACTGAATCACCTGATACCTTACCACCAGGAGCTTATCAAGCTATTGTAACTTGGCCGCAAGGTTTGAGTATGCGAGATCAACCAGCCTCAGATGCACAAAGTATTGGTGGTGTTGGTGGTAATCAAAAAGTGATTATCTTAGAAGAAAGCGCGGATAAAAATTGGCAAAAAATTCGCATTGCAGGTACTGATCAAGAAGGTTGGGTTAAAGCTGGTAATACTAAACGAGTGGAAGAATAATTCTTGATCTTTAGGGAACAGGGAACAGGGAGTTCACTTTCAATTTGATCATGATTAAATTGACAATGATAAATGTGAACCTTGCTGATTTTTATTTACTTCAATCCGGGCTTGAAATGCTTCTTTGAGATGAGGAATGTGTGTAACAGTGAGAATACAAGCAAAATCAGCAGCGATCGCATTTATGGCCGCAATCAGGCGATCGCACCCTTCTGTATCCTGTGTACCAAATCCTTCATCTATAATCAACAACTGCAACGCTGCACCCGCACGCTGGGCTAATAGTTTTGCTAATGCTAAACGAATCGCAAAATTAATCCTAAACGCTTCTCCACCCGAATACGTTTCATAAGCTCGTGTACCCCTTGCATCAGCAATTAAAATATCTAAGGTATCTATCAACTTGGCATTTTTCCGCGTTGACTTACCACTTCTTCCCGCTTTTTGAGTAACAAATTGTACGTGCAATTGATTGGCACTCAACCGCGACAGGAGCAGATTTGTCTCAGCTTCTAGTTGGGGTAACACATTTTCAATCATCAAAGCTTGGATACCATTTTTACCAAAAGCTTGCGCTAATTCCTGATAAACTCGCTGTTGCTGTTTACAGTATTTTAATTGTTCTTGTTCTTGCTCATATTGATTTTGCAGCAGTTCTAACTGATGTATCTGTTGTTCTAAACGCCCCAAATACGCAATTTTTTCATCCATTTCTCGGCGAAAAATGGCTATTTTCTGCTCTAACTCCTGAATTTGCTCAACAGGATTCGCACTAACTTTTAATTGCTCTACAATACTATTTATTTCAATCGCAAGTTTTTGTTGATCTGCTGACCTGCTCTTATAAGCAGTTGTTAAATCCTCCAATCTTTTCTGAAGTTGGGGATATTGCTGTTGAGCAGATAATAACTGCTGATAGGGTAACTGCCAACATTGAAACTCCTTAACACCTTTACGAATATTACTATGTTGCTCAGAACTGTAAGCAATTTCTGTAATTTGGGTTTCTAGTGCTAATATTCCTCTTGCTATCTCTGAATTTGTTTGTTCTGATGCTATTTGCGCCTTCAATTCCTCAATCATAGCTTGTAGCTCTGGTTTTCTCGCTGCTATTTGAGCTTGTTTTTTCTTGGCATCTTTAATCTGGACTTGTTTAATTTCTGCCCATCGTAAGTTTTCTACTACACTTCTAGCTAAAGCATGATCTTGTTCATTGTAATTCAGTGGTTTGATATATTCATCTAACTCTTGAATTTCTGCTTGTTTATCAGGTGCATAATCACCTTCTAAAGCAATCTGTAACTTTTCTTTCTCTGTTAAAACTTGTTGTAGTTGCGTTTGCAGTTCAGCCGACGCTTGTAACTGGGCTGCTAATTTCCCCTTTTTTTCCCTTAAAGCGTCATAATTTGCTACTTGCTGCGATATTTCTCGATATTCCTGCCTTAATACCTGAATTTCTCGGTCAGAAACTGCCATCTGTTCCCGCAGTACCCAAAATTGTCCTTGAGTATCTTCATATTCTATTTGGGTTTTTTGTATTACTCGATGCCAGTGATTTTCATCCAAAGGATGTTCACACAAGGGACACAAAGCATTAGGATTTTGGAGAAGTTGTATTTTTTGTTCTAAGTCTCCTAGTAATTTTTCGTAGTCTTTTTGATGAGCTTGTAAACGTTCTATAAAATGGCGACGTTCATGTCCTTTGTCCTGTACCCTTTGCAAATAAACTCGCTTCTTTTCCAACTCTTCAATTTGCAAATCTACTTCTATCACATCTTGTTGTAACTGGGATTGTTTGCGAATTTGAAATTCAATTTGTTTTTCTCTCTCTTGTAACTGTTCTAAACTTGCTAATAATCTACTATGGATACGTTCTAATTCAGTTTGTAAATTTGCTCTTTGTTCTAATAAAGGTTTGACTTGTATTTGCAAATTTTCTAAAGAGTTAAGATGATCACGTGCAGCAGATAATTGAGATAAAGCTGTTTCAATTTCTCCAGATTTTTTCAAAATTGGTTTAATTTCTTGTTGTTCTTTTTCTAAATTATTTAATTCAGCTTCTGCTGCTTGTATTTTGCGTTCAATAGATTGAATTTGTTTATCCAGTTGCTGTTGTTGTTGTTGTTTTAAAGTAATAGCGCGGGTATGTTGTTCAAACTTAATAGCAAAAACTTCTTCTTGAGATTGCAAAGTTTGAAATTGAGAGTATCCAGCTTGAATTTGGTCGGATTGATGTAAAATAGATTCTAAAGCTGCCAATTGGGATTTGACAGCTAACTTGTCTTGATTTAGGCGATCGCAATCTTCACTAAGATTTTGATATTGCTGTCTGACAAAACTCAGTTTTTCCTCTAAATTTTGGCGTTGACTTTGAATAACTTTCAAACTTTGTAATTGAATATTATCAGCAGCTTGCTGTTGTTGCAGATGATTGAGTTGAACTTCTAAATCTGCTTTTTCTGCTGTAGTTGGTTCCCGTTGTTGAAGTTGAGATTTAATATTATCCAAAGAACGTTCTAACTCTTCCGCCCGTCCTTTATACTGTTTAGAATTATCCTTAGCCTTTTCTTCCAACTGATCATATTGATTAAGTTTTAATAACTCTGCTAAAATTTCCTTCCGTTCCGTGGGACGCTTGAGCATAAACTCATCCGCCCGACCTTGGCGCAAATAAGCAGAATTAATAAAAGTCTCATAATCAAGCTTGATATGTTGTAAAATCACATCTTGGGTTGCTCGCATCCCCTTACCAGTCAGAGGCCGAAAACCAGCCGGAGTTTCAATTTGAAATTCCAAAACGCTAGTTGCACCCCGGACACGGGTACGAATCACCCGATATTTTTGTAAATTATTGTAGAAAGTAAAATCAACTCTGACCTCTGTTGCGCCAGAATAGATCACATCATCTTCAACAGTGGCACGGCTTTCACCCCAAATAGCCCAAGTAATAGCTTCCAGCAGAGAAGATTTACCCGCACCATTAGAACCACAAATACAAGCCGTATGCAAACCGCCAAAATCTAAAATTGCATCACGGTAACTCAGGAAGTTTTTTAGGATCAGTTGAACTGGAATCATTGAGGCTATAGTGCCATATCTACAATTTCTATTATTAACAGTACAGATGCACTTTGTGTTAGTTTAACCATATAGATATTAGCTTTCTACTCTGGAAAACATCTGATTACAAAAATTTACAACTAACTAGGGAATCGGCAATAGGAAATCGGGAATAGGGAAAAGCCACCCCTCTTGATAACTTTTGTAACTTGTACATCAGTGCTATAAATCATCTATCAGATTCAGGATTCACCATATTCATAATCTATCCTGAGATTCTAATTGCTTATGTCAAATTAAAGATGTAAAAAATGTTTTTTTGGTTTTAAATGTTGAATATTGCTCAAATTTGTTACATTAAACCCACAGCAACAAAATATCTGTTGTCATCATAATTCATGTAGGAGTGAATGTGAATACTATGTTTCTACGTAAACATTTTGTTTGTGTGCCAAGTCTAGCCGCCCTGACAATTTTAGGTAGCAGCGTTTGTGCAACTGCTCAGACAACCCAGCCTGATACCGCTATCATGTCTGAAGTACAGCAATTTCCCAATGTCGCTACTCTAAAAACGACTCATCGGACAATCATACCCGTTCCAGGGACAGTAGCTACCTCATCAACAATCTTGACTGCGGAAAATACAGAACCTACATCCCAACCATCTGCGGCTCAAGTCACACAGCCGAAAGAAATAGCACAAGCAGATATTGATCTAGGAAGACCTACCCGTGGTGGTAGTAGCTATGTTGGCGTTGCTGGCAATATCGGGTTAAGTGGCGGATCTTCAGCCTTGGGCGATGGTAATTTTACAGTCATCAGCAAAGTTGGTTTCACCAGGACTCTATCAGTTAGACCATCGGCCATTTTAGGGGATGATACTGTATTTCTCGTTCCCCTAACTTATGATTTTTCCTTCCAGCCCATAGGAGATCCATTTAGTGAACCTTTACCCATAGCTCCCTATGTGGGAGTTGGTGCAGCTATTAAAACTGGTAACAACTCGGAAACTGCTGTCATGGTGACAGGTGGTGTTGATATACCTCTAAATAATAGATTCACTGCCACAGCCGCTATCAATGCAGGATTTTTTAATCAAACTGATGTCGGTTTGTTAGTTGGTGTTGGGTACAACTTTGGTGGATTTTAGATAGGAGTTCAGGAGTTCAGGAGTTCAGGAGTTCAGGAGTTCAGAAGAATTGAAGAATAAAGAACTAATATAATTTTTCTCCCCCTGCCTCCCCTGCCTCCCCTGCTTCCCCTGCCCCCTGCACCCTTCCACCACCGCGGCCCCTATACACATGTCCCACCCCACTTTGACTTTACAAGCGGCCATCTCCTACGGTCCAAACATCATAGACACCAACTACATCACCGTTAGCATCAACATCTACATTACCGCTTGCGCCTTGGTAGTTGATTTTTTGCCCTTCTTTCAGTAGCTTCAGTCCTTCACAGACATCACTAACTTCTGTTCCTTCACCAGCAGCAACTTCTCGAAGTTTACTAGCAATAGCGACACCTGTATTTTCTTTAGCTGCTTGGGCTGATAATACCAACAAAGCCGCAGCATCCCACGCTTGAGGTGCATATTCTCCTGGTGAACCGCCTTTTTTCTCTTGCCACAATTTCTTAAAGGCTGCTAATGCTTTACCATCAGAACCAGGAACAGTACCAATAGCCCCAGTTAACAGATATTTACCATCAGGACCTTTACCCACTTGTTCCGGGAAAGCATCTGATTTTACTCCGTCAGTGAGCATAATCTGTACTCCTTTAGCTACACCTTGCTGGTAAGCAGCTTTGAGGAATAAACTACCCGTTTCGGCATACATGACTGCTAATACCGCATCTGGTTTACCTGCAAAAGCAGCAGCAGCTTCAGTATCAAAGGTTTGGGCTTTGGGATCGTAACGAACTGGTTTATCTTTATTAACTACTGTTCCACCTAATTTTTCAAAAGTTTGCACAAATGCTTTTTCAAAACCTACACCATAGTCGTTGTTGATGACGACGGTAGAAACTCGTTTAAAACCTTTTTTCTTAGCCAGTTGGGCTAAAGCTAATGCTTGGTAAGTATCTGGGGGAGCAGTCCGCGCCCAAAATCCTTGAAAATCTCCTTTTTGCGCTTTTTCGGTAAATACGGGACTGGTGCTACCAGGGGAAATTAACATGACTTTATTGGGTACAGCAACGGAAACAGCAGCGGTAGAAACGCTACTAGCAAATGAACCCACGACACCAGCAACTTTATCTACTGTTGCGAGTTTGGTCATACCTGCTGCACCAGCTTTAGGATCTGTTTGATCGTCTACTTCTATTAATGTGACTGGTTCTCCGTTCACACCTCCGCAAGCGTTGACGGTTTCTACCAGTAGGGGAACTGAACCAACCATTTGTTGACCGATGGAAGCTAAGTCACCTGTTGTTGGTAATAAAGTTCCTATTTTTAAACCTTTAGCACTAGCACCTGTGGTAGTGGTGTTTGCTGGGGTATTTGTATTAGTTGTGGTGGTATTTTCACAAGCAGCCATGAACAAACTACTTGCTATAGTTACTAAACTCAAGGCTAGGGAAACACTCAATTTTGGCATATCTTCCTTTCACTCCTCTATGTTGAGGAGCTTGAAAATCAATTATTAAACTAACTGCTTAGTGTAGCTGGTTAATGACTCAAGCTCCAAATTGTAAATAATAACATTAACATTTGGAGTTAAAGGAATAAGTCTATCAACAGAGTACCCTCTGTTGACCAAACCAGTAATTAAGATTATAATTTATAATTTATAATTTATTGTATATCTCACAAACTTTCTAACTAAATATTTTTGATGAAAATTGGTGATTGGTGATTGGTGAAATATTTGACTTATGGTTTAAGACCTTCGGAGATGTTTCAGTTAACTGATGATTGTTTAAAACGGTTTGTTGAGTCATCAAATAAAAGATACGTGCTATATATTCCAGATGACACAAAAACAGGTGAAAGAGAAGTTTACCCATTATATCCACAATGGGTGGAAAGATTTGATTTATTAAATATTAGTCAATGTGAAAGTGAGGGTAGCTGTTTAGAATACAAAGTTAGTCAATTAAACAAATTATTTCATAAATATGGATTTAAGAACCCTGCCTATGATTTAAGGCATAGATACGCTATCAGATCATCAGAGTTAGGCGTTATAGTAGATATAGCTGCAAAGTGGATGGGACATAGTGTAGAGGAACATTGTAAAACTTATCAAAGATGGATGCAAAAAAGCACTCATGACAAAGCTTTCGACAAATTAATAAAAGCCGATGAAGAATTAACAGAACTCGAAAGATTAAAACTAGAAAATCAATGGTTAAAAGACGAAAACTCAAAGTTAAGAACAATGCTCATTCAACTAGGAGTAGAGTCTGATTAAGCTCAATGTATTCAACAAGTGAATAATCATCAAACCTACTGATTATTTATTGGGGTAGGTTTGCTCGATTTCTGTATACAAGAGCTTTAGTAACGGAGAGACAGGGATTTGAACCCTGGAAGGTTGTGACACCTTAACAGATTAGCAATCTGCCGCTTTCGACCACTCAGCCACCTCTCCAGAGGTAATACTATACTATGTTAGCAGAGAATTTTTGGTTCGTCAAGAGATATTTTGTGATTTGTCAGGGAAAAGGGGACTGGTGACTGGGGACTGGTGACTGGGGACTGGTGACTGGGCATTGGGTTATTAATCTCCCCTTGCCTCCCCTGCTTCCCCCTCACAAGGGTAGGTATTTTACATTGTCGTGAGGGCAAGACTTGGAGGACAAGGAAGGACAGTGGACAAGGGCGGAAATACGTACAAATAATGTACAATTGGTCACAAAAACCGACGCTCAACAGACCATTTTTTGTATAAAATCTTCCTTGTCTACGTTCCCTCCTTGTCTTCCTTGTCCTGCCTTAACAGATAATATTAAAAACCTACCCCTGTGAGCCTGCTTCCCCTGCTTCCCCTGCCTCCCCTGCTCCCTGCCCCCTGCCTCCTTCTATAGCACTTGCGATCGCATCCAAGCCACTGGTAAGGTACGTAATTTTTGCCACTGGGGAACATAAGCACGTTGACTGAAAACTTCATAATCATTGCGCTCAATTACATCTAAAATCTGTCCATAGAGCATAGATGCTGCCCACACTGGCCAACGGGCATCCGGGTCAAGATAAGTAATTCCCTTATCGGCTTTAGTATAAAATTCCCTAGCTCGTTCAATTTGAAAACGCATTAGGGAACGCCAACGGTCATCTAATACACCTTGGAAAAGTTCTTCTTCGCTATAGTTGAATTTAGCCAAGTCTTCTAGGGGAAGATAAATTCTGCCCCGACGTGCATCTTCGCCTACATCACGGAGAATGTTAGTTAGTTGGTTGGCGATACCCAGGGCGATCGCTTCATCTATGGGTAAGTAGGGTTTTTGATTCCGATGCCAAGGGGCGGTGTAGATGCTGGTATCTACACCCATAATTGTGGTTGACATTAAACCCACAGTGCCAGCAACGCGGTAGCAATAGAGATACAAATCCTCAAAGGTTTCATAGCGACTGCGGTATAAATCCATGCGCTGACCTGCAATCATATCCCGAAAGGGTTGAATATCCAAAGGGAAATGTTGCAGGGTATCTACTAAAGCGACATCGTAATTGTCTAATGGGTGTCCAGCAAAAATTGAGTCCAACTGCTTTTCCCATAGTTCTAGGGTTTCTGGGGTGGTTCTAGCAGCAGCAGGACCATCTACTAATTCATCTGTACGGCGACACCAAGCGTATATTGCCCAAACAGATTGACGCTTTGCCGGACTCATCAGCAATGTACCCAGGTAAAAGGTTTTGGCGTACTTGGCTGTGAGTTCTTGGCAAAGTTTGTAGGACTCGTCTACAGAGACCAGCGTTTTCATGCGCGGGGGGGATTCAGGCAGTTGCAGCATTCGTTGCGGGCGGTCGAGTTAGCGTTTGCAGGTTGGAAGTATTGGCTACCGATGGCGCTTGAGAGATCGCCTGTGCTGTTAGCTTACCAGAAAGCACTGCACCTTCCATACTGCCTAGATAGCGTTGCATGGTATAACTTCCGCTTAAAAAGAAGTTGGCTATAGGGGTTTTTTGGTCTGGGCGGTACTGTTGACGACCAGGGGTAGCTGTGTAAACTGAACGGGGCGTTTTGACGACATGAGATTTCAGCAGTTTTGCTGGGTTGTCTCCTGTAAAGTGGTCAGGAAAGAGTTTTTCCAACTCGTCCATAGTAGCGGAGATGATTTCTTCATCAGATTTGCTAATCCAGTCTTTGGCGGGTGCGAGAACTAATTCCAACATTGAACGATCCGGGTTAGCATATTCCCGACAGGTGTTACTCATATCAGCATAAACGCTGAGGAGGGGCGATCGCGAAAATAATAGATGATCAATATCTGTTAATTTCCGATCAAACCACAAATGCAGGTTAATTACTGGTACACCTTCTAAACCGTCTAGTTTTTGGAAAAATTCCATTTTTTTCCAAGGTTCTGGCAACATCACTTTTAATGGATCAACCGACATGGCTGAAACGTAAAAGTCTGCTGTCACTTCTTCATCTGGTTTTCCATCTAAACCCCGTAGCAAGAAACCTTTGACTGTACCATCGGCATTAAGTAAGATTTCTTTTAAAGGGGCATTGAGTCTGACTTCTCCACCCCGTTCGGTAATGTAATCTACGATGGGTTGGCAAAGTCTTTCTGTGGGTGAACCATCTAAAAAAGCAATTTTTGATCCGTACCGTTCTTGTAAAAACCGATTGAGGGCGGTTAATAAAATTGTAGAGGAAACTTCTTCGGGATTGATAAAGGTTAAGGCTTTAGAAGCAGCAATAAATACATCACTGGCGACTCTTTCACCTATACCTTGTCTTTTTAACCATTCAGCAAAGCTGTATTTGTCCATGTCCTCTACATACTGTTGACCCCGCACTATGGCAGGAAACAAACCAATGGCAAAACGGATCTTTTGTTCCCAGGTCAACATATCATTGTTCCGCATAATGGAAGCAATGATGTTAAATGGTGAGGGAATGTCAGGAACATCAAAACGGGAAAGTGTTCCAGGTTTATCTGGTTGGTTAAAAATCAGGGTATGCTGTTTCCACTGGAGTCGGTCTTCAATACCTAACTCTTTGAGTAGTTGCAGCATATTAGGGTATGCCCCAAAGAAGGCGTGTAAACCGGTTTCGTACCAGTCGCCATCTGAGTCTTTCCACGCTGCTACTAAACCACCGAGTACATCCCTCCGTTCTAAAACAATGGGAGTGTAACCCTCATCTACTAGATATTTAGCGCAGGAAAGTCCTGCTAAACCAGCGCCGGCAATAGCTACTCGCATTTAAACCTACTGTTTTCAATATTTCTTAATAGTTTTGTCGTTTTCATTATACTTTGCATTCTGTTACATTTGGCATGGCTTTGAGAAATTGGGGATTGGGGATTGGGGATTGGTGATTGGGGACTGGGGACTGGAGAGAAATATTTACCTTCTGACTCCTGAACTCCTGAACTCCTGAACTCCTGACTCCTGACTCCTGACTCCTTGATATTCTGAATATGAAAGATTTACAAAAATTCGGTAATCATTTAATTTTCGGTGTTTCTGGTACAGATCTTAGTGATGATGATAAGCGGGCGTTGAGTGAGTTAAAACCCGTGGGGGTGATTTTTTTCACTAAAAACTTTCTTGATGGTGTTCCTTATCCAGTTTGGTTAAAAGGCTTTGAAAATTTACTTAAACAAATTAGAGAATATACTGAACGAGAAACGCTGTTAACCAGTATAGATCATGAGGGTGGAAGGGTTGTCAGAACGCCATTTCCCATTACTCGCTTTCCTTGTGCTTATTTGGTGCGCTCACAAGCTTATGAAGTAGCAAAAGCCACGGCGTTAGAATTAAAATCACTGGGAATTAATCTTTCTTTTTCTCCTGTCGCTGATATTTTTTCTAACCCCCAAAACCCTATTATTGGACCTCGTGCTTTTGGGATCACTCCCAAAACTGCTAGTCAAGGTGCGCGGGAATATTATCAAGGACTCAGGGAAGAGGGTATTCTTGGTTGTGCTAAACACTTTCCTGGACATGGAGATACTAGCACAGATTCTCATTTAGAGTTGCCAATATTAAATTTAAGTTTAGAAGATTTACGAAACCGAGAATTAATTCCTTTTCAAACTTTAATTCAGGAACAAATACCGCTAATAATGACAGCACATATTTTGTTCCCGCAAATTGATCCAGAAGTTCCAGCGACATTATCTAAAACAATTTTAAATCAGATTTTACGCCAAGAATTAAATTTTCAAGGTGTGATTGTTTCCGATGATTTAGATATGAAAGCTGTTGCGGATATGTTCATGCGTCCGGGAACAGTTGCACGAGCTTTTAATGCTGGCTGTGATTTATTTATAGTATCACGAAATATCAATTCTTCATCTTTGGAAAGAACTTATAAAATAGCCGAAGATTTTGCGAATTGTTTGAGTAATGGTAGTTTAAATGAAGAGATAGTAGAAACGGCTAAAGAGAGAGTGGAAAATTTATTAAAAATAACCCCTCAATATCCAGTTTATCAACTGGAAAAAGAGGTTTTAGTTAATCATGCAGAGTTAGCTATTGATTGCTGTTTTGAGTAGATATATCCCCCTAAATCTCCCTTAATAAGCAGGACTTTGACTCTATTTCCCCCCTTTTTAAAGCTAGAACACCGATTCATTAATCGTAAGGGCGAAGCATTCGGGTGATAACCTATCGCTGAAACCATTGATATTCCCTCCGAATGCTTCGCCCCTACAAGTTCAAGGGGGGATCTTTTTTTGTGGTTGAGTTACTTATTAAATTGAATTGGATTAAAAGCGGGATTTATTCTTAGTAGTTGAATCTTAGTGGAAGAAGCCTATAAATAAATCAGTTTTCCTAGTCTTCCCAACCTTGGTATTGAGCTAACATTGCTTCTTTATCTGTGATGTTACCAATTTCTGGGGGACTTAAATAAGCAATACCTAAAGCTTGTAGATATCTGCTGTAATTGAACTTACTTTTATCCTCTTTACCACCTTGTTCACCTTGTCCACCTTGTCCACCGTTAATATTAGCACCCACATTCCGCACTTCAAAAAGTAGCATAAACAAACTACATTGACGGTAAATTAAAACTTATGGTTTGAACAATTACGTATCAATGTAAAACAAAATTATGGACACACAAAGTTGAGCTTTAGAAGGTGTTTAAAAGCTATTGCAATAACAATATTTAATTCAAGGTGTGGAATCAGTTATCAAAAAGATAACCGATGAAATAGTAAAAATAGAGAGAAAACTAAGATAATAAATAATATTTTTGACAAGTAGTAGGTAGGAATTGCAAGATATGACAATGCGACTCCGTTAAATTAAGAATTCGTTGAAATCCTTGTGCCATCAAAAGATGAATACCTTGAAAGCACTGAAATATCCATCTTAATGTGGGAGATTCTGTAGGTTTATTCAGTTGGTTTTTAACTGTGGCTTTTTGTGCCTTCAATGACATTCTTAATTGTCTTTGTCCTAAATTATAAACCAAAAGACATAATGCCATTAACATCATCATTGTCTCTACTCTTTGGGGATTTTTCACAAACAGACTATCCGCGAAAAATAACGGGTCTTTGATAAATCTAAATCCTCTTTCTGTAGATTGTTGTTCTTTATATATTTTGAGGATTTCTTCTGACTCTAACTCCTGAGCATCCAAAATATTGGTGGCTAAAATAAATCTGCCACAAGAGTTTTGCTGTTGTGTAATTAACTCCTGATTTTCTCTTAATTTACATTTCACTCTATAAACTGCTGTTTTCCCTTGATTTAATGTCTCGGTAATTCGATAGTCTGATATTTGATGATATTTTAATTTAGCTGTTATTTCTTTGATTTTCAACTCGGCTAAAGATTTATCAGCAAATTCTTCCTGTTCTAATTTATCTACTTGTTTGTTAGCTTTTAATAACTCTTCTTGGATTTTTTTGTCTAGTTTATTTAAGTCTGCTTTTTTTCTCTCTACGCTTTCTACTAATAACCATCTTTGCTCTATTCCTCCATAAGATACTTTCTCTTCGATATAGCTATAACCTTTGATTTTACAGGCTTTCATTTCATTATTTATGGAGGCTTTCACTAAATTTTTTGCTTTTTTAATGGATAATGGTACTCGACTTATCCATTTCATGTTTGACATTAATTTTAAATTACTTTCGCTATATAATGCACTGTCAGCCACCATGATACTTTCAAAATCTATTTGTTTAGAATATTCTACTAAGATATGAGCAAATACTGCTTTATCTGATTCGTTTCCTGATGCCCCTCTAAAAAATAATGGTATATCCCCATCACTACTTACTATTAAATCTAATATACATTGTTTTAGGTCTGGGCGATGGTCACGAGAATATCCTTGTGTAATCATTATTGGATGTTCTCGATTTATTCCTAGTTCTTTCTCTAGATTATTTACGCAATTCTTATATTCCCCGTGTAAATGTAATGAGCTTGAGTCTAAATGGGAATATTTTGTGTCTATTCCATATTTCTTTACTACTTCTAAGGCAATGATTAAGAATAGTTTAGTTAATCCATATTTATAGAGTTTATCCATGACTCTACCTATTTTATCGTCGTTTAAATCTTCTGCTTTTATTCCTGTTCCTATTAGATGTTCTACGGCTTTGTCTTTAAAGAAATCTGGGAACAAATATAGTGGTCTTGATACAAAGCCTAGTCCATTGAGAATGATTGCTTTGACTACTTCTCCTGTGTTTACTTTCTCTCTGATATCTATTGAAAATATCTCGTTGATTTTTTCTACTATTCCTATTTCATCTATTATTCCTGCGATTATTCCTAAGTGATCTATGTTTTTACTCTCAATTTCTTCTGTTTGGTAATTCATATTATGAAGGCATTTTTAGGTACTTCAGTCTCATTCTCTCATTTTTTCCTGAATTTATTCTCAATGCCTTATGAGTTTCTCTTTAGTAGTCAAATGGGAATTAAAGTCTATATTTTTACTTTCTTGATTGCGTATTTATATTTAACACTCTATGCTGCTTATGATACTTGTATATGTACTACATTTTGAAGTGCGGAATGTGGGTTTGATAATTGATTCCAAGGCTAAAAAATTGGTTTTAGTTTTGGAGTCAATTTCTTCTTGTACTTGTATTTGAAAGTCTTTAAAGATTTTATAAAGGAAAGAGGCTAAGGCAAGTTCTATTCCTATAAATCCTATTAAAATTTCTATTTCTGTCATTTTAATATTGGTTATTCAATAACTGGTCAATCTTAAAGTTAAGATTCGCAAATTCTTGAGCTAAAGCGATATCACTAGTGGTGTCGTCCGGACCCGTGTATTGCCAACATTGCAAACTAACTGATTTAAACCAAGCTGGGAAATAAAATGATAAAGAATAATCGACACTGACTTTTGGGAAAAAAATTATAGTCAGCTTATTTACATACATAAACTCTGGACGGGAAGCTACGTCAGCACTTCCCCCCACTAACAACCCGCTTTTGAACTCTCTGACAGCCCGTCCTCCAAAAGTCCAGCGCCGACCGGACGGGACGGGCGTTGAGACATAAGCAGCAATGATAGAAGAGGATAGAATGAGAGGAGCAGTAGTTGGGGGGATTGGGATGTGAGAACTGTCGCCGCCTGTAGTCCCAGCCGTAGCTGAAAAACTATAAAACGAATCCCAATTCTGAGAGTTAAATTCAACTACGCGCCCCATATTCAAAATCCTATTAACCTTGCATTTTCATCATTGATGTTTAGAAAATCGTTAACATCAACTTGGGCAATCTCCAGACAATCAAGAAAGTCGGAGAAGGAGATTTCCCCAGTCATGAATTTCTCCCTGGCAAGCATAGCTATCTCCTCTCTTTCAATCAAATTCTTGATTTCATCTTCGCACGCCCCGGTAGGATGAATTTCTATTAAGAATAATTCCATCAGAATTTTTCGGGAGTAAAAGAGACGCTTCTTGTTGCTTGAGTTTCCACTAAGGCAATTATCGCGGATTTTTGTTCAAAATAAGATGCTTTTTGGGTGGTTCTCCCTAGTGGGAAAGTGTACGTCGCGCCCGCTTTAACTTTATATTTAAGCCCGGTAATTTTTGAATCTTTTGGTGCTGCGGAAGTGCCAGTGGTGTTCCGGACTGTGCAGCGTGCGGGCTTAAAGCCCGCCAACTCTATAGAAGTGTCGTTTTCTGCGGCTATCTTGGTAATACCAAGAGCCGCCTCCGTTAATCCCACTGTGGAATATTGCCCCGCAGACCGGTTGCTTAGCGTAACCCTCACTAGTACGGTACTTGCCGGCAAATATCCGAAAGGCTTAATTGTTACTAAATTCAATGTCCCCGGCAGGCTGTCTTGTGCGCGGGTGTATTGGATTATCACCTTTCCTGCTTTGTAGTCCTGATATTTTCTTAATGCAGTCCCGGCTGGTGCGTCTGGGATTTCTGCGTCAGGAGCGGCTTCTGGTGATCTGAGATATTTCAATGCAGCATCTAAATTATTAAATCTCTTAGACATAAATAATCTGTACCATGTACCTTTATGCCTATATAGTAATTTAAAAAAAACGGATATCTTTTCGTACCGATACTATAGTATTTGCAGAAAATTTCTAGACTGAAGTCAACTTCTCGATCACCTGTCTGAGTGCTACTTCAGGAGTCGCCACCAGGTTGATTACTTTTGTTCTACCGTGCAAATGTAATTGAGCGTATCTAAATCGGACATCTGCTGTTGGGCGCTGGACGGGCTTCGGCACAGATTGTCCGTAAATAGTATGGTTTCCAGGATTGTTTGGGTATGTTCTGGTGTTTTCTACATAATCAGAAAAATCGTCATTAAAACTATGTCCGCGAATAGACAAAACTGCGCGTGTGACTCGTTCCCCTTCCGCTTTTGACGGAACATACAGTTTGAACCTGTAGCCTTTTTCATCATCCCTGTAGTGGTAAACAAACTTACCTTTGTTCCAGACAAAAATGGGATTTCCAAATTCTCTCTTGATATCTTTTGCTAATACTTCGGCTTTTGCTCTTGAGTAAGTAGATGCTGATTCATCCATCAAGCGGAAGCTTATCTGTCCGACTACTGGGCGTAGCCTGTCGGCTATAAACGGGTATCTTTCTTGAAAATGTAAGTGTACCTGTGGTTTGAATTTTGTTTCCCCTTGAAATTCATGAACCGGTATTCCGTAAATAGGAGGGTGTAACGATTGAGCGTGACCCACGGTTACCTCAAAAAGCCACAGCCTTAGTTGGGTCATGGCAGTGGTGTCGTTATCTTTTATCAAACAAGCGTGCTTTAAGCCAGCTTTTGGAGTTGATATATCGTCATCAGCTTGGTTTTTGAAGTAGTTCTTCACAAGCTTGTTATGGTAGAGCCGAATTTTGTCTTGCAGGTGTTCCCATTCACTAAATCCTTCAGGTAGTGGCATCAGTCATCCGCCTCCAAGTCTTCATTAGATATCTCTGGCGATTTACTTTCTACTTTTATTTCGTCTTGAGATTCTTTTACCTTAGTAGCCTCTGGTAGCGGCGCTGCTGGTGGGATTTTAGAGGAGTCGTCTTGAGCTAAATTCTTGGAAAGTTCGGCTGAATTTTCAACTAGGTCATCTTTAGCGGACTTGACGTTTAACGGCTCCTGAGAAACCTGCTCTACTGTTGAAGCAGCATCTTCCAGTGATTGTAATTTTGTTAAAAGGGGATTTCCAAAGTTTGGGTTGGGATTCATCCACCCATAAGCTTTTTCTCCGACTGCACCCCAGATTTTTAGTGCATTCCCAATTTTTGCGTTTTGACCAGAAATAGTATTTACAGCGTTTACCATCGTGTCTCCCATTGACAAGAGGCTGTTCATCAAGTTCGCACCACTTTGGTAAATTCGGTTCGCCCGTGCAAATTCCTTCGTGAGAGTGGTGTAGTTGTTTTCCCCTATTATCCCTTTCAAAAAATTGGTAATCGAACTGCCGATGGCTCCTGACACGCTATAGGTTTTCCCTTCGCTATCTTTTAAATCAAACAAATCAACCACGTTTTGGATGGCTGAGATGAGTGTGACCCCGATATTGTTGCTTAACATCATGGCATTGTGTATTGTGGCTGCTGTTGTCAACAAATTCAATGCTTGCGTCGTCACAGACCACGAAGAAAATTTTGTCATCCATCCACCAAGTCCCCCCGCGATTTGCGCCCCTAACTTGTTGTTGATCACTTTTAGTAATGCTAGTTGTGCTGCATTTGCGCCCGTATTGAACAAGTCAGATATTTTTTTAAATAATCCGTCAGACGTTCTATTTGCAATATTTTGTATAGCATTATTTCCACAATTACCGGGCTGCAAAGTTTGACAAGTCCCAGCCGCCGCCGCCGACGTAGCAACGGATCGGAATGTGGGGGATGCTGATATAGCTAGAACCGTGGCTGCTGGTATTGCAGCCATACCAGCTAATTTTGTATCAATAACCGATAATTTAGCCATGACTGGAGATAAATCTACATTCATATTATTGATTATGTTGTTAGTTATATTGTTAGTTAAGTTGTTGGCTATATTGTTGGTTAAGTTGTTGACTATATTGTTAGTTAAATTGTTGGTTATATTGTTAGTTAAATTGTTGAGTCTAGTCAATATGTAGTCAACGGTATTCGTTAAACTCGCAACTCCATTGAGCGCGGTTGTCGCTACCCCTTTCGCCGTATTTGCTAATTCTCTGATTCCTGGTAATTCTTGAGCTATTGCCCCAATTTTTGATAATGCTAAATCAGCTTTACTATTAGCGGCATTACCAATATTAATGGCAGTATCAGCTTTACTATTAGCAGCATTACCAATATTAATGGCAGTATCAGCTTTACTATTAGCAGTATTACCAATATTAATAGCAGTATCAGCTTTACTATTAGCAGTATTACCAATATCAATAGCAGTATCAGCTTTACTATTAGCAGTATTACCAATATTAATAGCAGTATCAGCTTTACTATTAGCAGCATTACCAATATTAATAGCAGTATCAGCTTTACTATTAGCAGCATTACCAATATTAATAGCAGTATCAGCTTTACTATTAGCAGCATTACCAATATTAATAGCAGTATCAGCTTTAGAATTTGCTGATCTGGCTGCTATTAAGGCATCTTGAGCCTGAGATTTTATAGGAGGCAACAGCCCTAAAACCCTGCTTACATCATTGCTTAGAGCTGACAACCAATTCTCAACTGCGTCAATTCTCGCTCCTAACACTTGGAGGGTAGCGATCACCCCTAAGATTGCAGCTATTTGAGCCGCTATTCCTGCTAATTTGGCTAATGCAGAAGCCGCAGCAGAAGCCGCAGCAGAAGCCGCCCCTAGAGCATTGCCCGCTAACGCGGCTGCATCACCAGCTAAAGATATAGCTTTTGCTATTTGAGCCGATAATGGCGAAATCGCCAGCGCAACTGTAGTTCCGATGACGGGGACAATTAATGTCTCGGCCTGTTTAACTGACTCGGATATAATTCCTGGCTTCTCTGATTTAGGAATAAATTTATTTTCTAATTGATTAATTCTTTGATTCAAGGCATTAATTTGATTCTGTAATTCATTACAGCAATCGCATTTTCCAGCACAATTCAAGGCTTGCTGGAGATTTTGAATCGTGCCGGACGCGCTCATTTTTTATCCTCCTTTAACTGCAATTTTTATTTTTTAATTGACCCGCTAAGCCTTCTATTGTTGCCCATTCTGCATTGCTAATACATTTACCACCACATCCAGATCCACAATTTACTTCACAATCCGAAAGCGTGACATAAGTTCCGGGGGTGTTGTACGTCGTCTTGGGCGTGCAAACTCCGTTAATACAATCGTAGGTTGTTAGTGGAGGTGGTTCTGGGTTGTTTGGTGGTGGAGGACAGTCATCACAAATGCAGTCATCACAATTGCCGGTACTATGTCCTTTCTTAGATGTTATTTTCTCGACAGTCTCAATACCTCGATTCGCAAAGGGTGGTCCCCAGTAGATATATTGCGTCCCGTTTTGGATCTGGCCATCTATCACGAGATACGCGCCGTTGTACCCGTGTCCCGGTATGGGTTGGTAGGACGCGCTGTTGCCGCAGCCGTAGTGCTCGAAAGCGGGGTTAGCTGATGATTCTGATGGGCTGCTACCCCAAAAACGCCAACATTTTGTCATCAATAATTATTCGGGTTGATTGTTGTACCGTCGTCGATTCTTGCCAGGTTGACCACGAATGGCTGATCAATTCGATAATTATCATTGTCAGTCCCTCGCTGCTGAAAGCTTGTAAAACCATCAGCAATAAAAATTGATTGGTCAATATTGGCATCAAATTTAGTCTGTGTAAGGTAATTTTTCGCCTGAATTAGCAAGCTTACTAAATGCCCCTCAGCCGTAGCTGTAGCAGGGGCGGTTAGCCCCGTCGCTACAAAAACAGAATCAGGGATAAATAAGCCAGCACTAGGAGCGGCTGCGGCGTTAGCCAACCGAGTAGCGCCTGTGCCGAAAACTTGAGATATTGTTGGTTCCATTGCTAGTTATGGTATTAATTACCATAATTATACCCAGTAACCAAGGGGATTCTGAAGAGGATTTTCCTTGGTATTGAGCCAAATTTAAGCCAATAATTTTATTTAAATTCTGTGTTTTATGGGTGATTAGGGATTTGAACCCTAAACCAGCGGATTAAGAGTCCGATGCTCTGCCGTTGAGCTAATCACCCATCAATATAACCCATAATAGCAGAATTTTGACGCTGACGCTAGTGGTGCAGTCAAAAAACTGGATGCAGGGGAAATGTAATGGTGAACGTGATTTGCTGATCTGCATTTTCAACATTAATATTACCGCTTAACCGTTTTACCATTGCTTTCACCAAAGCTAATTCTAACCCTGAATCGCTGGTTTTCCAAGGAGCATTTTTACCAAAGCGGTAAAATGGCTGAAAAACTTTTCCCAGTTCATGTGTAGGAATCTCTACACCGGAATAGCTGATTTGTAACTCTACTGCTGCAATACGCAATTTAGCAGTAACGGTGATGGTTTCACCAGGGGGAGTACATTGACACGCATGGTTGATAAGTTCACTAATAATGCGATCAAAATCAGTAATATCAGTTTCTAAAGGCGGAATTTTGCTTTCAATATGCAATTTTAAGTTTTGTTGCTGACAATGGGTAACATCCCGGAAAGATTCAACTATAGGAGTTAACCAGGTTTTTAAGTCAATAGGAATTAATATTGGTGGTTCGGGTTCTATTTTCAGATGAGTCAGAGTGAGTAAATCGTTAATTAATTTGCTTTCTCTTCCACATTCGTTATGTAAAATCTGTAAAAGTTGCGGTACTAATTCTATATCAATAATACCAGAAGATGTCAGTAAACCTTCTAGAGTTTGAGCAGCTAGGTTAATATTAGTAACTGGTGTGCGGAGTTCTTGAGATAGGGTTTTGAGAAATTCGTTTTTCCGTCGTTCCCGTTTTTCTATTTCTTGTAGTTGTGCTTTAGTTTTTTCTTTGAGTTGAAATTGACGAATAGCGATCGCACATTCGTTAGCTACTTCCTGCACTAAGGATATCTCTAATTCATTAAATTTTTCTTCTGTCGGTTTAATTAACCAAATATTTCCTAACATACCTTGAGCATCAAACATGGGAAAAGCAAGTTGGGAAACTACTTGTATTTGTGACTGCCATCCAGGTAGAATTTCTATAGATTGCAATGGTTGTTTTTGCAATAGTGGTTGATAAACTTCTGGAAAGTCTGCAATCTCTTTAGTTAATCCCTGACAAGAAGGTAAATTATAACTATACTCATAGGTGACTATCGCTTTAGTTTGGTTGTGATGATAAAGTTCTATTTGACATTGTTCTAACTGCAATAATCGCGCTAATTCTTGAACTGCTGTTTGCAGAACTTGGTTAATATCAACACTATCACGAATTTGTTCAGTGATCCGTCGTACCAGTGCATGAAAATTTTGCACTTCTTGTAATTGTGATCTGTGCTGTTGCTTTTGTAATTCTAATTGCTCCTGTAAATATTTTACCTGTTTTTGTAGTTCCACTTTTTGGGCGGCAATACTCCTTAAAAATTGTTCACTACAGCTTTTTTCATCTAATTCTACATCGAATAAAATCTGAGAAAAGGCTGATTTAGTTAACTCTGGAATGGATTCAACTTGATTTATTTTCATTCTGGTGACAAATCCTCCTTAGCGCCTAAAGCTAAGTATTTTTCAGATGTTACTTATGGATATTTATATTTTTCTCTACTTCTTAACCGAAATATCGGTAAGCTAAGAGGGATAAATTTAATCTGCTTTAATCTGCGCTGCTAGTTGCAGGCAAACGTACATCTCACTTTATTTATAACTCTACTGAAGTTACTGTCAAGAATGTTTTAAGATTTTGCCATATACTGAGTGAAAAATCAAAAAAATTTTCATATTTGTGACAATTTTTAATATTCTTCGTAGGGGCGAAGCATTCGGGCGTTCAATAATGGACAATTACCTCTCCCTTGAAGGGAGAGGATTGAAAAATCAGAATTTTTCTCTTTTTTTCCCTGGAAAGGGGAGGTTTTAAACCTTGAATGAAACAATTATCAATTATCAATTGTCAATTATCAATTGATAATTGATCGGTTTTTTCCAAAGGCTATTCTCCGAATGCTTCGCCCTTACATTAGTCATTGGTTATTAGTCATTAGTTAATTCTACCCAATCACCAGTCACCAATCACCAATCACCTAAACAACCTGTAAGCACTGATTCCTGTAAGGATACCGACTACCAACCAGGTAATAGCTAAACCGACAACTTCACCTAAAAATAACTGTGTCCAATGACGTAAAAATATACCTATAACCGAACCAATACTGAGAGCTACTGCCCAACTTGCACAACTGAGGAACATCCAACACCATCCCCAAGGGAGTGATGAGGGAATAGCTAACCACCATTGTGTCAGTCCAATTACTATACCACCAATACCCCCGGAAATAATTCCAAAGAAGATGCGGAAATAAAACAACTCTGTTGATAGTACAAACCAACCCACAGCACCAACACCTATGGTAGTGATGAGTACCCACCCTAAGACTGTGGAGATCATCCAGCTTAAAGGTAAAATTTTTTGTCTGAGGAGATAAGATTGGGGAAGGGCGATCGCAAATCCACCAATAGCAACATCTAACACTCTGACATCAGACTTTTCACCAATTTCAATCAAAAATAAACTGAAGATAAAACTACCTAAAGTAGTCAAACTCCACACCAAAGTAAAAGTATACAATTGACTGAATTTATTTTTGATAGCGGCTAATTCCATTTTATTTTTGGGAAATTATACTTTATTTAACAGAACTGACGCAAAAGAGAATAAAAATAGGGGTAATTCATGATTACCCCTAAGCAAGAATGGGGTTTTTAGTCCAATCTTACGTAAGTTCTATTTAAATTTAACGGTTTAACAGCCTTATTGGCAAACATCTCTAAAAAAGCCTTACGTCGTTTTTGGGGTGATTCAGGAGAGATGTAACCCCACAAACTTTCCCAATAGAAGAAAGAAAAGCCAAAAAATTTATGATCTCGCACAATTTGTACCTGTTCTTTAATACTTTCAATATCTACAGGACTAAGTAAAGTTCCTGTAGAAATGCCAATGCTCACAGGAATCTTCTTCATTGCTAATTTTACCGCAGGTTTTTCAATTTCGGCAATAAAAGATTTTTTATCATCTCGATATACCTGCAAAATCAACTCATCTACCAAACCTTTATTTACCCAATTTTCCCAATCTTGTAAATAATATTTATAGGCATAATACTGAGAATTGGGAGAAATGGATATTTTTGCTTGGGGCTTAATTTTTTTGACTTCTTGATTGATTCTGCCCATAAAATCAGTAATCTTATCTGCCCGCCACCGCATCCATTCTGCATTAAAATTATCAATAGGTGGAGTCTTTCCTAAATGTTCTTTTTGATAAAGTTTAACCGTAAATGAATCATAGCCAAATTGTACAGGCATTCCAAAGTGATCATCCACTTGAATACCATCAACATCGTAATTTTTCACAACTTCTAAAATTAAACCCAATATAAATTCTTGCACTTGGGGATGGAGAGGATTTAACCATACCTGCCGATTAAAAACACCATTATGATTAATTTCTTCTGGCAGATTTTCGTTAACAGAATTTATGCCTTTTTGCCCACTGGTTAACCATTCTGGACGTGCTTTTGCTAAGGCAGAATTAGGGGGAGTCATAAACCCATATTCAAACCAAGGAATCACGCTTAAAGTTTTATTTTTGGACAACCTGACTAACTTCTCTAAAACATCATTGCCACTATTTATTAAATTCAACAAAGGTTCGGTTTTTTCACCAATTATACTTTCAGCAACCTTACTTTTATAGAAAGTGTAACCTCTGTTCCATGCTACTGGATAAATAGTATTAAAATTGAGTGCTGCTAATTGGTTTATTGCCCTTTCAACACCCCAAGGAACAAAAAGCACACCACTAGCAACATTAGTCAACCAAACACCGCGAACTTCTGTAGTTAAAAAACTTGTTTTTTGAGAAACAATCGAAGTTGAAGAAATCGGAAATATGGTTAAACTGAATATAAAACCCAAACAAATTAAGAAGGAAAAACAACGGTGTATCACCCTATTCATCTGCTAAATAAACTTAGTTTACTCATATACAGCAGAAGTAAGTCAGAAGTCAGGAGGAAAACTGGTTTTGTGTGTAGGTTTCAATTTATATTCTGTACCGTTCGGCTGACGCTCACGGCGAAGCCTGATTGATCTGCAATCTGCTGTATATAACTATATATAACTACAAAATCAAATGATATTTGTCAGGATTATGTAATGATATCATGTCCGGTGGAACAATGACGATATCTGTTGTGGCAGGGAATAGGGAATAGGAAAAAGCAAATATGTCCAAAACTTTTAAACTGTAACTAATTAGCCGAAATTGATATGATAATATAGGACTCCTATTTGAATTTTGAACAAAAAGCCGTACAATGTAGAGACATTCTGCGGGAATGTTTCTACCATTCTAAAATTAGTAATTAGATAGATACCCTACTTTTTAAGAAAGCAGGGATCTGGATATAGGCAGGGTTTGTTTTTACTTTCATTGGGATGCTCCCACGCTAACAGCAAACCCTACTTGACTAACTATTGCAAAAATTATCCAATCTAATCTCCTTCCAAATCTCAGAAACCTGCCATCCTGTGTTACCAACAGAATGAACTATGGGATTATCTCGCACAGGAATATAATCAGGAAGTTGATTTTCTATATCTATTACTCTTCTCTCCTCAACTAACGGTTCTGGTTCATTAGTAATCTCAGTTAGAATATTTTCCTCTTCTAACTCCATACTCTTGATTTTATCGAGAAGTAACTTTTCAGATTTTTTAATTAGTTTCATATTTGATCCATTGAAATGAAAGTTTTGAAAACTTCATCCAGCAGTTTGAGAATCCTATCATTGATTTTCAGACAGACTAGGATAGTCTTTCAATCATCTTCTGAAAGATCCGCAAAAAGCTTTGATGAAGTTGAATTGCACAAAATTACCTTGGGAAAACTAGGATACAACAAATTAATGATCAATAGGTGTATTTTGCTAAAAAAATTTCTTATATATTGTATTAATGTTGATCCAATAAGCTGCGTAACAAATACAAGCAAGTGCTATTGCGTTATGGTT
This sequence comes from Sphaerospermopsis torques-reginae ITEP-024, assembly GCF_019598945.1. NCBI lineage: Bacteria > Bacillati > Cyanobacteriota > Cyanophyceae > Nostocales > Aphanizomenonaceae > Sphaerospermopsis > Sphaerospermopsis torques-reginae. The sequence goes on along the minus strand of NZ_CP080598.1, from coordinate 2,984,518 downwards.
TTTATTAGGAAATAATATCCCCTACTTTAAATGTTTTCCCAATCACAGTTACAATATCATCTGCTGATAATTTACGCCCACGTCGAGTTTCTACCTCACCATTAACTTTCACCTCACCATTAACAATCATAATCTTAGCTTGACCTCCAGTGGAGGAAATACCAACGAACTTTAAAAACTGATCGAGTTTAATCATTGTATTGAAGGAGTTATGAGTTAGGAGTCAGAAGTCAGGAGTCAGAAGTCAGAATAAATATAATAACTAATGACTAATGACTAATGACTAATCACTAATGTATCATCAAATTAAAACCTTTCTACATTAGCAAACTTTTGAAGTGCTGCTTTTGCAGCTTCCCCACACGTGCGCGGTGTGGGAAACATTTTACCAGGATTAGCTAAACCTTGAGGATTAAAAACTTGCCTTACCCATTGCATAGTTTCTAAATCTGTATCACTAAACATATCTGGCATATAACATTTTTTATCAGCACCAATGCCATGTTCACCAGAAATACTACCACCAACTTTAACACAAAGTTTGAGAATTTCTCCCCCCACTTCTTCCACTTTTTCCAATTCCCCAGGAATAGAATTATCAAACAAAATTAAAGGATGTAAATTACCATCTCCCGCATGAAACACATTAGCAATTCTATAACCATGTTTTGCACTTAAAGCCTCAATTTCTTTCAAAACATAAGGTAATTGAGTCCGAGGAATTACCCCATCTTGTACATAATAATCAGGGCTAACATGACCAGCAGCAGCAAAAGCCGCTTTTCTCCCTTTCCACAATTTTAACCGCATTTCTGGGTCAGATGCAGAAGTAATATTTCGCGCTCCATTTTTTAAACAAATATCAGCAACTCTTTTTTTATTCTCTGCAACTTCTACATCTAAACCATCAATTTCTACTAACAAAATTGCCTCCGCATCACGGGGATAACAATTAGTAGCAACCACATCTTCCACAGCGTTAATACTAATATTATCCATCATTTCCATCCCACCAGGAATAATCCCGGCGCTGATAATATCAGAAACACTTGCAGCCGCAGCTTCCACACTGGTAAAATCTGCTAATAAAACACAAATAGATTCCGCACTTTTGAGGATTTTTAAAGTGATTTCCGTCGCAATTCCTAAAGTTCCTTCTGAACCTACAAAAACACCTGTTAAATCATAACCTGGCATTTCAGGAATTTGTCCACCGACATCAACAATTGAACCATCAGGAAGGACGATTTTTAAACCTAAAACATGATTAGTTGTCACACCATATTTTAAACAATGTACACCTCCCGAATTTTCAGCAATATTACCACCAATAGAACAAATAATTTGACTAGAAGGGTCCGGTGCAAAATAAAAACCTGCACCACTAACAGCTTGTGTTACCCAACTATTAATAATTCCTGGTTGCACAACTACACGCTGATTTTCTAAATCAATTTTGAGAATTTGCCGCATTAAAGAAGTGACAATTAAAACCGAATCTTCAACGGGTAATGCACCACCTGATAAACCTGTTCCTGAACCTCTAGCGATGAAGGGAACAGAATATTGATTGCATATTTTGACAATTTCTGCTACTTGTTCGGTAGTGCGGGGTAATACTGCTACTGCTGGTTGTTGACGGTAGCTGGTTAAACCATCACATTCGTAGGTTAATAGTTCTTCTTTGCGTTGAACTACTCCTTTTTCTCCAAGTACAGCGATGAATTTTTTGATGATAGGTTTCCAGTTTACTTGGGTTTTTTCTGGGGTTTTTTCTTGGGTTAGCATAGGGTTTTGTTTATTGATGGTAGATGTTTTTATTTTCTCACGCTCCAGGCGCAAAGTCGCAGAGGAGAGGAATTAGAAAATTATATAGGAGTCCTATTTGATTATTGAACACCACTCCGTAAACCTAAATCTTCTAAAACCCTTTTGTCTCTTGCATGAGTGCCTCTTGTTTTGAAGTGCGGAAAGTCAGTATACTGACATCTTGCACCAACAAAAATTGATGGAATTTTATTACACAGTATAATCACAAAACCCTTGATTTATCGTTTAAACCCAATAAAAATAAGGTAGTCTTATGGCGCATCTTTTTAGATTATCTGGGTTTGTACGGTGTGATGCAAGATTTGAGTATAACTGTAAATCGTACTTTTGTGTATTTTTACGGTAGAATTTTATTGAATAAATGCTATAATCATACTACTATTTAACTGACATCTTGCACCAACAAAAATGGATTCATTATTGGATTAATTGCTGGATGAATTAAGGAGAAAGGGGTGAAAAATACAAGTATTTAAGCAAGAGTCATTTTCATGATAGCTGTTTAACCTAGTAAATAAAATGTCAGGATGTCCATGAAAAATTTATTGACCAACCATCCTCGAAAAATAGAAATAATGGGGGCTGAAGAAAAACTAATAAAAGTTATTAGTTCATCTAGGAATCATCGTCAATGGCGCATTGCTTTATATTCTCATGATACAATGGGATTAGGACATAAAAGACGTAATTTATTAATTGCCCAAACATTGGGATATTCACCATTAGAAACCGACATTTTAATTATTAGTGGTATTCAAGATAGTTGTAATTTACCCATACCTTCAGGGGTAGATTGTTTGAGTTTACCAGCTTTGTACAAAAATATAAATGGTCAATACCAAGCCCGGAGATTAGGGTTATCATTACAGGAGATAATAAAACTGCGATCGCAAATTATTCTCACCGCCATACAAAATTTTCAACCAGATATTTTCATAGTTGATAATGTCCCCAGAGGCGCAGTCAGAGAACTAGAACCAACACTAAATTATTTACGTCATCAAGGCAAAACACACTGCATTTTAGGTTTACGAGATGTGTTAGATGAACCAGTATCCATCCAGCGAGATTGGCAACGCATGAAAAATGAAAAAGCAATTCAAACTTATTATGATGCCGTTTGGGTATATGGAGATCCTACAATTTATGACTTAGCCAAAGAATATAATTTTCAGTCAGAAACAATTGAAAAACTCCATTACATTGGTTATTTGGATCAGCGAACACGCCTCAAGTTTATTGATAGTGAAAGTATTCAGGCTTTTAAATCTCTCAATTTACCTGAAAAAAAATTAGCATTATGTTTAGTAGGTGGTGGACAAGATGGAGCGATTTTAGCAGAAACCTTTGCTCATACTCAACTACCACCAGACATGAATGGTATTATTTTAACGGGTCCATTTATGCCCAGAGAGGTACAACAAAAATTGCAAAAATTAGCGGCTAAACGTGATAATTTACAGATATTGAAATATTTATCTGAACCCACACTTTTAGTCAATCGAGCAGAGCGGGTTATTGCAATGGGAGGATATAATACAACCTGTGAATTATTGTCATTTCAAAAAAAATCCCTGATTATTCCCCGCATCAAACCGAGAAAAGAACAATTTGTGAGAGCAGAACGTTTACAGTCTCTTGGTTTAGTGGATATGCTACACCCCCAAAACCTCACATCTCAAACATTAACAAATTGGTTAAATACAGAAACAAAAAAACCACAAGTTCGTAATTTTGTTAATCTCAATGGACTCAATCATATTTCTCAATTTATAGACGAAATACTCATAGACAAGTATTCAGCTAATGCCTTCGGAAAGCTGGGCTAACAGCTATAAGTGACAGCGAAGATGGGGAGGCGTGGAGAAAATTCTTTACCCATTCCCTGTTTCCTTATTTACCAATTACCAATTACCAATTATGTCCATTGTTGGTTACATTCTCAAACGTTATCCCCGCTATTCTGAAACTTTTGTAGTCAATGAAATTTTGGCACATGAAGCAGCAGGTTTAAAGATAGAAATTTTCGCTTTAAGACCACCTAGCGACAGTCATTTTCAAAATATTATTTCTCAAGTTAGAGCGCCTGTAACTTACATTAAAAAACCAATTCAAGGACGTGTGAGTCCATCTCTTAAAAGTATTGCTCCCACAGCGGCCAGTTATTTTTGGGCAGAATTACAAGAAGCTGCTAAAATCATTCCTGATTTTTGGTCAAAATTAGCTATTGCTGAAGGTGAACAAGCAAGCACTGTTTACCAAGCTGCATGGTTAGCAAGGGAGGCAAAACTCAAAGGTATCACTCATTTTCACGCTCATTTTGGTACTATTGCCACCAGTGTAGCCAGGTTAGCTTCCCATTTTACAGGTATTCCCTACACTTTCACGGCTCATGCTAAAGATATCTTTCATGAAAGTGTTGATTTTGCAGATATGGAACATAAATTACAAGATGCGGCAACGGTGGTAACTGTTAGTGATTACAACCTCAATTATTTACAAACAAAATATCCTCAAGCTAAACAAAAAATTCAACGTATTTACAATGGTTTGAATTTAGGAAGATTACAATATTCTGCACCTGCTCAACGTCCTCCTGTAATTATTTCTGTAGGGCGGTTGGTTGAAAAAAAAGGAATGTCTATTTTAATAGATGCTTGTGCAATTCTCAAACAAAAAAAATATGAATTTCAATGTCAAATTGTGGGTACGGGTTCATTAGAAACTGCATTAAAACAACAAATTCAAGATTTAGAATTGTCATCTTTGGTAGAAATTATAGGTCCACGTCCGCAAAATGAAGTGTTTCAATTAGTGCAACAAGCGGCTGTGTTTGCAGCACCTTATGTAATTGGTAAAGATGGCAACAGAGATGGATTACCTACGGTTTTATTAGAAGCAATGGCTTTAGGAACTCCCTGTGTGAGTACGGATGTGACTGGTATTCCTGAAGTTGTTAAACATCATGAAACTGGGTTGATTGTGCCACAAAATAATGCTGAAAAGTTGGCTATTTCACTACAAGAAATTATCACTAATTCAGGTTTGCGGGTGAGGTTGTCAACCCAAGCTAGAAATTTAATTGTATCTGAGTTTGATATTGATTGTAATAGTCGGGTTTTACGGAGATTATTTTGCACGCAGAGACGCAGAGACACAGAGGAGGTTTGAAGGTGAGAGTTGCTTATGTTTGTGCTGATTTGGGGATTCCTGTTTTTGGGAAAAAAGGTTGTTCTATTCATGTACAGGAGGTGATGAGAGGATTACAAAAACAAGGTTGTGATGTGGAATTGTTAGCAAGTCGTTTAGGAGGAATAGCACCGCCAGATTTAGGTAATATTGTTGTTCATCAATTGCCAAATATTCCCAAGGGAGAAATATCTATCAGGGAAAAAATGGCTTTGGGAATTAATAATGATTTAGTTGATAAGTTAGAGAATTTGGGAAATTTGGATTTTATTTATGAACGCTATTCTCTGTGGAGTTATGGGGCAATGGAATTTGCCCAAAAAAAGGGAATTTTTGGTTTATTAGAGGTTAATTCTCCTTTGATCGCAGAACAAGTAAAGTATCGTGGTTTGATAGATATTGATGGTGCAGAAAAGGTTGCAGAAAAAGTTTTTCAAGCTGCTACTGCGGTAATTACTGTTTCTGAGGAAGTGAGAAAATATGTGATGAATTATGTGGAAAGTGATAAAATTTATGTGATTCCTAATGGTGTGAATCCTGAAAGATTTTCTAATCTTAATTATTCCACTAAATCAGAAAATTTTACTGTGGGATTTGTGGGGACTTTAAAACCTTGGCATGGTTTATCAATTCTCAGCGAGGCTTTTTTTCGACTTCATCAAAAAATTCCCCAAGCGCGACTTTTAATTGTGGGTGATGGTCCAGAAAGGGAAAATATAGAAAAAGAATTATCGGTTAGAGGATTAGATAGTTATACTCAATTTACTGGGGCGGTAGATCCTGAACAAGTTCCCGAATTATTAGCAAAAATGGATGTAGCAGTTGCACCTTATCCACCACAAACAGACTTTTATTTTTCACCTTTGAAAGTGTATGAATATATGGCGGCTGGTTTACCTGTAGTAGTTAGTAAAATTGGACAATTAGTGGATTTAATAGAACCAGAAATTAATGGTATTTTTTGTCCTCCCGGTGATGCGATCGCCCTAGCAGATGCTTTAGAAAAATTATGGCGATCGCCTATACTCCGTCAAAATCTCGGACAAGCTGCACGTCAAAAAGTGATGAAATATCATACCTGGGATACCATAGCCAAAGAAATTTTACAGATAGCCAAATGTTATGGGGGTGTAAAAGGATAAAATGACAAAATCCCTGAAAAAAACTATTCCAGGTCTTTGGGAAATATTAGCTTATTTCTGGCCAGAAATTCGCCCCCACCATAAACTATTAATAATTTCCGCGATCGCTCTACTTGCAGATATCGGACTTAGGGTACTAGAACCTTGGCCATTAAAATTTGTATTTGATTATGTTTTAATTAACAATAATCAACTAATTAATATTCCCATCATCGGCAATTTACAACCCATTACTTTACTGACTATCGCCGCATTTTCAGTCATGATATTGACAGGATTACGAGCCTTAGCAGCTTATTGGAATACAGTTACATTAGCCACAGTTGGCAGTCGTGTCATGGCTAAAGTTCGAGATCATTTATATCGTCATTTACATGATTTATCATTGAGTTATCACACTCAAACTCGTAGCGGTGATTTAATTATTCGAGTCAGTAGTGATGCCAGTCGTTTACAAGAAATCATGATTACCGCAGCACTACCCCTCATAGTTAGTATACTCAGTCTTTTAACAATGATGACGGTAATGTTATGGATGAATTTTAGCCTTACCCTAATATCACTTCTCACCTTACCTTTATTTTGGTTAATTACCAATCGCCTCAGTCAAAAAATTAAAAATTCCTCATTAAAACAACGTCAACAAGAAGGTACTGTTGCTGCTATTGCAGCTGAATCTATTGCCGCCATTAAATTAGTAAAAGCTTTGGGTTTACAAGAAGCATTTGCCCAAATATTTTCCCAACAAAATCAGCGTAGCCTCAAAGAAAGTGTCAAAACCCAAAAACTATCAGCCAACTTAGAAAAAAGCGTAGATGCCATTATTGCTTTAGTAACAGCAATTGTACTTTGGTATGGTTCTTGGTTGGCATTGCAAAAAACACTCACACCAGGGGATGTACTCGTATTTATCACCTATTTAAAAAATGCCTTCAAACCCATTCAAAACTTTGCTAAATACACCAGTAGATTAGCAAAAGCCGCCGCTTCCGGGGAAAGAATTTTAGATGTATTAAAACAGCAACCAGAAATTAGAGACTTACCAAATGCGATTCCTGCGCCAAAATTTCAAGGTGAAATTCGTTTTGATCATGTTCACTTTAATTATCAACCAGGACAAACTTTATTAACAGACATTAACTTAAACATTCAACCAGGAAAAACAATAGCCATCGTCGGTACTTCTGGAAGTGGAAAATCCACATTAATGAACTTATTATTACGACTTTATGAACCTACTTCCGGTCAAATTTTCATTGATGGTAGAGATATTAGAGAATACACATTAGCATCATTACGCCCACAAATTAGCGTAGTTTTACAAGAAAGTATCTTATTTGCAGCCACCATTAAAGAAAACATAGCTTATGGTATTTCAGGAGTATCAGATGTAGAAATTGAAAATGCTGCTCGTTTAGCAAATGCACATAATTTTATTCAAAAATTACCCCAAGGATATAACACATTAGTAGGAGAAAGAGGAGCAACACTGTCAGGAGGACAACGCCAAAGAATTGCGATCGCCCGTGCAGCTATTCGTCAAACTCCCATCCTAATTTTAGACGAACCCACCACAGGTTTAGATAAAAACAACGAAAAAAACGTCATTGAATCTATACAAAAACTCTCCCAAAACCGCACCACATTCTTAATTACCCATGACATTAACTTTGCTACCTATGCAGATGAAATAATTTACCTCAAAAATGGCCAAATAATAGAACAAGGAACACACACAGAACTAATGCAAAAAAATAGTCATTACGCAAAACTATATCAACTCCAAAACACAACCCAAAATCAACCCTTACATAAAACACAACTCAATTAAAAACTTAATCCTATCCCTTCTCTGCGTCCTCTGCGTCTGGAGCGGTTCATTAAAAAAACAATAATCAACTAACATGAAAGATCCCAAAATACCCTTTCTCTCAACAGCAATTGACCCTTTACAAATACAAAAAAAATTCACCCAAAACCTACAAATAACCCAAAATACCCAAATAGAAAAAATCCAAATAATTCGCCACAAACCCGGAAGACGCTGCTTAATAGAATATCAACTAATCAACGAACATAGACAAAACATCACATTAATAGGAAAAATCCGAGCCAAAGGAACAGACATTAATAGTTATCAACTCCAAAAAACCTTATGGGAAACAGAATTTAACGAAAACAGCACTGACAGAATTTCCGTACCTGAACCTGTGGGGATAATTCCCGAATGGCAAATGTGGTTACAGCGTAAAATTGAAGGCGTGACATTTACAAAAATCTTAACACCCAAACAATATTTTTTAAATTCAAAAATTGCCGAAATTGCCCATAAACTACACACAACTAATATTCCTCCCCGTCGTTCCCACACATTGAATGATGAATTAAAAATATTACATGATAAAATACCCCTAGTCTGGGAAAAAAATCCCCAATGGCAAAAACGATTAGAAAGAATTTTAGAGGAGTGTAATCACTTAGGAAATAGCCTGATAGAAAACCAAACCTGTGGCATTCATAGAGACTTTTATCCAGAGCAAATCATTGTTAATAATGAGCGTTTATATTTAATTGATTTAGATTTATATTGCCAAGGAAACCCAGCATTAGATATTGGTAATTTTATTGCCCATATTCAAGAATACAGCTTGCGTGTATTTGGTAATGCTAGATATTTACAAGAATTAGAAACAGCTATAATTCAAAGATTTATACAACTGACAAGTGAGAAATTTAGAGTAGCAATTGAAATTTATACCACTTTAACATTAGTTAGGCATATTTATATTAGCACTCTATTTTTAGAACGTGCTGTTTTTACGGAATCAATATTAAATCTATGCGAACAGCGTTTAAATATAATTGGTAATTCGTAAGATGTTTTTTAAGCTACTCCATAATCTGTATAGTAATGTTTATAAGGAGGATGTAAACCTAGTACAATATCTTCTTTAGGAACTCCCATTTTTACTAAGCAAATGCTTCTGCCAATTTTCCTTCTTCTATATAAAAAGTCTCTCTATCAAATGACATATTTAAATCCTAGCAGTAATACTTTTATACATAATTTCTATACGCTCAAATATTGCCCTATCTCCTGTTTCTGGATTATCAGGATGATAGATTTTAGAAAGCCGATAATAAGCAGCTTTAATTTCTTCTTTTGTCGCTGTTTTGGGATCTAGTCCGAATACCTGCCAAGGTTTAAAATAGTTAAATATATTAATTCCATTAATGCAACCATATCCTGCTTGATTTTCTTCACCTGGTAAAATATCAATAAATTTACGATATAACATTTCCCATGTTGCTTTGCGGCGAAAATCAAGCTTTTCCATCCCATCGGTTGCCATTTTAAAAGCACCAGAATTTTTTAATTCTTTGGTATTATTGACATCAAACCTGTTATAAACTGCTTGTTGTAAATTATTAATATTAAAAAAGACTATCTTTCTAGACTGCTGTAGAGAATTTTGGATAATAAAACAAGCAAACTGTTCCAAGATTGTTGTATCAACTTGACTAATCCTGGAAAGACGGATAATTTCATCTTGTACTTGTTGGTTGATAAGCAGTGTAGTCATTTTTAGTCAGCTACATCTTTTATATGATTATACCTTAATTTACGAAATAGCAACCTGCTTTTGAAATAAATTTTTTCAATTTTTCTTCCCTTCCTTCTTCCTCTTCTTCCTTCGTGTTCTTCGTGTCTTCGTGGTTCATTTCTAAGAACTTGGAATAAACTAACCACAGAAGCACAGAGAACACAGAGAAATAAGAATTTTTCTCTTCTTCTCTCTCTGCGCCTCTGCGCCTCTGCGTGAAATAAAAAAATCCTCTAACTTTAATACTTCCTCTCTTTCGGTTCAAACATATTCACCACCACCGGCATATATTGAATATCAATTCCCGCAGGTGAATAATAAGCCATTGTATGCTTCAAAAACTGCCCATCATCCCGATTTGGAAAATCTTCCCGAAAATGCGCTCCTCTACTTTCTTGACGATTAAATGCAGATTGTAAAATTGTATTTCCCACCACCATTAAACTTTTTAATTCTAAAGCTTCTACTAATTCCGTATTCCAACAATTGCCTTTATCGTCTAAATAAATATCCTCATATTTCTGTTGTATTTCTCCTATTTTCTCCAACCCTTCACCCATTAATTCTGAAGTTCTAAATACTCCACAAAATTGGGTCATTGTGTCTTGAAATTCTTGGCGAATTTGATTTATGCGATATTTTCCTTTTTGTTCTAATAAACTTTGAATTTCTTGTTTTGCTTCTGTTATATAATGTTGTTCATTTATTGCTGGTAATTTGCGGTTTTGCACATATCTCGCTATACTCGCCCCGGTACGTCTGCCATAAACTACACATTCTAACAGCGAGTTACTACCTAAACGGTTCGCGCCATGCACAGATACACAAGCCGTTTCCCCAGCCGCAAAAAAGCCTTCTACTAATTCATCGGCACTGCGGCGCACTTGTCCATCTGTGTTCACTGGTATACCACCCATGCAATAATGAATGGTAGGACGTACTGGCATGGGTTGGGTGACTGCATCTACACCAACTAAACGGTGTGCTTCTTCCCAACAAAAGGGAACACGACTCATGATTTTTTCTTTACCCATGTGTCGCAGATCCAGGTAAACAAAGGGACCGCCAGCACTACCGTAAGAATTAATACCCCTACCTGCGCGAATTTCGTAGGCGATCGCCCTAGATGTAATATCACGGGGTGCTAGTTCCATCCGACTTGGTGCATAATTAGCCATAAAGCGATCGCCATCAGCATTGATTAAATAAGCACCTTCCCCACGCACAGCTTCAGAAATTAACACCCCCACCGGATACAACCCTGTTGGGTGAAATTGCACAAATTCCATATCTTCCAACGGTAAACCAGCCAAAGCTGTCATTGCCAAACCATCACCAGTGGAAGCATAATCATTAGAAGTAGTGTTATAAACGCGACCATATCCCCCCGTTGCAAACATCACCGCCTTAGCCCGCACTACTTCAATATGTCCATCTAGCAGGTGAAACATCACCAAACCTTTCGCTTCACCATCTTCTAAGATCAGGCGCATTACATACCGCTCTTGGTAAATTTGCACACCATAACGCCGTAAATTATTTACCAATTCATGTAAAATGGCATGACCGGTTTTATCAGCAGCGTAACAGGTGCGGTTGTGGGAATGGCCACCAAAAGCCCTTTGAGCAATTCTACCATCAGGAAGACGGGAGAATAAAACTCCTAAATGTTCTAAATCAATCACCACATCTGGCGCTTCTTGGGTGAGAATAGCTACAGCGTCTTGATCCGCCAAATAATCAGAACCTTTAACCGTATCAAAAGCGTGTGCTTCCCAACTATCTTCAGGATCAACATTTTTCAAAGATGCAGCCATCCCCCCTTGAGCGGCCACAGAGTGGGAACGAATAGGATGGGTTTTAGCAACTAAAGCTACATTTAAAATAGGGTTAATACGGACAATTTCTAAAGCCGCTCGATATCCCGCTAACCCGCCACCAACAATAATTACATCATGTTCTAACATTTTATTTTCAATCCTTAATTCCAAAAAAATACCCTGTCAAAAAACAGGGATACTATTCTTCATTATCAATTCTTAGTTTATTCCCAATCACCAATCCCCAATATTAACTGGTAGCTTGAACTGGCTGTTGTTGAGAAACATTACCAGGTATAGGTTCAGTTTTTGTTCCCGGTTCTACGGCAGCCAATTCGATATGATTTAACAACGTGGTAACAAAAGCAAACAGCAAGAAAGGCAAGGTGAGAACAATTACAAGTGCTACCGTAGCTAAAGCATAGACTGGTCTTCTAGCGCCCATCAATGCCAAAGCTGATGCCAAACTAATGGTAATTGTAATTAACCAAGCAATGATTTGACCGTATATATCGCCAAATGTCAAGGTGCAGACAAAGCGATAGTTTTGAATATTATTCTTATTCATCATTATTTGCCTCAAGTCTATCCTATAGGTTCTACCTTAGAACCATGTTTGGCTGACGGACGATTTCTCAATATTTTTCCAAGGTTTGTAATATCACTTAACAATTTCCGAGTTTCTTCTCTTGTGGCACTTGTCAAGCAGATTTATGGTTCGTAAGTTGCTAGTTATGCTTTTAAAGGCTAGAAAATGGCAATTGCAAGGAGATATAGGTAGAAAAATCCTAGATAATACTATGGCAATTGATTCTTTCTCCTGACTCCTGACTCCTGACTCCTGACTCCTGACTCCTATTCCTAACTAGCAACTTGGGTTATTATTTAGTAGTCTCTATTTTGTCTTGACTCGTGCTTGCTTCACCATCGCAATCAAAGTTTGATGAGCATCTTCAGCATCAGCTAAGGTGTGATCAAACTGAATGCGAACTGGTACTGTTTCTCCATCCACCTGTGCGCTTAAATTCATACCCAAAGCATCAATTGATAGCATCTGGGCTGTTGTGGCATTTTTGACGTTACCAAAAACCTGAGCATAGATAACCACAGCATCTGCATGATCTTCGTTCATATGTTTGCAGATACGAGAGCTAATTTCTGGAGAGAACTGATCAGACATTTTCACCTACCAAGTTGGGCTAACGGATCTTGTTCATATTCTAAGCTATCATCATCTTGTATCTGATAAAGTTTTCACCTGGTCAATGAATATATTTGTTAAAAATTAACTATATAATTAATTAGATATTAGTCAACTTTACAGATGAAAATACCATAAATAAAGGGAGCATCCCAAATGTGTAAGTTTATTTTTTTGAAATCTGGCAATTCATCCAGGGCTTGATATGATTGAACCGCAAAGAACGCAAAGTACACAAAGTTAAGAGATTTTAAGAGGATTTTGAGTGTGTCTGCGTTTATTTTTTCAAAATTTGGATGCTCCCTAAATAAAACTGTAGTAAAACTATATCAGTCAATTTATTGATTCCCAACTAGAACAAATGAGTGAAACCAGGCCACGCAGAATAATTATTGGTGATGTACATGGTTACTATCAAGGTCTAATGATACTTCTGAAGGAATTTGCTCCCACATCAGAAGATCAAGTCTATTTTTTGGGAGACTTAATAGATCGTGGACCACAAAGCGCACAGGTAGTAGATTTTGTTAAGAACAATAACTATTCTTGTTTGCTAGGTAATCATGAGCAGATGCTTTTAAGTGTAATGAGTAAGGATTTTAACTCTAATAAAATAATACAGGCATGGCTTTATAGTGGCGGACAAGCAACCATGACCAGTTATCAATCAGCGCAAATTCCCCAAGACCATCTAGACTGGTTTGCAAATTTACCAACATATCTTGACTTAGGAGATGTTTGGTTAACCCATGCAGGTGTTGATCCCAGCAAGTCTGTCTCTGAACAAACCTCCCAGGAACTTTGCTGGATACGTAATGAATTTCACAGCATGGAACTACCGTACTTTACTGACAAGTTAATCATCGTCGGTCATACCATCACCTTCACTTTACCAGGGGTTGCCCCTGGTCAATTAGCACAAGGAGAAGGCTGGTTAGATATTGATACAGGTGCTTATCATCCCCGTAGTGGTTGGTTAACCGCATTGGATATTACCAACAACTTAGTTTATCAAGCCAATGTTTTTAATCACACCGTTCGTACTTTGCCTTTGGAAAAAGCAGTTACGAGGATTTTACCACATCAGATCCAAGTCAGTCGTCGTCATAAGCAACGAGTCTATTGACACTCTGCATCCTAAAGTAGCAAAGCTCGGATATTAGCTTTATAATCTGCATTATCTAAGCCATAATTGCTATTACTTGGCAGATCGTCTATTTGGCGTTGAAGTGACTTAACGCGATCGCTTGCTCCAGGGTGTGTACTCAAAAAGGTGGGAATAACACTTCTTCCCTGTAACTTTTTCATAAACGAAACCATCGCGGAGGGAGCATAACCAGCCTGTGTTAAAATTTTTAGTCCTCTTGTGTCAGCATCATATTCATCCTGACGACTGCGCGGACGGTTGAGAGCTAAATCAACACCTATAGCTACAGCTTGACTGCGATTTAAGCCAGTTGCTGTTGCTATACCACTAGCGATCGCTCTTTGTCGCATCTGCTTAACCAAGTGTTTACCCTCAATATGCCCCATTTCATGGCCAATAACACTCGCTAATTCTGCTTCATTTTCCGCAGCTTGTATCAACCCTGTATTTACATACACGAAACCGCCTAAAGTTGCAAAAGCATTGACAGCATCATCCTCAACTACCTGGAAAGTATAAGGAATATTAGGGCGATCGCTATTAGCTGCTAACCTTCTACCAACTTCCTCTATATAGCTAGTAAGCTGCCGATTCCGGGAAATTCTCACCTCTTGGCGCAGTTCATTATTCATCTGCCTACCAAGCTCAACTTCCTGACGAGTAGATAAATTAGATAATTGAAATATTTGTACACCTTGGAATAACAGCGGTAGTAAGTCGATAGCTTTGCTGGGCAAGGGTGTACTCAAGCACAAACTTATAGCCACAATTACCGAAATCAACGGATATAACCAGCGCCGCCGCCATACACGGTAACTTGCCAAAAATTTATTCCAGTTAATCATAATCAGCGTGAAAAGAGAGTTGTGTGAGAACTGAAAATAAGGACGCATTTACAGCTTACTAGGTTGCATTCTCAACTCAATACCTGTTTATTTGTGAGTAAGCATTTAGCCGTAAGCAAACAACCATCAAAATTCACAGGAGTCACGCAAAACAGAACTAAATTAGGGGTAATTCATGAATTACCCCTAGGCAAAAATCAGGTTTTTATTCCAATCTTGCGTAAGTCCTAATTCAGAAAGAAATTATTTCACACTACAATGGCAAGACAAAAAACCCCTAAAGTCTACGCTATGATTAAAAATCAGAAATTGTCAACTGTTATATCAGCCAGCCTGATCCTAACTATACCAGCCATGATAGACTGTCGCATAACTGCACTATCCAACCGTATTAATTGATTATCTAGTAGGCACAATTGTTACTTCCCTTGAAAACTCTGTTTTAATTCACCCCAACCTCAAAAAACTTGTTATGCGTATTTTAGATTCCAAAGGTCGCTTATTCGGCAAAATCAACTTACTAGATTTGGGTGCTGCATTAGTAATCTTATTAGTGATCATCGGCATCTTTATATTTCCGGGAACATCCGGTTCTGTCGCTCAAGTTGGCACAAAGACAGTACCTATAGAAGTAGACTTAGTAGTACGTGGTTTAAACGTCCGCGATCCTGAGCAGTTATTTAAACAAGGATTTACTAAGGGCGGTAAAACAAACGTAATTATTCGTAATCAACCCTACGGACAAATTGGGATTAAATCTATTCAACAACTAGCAAGAACTGTCACTGTTCCCCAACCAGATGGTACAGTTAAAGAATTAGCAGATCCCAGGGCAAACAATTTTAGTACAGATTTTCTTTTGACATTAGAAGGCAAAGCTCAAGTTACTGATAGTGGTCCAGTTTTAGGTAATAGTAAAGTTAAAATAGGTATGCCTTTTGAATTAGAAGGGTTTAACTATAATTTCAACGCTTCTGTCATTGATATTCGTTTACAAGATAAATAATATTTTGGTAATGGGTAATTCAATTTTGGATTTTGGATTTTGGATTTTGGATTGTATTTCATGAACTCCAATCTAAAATCTAAAATCTAAAATCTAAAATTTTTTCCCCAGTCACCAGTCACCAATCACCCATTTAGTAAAGTTAAAAACTTGCGAATTAATCCAATTGTCACCGCAGGTAATTCTAATTGGGGAGTTAATCCGACATTTTCTAAAGGTTGAAAAAATCTAACACTTTGGGGATTCATTTCTGCAAAACGACGACCAATATCAGGTCCAGTAAATTGTGATTTTTGTCCCCAAATAATAGCAGTAGGAGTTGCTAACTGTTGAATGTAAAGAGACAAATCAAAACATAAGTCTCCCCGGACAAAAGATAAAGCTGCATATTCAGCATTTGGTTGTTGGGCAGATTGTAAATAAGCGTTGACAATTTCTTGATAAACTCGATTTGACTGGGCAAATTGTCGTTGCTCCAAAAAGCTGCGAATACCTGCATCAGTGGCAATACCTGTACTATATAACAAGCGGTCAACTACAGGTACACTGATCAACTGGGCAAAAAAGCTGCGAGAGTAGTCTTGGCCAAAGTCAGAAAGTCCAGCAGGACTGACAAGAATTAAAGACTTAAATAAATCGGGACAGGCGATCGCCAATCTAATGATAAAAGCTGCGGTAAGAGAAGAGGCTATTACCATCACTGGCTTTGTACAAGTCTGCTCAATAAACTCTTGAATGGTTGTCAAATAATCCTCAATTTTGTAACTGCGTTGCGGATGCTCAGAGCGACCCCAACCGATTAAATCTGGTGCAATAACCCGATATTCAGCCGCAAAAGCTGGATATACTTTCGACCATTCATAAGCAGAAGAACCACCACCAAAACCATGCAGAAACAACAAAGTTTCCCGATCAGATTTTTCGCTATTGTCCTGCCAAGGTGAGCCACTAGCAATATAGTATGCCATCCTACCTAATGAGGTATTTATAGAGAATTGCTCAAATCCTAGTGGTTGTAACATAAGTATTATGTGTTAGTTTTGTGAGGCAATCGCGTTATTTACCCCTGTGGACAAAAAGAAGCCGACATCCTTGGTTGAAGCTTGTTTTTAATAATTCTACTAGATGCTGACTTTAGTGATGACATCAAAAGCGGAAAGTCCATGAATCAAATATAATTCTTGAGAAGTGGGCATTCTGTCCGCAAATCAAAAAATCTGATATCAAGTAGGTAAGAACTGTGACACAGGCTTTGTCTTTTTGGCGGCAATTAATCAACCAGCTTCCAGAGATCAAGACAGGAAACCCAAAGCAACGAAAATTCAAACGTTTCTCTGAACCTGGAAGGATTCTTGGGTTTTTGACAATCATCGTTGCTATGCTGTTTTGGAACTGGAAGTTGCTGTTAGCACTTGCAGTTGGCATTGGAGTAATGCTCATCGCTTATGCAATACCTAAATGGAACTGGCAAATACACTGGTTAGAAATACGCAGGTTTTTAAACAGTGCTAACAGTCGGTTAGCTTTAGCAGTTGCTAGTGGTGGTATTGCTACTTTTATGACTTATATGGCCGCTGCCATTTGGGTTGATTCTTCAAGTCTCTGGTTGGCTGTTGGTGCTATTTTGCAAGGGTTTGGGACATTACTAACTTTAATTTTGTTGGTGTGGCAAATCTTCAGCTTTCACGGAAATCGAGAGGAAGAGCATCTGGAACAAGTGTTAAATAACTTAACAGAAACAGATCCTTTAAAACGCTTGCTTGCTGTGCGCCAACTAACTAAATTCATCACTCGTAAACAAGTTGATGCTTCAGTAAAGCAAGATGTTATTGAATGTTTGCAACTTTTACTGAGTAGGGAAGAAGAAGCGGTAGTTCGCCAAGCAGCGTTGAATAGTTTGCAAACCTTAGATGGATTACCAATGCTACTATCCAGCAGCGCCAAACCTCTTGTACCTATATCTCAAAAAATCTCTACAACTGTTAAGCAAGAAGTGCATTAGCTATCAATTGATAATTGACAATTGACAATTGTTTCATTCAAGGTTTAAACCTCTCCTTGCCAAGATCAGAAAACCAGAAAAAATTTCTTATTTTCCAATCTTATTACTTCTAGTATAGTCTTGAAAAATAATTCCGATGCGACGGCGTAACAATGATAAGCGATCGCCCCGCAAATTTGCTACATTCAAATCATCAACAATTACCTCTTGACCATACAACAACTTTAAAAAGGTTGATTTTCCCGAACCACTAGGACCTGTAACAAAGAGAAATTCTCCCTTTTTGATATTGATACTCACATTGAGCAGGGCATGATAACCGTTGGTATACGTCTTGGTGACAGAGCGTAACTCTAGCATTGTCCCAGCTTGACTAACCTGCTGTTGACTGTCTGTTTCTTCTGTTATGTAAACTGTTGACATTTGTAAACATCCTCATCACCAATCACCAATTACCCCATCAGTACCCAGCACTGTGTATACTGCTGTGAGTTAAGCGATAAAACAGGGCTTTGAAGACAAACTCAGGCAAAGCCAGCATTCGTCGCCAACGCCAAGGCTCTTGATACAAACGATACAACCATTCTAAATTGTTATTTGTCAACCAACGGGGAGCGCGAGATTTTCTCCCAGACCATATATCAAAACTACCACCAACCCCGATCCAAATGGCGTGGGGACAAAAATGGCGGTTTTTAGCTATCCATAACTCTTGACGTGGTACACCTAAACCAACAAAAATAACTTGTGGTTGCAACTGGGTTAAAGTTTGCTGTAATATTTCTTCCTCTTCTGGGGAATGATATCCAGAGTGGGTCCCTACTATATTCAAATCTGGTATTTGCTGCTGCCAAAACTCTGCGGCGGTTGCGGCTACTCCCGTAGCTCCTCCATAGAAAAATATTTTGGTATCTGTTTTTTGTTGGCCGATTTCCTGTAACAGTTTTTCTGCTAATTCAATTCCTGGACAACGTTTTACTTTTTGCCTTAATAAATACTGCAAATACAAAACCACCCCTGATCCATCTGGAATCACCAGATCAGCATTTTGAATTACTTCTGCTAGGGAGCGATTACGCTCTGCTTGCATAGTCATTTCTGAATTGAGTGTGACTACTTGAGTTCCCCTACCTTCTTGGAGGCATTCGAGCAACCAGCCGGGATAATTTGTCATCACATGAACTGGTAAGCCCAATACTGAAAATTTTGTGGATACTTTATACATAGTATATTCTTATGAGATTTACACCAAATTATTTAGAAGCTTAGTTTATCAAATTTTTTCCCACATGGATTGTACATATCAGCTTACTTTTAGCTCCATTCTTGTTTGACTGAAGAAAAATCTGCTTGCTCAAGAAACAACATCTCTATATATCTGTATCAAGGTATTCATTATAGTTAAAATTATAGCCTTCCTGACCTTTTGCCCATTTCTGCAAGCAAAGCATTTTCTGATCATTTCATGCTTTTTAGGCGTGAGGATGTAAAACTGAGTATTAACAAGCATAAGTTAACTATGAGTAAAATTCGCATCGCGCTCATTGAAGATCATGATCTCACTCGTGTGGGCATTCGGACAGCACTCCTACAAAAAAAAGAATTTGAATTTGTCGGGGAAGTTGCCAATGCTGCTGAAGGACTAGAAATGCTAAAAAAATTACAACCAGATATTGCTATTGTCGATATCGGTTTACCAGACAAGGATGGTATTAAGCTAACAAGAGAGTGTTGAGGTCGAGCAATGCTTTTATCTATCAAAACAAAACTCAAGTTAAACAAAACCCAGGAAATATTAATGGCTAAACACGCTGGTATAGCAAGGTTTACCTATAATTGGGGTTTAGCTACTTGGCAGGATTTGTATAAAGATGGATTAAAGCCAAACAAATATATCCTCAAAAAATTCTTTAATAACCATGTAAAACCTGAATTGGCATGGATTAAAGAAAAAGGTATTTGTCAGAAAATCACTCAATACGCCTTTGATCGTTTAGGTGAATCTTTCCAGAGATTTTTTAAAGGACAGTCTAAATATCCCAACTTCAAAAAGAAAGGGAAAAATGATAGTTTTACAATTGATAATGGTGGTAAACCAATTCCTGTAGGTGGTACATCAATAAAACTACCAACAATTGGATGGGTAAAAACTTATGAAGGATTACCTCACACCACCTGTAAAAGTATTATTATTTCCAGGACTGCTGATAGTTGGTATATAGCCTTTTCTTATGAACAAGACTGTCAACCAACTATTAAAAAACATGATGCTGTTGGTGTTGATTTGGGAGTAAAGGAACTAGCTACACTAAGCACTGGTGTTATATTTCCTAATCCTAAACACTATAAACAGAATCTAGCTAAACTACAAAGATTATCTAATATCTACTCTAGAAAGGCTAAAGGTTCAAGCAATAAGCATAAAGCCAAAATTAAACTAGCTAGACATCATGCAAGAATAGCAAACCTGAGAAAAGATACTCTTCACCAAATCACTACTTACTTATGCAAAAACCACGCTCAGATAGTAGTAGAAGATTTGAATGTTTCAGGGATGTTATCAAACCATAAATTAGCCCAAGCAATAGCTGATTGTGGGTTTCATGAGTTTAAGCGTCAGCTAGAATATAAAGCTAAAAAGTTTGGTTGTGAAATTATAATTGCTGATAGATTTTATCCATCAAGTAAAACCTGTTCTCACTGTGGACATAGAAAAGATAGTCTTTCTTTATCTGAAAGAATTTATCACTGCGAGAACTGTAGTTTTGAGATGGATAGGGATCTGAATGCTGCAATTAATTTATCGCGTTTGGCTAAAGCGTGAAAGTCTACCGAGGGATAACTGCTCCCATGCTCCCGTTGAAGTAGAAAGTAAAGTCTAGTTTTGTCTAGGTTTTATATAGCAGGTGAAAAGCATTGCTGAAACTGAAGAGTTAAAGACCAAAGTGTTAATTTTGACTTTACAGGATAATAAGGAATCTGTGTTGGCAGCTTTTGCCGCCGGGGCTGACTCCTACTGTATGAAGGATATCAACTTTGATAATTTGCTGGAAGCAGTGCGAGTAACTGACAACGGCTATGCATGGATTGATCCGGCGATCGCCAAAATAGTGTTGCAACAAGCACAGCAAAATCCAACTCAACCAGCATCTGCATCCTCTAATACTAAAAATGTTGTAGACTCTTCAGCATCAGCGGAAAATCAGCAGCCAATAGAACCTTACAATCTGACAGAAAGGGAGTTAGAAGTATTACAATTAATAGTCGAAGGTTGTAGTAATGCTGTCATCGCCGACAAGCTATTTATCACAATTGGGACTGTAAAAACTCATGTTCGCAATATTCTTAACAAGCTATCTGCTGATGACCGCACTCAAGCGGCAGTACGGGCTTTGCGTTCTGGAATCGTGGGCTAGTAAATGCTAATAAGTGATCTCATGTACGGCTAATTACTGAACATCAATAGTTTTTTCCTGTTCATTGTTAAGAGTTCCCTGCCATAAAAGTATCTAAAAATATGGTCAAATATGACTGAGAAAGAGGTAGAAAAGCTCAAGCTCATGGTGGTAGATGATGAGCCAGACAATCTGGACTTGCTCTACCGCACTTTTTGGCGAGACTTTAAAGTATATAAAGCCATTAATGCCCATGATGCTTTGGCAATTTTAGATCAGGTGGGGGAAATGGCTGTGATTATCTCTGACCAAAGAATGCCAGATATGAATGGCACAGAGTTTTTCAGTCGCACAGTGGAACGTTTTCCTGATACAATTCGCATTTTAGTGACTGGTTTTACGGATGTTGAAGATTTGGTGGATGCAATTAACTCTGGTCAGGTATTCAAGTACATCACTAAACCTTGGAAACCTGAACAACTCAAGGCATTAGTTGAGCAAGGACGAGATACTTATAATTTGGTCAAAAAGCGGACAACAGAACTCCGCCATGCTCTGAAAAGAGAATCTTTATTTAATGCTGTAACCACAGCAATTCGAGAATCTTTGGACTATGACAGCAGCTTACAAAAGATTGTGGTTACTATTGGACAAACATTTGCTGCTACCAGTTGTGTATTGAGATTAGTAGAGGGCGATCGCCTGACACAAAACCAGTTTTCCTATCATGCTCCTCACTCCTTAGAAATCACTCCACCTCTAGACTCTATCTCTTTAATTACAGAAGTTCTCCACACCCAAAAATATCAATTAGCTCAAGATACTTATGATCAAAATCCTTATTACTACCTAGTTGTACCCTTTAGCTATCAGCATCAATTACTAGCTGTAATGACTCTCTATCAAGGGGGAAGTGAACAACTTTGGCAGGATGAAGATATTCAACTAATTACAGGTGTAGCAGAACAAGCTGCTTTAGCTCTCTCCCAAGCTAAACTCTACCAAAGTCTGCAAGAAAAACAACAACAAATCCGGGTTGAATTGCAATTAGCTCGGCAAATTCAAAATAATCTGCTCCGTCAAACCTTACCAAAAATTGATGGTGTAAAAATACAAGCTTGCTGCTACCCAGCACGGGAAGTAGGAGGAGATTTTTTTGAAGTTTTTGTCCATCCTCAAGGTGACTTGTGGCTCGCTGTTGGTGATGTTTCCGGTAAAGGTGTACCAGCGGCTTTATTTATGGCCAGTGCTATTTCTCTGTTGCGTCGGGAATTATCTCAGGAATCACCAGCGGAGCCGAATATTGTTATGCAAAATCTCAACTATGCTCTAGCTGATGACTTAATCAGTAACAATTATTTTATTACTCTTGTTATTGCCAATTATAACAGAACTACCCAGGAACTTGTCTATGCTAATGCTGGTCATATCTATCCTTTCTGGTGGTCAAAACCAGTAACTTTAGCTACTCAACCCCATTACCTGACAATCCGCAGTGTTCCTTTGGGCATTTTACCCCAATGGCAAGCACAGTCAGGGCGCTTAATTCTCTCTCCTGGAGATACCCTACTATTAGCTAGTGATGGAATTACGGAAGCAAAAGTATCAATAAATTCAAAATATTCTGAAAAAAATGATAGTAGCACTATGCCTAATAACTTTTTTATGCTCAAGCAAGAAGGTCTTTGGCAAATTATACAAGAGCAACCTCAACCTTTATCTCTTGAAAATTTACTCACTCGTATTCAAACAGATAATCATGTTCAAGACGATGACCAAACTATACTCTCTCTGGAGGTTCTGTAATTCATGAAAAGTGAGCTTCATGTGCCAAGTGACTTGATTTTTGTCAATATTGTCGAAACTTGGTTGCTAGGATGCTTGAAAATCCATCTGGGAGACTCTGTAGATTGGTCAGAACAATCAGGTCGTCTGCGTTTAGCATTGGTTGAAGCATACACTAATGCTGTACGTCATGCTCACAAAGACCAGCCTAGCTTGCCAATTTTACTGCGTTTGGAACTCAATGATTGCAAGTTGGCGCTCGAAATTTGGGACTATGGTCAAGGTTTTGATATATCTACCTACTTTCCTCCCCATCCTAGTCAAAAACAAGAAGGTGGTTATGGGTGGTTAATTATGAATCGTCTGATGGATAAGGTAGAGTATCGTTTGCACGTTAATGGTGCTAATTGTCTCAAGCTGGAAACTACGATACCCAAACAGGTTAACTGACCGGGAATTTTAGATTTTAGATTTTAGATTTTAGATTTTAGATTTTAGATTTTAGATTAAGTAAGTCGGCAGGAAAAAACAGAGGTATGTAAAAAAATGTAAAATTCCTCCAAACCTCTTCCCTCCTACCTCCTGCCTCCTGCCTTGTCATAACGACAATTTTTAACGCCTACCTACTTAACAAATTTGGTACGCTCTCCTTTCCTTCAGGACGAGACAATACTCGCTGCGCTGCGTACACTTCGCTAAGGTAAATCCAAAATCGAATGATCAGCTTTTAGCTGACAACTTTGGTAATTTATTAAGAAATATGAATAAAATTAATAACTTTTGCTAAATTTATTTGATTTATTAGTGATATTTATCAAATAATTTAAGATACAAGGCTGCTTTGCAAAATTAGGAACCCGGTTTGGGTAATCAAAGAGCCTGAAGTTGATATTAAATTCATCACCTTGCTTATGAAACCTTTATTTTGCCTATCACCCCGCTATCGTCTTGATGATGAATCTCGTTGGTTAGAAGGTATTGATCCTAGTCGTCATTACTGGATTGCGGTGAATGGAGAAAAAAAGGTAACATTAGCTCTACCAGGGTTAATAGTTTCTTCGATAGAAGAGTTTAAACAGGTGATTCGCAAGTTTCGTTCTTTACAACCAGGCGAAATCTTGAATCTGGCTAGAATTTCTAGCCGTTGTTTAATTCGCTGCATCAGTAATAACTGCTATGCTATAGAAGCAGAAGTCAATCATGCTCCTGTTTGTCATCTTTTTGACCAAGAAACTTTAGAAAGTTTGTTAATGACAGCACATCCAGACTGGCAATGTGCGCCATCGGATATTGACTTAGGTAGAAAATTGTTGTTGCGTTCTTTGGCTCAACCAATTTTTAGTAAGAGTTAATGTATTGGGTTTTATTTACAACTTCAGATCCTATCTTTCGTAGAGGTTTAGCATTGCTAAACCCCTACAATGCTGTTCTATTTACAATCAAAATAATCGTGGATAAAAGTCTGAAACGACGTATTTTATTGAAAGTATACCATGATTAAGGGGTTTCAAACCCAAAATTTTCAATGATACTATGTATTAATTAGTGAGGAGTGGGAAAGGTTAACAGCTATTTTCAGCCCATACTCTGAGATAAGTATAAAAAATATAACTATTTTCAGAAAATATACTACTAGCTTAGAAAAATTACACTTTGTTAAAATGTGTAAAACTTATACAAGCTCTATTTCATGATTACTTTACTCAACGATGCCCTAACGCTGACATACAACCAACTGAGCGTCTTTTCTAGTTTAAATATTTTCTGGCAGGTTTTAGACACGGCTTTTGGCACACAATACAACCGTACTGTAGCTGAAATTCTGCGTTTACAGTGGCAAGCGGGTGATTTTAGTCAACTTCCGCAAATTGAGATTCTTGATAGCAGCGTTCTGGGAACTGCTAACGGTGCTTATGCAAGTAGCACGAATAAGATTTATCTATCAAATACCTTTGTTGCTAATGCCACATCAGCAGATATTAGTAGAGTTTTATTAGAGGAGATTGGGCATTTTGTAGATGCTCAAATTAATACATTGGATAGTGATGGAGATGAAGGGGCGATTTTTGCTGAGTTGGTACTTGGTAATAGTCTGGATGCTGTAACCTTGGAGGCTTTGCAAAGAGAGAATGACCACGCCACAATTACGCTAAATGGGCAAGTTATTCAGGTAGAACAGCAGAATTTTACTGGTACGTCAGGTAATGACAATCTTCCGGGAACTACTGGGAATGATAACATTTATGGGTTAGCAGGGAATGATACCCTCAATGGTGGAGATGGACAAGATCGTCTAGAAGGAGGAGATGGAGATGATCTTTTGTCTGGAGGTGCTGGGGATGATGGCAATTACTGGAATGATTTCGGTCTCTATGGTGGTGATGGCAATGACACCTTAAATGGTGAAGCTGGTAATGACAAACTTTTTGCTGGTAATGGTAATGACATCTTAAATGGTGGTTCTGAAGATGATTACCTTGATGGTGGTGCAGGTAGCGATACCATTGACGGTGGTTCGGGAAATGATACCCTGAATTTGGATTACTCCACTCAAATCACTCCTATTACTATCACCTATACCGATACTCAGGTAGTTACATCTGGGGTAGGGGATACGTTCAAAGCGATTGAAGGAGTTAATCTGCTCAGTGGTAGTGGTGCTGACAATCTGAACTTTATTGCCACCAGTTTAAATAGTAACATTCAAGGTGGTGGTGGTAATGATTTTATTGCTGTTGGCAGTGGTAATGATCTCCTCTATGGACAAGACGGTAATGATACCCTGAATGCTGGAGGTGGACAAGATCGTCTAGAAGGAGGAGATGGAGATGATCTTTTGTCTGGAGGTGCTGGGGATGATGGCAATTACTGGAATGATTTCGGTCTCTATGGTGGTGATGGCAATGACACCTTAAATGGTGAAGCTGGTAATGACAAACTTTTTGCTGGTAATGGTAATGACATCTTAAATGGTGGTTCTGAAGATGATTACCTTGATGGTGGTGCAGGTAGCGATACCATTGACGGTGGTTCGGGAAATGATACCCTGAATTTGGATTACTCCATTCAAATCACTCCTATTACTATCACCTATACCGATACTCAGGTAGTTACATCTGGGGTAGGGGATACGTTCAAAGCGATTGAAGGAGTTAATCTGCTCAGTGGTAGTGGTGCTGACAATCTGAACGTTATTGCCACCAGTGTGAACAGTTACATTCAAGGCGGTATTGGCAATGATTTTATTGCTCTCGGAAGTGGTAATGATTCGCTCTATGGACAAGACGGTAATGATACCCTGAATGCTGGAGGTGGACAAGATCGTCTAGAAGGAGGAGATGGAGATGATCTTTTGTCTGGAGGTGCTGGGGATGATGGCAATTACTGGAATGATTTCGGTCTCTATGGTGGTGATGGCAATGACACCTTAAATGGTGAAGCTGGTAATGACAAACTTTTTGCTGGTAATGGTAATGACATCTTAAATGGTGGTTCTGAAGATGATTACCTTGATGGTGGTGCAGGTAGCGATACCATTGACGGTGGTTCGGGAAATGATACCCTGAATTTGGATTACTCCATTCAAATCACTCCTATTACTATCACCTATACCGATACTCAGGTAGTTACATCTGGGGTAGGGGATACGTTCAAAGCGATTGAAGGAGTTAATCTGCTCAGTGGTAGTGGTGCTGACAATCTGAACTTTATTGCCACCAGTGTGAACAGTTACATTCAAGGCGGTATTGGCAATGATTTTATTGCTCTCGGAAGTGGTAATGATTCGCTCTATGGACAAGACGGTAATGATACCCTGAATGCTGGAGGTGGACAAGATCGTCTAGAAGGAGGAGATGGAGATGATCTTTTGTCTGGAGGTGCTGGGGATGATGGCAATTACTGGAATGATTTCGGTCTCTATGGTGGTGATGGCAATGACACCTTAAATGGTGAAGCTGGTAATGACAAACTTTTTGCTGGTAATGGTAATGATCTACTACAAGGAACAAATGGCGGGGCTGGTGAATATGACTATTTAGAAGGTGGTTTAGGTAGCGATCGCTTTATCCTTGGTGATGCAACTTGGATTGGTTACGATGACGGTAATAATAGTACCACCAATGGTGACAGTGACTATGCTGAAATTGCAGACTTTAACACCACTGAAGGCGATGTTATTCAACTTCAAGGAGGTATTAATTATCTTTTAAGCGTTTCCGGTGCAGACACTCAAATATTCATTGACAAACCTGGAACAGAAACCGATGAACTCATTGGTATAATCAAAAATCGAACAGGCTTGAGTCTAACAGCTAATTACTTTGTCTATAATCAAAACCAACCTAACATCACTCTAGCCGTATCTCCCAGTAGCGTCACCGAAGATGGAACAGCCAACCTAGTTTACACCTTCACCAGAACGGGAATTACCACCAATGCCTTAACCGTTAACTACAGCATCGCTGGTACAGCGGCTAGTACAGACTATACAGGTGCAACACCAGGAACAGGAAAAACTATCACCTTTGCAGCAGGTTCAAGTACAGCAACACTAACAATAGATCCCACCGCAGATACCACCGTTGAAAATAACGAAACCGTAGCTTTAACATTAGCTACAGGAACAGGTTACACCGTTGGTACAACCACAGCCGTCACGGGAACTATTAACAATGACGATACTAGCGTTACCTTAGCAGTTGCACCCAGTAGCGTTACGGAAGACGGTACAACCAACCTCGTCTATACCTTTACCAGAACTGGAGTTATCAGCAACGCCTTAACCGTTAACTATGGCATCACTGGTACAGCAGCTAGTACCGACTATACAGGTGCAACACCCGGAACAGGCAAAACCATTACCTTTGCAGCAGGTTCAAGTACCGCAACACTAACAATAGATCCCACAGCAGATACCACAGTTGAAAGTAATGAAACAGTAGCCTTAACATTAGCTGCTGGTACAGGTTACACCATTGGTACAACCACAGCAGTCACGGGAACTATTACCAACGATGATACTACAGTGACTTTGGCAGTTAGTCCCAGCAGTGTCACTGAAGACGGTACAAACAACCTCGTCTATACCTTTACCAGAACTGGAGTTATTAGCAACGCCTTAACCGTCAACTACAACATCGCTGGAACAGCAGCTAGTACAGACTATACAGGTGCAACACCCGGAACAGGAAAAACAATTACATTTGCTGCGGGTGCAACTACAGCAACCTTAACAATAGACCCCACAGCAGATACTACATTTGAAAATAATGAAACAGTAGCCTTAACATTAGTTGCGGGTACAGGTTACACTGTTGGTACAAATACAGCAGTAACAGGCACTATCACCAATGATGATGTTGCACCGTCTGTCACCATTAACCTAAATGCAGACCAGACAATAGTTGAAGGTACAACCAGTCCTCAGAACGTCCAGTATACCGTTACCCTGTCTGCTGCCAGTACCCAAACGATCACTGTACAGTACACAACTAGTAACGGTACAGCTATAGCAGGGTCAGATTATACCACTATAACCGGAACTTTGACCTTTAACCCTGGTGTTACCAGTCAAAATATCATTATCCCCATTATCAATGATGCTATCAATGAAGCCAATGAAACCTTTATAGTCACCCTGAGTTCTCCCACTAATGCCAGTTTAGGAACTAAAACCACTGCTACCACAACTATTACTGATACCCTAACTGCTTCTGCTACCACAACTTTGCCCGCAGGTGTGGAAAATCTGACTCTCACGGGAACAGCTACTATCAATGGTACGGGTAATGCAGGTAATAACGTCCTCAGAGGTAATAGTGTTAATAACGTTCTGACAGGTGGAAATGGTAATGATACTTATGGTTTTGTAGCCAATTCTGCTTTAGGAACTGACACAATTACAGAAATAACAACTGGGGGAACTGATACTATTGACTTTACTGGCACGACTGCTGGTGTAAATGTTAATTTGGGTGTGATCACATCACAAACTGTCAATAGTAATCTCAAACTCATTCTTTCTGCTAACAATGTCATTGAAAATGCCACTGGTGGATCAGGAAATGATCGGTTAACAGGTAATACACTGAATAATATCCTCAGTGGTGGTGATGGCAGTGATCAACTGCAAGGGTTAGCGGGAAATGATACCCTTCAGGGAGGAGCAGGTAATGATATTCTCAATGGAGGAGGTGGAAATGATAACCTCTGGGGAGGACTGGGTGATGATATCCTCACAGGTGGACTAGGTAATGATCAATATCTCTTTCAAAGTGGTAGTGTCTTTAGTACGAGCTTAGGCGTTGATTACATTAGCGAGTTTGAAGCCGGACTAGACAAGATTGTACTCAGTAAAACTACCTTCAATGCCATTACTAATGCTGTAGGACAGAGTTTAACTGACTTTGCTGTGGTTACTGATGATGAGTTTGTCAACGCTAGTAATGCCCGAATTGTTTATAGTCAAGGTTCTGGTAGTCTGTTCTATAACCAGGATGGTAATGTTTTAGGTGCAGGAACAGTGTTTGAGTTTGCCCGTATAGGTAATGTTGATATCACTCTTAGCAGTAGTGATTTCAGTTTGGTTGTGTAGTCTTTAGAGGAGACAAAAACAGTTTTCTCGTTCCCATAATACAGAATACGGGAGCGAGAAAATTTATCAATTGTCAATTATCAATTGTCAATTGTCAATTGTCAATTATCAATATATTCTTTATTTGGTGGACGCAGGGAAAGTAAATCTTGGGGTGAAGCTAAAAGTTTGATTTGGGCTGTGATTATTTCCTGTTGTGGGTTGAGAATAAATAACCATAAAACATTAACACTACACCAAGAAGTGTGTGCTTTACCTGTAACTTGAATTTGGATTTTTTGATCTGCTAAATTTTCGATAATTCCTTGTTGGGGTTCGGCTTTAATGTCTTGCGCTTCTTGAAAAAGATAGGAAGCGATCGCCTCTCTTCCCATCACCGCAGACTCCAAAGGTGGATACATCAAACCATCTTGAGTAAATAATGCCGCAGTATTTGTAAAATCACCTGCGTTTAAAGTGGTAAAATAACGCAATATAGTTGGTTCTGTAATTCCTTCAATAGTAATATTCATATGAATTAGGTGACAGTTGACAGGTGACAGGTGACAGTAAAAGAGGGAATAGGGAATAGGTAAACTACTAATATAAATAAATTATTCCCAAGTAATTACCTGGGAATAAAAATTGAAAAAGACATTGAGGTTGGGAGAATATCAGCAATTAGTCAGCTAAAGGATCAACACCCATATCTGTAACTACTTTGCGGAAAACTGTAATTTGCTGACCAAAATCTAATTCTTTGAGAGTTTGTAAAACTTGTGCGCCATCACGAGAAATCTGATAACCTGGTGGTACTGGTACTACAAAACCTTTTGCCATTAATTCTGCTAATTCGTACCAGAAAGCTAACTTGGTGTTAGGACTGAGAATACCGTAAGAACGAGAAACTTGAGTATTTCTTTGAGCAGCTAAATCACGCATCGCTTCCAACTGCTCTGCATGAGGCATTTGTTTAATTTGATTTAACAAACCTTCTGCCAATTGTAATCTAGCTGCACCTGTAGCGGCTGGGGTAATGGATTTACCCATTTCTGTGTATGCGTACCACAACACTGCTAGTTGGTCATCAACGCTGAGGGCTTTAAATACAGCAATGGTTGAAGAGACAGCATCAATTGTTTGGTTGCTGTAGTTAAAAGCACCAGAAAAGCGGGTTGAAGCTGAATCAGAAGTGAAAGTCATTATATTCACCACAGTTTATTAACTAAATTTGTTGTTAATCAGTGGGAGGTGGGCATCACTCTGGGTTGCTTGACCTCTTGTCAACTATTTTGCATTATTTCTTAACAAAATGCAAATAAAATTTACAAATCATAGAGTTAAGGAGATCAAATGAAAATATTTACGATATTGTGTATAATCTCAAAGTTGTTTTTCTGATTACTCCTACTATTCCTTTGTGTACTTTCTTTATGTACTTTGCGTACTTTGCGGTTCATTAACACAAAAACTTGGCAACTACACCAGGAAGGAGTGTAAACATGAACGAGTGTGCCTTAACTAGCAGCGTCATCAAAGAGAAAGCCCAAGAGATAGGCTTTCACAAAGTGGGTATTGCTGCTGTAGAAGGGGTAGACGCTACAGAGGTTCAAAGGTTGCAAGCATGGATGGAGATGGGTTATCACGCTGATATGGAATGGATGGGAAACCCAAAACGTCAGAATATTAGTTTGGTAATGCCAGAAGTGCGATCGCTGATTTGTGTGGCGTTAAATTATTACACACCGCATCAACATCAAAAAGGGCAAGAATACGCGAAAATTTCCCGTTATGGCTGGGGAAGGGATTATCATAAGGTACTGCACAAGAAACTAAAACAACTGGCTACCTGGTTAGAATCACAGGGTGGAGGTATAAAAGCCAGATATTATGCAGACACAGGACCAGTACAAGATAAAGTGTGGGCGCAAAAAGCTGGTATTGGTTGGATTGCCAAAAATGGTAATGTAATTACTAGAGAGTATGGATCTTGGGTATTTTTAGGAGAAGTATTAACTAATATCGAGTTAGAGAGCGATCGCCCAGCTACCCAACATTGCGGTACTTGCACAAGATGTATCCAAGCTTGTCCTACTGGGGCAATTACGCAGCCTTTTGTAGTAGATGCTAATCAGTGCATTGCTTATCACACTATTGAAAATCGAGCAGAAACATTACCAGAAAATATCAAAACTAACTTGCATGGATGGGTTGCGGGTTGTGATATTTGTCAAGATGTATGTCCTTGGAATCAGCGTTTTGCTCAAATAACTGATGTTACAGATTTTTACCCATATCCTGAAAATTTAGCACCCAAGCTGGTAGAATTAGCGCAAATCACAGATGAGGAGTGGGATAGACGATTTACAGCATCAGCCTTGCGACGCATTAAACCCGAAATGTTACGAAGAAATGCCGGTGCTAATCTTGACTCATCTAGGCTAAAGAATGACTCAGAAAGTAATAATCTTTGATTTTGATGGAACAATTGCAGATACAGTAGATGCTCTTGTAAATATTGCAAATCGTTTAGCTGTAGAGTTTGGTTATATACAAATCTCTGCTAATGAACTGACTGTATTAAGGAATTTAACCGCTAGAGAAATTATTAAATATTCAGGTGTTTCTTTGTTAAGAATACCTTTTTTAGTAAAAAAAGTGAAAGGTGAATTAAAAACCAAAATCAAAGATTTAGAATCTATACCAGGAATGCCAGAAGCACTCATAGAACTCAAAAATCAGGGATATAGATTGGGAATTATCACTTCTAATTCTCAAGAAAACGTGAGTGAATTTCTCAAATTTCATCATTTAGATGATCTATTTGAATTTATCCATTCAGGAGTAACAATTTTTGGGAAAACAACTATAATTAATAATGTATTCAGACAAAGGCAAATCAAACCACAAACAGTGATTTATGTGGGAGATGAAACCAGAGATATAGAAGCTGCTAAAAAAGCCCATATTAAAGTTGTTGCTGTTACTTGGGGTTTTAATTCTCCTGAAGCATTAGCTAAGGAAAATCCTGATTTTTTAATTGATCATCCCAGTGAATTATTAGAAGTGGTGAAACAATGTTAAAACAGGTAATTGGTAATTGGTAATTGGTAATTGGTAAGAATAACCTTTTGCCTTTTGCCTTTTTACTGTCACCTGTCACCTAACTCCTGGTGTAAATTAAGCAGCTACGAGTTGATGTAACTCTTTTGGTGTTAAGTGAGAGTGTACAACTTTTCCATCACGAAACCAAACAATGCGTTTAGTTTGACTAGCAACTTCCGTTTCATGAGTCACCATCACAACTGTAATTCCCGTACTATTTAATTCACCAAAAATATCTAAAACTTCTTGAGTAGTGCGAGAGTCTAAAGCACCGGTAGGTTCATCTGCTAAAAGTACCACAGGACGGTTGACAATTGCACGGGCGATCGCTACTCTTTGTTGTTGTCCTCCTGATAACTGAGTAGGTTTATTATTTAAACGTTTTTCCAAACCAACTTTTATTAATGCTTCCGCAGCGCGTTCTTTTCTTTCACTAGGTTTTACCCCAGCATAAACCATTGGTAACATCACATTTTCTAAAGCTGTGAGTTGGGGTAATAAATGAAATTGTTGAAATACAAAACCCAGCTTTTTATTTCTAATATGTGCTAAGTCCTGATCATTCATTTGGGCAACATTGATATTATGTAAATAATAATTTCCCGAACTGGGACGATCTAAACAACCGATAATATTCATCGCGGTTGATTTTCCCGAACCAGAAGGACCCATAATGGCACAATATTCACCTTCATGAATAGATAAGTTGATATCATTTAATGCTTGTACTTCCGTTTCCCCCATTCCGTAGACTTTAAATATATTTTCTAGACGGATAATTTCTGGTTTGGGTTCAGAGTTGGGAGACAGAGAATCATGAATAGTGAGAGTATTAGACATAGACATTTAATTTTCTGTTAATTTTTTAATGGTTAGTTTACAAAAGTGGTTTTCTGTAATTATCATATTATAATGTAAATACAATCAAATGACAATTAAGTAGGTTAGGATTAATTAAATCCTGGAAAATCATTAAAGTCTAACCACGAAACTTCTTGCAGAAAAATAAGGATAAATAGTCAAGTATGAACCGTGAAGAAGTTTTACAAATTCTCAGAAAACATCAACAGTAATTACAAAATTTAGGAGTAATATCTTTGGAGTTATTTGGTTCTGTTGCTAGAAATTAAGCTCATGCTAATAGTGATGTAGATTTATTAGCAGAACTATCTGAATCTATGAGTTTATTTCAGTTTATTGAAGCTAAACTCTATATTCAGGACTTACTAAAATGTGAAATTGATCTGGGAACGAAAGATGCTTTACGCGAACATTTACGCCAACCAATTTTAAAGGATGTTATTTATGTCTTCTAGAAATTGGCAACTTCGTATTCAGGATATTCTCACAGCAGCTTAGAGGATGTTTTAAAAGTCACTGATGGTGTATCAAATATTTATAGATCCCCCTAAATCCCCCTTGAAAAGGGGGACTTTGACTCTAGTTCCCCCCTTTTTAAGGGGGGTTAGGGGGGATCAGGGGGGTGCCTAAAATCACGATCCAAAACTTTTCAAACACCCTCTTATAATATTAGAGAATATACTCAAGGATTGACATTTGAGAATTTTTCTGAAAATAAGCTGGTAGTAAAAGCAGTGCTTTATGATTATATGATCATAGGTGAAGCCTCTAGACACATTCCCCAACATATAAAAGAACGATATTAGGATGGAAATTTGCTCCTAAATCATAGCCATTTAATATCACATCCTGTAAATCCTTAAATCCCGGAAATCCTAATTCAGACATTTTAAATTATCTACGCACTCCTCAACGCCACAATAGGATCAAGTTGTGCCGCACGACGCGCTGGCACAACACCAAAAAATAAACCAATTCCTCCAGAAATACCCACCGCCATACTAATAGAAACAAAAGAAATACTTGCTTCTAAAGGACTGATAGCAGCCACTAACATTATACCACCAACACCCACAGCAGTCCCCACCAAACCACCAATTACAGAAACAATAACCGCCTCAATCATAAACTGAAGTAAAATATCTTGTTGGGTAGCACCTATGGCTTTTCTTAAACCAATTTCTTGGGTACGTTCAGTCACAGAAACTAACATAATATTCATAATTCCAATACCACCAACAAACAAAGAAATAGCCGCAACTCCTGTTAACATGATAGTCAAAGCACCGGAAATTTGACCAACTGTTTCTAAAGCATCTTTTTGGGTACGAATAGTAAAGTCATTTTCCCCCACTAATTTATGTCTTTGTCGCAGTAAATTAGTGATTTGAAATTCTGCTGCATCTACACTATCAGCATCTTTAGCAGAAGCAACAATATAAGTTACTTCTAAACCATAAGGTGAGGTTTTACCCACTAAACGATTTGCGGCTGTAATAATTGGAACTAATGCAGAATCATCATAATTTACACCCAAATTTGAACCTTTTTCTGTTAAAACACCAATTACTTGAAAGCTGGTATTTTTGATTCTAATTTGTTGACTAATAGGATTTTTATCACCAAAAAGTTTTTCTTTTAATGTCGCACCTAAAACCACAACTTGGTTACTGCGCTTCATATCTATGTCGGTGAAAAATCTACCCGTCGCTACTTCAAAATCACGAACTTTTAAAAAACTAGGAGTTGTACCAATAATATTCACATTGGTATTTCTGTTTTTATAAGTAACAACCTGTCTACTATTTAATTCTGCTGTAGTTTCTGCTATTGTGGGAACTTGAGTATCAATTGCATTCGCATCTTCTAAAACTAAAGTTCTCACAACATCTCTAGAAACTCGCTGAACTTCTTCATTACCAGGAATCACAAATAAAACATTGGGACCCAAGGAGTTTAATTGATTGTCAACAAATTTTTGTCCACCTTCACCAATACCAATCATTGCAATTACTGAGCTATTACCAATAATAATTCCCAGCATTGTTAAAACAGTTCTTAATTTATTTGATAACAGGGTTTTACCTGCCATTTGGACACTTTCTAAAAAATTCATAAGACGTTTGATTTTGGATTTTAGATTTTGTATTGGTAATTGGTAATTGGTAATTGGTAATTGGTAATTGGTAATTGGTAATTGGTAATTGGTAATTGGTAAAAACTCTTAACTGTCACCTATCACCTGTCACCTTTATTTTTTAATCTTGTAATCTTTAGGAGGATTAACAAATATCAAATCTCCCGTTTTTACTCCTTCTAAAACCTGAGTTTCGTTTTTAATTTGTGTACCAATCGTAATTTCTCGAAACTGGGGTTTATTATTTTCATCTGGTACTAATACCCCGGTTTTTCCATTTTCCGTGAGAATAGCAACGGTGGGAATAGTTAAAGCGTCATTAATGCGATCGCCCAAAAATGTCACATCCACATTTAAACCAGAACGCAATTTATCCACACCACTATCAATATTTATCCGCACCTGAAACGATGTTACACCTTGTTCTACAACTGCTTCAGGAGCAATTAAACGCACACGCCCTTTAAACACTTGATCTGGATAAGCATCAGCAGCAATTTCTACTTCTTGTCCTTGTTTAATTCTCCCAATATCAGTTTCAGGAACATTCGCCAAAATTTCTAAACCTCTAGCTAAAGCAATAATTGAAGTGGAAGTAGCAGAAGCATTACTAGAAGCGGAAATCGCAGGACTAACATAACCTCCTAATGTGGCATATCTTTGAGTCACAATTCCGGTAAAAGGAGCGCGGATAATTGTATCTTCTAATTGTACTTGTTGCTGTCTTAATTGAGCATTGGCAGCAGCTACAACTGCTCTCAAACGAGTAATTTCTTCAGGACGACTACCATTTTCTAACTTTCGCAATGCTTCCCTTTCTTGGGTAACTACTGCTTCTTGTCTTTTGATATCTTCATCACGGTTTCCAGCTTTTTGCAAAGATAATCGCCTTTGTGCTTCTTCTAAACTGGCTTTTGCTTTTCTATCTTCAGTAATGTACTGGTCTAAAGTATCCTGAGAAACAGCACCTTCTTTAGCTAAAGCTTGGTAACGCTTAACTCTGGATTGAGTTAATTCCACTTGCGCTTTAGCTGCATCTACCGCAGCCCTAGCTTGATCAATTTCCTGATTACGATTACCAGCACGAATTACAGCTAACTGAGCTTGTGCCTGTGCTAACCTCGCTTTTGCTTGGGCAATTTCTTCAGGACGACTCCCTGCTTCGCTTTCTGCTAATTGTGCCTTGGCCTGTTCTAAGTTAGCTTGATACTGAAGTATCCGCATTTTGATTTCAGAATTATCCATGCGGGCTATAATCTGTCCTTTTTCGACTTTTTCCCCCTGTTCAACGTTTAATTCTGCCAATAATCCCGGACTTTTCGGGCTAATATTCACGCTTTGTACTGGTTGCACTTTCCCACTCGCTGTAATCCTCACGGTGACGCTTTTTTCTGTCACTGGAACTGTGAGTTTACTAATGTCTTGTTTTCGGTTTTCTGGGTTCGCTATTTTGATCGCTGTGGTTGCACCAATTATTAAAATACCAGATGCCATTATTCCCGTTAACCAGCGCAATGGGTATTTTATTTTTTTGCCTATCAGCGGAATTTCTATGTGAGTAGTCATGATATTTTAGAGTTTAGATTTTGGATTTTGGATTTTGGATTAATCAGATTCATCAAAGGATAAATATAAATTATAAATTAAATATTCAATGTTTTACTGCTCATGTTATTTGCTAAGTTAGTTTTTCTTAAAACAGAAATTTTTAACTGAAAATTCTCAACTAAAATTTCATCAAGGCTATTTAAATTTTAATGCTTTTTTCCTGATTTTCCAATCAATAATTTAAATGTGATTCATATAAATTATCAACTTCAATAAATCCAGATAAATTTATTGATATGATTGGTTTTATTGATTGATTTGGATTTATCTTACCTATTAATTTTATAGTCAGCCATCACCTGATCGGGTGACTTGACCTAACCTGTGAATAAAACCAGCAAATAAAACCTATGAACTTTTCGTCAGTCAACTGACTTGACCAATAAAATGCAAGTAATCACTTATTAATTGCCCAAAAAAATATCTTGGGAAAATATCTTGGGAAAATATCTTGGGCGTGAAGTGATTAATTTTCAATGGGTGAAATTCCTTGCCAAATAATCTCAACTAAGTTCTGGACAAACTTTTGCTCATCTGCGGGTACATCTCCTTTGGGGTGCATCTGCTCTAAAAACACAAAGTTCATCAGTGAACCTAACAATATCATAGCAATAGTTTGGGGATCACAGGGGCGGATTCTGCCATTTTCTATTTCCTTCTCTAAAAATTTGGTAAATGTTTTCAAATCTCGGCTAGGTCTAGAATCTGCTCGATTGAACATTTCTGGCAATAAATTACCACGCGATCGCAACATCATCAATCGTGGCATCACTTGACGATTGAATTCTAAAATCTCTAGACTCAAATCGCTCAGATTTTGTTTCAGATTTCCTTTTCCTACCACAGCATCAAGTTTTTTTCCCCAAGGTGATTTCTCAGGTATCCCCATTGATGCCAAAAAAAGTTCTTCTTTGGTAGAGAAACGTTTGAAAATAGACGCTTCTGAAATCCCTGCCTTTTGAGCAATTTCTAAAGTAGAAGCCCCAAAACCTTGCTCCAGAAAGATTTCACGGGCTGCATCTAAAATTTGCTGATTGGTGATTTTTGCTATCCGTCCCATAAATAAGTATGTAATTACTTATTAAAATACCTGATTTCAAAATATATGTCAACAGGGCATTGGGCGATTAAATTTTGGATTTTGGATTTTGGATTTTGGATTGTTTGGATTATCTCCAATCTAAAATCTAAAATTTTCTTCACCAATCACCAATCACCAATCACCAATCACCAATCACCAATCACCAATCACCAATCACCAATCACCAATCACCAATCACCAATCACCAATCACCAATCACCAATCACCAATCACCAATCACCAATCACCAGTCTTCTGTAAAATTTACCTGTCGTCTACGGTGGAAATCGTCTAAGCTAACGGTAAAGATGAATTGATTTGTGGCTAAGAGGCGGTAGTGTGCCAAAACACCTTAATTTTATTTCTTTTCTAATTGTCTGTGGTTTATGGAATCTGCCCCAAGCAGTTCACGCACAGGCACTAATACCTCATACAGTAGAGATTGATACAGCTAAGTTAGAGAAGCAGGGTTTGAGCTTGGCTCAAGAAGCTGCTCAATTAGCTCAATTTCAGCAAATTGATATGGCTTTACCCAGAGCCAGGCTGGCGACTCAATTGGCTCCTAAAAATGATAAAGTATGGTTCCTGTTAGGTGGATTACATTTGCAGACAAAAGAGTTTGATGCAGCGATCGCCGCTTTGAAAAAAGCACAAACTCTCAATCCCAAAAATGCGGATGTTCTTTTTGCTATAGGTTCAGCTAATTTTCAGAAAGAAAATTATCCAGCTTCAGCCAACTATTATCAAGCTGGGTTGAAGTTAAAACCCAATGATCCAGAAGGCTTGTTTGATCTGGGAAATGCTTATTATATGTTAGGTCGTTTACCAGAAGCGATCGCCAAACTTAATGAATCTGTATCCCAAGATAAAAAATTCTGGCCAGCAGTTAACAACATTGGCTTAATTAAATACGAACAAGGGGATGTTGAAGGCGCAATAAAGAAATGGCAAGAGGCAATTGCTATTGACAAAAAAGCAGCAGAACCTTTATTAGCACTAGCAGTAGCACTGTATACTCAAGGCGATAGCCAACAAGGTTTAGCAATAGGGCAAGAAGCACTCCGCCTAGACCTACGCTATGCAGAATTAGATTTTCTTAAACAAAACCTTTGGGGTACACGCCTGTTACTAGATGCTAAAAAATTCTTGGATTTACCCCAAATGCAATCAGCCCTATATCCACAGGAAGATGTAATCATACCCGATCCAGCAACTCCACGGTAGAGACCTTTTCCCCAAAAAGTCCCAAAAATCTCCCGCTACACCCCTGGGGTTAGCGGAGAGAGGATCAAGAATACTTGCCTAAATTGCCTCATTTATAGTACATATATTCTAAAGAGACAGAGAAGTAGTCCAAAATAGAGAATTAGCCCAAAATACAAAATATTTCCCCATATTTATGGGTGAAAGTTATGGATGAACCCTGTTAATATCAGTGATCAATACTCAAGACTCCTCTTTGGGTAGAAGTGCCATGATTTGCTCAACAAATTGCTCATGGTCAACAACTGGTTTTGAGATGTAGCCATCAGCACCACTTTGTTCAAGAAAGTTCTCGCGATCGCCTTCCATAGCGTGTGCAGTCACCAAAATTACAGGTAAATTTGCGGTTGTTGGGTCAGATTTTAACATTTGTGTAATTTTGATACCATCAACAGACTTGCCTTGATAAATACTACGTGACAGAGAAACATCCATTAAAATCAAATCAGCTTCCCCAGCTTGGGCAATTTTCATTACTTCTTCCACATCTTCCGTGTGTTTTACCCCCAAGCCACCACGTTTGGTCAAAATCTTGGAAAAAACACGAGCATTAATCAAATCATCTTCGACAATTAAAACTGTTTTCATGAGAATTTAAATTAGGGTGGATATGGGAGGATGACAAGCAATATTGGATTTCTGCTTTGGGATTTTCGATGGGGAAGTGTTGATGGTTAAGTTGTTTCCATAATTTGAAACAGTATAACCGCTACCAATTTGGTATAAGACTTATGTAGCAAATAATATGTGCCACCCGTTTAATAATCAATGTGTATCCCCAACATCAAGGATAATACTACGGTTTTTTATCCTCTGAGAATCAAGATTGTGTGAGGAATGCTATTTCATTGGTGATGCTGTGGTTGTTACAGTGGTAAGTTACAGCGATTTTTGTATAGTTAGAATTCAGGGAAAAAACTCATGGCACAACAGTTAAACCTTCTCTCCACGGGACAGGTAATTCCAACACCCCTGCACACCGAGATGCAACGGTCTTATCTAGAATATGCCATGAGTGTGATAGTCGGGCGGGCATTACCGGACGTGCGTGATGGCTTAAAGCCTGTGCATCGGCGGATTTTGTACGCCATGCACGAACTCGGTTTAACACCAGATAGACCTTATCGCAAATGCGCTCGCGTAGTTGGTGACGTATTAGGTAAGTACCATCCCCACGGAGATCAAGCTGTTTACGATGCCCTAGTCAGGTTAGTACAGGATTTTTCTAGCCGTTACCCCTTATTAGCCGGACATGGTAACTTTGGCAGTGTGGATAATGACCCACCAGCGGCGATGCGTTATACAGAGACGCGCCTTGCACCAGTAAGTCACGAGGGAATGCTGGCGGAAATTGGCGAAGAAACTGTAGAATTTATCGGAAATTTCGATAATTCCCAACAAGAACCCACAGTATTACCTGCTCAGTTACCATTTCTCTTGCTTAATGGCTGTGCTGGTATTGCTGTGGGGATGGCTACAAATATTCCACCCCATAATTTAGGGGAAATAGTCGATGGTTTAATAGCTTTAATTGATAATCCAGATTTAAAAGATGAGAAGTTATTTGAGTTAATTCCTGGTCCCGATTTTCCTACAGGTGGGGAAATTGTTGGTAACTCAGGCATTCGAGAAGCATACACTACAGGTAAAGGTGGGATCGTTCTCCGGGGTGTAGCTACCCTAGAAGAAGTTATGCCAACTAGGGGAAGTAAGCGCCGGACGGCAATTATAGTTACAGAATTACCGTATCAAGTGAATAAAGCCGGCTGGATTGAAAAAGTCGCTGATTTGGTCAATCAAGGTCGTTTACACGGCATTTCTGATTTGCGAGATGAGAGCGATCGTGAGGGAATGCGAGTAGTTATTGAACTCAAACGCGATACCAACCCCCAGGATGTTCTTCAGCATCTGTATCACCAAACAGCCCTACAAACTACTTTTGGGGCGATTCTTTTAGCTTTGGTGGATGGACAACCCCGTCAGTTAAGCTTGCGGCAAATGTTACAGGAGTTTCTCAATTTCCGAGAACATACTCTTAATCGTCGCTACAGTTATGAGTTAGGTAAAGCTGAAAATCGTTTAAATATCGTCACTGGTTTATTAACAGCTTTATCTAACTTAGATGAAGTAATCGCTATTTTACGGCACGCTGCCGATGGTAGTACAGCCAAAATGACTCTTTGTAGTCAGTTAGATTTAAGTGAAGTACAAGCGGATGCCATTTTAGCCATGCCATTACGCCGTCTCACCAGTTTAGAACAACAAAACTTACAGCAGGAATTTAATGACCTCAACGAGCAAATTACCTCATTGCGGAGATTACTGGAAGACCGACGGGAATTACTGAAGTCTTTAAAAAAGGATTTGCGAACTCTAAAACGCAAATATGTCGATAAAAGACGCACTAAAATTTCCGCCATCAGCGATATCCCAGTTAAACAAGAACATGGAAAATTAGAAACAGACGATCCAAAATCCAAAATCCAAAATCTAAAATCGGAACACCCCCCAGAAGCAGCTATTTTAGAATTTACCCAGCGCGGTTATGTACGTCGTCTTTCTCCTAATGGGAAGAAGCCAAAAACTGAAAACAGTTTGCATGAAAATGACTTCATTATTCAAACAGAGGTAACTGATACCAATCAAGATTTGCTCATCCTCAATACTGGGGGCAAAGTTTACCCTGTGAAGGTGGGAGATATTCCCGCCACAACTGGACGTTCTCCACGGGGAACACCTTTAATTACCATGCTTACCAGTACGGCTCAAGCCAATGTAGAAGGTATTGTTAGCCGCTTTGTGCTGCCAGAAGATCCTGAAATTAATCAAATTGTACTGCTGACAAAACAAGGGCGCATTAAGCGTCTGGCTTTGGAGGAATTTGCTAATCTTAGTCGGCGCGGAATTACGATTTTAAAACTCAAAGATGATGATGAATTGTCTTTTACTGAGTTCACCACCACAGGTCAACATCTGATTTTAGCTAGTTCTGGCGGCCGCTTGTTGCGATTTGCTGTTAATGATGAACAATTGCCAATTATGGGACGTGCAGCAATGGGTTTACAAGCTTTCCGTTTGGTAAAAAATCAGCAAATGGTCGGCTGTGCGAATGTTGGTAAAGATGATCAGTTATTGCTGGTTACTCAAGAAGGATACGCCAAGCGAATACCCGCCAGTAATTTAAGAGCAGCTAATCGCGGTGATTTAGGTATACAAATCCTCAAATTTCATAACAAAACTGATCATTTGGCGGGAATGGTACGTGCTATCCCTGGTACAGATGTGGCATTAGTGACTAATAAGGAGCGGGTGGTGAGAATACCTGTAGACTCTGTGCCTATCTTAGACAGAGATGCTAAGGGTGAAAGTGTTTTACAAGTCAACAGAGATGAG
Source organism: Sphaerospermopsis torques-reginae ITEP-024 (assembly GCF_019598945.1). NCBI lineage: Bacteria > Bacillati > Cyanobacteriota > Cyanophyceae > Nostocales > Aphanizomenonaceae > Sphaerospermopsis > Sphaerospermopsis torques-reginae. The sequence continues at coordinate 2,941,529 of NZ_CP080598.1, read as the reverse complement.
GTAATTATCAACGTTTTTGAGGTGCGATCGTAAATTTAGAAGTTGAGCTTGGAAGTTCAGGGTGACAACATTCTTGTCACCTGTTGGCTAATCAATTTATAAGATTTGTTAAATTATGTTCACAAATCTCTACACAAACATAAATCAATATTGCATTTCTGAAAAAAATTGTTATATTAGTTTACATAAGGCAATAAAGCTTAGTAAACATAGTTTGGAGTGCGAACCATGACTAATGCAACAAAAACTATTACTTCTGTACCTGAAGATCGCAATGCTTGGCGTTGGGGCTTTACTCCCCAAGCTGAAATTTGGAATGGTCGCTTGGCAATGATTGGCTTTTTAGCAGCCACGTTAATTGAGTTATTCTCTGGCCAAGGCTTCCTGCACTTCTGGGGTATTCTGTAAATTTTGAAATGCAAAATTTTTTGTAACCTAAAAAACCTGGTGGTTGTAATTAACCACCAGGTTTTTCAGTTTTTAGGAGTCAGGAGGCAGGAGGCAGAAGGCAGGAGGCAGGAGGCAGGGGAAAATGAATAACCCAATGCCCAGTCCCCAGTCACCTTAACGAATATATTCCTTGAGGACGCTGTTACGATTGGGGTGACGTAACTTGCGGAGTGCTTTAGCCTCTATTTGGCGGATGCGTTCACGGGTAACGTTGAAAATCTGTCCGATTTCTTCCAAGGTTTTCATGCGACCATCATCTAAGCCGTAGCGTAATCTCAACACATCTCTTTCACGAGGACTGAGACTATCGAGGACTTTTTCTAGGTCTTCACGGAGTAAGTTCTTAGAAACTTGATCTTCTGGTGTTTCGCCATCAGATTCAATAAAATCGCCTAACCGGGAATCTTCTTCTTTACCAATGGGTGTTTCTAAAGAAATTGGCAACTGGGCTGACTTAGCAATAAACCGCAGTTTCTCAATGGTCATTTCCATGCGAGTCGCAATTTCTTCTTCCGTAGGTTTGCGACCCATTTCTTGAGATAATAGCTTGGTAGTTTTCTTGATCCGTGATATAGTTTCGTAGAGGTGAACTGGTAGACGGATAGTACGAGATTGATCAGCGATCGCTCTTGTAATTGCTTGTCTAATCCACCATGTAGCGTAGGTAGAAAACTTATAACCTTTCTCATGGTCAAATTTTTCTGCTGCCCGAATCAAACCCAGGCTACCTTCTTGAATTAAGTCTTGGAAGGATAAGCCACGATTCATATATTTTTTGGCAATGGAAACCACCAGCCGCAGGTTCGATTGCACCATTTTATCTTTCGCCCGACGGCCAACGTGCAGACGATAACGGAAAGTTGGTAATGGCAGTTTTACCGCTTCTGCCCATTCCTTAAATTCGGGTTCTCTTTCTAACTGTTCGTACAGATGATCCCGTACTCTTTCTAATTCCAGTAAATCCGCAATTTTCCGTGCCAGTTCAATTTCTTCGTCTGCGCGTAATAAACGAATCCGACCGATTTCTTGCAGGTAAAGGCGAATCGAGTCTTCGGTAAAGTGTTTTTTCTTGCTTTGTGTCCGACGACGCGATTTAGCGGCTTTTCCAGACTTTGCGTCGTCCTCATCAGTCTGAGGCTCTAAAAAATCATCAATATCGCCGTCATCAACTAGCAGTAAGTCCTCTTCATCCTCGATTAATAAGAGTTCTTCTTCGATATCAGGCGGATTTATTTCTAGGTCAGGCCGATAATCAATATCGAGTACGTTGTTAGCCTGGTTCATGCCGCGTTCCTCATGCTCCTTGCAGAATCAATTACTCAAAATGTGGTTACTGCTCTTGTGATCGAGCTTTTTTTCACCGAAATATAGGCTTTTGGCTAATTTGCCTATGATATTTCCCATGTCCTCTCAATGGAGGCGCAGTTGTTTACTTTAATGGCAAAAAATCACTTTTATGTGAGTTGCTCTGAAAAAAGTCAAACTAATCGCTGTTGCCGTTATACACAACTTCTGATTCACTGGTCTAAAACCAGATGCACCTTAATCAAGAAATTAACCACTCAGACATAATGGATATGACTGCGGGCAGATTTACCTGTTAAGACTGTTCTGATTGTAGCCTGTTTCACAGAAATTGTAATCTTTTTGTGTGTTAATCACGAACTCATTTACCAAGATGAAGCCACTTTTATCAAAAAGACATTAAAAACGGTAGTCACACCATTAAATCTTGTTGGAAACTTTTTGAATTTGCAGTGGCATTCTCATTAGATTAAAAGGTAGGCGCACTTGCTGTGGGTAGATTTTCAACCCCAAGTAAAACAATAGTTTCCTGAGTTTCCTGGCAACAGCAGGAGGTTCACTCAAGTTAGCAGTTATTGATGCACCCCCATGTTTACCATTCCTTCATAAATTACTTATTTAAGATAGCAAAACTAGGCTAACCGCTGGGTATATAGGGCAATAGTGTAACGGTGGTGGTGCTTGTTTCCAGACACCAAGCCTTGTATATGCTATGTTCATAACCTGAACTAAGGAGTTAAGGTTTTGGGAGAATCAGCCGATTGACAGGTGAATTTAGAGTTATCTCTTTTCGGCCTTATTAACACATTAGCGCAATGTGAAAATTTCAACCCTATGCAGCTTGACAAACTGTTCCTATTGTATACAAAGATATTTTAATCAGTCGAGAAATAATTTGTCATTGGATATGCTAAAAAATTTACCTACTTATGAAAAAAGTGCATCGGATACATAATACAAATCGCCAGCTTTCAGCTATAAGTAATCAGTAAGTGGCGACGCTATGCTGACTTAGGAGCTTTCGCTGTCTTCGATACGCTAACAGGTTTCATCTAGAAGTAGACAGGTTTTTCATCAAATCAGAATGTTGCCCAATTCCACCAGTGTTGATGAGAGACATTTTACAGATTGATAGCGGTATATGACAATATTGGCAAATATTTTGTTAGTAGTTTTCCTGGCTAAAGGTATATATTAGTACCTTAATATTTGAAATGACTGCTATTTTCATTTGCCAAGCAGGGTATTTTTACTTGTTTTATAAGTATTTTATAAGTATACTACATTTATTGTCCAAAACTTGCTTCATTATGAAAGCAAACAATATTTCCAAAATTTTGATTTAGTTGCTGTTAAATATTAGTATTTTAACACAGCTATTAGTAATTAATCTTACCCCTACATCCAATGGATGTAGGGCGAGTTCTATAACTAGATTCAAGATAGCAAATTAGATATCTAGATCGGTGAGGTTTAGTTTAGAACCATAGGTTTCAATAAACTCCCGTCTGGGTGCAACGCGATCGCCCATTAAAATGGTAAATATCCGATCTGCTTCCGCTGCGTCTTCTATTTCCACTTGTTTCAGCGTCCGGGTTTCTGGGTTCATTGTGGTTGTCCACAGTTGTTCCGGCATCATTTCCCCTAAACCTTTAAAACGCTGAATGGTATAGTTAGCATTGGCAGGTAAAGTGGCAATATATTGTTGTAATTCCCGATCGCTGTAACAATACTGGTGATTTTTGCCTCTTTCTACTTTATACAGTGGTGGACAAGCAATATAGATGAACCCTTGTTCAATTAACGCCCTTTGATAACGATAGAAAAACGTTAACAACAAAGTCCGAATGTGCGCCCCATCTACGTCAGCATCAGTCATAATTACTACACGATGATAGCGTAATTGTGAGGCATCAAATTCTTCACCTTTTACGCCTAAACCCAATGCTGTGATTAAAGATTGAACTTCGTTGTTTTTGTAGATTTTTGCGTCGTCGGTTTTTTCAATGTTGAGAATTTTACCACGTAGGGGCAGGATAGCTTGAGTTCGGCGATCGCGTCCTTGTTTGGCGCTATTATGCACAAAAATTCCCGCCCCTAAAGCAAAGTTATGAGTATTGGGAACTTCCAGATCATAGACATCATAGCGTTCTTCTAGTTTTTCCACACTCACCACACGGTGATTATAGTTTCTTATTGCTTCTTTAGCTACAGATGGCCGACCTTGATAATAACGTTCACAAAACGTATCCCAGCGTAGTAAAGATTTATCTTTCTTAAATCTGCGATAAGTTTCATAACTGTCTACATCTATATCACCAGTTTGCAGTTCTAATTGCTTCAAAACGGCAATAGTCTTATCAAAATATGTTTCTTGTAAAGCTCTTTTGCGTTTTTCCCGAAACTCATAGGTCCATTGTTCCTTAGTTTTCTGACTGCGCCAAGCCCGTAATTCTTCGTCCTCCCATTGTTTTTTAGCTAACTCTGATAATACTTGACGCGCTTGAGGATTATTAGCAAAATATTCCTTCACTCGTTGAGATTGCGCCAATCTATTAGCTTCATTTCCCCAATATTCTTGTTGTGCTTGATTTAACAACTCATTATTTTCCCGGCGGTAGTCTTCATTAGTTTCATAAAACTCCCGCCATTTAGCCGTCATAAATTCCTTATAAGCTTCATCTTCCCATTGAGCCTTAGCTTGTGCGGAAAGAATTTGACGAGTTTTTTCGTCACGCATTCTTTCGCTCATAAAAGCGCGAAACTCAGGACTTTGATGAACTTGACGACTCTTTTCAATCACATCAGGACGATGGAGAGTTTTTTCGATATGTTGACGATGCAGTTCTAAATGTGCATCAGGAGTCATCCGTTTAATATTAGTGGGGTCATTATTGCGTTTATTGAAATCAACATGATGACGATGACTACCATCAGAATAAGGATAAACCCCATGTTCAAGATTGTAAAAATCTGCTAACAGGTGAGTGTAAATCCATTTATCATTTAAAGGATTCCAAACCATTTCATACCCGTTAAGACCTTGACCGCGTTCATTTTTTTGAGATATTTTGCGATACAAAGGCATTAAGGAATCTTCAGGAGTAAGTAAAGCTGCTGCTTTGTAAGTACCATCACGTAACATAAACCGATGGTCAGGAGTACAGATTAAAACTTCTCCATTATCTAATGTTACTTTAACTACTTCAGCATTAGCCTTAGTCATGCGGACATTGATGATTTTTTCTACCCCAATATTGCCGCTATCCCTGACTGTGTAACAGTAATGCTCTTTTCCCTCTTCCTGCTCTGCAATCAATTCTTTGAACGTAATATTACGTCCATCCGTAAGTAAAATTACTGTGTCGCAATGCCAACAACCGCCCGCTGAATCGCCTTCCACGAGAAATATCTCCGATTCAGCGGGGTCACGAGAGCTACAATCCGCTAATTTACCGGGTAAAGGAGATGATTCTAATACAGATTTTCTTCTAACTAACTCTCTTGCGTGCCGTGCTGCTTCTGCGGCTTTAAAAGCTTGAATAGCTTTATCCAGGATAGAATCAGCAACAGTGGGATGAAATTCTAGGTACTCCGTGAGAACTTCCCCCACCAAAGAGTCAACAATACCGCGAACTTCCGTATTACCGAGTTTAGTTTTAGTTTGTCCTTCAAACTCAGGATCAGGGACTTTCACAGAAATAACAGCAGTTAAACCTTCGCGGACGTGTTCACCACTAAGATTAGATTCATTTTCTTTAATTTTATTCCGCTTGCGAGCGATCGCATTTAAAGTTCTAGTGAGAACCGTTTTTAAACCTTCTAAATGAGTACCGCCGTCAATAGTACGGATATTATTAGCAAAACCTAAGACATTATCAGTATAAGCATCTGTACACCATTGCAGAGAGACTTCCACCTGTACATTATTTCGTTCCCCTTGTACATAAATAATTTCTTCGTGTAAAGGTTGTTTTTCCCGGTTCATGTAGGCGACATATTCTTTTATACCGCCATTATATTGATATGTTTCTACCTTGGGAGTATCGCTTTTGAGAACTTCTAAACGATGATCCGTAAAAGTAATTTTTACACCTGCATTGAGATAAGCTAACTCGCGCAAACGACCCGCTAACGTAATGTAATCAAACTCAGTACCAGTAGTAAAAATTTGAGCATCTGGTTTAAACCTCACAGAAGTTCCCGTTCTTGAGTCCTTGTATGGTTTTGCCTCCAGTTCAGTCATCGGGATACCCCGTTCATAACGTTGGTTATGTACCTTTTTATCCCGCCAAACCGTAATATCTACAACTTCCGAGAGAGCATTAACAACAGAGACACCGACACCGTGTAAACCTCCCGAAACCTTGTAACCACCACCGCCAAATTTACCCCCAGCGTGTAGTACAGTTAAAACAGTTTCCAAAGCCGACTTACCTGTTTTGGGGTGAATATCGGTAGGAATACCCCGACCATCATCTGTCACCGTACAAGAACCATCAGCATTGAGATCCACCTCAACATGAGTACAGTAACCCGCTAAAGCTTCATCAATAGAGTTATCAACTACCTCATAAACTAGATGGTGGAGTCCTCGCGGTCCAGTGGAACCAATATACATCCCTGGTCGTTTGCGGACGGCTTCCAGACCTTCCAGAACTTGAATCTGATCGGCACTGTAACTGCTCGTCATGAAAATTCTCCTGATAAAAAGGGGTTTAATTCGCCAAAAGGCTAAAAAAGTCAAATCACCCCAAAATTATAACACAAAAGCCTTAATGGCGACTATAGCATGATTTAATGAGAAGTTTGTACAGGGTATGGAATCAAGTCAAAATTAAAAATTAAAAATTAAAAATTAAAAAATCTTCGTTCCCTATTCCCTATTCCCTATTCCCTTTTATATGACTAAATTAATTGTGATTTGTGGTGCGACTGCGACGGGAAAATCTGGATTAGCGTTGAGTTTAGCAGAAAGATTAGGTTCTGTCATTCTCAGTGCTGATTCCCGTCAAGTATACCGCGAGTTTGACATTGGAACTGCTAAACCTACGCGGGAAGAACAGAAATTAATCCCCCATTATTTGATTGATATCTGTGAACCGACTGAAACAATGACAGTAGCAGATTATCAGGAACAAACACAAGAGTTAATTGCTAATTTGGGAGTTTCTCCATTATTGTTGGTTGGTGGAACTGGTTTATATATACGTGCTATTGTGCAGGGGATGAAAATTCCCAGAGTATCATCACAACCAGAATTGCGATCGCAACTAGAATCATTAGGTCAACATCAACTTTACCCGATTTTACAACAAGTTGATCCTATAGCAGCCCAAAAAATTCATGCTAACGATTTAGTGCGGACATTAAGAGCATTAGAAGTATATTATGTCACGGGTTGTCCCATGTCTGAACAACAGGGAGAAAACCCCCCAGACTATCCAATTTTACAAATTTATTTAGATTGTGAACCAGAAATTTTAGATGTCAGGATTCGCAAACGTACAGAACAAATGATAGCAGATGGTTTAGTGGCAGAAGTTAAAGATTTATGTCAAAAGTATGGGTTTGATTTGCCATTATTGAATACTTTAGGTTATCAAGAAATCAAACAATATTTAGCAGGGGAAATTAATTTAGAGGAAGCTACAGATTTAATAGCTTTGCATACTCGACAATTTGCCAAACGTCAGCGTACATGGTTTAGACAAACTTCTAATTTGGAATATTTTAATGTTGCAGATTCTGATTTATTAGAACAAGTTTGGAAGAGGATAAAGGAATTTATAGATGAATCATAATTGTCAGGAATTAATGGTATGGATATATCTGAAAAAATCATGTTTTTGATAGGGGGATTATTCTTTGTCTTGATAGGTATTTGTTTACTGACTTTATCATTAGAGGATTTGAAATTATTTGTAAACTCTAAACAGAAGAGAATAGGAAGTATCAATCCTGGAGAAAAAGTATTTATCAGTGGTTACGTAGATGATCATCCAAAATTATATAGTCCAGTCACTCAAAAAAAATGTGCAGCGTGGGAAGTTTGTGTTTATAGCACTAATGGTAAAAATAAAAATATATTACTATATTCATCTTCTAATGAAAACATAACAATTACAGATGAAGTTGATAGTATAAGTGTAAATATTGTTCTAAATACCCCATTTAATATAATTGAAAATATCCCGGTTAAATCAGTGTTACAAATCTCCCAAAAACATACTTTTAGAGATCATCAAAATACATTCTCTAAATTTAGAGATCAGCGAAGTTATGATTTTTTAGAAGAATATACTTTTAAAAAAGTAAATTTGATAGGTTTACGTCGTCAACTAACAATAGAGGAAAAAAAACTGCTTACTGGAGATAAAATATTTGCTTTGGGGGAAGTCATTATGGATGGAAATCAGAAAGTATTAAAAGCTAAGTTAGCATCAGATAGTTTGATCTCACAAATATCTATGATGATCTTCTTGTTATGTATGGGTTTAATATTGTTGATGGTGGGTTTGGGAATGTGTCAACAGGTTTTTCTTTATTAGGTTTATGGAAACATTACTCCAGTTTTTATTCTGGATAGTAACAATATTTAAATCCTTAAATATTGGAAATCCTAAATTCAGATAATTGAAAAAACCGAAGTTCAAATAAACAAACTGGGAGAAACCTTAAAATATTCTCCCAAAGCTTTAGCTTGTGCTTTACTAATGGAACGTTTACCATTAACCATTTCCGAAACCACACCACTACTAAAACCAAGAATACGCACTAAGTCAGCTTGACGAAGTCCACTAGATTCCATGATGTGTTGTAATATTTCATGAGGTGTAGATTTATCCATTGGATAATTTTCTTCCTCATAATCTTCAATTAGTTTCACAAGCAATTTGTGTAAAGCTCGTTCTTCTGGACTACGATTTTTCTTAAAAGTTAGAAATTCAGCAACTTTTAAAAACCGTTCATATTCCTCTTCTGTATCAATTACTTTAGGAACGATTTCTGCTAGTAATTGAACATAAGCATCAGTGTCAAAAGTAAGGGTCATTTTTCCACTTATTTTTACTATATTCGGCGTGAGTTAGTAAGTATTTGTAGTACACTGTTTGATCTTCATAATCTATTGCTACAATGAGACGGTAATTATTACCTTTGATGTTAAAAACGGTAAAATTACCAACTGCTTCAGCATCAGGGTGAGTTTTACGCACATCCTCCAAAACCCTTGACACCCAACGACAACCAACGTATAATATTCATCAAATCGAAGGGGAGTAGCTGCTGGCGCAAAAGCCAGTACATCTGGATCAACATACTGGCGATGAGCCTGGTTCAGATGGCGAATAACAAAGTATTTGAAAGCGAGACCTTCACTGAGTTCACACAAAATAAGTGTGTGAGCTTCAGTGAGGTCGTAAAAACTCTCATTAGAAGCTCCACACAGGTAAAAAATCCTACAGGAGCAAAAAAGAATGTTAACAGCCTTCACCGCAGGTTTATTATTAATTACAATATCCGAACTAGGTGATAAAACCTTTTTTATCGCCGTCATTCTCTCCATGCAGCACTCCAGAAAAATAGTGTTTGCAGGGGTGACAGCAGCCTTAGCAGCCATGACAGTATTATCAGTGATATTTGGGCAAATACTGTCAGTTTTAACACAAGGTTCAAAAATATATGTACACTATGCAGAAATAGTATTATTTATAGCTTTCGGGTTAAAACTGCTCTATGATGGCTGGAAAATGCCGAATAAAGCCGATGAAGAAGTGATAGACGAAGCCAAAGAAGCGGTAGAAAAGGCAGAGTTAGACAGCCAGCAAAAAAGCCCCTGGTCAATATTACTGAAATCCTTTGTATTAACATTTATAGCCGAATGGGGCGATCGCACACAGATAGCCACCATAGCCTTAGCAGCGAGTAACAACGCCATAGGTGTCACAGCAGGAGCAATATTGGGACATTCAATTTGTGCAGCGATCGCCGTCATTGGTGGTAAATTAATTGCAGGTAAAATTTCCGAAAAGCAAATAACCTTCTTAGGCGGCGTTTTATTTATTATCTTCGGTATCGTCGCCGCCGTAGAAGGAAGTTGAGGTGACAGGTGACAGTAAATAGGCAGGGGTGCAGGGTGCAGCTCACAGGGGTAGGTATTTTACATTGTCGTGAGGGCAAGACTTGGGGGACAAGGAAGAACAGTGGACAAGGGAGGAAACCCGTGCAAATAATGTACAATTGGTCACAAAAACCGACGCTCAACAGACCATTTTTTGTATAAAATCTTCCTTGTCTACTTTCCCTCCTTGTCTTCCAGGTCTTGCCTTAACAGATAATATTAAAAACCTACCCCTGTGAGAGTCCCCAGTCACCATCCTCATGGACTCGGTGTACTTTCCGGTGAAGTTGTGGGAGTGGGACTAGGTATTGCTGCTGCTTTTTTGATTTCATCTTTATACTGAGCAGGAGCTAAAGCTGTAGCACTATCAAACAAAGACTGTGCTTCATCAGTTTTACCCTGTTCTCTCAAAAGCATCGCCTTTGCTAAAACAGGACGAAAATCTTGTGGATCTTTTTTAATTGCTTGCTCGTATAAAGAGATAGCTTGAGTATCATTTTTCTGTAAAGCGTAAACACTGCCTAAAAGTATCTGTACAGCAACAACATCAACACTTCCAGGCTGAATGGTATTGGCTTGGGTAGCAGCAGATAAAGTTTCTTGCAATAAACCAATAGCCGCTTCTGGGCGTTTCTGACTGACTTGTAAATTTACCATTCCCTGTAAAGCCTTGATATCACCGGGGTTGATTGCTAAAATAGAGCGATAAGTTTGGGCTGCTCCTTCATTATCGCCCATTTGCTGCTTTGCTTGTGCTAGTAGCACAGAATACTCTGATTGTTGGGGATTCAATTTAGCCAACTTTTCCAAAGGTTCAATTACCGCTTGGATATCAGCATTTTTCACTTCACCCCTGCCTTTTTGACTGAGTAATTGTAACCTTGCTTGTAAAAGACCTTTAAGTGCAGCTTGATTTTCAGGTTCTCGTTGCAAAACTAGCTCCAAACCGCGAATTTCATCTGCTAACTTTGACTTTTGCTCAGATAAACTAGAATCAGTAGAGTTGCTGCTAGTATTTTGTGCTAAGGGTTGAGAATCATTGAAAGCTCCAATGATGGGTATAATAGAAACACCAATAAACGCCGCAACTGCCAGAAGTAAGACAACCTGAATTATCCACCGATTACGTGGTTGAGACACAATTTTTTTCCTTTTGGTAAATTTGAGCGAAATAAATCGAAATTAATGCAATTAATATTTACACAAAGCACAAAGTTAAAATTTTCCAAAACTTTGCGGAATACGGTTATTTCACTGTGAATTTTATAACAAAAAACTATCTAGACTGTTAAAGTAAGTGATGACTTTAGGAGGAGCATTCAGAATTGTAGCTATGCTATGCTTCCGAAACTAGAGTAAAGGCGCTAAATGACACATTTAGTCTCTAAATGAGACATTTCGCGCCTTTGTGTTCGCACAACCCACTCTATAATGGCCAGATTAAAAGGAAATATACTTTTATCAGCCATAGAAACGCTCTTTCCATCTGCTTTTGTCAAATCCCACAATGGGATGTGTCTCCGCCGCAAGGAGTTTTTATGAATTCCGACCTGATGCCGTCTCCTGAATCTTCCAATTCTACAGCCTCTAACCAGGCTCCAGCTAAAATTGACTTAACAGCTAAGTCATCAAAACCGGATAGTTCACCTGTTAAACCTCACGAGAGTGATATTAATGGGAATTTGGCTCATCGCCAACAACCGATCCCACCTCCAAGCGAACCATTGCAGTACCGAGCCATTGGTTTAGTCCGGGGGCGCTACTCTCCCAGCAGTGAACAGTTTACCCAAGGAACACTGATCACATCTGATGGTGTGGAGCTAAATGCCGTCCTTTTAGGGCGGATTATGAGTTTAGTGAAAAATCACCTGGACTTAGAAAAACAACATCTCTGGGTAGTTTATCCCCGCACCAGACAAGAAAATGACTCACTACACATCCAAATTGTTGGAGTTTGGGAACCAGAAAATCTGGCTAAAAATTCCCCAGATGAGGATGGCAAAAAATCGGGTTCACAAGCTTTAGAGAGACCCGAAAATGGTGCGGCCAAGAAATCTACTCGCCAAACTGCTGCTAAAGAAGAAATTTCCCAGCCCGTAAAAGCTTCATCAGAAATTCCTGATGGAGAATTTTCTGTGCGTGGTGAGGTAGTTTACCAATCTTTTGACGCTCAGAGTTTGGTAGTTAAAATCAAGCAAGCTCCACGGAAACCAACCGATAAACCCAAATATTTTAAGTTGAAACTGCGGGGTGTGCTGGCTACCAAGGCTGTGGGCAAGTTTTGGGATTTCAAAGTCAAGCGCGAAGCTGATGTATTGATAGTAGAAACTGCTGAAGCGATCGCTGATTTACCCAAAAAACGCAAACCACCATTCAAAGGTGGACCCCGTGCTGGTGGCGGCAGAAAACCATTTCCCCCCAGACGCAATGGAGAAACTCCACGTCCTGTCAAGAAAATAGGTGGTGAATCCTCTGCGGTGTCTAAACCTGTACCAAAAACCCCCGCTCCTAAGCCAGTGAAAAAGCCGAAACCCCAAGAATAGGGACTGGGGACTGGAGACTGGGGACTGGGGACTGGGAACTGGGGACTGGGGACTGGGTAATCAATTTGATGTTTCCCAATCACCAATCACCAATCACCAATCACCATTAAAAGTCTGCCCAACGATCCTGGGGTAGAAAAGCTCGTTCCATAGGAATGGGAGCAACTGGTTCTGTGAGGGTAAATGTGCCAGCTTCTATCCATTGTTTCAACTCTACGGCTACTTGTCGTGAGAGAAACATACTGGCTAAAGGAGCAACTCGCACCGCTTTACCCTCTATGGAAATTCTGCCCGATTTTAGTTGAGCGTAACTGACTAAACCAAAGGTAGGACGAACACGACGGGGAATAGAAAAGTCTACTATTGGCGCTACTAAATCTTTATCTTGGACTGCACAACGTTCAATGACAGATTCATTTAAAACCGGAAGTGGCACACCTACACCCAACATTAAAGACGGTCCATAACTTTTGAAGTAACAACCCCGCACCCACCGCGCATCCATTTGTTTGGCATCACCAATTAAGGCTAAAGTGGCTGATGGTCCAATGGGTGTTCGATTAGCTAACCGCTTTTGTAAGGGGAAGTGCTGTGTACCTTCCCACGCTACATAACCTATTCCACCGCCTAAAAAGATTTTTGTGCCAATTCCCACAAGTTGTAAATCGGGATCATTGAATAAGGGCGAAATTGCCCCAGGGTTGGAGTAAACTGCATTACCTAAACGGGGTTGCAAAGGTCCTAGATAGGTATGCAGTGGGCGATCGCCTCCATTTACCCCAATAATAAAATTTTGATAAAGATTGCGCGGATTAAATAAATAAAACTGGTTAATAGTTTCACTGGTGATAGTGGTTTCAAAAGTTGCTCTGGGGTAACAGTCGGTAACTTGTCCTAAAGCCCTGACTTGTACGGGTTTACCAGCTATTAAATCTTCAATTACATGACCTCCCCCACGTTCCCGCTGTTCTTCACCATCCATCGTTTCCACAGCACAACTAGCACCCAAGTATAAATCTACTGCGCCAAAACCAGAATATGCTGGTACACCATCTAACCAACAGCGGCGAATTTTGATCGGTGGGTCAGTATGTCCTAAATTAATAATTGCACCGCTGGATTCCATTGGTTCAAAAGTGCCAGTGGTAATCACATCAACTGCTTTAGCAGCTTTGGTGATACCGATTTCCGCTACTCGTTTTTTTAGTTCTTCAACCGTCCAAACTACGGCGCGTTTTTGGTTGATTTTTTCATTAATTTCCGCAATAGTTCGCATTTTTTTCAGTGGGAACAGGGAACAGGGAACAGGGAACAGGGGAAGAACCGAAAATTTTAGATTTTAGATTTTAGATTTTAGATTTTAGATTTTAGATTTTAGATTTTAGATTTTAGATTTTAGATTAAAAAATTTGGTATAGAACCCTATCCTTCAGGACGGAAAAATACTCGCTGCGCTGCTTACGCTTCGCTAACGTCAATCCCAAATCCAAAATTTTCGAGCTTCTACACTTTAGGGTGGAGTTAATCCAAAATCCAAAATCGTAAATCCAAAATCGAATGATGTCTAATTTACCAGCAGAACATTTGCGAGTACGAGATATTGGCGAACAAGGTCTTTTAGCGAGATTACAACGCTTCTGTCCTTCAGATGTGATAGGTGATGATGCGGCAGTTTTGGTGACAGAATCAGAGCAATCTTTGGTAGTAACTACAGATATGTTAGTTGATGGTGTGCATTTTAGTGATGTCACCACTACCCCAGAGGATGCTGGTTGGCGTGCGGCTGCTGCTAATTTATCAGATTTAGCCGCTATGGGTGCTTTTCCTGTGGGTATCACCGTTGGACTGGGTTTACCAGGAGATTTAAGCGTTGAATGGGTAGAAAGACTGTATCAGGGAATGAGTGAATGTTTACAAAAATACGATGTACCCATAGTTGGTGGTGATATAGTGCGATCGCCCATTACCACTTTATCAATCACCGCCTTTGGTCAAGCCAACCCTGATTTTATTATCCGTCGTTCCACTGCTCAAATAGGTGATGCCATAGTCGTCACAGGCATTCATGGAGCATCCCGTGGGGGCTTAGAACTGCTCTTAAATCCCGAAATAGGTCAAAACCTCAAAACTCAAGACAAAGCCGCTTTAATCACCGCACACCAGCGCCCCAACCCACGTTTAGATGTCATACCCCTATTGTGGGAGATTATAGAATCTCAATCCAAAATCCAAAATCTAAAATCTAAAATTGCTGGGATGGACAGCAGCGACGGTTTAGCCGATGCAGTATTACAAATTTGCCGTGCTAGTAAAGTAGGCGCTATTTTAGAAGCAAGTAAAATTCCCCTACCATTAGTTTTTCATCAGTGGTTAAGTCAAGAGCGATCGCTCAATTATGCCCTATATGGTGGCGAAGATTTTGAATTAGTCCTTTGTTTACCACCACAAGCTGCATCAGCATTAGTGCAAAAACTGGGAACAGGTGCAGCCATTATCGGCGAGATTATACCAGGAACAGAAGTGATCTTAAAACATGAAAATGCAAAAATCCCCGACCAAGTTTTAACACTTAGTCAAGGATTTAAGCATTTTAGTTAGGTGATTGGTAATTGGTAATTGGTAATTGGAAAGAATAAACTCTTGCCTTTTGCCTTTTGCCTTTTGCCTTCTTACTGTCACCTGTCACCTAAATTATGCCCATTTATTGGCTACTAACTCAGCCAAGTCTAAAACTCGTTGGCTATAACCCCACTCATTGTCATACCAAGCCATTACTTTAACCATGTCATTACCCATGACTAAAGTTAAGTTAGCATCAACAATGGAAGATTCATTAGTACCTTGATAATCAGAAGATACTAGAGGAAGTTCACTATAACCTAAAATGCCTTTGAGATAGGTTTCAGAAGCATCTTTGAGGACTTGGTTAACTTCTTCTGTAATAGTGGGTTTTTCAACCTGAACTACAAAATCCACCATTGAAACATTAGGGGTGGGTACACGCAAAGCTGTACCATTCAGCTTACCTTTTAAAGCTGGGAGTACCAGAGCTACTGCTTTAGCAGCACCAGTAGAAGTGGGAACAATGTTAATACCAGCTGCTCTAGCGCGACGCAAATCCCGGTGAGAAGCATCTAAAATGCGCTGATCTCCTGTGTAGCTGTGAGTAGTAGTCATTGTGCCTTTGATGATGCCAAATTTTTCATGCAACACCTTAGCAATAGGAGCTAAACAGTTAGTAGTACAACTGGCGTTACTGATAATGTGATGTACGTTGTGATCATAATCTTCATGATTCACACCCATCACAAAAGTACCATCTTCGTTTTTACCAGGAGCAGTAATCAGCACCTTTTTAGCACCAGCATTAACGTGGCGCATTGCCCCTTCCTTACTGGTAAACACACCAGTGGATTCAATAATCAGATCAATTTCCCATTCTTTCCAGGGCAAGTTATCTGGGTTGCGATCAGATACGCATTTAATGGTCTTACCGTTGACAGTAATGGAATTGTCATCAGCAGTAATATCCGCATTTTGTAACCTTCCCAGCATCGAGTCATATCTGAGCAGGTGAGCATTGGTTCTAGGATCGGAAGTGTCATTGATACCCACAAGTTCAACTGGGCTATTCTCTCTACCTATCCAGCAGCGTGCGAAGTTCCGTCCAATGCGCCCGAAACCGTTGATTGCAACTCTAATCACAGTGTCTTGCCCTCTGTATTTATGCCTATAAATTGATATCGTTGACCGTTATATAAAACCTACTCAAAATTACTCATGAGCTTTGTTTACTTCCTGCTTCATTCTGGAAGTGTCGGCACTACCCAGTCCACAGGCTTTAAAACCTCGACTTCCCTCGGTTTTAACCCTGAGCGCAGCCTAAGGGTTAAGATTGGGTGTAACTGCTATATAAAAAGCTCACCCTACTGTGCAAGTGCTTTAGGCTTGGTTATTACCTAAAAACAGGGTAATTATCACACCTTTGAGTGTTGAAGTCTAGATTTTTTCGGTCAATGAGTAAATTTGAGTAAATGTTTTGATTCTGTTCTAGACCCCAATCATATCGCAAAGGGGAGGAGTATTTATAACTATAAAATGTTAGATCCAAAAAAAAATACAGAATTTATTCAGAATTATTAGTGTAAAGATTGTGAGTGGCGATGTACAAGCCGACTGATTTCGGTACTAAATAATCAATTGAACACCCTTGCCGACAAAGTTCACGGATGATACTTGACGAAACTCTTATTAAAGGTGTATGTAGTAATTGCCAATTAATTGTATATGATTTTTCTCTAAATTTTTTTTCTACTTGGTTGCATATTAACTCACTTTGAGCTATTGTCTCACCACCTACCAGTCGGGGGGCAATTAACCAATCACACATTTGTGCTAGTTCATATCCACGATACCAACGAGGTAAAGTTTGGAAAGCATCCAAACCGATAATCCAGTACCAATGAGTATTTGGGTAAAAAGCAGATAAATCAATCAGGGTGTTAATAGAGTATGAAGTCCCAGAACATTCTCTCTCAATCAGTGAGAGTGTAAAAGCTGGGTTATTTTTAGTAGCTATATCCAGCATTGCTACTCGATGTTCAAACAGTGCGGCTTGTTTATGAGGAGGATTTTTTGAAGGTATCCAAATTATTTGTTCCAGATGTAATTGCGTCAAAGCCGTTTTGGCTACGAGTAGGTGTCCCCAGTGAACTGGGTCAAATGTACCTCCAAAAATTGCTAGTTTCTGCATTTGATGTGCGGGAATATTCAGGTAAAGTAAAGCACACTGGTAAAGTTTTGTCTCTTACTTCCTACCTCCTGCCTCCTAAAATTTCCTACTGCAACTAGTTGAATAATCTTTTCCCTGCCAATGTACTATTGTAGTCAATTCACCTGCTGGCTGGATATAGTGTCAAATTAGGTTTGTAACTCAAGGACTTCCGTAGCCACTTCTAGTAAAGCAATCAAAGATATGTATTTAACATGACAGAATTTTTTTCCCGATGTTACCCCAGTTTTCAGAATAATCATAAAAAGATATCAGAAATAGAGAAACTCTCTCGTCAGGGTAATATCTTTCTGAACAAGCAAAAACAAAGTAAAAAATTAACCCTTTATTCAGATATGAAAATCCTACAGGAGCAGTATCTGTAAAAATCCAAATCCTGTTATGATACGCGTGTCATTTGTTGTCATTTCTAAAGATTTTGTGGTGTGGTGTAAGAGGAACAAAAGATGAATAGTCAGATAGATTTTAGCGGTAGACCATTTCATTTCATTGGTATTGGCGGTATAGGAATGTCGGCTATAGCTTATGTGTTGACAAAACGGCAATTACCAGTATCAGGTTCTGATCTGCGACCTAATCAGATTACACGCAAGTTAGAATCCCTGGGCGCTCACATTTTTAGTAGACAAGAAGCCAGCAATCTGGAGTTCTTTCGTCCTCAAGAATCGGCTGATGGAATAGTATTAAATTCACCAGCAAAATTGCCTGTTGATAAGTCTAACTTACCTCAAGTAATTTGTTCAACAGCTATTAATACCAGTAATTTGGAATATAAAGCTGCCATAGAATTAGGTTGTCCTATTTTACACCGTTCCGATGTCCTAGCAGCCTTAATTGCTGATTACTATAGCATTGCTGTAGCAGGAACTCACGGCAAAACTACAACCAGTAGCATGATTGGTTATATGCTATTGCAAGCTGGTCTTGACCCGACTATTTTAGTCGGTGGAGAAGTCAATGCTTGGGAAGGGAATGCTAGATTAGGGGAAAGCAAGTATCTAGTGGCTGAAGCAGATGAATCTGACGGTTCTCTGGTGAAACACGCCCCAGCTATCGGGATAATTACCAATATTGAACTCGATCATCCTGACCACTACGAAACATTAGACGAAGTAGTGGAGACTTTCCAAAAATTTGCCGAGGGCTGCCAAATTTTAGTAGGTAGCATTGATTGTGACACAGTGCGCGATCGCCTTAACCCAAACATCAGCTATAGTCTACATCCAGATATCGGCGCTGACTATACTGTTACCAACATTGATTATCGTGCTGATGGTACAACAGCTTTGGTGTGGGAAAAAGGTAAAGCCTTGGGTGTATTAAATCTACAACTTTTGAGTCGGCATAATCTCAGCAATGCTCTAGCCGCAGTAGCAGTAGGACGCGCTCTCGGTTTAGAATTTGGGGAAATTGCTAAAGGTATTGCTACCTTTGAAGGGGCAAGACGGCGTTTTGAGTTCCGAGGAGAAGCGGCTGGTATTACTTTTATAGATGACTATGCCCATCACCCTAGCGAAATTCGTGCTACTTTGGCCGCAGCAAGACTCCAAGCTAGACCAGGACAAAGGGTAGTCGCCATCTTCCAGCCTCATCGCTACAGTCGTACACTTACCTTCTTAGAAGAATTTTCCGAATCCTTTACCCATGCTGATTTAGTAGTCCTGACTGATATTTACAGTGCCGGAGAACCCGATTTAGGACAGATTAATGGTGAACAATTAGCAGCAGAAATAGGGAAGCAGCATCAGCAGGTTATTTATCAACCAACTTTATCCTCTGTGTGCGAGTTTTTATTGTCAAACCTGCGTTCTGGCGACTTGGCATTATTTTTAGGTGCTGGTAATTTGAATCAAGCGATTCCTGAAGTCATTGCTACACTTCGTGAACCAGTTCAGGCTACATCCTAAGCGAAGCACACTGCTAGGTTTTGTTGATTTTGCGAATTTCTTATCTAGCAATAGTTTCATTAGTTAATCTTACTACCGGAATATTACGGTAAAACAGTAATAAAAATCACCAACTAAAGCAACGATGATAACTTCCCAGGCTGCTGGAAACGTCTGTAAGATTTCTGCTTTGACTACAAATAAACAGCAAACAATTAATTCTGTCGCTAGTGAAGTAATTTACTTACCCGGTACTGACTGTGTAATTAAAACCCAGGCTTCTTTATCAGCATTTACTTCTTATAGGGTGGGCGGAGCAGCCCAATGGTACGTTGCTCCACGCAACTTAGAAGCATTACAAGCAAGTATTGAGTACGCAAAAGAACAAGATTTACCAATAACAATCCTGGGAGCAGGTTCTAATTTATTGGTCAGTGATCAAGGTATACCGGGCTTAGTTATTGCTACTCGTCATTTCCGTTTCAAGCATTTTGACCCAGAAACAGGTCGATTAACAGTTGCGGCCGGAGAATCTATTCCGAGTTTGGCATGGGAAGCAGCAGAATTGGGATGGCAAGGTTTAGAGTGGGCTGTGGGTATTCCAGGAACTGTTGGTGGTGCAGTTGTTATGAATGCAGGGGCGCATAATAGCTGTATTGCAGATATGTTAGTGAGTGCAGAATTGCTTTCTCCCGATGGTACAATAGAAACTCTCACCCCAGCGGAATTAGGTTACAAATATCGGACTTCATTATTGCAAGGGGGAAAACGGATAGTTACTCAAGCAACCTTGCAACTCCAACCCGGTGCAGATCCAGCACAAGTTATAGCTACAACCAAACAACATAAACAACATCGCCTTTCTACCCAACCTTATAATTTTCCCAGTTGTGGCAGTGTTTTCCGCAATCCTAAGCCTTACACTGCTGGATGGTTAATTGAACAAGCTGGTTTAAAAGGCTATCAAATCGGTGGAGCGCAAGTAGCACAGCTTCATGCTAATTTTATCGTTAATCGTGGTGGAGCTAAAGCCAGCGATATTTTCTGTCTCATTAATCATATTCAACGTGAAGTACAAGAACGTTGGTCCATTTGGTTAGAACCAGAAGTTAAAATGATTGGCGAGTTTCAAGCAGTTTGTGGATAGGTTGGTGATTGGTGATTGGGAATAAAATTGATTACCCAGTCACCAGTCCCCAGTCACCCATTACCTACCCCATTTATAATTGAGTTTGATTTGTTATTCAAAGTACGATTGGAAAATTACTGGGAAAATTAACTATGACAGCAGGAAAAGGACAGGGATTTGGTTTTGGCTTAGGAAAAATGAAAGAACTTGCGGACGCTTTTAAAAAAGCACAGCAGGTTCAAGAAGGTGCAAAGCGTCTCCAAGAAGAATTAGAGCAAATGGAAATTCTAGGAGAATCTGGTGGTGGACTGGTTAAAGTAATTGTTAGTGGCAACCAAGAACCCAGAAGAGTAGAAATTTCCCCAGAAGCAATAGCACAAGGTTCAGAGCTACTTTCCGATCTCGTGACAGCGGCAATGAAAGATGCCTACAACAAGTCTACTGCGACTATGCGGGAACGCATGGAAGATTTAACCAGTGGACTGGAACTGCCAGGACTATAGTCATTAGTTATTAGTCGTTAGTTATTAGTCATTAGTTATTAGTTATTAGTCGTTATCAACTGATAACTGATAACTGATAACTGATAACTGACAGCATAAACAAAATTATTTATAACTATTTAAGTAACTACTCTTACACATAAATACTATACAGATAGTTGCATATATTAGTGGGAGAATGAGCGTTGTTAAAAAAATAGAAATATTAAATAGGGGTTGCTGAAAAAGTCTTTCCGTGAAGGTAGGGAACTCTTAACAGGGAACACTTCGACAAGCTCAGTGCATCGCAGGGAACAGTTTCAAGAGTTGGATGGGAGCGATTTTTCCTTGGCATCAAACTTAAATGCAAGGTTTTTAAGTTTCCACCCCGTAAAAGCTTGCACTTTTTTAACTTCCAGCAGGCTAAGACCCTTTACCTGTAATCTTTTTATGTTTATTCAGCAAGCCCTAAGAGGTTGTTTGAAAAGTATTAGATGAAACCGATAATCTCTAGAAACCTAACCCCCCTTCCCCCCTTCCCTACAAGGGAATGGGGGTTTCAAAGCCTCTCCCCGATGCGGGGAGAGGTTTGGAGAGGGGTTTATTTATACATTAAAAACTTTTCAAACATCCTCTAAATAGAGCGATCGCTTCCCCTGGAGAACCAACAGCAAACTGTATATAGTCATTTAACTTTAGATTGAGACATTAAGCTAAACAATAACCACGGAAATTTAATCTTCCAAACAATTGGACTGCCTTGGTTATCCTAAAATCATTATCTAACTCAAGTTGCTAGTTATTTGTTAAGGCTGGTAATGGGTAATGGGTAATGGGTAATTGCTAATTAAAATTCTGTTATTATCCTGTTAATCCTTAAATCCTGGTTATCCTGATTCTGACATTTTCCCTAACTAGCAACTTACGTTATCTACAGAACTTATCACTTTTTGTCTCATTTTTAAGTTAAACAACTATAACATTTGGGTGATTGAGAATTTCAAAAGGCGATCGCATTGTCGTCTATTTGGCAGCGACTAGTCCCATACGCTGAAAGCCGCGACTACAGAGGAGATGCAAAAGTGAAAAAATAACTGAAAAGTGTGCTTAACGCCGCTTTACTACGTTATTTGGCTACTTTTGACACCCGGTGATAATCATCTGTTGAATCAGGTATTTGCAATTTACTTCGCAATTTGCTAAGATTATTCCATCCAAATACTAAAGCCTGACTTCTTCCTATTAGTTAAGTAAGGCTTTTAGTTACTAAACATGAAATTAGGAGAAATGATAATGAAAAACATTTTTATTTGTATACGAGGAAAACCTGATTATGCGAATCGTTACCGAAACCAGGCTCAAGAAGGCTTGTGAAAAGCACCCCGACGCTCAGGCAAGTATACAAACCTGGATAAAACTTGTGAAATTGCAAGAATGGAATAGTTTTGCAGATGTTAAAACTACTGTACCTTTTGCACCTGACCAAGTTAAAAATTTCGTCATTTTTGATATTGGAGGAAACAAATACAGATTAATAACCTGTATCAATTATAAGAAAAAAGCTATATATATTCGTGAGTTTCTTACTCATGCAGAATATAGTAAAGATAACTGGAAAAATGACGAATGTTTTGATAGTTAAACTGAAATAAAACGCCATTATTGAAAACCAGGATAAATGTTTATTAATCCTAGTTTAATTAACCAAATAATCCCATCAACATGAAATGCTAAATCAAAACACTAGCTACGTAGAATTAATTACGTCTTTTCCTCCTCGTACCATAAAATCTGAAGAAGATTTAGAAAAAACTCAAGTAGTTGTTGATAAACTTCTTGATAAAGGAGAATTAACCGAAGCGGAAGAAGATTATTTGGATCTATTGGGAATTTTAATCCATGAATATGAGCAACAACAAGATTTAGTTCCTGATATTTATGGAGTAGACCTGCTCAAAGTTCTGATTACAGAATTAAATCTCAAACAGAAAGATTTAGTTCCTATTTTTAAAACCGAATCAATTGTTTCTGATGTACTTAATGGTAAACGTAAATTAACTGTTGAACATATCCAAAAACTTGCGGAATTTTTTAAAATTTCACCTGCTGTATTTTTCCCAGAAAATCCGTTACAGCGAGATTTTTTAGAGGCAGCTTAAAGTTAAAGTATCCAAGCATTTACCAGGTGAAATCAATATTTTCATCTGTTTGACTGTTAGCCAAGTGCGAAAGGTAGTAGTCAGGGTAGCGGTAATTTTTAAAGCTGGTTCGTTACAGTTAATTAAGCGATCAACAAATTCTAATGCTTGAGCAATGTTACCCAAGCGAATGGCGTTGGCTAGTTGTAAGCTATTAGCAGCACTTTCTGACACTAATTCTTTCACCATATCCCCATTGACTGTTTTACCCAAAGCATAAGTTTTGAGCTTTTCTAGTTCGGTGAATATCAGTCGTGTATGATTGCCTGTGTAATCAATCAATACTGTGTAGGCATCGGTGGTGAGTGTTACACCTATTTCGTCAGCTAAAGTCCGAGCTTGCTGTATTAATGCTTGGGTTTGCCATTGGGGAATGAGAGGAAATTCTTTTACCTGTGCGTACTCCAGTAGTAGTTTGACTGATTTATTTCTCGCGTCAGGTTTGTGAGTGTTGGTGATAAGGAGTGTGTTTGTTGAGGGAATTTTGGGGAGAATGGACTCCAACTGCAACAATATTTCTTTTGAACAAACTCCCAGTAATGTGCTGTTGGTGTACTAATCTTCCTCCACTCCCAACTGGTGGTGTCATGATATCGGATAATGCTTGAGCAATGGTTTCTTGAGATTCTGGGGGGTATTCTGTATAGTTAAAGTTTGCCCACTGTTGATCTAGAGTGTGGGTTTTTAGTTGTTTGATGGTGCGAGTTAGAGAGAATTCGTCTTCACCAAAGTATAAGTATGTTGGCATGGTAGCACGGCAATATAATTGTCGTACATGAGCGTTAGCTCTACATATTTACGTTTACATCTCTATAAGATATAAACCTGGTGTAGCATCATCACCTGGAAGAATATCACGACTGCTATTGACTTCCTTATCTTGACATAGTTGTGCAAAAGCAAGTAAGCCTTCTAATCTAGCTAATAATTCACTCCAATTATCAAGATACCCAACTATTTCTATTTGTTCTTGTATCCATTTTTCATCGTATTTTTTGGAAAAGTAATCCATTGTTACTTCGACTTCTACATCAATAATTTTATCTTCTATTTCATTTTGAGATAATGATCTATCTTGCGATGATATATAAGCAATTCTATCAACTCGTTCGCGTTCTATACCAAAGATAGGAGCAGTAAAACGATAGGCTGTAGATATGTATGGACATTGCTTATCATATAGAAATGTATCAACCCACTTAGTTACAGTATCTCTGAAGTTGTTAATCTCTTCTTGGGTAACTGAAACTGCCTTTGGAATCTTACCTATTTCTAATAGTATATACCCTCGTACTGCTGTTGCAATTGCCCATGCTTTAAAGAGTGTATGAGCAGTTAGTATATCTTTTATACTAGGAGTAATCTCATGTATTTTTTTTGAGAAAAAGTGTCTTACCTCAGATACAGGTTGTAAAGTCTGAGGCGCAGGTGTTGTAGGAAAATCACATCGAGTCTCAATCGCCGCTTTTAATTTTGATACCTCTTTAAGTAATTGATCTTCATAAAGAAGATCAATTTTTCCTCGCAAATTAGTCAAATCTTGTTGGAATTCATTGAATCTTTCATTTACATAGACTAATCCATCTTGTATAGGAAATATTTTTGATTCTAGTAAGTAGCAAACGATTTTTTTAGTTGTAATGTCTTGAATTAAATTTCCATACCGTTTGAGTGAGCCATTTTCTAAACCTGTAATAAGTTGTAAGAAATATTTGTAGTTTTGAAGATGCTCAATATATCTTTCAATATCATGATCATTAATATATCCCCTCACATCATCAAATAATTTAGATATATGTTTTATGGAGTTCCCGGTTGATGGTAAAATAGTTGCCAGACCTATTTTAAATATTCCTCCTAATACGTTAATATGAAGTTGATAAGCTTTAGTACATTGAGAATTTTTCTGAATTGTTAGCTCGTTTTTTGGTAGATAATACTTGTCTCCAGTATGCTCAAATCCAAGTGAAGGTGCAGATGGTACAGGATCATTACCATATTCAAAGCGGTAATGTTTCGGTTTATATTGCTGTTTAAAGTCCTTATTACCAACACGGGGAGCACCGTAGGTATATACCCCTTTAATCTTTCCAGTAAACTCAGCAAGAGAATTGAGCCTAGAAGCTGTAATAATAGCTAATGCGCCACCAAGACTATGCCCAGTTAATAATATTTCTTTATTTTGTTTATTATTAAACTTGTCTTGATGCTTTTGTATTTCTTTTAATAATTGTTCCCAATTTTTGTTAACTGCCTGGTAAAAGCCATTGTGAACATTACCTTCTGAGCCATTTTCTCTTTGAAAAAACTGAAGATTTGTTTTCCAATCATTGATAGTGTCTGTTCCTTTAAAAGATATAATGCTGTACTTACTATAAGTTGCTAAAAAAACTAATATACCCCATTTATTATCATTTTGGAGATAGAATACTTTACCATTCTCAACTCCAGTATGATTTTCTATGTTTTCCGAAATAAACTCTTGAGAGTAAGTTAAACTAGAAATTTTGGCAAGTATGAGAGATAGTTCTAATTCTTCATCTGTTAAAATATTGGACATTATTTTCTTAACCTCTATTTTTAAGTTGTATTATTTTCTGTAAAAATGTTTGCTTTGACTTTGATAATCTTGAGGAGATAAGCGAGGAGAGATAAGAACCTCTTGTGAATTTTCAGGTATTCGTTTAAAATAATCTATTTTTTCTAAAAAGGTTGCTTCAAATTGAAATTTAGGATAATTATGATCTAAAACGATTTTCACTATATAAATATCCAAGTCAAATTCATTACCTTCTGGACTTTCAGGTTTTTGCAGAATTTCAGTAAACCAGTTATTAATTTGATGATAAAGATCAGAATCTGAATCTAGGAAGCAAAGGCTTCTTGTAGCAGAAAATAATTCTTGGTAATTATTGCTTGTAATTTGATGATTTGTTTTTAAATCATGAATAAGATTTTGGTTTGTTTGATTTATAGTTAGAAACAAAATATTATTTTTTGTATTCGGCGGGTCGTTTTCGGTAGGCTTAGATTTAAAGAAGAAAGTTATGACAGTTATTATTATTGCAATAGCAATAATCAATAGAATAAAAGATGGATAGTCTGTATAAGCATAAGGGGGATTTGTAGTATTCTGTAAGATATAGATTTGAATGCTATTCATAACTTTTAAAATCACTTTACTAAGAGTATTGATATACAAAGATTTTTACCTGAGCAAAAGTCTATTAATCACCTGTTTTTAGTATACTGTAATTTTTCTAATATCGTCTTAGCCAATGTTTGTTGAGTTCTAATCTCTTCCCACTGTTTTTTATGTAAGTCAAGCAAGTTTTGTTCCAGAATTTGCATTTGATCATCAAGTAATTTATTTGTATAGTTAAGAACATCTGTTGCTGAATTACTAAAGTTTTCCACAGAATTATCTAAGCATTGAGTAAGCCAATTAAAAATAATATTCCATAGCATAGGTTCTGCTTTATCAATTCCTTGTGACCATTGTTTACCCATTGTATCTGGATTCGGGATAGAGAAAACTGTATATTCAACATCACCCCTTTGATCAACGATTTCTGTATCTGTTTTTTTAAAGCAACTACCTTTTTGAGTAGTTTTCTTAGTTTGTCCGACGACTTCTTCTTCTTTTATTGTTTTCTCATCAATTGAGATATTCATCTCAAATAGTTCTTCAGGTGGCTGTATAGGAGTACCAATTTGTTTCTTCTCAAAATAAGTGGTAATTGTGTTATAGAAGTTTAGGTTTTCAGATTTTTCACTAGAAATACAAAAACCATAAATTTCTTTGTTTTGATCGTTGACTAAACTGTTGACAGCTTCTTCAAGTTCTTGTACTTCGGTTTGTAACAGGAAGCTACATCTAGCTTGAATAGAATTTCGCATTACTATATATAGCTTACGAACACTACGCTCTATATCTTCATATTTTTTGATTTGTGTATTATCATTTGCACGTACTTTCATCGTTAAATATTCACGAGAACTATCAAGGTTAAGTTGGGTAATTTTTGTTACTACTAACTTATAGGACTCAATAACTCTTTTCAAATTATCAGGACTAATACATTTTTTTAGGTCTTTTTCTAAATCATCAGCAGGTAAATTATTTCTCAATGCGTCTCGTACAGGTATAACAAGTGAGATAAGCAAGTCCTGTTTAATATTATCTACAATATTAAAAAGGTTCAAGAAACCTGACATACCTTTATTGTTTAAATCCAGTGCTAAACTATTGCGCCTTTCATCACTAGTATTATTTGTTTGTAGGGTTTGTTGTATATTACGTATACGAGATCTTGTTTCTTGAGTAATATCATTAATCTTTCTAGACAATTTTTCCTGATTACTAAGATTTTCTTTCCGCTTTTTTTCAATTTCCTTTTGAGTTTTATTTTTAGTAGTATCTTCTAAGCTTTTTATACTTTCTTCCAAAGCATTATAGTTTATAATAACTGGAGTCAGCGTGGGAATCAAAATAACTTCTTCTAAAAAGTCTTCAAAACGAGTACGCAAACAATTCCATAATTCTTTTGCTCCAGTCCATTCCTGAACATATTTCAGAATCTCGCTCATTAATTCGTCTGAGATAATTATATCTTTATTATGTCTTTTTGCCCTGTCTATATTATCTTTTAAGCTACGAAATGTTTCTTTTAACTTATTATATGTATTCTCATCTTCTATTTGACCGATTTTATTCTCAAAATAGCCAAAACAATCATTCATCATTCCTTCTACTTGGATGAAGCGTGTAGATTGATCTACTGGTGATTTATCTTTAAGGCTTGCTGGACCCCAAGCACACTGTGCATATTGTAGACTTTGAGATGAGAAAGGTAAAATTTCTGGTGCGGTGGATAATTTTAATTGCTCTTGGATTGATTTTTGAATCACATTGATTCTTTCTGGTAATGGCAAATCATATTTGTTGTGTAAGTCACATTTATTTAAGATAAAAATCATTAACCTAGTATCAATTTTAAAAGATTTTATTGTTTCTTCTATCTCTTTAAATAAAGCTTTTGTGTCATCCTTATTTACATAGTTATAGTTAATAACAACAATACTAAAGGATTTTTTAATGTTTTTCTGAATTGTGTTGAGGTTGTTCCTGTCTAAAACAGTATTTATCCCTGGTAAGTCAATAAATTCAACTCTCATTGATGGCGGTAAGCCTAACAGGCTAGAATCGCAAACAGGCAAAATTGGGAGAAAGACAGTCAAGTTTGGTAGATCCCTAACTTTACGGGAGTTGTAATTGTCCATTATTGTGGAAATTTTGTCATAGATTTCCTTATTATTCAAGTTTTCATGTTCTTCTTTGACTTTTCCATCTCTACCTTTAATTACTAGCTTGCGTGTTTCGGAATGCTCCACTTTTAATATTCCTGCACTTTTCTCTTGGCTTTCAATAGGCGAAATTTGGTGAGCGATTAAGCCATTTAAAAGCGTAGATTTACCAGATGAAGTTGTACCAATCATAGTAATAGACAGTCTAGGATTTTTTAATCTCTCTAAGGCTTCTTCATAAGCTTCACGAAAATCCCGATAGTTTTTATGAATTTCTGTTAAATCTTGCTTAAAAACATCAGAATGTTTGTTGATTAAATCTTCAATAGCTGTACCAAACTGCTCTAAGTTTTCTATGCTAGTAGCCAAGAGTTTTTCAATCATGATTTTAATCTCTGCTGTTGTATAATTTTTTGTAAAAAAATGATGCAACATTATTGAAGCAAATGAAGTACACCTATTTTAGAAAGTGGTTTTCGTTTTAAAATTCAAAGTTGAATCGCTTACTATACCTCAATAAACCTTGAATTTCTCGGAAATACTTTAAAAATTTTGCATTTTCTACAGAAGAATATCACAAATATATTTCATTTGTCAACTATTATTTTTTAATACTTACAATTTTTAGCTCTTGCGTATATTTTATGAGCGATCGCGTTTCCGCCATGAACCCTTAGTAGTAATTTTCCCATCTTCATGCCAGAGAATATAATTCTTAGCTCCTCTAGAGGGAACAAACATCGCTTTAGCAAGGATTTCCAACTCGATTTTGATACCAGTAGGTAAAGCATTTTGCAGCCTCTCAAATATCAGCAGAGGTTCAGAGTGGGAGAAAAACACACCATCAGTATCACTTTCAACCTGGATACCTCCCGCTTTTTCAATCACATCAATCATGAATCGCAGAATACGTCTGCCATAAGCTGTAACCAGTGCAGCAGCTTCCATATCATTAAAACCAACACCAGAAGTCCCATAAAAGCCAAACAACGAGTTGATTAACACTTTGAGAGCAGCTTCAGCTTGTTTAGCAGCTAAATCTCCAGCTTTTCCTAATTCTTTGAGTCTCAGTCGTTCCCTGGTGAGATAATCGAGAATACTTAACCCCACTCGTTGCGTATCCTTGCGGGAGCAAATCCCATATTTAAGCATAATGCTGGGATACAGACTGGAAACATCAATTTTGGCAATGTGTTTGTGTAAACCTGGTACTGAAATTACCAGTCCTCCCTCAAATTTCAACTTCGGATCAGCAGTTGGTTTGTAACCTGGATATTGTCTTTCTAAAACTCGCTGCCATTTAGTACCATTACCAGTAAGCGATAGTTGTTGTAAATTCATACCTGGCACTATCAGCGATTCATAGTAATAAGAAGGCACTAATTTATCAGCAATTAATTTCGTATCTTCCAAGTCATAAATTAGGTATTTTCTGATTGTTTCCCATCCTTGAGAACCTGCACCTTCACCCCAACAATGTTGAATTTCTTGGGGAGTTAAAACCAACCTAGCAGATTCTCGCAATCCTATTTCTATGACTGCACTTTTTAGGGAATGTTGATATAATGCTTTATTGACAAAATCCCATCTCCGCCAGCAATGAGGGGGCTATAATGTATCTCATGACCAAGGAATCCGCTGTATTAATAAAAATCATCAAAATACCTTTATTTGTCCAGATTGTGGGATGTTTATTTAAATATAAATCTTGACTTATTGCGCTATTTGATCATAGTTTATTACATAGTCGATTACATCATTTCCCTAAAAGGATTAACCCCGAAAAATGTCTTACAAGTTACTGTTTGTCTGCCTGGGTAATATTTGCCGATCGCCCTCAGCAGAAAATATTATGAATTATCTGATTGACCAAGCTGGTCTGAGCGATAAAATTTACTGTGATTCTGCTGGTACTTCTAGTTATCACATTGGTAGTCCACCTGACCGCCGCATGAGTGCTGCTGCATCTGCTAAGATGGGAATTAAACTACGTGGTCAAGCTCGTCAGTTTCAAAAATCAGACTTTCAAGAGTTTGATTTAATTTTGGCAATGGATAAGGATAACTATCAAGATATTCTCGCTGTTGACCGTTCTGGAGAATATCACCATAAAGTCCGTTTGATGTGTGATTTTTGCTCTCAACACGATCTCAAAGAAGTTCCAGATCCCTATTATGGCGGACAAGAGGGATTTAATCAGGTGATAGACCTCCTTATGGATGCTTGTTCAGGTCTGCTAGAATATGTGATGAGGGACTGGTGACTGGTGACTGGTGACCTACTCTACAAGACCATGCTTGATGGCAAACCGCACCAGTTCTGCGCGATTACTGGTTTCTGTTTTTCTCAATAAACTGCTGACGTATTTTTCAACTGTGCGCGGACTCAGGTGTAGTTGATTACCCATTTCGGCATTAGACAAACCGTGAGTCAATAGTTCTAAGACTTCCTGCTCTCTTGTAGTTAATGATAATAACAACTGAGAATTGACAATTGGTGTCGATAAATGATTTTGTCCGTGTATTGATTTTATCAGGTTAGACCCATCTAAACTTTCTTGATAAGAGAAGCGGTATTCTGATTGAATGATTTGCGATCGCTCTAGTAAATTACGAATAGCTGCGGCTAACTCTTCTAGTTCAAAAGGCTTAGGCAAGTATAAATCACATCCTGATTGATAACCAAGAATTCTTTCTTGGGTTTTGGTTCGGGCTGTTAACAAAATTACAGGTAACAACCTAAACTCAGCTTGTTGACGCACCCGACGCACCAGTTCATAGCCGTTCATCCTTGGCATGACAATATCTGTCACCATTAAATCAGGATGGTTCTTTTCCACTATACACAAAGCCTCTTGACCGTCATCAGCCATGATCACCGAATAGCCGGACAGTTCAAGATAATCACCAATAGACAGACGAGTGCCGAGGTCGTCATCCACTACAAGGATCTTCAAGGGCATGGACAGTACACCCCTAGCATTTTTCTTACTCAATATTTTGTTATTATATGCTTAGGAAGTGTTCATAAAATTTAATGTTATTTCAAATTTTAATAATGTTACACTAATAGATTAAATTAAATAGAAAATATAATGTAAAATTCAATTAGTCGAAATTCATTATTCAAATTACAAATGTTTTAAACAACGAAGTAAAGCAACTAACCAATATTTAACATAAAGCAGATTTTCAATGAGTGACAAAAACGAAGGTTATAAAGTAATTAGCGACAATCGCCAAGCTCGTTATTTGTATGAAATCCTAGAAACCTACGAAGCGGGAATACAGTTGGCAGGTACGGAGGTAAAATCAATACGGGCTGGTAAAGCAAATCTCCAGGATGGCTATGCGTTGATTCGCAATGGTGAAGCATGGTTAATAAATGTACATATTTCTCCCTATACCTCTAGTGGACAATATTTTAATCATGAACCACGTCGCACTCGTAAGTTGCTACTGCATCGGCAAGAACTCCGCAAGCTAATTGGTAAAGTAGAACAGCAGGGTTTAACCTTAGTGCCGTTAAAAATGTATCTGAAACGCGGCTGGGTAAAAGTCAGCATCGGTTTATGTAAAGGTAAGAAAATTCACGATAAGCGGGAAAGCCTCAAACGCCGTCAAGATCAGCGTGATATTCAACGAGCAATGAAAAATTATTAGCCAAATA
Organism: Sphaerospermopsis torques-reginae ITEP-024; assembly: GCF_019598945.1. NCBI lineage: Bacteria > Bacillati > Cyanobacteriota > Cyanophyceae > Nostocales > Aphanizomenonaceae > Sphaerospermopsis > Sphaerospermopsis torques-reginae. The sequence goes on along the minus strand of NZ_CP080598.1, from coordinate 2,909,646 downwards.
TACCGCAGATTGATTTGGCTAATCGGAGGAATAGATATATTGGTCCAAAGAAATTAAGGATCAGATACAGTATTGATGTCGAGCAATGCTTTTTTCCATGAAAATAAAACTCAAATTACAGCAGTTTTCATGTATTTGTACCACATCCTTCTTGTTATCTTCCTTTCTTCCTTTGCGCCTTTGCGTCTTTGCGTGAGATTAAAAAATGTGGTTCATTTACCTGAAAATCGCTGTAAACAAAACCCAGGAAATATTAATGGCTAAACACGCTGGTATAGCAAGGATTACCTATACTAAGGCGTGAAAGTCTACACCACGGATAACTGCTCCCATGCTCCCATTGAAGTAGAAAGTAAAGTCTAGCAATGTCAGTGGTTTTATATAGCAGTCCAATAGCTGGCGACTAAAGCAGCCATTAACCACCAAAGAGTATTGACTTCAGGACGATACCAGACGGTATCTACCGTGCCATGAGCAAGCATACCTAACAAAGTAGCGATCGCCCCAATTAACCAAAGTCCATCTTTACTTCTCAAGTTTAGGAAACGGCGCATTTGCATAAATGCCGTATTCAAGATGACAAGTATTAACCAAAGAAAACAAGCTAAACCCAAAAAACCTGTTTCTACAGCCGTCTCCAGGAAAATAGAATAGGCACTCAAAGCAGTATAACGGGGACGTTGGTAAAGAGGATAAACTTTATTGAAAGAATTGTGACCAGGACCGATACCAATAATGGGGCGATCGCGTATCATTTCAAAAACAGCATCCCAGACATTGCGACGGAAATTATTACTACTATCCTGACGATCTGCAAAAATACTAAAAACTCGCAACCGTACAGGTTCAACAAAAATCACCGCCAACACCAATACCCCAATCAAACCCCCTACAATAATTGGCAATGACCAAGTGCGCCAAAAAGGTGGCATTGCCACACTCCACCAATAAACCAACAATGCCATTGCAGCCAAAAGCCCCACCACCAAACCAATCCAGCCCCCACGACTAAAAGTAAGAACCAAACAGGCTGTATTGACAACAAACATTGTTAGTGCTAAAGCTTTCCTAATCCAACCTTGCCAAGCAAAAATAGCCACCAAACTTAAAACCACTGCTGGTATTAGATATCCAGCCAATAAGTTAGGATTACCTAAATAGCTGTAAACCCTGGTTGTCTTAGCCAAACTTGACTCTGGATCAACCCAAGTAGCCAATGCTTTAGCGCCAAAAAACCATTGCCGAATTCCATATACACTGACAATCAGAGATATATGTAAGTAAAGAGTAATTAGCCAAGTTCGCAAACGGGAAATTCTCAGAACTCTAGCGCATAGAACAAAGAGCAATAAATAGAGTGTTAACGTTACCAAATCACTCAACGCGGCCTTTTTCACTGGTGATAAAGCTGTAGCTGCCACAGCAATAAACCAATAGAGCAACACTAGCAGATGAATAGGCGTAACCGAAGCGGCATTTGTCAGACTTGTATCATCAGATACAGTCAATAGCACCCAGAAACCCACACAAGCTACCAGCAACAAACCCATTAGGGTACTAGAAACAAAAGGTGCAAGAGCATATATCAGGCTAAGTAGAGCAGCCGCTATCGTATCTCCCCACTGCATTAAAATACTGGTTTGCCGCCAAGGACGTAAAATACCCACCATCAACCGATGCAGGTAACTAGTATCCAAATATTCTCTGAGCGGTACAGAGGATAAAGTAAATCTTTGCCAGACTAAATTCATAAACAAGGTTGTGATCAACTAGCACCTAATTGTAGAACTTAGCCTTAATCATAATCCGGTGATTGGTAATTGGTGATTGGTAATTGGTAATTGGTAATTGGTAATTGGTAATTGGTAATTGGTAATTGGTAATTGGTAAATTTATTACTGTCACCTGTCACCTGTCACCTGTCACCTGTCACCTGTCACCTGTCACCTGTCACCTGTCACCTGTCACCTGTCACTATTTAGCGGAATTAGCCGTTGGCAGTGGCAAAGAAATCACATAGCGATATCCTGATTCTGGAGAACCTTGGATGGAAATTTGGCCGCCATGTAGTTCTGCCAGCTGACTGCTGAGTAACAAACCTAGTTTTTCACGAGACAGATTCACAGAAGTATTACCTAAATCCTTATCTGAGCTATCAACCAAGATTGCTAACTGCTGCTCCATCAAATTTGCTGACTTTTCCCAATTTCCTGGGGCATTCTTCTTATTTTCTAAATCAGAATCATACTTTTCAGACTCACCCAAGATTTCTGATATGGACAAAGAATCAAGACGTAAATAAAAGTCAATTTCACCGTTTCCATCTCCTACTCCTGACCAGGGATGGGAAACCCAAATAGTAATACAGAGGGTATTTTCTTTGTAAGAAATATGAACACGAACAATACTACCTGTAGTAGAAAGTTGAATAATGCTAAACAACAGGTTATACAAAATTTGTCGCACTTTATCTTTATCTAAAGGCCAAATGCGATTGTGTCCTGGTTCTATAGACAAGCGAATCTCTTGATTCCGACGGACAGCCACTTCTGATAGAGTGTTGATAGCTTGTTGACACAGCATTTCAATATCTACAGGAGCTAAGTTCAGCACATTAGAATTATCACTTAATGTTCCTAGTTCGGTAATTTCATTGACTAAAGACAGTAAGTAGCGTCCACTGTGTTGGATAATCTCTAGATATTCTCGCTGCTTTGTTGTTAAAGGCCCATAAATTTCACGTGCCAGAACACCAGCCATCCCCAGTACGGATGTTAAGGGTGTACGCAATTCTTGAGTTAGTTGGCCTAAGAGTTCTAGTTTCAGTTGCTGAGTAGAATTAGAAACATTTTCTAGAATGGGTGGTGCGGTTTGCCAGTCAATTGCCTGTTCTTCTGGGAATGGCAAGCTAGGAATACTTGTACGAGGAATACTTGTACTGGGAATACTTGTAATAGTGCTTTTTTGGAATTGACCTTGCAAAAATCGGTTGCGTTCAAATTCACTCATGCACCAACGAGCGATGATTTGCAAAAACTCAATTTCTCGATCTGTGAAATTGCGTGGTTGACGATCCATAACTGCCAATGCGCCCAAGCAATATCCATAAGCATCAATTAATGGCGCTCCCAAGTAGGAACGGATGCCATAATTTTGTACTAACTTACTGGTAGATATTTGTGTATTTATTGCTGCTTTTGTATCATTAATAACTAATATTTGAGAATTTTCTACCACCTGAGAGCAAAAAGAATCCCGTCGTAATAATTGACGTTTTTGTGCTATCTCATTCATGAGACCTAATCTTGATAAACCCACTGATGATTTGAACCAGTGAACTTCTTGGTCCATAAATCCCAAAATAGAAATTTCTGCTGCCAAAAAGTGAGCAGCTGTTTGAGTAGCTTCTTCAAATACCGGAATTGTTTCTGGTTGCCGTAAACCCAAGTCTAACAATACTCTGATGCGTTGTTCTTCTTTTGTGTCTAAATCATTCCAACCATCATTGGGCGCAAATAGTTTGTTTTCAGGCTCTATCATTGCTACTGCTACCTTGATACTTCCTACATATTGTAAGTTGTGTAACCGCTGAGATGAGGTTACTATTTCCTATGTTTCAGCATTCCGATACAAAAAAGCTAACTAATGCTAACAAGAGCCAGCTTTTTCTTCCTGTTTCACCCTAGCAGTGTCGGCACTATCTAGTCCACAGGCTAACCCGCCACGGCGGACAGGCACGGTCAATCTGACCGCTTCTTGTTTTAAATTCATCGCAGCGTTTAAATCTCTGTCAATCTCAAAGCAATACTCTTATTTTATAGTTCATTGACTAGCAAAACGCTGTCTTTGTCGTAGTCAGGAAGAGACTTTCTAGATTGATAAGATACTGGTAGTAAAATTTTGGAAAAAAATCAGGATTTTTACAGAAGAACTGGATTGAAAACCTGTTCTTCTAAAGGGGACTGGTGACTGGTGACTAATTCTTTTGAAACTGAGGATACACAGGCAACCGGGGTACTAATTCCCATCCCGCAGGTTGTAAAATTTCTTTTAATCTCTGTACCTGTAAATGGGGATAGTCAGGGTTAACTTCATCTTTTGGACCTATACCCCCCAAATCTCTCGCACCTGCATCTAAACAAGCTAATAACCAATTTTCATCTAGCAGTAAATTAGGGGGAATTTGGATTGTAATATCTGCGGGTAAAATTTCCCGTGCTTTCCTGATCACGTGCGGTAGTTGATGAGGGTCAAAAGCTTCTGCGTTAAAGGTTTGCTGACTTCCTGGACTGTGGGGTTGCAAAATAACTTCTTGTATATGGTGGTAGCGTTGATGCAACTCAGAAATAGCTGTTAAAGTTTCCCAGCGATCATCTTCACTTTCTCCTATTCCCAATAACAACCCAGTCGTAAAGGGAATTTGCAATTCTCCCGCCCATTGTAACTGTTGTAAACGCAATTGAGGTAATTTACTCGGTGCATGACGATGAACAGTATTTAATAACTGGGGTGTCAACTGTTCCAACATCAATCCCATCGAAACATTGACATTTTTTAGCTTTTCCATTTCCGCAAAACTCAGTGGTCCGGCATTGGTATGGGGTAAAAATCCCATTGATAAAGCTAAAGCACATAAATCATAAATAAGCTGAAACCACGCTTCACGTCTGGATGAAAAAGGATGAACTTCACCGCTGAGAATGAGTATTTCACAGATATTTTGATTTTTTAAAGGTAATAAAATATTCTCTGCTTGTTCTAGCGTCATCCAAGGACGTGAACCTGGTTCAACACGAAAATTACAATAACTACATCTATTAAAACATTCGTAAGTAGGAACAAGAGTATATGCAGGACTATAAGTAACTACCTTGGCACTAGATAACAGCATTTTTACAATCCAGAGAAGAAGTTTACAAAAATATAAAGTCTGTAACCCTTACTATATCTAGGTTTTCTGATCCTGTGAGAAAAATTTTAAAAAATATTACGAAAACCCCTTTACAAATCGAAATATTTGACCTACTATAAATTCATCAGGTAGAAACACCTACCAAAACATACATACATAAAACGCAATCATAAGAACATGACAACCGCCATCCAACAGCGCCAAAGCGCCAACGTATGGGATCGTTTCTGTGAATTTATCACCAGCACCAACAACCGCCTATATATCGGCTGGTTCGGTGTATTAATGATCCCCACCTTGTTAGCAGCAACCACTTGCTTCATCATCGCATTCATCGCTGCTCCTCCCGTTGACATCGACGGCATCCGTGAACCCGTTGCAGGTTCTTTAATCTACGGAAACAACATCATCTCTGGTGCAGTTGTTCCTTCCTCTAACGCTATCGGTTTACACTTCTACCCCATTTGGGAAGCAGCTTCCTTAGATGAGTGGTTGTATAACGGTGGTCCTTACCAGTTGGTAATTTTCCACTTCTTGATCGGTGTAGCTTGCTACTTAGGTCGTGAATGGGAACTTTCTTACCGCTTGGGTATGCGTCCTTGGATCTGTGTAGCTTTCTCTGCACCTTTGGCAGCAGCAACCGCAGTATTCTTGATCTACCCCATCGGTCAAGGTTCTTTCTCCGATGGTATGCCTTTAGGTATCTCCGGTACATTCAACTTCATGATCGTGTTCCAAGCAGAACACAACATCTTGATGCACCCCTTCCATATGTTAGGTGTGGCTGGTGTATTCGGTGGCTCACTGTTTTCAGCAATGCACGGTTCTTTGGTAACATCTTCCTTGGTTCGTGAAACAACCGAAACCGAATCTCAAAACTACGGTTACAAATTCGGTCAAGAAGAAGAAACCTACAACATCGTTGCAGCACACGGTTACTTCGGTCGCTTGATTTTCCAATACGCTTCATTCAACAACAGCCGTTCCTTACACTTCTTCTTGGCTGCTTGGCCAGTAGTTGGTATCTGGTTCACAGCGTTGGGTGTAAGCACAATGGCGTTCAACTTGAACGGTTTCAACTTCAACCAATCCATCATTGACTCTCAAGGTCGTGTAATCGGTACTTGGGCAGATGTAATCAACCGCGCTAACTTAGGTATGGAAGTAATGCACGAGCGTAACGCTCACAACTTCCCCTTAGACTTAGCTGCTGGTGAAGTTGCTCCTGTTGCTTTGACTGCTCCTGCAATCAACGGTTAATAAGAATAAAACTCTGGGCTAGATAAAGAAACGCTCTCCAGAAATGGGGGGCGTTTTTTTTGTTTTTAATTTGTCAGAATCAGGATATCCAGGATTTAAGGATGTACAGGATTTGATATAGCAGGAGTTCAAGGAGTTAGGAGTAAAACCCTATTTTAGTAAGACTTTCATGATCAATTGATGTCCAATACTGTTCGGTTAAGGATTTTTGTAGGTTGGGTTGAGGAACGAAACCCAACATTTACAAGGGTTTGTTGGGTTTCCCCACGGTAAGCCCAACCTACGTTATTTCATTGTTTTGGGCTTAACCGAAAAGTATTGAATTGATGTCCTAACTACTCTCTCTACGGCTATATTTGTGATCACCGCTACTAGCCCAAGAAAAATCTCTCTTAAACCTCTTACCTTTGTGTTCTTTGCGTACTTTGCGGTTAGTTAAAAAAAATTTAGCTACTCTAACGAAGAGATAGAAGTAATTTATTTTTGGTGAATATTTTGTTACACAGGTAAACGTCCGGTGATGAACATTTTATAGCCTCCTGACATGAGAATTAATGATAGAAAAAATTGCCATAGACTCATAGGGTTCAGGATAGCTCGACTGCTGATAAACACAAGAATAATTCCTATAAATACGGGTATCCAGCCTAGTTCTTTCATTCCTCTGGGAAAGAAAATTAAAATCATCACCCCTATGGTTAGTGCAAGTATAGATGTGTCTGCTGCTATTCCCCGCCACCAATAAGGATAAACGTTAGTTGTAAAGATGATGTTTTGTCCAACAAAGTAGATGCCTAATATCAGCAAACCAAAGCCGATAATTCTGAGTAAAAATCCCATGATTATTTTAGTATACAAGTTTTGTTATAGTTTAATACATAGTATAATGATATAGTTTTTATTATTACAATATGATAATAAGTGTTACATTAGTACAACAAGTTGTTTTGTCACTTGTTTGCTTTGCTACAGAGAATAAAACCCAATATCTTGGAATAGGCTACTTCCACTGTCATGTATGATGTAGTTATTGGTTGGAGATGCAAACCGTGACTACTTATAACATTGAATTACAAGCGGGAATTTTACGGATTAAATTTGGCGAACCTGCCCAAAACGACCAAATAGTAAAGGATGCAGCGGCACGCTTAGAAGAAATGGCGCAGTCGAGAGAGTTAGCAGGGGGTCAATTATTGAAAATTAATGGACCTGTGTCTATTCCTGTCGCTTTTGTTTTGGCGCATAAGTTGGCACATATTTACAGTGCAATTGGTTTTTATGATCCCAAATTAGCAAAATATGTGATTTGTATTACTCACAATCCCACTTATAAGTTGGGAGATTTGATTGATTAAAGAAATTAGCTGATTTTTACTATATGTGAATATTCTAGTTTACAGTTTGTAGTAATTATTTACAGCGATTGTAATATTCTCAGTGGTTATGTTGAGTAATAATCATATAAGCTTATAGGTATAATTTGCCGATGACAGCGAGATGAGGATGTTTGCGGTGGGGATGTTTGGTTTGCAGTTATAGTGGGAAAAAGTATTTATGGTGAAAAGTTCTCAAGTTGCATTACAGGTTGTTCAACAGGCGATCGCAGTTTTGGCAAACTGGGTTAAGTCTGATGTTGTTAACAAGTTATCTTTATCAGCGTCAGATAGTATTGATGATGCTATCAAAAAAGCTATTGAAAAAGCTCAGGGTATTCTATCTTGGCCTAAACAGGGAGAACCACAGGCTTTAAGATTACTATTTGATTATGTGAATCTTAAAGAAGAGCAGAAAAAGCAGACAAAAGAACATTATTGGATACCTCAAGCTATTGATAATAGTGATCCTCAAATTCCCTATCCAGTAACAGAAATACCAAGTTTAGAGAGTTTAAAAAAAGATATCAAAACAGCTTTAGATAGTTTAGATCAGGAAGATTATAAAAATCTATCTTTGTTAACTTTAATTGTAGAAAAGTTCGGATCATTTATTAGCTTTGGAGAGGAAAATATAGCCTTAATAGATTTGGTTAAAAGTACGGCCGCAGTTGCAGCAGCTTTAGTCAATAATGCTGAATCTGACAATATTACTTTAATTGCTGGTGATTTATCAGGGATTCAAAAATTCATTTATACCATATCTTCTGATGGGGCATTAAAATCATTAAGAGCGAGGAGTTTTTATTTAGAATTAGTCACGGAAGAGGTAGTACAACAATTACTAGATAAATTAGAACTCCCTCGGACTAATGTAATTTATGCAGGTGGTGGTAATTTATATATTTTGGCTTCTGGGAAGGAAGAAGTTAAAAATGTTATTAAAGAAGTACGTCAACAATTTAATAAATGGTTATTAACGGAATTTGAAGGGAAAGTATTTCTAGCTTTAGACTGTTTATGTTTTTCTACATCTGAGCTAAAACCAGAGTTGAAAAGTGCTGATAAAAATTCTAAGTTTGCGGATAATTGGTCAAAAGCTACTAAAAATTTAGCTATTCATAAATCTCAGAAATTTTGTGATCAAATTAGTGATTTAATCAAACCACGTTACAGCCATGAACCGTGTCGCGTTTGTCATCGTGACGATGTAGAACCAGACAAGCTAAAACTTCTGAATGATAATGAAACAGATTCAGTTTTAGCTTGTGAAACTTGTCGCAGTATGTTTGAGTTGGGGAGTAATTTATTTGGAGTAAAAGCAATTGTACGGTCAACCCGTGAAAATGTAGGTAGTGAATTACCTACACTGTCATTTAAACTTCCTGCTAGTGAAAACTCTCCTTAGGATTATTTGGTCAAGTTTTCAAATGGGATGAATGGCTGGGAATAGAAGATATAAATGATGATCATCTTGATAGTGATATTAAGAAATATCTATCTTCAGAAAACAAGCCAGAGTTTTTAGGTATCCTGCCATTTGTGGAGATATTAGAACAGGAAAATATAGGGGTGAATTATTCCCGTAATTTTGTGCGAAACCTACTAATAACTGCACAAATTCAAGAACAGGCTTTAGAAAAATTTAATGATCAAAAAACACAGGAGGCTTTAGGAACTCGCTATTATTTGCATCTACCAAAGATAGCTTATACTTTGTCGAGATTACCGAGAGAAGTATTAAAGAATGATGATTTTCGGACTTCTTTAAAAAGTCCTTACAATGCACCATATTTTCGTGCTATTGCCACTTGGATTGAATTATTAAATCGTGGATGATAATTATGAATAGTCCCAATAGGCCACAACCTCCTACCAGAAATTCAGGACAAATTGTTAACCAATCAAATCAAACATCTCAGTCTAATTCTCGTAATAATCGTGAAACTACGACTAACATTGTTCAAGAAATTAAGGATTGTATTCAGCAAAGTAATTATCTGAAAGATTATCCTATTCGTACTTTGGTAACACAAGCTAATTTTTTAGGATATCATTTGAAAGAACAAAAACTAGAAACTAATCAAATCCGTAAGTTTTTAGATGCTATCAACCAAATAAAATATATTTTGGCATTAGATGATGAAAAAATAAAAAATGCCAAAACGGAAGAAGAACAAGAAAAGTTAAGATTTAACAAAATCGAAACAGAAATTGTTTTATTAAAGCCCAAATTAGCTTATGCAGCAGCTAGACAAAAAGCCGTAAAACCTTTAAATGAGGTGATGATAGTTGCTATTGATAGAGTAAAAACGACTCAAGATTTTTACCGTCTTGTTCAGTTTATAGAATCAATAATTGCATATCACAAAGAAGCAGATAGTAGAAGATAATTAGGAGATAATTAGGAGATAATCATGACAGTATCTTATGTACAAACTCCCTTGTTAGGAAAAGTAACTCTCAGTTGTCAATTAACAGCACAAACAGGTTTACATATTGGTGGTGGTGGTGAAAATTTAGATATTGGGGGATTGGATAAACCAGTAATTCGTGATCCTTTAACTAAATATCCCTATTTACCAGGTTCATCAATTAAAGGTAAATTAAGAGCAACATTAGAACGGTTATTAAATAAACCTTTAAACCGTCCTGGTAGTCGTGATACTTTACGCTATGAAAGTGATGATTTAGTTGATGGTTTTACCGAAATCGGAGGTCATTTTATCCGTTATGAAGGTGCGAGAACTTGCCAAATAAGTCGTTTATTTGGTTCTACAGGTGGTTCTAACTTTTGGATGGAAGTAGAAACTGCGAAAAAGGAAGGTTTGTTTTCTGATAAAAGTCCTACTAAAACAATTCAACATGAAAATAAAAATTACAACTGTGTAAAAATTTCTAGTGGTAGAAATGCACCGAGTCGTTTAATTGTTAGAGATAGTCATTTACATCCAGATTCCGCAGCACAATTAAAACAAGTGGATACTGGTTTGTTTATGACAGAATGGAAATTTGAAAATAATATTGACAGAGTAACAGCAGCAGCAAACCCCCGACAATTAGAAAGAGTTCCTGCGGGTTCAAAGTTTGATTTTGAGCTAATTTACACGGTAGAAAATGCTGAACAAGCAGTGAAAGATTTAGAAAATATAGCGATCGCACTCGCATTTTTAGAAGATGACGCATTAGGTGGAAATGGTTCAAGAGGATATGGAAAAGTAAGATTTGAGAACTTCCTATTTACTTATCGCAGTTTAGAACAATATCGCCAAATGACACAAACACCAGGAGGAACTTCAGCAATACAATCATTAGATCCTATTGCTAATACCGAAGCACTTTTAGAGAACTTCAGAAATTTGCGCGAGTACATCCAGCGATTATTACCAGGGAATTAATCATGAGTGTTTGGAAATTAGTTAAACTCAATTTTGTTAACAATCCCGCGCATTTTGGGGAACTAGGAATAGGAATGGAAGAAACGAGCGATCGCATCCGTTCTGATAGTTTATTTAGTGCTTGGGTTAGCAACTATGCGCGGATGTTTGGGAAAGATGCAGTAGAGGAATTATTGCAACTATTTCCCACTGCAAAAAATCCTGAACTAATTCCACCATTCCGCATTAGTTCAACCTTTATCTATCGAGAAGTGGGGAAAGATAAAAGTAAAAATACTCAAAATACTATTTACTATCTTCCCCGTCCTCTAAAGTTTCCTATCAACTATCCAGATGATGATTTAGCCTTTTTTAAAACCTATAAAAAGCTAAATTATTTACCTTTAGAAATTTGGCAAAGATGGTATCAAGGAAAAGGTTTTACAGAGGAAGATAAAAAAGAATTAGAAAATCACCGTGAAGATAAACCAGAAGGAAAACTAGCAGCAGCGGAAACATTTAATTACAAAAAAGCTTGTAAAACTCATCAACTCCCAAAAATAGCCATAGATAGAGTTACCACAGCAACCAACCTTTATCATACAGGTTTTGTGCAATTTGCTAGTGATACCGCAGGTTTATATTTTCTCTTAGAACTTTCTCCACAATGTGAAAAATTAGCCAATAAACTCCAAGCAGCTTTACATCTTTTAGGAGAAGAAGGAATAGGAGGAGAACGTTCTAGCGGTGCGGGAAGATTCACAGCTAAATGGTTAGACTTACCAGAAATTTGGCAAAAAGTTGTTAGTTTTAAAGGTGGTAAATTTCACACTTTAATTAGCTTATTTTGGGATTCTAACCTACAACCAAACTTTCTGGAAAATTCCAGTTATGAAATACAAGAAAGAGGAGGATGGATAGTAGAAAGCCAAATTCGTCGTCAAATGGTAAGAATGTTTACTGAAGGTTCTGTATTTAATTCCTCACGTACTGGAAAACTGGTAAATGTGACACCAACAGAATTTAAAAAACATCAAATTTATCGTAGTGGAATTAGTTTAACTCTACCAATTAATACAAAAGAGGAAAAAGATAATGACAATTGTGGATGAATTAGCATTAAAAAAACCGGACTTGTATGAAACCAGAAAAATACAGTTAACCAGTCCTATTTTACATATTGGTTCATCTGTATCTAGATTAAATCCCTTTGAATATGTACAGACAGCAAAGAAAGTTTATCTTCCTAACCAAGAAGCATTAGCTAAAGGTTTATTAAAAAAAGGAGGAAGATTTTTAAATGATTATATTCAAGCAATTGAAAATAATGAAAATATTACCAAACTGTTAGAACAAGCATTTGGTAATAAATGGTGGACAGCAACAGACAGCAATGAAAATCCTATCTTTCCTGAAAGTGCAATTAGTCACAAATTAGCGGAAAGAGTTACAGATTTACGTCCCATGATTCGTAATGGTATGGGGTATTTATTTATTCCTGGTTCATCTATCAAAGGATCAATAAAAACAGCCATATTTTATCATTTATTAAAACATCCAGATAAATATCAAGTTCCCAAAAATAGCAGAGTAAGTGAAATTGAAAAACAACTTAAAGCAAGATTAGGAGAATTAAGCAGTAAACGTAGTCAAACATTTGCTGATGATCAATTTATAGATAGTTTATTTTCTGATTTTTCCTTAATTTATCAAGGTAAAACATTTAGTGGTAAGAGTCAAAATACAGATATTTTACGTTGTTTAAAAGTTAGTGATTCCGAATCATTAATTAAAACCGAAGTTCCTGGAAAAACAGGTCAACCAATTCCCAAGAATGTTCCAGTAGTGGTAGAAGTGATAGTTTCTAGTAGATTTGATGACTATCGAGCGAAATATAAAGCTTCTCTTTATGTGGAAATGGTGCGGAATGTGAAAACCGAATTTACTATTACATTAGATCAACAAATGTTGACTTGGTTTAAACATAAACAAGGAATGAAACTACCATTTAATAACATTGATGAATTATTAGAAATATGTCAAGAATTTGCACAAGAACAATGGGATTATGAACATGATTACTGGAATACAATAGAAAATAACCCCAAAGCATCTGGTAAAAACTTAGATTTTAGTAATATTGGTGATTTTTACGAACCAGAAAAATGTCCTTATGGAATGCGGTTAGGTTGGGGTAGTGGGATGACAGGAACAACAGTAGGGTTATGTTTTGATGATGAGTTGAGAGAAAAATTAAGAGATATTTGTGGGTTAAAAGCACCTGGTTTTGAAGCACCAAAATCTCGGAGAACTATTATAAGTTCTGATGGAGAGATTAAATTTGTACCAGGGTGGGTGAAGTTTAAGAGTTTATCATAAAAATCATAGAATAATACTTTATAATCACAATGCTAATCAATTCTACATTTACCTTAACCGTACCCACATCCACAATTTTACCCCGTCCTTATGGGTTAGAACTGATTAAACAAATACATCAAAAACTGAATCTAGAAATAGGATCGGAAATCATACCTTCAGTTTCCTACTCAGGAATAACAGGATATTATTTAACATCCAGAGATTTTATCACCTTCCATCCAGAAGAATTTTATCAATTATCCCTATCTGGATTAAATGAAACATCTGCTAAGGCAATTTCTCATCTGGATTTTGGCGATTCATTAGAATTTTTAGGAGCAAAGTTTAACATTATTAATCGAGAAGATGAAATCACTAGCTATGAGGAATTATATACAAAATTAGTGGGAAATGAACCCGAACCAATTAGAAGTTATCACTTACAATTTATCACACCTACAGCTTTTGCTCAAGGTAATTCAAAATTGTGCTTACCTGTGCCGACATTAATGTTTTCTAGTTGGTTAGAAAGATGGAATAATTTTGCACCTGTTTATTTAGGAGGTGATGAATTGATTGCTTATCTTAATAATGCAATTTTACTTAAACATCACAGAATTAAAACACAAAGTTTTCAAATCAGTAAAGGTTTTGTAAATGGGTTTGTGGGTGATGTGAGGTTACAGGTTTTCCAACGTGCTGATCCTTTATTAGCAAATGTGGCTAATTTATTAGTTCAATATGCGCGGTTTGCTGGTACGGGAATTAAGACACGGTTGGGAATGGGACGGACGATAGTTAAAGAGTCTAATTAGTAAAATCAGGAGATCATCATGAGAAGAATTATTACTTTTTTGGGTATTCAAGCAAAGAAAACTACATATAGTTTTGAAGGTGTAAATTATGATGGAGAAGTATTTGCAGAAGCATTGCATAAATTTTGTGAATATGATTCTATGTTAGTTTGTGTTACATCTGAAGCTAGAAAAAAGAATTTTCCAATTTTAGAAAATCTCCAAGATAAACGAATAGAAGCTGTGGATATACCCAACGGCGAAAATACTGAGCAAATGTGGGAAACATTTAAAAAAATTACTGAAAAAGTAAATAACAATGATGATGTAATATTTGATATTACTCATGGTTTACGTTCTTTACCATTTTTGGTATTTTTATTTGCGGCATATCTTAAAGCAGCCAAAAATGTGAAAATCTCTGGTATTTATTATGGAGCATGGGAATTAGGATTTTCTAATAATGGTATAGCTCCAGTTATTGATTTATCAGAGTTTATTTCTATGCTTGATTGGTTAACAGCAACAGACCAATTTATCAAAACAGGAAATGGTCAATCTTTAGCTAATTTATTGCTTAATGGTAATACTGCATCACAAGAACTAGCATCAGGTGTAAATGGAATTTCTCAAGGGTTACAGCTTTTGCGTCCAATGGATGTATTAGAAAAATCCGCACTATTACCTGAACTTATAGCTAAAACTGCACCAACAGTATCCCAATCTGAATTACCATTTCTTACTTTATTAAGTCGAGTAGAAAAAGATTATGGCAAATTTGGCTTAGTCAACCCAACTGATTATACTATTAGTCCTCAATCTTGTCTATTAAGACAATTAGAAATGGTAGAATGGTATGTACAAAAAGGTCAAATAGTCCAAGCTTTATCTATAGCAAGAGAATGGATACCTTCATTGTTATGCTATTATTTTAAATTAGATCCTTTAGATATAAAAAATAGGGATGAGATGGAATTTTTACTAAAGAAAGGAGGAAAAATTAAGGATGAAAATAATAATATAATTCATCAATCACCATATTTTGATGAGTGGAATAACATTCCTAAAACTAAAAAGAAGCTTGTAAATAAATTATGGAGTGGAGAACTAAATTTAACAAATTTGCGTAATGATGTATTACACGCAGGCTTCCGTAAAGATCCTAAAAATGCGGAAGATATTATTGATAAAATCAAACAAATAGTTGAAGAACTTAGGAATATTGCACAGGTTTGGGATTTAAAAGACGAAGCAGAATAGGTAAACGTACAATACTTTTCGGTGTTTTGAGCTTAACCGAAAAGTATTGTATCCCGACTGGGAATGAATTCCCAGTCTCATAGCTAAAGTCATCTAAAGATGACTAAAAATACTCAAACATCTTTAGTTTACTTTAGTAAACTTTAGCTATTAGCCCGGAAATTCATTTCTGGGCGGGTAAGGAAGAGGTTGACAAACTCACGTTAACACCAAATTTCAATACTCCCTTAAACCTGCTCAGACTCTACAAACTCCGGCAGATCATTAGGAGCGCCACAAGCAGAAATATTACTGGAAAATTTCACCTCAGACTCTACAAACTCTGGCAGATCATTAGGAGCGCCACAAGCAGAAATATTACCCGTAAAATTCACATCCGCCATTAACTCTGGATGTTCTTGTTTACGTTGTGCAATTTGTTCACGGGTGAGAATCTTCGACTCGTCAAAACCTAACTCAATTTCTGTGTTTAAACCTTTGTATTTCACCCGTGTTAAATTGTAAAATCTCTTGTTGAGGGTGGTTGTCACAAAAGCCTTCAAACAACCTAAAAGATACTTACGTTTAAAAGCATCCTTCTCAAACCAATACTCAAAACTTTTGCGGAGGTAAAACCGGGCATAATTTCGCAGCACTCCTTTTAATACATCTTCCCTTTCCATTGCGTCGGGTTTCATAATCGGAGTCACAAAGTTATATTGAGAATAATCTCTCACTTCTACGCGATCGCCCAAATCTTGAAATAACTCTGAAAATGGCCAAGGAGTAAACATATTCCAGTTTACCATGTCCGCTTTCCAATCCAAAGCCATTTTATAGGTTTCCTCAATTGTTTCTGGGGTTTCATTTTCCAAACCCATAATAAATTGAGCTTCCGCAAGCATACCATTTTGTTTTAACAATTGAATTGCCCGTTTATTTTGTTCAATTGTGGTTTCTTTACGGAACAAATTCAATTTTAATTGTGCTGCTGCTTCTGTTCCCAAGGAAACATGAACTAACCCAGCTTTGCGGTACAATGGTAAATCATGTTCATCCCGCAATATATCTGTAACTCTGGTATTTATTCCCCAATGTACACCCAAATTTCTTTCTATCAACTCGTTACACAAAGCGATAAATTTGGGTTTATTAATTGTTGGTTCTTCATCTGCTAAAATGAAAAATCCCACCTGATGTTTTTTGACCAAAATTTCAATTTGATCAACAAATTGTTTCGGACTGCTAGAACGATATTTGCGCCAAAATGCCCACTGGGAACAAAACCGACAAGTAAAAGGACAACCTCTAGCATAATTAGGAACAGCTACCCGCACATTTAGCGGAGTATAGATATATTTACTCCAATCTAATAAATCCCAATCTGGGGTGAGAGTATCTAAATCAGCAATCGGCGGATGGGCTGGTGTAGCGACAACTTGCCCATTTTCTAAGAAGGCAATACCTAAGATATTACGACGTTCTGCTTCATCTTTTCCGCGAGCGATCGCACTGATTAAATTAACAGTAATTTCTTCCCCTTCTCCCCTAATAATATAATCTACCCAAGGGGCTTCATTGAGAACTTCACTGTACATATAGGTAGGATGAATCCCACCCATAATTGTCTTGGCTTGGGGGCAAACTTGTTTAACTATTTGTAGGGTTTTTTCCGATTGATAAATCATCGGTGTAATTGCTGTGGCCAAAACAATATCTGGCTGATGCTTTTTGATGATTTCTGCTAAAGCATCATCAGCAATATAATCAGTCATAGCATCAACAAAACGAATGTCGGTAAAGCCAGCAGTTTTCAACGCCCCACCCACATAGGGAACCCAACTAGGTGGCCAATTTCCCGCAATTTCCGCACCACCAGAATGATAATTGGGTTGAATCATCAGAATTCGCATAATCTAACTCCTAACTCTTACCAGAAAAGTCAACAATGGAAAATATCCCACTTTTAACTATGTTGCTTCTTCTAGAAAATTTAAAAGGGAGAAAAATTTCTGGATAAATTATTACTAATTGCAATCAATTAAATATGCAAAAAAATTACCAGTTAAATTACTGGATAAAAGTTGTACTTAGGGTTTGCTGAAAAAGTTATCTGTGAGGGGTAGGAGTTCAAGGAGTCAGGAGTTCAAGGAGTTCAAGGAGTTTTTTTGATTTGGAAATTGTGCAAACACTAACAAAGTGCAAGCTTTCTTAGGTTCACAGTGCCTAAAGCCTGGCACAATTTTAATTTTCATCATCCTCAATCCCTTGATTTATCCAGGTTTTACATTTATTCAGCATCCCCTACTTACTCGATTTTTATCTTGTAAATTACTGGTTAAATTAATTTACTTCTATTACTTTATAGCTATGCAGCCTTAACTTTAAAAAAGTTCTGAAAAACTTAATCTTTGGGTTTTAATTATTGTTGCAATATCTGTTTCAATACTTGTCGGTTAAGCACAAAAAAATAAAATCGCGTAGGTTGGGTTGAGGAACGAAACCCAACATTGATAAGGGTTTGTTGGGTTTCACTTTGTTCAACCCAACCTACGAAAATCTTAATCTTTGGGCGTTAATTATCTTTGCAATATCTGTTTCAATTTGATTCATTTAAACGTTTCAATCCCCTTGCGGGGAATTGGTTATGAAAAACTGGTTCATCAACATCAAATGTGCCGATGGAACATTCGAGCCTCAAGACGTTTCCATCCCCTTGCGGGGAATTGGTTATGAAAAACTGGAAACAGTGACTTATGTATCCAAACTAAAATGTTTCCATCCCCTTGCGGGGAATTGGTTATGAAAAACGCTTTTGATGTAACAGGTTAATTAGGCGATCGCCGACTTGTTTCCATCCCCTTGCGGGGAATTGGTTATGAAAAACTACATCCATATTTACCTTATTTTTGAAGCCCGATTAATTGTTTCCATCCCCTTGCGGGGAATTGGTTATGAAAAACATTAAGCCTAAAGCTAAGAAACCATCAAAACATTACCCATATTGGTTTCCATCCCCTTGCGGGGAATTGGTTATGAAAAACCTTCCGCCGTGGAAGGCACAACGGTGGTCAACAATGCCACCTCGTTTCCATCCCCTTGCGGGGAATTGGTTATGAAAAACAATAGTATTCTTTGACCCAGCAGAAGGTCAAAGATACTGGGGTTTCCATCCCCTTGCGGGGAATTGGTTATGAAAAACGATTTTCAATGAGAATGCTATGACCTTCTACTACTCCAGCACTTCTGGGTTTCCATCCCCTTGCGGGGAATTGGTTATGAAAAACCCTATACCTACGAAACACTTGCCACAAATAGCTTTCAGAGTGCATTTGCGCCGAGCTACGGAAACTAGACTGTGACATTTCAAACAAGTATTTAATTTTCAAGGTGCTGATTGCCGTTTCCAGCCAATAAAAATAATCTAACCGAAAAACTCCAAGATGTCAAGACAAAAAACCAACATTTTCTCAAGATTACAGAATATTGCTGAATGTAAAGCTCTGTAGCTGCTTGCGCCAAACTCATCAAACTTCTTAACATTCCGTTACAATCGCTCAAATGATGAAATAGTAAGGATGTTAGTAGTTAAAATGCGATATTTTCTCAAGTTCTCAACTTTACAAAACTAAACAAAACTAAAAAGAGATATTTTCCGTAAGTCTCGACTCCCAACTCCCGACTCCCCACTCCTCACCCCATCCCCACCAGGGGACTAAAAATAGTAAAATACAGAAAATCACATCATGTAGCCTCAAAATCATGCCCAGAACAGCTACATCCAACAAACGCAAAACCCCAGCTAAAAATACCCCTCTAGTATGGGCAGATGATAGCGAATTAGTTGGCCTAGTCTTTGACCTAGAAGCAACCAATTCCACATACCTATACTCACAATACACCATTGGACTTCATGCCTGGTTTCTCGATCAAGTAAGACAAATTAACCCTACCCTGTCCGCATATCTTCATGATGGAGAGTCAGAAAAACCCTTCAACATTTCCGCTTTAGAAGGTCAACTACTTCCCGCAGGTAAACAACTACAACTGCAAGCAAACCAAACCTATCGCTGGCATCTTCACACATTTTCCCAACCAGTAGTTCAGTTTTTAAGTCAGTGGTTAACCCAACTTCCACCAACCCTAAATTTAAGAGATGCTGGCTTACAAATAAAAAAAGTTAGTATTCTCCATCCACCAACAACCTATCACCAAATACTGCAATCATCTCTAGGAAAACACACAAATATTAATCTGAGTTTTATTTCTCCTACCAGTTTTCGCCGCAAAGGACATCATTTCCCCCTTCCCGTTCCTGTTAATCTTTTTCATAGTTACCTGAGACGCTGGAACGACTTTTCAGGAATGTCCATAGAACAAGATCCCTTTTTAGAATGGATAGATGAAAACGTCATCATTCACAAATACCGCTTAGAAACAGTAAAAGTTGCAGCAGGTAAACGAGGTTCAGTCACAGGTTTTACAGGAGCGATATCTCTGGGGTTAAGTAAAACAGCATTAACCAACATAGAATTTACCCAATTATTTTATGCCTTAATTCAACTTGCTCCCTACTGTGGCACAGGACATAAAACCACCTTTGGACTCGGACAAACCCTGTTAGAATGGGTAGAACCAGAAACCAACACATCAGCAGAAATTATCAACAACCTGCTACCAGAACGCATAGAAGAACTAACAGCAATATTCACCGCAACACGCAAACGCACAGGAGGCGATCGCACCGAAAAAATAGCCACAACTTGGGCGACAATATTAGCAAGACGAGAAATGGGAGAATCATTAAAAATAATATCCCAAGATTTAGAAATACCCTACTCCACCGTCAAAACCTACGTTAAATTAGCCCGTAGAGAACTAAAACAATTGACAATTGATAATTGATAATTGACAATTTTTTAATTCAAACTTGACAGCAGTTTTCATGTATTTCAGGACTTCCGCAAAACAGTAGGGGTAATTCATGAATTACCCCTACCCAAGAAACAGTTTGTACCACACCCTTCTTCTTCTCTTACTTTCTTCCTTTGCGCCTTTGCGTCTTTGCGTGAGATTTAAAAATGTGATTCACTTATCCAAAAACCCCCAATTGTCAATTATCAATTGTCAATTATCAATTCTTATCAGGTAAATTTCTCGGTGGTATCAACCGCCCCTGATAAAACCGTTTTTCCAACCTACCCAAACCAAACCAAACTCCCGCACCACCAACCACAACCAAAGAAAGAAAACCCATAGTCAAAATATCCTGCTGATCATAAACAAACATCAGCAAAGGAAACAACCCCCAAACCAAAACTGTGAACCCTGCAACCCCCATCCGCAACTTTTGTAAATTAGCCAAAGCACTCCGACAACTAGAACATTTTTCTGTATGGGAGTGATATCTATCTAATAAATCTTCCTTTGGTAATGGTGGTGAAAAACTTTTCCCAGGAAACGCATCAATACTATATTGATTCACCCAAGAACGCAATTGAAATACAAACAAATCTGCCTTAGTTGGCAAATAAAACGCCTTAGTAAAATTCTCACTTCCACCCCGTGCGGCTAAATATCTTTCTTGATGATGTAAGAAAATTTGATCATCTTCTAAAACTCTATTTTGTCCAATATGTGAATACCAACGGGGAGTTAACTTTAAAAATATTCCTGGTATTTTGGAAGCAAACTTAAAAGGAAAAATCGCAAATAACCGACATTCTCCTTTACGAATTGGAGTAGCATAAACAACAGTTAAAGTTCTGCCAAACTGTTTAGATGTCAAGTCATGCCACATTAAACCAGGAGCAATAAAAGTAGTATATTGTTTTCCTAAAGTACCTTTACGCGGTCCTTCTTCCCAAATTCCTTTAAATCCCCATTTTCCTGATTCTACTACTTCTAATTCCACAGGAGAAACATTAGCGCGGTTGCCGACGGTACGGTGATGGGTGTAAGGTATATGACTGGAATCTAAGACATTTTCCATTAATGTCAAAGCATCATAGGGAATATCTCGAAAAGTGTTGAGACAAACCCAACCTTCTGATTCTTGATCTAAAATATCAACAATGGGAACTTGAGTTTTAGCAGCATTTTCCGCAGTTCCCGGATAAACAAATAACATTCCTTGTTTAACAGTGGTTGGGAATGAAGTTACACAAGCACGTTGAGAAATTTCTGCTTTTCCTCCTGCGACTTGTTGGGGTATGCGATCGCATTTTCCCGTACCTGAAAAAGTCCAACCATGATAAGGACATTCTAACAATCCATCTTCATTAATTCTACCTTCAGATAGAGGCGCTAAACGGTGGGGACATTGATCTAAAAATGCTCGCCACATTTGCTCATTATTATCCCACCATAAAACAATATCTTTCTCTAGCAAAGTGAAGCGAGTAGGCTGGGTTTTGTCTAAATCTTCGACATAATGAACAGGATACCATACCTCTTGCCAATCAAAGCGATCTGGATCGAGTCCACCAGCGGGAAGTAATTCTGTGGTTATGGTTGGAGATGTGTTTGACTGGATTATACTGCTGGACATGATAGAATTAACAATGATTGTAAATAATGTTTATTACCCCAAAACAAAGATAACACAAAACAGAACGAAAGTAGTTTTTGTAGGTTGGGTTAAGCGACAGCGAAACCCAACAAATGCTTATAAATGTTGGGTTTCGTTCCTCAACCCAACCTACGTGATTTCGGTGTTATTAGTTGAATGAAAAGTATTACAATTAAGATAACAATTTTTTAATCATCCTGACAGATAGATTTCAAAAATTAGCCAATTGTCTAAAATTGTATTACTCAATTATTTTAACAAAAAAAGGAAACCTAAAGTAAAACTATGGTAGTAGACACAGAAAAATGTACAGCAGCGAAAACAGAGTTACGTCAAATATTAGCTGCTTGTGGTGGTAATACGAAAGATAAAAATGTCATTGCTGCAATTGAAAATCTCCAATCTTTTAACCCGACAACAGCACCAGCCCAAAGTGGTAGTTTAATGGATAGTGAATGGTTGTTGATCAGTGCGCCAAATTTTCCTCAAGGTGAACTATTAGCAAATGGTAAATATGCTTATACTTTGGGACGTTTGGCTTTTAATATGTTTCAACCAACAAAATTAAAATTAGTGATTGATCGCGTTTTGCAACCTGTGTTTCCCATCGAAAATGGAGATCAACGAACTCATGATATTGTGGTGGAATTTACAACTATTGATGAATCTATTCCCCAACTTTCAGGAATTGTGATCAACCAAGGAATTTGTCAAACTGTAAGTGATACATTGCTGCAAGTGCAATTTACAGGAGGAATTTTAAAACCGCAATCTACAACTAATTTAGAAGAGTGGAAAGCGGTTTTTAGTGAACAAGGTAAACCAGAAAAAAGAAGTTTAGGAGATATTTTGATGTCTGGTTTTTTAAAGTTGATGTTTGGTTTAGTTCCTCCACAAACTATGAACCCTGAAACTGGAGAAGTTTCGTTTATGATGAATCGTTCTCCTAAAGGGCGTTTAGAAATTCTTTATTTAGATGAAGAATTGCGAATTACTCGTGGAGAAAAAGGAACTGTTTTAGTTTGTGAAAGACTGGGTTAAAACAATTGACAATTGACAATTGATAATTGACAATTTTTGTTTTTTTTCCTATAAAGGAGAGGTGTGAAAACCTGAATTAAACAATTATCGGTTCTTCCGTACCTGTTATGCCAAATATGAGTTTATTTACCCCATAACCCATATAAATAAAGGGTTTCATTGTTTTTGATGCCAAATTCATATCAAATTCACCAGTGAATTAAGGTAAAATGCTTACACTATAAGGATTTCATGGGTTGACAAAATGATTTAGCATAGTAAGTACCGAAGAACCCAATTATCAATTATCAATTATCAATTATCAATTATCAATTATCAATTCTTCTCTTAAACGATACAAAATTGTATTTTTATCAACTTGGGTCAAAATCTCCTGAATGACGGTATTAGCGCCCAATTGTCCCCACGTACAGCCTTTTTCTAAATATACCTGTGCAGCTTTACCCACAGCATAAGCACCATAACCAGCAATTCCAGCTTGAGCGATCGCACTACCAGCAAAGGTAGTAATATTCAGAGGATTATCACCACTAGCGATCGCAGCGGAACTTTTACCTAAACCTAATAAAAAACTACTACCTATTTCTCCCAACAATAAACCACCAGAACTTAATAAAATCGTTCTTAATAAATTTGTCGCTTCATAGCTAGTCATCGGTAAAGAATATAATCTAGCTAAGGAACGAATTAAAGCTAAATCTGTAATTACACCACCAATAATATCTAAAAAAGCGATAGGATTTAACCCGATAGCTAAAGCTTTGTATTTTGCAAACTTCCAAATAATATCTTCTGCTTCTTGTTGCCGAAAATCAAGAGTTTTTTGGGCAATAATTTCTTCAGCTTCCCGCGCTTGAATGAGTGCATTTAAAGCTAAGAGCGATCGCCCTTCTCTATTTAATATATTCAAAATTGTTTGTTTCAATTCATCTACCTGGGGGGGTGGGGTTTCCCATTCATAACTCACATTTCCATCAGGATATTCTACTCTGACTTCCATCGGTGCAGGTTCTGCTGCAACCATAACAATTTCATCCGGTAATAATGGTTTAGCGTGCGGATGTCCTGCACCTAAAACTTGTAAACTCTGATAAATGCTTTTTCTATCTGTATCAGGATACAAATCAATTTTGTTAAATACTAAAATCAGCGGTTTTTGCGCTTGGCGTAATTGCAGTAATGCTTGATACTCTGTTCTAGTAATATCTCCTGACACCACAAACAAAATCAAATCAGCTTGCTGTGCCACATCTCGCGCCATTTGCGCCCTGGTTTCTCCTTCAATCTCATCTAAACCAGGTGTATCAATTAATTCGACAATTACCTTACCACCTGGTTTCCAACGTAGCGATCGCGGCCATTGAGTCACACCATTAAGAGGTCCAGTTTGCAGAATTTTTTCCCCCAGCAAAGAATTTAAAACCGCAGACTTACCACGACTCACTAAACCAAAGGCCGCTATTCTCACCACATTAGAGTCTAGTTTGCTGAGAGTGGTGGTTAAAACCTCTATTTCTGGTTTTACCAAACTTGCTAATTCTTGTTTAGATGATAGCTGGCCTGACTTGCGGAGATATCCATACCAAGATATCGCTTGTCTAAGACTAGCACGGGCGCGGTTTAAATGAGTTTCTTGCAGTTGAGACAAGGTGACAGCAAAAAATAAATTACATATTTATTTATATCGAAAATTTGGGCTTTGTGACTGCTGCCCTCACCTCTATTTTACCACCAAATGCGTTCACCTTTCTCATTTACTCGTGCTTGACGAATCACATCAGAAATTTCTTCCGCATCTTTAACATGATGCAAAGCTTTTTTCTCCCCATCAGCAGTTTCCACTATAAAATAAGTGGGAACTGTAATTTGATCACCTGTAATATCAGGAACATCTACAGCAACTTGTTGGGCTTTTTCTTCAATTGTTTGTGCTTCATCAGCTATTCTATCACCAGGATTAGCAGTTAAATTTCTTTCTTTAACATTTGGTTTCTCTCTAGAAAAGCTATCTTTACTTACTGGTTGATTAATTTGATCATCTTGATGATTATTAGTCATAACCCTATCCAAAATAAACAACTATTTAACAATTGACAATTGACAATGGATAATTAATTTCCAATTATCAATTATCAATTATCAATTATCAATTATCAATTATCAATTATCAATTTTGAAAGTGGTTCTTTCTGGAGAGAGAGTTTGAATTTGTGTGAGTATGAAATTTAGTTTTGATTTGGAATTGGAAAAGGTGTATATTTACCTCCTAAAGCTTCAACAATAGTGCGGGTATTAGCTACCATCATTTTGATGTAAGTCTCTCCATCACTTCCTTTTTCACCAATAGAATCAGAGTAAAGTTCATTGGGTGCGAGTTTAACACCTGCTTCTTGGGCAACTGTTTTAATTAAAGCGGGATTAATTGTAGTTTCCGCAAAAATTGCCGGCACACCTATTTTTTTAACAGCATCAACTAATTGTTTTACGGTTTTGGCGCTTGGTTGTTCTTCAGTGCTAATCCCAATTAAAGTTCCCGCAATTTCCAAACCATAAGTATTAGCATAATATTGAAAAGCATCGTGGGTAGTGATCAATTTGCGTTTTTCTGGGGGAATAGTTTGAATTTGTTGTTGAATCCAATTATTTAATTGTTGTAATTCATTTGTCAATTCTTCCGCATTTTGAGTAAATTTTTCTTTGTCTTCTGGTGATAACTCAATCAATGAATCTCTAATAGCATTCACCATCAAGATAGCATTTTCCGCACTTCCCCAAACGTGAGGATCGGGAACAATTTCCCCCTTACTTTTTTCTAGTTTTAAAGGTTCAACAACTTCCCCCACTGCTAACTTTTTCGCTTTTCCTCCCGCAGCATTCATTAACTTAATAATTCCCGGTTCTAAATTGTAACCGTTATATAAAATTAAATCCGCTGTTTCCAAAACTCGACTATCTGCGGGTACAGGTTCATAAACGTGCGGATCTGCACCTGGTTGGAGAATACCAGTTAAATTTATTTCCTCTCCTCCAACTTCCTCCGCTAAATCAGCAATGATAGTGCTAGTTGCTACAACTTGCGGCTTACCATCCCCCGGTGGTTGCGACTCGGAAGAAGTACAACCAAATAAAAACAAAGGTAGAAATATTCCCAAACAAAACGGGTAAATATTGAAAGCAATCTTTGTTTTCTTAAACACAGTGCGGCAGTCTATCCCTGGTATTAGTTTCATTTATCTCAGTGATTAATTTAAATTATTGGTTTTTTCATTTTTTTCTCATTTTTATAGTAAGCTCAAAGAATAGATATTTTAAACACGGATATGCAAAATATTTCTTTTTACCAAAAATTCAATTTATTACGGAGACAGTCACAGGAAATACCTGTACAAACGAGAAAATCTATTGATATGAGTTCTCAAGCAACCATTAACATTTCTCATTTAGGAGTACATTACCGCACACAAGAAGCCTTGCGGGATGTGAACTGCATCATCAAACCAGGAAAATTAACAGGAATTTTTGGACCCAATGGTGCTGGTAAAAGCACCTTGATGAAAGCAATTTTGGGATTAGTTCCTACAAGTAGCGGTAACGTCTTGTACGAAAATAAACCTTTAAAGCAGCAACTAGAAAAAGTTGCCTACGTGCCACAAAGAAGCCAAATAGACTGGAATTATCCTGCTACAGTATGGGATGTAGTGATGATGGGGCGTGTAAAAAAAACAGGTTGGTTGCGTAGTTTCTCGGCTGTTAGTCGCCAAGTAGCAAAAGCAGCCTTAGAACGGGTAGGAATGAAAGAATACAGCGATCGCCCTATTGGAGAACTATCTGGAGGACAACAACAGAGAGTATTTTTAGCCCGTGCATTAACCCAACAAGCAGAAATTTTTTGTTTTGACGAACCCTTTGTAGGAATAGATCAAAAAACCCAAACAATAATTTTTGAAGTCTTTCAGCAACTAGCAGCAGCCAATAAAATTGTATTAGTAGTAAACCACGACTTAGGCGAATCAATCACCCATTTTGATGATTTAATTTTACTTAATTGTGAACTAATCGCCACAGGTTCACGCCAACAAGTTCTCACAGAAGAAAACCTACATCGTGCTTATGGCGGAAAAGTCATCTACTTCAGTGATGCAGCATAATAAATTATAATTCAGGAGTCAGGAGTCAGGAGTCAGGAGTCAGGAGTCAAGAGTAAAACCTGCTTGATAGTTGATTTTTGGATTAAATTTTGTACTTCATTTACCTGCAAGATACTGTAATTATTTTATCTATCTCTTCCTCTTCCTTCTCTTCCTTCTCTTCCTTCTCTTATTCCTTCGTGTACTTCGTGCCTTCGTGGTTCATTCTCAATTTATGTTAAACACACTAATTGAACCATTACAATATAGCTTCATGCAACGTTCATTAATCATCGCCATATTAGTAGGTTTATTATGTGCGATAGTTGGTAGTTACTTAATGGTACAAAGACTAGCATTACTAGGTGATGCGATCAGCCATTCCGTACTACCAGGACTGGCGATCGCCTTCATGATTGGTGCTAACATTTTTATTGGAGCTTTTATTGCTGGGATATTAAGTACCATAGCCATAGCATTTATTAAAACCCGTTCCCCCATCAAAGAAGATGCAGCAATGGGGATAGTATTTTCAGCTTTTTTTGCCCTTGGTATTACCCTAATTACAATTATTCAAAAAAGTAATAAAATCGACCTCAATCATTTTTTATTTGGTAACATCCTTGGCGTAACAGTTGACGAAGTGCGAGACACAGCTATCATTGCTGCTATAGTTTTAATCATCGTTTTTTTACTATACAAAGAACTGTTATTTTACACCTTTGATCCATTAGGCGCACAAGCCGCAGGTTTACCAGTTAATCGTTTAAACTTTGGTTTAATGTTGTTAATTTCTTTAACAATTGTCGCCAGCATGAAAGCTGTAGGAGTTATTTTAGTATTATCACTATTAATTACCCCAGGGGCAACTGCTTATTTATTAGTAAAAAGACTACATGAAGTGATGATTTTAGGGGCGGTAATTGGTGTAATTTCTAGTATTAGCGGAATGTATCTGAGCTATTTTTATAATTTACCTTCTGGTCCAGCAATTGTGTTGGTTGTTTCGGGTTTATTTGTCTTAGCTTTTTTGTTTAGTCCTAGACATGGAATTTTTCAGAAGGCAGGAAACAAGTAATACAGCATATTTCATACCAGTGAGGCTGAAGGGGAGACGAAATAAGCTACAAGACAGACTCTATAAGCCTCATAGCTCTTAGACCTTGTTGATAATTCTTACGTTTATTGCGATTTAATCTCATTAATTCCATGACCATATCCATACAAATTTCCTTGAAATTAACCCAAGTTTGACCATATAATCCAATATAAAAACTACTATGTCTCCGTTCTGTTCGACCATATTCTTTGATGCGGGAAACATATTTCTGTATTCCTTTACGTTTGATTTGTTGACCTTGAATTGTTGCGGAAGAGTAAGCAATTGCTATTAATAAAACCAGAGAAATAAAGCGTTCACCAGTTACATTAGTCTCTTCTAAATTGTAGCCTCCTTTTTTGAAATCTCTAAACATTTCTTCTATATCAAATCTCCTTTTGTATGCAGCAATAGCTAATTCCAGACTATCAAAATTGGTTAAGATAAACCACCCTTCTTTGGGTGATACTCCGTTGATTTTACGCTTCCATTTACACGCCACATTAAAACTGATGAAACCACGAGTCTTTGTTACCTTCACGCCTTTAATAAAAAACGATACGCCCGGTGCTAAACCAAGACTATTTAGCTCATAAAAAATATCTTTTTCAAATTCTACAAATTCGTTCTTTTTTAATCGCAGGCAAAAGTATACACCCAAGCTCTGAAGGTACTTAGCGAGTTTTACTGAACAAAATTCTCTATCACCTAATACACATACCTTATAGTTTTGAAAAAGTGGCATTACTTTCGCTAATAACTGTTGTTGCTCAGATATGTTACTGTTCCCTAATTTTGGCAATAATTTAAAATATATGGGAAATGCTCTTTTATCCCAAATTACACTCACCATAAATAAATTTATTCGATTCCAATTGGTTCTATCAATTGCTACATAAATTATTTTTTCCTTGGTAAAGTATATTGATAACCATTCCTGAATAATGGGAAACCAAATTTTTTCAATTGTTAGATTTGGTAATGATAAAAATCTTTGTATTCTTTTTCTTCTACTTTCAAATTTAATTGGTAACGGTACGCCATTCGCTAACCTTTCTAAATTCACATTTTTAATTGACTGTAAGATGTTCACCAAAATTTTGAGGAACAGATATTCTGCTAAACTCAATTGACTTTTTAAGTGCTTTTGATAGAATAAGGGTAACATTTTCATTCTTATTGGTCTTATTGACAATAGCTGACCTATCTTTTTTTACCATAAATCGTTACGTTCTTTATACCGTCTTGTTTTCAGCCTTGTTTGTCGCCCCGTCAGCCAGTGAGGTACAAACTCAAATCATAAAACCCTTGTGGAACAGGCATCCTGCCTGTTAACCTTGTACCTCATTTACCTCGAAACTGCTGTAAGTAGCTGGTTGCAATTAAATATAAAATGTGGGATGGGCATACTTCGACAGGCTCAGTACAAGTATTGCCCGTCAACAGGCTAGAAGCCTGTTCCACTATCTACTATATCTTCCTGCACTGCGATATAAAACCTAGACAAAGCTAGACTTTACTTTCTACTTCAACGGGAGCATGGGAGCGGTTATCCCTCTGTAGACTTTCACGCTGTAGCCCAACGCGATTGTGTTCCAATTAAGTTTCTGAAAAAGACTACCACCATCATTGCTTGGTTTTCGCGTCGGCAATAGTCTCAATTCAATACTTGATATCACCGTATTATATATCAAGTAGTTGATTTTTTCCGGAAAATATATTGATTTTTGTCAATATAAGTATAGTTTTGTCTATGAAATTGTCAACTTAGGACAAGCTCACTTCCTGTAGAGTATCACCTTTTAGCCATCTTCACAAAGGATGGGCAAAAAAGCGATCGCTCTTGTTAAATTCTTCCTGATTTGGCAGACACCCCTGGGGAAATATATAAACCTTAATTGATTAACTGCCCTCAGGTGGAACTGGGGGTTTCACTAAAATATTTTTCCATTATATACAAAAAAATATTTGCGTAACCGAAACTTTCCTGATTTACTTATGATCCCCTTGGATGCTAAAATAGTAGATGCACCTTAATTATACGATTGCCCTCAGCTTTTAGCTGGGGGTTTTATTTGAGAAATTTTTTTGAGTAAAAAAGTTGTATTAATTACTCATTTTTCTCAGATAGACGGGATGCGTAATACATCATATCATATTTTTTTTTCAATAAATATATTTTAACTCCAATTTTATAATTCCCCTAAATTGCCAAATTTAGACTAAATTTAGACTAAATTTAGACTAAATTAGGAATTAACCAAATTGCATAACCAATCATTGCGAATAAAAATGTTATTAAAATAGTCATGACATAACAAATACACATCAATAAACCATCCGATTCAATACTGGCAACAGCAAAAAGTAAAATCCCGATGGTAGGGATAGGATTGGTAAAGGGAACAGGTGACATCAATAGAACAGTTAACCAGGAAATACAAAAGCCATTAAATCGCCAAGTCAAAGCATGAGAAGCAATTTTTGTCAAGCGGGGACGGGTAATTTTTTCTAATAATGAAGTGACTCGACGCAGGTTTTGCAGGATAACTTGAGCGAAAGGGCGAGGAAATTGATAAGTAGCGATTTTTTTAGGTAGCCAAGGCGATCGCCTACCAAATAGCATCTGCAAAGACAAAAGCAAACAAGCAGCCCCAAAAGGACCAGTTAACCCTGGAGGCATGGGAAACAAAAACGGTAAAACTAATAATGCAATCACCAAGCTAAAACCCCGTTCGGAAGTTTCCGTCAGCACATCACCAAGAGTGAGAGGCTTTTCTGCTAAACGTTGCAGTAAGGATTTAATCTCTTGAGAAAATCTTAGATGTATTTTCATAGGATTTTCTAGGAAATACCACATTCAGAAGACTACACAGGTGGGAAAAAAACACCCTTTGATTGATCAATGTTTTGAGTTGATTCAGCAACCCCTATTTAATTGATCATAGCGTTTGTTGGGTTTCACTGTGTTCAACCCAACCTACAAAAACTCTGAACCGAACAGTATTGACCTCAAACTTTTGATATATCTAGGTTTTACATTATTCAGCCAACCCTATCTATTAAACATCTGGTGGTAATCAAATGTGCATAATCTGAAACCCGACAATTAATTGTCTCTACGATGATAAATTGCACCAGATGTCTATTTAATTCCACGTGACAGTTGGGGTGCGGAATGTGGGATTTAAATTGACTAACGTTTTGAGTAACGACCATCAAAAAACCGGGGTCATGCCCCGGCTTTTAAAGTCTGCGTCGTTTCCACTCAACAGCCGTCTGGTCCACAGAAATGTCTTCCGTACAGTACCTCTGCTTCACAGATATAGATAATGCCCGCATAATCGGTAAAAAATGTAATTGCGACCTTATCTGCGATATTCTCCGCCATCTCCCGTGTTTCGGTGAGTACCTCGAACTTCACATTAGAATCAGTGTCAGCAGTGTTGGGTTTACCTGTAGAGCGCACGTTGCGACTACCTTTACCACCAGTATCCACCACTGTATAACCAGTCGCTCCGCATTCTTCAATGATCTTGGCGACCTTTTTGATCAGCACCTTTTCGGTGACGATGACGAGCTTGTTGGCTTTCTTGGACATATTGCTTACCTCTTTACCTACGTAACTTGATATTATATATTTTTGTCATGCAAACCCAATACTGAGTTGCTTAGTCTGCCGGTTCAAGTAGCACCAACAGACTATAAACCGTCTAGGATTAGCCGCCGATCGCCTGGGCAAGCCCGACAAAGAAAGGTATACACAAGCCGATGGCAACGGGTGTACCGATGGCTGTGGACGCGCCTATGTATGCCGAGGGATTGGCTGAAGGGATACCGGCTCGCAATGTAGGAGGACCGGAGATATCGGAACTAGAGGAAGCGATAACAGCTAGAACCACAACACCACCCATGCTGAATCCCGCGACTTGGTGGGCAATCATACCTAAACCAAAGGCAATTAACCCATGTATAAATGGTGCTATCACACTATACACAACGTACCATTGAGCTACTTTACGCAGTTCACCAACCCTTGACCAAGCCTCCATACCCATAACCAACATCAAGATGGAGAGCAAGCCACGAAAGGCAGGATCGTAGAAGCTTTTATAGACACTTTCCGGCTGGGTAAACAGTCCCAAAGCCAGACCTAACAACATGGCTGACAAAGCAGGACCCCGGAGACTTTCCTCGATGATCGGCCATATCTTGACTTTATTCTCACCGGGATCTTGCTGTTGACTGAGATACTCCTGTCTGGTAGCGGGATAATCACCAGCCGCAACAGCCTGCTTGCTGAAAGACTCCTGCATAGCAGATTCGCCGGCTTCTTTCAGTTTCCTCTTGTTGAGGTAAATATTAGCTACCACAATGGCAGTTACAAGGGCGGGGATATCCATAAAGGGATAGAGTGCGCCAGTCCATGCTTCAAAGGGAATTTTTTGTTCTTCCAGTACCGTCAGACCAGCAGCCATTGTAGAACCACTCACTGCTCCAAACAAACCACCAGTGGCGATCGCATCAACGACTTTGACCTTTGGCAGTTTGGCTAAGGTATAGCGCGAGATGAATACAATCGTAATCCCTGTTACTACAGCAAAGATCATGGGTAACACCATCTCCGTCAGATTAGAATTACGGATCGCAATTCCACCGGTGAGACCGATTTTGGTCAGCAGCATGAAGACGATGATCGTACAAATTGCCTCTGGAATTACCAATTCACTACCCAAGGCAGCGATGATCATCCCCCCAATCAAAAAGGCCAGTGTTGGAGACTGCAACTGAGCAATAAAGTCCGTAATAAATAAGGACACAAAATCCACGAATACCTCCTTCTCCTCTAATGAAGAGCATTGAATCAATGAACTAAATGAGATTTAAAGAGCTAAAGAAAGTAAAAATCAGGCTCTTCACCCCTACAGCACAGGTTTTTACCGCAAACTGAAATTACAAGCATTTAGCCACAGCAAAAAAAACTATTTTCAACCGCCAAAAACTTTGTTGCTAATAATGCAACTATAATTATTTGGTAATAATAACCTTTGGTAACAATTAGAAATTTTGTCACCCAGTTTATCATTAGTTAAAAATATTAATGCTGGCTAATTTCTGTTGATGGAATTTCCAGAAGTTGGTCTGTCAAAATAAAAAGTAAAGAGTGTTTATTAACAGCCTTTCCAGTTTTATGTTGCGGTAGCTGATATGCTAATGTTGATATAAATATCTAATTTCAACATTTAAGTTTTATGAAAATTTGGTTGTCAAAATACATTTGTCAATGCTCCTCAAGTAGTGCTTAACTGTGTTCTAGGTACAAAAAACAGCAAGTGTAAAATATCTTGCTGATTTGTGATTATGTTTGACAATTTACATGAATTGTGAATTAAGGTTCTACTCAAGGAGTAATCTTTGTCACCCAGAAACACAATCATGCAGAACTATCTACCCAGTTTTATTTTTGCAGTTGAAACCGGGGATCAACTGTTTGATTACAAATAGCATACAGCCTTTAGGTCAAAAAAAATAACCCAAAGACATGAATTATAAAAAAAATATTATATACCTCATATAAGCAGAAGCTTATATGAAAGCCCAAAATTGGCTGTATTAGTCAATGTATAAATTATAATCTATGAAAACTATTATTTATTTAACAGGTAATAGGGAGTAGGCGAATGAGATTTCGCCTTTTACTATATTAACCTACATCATCATGGGCGAAGCGGTTAAACAGGAAGTCTAACGCATAGTTACGCAATTGATAGTATAGAGGATCTTCCATGATCAGGGCGCGATCGCGTGGTCTAGCAAATGGAATTTCCATCACTTCCCCGATTTTGGCATGAGGTCCATTAGTCATCATCACCAACTTATCAGCCAAAAACAGCGCCTCATCAATATCATGGGTGATCATCAACACCGTACAACGGTTTTCATTCCAAATTTTTAGCAACTCCTCCTGTAACTCTTCTTTGGTGATCGCGTCTAATGCTCCAAAAGGTTCATCTAAAATTAATACTTTGGGACGAATAGCCAAAGCACGGGCGATAGAAACACGCTGTCTCATCCCCCCGGACATTTGCATGGGTTTCTTCTCCATAGCATCAGACAGCCCCACCATAGCTAAATGTTCCCGAACAATAGCGCGTTTTTCTGCTTCTGGTTTAGTGGGGTAAACAGCATTTACAGCCAAGTAAATATTTTCAAACGCTGTGCGCCAGGGTAATAAAGCATAGTTTTGGAATACTACCATCCGATCTGGACCGGGTTTAACTATGGGTTGTCCTTCCAATAACACCCGGCCAGTGGTGGGAGTATTAAAACCAGACACCATATTTAATAAAGTCGACTTACCACAACCAGAGTGACCGATGACACAAATAAACTCACCTTGATCAACTTCTAAATTGACTCCATCCAGAACTGTAAAGGGTCCTTTTTTCGTGGGGTAGGTTTTGGTGACATCTTGAATTTGTAAAAATGGCTGACGGTTACGGGTTTTAGGAGATGCTTGCATTTGAGTTTTAGGAGATGAGTTGTTAAAAGTGAGAGTACGGTTTTGCATAGTTTTGGTAATGGGTAATTGGTAATGGGTAATTGGTAAAGTCTCAAAAACCAATTCAATTCCGTCTCGTTCCTAGTCTCAGACTGGGAACGCTATTAAGAGGCTCTGCCTCGCTCATTGATAGCCAATACTTTTCGGTTAAGCCCAAAACAACGAAATAACGTAGGTTGGGTTTACCGTGTGGAAACCCAACAAACCCTTGTAAATGTTGGGTTTCGTTCCTCAACCCAACCTACAAAAATCCTTAACCGAACAGTATTGCATTGATAGCTGTGTAAGGCAGAGCCTTACTGTATTCATTCCCATACAGAGTATGGGAACGAGAATAGCTTTTAGCTTTAAGCTGCTACCTTTCTGGGAGTATCAAGTACAACTTCCGCCACAGAAAAATCGCGTTTAATTTCTAAACTGCTCAGATAAGCAAAAGGATCATCAGCATTGAAAGGTTTACCATCAAATAATTGAATAGGTTGACGGGTGTAACTAATGTCTAAACCTAATTCCCTCGCTGCTGTACTAAACACACCCACACGACAAACTCTTTCTACAATTTCTACCCAGTTACGGGGGAAAGGAGTTTCACCCCATCTTGCTAATTGTGTCATAATCCAAGTTTGCTCAGTTCTACTAGGACGATTAATAGCAGATGAACCATAGAATTGATGATGGGCATATTCCCGCATGGGATGATCTAAATCGCAACTATTAGCATTGGGATCTTCGAGTTGAATAAAATCAATGTCAGTATTCACATATTCCCGATTTGCTAAGATGGATCTCACTTCCTGAACATTTTTAGGATCAGCACAATATTTACAGGCTTCTAACAATGCTTTGGTTAAAGCAATATGGGTATTTGGATAAGCATTTGCCCAGTCTTCTCTGACTCCTAAAACTTTAGCAGGATGTCCTAACCAAACTTCTAAATCTGTAGCAATTGTAAAACCTGAACCTTCAACGGCGGCGCGATAATTCCAAGGTTCTCCTACGCAATAACCGTCAATTGTTCCACCTTTTAAATCTACCACCATTTGGGCTGGAGGAATATTTTTCATTTCTACATCGACATCAGGATCAATTCCTCCTGCTGCTAACCAATAACGCAAAAGTAAATTGTGCATGGAAGCCGGATGTACTACTCCCATTCGGTGCATTTGTTCACGGGTTTTTAGGAGGTAGTTGTGGAAGTCAGAAAGACTATGTACACCCTGTTCATAAAACTTTTTCGCTAGGGTAATGGCGTTACCATTGCGAGTCATGGTTAAGGATGTGACAATCGGTAAAGGTTGGTTTTTATTACCTCCCAATGATAACCACATCGGCATTCCTGAAGGCATTTGGGCAGCATCTAAATAACCGCCGGTAATACCATCAACAACCCCGCGCCAGTTACTTTCTCTAACTAAGGAAACTTCATCTAAACCATGTTTAGTAAAGAAACCTTTTTCTTTAGCTACTGCTAGGGGAGCGCAAGCTGTAATAGGGAGAAAACCAATTTCTAAATTTACTTTTTCTAAACCGTGACGGGCGATCGCTGGGGTTTTTCTAGCACGTAATTTTTTAATTCTTTTCTGTTGGTTGAGGAAGTAAATCATTTCACTGCGTAAGGTGTAGTAACTCGGATGTTCTACAACTTGCATCCGTTTACGAGGACGGGGAATATCTACTTCTAAAATATCGCCAATTTTGGATTCTGGTCCGTTGGTTAACATGACGATTCTATCAGATAACAAAACCGCTTCATCTACGTCATGTGTCACCATTACGGCGGTAACTTGGTTTTCTTCACAAATTTGCATTAATTGTTCTTGCAAATTACCGCGAGTGAGTGCGTCTAATGCTCCAAAAGGTTCATCTAATAATAATAGTTTAGGACGAATTGCCAAGGCGCGGGCGATCGCCACCCGTTGTTTTTGTCCTCCTGATAACATTGCTGGTTGTTTATCAGCATGAGGACGTAAACCCACCATATCTATATGTCTTTCGACAATTTTTTTACGTTCCGCTTCTGGCATTCCATTTAACACAGAATTAACCGCCAAAGCAATATTTTCTCTGACTGTGCGCCAAGGTAAGAGAGAATAGTTTTGAAATACCACCATTCTATCTGGACCAGGTTTTTTAATTCTTTGACCTTCCAGAGTTACTAAACCTTCTGTGGGCAAATCTAAACCAGCAATCATATTTAAAAGGGTTGATTTTCCACAACCAGAGTGACCGATTAATGAAATAAATTCACCCTTTTTAATTTCTAAATTAATGCCTTTAAGAGCGATATATTGACCGCCGCCGGTTAATTCAAAGACCTTATCAATTTGATCTACAGCAACAAATACTGACATAGTTTTGGTAATGGGTAATGGGTAATTGGTAATTGGTAATTGGTAATTGGTAATTGGTAATAGATAATTAACAATTACCTAATTTATTTGCTGAACGCTGACTGCTTATAGCTGACTGCTGATAGCTAAAAATTATTTTTGTTCTGGTAAAATGCGGTTTTGTAACCATGCCATGAATTTATCAAGCAATAAACCGACAACACCGATATAAACTAGCGCCAAAATAACTTCACTGACGTTGTTATTTTGATAAGCGTCCCAGATAAAGAACCCGATACCAACAATACCGGACATGACGATTTCTGCCGCAATAATTGCTAACCAAGCCAAACCGATGGCAATTCTTAAACCTGTGAAAATGTAAGGTAAAGCCGCAGGAATTAAGATGTTAATAAAGTATTCTTTTTGAGAAAGTTGCAGAACTTTAGCAACGTTATTGTAATCATTGGGAATTTCTTTCACACCTACTGCTGTGTTAATCAAAATTGGCCAAATTGAAGTGATGAAAATTACGAATAATGCGGCTGGTTCATTTTGTCTTAAAGCCGCCAAAGAAATAGGAACCCAAGCTAAAGGCGGTACTGTTCTTAATAGTTGGAACAGGGGATCTAAAGCCTTAGACATGGTTTTGTTAATACCAATTAACACCCCTAAAGCAATACCCACAACAGCAGCTAAAGTGTAACTGATAGCTACCCGTTGCAAACTAGCTAAAATTTGCCAGAATAGTCCTTTATCAATACCACCTTTGTCATAAAAAGGGTAAATGATCAAAATCCAAGTATCTTGAATAACTTGAATAGGTCCGGGTAAAGTTGCACCGGGAGTCCAGGCGAATAATTGCCAAGCTCCAAGAAATACAGCAAGGGCGATCGCTGGTGGTATCAGTTCAGGAAATTGCTTTTGTAAATTGGATATAAAATTGTTATCCAGCTTGGAACTTGCAGGGCGTTTTTGGGCTATTGTCATGGGATGTTATCTCCTAAAATTGGCTGATGATTAATGATAAATAACTAAGCACTAACTTTCTTAATTGTCAAACTCTTGATGTATGCTTCTGGATCTTCAGGATCGAATTTTACACCATCAAAGAATGTTTCTACACCACGAGAGGTAGTGGTAGGAATATCCGCAGTAAAACCAGCTTCTTTTGCTGCTTCTTTCCAAATATCTTCCCGGTTAACTTTATCAATTAAAGCTTTAGCTTTTGCCCCTTTATTAGCAATGTAATCTTTTGGTAAAAAGCCCCATCT
This sequence comes from Sphaerospermopsis torques-reginae ITEP-024, assembly GCF_019598945.1. NCBI lineage: Bacteria > Bacillati > Cyanobacteriota > Cyanophyceae > Nostocales > Aphanizomenonaceae > Sphaerospermopsis > Sphaerospermopsis torques-reginae. Next base: position 2,871,326 of record NZ_CP080598.1, on the reverse strand, counting down.
CACGCTTTCAGTGATAAACCATAAATCATGACTCTTGTAGGGATAAGAAACACTACCTTTACCATCTTTCCAGTACAAAGCAGCCATAGTTTTATCATCAATCTTACGACCATCTCCCATGTTATAAGTACCCATGAATGGGTCAATTAAAATCTCTACAGGTAAGTTGAAATAATTTCTTCCTGATAAGATATCCGCTGCTTCTTTCCGGTTATCAAAATTATCTAACCATTGTTGTGCTTCCATGATGCCTTTTAATAAGGCTTTTGTTGCTTTTGGATGTTGATCAACCCAGTCTGCACGCATGGCAAAATATTCTTCGGGGTGATCTTTCCAAATTTCTGCGGTTAATGCAGCCATGAAACCAATTTTGTCTTTAACAATTCTATAAGGCCAAGGATCTCCGGTACTGAAAGCATCCATTGTTCCTGTTTTCATGTTGGCTACAGTTTGCGCTGCGGGAACTGTTAATAATTTAATATCTGTATCTGGGTTAATACCACCAGCAGCTAACCAATAACGAATCCAAAAATCTTGGTTAACTCCAGGAAATGTTTGCGCTGCGGTAAATGGTGTAGGGGATGATTTTAATTGAGCAAATAAAGATTTAGCTCCTGCAAGTTGCAAAGTTACACCTTTACCTGCGTGTTTGTTAGCAATGGCAATACCATTACCATGTGTGATTAATTGACATAAAACATACATGGGAATAGGTTTATTACCTTTAGTAATTTTACCTTCGGTAATTAAATGTGGCATGGGCATTTGCCATTGTCCACCATCAATCCCACCACCAGCAGAACCAATTTCTATGTTATCTCTGGCCGAACCCCAAGAAGCTTGTTTAGAAACCTCTACATCGGTCATACCATATTTAGCAAAGAAGCCTTTTTCTTTGGCAATAATTAATGGTGCAGATTCTACAATGGGAATATAACCAAGTTTAACTTTTGTAGTTTCTGGTTGTTGTTCCGCACTAATATTAGCTACTGGTTGAGCAGTATTAGTTGTATTCGTACCGCCTGTGTTACCTGCTTCGGGAGGGTTGCCTAGACAGCCTTTCAGGAAAACTGCACCTGCGGAAGCTCCAGCAGTAACGATAAATTTACGGCGAGAAATTTGATTCAAAAAGTCAGACATAAAATACATCTCCTGGTTTTGCAAATTTATTTTTTAGACATGAAAATTCGGGCAAGATAAAATTTACATCTTGCGGCTATCGTCAAATATATACAGTTAGGTCAAGTAGTCATTTTCGGACGGAAAATGGCTAACTCAACTATGGGAACAAAGTTTGATTACTTTCGGTCTTTGGTTGAAACGGATGACTCAATTCCAACCATTGAGAATTAGTTTACAGGTTTTTTTAAGGAATGCAACTACCTGGAAAGCCAAATCTTAAATAAATATTAGATTGGACATATAAGTAAAAATTTATAATTTTCCGTAAATCAGTTGAAAAGTTCCTAATATATATCTTGAGACTGATGATTATGATTAGTTTTGTTCTATCAAATCCGTAGGTGTTGGTTTATTTAATTACACTAAAAGGGCATGAAATAAATAATTTTGATATTGTCTATAAGATTAAATCTGCAATCATAGATGAATCTTATTTGGTGATTGGTGATTGGGGAAACAGGAAATATTTATCTTTCTCCTGACTCCTGACTCCTGACTGTTGATAACTAATAACTGATATAAATGAACACTAATGAAAATTATTGCTTATAGCTATACTCACCCACTATTGGAAACTACTCCCGATGAAGCTAGTTGGGGTTGGGAAGTAGATCACATATATCAAGATTTGGGAGAGCGATCGCAACTACAACAATTAATAAGTGACTGTGAAACAGAACCTGCAAATTATCTGTTGATTCGACGTTTAGAAGAATTAGGAGATACATTAACACAAGTGAGCGATCGCCTCAACCAATTAGAAGCTATGGGCGTAATAGTCATTGCTACTGAACAACAATATACATCCGCAGATGCTAAATTCCGTATTGATCTTTTCAACTTACTCCAAGAAATTCAGCGTCAACAACGTAGTCGCCGTATCCGTCAAGGACACGCTAAAAATCGTCTCGAAGCCTTACCACCACCAGGTAAAGTTCCCTATGGCTACCGTAGAAGTAAAGACAAATATATTATTGATCGCAGTACATCGCCCATAGTCAAAGATTTTTTTGACAACTTTTTACTTTATGGTTCTCTACGCGGTGCTGTTCGTTATCTCGCCAAAAAATACGCTAAAAAAATCTCTGTCACTACCGGCAGACGTTGGTTAACAAACCCCGTTTATCGTGGTGATACCGCTTATCAAAATGGAGAAATTATTTCTGATACTCACGTAGGTATCATTTCCAGAGAAGAAGCAGCGCAAGTTGACAGACTTTTACGCCGCAATAGTCGTTTACCATCTCGTACCGCTAGTGCGCCCCATTCTTTAGCGGGGTTGGTTATTTGCAGTCAATGTCAGTCTAGAATGATAGTCACTCGTGTTACCCAGCGTTATCAAAATCAAGAGTATTTATATTTACGCAATACCAAATGTCCTCAAAATCCTAAATGTCGTGCTATTCCTTATCCAGATGTTTTGGAAAAAACAATTGAAATTGTTTGTCGAGATTTACCTTTAGCAGTTGCAGGAATGAATTTTCCCCAATTAGATACTATTAAAAATAGTTTAAATCATAAAATTGCACATCAACAACAAATCCTGGAACAGTTACCCAAGTTGATAGAAACTGGAGTTTTAGATACAGAAACAGCTAAAATCAGAGCTTATAAACTTCGCACAGAAATTTCTCAACTTCAATCTCAATTAGCTATTCTCCCTCCTGTCAATTTGCGTGCTGTTGCTGAAGCAGTTTCTATTCCCCAATTTTGGTTAGATTTATCAGAAGTAGAAAGACGATTTTATTTAAGAGAATTTATCCGAGAAATAGAGATAATTCGTCAAGGAGAAAATTGGGATTTACAGGTAAATTTCATTTTTTAATTAGAGGATGTCTGAGAAGTATCAGGTTTTATCCAGATCCCCCCTTACCCACCTTAATAATGGGTAAAAATTAATCAAAGTCCCCCTTTTTAATGGGTAAAAATTAATCAAAGTCTCCCTTTTTCAGGGGTAAAAATTAATCAAAGTCCCCCTTTTTAAGGGGGATTTAGGGGGATCTACAAGTGTTTTATGCAATACGAAAAAGTTTTCAGCCAACCCTACCTAAAGAATTTGTGATAAAAACTTCCTTGTTCTTTCTTCCTTGGGTTCAGTAAAAAACACATCAGGAGTTGCTTCCTCAACTAAAAAACCACCATCCAAAAACACAACCCTATCAGCAACTTCTCGCGCAAAACCAACTTCATGAGTTACAACCACCATTGTCATCCCCTCACTAGCAAGGTTTCGCATTACATCTAAAACCTCTCTTACCATTTCCGGATCTAACGCAGAAGTCGGTTCATCAAACAACATAATTTTCGGTTGCATCGCTAACGCACGTGCAATAGCAACCCGTTGTTGTTGTCCCCCCGATAACTGTCCTGGATATTTATTTGCTTGGGCTAAAATTCCCACTCTTTCTAACAGTTGCATTGCTAATTCTTCCGCTTTTTGTTTTGGTAATTTACGTACCCAAATCGGCGCTAAAGTGATATTTTCTAAAACTGTTAAATGGGGAAACAAATTAAACTGTTGAAATACCATACCCGCTTCTTTGCGGATAGCTTCAATATTTTTTAAATCACTACTTAAAGTAATTCCATCAATAGTAATTTTTCCCTGTTGATATTCTTCCAAAGCGTTAAATGTTCTGATAAAAGTTGATTTTCCCGAACCGGAAGGACCCATTAAAACAACAACCTCACCCCTGTTGACTGTTAAACTCACTCCTTTGAGAACGTGAAATTTACCATACCACTTGTGAACATCTTCAGCGATAATAATTGGTTCTTTTATTATTTCTTGTGCTTTCATTTATTTGACCTCAATTGAATAATTTTTTATAGCTGTAGACAAGGGAATTATAACATTTAGTAAAACGATAACTTATACAATTAAAAGCTTTTAATACTGTCACCTATCAACTGTCACCTGTCACCTGTCACCTGTCACCTTGCTTTTCTAACCTGCGAGAAGCTAAAGACATTGAATAACAAAATACCCAATAAATTGCCCCAATAAATATATAAACTTCTGCATATCTCCCTAAAAATCGCGGTTGTGCTAAAATTGAACGAGCAATTCCTGTTAATTCCACCAATCCCACCAAAGATAACAATGAAGTATCTTTAAATAAACCTATAAACTGTCCCACAATTGCCGGAATTACAGCGCGTAAAGCTTGGGGCAATATAATTAATATTAACACTAAAACTGAATTTAATCCTAGTGCTTTTCCGGCTTCAAATTGTCCCCTGGGAATTGATTGTAAACCACCGCGTACATTTTCAGCCATATAAGCAGCACTAAATAGCACCAGTCCAGCAATTCCTCTAATTAAGCGATCTAAACGTAAATCATTTGGTAAAAATAAAGGTAACATAACTTGGGCAATAAACAAAATTCCTATTAATGGTAGTCCCCTAACGATTTCAATATAGAGAATAGAAAACCAGCGAATTATCAATAAATTACTGGTTCTTCCTAATGCTAATAATACTCCAATGGGAAAGGAAAGTACAATACTAACTATTGCCATTAATAAAGTTAATAATAAACCATTCCACAGATTTGTGGAAACAGATTTTAAACCAAAACCTCCTCCAATTAACCAGATATTAATAGCAAAAGATAATAACCATGCTGGTGCAAGCCAAGGTGTGATAAATTTAGAAAATCGGTTTTTGATGACATTTTGTTTTTTGGTAAATAAACTCCAAGTAATCACACTTAAAGTTGTAATGATTCCTAAAACTATCCACAAACGCCAATATAAGGTTTTGGGAAATCTCCCCACTAAAAATAAATGTAAATTTGCTTGAATAACTTGCCATTGTGCTTGAGTAAATACCCAAACTACTATTCCTTTAATTATCCAAAAGAGAAAGATTAAACAAAGAATAGTTAATACTGTATTATACCAGTTATTAAATAGATTTTTCTTTAACCAAGTTAATTTATTCATGGGTTATTGTTTATTTATTGTTGTTCTCTTTTCCATACTCTGTATGGGAATTAATTATAGAAGACTCTGGCTTCTATTAAACCATAGTCAGAGACTATGTGATAGCATTCCCCGTCTCAGACTGGGAACGAGATAACAATTGTCAATTGTCAATTGTCAATTGTCAATTGTCAATTATCAATTGATAACTATCTTTCTTTGATCTGAAATTTAAGATTGATTAAATTCATCATCAAGGAAATAATTAAACTAAGAGTGAGATAGGTAAGCATGATTAAAATCATTACTTCTACTGCTTTTCCTGTTTGGTTAAATGTGGTAGAAGCAACAAAATAAATATCTGGATAACCAATAGCGATCGCCAAACTAGAATTTTTAGTTAAATTCAAATACTGACTGGTAAGTGGGGGAATAATTACCCGCAAAGCTTGGGGAAAAATCACCAACCGCATTAAAAAAGTTGATTTTAACCCCAAAGATAAACCCGCTTCCCATTGTCCCTTAGCTACTGATTTTATCCCACCTCTGACAATTTCGGCAATAAACGCACCTGTGTAAAAAGTTAACCCTAATAGCAAAGTCAAAAATTCTGGAGTTAAGTTAAAACCCAGAACTTCTAAACCGTTTTGACTAAGATTAATGAAACCAAAAACAGAAATTTTATTTTCTAAATTTGGTAAACTCAGAAAAACTGCAAAATACCAAAATAACAACTGTAATAATAAGGGTGTGTTTCTAAAAATCTCCACATAAACTAAACTGATATTTCTCACTAACCAATTATCAGATAAACGCGCAATTCCCGCAGTTATTCCCACAATTGTTGTGAAGATAATTCCCAAAATTGCTACACGCAAGGAATTAATTAACCCAACCCATAAAGCACGCAGATAGGTATCAGTAGGATTATAGTTAATAGGAGTTTCACCAATATCAAAAGACGCTTGTTGCTGGAGAAAATCAAAACCAAATTGAATCCCTAACTGCTGTAAATTCCGGTTGACATTCAGCACTAGAATAGTAACTATAGCTATTGCTAAAATTACAGCTATAACTTGCGTCGCAACTTGCCAAAAACGAGCATCACGCCATATTGGGGGTTTGTCATTCGTCATTAGTTATTAGTCATTAGTTATTAATTGATTCTACCCAGTACCCAGTCCCCAGTCCCCAATCACCAATCACCAATCACCAATCACCAATCACCTAAATGGAGGAGAATAGAGTAAACCGCCTTTGGTGTAAAGTTGATTTTGACCACGGGGAAGATTGAGTTTGGTTTTTGTTCCTAAGTTGCGATCATAAATTTCGCCATAGTTACCAACGTGCTTAACTATTCTGGCTGCAAAATCATTACTTAAACCAATTCCTTCACCTAAATTTCCTTCTGTTCCTAAAAAACGCTTAATTTCTGGATCATTGCTATTAGCAAATTGTCCTATATTTTGAGAATTGATTCCTAATTCTTCGGCTTTCATTAAACTATAAACTACCCATTTGACTATATTATTCCATTGGGGATCACCTTGAGCAACTGCTGGTGCTAAAGGTTCTGAAGAAAGTAATTCATCGAGAATGATATTATCATCAGGTTTGGGTAAAGTCGTGCGTCGAGAAACCAAAGCTGAACGATCCGCAGTCACTCCATCACAACGCCCTTCTGCATAAGTCGCAAAAGTAATATTAATATCTTCAAAAACAACGGGTTTATAACTAATGCTTCGTTTTCGCATTTGATCCGCTAAATTTTGTTCGGTAGTTGTACCAGTTTGAGCGCAAATTGCTTTATCTTTTAAATCTGCTAAAGACTTGATACCGCTATTTTTGCGAACCATAATACCTTGACCATCGTAAAAAACCACCGGTGCAAAATTTAAACCCACTGAAGTGTCACGGCTTAAAGTCCAGCTAGTATTGCGGCTTAATAAATCTACTTCACCAGTTTGCAAAGCTGTAAATCTTTCTTTAGCATTTAAATTACGATATTCTACAGTATCAGGATTGTCAAACAAAGCCGCAGCTACAGCGCGACAAATATCCACATCAATCCCATTATATTGACCCTCAGTTCCCACAAAACTAAAACCCGGTAACTCACCACTAACACCACAAATTAGCTGGCCATTGGTTTTAACTTTACCAGCAATATTGCGAGTTACAGGTTGTACAGTGTTATTGGCTGTATTTTCCGTTGTACTTGAATCACCTTCACAACCAGCAACAGTAAAAATGAAAGGAGCGATCGCCAGCAAAAACGCATATTTTCGTATAATCATAAATTAAAGTAAATAAATTTGTTTACAGTAGATTGCATATCAATGAGGTACAAAATTTAAATTAAACCCTAGACAGAAAGAAAGTTTTACTTCTGACTCCTGGATCTCCTGAATCTCTTGACTCCTGACTCCTGCCATAATTAAGAATGTATTGGGTTTTATTTCCCAAAGAATAGAATACAGTAAATTCAATGCCCATAGCAGGTTAAACTAGGTGTGGTGACAGTCGCTCCACCGTTCCTTATGAGGCTTTTATGGGAGCTAATCTGAAACAAATAGCCAATTACTTAGATAACCTTGGCTGGGAATACCGCTTTGATGAAGCAGAAGACAGAATTATCACAGGTGTAGAAGCTGATCATCTAGACGATTTTCTCATAGTCGTGCAATTGGATGAAGACGGAAAATTTTTCCGAGTTTTTGCCCCTCAAGTTCTAGCAGGAGTCAAAGAACATCCTTATAAAGCTTCTATTCTCCAGACAATGCTGGCCATTTCTTGGGAAACCAAAATGCTGCAATGGGAATATGATCCCTCCGATGGCGAAATCCGTGCCATTATAGAATTTCCCCTAGAAGACTCCATACTCACCGAAAGACAATTTCACCGTTGCCTAAGCGGATTAATTCAAGTTGTTGATAGCATCGCCTTACCGCGACTCAAACAAGTGATGGTAACAGGTGAAGATCCAGGTAATATAGAACTAGGGGAAAGACTGTTACTCAGTATTCAGGAAGAAGCCCCAGGACTACTGGATCTATTAGAAAAAGCAATGGAAGCCAGGAAAAGGCGGGGAAGTTTCCCCAATGAGTGAAGCGGATCATTGCTGAAATAGCTATCACAGGCTTCGCCTTGAAGGTGAGCTAGTCCTAAGCTGGCGATTTTCTAGACAAAGCTATACTTATGTAGACAAAAATCAATTTCTCTTGAGTTAAAAAATCAACTATCTTGATATATAATCCTGGGATATCCAGTATTGAATTAAGACTATTGCCGACGCGAAAACCAAGCAATGATAGTGGTAGTCTTTTTGAAAATCTTAACTGCCCTTCGGGCGAGGCAAAAGGCAGGGGGCAGGAGGATGGAGAATTTTGAATTAAGAATAAAGCCTTTTTGACTCGCCCATTTGGGTTTAAGTCCCCCGCCATAATCTGGTGATTTGGCGGTCTATGATTGGAGGTGGGTTGAAAATCCCCTATAATCGGCCTCTTTCAAAACTGCCTTTCAACTCCTGCCTCCTTTCACACCAGAAAGATCGCGTTGGGCTACAGCGTGCAAGTCTACGGAGGGATAACCGCTCCCATGCTCCCGTTGAAGTAGAAAGTAAAGTCTAGCTTTGTCTAGGTTTTATATAGCAGAGTGTCAAACTCTGAAGTGATAACCTAACTAATATACAGAAATTTTTTAGGGCTGGATTTTATGACATCCTATACAACCTCCTCAGCCAAAGCGGAAATGAGTGAACTCCGACGGTTGAAAAGCTTACTACCACCAGAATTACAAAGCTGGGTGACAGTTGAAGGAACAACCGAAGTAAGTCCACCCCTGATCCGTTGCGAAGAAATTGGTAAAGACCAAGTAGAAATACAAATCGACTTGGTGAAATGGGATGCTTTAGCAATGGATCAGCGTAATCTCCTGTTTTGGCATGAAGTTGCTCGTATCCAAAATGACACCATTCCTAAAGATGGTTGGGAAATGGCCGCACTGGCTATTGGTTTAGGTGGTGCTGTAGGTGAATTATGGGTACAGGATGGCTTACTGCTGGTGTTAGCATTGGCGCTTTGTGGTGTTTCCGGTTGGCGACTCTATCAAAAGAATAATGGGGAAAAGCAAATCAAAGAATTAATTGATGCTGACGAAAAAGCGATCGCCTTAGCAACTCGTTTTGGTTATAGTCTCCCCAACGCCTACAAGAGTTTAGGCAGTGCCTTAAAAACCTTAATTGACACCACCCCCGGTAAACGTCAGCGTTCCCGTTATGAAGCCAGACTTTCCGCCCTCAAACGCAGCGCCAACAAAGCCAAAAATAAATCTCGAACTATGGATGAAGGTGAACTGTAGGAAGCAGGGGGCAGGAGGCAGAATAATTTTAGATTTTAGATTTTAGATTGGAGTTGACAAAAACAATCCAAAATCCAAAATCCAAAATCCAAAATTTTATCCCCAGTCTCCAGTCCCCTACATCTGCTTCAACATCTTATGGGTCTGGGGGATCACCCGCACTTGTTTCACAAATCGCTTCATCAAAGCTTGCCATTCTAAAACTTGGTTTGGTTTAGGGGCTTCTACAGCTACCTGACTGAATTTTTGAGATTCTGCTAAAGGTGTCACAGGTTGCAGAAATATAGGAATATCCTGACATATACCATTAACTAATAAAGCTGCTCGTTCCAATTCGCCAGGATCAGTCCTTTGAGAGACAATTATCTTGACAAAAATCTCTAAATTTGCATCAAAGCATATTTGGAGAAATTTTTCATGTTCTGTCCAATGACTTTCGCCACTCACACTAGGCAATTTTAAATCCATGCCTACAGAGTCAAGGTACGGGAGAATCATGTCCAGTTGCTCAGGGCGATGTCCCCCAGTTTCCAGATATATGGGCAAATTGGTCAGCGATCGCACTTCCGGCAAAAATTGCGCCAAAAATGGAGCATGAAGAAGCGGTTCACCTCCAGTTAAGCTGATGCTATCGTGTAGAAAAGGTAAATTTTGCCTTTCCATCCATTTGATCAACGTGGCCAGAGGAATAGGATTAGAGTGGATTTCAAAATCTCGCAATCCTGGTGAACGCTCTATCTGACATACAGAGGGTGCAATCCATGTATTGGCGCTATCGCAAAAGTGACAACGCAAGTCACATATTGCAAAGCGAATAAAAATTTGACGAGTCCCGACGTTGAGACCTTCTCCTTGAATAGCGGAGAAAACTTCAACCAGGCGTGCTGTAGGTTTAACTGTAGTTGTAGCAATCATGAGATGATAGAGAGGAACGCGTTCGTCTGTGGTCTAGCACAGTCGCTGACACCGATTGGGTATGAAACCAGTAGGTTTCTAGCTTCTTTTTCCATTGTGAACCGTGTTCGGCAATCTCCAAATCTCTGCGCGAAAAACTACTCACCTATCCTTAATCTTATTTTTTTCAAAATTAGGTTAAGTAGTTTTCCAGGAAAAAATAATGTTTGGCAGATTAGATCCCAATGGCAACCAAATTGCATAGCTTCATGAGTAGCCAACCCACAGAGGCAAATTTCCCAGTTACTTACCTGAACGATACAGCAATAGTACAAGCTTCAATGCGATTAAGTGTAATTGAGGCTGTACGCTTTAAGCAAACCTGCCAAAGCCTCATCCAAGCTGATACCCATCCCCAACACTTGATCATTGACTTCCAAAATACGATCTTTATGGATAGTAGTGGTTTGGGGTCTTTGGTGAGTAATTTTAAATATGCCCAAGAACAAGGGATCGGATTCAGACTTCGTAATGTTACCCCTCAAGTGATGGCAGTTCTCGACCTCACAGGATTAGATCAGGTATTTTCTATTGAGTCTCCTCACAGCGTTAGTCCCATAGAACCTAATCATATTAAAGAAAATAATCGGATCACTAACTCTCGCAAAGCAGATCCCCTACCTCAAACACATCCTTCTGTGGCCTCTTGGATGAAAAGATTGATTGACATAGTGGGATCATTGGTGGGTTTAATAATTACAGCATTTTTATTCATTCCTATTGCGATCGCTATTCAAATCAACGATCCTGGTCCGATTTTCTTTAAACAAACCCGCTGTGGGTGGATGGGTAAGCGTTTTGCTATTTGGAAATTCCGCTCTATGTGTGTCGATGCGGAAGCCAAGAAATCTCAAGTTCAAAACCAAGTCCAAGGTGCTTTCTTTAAAAATGATAACGATCCTAGAATTACCCAGGTAGGACGCTTTTTACGGCGCACCAGCCTGGATGAACTACCCCAATTTTGGAATGTCCTCAAAGGCGAAATGAGTTTAGTTGGTACTAGGCCACCTACCCCCGATGAAGTAGAACGATATGAAGTACCAGAGTGGCAACGCTTAGATGTCAAACCAGGGATGACCGGTGAATGGCAAGTCAATGGCCGCTCGACAGTACGCAGTTTTGAGGATGTTATTCGTCTTGATTTGCAGTATCAACAAAATTGGAGTTTAATTTATGACTTAAAGCTGATGCTTAAAACTATAATCATTTTGTTTAACAAAAACAGCGGTGCTGTTTAAAATTCAGCAGTTTCCACAATTCGTAAAAATTACATTTTAAAATTTACCCAAGCTCATTAGATCGGCTCTGGGTAAATTTTTTGTGTGTTTACATATTTATTCGTTAGGAATCAGGACTTCTAGGAGTCTTTGATAGCAAATAATGGAAATAGTAGCTCTGCATCGGTAAAAACAGCAGTAAACAATTAGCAATCAGCAGTCAGCTAACTGCATAAATAGCAGTTAATCTCAAGAAGGATTCCTTTTTTCTCGCCTGGGTTATACCCCTAAACACCGATTTTTTTGTTAGTATTCAAAAAAACCTATTCACACAATTGCAAGTTGTTTGTAACCACATCAGACAATTTGTAACAAAAAAAGGAAACAAGCAACTGAGGTTGAATGACTGATTATTTCCCAAGAAATTTACCATTAGAATCTGTTCCACTGACCAAAACAACAGTGAACACCTCAATGGCGGAAACTGATAATCTGAGTGAAAAATTAGCTGTAACCATAGCTGAAGCTGGATCAGAACGCAAAGCAGGTGAGATTTTATTGCTGAAAGTAGCAGATGTCTCCTACCTGTCTGATTACTTTGTGATCATGACAGGCTACTCTAGGGTACAAGTGAGAGCGATCGCCGCAGCAATAGAAGAGAAAGTAGAAACAGACCTGCAACGTCGTCCGTTAAGGTCAGAAGGAAAAGCTGAGGGGAGTTGGGTGCTACAAGACTATGGAGATGTGATTGTTCACATTATGATGCCCAAGGAACGAGAGTTTTATAATTTAGAAGCATTCTGGATTCATGCCGAACGCATTTCACTGCCAAACTCTGATCAGGTTGAGGATAAACCAAGATGATGAGATCATCGGTTTCTAACTGCCCAGTTCCCACAGAACAGCAACCACTCAATGAGTACGAAGAATTAAAAAATTCCTGGCTATTTCGGGATACTACCTTAAGCTGGCGTAATTATCTCACCAGGATTTTTTGGATTTGGAGTTGGTCGTGGCTGGTTGCAGGTCCAGTAGCCGCAGCCAGCTTTCCTCCACAAAAGCATATAGTTCATTTTATTCTCTGTGGATCTGCCGCTGCCAGTGTGGGGGTAGTGCTGATATTGGTGCGGTTGTATTTGGGTTGGTTCTATGTGCGCGATCGCCTTTATAGTTCCACAGTCTTCTATGAAGAATCAGGCTGGTATGACGGCCAAACCTGGACAAAACCCCAGGAGGTCATTGTCCGCGATCGCCTCATTGTCTCCTACGAAATTAAACCTATTCTCCAACGCTTGCAAATTACCTTTGCCGCCTTGGCTTTCATGTATCTTATTGGTACTATAGTTTGGCATTTGTTTTGACAATGGGAAAACGAACACAAGCCACAGCACTGGAAGTCCGGTTACTGCGGGAAGGTATTATCGAATCTAGGCATATAGTCCAGGCTGTAGTCAGCGACGAACGGGGACGAGTTCTATCTGTTGCTGGCAACGCCGAAACCGCTGCCTTTGTCCGTTCAGCCCTCAAACCATTTCAGGCATTAGCTGTCACCAGTACAGGCACACTGGAACGTTATGATTTGAGCGATCGTGACTTAGCCATCATTACCAGTTCCCACAAAGGCAGCATGGAACAGGTACGACAAGTATTTAACATCCTCTGGCGGGCTGACCTTGACCCCAGCGCCTTGCAATGTCCAGTTCCTGAAGGTAAACGCAGCACCCTAGAATACAATTGCTCTGGTAAACACGCCGGAATGTTAGCAGTTTGTCAGCAACGCCATTGGCCTTTAAATAACTACTTGGATCGTAAACACCCAGTTCAGCAGTTAATTCTCTCCAAGGTAGCAGAATTATTGAGAATGCCAGCAGCCGAATTTATCGGTGTTCATGACGACTGCGGCGCTCCCACATATCTCATGCAACTCGGTCACATGGCTTCTTTATATGCTGTACTCGCCTCCAGCAATAACTTAGATATGGAACGCATTGTCCGCGCCATGAATCACCATCCGACTATGGTGGCTGGAGAAGGTGAATTTGACACAGAATTGATGCGCTTAACTCCGGGTGAACTGGTCAGTAAATCAGGTGCGGAAGGAGTACAGTGCATTGGCCGACTTGGTGAAGGGATGGGATTGGCTATTAAAGTTATGGATGGAGCTAAACGGGCAAAATATGCCGTAGCTATTCATGTACTTCAACAAATGGGTTGGATTAGTCCCAGCGTTGCCCAAAGCCTGGCAGAGAAATTCATGAACTTGGGGAAATACAAGCGTTTAGAGGTAATTGGAGAATTATCGCTTTTGTAGTTGACAAACTCTTGACTATGAGTTATATTAAAAAAGTCAAGAGACGAAAGCGACGCGGGATAGAGCAGCCTGGTAGCTCGTCGGGCTCATAACCCGAAGGTCAGTGGTTCAAATCCACTTCCCGCCACCAAATTGAAAACGTGACTCTATAAGGTTTTAAAACTTTATAGAGTTTTGTTTTTTATAAAGAAATCCAGCGAACCAAAACCACTGAGAGCTATTTATCGCTGCGAGAACTGTGGTTTGGAAATAGATAGGGATCTAAATGCAGCAATCATGTTATCGCGTCTGGCTAAGGCGTGAAAGTCTACGGAGGGATAACTGCTCCCATGCTCCTGTTGAAGTAGAAAGTAAAGTCTAGCTTTGTCTAGGTTTTATATAGCAGAAAGTATCGAAGTTTGGCATTGATACTTTCTCGTGCTTTAGATGGTGGAGAAAGAAAGTCAAAAGTCAAAAATTTAGGTTAGGGTGGGGAATGTGGGCTGTAAAGCAATATCCCTAAATTTCTCTTGCAATTTTTCCCAAGTCATCCCTGCTAAACTGGGTAAAACAATGTGAGCATTTCCCACCCTTTCCGGTGGTCCCATACCCACCGCCCACATACCTGCGGCTAAAGCTGCATCTATACCTGCTGCTGCATCTTCAAACACTGCACATTGCTGAGGTGGCATTCCTAACTGCTGGGCTGCAAATAAAAATAAATCTGGTGCGGGTTTGGGTTTATTTACACTATAACCATCAGCGATCGCATCCAGTTTATCACTAATTCCCAACTTTTCCACAACCAGACGAGCATTTTTACTCGCTGAACCAAGGGCAATTTTTAACCCCGCTTGACGCAAATCATCCAACAAAGAAACCGCACCTGGTAACAAATCATCAGGAGTAATATTTTCAATCAATTCCCCATAGTAATCATTTTTACGCTCCATCATCTCCTGGATCTGTGTATCAGAATATCGGCGATCGCCAATAATCAACATCAGGGAAGCACGGCGAGAAATTCCCCGTAACGCCTCATTAGCTTGACGGCTAAAAGGTATACCTTCCTCATTTGCTAACCTTTGCCAAGCTTGATAGTGATATTCAGCAGTATCCGTTAACACACCATCTAAATCAAAAATCACACCTTGAATATTAGTAGCAGATTTTTTCCCAGTCCCTTTTTCCCGGAGTAAATCAAAATTATGCCATTTGCCACGCCAGTATAATTTAAACTTTAAGCGTGTCCAACCAGGAGGTAAATGGGGATGGGCTACTGGCTGATTATCGGTAAATTTAATACCTCCAAAACCGAAAACCACAGCTTGCCAAACACCTCCAGCACTAGCACCGTGAATACCTTCATGAGCATTCCCCCGGATATCTTCTAAATCCACCATTGCCGCTTGTATAAAGCGTTCATAAGCTTTTTGGGTTTTCCCTAAATCTGCGGCTAATATCGCGTGAATAGCTGGACCAAGGGAAGAACCATAAGTAATATCCGTGCGGGGTGCGTAATAATTCCAATTTACTTCTAAATTTTTTCTACTGTAAGGAAATTCACTAGATTCCCGCATGAGATAAAGTAGCATTAAAACATCAGGTTGTTTCAGAACTTGGTGTTTATTTGCACCTTCAATACCTAAAATCGCTTGCATTGACTTTTGACGCGGTTCGTAGTCTGCTAAGTTAATATCATCTAACTGGAAAAATCCCTCACATTGCTCAACTAATCCAGTTTCTGGGTCGTAGGGAATCCAGATTTTATTAATGATTTCTTGCCAATGGTTTCTGATTTCGTCAGTCAGGTGCAATTTCTTCTCTAGTTCCTCAGCGTGTTCTGGGAAATTACGACGTAATAAGTTATCAACTATACAAGATTTTTCCAGATGCCACTGGACTATCCGGTTAGTAAAACTATTGTTATGTACTAACTCATGGTATTCATCCGCACCTATAACGCTACGTATTTCATAACGTTGAGTGTGAGGATTAAATTCAACGCGACTTGACCAGAAAATTGCGGTATCTAGAATTATCTCTGCACCATAATCTCTCAGCCATTCATCGTCCCCAGTGACTTGCCAATAGTACCATACAGCATAGGGAATAACTGAGCTAATATGAATTTCCCTGTCACGACACCAAATACGCACATCTTCAGCATAATAATCACTCGGTAGCGCCCAGCGTGGTGTTACTTCATCCCCAGTCACCGCACTTTCCCAGGCATACATTGCCCCTTGATATCCATAATGTATCGCTTTCCGTCGCGCCCCATCTAGAGTATGATAGCGGTAAGTCAGTAAATTCCGAGCTAGTGCTGGTTGAGTAAAGGTAAAAAATGGCAAGATAAAAATTTCCGTATCCCAAAAAATATGACCGTGATAACCAAACCCAGAGAGGGTTTTTGCGGGAATACTCACTCTTTCATCATTACGAGGAGCAGCAATGAGCAATTGAAATAAATTATAACGCACAGCAAAAGCGGCTTTGCTATCACCTTCAATCAGAATGTCGCTTTGTTGCCAAACCTCAGCCCAAGCTTGTTCATTCGCATCACGAAGAGTTATATAATCAGGTAACTGGGCGAGTTTTGACTGGGCGGCTGATACTGGTTGATCAACGTCACGAGAGGTAAAAACAGTAACAATTTTTTCTATGGTTACGGTTTGCTGTGGTTCAGAGAAAAAAGTGGCGCTGATGCTAGGATAACCTGGTGCGGTATTGATTTGCATAGCCGCTTCCACGCCTGAAATGGTCATTTTTGCAGCCATGCCGATATCAATACGAGAATAGCGGGTGCGACTGTGTAACCAGAAACCTTGGTCAAATTTCCCTTGATCTAGTCCTTCCCAGTGATTAAAACCTTTATTTTCTGGGTAGCCATTGATACTGGATTGTATTTCAATTAATCCATGAAAATCTACTGTGGTTAACTGGCAGCGTTGTCCTAATACATGATGATCCGCTAAACTGGCAAAGCGTTCAAAGCTGATATCTATGGTTTTTCCTGTGGGACTGCGCCAACGCAGAGAACGGCTAAGAACGCCTTGACGCAGGTCGAGTTCACGGTTGTACTGCAATATTGTACCTTGATCGAGACGAAAGCGATCGCCATCAATCATCACTATCAATGGTAGCCAGTCTGGACAGTTAGCCAGTTCGGTATAAACTACGGGAACATCGTCATAAACACCGTGAATGAATGTAGCAGGTAATGCACGGGGATAGCTTTCTTCAAAGCTGCCTCTTGTTCCTAAATAACCGTTACCAATGGTGAAAATTGTTTCTCTAGCGTGTAATTTTTCAGGATTAAACTGGTTTTCTATTAATATCCAGTCTGTGTAGATAAAATCTTGTTGTTTTTCCATTTTTATTATTAAATATTACTAAATGAATGGATTTTTTCACGCAGAGGCGCAGAGGCGCGGAGGGAGAAAAAAGAGAGATATAGGGAGCATCCCCGTTGTGTAGTTTTTTTTACCTAACGATTGACAATTTCGGCTTGATATGATTGAACCGCAAAGGACGCAAAGTACACAAAGGTAAGAGAGTTTCAGAGAGTTGTTGGTGTGGCTACGTTGATTTTTTTAATAATTTTAGATTTCAGGTTTTTAAATGGGAAGGTATTGTTTTTGTTGTTGTTGTTGTGTGTGGGGGATAATTTTTTCTGCTCTTGGTTTATAAATGAGATAAAATAATGTTTCCATATATCTATCTCTGGCTTCGTTGTCTTCTGGGGCAATGAAGTTCCAAAAACTAAACATTTTAGCTAAGACTAATAATTGTTCAGTGTGGAGATTCCAGTTATATTTATGTCTAATTCTCTCAATCATCCATTGTGAGGTTTCTTGCCAATAATCTGGGTGAGATTCACATTTATCTAAAAAGTTGATAATTGTTTTAGCTGTACCTTCTAACTCTGTTGGATTGAGATGAAATCCATTTTGCCAATCTTCGATAATTTCTAATGCTCCCCCGAATTTTGTGGCAAAGGTTGGTAAGCCGGAAATCATGGCTTCTAAAATGCTGCGTCCAAAGGCTTCATAAAGGGCAAAATGCACAAATATTCCTTGTTTATCGCCAATTATGCGATATGCTTCACCGATTTTACTGCTAGGTAAGCGCATTCCTAACCAGCGGATTTTATTGTAGAGATTATACTGGTTAATAATATTGTGTAGTTTTTCTATTTCCTCGGCTTCTTCTGGGTTTGTGGCTTCATCGGGAGATAATTTGCTGGTTAATAAAATTAGGTTACACCGTGATTGTAATTCCTGACTTTTACCAAAACATTCTGCTAAACCAGTCAGGTTTTTAATTGAGGTAATGGGTGCAACTGCAAAAATCGGTCTTTTGTTAATATCTTCTAATTTACCGAAAATGTGATCATCTTCTTGGTGAAATAATAAGTTTTGAATGTGTTGGCTTTCTTGAGGATTTCTTTTTTCTGTTTGGTTGTAGGGAAAAAAGAATGTTTCACTGACTCCCGGAGCAACCATATTAAATTTTGGATTGAATAAATCAATGCCATCAACTACATGATATAATTCGGGCATGGTAAAACATTTGTAAGATTCATATTGTCCCATTGTGTCTGGTGTACCCACAATTTCTTGATAGGTTGAAGCAATGATAAAATCTGCTGCATTCATGCTAATTAAGTCGGCTGTAAATTGGGCAGAAAAGTGATATTTTTCTTCTAATTCTTGCCAATATAAGTTACTAAATAGGTTTTTCGGTTTTTCTAGGGAATGGGCTATATTGCATTGAGTGACTTTTAAACTACGGGAGAGTAGAAAAGCAACTAAGTTACCATCGCTGTAGTTACCAATAATCAAATTTGGTTGACCTTGAAATTGCTCTAATAGTTCTTTTTCTGCATCTTGAGCAAATTTTTCTAAATAAGACCAAATTTCAAATTTGGAAATCCAGTTATTGGTAATTTCTGGATGGGAATCTGTAAAGGGAATTCGCAAAATCCAAGCGTTTTCTGTGTTGTTAACTTTTTCTAATCGCAGGTCACAAAATGTTCCTTGACAGTTGGGAATCAGGCGAGTCAGAATAATTACATGAGGTTTGATACCCAAGCAGTCCAGACCAGCAAGTTTAATTTCTTCTTGTAGTTTGTTTTCTAAGCTGCGTGCTTGTTCAAGGACGTAAATAACTTGACCTAATGTTTCTTCCCTTCCTAAAACGTCTTCTTGCGCTACCCAACCATGTATAGAAACAAGAACAACGCGAAAAACTGCGGGTATACGCGATACAAAGGCTTCCAGGAGGGAAGGTTGGGGCGTGTCGATGAGTCTTTGTAAGAGTTCTAGGGTTTCTTTGAATCGCGCTGCATTGTTACCCCAACCTGCTTCAAAACCAAGTTGTTGAAGTTGAAAGCGAAATTCTGGGTAGGGTTGGTGAGGGGGAAGTTCGCTTAAAAAAGTGATTGCTGGTTTAATTTGTTTAGCAAACTGAATACCAGAACGAATGCGATCGCCAATCAACAACCGCATACCATTGTATTGTATGCCTTGTAATGCTTGAAACAATTTATCTAGCCAATATTGGGGATCAGTAACAAATTGATTGCAGAGATAATGGTTAAGGAAAGTCAAACCTTGACCAATATTTCTGGGGTCGCTAATTCTGGGAGATGCTTGGTAAAATGGATGCAAATCAATTTCTAGAATGTGAGATTGGTAACGATTGACTAAGCGATCGCTCACATCTAAAAATTCTTTAGGAGTCATTAAATCAAACTGAGTAAAATCTGAAGTTAGTCTCCATACTTCTTGACTAGCAATTCTCGGTCTAACTACAAACCAAGTATTTTCCCTTTCCAAAATTATCTCATGGGTATAATGAATAAGTGTTCCTAAAGAAGAAGAATGGTAAAAATAAGCAGGTTTTTGAGATTGATGACAATAATCTGCAAAAGCTTGCAAAATTTCATTTCTTAAAAAATAACGTTTATCCTGACTATATAAGGTACAGAGAAACTGACGAATTTCAGTTTTTTCTTCACTGTTTAAAATAGCCTGAAATAATTCATACATAGGGAATTACTCAAATATAACACCTACAACCTCATTTTTATCACCTTAAAAACCATCGTTTTAAAAGATGGGTTGGGTAAGGTGCATTTCCTCTGCGATTATAAATAAATTGTCAAAATTATCGCGTCTAACTCTGGTGTGAAACCATGAAGTAATTCCTGAGATAGAGAACAATATATTTAGTTAGTAAGTAAGACTGCTATCAGTAATCAGTAATCAGCTTATAATGGCAGAAACAAAAATTTAGCAGCATTAATTGAGGAAGTTTACACTTTGTGTATTTGTGATTATTGTTTGTATTTTAGCCTTGAAAGCTGATAGCTAACGGCTGAATACTGACTTTAGTTAGATTTCTGAGTATTAGTTATTCAGAAACCAAGAAAATAACAACCTTTAATCAAGCCATAGTCACCTGTGAGCTAACTAGCAACAAACGTTATTTGATTCAATAGCTGCTGATTGCACTTTTGTAAACGCCTTGTGTGACACTATTTAAATAGGCATTTAAACAAGATACAAAAAATGCCATCAATTATAATTTCTTTATATAAAAATTGCCAACTTGGCTAAAATGCTCGCCAAAAAATAGTATTCTGCATATCAGATGATTGTTTGTGTTTCCTATTTTTTCTAATCACACAATTGACTGAGGTATTAACATAAATAACTTTTGATAACCTTTGTCGAGAATTAAAATAAATTTAATGTAAGGGGGAATGGTAAAAGTGAAAATAATGATCGAGCCAATTTCTCAGTTAGAAGTTAACTATCAACTCATAAAGGTCTATTTCTACTCAATAGGAGTCATTAATACATTTATATTATTCGCTCCTCTAGGGATGATTGCCAAAAATCTCTAAATCTATTCGTGGTCATTCGTCAGCCAAAATCTCTCTTAGTGCATAGATATTTCACTATTATCTTCTTTTGATTTTGCACTGAGAAAAACTGGCAATACGCCGTCTTTATTTTAGCTTTTTGGCAATTATTTAAGCATAGGCAACAGACCACTTGATACCGCAGATACTGTAAACCAAAAACTACAAATTTTATCAGGGCTAGTCATGAATTACCGAGCTTCTTCTTCTCCAGCTACCTTTGAGAATGTTATTACTCCTGACGAATTAAATCAGATTATTGAAGCGATTGCGGATGGGAGATATTCCTGGGCTTGTGTGTTGATTTTGCGTTTTATTGGCTATAATCCACTGCATTATATACCCCAGCGAACTTATAGCAGAATCATGAAAGAAAATAGCCAAGTTGTCACAACATCAACATCTACAACTAAACAGAAATTGCAATCTGTCAATAATGATCATCGGGGAACTTCATCTCCAACTTTCAACAATAACTAAGTAGGGGCAAACCCCCTGTGGTTGCCCTCTTGAGGCAGGAGGCAGGAGGCAGAAGTTATTAATTTTGACTTTTGATTTTTGACTTGATTCTATCCCTGTTTCCTGTTCTTTACGGCTAACTAACTATAGCAGGTCTAAATTAATAGTTTTTTGCCACACTTGGTCAAAGGCAATTCCCTGTTTAGTAGAAATATATAATAATACTATAGCTGCTGAACGTTTGGAATTATCACAATGTATTAACAGTGGTTTAGGAATTTCCTTAATAATTTGAAAAATCTGGTTTGCAGATGGATGTGTGAGATTTTCAATTTTTGTAGGCAGATTAACATAGGATAATCCTAAAAGTTGACTTTTTTCCTGTTCATTGTGCCAGAAGCTTGGTTCATCTGCAAAACATAGATTTAGCACAGACTTATAACCATCATCAGCCAGTTGTTGTAGTTGATCTGGTGTAATTTGTCCACTTATTGCTAAATCCTGATTAATCTTTCTGACAATATTAATTGGCAGCACATTGTCAATCATAGGTTTTGGTGGAAAGAATAATATTTTTGATGCCAACCCTGTCTCCAACTAGGTATGAAAATTTAATGTAGGAATTTCCTGGACCCTTGTTGTACAAATATTAACTGCTATCTAGTCATAATCCTTCAGCCATCGGTTTATATCGGTTTACTTCTGTACCTAAAATATTTAAATACAAAGATTGAAAATAAACAGATGCAGATAACATTCCTGAAATTAAAATTTCTGAATCTTTGTTATTGCTGCTATTGGCTGATTACTGATTACTGATAGCTGAATGTTTACATCTAGTCATTAATCTACTCTTAACTTACAGCTAGAATTTGAGGAAGTTGTGAGGGTAGTTGACACTCTGCGTCCTAAAGAAGCGCAGATTCTTGAGTAGCCCAAAAACGAACTCTCAAAGGCATTGTCAAAGTGCCTCTAGTAACTATACTGAAATTTAATCCCAGTATTGCCTTTACTTTTCTTAAAATGTTGCTTGCCGCATTCGCATCAGCATTAATGTAGAAGTTATTGGCTGTTCTATACAATCCACTTTCTTATAAAAATTAAAAATTAAAATTAATGGGGGCTTTAACCGAGTATATTTCAACAATTAGACAGCATTTACAGCAGATTGCAGATCAATGAGGTACAGAATCTAAATTGAAACCTATACACCAAGCTAGTTTTACTCCTGACTCCTGCTGTATATAGTTTTGTTAAACCCTCAAATATGAGTTTTCCTCACAAGTTCCTCAAATTTTCAGTTTAGTTTCAAGGTAGACACCCGGATACTGGAAACTAGGTAATGGAGACTGGTTACTGGGTACTGGGTACTGGATACTGGGTACAATTTTTTCCCTTTTACGAATTACCCAGAGTTGAGAAATTCTCAAAGGTTAATTAATATGAAAACCAGAACATTTGCCACCATAGACGGTAATGAAGCAGTTGCCAGAGTAGCCTATCCACTCAATGAAGTTATTGCCATTTATCCCATTACACCATCTTCACCGATGGCAGAATGGTCTGATGCTTGGATGAGTGAAAATAAACCCAATATTTGGGGAACTGTTCCCACAGTGGTACAGTTGCAAAGTGAAGGGGGCGTTGCCGGTGCGGTGCATGGTGCATTACAAACCGGTGCACTGACTACCACTTTTACAGCATCTCAGGGATTAATGTTAATGATCCCGAATATGTACAAAATTGCTGGTGAACTTACACCTACAGTATTTCATATTGCAGCCAGATCATTAGCGGCTCAAGCATTATCAATTTTCGGTGATCATAGTGATGTCATGGCTACTAGAGGTTCTGGTTTTGCCATGTTATGCTCTGCATCTGTACAAGAAGCTCAAGATTTTGCCGTTATTTCTACCCGTGCAAGTTTAGAATCTCGCATTCCTTTCTTACACTTTTTTGATGGTTTTCGCACCTCTCACGAAGTAGATAAAGTAGAAACATTAACAACTGAAGAATTACAAAAAATCATCCCCATAGAATTAGTTATAGCCCATCGTTCACGGGCATTAACTCCAGATAACCCAGTATTAAGAGGAACAGCCCAAAACCCCGATGTTTACTTCCAAGCACGGGAAACAGTGAACCCATTTTATTTAGCTTGCCCAGATATCACTCAGAAGGTAATGGATCAATTCGCCGAAATTACAGGGCGAGAATATAAACTATTTGAATATCATGGAGATCCCCAAGCAGAAAGAATAATTATCCTCATGGGTTCTGGTTGTGAAACGGTCCATGAAACAGTAGATTATCTCAACAAACAAGGAGAAAAAGTTGGTGTAGTTAAAGTTAGATTATATCGACCTTTTGACACCCAAAGATTTATTGATGCTTTACCAAAAACTACTCAAAGTATTGCCGTTTTAGATCGGACAAAAGAACCAGGCGCAACAGGTGAACCACTGTATACAGATGTGGTTACAGCTTTAGCAGAAAATCAACTTAATAATATTCAAGTTGTCGGTGGAAGATATGGGTTATCTTCTAAAGAATTTACACCCGCAATGGTAAAAGCTGTATTTGATAATTTGACTGTGGAAACACCAAAAAATCATTTTACAGTTGGAATTAACGATGATGTCACCCACACTAGCCTAGAATATGACCCAGAATTTAACATTGAACCTGATAGCATAGTGAGGGCAATATTCTATGGTTTAGGTGCTGATGGTACAGTCGGTGCAAACAAAAACTCCATCAAAATTATCGGTGAAGAAACAGATAATTATGCTCAAGGTTATTTTGTTTACGACTCTAAAAAATCTGGTTCTGTCACAGTTTCTCATTTGCGGTTTGGAACTCAACAAATTCGCTCTACCTATTTAATTACCAAAGCTAACTTCGTCGCTTGTCATCAATGGGAATTTGTAGAAAAATTCCCGATGTTAAAAGATATCGTTCCTGGTGGCACATTCTTACTTAACGCACCTTATGACAAAGATGAAGTATGGGATAAATTACCTGCTTCCATGCAAGAAGAGATAATTAACAAAAATCTCAAATTCTACGTCATTAATGCCTATAAAGTTGCACGGGAAACGGGCATGGGTGGACGTATTAACACCGTCATGCAAACTTGTTTCTTTGCTGTTTCCGGTGTTTTACCAAGAGAAGAAGCAATAGAACAAATTAAAAAATCAATCCGTAAAACCTACGGAAAAAAAGGTGAAGAAATCGTCCAAATGAACATCCAAGCAGTTGATAAAACCTTGGATAACCTGCACGAAATCACAACTAAAGAACTGAAAAAAGAACTGTCATCTGTAACCTGTAACCTGTCACCTATACCCGATTATGCACCTGTATTTGTGCGTGATGTTTTAGGGAAAATAATTGCGAGGGAAGGTGATGATTTACCAGTGAGTGCATTACCTTGTGATGGTTCATATCCCACAGGAACATCAAAATGGGAAAAACGCAATATTGCCCTAGAAATTCCTGTTTGGGACCCAGACGTTTGCATTCAATGTGGTAAATGTGTGATGGTATGTCCCCACAGTGTAATTAGGGGTAAAGTTTATGAACCTGAACAGTTAGAAAATGCCCCTGCAACCTTCAAGAGTGCAAATGCAAAAGAACATGATTGGCATGATTTAAAATTTACCATTCAAGTAGCAGCAGAAGATTGTACAGGTTGTGCTTTATGTGTGGATGTATGTCCAGCGAAAAATAAAGCCGAACCTAAGAAAAAAGCCATTAATATGGCAGAACAAAGACCATTAAGAGAACAAGAACGGGAAAACTGGGATTTCTTCTTAAATTTACCAAATCCAGACCGCCGCAATTTGAAGTTGAATAGAATTAATCAACAACAAATGCAAGAACCGTTATTTGAGTTCTCTGGTGCTTGTGGAGGATGTGGAGAAACACCGTATATTAAATTAGCAACTCAATTATTTGGCGATCGCATGATCGTCGCTAACGCTACCGGTTGTTCATCCATCTATGGCGGTAACTTACCTACCACACCTTGGACTAAAAACGCTGAAGGTAGAGGTCCAGCATGGTCCAATAGTTTATTTGAAGATAACGCCGAATTTGGTTTAGGTTTCCGCGTTTCTATTGATAAACAAGCAGAAATAGCAGCTTATTTACTCCAACAACTTGCACCCCAAATAGGCGAATCTCTAGTTACAGATATCCTCAACGCTGAACAAAAAGACGAAGCGGATATTTATGAACAAAGAGAACGGGTATCTATTCTCAAAGCAAAATTGGATGAAATTATCAACGCAGATGAACACAGATTAACGCAGATGAAAGAAGACGATATCGGCGTTCATCAGCGTCTATCTGCGTTCAAAAATCTCAAATCCTTAGCTGATTATTTAGTGAAAAAGAGTGTTTGGATTATTGGTGGTGATGGTTGGGCGTATGATATTGGTTACGGTGGATTAGATCATGTAATTGCCAGTGGTCGCAATGTGAATATTCTGGTATTAGACACAGAAGTTTATTCTAACACTGGCGGTCAAATGTCCAAATCTACCCCCAAAGGTGCAGTGGCAAAATTCGCCGCAGGTGGTAAACCAGCAACTAAAAAAGACCTGGGTTTAATAGCCATGACCTATGGTAATGTTTACGTTGCTAGTGTGGCAATGGGTGCAAGAGATGAACACACATTAAAAGCTTTCTTAGAAGCAGAAGCTTACGATGGACCATCAATAATTATCGCCTACAGTCATTGTGTAGCTCATGGTATTAATATGGCTACAGGAATGCAAAATCAAAAAGCTGCTGTAGACTCTGGACGCTGGTTATTGTATCGTTATAATCCAGATCGTGTAGAACAAGGACAAAACCCATTACAACTTGATTCACGCACACCCAGAATACCAGTAGAAAATTCCATGTACATGGAAAATAGATTTAAAATGTTGACCAAAATTAACTCAGAAAGGGCAAAAGAACTACTACAAGAAGCCCAAGCTGATGTTAATACTCGTTGGCAAATGTACCAATATTTAGCCGCCAGAAAATTACAGGAAAGTCAACATCAAGAACCAGAAAATAAACCTGTTGAAAATCCTAACCCACAAGCAGAATCAAATAGTAATAACAAAGGTGTAACCACCTCCAACCGTTAAATAAAAATGGGGAGATGGGGAAGAAAATTTTAGATTTTAGATTTTAGATTGGAAATGAAAAAACAATCCAAAATCCAAAATCCAAAATCCAAAATTGCATCACCAATTACCAATCACCAATTACCAAACCTATGAACATCACAACAACATATCTAGGATTAGAATTAAAATCACCCCTTGTACCTTCAGCTTCTCCCCTTTCTCAAGAAGTTGATAACATCAAATTAATGGAAGATGCTGGTGCTGCTGCTGTGGTGATGCACTCGCTTTTTGAAGAACAATTAACCCTAGAAAAATTTGAATTATATCATCATCTAACTTACGGTACAGAAAGTTTTGCAGAAGCTTTAACATATTTTCCTGAACCCACTAATTTTAATGTTGGTCCAGAGGAATATTTAGACCATATTAGAAAAGCCAAAGAACAAGTAGATATTCCTATTATTGCTAGTTTAAATGGTTCTTCCTTGGGTGGTTGGACTGAATATGGTAAACTCATGCAAGAAGCAGGAGCATCCGCACTAGAATTAAATATTTATTATGTTCCCACTGACCCAGATTTAACCAGCGCAGAAATTGAACAGAATTATATTGATATTCTCTCATCTGTTAAACGTGCAGTCACAATTCCTGTAGCTGTAAAACTCAGTCCTTATTTTACTAATACTGCCAATATTGCTAAACGTTTAGATCAGGCTGGGGCTGATGGTTTAGTATTATTTAATCGGTTCTATCAACCAGATATTAATTTAGAAACTTTGGATGTTGAACCTCATGTACTGTTAAGTACACCCCAAGCTATGCGTTTACCTCTACGCTGGATAGCTATTCTTTATGGTCATATTCAAGGTAGTCTGGCTGCAACTAGCGGTATTCACAACGCCCATGATGTGATCAAAATGTTGATGGTGGGGGCTAATGCAACTATGCTGTGTTCTGTGTTGTTACGGCATGGTATTGATCATATTCGGTGTTTAGAAAAAGATTTGCGGGAATGGATGGAAACCCATGAATATGAGTCAGTTAAACAGATGCAAGGTAGTATGAGTCAGCTTAACTGCCCTGATCCTAGCGCCTTTGAACGCGCTCAGTATATGAAAGCTTTGCAAAGTTACAAACCAGAATGGGGTAGACAAGTACAGATGTCAACACAGATGAGGTGATTGGGGACTGGGGACTGGGGACTGGGGACTGGGAAAAATCACTGATTGATATTAGTAATTAACTTAGCGTAAAACCGATAACCCGACTGGGAATGAATTCCCAGTCTCATAGCAAAAGTCATCTAAAGATGACTAAAAATACCCATCAATCTACAGCACTTTTGGAGTAAATGAGGTACACGAATTTTAGAAGGTAGTTTTAAGACTTAAATTTCAATTGATTACTGTACCTCATAAACCTCGAATCTGCTGTATATCTATAGTTTACTTTAGTAAACTTTGACTATTAGCCATGAAATTCATTTCATGGCGGGTGTAGATGCTAACAAATAAGTCATCTGTAACCTAAGTTAACACCATCCAGCTTTTGTTAACCTCCTCAAAAAAATTACTCCTCCTGACTCCTGAACTCCTGACTCCTGAACTCCTGAACTCCTATGAAAAAACGTATCGGTATTCTTACAAGTGGTGGTGACTGTCCTGGTTTAAATTGTGTGATTCGTGCTGCTGTTAGTCATGCGACTCTTACATTTAATTGGGAAGTTGTCGGTATTCCTTATGCCACCCAAGGTTTATTAGAACGACAAACTATACCCCTAAATTTGCACGGTTGGGATCTACGTGGTATTGATCCTTTAATTAATATGGGGGGAACGATTTTAGGTAGTATTAATAAAGGGGATACTTTAGCTGCTGCACCAGCAATTTTAGCTAGTTATGAAGCTTTGGGTTTAGATGCTTTAATTGCTGTTGGTGGTGATGGTAGTTTAAAGATTATCCATGAATTAGCAAATATGGGTAGTTGGAATTTAGTTGCTATTCCCAAAACTATTGATAATGATGTCGCTTTAACTGAAAGATCAATTGGTTTTGATACAGCAGTAAATACAGTTGTTGATGCTATTAATCGTCTCACATTTACGGCTGCAAGTCACGACCGAGTGATGATTGTGGAAGTTATGGGACGTACTGCGGGACATTTAGCATTATATTCTGGTATTGCTGGGGGTGCTGATGTGATTTTAATTCCTGAAATTCCTTATACTGTCAAGGGTATTTGTGATCATTTACAGGAATTGCGCGATCGCTGGCGACGCAAATTTGCTATTATTCTTGTGGCTGAAGGTGCTACCCCTTGTTTAGAAGATTTAAGTGATGGCCATACTTGCAGTTTAGAAAATGCCCCTTCTGATCATATTACATCCCCTAAATGTGGTCGTGGTCAATATATTGCTGATCAAATTTCTAGTTTAACTCACCATTTTGTAGATACCAGAGTATCGGTTTTAGGACATATTCAAAGGGGTGGTATTCCCTCAGCTTTAGATCGTCTTATAGCCACAGCTTTTGGTAAAACCGCAGTTGATTTAATCGCCCAAGAAAAATATGATCAAATGTTAGCTTGGAAAAATGGAGAAGTTGTAGCTGTTCCTATCCAAGATGCTTTGGATAAAAGTCCTGCTCTTGTTGATCCTAAATGTGATTTAGTCCAAATTGCTCACTCTTTGGGTATATATATAGGAGAAAAATAATTGATAATTGATAATTGATAATTGTCAATTTTCCATTGTCAATTCTCCATTGTCCATTACCTGATTTAAACTGTGCAATAAATCATTGGCAGTGTAAGGTTTTAATAACACTGCTTGAACTTTTGTTTCTCGTGATTCCGGTAATAACTCTATTGTACCCAGTCCACTGCAAGCAATCACTTGTACATCTGGGTTCATTTTTTGCATAGTGCGAATAGTAGTGACACCATCCATTTCAGGCATCATCATATCTATTAAAACTACACTGATTTCCTGTTTATATTGGGCATAAAGAGCGATCGCTTCAATGCCATTACTAGCAGTCAAAGTCTGGTAGTTGTTATTTTCCAGGATCATTCTAGCCACATCAAGTATTTGAGGTTCATCATCAACTACCAAAATCAATTCTCCTTTGCCTGGTTCTATTTCCAATTGCTCTAAACTAGGGATTGGAGGAGATTCTAATGATGGTAAGAAGACTTTAAATGTACTGCCTTTACCAACCAGGCTAGAAACTGTTACAAAACCATGATGACTTTTAATAATTCCTAACGCTGTTGGTAAACCCAATCCTGTCCCAGTACCAACTTCTTTAGTAGTGAAAAATGGCTCAAAAATTCTGTCTAATATTTCTGATGAAATTCCTATTCCTGTATCGGTGACAGTAATCACAATATAATGCCCGACTTTGGACTCAAGATTCATCCGTGCATAAGCTTCATCAATAAACATATTTTCCGCAGTAATTGTTAGCATTCCACCTGCTGGCATGGCATCATGGGCATTAACTACCAGGTTCATTAATACCTGATGTAGTTGTGTAGTATCTCCAGAAACAGTCCAAAGATTTTCAGGTATTTGAGTGCTAAATTCAATAGATTTGGGGAATGTCTGTTTAGCAATTTGAATAATTTCTGTAATCAGGTGTTTAACTTGTACTATTGTTTTTTCTCCTTTTAAACCTCGCGCAAAGGATAAAACTTGTCTGACTAAAGCTGAACCTCGTTGAGCATTATTTTCAATAATATCGAGCATTTGGGGATGGCGTTCTGGATTTTTAGCAAGTTTGCCTTTAAGTAATTGGGTTGCAGTTAAAATAGGTGTCAATATATTATTTAAATCGTGGGCAATACCACCAGCTAAAGTTCCAATGCTTTCTAATCTTTGGGTACGGTAAAATTGATCTTCTAGTTTTTTTCTTTCTGTAATATTAGTATCTACAACTAAGATGGATTTTGGTTGTCCCTCAGCATCAAACATCAATGTCCAACGACTTTCCAGAATAATTTCCTGGCCAGATTTGGTTTTTTTACGTAACTCACCTTGCCAAGTTCCCAACTTAATTACTGTTTTCAGGGCGTTTACTTCTTTTTGTAGTGCAGTTTTAGGGCAGAAAAGATCCTGAAGGTTTTTGCCTACAGCTTCATCCTGAGTCCAACCATATATCCTTTCTGCCCCCCGACTCCAAAAGAGGATTTTTGTGTCAAAATCTCGCACAAAAATAGCATCGGTAGCGATATCTAATAAAGCCGCTTGCTCGTAGATTTGCTGTTCTTTTTGTTTGCGATCAGATATATCTCTAGTTGTACCAATTACCCGTATTGGCTGACTTTGTTTGTCACAGTAGACTTTTCCTCTGGTGCTTAACCAGTGCAGGCTACCGTCAGGCCAAACAGCCCGATATTCAACACTAAACTCGGTTTTTTGCTCAATGGCAAGATTCAGTTCTTGAGTAAAAACCTGAATGTCTTCAGGATGAATTAAATCTAAGAAATCTGAACAAGTTGGTGGACACAAACTACCCTTGGGCAATCCGTACAATGGACCTACATGAGCAGACCATATATAGGTATTGGTGGTCATGTTCCAATCCCATATTCCCATTTTGACCGCTTCCAGGGCTAAAGTTAGTCGCTCTTCACTTTCCCGCAAAGTTTGGTCAGCCAGTTTACGCTCGGTAATATCTTCACCAATGCCACCATAGTATTCCACTTGCCCTGGTTCAGGAGCTACTTTCACACTAGCAGGGAAAGGTTCTCCCTTTCGTGGTTGGATACTAATTTCCCATTCTGGGAATTGTTCTAAATCTGCCAGCCGGGATATAAAGGTATGGCTATCTTCTTTAGCAATATAAAGCTTGAGTGGCTTGCCTACTAGATATTTTATGTCTACAGATAGCAAGGTTGATGCTGCATGATTGGCCTGTTGAATGTTGCCCCATTGATCAGTTACTAAATAACCACAGGGTGTAAATTCAAACAAATTTTGATAACGCCGGCTTTCTAATTCTACAATCTCACGAGCAACAACGAGTTGTTCGTTTTGTTGGCGTAGTTCTTCCTCAACAATTTGCAGTTCTTCTAGAGTTTGCTGAAGTTCTTCGTTAATTTTTATCTCGTTGGCAACTTTTTCTGCTACCAATCTGTGTATAATATTTTGATTTTTACAGCATACTTCCTCTGTTTGCTTATTGTGATATTTACACTCACGGTATCTATTATGCGCGGGCTGTTGTGACTCTTGGAAATATTTTTGTAAACTCTCAACAACACCAACTATTTTCACTAAATCCAATTCTGCTAACAGGTCAGATTCTCTAACTATTCCTACCAGTTCTTCCCTATCATCCACAATGGGTAAATAATGGATTCCATGTTGCTGCAAGATTGACAAAACTGTGGTAATGTCTTGCAATTCTGATTCTCTTAGTGTGATAACTTCCTTGGTCATCACTTCAGTTATTTTTGTATTCAATAAATTCCATTTAAACTCTTTTAACCGAACTATATCTCTCAGGGTAAATATCCCTAATAAATGCCTTTCTTCTACCACTAAAACATAGCTTCTATCTTTGCTTTTTGGTAATGATTCTGAGGCGTTGACTATTTCTGGGCTGTTACTTTGTTCTTGAATCAAGACAATAGCATCCATTACAGGGCTATCAGGGCTAATCCTCAAGGGACAACGATCAATAATTTGATGTACACTCTTTGAAGTAACTAGCTGATCGTTTAATTGCATATAATCTATAATTTGAAATATATTAATGGGTGCTGGTTATATCGTGTCCGTGTTCAGAGTTTTCATTAAGAAAGTAGGATTGCGGGGTACAGGAAAAAAGATATTTTTCCGATTTTTGCACAAATCGCGTGATCATTACCAACTCACCAAACATGATATTAACGCCAGCTTTTTTTGAGGATCTTTAAATTCACTTTTTGCTGCCAAAATTGGGGATTGGGGATTGGTGATTGGGGATTGGTGATTGGGAAAAATAAAATTAATTACCCAAAAGTCAAAAGTCAAAACCAAGACAGCATAGGATTGTCGGAGATTTAGAATGGTTGGTTTATTTACGCTGTGTTGTACTAGGAAGACAAGGAGGTATTGTAGACAAGGAAGATTTGATACGCACACCAGTATTTTAACGTAGTTTTCTGGTTACCAAGAGCATCTGATTTTGTACGGTTTTCCTCCCTTGTCCACTGTCCTTCCAAGTCATCCAAGTCTTGCCCTCACGACAATGTAAAATACCTACACTTGTGAGGTCCCCAGTCCCCAGTCCCCAATCACCTACATTCCTTCTGCTTCTGCAATTTCTAACATGGTCTTGATCACAGAATCAGGGTTGAGACTGATAGAATCTATACCCAATTCTACCAAGAATCTAGCAAATTCGGGATAATCGCTAGGAGCTTGACCGCAAATACCAATCTTGCGATTATATTCTTTAGCGGTGGCGATCGCTTTAGCAATTGTCCGTTTTACAGCTTCGTTGCGTTCATCAAACAAATGGGCAACTAACTCTGAATCTCGGTCTAATCCTAATGTTAACTGTGTCAAGTCATTAGAACCAATGGAGAAACCGTCAAAGACTTGGCTAAATTCGTCTGCAAGTAGCACGTTACTGGGCAATTCGCACATTACATAAACTTCTAAACCGTTCTCACCACGAACCAAGCCGTTTTTCGCCATTTCTTCCAGTACCCGTTTTCCTTCTTCGGGAGTGCGACAGAAGGGGACCATGAGGATCATGTTAGTTAAACCCATTTCATCCCGTACTCGTTTCATGGCTTGACATTCCAGAGCGAAACCTTCACGGTAACGAGGATCATAGTAGCGAGAAGCACCACGCCAGCCGATCATTGGGTTTTCTTCTTTGGGTTCAAATTGTCTACCACCTAAGAGGTTAGCATATTCGTTACTCTTGAAATCAGACAACCGAACTATCACAGGTTTGGGATAAAATGCTGCGGCAATTGTACCAATACCTTGCGCCAATTGAGCTATGAAAAATTCAGCTTTATTTTCATATTGGGCGGTTAACTCAGCAATTTTATATTTTGCTAGTTCGTCTTCCAATTCATCAAAATGCAACAATGCTAAAGGATGAGCTTTGATATGGTTCGCAATAATAAATTCCATTCTTGCTAAACCCACACCGTCATTAGGAATTGCTGTTAAACCTAAAGCTTCCTCTGGGTTGCCCACATTCATCATAATTTTTGTGCGGGTTCGAGGCAAATTATCTAAAGGTAATTCTTGAATTTCAAAGTTTAACAAACCTGCGTAAACTCTGCCTGTTTCACCTTCAGCACAACTAACAGTAATTTCCTGTCCTGTCTTCAAAACTGTAGTCGCATTTCCGCAACCAACTATGGCAGGAATACCCATTTCTCTGGCGATAATTGCGGCGTGACAGTTACAAACAACTACAGGAGTATATTTGTCCGTGAAAACTAGATAATTATGATGATCGGCAACAGTAATATTATAAACTTCAGCGTCTACTGCATCTGCAACTTTAACAACTCGTTGCATTCGCAGATCACCTTGTAAAAGGTCTGCAAACTCACTCATTTCACCCAGTTGTTTATCGGAAATAAGTAAGTTTTTATCTCTTATCAATTTGATTTGACTTGTTACATTGTCACCAAATAGTTGATTAGTAGCAAAAAATCTAGTTTGAATAGTTCGTGGAGTAGTATCTCCTTTAACTCGTTGGGTATATTGTAAAATTTGCTCTAATTTTTCTACAATTTGGACATTGTAGATATTACGGTTTTTAGTAACTTGAGGAACAGTATTGATTTTCAAACAAGCAATAATTACAGCTTGTAGTAAGTTTTCTTCAGAAATATAAATGTTGATGCGGTTATTAGCATAGCAACCATCACCATCAATTACACCTCCTAAAAATTGATAGGAAACTTCTGAAGAATTTTCTAGGAGAATTTGAGTAATCTGTTGTTCTTTTTCTTTTAAGTCATAGGCGATCGCCTGAGAATAAACACGATAAGCTGTAGCTTGGACTGTTACCTGTTTTCCTCGGATGTAACCTGAAGATACTGCTTTCTCACAAGTCGCAAAAGATTTACCATAAACAGCATTCATTTTTTCATTCATAGTAGCTATGAATGCTTGTTTTTCTGGTACAGATTTTTGGATAAACTGGACTTCTCCATGAGTTCGACTGGTGTAAATTGAACCGTCTGTAATAATTCCTCCCAGAAGATAAGCTAAATCTGCTGCTTGATTTTTGCTATTACCTAATGTGGGAATATTCTGAGATACAAGCACCATTTCTTGATTATTTAACATTTCTTGAATCTCAGTTTTGGTATATTCACCATTCCTAAGATTGACCATTTTATGATCAGGAGTTAACCGCAGGAAATTATCTCTAACTTTTCCAGTTTGAGATACACTCACACCAATTATTTGAGATGTACGTTTCATTGCATCTATAATTGGTTTCCATTCCATCTGATGGGTTTTAGTGTTCAGGGCTAAAGTTGATAATCCTTGATATCCTTGTTCATAAATTTGTTGCATGGTCATAAAACCTTGATTTGTGAGAATTTTCGTTTCTCCATCAAAACAAGTTCTACCACCAGAGTTAGTGACAATAGCACTAGCTTTTTTCATAATTGGTTCCCAGTCTGGGTCTGTACGGTTGGTAACTAACACTTCACCAGCTTGGAATTGGTTAATTTGGTGAACATCAAGAATTACTCTAGCTTTACCTTGACCAATCATTTCGCCAACGCTACGACCTGTTAACAGAACATCACCTTTTTCTTTGAGAACATAAGTTCTGAGAACAGTTTTCGATTTTTGAGATTGGACTGTTTCTGGTCTAGCTTGGACTATGAATAATTCTCCAGTGATACCATCTTTTGCCCATTCAATGTCCATTGGAGTAAACATACCCCGGACTTGGGAATAATGGTCTTCAATAATGGAAGCCCAGTTTGCTAATTGCAATATTTCATCATTATTTAAAGCCAATTGGTTTTTTTCTGATTCAGGAACGGAAACATTTTTGGTTAATTTTGTTCCACCCAAATCATAAACCATTTTAATTTCTTTTGTTCCCAACCGTTTTTGCAGAATGGGTTGATATCCTTGTTTTAAGGTGGGTTTAAATACTAAATATTCATCAGGGTTAACAGCACCTTGAACCACGTTTTCACCTAAACCATAGGCCGCAGTAATTAATGCTGCATCTTTAAAACCAGTTTCCGTGTCAATGGAGAACATCACACCAGAACAAGCCATGTCAGAACGTACCATTTTTTGCACACCTACGGATAGTGCAACTTCAAAATGATCGAAACCTTTGAGTTGACGGTAGGAAATTGCACGATCTGTAAAAATGGACGCAAAGCATTTATGACAAGATTCTAATACGTTTTTAAGTCCGTGAACGTTGAGGTAAGTTTCTTGTTGACCTGCAAAACTGGCATCGGGTAAGTCTTCTGCTGTAGCACTGGAACGCACTGCAACGTCGGTGTCTTCACCGTATTCTTGACATAAAGCTTGATAGGAACGGGCGATCGCTTCTTGCAAGTCTATCGGAAATGGCGTTTCTAACATTAGCGACCGGGCTTGTTTACCACATTGTCGCAAATTGTCAACATCTTCTACATCTAAAGTTGCAAAAATCTTTCTTAATCTGGTTTCTAAGCCTGCGGCTTGGATGAAATATCTATAAGCATAAGCTGTGGTAGCAAAACCTGTAGGAACTTTCACTCCTTTAGGTTGCAACTGCTGAATCATTTCACCCAAGGATGCGTTTTTGCCACCGACAAAGGGTATATCTGCAATACCAACGGTATTAAAAGGCAGGACTAAAGCCTCTTCTTTGTTAAATTGGCTGCTTTGTTGATTGGGTCGCATTTGCACCATGATCTTGAGTCCTTTAAAACTTACAAATTTTTTTGATTTTGATGCAGAAGCTTTTACTAACTTTTACTAAGTTGTTCTGCTTTTCGCTTCCATAATTATTTTTATACAAATAAAATTTGAGGAACTTGTGAGGATAAAAATTTAACGAAATGTGAAGTAAATATTGTCAATTTGTTTCCCGATGTTACGATATATTTTGATAATTAATTAAATAAACCTCACAATTTCCTCATATTGTTCAACTACATTATATATAAAAAAGTAAAAAAATTACGTTAACATTTTCAACCCTTAAAGCCATTGACAGATCAAGTTTTTCTAACTTGTTTGAATTTATTGATTATGAATCATATTTTTGATTTTATCTACATCTGCCATCATCACAACTACCCCTTCTATTTTTTTGTCGATCAGGGGGTTGAGGGCAACATAACATTGGATTTGTTTACCTCGGCGATTTGTAGCAGCTAAAATCATTTCTTGGAAATCTATTTTACCAGATAGGATATCCAGAATAGGCGATCGCAACTCTTCCACAGGTAAACTAATATCTAAACTAAATAGAGATTTATTGATCACTTCATCATTGCGTAATCCCCATAAATCTTCTACAAAATTATTCCAAATTAAAATGTTAAAGTTTGGGTCAATGACAACCATTCCTGTTTGCAGGCTTTTAAGAATGGATGTAATAAAAACATTGGTGCGGTTCAGTTCTAAAGTGCGATCGCTTAACTCATAATTAATTGTTTGTAATTCTTCATTTGCAGATTGCAATTCTTCATTCATTGTTTCTAATTCTTGATTACTAGACTGGAGTTCTTCGTTAGTTGTTTCTAATTCTTCATTAGTAGATTGTAGTTCCTCGTTGGTAGTTTCTAATTCTTCATTAGTAGATTGTAGTTCCTCGTTGGTGGTTTCTAAATCTTGTCGAGAACGTTGCAATGCTTCTTGCAATTGGACATAACGGGTGACATCATTAAAACTTATGCTCACACCTAGTAAGCTGAGATTATCGTCTTGTAAAGGTGTGATCCGCACATCCAAGTATTGCTTTTCTGAATTTGATAAATAGCGTTCTACATTTGTAAGATTGATGGGACGACGTTCTTTGTATGCTCTTTCTATTAGCGATCGCAATTCTATTGGTCGATAGGAAATTTCCAACTCGTGAAAAGGACGATCTAAATCTCTCATTGATAAACCAAACAAACTGCGAGCTTGCTCATTGATAATCACTAATAAACCATTGATATCAATGACTATTTCCGCTACTGGGGTTGCATCAAAAGCCAACTCTTGCAAGCGAATGTGTTTAGATAAACGACGATTAGATTCATCATCTGCTGAATTTGCCATAACTAATAGGCGATCGCGTAAATTTGTTGATGATAATTTAGTAAATATTCTATTTTTTAAGTCTACAGGTATGAACAAATTAGAATACATCAGCAGCATCTCGGCTTTACCTAAAAACAAATAGCCAGTATCATTCAGGGCAAAATGAAACCTAGCCATTATTCGCCCCTGCACCTCAGAATTAAAATACATCAATGTGTTGCGACACACCAGCAAATCTAACCGAGAAATCGGCGCATCCAAAAATAAATTATGACGACCAAAAATTACACACCGACGCAAGTCTTGACGAAATATATAATTATTCCCTGCTAAATCAAAATATTTATCCAGTAGTTCCGTTGGCACTTTATCAATATCTTTCGCTGAATATACAGACTGACGTGCCTGATTCAGAGCTTCTTCATCAATATCTGTAGCATAAATTTTGACTCGATGACGAAACTCTTCTACTCCTAATGCTTCAGCAAACAGTATTGCTAGGGTATAAGCTTCTGCTCCCGATGCACAACCAGCAGACCAAATGCGAATCTGCTCACTATTTTTTTTACCTTTAATAATATTAGGTATAACTTGATTTTCTAAATATTCCCAAGCAGCAATATCCCGAAAAAAGTCCGTGACATTAATCAAAATGGTATTGAACAAATAATTAAATTCTTCTGGGTGAACTTCTAAATAATCTATATAATCACTAAAATTGTCTATATTTAATGATTGTAAACGCTTGGTAACTCTACGTACCAAAGTTGAACGTTTATAGCCAGTAAAATCAAAACCTCTATTTTGTCTAATATAAGTAAGTAAATTTTCAAAGTTTGCAGGTATTTCTGGGGCAGTCATAGGGTCAAAAATGAATAATCAGGTCTCAAGATAATAGACATATTTTGTTGAGTATGCTTAATAACTTTTCAAGCATCATCTCAATATCAATCACATTTTATTTATAAAAAATTTTATATTTCTAATATATTTAAATTCTCTGTATAAAACTGCAACCATGAATTTAGTGAGAAAATGTCATAAAAATAATATAGTCTTATCCCTTAAGTTGCCTGGACTTATAAAAACAGGACTGAAGTCTTAAAAAATGTTAATCACAAGCTACAATTTATTTAACCAATAGTCATGAAAAAAGTCAAGTAGACAAAATAAATATCTTCCCAAAGATATACGAAGTTAAAACTCATACAGTTTTTTCTATTCATCTTCACTTTCTAATATTCTCTTAGCGTCTAAAAGCCTATGCTTGTGCTCTTCACTAATGGTAGGATATTGTAAATTTAATTCTCTTAACTTAGAGCAGATAATATCCGACACAACTAACCTGGTAAACCACTTGCGATCCGCAGGTATAATATACCAGGGTGCATATTCTGTACTAGTGTAGTTAAAAACGTCTTCATAAGCCATCATGTAATCATCCCAAAAACCACGTTCCCGCACATCACTAGCGGAAAATTTCCAATGTTTTTCTGGTGATTCAATTCTATCTAAAAAGCGTTTTTTCTGTTCTGATTTTGAGACATTGAGAAAAAATTTCAGGACAACAATTCCATTATTTACCAAATATTTTTCAAAATTATTAATTTCCTCAAACCGCTGCTGCCAAATTTGATTATCATGCGGAATATAGTGCAGTTTTTGCTTTTCTAAAAGTTCTGGATGGACGCGCACCACCAACAATTCTTCATAATAAGAACGGTTGAATATACCAATTCTTCCCCGTTCGGGTAAAGCTTTCATTGAACGCCATAAATAATCATGATCTAATTCTTCATCACTAGGTGCTTTAAAGCTAAAAACCTGACATCCTTGAGGATTTACCCCAGACATCACGTGTTTAATAGTGCTATCTTTACCAGCAGCATCCATCGCTTGAAAGATAATCAGCAAAGCATAAGTATTTTGAGCATAGAGAATATTTTGATAATTCGCTAATTCTTTGATACCAGCCTTTAATTTTTTTTTCGCCTCAGCTTTTTCATGATATTCAGCTTTATAACTGGGGTCATAATCATCTTTTAAAGAAATTTTAGCCCCTGGAGAAACAATAAACGGATCATGATTCATTTGCAAACAGCACCTTGGTAGAATTGATTTAGAGATTTTTTTGGTAATAGGTGAGTGGTGACTGGGGACTGGGGACTGGGTAATCAATTTTATTTTTCCCAATTACCAATTACCAATTACCAATTACCAATTACCCATTATCTGATTGTAACTTTTCCAGTCGTGCTAAAACTTCTTGACTGTGAATATTGGGATTGACTTTGACAAAGGTTTCCCGCAAAATCCCCTGGGGATCAATGATAAAACTATGACGCATGGATACATAGCCAATCCAAGAACCATAAGCTTTACTCACTGCACCATCTGTATCCGCCAAAAGGGGGAATTTTAAACCCTCAGAATCACAAAACTCGGCGTGGGAATCAATATCATCCGCACTGACACCAATAATCTGAGTATTTTTTTCTAGATATTTGGGCAAGTCTTGTTGAAAACGTCGTGCTTCAATTGTACAGCCAGAGGTGAAATCTTTGGGATAAAAATATAAAACCACCCACTGACCACGTAAGTCAGAAAGGGAAATTTTACCATCTCCTGTGTTGGTGGGTAAGGTGAAATTAGGCGCGGGTTGGTTGATTGCAGGTAGTTTACCACCCAAAGCAGCAGCAGTGGGGGTAAAGTTTAACCAACTAATCAAGGATAAACAACCCGCCAATAAAATGGTAATAAAATTACGTCGTGAAATCATTTTGCAAACCAGAATCATAACTTAACATAAGTTAACATTCTTTGCAGTTCCCGGACCGCTTGAAGAAGTCGGGGATCTTAGGGACTTCCAAGAAATAAATTATCCAATCTTATGGGAGATTATCCAATCTTGTGGGATGGGCTTCTAGCCCGTCCGGGTTTAAGGGCAGGCTGTCCGGCCTACCCCACAGGAATTAATTGTATATTTTTTTATCTGGAAGTCCCTTATCTCAGCGGATTTTCTGTACTTTCAATATATTGACTATCCATGAGGAAAGTACCTCTAGCAAAACGTACACCCCAATATCCTCCGGGGCGGCGGTCAATAACTATACCTTCTTCACCGACGCTAATCACATCAGGAGGACGTAACATGGGCATGGGGTCAGCGGTTTTGATGTATGGTGGTAATATCACCACACGGACTTTACTACCAATAGGAAATTCTTGAGACATTTTCAGCGAGTTAGGTTGATAGGTTAATTAACTTTTAACAGGATTTTGCCGAGATTATGTAGATTTCTGGTTTCTGATTACTGTAAACCCCAGATAAACTGAATTATCCTCCAATTTTGATCATTTCTATGTCTGTTGTTTTACCTAAATTGTATAATTTTTTGCCTCGTTTTTCTAGGTTAGCCAGCGTAAGTATG
The DNA here is from genome assembly GCF_019598945.1 of Sphaerospermopsis torques-reginae ITEP-024. Taxonomy (NCBI): domain Bacteria; kingdom Bacillati; phylum Cyanobacteriota; class Cyanophyceae; order Nostocales; family Aphanizomenonaceae; genus Sphaerospermopsis; species Sphaerospermopsis torques-reginae. The sequence continues at coordinate 2,830,197 of NZ_CP080598.1, read as the reverse complement.
CTGTCTAATATGATGATTCCTCTAGCGGGGTTGGTGGATACTGCTTTTTTAGGACATTTAGCAGATATCCGTCATTTGGCTGGGGTAATTTTGGCAACTATTCTGTTTGACTACCTTTATCGAGTGTTAAAATTTATGCGGTCAAGTACCAATGCTCTGACTGCTCAAGCTGTGGGTTCAGATGAACCAAAAGCTGTATTATTGGCTGGTTTACGTAGTGCTTTGATTGCTTTGACGGTAGGGTTAGTGATTTTACTGCTGCAATACCCTATACAAAAATTTGGTTTTTTGATGTTGAATGGTTCTCCAGAAATTGAAACTTCTGGGATTGACTATTTTTATGGCAGAATTTGGGGCGCTCCGGCTGTTTTGCTCAATTTTGTCCTTTTCGGTTGGTTTTTAGGACGAGAAATGAATAGTTGGGTGCTGCTGATGTCTATCGTTGGTAATGGTTCTAATGTGTTGCTTGACTATCTGATGATTTTTAAATGGGGTTGGGAAAGTATGGGTGCGGGTTTAGCAACTGCTTTAAGTCAGTATTTGGCTTTGGGAGTTGGTTTGCTGGGAGTGGGATTGAGTATTCAGTGGCAAGTGTTACCTACAGCACTACAAGAAATATTTGATTGGGTAGCTCTCAAGAATACTATGGCGCTAAAAAGTAATATTTTCATTCGATTTTTAGCCCTGATTTCTGCTTATGCTATCTTTACTAATTTGAGTGCCAGTATGGGAAAAACTGTTTTGGCAGAAAATGGATTAATGCTGCAAATTGCTCTTTTAAGTCAGTTTACTATCCAAGGTGTGGGAGTGACAACTCAAACCTTAATTGCTAATTTTAAAGGTAAGGGAAATCAACAACAGATGATGCCGTTGTTATTTGTGTCTATGGTGACAGCTATAGCGATCGCTGTGACTTTTGCTTTGGTATCTATGATTTTTCCTGATCAAGTTTTTGGGTTGTTGACTAATCACTCAGAAGTTAATACTAACATTAATCAATATACAATTTGGTTGTTGCCGGTTTTGGTAATTACAGCGATCGCTTTTATTCTCGAAGGTTACTTTATTGGTTTAAAGGAAAGTGTAATCCTACGTAATGCTGTATTACTCGCCTTTTTTGTGGGTTTTTCGCCTTTAGCGATCGCCGCTTGGTATTTCCACAACAATCATCTATTGTGGTCAACTCTTGTTTCTTACATGACAACTCTTATGGTAGTATTAGCTATACAGATACCCCAAACTTTGAATACCCAAAACTTAGAAAATCAAAAATCTCTCACTCATTCTTAACTATTTATTGGTAATGGGTAATTGGTAATTGGTAATGGGTAATTGGTAATTGATAATTGGTAATTGGGAAAAATATAATTAATTACCCATTCACCAGTCACCAGTCCCCAGTCACCAGTCCCCAGTACCCTTAAATAGAAGTAGAATTACGTTGTTGACGACGAGATTTGCGATTTTCCTGCATTTGTTTCAGTTGTTCCCGTTGTGCAGGAGTTAAAACAGCTTCCATTTGTTGTTTTGAAGACTCTTTAATTTCCCGCATTCTGGTTTTTTGTGCTTCCGTTAAATTTAAAGCTGCAAAAGGATTATTTTTCTTTCCTCTACCTCTACCTTCCATTCTACCTTCACCTTGTGAACGCTGATTTATACGTTCTTGCATTGCAGCTTTTAATTGTTCTTTTTGTTCCGCTGTCAAAACTTTCTCCATTTCTGCACGAGCATTGCGGCGAATTTCCTGCATTTTGGCTTTTTGTTCATCTGTAAGTCCTAACTTTTGCCAAGGACCTTTTTGAGCAAATTCTTTACCTGGTTGACGGTTAGGAGAAGTTGGTTGTGCTTGTGCTACAAAGGGTGTTGCTGTTAAAGTAAGAGCAAAAGCAGCAGCTAAAAATGATAATCTCTTGCGGTTCATAAATTACCTTGTGTTTTTCTTGGTTGGATGTCACCATGATATGAAATCATCTCCAGTTACCACATGAGTAAAAAGTCACGTTTACAGCTATGACTTTAGTCATGTTTCCAATCTCGGCAAGATATAGGATAATCAAATTCAATAATTAGCAGTGTTTTCTGGCTTTAATTACGAATTACTAATTATAAATTATTATGTCTCGTTTTATCGAAATTAATAATCATCCTTTTCGGTTTCTACTATATTTAGAATGGGTATTACTAGGGCTATCTGTATTAGTAGTAATTATGCCCTCACCATCACCAAAATTTGCTGCACGTTTTCCAGAGTTAACTATTTGTAGTTTGGCGGTTTTTGGTGTGATGGGTTTAAGAATACCTACCAGTAATAATGTGGTCAAAATTATTTATACGGCTATTGAAGTATTTTTAATTTTAATTACTGGTTTTTTCGGTGGGAGAACAGCTAGACTTTTTCCTTTTCTCTATTTGATTTTGGTAACGCGCAGTTGCTTAATTTTTCAAATACCAGGGCGGTTAACTCTCAGTTTTATATCATTTATCTTGTTTTTAATGACAATGAAAAGTCGGTTGCCTCCTCATAGATTAACACCAATATTACAAGATAGATTCCGTTTCTTTAGTTTTAATTTAGCGGTGTTATTTGGGTTAACTTTGATATTTGTTTTACTGTTAATGAATGCGGTTTTATCTGAGCGTGAAAGTCGAGATAAACTGGCTCGTGCTAACGAAAAACTCCGTCAATATGCTTTGAAAATAGAAAATCAAGCTACCTTAGAAGAACGTAATCGCATCGCTAGAGAAATTCATGATTCTTTAGGACATTCTCTCACTGCTTTAAACTTACAATTAGAAACCGCTTTAAAACTTTCTAAGTCTGATATACCCAGAGCAATGACATTTTTAGCAACTGCTAAAGAACTGGGTTCAAAAGCTTTACAGGATGTACGTCAATCTGTTTCTACTATGCGATCGCACCCTTTACAATCACAATCTTTAGAAGCAGCTATCACTATTTTAGTAGCAGATTTTCAACGTGCTAATGGCATTTTACCAACTTTTTTACTCTCCCTAGAATATCCACTTCCCCAAGAAATGAGTATTCCCATTTATCGCATTATTCAAGAATCATTAACAAATATTTCAAAATATGCACAAGCATCATCTGTACAATTAGAATTAACTACAACCAGCAATACTATAAAATTAATAGTTCAAGATGATGGTAAAGGTTTTGATATCACCCAAAATACCACTGGGTTTGGTTTACAAAGTATGCGCGATCGCACTTTAGCTTTAGGTGGAGAATTTACAATTAATTCTGCTCCTAGTTCTGGTTGTCAAATTATAGTTAATATTCCTTTAAATACCTGAAACTTCAACTACCTGAAAATATCAAGTGATAATTAATAATTGATAATTGATAATTGATAATTGTTAAGTCTTGAAAAAAACTGATTAACTTCTCCTAACTCCTAACTCCTGCTCCCTGCCTCTTGCCCACTGTCACCTGTCACCTCTTCAAATCATGATTACAGTTTTACTTGTAGATGATCAAGGTTTAATTCGTCAAGGTTTAAAAGCATTATTAGAATTAGAACCTGATTTAGAAATAGTTGGAGAAGCTGAAAACGGTGAAATTGCGATTAATTTAGTGGAAAAACTACAGCCTAATGTGGTGTTGATGGATATTAGAATGCCCATCATGGATGGAGTTGCAGCAACAAAAGAAATTCAAAAACGGTTTCCCACTACCAAAGTTTTAGTATTAACAACTTTTGATGATGATCAATATGTCAAAGCTGCATTACAAAATGGTGCAATGGGTTATTTACTCAAAGATACACCCTCAGAAGAATTAGCTGTTGCTATTCGTGCGGTTGATAAAGGATATTCCCAACTAGGACCAGGAATAGTCAAAAAACTTTTAACTCAGTTTCCATCTACAGAAACCAACACCACACCATCCATACCAACGAGTTTAACCGAATTAACACCTAGAGAAAAAGAGGTTTTACGATTAATTGCTACAGGCGCTAGTAACCGAGAAATTGCCCAGAAACTCTTCATTTCCGAAGGAACAGTCAAAAATCATGTTACTAATATCTTAAGTAGACTTAATTTGCGCGATCGCACCCAAGCCGCTATTCTTGCTAATACATTTTTATCATTTCTGCAAGAATAAAACTCTGAGTTTTATAAGAATTATTGCTAATCATCATTGTAATTGCCTTTAACCATAAACTCAAACGCCCTGGTTGATTACTAGGGCTTTTTTTATGCAAATAATTCTAGACATTCCTGCCTTAAAATTCCTTTTGTTACCTTGATATTTCTAAAAGATTTAGCGATAACTTCTTCACAAGATATATTAATTTGTCCTTGATTTATAGCAATTAAATCTGCAATTGAAGCACCATAAATAATTTCTGATATCCCCGTCCATACACAAGCACTAGCACACATGGGACAAGGTTCACCTGTGGTATATATAGAATAACCATCTAAAGCTGGATTTTTCAGTTTAGCGGTTAAATTACGAATAACATTAATTTCTGCATGGGCTGATGGATCACTGTCTCTACTGACAGTATTATAAGCTACTGCAACTACTTGATTATCTTTAACTATCACCGCACCATAGGGAGCATCTCCTTTTTTTGCTTCTTCTATGGCCAGACTCATAAAATATTCTTGGGATTCTTGGTTCATGTTCACAGGAGATTTTCATTAATAATTACTAATAATAGCGCATTTATGGTGTTATTGTTCTGAATGAGTGATTTTTTTTCGATCATCTTATGATACTAAATCGAGCCAAAATAGAATTTTACTTAACAGACTTAGAAACACCCATTGGTAAAGCAATTAATTTAACAATTGCCTTTCTAGTTTTATTATCATCGGGAATTTTCGTAGCGGAGACTTATAATATTTCTCGTGATGCTCGGTTAGAAATAAAAGTATTAGATACTTGCATATTAATCATCTTTACCATAGAGTATGCACTACGCTTATGGAGTTCAGAAAACAAACTGAAATATATTTTTAGTTTTTATTCAATTCTTGATTTAATGGCAATCTTACCATCTTTTATTGGTTTAGTAGATATCAGGTTTATCCGCTTATTGCGATGGTTTAGAATTTTAAGATTAATCAGATTTATAGATAGTAGATTTTTATTTGGTAGTATCAGCAGCGAAGATGGTGTAATTTTTACGCGGATATTATTTACTTTATTTGCCATCATCTTTGTATATTCAGGCTTAATTTATCAAGTTGAGCATCCAGTTAACCCGGAAAACTTTGGTACTTTTTTAGATGCCTTTTATTTTTCAGTGGTGACAATGACAACGGTAGGATTTGGAGATTTAACACCCATTTCTGAATTAGGACGTTTGCTCACAGTATTGATGATTTTAACAGGAGTTGCTTTGATTCCTTGGCAGGTAGGAGATTTAATTAAACGGTTGGTAAAAACCGCGAATCAGGTAGAAAATGTTTGTTCTAGTTGCGGTTTAGGTTTTCATGATGCAGATGCAGAATATTGTAAAAGATGCGGTACTAAGTTGCCTGGAAAATCACTCCAGCCCTAAGATGATGTTTGTAAAGTCATGAAAGATACCCGCAAAAACCATAATCATCTAGATCGGGTATGACTATATCTGTAATAATTAAAAGATTTTATATCTACTTGGAGAAGTAAAACTACCAAATCTGATTTCTATCCCTAGATTTATGAATTACCGAGCAAGAATGCTTATAGTTGGGTTGTTAGGTGAGGATTCACCTGATTTCGTAAGTGAGGCTAACAATCATGTCAAATCAAATAAATGCTGCCGATTTATTTGTTGTTTTATCTGATGAATCACAAGAGTTTGTCACTGGTGGGGCTGACTTTGAATTAGCTGGCAGTAACTTCGCCAATAGATTAGCAAACCTGCAAGGTACTACAGCTTCTGGACCTAATGGTAGCACCGGTGACTCCATTGGTACAAGTTCTGCTGTGAACACCGCAGCCCAAGACTTTTTAGGATTAGGTGCGCCCCTAGTTCCTCAAGTTGGGGCGTTGGGTGCAGCACCCGTTATCAATGGACAAGCCGCACCTACACCCGGTCCTGGCGGTCCTGGCGGTCCTGGTGGTCCCATCGGTGGCGGTAGTCCTTTCGGTACTGGTGGCAGTCCTTTTGGCTAAATCTCCCCAGCCTTTTAACCACTTACTCCCATAGATGGTCAAAAAAATCAGCTTTCACAACACTAGATCGCTTCGCCTATTTAGGTAATCAAAGAAGCAAATGCCCTGGTTCTTCTTGATGCCTGTACCCAAAATCTGCAACTGTGATTCGCACTAGCTAACTGATTATTGCAGAAGTAACATTATTCAGTATTATTTCAGTCACATCAAGCAGCACCTCTATCTCTGCGGTACTGCTGGTACTGACTAAATATTAGCGTTCTGGGTTTTTTATCCTTGGGAGTCAGTAAATAGCAGATTCTAGAGCGTCGATTCAGTAATGCTAGGTAATCTGTTTTTACCTTGTAGGGGCGAAGCATTCGGACAGAATATCAATGGTTTTAGCGATAGGTTATCACCCGAATGCTTCGCCCTGACGATTAATGAATCGGTGTTCTAGCAGCGATTATGTTTGCTTTCTTTTTGCCCAAAAGTAAACAGTAAGAAATCAGTTCATGCTGTGGAATCCTGTGTTGAAAAATTACGTAAGTGAGGCTAAAAATCATGTCCCATCAAATTATCTCTTCTGAATTGTTTGTTGTTTTATCTGATGAAGTACAAGAGTTAGTCACTGGAGGGGCTGACTTTGAGTTAGCTGGCAGTAACTTCGCTAATAGATTAGCAAACTTGCAAGGTACTACAGCTTCTGGTCCTAATGGTAGCACCGGTAGCTCCATCGGTACAAGTTCTGCTGTCAACACCGCAGCCCAAGACTTCTTGGGATTGGGTGCGCCCATAGTTCCTCAAGTTGCAGCGTTGGGTGCAGCACCCATTCTCAACGGACAAGGCGCAACTATTCCCGGTTTTGGTGGTCCTGAAGGTCTTGGTGGTCCTGGTGGTCCTGGTGGTTTTGGTGGCTAAGGCGGTTTCTGTGATTTGCTGAACTACTGTCAATACTGTTCGGTTAAGAGTTTTTGTAGGTTGGCGTAGGCAGTCGCAATCCAACAACAGCCTGTAAATGTTGGGTTTCCTAACGTCAACCCAACCTACATACAGCACTTTCTGGTGTAATAACGAAATCTGCTGTAATTCTATTTTTTGGGCTTAACCGAAAAGTATTGGCTTGGGGGTGATCAAAGAATCAAATTCTTGATTATTTTTGATCCCCCTACTCAAAAATCTGCATAGGAATTTGAATTGTTTTATTTTGGATATTTACGTAACTTAGGCTAACAATCATGTCATATTTTACCATCAGATCCAATTTGTTGGCGGAGTTATCTGAGGGGCAACAGGAGATGATCTCTGGTGGTGCAGACTTTGAGTTATCTGGTAGTAATTTTGCTAACAGACTGGTAGTGTTACAAGGGTCTGTATCTTCTGGTCCAAACGGGAGTTTTGCAAATTCATCAGGTCAAAGCTCAGAAGTCAACACCGCAGCACAAGATTTATTGGGATTGGGTGCGCCATCTATACCTGATGTTCCAGCTTTGGGTTCTGCACCTGTTCTCACTGGTTTACCTGCACTACCGAGAACGAGTTTCGGAGATTTGAGAAGATTAGGTGGTTTGGGTGACTTGAGAATTTGAGTTAAGCGAGGCTAACAATCATGTCATGTCCAATGATGACATTCCAATGGTTTGTTGAGTTATCTGATCAGGAACAAGAATTTTTAACTGGTGGTAGTCTACCTCAGATTAGCAATAACAATTTTTCTCAAAAAGCCGAAAATACTACAGAGAATAATAGCAATACTCCACTAGGTAAAGTGTCTAGAATGAATACTGATTTTGCTGATGTCAATAGTGGCGCACAATCTATATTGTCATCTGATCAACCTAGAGTTTCTCCCTTTGGATCTGTTAATAATCTATTACCCAACAACCTTAGATCATTCAATAATCCTCTGGGAACTCTAGGGATGTTTTAAGAAATTTCCAAAAAGGTGAACAATAAAGGTAAATAATTATGTTACAAGATATCATGAAATCAGATTCATTAGTGCAGTTATCTTTAAAGCAACAAGAACTTTTGTTAGGTGGTCAAGGTCAAGCTTTGAATGATCCATTTATTCAACCTCTTGCAGTCATAAGAGGTCAACCTATTAATGCGCTGGGTCAAACTTTAAATGATGGTTCAAGCACTGTTTTGGGCAATAATACTTTACAAGGTTCAACTACTTCCGGTCTTTTTGGCAGTGTTGGAAACTCTACTGCACAGGGTAAAGGTGGTGCTACTGGCGCAGAAGATATTATGATTTTGCCACCCTTTTCTGCTGCAAGTCAAACACTCTAATTTTAGGGAACAGGGAACAGGAAATAAATTGGTGTGTAATTGACTAAACTGGGAAATGCTATATTTATTTCCTAGTCAAAAATCTCAACTTAGCTCACAACTGGCTAGTTTTTAATTCCCATACTTTAGGTAAAAAATTTCTTAGGGCAAAGCTACACAATACAATTCTCTATAAAATTCATTTTTATTGGCTAAATCAGTAATTTAAAGCAATTTAAAGCGCAATTTACAATCATGTTTTGGGAATTTTGTGTTTTTCAGTAGGAAGGGGGGAGAGGAGATTCTTACTACTCGCTCAACGTAAGTGAGGTCTTTGAGGGAGTTTGAGCGTTCTCCTCGGTTTTTTTCTCAGCGTTGCCCACGTCAGAGATGTAAAGAAAAGTTTTTGCTATGTCAGCTTTTTCTTTTCTTATCCCCCACTAATGATTATAGAGGATTCTTCACCATGATGTTTACTATTTTGAGCGACATATTTTATGCTGACTCTGTTTGGTTGATTCAACTTTTGTTTTGATACTTTGGGTATTACTTATTTTATCCCAAAGATAGAGGTGGAAATAATTTTTGTGAGAGTTATTTACAGAAATGTGGCTTAGATTATCAATGGACTAGAAAAGTTGGTAATTGGTTGGTTAATATTTGAGGATATTTTACAAAATTGAATAAGTAAAACTGTTTTTACTACTATCTGGAGACAGATTACCTCAGACAGTTATTTTTCTTTGATATGGGTTATCAAATCTAATCTGAGATAACCCTGATGTTTGTTGATGTTTCAATCAAAAAGGTGCAACGTTGTGGATTCTTTACACCGCCATGAAAACTATGTTTGGAATGGGTCTGGTGATCCAGGTTCTGAACATCTGCAACCAGTTGAAATTAATGAGTTTCTGCCCCAAATTCACAAATGGACTAGCATTGGTGTGGGGGTAATGTTGACTATCTTTGTGGTAGGTGTAGGTTTAACTACTGTACTTGCTTATAAAGTGACGGTGAAAGTTCCAGGAACTATTAGACCTGTAGGGGAACTCAGGTTAGTTGAATCGGCTATTTCTGGACAGGTGCAGAAGATTTTAGTCAAAGATAATCAGGTAGTTAATCAGGGAGATGCGATCGCTTATGTTGATGATTCCAATTTACAAACCCAAAAAAGCCAACTAGAAAGTAGTCTGCAAAAAGGTCAATTACAGCTCGTACAAATTGATGCTCAAATAGGTGAAATCAATAATCAAATTTTGGCACAGACAAATTTGATCAATCGTACAATTATCGCATCAGAAGCTGAGTTAGATGGTACTCAACGCAATTTTCAAGACCAACAAATCAAAGCTAATGCAGAAATGGTACAAGCAGAATTAGCTGTGAGATTTGCCAAATCACAATTGGAACGCTTGCAACAAGAAGGAGTTTTAAAAACCACAATCGAAGAAGCACAAACAGCTTTCAATCTTGCCAAGTTGCAGAGAGATAGATTGCAAGCGATCGCTGATTCTGGTGCAATTTCTCGCAATATTTTGGAAGAAAAACAACAAGCTGTTAAATCTGCCAGAGCTAAATTAGAACAAGCTAAAAACGACGCTAAAACTCTTTTGGAGGAAAAACTACAGGCATTTAAAGTTGCTCAAACAAATCTATATAAAGCAAGAACAGCTATCAATCCTAATAATTCTGCTGTCATTATTGCCTCTGAAAGAATTAAACAAGAACAAGCTAGAGGAGAAGCAAATTTAGCAGCTTTAAAAAAAGAACTTCAAACCCTATTACAACAACGCTTGGAAATTCAAAAACAACTTATTCGCACTCGTCAAGACTTGCTACAAACAGAAATTGATTTGAAAAAAAGTGTAATTCGCGCACCTATCACTGGCACATTATTACAATTAAAACTTCGTAACCCTGGACAAGTAGTACAACCCAGTGAAGCTGTTGCACAAATCGCTCCCCTCAATGTTCCTTTACAAATTAAAACTTATGTACCTGCTCAAGATATTAGCAAAGTAGAACCAGGTCAAAAAGTCCAAATGCAAGTTTCTGCTTGTCCTTATCCAGATTACGGTACTCTCAAAGGCATTGTCAAAAACGTTGCTCCAGATATTTTACCAGTTTCATCAACAAACCAACTTCAAAATTATACATCTACAAATTCCCAGCTTAATGGTTATGAAGTCACTATAGAACCAGAAACATTATATGTAGGTAGAGGTGAACATAAATGTTATTTACAACCGGGAATGCAAGGTCGCACTGATATTATTACCCGTGAAGAAACTGTGATGCAATTTATTCTCAGAAAAGCCAGATTAATTACTGATTTGTAATTGGTGATTGGTGATTGGTAATTGGTGATTGGGTAAAATTATCCTTAATATCCTGACTCCTGACTCCTTAAACTCCTGAACTCCTGAAATCCTCTATTATGTTTAATTTATTTCAACCTCAAAGAAAATACCAATGTATTTTACAAGCAAGCGAAGAAGATTGTGGAGCAGCTTGTCTAGCTGCCATTTGCAAATATTACGGACGTTTCTTAACCATAAATAAAAGTCGAGAAGCCGTAGGAACAGGACAACTAGGCACTACTTTATTAGGTTTAAAACGTGGTTCTGATAATCTAGGATTCAATGCGAGAGCCGTTAAAGCCTCACCAGAAATTGTAGATAGAATCAACGAAATTCAACTACCAGCAATTATTCATTGGCGTGGTTATCACTGGGTTATTTTATATGGAAAAAAGGGAAAAAACTATGTCATTGCTGATCCGGCTGTAGGTATTCGTTATATCAAACGTGAAGAATTATTAGCAGCTTGGAATGGAGTCATGCTCTTATTAGAGCCAGATCCAGAGCGTTTTTCTCAACAACCCCAAGAAAAACCCCACGGTGGTTTGTTACGCTTTTTTATGCGAATTATCCCCTATCGGGGATTGCTAACTCAAGTTTTGATAATCAATATTATCCTGGGTATCTTATCTCTTGGAAGCCCTGTTTTAATCCAATTATTAACTGATGATGTTTTAGTCCGTGGAGATATGCAGTTACTAACAGTTGTTGTAACCGCTGTTGTGGTCATGACTATATTTAGTAGTAGTTTGCAAGTCATACAATCTACTATGATTGCTCATTTTGGTCAACGATTGCAATTAGGATTAGTCTTAGATTTTGGACGGAGAATACTGCAATTACCTTTAAGTTACTACGAATCTCGCCGCAGTGGGGAAATCACCAGTCGATTGGGTGATATTAATGAAATAAATCAATTAATTTCCCAGGTAGTAGTGCTTTTACCTAGCCAGTTTTTTGTTGCCATTATTTCCTTCTCATTGATGTTATTTTATAGTTGGCAATTGACAATAGCAGTGATTATTTTTGGGGCTTTAATGACTCTAGCAACTCTGCCCTTCTTACCCATATTGCAACAAAAAACCCGCAGTTTATTAGTTTTAGGTGCAGAAAATCAAGGGGTATTAGTAGAGACTTTTAAAGGCGCACAAGTAATCAAAACAACTAATGCTGCTCCTCAATTTTGGGAGGAATTTCAAAGCCGTTTTGGTCGTTTAGCTAATCTTACTTTCAGTACAATTCAAATCGGAATTATTAACGGTACGGTTGCTAAACTTCTTTCTACCCTTGGTGGTGTAATTTTATTGGGTTTAGGCAGTATGTTAGTAATTAACAACCAATTAACTATTGGTCAAATGTTGGCTTTCAATGCTTTACAAGTGAATGTTTTAGCCTTAATTGGTATTGTGGTAGGATTAGTAGATGAATATTTCCGTTCTCAAACTGCAATTTCTCGTTTATTAGAAGTTATTGATGCCACACCAGAAGTTGTTGGCGGTAGTCAAAAACCAATTGTCCAAATCTCTGGTGATGCGGATATTCATTTTTCCCATCTGACATTTCACCATGCAGGAAGAGTTGATTTATTAGAGAATTTTTCCCTTAAACTTACTGGTGGAAAAGTGATTGCTTTAATTGGTAAATCAGGTTGTGGTAAAAGTACCTTAGCAAAACTAATTGCAGGTTTATATGAGCCAACTTCAGGTAATATCCGCATCGGGGTTTTTAATATTCATGATCTTTCCCTTGATTGTTTGCGACAGCAAGTAGTTTATGTACCCCAAGAACCGCATTTTTGGAGTCGTTCAATTTTAGAGAATTTTCGTTTAGGAATGCCTTCAATTCCTTTTGATCAAATTGTTCAAGCTTGTGAAATTGCTGATGCTGATGGTTTTATTAGTCAATTACCTAATAAGTATCAAACTGTGTTAGGAGAATTTGGGGCAAATCTTTCCGGTGGACAAAGACAAAGATTAGCGATCGCACGGGGAATACTCACCAATCCACCTATTTTAATTTTAGATGAAGCCACCGCAGGATTAGATCCAGTTAGTGAAAATCACGTTCTAGATCGATTATTGGAATCTCGCAAAGGACAAACTACAATTTTGATTACCCATCGTCCTAGTGTGGTAAATCGAGCAGATTGGATAGTCTTCATGGATAAAGGTCAAGTGCAAATCCAAGGTAGTCTTGAAAATTTTATTTCTCAGCCAGGAGAACATTTACAATTTCTCACAATCTAAAAATATTCTTCATCCGCTCATTATAAGATTATGATGGAAAATTTTAAACCAGATTATCAGGATTTACTCGTTGATTTATCTGAGACAGAACAAGAGAGTTTAATTTCTGGTAAAAATTTTGATGTGATCGGTAAAACTGATTTTTTCTTACAAACTACTAACATTGACAGTAGCGCAGATAATGAGTTAAATCTAGGAGAAAATGAATCTAGTTCACAAAACAGTAAATATAGGTTGTCACAAATTACCCTAGGTGTATCTTTTAACTTTGGACTAACAAACATTCGCTCAGTTGGTAATAGATGGAGTAGCTTACTACCTGATATTCTCAATAATTTTTTTCGTAAATTATAAGAAATGAAATTTCACATTTTTGAGGGATACTAATTTATTTTCGTCATTTGTCTGTTTAAATTTCAATCAACCCTAAAAAAAGCATGATGATTATTTACTTCACCGTAAAAAACATGAGCTAAAAGAAATAAATATTTATTCTGAAATTATAACCAAAGAATAATTTAAAACTGGAAAAAATTATTAATAATAAAAAGATAGGTTGTTACATACCTATACAAGTAAGTGAGGTAAATAATTATGTCTGCTCAAACCAAGAAATCAAATTTGCTCGTTGAATTAAACATAGAAGAACAAGAACTTCTCTCTGGAGGACAGCAACAACAACCATACCGTCAATACGGTCGTGGAATGGATGATGATCGCTATGGTCGTGGTGACGACTATGGTCGCAACTATTACCCACAGCGTTACCCCACCTACATCTGTCGTCCTTATTACGGCCAAGGGTACGGTTCATAAATTAGTACCTTCTACAGACCGATAGTTTTGTAACTTAGACTTTTCCTGTAGTTCAGGGAGGAGAAAAACCATATCTTAATTGAGAGAATATTGAGAGAATTTCAACAATCTCTTTTTCTTCTCCCTTACTTACAGCAGATTTCGTTTTTATGAGGTACAAATCATAATCATGAAACTCTTGTGGGGTGGGCATCTTACCAGCCCAAAGTGTACCTCATGACACCGGAAAATGCTGTAATACTCCCTTCCCGGTGTAAGATTACCTATCTTTCTTCTGTTCTTCCTTCGTGTTCTTCGCGTCTATGCCTTCGGCACGCTTCGCGAACGTGGTTTATTCAATCGGTATTCTTGGGGTGGGAAAGGAGTAAGAAAATCTTAGTTACAAAATCAAACTCCTGAGTTTTGTAATTCCATAACTATCAAAGTTCTTAAATACAGGGTTTTACCTAAAAATTGACAACCCCAAAAATGTAAGTGAGGCAATTAATCATGTCAAATCCAATCAATAAATTGGAATTAGTGGAATTATCCGCAGAACAACAGCAGTTTCTCTCTGGAGGAAGATGCCACTATTCTCCTTGTTATAAACCCAAAAACTGTTGCGGAGAATACAAAGATTACAAACGATATACACCCTCTCCTTGCCCTGATAACTACCCTGGTTTCAATTATTCTGATGGCTATCAAAACTGGGATTAATCAGGTTAATTCCAGATAGAAATTCTCAATCAATAGCAATCAACAAAATTCCCAACTTTGTCGAGAAGTTGGGAGTATGATAATGTGCAATCATTCTTAAACATGATTTATGCATCCTGTCAAGAATATATAAATCAAATTTGACCGCTATCGGAGTCCTATATGAATTTAGGATAAGTCAAAAGACAGAAATAATAACTATTAACTTATAACCACAGAATAATTACATTTATCAATACTAATTTTATAAAAAAACTAGGTTCATCAAATTTATAAACCAATTGAGTCAATTAATTGAGGCTAACAATCATGTCAAATCAAAACATCAAATCCGATTTAGTTCAGGATATATCCAGCAATGAACAGGAACTTCTATCTGGTGGTCACTGGGGTGGCTGGGGAGGTAGACCAGGCTGGGGTGGCTGGGGAGGTGGACCAGGCTGGGGCGGCTGGGGAGTTGGACCAGGCTGGGGCGGCTGGGGTCGTCCCTGGTATAGAGGACATCACCATCATCACGGTCATCGTCGATGGTGGTAGTGAACTAGAAAAATCCAAAACTTAAATAGACCTCCAAATTCCTTTGGGTTAAGGGGAAAAGAGTAAAGGTTAAATTTTTGAAATAACTTACTCTTTACCCCTTGGTCTTTTATGTAAATAATGGACTAGACCTCTGTGTTTAAGTTTTGCCAATCCACTCCTGTAAAATTGGATTTACCACTTCAGGAGCTTCATCTTGGGGGCAATGTCCCACTCCTTCCAAGGGAATGAATTTTTGCACTTGGGGAAAATTTGCTAACTCTCTACCTAAATCTATTGGTTCCCAAGGGTCAGCCGTTCCCCATAAAATAATCGCTGGACAAGGTAGTACAGGTAAAAGGTCTTCTGGTAATGGTCCACTAGAATAAGATGTAAAGGCCAAAAATACTGCTGCTGCACCTGGATCACTTGCTGGTTTCATTAAAATTTCTATTAATTCATCTGTTACTGTTTCTGCATTACTATAGGCTTGTAAAAGAATCTTTTTGACAGTTTTTGGTTTAGCTAATTGACTAAAAAAGAAGTTACCAACAGCTTCAATTGATAAAAACTTTTGTAAAATTGGCGCACCAACTCGTTTAGTCCAAGGTAAAGTTAGCCGTTTGCGATCGTGTAACAACCTGAGAGAACAATTCAGCAAAGCAGTTCCTAAAGCTATATCTGGGTTACTTACCGCAGCTTGCATTGCCACAATACAACCAATAGAATTTCCTACTAAAAATGCAGGTTCTCCCACTACTTCCCGACAAAAATCTGCTACTTGCTGTCCCCAAGTTTCCAATGTATAGGTTATTTTCTCTCCTGGTTGCGGTTTAGCGGAAGCGCCAAAACCAATTAAATCAATAGCATAAACCCGACAACTTTCTGCTAAAACTGGTATATTTTTGCGCCAATGTCCGCAAGATGCTCCAAAGCCATGCACCAAAATCACAGCAGGTCCATTAGTGCCTTGGGTTTGATAACAGATAGGGAAGCCTTGCCAAAGCCAGGTTTTGAAGGAGGTAAATACATTTGTAGAAGTTGTCATGGGCAGTTTATCGTTCATAATTCATAATTAATACTCAGGATAGCAGTCTTCTCAACTCCTCATATCCTGACTAGGTAGTGAGGTTAATTAACAGCTTTCCATGACAATGGTTGTTGCATTAAAAAACTATACATGGTTAAGTTTAGATATAATAATGACTCATTGTTTGTTTTCCTAAGTGGAGAAACTAATGGGTCGCGCCAAAAAGGTTGTCTTAGCATATTCTGGTGGAGTAGATACTTCTGTTTGCATCCCCTACCTTAAAGAAGAATGGGGAGTTGAAGAGGTAATCACCCTAGCCGCAGATTTAGGTCAGGGAGATGAATTAGAACCAGTACGAGAAAAAGCTTTAAAATCTGGTGCAAGTGAATCTCTAGTAGCGGATGTCAAAGATAGCTTTGTCCAAGATTACGCATTTCCCGCAATTCAAGCCAATGCACTCTATGAAAATCGTTATCCTCTAGGAACTGCATTAGCTAGACCTTTGATAGCTAAGGTATTAGTAGAAACAGCCGAAAAATATGGTGCGGATGCGATCGCTCACGGTTGTACTGGTAAAGGTAATGATCAAGTACGTTTTGATGTTTCCTGTACAGCACTAAACCCCAACTTAAAAATTCTTGCACCTGCTAGAGAATGGGGAATGAGTCGGGAAGAAACTATTGCTTATGGTGAGCAGTTTGGTATTCCCGCACCCGTAAAAAAATCCTCTCCCTTCAGTATTGACAAAAATTTACTTGGTCGCAGTATCGAAGCTGGTACTTTGGAAGATCCAGCCAACGAACCCCCAGAAGAAATTTATGAAATGACTAAAGCCATAGCTGATACTCCCAATGAACCGGAATATTTGGAAATTGGCTTTACCAAAGGCATTCCCACCACCATCAACGGTACATCAAAAGCACCAGTACAATTAATTCAAGAACTCAATACCATCTTCGGCAATCACGGTATTGGGCGCATTGACATGATTGAAAACCGCCTAGTAGGCATTAAATCACGGGAAATATACGAATCACCTGCAATGGTGGTGTTAATTAATGCCCATCGTGATTTAGAAAGCCTAACTTTAACAGCAGATGTTACTCAATACAAACGGGGTATTGAAGAAACCTATACCAAATTAGTATACAACGGACTTTGGTACAGTCCACTTAAAGCCGCTGTTGATGCTTTTATTCAACAAACACAAGAAAGAGTTTCGGGTGTTGTGCGGTTAAAACTGTTTAAAGGCAACGCCACCATAGTAGGACGTTGGAGCGATAACACCCTTTATACTCCCGACTTAGCCACCTACGGAGCAGAAGATCAATTTGATCACAAAGCCGCAGAAGGCTTTATTTACGTCTGGGGACTACCTACCCGCATTTGGGCGCAGTCTTAAGTGACTGGTGACTCAATACTTTTCGGTTAAGCCCAAAACAACGAAATAACGTAGGTTGGGTTGAGGAACGAAACCCAACATTTACAAGGGTTTGTTGGTTTTCACTTCGTTCAACCCAACCTACAAAAATCTACAAAAATCCTTAACCGAACAGTATTGACTGGTGACTGGGGACTGGTGACAGAAATTTTAGATTTTAGATTTTAGATTGAAATTAACCAATCCAAAATCCAAAATCCAAAATCCAAAATTGAATCTCCTATTCCCCCAAATGCTTAACTTGGCGTGATTCCCACCAAATAGGCACAACAATTACAGCAACTAGAATAAGTAAAGCCAAAATTGCAAATTGACTTACCCAAGCTACTAATTGTTCTAGGGAAACAATTCTGCCAGCAAAGAAAGCTAAAGTCACCATGACACCAGCCCAGGCAGAAGCTCCTGCTAAGTTATATACCAGGAATTTACCAAAGGACATTTCGGCAATACCCGCAAGTGGAGCCGCAAAAATTCTCAATAATGCGAAAAAACGACCAAAAAATACAGCTTTAGCAGCATTTTCACTAAATTGATCTTTAATACTCAGCAGTCGGGTTTCAGATATGCGGAATATCTTTCCCACTTGTAACAGGAACGGCCAACCACCAACCCTACCAATCCAATAGCCGAAAGTACCGCCTATTACAGCACCTGTAACAGCATCACCCAGAACCAGCCAGTAATTAAGCTCGTCACTACCAGCTAAGAAACCGCCCACTAAAGTCACGGTTTCACCAGGAAGAGGAATGCCCAAATTCTCTAGCAAAATTCCCAAAAAAATAGCCCAATAACCGTAAGATTGAGCAAATTCTTGGATGTTTTCTAGTGAAAATAGCTCAAAAGACATCCAGCACCGCCGACTTTACAAATTTTTACTTTTACTATATTTTGGCTTGTCTGGAGTTAGGCTGTCAAATAATTGGTAATTCATTATTGACGGCCATAATCACAAAAACCTGATCATTGCTTTTCACCATTTGGTTTTTTTCAATTTCTTCTACCTATAATTTCAGGTTAATCTCTTGTAATCAAAATTGTCTTCTTCCGTATTTCCTGCACGTAAATATATGATAACTCTAGAAATAGACATGATATTATGTACATTTCTGAAATGTAATTATTAAAAAGTTATAAAAATACACACAAATTATAAGAAAATAATAACAGTTAAATTGGCTACCGAAATCCACAGTCATTTATGACTATATTGGGAATATCTATCAAATTTTATACTCTCGTTTGTCATGATTCCTGTAGCAGTTCCATAGATATCGACTATAATTGCATTAAGTCCTGTCTGACTAAGAAAAAACAGTATTTACACTGTTGACACTCAATCTTGATTGATATAATTTCCATTTTCTGAACATTTCAACTGCCCTGTTCAACTACCCAGTTAAATTCATGACTCTTACACAAGAACGCCAAGTGATTTTGTTCAAACCTCAAGGAAGCATAGACTTACAGGTTGGTACAGCCTTGAGTGAAAAGATGGCTGGAGTAAAACCTCAACCTGATCAACTTTGGGTTATCGATCTCGCAGAAGTTGAATTCATGGATAGCTCTGGTTTAGTTCCCCTAGTTCAAGCACTGAAAGCTGTACGCGAAAGCGGTTGTCGCTTAGTTCTTTGCAACGTGCAAGCTCCTGTAAGATTAGTATTGGAACTTACTCACCTAGATTCAGTGTTTGAGATAGTTAACGATTGCGAAGATATATTTTCTCATCTCAATAAGCAAAGTCTGGTGACAGTAGGCTAAATTCTCGGCTTTTCTTAGGAAAAATAGCCAATTTAAGAATATTTTTTCGCTTGTCATATTGACAGCACATTACTGGATATAATCACCCTTTAAATTCTCGCTCTAGCAAGCTGAATCTCTATTGCACCTGCAAAATATTACTAGGTTGACTAGAGGTTTGGCCGCTAGGCGATACAAATTGATAAAACCTGAGAAAAAGTCCGAATAGCAATTAATTTTAGCAATAAACTACTTGCTTTAAAAAAATAATTAGGGCTTGCTGAATAAATGTAAAACCCAGATATATCAAGGGTTACAGGTTGATAAAGAGGAAAAAAGTGCAAGGGTTTTGAAGGGTATACCTGAAAAACCGTGCATTTTGGGGATCGCAAACCCAAAAATTTGGGGATGACAGATAGCTGAAACTGTTCCCTGTTCGCTGTTAAGAGTTCCCTGTCTTCACGGAAAGACTTTCTCAGCAACCCCTAATTAATCAGACAATTACAGCAGGAGTCAGGAGTCAGGAGTAAAACTAGCTTAGTGTATAGGTTTCAATTTAGATTCTGTACCTAATGTATCTGCAATCTGCTGTAATCTGAATATAAGCTTCTAAATTACCATATCCGTCTAAACATTTTGCGGAGTAGATATATTTTCCTGTCCAGATATAGGACTAGAAAAGTTTGGCAAATCTATACCACTATGACTTGAGTGGCGAGTTTTGAGTGCTAACCGATAACTTACACTTTGTAGTTCAGCTTGTAGTTGACGATTTTCTCTTTGTAACATTGCCACTTTCTCCCTGACTGGAGTCATTCTTTCCTCAAACTTACGACGGTAAATTTGTGGTAATTCTTGTACTACTTGCTCTAACATCCGACTGCGATCAGTCAATTCTTGAACTGACTGTCGTAATTGGTAAATTTCCGAGTCACGAGAGGCAATTTGCTCTTGGTAAAACGTTACTTGCTCTTCCACAGCTTGGAGTTGTTCCTTTAAAGCATCTAACTGACTCAAATCATACTCAGGTTCAGCCTTTTGCGGAATAAAGCTAGTATTACCCTTAACCAGCCGGAACAGTTCTTGAGATAGCTGTTGCACTAATTGGTCTCTTAGTTGCAACTCTTGATGCAACTGCGATACTTCAGTAGAAAGTGCTTGGATTTCGGGTGTGTTAGATTGGCTCACAGCGATTTATTTCTTAGGAATAACTGCGACAATATTAACTTTATTAAATTTCTTAGGAATAACTGCGACAATATTAACTTTATTAACTTTGGTAAGTAAGTGCTAGGGACAAAAATAAAATATTTTAAAACTATTTATTATGATGTCCTTTCCTATACTGTATATGTATGAAAAAAACACTTACGTCATGATTTTATTCAAAACATATCGCAATTAGGAGAAATTGACAACTGTTAGAATCGTAAACTTATCTAAATGGGAGGAATCCCCGAAGAATTCCTCACTCAGAACTTTTTAAGCAGCTACAGCTTCTTTATCTGACTTGTCTTCTTTTATTTCCTGCTTGATTGTTAAGTAGCGAATTACCTCTTCGCTCAATCTCATAGCACGTTCAAAAGGAGCGATCGCACCTGCTGGGGCTGTGTAGTTAAATTGGATGTAGATGCCGTCACGGTGTCTGTTGATTTCATAAGCCAGACGACGCTTCCCACGATTTTGAATTTCAATATTCTGTGCGCCTTGTTCAGTCAACAAGTTCTGGTATTTAGTAACCGCTTGTTCTACCTGCTCATCTCCCAAATCAGGGCGGAGAATGTACATTGTCTCGTAAACTGTGGTCATATATTTTTAGTCACCTTATGGACAAAAAAGGCTGCTGATATAGATTTATACAAGTAAAACAGATGAGTTACTGGTCAAAATCAACATCGGAAGCAACAAGGAATTATAATCTTACCAGTTTTCGATGAAAATCATCAGCCTCATCCGCCGAAATTTGCATCTCTAAGGATATTAATCAAAGTTATGGCGCAACGCTATGTGCGAGTTAAGAGTCAAGAAGGAAAAATTTACTATGGTTTGCTGCAATTATCCCTAAACGTGGAAGTTTTGGACGCTCCACCTTGGTTAGAAGGGCAACCCACTGATTTAATTTTAGAACCGGACAAATACAGACTCCTAGCTCCCTGTTCACCCTCGAAAATTGTGGCTGTAGGAAAGAACTATGCTGACCATGCAGCAGAAATGGGAACTTCCGTACCCGATGAACCGCTGATTTTCCTCAAACCACCCACCACAGTTATCGCCTCAGAAATGGAAATCAAATATCCTCCACAGTCACAACGGGTAGACTATGAAGGAGAATTAGCATTAGTAATAGGCGATCGCACCAGTGACTGTACACCAGAGGCAGCCCAAAGCAAAATTTGGGGCTATACCATTGCCAATGATGTTACAGCCAGAGATTTACAAAAAAAAGATGCCCAATGGACAAGAGCCAAAGGTTTTGATACATTTTGCCCTTTAGGTCCTTGGATTGTGCGAGAATTGAATCCAGGAGCGAGATTACAAACCTTTTTGAATGATGATCCCCATCCTGTCCAATCTGCTGGTATTGATCAGATGGTGTTTTCCCCAGATTTTTTAGTGTCTTATATCAGTCAGGTGATGACACTATTACCAGGGGATGTGGTGCTAACAGGTACACCCTTTGGCGTGGGACTATTAAATATAGGCGATCGCGTCCGTGTGGAAATTGAAGGTATTGGCCGCCTGGAAAACATAGTTATCCGACGATAATTATTGTTTGAGATTTTGGGAACAGCTGATCCTCAAAACTGTTAATCCAAAATCCAAAATCTAAAATCTAAAATTGGTATTTAACCTAACGCACCTGCATATAAACAGCATCAGAAATGGCTGGGATTTCTGCATAACGGCCATTTAAAGACTGGAATACAGAATAAACTACAGCCCCAACTATCCCCATAAAAATGGTTGTATACAGTGTTTGCATAGCAAAACCACTACCAGGGACGAATTTGACAAGATCAGTCAAGATGCCACACAAAAATACCACAATATCCAAAATGATCGCTTGCATAGTGTTGAAACGAATAAAATGGGCGATTTTGTCATTTCTGACAACTAATAGCCATAAAGCAAAGAACAGAATCAGCCCTGCATAACGGACACCATAGTAAATTCTTAACAATGGCAGCAGAGGTAAAAAGACTATTCCTAACAGTGGAAAATCTCGCAGTAAAAACTGACCAAAGGCAAATACTTCAATCAGAGGCAGTAAATAAGGCAAACAAGCAAAAATTCGGTCAGTAACAGTTGTAGAGCCGCGCCAATTCATGGTAAATTCTCCTATGGCTAAATTTTTATAGCTATTTGTCCATAGGATAACGCAGTTGCTTGATATTGCTGATAAATTAGATTATTTTATATTGGCGAGTCGGAAACCCATCATACACTCAAACTGCTCTGCTTGCTGTTCTGTAAATTTGCGAACAGCTTGACCACAACGCAGCTTACCCTCATGCCAACGGGGTTTACCGCTATTGTTAGCAAGCCAACAAGATTGGCAAACTTGCTCAGGGGCAAAGATTTGATCATCCGTTACAATAACTAACATCGCAATACCTCCATCGCTCCTTTTGGCATCAAGGCAGGAACTCACAAAATAGCAAATAAATAAAATAGTAAATGTTTGCTAACTGCATATAGTTTTATTGTATATTATGTATTTTGGATATTAATTTTTCTTAGTCAAAATTAATACGAATATTTTTCTAGTTAATTATAGGCAGAATCCCACAGATGAAATTTACAAACCCTTGGTTGATACATGAAAATATTGACTTCCTTTAGCTTAAATAATGAAGTCAAAATTCAAAAGCAATTAAAATGACAGTTATAACGCTGTTATTAAAGTGCTGTACTGCCTACAAAACCTTCAGTTTTACCAGTTTATCAACTTTATCAAAGGATAATTCCCGTGAACAAGACCAACTCAGACATTCTTAAATCTTCTGACCCTATTGTTAACGACTTAATCAACCAAGAACTACAACGGCAACGGGATCACCTAGAATTAATTGCTAGTGAAAACTTTACTTCCGCTGCTGTACTAGCTGCCCAAGGTTCAGTATTAACCAATAAATACGCCGAAGGTTTACCAGGTAAACGCTACTATGGTGGTTGTGAATTTGTTGACAAAATTGAACAAATAGCCATTGACAGAGCTAAACAATTATTTGGTGCTGCTCATGCCAACGTACAACCCCATTCTGGCGCACAAGCTAACTTTGCTGTCTTCCTCACCCTACTAGAACCCGGTGACACCATTATGGGGATGGACTTGTCCCATGGTGGACACCTCACCCACGGTTCACCAGTGAATGTTTCCGGCAAATGGTTTCAAGTGCGTCACTATGGAGTTAGCAAAGAAACAGAACAGCTTGATTATGATCAAATTCGTGATTTAGCACTTAAAGAACGTCCTAAACTGTTAATTTGCGGTTATTCAGCCTATCCCCGGATCATAGACTTTGAAAAATTCCGTAGTATAGCTGATGAAGTGGGAGCTTACTTATTAGCTGATATTGCTCACATTGCTGGGTTAGTAGCTACAGGCCATCATCCTAACCCCATTCCTTATTGTGATGTAGTCACAACAACCACCCATAAAACCTTGCGTGGACCTAGAGGCGGCTTGATTTTAACCCGTGATGCAGAACTCGGTAAAAAGTTTGATAAATCAGTATTTCCTGGTACTCAAGGCGGACCATTAGAACACGTCATAGCTGGTAAGGCGGTAGCATTTGGGGAAGCATTGAAACCTGAATTTACAACTTATTCTGGTCACGTGATTGAAAATGCTCGTGCTTTAGCCTCCCAACTGCAAAACAGAGGTTTGAAATTAGTATCAGATGGCACGGATAATCATTTAATGCTAGTAGATTTACGTTCTGTGGGTATGACAGGTAAAAAAGCAGATAGATTAGTGAGTGAGGTAAATATCACCGCTAACAAAAATACAGTGCCTTTTGATCCAGAATCACCATTTGTTACCAGTGGATTGAGATTAGGTTCACCAGCCATGACCACAAGGGGTTTAGGAGTGGCAGAATTTACAGAAATTGGGAATATTATTAGCGATCGCTTGCTTTCCCCAGATTCTAAAACAGTAGCAGAAGATTGCCGTCGTCGAGTTGCAGCATTGTGCGATCGCTTTCCCCTGTATCCTCACCTAGAAATTCCCGTACCTGTCCTAGCTTAAAAAGCATTCATGCACCAACCAGAAGCAGCCGCTCCAATCTTTATGGGTGATAGAGGATCCTAATTGTATCGGCTAGTAACTGTAAATTCAATACTTTTCGGTCAACTAATAACATATAAATCATGTAGGTTGGGTTGAGGAACGAAACCCAACTTTTACAAGCGTTTGTTGGGTTTCAGATTTTTCCCAATCATCAATCCCCAATCACCAATCACCAGTCCCATGAGTGCAGAAATTATTTGTGTTGGTACTGAATTACTGCTAGGAGATATTCTCAACAGCAACGCTCAATATCTTGCCCAGCAGTTAGCACAGTTAGGCATTCCTCACTACTATCAAACTGTAGTCGGGGATAATCCCGAAAGACTCAAACAAGTGATTGAAATTGCCACTTCCAGATTGCAAATTCTGATTTTCACCGGTGGTTTAGGACCCACACCAGATGATTTAACCTGTGAAACCATTGCGGACTTTTTCGGTGTTCCCTTGGTAGAAAGTGCCGAAATCCTAGAAGATATAACTCAGAAATTTGCCCAGCGCGGCCGGGTAATGTCTCCTAGCAACCGCAAACAAGCTTTAATTCCCCAAGGAGCAGAAATTTTACCTAATCCTACGGGAACAGCACCGGGTATTATTTGGCAACCCCGTCCAGGATTAACAATTTTGACTTTCCCTGGTGTTCCCAGTGAAATGCACCGAATGTGGACAGATACAGCAGTACCTTTTCTCAAAAGTCAGGGTTGGGGGCAGGAAATTATTTACAGTCGTAGTTTAAAATTTTGGGGTATTGGTGAATCAGCCTTAGCAGAAAAAGTATCTGCTTATTTGAATTTACCTAACCCGACAGTAGCTCCTTACGCTGGCAAGGGAGAAGTTAGGCTGCGAATTTCTGCCAAAGCCCCTGATGAAAAAGCAGCAGAGGAATTAATTGCACCTGTGGAAAAGCAACTCAAGGAAATTGCTGGCTTAGATTATTACGGTGCTGATGATGATACCTTAGCTTCTGTTGTTGGTGAGTTGTTGCGATCTTCAGGAGAAACTTTATCAGTAGCAGAATCTTGTACTGGTGGGGGATTGGGACAAATACTGACAGAAATTCCTGGCAGTTCTGATTACTTTTGGGGTGGGGTAATTTCCTACGACAACACCGTGAAAGTTAGATTATTGGGGGTTAACCCTGAAGATTTAGATCAGTTTGGGGCTGTGAGTGCTACAGTAGCCGAACAAATGGCTATAGGTGTGAGAAATCTTCTCCAAACTACCTGGGGATTAAGTATTACTGGAATTGCAGGACCAAGTGGAGGTACTGCTACAAAACCTGTGGGTTTGGTGTATATTGGTATGGCTGGTCTAGGAAATGAGGTGACAAGCTATGAGTGTAAATTTGGAAATATGAAAAATCGCTCTTTCATTCGCCATCTCAGTGCTTGCACAGCATTAGATAATTTACGTCGTTCAGTTATAGTTAGGACATCAGTATAAGAGGAGATCGAGGAATCAAAAGTCGGAAGTCGGAAGTCGGAAGTCCGGAGTCAGGAGTGGTCAGTGAGCTTGTCCTAAGTTGACAATTTTATAGACAAAACTATACTTATGTTAACAAACATTAACATAAGTTAGCCAAGAAAAATCCCAACTTGATGTATAATACTAGGATATCAAGTATTGAATAAGACTATTACCGACGCGAAAACCAAGCATTAATAGTGGTAGTCTGTTTCCAAATCTTAATTTGAGAAAGTCGCGTCTGGCTAAGGCGTGTAAGTCTACTGAGGGATAACCGCTCCCATGCTCCCGTTGAAGTAGAAAGTAAAGTCTAGCTTTGTCTAGGTTTTATATAGCAGGTAAATGACTTAGGACGAACTAATTTTCTGTTTCTGCCTTATTAAGAAAAAAAGTGCTACCTTATTATCTGACAGCTTGCGATCTGTCTTTGGTGAGTGTTGAAGCAGGGATGAAAAGCCTGGTTGCACCTAGTAAACTACACCCAGCTTTAGCAGCGGGCAGACCGATAGCCGTGATTTGTCCAAAATACTCTTATTTGCGACAGATGATAGCTGATAGCAAGTGTGGGGTGACTGTTGAAAATGGTGATAGCTCAATCTGAATTTATTAGCCTGCTGAATAGCGATCGCAAATTAGCAGAACTGATAGACAAAGCATCTCGAAAATATCTACAATCAAATTTTACGCAGCCAATTATTGCAAACCAATATTTTTGTGTGCTATAACATTCTAGTTTGTCATCTATAACCTAAAATATTTCAATAAGCACAAATGTGATAAAATTTACCACAGGCTTACAAAACTTAGTTTTTAGAATTTAATAACTTAAATTTTTAATGAGGAGCAGGGCTTTGATGGTCTTATTGATCTCAGTCCCTCCACCGCAACCTTCTAGTGATCTTTTTCGATCAAAATTGAGGAGGCCAAAGTGCAGAGAAGGTGTGACCGAAATCGGAATCGTTCTAAGCGTAGAGCTATATATTGTCCAGTACATAACTGCTACATGGATAGCATGAGTCAGAAATACAGTTTATTTGCGGAAAGACCTGGACAACTGCAAGAGAAAGGCATAAGACGAAAAGAAGCTCTGATGTTAATCGCAGCCAAAACCGCAGTTCCTTTAGAGGGCGAGTGGTTAGAGGCTTTTTGGTGCGAAGATTGCCAAGAAACTAAATGGTATCACGTCCGTAAACTTGAATCTGTATATCACTTATCATTAGCACCAACTGAACTTTGGCAGCAAGCAACCGGAGTCATTAATCCCCATCGTAATCCTTCCGTGAGTGAGTTCACATTCAAGCAGTCTCGTGTTGTCGGTGGTAACAACATCAAAGATTTTTGGATTAATAACTAGGAGTTGCTGAAAAAGTCTTTGCATGAAGGTTCAGGAGTTCAACGAGTCATTTGAAACGCCGTAAAAACCAAGAAAGTACATTAGAACAGAAAAACAATACGGTAAAGACTTATGGCGCTATCTGGAGTTGTTCTATTTCCTAGCGTGGATAGCTATATTAGCTTAG
Source organism: Sphaerospermopsis torques-reginae ITEP-024 (assembly GCF_019598945.1). NCBI lineage: Bacteria > Bacillati > Cyanobacteriota > Cyanophyceae > Nostocales > Aphanizomenonaceae > Sphaerospermopsis > Sphaerospermopsis torques-reginae. Next base: position 2,802,686 of record NZ_CP080598.1, on the reverse strand, counting down.
ATATAAACAAACAGCTATTGGTATTGCTTGGGCTACTTAAGCCAGCCAGGGATACCCCACGACCATTATCACACGGAGAAACCTCTATTTGATTTATAGTCTATACGGGGTTATCAAGAAAAGATTGCTTAAAAAGCTGTAGAAGTAAATAGCCACTATTTACAACACAATTATCAGTATCAAAACACTCCTCACATCGCAAGCGACTGAATATGACAGTTTTAGACCAAATAAAAGAGAAAATAACTAACCGCAAAGCTATTGTCGGTGTTATTGGACTGGGTTATGTAGGCTTACCTTTTGCAGTGGAAAAAGCAAAGGTGGGATTTCAGGTGATTGGTATTGAGCAAAATCCTGTGAGAGCCGAAAGAGTAAATGATGCTGATAATTATATTAGTGATGTCAAAGATGATGACCTCAAACAAGTAGTTAGTGATGGTAAACTCAAAGCAGTCACAGGATTTGATGTTGTACCAGAAATAGATGTAATAGTAATTTGTGTTCCCACCCCTTTAACAAAAAACCTCACACCAGACTTAAGCTATGTGGAAGGTGTCACTAAAGGCATTGCTAAATGGTTGAGACAGGGGCAATTAGTTACTTTAGAATCTACGACTTATCCGGGAACAACCGATGAAATTATGCGCCCGTTGTTAGAGGAGACAGGACTTAGACAAGGAGTAGACTTCTTTCTCGCCCATTCACCGGAAAGGGTAGACCCTGGTAATAAACGCTATACCACCAAGAATACTAATAAAGTTGTTGGTGCTTCTGACCCTAATTCTCTGACAGTCGCTAAGTTGTTTTATGAGCAAACCATTGACCATGTTGTGCCGGTAAATAGTGCTAAAGCAGCAGAGTTGGTCAAAGTGTTTGAAAATACTTTCCGCGCTGTGAATATTGCCTTAGTGAATGAACTGGCTTTATTGTGTGATCGCATGGGTATAGATGTCTGGGAAGTATTAGACGCTGCCAACACTAAACCCTTTGGGATTATGCCCTTTTATCCTGGACCAGGGGTAGGTGGACACTGTATCCCCATTGACCCTCACTATTTAGAATGGAAGGCGAAGGAATTTAACTTTGATACCCATTTTATTGCTTTGGCAGGGGAAATCAACCGCAGAATGCCAGAGTTTGTCAGGGAAAAAACCTGTCGGGTGTTAAATAAATTAGGGGTAGCGCCTAGCAGGGCTAAGGTATTGATTCTTGGTGTGGCGTATAAAAAGGACTTAGGCGACTGGCGAGAATCTCCTGCTATTCATGTGATGAATAAATTGTTAGAAGATGGGGTAGAAATTGCTTATCACGACTCCTTTGTTCCCGAAATTTATATTCAGGGACAAAAGTTTAATTCCGTACCATTAAATAATAACACCTTGGCAAGTTACGAACTGGTAATTATTACTACTGATCATAGTGATATTGATTACCATAACTTGGTTAGTCATGCTGTGGCTGTATTGGATACCCGGGGAGTAACCAGAAAATTAGACTGTGACAAGGACAAGGTGACACTATTATGAGACAAGTAATTGTGGTGGGGGCTGGGAATTGGGGTAAAAATCTGATTCACAACTTTTACAATTTGGGTGCTTTGGCCGGGGTGGCGGAAATGAACCCAGATTTACGCCAGCAAGTTGAAAGCAAATATCCAGAAATAAAAACTTATACAGACTTTTCATCTGTCTTAGAAAGTGATGTTTCGGCAGTGGTTTTAGCAACTCCCGCCCCCACCCACTACCAGTTGGCTATGACAGCCTTAACAGCTGGGAAGGATGTGTTTGTCGAAAAGCCCATGACTCTCACGACTCCAGAGGCAAAAGCCCTGGCTGAATATGCTGATCAACAGGGGCTTATCCTCATGGTGGGGCATTTACTGCTCTATCAACCTGCTATTACTTGGATGCGGAATTACTTAGCCCAAGGGAAAGGCGGGAAAGTGCTTCATGTTGCCACCCAAAGAGCCAAGCTGGGTAAAGTACGTAGGGAAGAAAACGTTTGGTGGTCTTTTGCACCCCATGATGTATCTGTTGTCCTGGATTTATTGGGTAATCCCACTCTATCGAGAGTGCAAGCCAGCGGTCAGGCTATGTTACAACCGGGAATTGAAGATAATGTTCATGTTGATATTGTCTTTGAGAGCGGGCAAACTGCTCATTTGCATTCTTCTTGGTATTGGCCTGAGTTGCTACGCAGCACCACAGTAATTACAGAACAAGAAATGCTCGTTTATGATGAAGTTGCTCAAAAAGTGACTGTATATCATAAGGGTGTAGATGGCCAACTGAATAACCGTGATCAGGGCAGTCAAGTTGTGGATGTGGCAAATTCAGAGCCTCTGAAAATCGAATGTGAACATTTTTTAGACTGTTTGCAAACCCTTAAAAAGCCTCGTTCTGATGGATGGAATGGAGTAGCGGTAGTGGAAATTTTGGAAAAAGCTCAGGAGACATTACGTGGTTAATTACTTTGCCCATGAATCCGCTTATGTAGATGAAGGTGCCCAAATTGGGGAAGGGACGAAAATATGGCATTTCTGCCATATATTTGGCAAGGCGAAAATTGGGAATAATTGCAATTTAGGACAAAACGTGTTGGTTGCAAATAATGTTGTTATTGGTAACAATTGCAAAATACAGAACAATGTTTCCTTGTATGAGGGAGTAGTTTTAGAAGATTATGTCTTTTGTGGACCGAGTATGGTTTTTACAAATATAAAAACTCCTCGTTGTGAATATCCCCGTAATACTAGCGATGATTATCGTCAAACTTTAGTGAAACGGGGAGCGAGTATTGGTGCTAATGCGACTATTGTTTGTGGTGTCACTCTCCATGAATGTGCTTTCGTGGCTGCGGGTGCAGTGGTGACAAAAGATGTTCCTGCTTATGCTATGGTAGCTGGGGTTCCAGCCAAAATCATCGGTTGGATGAGCGCCTATGGGGATGTATTGGAGTTTGATTCCCAGGGTTATGCCATTGATTCCATAGGGGTTAAGTACCAGCAGATGTCAGGCAATCAAGTAGTAAAATTGCCAGTAAGCTGATGAATGTTGCTGAGTAAAAAAATAAATAGCATTCTGGGACAAAAATCAGAAGATTAGGAGAAACGATGAATCTATTTACCTATGACTACTACCGACATATGATGTGGGTTTTACAAAGAAAGTCGTTTAACTTCGTTCGGTTTACCGACAATCAAGTTGACTCCCACAACAATAGGAAAGTGTATTTGAGGCATGATGTTGACTTAAACCTAACTTACGCACTAGAACTGGCAAAGCTGGAAAAAGAACTAGGGGTGAACTCCAGTTATTTCGTCATGCTGGAATGCGATACTTATAATTTATTTAGTCCTTTCAATAGAGACACAGCGAAAGAGATAATTTCTTTAGGGCACGACATTGGATTACACTTTGTACCTCAAATGAATCTTAGCATGGGTGAGCTTGATCTTCATGTTAAACAACAAGCTTCAATTCTTGAAGACTTGTTACAATGCCAGGTTAGTAGTTTTAGCTTTCACCGTCCACCACAAGGAATCTTGGGATCCGACTTTTGTCCACAAGGTTTGATTAATACTTATAATAGTAGGCTTTTCGCGAAACACAAGTATATCTCAGATAGTAACCATAATTTTAGGTCTGGTGATCCTATAAAGTTTATTGAAAACTTCCAAGAAAGTAGTCTACAAATTTTGATTCATCCTGTTTGGTGGAAGGATAAGGAGATGTCCCCATCAGATAAGATTTATCAGGCAATCAAAGATTGTAATGGACAAATCCGGACTTACTTACGCGAAAATATTAGTTTAGCTAAAACCATATTACAGTAAAGCAATTAATAAATATGGCAAGTTCAATCATTCAAAACTCGTTCTAAGTTGGGTGGAACAATCTCATGATTCACATTGTTTAGTATAACATCTGCACAAAATATAAAAATAAGGCATATGGAAAGTATAACATCTCAAGAGATAGCTGATTTCCTAGGGTTTAAGCTAAATGGTACTAACTTAACTATAACTCAGGTTAGCTCAATCAGTAATATAGCCACAGGAAGTTTAGTGTTTGCTAACAAATATAGTCAAGAGTTAGCCAATACGTTAAATAATTATTGTGGCCAAATTTTGGCTCTAGTTGTTCCAGAATATGAACATGAATTACGATGCTCACACATTTTAGTGTCAAATCCCAGACTGGAATTTGCGAGAATCTTGAATAGATTTGTCGCCGAAAAGCCCTCTGAAACAATTGCCAAAACTGCCATTATAGGGGATGGCGTTTTACTAGGATCTGGCGTTACTATTGGAGAGTATGTCGTTATTGGTAAGAATGTTAGAATTGGGGATAATACTGAAATTCGCAATCATGTTGTCATCGGCGATAATACTTTGATTGGTAGCCACTGCTTGATTAAGTCCCATACAGTTATTGGAGAAGAGGGGTTCGGCTTTGATTTTGAAGCAGACAATACGCCTGTTCGCATACCTCATATTGGTAGTGTCGAAATAGGTAATAATGTCGAAATTGGTGCGTTTAGCACAGTTGTAAAAGCAACATTAGAGAAGACAATCATAGGAAGTTATGTTAAAGTTGATGATCATGTTCATATAGCGCATAATGTTGTTATTGGAGAAAAAACACTGTTAACTGCTTGCTCCATAGTTGGTGGAAGTGTAACTATTGGCAAAGGTGTTTGGATTGCACCAAATGCTTCTATAACTAATAAGATGTCAGTTGGTGATCGGTCATTTGTGGGGATAGGATCTGTTGTCAATAAAGACGTTCCCGAAAACTCCATAGTAGTCGGAAATCCCGCGAGACGCACAGGTAATAGGTATGAGGAAAGTAATCGGCAATGACGGAGATGATTTAATTACTCAGTTAAACTAAAAAATCGTTATATCTCACAAAAGCTATGGAAGACATTAACTTGCTGGGATTTGGAGTTATGGGACAGCAAATCGCCGCTCTGTTTGTAATGCTCGGATACAAAACAAGAATCTACTCTAGAAGTGTTTCTCCTGCATCAGCAGATAAATATATTAGGTTGGAGACCAGAAAGCTGAAACGAGTCATTGACTTTTCTGGAAATGGAGAATTTTCGGTTTTTAATGATGTTTCTCTTATGCCACCAGCGATAACCTATGACATCTTGCCGGAGGATATTAATGTTAAGAAGAATGTCTTGTCAAGTCTAACCTACAATCCAAATAATTACTTGTTCTTGACAAATTCATCTTCTTTTAAGCCTAGCGAGGTTTATGAAAATGCAGTGGGAATGCATTTTTTTAATCCTATCTTCATCCTCCAAATAGTGGAACTCTGTGTAACAACAGCAACAAATAGCCCCGAATTGGGTTTTCTTACGAAAAGACTTAAGGTTGAGGCAAGCTTTGATATTGTATACGTAAAAGATAACCCGGGTTATATTGGAAATTCTTTACTGTTTGCTGAAATAAGTAATGCGTTTAAGCTCGTAGAACATTATGGCTATAAACCAGATGCCATTGATTTAGTTATGAGAAGAATGGGGCGAACATATAATCTTTTTGATATTGTAGATCTCATCGGAATTGACACAACTCTGTCAATCTTTCATAACTTATACCGGAATGACAATAGTATATATGTACCCAGATCACTGGAAAAAGCAATTAATTGTTCGGCGTTTGGTAGAAAAAATCAGACAAGTATTCGTGACTATTTGGATCTGCCATGTTAATAACAAATTAACGATGAGAGTTTACAGTCTCTACTTCCATAATAAATATTTAAAAGTGTCTTTGATGAAGATTATGACGTAGGCTTTTTGACGATACAGTATCAAAAAGTGCTTACACCTCCCAAAAAGCAGGTATAACGAAGTGAATTTTTTTCAGCGCAAAAAAGCTCGAAATGTGGAACTAGGAAAAAAAGCTCTCGGAAACCATCATTTACCCTGCCATAACCCCGTATGCATCTAAAACATTCCTAGATACCTCCTAAACAAATAATAACTCACTCAAAAAGACACTATTATGAAAATCCCCGTTCTTGACCTCAAACCTCAGTACGAGCAAATTCAAGACCAAGTGCAAGCAGCGATGAATCGAGTCTTGGAGTCTGGCCAATTTATTATGGGGCCTGATGTCAAGCTGTTTGAGCAGGAGGTGGCAGAGTATTTAGGGGTAAAACATACAGTTGCTGTTAACTCCGGCACAGATGCCTTGGTGATTGGTTTACGCGCTCTGGGTATTGGAGTGGGGGATGAGGTAATTACTACCCCATTTTCTTTTTTTGCTACTGCTGAATCTATCAGTACCGTGGGTGCAAAGCCAATTTTTGCTGATATTGACCCCCAGAGTTTTAACATTGACCCAGAAGCTATTAGGAAGCATATCACACCTAATACCAAGGCGATTATGCCTGTGCATCTCTATGGTAATCCCGCTGCGATGGGGCAAATTATGGATATTGCCCAGGAGTATGGGTTAAAGGTAATTGAAGATTGCGCCCAATCTTTTGGATCTAGGTATTACGGTGGCTGTCCTGGATGTAAGGAGGATTGTCAAGAAAGTACTAGGGATGCTATTCAAGGTAAGTTCACCGGAACTATTGGTGATGTAGGTGCTTATTCCTTTTTCCCTTCTAAGAATTTGGGCTGTTATGGGGATGGGGGCATGGTAGTCACAAATGATGACCAAGTGGCAGAATTAGCCCGGATGTTGCGAGTACATGGGGCAAAAAAGAAATATCACAATGAGATATTGGGCTACAATTCCCGGTTAGATACCCTGCAAGCGGCGATTTTACGGGTGAAGCTACAGTATATTGACCAGTGGAATCAGGGGAGGCGACAGGCGGCTAAAATTTACAATAATTTGTTGGCTGATGTTTCGGGTGTGATTACTCCAGTAATTACCGATGGTCATGTGTTTCACCAGTATACCATTAGGATAATCGGCGATAATCGTGACAGTGTACAGCAGTACTTGGCTGGTGAGAGCATTGGCTCCATGATTTATTATCCCATTCCCCAGGATAAGTTACCTGTTTATCAAGGGGAGTATTCTGTTAACCCGGTTAGTGATTTGTTAGCTACGGAGGTTTTGAGTTTGCCCATTTGGCCGGAGTTGGAGTCTGAGAAAATTGAGGTGGTTGTTAAGGCTGTAGATAAGGCTATGAAATAGGACTTTATCAGAGGCTAAAATCATTTCCTAATGATCCGACTTCCCTCCGATTTGACAGCAAGTGAATATGTCCGTCTGCCTAAAAATAAACTAGGTTGTATTGAAACTCAAATATTTCCGGTTGAAAACATCCTCAACACAGAATTTCATTGATTAATCAACATCTTCCCCCCAAGCAGTCAACAAGCCATCTAAGATGATAGAAAAACAAGCATCCCTGATACAAAACCTGCGGCAATTATATCATTTGTTACCTTTAGCTCGGCAAAGACAAATGTTATGGTTACTAGTGCTGATGGTAGTGACGGCGGCAAGTGAGGTAGTAAGCTTGGGGGCTGTGTTACCATTCCTAGGTGCATTGAGTAATGCCGAGGGTGTGCTGAATCCGACTTTGCAACCCCTTTGGGTGCAGTTGGGGGTAACTAATACTTTTCAACTGGTGGCGTGGTTAGGGGGGAGCTTTGGATCGGCGGTAGTCTTGGCTAATGGGTTGCGACTGCTGACATTGCGCTGGCAGTTACGATTTTCGGCAATGGTGTCCAGTGATTTGAGTTGTGAAGTGTATCGTCGTACCCTGTTACAACCTTACAGTTTTCATGTGCGTCATAGTAGTAATGAATTAATTGCCGATATTACCCAGGATCTTCAGAGTGTGAGTTCATCTGTTTTACCAGCTGTTCTGAATCTGGTGGTTAATAGTATAATTGTACTAGCTTTGGTGCTGTCAATTTTGGCAATTAATCTGGGAGTTGCCCTAAGTACGGCGGCAGTTTTGGGGATAACTTATGTTATTTTGCTGCGGAACACTCGCCACGCACTAGCCCGAAATAGCAAGATCATCAGTAGTCAAAGTCGGTTTGTGGTGAAATATCTCCAAGAGGGATTAGGAGGAATTCGGGATGTGTTGCTTGAGAGTAATCAGGGGATGTTTGTCACCCGCTATGATCAGGCGTATCGTCCCACCCGTGTGGCGGTTGCAAATAATGCCTTCATTGGTGTGTTGCCTCGGTATTTAATAGAGGCTGTGGCTATGGTTACCATTGCCCTGATCGCTGTATCTATGTCCTATGATCAGCAGCAGTTGGCTCAAGTAGTACCCACATTGGGAGCTTTGACCTTGGCAGCCAATCGGTTATTGCCAGCATTGCAGACTAGCTTTAACGCCCTGGTTAATATACGTGGGAATCAGGTATCTCTGCAAAACGTATTGCGGAGATTGTCCATGCCTGTGTCCCAGGTTTCCCTGGGTTCTGGGGTGGGTCAACCTCTAGACAATGAGTTGCGCTTACAAGGGGTGTGGTTTCGTTATACAGACTCTACACCCTGGGTATTACAAGACCTATGTTTACAGATTAAGGCTAATACTACAGTTGGTTTTGTAGGAACTACCGGTAGTGGTAAGAGTACCACTGCGGATATGATTTTGGGTCTATTACAGCCAGAACGGGGGGAAGTGTTGGTGGATGGCGCAGCCTTGATAGGGGAACGTTTACACCGTTGGCAGCGTACCATTGCCCATGTACCCCAGAGTATTTTTCTCAGTGATGCTACTGTGGCAGAGAATATCGCTTTTGGGGTTCCCCGCAGTGAAATTGATCTGGATCGGGTGCGGCAGGCGGCACGATTAGCTCAAATTGCCGACTTCATTGAAAGTCGGACTGAGGGTTATGGGGAAATAGTGGGAGAACGAGGGATTCGTTTGTCGGGCGGTCAACGGCAGCGTATTGGCATCGCCAGGGCATTATATAAACGGGCATCAGTGATTGTCTTAGATGAGGCGACCAGTGCCTTGGATAATGAGACAGAACGGGAGGTGATGGGGGCTATTGAGGGGTTGAGTCATCAACTGACGGTGATTTTAATTGCCCATCGGTTGACGACGGTACAGAAATGCGATCGCATTTTTCATTTGGATCAGGGTCGTTTGGTGGCACAGGGAACTTATGAGGAATTATTGGCTAATAGTCCCAGTTTTCGCACTATGGCTTTGAGTGGTGTGGAGTAAAAATATTAATTCATGAAAACAATCTTAGTTACAGGTGCTGATGGTTTTATTGGCTCTCATCTTACAGAGTCTTTGGTCAGTCAAGGTTATCAGGTTCGTGCTTTCGTTCTTTACAACTCTTTCAATTCCTGGGGTTGGCTCGACCATTCTCCCAAGGAAATCCTTGATAGTTTAGAGGTATTTTCCGGGGATATTCGTGATCCTTACGGTGTTAAATCTGCCATGCAGGGATGTGACATTGTTTTACACTTAGCAGCCCTGATTGCTATTCCTTACTCCTATCATTCCCCTGCTACCTATGTCGATACTAATATTACAGGTACTCTCAATGTGGTTCAGGCTGCGCGGGAATTGGGTGTGCAAAAAGTCGTTCATACCTCTACCAGTGAGGTTTATGGAACGGCTCAATTTGTACCAATTACAGAAGAGCATCCATTGCAAGGTCAGTCTCCCTATTCTGCCAGTAAGATAGGGGCTGATCAAGTAGCCATGTCTTTTTACCGCTCTTTTGGTACACCTGTGTCTATTATTCGTCCTTTTAACACTTACGGACCACGACAGTCAGCTAGGGCGGTTATTCCTACGGTAATTACGCAAATTGCCAATGGAAATCGCAAAATTAAATTGGGAGCCTTACATCCCACTAGGGATTTTAATTACGTTAAAGATACTGTGCGAGGATTTATTACCATAGCAGAATCCCAAAACTCTGTGGGAGAGGTGATTAATATCGGTAGTAATTTTGAAATTTCTATTGGTGACACGGTTAATTTAATTGCCGAGGCTATGGGTGTTGATATAGAAATAGAAACTGATGATGTCCGCTTGCGTCCTGAGAAAAGTGAAGTAAACAGGTTATGGGCTGACAATAGTAAGGCTAAACGGCTTGTGGGTTGGGAACCCCTTTATGGTGGACGAGAGGGTTTTAAACGCGGATTGGCAGAAACAGCAGCATGGTTTATGAATCCGGCTAACTTAGTCGGGTATAAGAGCAATCAGTATAATATTTGAGGGGTATTTGAGGGGTGGACAGGTTAGATCAGGAATTTTTACAAGGTTTACACAGGGTATTGGGAGAGCCTAAACCTTTTATTCCACTCCACGAACCAGAATTTACTGGTAATGAGTGGGAATTGGTCAAAGATTGCCTAGATTCGACCTTTGTTTCTTCCGTGGGTAAGTATGTTGACCGCTTTGAGGCGATGTTGGCAGATTACACGGCAGCAAAATATGCTGTTGCTGTGGTTAATGGTACTGCTGCGCTACACATAGCCCTGCTGTTAGCAGGGGTGCAAACAGAAGATGAGGTGTTAATTCCAGCTTTGTCCTTTGTAGCTACGGCTAATGCGGTGGTTCATTGTGGTGCGATTCCCCATTTTATTGATAGTGATTGGTCAACCTTGGGAATAGATATCTCAAGTTTGGGAGAGTACCTACAGGAATGTAGCCAGGAAAAAGGTGGAAAGTTAATTAACCGTCATACAGGAAGAAGAATTGCAGCGATTGTACCGATGCACACTTATGGTCACCCTGTGGATATGGCATCACTGCTGGCTTTAGCGGATAATTACAATTTACCTGTGGTGGAAGATGCAGCGGAATCTTTGGGGAGTGCTTATAAAGGACAACATACGGGTACTGTAGGACTGTTGGGAACCTTGAGCTTTAATGGGAATAAGGTGATTACTACGGGCGGTGGAGGTGTGATTTTAACCAATGATCAGGAATTAGCTCGACAAGCTAAACATTTGACAACTACAGCTAAACTGCCCCATCGCTGGGAATTTTTTCACGATCAGGTAGCTTGGAATTATCGGTTGCCGAATTTGAACGCTGCCCTGGGTTGTGCCCAAATGGAGAAATTACCCGAACTGTTGCAGCGTAAACGTTCCTTGGCACGGCGCTATCAGGAAGTGTTTAGGGATGTCAAGGGTATTGAGTTTGTAGCTGAACCATTAAGTAGTATAAGTAATTACTGGCTCAACACTTTACGATTGCAAAAACCAAGTTTTGAGATGCGCGATCGCCTGTTAGGATTAGCAAATGATGCAGGTTATCAGTGTCGTCCCACTTGGACACTGTTGCATAAGCTGCCTATGTATGTTAATTGTCCTCATGCTCCCTTACCTGTGGCGGAGCGGTTGGAAGCAAGCTTGATCAATGTACCAAGTAGTGCAAATCTTGTAGGCGTTCAGAGATGACAGTAGTCCGTAAAGTTTGTATTGTCACAGGAACCAGGGCTGAGTATGGTTTGCTCTACTGGTTAATGAAAGAGATTGCTGATGACCCCGATTTACAGTTGCAAATCATCGCTACAGGGATGCACCTGTCCCCTGAGTTTGGTTTAACCTATCAGCAAATTGAAGCTGATGGTTTTACCATTGATGCCAAGGTAGAAATGTTGTTATCATCTGATACACCTGTAGGTATAGCAAAATCCATTGGTTTGGGTGTGATTGGGTTTGCGGATGCTTTGGAGCGATTAAAGCCTGATATTTTGGTGGTTTTAGGCGATCGCTTTGAAGTTTTAGCAGCAGCCCAAGCAGCAATGGTTTACCGGGTTCCCATAGCTCATATACATGGGGGAGAAACAACAGAGGGCGCATTCGATGAGCAAATTCGCCACGCTATTACCAAATTTGCCCAGTGGCATTTTGTAGCCGCAGAACCCTACCGCCAGCGCGTCATTCAATTGGGAGAATCCCCAGAACGAGTTTTTAACCTAGGTGCACCAGGACTAGATCATCTAGGGCGTTTAGATTGGTGCGATCGCCCAACCCTAGAAAAGTTTTTGGGAATAAAATTACTATCACCCATTTTTCTGGTTACCTATCATCCCGTGACTTTAGATGAACAATCACCGGCTATTGCCATGGGAGAGTTATTAACTGCTCTGGATGCTTTTCCTCAGGCAACAGTGATTTTAACTTATCCCAATGCGGACACAGGGGGAAGAGTTTTAATTGAGCAGATTGATCAATGGGTGAAAAGCAATCAACATCGTGCTAAGGCATTTGTTTCCCTAGGTCAACAACGGTATTTAAGTTTAATGCGTGAAGCAGATGTAATTGTGGGGAATTCCTCCAGTGGAATTACTGAAGCCCCCGCTCTGAAAAAAGCCACAGTAAATATTGGCGATCGCCAAAAGGGTAGGCTAAAAGCCAAATCTATAATTGATGTATCGGAAGATAGTACAAGTATTATGGATGCAATTCATCAGGCACTTTCCCCTAAATTTCAATCTCTCCTACCATCAGTAGAATCATGGTATGTATCAGGAAATGTGAGTTACAAAATTAAAGAAACACTCAAAACGGTTACACCTCAAACACAGAAATCTTTTTTTGATATTGATCATGTTTGATAGTTTTACAGTATATCTCGTATAGTTTCACTAAAAAAATCAGGCAAATTAGTTAACTAGTGATAATTTCATCGCTAACTTTGCATGAGACTGGAAAACGCCATATAGTGCTTTGAAGAAAGGTAATTCGATTACCTTGGAGCATTCATTTTAAATGTGCTTATTGTTTAGTAATCCTTTATTAGGTTATCAAATCATGAGAATTGAGAAACTTCTTAAAAAGAATTTATTATCTTTCATAAACAAGGCTGGCTTTCAAGTTAGGAGATTTTCAGATCCGTTACAACTACCTTTGTATGAATCTCTATTTGACTCCGTTATTCTTGCTAGCAAACCATTTTATAACGTTGGTTCTGGCTCTTTTTGCCATCCGCTCTGGACAAATATTGACTACGTGAGTGGCTGGTATGGTCAGGTACAAAAAAAAATTGTGCATCATGACCTGATGTCTGAGACTCCACTTCCTATTGAAAGCAACTCAGCGGAAATAGTTTATACCTCTCATACAATTGAACACATTAAAGATAGGGCTGTTCTTTATTTCTTCAGAGATACATACAGAGCTTTGAAGCCAGGTGGTATATTCCGTGTGACAACTGGACCAGATGCTGAAACGGATTTCCGCGCAAGTTTCTCCAATATTTATCGTTCAGGCTATGGACAGTCTGTATCTCCTATTCTAAGAAACACTCAGCTTTTTGATTCGACACATCCACAAATGTCAATTTATATGGAGTGCATTAAGTAAGTTGCTAATTCAATATTGCTCAGAGAATGTTTTAAATTCATACACTTTTACTCCGGTGAACTTGACCAAAAAGCTCCTAAAGTAAAAATATAATAGGGGCTTTTGAAAACTAAATATTACTATAGGTTTAATGATTGTATGAAGACAGATAAACATCCTACATTTATCATCGCCGAAGCGGGAGTTAATCATAATGGCGACATCAAACTGGCTCAAAACCTAATTGATATTTCTGCTGATGCGGGGGCAGATGCAGTTAAATTTCAAACTTTCCAAGCCGAAAAACTAGTTAGTCGTCATGCTCCTAAAGCCGAGTACCAAACTCAAACGACCGATCGCACAGAAAGTCAATTGGAAATGATCCGCAAGCTGGAATTGAGCAAATCTGACCATAAGGTGTTAATTAATCATGCTCAGATGCGGGGTATTTCCTTCCTATCTACCCCCTTTGATATTCCCAGCTTGCACCTCCTTACCCAGGACTTTGGCTTAACAACTATAAAAATTCCATCGGGGGAAATTACTAATGCCCCCTTTTTATTAGCGATCGCTCGTAGCTCTCAAAATATTATTCTATCTACTGGTATGAGTACATTAGCAGAAGTAGAAGCAGCTTTGGGGGTGTTAGCCTTTGGTTTCACAACTGCACCGACAATAACACCTAAATTAATGGACTTTGAACGGGCTTTTGCTTCAGCAGCAGGACAAAAACAGTTACAACAAAGAGTTACCCTATTACACTGTACCACTGAATATCCTGCCCCATTTGGGGAAGTAAATTTACGGATTATAGATACACTATCTGGCGCATTTAATTTACCAGTAGGTTATTCCGACCACACCCCAGGGATTCATATTTCCCTGGCTGCTGTGGCACGGGGGGCTAGAATCATTGAGAAACATTTTACTAGCGATCGCTCTCTACCTGGACCCGACCATAGGGCATCTTTGGAGCCACAGGAATTAAATCAGCTAGTACAACAAATTCGTGAGGTGGAGCAGTCCTTAGGGGATGGTATTAAACGCCCCACACCCTCAGAGTGGAAAAACCGTGATGTCGCTCGTAAAAGTTTGGTAGCAGCTCAAGCAATTACCCGGGGTGAGGTGTTTACAGAAGACAATGTGACTTGTAAGCGACCGGGTACAGGGGTTTCTCCCTTTCAATACTGGCAAGTGTTAGGACAACTTGCCACGTATAACTATAGCGTTGACGAAATTTTAAATGCTTAAAGCAGTTTATATTTTAGGTGCGGGAGGTCACGGAAAAGTTGTCTTAGATACCCTTCTTGCTAGTCATATCCAAGTTACGGGAGTTCTAGCTCCTCAATCCCAACTTACGGAAGTTTTGGGAGTTCCTATTTTAGGGGGAGATGACTATTTAAATAATGAGTCCATCACTCAAACCTATTTAGCAAATGGGTTAGGGGCTAATCCTTACATATCCAAACGACGGCTGATATTTAACACTATGAAAGACCGGGGTTTTACCTTTAAGTCTATCCAACACCCATCAGCCATCGTTAGTAGTACGGTGAAGTTGGGTGAAGGTTGTCAAATTATGGCCGGGGCGATTGTGCAACCAGGAGTTACTTTAGGAGAAAATACCGTTGTTAATACAGGAGCCGTCATTGATCATGACTGCGTAATTAGTTCACATAGCTTTATAGCACCCGGTGTAACCCTTTGTGGTGATATCAAAATTGCTCATAGTGTCTTTATTGGTGCCGGTGCAGTGGTGCTTCCCGGTGTTTATATCGGTGAAAATGCCATTATTGGTGCGGGCGCAGTGGTAACAAAGTCCATACCGGAAAGATCGATAGTAGTTGGTAATCCTGCGGTGAAAATAGGTACTAATCATGAGTAAGATAAATTGGCAGGATGTTGTGGTTTCCCCGGAAACTTCCCTGAGAGAGGCGATCGCGTACTTGAAATTTTTTTTTAGTGGAAATTTGAAACCCGTAAATCACACAAATACTATATGAATATAATTTCTTATCCCACAGCCGTTGACCTATCTCGATTTGTTCAGGAACAAAGTAATCCAGATGTTTTGTATGGGTTACCCTCTGAAGTTAAATTTTGTCGCCAATGTGTAATTTCTAATCAGCGTCCCAACTCATCTGTGGAGTATCAACACACCCAGCAGAGCAAAAAGAAAACTATCAATTTCGACGAACATGGAGTCTGTGATGCGTGTAACTTTGCAGAACGTAAAAAATACAGTATTGACTGGTCAGAGCGAGAACAACAATTAAAACAACTCTGCGATCGTTTTAGGAAGAATGATGGTAGCTATGACTGTATCGTTCCAGGTTCTGGAGGTAAAGATAGTTTTTACGCATCCCATGTGTTGAAACATAAGTATGGAATGAATCCTTTAACCGTAACTTGGGCACCTCACATTTACACTGAATGGGGATGGAAAAACTTCCAATCCTGGATTCATGCCGGTTTAGACAATTATTTGATGACTCCCAACGGACGAGTTCACAGATTGTTAACCAGACTTTCCACAGAATTGCTATTTCATCCTTTCCAAGCCTTTATGTTTGGGCAAAAGTCATTAGCTCCCAAGATGGCATTGCTATTTAACATTCCACTGGTGTTTTATGGTGAAAATGAAGCCGAATATGGCAATCCCATCAGTGATACAGATAAAGCCCAGCGGGATTGGGCTTATTTTTCAGCACCAGATCAATCCCAAGTGTTCTTGGGAGGAGTTTCCATTAGGGACTTGAAGGAACAGTTTGGTTTGGAGCAAAATGATTTACAGCCCTATCTACCAGCTGATCCCAACCAACTAGCAGAAAGAAAAGTGGAAGTCCATTATTTGGGTTACTACCTCAAGTGGCATCCCCAAGGGTGTTACTACTATGCAGTGGAAAATGGCGGATTTCAGGCATCACCGGAAAGAACACCCGGTACATACAGCAAGTACAACAGCATTGATGACCGTATTGATGACTTCCACTATTACACCACAGGCATTAAATTTGGCATTGGTCGAGCTAGCTATGATGCGGCGCAAGAAATTCGCTCTGGTGATATTGAACGGGATGAGGGAGTTGCTTTGGTCAAGCGTTTTGATCATGAATTTCCTGAACGTTTTGCTGATGAAATTTTCCGTTATCTTAGTTTGCCTCAGAAAGAATTTCCCATTGCCAGTAAAATGTTTGAACAACCAATTATGGATAGGGAGTATTTCCAACTTTTAACTGACCAGTTTCGCTCTCCGCATCTGTGGTACTACGCAAATGGTGAATGGAAGCTACGCCATGCTGTTTACTGAAACTTAGCCATTAATTCAGGCTCTTCATTACATATTATGCTAAATTGCGTTTACCAAAACAATGAAACTCTTATCAAGTAATAAATACGGTCGGTATTTATTAACATTTTAGGTGTTTTTCATGCGCTCTGGCTTTTTGCCTCTATTTTTAAACACATTTTTGATGTTTAATTAATATTTTGGCATACTTAGGTACTGAAGAACCTTAATTCATTGATTTAAAAAGTTTTGAATTTTAATTTTCATCCTTTCAACCTTAATATTGACATTGCCCCTAATGCTTCAGACCCATTGAGGTCATTTACCCAAAAAATGGCTGATGGAAGCAGACAAGTGATTAATGGAACTCAACTGGTACATAACTTCTATTTGTTAGAAATTGATTGTTGACAAATGAGAAAAATTCGCTTGATTGCCCGTTTGGATATCAAAGGTCCTAATTTAATCAAAGGAATCCATCTAGAAGGACTGCGGGTCATGGGTTCACCTAGCGAATATGCTCAACGCTATTACCGACAGGGAGCAGATGAGTTTATCTACATGGACTGTGTTGCCAGTCTCTATGGTCGCAATAATCTCAGTCATATCATTGAAAGTGCGGCTCAAAACATATTTGTGCCCATAACTGTTGGTGGTGGCATTCGTTCAGTAGATGATGCCACCCATTTATTGCGTTGTGGAGCCGATAAAGTAGCTGTAAATACAGCAGTGGTCAGCAATCCCAACTTGATTACAGAAATTGCTCGTCGTTTTGGTAGTCAATGTATGGTGCTTTCCATTGAAGCTAAACAAATTGCCCATGAACGTTGGGAAGTTTATACCGACAATGGCCGGGAGCGAACAGGACTGGATGTGATTGCTTGGGTGAAAAAAGGAGTGTCTTTAGGAGCTGGTGAAATTTTGCTCACATCCGTAGATCGGGAAGGAACCCGAAAAGGATTTGATGTTGCTTTAGTTAAGGCAGTCACTCAAGAAGTTACGGTCCCGGTGATTGCCAGCGGGGGTATGGGTACCCCACAACACTTAATTGAAGTGGTACAACAAGGGCAAGCTGATGCCGTAGCAATGGCAGATATTTTGCATTATCAGCGTTCTACCATTGGCGAAATTCGTCAAGTAGCAGAATTATCCGGGATTGAGGTCAGACATTATGAGACCCCATGAAGTTACAGTTATTGATTATGGTGTGGGTAATCTACTGAGTGTTCAACGGGGGCTAGAGTACTGTGGAGCAGAAGTACATATTACCAATCAGCCTGAACTAATTTTAGCATCCTCAAAAGTTGTCCTCCCGGGAGTGGGGGCATTTGCCAATGCTATGGCTGAGTTAAAAAGGCTTCAGCTTATTGAAGTTATTAAAGAAGTTGCCAGACGCGGCACGCCTTTTCTAGGGATTTGTCTAGGAATGCAGTTGCTGTTAGATGAAAGTGAAGAATTTGGACTGACCCAGGGATTAGGGTTAATTCCCGGTCGAGTAATACCAATACCTGATATTTCAACCACGGGAGAACCTCAAAAAATCCCCCATATTGGCTGGAATAACCTGGTTATTTCTCGGAACAAACTAAGTTGGCAAAATACCATCCTTAAAACCTTAGAACCAGGGGAGTCTACTTATTTTGTTCACTCCTTCATGGCTAACCCAGTGGATATCAATCATCGTGTTGCTGACTGTATCTACGGAGGTGTGTCGATATCAGCAGTGATTGCACGAGATCAGATTTTTGGATGCCAATTCCATCCAGAAAAAAGTGGTGAGGTAGGACTCAAGATATTAAGACAGTTTCTGGCATAGTAGGATTTTCTGCAATGAATAACTGGCAAGATGTTGTGGTTTCCCCGGAAACTTCCCTGAAAGAGGCGATCGCCAAAATAGATAAATCAGCCCTTCAGGTTGCACTAGTTTTAAAACCTGATCAGACCCTGGCGGGTATTGTTACAGATGGTGATATACGCCGCTTTATCTTGTCAGGAAAGAGTCTAGATGTTCCCGTTTGTGAGGTGATGAATCCTCAACCTACTACGGCTCTGGCTTGGATACCCCGTAGTGAAATCTTGGCATTAATGCGCCGCCAAGTGATCCACCACCTACCACTAATTAACGCAGAAAATCAGGTTGTGGATTTAGCAACCTTAGATGACTTAATTGGTGCAGTGCAACGACCTAACTGGGTGGTAATCATGGCCGGGGGGTTAGGAACTAGGTTATATCCTTTAACTAAAGAATGTCCTAAACCGCTGCTGACAGTAGGGGGTAAACCAATTTTAGAAATTATCGTTGAAAGCTTTGCAGAACAGGGTTTTAAACAGATATTTCTCTCTGTTAACTACAAAGCCGAGATGATAGAAGACTATTTTAAAAATGGCGATCGCTGGGGGGTGCAAATCTCCTACCTACAGGAAAAAGAACGTTTGGGAACCGCTGGTGCTTTATCCCTATTACCAGAGAAACCCAATTTACCGATGATTGTGATGAATGGAGATATCCTAACCCGCACCCGGTTTGATAATTTACTCCAGTTCCACGAGCTACAAAATGTTGTAGCCACCATGGCGGTACGTGAGTACGATTTCCAGGTTCCCTATGGTGTTGTGCGTATGGATGGGACAAAAATTGATTCCATAGAAGAGAAACCCGTACAGCGTTTCTTTGTTAACTCTGGTATTTATGCCCTATCTCCAGATGTATTAGATTATCTACCTAGTGGAACTTTCTTTGATATGCCCAATCTGTTTCAACAACTGGCTGCAGCTGCTCGTACCACTGCTGCTTATCCCCTGCGGGAATATTGGTTAGATATTGGTAGGATGAGCGATTTAGAAAGAGCTAATCAAGAAATTGGTAATTTGTGGCTATGATTCAAGGTAAAACAGTGTTAGCCATTATTCCAGCCAGAGGTGGTTCCAAGGGGGTAACCCGTAAGAACATTAGACCAGTGGGACAAAAACCCCTAATTGCGTGGACTATTGAAGCAGCTAAACAGTCCCATTATCTAGACCGACTGATTCTTTCATCAGAAGACGAAGAAATCATCAAAGTAGCTAAGGAGTGGGGTTGTGAAGTGCCATTTCAGCGTCCCATGGAGTTAGCTGAAGATGACACCCCCGGAATAGCTCCGGTACTGCACGCGCTAGAAGTTTTACCGGGATATGATTATGTAGTGTTACTACAACCCACCTCTCCATTACGTCAAGTAAATGATATAGATGGGTGTATAAAAAAATGCATTGCTGCTCAGGCTAGTGGTTGTGTTTCTGTGACAGAAGTAACGGAAAACCCATATTGGATGTACACCATCACAGAAAATGGACTCATGGAGCAATTAATTAAAATTGATCAATCCTTTCTCAGGAGACAAGATTTACCCCGGGTTTATAAATTAAACGGTGCTGTATATGTAGCTCAGTGCGACTGGTTAAAAGAAAGTAAATCTTTCCTCAGTCATGATACCCTTGCTTATGTTATGCCCTTACACAGATCCTTAGATATCGACAGCGAGTTAGACCTGGATATGGCCGAACTGATTATAGAAAAAAATCATGGGAAATTAGATATTGGGAATATTCATACTTAGCACAGGGCAAAACAGCGATAGTGCGACCCTATACACGACTGTGAGGTAAGCTCTTACACAGCTAAATAGTATAATTATAATCTTAATATTCTGAACTCTTGTGAAACAGGCACCTTGCCTGTTTCACTTATACAAATTAAATGCACAACAGCTTATTACCCAACAAGCTAGATTGGTCTAATGAAAAAATACTTTAAGTTAATCAAAAATTATTTAACTAAATTTTTATCTGCTAGATTTCCAGACACTTACCAGTCCCTTGGTAAGTGCGATGTTCTTCTATGCTGCCATGATGTGAATCGTGGAGATACTCTGGATGGACTACCATATTCCAAGTTAATTGATAGTGTATCAGAAGACCTCATGGATAAAGGGTGGGTATGCCGACAATTTGCCCATCCATTTTCAGTTCTGACAGGTAACAAAGCCTGGGGAAATCCTGCATCTGGTAATCGCAGGTTTCTACTGATCGTGATATACACAAAAATATGTAAAGTTTTCCCATTTTTATCATCAATCAATCTCAGTAAGAATACAAAATTACCGTTGAGTAATCCCGACACTTTTTATCATGAGCTATTTGATATTACACAACCTAGTTGCGTAATTACCATTGGTTCCCCAGATGCAATGTGTCGGGCTGCTAGATGCAGAAGTATTCCTGTAGTGGAGTTATTGCATGGTATTGGTTATACTACAGTACCTTGGGGTTGGGATCAGAAACCACTTTGCAACTTACCAACGGGAATTTTATCCCTAGATGATGTCAGTAGCAAAACCTTTAGTACCCTGCATTCCCAAGGTATTGAGGTCAAGCAAATACCCCATCCATTCTTTCGCAGGCTTCTCAACGAAGAATCCAGGAAAAAATTGCCCCCAGAGTGGCTACAGAAACCTACTTGGTTACCGGCAGATAAAACCATCATCCTAGTTTCCTTGCAGTGGGGCTACGATGGGGATCATGGACCTTATACTGAGTTCGCGGGGATTTTAAACAATGGACTCATTCCCGATCAGGTAATAGATGCTGTGGAGCAAACCCGTGATACTGTATTTTGGTTATTCAGGTTACATCCAGTCCAATTAAGACAGAAGAAATATAATCATCATCGTCGTTTCTTGGATAAGTTGATTCAAAACCATCCCAACTGCGAATGGCGAGAAAGTTCCGTGCTTCCCCTACCCTTGATTTTAAGTTACTGTGCTGGTCATGTAACTATGGGTAGCATGACTGCCTACGAAGCTGCCTTCATGGCAGTTAAATCTTTACTACTGTGTCCCACATTAAAACCGAATGGCTCTCATTCTTGCTGGTTCCCAGACTTGCGTGAATTAGGATTTGCAGAATTAGGAGATTTTGACACAGGTATGATTGTTAAATGGGTGACTACCGTCAGCCATTCTAGTCATCCTTTTAGAACTAGTGGCAATACTGATACTGACTGGAATTCAGCAGTAGAATGGATGCTGGGTCGAATTTATAAGCAATAATAGTAATATATATAATATACTTTATTGATTGCGCGTAAGACCCCATCACCTTGTGAGTGGGGCGGTTGACTCTACTTGTTTACAATTCATTCGACGGATAATGACATCCACTAATTTTTCATATCCATCTAAGTAAGTCGGGCGAATCAATTATGAAACTGGGTTTTCAATATCAATATCACAGTAAGACTAGGGCAATATTTTCCCTAAATACCTTATTAAGTGGTTTATTTTGCCTTTATATTCTCTTGGGATTGATAGCTTATATCCAAACAGCAAATGGAGCTGAAAATTTCTCACGTTTTCCTATAATCATAGGATTATCAGTTTTGATCATTGAAACTCTTTACCTTAGTAGACGTTATCAATTTGTTTATCAATTAACTGGGGTTTTATTATTAGGATTTTTGCTCAATGTGCTAGTTAACGATAGGGAATCATTCCTAGGTTCTGCGAATATATTATCAAATATTGGTATAGTTTTATTTTTACTACGAAGACCCTTAGCAGGTTTTGTATTGCCATTCACTTATTTATTATTTGGATTTGTGGTTGCTTACTTTACATATTACTTTTACAATGGGATAGACCCTAATGAAATCTTTTTAAATTCAAGTCGCAATACTGTTTCTTGGCTATTGATGGTTTACTCTGTAATTATTTATATAGTTAGTGACAAAGCACGGTTAAAAACACAAGTTTTACCCGCGGTAATGACTGTCATTTTCTCAGTTATGTCATACGGTAGGTCTGGTATTATCTGTAGCTTTATTTTACTCATTGGCATTTTGTTATTAACTTTCTATGAAAACAGGAAAAATACTAAATTCTATATTTTTATGACTTTTCTCGGTATTTTATTCATGTTTTTTCTTAGTAACGGAGGTGATATTGGGAACACAATATATGATATTAGTCATTATTTCTATCGTCTAGAGACCAAAGGGTTATCAGATAGTGATGGTCGAGAGTATATATGGAATACTTACATTAGTCAAATGAATATGACAAGATTTCTTTTTGGAACAAATCCAGAATATGATTCCAGTGTTATTAGCTTTAATTCCAATTATCACAACTCGTTTATTGCCTTCCATGCTAGCTTTGGAATAGCAAGCATTATATTTATGTTTTTGATGCTAGGGGCTATGGTCAAACTGCTTAATCGTAATAAATTACTCCTGTTGATTTTAATCACATTTACTTTCAGAGCATTCACGGATAGCATACTTTTTTTAGGTACATATGACTTTTTAGTATATTATGTTACGGCTTTTACTTTCATCCGTACTCGTCAGGAAGCTAATTTTACCTAAAAAGGAAAAATGATCAGGATTGGTTAGATTTACTCCGCCAAGCCACTCAAGCTGGAGCATGGTAAATTTTGCTCAATTCCTTATACAAAGATGGTTTCATGATCGGTATGAACTTGCAACTTAGGTTCTTCAGTACATAGTATGCTAAACTAATATTTAAATCTCCTAGTGAGTAAGCATCTAACTCGGAAATTACTGAAATTTCTAAATCCATAAGCAAAAAGTTTAATCAACTTGAGTTTGTTATTGATACATTCAACAACACCCCTGTTTGTACGATGATCAAAGTAGGCAATAATCTCATCTAACCAACGGACAATGGTGTTATGGCTGGTGGGATAATGATCTCTAGCTCTTAGCAACCATATACTAAGTTTATATAGACCCTTTAACCAATCCTGAGTTTTGTCAAAAATTCGCCGAATTTTCTCTTTTAATTCGTACATTATTTTCAGAGAGGGGGAGACTTGTTTTACTTGATTGAGCTTGATTTTTTGCTCATCATTTAGGTCTTTCCCATTCTTCAATAACACATACTTACTTTTGTTCAATCCCTCTAATATTTTCTCTTTCGCTACTTTCTCTTGTTGATTTTTTGAGTTTTTAAGGGCATTCTCTACATTTCTTTTTTCTCGTTTTCTGGCTGTATCTAACTCTTTGTTTATTTGTACCATTACATGAAATCTATCCGCCACTACTTGAGCATTTGGCATGATGTAATCTCTGACTTTTTGTTCCACAACGAGGACATATACTTTCTTTTTTATTTGCTTCGACCTGTAATATTATTCCTATCCCTTCATGTTGACGATGTGAAATTCCTTTGATATCCTTTATAACCAGAAGATCTGTTAAGATTTTAATTCCCGGTTTTCTATTCATGACTGTAAATTCACCCAATTTTTAACATTCTCTCTTACAGTCAACAACAATTTGGTCTCCCAAGTCAACTATATCAATGGTTTTGATATTCTTCTTCCTCGGATTTAGCTTTTTTATTCTAATAATTTAGCATACTATGTACTGAAGAACCACAACTTATTGCAACAAAAATGAAAACATGTTCTTGACAAGGAGAAAACAAAGTTTCAATAATTGGCAATTTATCAGAGATTTACTTTGTTATGGAAGAAGATGCAGTGGAAACTGGGGATGAGTTAGTGTCTGTAATAATTACAGCTTTTAATGAAGAACGCTTCATTGGTCAGGCAATAGAAAGCTTTCTTTGCCAATCTTACAAACATATAGAAATAATCGTAGTCAATGATGGATCTACTGACAAAACCGCACAAATACTTAACGAATACTCACTGAGTTGTAATAATGTCAAAGTCATTCATTTTCCCGTCAATCGTGGCAAGGTAGTTGCACAAAATTCTGCTTTTGAACAAAGTGTTGGCAAGTATATAGCTATTACTGGTGGTGATGATTATGCTGCTTACTCTCGCATTAAAACTCAAGTTGACTACTTGATCGAAAATAAGGTCAGTATTGTATATTCAAATTCATACATGGTTGATGAGAACAATTTTTGTCTAATTGATCGTCCTGTACTTTTCAAAAGTATTCCTAACCTAATTACTCTGGAAAGAGTAATTAATGGGGGAGGATTTCCCGGCGGTTCTATTCTGTTTACCAGAGATCTGGCAGAAAAAATATATCCGTTTCCCAGTAATTTACCTTATGAAGATCTTTGGTTTAACTTCATAGCTGTAATTCACGGACAAATAGGTTACTTACATGAACCACTAAATTACTATCGACAACATTCTGATAACAGCTATGGATTATATCAGCGAAGATCATTTAGCGATTTCAAAAAAAGGTATTTATTTCTCAGGCAAAGGTTAGTGCCTTATCTTGAAGAAATGAAAAAGTATTTATTAAATCAAGGACTTTGGGATATTAAAACTCAGGGTTTATATGAGCGTTCTAGGGATACCTTGAAGGTTGAATTGGAAACTAATTTCTTCACACGATTAAAACTATGTATCATCTTATTTGGTAAATATGGATTGAGCCTCTCATGTAAACAAATAATATCCTATATTTTTATAGATATTGTTATGATATTGAAGTTTACAACTAACTCAATCCGACGATAAATTAAGCCGTCAAAAATTGAAATTACACAAAAAATTGTCAATATGTTATACAACCTACGCATAATCTTAATTCGAGTAATTCAAAGACTATTCAACACTATCAACTTACAATTAGACAAACTCTCTCCCCGATCCAATCCAGATCTACAAGTTGCTTGTATCTTAAAAAAATTTGAGATTGATTTGGTTATAGATATTGGAGCTAATGAAGGTCAGTTTGCATCTGAAATTAGATACTTTGGTTACTCAGGTAAAATTGTGAGTTTTGAACCTCTGCTCTCGGCTCACAGTAAATTAGTGACATCGGCTAAAAGAGATCCATCATGGGATGTGTATCAGCGGTGTGCTATTGGTGATTATGATGGACAGGTAGACTTAAATATTTCTCATAATTCTGTTTCTAGTTCAATACTAACAATCACCCAATTACACACAAATGCTGAACCAAAAAGTAAGATAACAGGAAAGGAAACAGTAAACATTTTTAAGTTAGACTCAATCATATCTCCATACCTAAAAAACTCAAAAGGTAGTTTTCTCAAAATTGATACTCAGGGGTTTGAATGGCAAGTTTTAAATGGTTGTGATAATTGTTTAAATCTTTTCAAAGGTATTCTGTGTGAACTTTCCTTATTTCCATTATACGAGTCTCAACATCTTTGGATGGAAATAATAGAACGCCTGAGTGACAATGGATTTATACTATACGCCATCCTGCCTGGTTTTACAGATAAATCTGATGGACGAACACTACAGGTTGATGCAATTTTTGTCAGAGGTGATTCTCTGACTTGAGATAAAATTACACTTTTACATAGATTTTACACCTTTCACTGACTATTAAATTTGAGTTATGATACCTCACAGAGTAATTGCTTGTGTCCCAACTTACAGGGAGCCTGAAAAAGTTGCTGATTTTCTAAAATCTTGTGAGAACATTAGGTATAGACCTTTTAAATTGATTATTGTCAATGCCAATCCAGGGGATGAAACTTCCAAAATAATTGAAAAATACAAAGTTTTGACAGATTATGAAATTAGTGAAGTGTATGGACAGGCTGATGAATTTTGGAGTGCAACTGTCAATAGGGGACTAAACGCTGTTCTAAAGGATTATCAACCAGACGATTGGGTACTGATATCGAATGTTGATATTAAATTTACTCATGACATTGTAAGTCTGCTACTTGAAGAAGCTATTAAACATAGAAATTGTCAAATTGGGGCTATTTGTACCTCTGATCACCATGTAATTTCCAGTGGCGTTCAAATTAAGTCTTGGCTAGCAACTTTGACTCGCCACCCTTATGCAGGTGTTAATGCTAATGATCTAGAGAGTAATTTACTGATTAAAGTGGAGTATTTGCCTACAAGATGTATTATCTTCCCAGCAGAAACACTGACTAAAGTCGGTTTAGTTGCAGATAAATGGTTGCCTCATTATGGGGCGGACTATGAATTTAGCCGCCGTCTTGCAAGAGCTGGTTATACTCCCTATATATATACTGGAGTTTCTATTGAGGTTGATACAAAAAATACTGGTAAATCAATCTATTCGACAAAAAGTAGTCTTTTTGAACGAATATCAAATTTAATGAGTATGAAAAACCCCTCCAATCCAAGGTTCCGTATAATTTTCGTTTTGCTAGTTTATCCGTTATATGCCATTCCCACTGCTGTTGTCGCCTACTTGCTGCGGAGTTTTATAGAAATAAGTTTTGATAAACACCGTATAGTTTCTATTTTTGGGAAACATGAGCGTGGATTTTCAGAATAGCGCAAATGAAATCTCCAGTTAATTGGTCTTGGATACGGGTAACAAAGAGGTAATTAGTTAATACAACTCTAACCGAATTATGAACTGGAAATTAAAAGCCAAAATACAGAATCTAGTCAGTCTTCTCCCCCCAAATATCTCCTATTCTACCTATTACTGGATACAGAGAAACTTTGGCTGTTTGTACACAAAATAGATTATAGCGATCACTTTTCCCATTCAGATAAATCCATTTCTGCTATTAACTTTTTGCAATTTTCGGATATTGAATGGAATAGAATTGCTGGTAATAGATATATGTACATGAATCGATTACGCCACGATGATTTTAGAAAATTATTTTTAGACTTAGACACTTCAATTTTATTAGATGAAGTAAATGAAAGTTTGGAGACCAGGACTTCTCTGAACGAAATCACTTTAGACTATTTCTTTTCCCAAAAAAATACAGAGATACTTGGTATTACATCAGCATGGATCGTTTCTCATTTCTAGAAGCTGCTATCATTTACCCCGATCTTAACTCCATGGGTTATTGGCTGGCTTTGGTGAGTTTGCTGAAGAGCTTGGTAAAAGTCATCTGGCTAATAGCTACATTGAAATTGAATCCAATTGCTAATCAGTAGAAATATTCTGTCAATAGAAATGAAAATAGTTTACTTACATCAGTACTTCAACACCCCTAAAATGCCTGGAGGTACTCGCTCTTATGAGATGGCTCGACGCTTAGTAGACATGGGTCATGAAGTCCATATGATCACCTCATGGCGGCAAAATGATGGGCATCAAGAGTATTTTGAGACTGAGGAAGCTGGAATTCATGTTCATTGGTTGCCAATCCCATACTCTAATCATATGAACTATAATTCTCGTATCTGGGCATTTCTTCGCTTTGCCATGGGAGCAGCACGTAAAGCTGCATCTTTAGACGTTGATTTGGTGTTTGCAACCAGTACTCCACTTACCATTGCACTACCCGCTGTATATGTAGCGAGGCGACAATCCATACCCATGGTATTTGAAGTGCGAGACCTTTGGCCAGAAATACCAATTGCGATAGGAGCATTAAACAATCCCATACTCCGTGTAGCGGCTCTTTGGTTAGAACAGTGGGCATATAGTAACTCTGAAACAGTAGTTGCTCTATCCCCTGGAATGCGTGATGGAGTTTGTCGGACAGGCTATCCTTCTCAAAGAGTTTCAGTAATACCTAATTGCAGCGACAATACATTTTTTTATCCTGACTCAGCAGCGGGATATACCTTTCGTAGTTCACGTCCTTGGTTGAAAGATAGACCTTTGTTAGTTTACACAGGTACTTTTGGAAAAATTAATGGCGTAGGTTACCTGGTAGAACTTGCATCTGAATTATTACACATTGACCCAGAAATTAGACTTCTGCTGATTGGGGATGGTCTGGAACATAAACAAGTATTAAATCAAGCTCAAGTTGCGGGCGTCTTAAATCTAAATTTATATTTAGAACCTAAGCTGCCTAAAGACCAAATTCCAACAGTACTAGCGGCGGCAGACATGGCTGCCAGTTTGTTTATTGATATACCTGAGATGCAAGCTAATTCAGCCAATAAATTTTTTGATGCTCTAGCTTCTGGTACACCAGTGCTGTTGAACTATGGAGGGTGGCAAGCTCAACTCGTTGAAACAACAAATGCTGGTCTTGTAACTTGGCGTATGCCAATTTTACAGGCAGCAGAATGTATAGCAGCAAAACTCAATGATCGTGTCTGGCTCCAACAGGCTGGTAAAAATGCTCGTAATTTGGCAGAGCAAAAGTTCAACAGGGATATACTAGCTAACAAGCTAGAAAAAATACTTACTGCTGCAGTGAGTGGTCAAGGACAAAAAGCGAGCGAGATCAGTCCATCTGAATATTTTGTGAACAGCGAAATAAGTTAGGACTTTCCACAAAAATGGAATACCTGTCATGGCGGAAGCGATAATACTGCTATCTGATCATCCAAATTTGGTTAGCCAAAAGGGAAGAAATGCTCGAGTTTTAGCTGAGACCCATTTTGATAGAGAGCTTGTCCTAAGTTGACAATTTAATAGACAAACCTGTACACTCATAGACAAACCTATGAGTGACTTTATGTTTAAACCTCATGAATTTGCTAAAAAAATCGGAGTTTCAGTCAAGACCTTGCAAAGATGGGATGTTGAAGGAAGACTTCCAGCCAAAAGAACATTGTCGGGGCATCGTTTTTATACTGAAGATGATTTACTGATTACCCAGGGATTAAAACCTGTAGACTCAAAACGAAAAGTAGTTGTTTATTGTAGAGTTTCTTCGAGTAGCCAAAAACCCGAACTCAGAAACCAAGTATCCGCGATGGAAACATTTTGTTTGAGTCGTGGGTTAGCTGTTGATGATTGGGTTTCAGAGATTGGAAGCGGATTAAACTTTAAAAGAAAAAAGTTTTTATCAATTATGTTATCAATGCTTAAAGGCGAAATATCGACAATTGTTGTGGCGCACAAAGACAGAATGTGTCGGTTTGCTTTTGACTTTATTATGGAATTAGCAAGTTCCGTGAGGTGTCAGATCATAGTTGCAAATCAGGAATCTTTATCACCTCAACAAGAATTAGTGGAAGACCTAATGGCAATTATCCACTGCTTTTCTTGTCGATTGTACGGATTGAGGAATTACTCCAAAGAAATCAAGGATCATCTCAAAAATGCTATTGACAACCCTGTACAAGATATGTCAGATTTAGACAGCAAAGAAATACAGTGTTGAGGTCGAGCAATGCTTTTATCTATCAAAACAAAACTCAAGTTAAACAAAACCCAGGAAATATTCATGGCTAAACACGCTGGTATAGCAAGGTTTACCTATAATTGGGGTTTAGCTACTTGGCAGGATTTGTACAAAGATGGATTAAAGCCAAACAAATACATCCTCAAGAAATTCTTTAATAATCATGTAAAACCTGAATTGGCATGGATTAAAGAAAAAGGTATTTGCCAGAAAATCACTCAATACGCTTTTGATAGTTTAGGTGAAGCTTTTCAAAGATTCTTTAAAGGACAGTCTCAATATCCTAACTTCAAAAAGAAAGGAAAAAATGATAGTTTTACAATTGATGCAGGTGGTAAACCAATTCCTGTAGGTGGTACATCAATAAAACTACCGACAATTGGATGGGTAAAAACTTATGAAGGATTACCTCACACCACCTGTAAAAGTATTATTATTTCCAGGACTGCTGATAGTTGGTATATAGCCTTTTCTTATGAACAAGAATGTCAACCAACTATCAAAAACCATGCTGTTGTTGGTGTTGATTTAGGAGTCAAGGAACTAGCTACACTAAGCACTGGTGTTATATTTCCTAATCCTAAACACTATAAACAGAATCTAGCTAAACTACAAAGATTATCCAAAGTCTATTGTAGAAAAGCTAAAGGTTCAAACAATAAGCATAAAGCTAAAATTAAACTGGCTAGACATCATGCAAGAATAGCAAACCTGAGAAAAGATACTCTTCATAAACTTACTACTTACTTATGCAAAAACCACGCCAAGATAGTAGTAGAAGATTTGAATGTTTCAGGGATGTTATCAAACCATAAATTAGCCCAAGCAATAGCTGATTGTGGGTTTCATGAGTTTAAGCGTCAGCTAGAATATAAAGCTAAAAAGTTTGGTTGTGAAATTATAATTGCTGATAGATTTTATCCATCAAGTAAAACCTGTTCTCACTGTGGACATAGAAAAGATAGTCTTTCTTTATCTGAAAGAATTTATCACTGCGAGAACTGTAGTTTTGAGATGGATAGGGATCTGAATGCTGCAATTAATTTATCGCGTTTGGCTAAAGCGTGAAAGTCTACCGAGGGATAACTGCTCCCATGCTCCCGTTGAAGTAGAAAGTAAAGTCTAGTTTTGTCTAGGTTTTATATAGCAGAACTTATCTCAACAATGGATACGAACGCTTGAGAAATTAATATGAGTTTTCGGCGTTAAATAGTTGTTTAATAAATTTTAACTGTATGGAGAAGTCAATAAAGTATCTTTTAGATCGGCTTGTGGCGACTCTAGTGCTAATTCTATTTAGCCCCTTGTTACTAAACCTAGCCCTATTGGTGCGGCTGAAATTAGGAAGCCCTGTTCTGTTTTCTCAACAGCGTCCGGGACTCAAGGGACGCCCCTTTACCATCCTCAAATTCCGCACCATGACAGATCAGCAGGATATTGATGGCAACTTGCTACCTGATGCTGTACGGTTAACTCCCTTTGGGCGTTGGTTAAGAAGCACATCTCTAGATGAATTACCCGAGTTAATCAATGTCATGAAAGGAGAGATGAGTTTTGTCGGACCTCGCCCTTTATTGATGAAATATCTAAACCTTTACACCCCTGAACAAATGCGCCGTCACAATATGAAACCGGGGATTACTGGTTGGGCACAAATCAATGGTCGCAATGCTATAGAGTGGGAGGATAAGTTTAAACTTGACCTTTGGTATATCGATAATTGGAGCCTGATACTGGATTTAAAGATTTTATTCATGACGGTGGAAAAAGTCCTGAAACGCCATGGTATTTCACAGAGCAACCATGCCACAATGAGGGAGTTTACAGGTACTCAATCCAAATCATCTCAATAAGGTTTTCCGTTGGCATTATGTTAAGGAATTGTTCCTCAAATTTAAGACATCATTGAATATTTATCTCTACGGCTGTGGTGGACATGCCAAGGTCATCTTAGATATTCTTCACCATCAGGGGAAATTCGTCAAAGCTTTCATCGATGATCATCCTCCTGCAACATTCGGCAATATCCACGGCATTCCTATAATCCACTCACAAACAGCATTATCTAAAATTACCTCCGATTCATCATCTTGGATTGTTGCCATTGGTAATAATCGCATCCGCGCAACCATAGTAGAAAAATTAACAAAACAAGGTCATTCCTTCACCACAGCCATTCATCCCTCCGCCCAAATTGGTGTGGGAGTGAAAATTGGAGAGGGTACTGTAGTCATGGCCAATGCAGTGATTAACATAGATACCACCCTGGGAAATCATGTCATTGTGAATACCGGGGCTACCATCGATCATGACTGTATTATTGGCGATTACTCCCACATTGCTCCGGGAAGTAATCTATGCGGTCAAGTGAAATTAGGAGCGGGAGTACTCTTAGGTGTAGGAACTCATGTATGTCCTTGTGTTGAAATCGGTAATCACACAACCTGTGGTGCTGGATCTGTGGTGATTAGATCTCTTCCTGATAACTGCCTAGCCTACGGTTGTCCCGCCAAAATCATCAAAACTAGCTTGCCATAATACATGAAATAAATATATGCCCAAACCAATCCTCCTTTCAACTCCTCATATGGGTTTTGAGGAACTTGCCTTTATCCAACAAGCCTTTGATACGAATTGGATTGCGCCCGTTGGACCCCATATAACTGCCTTTGAAGAGGAATTTTGCCAAACCGTCGGTAGCACCCACGCAGCTGCCGTAGTTTCCGGTACTGCGGCTCTCCACCTCGCTCTCCGGCTCATCGGTATTCAACCGGGGGACGAAGTTTTCTGCTCTACCCTCACCTTCATCGCCAGCGCCAGCCCTATCACTTACCTCGGCTCCAAACCTGTTTTTATAGATAGCGATCGCACATCCTGGAACCTCAACCCGGATTTACTGGTAGCAGAACTTTCACGTCGTGCGAAGTTAGGGACCCTACCCAAAGCCGTCCTGCTCGTCCATCTCTATGGTCAGAGTGCGGATATTGACCCAATACTCACAGCCTGTAACCAGTATAACATCCCCCTCATTGAAGACGCGGCGGAAGCCCTAGGGGCTACCTATAAAGGCAAAAGTCCTGGTACTTTCGGCAAAATTGGTATCTACTCCTTCAACGGCAACAAAATCATCACCACCTCTGGGGGAGGTATGCTAGTCTCTGACGACCCAGAAATAGTTGCCCAAGCAAAATTTCTGGCTACTCAAGCCCGTGATCCCGCTCCCCACTATGAACACACCACTATTGGTTATAACTATCGTCTGAGTAATGTTTTAGCTGGAATTGGTCGCGGACAACTCCGAGTTTTAGAGGATCGGGTCGAAGCCAGACGACGCAACTTTCAAATCTATAAACAGGCATTAGGTGATATTGCCGGTATAGAATTTATGCCTGAAGCCTCCTTTGGACGCTCTACCCGATGGCTCACCTGTATTACTATTGACCCAGAAAAATTTGGCTGCGATCGCGAAAACCTACGTCTAGCCCTAGCAGCCCAGAACATTGAATCCCGACCTGTTTGGAAACCTATGCACCTACAGCCAGTCTTTGCCCACTGCGATCGCATTGGCGGTGAAGTAGCTGAATATCTCTTCCACCATGGCTTATGCTTACCCTCCGGTTCTAACCTCAGCCATACTGACTTAGAGCGAGTTATATTAGCTATCCGTCAAATACACTAGTGCTAGTGCGATCGCCTTTAACACTACCCTGGGGGCGATACTAGAAGTAATTTTACCAAAAATCCAAATAACCCTAGCCACATTTAACAGGTGGCTAGAATTTCAGGTCAAGCTGAAATAAATGGATATCTGGGGAAAATCGTCTCAGATGAAAAATTTGCCTCTAACATAGGCATATAGCTGAAATCTCATCCATGGATATGCTCAAACCTCTGCGCTTATTTACCCTAGCTGGTTGCTTGGGAATATTCACCATATCCAGTGCTATACCCCTGCGTCTAGCCATAACACGTCAAAAAAATCCCTACCCCCAAGCCATCTTGATGCTCAGTGGGGAAAACAGCAGAGCCAAATTCACCCGAGAAATGGCTCAAAAATTCCCTGACCTTCCCATTTGGGTTTCCGTGGGCGAACCGGAAATCCGCAGGATCTTAGGTGACCTTCACAGCCAAAAGCTACAGGGAGGCGATCGCATCCAGTACGACAACCGCGCTACAGATACAGTTACTAATTTTACCACAATGGTTGCACCTTTGCAACAAAATAATATTCGCCACGTCTATCTCGTCACCTCAGACTACCATATGCGCCGGTCTCAGGCGATCGCCACTATTGTCTTTGGTAGTCAGGGAATCGCCTTTACTCCCATCCCCGTCCCCTCCCAAAGCTCTCGGCGAGAAGCTCGAACCCGCATCGCTAGGGACATAGGGCGCTCAGTGCTGTGGTTAGCTACCGGGCGCACCGGAGCTAGTTTCAATCCCCGCTTGCAATCTGCGACAGGAAATAGCAGATCATAACTTTGTCAATTTACTAAAAATATACCCCAAATATCCCCGACTTTTGGTAATGTACAAGTGTTA
Organism: Sphaerospermopsis torques-reginae ITEP-024; assembly: GCF_019598945.1. Taxonomy (NCBI): domain Bacteria; kingdom Bacillati; phylum Cyanobacteriota; class Cyanophyceae; order Nostocales; family Aphanizomenonaceae; genus Sphaerospermopsis; species Sphaerospermopsis torques-reginae. The sequence continues at coordinate 2,768,521 of NZ_CP080598.1, read as the reverse complement.
CGAGAAGTCGGGGATTTCATTATTAATACTTAGGGGTTGCTGAGAAAGTCTTTCCGTGAAGACAGGGAACTCTTAACAGGGAACAGGGAACAGTTTCAGCTATCTGTCATCCCCAAATTTTGGGATTTCTTGGTTTCAAAATGCACGGTTTTTCAGGTATACCCTTCAAAAGTCTTGCACTTTTTTCCTCTTTATCAAGCTCAAACCTTTGATTTATAAAGGATTGCGCTTTATTCAGCAACCCCTACTTAGAGGATGTTTGTCAAGTCATGATTAGTGTATCAACTATTGTTTGACCCCACCCTAACCCTCCCCTTGTAAGGGGAGGGGACTGGATTTTATTGTTTTTTGTGTGTTCCCCAATCCTTCCCAATCCTTCCCAATCCTTCCCAATCCTTCGGTGTTCCCTGTTCCCTGTTCCCTAAGATAAAAATTACCTGTTTAATACTTTCCAAACAACCTCTTAGGTTCTATCAAATTTAATTTCAAAACTGTTTGATCACACTTTCCCATTCATAACTATACTATGCGAATAACATATTTTCTGCTTAGTCTTTTGAAAAAAACTGTTTTTATCAAAAATATTGCCCATTTTCTCCAAACTTCCTCAAGAACAAAAAAGCATCTGATTCTGTATTTAACTGACTCTCTACTATTTTTATTGGCAATTTATATTGCATTTTCCATAGATTCCCACAGTTTATTTCCTGTGGATATACTGGGTAAATATCTCCCTTCTATTATTCCGCTGATTCCCGGAAAAATCCTATTATTTTCCCTACTGGGAATGTACAAAAATGTACTGAAATACAGCGAGTTTGCCTTTTTATACACAGCCTTCCAATCAGTTATTCTGGGACAAGGAGGATTGATCATCCTGGATTTGATTTTCCGTGTCAATTTCCTACCCATTTCTGTTCAGATAGTAGATACTTTAATCACACTAATTTTAATAGTTACAGTCAGACTCATAGCCCGATGGTTATTATATGGTTTGAGTTCCCCCCTGAGATTAAAACTCCAATCTCAAACTATTAATAGTTTAGCAAATAGCAAACAATTCCTGCAACCAGTAATTATCTATGGAGCCGGACAAGCTGGATTTCAACTATCCCAAGCACTTGTTCTGGATAACAACTTTGAGATTATAGCTTTTGTGGACGACAATTCACAACTATGGAAACATACGATTAATGGCATTCAGGTTTATAGCCCTGAGAAGTTCGAATATCTCATTAACAAGTACCAGGTACATCTCGTACTCTTAGCAATTCCATCAGCAACGCCCAAAAGAAAGCAAGAAATTGTTGCGGAACTTAAAGCTCTAGATATAGAAGTCAAAACAGTACCCACCCTAGCAGAAATCATATCAGGTAAAGTCTCAATTGCTCAACTCCGGAAAATCAATATAGGTGATATTTTAGGACGAGAGGAAATTCTCCCAGATCCCAAGTTACTGCAAGTCAACATCACAAATAAATCTGTTTTAGTCACGGGAGCGGGTGGTTCTATTGGTTCAGAACTCTGTCGTCAAATTGCTCAACAACAACCCCGCCACCTAGTTCTATATGAATTAAATGAATTTGCACTGTATAGCATTGAGATAGAGTTACGAGAAACCTATCCTAACTTGTATTGTTCTGCTTGTTTAGGCTCAGTAACTGATGCCCAACGTCTGAAACAGGTAATTACAGAATATAATATTGATACTTTATATCATGCTGCGGCTTACAAGCACGTTCCTTTAGTGGAAAAGAACCCAGCCCAAGGAGTGATTAACAATATTTACGGTACACTAGTAGCTACCCGCACGGCCAATGAGTGCAAAGTTGAGACCTTTGTATTAATTTCTACCGATAAGGCTGTACGTCCCACCAGTGTGATGGGAACAACTAAACGAGTAGCTGAGTTGATTTTGCAAGCTTTATCAAAACACCCGGACACCTACACCCGTTTGATCATGGTGCGGTTTGGTAATGTGTTAAATAGCACGGGGTCAGTAGTACCCCGATTTCAGCAACAGATTTTACAGCGACAACCGATTACTATTACCCATCCCGAAATTACTCGCTATTTTATGTCCATTCCCGAAGCTGCTCGCCTGGTCATTCAAGCTGGCGCTCTAGGGAAGGGGGGGGAGGTTTTCCTCTTGGATATGGGGGAACCGGTCAAAATTTACGATCTGGCTGTGCAAATGGTAGAACTCAGTGGTCTAGTTTTAGGGAAGGACATTGTGATTAAAATCACAGGGTTGCGTCCAGGAGAGAAGCTCTATGAAGAGCTGTTGATTGAAGAAGAGAATGTTAAAAAAACTATACATCCGAAAATTTACTCCGCCCAGGAAGCAATGATACCTTGGACAAAGCTAGAGCCATATCTTTATCAGCTTTTCTTAGCAGCCCAAGAAGAAGACAAAGATACTCTCTTATCTCTGCTTAAGGTCATGGTTCCTGAATATTACTCTCCACAGTTATCATCGCCACTGCTGAGTAAATCTGCTGAGTAAATCTGCTTGAAACTCCCCATAGGGACTTCTAAAAGCTTGTAGAGACTTTGCATGCAACGTCTCTACAACCATTACCGGAGATGTCTATTAGACATCTGGTGAAAATGAATGTAGGGACAATTTATGTAGGGACAATTCATGAATTGTCCCTAGAAAGGGTTTCAAATCACCCACATTCAATTACCGGAGAGATATAATGAAACATATAGGAATAATATTTGATTTTTGAAAAAAACTCCGTACACCTAAATTCTCTAAAACCCTTTTGCCTTTTGCCTCTTGCCTGCCTACATAGGACTTGCTGAATAAATGTACAACCTATATGAATCAAAGGTTTGGGGGTGATAAAGAGGAAAAAAGTGCAAGGCTTTTGAAGGGTATACGAGAAAAACTGTGCATTTCGGGGATCGAAAATCAAAAAATTTGGGGATAACAGATAGCCCAAACTCTTGCCTCTTGCATGAGTGCCTCTTGCCTGCCTCCACGAAAAGACTTTCTCAGCAACCCCTAATTGATGGGGTGGGGGATCATGCTATACTTGAAATTTAGCTCGTCAACGTTGAGCGATCGCTTACTTGGGAATCAAGTATTAAAAAGATTATTTCCTGTGATTGGAAGTAACAGCTAAACTGTATAATCTTCATATTCTAGCTCTTGTGGAACAGGCATCCTGCCTGTTAACCTTATACAAGTTAAGCACTATGATAGAAAACATTACCACAGAAAATATCAGTCAAACACTAGAACAAAGAAAAAAAGAGGCATTACAAACAGCCGCAAAATGTCGGCAAATTCTCCTAGAAAAGGGAGCAAAAGAAGTAATATTATTTGGTTCTTTATCAGGAGAAAGCCCTTGGCATTGGCAATCTGATTTAGATTTAGCAGTGAGAGGAATGTCGCAAAAGCAACAATGGGAGGCATATTCTCTTCTAGAAAAAATAGCACCTAATTGGTTAAAAATAGATTTGGTAGCATTAGAAGAACTGCCAGATTTTGTCCGTTCTCGGATTCTCAAAGAAAAATTCATGCCCACTAATAAATATTTAGCCTTAAAAACTCGCATTGAGGACGAGATGATAGCTTTAGAGCAGAACTTTCAAGCTATGAAAACTGCTTTGGAACAAAGTGATAATGTCCCAGAAATTTTTATCACTCCTACATTATCCAGCTATATTTGTGATTTTTACACAGCTTGTGAGCGAATTAGCGAAAGAATTGCTGTCACCATAGATGGGGGAATGCCAAAAGCAGAAAATTGGCATGAACAACTATTGTTACAAATGGCAGAGATTGGTGGGGAAAATCGTCCTCCTGTATGGCAAGGTTCGCTATTATTACAATTAAATGATTATCGTAAATTTAGACATTTAGCACGTCATAATTATAATTTGCAATTGCGAAAAGAAAGAGTGTTAGAATTAGCCCAACAAACAGAAATAATTATCGTCAAAATCCAAGAGGCGATCGCACTTTTTAATCAATGGTTAGAATCTCAAGTAAAATAAATAAATATAGCATTTACCAAGCTAGTGAGGTACAGAGTTTTTTTATCTTAGAGGTTGTTTGAAAAGTATTAGATGAAACCGATAATCTCTAGAAACCTAACCCCACTTCCCTCACAGGGGTAGGTATTTTACATTGTCGTGAGGGCAAGACTTGGGGGACAAGGAAGGACAGTGGACAAGGGAGGAAACCCGTGCAAATAATGTACAATTGGTCACAAAAACCGACGCTCAACAGACCATTTTTTGTATAAAATCTTCCTTGTCTACAATACCTCCTTGTCTTCCAGGTCCTGCCTTAACAGATAATATTAAAAACCTACCCCTGTGAGGATGCGGGGAGAGGTTTGGAGAGGGGTTTATTTATACATTCAAAACTTTTCAAACATCCTCTTAGGGAATTGGCAATTGGGAATTGGGAACAGTAAATACAGCAGTTTTCGGTATTCTGAGGTACAGATGTTAATGATAAAACCCTTGTGGAACAGGCATCCTGCCTGTTAACCTTATTTATACAAATTAAATGCACCCCACATTCCGCACTTCAAAAAGTAGCATAAACAAACTACATTGACGGTAAATTAAAACTTATGGTTTGAACAATTACGTATCAATGTAAAACAAAATTATGGACACACAAAGTTGAGCTTTAGAAGGTGTTTAAAAGCTATTGCAATAACAATATTTAATTCAAGGTGTGGAATCAGTTATCAAAAAGATAACCGATGAAATAGTAAAAATAGAGAGAAAACTAAGATAATAAATAATATTTTTGACAAGTAGTAGGTAGGAATTGCAAGATATGACAATGCGACTCCGTTAAATTAAGAATTCGTTGAAATCCTTGTGCCATCAAAAGATGAATACCTTGAAAGCACTGAAATATCCATCTTAATGTGGGAGATTCTGTAGGTTTATTCAGTTGGTTTTTAACTGTGGCTTTTTGTGCCTTCAATGACATTCTTAATTGTCTTTGTCCTAAATTATAAACCAAAAGACATAATGCCATTAACATCATCATTGTCTCTACTCTTTGGGGATTTTTCACAAACAGACTATCCGCGAAAAATAACGGGTCTTTGATAAATCTAAATCCTCTTTCTGTAGATTGTTGTTCTTTATATATTTTGAGGATTTCTTCTGACTCTAACTCCTGAGCATCCAAAATATTGGTGGCTAAAATAAATCTGCCACAAGAGTTTTGCTGTTGTGTAATTAACTCCTGATTTTCTCTTAATTTACATTTCACTCTATAAACTGCTGTTTTCCCTTGATTTAATGTCTCGGTAATTCGATAGTCTGATATTTGATGATATTTTAATTTAGCTGTTATTTCTTTGATTTTCAACTCGGCTAAAGATTTATCAGCAAATTCTTCCTGTTCTAATTTATCTACTTGTTTGTTAGCTTTTAATAACTCTTCTTGGATTTTTTTGTCTAGTTTATTTAAGTCTGCTTTTTTTCTCTCTACGCTTTCTACTAATAACCATCTTTGCTCTATTCCTCCATAAGATACTTTCTCTTCGATATAGCTATAACCTTTGATTTTACAGGCTTTCATTTCATTATTTATGGAGGCTTTCACTAAATTTTTTGCTTTTTTAATGGATAATGGTACTCGACTTATCCATTTCATGTTTGACATTAATTTTAAATTACTTTCGCTATATAATGCACTGTCAGCCACCATGATACTTTCAAAATCTATTTGTTTAGAATATTCTACTAAGATATGAGCAAATACTGCTTTATCTGATTCGTTTCCTGATGCCCCTCTAAAAAATAATGGTATATCCCCATCACTACTTACTATTAAATCTAATATACATTGTTTTAGGTCTGGGCGATGGTCACGAGAATATCCTTGTGTAATCATTATTGGATGTTCTCGATTTATTCCTAGTTCTTTCTCTAGATTATTTACGCAATTCTTATATTCCCCGTGTAAATGTAATGAGCTTGAGTCTAAATGGGAATATTTTGTGTCTATTCCATATTTCTTTACTACTTCTAAGGCAATGATTAAGAATAGTTTAGTTAATCCATATTTATAGAGTTTATCCATGACTCTACCTATTTTATCGTCGTTTAAATCTTCTGCTTTTATTCCTGTTCCTATTAGATGTTCTACGGCTTTGTCTTTAAAGAAATCTGGGAACAAATATAGTGGTCTTGATACAAAGCCTAGTCCATTGAGAATGATTGCTTTGACTACTTCTCCTGTGTTTACTTTCTCTCTGATATCTATTGAAAATATCTCGTTGATTTTTTCTACTATTCCTATTTCATCTATTATTCCTGCGATTATTCCTAAGTGATCTATGTTTTTACTCTCAATTTCTTCTGTTTGGTAATTCATATTATGAAGGCATTTTTAGGTACTTCAGTCTCATTCTCTCATTTTTTCCTGAATTTATTCTCAATGCCTTATGAGTTTCTCTTTAGTAGTCAAATGGGAATTAAAGTCTATATTTTTACTTTCTTGATTGCGTATTTATATTTAACACTCTATGCTGCTTATGATACTTGTATATGTACTACATTTTGAAGTGCGGAATGTGGGATGCACAACAGCTTAGGAGTCCTATAGATAAGAATGTTGTTAATATTTGCTTGCATAACTAGCAAAATAGGTTATTATATTAATTATATTTCTGGTAATTAGAGATACAAATTGATTCTAGCCAATTTAATCGCTCTGATCAGCTTAAAATTCGTACGTAAGTTGTTGTGCATCTAATTTATACAAGTCTAGCGGTCAAGATGCCCGCACCACAAAACTTAACTAGATTAGAGGATGTTTTAAAAGTCTCTCATGATGTATAAAATATTTTCAGATCCCCATAAATTCCCCTTTTCAAGGGGGAGTTTAAAGAATTTAGCCCGCCCTTTTTAAGGGGTTGGGGGATTAATCAGTGTCATTGATGACAATAAAAAACTTTTGAAACAAACTCTTAGGATTATAAAATTGGCTCTCCTAGAGTGCTTAGAATGCTACAAAAATACAAAAAAATACTTAACCCAAAAAATCATTTGATCTAAAATCCATGAACAATCATAATTCTAGCATAAACTCAACCTTGAATGAAAACAACAGAGTCATTATTGCACCTCAAACCTTACCTCCTCAGAATTTTCCATCATTTGAAATCGAGGAAGATGAGATAGACTTAAAAGACTTTTTTTCTGTTATCCAGCGGCGTGCATTAGCTATCATAGGGGTTGTCTCTGTGGTGATGTCTACTGTTATTTACTACACACTTACAGCAGAAACTATTTATGAAGGTAATTTTCAGCTTTTAGTTGAGCCTGTAAATAGTGATAGTAATTTATTAGGACAAGTACCTCTGCCAGAGTCTAATGTGATTAATAACTCTGCCTTAGATTACGAAAGCCAAATTGAGGTGCTTATAAGCCAGGAACTGATGAAAGAAGTTTTGCCAAAGCTACAATCTTCCTATCCTGATCTCACCTATGATCTACTAATAGAAAATTTAAAGATTAGTCGTCTAGGTAAAACCAAAATTATAGAAATAAGCTATCGACATCAAGAACGTCAAAAAATTGACTTAGTATTAAAGACACTATCCGATTACTATTTGCAATACAGCTTAGAAAAACGAAAAACAAAACTAACACAGGGAGTCCAATTTGTAGATAAACAACTACCTACCATCAGAAATAGGGTAGCTCAATTGCAGAAACAACTACAAATATTCAGACAAAGGTATGATTTTATTGATCCAGAACATCAGTCCGAGCATGTGGCAGAACAACTTCAAAAATTAGCAGACGAAAGACTAAAAATTGAGCAAAACTTAGCCACTGCCAGAGCTACTTATGTGAGCTTATCAACCCCAGAAGGACAACAAGCAACATTAAATGCAGCCCCTATATATAGTCAATTAATAACTCAATTACGTCAATTAGAAGCCCAATTATCTGGAGAATTAGTACGGTTTCAACCAGATAGCCCGTCTATAAAAGTATTAGAAGAGAAAAGGCAGAATCTTTTGCCTCTGATAGAAGATGAACAAAGGCGGTATGTAGGATTAAAATTAGCTGAAGCAACCAGTGTGCTTCAGAAGCTAGAGGTACAAAGCCAGGAACTAGCCAGAGTAGAGCAGCAAACCAAGCAAAGATTTAAGCAACTACCCATCTTAGCCAGACAATACACTGAAATTCAGCGTAACTTGCAAATAGCAAATGATAGCCTGAATCGGTTTTTAGAAGCCCGTGAAAACCTTGTAATTCAAGTAGCACAAACAGAACTACCCTGGGAATTAACACAAGCAGCAAATCAAAAGGAAGATCCTGTTTTACCAAATATCCCTCGAAATTTGCTTCTGGGATTATTTGGCAGTTTAGCAGCAGGTGTGGGTATTGCCTTCCTGCTGGAAAAACTCGACAATACCTTTCATGATGTCGACAGCCTGAAGGAGAAAATCAAACTACCTTTATTGGGAACTCTTCCTATAGACAAAAGCATCAAAGATTACCAATCTGCTTACAATAATCGCTCCACTTCCAAATCTGAATCAGGAAAATTTCCTCAAGTTGATTCTTGGTTGTCTAAACTTTTCTACCAGAGGAGCAAGAAAAGTTATTATGGCTATTATGGACAAGGGTTATTTTGGGAATCTTTACAGGTTCTTTACTCTAATATTCAGTTGCTCAATTCTGATCAACCGATTAGATCCTTAACTATTTCTTCCACGATGCCTGGAGATGGAAAGACTACAGTTTCATTCCATCTAGCTCAAATAGCAGCAGCCTTGGGCAAAAGAGTATTGCTGGTGGATGGTGATTTGCGCCGCCCTCATATTCACAGAATATCGGGATTAAAAAATTTATTTGGTTTAACCAATGTCCTCACATCAAATATACCAGTTGAGCAGGTGATGCAACAGTTACCTGATATGAGTTCATTATCAGTGATTACCGCTGGCGATAAACCACCAGATCCTGTAAGATTGCTTTCATCGGATAAAATGAAGCAAGTGATGGAATATTTGCACGAAAATTTTGATTTAGTAATTTATGATGCTCCTCCCATGCTGAAAATAGTTGATGCCAGACTGATAGCTCCACAAACGGATGGTACGCTGCTGGTGGTGAGAATGGACAAAACCGACAAATCAGCAGTGATGCAACTTCAGGACAGTCTGAAAAACTTTCCTATCAATGTCTTAGGTGTGGTTGCTAACGGTGAAAATAATCAGCTTCATAATTATTACAGTGACTACTACTATAATACTGGTATAGAAGCTAGAAAATCTTAAAGGAGGCAGGAGTTGAAAGGCAGGAGGCTTTCTTAGTGGGGGATTTAAACCCACATCTAATCGTAGACCGCCAAATCACCAATTTAAAAATTTTCCTTCTGCCTCCGGGAGCATCCCAATTTTGAAAAAATAATTGCAGCAGCACCAAAAACTCTCGTTTAAATCTCTTACCTTTGTGTTCTTTGCGCCCTTTGCGGTTCAATCATATCAAGGCTTGGAGCATTTGATTTCGTTAGATAAAAATAAATTTACACATTTGGGATGCTCCCCTGCCCTGCACTCTGCCTCCCTTGATAGCGCAGCGTAGCGTTACCCATATGGCAGATAATCTTATTTATAATCTATTTTTACCTTGTCCGCCAAGTCTTGTCATTACACTAATGCAATACACTTACTATTATAAACGTAGTAACGAGCATTATTAGGTAAATACAAGTGTCTAATATCACCATTCAAAACTTTTTAGGGGTTGCTGAATAAAGAGTTTGACCTTGAAATCCTTAATCTTCAAGGAAAGACTTTCTCAGCAAACCCTACTTACCATTTTTCCCATACCAAATTTTTTCATCTAAAATCTCAAATCTCAAATTCCCGGTAAAGCAAAGCATCAGTTATCCTGTTCAAACCCATTAGAACAACAAATCTGGGGATCGCTTGCAATATTGTTCACAATTTGTTACAAAAGTATAAAGAACTTCTAGAGACCCAGAACCTAATGTTAGGCGGACTTACTGGTTTAACAGATCCCAAAGGCACAGATTGGGGAGAGCGAATGCTCAACACAGTCGCCAGCCAAACGATTCGCCACCTGTTTACCCAGAGCGAGTCAGTAGAAGTCTTTGTGCGCTGCTATCCCTCCAGCAAACTGTTGCAAGGCAGCATTGATAGCTTTAAAATGAGCGGTCGTGGCCTAGTAATTCGGAGAGACTTCGCTGTTGAAGAAATGTCTTTTGAAACCGATGCGGTTGCCATTGACTTTAGTTCGGTTTTGAGCGGCAAACTCAACCTTAAACAATCCACCCAAGCAGTAGCGCAAGTAATATTATCAGAAGCAGGTATTAATCAAGCTTTTGGTGCAGAATTGGTGAAAAAGCGACTACTCAATCTTTCTGAGCCAGCTTTAACAGCAATTTCAGGTGGTGAACCAGTTTCCTTTACCGACGTTCAAATACAGTTATTACCGGGAAATCGCTTACATCTTCTAGCTAAAGCTGACTTGAACAATGGAGAAGTCATACCCCTGAGTATGACATTAGGTATAGCTATTGAAAGACGGCGACGAGTTTCTTTTAAAGATCCAAAAATTGAACTAGAACAAGTACCAGAAGCACAGCGAGAAATTTCCCAAACTTTAAGCATGGCACTGGTAGAAATTTTAGATAATATGGTCGATTTAGACCGTTTTGACCTGGATGGTGTAAAAATGCGACTTAATCGTTTAGAAACAGAAGGTCAAAGATTGATTTTTAGTGGATATGCAGAAATAGAACGAATTCCTAAAAGTGGTTAATGGGGATTGGTGATTGGTGATTGGTGACAGGTGACAGTTTCAAGAGTTGGATAGGAACAATTTTTCCTTTGAGTAGGAATTAAATGCAAGGTTTTTAAGTTTCCACCCCGTAAAAGCTTGCACTTTTTTAACTTCCAGCAGGCTAAGACCCTTTACCTGTAATCTTTTCATAGTCCCCAATCATCAATCACCAGTACCCAATCACCAGTCACCAATCACCAATCACCTACCTACACCAATATATTGGAAACCCGCTCTTACCATCGTTTCCGGGTCCAAGAAGTTACGACCGTCAATCATAACGGCGTGGTTCATTAATTTTGCCATTTTTGCATAGTCCAAAGTGCTAAACTGTTGCCATTCGGTAACGAGTACCAACGCATCACAACTATCAGCTAATCTTTCTGCGTCAGTCTCTACCAATACTCCCGAAAGACCATGACGCATACCTGTTTGGGAAATAATCGGGTCATAAGCTTTGACTTTAGCTCCTAATCGGTTGAGTTGCTCAATCAAGTTGAGTGCAGGAGCATCCCGTAAATCGTCTGTATCGGGTTTGAAGGTTAAACCGAGTAGTCCGACGGTTTTACCTTTAAGGATTTTCAAAGCTTGTTGTAATTTTTCCAAAGCAATCAAACGCTGACGTTCATTCACACTGACAGCAGCTTTCATGAGTTGCGCTTCATAACCATAATCATCAGCAGTGTGAATCAGCGCCGATACATCTTTGGGGAAGCAAGAACCACCCCAACCTATGCCCGCTTGCAAGAACTTGTTACCAATGCGGGAATCTAAACCGATACCTTTTGCGACTTGGGTGACATCAGCACCAACGCGATCGCAAATATTTGCCACTTCATTAATAAAACTAATTTTAGTTGCCAAAAAGGCATTTGCAGCATATTTAATCATTTCTGCTGAACTCAAGTCTGTCACCAGCACTGGTACAGGCGGTAAAGATTGATCGGCTGCAAACTTGCGTTCTACAATGGGGGCGTAAAGTTCCTTCATCATGGCGATCGCCTGTTGACTGTTCCCCCCCAAAACAATCCGATCCGGGTTAAAAGTGTCATAAACTGCTGAACCTTCCCGCAAAAACTCTGGATTACTCACAACATCAAAGTGAGGGGAAATTTCCGGTGGTTTTTCCTCAGCAGATGAACCACCTGCGGCTACCAATGACTTCTGACGTTCAACAATACCATCTAAAACAATCATCCGTACCCAGTCACCAGAACCGATGGGTACTGTAGATTTATTCACAATTACCTTATAACCGCCATTGAGATTAGCTCCAATTCCACGAGCTACAGCTTCCACATAACGGGTATCACTTTCACCATTCGGTAATGGCGGAGTTCCCACAGCAATAAACAGAATTTCTCCGTGAGCAACTCCCGCAGCCATATCCGACGAAAATTGAATATTTCCACTATTAATAGCAGCTTGCATAATTTCCGAAAGTCCAGGCTCAAAAATTGGCGACTGCCCAGATTTCATTAACTTTAGTTTCTCTTCGTTGTTATCTATGCAGATGACATCATGACCAATATAAGCTAAACAAACTCCTGTGACTAAACCCACATAACCAGTCCCGATTACACAAACACGCATTTTTTAAACTCCTCGTTTTTTTATTATCAGTCATTGGTTATTAGTCATGAGTTGTTGGTTAACAAATGACTAATGAGAACTGACTATAGACTAATCATTAGTTTTGATACGTTGACGGAAATCTTCTATTGTCAGTTTTAACCCTTCTTGTAAAGGAATGGTAGGTTCCCAATTTAATAAAGTTTTTGCCTTGGTAATATCGGGACGACGACGACGGGGATCGTCTGAAGGTAGGGGTTCAAACTTAATTTCTGCATCTGGGTTAACCATATTTTGTACTGTCTGTGCCAGTTCTAAAATGGTGTACTCATCAGGATTACCCAGATTTACAGGTCCGATGTAATCACCATTCATCAGCCTCATTAGACCTTCAACTAGATCAGATACATAGCAAAAGCTGCGAGTTTGTGAACCTTCACCGTACACAGTTAAAGGAATACCCTTTAATGCTTGCACAACCAAGTTACTGACTACCCGACCATCGTTTTCTAACATTCTTGGTCCATAGGTGTTGAATATTCGAGCTACACGAATATCAACTTTATTTTCTCGGTAGTAGTCAAATGCTAAAGTTTCCGCAATTCTTTTACCTTCGTCATAGCAGGAGCGGATGCCAATGGGATTAACACTACCACGATAATCTTCGGTTTGGGGATGCACTTCTGGATCACCGTAAACTTCACTGGTGGAGGCTAATAAAAATCTCGCTTTCACTCTTTTAGCCAACCCCAACATATTCAGGGTTCCCATCACATTAGTTTTGACGGTTTTAATGGGGTTGTACTGGTAATGCACCGGAGAAGCAGGACAAGCCAAATGATAGACTTGATCCACTTCTAAGCGAATTGGCTCAGTAATATCATGACGGATCATCTCAAAATAAGGGTTATTGAACCATTTGAGGAGATTGCGTTTATTTCCTGTATAGAAGTTATCCAAACATATAACTTCATGTCCATCAGCCATTAGTCGGTCTATCAGATGAGAACCAATAAACCCAGCACCGCCTGTCACTAAAATTCTCATAGTTTCCCAATTATTTTCTAGATATTTCCAGAGGTATTATCCTTATTTTTAGATTGCCCGGCTTCAGTATATCAATACATAGGGCTTGCTGAATAAATGTAAAACCCAGATATATCAAGGGTTACAGGTGGTCAGTGAGCTTGTCGAACTGTTGATAAAGAGGAAAAAAGTGCAAGACTTTTGAAGGGTATACCTGAAAAACCGTGCATTTTGAAACCAAGAAATCCCAAAATGGGGGGATGACAGATAGCTAAAACTGTTCCCTGTTAAGAGTTCCCTGCCTCCACGAAAAGACTTTCTCAGCAACCCCTATATAGCAGAATGCTGATTAGGATTTTTGTATAAACGCTGTTTTGGATATAAGCTGTTGTGCATTTAATTTGTATAAATGATACAGGCAAGACTTGTACTGAGCGCAGTCGAAGTATGCCTGTGCCACAAGAGTTCAGAAATTTATGATTATACAATTTAGCTGCATAACAGCTTATTTTTTGACAAAGCGAGTTTATGATGGCGTTGTGGTTCTCCCAGAATGATAATAGAGCAGGTAAGTTGCCTAGCTAATTCGGTTGTAACATCACTCATAGCTAACCCTCCAGGGATAGTACGATTACGGATAAAAGGCAATACCACTAAATCATACAATCTTGCAGCCTGTAAAATAGCTTGGGTAGGATTTTCATGAGTGAAAATTTGAATTTCTGGTGGATTTGGCACAGCTAAATTAGATACCCATTGGGATAAATGCTCTCTTCTGGCAGAAATTTGACTAGCACTGGTGCGGCGATCGCAAACATTGATAAGAGTAATCTGGCTTTGATTAGCATCTGCCAAGGTTTGAGCAAATTGTACAGGTGTGAGTGTTGGCGTAATTAAATTTTCTATCGGCACTAAAATACGCTGAATTTTTTTTGGTGATTCTACCAGACGTGCCACGGCCACTGGACAATGGGAAGCCCAAAGCACATTATCAATGACATTCCCCAATAAACGCGCCCGCAAACCAGTACGTTTACCCCAACCTATAATAATTAAATTCGCTTTTTGTTCACGAGCAGCCCTACATATTCCTGGAGCAAAAGCATCATCAATTCTCAGTAATGGTTCTGCTTGTGCGCCCAATAATTGACTTTGTGCAATGGCTTTAGCTAATAACGTTTCATTCCGTTGCCAAGCGGTATCTAACTGGGGTGCATCCATTTGAGATGTAGCATGAGCGATCGCTAATGGTAAAACTTTACCCTGGGATTGACAGGCTAATAAGGCCGCCATTTCCATCAAATACTTTTGCGTTTGGGGATTTTGGATAGGTACGATGATCGTAAAATTACCCTGTGATGATTGTGATTGCTGCTGAGACAAAGTAATTTGTGATACTTCTGCCAACGATGAACAGGTCAAATTCATAGCACAGCCAACAGCCATGAGACTCGTCAGCCAAGGTCCCAAAGTCGCTGTAATCAGCACCAAGATAATGGCAGTGTTTAATACCTCTCCTGACAGTAAACCAGACCTGTATCCCCCTACAGCCACCGCTAATGTTGTACCTGCCAAGGGAAGAGATAGTGACCAAATAGTTAGTGTTTCCTGCCAGCTATAGCGGTAAACCAACTTTGCCAACACAGATGCCATAAATTTGCCGACAATCAAACCCACTAAAATTAATAGTAATAACTTGATTGTGCTGTATCCAGCAAAAAAGGCAGGTAAATCAATTCTTAACCCCAAGTAAATAAAGAAAATAGGAATAAATAAAACACTGCCGATAAATATTAATTTTTCTTTAACTGGTCCTTCGCCTATAGCTTCATTAACGACTAAACCCGCCAGGAAAAAGCCCACAATTTTGTTTAAACCCATCAGTTGTGCAATGACAACTGCCAGAAATACAGACATCAACACACACAAAAACTTATTACCCTCTTCATCCCCAGAACGGCGGAAAAATTCTTGGCTCGCCCAATCAAAACCGACTAACACTATCATCAAGTATATTATTACCCAGCCTAATATAGTTATTATTTCAGAAAAGCTAAATGCCCCACTATGAAAGCTGACTATAGAAACAGTTAATATTAGCAGTGTGCCGATATCTTTAAAAATTGTGGCTCCCATTGTCATAGTCACAGCCTGATTATTTGTCAATCCCAAACGATTGATAATTGGATATGCCAAAAGAGAGTGAGAAGACAGGAAGCAGCCTATTAGTATAGAACTATGCCAACTAAAGTCCAAAAATCGTCCTCCTAATGTTCCTAGCTTCAGGGGTAAAAGGAAACTAAAAGCACCAAATATTAAGGAACGACTTTGCTGTTGACGGAAAAGAGGGATATTAAATTCCAATCCGGTGATAAACATCAAGTAAACTAACCCAATGTCTGATAGCAAAGTCATCATTGGCAATTCAGGTTCAAATAAGCGCCAACCTGATGGACCTAGTACCACTCCAGAGCCAACCAAACCTAGTAATGCTGGCAATCTTAGTCGCTCAAAGAGGATAGGTATAACAAGAATGACTAACAGTAAAATAGCCAAGGGAACAATAGGTTCTGGTCTTAGAACTTGAAAGGTTGGATCTAACGTCAGAACTTGTGACACAAGTGGCATCATGAAAAACATTTATCAGTTATCAGTTATCAGTTATCAGTTATCAGTTATCAGTTATGAGCTATTAGGAGTTCAAAAATTTCCATGACTCAGGAGTTATATACTGAATACTGAATGTTGAATGTTGAATTTTTGTCGCTCCCTACTTATTCCCTATTCCCTATTCCCTATTCCCTATGGGTGAATTTGACTCAGAATAAATCGTAGACGATCATAATCATCTTTTAGCAGTACACTAAGATGGCGACCAGCTTTAATCAGCCATTCTCTGTCAGCTTTGCGTAAATGGTAAACTTCACGAATAGCAGATGCAGCTAAAGATTCTACTGGCGCACCATTAATCAAAAGTAACGTCCTTAAAAAATCTAATTTTTCTGTGAACCTGACGATCGCTTGTGGTTGACACCGATAAACCGCTTGATGTATTTGGGGCGGACGTGGTGGGAGATACTGATACACTCCTTGGTTATAACTGAGATTTTGTGACTGCTGCTCAAATCCAACAATTGCCGCCCGAAATTCTGTTCTGAGCATAGCAAATATCTGGGGTTGTTCTTCGCGTAAAGTTTGCAAGGACAACCCCAACGCCCTAGCTCGGTGTACAGAATCTATGGGCATAGTTGTGGCATGATATACCACACCATAGATTTGATTCCCAGATTCTTCATCTACAGCACAAACCCAACTACCAAAAGGTGGCATAACCGGAAAACTCAAGTCTTCTGGTTCTAGACATTGCGCCAAAAATTCGGTAGTTGTAGTTTCGATCACCTCCGCAATATGGTGAGGATGGCGATCGCCTGTCGCAAACTGTGGTAAGGGTAGACGCATGACAATCAGTTATCAGTTATCAGTTATCAGTTATCAGTTAACAGTTAACAGTTAACAGTTACAGCAGTTTCCGTTATTATGAGGTACAGATATTAATGATAAAACTCTTGTGGGGTGGGCATCTTGCCCGCCCATAGTGTACCTCATTTAGATGGAAAGTGCTGTATCAGTTATCATCTGTCTTTTATCAACTGTGGACAAATGACAACTGACTAATGATGACTAATGACGAAAGAATTATTTTCCTTTTTTCTTGGCGGTAGTCTCTACGAGTTCTAGTTCTGGTAAGCGGAAGGTAATAATTTTATCCCAGTTACCACCTTCAAACAGTACAGCTACCTTACCATCACTGACTCGTTGCACAAGTCCTTCATAGCGATAATATGTATCTGCGGGATTCTTGATGCGAACAGTTGCTCCAGGCAGAATCATGTTTTTACCCTCAATTTGTTCTCTGTTATTAGCTTAATATTATTTGATTGTCAGTGGTAATTGGTAATTGGTAATTGGTAATTGGTAATTGGTAATTGGTAATTGGTAATTGGGAAAAATCAAATTGATTACCCAGTCCCCAGTCACCAGTCCCCAGTCACCATTCCCCAGTCACCAGTCCCCCTTAATAATATTTTTGACGTTGCCGGAAATTGGCTACAGATTCGACTATTCCTAAAGCAATAAAATTAGTGAGCATAGCAGAACGACCATAACTCATCCAAGGTAGGGGAATTCCGGCTACAGGTGCTAAACCAACCGTCATACCCACGTTAACAATGAGTTGAAAGATAATCATAGATAAAACACCAATAGCCAATAAAGAGCCAAAATTATCTTTAGCGGTTTTCGCAATGTGTAGGATGCGGAAGCAAATCAAACAAAAGACAAACAACACTATTAAACAACCAATAAAACCAAATTCTTCACCAACAGCGGAGAAAATAAAATCCGTATGCTGCTCTGGGACAAAATTTAATTGAGTCATTGGACCTTTAAACAAACCCCATCCCCAAATTTCCCCAGCACCAATAGCAATACGAGATTGAATTAAGTGATAACCAGCACCAAGAGGATCATGCTCAGGATTAATAAATACACTTAACCTATCTTTTTGATATTCTTTTAATACATGATTCCAAGCGAAAACGCCTAATTCTCCCCCCAGCATATTGAGACTAAAAGAGGCGATCGCATTAATTTTGAATTTACGCCAAGGTAAAGTTTGCCACCCAAGAATACCCATAGCACCCGCCCAGAAAACACCCAAAGGACTAAAAGTGAGTTCTTTGATTAAAACTATTGGTTCTGATAAAGGCCAGGATATACTGAACAAAATGGCGGATACCACAGGGGAAATCATCAGGATCAACCAACCAGGGTTAGCATTTGCCCAATACAGCATTCCCAAAACTATCGATGCAAACACCAGAGATGTAGCCAAATCAGGTTGTAAAAATATTAATCCCCAAGGAACAGCCGTAATTGCCAAAGCACGGAAAACATTTTCCAAGGTGGAAGCAGTACGCCTGTGTAACAAAGCTGCGAGGGTGATAATTACACCTATTTTGGCAAATTCAGAGGGCTGAACATTAAAGCCAGCAATACTAATCCATCGCTGTGCGCCTTTGGCACTTGTACCAGCCACCATGACCACAATTAAGCTGAAGTTAGTCAGAGCGTAGGTGATCCAGTGCCACTGAATCAAGTTTTCATAGTGGCAACGAGCCAAAAACAGAGCGATGATTGAGCCAATACCAGCTACAAGCCAGTGCCACCACCAATCAGTAACGGGCTGATTGAGTTCTGTACTGAGAATCATCAGTCCGCCAAACATACTGGCAGCAACAACTAGACAAAATAATAGCCAATCTATTTGCTGCCAATGCTTAACCCAATATTGCCAGCGGACTTTAGGGAGCGAACGTTTTAACAACATTGTGCGAAGAGCGACTTGAGTTTTAAACGGGGATTGGTAATTGGTAATTGGTAATTGGTGATTGGGAAAACTACTACCCATTACCCATTACCCATTACCCATTACCCATTACCCATCTTATGTCAGAGCAGCAACTGAAACTTTACCTGCTATCGCTAGAGCGATCGCTTTTAGGGCTTTAGCTGAAGCTGAATCTGGATCAGAAACCACTATGGGTATACCACTATCTCCACCAATTCTGGTAGAAATTTCCAAAGGTACACAGCCCAAAAGTGGTACATCTAATTCTGCGGCAGTTTTTGAACCTCCACCAGACCCAAAAATGTCATATTGTTTATCTGGTTGATCGGGAGGAATAAAATAACTCATGTTCTCCACAATCCCTAATACTGGTACATTCATTTGCTGGAACATCCGCAAACCCTTGCGAGAATCCAGTAATGCCACATTTTGAGGTGTAGTCACAATCACTGCTCCTGCCATTGGTACTGCTTGGGTTAAAGTCAACTGAGCATCTCCAGTTCCCGGAGGCATATCAACAATTAAATAATCAATTTCTCCCCATTGCACCTGATAAAGAAACTGACGAATTACGCCATTGAGCATGGGACCACGCCAAATAACTGGTTGATCGCGGTCAATCAAAAAGCCCATTGATACTAATTTGACCCCATGATTAAACGCAGGTTCGAGAATTTCCCCTGTTTCTGTGGAGCGCACAGTAATTTCCGCATCAGCTAAACCCAACATGGTGGGGTCATTAGGTCCGTAAATATCAGCATCTAGCAAACCAACTTTCGCCCCTGTTTGTGCCAGAGCAACAGCAATATTTACGGCAACTGTGCTTTTACCAACACCACCTTTACCGCTAGAAACCGCAATAATATTTTTCACCCCAGCCACACCAGTGCGATCCGGTAGGCTTTTTTGTTGGGGTGTTTCTGCTGTTACTTCTACACTGATATCTATTACACCAGGCAGTTTTTGCACAGCTTTTTTACAATCTTCGACAATAAATTCTCGCAAAGGACAGGCGGGAGTAGTCAACACCAAAGTAAAGCTAACCTTGCCACCGTCAATTTTGACGTTGCGAATCATATTCAGTTCTACCAGACTTTTGCGAAGTTCTGGATCTTCTACTGGTCGCAACACTTCTAGGACTGACTGGGAATTGAGGACATCATACATAGCGTTTGTACCGTTGCCGCCTTAATCAAGCTTAAAAAATTTTCATTCTCTACTACTTGAATCTTAACTTTCTTGGGACATCCGATTTTGGATTTTGGATTTTGGATTTTGGAGATCGGTAAATTCTTAGCTGTCACCTAACCACTGACCTAAAAATCAAAACAACTGTCATCCAGAGATTTTTTCTTGCCTGATACTGCTTGCAGTGCTGCATTTTCTACGGATTCGACTAAGGAACGTGCGACTCGATCTACATAAGGACGGGAAAATGACCAAATTAGAGGTGATAACCAGCCGCGTAGTGTTACAGAATAAGACAAATAACTACCACAAACCGTTGATTCTACTTGGTATGTGATCCGTTCCTCAATCCCAGGAATTGCCAAAACGCGGATACTTAACATCTGTTTGGGATTTACCCGTTCTACAAAAATCTGGATGGGAACTGGCCAAAAGCGTGTTACTGCTTGGAAAATTAATCCGGGCTTGGGTACTAATCCTAATGGTACGTTAGTGCTTTTGAGGAGTGGATGCCAGGAAACATCTGTTAAGTCAGCCACCTTTAACCAAAGTTCATCTACAGAAGCAGAACTGATCTCTCTATAAGTCCGCACCAGAGAAGCGCAAAATCGACGACGTTTGCGGTGGATGAATTTGGATAACCAACCTTGCACTGTCCTAATCCTCCTGGCTACAATCTGTCTGGTGACTCTGGCATCTGGGAAAATTTGAGTCAAGCTATCTACTGCTATATAAAACCTAGACAAAGCTAGACTTTACTTTCTACTTCAACGGGAGCATGGGAGCGGTTATCCCTCCGTAGACTTGCACGCTGTAGCCCAACGCGATCTTTCTGGTGTGAAAGGAGGCAGGAGTTGAAAGGCAGTTTTGAAAGAGGCCGATTATAGGGGATTTTCAACCCACCTCCAATCATAGACCGCCAAATCACCAGATTATGGCGGGGGACTTAAACCCAAATGGGCGAGTCAAAAAGGCTTTATTCTTAATTCAAAATTCTCCATCCTCCTGCCCCCTGCCTTTTGCCTCGCCCGAAGGGCAGTTAAGATTTTCAAAAAGACTACCACTATCATTGCTTGGTTTTCGCGTCGGCAATAGTCTTAATTCAATACTGGATATCCCAGGATTATATATCAAGATAGTTGATTTTTTAACTCAAGAGAAATTGATTTTTGTCTACATAAGTATAGCTTTGTCTAGAAAATCGCCAGCTTAGGACTAGCTCACTACAGATAGTTCCAAAAAACATAGACAAATATCTCATGCCTTTCGTTTGTCGGGAATAAGCCCGACAGGGCGAACTACAACGCCCTCTATCCCTAGACTAAATGCTGTCGGGACTACTTTACGTAAAATATTCAAACTACCATTAACATCAGCATGAATCAATAAACCATTACCTGCTCTATAAAGTTTAGTTTTGATTCTGCGACCACTAAATTTAACGTCTTTGGAGTCAGCCTTGCCATAAGTAGGAATAGGATCTTGGTCTAAAAAAGAAGCTACAGAAGTGTAAGACTCCTCGGAAACTAACACCTTTATCCCTACTAATTTCGCTTTATAACTCAACTGCTGTACAAATCGAGTATGGGGAATACAAACAAAGTTTTGATTATTTCTGCTGCCTAAATTAGTATTCTGTTTCCACAATGGATTTTGACCTATTACTAAAGTGCCAATCCCACACTTTACCAAATGATCAATAATTAAGCGACTGGCTTTATGCAAATAATCATCTACTCGAAAATTCCGTTTTCTAGTTAAACTTTGTAATCTTTTAGATGTCTTTTGATGACTTGGTAGTAAAGATTGTATTTGAGCTTTTCTTTGATTATAATAACGATTAATTGATTTGATAATCCGCCCGGAAACCAGAACTGGTAAAAATCCCGGCTGGTTTGATGTTAAAGTTGCTAAATTATCTATTCCTAAATCAATCGCTGCTATAGCATTACTGTCTAAACTATAATCTGTTTCCTCCTTTTTATAGACAACTTCTACTACATAATGGTCAATTTTGGGAACAATTCTGACTTGATTGAGATCACAATAGTCTACTTTCGTAGGAATGTGAATCTGTGTTTGTGACAGATGAATCAACCCGGCTTTCATTTTGGGTTTACTCACTGCTTGGGCTGTGTAAACTAATAAATGTCTACCTTTTTCTTTGTGTTTATATTTGGGTAGTTTCGGTCTACCTAAAAACTGAGATTTATCTTCTGCATAAGCTTTAATTGCTGCAAAAAAAGATGACCAGTTGCGATGTAGCCCTAATAATACTTGTTGGGCAACTTTGGCTGGTAAGGTTTGGTATGGTTCTGTTGATTTTAATTGTTTTGCTAAACAATTGTAATCGAGGTATTTTTGAGCAAAGATAAAACTTTGGCGAATGTGAAAGTTAGCATAATTGTAGAGGTTTTTGGCAGCAAAACATAATTGATCAATCTCCTGATAATGGGGATGATTTCTTTGAATGATATGCCGCTCCACTACTTGCATATATGATACACACACAAAACATGACCATGTATAATAACATTATTTTGTATTTGTGTCAATCAATTGTTAATATCTGACTATATATGACTATATTTTTCTTATTCAAACCCAATACCATACAGAAAATCGGCTGCTTTGTGGACTAATTCTCTAGGTTCTGGTGTTAATAACAGAAATATCTCCATAATTATTGCAAAGAAACTTAATGAATCTACAAGCCTATACGCATTTGATGGAAAATAGCTTTAGTCAATCAATTTTGGATTTTAGATTTGCGTTAGCGAAGCGTACGCAGCGCAGCGAGTATTTTAGATTGACTGCGCCGACAAGGGGACGCAGTTTGGGGATTTGAGATTGAGGTGTTAGATTTGTTCTGCCCACAAGGGGCAGGGCTGGAAGTAAAAAATCATCCAAAATCCAAAATCCAAAATCTAAAATTGGCATGGTCAAAATAATCTATTGGTTTTGACCACTCATCAGAAAAAGCAGTTTTGGCAAATTGCGCCAGGTTTTTGGCTCTAATTGTCAAGAAATTTTTAAAATGGAAATTTGTAGCTTGCACAAAAATTGTAATTTTAGGTTCGGGAATCTATGTTGACCAACTCGCAAACCCCCACTCTCACAACAGAATCATCTAAGTTTCTTCCTGCACCTGACGCTCAGGCTAGAGTTAGTCAGTTTATGAAACAATTACAAGACGAAATCACCCAAGCTTTGGAAGCATTGGATGGTGTTGGTAAGTTTATGGAAGACAGTTGGGAGCGTCCAGAAGGGGGTGGTGGGCGATCGCGTGTCTTGCGTGATGGCGCTATTTTTGAACAAGCTGGTGTAAATTTTTCTGAAGTTTGGGGTTCCCATCTTCCCCCGTCAATTTTAGCCCAGCGCCCAGAAGCAACAGGTCACGGTTTTTATGCAACAGGTACTTCTTTGGTGTTACACCCTCGTAACCCTTATGTACCTACAGTGCATTTAAATTATCGTTATTTTGAAGCAGGTCCAGTTTGGTGGTTTGGTGGTGGTGCGGATTTAACACCTTATTACCCCTTTGCTGAAGATGCTGCTCATTTCCATCAAACTTTGAAACAAGCTTGCGATCAACATCACCCAGAATATTATCCTGTGTTTAAACGCTGGTGTGATGAATATTTCTACCTCAAGCATCGGGGTGAAACTAGAGGTGTTGGTGGTCTGTTTTTAGATTACCAAGATGGCCAAGGTGCTATTTATCGCGGACCTGATCCCAAAGGAGAAGCCGCAAATTATAGTAATCAAGTGGGAGCATTACCTCCACGCACTTGGGAACAGTTATTCTCTTTGGTGCAAGATTGTGGTGGAGCTTTCTTACCAGCTTATGTACCAATTGTCAAGAAAAGACATGGCATGGAATATGGCGATCGCCAACGGAATTTCCAGCTATACCGTCGGGGAAGATATGTAGAATTTAACTTGGTTTATGACCGAGGCACAATTTTTGGTCTGCAAACCAATGGACGCACAGAATCAATTCTCATGTCTCTACCACCTTTAGTTCGTTGGGAATATGGCTACCAACCAGAACCCAATTCTCCCGAAGCTGAACTTTATGAAACTTTTCTGAAACCACAAGATTGGATAAACTGGAAACTAAATCAACAGTAACAAGTGTTGGTAACACAGTAAAATTCCACACATTTATCTAGATCCAGGAGACAGGACTGGGGCTGGTCGATGAACAATCAAGGGTTTGGGCTGGTTTGAGGAAATAGGATGAAAGAAGATATTTGTGATCTGGTCTTAGTAAAGGATATTTAGGCAAATAGTCGCGTTTGTCTGAAAAAGATACACTTTATCTCTAGAGAACTCTGCTTTCCATTCACCAAGAAACCGAAAATTCCCCAAACCCAGCCTCAATAGATTAATTGGGAATCTCGTGAATCTAGATACTTACCACTGCTTCAGTGAGTTAAACTACTACAATATAGACATTGAGTCAAAATGCCCAGTTTGTAGTTATAGCTGGCTCATTTCCCAGATCAAACAGAGTTCCGTACAGTCAGCCTGTCGGCACATAAATAGATTTGAGTAGGTTTTATATAACGGAGTGTCAATTTCAGGACAATATCACGGAGACAACAGTGAATATAGACCAAAAAACCTATACTAACCTAGACGGGAATACTGTAATTGTCTTGAAACCAACTGATCATCGTTTAGACATCACTACTGCTTGGCAATTTCGCCTGAAGTTACAAGAGTGTATTTCTAAACTCAGTCGTCATGTAGTTGTCAATCTGGAGCAGGTAAATTTTATTGATAGTTCTGGTCTTACTTCCTTAGTGGCGGGAATGCGTGATGCTGATAAAGCCAAGGGCAGTTTTTGCATCTGCAATATCCATCCAGAGGCCAAACTTGTCTTTGAGGTGACAATGATGGATACAGTCTTTGAAATTTTTGAAACTGAAGCAGAAGCTTTGGAAAGATTATTCCCCAACTTGGTTAATAACGAATAGGAGTCAGGAGTCAGAAGGGGAAAAAGAGAATTTTTGCGAAACTAGCTGTTAACCTCATATCCTGCATAACTTGGCAAAGTAGCCTTTAAACGAGAAAATAAAAATACGTCGCCCTTAACATTTTCTTTGTGAATAACGTCCGTACTGTCTCTGATACAAAGCGAACTTTCTATAATCTTCATACCCGTCCCATCAACACTATTTACCGTCGGGTAGTGGAAGAGTTGATGGTGGAAATGCATCTGCTGTCAGTAAATGTTGATTTTAGCTACAATCCAATTTATGCCTTGGGGGTTGTCACCACTTTTGACCGCTTCATGCAAGGCTATCAACCGGAACAGGACTTAGCATCTATTTTTAACGCCATGATTCAGGCTGTAGAGCAAGATCCGCAACGGTATCGACAAGATGCGGCTAGATTGCAAGCTGTAGCACATAGTTTGCCAGTTAAGGATTTAATTGCTTGGTTGAGCCAAACCACTCAATTCTATCAAGATGCTGATTTACAAACACAACTACAAGCTATTGCTCAAAATCCTCATTTTAAATACAGCCGCTTGTTTGCCATTGGTTTATTCTCATTATTGGAATTGGCAGATGCTGAATTTGTCAAAGATGACCAGCAACGTAATGAGGCGCTAAAAGCGATCGCTCAAGGTTTACACCTATCTGAAGATAAAATTACCAAGGATTTAGAGCTATATCGTTCTAATCTCGATAAGATGGCACAAGCACTGATAGTAATGGCAGATATGCTGGCGGCGGATCGGAAAAAACGCGATCAACGTCAGCAACAATCCACTGCTCCGGTAGCTCCTCCGAGTAACGAATAATCTGTAATTCGTAATTCGTAATTAAAAGTTGCAGAGCATCAAATTATTGATTATTTATGCCCAGCAACCTAATTGACAATTAGTAAAATGTACAAGGCTGTCAATTCTAATTACAAGTAAGAATTCAGCAGTTAGGGGTCAGGAGTCAGAATATTTGATAAATTTGTTCATTATCAAATAGTGATTTTTCTGTAACCATTAAAAATCTGACTACTGAAAGCTAATTCTTGAATGCTTACAATTACGAATTACGAATTACGAATTATGAATTACGAATTACGAATTATTAATTATTTACACACCCAGCAATTTGTAGATTATATTGTTAATAATCGTGAGTGCAAAAGCTCCTAAAACAGCACTCCAAATACCATAACGTAAGCGAAAACCCTCTACTAACCAAGCAGCAATACTAAAACAAACAACAGCAATCATGAATGTAAAGATACCAGATAATAATTCAAAAGTCGCTAAATTTGGTATCGTAAATACAACACCTAAAATGGGTCTAACTAATGCGGTAATAATACCAAGAAATGCTGCGGAAAAAACTGCTTTTTGTGGAGAATCAATTTCCACACCCACAGGCAACTTACTAATAAACCACAAACTGATAGACGTGACGATCCAAACAATTAACAGAGTCGTAATATTCATTGCCGCAACCCTTGAAACGTAAATGGTGATTGGCGATCAAGTCAGAGAATGTTTTAAAAGCTTCCCTATCGGCGAATATATAGCAGATTTCATTGCTATGAGGTACAAATCATCATCATAAAACTCTTGTGGGGTGGGCATCTTGCCCGCCCATAGTGTACCTCATTACATCGGAAATTGCTGTGATTCGCTACTACACAAACAAAATCCACCTCTGTGGACTAATAAAAAATCAAGGCTTTTAAACCCACGCAGGTGGGTTTTGCCTA
The DNA here is from genome assembly GCF_019598945.1 of Sphaerospermopsis torques-reginae ITEP-024. Lineage (NCBI taxonomy): Bacteria > Bacillati > Cyanobacteriota > Cyanophyceae > Nostocales > Aphanizomenonaceae > Sphaerospermopsis > Sphaerospermopsis torques-reginae. Next base: position 2,741,760 of record NZ_CP080598.1, on the reverse strand, counting down.
TGTAGCCGCGATTTCTAATCGCCCACTGAGTGCTGATAGCGGAATTTACGCGATAAAATACTTGGTCTATTGATGGGAAAATCTTTGTAGCTTAACCAATTATTTATAAATTAGCAGAGGTTTTTCTCTACAGGCGATTTGTTTTAAATATCTTTAGGTTTATCTAATATTTCTTGATATTGCTAAAAATAAAATTCCCCCTAGCCCATATTATGCAAAAAGGTTTGAGGGAATTTAGACTGAGAAAATTTGGGTAAAATTGTATCACCGTTGTGGTGCAGAATCGCTATTTTGCGGTACAGGTACTTGGGGTGTAGTGTTGTTGGGAACTATGGGCGAAATTCCCGGATTAATCCCTTGCGCTGGTGCTGGAAATGGATTGGGTGCAGAGGGTAGAGAAGGGTTAAAATTATTTTGGGAGTCAGTTCCCGGAATTGGTACAGTGTTAGGTATTGGTACAACCGGGGTAGTAGAAAAGTTTGGTGAATTAGTCAGTGGTTGAGATGCTCCAGGAATAATTCCCAAAGAAACACGATTACCTCCCACTTGTCGGAGCAAATCTAATGTTTGAATCACATCATTATAAGTTGCTGTACGAGAGGCATTCAGCACCAAAATACCATTAGGATTTGTTTGGATATACTGCTTTAATCGTGCTTGCAACTCTTCCCGTCTGACAGCTTCTTTTTCAATGTAAATTTGACCAACAGCATCAATAGTTACAGGTAAAATGTCACTTCGTAGCTGTGAACTAGCAGCGGAAGTTGTACCTGTACTGGCTTTGGGTAAATCCACATTAATTGCCTGTTGTCTGGTAAATTGCAAAGCTGCTAACAAAAAGAAAGTCAGGATACAAAAAACAACATCAATTAAAGGAATGATTTGAATTTGAACTTCTTCGATGGGAGTATGTAAGTTAACTTTCATTTTCTAGCTCTGGTGGGGAGTCAGGAAGGGGATTTTGGTCTGTTTTATCTGTTGTATCTGAAGCAGGTTCTGGGGTTGGAGTAGAATTATTTTTGCGTCGCTTACGGGGTGAAGTAAAACTTTCCTGTGTGGGTTTCTGTACTATTCCTAATGTACTTTTGTTGGGATCTGGTGGAGACTGACGGTACAGCAACTCTAAATCATTGCCAGCTTTATTAAAAACTTTAACTTGGTTGACAACAAAACCTTGAAACAGGCGATAAAATACCAAAGTCACGATCGCAACTATTAACCCAGCGGCCGTACTAATCAAAGATTCGCCAATCCCTGTAGTTACCCCTGCTGTAGATTCAGTACCCAAGTCACCTATTCTAATTGCTCGCAAAGACTGAATCAAACCTAAAACCGTACCCAATAATCCTAACAGTGGGGAGAGGGCAATTACAGATTCTAAGAGTTTTTCTCCTCTCCGCATCCCTGCTACTTCTTCTGCTGCTGTGGACTCTAACGCTAGTCGGAAGGTTTCCGCATCACTTTTTTGTAAGCGTAGGGGTGCATAGAGAAAACGTCCTATGGGCTTATCAATGGCTTTTTGGGCGATTTCCGTAGCTATTTCCCAGTTATCTGTAGCAGCATCTAAAACGCGCTCTACTATTTCTTTTTCCTGGGTCAAAATTCGCAACCAGAACCAAAGACGCTCAAAAATCACACTCAAAGATAAGACTGACAGCACCAGCAAAGGCCACATGGCTGGACCGCCCTTGTTAAACAAATCTAAAATATCCACTTTGTAGGTTTCCTCTCTCCATTACTAGAGCAACTATGCTAGGGCATTTTAATTTTAAAGATTAATGCACCATTACCACACTCACCTACTCTATCGCTAGGTAAGTAGTTAACAAAGCATGACTATTACCCATCTTCTATACTCCAAAGGGCGGTTATTCCCACCGGGAGTTTAGAGAATAATTTGCCAAAATAAAAGTTAATTGCAGGTACTAGAGGTTAAAAATATGAGCTTCTCTATTCAATCGCTTTACACTTGGTATCGCAATGTACTGCGTAACCCTAAATATCGTTGGTGGGTAATTATCGGTACAATAGCTTATCTTGTTAGTCCTATTGATATTGCTCCTGATTTTATCCCTGTTGTTGGTCAAATTGATGACCTTGTTTTGTTAACTTTGCTGGTTTCAGAAGTTTCTGGATTGGTAATTGACGGTTGGAAAGCTCGTAAAGGTAATGTAGAATCTAGCGTCAATGAGTCTACATCTACAGATAATACTGTAGATAATACTGTAGATAATACGGTTGATGTTGATGCTGTTTCTGTGAAGTAGTTTTAGCGACAAAATACGTAAGCATTCAGCTATCAGTAATCAGTAATCAGTAATCAGCTTTTAGATGTAAGTAGACTGGTTGTTAATCAAATCAGAATTTTACTAGATTACCAGTGATTAATATGGCTCATGGTGAATTGATGATGTTGGGAGCTTATACAACTTTTGTAGTACAAAATGGCTGCAAACAGTTGGGCGGAGTGTGGTTTGATTCTTATATATTTTTGGCTTTGATAACTGCTTTTCTATTCACTGCTGTTGTGGGGTTAGTGTTAGAACGGGGCGTGATTCGTTATCTGTATGGACGACCTTTAGAAACTCTCCTAGCAACTTGGGGGGTGAGTTTAATTTTTCAACAGTTTGTTCGCAGTGTGAATTGGTTATTAGTAATTGGCATATTCCTATTTTGTCTGTTGTTTTTTGGAGGTTTACGGATTTTAAATGCTCGGAGTAGTGGGGGGAAAGTTAGTAAATGGTTTGTAGGATTGTTGTTGTTACTATCTCTGGGAATAACAATAACAATGGGAAATTTATTGAGTGAGCAACAAGTATTGACTCAACCTTGGTTTGGCGCTCAAAATGTAGATGTTACGGCTCCTGGTTGGTTGCAAGGGGGAATGTCTGTAGGTGGTCTCCAATTACCATTTGCTCGCTTGTTTATTATGGGTTTGACAATAATTTGTGTAGCCGGAATTTATCTATTTTTACAGCGTTCTAACTGGGGATTAAGGATTCGTGCTGTCACCCAAAATCGCAGTATGAGTGCTTGTTTGGGTATCCCTACTCAAAAAGTGGATGCTATCACCTTCGCTCTGGGTTCGGGGTTGGCTGGTGTGGCTGGTTGTGCTATTAGTTTACTGGGTTCTGTAGGGCCAAACACCGGACAAAATTATATTATTGATACCTTTATGGTGGTAGTGGTCGGTGGTGTGGGGAATCTAGCAGGAACTATTATGGCGGCTTTGGGAATTGGTACGGCTAATTTTTTAATTGGTTCTGGGACTCTAGCTTTGGTGTTATCTCCTATTCAACCTTTAGCTGATGTGTTGAATTTCTTTGCGACCACAAGTATGGCTAAGGTGTTAGTGTTTGCACTGATTATCGCGTTTTTACAGTGGAAGCCTGGGGGAATTTTTCCCCAGAAAGGTCGTACTGTTGATGTTTAAACCAGAAAGGACGCAGAGCATGAGTCGGAAGGGAGGACGGTTAATTTTAATTGAGATTGGGGTGGTGGTGGCGATCGCACTGATCCTGATTTTAATTATACCAGCAATACTGTCGGGGTTTCGGTTAAATTTACTGGGGCGGTTTTTGTCCCTGGCCATTGTGGCTTTGGGTCTGGATTTAATCTGGGGTTATACCGGGTTGCTGAGTTTGGGACATGGGATTTTCTTCGGTTTGGGGGGATATGCGATCGCTATGTACCTAAAACTCCAAGTCCCCCCAGGGGAATTACCTGATTTTATGGGGTTGTATGGTGTTAAAGAACTTCCTTGGTTTTGGTATCCTTTCTATTCTTTTCCCGTCGCTACCGTGGGGGTGGTGTTGATTCCTGGCTTACTAGCGGGATTATTAGGATACTTAGTATTTCGTAATCGCCTCAAGGGGGTTTATTTTTCCATCTTGACCCAAGCCGCAGTGATTATATTTTTTAACTTCTTTAATGGTCAACAACAACTGTTTAACGGTACTAACGGACTCACAGGTTTTAGAACCTTGTTTGGGGTGAATGTCAGTGACTCCCAAACCCAATTCATTTTCTATACGCTGACGGTAATTGTTCTCGCCTTCACCTATGGTATTTGTCGCTGGTTGACAAGTGGACGCTTTGGGCGATTATTAATCGCTATTCGAGATGATGAAAGTCGGGTGCGATTTTCGGGCTATAACCCCACAGAATTTAAAGTTTTAGTGTTTGCGGTTTCCGGTGCGATCGCCGGGATAGCAGGAGCGTTTTATACACTTCAAAGTGGGTCAGTATCACCCCGAAGCATGGATATTGCTTTTTCTATTGAAATGGTGATTTGGGTGGCGGTGGGGGGACGCGCTACCTTAACTGGGGCGATAGTCGGTACTTTATTAGTCAATTATGCCCGCACTTTTTTAAGTGAACAATTTGCGGAAATTTGGCTATTTTTTCAAGGCGCACTATTTTTAATAGTCGTCACAGTCTTACCTGACGGTCTCATGGGATGGTTAAAAAAGCAACAGATTTCTTTTTTCCATCGCCCCCGTCCCATCGCTACGTATCCCACCTTAGAAGCGGACCCAGAAGTGCAACATGAACGCGAAAATCTTGGAAACTGAAAATGTCACCGTCAGTTTTGATGGTTTTAAAGCTATCAATCAACTCAACTTTAGTATGGATGCGGGAGAATTGCGGGTAGTAATTGGACCCAACGGTGCGGGAAAAACCACCTTTCTGGATGTAATTACCGGGAAAGTACAACCAACCATTGGGAGAGTTTTATTCAAAGGTAAAAATCTGCGTTCTTTACCTGAACATAAAATCGCCCGCTTAGGAATTGGGCGGAAATTCCAAACACCGCGAATTTACTTAAACTTAACTCCCCGTGACAACCTAGAAATTACTATTAACCGCCACAAAAATGTATTTTCCACCTTATTTCGTCCCTCTCATCCCACGGAAAATAATAGTATTAAAGGCTTATTAGAAACAGTTGGTTTAACCCCTAAAGCAGACATTCCCGCCGGTTTACTGTCCCACGGAGAAAAGCAACGTTTAGAAATTGGGATGTTAGTAGCACAGTCCCCCGACTTATTACTAGTTGATGAACCAGTTGCAGGGTTAACAGATGAAGAAACCTACAACATCGGACAACTACTATTAACCCACATTCCGCACTTCGTTTTGTAATAGACAAAAACTACAGAAATTAAGGAGAGAACTATGACACATCAATCTATGATATTAAGTAATAATTTTTATGCAAAAGATTATAATTTATGGATTGAAAAAACAGCTTCTTTATTAAAGAATAAGCAGTTTTCAGAATTAGAATTAGAACATTTAATTGAAGAAATTGAAAGTATAGGAAGAAGTGAAAAAAATGCTTTAAAAAGTAATTTACGAGTTTTAATTATGCACTTGCTTAAATACAAGTTTCAACCTCAAAACAGGTCAAATAGTTGGTTGTATACAATCTATGAACATCGTCAAAGATTACAAGATACGTTTTTAGATAGTCCTAGTTTAAAAGGTTATTATTTAGAAGTTTTGGATAATTGTTATCACCACGCTCGTAAAGAAGCAGCGATTGAAACTGGACTTCCTTTATCTATTTTTCCTCAAGATAATCCTTTTTCCTCTGATGAAATTTTAGATGCTGATTTTTTTCCAGTTTAATTATAATTTCTGTTATCAAGTGATACCTTCGGTGTTTATATCTGATATACTTTTAATATATCCAGTTAATCATCAGCTTTACTTGATATTAATTAAGCAGCATCGAAGAAGATGAAACAACATAAACCTATACAAATACAATTGAAACCAGAAATAGAAGCTCGTCTGATTAACCAAGCTACTAAACAAGGTTTATCAATTGAATCTTATCTTGAATATTTGATTGAAGATAGTTTGAAAAATCAAGAAGAAATGTCTTTGTCTCAAGTAACAACTGAGGAAGATTGGGAAACAGCACTAATGAATTTAATCAATAGTCCTGCTTTTGCTGTAGCACCACCACTTTCAGATGCAGCTATTAGTAGAGACAGTATTTATACCAGAGAAGATAACCTCTTATAAAATATTATGAAATATCTGGTAGATACTAATATTTTACTGCGTTTGGTACAAAAAAACAGTCCCATGCACCTTGATACTCAAAGGGCAATTTTAACGCTCAAAAAGCAAGGTGATTTTTTATGTATTATTCCACAAAATATAATTGAATTTTGGGCTGTTGCTACCAGACCTCTTGATAAAAATGGGTTAGGTTTATCTATCACTCAAGCTGAATAAGAAAGCGCAAAACTTAAAAAGATATTTATATTGGAATTAGATATACCACAAATTTTTACTGAGTGGGAATCTCTGGTTATTCAATATCAAGTGATGGGAAAACAGGTACATGATGCTCGTTTAGTAGCAGCTATGTTAGCTCATAATATCACACATTTATTGACATTTAATGTTGATGATTTTAGGCGTTTTTCGGATATTGTAGTTGTCGATCCACGTAATGTTGTTTAATTACATTGGATGAGCGATACCTTCGGTAAGCTTCGCTAACGCACTCCCTCAACTTCCCAAACAGCGATACCTTCGGTAAGCTTCGCTAACGCACTCCCTCAACTTCCCAAACAGCGATCAAGTTACAAGTTTTTATAAACTTCATCATCATTACGTTTACCAACTCGAAAAACATCAACTAATTGATTATCATCATCAATGGTGTACAAAATTCTATATTCACCTTGATCAATACGACAACAAGAACAACAGGAAACTTTAGAAGTTATTGAATCTATGAATGGTATTTCAATTTAAGATAAAATGAGTAAGGTTATTGTTTTAGATTCTGCACCTGTGGGATTAATTACTAATCCTAAAGCGAATCCTCTAGCTGTGCAATCTCAAGAATGGTTTTATAATCTTTTTGAAAGAGGTTATGAGGTAATTTTACCGGAAATTATAGATTATGAAATTAGACGGGAATTATTAAGAGCAAATAAGTTATCAGGAATTAAAAAACTTAATCAATTGAAAGCAGAAATTATTTATCTTCCTATGACAACGGAAGTGATGTTAAAAGCAGCAGAATTATGGGCTGAAGCTAGAAATAAAGGTAAATCTACAGCAGATAATAAAGCTTTAGATGGTGATGTTATTTTAGCTGCTCAATCTATTTTAGTTGCTAATTATGGTCATGAGGTAATTATTGCCACGAGTAATAAAAAGCATCTTTCTATTTTTATTAATGCTAGGGAATGGGGAGAAATTTAAAATGTGAGAGCGATTCCTATGTCGCGCTTCGCTATCGCAAAATGTTACGTAGGAATCGCACATCTTCCCAAATATTGCTGTTTTGTTTTTGTTTCAAGCAAAGTAAGAAATAACTAAACTAAGCAACTGCAAAATTTGTATATTCCCGCATTTTCGGTTCATGAAAAGCTAAAACAATATCTTCTTTAGGAACACCAACGCGAACTAAATCAGTAGCAATACCTTCTTCTGTCCAATCTTCTTCTATCCAAAATTTACCATTATGTAGGCGAACATAAACAGTTATTCCTGTAATTCTTTCACCATTTTGCCAACCAAGATTCATCCAAATATAATGACCTTTTTCGTCATCGCTAATTAAGAATGTTTCTATATCTTTTTGGGGATGACTCTGAGATAATTCTACATATTCCTTTAAAATTTGTTTGATGATTTTGGGGTAATCTGTTAATTTATCCATTGTTTAATTTCCTCTGTTTCTATATCTACAACAATTAACGGAAGTTGATGTCGGTTAAGAATTAGTTGAATAATATCCTGTGTGAAAAAACTTTTATATGCAGTTTCACTAATGGCAATATAGAGTTTACGGTCTGGTGCGGTTGCTTCTAATAGGTAAAGATAGATATCATATTGGCCGAGAGCTTCTTTTAAATCTTGTATCTTTGATGTACCAATAAAACTTTTGACTTCAACTACCAGTTTTTGTCCTGATTTTTCAATTGCTATGGGACGTTCAGCACCAAGATCAGCATATAGTGTTGTTGTTCTATATTGAATTAAGTAAGGATCATCTGTAATTATCCAACCATCTTTGATTAGTGCATTTTTAACAACGTTATGAATAATGTCTAGTTTGGGCATACTTTAAGTATAGATCAATTATCATAGTTTATCACTATATAGCGATACCTTCGGTAAGCTTCGCTAACGCACTCCCTCCAACCTCACCAAACAGCGATACCTTCGGTAAGCTTCGCTAACGCACCCCCTCAACTCCCAAACAGCGATACCTTCTCTTCGAGACGCTACGCGAACGGTAAGCTTTCCTGCGGAACACTACGTGAACGCTAACGCACTTCCTTCAACTTCCCAAACATCCCCTTGTTAACGAACCGCACAGACACAGGGAACGCAGATTATTTGCAAATTGTCAAAAAAGTGGTATGATTGATTGGTAAGATAAATGAGTCATACAAAATGATGAAAGTCACAATTACTTTAGAAGAAGATATATTGAAATTTATTGATCAACAAGCAAAAGGTAATCGTAGCGCCTATATTAATGCAATATTGGCAGAACAAAGACGTAAAATTTTAGAAGCAGAAATAATTGCGGCACTGCAAGAAGATGCAAAAGATTTAGAATATCAAAATGAGATTTCTGCTTGGGATCATGTAGCTGGAGATGGTATTAATGCCAGAGGGTAATTTAACTTATAAACGGGGTGAAATTCGCTGGGTAAATCTTGATCCAACTGTGGGAGCAGAAGCACAAAAAATCCGTGCTTGTTTAATAGTTAAAAATGATATTATGAATCAATATGGATTATTAACAATTGTGATGCCATTTCGACCAGGAAGTAAGCAAGCTCCCTATATTGTCAATGTCAAAGCAACAGCAACTAATGGATTAGATCAGGATCGTTTTATTGATGTTGCTCAAATTCGTTCTGTTGATTATCGTCGGGTTTTGGGGTTGGTGGGTATTTTAGAAACTGAATATTGGGAAGAAATTCGGACTGCTTTGGATGTGGTTTTGGGATTTGGGGTTTAATTTTTTATTAAGGAGAAAACTATGACACATCAATCTATGATATTAACTAATAATCTTTATGACCAAGATTATAATTTATGGATTGAAAAAACCGCTTCTTTACTAAAGAATAAGCAGTTTTCAGAATTAGAATTAGAAAATTTAATTGAAGAAATTGAAAGTATGGGAAGAAGTGAAAAAAATGCTTTAAAAAGTAATTTACGAGTTTTAATTATGCACTTGCTTAAATACAAGTTTCAACCTCAAAATAGGTCAAATAGTTGGTTATATACAATCTATGAACATCGTCAAAGATTACAAGAAACGTTTTTAGATAGTCCCAGTTTAAAAGGGTATTATATAGAAGTTTTGGATAATTGCTATCAACACGCTCGTAAAGAAGCAGCGATTGAAACTGGACTTCCTTTATCTATTTTTCCTCATGATAATCCTTTTTCTGCTGATGAAATTTTAGATGCTGATTTTTTCCCAGTTTAATTATATTTGTTGTTGTTAAGCGATCGCACACACCCCCAAATATCGCATCCCTTCAACTCCCCCAAAAGCGATCGCATCCCCTCAACCTCCCAAAAGCGATCGCATCCCCTCAACTTCCCAAACAGCGATCGCAATTCCTCCAACTTCCCCAAAAGCGATCGCACCTCCTCAACTCCCCAAACAGCGATCGCACTCCCTCCACTTCCCAAACAGCGATACCTTCGGTAAGCTAACGCTAACGCACCCCCTCAACTTCCCAAACAGCGATACCTTCGGTAAGCTAACGCTAACGCACCCCCTCAACTTCCCAACATCCTTTTTTTATTTCACGCAGAGACGCAGAGAACGCAGAGAGTTTCGCGCAAAGACGCAAAGGAGCAAAGACGCAAAGTATCCTGGTGTTTTCCCAATGTCCTTTTTTAACGAACCACGAAGACACGAAGAACACGAAGGAAGAGGAGAATAGAGAGCGATCGCACTTTAGAAGTTTTGGACATTGCAAGCCCTAAGTAGTATACTTTAATTAAAGCAAGATTTTTGGTATAATAAATAAATTACTTTACAAGTATTGGCTATACAATTTTATTCTTTCCATTAATAACTAATAGTAACCAAAATGAATCACAATAAGCAGCCTGGGTGTTTATCTACTATCTTAATGTTATTGTCTTTGATATGTTTTATTTACTGTTTGTATCTGAATTGGTGGGTTACTATAATACTGATGATGTTTTCTGTATTTATAGCTGATATGATCACTCAAAGAATAACTGGTAAAAATTCCGAGCAGATAAAGAAGGATGAGAAAGCTAAAGACCTCAGTTTAAACTTAACATTGGTAATTTTTCTTTCAATTATAATCTCTGGGGTGCTTTATGTAATGATGAATCCCCAGCAATTTGAAAAGTCTTCCTATCAAAAGTATCAAGAATGCTGGGAACAAGATAGACGAGAAAGAGCCAAACAAATGTATGGAGGTGTTCCTAATTCACGTCAATGTGATGAATATAAATAATGTTAAATTTTATAGGGAAAATTATAAATTATATTTATTATAGAAGACTAACCAAGGTCTTTACTTATGTTACCTTTAAAATGTATATAAATTGAGTTCAAAAATTTCTAAAAAATGAGCATTACTACCAACTTTTATCCTAGTTTTCCTGTATCCAATTTTGAGCGTAGCTTGGCTTTCTATGATATTGTAATGGCAACATTAGATGTTCCACGCTGTAATCAACTTGAATCACAAGGTATACGTGAAGTAGAATACGGTTTAAATGAAGATTTAAAAAGGTTGTCCATTATTGAATCTCCAAATTATTCTTCTGAAAATATCCAAATTTTTAGCCGTTCGGTTAGTTTTCAAGCTAAGGATAAAAGTGCCATAGATGCGTTTTTTACAACTGCTATTGCAAACGGAGCTAATGAAGTTCAAAAACCTGGCTTCAGCGCAGATAATTCTTATAGTGCTTCTGTTAAAGACCCAGATGGTCATGAAATAGGAGCTTATTGGCCTAACTCAAATTGATTATGCCAACGAATCTACCACTTCTTTACTTAAATAAAAAACTTGCCTTTTAATTCTCAAATTAAAAGGCAAGTTAATTCTTTCGTTCTTTTTCTTCGTGTTCTTCGTGTCTATCCCTGCGGGACGCTACGCGAACGTGGTTCGTTTCTCTTAAAGTTGCTTCACCTCACTAACCAACTTAGCCACCATATCCTTAGCACTACCAAACAACATCGTCGTCTTATCCTTATAAAACAACTCATTATCCACACCAGCAAAACCCGCACTCATACCGCGCTTAATCACAATAGTTTGCTTCGCCCGATCAACCTCTAAAATCGGCATTCCATAAATCGGACTATTCGCATCACTACGCGCCGCAGGATTTACCACATCATTAGCACCAATCACTAACGCTACATCAGCTTGTTCAAACTGAGGATTAATGTCCTCCATATCATACAACTGCGTATAGGGTACATTAGCTTCCGCCAATAATACGTTCATGTGTCCCGGCATTCTCCCCGCAACCGGATGTATCGCATATTTCACATCTACACCCATACGCTCTAACTGATCCGCCAACTCCCGGACGCTATGCTGTGCTTGAGCAACTGCCATACCATAACCTGGTACAATCACCACAGAACGAGCATAACCCAACATCATCGCCCCTTCTTCAGCGTCAATACTGCGAACAGTTTGATTACTTGTACCCGCAGCATTTCCACCACTAGCAGTAGTTACAGAACCAAAAGCACTAAATAACACACTGAATAACGACCGGTTCATGGCCTTACACATAATTTCTGTAAGGATGATACCCGAAGCACCCACCAAAGCACCGGCGATGATTAACATATTGTTCATCACCACAAAACCCGCAGCAGCAGCAGCAACTCCTGATAAAGAGTTTAACAGCGAAATCACCACCGGCATATCACCGCCACCAATGGGTAATACAAACATCACCCCCAACACCAAGGAAACTGCCACCACCGCTAAAAATATCGGTAAACTATCCGGTGAGATGATTAAATAAGCACTTCCGGCTAAATAAGAACCCAACAGCAAGAGGTTAACAGGTTGCTGCAAAGGAAAAGTAATAGGAGTACCACTAACCAAACCTTGCAACTTAGCAAAAGCAAGAAAACTACCAGTTAAGGTCACACCACCGATCAACACATCCAATAACATAGAGATGTTGACATCGAGGGGGATAGGTTGAGAACTTCCCAACAACCGCCAAAACTCAGCTACAGCGATAAGTGCGGAAGATGCACCACCCAAACCGTTAAGTAAACCAACCATTTGGGGCATTTCCGTCATTTGCACTTTGTAAGCTGCCACAGCCCCAATAATTGAACCAATTACCAAACCTATTAAAATCATCTCGTAATTTAATACGTGCTGATCTAACAAAGTGGCAACCACAGCTAACAACATACCCACCGCAGCAATAACATTACCATTGCGAGCAGTTGCAGGAGAACCCAGCTTTTTTAAACCAAAGATAAATAAAGATGCAGCTACTAAATAAGTTAGCTGAATCCCAGTTGGTATAAAAGTATTCATGCTTTAACATCCTTCTTTTTAAACATTTGCAGCATTCTGTCTGTAACCAAAAAACCACCGACAACGTTAACCATTGCCAATATCACCGCAATTAAACCCAAAATTACTGATAAACTGGTATTTCTCTCACCCGCAGCGAGAATTGCACCTATTACCGAAATACCAGAAATAGCATTAGAACCCGACATCAAAGGAGTATGCAGAGTCGGGGGAACTTTGTTAATGACTTCAAAGCCAATAAAAGAAGCCAAAACAAGCACAAATAAAGCCGCTAGTAAAGTTTCATTCATGGTTCAAGATAATAAATAGTGTTTCGCGCAAAGGCGCAAAGGAGCAAAGACGCAAAGAAAGAACTTATATAACAAATAGAAAATCTCTCTCTAACTCCTCTTCCTTCGTGTACTTTGCGTTCTTTGCGGTTCGTTCCTCAAAAAATCCTCAAAACTAAACCACAACAGCTTGCAAAGCATCCTTCACCCGTTGATTCCTAATTTCACCACCATAAGTAACACAAGCCGCATCAACAATATCATCCGCAAAATTAACCTGTAACGTTTTATCTTTAATCAATAACTGCATTAATGCAGTAATATTTTTAGAGTAAAGTTGACTAGCGTGTACAGGCATAGACGAAGGTAAATTAATTGGTCCAATAATCGTTACACCGTGATAAACAATATCCTTACCCGGTGCTGTACAAGCACAGTTACCACCCTGTTCTGCGGCTAAGTCTACTATCACAGAACCGGGTTTCATCGCTTTTACCATCTCCTCTGTCACTAAGATGGGTGCTTTTCTTCCTGGTACTTGGGCGGTGGTAATGACTACATCGGAATTTTTGATGTGTTCTGCGACTACTTCCTGGGTGCGTTTTTTACTGTCTTCTGATATTTCTTTTGCGTAACCACCTGCTGCTGTGGTTTCTTCTGCTAATTTAACTTCAACAAATTTCGCCCCTAAGCTTTGTACTTCTTCTTTCACGGCTGGACGAATATCAAAAGCCTCTACTACTGCTCCTAGTCTTCTTGCAGTTGCTATAGCCTGTAAACCCGCAACACCCGCACCCATAATAAATACTTTAGCAGGGGCAATAGTACCCGCCGCAGTGGTTAACATCGGGAAATATTTTGGTAAAGCTGCCGCCGCTAAAAGTACAGTTTTATACCCTGCTAGAGATGCTTGGGAAGATAAAGCATCCATGCTTTGCGCTCTGGTAGTACGGGGGATCAATTCCATACTTAAAGCTGTAATTTGCCGTTGTGCTAATTTTTGCGCTATTTGTGGATTTCCTAAGGGGTTGAGAAAGCTGATTAAAACAGATCCCGGTTTAAGTAAGTCTATTTCAGAACGTCCATCTTCTCTGTCTTGGGGTGGACTGACTTTTAACATTATGTCCGCTTCACCCCATAATGTGGCAGGATCACTGATAATTTTAGCTCCTGCTGCTTCATAGTCAGCGTCAGTAAAAAATGCTTTTTCTCCCGCACCACTTTCTACATAAATTTCTAATCCTTGTTTGACTAATTTGGCTACAATGTCAGGAATTAATGACACCCGACGTTCACAAACTTCTATTTCTTTAGCTACTGCTATTTTCATGAAATCTCCTAGAGATAAATACTTAATATCTGCTAACTATTTATTGATGTAAGTCTTTTATAAACCGATACAAACAACACAACGTCAACCAGTAAGTTTGAAGCCCTAGAGTTTGACTTTAAAGTGTGTACTTTGTTTTTCCCTCTGTCAAGAGAATCTTTGCAGGTTGCAGATGTAATAATTTTAGATGGTTGCAAACTGCTGTACCTAGTTCACATCTACATCTTACGTGCATTTTTTGATGTTATATCTATGTCTTCAGATTATTTTTGGGATTGTGCAATTTTATTCTTACTTTCTGCCATACTTAAATTTGGCAATTTGGATATTTTTACCTGAATTATTGATGATTTTGTCAGGATTTAGGATACAGAATATGCAAACTTGAAGTCTAATTAATTTATCTTAATTTAATGAGCGATCGCTAAAACAAAATTTAATTTTTTATCAAATATTCTGAAAAATTTATATTTCTTAATTTTTATATAATCAGCAAAAAATAATTTAATTCCCCTGATGCAAACTATGTTTCTCCTTCTACTCGCAGAATTTTTGATATAAAAAGCACTTTTATTTTTATTTTTCGTCTATTATCAGGTGTAAAGTGGTAAAGTTTAGTTAAGAATACTAACGAGACTGTTACTTTTAAATCACGGAATAATATTTATTTAGAGGAAACCTAACTATGCGACGTTTACTTTCTGCTTTAGCTGTAACTGGTTGTTTATTAGCGAATTTTCCGGCTGTCAGTTTGGCACAACAAGGTTTTACACTATTTAGCGGTGTTAAGTCAGAAAATCAGCTACCCTTTCGATTAGATTTTGGTGGACAAACCAACGCCACGGATAGATATATACTCAGACTACCCGCCAAAAAAATGAACTTGGCAGTTGCCCAATTTGCCATTACTTACCCTGATTATTACAAAGGCAGTTTTGATCCAAAAGCAGTTGAAGTCAGAGTCAAAGAAAAAAGTGTTCCTTTAAGTGAAGTTAAATGGAATAAAGAAGGACGGATAATAGAGATATTTCCCGAAGAACCAGTACCAGCAGGTAGTAAAGTTGAGTTAGTGCTATCTAATGTGCAGAATCCTGCCTTTGGGGGAATGTTCCATTTTAACTGCCAAGTCCTCTCTCCTGGAGATGTACCAATGTTGCGCTACTTAGGTACTTGGCTCATCAGCATCAATTAACAAGAAAATAGGGAACAGGGAACAGGGAACAGGGAACAGGTAGCAAATTATTTGTATTTTCCCAATCACCAGTCACCAATCACCAGTCACCAATCACCAATCACTAGAAACTGTATCCAGAAATATACTCTTATTGCCTGTAAAGTGGTAAGATAACAGATTGTGACTTTTTATGAAAATCGCCTAAGAGGAGAAAGAAATGCAAAGAACATTGGGTGGAACTTGTCGGAAGAGAAAGAGAACCTCTGGTTTTCGTGCTAGAATGCAAAGCCCAACTGGCAGAAGAGTAATCCGAGCCAGAAGAAAAAAAGGTCGTCATCGTTTAAGCGTTTAGGCATCCAGCAAATAGAGAAGCTGTGGCTTTGCCCAAAGCATATAGATTAAAATCCCGCAAGGATTTCCAGGCGGTTTTCCGGGAAGGAATTCGGTGTCATAGCTCTCATTTCACTTTGAGAGCTTTAAAACCGTCACGTCCACAAAAATCTTCTAGTGATAATGACGCTGATACCATAAAATTAACTAAATGTCAAGATTTAGCTAGTACAAAAATTGGCGTTTCCATTAGCACCAAAGTCAGTAAAAGAGCAGTAGTTCGCAATCGGATTAAACGGCAAATTACAGCCGCATTGTCTCAATTATTGCCTAAGTTATCACCTGGATGGCGATTGGTAGTGATTGTCAAGCCAAAGACAGCAGAATCTGAGTGCGTAAGCCAACAATTTCTGCAAGAATTAGAGCAGTTGTTGGTAAAAGCAGAGGTAATAAATGGGTATTCGTGAAGAAGTTTATTATGAAGGTGGTCCCCATATTGGGGATTTGATTCTGAATTTATTGATTGGGCTAACGGTTGTGGGTTTACCATTAACTATTGGAGCGATAGTTAGAGCGTTATGGTTACGTTTTAAAATCACTGATCGGCGAGTTGCTGTCATGGGTGGTTGGCTAGGACGCGATCGCACCGACGTGATTTACTCAGAAATAGTCAAAGTGGTAAAAGTTCCCCGTGGTATTGGCTTATGGGGAGATATGGTCCTAACCCTGAAAAACGGTAATCGCTTAGAAATGCGAGCTATTCCTAATTTTCGGGAAGTTTATGACTACATTAGTGAAAAAGTAGCTGCTAAAAATCCCCAATATACTGCTGCTCAAAAGTAGGCAGAAGGCAGGAGTTAGGAGGCAGGAGTCAGGAGATCAAGGAGTCAGGAGAATGGCTTCGCCACGCTTCGTGAACAAGGAGTCAGGAGTCAGGAGTCAGGAGTCAGGAGTCAGGAGTCAGGAAGCAGGAAGCAGAAGGTAAATATTTTTCCCCAGTCACCAGTCACCAGTCCCCAGTCACCAGTCACCAGTCCCCAGTCACCAGTCACCAGTCACCAGTCACCAGTCACCAGTCCCCAGTCACCAGTCACCAATCACCATTGTGCGGCTATCCGTAGCCAATGATAGTCGCTAATAAATCACGATTTAGATAAATTAGATTCAGTTCAGTTTACAGTACCTTGGGTTGGATTTAGAATAATGGATTTTGGTATCGGGTTTCTCTCGAACAACGTAATGTTGCCAATCATAGACTTTTTCTATGGTTTTTTTCCTAGCTATGGATTGGCGATCGTTGCTTTAACATTAATCATTCGGTTTGCACTCTATCCCCTGAGTGCAGGTTCTATTCGCAGTATGCGACGGATGCGAATAGTACAACCTCTCATGCAAAAGCGGATGGCGGAAATTAAAGAACGCTATAAAGACGATCCGCAAAAGCAGCAAGAGGAAATGGTCAATGTCCAAAAAGAGTTTGGCAACCCCTTAGCTGGATGTTTGCCCCTGCTGTTACAGATGCCAGTTTTACTAGCACTGTTTGCCACTTTGCGGGGTTCACCATTTGCAGGTGTGAACTACTCCGTTAACTTGCAAATCTTCCCATCCGAACAAATAGAACGCATTCAACCCCAAGCCTTTGCTACTCCTCCCCAAAATATTTACATTGCCGATGGGGATCACACCAAAATTACCGCTATCCTTCCTGGTGGTAATAAGTTGGCAGTGGGAGAAAAGACAAAGATTCAATATCAAACAATGGAGGGCAAACCCTTTGATGCACTCCTAGCAGAACATCCAGAAACAAAATTAACTCCTGAATGGAAAATAACCAAAGGAGAAGACAGAATCAAAATTGATGCCGAAGGCAATATCGAAGCCTTACAACCTGGAGATGTGACAATACAAGGAACAATTCCCGGACTGGCAGCAGATAAAGGATTTCTGTTTATTGATGCTTTAGGTAGGGTAGGGGCAATTGATCCAGATGGTGTAGTTCACTGGGATATTGTCGGCATGATAGTCTTCTTTGGCATCAGCTTGTACTTTAGCCAAATGCTGTCTGGGCAAAATTCCAGTGGTGGTAATCCACAACAGGATACAGTTAATAAAATTACACCTGTGATCTTTTCGGGAATGTTTTTGTTCTTCCCGCTACCCGCTGGTGTACTCATGTACATGGTAATTGGTAACGTTTTCCAAACCCTGCAAACCTACATTCTTTCCCGCGAACCTCTACCAGAGGAACTGCAAAAAATTGTAGCTATCCAGGAAAAGGAACAACAAGCGGCAACTGTAGAGGTTAAAGCTTTGCCCTTTGAACCAAAAAGTTCCAAGAAAAAGGCTACAGGCTAATTATGAGTGAAATTTCTATGCAGCGTGGTGAAGAATGGTTAACACAATTGCTGCAACTTACTGGAATCTCTACTAATGTTAAAGGTAATTTAGGGGCTGCTCCTACTCTGGGGGCAGTTTCTCAAGAACCTGATAGCTATTGGTTGACTATTGATGAATCGAATTTGATGCCAGAACAAATCAAAGTTTTGATTGGTGCTGGTGGTTCTGTGTTAGATGCTATGCAGTATCTAGCTAATTCGGTGCTAAATTTGCATCAGCCAGAACATGAGCAGACATCTTATACCATTGAGTTGAATGGCTACCGTGTCAGACGACAAGCGGAAATAACTGCTTTAGCTAGAACTGCGGCTCAAGAAGTGCGTTTTTCTGGACGTGAGGTGGAAATTAGATCCCTCAGTTCAGCGGAAAGGCGACAAGTTCACAGCTTTTTAAAGGAATTTCCTGATTTGGAAACCTTTAGCCGTGGTAAAGAACCCCATCGTAATTTAGTAGTTCGTCCTGCCACTGAACCACCAACAGATCCCGGCTATTAAAGCTAAAATCAAAGATAAGTATTCAGCTATCAGCAGTCAGCAGTCAGCTTTTTACAGCTTGCGCCTAAACGCCCTATTTTGATAATCTACCAATTTATCAAACATTCTGACTCCTGACTCCTGACTCCTGACTCCTGAATTCTTGTAAATGTAGAATCAGCAATTTTGCTGAACATAAACCATAATTTTTCGTGAGTATTTCTCACTCATCATAATGGACGCTATTTTTATTCCGCAGCTAACTAAAGCCCCGGAACGGACAGAGGAAATTCAAGTGAACGAGTCTCTGCCTGGGCTAGAAACTTTAACCCCTGTGCGTGGAACTATCCGCGTACAGCACCAGGGTAATTATTTAGAAGTTTCTGGTCAGGCAGAATCAA
Source organism: Sphaerospermopsis torques-reginae ITEP-024 (assembly GCF_019598945.1). NCBI lineage: Bacteria > Bacillati > Cyanobacteriota > Cyanophyceae > Nostocales > Aphanizomenonaceae > Sphaerospermopsis > Sphaerospermopsis torques-reginae. The sequence continues at coordinate 2,722,811 of NZ_CP080598.1, read as the reverse complement.
TTATTACTTGTACCTGTAACCGCTGTTTGCAGCAATATAATCAACGTTTGGCTGTGAATACTAAAGAAATTATTTGGTTAGATGCTAATGCTAATCAAGTTGAAGATTTACCATTAGAAAGGGAAGTTGCTATAGAAGATTTAGTAGAAACGCTTTCACCTGATGGTTATTTTTATCCTAGTGAATGGCTGTATGAGCAGATGTGTTTAGCTATTCCTCAACGTCAATTGTGCGATCGCAATTGTCCGGGTATTTTAGATAATACTGCTGCTGATGCTGGTGCTGAAAAGCAGGTTGATAGACGTTGGTCTGCTTTGGAAAGTTTGAAAAAACAACTTCCTGAATAGGAAATTGATAGATATTTCCCAATTAAGCTTACCCGGTTTTCTAAACCCGGTGAGCTTAAATATTTATTTGCCACTTTTCACCCCACTAATTTTTAACACATCACTCATCGTTGCACAATAATTTGGTAAATCAAAACTTGCCGGATTAATCGCATTAGAATAAGTAAAATAGCGATAATTCATACAAAATCTATCCCAAGCTGCCATTTGAATCCTAAATATTTTAATAATCACATTCGCTAAACCCAAAGATAAAGGAATGCGGAAATAAATCTTTTTATTTAAATATTGACAAACTTCTTCTATTGCTTGATTTACTGTTAACCCAGATTGACCTAAAACAAATCTTCTCGGATCTCCTGTTTGTGGTGGATAATCAATTAAATACTGTATAACTGTGGCAATATCTTGACCATGAATAAAATGAAAACTACCATCAGCTTGTAAAAAACGAATGATATTAATATATTTGGTAACTTCAGGAATACCCGATGTTAAATGAGAATAGGGTTTTTGATCATCTCCACCTAAAACCAAAGTAGGAAAAACGGTAGTAATTTTCGGGTAAATCTCTAAATGTTCAATTTTATGTAAACAATCATATTTAGAACTAATATAATCTGTTCCTATTTCTCCTGCTTCTTTTAATGGTTGATTTTCGTGATTTAAAACACTAGCAGTTGAAAAATAAATTACCTGTTGACATCTTTCCGGGTTTAACAGGTTCATTAATTCTATGGTTTTGTTGACATTAATATCAAAAATTTTATCTCCACCCCAAGAAGTGGCGGTTAAAACTGCGGTGTCTATGGTTTTTAATAAGTTGGAAAATTTGTTAATTTCCAGCATATCACCTTGTAAAATTGTGACTCCTGGACGTGCTGTGGTGTTAATTTGTAGTTTGTTGGGGTTTCTAACTAATAAATATAATTCGTGTTCTGTGTTTTTGATTAATGTTTCGCTGATATAATGACCGATACAGCCGCTTGCACCTGTGATTAATATTCTTTGTTTAGTCATTGATGTTGGGTTTTTGGGTATTTTTGATAACGGTGTATAATTATAGCATGATTTGAGCAGATAGATCCCCGACTTCTTCAAGAAGTTGGGAATCTGAGGTTTTGAGAGATTTTGCGTAGGTTTTGATTAATTAGGGTAAAATTATAACAGTGTGTTGGTGTTGAGTCTATGCGTCAATGTCTTAATCCTGACTGTCTTTTTTCTAATCCTGATAGTTTTCAATTTTGTCAAAAGTGCGGTAGTAAGTTATTGCTAAAAGAAAGATATGCACCTTTATCAATTTTAGGTCAAGGTGGTTTTGGTAGGACTTTTTTAGCGATTGATGAGGATAAACCATCAAAACCTTTTTGTGTGATTAAACAGTTTTTACCCCAAGCACAGGGAACGGATAGTATTGAAAAAGCATCCCAGTTATTTGCACAGGAAGCACAACGTTTAGAGGAGTTGGGTAAACATCCGCAAATACCTGAGTTAATGGCTTATTTTACTTATGATAATCGTCAATATTTAGTACAGGAATTTGTTAAAGGGGAAACTTTACAAACTGAGTTAGATAAAAATGGTGTGTTTTCTGAACAGCAAATTAAAAACTTATTAATAGAAGTTTTGCAAATCTTGGATTTTGTTCATAGTAAACAAGTAATTCACCGAGATATTAAACCAGAAAATATGATTCTGAGTAGTGATAAAAAGTTATTTTTAGTAGATTTTGGGGCAGCGAAAATAGTTAAACCACAGCAACGCACAGCTACAGGAACAATTATTGGAACTGCTGAATATTGCGCCCCTGAACAGTCAATAGGTAAACCATTATTTATTAGTGATTTATATAGTTTAGGGGTAACTTGTTTGCATTTATTAACAGGAGTTAGTCCGTTTGATTTATATAGTCCAATGGAAGGGGAATGGGTATGGAGAGATTTTTTAAATGGGAATGTGGTAAGTAATGAATTAGGGAAAATTTTGGAAAAATTAGCAAGTCCTATTGCTAAACATCGTTATCAATCTGTTAAGGAAGTGATTAATGATTTAAGTCCTGTAAATCAAATTTCTAATTTACAACCAACTGTGAAAATTCCTCAACCATCTGTTACTTTACCATCTGTTACTGTACCCAGTCAGTATAAAAAACTAGAAAAATTATTAGCAGATGGGAAATGGAAAGAAGCAGATGAGGAAACAAGACGGATAATATTGAAGCTTGCTAACCGGGGAATACCGGGTTATTTAACCATAGACAATGTTCTTGATATTCCAAGTGAAGACATCAGCATTATAGACAATTTATGGGTAAAGAATAGTAATGGGCGCTTTGGATTTTCTGTACAAAAGCAGATTTATGAAAGTGTGGGGGGAACAACAAATTACGACCACAAAATTTGGAATAAATTTATAGATAAGGTAGGATGGAGAAAAGGAGAAAATTTACTATCTGATAACGAGATTACCTTTGACATAAAAGCACCAAAAGCGCATCTTCCTTTTTTTTCCGTAGGTTCGATATGGTGGTGGAAAGTAGTTATTAGTTTGTATTCTCAAGATGATTACTGGAAAGCAGTTGTCATAGTTCTGATCTTGCGTTCATAACAGTCAACTGTAAAATCTAAAGATTCACAGAAAAATATTAAATCAGAATCAGGATAACCAGGATTAAAGGATGTACAGGATATTACTGTTAACCTACTAAAAAATAACAGAAAATTCTCTCTTTACTCTTGCTTCGTGTTCTTCGTGTCTACCCTTCGGGAACTGCTTCGCAGAACGTGGTTCGTTCCCTCGTAAACTTGTACACAAAACCGAAAAAGTCAGAATCAGGATAACCAGGATTAAAAGATGTAAAGGATATTAATGTCAACCTACTAAAAAATAACAGAAATTGTTCTCTGTGTCTCTGTGGTTCGTTCTCACTCTCCCACTAACAGATCCATAGATGAAAAACAAGGTAAAATGAAAGAATGATCAACCAAAGGTGAAAAATGGAAACCCAACAACTAAAAGCCCTGATCAAAGAAACTATTTTAGAACTGATAGAAGAAGAAAAATGGACAATTCAAAAAATGTTAATCCCGATTTTGACCAACAAAGAAAATGAAGAATGGAATGAGTTTTCCTTAGAACAAGCTATGAGAGACTTAGAAAATGATCATCTTCCTGAATACACCGAATCCGATTTAATAGAAAAATGGCAATAGCAGGTCAAATTGTTCTATTCTACTGGTGGTTTTAATATACCAGCTTGTACAAGTAATTCCCGTTCTTTTAATCTATCAATACGATTAATTTGTAATAATTTTACCGTGATTCTTCCTACTGCTGTTAAAGGCATAAATTCAGCACCATTTAATTGAAAATGTTCATGCCAATTATCTTGACGTGGATTATATAATGAAGTCAATAGTTTTGTTACTGGATCAATTGATGCTATATCACTACCTTTGTGTTTATTGCACAAAACACAACAAAGAGCTAGGTTATCAGCTTCTGTTAAACCATCATGTTTTTCAGCAATAATGTGATCTATTTCATGAGGAGATAAGGTCGCAATTTCAGGAATTAAACAATACTCACAACAGCCTTTAGCACGATCATAAACTAATTTCCTCAGAGCAGATGGGATATATTTACTCATATTTATTCCCCGGCTTGTAATTTCAATAAAGCTTTGGCTTTTGCTATCCTCACCAAATGCTCTAAATATTGATATTGTTCCCACATCATTTCTTCAGCCGCATTTAAACCTTGATTCCGATTTTTTTCTAATAAATTACTGATTTGTGTTTGTAATTCTTCTGAAGGACGTAAAGCAATAATTTCTGCGGATGTTGGTAACTGTGCCAAAAATTCTAACACTTCTGCCATACCTGAAAAACCTGGTTGAGAAGCAGCATTTAATTCTCTAATTCCTAATTCTAAAATCTGTGGTAATTGATTTTCAAATAATTGTAATTTACTTGCCAACTCTTCAGGAATATCTAAAGTAACTTGCATAGCTTTTCCTTTAAATTTAACTGTTGTTGAATTTCCTCATCCGCGTTCATCCGCGTTTATCTGCGTTCCCTAAAAATCAGGTGGGTAAAAAACCCACCCAATAAACCAGAAACTAAACCAAAGCGTTGAGGTTTTTGGCAGTTTCAAAGAAATGAGCGACATTTTCTTCTGGTGTTTCTGGTAATACACCATGTCCCAAATTAAGAATATGTCCCCAGTCGCCGGCTTTGCGAACGGTGTCCAAAATGCGATCGCGGATAAATTCTTTAGAACCAAACAACACACCCGGATCAAGATTACCCTGTACTTTTACGTCCTTACCTAGTCTTCTGCGTGCATCTGCCATATCCACAGTCCAGTCAATGGTGAGGATATCTGCACCAGAGGTAGCCATTCTTTCTAAAAGTCCTGCACTACCAGTCACTAACAAAATTAACGGTGTGTCAGGATGAGTCTTTTTCACCAAATCAAACACCATTTTTTGGTAAGGCAAAGCAAAGGTATCATAATCTTGGGGGCTTAATTGTCCCGCCCAAGAATCAAACATTTGCACCACTTGAGCGCCACAATCAATTTGATAGCGCACATATTCAGCAATAGATTCAGCCAACTTAGTTAATAGCTGATGCAGAATTTTGGGATCTGAGAAAGCCATGTTTTTAATGATGGAATAGGTTTTAGAACCCTTACCTTCCACCGCATAGGCCGCCAAAGTCCAAGGAGCGCCCACAAAACCCAAAACCGTTGACTTATCGCCGACTTCTTGGCGTAAAGACCCCAAAATGGTCTTAATAAACGGTAAAGCAGTTGCTGGTTCTAGGGGACGCAAGTTATCAATTTGTGCTTGAGTGCGAATGGGCGAAAAAATAATCGGTCCCTTCCCTTCCGCAATATCCATGTCAATACCCATCCCTGGTAGGGGGGTGACAATATCGGAAAACAAAATTACGCCGTCGGGTTGAAAAGCTCTCCAAGGTTGCAGGGAAACTTCGATCGCAACTTCAGGAATTTCTGAGCGTTCCCGAAAAGAAGGATATTTCTCCCGCAAGTCCCGATACGCTTTCATATAGCGCCCCGCTTGTCGCATCATCCATACAGGGGGACGATCTACTTTTTCACCGCGTGCAGCCCGAAGGAGGAGAGGAACTGTTGAGGAAACACCCATTTAACACTACATCCTAAGTCACTTTTATATTTCACTGTTTAGCTTATCATCCCTAGTTTACGCTTGAGTCCTATCCTCCAAAAGCTCTAACACTTGCTTTACTTAACTTAACAAAACGTTAAAATTTTAGGAGGCAGGAGTTCAGGAGTTCAGGAGTTCAGGAGTTCAGGAGTTCAGGACGAAGTAGGGGAAGTAGGGGAAGTAGGGGAGATAACACCCCAGTCACCAGTCACCAGTCACCAGTCCCCACTCACCTATTTTTCTCCCCAAATCACGTCTAACCGTTCCTGAGCTTGTTTTAAAGCAACTTCCGCAGAAGATTTACCTAATAATGTTGCTTCAATTGCTCTACCTAAACTATCAGAAATGCGACTATATCCAGCTAACGTAGGACGAGAACCAGCCACAGACATTTGCTCTACAAACACTTTTAACCAAGGTCTGGATTTAAGGTATTCTTGATATTCTGGGCTTTGTGCAGATTTGATATTTACAGGTAAAAAACCAGTACCCATTGCCCATTCTGTTTGAAATTGTTCACTAACAACAAATTCTAAAAATTTTAAAGCCGCTTTTTGTTTTTCCGGTGTAGTTTTCATTAAATAAAAATTGCCATTACCTATGACTGTCGCCCGTACTTTATTTTCAGGAATGGGAAACACACCAAAATCAACATTAGAGTTTTTAATATAAGTCCAGGGTCCAGTAATTTGCATCGCTACACGACCTTGAATAAAAGCATCTTCTTCATAGCCTCTTTCCGGGGGAGAAAGAGTTGCTGAACCATCTTTAATTAAGTCTTGCCAAAATTGTAATGCTTGAATAGCATCTGGATTATTTAAATTAGGATGGTTATTATTTAATATTTCACCACCTGCACCTAATAAAAAGGGAAACCAACTAAAAACAGTCCATTCTTGCTTGCCCAAAGGTAATAAAATTCCATATTGTTCTGGACGTTGATCGCCGTTGCGATCAATAGTTAATTTTTTGGCAACTTCCCTTAATTCTTGCCAGTTTTTAGGAGTTTCACTAATTCCCGCTTTTTTAAATAAATCATTTCGGTAAAAAATGCCCAGATTAGCAGTATAAAGAGGAACTGACCAGAGGTGATCATCTAATTGTAATTCCTCTATCACTTGCGGATAAATTTCCGATTTGGCCGCTGATTGATTAAACCAATCATCTAAAGGTTCAACTGCTCCTAATTCTACTAACTGTCCAGTTATTTGGGCAGAAAAATTTAAAATATCTGGAGCCGCATTACCTACCACTGCGGTTAATATTTTCGGTAATTGTTCCTCTGGTGTACCTGTGAAAATTGAGTCTACATGAATATGAGAATTTTCCTGATTAAATTGATCTACTAATTTATTGAATACATCCCGATTCACTGGCGGGTTAATTCCTTGCCATAAAGTCACATGAATGATATTATTATCTTTTTGAATATTCTGCTGACAACTAAATAGAAATAGGAAACAAGAAATCAAGATGATTACCGTTGTGAACATCCTCTGAGTGGAATTAAAAAACCGAATCCTGATAAATTTCATGTTGGTGGCTGAGAAAATTGCTGATTTATTAGGGATTTTCACTTGATCATTATATATCGTAATTTGTGATTTATATTCATTAACTCTCAAAATTTTATAGCCTAATTAAATGGCTACATATATCATGCTTGCACGCATTTAATCAAAACCGCAATATATAAAACTCAGATTGGTAAATTAATTACCCGATGTCAAAGCAAAAATAATTAATCACTGGAGGCTGAAAAATTATCACAAAAATATAGTATTCCTATTTAATTTGTAGAGTTACTCATGTATGATGATAACTGCAATTTTTAATTGAGGATATTAATGATGAGTCAACCGACTTACAAATTATTATTTATGTCCACAGGTGTTGGTGCTTTGGGTTCAGGGTTAGGTGGTGGAATAGAAGTCACCCTCCCCAATATTGTCAAAGCAATGCAGCAAAGAGGACACACAATAGATATTGTTGCACCAGCAGGTTCTCGCAGTGGTTCGTTACCTTTGATAGAAATACCCGGAAATACACAAAATGCCGCCCAAGATCAAAAGTATGATGCAGAAATTGGCATTCCCACAAATTCAGTTTTAGCAAATATGTGGAGTTATGCTTATCAAGTACAGGGAAATTATGATCTAATTTTGAATTTTAGCTATGATTGGTTGCCATTATATTTAACGCAATTTTTTCATCGTCCAGTTGCCCATTTAATTAGTATGAGTTCTTTACTGGATGCGATGGATGATATGATTGCCAAGGTAGCAACTCAGTTTCCCCATGCTATTGGTGTTCACTCAAAAACACAAGCTGCAACTTTTCCTTGCCCTGATGAATGTGTTTGTTTATTTAATGGATTAGACTTGTCTTTGTATCAGTTTTGTGATCAACCTGGTAATAGCTTAGGTTGGGTAGGCCGCATAGCACCAGAAAAAGGTTTAGAAGATGCGGTAGCAGCAGCAAATACTTTAGGAATGCCTCTAAAAATCTTTGGTTTGATGCAAAATGAGGAATATTGGCAGCAAGTTCGTCAAGCGTATCCCGATGCACAGATAGATTACCAAGGATTTGTCTCTACAAACGAATTACAAGCGGGACTGAGGGAATGTCAAGCTATGTTAGCTACTCCCCACTGGATAGACGCTTTCCCCACTGTAGGTTTAGAATCTTTAGCTTGTGGAGTACCGGTGATTGCTTATAGTCGGGGCGGTTTAGTGGAAATAGTGGAAGATGGCAAAACTGGGTTTTTGGTTGAGCCAGATAGTGTACAAGGTTTAATAGATGCTGTTAAACGGGTACACACTATTGATCGTCAAAATTGTCGCCAGCAAGCAGAGAGTTTATATTCTTTGGCAGCAATGGGCGCTCGTGTAGAACAATGGTTTGAGAAGATTTTGCACAGATAAGAAAAAATCAATAGTTTGCTTATTCCTTATCTGTTTTTACTGAACATGATATGACAGCAAAATATTCAAAATCTTTTGGGGTAAGCATCTTGCTTACCTCCAATTATTTTATGATACTTGGCGTAAACGTTGAGCTTCTGCACCAAAATTCGGATTTTCAATTACATGATTGGGTTGACTCCATTGAGAGTTTTTTGGTGTAATTAAGGAAAAGCAATCACACAAAATATCGCCACACCAATTAACTATTTCTTGGTGAAAACATTGTAAGCCAGCCTCTTGGGAGTATTGCTCAAATAGTTTAGCACTCATGCTTTCTGCTCGCCAATGAATGTTTTCTACCTCTAGCTTTCCAGTAGCGGGATTGAGATAATTGCCCAAGTTAGAATGATGGATAAATCCTACACCATTGGGTTTAAGTTTCAGGGCTATCTGTTGTAAATAGGATTTAATGACATCTTTTTCCACATGGACTAAGGAATCAAAACTAAAAATGAAATCAATAGATTCATCTTCAATCATGGTTAATGATTTTCCATCATTGACATGATATGTAATGTGAGAACAATCTGCAAAGCGTTCTTGACAAGCGGCAATACACTTTTCAGTTAAATCTACGATAATTAAATCTTGACAATAATCCTTTAAATATTGTGTCCAACGTCCAAAACCAGGAGCTATTTCTAATATTGTTGTTCCTGTTTTTGTCTCAGGAATAAAGGTTTTAATTCGCGGATGTATAGTTCCAAAAAAACAGTTATCCGTTCCACCCCATGAACTTGACCATTCATTACCCTGATCTTTCCAATCGTAGTTAGACCATTTATTTAAGTTTTCCTGAACACTAGGCATTTTGATCTCCTGTCAATGAAAATATCTTAAAAATACAAAGGTACAGCACTTAGGCTAGAGTGTGTACTTAGGACTATGCAGCAGTTTAGGTCAATTTCCGATACAATTGTGAAATTGATGTGCTTTTAGGCATAATATCAAATATTACGCATGATTTAGCTAAATTATTGTATTCAGCAGGTAGAAAAATATGATCACACCACCTATTCCATCTTTTTTAAATAGCTTTTGGGAAGATGCTTTTAGTTTAAAGCAACATCTTCAGGAATTTTTAAGTTTGGATGAGCAAACATTAGAAAGTAAATTAGCTGCTGGTCAAAAAGAAATGGCTGAGTTAGGCCATAAAGATTTTGACTGGGAAAAAGCTACAGCTTTCTATCAGGATCAGGTAAAAAATGAGTATCTTTTTGAGCTTGGAGCATGGCATTTAAACAGTCATGATTATATTGGTAATACTTTACTATTAATTGCCAAATATGCCCAAGGTAGGGTATTAGATTTTGGTGGGGGAATTGGTACTCATGCTATTGGTGCTGCACTTTCGCCAAATGTTAAAGAGGTGTTTTATTTTGATATTAATCCGATTAATTGCGAGTTTGTCGAATATCGAGCTAAACAATTAGGGTTAGACAAGAAAATAATTTTGTGTCAAGAAATGCCTAGTTCAGAAATGTTTGATACTATTGTTTGTTTTGATGTTTTAGAACATTTACCAGATCCTATTCAACAATTACTTACATTCCATCAGTCTTTAGATGATGCAGGAAAAATCATTATGAATTGGTATTTCTTTAAAGGTTTTAATCAAGAATATCCTTTTCACCATGATGAACCAGAATTGCTAGATAGGTTTTTTCAGACATTACAAACTAAATTTGTAGAAGTTTTTCATCCTTATTTAATTACTGCTCGTTGTTATCGCAAATGGAGTTAATTTAAGGAATAATTTCTAATATTCCCTGATCTGCGTCTAATGTTGCTTGTACCCCCACAGGTAAAGCTGCATTAGGGCTATCATGACCAAAGGGTAAATCGGAAACAATGGGAATATTGAGATCAGATAAGCGATCGCGCAAAACTTCCTCTATACTCAAACTAGGTATATTGGGTGGTGCGTCACACTTGGTAAACCCACCCAAAGCAATACCCCGAACTTTAGACAGCATACCACTTAACCGCCATTGAGTTAACATCCGATCAATACGATAGGGTGCTTCTGTGACATCTTCAAAAGCTAAGATCACATTATCAAGATCAGGTAATATCGGTGTACCTAAAAGATGAGTTGCTACTGTTAGATTACCAGGCAGTAGCACACCTGTCACTGTACCTCCTCCCCAACCCTTACCCTTTAAAGGTGCGACAGAATGACCTTCCAAAATATCAAATAACCGTTTTATTGACCATTCAGGCTCATCTTTGAGGGTAGTGAGTACGGGACCATGTACACCCGAAATACCAGCCTTATAGAGACTCCAAAGCAGGGCTGTGATATCAGAAAAACCGATCAACCATTTCGGATCTGCCGTTTTTTGTTCCCAAGTCCAATTTTCCAAAATGCGGGTACTACCAAAACCACCCCTAGCGCAGATAATACCGCGACATTCAGGATCATGCCATGCTGCGGCTAACTGTTGACGACGGTGATCATCAGTACCAGCAAGATAACCATGTCTACTTTCTATATTGTCGCTCACTTGGATATTGTAGCCATGCGATCGCCAAATTTCCAAACTTTGTTCAAAAGCTGCAAACTCCCGTAACGCACCACTAGGAGCAATAACGCGCAATAAATCACCTGGTTTTAAAGGAGGAGGTAAAATAATTTTAGACATAAAATCATCATATTTTAGATTTTAGATTTTGGATTTTAGATTGTTGAAAAAACGACAAAATGAAAAATCAACAAATCTCCTCTTTTCTTCTTTCTCTGCGTTCTCTGCGCCTCTGCGGTTCGTTTTCTTCTATATTATAGAAATGAACCACGAAGACACGAAGAGCGCGAAGATAAGAAATTTCAAGAGAGATTTTTCTAAAAAGTTCTACAATATTTTACACTGTCCATGATGTCTTAATAGATGATCACATAAAACCAACGCTACCATCGCATCAACCATAGGAACAGCACGAGGTAAAACACAAGGATCATGTCTTCCCTTTCCTGCTAAAACCGTTTCTTCTCCTTCTTTGGTGACGGTTTTTTGTTCTTTTCTAATAGTTGCAGTTGGTTTGAAAGCAACTCTGATAATAATATTTTCCCCGTTAGAAATTCCTCCTTGAATACCACCAGAACGGTTGGTTACGGTTCTAATTTCGCCGTTTTCATCAATATAAAATTCGTCGTTATGTTCAAAACCTGTTAACAAAGTTCCGTCAAAACCTGAACCTATTTCAAAACCTTTACTTGCAGGAAGTGACATTACCGCTTTTGCTAAGTCTGCTTCTAATTTATCAAAAACTGGTTCTCCTAATCCTTTGGGAACATTCCGCACCACACATTCAACTACACCACCGATAGAGTTACCATCTCTACCAGTTTTTTCAATTAATTCTATCATTTGGTTGGCAATTTCCCCATCGGGACAACGGACGATGTTACTTTCTACATCTTCCAACGTTACGGTGTTTGTATCAACAGTTCCTTCTAAGTCTTTGATGCGTTTAACGTAAGCGATAATTTCTACCCCTGCAACTTGACGGAGAATTTTTTTGGCGATCGCACCAGCAGCTACCCTACCTATTGTCTCACGTGCTGAGGATCTGCCGCCACCTTGCCAATTTCTAAACCCATATTTTGCGTCATAGGTAGCATCTGCGTGAGAAGGACGGTATTTTTGCGCCATCTCATCGTAATCTTGGGAACGGGTATCTTTATTTCTGACTAAGATAGAAATAGGTGTTCCCAGGGTTTTACCTTCAAATACCCCTGATAATATCTCACAAGTGTCCGCTTCTTTGCGGGGTGTTGTGATTTTACTTTGTCCTGGCCGTCTTCTGTCTAGTTCAAATTGAATTTCTTCCGGGGAAATTTCCAGCCGTGGGGGACAACCATCAATGATAACACCCACACCGCCGCCGTGAGATTCGCCAAATGTTGTGATTCGGAAAAGATGACCAAATGTGCTACCCATGTTGTTGAGGAAATACAGTCTGAATTATGTATTTTACATGGTGTTGGGGATTTTTCACCCTCTGCGACATTTAGATACCCTAGATCCCCGACTTCTGAGATCAATTTATCATTTTTTGAGAGGATGAAAATAAGAAGTCGGGGATCTTATCCAAAATTAGTCACAATAATTCAATAAATTCATCTACACTTAAACCTGCTTGTCGAATAATTCCCCGCAAAGTACCCCTATCTAGTTCTTTATGATCTGGTACTGATATTGTAGTTCTAGGTTCTTCACGAACCAAGATAATGTGACTTCCTCTTTGTCTATCTACAAAAAAGCCGATTTTTTCTAATGCTTTCACACATTCTAAACCTGAGATAATAGGTAATTTACTCACACCAATACTACCTCAACTGTATCTTCTGGAACAGGTTCACCTCTATCTTGTAAAACTTCAATATATAAAGATATTGCTTCTTCAATATTAGCTAAAGCCTCCTCACGGGTTTTACCCTGACTAATACAACCAGGTAAACTGGGTACTTCGACAACAAAATACCCATCTTCACCATGAGATAATAGCACTTTTCTTTGAGATTTCATCGTTTTCATAGTTCAAGTAGTTTCTTGATGGAATGACAAATACAATGATATATCTTTTACTCAGGTAAAGCATCTATATCATATAGCTTATTTTGCAAGGTTGCTTGATTAATTTTTTCCAAATACTCCGCTATTAAATTAAATTCATCCGATGAAAAAATGAATGTATCTAAACTTCCACGTACTATTTCTTCTTCTGTATTTGAACCATTTTTAATCCTTAAATAATAAGAGTACATTCCTCCTTGATAGTAGAAAATCGAGAATTTTGCTACAAAATCTCCCGCACTAGCTATTCCTGAAATAGTTTCTGAAGCTTCCACATCTGGTTTATATTTATACTCAAATTTCCAAGTTTTTCTAATTACTCCATTGTGGATTTTTTCAAATAATTTTTTCATATACTCTAAACGAGTAATTTTTTGCTCGTCCATGTTAAAAATCATTTCTTCTGGCATATTTTCACCTTGTCCATTATTTTGTAATATGAAAATGCGGTATTTTGCTTCGTTCAAAATTTCTTGATTATTTATATCAGGAAGTTTTGCACATTCTAATTCTAACCTTTTAACCAAATAACCATAAACCTCTAAACCCTTTTCCTGATTTTTTGGCTGATTCAATAAATCATCACAAGCATTCAAAATATCTAAAGCAAATTGATAATTTCCCTGTTCACAATGATGATAAAAAGCATCAAGATAATCTGTTAAATCATCTTCCCAATCCCAATTTTCTAGCCAATCACCTTCTATATCATCAACATAAAGATGAATATAATCAGCACCATAATTTTGCTTATCTAGCTGCAACTGTTGGGATGCTTCCAGATACTTCCAATCTATCTCATAACTGGACTGATTATAAATCTTTACATCGTTAGTCATAATACTATCCAGGGAAGGGTATAACAGTAATAAAATTATTTGGGCGATCGCTACTCTCTTTTAGCATAACATCAGCTAACTTGAGTAGATGGTTTGGACTGTTCACTTGAGCATCATGAGCAACTAATAAAGCCCGTTTAATACCCCAACATGATAGAGTGTTATTCCATCGCTGCTGCTTATTCAAAAAATCAGGGTTAGGTTGTCCATCCCGCAGGTTAGAAATACCCGTAAGCTGAACAAAAACAGGCTCAAGTGTACTAGGAACATGACTAACAAGTAAATCTGTAGCCATAGATAAATCTAGAATGTAACGATTTGAAGCACTCCCATCAGTTCTAGAGTTGATAGTTTTAGTCAAATTAAAAATTAAATCTTCATCATTACCAGTATACTCTTCTTGTATAAGTTTTTCAACCCAGTAAGAAAATTTTGGATCTTCTTGACTCAACCACTTAGGCAAGATTACCGTATACCAATAATACTCAGTTACAGATATATTCTTTTGCTGGCAAAATTTTTCTCTTTCTGCTGGCGATAACTTTAAAAGTGGTTGGATTGTATGTAGATAAGTTTGAATATCGTAATAAAATTCATTCAGAAAGTCTATTAAAAACCGTTTTTTCTCCAAAATTTCGTTTTTATATTTAGATAGTGTAGTTCCAATTTCATTAATCCTAGCTGCTAACTTAGGTTCTATAAATAAAGCTTTCTTTTTTAGAAGTTGCAACCTGGGCTTAATCTCATTTGCTTGTAGTCTAATTCTATATTCTGTCAATTCAAATCTCCATCAATCTTTATTAAATTAATTTAATAAAATTTCGTATGTCAAGTTTATCAAACATGGGTATTCCAGAGAAACACCCCATCACAATTATTTAACATTCAACCTGGCAAGAACTAAAATGTAAATCCTGTAACTCTTTATATTATCATGCCCTGGACTTTTTGAAACTCTTAAAAATTCCCATCCTGTAAATCCTTAAATCCTGGACATCCTGATTCAGACAAAAATACATTTAAATCATCATTATTAAATATCTTCCTCATCTTTATTTATTTCTTTTTCTGTTTTCTCAAGTCCTAAAAATGATATATTAGCTAGGGCTTGCTGAATAAATGTAAAACCCAGATAGAACAAAGGTTACAGGCTGATAAAAAGGAAAAAAGTGCAAGGGTTTTCAAGGGTATACCTGAAAAAGTGTGCATTTTTTTGGATTTCTAGAGATAGTAAAGAAATTTTCAAACCTCCTCCTGACTCCTGACTCCTGACTCCTAACTCCTGACTCCTAACTCCTAACGAAAAGACTTTTTCAGCAACCCCTAGCTAGTTATAGTTGCGATCGCACAGTGCGTCTATGGCAATTACAAACAGACCAAAAACCAAAAAAACCGTCCCTATAACTTGTTAACAACCCTTTTAGAGCATACAAGGACAGTTTTAGCAGTTGCCTTTAGTCCCAACGGAGAGATTTTAGCAACAGGTAGCGATGATAACACCATTAAATTATGGAATGTTAATACTGGTGAAATAATTAGCACACTTTTAGGACATTCCTGGTCAGTAGCAGTATGAGCTTTTAGCGCCGATGGAAAAACCCTAATTAGTTGCAGTTGGTATAAAACCATCAAACTTTGGCATATCAGCACCAAGACAAAAATAGCAACTCTTGTAGATCATTTTAACTCAGTATCTACAGTGGCACTTAGTCCTGATTCCCAAATAATTGCTACTGGTAGTAGAGACAAAACCATTAAAATATGGAAAAATTGGAAAATCGGGACTGGGTAGTAATTGATAATTACCAATTACCAATTACCAATTACCAATCACCAAATTAAAACAATCAGGCGCTACCTGTAAAGGCAACTTCAGGAAACTTCAACTGCGCTTCTGCCATTGGGCGGTTTCTGCCTTCTTCTTGCCAGTAGTTAATCACTTCAGTTGCTTTGTTGAGCAACTCAACGCGATCAATATCAGTAATCCAGTGTTTGGATTCTAACTCTTTTTTAAGTTCTTCCCACGCATCATTACGAGGCCAGAAGAAGTATTTAGTTAAGGGGCTTGTGCCTTTACCAACAACCTGATCAACTGCTAAGGCTACATTCTCATCTAACCAGAGAATTTTTAAGATAAATTTTGTGGTCAATCGTACCTCCGGGACAAATCCGGCTATAACTTACTAATGTTTGCGACCATTTATTATAACTGAATATCTGTCCAATTGACCAATGAGTTTAGAAGCGTGGCGTTAGCCATTCTCCTGACTCCTGTACGGGCGTTCGCGAAGCGTGCTGGAAGCATCAGCATTCGGGCGATAAATTATCAATTTTTGTCCA
This sequence comes from Sphaerospermopsis torques-reginae ITEP-024, assembly GCF_019598945.1. NCBI lineage: Bacteria > Bacillati > Cyanobacteriota > Cyanophyceae > Nostocales > Aphanizomenonaceae > Sphaerospermopsis > Sphaerospermopsis torques-reginae. Next base: position 2,706,548 of record NZ_CP080598.1, on the reverse strand, counting down.
AGGTTGTTTTCCGAATGCTTCGCCCCTACGACTCCTCCTGTAATCACAAAATTTGTAAAACCACCAAAGTCATATCATCAGTATTTTGTCGTTCAGAACCGATAAAATCCTGAACCTTATCAAACAAATAATCAACAATTTCCTGGGGTCCATTGCAATAACGACAAGCAGCATTAAACGAAGTCACAAAATTATCTTCATCAAAGCGATCGCCACCAGCCGCCGCCGCATCCGTTAAACCATCTGTATAATAAATAACTGTATCCCCTGGTTCTAATTGTGCTTCCCCATTCTCATATTGACTATTTGCATCCAAACCAATCAACATCCCCATAGTATCCAATCTCGTCACTGTTTTAGTAGCCGCGTGCCACCACAAAGGCGGATTATGTGCTGCATTACTATAAGATAACAATCTTGTACGGGGATTATATTCTGAATAAAACAAAGTGACAAACCGGTGGGAATTTTCCAAATCAGCATACATCACACGATTCAAATTTTGCAAAATTCCCGCCGCAGAATTACCATGTAATACTTCACCTCTGAGCATTCCTCGCAACATGGTCATAATTAAACCAGCAGGAACACCTTTACCCATCACATCCCCAATTACCAAAGCCCAACGGGCATCTTCTTTACTGCTATTAAGATTAGATTTAAACTGATTATGATTTGTGGGAATAAAATCATAATAATCTCCACCCACACGATTAGCCGGTTTACAACGTGCGGCCAAAACAGCACCAGGAACATTAGGACATTGACGCGGTAAAAGTCGCCGTTGAATCTCAGCACCAATTTCTAATTCTTGATCTAATCGTTCTTTTTTCCTCAATTCTACTGCTAGTTCATCGTTGTCAATAGCTACGGCTGTTTGATCTGCAACTAACCTGACTAACTTTTGTCTAGTTTCTGTCCAACTATATTCTGGATCACGGCTTAAAACATAAAGCCATCCCCTTTCTGTATGTTTAACTATAATTGCTGTACCAAAAATCTGCACATCTGGTCCTAAATATTGATGCATCTGAGCATCTAAAATTCCTGTGGTTGTCAGTGGTGCAGAATTAGGTAACAGTGTAATTTTACTTGTAGCATTTTCTAGGGCTTTGCGGATAATTTTCCGTTGTTGACTATCCTGCCAATGTAGCTGCTCTAACCTAATTTGACCATTTGGTTTATAGAGAAATAGGGCGCTACCTTCAGCATCGGTAACTCTGGTGGCCATGAGAGGAATCAGTTCCAAAAACTGATTCAAATTATTGAAACTTCTGAGAGCAAATCCTAAAGAACTCAGCAAATCTTGAATTTTGTTCTGTTCCCGATGCAGTCTAGCCACAAGTTCTTTCAGTGCCACAACTGGAGTGACATCTGTGGTGGCACTACTATTAATTTCGGTGGAGTGAGAAGGAACTTGAGACACAGGTAAATATACTATTGCATTTGATATTAACAGATGGCAGATTGATGATTTATGAGCAATTTTTTATTTAGTGTTGCTCAATCATATTCGACAAGATTAGTCATTTTAGCAAGAGTAGAAAGATTGAAGATGTAATTTTGAACAGTATTGCATTTGCTGGTTTTATTGTTTGCCATTTATCAGGAGTTTCCGGTCATTGTATTTTTAGTTAAACCCTGTCTAGTATAAAACAGTAATTTTGATAACGCTACAGACGGCTTATAATTTTTTCATGTCTTAATTAGTATTTCATATATCTTGGGAAATAAAGCTTTTTTGTGATCAGATTCATCTCTTACACTTATAGAGTAAGTCTGGAGATTTTTAAGTTAATGGATTTGAAAGTGCTTGATGGCTAAGGTGTTCTGGATAGCAACGATTTTTTCTTTAAGTAGGAATTAAGTGCAAGGTTTTTCAGTTGCCACCTCATAAAAGCTTGTACTTTTTGAAAGTCAAAATAGCTAAAACCCTTTACCTGTAAAGTTTTCGGATTTATTTAGCAAACCCTACTTACCAAGTTTCTGTATCCAGTTGATTAGCTATGAAATTTTGAATGGCTAAATATGCAATTTAGCTCAAGACAAAAGATATAGAATCTATAAGAAATAGAACCTAGACTCAGGATACTCTGGAATCTTTCAACCAAAACCTATATCGAGTGTTTTAGTTAAACCATGATAATTTACATCTGTAAATGGTCAAGAAAGAGTATTTATATGTAATTTTGCCAGTAGAACCTGATAACCAAGTTAGGAGTCATTAGCTACTTTGTTGACACTCATCCACTTGTGTGTGAATACCTTTTACAGTCATCCATGAACCTTGGTGCTGCATTAGATAAACTCCTTGGGCAGTGATAAAAATAGCTTTAGTGTGCAATTCTACCAGAAGTTGGCCATTTTTTGTAAAAAAAAAGAATTATTTTAATTTATGGGACTGCAAGGGACTGGTGACTGGGGACTGGTGACTGGGTAATCAATTTTATGTTTCCCAATCACCAATCACCAATCACCAATTACCCATTTAAAAGTGCTTCGACAAATTCATAACTAGAGAAGGGGCGTAAATCTTCAATTCCTTCTCCAGCACCAATAAAGCGAATGGGCAAACCTAACTGTTGTACAACTGCTAAGGCCACTCCTCCTTTAGCCGTACCATCTAGCTTGGTTAAGACAACGCCGCTGAGTTGGGCAGCTTGGGAAAATACTTCAGCTTGTCTCAGTCCATTTTGTCCCAAGGTAGAATCTAAAACTAAGAGAGATTCCACATGGGCATTTGGGGCTTTTTTGTCAATAATTCGCCGAATTTTACTTAATTCGTCCATTAAGTTTTTCTTGTTTTGCAGTCGTCCAGCGGTATCTACTAATAATAATTCCGTGCCTCGTGACTGGGCGGCGGCGATCGCATCAAATACCACGGCGGCTGGATCTGTATTCTTCCCAGGATTAGCTATAACTTCTACTCCGCTTCTTGTTCCCCAAACTTTCACTTGTTCTACAGCAGCAGCCCGGAAAGTGTCAGCAGCACCAATTAAGCAGTTATAGCCGGATTTTTGGGCTAAATGGGCAATTTTACCGATTGTTGTAGTTTTACCAGCACCGTTAACTCCTGTAATTAACCAAATGGTTAAGTTATCTTTTTCTGGGGCAAAGCTGGATCTGGGTGATGCTTCAATTGGTGCATCTAGCATATCCCGAAGGATTTGTTTCAGGTAGGCGATCGCCTGTTCTGGTGGCGTAACTTCATCCCGCAATTTTTGCTGTAAAGCATCAATAATCAAATCTGTGGCTTCTACACCCACATCAGCTTGCAGCAGTAATGCCTCAATTTCAGTTACAGCAGCTTGATTTAATGGTCCTTGTCCAACAATGGCTTTGAGTTGGTTAAGGATATTGCGCCGAGTTTTATCTAAACCTTGGCGTAATTTTTTCAACCAGGTAATTTCTTCTATAGAAATATCTTCGGCCTTTCTACCTTGTGCTGCTAAAACTTCTGCTGACCATACAAACCCATCATCAAATTCTATGACGGGAATTTCTGCTGCTGTTTCTGGTGTGGTTGTAGTTGATGTTGAAGTTGGTGTTGAAGTTGGTGTTGTTTCCGGTTGTGCAACTTCAACGGCACTGGCTATCAATCTTTCCTGTTTGGCTTGCCTTTCTGCTGCTGCCCGTTCTAAAAACGATAAAGTTGCTGGTTGTTGATCACTAACTGGAGTTTCTGAGCTAGTAACTTCTAATTCCTCAGTAACAGATGTTGCTTCTACTGATGTTGGTGCAGTTACTTCTTCTACAGATATTTCTGCGGTTTCTTCAGTAACAGAGGTTGTTTCTACTGGTGTTGGTGTAACTGCTTCCTCTACAGATGTTTCTGCTTTTTCTTCAGTAACAGCAGTTGTTTCTGCTGGGGTTGGTGTAACTGCTTCCTCTACAACAACTGTTTCTGGTGTTTCTTCAGTAACAGATGCTTCTGCTGGTGCAGTTTCTTGGGGCTGAGATTGTTGTTTTTGCTGAATATTTTTATAAGCAGCTTTAGCATAAGCCAATAGGTCCGCAGTATCAGGTGTAGTTTCTGCGGCTGGTTCTGGCTGTGCTTCTTGTGTAGGCTGAGTTTCCCCCTGTGGTTGTGTTTGGGGGGGTTGAGAAGAATCGTTATGTTGACGGCGGAACCAATTAAAAACCATTGCAGCAATATTATTAGTTAATTAGATATCAATTATCAGTTATTAGTTAGCTAGTCACAGTAATCTACCAGTCCCCAGTCCCCAGTCAAGGGTCTCCAGTCACTTGCTATATCAGTTTAATTTAATTTGCCACTTTTTCCGGGGTGGGAAGTTTTCCAAATATCCTCACTTTTAACGCACTCAAAGATCGGGAAGAAGTGAGGATATCACTCTATGCTATTTGTTTCTGCTCTGTAACACGACGGAGAACACCATTAATAAAGCGATGTCCTTCATCTCCACTGTAGCGTTTAGCTAATTCTACGGCTTCGTTGATGGCAATACTGGCGGGAACTCCCATAAAGTTCATTTCGGCTACGGCAATTTGTAAGATATCCCGATCTATTTGTGCTAGTCGTGTTACTTGCCAATCTACTAAAGCTCCAGAAATTATTTGATCAAGGACGTTGCGGTTTTCATCAACGGTGATCACTATTTCTTTAGCATAATTGCGAACTTCCTTATCTTGATTGGCTAACTGAATCAATTCTGGAAAATCAACGGCTGTACCTAATTGATTGATAGCTGTCTGGGTATAGGTGATCGCTTCTTGCAGCATGGTTCTAGCTGTATTTAGGTCTGAAGCCCGCGTTTGGCTCGTTAAAAGGCGATCATTACTGCGTTGTAGTTCTGCGGCCGCATTATTGAGGGTGTCTTGCACTTCTATAGTCAAAGTGCGGACTGCACCCAAAACTAATTTGGCTACCAGTTGTTCATCTGGCAGTTTCTCTAATTTTTTGGGGTTGACTGGCAGTTGGCTGAGGCTTAACAATGCCAGTTCTCTGGCTATTTGCTGGGGTTTACGACGTTGCATAATGGTGGTTCTGGTTAGGGAAGAAGTAATGAAGTAAATGGGGCAAACTTATTAGTATATCAAGTTTGACACATTTTCACAATTAGATTATCTGTTGGTAGTGGGTAATTGGTAATGGGTAATTGGTAATGGGTAATTGGTAATGGGTAATTGGGGGATGCTGAATAAACCAAAAAGCCTCTTCAATAATTGACAATTGATCAAGCTTCTTCTACAGAAATAACGTGATTTTTGGGTTCTATCGCTGACACTGCGGTTGGTAAAACCAATGGGGCTATGCCAGTATTGGAGGCAACGATACCACCAGAGACTACTATTTTAAAAGCGTCTTCTATGGACATTGAGAGATTTACTACTTCGGTTTCTGGTACTACTGCATACCATCCAGTGGTAGGGTTAGGGGTGGTGGGGATAAAAACGCTCAACATTGGTTGATTCATCTGGGTTTGGATATCGCTGCTCACTGCACCAGTGACAAAGGCGATCGCCCAAATTCCTTTTCTGGGATACTCTAATAAAACGACACGGCGAAATTTACCATTGGAATCTTTGAGTATTGTTTCTAATAATTGCTTGAGGGTTTTGTATACCTGACCAGCTAAGGGTATAGCTTGCAGTATTCTCTCCCCAAAATCTAGCAACCACTTACCAACTATATTCCGAGCCATCAAACCAATGACTAGGATGCTCAGTAGTGGTACTGCCAGTCCAACTAGCAAATTCAATAAATTGACTAATATCGGATGTAGACCATCAAAGGGATTTAGCTGTTTGGGGATTTGGGTGAGAAAGTTAACTACCCAACTGGCAATAGTAATAGTCAGCCAGATGGTAGTTGCTAGGGGAATCACTACCAACAAACCAGCAATCAGGTCATTTTTTAAGTCCTGTTTCAGCCGTTCAATTACCAAGCCCCGATTCTCCTTTTTTTAGGTTACTACAATTTTTCTGACTGCTCTGAAAAGTCCCATAACCATGATCAGGTGCGATAAGACACCTTTTATGATCAGGTTAATAGCTATTGGGTATTATGGTTAATTAACCAGTGTTACTTTTCGTTGTAATACTTGTAAATGATTGTTGCAAGTTTCTCAGGTATTATCAATCCTAACGCGCTATTTGACTAGATGCTCAAAATTTATAGATGATAATTCAGAAGGCAGGAAGCACAAGGTAGGAGTCGGGGTTGGGCGTTGGGAGTTAAATAAGTTTTGTTAACAATTTTAATTGTCGTTATTCACAAGCTGTTATTTGTTGGGTAAAGCATAATCTGTCAAGGAGAGAGTAGCATACATCATGGTGACTGCCCCTCAAGGGGCAATTCGTTCGCCTACATCCACTGTTCCTTAGCACAGCAAAATATCTTCGCCACGCTCAGATACTTTGCTTCAGTGGTTTTGGCTCACTCCATTTTCTTATAAATTAACGCGCTGGCGCTTTCCGTTTCCCACCTTGTAAAGATCCCATCCCTTTTAATCCTGTCCAACCGATGATGATATAACCGATAGCTAATAATAAACTGCTAATACCTATCCTTAGTCCAGACTTCCAAGCACTTTCTTTCGCTTGTTTTTCAGCTTCTTCTTTCTGTTGGCGAATTTGATTGATTCTTTGTTGGGCTACTTGATTAGGATCTGTTTGTTCAGCAATAAATTTGTCCAATTCTTGAGGATTGGCTTTAAATTTCTTCAGTAATTCTTTTTGATCTGCGGGCAGTTGAGGGTTTTCCAGTGCTTGCTTATATCTCTGCTCGTCTTTAATTAGTTCAGTAAACTGTGCCTTGGCTTGGCTTCGGGCTTGTTCTAACTGTGCTTTGGCCTGATCATTATTTAGCTGATTGAGAAATTGAGATAGCTGGTTGTTAAGTTGGGTTTCTGCTTGTTGGGCTTCTTGGGAAATTTGATTGACTCTTTGTGTGCTGGCTTGACGGACATTGTTGAGATGGAGAGGGAAAATCAACAAGAACATCAAACCTAAGAGGCTGGCAAGTATCAAAGAGGGAAATCTGAGATCCAAACTTGAGCGATCGCCTCCCTCAGCACTATCAAACCAATATGCAGCCAAGATCATCCCTAAACCTACCATTGGTACAATTCCCCGATCAACCAGGGCTGTTGTTAAGCCAATTTGTGCTTGCTTGTCCGTGGGACTAAAACCCAACAACAAAATCACAAAATCAACAAAAAAAGACAAAATGCAAACTATCCCAACTACCTTGAGTGCGAGGGAAGTATTAGAGGAAACAACACGGTTAACCATATTTTTGTAAATTTCTTGTGAATAAACTGATTGACATTTATCAAGTTACAACTATCAAGTTACAACTCTCGTCTGTCACCTACAAAATATCTGTTCCCAAACCGGTAAATCTTCTGGACGGTCAACATCAGCTAAACTAGGTAAGTATCCAGATAATAAATTTAGTTTCTGGGCAATTTCTATAGTTTCTTGGAATACTTTGGCAGTTCCCCATGAGATTTGAGAAAACAACTCTGGGACGACTCGACGTAAACCAATCAAGTAATAACCACCATCCAGTGCCGGTCCTAGCACTAAATCACAAACCTTAAGTTTCTCCAAGGCTGATGCTAAAATGTGTGAGTTTAGACCAGGACAATCAGTACCAATGATGATTACCTGTTCTGCATTGTTACTAAAAGCATCTACAAGCGATCGCATCATCCGCTCACCTAAATCGCCTTCACCTTGAGTTTGATATACAAAACCAACACCTAACCAATTTTGCATTAATTCCCAATTACCCCCAGCAAACCGCACTTCCACATTTATAGCAGATATCTTTTGTAATTCTTGCACCTGCAATATGGTATGTTCAGTCATTTGCTTTTGCAGATCAGCCGCACCAACTTCACCCAAAGCAGGTATCAGTCTGGTTTTGGTCTTCCCTGGTTCTGGATAACGGGTAAAAATAATTAGATGCTGTTTTGGGATATTTAGTAATTTCTGCACAGCAGCGCCCTTTTTCACAAGTCTAAAGTCACAAGTTAAAAAATAGAGAATTGGGAATAGGAGGCAAAAGGCAAAAGGCAAAAGATACAGCAGATTTCGTTTTTATGAGGTACAAATCATAATCATGAAACTCTTGTGGGGTGGGCATCTTGCCCGCCCCTAGTGTACCTCATGACACCGGAAAATGCTGTAAATATTCTCGCCCTGCTTCCCCTGCTTCCCCTGCCTCCCCTGCCTCCTGCCTCCTGCCTCCTGCCTCCTGACTCCTATTCCTTAGCAACTTGGTTAATAACAATATTTACCATCTTCAGGAGTCGGATTTTCTTTTGCGGTTCGCAATGCTCCTAAAATTGTCGATACAAAAACACAACGCTTTGCTTTGCCACCAGATTTACTAGATAGGGTGATTCTACCTAATGGGGGTTTTCTGACACTACCTAAATAATCAAACTGAATATGTCTTATACCATTAGACTGCTGTAAAATTGTTTCTGCATCTAGACGAACTGTAGCATCTAAACTATTCCATATAGCATTAAGTGGGTTAACTGTTCCTGGATGAATAGCCCATTGAAGTATATCATTTTCTTCTCTAAAACTAACTTGCCAAGTCAATTTCTCCTTTTTTGCTTGACTTTGAGCTTGACGTATTGCTTGATAAACTTGATTTTGAGCAGTATTCAAACGCAAATTATTCAGAAAAGACATCCAACTTGGTGCTGCTATTCCACCCAATATACCAATTATTAAGAGAATTATTAAATTTTCTAGCAAAGTAAATCCGTTATTTGATTTCTCAGATATTTTGTGCATTGTATTCATTGTTTGTTTCAAACTCAACTTTTTTATATACCAATCACCAATTACCAATCACCAATTACCAATTACCAATCACCAATTACCAATTACCAATTACCAATTACCAATTACCAATTACCAATTACCAATTACCAATTACCAATCACCAATTACCAATCAGCAATCAGCAATCACCAATCATCAATCACTATTTATATAAATACCCACGTCCTTTAACTTTAATATTCGCGGTGGGAAAATAAGTTTTTTGATCGTTACTGTAGTCAATACCAATATGATGATTAAGACGAGCCAAGGCATTACCGCGAATAAATATTTGTGCAGTTGTATTCAAACTATCAACGCAAGCATAAAAACTAGTCATTTTACCTGTTGTAGTTGTATTAAAACTATCAGGAGTTACTTTTGACCAAGTAATATTAGGATTTGTAGAATTAGGAGGACAAATTGCTGGGGGTGGATTATTTGTAGTTTGATCAATATAATCAACCAAAACTAATGTATTAGCAGTATAAGCATTACTTCCCTTTTGCCAAGCATTCATAATTTCTTTGATAGTACCTTTACCATTGATATCAAAAGGAGCAAAACCATTACTAGGACAATATTCATTTGGTTGACTAGAAGAACCTTTTACATATTTACCTGGATATCCATTACATGATATTGTTTTCTTATCAGCGATATTAGCGAGGACACCATCTCTAATTTCCCATCTACCAATACGAGCTATTTTAGACCAATTAGAATTAGAATTATTAGTATCTTGCATTAAAAAATAAACCACTAGGGAATAAACAAAAGTATCATTTTTACCTCTTCCAGAAACTGGTAAAACATCAGTGATTAATTCTCGTTGCCAAAATACAAGTACCGGATCTCTATCAATACCTCTGGGGGGTGCAGGTAGTTGATTTTTGATAGCTTCTATACCTTGAGCATCATAGATATAAAAAGCCTGTTGTAAATCGCGGGAAATATACTCTAATGCTGCTTGAATTTCCTGTTCTGATTTGATTTTAGCTTGTTCTCTGCGGTCAATTTCCATCACATTAATCATGAAACCTAATAATGTCGTGATAATAATAGATGACATTACCAGACCTACCATTAATTCAATTAATGTAAAACCACTGTTGACTTGAACATTTTTACGTATTTTATACTGGCGAAAGATGATTAAGGTATCTAAGATAAATTTCATGGTGATGTTCCAATTCAATAATATTAAAACCCCAAAAATAAATTAACAATTGAAAATTAAATTTACCTTAAAAGGGCAGGTTTTAAACATTGAAGGCAACAATTATCAATTGTCAATTGTCAATTATCTACAAGGTGCAGATAAAGGAGTACCTAAACGCTGACATAAAGCTTGAAATGTCGTCCTATTATTGCCTATATCAGTGGTCATTTCTATTAATGGTGCTTGTTTATCACCGAGTCCATCAGTGATAGGAGAAGCAGTTTGTTGACTTGTTGCACCAGTATTGATTTTGATGGTTTGGCTAAAATCAATATCTGCGCGATAGACTCTAATTGCTAACCGATAACCGTCATTTTTTTTGGTGGTTTGGACAATTCTTCCGGCTTGAATATAAAACATATTATTTGTACAATCTGTGTTGTGAATAATGCCATATTGATTAGCACAATATAGTTCACTAGGTGATGAAGGTGGAGGCATTTCTGATGTATTGATTAAATAATCATCTGGAGTAATAGCAAGATTTCTTGGTGCATCTTGAGTAGATGTCAGTTGAGATACTATTGTTGGTTTATTGATAGAACCAATTCTCACTCCGTCAATAAATGTTCTTGCAGTTTGAGATGCCATTTCTACTCTTCTAGCTTGCATACGAATGGCTGTTGACATCACTAATACTGGGGCGATCGCTGCTAGTAATATGGAAGCTACAACCATTCCTACTAATGCTTCCAAAATAGTAAAACCAGAGTTATTAAAGGTGACAGGGAACAGGTGACAGGTTACAGGGTTTAAAGTTTTTTGATATCTAGGTTTTCTCATTACTAATACCACGAAATTGGTTTAAAAAGTAATAGTTTACGGTTTTGTCTGTCTAGCTGCGATTTATAATCGCTGGGTGCTATTATTGATGATTAATCATCAAATTAATCACAAGAAAATTAATCACAATCAGGACGTTGATCCTGATCTACTGCATAAGTGCCAGTGGCAGTTTTGGCACATAACAAAGTTTCTATCCAGTCATCATCTCGACTGACTTCTCTAAAGTATTCATTGGGTAAATTATTGGACATGGTGACTAATTTTTGAGAAAATAAATCAGGTACTTGAGATAATATTCCTACGTCATAACTCCATTCTCTTTTTGGTGGTAGGTGGCCAGAAGACATCCCATTATTCAGGCTAATTTTGTACAGAAATTCGCTAGATTGAGTATTAATTGCTGTACTATAAGTTCCTGTGGCGTAAGCACTTCGTTTCATTTGAATGAACGCACCGTTAATTTTCATGGGAATAGCATTACCTCCAGGATGCCAGTTTTCTAAAAAGCGGACTAAGTTGGGTAAACCTCCGTTATCTTCTGTGGGACGACCAGGATTATCTCCTGTGGCTATAATTAAATTAAATGTATTTTCTGTGGCAACTTGTAACCAGTAATTATGTGAACCTGTGGTAATGCTGTTAGTATTATTGGGATCATCAGGGGTAGCAAAGGGTTGTTTAATTTGTAAAACTGGTTGCCAATTGCCATTTTCATCAACTTTTAACCAAGGAATCAGAAAAGTGTTGCCTTTGTCGTCTTTTGCAAGTCTAGGTAATGTTGAACCTGACACCGGAAATGCTTCAATTTCATTTTTGTCATTGACTCCATAAAGAGCTAGAGGTGTAATTAATTCACCTGTGTCAATATCTCGTTTAAAAGCTATTCTTTTGGGTAAATTTTGAGCATCCCAACCATTGGATGGTTTGTTTGCATAACCAAGAGATCCGGTTTTGATAGCACTCATTGATAAACCATCAATATTTCCTCCATTGCGCCAGCTATTTTGCGATTTACTATCATAACTATTATAAGGAACGCTAGTAATTACCCATTGTTTTGGGTCATTATTACAAAATTCAATATCTGGAACTGCACAAACTTCAAAGAGAAATTCTCTAGCTTGTATTTGTTTGACTATGGGTGTGACAAAGTTGTGAAAATAAGAACTACCTTGAATACCGCTAGTATTAGGATCTAGGTCTACGTTGGGGATACCTTCGCTGTTATAATTTTTTGTAACTGTGGGAGCGTAGGCATTATATTTAAAGGGAACTGGACGATTTTTTAATGAGTCACTATCACCAATGTTATTATTCCAGTCGTAGTCTCCCTCATCACGAAAACCAAATCTGAAGTTATCAGAAAGTAAGGTGATAGAGTCGGCTAAAACTACAGCATTGCGCCATTCATCTCCACTCTGGCAATTTGGGCGTTTTGGATCTCCTGGACGACAGGCAAAGTTATTATTAGCTTCATTGCGAGTGTAGAAGTTACTCCAATCCGATGCTAGTTCTGTGGTAAATTCTGTTTGAGTATGTTTATTGAAGTCGCCTTTAATATAAACAGGTAAATTGCTGGCGAAAATTAAACCTTTTGCCCCTGGTATGTAGGTATTATTTGTACCCCGAAAAAGTTTAGTTGCTGACCCATCACTGGTCATGATCATAATTCCGTTGGGACGACGGGTGGAGTCAAGTTTATAGTCTACGGGACTTTCTAATTTTGCTGCTGCTGATGTTCCTGCACTCATATCCGCTAGGGCATCATCACGGGTGGCATAAATAATGCCACTATTAGGTAGTAAGTATTCTGATCCTATGGGAGTGGTACGTAGTTGGTTGAGGTCGATAACTGTGGTACGAATTTCTAAGGGTTGTCGGTCTTGTAGTGGTAAATTATAAGACAAGTCAGCATCTATACTGCTGGTTTGATTTGCTTTGACTTGTCTAGAGTCTAAAAAGGCTATTTCTTTAATTGCACCGTGGGGAATAGGGGGAGTATCTGTAACTGGACTGATGCTACCATCCATAATTTGCAGGGCGCATAGGGCTGCATCTATGGCAGAATGTTCGGAAATTGTGCGATCGCTCTCTGTTTTTCCTAATGCTTTTCTCAATGGTTCATTTACCCAGCGGCCATTAGGATATTGCAAGCTGGCTTGATAATTCAGTAAGTTATTATAGCTACTTGCACTTTTATTTGGCGGTGTATAAACTATACCATTGTTAGATAATCCATTCACATCTTTTTCTATCCCTAACGCATCAGGTAATGTTCCTATATTTTTCGCTGTGGTACTATTTGTGGGAATATAAAAACTACTGATACAAGCTAATGGTCGGGGATGTTTCTGACTGTAATTAGCTGATTTATAGTGATAAACTACTGTTGCTCTCATCTTTAAATAAGGGGTAGTTATGTCACTTCCAAGCATTTGAGGCAAATGAAAATTTAGTGATGAATCATAAATTGAGTATGGGTTAAATGTTGTCGATGTTGGTGGTTGTGCTTGTTCTTTGGGGACAGGCAACATATCCGACCAGATTTTTGTAGAAGCTGCTGTGAAGTTAGTGCTGTTGGCGGTATCATTTCTCGGTAAATAAATTCCTGCCCCAGTAACTACACGCAAACCACCAACTAAATTTTCTTGTTCTCGGTTTTTTGGTACTTGCGCTGCTGCATATTCCCAGTCTCCATCTCTCTCGGTTGCAGCTAAGTCAGCTAATATCTGCAAACTTGTTCGCCGAGTTCGGGGTGTAGGTTTATGACTCAGATCCCAATTAATACCTTCAAGTTCCTGAGTATCGTCTATGTTTGCACCACGAAATTGCTTTGTTTCCTTATCCCACCACTGTTCAGGTAAGTTATTAGCAACTATGGTTCTATCACCTAAATATTGTTCTACATTAGCTAATTCTTTTTGTAGTTTATCAATGGGTTCGGTAGCCAGAGGTTTATGTGAACTACCAGTTATATTTAAGGTGATTTGACTATAGCCAGATCCGGTTATACCATCACTGTCATAGGGATAAGACCACTTATCTATAGGGCGTAGTGTATCACCACTACCTTGCAGCTTACCCCCACTATTAGCATCGTTTTCTTCATCACCAAAAGCAACTTCTGCAAAAGGTACGCGGCGAGTACGTCTTCTAAAATAAAGTTCTAATTGATGACGACGAATATTGTCATATTTATCTGTTGTATATCCTGTGTCTAATTGTCTTTGTTGTTTCTCTATTCCGTCTTTGACTTCTTGTGGATCTGTGGTTAAAGAATTAGCAAATTGAGCATCAACTAATTTATTAATTCTTTTGGCATAAGCTAAACTATTATAAGCTAAATCTTTAGGGGCATTGGTTACTGATTTATTAGTTGTAATTTGAGGATTATAACCTGTGACATTTTCAGGATTTGTATTTTTATCTTTAAATAAATCGACTGTGGTTGCTGTTCCTAAATCACTATCATCTGTAAATCCTCCAGCGCCTAAATTACCACCAACAATAATCTTAGAATTGTCTGCTTCGTAAAAACAAGAATTGGGACTGCTAACTTGATAAAGTCTGACATGGGCTGATTTTCCACCCGTTAAAAAGTTGCCATTAGTAAAGATGCGTCCGTTGATTTTAAAATCTTCATTTGGTGTGATTTCTAAATCATCTTCATAAATTATCGCGTGGTTGGTAGGGAGAATTTGCTCTCTGTCTTGTTGATATTCTAGGGCAGAAAAGCTTTGATTGCCTTGATACATTTCATAATTCTTTGCTTGATCAGAGGCAATATTATTTGTGCTAGTAATAGGAAATGTGATAGTGCTAGTAATAGGAAATGTGATAGTATAAACAAATAGAGCTTTTTTCATTTTACCACCCATTTTAAACCAGCCATTAATATCTACTAATTTGGGATTTGTCCCAAAAATAAGGTGACATTTGCTAGTTAAATCACTATGATTTATGGGTGTACTTCTGGCTTCTAAGGTATTTCTAGTCCGAATATATTGATTATTATCGTTATTTTTAGGAGGATTTCTATAATAAATTGCGTAGAGTGTATAACTATCAAATTTACCGTTATTATTTGTATCTACAGGATATTTCCAGGCTGTTTTTAGAGGTTGATTATTATTAATATTTAATTCTAGGGGTGTTTCATCTCCGAAGGTATATTCATTAATATGTTCGGTTAAGAGTTGATCTAAATCTTGATCTGATGGTAAGGATCTGGAGATGCGTTGATCTTGAAATAGTTTATTGATTTTTGCCCTTCCTCTATCAATAGCTGGCATAGCAGCATTAATGACTGTTTGATTTACTCGGACATTACTGGCGTGTTTAGACCTTTCAAATGAGCGAATCATGATAGCAAGGGTTAATAATACAACTACCATTGAAACCATTGTTACTGTTGGTAATACAAAGCCAGAATTAGTTGAATTTCGTCTTTTTTTATTGCCAAAAATAGCTTTTAATAGCCTAGAGATGGTTTTTTTAATTGCACGTGATTTTATTGCACGTGAACATTTGAGGATCATCTTTTTAGCTATCCTAATTATAACCTTGGTTGGCTGATATGTTTTGGTCATAAATGGAGATGCTACCCTGTCAGGTATTGGATAGGTGTAGATAATGTTTTATTGACCTCTGTAGAGACATTACATCAATGTCTTTACATGGGTTTATAGTTGTTATTGTTATATGTTTGGCAGGATTTTATATACCGTATTTATACGGTTTTTTTGTTAGATAATGGTTACTTAAACAAATGTTGATTTAATTTAATTCATTGGCTCTGGTATATACTCTAGTTCTCGCTAGATAAGGTGGTGTGGTATCGCTAGATATGTTATTGCTCTTGATCTTGCCATACAAAAAAACTTCTGCGCTTTTATTAGCTGAAGGCGCTGTTGAAGATATACAAGCATAAAAACCGTTACCACCGCTTTGAGTACCACTTGGACAGCTAAAAGATGATGGTGCTTCAATACCATCAACTAATAAGTTGTCAGTAGTAGGATCTGGTACTGTGGTGGTGGTATCATTACTGGCTTGAAAACGCATAATTGATCTTGGCGATTCCCATCCCGTCAAACTATTAGATATATAATAAATTACATGATAAGGGGTTGACACTGCGGGATCTGGGTTAGGGATGGTCAACTTGAGAACACCTGTTGCACCAGAAGGTAAAGTTAACCCAGTAGTAGACTCTATTGTTTTTGCCATTCTAATGTCATTAGCAATATAATCTAAGGCACGATTTAAATTAGTACGTCTATCGCTTTCAGCTTTTGCTTTTTGATTTTGTTGGAGTAGGGCTACAAATGCAGTGCCGGCTAGAGTCACAACAATTGACATTATGGCTGCTGCTACCAAGATTTCTATCAAAGTAAATCCTTTATCAGCAGCATGATTAGATTTGATGAATTTTAGGTAATTTTTCATTTTTCGACACCTATATAAGCAATAAATTAAGCAATGAATATTGATGCTACTGATGTTGATAGAACAGGTTATTCTGGAACGCAACTACTAGAAGTCGTTGTACCACTAGCACCAGTGTAATTACCTCTTCTAATTAAGCCGAGAGGTTGGGATAAAACTAAACATTTGCGGAAGTTATTACTGGAATAATTGGCAGACGGAGCAACCACAACTGTTATTTCACTGGTAGTATTTCCTAGATGGTCAAAATTAAGAGATGTCGCTGATGCTGCTAAAGTTACATCGCTTAATGTGCGATCGCCTGTCAGAAGACATTTTATTTTTGGTGGGCTAGTGGTTCTAACGTTCGGGGAAGATGTATCCAATGTCACATTACAATATCGTGACATAGCCATAGCTTGTCTTTGCGCTTCTTTAATTGCTCCCTCAATGCTAATAATAGCATCATCTACAGCCCTTCTTTGTGACCATGCAAAATAGCTCGGTCCAGCCATAGCTGCAAGAATACCAGCAAACACTACTACTATTAGTGCTTCTAGGATTGTAAAGCCCTGATTATCTGATACATTGGAATGACGCATTGGGTATTACCTCAGTAGACAATTCAGCTAGGATTTCAATATCTAGTTTCCCGTCTTTATCTTGATCTTTACTTCTGACAACTACATACTTGACTTGCAAAACGTCGTAGGGACTCCGAGCAAGTTCTTCAGGTACTATATCTTGTCGGATCATCCACAATTCCAAACCTGTGTTAGTAATCGTATAAGGACTGTAATCATTTACAGCTTGATAATCAGTGAAACTTTTAGCCTGCTCCTCAGTGAAATTATCAGCAAGTTCAGAAGGTATTGTAGTTACATTAGTTGCTATTTTATCCTTCAATTTTTTACCCAGTCCTGTATCTGGATCTGGAGTAGTTGAACCTGGACTTGGAGGTATGGCACTGCATGATGTATTACTGACAACTCTAGTACCAATTTCTACTGGCGTTGGAGTTACTGTTGATACTAGTGATGGTGTTGGTGGTGGAGTTATACCAGGTGATATTGTAATAGTTGGGGTATCTGTGGGAATTGAGGTAGGTTCTGTAATAGTATAAACATTTGGCGAGCCTGGAAACTGGATTTTGTCATTATGTTTTAATCCGTTGTCTGATGATAAAACTAAAACACTTGGAAAAACAGTTGGACTATCAGATGGACTGGGAGTGGGACTGGGAGTGGCAGAAATTGTAGGAAATTCATATTGATTAGCTATACTCCTAATATTTTCCAAGTCCTGTTGAATCAAATTGGCTGCTGTTGCATACTCCTTAGCTCTAGCTCTAAAAGCTGTAGAAACTATCACCATTTGCATTGCTACTGTAGTAAAGAAAGTCACTATTAAAATAGCAACTAGAACTTCAAGTAAGCTAAAGCCTGAGTCGGGATGAAATCTTGGTTTGTTCATAATTATTTCTTTTAATTCTCATTAACCGTTTTTTTTTCCCATTTGGTGATAGCTCCTAGTGAGGGGTTGCTATTACAGTTGACAGGTATAACCACCTGTAACCTAGTAATGGCTTTTGTCTCTTCGTTGTTACTTGTTGAATTAGCCATGCGCCCTTCAACAATGAGTGTACCTTTGCCTGGGTAATAAGATAGATCATCGTTAGGATCAGGATTGTTATTATCGGGCGTATATCCGTAAGAAACAAGTCTAAATTGCCCTTTTGTGACATCTGTAGAGTCTACTGCTTGCCAACTTGTGCGTTTTGCATCGGCTATAGTCTCTGGATCTGCTGTACCAGGATTACTACAACCTGGGCTAATTCCTGAAAGTTTTGTAGTCCAAGTCGAATTTGGATGTGCTGCCAACATCCGATTAGTATTGATCAATTGCTGATAAAAAACAACGCCTTGTTCTGCTGCGGCTAATGCTTGATCTGTGGCTTTTTGCTGTGAAGCTGTTATCTGATCACCTTGCGATCGCATAGTCATGGTTAACCCTACCAAGATCATAATTAACCCTAGTGAAACAGCGATTACCATAGCAAACCCTGATTCTCTAGAGTGGAGTAGCAAAGCCATTTTTAATCTAGTATGCAAAGATTTAGTATTCATAATTTTTCCGGGTATGGTTAATTTTTGACGATAAAAGATATATGATTAGAGCCTGATTGCAGAAAAGTAACTTTATCAATTGATAATTGACAATTGATAATTGATAATTGTTTCATTCAAGGTTTAAAACCTCCCCTTTCCAGGGGAAAAAAGAGAAAAATTCCGATTTTTCAATCCTCTCCCTTCAACGGAGAGGTAACTGTCAATTGTTCATTGTTAATTGTCCATTATTGAAGTTTTTATACTAATTGAATAAAGCTGTTAAAAATGATAAATCACTTCATACAATCACTTCTCACACTGATTAAACAGCTTTGGTGATGTCAGGCTACATGAAACTGTGATCATCAGACACAGGCGCAGGTGTTGATTTATTCTTAGCATACCCTATTATCAGGCTACTAATTTCAGTAATTGTACTGAATTATTCAAGTAGGGGCAAACCCTCCGTGGTTGCCCCAAAAACAGGGGTAGGCACGGAGGCGCTCTCCCTACTTCCTTGAAAACTGAAGATTAAGTAGAAAGGCGCGAAAAAACAGAAGTATGTAACAAAAAGCAAATTTGTCTAAAAACCTCTTCTCTGCTGCCTTCTCATCACAACAATTTTTAACCCTGACTACTTAATAGTGATTTAAATTGATACCAGCTTCTTTAGCCATTGCTTCTATACCTTTGCTATCTAAGGTTTTAATCGCTTTGGTAGAGAGTTTTAGTTTCACCCAACGATTACCACCAGGCCACCAAACGCGCTTAGTTTGCAAATTAGCGTGTTGTAAACGCTTGGTACGACGGTGAGAGTGGGAAACGGCCATTGCGTTATTAGCCTTTTTACCAGTAAGTTCACAACGACGGGACATGAAAAACCTCCAAAATTCTATTCTATTTAAGTACAACCTTTCTATTTTAGATCATGAATAAACAACGGCTCAAAAAACTATTAATTGGGGATTTTACTTGGAAGCGGATGATTCGGTCTTTAGTTGTAATATATACCTTATTTGCCGTCTATGTGTATTTTCGTGCGGATAGCATGATTTTTTTACCCCAACCTTCCAGCTATGAGGATACAAAAGACATTATTAAGCTGAAAACCAGGGAAAATCAACAAATTTCGGCAGTTTATTTGCCAAACCCTAGTGCTAAGTACACTATTCTTTATGTTCATGGAAATGCGGAAGACTTGGGAGATATTAGAGCAACTTTAAAAAAAATACGGGATTTGGGTTTTAGTGTCTTTGCTTATGATTATCGGGGTTATGGTACGAGTCAGGGAACACCTACAGAAAATGCTGCTTATCAAGATATTGATACTGCTTATTATTATTTAACTGAAGATTTAAAAATCAAACCAGAGCAAATTATTGTGTTTGGGCGTTCTGTAGGAGGAGGTTCAGCGGTAGACTTAGCAGCTAGAAAACCGATAGCGGGTTTAATTATTGAAAGTACCTTTACTTCTGCTTTTCGGGTAGTTGTACCTTTTCCCATTTTACCTTTTGATAAGTTTAATAATTTAGAGAAAATCAAAAAAGTCCAAGTTCCGGTTTTAGTGATGCACGGTAAATTAGATGATATTGTTCCTTTTGAGCATGGTGAAAAATTGTTTGCTGCTGTTACTGCACCGAAACTTTATTTGTGGGTTGATAATGCAAATCATAATGATTTTTTAGAAGTTGCACAAGAAAAGTATGGTAAGAAGTTGAGGGAGTTTGTTGATTTATTAGAGCAATATTAGCAAAAAATTGATCCCCCTTTTTAAGGGGGGTTAGGGGGGATCAGGGGGTTGCCCCTACTCCTTAAAAAATAATTCTTCCCCCCAATTCTTCCATCATTTCTTCTAATAGTTCTTCCATCATTTCTTCTCTGAGGGAACGCAAACTAGGAGGACCTTCCAGAAATTCTTTGATGGTAATTTTCTTATCTCTAAACTTCTGAATAAAATCACGAATATCAACAATAATTTCAATTTGAGATTCTAATTGATTTAACATGACACCAATAGAATCAATTCCGTATTTAGCCGCTTTACGAGCATCAGAAACCATTGCTCCTTCGGGAGTATTTTTAGCTAATCTTAGTTCTTGTTTTAATTTATCATATTGAGTTTTGAGAATTTCATTTTGCTGTTCTAAATTTTTACATCTGCGATTTAAATCATCTTCGCTATTATTATCAATTGTTTCTCCTAACTGATGTTGTCTTTCAATTTCCAATAGTCTGGCTAAATCTCCTTCTTGGTAAGCTTTATTAATTTCTTTCATGATTTCTGTATGAGATTTATGTGTTTCAGAATCTTGTACTTTGTCTGGATGAAAGATTTCTGCTAGTTTTAAAAATGTCTGTCTAATTTTTCGAGAATCTTCGCTTCTACTAGCAGAGGTTGATTCTACTTCCTGTTGTGAATCCCAATATTGATGTTGATGATGTTGATGATGTTGATGATTGTCTGTTTCTGGGTTTTCAAACATTTCATCTAGTTCAGTATCTTCATCTTTTTCATTAATAGCTTTGGGGCTAATTATTCCTGACATTTGTAAATTCATGTACAGGGATTCTATTTTGTTTTGGGTTTGTTTACCAAATTTTCTAGTAGTCAGAAGTTCCTGAAAAAGTGCATGAATTTCTTGATCCAAATCTGACATTTTTTTCATGCAAGGACTAGCTTTTTGAAATATCTCTGTAGCTAGAGAACGCATTTTTTCAACAAAATTATTGATTTCTGTGCGCTTTTTCTTAATCTGTTTCAATAAGGATTGATGTTCTTTTTCTAGAGATGCTAAATATATATGCAGGTCAGAAAGTGCTAGTGTGGTGGTTGTTGGGGATGTTGGTGATGCAGACTTGGTTTTTTTAGGCATAAAATTGAGAATGGGTAATGGGTAATGGGGAATAGGGAATAGGCAAGAGTCTATTAATTTAATTTTACAATGCCCCATGCCCCATACCCAATTATCTATTTAATTGTACTGCGGATATCCAAGCACCGTGAAAACCATAGGGTACTCTTTGGGGAATAATTATTCGTGCAACGGGTTCACTGGTGATATCTTGAGCATTGATAACTACTAATTCAGAAGTTTGTGAATTTTCATCATAAACAAAGGTGATCAACCAACCATCATCTTCTGTGCTTGCATTTGTGGTTGTATTTAAACGTGGTGCAAATACAGCTTCACCACCATAACGCCCTTCTCCAAATTCATGGGTTTGGGTTTTGCCATCTGGGAAATTATACTTAATTACACCATCAAATAAAGGCATAGGACTATTAGCCATTTTCCCAGCATAACCGTATTGGGTTTTTCTCCCTAGCAGGTTTTCGTTAAGACGGGGAAATTCTGCGGGTACGTCGTCTAACATTTCTTCTGTGACTGTACCTGTTTTGAGGTTAAAACGCCAACGATGTAAGAGGGGTATATTTGCGGTGGGATCATTTGTTGATATATCGGTTTCTAATACGGTGGTGGAACTCATGCGACAAGCAATAAGGATGATTTCGTCTTCTGTTTCATAGGCGTTGAGGGTGTGGAAAACGTAACAGGAAGGACCCTCAAACCAGCGGATATTGCTGTTGTCTCCGTGACGGGGTAAAATGCCAAAACGACTGGGGCGATCGCTCTCAAACATCATCATTGGTTCTCCCCTCTGCATCCGTTCTACACTGAATGTCAGGGGTAAATCCATGAAAATGGTATAATTTTCAGTAATGGCGAAATCGTGCATCATTACCCCTATTGGTAGTTCAATGGGTACTGTACGCAATATTTCCCCTTGTGCGGAAACTACGCCATATTGTAAGTATGGGGGTGCAAAAGAATAACCAAAGAACATCATTTCCCCGGTAACTGGATCTACTTTGGGATGGGCGGTAAAAGGGGAAGTTAGTTTATTATTGTAAGTATATTCACCAATGGTTTGTAATTCAGGAAGTTGGATATTATGGGGTGATCCTCCTTCCCACAGTGCTAAAAATTGTCCAGCGTGCCAAACTAAAGCAGTATTAGCGGTGTTTTTCCCTGGTCCATAAGGGTTGTCCATTTGCGGTGGTTCTAAAAGTCCACTCCAAACAGCTTTACCTACTTGGTTTTCAATGTTCCAACCTCTGGTACGCACATAACGGTTACGATAAATAGCTTTACCATTGGTAATTTCTACACCGTGCAACATTCCATCACCATCAAACCAGTGATATTGTCCTATGGGTGAATGTTGGGGGTTTGGTCCATTACGAACAAACATCCCGGAAAGGTCGGAGGGTAGTTCACCAATGACTTTGAGGGTGTCTGCGGTAATTTCTTGACTAACTGGGGCAAAATTCCCATCTAAATAGGGATTTACTAAGGTGGTGGTCATTGTTATTGTTGAGTTTTATAACGCACTTTCTCTAATATAGCCATACCTCAAAATCTAAAATCTAAAATCTAAAATTGTTATGAGCTTAACTCTTTACCTACTGCGTCACGGTGAAACAGAATGTAGTCGCAATCATGCCTTTTGTGGTTCGATAGATTCAGAATTGACTCCTGAAGGTGTGGAAATGGCTCATGCTTTTGCTGCTGGTTATAGTTCTACTCCTTGGGAGGCGATTTTTTCTAGTCCCATGCGTCGCACTATGGAGACTGCAAAACCTCTATGTACAGTGTTAGGAATACAACCAGAACTGAGAGATGGTTTAAGGGAAATTAACTATGGTAAATGGGAAGGAAAAACCCCAGAAGTGATCAGTCAGGAATATCATGATGATTATTTGCGCTGGTCTGCTGATCCGGCTTGGTATGCACCCAATGGAGGAGAATTAGCTGTAACAATTGCTTCTCGCGCTATGCAGGTGATTGAAGAAATTAAACAGCTTCATAAAAGTGGTAATGTTTTAGTTGTGACTCATAAAGCAACAATTAGAATTATTCTGTGTAGTTTGTTGGGTATTGATGTCGGGCGTTTTCGTTATCGTTGGGGATGTCCTGTTGGTTCTGTCAGTGTTGTGGAATTTACAGAACATGGTCCGATGTTGTTAACTTTAGCAGATCGAACTCATTTAGATGCAAGATTGCGAAGTTTAGGAGGAACGTAAATTGGTAATTGGTAATTGGTGATTGGGAAGAATAAACTCTTGGTTTTTTACTGTCACCTGTTACCTGTCACCTGTCACCTGTTAGCTATTCCCTGTTTTTTAAGCAGTTTTTGTATTATCAAGTAGGAATTTGATTATGTTGCCTGTGATTGAAACTATTCCTTTACGTCAAATGGCTTCGGGTGATATTCTATCACTTCAAGTTTACAAATTTATCGGAGATCATCCTGGAAAAAAGGTTTATATTCAATCTAATTTACATGGAGCAGAAATAGCTGGTAATGCAGTTATTTATCAATTAATTGAATTTTTATCATCACTCAATCAAAGTGATTTATTTGGAGAAATTTGGTTAGTTCCTGTTTGTAATCCAATGGGAACAAATCAACGCGCTCAAGTGGTATGATTCTATTGAGAGTCGAATTAGGTAGTGCGGTCAAAGCGGGAGATAAACTGTATCAAATTATCAGTTTTAATAAAGAAGGTAGATTACCGATTATAATTGATATTAACGCTGAAGCAGATGGATTAGTTTATGATATATCAACAAATCAGTCTGTAAATCAAGGTGAGTTTGTCCTGGGAGTGCTTGAAGAAGCAATCGTCAGAATCTAGGAGTTAGCAGTCATAATAAGTAGGTGGGCGTTAAAAATTGTCGTTATGACAAGGCAGGAGGCAGGAGGCAGAAGGCAGGAGGTAATAAGCTTTTGGGCAACTTTACTTTTTGTTACATACTTCTGTTTTTTCGCGCCGTTCTACTTACTTGTACTTTTACAATTTTTATAAATTTTTATCATTTTTTATCATTGCTAGATTTTTTTTGACGAGGAAATTAAAATAGATTCAGTAATAGATTAAACTAAGAATAAGGACATACTCGCACATACCAGGGTGATTTTATGTCTGTTGTATTTTCGGTAAAAAACCAAACTATTCTAATTTGAAAATATCAAGGTGTAATTAAAAGTGAGTAATATTGATAATTATAGTTTTACAGTTGCTGAAGAATTTGCCATTCCTCAAGCACCTGCTAATTTTAAATCTGGTTTTATCGGTATTATTGGTCGTCCTAATGTCGGTAAATCTACTTTGATGAATCAATTAATAGGACAAAAAATAGCGATAACATCACCGATAGCACAAACTACCAGAAATCGGTTAAGGGGGATTTTAACAACTGAGAAAGCGCAGTTAATTTTTGTGGATACTCCAGGGATTCATAAACCTCATCATCAACTGGGGGAAGTGTTGGTACAAAATGCCAAAATAGCCATTGAATCGGTAGATGTGGTATTGTTTGTTGTTGATGGAACAGTTGCTTGTGGTGGAGGCGATCGCTTTATTGCTGAGTTATTAAGTCGGAGTGAAATCCCGGTAATTTTAGGTATTAATAAAATAGATCAACAACCAGCAGATGCGGAAAAAATAGATAATAGTTATATTGAATTAGCGCGAGAAAATGAATGGCAAATTGTCAAATTTTCAGCGGTGAATGGTGAGGGTTTACTAGAACTGCAAGATTTATTAATTGCACATTTAGAACCTGGACCTTTTTATTATCCACCGGATTTAGTGACAGATCAACCAGAAAGATTTATTATGGGGGAATTAATCAGGGAACAGATTTTATTGTTGACTCGTGAAGAAGTTCCTCATTCAGTGGCGATCGCTATTGACTTAGTAGAAGAAACGCCAACTATTACCCGTGTTATGGCAACTATTCACGTAGAAAGAGATTCCCAAAAAGGAATTTTAATTGGTAAAGGTGGGACAATGTTAAAATCTATTGGTAGTGCGGCACGTCAACAGATACAAAAGCTAATTGCGGGTAAGGTTTATTTGGAATTATTTGTGAAAGTGCAACCAAAATGGCGACATTCACGGGTGAGGTTAGCAGAGTTAGGATATCGAGTGGAAGAATAGAAGATGGGGGGATAGGGATTTTGGGGATGTTATTTAATGATGGTTGGTTACGCACAAGATATGAAGGAATGAACCACGAAGGACGCAAAGGACACAAAGGAAAGAGGTTTTAGAGAGATTTTCTATTTTCATCCTGTACATCCTTTAATCCTGGTTATCCTGATTCAGACAAAATTTATCTATTTCCTCACGCAATCTCCGTCAGGAGATCCCGTGAGTTACCTTAACAATTCTTAACTCAATTTTCTCAAAAAAGTTTTAACACCCTTTTTTACCCCGAAAATTATTGAGAATGCTTGCGAATGACTAACGTAATATCAAGGGTCTTGACTTCTGAGACGGTTATGTTATGATAGGTTTTAGAATAATCCAAGGGAGTAGTATTTTCTGAATCAGGATTTCCAGGATTTTAGGATTTACAGGATAAAAACGCAGATAAACGCGGATAAACGCAGATTATCAGAATCAGGATCTCCTCTTTATTCGAGATATATTAATCAATAATTAGGGGTTGCTGAATAAATGCAAAACCCAGATAAATCAAAGGTTTGGGGCTGAACAAGAGGAAACAAAGTGCAAGATTTTTGAAGGTTAGACCTGAAAAACTGTGCATTTTGGGGCTAAGAAATCCAAAAATTTGGGGATGACAGATAGCTGAAACTGTTCCCTGCCTCAACGGAAAGACTTTTTCAGCAAACCCTAAATATATTACTTGATGATAGCATCTTGTCTGAATCAGGATTTCCAGGATTTTAGGATTTACAGGATGTTATTTGATGATGGTTGGTTACGCACAAGTCATAGAAGAATGAACCGCAAAGAACGCAAAGAACACAAAGGAAAGAGGTTTTAGAGAGATTTGACAATTTCGAGTTGTAAATATTCACTCTGAAAATCTGCGTCTATCTGCGTTCATCTGCGTTCCCAACCCAAGCTGTTAAAAACCCTATATATATTGCGCCCACAGATTCCCACTCATAACATAAGTGTACAAAATTATGAGCAGCTTGTCAAGTCTAAAAATAAAATATGTAGGGTTTGCTGAATAAATGTAAAACCCATATATATCAAGGGTTACAGGTGGTCAGTGAGCTTGCGGTAACAGAAAATTACCATTCCCATACTAAAGTATGGGAACGAAAAAAAGAAAACTACTTAACAGCAGCTAGTTCTTTCTTAAAGAAAGCTTGCAAAATATTTTCTGCAATTTGCTGACTGGTTAAACCTAAAGTAGTCTTAGATTCATCAGGTGTGGCATGATCTACCAACTCATCAGGAACACCAATTCTTTTAACTGGTACAACAACATCCGCATCCAGTAAAGCTTCCGCTACCGCAGAACCAAAACCACCCATTAAACAACCTTCTTCTAAGGTGACAACTTGGCCAATTTGTTTTGCCAAAGGTACAATTAAATCTGTATCCAAAGGTTTCACAAATCGGGCATTAATCACAGTCGCTTCAATTCCATGTTCGCTGAGAATTTCTGCTGCTTGCATTCCAGGGTAAACCATCGTACCATAGCCGACAATTAACACATCATCGCCTTGACGCAAAATTTCCCCTTTACCAATTTCCAAAGGTTCCCAACCTTCTTCCATCAAGGGAACACCATGACCATTACCACGGGGGAAACGCATGGCAATGGGTCCATCGGTATATTCAATACCTGTGACTGTCATCCGTTGTAATTCTGCTTCGTCCTTGGGTGCCATTAACACCATGTTGGGAATACAACGCAGATAAGCTATATCATACATCCCTTGGTGAGTTGGACCGTCAGCACCTACAATTCCTGCCCGATCTAAACAGAAGAAGACAGGCAAGTTTTGAATGCAGACATCATGGATAATTTGATCATAGGCACGTTGTAAGAAGGTGGAATAAATAGCAGCTACCGGACGCATACCTTCACAAGCTAAACCCGCAGCTAAGGTAACGGCGTGTTGTTCAGCAATACCCACATCTATATATTGATTAGGTAATTTAGCTTGTAATTTATCTAAACCTGTACCTGTGGCCATGGCGGCCGTAATACCGACAATTTTCGGGTTTTGTTCTGCTAATTTCACCAAAGTGTGAGAAAAGACTTTGGCGTAAGCAGGTGGTTTAGGTTTACTGGAAGGAATAGCTTTACCAGTGGCTAAATTAAAGGGGTTCTGGGCATGATAGCCTACTTGGTCTTTTTCTGCCATTTCATAGCCTTTACCCTTGACGGTGGCTACGTGAACCAGCACTGGACCAGTTATTTGATGTGCTTGTTGGAAGGTGGCAATAAGTTCTTCTAAGTTATGGCCATCCACTGGACCCATGTAGGTAAAACCTAGTTCTTCAAAAACTGCGCCAACTTTGGAAACAGCTAACCGTTTCATCCCTTCGGTAATGCGTTCTAGTTCATCACCAACAAAGGGAATATTTTTAAATTGTTCCTCAATGTTATCAGTGAGAAATTGCATCGGGGGGCTAAGACGCATTTTATTTAAGTAGCGGGGAATAGCGCCGACGTTGGGAGAAATGGACATCTCGTTGTCGTTGAGAACCACCAACAGGTTAGTTTTAGGGAGGTGGCCTGCGTGGTTAATAGCTTCTAATGCCATACCGCCGGTTAAAGCACCATCACCAATGACAGCTACTGTTTTAAATTTTTCCCCTTTTAAGTCACGGGCTAAGGCCATACCCAAAGCGGCAGAAATACTTGTAGAAGCGTGTCCTGCGCCAAAATGGTCAAATTGGTTTTCACAACGTTTGAGATATCCCGCTACTCCGTCTTTTTGTCTAAGGGTGTGGAAGTCGTTGTATCGTCCGGTAATTAGTTTATGGGGATAAGCTTGGTGTCCTACATCCCAAATTACTTTATCCCGATCTAAGTCTAATGTCTGGTAAAGTCCCAAGGTTAATTCTACAACTCCCAAACCTGGACCCAAATGTCCCCCACTTGCTGCTACGGTTTGTAAGTGTTTGTCTCTAATTTGTTTGGCTATTTGCTGTAACTGCCGAATAGACAAACCGTGCAACTGGTTAGGATGGGTAATTTCACTCAGGTGCATATTATAAGGTTTTCCTCTCTAACTCTACTTTTTGGCATTAATTGATTTTCCCACTTCCGGGACTATAAAAATCTCACTGTTACCAATGTTTTATTACTATAACTTTGGAAGGGAATAGGGAATAGGGAATAGGGAATAGGGAATAGGGAAAGGCAAAAGGCAAGAGGCAAGAAGTAATATCTTGTTAACCCCATCTCCCCACCCTCACAGGGGTAGGTTTTTAATATTATCTGTTAAGGCAGGACAAGGAAGACAAGGAGGGAACGTAGACAAGGAAGATTTTATACAAAAAATGGTCTGTTGAGCGGCGCTTTTTGTTACCAATTGTACATTATTTGTACGGATTTCCGCCCTTGTCCACTGTCCTTCCTTGTCCTCCAAGTCTTGCCCTCACGACAATGTAAAATACCTACCCTTGTGAGCCTCCCCCACTTCCCCCACTTCCCCTACTTCCCCTACTTCCCCTACTACCCCACCTCTCCGTTAAAATTGCAGAATAGTGGGAACTATAGGTGTTTCTGCCTGTTTTTGCTGGCGTTGCAAATATCTACTTAACAAGTAGGCCATGTCACCGCGAGTCATAGGACTTAATGGGTTAATATTTCCGTTAGGGTCTGTGTTGATAAAACCTTCTGCTATGACTGTGGCGATCGCCTTTCTCGCCCATGTCGGTATAGAATTTTGATCAGGGTATTTTGATAAAATCTCGTTCACAGTTTTATCGGGAAATTGAAATACTCCATAAGCTTGGGCAAAAATTGCTAACCCTTCTGCCCTAGTGACTTTTTGGTTTGGGAAAAACATATTCCCCCTATATCCTTTCATAATATCAGTTTTCAGCACTGTTTGAATATCTTGATATGCCCAATGATATTTCGGAACATCTGGTACATTTATGGATTTTTCTTGTTTCGCTGCTTGGCGTTTATCTAAATAAAATGCTTTGACTAAAATTGCTGCTAATTCTGCTCTACTGATTAATTTTTCTGGATAAAATTTTCCATCGGGCAAGTTATCCATTAATTTGGATTCTACAACTTTTTGGATATAATCTAAATCGCCGTTATCTGTATTTTCAACAGGATTTTTAACAGGATTTTTAACAGGATTTTCAACATTATTTTCAATAGATGGCTTGGCTGTGTTGACTTCCTGCGCTATTATTGGCAAAGTAGGAACAAAGGTTAATAAATTTAATGTCCCCAAGGTCAAAATTGCTAATTTATTCATATCCCAGATTATTGTAATTGTTTATTTTCAACTTCGTTCTTGGATATTGACGGTTACTGTTTTTTAATGTTTCTGATTTTCCGAGAAATCTATAATTAATGTAATTGAAAATTATATATTATTTATTTAGCCAATTACCCATCACCAATTACCAATTACCCATTACCCATTACCAATCACCAATTTTGTAGTATATTCGGCTATGAGAGTATTTTTCATGTTGTGAAATTTTCAGGAGTTGAGAATGTCCGTATCAGCAGATCCCGTAAAGTTAATGAAGCAAGAAGTTGGTAAAGCAGCAGCGAACCTAGTAAAATCAGGTTCTATTGTTGGGTTGGGTACGGGTTCAACTACAGCTTATACTATACAGTTTTTGGGCGATCGCCTCAAGTCTGGTGAACTCAAAGATATTGTCGGTATCCCTACTTCTTTTCAGTCGGAAGTGTTAGCAAAACAGTACGGTGTTCCTCTCACCACTTTAGACGCTATTGATCATATTGATATCGCTATTGATGGTGCTGATGAAGTTGACCCCCATAAAAACTTGATTAAAGGTGGTGGTGCTGCTCATACCCGCGAAAAAGTGGTAGATTATTTAGCAAAAGAATTTATTGTGGTGGTTGATAGCGGTAAGTTGGTTGACCGTTTGGGTTCTGTTTTTGCAGTACCCGTGGAAGTAATTCCGATGGCTATCACTCCTGTAATTAATGCTATCAAAAAACTCGGTGGTCAGCCAGAATTACGTATGGGTGTGAAAAAAGCAGGTCCAGTCATCACTGACCAAGGTAACATGGTGGTAGATGTCAGATTTGATAGTATTGATGATCCTGTAACTTTGGAAACAACACTGAATAATATTCCCGGTGTTTTGGAAAATGGCATCTTTGTTAACTGTGTCAGTCAGGTTTTAATTGGTGAAGTTATTGATGGTCAACCTGTTGTTCGTCAAATGTAGCTAAAATGAAAAGGGTGGGTTTTTCCCACCTATGAGAAAAGCTCACGCAATCTCCGTTAGGAGATCCCGCAGGGTAGACGCAAAGGCGCAAAGATATTGCTGTTTTCAACTTATACTATCGTCATCTAAAATCTAAAATTACGCGATGTTATACAGAAGATTTGGACGTACAAATTTACAAATGCCGGTGTTTTCCTGTGGAGGAATGCGCTATCAATTTAAATGGCAAGATGTTAAACTAGAGGAAATTCCTTCAGATAATCAGGATAATTTAGAAGCTATTATTCGTCGTGCTGTTGAGTTGGGTATTAATCATATTGAAACTGCACGATTTTATGGTACTTCGGAAATGCAGTTAGGTCAAATATTGCCTAAATTGGCACGAGAAAAGTTGATTATTCAAACAAAAGTTCCTCCATTTGCAGATGGAAAAGAATTTAGAAAAACATTTGAAACATCTTTATCATATCTCAATTTAGACTATGTTGATTTATTAGGTTTACATGGTATTAATAATGCTGAATTTTTAAATTATAGTCTTGGTGATGGTGGTTGTTTAGAAGTTGCTAAGGAACTACAAAAAGAAGGAAAAGTCAGATTTATCGGTTTTTCAACTCATGCACCTTTAGATATAATTTTACAGGCAATTAATACCAATCAATTTGATTATATTAACCTGCATTGGTATTATATAAATCAATGGAATTGGTCAGCGATTGAAGCTGCTAATAAGTTAGATATGGGGGTGTTTATTATCAGTCCTTCTAATAAAGGAGGTTTGTTATATCAACCTTCTGAAAAGTTGGTTAATCTTTGTCAACCATTAAGTCCAATGGTGTTTAATGATTTGTTTTGTTTAAGTCATCCCCAAGTAAATACATTAAGTATTGGTGCTGCAAAACCCAGTGATTTTGATGAACATTTAAAAACCTTAGAATTATTAGACAAAGCTGATGAAATCTTACCTCCAATTATCACCAGGTTAGAAAATGCTGCTATAGATGTTTTAGGGGAAGATTGGGTAAAATCTTGGGATCAAAATTTACCAAGTTGGGAAGAAACACCAGGACAAATTAATATTAAATTTGTGTTATGGTTGTTGAATTTAGCTTTAGCTTATGATATGGTGGAGTATGGAAAAATGCGTTATAATCTATTAGGTAATGGTAATCACTGGTTTCCTGGTAATCAAGCAGATAAATTAGATGAATTAGATTTGAGAGGATGTTTAATTAATAGTCCTCATGCTGAGAAAATCCCCCAAATGTTAGCTAAAGCAAATGCAATGTTAAAGGGTAAAGATGTAAAAAGATTATCTCAAAGTTAGTTGAGTTATCACCATTCCCTTATTACTGTCACCTGTCACCTATTCGTGAAAACATTAATCATTGATAATTATGATTCTTACACCTTTAATTTATATCAATTCATTGCGGAGGTAAATGGAGAAAATCCTATTGTCATCCGTAATGATGAAGTTGACTGGGAAAATTTGACCAAGATTAATTTTGATAATGTGGTCATTTCTCCAGGTCCCGGTAGACCAGAAAAAATAGAAGATTTTGGTATTTGTGGTCAAGTTTTAAAAAGTCTCAAAATTCCTGTTTTGGGTGTCTGTTTAGGACATCAAGGTTTAGGTTATTTTTATGGTGGTAAAATTATTCATGCACCAGAAATTAAACATGGTAGATTGAGTGAAGTTTATCACAATAATTGTGAATTATTTCAAGGTTTACCACCTTCATTTTTAGCTGTTTGTTATAATTCCTTAGTTGTTGCGGATGACATACCCGAATGTTTAGAAAAAATTGCTTGGACTCCAGAAGGTGTAGTCATGGGTTTGCGTCATCGACATTTACCTTTTTGGGGTGTACAATTTCATCCTGAATCAATTTGTACTGAATACGGAAAAGAGATTTTTAAAAACTTTAGAAATATAACTGCCAAATTCTATAATTCTCAAATTCCCGAAAACATAGATAAGAGAAATATATTTTTACCCAAAAAAAATCAAAATCAGCAACAGAAACAATATCAAGTTTATAGTAAAAAATTAGATATATATCCTGATGCAGAACAGGTATTTACACAGCTTTTTGGTGACAAGGTAAATAGCTTTTGGTTAGATAGTAGTAGATATGAACCTGGGTTATCTCGCTTTTCCTTTATGGGAGATAATAGTGGTATTCATAGTTTATTAGTTGAATACTGGACAGAAAATAAAGAAATTAAAATTACTCAAGGTGATAAAATAACAACTTATCAAGAAAGTATCTTTGATTATTTACAACGAGAAATTAAAAATAGACATTTTGTAAATGAAGAATTACCCTTTAATTTTAACTGCGGTTTTGTGGGTTATTTTGGATATGAATTAAAAGCAGAATGTGGAGGAAATTTAGGACATAAGTCTAATTTACCTGATGCTGTGTTTATTTTAGCAGATAGAATCATTGCTTTTGATCATCAGGAACAAGTTATTTATTTAGTCTGTTTAAGCACAGAAGAAGAAACTGCAAAATCATGGTTTTTAGAGACAGAATTAAAATTACAAAGTTTGTCATTATTAAAACCAATCATTAAACCTGCACAGCAAAAAAACAAAACCATTAAATTTCATTTACAACAGATCGAAAAAAACTATCTTGACGATATTCAAACATCATTAAAAGAAATTTATGAAGGTGAAACTTATCAAGTTTGTTTAACGAATAAATTATCTACAGAAGTAACACCTGAACCTTTAGAATTTTATCGCACATTACGGAAAATTAACCCTGCACCTTATTCAGCTTTTTTGAAGTTGGGAAACTATAATAAAAATTTCAGTATTGCTTGTTCTTCACCAGAAAGATTTTTAAGTATAGACTCTCAAGGTTGGGTAGAAACAAAACCCATCAAAGGAACATTAACCAGGGGAAAAACACCCCAAGAGGATGAACTTTTAAAAGCAAGTTTACGTAATAGTGAAAAAGATCGTTCTGAAAATTTAATGATAGTCGATTTATTGCGTAATGACTTAGGGAGAGTTTGTCAAGTTGCTAGTGTTCATGTTCCCAAATTAATGGATGTAGAAACCTATAGTACAGTACATCAATTAGTAACTACAATTAGGGGTTTATTACGTCCAGAAATGGATGCTATTGACTGTATTAAAAATGCTTTTCCTGGTGGTTCAATGACAGGTGCGCCAAAAATTAGAACTATGGAAATTATAGATAAATTAGAACCCAAAGCAAGAGGTATTTATTCTGGTGCAATTGGTTTTTTAAGTTGTAATGGTGCAGCAGATTTAAATATAGTCATTCGTACTGCAATTTTAACATCTGAAAAAACTTCTATAGGTGTAGGAGGGGGTATTGTAGCTTTGTCAAACTCTCAAGCAGAACTAGAAGAAATGTTGTTGAAAGCAAAAGCATTAATTGAAGCTTTAGTCATTACTGTTAACGGTGAATTTAATTCTGAACAATATCAAATTGTAGATGCTCACAACTTTGTATTTAGGGATCAAGAAATTCCCGATCCAGTAATTTTATTTATGAAGAAAGTTAATTAGATTAACAGAGATAATTGTTTATTTGATAAAATAACCCACATTCCGCACTTCGTTTTGTAACATACAAAGACTACAACAATTGGGGTTAATGGTCGTTGAATAGCGAACTGCTTGCAGCAGCGCTTCGCTATCGCCAAAGGTCTGTAGTTTATACGTTTAAATACTGAATTATGTCAATATTTTTTGTAAAAATAATTGAAGTATTACTGTATTACATTTTGAATTGCGGAAAGCCGATAATAACAATATTTTATTTTTGTCAATAAAAATGCGTAAAATATTTAAATTACCTAAACTACTGAGGTATTGTATAAGTATATCATGCCTGTTAATATTATTGCTTGGCTACTTACTGGTATGGGAAATTTACTTACCTGTAAAAGCTACCAACTCCTCCTTGACAAATACTGTAGTCTTAAATGACGAACAGGGAAAATATCAACTGGGAAAATATTTAGAAATTTTAGTAGATCCCAGCCAAAAATTAACTATTGCAGATGTCACCCAACCGCAACAAAAATTTACCCCCAGTCAATCTGATATTCCTAATATGGGTTTTTCTCGTGCTGCAACTTGGGCTAGAGTAAAATTACGCAACGAAAGCAATATTACCTCAGAATGGTATCTGCAAGGTGGACCTAACAATATAGATCAGGTAGAGTTATATATTCCTCAAGGAAATTCTTGGATTAAAAAACAAATTGGCCGGAAACTTCCTTTTTCTGGACGTGAACTGCGTGATAGTAATCTTGTGTTTGTTCTCCCCTTAGCAATGGGTGAAGAAAAGAAAGAAGAAAAAACTATTTACTTGCGGTTTACCAGTCAGGGAACTATTGCTATGAATGTGATTCTTTGGCAACCTGTTACATACTATCAAAATAATTTAACTCAGCAATTCTTAATAGGTGGATTTTATGGGATTTTATTGATTATTATCGGTATCAATTTACTGCTTGTCTTATTGTTAAAAGATATAATTTATAGATATCATGTTGTTTCCCTAATCGCTTTGACTGCCAATTATTTTATCAGAGATGGTTTAGCCTTTGAGTATTTATGGCCAAAATTTCCTGAATGGAATATTAGTATTATGTTAATATCTGCGGGCATTGCTTTAGCAAGTGCTTCCAGTTTCTATATTTCATTTTTACCAGTGCGTCTTTACAGTCGTCAACTCTACACACTGATGAACTGGGTACGCTGGATTTGTGTGGGATATACTTTAATTGCTTGTTTTTTACCTTTTAGTAAGACTATAATTGCTGGTCTACTTCTGGTAATAATTGTTTGTGGATTGGTGAATTATGCTTGTTTATACACATGGCATAAAGGATTCATGCCAGCTAGATTCGCAATTTTAGAGTGGGGCTGTATTTTATTAAATACAAGTATCTGGTGTTTAAAAGCCTTTGCTTTGTTACCTGCCAATATATTGACTGAAGACTTGCATCGTTTAGGGTTAATCGGTTTAGCCTCTTTTGTAGGGTTAGCATTGGCTGATAATATCAATTTAATAAAAACAGAACGTAATAAGCTGCAATCTGAACAAAAAAAACTAGCATTAATAGTTGAAAAAAGTTCTGAATTTATTAGTATTAATAATCTGAATGGGGAGATGGTTTTCATTAATGATGCTGGGATGCAAATGATTGGTTTAAATACAGAAAATGCTTTAATAGAAGGTAATATTTGGGATTATTTCTGTCAAGATGATAGATATTTATTCCCATCAAATATTTTTCCTACTGTCTTAAAATCTGGATATTGGGAAGGAGAATTAACACTTGTCAATGGTAAAACTAGAGAAGAAATTTATACCATAAGTTCTTTTTTCTTAATTAAGGATCAGCAAACGGGAGAAGCTACAGCTTTAGCATCTATTATCCGTGATATATCTCAACTGAAAAAAGCTGAACAGGAGATTTTGGAAACTTTAGAAAAAGAGAAGGCAGTCAGCGAAATGCGATCGCGCTTTATTGCAATGGCATCCCATGAAATTCGTACACCTTTAGCCATTATTTCCTCATCTACAGGCATTTTACAAACTTTTGGCGATCGCCTGAATGCCGAAAAAAAATATAAACATCTCAATACTATCCAAGAAACTATCAAACGCATGACTCAACTGCTGGATGATGTCCTGATGATCAACCGTGTCGAAGCGGAAAAGATGGAATTTAAACCACAAGCATCAGATATCATTGCTTTTTGTCATCGTCTCAAAGAGGAAACAGAAATAACTACTACTAAACATATAATTGATTTATCCTATAATTTAGATGAACAAATGGCAGATGGTTCTTTAATTGTGCAGTTTGATCAGAAACTATTACAGCAAATTCTCACTAATCTTCTCACTAATGCTATTAAATACTCTCCTGAAAATAATTTAGTAAAGTTTACTTTGACTAGAGAAAATGAGCAACTGGTCTTTACAATTACTGATCATGGTATTGGCATTCTTGAAGCAGATAAAGTAAAATTATTTGCACCTTTTTTTCGGGGTTCTAACGTCGGTAATATTTCTGGTACAGGTTTAGGACTATCCATAGTGAAAAAATGTTTGGACTTGCACCAAGGTAAAATTAGTGTAGATAGTCGACAGGGTGAAGGAACAACATTTACAGTTAGTATTCCCTATTTGAAAGGCTAAAATTAATGACGTGGTTAATCACCAATCACCAATCACCAATCAACCATTACCATTCTTAGGAATCACCAAAACTTTATCAACTCGATTTCCATCCATATCCATCACTTCAATCCTCATACCTTCCCATTCAAAATGATCTGCTGCTGAGGGAATACGCCCTAAATGAGTAATAACTAAACCGCCTAAAGTTTGAAAACTTCCTATCTCTTCAATATTAATTTCTTCTAAACCAAAAAGTTCAAAAAATTCTTCTATTGGTAACATTCCATCCACCAACCAAGAACCATCTTCTCTTTGTACTGCTTGAGGTTCTTCCTGTCCAGGTCGTGCAGGAACATCACCGACAATTTCACTCATAATATCATTGAGCGTTACTAATCCTTGAATAACTCCATATTCATCAACTACTAAAGCAATATGAGTGGCGGTTTGTTTAAATAACTCTAAAACTTTTAAACCCTTGGTACTTTCGGGGACAAATATGGGTTGACGTAATCCTATTGTTAAATCAAAAGGTTCATGGCGTAAACTCCTGGCTAATAAATCAGTCACAGGAATAACACCTAAAACATGATCAAGTCCCTCTTGACATACCGGATAACGAGAATAACCACTGGTAGACATTTTCTGACGGTTTTCTTCTGGGGAGTCGTCCAAGTCTAACCAAACAATATCAGGGCGGGGTGTCATTAGAGAACTTACAGGGCGATCGCCTAAACGAAAAACCCTTTCTACCATATCCTGTTCTGCTTCCTCAAAAGTCCCCGCTTCTGTTCCCTGTTCTATTAAAATCTTGATTTCTTCTTCTGTAACTTGCGGTTCTTGGGAAGGTGTAATTCCCAAAAGTCGCAATACTGTTTCTGTGGATAAACTTAAAAGATAAACCACAGGAGAAGCTAACGCCGCTAAAGTTCGCATGGGAAGGGCTACAGATGAGGCTATTTTTTCTGGGTTGTTTAATGCTAACCGCTTGGGTACAAGTTCACCCACAATCAATGATAAATAGGTGATGACTAAAACCACCACTCCAAAAGCAATAGGTTGGCTATAATCTGCCAAAAAAGGAACTAACTGAACATATCTCTCTAGCCTTTGGGCAATGGTAGCACCACCGAACACACCATTGAGAATATTAATCAGTGTAATCCCTACTTGTACAAGAGATAAAAAATGATTAGGAGACTCTGCCAGTTGCAGTGCAGCTTGGGCGTTGAGGTTTCCTTGATTGGCTAGTTGCTGTAATCTGACCTTACGGGCGGAAACTATGGCCATTTCAGACATGGAAAACACACCGTTGGCAAGAATTAGCGCCAAAATGATTAAAATTTCAACAGAGATTGAGGACATTTTATTTGGGAGTCGGGAGAAAGAGGTGACAGGTGACAGGTGACAGGTGACAGTAGAAAGGAGTTAGGAATAAGAATTATTTTTTTCCACACTCTACAGTCTGTTACCTTTAACCACTGACTTTATAAAATAGTGGATATGGCAAGAACAAAGGATGAAGGATATTGATCAATGCTAAACATAGATACTAAAAGACTGTTTACACTGTCACCTGTCACCTGTTCCCTGTCACCTGCTATATCTAACTACAATCTAAATTTTCCCATTTTTCCAGACTTCTCACTCTAGTAACACTTATGGCTTTTTCTTCTATTGTGCGTGCCTTGGCGCGATTGCCTTTGACCGCAGAACTCAACACCAAACTGAAAAAAAATCAAGAACTGCATTTAAATGGTATTTCCCGCTTACCCAAGGGTTTAGTTACTTCCGCTTTGGCTCATCATGAGGGTAGAGATTTATGTGTAATCTGTGCCACTCTGGAAGAAGCTGGGCGGGTTTATGCCCAAATGGAAGCTATGGGATGGAATACTGTACATTTTTACCCCACTTCGGAAGCTTCTCCCTATGAACCTTTTGACCCAGAAACTGAGTTAAGCTGGGGTCAAATGCAGGTTTTGGCAGATTTGATTAGTAGTGGCATTCCGAATAAAAATACAGCTATTGTTGCTACTATAGGCGCACTACAACCACACCTTCCACCCCCAGAGGTATTTAAATCTTTTTGTCTCTCTTTACAAAAGGGGATGGAATATGATTTAGATGAGTTCAGCGAAAAAATTACCGCTTTGGGTTATGAACGGGTTTCTTTAGTAGAAACTGAAGGTCAATGGAGTAGACGAGGGGATATTGTTGATGTTTTTCCCGTATCTTCTGAGTTACCAGTCCGTTTAGAATGGTTTGGGGATGAAATTGAAAAAATTCGGGAATTTGACCCCTCTACCCAACGTTCTGCTTTAGATAAAGTTAATCAAATTTCTCTTACTCCTACTAGCTTTGCACCTATTGTTTTAGCAGCATTAAAAAATCATCCCAATTTTACAACTATTGTAGAGACGTTTCATGAAACTTCTCTACAGGAATCGGAATTACAATCATTAGAAGGAAGTAGAAGATTTTTAGGTTTAGCTTTTAATAAACCGGCTTCAATTTTAGATTATTTATCTGAAAATACCCTGGTTGCTATTGATGAGGTAGAACAATGTCACGCCCATAGCGATCGCTGGGTAGAAAATGCTGATATTCAGTGGTCAGTAATCAGTGAACAGCTATCAGCTAAAATACCAAAAATACATTTTACTTTTGATGAGTGTTTAACAGAAATTGGCAGTTTTCACAAGTTGTATTTATCAGAATTAGCGGAAGAAAATAGCGGTACTAATTTAGCGAGTAGACCTTTACCTGTTACACCTCATCAATTTGCTAAATTAGCAGAAACCCTCAGACAAGAAAGAGAAAGAAAATTTGCAGTTTGGATCATTTCTGCTCAACCTTCCCGTTCTGTTTCTCTCTTACAAGAACATGATTGTCCTGCCCAGTTTATCCCTAATCCTCGTGATTATCAAGCAATTGATAAATTGCACATCAATTATACACCAGTCGCCCTGAAATATTCGGGTTTAGCAGAATTAGAAGGTTTTATTTTACCTTCTTACCGCATCGTCATTGTCACAGACCGCGAATTTTACGGACAACATTCTTTAGCTAATTTTGGTTATGTTCGTAAACGTCGTCAAGCTAAATCTAAACAAGTTGATCCGAATAAATTAAGACCAGGTGATTTTGTTGTTCATCGTAGTCACGGCATTGGTAAATTTGTCAAGTTAGAAAGTTTGACAATTAATAATGAAACCCGTGATTATATAGTTGTTCAATATGCTGATGGTGTGTTAAGAGTTGCGGCGGATCAAGTTGGTTCTTTATCTCGATTTAGAACTAATGCTGATAACCCCCCCGCACTCCATAAAATGACGGGTAAAGCTTGGGAAAATACTAAAAACAAAGTTAGAAAATCTATTAAAAAATTAGCGGTAGATTTGCTAAAATTATATGCTGCCCGTTCTCAACAACAAGGTTTCTCTTATCCCCAAGATATGCCTTGGCAAGCAGAAATGGAAGATTCTTTCCCTTATCAACCTACCACAGATCAACTCAAAGCTGTGCAAGATGTCAAGCGGGATATGGAAAGTGAAAGACCAATGGATCGCTTGGTTTGTGGTGATGTGGGTTTTGGGAAAACAGAAGTAGCAATTAGAGCGATTTTTAAAGCTGTTACTGCTGGTAAACAAGTGGCACTTTTAGCCCCAACCACAATTTTAACTCAACAACATTATCACACTATTAAAGAACGATTTTCACCCTATCCTGTGAATGTCGGTTTATTAAATCGTTTCCGCAGTGCAGAAGAAAAACGCAACATTCAAAAACGTCTAGCGACTGGAGAATTAGATATTGTTGTGGGAACACATCAATTATTAGGCAAAGGTGTGCAATTTAAAGATTTAGGACTTTTAGTAATTGACGAAGAACAAAGATTTGGAGTTAATCAAAAGGAAAAAATCAAGAGTTTAAAAACACAAGTTGATGTGTTAACTTTATCTGCAACTCCTATTCCTAGAACCTTATATATGTCTTTATCTGGGATTCGGGAAATGAGTTTAATTACCACACCACCCCCAACCAGAAGACCAATTCAAACCCATTTAGCACCTTTAAACCCGGAAATTGTTAGAAGTGCAATTAGACAGGAATTAGATAGAGGTGGACAGGTTTTTTATGTCGTTCCCAGAGTCGAAGGAATAGAAGAAACTACAACAAAATTAAGAGAAATGATCCCAGGGGGAAGATTTGCGATCGCTCACGGTCAAATGGATGAAAGTGAGTTAGAATCAACTATGCTCACTTTTAGCAACCATGAAGCTGACATCTTAGTTTGTACCACAATTATCGAATCTGGTTTAGATATTCCGCGAGTTAACACCATTTTAATTGAAGATGCTCATCGTTTTGGTTTATCGCAATTATATCAATTAAGAGGACGAGTAGGACGAGCAGGAATCCAAGCTCACGCATGGTTATTTTACCCCAAACAAAGAGAATTATCTGATGCAGCCAGACAAAGATTGAGAGCAATTCAAGAATTTACTCAACTCGGTTCTGGTTATCAATTAGCAATGCGAGATATGGAAATTCGCGGTGTAGGAAACTTGCTAGGTGCAGAACAATCTGGTCAAATGGATGCGATAGGATTTGATTTGTACATGGAAATGTTAGAAAAAGCAATTCGAGAAATTAGAGGTCAAGAAATACCCCAGGTTGAAGATACCCAAATTGACCTGAATCTCACTGCATTTATTCCTTCCACCTACATTACAGATATAGATCAAAAAATGAGTGCTTACCGTGCAGTTGCAACAGCAAAATCTCAAGAAGAATTAAAAGGAATTGCCGCAGAATGGACTGATAGATATGGTGCAATTCCTGTTCCTGCGAATCAACTTTTAAGGGTGATGGAATTAAAACAATTAGCGAAAGCTTTAGGATTTAGTCGCATTAAACCAGAGAATAAACAGCATATAGTTTTAGAAACTCCAATGGAAGAACCTGCTTGGAATTTGTTAGCAGAAAAGTTAACAGACTCGATGCGAAATCGCTTTGTTTATTCTCAAGGAAAAGTAACAGCAAGAGGTTTAGGAGTATTTAAAGCTGAACAACAATTACAGACATTAATTGATGTTTTTTCTAAAATGCAAGGAGTTATTCCTGAAGTAGCTTTAGTCTAGTTTTAGTAGGTTGGGTTGACGCAAGGAAACCCAACATAATTAATATTGTTGTTGGGTTTTGTGGCTTGCGCGATCGCTTCACCCAACCTACTATAAAATAAACATCTCAATTAATTCAATAAAATTCCCATAGAGGTGACAATGGTTGTACAACTACTCAGACACCAATTTACAGTTAAGCAATTTCACAAAATGGCTGAATCTGGTATTTTATCAGAAAATGATCGAGTGGAATTAATTCGGGGAGAAATGATTGATATGTCACCTATTGGTACAAGACACTCAGGTTGTGTTCTATTTCTAACAAATTTACTAGCTTTACTATTGGGAGGACGTGCGTTAATTAATGTGCAAAATCCTGTAGAATTAGATGAAATTTCCGAACCACAACCAGATATAGCATTATTAAAACCCCGTCCTGATTTTTATAGAAATTCACATCCCCAACCAGAAGATATATTTTTAATAATAGAAGTGGCTGATACAACTGTAAAATATGATCGCCAAGTGAAAATTCCGTTATATGCAGAAGCAAATATTCCTGAAGTTTGGTTAATAGATGTGAATCAGGAAATCATAGAAGTATATCGCCATCCTCACCAGGGAATTTATCAATATATCCAGACTTTAGAGAAAAATCAAAGTTTATCAATTTTAGCTTTTCCTGGTGTGAGTATTAATGTAAGTGAGATATTTTAAAGAAGTTGGGTATTTGTTTTATTAGCAATGAAGGTTATGCACTTTTAATTACCAGAGAGGAATAGTTTTTCAGTCAGTTAATTAAGACCTTACCTTTGGGCAACTCGCATTAACAGAAATACACCGACTCCCAAACCAAACAAATTAGGCAACCAAGCACCGACAACGGGAGAAAGAATTTCCGCCTGTGCCAAAGCCCCAGAAACTGATAATAATAAGTAATAACTGAAAATGACGATTACACTAATACCAAAACTTGTACCTCTACCAGTACGTTGAGGTATAGTTCCCATCGCCGAACCCACTAAACCAAAAATAATACAAACAAAGGGAAAGGCAATTTTTTGTTGAATCCGCACTTCTAATTTTCTAATTCTTTGGGGATTACCTGCTAAACGTTCAATTTTTAATTGTTCTAGGGCTTGAGAAATATTCATTTCTCCATAATCTCGACTATTTTCTGCAACATTTAAAGGCGTGCGGGGAAGTTGCAATTGTTGATGTTCAAACCGCAAAATATTCCGATAAGAACGGTCTGGAGCAACTAAATAAATTGTACCATTATAAAAATCCCAAACTTGTTGAGCAGGATTCCATGCAGCAGATTCGGAAACTAAAATTTGATTAACTCCTTCTCTAGAACGGTCGATAATTGTTAAACCTTTCATTTGCTTACCGTCAAATTGATCGGCATAAAACAAGCGAGAAAGGACTTTATTTGTGCTACCATCGGCTGCTTTTTCGTCCCGGTATTCAGGATAATAAATATTTTGTTGTTTAAATGATGGTTTGTCTGATTGCAGTGCTTGTTCTAAAGTTCGAGTAGCTTCATAATTGGCGGCTGGGGCTATTTGTTCATTAAATACATAAGTCATACCTGTGACTAAACTACTTAATAAAACAGCCGTGAATACCATCCGATAAACACTTACACCACATCCCCTTAAAGCAATTAGTTCACTTTCACTAGATAACTTGCTGTAAGTCATCAACGTAGCAAGTAAGGTGGACATGGGGAAAGAATAAACCATTACATAGGGTAATTTTAATAAAAAAACTTTTAATGCAATATTAATTGGTAGTCCAGATTCTACGACTTTTCGTAATAATTCAAATAAACTATCAATGGCTAAAACTACAGAAGTAAATGCCCCAACTCCAAATAAAAAAAGCGGGAGTAACTGCATCGCCAAATAACGATCCATGATCGAAAAAGGCAGCAGTGAATTAAGGGTATAGAAAGATTTAATTGGCTTAGATGTCATAAGAGAAATTAAAAATAAAAATGTCAGGAAGCATGAGTCAGGAGTCAGAAGAAAAATAATTATTACCAATTACCAATTACCAATTACCAATTACCAATTACCAATTACCAATTTTTAAACATTAAAATTATCACCTAAATAATATTGTCGAACAAGGGGATTATTATAAAGTTCATCAGCAATGCCAAAAGCGAGAATTTGCCCTTCGCGCATAATGTAGGCACG
Source organism: Sphaerospermopsis torques-reginae ITEP-024 (assembly GCF_019598945.1). Taxonomy (NCBI): domain Bacteria; kingdom Bacillati; phylum Cyanobacteriota; class Cyanophyceae; order Nostocales; family Aphanizomenonaceae; genus Sphaerospermopsis; species Sphaerospermopsis torques-reginae. Next base: position 2,662,429 of record NZ_CP080598.1, on the reverse strand, counting down.
ATCAGTAATAGCGAGGGTTTCGCGGACATTGTGATCGGTGATTAAAATACCCATACCGCGATCGCGCAGTTGTGCTACAATTTGCTGAATTTCTGAAACTGCTATAGGATCAACTCCGGCAAAGGGTTCATCCAACAATAAAAATTTCGGACCTTCTCTACCTGCTGCTAAAGACCTGGCTAACTCTGTGCGTCGTCGTTCACCTCCAGAAAGTTGAATACCTTTACTATTGGCAACTTTTTCTAAGCGAAACTCTGTTAATAAATCACCCAACCGTCTTGACCATTCCCTACGTGGCACATTAGTTTGTTCTAAAACCAAGAGAATATTATCTATAACAGACAGTTGACGAAATACACTAGCTTCCTGTGCCAAATAGCCAATACCCAATCTAGCTCGTTTGTGCATTGGCATTCCCGTAATCTCTAAATTATCTAACCACACCCTACCCTGATTAGGTTTTTCTAAACCTGTGGCAATATAAAATGTTGTGGTTTTACCAGCACCATTGGGTCCAAGTAAACCAACAATTTCACCTTGGGCTACAGAAAGATTAACGCGATTGACAATGACTCGCTTGCCATAAGATTTATGAATATTTTCTAAAACAATTTTCACTATTCGCGTTTTTGTGGTAATGAATACTAATTAGAACGCTTGAGAGGTGGTGTTTTAGGCGCTGGTTTAGCGGTTTGTCCACTCACATCACCATCATCCACCATGTAAACAGATTCTACCTGACGATTGGACTGAGGTAAGGCGATAAATCGACCTTCGTCAATTAAATAAGTGACTCTTTCTGCCCTAATACTGTTATTACCTTGTTGCAAAATATAGACGTTGCCACTGAAATCAATGCGCCGTTCTTTGCTAAAGTATTGTGCTTGGGCGGCTGTGGCTTGTATTTGACGTGCAGGATACAACATCTGCACGTTACCGCGAGCAGTGATGACTTGAGCTTTAGCATCATATTCTTGGACATCCGAGCGAATAGTCAGGGGGCGGTTTCCCCCAGCAGATTGGGCTGTAGCAGTGGGAAGTTGGTTAGTAAGGGTAACTGTACCCAAGAGGGCTACAGGCAGCATTACAGCTAATCCTAAACGGTGCATCTGTGATTTTAGCAAGTGATAGGGAGTTATCATAGTAATTTGTGATAGAAGTTTTTCAGGTTATGGCAGGTGACTGGGGACTGGTGACTAGTGGCAGATTTACAAACCTGTTTGTTTCCAAGTTTGATCACAAGTTTGATCACAAGTTTTATGATCTGTTTGTGAACTACCATTTTGGCAGTTGCTTCATATTCTAATTTGGAGGTTTGACGGTTTCCTGCATCCAAATGTTTCTTTATTGGTAGGGTTTCACTTTGCTGATGCCACCAAATATTCTGACTCTTGTACGGGTTTAGCATTGCTAAACCCCTACTCACTCCTGAAAACTGCTATTCTTTGATCATAGAAATTTGGGGTAAAGGCAAGGCTATATTTTCACCCACATCACCACCAGCGATTTTTTCTATATCAACCTGTTGAATTGCCTTTAAAAACTCCACACTCTCAAGTAATAATTTTTCCACGTTGATACCGCAATCATAGTCTGAGTAACGACGGAGACGATTAGTACCTTCTCCTAATAAGATCATTGCTCCTCTTATGTTGCCATTACCCAGGTGATATAAAGCTACAGCAATTTGCAGAATACCTTGATACAAAGTTTTTTCTGGCTCTGTTGCTTCAATCCACAAAGCTTCTAGGGTGTCATGACAAGCGTAGAACTGTCCAGAGTTGAACTGTTCTACTCCTTGCCAAAACTCTTGGGGCAGGTTTTCGCTCATCTGCTATTAACCCATACTATCCCGCACTTCTTTGATCGTTTCCATAGAGATTTCTTGACTGGTACAAGCAAAATCATTTTCTGGGGTCAGGAACAGCATACAGTGACATTCTTTGCGTTCTCGCATGGGTACGCAGGGGCAGTTCCAATAGGCTGCGTTAACTTCCGCTTCTTTATCTTCATAGTGACGACAAGGACACAAAGGCGCACCGAGGTCGTCTTTATGTTTGGCTAAACCTTCGATAACAACTGCTGTCACGGAAGATTCAGAACAGAAGAAAGTTCCAGTCCGTTTGGCGTATTGTTCGGAAAAATAACGCATTGCCTCTAGGCTTTTATCACTGGCTTTTGTGCTAGGTTCTGAATTGATCATTGGATCGGCTTTGATAATTTAAATATTTCTTTGCATTGTACAACAGGCTGGGGATCAGGGGACTGGGGACTGGTGACTGGTGATTGGTAATTGGTAATTGGTAATTGGTAATTGGTAATTGGTAATTGGTAATTGGTGATTGGTAATGGGGTTATTTACTTCCCCTACCTCCTGACTCCTGCCTCCTGCCTCCTGCCTCCTTAATAACTTAATGGTTTTTGCAGTTGCAGTTGTAGTTCTTGTTCACTTTGCAAAATTATACCGGGGTAATCTCCATTAATGACATTGTGTTCTGGGGTTGAGTTGGCATTTTCCCATAACACCCAACGACTACCTTGGGGTAATTTAGAGATGGTAAGAGGGTCTTGGGTCAGCCAAATTAAAGGATTGTTTTCTGGTGGTGTATTTGCGTCTTCTAGGGGGTTGGTTGCTGCCAAGGTTTCGAGAATGATGGTATCACCTTTGACTACTCCTGTGGCTGCTGTCCAAAGTTGGACTTGGAGTTTTTGTCTTTGTGCGTAAAAATACAAGGATGCAGCAGCAATGACAGCTTGTTCAAATTGTTCTTCTTCCCATTTGGCGGCAGTATCAAGAGCAATTATCACTTCTTGTCCACCTGTAATAATCTCTAATTCTCTTACTCGTAATTCTCCGTACCGGGCGCTGGTACGCCAATGGATGAGACGGGTAGGATCACTGATACGATAAGGACGCAGCGATCGCACTAATCCTGATGTTGCTAATTGTAAGGGTTTTCCTCGCGGATCGTTTCTTTCGCTGTCGTCTTGGCCAATTTCATCCACTAATGGACAATTGGTCAGGGGTAAGACTGTAGGATAAACTATGGCGATCGCTTTACTTTCTCTTTGACGACGACACCAAAATAATCCCCAAGGCGCACCTGTAGCTAATTCTACTTTATACCATCTGTATAATCCCCGGCGTTGGGTAGGTTGGTAGTATTGCCAACGATAACTATTTTGTGCTTCAATGGTATCAATTGGATTTTTGATGGGTTTGCCTAAAACGAAGGGAAGTATATCGCTAACTTGTAATAAAGTTACAGGTTTTGGGGTGGGATTATAAATTTCTATTTCAATGTTGAGTTCATCTCCAACGGTGACAGGTGGGATGGGGGAGCGTTTGACGACGAGATTTTTGAGCGATCGCGGTGCTAAGAATATTGATACACCTAATAAAGCCAAACATACGCCACTAATTACATATAACCATCCCGCCATTGTGTTAATAGCAGCACCTAAATAACAAATAGCAATACCGACTAATACCCAACCGCCATAACTGGGAGCAGATGCGTGAGTTTCTAACCAATTCGTGATGTTTTTGGTGATGTTCATAATTTCTGGGGACAGGTGACAGGTGACAGGTGACAGTAAAAAGAGGAAGAAAGTTAGTTTGATTAGTTAGCTATAGTTTCTTTTTTAACTCAAAACTAGCGGAAATGTACAGTATTTTAAAGTTTTGGATTGATCATTTTGTCATTGTGTATGATTAAATTATGAAATATAGGTAGAAAAGAACAATATGACAACTACCACCAACTTAAAACAACTCTATGAAACCGATGAAAATTTATGGTTAGAAGCAACTATTAACCTCTTAAAACAGAAACAGTTTAATGAAATTGATGTAGAAAACTTAATAGAGGAATTAATCAGTTTGGGTACAAGAGATTTAGCTAAAGTCAAAAGTCTTTTAAGACAAATAATCATTCATTTATTATTACTACAATTTTGGCAAGTAGAATATGAAAGAAACCATCGTCATTGGAGCGGGGAAATTAAAACCTTTAGATATGATTTAAATAATCATCTAACCACAAATTTAAGGAATAAGTTAGAGGATGATTTAGATAATATTTATGAAAGTGCGGTTGACTTTGTGAAACATAAAACTGATTTAAATATTTTCCCAGAAAAATGTCCTTACACCTTGACAGATTTATTAGATAACAATTATCCAACCTAACTATAACTATTGTTTGTTTTTAAAAACATGAAAATCATCACCATTAATATTTTGTTTAAATTGAATTATTGGACACAAAGACGAGATTTATTGATTGCAGGTTTAAAAGCAGAAAATCCTGATATCATTGCTTTACAAGAAGTAAGTTTAACAGAAGATACCGCCGCTTGGATTGCTGAAAAGTTAGATATTCCTTATATTTATAAAGCTGTTCCTCAAGATGTTAATAATAGTGATTTACCTTTTGGTTTAGCTATTCTCAGTCGGTTTCCGATTACAAAAACCGCAGCATTGAATTTAGAACATCAGGGAAGAATTGCCCAATATGCACAGCTTCAGTTAAATGATAACACATCTGTTGTTATTTGCAATGGTCATTATTTTTGGTATCCCGGTTCACATAAAAAACGGAATAAACAAATAAAATTAATGTTAGATTGGTTATCAGAATTTGATGAGCAAATACCTGTGATCTCTGTGGGAGATTTTAATGGTACTCCTGATAGTTCGGGAATTAAAATGATTAAAGAAAGATATCGTTCAGCTTATGAAGTATATCATGGAACTGATCCAGAATATACTTGTCCAACAATGTTAGATCAAATTAGTTGGAAAAAACGCATTAGGCAATTTTGGAGAACTTTGATTTTTAATAGAAGTTGGAAACCTTGGAAGGGGACTTTAGATTATATTTTTATTAATCAGCGTTTACAGGTGCGAGATTGTCGAGTTATTCTCAATCAACCAGCAGCGAATAATCGTTATATTTATCCTTCGGATCATTTTGGGATTGTTGCAGATTTGGAAATTGTTTAATAAAATAAAACTTCTTTCTTTGCGTCTTTGCTTCTTAGCGTCTTTGCGTGAAATTAAATACAGAATGAACCACGAAGAAGCGAAGAACACGAAGAGAAGAGAGTTTTAGAGAGATTTTTTGTGAGTTTTGTAAATTTTCAAGTTAGGTTTTTTGTTGGTTTTGATTAATGGAACAGAGAAGCAATGCTCGCTGTTGCATTATTAATATGCTCCATTGTATTTCGCGCTGACTCATTTATTCTGTCCATTGGGGTGGAACTGTGCAACATTTGTGGTCAAGCTGCTAGTTGTGCGTAAACACTTAATAAAAAATCAGGGTCAATAACTGGTATTCCATTAGTTTGAAAATAAGGATTTCTAGTGACAACTAAAACTGGTTGACCTTGATAAATGACGACAGGAGGGTTAAGACAATAAGTATTATAAGGACTGTATACAGCGTATGGACTACCATATAAACCGTAAGAGTTACGAATACTATAAACTCCCCAATCACTACCATATATTCCATGAAGATTATTTATCGAGTTTGGATCATGTGGGTTACTGGACAATAATCCGAGAAATACATTATAGTCATTTAACTTTAGATTGAGACATTAAGCTAAACAATAACCACGGAAATTTAATCTTCCAAACAATTGGACTGCCTTGGTTATCCTAAAATCATTATCTACAGAACCTATCACTTTTTGTCTCATTTTTAAGTTAAACAACTATATCAGCACTCCATAACTGAGCGTTACCATTAATGGCTATGAGAAATTCTAAAATTGACATTGTTTTAACTGGTATAGTTAGTTGTTTGAGAATATACTAATTAAAGCATAAATAAATTCTCTAGGTATCCATGATTTCACCTAAAGCAGCTAATTTTATAATTCGTTACTTTGATGCTATTGATAAAGCAGTATCAAAGCGATTAGTGCGAAAACGTCCTTGGTTTGAAACTGCATTGACTTCTTTGTTGTGCGATCTTTTAGACGGAGAAACCCAAGATGAACAAAATTTAGAATATTCACTTGAAGAACTCAATAAAGATTTAAATGAAATAGATGGACTATTAAATATAAGTTTTGCAATTGACACTCATGAATACAATCAGAATGTAGAGCGTTATATAACTCAATCAGATATTGGTTTTATCCTTAATTTTGAAGATTATTTGCTACCAGAAGAATCATGGAGTGCAGCATACTTACTTCAAGCAAAACGTTTATTTCCTGATCAATCTGAGCATCCTATTACATATAATGAAAACTGTCGGTTTGATATAGATACAAAACAGAGAAATAGAATAGAAATTTTAAATAAAATATTGGGAGTTAATTGTATAAAGTATTTACTATATTGTCCTAGACCATCAATGCTAGATAATATTACAGAAAAAAAGCTCTCTTATCTTCGTAACCAAACAATTAAAAATCGCAATAATTTTTTTGACAACATATTCTGGATATTCTGGCTAAAATTTTATCAAGAAGCAGAACTTTTAGAAAATAGTTTATCTGCGGGTATTTTTGTCAATGAAATAGAAAATTTACCATATAATTTAGGTACTGTTCATAAGTCTATCTTTAAGAGTTGTTTACCCTTTTCTTGGTTTATAGTTCAGCATTTATTTGGTGAAATATTTGACGAGTTTAAAGATTTTAAATATTCCAGTTCTAGCTTATATGAAAATTTGTTAGGAGATACACAATGGGAAGGTATCAAATGGGTACATGGTATAGTGTCAGGAAATTCCGAAGCAATAGATAAGCTAATTGAGAAGTTGCCATATATACCAGAAGAGAAAAATTTTTATTTTCTACCAAGACATACGATAAATATAAAAATAACTGTTGGAAATGATATAGATCCTAATTTTCGATATATCCGACAATAATCAATGAGGTTATATTCATTTTCAAGTACCTCTTTTACTGATCTCTCACCCAATTCCTAAACCTCTTAATAGTTGCATTCCTCCCATTAATTCCACTACTTTCCAAATAGCGAGGAATCACATCAATCAAAGGTAAACCGGGAAAATTCAAACTCGACTGAGACACCACATAACTACCATCTACTAAAACATTAATTTGCAACTTCCCGTTTTCAAACCTCCACAACTCAGGAACTTTTAAAGCTTCATATATATTCGGATGAGTGCGGGAAGTAACATCAATTTCTAAAGCTAAATCTGGAGGAGGATCAATTGTTAAATCTAACCTTTTCTTACCCCTAACTAAACCCTCATTCTTAATATAAAAACATTGATCAGGTTCTATCCCCTTTTCCATAAATTGATTTTTAAAAGTCGTAGAACCAAGACTGAGAAATTCAATATCCAATTCTTCTAATAATGCTTTAATTAAATCACTAATAATTTCCTTATCAAATTCATGTTCTGGTAAAGGAGTCATAATTTCTAATATTCCCTGATCATAAGCAATTTTCGCAGCACGATGTTCTCCCAACTCCTCTAAAATTGCTTCCAATTCTGTCCAAGTGACATTTTCTAATAAAACCCTTTGTCCTGGTGGTACATGAATGCGCTTTAATTCTAACAACATCATTTCCACTCCTTAAACTTAGTAAATCTATTTTACTAGATAAATAATAGATTTGAGTGAAACTTAACCTTTCCTTTTCACCCAACTAAAAACATCCTCAACAGTAATATTCACACCCAAACCATCCAACACAGGTAAAACATCATTTCCTAATAATAATAAAGGTAAAGAATGAGGTTGAAAAACCAAAATAGAACGCTCACTAGGATCAATCAAGGTTTCCATCTTATGTATCTTGTGTAAATCTTTTAACCGTTCTTCTCTTTGCGCCTTTGCGTCTTTGCGTGAGATAATTTCTTAAAACTCTTATATCAATCCCTTGGGATTTTACACAAAAATATCAAAAACTCAAAACACTGTCAAGAGCAATGGCTGAAAAAACCAAAACTCGTCAAATAATTGAGAACATTATCAATAATATTGAGAATAGAGGGGGGATTATTGACACAAAACTTTTTTTCAGGAATTTAGAATAGAACGTAGATAAACGCAGATACATACAAATAAAAAATAAGGGTGGGTTTAAATTTCCCACCCCCGATAAATTAGCGTTTAGCTAACTTCTTCGCCATTTTGCGGAGACGAATAGATTGGGGAGTTACTTCCACCAACTCATCGGGTCCGATGTACTCCAATGCTCGTTCCAAACTCATTTCTATAGGTGCTTGCAACTGTACCAGTTCATCACCACCTGATGCCCGGTGGTTGGTTAACTGCTTGGTTTTGCAAACATTCAACTCTAAATCTTGAGGACGGTTGTGTTCACCGACAATCATGCCTTTGTAAACCTTAGTCCCTGGAGTGATGAAGAATGAACCTCTATCTTCTGCGTTCTTCATGGCGTAGAATGTGGAAACGCCTTCTTCAAAAGATATCAGAACGCCTTTGTTACGGGCTTCAATGTTACCTGTGATGGGACGATAATCAAGGAAACTGTGGTTCATGATACCTTCACCGCGAGTCATCCGCATGAACTCACCCCGGAAACCAATCAAACCACGAGCGGGAATCACAAATTCTAATTGGGTGCGATCGCCAACACCGGGTTGCATATCTTGCATTTCCCCTTTCCGTTGTCCTAAACGTTCAATACAGCTACCTACTGCATCGCTGGGAACGTCTAAAACTAATAATTCAAAAGGTTCGCAAGGTTGGCCGCTGACTTCGCGGTAAATTACTTGAGGCTGAGAAACTTGGAACTCGTAACCTTCCCGTCGCATGGTTTCAATTAAGATACCCAGGTGCAATTCACCCCGTCCAGAAACGTGGAACTTATCAGGTGAGTCGGTTTCTTCTACTCTTAAAGCTACGTTGGTTTCTAATTCTCGGAACAGGCGATCGCGCACTTGACGAGATGTCACCAATTTACCTTCCTGACCTGCAAAGGGTGAATCATTTACCCAGAAGGTCATCTGTAAAGTTGGTTCATCCACTTTAATTAGTGGTAACGCTTGAGGTTCATTAGGATCGGTAATAGTTTCACCAATGTAAGCATCAGCAAAACCAGCCACCGCTACAATATAACCAGCAGAAGCTTCTTCTAATTCCACCCGCTTCAAGCCTTCAAATCCCATCAACTTGGAAATTTTAGACTTGACAATATTACCACTTTCTGTTATCAAAGCTGCCTGTTGTCCAGCGCGGATCGTACCGTTATGGATTCTACCAATAACAATCCGTCCCAGATATTCAGAATAATCCAGAGTGGTAACTTGCAATTGCAGAGGTTTGTTAGCATCACCCACAGGTGCGGGAACATGACGGAGGATCGCCTCAAATAAAGGCTGCATATCTACCGCTTCTGCTTCCAAAGTTTCTTTCGCATAACCAGCCATCCCGGAAGCGAACAGATAAGGGAAATCACACTGATCGTCATCTGCACCCAATTCCAAGAACAGATCCAAGACTTTATCTACAGCGACATGAGGATCAGCCTTAGCGCGGTCAATTTTGTTGATAACAACAATAGGACGTAAGCCCTTTTCCAAAGCTTTTTTCAGTACAAAGCGAGTTTGGGGCATAGGTCCTTCGTTAGCATCAACAATGAGGATGCAACCATCAACCATGCCGAGTACCCGTTCTACTTCTCCACCGAAGTCAGCGTGTCCAGGGGTATCAACAATATTGATTAGGGTATCTTTATATTTAACCGCCGTATTTTTGGAAAGAATAGTAATTCCCCGCTCTCTCTCCAGATCATTGGAGTCCATCACACAATCCGGAACGTCTTCGCCTTCGCGGAAAATGCCGGACTGTTTGAGGAGAGCATCAACCAAAGTGGTTTTACCGTGGTCAACGTGGGCGATAATGGCGACGTTACGAATTGGGAGCGTCATAAGAGCGTTGTTGTGTAATTTAGGGTTTTTAGATTTAATAGCTTAGTTAGCTTAGTGTTTGGCTGTTTTAACAGAAGTGGAGGTTTTTTGCCAGTTCTGTAACGAACCTTTAATAATTCTAACTCAATTGTCACAAAAATTGTTATTTTGACAGGAAATAGCAAGAGTGTTTATTGCGGTTTAGGGGTGGTTATTGGGATTATCAACAACTAAACCTTCGTTGACTGCGGCATTATTCAATTCTTGATCAGCAGATATAAAAGTTAATGGATGCAAATTATTAGCTATGCAAAGATCGTTAACAGCTTTAGCCGCAGCTAACTGAACCGCGTCATAACCCCGCAAACCGTGTTTTTCTGCCAAGGTCATAGCTGAATTAATAATAGTATCTGTAATTTCAATTACTTGATATTCCGATTGAATATCATTTTTCAATTGGGAATATACTGTGTTAGCATCTGTGAGAGCGATATTGCCGCCCTTTGCACGTCTACTAATTGCCGCAGTAATTTCCACAGCAGTAATAGCAGCAATAAATACAGTATTTTTCAGATTAGGATTGCACAAACTCACAACCCAACTTGAACCTATTTCCGCAACATAGCGTTTAACTAAAGCACTACTATCAAAGAAATAAACTGTCATTTAGCCGCGTTCCTCAATGATAGTTTGAGAAACAGGTTTACCCTGTACTTGAATGAGAGTTCTTTCCTGTGGTTGGGGAGTGGGTTGTTTAATTTCTTTCACCAAACCAGAATTTAAAAGTGCTTGATAAAATTTTGTGGTTTGATCAGCTTGTGCTTTGTCAGTCAGGTATATTTGAATAATCCGATTAAGCTGTTGTAGTTCATCCTGTTCTAAACTATTTAGCTGGTTAATAATTTCATTCAGAAGCGTTTGTGGCATAGGTTCTTAGTTTGTCAGGTAACGGATCATGCTAGACAACGGTACAACTCAGAATTTTTCTTGAGTACATAATTTGCAGCTTCCTCAAAATCGTTTTTGGGATAATTGAGCCAATGTCCTATTGTAGCACGTAATAATTCTTCAGGCGAGATATTATTTGCTTGTGCCATTGCTTGCAGTTGTTGTAATTGTTCCTCTGGAATATTGATAGTAATTGCAGCCATAGTCATTGTTGATAAAAGCTAGTGTTTTTTATATTTTAAGCATATTTTAATATATGGTTCAAGTCATAATATACTAAATAAAGTATAATTCTGTACATAATTAAAAGAATCTTGAGGTATAAAACCGATGTCTAATAAAGAACCTTGGCTGGCAGTTAATTTATCAAAAATCTTTCCCGGAATAGGACAAATATATACCGGATATCAGATAAAAGGATATTTATTCATATTAGTAACTATTAGCTTATTTATATTGAGTCTTTGGTTAGTTCTCAGTCCCACAGTAAATATATTATTTGCAGTTGCTTGTTTATTATTAAATGTGATTTTTGGATTTTGGAATTTATTTGATGCTTACGCTAGTGCTAAAAGTAAGAATAGCCAGGAATTTGAAGAACTGAGAAAACAAAATAAAGATCCTTGGTTAGCAATGTTTCTCTCACAGCTATTTTGGGGATTAGGTCAATTTTATCTTGGTCAATGGTTATTAGGAATTGTAGCAATTATCATTATCTTGATAGTTTCCAGTTTTCTCCCTGTGCTTTTACCAGTAATTTATGCTGGTATTTCTTATTTAGCATATAGCTTATCACCAGTGCAGCGAGAAACATCAAAAAAAACAGCGTTTTTAGTTTCTTTAGGACCAATAATTTCAATTATATTGTCTTTCGCTTTGGCATTTTCTGTGAGAACATACATAGCAGAAGCAAGATGGATACCTACAGCAGCGATGGAACCTACATTACATGGCAAACTAAATCGTTGGGAAGCTGATAGCATTTTAGTTGATAAATTGATATATCATTTTGAACCTCCTCAACGTGGTGATATCATAGTGTTTTCTCCAACAGAATCACTCATCAAAGAAGGATATACAGAGGCTTTTATTAAAAGAATAATAGCCCTACCTAATGAAAAAGTGGAACTCAAAAATGGGAAAGTTTTGATTAACAATCAACCATTAGCAGAAGATAAATATTTAGCCTCAAACCAGCGTACAGAAATTGATGTTTGTATATCAACTCCCTATTTATCTAAACCTGTCACCATACCATCGGATTCATATTTAGTATTAGGGGATAATCGCATGAACAGTTTTGATGGAAGATGCTGGGGAGTTGTACCCCGGAATTTGATTATTGGTAAAGCATCTAAAATATTTTTTCCACCGGATCGGATAGGAAAGATTAATTGATAGTTGTTTATTTTTTTATTCTTCTCTTCTTCTTCCTCTTCCTTCGTGTTCTTCGTGGTTCAATCCTTCTAAACTTAGAAAATAAACCCAAAATACCCATTTAAAAAATGCTAACAGAAAAATTCACCCAAGCATTAACCTACGCACACCAACTCCACACAACCCAGATCAGAAAAGGTTCAGGAGTACCCTATATTAGCCATTTATTAGGAGTAGCCAGCATAGCCTTAGAATATGGAGCAAACGAAGATGAGGCGATCGCTGCATTATTACATGATGCCATAGAAGACCAAGGAGGAGCAGCCACCAGAGAAGAAATTCGTCGTCTTTTTGGGGATAACATCACCGCAATAGTTGACGGATGCACCGACGCAGACACCATCCCTAAACCCCCTTGGAAACAACGCAAAGAAAAATATCTCGCTCATATTTCCACCGCTTCCCCTTCCGTGTTGCTGGTTTCTTGTGCTGATAAACTTTATAATGTTAGATCAATTCTCAAAGACTATCGTTTAATAGGTGATGCAGTGTGGGAAAGATTCAAAGCTGGTAAAGAAGGAACTTTGTGGTATTATCGCGCCTTAGTGGATGCTTTTAATAAAACTAATAAAAATACTAAAATTACACAATTAACAGAAGAATTAGAACGAGTAGTAACAGAATTAGAAACTTTAGTAAAGGTTTAGCAGTGCTATAGATTTATGGGTGTTTTTAGTCATCTTTAGATGACTTCTGCTATTAGACTGGGAATTCATTCCCAGTCGGGTGATCGGTTTTACGTTAAGTTGACACCAATGAGCAGTGCTAAACCCCTACTGACTCCAGATAAAAATCATCCCCAAGGATGATTTAATCAGCAATCTAACGGAATAAGCTGCTTAATGAACTATCTTCGTGAATCCGCCAAATCGCCTCACCAAGTAAATTAGCAACTGACAGCGTGACTAACTGAGGAAAACGATTACTTTCAGGAATAGGAATAGTGTTAGTAACTATCACTTCCTCAAATAAGCCACTTGATAAGCGTTCAATCGCTGGCGGTGAAAATACTGCATGGGTAGCACAAGCATATACTTGACTAGCGCCTTCATGACGGAGTAATTTCGCCCCTTCGGTAATTGTTCCACCTGTATCAATCATGTCATCTACTAAAATTGCCGTTTTGCCTCTGACATCGCCGATGACGTTCAAAACCTCAGCGACGTTGTGAGCTTGACGGCGTTTATCAATGATTGCCAGAGGTGCATCATTCAATTTTTTGGCAAATGCTCTGGCTCTGGCAACACCGCCCACATCAGGGGAAACAACTACAACATCATGTAGTTGTTTACTCTGTATATAATCCAGTATTACGGGTGAACCGTAAACATGATCAAAAGGTATATCAAAATACCCCTGTATTTGTGCTGCGTGTAAATCCATTGCAAGAATACGACTAGCACCAGCTTGAGTAATCAGGTTAGCAACCAGTTTAGCGGTGATAGATTCTCGTCCTGCGGTTTTGCGGTCAGCGCGGGCATAACCATAATAGGGAATTACTGCGGTAATTTGCCGTGCTGATGCGCGACGACAAGCATCAATCATGATCAGTAATTCCATTAAATGGTCGTTAACTGGCTGGCAAGTTGGCTGGATTAAATAGACATCACAACCGCGAATAGATTCTTGGATTTGAACATACAGTTCTCCATCCGCAAATCTTTTACGAATCATTGGACCCAAGTCCATCCCCAGGTAACGAGCGACTTCTTGGGATAATTGTAAATTGGCAGAGCCAGAAAACAGCCGCAGACGGTGATTTTCAGTCAGTCCTGTGGTGACTGGGTGCATTGTCAAAGTTGCAGAACTCAGCACAGCAGATCCTCGATGTGCATTCATGGCGATATTATCATCAGAGATTTAGCAGATTTCACGGTCATAGATAGACTAAACAAAACATTTGTAAGTTTTGTTGAAACTTCTATACAAACTTGCAATATTTCTCCATATACTTACATTAACTAATTTTCTAGTTCTTCTGAGAAAAAACCAATGAGGAATATACTGACATCTATTTTGATCAATAGTTTCAGAGTTCCATTTTTGGAAATTGGAATGAACCACCCAAATATTTGATAATTTGCTATGGTAGATTACTTATTATACCGTTTCTTTTATCACTGAGATCAATTTATTTGCACATAAATTCAAAATTTTTTCCAATTTTGGCCAGTATTAATCGGTCCCACAGAAAATGATCAATGCTAGTTGATAATTTAAGCAGGGGACAATAGAAATTTTCTGACTGCGGAATGTTGAAAACCAACAATTTAGCTTTCAAGATGCTGGTACTTATTTTATGATACTAGCATCAAATTGAGAAACTCAGTTATTCGATCTTCTATATTGGTGACTGGGGACTGGGGAAGAAGCAGGGGAGCAGGGAGCAGGGGGAAGTCATTGGTGTTTTTCCCAATTACCAATTACCAATTACCAATTACCACGTTTATGCTTTAGTTAATTTCTAGCTCAGTTGCTATTACACTTAATCTATTGATTATGCAACCACCCATTAAAGTTGGTACTGTTCTACAAAATCGTTATCACATCATTAACATTCTTGGACAAGGGGGTTTTGGTAGAACTTATCTCGCAGAAGACGAAAGACGCTTTAACGAACTTTGTGCAATTAAAGAATTAATGCTCACGGAGACGGGTGTTTATGGTGGGAAAAAAGCCCAGGAACTGTTTGAGCGCGAAGCAGCCACTTTATATCAAATCGAGCATCCGCAAATACCTAAGTTTCGAGAAAAGTTTTCCCAAGATCAACGCTTGTTTTTGGTGCAAGATTACATTAGCGGGAAGACCTATCACACCCTCTTAAATGAACGTCGCCCTGACAGTCAAGCTTTCACTGAAGTTGAGGTATTACATCTGCTACGCTCTTTGTTGCCCGTTTTGGAGCATATTCACAACAAGAGAATTATTCACCGGGATATTTCGCCGGATAATTTGATTTTACGGGATATTGATCAAAAACCTGTATTAATTGATTTTGGGGTGGTGAAAGAACTAGCTACACGGTTATCTACCCCGGAAAAAAAGCCGGTGACAACGGTGGGGAAACCGGGCTATTCTCCTAGTGAACAAATGCAGTCTGGTAAAGCTTATCCTAATAGTGATTTGTATGCACTAGCGGTAACAGCTATAGTTTTGTTGACGGGAAAAGAACCAGCAGAGTTATTTAATGAAACCCAACTGACTTGGAACTGGCAGCAGTGGGTAGAAGTGAATCACCGATTTGCTGAAGTTTTAAATCGGATGTTAAGTTATGTACCGGGCGATCGCTATCAAAGTGCTAAGGATGTATTATCAGCTTTAGAATCTTTGGATCAACCCCATATCCCGCAGCCAGAGGTATCATATCTACCAACCGTTGCTGTTAGTCATCGTCCCGATCCTTTACCACCAACACCCAACACACCTGCTCCAGTAATTCCACCGCATCAAAGTAGCTCTATCTTAGATAATCCGTTAGCTATTGGTGCTATTGGCAGTGCTGTGGTAATTTTAGCAGGATTTGGTTCTTGGACAGTGGTTAATTCTCTTCGCAGTCAACAATCACAAACACCACCAGAACAAGCAACCACGCCCCAAAGTTTTCCTTCTCCTGTTATTCCCGGTGTGACATCTACTCCGACACCAGATTTAACATTAACACCAACACCAACACCAACACCAACACCAACACCGACTAATACTGAAGTTGTCTATACAAAACGTTTAACATTCGGAACATCTAACACAATTAAGGTAGATGGTACTATCAAGGTTGGTGAAATAATTAAATACAGTTTTACGGGTGATGTTGGGCAAAAGTTAAATGTAGCTGTTGACAAGGAAAGTGGAGTTGTGTTAACTGTGCTAACTGCTGATGGACAACCGATTGGTTATGATTCAGAGCGAGTTACTTCTTATCAAGGGTTATTAACAAATAATGGTGAATACAGTATTCAATTAACTTTGTCCACAGAAGTGGCTGAAAGTGATTATAGTTTGAATGTCGCTTTAGAAAACCCAGTTGAACCTACACCCACCGAAACCCCCACCCCCACCGAAACCCCAACCCTAACCCTACCGAAACCCCACCCCTACCGAAACCCTCACCCCCACCGAAACTCCCACCCCCACACTCACGGAAACACCTAGTACAGACTCACCAGAAAATAATCCCATCCCCGAAATTACTACCACACCAGAAATTACGCCTAGTAATTAGCGCGATTAACGCTAAATTAAAGATAGTCCAGCTATTTTCCGGCTGGGCAAAATTTTCTATTTTTACAGTAATTACTCGTAAGTAAATTGTCAAACACATTACTAATTACAGGGACTGATACTGGGGCTGGTAAAACTTTTGTGACTACAGCCCTAGCAGCCTATTGGCAAAAATATCGCCCTCAAAGCCGCTTGGGGATTATGAAACCCATTCAATCTGGGGAGGGTGACAAGGAGTTATATCAGTCACTTTTTACACTACGTCAGACTCCAGAAGAACTCACGCCTTTGTATTTTCAAGCACCTTTAGCTCCACCCATTGCTGCTGCTAAGGAAAATCGGACTATAGATTTAGGTTTGGTTTGGCAAACTTTGTTAAAGTTGCAACAGCGAAGTGATTTTTTGTTGGTGGAATCTTTGGGAGGGTTAGGTTCACCAGTTACGGATGAATTGACGGTAGCTGATTTAGCGGGTGAATGGCGTTTACCTACGGTTTTAGTTGTACCTGTGCGATTAGGTGCGATCGCTCAAGCCGTGGCTAATGTAGCATTAGCAAGACAAGCTAAGATTAATTTGCGGGGAATTGTCCTTAATTGTACACAACCCCGATTTGATGAGGAAATAGCTGACTTAACACCACCGGAGTTAATTGAATCATTTACTCACATACCCGTTTTAGGTTGTTTACCTTATTTAGAAGCACCCACTAATTTAGAACTACTGGCGGAAGTTGGATCTAATTTAGATTGGGAAAGATTATTGTAGGAGGCAGGAGGCAGGAGTCAGGAGGTAGGGGAAGTAAATAACCCAATTACCAATTACCCATTACCAATTACCCATTACCCATTACCAATTACCAATTATGATTTCTACTATCCCAAATTCTGGTACTGAAAATCTCGCTCATGTGCGGTTACAAATTCGTTCTTTACAACCACAGTTGATAGAATGGAGACGACGCATACATCAAAAACCAGAGTTAGGTTTTCAAGAAAAACTGACTGCTGAGTATATTTCCCAAAAGTTGCAAAGTTGGGGAATAGAACATCAAACAGGTATTGCGGAAACTGGCATTGTTGCTATTATCAAAGGTGAAAAATCTGGACATGGTAAAGTTTTGGGTATCCGTGCTGATATGGATGCCCTGCCAGTTAAAGAGGAAAATGAAGTACCTTATTGCTCCCAGCATAAGGGAGTGATGCACGCTTGCGGACATGATGGACATACTGCGATCGCAATGGGTACAGCATACTACCTACAACAACATCGTCAAGACTTCAGCGGTACTGTAAAAATCATCTTCCAACCCGCAGAAGAAGGTCCAGGTGGTGCAAAACCGATGATTGAAGTTGGAGTCTTGAAAAACCCAGATGTTGATGCCATGATCGGTTTACATTTGTGGAATGATTTACCTGTGGGGACTGTCGGAGTTCGTCCTGGCTCTTTTATGGCAGCTATATCCTATTTTAACTGTACAATTTTAGGCAAAGGTGGACACGGCGCACTTCCCCATCAAACCGTTGATTCAGTTATCGTTGCAGCCCAAATTGTCAACGCCTTGCAAACAATTGTAGCGCGGAACGTCAACCCCTTAGAATCAGCAGTAGTGACAATAGGTGAACTTCATGCAGGAACGAGAATGAATGTAATTGCTGATACAGCAAGGATAAGTGGATCTATCAGATATTTTAACACTGATTTAGCAGGATTTTTTGAAAAACGGATTGAACAAATTATTGCTGGAGTTTGTCAAACTCATGGCGCTAATTATGACTTAGAATATGTCAATCTTTATCCTCCAGTCATTAATGATCCAGAAATAGCAGAGTTAGTGAGAAGTGTAGCAGAAACAGTAGTAGAAACACCTGTGAATATTATCCCAGAATGTCAAATTATGGGTAGTGAAGATATGTCATTTTTCCTGCAAGAAGTTCCTGGTTGTTATTTCTTTTTAGGTTCTGCCAATGCCGAGAAAAAATTAAATTATCCCCATCATCATCCGCGCTTTGATTTTGATGAAACAGCGTTAGCTATGGGTGTAGAAATGTTTGTTAGATGTGTAGAGAAATTTTTGAACTAATCTAATCTAATGTGATAATTGTGGGATAGGCATCTTGCCTGTTCCTAATTTTAATAATTTTATAAAATTTGTATAATTTATTCATTTATGGAATATAATAATGTATTAGTCACCATTGGCACGGTAAATTTTGATCAATTGGTAAATTTCTATATTCAGTTACTAGAACAAGAACCAAAAAAGATGATACCTAATGTTTATGCTGAGTTTAACATCCTGAGTTTAACTTTAGGTATATTTAAAGCAAAGAAAAATGATGAATCAGAATTTGTAAGCAATAGCAAAAGTCCGCTAAGTTTGTGTATAGAAGTGAGTAATTTAGAAAATGCGATCGCACACCTCACATCTTTAGGTTATCCCCCACCAGGAAAGATTTCTATAGCATCCCACGGCAGAGAAATTTACGCTTATGACCCCGATGGCAATCGTTTAATATTACATCAAGGTTATTAGTTATTAGTTATTAGTTATTTTTACCCAATCACCAGTCACCAATCACCAATGTCCATCACACAAAATTACAAATTAAATTTAATTCAATGGTATCCTGGCCACATTGCCAAAGCTGAAAAAAATCTCAAAGAACAGTTAAAAAGGGTAGATGTGATATTAGAAGTGCGGGATGCACGTATTCCCTTAGCTACAAACCATCCGCAAATGAATGAATGGGTGGGGAGTAAGTCGCGGGTGTTAGTAATTAACCGTTTAGATATGATTTACCCCCAAGTGCGATCGCTGTGGGTAGACTGGTTTAAAAGCCAAGAACAGACCCCTTATTTTACTAATGCTCAACATGGTCAAGGTATCACAGCCATAGCTAAAGCAGCGCAAGCAGCAGGGGTAGAATTGAATGAACGCCGAAAACAAAGAGGAATGTTACCCCGTCCTGTCCGTGCAGTCGTCATTGGTTTTCCTAATGTGGGAAAATCAGCATTAATTAACCGTTTGTTAGGAAAGCGAGTTGTTGAAAGTGCAGCGCGTCCGGGAGTGACTCGTCAACTACGATGGGTGCGAATTTCTGAACAATTAGAATTATTAGATGCACCTGGTGTTATTCCTGCTAGATTAGATGATCAAGCAGCCGCAGTCAAATTAGCAATTTGTGATGATATTGGCGAAGCATCCTATGATAATCAATTAGTAGCTGCTGCTTTTGTAGATATTTTAAACGAACTGCAAGAAAGCCATCCTCATTTATTACCACCACACCCATTACTTTCACGCTACGAAGTTGATTCTATTATTCACACAGGAGAAGAATATTTGCACGTTCTCGCAGAACATCGTTATAAAGGAGATATCGAACGCGCTGCTAGAACTTTAGTTAGCGATTTTCGCAAAGGATTGTTAGGGAATATACCTTTAGAAATTCCACTGCAATAATTAGCTTCTAACTTTTAAATATTCTGCTCTCTTGATATCCTGACTCCTTGATCTCCTGCCTTTAATAAGAAACACCCAATTTTGATGGTAGCTGCTATTGTGAATGTGTGTAACACTAGGAAACTACCTGAAGTTAGTTTTTAACAGGAGATCAGGGAATGGCTATTGCTACCATTAATCCCGCTACGGGGGAAACTCTGAAAGTCTTTCAACCGCTGGAGGATGGGGAAATTGCGGCTAAAGTGGAATTAGCCCAGCAAAGTTTTCAGGAGTATCGTCAAACAAGTTTTGAGGACCGATCGCAATGGTTACTTCAAGCAGCGAATATTTTAGAACAGGAAAAGGCTGATTTTGCCAAAATAATGACTTTAGAAATGGGTAAAACCTTAAAATCTGCGATCGCAGAAGTGGAAAAATGCGCCCTTGTTTGTCGTTATTATGCCGAAAATGCCGCCAGTTTTTTAGCTGATGTCACCATTAGTACCGATGCTAGTCATAGCTTCATAAAATATCAACCATTGGGGATTATTCTCGCCGTTATGCCCTGGAATTTTCCTTTTTGGCAAGTTTTCCGGTTTGCAGCACCAGCATTAATGGCGGGCAATGTAGGTTTACTCAAACACGCATCTAATGTCCCCCAATGTGCCTTAGCGATAGAAGATATTATCAACCGTGCAGGTTTTCCCAAAGGAGTTTTTCAAACATTATTAATAGGTGCTACAAAAGTAGCTGATTTAATGGCAGATGATCGGATCAAAGCTGCTACATTAACTGGAAGTGAACCCGCAGGTGCTTCTTTAGCGGTTGCATCTGGTAAACAAATTAAAAAAACTGTCTTAGAATTAGGGGGAAGTGACCCTTTTATAGTCTTAGAAAGTGCTGATTTAGAATTAGCAGTAGCCACCGCAGTCACAGCACGGATGATCAATAATGGTCAATCTTGTATCGGAGCTAAACGGTTTATTGTTGCTGATCAAATTGCCGATGAGTTTGAAAAAATGCTATTAGCAAAATTTCAAACTTTGAAAATCGGTGATCCTTTTGCAGAAGATACAGATATTGGACCATTAGCAACACCCGATATTCGCCAAGATTTAGAAAATCAGGTGAAAATTGCGGTAGAAAATGGTGCTAAAGTCCTCACAGGTGGTAATGCTTTAAAAGATAAACCTGGCAATTTTTACCCACCTACTATTATCATAGATATCCCGGTAGAACATCCTATTGCTAAAGAAGAATTTTTTGGTCCAGTGGCTTTATTATTCCGAGTTGGGGATATTAATGAAGCGATCAAATTAGCTAATGATATACCCTTTGGTTTAGGTGCAAGCGCATGGACAAATAATGAACAAGAAAAAAATCGCCTCATTCAAGAAATTGAAGCCGGGGCAGTATTTATTAATGGCATGGTGAAATCAGATCCGCGTTTACCCTTTGGGGGAATTAAACGTTCTGGATATGGGCGAGAGTTGAGTATTCAAGGTATTCATGAATTTGTGAATATCAAAACGGTTTGGGTTAGGTGACAGGTGATACAATTTTGGATTTTGGATTTTGGATTTTGGATTGTTTTTGCCATCTCCAATCTAAAATCTCCAATCTAAAATCTAAAATTCCCCTGACTCCTGACTCCTGACTCCTTTAATTATTACTTTTGAGGAAATAATCATGAATACTGCTGAATTATTGGTACAGTGTTTAGAAAATGAAGGTGTACAGTACGTTTTTGGTTTACCTGGTGAAGAAAATCTCCACGTTTTAGAAGCTTTAAAAAAATCCTCCATTCAATTTATTACCACTCGTCATGAACAGGGTGCTGCATTTATGGCCGATGTTTATGGGAGGTTAACTGGTAAGGCGGGGGTTTGTCTTTCTACTCTTGGTCCTGGGGCGACAAATTTAATGACTGGTGTAGCTGATGCTAACCTGGATGGTGCGCCATTGGTAGCTATTACCGGACAGGTGGGAACAGATAGAATGCACATTGAGTCCCATCAATATTTAGATTTGGTGGCTATGTTTGCCCCAGTTACTAAGTGGAATAAACAGATAGTTAGACCGAGTATTACACCAGAAGTAGTAAGAAAAGCCTTCAAGCGATCGCAAACAGAAAAACCCGGTGCTGTTCACATTGACTTACCAGAAAATATTGCAGCCATGCCCGTAGAAGGTAAACCTTTACAAAGAGATCACACTGAAAAAACCTATGCAGCTTTTGCTAGTATTCGCGCTGCTGCTGCCATTATTTCCCAAGCAGTAAACCCGATAATTTTAGTAGGAAATGGAGCAATTCGCGCCCATGCTAGTGACGCTGTAACCCAATTTGCCACCCAATTAAATATTCCTGTTGTTAATACCTTCATGGGTAAAGGTGTCATTCCCTATACCCATCCTTTAGCCTTATGGTCTGTAGGATTACAACAAAGAGATTTTATCACCTGTGGTTTTGATCATGCTGATTTAGTCATCGCAATTGGTTATGATTTAATTGAATTTTCGCCTAAAAAATGGAATCCTGAAGGTAATATTCCCATTGTCCATATTGCAGCTACTTCCTCAGAAATTGACAGTAGTTATATTCCCAAAGTGGAAGTAGTAGGGGATATTTCTGATGCACTGAATGAAATTTTAAAAGTCGCTGATAGACAAGGTAAACCTAATCCTTATGCTATTAGTTTACGTCCAAATATTCGTGCAGATTATGAAAGATATGCCAATGATGATGGATTTCCCATTAAACCACAAAAATTAATTTATGATTTGCGGCAAGTAATGGGACCAGATGATATTGTAATTTCTGATGTCGGCGCACATAAAATGTGGATGGCCAGACATTATCATTGTCATAGTCCGAATACTTGCATTATTTCTAATGGTTTTGCAGCAATGGGAATTGCTATTCCTGGCGCTTTAGCTGCTAAATTAGTATATCCAAATCGTAAAGTTGTAGCTGTAACTGGTGACGGTGGTTTTATGATGAACTGTCAAGAATTAGAAACAGCTTTGCGGGTAGGTACTGCTTTTGTCACCTTAATTTTTAATGATGGTGGCTATGGTTTAATTGAGTGGAAACAGGAAAATCAATTTGGTAAAGGTAACGCTGCTTTTGTGCATTTTGGTAATCCTGATTTTGTTAAATTAGCCGAAAGTATGGGTTTAAAAGGTTATCGCGTTGACTCTGCAACTGATTTAATTCCTGTACTTAAAGAAGCTTTAATTCAAGATGTCCCTGCGGTGATAGATTGTAGGGTAGACTATCGAGAAAATCGCAAGTTTACGCAAAAAGCTGATGAGTTAAGTTGTGATATTTAGGTGATTGGTGATGGGTGATGGGGAAAGATATAATTATCTAATTACCCATTACCCATTTTGTCAGAATCAGGATAACCAGGATTTAAGGATTTACAGGATGTTATTTTATATTCTCAAAAATCACTCACATCTGATATAATAAGGATTCACCAAAATATCAGACATCTAAACATTACTAACTTTAATTCTTCCTCTGCGTCTCTGCGGTTCGTTAAAAAAATAATCTAACAATAATATCAAATAGGAAAACATCAAAAATAAAACGCAGATAAATGCAGATGAACACAGATAAACAATATCCTGTAAATCCTTAAATCCTGGTTATCCTGATTCTGACAAAATTCACATCCTATTAAATCAATTTATGGTATGATTGCTATAAAGTTAGGGAACAGGGAACAGGAAATAATTATTTACCAATTACCCATTACCCGTTACCAACATCTTTTAAATTGTATCAGGATCTACTCCTAATTCTCTCAATTTCTGCGCTAATAATTGAGCGCGGTTTTCAGATTCTTGAGCGCGATTTTCGGCTTCTTGGGCGCGTCTTTGTGCTTCTTCTTTTTCTAATTTCTCCCTTGCAGCACGTTCATCACCTGTAGGTATTACCATTCCTTGTTGATCACACCAACGTAACCAAATATCATGTCTTCCTTCAAATTCTCCTTCCCAAAATGTCACACCTAAATTAATATCTGATAACCATGTTTCTGAGGTTTTTGCATAATGTCTACCGACTAATTGATAAATGTGTAATTGTTCTTCTCCTAGTTCTTGATTCGGATCGTAAACTAGATAATAGTTGACTTTCATTCTTTCATAGATTTTCAGTTTTTTGGTAAGTTCTTCACCTTCTTGGTTAGAAACTATTTCCATGACTAATTCTGGTGATTTACCAAATTTCCACACCATGTAACAACGATTTTGTTTTTTCCACCATTCTTCGGGAGTTTGCACATCAAAACTGATAAAGACATCGGGTACTATTGCAGGTTCTCCATCGGTATGATAAATTCCTACATTGGCTTCTATTAAACAAGGTTGTAATTCTGAATAACTGTACAGTGAACTAACTAAAAGTCGTTGCTGTTTTGCAGATGGAAAGTTATCCACAGGTGTATCGTCTTCTGTAATCAGTAAATTAGCATCTGGAATATAGTGATCATCAACTTTGTCTAAAAGTTGTTCAGTCATGATTTTTATTCACTTATTCAATAGCGTTATTTTAATTATACCTAGCATTAAAGTTTCGCGCAAAGTAAGAAGATAATTGATAAAATTCTGATCAGAAAAATTACTTTTGTAGATTCCTGTGACAAATAAATATTCTGACTCCTCACTCCTGACTCCTCACTTCTGATAAAAAATGTAAAATTTTCCTCAGTCTGCGATAATCTTTCCAAGTATTGATGTCAATAACCACGCAAGTTGAGGATATCGCTGTGACTAAGTTTTTATTTGTAACCGATCTAGATAATACTCTTGTAGGTGATGATCAAGCTTTGCTAGAATTGAGCGATCGCCTCCAAGATCATCGTCAACAACATGGTACAAAAATAGTCTACTCCACAGGACGCTCTCCGATTCTCTACCGCGAACTGCAACAGGAAAAAAACCTCATCCAACCTGATGCACTGGTTTTATCCGTCGGTACGGAAATTTATCTCGATGGTAGCGATACTCCCGATCCCGAATGGTCAAAAATTCTTGCTCCCGGATGGCAAAGGGACACTATACTGGAGATTACCCAAAAATTCCCCGAATTGGAATTACAACCAAAATCCGAACAACGTCTTTTTAAGGTCAGTTTTTTCTTAGAAGAAAAATTTGCAAGTATTATACCACAACTTGAGGCAGAATTGCAAAAACTTCAACTTAATATAAAATTAATTTATAGTAGCGGTATAGACCTTGACATTTTGCCCCTTACCAGCGATAAAGGTCAAGCAATGCAGTTTCTACGACAAAAGTGGCAATTTGCAGCCGAGCAGACTGTTGTTTGTGGTGATTCAGGTAATGATATTGCTTTATTCGCAGTCGGTGAGGAACGGGGTATCATTGTCGGTAATGCTAGACCAGAATTACTACAATGGCACAATCAGTATCCTACTGAATATCGTTACTTAGCACAAAAGCATTGTGCGGCGGGGATTATGGAAGGATTAAAATACTTTAAGTTCCTAAAATGATAAGCTATCTCAAAGGTATTGTGGCTGGTGTGCAAACGGTTAGCGCGAATCGCACGATTCTCACGTTAGAGGTAAATGGCATTGGGTATGATTTACAAATCCCCCAACGTCTAGCTAACCAATTAAGTAATACTGGTAATGTGGTACAAATTTTTACCCATTACCAGATTCGGGAAGAAGTTCCTGTACTCTATGGGTTTTCTTCCCCTGCGGAAAGAGATTTATTTCGTCATCTGCTTTCTGTGAGTGGCATTGGTTCAGCTTTAGCGATCGCTCTTTTGGATACTTTGGAATTACCAGAGTTAGTGCAAGCGATTATTGCGGCTAATATTAATATGCTCATTCAAACACCGGGTGTAGGCAAGAAAACTGCTGAACGCTTATGTTTAGAACTCAAAAACAAACTGATTGAGTGGCGTAAGTCAGCAGGGTTTTTTGTCGCTACCGGTGGTCCAGCACCGGGTATTTTGGAAGAAGTGCAAATGACTCTTTTTGCTTTGGGTTACACTCCCCATGAAGTCAGTCATGCTTTGCACGTTGTTAGCGAAGATATCGGTTTAACTAAAGATGCCTATGTGGAGGATTGGATTAAACAAGCGATCGCTCATCTTAGCAGTAGTGAAGTAGTTCAGATGGCAGGTGACAGGTGACAGGTGACAGGTGACAGCAAATAGAAAATACCTGTAAAGTATCTGTTTATTTGTGTTAAAAAGTAGTTTGTTTTGTTTCTGAGTAATGAATAAAAATCCCTATGCTTGGATAGAAGCATCATTAACAACTATTCATCGGGCTGACTGGTATCGTTCTGTACAAACTATTAACAGTCTTCCCGGTGCTGTTGTGCTGTTATCTGGGCAAGAGGTGATTAATTTTGCTAGTAACGATTATTTAGGATTAGCAGCAGATGAAAGTTTAAAAACATCGGCAATTCAAGCTATTCAAAAATTCGGTACTGGCAGCACTGGTTCTAGATTACTCACTGGACATCGGGAATTACACAGTGAATTAGAACAGGCGATCGCATCTACCAAACAAACGGAAGACGCTGTAGTATTTAGTTCTGGTTATTTAGCGAATCTCGGTACAATTACTGCTTTAGTGGGAAAGCGAGATTTAATTTTATCAGATCAATACAACCATTCCAGTTTAAAAAATGGGGCAATTCTTAGCGGTGCAACCATCATAGAATATCCCCATTGTGATATTCTGGCGTTGACAGCTAAGTTAAAACAAGAACGTCAAAAATACCGACGTTGTTTAATTATCACCGACAGCGTTTTTAGTATGGATGGTGATTTGTGTCCTCTTCCAGAATTGTTGAATCTAGCAGAAGAGTTTAGTTGTATGCTGCTAATAGATGAAGCACACGCTACCGGAGTTATGGGAAAAACGGGGGCGGGTTGTGTGGATCATTTTGGTTGTACAGGCAGAGAGTTAATCCAAATTGGCACATTAAGCAAAGCTTTGGGAAGTTTAGGCGGTTATGTAGCCGGAAGTCATCAATTAATTGACTTTCTCCGAAACCGCGCACCGAGTTGGATATACACTACTGCCCTTTCACCAGCAGACACAGCAGCAGCTTTAGCAGCAATCAAAATAGTACAACAACAACCAGAACGCCGACAACGATTATGGGAAAATGTTGATTATTTAAAACATTTGGTTACAGAAAATTTACTTAACTTAACACTTAACTTAACACCTAACTTAAAAATCTTACCCTCCCAATCTCCGATCTTCTGTTTTCAATTACCTGATGCAGCTACAGCATTAACAGCAGGTAAAAAACTAAAGGAAGCGGGTATTTTTGCTCCTGCTATCCGTCCTCCCACAGTACCAACAAGTCGCATTAGGGTTACAATTATGGCGACCCATGAAAAAGAGCATATTAATAAGTTGGTAAATAGTCTAAAAGAATTGATAATTGATAATTGACAATTGTTTAATTCAAGGTTGCAAATATCCCCTTTACCGGCGAAAAGAAGAACAAATTTCTGATTTTTCCATCTTCTCACGAATGAGCCAGAGGTATTTGTTAATTCTCAAAAAAAGAAATCTGCTCAAATTTTTACAAGCTCTATACACCCCTTGGGATTTTACATATATCATACCAGAAAAAAAGTATCTGTCAATATCAATGGCTGAAAAAACCAAAACTCGTTAAATAGTTGAGAATTTATAGCAATAATCTTGAGAATGGCTAGGGTTTATTGCGAAAATCAGGGTGAAAAACTTTTTTGGCACATTTCGATTTTAAAAATCTTATCAAAGGTTTCCATCCCCTTGCGGGGAAAAGGTTATGAAAAACCAGAAGCTACTATTGGCAAGAAAGTGATGAAGATATTACGTTTCCATCCCCTTGCGGGGAAAAGGTTATGAAAAACCCTATACTCACGGAAACCTTGTTACATTTAGCTTTCAAAGGGCATTTGCGCCAAGCTACGGAAACAAAGATGTAACAAGCAAAGTCAGTATTCAATTTTCTTGGTACAGATTGCTGTTTCCAGCCAATAAAAATAATTTAACCGAAAAACTCCCAGATGTCAACCCAAAAAACTAACATTTTCTCAAAATCACTAAACATTACTAAATGTAAATCTTTATAGCTTCTTGCGCCAAACTTATCAAAGTTCTTAACATTCCGTTACAATCCCGCAAACGACGAAATAGTAAGGATATTAGTAGTTAAAATGCTGTATTTTCCCCAGTTCTCAAATTTACAAAACTTAACCAAGTGGGTGTGAAAAATTGTCGTTATGACAAAGCAGGAAGCAGAAGGGAAAAGCAAAGTCGAACCACTGACTCCTGACTCCTGACTCCTTGAACATCAATTAACCTTGACTAAAAATTGCTAACAACCACCGACTAATAGCACCATCATCTTCAGTTTGCGACTTTTGCAAAGCTTGTTCAACTATCTCAATTTTTAAACCTGGTAAAACTAATGATTCACGAATCACAACACTTTCAGTAGGTGATAAACAAGATGCAATCACTTGACTTTTATTCACATCAATAACCCAATATTCCTGAACACCTAAACGCTGATAAAGTGTTAATTTTCTAGTAGTATCATCCTCCAAAGAAGAAGCAGCAATTTCTACAACAAAAGTAGGTGGATCTATTTCATTTAAGTTAATGGGTGTATTATTATGTGGAGGAAATTTGAGGTTTTTCCCAATGTAAAAAGCCAGATCAGGTTGAGATTCCCGCATCCTAATTTTCCTAAAACTCGTATTTGTTAAGCCTTTAATGGGAATATTCTTAATGGTGGCATACAAAATAACTAAGGTGGAAAGTATTGTGTGATCTTGTCCATGTGCAGAACCGATAGGTAGCATTTCAATCCTCATGTAACCTTGATCATAATAAAACCGTCCATTTGCTAAAGTTGGATCATCTGCAAAAGTGAGAAAATCTTCCCAAGTTGCTTCTATCCAAGTATCAGTGGGGACAGTTGTTAAAACTAAAGGAGAGTTAACCATAATTAATCACTGTATGCTGTTCTTATTTAGTCTAACTCCAAAGATTGATAAATGTGGTGATAGTTAAAAGTGAATCTTTCCCAATCACCAATCACCAATCACCAATCACCAATCACCAATCACCAATCACCAACTTACTCTTGATACTCCTTTTCAACTTGCAAATACTCAGGAACACCCATCAAATTTTGAAAATCTTGAAAACGCATCAAACCAGATAAATTAGCTGTACTTCCCTGTTGTTTAAGATGTTGAAAACAATTACCCATCACCTCAGTAACAACCATCAGCGCAGTCAAGGGGAAAAAGACAATTTTAAAACCCAAACTTTGTAATTCTGCGGTGGTAATTTCCGGTGTTTTTCCACCTTCCACAATATTAGCAACTAAAGGAACATCAGGAAAAGAATCAGCAATGATTTTTAATTCTGCCACAGATTGGGGAGCTTCGATAAATAACACATCTGCACCCGCATTAATATAAGATTTTCCTCGTTCAATAGCTGCTTCTAAACCCAAAGGTGCGCGAGCATCAGTTCGGGCTATAATTACCAAACCACTATCACCACGAGCATCTACAGCAGCACGAATTTTTCCCGCGTGTTCCTGCATAGAAATAACTCGCTTCCCTTCAAAATGACCACATTTTTTAGGCCATTCTTGATCCTCCAAAATTATCCCCGCTAAACCAATTTGTACCGCATCTTTTACCGTCCGCATTACATTTAAAGCATTACCATAACCAGTATCACAATCAGCAATTAATGGTATATTAATTGATTGAGTGATTCTTCCCACACTGTAAAACATTTCCGTAGCAGTGAGAAAACCATAATCAGGTAAACCCAAGGTAGAAGCAGCAATACCAAAACCGCTAGTAGCAGCAACTGGAAAACCCGTTTTTTCTACCAACTTCGCACTCAGACAGTCATAGACACCGGGGATAACAATAATTTCCGAACCTGCGAGTAATTCCCGCAATTTTTGAGAAGTAGACATCACCAAAATCATACAGTTAACATCTTTAATAATACCTTAATTTCACACATCTTTACCTTTGCGCTCTTTGCGAACTTTGCGGTTCGTTTCTGTTAATATTATTGTTTGTTGAAGTTGAGCAGCTTGGGAAAATGTAATGTTAGAAAAACTCAGATTAGCAAGATGAGCTTTTATTCCCAAACTTCGCAACTCCAAGTAAATTGGTAAACCACAGAAAATATCAAAACCTCCTCCCATCCCCGCAATGAGTAAGTTTTTGCAGTTAGCGATTTGGTTAAGGATAGGTAAATTTAAGTTCATATTTGTTTATGAAACAATAGTTGTCAATATCTACTATAAAATCTAATATTATGATAACCTAAAAACATAATACCCAGATCCCAGACTTCTTGGAATAAGTCGGAGATATATCCACTTTCTAACCTACTGACCAATTACTCATTACCAAGATATGATAAATAACAATAATTTCTATTAAATAATTTACTTTCCCGTCAACGCTTTGAACGTTACGCCCAAAGTTACACCAATTCACATTTTTACCCTCCTAACACCATGCTGGATGGTAATATAGATCAAAAACATTTCATTCAAACCCAACAAACAACTATTCAACGCCTCACCAATTTAGGCATAATTTGAAGAATAAATAATTCCCTGTTCCCTGTTCCCTGTTCCTGCCAATGACAAAACCCATAGAAGTCCGCAACCCCCGCACAGGTAAATTTGATTATGTCATCATTCCCCCACCCCCGAAATTGCTTTCTCAGCAATGTCATCGACTCCGTAGGGGACAAAATACTTGGCAAGAAATCGGTATAGAAGGTAGAATTGAAGCATTAAAACAATGGAAACAAGCGATATTAACAGAACGTAAATTATTAACAGATGCCTTAGTCAATGATACAGGTAGATTAGCAACATCAATATTAGAAATAGACTCTTTTTTAAATAGCATTGATAGATGGTGTAATTTAGCTCCCCAGCTATTACAAGAAACCGCAAAAAACACATCTATTCCCTTTATTGCTTTACATCAAACTGCTGTTCCTTACCCCCTAGTTGGTGTAATTAGCCCTTGGAACTTTCCCCTTTTATTATCTACAATTGATACAATTCCCGCCTTATTAGCTGGTTGTGCGGTGATAGTAAAACCGAGTGAAATTACACCCCGGTTTGTTGCACCTTTAACGACAACATTAAACACAATTCCCCATTTAAGAGATGCCTTAAATTTTGTCGAAGGTGCAGGACAAACAGGAGCAGCTTTAATAGAAGAAGTAGATTTAATTTGTTTTACAGGTAGCGTAGAAACAGGAAGATTAGTAGCAGAAATAGCCGCCAAAAACTTCATTCCCGCCTACTTAGAATTAGGAGGAAAAGACCCGGCAATTGTCTTAGAATCAGCAGATTTAGATTTAGCAACTTCCGCAATTTTATGGAGTTCTGTTGTCAACACAGGACAGTCATGCTTATCAATCGAAAGAATTTATGTAGCTGAATCTATATATGAAGAATTTTATCATTTATTAGTCACAAAAGCCCATCGTTTGCAACTAGCTTATCCCACAGTTGAAAGTGGAGAAATAGGACCAATCATTTCTGAAAAACAAGCAGCAATTATTAACGAACATTTAAAAGATGCCGTTGACAAAGGAGCAATAATTCATTGTGGTGGTAAAGTAGAAGAAATAGGTGGTGGTTGGTGGTGTCGTCCCACAGTAATCACCAACGTTCACCATTTTATGAAAATCATGAACGAAGAAACCTTTGGTCCAATTATGCCAATAATGCCTTTTTCTAGTATTGAAGAAGCCATAGATTTAGCCAATGATTCTATTTATGGATTAAGTGCTGCTATATTTGCAGAATCAGCAGAATTAGCATTAGAAATTGGAATGCAATTAGATGTAGGAGCTATTAGTATTAATGATGCCGGTTTAACAGCTATAATGCACGAAGGAGAAAAAAACGCCTTTAAATTTTCTGGTTTAGGAGGTTCGCGCATGGGTCCTGCTGGTTTAAAACGCTTCCTTAGAAAAAAAGCCTTTTTGATTAAAATGAACACCAGTAAAGACCCTTGGTGGTTTAATGATTCAGAATAGGGGAAGGTGACAGGTTACAGGTTACAGAAAGAAATCTACCAA
Source organism: Sphaerospermopsis torques-reginae ITEP-024 (assembly GCF_019598945.1). Classification (NCBI taxonomy): domain Bacteria; kingdom Bacillati; phylum Cyanobacteriota; class Cyanophyceae; order Nostocales; family Aphanizomenonaceae; genus Sphaerospermopsis; species Sphaerospermopsis torques-reginae. The sequence goes on along the minus strand of NZ_CP080598.1, from coordinate 2,630,348 downwards.
TTACCAATTACCAATTACCAATTACCAATTACCAATTACCAACGGCTGAATACTTACAATTCTCACACCTATCAATTGTATATGAAACTGCACAGAATCACCGACTTCATTAATTCAGCCGTCCTTATCCGCGTTCATCTGCGTTCATCTGCGTTGAATAATTCTGAAAATCTCATCCTTTGCAGTTTCATCTTACAGCAGTTTTCATGTATTTAGACCACACCCTAAATTACTTTACTTCTTCCTTTGCGCCTTTGCTCCTTTGTGCCTTTGCGCGAAACCTAAATCAAGATGTGGTTCATTTACATGAAAATAGCTGTAATTTAGTATCATAACTACTTATTCACTAACAAGGTAAAAGTATGGCAAAAAGCGACAAAATCAACTTTTCCACTCCTAGCGGTTTTCCCGAATTTCTTCCCAGCGAAAAGCGTCTCGAAGTATATTTATTAGATATAATTCGTAAAGTTTTTGAAAGTTATGGTTTTACACCTATTGAAACCCCAGCAGTAGAAAGGTTAGAAGTGCTGCAAGCAAAGGGAAATCAAGGTGATAATATAATATATGGTATTGATCCAATTTTACCACCAAATCGCCAAGCAGAAAAAGATAAATCTGGGGAAACAGGTTCAGAAGCAAGAGCTTTAAAATTTGATCAAACTGTTCCTTTTGCTGCTTATATTGCCCGGCATTTAAATGAATTAACTTTTCCCTTTGCGCGTTATCAAATGGATGTAGTTTTTCGGGGAGAAAGGGCAAAAGATGGACGTTTTCGGCAGTTTCGCCAATGTGATATTGATGTTGTGGCTCGTGGTAAACTCAGCTTATTATATGATGCCCAAATGCCAGCAATTATCACCGAAATATTTGAAGCTATTAATATAGGCGATTTTGTTATTCGCATTAATAACCGGAAAATTCTCACCGGGTTCTTTCAATCTGTAGGAGTAGCTGAAAATCAAATTAAAGCTTGTATCAGCATCATTGATAACTTAGAAAAAATTGGCGAAACCAAAGTTAAACAAGAATTAGAAAAAGAAGGAATCTCTTCAGAACAAACCGAGAAAATAATTGAGTTTATCAAAATAGATGGTAGCGTTGATGATGTTTTAGATAAACTCAAATATCTAGGTTTAAACTTACCATCAGCCGAAGAATTTAATTTAGGAGTGAGTGAACTAGAAACCGTAATTAATGGAGTCAAAGATTTAGGAGTTGCTGATAAACGTTTCTGTATTGATTTATCAATTGCTCGTGGTTTAAACTATTATACAGGAACTGTTTACGAAACAACTTTAATTGGACATGAAGCTTTAGGTAGTATCTGTTCTGGTGGCAGATATGAAGAATTAGTAGGAATGTTTTTAGGGGAAAAAATGCCAGGAGTAGGCATTTCTATCGGCTTAACGCGGTTAATTAGTCGCTTGTTAAAAGCAGGGATTTTAAATACATTAGCACCCACACCAGCGCAGGTAATGGTAGTGAATATGCAGGAAGATTTAATGCCTGTTTATTTAAAGGTATCACAACAATTAAGACAAGCAGGAATTAACGTTGTTACCAATTTTGATAAAAAACAATTGGGTAAACAATTTCAAGCCGCAGATAAACAGAGAATTAGATTTTGTGTGATCATTGGTGCTGATGAAGCAGCAGCGGAAAAATCATCACTCAAAGATTTACAAACAGGTGAACAAATAGAAGTTGCTTTGGCAAATTTAGCTGAAGAAATTCAACAAAGGTTAGGTATAATTACATCACTGTAATCAGTACCTAAACCTTCGTTTATGAGCTTTTTACGTCCCACATCTCCTGAGTGGTGAAAATTGCGGTAAGGTGGTTGTTAAATTATCAACGTGGGGTGAAACACCTGATGGGTATAACACTACACCCAATATTCACAAGATCAGAAATATAATAATTGATGAATTGATTCCTTTGGCTAGGTGTCAATTAATTAGGGCGATCGCACAACCATAGTACAGTACAGCTATCACAGTACAACTATAACGGAACTGCGATCGCTTCTTTTATCAATTGATAATTGATAATTGATCACAACATAAATGAAGAATACTTCAGAAAACACTTTAAAAGTAGCTCAACAAGCATTTGAGCATTTTACACAAGGACTAGAAACTGGTGAATGGCAAGCCTTGTTAGATATGCTTACCGATGATTTTACCTTTTGGTTTCCAATGGGTAAATTTCAAGGTTTAAATACAGGTAAAGAACGAGCAAAAGAATTTTTTGAATATGTTTCTGAAGCCTTTAAACCTGGACTGAAGCTAACTTCTTTAGACAGCATTACCAGCAACCAAAAAACAGTTATTTTTGAATTTCGGGATGAAGGCAACTTATTAGGACAACCTTATAAAAATCGGGTTGCAGTTGCCTTTGATGTGCGCGGTGATAAAATTTGCAGCTACAGAGAATACTTTGGTAGTGATGGTAAATCGTATTAAAGTCATTAGTTATTAGTCATTAGTTATTAGTCATTAGTTATTATTCAAAAACTTTTCCTCCCCTACCTCCTCTCCTGACTCCTGACTCCTATTTAATATTAATTTTTCTCCGCATCTAAACCATTAATTTCTCGACATTTAACCTCAGCAGCTTGATAAGCATCCAAATATTTTTGATCACCTAACATTACATCCCCATAATATTCATAAGGTGCATCACCATAAATTGGTAAAGGATCATCTTCAGGATAATCTTCCTCTGATTCTTCAATAATTGCTTTTAGCTTTTTCACAGTCAAACTTTGGGCAGGAAAATACCAAATGTTCTCTGCTTTTCTTTTTAAATGAGGAAAAGTCGGATCAATAATCACATTTTCTAACTCAATCCAAGCGTGTTCAACAGGTTTATATGGATTACCACTAAAAACTATAAAACCTTGAACATACTTTGCACCCTCAGTTATCAAAACCGCTTTATAAGCATTATCAAAAGGCTTTTTCGCTTTACTTTTGATACTTTCGGCAACTTGTAAAGACAGTGATTCATCTAATAATTTATTCATGGTGAAAATTATCATCCTTTAATACAGTCAATTCTATTATCTCTTAATTTCTGCACTTTTGCGGAACAAGAAGCAACAGAATTGAATCAAAACTTACACCAGAATATTACACTATTTCCTCTTTTCTATGAAGATGATAGTAAAACCCCAATTTTGGCAAATTCTCACAGTAGCAACATTAACAGCATCAACTTTGATCAATACTGTTACTTTATATCCTTCTATAGCTGAAACTAAAGTCAATACTACCCAAGTTAGTCAAGCTATTCTTACTCTTTCTGGACATACCGCACCTCTTAGAATCATAGTTATTAGTCCTGATGGACAGACTTTAGCTAGTGGTAGTGATGATAAAACTATTAAACTTTGGAATCTCAAAACGGGAAAATTACTCCGCACTCTTACAGGACATAAAGAAAGAGTAACATCTTTGGTTTTTAGTCCCGATGGTAAAACTTTAGTTAGTAGCAGTCTTGACAATACTATTAAACTTTGGAATGTACAAACTGGAAAATTAAATCGTAATTTAACCGGACATTCTTCATCTGTAATTTCTATAGCTATTAGTCCCGATGGTAAAACTTTAGCTAGTAGCAGTTATGATAAAACTTTAAGATTATGGAATTTAAGTAATGGTCAATTGGTACATACTTTTAAGGTGTTCGCCACTGCTGTAGTTATGAGTCCTGATGGGAGAACTTTAATTAGTGGCAATGAAGATGGAACTATTAAACGTTGGAATCTGAGAACCAGAAAATTAATTGCTAATTTAGTACCACCAAAACCGCAAAATCCCATGTTTGAATCTCAACGTGCGTCTGCGGTGATATCTCTGGCTATAAGCGCCGATGGGCAAACATTAATTAATGGTGGTTATAACGATTTTCATCAATCAATTCAACAAACAGATGGTAAAAATGTCAAAGTTTGGAATCTGAGAACTGGGAAAATTGTTCACAATTTTACTGCTGAACTTGGCAGCATTGATGCTGTTGCTATTACTCCCGATGGAAAAAGTTTTATTACTGGTGGTTTAGGTCGGAAAATTAGTATTTTTGATTTAAAAACTGGGAAGTTAACCCGCACCATTGAAGGTCATGCAGGGAGTATTTATGCTTTAGCTGTCAGTAAAGATGGTAAAACTTTAATCAGTGGTAGTGGTGATAAATCAATTAAGCTTTGGCGATTATCATAGGTGACAGCAAACCATTGGTGTCAACTTAAACTATAAATGGCTTATTTGTTAGTTTCCACACCCAACTGGGAATGATAGCGTAGCGTGGCCTAAGGCATATTTTATGGCTAATAGTCAAAGTTTACTCAAGTAAACTATAGATTTTTGCAGATTTTTAGTCATCTTTAGATGACTTTTGCTATGAGACTGGGAATGAATTCCCAGTCGGGTGATCGGTTTTACGTTAAGTTGACACTTACTAGCAATGCTAAATACCTACCGCAAGCGATACCTACGGTAAGCTACCACTAACGTACTCCATCTATATCTATTTAGTTTAGTTGAAATTGCAATGCACTAGGAAAGCAGCTTTTCTCAGATTAATTTTCAGCAAAAATGCAAAAATAATACCTTATCTTGTTTACAAAACTTATACCTGTAATGTATAAAATACAAAATGTCATGTATAATCTGTAGATTTATAGTCTTCATTTTTTAGATTATATATGTTTGGAGCAAATAAAGCGGTAGATATAAAGTGGCGTTTTGGTCGGGCTGTAAGGAAACGAAGAAGAGAACTTGACTTATCTCAAGAAGAACTGGCTGAAAAAGCAGAACTTCATCGAACTTACATCTCAAGTATTGAATTAGGAAAATGTAATGTTTCCTTGGAGAATATAGAAAAATTAGCAAAAGCCTTAAATATATCCATACCTGACCTATTTGCAAGTTGTAGTATCAATTCAGAAAATTGAAGTATGGATGCTTATATTAAACAAAAACTCAAGGAAAATCTAAAAAATTCAATTAGAAATTTCTTTAAAGGTAAAGAAGTAAAAAATTACCAAGTATTAGATGATATTTTTCCTAATGAAAGAAGAATACGCTCTCTTATTGGTGGATTAGAAACAAGTTTAGGAACAACTTTTTGGGAGCCTATAGCTAAAACATTAGCAGAATTAAATGGATTTCAAATTGTAACTACAAAAATATTACGTCCAGAACCATTTCCCCAAATATTACAGCATGAATTAGATAAATTAGTGGATGAACGTCAAAATAAGCCTAATAACATCAGAGTTTCCACAGACGAATGTATTCAACGTCTAAAAAATGCAGCTTTCAAAACAAATCCTCAAGACATTATTCAATTTACATCCCCTGCATCTGGTACGGGAGTAGATATTCATTTTGCTAAAAATGGAATTGAATATATTTTTGATATCAAAACCACACAGCCAAATCAAGGTGATTTTAAAGGATTTAATAGACAAATTCTAGAATGGTACGCTTATAAGTTTGCTCAAGATCCTAATACTAAATTAGAAGCTCGTATTGCCATTCCTTTTAATCCTTTTAACAAATCTTGGTATGAAAAGCAAAAAAGTAAGTTATCTAGTTCTCCCTTAGATTTTGACAGAGATATATGGGTAGAAAATGAATTTTGGAATTTTTGTTCTGGGGAAGAAGATACATTTGAGCAGCTAAAAAATCTGTTTATTGAACTAGGACAAGAAAACTTTGCCTCAGAATTTCATGATATTTTCTACCCCGATTCATGATTATATATTAATAATGCTGAGTAATTCTTTAGCTACATATTCAACTACTGGTATAGGAACAGCATTACCAAAATGTTTTTTAGCTACTTCATCTTTTTGATGATATGCAAAATTAGCAGGAAATCCTTGTAATTTACAAGCGTGTTTTGCTGTAATAGGTATATATTTTTTAGGTTGATAAATTTTTTCTAGGAATAAGTTTTTATACTCTTCTGGATGACTAGCATGAATAGAGACAGTTGCTATATAGTCTTTACCACCTGTCGCAGTTAAAGTTGGTACAATATCCGCAGTAGGTAAGATAATTCTATAGATATTGTTAATACCTGTCATATTCTTGGAGTTAACAAATTCATACTTTCTTTCATCAGTCCAACGAAATATTCCCTTATCAACTAGCGTATTTAATTCGCTGATATTTATATCAGGTATTAGTTCTCGAAAATTATCAAAAGATAAAGGATTACCATCTTTATGTCCATACTTTTTACTTCTTCTATTTTTCAAAAGAGTTAAACAAATCATTTTCTCCCTATCACTTGTTTTGATAATATCCCAAGAATGAATTGTTGTATGTCCATTTCTTAAATCAGAAAAAATAAAAAAATCATTTAATTCATCATCTTTTTGAAATCTAGTTCTTGATGGGGGAATTAAACCTTTAAATAGTGTATCTGGATCTAACTTAATTTTTTCAAAAACTTGAATATTTTTAAGCTCGTCCAAAATATCTAAAACTTTTGGATGAACATTTAAACGATGTGGAAATTTATATGTTTGACATTTGTCTAGATCATTTCTAATTCCCACAATAAAAACTCTATCTCTATTTTGAGGTAAACCAAAATCATAAGCATTCAATACCTTCCACTTTACACAATAACCTATATGCTCAAATTTTTGGAGAATTAATTCCAAATTATCTTTATTTTTCGGACTGGCTAAACCACTAACGTTTTCAAAAATAAAAGCTTTTGGCTTGCTGTTACTAACTAAGCGAATCACATCAAACCATAATTTTCCTCTTGGGTCTTCAAAACCCTTTAAACAACCTGCAACTGACCAAGGTTGACAAGGAACACCACCTACCACTACATCAACACCAGAAGGAAGTTCTCTAATATTGGTAACATCTCCTAATTCAATTTCATCTTTGTTTGAGTAACTAATAAAATTTTGTTGATAAACTTTAATAGCTTGTTTATCTATTTCAGAATAGCCTAAGCATTTACCACCGAGTTTTTCTAAAGCGATCCTAAAACCGCCAATACCAGCAAATATATCAATAAATGTGAATTTTTGAGGAGAACTAACTAATGGTAAAGGTGATTCTATTTGTTGAAGTATTTCAAAATTTACAGATTTCATTTTTACGATTATAGACCCCTTATATTTTACCTACTAAATTTAGGAATGGTAGCTTCTAATTATAACATTAAAAATGTTGGATATGAACAATTAGCAAATAAAAACTCAGCCTAAATTACTAAGCTGAGGAAAATAGTTATATTTTGTAAACTCAAATAAATAGTATAATTTAACTCACCAAGTCAGGAAAAACCTCTTGTACAGCGGGATGTACTAAACAATGATTTTTCACATTCAAACCTTTACCTAAAGCGGGGTTAACTTCCAAAGCTTTCACACCCAAATTAGCCAACTGCACCACATAAGGCAAGGTACTATTATTTAAAGCTTGAGTAGAAGTCCAAGGTACAGCACCGGGCATATTAGGAACGCCATAATGTACCACACCTTCATCAATATATACTGGATTGGTGTGAGATGTGGCGTGTAATGTTTCTACACATCCACCTTGATCAACAGCCACATCCACAATTACCGAACCAGGACGCATTTGTTTCACCAATTCACGAGATACTAAAATAGGTGCTTTTTTACCTGGAATTAACACAGCACCAATGACTAAATCAGCTTCTTTAACTGCGGTTTCAATGTGGGCAGAATTGCTATACAGTAATTCTACTCTAGAACCAAACAAAGTTTCTAAATAAGATAGGCGTTCTACATTGACATCTAAAATTTGTACCCCTGCGCCCATACCCACAGCAATTTTAGCGGCTTCTGTTCCCACAACACCACCACCTAAAATCACCACTTTACCGGGTTTAACTCCAGGTACACCGCCTAAAAGTACACCTCTACCACCTTGTTGACGTTCTAGAAATCTTGCCCCAAATTGTACAGCTAACCGACCAGCAATAATGCTCATGGGGGTGAGCAAAGGTAGTCTATTTACTCCTGATTGTTCTACAGTTTCATAGGCGATCGCACAAGTTCCAGCATCAATCAAATTTTCTGTTAATTGCCGATCAGCCGCTAAATGTAAATAAGTAAATAATAACAGGTCTTCTCGCAAAAACTTATACTCTGTTTTTAAAGGTTCTTTGACCTTAACAACCATCTCCCGATGCCATGCAGCAGCAGCTTCATCGACAATTTTTGCTCCCGCACTACGGTAATCATCATCTGTAAATCCAGCACCATCACCAGCGAGAGTTTCCACAAACACAGTATGACTGCTTTCCGTGAGAACCCGCACACTAGAAGGACTCAAACCCACCCGAAATTCTTGATCTTTAGTTTCTTTAGGAACACCGATTTCCATTTATTTATAACCTCTAATTAACCTCTAATAAATTTGGTTTCACAATGATTCACTCTAGAGTGCAGTATTTGTTCCACTCCGTCCGTATTCAATTATTCAAAATTGCAAATTTAGCGATCGCTGCTCCCTTGACGAATCTCCCACAGTTCTTACAATAGATAAAGAAACATTAAAAATTGTAAAGAACAAGTTGACATTGTTCTTTCCCAGAGAGTTGCAAACTCTATCTTCATCAACATTTCAGAAAAAACCGTTAATTTCTGTTTGCCGACCACCATTATTAAGAGAGGAACTTTTGATCATGACACAACCACAACCAACCGTCACCCCCAAATTAGAAGAACCTAAATTTGGCTTCAACGAATATGCTGAACGTTTAAACGGTCGTGCAGCTATGATTGGCTTTATCTTAATGGTGGTGATTGAATATGTCACTAATCAAGGTGTACTTGCTTGGTTGGGTTTGAAATAGTTCCCACCCCAAACCAACGATTTCAACTGTAAGCTAGAAATTAGAACAGTAAAAACCAGTTGGATGATCCAACTGGTTTTAACTTTATGGAAAAGGTAGCGCAATATCTGTATATAGTATGGTGAATTACCACACATCTATTTTGAACCCAGAAAACTATAATGTGAGATGACTTGATAGCTAGAAATAATAATTGAATAGCAATTGCGCTATTGTGGAACAATTTACAAGAAAAGTTAGCGGAAAGTAAGCTGTGATGAACGCTATATTACCTCGTTTTTTGAAGTCAGCCTACCGGAAAGAACCTATCATTAGTGTATTAGTTACAATGGGTATAGTAGATGCACTGATTGGTGGTTTAGATGATAGCTGGTCATTATTCACCTTTGGTTTAGGAACAACAGGAGTAGCTTTAGCCTTGAAATTATGGCGGATGCAGCAGCAACCCCCCATGCCAGAGGAAACTGTAGTGCAACATTATTTACCACCTCAACCTTCTACTCCACCATTACCAATCATTACAGTTTCCAAAAAAAAACCACGTCAAAATAATTGAAAATTGATAATTGATAATTGATAATTATGGATTAATGCAGAAGAGAGAGATAATTGTGAGCAATGAAGCAAGCAGGGGAGGTAAGAGATTTATTTCCTCTGGACTGACCTTAGCATTTTTGGCAACTGTCGCTTTTTCACTTTCCACGTCAAAATAATTGAAAATTGATAATTGATAATTGATAATTATGGATTAATGCAGAAGAGAGAGATAATTGTGAGCAATGAAGCAAGCAGGGGAGGTAAGAGATTTATTTCCTTGTCAATTTTCCATTGTCAATTTTCCATTGTCAATTATCAATTGATAAAAAAACCCCCTGGATGGGGGACTGGAAGTCAAGTGGAGTGAATAACCACAAAATAAATACCTACAATAAATAGAGTAATCCGAACAAAATGATCCAGATTACGTCCACAAAGTGCCAGTATAATTCAGCGGCTTCTATCCCGAAATGATGTTCATTGCTATAGTGTCCGGGAGTACGCGATCGCCACAAAACCGCCAAAATCGCTAAAACTCCGATGGTAACGTGCAAACCGTGAAAACCGGTGAGAACATAAAACGCACTAGCAAAAAGATTGGTAGTTAAACCAAATTCCAGATGGGTATATTCATAAACCTGGCCTACCAAGAAAATTGTACCCATTAGCGCAGTAATAGCTAACCAAGTACGCATTCCCTTAGCATCATTTTTTTTGATGGCAGTATCAGCATTGTGCATGACAAAACTACTGGCAATCAAAATTATAGTATTCACACCAGGTAACAACAGTTCTAACTCTGGTGTACCTTCCGGTGGCCAGACAGGTAAGGTAGAACGGAAAGCTAAATAAGCTCCGAACATACCCATAAAAATCATACCTTCAGCAATCAGAAACACGACCAAACCAAACAAACGATGATCTGGATGTGCTTCATGATGGGCATCTACAGCCTCATGACGATTTTGTTCAATGATCGTAGTGTTAGCTATTTGACTTTGCATGAATTTTTTATTTGGTAATTGGTAATTGGTAATTGGTAATGGGTAATTGGGAATGGGGAATTGGGAATTGGGAATGGGTAAACATCAAATTTATTAAACAATCACCAATCACCAATCACCCATTACCGAATTTACACGCCAGACTCAATGGTGGGATAGGGTTCGTCTGGTTTAGCACTTAATACTTTACTGACATCAACATTTTTGTGTTTCACGCCGTAGTCGTAAGGACCTGTAGTTAAAACCGGCAGTTTCTCAAAATTCTCAATTGCCGGTGGTGAAGTCGTCATCCACTCTAGGGTAAGTCCGCGCCAAGGGTTATTAGGTGCTTTTTCACCATAGAACCAACTCCATACCGCATTGATAATAAAGGGTAATGTGGAAATGGCGAGAATATAAGCTCCATAGGTGCAGATTTCATTCAAAGTGGTAAATTTCGGGTCATATTGGGCAACACGGCGATTCATACCCATCATTCCTAGTTTGTGCATGGGTAAGAAAGACATATTTAAACCCACAATGGTTAAGGCAAAATGAACCTTACCCCAAAATTCGTTCATCATCCGCCCTGTCATTTTCGGAAACCAGTGATAGATAGCGGAGAAAATGCCTAACACACTACCACCGAACAGGACATAATGCAGATGGGCAACGACAAAATAGGTATCGTGAACGTGAATATCAAAGGGGACTGATGCCAACATCACACCACTGACACCACCCATGACGAAAGTACCGACAAAACCCATTGCAAATAACATGGGGGTATTGAGTTCAATTTTGCCTCCCCACATTGTTGCCAACCAGCTAAAGATTTTGATCCCTGTGGGTACAGCGATGATCATGGTAGTGATCATAAAGAACATCCGTAACCAGCCAGGAATACCACTGGTAAACATATGGTGCGCCCAGACGATTAAACCTAAAAAGCTGATAGCCAAAGAAGAATAGGCGATCGCCTTATAACCAAATATCGGTTTCCGGGAATGTACAGGGATAATCTCAGAAATTGCCCCAAAGAAAGGCAAAATCATGATATACACCGCCGGGTGAGAGTAAAACCAGAACATATGCTGGTAAACTACCGGATCACCGCCCCCAGTGGGATTAAAAAATGTAGTCCCTGCTAATAAGTCAAAAGACAGAAGAATTAAAGCCCCGGCGAGAACTGGTGTAGATAGCAATACTAAAGCCGAAGTTGCCAACATTGCCCAACAAAACAAGGGCATTTGATGGACTCCCATACTGGGAACACGCATTTTTAAGAGGGTGACAATAAAATTAATTGCCCCCAAAATTGACGATGTACCCAATAACAGGACGCTAATGATCCAGATCGCTTCACCTACTTGGCCTGTTACCAAACTCAGGGGAGGGTAAGAAGTCCAACCGGCATCTGGGGCATCACCCACAACCAAACTAGCGATCAGTAATAGACCGGCTGGGGGGATCATCCAAAAAGCCACCGCATTTAAACGGGGAAAAGCCATATCCCTAGCCCCGATCATCAGCGGGATGAGATAGTTAGCAAAACCCGCCCCTGCTGGCACGATCCATAAAAAGATCATGATCGTGGCGTGGAGTGTAAACAAGCTGTTATAAACTTCCGGGGTGACAAAATCCACCTCTGGGGTGCGTAATTCTGTCCGCACCAAATCAGCCATTACTCCGCCAATGCAGTAAAAAATAAAGGATGTAACCAGATATTGAATGCCGATTACTTTATGGTCGGTATTAAAGGTGAAAAATTCCCACCACTTTCTTACCCCTGGTTCTTCCTGGAGGTGAGAAATATTGGTAGTTTCTTGTAATTGTGCTTGGGTCATTCGATTTTGGATTTTAGATTTTAGATTTTAGATTTTGGATTTACAGAACTTACAGAAAAAACTTCTCAAAACCTCTTACCTTCGTGTCCTTAGTGGTTCATTCTTCCGTAACTTCTGCGTAAGTCTTGTTAGTGAACTTGATGTAGCATTTCCGAGTGAATACCCATTTCCTGGATATAGGGGGCGAGAAATTCATCTACTGACATATCTGCTGGGTTCATGGCCACAGCTTGATTTAAGTTGTCTTTACTGGCTACTAGCTGTTCTTGCATCCAACTATCAAAAGCTGCTTGGGACTCTACTATTACTTGAGTTTGCATTGCGCCGTGGTATGGTCCACAGAGTTCCGCACACACTACAGTATAAGTACCTTCTTTTCTGGGTGTAAAACGAACTTCTGTTTGTCTACCGGGGATCACATCTTGTTTGAGGCGAAATTCTGGCACCCAAAAAGCATGAATGACATCGTTGGCGCTCATGTTCAGTTCTACTTCTTGGCCAATGGGAACATGAAGTTCTCCCACTGTCACCTCTGTATCTGGGTAGGTGAACAACCAAGCATATTGTAAGGCAGAGACGTTAACAACTAACTGCGGCGCTTGTCCTTCTTTTTCCCGACTTGCGCCCAAGGTGGGAGCGACACTACCCACACCAGGAGCATTTTGCATTTGGGGAATTTCTGTATTACGAACTGCTGCGGTGGCTGGATCTTCCATAGCAGCGTCAAATTTTTCTTGATTCAGATTTGGTTTTGTGCTGCCAGGTGTATCGCTTAAAGTGGCTGCAATAGCAGTTCCCGCCATGGACATTGATTCTTCCATGATTGGTGCTTCATGGACTGAATGGGGATTTAATCCACCAATTTGGTTGTACACATCAAAGCTGTAAACGGAAATACCAATAACGATAATTGCTGGGATCGCTGTCCAGAGTATTTCTAAAGGTACATTACCTTCAATTGGTGGACCATCTTCGTTGTCACCTGGACGGCGACGGTATTTTAAGACAGAGTAGAGTAAAACGCCTTCAACTATGAGAAATATTCCTATAGAGACGGTCAACATCGCACTAAATAGACCATCTATCAATACGGCTTCATCTGCTGCGGCTGCGGGTAACAGCCCGTGATTTTGACCGTACCAAAGACTGACCAGGGTTAGCACGATGCCTATGATTAGTGTCCAGATCGAACTTGGAATTTTCACGGCTTAACTTAATGGAATTAACTACGTTGATTTCACAGTAACTCACTTACTAAGGTAGTGCAGGGTTGGGTATCTTGACTCTCAATGTCTGAAATTTTTATTAAATTTTTTAACTATGTCGCTAATCTTGAGTAAAGGTATCCATAGTCATGTTGTCAAGAATAAATGATAATTAAAAGCCAAATTTAAGGAAAATTTTAGAAAATTTCCAGTGAAATTTAAATAAATGTCAACAATTAATTATTGCTATCTTAAAAAATGCCTAAATCTTACAGCGAAAAGTTGTGTTGGTGATTCAAAGTATAAGGTAACGTCAATTTTTCAACCCTAGTTCATAAGTTAGGGTGGAGATAGGTGACTGGTGACTGGGGACTGGGGACTGGGGACTGAGGACTGGTGACTGGTGACTGGTGACAGAAAGTAAAAAGCAAAAAGCAAAAGTTAATATTCTCCCCCCTGCACCCTGCACCCTGCCCCCTGCTTCTTCTTCCCCTGCCTCCCCATCTCTCCACATCTCCATTTCCCAACGGTTCAACTCACGCAATTTAGGTCAACAGACTATTTTAAATAGCTTCTACCTCAAGCGGTGATAAGGTATCTTTGATGAACGAATTTGTCCTAGAACAACAAAATGAAGCGGCCGCACCACAAAACAGCCCCAAGGAAGTGATTCGTCGCTTGGTGTGGAAAATTTGCATAGCTACTTTAATTTTGATGGCTATAGGCAGTGCCACCCGCGTGATGAATGCTGGTCTTGCTTGTCCAGACTGGCCTTTGTGTTATGGGGAATTAGTGCCGGCTAAACAAATGAATCTCCAGGTTTTCTTGGAGTGGTTTCACAGATTAGATGCAGCTTTGATTGGTTTTAGCGCGATCGCCTTAGCTGGTTTATCCTGGTGGCATCGTCGGGTTTTACCTCACTGGTTGCCTTGGGCTGCAACTTTTGCTTTGTTTTTAATTGTCTTCCAAGGAATTTTAGGAGGACTTACCGTTACCGAATTGTTGCGGTTTGATATTGTGACTGCCCATTTGGGAACGGCGTTATTATTTTTCACTACCCTTTTAGTCATTGGTACGGCACTTAGCCCTTATCAAGGTACGGGAACTGTAGGAAAACTGCCTTGGGTGGGTTTGGTTGCTGCGGTTTTGGTTTATCTGCAAAGTTTACTTGGCGCTTTGGTAGGTTCTCGCTGGGCTTTGCATCAATGTTTTGTCGGGGATCAACTTTGTGGTGTGATGTATAGCCACATTTTTGGTTTAGTACCACCAACGTTAGCAATTTTAGCTGTTGTCTTAATTTCCTGGCGTACACCTGCTTTACATCCTGCTTTACGAAAATTGGCAAATATGGCAGGTGGGTTATTGATTTTACAACTGCTGTTAGGTGTTGCCACCTTCCGGTTACATCTACAAGTCGAACCTCTCACCGTAACTCACCAAGCTGTCGGTGCTACTTTGTTGGGTACTTTGGTGGTATTTACGGTTTTAGCTTTGCGTGACAGCACGGTTAGTCATGCTAATGGGTAATGGGTAATGGGGCATGGGGCATTGGGCATTGGGTTATTAATCTCCCTACCCTGCTTCCCCTACCTCTTTACTGTTACCTGTCACCTATTCCCTCAGTTATTAACAAATTTAAGCAAAGAGAGAGAGCTAACATGATTGAGACTAATGTCTCTCGTCGCCACCATGATTCATTTTTTCAGGTGATTCAAAGTTATTATCAGCTAACTAAGCCCCGGATTATTCCGTTGCTTTTGATTACAACGGCTGGTAGTATGTGGATTGCTGCTAAAGGGCAAGTTGATCCTTGGCTATTGTTAGTAACGCTGCTTGGTGGTACTTTGGCTGCTGCCAGCGCCCAAACAATTAATTGTATCTATGACCGCGATATAGATTATGACATGGAAAGGACGCGCCATCGTCCTATGCCTTCTGGTAGGGTGCAGCCTCGTGATGCGTTGATTTTTGCGATCGCTATGGCTGTGGGTTCTTTTACTCTCTTGGCTGTTTTCGCCAATCTCTTGGCTGCACTTTTAGCATTTTCTGGTATCGTTTTTTATGTCTTGGTCTATACCCATTGGCTAAAACGTCACAGTACCCAAAATATTGTGATTGGTGGTGCTGCGGGTGCGATTCCGGCTTTGGTCGGTTGGGCTGCGGTTACTGATACTTTAAGTTGGGCTGCTTGGTTAATTTTTGCTATTGTCTTTTTATGGACTCCCCCTCATTTCTGGGCTTTGGCGTTGATGATTCGGGATGATTATGCAAAGGTGGGGATTCCGATGTTACCAGTAGTTGCTGGTGATAAAGCCACGGTGCGACAAATTTGGTTTTACACGGTAATTACTGTAACTGCTACAGTATTACTGTTTTATCCTTTACACGCTAGTGGTATTGTATATGTGGTAATTGCTTTGACTTTGGGTGGGGTATTTGTCCATAAGTCTTGGCGGTTGTTACAAAACCCAGAGGATAAAACTGTTGCTAGGGAGTTGTTTTTGTATTCCATTTCTTACATGATGTTGCTGTGTTTAGGGATGGTGGTGGATAGTTTACCAATTACTCATCATCTTGTGAGTACAATTCTTAGTCAGTTGCATTTGCTTGGTTAAGAAATTTACAACAATAATGCAACGAAAAAGCGATCGCATTCCTGGGTTTTGGGGGTGCGATCGCTTTTTTTAGGTGACTGGGGACTGGGAAGATGGATAACCTAATTACCAATTACTCATTCCTAGTCTCTGACTAGAACACCGATTCATTAATCGTAAGGGCGAAGCATTCGGACAGAATATCAATGGTTTCAGCGATAGGTTATCACCCGAATGCTTCGCCCCTACAAGACGTTCTAGGAATGCTATCATAGAGTCTCTGACTCTAATTTTACTCCAGGCAGAGCCTTTAATAATTCATTCCCATACAGAGTATGGGAACGAGAAATAACGAGAAATATTTATTGTACCCAGTCACCAGTCACCAGTCACCAATCACCAATCACCAATTTTTACAAATCGTACATTAAACACTCTAGAGCATCTGGATACATTTCACAGTAACTTTCTAGGGATGTTTGACGATGTTTTGCTTGTTGTTGATGGGCTTTTTCTGCTTGCAATTCTTCGACTATATCCCAAGCTACTGCACAGTTAGGGGAATTAATACCATTTTGATCACAAACTTCTCTGGCTTCGGCAATAGCGTCTAGTATTGCTTGTTCAATGGTTTTTTGTTGATTTTTTTCGGAGTTGTTTGCAGCGTTAACTCCGTTGAAGGTTGTCATAATACTTTCACCTTTTTTGAGTGAGATAAAGATTGATATGGGGGTAATAAGGGATATCAATTAATTCTGATCCTGATGGTGATATCCTCTGAAAACTTCATCAAGCAGTATTGGCTCAACTCTGATTAATGTTAACAATTTAAATAGAATTTTTTAGTTAATTACTATACTGTTTTTGTGGTTGAGATTTAATCCCCTTGCGGGGAAGTGGTGAGAACTGAAACAACTGTTCAATCACCATACTAGAGGCGTGTTTCAATCCCCTTGCGGGGGAAAACTTAAACTCTCTAGTGTTAGATAATAATAGCCTGACTTTATATAAAAGTCAAGCCATCAGTTAGACTAATTATTGTTAATTAATTCATTACTCAAATTGAGCGAGAGTAATTTCTTCATTGGGAAAATGAGCCACTATTTTGAGATTACCACCAAGAGCTTTGATATAACGAGAAAGAGTTGAGATTTGAATATCCTCTTGGTTCTCTAATTCAGCAATAGTAGCTTCAAAATTGTTGAACTCTGCTTCTATTTCCTCTGGTTTCAGTCCTAGAGATTCTTGTAGTTCTAAGAGGGTAAGATGGAGTGACATCAGTTTGGCGCGAGTTTTATTTTTTGCTCGGCGTTCAGGTGTCATTTGTTTGCGTAATTCGCTGAAAGGTTTTGTCTTCATATTAATCCTTCATCTTCAAGCTCTTGTATGTATTCGTCATAGAGCTTGTCAGCTTTTCGTATATTCTCTACATACCAACGGTCGTTACCTGTTTTGTTACCACCTAGAAGTAGTATTGCAGTTCTACGAGGATCAAAAGCATACAAAATTCGGTATGGTTGTCCTTTATGCTGTATACGAAGTTCTCGCATATGTTGATGACGAGAACCGTTAATAGCAGAACTGTATGGAGCGCCAAGATTTGGTCCTCTTTCTTCAAGTAACTCTACTACTGCATCTATGGAGTCTTGAGTACCTTCATCCAGTTCTTCATACCATTCCCCAAACTCATTTATATACTCTACTGGGTATGTCATGTTTTTCTGTATCCTATTCTCTAAAAACGTCGTGCTGTCTGCTGGTTGAAAAGTTGATTCAGTCGCTATGCTGTGTGTTGTTTGAAAAGTTTGTTCAGTTGCTTTAGCGAATGTTGGAGGCGTTGAGCCTAGTAATATAAATTGGTTAAACTTGTACATACATTTTTACTGGATTAGTAGAATACATACACCAAAAAGCGAAATTTTGGGTATAGATTCTATGTTACAACCTTTACCCAAAATAGTGTAAAAAAAAGGATTCTCGTTTAGTAAATATCCTTTATTATCTAAATCTTTATTCTATAACTCTTTTTACTTTTCTGATACATGATCCTTGACATTTTTCAATTTTTACTGTTACTACATCACCTATAGACAGATTAACTTCTTGTTTATTCACTTCCTCATCTGGTTGACAATCAGAACCTTCAATTTGATAAGTTATTATGGTTCTTAATTTAGTCTTTTTACCAGATTGAACGTTCTGTTTATCAATTTTTATTACTGTCGCTTCTACAATTTCACCAGTTTTGAATTTATCTTCAACTATTGATTTTGCAATTTGCACAGCAGGTACTTTAATATCCCCCACGGGAATACCTGCATCTTTGTAATATCGCATTAAGCGAGATACCCAACCTAAAATTTGCAGAATAGTTTGAGCATCACTGTTATTTTTGAAATATTGACTACAGGTAATTTCTATATTGCGGTAATATCTGGGAGTTTCTTTACTATGGCTAATTTGTTTACCGTCTTTAACTAAGGTTTTGAGGTAGGTTAAAAATCGGGATGTAGCATCAGATTTATCAATTATTGTCCGCAGATATGCAAGGATTTTACCTACTTCGTTGACATCTGTATCTTCTTGGACTAAAGTTTGTGCGATCGCATGAGCAATTTCCCATTGTCCATCTGTTAAACTCATAATTAATACATTCCTTCTGGTGGTAATCTATCACTGGGATAACGTAAAATAGCTGCTAGTTCTTCTAGTTGCTGTTTTTGAATCAAGCGTGAATGTGCAATTTGAATATATTTCTGGATAAATTGCACTAATTTAGCTCCATTTAATTCGTCATCTTCACTTATTTCATAAGTTGAATAACGCTGTTTTAGATTTTGCGGTTGATTGATTTTATCTACATTTACTGTCATTGTTCCCATTCCAATAGGTTTACCACCTCCTACTTTTAAAGCAATGGGATATTTCTTGTCTTGTCCTAAAACAATTAATAATGTTCCTAATTCTTCAGGAAGTAAATTTTTAAATTGTATTTCTGTTTTAAATGTATATTCTCTTCCTGCTTGTTGTACAGAAATTCCTTCTTTTTGTCCTTTATCAATCGCTTTAGAAGTATTAAAATAAAACTTCCTTCCAGCAACTTTACCATTAATAAAGTATGCCTTACTTTGGTCTGGACGAGGACGATATAAAGAAGGCATAAATCCTGTGGAGAAATTGACTGTTTCACAGTTAGCATCATTAAATTCTATCAAACCCTGCCAATCTAATGCACCAAATACCCGACTAGCAGGACAAAGTTTTTCTTTATTTTTACAAGGTAAACGTTCTGGAGGAATTTTATCTTTATATCTAGATGTAATTACGGCTAAGGTGCTATTAGTAATTGCTTCATATACAGAACGAATGCAACCTTTTAAAGAACTACCTTGAATTGATAATTTATTATCAACTCCTTGCACCATTGTTTTAATTAGGGAAATTTTTGTCCCAATATCGCTACCCAAAACTACAGCACCAGTGGAAACATGAAGGGGTGTTTGCACTTTTAAAGTCAGGTAAAGTGTACCGTGTAACCTATTTGAATCATATTTATGATGTCCATAGGGACGCTGTAAATTAGGTCTTTCTTTGGGAAAAGATACAAAATCATAAGGTTTGGGATTTTCTGAATCAGATGCACGTTTAGAAATTGGTTTTTTCGGTGGTTGGTAAGTCATGTTTATGATTATAATGTGAGTGCTACAAAATGTACAGTTGCGGTTGTTTTATCCTGAAAATAACGTTGTTTTATTTCTAGATGTTTGGGATAATTAAAACCTTTGGGAAAGCGGGTTTCTGTAGATGGATAAAAATACGAATTTCTTTCTTCTATTTGCCATTTTTTTTCTAATGGTTTAAATTCTGAATTTGCCCCATTAATACTTAAAAGTAAAACTTCATAAGTATTATCTTTTTTGTATTTCCATCTTAGTTCAAATTGATCATTAAATATTTGTCCTTCTAACATAGGAAATTGAAATTGATCACTAATTGAGTTTTTCTCCAATTTATTAATTCCACTGACTCTATGAGTCCAACGTAGAAAATAATAGGTATGATCTGTGAGTGATTTATTGATTAATTCTAATAAATCTGAAACTGATAAAGGATGTTCTTTATATCCTACAAAAGCTGTCATTTTGCACCTACCAGATACTTGTCAAGTCATTCATTATAAAAAACCTCTCTCCAAACCTCTCTCCTGCAAGGAGAGAGGCTTTATAATCCCCATTCCCTTGTAGGGAAGGGGGGTAGGGGGGTTAGGTTTTTAAGGCTTATTTGTCTCATATAGTCTTCTGAAAATACCCGTCTAAACTAATACTTGACTCCAAGACTTAACACTGCGGGAAAATAAATCATGAACATTTCCCTCTTGCCAAGTTAATTTTACACCAAAATCTAAATCCATCAATTGTGCTGCTACTGGTGTATCTTGACTATCTTCTAATGGAAAATTATAAGATTTTGCATCATTTTCGGTTAAAAATTCACCTACACCTAATAAAAAAGTGTTTCGCCATTTTTTGTTAGTACCGAAAGCGCAGATTTCTTGTTTATCTTCTGATAAAACACAACCAGGATATTCAACAACGGCTTTATTTAGTTTGATTTTTACAGTTCCTAAACCGCGAGATTTAGCAAAACCTAAACCAAACCAACCATCGTTTAAATCACGCAATACTAAACCTATTAAACCTAATTGTGCTAAGGTGAAGTTTTTTAAATGTAATTTGGTTTTAAATTCTCCCGCAGTACAAACTTGATAATTGAATGGTCCGACAGCGACAGAACCAAATACTCTATCTATTGCTACACCGTTTCTTTCTTCTGTTTTTAATGGTTTTGATTTTTCTGGATAACCATCTTCTATTCTGATTCTACTGGCAATAGAAGTATTACCAAACATTTGATCTGTAAATGATGATTGTTTATATATTTCATGACTTGATAAGTTTTTAGGTAAATAATCACCTTTCATTGGATCACTTGCCCAAAGTTTTTGGGTATTATTATCACCTCCTACTGTTCTGACAATACGTTCAGCATGAGCGCGAATAGCACCTTTTAAACTGCTTCCCGGTAAATATATTGTACGTCCTCCAGCGTGATAGGTTTCCACAAATTCCATGTCTGGTTTTGTGGGATCTGCTCCTTCTTTACCCGATTTTATCAAAATTGGACCATTGGGAATGATGGTTAAATCTATGGTGCAGTGATTGACGAGTTTTTTGTGCATATCTTTTAAATTGATGGTAAATAGAAATTAAGCAGCAACTAAATTATTTAACTGTATTTCACATTGTTTAAAAATGAAATTTACAGCCCTAAATAATTTATCTAAATCTTGAATGGTGTAGTAAGTGCTATTTCTGGTAAATTGTTCACCTTCTAATTTTCCAAATTGCCATGTTACACCATTAGAAACAATACCAAAAATAATGATTTTATATTCACCATTTAATCTTTGAGCAGCAATCATTTCTGCTAAACATTGCGCCCAACCTGTTTCAAAGTTATCTTGTTTTGCTTCAACCAAAATAAAATAGGGTTGGTCAAAGACAACTTTACCTAAAGGTGAACGTTTAGCTAAAATATATTCAGGGAAACCTGATAATTTTTCATCATAATTTAACGATTGATGACTCCATAAAATAAAATGTTGACGGTAGATTTTCCAAACTTCTTTGATAACGGGATAAATGAGATTTTCACAGATAGCAAATTCTGAATTATCAACAACAGCATCCCGCATCATCAGTTCTAAGTCTTCACGGAAGTAGTTAGAAATATTAAAAGCAATTTCGCTGATAAAATGTGCTTCGGTATAGGTAACTTGAAAAGTTTTGAGGACTTCACCGATGGTTTTATAATTACTGAAAGCCATGTTTACCTCTTCAATAATTGGTGTGTTTTCTATCCCGCCTGAGAATGAATTCTCAGGCTAATAGCGGAAGTCGTCTAAAGACGACTATTGTTTATAGATTCAGTCTGTTTTAACGGAATTTTACTATTAACTTGTAACTTCTGTTTTGGGTGGGTAATTGGGTATATTTTCCCTTAAATGTTTGATGAGTGCTTTAGTCCAAGCATCTTTAAAATCTTTAGCGTCTTGATAACTAGGTAATTTATCTCCTATTTTACTATTAACTAATTCTGTTAAATAAGTTAATAATTTTTCGGGATTGTTGTTAACATCTAGCCACCACATTGTATCTATATTTAGTTTAACAACTCCCAAACCGCGAGAACGTCCACCACCAAGGGGAATTTGTTGGGTTTCAAATTGGTGTAACCCAATCATTAATAATCCTAATTCCCATTCTTCGGCGTTTTCAATTATAGCATGAAATTGAAATTCTGTACTTGCTGGTACTACTTGAAAATCATAGAGTTTACCATCTGCTGCGGTTTCTGTGTCTCTATCAATTGCTACTCCATCTCTTTCTTGATATTGTCCAAACCAGGTGTCAGGTACTACGTTTAAATCTCTTATTTGAAATTTACTTGCTATCCAAGGTGAACCAAAGAGACGAGAGATTAAATCTGTCTTTTCTAACAAATTTTTTGTTAATTGTAAGTCATTATCTTTGTATTTTTCTTTTAAATTTTTAACCTCATTGTTTCTATTTGTAGTTGTGAAATCTGCGGGATCTTCTGCAAAACTGGGATCTATTCCTCTGAGGAAACTTTCTAAGCGCGATCGCATTGCACCTTTGAAGCTAGAACCGGGTATTAATGGTTGTCCTAATGCGTCTTTGATGACGGGTAAATCTGTGCCGATGGGTTCGGTGGAACGTCCTGCACTTATGCGTAATGCGGTGATTGTTGTGAGTTTTCCGGTGATTTCTAGGCGGTTTTTGAATGTGTCGAACATAAATGATTATACCACTTATAATTAATTAATTGAGACGGAGACAACTAAATATATCATCAACAGATATTTGCCAATCTGCTAAGGAATTTAAAACAGGTAAAATATCTCTATTTTGTTTAATTTCTGGTAGTTGATGGGGTAAGAAAGTCATAATTAACCGTTCTTGTGGATCAATCAGCCAGCCTAATTCAGTACCATGTTTTAAGCAAAATAAAATATTGTTAATTACACGGGTTGAACTTTGTTCTGGTGATAAAATTTCAATTGTCCAATTAGGAGGAATTGTAAATTCATTTTGAATTTCTCCATTCTCATCAAGGGGAATTAATTCCCAATTAAAAATACTGATATCTGGAACAAGAGAACGACCTGCAAAGGTGCAACGCAATTCTGTAAATGCACGAGCTATTTTTTTGGGTGTGCTAATTTGATTAATAGCAGGTGCTAAATATGTTTGTATGGCGCTGTGTTTACCTTTAGGCATGGGTTTTTGGTAGATGTTACCATCAATATATTCACTCGCTGGTTTTGTTTCTGGTAGTTGCAGAAACTCTGTTAAGGAGATTAAGGTGGAGATGGGAGTGGAGGTCATAGTTTTACGGAATGTTGAATATAGTAAAGATGGTTTAATTATTTTCCGCAAATTGTTTTTGTAGATGTAAAGCTATAGTGTTTGTTTCTGCTTTATTTCTTCCTGTTGTTTCAATACATATACCTAAACCTGCATCTGTCCAAGTTAATACAAACTCTACAATTCCATTATCTGTTGTCCGTCGAATAGGGTTAGTCAGTTTGGGATTAAAAGGTAGAGAATTGATAATTTTCTTGACATAAGGAGAGTGACAAACTTTTTCGGAAAATGCTTGAAGAATATCCTTTCCATGATCATCTCTTAAATTAATAATTTTACGACTAGGATCAGTGTCATCTCGTGGAATTAGAGATAAAACGGTGGTTTCTTGTTTAGAAAATTGTAATCGAGAACGTTCATTAAATAAAACACCCATTGCTGAAAGACTAACTAAATTAGTATTTCCTTCAGGTTCTTTATCAATGAGTGAATACAGGTATTCACTATCTAGATTACCTTCTAGTTTTGATTCTTCTATAATTTGTTCATCTTCAAGTTGTGCAAACAAAAGATAATTATTCAACCAAAATGCTAAATCTAAAGCTATCGGTTGTGGTGGTAACTCAATCACTTCAGAAAATTTTTCAAACAAGTAATAAACAGGAATTTCTAATGCTTGTCCAATCATTCCTGCAAATGATATCTGTGCTTTGTAACCACCAGTTGCATTAATAGCAATAACTTCGGGAGAAAAATTTCTAACCTCTGTGCTAATTTCTTTAACTAGGTTTTTTAACCCTTGTTGTTTAAAAGCTTTGACATCATCATCACGTAATCCTTTAAGTACGCGAAAATCAACATCTTCAAATTTTAAGGGATTTCTTTGGTTATTATAATATAGTTTCAATACTTGACCTGTATTCTTACCATCTTCTGTATCTGACACTAGAAAAATTAAGCGTATTCTAGATGTAAGTAATTTACTATTGCAAATACTGGTAATAGAGTTGATTTCTGCACCACAAACACGGGCTGTATTTTCCTGTTCAAGCAATAATAATGCTAATTGATTCCAATTTTTGGTTTCAAATGCTTTCTTAATTGATTCTTCTGCATTTCTAATATTGCCAAATAGACTTGTGCCAACAGTGCAAATTAGTGTGTTTCTCATTTTTGTGTTTACCTTAAATTTACAAAAATTATTTTTTAATTAAGCTGCATTACCATCACGTTTAAACTTCAAATGACGTGCGCCATATCCCAAATAACGGCGAATTAATTCTAACCAAATAGGTTTAAAATCAGCGTCGCAACATTCACCAATTATTTGAGCCGCTTTTCTGATATTATTATCAATATCTTCAATGATTTTCTCGGCTAAAGAACCTTTTCCTCTTCCCCATTTTTTATCACGTCCAACTTGATAACAGATAAAGTTCTTAATTACTTCTGCGCTATCTGTAGTGTCAGCAACACGGAGTAAGTTACGAAATTGAGATTCTTCTAAGTCTCCATAGCTTGTTTTATCCAAGGCGTTTTTAATCCATATTACTAGATCATCTTCAGCTTGCAGAATACCTTTTTGAATTTTTAATTGCTGTTGGGTTGATAATTCTGTCATACTGCCTCTTCTCTTAATACATTATGAAACTCATTGCAAATTTGCACTTGTCCGAAACCTTCAGAAGTTCTTTCTCCAACTCCTTTCAGTTCCAATTCTGTCAATTTCTCAATCCATATTTTTTCCTTTTCTTTATCTACACTGAATAAATACACACCCCCTCTATTTGTTACTAATTCGATATCTTTCATTAAACCCCAAGCAGCATTCCAACCTGAACGATAATCATAGGTAGTATATGCTACTTCTAATTTTGCTAAACCATCCTTTTCTGTGACATTGGCAAATTCACACAACATTTTGGATGATATCACTGTCGTATGTTGCCAATTGTCTGTAAAAATAGCATCAGATTGAAGGTCTATTGTAAAATATGTTCGATTATTTAATAAATCATTTTCTGGTTTACCAAAAATAGACCACAATCGCCATCGTTCTTCTAGTTTGTCATTGAAATTATTGATTCTATCTTCAACATCTGTTAATGCTTCGCTTAGTTCAGCTTTAATTTCAACTTTTCCTAAACCTCTTGATGTAGCACTACCTAAACGAAATATACCAGAATTTTGATTAATAAAATCAGTCAGAGATTTACCTAAATCCTCATTATAAACTAAAATTGAACCTTGATAAACAACAGGATGCCAATTTTGTTTTTGGGAAGTTTCAGAAAATGACTCATTTAAAACCTCAATACTGTAAAGTATATCATCTTGAGATGTCGCTCTTTGACGATTAATTCCCACTCTTGTTAAAAATCGAGTGCTAACTGAATGACTGTGATATTTATCATCTTTTGATTTACTATAAAAACCTCCAAATGGTTCTACTCTTCCAAAATCTTGAGGACAAGTAGGATCATAAGGATAATTATAGGCTTCTGCACAAAAACGATCAATTAGAGTATCAAAAACTCCATTATTTTTATCGTTAGTTTTAAACCCTGGTTTTGTTTTTGAACTAACAGCAGTTGCAGGTAAAACCATTATTTCGTCAGTTACAACCTGAGAAAGTGATTCTGATTTTTTGGCTACTGCTGGATAAGCATTTTGAAAAATTGCAGGTTCATCACTTAAAAATATTGTAGCAAAATCTCCACCATTTTCTGTTAAATTTTGTGATGCTATATTTGGTGTTTGTTGCTTGGATATTTCTAGAATTTGAGATGCGATCGCACCACGAATTACAGAACCAGGAATATGATCTTCTACTTCACTGACAGAACCTGGTTTTTTACCTGCAATAGCTAATGGTGATAAAGCTGTGATTGTTATTTTAATTCGTTTCATATTGTTTTATTCGGTATTAATAATTTCCAACTTTCATCATCTACTTTTAAAGTGTCTAGTTCTTTCCAAGTTAACCAACCTAACCCCGCTGACTTACTCCCACCTAAAGCATGAATATGGCGTAAAGCAGATAATATTAAAGGTTTAGCATATTTTGGACAATCTGGTAATAACTGAATTTCTCCTGTAAATTCTAATTTACTATTGGGTGGAGAAGTTTCCAAAAAATACAATTTTTTCTCTTCAGAAGTTCGACGACGACGGTTAATAGTTACTCCGGGACGGATAACTTCTGGTAAATCTTCTTTGGACATCTCACAAATTAAATCATTAACAATTATCCGAGATGGAAGAATAGGATTTCCAAATATTTTGGATATAAAACAATGATATCCTTTGTGATTTTCTATTTGATATTCTTGGTGAAATTCCTCATTTACTTGTGCTTGGTTAGGACAAAGTATTTCTGCTTTTGGTGCTGGAAAAATTTGCCATCCTAATGCTGTTGCTATTTTCTCACATTCATGGCGTAATCTTCCTTTTAATTGGGAAGCAGGAATTAATAATTTTCCTTCTGCATTACGAACTATTGGTTTATCTGCTAGTGAACCATCAGAACCACCAGCACCTACACATAATGCAGTGTCAATAATTGCTGTTAGTGAAATTTTTGTAATTTGATTTTGGGGTAAATTCTGCAAAGATATCATAATTTATTATACCTGCTGTTTGGATTTTTGAACATCAGATTTTTTTGCCTTTTTCTCAAAAAAAGGATACAAATCTACTAATTCTCTCCAGATGGTTTCATAAGTAACTTTATCATCTTTTTTTTCTTGTTTATCTGATGATTTTCTATTTTTATCTTCACATTCTTCTGTGTCTTTTAAAGACATCCAAGGTGCAAGATTACCATTGTTATTTTTATCCTTGGGTAAACACCATTTATTCTCAAATTCATCTTCCAATGATTTTTGAGCTTCTTTATTATTTAACCTCACGCGAAAATAACGATAATTTAAAATTGCTGTCTGTTTACCCCGTTCTAATAAACTGCGAATTTGGTAAAGTTGCGATTTAGGAAATTCTGCATCTATTAAAGTTTGTGCGGTTTTCAATAATCCACCTAATTCATGTAATGTATAAGGTGCAGCATATAATTTTAGTTTTTGCTTTCCTTGTCCTGTTTTTGTTAAGCCATTAGTACGAAATTCACTAATGTTAGAAGAAATCATAGTGACAGATTTCATAACTAAAAAGTCAACTGTTCCTCCACAATAACCATATTTTTTCAATTCTTTTGCTTGTTTTTTGGCTGATTTAAGTAACTGGTTGGTCAATTTTTCAGCATAGTAAATAGGTGTATCTTCAGCAGTTATTAATACTCCTGTGGACATACTCAATTTACATTGTTTATTTGTTGAAATTTGTTGCTGACTGTGATAACGATGTACTACTTCAAATTTATAAGTTTGATCGGATTTATAGGTTTCTCCTTTATTTAATAAAATTCTCTCAAATTCTTCACCAATAGTTTGAGCAATAGCTAATGCTTTATCTGCGGGAACAATTAACATTACATCATCCCCACCAATGGTTAAAATTTCAAAGGGATGAATCCAACGACCATTACGTTTTTGTTTCTCTTCTTCTGTGATGTCTTTCAGTTGATGGGGGTGTAAATGTTTTGCTAATGCGTGATAAACAGATTGTTCTGTAGCTTCAAAAATATCATGACTGAATTGCTGATATTGTTGTGGAGTTTTTATTTTTTGGATGTATCCACCCATGTTATTACCATCAGCATAAATATAAGCTACAAAACCACGAGGTTTACTAGCATTAGCAACTTCTATCAAAGAACGTGCTTCTTCTGGATTTTTGCATCCATTATAGTATTTTTCTGCTAATAATTTATTTTCATCTTTATCTAAAAAATCCTCAAATTTTTGCACCCAACTGGGAATATAAATTGGATTAGGTTCCCAATTAAAACCAGCTTGATAGTACCAACCTGTAGAGATATCATCTCGTTTAGATATCTGTCCAACAATACGTTTACGTGCTAAAGTTTCTGAAAAATAAGGTTCGTTAGGAAGACCTTCTGCTTTCATCACCGCAGAACGGCGATCGCCTTCATCTCTTATTAAATAGGGATGTGTTTCAAATATAGGTGGATAACAACGACTAGCGCGATATTCACAATTGTTACCATTACGTCTTTTGTTAAATAAAGAAGCTAATCTTCCAACTAATTCATTAAAACTCTTACGTTCTTGAAAAGCTTGTATTGGATCATCTACATCAGGTTGATTGAAATACGCCTTGATTAGTTCATGTTTAAGATGACTGTTATACTGTTCTAACCAAAATGTTTTTTCAATAGAGTTATTTAGTAAGCCAAATTTAATTTCTAAAGGCTTGAATTTTGCCCCAACAGCACAGGAATTAGCTGTTAAAGTTTCATGAGTATAACGCTTTTCAATTGCATTAGCCAAATCATCTACAAATGCAGATGGACAGAAAGCTAGGATATTACCACCTGTAGAGTAAATTATTAATTCGGGAATTAATGCAGCTTCTAAACCAGGAAAGTTTTTCCCTAACCATTGAGAGATGGAAAGAGATTTATTGAATGATTTACGTATTTTTTGGGGAACATTTTGATAATCACCGAAAAATGCAGGTAAATCAATCAAATTAATTCTATCTAACAAAGCTGAAGCACCTCGCACTTCTTGAATTTTAGCTGATTCAAATACATATTGTTTAACCTTAGTCACACCACCATAAACTAAACCGATATTAGTTGTTTGATTCCATAAATCAGGATAATCATTTTTTAGCTGTTCCAAAGTATCAGGAAAATAATCTTCCTCAATTTTTTGCAAATCTTCCACTTGTTGAACAATAGTTCTTACCTGTGCTGGAACTTCTCCCCCAGTTCTCAAAGCTTCGCACATTTCCCGCAAAACAGAAATATCAAATTGCGGTTTTCTTCCATTACCCCAAGCTAAACACCAATTAATTCCTATTGTTACCGAACTTTTACCTTTCATCACCCTTTTTTCCCTTGCTTGACTACTATTTTATTCATTCTTTGCACTTCTTAAACACTGGATAATTGACAATTACCTGTTTCTCATTCCTGAAAAGCAGAAGATTTAAACCTTGACTGAAACCATTATCAATTATCAATTATCAATTAATCATATCTTGTACCCGTTCTAGTAAAATATCAGGAACAGGACGCGCTTTACCTCTAACCCAAGCACCACAAGTCATTTCTACATAAGGTTCTAATTGATGAACTATCTCCGTTTCTGAGAGAGTGCTGAAAATGACACCGACTGGTATTAAATTAGCACGAATACCACAAAAATTATGCCACCCTTCTACCGCTTCTAGTCGAGAACTAATTATTAAATAATGTGTACAAACTTCCAAAAGTGGTAACTTTTCTGGTTGCACCATCCCACCCACATCTACTATTACTAAAGATTTTTGTTTTCTTAACTGAAGAATAGCTTGCGCTTGGTAGGGAAAAAACCTCTCTGTTAAAGATCCGCGATTACGTGCTTTAAAAGCTTCGATTTCTTCATCGGTAGCTTCTGCACCCATTTCTAACACATAATTTCCCTCTCCGTCCCAATGTGCGCGTTGTAAATAAATATCAGGATTTTCTTTTAGCAATGCTTGAAATAACGCATGGGAAAAAACACTTTTACCACTGTCGGGGGGACCAACAACCATCAACGCTGGACACAATTTTTCTGGTTTTGTCAAGGGAGAATTTGCGCTATTATTTGATCTCAATTCTCCCAGTTGACGAAAATAATTAGACCATTGTTGTTCTGGTGTGGTTTCCCCGTCTTGGGTTCTACCGTTGGGGGGAATAATTTTGATCACTTGTCCAATCTGTACTAAGCGAGTGTGAGTAGCTACGATTATTGCACCGATGCGGGGATCATAACAAGCAACCCAAGCGGTAGGATGTAATTCATGGATCAGATAACCATATAACCAAATGGGTGCGCGTCCCGAAATTACCACACCACCGGTTGTATCAATTCCTGCTGGAAGTTCTAAACCGGTTAAGTCTTGGGGTTCGATAATGCGATCGCTCCTAGTTAATTCAATCAATAAAACCTGATAATGTAAAGCCTCTACCATCAGGGTTTCACTTAATAGCAAGCGTAAAGCAGGTTCAGTCATCAGCTTTTCTCCGTTCTTGGGTTGGTAAATTCAAGTTTTCTCCATCTGTAAAATTGATACTTTGGGAAACTCGATCAGCGGACATTACCTCTCTATCGTTTTCACGCAGCAATTTAAATAAAGCTTTGTCGCAAATTACCCCCACTATTAAACTACCCAAAAACACCGATAAAGTGCAAATAATTACCGCAAATAATCCCAAAGGCGCAATAATTAGCACTATCCAGGTAATTCCCCCATTGACAACCGCAACTAACCAGCTACGGTATCGTACCAATTTTTTCGCTACAGATGGAGACATGACCATAAAACTGTCTTTTCCAGTTCGATGAGTGTATTATTTCACCCTGATAGAAAAGGGGTCTTCTAACCTCAAGGCAAAATGATTACTGGTACAGGAGGAAACATTAATACTTCGTTTATACCTCCTGAATGTTGTAAGGGTTTAGCACTGCTGAACCCCTACTTTCTTAATTTGCTGTTTCCTATGACTACACTTTATTTAACCGAACCAGGAACAATCCTGCGCTATCGCAATGAATCTCTGATGATCATTAAACAAGATCAAACTCAAACCTGTCGTTTAGCAGAAGTTACCTTGGTAGTGGTTTTACCTGGTATCCAATTAACAGATGTGGTAATTGCCCAATTATTAGATCGAGGAATTGAAACCATATTCCTCAGACAAGATGGGCAATTTCGCGGCAGACTGCAAGGGTATTTTATCAGTAATACTACTATGAGAATAGCTCAATATCGCACAGTTGAAACCACCTTTGGTATGGCCTTAGCTCAAAAATTGGTTTTGGGTAAAGTCCGTAATCAAAGAGTATTATTACAAAAGCGTAACCGGGCAACTGCAAGTACAATTACGGAATTAGCAGAGGCAATAGATTTAATCAATTCCTATTCTTCCCGTCTCGTTCATGTTGCTACTCCCTTTAACCGCGATGAGTTGATGGGAATTGAAGGAATTTGCGCTCGCACCTATTACCAAGCATTACGTCATTATTTTCCCCCAGAGTGGAAGTTTAATGGCCGCAACCGCCGACCACCTCTTGATCCGATTAATGCGCTTTTGAGTTGGGGGTATGGAGTTTTATTAGCTCGTGTATTTTCTGCTACCGTTCAAGCGGGACTTGATCCTTATTTGGGTTTTTTCCATGCGACAGAACCCTATCGACCGAATTTAGTTTTAGATTTAATGGAGGAATTTCGGCCTGTGGTGGTGGACCAAGCGGTAATTTCCATTGTTGAATCTAACATTTTGGGAACTGAGGATTTTCAAGATTCTCCTGATGGGGTGGGAATATGGTTAGGACCTTTGGCGAAAAAGTTATTTTTGGGAGAGTTAGAACGACGACTGCGTACTCCTCTTTTATATCCTCCTCAAAATCGTCGTTTGACTTTAAATCAAATTCTTTTGGAACAAGCGCGGTGGTTGGGACGGTGTTTGATGCGTTCTGAGTTGGATTATGAGGCGTTTGTAATTAAGTAATGGACTGGGTAAGGCATCATTATATATTTCAAATGTGTCAAAATCAAAGTAGAGAGTTGATTGATTCCAATTATGACTATTTTGGAAACTATTATAGAGGAATTGTCCTCACAGAAGACGCGGGTTTACGGAAGTGAACCTCCTTATGAACCTCCTGATTATTTAATTTTGTAAAGTTTGATATTCCTGGTTATGGTGGTATGGAGATGGTTGAAATATCCCTCAGTTCTGGTTTTGGGCATTTGTAACGAAATGTAAAGGAATGTTTGGGTTTTGGCGCAGGAAGCTAGAAAGATTCACATTTAGTAATCTTTGGTAATTTTCAAAAAATGTTGGTTTTTTGGGTTGACATCTTGGAGTTTTTCGGTTAAATTATTTTTATTGGCTGGAAACGGCAATCTGTACCTTGAAAATTAAATACTGACTTTGCTTGTTACATTGTTGTTTCCGTAGCTTGGCGCAAACGCTCCTTGAAAGCTATTTGTAACAAGGTCTCCATGAGTGTAGGGTTTTTCATAACCAATTCCCCGCAAGGGGATGGAAATATTATCCTCTAAGCTATCTATGTCTGCACCATTCAAAAAACGTTTTTCATAACCAATTCCCCGCAAGGGGATGGAAATACTTCTGACGTTTTTAAAAGACTAGCCATGTAGTCGTAATTGTTTTTCATAACCAATTCCCCGCAAGGGGATGGAAATAAGCTTAAATATCGCCCCAGCTTCGATTTGCATCTGCTGTTTTTCTTTAATAATGTTGTAGTTTTTCATAACCAATTCCCCGCAAGGGGATGGAAATAATATGCTTGCAAACCAGCCGCATAGTTCTATTTTTTTAGACAAAGGTTTTTCATAACCAATTCCCCGCAAGGGGATGGAAATTAGATAATTAATTTTTCTGCGATCGCGTAAGTTATGGTTTTTCATAACCAATTCCCCGCAAGGGGATGGAAATTTGTCGCTAATAGTTGCCTGTCATCAAAAGCTGTTATATCACTGAGTTTTTCATAACCAATTCCCCGCAAGGGGATGGAAATTTCCATATAATTCCCCAGGCAGTATTGTTGGTTTAATTTCGTTTTTCATAACCAATTCCCCGCAAGGGGATGGAAACGCCGTAGCTCTTACCACATACATCTACTAAAATGTCAATTTGTTTTTCATAACCAATTCCCCGCAAGGGGATGGAAACTGACTACAGTAAGTGCTGGAAGACTAAGGATGGCACATTGGTTTTTCATAACCAATTCCCCGCAAGGGGATGGAAACATTTGAAAGCTTTGAAAGTGCAAACTACTGGGTAGCTGGCTTGGTTTTTCATAACCAATTCCCCGCAAGGGGATGGAAACGCCGTAGCTCTTACCACATACATCTACTAAAATGTCAATTTGTTTTTCATAACCAATTCCCCGCAAGGGGATGGAAACAAAACTTGGGGAGAAAAAAGATAGAATTACTAAAAAATGCGATCGCTTAGTTTTGATGAATATTCAATAAACTTTGATTTTCAAACACCCTCTTAAACAATTGTCAATTATCAATTATCAATTATCAATTTGAACAGCTTTTGCAGTACCAATACAAAAAAATTGAACTTTCCAAAATAGACAATAAACAATGTACAATTGAAAATTATATTGACTGCAATTAGTTCTTTTTTTTCCCCTAAAAAGAAAAAGTTTGAAACCTTAAATTAAACAATTGTCAATTATCAAATATCAATTATCAAATTGAACAGCTTCCCCTATCCACCCACACCGCAAATATTACATTGGTTAGCAGCAGGACAACTAGCCAACCGTTTGCAGCGTTCAATTAGACTATGGGTAATATTAAACAAACTGTATGGGGAAGAAAACTGGACAACGGACTTAGCAAAAAAATTTACCTACGCACAACTACGCGATCGCCTATTTTCCTACTATCACCCCAAAAGCGAAAAACTCAACGCCGAACAAATAACCACCAAATGTCAGGACCCCACCTGCATCTGTCATCAAAGCGGATGGCAAATTATCCAAACTGCAAATAGCCACATTTGCCAAACCCAATGGCAACAAGAAATACAACAACTCACTGGTATCAGTTCCCAACAACTGCACCAACAACTACAACAACCCCCCTTTGCAACCGTTCATCGTTCCCTCAGAGATGATCTCAAACAGCTAACTCATTTAGGATGGCTGCAAACAGTAGTCAAAGGAGAATATCAAACCCTAGCCAAAACCGAACTTCCAGCACCAACAATTTTTGCAACAGCACAAACCACCTTTACCCAACTCTCCCTACCCCAAACCTGGGAACTACTGCACGTCTTAGAGTCTATATCCTTTGTCCAGCCAAACCTAGATATCATCATTCAAAATTTGTGGGAACAAATAGTAGATCATACCCATACATCCCCCACCACCCAAGAACCACAACAACGGATATTTCTGCATTTAGACTATATACTCTCTCAAGAAATGCAGGATCAGGTAGACAACTATCAAGAACAGCTAGAACAACTGTGGCGTATACCTGCTGCTGGAGTAGTGCAGTTTGAATATTGGATCGCAGCTACAGCAAGCAAAGTACAAATAACCGTTTATCCCGTGTGTTTGCATTATCTCCGACGTGCCAAATATCTCAGCGCCTATGGCATAGATCCCCAAGGAAATATCAAATGGCACAACTACCGACTGGACCGCATCGCCTCAGAAAAATTGCAAATTCTTCCTTGGGGAGATCCTGGTATACCCAAAGAATTAAAAGAAATGTGGCACAGTGGCAACTTACCCACCCCAGAATATGTACAAACAGAATTAGAAAAAGCTTGGGGTTTCAACTTTTACCTGCAACGGGAATTATTGATCATTCGTTTTCCGCCAGCATTTGCCCAATGGTATGTAGATAAAACATTTCGCCATCATTCCTTCCAGCGTATTGCCTATGAACAACTAGCAAATTTAATTACAGCAGACATTCCCGAAACCCAACAGCGGCAAATATTAGATATTATCAAACACAGAAATAAACAAGATATTTATTATCAAGCTTGGATACGTACTGGGGATATTAATGTTTTGATGCGGTTACGAGACTGGCGACCAAATGGAGAGGTGATAGCACCTTTGTCTATTCGTCAACGACTCAAAGAAGAAGCGATCAAAGAATTAGCTAATTATTAATTGCCAATCATCCAATCTAAATGTTGTGGTAATAATATTCCTAAATCATAATTATTAACTATTGTCTTGCGTGCAGCGTTACGAATAGAAATCATATCTGGAGAATTATCTAAAGCTGTATTCACCTTTTCCGCAATTTGTTGGGGAGAAAAGAAATCTACCAACAGTCCATTTTTACCATCTTTAATTACTTCCTTAACTGGTGCAGTATCAGAAGCTATTAACAAACATCCTGCGGACATTGCTTCTAACATTGACCAGGATAAAACAAAAGGAAAAGTTAAATAAATATGGGCTGAGGATGCTTGTAAAACTTGCAAATATTCAGAGTAAGGTAGTAAACCTGTAAAGTGTAATCTGGTTAAATCTAAATCTAATTTTTCTAACATTAATTGTTTATAAGTTTTACCATCAGGAAGATTTTTTCCATAGGCTACTCTATCTTCTCCCACAACTACAATATGACAGTTTGGGCGTTGTTGTTGAATTAATGCTACTGCTTCCATAAACTGAGGAAAACCGCGATAAGGTTCCATTCCTCTGGCCACATAGGTAATTAATTCTGAAACATGAGAAAGATCAAGATTAATCCGGGGTAAAATTAATTTAGCATCTGGCTGAGGATTAAAATAATTAGTATCAATTCCATCGTGACAAACAGTGATTTTTTGATAATATTCTGGGGGAAATTGTTGACGTTGCCAATTAGTAGGAGAAAGTCCGCGATCGCAATGGTATAAATCTAGTAAAATTGGTGAATTTTTGACTTTAATACGACACAAATCATCTGCATTTAACGGATCACTGGGATCAAAATCTGCATCAGAACCGCAAGCATGATAAAACCATTCAAAGAAACATAATAATTCGGCTTTCGGGAAAATTTCTTTCATAAATAATGTTAGACCCCAGCCAGAATGTCCATAAATTATATCGGGAATAAAACCCTGTCTTTTAAGTTTTTCTGCCATGCGATATACAGCTTGTCCGGTGAGAATTGCATTTTCTAAATTGCGGATATAATGATGAGTTTGGGGTGCTGCTGTGCGGGAAGGTTCATAAATAGCTTTCAATACTCCTGGTATTGATCCTTCTTGACGATTTGTACCAAATACTACTTGATATTTATCATCTTTGCCTAAAGCTGTGGCCAGGTGACGAAATTGGGCGGGAAAGTTGGGATGTAAAAATAAAATACGTTTGGGATGTTGAGAAGTATTTTTCATGATAGTCAACTGTGTACAAAACCGTCAATGGAAAAATAGGGAATGGTAAAAAATTCTACCTATTCCCTCATTACTTACCCCTGATTTGATGGCTGATTGATTTGGTATAAATAGTAAGTTGCCATAGGAATGACAGTAGCTGCAATTAACAATCCTACTACCCAAGCAGTAGCATTACCTTTGTTTTTGTCGGTTTCTTCCGCATTGCTAAAAGTGCTTTCTACCTGTACAGTTTGTTTTTCTGCTGGTGGACCAGGATCAGGTTTACCAGAAAGGACTGCTACTAGGCGATCGCGCACGTCCAAAAATCCTTGATTATATTTGTTACCATCCCGCAATGCTGCCCCTAGTGTTTCTTCTGTGACACTATTAGCGATCTCATCAGTCAAGAGAGTTTTCACTTGATCCCCGCTGACAATAGTTGCACCATTAGTTAGAGTATCAACGATCAAAATCGCTTGGTTAGCTTGTGCTTCTGGTGTAGGAAACCATTTTGTAAATAGTCCTTTGGCAAAACTTTCCGGTGTTTCCCCATAGTCGAAACGGTGAATGGTAACAATTCTTACTTCATTACCAGTTTCCTGGGCTAAGTCTTTAAAAGCACCGCTGATTTGACCTTCATTAAAACGGCTAAGAACATCACCTTCATCTATAATCCAGGTATCTGCTGTGAGGTTGGGTATTTGATATACTCCAGTAGCAAAAGCAGGTGTGACAAAAACAGAAATAGCCATCATCATCACCAATACAGGTACAATGAGACGGGTAAGGTATGAATGACCACTAAATAATTGCTTGAGTAGCTGTTTCATGAAATGAATCCTACTAAAATACTCTTGCAATCAAAATACTACATAATCTAGGTCAAAAGCATCTGATTTGAGGATAATTCCTGGATGGTAAAATTACCAGGATTTATTTCAGGATTTATTTGTCAAATCAATCTAAAATCTAAAATCTCATGACAATCATCTTAACTAACGACGACGGTATCGACGCACCAGGTATTCAAGCTTTACTGAAAGCGGTAAACGACAAAAATGTAATTATTGCAGCGCCCGCTTCCCATCAGTCTGGTTGTGGACATCAAGTGACGACAACTGAAGCGATTAAACTAGAACGTCGTTCTGATTTTGAATATGCTATTGCTGGTACTCCTGCTGATTGTGTGAGAATTGCCATAACACAAATTAGTCAAGATGTCAAGTTTGTACTGTCAGGAATTAATGCTGGTGGTAATTTGGGGGTGGATGCGTACATTTCTGGGACTGTTGCTGCTGTGAGAGAAGCTGCGATGCACGGTATTCCCGGTGTGGCGATTTCTCATTATCGCAAAGCTAAACTCAATTATAATTGGGATTTAGCGGCTAAATGGACATCAGTAATATTAGCAGATTTACTGAAAAAACCTTTAGAACCTGGTAGCTTTTGGAATGTGAATTTACCCCATCTACTACCGGGAGATGCTGACCCAGAAATGGTTTTTTGTCCACCCTGTACCAAACCTTTACCTGTAAATTATCGCATAGAAGGTGATAATTTTTATTATGTTGGTGAATATGGTAAACGCGATCGCACTCCTGGTAGTGATGTAGATATATGTTTTTCTGGCAATATTGCAATTACTCAGTTAAAGGTTTGATCATGCCAATTTTGGATTTTGGATTTTGGATTTTGGATTTGAGATTTGAGATTTTGGATTGAAAAAATTGGTTTCATAAGCTACCCAAAAAGTTATCTTGCTACGGTTGTAATTTTTATCCCTATCTGCAAACATGGGTGTTTTTGAATTGTTCATGTTTCTTCATCGACACTTTGCAGCAAAAACACAATTTTATCTACAGATTTTGTGAGTTGATTGATTTCTTGTAGTGAATCTTTTTGTGTTTCAGCGAGACTTTGTACAGCATCACACAAGGCAAAAATTTGATATCCTTGCTGCTGTACTTGCTTTCCTTGTGCTTCTACTTGTACGCTCAAAGCATCTACTCTTTGAGCTAAACGTTCAATAGTATCGGTAGTAGAAAGCACAGCTTCACCAATTTGCTCAACAATAGATTCTAAGCGGTTTATTTTAGCTTCTATTCCTGCGGATATCATTTCTGGAGCGCCCCAATTTTGAGAAATCATCATAGTAATATTGTTAATATTCATCAAATAATTTCCTAATCAGCACTAAACTGTACTAAGTGAAGTTTGAGAATCAAACAAAAATGCCATCTGTAGCAATGCTATCTGATTAAGGATTGGTAAATCCTGTAATTAGCAGATGTTTAGTAGCAATATTAACCTGATTTTCGGAAGTATTTGGGATATTTAAAAAATAATACAAAATTGGGTAATTGTGCAGAATTGTGTGATTTTTTTTAACGATAATTATCACTAGATTGATAATTAAAAGTTATACAACTACCCTCAAAGTATTTGCTTGCTATTAGATTACTGCATTGGCGAAAAATACGACACCAATTGCACAAAAAGTTAACCCAACCCAACGAATTGTTTTGTGAAATATCTGCTTACTTGCTTGTTTTGTGAACATAATACCAATTTTTCTAGCAGACAAGACAATTGCTGTTTGAGTTAAGCTAACACCTATCAAATATGTGGCCATGGTTGATATTTGAGCGCCTATAATTGCTTGACTATCAGCATAACCATGAAATAACCCAGCGATAACACCGAGTATGGTACAAGCTAACCAACTGATTTGGGTAGGTAGGATGAAAATTATACCAAAGATGATAGAGAAGAAGGCGATCGCTATTTCTATACCTGGGGCTATACTTGGTAGATTTAATGAAGATAAATGTATTATTTGTCCAAATAAAGCAGCAAATACAAAAGCTAAACCGATCCAAGCACCACGTATAAATCTAGCAGAGAGTAAACCAACAGCGACAATACCAGCTAATCGATCCAAACCAATCACTGGATCAGCGATACCCCAAATAAACCCTTCCCAACAGTTATAAATGGTGTGTTCAATGGGCGATCCCCCTGATGAAGTGATCAGACTGATGAGAATTAAAGCAGCGATCGCACCCATGAGACGATACTGTTGAGAAGTAGGTACTGGATTAGTACCATCAGATACAGATAATTTAGTTTTGAACATAGTGATGATAGATCAGATTATTCTTATTGGTGGTTTATATTACCCCAATATTGAAAAAAAATGTCAGAATTTAGGAGTAGGGGCGAAGCATTCGGAAAATAGCCTTGGAGAAAAATTGATCATTAGTCGCCCGAATGGTTCGCCCGTACAGGAGTCAGGAGTCAGGAGTCAGGAGTCAGGAGTCAGGAGTCAGGAGTCAGGAGTCAGAATATTTTACTTACAGAATGCTGTACGAGAATCTTCTAATATTAGTCAGTAATTAGTGATCAGTAATTGGTTAAAATAGCGGTAGGAAATAAATTGGAGTTCCGTCCGTCTACTTGAGATTATTTCTGGATTGAATTAAGAATTAAATTGTATGTCTTCCTCTAAATCAAAATCTGACAAACGCATAATTTACCAAGAATTTGGTAATGATAATTCACCTGCTTTAGAACGTCCAGTACAAGAACTACCCCCAAACCAACAAAATGTGAGGGTACAAGCTACCCGTGCAGGAAGGAAGGGAAAAACAGTTACGGTTATTACCGGGTTTCAAACCAAAGCAGAGACTTTAAATGGGTTACTTAAACAATTAAAAACCCAATGTGGTACTGGAGGAACATTAAAAGAGAATGAAATTG
Source organism: Sphaerospermopsis torques-reginae ITEP-024 (assembly GCF_019598945.1). Classification (NCBI taxonomy): domain Bacteria; kingdom Bacillati; phylum Cyanobacteriota; class Cyanophyceae; order Nostocales; family Aphanizomenonaceae; genus Sphaerospermopsis; species Sphaerospermopsis torques-reginae. The sequence goes on along the minus strand of NZ_CP080598.1, from coordinate 2,590,110 downwards.
AAATTCAGGGAGATCATAAACAGAAGATTTTAGAGATTTTGGTCAAGTTAGGTTACAAAGCTAAAATCAGTGGTGGTTAATGTAGGGGTTTAGCATTGCTAAACCCTGAGCTAAACCCTGACTGTAAGTTCGGTTTACCGTATATTTTCAGGAATCCTATTTACAGAAAGTGATGTTAACTGTAGAGAAGTGGAACATTAACAGGAGGCTGAAATGGATTTAGTAAGAATATTATGCGCGATTTTTCTGCCACCTCTAGGAGTATTTTTGCAAGTAGGTTTTGGTTTGGACTTTTGGATTAATATTGTGTTAACTTTATTCGGTTATATTCCTGGTATTATTCATGCAGTTTGGGTGATTGCCAAGAAATAATATCAGCATTCAGCCATCAGCTATCAGCAGTCAGCAAGACACTAAAACCATCAATAATAGGCTGTAAATTGCTCTCATTAATACTGGTGTAATTTTACAGAACCGGAACAAGATCCCTGTTATTAATTCAGTGTCTTTCTAGAGAATAGCTGATTACTGATAGCTGAATAATTACGTAAAAAATTATCACAAAAAGCCAAAATATGAAAGTAAAGTATCCTATTAATTTACACAAAGGTCTAACTTTTTTTATAGTGTTAGGACTAATGTTTTTATACCATAATTTTACCACTGGAGCTTGGGTTTATCTTGTCCTTCATGGTACTTATGGTTTTCTTTGGTTACTAAAAGATCGTATTTTTCCAGATAAACAATGGGAAGAAGAAATGCCGAATTTGATGGGAATTATTACCTTTATCATCTTAGGTTTATATTGGGTAGCACCATTTATTCTCATTAGCAGTGGTACTGTTCCACCTTTACCGTTAGTAACTGCGGCTATTTCTTTAAATATTGTGGGGGTGTTTTTGCACTTTGCTAGTGATGCTCAAAAATATTATACACTTAAATACAAAACTGGACTAATTACAGAAGGTTTCTTTGCTAGATGTCGTAATACTAATTACTTGGGAGAAGTCTTGATTTATCTAGCATTTGCTATGTTAGCACAGCATTGGTTACCTTTTCTAATTCTGAGTTTATTTATAGCCATGATATTTGTTCCCAATATGCGGAAAAAAGATCAATCTTTGTCTCGATATCCTGAGTTTGAGGAATATAAAGAAAGTTCTGGGTTGCTGTTTCCTAAACTATTTATTTCCAGGAATCTCAATAAAGAAGAAACAACAGCTTAAAGCGAAATTGATTTGCTATAGAGTGAATCCATAAATATAGACTTTTTACCTGTTTACCAGAAGGAAAGTTTTATGAATTACAAAGCAATGACATTGGCGGCAATTTTGGGGATTTCTACACCTGCAATTATAGATGTAGCAATGACTCAACCTGCGCTGGCACAAAAGTTTAATTATCCCAAGGGACATTTTGGTGATCAAGATTGGGAAGTAAGTTTATATTTTCAAAATAATGTCTATTCCTATTATGGAGAAAATCGCCGTAATCGTAATTCCAACATTAATCTATCTGGTGCTGTAACTTCAGGAACTAATGATCGGCAAGTTTATACTTGGAATAATAATGGTATGAAATATCGAGTAACTTGGCGGCCTAGTGATCCTAATTTTATTCGTGTTCAGGTGATTAATTCAAAAGGGAAGGTGATTTTAAATCGGCTACTTCAGGCTATTAACTATGATGATGTGATCTCTCCATAGATTAAGTTTAGGTTTGATGATATTGGGTAATTGGTGATAACTGATTACCTAGTTTTTTTGTAGTAAAAATTACATTTAGTAATTAAATTTTGATAGACATAAATAAATAATTGATTACTGGGTATATAATTTTTGTGATTATACGTTACAATTACTGATGCAAGTTATACTTAAATCAGTTAATAATCTAACAATATGATAGGTTTTGTGTTATGTTTATAACCAAAACAATTTCATCATTTAAAAATATTACCGTTTTGAATCTCAAGGTATTTAGGTATGAAAAAGATCAATAATTCATCTGACTTGTTTCGTCTCAACCGTCGGATGTTTTTAAATCTACTGGTTTCTAGTGTTGGAGTTTATCTGACTAAAGATGTAATTTTTCCAGAAGTTGCGAGTGCGAATAATGATAATTTTCAGGAAAAATATCATGTTTTTGTTCCCTATGATATCGCTAGAAGGGGTGGTATTCAAACAGTTACTTTGAGGTCTGGAGATACTTGTAAGGTAACAATTCCTGCGAGGATCATTGAAAATAATACAATTTCTATTCCTAAAATTGGGTTACAAGGTAATGATGTTACTTTCATTTTGCATAGTTTATATGATCCAGATGTGAGAATCGCTGATAAAATTTATCAAGAAATAGATAAAGCTGATTTTATTCGTAAAGATGCTACTAAATCCCAAGTAAAACAAATTTATGAATTAGTTGAAGATAGTGAATATATAGAAGATACGATTTCTCTGGATTTATTGCAATATTTGGTAGCTTCATCTAACTTAGATGAACAAATCCGCCAAAGGTATGAAATAGCTCATCAAAATTGTCTGTTAAATATCATTGAAAAAGCGATTGAAACAGCACTAGCTAAATCTAAAATTTCTGAAGATAAAAAGAAAAGAATTAGAGGGACATATCAATATGTGAGAGCTTCAGAACCAGTGCCTGATTTTAGTTATCTAGAAGATTTAGAAGCTATTATTGCTGGTTCAGATATTCCTATGTCCATTAAAAATATCTATTCAATTGCAAGTGCTAAATCGAGAGCTTTTACTGTAGATGTAATTATTGTTAAATTAATTCAAGATAATCAATACTTAAGTTTGCAAAATAAAGAAACCTATTTACGAACTTACAAAGAAATTCGGGCTGGTGAAAAAATATCTGATCAAAATACTTTGCAACTTCTAAATTTATTTATTTTAGGTTCTAATATTTCATATAGTAGCAAAGTAGTTTATTTAATGGCACAGAATATATTTGTGGAAAAGGATGCCGAATCTGCCAAAGAAAACTTTGGTGGAGTTAAAAATGTAGCTAATTTCGTTACTAAAGCAGGTAGCAATATTGTACCCATAGGTCAGGGTGTTCTCAATGTTTTAGGAGCAGAAACAGCGACAGGTGTAGCTATTAGTAGTTTGAGTGGAGCAGCATCTACCACAGCAACTTTAGTATACTTAGGAGGTGGTTCTGTAGCTGCTGGTGGCTTGGGAATGCTTGGAGGTTTAGCCGTAGTTACTGGGGGAGCAGCTTTAATAGGGGCGGCTGGACTATTATCTGTTGCTCTTGTGTCTCAAATGGATGGAGAAGATTATAAGAATTTAGGAATTGCTACAGCAACAGGAACTTTAACTGGTGCAGGTGCGGTTCTCATTGCTTGGACTGCTGCTTCTATGTTGGAGATAGCAGGTACATTATCAGGAGCAGCTGCTATTACTACAATTATTTCAGCTTTAGGAGGACTAAGTGTTATTACAGGAGGTGCATCTTTAATAGCATTTGGTGCAGGTTTTGTAGTGTGGTCATTTCTCAAAGGGCAAAAACATAGAGATGGAAATATACTACATCAACTGGAATCAAGATTGTACACTTTAACGGAAATTCCAGCTGATCCTGAGCTAAAAGATTTTATAGAGTTTCTTGACAAGGAATTAAATCAATATTCTCATATAGAAGGATTTTTAATTGCTCCTAATATTCCTATAGATAAGCTATCCAATGCTATATCTAGCTATGCAGATTCACTACTTGAAGCTGATGAAAAAATATTAGCAATGAAAAATACTGGTTTTTGGAATGATGGGAAGGAAGGTATTATTTTAACTAACAAAAAACTAATTTGGAAAAATGGATGGTCAGAACCTGAATTTATTGCTTTTTATGCAATATCTGAATATCGAAAATTACCACAACTTGCTACAGATGAAGAAAATACATATTTTTATCACCTCGCACAAAAAATAGGGCAAAATTACAGTGATCTTTAAAATCTAGGTTGTAAATATAAGTTTTGGCAAATTAGCAAATAAATAATTTAATGTGGGCATTTTGCCCACTTTTTAATAGATGTTGATTAGTTGTTGGTAATGATTCAACTTGCTAAGTAAACTTCCAAACTAGCATCATTTATGTTCCTGTGAGAAAATTCATCAAATAATTGAAAGAATTTATAAAAAGCTTCTTTTTCATCAATGGAATTTAAGAGAATAATACTATCCCATCCTTGACTTTCACTAATATTATATTTATTCTGTATCCATTCTTGAAATTGATCAAATTCTTGTTCTTGTGCGGTACGTGTTAATCCTAATTCCATTCTCCCTTGACTATAACCAACTAATAACATATTTAGTCTAGTAATGGAACAATGACCTCAATACATTCCTGGTCTTTGTTTAATTCTTTCTAATAAATTATAGAGGTATTCATTTTGCACATCTAGCATTTTTTTAATCTCCTAAAATTCTAATTCTGTAATTGGAAATTGCTGCCCAAAATGTAATAATCCTTGAAACCAAAGATGCCTATATGTTATAATATGTTTAACATCTAGATTAACAAAAAAATAACAATGAGTTTAGTAATTTCTGAAGATATTGTTCAAGCCAGTGGATTATCAGAAAAAGAATTAGTTTTAGAACTGATTATCCTCTTATTTCAAAGAAAAAAAATTAGTATTGGTAAAGCATCTCAACTAGCGCAAATGCCCTTACTAGAATTTCAATCTGAATTAGCAATTAGAAATATCCCTGTTCATTATGATGAAAGTGATTTGGAAGTTGATTTAAAAAACCTGGGAATTATCTAAACAAATATTTATGATCGTTGTTAGTAACACTTCACCTATTACGAATTTATCTGCTGTAGGCAAAATTCACTTATTACAGCAACTTTATGGCGAGATTATTATACCAGCAGAAGTTTTTCAAGAATTAACCCAGTGGGGAGACTCAATACCAGGAGCAAAGGAAGTAAAAACTTATGACTGGATTATTGTTAAACCTGTTAAGAATTTAAATTTAGTACAATCTTTGAGAAATAAATTAGATGCTGGAGAAGCTTCAGCAATAGCTTTAGCATTAGAATTAAATGCAGATTGGCTAATTATAGATGAACAATTAGGTAGACAAACAGCAATAGAACATAACTTGAAAATAACAGGTATTTTAGGAATTTTAATTGAGGCAAAACGTCAGCAATTAATTCCATTAGTTAAACCCATTCTCGATGATTTAATTAATATAGCTAAATTTTGGGTTAATCCCTCTCTATATAATCGTGTTTTATCCATTGTTGGAGAATGATAATAGGTAACAGGTAAAAACCCATTACCAATTACCAATTACCTATTAGCCAAATATTGATACATCTCCCAACGTGCATCAACTTCCGCTTGCGCTTGCGCTAACAATTGTTTAGCAATTTCCGGTTTACTCTTAATCAACATCTTAAACCGGTTCTCCTGATACATGGATTTTTCTACCGACTCAGAAGGTGCTTTCATATCTAATTGTAGAGGATTTTTACCCTGTTCTTGCAATGCAGGATTATAACGATATAACAACCATCTACCGGAGTCAACTAAGGCTTTTTGTTGTTGTAAACCAGTGGTCATATCAATCCCATGAGCAATACAATGACTGTAGGCAATAATTAAGGATGGACCATCAAAAGCTTCCGCTTCTAAGAATACTTTTAATGTGTGTTCATCCTTCGCACCTAAAGCGACACTGGCCACATAAACATTACCGTAAGTCATGGCCATTAAACCTAAATCTTTCTTCGCTGCGGGTTTACCACTAGCTGCAAATTTAGCCACAGCAGCAGTAGGAGTTGCTTTAGAAGATTGACCACCTGTGTTAGAATAAACTTCTGTATCCATAACCAAGATATTGACATTTTTACCACTGGCTAAAACATGATCAATTCCATGAAAGTCAATGTCATAAGCCCAACCATCACCACCTACTATCCACACACTTTTCTTGACTAAATAATCAGCGAGGGATTTTAGATTTTCAACCGCAGATAAACGCTGATTAACGCGGATATTTTTTTCTTCTATCTGCGTACATCTGTGTGCATCTGCGTTCGTAATTTCATCAAGTTTTTGTTTGAGAACTGCAACATTTTCCCGTTGTTCCCAAATATCTGCTTCAGTTTTTTGGGCATTTTTGAGGATATCATTAACTAATTTATCCCCAACTTCACTACTTAATTGTTGCAATAATTCGGCTGCAAATTCTGCTTGTTTATCAATAGATAAACGATAACCAAAACCAAATTCGGCGTTATCTTCAAATAAACTATTAGACCATGCTGGACCCCTTCCTTCTGCGTTTTGAGTCCAGGGAGTTGTGGGGAGGTTTCCACCATAAATAGAAGAACAACCTGTAGCATTAGCAATGAGTGAGCGATCGCCAAATAATTGTGTTAATAATTTAAGATATGGTGTTTCTCCACATCCTGCACAAGCACCGGAAAATTCAAACAATGGTTCTTGCAGTTGTTGTTGACGAATTTGATTTAATTTCAACTTTCTGCGATCGGGATTTGGTAAACTTAAAAAGAAATCCCAGTTTTCTCTTTCCTGTTCTCTCAGGGGTAACTGCGGACTCATGTTGATAGCTTTTTTGGTGGGTTCTGCTTTATTTTTCGCAGGACAAACATCCACACAAATACTGCAACCTGTACAGTCTTCCGGTGCAACTTGGATAGTAAATTTTTGACCTGCAAAACTTTTATCTTTTGCATTTGCTGACTTAAAACTTGCAGGTGCATTTGCTAATTTATCCGCTTCATAAACCTTAGCGCGGATAGTTGCATGAGGACAAACCATCACACATTTACCACATTGAACGCAGACATCCTCATCCCAAACCGGAATTTCTTCCGCAACGTTGCGTTTTTCCCATTTTGCGGTTGCAGTGGGGAAAGTTCCATCTGGGGGTAAAGCACTTACAGGTAAGTCGTCACCTTCCCAAACCATAATTTTACCCAAAACTTTATCTACAAATTCTGGTTTGGTAATTGGTAATTGGTAATTGGTAATTGGTGATTGCTGATTTTTCTTACTACTTGTTGTAGCAGGAATTTTGATTGCGTGGAGATTTTCTAAGGTGTTATCAACAGCTTTTAAATTCATGTTGACAACATCTGCACCTTTTTTACCATAGGTTTTTTCAATCGCTTGTTTAATTTTAGCGATCGCCTCTTTTTCTGGCAATACCCCCGCTAATTTGAAGAAACACACTTGCATAATAGTGTTAATTCTTCTTCCCATCCCGCTATTTTTCGCCACCTGACTAGCATTAATAGCATAAACTTTCAGGTCTTTATCAATAATTTGCTGTTGCACCTTTACAGGTAAATTTTTCCAAACTTCCTTCGCAGGATAGGGACTATTTAATAAAAATGTCGCTCCAGTGGCAGCATTTTTTAAGATATCAATTGTCTCCAGAAAACCCCAATGATGACAACCGATAAAATTAGCTTGGTTGATCAGATAAGTTGAGCGAATTTTCTCAGCACCAAACCGTAAATGAGAAACCGTCATTGAACCAGACTTTTTAGAATCATACACAAAATAACCTTGAGCATTATTTTCTGTACCTTCTCCAATAATTTTAATAGAGTTCTTATTTGCACCTACCGTACCATCAGAACCCAAACCATAAAACATTGCACGCACAACGCTATCTGGTTCTGTGGAAAACTCAGGATCAAAATTCAAAGAAGTAAAAGTGACATCATCATTAATCCCAATAGTAAAATGATTCTTGGGTTTTGATTTCCCAAGATTATCAAAAACCGCTTTTACCATTGTAGGGGTAAACTCTTTAGAAGATAACCCATATCTACCCCCCACAATTTTCGGGAATGTGGTTTTTTTCCATCCTTCATGGATAGCGGTGACTACTTCTAAATATAAAGGTTCACCTGCGCTTCCTGGTTCTTTAGTTCTATCCAAAACCGCAATAGACTTGACACTATTAGGTAAAGATTCAATAAATCTACCCACATCAAAAGGTTGAAAAAGTCGAACTTTAATAACTCCCACTTTTTCACCTTTATTATTCAGATAATCTACAGTTTCATGGACAGTTTCACAACCAGAACCCATGAGAATAATTACCCGATCCGCTTTGGGATGTCCATGATATTCAAATAATTTATAATATCGTCCTGTTTGTTCTCCAAACTTATCCATAATACGTTGCACAATATCAGGACAAGCATTATAAAAAGGGTTTGCACCTTCACGGGATTGAAAATAAACATCCGGGTTTTGTGCAGTTCCTCTTAACACTGGTTTATCGGGAGTTAAACAGCGTTGACGATGTGCAGAAACTAATTCTAAAGGTATTAATTCCCGTAAAACATCATCAGATAATAACTCAATTTTTTGCACTTCATGGGAAGTTCTAAACCCATCAAAAAAGTGCATAAAAGGTACTCTAGTTTCTAAAGTTGCAGCTTGAGAAATGAGCGCAAAATCATGACTTTCCTGTACAGAAGCAGAACATAAAAATGCAAAACCTGTGCTTCTAGCTGCCATCACATCACTATGATCACCGAAAATAGATAAAGCGTGGGTAGCTAAAGAACGTGCGGAAACATGAAGGACAAAACTAGTTAATTCTCCCGCAATTTTAAACAAATTGGGAATCATTAATAACAAACCTTGGGAAGCGGTGAAAGTTGTACTTAAAGCACCTGTTTGTAATGCACCATGCACCGCAGCAGCAGCACCACCTTCACTTTGCATCTGGGTGACATTAGGAATTGTACCCCATAAATTAGGTTTATTTTCTGCCATCCAAGCATCCGCCCATTCACCCATATTTGATGATGGTGTGATGGGATAAATTGCAATTACTTCATTTAATTTGTAAGCTACACGCGCAACTGCTTCATTACCATCAATTGCGGCAAATTGTTTAGCTAATTTAGCCATGATTTTTTCTTCCTGTGTCTGTTGTGGTTATTTTCAATTTACGCAGATCGTCCTAAAATATAAGATTGAAAACTTGCTAAACTCAGGAAGTAATTTTGTAATTTTTTCTACTTTTTTAAAGCTCACGCAGAGGCGCAGAGGCGCAGAGAGAGTCAGGAGAGTTTTTAATAATATAAGTTTGACTGTAATTACGAATTACGAATTATTAATTATTGTAGCAGGTGGTTAATATAATATCTATTTTTATATTAATGCTGTACTCAAGATGGGAAAGGTTTGATTTGTTAAAGTTTTCTGATTTTCAAGGGGTGGGGGTGCAGGATATTTTAAAAAAAGATATTAACAAAGAAATGATGATGACTATTAACTGGGAAGATATTTGATAAACAGGAAAATGCCTCACTTGTTCCCAGTCTCCAGACTGGGAATGTAAACCTAGAGGTTCTACCTCTGTGTTCTCTGTGACTCTGTGGTTCGTTTTCCATCCTTCCCAGTTGTCAAACGAATAATTTCAACCTAGATATTTATTGGGTATCTGGGTATGTATATATTTTTATTTTATATGCTAAAATAGTATCTATCCTAAAAAAAGAGGTGAAAACATGAACAACACATCTATTAAAGAACAAACAACCTATCAACGAATTTCTGCAATTGTGAAAAATCTGATTGCTAATAATAGTGTGTATCAAGAAAGATTAGAACGAGAACAGATGATTGAAAAAATGTTGGAAATTTTTACTAAACCAAATTCAGGAGATGACGTAGAAACCATAGCTGATGATGACTTATCACAAAGAATTAATAAAATTTTAGCACTACACGCAATGGCAGGTTTATTAGATGATCTAACACCTGAAGAAATGGCAATATTTGATGAAGCGGTGAAACGGAAATAATTCAATGGCATATCTACTAGATACCAACATTGTTACAGCAATTATCAAGCGTAATCCAAAAATAACTACCAAGCTAGAAATTGCTACTCGTCACCAGCAAAAACTTTTTATTAGTGGGATGACTTATTATGAAATTCAAAGAGGTCTTTTAGCTATAAACGCTACGAGAAAGTTAATTGATTTCGAGAAGTTATCCCATGAATACACGATATTGCTATTAGATGATATGGCAATTTTCAAAAAAGCATCAGAAATTTATGCTGACTTAAAACAAAGAGGTTTACCAATTCAAGATGCAGATATATTTATAGCCGCTACCGCAATAATTCACGATTTAACCTTAGTTTCCCATGATTCCGATTTATCAAGAATCACAGGTTTAAAATTAGAAAATTGGTTATAGAAATCAGTAATGACTCGTTCCCAGTCTCCAGACTGGGAATGCAAACCCAGAGGTTCTACCTCTGCAACTCTGTGGTTAGTTTTTTCTATTACTCCTTCCCAGTCTCCAGACTGGTAACGTAAACTCAGAGATACTACGTCAAACATAACTTATAAAAACCCCTTGGATCATACATGAAATTATTATAAACACAAAACAACAAAATAATCAATCCCCAAACCTTGAAAATTCGTGAGTTATTGACACCATTCTCAATAGTATTCTCAATAAGCCCCTGATTATTGCGAAAAAGTGCCAGTCGCAACTTTTTTCCCAAAAAATAGATTTAAAAAAATTATCATTCAGCAAAAAAACTAAATTACAGCTATTTTTTACCACATTCAAAATCAGGGAGAAACAAAAAACCGAATAAGCTAAAATACAAACAGAGTCACTCTTTCTATTGAAAATATACCCATGCTGGAGAATCTGCAAACCCAAATTTATCAAATCGAACAATTTGCCAACACCCTGGTTACTAACCAACTCACTCACCTTAGCGTTATCAGTATCGCTATTATTTTCGCTGCTGGTTTACTGACAAGTTTAACACCGTGTATGCTATCAATGCTGCCAATTACTATTGGTTATATTGGCGGTTATGAAGCAAAAAGTAGATTACAAGCTGCTGCACAATCAACCTGGTTTGCATTAGGATTAGCTACTACATTAGCAGGTTTAGGAATTATAGCAGGTTTGGTAGGAAAAGTCTACGGTCAAGTAGGAATTGGTCTACCAATTATTGTTAGCATTCTCGCTATTATTATGGGGTTGAATTTATTAGAAGCCTTACCTTTACAATTTCCATCTTTAGGTGAAACAAATTGGATATCTAATGATTTACCTCCTGGTATTCGTTCCTACTCTATTGGTTTAACATTCGGGTTAGTTGCTTCCCCGTGTAGCACACCAGTTTTAGCCAGTTTATTAGGTTGGGTTGCTAATACTCAAGATTTGCTTTTAGGTGCAGTTTTACTACTTGCTTATACTGCGGGATATGTGACACCTTTAATTTTAGCAGGTACGTTTACTGCAACAATTAAAAAACTGCTAGAATTGCGTCGTTGGTCTGGTTGGATCAACCCGGTTAGCGGTGCTTTGTTAGTGGGTTTCGGGGTGTTTTCTTTACTTTCTCGTCTTCCCCTTGGTAGTTTATAAAGTGATAAACCGCAAAGTATGCAAAGTACACAAAGAAGAGAGAAAGAATTCAGAAATCAAAAAAATTGCCTCATCTTCACCAGGAATTTATTACGTTTGTAAACCATGACTGTAGATAATTCGACATCCAAAGAATTTAATTTGTTTTCTGTTCCGGTTCGCTTTTTGAAACGGGAAATTTTACCTGTTATTACTGATTTAAGGTTAGCAATTATTTTGTTATTAATTATTGCCCTTTTTAGTATCAGTGGTACGGTAATTGAACAAGGACAAACACCCGCTTTTTACCAAGCAAATTACCCTGAACATCCCGCTTTATTTGGTTTTTTGACTTGGAAAGTTATTCAAGTTGTGGGTTTGGATCATGTTTATCGTACTTGGTGGTTTTTGGCTTTATTAGTGTTATTTGGTACGAGTTTAACTGCTTGTACTTTTACCCGTCAGTTACCAGCTTTAAAAGCTGCCCAAAAATGGCAATATTATGATGATCCGAAGAAGTTTAAAAAGTTAGCTTTGAGTGCAGAATTAAATGATGTTGCTTTAAATTCCATCACTCCAATTTTAACAAAAAACCGTTATAAAATCTTTCAATCATCAGAAAAAAATGATATTCTCTATGCTCGCAAAGGTATCATCGGACGCATTGGACCGATTATTGTACATATCGGTATTGTGATGATTTTACTGGGGGGTATTTGGGGAGCAATGACGGGTTTTATGGCTCAAGAAATGATTGCTTCTGGTGATACTTTCCAGGTAAAAAATATCATTGATGCGGGTGCTTGGTCTTCTCAAGATGTATTAAAAGATTGGTCAGTAAAAGTTAATAGATTTTGGATTGATTATACTGCAAAAGGAGGTATTGATCAATTTTATTCTGATTTATCTGTTGTGGATAATGAAGGTAAAGAAATAGATCATGAAAAGATTTATGTGAATAAACCTTTGCGTTATCATGGTGTGGTTTTTTATCAAACTGATTGGGGTATTTCCAGCGTGAGAGTTAAACTCAATAATAGTCCCATTTTCCAATTACCAATGGCGTTGTTAGATACTAAAGGTAAAGGTAGACTTTGGGGTACTTGGATACCTACAAAACCAGATTTAAGTGAAGGGGTTTCCCTGTTAGCTAAAGATTTACAAGGCATGGTTTTAATATATGATGGTCAAGGAAAACTAATTAATACCGTGCGTTCAGGAATGTCTATTCCTGTAAATGGGGTAAATTTGAAAGTTGTTGATGTGGTAGGTAGTACGGGTTTACAAATTAAATATGATCCGGGTATTCCTATTGTTTATAGTGGTTTTGCTTTGTTGATGTTGGGTGTGGTGATGAGTTATTTTTCCCATTCCCAAATTTGGGCTTTGCAAAAAGGTGATGTTTTGTATATTGGTGGTAAAACTAACCGCGCTCAAGTTACCTTTGAAAGAGAGGTTCTGGGAATTTTAGAACAACTGACTCAACCAGCTACAAAATAATTTTTTAAATTTGGGCAACAATAGCAATTAAGTGGTGTATTTTATAGGTATGATACCGCTAATTAAGGTGCGTATATCCTATGGATAAATCAAAAATACAGTCACTAATTGCTATTATCCACCAAGAACTCATTCCCAATTTCGTGATTGAAAGTGTCCATCCCCACAACCCGATAGAAGTACGCGCTATCCCCTCTCCCTGGGAGTTGTTGGGTACAGGAAACTATGCAGCGGTGGTTGTTCATCCTGAATATCCTGATGTGGTGGTGAAAATGTACGCACCTGGTCGGCCTGGGTTTGAGGAAGAATTGGAGGTCTACCAGCGTCTTGGTTCTCATCCTGCTTTTTCTGAGTGTTTTTATGCTCATGATGGTTTGTTGGTTTTGAAAAGATTATTTGGTGTTACTCTTTATGACTGTTTACATCGAGGTTTGCGTATTCCTCCCAAGGTAATTAAAGATATTGATTATGCTTTGGACTATGCTCGCACTCGCGGACTTTACCCCCATGATGTACATGGTAAAAATGTGATGATGTTTGAGGGTAGGGGTTTGGTGGTGGATATTTCTGATTTTCTGCAACAGGAAAAATGCTCAAAATGGGATGATCTCAAAAGAGCTTATTATTTGATATATTTGCCTATTTTTTACACTTTGCGGTTACGAGTTCCTTATCCTTTGTTAAATAAAGTCCGTAAAACTTACCGTTTTATTAGGTCTATTTCTGGTCATATTTTGGCATTTATTAATAGGTTAATGGGTAAGAAGTCTCTCAAAAATTAATCAGGTTAATTATGCCTAAGAAAATTAGGGAATTAAAGAAAATGCTCAAAAAAGCAGGTTTCACAGAACGTCCAGGTAAAGGAAGTCACACTAACTGGACTCATCCATTATATCCTGGAAGAATTACAATATCAGGTAAGGATAGTAAAGATGCTAAACCATATCAAGAAAGTGAAATTCTAGAAGCAATAGAAATTATTAACGCCAAAGAAAATGAACAAAATTAATGGGACAATGGATAAATTAAGATATCAAATGATCATTCAATGGTCAGAGGAAGATGATTGTTTTTTAGTTAGTTTACCTGATTTTCCTGGACAAAAATGGCGCACTCATGGAGAAACTTATGAAGAAGCTGTTGCTAATGGTAAAGAAGCTCTAGAATCTTTAATAATTTCTTATGAAGCTGATGGTGAATCTTTACCTGAACCTAATATTTATAAAATGGCTGGTTAGTGATAAAAAAATCTCCAAAACATTATGTAATGAGGACTGAAGTCCTCACTACATAACTTATTAGATAACTGGTTATTTGCGTTTTTTATGCTTTACTTCTACTACTGTATGCACATTTCCACGGGGAGTAAAATCAGCTTTTACTGTCATTTTCAAAGGATCGCAAGCTGCAACTACATCATCTAAAATTTGATTTGCTGTTTCTTCGTGGGAAATATAGCGATCGCGGTAACTGTTAATATACAGTTTTAAAGCTTTCAATTCTACTACCTTTTCATCCGGTACGTAGGAAATGTAAATAGTCGCAAAGTCAGGATAACCGGAAAAGGGACATTTACAGGTAAATTCGGGTAAAGTAATATCAATATTATATTCTCTACCTGGACGCGGATTGGGAAATGTAATTAGTTTTCCTTCTTCAATCTCACGTTCACCATATTTCATTTCTGGTTTTGCGGTGGTTACTGTTTCAGACAAGGAATTACTCATAAACTGATTTGGGAAAAAATTCTAGAAAAATGCAGAGATTCATGAATACTAATAATAATTTAACATTTACAACACCTAATTTCACGCTTAAAATTCACTGTTGCTCTTTTCCCAGTCTGGGCAATTTTCGTCATCCCAACCGTGGGGGTGCATTGCACAAACTAACAAATTACCACCATAAGCTTGACCATGATAATTGTTGCAACCTATACAAGCGGGATTTTGTTCAGCAGTTGCTTCTACCTGATATGGAAAACCTGGATCTACATCTGTCACCACGTCTTCCAGTTCCCAGTATGCTTCCATCAGCGGTTCTGCTAATTCCTGTAAATACTGGTCAATTTCCGCAGCAATGTTATTCTGTACCTCGAAGGTAATTTCTTCCGTTAGCTCAAAAAAAGCATCTACCATGTCATTAATTCCTTGGAAGAAGTTTTCGACTTCATCAGCCACAGTTTCGATGATATCAACTAAGTCTTTTTGCCACGGTTCCATAAGCTTAACTGTCTTACTGGCTACAAACAGGACGCTTCCGGTTTCTCGGTTGTCAGTGTGATCATAACTGGAATATAGTCATAAATGCACATCCAACCAGTTTTAGTTTTAGCGTCATTCCCCAAATTAACCCAAATTAAACATTTCAATCACAACTCCTGCTGAGGTTCAGGGTAGAAATTAGTTTTTACTGAGTTCTTACTGATCGCGTTTAAGCTGTTCTAACTGTTTTTTCAGGTCTAGCACTTGTTGACGCAGGTGATCCACGTTTTCTTTGGGAGTTTGTTTAACAGTCGGTTCTTCATCTTCCCCTATTATTTCGATGCGACGGGGTTCAGAAGCTTCTGTTTTTTCTGTGGTTTCACCAGATGTTTGGTGCTGTTGGGCTTGTCTCATCATATCTTCTACGAAACGACGAGCTTCTTCTGTGTTCATTTCGCCCTTGGCCACCATTTCGTCAGCCAGTTTTTGGACTTGCGATCGCAGTTCCGCTAATTTCCCCCCTGCTTTTTCGCCTGCGTAAGAAGCCAAGCCTACACCCAGGTAAAAAGCTTTTTGTACAATATCTCCAAAACCAGGCATTGCTGCAAAGCACTCCTAAAAATAGGGCGACCCGGAGACTACGCCTATCGCAAGCATCCCGTATTGCTGCTACCTTCCGGTCCTGACAAAGTTTGGGCGTTGAGATCGCATAGATCCAGGTCTGAAATCATCATAACATCAAATTTCTAAAAATGTGCATCATTCCACAACAATTTTCCATTCGTAAAGTTGATAACTCACACAACCGTTGACTACTAAGGGATCAGCAGCCACGATGGACTGCGCTTCATCCATTGAAGTTGCCTCAAACAACATCATCCCCCCTCCTTTTTGCGCCCAATATCCCGTTTTAGCTTTATGTCCTTTATCTATCAATGCTTTGACGTAAGCTGTATGGGCTGGTACATATTGATCAAAGGTGGGCTTATCCACTAAACCTGCTTCAATTTTGACAAACCAAGGCATAATAATTAGGTAGTTTAGATTTTTCTTAAATTATCATATTGGTAATTGGTAATTGGTAATTGATAATTGATAATTGATAATTGATAATTGATAATTGATAATTGATAATTGATAATTGATAATTGATAATTGATAATTGATAATTGATAATTGATAATTGATAATTGATAATTGATAATTGATAATTGATAATTGATAATTGATAATTGATAATTGATAATTGATAATTGATAATTGATAATTGGGTTATTAACTTCCTCCTGACTGCTGACTGCTGACTCCTGACTCCTAAAATTATGAATCGTTTTTTTATTGCTATTCTTCCACCCCAACATATTCAAGATTACGCTAACGAAATTAAACAACATTTTGTTAATAATTATGGTAGTCGGGGCGCTCAAAATTCCCCTCCACATATCACTCTACAGCCTCCTTTTATGTGGGAAAAAAAGGAAATATCAATTTTAGAAACCTTTATGGAAACTTTCGCCAAAAAGCAGAATTACTTACCCATTACACTTGATGGTTTTGCGGCTTTTCCTCCTCGTGTTATATACATAAATGTAGTAAAAAGTCAAGCAATTTTAAAATTACAATCAGATTTAATGAATGATATAGAAAGTAGTTTGGGAATCATCGGTAAAGATGGGAAAAATCACTCTTTTACCCCTCATCTTACCGTAGCCAGGAGAGATTTAAAAAAACATCATTTTCCTGCTGCATGGAATGACTTTAAAGAACGTCAGGTATATTTTGAATTTACAGCCTCTCATCTTACCTTGCTACTCCATGACGGCAGACAGTGGAACGTTAAATCAGAGTTTTCTTTTCAGTAATGAATCTTTAAAAATATTTAACTTTTTGTAACCATAAATATCTACCCTTTGGGGGATAATGAGGGAATAGTAAGTTGATTTTCCAACTATCTCCCAGTATAACTTTATGACAACCGAATTAATTCTCAATTCTAATGAAATTCTGAAACTAGGATCTGAAGGGGCAAAAGTTGAGCAGTTGCAACAAATATTAAAGATTCTCAACTTTAATCCTGGTACTATAGATGGTGATTTTGGGAATAAGACTTTATTAGCAATAAAACAGTTTCAAGAACAACAGGGAATTGAGGCTGATGGTATTGTGGGAACAAGTACACAAAATGCTTTAAACAATGCTTTAAATAAGACTCTGGCAAAGTTAAATTCTGGTCTTTATGGTGGTGCTTCTGGGAAACTTCCACTTCCAGGAGTAGCACTGATCAAAGATTTTGAAGGTTTATATTTAAATGCTTATCCTGATCCGTTAACTGGTGGTAAACCTATTACTATTGGTTGGGGAACGACTCGCAAAAAAGATGGTAGTGAGTGGAAATTAGGTGAAACAATTACGAAAGCAGAAGCGGAAGAATTGTTAATGATGCAATTGGAGGAAAAATATTTACCATCTTTGCAAAAAATTCCTGTATGGAATGAGTTGAATGTTAACCAACAAGGTGCTTTATTGAGTTTTGGTTATAACTTAGGTGCTAGTTTTTATG
This sequence comes from Sphaerospermopsis torques-reginae ITEP-024, assembly GCF_019598945.1. Taxonomy (NCBI): domain Bacteria; kingdom Bacillati; phylum Cyanobacteriota; class Cyanophyceae; order Nostocales; family Aphanizomenonaceae; genus Sphaerospermopsis; species Sphaerospermopsis torques-reginae. Next base: position 2,572,418 of record NZ_CP080598.1, on the reverse strand, counting down.
GAGGAAAGAATTTTCAAAGTATTACTAGAGTTCTGCAAAATAAACAATGGGATGAAATTGAAGAGACGTTTGTTAAATACAGAAACCCTGGTAGTCCGGTGGAAGCAGGGTTAAGAAGGAGGAGAGAAGCGGAGGCTAAATTGTTTTTAACTCCTGTACTTTAAAAAAATTAAATCATGTAGGTTGGGTTGAGGAACGAAACCCAACATTTACAAACCCAAAACTTACGGAATTTTGTTGGGTTACGCTGTCGCTTAACCCAACCTACAAAAATCCTGATAGCTGAATGCTTGCATTTATAACTTATCCAATAATGCTAAAATTCTTTGTAATTCTCCACAAGCAGCTTTGAGAGAAGAAACTGTTACTACCTTACTACAAGAAGAATACCAATTAAATGAACCATGAAGACACGAAGAACACGAAGTAAGAAGAGAAGAATATAGGTAATTTTAAACCGGGAAGAGAGTATTTTATATGAGTAGGTTAAGATAGTTAAAGAAGGGAGTCAAGAATCGTGGATAAACAAAATAATCAACAGGAAAATAGTGAAAACTTAATAGATGCTTTAGATAAAATAGATTTCAGTAATATAGATGTACTTGTAAAGTTTTATCAGAAAAAGTTATCTACTAAATCTAAACCTTTTTTACAGAACTTTGCTTTTGTAGGCTTAGTATCAATTTCCGTTCAATCCGATCCTAGCCCTCGAGAAAACCCAAAATTTAGCACTAGCTACCATCAAGAAATTAAGGAATTTAATCGCAATAGCTTTGGAGAAAAATTTTTATGGATTTTAAAAATTGACGGATTTAATATTTCCAGATCCGCTATACATACAGAAAATGAAACATTTGAATTTGGCACAGGAGGTGGAGGAATCAACATTAACTTTAATCGACCTTCTTAGTACATTTGTGGAAATATCTCTAGCTTATATTTGCATCCTTAATAGAATAAAAGCGTAGTAAGTAGTAAATTACTATATCATATAGGGTTTAATTAAAAAATAAGTATAGTTAAAATTTAGAAACAGGGTGTATTTGTACACTTTAGAGCATTGATTTTTAAGAAGTTTCAATTGGTATATAAATTCTGATATACCTAAGAATTACTATTAATGAGATCGAGTGTAGACTTTGAGAGTCAAAAAATTTTGTCAAATCTGTTGTCCATCGCATCTGGAAGCCTGATCACAGGGTAAACTGATGGAATTGACTGATCAACATTAGTGAACTTATGACTGCGTTTTTATTAGAAGTTGGTACAGAAGAACTACCCGCAAGCTTTCTGAGTGGTGCGATCGCACAATGGCGATCGCGTATTCCTCAAACTCTGGAAACTAACAGTCTCAAAGCGGAAACGGTGGAGGTTTTTGGAACTCCCCGACGGTTAGCAGTTCTCATTACCGGTTTACCATCTCAACAACCAGACAAAGAAGAAGAAATTAAAGGACCACCTGCACAAGCAGCATTTAAAGATGGTCAACCTACCAAAGCAGCAGAAGGTTTCGCTAAAAAACAAGGTGTGGAACTGTCAGGTTTAGAAGTGCGTTCTACGGATAAAGGTGATTTTGTCTTTGTGAATAAAAAGACACCAGGACGACCAGTAGCGGAGATTTTAACCGAACTTGTACCCCAGTGGGTTTGGAACTTGGAAGGAAAGCGGTTGATGCGGTGGGGAAGTGGTGACGGTAGGTTTTCCCGTCCTATTCGCTGGTTAGTTGCTTTATTAGATGGGGATGTTTTACCCTTAGAATTGCAGAACGGTGAGAAGATAGTTAAAAGCGATCGCATTTCTCCAACCCATCGCGTTTTACATCCCGAACCTGTCACCATTTCCCACGCTACAGAATATGTAAATACCTTGCGTTCTGGTTATGTGATCGTTTCCCCAGAAGAACGGGAAAAAATCATTGTTGAACAAGTAAAGAAAGCAGCAAAAGATGCTGGTGGCTCTACAGTATTTTACCCTGACTTATTAGAAGAAGTCATCAATCTTGTTGAATATCCATCCGCAGTTGTGGGCAAGTTTGAACAAGAGTTTTTGGAGTTACCTACAGAAGTAATTACAGAAGTTATGGTAACTCATCAGCGATATTTTCCTGTGTTTAAAGATGGTTATCAGCAAGAATTATTACCAAATTTCATCACTATTTCTAACGGAAACCCCGAAAAATCAGATATCATTGCTGTTGGTAATGAAAGAGTAGTTCGTGCTAGGTTAGCAGATGGTAGATTTTTCTATGAATCTGATAGAGATAAACCCTTAGAAAGCTTTTTACCCCAACTAGAAACAGTCACATTTCAAGAGGATTTAGGTTCTGTCCGCGCCAAGGTAGATCGCATTGTTAAAATTGCAGAAAAAATCAGTAATCAATTGCATTTAGAGGAAGAACAGCACCAAAAAATCCAAAGAGCAGCTTTATTGTGCAAAGCAGATTTAGTAACTCAAATGGTGTTTGAGTTCCCAGAATTACAAGGAATTATGGGTCAAAAATACGCCTTAGCTAGTGGTGAAGATGCAGAAGTTGCAAGGGCAATTATGGAACATTATTTACCAGCAGCAGCAGGTGATATTTTACCTTCTACTCTTTCAGGTCAAGTTGTAGCTTTGGCTGACAGATTAGATACATTAATTTGCATATTTGGATTAGGTTTAATACCTACAGGTTCTTCTGATCCTTTTGCATTACGTCGGGCTGCTAATGGATTAATTAACATTATCTGGGCAAGTAATTTAATTATAAATGGACAAGTTTTAAAGGGAGGATTAAAACTTAACTTATCCCAGCTATTAGAGCAAATAGCCACAGAATTTGCAACCACATTTAATAAAGATGCAAAATCTTTAATCGCCACATTACGGGAATTTTTCCTGCAACGTATCCGCACCTTATTACAAGAAGAAAAACAGATAGATTATGACTTGGTAAATGCGGTATTGGGAGAAAACGATCCAGAGTACACAGAACGCGCATTACAGGATTTATTGGATGTACGCGATCGCGCAATTTATTTACAACAAATCCGCAAAGATGGTACATTAGAAAAAATCTATGAAACCATTAACCGTTCTACTAGACTGGCTGCACAAGGTGATTTAGATTTCCAACAATTAGAACCAAAAACATTAATAAATCCTGAATTATTCCAAAAATCATCGGAATCAGCATTTTATAACGCCCTAGTAGAATTAGTACCCCAAACCCAAACCGCACAGCAAACACGCAACTATCAACTGTTAATAGCAGCACTAGAAAAAATTGCTCCCACCGTGAGTAAATTTTTTGATGGAGAAGATAGCGTTTTAGTCATGGACCCAGACCCCAATATTAAGCGAAATCGGTTAAATTTGCTGGGATTATTGCGAAATCATAGCCGTGTATTAGCTGACTTTGGCGCAATTGTGAAAAATTTGTAAAAAATTTGTAGCAAAAGTAATCAAAAACAGGTGTAATTTTTGCCAATTAACGCTAGTATAGGGTAGCTTAACCAGGGATGCTACACAGTCTATGCCAGAAGCTCTTGTGATAGGATTGGGAAAGTCCGGTGTTGCTGCGGCAAGATTGTTGAAACAGGAAGGATGGGAGGTGGAACTTTGCGATCGCAATACCTCCCCAAACCTCCTGGAACAACAACAAGAACTTGCTAAAGAACAAATTACCGTCAAATTAGGACACACCCCAGATTTTGAAAGTTTAAATTTAGCTAACAAATTACCTAAATTAATAGTAGTTAGTCCTGGTGTACCTTGGGACATTCCTATCTTGTTAAAAGCGCGAGATTTAGGAATAGAAACCATTGGGGAAATGGAACTCGCATGGAGACATTTACAAAATATTCCCTGGGTAGCAATTACTGGTACAAATGGGAAAACCACAACCACCGCTTTAACTGCGGCCATTTTTCAAGCTGCCGGTTTTAATGCTCCTGCCTGTGGTAATATTGGTTTGGCTGCTTGTGAGGTGGCTTTAAATCAAAAGCAAATTGAAGAAAACGAACCACGAAGAACACGAAGGACACGAAGGGGAAAGGGTTTAAGAGAGATTGTAAATGAGTCTTATTTGGTTGAAGAAAGAAGTAAGGAAGATACACAAGAAGCAATCCAAAATCCAAAATCTAAAATCCAAAGTTCTGTAGATTGGGTAATAGGTGAATTAAGTAGTTATCAAATAGAATCTTCCGTAACTCTTGCACCGAAAATTGGTATTTGGACAACTTTTACTCCAGATCATTTAGCCCGTCATCAAACATTAGAAAATTACTACAATATTAAAGCCAAACTGTTAAAAAATTCCCAGTTGCAAATATTTAACGGTGATGATGTTTATTTAAACAAAATTGGTTTAAATCAATGGGATAATGCTTATTGGACAAGTGTAAAAGGGGCAGATTTCTTAATAGGTGAAAAAGGCTTTTATATAGAAAATGGCTGGGTAATAGAAAAATTATCTGCAAGTTCTCAACCTCAGAAAATTGTCGAAGTTTCTGCTTTGCGAATGGTAGGAGAACATAACCAACAAAATTTATTAATGTCAGTTGGTGCAGCGAGATTAGCAGGAATAGAAATAGCAGCAATTTGTCGCGCTGTGAGTGAATTTCCTGGTGTTCCCCATCGCTTAGAACATATTTGTACATGGGAAAATATTGACTTTATTAATGATAGCAAAGCCACAAATTATGATGCGGCTGAAGTTGGTTTAGCATCGGTAAAAAGTCCTGTAATTTTAATAGCTGGTGGAGAAGCAAAAGCAGGGGATGATACAGCTTGGTTAAAGAAAATTCAAGATAAAGCTGCTGCTGTTCTACTCATTGGTAGTGCTGCAAATGCGTTTTCTCAAAGATTAAAAGAAGTGGGATATAATAACTTTGAAATTGTGGAAACAATGGATCAAGCTATTCCCAGATCCGCAGAATTAGCGAAAAAATATCAAGCGTCAGTAGTGTTATTGTCTCCTGCGTGTGCGAGTTTTGATCAATATCCTAATTTTGAAATTAGGGGTGAACATTTCCGGGAGTTGTGTTTAAATTGGGTGGATAAGATGGAGGGATAATTTAACGCAGATACACGCAGATAGACGCAGATGAAAGAAAAAATTAATTAAAATATCTGCGTTTATCCCAAAAACCCCAATTTAAAAAACATCACCGGAACAAAACGAAAAACTCTCTAAAAAAGTCTTACCTTTGCGTACTTTGCGTCCTTTGCGGTTAAAATAAAAATAAATGTACACATTTAGGATCATCCCCATTCATCTATGGATAAAAAATATAAATTAACTCTGAAGATAGATAAATTATCAAGTTCATAAATGGTTAAATTCAATAGAGTCTTTCACTTCTGTAAAACAAGGTTTGGTAAAAAAACCAAGCCTTTTTTATCAATTGATAATTGATAATTGACAATTGACAATTGTTTCATTAAAATTTTAAGTAGTCGTGCAAAATCTGAAAACTATTCGTTTACGCACTTTTATTTCTTTAATCATTATTCTCATTACAGGACTTTTATACAGTAAATACCGTTATTCTGTTTCTTGGTTAAATCAAGAGGTAGGAGGTGTTTTTTATGTGATATTTTGGTGTTTATTGGCCTTTCTATTTATTCCCACCCGTCGCGCAGTTTGGCAAATTCCATTATGGGTATTAGCAATTACTTGTTTCATAAAATTCTTGTAATTATGGCATCCCCCATTTTTAGATTATTTACCTTCATTTTGGTGGGGAAAAATGGTATTAGGAAACGTATTTAATTGGGCAGACTTTACCTATTATTTTATTGGTAGTGGTTTAGGATTGCTAGGATTAAAATTGTTAATTCAGGTAAATAAAAAGTAAAAAATGGCGGGCAAGATGCCCACCCCACAAGAATTTTCTTATTACTTCTTTCCCTTCCTTTCTTCCTTTGCGTCTTTGCGTCTTTGCGTGAGATATAAAATAAACTAACCCAAAAACAACTTATAAGCAGGATTTTGACTTTCATCCCAATAACAATAACCCAAAGAATCAAGAAACTCCTGCCATTCATTCATCTCATTAGGAGGAACTTGCATTCCTACCACAATTCGCCCATAATCTGCCCCATTATTGCGATAATGAAATAAGCTAATATTCCAATCAGGAGACATAGAACCCACAAATTTCATCAACGCCCCAGGACGTTCAGGAAATTCAAACCGATATAATAATTCATGATCAGCAAGTTGAGAATGTCCCCCTACCATGTGCCGTAAATGTAATTTTGTTAATTCATCATCTGTTAAATCAATAGTTTTTAAACCGTTATTTTCAAACTTTTCGACAATTTTCGCTGCATCGGCGCGGTTTTCAATTTGCACACCGACAAAAATATGAGCTTCTTTGGTATCGGCAATACGATAATTAAATTCTGTTAAATTGCGATCGCCTAAACATTCACAAAACTTACGCAGACTTCCTGGTTTTTCAGGAATATTCACCGCAAAAATCGCTTCTCGACGTTCTCCAAATTCTGCCCTTTCTGCCACAAACCGCAAGCGATCAAAATTCATGTTAGCACCGCAAGCTACAGCAACCAGATTTTGCCCTTGTATTTGTTCTCGTTCTGCATAAACTTTAGCCGCAGCTACAGCCAACGCTCCCGCAGGTTCTAAAATAGAACGGGTATCTTCAAATACATCTTTTATCGCTGCACAGGTAGCATCGGTATCCACCAAAATAATTTCATCCACATATTGCTGACACAAGCGGAAGGTTTCCTCTCCCACTTCCCGCACTGCTACCCCATCAGCAAACAAACCCACCTGAGATAAGCGTACACGATGACCGGCTTTAAGAGATTGAGACATTGCATCAGCGTCTACGGGTTCAACACCGATAATTTTGATTTCGGGACGCAAGCGTTTCACGTAAGCAGCGATACCAGCAATTAAACCACCGCCACCAATAGCGACGAAAATGGCGTGAATAGGTTGTTGATATTGGCGTAAAATTTCCATCCCGATAGTCCCCTGGCCAGCGATGACATCAGGATCATCAAAGGGATGTATAAAGGTTAACCCTTTTTCCGCTTCTAATTTCCGGGCGTAGGCATAAGCGTCATCATAGGTATTTCCATATAAAACCACCTCTCCCCCCCGTGCTTTGACGGCGTTAATTTTTACTTGGGGAGTGGTGACGGGCATAACAATAATAGCTTTTGTACCTAAGCGACTGGCAGATAAAGCCACACCTTGGGCGTGGTTTCCCGCAGATGCAGCAATTACACCTTGTTTGAGTAAGTCTGGGGGGAGGTTGGCCATTTTGTTATATGCACCCCGCAGTTTAAAGGAGAAGACAGACTGCATATCTTCTCGTTTGAGTAGCAGTTTGTTGTTGATGCGTTTGGAGAGGTTGGGGGCATATTCCAGTGGTGTTTCTTGGGCTACATCGTAAACGCGGGCTGTAAGGATTTGTACTAGGTAGTCGCAGAACATATCAAGGAGGGAATTGGGGTTGGATTGTTAATTTTACCGCTTGTTGGGTAGTTGGGGAGATGGGTTTGGAAAATGCACCTCTAATAGTACGTTAATATGTTATAGTCACAATCAGGTTTTCTAGAGACTACGATTAATTTACTGTCTATTTTAAGTTAAATAAAATACAATGTATTACGAAGTATATGAAATTACATTCATTAGAAATAAAAAACTTTCGTGCCATTGATGATATTTCTTTGGATTTTACAGATTTACTTGGTCGTCCTCGACCTATTAATTTAATTGTCGGTCCTAATGGTTCTGGTAAAACTTCAATTTTAGATGCTATTCATGTTGTAGTTAAAGTATTTGAAAATCCACAAAACCCATCTTTAAGAGAAGGATTAGAATACAATATACAACAATTAGTTAGAGGTAGAGGTACTATAGCTCAAATCACATTTGAGTATTCTATTGAACAAGATGAAGCAGAAGCTATTAATGATGTTTATTCATCACTTGAATTGCCACAAAACTTTAATTTATCCAAGCCAGTTCCACCTTTAGGAAATCCAGCAAAAGTTATTTGGTCTTTTCCCAATAAACCAAAAGCAAAGAGTTTATATCATTATAGTTGTACACCTAAAGATGCTATTAAAGTTCTAGGTGCAAGAGGCAGAGTTTCTGAATCAGTCGATAGAAATCTGTATACATCACAAATATTTAATAGAATTGGTGGTGTTTGTTATTTGGATCAAAGACGTACTGTAAGATTATTGAAGAGTTTTGATAAACAAAATATAGAAGATAAAAATGCACATAGTGATGTTTTATCTTGGTTAATTGAATATTACCGTAAACATTTAACATGGAATGAAGAAAAATATGGTGAATCCTATTGGAAGCGAGTACAAAGATTATTTAATAAAATTTGTTTTCCTTCAGAATTAATCGGTTTAGAGTCTGGACCGGATTCTGATACTTTGATTCTCAAAAGAAAAGGAATAGAATATGATTTATTACAAATGAGTTCAGGGGAACATCAAATTTTAAGAATCTTAATTGGGTTAGCAGCAGACACTGCTAAAAATTCTATTGTTCTTATTGACGAAGTGGAACTACATTTACATCCAGCTTGGCAAAAAAGATTAATCCAAGTTTTGCGGGGGGATGACTTCAATAATCAATATATTTTTACAACCCATTCTCCAACTGTAGCAGAAATGTTTTATGATTCGGAAATTATTAAATTGGGTGATTTGGGAGAAAAATAATGGAAATACTAGATAACTTTTTATATATTTTGATAGAAGGTGAACCAAACAGTCCCGAACGAGGATTTATTAATAGAGTTTTTGAGAAACTCAAGTATCAAGGACTGTTATCAAATATTAATTATAAAGTACAGGAAATAGGTGGTAGTGGAAATTTTAATTCTATAGCTAAATTAATCTATCAAAAAAGTAATTTACATCAAAGTATACCCGTGATTGGGATTTCTGATAGAGATTTTAGAACCCAAAATATGATTGAGAGAGAGCTTTCTAGACAGGATAATCAATTTATTATAAGCAAATCTGCTAGAATAATTTATTGGGGAAGACATGAATGGGAAAATTTTTTACTAGAAGAAACAGAAACTATAGCTAATTTATTAAATCAGATACCTACTCAAAAATTAGGTGAAAATAAACCATATAGAAAGAATACTGGACATAATTTAACTAAACCACAACTAGATGAATGGCTAATACAATATTTTCAAGACTCGATTATAAAAGAATTATTAGAATGTTTAAAGTTTCAGTTCCGAGAAAATGCTAATTTTAGAATAACTTTAGATAGGCTAGATTTCAACTTCACGACTCTGGAAGAGATTAAAAATTGGTTTACAAGTCAGATAGGTACTAAATCTGAAGAATCTAAAAACAAAATATTGACTTTAGAAAATATGTTAGAGAATATATTGTTAGGTGAGGATTTTCAGTGGCAAATTTATATTGATAATCAGGAGGAACTTGACTTTCAACAAGCTAAAATATTTCTGAGAGGTAAGGAAGCAATCAAGTATTTATGTGGAAAAGCTATTCAAGAGTTGAAAATTCAAGATTTAGATTATGAGATTTTTTGCAAAGAATTACTCTTACCAGAATTAGGAAAAAATACAAATTCTCTGATTGTTCAAGAGTTGGGTTTAATGTTACAACCTTACTTTGAACAAGCTGCTAATCTCACAGAAATAGAATAAAAGTGAGATATATTAATTGCTAGTTTATTAAATAAAAACCATCCTGTAAATCCTTAAATCCTGGACATCCTGATTCTGACAAAAAAATTAATCCTGTAAATCCTAAAATCCTGGATATCCTGATTCAGACAAAAAAATCAATCCTGTAAATCCTCATTTACCCACCTTTATACGACAAATCCAACAAATTCGCCAACTTATAAACTATCCGCGCACCTACATTACCATCCCATTCTGCATCACCAACTTCATTCACATCAAACCCAATAATTTTTCTCCCACTCTTCACAACTTCCCTAAATAAACAATAAACCTGCTCTAATTCTAACCCACCCGGAACAGGAGTTCCCGTATTGGGACAGAGTTTAGGATCTAAACCATCAACATCAAAACTAATATGCACATTCTCAGGTAAGTTCCCTACTATTTCCTGACATAAATCCATCCAAGTTTTACCAGCATATTGTTGTTGTTTGATCGCTGAATCATAATAAGCAACAACCCGATTATTTGAACCGTTAATTATTTCCACTTCGTCAATACAAATATCCCGCAAACCCACCTGCACTAACTTAGAAATTTGCGGAATTTTCAAAGCATTAAACATAATTGAAGCATGGGAAAATTCAAAACCTTCGTAAGCGTCTCTTAAATCGGCGTGTGCATCAATATGTAAAATTCCAAAATCAGGATATTGATTTCCTAAAGCTTGGAAATAACCCAAAGGTGAACTATGATCACCACCGATGACAGCAACTTTTTTACCTAAATTCATTGCTTGCTGACATTGGTTAAACAACCATTGATTTACCTGTTCACCCGCTTGATTAATTTCTGTGAGGATAGGTGTTAAATCTGGTGCGTCTGTTAATGCTTTACCTTCAGCTTGTCTGGCAATTATTTTAGCAGCTTGTTGACGATAATAATTATTTTTATCTAAAATATCTTGAGAAATTTCAACTAAATAAATTCCCTGTTTCCAACCATCAGGATGATCAAAATCAAACAAATCTATTTGATAGGAAGCATCTAAAATTCGCTGTGGTGCATTCGCTGTTCCCGCACCATAAGAAACCGTGACTTCCCAAGGAACGGCAAAGATAATTAAATTAGCAGTGTTATAATCATAAGGTAAACCTAAGAAATTACCATTAATTTCTGCTATGCTACTAGGATTGTAGTCTGGGATGTGATTACTCATAGTTTATTTTTTGGATATATAGCAACAGATAAAACACTGTTGAGAGGACATTGTTATTGTACCAGAATAGACCATGAAAATCACATAAAAATAAAATTACAACATTAAAAAAAGGTTTGGCTGTGAACCAAACCTCAAAAATTGCTGTGCTTAACAACGTACTAAATTAATTTAGTTCTTGTCTGCTTACAGATCATCTTCCTAGAGGATGTGTCCAAATATTCCAAAAACTGATAGAGCATTACTTGGTGAAAATCTTAAATATGGTTCTATTTAGCAGTATTAAATTATTTAAGTATCTATCTAAAGAATGAAAAAGGCTTGGACTCAAGCCAAGCCTTTGTATATACCAGGTGTTTACCATATATAGTTAATTTAAACTCTGTTTTCTTCTAATTCATCTCTCTATCAGATGAGTACAAAATTCATAAAACCTGCTAATAAGTACCACTGAAAATCAAACATCAATCTGCATAAAAAAATACCCTAGACTATTATCCAGGGTAAATACACGTTTTTCAGGCATTAATAGGCGAAATAATACTCTCTTTAAATCGCTATTTCTACTACCTAAAGGGTAATTAAAATAGATTTTTATATTGTGTGTGAGTAATAATTTACTTGTGGGAATAGTTGTGGGAAAATCCAAGCGTTGCTATTTATCTACCACAAAAAAGGCTTGGTTTTTCGCCAAGCCCAGATATATACCAAGTGTTTACCATATCTAGTTAATTTAAGCTTACTTAGATTTTATATCATCTACCTAGAGGATGTATACAAATATGAGTTTACCTGTTACTAGCTGAATTCAATATACCTGTCAAAAAATTATTCTTTCTTCCTAGAGTTGACATTATTCAACCTACAATAATTGAGAATAATCGAAAGTGTCAATGTCAAGAATGATGACTAAAAAAGAAAGGCTTGATCACAGAACAAGTCTTGAGTAGAAGTAGATTATATTTCTATAGATACTTTATGGGGTAAATTAATCAGTCTCTAGGAAAGATGATTTTTGAGAAAATTAATATTCTTTGCTAATTTGTCTCATCATAAAAAAAAGGTTTAGCTCGGCTAAACCTCCATAGAAAGCAGTTATTCGACACACCAAGATTAATTTAATTCTACTCCTATTTATAGTCATCTTCCTGTAGGATGTGTCCAAATAATTAGATATATGATACGGAATTACAATGTTTAAAAAAGTTAATTAATCTACTATCACAAGATAGATAAAAATCAAAATCGTTAGCTTTTTAAACAATTTCATCACTGATTAAGTTCTCAAAACATTTTAAGTATTTAGCCCTATCATTTCTTGATACCCAGATCCCCGACTTCTACGATCAATTCACAAAATCCGACTATCTTCACGCCCATGCCATGAAAAATACTCCTGATGGAACAGTGAAATTTCATACCAAATTTCCCCAGTCAGGAACTTATAAAATGTGGATGCAATTTGACCGCAATGGTAAAATCAAAACCGCAGACTTTTGGGTAAATGTAGAATAGAAAATAATTTGTAATTTAGGTTGCGTTCAGCGATAGCGCAACAAAACTAAGGTTTGTCAATGTTGGTTTACCCTACCTTAAACTGCTTTGTGTCTAAATTCCATCGCTTTGTAGCACTAACGCGAATCCCAACCTACGAATAGCAATCAACAAAAATAAAGCTGTTTAAAATGACACTTGTTGTCTATGATTATTTTTGTATATTTTCCCTAGTCATATCTTAGCCATACATGATAGATAACAATCACATCTTATTACGTAATCTTTGGTACTACGCATTACCTAGTCATCTTCTCAAACCAGGTAAAATGGTATCCCGGATTTTTTTAGGAGAACCCGTACTGCTGATGAGAAATAAAGAAGGTCAAGTTTTTGCAGTGCGTGATATTTGTCCTCATCGTGCAGTACCTTTAAGTTGTGGTAGATTCAATGGTCAAGAAGTAGAATGTTGTTATCATGGTTGGCGCTTTAATCCAGCGGGAAAATGTGTAGAAATTCCATCATTATTACCAGAACAAAACATAGATTTGAGTCGTTTTGATGTGCAATCATATCCTATTTATGAGACTCAAGGCAACATTTGGATCTACATAGCCGACAGCGAAAAATCTCAAGTCAACGCTGATCAAAAAGATGTTCCCATAGTTCCTGGTTTTCCTGAACAACAACCTCATTTAGTAGAAGTAATGCGGTTTCCTTGCTTTGTAGATCATGCGGTGACAGGTTTAATGGACCCTGCACATTCTCCCTATGTACATCGAGTTTGGTGGTGGAGAAGCGGAGAACTACATGAAGAAGTCAAACAATTTGATCCTTCACATTATGGGTTTACAGTCAGACGACATCAATTATCTGATAACATGGAAAATATGAGCCGATTATATTGGTTAGTTGGTGGAGGAATACCCGAAGTAGAAATTTCTTTTCGTTTACCAGGAGTGAGAATAGAAGAAATTACATTTGGCAAACATCGAGTTTGTAATTTAACTGCAGTCACACCAATTTCTGAAATCGAAACAGAAGTAAATTTTGTGCTTTATGGTATACCAAAATGGTTAAGAATATTCACACCTTTGATTCATATTTTAGCCAGAAAATTTTTAGATCAAGACCGCACAGTAGTAGAAAAACAGCAAATTGGACTTAAATATAATCCAGTTTTACGACTTATCAAAGATTCAGATATGCAAGCACAATGGTATTATCAATTAAAACGAGAATTTGCCCGTGCAACATCTGAAAAACGAGACTTTATCAATCCTGTAAAAAGTGTATTATTGCGATGGCGTGCTTAATATTTTAGTTCTGATTACACATTAAAAGATTACAAATTCCAACATTTTCCTTTTTGTGGGGTGGGCATCCTGCCCGCCCGAAAATCTTAAATCTGCTGTATTTAATAACTTCTGAATATGACAATTATCGTTTTTGGCAGCATAAATATAGACCTAGTAGCAACCACATCCCACTTACCTATTCCTGGGGAAACATTGCTAGGGGAAAGCTTTTTTACCACCCCTGGAGGTAAAGGTGCAAACCAAGCAGTTGCATTAGCAAAATTAGGAATACCCACGCAAATGATCGGGCGTGTAGGTGCTGATAATTTTGGTGCAGAACTCATTAAAAATTTGCAAAATTGTGGTGTTAAAACTGAAAATATCTTAATTGATGAAACCGTCAGTTCTGGGGTTGCAGTTATTACTGTAGATCAGCAAGGGGAAAATAATATCATAGTTATTCCCGGTGCAAATGGTAAAGTTAATCAAGATGATATCAATAGATTATCTAATTTATTGATAGATGCAAAATTCCTACTTTTACAACTAGAAATTCCTTTAAAAATAGTAATTTTAGCAGCCCAAAAAGCCAAAGAAGCAAATATAAAAGTTATTCTCGATCCTGCACCAGCACCACATAATTTACCAGATGAAATTTACCCATTAATTGATATTATTACACCCAATGAAATTGAAGCCAGTCAATTACTAGGTTTTACTGTAAACGAACCAGAAACAGCAGCAAAAGCCGCTAATATTTTATTGCAAAAAGGTGTAAAATGTGCAATCATTAAATTAGGTGCAAAAGGTGTTTTCTGTGCAACTAAAGAAGAGAGTTTTTATATTCCAGCATTTTCAGTTAATGCAGTAGATACCGTTGCGGCTGGTGATGCTTTTAATGGTGGTTTAGCAGCAGCATTATTTGAGGGAAAAACATTAAGAGAAGCTGTAGTTTGGGGTGCAGCAGCAGGAGCTTTAGCAACCACAAAATTAGGGGCGCAAAGTTCTTTTCCTGATAGAATTACTTTGGATAAATTCGTAATTTGTAATTCGTAATTTACTCGTTTTACTCGTTCCCATACTCTGTATGGGAATGAATTATTAAAGGCTTTGCCTTTAGTCAAATTAGAGTCAGAGACTGGGAACGAGGGAAATCCAAAATTTTGACTCCTGACTCCTGACTCCTTTAAACTCCTATATCTTCATTCCATAATTCAGGGTTTTCTGCTATAAATTGACTCATCATTTGTTCACATTCATCCAGGTTGAAATCTATAACTTCCACACCATGAGAAACCATAAATTCTTTTGCACCAGGAAAAGTTCTCGACTCTCCTGCAATTACTTTTTTAATCCCAAATTGTACTACAGCACCGGCACACAAATAACATGGCATTAATGTAGAATATAAAGTTGTACCTTTATAATTACCAATTCTCCCTGCATTTCTTAAACAATCAATTTCCGCATGGGTGACAGGATCACCATCTTGAACCCGTTTATTATGACCTCTACCAAGGATTTTCCCATCTTTGACCAAAACAGACCCAATGGGGATTCCGCCCTCATTTCTGCCTTGTTTTGCTTCGCTAATTGCAGCTTGCATAAACTCATCCATTTAACTAACTCCTGATATGAAAAAACAACTGGTATTAATGGATCATGATGGTGGTGTGGATGATTATTTAGCCACCATGTTACTGTTGACGATGGAACATATCGAACTTCTTGGTATTGTCGTCACTCCCGCAGACTGTTATATTCAATCTGCTGTCAGTGCAACTCGCAAAATAATGGACTTAATGGGATTTTCTCATATTCCGGTTGCTGAAAGTACAGTGAGAGGAATTAATCCTTTTCCCCGTCTTTATCGTCGTGATTCATTAATTATTGATCATTTACCTATTCTCAATCAACAAGAAAAAATTAACACTCCTTTACTAGAAGAAACAGGTCAAGATTTCATGGTAAAGGTGTTAAGGGAAGCACCAGAACCAGTTACTTTGATGGTAACAGGACCTTTAACAACTGTAGCGGTAGCATTAGAAAAAGCACCAGAAATTGAAAAGAAAATTGAAAAAATAGTTTGGATGGGGGGAGCGTTAAATGTTCCTGGAAATGTCGAAAAAGGAATAGAACCAATACAAGATGGTTCAGCAGAATGGAATGTTTATTGGGATGCGGTTTCTGCGGCAAAGGTTTGGAAAACGCAAATTGAAATTATTATGTGTCCTTTAGACTTAACAAATAATGTACCCGTTACATCAGATTTAGTACAGAAAATGGGTAAACAATATAATTATCCGATTTCTAATTTAGCTGGTCAATGTTACGCCTTAGTTATTCCCCAAGATTATTATTTTTGGGATGTTTTGGCAACAGCTTTTTTAGGAAAACCTGAATTTTATGAATTGCGAGAATGGGAAACAGAAGTTATTACTCAGGGTGTGAGTCAAGGTAGGACTAAGGTAGTTGCTGGAGGGAAAAAAATAAAGGCTATGGATAAAGTGGATAAGGAAGCTTTTTATAGTTATATTTTACAACAATGGAAACGGTGAATGGAGTAGGTGTTTTATAGCTGAGTTGAGATAATTTTTTTGTGTAATTAATTGAAAATACAGCAGTTCCCAGTGTTATGAGGTACAGATATTAATTGTAAAACTCTTGTATTGCAGGCATAATTCGACAAGCTCAGTACAAGTCTTGGCTGCTAAATGGGTACTCGATATCTTCGGAAACTGGTGTAAAAGTGGGGGATATCATTGCAGAAATATCCCCGATTTCTGATATCAATTTTATCATGAAAGGGATAATTAAAAATAGAAGTCGGGGATCTGGTTGTTGATTACTCTGTTAATTTACCTTTTAATCTACGAATTTCTTTCAGTTGTTCAAAGTCTTTGTTTTTTGTGCCACCATCATATTTCCAAGCATATCCTTCGGCAACCATCAGATCATTAAGACATACATCGTCAACGTATAACATGCCCAGTATTCTCCCATATTTTTCTGTGCTGTTTGGAAGTTTTGTTTTAACAAGAATTTGATGTTTATTGTCTAGTTGTTTTTTTAGCCATTCTTTAGCTTCAAGACCAAGTTTTTTTTCATCAGTATTCGTTGTTCTGCTTTCTGGGGTATCAATACCATCAAGACGAATGCGCTTAGTCAGGGAGATATCAAAACCAAGGTCAATATCAGCATCAATAGTGTCGCCATCTACGATTTTTTGAACTGATTTGATTCTATAAATGTATGGATCTCTGTCTGTCATTGCTAAGGTAATCCTAAGTTGGTTGAGGTTTCGATTAATTACAGCAGGAGTCAGCAGTCAGGAGTAGAGACATTTCCTGCAATGTCTCTACTTGCTGTATGGGTTTGAATTTAGATTCTGTATCTTATTGATCTGGAATCTACTCTATTTTTATTCCCTATGGAGGAAGCGATCGCTCTATTTTAGTCTCTTTTCCCCTCTGGTGTCTAGAGTTATTTTGTGAAGGTTAATGACAAAACTTAGGAAACTGACACAAGAGATATCTGGTGAAAATTATCTAGTGACAATTAATGAATTGTCCTGACAATAGTTTCATACAATAGTTTCAGGTTAGACAGTTAATTACCACCAGATATCTATTTACCTTACAGTATTTATATTGTTTGACCTAACTGACAATTATTATTATTTAAATTTCTTTATAAATCAAATATAGATAATATTCAGATACCGGATTTCTTCAAACAATCCGGGATCTAATTAATTAGAATCTTGTTTATTTAGTGTATTATGGTTGATAAGTATAAGTTGCTAAAATGAAAACACAAATCAAACTATTCACAGTCAACAAAAGATTCCCCTTAACAATAAGTAGAGGAACAACAGCACAAACGACAAATATCAGCGTCAAAATCATCGAAAACGACATCGAAGGATGGGGAGAAGCATCACCATTTGGTGTGGGTAATCACCGTCAAACTACCGAAATGATCACAGATGCCTTGCAAAAAATCGCCCCTGTGTTAGAATCATACAACCCTTGGCAACGTCAGGAAATTGAAGCAGTTTTAACACAGGATCAAATTCCTTCCGCAGCCAGAGCAGCAATAGATATGGCGTTGTATGATTGGATGGGGAAAAGTGTAAATTTACCATTGTGGAAAATGTGGGGACTAAATATCAAGAATATAGTACCCACATCCGTAACCATAGGTATTAACTCCCCAGAAGGTGCAGCAACCAGAACCAAAGACTGGTTAGAATATATGGATGTACAATTATTAAAAGTGAAATTAGGAGCAAAAGAGGGAATAGAAGCAGACAGAAAAATGCTCTTAGCAGTGAAAGAAACAGCACCAGAAATAGATTTATTTGTAGATGCTAACGGAGGTTGGAGTTTAGCAGATGCAATTTCTATGTCTCTGTGGTTAGCAGATTTAGGGATAAAATATATAGAACAGCCATTACCACGAGGTGAAGAAAATAAATTAGCCACCCTGAAAGAACATTCACCTTTACCCATCTTTGTGGATGAAAGTTGCTTTACCAGTGTGGATATTCCCCCATTAGCAGATTATGTAGATGGAATTAATATTAAACTCATGAAATCTGGGGGTTTAAGTGAAGCTTGGAGAATGGTAAATACAGCCAAAGCACATAATTTACAAGTGATGTTTGGCTGTTATTCTGATAGTTCATTAGCGAATACAGCAGCTTCCCAACTTGCACCATTAGCTGATTATTTAGACTTAGATAGTCATTTAAATTTAATAGATGATCCTTTTGTGGGTGCATCAGTTGAAAAAGGACGAATTTTACCTAATAATTTACCAGGTTTAGGAGTACAATACAGTGCGTCTGCCACTTAATAAAAAGATAGCAATTTTATTGCATGAAGGACTGAGTGGAACTCAGGGAAAAACCGGTTTATCAATTTTACGCTATAGTGAAGCTCCTATAGTTGCAGTGATAGATCGGGAATGTGTGGGTAAATCTTTAGCAGAGTTAACAGGGATAAAACGTGATGTTCCTGTTGTGGGTTCAGTGAGTGCAGCTTTACAGTATCAACCGGAAGTTTTAGTTATTGGTATTGCTCCCAAAGGTGGGATAATTCCTGATCATTACTGGCCGGATATCAAAGATGCGCTCAAAGGCGGTATGTCTTTGGTGAATGGGTTACACACTCCCCTGGGAAATATACCGGATTTAAACGCACTTTTAAAACCAGGTCAGTTAATTTGGGATGTGCGGAAAGAACCTGCTAACTTAGAAATAGCTTCCGGGTTAGCGCGGACTCTTCCCTGTCGTCGAGTCTTGACGGTGGGTACGGATATGGCTATCGGTAAAATGTCCACCAGTTTAGAATTACATCATTCAGCAAAATTACGGAGTTGGCGTTCTAAATTTTTAGCTACTGGTCAAACTGGGTTAATGTTGGAAGGGGATGGAGTAGCTTTAGATGCGGTGCGGGTGGACTTTGCTGCGGGTGCAGTGGAACAGTTAGTGATGCGGTTTGGTAAACATTATGATATTTTGCAGATTGAAGGACAGGGTTCTTTATTACATCCTGGTTCGACTGCAACTTTACCTTTAATTAGAGGTTCTCAACCGACACATTTAATTTTAGTGCATCGAGCCGGACAAACTCACAATCATAATAATCCTCATGTTCCGATTCCTCCTTTACCGGAGGTAATTAAAATGTATGAAATTGTTGCTAGTGGTGCGGGTGCTTTTGCTAAAGTTCCGGTAGCGGGGATAGCTTTAAATACTAGAGATTTAGATGAAGTTGCTGCTAAAAATGCGATCGCTCAAATTACAGATCAAACAGGTTTACCTTGTACAGATCCGGTGCGTTTTGGTGGTGATTTGTTGTTAGATGCAGTGATGGGAAGTTAGTTGAGAGATAATTATGAGGTGATTTAGATCCCCGACTTTTATGATCATTGATCCCTGAATAGGAAGGTATTTAAAAGAAGTCGGGGATCTGAATATTTTATTTGTCTGAATCAGGATATCCAGGATTTCAGGATTTACAGGATGAAACTTTCTCTTTCAAATTTGAACTGTTTTGGTGTACAATCTGTTGTTACTTGGGTCATACTTTATAACTGTTGAAATGCTTTCTACATATACATTTTCTCAGTTTTTGACCCTTTTTTTCTTTTTCTTTGTGAGAAATCCGGGTTAAAGAGGTGCAACTTCCTGGAAGGAAAGTTAGATGTAATAGAAAATGGTTTTTCAGTATTTGACGACTGTTCAATTATTGGATATTCACTATATATTTTTCCATTTTTAGTATTATAAACTACTATTTTTTGTGCGTTAGCTATAATGTACTTTGTTCTTGTTGTGTATGTTATATCTTCAATATTAGTATACGCTCTGTAGATGTCGGACGTAAAACGATTAACGAAATTGTCTCCAGTAAACAAGCTATGAAAGTCGCTTTTTTCGTCTACAAATGGTGGAATAAATTTACAAACTATAGCCACGCCTAAAATATTATTAGAGATAAGTTTTCTTGCTTCATTTCTACCTAATGAAAATGATAATATTTCCTCGCGCCTACTATTTATATTTCCTATTAATAACTTGTATTCTTCAGTTTAAATATTTTTAAGAATACCTCTTCCAGCTTGAAAATATTGAGTAGTAGAAGTGCTTTCAACTTCTAATGCTAAAAAATCTTGGTATTTATTACTCAGGGAAATTCCAGGTTCAATTCTTATGGTTACTATTTCTTTATCTGCATCATAGCTCACTTTGTAGCCACCGTTGCCTGTGGATTTTTTGTTAATCTTAATATTGTAAGCGTTATTTATATTAATACCTTTAGATTTTAACTGACCATAAAAACAAGTATAAGCTTGCTGTAATCTTTTATTATACTCATCGGTAGTTTCAAATTCGTCTTTTTTAACCTTTGCAACAATAGGTAAGGTCTGTGAAAACGAATTAAAAATATATTTATGATTACTCACTGAGTAATTTTGTGTTTGAACTAATTTATTGTTCAATTGAATTTCGATAGGATTTTTGGCTTGTGATATTTCCTTATTTACCAAAAAGTGTAATGCTATAAGCATAATTCCACTGGCTACGCTAATTATGTTTAGACTTGGGAACATGGTTGATTGTATTTAATAATGCAGTTATTGGTATAATACACCCAAACCCGGATTTCTCACAAAGAAAAAGAAAAAAAGGGTCAAAAACTGAGAAAATGTATCGCAATAAGCTCCCATTTTATCAGCAAGGTCTGAGGGCTATGATGCTTATCCAACAACAACCTCTTTAGCTTCTTTGTCGCCCCCTCAACTTTACAGCACATTCCATCTACATGAGGTACGCTATAAGCAGGCAAGATGCCTGCGCTACAAGGGCTTTATTATTAATATCTGTACCTCATAATAACGGAAACTGCTGTATATTTTTTATATCACTCGTTCCCAGCCTCCAGACTGGGAATGCAAACCTAGAGGTTCTACCTCTCTAAAACCTAAATTCTCAAACCATAGGAATTAAGAGAAGTTTTCTTACCGAATATCCAATCTAATTGTTTTGGTAATAATGCTGCTAAATTATAATTATTGACTATTGTTTTTCTTGCTGCTGCACGAATAACTTTCATATCTTGGGAATTATCCAAAGCTAAATTTACCTTTTCGGCAATTTGTGCAGGAGAAAAGAAATCTGCTAAAAGTCCATTTTTACCATCTTCAATGATCTCTACAACTGGGGGAGTATTGGAAGCTATGAGTAAACATCCTACAGACATTGCTTCTAACATTGACCAGGATAAAACAAAAGGACGGGTTAAGTAAATATGGGCTGAGGAAGCTTGTAAAAGTTGTAGATATTCATGGGTAGGCAGTCTACCTGTAAAATGTAATCTGGATAAATCTAAATCTAGACTTTCTAACATTAACTGTTTATAGGTTTTCCCATCAGCAAGATGTTTACTATAAAATACTTTATCTTCGCCATCAACTACAATATGACAATTTGGGCGCTGTTGTTGAATTAATGCTACTGCTTCCATAAACTGAGGAAAACCCCGATAAGGTTCTAAACCTCTTGCTGAATAGGTAACTAATTCTGTGACGTGGGAAAGATCCAAATTGATGCTAGGTAAAAATAATTTAGTATCTGGTTGAGGAATAAAGTAATTAGTATCAATACCATCGTGACAAACAGTGATTTTATGATGATATTCTTGGGGAAATTGTTGACGCTGCCAGTTAGTAGGAGAAAGTCCGCGATCGCAACTGTATAAATCGAGTAAAATTGGTGAATTTTTGACCCTAATACGACATATATCATCTGCACTTAATGGATCACAAGGATCAAAACCTGCATCTGAACCGCGACTATGATAAAACCATTCAAAGAAACATAATAATTCTGCTTGGGGAAAAACTTCTTTTATAAATAAAGTTAGTCCCCAACCAGAATGACCATAAATGATATCTGGAATAAAACCTTGATTTTTTAATCGTTCTGCTATCCGATATACTGCTTGTCCGGTGAGAACTGCGTTTTCTAAATTGCGAATATAATGATGTGTTTGACTTGCTACTGTGCGGGAAGGTTGATAAATTACTTTCTGTACACCTGGTATATTTCCTTGTTGATTATTTGTGGCAAATACCACTTGATAATTCTGATCTTGTCCTAAAGTTTTAACTAAGTGGCGAAATTGTCCGGGGAAGTTGGGATGTAAAAATAAAATACTTTTCAGATTTCCGGTAGCATTTTTCATACAATTTGAATATGCTTGTTTTAGCCATACAATTATGATTTCCAAAAATATTTTATTTTAGATTTTTTAATATGGAGTTTCTGAGGCGTTTTTTGAGGATATTTAAATCATATTTTCATAATTCGATTACAAGTTCTTTATTAACAGACAGGAAGCAGGGGAAGCATGGGTGGTAGGGGTAGCATGGGAGTCACCCATCACCCATCACCCATCACCATTTATCTAACTTCTTTCAAACTCTCAACCTGCTTAGTAAACATCTCGGTAAATAAACTCAACACACTGCGTTCCTCACGCACCTTAATATTAGCAGTAATAGACATCCCAGACTGTAAAGGAATGTTTCTACCTTGAGAATTTATCGTCTGACTATCTAAACTAACTCTCGCTGGAAATCTATAGTATTGATAAGTCTGATCAGGAGGTAAAGCATCCGATCCGATATTAATGACTTTACCTTTAATATCGCCAAACTCACTAAACGGAAAAGAATCAACTCTCACATCTACATTCATTCCTTCCCGCACAAAACCAATATCTTGATTGGTGATAAATACCTCTGCTACATATTTATCATTAGGTACAATCTGTAATAATTTCTGCGTCGGATTAGCGACAAAACCAGGATTTTTCGCTTGCAGATCAAATACTATCCCACTTACAGGAGCGCGAAGTTCTTGATATTTGACATTTAATTGTGTCTGGGAAATTCTACTATTAACATCTGCTAATCTCTGCTCATTTTCCAGAACTATCCTCATAAATTGGCTGTCAATTTCCGCAATCCGCTTTTTGTTATCAGCTATCTGATCTAAGACATTTTTATCTGTAACCGCTACAGTATTTGTTACTTCCTCCTGTCCTCTTTGAATATCAAACTCTAGGCGTTTTTCTTCTTCCCTTAATTGCTCTATTTCTGCCCTGAGAGTCTGTACTTGTTGTTGCTGATTCAGATATTGTAATTGAGAAATTCCGCCTTCTTCTGCCAGGGTTTTGACTTTATCTAAAATTTGTTGTTGAATTGCTAAACCATTTTGAGTATCTTTGAGTTTGACTTTGGTTTGCGATAGTTGCTTTCTGATTTTTTCAACTTCTAATTGTGCTGCATTAGACCGAGATTCTAATTCTTTTCTGGCAGCTAGGAGGCGTTGTTGTTCATCAATTCCACCACTTATTCCTGGTGTAGAATTTCTTAATTGAGAACGCAATAAATCATTGTCAGCGACTAATGAGGCTCGACTTTTAAGGAGAAAAGCTGTTTCTGGTGGCAAGTTACTGCTTAAAAAATTCAATTCTGATGTGATACCGTTACTTACACTCATCAAGCGACGATAAATATTGTTTTCTTTGATTAAAGCAGCGCGAATCTTGTTTAAGGAATTTAACTCAGCTAAGGTGGCCACAGATTCAAATGTTAAGAGCAAGTCTCCTGCTTTTACTTCTTGTCCATCTTTTACATAAACAGATTTGACAACACCACTAATAGGAGCTTGTACTTCTTTTACTGTTCCCTCTGGTTTTAATTGACCGGTCGCGGGAACTACTTGTTCAATTTTGGCATAATAAGCCCAACCCACTCCAAAACAAGCTACAACCATCAGAGTGATCATGATTGTACGTGACCAAACTGGTGATTGACGTAAAATTATAGATTGATCAAAACTATCTTGATAAGCTACACGAGTCAAAGAGTCTGTTCTAGCTTTCTTGGCAGGTGTCAGCAACTGTACACTACTTTGTTTTTTGCCGTTGCCGTTACCGTTACCGTTACCGTTGATATGATTGCCATTATGTTGAGTCATAACAATTTTGGATTTTGGATTTTAGATTTTAGAGTCAGGAGTTATTAATTTTGGATTTTGGATTTTGGATTTTGGATTGTTTTTCTTAACTCCAATCTAAAATCTAAAATCTAAAATTTTCTTCCCCTATTGCCACTGATAACTGACAACTGATAACTGATTACAAATTAACTTCTTGTTGTTGATATAGGTAGAAATAATGACCTTTAGCAGTCATTAATTCTTGATGATTACCTTGTTCTATCACTCTACCGCCATCCATAACAACGATGGTATCTGCATTACTAACAGTATTGAGACGGTGAGTAATAAAGAAGACTGTTTTACCTTGAAAAGCTCTAGCTAAATTCAGACATATTTGTCTTTCTGTGGGATAATCTAAGGCGCTGGTAGCTTCGTCCAAAACTAATAATTTCGGTTTTTGTAAAATGGAACGAGCGATCGCTATCCTCTGTCTTTGTCCTCCTGAAAGATTAGAACCTTTTTCCCCTACTCTGGTGTTATACCCATTGGGTAAATTCATGATAAATTCATGGGCAACTGCTATCCTGGCCGCTTCGATAATTTCTTCTGTGGTGGCTTCAGGATTAGTCAATGCAATATTTTCTTCCACAGTACCATCAAACAAAAGCGGATCTTGAGGCACAACCCCAATTTGTCGCCTTACTGAATAAAGTTCTACTTTGCTGATGTCGTAACCATCAATCAAAATTCTGCCAGACTCGACGTTATAAAGTCTCAGCAGTAATTTCATCATTGTGCTTTTACCTGAACCACTTTGTCCGACAATACCGACAAATGTACCAGAAGGAAAATCAAGACTCACATTGTTGAGTTGTAGTGGTCCACTGGGAGCAAAGCGGAAGGAAACATTTTCATATTTGACAGCACCCATGATCCCAGGTAAGGGAATATTATCTTTGTCCGTTTCTGCTTCTTGGGGTGTATCCACAATATCACTTAATCGCTCTAAAGATAAACCCGTTTCTTGGAAGTTTTGCCAAAGTTGTGCTAACCGCAAAATAGGACTAGTCACATAACTGGAGATAATTCTAAAGGCGATTAATTCCCCTAATGTTAATTCTCCTTTTAATACTAAATAAGCTCCTACCCACAAAACTAATAAGCTGCTGATTTTGTTGAGAAACTGACTGGTAGAATTAGCTAAAGTGGAGGTGATGACTGTTTTAAAACCTGCGGATACAAACCGAGCATAACGTTCTTGCCAGGAAAAACGCGATCGCAATTCTATATTTTGCGCCTTTACTGTTTGAATACCTGACATTACCTCCACTAAATAAGATTGAGTTGCTGCATTACGTTCTGCTTTGGTACGTAATTGTCGGCTCACCGTGGGAGCAGCAATTAATGTAATCACCACAAATAGGGGAATTGTTCCTAAACCCACTAAAGTTAATTGCCAACTATAAAACAGCATCACGATGATATAAACCACCGAGAATACTGCATCTAATACTACTGTTAAAGCTGTCCCTGTGAGAAACTGACGGATATTTTCTAATTCATTGATGCGAGTTGCTAGTTCACCCACAGGTCTACGTTCAAAATAACGTAAAGGTAATCTGAGTAAGTGGTCAATAATTTGTGACCCCAAACTCATATCAATGCGGTTGGTTGTATCCACAAATAAATATGTCCGCAATGTAGTTAACACTGCTTCAAATACACCCACTGCTAATAATAACACCCCTAAAATATTCAGGGTATTAATACTATTTTGAACGATGACTTTATCAATGATTAATTGAATCACCAAAGGATTAGCTAAAGCAGCCAGTTGGACAAAAAAGGAAGCGATAAAGACTTCTATTAATACCCGACGGTGACGTGATAGATAAGGTAAAAACCAACTTAACCCAAAGCGTTGTTGGGGTGTTTCTTGGGTAGCACCGATAAGTAATACCCGCATTTGTGGTTGCAATTTGGTTTCATCATTTGCTATTTCTTCCAGTAGTTTGCTTGGTTTGCAATTAATTATTCCTTTTGATGGCACAGCTAAAACTACTGTATTTTCATCTACTGCATAGATGACAGCATAGCTATCTTGATATTGAATTAGTGCTGGTGTAGGAATGCGTGTAATTGCAGTGGCGGGAATATCTACTAATTGGGATCTCAGTCCAATTAATTCTCCCACATAAGCACAAAGTTGAAGGGATATATTACCATGACGTTTAATGTTGTCATTTAAAATCCGACGTACTACTTCTTTACGCAAGGGAACTTGTAAATACTTGGCCAGCATTTGCAAACAAGCCAAGGTAGAATTTATTTCCCCCTGTCCACGAAAAAATGGGTATTGTTGGTGGTGTTTTTTCTCTGCTGGTGTTTGGCGTTGGGAAGGAATAACTTCTTCTACTGTGGCGTAGGGAATTTCTATTTCATCTATGCTTTGTTGTTGATTATATGTTAGTTCTGCCTCTACTGGTTCTGGATTGAGGAATGATAAATCTGCGGGATTAATACCTAATAAACGTGCTGGACTGCTCCCTGTTACTTCGATCATTCCTCTAGTATGACGACTAGATTCTAACGGAGAATTAGGGGGACAATTAGCTACTTTACCGCCACTAACAAACCAAATTTTATCACTTTCTAGTTGTGTAAAAGAGGATTTTCCTGGTGGTAGGTAATGAATTTTTGCCTCTGATAAAATTTCTTGACTGATGTCTTTGAGATTTAAATTGGCATTAGCTTGTGGTGCTAACAGTGGGCTGAGAATATCAAATACTTCTGAGATGTCACTACAGTTTTGACGATCATTAGCAAAGCCCTGATTTTGGCGTAGTAGACTGAAATAATCTGCTGTACTCAACGTTAAACAAATCACTTCTGTGGATGCGATCGCTGTTTCACAAGCAATCTGCCGCATCAAACTAATTTCCCCAATTATTGCTCCTGGTTCTAGGATTTTCAGGGTAATTGGTAATTGGGTTTGGGGGTGATATCCCAACAGTCTCACTTTTCCCTCGTACAGAATTGCTATTCTATCTGGTAGTTTTTCTTTACCAATGATTTTTTGTCCTATGCGATAGCGTAGAGCTTGTTGTTGTGATAGTAAATTGCGTCTTTCCTGGGCTGATAGTTGATCAAATCCCGCAATACTCTGGAGAAATTGATCAAAGGATTCGTTATTATAAGTCATATTTATTCGATTTAATAATCTGCTGTTTGTTATTTATCCGGGATTCATGGATTAGAAAAATCTCCACAAACTCTTTCTAGAATTTTTACACCTTGGATATTGTTTGTGCTAGGAGCATTCCCAAATGTGTAAGTTGGCTTTTTACTCATCCCTGACTTATATGATTAGGTATCTTTATCATGCAAATGATAGAATCAAGGACGTTTTCATCTTTCACCTATTACCTGTTGTCATTGCATATCTTCTGATAGTTTAATTTGCCAGTTTTGTGGAGCTACTTGCCCTTGCAGCCAAGTCTGAAAACGCTCATTCAGCAATCTTTGACGAATTTGCCGATCCAACTGAGCCGGTAGTAGTTTTTCTAGCCTGACAATTACTATCCATTCTCCTATTTGATTGGGTGGTGAAAGTTGCTGTGGTTGGCTTACAGACAAGACTCTCGCCAACATCGGATGAAGAGATTGTAATTCCACAGGACCGACTAAACCATCTGTTTGGGCTTCTGGACCTTGGGCATATTCTCTTGCTGCTTGAGCAAAAGATTGTTCTCCTTCTTGGATGCGGAAGTAGATTTCTTGGGCTATTCCAATATCAGAAGTAGTGATCAGGGAATATATGACTCGATCCAACTGGGGTTTGCGCTGGTAAAAGTAGGAGTCTAAATCTTGTCCCCAAGTTGCTTCTTTAAACTTTTCCAGTTTCAGTTGGCGAATAGCTATACTATTCAAATATTCGGTACTGATTCCCTGTTCTTGTTTTCCTTGATATTGTTGCGCTAACTGTTCACAGGCTTGTTTTTCTTCCTGTGGTGTACATTCAATTTCTGCGATCGCTTGATCAATGACTACCTCTTTCAGTAATGGTGGTACTAATTGGTGTTTCCCCAGTAGTTGTAGAACTTCTGGGGCTGTTAGTATGCGATCGCCAAATTGCAGAACTGGATTCATATCACTTGCCAGTAAATTTACCACCTGTCTCAATTGTTCTTACAACTACATTAAAACTAGATTATATTCCGTTGATCTCTGGTTGAAAACAATGTTCTTTTTATCACTGTTTTTTTTACTTTAGTCCTTTTTCTATAGGTTCATAGCACATATAGCCAATAAATATCCCCACAGTAAACTAATACACTTTTGTATAGCTCACTGATAGAGGTATTAGTATTTAAGGATATCGTACCAAGCTATCACAATTTTTGGAAATTGCAACCTCAAACTGGCATTTAAGTCAAAAAACTTATAAATTTTACCTGATTATGGAAAAAACAAATTGTCAATCCCAGTTTCAGGAACAGATGTAGTAATTAGGGCTGGCTGAGTAGATTTGTCTCAGCCAACCCTAATTAAACCTATAAATAATCCAATAAATAATCCAAAAACCAAAAACAGAACTTTTCACCTTCATCGTCAAAATATACCCTGATAAGTATCAAGTCCGGGTAATTACTTAGAAAATAACTGATTAGTTAATAATTGTTTTAATTGTTTTTCCAACTACCAATAACCAATTACCAACCTCAACAGATATTAAGTCAGGACTTACGTAAAAGGGAACGAAAGTAGGGGTAATTCATGAATTACCCCTACACAAGAATAAAGTTTTAAGTCACATCTTGCGTAAGTCCTATAAGTATTGAACCGGACATGATATAACTAAATATTTTACTAAATCACAAAGATATCAGTGTGACTCAAACTAGCAGAATTACTCAGAGTTGCGATCTTCACACTAGCTCCAGCACCATCACCATCGGCATCAAAGAATAAATCACCATTGGTAGTATTGAAAATAAATCTATGGGTGCTGCTAGTAGCTGAAGTCACACCTACGCCAAAAGTAAAAGCTTCTGCGCTTAATTGACCGATTGCTAAACCAGTAAAACCACTGCTATCTATTTGGATTTTATCTGTTCCAGATTCAAAATCCGTAATTGTATCAATTCCTCCATCTAAACTAGTGAAACGGAAAGCGTCCATACCAACGCCACCTACGAGAGTGTCATTACCTCCTTGTCCATAGAGAGTATCATTACCAATGCCACCATCTAAGACATTATTATCATCATTACCCAACAGCACATTATTCAGGTCGTTACCTGTAACGTTGATATTCACAAAGATATCAGAGTGACTCAAACTAGCAGAATTACTCAGAGTTGCGATCTTCACACTAGCTCCAGCACCATCACCATCGGCATCAAAGAATAAATCACCATTGGTAGTGTTGAAAATAAATCTATGGGTGCTGCTAGTAGCTGAAGTCACACCTGCGCCAAAAGTAAAAGCTTCTGCGCTTAATTGACCAATTGCTAAACCAGTAAAACCATTGCTATCTATTTGAATTTGATCTGTTCCAGATTCAAAATCGGTAATTGTATCAATTCCTCCATCTAAACTAGTGAAACGGAAAGCGTCCATACCAACGCCACCTGTGAGAGTGTCATTACCCTCACCACCTATGAGAGTGTCATTACCTCCCTGTCCAGACAGATTATCGTTACCACTGCCACCATCTAGGAAATTATTACCATCATTACCCAACATGGCATTATTCAGGTCGTTAGCTGCACCGTTGATATTGTTCTCACCTATCAAAGACAGACGTTCTAAATGATCTCCCAGGTGATAACTGATAAATGATACGACTGTATCTATGCCTTCATTAGCATTTTCAATGACTACGTCCCCTAATTCATCAACAACATAGATATCGTTACCAACTCCACCGATCAGACTATCAGCACCTGTACCACCTATGAGAGTGTCATTACCCTCACCACCTATGAGAGTGTCATTACCTGCTTGTCCATAGATAGTATCGTCACCAAGTCCACCATCTAAGACATTATTAACATCATTCCCAAAGAGTGTATTATTTAGGTTGTTACCTGTTCCGTTGAGATTGTTCTGACCTGTTAAAATGAGGGTTTCTAAATTATCTCCCAGGGTATAACTGATAGATGATATGACTGCATCTATGCCTTCATTAGCATTTTCAATGACTACGTCCCCTAAGCCATCAACAACATAAGTATCGTTACCATTTCCACCGATGAGACTATCAACACCTGTACCACCATCCAGGTAGTCATTACCCTCACCACCTATGAGAGTGTCATTACCTCCCTGTCCGTACAGACTATCGTTACCAAGTCCACCATCTAGGACATTATTAGCATCATTACCCAAGAATCCATTATTCAGTTCGTTACCTGTAGCGTTGATATTTTCGTTACCTATTAAAGCAAGGTTTTCTAAATTATTTCCGAGGGTATAACTGATAAATGATACGACTGTATCTGTGCCTTCATTAGCATTTTCAATGACTTGATCCCCTGAGTTATCAACAACATAGGTATCGTTACCATTTCCACCGATGAGACTATCAGCACCTGTACCACCTATGAGAGTGTCATTACCTTCTTGTCCGTACAGAGTATCATTGCCTCCTTGTCCGTAGATAGTATCGTTACCAGCACCACCATATAGGACATTATTGGCATCATCCCCAAAGAGTGTATTTGACATTGTCTATACCTTAATAAAATGGTAAACTGAAATTGAAACAAATTCAAATTGCAGTATTTGTCCAGCCCATTGTCATTGTGGTTAAATCTTTTGACTGTGAGCTTTTGACAAATATTGCTTTCCTGTTTCTAGTTCCTTCATTTAATCTAAAAACTTTTTATGGACAACAACTAAAATGAAACTTTTACAAGAATTTCATATTTTTCTTATCCATTTTTTATATAGTTTTTTTGAATTTTAAGCTAGTCCAAATAATAGATGCCACTAATGTAAACAAGGATTTATTGATGTTGATTAAAAATACTTTTAAACTGTTATATTAGTTGCAAATTCTCAATTTATATAGCAATTACCATAGTGGTAAGCTGCAAAATTATAGATTTTCAGGAACTATTAACAGCAAATAGGGAAAATAAAATAAAGAATCAAGGTATACTGATTTATTCTGCAAAATCAAATATTATTGTTATATATAGCAATCCTATATGATCATTGAGAGTTAATAAAGCCTCAAATCCTTATAAAACAAGGATTTTTACTACATATTTTCTCAAAAATGGGGTAGGATTACCATAGCAGAATTGAGGAATAAAACTCTATTTTACTAAGACTTTTATTATAAATTGATGTGATCATCCTGCCTACGACTATATATAATAAATTGAGATATTTTGTTTATATAACTAAATTATATTCACATTTATTTTACAAAGGTCGGAAGCTAAAATCCATTTTATTAAACGTTATTGTATACACGCTCTCAAAAAAAATGCAGTAACATTTAAGATCGTAATCGCCATTTTTATGCTCAAAAAGTGCAAACTTTTAGAGTATAGTAATTTAAGTTTCTCTGTGTCTAAATATGCAAAATTTTATGATTTTTGCATATTTAAGTGTCACTCAATAAACCTCTGGAGAAAATGAATTTAGGGACAATTCATGAATTGTCCCTAGAACGGGTTTCAAATCATGCACATTGAATTACCAACAGATGTATATAGCGTTTCCCAGTCTCATGAGGTACACCCTAATTTATTTACTTTTCCCAATTCCCAATTCCCAATTACCTAAGATAAAAAACTCTGTACCTCACTAGCTTGGTAAATGCTATAGTGATGTTGATCAACGGAATAAACGAGGATTTAAGATGGTCTGTTTTTGTGGTTGAGATGGACTACCAATTGATACTCCATTTCGTAATTGTGTAGCTGTACCACCATCTTCAGGAGCTAAAAAAGGTTTTAAATTAATGCCATTGTTTGAAGAATTAACAGTATTTTTATCTCCTAAAAGTCTACGTCCTAAATTGTACAGTTCGTTGACTCTTCCTGGATGACGATTAGTGTAGGTGTTAACGGCTACAGTTTGCTGTCCGTTGTCTGCGGTAGTTAAGTTGCTGAAGATACTACTGCGGATAGCGTAGGGGTCTTTATCTCTTGGTACTGTCAGAACAATGCGACAACCGGGTTTAGCTTCGGTGGTGACACAAATAATATTTTCGTTATTTTCTCTGGCTATTTGCAGTTCTTGTAGTCCATCTGGGCGGTATAATTCTAAGCGTTGGGCGATCGCCTGACAACGATTTTGCGGACTCCAACCACCTCCTAATGCTTGAGGTGCTGCCCAAGCAAAAAATTGACCGGGTTGGCTTTGGGGTTGATACATGACTGTATATCTACCATTGTAATATTGACAGCTAAATCTGGTGCTAGTATTAACGGGGGTAGAAGTGGGTATATTGGTGGATGAACCTGATGGTATTGTTGTGGATGAACCTGATGGTACTGTGGGAACAACAACACTATCAGTTTGAGCAAAGGCCACGGAGTTACAGATAAATAAGGATAAACTCAAACCACTTAAAAATAAATACCGCAGCGGTTGTGATGACATAACTTTACCTCTACAAATACTGATATTTTCCTTGACGAAGAATTTGATTTTTAGTTCATAATGATGGCTTAATTTTTTGATCAGTGATCAGTTATCCTGATCACTGATAACTAATAACTATTCTTAATCTTGCACGTATTCCTGACCTGTCACTAAAGCAATTTCAGCGCGAACAAATTCCCTTCCCAAATAAGCAGCATGGTCTAAAAAAGTCACAGGACAGGGTTGAGTTTCTTCAAAAATCTTCACACATAATTCTTTAGCAGTGCGGCCGCTAAATACGGTTGTGTGAGTTCTTTCCACCTTACCCCGTGCCGGAATCACCTTACCAGTTTCTGGATCTACAGCCAAACCACGTTCATCAATTATATTTGTAAAATGTTTGGCATAAATTAACCGTTCATTGCGGTCAATGTAAATAATGAAATAGCCATTGGGATCAAGATCAATATGACGTTGGGAAAGTTTATCATCAATGGCGGTTAAATCATCAAGTATTAAATCCATAGTCATGCTAAAAAAAGAAATTATTGCCAGAGTTTTTTTACATTACATTTCCAGTGTAATTCTTTAACCTGATTTTTTAACGATTATTTTGACTAAAAGGTAACTCTGCATTAATCGCCTTCATTTCCTCCTCTTCCATTTGATTCACTTCTAGAATGTAAGGACGCAGGATTTGTCCTAAACGATTATTGTAAAATCGGTGTAGACTGTGATTAGGTTTAGCTGGAAAACCGCGCCGTTTCTTATGTCTTCCCCCCGCACCGGGATCAAAAGTTTGGATACCGTGAGCGATCGCCCACTCAATCGGTGCATAATAACAAGCATCAAAATGTAAGCAATCTATTTCTTGAAAACTTCCCCAATAGCGTCCATATAGTTTATCATCCTTAAATAGACAAAAAGACATCCCCACAGGTTGACGCTGGTCTGCATCATTATAAGCAGCGAAAAATACCACCCGATGACGATAATTATGATATAAACTTTCAAAAAATCGCTTGGTCAGATACTTACTACCCCACCAACCAAACTTATCACAGGTATCTGCATAAAATTCATACATTAACGGAAACAGCGACTTAGGAATTTCTTCACCAGTGACAGCTTGCAGTCGTAAACCAGCCTTTTCTACTGCCTTACGTTCTCTTTTAATATTCCGCCTTTGATTAGCATTGAATACTTTTAAATAATCATCAAAACCGTGAAAATCAGCATTTTCCCAAATATAGCTATGGTGTAACCAAGCCGTGAAACCTTGTTTTTCCAACACAGGCCGCCATTGGGGATCAACATACAGAAAATGACAGCCAGAAATATTATTTTGGATGCAAAAAGCATCAATTTCATGTACCATCATTGCCGTAATTTCTGCTTCATCTTCACCAGGAGCAATTAAAAAGCGATAGCCTTCAGCCGGGGTAAATGGCGACATTCCCAACATTTTGGGGTAATATTCTACACCAATACGATAAGCTAAATCAGCCCATTGATGATCAAAAACAAATTCCCCCTGACTATGCCCTTTAAGATAAAGTGGAGCAGCAGCAATTAATGTTCTATCTCGCCATAAAGTCAGGTGATTTGGCAACCAACCAGCGTTAGCTGTAGCACTATGGGAGGTTTCCATATTATTCAACCAATCCCATTCTAAAAACGGAGTTTTTAGTGGCATAGCCAAAGCATCCCAGGCTGTTTGAGGAACTTCGGCAATTTTATGAGTCCAAACTACAGAATAGTTAGATTTGAGTGGTTTTACCATCGTGTGGTTGTGAATATCTATTTTGATTACAGCAGAAGGCAGGAGAATTTTAGATTTTAGATTTTAGATTTTAGATTGGATTCATGAAATACAATCCAAAATCCAAAATCCAAAATCCAAAATTGTATCACCAGTCACCAGTCACCAGTTCCCTCTCCTAACTATAAAATTTATTTTGTATAACTTACTTAATCATCCTTATGATCCTTGCTAAAAATTCGCCCCTGCTGTAGTTGTCAGTAACCAGGGTTGAACTGGTTGTGGAAAGAATTTAATATCCGGATTCAGGTTTCCAGAACTTGAAAGCACTATATGAATCGGCTGGAGAGATTTATTTTCTGTTTTTCTCTGTTGCAGCAGTGTTGGATGCGAGACAGTAAGTGTTGTACCGTAGGCACAAAGAGTACCCGCACCAAATAAAACGGCATCAGAGATGGCAATTTGTTTTTCCAGGTGTGCCTGATCAACCCTTGAGCTAAACCGAGCAGACGAGCGCACAAACTCAGCTATCTTGCTTGCCATCTGCACTCATGGACAAAACTACTGAGGAGGATGTTGCACCATGTTTGATCAATTTTACCTTGATAACAATATGCCACACCCATCTTTACTACATATACCATTTCCAAAATTTGGTATATCTAGTTTGTTTTTCCAAAATTACAATTTGATATTTTTAACAAGTTATAATCAGATTTTTATCACATTATTGAAACAATTGGGTTTAACCCCTCGCCTTTTCATGCGAAAAGTTGTTGCAGCGGGGTATAAATTCCCATGACAAAAATAGCCTTCTGTCTTCTGCCTTCTGCCTTCTGTTCCATGCCTCCTATATTCGTTCAAAAATGTCTCATTTATCCCATCTAATGACATATTTTTATTCTTGTGGTTTGCAGATACGGAGTGAGACAAGCGATGGCTAAGTACCGTCAATCTTCCTTTAGACGAATTTTAGTAACCAGGATATTGCTGGTATTTGTCCCAGTTTTATTAATTGGGGAAATGGCAGCACTCAATAAGGCACGTTCCAGCCTTTTGAACACTGCACGGCAAAACTTAACAGACAGTGCTATTAATAAAGGTGAAAAAATAACTGATGCGATCGCCACATTAAAGACAAATTTACTCAGTGCTAGTCAGACAAAAGTAATTCAGTCAGGTTCAGCTACTCAAGCTGAAAAATTCATCACCAAATTAGCCCAGCAATTACCGAATAAGATTGATTGTATTCAACTCAAACATCTGCAAAAAAACACTCGCAAAAATCAGATTATTGCTAGTAGCTGTGGTGATCAGACCATTATTGAACAGCCATTGTCATTTACAAATGATGAAATCCAAATTACATTAATTTCCCCACCGAAACCAGGAACAACTGGCAAACGTGAGCCAGAAAATCAATTACAATTGCTTTTATCAGCCCCAGTTTATAACCAACGAGGAAATTTAGCTTACGCCTTAATTATCAAAACTACATTGCACCGACAAATTGAAAATCAGCAAGGTTCTTTAATCGGTTCTTTGGTAGTTATCACTGAAGATGGGAATATTTTGGCACATCCATCACCGGAAACAATAGGAACTAATATTAAAAAATACTCAGACTCTCAACAACTACAAACTGTAATTAAAAATGCCATTAAGGGAAATAATGATTCCCTAAATTTTAATTTTAGCGACGGTAATGAATCAGTTGCAGGGTATACAGCAATTCCTAATCCTATTACACAACAGCAACAACAAAAATGGATTATTTTAGCTGTCGTTAGTGTTCAAGATGCACTGCTAGGTTTAGATGAAATCAAACTTATTCTTATTGTCTTAACAGTTGGTTTAATAGGTGCGAGTTTGTTAGCATCTTTCTATTTAGCACCCTATTTAGCAGGTCCTGTGGAAGAACTCAGAGATTACGCTTTAAATATTCATAGTCACCATGCCGTACAACCCATACCCCGTAACTTTAAAATTAAGGAATTTAATCAACTTGCTCAAGCATTAGATCAAATGGTAGAACGACTCAAAGCATGGGCGGAAGAATTAGAAATAGCTTGGAAAGAAGCCAAATCAGCTAATGTTGTTAAAAGTCAGTTTTTAGCCACAACTTCCCATGAATTGCGGAATCCATTGAATATTATTATTAACTGTGTGCGTTTAGTGAGAGATGGTTTATGTGATGATCGAGAAGAAGAATTAGAATTTCTCAAGCGAGCCGATGATACAGCTATTCATTTATTAGGTATTATTAATGATTTACTCGATATTTCTAAAATTGAAGCAGGCAAACTATCGGTAGTAATTACTCCTTTAGAATTGCGTCAATTATTATTAGAAGTAATTAATTTACAATCAGTGAATATCCAACAAAAGGGACTGCAATTAAAATGTGATATAGGTAATGAAATCATTCCAGTTAAGGCAGATGAGGTTAAACTCAAACAAGTGCTAATTAATATTATTGGTAATGCGACAAAATTCACCGATAAAGGTAGCATTATCATCAGTACCAAGATTCAGCAGCAAAGTGGTAAATCTCATGTTATTGTTGCGGTGCAAGATACAGGTATAGGTATTGATCCAGACCAACAACATAAATTATTTCATCCCTTTGTCATGGTGGATGGAACAACTACACGCAAGTTTGAAGGTACTGGACTAGGATTAGCAATTTCCCGTAACTTAATCGAACTCATGGGGGGAAAAATTACCCTTGAGAGTTTGGGTTTACACCAAGGTACAACTGTGAAAATTATCTTACCTTTGATTGACACCTCTTTATTATCTGCCTCAGAGAAAACAGAGGAGAAAAAAGAAACTGCGAAAATGGACAAATTTCTACAAACAAAATAAATTTAGAAAAGCATATATAGCTATTCCCATGCTAGTGAGGTACAAAGTTTTTGTGTTTTAGGGAACAGGGAACAGGGAATAAATTGGTGTGTACTTCATTAGACTGGGAAACGCTATATCAGCAAGTTAACGAAGGCAAGAGGCTGGAGTAAAACCCTGCTGCGCTAACAATAAATGTCCTAACTACTCTGTATACGGCTATAGTAGGGGTTTAGCAGTGCTAAACCCCTTTCCATGAAAGCCTGAGTTATTTTGGGTTTAAGCTGTGATGGGCAATATTTCCCAAAATCAACAATAGTCACACAGTAGTATTTAGTTTAATAGAATTTTTTAGGTAACTGAAGTTACTGGGGATAAAGATAATAAGGATGTATAATTAGCCCGTCTCCTCAAAAACCGTTTTTTGATAACTGGACTGCTTGATTATTTATTTTACCTTGATAAAGTGTGTATGTGGAAACAAGAGAAAAACGATAGTATAATCCTTAATCTGGCCTTATCACTGGCCTTAGCTACCACCCCACTGGCAGCAAATGTCTTGGTATCAGTGCCTGTACTAGCAGAATCAACAACTGATGTTTCTACTTTCCCATTACCGCAAACAGTAGAAAATGGCACTAAAGTGCGGATTGATGGCTCAATGAGTTTGGTAATGATCAACCAAAGTCTAAAAGATAGCTTTGAGAAACAGTTTTCTGGTACAGAGGTAGAAATTAGAGTTAATGGTACTGATGCGGCACTCAAAGCGTTGCTAGATGGTGAAATTGATATAGCAGCGATCGCTCGTGGGCTAACCCCAGAAGAAAAATCCCAAGGTTTAGAACAAATTCGCTTACACAGAGAAAAAATTGCTATTATTGTTGGTGCAAACAATCCTTTCCAGGGTGGTTTGACTATTGAAGAATTTGCCAAGATTTTTCGGGGTGAAATTACTGATTGGTCAGAACTAGGAGGCGCACCTGGTAAAATTCGGTTTATTGATCGCCCCCTAAATGGCGATATTCGTAATTCTTTTCGCAATTATCCCGTCTTTAAATCTGCTGAATTTGGGACTGGTGCTAACGCTACACAAATAGCTGAAGATAAAACTGCCCTTATTGTCAAAGAATTAGGCACTGATGGTATTAGTTATGCGAGAGCTAATCAGGTATCAAAATTACCAAATGTGCGAACTCTCAAAATCCAGGGATTTACAGCGGATGAATCTCAATATCCCTTTTCCCAGCCTTTGGTTTATGTTTACAAGCAAAATCCTAGCCCGGCAGTAGCTAGTTTTTTGGGTTTTACTACCGCATCTGTAGGAAAGAAAGCGATCGCAACAGCTAGAGATGCAGAAGCATCTGCGATCGCTGCCAGTGCATTACAAAGTTTTACTTTAGAAACTGCAACCAATTCCACACCAGCGGCTCAATCTGTAGATACTGTAGATACTACTGTATCCTCTGAAAATCCTAATGTAGTCAATTCTTTCCAAACAGAATCTTTACCTACTACAAATAATTCCGGGAATCAGCAGTTTGTCAATCCTTTGGCAAATAGAAATGCAGGATTTTTGATTGTTTTTTCTTTATTACCAATTGTTGGTTTAGGAGGCTTTTTTGCCTGGTGGTTAAAGAGAAAACAACAATCAGCAAAGAAACAAATATCTTCATTAGAAACATCAAATGGTAGTGCATCAACTACCGAAACCATACTCACAATACCTGACGAATACAGCACTACTACCCCGGTTAATCACACCACACTCACTAACGGTACATCACAATCTCATCAAAACACAAACTCAATCATCTCCCAGCCAGAAAACAATTCCACTGTCACTGAATCAGAAACCTTAACTGGTAGTTTAAACATAGTAACGGCAAAATCCACAAACACAACAACAAAGGTAACAAAACCTGTTACAGATAAAAAATTTGCTTTAGATTGTGGCGAAGTGGTATGGGATACAGAAGCACCAGTAGCTGTTGTGAATACTCCCTATCCCGCAGTTACAAATCTTCCAGAAACGGCATTTAATAATTTACAATTACCAACAGATGAGTTAACCAGTTCTCTATTGGAATTACTAGAAGAACCAGCCGAATCATCTGCTCAAGAATCCAATATTCCCCTATCAGCAGCACTGGGTGTTACCGCAAGTTCACCTGTGGAAAATTCCACCATTTCCCTATCAGAATTATTAGATGATATCACAGAATCATCTGCAAAAGAAGCCAGCATTTCTCTGTCAGAAGCACTTGGTATTACCGCAAATTCACCTGTGGAAAATTCCACCATTTCCCTATCAGAATTATTAGATGATATCACAGAATTGTCTGCTCAAGAATCCAATATTTCCCTATCAGAAGCACTGGGTGTTACCGCAAATTCAGAGGATGCTGATTCTAACACTTCCCTATTGGAATTGTCGCCTGTTTCGACAACAAATTCTGATCCAGAATCTATAACTTCTCTAACTTCTCTATCAGAATTATTAGACTTAAAACCAGAAGCAGAAGGTTCAGATTTAGTTCCAATAACAGATGAAATCAAAAAATCACTATCTGATTTATCAAATGAGTTAGAGGAAGCATTTAATACCTTAGCAAATCAGGCTGAAATCAAGGCTGATTTGGCAGAAGAAACTATTAATCATCCAGCCTTGGAGATAGATGCAGATACAGCAAACATAGCTAGTGATGAGAATATTGTAGAAGATTCCTCATCAGATTCAAAAGCGCAAACTTACACCACAGAAATTGTTAGTTTGTCAGATATAAGTGGAGAAAGTAGCATTGTCTTCACACCTCGCACTCCCCAGTGGGCTTATGTTTCTTGGTATGTTTCGGAAACTCAAAAAGAAGCAGCACGAAAAATAGGCGGTACTATTTTGGCAGTGCGACTTTATGATGCGACGGATATTGATCTCAGTTATCAATTTCCTCAACTGGTCCAGCAGTATGAATGTGAGGAAGTAATTTGTGATTGTTATGTAGCCATTCCCACAAGCAATCGTGACTATATGACTGAAATTGGTTATGTTACCAATAATAATGATTGGTTGTGCCTAGCTCGTTCTAGTAAAATTCGTATTTTCAGTCGTCCTGGTACAGACTTTTGGTTTGTAGCAGATACAGAATTAGTTATTCATGGTTCAACAGAACCAGGTGCAACTGTGACTATTGATGGTCATAAAATTCAACTCCACTCTGATGGTACTTTCCATTTGCGTGTTCCATTTTCAGATAGATTATTTAATTATCTGATGACAGCTACTACTGATGATGGAGAACACAGTATTACTATCCTCAAGAAATTTTTCCAAGAAAGTTCAGAGTCATCCTAAACGCAGGATAGCGGAGTGGAGTGAAGCATTTCAGTATGTCTTGCTGACTGCTGAATGCTGACAATTTTCCAATTCAATTTTCCAGAAGTTTTTGATAATTTTGTGGTGTATCAATATCAATTGCACCTAAAGGAAAGCGAATACTAAAAACATCATTTTTATAGATTTTAATTAGTTTTTTTGCACCCATATCCTGAGTTAAATTAGCTAATTCTGAAAAGTATTTTCTACTAAATAAAACAGGTACTCCTAATGTATCTGCATATTCACAAGCAATAATTTGTTGATTGGTAGAATGATATGATTCCACTAAATTATTAATGATTTCCGCATTTAAAAAAGGTTGATCACAAACAGTAATTACTACCGCTTCTATTGTAGGATAATTATCTAGAAGTGCAGTCATTCCCCAACAAATAGAAGAACTCATTCCTAACTGCCAATCTGGATTTTCAACTATTATAAGATTAGGTTGTTGAATTTGATCAAGTTGAGAAAGTATACTTGGTGAATTTGCTCCCAATACTAATATTACAGGATGACAAACTGAGGCGATCGCCTGTTTTATAGTTTTGTTAACTAAACTTTCTCCTTGATAGGATAACAATTGTTTTGGTGAACCCATACGAGTTGATGAGTGAGAATAATTTCATCAGCCATGCTAAAACGTTCTTTAGTTATTTCTAAAGCACGACAATCAAAAATTGTCACTTTCCAACCTAAAGATTTAGCAAACTCCGCTAATGGAATTGCATCACGGCCAGCACCAAAAATAATTAAATTTGGTGGTGGTTGAATCAACTCAATAAAAACACTCACTTCACCTGAAGAAAGTTGATATTTATGAAAAATAGAACATTGATTTTTTAATACTAATTCTGCATCTTTAACTAAAGCATTATTGATCACAGATTCAGCAATATTACTATTTACCAAACCATCAGAATTAATTGTGAAATGCGCTCCCAAAGAAACATTAATATTACCA
The DNA here is from genome assembly GCF_019598945.1 of Sphaerospermopsis torques-reginae ITEP-024. Lineage (NCBI taxonomy): Bacteria > Bacillati > Cyanobacteriota > Cyanophyceae > Nostocales > Aphanizomenonaceae > Sphaerospermopsis > Sphaerospermopsis torques-reginae. The sequence goes on along the minus strand of NZ_CP080598.1, from coordinate 2,530,664 downwards.
GAAACACTAAAAACAGTAGCAATAATTCCTGTTTTTTGATTAAATAAACATTGATGAATAAAACCCAAAGGATTCAAAGGATCATCGTGATAAATACGCTCAATTAAAATATCTACCACACCATTACAACCTAAACCAAAACCCCAAATAATATCTTCTTCAGCATTGGTATCATAAGTAACGATCTTTGCTTTTTCATCTGTCATTAAGCGAGTATGTTCAATGACATCATTTTCTAAACAACCACCGCTAATAGTTCCCACTATTTTACCTGATGTTGTCATCAACATTCGCGCACCCGGTTGACGATAGGTAGAACCTTGAACATTGACAACAGTTGCGAGAAATAATTCTTCGTTATTATGTTTATTTTCTACAAATGATGTAATAATAGAATTTATCTCTTTCATATTAGTTGAGAATCCTTTGATTAAAAAAATATCATGAATAGAAGATTGATAGAAAAAGTTGCCATTATTGGTGCTGGTTTGGGATTTTCTGAAGTTGGGATATTTTGAAGATGTTGTTTGATGATATGATGATATTATTTATATGATTAGTTTACAGCATCTTGCCAATTAATTATCAATTACCCATCCTGAAAATCCTTTAATCCTGGAAATCCTGATTCAGACAAATAAAATCCGCGTTTATCTGCGTTTACTATGTCAAACATCAGGAAAATAATCACTATTTAAAATTTCTTCAGGAGTAAAGGGACATTGTTCAGGAAAAGTTGCACTGGGTAAACCTGTTTTTTGAATCGCTTGTTTTCTCGCTTTGAGATAAACGGAATCTAAACAACCCAAAAAATAATTATATAGGGTTTTAGAACGACAAGAAAATTCTAACTCATCTCGAAAATTAGCAATTTCATTTTTCCACCCCCGTTGACAAAATTCTCTTTCACTTTCCCAATAACAATACAGCAGAAGATGAATTAATAATTAACAATACAGCAGAAGATGAATTAATAATTGCTTCAGGTAACTTTCTACTTTTCGTCTTTGTTCAATTCCCAATGCTTCAATCTCTTCTGCTAAATGTTGCCAATCTAAATTTTCAATATCTTGATTTTGTATTTGTTTGAGAGTAGTTTCTATCCACAAATAATAATCTTCTTCATACAGGTTAAGTTGAATAGTTAATAATGTCTTGTTTGTCATACCTGAACCTTAAATACAATATACAGTAATTTTAACATTTTTTGTCTGAATCAGGATATCCAGGATTTGAGGATTTATAGGATGTAATTGAAAGATTGATTTTTGGGAAGTTGGAATTTTTTTGTCAGAATCAAGATGTCCAGGATTTAAGGATGTACAGGATGTTATTTAATGATGGTTTTTGAGAAGTTGAGATTTTTTTGTCTGAATCAGGATATCCAGGATTAAAGGATGTACAGGATGTTATTTAATGATGGTTTTTGAGAAGTTGGGGTTTTCAGAAGTTGGGATATTTTGAATATGTTGTTTGATGATCTGATGATATTATTTATATGATGAGTTTACAGGATCTTGCAAATTAATTATCAATTACCCATCCTCTACATCCTAAAATCCTGGATATCCTGATTCAGACAAACACAACTTTCATCACCCACAAACAACTCATCAACCACATCCTCTACATCCTAAAATCCTGGATATCCTGATTCAGACAAACACAACTTTCATCACCCACAAACAACTCATCAACCACATCCTCTACATCCTAAAATCCTGGATATCCTGATTCAGACAAACACAACTTTCATCACCCACAAACAACTCATCAACCACATCCTCTACATCCTAAAATCCTGGATATCCTGATTCAGACAAACACAACTTTCATCACCCACAAACAACTCATCAACCACATCCTCTACATCCTAAAATCCTGGATATCCTGATTCAGACAAACACAACTTTCATCACCCAAAAACAATTCATCAACCACATCCTGTACATCCTCAAATCCTGGACATCCTGATTCAGACAAAATAATCTTAATAATTAAAAACCCATTATATATGGGCGCACTCTTTTCCACCCATAACATAATCCTACAACACCATTAAAATCTTGTCAAGTCTCAACAGCAATTTTATAAAAACCTCCTCCTTCTTCCTTTGCGCCTTTGCTCCTTTGCGTGAGAAAAAAATATTTCCCACACAAACACAACTAAACCAACTTATCAGGCGTAATAGGTAACTCCCGCAACCGCTTACCCGTAGCATGATAAACAGCATTACAAATAGCCGCAGAAACACCAGTAATACCAATTTCTCCCACACCGCGCACCCCAGCCCGGTTAAAATTTAAATCCGGTTCACCCACAAAAGTCACATCAATTCTGGGAATATCTGCGTGGGTAGGATAATGATAAGTAGCCAGATCATAAACCACCGGATAACCGATATTCGGATCAAACAGACACTCCTCCATCAAAGCATGACCAATACCCATAATTACACCCCCACGGATCTGAGAAGCGGCAGTTTTAGCATTCATCACCTTTCCAATATTCATCACCGACACCCAGCGCGTCACCTGTAAGCGCCCGATCGCCTCATCCACACTCACCTCACAGAAATGAGCGCCCCAAGACTGAAAAGCCCATTTCTTAGCTTCAGAACTACCAGTAGAAGCACCAGTAGCTTCAAAAGCAACCCGTTGAGACTGACGCAGACTTGCAAACGCTTCCTGAGCATTTTTCGCCTGAGCAGTTTTCAGCACTTCCTCACAAGCAGTCATCACCGCAGGTATCAAATTTGCTGTCATCTGTGAACCACCAGCAATACCACCATTAGGAAACAACGAGTCACCTAATTCTACCTTCACCTTTTCCACCGGTAGCCCCAAAAACTCAGCCGCAGTAGCAGCCACAATAGTATATGCACCAGTACCCATATCATTACCACTGGTGAGAACATGGGCAGTACCATCAGCTAAAAGCCGCACCTTCACCGTTGCTGTACTTTGTAAACCGGGAAAAGTTGATGCAGCCATACCCCAGCCTATCAGTTTACCATCACGGTTGAGCGATCGCACCTTTTTCGGTCTATTTTGCCAACCAAACTTCTCTGCACCCACCCGCAGACATTCCGCAAAATGTTTAGCAGAGAAAGGTAAACCCCGACTTTGATGTTCCTTAGTTTCATTCCTTAACCGTAATTCTACCGGATCTATCTCCAACTCCCAAGCTAACTCATCCATTGCCGACTCTAAAGCATACATACCGGGGGTTTCTCCAGGCGCACGCATAAAAGTCGGTGTACCCACATTCAACACTCCCAGTTGTTGCTGAGTTCGCAAATTTGGAGTAGCATACATCACTGGGGTGATATTTGTACAAGGTTCAGCAAAAACATCAACCTCAGATGTAAAAGATTTTGCTGTATGTTCAATTCCCTGTAAACTCCCATCCGCATTAGCAGCTAAACTCACTGTTTGCTCAGTTTGCGAACGGTGTCCAGAATTTGCCGTCATTTGTCTTCGACTAAGAACCACTTTTAGCGGACGTTGTAATTTACGTGCTGCTGCTACACAAAGAATACCATGCGGCCAAGGAAAAGCTTTAGAACCAAAACCACCACCCAAAAAAGGCGTAATAATTCTTACCTGTTCCGGTGCTAGTCCGAAAAGTTCTGAATAGGTGCGTTGACTACCCCCTACCCACTGACTAGGTTCATAAATAGTTAGCGAGTTAGAATTTTGCCACTGTGCAATAATGGCATGAGGTTCCATTGGGGAGTGCAGTTCCGTGGAAGTTTTGTAAGTTGCTGTAACTTTAGCTGCTGCACCTGTCATCGCATCTGTAGAATTACCAGTAGCAAAGCTCCCTTTTTCAAATTTTACGTCTTCCCCAAACATGGAAGGAGCATTTTTCAAAGAGACTTTTTCCGGGTCTAAACTCGGTGTATCTTTGATATATTCAACTTTGACTAAATGGGCTGCGTCTCTAGCTCGTTCAAAGGTATCCGCTACTACCAGACCTATTATTTGCCCTGCGTAATGAATTTGCTCATCTGCTAGGGGTAGACGAGCTTCGTAAATTTTGGAATTGATAAAATTGTTACTAGGTTTAGAAATTTGCGGGGCGTTTTTATGGGTGAAAACCGCTATCACACCTTTTGCTTTTGCTGCTGCTTGGGTATCAATATTTTTGATCCGTCCTTTGGCAATACTGGCAGTGACTAAATAACCATGTACTAAATTAGGTATTTGGTGTTCTGCTGCGTAGGTTGCCACACCTGTTACCTTTGCTAGTCCATCTTTGCGGTTAATGCCAGTGCCTATAACCTTATTCATACTATACCTCCACCTTGAGCAGAAACCATGAGGGCGCGACGAATTGCCCGTTTTGTCATTTCTATTTTGTACCCGTTGTGAGCTAAAGGTTTTGCTCCTTGTAGGGCGATATTTGCAGCTTGGGTAAATGTGTTAACATCCGCAGGTTTACCAATTAAAAACTTTTCTGCTTCGTTAGCACGCCAAGGTTTATGTGCCACTCCACCCATTGCCAAGCGTACATCTTTTATTTTGTCACCGGCAACTTCTAAAGCTGCTGCCACAGATATTAAAGCAAAAGAATAAGAAGTGCGATCGCGCAGTTTTAAATAAACTCCTGATTTCGCCAAGGATAAAGGCGGTAAAATAATCGCGGTGATTAATTCCCCCGCTTCTAAATTACTATCTCTTTGGGGTGTGTTTTCTGGTAAACGGTGAAAATTAACAAAAGGTATTTGTCGTTTACCTTTGGGTCCTTCCACTTCTACCACCGCATCTAAAGCCGCCAAAGCTACACACATATCTGAAGGATGCACAGCTACACACTGTTCACTTGCACCGAGAATAGCGTGCATCCGGTTGATACCCGTTGCTGCTGGACATCCGCTTCTCGGTTCACGTTTATTACACGCAAAGGCAGTATCGTAATAATAAGGGCAGCGAGTTCTTTGTAAAAGATTACCACCCACAGTAGCCACGTTGCGAATTTGTTGCGATGCACCAGAAAGAATTGCTCTAGATAAGAAAGGATAATTGCGACGAATTTCGGGATGATCAGCTAATGCTGTATTTGTTACCAAAGCTCCTACCCGCCAACCATTAGCTATCTTTTCTATACTTTGCATCTGCAAGCGAGAAATATCTATCAGTTGGGATGGTTCATCTAGAAAGGCTTTGAGTCGATCAACCACATTTGTTCCCCCACCAATAAACAGGGAATTTTTATCACTCGTTGCTCGTTGAACGGCATCTTTTACAGAGGTAGCGCGAGTATAGGTAAAGTTATTCATGATGCTTGCACCTCCTGATATTCACTGACCATAATATGGGCGTTGGGAGAAGGGGGTTTTTGTCCTGTTACCTGTTGGACAGCGGCGACAATGCCATTATAAGCACTACACCGGCAAAGATTACCACTTAATCTTTCTTTTATTTCCGCTTCTGAAAGTTCTGCTAACTTGGGTGGATTATTTAAATCAGCAGTGACAGCACTCACACAACCGCGTTTTACTTCTTCCACAAGAGCCACAGAGGCGCAAATTTGACCAGGGGTACAGTAACCACATTGAAACCCATCATTTTCTATAAAAGCTGTTTGCATGGGATGGAGAGTATCACCCTTTGCTAGTCCTTCTATGGTGACTATTTCCTTTCCTTCCTGCATCACTGCCAAAGACAGACAAGAATAAACTCGTTGACCATCTATAAGGACTGTACAAGCTCCACATTGTCCATGATCACATCCTTTTTTGCTACCTACCAATCCCATATTTTCCCGTAGAGCATCCAGGAGGGTGACACGGGGTTCAATGGTTAAAGATTGGGGTTTACCATTGATTTTGAGTGTGATATTCATGTCACCCGTGTTGGACTGGGTAGTATTTTTGGCTACATTAGTTTGAGGTATTAAGGCTGGTGCTGCTATGACTGTACCAGCTGTAGTTAATGCCTTTCCCAAAAAACCACGTCGAGAGGTTTTTCCACGTTCATGCTGAGGTTTTTCCATAGTAATAGCGGTATACAAATTGATATACTAAAACATTTTTAACTCTGTTCCCTGGGGAGCATCCCAAATGTTTAAGTTTATTTTCAACTGGGGAAATAAAATGATCCAAGGGACTGATATGATTGAACCGCAAAGGACGCAAAGGACACAAAGGTAAGAGGTTTTAAGAGATTTTTTAGTGTTGCTGCGGTTATTTTTTCAAAATTGGGCTGTTCCCGTTCCCTATTTCCTATTCCGGTAAAGTCAGTATTTCTACTCCATCTTCTGTTACAGCAATGGTATGCTCAAATTGGGCGGAAAGTTTGCGATCGCGTGTTACAGCAGTCCAACCATCAGCCAACATTTCCGTTTCATGAGTACCTTCATTGATCATCGGTTCAATGGTAAACACCATTCCCGGTCTTAACCGTTTACCTTTACCCCTTGTGCCAAAATGGGGAATATCCGGTGCAGTGTGGAAAATATTACTAATACCATGTCCCACAAACTCCCGCACTACAGAAAAACCCTCAGCTTCAGCATACTCTTGAATAGCCGCACCAATATCACCTATTTTCGCCCCTGGTTTTACTTCCGCAATACCTAAATATAAACATTTTTCTGTTACTTCTACCAATTTCTGCGCTTTCGGTCTAGTATTACCAACGATAAATGTCTTGGATGTATCGCCATGATAACCATCAACGATAGGTGTCACATCAATATTAATAATGTCCCCTTCTTTGAGAATTTGTCTAGCATGGGGAATACCATGACAAATAACTTCATTTACACTGGTACAAATTGACTTAGGAAAACCTTTATAACCTAGAGGTGCGCTTTTAGCCCCCTGTGCTTGGGTCCATCGTTCCGCTTCATCATTGAGTTGCTGTGTACTCACCCCTGGTTTAACGAAGGGTTCTAGATGCTGTAACAGTTTTGCTGCTAAACGTCCAGCCCGACGCATTTTTTCTATTTCTCTTTGGGATAAAATAACAATTTGTTCAGTTCTCATTTATCTACGAGTCTTTTGTTAAAAATATAGTTAAACCTGTTTGGGCTGCTCTACGTGCTGCATCTGCCACTTTTAAAGTATACAAACTTTGTTCCGGAGTGACATACAAAGGCGTACCATAAAAAAGATGGTCTAATACCATTGTCGTATCTTTAGCAAATAAACCCCGACGAGTACCCATATCAATCAATGTTGTTTTTTCTGGCTGTACGAAAATTCCTGTGTTACCATCGAGGATTAAACCTCCGTTTTCACCATGAATTTCAAACTTTCGTTCTGACTGCCAGATGGTTTCACCTTTACCATAAATCACTTGTGCTAACAAACCATTACTAAAGCACAACTGCGCTACACAGATACAGCTTTGATAATAGTTTGTTTCTGTTTCCCAATATCGCTGATGACAGTTAACAGATAACACCTCACCAAACAAGTCAGTTAGACGATGTAAGCGAGATAACGCCCCCATTAAAGGAAACCCAAATTGTTCATGGTTGTAAGTCCACTTGCGGGGTGCAGGGTTTTCAGGTTTAACGGTACTTTGACGAACATAAAACAAAGAACCCAGTTGCTCTAAATGTTGTTTTAAAGCTTGATGCCAACCGCCTAAAAGTTCAATGTGTTCAACGTGCAGCAGTTTATTTTCTGCTTTTGCTAAGGCGATCAGTGCTTCTGCTTCCTTGACATCCAGAGACAGAGGATACTCAACAATGACGTGCTTATTGTGGGTTAGGGCAGCATGGGTTATTTTACCATGATCCTGATTAATCGTGGAAATGACCACTAAATCTAAATCTTCCCTGTTTACTAACTCTTGCCAACTCATCACCTCCATTTGATAGGCTTGAGCTAAAGCTGCTGTTTTTTCAGGAGTATGGCCAGCGATCGCTACCAACTGTGTCCGTGGATCTTGCTGTAATGCCTCAGCCCTCAATTTTGCTGCATACCCAGTCCCAACTAAACCCACCCGCATAATTTTATTTAAAGGTGGCTCAAAATTATACATCATTTTCATAAGTTGAATTGTCAGTTATTAATTAACATTGGTAATTGGTAATTGGTAATTGGTAATTGGTAATTGGTAATTGGTAATTGGGAAAAATAAAATTTATTACCCAGTCACCAGTCCCCAGTCACCAGTCCCCAGTCCAATGCAACCCCAAAAAATCATACCCTCAAAGATGCTGTCGCCATCTGTCTCAATGAGGATTTTACATAACTAAAACTTATTGGTAATAAGTAACTAAATTTCATTACTAATCGTGGTCAAATTTCCGTTACAAGGTTTAAATTTTCCCGTAGTATCAGAATTGAAGCAAATAAAAATCTACGGCTCATCCTTTCAGGTCAGCCGCAAATTTTGCTGAAGTATGGCTTATACTGCCGTTGTTACAAGAGAGGAATACTAAATGGCTACTTACAAAGTCACTTTAATCAACGAAGCTGAAGATACAACTATCACACTTGACGTTGACAGCGATACTTATATTCTAGATGCTGCTGAAGAAGCAGGTCTTGATCTTCCTTACTCCTGCCGTGCTGGTGCTTGCTCTACCTGTGCAGGTAAACTCGTTTCTGGTAAAATTGACCAATCTGATCAATCATTTTTAGATGATGATCAAATCGAAGCTGGATATGTTTTGACTTGTGTTGCATACCCAGCTTCTGACTGTACAATCCAAACACACAAAGAAGAAGAACTTTACTAAAAGTCGGACTTTACTTTTTTGACAGCCTCCCACCGCCCTACTGTGCCAGCAGTACTGCGGTGGATGTTTTGTATCAATTTCTTCTCTTGTGATTTCTAGCTTACCGCAATTATCTACCTGTTTTGCTATCTGAAGATGTTAAGAAAGGTTGAATTTCGTTACCAAGTATTTTAAGTTCTGTACCCGGATAATAAAACTGAAGAATTTTAGCACTTGGCCAGCCGAGTTTGGCTAAATTTTGAGCGCCTGTTTGACTTAACCCTACTCCATGTCCTAAACCTCCACCGATAAAAGCGTATCCCCAGATCCCTGGTGTACCTTTGTTAAGAGGTTGTAAATAAAATAGTGTACTGCGTGGAGCGGCAAAGGCGCTGCGAACTTCATCTTTATGCAGGGTGAAAACGCCAATATCTGTTTTTACAGCTAGTTCTAAAATTCTACCGCTGTTGCTGCGCTTGGTGACAGCCATAGCTTCAATGGTTTTGAATTTGCTATATGGACTCTTTTTTGCCCGCAAAAATTTTTGTAAGTCTTTGGTAATATCTTCTAAGCTGGTTTGTTTGCTCCAGCGGAATACATCCCATTTACTTTCATTAAATCCTTGTTGTAGGTTAATAAACTGCCGCAAATTATTTTCGTCTGCTAAATTCTTTTTTGACAAGTCCCAAATATTTGTAGCTGCATCCACAACTGGGCGTAAATAAGGACGATCTTCTCCATTCCACACATCGCTAAAGTAAGCTGTAACACCACCTGTAGTTGAAGAATAGAGGGCATCGACTAATTCGTTATTATAGGTTAATACCATGCCCCTGGTGGCAGCGATCGCTTGATCTGTGGTTTTTGCCACGCCATTTAGTCCATCATAAACCTGGCAGTGTGTATCCGCACATAATTGATAGTTATCAACTTCAAATCTGCGTACATTCCGCAGGGCATAGGTGCGGGCAATTATAGCTTGGGCTTCTAGGGATGCTTGGGGCGCTCTTGTGCCAATTTCATAAGGCAAAACTCCACGTAAGTATGTTTCTAAAGCTACTTGATTTACTAGGGAGTAGCTACCATAAGCATTGGGCTGTAAGTTCAACCGCCCTGGGAAAAGACGAGCATTTTCAGGCTTTGTGCCTGTATTCAACCGAATTAAATTTTTATCTGTGGTAATTTCTAAATAATTATTGCTGTATCGCTTCCCATTAATTTCCCAACTGACTCGCGGTACTTGTTGCAGAATTTGTGTATCTAAATATGGCAGTGTCTGTCCTGATGCTTGTATGTTCTGTAACAACAAACGCCGTAATAAAGGGCTGCTGTAAACTTCTCGTTTTGCCCATACTTGCCAGCGTTCAGGTTGAGCTATTTCCACCTCTATTCCCTGAGAACGCCAATTTCTGGCGCTGTCTTCTGCTGTTTCAAAGGTGCGATAGTTGCCTAAAACTAATACCTCCTGCACTTTGGGTTGAGGTAAGGTTTCCATGACTGTTTCCAGTTGGATGGGGTTGGCAGTTACTAAGCTTTGCTGCTGATTACCTTGTTGCCATTTTAGCTTTAGGCGATCGCCTTTGGTCGGTGTCAGTTTTAATTTAGCCGTAGGTGTAGATCCAAATCGCTGGACAATACCAATTTTCAGTTCCACATCTGGGTTATTGTTGACAGGAGTTGATGCAGCAGTCAGTCCCAGTAAACAGAATGTGGTGAGTATTTTGTAGGAAGAACGCCAGAAAAAGATTTTCATGAAAACCTGATTTTGCTACCACAGTGAGGCTTGAAGGCAAATTTTAAGGAATTTTGTAGCGATTTTGCTTTGTTGTTGATGCCATTCAATCATATCATTACCTTTTTTTTCTCAAATAGTTACAAATCGAAGTCATAATGATTATGATTTAGTTAGGATAGAAAACTCATCAGCAAAACTTCTATGGTAAAAATTCAAGAAATTCCTTTAAATCAAATTCAACGCCCATGACCGCGTGAGAACGACCCCCAGAAAGTCAAAGACTTAATGGACTCAATAGCAGAAATTGGTCAACAAGAACCGATAGACGTTCTAGAGGTGGATGGACGCTATTATGGCTTTTCTGGTTGCCATCGTTATGAAGCTTGTCAGCGTCTAGGCAAAGAAACGATTTTAGCTAGAGTCAGAAAAGCTACTCCGAGTGTGCTGAAGATGCACCTAGCATAAATAGGGGTGTAGGCTTCGAGTAGGATAGCGAAAGAACGAATCACAACCAGCACTTTAATCTAGTTATTGGGAGCAAAAAATTATGTCATCGACAACAAATGTCAAAAATCTAAATATTGGTATTGATGAGGAGAGTAGAGGCAAAATTGCTGAGGGCTTGTCTCGCTTATTAGCTGACACTTACTCACTGTATCTAAAAACTCATAATTTTCATTGGAACGTCACAGGTCCAATGTTCCAAACATTGCATTTGATGTTTGAGACCCAGTATACAGAATTAGCCTTAGCAGTTGATTTAATAGCTGAAAGAATTAGGGCGCTTGGCTATCCCGCACCAGGAACTTATAGCGAATACGCCAAACTCAGTTCCATTCCAGAAACTCCAGGAGTGCCGAAAGCCAAAGAAATGATCCAGTTATTAGTAGAAGGACAAGAAGCTGTGGTCAGAACTGCAAGATCAATCTTTCCTTTGGTAGATGAAGTTAATGACGAACCTAGTGCAGATTTGTTAACTCAAAGAATGCAAGTGCATGAAAAAACAGCTTGGATGTTAAGAAGTTTATTAGATGAATAAAGATTGAGGAAAGGGGGTATAATAAACAACAAAAATCTATACCCCTTGCCTTATGCCTGATGAAGATTTCACCCCAAAGTTGCGAAATTTAAAGAGAATCTTTTGTTCTTAAAGTTTGAGCAGCCAGATAGACTTTAGTCCATTCACCCATAACCTGATGGGTTTTGAGTTGTAAATTTTGGGCTATTGCTTCTATAGAGTGACCGGCTCTGCGTAACTGGAGAATCTGTCTGCCCAGATTGGTGACTTTTTCTTCCAACTGCTGCCATTGGTTTGGTGTTAAACCGAAATTGTGTTCTTGTAAGGAAATTGAGAGCCAGCTTTCTACCAGTTCTGATTGACCTTTGATGGCAAAAACGCGGACAGCATGGTAGCTAATTTTTTCACGCAGTCGATATACTTCCTTAATTGGCTTATTGAGTTTTTTGGCAATCTCTTCTTGAGTTTTGCCTTGGAGGTATAATTGCAGCCAATCTACTGCGGTTTGTCCCAGATTTTCCAGTAAGTATTGGGCAAATTCTTGATATACAGCTTGACGTAGTGATTGTTGCTCTTCTAATTTTTGTGCTTCTTGATATTGGGCGATCGCCTGATTATCTACCAAGTTCAGGGGGTTATCTGTATCTTCTGTCAGCACTTCATCAGAAACCAATCGAATCAAGTCGTTGGCTGGAACTTGCGTTAGCCCACCACGCTGAACCCGTCGTAGGTAGTTAACAAAACGATAAGCTAAGAGGGGTTGGTTGCGTACCGGACGCAAACAATATTCTTCGAGGCTGGCAAATAGTAAAGTATCCTGTAATCTTCTATCCGTAGTGATATCGGCAATTGCAGACATTTGTTGCTGCATATATGAATCACTTTGCAGCAGTTCTTGGAGGACTTCTTGTAATACATCGACCACACTGCGCTGGCGATCGCGACTTAAAGACACCCAAGTCTGAATTTTATTTCTCAGTGTCATCACGCTTCCCAAGCGATTGATTAGGTTGCGATAAGCACGTTCTCGTCCCATTCCCAAATATCGCTGCTGTAAAATCCGACAGCGATATTCCATTGCTTGTTTAGCTATTTCCAGTTCTTTTGGGGTGAGTAAATCAAATCTTTTGACATCTGATCCCAAAAGCCAAAGCAAAATACTGTGTCTAGCGCCCTCACTTTGTTCTGGACATTCAGCAGCGAGTCGCTTTTGCCAATATTGCGCTAAGTTGGCCGCTTCCGTTTCCATAGTGAGATTGCGCTCCTCGAAACTCCGCTTTAAAGTTTGCATCACAACCCCTATACCCACTTAAATTACTAACCAATAGCTGCCCTTGTTCTCAAAATACGCAAACTACTTCTCAAAAAATCTTGCTGATTGATTTTTGATCAGAAAGCTGAATTTTTAGTTTAGGTATTTCACTTTGTTAGTCCAAAGGTAAGTATTCAGCTATCAGTAATCAGTAATCAGCTTTCAGATGTAAATAGACTGGTTGTTAATAAAATCATAATTTTACTAGATTACCAGGCTTTGAGCAGAGAAATTCACAGGCTGATATTTGTGTTCTTTGTTACTTTTGCTGACGACTGACGGCTAACGGCTGAATGCTTACTTCCAAAGGTAAAAAAGATTAATTATGAGTCTCTGACGAAAATTAACCTGTCTAAGTTTCAGCTTTCTTTAGTTATTTTTGCGTTCACTTCTTTACAAGTCTTGATATTTATTAGACAATAAGAAAAGTCAAGTCAGAAAAGTAAAGTAGTTTTGCTGTTTACACATCTTTCATAAAAACAAAGATTATTTGGATATGCTCACAATTACAATTATTTCTCCCCAGGCAAACTATTGAGTAAAATTAATCAAAGCTTTAGATTTTTGTATCCAAATATCATTTCTTTACAAAAGTCAGGAGCTACTTTGGTAAAAGGGCAGAACAGGGCAGAACTCCTACTCAATTCAGTATTCAGAATATTACTATAAATAGCCTATAAGGGTATTGTGACTGAGATCACCGAGTTTAAGTAATTCTTTCTGGCTATGGCAGTAAGAGAACTAAAAATTTATTGCTTTTGAATACATAGCTATTAGTCCGTAGTCAATTATCGGGTGTGGGGTGTAGGGTGTAGGATTGGGGGAGAATCTTTTTCTTCCTGTCACCTGTCACCTGTCACCTGTCACCTTTTCCCTGTATTTATCTACCGCTGGATGATCTGACAATGGGATTTTCTACAGAGTCTCGATACTGCTGAACTTCATCTGTGTAAGCGATGGGTAGAACAGCTTCCACGTTTTCATGGGGACGGGGAATGATCACCCAAGATTCTAAAGTACCACCATAGACGTTTTCTGCTGCTTCCACACCAGCGGCCATAGCGGTTTTAACTTCAGAAACATCACCGCGAATATTCACTGTAAACCGGGCGCTACCTACTCGGATATAACCTACTAAGGTAACTCGTCCAGCTTTTACCATCGCGTCTGCTGCTGCTAGGACTGCGGGAAAACCCTTTGTTTCTAATGATCCAACGGCCTGTAGTGACATTATTAATCTCCTTTATGAATAAAATTATCTGCTACAAGTTATTTTGATAGCAAACTTGCCTAGAAGATGCGAAAAGGTTCAGATTTGGAAGTGAAGTGGATGGGTAAAATCGTTTCCACATTTTCCGGGGGATTGGGAACTATATAATGTGTGATCACTTGTCCACCAAAAACTTCTTCTCCAGAAGCTATTCCCGCTGCAACTGCTGTTTTAACTTCGGCCACCTGTCCCCTAACGGCGACTAACAAGCGTCCGCTTTCTGCGATACCATAATATACGATTGTGACAGCGGCAGATTTAACCATTGCGTCTGCTGCTGCTAATACGGCGGGAAAACCTAAAGTTTCGATTACGCCAACTGCCATTGGCATGGCTTAACTCTCCAGAAATCCAGAATAAGTGATATTTATTGTACGAGGCTTTTGTCCCCATTTTTTCATTTGGGGAAATTTTATTTTTGTCAGTAGTCGGTGGTGAAGATGATGTAAACTGATGTTTATGTTTCCAAGTTTTTTACCCGCTGCTGTTGACAAGCTGACAGAATCAGCTTCTATTGCCTTGGCTCAAAGCATCCAAAGTCAAGACATTGCTACCCCTTTAAGTCCTGAAGCTATTACCACTACTTACGTACATCAAGGTAGTGGCGGTACTCCGATTTTATTGGTTCATGGTTTTGATAGTTCGATTTTAGAGTATCGCCGACTTTTACCCCTGCTGGCTGAAGAAAATGAAACTTGGGCAGTAGATTTACTGGGTTTTGGTTTTACAGACAGACAACCGGATATTGCTTATAGTCCCTTAGCTATTAAAACTCATCTCTATTATTTCTGGAAAACCCTGATTAACCAACCTGTGATTTTGGTTGGTGCTTCTATGGGTGGTGCTGCGGCGATAGATTTTACCCTCACTTACCCAGAAGTGGTGCAAAAACTGATATTAATTGATAGTGCTGGGTTAAAAGGTGGTTCAGCATTAAGTAAATTAATGATTCCCCAGTTATATAATTTAGCGGCGGAGTTTTTACGGAATCCTAAAGTGCGCGATCGCATTTGTCGCAGTGCTTATAAAAACCCAGATTTAATCAATGCTGATGCTTTATGTTGTGGGGATTTACACTTAAAAATGCCTAATTGGAGTCAAGCTTTAATTGCCTTTACTAAAAGCGGTGGTTACAGTGCTTTTAAATTTCCGCAATTGGCAAAAATTCAACAGTCAACCCTAATTTTATGGGGTGACAATGATAGAATTTTAGGAACTAAGGATGCTCCCAAATTTAAAAAAGCTATTCCCCAAAGTCAGTTAATCTGGATTAAAGATTGTGGTCATATTCCCCACTTGGAAAAAGCAGAAATTACAGCACAACATATTTTAGAATTTAGGTAAGGAGTCAGGAGTCAGGAGTCAGGAGTCAGGAGAAAGAATTAGAAGCAGCTAAAAATATTTTCTTTGGGGTAAAGTATTCTGAATCCTTGCTAACGGCGGTAGGATGTGGAGCTTAAATTCTAATCATACAACCAAGTATTATTAGCAAAATCATCTTTCTTTGTATCTGGTTTAGATTTTTCTACAACAATTTCCGGTGGTTTGTAGGATTTTCTGGGATTAACAGCTAAAGATTTACCATTTTCTTTTCTAGGTTGTTTGACGATTTCTTTTACAGGTTCTTTTACTGTTTCTTTTACAGGTTCTTTCACAGGTTCTTTCACCGCTTGTTTTTTGAGTTCATTATTTTCTTCTATGAGTTGAGAATTAGATTCAGCTAATTTTAATGCTGTTTTTTTAGTTTCATAAAGTTCTTTACCTAATTTTTCTGATAAAGATTTATGTTCAGATAATGCGGTTTTTAATTCAGTGATTTCTTGTTTTAGCGTAGTTTCTTGATTTTGGTATTTTTCCAAAGATTCCTGTAAGTTCTTGATGGTAATTTCTAATTCTGCTTTAGTAGGATTTGCGCGTTTAGTGGTAGTTTCCAAGGGTGTTTTAACCGTGGTGACTTCAGATATAGCAATTTCGGTTTCTTGGGTTTCTGCTGTTTCTTCTGTTTCTAATACTTTTTCTGCTGTAACTTCAATCGCAGTTTCATCGGGAGATGGGGTAAATTTTTGAGCTTCTTCTTGTAATAATTCAGTCAGACGTTTTCTAGGCATTATTTTCTCCTATTTGATTATTGTATTATTTATTCAGGAGTCAGGAGTCAGGAGTCAGGAGTCAGCAAGTAGCTGAAGAATATCAAATTTAGGCTGTAATTTGCTTTTATTGAAACTTGTGTAAGTTAAGAAAACGCTGAATACTTACGTTATCTTAAATTACTAACTGTTCACACATCTTTTGTTCCAATACGTCTAATAAACTATCCACATCTTTACCAACTTGTTCAAAACACTTTTGTGGAGTTGGTTCGGGAGCAAATTGAATTAATTTAATTTCTCCTTTACCGATCCCAATCATCAAAACTTCTGTTTCCGGTTTATTATTATCAATAATTCCTAGAAGTTCCTGTAGTCGGTTTTCCACTCGCTCATTTAATTTTTCTACCGCTTCTTTAGGACAATAAACAAAATGCGGCTGGGGTTTTAGATCAATACCAATAGTTCCTTGAATATCGCCATTTTCTAACCACAATCCCCAAAATAAAGCAGCTAATTCTTGCTGATTTTCTTTGACAAATTTATCTAATTGTCTCCGCCATTTAGTATCCCCTGTTTCTGGTTTTGCACTGCTAAACATAATTGATTGGTAATGGGTAATTGGTAATTGGTGATTGGTAATTCATAATTCATAATGGGTAATTGGTAAATTAACCTCCCCCTGCTCCCTGCTCCCTGCTCCCCTGCTTATTCACTGTCACCTGTCACCTGTCAACTGTCACCTATCTTAACCCGGATTGTACACGCCAGAGATTGGTGTAAACGCCATCTTTCTCTAACAGTTGTTGATGAGTTCCTGATTCTACTAATTGTCCATGTTCCATGACATAAATACAATCAGCGTTGCGGATGGTAGAGAGACGGTGAGCGATCGCAATTGTTGTCCGATTTACTGTTATCCTTTCTAAAGAACGCTGAATAGCCGCTTCTGTTTCATTATCCACTGCTGATGTTGCTTCATCCAAGATCAAAATGGGTGGATTTTTCAAAACTGCACGAGCTATAGCTATTCGTTGTTTCTGTCCACCAGATAACTTTTGCCCCCTTTCTCCCACAATTGTCTCATAACCTTGGGGCAAACGCATAATAAAATCATCGGCTTCTGCTACTTTCGCCGCCATGATAATATCATCCTGGGAAGCGTCAAATGTGCCATAAGCAATATTTTCCGCTACAGTACCATGAAACAGAAACACATCCTGACTAACCAAACCAATACAACGGCGTAAATCTCGTAAATTTAAACTTTGTAAATTCACACCATCAAGAGTAATTTTACCATGTTGGGCTTCATAAAATCTCAGCAAAAGTTTAACTAATGTGCTTTTTCCTGAACCTGTTGAACCCACAACAGCAATGGTATTTCCTGCTGGAATTTCTAAAGATAAATTTTTAATGACTGGTGGTCTATCTTTATAAGCAAAAGTCACATTTTTAAATTCTACTGCACCCCGCACCAATTCCACAGGTAAATTAATATTTCCTGTATGAATTTCAATGGTAGTATCTAACAAATCCATGACTCGATTAGTAGAAGCCATTGCCCTTTGATATAAATCAAAAGTATCTCCTAACCTGGTTAAAGGCCACAATAACAATTGCACTAAAAACACTAAAGAACTATAAGCACCAACGGCTAGATTACCTGCTATGACTTGCATTCCCCCGAAAATTAATAATATTGTGAATGCTGCTAAAATAAACATTCTAATAATGGGAATATAAGCCGCAGAAAAAGCAATTGCTTGGGCATTACTAACCCGATAAGCATTACTTTCCGATTCTATCCGTGCTGCTTCATAATCTTCGGATGTAAAACTTTTGATAGTAGTAATCCCACTCAGATTATTAGATAATCTGCCATTAAGTAAACCTACCTTTTCCCGTACATTAGCATAGCGGGGAGCAAGTAATTTCTGAAAAGCTATCGAACCCGCTAGAATAAAGGGCATAGGTAAAATTGCCATCCATGCCACACCAGGCGCTAAAATAAAAAATGTGCTGCTAATAATTACAATAGTTGTAATCACTTGGATAATATCATTTGCGCCCACATCCAAAAAACGTTCTAGTTGGTTAACATCATCATTGAGGATAGACATTAAACCACCCGTACTGCGTTCTTCAAAATAAGCTAATTCTAATTCTTGTAGGTGTTTATAAGCATCTAGACGTAAATTATGCTGAATATTCTGCCCCAAGTTGCGCCAAAGTAACTTATAGCGATACTCAAAAAATGACTCTAAGATCCAAGTAACGACCGTGAGAAAAGATAAAATAGCAAACTGGCCAGAAATATTTTTAATACCTAACCCAGCAATGATAGAATCTTGTTGTTTGACAACCACATCCACCGCAATACCAATTAAAGCCGGTGGTGCTAAGTCAAAAACTTTATTGAGGACAGAAGCACCAGTAGCTAACCAAATTTGTCGTTGATATTTATGTCCATAGTCAAACAGACGTTGCAGAGGATGTACAGAATGCCTACGCCTTCTTGATGCTTTGTAAGATTTGATTCCTGTAGCCACAGCCTTTTAAAATCGCGTGCAGCCAATATTACCATAAATCAGGTAATAAATCCTGCTTCCTGAGCAAGAGTAGAATTATATTACTAGCAGTGTATTTTCAGAAACCTAATTAAAAATAGTTATTGGTCGGTTATTTTCAGGCAGATTGACATTAAAAATCTAAATAGTGGGCAAATATTAGTTTTAATTAACTTAATTTGTGTTATTTTACTCAAAAATCAGATATAAAAGGAGATATAACCTTGAAAAATCAACAACTTGGAAATTTACAAACTTCAATTATAGGAATAATAGCAGCAATATTAGTAATTTTGGGGTTAAATTCCTTTGTAATTATTAATCCTGGACAAGCGGGAGTGATCAGCATCTTGGGAAAAGCTAGAGACGGAGCTTTAACAGAAGGTATTCACCTTAAACCACCATTTATCTCAGTGATAGATGTGTATGATTTAACGGTGCAGAAATTTGAAGTTCCCGCAGAAAGTTCTACCAAAGATTTGCAAAATTTAACTGCGAGATTTGCCATTAATTTTCGTCTTGATCCGATGCAAGTAGTGGAAGTAAGAAGAAAACAAGGTACACTAGAAAATATAGTTTCTAAAATTATTGCGCCCCAAACCCAGGAAGCATTTAAAATAGCAGCAGCAAAACGTACAGTAGAAGAAGCAATTACCAAAAGAAGTGAATTAAAAGAAGATTTTGATACAGCATTAGGCGATCGCTTAGATAAATATGGGATAATCGTATTAGATACGAGCGTAGTTGACTTAACCTTTTCTCCAGAATTTGCGCGAGCAGTTGAGGAAAAACAAATTGCGGAACAGCGAGCGCAAAGAGCCGTCTATATAGCAAGAGAAGCCGAACAAGAAGCCCAAGCCGAAATTAACCGCGCTAAAGGTAAAGCCGAAGCTCAAAGACTGTTAGCAGAAACTCTCAAAGCTCAAGGAGGGCAATTGGTTTTACAAAAAGAAGCAATTGAAGCTTGGAAAACAGGAGGCGCACAAATGCCAAATGTGCTTGTTATGGGTGAAAATTCCCAAGGTAGTATTCCCTTTATTTTTAACTTGGGTAAAATCTCAAATCAATCTTGATTTGTATCAAAAATACAAGGAATCAGTCGTAGGGGCAACCCCCTGTGGTTGCCCTCTTGAGTCAGGAGTCAGGAGTGAGTAAAAAAGAAGAAAAGCATTAATAAGAGGCTGTAAATTGATATCATTAACACTGGTGTAATTTAACAAAACTGGAGCATCATTTTTATTAACTCAGCCTCACTAGAAACAAAAGCTGATTACTGATTACTGACTGCTGAATGCTTACTTACATCTATAAAATATAGAGGATGAAGATTTGATTTTTCAATTCACGAAATATACCTTAATCTTCTATAATTCTATTACCTTTTACCTTTTTCCTGTCTAGCCAAGTAAATTCACACATCCAATTGCTATATGTCAACTTCTAATCGCACCAACCTCACCATTTCTGAAGCTAAAAAAATCCTCAACAAATTTAACTGCTTAGATATAGCACCCGTCCTCAAACCATTAGAAAAAGCCTTAACCCGTGAAGCAATAATTTTGCTTATTAAGCAGTCTGACTATCAAATTTTAGGCATTTGTGCCGATACAGCGGAAGAGGGAATTTTAGCCATGAAAACCTATTCTCACGCTTTCGGTTATCAAGCACCAGATAATTTACCTCATCCAGAAGGTCCAGTTTATATCAAATTAAACGGTAAAAATGGACTGTGTTATTTAGATTCCTACGCCGGACATCATCGCGGTGTATTAGTTTCTTGTCAATCCTATTATGAAGGTGGAATAAATGAAATGTATGGACATTTACCCCTTGATTTATTTGTTGGATAGGTGACAGGTGACAGGTGACAGGTGACAGGGAAGAGGGGTAATAGTAACCAATTACCCATTACCAATTACCAATTACCAATCACTAATTACCAATTACCAATTACCAATTACCAAATTTTATGACCCTTATTACATTACAATCAGTTAAAAAAGATTTTGGTATCAAAGAAATATTAAAAGATGCCACATTTAGCATTGATGCTACTGATAAAGTTGGTTTAATTGGTACTAACGGTTCTGGCAAATCAACTTTATTAAAAATGATAGCCGGACTAGAATCAATTGATGGCGGACAAATTTTAACTAACTCTGGTGCTAAAATTATTTACTTACCTCAACAACCAGACTTAGATGAAAATCACACAGTTTTAGAACAGATATTTGCTGATAGTGGTGAGCATACAAATTTAGTCCGGGAATATGAAGAACTAACGGATAAATTAGCTCATTATCCAGAAGATTCTGGATTAATGTCTCGCTTATCTCATGTTATGCACCAAATGGACATTACTGGTGCATGGGAATTAGAAACAAATGCTAAAATCATTCTCACAAAATTAGGAATTGCTGACTTTGATGTGAAAGTTGGCACATTATCAGGAGGTTATAGAAAGCGGATAGCACTAGCAACAGCTTTGTTAGCTGAACCAGATGTATTATTGATGGATGAACCTACAAACCATCTGGATGCTTTATCTGTGGAATGGTTACAAAGTTATTTAAATCGCTTTCGTGGTGCATTATTTCTCATTACTCACGACCGCTATTTTTTGGATAAAGTTACTAATAGAATTATCGAAATTGATAGAGGTGATATTTACACCTATTCCGGTAATTATTCCTATTATTTAGAAAAGAAAGCTTTAACAGAAGAATCTGCTGTCAGTAGTCAACGTAAACATCAAGGTGTATTACGACGAGAATTAGAATGGTTAAAGAGAGGACCAAAAGCCAGAAGTACCAAACAAAAAGCCCGGATTCAACGTATTCAAGCAATGCGCGAAACTGAGTTTAAACAAGCTCAGGGTAAGGTTGATATTTCTACAGTTAGCAGACGTATTGGTAAAAAAGTTATTGAACTCAATAACATTACTAAAGCTTACAATGATAGAACCTTAATTAATGATTTTACTTATGAATTTAGTCCCGAAGATAGAATCGGGATTATTGGTGGTAACGGTGCTGGTAAATCAACTTTAATGAATATTATCACCGGACGCATTCCCCCAGATAGCGGTACTGTAGAAATTGGTAGTACAATACATATTGCTTATTTTGATCAACATTCTGAAGAATTACTATCAGCAGTAAATGAAGATCAGCGCGTAATTGATTACGTTAAGGAAGAAGGAGAATTTATCAAAATTGCTGACGGCACAAAAATTACTGCTTCCCAAATGTTAGAGAGGTTTTTATTTCCTGGAAATCAGCAATATGCACCCATTTACAAACTTTCTGGGGGAGAAAAACGGCGTTTATTTCTGTTACGATTGCTGATTAGCGCGCCCAATGTTTTAATTTTAGATGAACCGACTAATGATTTGGATGTGCAAACGTTAGCAGTTTTGGAAGAATATTTAGAAGATTTTGCTGGCTGTGTAATTGTAGTTTCCCATGATCGGTATTTTTTAGATCGCACTGTAGATACTATTTTTGCACTAGAAGAAGGTGGGAATTTACGACAGTATCCAGGGAATTATTCAGTTTATTTAGATTACAAAAAAGCCGAAGAAACTGCACAACAGGAAGCAGTTAATAGTAAAGAAAAGGCGAAAAATACCACCGAGGAAAAAACACCAACTCCAGAAACAGAAACTAAAAAACGTCGGCGTTTGTCTAACTGGGAAAAACGAGAATTTGAGCAGTTAGAAGGTAAAATTGCCCAATTAGAAACAGAAAAAGCAGAGACAGAAAAAGCGTTAGCAAATGTGCCGCCGGGAAATTATAGCCAAGTACAAAAGTTATATGAACAGGTAGAAACACTCAAGCAAGCTATAGATGTGGCCACAGAACGCTGGTTAGAGTTAGCGGAAATGGATGTTTAGAGGAGTCAGGAGTCAGCAGAATTTTAGATTTTAGATTTTAGATTTTAGATTTTAGATTGGATTCATGAAATACAATCCAAAATCCAAAATCCAAAATCCAAAATTGTATACCCAGTCCCCAGTCACCTATTTAAGAATTATTGAGATCCTCTCCAGGCCAAGGTTGATCTACACTTATTACCCAAGGAATACCATTATTGACTGGTGAACTAATACTAATTTTGGCTTTATTAGCAAAACGCTTTAACTTATCTGCTAAATAGGGAACATTAATCATGATATTTTGGTAGCTTTCGATATCATGACAAACCATAATTAACATTAAAATACCACCATTAACTTTAAAATACCAATGACAACTAGATAAGACAATGCGTACAGTATTTTCACACGCTAGGAAAAAGCGTTTTTTAGTAACTTCTTCCAGTTGACTCATTAATAATTCGCTGATTTGCGTAGTTTTATAGGTAGGCAAATCATCTGGGGAAAGATGTGATTTAGTCATATAATTTCGTCCTTTTTGAAAAGAACAAGATACTGACGTAATCTCTATTATTCTTAATAATCAGAATCTTAAATTACGTCAAATTTTGAGATATTCCTATCTGACAACCGTTCACTCCCTTATGAATGTTTATATAGTTGATATTTGCTCTCATCTAATTTTCCACATATTTTCTTTATAAATTGAACTACAAAACTTTATGAAGTTTTGTTAATATTGGCAAATCTAGATGCAGAAAAGGTTTGAGAACCCGTTGAGTTTTTAAGTTTTTTCAGAAAATTTACATAAATACAGCAGTTTCGAGGTAAATGAGGTACAAGGTTAACAGGCAGGATGCCTGTTCCACAAGGGTTTTATCATTAACATCTGCACCTCAGAATACCGAAAACTGCTGTATATACAAATATACAATAAATCTCTCAATAAAATTTAGCAGAAAAATTTGTACTTAGCAAGCAAATTCGCATGATGTGATCATTGCCACTGACTAAAATAGTAAATTTTTAGTCTTGATTAATTTCTAAAAAATCAATTATTCAAAAATTTTGGGTGTGTACTTTACTTACCCAAAATTAATTGACAATTTACCATTAAAGTTGGTAAAAGTCAACAGGAACTTTTAATACAACTGATCATTGCATCTGTGTTCACAACTGTGTGAGCGATACAAAAAAAGAGAGATAGAAAACTCTACCTCTCCCCAGGGTATGTATAAATTATTGAAACATTAAACCGAATCAGATTTTAGTATCTGCTGGGTTTGTGAACAATGAAGCTTAAAACTTGGCACTGTTTGATGTTGTCAAAACCTACAACACGGATGTAACAGTTGCTATATAGACCGCGACAAGCTTGAACTTCGCTCAATACTTCACGGGTGGTTTTAGCACCAAACAAAGGTAACTTCCACATTGTCCAGAAAAGTTCGGTAGGTTCAGAAGTTTCGTTAAACTCAACTGCTGGGATATAACCTTGACTTAAAATGTACTGAACTTGCTTTTCAATTTGCGCGTCAGACAGAGGAGGAAGATAGGAAAGGGTTTCGTAACGACGCTCTTTTGGTAAAGTTTGCATAGCTGTTGTTAGTTAAGTGGCTATTTTTTACTATTTGGTTTTTGGCACTTACGCCTATCCTAATCAGATAAATTATCTAAATCAGGATCTGAGATTTTCTGCTGTTCTGTTTTTGGGGTGGGACTTGATAAATCTAGTTGCGTGATGCGTTCGAGATGCTGGCGACGCTGTTTCATATTGGCTTCCTGAATGCCAGTACGCACCATTTCCGGTAAGAAATCGGTTACTTCCTCCGCTATGTGTTCCCGGACAGTCATTATCCGCAAAGCCAAATCTGACTTTACTAAAAACAGTTCCTCTATGTACGCTTCTCCGTCTTGAATTTTCCTGGCAGAAAAGTTTTGCAACCAATGTGCTAGAGGAGGATTAGTTTCGCCTAGCTGCGCCAAAACAGTCATAAGTGCCTGATAAGTCAGATAACTTTGGAGAGTTTTGGCTGTGTCTTTTGCAATTTGCTTGAGATTCATGCTTGACCCAGCCCCATAGATTTTAGATTTTGGATTTTGGATTTTAAATTGCTCTAATAGTCCAAAATCGCAAATCCTAAATCATCAGACGGTATCCATTGCTTCAAACTCGAACTTGATTTCTTTCCACAGTTCGCAAGCAACGGCCAACTCAGGAGACCACTTAGCAGCTTCGCGGATAATGTCGTTACCTTCACGAGCCAAGTTGCGTCCTTCGTTACGAGCTTGGATACAAGCTTCTAGTGCTACGCGGTTAGCGGTTGCACCAGGAGCGTTACCCCAGGGGTGTCCTAATGTACCACCACCAAATTGTAGTACGGAGTCATCACCAAAGATTTCTACCAATGCGGGCATATGCCATACGTGGATACCACCGGAAGCAACTGCCATTACACCAGGCATGGAAGCCCAATCTTGGGTAAAGTAGATACCGCGAGACTTGTCTTGCTCAACATAGTTTTCACGTAGCAAGTCAACGAAGCCCATTGTGATACCGCGTTCACCTTCCAATTTACCCACAACAGTACCAGTGTGGATGTGGTCACCACCGGACATACGTAAGGTTTTAGCCAATACACGGAAGTGGATACCGTGGTTCTTTTGACGGTCAATTACAGCGTGCATCGCGCGGTGGATGTGCAACAACAGACCGTTATCACGACACCAACGAGCCAAGGTTGTGTTAGCGGTGAAACCTGCGGTCAGGTAGTCGTGCATGATGATGGGCATTTCGAGCTCTTTAGCGAACTCAGCACGCTTCAACATTTCTTCGCAGGTAGGCGCGGTTACGTTTAAGTAGTGACCTTTGATTTCGCCGGTTTCTGCTTGTGCTTTTTTGATAGCTTCTGCTACAAACAAGAAGCGATCGCGCCATCTTTGGAAAGGAGCAGAGTTGATGTTTTCGTCGTCTTTGGTGAAGTCCAAACCACCACGCAAACATTCGTATACTGCACGTCCGTAGTTCTTAGCAGATAGACCTAATTTGGGCTTAATTGTACAACCCAACAAAGGACGACCATACTTGTTCAATTTGTCGCGCTCAACTTGAATACCGTGTGGAGGTCCTTGGAATGTCTTCAGGTAAGCTACGGGAATGCGTAAGTCTTCCAAACGCAATGCACGTAAAGCTTTGAAACCAAATACGTTACCTACAATAGAGGTCAACATATTGGTTACAGAACCTTCTTCAAATAAGTCTAAAGGATAAGCTACGTAAGCAATATATTGGTTATCTTCACCAGGAACTGGTTCGATATCATAACAACGACCTTTGTAACGATCTAGGTCGGTTAACAAGTCTGTCCATACTGTTGTCCAAGTACCAGTGGAGGACTCAGCCGCTACAGCCGCACCAGCTTCTTCAGGAGGAACTCCGGGTTGGGGGGTCATCCGAAATGCTGCTAAAAGGTCTGTATCTTTAGGTGTGTAATCAGGTGTGTAATAAGTAAGTCTGTAATCTTTAACCCCAGCTTGATACCCAGATTTGCTCTGAGTCGAAGTTTGCGCGTAAGACATATTTTCCTTCCAAGAAGTCACTCTTTATTACTATCAAATCACGTTATGTGCAACTTCTTATCGCCCTTTTTCTTTCTTGTTTTCTCATGAGAGTTATAAGAAAAACTTATATAAAAAAGACGGACGTGGGCGGTTATAGCGTTATTAGTGCTACAAAAAGCTGGCGGCGGTGGTAATTTACCGGACATCCTCTTTTATATGTAGGCGTACTGTGACACGCTTTTAATTTTCTTTTACCCGCACACAAAGTATTTTCTATCTCTTATGCTAACCCTACTAAACCTGATTAGTTTTAGGGAAACTTCGGAACTTTACAGGCATTCTTGGAAGTTATCCCCTCAAAATCGGAACAATGCGGGTTTTTAGGCTATGTAGCTTTTATTCCCGTTTTTCCTTTCCTGATATCTTGCCCTGACATGAGAAAAAGATATGGAGGAAACTTTGTTAACTGTGGTTTAGCTCAAGGGTGAGCGCAGGATAAAAAATTGCACACGACGCAATTTGTAACTTGTCTCACAATATATCAAGATTTGGATAAGTTATTCTTTGAAAGTTTTTAACTTTTATATTTGAATTTCTTATATAAGGAAAATTTTAACTTTTTGTTAAGATTGCTTTACAACTGTGTACATATCAGTGTATTACAAGTCATCTAAACTGCACTGCTGACAAACAGATACAATGTATTTATTGAGTATAATATTCAACTTTTATATTGAAAGCATTTAACTGTACTCAGTTATTTGATGATCTTGGGGTTCATATTTGTGATGTTTTAACAAACAATTAAGATATACAATAAATTACAGTTTATTATTTACTATCTTAATTGCGTCCCTAATAATATCATCTATTTTTTTGCCTGAACGTTTAAATCCTAATTCAGACCGTGTTTCTTTCAGAATTTCCTCATCTGTGGGCAAGTTTCCATCAGACAATATCCATTCAACGATTTTTATAATATCTTGAATATTATAGCTTTTTTCAGGAATATTTGGTTTAGGAAAACGTATTTTCGCTTTGAGATCAACAATGGAAAAAGCACGGCCTCATTTTGGTTTTGGGCGGAGTGTGAAGTAGGGAGTGGTGATTGGTGATTGGTGATTGGGAACTGGTGACTGGTGACTGGGGACTGGGGACTGGGTTAACCCTCACAAGGGTAGGTATTTTACATTGTCGTGAGGGCAAGACTTGGAGGACAAGGCAGACAAGGTGACAAGGGAGGAAATACGTAACAAGAATGTACAATTGGTAACAAAAACTGAGGCTAAACAGACCATTTTTTGTATAAAATCTTCCTTGTCTACTTTCCCTCCTTGTCTTCCAGGTCCTGCCTCAACAGATAATATTAAAAACCTACCCCTGTGAGCTACCTCCTGCCCCCTGCCTCCTGCCTCCTGAATGAACTCCTTGAACTCCTGAACTTCTGATTATGCCAATTACTACCCAGCAATTAATACAATGGAAACAGCAAGGACGGGCAATTGTCGCTTTGACTGCTTGGGATTATGCGATCGCCCAAATGTTAGATGCAACTGGTGTAGATTTAATCTTGGTGGGTGATTCTCTGGCAGTTATGCTGGGATATGAAACCACTCTGCCAGTTACGTTAGAAGAAATGATCCACCATGCTAAAGCTGTGCGTCGTGCTGTAAAACGGGCTTTGGTGGTGGTAGATTTACCATTCTTAACTTATCAAGAAAGTGTTTCCCAAGCGATGCACTCTGCTGGCAGAATACTGAAAGAAACTGGCGCACAGGCGGTAAAATTAGAAGGTGGCTATCCGGCAATGGTTGAAACTGTAGCCCGGTTGGTACAAGCTGGTATTCCTGTCATGGGTCATGTGGGTTTAACACCGCAATCAGTACATCAACTCGGTTTGCGACAACAGGGTAAAACTCAGACCGCAGGAGAGCGCATTTTAAATGAGGCGATCGCTCTTGAACAAGCTGGTGTATTCTCGATAGTATTAGAACATATCCCCGCAAATTTAGCATTAGAAATTACTCAAAAAGTACGTATTCCTACCATCGGCATCGGTGCGGGTGTTGATTGTGATGGGCAGGTGTTGGTGACTTCTGACATTCTTGGACTTTCAGAAAAACAGCCACCATTTGCTAAAGTTTATACAAACTTACGAGAACAAATTACCAACGCTGTACAAAGTTATGCCCTAGAAGTGCGCGGTGGTCAATTTCCTAATTAGTTATTGGGCATTGGGCATTGGGAATTGGGCATTGAGTTATTAACCTCCCCGGCTCCCCCTACTTCCCCTACTTGCCCCACTTCCCCTGCTTTCTTCACTGTCACCAGTCACCAGTCACCAGTCACCAATCACCTACTCAACATCTACACCCAAGGAGTGTAATTTTGCTGCTAGTTGTTGCGATCGCTCTTCTGCCAATTGAGCGCGTTTTTGTGCTTCCTTAATCTGTTCCTCTGGGGTAAGATACCGCTTGCCGTCTTGATCATACCAATAAAGCCATTCCCGGATTACCCCACCGTAATTTCCGCGTTCACAACCAATACCTAACTCAATTTTTGGTAGCCAAACGGGGTTTCCTTCCAGTAATTCATACCTACCTTTCACTAGCTTGTGAACTTCTAAACGAGGTTTGCGACGACGACGGGAAGAATAAATCACATAGTAAAGCACACCCAAGGCGGCATATTCATCCAGTTTAATGGTATACTCTTTACGGTAATTTGGGGAAACTACTTCCAGCACCAAAATCGGGACAACGTTTTCATCCCACAATACATAACTAGGGCGTAGTTCTTCATCATAACAACGTTCTACACCCAAACTCAAAAAGCCATCTGGCACTATGGGTAGTTCATCTGGGTGATAATAAATCCCCATATCTACCCCAAAAAACCAGTCCATGCGTTCTGCCCAAAGTATGAGCAGTGTCGATTTCAGCAATCCCGGTATTAATTCTTGCAGTTCGTTATCCACAGGCGTTTCATCCGAGTCGGGTAGTTCTTCAGCAGAGGGTAAGTACCTGGGCAGGTTTAAATTTAACATCACTACTTTCCCCAACACTCACAACTATTATATGAAATTTGTCATTTAAGTACATCTGAGTAATTCCATTACTATAGAGTACGTAAGGCTGCTAGTTTTTTATAAAAACCCATAATTTTTGCTGAATTGTTGCGGATAAGGACTAAACTTAAAAATCTTGTACAGCAAATTCGTAAGCAGTCAGGAGTCAGTGGTTCGACTTCGCTCACCAACCGGAGTCAGAATGTTTTATCAAACAGTAGATTATCAAATATATGATTTTGGACGTAACTGTTAAAAACTTGACTGCTGACCGCTAATAGCTAAATGCTTGCGGAAAACCTATAATTGTAAATGAAGTAATCATGTCTAAGGTTCTTGTTTCTGATCCCATTGACCAAGCTGGTATTGACATTCTTTCCCAAGTTGCTACGGTTGATGTCAAAACAAATTTAAAACCAGCAGAACTGATAGAAATTATTGGTGAGTATGACGCGCTGATGATTCGTTCAGGTACTCGCGTCACTCAAGAAATTATTGAAGCCAGTACTCAATTAAAAATTATTGGCCGTGCTGGTGTGGGTGTGGATAATGTGGATGTTCCTGCTGCTACTCGCAAAGGTATTGTAGTTGTTAATTCCCCAGAAGGAAATACCATTGCCGCAGCAGAACACGCATTAGCAATGATGTTATCTTTATCTCGTCATATCCCCGATGCTAATGCTTCTGTAAAAAGGGGAGAATGGGACAGAAAAACTTTTGTTGGTGCGGAAGTCTATAAGAAAACCCTGGGTATTGTGGGGTTAGGGAAAATTGGTTCTCATGTTGCTCATGTAGCTAAAGCAATGGGGATGAAGTTATTAGCTTATGATCCCTTTATTTCTACAGAACGGGCAGAACAAATTGGTTGTCAGTTGGTAGATTTAGATTTATTATTCCAACAAGCAGACTATATCACTTTACACATTCCCAAAACTCCAG
Source organism: Sphaerospermopsis torques-reginae ITEP-024 (assembly GCF_019598945.1). NCBI lineage: Bacteria > Bacillati > Cyanobacteriota > Cyanophyceae > Nostocales > Aphanizomenonaceae > Sphaerospermopsis > Sphaerospermopsis torques-reginae. Next base: position 2,500,546 of record NZ_CP080598.1, on the reverse strand, counting down.
AAACTGCCAATTTAATCAATGCTAAAACTTTGGCGAAGATGAAACCCACCACCAGAATTATTAACTGTGCTAGGGGGGGAATTATTGATGAGGCAGCATTGGCAGCGGCGATTAAAGAAGGTAAAATTGCAGGTGCAGCTTTAGATGTATTCGACTCTGAACCTTTGGGAGAATCTGAGTTGCGATCGCTGGGTAAAGATATAATTCTCACACCCCATTTAGGTGCATCTACCGCCGAAGCCCAAGTAAACGTAGCCATAGACGTGGCAGAACAAATCCGCGATGTGTTGTTAGGACTACCAGCCCGTTCTGCGGTAAATATTCCTGGACTCGGACCCGATATCCTGGAAGAACTCAAACCTTATATGCAGTTGGCGGAAACCTTGGGTAACTTGGTTGGACAACTGGCAGGTGGCAGGGTGGAAACACTGAATGTTAAACTACAAGGGGATCTGGCTACTAATAAGAGTCAGCCTTTAGTAGTAGCGGCGCTCAAAGGTCTACTTTACCAGGCATTGCGGGAACGAGTAAATTATGTCAATGCCAGCATAGAAGCTAAAGAAAGAGGTATTCGGGTAATTGAAACCAGGGATGCTTCAGCAAGAGACTATGCAGGTTCGCTACATTTGGAAGCTACTGGTACTTTGGGTACTCATTCTGTTACAGGTGCTTTGTTAGGTGATAAGGAAATTCACTTAACTGATGTGGATGGTTTCCCCATTAATGTGCCACCTAGCAAATATATGCTGTTCACCTTACACCGGGATATGCCAGGAATTATCGGTAAACTCGGTTCTTTACTGGGAAGTTTTAACGTTAACATTGCCAGTATGCAGGTAGGACGGAAAATTGTCCGTGGTGATGCGGTAATGGCTTTGAGTATTGATGATCCATTACCAGATGGCATCTTGGAGGAAATTAAACAAGTATCTGGGATTCGGGATGCTTATACAGTAACACTTTAATCAAGGAGTCAGGAGTCGTAGGGGCGAAGTAGGGGCGAAGCATTCGGAAAATAACCTTTTCATAAAATTGATAATTTATCGCCCGAATGCTTCGCCCTTACAGGAAAATAACCTTTTCATAAAATTGATAATTGGTCGCCCGAATGCTTCGCCCGTACAGGAGTCAGGAGTCAGAAGAAATTTGCCTCTAGCCTCTAGCCTCTAGCCTCTTGATTCCCTGTGAATAGTTCCCATGATTAATCTAAAATCTAAAATCTAAAATCTAAAATTTTATGGCAAACACTTGGTGGGAACTGAAAATTTTATGTGAACCAGACCTGGAAGATTCTATCTTTTGGCGACTGGAAACTTTTGGCTGTCGTGGTACTGCCGTTGAAAGTAAAGGAAATTCATCGCTGTTAAAAGCTTATTTGCCTAGCTTTCAAGCACAATTATTAGATTTATCGGCGTTATCTTTATGGTTGCGTCAAGATGCTTTATGTATCGGTTTGCCTTCTCCGCTGTTACACTGGAATTTGATTGATGAGGAAGACTGGTCCAGCAGTTGGAAGCAGTATTGGCAACCTCAAGATATTGGCGATCGCTTCTTGATCAACCCCGCATGGCTACCATTACCTGCATCAGCAGAACGATTGGTGATTCGTCTTGATCCTGGTGTAGCTTTTGGTACGGGTAATCACGCCACAACTCAACTTTGTCTAGAATCTCTAGAAATGCGCCTCAGTGAAGTTCCTGATTCTTTCATGGCTACAGAGCATAAAAAAGATTCCCTAGTAATTGCTGATATTGGCTGCGGTTCGGGTATCCTTTCTGTAGGTGCTATACTCCTGGGAGCAAAAAAAGTTTATGCAGTTGATAATGATCCCTTGGCGGTAAAATCAACTTTGAGCAATCGCACCCTTAATGATATTAATTCAGAACGCTTGATTCCAGCCTGGGGTAGTGTAGACGTTTTGACAAAAATAATTGATCAACCAGTTGATGGTATTGTTTGTAATATTTTGGCTGATGTAATTATTGAGTTAATTCCCGAAATGGCTGCTATTACTAAACCTAGTACCTGGGGTATTTTTAGTGGTATTTTATTAGAACAATCTAAAGCTGTTGCTGATGTTTTAGAACAAAATGGTTGGGTTGTGGCTACCCTGTGGAAACGCAAAGAATGGTGTTGCTTAAATGCAAGACGTTCTTAAAAACTGGTGACTGGTGACTGGGTATTGGTGACTGGTGACTGGGAAGAATAAACTCTTGCCTTTTGCCTTCTGTTCCCTGTTCCCTTCTTCCCCAATTACCAATTACCAATTACCAATCACCAAATTAAACCAGTGTTTGCAGATGTTGAATTAATTGGGGTGCTTGCAGTACACCTTCAATTCTATCTACTGGTTGACCATTCTTAAATAATACCAAGGTTGGTAAAGCAGCAATTTGATATTGACTAGCTAATTGAGTGTATTTTTCGGTGTCAATTTTAACGATTCGTAAACGGTCTTTCAATTGCACATTAACTTGTTCTAAAATTGGACCCATCATCTGACAGGGACCACACCATTCAGCGTAAAAGTCTACTAACACTGGTACATCTGAACCAGAGAGCATTTCTTCAAAGCTGTTAAACTGCTTTTTAGTTGTCATGATGGCACACACCTATTTTTATTCTTTGTTTTTTAATGGTAGTTCTTAGAAATTAGAATCGGTGGAATTTTATTTTTTCTTGAGAAATTTTGCGGTTTCTTGATATTGGTTGATGTTAGAGAGAAAATTATTAAGTATTGTTTCTAAAATCCAACATTTTTATTTTTTTGTGGTAATAAAATCAATTCTTAAATAACCAGGACTTACGCAGAAGTTACGGAAGAATGGACCACGAAGGAAAACTATGTTATCAAATCTCCCACTGCTAGGATAAATAAATCAGGGTTTAAACGGCGTAATTGAATGGTATAAATTGGATTAACATTTTCATCAATGAGATAATTAAGCACCATGATTTTGCAACAACATTTTTTCAGCTTTTAACTTACGTAATTTTTCCACAACAGGGTTAGGATTGCGACGTTGTTCTTCTCTCATTTTATCACCCCATTCTAACCAATCTTTTATATATTCATCTACTGATTGTTGATTATGCAAATAGTAAAGAATTGTCGCATAAACCTGTTCTAATGTTAGTGATGTATAGGTTTTAGCAATCTCTTCTGGACTTTTTGCATGGAAAAGATAGTCAAATAAAATGGTTTCAATTCCCACTCTTGTACCCTTGAGTCTAATATCATCGGGAGCTAGAAAATTAAAGTAGTCTTCAAGCTGCATAGTTAGTTACATCTCAATTGTTGTTACTGTATCTTAATTTTATTTTAGAATATTTTGGGTGATGTTGAGTTATAATTAGGGTTTGCTGAGAAAGTTTTTCCGTTGAGGCAGGGAATAGGGAATAGGGAATAGTTTTAGCTATCTGTCATCCCCAAATTTTTGAATTTCTTAGTCAGGTGGGAACACCCCACCCAAAACCTAAACCTCAAACCCCAAAACCCTCACCAAAAACCCCCACTTATCCGCCGCTTCCTCAATAATTTTCGCCGTCGGTTTACCCGCACCATGTCCCGCTTTCGTCTCAATTCTAATCAATACCGGCACATCCCCAACATGACATTCCTGCAAAGTTGCCGCAAACTTAAAACTATGGGCAGGAACAACCCGATCATCATGATCTGCGGTAGTAATTAAAGTAGCAGGATAAGCAGTACCAGGCTTTAAATTATGCAACGGAGAATAAGCATATAAAGTTTGAAACTCCTCCGCATTTTCCGAAGAACCATATTCAGCAACCCAAGCCCAACCAATGGTAAATTGATGGAAACGCAACATATCCATCACACCAACTGCGGGTAAAGCAGCAGCAAATAATTCTGGGCGTTGCGTCATACAAGCACCCACCAACAAACCGCCATTACTACCACCACCAATAGCTAATTTTTGGGGTTGGGTGTAATTATTACTAATTAACCATTCCGCAGCAGCAATAAAATCATCAAAAACATTTTGTTTTTTCTCTTTCATTCCTGCTTGATGCCATTCTTCTCCATATTCACCACCACCGCGCAAATTAGGTACTGCATAAACTCCCCCCATTTCCATCCATACCAACAAACTAACAGAAAAATTAGGTGTTAGTGAAACATTAAAACCACCATATCCATAGAGATAAGTGGGGTTATTTCCATCTAATTCTATACCCTTTTTATGGGTAATAAACATCGGTATTTGTGTACCGTCTTTACTTTGATAAAATACCTGTTTAATCTCATACTCATCAGGATTACAATCTACCTTTGGCTGGCGGAAAATTTCACTTTTACCTGTTTTCATATCATAGCGGTAGATAGTTCCTGGTGTGGTAAAGCTGGTAAAACTATAAAAAGTTTCCGCATCTTTCCGTTTACCACTAAAACCACCAACAGAACCAATTCCCCGTAATTCTACTTCTCTGATAAAATTACCTTGTAAGTCAAAGATTTTAATTTTGCTATAGGCATCTTGCAGATAATCAGCCACAAATTGATTATTTAAAATGCCCACATCATCTAATTTTTCTGTGGATTGGGTAATAATTTCTTTCCAATTTTCTGAAGCTGGATTTTTCGTATCAATGGCAATAACTCGACCTCTAGGGGCGTTTAAATCAGTGCGAAAATAAAATACAGCATCATCATGATCAATAAAGCTGTAATTTGCCTCAAATTGATTGATTAATTCAACTACTTCAGAATTTGGTTTAGTCAAATCTTTGTAAAAAACCAACTTTCTGGAATCAGTTCCCAACCAAACAGAAATTATCAAATATTTGCCATCTTCTGTTACATCACCACTAAAACCCCATTCTTTTTGATCAAGACGATGATAAATTAAAATGTCTTCTGATTGAGATGTACCAAGTTTATGGTAATAAAGTTTTTGATAATAATTAACATCTTCTAATTTAGTTTTTTCATTAGGTTGATCATAACGACTATAGAAAAAACCTTGATGATCATGTGTCCAAGATGCACTGGAAAATTTAATCCATTGTAGATGATCTGGTAAATCTTCACCTGTAGCAATATCTCTAACTTTCCATTCTTGCCAATCTGAACCAGAGCTAGATAAACCGTAAGCTAAAAGTTTACCATTTTCACTAATAGCAATTCCAGAAAGGGCAACTGTTCCATCTTCAGAAAGTTTATTAGGGTCTAGTAATACTCTCGGTTCTGCATCTAAACTAGGGAGAGTATAGAGAACACTTTGATTTTGTAGTCCATCATTTTTGAAATAAAAGTAGTTTTCACCTTCTTTGAAGGGAATACCATATTTTTCATAATCCCACAATTTTGTGAGACGTTGTTTAATTGTTTCTCTTGCTGGAATTTCGTTTAAATAGCTAAAAGTAACTTTGTTTTGTGCTGTCACCCAAGCTGTTGTGATTTCTGCATCTGGGTCTTCTAAGGAACGGTAAGGATCGGCAACTATAGTACCGTGATAATTATCTGTTTGGCTGCTTTTACTGATGGTGGGATAGGTAAGAGGTGATTGAGATTTTGACATAATTAAGAGTTGATTTTGAAAGTTTTTTTGTTGAGGAAAGAAACAGGGAATTGGGAATTGGGAATTGGTGATACAATTTTGGATTTTGGATTTTGGATTGTATTTCATCTCCAATCTAAAATCTAAAATCTTGTCCCAGTCACCAGTCACCAATCACCAGTCACCAATCACCAATCACCAATCACCAGTCACCACCTAAGCCGTTACTAACTTCTCACCTTTGAGCATCCGAGAAGCGGCTTCTAATAGTGCTTCTTCTAGATATGGTTTAGTAAAGTAACCACTAGCACCGAGTTGAACAGCCATTTGTTTGTGTTTGTCTGCACCTCTGGAAGTGAGCATAGCTATAGGTAGGTGATTAAGGCTACCGTCTTTTTGAATACGGGAGAGCAGTTCCAGACCGTCACAGCGGGGCATTTCAATGTCACAGAAGACGATATCGCAAGGTAAACCAGAACGCAGCTTATCCCATGCTTCTTGACCATCACGGGCTTGTTCAACACGATAACCAGCTTTGGTAAAAGTGAGAGACAGTAATTCCCGGACAGTAATAGAGTCATCGACAATTAACACTGTCGGATCAATCTTCACCTCTGGAGCGTTATCTACAGGAGAAGCCGTTTTCCGTTGCCAAGAGCCACCACCAATTTGTTTAGACATCTTACCTTGGAAGATGTCAATAATTTCTAAAACGTCGGCAATAGGCATAATGCGACCATCACCGATAACTGTAGCACCAGCAACACCACTGGGTTTAGGTGTAGGTCCTTCAAATTGCTTAATTACAATTTCCTGTTCGCTTAACACTTGGTCAATCTGGAGAGCGACCATTGTATTACCTGAGCGCAGGACGACGACAGAAATCGTGTCATCATCTCGCGTGTTGCTATAGACATTACCGCGAGCAATATGACGATTGAAAACCAAAATTTCCTGTAAAGTTCGGAAGGGTAGGACTGTTTCCCGCCACCAAATAAATGATTGTCCGTCAGCATCTTTCTGAACATCTGTAACGGGTATATCTATTGTGTCTTCCACACCATCCATTGGGAAGGCAATTCTTGACTTGTTGGAAATACAGCAGAGAGCTTTACAAATACTCAGGGTGAGTGGTAAGCGAATAGTAAAGGTAGTTCCTTTGCCTAGTACCGAATCAGTGGTGACAGTTCCCCGAATTTCGTGAATATCGTTTTGAACTACGTTCATACCCACGCCCCGGCCTTTAATATCATCAATTTCATCGGCGGTGCTGAAACTGGGCAGAAACAAAAGTTTATAAGCTTCTTGGCGAGACATGATTTTTGCTTCTTCTGGTGTAATCACACCTTTTTGCAGTGCCTTCTGTTTTACCTTTTCGTGATCAATACCGGCACCGTCATCACTGACAGCAATTACAGTTTGATTACCTTGGTGGAAAGCGCGGATCTTGATTGTTCCCACAGGTGATTTACCCGCAGCTGTGCGAACTTCTGGAGTTTCAATACCGTGAGAGATCGCATTATTGAGCATATGGGTGAGGGGGTCTGTCAGATGATCCAAAATCATCTTGTCAACTAATGTATCTGCCCCTTCTGTCATCAGTTCTACTTGTTTGCCATACTTGATGCCGTTATCCCGCACTCCTCGACGCAAGCGTTCAACAGCTTGAGCAAAAGGCACCATTCGCGCCTTGGTGATTCCTTCTTGTAGTTGGCTGGTGACTTGACGGAACTGTCGCGCTACTCGCTCGGTTTCTTCGGTAACAAAGTCAATGTCGCTGGCTGACTCCCGAACTCTCACAATGTATTCTATGGTTTCTTGAGCAAGTAAGTGAAATTCGGTAAACTCGTCCATTTCTTCCGAGGCAAAACCCCGATCATTGGAACTGTTGTCACCTTTTTCTCTGGCTCTGCGACTCTTCAATAGTGAAGCTTCCAAGAGCGATCGCTCGTATAACTCTTGCATCCTTGCGCCCACATCGGAAAGATGTTGAATTTGAATCAATAAGTTATCTAATGATTGTCGCAGACGCTCATGATCCTGTTCTAAGGTATTGCGATTAACCACCAACTCCCCAACTAAGTTACTCATTTCATCCAGTTGCTTGACTGGAATCTTCATACTTTCTTCTCGAACACGACGAGTAGCCGGACGTGGCACTTTGCTGGTGTTGGATTTTACATTTCTTCCGGTAGCGTTGATTGTTTGATCTACTTCTTTAAGTAATTCCTCCAAGTCTTTAAATTCATCAGGTATGTCTGAAGACGCAGCTATATTTTCAGCTTTTGTAGCCACAGGTTGACTCAGTTTTGGTGGCGTTTGTGGTATCTCTGCTACTGGAGCAATATCTGTACCCAGTAATGCTTCTAAAGCCGCAAAATCCGCGTCTGGAATGGAGTCTGGATTGGGTGTTTCTAATTTTTCCTCATCGAGTAATGCTTCTAACTCTGCAAATTCATCTACTGCATTTTCCGAAGTATTTGTGGCTGTGGTTTCTAATTCTGCCAGTTCATCTACTGCATTTTGTGAAGTATTGAATACTTCTAATTCTGCCAGTTCATCTACTGCATTTTCCGCTGTATTTGTGGCTGTACTTTCTAACTCTAATAGTTGAGAATTTGCTGCTTCTAGTGTTAGAGGTAGCGTTAGAGGGGGTTGATCAAAGACATCTGTTGTGATTTCTTCTTGTTCTAAACCCAATTCTGGTAAATCAATATCTAAGCAAAGATCAATGTCTATCCCCAGATTTTCACTTACATCCTGCTCTAATAGCTCTGGCTGTTTTTCCTCAATAAGATGGAAATCATTGATAGTTGTCTTTGTGGTTTCCTGGTGATCTTCAATTGACTGAATTACTGTGATCTTCTCCCAGGAAAGTGATACATCATCATTGCTATTGTCATCAAAACCAGCAAATATATCCAATTCTATATCCAATTCCAAATCAGCATTTGTCTGAGCAGATGGAACGGTAAATTCTGCTATCAAATTCATTGCTGCTGGTTGTTGAGAGAAGCTATCAATTTCCGGCAATAACACCTGATCATTATCTGCTGTGGGAGAAGTGGAATGAGAATTTGCTAAATCAGCAAATAAATCATCTCCACCTGATGTCAACCAGGAATCTCCTATCTCTTGTTGTTGGTTTTCAGTAAAATCAAAGTCTTCTAAATAAAAGTTGAGGTTAGATGAATGCTGACTATCAGCTACAGTTTGCCCAAAACCGGCAAATAAACTTTCTTCTAATTCCTTAGCCACATCCTGTTCTAATTCAGCAGCATTTAACTGTGCTGGTTCTGAATCCATTTCTGTCCAGAAGCTATTAAGATCATATTCAGGTGCAGATGGAGAACTAACCGTCAAGTCTTCAGTAATGTCAGGTAGGAATAATTCTAAATTGAAATCAATATCAGTAGTTGGCAGTTCGCTAGTTGGTGGAGTTTTAGCAGTGATGGTTTGATTTTGCAGTTCTGAATTTTCTTCTAAAAAGGTTTCGTCGAATAGTATAAAGTCTTCTGCAAGATTATTGACAGGACTTTGTATTTCTTCACTGCTGATATTATTATCCAATGACAGTAACTCAGCTAAATCGTGATCACTATCTTCAACCTGAGTATCACCAGTTCCTAATTGATTGATGGTAGTGTCTGGTATTTGTTCTTGTTCCCATGTTTCAAAATCAGGAGACTCGCCTTGAAATAAATCTTCTAGGGTATTTAACTCAGCAATGCCTACTTCTAGTCCATTTAAGTTAGTAATATCACCACTGAAGTTGAGTATTTCTTCGTCGTTTTCCGTGAACAAGGAATTGAGACTAAAAGCATTTACATCTGTGTCATCCCTAGCGATTTCTGGCAAGCTATCAAAGTCTTGAATGCTTGTATCTACCGCTATGTCAAATTCTTCTATTGGTGCAACAATTGTGCTGTTATCGAGTACATTATCTGTATGTACTTCTTGTATTTCTAGTGTATCGTTAGCATCTGTGATTGGCTGTGGTTGTTCCTCTGCCCAATTTAGTTCTAACAATTCCAGTTCTGGAATTAGCTCCAGTGCTTCTAATTCTTGACTAATGGTTATTTCTGCTTCTTTACCTTGAATAACTAATTCTTGAGCTTGTTTGATTTCGGTAATAATAATTTTGGCTAAAGTGAGATAACTATTATCAGGATTGGCGATCGCATTATTGGCAGATTGACACAATTTAGACCAATTCGGCAAATTAAATTTTTCACCAAGTTTCAATAATTGCTGACAGCATGACTGTAAATTTTCCCTAGATGAAGGTGTGCTACTTTGTTTAAAAAGTTGCAGCATTTCCCGCAGGGATTGTAGGACGTGACTTTGAAAATCTGACCAATTATTTTGGCTGGCTACTGGCGGTTTTTGGGTACTTACTGGAGGTACAACATCCTGTTTTGGTGGTGGTGTCGGTACAGATCCAACTCCTGATTGTAAAAGTTTTTCTAGATGCTGATTTAGTTCTGCAAACAGCGGTTCAGTTGCGGTCATCAAAGTATTTGCAGTTTCCTCTGACAAACCAAAGGGACTACCCAAATTATCCAACAAAGCTTTTAAAGTATCAGACACACTCAGAAACAAAGACTCTAGTTTTTGGTCAACGTCAACTCGTTGCTCTTTAAGAACTTTAAAACTATCTTCCAGCCTGTGAGACGTATGCTGAATACTACTCAATCCCAGCATAGCCGCCCCTCCTTTAATGGAGTGAGCAGCGCGGAAGACTTCGTTGATCATTTCTGGATCATTAAGGGTTTCTTGTAGGTTCAGTAACCCCTGTTCAATCGTGTTTAGGTGGTCTCTGGCTTCTTCGATGAAGTAACCCAATATCCGTTGTTGTTGTTCGGGCTGCATAAACAAGGATGAAGAATAAAGGATGAACGATTAATGAGAAGGAGTCAGAAGTCGTAGGGGCGAAGCATTCCGAAAATAGCCTTGGACGAAAATTGATCATTGATCGCCCGAATGCTTCGCCCGTACAGGAGTCAGAAGTCAGGAGTCTTATTTATTCTGTAGTTTGGATTCTGAATTCTGAGGATGAATACAGGATGAAGGCTGAATTTCAGATTTTAGATTTGGGATTTGGGATTTGGGATTTGGGATCTTGGATGAAAAAATCTCAAATCCAAAATTAAACTCTTCCTTTACCTAGATTCAATAGTTTCCACTCGGAAGCGTTCCACAGAAGCGATCAAGTCGCGGGATACTCCCACCAAGTGTTGTAATGCTCCTGAAACTCGTTGTGCTTCTTGGGAAGTTTCCTGGGCTGTGAGTTCCACTGATTGCATCACCTGAGCCACAGCCAGAGAAGTTTCCGTCTGTTCTACGGTATCAGCTGTAATTGAGCGCACCAGACTGTCGATATGACCAGCTACTTCGATAATGTCTTCTAGCGATCGCTTGGCTTCTTCTGCCAGTTTTGTCCCTTTAATTACCTGTTGTGTCCCTTCTTCCATCGCTGTCATTACAGAGCCTGTATCGCTCTGGATTTGCATGACGATTTGTTCAATTTCTTTCAACGACTTGGCGGATTTGTCTGCTAACTGCCGCACTTCATCGGCAACAATCGCAAACCCCCGTCCTGCTTCTCCGGCTCTGGCAGCCTCAATACTGGCGTTAAGTGCTAATAAATTGGTTCTAGAAGCAATCTGGGAAACCAAGGCAACGATAGAGTTAATTTCTTGTGAAGATTCCGCTAATCGTTTCACTTTTCGCGTAGTTTCTGCCACTGTTTCCCGAATTTCCAAAATCCCCGCTACGGTATTTTCTACCGCCTCTCCCCCCTTCAAGGCGATCACACTGGCATCACGGGCTACAACTTCTGCTGTTTTGGCGGACTCTGCTACCCGTTTAATAGATTCGGTCATGACCTGTACGGAATTAAGGGTGACAGCCAACTCTTCTGCTTGCCGCAAAGCATCCCCTGATAAAGCTCTAGCAAAGGTTTCTGAGTTGGTTGAGCCTTTGGTTACTTCCCTCGCAGCCAATTTCACTTGTTGCACAATATCCCGCAGGTTTTGAATTGTCAGGTTAAAGGCATCAGCTACTGCTCCCAAGACATCTGCTGTCACCTCGGCTTGAACTGTCAAATCTCCTCTTGCTGCTCCTTCCACATCGTCTAAGAGGCGAATCACTTGACGTTGCAGGTTTTCTTTGGCTTCTTCTTGTTCTACCGCTTTCCGTTGGGCTTCTTTGGTGGTCATGAAAATTACCCGTGCCATATCATTAAAGCTGGTAGCTAGATACCCTAGTTCATCTTCTGAGTAGACGGTAGCCTGAACATTGAGATTCCCTTCTCGTACAGCATCAAACTGAGCTTGCAAATCTTTGGTTGTGCGTCGAATTTGCTTGAGTGTAAGATTTCCCATGAAACCTGCGGTCATGCCCCCTGCCAGTCCTGCGGCTAAAGGCATTGCCCAGCCTGTATTTCGCACTGACTCCCGTTGGTCCGGTGGAGAAAATGTGGTAGCTCCAAAACTGACCAAAGCTGCTACTACTGCGGATGTCAAACCCACTGTACCAGCGATATACCATTGCTTTTTATCTAAAGAGGCATTTTCAAAAAATCCGAATAGACCCTGTTCAACACTGACATTGGGTTCTAGTTTAGAAACTTCTGCTTGGATAAAGACAGGAACTGCTTCTTGCACTCCTGTAATTGTGAATAGTTCTTCATCTCGGTCAACAACATCATCATCAACTGAATTAATGGAGAACTCTTTATAAAAGCTACTGTTAGTATTACTAGACCTCTCTCTTATTTCTGAAGACGCACTCATTTCTCGGTACTCAGGTTCTTCTGTGAGGTCAAAGCTGGGAATACTGCCTAAATCATCAAATTCGTCAAAATCCCCTAAAAATTCAATATTGTTTGGGGAATTTCCTCCCCGCACAACCGGATTATAGTCTTCATCAGTAGTAAAGCTTTCTGAACCAAAGGCAGACTCAAATGCCTCTAAATCGAACTGATCATCATCAAGTTCATCTGCATGATATTTTCTATCCAAATTTACACCTTGCTCATCATCGGCAAAATTGTTGTTCAAAGATGATGAAATTTGGGTATTTGTGTCAGGTTCAGGTTCAAATTCTTCTGATTTTTTTTCTATCAAATGATCTGGGCGTTTCCAAAATGTATTTGCACTACTGTCTTGCAAATCATTTTTAGTTAAATAATTATTGATTTCATGTTCGGCAATGACTACATTATTAATATCTTCCTGACTATTGTTGGCAACTTTCAAATTCTCCATTTTCATATCTTCAAAGTCTGGTGAATCTTGTTCCCTCATTAATGGCGCATTTTCCCAATTATTGTCAGTTGATAAATTAATTTCTCCCAAAAATGGTGAATTAATCTGATCTTCAATGGTTAGTGAAGTTTCCTGTTCCAAATTAGCATCCCAGTCAGTTAAATAATTATTTTCTGCTGATGCTCCAATATTGTCTTCAGATGAAATACCTTCTTGCCAAAAAGGAGGTAACTCTAAATCTTTTGATGCTTCAGCATCATTGCTGGTTGCTCCTAACTCTGAAAATGGTTGATCTAAAGTTAGTGGCAACTCCCAATTTTCTAATACTTCCGCATCATTGCTGGTTGCTTCTAACTCTGAAAATGGTTGATCCAATGCAAAAGGATCATTACTGAAATTTATTGAGTTATCCGGTAGCTCGTCAAAATTAATACTATCTAAATCACTTGTAAAAGGATTACTCAAAGATATATCTTCAAGATAGTCTTGAGATGCTTCATAGTCACCAAACGATTTCAAATCAAAGTTGGCGTTATCCAAGTCTCTCATAACTCCTAAATCTAGTAAATCTGCTTCATCCATTACCAGACCATTAGAATCTACAGAATTTCTCTGTTGATTAGACTCGACGGTGGATTCATCTTCACCAAAGGCTTCAAAGTATTGTTTAATACTTTCTAGGTAGTTAGTTGCAGAACCTAAAATTTCTTGATCATCTGTCAAATGGAACACCTGCTCATATTCTGCTTGGGCAATGTCGAACTGCTGCAAAACATAGTAAATGTGACCCCGCAACAGATGAGAATTGGGTTCATCTGGTGAACTATGCACCGCTTGGTCTATTAAAGTAGCGGCTAATTCATAATTTCCTTCTGTATAGGCTGTTAGTGCCTGCTGATATTTTGAATTACGATCATCTATATTTGCTGCCATATCCTCCCTCCCGACTTCAACCTGCCCACCTAGCACTCCGCAAAATTGCTGTTTGATCAATTAACCTTAGATACTTATTGTTTTCAGTATCTATCCATTCTCCCCGGAGAAAAGGAGCCATCGTATCTGGTACATTATTGGCTGGCATGAGATACTGTACATCAAGCCAACCCATACCACATATTTGTTCCACTCCTAAGCCTACTATTGTGTCTTGATCTTCAATAGCAATTACTGATATCTCAGACCTATCCGTGTTTAATGGAGTTGCATCTCCCAGAAATTGACCTAAATCTGCTACCCAAATTAATCGACCTCGTAAATTTAGAGTACCCAAAAGCAGTGGAGAAGCATTAGGAATCGGGGTGATCCGATCAGGACTGAGTTCGATGACTTCCCTGATCCCAGTTGCCGGTAATGCAAACTCCTGTTGTGAAGGAATATAAAATCTTAAATGTAACTCGCCTTTTGGGTCTATGGCTTGTGCCACGCCAAGGCTATCAGGACTTTCTAGTTGTAATTCTGGGCTAAATTGGTCTTGACCGCTGCCACTTAAAAAGTCTGGTTTGCTGACCATGTTGTTATCATCCTTATCCTCGCAGCAATTGTTTGACTGTTCCTACCAACTCGGTTGGTTGAAACGGTTTGGCTATATAAGCGTCTGCTCCTTGTCTCATTCCCCAGTAGCGATCAAATTCTTCTCCTTTGGAAGAACACATGACTACGGGGACATTTTGGGTTTTGGGATCGGATTTTAACCGCCGACAAAGTTCGTAACCGTTCATGCCGGGCATGACAATATCCAAAACTACTAAATCGGGAGGTGTGCTTTGAATGGCTTCTAAAGCTTCTACTCCGTCTCCCGCATGGGTGACAGTTAAGCCACTAGCTTTGAGGATATCTGTGATCATCTCCCTTTGGGCGATGCTGTCTTCGACAATCAGAACTGTACTCATAAATACCTATCTACCTCCTATGTCAGACTTTCGGTTCTGGAATGTTCTCCAATTCTCTTACCAGCTAATAATTGTATAAATTAAGTCTAATATTTAACTAATTTACAAAGTCATTTTACTGGAGTTAGCTGATTCTGTGATCACATTTTTTACCCTATCTTTGAGCCAATCCACAAGTCTTGTCTTAGGTTTATATTCCCACACTGGGATCTAAGTTGATATATTTTTCTACAAGCATAAGTAATTCCGTATCTGCAAATGGTTTTGTCAAATAATCTGTAGCTCCAACCATTCTCGCTCTGACACGATCAATAAATCCTTCTTTGCCAGTGAGCATGATAATTGGTACAAATCGAAATGCTGTGGAATGTCTGAGCATGGCGCAAATTTCGTATCCATCCAGTTCCGGCATAGCTATCTATGTCGCATAAAATTAAATTGGGTTTGAGTTGAAAAACCAGGCTGAGGGCTTCTAAAGGTTTAGTGATGGAAATTGCTTCATATCCTTGTGGTTTTAAGATTGACTCTACAGTTTCACAAATGGCGATCGCATCTGCAATACATACTATCCGTCCTTTTCCTTTATGGTTGTCTATTTTCTCCCAATTTGGTATTTGATCACCCGGCACTGAAGAAACTGAATATACTAATTGTAGCCTCCCCTGTTGTACGTAGGGATATATTGCCTTGGCAAGAGTTAAAATATCACGATTCAGATAACGAGCCAATTGGCGTATAGATGTTTTACCATCTGCCCAATGTTGTAACTTATTCACTGTAGATACTGGTAGTACCGCTTCGCGGAAGTCAAAAGTCAAAAGTCAAAAGTCAAAAATAATATGGAGTAAGCTTTTTAGCGATTTAGAATGGTTGGTTTATTTACGCCGTGTTGTAGTAGTGATTCTGTCAATTTAGCTAGATCAGCCAGCATTGGTAACTGTTCCGGCGATTGAATATTATGTGGATATAACTGTTTCCATTCTTGCATGCCATAAATAGTTTTATCTGTCTTGTGCTGCTAAACTGAGGTTAAACAAGACAAACTAACAGAATAATCTCAGGTATATACCAAAACACAGACGTAAAGTACATCAAAAGGACTAGAGGTGTGCTGTATTTAGCAGAAGTACAAAAACAAAGAGCTAGTTTACTGAGTGGCGGTGCTAAAACTGAACTCAAACTACTAGCTTGTCAACGTAGTGACCAGAATTGGAGTAATCTCTCAGAGGAAACAATTGTGGCTGAGGAAGCCAGCAAATTGAATGATGGCGCACTTGTATTGGTCGAACTGAGTCCGAATCGTCAAGTACAGCGGATTCAGCAAGCCAGTCGTCCGCTAGTAAACATTTTGCAAAGTTTTTCCCGTCAAGTGGAAAAATTTAAGCTGAAGGAAGATGAAATTGACCAGTGGAAGCAGTCACTCATGTTTCAAGTCCAAGAGCTAAATCGCCGAGAAATGGACATGGAAGCGCGGTGGGAACAACTGCAAAATCTAGAACAAGAGGTACAACGCTTAGAAAAAAACAAGCAGGAAGTTGAAAAATCCCGCGAGCAAATTGACAGGTTGCGGGCAGAAGTTGAACGCAATCGTCAGGAACTCGAAGGTGCTTGGGAGCATTTACGGGGAGAACAACGTCGTCTTGATGAAATTAAAACAGATTCTCACCAGGGGACTGTTTTCAATGAGGATCAAAGCCGACAAATTGCTGATTTATTCAATCGCTTATCTCATGGTGTTGGTTCTACGGGAATATTGCGGGAAAATCTGAATTTGGCTTTGGAACTTGTAGAAAAGCAACAAGCAACTCTCAACCCACATTGGCAACAACTAGAGTCGCAACGCCATTTGGCTCAACAACAACAAGGGGAAGTTGAACAACTCTGCCAAACTTTGAGCGATCGCCAATCTGAACTCCAACAAAGTCAAAATTATTTGCAGGAACAAATAACTCAGTTACAACTGACTAAAACACAACTGAAC
Organism: Sphaerospermopsis torques-reginae ITEP-024; assembly: GCF_019598945.1. Classification (NCBI taxonomy): domain Bacteria; kingdom Bacillati; phylum Cyanobacteriota; class Cyanophyceae; order Nostocales; family Aphanizomenonaceae; genus Sphaerospermopsis; species Sphaerospermopsis torques-reginae. The sequence continues at coordinate 2,483,880 of NZ_CP080598.1, read as the reverse complement.
AGTAAACAAGATTTTCTGGCCATACTCAAAGAACAATTGTCAAATCAAGAATATTTATACCAACAAACCCAGGCTTTTTTAACAATGACTGGGAATATGGTTTTGGAAAGTCAAGTTGATGTAGAAGCTTTGCGGCATCTCCCTCTGGAAGAACTGCAAAAAATTGTACACGATTTACAAAACAAACTAGCAATAGATTCTAGTTTCGTTCAAGACCAGGAACAAGAATTAAATTACAAGGAACAAGCTATACAAGAAATAGAGAAAAAGATCCGCCACGCATCTGGAGATGAACTCAGAAATTTAGCATCAGAACTCGCTGAAGAACAAGACCTCTATCAGATGCTAAATAAAAGTTTAAAACCACAACGCCATAATTTACGAAAACAGGAGCAAATTTTTAAACAACATCAAGCTATTTTACTGCAACGACAAGGACAGTCTGTTCCCCATTCCACTGGTGATAATGCAATTAATTTAGAGTCAATTCTTGCCCAAATTGACACCCAACGACAACAACAATCCCAAGCACTGCAAAAGCTAGAAAGTGAGATTCAGCAACTGAGTGCTGATATTGAAAGCAAACAAGGGGAAATAGAACATCAAACCCATGAGTTAGAGTCTCAGCGTCAAGAAATTAAATCACTGGAAGCACAATTACTGAATTTGCAAACTACAACTGCTGAATGTTGGGGTAAGGTCAATCTTTATAAAGAAGCTTTACAACCTATTCAAGATTGTTTGGATGGTTTGCGGTATCAGTTGCAAGCTGTTTCTGAATCTTTAAATCATGTTCAAGAAAGTGGTGATTCTCAACTTCAGATTATTACTCAAATGCGTCAGACTATTACAAGTTTGATTCCTCAATTGGATTTGTTAGCGTCTTAGAAAGGATGATGATGAAAATCTCACTCATCCTTACTTCTTGATGATACATATCCACTCACCTTGTACTTGAGCGATCGCTCCACCGGGAAAAGGATCAGTTTGAGAACGGTTGGGTGCTGTAATTAAAACTGTGATTTTTTCAATGTGTTCAAAGTTGGGCGCATCAGGTAATATTTCCTGTAAGACCTGACGCATCACCCGACGTTGCAAAGCTAGGGGTTGTTTTTTTAAAAGATGACGATTAAGTTGTAAATCGCCTTTCTCACCCTTTGCTGAGGCTTCTAAGCGCAATTGACGGGCTGTTTGTTCTAGATATTCTACCTCCGCTTGTAGTAGTTCTGCTGTTTGTGCTAGGTGAGATTCTACTTGGGGGTTGAAATTTTGCTTGAGATATGGTAAGAGTTCGTTACGTATGCGATTACGGGCATATTGTAAATTTTGATTTGTGGAATCTTCCCAAATGGGCAAATTAAAATCCTGACAAAACTGCTCAGTTTGGTGGCGAGTAACTTCTAAAAGTGGACGTACTAAGGTAATGTTGTCAGTAAGTGGACGTTGCCAAGTTAAAGCTTGTAAACCGTCAGCACCAGTACCGCGCATGAGGTTGTAGAGTAAAGTTTCCGCGCGATCGCTGGCTGTATGTCCAGTAATGATATATTGATAATTATAAGTTTGGGCAATATTCGTTAAAACCTGATAACGCCAATTTCTAGCTGTAGCTTCACTATTAACAAGATTTATAGCTGTTTCTAAATAAAAAGGTAGATTCCAAGTTTGTGCTAAATTTTGTACATGATCAGCATTAGCTTGAGAGTCAGCACGCCAACGATGATCACAATGGGCTATAGCTAGATTCCATCCCCATTTAGGTTGTAAATCTAATAATAATTTAATTAAGCATAAAGAATCTTGACCACCGGAAACTGCGACTAATAGATTTTGGTGACGCTCAAATAAATGACGAGCGCGGATAGTACGATGTATTTGGGCGTGGAGAGGAGTCCATAAGCTCATTTTTCTGTTGCTGCTAGTGCTTTATTTTACTTGACAGGGATAGATTTAAAGTTTTTGTTAGACACTGTAACAAGAACTACAGTACCCAGGCGATCGCCTGAATCGTAATCAAACTTAATTTCACCATTTTCACCTTGAGCAGTAAACTCCCTACTCCCCAATACTTGCTGTAAACCCTGACGAGTTTGTTTTTGCTGCAAACCAGCAATAATAGCTTGTGTTGCATCATAAGCCATCCCTGTCCGCCAGTTAACCGGACCACCCCAAAAAGATTGCATATTTTGGGCAAAAGACGGATTTAAATCAGGATGCCAGGGAGCGACTAGCACTAAACCTTCAACCTGTCCTTGTAATATTTCTTTAGTATATAGAGTTGGTTCGCCAAATAAAACTAATCTACCATTATTGACATTCGCTAAATTAATTGCTGTGTTTAATTGATTAATTTCGGGGTCGATAAACAACCCATTTGCACCCAGATTAATCGCTTGACTTACTGCTGTCACAGCATTGAAATTAGAACTGGATAAATTGCAGTCTATTTCAATTGTTTTCCCACCTTCATTGTTGACAGATTTCCTAAAATCTACTGTAAAAGATTTACTACTAGGATCATCATGAGCATAACAAACAGCTATTGGATTTTTGTTAATAGTTTTAACTGCATATTTGGCTAAAGTTTTTGTCATCTCTCGATTAGTAAATACAGACCGAAAAATGAATTTATTATAATTAGAGAGATTATCACTTGTGCTAGTAGGTGAAACCATCACTAATTGGTCGTTATAAAAGGGTGCTGCTGCCAGTGAAGCTTTACTTGTATTATGTCCTATAACAGCAAGTATTGTAGCATCTTTAACTAATTCTTCAGCTACTTTTTTCACCACCCCTGAATCATTGTCATCATTGATAATTTCTACCAGTAATTTTCGGTTATTAATCCCGGTTTCGTTAATTTTATATTGAGCATAAGCGACTCCCCGGAGGATTTCTTGAGCAATAGGCGGTTGGTTGCCGATGGGTACACTAACGGCTATTTTGAGAGGATTTGATCCGACTTGAACATTATGCAAATAAATAATATTTTCTGGATCATTAGGAAATATATTTTTGGCTTCTGCAAATAGCTTTTTTGCTTCCTCACAATTTCCCTGGGCAAAAGCTTGAGTCCCGGCTTGCTTTTTTTTCACAGATAGTTGAATTTTTTTATTTCTATTCATATCTGTATGATCAGGAATGAGAAATTGTTCTCCAATAAGAGTTTTATTTCCTAAACTAATTCTGTTGTTCAGATCAGTATTTTTGATAATTAGTTGAGGACATGAACTAAGATTCTGTCCACGAGAATTAGTTATAACATTCTCTTGCAGCGTAATATGAGACTCCATTTCAGAAGGATTAAAAATTAAGTATATAGAAGTAGGAACAATAATTAATAATCCTAAAGCAACAACCAAAGATGTTAGTTTTTTACCAAAACTTCTGTTAATTTTTCTGATCAATCTTTTTAAGCTCATAAGTTTAATTATAATAAATATTTAATCAAAGGTAAAAAGAGAAACCCACCAATCACACAGACGACAACCAAGAAAAACACTTTCCAGCCTAGCGTTAATACATTTACCATAGCTAGTAAAGTCAAGAAAACTAGATTGAGAGCAAAACTTAAAAAAACAATTGGTACAGGAAATAAAGTTGGCTTATTATCTGCTTCAATTTCTTTGATTTCCTGCAAAATTTCTTGCGTATTTCTTGGTCTGTCTCGTGGTTGATGCTCTATTAAATCATCAATTAAATCTTTAAATTCTTCAGAAATTTCTGGAGCTTCATCTCGCCATAATAACTTTGAAGTTCTTGGATCTAGTTGCAAGTTTCCATTTCCAGGATAAATTCCAGTTAGTAAATGAACAAAAGTACGACCCAAAGAAAAAAAATCAGATTGATAAGTTACCCCTATGCCATTTTCTTGTTCTGGTGAACAATAACCAGGAGTGCCAATTTGTGGTAAATCAAGGAAAATCTGAAATTTTTGATGGTAATTTAGCATTAAATTCAACCACAAAATTCACGAAAAAACAACCCCTAAAAATTGCCATAAATGATTATTATTATGGACATCAACGAGATTTTGAAATTTGGATGCCTGGAGCGGTAATAAAAAATACTCACAATAGTTTAATGACGATAAATACAACCACCAGAACAGTCTATATGATCTTTCACAAAGACATACCTGTCGATATTTATTCTTGGAGTTCAAAAGACATTCGAGAAGTCCTACAAACTGCTCTGCGACAAAATCTTGATATCAGGGGTAAGGTTGTAAAAAGCACAAATATGGTAATTAAAGGATATCCAGGAATTGATTTATTGATCCAACATTCTGATGGTACTCAAGGACAATATCAAGGATATGTAGTCAGACGAAGACTTTATTTATTGGGAGCTAGAACTGCGTATGAATTAACTACAGAAACAACTAATTTTTTTGATTCTTTTAGAGTTTATCCTAGTCGGATTGTTCATTCTAGGTAGGGTGGTTAATACAGTTGTTTAAGTTTTGTAACCGTTTGTATAAAATCTTCCTTTCTTCCTTTGCGCCTTTGCGTCTTTGCGTGAGATTAAAAAATGTGGTTCATTTACCTGAAAATTGCTGTAAAATTTGTAGATTATTTGTCTAAATTGCCAAGTCTCTTAATTTTTCTTTGTATCTTTGCGCCTCTGCGTCTTTGCGTGAGATAAAAAAAGATTCCCCCTCTCAACAGAAAGGAGGAATTAATGATCAAAACATCAAAAGCTGAAAGCTGACTGCTGACTGCTGACAGCTAAAACTAGAAAAACCAACCGTAAGAATGTAAACCTTTACCCAAAAGATTCACACCCAAATAACAAATCCAAACTACAACAAAACCACCTGCGGCTAAAATTGCCGGTTTTCTACCTTGCCAACCGCGAGTAATTCTCGCATGAAGATAAGCAGCAAAAACTAACCAAGTAATTAAAGCCCAAGTTTCTTTTGGGTCCCAACTCCAATAAGAACCCCAAGCTTCATTAGCCCAAACTCCACCAGCAATAATACCAATTGTGAGTAGGGGAAAACCCAAACCAATCACGCGATAACTAATATTATCTAGGGTTTCTGCTAGGGTAAGACGTTGAGGAGAAAGAATTTCCGCAGTTGAAATAGGCGCAGTTTTCACCACATCTAAAACAGCAGTACCATTACCGTTGTTATTACTTTCCAACCGGGAAAAACGATTATTTTCCGATGCAGGAGTTAGGGTTTCTGTGACTAATTCTTCAGCCTTGATGAGTTTGTAACCATTGGTGCGATAACCACCATTGCCAAAAGAACTTCCTTGTAATTGAATGTTTTGGCCGCGAGTGACAATTAAAAAAGCGATCGCCAACAAAGAACCTACCATCAAAGCCGAATAACTCAACATCATCACACTGACGTGCATCATCAACCAATTCGACTTTAAAGCCGGTACTAAAGGTTCAGAAACCTGCATTTCTGAAGGTAAGGTTAAAGTAGCAAAAGCTGTAATTCCCATCGCTACAGGAGCAGTTACAACCCCCACTAACCTGCTACGACTTGTATTTTCAGCAATGAGATGGACAGCAGTAATTCCCCAAGTGAGGAAAAATAGAGACTCATAAAGATTGCTGAGAGGAAAATAACCAGCTTCAATCCATCTTGCCCCTAAAAGAGTAGCAATACACAAATTAGCGATCGCCATTCCAGCCGTCCCCAAAGCCGCAGTCACCGATAAACTCGGAAAAGCCGCCCCCACCCAATACACCAGCATAGTGCAGAACAAAACAGCAAAGGAGGCATTATCCAGCCAGTTCTGGAGTACAACCAGATTCATAAACACTTCTCTCCAGTAAATCAGTGATCAGTTCCAGTTAGAAAATCAATTTAACTCAAATACTGATACTTTTTGCTTACAGCATTCCGACTATCCTGATCCTATCTAGTTTTGGTGATAGTTGACAGTTGATAGTTGACAGTTGATTGGGAAAAATAAAATTGATTACCCAGTCCCCAGTCCCTACTTACCCTTTTTCAACTCCAGAAAAATGTCATATTGCTGACTACGATTATCTTTGACAGCAGTTGTCATCCCAACAGTGCGTATTGCTGCTAGTAATGCTTGTTGGTTGGGAGATACAGTATTGAAAGTAAAACTTTTAACCGCCCGTTCCATATCTAAGAAAAATTGTCCTTTGGGTGGATTAAGTTCAGAGGGAACTGTTTGTTGAAAAGGCAGAGTGCTGGCTAGTGTGTTGTTGGGTTTAGGAACAATTGTATCGCTGACAGGAGCGCCCAAAACGAAGAAAAGCACATCCTGATCTAACCAACCATGAGTAGCAGTCAAAGTCCCAAAAGGTGAAATCCAGTTCACAACAGGTTTACCCGCCACAGTACCAGGCTCGACTTGAAACTGATATTGATTTTTCACCACTTCATCGAGATTTTGTAAAGCAGTTTCCGCAGATTGGCGTAAATTTCCCTGAGCATCACTAGCCTTAATCATAAACACTAAACCAGCCCGAAAATTATCAGGTGCTGCATCTTTTGGCGTATTAGGAATTACAGCAACTGAAAATTCCCCTTTCATCCAACTGAGTAAATCTTTTTCTAAATCCAAATTTGTCAAAGATTTTACACTCTGTCGCAGTTTTTCCGGCTTGATAGGTGACAAAGGATTTCCTTTAGAAGTAGAAACATAGTCTGTCCACAAACGCTGTAAGTTACTGCCAGACAACATCATTAAAGTTTCGCTGGGAAGGCGATTTTGCATACTGCCGGCTTTATTTTCTACCGCCAGCACGCGCTTACTATTGGGGTTTAACCAAGAAACACCCTTTAACCTAACTCCTTGTGCTTCTAAGGTAATAGTTCCCGCCACACCTTGGTTATTTTGAAGTTGCGTCAGTACCTGAGCAGGTAAACGTCGATTAGGAGCCGCTGCTGCTATTTTGGCAGCTATTGGTACATTGATATAAAATTGAGCAAAAGGTTTATAATTGCTTGTTTTTGAGAAGTTTCTGGCAAAGCCTTCTAATGTTGCTAAAGAAGCTTGATTTTTATAGGCATCAATTGTTCTTTCTGTGGTTTTAGCATTATCTGTAATCACGACAAATTGCTGATCTATTAATGCAGCCGAAAGCTTTTGTCCAGCTTGTCCTTGGGTTTGTTTAATCGTGATGCCTTGATAAGTGCGCTCAATCCATTTGCCTTGTTTCAATGATTTAGGTTGTGCCAAAATACTTTTGGCAGTTTCGGGATTTTTGATTGGTAAAACCATCACCATTGACTGTTCATAAATCTCAGCATCCGTCGCTACTTGTTTAGATGTTTTATTCTCTAATGAAGGAGCTAAAACAGCGATAGTTACTTCATCCCCTACCCAGGGTTGAATATCTTTCTCGAAGTTATAACCATTATTAGTTAACAAGCGTTGTTGCAACTTGATTAAATTTTTATCCAGTGCTTTTTGAGTTTCTGGTGTCCCAAACTCCCTTAATTTTTTCCATTGTTGAGTATCCGTTGTTAAGGAAACTGCAAACAAAGCATCTTGAGGAATAATATTTGCACCTACTGGCAAATTTCTAGATAATGGTTGTCCTTGGGTGAAAAACCAATATACAGCACTTCCAGCACCAATTAATAACCCAGCAGTTGATAGGGTTAGGACTAAAGACGGTTTCTTTTTTTTCTTGATCACACTAGACACAATAGGTAGTCCCATTGCAATTTATACCTATAAATAATTGAGAGCAAATTACTGATTTGACGTTTTCAATCAAACAAAGTTCATTTAATCTCGCTCAGATTCCCCACTGCTTGAAGAATTAGGGAATCTTGTTGTTAACGAGAAGAAAAACAGTAAGTTATTGTTGATAGATATTTTATTTAACTTGTTTTGTCAAATTCCCAATGGAATCTTGTTGAAATTAATTTGCATCTTGAGTGAGATGTCATTCCAATACGGTGGGATAGTTATATCCTGACTACAAATCATTGGTTCTCAGTTAGTTGTTTTATCCTAATTTAATCTTCACTACCACTCAACTGTGTCTGACCTAAATATTTAGTTAAATAAGGCGAAAAAACTTCATAAATTAAGGTGAGTGGTTGTCCATGATGCCAAAACAAATAATGGCGACCCCAAAATGGTCCAGCTTGCTCAAATCCTAACTCTAAGGCTTCTGAGTAACCACAATAAATTCCGCGAATATCTCTATACAATTCTGTACGGATACGGGCTAAACTTGCCCAAATTGGTAAAGAACGATTTTGCAAAAATTCATCTACATGACTCGCTTCCCACCAAGAAGTCGCATAACCCAATCTTTTACCGGAAGCAGTCCGCAGCCATACCTGACGGCGCAATCTCGGACCTGGTACGGCTTCAATTAAGCTAGGCGCATTATCTGAGTTGATGCCAATTAAAGACATATCAATCACATCTACTTCTGTGGGTTCACAAGTCAGTAATTGTAAATGTCTGGTTGGAGAACCATCACCTAAAAGTAGTAATTGCCAAGCAGGTGCTAACTGAGTATGAGGTAAACCTTTTTGAATTTCCTCTCCTTCACCTTGCCAAATAGGTTTTAAACGATGCCAAGCGGTTGGCAGTGTAGTGGTTGTGGGCGTAACTATAGTAGTCAATTTTATTTACAAAACTTCACCTATCTCTATAAAAGCACAATCAGAGAATTATGTCAGTTGCGTAAATCCCGCTTCCAGCAGATACAATATGGAAAAAAGACTTAATTCAGTACGATATTTTATGATTAACCTAGAAAATATTCACCCACTCACAGACTTCAAACGCAACGTCAAACAGTTTATCGAACACATCAAAGCTACAAAATCTCCTCTCGTTCTCACTGTTAACGGTAAAGCAGAAATTGTCATTCAAGATGTGGCTAGTTTTCAACAAACTCAAGAACGTTTACAGCTTGCAGAGTCGGAATTGCAAAAGCTAAATTTTGAAGCATTGCAACGCGATGTATCTTTAGGTGCGGAACAGTTAAAAAATGGAGAATACAGCGAATATAACGATGAGTCTTTACCCACTTTGCTGGAAAAGATTAAAGCAAGGGGACAGGATCAGCTAGGTAAATAAAGAGTTACATGAATAGCTACAGACTTTCCCAACTAGCTGAACAAGATTTAGAAGATATATGGGTTTATATTGCCCAAAATAATCAAATCGCAGCAGATACAGAAATCGCTAAAATTCTCAATTGCTTCCCAAAGTTAGCTAAATTTCCTGGCATGGGTAGAAGCAGGGATGATTTGTTGCCAGAACTCAGAAGCTTTCCTGTTAAACCGTACATCGTATTTTACACAAAAATTGATGATGGGATTGACCCCGCAAGCTATATAATAATGATTATCATTTTAAAAAAGCAGTAATTTTAAGGTTGTATGCTGTCTGCAAATTCAAATACTGATCAGTCATTAAATTTGGTTCAACGTCCTCGTCGTTTGCGACGGACCGAAACCCTACGGAAGATGGTCAGGGAAACCATACTCACAGTAGATGACCTGATCTATCCCATGTTTGTGATGACTGGGGAAGGACAAAAAGTAGAAATTCCTTCCATGCCGGAATGTTATCGTTATTCTGTGGATCTGCTGTTAAAAGAAGTTGCCGAAGTGTCACAATTGGGAATTAAGGCGATCGCCCTGTTCCCAGTTATCCCAGAAAACCAAAAAGACGACACAGGTACAGAAAGCTGCAACCCAGCAGGTTTAGTACAAAAAACCGTCAAAGCTATCAAAAACGCCGTTCCCGACATCATCGTTATTACCGATGTCGCCCTTGATCCCTTCACCACACACGGTCATGATGGTTTAGTAGATGAAAACGGGGTTATTTTAAACGACCCCACCGTGGAAGTATTGGTAAAAATGGCACTTTCCCAAGCTCAAGCCGGTGCTGATTTTGTTGCTCCTTCTGACATGATGGATGGTAGAGTTGGGGCAATTCGTCAAGCTTTAGACGCTGAAGGTTATATCAATGTCGGTATTTTGGCATACTCGGCAAAATACGCATCAGCCTATTATGGACCATTCCGAGATGCTTTAGATTCCGCGCCGAAATTTGGCGATAAAAAAACCTATCAAATGGATGCGGGGAATAGCAAAGAAGCTTTAAAAGAAGTGGAATTAGATATTGCTGAAGGTGCAGATATCGTCATGGTTAAACCTGCCCTAGCTTATCTCGATATCATCCATCAAGTCAAAATCAATACTAATTTACCAGTTGCAGCATACAACGTTAGCGGCGAGTACGCAATGATCAAAGCCGCAGCCGCTAATGGTTGGATAGATGAGAAAAAGGTGATTTTAGAAACCTTAACCAGCATGAAACGGGCTGGTGCAGATTTAATTTTAACTTACTTCGCTAAAGAAGTGGCTTTGATGTTGATGTAACTCAGGTGACAGTTAATTATTTAGGACTTACGCAAAAACCTCTCAAACTCTTCTTTCTCTGTGTTCTCTGTGTTCTCTGTGCCTCTGTGGTTCGTTATTCCGTAACTTCTGCGTAAGTCCTAGACTAATAACCAATATCTAATAACTAATGATGAAAATAGACTTAGCAATAATCGGTGCTGGACCTCATGCACTAACTTTAGTTGCCCATCTCTTGCAAAAACGCCAATCTATTAAAAGTAAATTCGCTGTATTTGATCCTAGTGGTACATGGTTGAGTCGCTGGAAACAGCAATTTGCAGCTTTGGAAATTCCCCATTTGCGATCGCCCGCAGTGCATCATCCCCACCCTAACCCCTTCGCTTTAAGGAAATTTGCTGAATCTCGTTCTCTGGAACTTTTTCCCCCCTACGACTTACCCGGCACTCAACTATTTGCGGATTTTTGCCAGGATGTCATCACTGAACGAAAGTTACAGGATCAGGTCATTCCTGTAGCTGTAACCAGCATTAAACCCCTTTCAGATCATTTGCGTCCTCAATTTCAATTAGGGCTGTCAGATGGAAAAACCCTAACTGCACGCAGGGTAGTGTTAGCAACTGGTAGTGGTAAAATCAACATCCCTGATTGGGTCAATCAAATTAAAACAGTGTATCCTCAAGATAGACTCAGCCATTCTCACACTGTAGATTTACGGAAATATCACAGTTTAGCAGGTCAAAGAGTCTTAATTGTCGGTGGTGGTTTAACCAGTGGACATTTAGCCGTAGGTGCAATTTCTCGTGGTGCAAAAGTTCACTTAATGATGCGCCGACAATTATCAGAAAAGCTATTTGACGCTGCACCCGGTTGGTTAGGACCAAAATATCTCAAAGGATTTTTTGAGCAAAATTGGCAACAACGCTGGAAACTCATTCAAGAAGCTAGAAATGGTGGTTCTATCACACCAGCGATCGCTACCCAACTTCGTAAAGAAAAGCATCGTGGTAATATTATCATTGATGAAAACTGTCAAATAGTCAAAGCAGAATGGTTAAGTAATAACTGGCAAGTAGAATGTGATAACGGTAATATTTACAACTTTGATTATATTTGGTTAGCCACAGGTACTAAATTTGATGTCACCACAGAACCCTTACTACAGGACATTTTAGCCACCTATCCCACCCAAATAGTTAACGGTTTACCGGTTTTAGATACTTATCTGCGTTGGCCTGGTTGTGAATTATTTATCATGGGTGGTTTAGCAGCATTGCAAGTAGGACCCACAGCTAGAAACCTATCCGGTGCAAGAATGGCCTGTGAAAAAATCGTTCCGGCCATAGTTAAACCCAGTGTAGCTTTTTCAGCTAGTATTACGGAAATTAAAGCCAGCTAATATAATTTTGGATTTTAGATTTTGGATTTTGGATTGGAAGAAACTCAATATAATCCAAAATTCTGCCTCCTTACTGTATTGTCCCAAAAAATAAACGTAACATTCAGACCTTTTTGCGCTAGACTGATAACGATTCTCATTTTTTTGCTATGGTCAGTTCATTAACCCAGTCCCAAGACAGCTTAAACGAGCAAGATAGCGACAAACTTACACGCATTCGCCATACAAGCGCCCATATCATGGCAATGGCGGTACAAAAGTTATTTCCAGGAACTAAAGTAGCAATTGGACCTGTCACAGAAACAGGATTTTACTACGATTTTGATTGTCCAGTCAGCATCACTACCGATGACTTGGCAAAAATTGAAGTAGAGATGAGACGGATAATAAAAGCTAATTTACCTATTATCCGCGAAGAAGTAGAAAGAGCAGAAATTCGCGCCGAAATTACCGAATTAAACGAACCTTACAAATTAGAAATCTTAGAACGCATTCCCGCGTCAGAAATTATCACCCGTTACTTTATTGGTACTCCTGAAATTGCCAACTCAGAACCTTCATTGTTTGTCACAGATATTAAACCTGCCAATAATTATTGGTGGGACTTGTGTGCAGGACCCCACATTAACTTTACCAGTGAAATTGATGCTAATGCCTTTAAATTATTAAATGTTGCCGGTGCTTATTGGCAAGGAGATGAAACCAAACAGCAACTACAAAGAATTTATGGTACAGCTTGGACAACAAAAGTTGAACTAGAAACTTACCTACAACAAAGAGAAGAAGCACTGCGTCGAGATCATCGAAAATTAGGTCAAGAACTTAATCTATTTAGTATTCAAGAAGAAGCTGGAGGGGGCTTAGTATTTTGGCATCCTAAAGGTGCAATTATTCGCTACATCATTGAAGATTATTGGCGCAAAGCTCATCTAGAATCTGGTTATCAACTATTATATACACCTCATGTAGCCAATCTCGATTTATGGAAAACATCGGGTCATTTTGACTTCTATCAAGAGAATATGTTTGACTCGATGGATGTAGAAAATCAGGCTTATCAAATTAAGCCCATGAATTGCCCTTTTCATGTTCTGACTTACAAACATCAACTTCATTCCTATCGAGAATTACCATTAAGATGGGCAGAATTAGGAACAGTATACCGCTATGAACGCTCTGGAGCATTACATGGTTTAATGCGAGTCAGAGGCTTTACTCAAGATGATGCTCATATTTTTTGTTTACCCGAACAAATTGCCGAGGAAATTTTAGGAGTTTTAAACCTCACTGAGAAGATTTTATCAGACTTTGGCTTTAAACAATATGAAGTCAATCTTTCCACCCGTCCAGATAAATCAGTCGGCAATGATGATGTTTGGGACTTAGCAACCACAGCACTAGAACAAGCTTTAAATGCTAAAGGTTGGAATTATAGTATAGACGAAGGAGGCGGAGCTTTTTATGGACCAAAGATAGACATTAAAATTAAAGATGCGATCGGTCGTTTATGGCAATGTTCCACAATTCAGGTAGATTTTAATTTACCCCAAAGATTCGAGATGGAATATATAGCATCCGATGGTAGTCGTCAACAACCCATCATGATTCATCGGGCTATTTTTGGTTCTTTAGAACGCTTTTTTGGCATTTTAATCGAGAATTACGCAGGTGATTTTCCCCTATGGTTAGCACCTGTACAACTGCGGCTTTTACCTGTAAGTGATGATTGTCGAGAATATGCAACATCCGTAGTAAATGATTTACAAAAAAGCGGATTTAGAGTAGAAGTAGATAGCAGTGGGGAGCGTTTAGGTAAACAGATTCGCACAGCAGAACTAGAAAAAATTCCTGTTGTTGCTGTAGTTGGTAAGAAGGAAGTAGAAAACAAAACTTTGAGTGTCAGAAGTAGAAAATCGGGAGATTTAGGGGTTTTGAATTTAGCTGAACTTGTCAAGTATTTACAAAACAGCTTAAATTTGACAGGCGGTTAATTTTTTTGATTAATTTCAAACATCAACATTTTCAATTCACAAGGTTTAAATATGAATACTGTAACAGAATCAACTGTAAATACAATTCCAGCTATTCCCAAAACAGGAATGCCTGTCACTATCATTACAGGATTTTTAGGTAGTGGGAAAACTACTCTTTTAAATCAAATTCTCCAGAATAAACAAGATTTAAAAGTGGCAGTTCTCGTTAATGAATTTGGTGATATTAATATTGATAGCCAACTGCTAGTTTCTGTAGACCAAGATATGGTAGAACTCAGCAATGGTTGTATATGCTGCACCATTAATGATGGTTTAGTTGATGCAGTGTATAGAGTTTTAGAACGAGAAGAACGCATTGATTATTTGGTAATTGAAACTACTGGAGTAGCAGATCCATTACCAATTATCTTAACTTTTTTGGGAACAGAACTCAGAGATTTAACTAATCTAGATTCAATTATTACCGTCGTAGATGCAGAGACATTTGATCAACGACATTTTGAAAGTGAAGCAGCATTACAACAAATTACCTATGGTGATATTGTTCTGCTGAATAAAACAGATTTGGTGGACTTGCACAAACTGCGAGAAATAGAAGATTTTATCCATGATGTGAAACAGGGAGCGAGAATTTTACATACTCAATTTGGTAAAGTTCCTCTACCATTAATTTTAGGTGTAGGCTTAACACCAAAAGATGAGTATATTACCGATGATGTAGAAGATACTCACGAACATGAACACCATCATCATGATCATGAACATCACCACCATGATCATGAACACCATGAACATCATCATTCACACCATTTAGAAAATGATGGTTTTGTATCTATATCTTTTCAAGCAGATAGACCATTTGACGTAAATAAATTTGAGAACTTCCTAGTTGAAGAAATGCCACAGGATGTATTTAGAGCTAAAGGCATTTTATGGTTTAGTGATAGTGAGTTGCGCCATATTTTTCAACTCAGTGGACCTCGTTACAGTTTAAATGCTGATGACTGGAAAACAGCACCTAAAAATCAGGTAGTTTTTATTGGCAGAAAATTGGATAAAACCGAAATTTATACAAAACTTAACAATTGTCTGCTATGATAAATAAGTGTTAAAAAATTGCCCAAAACAGTTAATAGTGATTTCTAAGGATGATACCCAGATCCCCCACTTTTGCGATCAATTCACAATTTATTAACACGACAATAAAAGAAGTCGGGGATATTATCACTCTATTAACCAACAAATAATTTATCAAATCCAAAGCAAACAATGACTTTATCAATTAGTCCCGTTCTCAATTCTGCTGATCAAGTTGTGTCATCTTTATCCACTCAGCAACAACCCAAAGTTACAGAAGCAGAAATGATGCAAGCTGTCAGAACATTGCTGATTGGACTAGGAGAAAATCCTGACCGGGAAGGGTTGAAAGATACTCCTAAAAGAGTCGTCAAAGCTTTACAATTTCTCACCAAAGGATATCATGAATCCTTGGACGAACTGTTAAATGGAGCCGTGTTTACAGAAAGTGCGAATGAAATGGTATTAGTGCGAGATATTGACATTTTCAGTTCTTGCGAACATCACATTTTACCAGTCATTGGTCGCGCTCATGTCGCTTACATTCCTAATGGTAAAGTCATTGGTTTATCAAAAATTGCCCGTATTTGTGAAATGTATGCAAGACGTTTACAAGTTCAAGAACGTCTGACTTTACAAATAGCTGACGCACTGCAAGGTTTACTCAAACCCAAAGGAGTTGCAGTAGTGATAGAAGCAACTCATATGTGTATGGTGATGCGTGGTGTACAAAAACCCGGTTCTTGGACTGTAACCAGTGCAATGCGTGGTATATTTTCAGAAGATGCTCGCACCCGTGAAGAATTTATGAGTTTGATTCGACACAATGCTAATTTTCACTAAAGTTAGGTGACAGGTGACAGGTGCTACGCCACGGTGACAGTAGTGAAATAATCGTAGGTTGGGTTAAGCGATAGCGCAACCCAACAAAAGCATTGATAATGTTGGGTTTCCTTGCGTCAACCCAACCTACTTTTCTCTTAACTACTTAATCAATTTATTGATGATTTATTTAGATATGATTCTCCCATCTGAAATGATTAGAAACTTAAAATTTAACTCCCAAGGTTTAATTCCTGCGATCGCTCAAGATTACCGTGATGGTACTATATTAATGATGGCTTGGATGAACGCCGAATCAATTCAAAAAACCTTAGCCACAGGTGAAGCTCATTATTGGAGTCGTTCCCGTTCTGAATTATGGCATAAAGGGGCAACATCTGGACATATTCAAAAGGTAAAAGAGCTTTTTTATGACTGTGATGGTGATACAATTATCATCAAAATTGAGCAAATTGGCGATATTGCCTGTCATACTGGTGCAAGAAGTTGTTTCTTTAATGCTGTAGAAATTCTGTTTCCTCAATCATAATTTTAATTATCATTCTAATTATAATTCTAATTGCTCATGAATATACCAAGTATTACCGTTGTCGCTGGATTATCTGGAACTGGGAAAACCACCTGGATTCGTCAACAAATCAGAGAAATAAAATCTCCAGAAAAATTTGAGAAATTAATATATTTCAGTCCAGGAACAGGAAATGTATTAATTGATCATAGTTGTATAGCTGCTGAATTTTCAGGAATTAAAGTTTTTGGTGATAATCAAGAAATTGAATTTATTCATCAAATTCCAGAAGCAAATCATGTTTATATTGAATTAGGTTCTTACCTAGAATTATCAACAATATCCCAAATATTAGATAATCTCAACTATCGTGCAGTCGCTATTTTACCACCCAATTATCAAAACTCAGAATATCATACATGGACTGAAGAAATTTTCTATGGCGCACCTGTAGAAACAATCAAAATAGAAAATATTTGGCGCGTGTGTACAACTGGTCAAGTTATTGATGAAAATAGTTTAGAAGATTTTTGGTATGAAATAACTCATGGTGCTTATGGTGAAGTTGTCCGCGCTAAAGGTATTTTTGATGTCAATGATGGACGTTCTATATATTGTGATTTTGTCGCTGGTGTTCCCCAAATAGGATTTTTAGAATTAGATTTACCCAGATATTTAGAAGGTAGACCACAGCGTTTTAGTGGATTAGAAATATCAGGTAAAAATTTAGATGAACCAGCATTAAAAGCAACATTATCAGATTGTTGTTTATCTGATTATTTAATTTCCCAATATCAACAACAAGTCAAACACATTTTATTAGAGGGTCAAGCAGTATGAAAATAGCAATAATGTCATGTATTCATGGTAATAATGAAGCCTTAGATGCTGTATTATTAGATATTGAACAACAAAAAGCAGGAAAAATATTCTGTGTAGGTGATTTAGTAGGATATGGACCCTATCCCAATGAAGTTGTTAACAAAATTCGCTCTTTAGATATTCCTACCTGTGTGGGTTGTTGGGATGAAGATATAGTAGAAGGATTGAATGCTTGTGATTGTAGTTATCCTTCATTATTAGCAGAAAAAAGAGGAATCCAAGCTCATGAATGGACGAATAAAGAAATTACCCCAGAAAACCGCGAATTTTTAGCCAATTTACCCTACAGTATGCAATGGGGAAATTTAGCTTTTGTTCATGGTAGTCCTCATAGTAATCATGAATATTTATTACCGGAACTCGATGCTTTTGTCGCTTTAGAAAGGGTAATTTCTACAGGTGCGGATGTGTTATTTTGTGGACATACTCACGTCCCTTATGTGAGAACTTTGGATGCGGGTAATTTACAGGTATGGGTTGATAGAGATAGTCAGGAAAAACCACAGAAAATTAGTTTTACATCTCCTGTAAAGAGAATTATCAATGTCGGTTCAGTAGGAGAACCGCGACATGGTAGACCGAATGCAACTTATATAATTTATGATCAAGAAACTCAAGCAGTGACATTAAGGGAAGTTGCTTATGATTATCAAAAAACCTGTGCAGCAATTATTGAAAAAGGATTACCCAAAATATTTGCTTGGCGTTTAGCAAATGGTTTAGAATTTGCTGAAAGAGCAGATGATCCTACTCATGTTTGTACAAGGTGAATCAATTTTGGATTTTGGATTTTGGATTGTTTTTGTCATCTCCAATCTAAAATCTAAAATTTCCCTGACTCCTGACTCCTAAAATCTAAAATCAAATTATGTGGGTTATTTTGAGTGGAATTGAAGGTAATTTAGCAGCTTATGAAGCTGTGATTGCTGATATAAAGCGTCAACGTTATGTAGATGCTTTGTATATTTTGGGTGATTTAGTTGGACCAACTAAAGAATGTGAAAAACTTGTAGAAAGGGTAAAATCTCCCCGTCGTGGTGAGTTACAACCAATGATTTGCAAAGGTTGGTGGGAAGAACAATGTTTAAATTTACATGGTTTAGGACCTTCTGGGGATACTCCTGAGTTATTAGCAAAATATGGGGGTGATACAGTCAAAATGTTATGGGAATGTGTTTCTCGTTCAACTTTACAATGGTTGAGAAGTTTGGATTTTGGTTTTTTTGAATTAGATTGTTTATTAATTCATGGTTCATCTCTTGGTGTGAGTGATGAACTGACTCCAGAAACTCCCCCGATTCAAATGTTAGATAGACTCTCAAGAATGCAAGCAAATAATTTGTTTTGTGGTCGTTCTGGTTTAACTTTTCAATATCAGTTACAAGGGGGTTCTGTTACAAGTGAAATTACCACTCTTGACAGTCAAATTTCTCCGCAAACCGTAACAGTTTCACCCCGTCAAGTGATTGGTGTGGGAAATGTGGGACGTATTCCTGGTCAAGCAACTTATACTCTTTATCATCCTAGTTCTAATAAAGTGGAATTTCAAACTGTTTATTATGGAAATAGTAAGGGATTTCAAGGGCATGAGAGAAAATAATTTAAACTCCTATCACTCTAGTCGGTTGGGTTGATGCAACGAAGATAAATTTCAAGCTATACTGAAAACATTCCATAGTTTTTACAAAAGCATGATCCAAGAACTCGAAGGCATATTTGATGGTACAGCCCTGCAACTAGAATCACCTTTAAATCTAGCAGTAGGTACAAGGGTGCGGATTATTGTTGAAACTGTTTTACCCAACGAACAGAAACAACCTAAAACCTTTCTTCAAACTGCTAAGTCTTTACAGTTGCAAGGTGAACCAGATTGGTCAGAAAAAATTGACCAGTATTTGTATGAAGAAACGGTTTCTGTTCATGATTGAGGTTTTTTTAGATACTTCTTTTGCTATTGCTTTATCTTCTCTTACAGATCAAAATCATCTCATGGCTGTGCAAATTGCTAATCAGCTTGAGGCTAACAAAACTCGTTTAGTAACCACTCAACCAATATTACTAGAAATTGGTAATGCACTTTCTAAACAAAAATACAGAATAGCCGCGATTCAACTTTTGGAATCTCTCGAAGCTGATCCTAATATTGAAGTAGTGTTATTAACGAAGGAGTTATATACAGAGGCATTTAATTTGTTCAAACAACGAGAAGATAAAGAATGGGGTTTGGTTGATTGCATATCGTTTATTGTGATGCAGAATCGAGGAATTACTGATGCACTAACTGCTGATATCCATTTTCATCAGGCAGGGTTTCGAGCATTATTAAGAAACTAACAATTTACAATATCTTTATATCCATCAGCCTAACAAATCAATTGAAAAAATTGAAAAATCTGATCTGCACAGAAAACCTAAATGTTCACTTAAACCAACATCCCCGCAATACCAGCAGTGATAAAACCTGCAAGTAATCCCCCAATCATAGATTTAACACCCATCCGCGCTAAATCATGTTGACGGTTAGCAGCCATACCAGTCATACCACCAATAGTAATCCCAATTGAGCCGATATTGGCAAAATTACATAAAGCGTAAGTAGCAATAATTATAGAACGTTGGGAAATTTGCTGCTGCTTAATCAGTTCACTTAAATCTAAATATGCCAAAAATTCATTGAAAATCGTCTTTTTTCCCAATAAAGCCCCAATTTTACCACAATCAACCCAAGGTATACCCATTAACCAAGCAACGGGAGACATAATAAAAGATAACATCCATTCTAAGGATAATTGCGGTAAACCCACCAGCGAACCCAACCATCCTAACAACGCATTTACCACTGCCAGTAAACCCAAAAAGGCAATAATCATTACACCCACATTCACCGCTAACTTCACGCCATCAAGCGCCCCGGTGGTTGCTGCGTCAATGACATTAACAGAATTACTCTTTGTTTCCACACTGACTTTAGCAGCAGTTTCCGATACTTCTGTTTCTGGATAAATTAATTTTGATACCACCAAAGAAGTAGGAGCAGTCATAAAAAAAGCAGCTACTAAGTGTTCTGCGGGAATACCGAATGAAAGGTAAGCACCTAATACACCACCGGCAATAGTCGCAAAACCACCAGTCATGACTGCAAATAGTTCTGATTGAGTCATATTGGCTACATAAGGTTTAACCATTAACGCGGCTTCCGTCGGACCCAAAAAGATATTTCCAGCGCAGGATAAAGACTCAGAACCTGATGTTTTCATGGTTTTCATCATTACCCAAGCCAAGGTACTGACTACCCTTTGTAAAATACCATAGTGATATAAAACACCAATAAATGAAGAGAAAAAGATGATAGTTGGGAGAACTTGAAAAGCAAAAAAATGATCTTTGAAATTTTCACCAAAGACAAATTTAGCACCGATATCAGAAAAAGCTAAGAAATTACCGATAATATCCCCCAAAGATTTAAAGATTTTCAAACCCCAGGAAGTTTTAAGAATTACCAATGCTAAAATAAATTCTAAACCCAAACCCCAAGCAATTGTTCGCCAACGCACAGCATGACGGTTAACAGAAATTGCATAGGATATACCAATAAATACTAAAATACCAAGTGCCGAAATAACCCTTTCCATTTTGATTCCTAAATAAGATTCATCAAAATAGTAATCTTTTTAACGCACAGAAAAACCAATTTTAAAACATCTTGTTTCATACAGCGATAATAAGCATTCATGGGAATTAGTACAAAATAAGCACTAACAGGGATCTTATCAGGTGCTTTAGCGAAGGAGATTCTAGTTTAGTAATTACACCATTTGCCAAGACAATTCATGAATTGTCCCTACGCCTTTTCGGGAAATATTTATATATCTGAATATCTGAGCGTAACCTTAAACACCTCTCAAATTACGCTTTAACTTTTATTATCAACTTATTTAACTGTTAAAAATATTAATGCGGATGGCGAGACTCGAACTCGCAAGGCAAAGCCACACGCACCTCAAGCGTGCGCGTATACCAATTCCGCCACATCCGCACGGTTGCCTAGAATAATAATATAGCATAAAAAATCAATAAGGGAAGATATTATCCAAATTTTTTTCCAAATGTTTTAATCAGGGAATGGGTAATGGGTAATGGGTAATTAGGTGATTCATCTTCCCAGTCACCAATCCCCAATCCCCAATCCCCAGTCACCAATCCCCAGTCACCAATCCCCAGTCACCTAACAAATTTGCAAGAATTTACAGTAATGCGACAGCTTTATTTGAATGAGATGGGAGAAAATGTCAATCTACTGGTACTAATATCACAGCTAGAAAATGAAGTTTGACAAAATTTTAATTGCTAATCGGGGAGAAATAGCTCTTCGCATTCTCCGCGCTTGTGAAGAAATGGGAATTTCTACAGTTGCTATTCACTCTACCGTTGACCGGAATGCTCTGCACGTACAACTGGCTGATGAAGCGGTTTGTATTGGCGAACCAGCAAGCGGTAAAAGTTATCTGAATATTCCCAATATTATTGCGGCTGCGTTAACACGCGGTGCTACAGCGATTCATCCTGGTTATGGTTTTTTAGCAGAAAATGCCAGATTTGCGGAAATTTGTGCAGATCATCAAATTGCATTTATTGGACCAACTCCCGAAGCAATTCGCTTAATGGGGGATAAATCCACTGCTAAAGAAACCATGCAAAAAGCCGGAGTACCCACAGTACCCGGTAGTGATGGGTTAGTAGAAACAGAAGCCGAAGGATTAGCGATCGCCAAAGAAATCGGCTACCCTGTAATGATCAAAGCCACTGCCGGCGGTGGAGGGCGAGGAATGCGCCTAGTCCGTTCCCAAGATGAATTTGTTAAACTGTTCCATGCAGCCCAAGGAGAAGCCGGAGCAGCTTTTGGTAATGCCGGCGTTTATATAGAAAAATTTATCGAGCGTCCGCGCCACATAGAATTTCAAATATTAGCGGATAACTACGGTAACGTAATTCATTTAGGTGAAAGAGACTGTTCCATTCAACGCCGCAACCAGAAACTACTAGAAGAAGCACCAAGTCCCGCCCTAGATGAAGAACTCCGGGAAAAAATGGGTAAAGCTGCCATCAGAGCCGCCCAATTCATCAACTACACTGGTGCAGGAACTATAGAATTTCTCCTAGATAAATCTGGTCATTTCTACTTCATGGAAATGAACACACGTATCCAAGTTGAGCATCCAGTCACAGAAATGGTAACGGGTGTAGACCTGCTAGTAGAACAAATTCGCATTGCCCAAGGTGAAAGACTCAAATTAACCCAAGACCAAGTAATTTTACGGGGTCATGCCATAGAATGCCGCATCAACGCCGAAGATCCAGATCATGATTTTCGTCCAGCACCCGGTAAAATTAGCGGTTATCTCCCACCAGGCGGACCAGGGGTCAGAATTGATTCTCACGTTTACACAGATTACCAAATTCCCCCTTATTACGACTCCCTCATCGGTAAATTAATAGTTTGGGGTCCTGACCGAGCTACAGCCGTCAACCGCATGAAACGAGCATTAAGAGAGTGTGCAATTACCGGACTACCCACGACTATCCCCTTTCATCAAAAAATCATGGAAAACCCGCAATTTTTACAAGGTCAAGTTTATACAAGCTTTATCCAGGATATGAAATTACAGTGATTGGTGATTGGTGATTAGGGATTGGTGATTGGGAAAAAAGTGATAGTTGATGGTTAATATATTGATAGTTGATTGGGAAACATAAAACTGATTACCTAGTCACCAGTCACCAATCACCAGTCACCAGTCACCAGTCACCAGTCCCCAACACCTAACTAACACGCGCCATCATGGTTAGTAATCCTTGCTGACCCAATAAAATTTCCCTAACTAAGCTGAAAATACCCACCCAAATAATCGGAGTGATATCAACCCCACCAATAGGAGGTACTACCTTTCTTAACAGCATTAAAAATGGTTCAGTTGGCCAAGCAATCAGATTAAAAGGTAAACGGTTAAGATTTGCTTGAGGATACCAAGTGAGAATAATGCGGAAAATAAACAAAAAAATCATCACACCCAACAAGAGTCCAAGAATCCAAGTAGTTAAGTTAACACCTGTCATAGCTTTAAGTTACCGTCTTTCCAAAAATCAACAAGTGGTAGTGTAATCTAGAAAATTTTAAGCTTTGTAAAGCCTTCTCACTCTCATCTTAACTAAATGCCGGCATTTTCTGGCCTCAGAAAATAATAGCTGAAAAGTTTTCTTGGCTTCTCAAGGAACTGATACACCATTAAAATTAAAATGAATTATGTAAAAAAAAAGGTTGAGAACTATGACACCCTCTTTAGCAAATTTTCTTTGGAGTCTCCTTTGGGGTACTGTAATTGTGGTTATCCCTGCTACTGTTGGTTTAATTTTTATCAGCCAAAAAGATAAAATCCAACGCAATTAAGCAATTGGTGACTGGGAAATGGGGACTCTTGACTGGTGACTCTTGACTGGTGATTAGGGACTGGTGACTCGGGACTGGTGACTGGGTAATCAATTTGATATTTCCCAATCAACTATCAACTATCAACTATCACCTATCACCTTTTCCCCAATCACCAATCACCAATCACCAAAAATTGTAAACAGCTTTAAAGCTCATTTGCTAGATGACTAGAAGCTTAAATACATTGTCAATAGTTAAAATAGTAATTTTAATTGTTAGCAATAATTGATGGTAAAAACCCCCGGATTCATCCGTGTGGTAAATCCAAAATCCAAAATCTAAAATCCAAAATTGAATGACTCGCTAACATAGATGTGATATTGGGAAAAGAGCAATGATAAATTTTGGGCTGAACTCAGCCAGTATTTTGGCTCAGGTAAATTTTGGGGCTAACTCAGCCAGTGTTCTAGGAATTTTCCTGGCTGTGGCTGGGGCAGCACTATATTTTCTCCGCACCGTGCGCCCAGAACTGTCACGAGATCAAGATATCTTTTTTGCGGCAGTCGGCTTACTGTGTGGTTTTATTCTCATCTTCCAAGGATGGCGGCTTGACCCAATTTTACAATTTGGTCAGTTGCTATTAGTCGGTTCTACTGTATTTTTTGCTGTTGAAAGTATTCGTCTGCGAAGTATTGCTACTCAACAAGCGAAACGCAATACTCCCATTGTGGATGATGAGCGAGAAGTCAGCAGAAAATATTCTTACTCTGATCGCCGTAATTATCAAGCTGAGATGGATGCTGATTTAGAACCTTTACCTTATTACGAAGAGGAAGAAGAAGAAGAACGTCCGCCACGTCCCAGAATTCGTGGTAGCCGAGATGATCGTTCTACTCGTGATAATTACTATGAGGAACAACCGCCTCGTCGTTCAGAACGTCGTAACACCAGGGAAAAACCAGAAACAGCCGAAAGGAAACGTCGTCCGAGTTCTGGACGTTCCGTAAGTCTCAAGAGTGATAGTTTTGAACAAGAAAATTGGGGTTCTGTTTCTAGGGAAGTTGATGATTGGGAAACTCCCAAAGAGGAAATAAGAAAACCATCTCGTCGTCGTAATGACAGACCCACACGCCCAGAAAGCAGTGAGGATGATGTTACACCTAGACCTAGAAAGCGTCGTCCACCTGCTGACTCATCCACCCGCAGAGAAAGGAATGATGATGAGGCCATCCCCACTGATTATGTCCCATATAACCCCATTGAAACACCAAAGGACGGATCTGATAATGCCAACGATTTTGATGATATTACAGGTGACAGGTGACAGGTGACAGGTGACAGAGTGAAAAAGCTGTGTAGATTTTAGTTTTGTTATCTTTTGTTATCTATTTATTTCCTCAGCATCCTGGCGCTTGATATATCTAAAATATTTGGAGTGAATCAACGGTGATGGTAATTTTCAAGGCGACGGAAAGCGGTTGATGTGAAAACATTTACGTCTATATTTTGGCTCCAAAAACGTATTCATTGGAGCCTAATTTTTAGTTTGAGTGGTTTACTTGTGTCTTGTGGTGCTGGTGATATTCCGGTTGGGGTTTATTCCTTGAACAGTCGTTATACTGAGGAGCAACCTGCTTTAAGTGGAAATGGACGCTTTTTAGCCTTTGTCTCTAATCGTAATGGTAATCAGCAATTGTTGATGTACGACTTGGAAACTCAAAGTTTTATTCCCACTCCTGGTTTAAACCGACGAGAAACTGTTGCTGAAAGCCCCAGTCTCAGCTACACAGGTCGTTATATTTGTTACCTCACGAGTGATCAAGGTAGACCAGTGATAGCACTTTACGATCGCGCTATGAAACAATCACAAATCATCACTCCTACCTATCGCGGTTGGATCAGAAATCCTCATATCAGTCCTGATGGACGTTATATAGTTTTTGAATCTGCCAGTCGTGGACAATGGGATGTGGAAGTTTTAGACCGAGGACCTACTGTAGAATTAGATATCCCTAATGGTGCAACGGTGGGAAATTAAAAATTAAAAATTAAAAATTAAAAATTAAAAATTAAAAATTAAAAATATTCCCTGTTCCCTATTCCCTATTCCCTGACTAATGACTAATTACAAATTACTGTTAATTTTATTTTTAAGTTCAACTTTTTTAACTGGGTGTTTTGGTTATCCGCGTATATTAAGTTATCCATTTGACCCTGGTGGTCGCGGTTTAAACAGTTTAGCTTCGGAGTTAAATCCGCAAATTTCGGGCAGATATATTGTTTTTACTACTAATCGTCGCGGTAGCCAGGATATTTATATGTTTGATACTGTGACACGAAATTTAGTAGATTTACCAGGTTTAAATTCTTTTGATACTATTGCTGATCATGCTTCTGTGACTCAAGATGGTCGTTTTGTGGTTTTTGCTGGGAGTCGTCAGGGGCGCTCCTCTATTTTTCTCTACGACAGGGAAACACGACAATCCAGAAATTTAACTGCTAATCTGCAAGCAGAAGTCCGCAATCCTACAATTAGTGCTGATGGTAGTAGGATTGCGTTTGAGTTTAGCAATAATGGGCAATGGGATATTTTACTTTATGACAGATTTGGACAAAAATTGAATATACCCCAAGACCCAAGATAATTGATAATTGATAATTGATAATTGATAATTGATAATTTGTAGTTATAAATTACTAGCCAATCACCAATCACCAATCACCAATCACCAATCACCAATCACCAGTCACCAGTTACCGATCACTTGATTGAACTGATTCAATGAGCGATCGCACTTGTTGAGTACCTTCTGATGGTTCAAAGGAGAGGGGAAATTTACCCCTGACTAACATCCTTAAACCCAGAGGTGCAAGACTGAGTAATCCTTTTAAATCGCGGAAATAATTACCAACTACCTGGATACCAAATTGACGTTCATCAATCCAACCACCTGCTTTAACTAACTCAACCAATACTTTACGGTGACGAATGGAACGGCTATCACTGGCTTTTTTGCGGTCAAGAATTTCTTGTTTAATTTTGGTAATTTGTTCTAATGGTGCAACTTCCATTGGACAAACTGAGTCGCAATAAAAACAACGAGTACAACCCCAAACACCTTGAGTTCCTTTGTTGTAATTTTCCAAGCGATTTTCTGTGTCACTATCGCGGGAATCTGCCACCATGCGATATGCTTTAGCGAGAGCGTGGGGACCCACAAAATCGGAATTAACTTCACGGGCGTTGCATTCTGAATAACAAGCACCACACATAATACAATTACCTGTTTGATCGAGAAGCGATCGCTCTTGTGGTGTTTGCAAAAATTCTTTTTCTGGTACTTGTCGCGCTGCTGTACTGACATAAGGTGCAACTGCTTCTAAATTATCCCAAAAACTGCTCATATCCACCACCAAATCCTTAATCACAGGCATATTGCCCAAAGGAGCGATCGTGATTTCATTAATGGTATGATTATGGGTTGTCGATAATGAAGATGATGAAATTTTTTGCAATCTAGCTAGTTCGCTGCCAACATTTTCTTTACAGGCTAAAGCTGAACGTCCATTAATTCGCATAGCACAGCTACCACAAATAGTATTGCGGCAATTTTTGCGAAATGCTAAAGTTCCATCTTGTTCCCATTTGATCCGATTCAGGCAATCAAGGATTGTATTACCTGGTTCTACCTGTAAAGGATAAGTTTGGACAACAGGGTGAGAGTTTTGCTGCTGGCGAATAATCTTAAAAATAACTTCCATATATTACCAACCAAATTCTAAAAATTGCCTTACCTGCTGCCAAAATAATGAGTACAAGCAGGTTTTTGTGAAAAATTAGCCCGTTATTTAACTTCAGTGGCTAATAAGCTGACGCTGAAGGCGCTCATGATTCCAGTTCAAGGATAACCATTAAAATTTTAGTTGTAGAAGTGCAGTCTGTGAGATTTATCGAAACAATCGAGTCTCAAACCTCGCCTTTGATGGCGAAAAGTTGTGGGAGCAGGTGATAAATCCCCGTGACAAAAACCGCCTCCAGCAAAGCAACCTCCTGGTTTTGTGAACTGAGCAGTATTAGCAGGTGTTTAACATAGCGATGTGTTTACCTGAGCAAATGCAGCTTAGGCAATGATTACATTTTGATGTTTATTAAACTCGACTCAAGGCTGAAAGCTGAACCCAGGCATTTTCCACCCCGACACAGATGGAAGTTCAATTTGGAAAATATTTTTTTGCTTTTCTCTGACAAGCACTACTTCATCCTCTACACTTGAGACTTCTTTAGTTTAGTCCTGTTTGTAAAAAGTCTTCCAGTAATAGCGAAATAAAAATTTTTTAAATATATAGAAGAGTTAAAGCGGCGGACAATTATTTGGTTATGGCTATCAAGCAAGGGATAGATGTGGTAAATTGATTATTCCCCTAGACAGACGTGGAGAATAATCGGCGATATTTTGACTGCTCCTAATAAACAGGGTGAAAAATACCAGGGGCTTTTTGTCTGATCTCCATCAAGAAAACCTGGATTTAAGTCACTCACTCAAAACGGCTCGCCTAATTATATAAACTTTTATAAAAGTCTTGACTCCATACTCATGAGACCATCAGTCCAGAGTAAAATCCTTACTGCTTTTTCTCTCCCCAACTCCAGTGATTTGAAAAAAAAATAATTTGCAAATTGTTTTTTAAATTCAACAAATATTTTGCTATTATTGGTTCATGATAGTATTTAATATGAAATTACGAAGTCACAAAACCAGTACCAAAGTCCGTACAAGTGCGGCTGCTACTGCTTTGTTGATTAGTAATGTAGAGACAAGAAAATTTGTGTCTCTATCGGCAGGACAAAAGGGTGTATGTCTCTAAGACCATCAGCAAATACTATGCTGTCCTAAGCTTGAGATGACGAGTGGGTACAAACCTACAACTCAAGAGCAATAAAGGCAAGCACTGAAAGTGAAAAACCTGCAATTTATTGTATCTACAACTTTTTAGGAGTAGAACTAACCTGATTTGTAAAGGTGGCTTAAAATTACACCACTACACTAGCGCCAAAAGATTAAAATATTTTTCTTTCTCATGGCGAATGATGGTTAAAAATGCCGTACAATCAACGGAATAAAATTCTGTGACAACCATGATCTCTAATTGAATATGGAAAACCATATATAGAGATACTTGGGCTGATCATATCAGCAGGAATTCACACTTCACCCTCAAGTCTTCAGTAGCTCTGGACATTGGCTAAAAAGCCAAATGTAAAAATCAGGCTACATTGATGAACTGTTTTAAGAGATTAAGGAAATTTTGAACATAATGACTGAAACTGCAACCGCCCCATTAACTGGAAAAGCACTGCTGGCTAAAGTAAAAGAGCTTTCTAATTTACCACGCCGAGAAAGAGCGAAGCAGTGCGGCTATTACACCGTGACCAAAAATAATCAGGTGCGTGTAAATCTCACCGATTTTTATGATGCTCTGTTGTCAGCTAGAGGTATTCCTCTAAGTCCAGAATCTCCTAAAGATGGACGTGGCCGCGAACCGACATACCGGGTGAGTGTTCATCAAAATCGTCAAATTGTTATTGGTGCTACCTATACCAAAGCAATGGGTTTAAAACCTGGTGATGAGTTTGAAATTCGGTTAGGTTACAAGCATATTCACTTGATTCAACTTGGTGAAAGTGATAAAAAATTGACATCATCCGATGTGGATGCTGATGAAGCTGATTTAGAAAATGAAGAGGAGGAATAAATTTCTCTGAGAGTAGGGGTAAGTCGTAAATAAATCTTTGCTTTCTTATCCCTACAGCTACAAATAAATAGCATTTGTAGTTTAAAGCTTTGTTCACACAACAAAATAAGATTTGACGTAAGCATTCAGCCGTCAGCTATCAGCCATCAGCTATGTACCTGAAAGGTGGAAATACAAAGAATCAAAAGAAACAGATGCAGATAAAATTCCTAAAATTCAAACGTCTGAATCCTTGCTGTTGGCTGATTACTGATTAGTAATAGCTGAATACTTACTATTTGACATTTTGTAAGCATCACGAATTCTAGTAGAGTTTTGAAGGATAAGCAAGAACTCTCTTGGAGCTAGAAATATATCGTGATTTTTTCGTCTGTTTTCTTTTCACTGATAGAGCCATCAGTCAATAATACATTACTGGCGTTGCTGAAAAATGCGCCAGTAGTGTTTTTTGTCATGGCTTTTTTTCTTGTTTGGGTAGTATGTTGGTTGCCATTAGCAGCGATATCCGCCTTCATACTTAATTTGCAGCTTAATAAACCTTTACAACCAGAGCAAAAAATTCCTTTATTGGTATCTCTCTATTTATTAGTACCTTTAATTCTCTGGGGAATTAATTGGTTAGGATTTGGATCTTTTGCGGATTATGGGTTAGTAGGAAACCTGAATATTTTCGGTTCTTTGTGGCTGGGTTTGGGTTTAGGTGTGTTGGGACTGGTGATAGTGTTTACCTGTCAATTTTGGCTAGGTTGGTGCTATTTAGAAAAATCAAATATTAAATTAATTCCGGGAATTTTGCTACCAATTTCTTTGGTGGCTTTGTTTGTAGGTGGGATAGAAGAGTTGTTATTTCGGGGTTTTTTATTGACAACCCTGGAGAAAGATTATCCGATCTGGTTAGCAGCGATTATTTCTAGTTTGATTTTTGCGCTGCTACATTTAGTTTGGGAACAGCGAGAAACGATACCGCAAATACCTGGTTTATGGCTGATGGGAATGGTTTTGGTATTGGCCAGGTTAGCTGATGGTGGTAGTTTGGGGATAGCTTGGGGACTTCATGCGGGTTGGGTATGGGCGATCGCTACAATAGATACAGCAGGATTAATAACTTATACAGGAAAAGTCTCAGAATGGGTTACAGGTAAAAACAAAAAACCCCTAGCTGGTTTAGCTGGGGTTCTCTGTGTTTTGGTTACAGGAGTAATTCTTTGGTGGTTTGTTGAGCTTGTCCTAAGTTGACAATTTTATAGACAAAACTATACTTATGTTAACAAACATTGACATAAGTTAGCCAAGAAAAATCCCAACTTGATGTATAATACTAGGATATCAAGTATTGAATAAGACTATTACCGACGCGAAAACCAAGCATTAATAGTGGTAGTCTGTTTCCAAATCTTAATTTGAGAAAGTCGCGTCTGGCTAAGGCGTGTAAGTCTACTGAGGGATAACCGCTCCCATGCTCCCGTTGAAGTAGAAAGTAAAGTCTAGCTTTGTCTAGGTTTTATATAGCAGATTTAGGCATTGGATAGGAAAAAACCAATCACCAATTACCAATTACCAATTACCTAACCCCCAAAACCAGGAATTAAACGCTTGATGGCGCGACCAGCTACATCACCATATCGCAATTCACCACAAAGGATTTTACCCATAGTTTGAGCGCCAGAGGGGCGTTTAACACCAACTTTGTAGCCAATAGCAGGGAAGCGATAAAATGCACCAGCTAATTTTTGCGCCCAAGCCATTTCTGAACCCCATTGTTCATTCATAGCCTCAGTGTAGTTTTCCAAGGCGTTGATATCACCACTAAGCGCCTCATTAATGAATTGTGCAGCTAGGACACCGCTAAAGATGGAGGGACGAATACCTTCGGCGGTAAAGGGGTCAACGACACAAGCAGCTTCACCAGCTAATACAGCATTTTGAGTATGTAGTTTTTGATTGCCGTCCCAGATGCACAGGGGATGACCGTACTGCTGGCTAGTTTTGATATCTACATTAAAATATTTGGCATATTCATCCAAAATTTTTTTAAAGTCCTGGGGTTCACCACCAATAAATGTTCCGACTCCGAGAGAGTAACCGTCAGCTTTGGGAAAATTCCAGATATAACCGTTTTTGACTAAACCAAACTCAAAGTGAATTGTAGATTTATTTTCTACATTTGCCGGAATTTCTGCTTCTAATGCTCCTGCTAATCGGCGTTTACGGTTTTTAAAACCTAGCCATTTTGCCATTGGACCTTTAACACCATCCGCAGCAATTAAGTAGCGACCTGTGACTTGTCCGTTAGCTGTGTTCACTTGCCAATGATCATTTTTAAATTCAATACCTGTGACTTCTGTATTGTCTCGTAGTTCAGCCCCTTGCTTTTGGGCTTGTTGAACTAAAAAATGGTCGAATACATCTCGTCGCACCATCCAGACTGGTTCTTTAATGGCGATTTTGGCTTCTACCGGATCTTCTAGTTTCCAGGTGAAGCGCAGGGAGTCTACTTTAACGGAAATTGCGGGGCTAAAGTCAAAATCAAACCATTGAGCGATCGCTGGTGACACACCACCACCACAAGGTTTATATCTGGGCAGAGATGCTTTTTCTAAAATTAATACTGAGCGTCCCTGTTTGGCTAAATGATAAGCTGCTGATCCACCCGCAGGACCAGCACCAACAATGATGCAGTCGTACATAAATAAGGGAGGGAATGGGTAATGGGTAATGGGTAATGGGTAATAGGTAATGGGTAATAGGTAATGGGTAATGGGTAATCACTTTTATTTTTCCCAATCACCAATCACCAATCACCAATCACCAATCACCAGTCCCCAACTTATACGGTTGTAATGTCTTTTTCTTTCTCTGCCAGTAATTCGTCAATCCTGGTTGTGTATTTGTTGGTTAGTTTTTGCAGTTTGTCTTGCTGATCTCGTGATTCATCTTCGGAAATTTCCGCAGCTTTTTCTTGTTTGCGAATTGAGTCAAGAGCATCACGGCGGATATTGCGAATACCAACTCGACCTTCTTCGGCATACTTAGCAGCGAGTTTGACAAATTCTTTACGACGGTCAGATGTCAAAGGTGGGATGTTCAAACGAATTACAGAACCATCATTGCTGGGGGTTAAACCCACATCTGACAAGGAGATCGCCTTTTCTACTATATTCAAGCTGCCCTTATCATAAGGCTGAATTAATATTGTCGAGGCATCTGGTGTACTGATGTTTGCCAGTGATTTCAGGGGGGTAGGAGTCCCGTAATATTCTACTTGTACTTTATCTAGTAAGCTCGCATTGGCGCGGCCAGTGCGAATGGTGTTAAAAGCTCGTTGAGTAGCCTCAACGGTTTTTTGCATCGTACTTTCAGCTTCAGCTAATTTCACAAGAACCTCCCACAAGAGTGCCAATAGATTCTCCCATTACTGCACGGTGGATATTTCCTCGCGTTGTTAGGTCAAATACCAGAATGGGAATATTATTTTCTTTACATAAGGCAATTGCGGTACTATCCATGACTCGCAAATCTTCAGCCAAAACGTGGGCGTAAGTGAGGGTTGTGTAACGTTTGGCTTGAGGATAAATGGTGGGGTCAGCATCGTAGATTCCGTCTACTTTGGTGGCTTTAAAAATCACTTCTGCTTCTATTTCTGCTGCTCTTAATGCCGCAGTGGTATCTGTGGTAAAGAAGGGATTTCCCGAACCAGCACCAAAAATTACCACCCGTCCTTTTTCTAAATGACGGATGGCGCGACGACGAATATATGGCTCTGCTAATTCTTGCATAGCGATCGCTGTTTGTACCCGCGTCTGTATTCCTATCCTTTCTAGCGAGTCTTGTAGCGTCATGGCGTTCATTACCGTGGCAATCATTCCTATGTAGTCAGCGGTTGCTCTGTCCATTCCCGCTGATGCTGCTTTAACGCCTCTGAAAATGTTGCCGCCGCCAACTACGATAGCGACTTGAACGCCAGTGGCTACCACCTCTGCCAACTCTTCGGCTATTCCCTTGACTACTTCTGGATCAATGCCATAGCCCATGTTGCCCATCAAGGCTTCACCGCTCAGTTTAAGTAAAACCCGTCGGTAATTCGTTCCCATGAAGTTACGTTTTATCAAATAAGTTGCAATTGCCTCAAATTTAAGATAACAGTACAGTGGCAATCTGTGTCTAGTTCCAGTTTATTTTCGCCATACTAATGGCGTTCCCATCTGTGGGGTTTGTGCTGGCTGGATTTCTTGACCTTGAAATAAAGAGGCGATCGCATTTCTTAAATAATCTTCCCCAGTCACTGATGGATCTTGATGGAATTTATGCTATTTTGAACATCCACAATGTTGGTTTTTGGGTAATTTTTCTATAATAACCCTGTAAAGTATCACATATTTCTCTAATTCTCGTGTAATATGCCAAGCTCAAAATTCCAGCTTTGTCCTATGCTATATATCTAGATATGGGCAAAAATATATTTAACATTATATTTAACATTTAATTTTGAGTTGTTTAGTGATGTAGGTGAAACAGTGTTTTTTAGTGTTGTTATACCAACTTATAATCGGTTGCCAATTTTGCAGAAGTGCCTCCGCGCTTTAGAATTGCAAAACTTAAATGATACAACCCTTGTAAAAGGGTATGAGATTATTTTAGTGGATGATGGTTCTACAGACAATACTTTAGACTGGTTAGCAGAACATCAAGATCAGTTTCCTCATTTGCGGTGTTTTCAACAAGATCATGCTGGTCCTGCGGCGGCGCGAAATTTAGGGGTAGAAAAAGCTGCGGGTGATACGATTATTTTTATTGATAGTGATTTGGTAGTTTTATCTAATTTCTTGCAAGCTCATGCAGATGCTTTGCTGCAAGGAAAGGAAAAATTAGGAAACGACGCTTTTTTTACCTATGGTGCGGTAATTAATACTTGTAATTTTGAAAATCCCACTTCTGAACCTTATAAAATCACAGATTTTTCTGCGGCTTTTTTTGCTACGGGTAATGTGGCTATTCCTAAACATTGGTTAGAAAAAGCTGGTTTATTTGATACTGGTTTTCAACTTTATGGATGGGAAGATTTAGAATTAGGTGTGAGGTTAAAAAATTTGGGTTTGCAATTAATTAAATGTCCTCAAGCTGTGGGTTATCATTGGCATCCACCTTTTAGTTTACAACAAATTGATAATTTAATTGATAAGGAAATTCAACGGGGAAGGATGGGAGTTTTGTTTTATCAAAAACATCCCACTTGGGAAGTGAAAATGATGATTCAAATGACTTTGTTTCATCGTTTATTGTGGGGGATACTTTCTTTAAATGGGTTGTTTAATGAAAGAACTAGCGCCCCTTTATTGCAATGGTTGATTAATTTGGGTAAGCCGCAGTTAGCTTTGGAAATTGCGCGGATTTTTTTGAATTGGTATAATGTAAAAGGGGTTTATCAGGCTTATTCTGAGATGATGAATAAATGATTTTCTCACGCAGAGACGCAGAGATACAGAGAGGAGAAGAAGGGATATAATAGGAGAATTGTGATATTTTTCTATTCAGGGTAAAAATCCTCATCTAAAATCTGCTCTACTGAGAAGGGAGAAGTTAGAGGATATTCATTTTCTGATGGTATAGTAATTCCAAATTTAGCTAGTTTACTTTCTTTTATGGCAAGTTTACGAGCATCGGGGTAAGATTTTTCTAATGCTTCTGTTAAGTAGTTTTTGAGAGATGGGGTATCTGTGAGATTATCAATAACTCGTTGACGATGTTCAACAACGGAACTATACCAACTTGCTTTCATTGTCTCTGGTACATTATGTTGAACTTTTAATTTAAGGAGGTGAGTTAAGAGAATTTTCAGATTACTTTTGAGAGCATTTTTTTCTGATTTTCCCAATTCTATTAACTCCTCTATCAAATGCTCAATATCCAGGGATGCAAATTCATGATTTTGTAATTGTTCAATTGTTGCATCTATCCATAATTGTAAGTCTTGATCGTACAGGGTGTTAGACATCTTTCCGACCTATTTTTTTAAGATTTGTAATATTTAATATTTTAGCATACATTTTTTAAATATTCTCTCAATACGCGGGTGAGATGAAATAATTTTTCGTCGTTTTCTGATTTTTTTAATAAAAATCGTCGTGTTAATGATTGGATACTGTTGATTATTTCTAGGGATGAGAGTGATAATAGTTTTTTGATTTCTTCTCTGGATAGAGGTTGATCATTTTGACTGATTTTTAATAGTGTTTGTTTTTCAATATCGGTTAATCTCTCCCAGGTTAAGTCAAGGTTTGATTTTATATCTTCTGTTAATATTAAACTTTGTTCTTGGAGAAATTCTGCAATTTCACCTTGAAATACATCTTTAATTAAGTTGCTGATATGTTGTACATATCGAGGATGTGTTTCATATAGGTTTATGAGGTTTAACCAATGTTCCTGATTTTGTAATTTTTGATTTTTTAATATTTCTGCTGCTGCATTACCTAAACCTGATAATTCTAAGGAATGAATGGGGTAAAGTTCATCGTCTAATGATATCATTTCTTGGCTTTTTTCTTGACTAATCAAAATTATACAGCTTTGATGTTCTATTGCTGTGAGCATTTGCAGGAATGTTTGATAATTTTGATGTTCTGGTTGATATTTTCCTGCATATTGTTGAGGTGTAAATATTTCTTCTAGGTTGTCGAGAATAATTAAACAACGTTTTTGGTTGAATATTTCTAAGGATTGTTTTAATAAGTTGTTGGTATTTATATTTTGAATATTAATGTTTAGTTCGGTGATAATTTCTGTAAGGATAGAGTTTAAGGAGTTAGATAGTTTTAGATTTTTCCAGATTATTGCATCAAAGGGTAGGAGGTGAGTGTCAATAAAGTGTTTAATGAGGGTGGTTTTACCAATACCGGAAATTCCTAAGATGGAAATTAAGCGAGTGTTGGGGTTTTCTATCCATGCAGATAGGGTTGATAGTTCTTTATTTCTTCCGTAGAAATGGGTAATTTTTGGGGATTGTTTAAGATTGATATTGATATAGGTGGTTTTTTGTTGATTTTTATCTTCTTGATTAACTTCTATTTTTTGAGTATCTGGATTATGTGGACATAAACTTACATTATTTTTTATTCCTATTCCATTAAATCCATTAAATGAATTAGATAATCTTTCTATAGACCAACGAAAATTAGTTCTAGTAACTTTTTCACCTAATTCTTGAGATAATATTTTATATAAATCACGGCTGATATTGCCAATATAATTTTCACCATAATCAAATTCATCAGCAATTTCACTATAAAGTTTACCATCCCAAATGCCTTTAATCGCACTTCTTTGTAGGATGATTCACAAGAAATAGCTAGAATTAGAGCTAAACTAATCGCAGAAATAAATGCTATGGACGCTTCTGAACTAAAAATTAAAGCTAAATCACAAAAAAGTCTAAAGAAATGGATTTCTGATTTAATAATTTCTGCTGCTAAAGGTTTTGGCTATATGTTAACAAAAGCTGCTGCCGACAAGTTAATTGAAGTTATCTTCAACTGGGTAATGGGAGGTCTTTTTTAGCCAGTAGGTTGGGTTGAGGTAACGAAACCCAACTAACCAAACTTAAATCTAAATCCGAACTTCCTAATTTGTCCATTGCTAATAATTTTTATCAACCACGAAAACGCTTTATTTATAAACATCCCCACGCGCACCAATAGCCGTGATCACATATAATTGATTAACCGTATCCTCAACAAAAAAAATCCTATATTTACCCACTCTTAAACGACTTTCTTCTCTACCCTTTAATGGTTTAATATCAAGATTTTATGTTCCTGTAATTAACCCATTCAACGCACGAATAATTCTTACTTTATCTTCAACTCTTAATCGTTCAAGATATTTTTGGGCAGGTTTTAAAATAATATAATCAAGCAAAATTATCTCCTAGTAATTGACGCTTTAACTCATGAGATGAAATTCCTTTATCCTTTCCTGTAAGATAATCTTGTAATGCAGATGCACTCATATCTAACAATTCATCATCTACATCTTCATCATTATCATTAGTTTGTTGATCAGCAACATTCATTTTCTGAATAAACTCTAATACATAACTTAATTGTTCATCAGGAATGAGACTGATTTGTTTTAATATTTCTTGGCGGATGGTGCTAGAATTAGTCATTAAGTACAAATCCTATTTTTAGTAAATCATCTTATATTTTATCACATTAAATTATTTATTAATAATAATTGCCTTTGATCAATGGTGTCAACTTCACCTAAAACCGATAACCCGACTGGGAATGAATTCCCAGTCTCATAGCAAAAGTCATCTAAAGATGACTAAAAATACCAAGAAATTGATAGTAAGTAGGTTGGGTTGAGGTAACTAAACCCAACATTTTTAATACTTGAATATAATAATTATTCCATAACCTGTTCTATAATTTCTCGAACTCTAACAACACCAATATCCTCTTGATCAGACTTAGAATAAACTGTTAACAAAATAATACTGTCAGCAGTTTGTAAATAATAAATTAGCCGATATCCAGCACTTTTCCCTTTTTGAATATTGCTATTTTTAACACTTACCTTATAAACTTGATATTCTTCCCCTAACCCTACAAGGCGATCGCCAATAATTTCCCCTTGCTGCAACTGTAAAATAACGGGTTCAATATCATCACGAATTTTTCGATAACGTTTTGATAGTTTATACAGTTGTTTTTCAAACTCAGGAGAAAATTGCACTGAGATATTATTTATATCATTCACTTTCAATTCTCTCCCATAACTCAGAAATAGGTCTAGTTTCTCCTGCTTTAACTTCTTGAAAAGCTCTTGTTAAATTTTCTTCTATTTCCGCAATAGGAGTATCATCAGGATCATGATCACTTGCTTCTGGTAAGAGAATAATTACCTTTACTTCTTGAAAATCATCAATTCCTAAAGGATAATCTAAGGTTAATTTTCCTTGTTGAATTTTACCTGTAACTTCTAAGGCTTTCATATTTTTTACCTAATTGTATTCATAACTTATGATTTTCATAAATTGGTAAATTATCTTATATTCTATCACATTAAATTATTTATTCAAACTAATTTACTATCAAGTTTATTTCGTGGTGTAAGGGTTTAGCATTGATCAATGGTGTCAACTTAACCTAAAACCGATAACCCGACTGGGAATGAATTCCCAGTCTAATAGTACAAGTCATCTAAAGATGACTAAAAATACCAAGAAATTGATAGTTTACTTGAGTAAACTTTAGCTATTAGCCATGATAGCGTAGCTCGGCGTAAGCCATAATTCATTTCATGGCGGGTGTGGAAGCTAACAGATAAGGCATTTTTCGGTTAAGTTGACACCAATAAGCAATGCTAAACCCCTAAATTACCGTTTTTTGAAAAAATCTACTCCTTCACCCAAACTACAATCTGATTAACTGAACTACAAAAATTCAATATTATTGAACATATATTCAGGTTCTAAACATTCCCAAACTAAAACTAAATCACTGATCACTTTTCCAATAGACTGGCGTTTTTGGCGAGCATAAATAATACCACAATATTCAATCCCTGTAGCAGCTAAACTCAGAAAATCATCATCAAAGGTAAAAATAACTCGTTTTTGAGAAACAGCAAAAGCTAATTGTTGTTCATCAGATGCACCAATTAACCCTTCTTCTGGTGAAGTTGTCACATCAACTCCTCTCATTCTCAAACCGTTTGCTATAGCATTACCAACATTTTCATCAAGGTGAAACTTAATCTTGTTTGACATTTTCACCTTTTAATATTTTCTCAACTAAAGATGGTTTATCTCCTTGTAATTGTTTAGCAAAATTCTCGCCTTCTTCAATTTGCTGTCTAATTTCTTCTCTGTGATCATGGTAATAGGTTAAAGCTGCATAAACATCTGCTAAAGTAATACTAGGATGTTGATAAACTATCTCATCAGGTGACATTCCCATCCTTTCATGCCAAATAACAATATCTTGAACCTTGATCCGATGTCCAGCAATACGGGGTTTTCCTCCACATACTCCCGGAGTAATAACTATATGTTCTTTGCTAACAGATAGCGTAGTCATAACCTGTGATTTTCATAAATCGGTAAATCATATTATATTCTATCACATTAAATTATTTATTCAAACTAATTTATGATCAATTTTCGTGGTGTCAGGGTTTAGAAATGCTAAACCCCTACATTCTACATTCTGACATTTATTATTGTGCATTTAACCATCCCTGTAAATTAGATACTTTACTAAAATAATTAATTCCCACATTAGCTAATACCTGTTGAATATTAGTATTCCCAAAATCCTTGGTATTTTCACTAAAAAATACCTTTGACACTGATAAATTATTCTCAGCATGACCTAAAATCACCTGTAAAATAAAATCATCTCGCTTTTGATTTTTACCGGGTATTAAAGGAGAATTTAAGGTATTTACCAACATTTCAATTCTGGGTTCAATCAATTCACCATGATTTTTCAGATATTCAAGAATCTTCAAAAAACGTTTTCTAAAATCACGTAGTAATTTTCCATAGTCAATCAAACAAAGTTCTAAATAATTGACGAAAGAATCAGAATTTGCTAATTCTTTATTTCTTCCTTTGGCAATTGCCATGATGGAATTAGTTTCTAAATAAATAATTATCATAATAATTGTAGCTCCTCTGTAGTTATATCATCCAAAAGAGCAAATAAACCAATTTCTTTCATTTCTTCAATGTAAGGAGGATTTTCACTTTTCCAATGATAATCTAAATCTCTTAACCAAGATTGAAGTAAACTTATTAAAGTAGATTGATAGATAATTCCTTCGATACTATCTGCATCATAAAATCCTAAAACTTTTTTGGTATCTAATCTGGCTAATTCTGCAAAATTCGGACTTTTAAAGATTCTGATGACATCGGAGTTTACAAACATTAAAAAAGGAATATTTTGGTATTGTTCCATTTTTAATATCTCCAGTTCTGGGGAAGCATACATGGCGGAAAATCTCACATCTATCATCAAAATAGGTTGTTCATCTTTATCTTTAGCTACAATGGCAGGATCAAAATCAATTGCTGTGGGTGGTTTAATTATGCTCATGTATTTTCACCTTTTGATTGAAGATGAGTGATGTTTTTATTATAACTCAAATTCACTATATTCAAATATAAAAATATTTATTTTGTAAGAAGATTTTTGAATTTTATTGTTTGAATTTTATTCAACTAATTTTATTTACTGATTTTCGTTGTTATGAGTCAGCTTTTTCAGACTTGTGCCAAAAACAGCTATTTGATAATTAACCAATTTCTTAAAAATTCTGACTCCTGTAACTCCTGACTCCTGTACTGGCGAAGCATTCGGTTGATAAATTTTCGATTTTTACCCAATATTTTTGTCCGAATGCTTCGCCCCTACTGACTCCTGACTCCTGATATTTCAAAACATTTCTGCAAAATTGCCACAATTGTGCTACCCTAGTATAGTTGTCTAAATTCCGCACATCCGGGGATTCGGGTGTTTCCGCTGTGGAAATACGCCTGGATGGAGGTTTAACCCGAATAGGAGCTATAAAATATGCCAGTCGTTTCTTTGGCTCAGATGATGGAGTCAGGTGTTCACTTTGGGCATCAAACCCGACGTTGGAACCCTAAGATGTCTCCTTACATCTACACTGCTCGCAATGGTGTACACATCATCGACTTGGTGCAAACCGCGCAGTTGATGGATGATGCTTACAACTATATGCGGACACAAGCAGAACAAGGTAAAAAATTCTTGTTTGTGGGTACAAAGCGCCAAGCAGCGGGAATTATTGCACAAGAAGCTACCCGTTGTGGTTCTCACTACATTAACCAGCGTTGGTTGGGTGGAATGCTCACCAACTGGGCTACCATTA
The DNA here is from genome assembly GCF_019598945.1 of Sphaerospermopsis torques-reginae ITEP-024. Lineage (NCBI taxonomy): Bacteria > Bacillati > Cyanobacteriota > Cyanophyceae > Nostocales > Aphanizomenonaceae > Sphaerospermopsis > Sphaerospermopsis torques-reginae. Next base: position 2,442,750 of record NZ_CP080598.1, on the reverse strand, counting down.
AAACAAGAGCAGAACGTCTAAAAGATTTAGAACGTCGGGAAGAAAACGGCGCATTAGACTTATTGCCCAAAAAAGAAGCGTCAATGCTACGTCGGGAAATGACGAAGCTACAAAAATACTTGGGCGGCATTAAAAATATGCGGAAAGTGCCTGACATTGTGGTAATTGTTGACCAACGTCGGGAATATAACGCTGTTCAAGAATGCCAAAAACTGGGTATTCCCATTGTGTCTATGTTAGATACAAACTGTGACCCAGATGTGGTAGATATTCCCATCCCAGCCAATGATGACGCAATCAGATCGATTAAACTGATTGTTGGTAAATTAGCAGATGCTATTTATGAAGGCCGTCATGGTCAGCTGGAAGTAGAAGAAGATTACGAAGATTACGAAGGCGCTGAGGAAGAGTACGACTACGATGAAAGTGAGTACACTGACTCAATGATGAGCGATGACGACGAAGAATAAGTAGGGGCGAAGCATTCGGAAAATAGCCTTGGACAAAAATTTATAATTGGTCGCCCGAATGCTTCGCCCGTACAGGAGTCAGGAGTTAGAATACAGAGTATTTGAATGTATTCTGAATTTTGTTTTCTGACTCTGGAAGACGAGGATATACAACTTCATCGCTTTTCTTTACCAGCCCTGAGTAAGATAGAAATACTCAACACCCGTTAGCGATTATAACTCTAGGTCAAGTTAGGATAGGAATTGAGGCAACATGGCGGAAATATCTGCAAAACTCGTCCAAGAGCTACGCCAAAAAACTGGTGCCGGCATGATGGACTGCAAAAAGGCGCTGAAGGAAAATGATGGCAATATCGACGCAGCTATAGACTGGCTACGTAAAAAAGGCATCGCTTCAGCGGGTAAAAAGAGCGATCGCGTGGCAGCGGAAGGTTTAGTAGACACCTACATTCAACCTGATGGTAAGGTGGGTGTACTGATAGAAGTAAACTGTCAAACTGATTTTGTTGCCCGTAACGACGCTTTTAAATCTTTAGTTAAGAATCTGGCACAACAAGCTGCTACTGCTGATAGCATTGAGTCTTTGCTGGCTCAACCCTACATTGAAAAGGCAGAAGTAACTGTAGATGAATTTATCAAAGAAAGTATTGCTACCTTGGGTGAAAATATCCAGGTGCGACGCTTTGTTAACTTCTCTCTTGGTGATACACCAGGAGTAGTAGACAGCTACATCCACACTGGTGGTAGAGTGGGTGTGTTGCTGCAAGTAAGCGCCAAAACAGACGCTGCTGCTGATAACGAAGAGTTTAAAAACTTGGCTAAAAATGCAGCAATGCAAGTTGCCGCTTGCCCCAATGTTGAGTATGTTAGTGTAGACCAAATTCCTGCCGAAACTGTCCAAAAAGAAAAGGACATTGAAATGGGTAAGGAAGACTTGGCGAATAAACCAGAGAACATCAGAGAAAAGATTGTTCAAGGACGGATTGAAAAACGCCTAAAAGAATTGACTTTGTTGGATCAACCTTATATCCGCGATCAAAGCATTTCTGTAGCAGACTTAGTGAAGCAAGTTCAGTCTAAAGTCGGTGCAGACATCACAGTACAAGGCTTTGTGCGCTATGTACTAGGTGAAGGCATTGAAAAACAAGAAAGTAACTTTGCTGAAGAAGTAGCTGCTCAAATGGGCGCTAAGTAATGGCGCTAAGTAATTTAGTTATGAGTCAGTAGTCAGTAGTTAGTTCTTAATAGTAGGTTATTAACTAAAGCTGCTGGACTAAAGATTTTTGACTAATTATTAAATCAGTACACAGTAGACAGGTCAGATAGTTTATGGTAAAATAAATGTTGATGACACTGATAACTGATAACTGATAATTGTAAAATCACAGGTCTGGCAAATTTTGCTGACCTGTATTTTATTGGCAGCCGTAGTTACGAAAAATATAGTCAAATATAGCAGGAGTCAGGAGTCAGGAGTCAGGAGTCAGGAGTCAGGATTAAAACCCTTTTGTAGTAAGAGTTTCATGATTAATTGATGTCCTAACTACTCTGTCTACGGCTATATTTCTAAATATATCAAGTTTACGCCTTAATGGGCTAACTACGAGCCGCACTATAGTCCAAACTCCAGATGTTCTGGATGATTATTTTCACTGCAAATTGTAAATTTGTATCAAAATAAAATTCAGGTGGAGAAAAAAAGGAAAATATGGCCAGATCAATTGAGCGCATAGAACAAGATATTACAGCCATAAAACAGGCGATTAGAGCGATCGCCACAGAACTCCACAGCAATTATGTCAATTATTTAACTATCCTGGGTGAAGCTTTACAAAAACAGTTAATTTTGGCAGTTTATCACCTTTGTACTCAAGGATATCCTGATAAATTTCTCAAATTGTCACTGAATCAGCGACAACAATTGCAACAAGGTATTCGTAAATTAGGACAAAAAGGCGCACAACAATTGCTTGTTTATCTTCAAGGTGGAGATACGGAAGAAACTGAAGAAACTGAGGAATTTGAAGACGCTGAAGAAACTGAAGAAATTGACGAAACTGAAGAAAGTGAAAACGATCCTCAATCGAAAATTCAAGAGCAAAAATATTTAGATCCTTCCAACCCCATAGAAGTGGCACAATGGCATCAAGATTTAGAGGAAGGAATTCAGAATACTCTGAGAAAAGTTTCCCAGGATGCTAATTCTTTAATTCAAAAAGCGGGAATTTTACCGAAAAAATTACCAGAACCGATTTTAGCAGCAGCAGCGGCCGCAGTTTCAGAAGCTTCAGGGGAAGTGATACCGGGTCCACCTAATCTATTAAACTTAGTAATTGAAATCAGTAGTGAGGAGGAATCAGAAGATTCTAGCTTGACACAACTGATGACCCTGAACTTGCGACTAGGAGACATTGAATTTGCTGATAACACACTCTTGTCAGCACGCAAACAAATTCGTAATATTTTACTGCAACTGAATAAATTAGGAAAAGAATATCAAAAGAAACACAAAGAATTGAAAATTGCGGAAGCGGAAGCTGCTTGGCGTGCAAGTTGGTTTGAGGATTAGTTTAAGGTGACAGGTGACAGGTGACAGGTGACAGGTGACAGTGAAGAGGTCTTTACTAATAACTAATAACTAATAACTAATGACTAATGACCAATGACTAACGAAATTCCCGATTGGATAAGATTACATAAAGCCTTGACTGTAGAGGCTGAATCTGGTTTTGTGGATTTAATGGGTAGACAATATCGCTTTAGTGAATTTCTCAGTTTAACCTTTGGGAAATTTCCTCAAAGTTTACCAGCAAAAGAGCGATCGCGCTGGCATCACATCGCCTTTCAATTTGCTGAATATCCAGATTTAGCAGTAGAAATTAGACAGCAGTTAGTTGCTGAAGTTAAAACCTATCTTTATCAATTACAACAACAATTAGAATCGGGTGAACAGCAACATCAAGACATAAAAAAACAAGAAATAAAAAAACAGGAAATTAAAACTCAGGAAATTAAAACTCAGGAAATTAAAACCCAGGAAAAAAATTATTCAACAAAAACAGTTAAAACCACTCCTATTGTGACTGAAACCAGTCGGAGACTAGCGCCAAAAATTGAGCAAAAACTCAGCGATTTACCAGAAATTGGCATCAAGAGAGCAGAAAATTTATCTCGTTTAGATTTATCAACAGTGAGAGATTTACTGTTTTATTATCCTCGTGATTATATTGATTATGCTCGTCAAGTTAACATTCAAGAATTACAGGGAGGTGAAACAGTAACCATCATCGCCGAAGTCAAGCGTTGTAATTGTTTTACCAGTCCTAAAAATCAAAAGTTATCAATTTTAGAACTCTTATTAAAAGATAAAACTGGACAAATAAAAGTTAGTAGATTTTATGCAGGATCGAGATTTAGTAGTCGTGGTTGGCAAGAAAGTTTAAAACGGCGCTATGCTGTGGGTAGTGTGATAGCAGCTTGTGGTTTAGTTAAGGCTAGTAAATATGGGGTGACATTAGATAATCCCGAAATAGAAGTATTAGCAAATCCTGGTGATGCAATAGAATCTTTTACTATTGGGCGGGTTGTACCGATTTATGGTTTAACTGAAGGAGTTGTTGCAAATACCGTGAGACAAGCGGTAATGGCGGTTTTACCTGCGGCAGCAAATTTAAAAGATCCTTTACCAGTTGGTTTAAGAAAAAAATATGAATTAATGGAATTAAAAGACGCAATTCCTAATATTCATTTTCCTAAAGATAGTGATACTTTAAAATATGCTCGTCGGCGTTTAGTATTTGATGAATTTTTCTATTTACAACTTGGTTTATTACAACGTCAGAAACAAGCTAAAGCAATTCAAACAAGTGCGGTTTTAGCACCAAAAGGCAAATTATTAGAACAATTTAACGAAATTTTACCTTTTAAATTTACTAACGCTCAACAAAGAGTTATTAACGATATTCTCAATGATTTACAAAAACCTACACCCATGAATCGTTTAGTGCAGGGTGATGTAGGTTCGGGTAAAACTGTGGTAGCTGTAGTTGCGATTTTAGCAGCAATTCAATCGGGTTATCAAGCAGCTTTGATGGCACCTACGGAAGTATTAGCAGAACAACATTATAGGAAGTTAGTTAGCTGGTTTAACCTCTTACATTTGCCCGTTGAATTATTAACAGGTTCGACAAAAACAGCCAAAAGGCGAGAAATTCATTCTCAGTTAGAAACAGGTGAATTACCTCTTTTAGTGGGAACTCATGCGTTAATTCAAGATAAGGTAAATTTTCAACGTTTGGGTTTAGTTGTCATTGATGAACAGCATCGTTTTGGGGTAGAACAACGAGCGAAATTACAACAAAAAGGTGAACAACCTCACGTTTTAACTATGACTGCAACTCCCATTCCTAGAACATTAGCGTTAACAGTTCATGGTGATTTAGATGTGAGTCAAATTGATGAATTACCACCAGGAAGACAAGCAATTAAAACTTCTTTGTTAACAGGTCATCAAAGACCCCAAGCTTATGATTTAATGAGAAGAGAAATAGCCCAAGGTAGACAAGTTTATGTGGTTTTACCTTTAGTGGAAGAGTCAGAAAAATTAGATTTGCGTTCAGCAATAGACGAACATCAAAAATTACAAGAAAGCGTTTTTCCTGAGTTTCAAGTGGGGTTATTGCATGGAAGAATGACTTCCGCAGAAAAGGATGAAGCTATTACTAAATTCCGGGATAATGAAACTCAGATTTTAGTTTCTACGACGGTGGTAGAGGTGGGTGTGGATGTTCCTAACGCCACAGTGATGTTAATTGAACACGCGGAAAGATTCGGGTTATCTCAGTTACACCAATTACGCGGGCGTGTGGGACGGGGTGCAGCGCAGTCCTATTGTTTATTGATGAGTAGTTCCAGAAGTCCTGATGCACAACAACGGTTAATGGTGCTGGTACAGTCTCAGGATGGGTTTTTTATTTCGGAAATGGATATGAGGTTTCGTGGTCCTGGGGAAGTGATGGGGACTAGACAATCGGGGGTAGCGGATTTTACTTTGGCTAGTTTGGTGGAAGATGAGGATGTGTTGCTGTTAGCGCGACAAGCTGCGGAGAAGGTGATTGATATGGATGCAAGTTTAGCGCGTTGGCCGTTGATGAAGGATGAGTTGCAGTATAGGTATGCGCGGTTAATGGGGGGAGCGATTTTGACATGATTTTTATATATGGACATATAGTTAATCATCTCAATTATGAATTTGGAGTTTTGATCTCAATATATGGCGGGCGGTAAACAGTCAATTAGTAAATCTCCAGTGATAGAGCGTAGTTCTTGCACGCATTCTTCAAGAATTGCTAAAGCTTTTTCTTTTTTTGTCAGCTTACCATCTGCAAAAGCTTCGGCAATATTTTGATTAAGTAAATCGGATGAAATAATTCTGCGCCGTATTTTATCAAAATCATCATTATTAATCAAGTTGATTAACAATTGCTCCAAACAAATAATTCTTTTGCAAAGTCTTGATTTAATATTAGCTAAACTAGAATTTGATATAGCTTTTAAAAATCTTTTGTCACTAGTCAATATGTAAAAATCTGGTTCATTTTTTGTGGCAGCAACAAGCAAAGCTTCCCCAGAGTCAATTCCTTCTAAACATAAGGATGGTAGTTCTGAAATATCAATTGCTTTCTGATCAATTGTTTGGCATTTATCTGCTATATCTTTAGCCCTTTGAATACTTTGCTGTTTATATTTCCTTTTTAACCTAGAAGATCCAGCAAAAAAACTTGAGGCTGTAGGTAGGACTCTAATGTTTTGCTGGGATGTATTTAAACTGGGAAGCATACCCCAAAAAAGATCGTATGATGCCAGTTCTAAAATGACATCATTATCAACTAAATAGACTAACAAGAAGAAACTCCTCACTTAGACAAAATCACACCCTGTTACAAGTCTAAGATATTCTTCGCTGTCTGTGTCTAATTCTTCCCAATCTAAATTTTTACTAAGAAACAGATTAATTTTTGCAGAGGCTTGGGCGTTAGGTTCAATAATTTTTAAAGCACCAGTTCCAATACGCCAATCAGATTTTTGCCAAGCATAGTTTAAAGCTACTACGCCAGGATCTACTCTATCTTGATTACCGAGTTCGTTTGCTGTGCGTGCTAGGTCTATTGCACTCGAAATTTGTTCCCATCTGTATCTAGTTTCTCCAAAAAGCAGCTTTTCTGCAAATTCATTAGCTTCTTTTTCTTCTTCGTCTTGAATTTCTTTGTTTATATCTTGATCAACTAATACTCCATCCTGAACATGACCACAAGCAATATGTCCAAGTTCATGAGCAATTACAAAAACTAAACGAGCAGAAAATTTCCATCCAGAACTAATTACAATTATTGGGCGACCATTTAGATGTGCTGCCATCCCATCCATTTTAGGAGTGTTTCGAGGGAAGTCAGAAAAGTGTATAACTGGAATACCGCAAGACCAGCAAAAGTTAATAAGACTATCAAGGTCTACACAAAAATTATTTTCAAGAATTATTCGCCTGATTTCTGAAGGATATCCTGAAACCCCTTGGTAAGAGGATTTACAAGCATATCCAGTCATTTCAGCAATGCGTGTCGCTAAACCTTGAGCGATTAATAGCTGCTGTTCATCAGTATTTTGTCTCTTTTTAAACTTAGGGCTATTAACTTTTTTAAATTCAATAGGAACGTTGAGATTAAAAACTGATCCTATATCCAAACCTAGACGCTTGGAAATGTAACCTGCTGCCTCCATTACAGCAACAGGATTTTTTTCTAGCTCACTGTTCCACCATTCAGGTAAAGCTTTATCTTGAATAAAGTTTTGAGGAAAACCCATTTTTGATAAACGATCATACAGCGTTGGCATTTCCAGTGTTTGATTCATAGCATTCCTCCGCTGACTATCAAATGACTCCAGCCCGTAATTTGATACAACTTTTATATAATTACATTATTGCTGCATTTATGGCAGCATTTTTAGCTAGAAATGAATTTTTTTGGTACATATATACTATATTATAGCATAATCTGTTTGCAATGCAAGAATTTTTTGGACGAGTGATCAAATCTCAGAGGTTGTTTCAAAAGTTTTTTATTGTCATCACAATACCTTCGCCAAAATCAAAAATATCTTGATTTGTAGGTTGGGTTGAGGAACGAAACCCAACAAATACGTTGAGTTTACGTTGGGTTTCACTTCGTTCAACCCAACCTACGGGAAAATGGCAAAGGTCTTGCATCAATGACACTGATTGATCCCCCCAACCCCCCTTAAAAAGGGGGGCTAAATTCTTTAAAGTCCTCCTTGAAAAGGGTGATTTAGGGGGATCTGAAAGTATTTGATACATCATGAGAGACTTTTAAAACATCCTCTTAGATTGTGTTGATAAACTCCAATCCAAAATCTAAAATCTAAAATCTTATTAACCTGTCACCTACTAACTAAACTCCATTGTCTCGATAAACTCTAAAATATTTTGTTTAATATCCTCAGCTTCATCCAAAATAGAACCCGGAATGTCACCATTGAAAAATGTCCGCTGACTGCTAACTATATACAAAAAGTCACCATTGATAAATGCTAACAAACCCCGATAGGCATCTAATCTGATGGCATTGCCGTTAGTTTCTTGTTTGGAAATTGTTGAACCTTTGGGCATATCAACTAATACATAATAATAACCTTTTAAGGTATCTTGCAAATATTCTGTATATTTGATTTCTGCACCTGGGACATTAACAAAAATGGCTTGTGGTAGATATTTCTCGACCAGAATTGAGTGAAGATATGTTTCTGATCCTTGAGATTCCATTGTTGCTAAATGTTCGGTTGGGAGAGGATAATAATCTATTCTCAGTAAAGTACCGACATCATCAGAAAAGCCAACTATTCCTTCTTGACTTTGAATTTTTCCTCCCTGTTCTGGGGTAACTGGTATGGGAACAATAAAATTACCCAAAGGTGATTGATATATTTCTTGTCCAAATTCATCTAATAATATTGTTTCCTGTTCTATGTCTACATATTCTTCTTGATATTCTGCTTCTTCTATTGCAGCTATGATTTCTTTGATCATTTCTTCTGCTTCTATATCTTCTAGTTCTAAAGCTTGTTGTAGTTGTTTGATGTACGGCTGTTTTGGTGTGGGAATAGTTAGGGTTTCGTCGTCTAAAAGCAATACTACCCCAGCAGCAAAGGCATCTAATACTATTTCATCTACAAGGCTGGCGTTGGCGGTGTTGAATAATGCCCCTAGTCCTTCATTTTCAGCGATCGCTACTAGTCTATCAACTATTTCTAGCATTTCCTCGGCTGAGTATTCATCAAAAACCTCAAATTCCCAGAGAATACTGGCTAAACTTTCTGCATCTAAGTCTTCAATGGAAGAATCAATTATTCCGGTAATTACACCTATAGCGGCTACCGCTTCTTCTGGACTTAGTGATTCTTCTGAGATTTCTTTTGACTGAAATATTTTATCATACTTGGTCATAATAGTTAGCTCCATCAATGGTCTTTTAGTAATAACCGATGTCTCAGGGTAACAATTGTTAGTTTAGCAAGGATACAAACCTTGTCTAGATTTTATTTAGTGATTTTGGTAATCTATGTAACCAGTAAAGGATACCACAAACTAGTGGCCACTTTTCCTGATTACTGTTTTTTCCCTATAGATAAGGTTTCTAAATCTGATTTTTGAGTTTCATTCATACACAAACCTATGTAACCTTATTTACTAGATTGAGTAATACGTTCCTCTATATCTTCCAAGGTGCGTAACAATAGACGTTTTGCTTGTAACTGCCAACCCCATTTTTGGATTCTAAAAGCTGCTAAAGTTCCCAGTATGGCTGCTAATAAACCGATAGGTTGATTCAGAGAAATTCCCAATAATAAACCCAAACCGCCAATACCCCAAAATGGCAAGGCTGCTGCTTGTCTTTGTTCCTCTACTATTTCAGCAATTTTACCAGATTGCATTGTAGCTAATAATTCTGATTTCATTTGCCGTTGTTGTACTAATGATAAGGATAAACTTATCTTCCTGCGTAGTTTTTCTATCTTTCTGGCATCAGTGCTGTACTCGGTTAGTTCATCTTCTGCCATTTTCAAGAATTTTTCTAATTGTGACATGGTGCATCTATCCGCTGTTTTATGTACAGTTATTATCTCTAATAATTGTTCATTTTTCTTGACTAGAGTATTATAATCACCCCGATCACCTAATGGTATTGCTGATCTTGCCTTTTCCCAAGGATCTGCGAGGTGCGATCGCCACTGCATACCAAATTCTTTGTCAAGAATACAATAGACTTCTGGTGAAAAAATTTCATGTTGATTTTCCTCATAAAATCATTGGTAACGTCTTCTAATATATTTTTGAATTAAAGGATTAAGAACCCAAAGAATTATCTCTTCTAGTATATCATCCTTGTCAATAATGCCAACTTTCCATAAATTATTTATCGCATCACTAATTTCTCCTTGAGAGGAATCAGGAAAATATTGATAAATTTGAAAAATGGTTTGCGGTTCTGTTGCTGCTGCTAATGTCTTGATAATATTTTGTTGTAAATTAGGCAAAGAATAAATCTGGTTGTCCAATAAATCCATGAATACATTATGCAGAAACAATGTACTATCCAGAACTTTCTCAATTTTACCATTATGTACACTTTTAATATTTTCACCAACTAAGATCAAAGCTAATGGATGTCCTTTATAGTTTCTAATTAATGTATCCATACCCGGATCTTGAAGTCCTAAATTGTGTAATAATATCCTCGCATCTTTATTATCTAAACCAGATAATGACAATTGCTTAAGATGATTTTGATTTCTGATTGAATCTAGGATCGCAGGTTTTTGTAAACTAGTTAACAACACACAACTTTGATGTCGCAAATTACCAATCTGGCTAAGTAATTTGTTATAATTTTCCGATGACGTTGTATTCCCCATAACTCCTTCCCATTGATCAAATACTAACAAACAACGATGGTTTTTTAAATAATCAATCAGATTTAAAATTCTGGGAAATGAACTTATTTCTGAACTACGATATCCAAAGCAACTTTCCAAATGAGTTATAAATTGTTCCCAATCAGGCGAAAATTCTAGATTTTTCCAAATAACATAATCAAAATTATCTTTAATGTTTTCTACTAACTCTCTGACTAAGGCAGTTTTACCAATTCCAGTTAGCCCAAAAATACATACTAAACGATACTCTTGCTTAATTATCCATTCATCCAACTTAGCTAGTTCTATTGTGCGTCCATAGAAATCATTAAAATCTTGTGCTTCTCGTAAATTTATATGTGATATATTTTGTCTTATTTTTTCAAATACTTGTGGTTGTTCAGATTTTAAAATTTTTTTGATGGTTGCTCTGCAATTTTTCTTGTTGATATCTAATCCTGTAAGTTGTCTCAACTTTCTCCATAATTTGGGAGCTTTTACATTACTGATATAAGATAAGTCATAATTGGGAATTTTCTCACTCATTCTACTATAAGATATACCTTCTAAAGAATATTTGAAAATTTCTTCTTCCAGAACATCTAAGTTCAAATCTATTCCTCTTTTTTGATGCAACCAATCCCGGAATTGTCTGATTATTTCTTGTTCATTCATAGTCGCACTTAATCTTGTATTTTTGGACGTATCTTAGAGGGTGTTTGAAAAGTTTTTAGTAGTCAAAATTTAGGCGAGTCGTCTAACCATAATACGGATCATGGCGAGGTAGATAAGAGGATGTTTTAAAAATCAGAGAAGGCTAAAAATTATGCCAGCCGTCGAACCATGAGACGAAGCATAGCAACATAGATGAATGTTTCGGAAGTTTCAGGTAATCGTTCATAATCCTTGTTTAAACCGTTATCTACACAGTTAAGCATATAATTTATGAGATTTGTTACAGCAGCTTCCCACTTTTAAAACATCCTCTTAAAATTGTATTATAAAATTGTGTTTATTTTATTAACTTTATTAGGTTAATACTTAAAAAAATTAGTGATGACAATCACATTAAGTTCTGCAATAAATGGGTTGTATAAACACTTTTGAAACAGAATCAAGGTGAAATATATGACTACCATACATGGCACAAATGGAAATGACTTTTTAGTGGGAACACCTGCAAATGACTTCATCTACGGCTACAATGGCAATGATACCCTCTTTGGTCTTGAAGGCAATGATTATCTAGATGGTGGTAATGACAATGATTCACTCAATGGTGGCTTAGGTAATGATACCCTGATTGGTGGCTTAGGCAATGACATTCTTGATGGTGGCTTAGGCAATGACATTCTTGATGGTGGCTTAGGCAATGATACCCTGATTGGTGGCTTAGGCAATGACATTCTTGATGGTGGCTTAGGTGCTGATCTCCTGATTGGTGGTGATGGTAGTGACACATACTATGTAGATAATGCAGGTGATGTAGTTACGGAATACTTTAACGATGCTTTGGGTGGTGTAGATACAGTATTCTCCTCTGTGAACTTCACCCTGGGATTTGGACTAGAAAACCTGACATTAACTGGTTTTGGTAATATTAATGGTACAGGGAATGGCAATAACAATGTGATCACTGGTAACAGTGCCAATAACATTCTCATTGGTGGCTTAGGTGCCGATACCCTGATTGGTGGTGATGGCAGTGACACATACTATGTAGATAATGCAGGTGATGTAGTTACGGAATACTTTAACGATGCTTTGGGTGGTGTAGATACAGTATTCTCCTCTGTGAACTTCACTTTGGGATTTGGACTAGAAAACCTGACATTAACTGGTTTTGGTAATATTAATGGTACAGGGAATGGCAATAACAATGTGATCACTGGTAACAGTGCCAATAACATTCTTAATGGTGGCTTAGGTGCTGATACCCTGATTGGTGGTGATGGTAGTGACACATACTATGTAGATAATGCAGGTGATGTAGTTACGGAATACTTTAACGATGCTTTGGGTGGTGTAGATACAGTATTCTCCTCTGTGAACTTCACTTTGGGATTTGGACTAGAAAACCTGACATTAACTGGTTTTGGTAATATTAATGGTACAGGGAATGGCAATAACAATGTGATCACTGGTAACAGTGCCAATAACATTCTCATTGGTGGCTTAGGTGCCGATACCCTGATTGGTGGTGATGGCAGTGACACATACTATGTAGATAATGCAGGTGATGTAGTTACGGAATACTTTAACGATGCTTTGGGTGGTGTAGATACAGTATTCTCCTCTGTGAACTTCACTTTGGGATTTGGACTAGAAAACCTGACATTAACTGGTTTTGGTAATATTAATGGTACAGGGAATGGCAATAACAATGTGATCACTGGTAACAGTGCCAATAACATTCTTAATGGTGGCTTAGGTGCTGATACCCTGATTGGTGGTTTAGGTGCTGATACCCTGATTGGTGGTTTAGGTGCTGATAAATTTGTATTCAACAACCAATTTCAAGGTGTTGATATCATCAAGGACTTCCAGTGGACACAGGGTGATCAAATCGTGGTCAGCCAAATTGGATTTGGTGCTACCTCCTTGAATCAGTTCAGCTATAACTCCTTAAATGGTAATTTGTCCTTCCTGGGGAATACATTTGCCGTAATTGAGAACAAACCATCAGGTTTTGTGGTTGCCTTAGATGTTGTATTGGTCTAGATTACTAAGAGATTGTTTGAAAAGTTTTTTACGGTAATGTTAGACACTTAAAGATTCCCCCTAATCCCTTAATAACAGGGATTTAGGGGGATATCAAAGTTCGGTTAAGGATTTTTGTAGGTTGGGTTTACCGTGTGGAAACCCAACAAACCCTTGTAACCCACATTCCGCACCCCCTGGTATCACAATCGGTAATTTCGTATTTTTGAATTCCTTTAAAAATCATATTTATAATCGTGGTAACAATCGTCAAAATATTTTCTTGGAGCGCAAAAATTATATTTATTTTCTCCGATTGCTCAAAGAACATCTTACAAACAATGCAGTAGATATTATTGCTTACTGTTTAATGCCTAATCATTATCATTTGTTGGTATATCTGAGAGATGAGATCCTATCTGATGCTATGAAATCTCTCTCACTTGCTTACACAAAAGCAATTAATAAAAGGTTTAATCGTTCCGGGGTATTATTTCAGGGACGATTTCAAAGTATTCATGTTTCACAAACTGAATATCTTTTCCATCTTTGCCGCTATATTCACCTCAATCCAGTCAAAGCAGGAATAGTAGATCAACCAGGAGAATGGTAATTTTCTAGTTATTTGGAATATGCAGAATTGGGACTAGGAAAAATACCCAAAATAGACTACATCAAAATGCACATTGAGGAAGAATCAGCTTACCAACAATTTTTACTAGATTATAATTTACCTAATGGTATTGGCTTTAAAAGACTGCTACTTGATGATTAGTTTGGCACTCGGCACAGATCCCTGACTTCTATGATTAATTATCTGTTTAATAGCGAAATCTTTTAAAGAAGTCGGGGATCTTAATCTTCGTTTATACATCAAAATACAATTTAAATATATATAATTTAAATATAATTGAATCATAGCCATACTTGAATTACCATAGTTTAAGGTTATGGTAAACTAACCATACCAGAAATTTACATATCTAATAGCCAATGACTAAAAAATGGTTTAGAATCTGCACAACAGCAATATTTATCCTATCATTGATCTTACGATTTTGGGGATTAGGAAGATTTAATACCCTCGTATTTGATGAGGTTTATTTTGCCCAATTTGGTAATAATTATCTTACCAACACTCCCTTTTTTAATGCCCATCCTCCCCTGAGTCAATATATCATTGGTTTAGGAATTTGGATTGGTAATCATATTCCCTTTTGGCAAAATCCTGTCAACGGTGCAACAGGTTCTTTATTATCTCCTTGGAGTTATCGGTGGGCAAATGCTTTTACAGGTTCATTAATTCCCTTAATAGTTATTTTCCTCACTTATCAATTAAGCTATCGTCGTGGTTTCGCTCTATTGGCAGGTTTATTTACAGCTTTGGATGGTTTATTTTTGGTAGAATCTCGCTATGCTTTAAGTAATATCTATATAGTGATTTTTGGATTAATCGGACACTGGTTTTTATTATTAGCTTTGGAGAAACAAAATCAACAACGTTGGTTTGCTTTATTCATAGCTGGGATTAGTTTTGGTGCTTCCATTGGTACAAAATGGAACGGTTTATGGTTTCTTACTGGTGCTTATGGAATGTGGATAGCAGCTTGGATAATTCGTTGGTTGCAATCTTTTTCACCTTCACCACGATCACCTTTATTTTCTTATTTACGCAACTCCTTTTCAGCCAATAATAATCAAATTAAAAATCAAGAAAATACCCCACAAATACCACTGCAAAAAATTACGCAAATCAATATTTTACAAATGGTATTTTTTCTCGGAATTATCCCTATATTAATGTACAGTTTAATTTGGATTCCTCATCTCCAACTAGACACAAGTTATGGATTTATAGAAGTTCACCAACAAATTTTACAGTTTCATCTTCAGTTAGGTGGTAATGATTCTAGTGTACATCCTTATTGTGCTGCATGGTATAAATGGCCATTAATGACTCGCCCAATGGCTTATTATTATCAAATTACTCAAAGTTTTCAAGATCCCCTTCCTGTATTTGGACCACCCTTACCTCCTGGTGCGGGGAAAGTGGTTTATGATGTTCATGCAATGGGTAATCCTTTTTTATGGTGGTTTGGTTTGGCAGTGATTATATTTTTAGTAGTCATGTTATTTGTAAAAATCATTTTACCTGGAATACAACAACAACGATTATTTATTCCCAAAAATCTCGGCGTTGATACTTGGATTGGTTTATATATTGTTATCAATTATGCTGCTAATTTATTACCTTGGGTGAAAGTAAATCGCTGTGTCTTTATCTACCATTATATGAGTGCAGTGGTATTTACATTTATTGCACTTGCTTGGTTTGTTGATCAATGTCTTCGCAGTTATTATAGAGGAATGCGGATATTTGGACTGACAATCACTTTTACTATTATAGTTGCTTTTGTTTTTTGGCTACCTATTTATTTAGGTTTACCTCTTTCTATGGAAGATTATCACCTACGGATGTGGTTTAGAAGTTGGATTTGATGTAAAAGTGGCAATAAATATCCCCGACTTCTTATTTTGATAATTTCCATTAAATCTGATTGATGTTCAGAAGTCAGGGATCTGGAATTTAAGATCCAAGATTTGATTTTTTCTTAATATATCTACATAAAAAGCGTTTAATTACTCACTTGTGTTTTACATTTATTATCGGTATTCAGAATAACTACCTGTTACACTGTAAGCAGTTAGGGTAAATCTACCCAATTACAAAAAAGCAAGGCAATGATATAGAGAATACCAAAAATTAACCAAGTAATCACAAAATCTAGAAAAAGCAAATTAGTAGAATTTAACATCTCATTCAGTTTTTTAGCTACATAATCATCTGCAAGTTAGTTGAACATAACATTGAAAAGTGCTAAGAGAGTTACATCTGGGTAGGTTAATAAACCTGACAAGTGAAAACATCTATCGCTAACTCTGCTCTTGATGCACCTAGATAATAGAGGGGAATCGTGATGGATATCAGCTTACAACTACAAAGCTTACAACTACAAAATGTTTCAGATATTAATATAACCAGCTTGAAAGAAGCACCAATTCATCTTTCTAGCCAAATTCAACCTTATGGTATTCTGTTAATATTAGAAGAACCAGAATTAAATGTATTACAGGTTAGTAATAATACCTTAAATGTTTTCGGCATTTCTCCCGAAAATATGGTGCAGAAAAAATTAGAAGATTTAATCGATCCATTCCAGTTTGAGAGAATTAAATCTGGGTTATTAGATCAGAATCTAGATTTTATCAATCCTACCAAACTTTGGATTAAGAGAAAAGGTGATGAATACACAGTATTTGATGCTGTATTTCACCGTAATTCTGAAGGTTTTTTAATTCTAGAATTAGAACCTGCAATTTCCCAAGAAAATATTCCCTTTTTAAGCTTTTACCACTTAGCCAGAACATCCATTAATCGGTTAGAAAACACCAAAAATCTGAGAGAATTTTGTCAAATCATTGTTCAGGAAGTGCGGAAAGTCACCGGATTTGATCGAGTCATGCTATATAAATTCGATGATGATGGACATGGTTCAGTTATTGCTGAAGAAAAAATAGGCGAGTTAGAATCTTACTTGGGTTTACATTATCCAGAATCAGATATTCCCAAACCTGCAAGAAAATTATTTATTGATAATTCTATCAGGTTAATTCCCGATGCTAATGTAGAACCTGTAATAATTTTTCCTGTTGATAATCCTGTTACAAATCGTCCAGTTGATTTAACTAACTCTATTCTCAGAAGTCCCGCACCTTGCCATATAGAATATTTACATAATATGGGGGTTGGTGCTTCTTTGACAATCTCTTTGATTAAAGATAAAAAACTTTGGGGATTGATTGCTTGTCATCATAAAACACCTAAATATGTTTCCTATGAATTGCGAAAAGCTTGCGAATTTTTAGGGAGAGTGATATTTTCTGAAATTTCCGCTAGAGAAGAAACCGAAGATTACGATTATCGCATGAATTTGACCTATATTCAATCACTTTTAGTTGAATATATGTCCCAAGAAGATAACTTTATTGATGGTTTGGTGAAAAACCAACCAAATCTTTTAGATTTAACCAGTGCCACAGGAGCAGCAGTTTGTTTTGGAGGAAATTATACTTTAATTGGGGAAACTCCCAAAGAAGAAGAACTGAATTTTTTAGTAGAATGGTTAAAGAATAATATAGAGGATGAAGTCTTTTATACGGATTCTTTGGCTAATATTTACCCAGATGCGATTAGTTTTAAAAATGTCGCTAGTGGTTTATTAGCTATTCCTATTTCCCAAAGGAATTATGTATTATGGTTTAGACCGGAGGTGATTCAAACTGTTAATTGGGGTGGAAATCCTAATCAAGCTTATGAAGTTAATCAAACTCAGGGAAATTTACATTTATGTCCCCGCAAATCATTTGAACTGTGGAAAGAAACAGTTAGATTAACATCCTTACCTTGGCAATATGTAGAAATCAAAGCAGCTTTAGAATTGCGGAAAGCAATTGTGAATATTGTATTACGTCAAGCGGATGAATTAGCACAATTAGCCCATGATTTAGAAAGATCAAATGCGGAATTGAAAAAATTTGCCTATGTTGCTTCCCATGATTTACAAGAACCATTAAATCAAGTAGCAAATTATGTGCAATTATTAGAAATGCGTTATGAAGCTGCCCTTGATGAAGATGCGAAAGAATTTATTAATTTTGCAGTCGAGGGAGTCAGCTTAATGCAAACCTTGATTGATGATGTATTAGCATATTCCAAAGTTGATACTCAAGCGATCGCATTTCAAGTTACAGAAGTAGAAACAGCCTTAGAAAAAGCATTAAGTAACCTCCGCAAACGCATTTCCGAAACCGACACAACCATTACCCATGATCCATTACCCACTGTCATGGCTGATGGTACACAAATAATGCAATTATTTTTAAACTTGATCGGTAATGCGATCAAATTTCGCTCTCACGAACCACCAAAAATTCATATAGGTGCAGAAAGATTAGAAGATGAATGGTTGTTCTCAGTACGCGATAATGGAATAGGCATAGATCCGCATTTTAGCGATCGCATTTTTGTCATCTTTCAACGTCTCCACACCAGGGATGAATACCCCGGTACTGGTATGGGTTTAGCAATTTGTAAAAAAATCATTGAATGTCATCGGGGGCGAATTTGGGTAGAGTCACAACTCGGACAAGGTGCAACCTTCTACTTTACCATTCCAGCAGGAGGACGTGATCGTGAGCGTAGAAACGGAAGAAACACACAAAATAATCTTTTTAGTTGAGGATAATAAAGCCGACATTCGCCTCATCCAAGAAGCATTAAAAACCAGTTCACTACCTCATCAGGTAGTGACAGTTAGGGATGGAATAGACGCAATGGCCTATCTGCGTCAAGAAGGTGAATATGCAAATGCAATACGCCCCGATCTGATCCTTCTCGATTTAAATTTACCCAGAAAAGATGGACGAGAAGTATTAGCAGAAATTAAATCTGATCCCAAACTCAAACGCATTCCTGTGGTAGTGTTAACAACTTCCAAAAACGAAGATGACATTTACCACAGCTACGACTTGCACGTAAACTGTTACATCACCAAATCCCGCAACCTCGCCCAATTATTTCAAATAGTCAAAGGTATTGAGGAATTTTGGTTTGCTACCGCCACTTTACCCACAGAATAATACTGGTGATTGGTGATTGGTAATTGGTGATTGGTGATTGGTGACTGGTGACTGGGTAAAAATAAATTGATAATTCATAATTCGTAATTAAAAAACTGCCCCCTGCCTCCTGAACTCCTGAACTCCTGAACTCCTGGAAAATAATGACTGCAACTTGCTTGGTAAAAATCTTGTTAATAGAAGACAACTTGGCGGAAGCTAGGTTGTTACAAGAGTTTTTGAAGCAATCCCCATCAAAAGAGTTTAGTTTAGTTCATGTCCAAAGATTACGAGATGCTTTTTATGAATTAAGTCAACAAAACTATGACGTAATTTTGTTAGATTTAACCTTACCTGATAGTCAAGGATTATCATCCCTACCCTTACTAATGAGTCAAGCACCCAGCACACCTATTGTTGTTCTTACTAATATCAATGATGAAGAATTAGCAATAGAAGCTGTGAGACAGGGAGCGCAAGATTATTTAGTCAAAAGACAAGTAAATCCAGATGTCTTAGTGCGTTCAGTTCAGTATGCGATCGCCAGAAAACAAGTTTTAGAACAATTACGCACAGTCAATCAAACATTAGAAATCACAGTTGAAGAAAGAACTGCTGAACTGGAAAAAGCCCAGGAACTATATCAGTTTAAAACTGAATTTGTTTCTATGCTTTCCCATGACATTCGTAATCCTTTAAATACGATACTCTTAGCTGCGGGATTGCTACAAAATAATGATGATAAATTAACCCAAGAAAAGAAATTAAATCATTTAAAAATGATTCGCTCCGCAATTAAAAACATGGCGCAATTATTAGATGAAGTTTCATTTATTGGTAAAGCCGATTCTGGCAAATTACAATGTCAACTTTATCCTTTAAATTTAGAAGCTTTTTGTCATCAAATATTAGAAGATACTCATTTAACTGCTTTAGAGAAACGAGTGACTATAGAATTTACCAGTTCTGGTGACTTTAGCTCAACTCTTTGGGATGAAAATTTATTACGGCATATTTTAGGAAATATCCTCAGTAATGCTATTAAATATTCCTACCCTGATAGCAAAGTCAAATTTGAATTAACCAGACAAGAAAAAACAGCAACCTTCAAAATTCAAGATTGGGGAATTGGTATTTCTACAAAAGATCAAAATCAACTCTTTATTCCCTTTCATCGTGGTGAAAATGTCAGCGGTATCTCCGGTACAGGTATGGGTTTAGCAATTGTGAAAAAATGTGTGGAAGCGCATGGTGGTGAAATTAAATTTGAGAGTCAAATTGATGTGGGAACAACTTTCACAGTTACTTTACCTGTAATTAAAATTGAAATTTAATGCTTTACAAACATTGCTCGATAAACAGGTTCACCTTTATTTTGCGTTGCTATTTCCCTTTCTGTAGGTACAGGAAGCGGATTTTCTGCTAACCATTTTTCCGTTCCCATTTTTGCAAATGCTGGATTTTCTTGGAAGCGATCGCACATTTCCACTCAAAATCTCTCTTCCCAGAGTTCAGCAAGAGCAGTATTCAGTAGATAAAATGTTATTTTTTCAATACCTTCGCCAAAATCAAAAATATCTTGATTTGTAGGTTGGGTTGAGGAACGAAACCCAACAAATACGTTGGGTTTTACTTCGTTCAACCCAACCTACGGGAAAATGGCTAAGGTATTGTTTTTATAATAAATTAATAATGGTTTAAACTATACGCATATCTGTATTTTGTTGCACAGCTAGTCTGCCACTATTTAGTAATGGCTACATCTACATCAGGTATCAGTTTCTTTACGTCTAAAATGATATACAAACTTGCAGAAGTGTTGAATGTTACAGCAGTTTCGAGGTAAATGAGGTACAAGGTTAACAGGCAGGATGCCTGTTCCACAAGGGTTTTATCATTAAAATCTGTACCTCAGAATACCGAAAACTGCTGTAAGATTTTGATGGTGATACTAAATTTGAGCAATTAATGACTCTATTCTCAATAGACAATGGATTTTACCTGGGTAAAGCGCAAAGATTGTAAAGTTTTATTGCAGGATTGAACACTTATGACAAACTTGTATTGGGTCAAAATTAGAATAAATACGGATGTTTAGCTCGTAACACTGTCAATCAGTTTTGAATGGGTGCATTATGTACAACATCAAAGTTAAACAAGCTGGCATGGGTAATTTTTTAACACCGTTCCAGCGCCAACTGCTGCAAAAAAAAATACAAGAAAATTGCTCTGAGTCCTACCGACAACGGATTGAAATCATGTTGTTGGCAGATCAAGGGAGAACTCAAACAGAAATTTGTCAAATTTTGGGATGTTCTGCTGCCACAGCAAGACATTGGATACACATAGCCCGTAGTGGGATGGCGCATCAATGGCAAGATTGTCCAATTGGCCGTCCTAAAACAGTCAACGAAGAATATTTAAAACGTTTAAAAGAATTAGTGATCAGTAATCCTCGTGATCATGGTTATCCTTTTCAGCAATGGACAACCAACTGGTTGCAGAAACATCTAGCAAAGGAATTTGGGGTTGAGGTGAGCGATCGCCATCTGAAGCGACTCCTCAAGCAGATGGGATTATCAACTCGATGCAAAACCAATAATTACCAAGCAACTATCAAAGGAAATGCTGGAAGTTCCAAAATCGTGATTTACGACCTTAAATCCGACAACATACCAGAAAATGATGGATTTCAGCCCATTCAACTTCCCAAATTAGATACAAAGTCAAAAACTTATGGTGCAAAATCTACCCGATTCATTGGTTTCTCTAGAACAGTTGAACCAAGCGTTAGGTCATTCTTTGTCCGCAGCAGAATTTCAAACTTACTACCAACAATTTAAATTCAAAAGCCCAAAAGTAGGCAAAGTTTGGCAAGGACAAGATGTAGAGCCAGGATTATACATTGCGATCGCAGGTAAAGTCAGATTAGTACATGATAACGAAGAGGTAATTACTAATGTAAAACCTGGAGAATCTTTTGCGGAATTTACCTTATTCCCAGAAGCTAACTTTCAGCCTTACGGAGCCAGAGCAAGTGTCAATGTACAACTATGCTTTATTCCGGCTACAGTTTTGTCAGCCTTGATGATTAAATATCCCCAAATCCGAAACCATTTATTTGCCAAGGCTAATGCAATTAATTCCAACCTAGTAAATTCAGAGGAATTACTGACATCTCCTCAACAGTCAATTCTTCCAACACCTGTCACAGAACCCAGAGAACCACAGCCATCAAAAAAGATTAGCAAAGCTTACCTCCCCAGTCCTACACAGCGCGTTGGACATTTACTACAACGAACCATTCGCCGTTACCCCTTTTTTGCCCAACAAAGTGCTTCTGACTGCGGTGCGGCTTGTTTAGTGATGGTATCTCGGTATTGGGGAAAACGGTTTAGTGTCAATCGTTTACGGGATATCGCTAATGTTGACCGCAATGGTGCATCCTTGCGCGGTTTATCCACAGCCGCAGAAAGTATTGGCTTTAGTACCAGACCAGTCAAAGCCACTCTCAACAAGTTAGCCGAGCAAAAATTACCAGCAATTGTTCACTGGGAAGGCAAGCATTACATTGTTGTTTATGAAATTACCCCTAAATCCGTCATTGTCGCCGACCCAGCCATTGGTCAATTAACCCTTAGCCATGCTGAATTTACAGCCAATTGGACTGGCTATACACTGCTGTTGCAACCCACAGCATTTTTAAAAGATACCCAAGAGACCATCACCCCCTTTTGGCAATTCTTTGAATTAATCAAGCCCCACAGCTTGGTTATGTTGGAAGTATTTGCTGCATCTGTGTTTATTCAGATATTTGGACTGATTACCCCATTATTTACTCAGTTAATCTTAGATAGGGTAGTAGTTCAACGTTCAGAACTCACCTTATTTGCTGTTGGTTTAGGATTACTAATTTTCAGTTTATTCCGTGTGGCGATGATGGGGTTACGGCAATATTTATTAGACCACACAGCCCATAAGTTAGATGTCGCTTTAATCGTGGCTTTTATTCGCCACACCCTGCGTTTACCCCTGAGTTTCTTTGAATCCCGTTATGTCGGTGATATCATCTCTCGTGTCCAAGAAAATACCAAGATTCAACGCTTTCTTTCCGGTGAAGCTTTATCTATTTTACTAGATGTAATCACTGTATTTATCTATGTGGGATTGATGTTTTGGTATAGTTGGAAAATGGCACTTTTAGCATTAGTAATTGTGCCACCTTTTTTCCTGTTAGCATTGATTGCTACGCCCTTTTTACGGAGAATATCTAGAGAAATTTTTAACGCCTATGCCACTGAAAGTAGTTACCTAATTGAATCTCTTTCTGGGGTGAGAACAGTTAAATCTACAGCAGTGGAGCAAACGGTACGTTGGCATTGGGAAGAATTATTAAATAAGAGAGTTAAAACCAGCTTTTCTGGGCAAGTTATCGGTAATCGCCTGCAAATTTTTAGTAATTTGATTGAGGGGGTTGTTACTACTGGGTTACTATGGTATGGGGCATATCTAGTAATTCAAAATCAGTTAACTATTGGGCAATTAGTAGCATTTAATATGCTGCTAGGAAATGTGATTACCCCATTTCAAAGATTAACTGTTTTGTGGAATGAGTTACAAGAAGTTATCATTGCCATCGAGCGGATTAATGATGTATTAGATACAGAACCAGAAGAAGATTTACAGCATCAAATCAAGCAATCTTTACCACTAATTCAGGGTCATATTCGCTTTGATAATGTCACATTTCGTTATCACCCAGAAGGTGATATTAACGTTCTAGAAAACCTCAGCTTTACCGTAAAACCAGGACAAATGGTGGCTTTAGTCGGTCGTAGTGGTTCAGGAAAGACGACTATTTCTAAGTTAGTTTTAGGCTTGTATCCACCTACGGATGGTAAAGTATTAATTGATGGACATGATATTACCAGCCTTTCCTTACGTTCTTTACGGGAACAAGTAGGGGTAGTTGACCAAGATACATTTCTATTTGGCAGCACAATTCGAGAAAATATTAGCTTAGGACAACCAGGGGCAAATTTATCAGCAATTATAGAAGCAGCACGATTAGCCGGTGCTGATGAATTTATCAGAAAGTTACCGATGGGCTACGAAACCCAAATTGGTGAAGGTGGGGGAATGTTATCTGGTGGACAACGTCAACGAATTGCTATTGCCAGGGCATTATTAGGTAATCCCTCACTGTTGATTTTAGATGAAGCAACTTCTCATTTAGATGCTGAATCAGAGCGGATTATTCAAAATAACTTAAATACCATCCTCAAAGGCAGAACCACATTAGTAATTGCTCATCGTTTATCCACTGTCCGCAATGCAGATTTAATCTTAGTCCTGGATAAAGGTGTGCTAATTGAAAGTGGTAATCACGAAGAGTTAATGGCTAAACGGGGGCATTATTTTTATCTCAATCAACAACAGTTAGATAATGCAGCTTAATCACATTCCACTTTTGACTTAATAGTTCACATTTAATACTTCATTTAATTATTGAGGGTAATCATGCCACAAACTTTAAATCACAACTTCAAAAACCAATCTTATTCAGATGAACTTGATCAAGAAGTTCTCACCGTCCAAACTCCAGCTATTACCACCGATGATTGGTCTCATACTACCAAAGACCTACTTGATAGCTTACCTCAAGTTTGGACAAGAGGATTACTATACTTCCTGATTGTGTTTGTATCTATAATTTTGCCCTGGGCGATGTTGTCGCGGGTAGATGAAACAGGTGTAGCTAGAGGAAGATTAGAACCCCAAGGTAAAACAGTCAGACTAGATGCACCTGTTGCTGGAACCGTGGCGGAAATTCAAGTCAAAGTAGGTGATGTAGTAAAAGCTGGACAGACTTTGTTGGTACTAGAATCAGAATTAGTTAAAGCTGAGTTACAACAAGGAAAAAACCGATTGGAAGGCCAATTAAATAGGTTAGCACAGTTAAAGTTATTGCAGAATCAGTTAACCCTAACTTTGGCAACTCAGCGACAACAAAATCAATCTCAAGAGTTAGAGAAACTGTCTCAAATCAACCAAGCAAAAGTAAATTTGAATGCAATTAAAAGTGCATCTAATTTACAGAAAGAGGAAAAATTATCCCAAGTCAATCAAGCAAAGCAAAGTGTTGAATACAGTAAAACGGCTTACACATTAATCGCAAGTCGTTTAGCAAGTAGCCAACGGGAAGTTAATCGGTATCATCAGTTGTGGAAACAAGGAGTTATCCCAGAAACTACCGTTGTAGAAAAGCAAGATATAGCTCAAGAACAAAAAAGATTGTATAAACAAAGTAAGTCAGAAATTCAACAAGCTAAGTTAAGGTTAGCAGAACAACAAAGTAGTTATCAACGCACTATTCGCCAATTTAATGCAGATATTCAACAGGCTCAATTACGGCTCAATGAACAAGAAAATGGTTACAAAACATTGACACATTCTGGTAAATTGGCGGTACTAAAAACCGAGGAACAACTAAAAAACATAGACACTGAAATTACTACCCTCAATGCAGAAATTGCTCAAACAAAGAACCAAATTCAGTCTTTAGAATTTCAAATTAATCAACGAGTTTTAAAAGCCAACATTAGTGGTACTTTATTTCAGTTGCCAATTGAAAAAGCAGGTTCTGTAGTCCAGCCCGGTACAATGGTTGCAGAAATCGCTCCTATAGGTTCTCCTTTAATAGTTAGAGCGCAAATGGCCACAACTGAGAGTGGTTCTTTACGCAAGGGATTACCAGTAAAACTCAAATTTGATGCCTATCCTTTCCAAGACTATGGAGTTATTTCTGGTGAATTAATAGAGATTTCTCCTACTACCACAGAAATGGATACACCTAATGGCAAAGTAGCAGCTTACAATTTAGAAATTGCCATTAATCAAGATTGTATTCCTTCTCAGAAGAAATGTATACCTTTGAATCCTGGGGATACAGCAACGGCTGAGGTAATTGTGCGTCAGCGTCGGATTATTGATTTTATACTTGATCCCTTTAAGCAGTTACAGCAGGGGGGTGTCAAGTTGTAGACATTTCATTTTTTGTTGTATTTTTCACGTTCTCAGAGGATGTTTTAAAAGTCCTCATCTGTCAAAAATCTTGAGATCCCCCCTAGCCCCCCTTAATAAGGGGGGAACTGTAATCAAAGTCCTTATTAATAAGGGAATAACTGTAATTAAACGTGAGTTCGACAAAATTGATAAAACCCCTCTCCAAACCTCTCCCCTAAAAGGAGAGAGGCTTAAAAACATAATCTTATATTGCCAATTAAGTGTTAAACTGCCCCTCTCCGCGTCGGAGAGGGGTTGGGGAGAGGTTAATTGAACTGACGTTAATTAAAGTCCTTTTTAATAAGGGGATAACTCTAATCAAAGTCCCCCTTAAAAAGGGGGATTTAGGGGTATCTCAATACGAGTTTATCTTTTACCAACATTCTCTGAAATTTCATCTAATTTAAGGAGCGCATCATGTCACAACCTATCACAATCACTAAAGAAGATATTTTTCAACAAGTCAAGCTTTCCCTGCAAATTCCTGAGCTAGTAGAGCAGATTGTCAGCCGTAAGATTATCTTAGCAGCGGCTGAGGAAGCGGGAATCAAAGTAGAAGTTGAAGAATTACAAAAAGCAGCGGATTTTTTGCGCTTAACAAATAAACTCACCAGTGCTGAGGATACTTATAAATGGTTAGAGAAGCATGGTTTATCTGTAGATGATTTTGAAGAGATTATATATACAAACTTAATTAGTGGTAAGTTAACTCAACATTTATTTGCCGATAAAATCGAGCCGTATTTCTTTGAGAACCAGCTAAATTATGCTGGTGTGGTGATGTATGAAGTGGTGTTAGAAGATGAAGATTTAGCGATAGAACTTTTTTACGCCATTAAAGAAGGGGAGATGAGTTTTTATGATGTGGCGCACCAATATATTCAGGATGTAGAATTGCGGCGGAAAGGGGGATATTTGGGTGTATTGCGTCGCCAGGATTTAAAGCCAGAAATATCTGCTGCTGTATTTGCAGCCAATCCCCCCCAGGTGATTAAACCTATTATTACAGCTAAGGGTGTGCGTTTGATTTTTGTGGAGGAGATTATAAAGCCGGAATTGAATGATGAGTTACATCTTCAAATTGGTACTGAGTTACTTGGTGAGTGGATACACAAACAGGCTGAAGTAGTAAAAATAATCCATAAATGACAATGGAAATGTCTTGATTTCTTGCTGCCATTAGTTATCGTGGCGTTGATGAAAGTTACAGCCAAGGTTGCTAGAGCTTTATTCATACTACAAACAAACATGCAACACTATTCTCGTTAATTCTCATTCCCATATTGAGTATGAATATGGGAATTAATTATCGGATCATCTAACAACTTGCCCAGCCATTTTTAACCCAGAAGCAGCTTCTGGAATATAAGTAGTTTGGGACTTTTGTACTTGATCATATAGTTTCTCGGCTTTTTTTAACTCCAGTAAACGCATCTCACTCCATTTAACCAACGCCGAATTTCTCAAATAATGGGCTAATTTATGGAGTCGCTCGACTGCTGATATAGCAAGTTCATCCATCTCTACCGAGGCTAAGTAGCAATCACAGGCAATATCTATATCACCGAGTTTCTCATGGCACTGACCAGCCATAAACCAAGCAATTGCTGTTCCTGGAGGTCCAAGTCGAGCAGCAGAACGATATATCTTGGCGGCTTCCTCAAATTTACTTTGGTTAATTAAAATTTCTCCCAATTGAAGGTGGTACTTAGAATACAATGGTTCCATTTGAACCATTTTCTGTGATCTTTCTTCAGCAAGTTCAAAATTTCCTAGCCATGATGCTTCCTTAACACGACTTTCAAATACGGTAGTCAAATTTTCATGAGCAAGCATTCGTTCTTGATCATTTGTACTTTCTTCAGTCAATTCTTCCGCAAGAGACTGACATAAATTCATCTGTTGAACAACTTCTTGTTTATCTCCTTGCAACAGGTGAACAAAAACGGCCGCACGAATATAGACACTTTGTAAGCGTTTCTGCTCAAAATTATTAAGTAAAGGTTTCAAATGATCTAGCGTCTTACTAGTTTCATTTACCCAATACTCAGTAGCTTTCAAATTTCTAAAGGTTTTAGCATATAATGCTACTAGACTATTTGCACTGCCAAATCGCTCATGACTATCTAAAGGAGCTTGCTTAGCAATTGTCTCAAATTCTTTAATATTATCTAAGTTACCAGCATCAGGCTGTATCATTAGATTTGATATAGCTCGTTGCAAAGCTAAATTAGCCAAAATATTACTGCTGGCAATATCTGACTCACATAGTTGTGGCACATATTGTAAAACCGCTTTATGAAGGCATAAACTAGATAAAAGACTAATAACTCGGCTTTGAATAATAGGAGCCAATTCTTGGTAATTAGTTAAATAATCACATAAAGTATTCCACCGTTCAGTTCTTAATTCATCAGCAAGATCAAGTGGGTTAGTAACTTGATATTTAAATAGGCGATATTCTCTAATTAATGATTCTCTAAATGAGATAGGGTGAATAAGAGTAACAGGAGCACCTATAATAGTATTTCCAACCATTTGAGAATAGGCGTAACTTATTCCATATACGTGCCAAGGAGCAGTATTAACATCTCCCATGTCTAAATATGGGCGATTTATCCAAGTAATGAAAGAATCATTGAGTGAAGGTATAAACATAGTTTTGTAATCCTTAATTCAAGCACATTAGATATAATTTTCCTTGAGAATACTCTGCTGATTTAACTTTTTTAATCTAGCGGTGATTAATTAAAGAGGAAAAACATCAAAACGAATGATAAAGAGATGCAGTTGCTAAAAAAACCATGAATTTTTGGAGACGTTCTAGATAACGTCTCCAGGGTTTAATCTTAGCGATTAATGTAGGAAGTATTCAATTAAAGTGAAATCAAAGTTCCACCAGAACATTTCCACCAACAACAACAAGCAAGACCACCACGCAGAGACTTAAAAGCAACAATGGCTTCGGGATTACCCTTTTCAGCTTCGGCTTTGAGGTATATAATTTCGGAATCAGTTTTTAGGTTAGTAATCTTAACATCAGCCATTAGAGTTGTTCCTCCATTTATTTCTTGAACAATCAAACCCAAGGTTTAAAACCTCGATTGATAGCAGTGTATGAAACTAAAACACTTATGTCTAGATATTTTCCCAAAATAAAATTGACAAAATAGTTACAGCTTTGTCACTACAATTTACGCAATTGTAACGATATATTACATAAAACAGCCGCAATTAAGGCTTGAAGTCACACAATATACAAATAAACGGACAAAATACGGAATTATAGCCCAGAAAAAAGTGACAAAATTGTTATAGTTATGTCCCGAATTTGCAATTGATAAAACCTGAACAACCTACAAAAAACCAGGATAAGGCAAAATCTTTCCCTGAGTCAATTTAAATTCCACCACCTGCCAATTAATTTTAATTTACAAATTTTGCGATCTTATTTAACGCTTTACAAACATTGCTCGATAAACTGGTTCACCTTTATTTTGTGTGGCAATTTCCCTTTCTGTAGGCACAGGAAGCGGATTTTCTGCTAACCATTTTTCCGTTCCCATTTTTGCAAATGCTGGATTTTCTTGGAAGCGATCGCACATTTCCACAGCAATAAATTCCTGATCAGATTGCAAAAATACCACCCCACCCACAGCCATATATTTAGCTAAATCTTCAACTAATTCTGGTTGTACCACCCTACGTTTAGCATGACGACTTTTAAACCAAGGATCAGGAAATTGAATTGTCACCCGTTGTAAAATCCCTGGTTGTAAAGTAGATAAAATTGGACTCAAAGAATTATTCACATTACAAAATAAATAATGTAAATTAGTTAAACCCAACTCAGAAACTATCCTATTTGCTTCTATAACTAAAGGTTCTCTAATTTCCAAACCCAAAAAATTCCAGTTTGTTTCTACCTGTGCCATCTGTAATAAAAACCTACCCCTCGCACATCCAATATCTAAATGTAAGGGTTGCTGATATTGTGCATAGATTTTTTCCCATGCTGGGGGATCAACAGGGGTTTGAAATTTTCTTGCTAATGGGTTAACGTGCTGACGAACTCGAATCACAGCCATAATAAATACTCCTGTAACCAAAATTCAAGTAAAAAATCTCAACATAAATGTATACAAATATTAAGTCTAACTGTTATCACGCAGTCAGACAAAGCAAAAGGTATACTTTAAAAAAAGAGATCATCATTCAGGTATTAATTAATGATCAAACATAAGCCACGCCATAGGTCAACAATATATATTTGATAATTCTGATTTATCAAACGTTCTCACTCCTGACTCCTGCTTTTAACATTTTTTTAAATCAATGGATATCAACTTTCGTTTTGCTATAGTTAGTGACTTACACATTGCACAACCCCATACAATTTGGGATCATCCTAACCGATTTCATTTAGTGGAAGTAAGTATTTCCGCCTTTGAAAGTGTACTAGAACATTTAACACAACTTGATTTAGACTTTCTGCTGATTCCCGGAGACTTAACCCAACACGGTGAACCAGAAAATCATGCGTGGTTAGCAAACAGACTTTCTCAACTACCTTTTCCGGTGTATGTTATTCCTGGTAATCATGATGTTCCCGTATTATCAGCAAACGAGCAATCCATAGGTTTTGCAGATTTTCCCCATTATTACCGCAAGTTTGGTTATGAAAACCCACACCAACCTTACTACAATTGTCAAATCTTGCCCAGAGTGCGGCTAATAGGTTTAAATTCTAACACCTTTGATGAGCATGGTAAACAAATCGGGCGTTTAGATCAGCAGCAGTTTCAGTGGTTAGAAACAGAACTAGCAAAAATTAACAATGAGTTAGTTTTGGTGATGGTGCATCACAACGTTGTCGAACATTTGCCAGATCAATCAAATCATCCAATGGCAAACCGTTATATGCTAGAAAATGCCCCAGAACTTTTAAAGTTACTGCGTAAACATGGAGTGAGATTAGTCTTTACCGGACATTTGCACGTTCAAGATGTAGCTTGTGGTGATGGAGTCTATGATATTACCACTGGTTCATTAGTTAGTTATCCCCATCCTTACCGTGTTTTAGAATTTGAACGAGATCATCTAGGTAAGGAATGGTTACAAATAGTTTCTCATCGTGTGGAATCAGTACCAGATTTCCCCAACTTGCAAGAATCATCAAAACAATGGATGGGCGATCGCTCTTTCCCCTTCCTGATCAAATTACTCACCCTACCCCCCCTAAATCTACCATTGGCACATGCACAACAACTAGCCCCAGATTTGCGAGATTTTTGGGCAACTATCGCCGATGGGGATGGAGTAATAGACTATCCCAACTTTCCTTTAGAAGTCCGTCGTTACATTCAAAAATACGGTGCTATTACTCACAGTGGACATCCCAGCCCAATTGATAATAACAGTAAGCTTTTGCTTGGTAATTGGTAATTGGTAATTGGTAATTGGTAATTGGTAATTGGTAATTGGTAATATTTAAAAATCTTCCCCAGTCACCAGTCACCAGTATGTAGGTTGGGTTGACGCAAGGAAACCCAACATTTACAAAATGATGAAGGTTTTTGTTGGGTTGCGCTGTCGCTTAACCTAACCTATAATTTTTATTGATTAGATTGATTTTGTCCCAACCAATTTTCCAAATCTGTAACTACAGAAAAATCTAACAAATCTTCAGCTAATGTTTCTATTTGTTCTCTAGTTAACCCTTCAATTTTTGGTAATAACTCTTGAGGAACTGCACCAAAACGACGGTTTAATAGTCGCATAACAAGGTTTCTTTCTGCATCTTCTTTCCATTCTCTAATTGCTCTAGGTTCTTCGGTTGGCATTAACATAGCTTCTATTTCCTCTCTAGTCAATTTAGTTAACTTGTAAACAATTATCTTCGTCACTAAATCTAGTATGGCTTGTTGTTCTAGATTCGCAACCTCTGTATTTTTGGCTTTGTCTATTAAAAATTTAGCCGCTTCTACCGCTTTACTTTCAGGAGTTGTAGTTAATAACATTAACCCTATTCCTAAAGGTTGGTTTTCTAAATCTCCTAACTCATCCAAATAGATTCTTTTAACTTTGTAACTGTCTACCAATACATCATGAATCTGGTAATTAGATGGTTCTAAACTCCGGGATGGAAAAATTATCACACCATACCAGTTATCATACCTCACTTTACTACGATAGAGAAATATCATTAGTTCCGTAAAGAACCGATGATACAAATCTTGATCATCTTGAAACTGCACTTCGGCGAAAAATACTATTTTCGGATTATCATGATCTGGAGGTAAAAATACTCCATCAATTCTAAATGCTGTTTCTTTGACTTCAATAGAATCAAATTGATATTCTGCTGCTGTGGGTGGTTTCTCGTCTACCAGTTCAAAAATTAAACTGGGAAATTGTTTGAATAATTGATAAAAAATTGTATCCCGTCTCATGGTAGATGCTATTTCTCCTTATTTATTAAACACTTTGAAAATATCAAACGACTTTTTCCGGTTCTTTACATCCTGTTAATATAAGATTGATAATAAACAAACTGATAAATAGGGGTTGCTGAGAAAGTCTTTCCGTGAAGACAGGGAACTCTTAACAGGGAACAGGGAACAGTTTCAGCTATCTGTCATCCCCAAATTTTTGGGTTTGCGATCCCCAAAATGCACGGTTTTTCAGGTATACCCTTCAAAACCCTTGCACTTTTTTCCTCTTTATCAACAGTTCGACAAGCTCACTGACCACCTGTAACCCTTGATATATCTGGGTTTTACATTTATTCAGCAAGCCCTAAATAACAACCACCGATAACTTTTCATAATGGCAATTTTGGGAATATTTAATCATCACTTGTAGTATACTATACTTTAGTGTAATTATTGTATAATTTTTTTGTAAATAATCGTTCCCAGTCTCTGACTGGGAACGAGACATAATCACCTGTCACCTTCTGCGGCAAATTGCAAAAACTGAAGTATAACCGTGGAGGAAAGTTCTGCCACTCACAGGACCGATTTCACCACTACAGAAACAACCACCCATAGGGATGTCATGAAAATAACTACTAAATAACTGGGAATCAAAATTGGGTTTTCCGTAAAGTCCAGTACCACGTCCCACACAACTAAACATTAACGCCCCTAAAGCAGAGGATGAATTGCTATTTTGAGCTTGATATTCTTGCAAGAGAAATTCTAATTCTTCAGCAGAAGCTTGAGCATCCCGCAGGTGAAATTGTAACCTTTGACCAGGACGAATGCGATCGCCAATAGCGATCGCTCCAGCGACTGGATCTACTCCTAGTAAGTTGCGAATGAGAAAATCACCTTGCTTTAAAGAAAGCTTAAACTCATCCATTGCCAACCCCACAAACAAAGAATGCTGCGCCAGCATTTTTTCCTCATCACTGAGGCTATCAATTAAATTCCGCAACACCGTCAAAGGAACTTGTTCATCCAACTCCAAAATAATATTGCGTTCAGCCTTAGTCACCTGTAATGGTTCACCAATAGGACGGCATCCTTGAGCGACAACACTTTCCAGCACAATATCACCACTCAAAGCCACACCCACAGTACCTTGACGATAGAGACGACCATTACAAAATAAGCCGATGCGATCGCTGCCAAAACCTCCGCCGACCTGTCCCCCCACAACCACCGAACCAGGGTAAGCAAAATCCAAGCCCTGCAACAAATCATTAGTTCCTGAAGAAAAAGCACTAGACAACAAAATAAACTGGGGTACAGATGATGGTGGCACACCCACTAAATCAATCCAAGCATTTGGTGAGCTATCCAAATCAGGCAACTGATCACCCAAAATATGAAAAGCGCGAACATCAACACCAGGAAGATGCGCCAACGTCAAACTAATCGCCGCTTCCCCTTCTATTTCCTGAATTTGGTTTTTTGATTTCGTCCCCACCACACCCGCAGCACCACAACCAATCAGCACTGGTACAGACAGCTTTTCTGCCAGCAATGGTAAAAGTCGGGAATACTCACTCGCAAAAGCAGACGAAATGAATACCAGCCCCAGATCCGCAGGTGCTGTTAAAGATGAAACAGCTTGTTCTACCACATCTGAAATAGCTGCTTCCAAAGAATGACGGGTTGATAGGGCATTTGCCCACTGCATTTGATCTGCCATGATTGCTGGACTTGTTTTTGTGTTGAAGCTAGTAGTTTGTGTTATCCAGGGAGATATTGCATCTTATCAGAATTGACAAGCTGAATGGGGCGTTTACTGGACGGAACTCCTATATTCATTTAAATATTAAATATATTGTATGCTTCTTTTTCGGTAGTTATACGCTGCCAAATCTTAAAACATTAAGAGAAATCCGGGTATAGTTGTGGTAATTTGCTGTATTAGTAAGCGATGATCAGGATCGCAGTTTAACTGAGCTAGTCAGTGGTTAGAATAGTAAGCGAACATTAAAGCAAAAACCGCAATTTTTGATTCTCTCTACTTAGTATAAACAAAACCCAGCGAGATTAACGCAATGACAAACACTCAAGAAACAACCAACACCATTGAAGAAAAAATTCAAGCTGAAGTTGAACAAGCTCGCGCTGTCTGTGATATTTCCGGCAGCAACTCCGCAGAATGCGCTGCTGCTTGGGATGCAGTCGAAGAATTGCAAGCGGAAGCTTCCCACCAGCGTCAAAATAAACCCAAAACCTCTTTAGAAAAATATTGTGATGCTAACCCAGAAGCAGATGAGTGTCGGCTTTACGAGGACTAGAGATTTAGCTAATCACTCTTAACTAAGGCAGGAGGTAGGAGGCCTTTATTGTCATGGGGTTTATACCCCCCTCCAAAAACTTTTCTCCTTAAATAGCGTTAGCGTAGCCGCACGAAGTCCGGTTTTAGACCCGATTGTTTTGATCATCTCTCAAATCACTGGTTATAAACCTGATCAGGGGACAAATCAAGTCAAAAGTCAAAAGTCAAAATTACAAAACTTCTGTCTTTTGCCTTTTGCTTGTTGCCTCCTTTAGCGAAGGTAGGAGGCAGGAAACTGATAGCTGACGGCTGAATACTTACAAAATCAACCTTAATTCTACGGTATTAACTAATAAAAACTATGCCACAAATTTGGTTTCGCCCCTATGTCTGGATGGATTATAGATTAGCATTATTATTTAGCTTAATTATTCCCCTGATTCTTCTAATTTGGGCATTTGTACAAAAAGCAGATAGTATACAACGCTTACTAATGATTTACTGGCGAGTAGCAAGTTTATTAGCCATCACAGTTTACTTAATGATTGGTGGGTTGGCAGTCAGTTTTATCTCTGGTTTAATGGCTCGTATTCTCATTCCTATTTCTCTTTGGTTTTGGGTTGATATCAACGATGAAATTGAGTATCAACCGAAAAGTCCTTTAAAGCTGACTTTCACATCTTGGCGCTGGGCAATGACGATTTATTCCCTTTTAGGTGTAATTGGTTTTGCACCTTTCTTAAGTTGTGCCTTTTCAGAAAATGCCCTCAAATCTAACTACTGTAGAGTTTGGTTAGAAGCACCATTAATGTTTAAAGACTATTTCCATTATAATAGCAAACCAGCCTTTCTTGGGTTTTTGGGCATAATTGGCTTAGTAATTTATGTAGTTTATCTCAGCTATTTTGTATTAGTGAAACTAGGTAAAAATGGCAGAAACGCCACACAGTAGTAACATATTAAATAAGGCAGAGGCAGGAAGCTTAGTTGAGGGGGATTTATACCCCGATACCAAAACTTTTCCCCTGAAAAGGCTAGGTTTTCAACCCGATTGTTTCGTATAAAGAAATAAATTCTGCCGTTTAATTGTTTATTTAATGTTAGTAATGCAAATATTCAATTAACTTGTAAAATGTTCTTTTGATGAATAATTCCATTGGTAAAAGACTAGAACAATACACCGTCAAACGACCTCAAGAAGTTCTATTAGTAACCATCAATATTGCTGATGAACAAGATAAAATTGCTGTTTTCAAGGGATTTTCTAGTTCTTTGATGCGTCCCACAGCTTTTGATCCAGATGTACCGATATTACCAGATGATGCCATAATTGTAGCTATTGACCGCATAGCCAGTCCTTATAATCCTGAATCTCCCCGTTATATTCAACAAGGTATTTCTTGGGAAGCTATGGAAGCTTTGTTATTGGAGGTAGGAGTGTAGGAGGTAGGGGAAGCAGGGGAAGCAGGGGAAGCAGGGGAGGAAAAGGAAGTTAATAACCCAATCACCAATTACCAATTATCAATTATCAATTATCAATTATCAATTATCATGTCTCGTTCTGGTTACACTCTCCCTGTTTTTGCCTGTGCTGCTGCTGTTGCGGCTTTACATTGGTTGCGTCATCATCAACCATTGAATGTAGTTAATATTGACTTAATTACACCTGCTGAAATTGTAGAAATACTGATTGAGCAAGTAGCGGGAATATCGGAAAATACAGCTTTAGCTATTACTCGCAGTGATCCGGGTGATAATCTAGACTTAACAAAAAATACACCAATTTGGGCAACAGTAGAATGGTATACGGGAGATGGTGAAAGTGTTATTATTAAAGGCGGAGAAGGAATTGGTAAACAATTAAATAATGAAAATCAAGCAGCGATTTATACTTATGCCCAAAATTTAATCAAAGAAAACCTACAGCGACTTTTAGCACCAGGGGAAAAAATCATCGTCACAATTATTTTACCAGAAGGGCGATCGCTGGCTGTGAGAACTTCTAACGCTGCTTTTGGTGTAGTTGAAGGACTTTCTTTATTAGGAACAAGCGGTATTTCCCAACCTTTAAGCACACCAGATCAACTAACAGCTTTTCGCAGTGATTTACAAAATAAAGCTAGTGAGTTTCAAAGTTTAGTTTTTTGTATTGGCGAAAATGGTTTAGACTTAGCACAAAAATGGGGAATAAACCCGCAACAACTAGTAAAAACCGCCAACTGGTTAGGACCTTTATTAGTCGAAGCAAATCTTTTAGGAGTCAAAGAAATCTTATTATTTGGTTATCACGGTAAACTAATGAAATTAGCAGGGGGAATTTTTCACACCCATCACCACCTAGCAGATGGCCGACGGGAAATTTTAGCTGCCCATTGTGCGATCGCCAGTTTACCAGCTTTAGAGATAAATAGAGTATTTCACAGTCCCACCGCAGAAGCAGCTTTAAAACATCTCCGAGACTTAGATAGCAAAACTGCTAGTAACTGGACTGCTCAAATTTATAGCAGCATTGCCGAAACCATTGATATTCGCTCTCAAGAATATATTAAAAGTCATAGTGACCGAGATATTAACACCACAGTATGCGGTTCTGTGCTTTTTGATCGCAACCGAGAAATTATCATCAAGAGTAAAACTGGTTGTGTCCTAATGGAAAAATTATGTTAACTTAATATGAATAATCTTAAATAAAGCAAATAAATAATTTTTGTATACCTACTGTAGATTGATTTTTCGCTGTTAATAATAAGCCAAATTTATCGGCTACACAGACGCGACACCTGTTGCGTCTATGTATTTAGGTACTTGAAACAGGTTTTTAACCATCAGTGACCTAAAAAAGCCAGAAATGGTAACACATCTTTTCATTGTTATTCTCAAAGACACACTTTCACCATCATGAATACAGCGGTTACTCTACCAACCGAAGCAGCACCCCAAAACCAGGAAAATATGGGGCAGTTAAATCGCCAAATGATTGTTATTCTAGACTTTGGTTCTCAATATTCAGAACTAATCGCTAGACGTATCCGCGAGACTCAAGTATATTCTGAAGTGCTATCCTATCGCACCACAGCAGAACATTTACAGAAACTCAACCCCAAAGGGATAATTTTATCTGGTGGTCCAAATTCAGTTTATAGCGAAAACGCGCCCCATTGTGATCCAGAAATTTGGAAATTAGGCATCCCCATCTTAGGCGTATGCTATGGGATGCAGTTGATGGTAAACCAACTGGGAGGAGAAGTCACCAAAGCGGATCGGGGTGAATATGGTAAAGCATCATTATATATAGATGATCCCACGGACTTGTTAACCAACGTCGAAGATGGTACAACCATGTGGATGAGTCATGGTGACTCAGTGACAAAAATGCCACCAGGGTTTGAATTATTAGCACATACAGAAAATACTCCCTGTGCGGCTATTGCTAATCATGATACAAAACTTTATGGTGTACAGTTTCATCCTGAAGTAGTACATTCCCTGGGTGGTTTAGCATTAATTCGTAACTTTGTTTACCACATCTGCGACTGTGAACCCACCTGGACGACTGCGGCTTTTGTAGAGGAAGCAATTCGAGAAATTCGCGCTAGAGTGGGAGATAAACGGGTATTATTGGCACTTTCTGGCGGTGTAGATTCTTCAACTTTAGCATTTTTGCTACATAAAGCTATAGGTGATCAATTAACCTGTGTGTTTATTGATCAAGGCTTTATGCGGAAATTAGAACCAGAAAGATTGATAAAATTGTTTGAAGAACAGTTTCATATTCACGTAGAGTATGTCAACGCCCGCGATCGCTTTATTTCTGCTATTGCAGGTATTACCGATCCTGAAGAAAAACGCCGTATTATCGGCCATGAATTTATTCGCGTTTTTGAGGAAACATCCAAACGCCTTGGTCACTTTGACTATTTAGCACAGGGTACACTTTACCCAGACGTGATTGAATCTGCTGACACTAACGTTGACCCGAAAACCGGTGAACGAGTAGCAGTGAAAATTAAGAGTCATCACAACGTTGGTGGTTTACCCAAAGACTTAAGATTTAAACTTGTTGAACCTTTGCGGAAACTGTTTAAAGATGAAGTTCGTAAAGTAGGCCGTTCCATAGGTTTACCAGAAGAAATTGTTCAAAGACAACCCTTCCCCGGACCTGGTTTAGCGATTCGGATTTTAGGCGAAGTGACAGCAGAACGGTTAAATATATTACGTGATGCTGATTTAATTGTCCGCCAAGAAATCAATCAGCGCGGCTTGTATCATGACTATTGGCAAGCCTTTGCCGTATTATTACCTATTCGTAGTGTGGGTGTAATGGGTGATAAACGTACTTATGCTTATCCCATAGTTTTACGGATAGTCACTAGTGAAGATGGGATGACAGCAGACTGGGCGCGTGTACCTTATGATGTTCTAGAAGCGATCGCTACCAGAATTGTAAATGAGGTAAAAGGTGTGAACCGTGTGGTTTATGACATTACCTCCAAACCACCTGGAACTATAGAATGGGAATAGGTGACAGGTGACAGGTGACAGGTGACAGTAGTATGGGTTTAGCAGTGCTAAACCCCTACTCTCTCCTGACTGCTAACTTCGGGAAAAAATTTATTTCTCTGTGTTCTCTTTGTCTGGAGTGGTTTGTTTTTTAAGTAGCTGGTTGCAATTAAATATAAAATGTGGGATGGGCATCTTGCCCGTCAACAGGCTAGAAGCCTGTTCCACTATCTAACAATTAATTAAGCCTACTTACTTAAATTCTGAGATAAATTATGATTCAATCTTATGAAAAACAGGGAAATATCATATTTCATGGTGATACAATCAACATATTAAAGAATCATATTTCCTCAGAAACAGTAGATTTAATAATTATTGATCCGCCTTATAATATAGGTAAAAAATTTGGTGATTTTTATGATAAATGGGAATCAGAAGCAGAATATTTAAACTGGTCATATCAATGGTTAGATGAGTGTGTTCGTATTCTCAAACCAGATGGTACAATTTATGTAATGTCTAGTACCCAAGCAATGCCTTATTTTGATATTTACTTGAGAAAAAATTAACTATTCTCAGTCGGATAATATGGCATTATGATAGTTCTGGTGTGCAAGCTAAAAAATACTTTGGTTCAATGTATGAACCCATTTTACATTGTGTGAAAGATAAAAATAACTATACTTTTAATTCAGATCAGATAAAAATTGAAGCAAAAACTGGTTCACAACGTAAATTGATTGATTACAGAAAATCTGTTCCTACTCCTTATAATACAGAA
The DNA here is from genome assembly GCF_019598945.1 of Sphaerospermopsis torques-reginae ITEP-024. Lineage (NCBI taxonomy): Bacteria > Bacillati > Cyanobacteriota > Cyanophyceae > Nostocales > Aphanizomenonaceae > Sphaerospermopsis > Sphaerospermopsis torques-reginae. The sequence goes on along the minus strand of NZ_CP080598.1, from coordinate 2,402,826 downwards.
AAAGTTCCTGGGAATGTTTGGTATTTTCCCCGTGTGAGATATAGAATGGAAGAGTATGAAAATCATCCTTCACAAAAACCAGAATCATTAATAGAAAGAATGATGTTAGCAAGTAGTAACAAAGGAGATTTAATACTTGATCCCTTTGCGGGGACTTTTACAACTGCTGCTGTAGCTAAACGTTTAGGAAGAAAATATATTAGTATAGAACTGCAAGAAGAATATTTAAAAATTGGTTTAAGACGGGTTTTAGAATGGACAGAATATCAAGGAGAAAAACTTTTATCACCACATAAAAACCATCATATCAAAAATAAAAATGGTAAAAAACTAGATTGTGACTTTATTCAAGGGAGTATTTTTGATGCAAATAGTCTGGCATGAATTTACACAAACAATAATTGATATCCTGGATGAATATTTTCCGGGATATGGAGAGATTGTTTTTAAATTTTCTCACCTCTTTCTTTGTGTTCTTTGAGTCCTTTGCGGTTCGTTATATAATTTGGCGCATCTTCATACAGAATTGGTATGAATATTGATGAAACACTTTCTTTGTAAATACACAAATATAATATATATAATATACAGGAGTAGAATGACTAATAATCAATGGTTAATAGGTAAAGAATTTCGCTTTGAGGCAGCACATAAGTTACCTTACCATGACGGGAAATGCGCTCGGTTGCATGGACATAGTTGGCGTGGAGTTGTTTATATATCTGCTAATACCTTAGTGGAAGAAGGTGCTAAACAAGGGATGGTGATGGATTATTCAGATATTAAAAAATATCTCCAACCCTTACTAGATAATTATTTAGATCATTATTATTTAAATGAATCTACGGGTTTGGAATCACCAACCAGTGAAGCAATTGCAGCTTGGATATATGATAAATTAGAAGAAGCGGGATTACCAGGATTAACAGCAGTGAGAATTGATGAAACTTGTACATCTATCTGTTTGTATTCTAAAAATCGCAGATCAGGTTGGTTAAATTCTGGTGAAAGTTGGAATTTACTGTTTTCTCGTGAAAGTGATGATGATGGTGGGGTGTAAGTAGGGCTTGCTGAATAAAGGCAAAACCCAGATAAATCAAAGGTTTGGGGCTGAACAATAGGAAACAAAGTGCAAGATTTTTGAAGGTTAGACCTGAAAAACTGTGCATTTTGGGGCTAAGAAATCCAAAAATTTGGGGATGACAGATAGCTGAAACTGTTCCCTGTTCCCTGTTAAGAGTTCCCTGCCTCAACGGAAAGACTTTTTCAGCAACCCCTACTTACATGAAAATATCCTGAAAATGAAAATATCCTGAAAATGAAAATATTTTAAGTTGCTCCATTTTCAAAGGTAATACTTTCAGATTTATATGCTGGTGGCTCAACATGAATTAAAATTCTCACTGGACTAAAGCGTTGTTGTAGTTGACTTTCTACTTCTTCGGTAATACGGTGAGCAGTTTCTACATCTGGTGCATCTACTATTAAGTGCATTTCTATAAAAACTTGACGACCCAAAACACCACGAGAAGCGATATCATGGCAATTAATCACACCAGGAACAGAAATTGCGATCGCATGAATAGCTTCAGGAGCGATCGCCATCTGATCCACCAACCAAGGTAAATTCTCTTTTAAAACTGACCATCCACTCCAAAATACTAACAAAGCTACAGGAAAAGCTAACACCACATCTAACCATTGAAAATTTAACCACCAAATTCCTATTAACCCCCCCAAAACAGAAATAGTCACCCACACATCACTCATTGTATGTGTAGCATCAGCAATTAAAATTGAACTACCTACCCGCCTACCAACATTACGTTCATAAAATGCGACAAAAATATTTACTCCTAATACAATTAGCAATAACCACAACTCAGAACCCGATATTTTTACAGGTGAACCACCTTTAATAATTCTCTCAATAGCTCCTTGGAGAATTTCAAAACAAGCTATTCCTAAAAACGCCGCTATTCCTAAAGCACCCACAGCTTCAAATTTATGATGTCCGTAGGGATGCTCTCGATCTGGGCGGGGGGAAGAAAATTTACTAGCAACTAATCCTAAAACATTATTGGCGCTATCTGTAACACTATGTAATGCGTCAGCCAACAAGCTCAGAGAACCTGTTGAGTACCCCACAAATGCTTTGAGTCCCATTACGAATAAATTGAGGAGAAGGGTAATAATTAAAACCTTTTGCACTTCCGCACGGTTATCGTAAGTCATAGCAAATTGATCACATCACGATCTATAATTTCTACTTTAAGACCTAAAGCAAAAATCAACACAAATAAAATGTCTCAAAGTCTTACACTGTAACGAATATTCTTCTCTATAAACTCTCAATTTTTCACCAAATTATTGAGATTTATTTTTAAATAAAATCAGCTAAAATCCCATGCCATAATACCCATGAAAAAATTTTCAATTGTCAATTGTCAATTTTCAATTTTCAATTGATAATATATCTAATTACTAAGAAGTTTTAATCAAAAAGCCTTATGTCTTCTACCCCTTTAACATTAAATCTAGCAGATGGTTCTATATCTTTCAGCTTCTCACCCGCAGCAGCAAGAGAATTAAAAGCAGCAATAGATCAATTAATGCTCAGTCTCAAAGCTGTTGCAGCTAAACCCACAGCAGGTAGTAAAGTTACTCCCCAACCTCCTTTAGAATATCGCTACACAGGAGAGATATTTTTAGAAGTTTTTTGTAATCCCAATATCTGGCCTACCCCCTTTGCTGCAAAAGTGCTGTTAACAGTTCGTAATGTTGGTATTCGCTTAACCACAGAAACTGAACTCACTCGCATGATTGAGGATATTAACCAGTATTTAGAACAGGTGGGATAGGTGATTGGGGACTGGTGATTGGGGACTGGTGATTGGGGACTGGTGATTGGTGACTGGGGACTGGTGACTGGGGACTGGTGATTGGTGACTGGGGACTGGTGACTGGGGACTGGGGAGAAATATTTACCTTGTGACTCCTGACTCCTGACTCCTGACTCCTTGAACTCCTGACAAAAAATATACTTGTCCAAAGCCATGAACTCTGGACAAGTATAAATAAAATAATGACTACTGATTCTAAATCACGATGGGCTGGCTGAGGCCATCGCCAAAATCGCTGACTGGAAAAGTAGTATAAATTCAGACTTTAATTGTTCTGTGTTCATAGTTGAGAATAGATGATGGACAGGTAAATATTTCCTGTTAGATCCACACATCAAAAATCAACACCCGATTTAAAACCAACCTTGGATTCTAATTAGTCGTTTTCCCATTCTTCACGACCAATTAAATCCCCAATGCGATCGCGCAATAAAAAGTCACACTTCTCCAATTCATATTCAACACAAACCCACTCTCTAGCAGGAATGTATTGGCAGAGTGTATATATTGGCTGTTGACGGCTCACCATTCCCTTCTGCACCAGTTGGCGTGCTTCGTCCTGGATTACGTCGAGAGAGTAGTAATTGATAGAAGGCACCGTATTCACACTCATTGTTTTTACTCACAAATTTACATTTAGATAGTATTCCCGATTTTCATCAGGAAAGAAAATGGCAATAATTTAGACCTGTGGCTAGGTTTTGTAGTTTGCTATACGGAACTATTATCATTTTGACGCTATACACCTGTAAATTATCTAAAGAAATGTTAAGTTTGTCAAGGAAACACAACATTAAGATTAACTCCATTTACAATTGTGCATCTTAACATCCAGAATTTGGCTGATTGATAATGCCTTGCAGCTACTATTAACAGGTTCACACTTTGATATCTATATACCTATGGTTACAATTTAATCTCGTATTTTCTCATGTTATGTATCAACAAATCATGATTGAGATTCCCAATAATTACTTTTAGCCTTTGTCAAGCCTTTTCTAGCCAGACTATCATGGATTTTTACCAAAAAAATATACCTGGTATTTTGTGCCGGAAATCGTTATATTTAGTTGCTTTTTATACTTAATATTATATAAGTGCGACACATAGATTTGCAAAATTTAGATACATCAGGCTATTGCCAATCTAATATCTAAAAATTTGAAATCTTACCACAATGGCTAAGTTACACCACTAAATTTTATAGCCAGCATTTGTTAACAATTTTTTAAACATTTTTTAAAAATTTTTAAACTGTGCTGGTTTCTATTTGTGAATCTTCGTAATCAGTGATACAAAATTTAATTAACAAAAAATTCATCTTATAATTCCATTAAGTATTTTTAATTTTTTGATTTTTAATTTTTTGATTTTTAATTACATCAACATAATTAAACGTAAAATAGATGATAGATCCCCGATTTTTTCAAGAAGTCGGGGATCTGGATATTAAGTTAACTATTGGGAAAAATCTTCCTCATCTTCTGCAATACTTTCTGTTTGACGCTCCTGCTGAAGTTGGTTTAATAAACTCAGCACTTTAGTACCACGTTCAAGAGAGCGATCCTCCACAAAGATCACTTCTGGAGTACGACGCAGCCTTACTCTAGCACCTAGTTCACTACGGACATAACCAGTTGCTGATTTTAAACCCTCCATTGTTTCAGCCTTAGCTTCCTGAGTCCCATAAATACTGACGAAGATTTTAGCGTGTTGCAAGTCACCGGAAACATCTACATCGGTGACACTCACCATTCCTGTACCCACACGGTCATCTTTAATACCGTTGAGCAACATTTGGCTAACTTCCCGTTTAATTAATTCAGCAACGCGGGAAACGCGGCGATTTGTAGCCATATAAATTCCGCCTTCTCACAGAGGTTGTACGATATGATATAGATGCAAATTCAGGATAATAGCTGTAAAACTTACAGCAATTGCCCTGATGTTTAAACCCTATTCAGGTTTTAGTTTAGATTGTACTCAAACCCAGCATCGCCCGGAGAGTCAAAGTTACGAAAAAGAACCCTCCTACTAATAAACCAAGGACTGCTATTAGAGTAACTGGGCGTTTTAAAAAAGGCATCAATGGCTGAAAGGTATTCAGCAAAAGACCTAAGACGATAGTAACCAAGTACCGGGGGTAGCGAAATACGTTATCCCAAAATCCATCAAACATTTGAATATAGACTGCCTTGTTATAAACTATAGTTTGTTTTCAGGTGCTTATTTAATTTAATTGTAGTCTATAGGGTTGAAAATTGCTCAATTCATATAAAATAAATAATTGGTAATGGGTAATTGATAATTGGTAATTGGTAATTAGTAATTTTAATAGAAATATAGAAATATAAATATATATGATTAGTAAAGTTTCTCAAACAACTTACCCGCGTCCTTTTTTAAAGTGGGCGGGAGGTAAAAGCAGATTGATTTCTCAATATCAAAAATATTTTCCCACAAATTACCAGAATTATTATGAACCCTTTTTAGGTGGAGGGGCGGTTTTTTTTCATTTGCAACCACAAAACATATTTGCCCAAGCTTTTTTAACTGACATTAATACTGATTTAATTACTACTTATCGCTGTGTTAGAGATCATGTTGATGAGTTAATTGAACTTCTACAAAAACACAAGGAAAAACATACTAAATATCATGGAGATTATTATTATAAAATACGTTCTAATTCGCAAGGAACAGATTTAGAAAAAGCAGCTAGGTTTATTTATTTAAATAAAACCTGTTTTAATGGTTTATATCGAGTCAATTCTCAAGGTAAATTTAACGTACCTTTGGGTAGATATCAAAATCCTGGTATTTGTCAGGAAGATGTTTTAAGACTTGCATCAAAAGCACTTGCTACAGCAGACATTGAAAACGCAGATTTTACCACAGTTTTGAATTATGCTACTAGCAGTGATGATTTTGTGTTTTTTGATCCTCCTTATCATCCTGTGAGTGAAACCAGTAATTTTACAGCTTATAGTAAATATTTATTTGGGGAAGAACAGCAACAACAATTAAGAGATGTATTTGCAAAATTGGCTCATAAAGGTGTTAAGGTAATGTTAGCAAATTCAGATTGTGATTTTATTCGTGATCTTTATCGTGGGTTTAATATTCATACAATTTCCGCTGCCAGATTAATTAATTCTAATGCTAATAAGCGGGGTAATATTAGTGAGGTTTTAGTGACTTCTTATTAGAGGATGTCTGAATCAGGATATCCAGGATTTAAGGATTTTCAGGATGTTTTTGGATGATTATTGATTAATAGTCTAAATTTTGATTGTCTGAGAGGATGTTTTAAAAGTCGCTGATGGTGTATCAAATATTTATAGATCCCCCTAAATCCCCCTTGAAAAGGGGGACTTTGACTCTAGTTCCCCCCTTTTTAAGGGGGGTTAGGGGGGAATGGCTACGCCACGCTTCGCTATCATGAAGTGCCTAAAATCACGATCCAAAACTTTTCAAACACCCTCTGAATCAGGATATCCAGGATTTAAGAATTTTCAGGATGAAATTTTTTTAGTATTTTTAATATATTTTTGGGAAAATTATTTAAAGATTCATTTATAATGAAAATAATGATTGAGATGTTTTTGGAGTTGATAAAACTTACTTATTAACTCTTGCTAAAATAGCAAAAAATAAATTTCTTATCATTCAATATTCACAAATAATGTATCAATTACCATCCTGAAAATCCTTAAATCCTGGACATCCTGATTCAGACAAAAAAGATTTGAAAAATCAAAATATCCCCAAATTCTTGTTTGATTGATATTTTATTGACATGAATTATTTAAAAAGTTGGGGTTATACTTGTTTAGATAAATTTATTATGATTCAATATTTACAGATAATTGATCAATTAAAATCCTCTAAATCCTTAAATCCTGGACATCCTGACTCAGACAAAAAAGATTTGAAGTAAGTAGGGCTTGCTGAATAAATGTAAAACCCAGATAGAACAAAGGTTACAGGCTGATAAAGAGGAAAAAAGTGCAAGGGTTTTCAAGGGTATACCTGAAAAAGTGTGCATTTTTTTGGATTTCTAGAGATAGTAAAGAAATTTTCAAACCTCCTCCTGACTCCTGACTCCTGACTCCTAACGAAAAGACTTTTTCAGCAAACCCTAAGTATTCAGCTATAGCAATTTTTGATATCCAGATCCCAGACTTTTACGATCAATTCACAATTTATTGACAGGATAATAAAAGAATTCGGGGATCTTAATTTTTAATTTTTAATTCTTAATTTTTAATTGTGATAACTACTTCTCTAATTCTCCCGTGATGGGGGAGAAATAGAGGAGAAGGTTATTTTGTAGAAACAGGTGTATAAGTTGGCTAGGTATGCAGATAAATGTAACAATTTCACCAGAGAATGATCAGGCCTTAACTTCAACATTACCGTTGCGGATAGCCCAAGCTAATTCTAACATTTGAGTCCAGCGTTTTTGTAGCTGTTTGGGAGTGCATTGTACAGCCTTAGCGATCGCTTGATCATTTTCCTTCGCAGTTTTCAATTCAAAGATTTTCTGTTGCTGTTCAGTCAATTGATTCCAGAACACTTCCCATTGTTGAGAAGACAAACCCAACTTATGTTCTAAACCAGCACCCAACCATTGATGTACTAATTGCCAATGATGCTGTTTAGCGAACTTTTCAACATGATATTTAAATCTTTGTTGCAAATAATCACGTTGACGACTAGTTAAACCTAAAATTTGGTCAATTTCCGGTGCTGACAAATCTTGAAGTTTCAAAGACAAATAATTCATACAGTCAGCTTGGCCTTGAGACTCCAGATACTTCATCAACTCTGTAATTACGCGATCGCGTTCCGACTCCTCAGAAGGATCAAAACTAGGTTTAGCAACCATCTGGGATCTAATCTGCTGCACCGCTAAATTACGTTGATAAGACTCCGCTTCTTCAGTTTTAGCAGAATCAACCGCCATTTCAATATCAACAGTAGTTTCCTGGGGTTGACGACGAGCAAAACCTTGAGCGCGTAAAACAATTAACTGTTGATTAGCACCACCAGGTAAATTAATCCGACGTTTAGCATACTGTTCCGTAAACGCCATATACTCAGCTAATTGTAACTGAGTCCGGGGAGTATAATCTTCAGCTAATTCATTTTCCCGACGAAAAGCTTTAATCGCTTCGATATAAAAAGCTTGGAGAAAATCCTCAATCAGATTATAACGAGCTTCAAAGCCCAATTCAGAGCCAGCAAGAGTAACGTGACGATAAACAATAGCACCTAAACTACTATGTAACTCTACCCTTCCTTGCCGAGAACCCAACTGATAGTAACGCAAACACTTTTGTAAACGATGTCTTGCTAAAGTAATCTGCCAAGACCTAACTTGCCCAGAAGTTTGAATGCGGGAACTTTTATCACATATCCGTTCTACTTCTTTGGTAATGCGCTCTGATACAGATTGCACGCATCGAGATGAAGCCTTGACTTGAGACTGCATTTCCTGACAAAGAAGCTGCACTAAAGTCTCAGAATTAGTAGCTGATAAATCTTCACTTGAATCATCACTATCAAAAGCAGTTGTAGAATTTGGCAGATTGACGAAGTTAGCTTTCATGACTTTTCCTGGAGTTGGTATTGCACCTTAACTAAAACGCAGACACAGTTCTTACGTCCAGTCATCATCAGAGAATCTTGCTGACATACATCTATCAAGACTCGCCGCAGATACTGTTGACATATAAGACTGTAGGAAATTTCAGAAGTTAAGGGGCCTGTCAAGTATGTCGCTTTTTTGATCAGCAACCAGATTAAAGGTGAGATATCGGTATGGAGAAGACGCTAAAAATGATTCAAACCCTAGCAATGCTGATATTTGCCGCCATCTCATTTTCCGTGATCCCAGAGTTTTTTGGTATGACAATTTCAAAATTGGAGTCAAAATTGGAGTATATTTATCACAATTTGCGAAACAGAGGGTTGAATCTGTAAAGCTCAATTATTATACCCAAGCTGCTGCTGCTTCCCAACCTAAACCCCTCCGTGTAATTATTGGTTCTTCATCCGTCAAGTCTAAAATGGTAGACACTTGATTCGTAGGTTCTTCACCTGTATCAATAATGATGTCCACCAAGTGATCTAAACGGTCAAATAGCTCTACTCTTGACAGAATAGATTCAGAATCTACTCCTAATATTTCATCATCTGTGTCATTGTGTGGTAAATGTGCCGAAGTGGAAATAATCGGATTTCCTAACGCTTCCAGCAATGCCAAGCATACCCTATGATCTGGCACGCGGATTCCTGTTGTTTTTCGCTTAGGACTTTGCACCAGTCGCGGTACTAATTTGGTAGCAGGTAGCAAAAAAGTGTAGGGACCTGGTATCAAACGCTTCATAATCCGATAGGCTGTATCACTTACGAAGGCATAAGTAGACACATTAGAAAGTGAAGGACATAAAAAAGTCAGTGGTTTATCATTGGCTAACTGCTTAATTTGTCTCACTCTTTCCACCGCCAACTTAGCATTCAAATCACAACCAATGGCATAGACTGTATCAGTAGGGTAGAGCATGATAGCGCCACTAGAAAGCGCCAACTTTATATCCTCTATACGGCGGTTTTGAGGGTTATCAGGATGAATTTCAAAAATCTTGGCCATAGCAGGTGACAGGTGACAGGTGACAGGTGACAGGTGACAGGTGACAGGTTATAGGTTATAGGTAACAGGTTATAGGTTATGGGTTATAGGTGAATAGTATTTGCAATCACCAATCACCAATCACCCATTACCAATCACCAATTACCAATTACCCATTACCCATTACCCAAATAATTTATGAATAAAATTGCTTATTTTCAATGTCCCACGGGAATTTCCGGTGATATGTGTCTGGGTGCTTTGGTAAGTCTGGGTGTTCCCGTAGAGTATCTGATAGAAAAACTCAATGGTTTAGGAATTGAGCAGGAATACCAGTTACGGTCAGAACTTGTCCATCGGCAAACACAACAAGCAACTAAGGTTCATGTAGACCTAGTACATCACCATCACCACCATCATGATCACGAACACTCTCATCATCATGGCCGTCACCTGCCAGAAATAGAAGAGATGATTGTTAACGCCAATCTACCATCACAGGCAACAGCTTGGAGTTTAGCCGTTTTCCGCCAGTTAGCAGTGGCAGAAGGGGCAGTTCATGGCATTGAACCGGAAAAAGTTCATTTTCATGAAGTCGGTGCTGTAGACGCGATTGTAGATATTGTGGGGACTTGCTTGGGTTTAGATTGGCTGGGTATCAATACAAATAAAGAAGGATTACCTTTAATATACTGTTCACCGTTTCCCACTGGTGGGGGAACTGTTCGCGCGGCACATGGACAAATGCCAGTACCAGTACCCGCAGTGTTGAAGTTGTGGGAAATGCGGAGTTGTCCCGTTTATAGCAACGGTATTGACAAGGAACTGGTGACACCCACAGGGGCAGCGATCGCCACTACTTTAGCTAGAAGTTTTGGTTCACCACCACCAATGACCCTCAAACAAGTAGGATTGGGTGCAGGTTCTCTTGATTTACCCATACCTAATATACTACGGCTGTGGATTGGTGAAAGTTCAAATCTTCCAACCACTGTTACAGATGTTGCTCATACTCATCACCATTCAGAGCATCATTCAGAGCATCATTCAAAACACCATTCACAACACCATTCAGAATCACATTTAGAACCTATTTCAGTTTTAGAAACTCAAGTTGATGATTTAAATCCCCAAGCGATCGGTTATATATTTGATGCTTTATTTGCGGCTGGGGCGGTGGATGTCTTTACTCAAAGTATAGGGATGAAAAAATCACGTCCAGGAATTTTATTAACTGTGATTTGTCATCCAGAAAATTTAGCTATTTGTGAAGAAATTTTATTTCGTGAAACTACAACTTTAGGGATTCGTCGCACAACTCAACAACGTCGTATTTTACAACGAGAAATACAACAAGTAGAAACCCCATATGGTAAAGTCGGTGTCAAAATTGCTTGGAAAGGAGAAGCAACAGCAAAAGTCATTACCAATGTGCAGCCAGAATATGAAGATTGTGCAGACTTAGCACGAAAACATAATATTCCCTGGCGGGAAATTCAACGTTTGGCTTTACATAATTGGTATAGTCAAAATTAACTTTCAAGTAATCATTTTTTAGTTCAATAGGTCTGATAAAAGTCTGATAAAAAAATGGTGGGCATTGCCCACCCTACCAATACTTTTTTTGCATATTTTACCCAATTACCAATTACCAATTACCAGCCCAAACAGATATGATAAGTTGACCACTGGCAATGATATCAATCCGCTTCTCTTAAAGTCCTATTTATTGCTTCTCCTGTATCCTCTGCTCGACGTTGAATATTTCTCCCAACATCTTCCGTTCCACGTTGTACATTTTTAGTTAAATCTTTAAATCCTCTTTCCACATTTTCCTGTAGATTTTCCATTCCTCTTTGAGTACCCTTGGTTACTCCTTCTCTCAACTCTTCCGCTGAACTTCCCACATCTTCACCTAAGTTTTTCACCCGTTCACCAAAAGGTGTTCCTTCTCGATAATTACGAATATATTGATCAGTGCTATCAACTCCCTTGCGTTCAATATTTCTCCGAGCATTTTCTATGAGTTGATCTGCTCTATATCTGGCTGCTTTTTCAGCTTCTCTCGCTCTGGGATCTACATCACTAAAGTTATTCATTCCTCCTTGATATTTGGAAATAGGATAATCTTTTGTCGGATCATATCTTTTCGCATTTGGTGGTTGTGCCGCTGGTTGTGGTGGTTGTCCCGCTATATTAGGACGATTACAAGCTTGTGCTAAACATAGGAATGTTAACGCCAAAAATATGCTTAAAATTTTCAATGGTCGCAGATTTTGTAACCAATTAGTTAGCCTTTTCATCTTATCCTCCTTGTATTTTTTTGACTGCATACAAGCATAAAATCTGAATCACAAAAGTCTATTTACTTACTGCGTGATTTTTCTGTAATTCAGGTCTATTACTTGCTTTATATGCTTTTTATTTTAAAAATCCTGAAGCTTTTTCTACTGACTATTAGAGGATGTTTGAAAAGTTTTTAATGTATAAATAAACCCCTCTCCAAACCTCTCCCCGACGCGGGGAGAGGCTTTGAAACCCTCATTCCCTTGTAGGGAAGGGGGGTTAGGTTTCTAGAGATTATCGGTTTCATCTAATACTTTTCAAACAACCTCTTAGGTGACATTTTAGTGGTGATTAATTTTTGATTTTATCTAACTATAGAGAGATATTATTTAATATAATGATCTTGCTCCATTTAATGCTTAAATTCTACAAATAATGAAAAAAGTTGTGAAAAACGCTTTACGCTGGTTCATTTTCGGGGGAACGCTATTTTTTTTAGGGAAAGCTTTAAAGGATAATTGGCTAGAAGTGAGTTCTATCCGTATAGATGCGGCAGGATGGGCAACTTTAACAATTGCTACTGGTGTAACTTTACTGGCACATACTTGGGCTGGTTGGATCTGGACTTGGATATTAAAAGAGTTTAATCAATCTGTTTCAACTTTTGAATTTATTCAAGTTTATTTAAAAACGAATATTGCTAAGTATTTACCTGGCAATGTTTGGCATTATTACGGGCGTATCTTAGCGGCTAAAAATGCTAATATTTCTACTGTTACTGCAACTTTAAGCGTTTTATTAGAACCTTTACTCATGGCTGCTGCGGCTTTAATTACTGTTGTTTTGTTTGGTAGTCAATTGGCAGTTAATAACACTAATATTTGGGTACAAATTCTGCAATTTCTCAGTTTAATTGTGCTGCTGGGTGCGGTTCATCCTTGGGTATTAAACTCGATCATTCGTTTTTTATATCGGTTAAAAAATCAAAACAAAAATCAAAATTCTACATCAGAAAATCAGTCTATTAATGGTTTAAGTCTTGACCGCTATCCTCTGCTTCCTTTGTTGGGTGAATTGATTTTTTTAGGATTGCGGGGAACTGGTTTTATTTTAACTATGTATGCTTTATTTTCTGTAAAATTAAGCCAAATTCCTTTATTATTCGGTGCTTTTAGTTTTGCTTGGGTTTTGGGTTTGGTTGTTCCCGGTGCGCCTGGTGGTTTGGGGGTTTTTGAAGCAACTGCGATCGCTCTTTTACAACATCGTTTCCCCGCTGCTTTGGTAATTAGTGCGATCGCTCTCTATCGTCTCATCAGTATTTTGGCTGAAACCGCTGGTGCTGCTTTAGCTTCCCTGGATGAACGTTTTTATAGCTAAGTTACAGGTACTCAACAGGAAACGCAGATACACGCAGATAAACGCAGATGGAAAAATCAAGGGTTGCACATATCATGATTTGTCTTATTTGTCAATACCAGGAGCTAGAACCCTCAAATAACAGCATCGAATTTCTGGGAAAATTAGTTTTTCTGAACCTTGGTTAATTGGTTAAGTTTTGTATATTTGATTTTTTAACTTTTCGCAAAGTCTTATATAGCAATGATTTCTAGCTGATGCTGCAAAATTAATCTTGAAAATACTTACTATTTAGGCAATTTACAAATTCTTCTAAATCATACCAGAAGGCTGAAAATATTGCAATACCGTGAATAAATAAAAATAATTCTCAATTAATTGTTAAGAAATAATAAATCAAAAATTTTGAATCATATAAATTTTAAAATTGATAATGTTTTATAATCAGTTTTACCTATCTGTAATAATGAAAGGCGAGTAATTGATAGGAGTAATTAATAAAATTAAAAGAGTCAGTGTAACTGAAAATATCACACTGACTATAATTAGCTTTATTTATCAAAAGTGGGAGTGGGGGGACTTGAACCCCCACGACCGTTTAAGGTCAACGGATTTTCATTCTCTCGCAGCTTTCGCTACTGCCTTACAGGTTTTGAGAATTGGACTCTCCCTTTACCCTCGGCTTTACGTTAGGGTAGCTCCCGTCGAGTCTCTGCACCTTCCCGGAATTTTAATTTTGAAATTTTGATTTTTGGATTTAACTCCAAATTCAATTTTCAACTCTAAAGCTTCTGGGCTTGGCTCAGGATTGCCATATCTGTTCACTTAGATGACAGATTTAGGTTTCCCTGAATTTGAGAGCTTCCACTTGAAAGATTTCTCTATCAAGGCTCAGTTTTCTAAGTCCGTAGCGTCTACCATTCCGCCACACTCCCAAAGGATTTTTACTTAGGGTTTTTTGCTTTTGTATCTCAAAACACCTTTGGTAATCTTACCATTAACTGCGTTTTTTGTGCAAGTAGTTTGAAAAAATTTTTTTAACTTTTTTTTAAGTTGGATTTTTCACAAGCTACGGTGTTTGATGCACTCGCATTTAACAGGCGATCTTCATTATAACACAATCTTACCTGGTTTTGATGATTTTGCCAAGTATTTGGCAATTTTTTTTTCTTGGCTGGCTACAACTCTTGAAAATAGGCAGGTTCAGGGGAGATAGGGATATCTCACAGGGGTAGGTAGGGAGAAATTATTTGTCTTTTCTCAATCACCAATCACCAATCACCAATACTTCCCTTAGTTGACAGGTTGGGCATATCATGGGTAGTAGATGCACCAAATGGTATTCTCAAATCTAAACAAAGAATTATGGTTGTAGCACTACTGTATTTAGCTTTAGCGGGAGCTTATCTTCTGGTAGTACCAATGATTGTGATGTTTTATCTCAAGCTGCGTTGGTATTCTGCCAGTTCTGTAGAACGTGGATTCATGTACTTTTTGGTGTTTTTCTTCTTTCCGGGTCTGTTGCTGCTCTCCCCAATTGCCAATGTTCGACCCCGGCGCAGACAAATTGTTTAATTTGTTCACTTAGTATATTGGTAGGTCATAACTCTCATGCGACGTATTGATGCAATCGGTATTACTTTGGGCGTTTTTTTGGCTGGTGGACTGGCTTATGTAGGATTACAGTTAGTCGGTTTAGATGGCCAAGACGCTGGAATTTGGAGCCAAGCTTTACTGGTTGTTGGTTTAATAGGTTGGTTAGCCACATATCTTTTCCGTGCAGGGAGTAAAAAAATGACCTACCATCAACAACGGGAAGAGTATGAAAAAGCGTTCTTAGAAAAGCGACTAGATGAACTCTCTCCCGAAGAATTGGCGAAATTACAAGCTGAAATTGAATCAGGTGATTAGTGACTGGTGATTGGTGACTGGTGACTGGTGACTGGGTAAGATGAATAACCCAATTACCAATTACCAATTACCAATTACCAATTACCAATTACCAATTACCCATTCCCTGTTCCCTATTCCCTATTCCCTGACTGATGACTGCAATTTCTCGTTGTTTTGAAACTTTAAGACGGAATCACGAGTGCGCTCTGATTCCGTTTATTACTGCTGGTGATCCTGATTTAGAAACTACTGCAAAGGCTTTAAAAGTTTTAGATCGTTCTGGTGCGGATATTATTGAACTTGGTGTTCCCTATTCTGATCCCCTGGCAGATGGTCCGGTGATTCAAGCTGCTGCTACCCGCGCTTTACAAAAGGGTACTACCTTGGATCAAGTGCTGGAAATGTTACAATCTACTACTCCCAGTTTGCAAGCGCCAATTATTTTATTTACTTATTACAATCCAATTTTACACCGAGGAATTGATAAGTTTCTGGGGCAAATTAAGGCTGCTGGTGTGGCAGGTTTGGTAGTTCCTGATTTGCCCTTGGAAGAGGCAGCAGGGCTACTGAAACCAGCGAGTGAGATGGATCTTGATTTAACTTTGTTGGTAGCTCCTACCAGTTCTGCTGAGAGAATTGAAGCGATCGCCAAAGCATCCCAAGGTTTTATCTATTTGGTAAGTGTGACTGGGGTAACGGGAATGCGATCGCAAATGGAAAGTCGTGTTTCTGACTTACTCACACAAATTCGCAGTTTTACAGATAAACCCATTGGTGTTGGTTTTGGAATTTCCGATCCTGAACAAGCGCGGCAAGTGCGAGAATGGGGAGCGGATGCAGCAATTGTTGGTAGTGCGGTGGTAAAGCGTTTAGCAGAAGGAACACCAGAACAAGGACTCTCGGCGATCGCTCAATTTTGCCAAACTCTCAAGCAAACAATCACAACTCCCTCTTGATGATTTGGGAAAAGTAGATTAAAAAAGATATCAGCGTAGTTTTTTTATCATTCCCTGGTGGACAATTTGACTGATATAGTCTTGAATATTAAGAATACATACCAGGCTAAAAAAAAACTACCTGATATATTTGCTTATAGGTTGAGTCCTATGTGAATTAAAACTAGGCAATAAATTTATGATTGTGAGAGAGCTTGTCCTAAGTTGACAATTTCATAGACAAAACTATACTTATATTGACAAAAATCAATATATTTTCAGGAAAAAATCAACTACTTGATATATAATACGGTGATATCAAGTATTGAATTGAGACTATTGCCGACGCGAAAACCAAGCAATGATGGTGGTAGTCTTTTTCAGAAACTTAATTGGAACACAATCGCGTTGGGCTACAGCGTGAAAGTCTACAGAGGGATAACTGCTCCCATGCTCCCGTTGAAGTAGAAAGTAAAGTCTAGTTTTGTCTAGGTTTTATATAGCAGTATAATATTGTGTCAGTCACAAATAAATTATGGTTTGGTATTAGTTGAGGGGTAAATTTTATGAGTGAAAGTATGGCATTTATCGGCGGAGTGGCTGTAGCTGGTTTAGCGGCTCTCCTATTGCTCAAAGGAACCAATACCCCCATACAACAACCTAACTTTGCTGTGGCTCCACAAATGCCATCTGCGGTTGTAGCGCCCCAAGTGATGCAGCCTTCAATGCAATATCCCCCTAACTATGGGCAACCAGTATATCCTAATCCCCAACCCGTTGCGCCCAATTCTGACCAACGTCTGGAAATGGAAAAGCTGAATATGCAGATGGAGAAGTTGAAAACCGACAATGAACAACTAAGATTACAAAATCAGCAACTTCAAGGTCAGGTTCAAAGTTTCACTCAACATCAGTGGCAGTTAGCTCAACAGCAAAATCAGCAAAAAGTCGCTGCTGCACTACCACCTGAACAAAATCCCTGGTGGTCTTCACCTATAATTTGGGCTGTAGGTGGGGCAACTCTGACTATTGGTGGTGGTGTGGTTGTGGCTGGAGTTCTATCTTTGTTCTCTCCTAAGCAACGTCCTGCCCGTACCGTCCAAGTAATTCACCCCTATCACGGACATACACCTCCTTTAGCTACAATTAGACGGGCTGAATTTTTACCATCTTCCCGCCCAGAAACCAGAAGAGTAGAAACGGCAGAATACGACGAATTACATTAATTGGTGATTGGTGATTGGTGATTGGTGATTGGGTATTGGTAATAATAAACTATTGCCTTTTGCCTCTTGCCTCTTGCCTTCAAAACCATTACCTAATTATCACTATTTTCCTGTTCCTTGGCGGTGGGTGTTTCGGAAGTCGTTGGTTGATTTTGATTGGGTTTTTGGTTTTGGTTAGGGATAACCTGTTTAGCAGCGTTTTCTGCGGCTTGTTTAAACAATGGTTCTAGTTTATTTTGCCAATATTTAATATTAGGTAATTTTTCGGGTTGGTCTCGATAAGCTAAAACTTTATCCCATTGACCGTTATCAATAGCTTTATTAATCTCATTAGCTATTGCTTCTGCTTTCGCCCAGTCTTCCTGCCATTGGTTGATGATCTCTACTGTTTCTTTAAGACCGGATGTAGCATTTTTAGGAATTGTTTTTAGTTGAGCGATCGCCCCTTGCACATCTCCAGATTCAAATTTCTGTCTAGCTGTTTCCACAATTTTTTTCTGCTCCTCACCCGCTGGAGATTTTTCAGATTTTACTGGGTTGGAAGTAACCACAGCAGTTGGTGTTGGTTGTGGTTTAGGAACAGGTCGAGATGCAATTAAAGGCAGATCATCTACAGTTTGAATAGAAACACCTTGATCCCGCAAACAAGCAATCCATTCATTATTATTAATAATAACATCAGAGTGCGCCCAAGCCAAACGACCAGATTTAAGTTTTAATTCTATCCAACCGCGTTTTGTTCTTTTACCAGTGACATCAAACTCACTAGCATCACCAAGAGTCTTTAAAATATTATCAGAATTAATCGCACTTGGTTCAGAACGGACATTAGAATTAGGCTTGACTATAGCCAAGCAATTTGTAGCTGAAGTGCTGCTTTTCCCTGTCCAATTAGCAGCGATATTTTTCACATTTGGATATAAATTTGTTACCAAAGCTGCTGCACCACCAGCTAATAATAAACCAATGATCAAGGGTAATGGATCAGGTTTGTTATCATCTTGTTGAGGAACAGGTTTAGGAGCTATAGGATTATGGTTAGCCGGTGCAACAGCAACAGTTTGCTGTGAAAAGATTTGAGATAGTTTACTGGTAGAAGCGGGTTTGGGGGGATGGTAGCTAACTTGTTTGGGAGCTTCGGAATAAACGGAATAAACGGAAGAAGTAGAGGTCATATTCAAAAATTCTCTACAAGCTTGTAGTGCTTCCGTGGCGGTTTGATAACGGTCTTTGAAGTGATAACGCACCATTTTACTCAGAATTTCTGCCAAGCGGTAATTAACTGGGATAAAATGCTGCCAGAGAATTTCACCAGTATGAGGATCTTCTGGAAATTGGTTTGCGGGAACTCCAGTTAAAGCTTGAATAGCAATGATACCCAAGGAATAAATATCACTATTAGGACGAGGTTTACCTTGTCCTTGTTCTGTAGGCATATAGCCAGGAGTGCCTATAGCAACTGTAGCTGTTAGCTGTGCGCCAACAGACACTAAAGGCGACCTTAATTGTTTAACTGCCCCAAAGTCTACTAAAACTAATTTATAATCAGCAGCACGACGGATGATATTATCTGGTTTGATGTCACGATGAATAACACCTTGTTGATGGACAAATTCTAAAATTTCCAGCACTTCCAACAACAACTGCATCACCTGGTTTTGATTCCAAGGCTGTCCAGGTATCAGTTCTTCTGTGAGAGTATGTCCATCAATGTATTCTTGAACTAGGAAAAATTCTTGATTTTCGTCAAAATAAGCTAATAGTCTGGGTATTTGATCATGATTACCCAATTTTTCTAAAGTTTCTGCTTCGCTGTTAAATAGACGTTTAGCAGTTTCAAAGATTTTTTGGTCTGTGCTGGCAGGTTTAAGGTGTTTGACAACGCAGATGGGATTACCAGGCCGCCTGGTATCTTCAGCAATATAGGTTTGACCAAATCCTCCCGTTGCCAAAATGCGTATGACTTGGTATCTATGGTCTAGTAGTTTGCCAATCATTATTCCCTCCCCAGTTTTAACACCTAATTTTGCAAACGGTAATAAATATCTCCAAATTTTCTGTCCTGAGATCCGCTATCTTGAGAAAAGATTTAGACTAAAATTGCAGTTTTTTAATAAAAACAACAAATTGTTACTGTTTGTTTAGTATTTTTCTTAACTAACAATGCCACCTAAGATAACAAACTCTACCACATGGCAGCAAGCTGAAATTCTTATGCAACCGGCTTTTATTCGCGTTGTTGATAATATTCGTAAGCATCTGGATACATCCTCTTGGAAAGGAATTTACCATGATGTACTGATTTGGCCACCTGGTACAACTGATGAAACCAAGGCTATGGTGACACAGTTGTTGCAAGATATGGAAACTGCCACACCGGAACAGGTGGAAGATATTAAGGCCAATCTTGCTTTGTTGCCTATGCCCTATCCAGGATACCATTTGCGCTTGCAACGTCAAGAGCAGGAGGTAAATGTGGATTTGTGGGATTTGTGTTATCAAGTGTGTTTTGTCAATTACAGTCCAGAAAATACAGATGTTGATATTGATACTAATTTATTAGATGAGTCGGGGGAAGTGGATTGGCAACATTTGGAAAATAAAACCAAGCAGTTAGTTAAACGGGTATTTGACAGTTTACCAGAGGGTTAATTCCTGCGGGGTGGGGGGTTTGGGGTGTTGTGTGGGATTATACAGAATATCAGGTGACAGGTGACAGGTGACAGGTGACAGTTTTTGAGGTTCTTAATTTTCTGAAGATGGGGATGATAAAACTTGATAAGGTTGGTTATTTTGTTCCCATCCTTGAATCAATTTATATAACTGTGTATCACGGAAATAAGATTCTTCGTATGCCAATCTTAAACTTATTTCTAATACTTCTGGTTTAACATCATTACTGTTCCATGTTCCCCAGATTTTACACAATCCTATGGACAAAATACAAATTAAATCATGACCACAACAAACTTGATGCGGATCATGATCATGATCTTGTAGATTTTCTAATTTTTCTTGAATATCTTTTTCTATCAGTGCTGGTTTTTGGGAATGGTCTTTAACTGCTTTAATCAATTTGGTAATATCTACTTTTAATGTTTTCTGATCTAAGAATTTACTATAGGTGAGATTTTCAAATTTAAGTGATAGATTGAATTTTAAAGATACCCATCTTAAATAACCGATTAATTTACCATTGTCCAATAGTGTTATAATGATTGGTTGATAAAGTTTATAAAAATTATTGATTTTTTCCTCACTGCCAAATTCACGCATTAATTTATCAAGTGCAGGAGATTGAATTAACATAATTTCTAAATCATGATAATCAGTAAATAATAGATTTTGACTAGCTGGTAAAGTTCCTTCTAGTCTGGAAAAATCTGCATCAACAATAGCTAAGACACCTGCAAAATTATCTCTTTCAAGAATAGATAATGCAGCTATAGCTTGATCTTTATTGTGAGCAATTGAAAACTCACATTTTTTATTATCTAAACAGCGTTCATATACCCGCGCATCGGTAGAACCTTCAACAATTATAAAAGTCCCTGAGTAAGCACTGCGTCTCATCCGAATTTGATTAGCAATAAACTCAGGTGTGATAAATTCTCTCATCTCTGAGGACTTTTTAATTCAACAGTTAAGTCCCATCTATCATGAATTATACCAGGTGAGTGAGTTGCTAGTAAAATATCAATGTTAGCTATTTTTGTAATTTCTTGTAAATCTTTAAGAAAATTCACTTGCCATTCTACGTGCAGTGACAGTTCTGGTTCATCAATTAAAATTAATGAATTTGGTTTAACTTTAAATAATAATTCATAGAGTATTACTAATTCATGCTGTTCTCCAGAAGATAATTGTGTGGGTGACAAAGAATTGCCATTACAAGTAAATGTAAAACCTTTTTCTTTACTAATATTAATTTCTTTATAAGAAAACCGCTGGTTAATAATTCTCTTAATTAGTTCTATTTTTTGTGCTAATTCCTCAAAAATCTTGAGTTTCTTCTCTACATCTTCAACATAGACAGATAAAACTTTTTTTGTGCTTTTATCTATTGTGTCTTGTACTTGAAAATTTTGATTTTCATCATTATCCAAAAGTCCAGTATTGATTAAATGAGAACGTTTTTCTTCAAGTTCATTAAGCTTATGACGTATTTGTGTGTCTGTGATATCAGTTGAGTTGTTTTGTTGAACCACTCTGACGGGAAAAGTTCTATCAAGTGATTGAGATAAAGTCCCATATTCTGCTAGTTTAGCTTGAATATTTGCTGCTAATTCATTTGCATAACTAGCAACAGAAGGTATCATTAAAGTTCGTGACCTTTCCATGCGGAATTTAGTATTCTCTGCTAAATTTAATAATCGCTGTGATTGGATAAAATTTATTTCTATAGATTTTTTAAGCTGTTCCATCCATGTAGGTATGTTTTTTAATCTAATTTTTTCAGGCAAGAAATCACTAAACCTTTCTAAAGCTTCTTTTAAAGATAGTATTTCATTTGTAGGTACATATAACCAACGGTTAGAAGATATCCTTTCCAGTCCAGGAACGACATCATCTAGTATATCTAGTATACTGGAAATAGGAACTTCTGATATTTCTTTAACTTCTAGTCTATTGGGAGTAAATTTAAGCTCTTTGCTGCTACTATCTTGTTTAAAATAAAAGGTCAGTTGATTTTCTTCACTAGCAAGTTGGCTTTTATTTACTCTCAGATAACTTCCATTATCAATATCGACTTGAAAATCTTTGAAGGGAATACTACGAAACTCTGAAAATTGTAAATTAAAAATCCCATTTATCATTTTCAATATTGCAGTTTTACCAATACCATTTAAACCGTAAATTATAGTTATTCTATCTTCTGTATTCAAGGGAATAACATGATTGAAAATACCAAAAAGTTCTGTGACTGAAATTTGCTTAATTCTCATTTTTTCCTCATTAAAAAGTAATTGAACTGGTTGTTATCGCTGATGATGTTACAGGAACTTAATCTTATAGGTTTTCTTGCTTTTATCTTCATATTACCCGATTTTTACAACTAAACCCAGATCCCCGACTTCTTCAAGAAGTCGAGGATCTATCTCTATCTACTATCTACTGAAAAATATCTTCATTGTGTAAAGATTTCCAGTAAAGTGGCTGATAGACTTGACACCGATTAATATAGTAGTAAAATCTCTACATCTATAAAAAATCAAGGCATCTAAAATATACCCCGGTGTATAATGCTACATTAAGAAAGCATTATTGCCAGGTTGTTATCAAATCGGCCAATTCCGGGTTAGGATGATAACTTAATGATGACTTGATTAAATATCAATATTGAGTTCTTGAAATTTTATGGACAAAAGTCCACCAGATGGCAGTAGTATCCTCCCCTAAGCTGGCGAGAAAGTCTCCCAGCGAGGGGGAGACATTAGGAGGAATTTGTTATGCTGACACAAGATGTTCGCAATTCTTTGGATGTTGCTGACTTAAATCAATTGAAATGTGATTTAAATAATCTGCAACCTGTGGATGTGGGAGAATATATTTCAGAATTACCGGAAAAACACAGGGCGATCGCTTTTCGTTTACTGAACAAAAATCAAGCTATTGATGTATTTGAATATTTACCTACAGAAGTACAAGAAGAACTGATAAACTCTCTACATGATGTGCAAGTAGTACATCTGGTAGAAGAAATGAGTCCTGATGAAAGAGCATACTTGTTTGATGAACTACCAGCAGGAGTAGTTAAACGTTTATTACAACAACTTAGCCCCGAACAAAGACAAGCTACCGCAACGATTTTGGGTTATCCTGAAGGAACTGCCGGCAGGGTAATGACAACAGAATATGTACGGTTGCGACAAGGTTTGACTGTCGGTGAAGCGTTAAGTAAAATTCGTTTACAAGACGAAGATAAAGAAACAATTTACTATGCTTACGTCACCGACGATAATCGTAAATTAGTTAGTGTTGTTTCTTTGCGTCAGTTATTATTTACTTTTCCCGAAGTCTTAATTAAAGATATTGCTAGTTCTCATGTTGTGAAAGTGAAAACTGAAACCCTACAGGAAGAAGCAGCCCGCATTATGCAACGTTATGATTTAATTGCTATGCCTGTAGTAGATCGGGAAGATAGGTTAGTGGGAATTATTACCATTGATGATGTCATTGATATTTTAGAAGAAGAAGCTACCGAGGATATTCAAAAATTAGCTGCTGTGAGTGGTGATGAAGAAGCTTTATCTCCTCCTCATGTAACTATTAAAAAACGGTTGCCTTGGTTATTAGGTATCATGGCATTGTATATTGGTGCGGCTAGTGCGATCGCTCCTTTTCAACAAGTTATTGCGGCTGTACCGGTTCTAGCTGTAATTATGCCCATATTTTCTAATACCGGGGGAACTGTCGGTATTCAAGCCTTAACCGTGACTATTCGCGGTTTAGGTGTAGGAGAAGTAACCGCAGAAGATACTGGTAAAATTCTCCGCAAAGAACTTTTAGCGGGGTTAGGTACAGCTATTGCGTTAGGTGCAACAATGATCGCTCTTTCCTTAATTTGGGCAAAACCGAATGAAAGATGGGTAGCTTTAGTTGCGGGAACTGTCATGGCAACGAATACAATGGTTGCTGTTAGCTTGGGAACTTTGTTACCAATGGGATTACAAAAGCTAAAATTAGATCCAGCTTTAATGAGTGGTCCATTAGTCACCACCATGTTGGATACTATTGGTTTTGTCACCTTCCTGAGCATAGTTTCTATTGCTTTGAAAGTCTTTCATTTACCAACTTAAAATTTGGTAATAGGTAATTGGTAATGGGTAATTGGTAATTGTTCATGACTACTACTAATTACCTCAAAAATCCAAAATCTAAAATCTAAAATCTAAAATCCAAAATCTAAAATCTAAAATCTAAAATCTAAAATCTCAATGCCTACAACTACTTGGAATCGTCATCACATTCTTTCTTTATCTGACTTCACCACAGATGAATATAACGCGGTTTTACAAACTGCGGCTTCATTTAGAGAAGTTCTATCACGCAGAACAAAAAAAGTACCCACTTTGCAAGGACAGGTAGTGGCAAATTTATTTTTTGAACCTTCTACCCGCACCCGGAGTAGTTTTGAAATAGCTGCTAAAAGGTTAAGTGCAGATACTCTGAATTTTGCTGCGGCTACTTCTTCCATGACTAAAGGAGAGACAATTTTAGATACTGCTAAAACCTATTTAGCAATGGGTACAGATATTATGGTAATTCGCCATAAAGAAGCAGGAGTACCCCAGGCGATCGCCCAAGAAATGGATCGTTTAGGTGAAAAAGTCAGTGTTTTAAATGCTGGTGATGGACAACATGAGCATCCATCTCAAGCATTATTAGATTTATCTACAATTTGTAGTTTAATTAATCCAGAAAAACCCAGAATTGAATTATTAGAAGGTAAAAAAATTGCCATTGTTGGGGATATTTTACATTCTCGTGTTGCCCGTTCTAATATTTGGAGTTTAACCGCCAGTGGTGCAGAAGTGCATTTAGCAGCACCTCCCACTTTATTACCTAAATTCTTTGCTGAATATTTACAAGGTACAGCAAATGCAGAACGGTTATTGATCCATTGGCAACTAGAACCAGCTTTAGAAAATGCTGATTTTGTGATGACATTGCGTTTGCAAAAAGAACGAATGACAGCCCATTTATTACCCAGTTTAAGGGAATATCATCAATTATTTGGCATTACTAGAAATCGGTTAAAAATGTGTAAACCTCATGTCAAAGTTTTGCATCCTGGTCCAGTTAATAGAGGTGTAGAAATTAGTTCAGATTTAATGGATGATCCTGAATTTAGTTTAATTCAAGATCAGGTAACTAGCGGTGTAGCTGTGAGAATGGCTTTGTTATATTTTATTGGTGGTGGTAGGGGTTAGCAAAAGAGAGTTAAGGCGGTTAGTTAGGTGTTTTTATGGGATCTAACTTTCACCTTAATTTTTACCCACATTCCGCACTTCATCAAGTTTTCTGGTGCTTCAGATATCAATAATATGTGTATTTACATAATTTATACGTTTTGATGTATCCTATTAATGTGCTAGTTGCATCAGTCCTGCATTAATAACTATGGACTTTTTTTTGATTTAAAGTTAAAATACACTAATTTGATAGGAATAGTGTATTTATGAAAAATTTATCCGTAACCAGTCAAAACTTTGATCCCACTTTAGAAGAGAAACAAGAAACCACCTCCCACCAACCAAGTAGCAATATTTGGAAGAAATTAAGAGGAGGGTTTTTTGTTGTTTTCGGATATTTGCTTTCTCCATTATGCTGGTGGAATGATTTATTATTCAATCTACCGATAGCGTACTTTTTTGGTTATGTGTGCAGTTTTTTGTCAGAAAATTTACTTTTACCTTGCACAATTATTGGTTATTGGTTATCAAATATTATCGGTATTCTCATGATGCAATTTGGAGCAGGTGATATTTTTCAAAAACAACCCCAGGAGCGTAATCTTAAAAAAGAGATATTCAATACTTTGATTTCTTCAACTGCATATACCTTATTGATTGTGTTTTTACTTCAGTTGAAAATTATTGATATTCCTCTAGAAATTTTCAACAATTCATAAACAATAAAATCCCCAATTTTAAACAAGAGGGGATTTAAAATCAGGATTCATGATTAAAAAAATAACTGTAAGCATTCAGCTATCAGCTAAGAGAAATCAGCTTTTTAAGGGTTAGAATAAAAATCACATATTGATAATCTACTGATTTATACAATATTCTGACTCCTGACTCCTGACTCCTGAATTCTTACAAATAACTTAATTTTCACTTGCTGTAATTAACTGTTGAATATCGCCAATTTTAAAATCTTCTTTACCCACAATTAACGGTAATTTACCATTCCACTTTTCTAGTGCTTGTCTTTGTAATAATTCTGGTGTCAAAATATTTTTTAATAAACTCAAAGATTCAGCTTCACCCTTGGCTAAATTTACCTTAGCTTCCGCTTCCTTAGCTGCTTTAATCGCTAAAAATTCCGCCCGTTTTGCTTCCTGTGCAGCAACTTGTTTTGCTTCTACAGCTTCTATAAACTGATGAGAAAAGCTGATATTAACTAAAGATACATCGTCAACTACAATATCATAATTATCTAATCTTTGTTTTAGAAAATTATCTAATTTATTTTTCACATCTTCACGTTTAGTAATGGTTTCTTCTGCTGTATATTGAGCGACTATAGCTTTTACAACTTCTGCAATTGCTGGATCAATAATCATATCTATAATGTTTTTTTCATCGCCAATTTGTTGAAATACTAGATTTGTTTTTATGGGTTGAATATGCCAATTTAGCACTACTTGAGTAAAAATATTTTGTAAATCTTTAGATATAGACTCAGTAGATATAGATTGTTTTTGGATTCTAATACTTAATTTTTTCACTGTATTCACTACAGGAATAATTAGGTGTATTCCTTCAGCTAATACTGGATCTTGCACCTCTCCAAACTTCATTAATACACCACGTTCACCAGCATTAACTATGACAAAAGGAGTAACTAAAATGGTAATTAAACATATCAAAGCTGTGAGTTTAGCTGCTTTTTTGAAAGTGTGATATTGTCTCATCTCGGTCGCATTCTTTGATCATGTTGATACAATATTCTGTAATTATGTCTATCGTGCAAGATTATATCATGACTTTAGTAATGATAGACTAAATATACAAAAATACTGTAGTTAATAGTATATAGATTCCCGACTTCTTAAAGAAGTGGGGTATTCGGGTATTACAGCAAATTTCAATTTGAGTTACTGATCATTATAGTCAATTTGTATTTACCAGTGTTTACAACTATGAGAATACTGAAAAATGTATTCACTAATACTGCGTTTAAAGAGTGTTTATGAAATACTGATATAAAATTTTCTTAAATACCACTTGCATAATTTCTGATTGTTTTAATTCTAACTACCTGCTATATTCTATATGAACCAAGACCCTTATTTTCTCTCAGAAATATCTGACTTTCTTTATCCACGTAGTCCATATTATGGACAGTTTGAACCAGAATATTTATTATTTAATGCTCATCTTCAAGATTTTTCTCAAAGGGTTAACCATATTTGTAGTTTACAAACTGGTGGTAAACTTTCCCCAGAGGATGCTTATAAACAAATTCAGATCCTTTGGAAAAACTTAAAAATGACTAAGAAAAAATTGTTAATTTCCTAGTAATATCACTTCTGTAGAAGAATGTGCCAGATTTCTGAATCTCTTGCTTCCCTCTTTGTGTACTTTGTGTTCTTTGCGGTTATTTGATTCTTGAATTTGGTACACATGATTGGTATAAATATTTGATTATATCCCCGAATGACCAAAAAATTCGGGGATTTATCTACTGATTTTTTACCTATTACATATTAGATGATATATTAATAGGCACTGAGCAAACTGTAAATAAGACTTGTTAACACTAAAGAAGTAATGACTACATAAATAAATTGTCGCAGGAATAGAAAAGTTAAACAAGAAATAAAGACTCGTAAAACTGGCACAGCAATTAATATTAAAAGTCCCAATTGAATAATTGCCCGCCGACTACCTGATAAAATTGCGGTGAATACGCCAATGGGTGAGCAAAATTCAGGAGATGTACCACGAAATATATGATATGGAGCAGGTTCTGAACCGTGATTGATTAAATATAATATTCCTCCTATAAATACTATAGAACTGGCAATCAAAACACCATATCTGAGTAAATTACTGAGCAAATTTTCTAATAATTGCTCACCCGGCAATTTTTCTATTTTATGATTATTTGCAATTACACCCTGATAATTGAGATGATTGACATGATTAAAATGTTGTTTTTCTAGTTGTTGAATATCTGAATCTGGTTGTTCAGATATTAAAGCTAGAGTCATTACTTCAGTTTCTTGTTGTGTTGATGAAGTCCAACGAAAACCCGAATTTAATCTATACATAATTATAACTCCCCTATAAGACTGTTGTACACCATTTTGATAGCCATTACCACTAAAACAAGGCTAAAAATTATTCTCAATGTTTGGGTTTTAGCACCCATTAAAATTCTTGCTCCTAAAAAAGCACCTGGTAAAACTCCCAACATTACTGGCATGGATAAACCAGGATCTATATATCCACGACTTAAATAAACACCAGCAGAAGTTGCGGCTGTCACACCGATCATAAAATTGCTGGTGGTGGTGGAAACTTTAAAAGGTAGACGCATAGCTTGATCCATTGCTAATACCTTAAATGCTCCCGAACCAATTCCTAATAAACCAGAAAGCACGCCGGCAATTAACATAATGCTAAACCCAGCAGGTAAGGCATTTATTTGATAAGGTATCACACCGTTAGGAGTGGGATAAGTACCATTGAGTTGGAGATATTCCGCAATGGGATCTGGTTCGGCAATTTCTTGATTTTCTGCTCTTGTGCGTTGGGATAAATATGCTGAATAAATTAAAACAACTGCCAAAATGATTGTTAAGAATTTCACGGAAACAAAGGCAGCTAATAAAGCTCCAATCATTGCACCAATGGTAGTGGCAACTTCCAAAAACATTCCTAAGCGCAGGTTAGCAAATCCTTGTTTAATGTATGTGGAAGCTGAACCTAATGATGTGGCAATTACTGAGACTAAAGATGCACCAACAGCATAACGAATATCAACACCAAAAACTGAAGTTAATAAAGGAACTATAACGACTCCGCCTCCTAAACCTGTTAATGATCCTACTAACCCAGCACTAAATGATCCCAGCCAAACTAATAAAGAAAATGTGAGTATAGTCAAAATTTTTTCCTCTTGGTGTATTAGTTATTATTGATGATTAATCATTCATTTGTCATTAGTTGTTAGTATTTTTTAGTAATTGTTGAGCTACCAATATTTAACAGTCAGTAATAGGGAAAAAATAAAGATAAATTTCAGTTTGTAAATGTTTATTGTGGAGTTATACAAACTTTAAATTTGATGCTTAACCTAATTACTGATAACTAAATTCTGATAACTAAATGCTGATTTTGTTTTTTACTCTGTTATCTGTTAAGTACATTCAGTAGACTTAAACTATTACTGTCAATGAAGACAAAAGTACCTAATCCAATCAAAACATAGGGCATGAAACGATTACCGTATTGGGTGAAAAGATGGGCGATCGCCTGGTTATGAGTTAATTTATATGCCACATAACACAATAATCCCACCGACAAAAAAAACACAACCAAAATTAATAAAAGACTCTGCCAATTACTACTAGCAAATATCGGTACATAAATACTGATGTTGTCTGTACCATTAGCGAAAGTAATAGCAGCTACACTGTAAGTCTGCACATTAAAAAATTTAGCTAATAGTGATTCATGAAATGATTGATGAGATGTTTCTGTATTTGGATCTACATCTTCTGATGCTTCATTTTCTGAATCTAGTAAAGTTTTGATGCCGATGATGATTGGTATTAAACCAAATAAACCAATCCAAGGACGAGGTAAAATTAAACCGCCAAAAAAACCGGGTAAACTCGCCAAAACTAAAGCTGTAAAACCGACATATTGACCTAAAATTATATGCCATTTACGGAATTTCACATTTACTTGTGAAAAAAACAAAGTTAAGATGACTAAATCATCAATATTGGTGGCACTAAAAGCTGCTGCACCTGTACTAATTGCTGTGATTACACCACTCATAGGAATTTTAGATTTTAGATTTTAGATTTTGGATTTTGGATTTGAGATTTGAGATTTTGGATTTGGGAAATTACCACTTTTTAATAGTTATTTCTTTCCGCAAAACTCGCATGAATTTCATCAACTCGTTGCTGCATTCCTGCTACTAAATGGGGGGAGCGTTGTTTTTTAATTAAAAACCAACCACAACTAGCAACAAGATAGATTAAAAACAAGTAAGGAAAAAGATTATAAGGAGTTTCTGGAACAGGAAAAAGATTACTACCAGGAATACCCACACTTCCCACAATGGGAATCATCATAAAACCCACCGCCAAAATAGAAAATACTATATCTATGAGACGGAGTTTATTAATTTTGTGTAGATAAACTGGAGCAGCAACAGAAATCAAAATATAAACAGTTAAAAAACCATAACTACAAATAGCGCCCAAATATCCCATACACTCAAAGAGTTTGATGTGAAAAAAAGACATGATCGCCGGAACTAAAAATGTCAAAAATGAACACATTGTCACAGCAACATGAGGAGTTCTATTTTCTGCGTGGGCATTACCTAAAGACGCATGAAATAAACCATGACGTGCCATTAAAAAAGCTACTCTAGCAGCAGGATTAATACTTCCTAAAATGCAAGCAAAGAAACTAAATAATGCTCCTAAACCTACTAATTCTCCTAAAAAACCAACTCCTACTTGTTGAGAAAGAAAACCTAAAGGTTCTTCTGTTTGAGTAATAGATACCCCAGTACCACTAAAACCCAAAACTTCTATGTAAGTAGTAGAAACAAAAAATAAACCTGCAAGGATAACACTACCCATCACTGCTTTAGGTATTGTACGTAATGGTTTTTTGGCTTCATCTCCTAAGCTAGTGGCACTTTCAAAACCAGAGAAACCAAACATGACTAAAACTAATCCAGTTGCTAAATTACCTGGAGTCACACCAGATAAAGTTAATTGAGACATATCTACAGCAAAACCTTTGTGCGCCCAAATAATCAGGCACAAAATGATAATTAAAACTAAGGAAACTACTTCTAACCACAGCATAGCTACTGCTGAAAGTTGAATATCTTTATAAGCTGCATACCAAGAAATTCCCGCCCCAATAGCTAATAGTGTAATACTCGAAGGATGAATACCTAAATGGCTAATAAAAATCCCAGAAAAGTTAGCAAAACCACAGAGAACGGACATTCCTGTAAATAAATAAGCCAGTACCAAACTCCAACCACAAATTACACCTGCGGTTGCTCCTAAACCTTTGGTAATGTATGAGTATAAAGAACCAGGAGAAGCGGAACGACTGGCGAATTGGTTGATATTAATGCTAACTAATAATAATCCCATCAAACCTATCACAAAACTTAGCCAAGTTCCATTTCCTGAAAGTGCCACAATCAAACCTATGTTAGATGCAGGTACAGTTGTTGGTGCAATAACCGCAAAAGATTGAGCTAAAACTTCTGAGAAAAAAAGGCAATTTGGCTTTAAGCCGTGAATACTTTGAGGTGATTTGATTTCTGTATTCATTTTCAGGATTCTCTATTGTGAAATGATGTGTGAAATGACGCATACATAGATGGACAATAGGGAGATTTTGATGTTTGTCTGAGTAATACCTAATGACAAGTAATAAAAATTTCCAAAAGTTGCAATTTTTCCCTTTTACTACGAATATTTACAAGCCAATCCCACAGAAATAAATCCCTAATCTGTATTGGATTATGGCTAATTTTTAGTTATACCTTCTAGGTTATTCAGACCTGTGATTTATGTGTACAAAATTCCCTTGAATAATCTGTAGCTGCTGCTGATAGATTAACCCCATATCTATTCCTAGCAACTACTATTAGGATTTGTGTTTTCTTTGACAAATCAAATATTACATGATGCTTTGATATTATGCAAGTGGTTTATCTATTTTTTTCTGATATTTTTTGTAAAATTATTTTCTTTTGATAAATACTCAAAAGAGCATCGGATTTGGTGGGAATTAAATTTGTATAAAAAATTCTTTTCAAAGATTTAATAAAAGTATGTAAAAATACACTACTTAATCATGAGTCATTTAGGGAATTATAGAGGTAAAATCCTTGAAAATCATAGATATTGCAGGTTTTTAAATATGCGATTTAGAGATAATACTGGGTATTCTAATTAGCTAAATGATATTCTTGCCAATTTGAATTAATGATGATAATTTAAACTAGCGAATAGTTTAGTAAGTAGAAACATGATGATTTTGCCATTTCTACTTTTGCCCAAATGGATAATCTCAATATTCTCAAATCAGGAATTACTACCATGAAAAGTCTCAAGTATATATTAATGATTGCGTTATGCTGTATCAGTTTATTATTTTCTGAATCTGCGTTAGCAGATCCGCCCAGATATACGAAAAATCCTGATTACATAGCCCTGACTCAACAATTGAACCAGTTAGCAAACGCAAAAGCTACACAAACTTTACCCCCAGGCTATACACCAGAACAATTAGAGCAGAAAATCAGTGATTTAAAATTACAAAAATTAGCCTTTGAATCAGGGATTGATTGGGGGCAATGTATTAATAAAACAGGTAAAACAATAGCTATTTATGGACCAGAACCAAATTTAGAAGAAGATGATTATTCCCCAGGAGCAGCTTTATATTTTTTAGGTGATAATCAGACAACCAAAAATAAATGGAATTGTCAAGGAGTTTATATACCTTCAGATGTTAAAGCTGTAGCTGTTGGTTTAGATGGAGAAAACCAAGAATTAACAGGTGATTCAATTGTTAAAGTTACTAATGGCACTAAGTTAGTTTTGACAACTAACCCAGATACAGGTGTGATTGAGTTTAGCCAAGCAGGAACACAAATTCTCAAACCTGGTGAAATTAACTGGTTTATTCCTAATGTTTCTCAGGCTATTGTAGATGCAAGAGTGATTAACGCACCTGCTCAAAAATCTTAATTTGTGATTGGTTATTGGTTAAGCGTTCAGCTTTCAGCTATCAGTCATCAGCTATTATTTATAGTTTTCGGCTCTTGCTGAAGGCTGAATACTGAAGGCTGAATACTGACAGCTAAATAATTATGGTTTAATAATTAAATTCATAGCAATAGCCCAAGCTAAAGCAACCATCCAACCGGCAAGTATATCACTAGGAAAATGAACTCCTAAATATAGTCTTGTCCAAGCAATAATTAAGAGGTAAAAACTACCAATAATTAAAACTAACCACCGCCAAGGACGATCCCAAGTTAAAATTACTAAAATTGCTACTAATGTCATAGTTGTCATGGCATGACCACTAGGAAAAGCATAATCCAATTCTGGTGCTTTTGATATCCATAAATTAGGGCGTGTTCGCTGTATAATTTCTTTAGCTGTGTGATTAATAATTAAATTTCCTATAGCAGTAGTGATGAGATAATTAAAAGTTCTCCATCTGCGGTTACGTAATAAAATTATGGCGATCGCACTCAACACAGGAAATGCAGTCCAAAATGATCCCCACTTAGTTAACACTAATGCGATCGCATCTAGTTGAGGATTAGCTGTAGTATGAATAGCCATCAAAATCGGCACATCCCAAGAAAACCCGCCTTGATTATGCCAGATTTTCACCGTCATAATTTCCACAATCTGCAAAGGTAAATACACACCTATCAACATCAATAACAAAGAACGCCAATTAGAAACCAGCAGGTTTTTGATCACCATAAACTGTGATTTGTGTTCCTCTTTCATCATTTTTATTTTATTCATAGATTAAGTAATTAGCTATTATCATCTGAGTTTTAAGCTGATTGCTGATCCTTAAATAATTATCTCAAAATTAATATTATTAAACCACAAAGAGCGCAAAGTACACAAAGGTAAGAAATTTCTAGATATTTCTATACATTTTTTCCTGTGACTACGATGATTTTTTATTTGATTCAGATATTCAATATTTCTATGTAAGTAGCTTTATGTTAGCGTTTAATTGTTAGTATTTAATTGTTAGTGTTTAATTAATATTCATTAGTATTTAACTAGCAATACAATCTCCCATAACTGTTGTTTCTATTACACTCAATTATTGATCATTTATTAATTATTTTTCTCTATTCCTGAGCCAATAATGATTACAAAATCAGTGAAAAACAATTTCATTATCAGACCTTGACAATATACTTTTCTCAAGTGTATTATTAAAGTACGGTAAAACAATCGAGATTAAGGTGATTCACCAAAGTCAAGGATATCAGGTTAAGTCAAGTTAAAAATATTCAAATAAAAATATTCATGTAAAAACACATCCTTGATTTACAGGTAAAAACTAAAACCCACTACAAAACAGGAATATGGACTACTTACTACTACCCGTTTTCAGCTTTTTCATCGGTATTATTGTCGGTTTAACAGGAATAGGAGGCGCATCTTTAATCACTCCAATGTTGATTTTTATTTTTCAAGTACCGCCTTCTATTGCTATCAGTTCTGATGTTGTAGCAGCCACATTAATGAAAGTAGTAGGTGGAGTCAAACACTGGCAACAAAAAACCCTAGATATAGAAATAGTTAAATGGTTGGCAATGGGTAGCGTTTCTGGTTCATTATTGGGTGTAGCGGTTTTACATCAACTCAGAAACAGTAACCTCAACATAGATCATCTTTTGCTGCGGTTATTGGGAGTAATGATTTTAATTGTCACATTCACAGCATTAATTCAAATGTTGTTAGTGAAATTTTTCCCCAAAGTCAATTTACCCGAATTACCAAAATTAAATGTTAAAACTAATCAAGGGCGGTTTTTAACATTGTTAATTGGCGCACTTTTAGGTTTTTCTGTGGGTATGACTAGCGTTTCTTCCGGTTCTATGTTTGCCTTGGTTTTGATGGTTTTCTTTCGTCTTGATGCCCGTAAATTAGTAGGTACAGATATTACTCAAGCCGCAATTTTATTAATATTCACATCTTTAGGACATCTCACATTAGGAACAGTTAATTGGGGTTTAGTGATACCAATTTGGATCGGTTCAGTTCCCGGTGTAATTATTGGTGCTAAACTTTGTGAAATTACACCTCAACGCCCTTTGAGATTGATTATATACAGCATTTTAATGATGGTAAGTTGGAAGTTAGTTTTACCAGCATAACTAGGAATTAACAATTAAAGATTAAAAATTAAAAAATGAAAATTGAAAAATGAAGATTGAAATTTAAGAATAGACATCTCTAAGAAAAATGTAAGGATAATTCATGAATTGCCTATACTTTTTAATGGGTTAACCAAAATCAAATTTCTCCATTTTAATAGAGATTTAGGGGGATAAAAAATATCTGTCAACCTGAAAATGCTTTTCCAATATTTTCTTTTCAAATATCTTATAACAATGATTTGATCATTTCTAAAGTACCACGTTCATACATAATAAATAATCCCAAACCAATTAACACAAATGGAACTAAAGCCTTACCATAACGAGTTAGAATATAACCAATAGCAGCTTGACGACTTAATAAATAGGCAATACCACACCACACCCCTACCATAGATAAGAAAACAATCAGAATAATTCCTAAACTACCAAAACTCTGACCAGCAAATAGGGGAATGTAAATACTAATATTATCACCACCATTAGCCAGCGTTACAGCCGCAACTTTATAAGTATTAGGGTGAAGAATACTTAATAAAAAAGCAAATATGGGATTGGGATGTGATGACTCTAATAAATCACTATTTACTGTTTGTACTTCTGTATTTTCTTCTTCTCGATTCAATAAATATTTAATGCCAATTACTATTGGTAATAATCCTAATAATCCAATAAATTCTCGCTGAATCACTAAGCCACCAAAAAAACCTGGTAAACTAAGAATAATAATAGCTAAAAAACCAAGGTATTGACCGATAAAAATATGTCTACAGCGAAAATTACTATCTATTTGTGAAAATAAAAGTAGTAAAATAATAATATCGTCTATATTAGTGGCTGCAAAAGCGATAATACCTTGAGTAAAAGCAGTAATTAAACTATTCATGATGTTTGAAGATTAATGATGTAGAATGAATGATTTATTGATATCTATAATCACAGGAGTTGTAACTTTTATTGCTACTAATATTGATGATCTTGTGATTTTGCTGGTGTTTTTTGCCCAAGTTGATGATAATTTACAACCTTGGCAAATTGTTTTAGGTCAATATTTGGGTTTTACCATTCTTGTCATTCTCAGTTTACCTGGTTTATTGAGTGGTTTAATTATACCTACAAACTGGATTAGTTTATTAGGTTTGATTCCTTTATCTATAGGTATTAGTAGTTTAGTTAATCAAGAAAAAGATACCAATTTATCGGCTGAAATTAATACCGAAATTACACCATTTGCATCATCAAGTCAAAGTAATTTGTTAAGTTCTCAAATTTATACCATTACTCTAATTACTATTGCTAATGGCAGTGATAATATTACTGTTTATATACCTTTATTTTCTACCAATAAACTAGATAGCTTTTTAGTGATTATAGTTGTCTTTTTCCTCCTATTGTCAGTTTGGTGTTACACAGCTTATAAGTTAACCCACCAGAAGCAAATAGCAAATTTTTTAACTAATTATGGTAGTTATTTTGTACCTTTTGTACTGATGGGTTTGGGTGTTGTAATCATCTATCAAAATCAGGCATTAAGTCCGATCAAACTCCTTGGTATTTGTCTGTGTTTGTTAGTTTTGATGAAAAAGAATTAATTGATTAATTGATTAATTGATTAATTCATTAATTGCTTTTCCCATATTTATTAGCTGATGACTCACACTAAATGTAATACATGGGATCATTTTGAGTGCGAGTTTCTTTTTCTTGACATAAGTCTTGGAGTGTGTGACTACGCAACACTTCACTAGAAGCGGTGTTAGCTTTTTCCCAAATTTCACGCACTAGAGTCCTTTCTATAGTTGGATTTTCAGAATTTTCTTTCTCTTTCCGTTCTCCTTCTACCAAGGTGACTATTTCTAGTAAGGTTATTTGCCAAGGTTCACGCACTAAAAGAAAACCACCTTTTGAACCGCGCTGACTCTGCACCACACCCGCACGTCGCAGTTGAGTGAGAATTTGTTCTAAGTAACGCTCTGGGATGGGTTGCTTGGCTGCAATTTCACTTATGGTTAGAGTAACTTTTTGATCATGGTGGCTGGCTAGTTCTAGCAGTGCTAAGAGTGCGTATTCCACCTTGGCGGAAAGTTCCAGGAGACGGTAGCTTTGACTATTCAAGTCCGTATTTAAAATACTACTGTACATTGATAGATTTAAGGGTGTTTTTACGAAAGCAGTCTACTTTAAAGTGCTAAATGTGATAGCTTATCACTTGTTTTACTAAAATATCATAAATCTATCGGATTACCGTAGTTATTTAAGATAATTCCCAGAATTGCTATAGATTGACCAGAAATCAACACATTTGTAGGGTGCATCAGATGTCAAAATTACTTTATTTACTTGATTTATGCAGTCTGACTCACTCTAAAAGATATTTTTGGCGTGACTTTCTGATCCGAAATCATATATACTACGGTTAGTACATCGGAAAATAGTAATATAATATATTTATGCCTTTACATACAATTATTTCCGGGTTATCTACTGATAGCGATCGCCAAAAGTTTCATTTTTCCAGGCGATCTCTTATACCCAGTAAAAAAAATGCCCTCTGGCAAATAGAAAGCGGCTTTGTCATGACTTATACCTACTTAGAAGACGGTACAACAGTAGCTTTAGGTTTATGGGGACCTGGGGATATAGTGGGTGAAATGCTGTCAAAAATCAAACCCTATTGCATAGAATGTTTAACTAATGTAGAAGCGAATATTTTAGCAGCAGATAACTTGCAGCAATTTACAGATGCTTTACTTCAGCACATCCATCAAGCAGAAGAATTAATGTTAATACGTAGCCATAAAAAAGTAGAATCTATGCTAATTCAACTTCTAGCATGGTTATCTAACAAATTTGGCTCACAGGTAGAAACAGGGAGATTAATTAATATGCGACTGACACATGAAGACTTAGCCGCCCTTGTTTGTTCTACCCGTGTTACTATTACTAGATTATTAGGACAATTAGAAGATGAAGGAGTAATTGATCGAATGTCTTTAAATCGGATTATTGTCAAAAAAGAAAATATTTGGTATTACGAGATTTAAGTATAAGCATTCAGCCGTCAGCCAGAAATAAGAAGCTCATCAATAATAGGTTTTAAATTGGTTTCATTAAGACTGGTGTTATTTGAAAAAACGGGACTTAATATTAACCCAGTCTTTCTCTAAAGAATAACTGGATAATTAATATTGTCTGAATATTGTCTGAATCAAGATATCCAGGATTTGAGGATTTACACGATAAGTAACTAGAAAGCTGGTAAAAGATATTAAATTTTTGATCCTGATTTGATATAATATCTATGATTGGTAGTAAAATGATATAGCTATTAATTAGCTAACTATAGTTCCTAACTCTAGTTGCTCATGATCTAGTTAATCCTAATCATGGTTAATTACTGACAAATATCTGTTTTCATCCTGTAAATCCTCTAATCCTGGAAATCCTGATTCTGACAATATTGAAAAATACCTGTTTTATCCTATCACCCCATATTGACAATGACAGCCATAACCATTAACCTAAACCCTATCGTCAGATTTACCGATGATCAATTTTATCAACTATGTCGGGAAAATCCTGACGTGAAATTTGAACGCAACGCAAAAGGAGAACTATTAGTTATGTCACCCACTGGAGGAGAAACAGGAAGAAGTAATTTTGAAATGGGAATTGATTTTGGTGTTTGGAATCGTCAAAATAAACTAGGAGTTTGTTTTGATTCTTCCACCTGTTTTAAACTTCCTAATGGTGCAAATCGTTCTCCAGATGTTGCATGGATTAAAAAAGAAAGATGGGATAGTTTAACCACAGAAGAAAAAACTAAATTTCCTCCCATTGCTCCAGATTTTGTTTTAGAATTAATGTCACCTACAGATAGCTTGCAAGAAACACAAAAGAAAATGCAAGAATATATGGAAAACGGTGTAAAATTAGGTTGGTTAATAAATCCTAAGACGCAGCAAGTAGAAATTTATCGTTTAGGTAAACCAGTGGAAATATTAGCCGAACCTTTAGAATTATCAGGGGAAGATATTTTACCCGGATTTATTTTGAATATGGCAATAGTTTGGTAAATGAAACTTTAGAG
Organism: Sphaerospermopsis torques-reginae ITEP-024; assembly: GCF_019598945.1. Lineage (NCBI taxonomy): Bacteria > Bacillati > Cyanobacteriota > Cyanophyceae > Nostocales > Aphanizomenonaceae > Sphaerospermopsis > Sphaerospermopsis torques-reginae. The sequence continues at coordinate 2,363,617 of NZ_CP080598.1, read as the reverse complement.
AAACATACAATATGATAACAAATTTAGAAATAGACGAAAACTTAATCAAAGAAGTCTTAGAACTGAGTGGTTATAGTGATCAAAGTGCTGTAATTGCAAAAGCTTTAAAACAGCAAGAAATTATAGAACTATTTCGTATAATTGAATATGAAGATGATTATGACTAGAAACAACAGCGCAAAAGTTGTAATTATTATAATTCTCCCGCTAAAATTAAAGCTTTTTGAATTAAAGCAGGTGCTATCCGAAAATTAACAGATTCTAGTGACATAATCACTGGTTTAACTTCCGAAATCACACCTTTTTCTTTAGCACGTAGTAACATTCCTAGTGTACCTATAACTTTTAAACCCATTTGTTGAGCAATACGACGAGCATTACGTTCATCTATAATTAAAAAAACATCTCCTAATTCTATTGCTAGTGCTATAGCTTCCGCTTCTCCTGGATCAAGTTGGGTTTTTAAAGCAGCAATTAAAGCTAAATTAGCTACTGATTGAACTATTGGCCAATCTGCATTAATACCTACTTCTTGCTGTACAGCTAATGGTATGAATATAGAAGAGAAAACCTGTGGTAATATTTCTAAACGTCCTATTCTTTCTAAACCAATCAAACAGGTGCTATTAGTAACAGCAACTTCACTCACAGATTCATCTCCTGTTCTAGTTCTTCAGGTGGATAATTAATTACAGGAACTCCCATTTTTCCCAGTAACTCTATATATGTACTCTTAGAATAACCTGCTAGTTTAGCAGCTTGTCCTAAAGATAATTTACCAGATTCAAATAATTTAACTGTCAACAATAGTTGTGCTTCATCAAGAGAAATATTTGCAGGTAATTCCAGCCTAAGCTCATTCATAATTCTTCGCTGATAATAATTTGGTTAACCATATCTTGAACTTTAGCATACACAGCCAAATATCCTAAAAATTATCATAAAATTAATTATAAAATTAAAGCAAAACACAAATCCAAACACAACGACAACTAAATGCGTATCTCTTTCAATTGGTTACGGGAACTCGTAGAAATTAACCAAACTCCAGAAGAACTAGCCCACACCTTGACAATGGCAGGGTTTGAGGTTGAAGATATAGAAGATCGGCGCACTTGGGCGGATGGCGTTGTGATCGGTAAAGTGCTGCAACGGGAACAGCACCCCAACGCGGATAAACTGAGTGTCTGTACAGTAGATGTAGGTGCAGAGGAAACATTAAACATTGTTTGTGGTGCGTCTAATGTCCGCGCAGATATTTATGTACCAGTTGCAACTAAAGGTACTTACTTACCCAACATCGACTTAAAAATTAAACCCACGAAACTCAGAGGTGTACCATCTAACGGAATGATCTGTTCTTTAAAAGAACTGGGTTTACCGACTGATGTAGACGGGATTCATATTTTTACTGAAGAAAATCTCACCTTGGGTAGTGATGTGCGTCCTTTTTTGGGTTTAGATGATGTCATTTTAGATGTCACTGCAACCGCTAACCGTGCAGATGCTTTATCTATGGTAGGTATTGCGCGAGAAGTTGCAGCTTTAACCGGTGGAAAATTATCTATTCCTCAACCTCCAGCAGTTACAATTAATAATAATGCCGGAAATTTAAGCTTGAAGATTTCCGAAAATAAAGCTTGTCCTGCATACATTGGAACTGTTGTTGAACAGATCAAAATTGCCCCTTCTCCTGAGTGGTTAAAACAAAAATTACTTGCTGCGGGAGTCCGTCCCATTAATAATGTGGTAGATATCACAAATTATGTGTTATTAGAATGGGGACAACCGTTACACGCTTTTGATCAAGAAAGATTAAAATCTGTAGCTGGTGGTGAAAATTTAGAAAATTTAACCATCGGTGTGCGCTTTGCTGAAAGTGGGGAAACTCTGAAAACTTTAGATGGACAAACCCGCAATTTATCTACCCAAAATTTATTAATTACTGCTAATAACAAAGCTGTTGCTTTAGCAGGAGTTATGGGTGGTGAAGAAACTGAAGTTTACGAAGGTACAACCAGTTTAGTTTTAGAAGCAGCATTATTTGATTCGGTTGCCATTCGTCGTTCTTCTCGCGGTGTGGGTTTAAGAAGTGAAGCGTCGGGAAGATATGAAAGAGGTGTAAATCGAGCAGAATTAGAAACTGCTTGTAACCGCGCTTTATCTCTAATTCAAGAATTAGCAAATGGGGTGATTGTGCAACAGGAAATAGTTGATCATCGTCCTGATGCTGCTACCTGGACACATTCTATTGTTTTGCGGTTAAATAGAATTAATGAAGTGCTAGGTCCAATTGATTTAGGATTAGAAACCGGAGAATTAGAAGCAGCAGATGTAGAAAGAATTTTGACTGCTTTAGGATGTGAATTAACTGATAACAATGACCGCACTTGGACGGTAAAAGTACCACCCTATCGTTACCGTGATTTAGAACGGGAAATTGATTTAATTGAAGAAATTGCCCGTCTTTATGGTTATGATAATTTCGTTGATACTTTACCAGAAAAAACCGAACCAGGTTATTTACCTTTAGATCAAGAATTACTGCTAAAAATTCGCTCTTATTTACGGGGTGAAGGTTTAACAGAATTAATGCACTATTCTTTAGTTAAACCAGGGGAAGATAAACAAATTGTTTTGAGTAACCCCTTATTTGCAGAGTATTCAGCTTTGCGGACTGATTTGATTTCTGGATTGATTGATGCTTTTCAATACAATTTAGAACAAGGAAATGGGGCGTTAAATGGTTTTGAAATCGGGCGCATTTTCTGGCAAGAAGAAGAAGGGTTAGATGAAGCTGAAGCGTTAGCTGGGATTATGGGTGGTGATACTAGCATTGGTAAATGGTCCCGTGGTGGAAGAGAACAACCAATGACCTGGTTTGAAGCGAAAGGTATTTTAGAAAATGTCTTTCAACAATTTGGTTTACAGGTAGAATTTCAACCAGAAAATAGAGATTCTCGGTTACATCCAGGAAGGACTGCTTCTTTATGGTTGGGAGGTAATAGACTGGGAACTTTTGGACAAGTTCACCCCCAACTAAGACGGGATAAAGGTTTACCAGATGCGGTTTATGTGTTCCAGTTAAGTTTGGATACTTTGTTAAATGCACTGGATAATGATGATTTACTAATTCCCAAGTTTCAATCCTATTCTACCTATCCCCCAAGTGATAGAGATTTGGCATTTTTCGCACCTGTGAAAGTCACAGTTTCCGAACTGGAAAAAGTGATTAACAAAGCTGGGAAAGGGTTGTTAGAATCGGTGGAAGTCTTTGATGAATACAGGGGTGAAAATGTTCCTGCTGGTCAAAGAAGTTTAGCTTTTCGTTTAGTTTATCGTGCTGGCGATCGCACTCTCACTGATAATGAAGTTGAACCTGTACATAATAAAGTGCGAGAAGCTTTAGTAGAAAAATTCGGTGTGAGTTTGAGAAGTTAATTTATCACAGGCCGCTGATAACTATACCTTGGGCATACATAGGGCATTGGGCATGGATAAGAAAACCAATGCCCTATTTCATTGTGATCATGGGCGCTCTCATCTCCTGTGCTGTCTTCCGGGGGGAATAGGTTGAAAACCCTATTTAAGCTGTTAGGCAGCTAAATTTTATCATCCTAATCTAGTTAAGTCTTGTGGTGCGGGCATCTTGCCCGCCAGACTTATACAAATTAAATGCACAACAGCTTAATAGAAAATTGCATTTCTCAAAAACTATCAGTTTGCTAGACAAAACTCATGAAATTCTGTCTGGAAAATGGCTCTCAAAATCTTGAATTTATCAGATATAAGTTCACAATATAAGCAAGGGAATTTAAAATTTTAATTCAGTTCTATTCAAACCAGTATTTCAGGAGGTGATCCAAAAATGGGCATAAAAATTTATGAACTCCACCCTAATCATGATGCACAGTTTATTCAGGAAGCAACTCCTGGGGAAATGATAAATATCAAAGGTGGTTTTGGTAGAAGAAGAAGGAGAAATCCAAGCACAACATTAGAAAGTAGTGATATTTCCGCGCTAATGGAAGACATAAATACTAATCTCGATAGATGGAGAATGGACATTGACACCACACTTGAGGACTTGAGACAGTCAATCAATTTTTAACAGATTGGCTGGATAATTTAACCATAGTTTCCATATTCGTGTGTTTTCTGTTTAGAAATAGATAACGCACGATTTTTTATGCAATTTTCAAAATCATCACACAAGATAGGATAATTTATTTTTGTTTATCTATCCTGGACTTACTCAATCAAGATTGGACTAAAAACCTAATTCTTGGTAGGGGTAATTCATGAATTACCCTTACTATATCTGTGAAATCTTATGGTTTACTTACAGCAGTTCCAATCTGAATGTTGAATTGAAAAGTCATGTAACGCAAAAATTAATCAGCTATAAAAAAGACATAAATTCATGATTAATGTCTGATAAACCCAGTTCAAACCCTTGATTTTACAAATTTTCTTCAATAAAAATAGGAGTATCGGTTGAGCAAAGAAAAACTTAACCGCTCCCACAAATTCTCATCATTGTTCTAATCACTGAGAACAAGTCTTTTAGGAGGAAATTATGGCTAGTATCAAACTCTCTGAATTGCAAGCAACTGGTTCTGAATTATTCCAAGATTCCGAAAGCTTTCTTAACGAAATGAGCGATGTTAATTCCATTGCTGTTTATGGTGGATATAGCACCGTTAGTGATATGTCCACACTCACAAAATTAGCTGAAGCTTTTGTGAATACCTATGGTATTGGACATATTGCTTACTTAGCTAAGTCCTACAGCGACAAGGGCTACTGGTAATTTTGTAGTTCCCCATCGTGCAATTTTTAATCACTGAAAACAAGTCTTTGAGGAGGAAATTATGGCTAGTATCAAACTCTCTGAATTGCGAGTAACTGGTTCTGAATTATTCCAAGATTCCGAAAGTTTTCTCAACGAAATGAGCGATGCTAATTCTGTTTATGGTGGATATGACAGCAAAGTGAGCGATATGTCAACACTGACAAAATTAGCTGAAGCTTTTGTGAATACCTATGGCATTGGTCATATCGGTTATTTAGCTAAGTCCTACAGCGACAAGGGCTACTGGTAATTTTGTAGTTCCCCATCGTGCAATTTTTAATCACTGAAAACAAGTCTTTGAGGAGGAAATTATGGCTAGTATCAAACTCTCTGAATTGCAAGCAACTGGTTCTGAATTATTCCAAGATTCCGAAAGCTTTCTTAACGAAATGAGTGATGCTAATTCCATTTCTGTTTATGGTGGATACTCTGATAGCGATGTTAGTGATATATCCACACTCACAAAATTAGCTGAAGCCTTTGTGAATACCTATGGTATTGGACATATTGGTTACTTAGCTAAGTCCTACAGCGACAAGGGCTACTGGTAATTTTGTAGTTCCCCATAGTGCAATTTTTAATCACTGAAAACAAGTCTTTGAGGAGGAAATTATGGCTAGTATCAAACTCTCTGAATTGCAAGCAACTGGTTCTGAATTATTCCAAGATTCCGAAAGCTTTCTTAACGAAATGAGTGATGCTAATTCCATTTCTGTTTATGGTGGATACTCTGATAGCGATGTTAGTGATATATCCACACTCACAAAATTAGCTGAAGCTTTTGTGAATACCTATGGTATTGGACATATTGGTTACTTAGCTAAGTCCTACAGCGATGGCTACGGCTACGGCTACTAATAGTCTTTCTTGTAGTGAACGACTGAGTTAAATGGCTCTCCTGGGATTAACGGTAAAAGTAATTTATGTAATTAACATATATGTAATTAACATAAGTTGACTATTTTACCAATAAACCAGGAGAGCCAATAAAAAAATCAACAAAATCTAATTTTTACAGCATTAAATAAATGGCACGAATTATTATTGCTGACCTGCATCCTATGGATTCAGAAGGATTTATCAATGAAGTCAATAATCAGGATTCTCAAGCAGTATTTGGTGGTGTAGATGGTTCTAGTTCTCAAATTCTAAATTTTGGTGTTAAGACTCTTGAATTTATGCTTGTAATTGCGGCTATTGATGCTATTTCATTTTTAACGAGTTCATTCATAAACACAGATTATGAATTTAGTAGTAGAGACTTGTCATTAGAAAGTATGTACAATATTCAAGAATAAAAATAATTGTTAAATGCGAAAGCAAAAATAAGGAGATTTCTGGAAATTTATCAAATTTTATTGATTAAAAGTTTTTCATTTTCATTAAAGCTATGCCATTTCTTTTAAGTTCTCAAAACGTTTTTTCTTATCTCATTTCCCACGGACTTTGTACTCAAGCAGAACAGTCATTGAGTAAAATTGAGTTAAAATCTGCCAAAAATTTTAATTTATTAGTTAGCTTGCCCGATGGTAGTCAATTGTTAGTAAAACAAGAACGTCTTAACCGAGAAGGTAGAACTCGTGGTGAGTTTTTAGATGAATGGCAAGTTCATAATTTTTTCCAAACCTTCCCAGAAGTTATTCATCTACGCTCATCTTTATCAGAAGTAATTCATTTTGATGCTGAAAATTCCATCATTGTTTTTAATTATCTCAATAACTATCGGGATGTAGCAGAATTTTATGCTAAGGAGAATTTATTCCCGACTGAAATTGCTCGCTCAATAGGAGAAAATTTAGCTTCAATTCATCGTTTAACTTTAGACCGTCAAGAGTATCAGCAATTTTTACAAAATTCTGAAGTGATCACACAAACAAGTTCTCAGATGAATGGGGGAGTAAATAGAATTACACCAGAAGTATTTGGTCACGTTACATCTGATGGGTTGAAATTCTTTGCACTTTATCAACGTTACGATAATTTAGGAAAAGCGATCGCCAATTTGAAAGAAGCTTTTCATCCTTGTTGTTTAACTCACAACGACCTCAAACTTAACAATATTCTGCTTTCTTTAGATTGGGAAACAGCAGCAGAAAGAGAAATATCTTCAGAATTTTTCTTGCCTGATCAACATGATAAAATTATTCGTTTAATTGACTGGGAACGTGGTTCTTGGGGAGATCCAGCCAACGATTTAGGATCAATAATTGCTAGTTATCTACAAATTTGGCTATATAGTATGGTAGCTAGTAGAACCATACCCATTGAAGAATCTTTACGTTTAGCGGCAATTCCTTTACATCTAATACAGCCTTCCATAGCAGAATTAATGGCTACTTATTTAGCTAACTTTCCCGAAATTTTAGAGCGTAGTCCTGAGTTTTTACAACGAGTTGTGCAATTTACCGGTTTTTCTTTAATTACATCTATTCAAGCTAAATTGCAACATGAAAGAACCTTTGGTAATTCGGGTATCTGCATTCTTCAAGTCGCCAAAAGCTTATTGTGTCGTCCTCAAGCATCTATGACCACAATTTTTGGCATGGAAGCCTCAGAATTGATACCTACCAGTTTATCAATGACTGTCGCTTGATACGATTTTAGATTTTGGATTTTGGATTTTGGATTTTGTTCCCTGTTCTCTACACCCCTCACTAGAAACTATGCAACTATTAGATTCGGTACAATCTCAACTTGCAGAACTGCCCCAGCAATTGCAGACATCACTAGAAGATATTGTCAATAACATTAAAATTGAATCTCACCACTGTATCAAGCATCCAAAGTACAAATCTTTAGAATTGCCAGAGTCAGTAATCCCTCGCTTTGAAAAGTTACCATTGGAGATGCAGCAACAGCACTTAAAGTTACAATTGCGTAATTTTATATACAGTGCTTATTATAACGTTGCCACAAAACCTGATCAAAATCCTGATGACGAGGAAAGCAATAGTAAAGTAAACCAAAATCTTGAAAATAATAGTTTATTCGGAGTGGATTTAGAATTCTATGATCTTTTGCATACCAGGAACAAAAGTCAAGGCTACTGGAGTCATAGCTGGCAGATAGTCAGGGAAGAAACGGATGGCACTTTGGCAGTGCATAAAAATGGGTTAACACTGCACGTTGATCCTAATTTGCATCTGTTACCAACAAAGCAAAAATTAACTGTTGGTAAGTTTGTATCTATTAAAATGCCGAAGAATTTGGTGCAGAAGGGATTTTATATGGCCGTAGCAAATGCAGGTTCTCAAAATAATCATGAGATTACGCGAATTTACTTTAACTTAACACCTGAAGGGGCAGCAGCCGTAATGGAAAGTTTAACAGAAGCACTAAATAATATCGACATTTCATTTTCGTTTAAAGCACTATATAATCCTGCCGATTATCGACGTTATGACTCAGCCGTGCTTTACTTTAACAAAGGCAAATATGAGCTAGTTCACCCAATATTACCAAGAATATATGAGGAAAATAAATCCTATTTTCAAGAGCAAGTACCTTTGTTTACTAAGTTATTAGCACCGGGGTTAGCTTGCGCTGAAGAACCAGAGCAAAAATTTGGTGAGCAGGAAAGTTTTGGTACTCATCGCTGTCAAATTATTGCTAATGGTTTAATAGCAGCTTGGCAGCAAGGTGATCATAGCCCAGAAGGTCGTATGACATCTATTTTTAAGCAATTTTCTGCGATGAAAATTGACTTACAAAGTCCTTATCTTAATCCCCGTTCTCAGGATATTTACACTCCTTTGTTTTAGTTGCACTTAAGCTTTTAGCATTTAGCCCAGATGCTAAATGCTGAGGATTTTAGCATTAGTACCGTTGATAAATTTGTTTGGCTTCTCATTTTAGAGGTAATGGTATGATTCAAGAAAATTTTGAGCAGAATCAAGAATTAGATAAGATATTTAAAGACGCACAGTTTCAACAAATTATCAAAGCTATTATCCTTGGTAAATATGCCTGGGCTTGCATTTTATTTCTCCACTTTGCTGGATGCGACCCTCTAGACTATATACCCCATGAAATTTATAGTCAATTAATCCAAGATAACTATATTTTTAATGGAGATAAGCAGCATTTACAGCAGGATAGAAAATTAAAATTTTCTGGTTTAAAGGTAAATTGGGGTAAATTTACGAGCAGTAAACATAGCTCAAATTAAATTTTAGTTCCTCATAAATATATCCCCGACTTCTTTGAGAGGTTGGGGATATTAAAATGAACATTAAAGTTCAGTTAAGCCTATTTCTCGCAATTAATAAAAAGCCAGATACAAATCATAGGTTTTCAATTCTTTACTCATGGGTTGTTTTGTTATTTATAATTGCCTTAGCTGGCTTCGCTGAATATTTGTGGAGAAGATTTTTGTGGAGAAGATTGATAATTTTTATCTTCTTCTAAATTGGCTTTTATTTCTAATGTTTTCACTTGTTGTTTTAACCAATTTGTAAATAAATCGCCCATGATTTTCACCCGCATCTGTTCATTTAACTGGGGTTTAATAATTTCCTCTACCATAATGATATGCGCTCCTTGAGATGTAATGATTGGTTTGAGAATTTGGGGGGGGTTGGCTGCAAAAATAGCGGCGGCTATTTCTGGTCTAAAATCACTGCGTTGGCGCATACCTTGATATCCTCCAGCACGACGAATTTCGGGAGTTTGAATATATTGACGAGCAATTTGGTGGAAACTGATTTCACCTTCTTGCAAAGCATAAAATATTTCTAAAGCTAAATCTTCATCATCTAATATCACTTCATAAGTTACTGCGGCGGTGTAGTCGAGTTGGTGAGCATAAAAAAATGGTTCAACTTTATCTGCAAATAAATGCTCGGCTAATTTTGCAGATACTAAGTTAGTATGGGCGATTTCTTCAAAGTTATCCAAGGAAAGATAATGTTTATTTAACCATGCCCAAGTGTCTTCTGCTTTAATCAGTTTGTTGGCTAATCGTAGGCTATCGGCTGCTTGTTGTAGTTCTTCTGTTGTGATGGTAATATCTTCTTTGATAGCGGTATCTGCAATTATTTTTCTAGTGGCGATCGCTTCTAGTACATTAGGAATTTGGCAAGATATTTTAACATGGTAAAGAATATCCTCAGAAGAAACGCTTATAACGTTTGACATTATCTAATTCTCCATTATTAATAATTTAGGAGTCAGGAGTAGTTTCAATACTTTTCGGTTAAGCTCAAAATCATAAAATTTGTAGGTTGGGTTGAGGAACGAAACCCAACGTTTACAAGGTTTTGTTGGGTTTCACTTTGTTCAACCCAACCTACGAAAATCCTTAACCGAACAGTATTGGGAGTAGTTTTACTCTTGACTCCTGACTCCTGACTCCTACTATATTAAAGGTCTAAACCATTCTTTTGCAGCTTTTTGAAAGGATCTAAAATAAAGTCAATAACGCGACGTTGACGCACAATAACTTCTGCGGTTGCGGTTTGACCTGGTGTTAAAGGAATACGTTTGTTACCAGCTTGAATATAAGGTTGTTCCAAGGCAATTTCTAACTCATAAGTTTCTAAGCGAGTGGGGCTATTTTCTGGAATTTTAGCATCAGGTGAAATCCAGGTAACACGCCCTTGCGTCACACCATATTCCTGGAAAGGATAAGCATCAAACTTGATTTTTACTGGCATTCCTACCTTCACAAAACCACTTTGTTGACTGGGCATTTGTGCTTTCAAAATTAAAGTAGCACCTTTGGGGGCAATTTGCGCCAGCATCTGTCCTGTTTGCACAACAGAACCGGGTTTTTTCACAGGTAATTCAAAGATTGTGCCATCAATAGGCGATCGCACAACTCGTTGTTGTAATTGCAATTCCAATGATTTAATTTGACTCTTGGTTTGAGTAATTTCTGATGTCACTGAAGTAATTTGGGTTTGTAAATCTTTCAGTTGTTCCTGATTTTTCAACAATGTTAATTTACCTGCTTGTACAACACTTTGATAGCTACTTTCCTGTTCTTGTAAACGCAGTTTTGCTTGTTCAATATCTGACTTTGCTTGAGTTATAATTGAGTTATATCGGCTGACTTCTTCCTGAAGACGCAACTGAGATTGTTTAATATTAGCTTTAGTTTCTTCTCCCAACCTTTGACTTTCTTCTGCTGTTTTTTCTATTTCCACAAATCTAATTTGAGGAATTACACCTTGCTTTAAAAGTTGACGATATCGAGCGACTTCTAATAAATCTCGACTTAAACGACTTTTAGCTAAACTATGGGCAATTTGGGTAGAATTGATGCTCTGTTTTGCTTGTTCAATTTGAGCGAGTCTTTCCCATTGTTGCAGATTATATGCACTTTGTTTAGCATCCAAGTTTTCTCTTGCTTGATTAACTTGAGCGAGTTTTTCTAATTGTTGGGATTGGTTTTGTTGTTCTTGGATATTTATCGCCAGTAATACTTGATTTTTGAGTAATTCTAATTGAGCTTGGCGATTAACTAAACCTTCTAATTTGGCGTGGGTTTGTTGCAGTTCTGTTCGCAAAACTTCAGAATCTATTTCTACTAAAACCTGTCCAGCTTGAACTGTTGCACCTTCTTGAACATTGACAGCAATAACACTACCAGTAACTGCACTATCTAATGTTTGGGTTGCTCCTTTGGGTTCTATTCTACCACTAGCATTTCCAGTTTCATCAACTTGAGAAAACATTGTCCAAGGTAAGGCTACTGCTGTAAAACTAACTAGTAAATAGAGCATTGAGCGTGTCCAGGCTTTAGGTAAAGCATCTAATAATTCTTCCGTACCATAAAACCAATCTTTCTCTGTAGTTTCTGTCTGTTTTTCCTGTTGAATATCAGCAGAATGAGTTTGTCCTGAGACAAGAACGGCTGAGGATGAATTGTAAGTTGATTGTGGCATATTTTAATTATTTTTCAGCTTGTAAGGTAGAAAATGATTTTTTCAAGTAAGAAGTCAGGAGTCAGAAGTAGGGGCAATCCCCCCGTGGTTGCCCAACTTGAATCCTTACTTTTTTAAAGCCAAGTTATATGAAAAAGCCCTTTGATTTTTAAATAAATTTAGTTGAAAATGCAACATACATATTAGAGACGTTGTATGCAACGTCTCTTGATTTATATTGAAGATTAAGGTGATTGGTGATTGGTGACTGGTGACTGGTGACTGGGAAGAAAATCAATAATTACCTGTTCTCTGTTCCCTGTTCCCTGTTCCCTATTCCCTATTCCCTATTTACTGATTTAACCTGTAGCTGCTAGTTGTTGTTGATTGAGATAGTAATAATGTCCTCTTTTAGTAATCAATTCTTCGTGAGTACCGCTTTCAACTAAAACACCGCGATCTAAAACTAAAATCAGGTCAGCATTACGCACGGTAGAAAGACGATGGGCAATAATTAAACTTGTGCGTCCTTTGAGGATTTTTTTGAGATTGTTCTGAATAATTCTTTCAGATTCAGCATCAAGATGACTGGTAGCTTCATCTAATATTAAAAGGCGCGGATTTCCTAATAATGCACGTGCTATGGCTAGGCGTTGGCGTTGTCCTCCTGATAACATTCCTCCACCTTCTCCAATTTGGGTTTCATAACCCATTGGCATCCGTTTAATAAACTCATCTGCACCTGCTAATTGTGCTGCTTCAATAATTTCTTCTAGACTGGCTTCGGGGTGAGCAATGCTGATATTTTCCCGAATTGTACCACCAAATAAAAATGTTTCTTGGTCAACAACTCCTATTTGCGATCGCAAGGATTTTAAGGCAATACTAGTCACATCTTGATTGTCAATTAATACTCTACCATCTGTCGGCAGATATAACCCTAAAATCAATTTAGAAAGTGTGGTTTTTCCTGAGCCACTACGCCCAACTACCGCTACAGTTTGTTCAGGTTTAATTTCAAAACTTAAATTTTCTAGAATGTTAACCTCGCTGTCTGAATGATAGCGAAATGTCACATTATCAAAACAAATTCTTCCATGTAATCTTGGTAAATTTTGCCGGGGTTGTATTGCTAAATCTTCTTCTACTTCGGCTTCTAATACATCATTAATCCGCTCGGTAGAAACAATCACTTCTTGTAATTGATTCCATAACACAATTAACCTTTGAAAAGGCTGAATAATATTGCCTAATAACATATTAAAAGCCACTAATTGACCAATGGTTAATTGATTTTGAATCACTAACCATGCTCCAAACCACAATAAACCAGTAGTAGCTAGAGATTGAATTGTAGAACTAATAATTTGCAGTTGATTACCAATTATTTGAACTTGAAAATTTTTCTTGGTCAAGTTATTTAGCAATTCTTCCCAATGCCAACGCACTGTTTGTTCAATAGCCATTGAACGAATGGAAGAAATGCCAGATAAACTTTGAATTAAGTAACTATTTTCTTTAGTTACCGCACCAAAGACTTCACGGCTCATACGTCTTAAAAAAGGCGTAGCAAAAAGAGCTAAACAGACAAAAGGTGGGACAATTGCTAAAACTAATAAAGCCAAAGGTGGACTATACCAAAACATCAAACCCACATAGATAAACACGGTCAGCAAATCTAAAATAATAGATAATGCTTCGCCAGTAAGAAAGCGTTGAATTTTTTGATTTTCTTGGACGCGAGAAACAATATCACCGACGTAACGCGACTCAAAAAATGACAAAGGTAAACGAAATGTATGTTTAATAAATCCCACCAACAAAGCTACACTAATTTTATTGGCTGTGTGGTCTAATAAATATTGTCTGAGTCCATTGATGACAACACGAAATAAGCCAAAAATTAGTAAACCAAACCCCACGGTATTTAAAGTAATGGTGCTACCTTGAACAATGACTCTATCTAATAATAGTTGAGTAAATAAAGGTGTCACCAGTCCAAAAACTTGAATTAATACCGAAGCTACAAATACTTCTAGTAATACCTGAAAGTGAGGTTTAACTAACTCAAATAATTGCCAAAATGGTGTATTCGTTTCTGGGGTTTCTTTGAGTGATTTTGTCGGTTGTAATAACAACGCATAACCAGTCCAACCGGCTTTAAATTCCCCGATAGTGAGGGTGCGTTGACCAATAGCAGGATCAGCAACAATTACCTGTTTTTTGGTGATTTCATAGACAACAATGTAATGTTTTCCTTCCCAGTGGGCGATCGCTGGTAATGGTTGTTGTGCTAATTTATCTAAACTGGCTTTTACTGGACGAGTAGCAAAACCAATACTTTCAGCCGCAGTAGTTAAACTCCGCATAGATGCACCAGCACGGTTAACATTAGCAAGTTCCCGCAAGCGATTTATACTGAAATTTTTACCCCAATAACGGCTAATCATCACTAAGCAAGCTGCACCACAATCAGAAGCACTTTGTTGTTCAAAATATGGGTAGCGTTTGCTAATTTTGCGCCACCAATTACCGGCGGTGACAGTAGGACTAGGAAAGTATTTTTGGCGTTGTTTGGGGCGTTGTTTCGGTTGTGGTAGAGGTTGGTTTCTCGGTTGGGGAAATTGAATGACATTGGGATTTTTGGGTTTAACTTCGCGCTTGATCGGTTCGGTAATTGGTAGATTTTCTGCTGCAATTAATGTACTAAGTTGCGGCCAATGTTGTAGTGCTTGTTGCCAATCAGCTTGACGTAAAATGTAGACTATTGTTGGTTGCGTTGCTTGCCAATTTCCCTTTTGGGAATTTACAAAAATATTACCAGGTGTTAATTTTGTACCTTGAGGATTTTGTAATTCTCCCTGCCTTACTAACAACAGTTTAGCATCTTTAATGATTTGGGAATTGACATTACCAATATCTAAATTTTGTTTGGTAAATAAGGACAATGCTGTTAACATTTCCTCCACTGATTCATGGCGGGGTATAGCAGAGTTTTGGCTCAATAATAGCAGTGTATCCCAAAGTTCTGCCCTCAGGAATAGGCGCTCCCATACTGTCGCAATCTTATTAATTACCTCCTGGGGAAGATAACCTATTTTTAAATTCATAGAAGCTCTAGCTACATAATCGCTAAACTTCTGTTCGGGAAAAAGTGTCAACTCTCCAAAGAATGAACCAGATGTTAAAGTCGTAATTAAATTATTTTCACCATCTAATAGTCTGACTTTACCAGCCAAAACTAAATAAATTCCTGGTGCTGCAGTGGCTGATTGCCAAAATTGCTTGGCTATTGGTGGTTCAATAATTTCTAAGGCTTGAATACAATTTTCTAAGTCTTTTTTAGACAGAGAATCACCCAAAATTTGGGTAATTTGTGCGGCTAATTGTTCCTGAGAAAAAGTTGATGTCATTTTCTTACCTCCAAATTTTAGTTATTGGTCTGAATTAAATTAAATGACCAATTGAAACTAGGTTCGGAGTTAGATTGCAAATCGCAAATGGTGATATTAGCATCCTGATTTGGCAGATTTTTTTGTTGTTGGGAACTTTTGGATTTGGTAGAAAGTCCCATTTGTTTAAGCAAGCGATTAATGTGGCGATCGCTAATTTCAATTCCTAATTCATTGGCTAAATGTTTACTTAACCATTGGGCAGTCCAACATCCAAAAGCATACCCATATTCACGAGGACTATGAGTTACCAATTCTTTCAATCTTTCAATATATTGATTATTAACTGTTTTCGGTCTACCTATCCTTCTTTCATTCCATTTATGAGCCATTCCTGCTTCAGCAATACCGATCCAATATCGTGCCATCTCCTGAGAACAACCAATAATTTCACAGATATGAGATTGAGATTTACCCATATCTGCTAACAAGATAATTTCAATCCGTCTGCGATATTCTGGTTGTAAATCAGTTTGCAAGTTTTTTAACAACGTCTTCCGTTGAAAAGGTGTTAAAAACCTGCTTTCGTGTGCATCGTAAAGATCCAAAACTTGATTTTGATGAGAAGAGAATGACATAATTCTTACCAGTTGCCGAATACTGTAAAATTTGGGCAAATTTACCTCTTACATCTGTTGCTAAAATCCAGATGTAAAATTCATAAATCACTTCTAACTAACTAAATATTTATGATATTTATGACGTGCAGCTAAAGCTGGCTGAAAAAACTATATAGTAAAACACCTTTAAATCTTTATAATTGATTAATTCATAATTAGTTTTGACTAGAGATTTAGATCCCAAGCAAAACCTGGCTGCTTAGAGAATTGTTAAATTATCAGCAGTCTTTTAATTATGAATTATGAATTAGTAATTACTAATTGTTTTTCATCCTGCAATGCAGGTTCATCCAGCACCTTGCAAAGATTTAAGTTAGTTAGGTTATGATTACCCAATCAGATCAAATGTGTTCCACAAATTGCAGCCTACAAATCATTTTGTTCGGGACAGGAAGCTATTTATTTTTTAACACTAGCTTAATACTAGAATTTTCTCATCAGCAGATTTTCATAAATCTGGAATTGTTTCTCAGCCAAGTTATCAGCCAAGTTAAAAGACAATGCCAAATTTCTTCATACTTTGTCTTGAAATACTATTAGTCATGGCATAATTTCCCTACCACGAAAGTTTTATGAAAGTTTATACAACGGCAGATAGTCTTTCTTGAATCTTTCTACTAATCTTACATCAAATTTATATTTTTTGATGCAATACTTTAGTTTGATGAAATTGCCAAAAATCAAATTATCAAGCACCTTGATCTAAAATATTTAAATTCTTCATTTAAATTCTTCAATTTTGCAAAAATATAAAAAATCAATATGTTTGCCTAAAAAATAGATAAACCTCTACCTATTGAAGTAAACATATATTCTATTACCATCGGAAATATACCAAATTTTTATCTATCTGTAGTATGAGAATTTTCAATTAGATTTGTAACCTGTTAGTCATAAGTCAACTGATTTAATAAATCTAACCTGCGATAAATAATCAAACAAAAAATATAGTGTAGTAAGTAGAAAGTACACACCAATTTATTCCCTGATCCTTCCTGTTCCCTAAAACAAAAAAAACTTTGTAAGTAGGCTTAATTAATTGTTAGATAGTGGAACAGGCTTCTAGCCTGTTGACGGGCAAGACTTGTACTGAGCGGTTAGTGAGCGCAGTCGAACTATGTCGAAGTATGCCCATCCCACATTTTATATGTAATTGCAACCAGCTACTTACCTCACTAGCATGGGAATAGCTATAAAAAAAGAAGCTGTGTAATTTACCAGCTTCGATGATCGGTTAATAAATTGCCAATTGATGCAGTAGAGATAATCCTGTTTGGGAGAAATAGGATTACTATAAATGAAACAGAAGTGTGATAAATCAAGGTGCTACACTCAAGGTACTATCAGCCATAAGGAAGATTTCACCGTAACTTTTCAATTTCCCATTTTACTGTCATTGCTAAAGATGATCGTAAAAAACTAACATCTAAAATAGCCGGAGAATTTTGCTAACAATCTCAAATTTCGGGTTAGCCATTACCCAAATTTGTAATT
Organism: Sphaerospermopsis torques-reginae ITEP-024; assembly: GCF_019598945.1. Taxonomy (NCBI): domain Bacteria; kingdom Bacillati; phylum Cyanobacteriota; class Cyanophyceae; order Nostocales; family Aphanizomenonaceae; genus Sphaerospermopsis; species Sphaerospermopsis torques-reginae. The sequence goes on along the minus strand of NZ_CP080598.1, from coordinate 2,346,330 downwards.
GTTTAAACTGTCGGGAAAAAAGAACCACCAATAGTTACGCTTCATCTGTCTTGGTGTAAAAGGTAAACATTTGGTTGTGAGGAAAAAGCCTAAAGGTAGGCTATTTCCACAGCTATTTGTGTTGTTATTTATAATTTATAGGATTTTACGGATGTATATTTGCCATTCTGGCAGAATCTTACACTGGCTTTGATAATTGATAATTGATAATTGATAATTGATAATAGATCCCCGAATTGTTGAAGAAGTCGGGGATCTGGGTATGACGTTTTTTAAGGTTGAGTTACTGAGAAAATCCTGTACATCCTGATTCAGAAATCAAACTTCTGCGTAATGTTCCTGTTCTCGTTCTACAAAACTCTGGACACGGTTGCGATAGCTTCTCAAACTATCATCTACCCAATCACGATCGCTGCTGTTAACAAATAAATGCACCAACGGTTCACTAGCATCGGGTAAAACCAACACCCAACTATCATCATAAGGTTGACAAATTTTCACCCCATCAATTAATTCCAAATTTTGCGCGGGGTGAGTTTCCACCAAATAACGCATCAACGCTCCCTTAGCAGTCCAAGGACAACGAACGGTAGAAGTTCTGTGAATCACGCGGGGTAATTCAGCACGCACAGCAGCAAGCGATCGCTCTTGAATTGTCAGCATTTCAATCAACTTCGCAATGCAAAACATCGAATCAAAACCCGGATGCAAATGCGGGAAAATAAAACCAGTTTCCCCACTTCCCCCTAAAACCACATTGGGATTTTTTTGACAAGCTTCCATCAACGCTGTAGGATTCGCCTTAGTTCTAATTACCCTCCCATCATGACGACGTGCTACCTGTTCCACCGCACTAGAAGCATGAACCGGCACAACTACCGAACCTCTGGGATTAGATGTTAACATCATTTCCACCATCAACGCTGTCAACATTTCTCCCCGCACGGGATAACCAGACTCATCCACTAAAATCAACTGTTCCCCATTTGCTGACACCTGCACCCCAAAATTTGCCTTGAGTGCTTCCACCACATGACCTAACTGAGTTAACAAACCTTCCCTCGTAGTAGTCGTCATCGCAGTTTTATTCACACTGGCATTCAAAACCACCGCATCAGCACCAAACTTATCTAACATCTGCGGTAACACCGCCCCAGAAACCGCATAAACATAATCTATAACCACCTTTGCCCGACTATTACGCAAAGTTTCCACATTCAAAAGCTTTTCAAAAGCAGTGCAATAACGATCAATCACCTGACTAGGATATACCACATCACCTATTTCGTGACTTTGCGCCCTCCGCATATCTTCCTTAAAATAAGCCCCCTCAATTTTCTTCTCTTGGGCTTTAGTGATATTAATCCCCTTTCCATCCATGAACTCAATCAGGATATAATCAGGACGATCTGGGTGTACCCGCACATGAATACCACCCGCTACCCCAATTTTGGGAATCACTGTTCTGGTGATAGGAATAGCAGTCGAATCCAGATTTTGCACATCCACACCTACCGACATCAACCCAGCAATGAGAGAACGAGTTACCATTCGTGACACATTCCGCTGATCACGGGAAACACTCACCTGAGAACCGGGTTTTAAAGTCGAACCATAGGCAGCACCCAATTTGACAGCAAATTCCGGGCTAATATCAATATTAGCTAAACCTTGTACCCCACGTTGACCAAATAAATTCCTTTGGGCAGTGTTACCCCAAATCAAATTAATGTTTAAAACAGCACCTGATTCAATTTTCTTACTTGGCCAAACTCTCACCCCAGGGCTGATTTGTGCTTCTTCTCCCACCGTAGAAAGCGAACCAACCACAGCAGCTTCTAATACATGAGCGCGGCGATCAACACGAGTCCCACGGGAAATTACACAAGCTGATAATTGGGCTTCATCCCCTATAATTGCCCCATTCCAAACTATAGGACGTTTTAAATTGGCATCTGCGCCAATAGTTACATTATCACCAATAATCGTCCCATCCTCAATTTGCACTCTCGCCCCAATGCGGCAATTATCACCAATTATGGCAGGACTTTCAATTCTGGCACTGGGATCAATATAAGTATTTTGACCTACCCACACCCCAGAAGAAACTTCTGGATATGCAAACTCTAGTTTTACCTTCCTCGCTAAAGCATCATATTGCGCTTCCCGATAAGCATCTAAATGACCGACATCACACCAGTAACCTTGGGCAATATAACCATAAATCGGTTCATTTTTCGCCAATAGTAAAGGAAATAAATCTTTAGAAAAATCAGATTCAGTATGTTCTGGTAAATATTCCAAAACTTCTGGTTCTAAAATATATGTTCCTGTATTCACAGTATCAGAAAAAATTTCACTAGTGGAAGGTTTTTCTAAGAATCGGTTGATACGTCCTTCTTCATCTGTAATTACTACCCCAAATTCAATCGGGTTAGGAACACGGGTTAAAATTAAAGTTGCTTTAGATTGTTTTTGTTTGTGAAATTCAATAGCTGCCGTCAGGTCAAAATCTGTGATACTATCACCGCTAATGACTAAAAAAGTTTCATCCAAAAGTTCAGCAATATTTTTCACACAGCCAGCCGTTCCTAAAGGTTGATCTTCTTCAATAGAGTATGTCATTTGTACGCCAAAATCGCTACCATCTTGGAAGTAATCGCGGAGGACATCGGGTAAATAGTGTAATGTGGCAATTATTTCCGTAATGTTATGCCGTTTGAGAAGATTGATAATATGTTCTGCAATGGGTCGGTTTAATATTGGAACCATTGGTTTGGGTAGATCGCAAGTTAAAGGACGTAATCTTGTCCCTGAACCACCTGCCATTAGCACTGCACGCATAAATCCTCCTGTTAGCAGTTTTGACTGCATCGAGATTCGTTATAAAACATGATTCTTCTTTCTTTAGTCTCCTATGAATATTGAACTTTAAGGAACTTCCATAAGAGACATCTGAGTAAAATTAAGTATATTTGCTCATAAAAATATTCTGCTGGTATTGAGGAAATCAAGTATTATGATTACCGATGGTACAATTATCATATCTATATTTGCGCCACCTCTCACCGCAAAGTGCTGGTAATTAGTAAAAAGGAATTAGCAACCAAACTGAACTGATCCTCAGTAATTAGCAGGACTTGTTCTAAAACAGAAAAACAAGATCAATTTAAGATACTTCTATATTTTTGTGAACACAGCACTATTTCTGATGACTAGCAGCAGTGTGTAATACTAATCTAAACTAAAATTAAGAGACGTATTACCAACTGACTTAATGACTTAAAATATTTTGGATTTAGGCAATAAAGTCTCTGTAATGTGTGTAATTTTTAACTAAAATTCTCTGATTTTACCAAGGGAGTTAACAACCATGAAACTAATTATTATTGGTTTGCTAGTGGGTTATGTAGTGGGTGCTTGGAAGTTTTGGACTGGGTTCAATAAGACTCATTTTACACAAACTTTGCCTAATCGCATTGGTTTTAGTTTATTATGGCCAGTTTTGTTTATTGCTAACCCGTCCTATCGTCGCAATTTTAAAAGAGCATTGAGAGGGTAATTCGTAAACGAGGGAACAGGTGACAGGTGATACAATTTTGGATTTTGGATTTTGGATTTTGGATTGTTTTTGTCAACTCCAATCTAAAATCTAAAATCTAAAATCTAAAATCATTCTGACTCCTGACTCCTCGTGCAATTATGAATTATGAATTAAAAAGCTTGAATCCACTCTTTAATAGAATACTCTGTCCAGATACCGTTTTTCCAATAAGGATCAGCTTCCACTAACTGACGGACAGTTTCTTCGTTTTCCGCTTCATAAATACCAAAAACTTTGGTGACATCTTTTGTAGGACCCAGGGTAATTAAAATTCCTGCTTCTTTTTGTTTTGCTAGTCCTTCTAAATGTGCTGGTCGGTAGGGTTCACGTTTGGTTAGTACGTCTTCGCAGTAGCTTCCCCACATTACGTATTTTGGCATGGTGTTGTGATTTTTATAATTGGTGAAATATTTATTTTAGATGTATTGGGAATTGTAGTCAATTCTGATGAGGAGATATGAAGAAAATGATCTTGATTTTGATGAAAAAGTACAAGCAGCTATTCGTGAAAAAATAGAAAGAGATCGTCAAAATATACACTAGTAATATTCTACTATTTACCAAAAATTAGATTATAATATTAACATTGCCTCAGTATTTCAGGAGAAAACCATCATGTCTTTAACCGTGAAAGAACTAGAAGAAATACAGATAACATATCCAGATTATCGCATAGAATTAGTAGATGGGAGTATTATTATTATGAGTCCGTCGGGTTATGAACCAGAAGAAGTAGGTACTGAGTTTGCGCGAATTTTGGGAAACTGGGTTAGACCTCGTAAACTAGGCCGTGTAGTGGGTTCGAGTGCGGGTTTTAAATTACCAAATTCTGATTTACGTGCGCCCGATGTTTCTTTTGTTCGTGCTGAGAGATTGAAAATATCAACAGAAGATTATGCAGAATTAGTTCCTGATTTGGTAGTGGAAGTAAAATCTAAAACTGATTCTATAGATAAACTGAGAGAAAAGATTCAAGAATTTATTAAATTAGGTTCACAGGTGGGAATTTTAATTAATCCTAAAACTAGAACATTAGAAGTTTCTCGAAATGGTGAAACAGTGATTTTCAAAGATGGTGATATTTTAACACTTCCTGATTTATTACCTGGTTTTGAAGTGGTAATTTCAGAAATTTGGCCTCCTGTTTTTGAGTAGTTTCGATAATTAGGGGTTGCTAAATAGAATTAGTAATATCATCTTTAACTTAAAATTGAACACATCAGATATAATCAAATATAACAATACACAAAAATCAGCAGAGTATTTCCGTAGTATTTCAGGAGAAAATTATCATGTCTTTAACCGTGAAAGAACTAGAAGAAATACAGATAGCATATCCAGATTATCGCATAGAATTAGTAGATGGGAGTATCATTATTATGAGTCCGTCGGGTTATGAACCAGAAGAAGTAGGTACTGAGTTTGCATCTTTGTTAAGAAACTGGGTTAGACCTCGTAAACTAGGCCGTGTAGTGGGTTCTAGTGCGGGTTTTAAATTACCAAATTCTGATTTACGTGCGCCCGATGTTTCTTTTGTTCGTGCTGAGAGATTGAAAATATCAACAGAAGATTATGCGGAATTAGTTCCTGATTTGGTAGTGGAAGTAAAATCTAAAACTGATTCTATAGATAAACTGAGAGAAAAGATTCAAGAATTTATTAAATTAGGTTCACAGGTGGGAATTTTAATTAATCCTAAAACTAGAACATTAGAAGTTTCTCGTGATGGTGAAACAGTGATTTTAAAAGATGGTGATATTTTAACACTTCCTGATTTATTACCTGGTTTTGAAGTGGTAATTTCAGAAATTTGGCCTCCTGTTTTTGAGTAGTTTTGATAATGGAAATTGGCAATTAGTAAATAGACAACAATTACCAATTACCAATTACCAATTACCAATTACCAATTACCAAGTTTTAACTTCTCAAACTCACACCAAACAGTATTGAACTGCAAATAGGTTGATTTTTGTGTTGATTTTTGTGTTAATTTTGGTGTTTATTTCTGTGCTTGGGTTTGAGAACCGGGAATAGTAACATCTATTGGTGTCACTGTAGCTGCTAACTGAGTTAATGGTGGTTTAATAGCAGTTTCATTTCCCACTACTAGGGTGACTAAATTTTCTGGTTTGAGGTATTTTCTGGCTACTCTTTGTACATCTGCTGTTGTGGTTGCGGTGACAGCTTTTTGATAACGAAACAGAAAATCAGCGGGATAACCATAATATTCGTAGCGCATTAATCGAGATAAAGTTTGACTGGGATCTTGAAAATTGAATACAAAAGAATTGAGGGTAGATTCTTTGGCATAATTTAATTCTTTTGCTGTCACCCTTTGATTTTGCATCCGATTAATTTCTGTTTTCAATGCTTTCACAAACTGTACTGTAGCATCAGAACGAGTTTGTCCCCCAGCAATAAACATTCCTGGATAATCGAAACGGGGACTCCAGACACCATATACAGAATAAGCTAAACCTTGACGCGATCGCACTTCATTAAATAATCTTCCCCCAAATCCATTTAATACCCCATTCATGACACTTAATGCAGCATAATCAGGATTATCGAAAGTTCCGCCTAAATGTCCAATGAGAATATTACTTTGTGTGAGTTGGGGTTGATTAACAAAAAATACACCACCTAAATTAGCTGATGATACTTGCGGTAGTTGCGTTTTAGAAATATTAGGGTTAGGTTTCCAGTCACCAAACTTAGCTTGAATGAGCGATCGCATTTGTTTGGGGTTAAAATCTCCCACAATTCCCAAAATCATATTATTGGGATAATAATATTGTTGGTAGAATTTAACCACATCTTCACGGTTAATTTGATCCAGAGTTGCATATTCTACCGTGCGAGAGTATGGGCTTTCTTGACCATAGATTAATTTTCTAAACTCCCGACTAGCAATATCATCTGGATCATCATTGCGACGAGCAATACTACCCTTAACTTGAGTTTTAATCAAATCTAACTTTTCTTGAGCAAAAGCTGGTTCTCGCAACACCTCAGCAAACAGCCCAAAAACTGTTTCTAAATCTTCAGTCAAACTATCAAAACTAGCACTACCAGCAGCTTCGCTAATATCAGTTTCTACAGAAGCTGCTCGTTGTTCCAAAATCTCATTTAATTGATCTGGAGAATGTTTGAGAGTGCCACCAGTTCGCATCAGTGAACCAACAACATCCGCTAACCCAACTTTATCACCTGATTCCCAACGGCTACCAGTTTTAACCAGAGTTGTGCCACTGACTAAAGGTAACTCATGATCCTCCATTAAATAGACAACCAAACCGTTATCCAAAACAAACCGTTCATATTTCGGTAATTTAATTTCCGACAAAGGAGTAAACTGTAAATCTGAGTAATGCTTTGCTGCTGCTGTCGCTACCCAAGAAAAATTAAAAGTCAGCAGAAAAGCAATCACCAAAGCGGAAATAAACCGCCAACTCTTAGAAAACTTCAATGAAAATTTCAATTTCTTACCCTTCACATTTAACCTCTCTTCTTCCTTTGTGTACTTTGCGTACTTTGCGGTTCATAACTCTTATTTTGCAGGGAATAGGGAACAGGGAGCAGGGAGCAAGGGGGAAAATACCTCTCCCCTGTTTCTTCTGTCACCTGTCACCTGTCACCTGTCACCTGTCACCTATCTCTATCCTTATCCTTGCTTTGACAACAACTTACCCACAGTGCGATTTTCTGGGGTAAAAGTTGCCTGTGCTACCCGTTGAATATCCGCAGGTGTAACTTTAGCAATATCATCCAATTGTTTAAACAAATTCCGCCAAGAACCGGTTTTGACTTCATATTCCAATAATTGCTGCGCCATGCCCATATTAGAATCTAAACTGCGTAATAAACCCGCTCTAGCTTGAGTTTTCACCCGCTGTAATTCTGTTGCTGATACAGGTTCTGTTTTCAATTTTTCAATTTCTTTACCCAGGGCGATCGCCAATTCATCAACTGTATGTCCTGGTGCTGTCAGGGCATAAAATAACATTAAATTCCCATATTTATCACCAGGAAAACCACTCAAACCTTGAGCAGCTAAAGCTAACCGTTGTTTTTCTATCAAAGACTTATAAAGTCTGGAAGTGCGTCCATCACTTAATAAACTGGCCATGATGTCATAAACTGCATTATCAGGATCAGTAATAGCGGGACGGTGATAACCTTCAAAATACCAAGGTTGAGAAGATAGCTCTACGGTAATTTCTCTCGGTTCGGTTTGTTTTGGTTCGGGGAGAATTTTTGCTTGTGCTTTGGGTTTAGACTGATAACGTCCAAAATAAATTTTGGCTAATCTTTTCACCTCATCCGGGTTAACATCACCGACAACAGCAATGGTTAAATTACTAGGAACATAATAATTTTCAAAAAATTGTTTGACATTTGCTGGTGAGAGGTTGCGGATATCTTCGTCATAGCCTATCACTGGTCTTCTGTAGGGATGGACCTTAAAAGCGGTATCCATAAATTTTTCTACCATGAAACCGACGGGAGAATTTTCTACACGCATCCGTCGTTCTTCTAAAATTACATCTCTTTCTTTATAAAACTCCCGAAAAACAGGTTCTAAAAATCGCTCTGACTCCAAAGACATCCACAGTTCTAACTTATTAGCGGGAAAACTGTAAAAATAACGAGTAGCTTCACTAGAAGTAGTAGCATTTAAACCTACACCTCCTGCTTGCTCAACAATTTTACCCATTTCGTTTTGCTTAACCAACTTCTGAGCCTGATTTTCTAATGATTTAAACTCAGTTTGTAGCTTTGCTAAGTCTTCTGTTTTATTTTGAGCTTTGGCGGTTTTAATTTGCTGATCTAATTGTTCTAACTGGTTTAATAATGGTTTTTCGGCTAGATAGTCTGTTGTACCAATGCGTTTTGTACCTTTAAAAGCCAAATGCTCTAAAAAATGTGCTACCCCTGTTTGGCCATCAGGTTCATCTATACCACCAACATCAGCATAGGTGACAAAGGAAACTACGGGGGCTTGATGTCGTTCTAAAACTATGAATTTCAGCCCATTATCGAGGGTAAATTCTGTTAACTCCTTCACCACCCGATCTAAATAAGGTTGAATGGAAGTTTGCTGGGGTTGCAGTGCTAAAGCTGCTTGGGGAGTTAAACCGCAACCAAATATTAACAGCGCCAAAGCCACTGCTAACAGACGGCTAAGATTATTCTGAACAGGTGATTTATTAGTTTTATCCCTTAACCAATCTAAAATCCAAAATCTAAAATCCAAAATCAAATGTTTCATAGCAAAAATTAAAGTAAATTTACACTTCTTGAGAATTAGGTTAATTAGCAAGCAGAGAGTTAATCTTATATTAAGCTTTCTGCGCTTTTTGGATTTGATGTTAGACAATATTGCTACAAGTCTTGTTCCTGAGATATAGCAATAACTACTATGCGAGTTTTTAATTCTCCCCCTCCCTCAGAAGCTCAAACCCGTGATCGCATTCTTCAGGCGGCACAGCGGTTATTTGCATCTCAGGGATTTGATGGTACTACAACCCGTGATTTAGCACAGGCCGCAGGGGTAGCTGAGGGTACGCTCTTTCGTCATTTTGCCAATAAAAAAGCAATTTTGGTAGAGGTGGCGACAAATGGCTGGGTGGAAATTCTCACAGATTTGTTGACAGAATTGAGTGAAATGGCTAGTTATAAAGCTGTAGCCCAGGTAATGCGCCGCAGAATGTGGAATATGCGGAAAAATGTGGACATGATGCGAGTTTGTTTCATGGAAGTGCAGTTTCATCAAGATTTGCGCGATCGCATTCAAACCGAAGTCATTGATAAAATGACAGATGTGGCAGAAGCATTTTTTCAAACGGCAATGGATAAAGGCATCTATCGGCAGATGGATGCTAAATTAGTGGCTAAGGTGTTTTTGGGAATGTTTGCGATCGCAGGTTTTTCTGATAATACTCTCATCGAACCCAACGCATCACCCCAAGAAATGCAACAGATGGCTGAAGGTTTGGCTGATATTTTCTTAAATGGTGTGTTAATTAAAGAGTAGGTGACAGGTGACAGGTGACAGTTAAGAGGAAATAGGGAATAGGGAATAATTATTTACCAATTACCAATTACCAATTACCAATTACCAATTACCAATTACCAATTACCAATTACCAATTACCTTTGCTTGTTGACTCCATTGTTGCACCAATTCCACAGCCGGACATAAATCACGTCGTTGTAATGTTGCTACTTGCAAACGCATAATTTGTTGATGTAATTTATGGCTAGGAATTTCTGCCAATTGCATAACAGAAATGACACCCGCATGAAGCAATAAACCACAATATTGAGTACCCACACTGGGAAGACGTGCCAGATCCGCTAAAGCCACCCATTTATGAACATATTGAAGATTGATTTGTAATTTACTTGCTAATGCAAGTTTAGCTGCTGGTGTTTTCCCTTGTTTAACTAAATCCAGTGTAGTTTTAATATCACAACTTTGCAATTTTAAAAGTTCATCTGGACTTAATCCTGGTAAATTTTCAATCGGCCAGTCACAAGGTTTCAAGACACTTTTATTACTTTTAATCTTTATCTGTTTAGTAGTCATTGGGTAATTGGTAATGGGTAATGGGTAATTGGTAATGGGTAATTGGTAATTGGTAATGGGTAATTGGTAATTGGTAATTGGGGAAAAGGTGATAATTGATAATTGATAATTAATATTTGATAGTTAATAGGGAAACATCAAATTTATTACCCAGTCCCCAGTCCCCAGTCCCCAGTCACCTAATAACTCACCACGCATTACAGTTATAGCTTGTCCTGCTAAAAAAACGCGATTTTCACCAGGATAATAAACTTTTACTACTCCACCACGACGAGAAGCTTGATAAGCTAAAAACTCATCTTTTTTTAACCTTTCACGCCAAAATGGTGCTAAACAACAATGTGCAGCACCAGTTACCGGATCTTCATCAATACCTAACCCTGGAGCAAAAAACCGCGATACAAAATCATATCCTGACTCACCTATACTGGTAACAATTACATTAGCAATAGGCAACTTTTTCATCTGTTGAAAATTCGGCTGCATTTCTCGCACTAATTCCGCAGATTCAACTTCTACTAAATAACCTAGAGAATTAAGGTAAACTGATTTATAATCTATTCCTAAAACCTCACTAAGTTCTGATGGTGGTTCTATGGTTTGGGAATAATTTACAGGAAAATCTAATTCAATCCAATCATCTTTTTTCTTAGCGATTAATAAACCACTTTTTGTATAGAAATGGGCTTCTTGTTCTGGTGATAGATGACCTTCTGACCATAATACATGGGCGCTGGCTAAAGTGGCATGACCACAAAGGGGAACTTCTACCGATGGAGTAAACCAACGCAGATTAAAACCGTCATTTTGTTTGATTAAAAAAGCCGTTTCTGATAAATTCATTTCTTGGGCGACTTGTTGCATCCAGTCGTCGGGTTGGGGAGTTGCTAATACACAAACTGCGGCGGGGTTGCCTGTAAATGGTGTATGGGTGAAAGCATCAACTTGGGTTATTTTTTGGGGCATTTTTTGGGGCATTTTTTGGGGCATTTTTTGGGTGATCATGAGATTATTTGTATAATATCATTAATTGATAGTACCGCATGAGAATTAATTATTAGGCTAATAGCAAAAGTACCGCCTGAGAATTAATTATTAGGCTAATATTTGTAGCTTGGATTAATCATGGCACAACCCAACACAGTAAGTTAATAAAGAAGTTGTTTTTAGATAACCTATTGACAAAAAATAATATTTACGTAAAATAGTACGTATAACCATTTCATCTATAAATTTTAAGTCAGCGTTTCTGGAAAACGCCAGTATCATGTCAATGGCAATTTTTAGCAATGCCTTCTCAGATGAGTTAGTGACGGCCACTGAGTTAAATCGTCAACCAGGCAAGATTTTAGATAAGGCTTATGAACGCCCAATTACTATTACTAGAAATGATCAATCTTTTGCGCTGTTGCGTCGTGAAGATGTGGGTTATTTAGTGAAAGGAATAAATCAAAGCAAGGCGGTTTTTGAGGTTTTATCTTTAGCGTTTCGGTTGTTGTTAGGACAAAAAATTGGTTATGAGCATCCTTACGGATGGTTGAGCGTATTTGATGCGGATGAGTTGCAAGATTTTATTAAAGAGGTGAGTGAAGCTTTTCGCTTAACTGATACTTCTAATGAGGCTTGGGATATGATTGATGCTATTATTTATGAGTGGAAAGAAAGTTCAATAGCTATTAGTAGTCCTGAGTTAGCAGCAGCTTTTAAGGATGAGAGTGATGAAATACCTTTAACACCACCTATTAATAAAAATGGTGTGTGATTTTTTATGTCAGATCATCCTGCTGAAAATGAGTTAATGGATAATGTAGAACCACCAGAAGTAAAATTATCTGCACCTACATTATATCAAACACTTGGAACTTGGTTAGTAGTTGCTAAAAATAAAAGGGTGAATCGAGAGTGGGAAGCTCTGATGCAACGTTATCCTGAAAATTGTAGTCGTTGTTATGAAGATTTATGTAATGCACCGACAACTAGACAACCTAAGCGGGTTTTTCCTTTAAAGGGGAAAGTTTATAAAGGTGCTTGGGAGTATGAAGTTACTAGTGGTGATAGGGTATTTTATATTCCTGATGAGGATCAATTAAAGGTTGTTGTTTATTATGCTGGGAAACATCCGAAAAATGCACCTATACCATAATTTTTATCTCACGCAAAGACGCAAAGACGCAAAGGAAGAAGGCAAAGTTTTAACTTTGTGCAAAATCAGTAAATTGTCTAATATGAGGCGCTCTAAATCCTAACACTATATCCGTTTTTGGTACTCCTAATTCTAATAATTCATTAGCTATCCCTTCCTCTGTAAAGTCGCACTGAATACAGATTTTTCCATCTTTAATATCTACATGAATCATTGAACCATAAGTCCGTTTTTCACCTTCCCATCCTAGATGAATTACTAAATAATGATTTCTTTGATTATCAAATATTAATTGTAGTTCTGTTCCTTTGGGTAAATGACTTTCTGTATGTCTTGCTAATACGGTTTGGACTAATTCAGGATAATTCATTGTTTCCATAAAACAATCTCCTGTAATAAAAAATCTAAACCGATGCAAAACCTGTAAACTGTCTAATATAAGGTGATCTAAAACCTAAAACAATATCAGTTTTCGGTACACCTAATTCTACCAACTGTTGAGCAATTCCTTCTTCTGTAAAGTCTCTTTCAATCCAGATTTTATCATCTTTAATTTTAATATGAATGGGAAACCAATAAATTCTTTTTTCATCTTCCCAACCTGTAACCAATAATAAGTAAACATCTCTTTGTGTATCAAAAACTATTTCAATATTTTCTGAATCTTCTCCACATTCTTCTGCATAGTTTTGGATAAAATTTTTAACTATTTCTCGATAATTTAAGGTTTCCATAGTAATATTTCCTCCTTTTTTACATCAAACACTAATAAATTAATGTCATAAGTCTGTAAAACAGTTTGAATAAAAGTATCTAGAAAAAATCCTGTATATATGTCTTCAGATATGGCAAGATATAATTTTCTTTGAGGATCTTTGTGTGTTAATACTACCTTATAATTTAAAAACTGACCAATGGCTGTATGAAATTCAGAAATTGCTGAAAGTCCTATAAAACTTTTACCTATACCGCTATTTTTTGATTATTTTTCTCCGCAGTAATTAACTTTTCTGCACCTAAGTCTATTCTTACCTTGACGTTTTCAGTTAGTTTAAACGATAAAGGATCATCAGTAATTAACCACCCATCCTTTTCTAAGGCTATTTTAACTGTATTATGAAAAATATCTTTCGCTGACATAAAAATTTAAAGTGATATTTTATCTTAAATTATACCTGATTTTTTAAGTAATGCCTTTATGTTATGTTCGTAGGTTGGGTTAAGCAAAGCGCAACCCAACGCAATAAAATTATGAAGATGTTGGGTTACGTACCTCAACCCAACCTACATACTACATACTTGTATAAGAACAATTTAATATAATAAGCATTTGTTCTGATAGTAAATTTTTTAGTTTCGTTATAATATTAACTGAGTTGTTATATATCTTTACCAATACAACTTTACCTAATTAGTTATTGAAAGGGGTATTTCTATGATTACTATTACTATTTTGATAGGTATTATCTTAATTTTGAGTTATCTACTATTTAGAGAAAATAATCAACCGCAATTAAATATTACTACACAAGATGTTCAGAATGTGGCTAAATATAATTTAATCACTAAAGTTTTTTTAGATGTATTTTCTCAATCTCAGCAGTTGAATAAAAAAGTTGAGATATTGACTGGTGACAATGAATCTTTAAAACAAGAAATTCAAAAGCTAGAACAACAAATTAATACTTTACTTCAGGAATATCAAACAACTTTAGAGTTGAATAATAAGTTACAGATACAAAATACTATTTTTAAACAAAGAAATCAAGACTTGGAAACAAATCAAAAATCCTTTATTCAAAAGTTGGGAGGTATTGTTTATAAGGAAAACTTGGAAGATAAAACATGGGATTTGGTTTTAGACAAAGTTCAGGTGTTAATGAATGAACGTAATGAAGCTGTGATCAAAATTCAAGCTATTAATCAAGATATTGAAGTTATTAAACAGAAAAATGAACTTCTTGTTAAAGAAAAGAATACATTTGATCAATCATTGCAAGTTCTCAAGTCTATAATTGCTACAAAAGAAAATGAGATTAATTCATTAACTCCAAAGTTGAGTGGTTTAGAATTTAGATGTGAAGAGTTAGTTAAAGATTTACAATCTAGAACTGATAATAGTATTGAGTTAGAGCAAATTAAAAACGAATTAAAAAACCTGCAAGATGTTATAATTTATAAAGATGGTTTGATTCAAAGTTTGGAAATACAAAAAGGGGAGAATTTACAAAATATATCGTTATTAGAAGCAAGTGTTACTAATGAAAAATCTAATTGTGAATCACTGACACAAGAGAATATGAGTTTGCATAGTCGTGTGCAACAATTAGAAGGTGAAATTGAAGTTTTAAATAATAAACCTGTAGATAGTGATATAGAAAAGTTAGAATCTCAGATTGCTCAAAAAAATAATGAGATTAAGAATTTAGAAGATGAGAAAAATCAAAATCTTCAAAAAATCAAGGAGTTGGAAATAAAACTTACTGAAAAAGAATTAGAGTTACAAACAGCTATAGAGGATAGTAATAATCGTATTCAGGAATTAGAAGAAGACAGAGATTCTTTAAGTGCTGATTTAAGAGATGTTGAAAGAAAATTAAGAGATGTTGAATGGAAATTAAGTGCATTGACGGTTAGTGATAGTAGTGGTTTGACTGAGGAATTACAAAAACAGATTGCTCAAAAAGATGCTGTGATTAAAAAATTGGAAGCTGAAAAATCTGAAATTCTTGAAAATTTCAATATATGATCGGAAAATTTTGATGAATTAACAGAAGATTTTAATGAATTAACAGATAATTTCCATGAATTAACAAGGAATTTTAATCAGAAAGAATACCAACTAGAAGTAGTTACAAGAGAGAAAGATTATCTGGATAACCGTGTTAAAGAGTTGGAAGAAGATAACAGTTTTTTAAAGCATAGATTAGATGTAAAATCAAAAAATATTAATTCCAGTGTTTTACATGAAAATAATATTTATCGAAATAAAATACAGCAGTTGCAAAAGCAAATTGTTCAAAAAAGCGCCTATATTAGCAAGCTAGAACAGGATTTAGATAAGTATATAGAATGTTTGAATGATGTAAAAAATAGATACTATTATGATGATCAAATCATAGAACATATATATGTATGTTCTATAGATTGTGAAGAAGAAAAAGAAAAGTTACAACAGTACATAGAATATTTACAACATTATCTATAATTTAATCTTTCCATAAGACTATCAAGCTATGAAGCTATTTGATAAATTACAGGTTTATATCTTGGTTCTGGAATGGGTTTACCTGCTATTTCCGCAGCTTCTAACCAAGCAGCTTTAGCTTTGAGAACTTCTTGCAGTGCTTCTTCTTCAGTTAAACCAAAACCTGAACAATATTTTAAATCAGGAATATCAGCAATATAACCTTCATCTTCTTGACTGTAGAAAATATTAATGTGATAGTGTTTCATTGCTCATCCTCCAAAGTTAAGGAATATTTTTCAATTAATGTTAGAAATTGCTGAACCTGATAAGGAATAGCTTTACCATTGCGATTTTGTAAGTTAATAAGTTCAGGGATATTTGGATGAGTAAAAATGTGATGACTACCGTTGATACGTGATAAAGAAAAACCAAAGGCTTCAACTAAAGTCACTAAATCATCAAATTGGAGATTTCTAGATCCCGAAAGGACTTTCTCCAGTAATTTACGCTTTTTTGACATTACTTTATTTTATCATTGTTTCACATAAAATTCTATCCTACTCTCATTATTCTTTTCATTATTCTTTACCTAGACTATTCGATTATTCATGAAATTTTATCCTACTCTCATTATTCTTTACCTAGACTAAACTTCTATCTCAAGGTGGATGGAACAGGATAAAATGATGCACCCCCTTTGCGTCTTTGCTCCTTAGCGTCTTTGCGCGAAACAAAAAAAAAGGAACAAGCAAAACGCCCATCCCCAAAAAACCAACTATTAATCGTTGTGCTTCCAAACTCGCCCAGAAATGATAGCGAAGCGTGGCGTTAGCCATATTTCCGGGCTAATAGCCAAAGTAAACTAAAGTTTACTAAAAGACCTTTATTTTACCCAGTCATCTTTAGATTACTTCAGCTATGAGACAGGGAATTAATTCCCTGTCGGGATATGGGTTTTAAATGATTAAGTTCCCAACTGCCAAGAATTTATATTTTAGGGTAAATTTAATCAAGATTTAAAAAATCTCTAGGTGTAATAATCTGGTTCTGATATTCAGCTAAAATATTCAGTGATAATAAGTCTTCATCGCCAGTTATTAAAAATTCGGCGTTAGCATCTTTCACCAGTTCTAAAAATTTGTTGTCGTCTGGATCTCGACAGATGATTAATTGAGTTTGAATTATTATAAATTGACTATATTTTTCAACTACTGCTAAAAAATCTTCCCGTTCTTCATTTGAAATATATTTATCAAACTTAGGTTTATAAATTCTGGTTTTTAACTCTTCATAAGTTGCTGTACTTTGAGCGATTTTAAATTTTTTATAGGCTTTTTCTAGAGCTTTCCTTGCTGTTCCAGTTGGACTCAGTGCAGCACTAATTAAAACATTGGTGTCAATGACAATTAATTTATGATTCATCAGCTAATAGTTCTTCTAATATTTCTTCTGTAAGTCCTTTAGCTTGAGCATTTTTACCAATTCTATCAAAAACAGTTAGTAAGTCTTCCTCTCTGTTTTCAGGTGAATTTTTCTTTATTTGTTGAATTATTTCTTCTTGTTCTTGTGCAGGAAGTTGTAAAACAAGATTCAGAATTTGCTCAAAGGTTAGAGGAAGTGGGTATGTTTTTTGTGTCATGGTATTATATGTTTTGAATCAGAATCACAAAAAATGAATTAAGAATCTAAACCGATGCAAAACCAGTAAACTGTCTGACATAAGGTGATCTAAAAGCTAAAACAATATCCGTTTTCGGTACTCCTAACTCTACCAACTGATTAGCAATTCCTTCCTCTGTAAAATCTTTTTGAATCCAAATTTTCCCATCTTTGATACTAATATGAATGGGACAACCATAAATTCTATTTTCATCACGCCATCCTGCATACAACAGTAAATAAATATCCCGTTCTGTATCAAAAACAATTTCAGTATTTTCTAAATCTTCTACTGGTTGTTCATTGGCATATTTATAAATGAGATTTTTTACTATCTCCCGATAATCTAATGTTTCCATAACACTATTTCCTCCTTCTGAATATCAAAAACTAATAATTTGATATTGTATCTTTCTAAAACAGTTTGAATAAAGGTATCGGTAAAAAATTCTTGATATATATCTTTGGATATTGCTAAATATAATACTCTTTCAGAGTCTTCCTGTTCTAATGCTATCCTATAATTCAAAAATTGACCAATAGCTGTATGAAATTCAGAAATTGCTGAAAGTCCTATAAAACTTTTTACTTCCACCGCTATCTTTTGATGATCTTTTTCAGCACCAATTAGCTTTTCTGCACCTAAATCTATTCTAATTTTAACTAATGCTGTCAGTCGAAAATATAAAGGATCATCGGTAATTAACCAACCATCTTTTTCTAAAGCTAACCTAACTGCATTATGAAAAACATCTTTCGCCGACATAAAAACATAAAGCCTTATTTTCTATCTTATATTATACCTAACTTCTTAACTAATACCTTCTTCTCTTCTTCCCTTCTTCCTTCGTTTCCTTCGCTCCTTCGTGGTTCGTTAAAAAAAAGGGATAAGCAAAACCGCCTATCCCCAAAAAATCAACTAATTAAATGATTAAGTTCCAGACTGCCAAGAATTGATATACTCAACCTGATCAGCAGTCAAACTATCAATTGCAATACCCAAAGCTTGCAACTTCAAACGAGCAATTTCTTGATCAACCTCAGTAGGGATAGAATACAAACCAGGTGCTAACTTACCCTTATTCTTAACCAGGTATTCACAAGCTAACGCTTGGTTAGCAAAACTCATATCCATTACCGCGCTAGGATGTCCTTCCGCAGCAGCTAGGTTAACTAAACGACCTTCACCCAGTACAATCACAGATTTACCACTGTTGAGGATATACTGTTCTGTGAAAGGTCTTACTGTTTTGATTTCCTTAGCTTGACTTGCTAAATATTTCAAATCTAACTCAATATCAAAGTGACCAGAGTTACAAACGATCGCACCATCTTTCATTGCGTCGAAGTGTTCACCCCGGACTACGTGCTTGTTACCAGTCACGGTAATAAACAAGTCACCTTCAGAAGCAGCTTCAGACATGGGTAATACCCGGAAACCATCCATTACCGCTTCAATCGCTTTAATGGGGTCAATTTCGGTAACGATAACGTTAGCACCCAAACCACGCGCACGTAAAGCAGTACCTTTACCGCACCAGCCATAACCAGCTACTACAATGGTTTTACCAGCCAGCAATATATTTGTAGCGCGGATAATGCCGTCTAAGGTAGATTGACCAGTACCGTAGCGGTTATCAAAGAAGTGCTTGGTGTCTGCGTCGTTAACGTTCATCGCGGGGAAAGTTAACACGCCATCAGCCAACATAGCGCGTAAACGCACAATACCGGTGGTGGTTTCTTCGGTTGTACCAATTAAATCTTTAATTTGATCTTGACGGTGTTGAACCAATTCGGCTACTACATCACTACCGTCATCAATAATAATGTTAGGACGATGATCTAAAGCGATTTGCACGTGGCGGCTATAGGTTGCTGCATCTTCGCCTTTCATCGCAAATACAGGAATTTCGTAATCGGTGACTAAGCAAGCAGCTACGTCATCTTGTGTAGATAAAGGGTTACTGGCAATTAAAACAGCATCAGCACCACCGGCTTTTAAGGCGATCGCCAAATGGGCGGTTTCGGTGGTAACGTGGGCGCAAGCAACTAAGCGCAAACCAGCAAAAGGCTTTTCTTTCTCAAAGCGATCGCGAATTTGCTTTAATACTGGCATTTCCCGTCCAGCCCAGTCAATACGTTGTCTTCCCAAGGGAGCGAGGGCGAGGTCTTTAACCTCGTGCTTTAATCTGGGAGCGGTTGCGGTCATGAACAATTATCCTCTAAAAAATGAAACAGGTTGATAAACCTTTACGTACTTTAACAATATTTTCTGACAAGTAGCCATATTTTCCGGTAAATACTCATTCCCTATTGATCAGCAAAGGTAATTTTTCATTGCTAGATAGTGGAACAGGCTTCTAGTCTGTTGACGGGCAAGATGCCCATCCCACATTTTATATTGAATTATGACCAGCTACTTAGCAGTGAGTAGATTTGATTAAATCAATGAAGCCAAAGTTTGCATCAATAGCTGAGATTCCTTACCCATGTCACCTTGTAATAAAAATTGATACCATTGATATAACTGTTGCCGAGCTAAAGTATAAAGTGGATCATCAATATCTGAGTTAAAAAGTTCCATTATCGCCTGTCTTTGAGTTTTTCCACGTCCTAAAATCCTCAGCCAAAGAGTGGAAATATCTATAGGTAGTTGATTTGTGACCACAATAGTAGTAGAGAAAATTGCAGGTAAATTATAAACCCCTGGAATATTTATAGCAGATGGTTTAATTCCAAATCCTTGCCAATGGTCAGGGAAAATAGAGGGAACGATGATCAATTGGCTTTTATTATCTTCTTCTTTTGATTCTTCCTGTTCTCTATCTTTTAAAGTTTCATTGACAGGAATAATCTTACCATCCGCTTCACTTGTCCATGTTAAAAAATGACTGAGACAAGTTCGTAATTCCCAGATATTTGGTGTCCAGCGTAGAGGTGAAATAATACAGGGATTTGAAGTAAATTCTCCCAATAATCCCAAGGATGTCCTAGATTTATTGATGTCAGGTTCAAACAATACATCTACCATTTTTGCTTCTGCCACCACTTCAGGACTAACCAATATACGCGGGTTATCGTTAAAAAGTGTTTTTATGTATGTACTTTCCCAGCCTAATCGAGAAGGATGTTTATAGACTCTCAATTTAGGGTTACGGGGAATAAGTTCATTGAGGAAAACATTACCATAATTACTAAGTAGTGCAAAAAGGTAATTTTGGGCAAAAATCACAAAAGATGGTCGAGACATGGGAAATTTTTCCAAAATATTGTTTCTAATCTGTTCTACATTTAATTAGCCATATTTTATCATAAATACCTATTAGCTATTACATACTACCTATATCTTCAATATAAGTAAGATTAAGACCCGATCTAACTTTTGGTTTTTTCATCTTTCTCTGGTAATACTATAATTGCTAAATCCTTACATAGATGATGACACATCTGGTAAAAATTATCGTAGGGACAATTCATGAATTGTCCCTACAGGGGTTTCGTGGTTATACACATTTCATGACCACAAAATGTCTATTACCCAAGGAGGTATTTAAGTGCTAGGTAAATTTTTAGCGATTACGGGTTCAATGATCATATCCATTGCACCCATACCTAAAGCTACAGCCCAGACACCGAATAATCTACCAGAAATACCAGAAAGTTTACATAAAACTACATTTACTAAAACAACATTAACTCAACCACAGCAAGAAAAAGAAAATCAATTTTTAGAACAATTGGCGATCGCCTCTGGTACTACCATCGCTATGGTAATCATGAGTTGGGGAGTTCGTCGTTTCCAAAAACGTTTAAGTAATAATTTCCTCAAAGTCTCTGACTCTGATTCCTCAGAAGATCAACCCATCACTACATTACTAAATAAACAGCAAGAGCGACATCTTCAAGAAGTTAAAACCCGACTATTTCAACTTGCACAAGCTGGAATTTGGGTCAGTGGTAGTTTAATTATTTTAGGACTATTTCCTGCTACCCAAGCCCTACAAATTGGGATTCTCACCATTGCCAAAATTCCCATTAAATTAATAGTTGTTGGTGTGGGAACATATCTAACAGTAAGGTTTACCTATGCCATTATAGATCATTTTACCTCTACTATCATCAGTGGTGGAGCATTACTAACTCCAGAAACTTCCGAACGTTTGCAATTGAGAATATCCACATTTTCTGGGGTTACTAAAAGTATCACTATCATTATTTGGGTAGGTGCAGGAATCCTAATGTCCTTAATTGCTTTGGGAATAAATATTGTTCCTCTTTTAGCTGGTGCTGGTTTAATTGGTGTGGCTGTATCTTTGGCTTCTCAGAACTTAATTAAAGATGCCATTAATGGCTTTTTGATTATTCTTGAAGATCAATATGCTTTGGGTGATGTGATTACTGTGGGAAATGTGGGTGGTTTAGTGGAAAATCTCAATTTGCGAATGACTCAAATACGGGATTCAGAAGGAAGATTAATTACAATTCCTAACAGCGAAATTAAAGTTGTAGCTAATCTTTCTAGTCGCTGGTCCCGTGCTGATTTAACTATTCCAGTTTCTTACCAAACTGATATTGATGAGGCTTTGAAATTAATTGAAAATGTCGCTATCCAGATGAATCAAGAACCTCAATGGAAACGACAAATTATTGAAACCCCCAGTATTTTGGGAATTGATAATTTTGGCGATCGCGGGATGATGATTCGTGTTTGGATCAAAACCCAACCCCTCAAACAATGGGATGTAGCGCGAGAATATCGTCGTCGTCTAAAAATTGCTTTTGATGAAGTTGGAATTCATATTCCCGTACCTCAACAGTCAATCTGGGTTAATGATTCTCAGTATTTAACTTCTGCAAATAATGGTTCATCCTTTTTAGGAATCAATCATCAAGATCAAAACCAATAATTCTGGGTTAGCATTCTCTAATTTTGCCTAAATCCGTTTTTAATCAGTAAAACAAACTTCAATCCCTCCTTTTTTGTAGGGAAACCATTCGCTGGCGGGGGTTATCCCCGTTATGCGAACTGGTTTGGGTTGTATCGGAGCTTGAACTCTTGACAGAATAGTATAATTGTACTATAATAAATTCATCGTGTCCGACCTGTAAACAACATCTGGAAGATGGATTCAAAGATATTACAAGGATATTACTATGATGAAACACTATATTCTCAATCTTAATCCAACTGCCAAGCATGAATGGGATCGTTGTATTTTACGTGATCCTCTGACTGCAAAACGTCCAGACATAGCAAAATTAATTGCTGAAGCTGTAGGTGCAGATACAGGTAGTTATTTAGTCAGTGTTAATATTGAAGTCAAGGTATTAGAAGAAGCAGCAGCACCCCCAGGAGAACAACTTTCTCTTCCTTTTCCTGAAGTTAATATAACCTCACCAATGCGGGAAGCAGCGTAGTTAGATGTAGGTTGGGTTGACGTAAGGAAACCCAACATTGATGATTAGCAGTCTTTGATTATATTATATTGAGAGCGGATTTTTTGGAACAAACCGCAGAGACGCAGAGAACGCAGAGAAAAGCCAAAAATTCTGATTTTGGTTGTGATTATGTTGTTAATAGTTCTTGAATTTTTTGATGAATTTTTTGATGAATTTGCTGATTAATAATATTCACATCAAAACGTTGACTAGCACTAATTCTAGCATCATTAGCGATATTTTGCATCAAGTCTTTTTCCTGAACACAATTATTAATTACCTGTGCTAATTCCTGGGGGTTATTTGGTGTAACTAAAAAACCATTGATCCCATCTTCAACTAATTCTATTGCACCCCCAGCTTTAGCAGCAACCACAGGTTTACCGCACAGCATTGCTTCAACAATAACTCTCCCAAAAGGTTCAGGTGCAATTGATGTATGTGCCACTAAATCACAAGCTGACATTAATTGCGGAATATCATCACGAAAACCTAAAAATTTAACTCGGTTTTCTAAATTTAAAGCTTGTACTTTTTGGTGTAATTCTTGTACATATTCATCCTCACCAAATAAAGCATCACCGACTAAAATAACATGAACATTTTCTGGACATTCTGCCAAAGCATCAATTAAAATATGCTGTCCTTTCCAGGGAGAAATACGGCTAAAATGTCCCACGACAAATTTATCCTCTAATCCCAAATTTAGCCTTAATTGTTGAGGTTCATTTTCAGAAACTTGATAATTTTTAATAGTAAAACCATTATAGACAACTTCTACAAAATCAGCTTTTCCCCCAGCTTGGATAAATGCAGTTTTACTAGCTTGAGAATTAGCAATTACTAAAGATGCAAAACGATTAATTAAAGTAATAGCAACCCAGAGATTAGTGTTACTAAAATGTTCTAAAGATAGAATATCATGTAAATGATAAACCAAAGGACGACGTGCTAAAAAACTCGCTATTGCACCGACAACTAAAGCTTTTTGAGTATTAGCGTAAATTAAATCATATTCCCTAGCGCGTTGAACTACTTTATTAATTAAAGGTGTGAGTTGTCCTAAACTAGCTAATGCTGTAAATAAACTACTTTGCTTTTTAACATTAATAGCTTGAGTTGCTAAAACTTCCACAGGAATATGATTAATTTCCAGTAACTTTCTAAAATCACCATCTGCAAATAAACCAACTAAACAAGTATCAGCAAAGGGTTTAGCAATATCTAACAAACATAACTCAGCACCACCAGGTTTACCACTTTGATCTAAAAATAAAACCTTCATTATCATTTCCCCTCATCTGCGTTTATCTGCGTTTAATTTATCAATTTTTATCAGCTAAAATAACTTGTCTTACTTGTTGAGAAATATGATTCCAATCATAATTTTGTACTGCATAATTACGACAGTCTTCTCTAGAAGGTGAAATGATTTTTCTTAACATTGCTTGTTCTAATTTATCAGCAATACTATCAACAGTGATTGAATCAGTAATTAAAGCTGGTGCAAAACCCTGTAAAATTTCTGGCATTCCCCCTACCGGTGTACATAAAACCGGAGTACCACAGGCTAAAGATTCCACAATTGCTAAACCAAAACCTTCAAAAGATTGACTAGGCATTACTGTTAAATTAGCAGCTTGGTAAGCAATTGGTAACTGTTCATCTGGCAAAAAACCTAAGAATTTAACATTGTTTTCTAGTCCTAGTTCTATCACCTGTTGTTGTAGTAAATTTTGAATATGTCCACGTCCAGCAATAGCTAACCAAATATCAGGAATTGTGGGTTTAATTATGGCTATTGCTTGTAATAACTTATCAATTCCCATGCGATAAACTAGACGACGAGAGGTAAATAATATTGGTCGATCCGTTGGCCACCCTAGTTGTTTTCTAGCTGCGAGACGAGATAGATTATATTGGAAGTGATTGATGTCTACTCCACCGGGGATAATATGAATTTTATCCCAGGGAACTTGATATTGTTGATGTAAAATATTACCAAAAGCTTGGCTGAGAACAATAAAGCGATCGCACCGATTATAAGTATTTTTTTCTATCAACTGCTTCTTCATCCAAATACTGAGGTTTTTATTTACTTCTTCTTCCTTACTTTCTGAAGCCCAAGGACCATGAAAATTAAAAGTAATTGGTACTTCTTTCGGTAAAAGATCCAAAATCGGAAAGCTATATAATGCGAAATGTAAATTAATTGCATCAGGTTGATATAACCTAGTTTTTTGGAAGTTAGTCCGAATAGACCATAATCTTTTCCAAATTTGACTATCTGGAGATGCTAAATTATTTAACTTAATATTTGACTTAATGAGTGTATTTTTGTCATCTGGTAAACCTACTCCACATAATTCTATGCGGTCTTTATTTATAGCTAATTTTTGAGTTAGTTCATAAATATACCTTTCTAATCCTCCTGGTGTTTTGGGAAACCAACCTGTTCCCAAGGTGAGGATAGACGCAGAAGCTAATTCCTGAGTTGTTGTCATACCTTCCACCTAATTATCTCCTTAACTTCCTCACAAAATGAAACCTATTTAATAGGTAAGTCTGAAACGATACAATTAATGCTCACAATCATCAATTAACAAACCTTTAGTTTAATCCGGTTAAAAATTTGTAAATCAGGTAGTTTTTGAATAAATTATTTTTATATATCGAGTTTCCTGAATACAGGAAGTCTTGGGATTTTGTACTTAGTAAAATTATTACTGTGATTATTAATATCATTAATATATATTAAATCCGCACCTTTGATAATTAAATATTTTTTCAAGCTTTGTATCTATCTACAGAATTAGGTTTTGATGAATCCTGTATTATAATTAACAAGTTCCGAAAGGAAGATAAATTATTTTTCAGAAAAATCAGAATATTGGCAGATGAGAAAATATCAAAAATATATTTTTTTGATAAAGTTCTGATGAAATTACCTAAAATGCAACATTTATTTGTTAGTTTATTGATATTTAGTACCAATGATGTTTCTGTGTCTTTTCTCCGCTACGGTTTTTAGAAAAGGAACAAGATATCAAAAAGCAAAAGCATAATTTAGCAACTCATTTTTGCCAATATGCAGCCATAGCAATTTTATGAAAAACAGATTCACTTCACAAATTCAAAAAATTCAACAACAGCTAATTCAAGTTATTAATAATGTAGTTAGGAGTAGGTACTGGCGACAAAATATAGCTGTCAAAATTTTACTGTGTTTCACTTGTAGCTTAATTGTCATCTTTGCGGGAATGACAATGGAAAAAGCCACAACTCAAACAGCCACAGCACCAGTATTTACTTATCAAACATCTTGGCTTGGTAATACTATTGGTAAGGGAGAACTAAGGGTACAAAACTATATAGAGGCGATGTATGTTACAGGAAATGGACTGGTTTACACTAACAGTATTTGGGATGAAGCTGGCATGGAAGCAGCTATTTATAAAGATGGTAAAGTCATAGGTTTCCTGGAAGATTTGCATGGTTGGTATCGTCTTGGTGGGAAAGCGGTTACAGCCAATAACAAATATATTTATGTTGCTATGAGACAGGGAGGAATGAGTAGTAAAAAAGAAGGTTATCCTTCTGAGGGTAAAACTTGGTACTGTGTGAGACGCTATGATTTAACGGGAAAACCTGCACCTTTTCCTGGGGGAAATGGTTGGGATAAAAGTATGTTAATTATCAGTGACAAAAGCGAAGTTACTGGTTTAGCAATGGTAGATAATAAGTTATTTGTGAGTAATGCTGATGCCAACATTGTGCATATTTTAAATACAGAAACAATGCAAGAAATGGGTAAATTTAGCGTTACCAATCCGGGAGGAATAGCCGTTGATCCACGAGGAAATTTATGGATTATTCAAAATAAAAAAGGTAACACAGCAGCTAAAATAGTTAATTATGATCAAAGTGGTAAAAAATTACCCCAACAAATTGTAGATGTGGTTGATCCTAGAGCGATCGCCATTTCTAAACCAATAAACAAACAAGAGAGATTATTAGTAGCAGAAAATGGCATCCGGCAACAGGTACTCATTTACAACATCAAAAACCAACCTGTCCAGGTAGGAACTTTCGGAACTAAAAATGGAATTTATAGTGGTGTTCCTGGAGAAGTTCAAGACTTAAAACTTTATGGTATTACAGGCGTAGGTGCAGACAGCGCCGGCAATTTCTATATCAACAATAATGGCTTTAATAATTCAGGAACAGATTTAAGAAAATTCTCCCCATCGGGAAAACTGCAATGGCAATTACTTGGTTTGATCTTTGTTGATAATGCCGATACTGATCCTAAAAGTGATGGTGTTAATCTTTTCACCAAACAAGAAGAATATTGGATGGATTACAGTAAACCAGCAGGTAAACAGTGGACATATAAAGCTTATACTTTAAATCCTTTCAAATATCCTCAAGATCCGCGTCTACATACATCTCCAGATGCTCCTATTTTCCGTCGTATTCAAGGAAAGCCTTTTTTATTCCTGACAGATATGTATAGCAGTTTTCTACAAATTTATCGGTTTCAACCAAATACAGATGGTGAAATTGCAATTCCTGCCGCAATGTTTGTTAAAACTAATGTGGATAGTCCAGGAATAAAAGGAATAAAAGCTAATTGGCCACCATATCAACCAGCCAAAGGAGAATGGATTTGGCGAGATAAAAATGGTAATGGTGCATTTGATCAAAATGAATATGATAGGAGTGAAGATTATCCCTATTTAGGAGGTTGGTGGGTAGATACAAAAGGCGATGTTTGGAAAGCTTTGCGAACGGAAGATGGTATTCGCCATTATCCTTTACAGGGATTAGATAGTAAAGGAAATCCGATTTATAACTATCGTTCCATGCAAAAGGAAAAGACTCCTAGCTTCTTTAAAGATTTGCGAAGAATTGAATATTTTCCCGAAACAGATACGATGTATTTGTCAGGTTTTACTGCTGAACATCCTTCCATTGGTGATGAAGCTAAAGTTGTCGGCTCAGAAATTGCCAGATTTGATAATTGGAGTAAAGGAAATCGCACTCCTAAATGGCGAACTGTCATTCCTTATGACACCACTGGTAAACGAGAAATTGCTACCGCCGCTATGAGTGTAGCAGGAGATTATGTATTTACAGTGACATCTAAAACTGCGGAGGTTAATATCTATAATGCCACTACAGGCAAACTTGTCAAAAAATTTAGTCCAGGTCCAGAAGTTGGTGGAGAAAGTGGTTGGGTGGATATTCCCCACGGTATCCGCGCTTTTCGTCGTCGTAATGGTGAATATTTAGTGTTTGTGGAAGAAAATTGGAAAGGAAAAGTGATTATTTATCGTTTACCAATTTCCTAAAAATTAGGTTATCCAACTTATTGGATTAAGTGTAAAAATCTAGCATTTAGGATTAAGTATGGGTTTAGCAATGCTAAACCCGTACATGAGTCAGAATATTTGATTATTGACAATCAAATAATGATTGTTAATGTGAACAAATAAAATTTTTTGGTGTGCTGATTCATGGACATTTTAATCTTCATAATTAGAGAACAAATTTACAAAATCAATAAATCTAGCTGATTTTATTTAAATATGATGATAATTAAGGTTTTGTCCTTTGACATGATTTTCAATGCTTGAGACTCTGTTAAGAGAATAAACGAAAATAAAAGTAGAGGAAGTAAAAAAATATGGTAAAAACAACCTTGATGGAATTACAAAAATTAATTCCCAGCAATTTATTAAATACAGTCCAATATATTCATGCTAGTTTACTTGCAAAATTTATTTTAGGTTGGGGAAGTGAACAGTTTCAATTTAGTGAAGCTTCTGCAATGGTTTTTTCTCCCCATCAAGATGATGAAACTTTAGGTTGTGGTGGGATGATCGCTCGCAAACGGGAACAAGGAATAAAAGTAGCCGTCACTTTTTTAACCGATGGACGGGGTTCACATGGTGCAGATACAAATATTCAAAATCAAATCATTCAAATTCGTAAACAAGAGTCTTTAGAAGCATTAGATATTTTGGGTGTTTCTCCTTCAGAAATTCACTTTTTGGATAAAAAAGATGGCAGTTTACCAGATTTAAATACTGAAGAAAAACAACAAACCATTGCACAGATTTCCGAACTGTTAAAAAGTTATCAACCAGGAGAAGTTTATGTTCCACACCGTAAAGATTGTCATAGAGATCATGAAGCTACATATTACTTAGTTAAAGAGGCGATCGCCCAAAGTGGAATTAAAGTCCAACTCCTACAGTATCCTATTTGGGCATTTTGGAGAGCGCCCTTATTTATCCTCTTAAAATTCAATGATATTAAGTCAGCATATCGCTTATCAATTACCTCAGTCCAAGAAAAGAAAAAAAGAGCGATCGCAGCCTATCCTTCCCAAATGCAAACCCTACCACCCGGCTTTATAAAACGATTTTTATCTTCAGAGGAAATTTTCTTTCATAGTTAATTTTCATGTATTGAATCAAAAGCTAAAAGCTAAAATTTCAACATTTTTTGCATGATGAAATTTTTATTAAAAAATTGCCGTGGAGAAAAATAAATGCGAATACTACACATTACGAACCATATCCAAAAAATCGGTAACGGAATTGTCAATGTCGCAGTAGACTTAGCTTGTTTACAATCAAAACAAGGTTTTAAAGTTGCTGTCGCCTCAGCAGGTGGAGAATACGAAAAATTATTAGCAAATCATGGAATTGAGCATTTTCAACTCAATCAATCACGTACACCATTAAACATCATTAAAGCCGCCTGGCGTTATCGAGAAATTATCAAAGAATTTCAACCAGATATTGTTCATGCCCACATGATGACAGGAGTTGTACTGGCAGGAATTTTGAGAAATAATCATGAATATAGTTTAGTTTCCACTGTACATAATGAATTTCAACGTAGTGCAGTATTAATGGGATTAGCAGATCGGGTAATTGCAGTTAGTCATGCAGTAGCTGATTCTATGATTCGTCGTGGTATTCCCGCCGAAAAATTAAGAGTAGTTGCTAACGGTACTTTAGGCAGTCCTCGACATAGAAAAATCCAAGATTATCAACCTAAAAAATTACATCATCCAGCGATTACTACAGTCGCAGGAATGTATACTAGAAAAGGTATTGGTGAGTTAATTGCAGCCTTCCAACTTATTGCTCAAGATTTTCCTCAAGCCCATCTTTATTTAGTAGGAGAAGGTCCTGATCGTGCGATATTTGAGAGCATGGTTAAAAACTGCGGTAAACTACGCAAACAAATTCATTTTGAAGGTTTCCAACCAGAACCCCAACGATATATGTTATCCACAGATATCTTTGTTCTCGCCTCACATTGTGAATCATTTGGTTTAGTTTTAACAGAAGCACGAGAAGCCGGTTGTGCCATTGTCGCTAGTGATGTAGATGGCATTCCTGAAACGTTAGATCATCGTCAAGCTGGTATTCTTATTCCACCCAAAGATAGCCAAACATTGGCTAATACCTTAGCACAATTACTCAAAGATCCTCAACAATTACAAAGCTGGAAATTACGCGCCCAGCAAAATCTAGAAAGATTTAGTGCCATGCGAGTAAGTGAGGAAACATTGGCTGTATACCGTGAGTTAACTAGACAATATGCCGTCATCAACCCAATACAAATTAAAGAATTAGTAGTAGGTAAATAGGTAAGCATTCAGCCATCGGTTTCCGTCAGCTATGTACCTGGAATATCCATTCATCTACCTTACCTATTCCCTATTTATTGCTATATATTAATAACTTCCTTTTGACTAAAATACATAGCAATTCCTTTCTCATAATAAGCAGCTTCATTGATAAAGAGAGGATACACAATAGACTCTCCCTCATAGAAAATTGCTTCACCTTCAAAAGTGAGGAAAATTGGATCACCGGGATGAAGAGGTTGATAATCTCTAAATTGAAGTTGGGGGTGAATCATAGCTTTAATTTCCCCATCTTCATTTCTAGGATAATCAACCGCACAAATAGATTGATAAATTGTCAGGGTGTGACTATTTTGTGGAATTTTACCTTGGTTACATTGTTCAAAATAGTCCAACACAGCATAAATTAGTTGCTCTGTTTGTTGAAACAATTCCGCATTTAAAATACCTTGAGCTACAGCACCAACTTCTATAGCTAAACCTAATTCACTTAAAGAACGGAGAAAACCACTGTTTTTAGGTTGCTGATGAATATAGACTTTTACTAAAGGATTAATTGCACTCAGATGAGCCGCCAAATGCAATAACAGGGGGTGCATATTACCTAAAATAATACATAATCCCATGTTGGCTGTAGTCGTATGTAAATCAATAATTGCATTCACACAATCTTGGTTTTGTGGTTGCAAAATTGCTTGAATTTCCTTAGCCCTTAATTCTTCATAAATAGAAATTTTGTCATCAGGTAAATTGTCTCCAGTAAAGCAACGATTTAAATCTTTATCAATGTATCTGCTCCCACTGGCAATAGCTTTAGGATTACCGAATAATGACAAAGTTTCAAAACTTGATCTCTGAATTAAACCTGGATATTTATGGAACTTTTTGATTAAATAAACTCCAATTAATTCATTACCGTGACTGCCTCCAACAATTGCCACACGATTGATTTGATTCATAATTACCTCATACATACAAAAGATGAAATTACCAAAAAGCAGCTAGATTATAATTAATTCAGCAAAAAATAAATTAGTTAAAAATCAGCATTTTTTAATAAAACATAAAAATGATTATATAGCATGACGCGATTAAATTCCCGACTTCTCTAAGAAATCGGGAATTTTGCTTGCTATTTACACGAGAAACTTTGTGTTGTCTCCTTTGCTTACTGTTCAAGTTCTCAATCCTAATCAAATTAACTACATCCTCATTCCTTGCTGCTGATAGTATTTATGTGCTGCCATAGCCATAGCCAAAAAACCCCACATAATCATACCTCCTATACTTAACATCCCACTATAGATAATTAACTGAGCGCAGGAACTGATACTAATAGCACGAGCAGCACTAACAAAACTATCAAACTTTCCTTCAGTATAGTTACTAACACTAAAAAGCATTAATAACAACCCACCAAGATAAGGTATAGCACCGAACCAACCCAAAGTAAAAAACATATCTAAAATGCCGCTGTCAATCACAATAACTTCAATTTGTCCAGTTTTTTCATTAACTTTCCAGATATTTCCTAAACCATTACCAAGAGCAGTAGAAAGGGCTAAATTGAGATTTCGATCATAAGATTTTGATCTATCCTGAAAACTAGTATCTTTTTCCAGATTAGAAAAACTTTCCAAGCGAGTAGTAACAACTTCAGAGATAGGTTCAATAGTCAGCAATGGTACAACACACATAGCCATTACTAAAATGATCATAATTAAACGCATTTGAATCCGGGCTTTTACCGAACCCAAAATTATAATTATCCCTAACAACCAGCCACCCCAATTAGTACGTACTTGAGAAAGTAAAAATGACAAATACCCAACTGCTGAGGCAGGAAAAATTAACGGACCCGAACTGGTAAATAATAACAACAAACCAGCTTGCATAACTGAGCCAAATGGACCAGTTGAGTGCAGCGTACTCCAAACCCGCATTCCGAAAGGTTCAGGATTACCAGAACTGGTAAACATTTTTGATTCTATGAGCCACAATTTATCCCACTCAGGAGCAACTACAAATTGATATATTCCATAAGCTCCTGTGATTAAAACACACCATAAAAATACCCGCTGAATGTGTTGACGATAACTGGGATAATCTCGCCAATTTATAAATAAATGAAATGCAAAAATAATGGGACTTAACCAGTCTAAAAGTCCGCGGATAACTGGAACTGGTTGATTAAAAATTAATCCCACTAAAAAACCGTAGATAACCCCGATAAAACCTAAAACAAAAGGTAAACCTCCTTGACGAACAGCACCAGGTAAATATTTGATAAAAGTGACAATAGTAACAAGTACCACTAAATAAGGTGCAAGCATCATTTGCCGGGTGGGGTCCCAACCAATTCGATAGTCAACTAACCGAGTTAGGAAGGGTGTGAGAAACCAAATCCACCAAGTAAAACCAATGTAAAGAATGGGATGACGCAAGTATAAAAATACAGCAACTACGAAGGAAGATGCGGGAAAAACTAAGCGTAATAAATTAGCAGCACCTCCAAAATAGCAAGTTGCTGTGAGCAAGATAAAGCCAGCAATGACTATCCAAGCTTGTGCTGATCTTTTTTCTGGGGAATAATTAGTTTGTAAAAAACTATTGAAAAGGATCTGTTTGGAAATCACTTTTTTGGTAATGGGTAATTGGTGATTGGGAAAAATTACGAGTTATCAATTAATTATCAATTATCAATTATCAATTATCAATTATCAATTATCAATTTATTACTTTGCCATGCTTGCCAACGTCCCCGCAAAGAGGCTTGTAATTTTTTAGTGGCAATTATGCCTTGACTGGGTAAAAATCTCAGCCATTGCACTATTCCTAAACTATCCCTAGTGCCGATGAAGATTGCCCAAAATAAAAAGACAATTCGGCGTAAAGGTGATAAATGTTCTAATAAAACAAGGGTTTCATTATGAACTAAGTTAGTAAAGGCAATTTCATTAAAGTTTTCCCGCTGATCTTCATCAAAACGTTGGGCAGGATAGTGATCTACGGCAACGCTAGGATCATAAATAATTTTCCAACCTGCACGTTTGAGAGCTAGGGTAAATGCCATTTCAAAATGTACCTGTGCGCCAGTTCCTCGCATCCGTTGATCAAATCTTAATTTCCCCATTGCTTGGGTGCGAAAACTCATATTCACACCTTTAAGGACATCAACTTCACGGGGTTTTCCTACTCCTAAATGATGGTTGCCAATTACTCGCCCAAACCACTGTACACGCCCTACTTTTGCACAAGAACCGGTTTCTATTTTCTGGCCTTGGTGTATCCAGTCACGTCCACCTACTGCACCGATGCAACCATCGCTTTCAAAGTGGGCAGTGATTTTTTCTAGCCAGTCAGGATGGGGAGCAGCATCATCATCAGTAATGGAAACTATGTCTCCGTTTACTGCTGTAAGTCCGGTGTTGAGAGCAGCTACTACTCCTGGTTTTGTGACTGTGACAATTTGCAATGGTAGGTTGTGGGGCGGAAATTCGCCCAGGAATTGCCAAGTTTCTGTATCTGTATCCCGGACTACCACAATTACCTGATCCACTGGCTTAGTTTGGGCTTGCAGTGCGGTAAGGCAGCGTGATAAGTCCTGGGGACGGCGATAGGTGGGGATGAGAACTGTATTCCTCATTTTGCATTAACTCTGTAAATAAGTCTAAATAGGTTTGTGCCATTATTGACCAGCTATGTTGTTCGGCAATGTTGCGAGCCGCTTTACCCATTTGTTGACGCAGTATATTATCTGTTAATAACAATAAGGCGGCAGATAAAGCATTTATATCATCTGTATCCGGTAAAATAATTCCTGCCTCTGGTGTGACTAATTCTGCACCTCCTGTAGCTGTGGCAGTGATCACAGGTAAACCGGAAGCCATTGCTTCTAATAAAACCAGACTGCAAGCTTCATATCGGGAAGGAAAAACAAAGAAATCTACAGCCCGCATAATTTCGGCTACATCCCTTCGATATCCTAAAAAATGCACTCGTTCACTGATGCCTAAACTATTTGCTAATTCTGGAAAGGGACTACCTTCTGTTTTTCCTACAACTGCTAAATGTAAATTGGGGACTTTTACTAAGGCTTGCAGAATTGAATCTAAGTTTTTTCTAGTTGTGCGAATGTCTCCAGCAAATAAGGCTAAATTGACATTTTCTGGTAAACCCAATTTTTGCCTATGAGAAATACCGGGAGCAAATTCTTGTAAGTCTACACCATTAACAATCACCCGAATTTTCTCACGGGGTACACCAATGTTTACTAATTCATCAGCCACTTTTCCAGATACAGCAATTACAACTTTACTTTCTCGAAATGCCTGTTTTTCAGCATAGGCATTAATGGCAGTGTAAAACCATTGATATAAACCATATAAATCTTGACGATGACGAGAAATATGTACAGGCGATCGCCACCAAGAACTATGGACAAAATGTACGGCATTTACATCACTCGCACTTTTAGTAATTGCACCATTGACTTTAATTAAATCTACTTCATGGCGATGTTTACGTAACCAAGCACCACTTTTTTGAGCAAAGATAAAATTGCGAATAAATTCACTAGGATATCCGTTGACAGGAATTTTTATCCAATTTACTCGGCTATTTTCTGCTAGTTCTGGTGAGATTTCACTGGCTAATAATGTCAGGTGATAGCCACGATTTATGGCTTCTTTAGCCACCTCATAGTTAACTCTTCCTTGACCATCACCTTTTTGAATTTTATGGGTAACAATGCAAAGTTTCACTAATAACCTCTCTAGTTAATTAAATGTTTATTAAACACCCAGTAATTTATGTGTGAATTTGGGAGGTGTAAAACTGAGAGTCAGGGCTATTAAAGTTCGCAAATTAAATTTTTGTCTCTGTAATGCTTGCCAAAAATAAGAACGTGCTGCTGTGGTTTGTTGATCTAGCATCAAGCCAATTCCTAAAGTTGTATGTGCTTCTAACCATAGGTTTCTAAAATGTGAATGAAACTGTTGTAAACGCTTATCTTCCATAAAGGTTTGGTAACAGAAAATTTCACTTTTAGCTTTGCGGATTTTTGCCTGGATATTCCGTCTACCACTCAGCATGGTATCAGTTTGTTCATGTTCTCGATAATATGTTAATTTTTCGGGATAATAGTAAACCCCATATCCTGAAATACAACATAAGTAAGTTATATATAAATCCCACATTCCCCCAACTTCTGAAGGAATACTATCCCAATCAATTAAAGCATTACGAATTACACAAGCTGCTGCTGTAGGTATACTTTTATCAACTAAACCAATTTGTTGGAAATTTTCATGAATTCCATAAGCAATTTTATCACGCTTATAACTGCGGGAATTTTCTTCAGTTGCTGCCGGAATAATTTGACCTTGACCATCAATAATATATTGGTCACAGAAAGCTAAAATCAAATTAGGATTAGTTTCTAGATGTGGTACAAGTTTAGCTAAAAAATCCTGATGCCACATATCATCATCATGGAGACTAGCGACATATTTACCTTGTGCAATTTTAAAGGCATTCATTTGATTATTGAGCATTCCCACATTTTCTGGATGTCGCCAAAATCTGATCCGTGGGTCACAAAAAGATGCAACTAAATTTTCAGGATTTTCAGGACTACAATTATCAGAAACAATAATTTCAATGTTTTGATAAGTTTGGTTAACTGCGCTAGTGATTGCTTGTTTGAGGTATTCTGGTCGGTTATAAGTAGGGATAATCACGCTAATCAGAGGTTCGGATATTTGAATATTTATAGTCATAATTCAGGTTAGTTATTTTTTCATTTATGCTAGTTTTTAAGCTAAAATCAGCGATAGTTTTGGCGTAAATTGTTTCTAATCTCTGAATGTGAATATCCAGAGTAAATTCTTGTTGAAACCAAGCTTGTCCTTGTTCGCCCATGGCTCGACTTTGATGGTAATTTGTAGCTAGTTGGTTGATGGCATCTGCTAATTTTTGTATATGATTAGCTGGTACGAGGATTCCGGTTTTACCATCTTGCACATATTCAGGAATTCCACCAACACCACTAGCAATGATCGGACGATAATGGGCATAAGCTTCTAAAGTGACTAAGCCGGCAGGTTCAGGCCACAGACTAGGAAAAACCACAGCTAAACACTGCTCATAAAGTGTTTTTAGTTTTTCTTTATTACACCAACCATGCCAAGTAATACGATTAGTTAAACCCATTTTTTGGGCTAATTTTTCCATCTTACTTTTTATCCAACCTTCACCTGCAATATCAAGATGAATTTGCGAATTAGTTTTGGCTAAAGCTTTCAGTAACCATTCAATTCCCTTGTCGGGGACAATGCGACCCACAAACAAAATGCGCTGATTTTGATGAATTTCTGGAGTTAAAGATGCTGTGGGATATATAGGTTGTTGGACACCGCAGTGAAGTGTAATTACTTGGTCGGGTGATAAACCATTATTAATAATTTGCTCTCGTACATAATTACTATTAGCAATTACAGGAATGTTGACTTTTTTGGCAGTGCTGAGAAAATTATAGGTATTCCGCAAATTGTCAAACATTTTTTGTGGTCTGCGACTACCACAACCATCTACCAAATGTCCCCAAGCACAACCTAATGGGTGCATATTGCGATCGCATTGTTTTTGGCGATCGGCTAAATATTTTGTACCACTGGGACAGTAGGTACAATGATTATGCAGTGTAAATACTGCTGGACATTCCCCAGTTAATTCTAATAAAAATTCTGGATCATGAAGGTGGAGTAACTTACATTGACTTTGGTCTAAATCCTTAACAGAATTACTATGGTTCTTGATCACTCCATGCATGGGAAAATTGATCAAGGAAGATATGTAAGTTTCCATCCCTCCGTTTCCTCGGATATCAACACCAGAACAGTGATATATTTTTTCCTGATCAGTTATGTTTTCATGTATGGTTAACATGAGTTGTTCTTTTTTCATTGAAATTTTTAGTTGAAAATTGGTGTAATTAAATCTTTTTCTAAAAATATTTCCTTTAATTGATGTTGATAAAGTGCCTGATTATATTGTTGTGAATGTATTCTCGCAACTTTTCCCATTTCTCTTCTGATGGATTCATTTTCTGCTAAAAATCTCAATTGATTAGCCATAGTTTGTACATCTCTAGGAGGAGAAATAAAGCCATTTATGCCATGATTTACCACATCCGCTGCACCACAATTAGAAGTTACAATTGCAGGTAATCCACAAGCCATTGCTTCTAGTGCAACCAAACCAAAACCATCTTCTACAGAAGGTAAAACCAGAACCGAAGATTTACCAAAAACTTCAGTAGGATCATCTTGACTAAAATTCCAAAATTCTTGTTTAATATTGCTATGTTTGTTTAATACTTCTGTCATAAATTGTCTTAATCCACGAGTAGAAGCACCACCAACAATCAATAATTCTGAGTTGGGGATATCAGCTTGTAAAAAAGCCTGAACTAAATAAGGCAATCCTTTTCTGGGTTCAATAGTTCCTACATAAAGCACTCGAAAAACTTGATCATTTTTCACAGTTTGATGAAATCTTTGAGTGTCAACAAAAGGAGTGAGAACCTTAATTTTTTCTGGTGCGAATCCGGCTTGAATAAATGTTTGTTTAGCAACTTCAGATAAAACGATAATTAAATCTGCTTGCTGACATTCTTCAGCAAATCTCTTGAGCATTTGAGGATTCATGGTTGCTACAGTAGGATCAGATAAAAAATCTAATTCTTGCTGAATTTGCTGCTGCATAAAAGGCAGATAATTATTTAAACAATATAACCAAGCTTTTGCACCTTGAGCTTTAGCTGCTTTAAATGCTAAGTTAGTTTGTCCAGCTACTCCCATAATTAAATCACAGGGGTATGATTTTAATTTTTTACTTACCTGTTGATCAAAATATAAGTCACTTAGCAATACAGCCCAATCATTACGACGACGCAAAATGGGGGTACTTAATAATCTTTTACTCCAAGGAGAATTACCTACAGGATATACAGTGAAATCGGTTTTTGGCACTGTTAAGCCACTACAAAATATAGTTAAATCTCCTAGTTTATTTAAACCTAATGCAGCATTCTCTAAACAAACACCTTGTCCACCAGTGCCTAAACTTGTATTACAAGTAAGTGTGATTTTCATAATGGATAATTAAAAGTTGAGGTTGAGCAAACAGCATTGAAAATTTTTAAGTAGTCTTGCACTAGGTTTTGATAACTTAATTCTTTGTGTCAATGAATGAATAGAAAAAAAGATCAAATTTGCTAAATTTTCTCACTAGCAGCCATTTGATACTGCATTTGGTGATATTGCCAAAGCTTACCTTTTTGTTCTAAAAGTTCCTGATATTGACCTTGTTCAACAATTCTTCCCTGTTCTAAAACTACAACTTTATCGGCTTTAGCAATAGTAGAAAGACGGTGAGCGATCGCAATTACAGTTCTACCCACAGAAAGCTTTTCTAATGAATCCTGAATTAATCTTTCAGATACAGAATCTAAAGCACTTGTAGCTTCATCCAAAATCAAAATTTCTGGATTACGTAACAATGCACGAGCAATAGCAAGTCGCTGTCTTTGTCCACCAGATAACCGTACACCTCTATCTCCCAATTCTGTATCAAACCCTTCTGGCATTTCTAAAATAAATTCTTCTGCATTTGCCAGTCGCGCAGCTTCTCGAATTTTTGTCTCTGTTGCTTCTGGTGTACCGTAAGCAATATTATTCCACACAGAAGTATTGAAAATAAAAGTATCCTGGCTAACAACAGCTATCTTGCGACGTAGAGAGTTAATTTCAAATTGCCGCACATCAATTTCATCAACGTAAATATAGCCATCGGTAGGATCATAAAAGCGAGGAATTAAATCGGCAACTGTGGTTTTACCAGCACCAGAAGCACCCACTAACGCTGTCATTTTACCTTTTTCAATTGTTAAGGTAATATCATGCAGCACTTGTTGATTTTGACTATAGCCAAAATTTACAGATACTAAATCAATTGATCTTTTCAAACCTGTAAATTGAATTGTCCCGTTTTCAAAGTAGGTTTTATCCTCTCGTTTCAACAAGTTTTTAATATTGTCGGCCGAACCTTGGAGAGTGCTAAGAAAAGCTCTTGTGCCATTAATATCTTGAATGAACGGTACAAGACGAAACAGTACAAAGAAAAATGTCAACAAAGAACTAACTTGTAAAGTTCCATTCACCACAAAGCTACTAAAAGCCAAAATAATCATACCTATCAGCACAGTGGTAGCTGCACTTTCGGCAATGGGTTTTACTAATGTCCAAATCAGAATAACTTTAGTTGAACTGCTGACTATTTGATTACTAGCTTTGTAGTAACGCTGACGCTCTAATTCCTGAGTACCAGAAGCATGAACCGTGCGAATACCATTAATAAATTCTATGGCTATTGATGTAAAATTACCATTCGCAACTGAAGTACCAAAACTGGATTCTCGCACTCTAGCATTGAGATTTGATAACCCAACAGCTAACAGAGTAAATAATAATATGGCAATTAGGGTTAGCTGCCATGAAAGTAAAAGCATTGTAATGAAGTAGACAACAACTGTCAAACCTCTAGTAAATAAAAATGCTCCACCACTAAAACCCTGTTTAATCTTCTCAATTTCTGTGGTAATGGTGTTCACTATTTCCCCAGAACGAGTGGTACTAAAGTAACTCAGAGACAAAGATTGCAACTGTTCAAAAATTTGTTTTCTTAACCTGTCTCCAAGATATAATTGACAAAATTCAGTGTATATTTGAGAGAAATAGTTAAAAGCAGCACGCATCCACGTACTCAACAAAATCAGACAAGATACACGATATAATCTGCTAATTGCTGAGGTATTAACTCCTAAGATCCACTGGTCAAACCAATCTATTCCTATTTGAATGGGTGCAGCATTAGGATTAGTTAAATTTTGCAAAAATGAGAGTAAGAAGCCAATACTTATACCTTCAAAAGTTGCTGCTAAAAATGTAAAGACTAAGGCAAGTATAGTCACCTTACGAAAGTGTTTAAACTCTCGTAAAATTAAATGATTTTCCTGCCAGAATTTAGTAGTTTTCAGAAAATACCGAAGCGGATTAAAAAAATGAGATTTCATTGATATTATCTAGCAGTATTGCTCTTAATTTACCTGTCTCCGATAAGTACGATGCAACCAATTTTGACTCTAGCTTCAGTGCGGTAATTTCAATCAAAATCTACCGCACTCACAGCTAATAATTATGTCCCTGAAACTGCAAATCCTATAGGCAAATCACAGTGTTTCCACATCCAAATTCACAGGAATATAGTCTTGATTATGTACTCAGCATCTATTAGTAATGACTGATAGCTGATTTAGTTGTTCTGCATTTTCTAAACTCAGGTGGACTGCATCTGTTAAAGCCCAGCAACGAGAGCCAATCAAACTCATATCCCCACGCAGTACATTGAATAACTTAGGTAAATTATCCAGACCATATTTACGCATTAAAACCCCTAAAAACGAGATGTTCTGTTTTCCCCTTGTACAAAACTTGAGCGATTGAAATAGTTTACCCCGCTCACCAATCTGCCACTCATAAGAAAAAATAAATTCTGGGGATTGTAACCACAACAGTATAGTTAATCCCAGCATTAAAGGACTAACCAATAGCAACAAAATTAACGCCAAAAGCCAATCAGTTATTCTTTGGATTACCCTGAATAATTGATAACTTTGTTTTGTGAATTGGTTCATAGATGATGGGCTTATATATATTGGTTTTTGAGCTTTTTTACAAGCATTTGCCCAAAATTTTAATGCAGCATTACCTAGTTGTGGATCTATGGTTACTAAATTAACAGGAGAATGTTTTAAACACTCTACTAATAATTGTTCGTTATCTAGAGCAGGTAAATATGGTTGTTGTAAATTCACAGAAGACTTCACCAATAGCTGACCCATACGCCACTGAAGTGTGCAGTATTGTAATTGATAATTTTTTGGGGACGACTGTGATATGGTGCTGTGTTCTTGTAAACTAGGAACAATTGAAGTTATCATAGGTATTTGCGTTTGTACAGTAGCCAATTACTGACCTGAAAATATGAGTTAACCTTTGTGCAATTCTGTAGATATGAAGATGTACAAAAAGGTAATAATTCAGAAGTTCAGGAGTTCAGGAGTTCAGAAGTTCAGAAGTTCAGGAGTTCAGAATGAAGGATGAAGGACATTTTTCTTTTATCTTCCCTGTTCCTTGTTCCCTGAATCCTTACACAGAAAGCAATAAAAACAGTTAAGCAACAGCAATTAAGATAAATGGAGATTTAGGAAACTTGGGATTTCCTCTAGGTATATGTAGAGTGGAATTACCTTGAATAACGCTCGCTAAATTAATTTAGTTGAAGCTACTTAATAATGTTGTAGCTATCACAGGAATCCTCTAATTTTAGCCTTGTGAATTGTTGTCCTCAATTTCTAGAATATAATAAAAAAAAGAATCAACTAATGATTAAATCAATTCTTTATTGACTCTTTAAATAGATAGGTTTTTTCGCACATAATGTTAAGCTATGATGAATCAAAAATTTTTCGTGTTAAACATCATACATAAATTTTGTAATTTTAAATCTTCCTAATTGGATTAGAAATATAATTACAAGTAGCTCAAACGAAAATAAACTCAGATTCAGATCCCCGACTTCTTAAAGAAGTCGGGGATCTATACACTTTTTATTTGACGATAATTACAAAATTATTTTTGGTATTTTGGGAAAAACCCTCAACTCTCAATTCTTGTCTTTTCATGATAAAAAAAAGGAAAGGGTAAAAGGATTAATTTCCTTACCCATAACCTTTTTCATATTTACCAAGCCAAATTTTGAGTCGAATATTCACAAAGGTAAGCATTCAGCCGTCAGCTATCAGCTATCAGCAAAACTCACAAAAACACAAA
Organism: Sphaerospermopsis torques-reginae ITEP-024; assembly: GCF_019598945.1. NCBI lineage: Bacteria > Bacillati > Cyanobacteriota > Cyanophyceae > Nostocales > Aphanizomenonaceae > Sphaerospermopsis > Sphaerospermopsis torques-reginae. Next base: position 2,304,077 of record NZ_CP080598.1, on the reverse strand, counting down.
TTTCAGCCTGTGAATTTATCTACTCAAAGCCTGGTAATCTAGTAAAATTATGATTTTATTAACAACCACTCTACTTACATCTGAAAGCTGTTAGCGTAGCGTGGCATAGCCATTTACTGATTACTGATAGCTGAATACTTACTCACAAAGAAAGTATTGTTGCCACAAAATGGAACCGTGGAAATCATTGAGCTATTTTTCCACAAATTCTTTTAGCACTAATTGTTGTTGTTTGACATAAGGAACATAAGTGCTATCAGAATTAGATACTCCATTAGCCACAACCCCAATCAGATTTAACTTGCTCAACATTGCTGTAGCTTGGGCTAAATGGTTGCGTGTCACTCTACCAATGCTGGCTACCATAACCACACTCCGACAAGATGAGGCTGTGATAATCGCATCTACCATACCGATAACTGAAGGAGCATCTATGAGTACCAAATCATAGTTTTCTTCAAATGCAGCCATCAGTTCCATCATGCGTGGAGAACTTAAAAGATGAGCCGGATCTACAGGTATAGGACCAGCAGTTAAAATGTCGATATAAGATGAACCTGAGTATGAAATTCCGATGTTATGGGGAAGGGGAACATCACTGGCTAATAAAGTTGACAACCCTTGTTCATTAGGAAGATTCAACTGTTTGTGCAAGCTAGGATCTCGTAAGTTAGCATCAATTAAAAGCACCTTTTTGTGTAACCTAGCCGCACTCATAGCTAAACCTAAAGTGAAAGCTGACTTACCTTCATCTGGCAATGCTGATGTCACCATCAAAGATTTTAATTCAGAGACATTGTGGAGAAGTTCGATATTTTTATAAATCAAGTCTAGTGATTCCCAACGTGGTGGAGATTGTAAGACTTGAATTGTCCAAGGGGCAAGAACTTCAGGTTTACCAAAAGGCAATTTGATAATAGATTCTTTCGGTTTAGCTGGTGGCAATTTGGGAGTTGTTCCCAATAAAGGTAGAGCAACTTGTTTTTCTAATTCAGCAGTAGTGTGTACAGAATCATCCGATGCTTCTCGAATAAAGGCTGCAACACCCCCTAAAATAAATCCCACTACTGCGCCCAACAAAAGATTTTGTTTGAGATTTGGTCCTAATTGTATGCCTCTTTGTGGTTCTTCCACCACTTCCCAATTAAAGCCACCTTTGGCAAGTTCTTGGCGCAATTGTTGTTCTGCCCTCAACAATTGTTCCATTCTTTCCCGACTAAATTCTAATTGGGGAAGTATGCGATTGTAATAAGCTAAGAGAGAAGGAAACCTTTTTAGTTGCGCTCTTAGTTCTTTCTCTTTTTCTGCCAAAGTTTGATCACGGGCGCTTAAAGAAACTATATTGGTTTGAGTTTCTACTAATTCACCTGTGAGGTTAAGGTCAATTTCTCCCAGTTGGCCTTGTTCTAGCAGATTGTCTCCAAAACTGAATGCACTGCTAGACTGTCTACCTAAAGTTCTACTAACTTCTTTTTGCAAAAGTTCTTTTTGACTGTTCAATTGTTCTTGGAGCTTCTGCACACCGGGAGTATCATCGGTAAAACGTAAGCGTTCCTGTGCTAAAGCTAGTTCTGTTTTTTGGATTTCGTTGAGTAAGCCTTGATAACGTGTAGACTGACTGAGACGGGAGGAAACCAAGGCATTCTGAGGAGAACGATTCAACTGTTCCTGCAAAGACCTCTGCTTGGCCACAGCTTCTTCATATTGAGAACGAGTTATTTGTCGCTCTTTCTGAATATTATTTAAGGATTCTTCAATTGCTTTGGCCTGCAATTCTGGATTAATTAAATTCTGGTTTCTCCGAAATCGTTGCAAATTGGCTTCCGATGCGTTCACCTCATCATTAGCTTTTCGCAACTGCTCTCTAATAACTTGCAGACCTCTTTTTAAACGTATATCCTGCTGTTGTTTGTTATATTCAACATAAACTTGCCGAATGGCAGTTAGCACTTTTTGCGTTTTTTCTGGATCACCATCACTATAGTCAACTTGAAAAATTTTAGTAGCGATATTATCTTCTGGAGTTTTGATTTGAGTTAAGACTAAGGATTTTTTAACTTCCTCTACTGTGATATTTGGATATTCAGACTTGAGTTTATCAACTGCTTTTTGGATTAGTCCAGAACTCCGCATCAAATTCAATTGTGTCGCAGTATCAACCACAACGTTAGTATCTGTAAACTGACGTTCTACTGGGTCTACTCCTTCTTTTTTGCCTTGATAGTTAGGTTCTACTAACAGTTGCATTGTGCTTTGGAAGGTGGGCTTGGTCTTTAAAGTTATGATTCCTGCCAGTGCCGTAGAACTCAGAAATACTAACACAACCCAGGGCATTCTCCTGAGCAAAACAGCAAACATTTGTCCATAACCTGGTTCTTGATCTGCTACTGGAGTGATCTGGGGATTTAGACTAGTTTGAACCACTTTTATTATCCTTCTGTGGGAGACGCTATGCTTAGTTTGCTACCCTTTATCAATTGATAATTGATAATTGACAATTGACAGTTTTTTCATTTGCTCCAGAGGTAATTGTCAATTGTCTATTGTTAATTTTCCATTGTTTAAGGGTGAAGCTAACCAGTTAAATAAATGAGTGATGCACACCAGCAAATTGAACAAGAATATCCTCAACTTTAGAGAAGAATGCTTGTTCTGAAAAATTGTTTACGGCATGATTACGAATATTTTCGTAATTCCAAGATATGCCTCTAGCTTCTAATAATGCGGCTTGTAGAGAATCAGGTGTTTGTCTCTTAAAAAAAACTCCAGTTTTACCAGGTATCTGAGTATCTAATACCCCACCGGCTCCATAGGCAATCACTGGAGTTCCACTAGCATTTGCTTCTACTGGAACTAATCCATAGTCTTCTAAAGCTGCAACAATAATCGACTTAGCACTAGAAAATAAGTCTTTACGTTTGCTATCAGTAACGTGACCTAAAAATTCAATATTGCCTAATGCTTTCGATTTTAACCTTTCTAGTTCGGGTCCGTCACCTGATATTAATAAATTCCACCCTAACCAATTAAAAGCCTCGACTATTATATCAAGACGTTTATAACTTATCATCCGCGCCGATGCCAAGTAGTATTCATCCTTAGTATTAGAAAAAACAAACTGATTTGTATCAATTGGATAGTTAATCACAATTGCTTGTTTGCCGTAAATTTTCTGAATGCGACGGGCAACAACGCTGGAATTAGCAATGTAGAGGTCTGGTTCTTGAGAATATTTCAAGTCTACATTTCTCATCATTGCAAATATTTTTTCAATTAAGGGGGCAAAATAGCGATAGTCTCCATACTCCCTTAAATAAGTTTCTGTATCCCATAGGAAACGAGTGACATTATGACAGAAACAAATGTGCTTTGCCTGTGGTTTTTTACGCACTGCTTTGGCAAAACTTGTACTACTACTGATAATTAAATCGTAGTCTTCTAAATTTAAGGCTCGAAAGGCAGGAAAGTAAAGAGGAGCCATCACACGAAAATACTTGGCAGCACCGGGAATATTTTGTAAGAAAGTTGTTTTAACTAAACGTTCACCCAGATCAATTGTTTTTTGAGGATCATACAAGGATGTGAAAATGTCGGCTTCGGGGTAGCGTTTACAAAGCAATTCAAACACTCGCTCTGCCCCACCGCGCTGGGTTAAGTAATCATGGACTAGAGCTATTTTCATGGATGATGCCTTATACGAAAGTGTTGACTATTTGACTAAATTATTGGATGTTGCATCAGGGTGTACAGATGTTAATAATCTCTATGTTTATAGCAGTATTATGTCTGTACTAAACCCGTCCTTAGGTAGTTACAAGCTGCAACGTCAGTGTAGCAAGTGTCTGATAGCTTTGGTTAGTCTAGCTATCGCACTGCTAATTTGATGAATGGCAAAACCCACAAGGTTTGTACATTCAATTACATTACTTAATCAGGCATTTATAGTGTTAGTAATTAGTACAACCAAAGGGATTTGACAATACCATTGGCAAACCACGAAAAATCTACTCTATAGATATGTTGATATTTCGCCTTTGGTGTTTTTTAACTAGGTAGATACTTGTTAATAAAAATTTTAATTTTTCCGATCAAACTGGAAGTTGTAACAGAATACCAGGTCAAGTCTCGTTGATTTGCTCGTTTTGAACAAAAAGATCAATTTGTTCAAATCTCAGTGATAAAAAATTTTCAGCCCCCAACACAAGGGGGCTAAATTTCAGTTTTGATCTAAGTATTCAGCTATCAGTAATCAGTTGTTATTGATGATTTTCTTCTTTCTCACTGACTGCTGAATGCTTACGTTTTGTGGTTAATTTTTTACTTTATTTGACACCTGCTAAAGTTTTCGCAGGACCAAAATAAGCTGTTTGTTCAGCACGTAATCTGTCACAAAGTCTACCTTCTGGAAGTTCTACATCATCATAAGTGAGGACTTGATCTTTCTCAATATCACGCTTTAAGCGACATCCTTCTGCTATCCCCATTGGTAGTAAATTTTCTCGCTGCACAATTTCTGAATTTTCACATTGTCCATAGGTCATATAATAACCAATGCCATCTAATGTTTCTCCAGCTTTTAAATCAATTTTGGCAGTAGCAACAACATCTACTACTGGACCTGCTATGGGAGCTAATACAGCATCATGAAATAATACTGCACGGGCGACAGAAAGGGGTACTTCAAAATGGCAAAGGTGATAGGGAGTATAGAAACTATAAAGGGGTCCTTCACCTAATTTATAAAGATTGAGATAATGTCTTTGTTTGGGGTCTTCATGGGTAGCAAAAACAAATACTCCAGGACTGGGTTTTGTTCCTACTACATAGTCAACAATACCGCCTAATTCTTTGAGTTTATCTATGTCATACATTTTGGTCATTTCATCAACATGACCTGTGTATTCATAGCCTAACATTCCCCGTTTTGCGACTTTCATTCCTGTGCCGTTAGCAACAATTGCTTGTTCAAAGGAAATTTTTGTACCGTCTGCAAAACTTGTCACCATTGCGGGATTTTGTCCCCAACGTTGAGCAAAACCGGCTTGAGTTGTAGGGTTACGATAGGGGTCTTGTAAACCTTTAATATTGCCACACAATAAGGGTGTTAAACCGATGCTTTTCACAAAGCGGTAGAGGTTCATTTCTACCCCTGGTTGATCACCATCACAAGCTGTTAAAATCACTCCAGCGCGGTCAGCATGAACTTTGAGAATTAGTCCAATTGTTCCATCTAATTCTGCATTCATTAAAATGATATGCTTTTGATGGGCGATCGCTCTCATGACTAAATGAGCAGCATATTCAATTGTTCCTGTAACTTCAATAATTGCATCTATTCCTTCTGCTGCACACAGTAACATTGCATCTTCTGTTACTGCATATCCACCTTGAGCGATCGCCTCTTCTAAATCTACTACACTAGAAACAGTTTGAAAATTCTCAATTCCTGCTTCTAAATAAGCTCTTTTTGCTGTCTCAATGTGTCGGTTTGCAATCGCAACTAATTCCATTCCGGGAACGGAATTAATAATTTGATTGGCAATTCCCCGACCCATAAAACCAGCACCAATCATTGCTACTTTTACAGGGTTTCCTAATTCAGCACGAGCTTGTAAAGCTTTATCAACAATAATCATTTTAAACTCCTATTAAAATAGATTCTAGTAAAGACCAATTGCGATCTTTTTCAGATATTTCAGTGACAGCCAAAGGCCAAGAAATTCCTAAAAGTGGATCATCAAAAAGCAAACCACGCTCATAACCAGGGGTGTAAAATTCACCCACTTGATAAACAACTTCAGCCCCATCTGTTAAAGCTTGATAGCCATGAGCAAACATTTCTGGTACATATAAAGCGCGGCGATTTTCTGCACTCAGTTCCACACCAATATGCGACAGATATGTTGGAGATTCAGGACGCATATCCACAATTACATCATAAATTGCCCCCTGAGTACAACGAATTAATTTTGTTTCAGTTGCGGGTGCAATTTGATAGTGCATTCCTCGCAATGTGCCTTTTTTATGATTAAAAGAAAGATTACATTGGGCAACAGTTGGCTTTAAACCATGTTCAGCAAATTCTTGAGCGCAGAAAGTCCGAGCAAAAAAACCACGATGATCTGGTTTTTCTTCTAAGTCAATAATGAATGCTCCAGGAAGATTTGTTTCTGTAAAAATCATAGTTTTTCAAAAAGGTAATGGGTAATTGGTAATGGGTAATTGGTAATGGGTAATTGGTAATGGGTAATTGGAAAACATAAAATTGATTACCCAATCACCAATCACCAATATAATTTACTAACCTTTTTCCACAGCTTCAGGGATAAATTGCTTATTGGGTTTGATGAAAGTATCATCATGGTATTGATTACAAAGTTCTGGATGTTTTGGTGGGTTAGCAGTGTATACAAAAAACACCGTTGAACGTTCCTCGCTTCTGACAGTACCATGATGTAAAACATTTCTGGGATCTACAAAAATCACAGTTCCCGCTTTCCCTGTACAATATTTCCATTCTTTTTTAGGAATAATATTCATCATTTGTTGATCATTAATTCCTAAAAAATTAGACTTCCAAAGGTCGTAATCAACACGATAATAATTGAAAAATTCTCTAGGATTTTTGGGCATGGGTATATATTCAAAAGCACCATGTTTTTCAGTCACATCATGTAAATAGATAATGACTTTCATCATCCGGCGATCTTCTGAATCTTTATGCCACAGTAATGTTTGTGATTGCTCTTCATTGGGAAAATCTTTTCTGACATGAACACCATGAAAAGCTATAGGTAAACCTATATAGTTTTCGATGATATTTTGCAACCGTTTTTCAATGCCCCAGGTAAAAAATTCTGGTAAGTCTGTAACTGTATAAATTTGGGGTAAACTATACCCTGATTGTACACTTCTAGGACTTTTTATGGTTGCTGCATAATAGTTAGCACTCTCTAACATTTGTGCAGTTGATGGTAATCCTAAATCCTCCAAAGACGTAATATAAACACCTTCTCTTTTTAGGGTTTGGGCAATTAATTGATCCCCAGAAGATAACACAGATAAATTGTGCTTATGTTTAGCTAATGCTACTCGATAATTTAACTCAGAGGTGAGCGTATTTATTTTGTTTTTAAGAGTTTCTAGTATCTTCATTTTCCTGATTTATTCTTTATTGCGGCGCACAATTTGACTTGATGTTTGATGATGACATTCAGCAATTTTTGCTTCAGGAGCAGCCATAACTTCTACAGCAGAAATACTGACTACAGCTAAAAAAGGAACAACTGTTTGAATAGCAGAAATTGGCCATCTTCTCAAAGCACCCAAGAAGACTTTTAAATTAACTTGTTGAAAGTTCTGTACCATCATTTGGGCATAGAATCGTTTAGAATATCCATTTTCGTGTAGCTTGAAAACCACTTCGGGAATATGTTTATACTGCATTAACAGCGCAGATTTTGGTTCTTTTTGCCAATAACTGACACCAACAATACATTCTAAATAAGTCTCTTTACTAACTATTACTTTGCCATTAGCAGCACAATAACCAGCTAAATATGCTAAAGATATCCAATTATTAATAGCATTTGGCCAAATTTGCAGAGCGCGTTTTACTAAGTCAGTTCTGTAAATTGAGGATGACAAAAAAATAACTGCTCCTACACTTTTAGTAAAACAATATTCAAATATCGTTTTACCATCTCCTGTACCATCTTCATTATCAACATCAAACCAACGATTACCAACTATTGTCGGTGGATGTACTGCTTCACCAGTAATTTTATTTCTGCCAGAAAAATTGAGAAATAATAATGATAATTCTTGATGTTTTTTGAGTTTATCTAGCACATAACCAATTGCTCTATCTTGAATTGGATCATCATCGCCAATTGTCCAAACATATTTAGTTGTTGCAGAACTGAGGCAATACATGATATTTTTCATTACGCCCAAATTCTCAATATGTCTATTAGATTTAAAATTAACATTTTTGATATTTTCTTGCCATTTTTGGATAATTTCCTGAGTGTGATCACTAGAACAATTATCAGAAACAAATATCTCACACTCAGATTCATAACCTTTAATAGCTTGAGATAACCACTCTAGTTGCTTATCTAGTAAATCTGCACGATTATAAGTGGGAATAGCAATAGTCAGTAATTTGTTCATGGTGGAATATTTATCCTAAAATCCCAGTTTATTATTGATAGCACAGATGGTAAATGCTTATAAAATTCCGAACCAAAAATATTGATTCGGAAATTTAAGTTGATTCTTAATAAATGCCTAGTTTATTTAGTAGTCCAGAAAAAATCATGATCAATTTGTTGAGTACGAATTAAATACTCTAATTGCTTTAATCTGGTAAACCCTCTAAACAAAAAAGTATCTTCAGTCATGTCTATTTGCCGGAATAAATCAAATAACTGTTGAGCGCCTTTTTGAGCATTCCAATCACATTTAAATCCTGGTAAAATTGTGTTTATCTTTTCAAAAGATACGCGATAACTACGGTTATCTGAACCATTTTGACCAAAGGTTAATTTACAACCAGGGAAAGTTTCGGCAATAATTTCGGCAATTTCTTTCACCCGATAATTATTTTGTGTATCTCCCACATTAAAAACTTGATTGTGAACAATATCTCTGGGTGCTTCTAAGGCACAAACAATGGCTTTACAAATATCTAAAGCATGAACTAATGGCCGCCAAGGTGTACCATCGCTGGTCATTTTAATTTCTTTTGTTGTCCAAGCTAAACCAGACAAATTATTTAAAACAATATCAAATCGCATTCTGGGAGAAGCACCAAAAGCGGTAGCATTTCGCATGAAGGTAGGAGAGAAATCATCATCGGCTAATGGTTTAATATCTCTTTCTACTAATGTTTTACATTCAGCGTAAGCTGTTTGAGGATTTACAGGTGATTCTTCGGTTACATCTCCTTCACTAGCTACACCGTAAACGCTGCAAGAAGACATATAAACAAAGCGACGCACTCCCATTGTTTTCGCTAAGTTAGCTAATCTTACAGAACCTAAATGATTAATTTCATAAGTAATATGAGGTGCTAATTGTCCGGTGGGATCGTTAGAAAGTTCCGCCATATGAACAATTGCTTCTACACCTTCTAAATCTTCAGGTGCAATATTACGAATATCTTTGTTGAGGGTTTTAGCTGTGATTTCAGTTCCGTTATATAGCCAACCTACTTTATAAAAACCTGTGTCTACTCCGATAACTTCATGACCTTTTGCTGTTAATAAGGGAGGTAATAAAGAACCTAAATATCCTTCTGTTCCTGTGACTAATATTTTCATGGCTTTTAAATTTTTCCAGGTGTGAAATTATGTTTTTTCTGCTGAATTTAGAGCATGAATAATTAACCGCAATTTAATCTAGAAGCTAATCTAGAAGTTAATCTAGAAGTTAATCTAAAATGCGGGTTAATTGAGATGATTTTTCCAAAAATCCTGATCTGGATTTTAAGCAACTAAGCTTTTTAAATGAGCTTGTTCTGGAATTTGGTTAACTACTGCTTTACCAATTTCTAAAGAAGATGTAGCTGCGGGTGAGGGAGCGTTGCAAACATGAACAGAGTTTTCACCTTGAATGATTAAAAAATCATCAACTAAAGAACCATTGTTCATTAATGCTTGAGCGCGAACTCCTGCATGGGTAGGGACTAAATCTTCTGCTTGCACTTCGGGAATGAGTTTTTGTAAACTTCTCACAAAAGCAGCTTTACTAAAGGAGCGAATTATTTCTTTAATTCCTTCATCTGCGTGTTTTGCTGCTAGTTTCCAAAAACCAGGATAGGTGATTACTTCTGCAAAGTCTTTTAAGTCAAAATCGGTTTTTTTGTAACCTTCTCTTTTTAAACTTAAAACTGCATTGGGACCAGCATGAACACTGTTATCAATCATGCGGGTAAAATGCACACCTAAAAAGGGAAATTCTGGGTTAGGAACTGGATAAATGAGAGTTTTGACCAAATAGCGTTTTTCGGGGGTGAGTTCGTAATATTCGCCCCGGAAGGGAACGATTTTAGCTTCAGGGTTAGCTTTACCTAATTTTGCAATGCGATCGCTATGTAATCCGGCACAATTAATCACAAATTTTGTTTCAAAACTCCCCTGATTAGTTTCTAATATATGATTTGTACCACTCCGGGAGATTTCCATAACTTTGGTATTGAGGCGTAAATCTCCCCCTTGATTGTTTATCAGTTCAGCGTATTTTAAACAAACTTGTTTGTAATTAACAATTCCTGTAGAAAATACTCTAATTGCACCTACACAACTGACATGAGGTTCAATTTCTCTGACTTCTTCAGGACTAATCCTTTTGACTTCTATACCGTTTTCTAAACCTCTTTGGTAAAGTTTTTCCAGACCCGGTAATTCTGTATCATCAGTGGCAACAATTACCTTACCACAAATGTCATGATCAATATTATGTTTTTGACAAAATTCTACCATTGAGCGACTACCGTCACGGCAAAATTTCGCTTTAAAACTACCTGGTTTGTAGTAAACTCCTGAATGGATTACACCGCTATTATTACCGGTTTGGTGAAATGCCCATTGGCTTTCTTTTTCTAATACTAAAATCCGGGCATCAGGATAGCGTGAACCTAAAGCCATCGCTGTAGATAGTCCCACTATTCCACCGCCAATAATGGCAAAATCATACATAATGAATTGTTCCTCAATCTAAAATCCAAAATCCAAAATCCAAAATCTAAAATCCCAACTTACTATTCCCAAACTTTCCAAGGAGCTTTACCACTTTTCCATAGCTCCTCTAAATATTGTTTATCTCTTAAAGTATCCATTGGTTGCCAAAAGCCATCATGTTTGAAAGCTGATAATTGTTCCATTTCTGCTAACTTTTCTAATGGTTCTTTCTCCCAAACTGTGGAGTCATCAGCAATAAAATTAATTACTTCTGGTTCAAGAACAAAATAACCACCGTTTATCCAAGCGCCATCACCTTCTGGTTTTTCTTTAAAACTGGTAATTTTAGTTTGTTCTTGTCCTAAAGAAATTGCTCCAAAACGTCCTGCTGGTTGGACTGCACTCAGTGTAGCTAAACTTTTTTGTTCTTTATGAAATTTGATTAATTCGGTGATATTTATATCACTGACACCATCACCATAGGTAAAGCAAAAAGTGTCATTACCAATGTGTTCTCTCACTTTTCTTAAACGTCCACCAGTCATGGTATTATCACCTGTATTGACCAAGGTAACACGCCAAGGTTCAGCATATCCAGAATGAATACTCATCTGGTTAAATCTCATGTCAAAAGTTACATCGGACATATGTAAGAAATAGTTAGCAAAATATTCCTTGATGATGTAACCTTTGTATCCGCAACAAATGATAAAGTCATTAATACCATGAGCCGAATATATCTTCATGATATGCCAAAGAATCGGCTTACCTCCAATCTCAACCATTGGCTTAGGTCTGATACTGGTTTCTTCACTGAGGCGTGTACCAAGACCCCCAGCCAAAATTACTGCTTTCATGCAATTTACCTCAAAAATTTGCCAATAGGTGATGATTTGATTTCGGGATGAAGAGGATGCACAGGAAATAGAGAAACAATGAACTTCTGTAAGAATTCAAGATTCATGATTTTGAGCGTATTAGCCGCAACACATCTACAATTCTGGTTCTGGAATTTGAATCCTTACGAATTTTTATATTTTTTCCCTAGAAAGAATCTAGAATTAATTTAACTGTAAAATGCTGAATAATTATGAAGAAAAAGTAAATTTAAAACAATTTATATGTAAAAAAATCATGAATTACAGTAAGAAAATTTTAGTTTTATACAATCACAAAAATCAACTAATATAAAATAACTAGCATCAAACATTGCCTACCTCCAGAAGTATGATTTCTTCTGAAGAAACAAAAAAATGCTAGTATCACAAAAGTCAGGAGTCTGTAGGGGTTTAGCAGTGCTAAGTAGGTAGGAGGGAAGAAGATTTGAAGCTTATTAATCTTTGTTTACATAATTTGGTGTTTTTCTGATTAGCTACTTAAACCCCTACAGGAGTTAGGAGTCAGGAGTAAAAATCTCTTATTTTGGAAGAAAATTTTAGCGATCAATTGGGTCAAAAATAATTGAGCTTTGGAATAAAGCATCACATTTTTTAGCTACCATTACGCAAATGTTACTCAGGGCTTGCTGATAGTTATCCATGTCCTCTTGTTCCAGGTAAATTTGAGCAGATTTTTCTAAATCTTCAATGGCTTGTGCATGATTTTCTTCAACTTGACTTTCCCCGTATTGAGCTAATTCATAATAAACCATTCCCCGTTTGAGGTAAACTTTAGCCATCTGGGGATTAATATTTAATGCTTGATTAAAATCTGCGATCGCCTGATTGTATTCTTGATCATAATTACTGCTATATTGGGCAAATTGATAACGAGCCAGACCTCTCTGAAAATAAGCTTCTGCTTGGGAAGCATTCAGTTGAATTGCCTCTGTAAAATCAGCAATTGATTTTTGATATTCTTGTTGAAAATCATTGCTATATTTAGCTATTTGAGAACGAACAATACCCCGTCTAATATAAGCTTCCGTGTCACGTTCATTAATATTGATAGCTTGATTAAAGTTTTGGATAGCTTTCTGATACTCTTGGTCAGGATCATTACTATACTCGGCCAGCATATAGTAGACATTGCCACGATTTACAAATGCTTTGACTTCCTGGGGATTAATTTTTATAGCTTGGTTATAGTCTGCCAATGCTCCTTCATAATCATTCAGATTGTAGCGAGAATTACCCCTATTGATATATAATTTAGAAAAATTAGGATTTTTTTTGATAGCTTGAGTAAAATTTTCAATTGCTTGCTCATAGTTTTGTTTTTGATAAGCAGCATTACCACGTTCATAGTAATCTAAATAAGAAAGATTTTCCTCTTGAGGACGATGATTATCTTGGCGAGAAATCAAGCTTTGTTGAGTGTAAGGATTTTGGGAAACAAAAGGACGAGTAAATTTAATCATTAAGTCCAAATACCCCAATAAACCCAAACCTAACAGGCTAAACATAATGGTATAAAACCTTGACTTTTGAGTAGTCTTGAGAAGTTGATAACTAGAAAAGTTTTGGCTAAATAATGGTTGCCAAGGATGTAGCGGTGATGCGGAAATAACTGGTCTGCGTACACGATTATTTTGTGTATGGCGCTTTCTAGATTGGCGGCGGGGTTGAAGATGTTCTTTAGAAGCGATCGCCTCCAGTGATGGAAAAGGATCACGTCCACCTAAACGCGCCGCACGTTCACACCAAGGACACTTGTCAAGATGATTATGGTAGCGATGCTGAAGGTTAGCAGTACAAGTGACAAGACTCTCTTCCGCGGAGGTTAAAACTGACAACCAGGTTTGAGCAGTAGGACGCAAGTGAGGGTTGTGATGCCCATCCTCAAAACAACGCACAAACAAATCCCGTAAACCGGGAGCGAGCATTTCCCAAGCAGGTGCTATGGGGGTAGGCAAATAGGGAACTTGTTGGTTTTGACTATAAGTAAAATGACCAGCAACGATTCGGACTTCGTAAGTTGGTGGATCAAACTGACCTTGAAAAATCCCTGAAAATGGGTGAGTACCTTCCATTAATAATTGAAATATCAGCACCCCTAACCCAAATAAATCATGGTAAATTTCCCGATCATAGTCAGCAAAAGTTTTATTCTGTAGCTCTGGGGGGGTATACTCTGGTTTACCGACTGCACAACGATAAACAATATTTTGCGCTGGATCACGAACTTGAAATGAGTCTGTATCTACCAAAGTCACTAAGGCAGTATCACTAACTAAAATATTTGACTCATTAACATCACCAATGCAATACTGACTCGCGTGTAAAGCTGCAAAAGCTGCGGCCAAATTACGAGCAGTCCTAAGTAAATACTGATAATTAAATAAAGGACAATTTAGGCGACGGGTTCCCGGATGATAAAAGTCCATGATCGGACGCATCCCCCGAATCCGGGGCATTAAAAAGCCGACGATACTACCACTACCATCCTCAGCTTCTAACAACTCCTGTGGCCAAGCAATAGAAATATGCCCCAAATTAGCTGTTGGATTTTCTGGGGGGTTGGCAATCATGGCCTGAAGTTTGTGAGCATGGGTCAGAATGGGCTTGTGATAAATTTTGGCCACTAAATTTTCATCTGATGGCACGGCGTAGACACAAGCTTCACCCCCACGTCCCAAATTGACCGTGAGATTGAGAATTTCTTGCTGCCCAAGAGAACGAAGTACCTGCATAGTGAAATGACTGTTAACAGTGGTTATGGAAAGCGACTGGGGATTGAAGTACAGACGACCTAATCGGTCGTCAATACGGAATGAGGAATTTAAAAAACGCTGAACCTGAAACTGACAGTCTGGACTATCAACCCTACCCAATAAACATTGTTTATGAATTGCTTAGTGCTGCGATGATCAGAGTCAAATCATCATCTGTGCGATTAGTAATTCTTTCAGAACATAAAAATTTAACTAGTTGCTCTTTGGCAACAACCTTATCTTCAGCATTGGCTACAAAGTCAAACAAAGGAAAAAAGAATGGTTTGTGGGGTTCACCAACAAGCATATTCAAAGCCAGCATTTGTAGTCCATCAGTGAGAACGCCGATATTAACTATGTGCTGACGCAAAATTTTTATCTGGGTTGTAGTTAAGGCATCAGGTGAAGTCAAAAATGTGGTTTCGTTAATGTATTCACCCCTGTTAGGGATTGTCAGCGCCTGTAAGTTACCTGTACTATCCTTGGCTACAGCTAAACCATCACCGATTTGGGCTACTGCTGCAACTTTTGGTGTGGCGATCGCAATAATTAAGGTAGTTGCTAAATCTGATGACTGATGTTTGCAGGCCACTGCCTCATCTTCTACTGCTTTTTTAGCAGCTAACATGGCATCAGTTAACAAATTACGCAAAAGAGTATCCTCAGTAAAGGTGCTGTGAGTAATTTCGCAATTTGAGATATGTTCTATTGCTGTTTCTACAGCAATCATCGCTCCCACTTTTCCCAAAATTGCTGAACCAGCCCCATCTGCTGCTGCTGTCACTAAGACATTATTTGGCAATATCTGCCAATGGTGAGCATCCTGACATAACTGCTGGTTTTTAATGTGGCTAGTCCCACATACCGAAGCGGCTACTATCCGCCATTGAGGAATCTGTTTTGGTGTGTTCATAAATTTTTTCTCACAGCTATAGCAGGTGACAGGTGATAGGTGACAGGTGACAGGTGACAGGTGACAGAGTGGAAAGTCTGCTTGTATATTAGTTTTGTCAATGGCTTACGCCATGCTGCGCTATCAGTTCGTGAACTACCACCTGAGTTGTTGCTATAACTGCTAACTGATAACTGATAACTATTAAACAGACCCCCAACCGATTGGTGGTAGTGCTACTTGCTCGTCTACTTTGGAATGGGAAACCGCTGACATACTTGCTGACAGCCAAACAAACATTTCAATAAAGTTTAAGCCTTTAAGCTTCAAGGGAGTACGCACAGCTATTTGACTCAAACGGTTCATGTTAGCATTTTCTACTCCTACAGTAAAAAAGGCAACTCGTTTATTCGCTTCATCTCCTTGCAGCCTCTGTACTGCTTGTTCTATAACATCATCTAGCTCACCTTGTGGCTCACCATCTGTAATCATAAATACCCAAGGACGGTAGTAAGCAATGCCATTGGCACGATACTGAGATTTGCGTTCTTGAATTATTTCTAACGATTTATTAATTCCCGCCCCCATTGTCGTTAGTCCTTGGGCTGTTAGAATAGGTGGGTTGAATTGATCTGCGGTTACAAAGTCCTGCACGATATTAACATGACTATCAAAAGTAACAATTGCTACTTCTACCCTTCTAGCTGCTAATGAATTTTTTACTAGCTCATCCTTAAAACTCAGTAGACCTTGATTTAAAGCCTCAATCCTTTCTCCTTGCATAGATCCAGATGTGTCTAGCAATAGCACGCACGGACAACGTGGTTCTGGGTTTTCTGCAAATTCTACAATTTCATCTAGTTTTAATGTATCCAGCATAACCTTTTGTGTTATGTTATAGTCCAAAGCGTTACTTTCCTTTCCTCAAAGTATATAGTCTCCCAGACTAGTACGACTACAAGTATGGTATTTGGCGGTAGATCCATGAAATTCATCTATGCAAATTATTCTGATAAAATTCTTTATTTCAGGAAATTTGAATCACCATATACTTTAGTTAAAGCCAATTAATCAGGGTGACAAACGTTATTTTTGGGTAGATATCCTATCTATCATTTATATCCAAATCATTAAGAATATAATATTCACTATATACATTTCTAAGAAATAAAAATTTAAAGATTTTATGTAGAAAATTTGCTAATTATCAACTCATCAGAAAACATAGTTACTACCGCAATGGAAAAATGTGTACCCTGTAATAATGAGAACAAAAAGTTTTACTCTTCTGGACAATAGGAAAATATTTGACAGTCTAGTATTATTATGTAACTCACGGAGGAGTAATTGATATAGCTGGAGGTAGATTTATGATGTTTCATCATCAATTAGTTGGTTGATAGAGAAATATGAAAAAAATTTCCGGGAGAAAACCCTTTAGCTTTGACCCAAATCAACTTACTAATTCCCATTCCTTAACCGAGCAGTATTGAGACATATTTCACTTAATCCAGAAATTCATTATTGCTCCAGACTCAATCAATAGTAAAGCAATTTTTCTTTAAAAACTGTAAAAATATGAATAATACTGGCACATTTACGAAACTATCTCCTGAACGTTTATTAAGACAGTTAAGCAATTCTTCTGACACTACTTGTTTACAAGTTTTAAACAATTCAGTGTTATGGTCAATCTACTTAGATCAGGGCAAAATTATCTATGCCACTAATTCAGTAGAACCCTTTGATAGACTGGAACGGCATATACGTCGTCTAAGTCAGCAAAATCCTCTACTGACTAATGATATTCGTGTGCAATTACGCATGACGTTTGAACCTGATTGGCAAACTCAGTTCCATGAAATTGGTAATAATTATCACCACCAACCGCCAGAATATCAAGCTATTTATTGGTTGGTGAATGAAAAACATTTGCTCTCTCACCAAGCTGTATTACTGATTCAAGAGTTAGTAAAAGAGGTAATCGAATCATTTTTGCTGATTAGAGAAGGCACGTTTGAATTAACAGCAACAGTTAATAGCCTACCGAAAATTTGCAAACTTGATGTTGATAGTATTATGGAACGCTGCAAAAATCGGTTGCAAAATTTGCAGTCTTTCGCTCCTCAAATCTCTTCTCCCTATCAGCGTCCATACCTGTTGATTAACAGTAAATTTTATGACAAACAATTACCAGAATTACAGCAAAATATCACTACCTGGATGAAGGGTTTTAGCCTACGTCATTTGGCAGTAATTATGAATCTCGATGAAGTGGAACTGGCTCGAACTTTATACCCGCATATCCTTCAGGGTTCGATTATTTTACATGAACCAGACCCTCCATTTGATAAATTGCCTAAAATCTTGGAAGATTTTTCATTCGCTCCTAAATACAGCACACTCAGAATTAATGGAAAATCATTTCAGGTAGAAGCATCACCATATATTATTCCTGATACTATTTCACCTGATACTATTTCAGGAGCAGGATCTTTAGTTCAAGTTTCTGCTCTACCAAAAGAAAAACTTGGACTATCAACCATATCCAATAACATACCAACTGATGGGGAAAATGTAACCGCTGCTACCATAACCGCTAAAAAGCCTTACAAAATTATTTCTGTAGATGATAGTCCCACCATTCTCAAAGAAATCAGCCGTTGTTTGCAAGACGAAAATGTTGCTGTAGTGACAATTAACGATCCCATTAAAGCAGTGATGTCTATTATTAGACATAAACCTGATTTGATTTTATTGGATCTGAATATGGCGGGAATTGACGGTTATGAGTTATGCCGAATTATTCGCAATAATTCCATGTTTAAGGAAATTCCCATTATTTTTGTGACCGGTAGTAAGGGAATTGTTGATAAGGTGAAAGCAAGAATGGTAGGAGCTTCTGGTTATTTAACTAAACCTTTTACTCGTGCTGAGTTGTTAAAAATGATTTTTATGCACTTGGCGTAAAGGTGATTGGGGACTGGGGACTGGTGACGAAAATTTTAGATTTTAGATTTTAGATTGGAATTGACAAAAACAATCCAAAATCCAAAATCCAAAATCCAAAATCCAAAATTGTATTACCAATTACCAATTACCAATTACCCATTACCAATTACCCATTACCAATTACCTGAGAACTGTGGCACAAGTTGTATTAGAAAACGTTTATAAAAGTTTCCCTCCCCGGAAGGGGGAAAGTGTGACGACACAACAGTCATCACCAGAAAAAGAAGGTGCAGATAATAGTATTAATGTCCTGCGACGCATTAATTTAACCATCGCTGATGGTGAGTTTATGGTGCTGGTGGGACCTTCTGGTTGTGGTAAAAGTACCTTGCTGCGGTTAATAGCAGGGTTAGAGGTGATGACTGGGGGTAATATTTGGGTGGCCGATCGCTTAGTTAATGATTTACCCCCGAAAGCGCGAGACATTGCAATGGTGTTTCAAAATTACGCCCTCTATCCCCACATGAGTGTTTATGACAACATCGCTTTTGGGTTACGTCGTCGTTTGGGAAATGGTGAAACAATTTCTACCCCTGATTTTCGTACATGGGGAGAAAATTTATTGGTGGGAGTGACTAAAAAACTACCTAAAGGACTGCGTTATCTTTCTCCAAAAGAAAGAAATATAGAACAACAAGTTTTAAATGTTGCCCAATTATTACAAATTGAAAATTTATTAAATCGCCTACCTAAACAGTTATCTGGAGGACAAAGACAAAGGGTAGCATTAGGAAGAGCGATCGCTCGGAATCCTCAAGTATTTTTAATGGATGAACCATTATCTAACTTAGATGCTAAATTACGGGCAGAAACTCGCGCCCAAATTGTTAAATTACAGCGTCAGTTGGGAACAACAACGATTTATGTAACCCATGATCAAACTGAAGCTATGACAATGGGCGATCGCATTGCCATCATGTCTGGTGGACAAATTCAACAAGTTGCCCCTCCTTTAGAACTATATAATTATCCTGCTAACCGCTTTGTAGCTGAATTTATTGGTTCACCACCAATGAATTTTATTCCGGTAGAATTTCATGCACCTTTATTAATTACCCATGCTAATTTTCGCTTTACCCTCCCAGATGTATGGGGAAAAGCATTACAAAAATACGATGGACAAACTGTAATTTTAGGTATTCGTCCAGAACACTTAATGTTAAGTGTACCAGCTACCAAAAATTTACCAGTTAAAGTAGATTTAGTAGAGAATTTAGGAAACGATAGTTTTCTTGCTGTAAGAATATATGACCCTGATTTACCAAATACAGATGGTCAAACTTTACAAGTACGAGTTCCTCCAGATAGATTTATCAGTTTTGGTGAGCAACTTTGGTTATCATTAGTTTCTGAAAAACTCCACTTTTTTGATCCAGAAACCGATTTAGCCATATTTCCCAACAACAGGTAATAGGGGACTGGGGAGAAAAATTTTAGATTTTAGATTTTAGATTTTAGATTTTAGATTGGAGTTGACAAAAACAATCCAAAATCCAAAATCCAAAATCCAAAATAAATAGCTCCTGACTCCTTGAACTTTGGTTATGAAGTTATCAACTATCATGATTGTTGGTTATGCCGGTTTCTTCTCCCTGTGGCTATTACGGACTTCTGCTTTTTGCTTACCCCCAACTTCTAAATAAGCTAAATCTTTAATTTTTTTGCTCAAGCTGCTAGGTGTTAAATGACTCTCTGACCTTTTCTCTGTTGGTGATGGAGCAATTTTCAAATTTTCATTCTGTTGAGGGTTTGAGCGACTATTGCGAGAGTTTTCTTTGAGTAGTCGGTTATAAGTACGGTAAGGAATGTAATGCAAAGGATTGTAACCAACAAACCGCAACATTAACACACAAGCCCAAGAATACTTACCAGCGAGAATTGCTTCTATTACTTGGTCAAACTGTTCGGGATTGATTTTTTTGTCAGGGAGTCCACTATTTCCAGAAATGTCTTGATTCATAGTACGTTTGAGTTTTATTTCAATGAGGTAAATTGTCGAGTTTCTTCGTGTTTTATTGTCAAGTGCTATTTACAACTGCAATACACAAACTGCAATACACAAACTGCAATATCAGTTCACCACACCAACATTTACCAGTTGATCGCAGGAAGTGATATTCTTCCCTATGCGTACCTTCACCCAGTAATTTTGGTTTGGTTGATGACTATTTGTGAAACAGTTGTTGAATTAATTACAGGAATATATTGGTAATAGACCAGTAGCAAATGTTGAAAAATATAGATTCACCTTTTCCACAGGCACATCCAGAAATTTTACAACTTCTCAGCAGTTCCCGTAATTAAGAGCAAAAAAGCTATTCCTAAAACTGCTCTGTTGTGTTCGCTGCATCCAGATACTGTGAAGCAAAGTTTTAGTTTTGGCAATTTTTACTGCTAACTGGTTGGTTGTCTGTAGGTTTGGGAGCAACTTCCATAAACTAACTTTCAAAACTAAGCTGCTTGGGGTTGCTTGTTCTGATCTAGCTTTCATCTTCCCCAATGTCTTAGTTATTAAAGTTGTGATTTGCGTTGTGATTTGCTTTCCTGGGATGTTACTGACTTGTGCTATCTTGCCTATACACTCCCACACCACAACTCTGGGTAAAAAATCTAATTTCTTCTCCCAAACTACATCAACAAAGGCTGAAAGTGCTTTATTCTCCCAAGATGTTGACTTGTTGCTTTTATTTTTAATTAATACGTCACTACTTTGGGGTAGGACTGATAAATTTACCGTTGGTGAAAGTACGAGACTTTCCCCGGATGCCTGACGAAAATGTAAATCAGAGCGTTGTATCCCTAAATTACGTCGTGGGCTTAGTGTTTCGACTGCATTTGACCTGATGATTTGTTTCATGACCTGACCTGTGATTGAAAACCTGACTGTTTTTAATCAAGTCTGTTTGCTGCTTTGCTGTATTGACCCTGTTGTACAGTTTTGTAACCTCGTCGCTTTGGTTGCTGGTGAAAGCAACTGCTATTGGTTACTTGTGTTCTGTGATTTTTGCTGACTCGTGAAAGAAAGAATAAAATTTACCATCTTTCTGTAATTCAGCGGGTTTAGTAGATGCAGTTGTGTCTTCTAAAAATTCCACAAGCTGTAATTCAATAGATGTTCCCTGAATATTATTGTATAACTAGCCGCCGAAAATTATTAAGTCTTTTCAGTAAAGTTTCATAATTTTCTAGTCAGCCAAGAAGATCATTCATATTGCCTTCTTAAAAGCTACATTCGTATTTATACTATTTTTTTTCGCTAATGTCATCTGCCACTTTGGCAGTCTTATAAGTTAAATTTACTGAATATCTCAGAATGTTCATTTAGGCAATGTGCAACTTTCACTTTTGTCCCATTTTTGTCCAAAAAATGGGGGGTAACACCCCTCATTTTATGAGGTTATCAAAGTTGATTATCTTGAATTTTCTGCCAATTATTACTATTAACTAAATTCAAAAACCTTTATGAATAAAGCATTCTAGAGAATTTTCTCAAAAACAAATACCTGATTTTTCATAAATTTCACTCTAGAAGTTTAGTGATTATATATTGTTATATGTTTTTCTTTTAGGTCTGATGGGAGAATCATTAGGGCTACACTTATTCTTAATTGCGGCTGGTAAATACATAGTAATAATTGTATATCAATAAGTCCGATCTTCTAAAAATTAAGTTGTTATTGATACTATTTTATGATATACTATATTTAATGTCTTTATCACACAAAGTTACACATAAAAAAACACCCATAAGCGGGTGTGTTAAGAGAAAAAGTAATAGATTAAACCTGCATTTAATCATATAATTAAACCGCTCAATATAAATTAAGCGTCACAAGAGAATTGTGAATTTATTGCCAGAAAATTTTGAGTTTTTGTGAAGTCAAGTAACTAAGTTGCTAGGGAGAAAAATTATCATGTCAATTTTATTATGTGTAAATGTAAATCGTTAATTATGATGAGTTTGTGTTTTAGAGATTCTGAAAAATTGATACTTATGTAATTCAGTAGGTGAATTTGGTGATATACAAATTTTGAGATTTGGGCAGTAATTCACATTGGTTTTTACTTGCCAATCAGAAACTAAAGAGCTATAATATAAATCCCTAGCACTGGAACTCTTTTCTATGAGTAACGGTGCTGTTGGTTGTGAACCTGAAACAATCAAAATCGTTGCTGCTGCTTTTGCTGACCCTACATAGACCTAGATTTTGTTTTGTACTAAATTTTGTACTATCTGGCTGGTTTTCAGTCAACGTTAAACAACACAATTAACCGCAAAACCTCATTGCATCTGACATTGGAGTAACTTTTATATTCTGGATGTCAACTAATTCTATCAGGGTGAGGTAGGTTTTACGGTTTTTATATTGAATGTTCATTTTTTCCATGTTCCTGGAGATAAGTTTTAAGTGGTTTTTGGATGCTTCAAAGTTAATTTTGAAGTATTCGTATTTATATATTCTTTTGTACAAAAATGCCCGCATTCTGATAACAAATTGTATCATTTATAGGCTTTCTTTGATGAAACAGGTGTTCAGGGCGTATTTTCAAACATGGGTATAGGGGTTGAGAACTTTCAACTATTACTATTACTGTTTTTTTCTCAGCATTCCGGAAATAACCAGAAAATAAAATCACATTTCTGCTGATACATTTTTTAACTATAAAAGATGTTTATTTACGACAAATCTTAAAAAAATCTAAAATTTTTACGTAAAGTTCTGAATAAGTGCTTGAGCGAAATGTTACCAAAGGATATGGGGAGGTGGGGTGATGGGGAGGGAAATAAATTCTTCCTTCTTCTTTCTCAATTCCTATGATCTTCTTACTGTCACCTGTCACCTATTCCCAATTCCCTCTTATACATTATTTAAAACAAAGATACACTGCCCAGATAGCCATTGGACGCAGATATGTACTAGCGCGAAAAGTACCTGCTGCGGTAATAGCTTCCGGGGTGCGGAACTGTAAACCGTTTTCATAAACTTGTTTAACCACCGCTTCAGTTATACGCAAACCTTCATTTTTCATTCCCATCTGTAGCAAAAATGCAGCTAAACCAAAATTAATACCTGTCCAAACTTCTAGGGGATGGGTAGCGTTGGGGTTTTCCGGTGAACCATCGGGAAGAACACCGTTTGCAGCGCCAAATTTTCCATTTTGGAACTTTAAAAAACAAGCATTATATATAGTTGTGAGAGAAGAAAGGGCGTTATCAGTGGGTACAATATCTGGTAAATTGAGTAAACGAGCGTAGAATTGCCCACATAACTGATCAGCCATCACCACATTAGAACCACTTTCACTATCCAAACGGTAATATTTACCATTCCAAAGCTTTTCTTGATAAATTGGTTTTGATTGATTTAACCAAGTTTGATAGATTGATTTTTGCGAAATTGTGTTTTTATGATCTTTGAGAATATCACAAATGGCGATCGCACTTTCCAAAGCTGCTAACCACAAACCACCACAATAAGCACTAACACCATTTAACCGCCAATCATCAAAAGTTTGATCAGGAGCGCCAGAATTTTCTGGTATACCATCTCCATCTAAATCAAATTTTTTCACATAATCGAGAGTTTGCACAATTGCATCCCAACATTCTGCTAAAAACTCAATATCATCCCCACCTGTAAACAAAAAATCGCGGTATACTTGCAATACAAAATCACAACCCAAATCTTTCCACAAATTGCAATCTTGATAAGCAGTATAATTAGTTTTTTCCCATACCCACTCATTGGGTGCGCCTAAGTCGTGAGGTGTAGCACCTGCTACCTTACGTATAGCTTGGGGACTTTCAGCGTTGATAGTGAGATAATAACCGATAATTCTAGTTCTATCATCACTTTGGGGAATTGCTCTAGCAAAGGCACGTATTACGGCTTTTTCTAGTTCGGGGAATAACATTAATAACCCGAAAGAACCGTATAACCGCACGTCTAAACTTTCATACCAACGGTAATCTAAACATTCTAACACCGCAAATTGGCCGATGGGGTCTTTTTCCGTTGCTGCACTCCAGAGAGTACCCCCACTGGTTAAGTCGTAGAGTTCGTTAAATAGGGACATTTTCAACCAGTCGGGTAAGTCTTCTCGGTCTAAAATTGGTTGTTGCCAGGTTTGGATTTGCGATCGCCAGTCATGATATTCTTTCAGTGCATGGGTGGCAATTTGCCAAGCGTTATCACCACTACAACCAAAGAAGTCTGTATATCTGCGATAATAGTTTACACCTTCTGCAAACTCTGTAACTGGAAAATCCCAACTTAACACAAAAGGAACTTCTAAAGTTTCCCCTGGTTGCAAAGTGAAACGCACCGCAACAGCAGCACCTAAACGAGTGTTTTCATCTGCGGGAGTTTCATCTAAATAATTAGTTAAAGAACCATCTTTACTAAAAGTCTGCCAAACTTCCTCACCATTACCGACAGTGTTAAAACGGGAATGATAAAATAATTCAACTTTGGAGTTTTTTACGGTAGCAATACACCAAGTTCCATCACCTTCTTGGGGAGTTTCGTTATTAGTAACTCGACCTAAAACACAACCTAAATATTTATCATCTTCTGCTAACCAATTATAGTTGTTTTTACTTTCTCCCCATTTTGGTTGATATTCATAAACGGGACTACCATCGTCTCTAATTTTCACTTCGGGAGATTTTGCAGCATTGGTAAACCAACCGGTCATATTTTCCCAAGTTAGCATAATGCTAACAGTAATTGGTTGGTTAGTTGGGTTGTGTGCTTTCCATAAAAAAACCGCTACTGGATAACTGGTTTCTTGATAATTATTAGCCCAAATTGGTGAAAATTGTTCACAGGTTAATTGTACTGGAAAAACGTTTTCATATACAAACCAACTGCGGGGATAAAGTGCATGATAAGTTCCTGTTGTTTGGGTTGTGGTTGATGTTGGGTAAAATTGCCAAGTTTGTAATGTGTTATCTTCTGGGGGTTGGGTGGATAATGCGTAGGTTTGGCCTGATGTAAAGATGCTAAATTGACAAGCGGGGACATTTTTAAATGTATGTTCTCCACCGTCAATGTGCCATAAATTGAAATCTCCGCGAGAGGAACGGCCGATACAACCTGCACCAAAACCACCTAATGGCATTCCGTGAAATGGTCCATCGTCGAGGTTGCTAGGATAGCGGACGGTGTAGGGTTTTTCCCATCCTAAACCGACGGGGCGTTTCCAGGTGTAGGGGGGTATTTTTGGGGTGTTCATGGTTTTGGGGATGATATTTTTGATGCTAATGCAGGGTAGCTGTTTATGTGGTTTTTTTCAAGTAGTTATGAGGTAGTTTTTTTCTCACGCAGAGGCGCAGAGGCGCAGAGAGGAAGAGAGGTTTTTAAGTGTATTATTTATTTTATTTCGCGCAAAGGCGCTAAGGGGCAAAGGCGCAAAGGTTGATTTATAATTTTTATGTTAGGTTATGGATGGTAATTTTATTTATTACATATTTAATATGTGATAATATGAATGTTATTACAAGAGATCAAATAAGTCTATGATTACTCAAGTGATGATTCAACCCTCATCCTGGGTAGAGTCGGGAATTGAAATCAAAAAAGTTAGAGATTTGAATTTGTTTAAGTTTAGCTCAGAATTGCAATCTCGACTGGAAGAACTTTCTGAGAGAAAGAAGGCGGAAATGCTAACTGCAAGTGAAGAGGCTGAGTTAGCAGAAATATTAGAACTGGATAGGATTTTTACTTTCTTGAATGCGAAAATAATTGCTGAATCATGACAGTTAACGATAGAATAAAAATAGTGATACAATGATCAATAAACTGAGTTTGTGAGGTTAATACAAAGATGACACAGGAATTAATAGACCTCAGAAGTTGTATCTTAGAACAACGTTATACCGATGCTTTAGCTATTGTGGATGAGTTGGAGGGGATGAGTAAAAAAGCAATTATACAACAAATAAAGTCTTTTTTAAATATTTTACTAATACATCTAATTAAAAATCAAATTGAACAACGGCTAACTAATTCTTGGGCAGCTTCTATTAGAAATGCAGTGGTAGGAATTCAAGATATCAACTTGAAGGAAAATAAAAAATCATATTATATTAATGTTGATGAGTGGGAAGATTTAATTTTAGAGGAAGTTATAGAAAAAGCTATTGCTGATGCTAGTGATGAGGTTTTAAATGGTGCATATAATCAATTTCAATTAGAGGAAATGATTGATAAAACGGAGTTGATAGCAAAATGTTGTCAATTTTTAAGTTTGACTTATGAATATTCTGCAAAAAGTTTACCGAAAGTTATAGCGGAAGTTTTAATAGAGTTACCAGGTGGGGAGAGTTGGTTTTATCGTAAGTAGTAAAACCGATAACCCGACTGGGAATTAATTCCCAGTCTAATAGCAAAAGTCATCTAAAGATGACTAAAAAATTGATAGTTTACTTTAGTAAACTTTAGCTATTAGCCATGATAGCGTAGCGTGGCGTAAGCCATAATTCATTTCATGGCGGGTGTGGAAGCTAACAGATAAGGCATTTTTTGTTTAAGTTGATACCAATGAGTAATGCTAAACCCCTACGAATTATAATTTTTTACTTGGTGAATAATCTTAATTTATCAAAGAAGTTTATGTATTGTGTTTTTGGAGTTTGATTATATTGTATCATAAAGAAAATAAGGAATGTAAGGGTTTAGCGATTTGCAAATATTGGGTAAAATTGATAGCTTAACCAGCCTAAAAATAATCCTAATGAAGATATAGCCGCCAAAATTATAAAATGATGCAATTTGCGGAAAGATGTCTTTAGCTTTTTAGATGCAAAACCATAAACTACGAATAACATAACAGTAAAAATAATAAACCCAATAGTAGAAGTAGTAACACCAAGAAATACAGCAAAAGCAAAAGACCCAGCCCCAGCAAAAGTCCAAACCCAAGCCACAACTAAACCCCAAACCCCAGTCCTAGCCCAAGCCCAAACCCAAACCGCACCCAAAGCCCAACCCCAAGCCCAACCCAAAGCCCAACCCAAAGCCGAAGATGCTGTAAAAAAGCCTATGACTGAATAATAGAAAGCAATATATCCTAGTTCCAGCCAAGGAAATTTACTCATCCTCTCTAATTCATTTTGAACTGGCTTTTGATATCTTTTGGGAATAGGATGAGTACGATAATTTTTCTCTGGTTTAGTTTCTTGTTCAATTTTTATTGTAGAAACATGATTATTAATAACTACTCTGGCATTATTTGGAGATTTATTACTAAAATCAGGAAGTAAATTTAACCATTCTCTCATAGACTGCGGACGATATTCCGGCTCTAAATTCATACCTTTAAGTATTGCCAAATTCAACTCATCACTAATACTAACAACAAATTTATTAGGAGAAATTAACGGTTTATTATATAATTTTCTATCTAGCGAACTTTCAGGACGTTTACCTGTAACGGCATAATATAAAGAAGCAGCAAGAGTATAAACATCTATGGTTACTTGTCTATTACCTCCCATTTGTTCATAAGGTGCAAAAGCAATATTAGCAGGATGATGAGAAGTAAAATATCCATCTTGGGGCATTATTTCCCCAGCAATTCCAAAGTCAATTAATACAGCTTTGCCATTTTTTTGTACCATAATATTACCAGGGTGTGCATCCCGATGTACTAAACCCTGTTGATGAACAAAAATTAAAGACTCTCCAATTTGTTTGATATATTCTACTGCTTTTATTTCTGGTAATGCTCCCTGTTTTTGGACTAAATTAAATAAACTTTCACCGGGTACAAAGTCCATGACTAAACAATATGTTTTACCTTCTTCAAATAATTCAGTTACACGGACAATATTCGGGTGTGGTTGTTGAGAAAGTCTTGCTAATTTCCGTCCTTCTTGAATAAATCTTTTCACATAATTGGGGTATTCAGAATCATTTTTTAGGCTTTCATTGGGGGTTTTAATTACTACCCACTGTTTTAAAAGTGTATGTTGTGCTTGATATGTAATCCCGAAACCACCTTCTCCCAGGACTTTTTCTATCACGTATCTTCCACCCTGTAATTTATACCCCTTTTGCCAAACCATCGGTTACAAATGCCCAACAACAGTTATGTACATTTTCGCACAGTCGGGTATGATTTAGGTAGATATGCTAATTTTTCAATTTTCCCACAATATCTAGAATTAACAATTCCTGGTAAAGTAATTATTGCGTATATGATGATTAAAGTTAAATTTTGTGGAAAAAATACCAGATGAAGCCTTAGTAGTACGAGGAGGCCGCAACCGTCCAGAAGATATCCAAATGGGAATAGGTACTCATCCCAGTGGAATAACTGGAATTTCCGTACAATGTGAGGTAGGATTATCAATAGAGGAATTAGTAAAATTTATCCCTCATGGGCAAATAGGTGTTACAACAGTAGGAGATGTTCGCAACGCAGGTGGTGATGTAATCAGAACTTCTGGAAGAGGTTATCACGCAACATTAACTGGTTTAACTCCAGAACAAATTAGTAATCTGCTCACACCTACAATTCCTAAACCAAAGCCATAATATTTATAGAGATTACCAATGAACATACCAGCTAATTCTTTCAACTCTCAAGACAATAATAACCAACAAATTCTGAATAAACAATTGAGAGTTTTTGCAGACTTTAATAATGCTGACGAAGAAGGTCATCTGCGGTTAAATTGTATTGGCACAATTGAGGATTTAGCACGGCAAAAAATTGAATTAAAAGATGGTCAAATACTAACTTTTTATAGCGAAGATTTAGAAGTTGAAGGAAGAGTTAAACATTCTCCAGAAGAGAATATTTGGGTTGCGGTGATTGATTGGGATAATATTAGAGAAATAGAAGATTTACCTAAATTGATAGATGTACCTAAATTGATGGAAAAATTGCGTGCAGATAATCTCAGTAGAAGACCCAAAAGAAGAAGAACAGTAATAGTTAAAAAAACTAAAAAAATACAAAATTCTACTGTGGAAGCAGCTAAGGGATTAAAAGCATTAAAAGAAATATTTGAAGAGGGAATTATTACAGAAGAAGAATATCAAAGCAAACGTCAATCTTTAGTTAATAAACTTTAGAGAAATTGTGTTAATTATTTTTGTTAATAAATATCCCCGACTTCTGAATTTTATCTTTTATAAATGAAGTCAGGGATCTGAGTTTTAATCTATCTCAGGTTCAACACCTAAAGCACGCAGTTGGGCAATTAATTTTTCTTTTTTCTGCTTTTCCTGTTCCGCACGTTGTTTTTCATGATCTGCACGCTGTCTTTCCTGATCTGCACGTTGTTTTTCCTGTTCCGCTTTTTCTCTTTCCTGTTCTGCGGGAGTTAACACCCAATTACCATTTTGATCATACCATCGTAACCAAGGCATTTGCACATTTTTATAGCTACCTTCCCAAATTCCTAAACCTAATTCTAACCCAGGAATCCAAAAACGAGAATTAGCGTCTGAAGGTGTAGATCGCAAAGTTTCAATATAGCGATCGCCCCTTAATTCAAACATCCTAAATTCTGATTGATAACGATCAAAAATTGCATAATAAGGTATTCTTAAAATCTTTTCGTAAACTTCCCATTTACCAGGTGGTTTTTCCACATCTCGCAACATTTGACCTAAATCTTCTTTTTCTGTTCCCGGTGATAATAACTCGATCACAATATAAGGATTAACAGATTCTTGCCAAACTACATAACTTAACCGCAAATCTCTTTTTTCATACAAATAGGGAACACCCACAACTGCAAACCAATCGGGGCGTTTATACCACAATGTATGACGAGAATCAAAATACAGATTTATGTCACTTCCTGTAAATATTTCCTCTTGTTTATAATTAGGAGGAAGAAATGTATCTGCTAATAATTGTGGTTGCAATAAATGAAATTGATCCGGCAAACCTTTCTCCTCTGGATCTTCGCTAGGCAGATCATACATTGTCGGTAATGTTTCTTTTGCCGCTAAAGGCGGATCTGTTTGATACATTTTTGAATATCCTGAATATCAAACTTTTATATTTTAATTATACTCTGTATTTGATGTTTTTACTATTTGGTGTAGTCTGATTTTATAAAATCTAAATATTCATAGACAATTTATCAATAACCATCCTGTAAATCCTCAAATCCTAGACATCCTGATTCTGATAAACTAATTACGAATTAAGAATTATCCTGTAAATCCTCAAATCCTGGATCTCCTGATTCTGACATTTATTTAATATTTTCTACTTGTGTTTTTATCCAACTTCTAAAATTCCTAATCATTGTCACTTCACCCACTTCTAAACTAGCAGCTAAAAATTTAGGAATTTCTGTATTTAAAGGTAAATTAGCAAAAGTAGGTGAACCATTACAAGGAATATATTTACCATCAGATAAACTATAAATTTGCATTACAGGTTCATCATAACGCCACACTTCAGGAACACCTAAAGCTAAATAAATCGGTAATTTATCAATAGAAGAACTAGCATAATCAACTTCTATCACTAAATCTGGTGGGGGATCTTGAGTTAAATCTAAAGTTTTTTTATTTCTCATAATTGGTTCGTTTTGAATATAGAAACTAGAATCAGGTTCTACACCTCTAGCTAAATCTTCCCGTTTACAAGTTAATGAACCAGTGCTTTTAACGTTGAGATTTAATTCTTCAACTAAAGTATCAATGATCTTTTCTAGTAAGCGTTTATTATGTTCATGGGGCATTAATGGAGTCATAATTTCTAAGATTCCCTGATTATAAGTAAACCTGTTATTGCGAGTATCACCTGTTTCTAATAAAATCCTTTCAAAAGTATTCCAAGAAATATTATTGAGGATGATGCTATTGGTGTGAGTGTCGCTGTGAGTAGGTGCTAGAGTTACCATAGAAATTCACCTCGCAGTTTTAATTATCCTATTATATCACTTCAGATAATAGGAAATAGCAGATAATAGGAAATAGGAAATAAGGAATCAAAGCAAATTCTAGCTATCTATCAATACCAAATTCTTTTAATTGTTCCTCCAGTGATTGAGTTGTATCCAATATTTTAATGTAGGGTTGTTCTTTGTCTGTGAATGATTCAGCTTGGTTGAGTTGAGATACCAATAAATCAGCGGTAGCATCAGCAATATCACCAGTACGGTTAACCAGTCGTTCTTGTAATATTTCTAGTGGTGCAGTACAATGGATAATCTGTAAAGGTAATTGATGTTGAGTAGCTTGATTAATCGCTTGTTGGCGTAAGTGTTGACGGTCATACTTGGCATCTAAAATCACACGCCAACCTTGATTAGCCAGTGTAATTCCTAATGTTAACAATCTGTCATAAGTCTTTTGAGTCATTTCGGGTGTGTATATTTCATTTCCACCACGTTCTAATAAAGGAATACCTGCTAAATGTTTCCGCACTGCATCAGAACGCAAATGAACTGCTCCTAGTTTACGAGCTAAATACCTAGCAGTGGTACTTTTACCAGAACCTGATAACCCGGACATTAAAATTAATTGTCCTTGTTTGGGTTTAGTATACTCCCAAGCTTGACGATAATATGCAGATGCTGTTTTTGCGGCTTCTTCTTTCACATCTGCGGGTACACTAGGATCATCTAATAAAAATGATGTCACCTTTGCCCGCACATAAGCTTGACGACTTAAATATAAAGGTAATACCTGTAACCCTGCCCAGTCTCCAGTTTGTTCAACATAAGCATTTAAAAAAGCATTTGCTAAATCTTTCCGCCCTTTTGCTTCAATATCCATTACCGTAAATGCCACATCATACATGACATCTACAAAGCGAAACGGCTCATTAAATTCTATACAATCGAATAACATGATTTTATCATGCCAAAGAGCAATATTTCGCAGGTGTAAATCCCCGTGACATTCACGGATGTAGTTATTGGTAATTCTGCTAGTAAATAATTCTGGATTTTGGTTAAAAAAGTTATCTGTATATGCTTTTGTTTCTGTAAATTGTTGCTGATTTTGAGGTCTGCCAATATACTTTAAAGTTTGGTTATAATTATCATCAACAGCCAAACGCACTTGTGAGACTTGCCCAAAACTGCGAATGTAATCATTTGTCTGGGATTTTGCATGGTATTCAGCTACTACCCGTCCTAATTCCTGCAAGTGCATTTCATTTAACTTACCCTGGGTAAAAAGTTCACTAAATAAAGCATCTTGGGGAAATTGGCGCATTTTTAGCGCATATTCTACAACCTCTCCTGTTTCCTCTAAATTTCCCGCTAAATGGTATTGTTCTCCTGTGCAGGTAATAGGTAATACTTGCAAATACAATTCACCCGCGCCCCGCTGATTTAAACGTAACTCTTCCTGGCAACAATGTAACCGCTTTTCTAATGTGGAATAATCTAAAAAGCCAAAATTTATAGGTTTTTTCAGTTTATAGACATATTCTCCAGTTAGTAGCACATAAGAAGCATGAGTTTGAATCAGTTGAATTGGTTCTGTCACCCCATGAGGATAAAATCCTGGTTGTAACATTTGTTCAATTAAAGCTGGAAGATTAGCTTGTGTCATAATATTTATACCAGTGTTGGATGTTGGAAGTTGGATTTTTGGATGTGGGATTTTTGGATGTGGGATTTTTAGCCGCAGATAAACACAGGTCAACCCATACAAGTAAGAAGTGGATAGATCCCCGACTTCTTTAAGGAGTCGGGGATATGGGTATTACGTTTTTAAGGTTGAGTTACTTATCAGCGGAAATAATTGTAGCTCAGATATAGCAGTTGCCACAGTAATTAGAACAGTCCTAAATTCTGTAACCCCCATCAGACAAGAGTTTTGTTTAAAAGCTGACTGCTGATAGCTGACTGCTATATTAACCTTGATAGCTTAACAAAAAAAACCAGGGTTCAACCCTGGTTCATTCAGCAATTATGACAAAATTTAAGTGCTATTGAAGATAAAATTCACACCATCTTTTAGGCTTTAGCAGCAAAAAAACTGAGATGGTAAGGTGTACCTTTAGCTGGGTGAATCTGAACTTCACGGATCACGGTTTTACCGGTCCACTCAAGTTCAGGAATATTGAGTTCAATTTCGGTTTTGTTGGGAGCAGCTTGTTTGAGCAAGCGTTCAACGGTTTTGGCCTCAACTACCAAAGAAATTGATTCCGCACCGTTGTGTCCGTACAAATTAGCGGGGATTAAACCAGAACGGCGTAAAGCTTTAGGTTTGCTACCTTCTGGACGTTGTTTAGATTCTACTGCGATCGCCATACTACTCTTAATGTTTTAGTGGGTGGTTGTTAGTTGTCAATTGTCAATTGTCAATTGTCAATTATTAAACTGGTGTACCATCTGCGTGCAACAGTGCGCGTTTGGGTCCGTGAATTGGATCTTCCACAATGATAGTTTGATCACGACTTGCTCCCAAGGAGACGATCGCAATCGGGACTTCCATCAATTCTGCTAAGAATTTCAGATAGTCCAATGCTTGCTTTGGCAAGTCTTCCAAGCGACGGCATTCAGTGGTTGGTACTTGCCATCCTGGTAAGGTTTTATAAATCGGACGACAACGGGCAAACTGACGGGCGCTGGTGGGGAAGTGATCACAGCGTTGGCCATCTATTTCATAAGCCACGCAAACTTTGATTTCCTCTAACTCATCTAGCACATCTAACTTAGTTAGTGCCATACAATCCATACCATTAATACGGACTGCATAACGCCCAATCACGGCATCAAACCAACCACAACGGCGTTTTCTGCCTGTGGTTGTGCCAAATTCTGCACCGCGATCGCCCAATAAATCACCAATTTCCCCATCTAATTCTGTGGGGAATGGTCCTTCACCTACTCTAGTGGTATATGCTTTGGATACCCCTATTACCCGATCTATCATTGTCGGTCCTAGACCAGTACCCACGCAAGCACCCCCAGCTACAGGATTAGAAGAGGTGACATAAGGATAAGTCCCATGATCTAAATCCAGTAGAGTTCCTTGTGCGCCTTCAAACAAAATGTTACGTCGTTTTTGCACCGCATCATATATTTTTATTGATGTGTCCACCACAAAAGGACGTAATCTTTCCGCATAACCTAAATACTCCTCAATTACTTCTTGGGGGTCTAGAGGAGGAATATCATACAATTTTTCTAAAATTGTGTTTTTATAATTTATTGTCCATTCTAACTGCTCACGTAATCCAGCCGGGTCCATCAAGTCTAACATCCTGATGCCTGTCCGTTCTGATTTATCCGCGTAGGTCGGACCGATACCTCTACCAGTCGTGCCGATTTTATGAGTTCCCCGATGTTCTTCTGATGCCTTATCAATTAACCTATGGTAAGGCATAGTGACGTGAGCCGTCTCCGATATCCGCAGATTAGCAGTAGAAATATTTAATTCTTCAAGTTGTTCGAGTTCTTTTATCAAAACCTGTGGATCAATAACTGTCCCACAGCCGATAATACACTCGGTATCTGGATACAATATACCAGAGGGAATTAAGTGCAGTTTAAATGTCTGACCTTGGACTACTATTGTGTGTCCAGCGTTAACTCCTCCCTGGTAACGTACCACCACATCTGCGGAGCGGCTGAGTAAGTCAGTTATTTTGCCTTTTCCTTCATCGCCCCATTGAGCGCCTATGACAATGACGTTAGCCAAGAGATTATATTAAAGGGTAAAGTTTCCACAAATATTCATTATTAGCAGATTTTCTAAACTTTGTCAATAAATTCCCTCATGGCTAAAATTCTTAGCCTTTCCCTAGAAAGATTTTGTCATCCCATCCTCTCTTGATCCTCTAAATTTTCCAATCCTGGACATCCTCTTGTTAAAGTTTGTTAAAATTAGTTAAATTTTTATCTAAAAGTTACCATTATGGCCTTATACGCTGAGTTACATAGACACCTGGGGGGTTCTGTTGTCCCCCGTGTGTTGTGGCGGTATTTTCAGCGCCATGCTACAGATTTAATTTCTCGGTTTGCTGAATATTCTGAATTTGAGGATTTTTACACCCGTCCCCGCAATACTTTAGATGAGTATTTAGAGTTGCATACTTTGGTGGAAAGTGTGCAAACTGTGGAAACTTTGCCTTACTTTATCTATCGCTTGTTGCGTGGTGCTTATATCTTTGAAAATTTGGCTTATTTAGAATTGCGTTATACTCCCTATTTACGCACTCCTGAACATCTAAATCAAAACGCCAGAATTGATAAGATGGGGGAAATTGTGGAAATTGTGGGTAAAGCTAGTCGTTCTTTAGAATATCCCATTGTTAATAGTCAAATTCTCTGTATGCACTCTCGTTTACCGTTTGAGGTAAATAAGGCTATTGTGGATTTAGCAGCGCAAAATCGAGAATATGTTTGTGCGGTGGATGTGGCAGGGGGCGATCGCATTTATGGGGAAAGAATGCCAGAATGGATTAGTTTATATAACTATGCCCGTTCTTTGGGTTTAAATACCACCGGACATCTTTACGAAACCAAAGATGGTTGTTATCCCGAACTTTTACCTTATTTAATGCGAATTGGTCACGGTATCCAAATTCCTTTACTTTTCCCGGAATTACTACCAGAATTAGCCAGAAGAGGACAATGTTTAGAAGTTTGTCCTACGACTTACTTAAAAACAGGAACTTTGCAGGATATTCGGCAGTTAAAATTGGTTTTTGATCGATGTTTTGAAGCAGGTGTTGATATTGCCATCTGTACCGATAACGCAGGTTTACATAATGTCCGTTTACCTTTTGAATATGAAAATCTGCTGACTTACGACATTATTAATTTCCAACAACTTCAAGCCTGTCAAGATGCTGCATTTCGCCATGCTTTCGCTTGGCCTCATGCTCAACATCCTGCATCTTTGTTAAGTGGTTTATTGAAACCTGAACCAGCTAAGATTTTGATGTAGACAGGAATTACGCAAAACAGAACAAAAGTAGGGGTAATTCATGAATTACCCCTACGCAATAATGAGGTTTTGAGTCCAATCTTGCGTCACTTCTCATAGACAATATTGAGGCAATACTGTTCGGTTAAGGATTTTTGTAGGTTGGGTTTACCGTGTGGAAACCCAACAAACCCTTGTAAATGTTGGGTTTCGTTCCTCAACCCAACCTACGTTATTTCGTTGTTATTAGTTTGACGAAAAGTATTGAATATTGAGGAAGAAGCAAAGGCAGAGAACACAAGATAAAATTGATAAAATTGATAAAAGTTGATAAAAATTAATCAACTTTTGCCTGTTGCCTTTTGCCTGTTGCCTTCATTAACTGTTAAACGCCTTCTGTAGCACCTCCTACTGTTTTCCAAGCGTCTAAGCCACCTTGAATAACACAGACATCTCTAAAACCGGCAGCGCCTAAAATACTAACTGCCAGATTAGCATGGGTATCATGGTCGCCATAAACGTAGATTTGGCGTTGTTTATGCAAGCTGGTTTTTGCACGGTCGGCTAAGTCGTTGAGGGGAATGGAAATAGCACCTGTGATATGGCCGTGGTTGTAGGTAAGGCGATCGCGTACATCAATAATTGTAAAGGCGGGTTGACCCCATTCTAGACGCGATATCAATTCATTAACATCAGCAACTAAATTACTCATGGGATTTTTTAGTTTAAGACTTTACCAGCAATCTACCAAAAATACTTTGAAAATTCGGTTTTTTTTACAATTTATCTAAGATTCTTTAGAGATGTTAACTAAAATTATAATTACAATTTATGCGGCTAAATTAAGTCTAAATATTGTAAACTAATTATCTGCACATTCCGGCAATTTTTAATTTTTAATTTCTAATTTTTAATTCTTGATCATGGCATCTACAATACAAGCTTTACCTACAGAAGTCGTATATCTGATTACAGCAGGAGAAGTAATAGATAGTTTTGCTTCTGTGGTTCGGGAATTAGTAGAAAATTCCTTAGATGCTGGTGCAACGCGCATTGTAATTTCTTTATGGCCGCAGCAATGGCGAGTGCGTGTAGCTGATAATGGTTGTGGCATGAATTTAGATGATTTACAACAAGCGGCAACAGCACATACTACCAGTAAAATTCATTCTTCAGATGATTTGTGGAAAATTAAAAGTTTGGGTTTTCGTGGAGAAGCGTTACATAGTTTAGCAACTTTAGCAGATTTAGAAATTTTTAGCCGTCCTGTGGGGGGAAATGAAGGATGGCGGGTTGTTTATGGAAATGATGGGGAAGTTATTAAAACGGAAGTGGCGGCGATCGCAACTGGTACTGTAGTTACTGTTGATAATTTATTTGCTAATTATCCTGCACGTCGTCAAGGTTTACCGAACGCCACACAGCAAATGAAAGCTGTACAAACAATCATTCAACAAATTGCTTTATGTCATCCTCATATTACTTATCAAGTTTGGCAAAATGATCGGGAATGGTTCACCATTTGTCAGACTGCGAGTGCAGGTAAATTAATTCCGCAAATTCTCACCCAAATTAAACCAGGTGATTTAAAAGAATTAAAGATAGAAATACCCAATCCGCAATCTACAATTAACTTAGTAATTGGTTTACCAGATAGATGTCACCGTCATAAACCTGACTGGGTAAAAGTAGCCATTAATGGCAGAATGATTAAATCACCAGAATTAGAACAAACAATTTTTGCAGCATTTCATAAAACCTTACCACGCGATCGCTATCCGGTTTGTTTTTTACATCTTACCATTTCCCCTGACCAAATTAACTGGAATCGCCACCCTGCCAAAACAGAAATTTATTTAAATGAAATTAATGCTTGGCAAGAAAAAATTAGCGAAACAATTAATCAAGCATTCTATATTTCTGAAGCTAATTTAAAAGATTCAGTTCACACAACTAGAGTAAGTAACTTACTTAAAGTTGCAGAAAAAAAAGGTAGTTATAACTTTAGTTCTAAAAATGCAGATACAAAAACACAGAATTACTTAAAAGCCGTTGCCCAAGTGAGCAATATGTATATTGTTGCCGAACATCCAGGAGGAATGTGGTTAGTAGAACAACACATTGCCCATGAAAGAGTTTTATATGAAAAAATCTGTGATGAATGGGAAATAGTACCTGTAGAAACACCAATTATTCTTTATCAATTATTACCTTCTCAGGTTGCCCAATTACAAAGAATTAACTTAGATATTGAAACTTTTGGAGAAAAACTTTGGGCTGTACGTACAGTTCCCGCAATGTTAAAAACACGGGAAGATTGCGCCGAAGCATTATTAGAATTAAGTTTAGGAGGAGACTTACAAACCGCCCAGGTTGCGGTTGCTTGTCGCAGTGCTATCCGCAATGGTACACCAATGACTTTACCAGAAATGCAGCAATTATTAGATGATTGGCAACGTACCCGCAACCCCCAGACCTGTCCACATGGTAGACCAATTTATTTATCTTTGGAAGAGTCTGCACTTTCTCGGTTTTTCCGTCGTCATTGGGTAGTTGGTAAAAGTCATGGTATTTAATTAAAAATTAAAAATTAAAAATTAAAAATTATCTCGTTCCCAGTTTCTAACTGGGAATGCCATCACAGAGGCTCTGACTCTGATATTCTCAAGACAGAGCCTTGAAAATTCATTCCCATACTCTGTATGGGAACGAGGAAAAACGAGGAAAAAAATAACTACTTAA
Organism: Sphaerospermopsis torques-reginae ITEP-024; assembly: GCF_019598945.1. Lineage (NCBI taxonomy): Bacteria > Bacillati > Cyanobacteriota > Cyanophyceae > Nostocales > Aphanizomenonaceae > Sphaerospermopsis > Sphaerospermopsis torques-reginae. The sequence continues at coordinate 2,265,224 of NZ_CP080598.1, read as the reverse complement.
AATCAGAATTTTACTAGATTACACGGACTTTGAGCAGATAAATTCACAGGCTGATATTTGTGCTTTTTGTGAGTTTTCCTGATAGCTAATAGCTGACGGCTGAATGCTTACTTAATTACGAAATAATTATGAATTTTCCATGATGATTTTGTATAACTGTCTTGTCTACACAAAAAAGTATGGAAAAATTGAAGCAAGGCTATTTTACAAAAGGCCTCTGAGAAATAAATAAACAGCTAATACTTAGAGGATGTTTTAAAAGTCTCTCATGATGTATCAAACATTTTCAGATCCCCCTATATCCCCCTTAAAAAGGGGGACTTTGACTCTAGTTCCCCCCTTATTAAGCTCACAAGGGTAGGTATTTTACATTGTCGTGAGGGCAAGACTTGGAGGACAAGGAAGGACAGTGGACAAGGGCAGAAATCCGTACAAATAATGTACAATTGGTAACAAAAAGCGCCGCTCAACAGACCATTTTTGGTATAAAATCTTCCTTGTCTACGTTCCCTCCTTGTCTTCCTTGTCCTGCCTTAACAGATAATATTAAAAACCTACCCCTGTGAGCCCTTATTAAGGGGGGTTAGGGGGGATCTGCAAGTGTCTAAAGTCACCATCTAAAACTTTTCAAACAACCTCTTAGACCTCCAACTTAATTTGAGAGTTTGGGGTTTTGTGTCTTAGTGTTTTTTTTATCTCAAAAACTTGGGTCAATTATAATCAAATTCCTGAACTTAGATGACTGTAATTACCGATCTTGCCAATCAGTATTATCTCTATATCCGCAAAGATCAAAAACCTGTTGCTTGGGATATATACGATCCTAAACCACCCATTGACTTTGCTTTAACTACTTATTTCGGTAAAGTATTTCAAGCAATAGAAAAAAGTTCTCTTATCAGTGGTTTAGTCTTTTATGTCACTTGGAATGAAATTGATGAACTACCATCTTATGGGGAAAATGTGGTAGTTTTTGTATTGGGTGATGAATGGTATCGTATACCCAAATATGCTCACAAAGTAAGGGCGGTATTTAAGTGTGTAGGCACAAATTCCATTCTCGGATGTAACCCTATTGTACAACCTTCATTGTTAAACTTACTGACATTAATTCAGTTTTTAAGAATTTTATTAGTTGGTGTACCAGGCCGGGTTAATTATTATTGGCATAAATTCAAAAGTTTGGTATTAGGTAAAGGTCAAATTCCTCCTATTTATGATATTCCTTTGGGATACTATAACTCTCAGGATTTACCAATCAAAAATATCGCAGATCGGCTTTATGATACTTATTTTTCTGGAAGTGTCATCCACAGACAATATCCTATCTGGTCTTTTAAATCTTGGTTAGGAACTCCTAAAGCATTATCTAGAAAATTGATGTTATCAACTTTAAAAAGTTTCCAAGAAAAACATCCTGAATTTAACATTGAATTATCAATTACTGGTGGTTATCACAATAGAACTCAAGCAGATGAACGCAGCTATAGTGAAATCATGATGGATACAAAAATATGTTTAGTTCCCAGGGGTACATCGTTTGAAACCACTCGGTTATTTGAGGGGATGAAATATGGTTGTGTTTTAGTCACAGAAGCTTTACCTTCTCGATGGTATTTAGAAGGTGCGCCAGTGATTAAAATTAAGAATTGGCAAGAATTACCAGAGGTGTTAAAAAACTTGCTGGAAAATAAAGAACTGATGGAAGAAATGCACTATAAATCATTAATTTTTTGGCGTAATAAATGTTCAGAAGCTGTTGTTGCAGAGTACGTAATTGAAAAATTGAACAAAGAATTTACGGGAAATTCGGGGGTTAATTTAGATCCACCCTAGTTTGATTTTAAATCCCCCCAACCCACAAGAACAGGGGGGATAATAAGAATAAATTTATAGCAAATTACAGATCAGCGAGATACAGCATTTAAGTTTAAAGCCAGTCACTAAGCCAGTTTTCCTCCTGCTGTAATTAACCCAGAATATTATATAATATGATCTAAAGAATTTGTTGGAGAAGCAAATGTTATTAAATTATAATCCTCGACATTGCTTACCTTCTGCGGAAGATTTACCAGACTCAGACGACACACCAGTGGATAATCAATTACAACATTTAATACCAGGACTTTTAGAAGCTATTCTCGCATTAATTTGGTCAGAAAAAATGGATTGGTTTTTTGGGGTAGATATGGGAATTTATTATGATCCCTATCAACCTGCAATTGTTCCTGATGGTTTTCTGAGTATCGGAGTTCCGAGAATTATTGACTCAGATTTGCGGTTATCTTATGTTTTATGGGAAGAACAAAAATTACCAATTATGGTATTAGAAATAGTTTCCCAAACTAGGAGAGGAGAATATACACAAAAGAAACAAGAATATGCTGAATTAGGAATTTTGTATTATATAATATATAATCCTTTAAGGAAAAGAAAACCCCGGTTAGAAGTTTATAAACTGGAAAATGGAGAATATCAGTTATTAAAAGGTGAACCAGTTTGGTTATCAGAACTGAATTTAGGAATAGGGAGAGAAGAGGGAAAATATCAAGGAATTACCAGAGAGTGGTTATATTGGTTTGATGAAACAGGGAAGAGATATTTAACCCCAGAGGAGAGAATTTTAGCAACACAAAAAGAGTTTGAAGAACAATTAGAACAGGAACGTCAACGCAACCGACGTTTAGAACAATTATTGAGAGATGCGGGAATAGATCCAAATCAGCATTTTTAGTATTATATCCTCGATTTCTTGAAGACTTGAAGAAGTCGGGGATCTGAATAGTAAAATTCTATAAATTATTCAGGTAACAAGTCTTGATTTAAACATTCATCGGTATTAAAAGGTGATTCTAAAGGAAAAATATCTAAGTCTAAACCAGTTTCTATAGATGCTTGTTGACGTGCATCTTGATAACATTCTGCAAATGTTTCCAAAAAATATTTTTTGAGACTAGGACTATCTTGGAATTGTTTATTTAATCTCCGACGATGTTCAAAGATAGTCGAAATCCAACTTCTAGAACGTTTTTCTGGCTGATATTTATATTTTAACAGGTGCATTAAAAGAACTACTAAATTACTTTCTAATGCTCTTTTTTCACTTCTTCCCATGCTTTCGATTTCTTCAATCAGATTTTCTAAATCAATTTCTGCAAAATTCCCTGCTTTCAATTGTTTGGCTGTTATTTCTATCCACAAGTAAAAATCTTGTTCGTAAAGATTAGAGTTTGTGGTTAGTGCTAGTTGAGGTGCTGTCATATATTTTTAACCTCCTCTGGTTGCTTACCAATATTATATCTTTAAAGATTCCATGTTAACTTGTTTATCATGCAACTTCAAAAGATTGACCAACGGGAATTAAATCTTGAGTTTCTTGTCTTTCTAATTTCAGTTTAATATTTTCAAATCTTCTGATTGTATCTGCATGATAAAAACGTTCTCCACAATTTTGACAAACTAAAGCATTAACTTGTAAGGTTGCGGTATTACCACCACCTTTGATAATTTCTGTTACTTTAGTTTCTAATAAGTTGCCATTACAAATCACACATTTATCAATGGGAAGCATAATTATTAACTCCTAATATCTTGTAACTGTTAGTAGATAAGACTTATACAGTCCTATCTAGGGTGCTAATTTAGTTTAATTTAGATTCTCAGTCTGTTTTTTTAATACGCCAATTAATCCATTCATTGGGATCTGGACTATAGACAGTAATTAGCACTGCATACCCTGTATCTTGATTATATGCCCACACACTATGAATAGGATCACCTTTCTCATTATTTCCATAAATCAAACAACTAGGATAGGGTTTATCATTGGGATAATCTTTTATTATTTCTCCTTTAAGGACAGAAAAACAAATCTCGTCTATGAATAAGTTACGCTCCTCAGCCCTTTCTCTTGCATGACGACTAACAACTACTTGATTCAAGTTAATTGCAGTAATAATATTATTAATCATAAATTAGGGTTAGTTAATATAAAATAATGGATAATATAGTTTGAATTATAACACGCTTTCTCAGATTTGTGGATAAATAAAGGATGTGTTATTTTTTCAATTAGATGGGGAGTGATCGCTATTGACACCCTACAGTTAAAAAGCGATCACTCTCATAACCAAATAAACAAAAAGCGATTAATCTTAAAAATCTTCGACAAGTCTCGGATCAGGAATACCCCAAACTGCTTCTGCATAATCTGAGAGATTCTCAAACTGATATCGATCTACTGATATAGTCTTGCAGGGATTTCATATTACAATTATCTTTTACTACAAGTGTAACATATTATGGTTACTTATGGTTGAAGCTCTCATTTAATTATTCAATACAACCATTCAAAACTTCATCTAAAGTAAAAGGTGATTGTTAATGATAAGATCCCCGACTTCTTGTTTTATTTTATCAATAAATTCTGAATTGATGTCAGAAGTCGGGGATCTAGGTGTGGCAATATTCAGACATCAAATAGGATCAAAGAAGTAATTTATTGCTGTTGCAACCACCCTTCCAAATCTGCCACAGTAGTAAAATCTAAAAGTACATCACATAAATCCTCAATCTGTGCTAAAGATAAACCCTGAACCTGCAATAAGAAATCATCAGGAATATTACCCAAACGACGATTTAATAAACGTAGAGCAATGGATAAAGCTTCTTGTTTTCGTCCCTGTTCTAAACCTTCTTCTTGCGCTTCCCGTATAGCTTTTGGTTCTTCTAAATCTAATCCCAACATGGTGATAATCTCCTTGCGACTTAGTTTAGTAAACTTGTAAACAATAATCGTCGTGATTAAATCTATTATCTCTGTTTCCGACTGTTTCCGCGCCTCAGCTAACAAAAACTTTGCTGTTTCTATTGCTTCGGTGTCTTCCTTAATAGTCAGCAACATCAAACCTAACCCCAACGGTTGCTGCTGTACATCCCCCAATTCATCTAAATATACTCGACGAATTTGATCACCTGCTAATAAAGACCGATGAATCTTTAAATTTGATGGTTCTAAACTACGCGAACCAAAAATGATCACCCCATACCAATCATCATAACGAATAGAATGGCGATGGAGAAACAGCGATAATTCCGAAAAGAAGCGAAAATATAAATTTTCATCTTTCTGAAATTGCACCTCAGCAAAAAACACCACTTGAGAAACTGCATTAGCTGGAGGTAAAAACACCCCATCCATTCGGAAAGCTGTTTCTTTGACTTCCACCGATTCAAATACATAACTATCTGCTTCTGGGGGTGGTTCGTCTACTAATTCAAACAATAAACTAGGAAATTGTTTGAACAATTTATAAAAAATTGTATCCCGTCGCATTATTAATGAAAATTACCCTGTTTTTAATCATCACCTCTACATAATAAATGATTAATGGTTGTTTTTTCTCGGATGTTTAATAAACTACATATCACACAAAACTCTCATCAAATATTCCGTCAAAGTAAAAGCATCAACCCCTAATTCTGTCCTTTCTTTTACTGCTAAAATACCCCCTTGAGAATGCCACCAAGACGCAGCAGCTACCACATCTTCAATATTCACTTGTTTATTAACAACCCGCGCCAAAATTCCCCCCATTAAACCAGTCAAAACATCACCACTACCACCACGGGCTAAAGCTGGCGTACTTTCAGAATTGATCCAAACGACACCTTGAGGGTTAGAAATAGCCGTTCTTGCCCCTTTTAACAGCACTACAGCCCCCGTTTGTGATGCTGCTGTTTGTACTGCTTTCACCCGATCTTTAACCTCAATATCAGGAAATAAACGATGAAATTCCCCTGTATGGGGTGTGAGAATTGTTGGTTTTTTGCGTTTTCTTAAAGTAGGAACAGTCCCTAATTGTGCTAAAATATTTAAACCATCCGCATCCAAAATTAAAGGAATTTCACTATTAATTACCTGTTCCACAATTGGAGTAGCATCAGTTGTTAAACCTGGTCCGCAAGCAATAGCATTAAATGAACTTAAATCAGTTTTCGGAGGTAATTGTAAATGAGAAATTGCCCCGGTTTCGGTTTCAGGACATCCAATAATTAAAGCTTCTGGTAAATGGGAAACTAAAAGCGGTTTAATACTTTCAGGTACAGCAATTGATAACATTCCTACCCCGGAAGCACGCGCACCTAAACCTGTTAAAATTGCTCCCCCTGCATAACGTTTTGAACCACAAATTAATAGCAAATGTCCAGATTTATATTTATGGGTTGTGGGGGGAAGAGGTAAAGATAAGGTATCAAATACTGTGGTTTTAGTAATGCGTTTGATTTTGGGAAATTCACCTAAAATTGCATGAATATCAGCTAAGGGAATATCAAAATCAATTAATTCCGCTTTACCAATATATTCTAATGCTTGTTCTTGCAATAAACCCTGTTTCCATAAACCTAAACAAAAGGTATAATTTGCTTTGATTGCAGTTCCTAAAACTTCACCTGTATCTGTGTGTAAACCGGAAGGAATATCAATACTAAAAATCGGTTTATTCCAATCATTAAAATGATTAATTGCTTCGGCAATATTTCCGGTAATTTCTCTTTCTAAACCAAAGCCAAATAACCCATCAATTAAAAAATCACAACTGGGTAATTCTGCTAGTTCTTGAAAACAAGGAATACCCAAACTTTGGGCATATTGTAAATGTTGAGAAGTTAATTCTTTGAGTTTAGTAAAAGGTTGATAAATCCAAACTTGATAACCTTGAAAATGTAACTCTCTCGCTACAACTAAAGCATCACCTCCATTGTGTCCTGGACCCACTAAAATTCCTACATTAGATCCCCCCAACCCCCCTTGAAAAGGGGGGCGAAGAGGTATGATAGATTGCAAGCAAACGCTAATTAATCTCCCTACTTTTTCCATCAAAGCAGCAACCGGCATTCCCGCAGCAAATATCCGTCCTTCAATGTCACGCATTTGAGCAGCAGTGACTACAAATTGTGTGGTTTTTAAATGCAGCATATTTGTAAACAGGATTTTTCAACATTTTCTACTAGCCATTATTTTAATCAGGATAATAGGGAATTACCGAGATGGGTCAAACCCTACACAACTTATGCTAGGATATAAAAGTATTTGCCTTGTGCGGAAATCAAAAACCTCTATTAAAAATAATCAGTCGCAAACACTGTTAAAAGTGTAAATTATGAAAAAAGTTGTCGTTGGTCTTTCCGGTGGTGTTGACAGTTCTGTAGCTGCCGCTATTTTACACAATCAGGGCTATGATGTAATAGGTTTGACCCTTTGGTTAATGAAAGGTAAGGGTCAATGTTGCTCTGAAGGAATGATTGACGCTGCTAGTATTTGTGAACAATTAGGCGTTACTCACGAAATTGTTGATATTCGGGATGTCTTTCAAGCAAATATTGTTGATTATTTAGTCTCTGGTTACAGTGTGGGAATTACTCCCCTGCCATGTTCTCAATGTAACAAAACAGTGAAGTTTGGACCAATGGTGGAATATGCACGGGAAAAATTAGGAAGTAATCATATAGCTACCGGTCATTATGCGCGAATTACTTACGATGAAACCACTGGACGTTATCAATTATTACGCGCTGTAGACCGCAACAAGGATCAATCATATTTCTTGTATGATTTGTCTCAAGATTTACTTGGGGCTTCTATCTTTCCTTTGGGAGAATTGAATAAAAGCGATACCCGCAAAATAGCCGCCGAATATGGTTTAAAAACCGCCGATAAACCAGAAAGTCAGGATTTATGCTTGGTGGAAAGTAATGGTTCAATGCGGGCATTTTTAGATAAATATTTAGCACAAAAACCCGGTGATATTGTGGATACTACTGGTAAGGTTTTGGGTCAACATGATGGTGTCCATCATTACACCATAGGTCAGCGAAAAGGCTTAGGAATTGCTGCGGCTGAACCTTTGTATGTGATTGAATTAGATGCTGTTAATAATCGTGTGGTTGTAGGCGATCGCACCAAAGGAACACAAGGAGAATGTACAGTCAACCGGGTAAACTGGGTATCCATTGCTGCACCCGCAACGCCCATCCGTGCAGAAGTGCAAATTCGTTATCGTTCCCAACCTGTACCCGTGACAGTGATACCTTTAGAAAATGACCGAGTGCGCTTAGTATTTGATGAACCTCAGTTCAGCATCACCCCAGGACAAGCTGCGGTTTGGTATGAAGGGGAGAAGGTATTAGGTGGGGGAATAATTGAACAGTTTAGTTAATTATTAACTCAAGTTGCTAGTTATTTAGTTCAGGCTAGTAATTGGTAATAGGTAATTGCTAATGAAAATACTCTTATTATCCTGTTAATCCTTAAATCCTGGATATCCTGATTCTGACATTTTCCTTAACTAGCAACTTACGTTATTAACATTTACCTAATATGGGGAAAAATAATTATGGTACAATCACCCCCAAAACTGATCACAGTTAATGAATTTATCACTCAGTACGGTGATAATAATAATTACGAACTCATTGATGGGGAATTAATCGAAATGGAACCAACAGGACCCCATGAACAGGTATCATCATTTATTGGGCGAAAACTGAATGTAGAAATTGATCGTAAAGATTTACCATATTTTATTCCCCATCGCTGTTTAATTAAACTATTTGGAACAGAAACAGCTTTTCGTCCTGATGTCATTGTCTTAGATCAAACCCAACTAATTAATGAACCATTATGGCAACATGAACCTGTAATTACATCAGGAAAATCAATTAAACTAATTGCAGAAGTCGTAAGTACAAATTGGCAAAACGACTACGCCCGCAAAGTGGAAGATTACGCTTTATTGGGTATACCTGAATATTGGATTGTAGATTATTTAGGTATTGGTGGAAGAGAATATATTGGTAAACCCAAACAACCAACTATTACCATTTGTACGTTAGTAGGAGATGAGTATGAAAAGCAGTTGTTTCAAAATCATGATCAACTTGTTTCTTCTATTTTTCCTGATTTAAAATTAACAGCTAAACAAGTATTTGTAGTATAATTATTAGATTAAAAATTGACTATCTGCAAACAGTAATTAACCATGATCGTAAAGAGTAAAATTTCTATCTAACCAAATAACATAAAATATAGCGCCATCTCTATAGCCTACCATTGCTTTTATACCAGAAAAGCGAAAAGCAATAAAATTTACATCTTCTGTAATGAACTTGGGAATCGGTGCTTTAATAGCATTCCTAGAAATTTTCTCATAACCAAGTTGGTGTCTACCTTGTGAGTGTATTTCATTCCAAGTTAATTTACTCAGTCTATGCAATTTTAAAGCAAATGCAACCTGATCATCTTTCTCACACTTAGTTAAACAATATTCACCCTCTAGGTAACGGAGAGAAAATACAGGTGGAGCTTTTTCTGGAAAAATTTCTTGTTGATCATTTGGAGTTGTTAGTTTATTACCCCTATCTTTTTGGGGTTGTTTAATTTTTTTCTTACTCATCTTCATCTAAAAGCTGAGTTTTAAAATATTTTTTCAGAGATTCATGACTAATAACACCACTTACATCTGTGTCTTTCCAGGGTTCTTCATTATGAGTCATATTCCGCAATTTCCAAGCTGAAAATTGACCATATACGCTATAAACTTCATCTAGTAAATCTACAGTTTCTTTATCGTATATCGAAAAATCAATATCTTCAGGAATGGGAATTGCACTAGAACCAAAGTTTTTATACTCATGATAAACTTCCGGTACAACTGGTCCATGAATCCAAGCCTCAACAGACTCAGGAAACAAAGGTTCGTTATACAGTGCTAAATGAAAACCTTGTGCGTAGTAAAGTAATTTTTGTAGTTTCAGATTAGAAATTAAATCCCCAGCATCTTCATCTGCTTGAGATAGAAAATACTTTGCAACATCATGACAACTGAGCATACTTGTTTCCTTCCATTTTGATAATTCCAGCAACTATTCTTAGTAATAAAAATTATCTTAAATCTCTTCCTTCGAGCAAGCAATATTTATATCTTTGGAATGCTATTGTACTACATAAGATTGATTAAAGCAACCGTTCAGGCAAGTAAACTAAAACACATCAAATCTGAATATAGTAACTACATGAAAATTGGGAAGCTAATATACTCCTTCCCATTATACAAGTTTAAATATTAAAGGAAAGATTTTTCCCAGTCCCCAGTCCCTCACAAGGGTAGGTATTTTACATTGTCGTGAGGGCAAGACTTGGGGGACAAGGAAGAACAGTGGACAAGGGAGGAAACCCGTGCAAATAATGTACAATTGGTCACAAAAACCGACGCTCAACAGACCATTTTTTGTATAAAATCTTCCTTGTCTACAATACCTCCTTGTCTTCCAGGTCCTGCCTTAACAGATAATATTAAAAACCTACCCCTGTGAGGTCCCCAGTTACCAATCAACAATCACACCCTTTCCGACCGGCAATATAAAATTTTTTTGTGAAGTTGTAACACAAAGTACCCACAATTTGATAACTTAGTACATAGATTGCAACAATAACAATATTTATAAATTACGGAAGGAATCACGTTGAGTTACCAACCAGATGCGATCGCCCCCCACGGCGGAGAGTTAATTAACAGAATTGCTTCATCAGAACAAAAAGAATTATTTCTCTCTAAAGCTGAATTTTTACCACGAGTAACCCTTGATGAGCGAGCCATTTCCGATCTAGAAATGATTGCGATCGGTGGTTTTAGTCCGCTGACTGGTTTCATGAACCAAGCTGACTATAATCGCGTAGTAGCAGAGATGCGATTGGCTAACGGTGTGGTGTGGTCCATACCCATTACATTATCTGTCACAGAAGAAGTTGCCGCCCCTCTCCAAGTAGGTGGTTTGGTACGTTTGGATAACCCCAATGGCGAGTACATTGGGGTTTTAGAACTAAGCGAAAAATACACTTACGACAAAAAACGCGAAGCTGTAAATGTATATCGCACAGATGAAGCCAAACACCCTGGAGTGCAGGTAGTATATAACCAAGGTTCTGTGAATCTGGCTGGGGATATCTGGTTATTGCAACGTGATCCTCATCCCCAGTTTCCCGCCTACCAAATAGATCCCGCTGCTTCCCGGCAAATGTTTAGAGAAAAAGGCTGGAAAACTATCGTTGGTTTCCAAACTCGTAACCCCATCCACCGCGCCCATGAGTACATTCAAAAATGTGCCTTGGAAACAGTAGATGGTCTATTTTTACACCCATTAGTCGGCGCAACCAAAGAAGATGACATCGCTGCTGATGTAAGGATGCGTTGTTATGAAATATTAATGGATCATTATTACCCCTTAGATAGAGTAATTCTAGCAATTAACCCAGCGGCAATGCGTTATGCAGGACCAAGGGAAGCGATTTTCCATGCTCTAGTGCGTAAAAATTACGGCTGTACACATTTTATAGTTGGGCGAGATCATGCGGGAGTAGGTGACTACTACGGCACTTATGACGCTCAATATATATTTGATGAATTTGCGCCTGAAGAATTGGGCATTGTGCCAATGAAGTTTGAACACGCTTTCTACTGCACCCGCACCAAACAAATGGCCACAACTAAAACCAGTCCCAGTAAACCAGAAGAACGGGTTCACCTATCAGGAACAAAAGTTAGAGAAATGTTGCGTCGTGGTGAGTTACCCCCACCAGAATTTTCTCGTCCTGAAGTAGCAGCCGAGTTAGCACGGGCCATGTCTATCCAACAACCAGCTTTGGTTTAAAGAGACTGAAAAAGTAGCAAAAAGTCTAATTTCAAACTTTACTCTTTAGCCCTCAGCCCTTTAAGCTGTACTTTATCGACTGAGGGTTAACAGCTAATTTATGAAACGGCGTGCGTTTTTAGAAAGAATTGGCTCGATACTGGCACTATTGGGTTTAACTGAAGTTGAGTGGTTGACTTTGGGAAATCGCTATTATCAAGCTTTAGCAGCACCCAATAGCCGCAAGTTGGCATTGCTAATAGGTATAAATCAATATCCACAAAGTCCCGCCCTTGCTGGTTGTCTGACGGATGTGGAATTACAAACAGAACTTTTGATTCATCGTTTTGGCTTTGCAACTTCAGATATTCTCACCTTAACTGAAGAACAAGCCAGTAGAGAATTTATTGAGGCAGCTATTTTAGATCACTTGGGCAAGCAAGCAAAAGCCGATGATCTGGTGATTTTCCACTTTAGCGGCTATGGTAGTCGTGTCAAAGTGGGTACTTTCCCAGAAACTGTGCAGAATGCCCTGATCCCAGTTGACGAAGATACACAAAATATTAATTTTGTCAACTATTTATTAGAAGAAAATCTTTTAGGATTATTGCGATCGCTCCCCACCAACCGAGTAACAGCAGTATTAGATACTAGCTACTATGCTAAAAGTACATCACAGCCCTCTGGTTTGCGATTTCGCGCCCGTCCAGAACCATCAACAGCAAAGTTAGCACTTAAAGAACTGGATCTGTTCAACCACCTGCAAACACAGAACGCTGTCCCTAACAATGTCATGGTGTTAAAAGCCACTTCACAACCAGAGCAGCCAGCAGGAGAATCTTTTTTTTCTGGGTTCAGTGCGGGTTTATTTACCTACGCTTTAACCCAATATCTATGGGAAGCAACTCCAGCTACAAGAATACAAATTCTTCTCTCTCATGCTAGTAGTTCCATGTACAAACTGGGCAGTGAACAGCAACCAGGGTTACTCAGTGAGAAGAAAAATCCTCAAAGTGTTTTAATTGCTGAAAATTTTCCCATAGAAAGCACTACAGCCGAAGGAGTAGTGAAAGCTAAAGATGAGGATGGTAAAACAGTACAATTATGGTTAGGAGGAATACCCCCGCACGTTTGGCAATACTATGGTGTTAATTCGAGATTGACTTTGCCGACTGGAGAACAGTTAATATTCAAGTCGCGCACTGGGTTAACTGCAAAAGCACAGATATCTAGTCAAGAAAATAGCAAATCTCTACAAGTTGGGCAACTGGTACAAGAAGCGGTGCGCGTCTTACCCCGCAATATTAATTTAACAGTGGCCTTAGATTCGGGACTAGAAAGAATTGAGCGTGTAGACGCTACCAGTGCCTTTGCAGCCATTACCCGCATGATAAATATTGCCTCAGCAGATCAGGGCGCTGATTACGTATTTGGTAAAGTGCAAAATGTTCCTAGTCGTTATGGCCTTTTTTCTCTCAGTGGTGAGTTAATAAATAATACTTCTGGAGAAATTGGAGAAGCAGTTAAAGTTGCAGTACAAAGATTAACACCCAAATTTTCCACCTTGTTAGCTGCCAAGTTATGGCGACTGACAGAAAATGAAGGTTCTTCTCGTTTACCGGTGAAAGCGAGTTTGGAGATGATGAACAAAATCTCGCCTCGTGTAGTTATGCAGCGACAAACATGGCGCAATCTGAGTGGGGAAACTACAACTAACAAAGCATTTACCACCCCAGGAACAGTTGTTCCTACAGTTCCTGTGGGTAGTAGGATGCAGTACCGGGTAGAAAATTTGAGCGATCGCCCCATTTATGTAATGCTGGTGGGGTTAAATAATACTAGAAGTGCCATAGCTTTTTATCCTTGGCAGATGTCCCCAGAAGCAAGTGTTTCTGACACCAAACCCGAACTGCAAGAAATAGTCATTCCCCCAGGACAAACCCTGAAATTCCCCCAAAATGATCCTAACTTTGGCTGGTTGCTACCTACACGAGCCTTGTTTTGTGAACATCAACTAATTTTTAGTACATCTCCTTTTACGAAAACTTTAGCGGCCTTGGCAACCGCTAGGTATCCCACCGCTGATCAACAGCCCATTAGTCAGTTGCTTAATGCTTTAGAAGTTGCCCAAGCTTTACTGCAAGATTTACATAATGCTAGTAAAGCTAAAGCTGACATGAATGGAACTACTACTGATTCTTATGTATTAGATGTGAATAATTGGGCAAGTCTGAATTTTAGTTTTCAGGTAGTGTGAGGTGACTGGGGACTGGTGACTGGGGACTGGGGACTGGGGATACAATGAAAGAAAGGATTTTGGATTTTGGATTGTTTCTGTCAACTCCAATCTAAAATCTAAAATCTAAAATCTAAAATTATTCTGACTCCTGACTCCTGACTCCTGGCTTTTGCCTTTTGCCTTCTGTTCCCTGTTCCCTATTCCCTTATTACTGTCACCTGTCACCTGTCACCTGTCACCTGTTGTACTTCTCCAACAACAAACTTAACTTCTCCTTAGTTGCGGCTGGTGCATTTGCTAAATTTGTCAAAATCGCATATTTCAAAGCATAATGGGCATCACTAGCAGGAGGGTTTTCACTGAGCCGCTTTACAGTTTCTTGAATTACTTTTTGGGCATTTACCCCATTGCGTTGTAAATTACCAATCACCATCTCTACTGTGACATTATCATGATCTGGATGCCAACAATCATAATCTGTAACTAAAGCCAAAGTTGCATAAGCAATTTCCGCTTCTCTGGCTAACTTTGCTTCTGGTAAATTTGTCATCCCAATAATTGTTGCACCCCAACTGCGATAAAGATTAGATTCAGCTTTGGTGGAAAATGCAGGACCTTCCATACAGACATAAGTACCTTCACGGTGAAGAGTGACATCAGGTAAATTTAGAGAAGCGATCGCATCAGCTAAAACAGCCGCCAAATTTTTACAAATTGGATCACCAAATGCAATATGCGCTACAATTCCTTCACCAAAAAACGTCGAAATACGGTTTTTAGTTCTGTCAATAAACTGATCTGGAACTACCATATCTAATGGTTTTACCTCTGCTTTCAACGAACCAACTGCACTAGCAGAAATTAAGTATTTTACTCCTAATTGCTTCATAGCATAGATATTTGCACGGAAGGGCAATTCAGAAGGTAATAACGTATGATTACGACCATGACGAGCCAAAAAGGCAACTTTAGTTCCATCCAGAGTCCCTAGAATTATTGCGTCTGATGGTGAGCCAAAAGGTGTATTTACCTCTAATTCTTCCACATCTTTCAGGGCTTCCATTTTGTATAAACCACTGCCACCAATAATTCCAATTTCTGCTACTGCCATATTTTTTAAGCTGGGTTAAACCTGTGAACTTTGCAAACTCTCAGTTATTCTACCGAAAAAATGAATAACCTAAAGCTACAAATTTGCAATTAGATTAAATTTTGTGCGTTTCCGTAGGGCTACGAATGTAAACTTGATCAAAAGTTGATATTTTAGAATAAATTAGCATCGAAAATCAATAAAAGGTGGAAATATGCAATTTATAGATAATTCAGATCCCAGCAATTTAGAATCAATCTTGCAACGCATATTTACCAATCGCCGAATTACACGCCAAGATCAACATATCATGATGTCTAATCTTCTTGCCCAAGAAGGATTGAGTGACGCACATATTATGCAAATCAATCAAGTATTTGATGGTTTAAAAAAAGGCTTAATTAGAGTCGTAGATTAAGAAATTTGAAATTTTAGATTTTAGATTTTGGATTAACTCTATAAATCTCAGGTATTTTATTATCAACGTCACTGGTCAGCAGGTATCCCTATTTGTTAATATTTGTGATGCAAAAACCTGAAAATAGGGCAAGTCTTGATTACTATGCCAAAATCTGTAGTTGACAGTAAAGATGCAACAGTTATTCATGCAGCACAGGAAAGGGTAGCTGTGTGCGATCGCTCTCATTGGGGGCGCATCCGTGTTTCTGATGATGACCGTCTGCGGTTTTTACACAACCAAAGCACCAATGATTTTCAACGCCTCAAACCAGGTGAAGGTTGTGATACTGTAATGGTGACATCTACAGCTAGAACTATAGATTTAGTAACTGGTTATGTTCTCGATGATGCAGTGTTACTTTTAGTTTCACCCCATCGGCGAGAATTTTTGATGTCATGGTTAGATCGTTACATATTTTTTGCAGACAAGGTAACATTAACCGATATCACTGATGAAACTGCAACTTTTAGCCTCATCGGACCCCAAAGCGATGCTATTGTAGAAAAATTGGGTGCTGGTTCACTGATTGGTAAACCCAACAATAGTCACATTGTGGTTGATAATATAATTTTTGCCGTGGGTAGTGGGTTAGCTATCCCTGGATATACTCTCATTTTCCCTGTAGCGGAAAAACAAAAACTGTGGGAGAAAATATTAGAATATGATGCAGTAGAATTGAGTGATCGCCATTGGGAAACTTTGCGAATATTACAAGGTCGTCCTGTACCCGATGCAGAACTCACTGATGATTATAATCCCTTGGAGGTCGGTTTATGGCAAACTGTATCTTTCAATAAAGGTTGTTACATCGGTCAAGAAACCATTGCTAGATTAAACACCTATAAAGGTGTAAAACAATATTTATGGGGAATTAGTCTCAATAGTCCCGCAGAACCAGGAAGCATAATTACTATAGGAGATGAAAAAGTCGGTACACTCACCAGTTACACAGAAACCCCCGATGGTCATTTTGGACTAGGTTACATTCGTGCTAAAGCTGGTGGTGTAGGGTTAAAAGTGCAAGTAGGAAACAGTGAAGGTGAAGTTGTTTCCGTTCCCTTTATTTCTCACGAATATCCATAACTGGGGACTGGGGACTGGGGACTGGGGACTGGGAAGAATAAACTCTTGCCTTTTGCCTCTTGCCTTTTTACTGTCACCTGTCACCTGTCACCTGTCACCTGTCACCTATTCACCCCTGGACAAAATTCATCCATCCAAGCGGGTAAACTGCGGGCGTTAGTTGTTGAGGAAATGTAGGAAATTTCCTTAACGGGAAGACCTGTAAATTGATATTTAATAGGAATTGGTTCGGTGATATTTGGTAATCGCCCAATTCCCAATTTATCAGTTTTCTGAGATATTTCTTCCCTAGCTACGGTAGAATGATGATTTACAGGTTTACTTATTGTCACCACAGAAATAGATTGCTGTTTTTGTTCAACACTGGGAACAATTCTTAACAATACCTGTTTTTTTTTCTGTTCAACCCTAGAATGAGAATCTTGTTTTATCTGTGGATCTACATGAGAACAAGTCAAAGAATTTTTGTCAACAATTTGGTTTTGATCTAGAGATTTTTCTAATTCTAATAAACGTAACTCCTCATCAGGATTAAAATTCAAACCTAAAGAAGCGACTATTTGATCAGGATTATTATTTAACTCCAGAATAAAAGGAAGTATGTGCTGTAAACGCGGTTCTAAAACCGAGAGAGTAGCCAAAATATGACCAGATAAAGGTCTTCTCACCCCATCGTAAGACCGCCAAATTTGCATTTTTACTAACCAAGAACGGTTTTCTTGATAGTAAGTTAACCACTTTAATTTTAAAACTTGGCGTAGCTGCTTAATGTCCATCAGTTTTCTCGCTTCCGTGAACAAGATGCTGTTTTCGGATATTTTTTCATCAGCATTATCTCTGAGGATGAAAACGATGATATAGCATTCTGTGGACTCTTTGACCACCTATTAAATGTTTTTCTACCAGTGTTTGTACTTCCAGAGGTAAAACGCGAGAATACCACACCATCTCAGGTAACACTAGCACCATAGGACCACTACCGCACTGACCCAAGCAACCACTAGCTGTAACTGTCACATTGGGAACGGGTAAAGCTTGAAAAGCTGCTAATACTTCTTTTGCACCTTGTTTGATACAGCTACGATGTTGACACACCTGCACACATTTAGTAGATTCTACTTGATCTTCTGTTGGTAGATTTAACATTACTAATAACCTAAATTTTGAATTATCTTGATAAAACAATTATCAATTGTCAATTTTCAATTATCAATTGATAGAAATGATAGAGGTTGACTCATGTTAGCAGCAAAACCTAAAATTCCTGGATCTCGATGTTCATAAAGTAATTCACCTTGATTATTAAATAAAAATGTTCCACCACGCTGAGTTAAATAAGCAGATGATGGTACATAAGTTGACCAATTTGTTAATACTTCTACCATATTTTTCAGTCGCAAAGTAGCTAATTCAAAAGGTCTTTGAAAACCACTACCTCCAGCTAATTTAAAAAACGCACCTTTAAAAGCTGGTAAAGGAGTACCTTGAATCATCTCATCATCTGCTATAAGTTGGGGTGCTTGTTTATCTCCTTTATATCCTCTAAAAACTTCTTTTAATGTTCCAGGACTACCAATACCTGCACACATTAACATTAAATTTAACCAAGATTTCTGACCTAGAGAAAGTCCAGGAACAGAAACTTTTAAACCTGGATAAAGATTCAGTTTTTGATGTAATTCGGCATTTTCATCAACAAATAAATTTTCTTGGGGAAATCCTGTATATTCACAGAATTTTCTTCCAGAAGTGAGATTACCAATACCTACTGCACGAATAGCAATTTTTTGATTTGCTAAATTTTGCGCTTCTCGCTGTAACCACCAGGCATATTCTAGACTATCAAAATCTCCCAGTTGTGGCAATACTAAAACCAGGATTTTTGCAGCACTTTCGCAATTTTCTAACAATGGTTTGATAGTGCCATCACTCACACATTGAAGTTGGGTTTGAGAAAAAACAGAGTAGGGATTCATAGGACTTTAGATTTTAGATTTTAGATTTTGGATTTTTGGTAAGCATTCAGCTATCAGTAATCAGCTTATAACGGAAAAAACAAAGATTTAGCAGCATTAATTGAGGAAGTTTACACTCTGTGCATTTGTGATCATTGTTTGTATTTTAGGGAGCATCCCAATTTTGAGAAAATAACCGCAGCAACACCAAAAACTCTCTTAAACTCTCTTCCCTTTGTGTCCTTTGCGTTCTTTGCGGTTCATTCATATTAGGACTTTGTAGCAATTCAAAGATTACCAAAAAATCAAATTACACATTTGGGATGCTCCCGTATTTTAGCCTCGAAATCTGATAGCTGAGGGCTGAATACTTACCTAACAGACAACCCTTTACTAGCTAACCATTCTTTGTTAAATATCCGTGATTGATAGCGAGATCCGCTGTCACAAAGAATAGTCACAATAGTATGTCCGGGTCCCAATTGTTTCGCTAAAGCCACCGCAGCACCAACATTAATTCCTGTTGAACCACCCATTAATAAACCATCTTTTCTTAATAGTTGATAAACCACTCGTAAAGCTTCTTGATCATCAATTTGAATGGCATCATCAATGGGTGCGCCTTCCATATTCGCGGTAATTCTACTATTACCAATACCTTCAGTAATAGAACTACCTTCGATTTTGATTTCGCCGGTTTTCACATAGCTATATAAACCGCTACCCATCGGATCTGCAACCACACATTTAACATTTGGGTTTTTTTCTTTTAAACACATTGCTACCCCGGCAAAAGTGCCACCTGTACCGGTTGCAGCTACCCAACCATCTATTTTACCCTCTGTTTGTCGCCAAATTTCCTCACCGGTGGTTTCGTAATGGGCTTGACGGTTTGCTAAATTATCAAATTGATTAGCCCAAATGGCGTTTTCCATCTCTGCGGCAATTCTACCAGATAACTTAACGTAATTATTAGGGTCTTTGTAGGGTACAGCCGGAACAGGACGAACTTCCGCTCCCAAGGTAGTCAGCGCATCTATTTTTTCTTGAGATTGGGTATTGGGAATAATAATCAGACATTTATAACCTTTAGCATTACAGATATGCGCTAATCCGATTCCCGTATTACCCGCAGTTCCTTCCACTACTGTACCACCGGGTTTGAGTAAACCTTTTTTTTCTGCATCTTCGATAATATAAAGCGCAGCACGATCTTTCACAGAACCTCCAGGATTGAGAAATTCTGCTTTGGCTAAAATTTCGCAACCTGTTTCTTCACTAAAACTGTTTAAGCGAATTAGTGGCGTGTTGCCAATAGTACCTACAAATCCTTGTTTTATATCCATATTCAAATCTATCTGAGTTCTACCCTTTCAAATTTTGCCTTTATTTGCATCTATTCACAATCTTTTACACTTCCCCAGGTGAAAAATTTGTGCATCATTTCCTGGAAGTAGCTCAAAAAGCGTAGGTTATAATACAGGGTAATTGACTACAGAGATAAAAGCAATATGACATCGCCAAATGAATACAATAGAGAAATGTAACGCCGAGTAGATAAGCGACTGAGGGAAATAGATAATCTCATAAATTCTCATGAAGCACCTTTTGATTAAACACAAAAACATCAGCCAGAAAATTCTCAAAAACCAGAAAAGAGAACAGTAATTTTTGCGGCTAAACTTTTGGGAGTTGCGGTTGCTGCTGTGGTTGTTGTGCAGATATCTTTATTTATAGCGAGAATTGTTGTGATTGCTGCTTTGGCTTTTTTTGTTTATAAACTATTTCTAGAATCAAAATTCCAGAAGATGAAATAGAGGTTGATTAATATTGCACTTAATAGTAACAACTACCAAATTTTAGCCATATTTAAAACAAACCCTGGTAAAATAGGATCACAATTTACGGTTTCAGGATTTTCTAAACATTCCTCTGTTTGTCCAGGAAGATAAATATAAACTCGGCGATGTTTACGATCAATTAATAATCCTAATTGTATTCCTGGTTCTTCCATATATTCAATCATTTTCTCTTTCAATGGTTGTAAATTATCGGAAGGAGAACGCAATTCAATCACAAAATCAGGACAAATAGGAGCAAACTTTTTCTGTTGTTCTGGTGTTAAACTATTCCATCTTTCTAGTTTTATCCAGGAAGCATCGGGAGAACGATCCGCACCTGTGGAAAGTTTAAAACCTGTACTGGAAGAAAAACCAATTCCTGTACCATCTTTTTCAGCCCAAACTCCTAGCTGTACAGCAATATTAAATTCTCTGTTTCCGGTTTCTGATCCTGCTGGTGGCATAATTGATATTTCTCCAAATTTATTCCTTTCAATGCGTAAGTCACGATTTACTTGACAGAAATCAAAAAATTGTTCATCTGTCATTTTAACTGATGATGGTAGCTGAAAAACTATAGGTGATGACAGCATTATCTTTAATCCTAATTTGCTGATCTAACTTCTTTTATTATATATAAAAAACGGTGGGTTAACGACTGTGTAACCCACCCTACGCATAGAAATATTGATGTTACTGAAAATTATTTGTTAGGTTGGGGAGTCATGCGTAAATAAGGTTTGATTTCTTGATAACCTTTGGGGAATTTCTCTTTGAGAACTTCGGGATCTTTCAAGGATGGAACAATTACACAGTCTTCACCATCTTTCCAGTCTGCTGGTGTAGCAACACTGTAGTTATCTGTTAATTGTAAAGAGTCAATTACCCGCAATAATTCATCAAAATTGCGTCCAGTGCTGGGGGGATAGGTGAAAGAAAGACGTAATTTTTTGTTAGGGTCAATAATGAATACAGAACGCACTGTGATGTTTGCAGCTGCGTTAGGGTGAATCATATCATAAAGGTCAGAAACCTTTTTGTCTGCATCTGCCAAAATTGGGTAGTTGAGGGTGGTATTTTGGGTTTCTTCGATATCACCTACCCAACCGTTATGAGATTCTACATCATCAACGCTGAGAGCGATCGCTTTAACGTTGCGTTTGTCAAATTCGGGTTTTAATTTCGCAACAGTACCTAATTCTGTGGTGCAAACAGGTGTATAGTCAGCAGGGTGAGAAAATAATACTACCCAGCTATCACCCGCCCATTCATAAAAGTTGATGTCGCCATGTGTAGACGCTTGTGTAAAGTTAGGTACTGTATCACCAAGACGGAGAGCCATGCTAGATTCCCTGTAATTAGAAAAGATAATTATTTCACTGTGACAGTATGACATAAATCAATTATTATCCTATGGACATTTCGCAGATTGCAACAAAATTTTAAGTTTCTTAACTCTGAGGATATCAATCCCATTAATTCTTGATTCTGACTCCTGACTCCTGACTCCTGCTATTATTTCTTGATATGCTTGAATTACTTGTTGTGCGATCGCATCCCAGCTAAAATTATTTAACGCATATTCTTTAGCATTTAACCCCCGTCGTTGACATTCTTGGGGATTGGATAAAGCTGTTTTTAATAACTCAAAAATTGATTCAACTTGGTTTTTTTCTTGGTTTTGAACATACAGCAGATTTCATTATTATGAGGTACAAATCATAATTATGAAACTCTTGTGGGGTGGGCATCTTGCCCGCCAATCGTGTACCTCATTACAAAGGAAAGTGCTGTAACTGTTTAGGTGACAGTTGACAGGTGACAATTGAAAGGGAACAGGGTGTAGGGTATGGGGGAAGAAAAATTAGTTCTTTATTCTTCTTTCTCCTGATAGCATCTATCTGGTGTGCTATGAGCATCAGCTATACTGTCACCTGTCACCTGTCACCTGTCACCTATTTACGCTATATGTTCCTGTACTTGTGAAACTAATTCCTTTGTCCAATAATTTACCAATTCCGTATCCGCAGCTTCTACCATAACTCTAATCACTGGTTCTGTGCCAGATGCACGGACTAATATGCGTCCATTATCGCCCATTGCGGCTTCGGCTTTGGCGATCGCTCTCTGTACTGGTTCGCATTTTTCCCAACCTAAGCGTTTTTCTCTGTCTTCTACTCTCACGTTTTGTAATAGTTGCGGATAGGTTTGAAAACTTTGATCTACCATTTCTGCTAAGGAAACTCCTGCTGCTTTCACCACTGCGGCTAAATGTAATCCTGTTAATAAACCATCTCCAGTCATGCCATAATGACGACAGAGGATATGTCCTGATTGTTCTCCCCCTAACATTCCCCCAGTTTTTAACATTTCTGCTTGTACATACTGATCCCCGACTGCGGTCCGAATTAATTTACCACCCTGTTTTTCCCAAGCTTTCTCAAATCCCAGGTTAGCCATGACGGTGGAAATAATCAAGTTATCTGGTAATTTTTGTTGCTCTTGCAAATGACGACCCCAAAGGTAAAGAATGTAATCACCGTTAACTTGTCTACCAGTGTTATCCACAGCTAATACTCGATCTGCATCGCCATCAAAGGCAAACCCCATATCGGCTTTATACTCTTTCACCGCGTCCGCTAAAATATCTAAATGGGTAGAACCGCAGTTAACGTTAATGCGATCGCCATCCGCTTGGTTATGTAAACAAATTACATCCGCGCCCATCTGGGTAAATACGGTCGGTGCTAACCCCACAGCCGCACCCCAAGCCACATCTAAGACAATTTTCATCCCTTGCAGATTTACTTGTGGATGTAATGGTTGTTGCAGTGCCTGTCCGTAATCTCCTATTAATTCTGTCCGTGAATAATGCCTTCCACAGTTATTGACACTGGTATTTGTGGCAATTTTACCCCGCAAACCTGCCTCAATTTCCCCTTGTAATTCTTTTGACAGCTTTGTACCATTTGCCCCAAAGATTTTAATTCCATTATCCTCTGGTGGGTTATGGCTGGCAGATATCATCACACCCCCAATAGCTTCTGTGATGCTGGTAAGATAAGCAACGCAAGGAGTAGGACATAAACCCAAATACCAAACTTCTAACCCTGCTGCTGTTAAACCTGCACTTAACGCCATCGCCAGCATATCACTAGAATTTCTAGAGTCTTGACCTAAAATTATTGGTCCATTTTTTGCTAAACCATTATTTGCAGCATGATCACGTAAAACAATACCCGCCCAAAAACCCACCTGTAAAGCCAAAGGAGCATTCAACAATTCTCCCACTTTTCCCCGAATGCCATCTGTACCGAATAACGGCGTTTTTGGCAAGGATAGCAAACTAGGAACAAAATTACTTTCAAGACTAGCCACATAACCATCAGATATACTGCTTTGAGTCCGAGTTATAGAAGAAACCATATTTTTCAACACTCCACACCATTAAACATTTTGGAGAATAACACTTTAACCCCTGTTCAACAATTCTGAGGAATTATTAACAAACAGTACACCTGTAATCTTTTTCTGAATGACTATGAACTTTAACGATTTTATGTTAAGTAACATTACAGGTGCTTATTAATTGTTGACTCTAAAAAACCTTCATTGTTAGTAGAATCTAGCAACTAGCCTTATATTTAGTAGCTAAATTCTAATCTAAAGTATCAAACAATACCTGATTTGTGTAACTTAATGAATTTTAATATAAATTCTCATCAAATAGTTCTAATGTAACGTTTTAGTGGCATTTTTTCGCCATTTGTGAAAAATCCCAAAAGTTGACTTTTTAAAGTAGAGAAATTTAGCATGAGCAGTAATTTAGCCTCCAAGTTACGAGTAGGTACAAAAAAAGCGCATACAATGGCAGAAAACGTTGGTTTTGTCAAGTGCTTTTTAAAAGGAGTGGTAGAAAAAAATTCATACCGGAAACTGGTTGCTAACTTTTATTTCATCTACTCAGCAATGGAAGAGGAGATGGAAAAGCACAAAAATCACCCCGTTGTGGGTAAAATTTATTTTCCTGAACTAAACCGCAAGCATTCTTTAGAGCAAGATTTAGCTTACTACTATGGTTATAACTGGCGGGAGCAGATCAAATTATCCTCTGCTGGTGAGACTTATGTAAACCGCATTCGGGAAATTTCCGCTACAGCACCCGAATTGTTGGTTGCACATTCGTATACTCGTTATTTGGGTGACTTGTCTGGAGGACAAATTCTCAAAAACATTGCTGTAACTGCGATGAACCTGGGAGAAGGTGAAGGTACAGCTTTTTATGAATTTGCAGATATTAGCGATGAGAAGGGATTTAAAGCTAAATATCGGCAAAATTTGGATGAAATGCCCATTGATGATGCTACAGGCGATCGCATTGTCGAAGAAGCTAACGATGCTTTTGGTGTGAACATGAAGATGTTCCAAGAGTTAGAAGGTAATTTGATCAAGGCGATCGGGATCATGGTTTATAATACCTTGACACGGAAGCGGACAAAAGGTAGCACAGAATTGGCTACTGCTGAGTAATGAGGTGACAGGTGACAGGTGACAGGTGACAGTATAAGAAACTTTTTATTGTCACAGCTATATTAACGACTGTCGAATTAGGGGTAATTTCCCTGTGATTGTTTTCTGTGAATGAAAGCAACCGGAGGGAGATTACCCCTAAATTTTCAAATCATCTAAATTAGGAATTACGCACTAGAGAGATTTTCTGTGAGTCCTGTAAAATAAAGTCAGTTCAATTAACCTCACTTTTACTCCTGACTCCTGACTACTGCTGTAATGAGGTAACTATGGAAAAAACAATTACTATTACTTTCACACCAGAAGGAAATTTAGAACTTCCTCCAGAAATTAGAGAACAATTTGTTAATGGTGAAAAATATGCAGTTAGCATCACAGAAGATGGTATTTTCTTTAAAAAAGCTCCTAAAATAGATTGGCAGGAATTAAGGAAGAGAAGAGAAGCAGTAAATGATCCTCATCCTTTGACAACAGAAGAAATTTGTGAAGTTGTGCGAGAAGTTCGCAGGGGAAATAATCAATAATGAAGGTAGTTTTAGATACGAATATTTGGGTATCTGCGATTATTTGGGGTGGTCTTCCTGATCAGATTTTACTTCTCCGTGAACAAAACAAACTAACAATTGCTATGTCTCCAGAATTGTTAGATGAATTAGAATGTACATTTAATAAAAGAAAAATTGCATCAAAATTACAGGCATTAAATTTAACAGTTGCTACAATTATTAATCTGATTCGAGAGTCAGTGATTGTTTATTCTATTGAGGAATTAAATGTTCCTGAACTTAGAGATGTAGATGATAATATTATTTTAGCTACTGCTATTGCTGCTGAAGCTGATATGATTATTACAGGTGATCAAGATTTGCTTGTTTTGGTAGAATATCAAGGAATTGAAATTAGGACAGCAAAAGATTTTTTGGACGAATATCAAATTTAGTAAATTAATCTCATAATTCTTGATAAGTCTTAATAGCGTATTGAATACCTGTATTTATATCTTTGGCCAGAAAAACTGTGGCTGTCCCGCCTCCACCAATTTTTTTGATAATTTGGTATTTAGTGCCTATTTTGTCATTATTTGGCATTATTTGAACCTGTATAGTTTTTCGCATGGGAATAATACTGATTATAAATATAAAAAATTATATTTCAACCAAATATTAACGATTTTTGTATAAAAAAAACTTATCACTGTAGGTTGCTACAAAAAATTTATTAGTTGGGATATATTAAATTTAACCCAACCTATGATTAATTTATATTCAAATAGACGCAATATCACTGAGATTTACAAAATTTCCGCTGTCCATCAAGTTCTGGATGTTGCCAAGAATAGGCAAAATGACTAACTGCATTTATTTGTGGTGCAAATCTCCTTAAAGCTGCTATTTGTTGTTCTAAAGGTGGACGGCCAGTTATTGGTTCTCCCCATTTACCAGCTAAAGCGGGAATGACTTTTGTACCTGGTTGCGCCATACTTAAAACTCGTTGCACTTGATCCATGATACAATTAGCATTTCCACAAGTGGCATAAGACATAGGATGCCATTCTAAAGTATTAGGAAATTTATCCCAAGGTTGCAAACGGGAATCATATCCTTTACCTACAGTTTGATTACCTTCTGGGAAAAATACCACCCCAGCAGGAATATTATTTTGTGTAGCTGGATAACTAGCTAAGGCAACAAAATCTAATATACCTTGCATGGCGTGAGCAACTGCCAAAAGCCATAAATCTGATTGCAAAATTGGTTGTTTATCGTTTGCTGTGAGTAATGATTTGTCTGCAACTGGAGGAATACGACCTTCCCACATTGGTTCATCTTCTTGGGGATAAAGTTGATCAACTTCTCCTATATCTCCTGCTGTGATGTATCCTTTACTTAAAAACCTGCGAATTAATTCTAGTCCTTTATTATTTTTGGCACGACGCAATAAAGCTTCTTGAGTTGCGGGAGTAAATAACCATAAATCAGATACTTTTGTAGCTATGGAATCACTTCCTGCTTGTCGGGGATAGCGTACATAGTCTAATAATAAGCCATCAGGACGACGACGCATTATTTCTTGTACCATGCGATAATAATCGGTTTTTGCTTGGGTGTTGTAGGGGTCTACAAATACTTGGGAACGGTTATCTACAACTTCTATACTATTTTGACCTTTTCCATTACGGGCGATCGCATCTTTTCTATTCTCAATTTGACCATAAGTATAGCCAAAATTAATTGTAAACATCCAAGCATAAACTTTTAAACCTCTTGCTTGTCCTTTTTTAATTCCTTCTGCTAATAAATCAACTTTTTCTTTTCCCGGAGTACGAACTACAGCAGGCCAAACTGTGGGATTAGTTGCTGCTGGTAACAATACCTGACCATCATAAAATGCTTCTAAATAAACTTGGTTATAGCCACTATTGACTATATGATCCATTATCTGATCAATTGCTCCTGGCTGAGAGTCACAGGGATACAAACGTAACCAGATAGCTTGAGTTTGTGGCCAATTTTGACGGCGACAATTTTGTAATTCTTCTGCGTGTTCTTTGAGGATTTTTTGATAACGACTTTGTGCGTCTCTATTGCCTTTAAGGGCTGATAAACGTAGTTCTTCTTTCTCTTTCACTGCTTTTGGTGATAGTTGACAAAACTCCATTACCTGCGCTGCTGCTGGCTGAGTGCTAAAGTTAGGAATTAACATACTACTGCTAAACAAAACAGCAAACAGACTGCGACGCAATAATCTTGGTGTGGAAAAGTTGAAAGGAAGTTTGTACATATTGCTTAATTAACCTTAATTGATCTATCTTTTGCTAAATTTCTTAATTAATATATGACAACAGGAAAAATTTATTTAAGGAGTCAGGAGTCAGGAGAAATATTCATGAATCTAGAGAAATCTTTGATTCAATAATTGACAATTGACAATTACCTCTCCCTTGAAGGGAGAGGATTGAAAAAAGCGGATTTTTTATTTTTCCCCTTGAAAGGGAGGTTTTAAACCGTTCGGCACTTCGACACTTCGGCAAGCTAAGTGACCGCAATCTCAGTGACCACTGACGCTCACGGCGGAAGCCTTTAATGAAACAATTGTCAATTTTCAATTTTCAATTTTCAATTGATAAAAAGCAGGCCAAGCCTGCTATTAAGAATCTTTGAAAATTATCAACTTTTCCCTAATAATTAACCACCACGGTTAACCACTGCTTCAACACGAGCAAATTCTTTTTCTAGGCGATTTTTCAACTTTTCAGGTATGGGACGGTTAGGGTAAGAACTGTAATGTCCAGCTAAAGCGTTCAGGGCGGTTCGCATGGTTGTAAAGGAACTCAAGCCAGAAACGGCATTGGATCTTTGATAACGTGCAGAAAAGTCATTGATTTTTTGACGTGCTTCTGCTTGTATTGCTGCTTTATTAGGATCATCCGGTGATACTTCTACGGCTTGTTTTAAGACTTTGACTACGGACAAAGTGTCTTGACGATAATCTCCGGTTAAGCCGTCTGGACTGCCAGAACAACCCATTAAACCGATGGTGACTACTAAAAGTAGTGCCAGCAGACGCGACCAATAATGCTTCATATCCATTAATTAAATACGTAAATCACAGTCCATCGTATCAGGGAACAGGGAATAGGGAATAGGGAATAGGGAATAGGGAATAGGGAATAGTGGAGGTTAATAACTCTATAACTCTATTACCCATTACCCATTACCCATTACCCATTACCTATTACCCATCACCTCATACAAAGTATTTCTTTGCTGGTAAGGTCTGTTGAGGGAGGCGATCGCATTTTGCAGGGTTTCTACTTCCATGCACGTACCACCGATAGCCCCGGCCATTGTGGTAATGTGTTCTTCCATCAAAGTACCGCCAATATCATTACAACCCCAAGTTAAGGCTTCTGTTGCACCAGCTAACCCTAATTTTACCCAACTCGGTTGATGGTTAGGTATGCAGTTTCCTAAGAATATCCGCGCTACCGCAGTTAGTAACAGCGCATCTGCTAATACTGGTTGATCTCTTCCTACTCGACGACGTAAGGATTTAGGTGCTTCTTGACCCACAAAGGGTAAGATAATAAATTCTGTAATTTTGGCTGGGTATCCTTTTTCTAAGGCTGTTTGTTGCAGCGATCGCAATTTTTCTAAATGTCCTATTTGCTGTTCCGGTGTTTCAATATGCCCCGATAACATGGTACTCGTAGTTGGTACACCTAATTTGTGTGCTGTACTGACAATTTCTAACCAAGTCTCAGTATCAATCTTTTCAGGACATAATACTTTTCTCACTTCATTATCTAACACCTCGGCTGCTGTTCCTGGCATCGAACCCAAACCCGCATCCCGCAAAGCTTCAATTACCTCAGTGTAGGAAATTTCGTCAACTCTAGCAATAAACTGTATTTCCTGGGGCGAAAAGGCGTGTAAATGTAGCTGGGGAAACTCTTGTTTAATGGTTTCTACCAATTTAATGTAATAAGGTAAGGATTTACCGTTAATTTGCGCTTGTGGGTTTAATCCCCCTTGCATACAGATTTCTGTCGCTCCTCTACTTACAGCATCTGTAGATTTTTCCAAAATCTGCGCCCAATCTAACCAGTAAGCATCCGTATCACCATCATCTCGGCGGAATGCACAAAAACTACAATGTTGTTCACAAATGTTAGTAAAATTAATATTACGGTTGATTACGTAAGTTACAGTCTCACCAGCTTGTTTTTGTCGCAGTTTGTCTGCTGTTTCCCGAATAATATTTACAGTTTCCGGGTCAGTTTGTTTTAATAAAACTACTGCTTCAGATGGTGATATATTAAACCCAAGTAAGGAACGCTCAAGAATCGTATCTAATGTTATATTAGTCACAGCTAGTAAAAATTTTATTAATGTATGAATGAATTAAAAGCCAACTTACTATTTTAATGCTTTGGCTATATGTTAAATATATGTTAAATTCGTTTTTAAGAGGTTTTCTAAAAAGTTGATGGCTAACGCCACGCTACGCTCTAGGCGAATATAAATCGCTACCACACAAACAAAATTCACCAGTGGACTAAGGAAAGTGGACTAAGGAAAAATTGGGGTTTCAAACCTGTATAGGCAACTTTGGCAGTGTAGATGTAATTTCTCATCACCCAAGTTAGACTTTTTAAACATCCTCCAAACCTCTATTTTATTGTGCATGAGTACCTTTTGTCTACCTAAATAAATAATTTCAGATATCAACCCGGATTCCTATAGTTTTTGCCAATAAAATAAATAACATAATTAATTTTTTAGAATAAAATATTTGAAATTTTAATTTATGGACTTCGATGCCTCTAATGCCCTATTAAACGTTCCCACTGGTCCATTACAGATTGCAGAATCTCCACCTAGTGATGTTGTAGCTAGAAACAATGATATTCTCCTATCTCTGGTAATTCCTACTTACAAAGAGCGTGATAATATCGAGAATATTGTTAATATCCTCACTGGTTTACTAGATGCAGCGATACCTAATAATTATGAATTAATTGTAGTTGATGATGATAGCCAGGATTTGACTTGGCAAGTAGCGCAATCTTTGATACCTGATTATCCGCAATTACGGGTGATGCGAAGACAAGAAGAACGAGGACTTTCTTCGGCGGTGATTCGAGGTTGGCAAGCTGCTACAGGTCGCGTTTTGGGTGTGATTGATGGTGATTTACAACACCCCCCAGAAGTATTATTACAATTGTTGGAGAAGATAGAAGCAGGTGCAGATTTAGCTTTAGCTAGTCGTCATGTAGACGGTGGTGGTGTCAGTAGTTGGAGTGTGGTGCGGCGGTTTTTATCTCGTGGGGCGCAGGTTTTAGGGTTGATTATTTTACCAGGTGTTTTAGGCAGAGTTACTGATCCGATGAGTGGTTATTTTATGGTGCGTCGGAGTGCGATCGCTGGTGCTACTATGAATCCTGTGGGGTATAAAATTCTTTTAGAGGTGATTGGTAGAGGTAACGTTAGAGAAATTGCTGAAGTTGGTTATGTCTTCCGCGAACGCACAGAAGGAGAAAGCAAGGTAACGTGGAAGCAGTATATAGAGTATATTCAACATTTAATTCGTTTACGGGTATCTACTGGCAGGTTAGGTAAAATTAGTCGCAGAATAGATTTCCCCATTGGCAAATTTATCCGCTTTGGTTTAGTGGGTTTGAGTGGGGTGTTTGTAGATATGGCAGTGCTTTATTTACTCAGTGATGCTTCTACTTTGGCTTTACCTTTAACTCGCAGTAAAATTATTGCCGGCGAAGTTGCCATTTTCAATAATTTTTTGTGGAATGATGCTTGGACATTTGCAGATGTTTCCATGCAGCAAAAAGGATGGAAACAACGCATTAAGAGGTTTTTCAAATTTAATGTGGTTTGTTTAGCAGGATTGGTAATTAATGTTTTGGTTTTGAATATTGTTTATAATTTCTTGATTCGTAATCAGTATATTGCTAACTTGATTGCGATCGCAGTAGCAACAATTTGGAATTTCTGGGTTAACCTCAAATTAAGTTGGCGGGTGACAGATGTAAAATAATTAATTTGATTGGTGATTGTTGATTGGTGATTGGGAAGAAATTATTTAACTATTCCCTATTTCCTATAAATGGTTTTAACCAAGTTAGAGAAATAGCAAGATCGAGAAAAGTAACTGCTAAGGCAAACCAGAAAATACTCTCTGCGGCTAAAATTAAAAAAGGCAAAATTGCATTATTAAAACTCCAACCAAATTCTATTTGAGTTAATCCGCGTACTAAACCAAAAGCAAATACCGCACCAGATTTGAGGTGACTATTTTTATCTACTCTGATGATATAGCGATAGGTGACACCAAATAGAAAACCGGAAAAACCTGCAATTACAGCACTAAGTATAAATTGTAAATTAATTTGTGAATTAATTATTTGTGATATTTGTGAAATTTGTAAATTAATTATTTGTAAATCAATTGACGAACCTTGATTAATATTCAGTATAGGAAAATACTGCTTTAGCAACAACCCATTAACAACTGTCGTGACTAAGAAAGCAGAACCAACGGATAAACTACCAATGACACCTGCTTTGACAGATTCTAACCTTTCTTGCATGAGTTCCATAAACCTGGCCAGCCTTCTGTAAACACCAATGAACAATCTACCGCCTTTTCCCGGTATGATAAACATTAGAAACCTTTTGCAATTATTTGAAAAGTAGAACTATGATTTTGACACTAGGTTGGGTATCACTTTTGGTTGTGTTCACTTGGTCGATTTCTATGGTAGTCTGGGGACGCAACGGACTCTAGAGGCATCGTGGAAAGTCCATTACTGAGTATTTTGGCTATAGTTGCCCTAGTGCTGCTAGTAGGAGTTACAGGTGGTGTAGTTTATTTAACCTTGGCAGATTGGCGCGATCGCCGTCGTCGAGAAGACGAAACCCGTGAACTTAAACGCAGCACTGCCAAACGGCGCTGATTTTACAGCCCATACAAACACATACAAAGCTTTATGTGGGGACATGATTAAATTCGTGTCTCCACATATTTTATGACAACAGGAGACTGGACTTTTTTATTTTGGATTTTGGATTTTGGATTTTGGATTGTTTTTGTCAATTCCAATCTAAAATCTTCTTCCCTATTCCCTTCTTGCTGTCACCTGTCACCTGTCACCTGTCACCTGCTATATCTACTTCCCCTGGTAGATCCAAAGCGATTAATAAAGCCTGTGCTAGATGTGCCATTACTGCGTCAGAAAGTACACCTCGTAATCGCAAAAAGCGCGTTTTAGATAATACCCGCACCTGATCTGCCATTGCGATCGAGTCTTTTCTGAGTCCGCCATCTGGTGCTAAAATTAAAACTTGAGTGGGGTAAACCCGCTTGCCGGTTTGATAAGTCGTGCAAGGTACTGCCAAAACAACTGGGCTAGATAAATTAATTACGTCACGACTGACAATAATTACGGGGCGAGTTCCTCCTTGTTCTGAACCTTCAGTCATTTCTAGACGCGCATCGTACACTTCACCCCTTCTCATCGTGGAGATTCCCCTAGCTGCAACGCCTCCCATTGAGCCGTAGCAAATTCCGCCTCCATTCTTAAAACTTCCGCTTGATAATCTGGATCTCTCGTCATTTCCGCTAAAGCGGCATCTATTTCGGCTCGTCTTTGTGCTGCTAGTTCCCGCTTCAAAGCTTGCACCACAAACTCATTCCTACTTTTGGCTTTCCCCTCTAACACAGCTTTATCAGTCGCTTCTAACAATTCTTTCGGGATCGTTAACGTCGTGCGAATAGTTTCTACTTTCATGGCGCGTTCAGTCTGTGATGTCTGAAGTGATGCCTTATATGATATCGTTTTCAGCATCCATTAGGAACTGTAAATTTGTCATTGGTAATTGGTGATTGGTGATTGGTAATTGGTAATTGGTAATTGGTAATTGGTAATTGGTAATTGGTGGGTTATTATTCTCCCCTACACCCCCAAACAAATTTAAACCCCCCAAACGGAAAATGTCAGGGGGGTTAGCACTTGGAAAAAACAGACTCTATATCCATAAATTAATTAATTCACTTGGGAAAAATAACCTTGGGGCAATATACGATCATCGGTACTGGAATACTCTTGTTTGATTTTAACTCAAGACTTACCGCGTTTAAGCGAACCATCAGCATATAGTTCTAAGGGTACTAATTCAGTTTTGCCATTAACTTTTACTTGGGAGTAAACTACTTTGAGCAAAGGAGCGTGGTTTTCATTGTAACGTAAACACATAACATATCCTCTCTTGTCTGTTACAAATTTTTCTGGTCTTCAAGGCAGTTGATGTATATAATAGAAAGATGTTTTTGAAGTTGGTTGTGGTTTCGATTGCCTTGAGTGAGTGTTTTTTCTCTTTTCTTTATAATAACAAAGAAAAGCTTAAATTTCAGAAAAATAGCTGGAAATATCATGAAGATTTGAACAATGTGGCAAATAATTTTGTCATTGGAAATTATTAGATATACTTACTGAAAGCACAATTTAGTTACCCATACAATAATATATAAATCATATATAAATCATATATAAATAACAACTGGTTATGATCTGTAATTTCCTCATGATTTCCCAGTTAATTTATTGCTTGAAAAGATAAGTTTACGTCACAGTTACAGAGTATAATTGATTTATAACTTTACTGACAAACTATGAAAACACCCACAGAATTGCCAACTCGCTTAGATTACTACTACCAACAAATCAAAACCATTATTCTCGCTCGTCAAAATCCTATCACGGGTTTGTTACCTGCGAGTACCGCAATTACCGCTCATGGTGATTATACTGATGCGTGGGTGCGAGACAATGTTTATAGCATTTTGGCAGTTTGGGGTTTAGCCCTAGCATACCGAAAAATAGATAATGATCAAGGACGTACTTACGAACTTGAATATAGTGTTGTTAAATTAATGCGTGGTTTGCTCTTCGCTATGATGCGACAGGCGCATAAAGTTGAAAAATTTAAACATACCCAATCTTTGTTAGATGGACTGCACGCCAAATACAACACTGCTACTGGTGATATTGTTGTTGGTGATGATGAATGGGGACATTTACAACTAGATGCCACATCTATATATTTGCTGATGTTAGCAGAAATGACAGCAGCAGGTTTATCAATTATTTTTACCTTGGATGAAGTTAACTTTGTCCAAAATTTAGTTTATTACATTGGTAGAGCTTACCGCACACCAGATTATGGGATTTGGGAGCGAGGTAATAAAATTAATCATGGTAAGGCAGAATTAAACGCTAGTTCTCTAGGAATGGCAAAAGCTGCACTAGAAGCTATCAATGGACTGAATTTATTTGGTGTGCATGGTAGTCAAGCATCAGTAATTCATGTTTTACCAGATGAAATTTCTAGAGCGAGAATTACTTTAGAATCTTTATTACCAAGAGAGTCTGCATCTAAAGAAGTTGATGCTGCATTATTGAGTATTATTAGTTATCCTGCTTTTGCTGTTGAAGATGCACAATTGAGGGAACGCACATATAAGGAAATTATTAATAAATTAGCTGGTAAATATGGCTGTAAACGCTTTCTCAGAGATGGACATCAAACAGTTTTAGAAGATACTCATCGGTTACATTATGAACCTTGGGAACTGAAACAATTTGAGGATATTGAATGTGAATGGCCGCTATTTTTCACTTATTTAGTGCTTGATGGTATTTTTCGTCAAGACCAGGAACAAGTGCAAAAATATCAAGAATTGTTAGCAGCATTACTGGTAGAAAGAGATGGTTTTCAGTTATTACCAGAATTGTATTATGTACCAGAGGAAAATATAGAAGCCGAAAAATTAAATCCCCATTCACAAACAAGATTACCTAATGAAAATATCCCCTTGGTTTGGGCGCAAAGTTTATATTTTCTGGGGCAAATGTTGAGTGAAGGTTTAATCGCAGTAGGTGATATTGACCCCTTGGGTAGACATTTGTGCGTGGGTAAAAAACGGGAAGCAATGATACAAATTGCTTTATTGGCAGAAAATGAAGAAGTACAAGCACAATTAGAAGTATATGGCATTGAAAGTCAAACACCCAACCAAGTAGAACCTATTCAAGTGAGACAAGCTGGGGAATTATCAGAAATTTATACGCAAATTGGGCGCAATGATCAATTAGGTTTAACAGGTCGTCCGGTGCGAAGGTTGCGGAGTTTGACAACTTCCAGAATATTTAAAATTCAAAATCAAACTGTTGTATTTTTACCTGCTTTCTTAGATGCACAGCAGTTTTATTTAACGCTAGATTATCATTTTCTGCTGGATCAAATTCGGGGAGAATTGGCTTATATCCAAAAATATTGGAGTGATTTAGGTCGTCCTATTTTGACATTGATGATTACTCGCACGATGCTAGAAACAGGTTCAGATGCATTATTAGCATTAATCCAAGAACTGAAAAATGGTGTTTGCGGTGGTGTGACAGTAAAGTTAGGAAAATTAAATCAATTAATGTTGACTGCGGCAATTCAAAGAATTGATTTTATTACAGATATAGAATTATTCTGTCCTCCAGTTAAAAATGCGAGATTACGTTGTTATTACTTGGTTTCTCAGCCTGAGAAAAATTGGCGCTTGGGACATACTCAAGAATTTCAAATGGAATGCGAAACTAACTTAGATTTGTTACTAAGTTATTTACGTTCCTCAGAAAATATCTATGAACAAATTGAATTACTGCAAACTTTAAATCGGTTAAAGGGTTTGGATTTTGATACTGGTTATGGTGAAGATGGTTATAGTGTGACAGTGGGTGATTTATTGGATGAAGTTTACACTAAAGCAGGTTATTTAGGTTTGTGGGCGGTGGTGCGTCGTGCTGCTGGTTTACGGCAAATGGTGGATATTGGTTTATCGGATGCGGTGACAAGTATTTTGGTAAGAGGTAAACAAATTGCTGTAGGTAGGGCTTATAGTGAAGCTTCGTTAATAATTGTACCAAAATCACATCATGAAATTGCCGAGAAAATTAATAATTTCTGTCGGGAAGATATCAGAGACAGGGTTTTAACTCAAGAAATTCTCATTTATTTAGGGGTGTTAATTAAATCAGATCCTGATTTATTTAAAGGACTTTTAACACTGAGGGTTGGTTATTTAATTCTGTTAATTACTAGCGAATTAGCGCAAGAATTAGGTGTTACCCAAGACGAAGCTTATGATCACCTGATGCAGCTTTCACCTTATGAAGTGAAACTGCGTTTGGAAAAAGTTTTAACAAGTTATAGTGGGGTGAGTGGTTTATTACGTCAACAAGAATCACTGCATATCAAGCAAAAAGAAAGTGATATTGCTTGGGTAGTGCAACCTGTAATTAGTGAAGAAGAAATTGCCGTGACTCCAGAAAATTGGCGGAGATTTCGTCAAGCGGAAGGGGCAATAAATCGAGTTCCCAAGGACTTTTTTAAACAAGTTTGGTTGTTAATGCACCATTGTAAAGGTTTGGTGATTGGCGATAAATTAGAAAGACGGAATCGTTTAGAAAGTGAGGTGATGATTTCGGAAATGACTGCGGGTGAAAGAAATTTTGCCTTGAGAATTGAACATTTACTCAATAAAATTGAAGCGCCAGAATATCGCCAAGTGAATGTGGAAGCGTTGATGGAGTTAGGAGCTATAGCTGCAAATAACCCTAATTTACAAATTCAAGATTATATCGTGTTAGATGTGTTAATTGGTCACGCAGTACGGTTAGCGTGGTTAGAAAAAAATCCTGAACGGGGCGATCGCTATGATGAAGATAAAGGTTTAGCATGGCCTCAATTTTACAACACTTCACCCAGAGATTGCGCGAGTTATATTTTGAAAGCCTTGAAGTTCTTGACAGAATTTGCGAGGGATTTTTAAACTCGAAATAGAAGAATTCAGGAGTCAGGAGGCAGAAGGCAGGAGAAATGAAAATGTAATTTTTGCCTCTTCCTGTTCCCTGTTCCCTGTTCCCTGTTCCCTATTATTACAAGGAGTGTAAAAAATCCGTGCATATTCATACCCTTGAACAATGGCAGCATTCTCACGATTTTTCTGTAGATCAAAATCAGGCAGAAAAAAATACTAAAATTGTGATGCTATTCACTGCATTAACAATGGTTGCGGAAATTGCCGCAGGAACGTTTTTTGGTTCGATGGCTTTGCTTGCTGATGGTTGGCACATGGCCACCCATGTTGCAGCTTTTGGAATTACAATTTTTGCTTATCAATATGCACGAAATAATGCCAATAATCCCAAGTATACTTTTGGTACAGGAAAAGTTAGTGTTTTGGGTGGTTTCGCTAGTGCTGTAGCACTTGCAGTTATCGCTTTTGTGATGGGAATGGAATCACTGGGGCGCTTGTTTGAACCGCAAAATATTCACTTTAATGAAGCAATTGGTGTGGCTATTATTGGTTTGGTTGTGAATATAGCTAGTGCTTTTTTATTGCAAGATCATCATCACCATGATCATGCAGATGATCATCATCATGAACATCATGATCACCATCATCATGAACATCATGAACATCATGAACATCAAGATCATAACTTGCGTGCAGCTTATATTCATGTTTTGGCAGATGCACTAACT
This sequence comes from Sphaerospermopsis torques-reginae ITEP-024, assembly GCF_019598945.1. Taxonomy (NCBI): domain Bacteria; kingdom Bacillati; phylum Cyanobacteriota; class Cyanophyceae; order Nostocales; family Aphanizomenonaceae; genus Sphaerospermopsis; species Sphaerospermopsis torques-reginae. Next base: position 2,227,223 of record NZ_CP080598.1, on the reverse strand, counting down.
TCTGTGTTTGCGATTATTGCTTTATTTGCTGGTAAATTTTTGGGTTGGGTGTGGATGGATGCAGCAATGGGATTTGTTGGTGCTGCGGTAATTGCTAAATGGTCCTATGGTTTGATAAGTGACACGGGTTTAATTTTATTAGATGGATCAGGTGATAAACAAATCAAGTTAGCTATTGTTAATGCTATAGAAGAAAATGCTGATAATAGGGTTACAGATTTGCATATTTGGTATGTGGGTCAGCATCATTTAGCTGCTACAATTTCTTTAGTTACCCATTATCCGCAAACACCGGAATATTATAAAAATCTCCTCAAAGATATTCCGTCTCTTGGTCATGTTTCTGTGGAAGTTAATCATTGTCAAGGAGAACCTTGTGTAGATATACACAGGGACTAAAATGCTGATTATTGCTGTAAGTTATAATGGTTTCAGTTCTAATTATTCAGGAGGTGAGATGATGGTTATTGCTAATACCAACCCGCCGATTATTACCCCAGAGATCACAAAAACTCACTTTACTCCAGATGAGTATAGAGAGATGGAGGAAACCGCCGAAGAACGCCACGAATACAGCGATGGGGAGATTATTGTTATGCCTGGAGGTTCAGAAATTCATAGTGCGATCGCTAGTAATATTTTAATTTATTTGGGATTTTTACTAAGGGATACTGATTTCCGTTTTTATGGTGGTGATTTGCGGGTTTGGATTCCTAATTTTAATCATGGAACTTATGCAGATGTGCTGGTGATTAATGGTGAACCAGAGTTTAATAATAATCGCACGGATGAAATTCTCAATCCTCTCCTAATTATTGAAGTTCTTTCACCTTCAACAGAAGGTTATGATAGAGGGAATAAATTCAGAAAATATCGTTCTCTTCCTAGTTTTTGTGAATATATGCTAGTTAGTCAAGCTGAAGCTTATATTGAGCAGTATTATAAACAGGAAGAAGAAAATAACCATCTTTGGCAATTGAAAGCTTATGATCATATTGATCAGTCAGTTTTTCTGCACAGTTTAAATATAGAACTTCCCATGAAAGAAATTTATCGGCGGATTAAATTTTAAATTAAATTTAAGAGCGATATTTCCACACACAACATCTGATAATATCACTCATATAGTAGAGTGCGTTAAGAACATTTAACGCACCATGTATTTCATGTTTATAAATTGCTCACAGCTTCGGCAATTTTTCCTGAAACAAAAGGTAAAATTTCCCGACTTTTAGCTTGTGCTTTCCCTTCTGTAAATACTACTAACAAATAAGGACGCTGATCTGGTAATTCAATATAAGCCGCATCATGGCGGACAGAACTTGTCCAACCGGCTTTTGACCAGATTTGACTATTTTGGGGTAAACCACCGCCTAAAAAGCCTGTAACTTGGTCTTCTTCCACATCTTGGGGTAAGTCATCAGGGTTAAGACTGCGTTTGAGTAAAGACATCATTTGTTGCGATCGCCCACTGGAAACCGCCACACCTCCCACAATACTATGTAATAACCTGGCAGTGGCATTAGTTGTTAACATATTTCTATTTTCAAACATTTCCCCATAAAACGCCCTTTCCCTCCCAAAAGGACCATCACCCCAAGTTTTTTGACAAACATTAATATTTGTCATTTCTTCCCAACCCAAGGATTGATAATAACGGTTAATAATTTGGCGTTGATATTTCCAAGTTTCAAAAGGTCCTATAGGTAATTCTGGTCCAGAAGTCGTACCGCTGAGAATATCAACTATTAAACTCGTAGCATCATTGCTGGATTCAATAATCATATCACTTAACGCCCGTTCTAATTCCTTAGAAGTGTTAGTCATGCCTTTTTCTAACCATTCATGAACCGCAACTAAATAAAATAATTTGACAACACTTGCAGGATAAATACGTTCTCCACCACGATAATTAAAACCTCTCACACCATGACCCCAAAAAGCGTCAGGAGTCAAAGCACCACCAGTATTTACAGGGATAGGAGGATCATAAACAACCCAAGTTAAAGCAATTTGATCCCGGTTTAAATTAGGAAAATTAGAAAAAGTAGCTTCTAAGATTTCATTACCGAGATTTTCTAGTTGTTCGTTTTGATTGAAGAAAACCATTTGCGAATAATTCCTTGAAAATATCAAAATGTTAATTTCTCTATTTATTATAACATTAATTGTATAATAATATTATGTGCAACAAATTATAATTCATGCGGCGTGATTCCATTTTTTATAAACTCTTTCAACAATATCCATCGCTGTTATTTCAGCTTTTGGAAAATCCACCTGCAAATGCAGATGATTATAGATTTGATTCTGTAGCAGTCAAAGAACCGAAATTTGAGATTGATGGTGTATTTTTACCACCGGAAAACGAAGATCCAGGAGTTGTTTATTTCTGTGAAGTGCAGTTTCAAAAAGATGAAAAACTCTATGAAAGAGTATTTGCCGAATCTGCATTATATTTCTATCGTAACCGTGATAGATTTAGTGATTGGCAAGCAGTAATAATTTACCCATCTCGTAACACAGAACAAAGCGATATTTACCCTCATCGTACACTATTGAATGGTGAACAAGTTCATCGTATATATTTAGATGAATTGGGAGATATTCAGCAATTACCTGTATGGGTAGGATTGATGGTACTGACAACCCTAAAAGAAGGTGAAGCACCAGCAGCAGCAAGGTATTTGTTAACAAGAACTCAACAAGAAATACCAACACCATCAAATCAAGTCATAATAGAAATGATCACCACGATCATCTCGTACAAATTTGAAAACTTAACCCGCAGCGAGGCTGAAGCTATGTTAGGAATAACCCTCAAAGAAACAAGACTGTATCGAGACATAAAAGAAGAAGGAAGAGAAGAAGGTGTAGAAGAAGCAACAGTTAATTTAGTGATCCGACTTTTGACTAAGCGTTTTGGAGAATTATCAGCAGAAAGACGCGCAGAAATTTCTGATTTACCGTTATCTGTACTTGAAGATTTGAGCGAAGCATTGTTAGATTTTACCAGTTTAGCTGATTTAGAAAGTTGGTTAACAGAGGTGAAAAACTAAAGTCTAAATTCTGGGTAAAGGTTACAAGCTTACCTTTGCCCTTTTTTTCGCTAAAAACCATCAATTATCTATCTATAAAAATCAAAGCCATGAATTTTATAATTGAAGTTGAAAATTATTTACAATCCCTACAAAAAAACTTACACCGTGGTAGTGAACGCACCCATTACCCTGCTTTAAAATACTTACTTGATCAACCATCAGCACAAATTGAAGCCACCATAGAAGAAAAAGGTAATAAAGCAGGTATTCCTGATTTTACGATTAGAAAACGAGATTTATTAATAGGTTATGTAGAAGCAAAAGATGTAGGTGTAGATTTAGAAAAAATTGAAAAAACAGAACAATTAGAACGATATCGAGAATCCCATATTGGGGCAAATTTAATCTTAACAAATTACCTGGAATTTCGCTGGTATGTTGACGGTAAAATGCGGTTAAAAACTATTTTAGCAGCACAGTTACATCAGAAAATTCAACTACTAGATATTGAAAAAACTGAGCAATTGATTCAAGGGTTTCTCAACTATCAAGGGGAAATTATTAATCACCCAGAAGACTTAGCTAAACAAATGGCAAGGTTAACTAAAGCCATCCGTTATGCAGTCACAGAAACATTAAAAATGGAAACAAAAAATCAAGAATTGCATCAACTAAAAAAGGGATTTCAAGAAATATTATTACCTGATTTAGATGAATCTACCTTTGCTGATATGTATGCCCAAACCGTCGCTTATGGTTTATTTACAGCTAGGGTAAGTCATGCCCAAAATCCCCAAACATACCCTTTTGAACGACGTACCGCAGGTTTATATATTCCCGATACTAACCCATTTTTAAAACGGTTATTTAATACTGTAGTTGATACCGATGCTATTTCTCAAATAAATTGGGCAGTTGATGATTTAGTACAACTTTTAGCCCAAGTAAATATGATCAATATTTTAGATAATTTTGGTAAAAATACCAGACAACAAGATCCTGTAGTTCATTTTTATGAAACATTTCTTGCTGCTTATGATGCAGCTATGCGAAAAAGTCGCGGTGTTTATTACACACCTGAACCTGTGGTGAATTTTATGGTGCGTTCAGTAGATTTAATTCTCAAAACTCGTTTTAATTTACCATTAGGTTTAGCTGATTATAGCGAAGATGAAAGTACCAAACAACCGAGAGTACAAATTCTTGATCCGGCAACTGGTACGGGAACTTTTTTGTATGCAGTTATCAATCAAATTTACCAAAATTTAGCATCAATGGGTTTAGCAAGTGTATGGAATGATTATGTTAAAGAACATTTATTTAATCGGTTATATGGGTTTGAATTGTTAATAGCTCCCTATGCGATCGCTCATTTAAAAATTGGCTTACAATTACAAAATTATGGCTATCAATTTACCAGTAAACAACGATTAGGAATTTATTTAACCAATACCCTAGATGAAGCGGTGAAAAAATCAGAAATTTTATTTGGGCAATATGTCGCCCAAGAAGCCAATGAAGCCGCAGCTATCAAACGAGATTTTCCCGTGATGATAGTATTAGGAAATCCTCCCTATTCTGGACATTCTGCTAATAAAAGTGAATGGATATCAGGATTAGTCAAAGACTATTATTATGTAGATGGATTACCATTAAAAGAACGCAACCCCAAATGGTTACAAGATGATTATGTGAAATTTATCAGATTTGGACAATGGCGCATAGAAAAAACAGGTTCAGGAATTTTAGCATTTATTACCAATCATGGTTATTTAGATAATCCCACATTTCGAGGAATGCGACAAAGTTTAGCAAAAACCTTTGATGAAATATATATAATGGATTTACATGGTAATAGTAAGAAAAAAGAAGTCACTCCCGATGGTTTACCAGATAAAAATGTATTTGATATTCAGCAGGGAGTCGCTATTTGTTTTATGATTAAATATCCCCAGGAGGAAAAAATATGAAATGGCGTGTTATTTTAGAACCCGATCCTGAAACCGGAGATTGGGCGGTTTGGTGTCCAGAATTACCAGGTTGTGTTTCCGCAGGTGAAACAGAAGCAGAAGCTTTAGAAAATATTCGTGAAGCGATCGCACTTTATCTAGAACCTGACACAATTACATTACAACCAGGATCAGTCATGCGAGAGGTTTTAGTAACATGACTCGTATCCGCAGAATGAATGCAGATGAAGTTGAAACTATCTTAAAAAATTACGGGTTTGAATTAGTTTCACAGAAAGGTAGTCATCGCAAGTGGCGAAATTTAGAGCGCCAACTGCAAACTATTGTACCCTATCATAAGGGGTGTAATTTACCTGTTGGTACATTACGCAATATTATGATCAACGCTGACATTCCAGAAACAGAATGGAAAACTGAGTAAAATCCTCTAATCTCAAACAAATTATGACCAAGTTTTATCATATTGATCTTTGGGGTTCAAGGGAAGATAAATATAGTTTTCTTGATGAAAATGATTTTACTACCATTGAGTGGCAAGAATTTTTTTCTAACTCACCATTTTATCTTTTCACCCCTCAAAATCAAGATTTATTAACCGAATATAACCAAGGTTGGAAAATTACAGATATAATGCCTGTAAATTCTGTAGGAATAGTCACAGCGCGAGATTCACTAACTATCAAATGGTCTAAACAAGAAGTAAAAGAAACAGTCAAAGACTTTGTTTCACTTCCTGTAGAAGCAGCAAGGGAAAAATATGATTTAGGAAAAGATGCGCGAGATTGGCAAGTTGCACTAGCTCAAAATGATTTAAAGAAAAATGGTATTGAAGATAATAATATTGTTCCTATTTTATATCGTCCGTTTGACACAAGATACACTTATTATACAGGACAAACACGAGGTTTTATTTGTATGCCTCGGTTGGAAGTCATGCGGAATATGTTATCAGATAATCTGGCAATTATTTCTGCTAGAAGCAATAAATCTCAAGACTGCGATCACTTTTATTGTTCTCGGTTTATGACTGAAACAAAATGTGGAGAGTCTACAACTCAATCTTGTATTTTCCCCCTTTACCTTTACCCAGACACGGAAAACGCCCAAGGAACATTATTTATAGAACGCACACCCAACCTATCACAAAAATTCCTCAACGCTATCCAAGAAAAATTAGGATATATCCCCGCACCAGAAACCATATTTTATTATATATACGCCATTTTTCATAGTCCTACCTATCGTCAAAGATATGCAGGATTTTTGAAAATAGACTTTCCCCATTTACCCCTCACATCCAATGAAAAACTATGGAAAAATCTAGCCATCAAAGGTGAAGAATTAGTCCAATTACATTTAATGGAATCAGCAAAACTCAATCATTTAATTACCCAATATCAAGGAGAAGGAGAAAACAGCGTTACAGAAGTCACCTATAAACCACAACAGCAAAGAGTTTACATCAATAAAACCCGATATTTTCAAGGAATAACCCCAGAAATATGGCAATTCAAAATTGGCGGATATCAAGTTTTAGATAAATGGTTAAAAGACCGCAAAAAAGCAAATAGAAGTTTATCCTTTGATGATATTCTGCATTATCAAAAAATAGTAGTTGCTTTAACAGAAACATTAAAGATTATGACAGAAATTGATCAGATTATTCCTGAATGGCCAATTACATAAATTGGGAGCATACCCAATGTGTAAGTTGATTGTTACTAAAAATATAAAATTATCCCAAGCTTAATTTTACTGAACCGCAAAGGACGCAAAGTACACAAAGGAAAGAGAGTTTCAGAGGGTTTTTGATGTGACTGCGTTTATTTCTTCAAAATTGGGATGCTTACGATAAATTCGCTGAAATTATCGTAATTTTGGGTTGATTGAATTACTCTAATCTACAAATAGGAGACTCTTTTTTTACCAACCATGATATAATCTTGCAAATCCTTAAATCCTGGACATCCTGATTCTGACAAAAATTAACTATATCATCCTGTAAATCCTTAAATCCTGTAAATCCTGATTCTGACAAAAATATGTCTTTAAATTTAAATTTACTAATTCCCCATTCCCCAACCAACGAATATCAATGTCTAGCTGACCTCAATTTATATGATGCTCCTGAATGCGTCAGTTTAGCAACTCAAGCTGCTGCTGGACGCAATTTACGCATCACATCAAATCATCAAGATACAGCAATTCAAGTTTGTTTATGTGAAGATGATTATCCAGGGTGGGTTGCTGTTAATGATTTGTCCTTATTACAACCTGCTACCACACCCTACGAACCTGCATTTTTTACTGAATCGGAAATCAAAAAACTACTACCAGAGGTAATTGAATTTACCCAACAAGCAATGCAGCAAACTAATTATTATTTGTGGGGTGGAACAGTAGGACCAAATTATGATTGTTCTGGTTTAATGCAAGCTGCTTTTGTATCTGTGGGTGTGTGTTTGCCAAGAGATGCTTATCAACAAGAAGCTTTTACCCAACCAATTAATATTCATGATATCGAACCAGGGGATTTAATCTTTTTTGGAACTCCGCAAAAAGCAACTCATGTAGGTTTATATTTAGGTGATGGTTATTATATTCACAGTTCAGGAAAAGAACAAGGACGCAACGGTATAGGTATTGATCAACTTTCGGAACAAGGTGATAAAGTTAGTCAGTCGTACTATAAACAATTACGGGGTGCTGGTAGAGTTGTGAAAAGCTATGTTGGTCAATTGATAATTGATAATTGATAATTGATAATTATTTTATTAAAGGTTTAAATTCTCTCATTTGCAGGAGAAAAAAACAGAAAAAATTTCCTATTTCCAATCCTCTCACTTCCAGGTACAGGTAATTGTTTTCTAGATCCCCGACTTCTTAAAGAATTAGGGGATCTATACCACGAACAACATCAAGCCAAATTTTTGGTAAAATCAACCATCAGCGATCGCCTATCAGCAATGACCAATTACCAATTACCAGATGTATCCGTAGTTGTACCGATTAAAGATGAAGTAGAAAGTCTACCTTTATTACTAGAAGCCATTTCTACCACTCTGACAGCCAGTGAGTTAAGTTATGAAATTATCTGTGTAGATGATGGTTCTACTGATGGTTCACCGGAATTTCTTAAAGAACAAGCGCAACTCCGCAATGATTTAAAAGCGGTGATTTTACGCCGCAACTACGGACAAACTGCGGCCATGTCTGCGGGTTTTAATTATGCCACAGGCAAAGCAATTGTTACCTTAGATGCTGATTTACAAAATGATCCGGCTGATATCCCCATGTTATTGGCAAAATTAGATGAAGGTTACGATTTGGTCAGTGGTTGGCGCAAAAATCGCCAAGATGGGGCAATAAATCGGTTACTTCCTTCAAAAATTGCTAATTGGTTAATTCGTCGTACCACTAGCGTCTATATTCACGACTATGGTTGTTCTCTCAAAGCCTATCGTGCAGAATTAGTTGCAGATATGAACCTTTACGGAGAACTACACCGCTTCTTGCCAGCTTTAGCTTATATCGAAGGGGCAAGAATCACCGAAATGCCTGTGCGTCATCATGCACGACGCTTCGGTAAAAGTAAATATGGCATTTCTCGGACTTTTCGGGTATTGATGGATTTATTAACAATTCTATTTATGAAAAAGTTCCTCACCCGTCCCATGCACGTCTTTGGGTTGTTTGGCTTGTTGTCAATGGTTACAGGTGGCGGACTAGGAATTTATTTAACTTTCCTGAAACTGGCTTTTGGTGCAGATATTGGTAATCGTCCTTTATTAATTTTAGCTGTGTTATTGCTGCTAACTGGTATTCAGTTATTTTGCTTTGGTTTGTTAGCAGAATTATTAATGCGTACTTACCACGAATCTCAAGGAAGGCCAATATATCGAGTGCGGGAAGTAGTGGCGAAAAATGTTAAGTAACGTAACAATAGGAATACAAAATTACTGTAAATTAAAATAACATCTGCCGTGAAAAATTTTGATACTATTGACGCTAATTTGCGGCGCAACCTACTAATATTATTTGCAGCAGGTTTATTATTCTGGTCGGCTTTAGCTTCTTTGTTGCCAACATTACCTTTATATATAGAATCTCTAGGGGCAACAAAACAACAAATTGGCATTGTTATGGGTAGCTTTGCCATCGGGATGTTAGTATTTCGTCCCCAAGTGGGGATTTTAGCAGACAGTCAGGGTAGAAAAATTGTGTTACTGATTGGGTTGGCAGTAGCAGCGATCGCACCATTGGGTTATTTAGCAGTAAAATCACTACCACTACTAATGGTAATTCGTGCCTTTCATGGTATCAGTATTGCCGCCTTTGGTACTGGTTTCATTGCCTTGGTGGGAGACTTAGCACCAGAACACCGTCGGGGTGAAATCATAGGTTATATGAGTTTAGTTAATCCCATCGGTGTAGCACTCGGTCCAGCTTTAGGGGGATATTTACAAGCCACAGTAGGCTACACACCTTTATTTATCGCATCTACAACTTTAGGTTTTTTGGGCTTACTTTGTCTTTTACCCGTTGTTAACCCACCGATTATTGAAAAACCCAAAGACGTTACTGATGATAAATTTTGGCAACTCATCACCAGTCCCCGTGTCCGTGTACCCGCTATTGTGTTGTTACTAATTGGCTTATCGTTAGGGACAGTACATACCTTTATTGCCTTGTACATTAAATCAACAGGAGTAGATTTAAATGCGGGGTTGTTTTTTACCGCCGCCGCTATTGCTAGTTTCAGTATTAGATTAGTTGCTGGTAAGGCTTCTGATAAATACGGTAGAGGTTTATTTGTCACCTTCAGCCTGACTGCTTACACCTTGGCAATGGTATTAATTTGGCAAGCAAACAGCCCCTTAACATTTTTAATAGGTGCAGTTGTTGAAGGTGCGGCTTCTGGAACTGCTATTCCCATGATTTCTGCAATGATGACAGATAGAGCCTTACCCTATGAAAGAGGGCGAATTTTTGGCGTGTCTTTAATGGGATTTGATGTAGGACTAGCTATAGCCGGTCCAGTTGTCGGTTCTATTGCCCAACAAATGGGATATCGCAGTATGTTTGGTTTTGCTACGGGCTTAACTTTACTGGCTGTGCTGATTTTTATTACACAGTCGAGTAAAAATATCTCCCAGTCGTTCCGCTTTGCCCTTGGCCGTGGTGAAGATGCCTATGCTTTAAAAAGCAAGGTGTAGTTATCAATTGACAATTGACAATTGATAATTGTTTCATTCAAGGTTTAAAACCTCCTCTTTCATGGGGAAAAAGCCCAAAATTCCGCTTGTGAAATCCTCTTCCTGGAACGGAGAAGTAATTGTCAATTGTTCATTGTTAATTGTCCATTATTGAAACCTATTCCCCAGTCACCAATCACTAGTCACCTAAAAAAATTGCACAAACCCAATTACCGAGTTTGTGCGATTATTGTTATTTAACGGGCGAGGAGGGATTCGAACCCCCGACACCGTGGTCCGTAGCCACGTGCTCTAGTCCACTGAGCTACACGCCCTTAACCAACGAATCTTATAGTAACACACACTTCCCAAATGACGCAAGAGGTTTTTTCAAATTCTTCCCATATTTCTCAAAATATTTCTCAACTTTCTCATCTCACCCCCCAGGGAGAGGCGCAAATGGTTGATGTGTCTGGGAAAGTTGCCACTGTGCGGGAAGCTGTGGCTACTGCTAAAGTGCGAATGCTCCCAGAAACGTTAGCAGCTATTGAAGCGGGGAATGCTCCTAAAGGGGATGTTTTGGCAACTGCTAGGTTAGCGGGTATTATGGCCGCTAAACAAACAGCTAATTTAATTCCCCTTTGTCATCCCTTACCTTTGCAAAAGATTACTGTTGATATCAAACCAGATGCACAACTACCCGGTTATCAAATTTATGCCACAGTCAAAACCAAGGCGGAAACAGGTGTAGAAATGGAAGCTTTAACAGCGGTTTCTGTTGCTGCTCTTACCTTATATGATATGGCTAAAGCTCTGGAAAAGTCGATTCAAATTGAAGCCATTAGTTTGGTTAGTAAGACAGGTGGAAAATCTGGAGATTATCAGCAATTTTAGATTTTGGATTTTAGATTTTAGATTGGGTAATTGGTAATTGGTAATTGGTAATTGGGAAAAATAAAATTGATTACCCAGTCACCAGTCACCAGTACCCAATCACCAATCACCAGTCACCAGTCACCAATAATAACGAGAATGTGTTAACATCTGTAACAAATTCACAAATTCACAAATATTAATTATTTATGCCTCCTCGCTGGCCACGCAAACCAGATCGTAAAGATCCAGAGTTCCGTAAGTTAGATGATCGGATGAATTTTGCTTTTCATGTAGCTGTTGCTGCTACTGTTAATTCTGGGTTGTGGTTTTTCCACATCTTGAAATCTACATCCTGGGAATGGTTGACACCATTAACTCTAGGTTGGGTAGGGGTAATATTGCTGCATTTCATTTATATTAGTGCGATCGCTAATTACTCAGAAACTCCACCCTCATCAACCTGAAGACTGACTGCTAATGCTGGGGCGTTGTCACCGTTGGTAGTAGATACAGTCTAGCTAATTGCGCCATAATATGAAATAAGCTGAAATAAACTAAAAATCCGCGCCCTTGTTTTGTAATGAGGTTATTTTATGGCTACAACTCCTACCACAGAAATACTAGAAGCCCTAGCAGCAGAAATAGGCGAAAATGTCTATATAGACATTGCTAAATGGCATCTTTACCTATCTGATGCCAAACTTCATACCGTCGTTGCTGAAAAATTATATCCTTTAATTGTTGATAAAAATGTCAATGAAGACAGAGTTTTAGAATTATTAGCATCCATCCCTGTAAAAATTGGTGGTGGGAGAAAAGAACTACCTTTGATTGATTTATTGCCTCTACAATGTCAAGTAAGCTTGGTTGACATACTAGAAAAATATCAACGGGAAATTTAAGTTATTCAGGAGTTAGGAGTTAGGAGTCAGGAGTCAGGAATAAAATTGACTTGATTTACCTGTTAATCGACGTTATTCTCAGTTGAAAATTCACACATCCTTGAGTATTGAATCACATAATTAAAGGAGGATTTTTGATATGTTTTTACAAATCAAAAATAGTCGGGATTTAGTCAAAATTGTTGATTTTCAAGAATTAATTGATCCTAATAGTGAAATTGTACACGCTAAAGATCAAGAAGGACAAGAAGAACAGGAAACAGACACCTATCAAAAGGAAGATTTGGTTTTTCCATCAGGGGAAAAATTACCACGTTGTTGGTTAGATGCTAATTACCAAACAGCGCACGCTGCATAATTGTAAGCATTCAGCTATCAGTAATCAGTAATCAGTAATCAGTAATCAGTAATCAGCTTTTTTCTAGAGAGAGACTGAGATTAACTACACCAGTTTTAATGAATAGTTTTCTTCTTTTTTGCTGACTACTGACTACTGAATGCTGACAATTTAATTAACAGCAGCTTTTTCTTCTACTGTCACACCTTCACCTTCAGAAGTTTTGGAAAATGCTTTAAAAATCCAAGCTGTGAAAATATGAGAAAGTACACCCATTGGACCTGCAAATAAACACAAAGCTAAAGAATGAATTGTCCAAACTCCGGTTTTTTGACCTTCCCAATATATCCATCTTCCCACAAATAAATCCATCACTAGAAAATGAATCCAACCTGTAGCAGCGGCCGTTTCATCACCAAAAAATTTAGCTATATCTGCTAACTGAGGATTTGATAAAGCAGCAGCATTTTCTGGGGTAATACTGCTGACAAATAAATACACATAAGCAGCAGCTAAAACCACAAAAGGAAGATATAATTCCATTACCTTGCGGGTGACTTTCCAGTTAGGTAACAAAATCATTAAAGCCCAAAAGGGTAAAACAAACAAATTGGCAATGTTGAATAAATCGGTGATATTCATATTAGGTGACAGGTGACAGGTGACAGGTGACAGGTGACAGTAGGGGTTTAGCAATGCTAAACCCTTACCGATTCATAATATATTACAATGCTACTAATTCAGATTCTATTTCTGAAGATTCTAAATCACGACCGATAAAAACTAAACGGGTTTGTTTTGCTTCTTCTGGTTTCCAAGGTCGGTCATAAAATTTTTCAAATCTTGTCCCTACACCTTGCATAACTAACCGCATGGGTTTATTCGCAACTGCAACAAATCCTTTGATTCGGTAAATTTCTTTTTGTTCTGCAAGTTTCTTTAACGTTTCTTGCAGTTTTTCTGGGTCAAAGGTACGATCTAAAATGACGTGAGTTGAATTTATTTCATCATCGTGATCGTGATCTTCTTCTGTGTCGTGATGACTAGGACGATCATCTAAATTATCTTCAACTGCTGCTTGATATCCTAATAATATAGAAGGGTCAAGTTTACCATAATCACTAGAGACTATTTTCACTTCTCTGGGTAATTCGTTTTTGACTATTTCTACAACTTCTGATTTTTGCTGATCATCAACTAAATCAGTTTTATTCAAAATCACTAAATCTGCACAAGCAAGCTGATCTTCAAACAATTCTTGTAACGGTGTTTCATGTTCTAGACTATCATCTTCTTGTCTTTGGGCGGCGATCGCTTCTAAATCACTTGCAAATGTTCCCGCAGCAACCGCAGCGCAATCTACAACAGTAATTACTGCATCTACTGTAGCAGCATTGCGGATTTCTTGCCAACGAAAGGCTTTAACTAAGGGTTTTGGTAATGCTAAACCAGAGGTTTCAATTACAATACAATCAATGCTATCACGGCGTTTAATTAATTCCTGCATTGTGGGGTAAAATTCCTCTTGCACAGTGCAGCATAAACAGCCGTTTGTTAGTTCAAATATATTAGTATTTTCTGGATTTTCTTGTATTTCATCTTCGGGGCAAATTTGGCAGGATTTTAATAATTCTCCATCTATTCCAAGTTCGCCAAATTCGTTAACTAATACTGCTATGCGTCGTCCTTGGTTGTTTTGCAGTAGGTGACGGATGAGGCTGGTTTTACCGCTTCCTAAAAAGCCGGTGATGACTGTGACGGGGATTTTTGTGGCCATGTTTTGTGTGTAGTTTTGAGATCAATTTTACCATATATTGTCACCCTAGATACCCAAATTATTCAAGAAGTAAAGGATCTAGTGAGAGATAAACTGTACCCAGTTTAAAGATAATTTAATTTTAAAACTATTATATAAACTTCAATGAATTGATTAATTCCTCACATCTTTCTTCTCTCATTTCTGAGATAATATTAGTAATTGTATCTTGTAAAGATTGATTGTTGAGTCTTTGGTTAAGTATTTCTCCTCTGTGAATGATGCTTTTTTGGATAATACTCCAATCAGGTTTAATTTGTAATTCTGTTTCTAATAGTTGTTTCTCTTCTGGTGATAAACAATGAATGATTTCGACTAATTTTTTGACTAATTCCCTGTTCATGGTTGTGGTTATTGGTAAGGAATAATTGTTGATATTTATTTGATTATAACGTAATTTGCTGTATTTAACCTAATACTTATCAGTTAATATCAATTTACATTGAAGTTGCATATAATAGAGATATGAGGGTTAAGTGAGACAAGACAAAAATGGCACGTCAGCTAAAAATAGAAAGGGAGCAATGCGATTTTGTGGGATGACCCCACCGGGAGAGCGATCGCTAATGAAGCAATGGTCGTACTGAGTCTTGTAATTAACAAAAAGAGAAAAATCAGCAACTACAATTTATCTTCTTGAGATATCCCAAAAAGACTACACAGCAATGATTTGAGATTGATAGAAATAAAAAGTCTACGTCAAGATAATGACGAAAAGTATTGATTATGACAATACAAACCTCAAACTAGAAAAAAATGTATAAAAATTACCCAACAGTTTGAGGACGAATAAAAGATGTGAAGATAGAATCGCAAAAATTATCCCAACTATGAGCCATCCATTGACATCGAAGATGTAACATAATTTCTGCATTATTTTTCAACCAAAATTTACTGTTACCTTTGATTCTTAAATTAACGACTTGTCGAATTAAACAATCAAAAAGCCCCACTACCAATTGGCAATTTTTGGGCGGAAACCTGAGCATATTTTAACCGCCCTTCACTATATCCACGCAACAAATAGTTTCTTTGTGTAACCATAGTTTTGCAACGTTCTCCGGTGGCTTTGACAATAAATTCATCCATCTGTCTGATGACAGTAAGAGCATGAGATTTTTTTAAAGTTTTACGTGCTTGTTTAAACCATTTTTTTCGTTCGCTTTCATCACTAAATGCCACATCAGCGAACTTTTGTAACCGTTCAGTAACATGATAAAAATCCAATAATTGATAAGTTTCTTTGGGAGAATTCAACTTTTCCAATAGTGGGGGAATATGTTTCCAAATCCATTCCGCCGCGTCAGCAATTAAAAGAACTTGTTTGGCTTGACTAATTCCCAATCTAACTAGGTGCATTTCTAAGATTGGTAAAAATCCCTTATAATCTTCATACGTACCATCGTTGGTAATAGGAATATCCTGAGTTTTTACTTTTTTTCCCTGTTCATCAACTACATAAATTGTTAATAATTTTGGCTCTACCCATTCACCAATAAAGCCATGTCGGTTGGTTTTTGGATTCTTTCTCCCTTTTTTATTCAGCCGAATCTTACTCCTACCACCGTCTACAGCAATTACAACTCTTTGATTCTGAAGAATATTACTATTAGGTAAATTCCCCTGTTGTAGGTTATTTATTTGAGATTGACGTAAGTCAATACCAATTTTACCGAATTTATATGTGAGTCGTTCAATTCGTTTGAGACTCATATCAATTCCCCAATCTGATAAGATTGTTTGTGCCGCTTCAAATGAACTAGCTATTGCGCCATATTTGGCAATATTTGACCACACTAATGGGGTTAAACCTTCTGACATTCCTAACCATTTCAACCAGGGACAGAATCCTTGGTTTTTCAACTTATTTTTCTCAGGATTTTTTTCTTTTCTGTTGACGACATAAGGTAATTTGAGCGTTACTAAAACATTACCTATTGTTAATATTTCTCTCTTTCTACAACCGTGTCTTTTTGTTTTGGGATGCCAATAACCTTTGGTTTGATTTATTGCTGTTTGATGAGCCAATTCTGATTGAGAAAGCTTATGCAATAATATTGCAATACATTGACCTGCTAACACTAAGGCCGCTTCTCTAATTTTTTCTTCTCTTTCTTTTACTGTTCGTCCATCCCATTCTTCGATTTTTGTCAAATCTAAAAGTTTCTTCACCTCATCTTGAAATTCTGATATGGAATCTGTTAAACTTAGATTTGCATATATATTTTTTTCTATCAAGGTAGATTCTTCCTTTTTCAATATTATTCCTAAAAGGAAATTCTACCTTTTTTTGCTCACCACAATCGACTACCAGCTTATTTCTTGTCGGAGTCTTTCTCAGTAATTTCTCTATATACTTTGTACTAAATGCTAACTTCTTACTGAAGTGTTAATTAGCGATCGCTCTCCCGGTGGGGTCATCCCACAAAATCGCATTGCTCCCGATCACTACTTTGTTTCCATCCAATTATCACCCGCACGCACATCAACAACCAAAGGAACACTTAAACTCACCGCATTTTCCATCACTGACTTAATTTCTATTTGCAATTCTTCCCATTCTTGGGGAGGAACTTCAAACACTAATTCATCATGAACTTGCAATAACAACCGCGCTTTATATCTCCTTAAAACCTCATGTATTCTAACCATTGCAATTTTAATAATATCCGCACTCGAACCTTGAATTGGTGCATTTGCAGCAGAACGCAATAACCCCGCATCATAAGCACCCAAATTTTTTAACTTGCTCAAATCAATATCTTCTAAATTTCTACCCCTTAACTCTTTCAAGCTTTTAGTAGTAAAATCAAAATAACGTCTTCTACCCAAAATTGTTTCTACATAACCTTGAGCAATAGCTTGTTTTTTCACACTTTCCAAATATTTAAACACTTGGGGATATCGTTCATTAAATCGCTTGATAAATTCATTTGCAGTATTCTTATCCACACCTGTAGAACGAGAAAACTTTAACGAACCCATCCCATAAATCACACCAAAATTAATTGTTTTCGCAAAACGTCTTTCTTCTGATGTCACCTCATCTTTTTCAAACACCAATTTAGCTGTTACTGTATGAATATCCTCATTATTTTGATAAGCTTGAATTAATACAGGTTCTTGACTCAAATGTGCCAAAATTCTTAACTCAATTTGTGAATAATCAGCAGCAACCATTAACCAACCAGATTGGGGTAAAAACGCTTTTCTAATTTGTCTACTAAAAGCGGTACGAATGGGAATATTTTGTAAATTAGGATTAGAAGAAGATAACCTACCTGTTGCAGTTACAGTTTGATTAAAATCAGTATGTAACCGTTGACTTTTCGGATGTACCAACGTTGGTAAAGCATCTACATAGGTAGATTTTAATTTTGATAAAGTTCGATATTCAATAATCGCATCAACAAAACCAGTATCATCAATTTCTTGGAGTTTTTCTAAAGTTGCAGCATCGGTAGAATAACCAGTTTGAATTTTGCGGGAATATTTGGTACTTAAAGCAAGTTTATCAAACAAAATATAACTCAATTGTTTAGGAGAACCTAAATTAAATGTTTCTCCCGCAATTTCTGTTGCTTTTGTTTCTAAAACTGCTAAATCTGATTCTAACAACTGAGACAATTCTTGTAAATAACCAGAATTAATTTTTACCCCTGTATATTCCATTTCCGCTAAAACGGTTTCCAGGGGTTGTTCCACTTCTACCAATAATTTCTCTAATGCTGGTATTTGATGTAATTCATTTCGCAATTTTTCAACTAATTGAAATGTGGCATAAACTTGAGTTCCACAATAATATGCTACTGTATTTATGCCAATGTCAGCAATAGTTTTTTGTGGTTCTTTTTTCCCAGTTTTGGGTACAATATCATTATATTCTGTGAGTTGTAATCCCAAATATCTTAAAGATAAATCACTTAAATTGTGGGTATTATCTGGATTGAGCAAATAACTTGCTAACATGGGATCAAATACCACCCCTGTTAAATTAATTCCCTGACACTTGAAAATTAATCTATCAAATTTGGCATTTTGAAATGTTTTTGGATAATCTGCATTTTCTAAAATTGGACGTAGTTTTGATAATACTACATCTAATTTTAAATTATTGCCAATATTACCTATTTTATGACCAACGGGAATATAAGCAACTTCATTTTCTCCTGTTCCCCAACAACAACCAATTCCTACTAAAT
This sequence comes from Sphaerospermopsis torques-reginae ITEP-024, assembly GCF_019598945.1. Classification (NCBI taxonomy): domain Bacteria; kingdom Bacillati; phylum Cyanobacteriota; class Cyanophyceae; order Nostocales; family Aphanizomenonaceae; genus Sphaerospermopsis; species Sphaerospermopsis torques-reginae. The sequence continues at coordinate 2,208,884 of NZ_CP080598.1, read as the reverse complement.
TTGCATCTCTTGGTTCTAAATCAGTTGTTTCTGTATCCCAAGCAACGGGTTTTTCTGGGTTAGTGCATTTCTCTAAAATGCTCACTAACTCCTCTAATTTTTCTGTTGTATCAATAATGCGAATTTGAATTTTTCCATGATTTGATTTTTCAGCATTCGCTGTATCTTCCGCAGTAAAAAACCATAGTTCATCATCTTCTTCAGATGCAATATTAATCTGGTTATTTTTGATAGTTTTGGTTTGGGTTTCTGGAACTTCTCCCCCGAATTTTGCTTGTAGTTCGTTGATTTGTTCTAAAAATTTCTTAAATTCTAACTTCTCTAAAATGGGAATTAAATTAGCAGTATCAAAACCCGTTAATTGACAATCTTCTAAATTAACTTCTAAAGGTACATCTACAACTATTTTGGCTAAATATTGAGAATGTAAAGCATTTTCCTTACCTGCAATTAATTTTTTTTGATTTGCACCTGTAATTTTATCTATGTTGGCGTAAATTTCCTCTAAAGAATTATAAGTATTTAATAATTTTACTGCTGTTTTTTCCCCAATTCCTTTAACTCCAGGAATATTATCAGATGTATCTCCACAAAGGGCTTTAAAATCTACAATTTGGGTAGGTAAAACGCCTAATTTTTCTTTAACTTGTTCTGCTTGAAATTCTGTGATACTATTGGCAGAACGTTTTAACGCTTCAGGACTAAAATTTAAAACTGTAATCCCTTTTTTTTCATCAATTAGTTGAAATAAATCCCTATCTCCTGATAAAATCTTCACTCGATAACCAGCCGCAGATGCTTTTTGTGATAAAGTTCCTAAAACATCATCCGCTTCATAACCTGGTTGTGTAATAATCGGTATATTTAAAGCTGTTAATAAATCATTCAGGTTTTCTACATCGGGAATAAAATCTTCTGGTGTTTCTGCCCTATTCGCTTTATAGTTATCATCAGCTTCATGCCGAAATGTAGGTGCTGCTAAATCAAATGCTACTGCTATTGCTTGTGGTTGTTCGCTTTTTAATACTTCTAATAAACATTTAATAAATCCAAAACAAACACTTGTAGGAATACCTGCTTTTGTACGTAGTCCGCCATCTCTACCTTTAGCAAAAGCGAAATAGGAACGAAAAGCTAGAGAATGTCCATCTACAAGGATAATAGTAGGATTGGTTGTAGTTGCAGAATCTGAAATCACTGAATTAGTCGAGTTTGGGAACATAGCCTATTTTAACTATTGCTGATCGCCTGTTAATCTCTTACTGGGACGATTATTAAATAATGTATCTGCTCATCTTATGACATCTATCAACAATCAGGCTGAAAATAAAAAAGATATTAAGCTACTGGTACTAGATATAGATGGTACGATCGCTGGCCATGACAACCAAGTCAGTGAAACTGTACAGCAAGCTATTAAAGCAGTCCAAGCTAAAGGTATTCAAGTAGCTATAGCTACAGGTAGAATGTATTGTTCAGCTTTGCGCTTTCATCAAGATGTAAGGTCTAATTTACCATTAGTAGCTTATCAGGGTGCTTGGATTCAAGACCCTAATACTGGTAAACTTCACCGTCATTTAACTGTAACTAAGGAAATTGCCCATCAATTACTAGATTACTTTGAACAGCCACATTTGCGATCGCTCCTTTCAGTCCATTTTTATATTAATGATCAACTTTACGTGCGAGAAATCACTACAGATACCGCAGACTATTCTCAACGTTGTGGTGTTACTCCTCTTCCTGTGGGTGATTTGCGTCAAGCATTAACCGATAATATCCCCACTAAGGTTTTAGCCTTGTGTAATGAAGTAGACTTGATTAGAAAAATGATGGGTGATTTACGTTTACAATACACACCCGCAGAATTATACATGACAACTTCTGTCGCCACCTTCCTAGAAGTAGCAAATCCTTTTGTTAACAAAGGTACTGCTGTCCGTTACCTTGCAGAAGAAATTTTAGGAATAGAAAGCAGTCAAGTAATGACTATTGGGGATAACTTTAATGATGTAGAAATGTTGGAATATGCAGGAATAGGTGTAGCAATGGGAAGCGCACCAGAACCAGTAAAAGCGATAGCAACGTGGGTGACACCCAGTGTAGAAAATGATGGAGTAGCGATCGCCCTAGAAAAATTCTTACTTTAACAGGTGACTGGGGGTTCTATTTTGGATTTTGGATTTTGGATTTTGGATTATTTTTCTTAATTTCAATCTAAAATCTAAAATCTAAAATCTAAAATCTAAAATTTCCCTGACTCCTGACTTCTACCCAAACATCAGAAAGAACACCGACGACTGGCCGTGTTTCGTCTCGGTGTCCTTGCTGGTTCGCTCCTCACACACCAGCTAATATATCCCAGGAGTCAGATCACGTCAATAGCTACAGTCAAATTTTTTCAATTGCAGTCTCAGGAGGCAGGAAGGAGTCAGGAGTCAGGAGATCAAGGAGTAATATCTTATTCTCCCCAGTCACCAGTCACCAATCACCAATCACCAGTCACCAGTCACCAATCACAACTCCACAGGCGCAAAAACTGCCAATTTACTTTCTAATACAGACCTTAAAACCAAATGGGTAACAATCAGCAATCCTAACCTAGCCTGAGCTAACTCCAATGAATTAATTTTCACTTCCCCCCAGATGCGACAATTACACCAGAAACTTTCAAAAGCTTCGCTCAATTTCAGTGCAGTTGTCATCCAGTTAACTGAAGTGTTAGAATCAGGGAATACCAAATCATCCACCATTTTTACCAACAGGTGCATCAGACGCACCTCATCCCCTTGATAAAGACGCAATTTTTGATCACAGTCTAGCCAAGGTATCGGTTGGGTAGACAGCAAACCTAGCACTTCTGTACTATTATCTATCAGTTGAATCAATCCCTCCCGATCAGCTAATCTCAATAATGAACAGCAGCGTGCATGGGCATATTGAATTTTAAACAATTTATTGTTGTAATTCTCACCATCTGGCCATCTTCCCGTCTCCCCATCTCCCCCACCTCCAATTCCTTCTAAGCTAGTTTCACCGACTGTTAGATTATGTAACCAAACTGCCAAAGTAGAATCAATCAGTTCTATATGAATCAAAGCAGGAGGAACAATTTTCACGTCAAAAATCTCGCCATAAGTTGCTAAATAAGCAGCGATTGACTTGACAATATGTTTCGCTTTTGAATTATCAGATGGAGAAAGTTGCAAAGCTACACTAGAAATATATAAAATTTTTTTACCATCTGTACCTTGATATAGAGGCAGTTTTCCCTTTTTGATCCATAGAATTTTCTCATCCTTAGTATAAACACTGAGGAAATTTATTAAATGGATATGGACTATTTGTTTAATTGAGGTATACTTCTTAAAGAGTAGCCAATGTTGCACGTAGTTATTTAGCAAACTTTTACGGTTATCACGATTTTATCCTGTTCCATCCACCTTGAGATAGAAGTTTAGTCTAAGTAAAGAAAAATGAGAGTAGGATAAAATTTCATGAATAATCGATGAATGATTAGTAAACTTTACTACTCTCATTGTACAGTAAGAAGTATAACAAAAGAGTAGAGGGCAAAATTCGCTTTCTACACTTTGGATGGCTGACGCTGTTGGGTGTTCAGCCTACCCTGTTAACACAAAGACACTCCTTGCACCTTTTTATTTAGTCTTTGTTTTTAGCCGAACGCTCTTTGTTAACTATGCAATCTCAATCCTCTTTTTCCGAGGCATCACGGCCTTTCTTAACTTGGCAACGAATTCTTGACTGGGCGCAAGAACACTACCGCTGTCGCACCTTCAGCAAAGATGAGCGCATTCCCGCCAGACCCGGATTGCTGTATTTAGTGCAGAGAGGTGCAATCCGCATGGTAGGAACAGCCCAAGTAAGTGCTACTGCCAGCCAGCTAACATCTCGACGCATTAACAGAACCCCTGAAGAAGCCTTTTTGGGTTTTGTGGGCGCAGGACAACCATTTGAAATCGTGGCTCAGTCCCCCTTTACACTCCAAGCTTACGCCCACGTTGACCAAACTGCGGTGCTGTGGATGTACTGGCATGATTTGGATAACTGGCCTCACTTCCGTCGTGAAGTCATGGATGCCTTTAGATATCAACATCAGCGCAAGCTATTGTGGCTAAGTGCTTTAGGACAACGACGTACAATTGACCGACTGCTAGGTTTCCTCACCTTATTGATTGAGGAATATGGAGAACCGGCAATGAGCGAAACCGATCCCGATGTCATTCGCGGCTATTGCCTACCTTTCCCTCTCACCCATGCCCAAATTGGTAGCGCCATTGGTTCTACCCGCGTCACAGTTACTCGCTTGATGGGTAAATTGCGTCAACGTGGACTCATCCTCACCCAAGGGGATAATCTGATTTGCTTGCCAGCAGAGTCAATTAACAGAGCCAACTAAAACACATTCACAAAGCCAAGTGAAGTGTCTAAGCTGGTTCTGGGAATTTTAGAAGCTATGACTAGCAGGTGTCAGCGGATTTTAACAAACCCAGTTTGGGTAATTAGTTCCTGTCCCTGCTCTGTTAGCAGTAAGTTAGCATAAGCAACGCCGACTTGCTCCTCAGTTTGACCATTCTGTTTAACCACCACAAACAGATTCCGGGTAATCGGGTATTTTCCTGATTGAAAAGCCTGAATGTTCAATTGATTCCGTTTTTCAGGACATTGATTAGGGAGAATCAATGGTTCTTGATAGGGAGCAATGTATTCCCCAGCCGTGCGTCCCAAAGGTAAGGGTTTAATCAAACATTGAGGAACAACCTCTGGAGCAGAAGCGTAATAGATGCCACCAGGACTATCAGCCACCTTTTTTAAGGCTTGGGTGGTCGTAGAAACAAACTCTACTTGGGAACTGAATGCTTGACCACCCAAAATGTCTTGGACAAAAAGTTCAACTGTGCCACCATCACTAATTCGGCGTGTAAATGCCTTAATAGGTAGATTGGGTCCACCCACTTGATTCCAATTATTAATCTTGCCTGTGTATATGGATTTTAGTGGGTTAAAGATATACCAAGAACCAATGGTTCATTTTTTTGAGACATAGTAAATTACCATTTTTGGTGGATATAGAAATATTTAGGGTTGATAAGTATTAATTTTTTTTGCAAACATTCTCATAAAAGGAGGCAGGAGGTAGCAACACCGAAAACTCTCTTGAAACCTCTTAACTTTGTGTTCTTTGCGTTTTTTGCGGTTCATTCATATCAAGCTTTGTATCAATTGCAAAATTCCAAAAAAATAAACTTACACATTTGGGATGCTCCCAAATATTCTGACTCCTGACTCCTAACTCCTGAACTTCTTGCTTAATTTTCAATTTTCAATTGCTTGGTGATATTGGCTCAAAATCATACCCAGCACGAGAACGATTACCAGGAACAATTTTTACAAGTTGGACTGAGGCGTTTCTATCTCCTGATGGTAAAAAGCGAATTTCACCAGCAGCGCCTGTAGCAGAAAATCCAGGAGATACAAGAGTTTTTTGAATACCAGAACGGGTGGGATCTTTTCCTAAGGCAGCAATCAAGGCTTTTGTGGCATCATAGGCTAGGGCAGTACGCCAACTCACATCAGCACCCCATAATTTTCGGGATGTTTTGGGAAATTCCGATTTGGGATTACCTTGAATATGCCAGGGAACTGCTAATACCATTCCTACTGCTTGTTCTCTGCCAATTTCTAAGGTTTTTAGTGTATATACATCATCTCCTCCTAGTAATGTCAGACGCTTTTGATTTACTTGAACTACTTGCAATGCTTTATCTAAAGTTCCCGTGTCAGCAGCTAACATTAATACTTGCGCCCCTTGTTCAGTTGCTTGTTTCACACTGGAAGCAGCACTAAAATCGGCTTTGGATAAATCAAATTCTTGAGATACTTCTCCACCTTCCAATAACATAGAGGAAACAAACTCTGATTTCAGAGACTGACTATAGCCACTTTGAGAATTAAAGAAAACTGCTGCTTTTTTCTGATTGAGATTTTTCACCATGTAATTTGCTAAGGTTCTAGCAGCTATAAAATCACTGGGAACTGTTCTAAAAATGTAGGGGCTAAAGTTGGTAATTTTGACAGAAGTGCTAGTAGGAGAAATAGCAACAAGTTTTCCAGAATTATAAAGTGTACCTGCTGTTAATGTGGCATCGCTGGTATTACAGCAGACGACACCTAATACTTCTGGATTTTTGACGAGGTTAGCAGCGATTTGTTTGGATATTTCTGGCTTATCATCATCGTTAGCTATACCTACCTTTAAATAAGCTCCGTTAATTTTTCCATTGGTATTAATTTCATTTTGGGCTTGAGCGATACCTCGTAAAATTTCTAATCCAGCATTGGGGTCTGTTCCTAGTGGGGCTGATGCCACAATTGTATAGTTTTTTGTAGAGTTTTTGCTAGATCCAATCCTGGCGTTATTCAGATATATTAGTGCTTCGGGATCGTTGGGTTTGAGTTTTAGAGATGCTGTAAATTTGGCGATCGCTTGTAGATAATCTTTATTACCTATTGCTTTAGCACCATCTTCTTTAAGTTGAGAAGCTTCACCAGGGCTAAATATTTTTTCCCCAAAACTAATCCTTTCTGTAACTGATGTTTCTGATTGATTATTGTTATTTGTTTTCTGATTAGTTAGCGGTAAAAATAACCATATACCAATTCCCAGTACAGCACTTGTCAGCAATAAGGATAATAGTAATACTTTAACTTCTTTTTGCAACATAATTGAGTCCTTAAATTTACTTTTTAAATGACTTTTGAAAAAAAACAAAATATCTAAATTATTGAATATATTAATTTATAAATCAAACGAAATATTGATGTTACAGCAATAGCTATTAAAGCTGAAGCCAATGCTAAAATAACCACGTTCTGAATAACAATACCACGGTGTAAGAAGGGGAGAAAAAATATAATTGCCAAAGTAATGGCAGGGATAATTAATAAGTCAAATTTTTCCAACCAGCGTTTAGTTTGAGCAAAGATTAAACCACTCAAAATTACCACTGAAATAGCCAAGGTGATGATGGGGTTGTTGAGTAAGCTGAAAAGGGCGATCGCTATTAATGCTCCTTCAAACCCGCTAAAAGCTGCCCCAGCTAATAATTCCCAAGTAGCAAATTTTGGTTGTAGTGGGATTGGTTTTAGTGGTGGTGGTATTGGTGTTGGAGGTTGGGTTGATGGATGTGGTTGTATTTTTTGTCCCTGTGGTACTGATGGAGGTGTTTGTATTTGTGGAGGTGAAGCTGTAGGAATTACACTAGGAGCAGGTGGAGAAAGAGCTTGTAAAACTTCTGCTGCTGACTCAAAGCGTTGATTAGCAGCAGGGAGCAGCATTTTGTCTAAAATATCAGCTAGTCTGTCATTAACAGTAACTTGTGTCCGCCATTTCCACTCATTAGTATAGGAATCAAAAAGTTTACTAGCTTCCTGTCCTGTTAATAAAGTAATCACAGTCACAGCTAAAGCGTATAAATCCGTAGAGGGAAATACTTGATTTCCTGACATTTGTTCTGGTGGTGCAAAACCCATAGAATAGATGCCCGTAGAAGCAGTAGAAGCACCAGGAACATTAGCAACTTGTTTTACAGCACCAAAATCTAACAGAAATAATTTACCATCCCGACGACGCATAATGTTAGAGGGTTTAATATCTCTGTGAATAATGCCTTTTTCGTGGATAAAAGTGAGAACTGGGAGAATTTCCGTGAGTATTTGTGTAACTCCGATTTCTGAAAATTTACCTTCTTGGAGTAATTCTTCTTCTAGATTTTGTCCATCAATATATTCTTGAACGAGGTAAAAAAACTGCTCTTGTTTTCCTGGTGGTAAACTGGAGACAGAGACAGGGAAGAAAGCAAATAAGTCAGGAATTTGCTCATGTTCATTGCCTATTTGCGCTAAAACTTCTGCTTCTCGTTCAAAGAGTTGTTGTGCTAGTTGTAGTTGAGTAGGTGTTAAATTCCCAGCAGGTTGGAATTGCTTAACCACACAGGAGCGCATTCCCGGAATACGGCGATCGCGTGCTAAAAAAGCAGCACCAAAACCTCCCTTACCCAGTAACTGAGTAGGTACATAACGACCATCTAAAAGTAGTGGCATACCACAACTGATGCAGTATTTTTGCTGAGTAGTTTTTAAAGTTGTAACATCATCTAAATCCGCGAAATGGTTGATTGGCCTGGGGCAGTTGGTACGAGTGCAGTAAACTTCCATGTTAGTTGTGAGTCATGAGTCACCAGTCATGAGTCATTAGTCATTAGCTATCTACACCTTTGACTACTGACTACTGACTAATGACAAAAAATTTACTCTGGATCAGATGAAATAGACGTTGATGTATCTATTTCTAATGTACTTAACATCAGATTTTTTTGTGATAATTTTAACGCATCTCCATCCCATCCAGGGGTAGCAAACTGGGGTAAAATTTCCTGACTAAAGGCTTCTGCGGCTTTAGAGCGATAGCGATTAGGATTAACAATCAGCCAAAGAGTGCGTTTGACAACCACACCTTCAATGGGGGTACAGTGTAGCACACCCATTTGTAATTCTTTAGCGATCGCCGAAGTAGAAACAAAAGCCGCCCCCAAACCTGATTGCACAGCATTTTTAATTGCTTCAATGGAATTTAGTTCCATTTCAAATTTAAAACGTCTGGTATCAATATCACAGCGTGCCAGTACCTGATCAATGACTTTGCGGATCGTAGATTGGGAGTCAAGAGCAATGAATTGTAATTTATATAGGTCTTCTTTTTGAATGGTATCGAGTTTAGCAAAGGGATGGAATGTAGGTAAAATCAGCGCCAGTTCATCTTCAGCGTAGGGAACAATTTCCAAAGATTCAGCCAGTTCACCGGGAATCTCGCCACCGATGATAGCTAAATCAACTTGTCCATTAGCCACACTCCAAGCTGTACGACGGGTAGAGTGGACGTGAAGTTGTACAGCCACATCAGGATATTTTTGACGAAACATCCCAATCATCCGCGGTAACAAGTAAGTACCAGTAGTTTGAGAAGCACCGACAATTAAAGTACCACCTTGAAGATTTTGTAAATCCTCAATAGCGCGACAAGTTTCTTGACACAGACTGAGAATTTTTTCACCGTAACTGAGGAGTAGATGTCCAGCTTCGGTTAACTGAGCGCGTCTTCCACCCCGATCAAATAAGGGGACATCCAGTTGGCGTTCCAGATTTTGCACCTGTAAACTCACTGCTGGTTGAGAGACGTAAAGACTATCAGCGGCGCGTTTGAAGCTCCCTTCTTGTGCGATCGCTTTGAGAATGCGTAACTGATCTAAAGTGAAAGGAAGGTCAGACATAAGGCTTAACCCACAAACTTGGGAAGGAGCAGCTTTAAAAATAAATCAAGGTCTATAGCTTTTGGGCTAGGCATGATTTATGGCATTGTAATAGCTGTCAGCAGTCAGTAGTCAGTAGTCAGCTTTGGAAAACTCTTGTTTGACAAAGATTCCAAAATATACACTGCTCCTAATGATCTTGAAAACTGCTATGACATTTAAATATGACATTTAAAAACGTGATCTGAAAAAGAAATTAACACAACATCTTGCAAAAAATCCTCTTGTGTATAAACTGTTAAGGGTGCAATCAACTGTCTTGGCTTTTACCATCTAGTGATTATTAGTCAAGATAATTACCAATATTAGCTGCTTTTATTTTCAATTTTGAATTTTTCATCGGAAATTGAGTTGTGTCTATGATGTCTAGTCCTTGGTTCACCACCAGTCATTTTGTGATACTGGGGTTACAGTTAGTTTTTGCGATCGCCCACAGCGGAGGTGCTGCTTTGCGTCCTTGGGCTGAAAAATACATCGGACCAAGGTTGTATCGCATTTTGTTTGCATTAGTTAGTTTACCCTTAGCAGTGATCTTAATTACTTACTTTTTTAATCACCGTTATGATGGTTGGCAACTGTGGCAAGTGCAGGATATACCAGGTGTGAAACCAGTAGTTTGGGTACTATCAGCAATTTCCTTTTTATTTTTATATCCTGCTACCTTCAATCTACTAGAAATTGCGGCTATTCAAAAGCCCCAAGTCCATCTTTATGAAACAGGTATCATTCGTATTACCCGTCATCCGCAAATGGTGGGTCAAATTATTTGGTGTGTTGCCCATACGCTATGGTTGGGTACAACCTTCACTGTTGTTACATCTTTGGGTTTAGTGCTACATCACTTGTTTGGAGTTTGGCATGGCGATCGCCGTTTGAGCAACCGCTATGGAGAAGCTTTTGAAGTAGTCAAACAACGCACTTCAATTATTCCCTTTCAAGCAGTTTTTGATGGTCGTCAATCTCTGAAATGGCAAGAATTTATTCGTCCTGCTTATTTGGGAGTTGCCATTTTTGTGGGTTTGTTCTGGTGGTTACACCCCCTATTGATCGTAGCCACCAGTAGGATATCATGGTAGTTTTTAGTGATCCCCAAGATAAACATAAAATACTAATTTCATCAAAATTCCCGCTTATCAAATACCACTAAATCAATGTAAGATGAATTAAACCAACTGTCAGTGTGGGTTTCCTCAGTCGGTTTGAGATTGAATATTGGGATTTGCTGGTCGCTTGACTTTCCTGGGGAGGAAACGGCAATCAGACGTTGAACATCAAAAAAGCTACCGTGAATTTGATCGCGCTGGCTTTTTTGTCAGCAACTCCTAATGATACTGACTTGCCAACTCACATCAGTGGTAGTTACTTTGATATAAAAACCTTATAAATCAAGAGGCGTCATGGTGTTGTCGGTCAGTGAGCGGACATTTACTCAAGAAGTTTTAGAATCTCCAATTCCTGTGTTAGTTAATTTCGAGGCTCCTTGGTGTGGCTTGTGTCGCATCATTCACCCATTGTTGCTGCAATTTCAAGCTCAGTGCGATAACGGAATTAAACTTGTAGCGGTTAACGCTGATCAAAATTTCAAGCTATCTACCACCTATCGTCTCAAATCACTACCAACTTTACTACTAATTGAAAAAGGTGTGATCAGACAACGCCTTGAGGGTTTCCGCAGTAGAGATGATTTACGTCTAGCACTGGAAGAAATTCAACTCAGTTGCATGACCAACCATAACACCTTGAGTATAACAACCATGCCTGATTTAGAGTGCCGCTCTGTTTAATTGGTGATTGGTGATTGGTGATTGGTGATTGGTGATTGGTAAAAATCTTTTCTTCCCCTGCTCCCCGCTCCCCGCTCCCCTGCTTCTTCTTCCACTGTCTTCTAATTTGTCACAACGACAATTTTTAACCCCAACCTAACGCCAACCTACCTATATCAACATTCCTCTTCACCCAATTTTTTCCATGATTCAAATATAAAATCAACCTTAAAAAACTTATTACCCTTCTCAGAAATGCTCAGAAGGGTTTTTATATTTTTGGGAACAATAGCAAAAATCAATATATTGGTTTGTGGTAATCAAATTTCAAGTATTGGCGTTATCTTACAATTATTAGGAGTTCTGACCTGGACAAGTTAGCCTAAGAAGAATATTCTTACAGCATTGTCCTTAATTTGTCAATAATTTTCAAAGTAGGCGTGAGTGATGGAAGTAATCTATCAATATGCCTGGATTATTCCAGTATTACCCCTATTAGGAGCAATGCTGGTAGGTCTAGGATTAATCTCGTTAAATCAGGTAACAAACCGCCTGCGACAGCTAAACGCTGTGGTTATTATCTCCCTGATGGGCGCGGCTATGGGGCTGTCTATGGCTCTGCTGTGGAGTCAATACCAAGGCCATGAACCTTATCTGCGTACCTTTGAATGGGCAGCAGCAGGTAATTTTCACTTGACGATGGGCTACACAATAGACAATCTCACAGCTATGATGCTGGTAGTTGTGACAACTGTAGCCTTCTTGGTGATGATTTACACCGATGGCTACATGGCGCATGACCCTGGTTATGTCCGGTTTTACGCCTATCTCAGTTTATTCGGCTCTTCCATGTTAGGGTTGGTGGTTAGTCCCAACTTAGTACAAATTTATATTTTCTGGGAATTGGTGGGGATGTGTTCCTACCTCCTAGTCGGTTTTTGGTACGATCGCAAAGCCGCCGCAGATGCTTGTCAAAAGGCTTTTGTAACCAACCGTGTCGGTGACTTTGGTTTATTACTGGGTATTCTGGGGCTATTTTGGTCTACAGGTAGCTTTGATTTTACAATCATGGGCGATCGCCTGGGTGAATTGGTAGAAACCGGTTCTATTAGCAATTTCCTGGCTATCCTCTTCGCCATTTTGGTCTTCCTCGGTCCAGTGGCCAAGTCTGCCCAGTTCCCCCTCCATGTCTGGCTACCAGACGCAATGGAAGGTCCCACACCTATTTCCGCCCTCATCCACGCAGCAACAATGGTGGCGGCTGGTGTATTCCTCATTGCCCGGATGTACCCAGTATTTGAACACGTCCCCGCAGCAATGAACGTGATCGCTTTCACTGGGGCATTTACAGCATTTTTGGGCGCGACGATCGCTATTACCCAAAACGACATCAAAAAAGGACTCGCTTACTCCACCATCTCCCAACTTGGTTACATGGTGATGGCAATGGGTGTAGGCGCTTACAGTGCGGGTATATTCCACCTGATGACCCATGCTTACTTTAAAGCGATGCTGTTCTTGGGTTCAGGTTCAGTTATTCACGGTATGGAAGCAGTGGTTGGCCATGACCCTGTTTTAGCTCAGGATATGCGCTTAATGGGTGGACTGCGGAAATATATGCCCGCTACTGGTTTCACCTTTTTAATTGGTTGTTTAGCAATTTCCGGTATTCCTCCCTTTGCTGGTTTCTGGTCAAAAGATGAAATTCTCGGCGCGGCTTTTGCAGCTAACCCCCTGTTATGGTTTATTGGTTGGGTGACTGCCGGTATTACCGCTTTTTATATGTTTAGAATGTATTTCTCGACATTTGAAGGCAAATTCCGGGGTAATGATGAGAAAATCAAAACCATGCTCAAAGATGCTGCTGCTGCTAAGTTAGGTTTGGAATTACAGCCTAATTTTGGACCAGGGGCAATGAAAAAAGGTGAGTTAGATCATTCCCATGACTCTCACGGACACCACAGCAGTTCACCTCATGAGTCTCCTTGGACAATGACTCTACCTCTGTTGGTGTTGGCTATTCCTTCCATGTTGATCGGTTTGGTGGGTACTCCCTACGCTAATTATTTTGAGCAGTTTATCTACTCTCCTAATGAAACTTTAGCTGAAGTAATGGAAAAAGCTGCGGAATTTGACCCCCATGAGTTTTATGTGATGGCGGGTAGTTCTGTGGCTATTTCTGTGGTGGGTATTACTTTAGCAGTGCTGATGTATTTAGCTCGGAAAATTGACCCCAGTGCGATCGCTTCTAAGATCAAATCTCTGTATGAGTTATCGTTGAATAAGTGGTATTTTGACGATATTTATCATCAGGTATTTGTCCTTGGTTTGCGTCGTGTTGCTCGACAAGTGATGGAAGTTGATTTCCGCGTTGTTGATGGTGCGGTTAATTTGACTGGGTTCTTTACTCTTGTTAGTGGTGAAGGTTTGAAATACCTGGAAAATGGTCGGGTTCAGTTCTATGCCTTAATTGTTTTTGGGGCTGTTCTGGGCTTGGTGATCGTTTTTGGTGTGACTTAATTTTTATGGGGGTGGGTTTTTCTGCCCCCTAGTTTTTTTTGCACGCAGAGGCGCAGAGGACGCAGAGAAAGGTTTTGTTTCGCGCAAAGGCGCAAAGTTATTGAACCACGAAGACGCGAAGGACGCGAAGGAAGAAGGGGAAGGAAGAGGGGAAGATAGAGTATATTAAGTTATAATCAAAACAAAATTACTATAAAAATATATGACTACTCAAATTAATGCTCCTCCTACTGTTGATTATGCACCTCTGGAATTACAAGGGGAATTAATCGCTATGCAAGAATTAACGATTGAGGAATTATTAAATATTGCCCAAAGTCAAATTCCAGAAAGTCAGCAAGAATTACATTTTCAACTGTTAGAAAAAAATCAAAATAATCAATTAAGTGAATCTGATAAGTTATTGTTGAAATCGCTGCGCGTGAGTTCTGATTATTTAATGTTAAAAAAAACTTATGCCTATGCACTTTTAAAGTGGAAAGGTTTTGCTATTCCAGATTTTGAGCAATTAGTATAAAAAGGTAAAATTATGAATATCCAAATTAAACCGGAATTAGAGCAAATTATTCAAGCGCAAATTGCCACAGGTAGATATACAAATCCTGAAGATGTAATTAGTAAGGCGTTAAAATTGCTTTTGGAGTGGGATAAGGGTTATCAGAATTGGGTGGAAGAAACACGGGAAAAGGTGGATGTTGCTATTGAACAATTAGATAGAGGTGAAGGTATTAATGGGGAAGTTGTGATTTCACAATTGCGGGATAAGTTGCGTCAAGCAAGAGAGATATAAGGATGAAAATACATATTATTTCTCCAGAAGCTAGTCGTGATTTATCAGAAATTATTGATTATTTTGTTACTAGAAATATTGATGCTGGAGATCGTTTTGTTGATGAGTTTGAAAAGAAGTGTCAGTATTTAGCTAATTTCCCTAATATGGGGCGTAGCTATGAAAATATTAGGGTTGATTTGCGGGGTGTTCCTTTGGATGGTTATATAATTCTTTATCGAGTTATTAATAATGGGGTTGAAATTGTGCGTGTAGTTAGTGGTTATCGAGATTTGGAATCTTTGTTTCAATGAATAATTGAGAAGCCCTAGCGATTAGAAATCGCGGAACCATACAAACGAAGTCCGCCTTCGTGGACTAATAACAAGATTTTTAAACCCACGAAGGCGGGTTTTGTCTGTGTAGACGCGAATTATATTCGCTGGGTACTTTAGCTCACTCTAATTTGATTTTTATAAGGTTCGCTAACTTCGTCTAGGACTTCAATAGGGTAACTATTAACTTTCCCATGACGCTCATCTGGAACTTTTCCAATAGGATAACCTTTCAGGCGACAAATTTTTGCAGCTTGACGGCCTAAGCTGTTTGCATCTCGTTCAGAAACTTTAATCCGATTCAGATTACAGTAACCACGAACAGTGCTGTAATCAGATGCTCCACTTAAAGCATCAAATTTTATTTCTAATACCTCTGTACGTTGTTTCTGTTCACTCACATCAGACATTACAGAATGTAGTTGCATTCCATATTGCTGATGAATAGCCGTTAATTGCATGAGATTGTTAGTCAGTAGGTTGATGACTTGTGAAGTCATCATTTTGTCCTGTGAGTTCATAATTTTCTTTTGAATTTTTATTTAGGTCTGAATTTCACAAGAAAACTAGCCACTCACCCAAGCTCATGATAGAATGGAGTTAATACATTAAAAAAGTGGCTCGATAGCCTTAGCAGCAAAGCTGCTTGGGTTGTCGGGCTAGTTTCTTTTGTGTTTCTTTTATGAACAAAAAGCGTCTGAATGACCCTCTTTCTCAGATTATAGATCACTAACCCTAGATTTGGCTACTAGGGGCTAAGAATTTTTTTAAGGAAATAAGCTTTGAAATCATAATTTATTAAAGTTAACCCTTGTCAGGCGAAAATCAAAAGCTTGACAAGGGTTAATTTTCGGCAATTACATCAGATGTATGGCATTGCTGTTAAAATTTTTGAATTGGTGCAAGTAATAACTTTAAGTTAATTAACATTAAGATATATCTTTAAATAATAACAAGACTGTGGCATGAAGTGCGTGGGTCATTGTATGATGGGAATATCTAGGCGTAGTATTTTATGATATGACAACTAAAAACGAGACTATTGAACAACCAAAATCTTCTGCAATATCAAACTCTTTTCCATCTTCAGTGGCATTTATCCACAACGTATTGGATGAATATGGATTAGATCCTTATGAATTTCGCTTGTATGCTCATATAGTGCGTAGAACAGGAGGTAAGACTCAAGGAGTATGTTTTGCAAGTCTTCGCAAAACAGCAGAGATTTGCAAAATGAGTATGCGTAAGGCTCAACAAGCGATAAAAGTTCTTATCCAGGCTAATTTGGTAACACAGACGAAACGGACAGGACGCACAGATGAATATAGAGTTACTCCTGTTAGTGATTGGGTTTCCAACGACCAGCTAGATAAAATCCGCAAGACTATTAAAACTACTAAGGATTCATCCACTGATTCAGACATTGATACTGAGATAGCAGTAGAAAACGAGTAGTTTATATTCCATCAACAAAAAAAGGGATAAGCAAAAGCCTATCCCAAAAAAATCAAGTTATTGTCAAAATCTAAACTTCTCCCGTCATGCTATCTAACAAATTTTTTACCGTCGCATTAATGAAAAAGTATCATAAAATATATATAGGATAAATAGCAGAATAAATCATGAATGCTTACAAAACTTATATCACCATTGAAGACCCCAAGCAGGTAGTTTTATCTGACTTACCTTTTCAGGTTGGACAGCGTGTGGAGATTATTGTTTTAGCTGAAGATAACCCCCAGGATACAATTAGTAATAAATTGCGGAATTTATTTGATAAAACTCAGGCTATTCCCGGTGTGGAAGATATCACAGATGAGGAAATAGCAGCAGAAATTGAAGCTTATCGGCGTGGGGAATGAAGGTTATTATTGATACTAATGTTTTAGTTTCTGCTGTTCTCAAGGGGAGAGAACCAAGAGATGTTATTCAATTTGTTGTGGATAGTCCTCATTGTGATTGGATTGTTTCTGAAGATATTTTAGCAGAGTATCAGGATGTATTAAGTCGGAAGAAGTTTAAATTGACTGATGAAGTCAGAAAAGAATGGTTAGAAATTATAAATTTGGTGACTACATTAGTTGATGTTCAAGTAACAGTAGATTTTGCTAGAGATAGAAAGGATGAAAAGTTTTTAGCTTGTGCTGTTGCAGCAGAGGCTGATTTTTTAATTACTGGAGATTCTGATTTTAACCAAGCACAGAATTTAGTTAATACTACTATTGTTTCTGTGTCTACGTTTAAGCAGTTGATTGGTGATTTTAGGGGATAATCAGGCTATTTACTAACATTATCTACTGTCAGAATCAAAACCTTGAAAATGTTACCTATTGACATCTAAAAAAGGATTACGTAAAATAATACGTAATATCATTATTTAGATTAAATCAGCGTTTCTGGAAAACGCGAGTATCATGTCAATTCCAATTTTTACCAATGCTTTCTCAGATGAGTTAATTACAGCTACAGAGTTAAATCGTCAACCGGGAAAAGTATTAGATAAAGCATATCAACACCCAATTACTATTACTAGAAACGACCAATCTTTTGCACTATTGCGTCGGGAAGATGTGGCTTATTTAGTAAAAGGAGTAACACAAAGTAAAGCTGTTTTTGAAGTTTTATCTGTAGCATTTCGGTTATTATTAGGACAACAAATAGGTTATGAACATCCCTATGGATGGTTGAGCGTATTTGATGCTGATGAATTGCAAGATTTTATTAAAGAAGTAAGTGATGCTTTTCGCTTAACTGATATTTCTCCTGATGCTTGGGATATGCTTGATGCAATTATTTATGAATGGAAAGAAAGTTCAATAGCTATTAATAGTCCTGAGTTAGCAGCAGCTTTTAATGATGAAACTGATGAAATACCTTTAACACCACCTATTACTAAAAGTGGTGGTTGAATTAATTTATGTCAGATCATCCTACTGAAAATGAGTTAATAGATAATGTAGAACCACCAGAAGTAAAATTATCTCACCCTGCATTATCTCAAACAATTGGAATTTGGTTAGTAGTTGCTAAAAATAAAAGAGTTAATCGAGATTGGGAAGCATTAATACAACGTTATCCAGAAAATTGTATTCGTTGTTATGAAGATTTATGTAATGCACCAACAACTAGACAACCAAAGCGGGTTTTTCCTTTAAAGGGTAAAGTTTATCAAGGTGCTTGGGAGTATGAAGTTACAAGTGGTGATAGGGTATTTTATATTCCTGATGAGGAGCAATTAAAGGTTGTTGTCTATTATGCAGGGAAACATCCTAAAAAAGCTCCTGTACCATAATTTATATCTCAGAAAAAGGCGCAAAACCCATTAATTTATCCTCTATCATCTGCGTCTATCTGCGTTTATCTGCGTTCAATAATTATTGATATATCAACCATCCTGTAAATCCTGTAATCCTGGATATCCTGATTCAGACTATGAAAAGAAATTTTCATAATCGTCATGACTACCAATCCAAAACCATGTGATTGTATCACCATCCAAAACCCCAATCGCTCGATAATTACGAGTTATCCTCACAGACCAAATATTTTCTTGGTTATTGATACATTTGAAACGCAAAGACGGATGAAAAGGATTTTCTTTCCATAAGCGGTAAGCTTTCCTTGCATTTTGTCTAACTTGCTTGTCAAGAGACTGATATTCATTCCAAAAAGAAGGAAGGGTTGCAGACTTCATAACTTATCATAGTCCATTGGTGTTGCCAGTCCTTCCGCAATTTCTTTTTTAGCACGTTGAGCAGATGCAATCAATTTATTTTGACTTTTCTTAAATGAATTATCCCATTTCATTTCATCTTGCAAATCCGCTAAATATTCTTTCAAATGTTCTGCAACTTGTTCTTGAACATCTTCTGACAAAGATTCCATCATTTTAATTACAGTGGTAATGGCTGGAGATGACATAATATAATTTTCCTCTTACACCTGACGGGGCGACAAACAAGGCTGAAAACAAGACGGTATAAAGAACGTAACGATTTATGGTAAAAAAAGATAGGTCAGCTATTGTCAATAAGACCAATAAGAATGAAAATGTTACCCTTATTCTATCAAAAGCACTTAAAAAGTCAATTGAGTTTAGCAGAATATCTGTTCCTCAAAATTTTGGTGAACATCTTACAGTCAATTAAAAATGTGAATTTAGAAAGGTTAGCGAATGGCGTACCGTTACCAATTAAATTTGAAAGTAGAAGAAAAAGAATACAAAGATTTTTATCATTACCAAATCTAACAATTGAAAAAATTTGGTTTCCCATTATTCAGGAATGGTTATCAATATACTTTACCAAGGAAAAAATAATTTATGTAGCAATTGATAGAACCAATTGGAATCGAATAAATTTATTTATGGTGAGTGTAATTTGGGATAAAAGAGCATTTCCCATATATTTTAAATTATTGCCAAAATTAGGGAACAGTAACATATCTGAGCAACAACAGTTATTAGCGAAAGTAATGCCACTTTTTCAAAACTATAAGGTATGTGTATTAGGTGATAGAGAATTTTGTTCAGTAAAACTCGCTAAGTACCTTCAGAGCTTGGGTGTATACTTTTGCCTGCGATTAAAAAAGAACGAATTTGTAGAATTTGAAAAAGATATTTTTTATGAGCTAAATAGTCTTGGTTTAGCACCGGGCGTATCGTTTTTTATTAAAGGCGTGAAGGTAACAAAGACTCGTGGTTTCATCAGTTTTAATGTGGCGTGTAAATGGAAGCGTAAAATCAACGGAGTATCACCCAAAGAAGGGTGGTTTATCTTAACCAATTTTGATAGTCTGGAATTAGCTATTGCTGCATACAAAAGGAGATTTGATATAGAAGAAATGTTTAGAGATTTCAAAAAAGGAGGCTACAATTTAGAAGAGACTAATGTAACTGGTGAACGCTTTATTTCTCTGGTTTTATTAATAGCAATTGCTTACTCTTCCGCAACAATTCAAGGTCAACAAATCAAACGTAAAGGAATACAGAAATATGTTTCCCGCATCAAAGAATATGGTCGAACAGAACGGAGACATAGTAGTTTTTATATTGGATTATATGGTCAAACTTGGGTTAATTTCAAGGAAATTTGTATGGATATGGTCATGGAATTAATGAGATTAAATCGCAATAAACGTAAGAATTATCAACAAGGTCTAAGAGCTATGAGGCTTATAGAGTCTGTCTTGTAGCTTATTTCGTCTCCCCTTCAGACATAAACCATAAGGTCTGAGTTTTGAAGATGTTGGGGAAACAGGTTTTATTTCTGCTATTGGTTTACCAGATTGGATGATAATTATGCTTTCTCCTGCTGCTACTTGGTGAAGATAGCTGGTGAGGTTTTTTTGAATATCATCAATGTTTACTGTTAGCATGATTTAGCATGATATGATTTTACAAGAATGTTGATATTATAGCAATTTTTAAGATTTTTTTATTTCAAGCAATTTTTAAGATTTTTTTATTTTAATATAATTCTCCTCTGAAAATTGATAAACTTATTTTACTAAAAAACTTCATTAACAGATCATCCTGTAAATCCTTTAATCCTGGATATCCTGATTCAGACAAAAAACCTCCAAGCATTAACACAGATAAACTTAAAAAAATAAAAATTGCAATAAAAATAAAAATAAAATTTTGTAAATTCTCTCATCTTGTCAATACCCATTGATAAATTTGAGAATTGTAAAGAATTTGGACTTTTTGAGAAAATTGCCATTTAATGTAAAACAGATGCCATCATAGCTCAATCAAAGCCAATTGGCGGGCAATTTACCTACCAGATACAACCCAGTTGGTAAATATCCTCTACCGGGGCATCTGGAAACATGGAAAATTGCCAATTTAATTAAATCAACCTAACAATAACAGGAAATTTGGTAAAAAGCTGTTAGTTAATAACTAGGACTTTTGCCAAAGATGATTTTAATCCTAGACAAATTGTGATGAATATAACTAATTTCCCGTGGTTGACGACGATTATTCTTTTACCAATAGCCGCGTCACTACTTATCCCTATCATCCCTGACAAAGACGGTAAAACCATCCGTTGGTATGCCTTAATTGTGGGTTTGATTGATTTTGCCCTCATTGTTGCCGCTTTCTACTTGGGTTATGATTTCTCTAACCCTGACTTACAATTGGTAGAAAGTTATTCTTGGATACCACAAATAGATTTGAAGTGGTCTGTGGGGGCTGATGGTTTATCCATGCCTCTAATTATTTTGACGGGTTTTATTACCACTTTGGCGGCTTTGGCAGCATGGCCTGTTACCTTTAAACCCAGACTATTTTACTTTTTACTTTTAGCCATGTATGGTGGCCAAATTGCCGTGTTTGCAGTCCAGGATATGCTGTTATTCTTCCTGGTGTGGGAATTGGAGTTAATTCCGGTTTACCTACTGCTGGCTATTTGGGGTGGTAAAAAACGCCATTACGCAGCGACAAAGTTTATTCTCTACACTGCCGGCGGTTCGCTGTTTATTCTGCTTGGCTCTTTGACGATGGCTTTCTATGGTGATAATGTCACCTTTGATATGCAGTCACTCGCCCTCAAAGATTACGCCCTTAATCTGCAACTGTTACTATACGCTGGTTTCTTAATTGCCTATGCTGTTAAGTTACCTATTATCCCTCTGCATACTTGGCTACCAGATGCCCACGGTGAAGCTACCGCACCTGTGCATATGTTACTAGCAGGTATTCTGCTGAAAATGGGCGGTTATGCCTTAATTCGCATGAATGCCCAAATGTTGCCCGATGCTCACGCTTATTTTGCCCCGGTTTTGGTAATTTTGGGGGTAGTTAATATCATCTATGCGGCTTTAACGTCTTTTGCCCAACGCAACCTCAAACGCAAAATTGCCTACTCTTCAATATCCCACATGGGCTTTGTTACCATTGGTATTGCCTCTTTTACCGATTTAGGTTTAAGCGGTGCAGTTTTACAAATGGTATCTCACGGGTTAATTGGTGCTAGTTTGTTCTTCTTGGTTGGTGCAACTTATGACCGCACACACACCCTGATGTTAGATGAAATGGGTGGTGTTGGTAAACGGATGAAGAAGATTTTTGCGATGTTTACTACTTGTTCAATGGCTTCTTTAGCATTGCCAGGAATGAGTGGTTTTGTAGCAGAATTAATGGTGTTTGTGGGTTTTGCAACTAGCGATGCTTATAACCCCACATTTAAAGTCATCGTTATTTTCTTGATGGCAATTGGTGTGATTTTAACGCCGATTTATTTGCTGTCAATGTTGCGAGAAATATTCTACGGACAGGAAAACGAAGAGTTAGTTTCTCACCAAGCTTTAATTGATGCTGAACCCCGTGAGGTGTTTATCATTGCTTGTTTGTTAATTCCCATTATTGGGATTGGTTTTTATCCCAAGTTATTAACTCAAATGTACGATTCTACTACTGTACAATTGACGGAAAGATTACGGGATTCTGTTCCTACTTTGGCTGCTAAAAAAGCGGTGGAACAGGTTTCTTTAAGTGCGCCTGTAATTGGTGAATAGTTGTTAGTTATAATTGCTAATTAGGGTGGGTTTGATACCTGCCCTTTTTTTTAACTTTCTATTCTGGTAGCCAGTCTTCATCTAGAACTAACTCTAATTCATAAAGACATTCTTCGGGAAATGTGGAAATTATCAATCCTGTTTGTTTGGCTGCTTGACGACGTGCTTGTTCATAGCTTTCTGTTAATTGTTCTTGAGGATAATTTTTAAGACTGGGACTATCTTTTATAGTTAATTCAATTTGAGTGCGTGCATCTGTGATAGAATCTAACCAACTATCGGAACGTCGTTGGGGTTGATATTGCCATTTAAGTAGGTGTAAAAGTAGGCGAATTAATTGACTAGAAATGGATCTTTTTTCACTTTTACCCAAGTCGGAAATCTCCTCAATTAAATGTTCTTTGTCTATTTCTTGCCAGCGATTTTCTAGTAATAGTTTTGCGGTTTCTTCTAGCCACATATTGAAATCTGTCTGATAAGTTACAGTCATTTTTAGTTTACCTCATTAAAGGTTTTCTGGATCTAATTCTAAAGTTTTACCTGCTTGATCTTCTGCTAAATGATTTTATCTGAATTGCAATATAATTTAATACAATGAGATGCTACGTTACATCGAAGCCGCATATTGTAAAGAAAAAGATGTAATATCAATTTTATCTTCTTCTGTCCAAGTCTCACTTTCATCAATAGCAGATAACCCTTTCTCAACTAAATTAGTTTCTAAAGCATTAAGAAGAAATCTAGCAATCATATCTTGTTCATTTTCAGGAAGTTGTCTTATTTGTTCAATTGCTTGTTCAAGTAACTTAGTCATCATTTTTCACCATGAATTATCATTTATTATACTATAGATGAGCCAGGGAATAAGTTCCCTGGCTAAAAACAAAAGTCGGTTTAAACCGACTATTCTTGTTTTTTATTATCACTCTATTTCATCAGGATTCACACCTAAAGCCTTTAATTTTTCAGCTAAAAGTTGCGTTTTTCTCCTTTCTGCGGCTAAAGCGGTTTCTGCTTGTTCAGCACGTTGTTTTTCCTGTTCCAGAAGTTGAGAAATTTCCAGATATGAAGAAAACTTATTCCCATCGGGACGATAAATTTGTAATTCTTCCCCTGATAAATCAAACTTAATTCCTAACCTGGGACTAACCCAATTTTCCATTTCCGAAATGACATCTAAACCATCTTCCGTTCTTAACCATCCTCTCAAATGATTATTTTGAGGATTGTAAATATAATATTCTTCTACTCCATATCTTTCATAAAATATCAATTTCCTCTCCATTTCGGTTTGCGAATTACTAGGAGAAAGAATTTCAAAAACTACCTGGGGTGCAATATTATTTTCTTGCCATTGTAAATAAGAACCGCGTTTACCCTTTGGTCGTCCAAATACAACCATAACATCTGGTGCATTGACTATATAATTTTTCCCTTCAATGGGATACCAAAATAAATCACCAGCCACAAAAACATCAGGGTTATCTGCAAATAACCAATCTAAATTTTGTTGAATAACTAATATCCAACGAAACTGTTCTGTATTATTAGCCATTGGTTGTCCATCACTGTCTGGGTAGATGACCTCTGATATATTTACAGGTAGAGGTTGAGTAACCATAACTTTAAATTAGTTAGTTGTTTACTTTAGCAATATTTTATCACTAAACAATAGATACCCTAATTCTTAATAATATCCAGGGAATAAATTCCCTGTCTAAAAGCAAAAGTCGGTGAAAACCGACTAACAAAAAATCTCTCTTCCTCCTCTCTGCGCCTCTGCGCCTCTGCGTGAGAAAACCCCTAAAAATCCTCATCATCAATAAAAAATTCCGCCTCATCATCAACCCTAGATTTCGACTCACCCAAACCCCAAAGAGACTGCAAAACCACCCCACCAACCAAACCCACAGCCACCCAAAAAGCCAACATCAAACCAAAAGGAACTTGTATAGATTGAAAAACCAAAAACCTTAAAGATACAGGAGTAGCATTCTGCACAGAAATGAGAGCGATCGCCAACACCCAACCAGCTATAACTATAGATATAAATAAATTCACAAACATTTTCATAATTTTATATATAAAAAAAGGGTAGGGGCAACCCCCTGTGGTTGCCCTCTTGAGTCAGGAGTCAGAAGTTCAATAATATATTTCCAGTCGGTTAAAACCGACTTTTGCTTTTAGACAGGGAATTTATTCCCTGGCTATCTATTATTCTGTCACCTGTCACCTATCGCTTATCCTAACTTAGCAATTTCCGCTTCCATTGTTGCTGCAATTTGACCCAGTTTATCCGGTGAGTTAGTTTCCATGTACACTCTCACCAAAGGTTCTGTACCCGAAGGCCGCAATAACACCCAGCTACCTTCTTCTAAATACAGTTTGATCCCATCCTTTCTGCCCACTTCCTTGACTTTAATTCCCGCTACTTCAGAAGGGGGATTTTTGGTATAGGCATCAATCACAGCGTTTTTGTGAGATTCGGTCAGGTGTAAATCCAAGCGGTTGTTATACAAAGGACCATCAGCTTCAGCAATAGCTTCCTGAACTAACACACTTAAAGGTTTACCCTCATAGGCGATCGCCTCAGCCACCAGCATATCAGCCAAAACCCCATCCTTTTCAGGAATATGGCCAATAATACTCAAACCACCTGATTCTTCCCCACCAATCAAAACAGCGGTTTCCCGCATTTTCTCACCAATGTATTTAAAACCAACCGCAGTTTCATAAATTTGCAGTCCATTTTTAGCCGCAAAATTATCTAACAAATGAGTAGTCGCAACCGTTCTCACAATTGCGCCTGTTTTACCCTTATTTTTGATTAAATGTCTTGCTAAAACCAACAGCACCGTGTTGGGAGTCAGAACATTTCCCAGTTCATCCACGATCCCAAAGCGATCGCTATCTCCATCCGTTGCTAAACCCAAGTCAGCTTTATCAGCTTTTACAGCTTCCACCAACTCAACCAACTGTTCACCCTTGGGTTCTGGCATCCCACCGCCAAAAAGTACATCTCTCCAAGTGTGGAAACTTTCCAACTGAGTACCGCAATGTTGCAGCACCTCATCTAAATAGCCACGAGATGTAGAATAGAGAGCATCGTACTTAACTTTTAAATTTGCACCCTTAATTTTTTCCACATCCAGCAATGTGTAGATAAAATGCAAATAATCAGGTTTCGGATCAAAAGTAGAAATCGTCCCCGATGGGTTACTTCCTGGTAACTCATCCGATGCCGTTTCTATATTGGCCACAATAGTATCAGTAATTTCTGGAGTGGCAGGACCAGCATAGTCTGGTATATATTTAATCCCACAATAAGGTGCAGGATTATGACTAGCAGTAAACATCAAAGCCCCTGCGGAATTAAGGTGTTTCGCATTGTAGGCAATCACAGGTGTCGGGCAATCCCGATCCGTAATTTTCACATTCCACCCTAAATCTGCCAAAACCGCAGCAGATGTCCGTGCAAACTCATCAGCCAAAAATCTTGTATCGTAGGCAATTAAAACTGGTCTGTCTTTACTATAGGCAGTTTCCAGATAACTAGCGATCGCCCTAGTTACTTTCCGTACATTAGGAAAAGTAAAATCATCGGCAATAATGCCACGCCAGCCATCAGTACCGAATTTTATTTTACCAGAATTGTTAGGGTTACTCATTTTGCTACTCTCTCCCGTGCATCATCACTACTATGAGGAAGCATCCCGCAAAGCTTGTGGAACAACCACCATCCTGCAAGTATCCCCAAGGTAATTTCTCTCACTGTACCTGAGCAATGTCAATCCCTGCTAGACCCTTTGTAAGTTACCACCTTTGGTCCCTAGTTTCCCCCAAAAGAGGCCAAGAACATTGGCATTGTCAAATGAGAAGGGGATTCATTAAAGCACGACAACATGAACCAGAGGTAAAAGCTTTATTATCCCAAGCTACACCACCACAGCGGATTGGTATCCTTGCCCAAAAGGGTATCTATGAATTTCATCATCATCTCCATTGGTTAACTCAATCGGATGGTGTGGAAAAAGTAGCCCAGTTGTTAAAATTAAGCAATTTTACTTTTCAAGTCAAGCAACGGGTACTGCACATTTTACAAAAATATCAAAAATCGCCTTTGCTGTTAAATAAACGCATTCTGCAATTAACTCCTGGTGATGAAGGTTTTCCTAAACCAATTTTCATTGAAAAAGCCAATTATTGTTTTCGATTATATGCTGCTATGGACTGTGTTTTTATTGAGTCTGATAGCACTTTACATATTTTAGATTTTAAAACTGGTAAGTCAGATTTTGATCAAAGACAAGCTTTAGTTTATTTATTAGCAGCACGTTATCTTTATCCTGGTAAAACTGCCGTAGCATCATTTTATAATTTGGAAATTGGTAAAGAATCTGATGTGATTACTATTAATAATCATGAGTTAGCATCTTTGGAATTTGAGTTGGCTAATGTAGCGAATAAACACCAACTTGATTTACAAAACTATGCAGCTAGAAGCAATAACTTTAGTAAAATCTTTCCACCTAACCCTGGTTATCATTGTAGATTTTGTCCGTTTAACTCAATCTGTGAATTTTCTCAATTTAACCCGGAAAAATCACATTCAACGCCAATAATTCGTAATTCGTAATTTCGTAATTTAAAACATCCTGCCTTTTTACTGTCACCTGTCACCGTGGCATAGCACCTGTCACCTACTAACAAAATCTCTTAAAAAACGATAAATCAATATTACCAAAATGAATACTCATGGCAATATTTAATTGCTCTAAAGTTGCTACTAACCAATCAATAACATCTGTAGTTGCATTTTCATAATGATTAAATAAAATTGCAAATCTTTTTTCTAAATATGGTTTCACTTTACTACAAATTAACACCACTTTTAGCAACAACCCAATGGTTGCTAAAGAACCTTGATTACTAATTAAATCTAAAAAAGTTGAGTGTTGTGGTGATGCTTGGCTATTAACAACTAAAAAGTTTAATAACTGACTACAAGTTCTCACCACCAAAAAATCATTGATCTTTTGATCATCAGCATCCGGTAATATATTTTGTAAATGATTTGACAAACGTTGATTAAATTGGCGTTGACTATATTTACTATCAATGGAAGATATTAGATACTCATGTAAATCTTTCTTAAAATTATGGAAATTATTGCCCCTGTGATTCATATATTGTAAGAACTGCTGCGCTCTCTCGTGATAAGTATAGTTACTATCTGTTTTACCAATAAATTGTTTTACCGTACTGTAGAGATCCCTATCACTCAATAATGTAGGATTATCAACAGGGCGTAATATCCGATTAGCTTCCGCTGGGGAAACGTTTCTTAAAACCTGAATCCGACGCACTTTATAAGTTATATATTGTGATAAATCTACTTCAAATTTTTTTTGTACCTCTGCTTGAAAATGTCTCACTGTTTCTTGTTGTTCAAAAGTAGAATTTTCACTAATTAAACAATGTTCATATAAATAGGGATAGCGCCGAATTAAATTACTTAAAGGCTGGTGTTCTTCAAGACTATTTACTCTAGGAGTTTGATTCACTAATTGCAAAAATCGCCGTAAGATTACATACTGCTCACTATTAATAAAAATCTGTATCAGTTCCCGCAAACGCCTAATTTCTCGTATCCGTAAAGAATTAATTCCCAACCTATTAGATGGTGAATCAAACAAATTGATTAAATCCACAATTGCATAATGCAAATTTGGTTGTATGTACCAACGATTAATTAAAATATGACAACAGCGATTAATAAAAAGTTTAAACTCATCTTGTGCTTGCTTGGATGCGGTAATTTTGTCTAAAATTGTAATGATTTCTGGTTCTGGATAATTTGCACGTTCAACAAAAAGAGCGCGAAAACGTCCAATCATTTGGTCTGGAGATTCCATTTGTACCAAATGCAGCAAATGTTGATATATCAACTGTTCTTCTTGATAACAGTCGTGGTACTTGTGCAGGTATTCTTGTTTACCACCATGCACTTTTCCTGATGGTGTTTGTTCCACAGTTTTTTCAGATTCAGAACTTGTCCAATTTTTCACCTTTTATTACCGTTTACAAATTGCTTGATCCGTTATTTTCATACTTCAATAGGTGCGTGTGAACTTGACTTATACAGTTTTCACAAACAATGGTTGAATAAAGTTTATTTTCCATCTTTCCTGATGAGCAGTTTATATCACCATTTTACAGCTTAAACCGAAAAATTACTGATATTTTCATTAAAGGCTAAATAAAAATTTTTTACCTAAACCTTAAACTTTTGATTAACTTAGGCAGATCAGCCGTATCCAGGGGCGTTAGGAGCTAATTCTGCTCCTACCTGATACCCCATTACTAAATACAATTTGTCAATTTTGAAGTCCCAAATTAAATCGGTGGTAATTCTTTAAGAATTGTAAACCGAATATGGTTAATCGCCAAATTGCCAATGGATATTTCTTCTTTGGTTAGCCTTTCACCATTACTGGTAAGAGTTTCAAAGGAAACACCTTTACCAATTTCGATATGATACCAGCATAATCCCATAAAAAAGCGTGTAGGATATGGACCATAATCACCTATATCATCGGGATTAGATTCCATTGGTAGCCAACCAAAACCAGGGATGTAAAACTCTAGCCAAACATGATTAAAGTCAGGTTGCAGAGGGACTCCCTGTAGTTCAGGATATGGAGGACATTTATACCTGCCGACAGTGCGACAAGGAATACCATTTAAACGACACAAAGCCAGCAATACGCCTACATATTCCCCACAAGAACCAACGCCCCGTTCTAAAACTATGTCTGGTGTATCTATGTGGGGTTTAATACCATAGGATAACTCATCATAGACATAGTTG
Source organism: Sphaerospermopsis torques-reginae ITEP-024 (assembly GCF_019598945.1). Taxonomy (NCBI): domain Bacteria; kingdom Bacillati; phylum Cyanobacteriota; class Cyanophyceae; order Nostocales; family Aphanizomenonaceae; genus Sphaerospermopsis; species Sphaerospermopsis torques-reginae. Next base: position 2,179,713 of record NZ_CP080598.1, on the reverse strand, counting down.
CGGATATTGTACATTTTTCGTAACATATTGGTTTCCGAACCAACAGCATCACGAGCAGCACGGCGGACAATGGTTGTATCCATTGCTAAATCATCATCATCCACCAAATAGCGAGTTTGTAATTCTGGTGTGAGTTCAGGGAGGTCTTCTACATCTTTGGGTGTAATGCGATACTTAATACCGCGAACTTCTAAAAGTGCCTTCCAGCCAAATATATGACGTTCACCGGGAACGAGAGTATCAAAATTAAATACAGCTACCCGTTGTCCTTCAATAATTTCTTCTGTGAAGGGTAAACCGATAGGTTCAACTTGTTTCACCTTTTGGCGTTCTGTTTCTGATGGTAGAGCAATACGCCATTCAACATTGGGTAAATAAACTTCTTCTAAAGGTGAAATTTCTTCCACATAAGACATTTCCACCAAATAACCATTAGATAAGGCGTAGCGTTTATCTAGGTTGTAGTGATAATACAAGGGATGAATAAAAGTGATATCCCGATAAGTTAGCTCATGATTAGGATCAGCATTGGGATTATCACGAATATAAGGCTCTTCTGTAGAGTAAGCAACATAGAGCAGATCCTTACCTGTGGTTTGCTCCTGACTGTTGATAGCAATACCTGTAGGAGAAGCAAAAGGAGTGAGGACACTAAAACGAACTTCTCCAGTTGCCCGGTCCATAGAGTAAACTGTTTGTTCTGTGCGATCGCAAACCCAGAGAGTTTCTTCGCTGACTGCCAAATTTTCTCTCCCCACCCCAGGGGCATAAAATCTAGTAATTTCTTTGCGTGTATCTTTGTCAAAAATCAGAATATAACCTAGTCTTTGGCAGCTAACATAGACAGTAGATTCCCAAACCGCAACACCATCAGCCGCATAAGGTAAAGTAACAAAATGCTCCAAACCCCAAGAACCCAACTTACACAAATAAACGCTATTACCACGGCTGACCCAGAGTGTATTTTCCCACACAGCTAAACCAGTAACATCTGTAAATTCCTTAACTTGGTGGGGATTAAGAATTTTACTGTTATCAGAGATAGGGTCAATCTCTAGCAGATGTCCCTTGATAGAGTCAATAGCAATGAGTTTATCTTTAATGAAAGCAATACCATAGAGGGTAGCAGCAGTAAACGGTCGAATAGTTTTTTGCCCAAACATCTGGCTAACATTCAAACTAGGGAGTGTCAAACTCATATTATTAGTCATTAGTCATTAGTTATTAGTCATGGTAGGGAATAGGGAACAGGGAACAGAAGGCAAAAGGCAAAAGGCAAAAGGCAAAAGGCAAGAGGCAAAAGTTAATATTCTTCCCCAATCACCAATCACCAATCACCAATCACCAATCACCAATCACCAGTCCCCAGTCCCCAGTCCCCGATTCCTAATACATGATTGATGGAAATCCTGCCATCACTAAATTATGATCGAATTTTGTAACCATTTCCTGTAACCTACACGATGTCTGCTCATTCTTTACCTGAAAGTGCCGCAGTTTGGCATGGTTTGGAGGTTGATAAAGCTTTAGAACTGCTTGATAGCAATGCAGACAGCGGCTTAACACCCCAAGAAGTTGAACAACGTTTGCAAAAATACGGTCCCAACGAACTAGAAGAACAGGGTGGCCGTAGCCCTTGGGAGATTCTCCTAGATCAGTTCACTAACATCATGTTATTGATGCTGATCTTTGTGGCTTTCGTTTCTGGTGGTTTAGATTTTTTGGCGTTGCAACAAGGTACTTTAAAAGCTGGTGAAGTGCCATTTAAAGACACAATTGCGATTATGGCAATTGTAATCCTGAATGGTATTCTCGGTTATGTCCAGGAAAGCCGTGCAGAAAAAGCTCTGGCGGCCTTGAAAAAACTCTCTTCGCCCTCAGTGCGCGTGATCCGTAATGGTAAACTGACGGATGTAGCGGGGAAGGATCTTGTACCTGGGGATGTGATGCTACTGGAAGCGGGGGTACAGGTTTCTGCTGATGGACGCTTAATCGAACAGTCTAATTTGCAAGTGCGAGAGTCAGCATTAACTGGTGAAGCTGAAGCTGTCAATAAGCAAGCCATACTTACATTACCAGAAGATACGTCACTCGGCGATCGCATTAATTTAGTTTTTCAAGGTACGGAAGTTGTCCAAGGCCGTGCTAAGGTGCTTGTCACCAATACTGGCATGACAACGGAACTAGGCAAAATTGCCACCATGTTACAGTCGGTGGACAGTGAACCTACTCCCCTGCAACAACGCATGACTCAACTCGGTAATGTGTTGGTATCTGGTTCTTTGGTGCTGGTTGCTCTGGTTGTCGGTGGTGGTCTAATCCATGATTTAGTTAAGGGAATAGGCTGGAAAAATTTACAAGAGTTGGTAGAAGTTTCTCTCAGTATGGCGGTGGCGGTAGTTCCTGAAGGTTTACCTGCGGTGATTACTGTAACTCTGGCTTTGGGAACTCAGCGCATGGTGCGCCATAATGCTTTAATTCGTAAACTTCCAGCCGTAGAAACTCTCGGTTCTGTAACTACTATCTGTTCTGATAAAACCGGGACTTTAACTCAAAATAAAATGGTGGTGCAGTCAGTCTACACCAATCAAAAAACTTTTAGGGTGACAGGGGAAGGTTATGCTCCTGTTGGTGATTTTCAGTTAGATGGGCAAAAAGCTGATTTAGAAGAACATCCAGAAATATCTGCTTTATTAGTTGCTTGTGCTGTGTGTAATGACTCGGTACTGCAAAAAGAAGCGGGAGAATGGGCAATTTTAGGCGATCCCACTGAAGGCGCTTTGATGACTTTGGCGGGTAAAGCTGGTATTGAAAAAGATCAATGGAATAGTAAGTTACCCCGTGTGTCTGAGTTTCCCTTTTCTTCTGAAAGAAAACGCATGAGTGTTATTTCTCAGGTGGAAGCAGTGGCCACAGGTGATCCAGGGATGACTGGGGTTGATCCGGTAATAGCGGGTTTTGTGGACTCGGAACAGTATTTAATGTTTACTAAGGGTTCACCAGAATTAACTTTAGCTCGTTGTACTCATATTTATTTAGGCGATCGCTCTGTTCCCATAGACGAAGAACAACACGCTCAAATTCTCGCAGCTAATGACCAAATGGCTTCCCAAGGTTTGCGGGTGTTGGGTTTTGCTTATAAACCTTTAACGGAAATACCCCCCGAAGCTTCAGAAGATACTTCTGAAAATGATTTGGTGTGGTTGGGTTTGGTGGGAATGTTGGATGCTCCACGCCCTGAAGTGCGGGCGGCTGTGGCAGAATGTCGTCAAGCGGGTATTCGCCCGATTATGATTACTGGTGATCATCAGTTGACTGCTAGGGCGATCGCTCTTGACTTGGGTATCGCTGATGCAGATGCTAGAGTTCTCACTGGTCAAGAATTACAGCGCATGAGTGATCCTGAACTAGAACAACAAGTTGATTTAGTCAGTATTTATGCTAGGGTTTCTCCAGAACACAAACTGCGAATTGTTCAAGCTTTACAGCGTCGTGGTAGATTTGTGGCCATGACTGGGGATGGTGTTAATGATGCACCCGCCCTGAAACAAGCTGATATTGGTATCGCTATGGGTATTACCGGTACAGATGTCAGTAAAGAAGCCAGCGATATGGTGCTGTTAGATGATAACTTTGCTACCATTGTCGCGGCTACTAAGGAAGGTAGGGTTGTTTATACCAATATTCGACGGTTTATCAAATACATCTTGGGTAGTAATATCGGCGAAGTTCTCACCATTGCTTCAGCACCCCTTTTAGGTTTGGGTGGTGTTCCCCTCTCACCTTTGCAAATTCTCTGGATGAACTTGGTGACAGATGGTTTACCTGCTTTAGCTTTAGCTGTCGAACCCCCAGAACCAGATGTCATGCAACGTCCACCTTTTAGTCCCCGTGAAAGTATTTTTGCTAGGGGTTTGGGTGCTTACATGGTACGAATTGGGATTGTATTTGCGATTATTACAATTATTCTCATGCAATGGGCTTATTCTCACGTCCAAATAGCCACCGGAGAAAATCTAAATCCCGAACGCTGGAAGACAATGGTATTTACTACTTTATGTCTTGCCCAAATGGGTCATGCGATCGCTATTCGTTCTAACAATCAGCTAACAATTGAAATGAATCCTCTTTCTAATAAATTCGTATTGGGCGCTGTTGTTGCCACTACGATTTTACAGTTGATGTTAATATATGTTCCACCTCTGCGAGCCTTTTTTGGTACTCATTATCTGCCTTTTAATGAGTTACTAATTTGTATTGGTTTCAGTGCCTTGATGTTCGTTTGGATTGAAGGAGAAAAGATTTTCTTCCGCGTCATGGGCAAGAAGAATGTTTGATAGGTAATTGGTAATAGGTAATAGGTAATTGGTAATAATCAATCAATATTACCTATTACTAAGTTGAAATGAATAAAATAGTTTGATGAACAAATTTTTTAGGAATTTGTAAATAAGAGAATATAGTAAATAGTCAAAATTTGATTATTTTTCTCCTGACTCCTGACTCCTGAATGCTTAAATATGTATCTTAAAAATCTACACCTCAGAAATTTTCGTAATTATCAAGAGCAGAAAATTAATTTTACTGCCCCTAAAACAATTTTAGTTGGTAATAATGCCCAAGGAAAATCTAATTTATTGGAGTCTGTAGAGTTGTTAGCTACATTGCGATCGCACCGCATGGGTAAAGATCGTGATTTTATTAAAGATGGGGAAGATATCGCGCAAATTAATGCTACCCTAGAAAGAAGCGCAGGAATAAGTGATTTAACATTAACTTTACGCCGACATGGCCGCCGCAGTGTAGCTATAAATAGTGAAATAGTCCGCCGTCAAATGGATTTTCTCGGTGTTTTAAATGCTGTAGAATTTTCTAGTTTAGATTTAGAATTGGTGCGTGGTAGTCCTGAAGTTCGTCGTAATTGGTTAGATACTCTTTTGATTCAACTCGAACCAGTTTATGCTCACATTTTACATCAATATAACCAAGTATTACGCCAACGTAATGCTTTTTTGAAAAGGAGTCAGCAGTCAGGAGATAATATTCAAAATTCGGAATTAGCTATTTGGGATGCACAGTTAGTTAACGCCGGCACAAAGGTAATTAGAAGACGCAACAGAGCTATTCAAAGATTAACACCTATTGCTGCCAAATGGCACGCTAGTATTAGTGGTAGTACAGAAATTTTGGAAATTAATTATGCTCCTAATGTGCCTATAGGAAAAGATGATAATGAAGATATTACACAATCTTTTTTCGGGAAAATTCAACAACGTTCTGTTATTGAATTACACCGAGGTACTACTCTTGTTGGACCCCACAGGGATGAGGTAGAATTAATTATTAATCAAACACCTGCTCGTCAATATGGTTCTCAAGGTCAACAACGTACTTTAGTTTTAGCTTTAAAATTAGCAGAATTACAATTAATTGAAGAAGTTGTTCATGAAGCTCCGTTACTTTTATTAGATGATGTTTTAGCAGAATTAGACCTCTCCCGTCAAAATCAATTACTTAATGCGATTCAAGACCGTTTTCAGACTTTAATTACTACTACTCATTTAGGTGCTTTTGACTCTCAATGGTTAAAATCTTCTCAGATTCTCTTTGTAAAAGCAGGAGAAATATTAACGTAGAAATATTAACGTGATTGGTGACTGGTGACTGGGAAAAATAAATCATTTTCCTATTCCCTATTCCCTATTCCCTATTCCCTTAAAAAATATGAAATTACAACAAAATAACATGATATTAGATAAAAATGAAATTGCATCATTAGGTGCATCATTGAGGGCTATTGAGCCAAGAATACTGAAACCATGTGATCATGCAGATACAGTGAGAATTTGGTTACAAGGAGGAGAACCTTATTTTGATATTTTTTTGGAATTAAAAAAGGAGGAAATTATCTGGTTTCAATTTACTTTACGCGGAAAATCTCTTTCTTGGTGCAGTAATAATACTGAATTTCAAACCGGCATTACTAATGAATTAATGATTGATGATGTAAGTTTTTATGCTGCTAGTAAAATTATAAATAATGATGATATATATGATTGGGAATTTATTAATCTAGTAAAATCTATTTTAGAAACAAGGGCAGATGAGGAAATTTTTGCGAAAGTCTTAAAATTGTTTAATTTTCCCGAATTATAGCAGGAGTCAGGAGTCAGGAGTCAGGAGTCAGGAGTCAGGAGGAAGTTAATAACCCAATTACCAATTACCAATTACCAATTACCAATTACCAATTACCAATTATAGTTGTTTAACTTAAAAATGAGACAAAAAGTGATAGGTTCTGTAGATAATGATTTTAGGATAACCAAGGTAGTCCAATTGTTTGGAAGATTAAATTTCCGTGGTTATTGTTTAGCTTAATGTCTCAATCTAAAGTTAAATGACTATACCAATTACCAATTACCAATTACCAATTACCAATTACCAATTACCAATTACCAATTACCAATTACCAATTACCAATTATCAAACTAATGCAATTTTTCTAATTTTTTAAATAAATAAAGAACTATAACTGTCAACAGAGCAGCAATTAATCCTAGTTGCCACAAACCACATCCAGCAGCTGCTCCTAAAGCAGCGGCCACCCAAATAGCTGCGGCCGAAGTTAGTCCATGAACTTCTGCTGATTTTGATTTTTGAGAAGATTCGCGCAAAATTTCGCCACCACCGAGAAAACCAACTCCAGCAGCAATTCCTTGAATCACGCGAGATAAAGCATCGGCACTAATTTCTTGTCCACCAATTTGTATTGCTGTGATAGTAAACACGGCTGAACCCAAACTGACTAACATATGAGTTCTTAAACCAGCCGGTTTATGCTTGATTTGCCGTTCTAAGCCGATTATAGAACCAATTAGCAATGCTAGACAGAGGCGAAAGCAGATATTCAGCCAATCATTGCTGGCAATGTAGTAAGGATTTGTCAATAAATGTGTATTAACGAAAAAGTTATTATATTTTACCTTAATTAGTAATGCAATGGCAAAAAGTCAATGTTCAATAATATTTATTTATATTTCTAGTGTTCTGATTTGATTTGTAAATTTTCCGTGGAGACAGGGAATAGGGAATAGGGAATAGGGAATAGGGTTTTAGATAATTTGGGTGTACGGAGTTGTTTCAAAAATCAAATAGGAGTCCTATAGAAGATTTATATTGTGGATTGAGGACATAATCAAAAAATGTAACAATTATATTTTACCATAAGAATAGTAGGTCGATAACTGACAAATGATACGTAAAACTTGCACAAATGACACCTAAAGAATTGAGTGGACAAACTCTACTGGCTAGACAACATTAAACCACAAGACCGCGCCCAAGTTGGGGATAAGGCGTTTTACTTGAGTAAAATTATGCAAAGGGGCTATCCAGTAGTACCTGGTTTTGTAGTCTCTGCAAATGTGTGGCGAGAATTTCTAGAAACTCTCAATAGTTCAGAGTCATTAGTTGCGGACTTACCCTATTCTTCTCTACATTTAGATGTGGGTAATTGGCAACAACTTCAACAGGTAGCTGGCCGTTTGCGTCAGGAAATTATTGCTGGTAGTTTACCACAGTATTGGGTGAGTGAGATTTTCCAAGTTGCTAAAACCTGGGAAGGGAAATGTTTAATTTTGCGTCCGAGTTTAAGTATATCATCTGGTAATCAGTTGATGGGAAATATTTCTGGGTTGCTGGAATCGGTGTTTTGTGTTTGTAATGAGGAAGCTATCGCTGAAGGTTTAAAACAAACTTGGAGTCAGTTATTTCGTGCTAAAAGTTTACTATATTGGCAAAGTGTCGGCATTAATTTACAACACATTAATTTTGCGGTGTTAGTGCAACCGGTAGAAAATGCGATCGCCTCTGGTTCATTCCAATCTGATACATCAGGAGCAGAAATAGAAGCAACTTATGGATTAGGAATAGCTATTAAGAAGGGTGAAGTATTACCAGATGTTTATTACATTGAAGAAAACACTGGAGTTATTCAAGAACAACAATTAGGAAATAAAATTATCGCCTATTCTGTTCATAATCCTATATCTGTGACTGCTGAAGAATACCCATCTAAATTAATCACAGATCAAAATTGTTTATTTTCCTATCTCATCAGTGAGGAAAAACAAAAACAGTATGCAATTCCAGAAGAATTTCTCCAACAAATCATTATTTTAGGCAATCAATTATTTAGTGAAATAGGGACAAAATTAACAATAAAATGGACAATTACAATCAATATTCCTACCCCAAAACTTTACATTACTCAAGTTAATGTTCCACCGTCTTTAATTCCTAATTTACTCCTCAAAGGAATAGGGGCGGCTAGAGGGCGGATAACTGCTACTGCGTATGTCATTCTTGCTTCACAACCCAAACCTTCACAAATACCCAAGGGAGTAATTTTAATCGCTCCGTCCATTACTCCTGATTGGTTGCCTTTACTACATCAAGTCAGTGGTATTATTACAGAAGGAGGAGGATTAACCAGTCATGCTGCCATTTTATCTAGGGAATTGGGTATTCCTGCTATAGTCAGTGCGAAAAATGCGACTAATTTAATTCAAACTGGTGAAAGACTATTGCTTGATGGTGATAGGGGAGAAGTTTATCGTGGTTCAAAAGAGGGTAATATCTTGAAAGATGGAGAGAAAATTTCATTAACCGAGAATAAAAAAGAACAATTTGATCATCATGCAAATCAGTCTCATTATGGGTTGAGTAATGCTAAAATATTACCGATGATTGCCACCCAATTATTAGTTAATCTTAGTCAAGTAAATTTGATTGAAACAGTACAAAGTTTACCTGTGGATGGGGTGGGTTTGTTACGTTCAGAATTGATGATTTTGAATATTTTGCAGGGACAAAATCCTCATGCTTGGTTGTTGGATGGTAGACAAACTGAATTATTAGAAACTTTATCTGAGGAAATTAAAAAATTTGCCATTGGTTTTGCACCTCGACCTATTTTATATCGTTCTTTAGATTGGCGAATACAGGATTTTCCGTCTTTTAATTATGGTGGAGAATCTGCAACAAGTTCAATTTTAGGTGAACATGGTACTTGGAGTTATGTGAAAAATGCGGCTGTTTTTGAATTAGAATTGAAGGCTTTAGCAAGGTTGCAAAAAAATGGTTATAGTAATATTCATTTGATGTTGCCTTTTGTGCGGACTGTGGAGGAGTTTGTATTTTGTCGTCGTCAAGTTGAAGAAGTTGGTTTAACGGAAAATCCCCATTTTCAATTATGGATCATGGCAGAAGTTCCGAGTATATTATTTTTATTACCAGAATATATTAAAGCTGGGGCAGCAGGGATTTCTATTGGTACTAATGATTTGACACAATTAATTTTAGGGGTGGATCGAGAACAAGGAGAATTAGCAAGTATATTTGATGAACGTCATCCAGCGGTGATGGGTGCAATTTTTCAATTAATTAAAATGGCTAAAGATGGGGGTATTTTTTGTTCTATTTGTGGTCAAGCACCTGCTTTATATCCAGAAATTATTGATAAATTGGTGGAATGGGGTATTAGTTCTATTTCTGTAGAACCGGAAGCGGTGGAAAGGACTTATCAAGCGATCGCTCGTGCTGAACAACGTTTGATTTTAGCAGCAGCTAGGAAACTTTTGGGGAATTGAAAATTGAAAATTGAAAATTGAAAATTACAGTAATTTTTAGGTGATGGGACTAAATTTTTATATCTCACGCAAAGGCGCAAAGGAAGAAAGGAATTTCAATAATGGACAATTAACAATGAACAATTGACAATTACCTCTCCCTTAAAGTCTGAGGATTGAAAAGTGTGAATTTTTGGCTTTTTTCCCCTGGTAAGGGGAGGTTTTAAAGCTTAAATTAAACAATTGTCAATTGTCAATTATCAATTGATAAATATGCTGTCATAGCAGGTGGATAAGATTGTTAAAAATTGTATGGCAAAATGAGAAATTTTGGGATAAGTTATATAATTAAAATATCATTGCAGATGAAGATAAAATTATCTGAATATGGATCAATATCAATCTTCTTCTTTGTATCATCAAGATTTCTATTGTTGGACACAACAACAAGCTAAAGCTTTAGAAGAAAGGCTGGTTTTAGAATTAGACTGGCAACATTTACAAGAGGAAATTCAAGCTTTGGGAAGGCAGGAATATCGAGAATTAGCAAGTCGTTTGGGTGTATTATTAGGTCATCTCTTAAAGTGGGAATATCAACCGGAAAACCGTTCTCGCAGTTGGTTTTTAACAATTAGAGAACAACGTCGCGCTATTCTGCGACATCTACGACACAACCCTAGTTTAAAATCTCGCATAGAAGAAGCTATGTTAGATGGTTTTGAAGCAGGAGTTGATTTAGCTTTACGGGAAACTAATTTACCATTAAGAACTTTTCCCGAAAATTGTCCTTATTTATTTGATGATATTATTGCTGATGATTTTTTGTGTGATACCAGTCTTGACTGGGAAGGATAATTATTGAAGATGCAGAGTTATAAGTCACATCAGTAAGAGTATTTATCAAGCGATCGCTCTTGTTTAACAAGGTTTGATTTTAGTAGCAGCTAGGAGAAATAATCTTGCAATTCCATTGTTTAACTATCTATTAAATTGTTATTGCTTTGAATATGTTGTTGAGCATTTGTCCACATTTCATAAAATACACTCCATTCAAAAAAATCTATTTCATCTCCTAATTTACCTGCTTGAAATTCTTGATAAAATTTACTAGAAGACATTTGATATTTTGTTTCAAAAATTTTTAATTTTTGTGCTAAATCTGAAATATCTTGTTGTGTTGAATCGGCTAACGATAAACATGAGTTGACATGATTAATTTTGCTTTCTAAAAGCTGCCTTTCTTCTGGAGATAAAGAGAGGATGATTTGAGCGATAGATTCAACTAATTGTGTATTCATAATCTGATTTTTAGTATTCAGTAGTTTCTCTCCTTATTATATCTAATTTTGCACTAATTATTGCATTGCAGTAAATTTAGTCCTGCAAAACCTCTATCCATTTACGCAGTAAATTTATAAACGGGAATTTGCTGCAAAATAATTTGCTGTAACTGTTCAACAGTGTCAGGAGAAAAGAATTGCTCACCCGTTTCTAAATTGACTCTAGCTGGTACATTTTCGACTATCAAAAATTGACCATCTTTTTCTAATGAGTAAGTAACTCTTTGCTCTACAAAGTTTTCATTAAAGTTAAAATTGTTATTATTCATCAAAGTCCTTCCCTCAAACCCATTGCAATTTTACTGTGTTTTTCAATTTGTCCCATCACCTGTTTTGCTCGTTGAATAACCACCGCAGGTAAACCAGCTAACCTTCCCGCTTCTATTCCATAAGACTTATCAGCACCACCGGGTTGAACTTGATGTAAAAAGATAATTTGATCAGGTAATTCTTTCACAGTAACTTGATAATTTGCCACATTATTAATAATACTCGCTAACTCATTTAACTCATGATAATGAGTTGCAAAAATAGTCCGAGCTTTAATTTCCACTGCTAAATATTCTGCCACAGCCCAAGCAATAGATAAACCATCAAAAGTTGCAGTACCCCTACCAATTTCATCTAACAAAACCAAAGATTTCGCTGTTGCATGATTTAAAATATTAGCAGTTTCATTCATTTCTACCATAAAAGTAGATTGACCAGTTGCCAGATCATCAACCGCACCCACACGGGTAAAAATGCGATCGCAAATTCCCAACCTAGCAGACTTAGCGGGTACAAAACTTCCAATTTGCGCCATTAACTGAATTAAACCCACCTGCCGTAAATAACAACTTTTACCACTAGCATTAGGACCCGTCAAAATCACCAAATCAGGATAAGATGTATCATTCTTTCTTCTCTTCTCTTCTTCCTTCGTGTCCTTCGTGTCTACCCTTCGGGAACTGCTTCGCAGAACGTGGTTCGTTTCTCCGTAATTCTTCTCACCCAACCAAGTAGAATTAGGAACAAAAAACCCAGAAGGTAAAGACTGTTCAACCACAGGATGACGGCCATCAATAACCTCAACCTCCCGGCCTTCCACCATTTCCGGCCGACAATAACCTTGATGTACCGCCAACTCAGCTAACCCACATAATACATCAGCAGCAGCCACCGCACGGGAAATATTACGAATAGTATCCGCGTGTTCAGCCACTTCATCCCGTAAAGCGGCAAAAATCTCATATTCTAGCTGATTTAAGTCATCTCGCGCCGTCAATATCCGTGCTTCTCGTTCTTTCAACTCAGGAGTAATATAACGTTCCTCATTCGTCAATGTTTGTTTACGGATATAATTCTCAGGAACTTGATCGGATTTAGAACGTGAAATACTAATATAATACCCAAAAGTCTTATTAAAGCCGACTTTTAAATTAGCAATACCTGTTCTCGCCCTTTCATCAACTTCTAAAGTTGCAATCCATTGTTGATCTGCTTCTACTGTAGCTTTTCTTTCATCTAACTGCGGGTTTATACTAGGACGAATTAAACCGCCTTCTTTTAAATGATTGGGTGGTGATTCTACTATGTGTAATTGTATTTTTTTTGCTAATTCTTCAAGTACAGGGGGGACTTTTTGCAAGGCTTTTAAAAAAGGCGATCGCGCTTCCGAAGCTAGGTAAGCTAATTCCGGTAAAAGAGAGATAGAATCAGCTAGAGCGACTAAATCCCGTGCATTTGCTCTACCTGAACCTGCACGACCTGCTAACCGTTCTAAATCGTAGATTTTCCTTAATAATGCTCGTAAATCCTGCCGTAAAGGGGTATTATCTACCAGTTCTTGAATACTATCTTGTCTAGCTTTAATCCCTTTAATATCCAGTAGCGGTTGTAACAACCATCTTCTTAAAGCCCGACTACCCATAGCGGTGCTGGTTCTGTTTAAAGCCCATAATAAAGAACCGTGAAAAGTACCATCCCGCACGGTTTGGGTAATTTCTAGGTTGCGACGGGTTTGATGGTCTACGATCAGATAATCGGTTAAGGTATAGGTGCGTAATAATTGCAGAGATACGGGGTTTTGTTTTTGGGTATCTTCCAGATATTCCAACAGTCCACCAGCAGCGCGGACAGCAAGGGGGAGATGTTCACAACCGATACCTTCAAGCGATCGCAATTTGAATTTCTGTAATATTTTACTCCTGGCTTCGGCTTGAGAAAAGGGAAGTTGCGATCGCAAACTATAACAAAATGTGGGTGGTAAACACTGGGGAAGGGAAGGGGAAGTTTCCCCCGGTCGTAGTAAAGCACCTAAATCCGGGGCATTGGTGGGAAAAAGCACTTCAGAAGGTTGTAACCTCATTAACTCTTGAGTGAGGTGTTCTAAATCACTACCTTGAGTTGTGAGAAATTCCCCAGTTGATATATCAGCATAGGCTAAACCCCAATGATTCACCGCAATTACCACAGCCGCTAAGTAATTATTGCGACTAGCTTTGAGCATTCCTTCTTCTAATAATGTTCCCGGTGTGAGAATGCGGGTAACTTCCCGTTTAACTAAACCTACTGCTTCTGATGCGTCTTCTACTTGGTCACAAATAACTACAGCATAACCTTTTTCTACTAACATGGTTGTGTAGCGTTCCCATGCGTGATGAGGTACACCAGTCATAGCCACACGACCCACATCACCCCCGTGTTTACTGGTGAGGACTAATTCTAATTCTCTGGAGATGGTTACAGCGTCTTGAAAGAAGGTTTCAAAGAAGTCACCAACACGATACAGCAGCAACGCATGGGGGTATTTATCTTTCATTTCTACGTAGTGCTGATACATTTTACTCAGCTTGCTGCGGTCTTCTACCAGTTTTGTATCGCTGAGGGGTGTGTTTGGTTGCTGGGGTTCTGGTGTGGTCATGTGTAGATGCTGAAATGTTTGGCACTATTTTGGCACTATTTTTGATGATAGCGTGGGGTTGGGGGGATGGGGGTGGTTGTTTAAGGTTTTTTAATTTTTAGCGAGCTTCCAAAAATTCCTCAACTGTTAAATTGATATCACTAGCAATTTTGCGTAACAAAGTCGGTGCAATATCACGTCCTTTGTGAAAGGGAACGGTTGTTCCTCTACCATCTGCATGACGGAACTGTTTGTGAGAACCAGTTTGACGCACTTCTACAAATCCAAGATTTTCTAAAATACGCACTACTTCTTGAGGTTTAAGAACAGGAATATTGCTCATGCTGACTGAAGTGTAATTTGTTGTATACCAATAAATTCCGTCTCAAATTCTGGTTCTTTGTCTTCGAGTAGCATTTCAATTACTTCACGTAAATTTTGCTGTAATTCGTCTAATGTTTCTCCTTGAGAATGCGCTCCTGGAAAACCTGGAACATAACCTACATAAAGTTTTGTTTGTGCGTCTCTTTCAATAATTGCGGTAAAAGTTTTCATAGATTTTTAGTTTAGATTATTTGGTTAAATTTTACATGATTTGATAGTAACTGGACGTTGAGTAAAGAGGGCGATCGCTTCTTACCTAAAGAGAAAGCAAAGGTTAATTTTAGCTCTGTAATTTATGTTACTGGATTTCTCCTTCTTGTTTTGCTCTGGCTACATCTTGTTTAATTAGTTGTTCAATATAGTTACTCAAGGATCTACCCTGGCGATCGGCTACTTTTTCGGCTTCTTCTTTCAGGGTTTGTTGTATATAGGTTGATACTCTGATTTTGTCGGTTGCCACGGTGATTGCTGATGCTACTTTATTATTTTACTGTTCTACTTTCGTGAAATATACATCTACTATAGGTCTTTTTTGGGGTGATGTGGGTTTATGGTAGTGATACTATGGGTTTGGTTGGGGCGATCGCTTTAAGTTGTTTAATTTTTTTCTCACGCAGAGGCGCAGAGAGAGACACAAAGAGAGATTATCAGTTATTATAGATGGTTAAAAAAGTATGAAGAAGCGATCGTATCTTATGATAAAGCGATTGCCATTAAACCTGACTACCATGAAGCTTGGTATAATCGAGGAGTTGCTTTAGATAAGTTAAAAAAGTATGAAGAAGCGATCGTATCTTATGATAAAGCGATTGCCATTAAACCTGACTACCATGAAGCTTGGTATAACCGAGGAATTATCCTAGACGATTTACAAAGATACTGATAAGAAATAAAATGTTATGAGAAAGCAATTAGTATCAAGGTTCAGATAAATAAATGATATGGGTAATAACAAAGTCTGTTTAGCTTTACGATAATCTAATTAAAAAAAGATGGAATTTGAGTTTGACCCTAATAAAAGTGCAAGCAATAAAACTAAACATAAAATTGATTTTATTGAAGCACAAAAACTGTGGACAGATACAAACCGTATAGAAATACCCGCACGCACAACCGATGAACCCAGATTTTTAATAATTGGTAAAATACGTCATAAACATTGGTCAGCAGTCATTACCTATCGAAGTGATAAAATAAGGATTATTTCTGTTCGTCGTTCTCGTACTGAAGAGGTAAATATTTATGAAAGCGGAAGAATTTGATACTAAATTTGACAATGATGAAGATATCACTGAGTTTTTAGACTTATCTCAAGCACGTCGTCCCGGTTATGAACAAAAAAGAGTGAATATTGATTTTCCTGTGTGGATGATAGAAGCATTGGAAAAAGAAGGAAGACGTTTAGGTATCACTCGTGATTCTATTATAAAGTTATGGCTGAGTGAACATCTTAAGAAGAAACTAAGCAAGAGTGACAGAATATATAGACGCAAAAGACGTAGAAAAGACAAAGAAAGAAGAATTACAACCTAAACAAGTTGAAAAAATCCTCAAAGGAGGAAATCATACTGTTATTATCCAAATAGAAGCAGAAGTTTGTTTAAACTGTGGAGAAAGATTATATAAACCCGAAATCGTTAGAAAATTTGCCCAAATTCGGACTAAACTAAAAAATCAACAAACCGAAGATTTTCAAGTTATTGGTCAATCTTTTCGTATTCCTGTTTAATTGCTTGAGCAAATATCACAAGTAAATTATGATCAAATGTTAGAAGAATATGATTTCAGTAAAGGAGTCAGAGGTAAATATTATCAACAATATCAAAATAATAACTTACCTCAATTACCAGGTATTCAATTTTTAACAGACCAACAAAATAAAAGAACAGGAGTATTTATAGACTTACAACCCCATCAAACACTTTGGGAAACAGTCATTAACCAATATCCTGAACTGGAAAATATTCAGTTTTTAACTGATAGTCAAGGTCAAAAAATCGCTGTCATTCTCAATTTTAAACAACATTTAACCCTGTGGCAAGATATTTACGATCGCCTAATTGCTGATTTAATGGATGAGTAATAATATGCACATTATCAGCAAAAAAAGAATAAAAGAATTTTCTCAACAGCATCCCAAAGCTGAATCAAATTTAGAAACATGGTATAAAATTGTTAGTAAAGCTAAATGGGAAAATTTTGTTCAATTACGTCAAGTATTTCCATCTGCTGATTTAGTTGGTAATTTGACTGTTTTTAATATTAGTGGTAATAATTACCGACTAATTGCATTAGTAGACTATCAATATCAAGAAGTGTATATTCGCCATATCCTTACCCATGCAGAATATGATAAACAAAACTGGAAACAAGACCCTTGGTACACCTAAAACATACTTAGAATTAATTACTTCTTTTCCACCCAGAAAAATCACATCTGAGGAAGAATTAACCAGAACTCAAAATATCATTGATGAATTATTAGATCAAGGAAATTTAACTCCTGATGAACGAGATTATCTACATTTATTAGGATTAGTGGTATCTGAATATGAGGATCAAAATTATCCCATTCGTGATATTTATGGGGTAGAATTATTTAAAGTATTAATAGAAGAATTGAATTTACAATTTACAGATTTAATATCAATTTTTGAAGATGAAACTATATTGTCTGATGTTATAGCGGGAAAACAAACCCTCACCATTGAACACATCGAGAAACTTAGTGATTTCTTTCATATTGATCCATCTGTATTTTTAAGAAATGTTTAAAATTTATGTATTAAGTAAACTTCAATTTTTCTCTATTCTGCTTCTGTATTAAGTCTTATCATATTCTGCGACTACTGCGACGGGTGGGTGTGGTTGGTGGTGGAGGTTCTTGAGATTTTAAACCACTATCATCTGTGAGAAATTCTACATGAAAACCTTTATGATGATAATACCAACCCAAGACTACTATACTAGCATCACCCATTGAAGTGTTTTGTACAGCTTGGTTGGGAAATGTAGCAGCTAAATTTTTCAATCCTTCTGCTTCCCATAATACAATTTGTTCACGAAAAGCAGCCCAAGGACTTGTTTCATCAGCAGCAAAAATCATAATTTTTGTAAATTGTTCAGCAGATGTCCATTTATCGCCGGTTTTCGCTTGTGCAATATGATTTCCTGTTTCGATAACTGTAGCTAAAGGAAGTACCAAGGTTGTTCCTTTTTCTATTTCTAATTTGATTTTATCATTAACACTTTCAAAATCCCATTTATTATTACCCGCAGTTTCTTTACCTGGAACTTTTAACCAGACACACAATAAAGATGTATCTATCAATAAAACTTTTCTCATTTTTTTAAATTACTCCCCCAATTATACGCCATGAGAAAGACTGCGTTCAATTGCTCCTTTTGTTGTCATTTGTCCCAAGGAATAGGAAGCAAATAATTTAGGGAAGTTTTCAATATCTTCTAATAAGGTAAGTTTACTTTCTCCAGTTTCTAAATCTCGATGTGCAACAACTACAAAGGGAACTATTTCTGAACCAAAAGCATCAAGTAAAGCGGGGTTATGGGTGGTTAATAAAATATCAATATTGCGTTTACTACCAATTTCTTTTAATATTTTTACTAATAATGCTGCACGGGAAGGATGTAAACCGTTATCTATTTCTTCTATAACAATTTGACTACCTTCGGGACGGGTTAATAATGCTGTGAGAATTGCTAGAAATCGCAATGTTCCATCTGACATAATTCTAGCATCAATTTCTGTTATTTCTCCTGGTTTCCATTCTTCTTGACAGTACAGCATTGCATCTGTTTTCAGTCTTCCTACTGGTTCAGCCAATACTTTTTTAATATCACCTTCTGGTAAATATTTGATATATTCAGATAGGGTATTTTCAACTTCTGCTTTTTTGTCATCTGGTAATGCTGCTAAAACTCCAGCAATATTTGAACCGTCGCTTTCTAGGTTTTCAGATAGTCGGGAATAATCACGCATTGTAGATGGAATTGGATTAAGAGTTAACATATTTTCTAAATTAGATACTACAAACTCTTGAACTTTCTTTTTTGCGGGTAAGAATATATCTTTAACCTCTTTACTAAAAACCATGTTACCACCTTCAGTAGTGTTATATAGAATGTTGTTTTCAAATAAATCGCTCAAACTAAAACTATTACCTGTATTGTTGAGATTACTTCTATTGTTGTGTCCTGTTTTTAAAGTAAACTTTTTTAAGTAAATCCCTTGTTCGTGATAATATAAATCACTTTTAATATCTTCTTGTAGTATTTGACAATCAGGCAATGTTTGTATTTTCACATTATATAAATAATCATCATCGTCACTTCCAATTAACACCTTTAAACTAAACTCTTTTTCACCATGTCTTGCAGCACATTGAACACCACCACGAATAGAAGAAAGTGTTTTATCACCTGCTAAAGCTGTTTCAATATTTTCACCATTAGCTATTCTTTGTAAAAATTCCAAAGCTTCAACAACATTAGACTTACCACTTGCATTAGTTCCAATAAGTACAGTTAAAGGATCAAGGGGAAGTTCAGCATAACGGAAACTTTTCCAATTTTCGAGAATCAGTTTTTTCAGCATAATTAACACCAAATATATTTTAGTGATTTAATAATTGTAATATAAATCTAGTTGCTGTTATTCTATGTCAGTTTTACTGGTGTCTAGTGTTATGTTTAACATTTAAGTATATATTTACTTGATAGGACTTTTATTTATTATAGCAAATATTTACATAACAAAACTCATTTAAAAACATAGTTTATGATTTTATGGGGTAATGGGGGCGATCGCTTTAAGTTGTTTAATTTTTTTCTCACGCAGAGGCGCAGAGAGAGACACAAAGGGGGATTATCAGTTATTATAGACAAAAACAGGGTTATAAAGATAACATCTTATGATTGGTAAGATTCTCCGTCAACGTTACCAGATTATCCAAGAACTAGAACTAGAAAAAGGTGGTTTTGGGGAAACTTACCTTGCAGAAGATTTAGATATCCCTATTACTCCTAAACCTATTCATGTAGTTAAACGGTTAAAACCTACAGAAATTGACCGAGATACTATCCGTTTATTTAAACAAGAAGCACAGATTTTACATAAATTAGGACAAAATCACGATCAAATTCCTAAATTGTATGCCTATTTTCAGGAAGATGAAAACTTTTATTTAATTCAAGAATTTATTGAAGGTAAAGATTTAACTAATGAAATCAGTCCTGGTAAAAAGTTAAGTGAAGCTGAAGTAATTCAACTTTTACGAGATGTTTTAGAAATATTGGTTTATGTCCATGACAATAGAGTTATTCATAGGGATCTTAAACCTGCCAATATTATGCGACGTAAAGATGGGAAGTTAGTATTAATTGATTTTGGTGCAATCAAACAAATTAATACTACTATTGCCATGAAATCAGGTTCTACTACCCGAACTATTCGTATTGGTACGCCCGGATATACGCCTTTAGAACAGGCTATGGGTAAACCTAAATTTAGTAGTGATATTTATGCTTTAGGTATGACAGCAATTCAGGCATTAATTGATTTGTCTCCTCGGTTATTACCAGAAGATGATAATGGCGAAATTATTTGGATTGATCAAGTAGAAGTAAGTTATAAACTAAGAACATTTATCACTAAAATGGTGCGATATGATTGGCGACAACGTTATAGAAATGCTAAGGAAGCGTTGGATGTATTAAATCAGGTTTTTTCCATTGTTGAATCACAGAATACAAAGCCAGTAACACAGTCAGTTGTTAAACAACAGAATACACAACCATTAACAGAGCAAATATCAAATAAATCAAATCAAGGCGGGGTTGAACAAGGTAATCAACTATTTAATTTACAAAGATACCAAGAAGCGATCGCATCTTACGATAAATCTATTGCTATTAAACCTAACTATCATGAAGGTTGGTATAAACGGGGTGTTTCCCTAAGAAAATTACAAAAATACCAAGCAGCGATCGCATCTTATGATCAAGCTATTGCTATTAAACCTGACTATCATCAAGCTTGGTGTGGACGGGGTGTTTCCTTATGGTATTTACAAAGGTATGAAGAAGCATTAAAATGTTATGAAAAAGCAATTAGTATTAAACCAGATGAACAACTTTATATCAACAATCGCAATGATTTATTAAAACAATTAGGCCGTTCCAGTTAGTAAATTACAGTAAGAAAATTATGTTAAATTATACCATCAGTTCCGGCAACATCTTTCAAGACTTAGCATTTAATAATGCAGAAGAAAAACTAGCTAAGAACATGATAGTTTTAAACAAGCTATAGTTATGGAATTTGAATTTGATCCTAACAAAAGTGCAACAAATAAAACTAAACATAAAATCAATTTTATTGAAGCACAAAAACTGTGGAATGATACAAACCGTATAGAAATACCTGCACGCACAACCGATGAACCCAGATTTCTAGTTATTGGTAAAATAGGTGATAAACATTGGTCAGCAGTCATTACCTATCGTAGTGATAAAATAAGGATTATTTCTGTTCGTCGTTCTCGTACTGAAGAGGTAAATATTTATGAAAGCTGAAGAATTTGATACTAAATTTGATAATGATGAAGATATCACTGAGTTTTTAGACTTATCTCAAGCACGTCGTCCCGGTTATGAACAAAAAAGAGTGAATATTGATTTTCCTGTGTGGATGATAGAAGCATTAGAAAAAGAAGCAAAACGGTTAGGTGTAACTTCTGATTCTATAATTAAATTATGGCTTGCTGAACGTCTTGAGAAAAAGGTAATTACTGGTTAGTTAAATTAATTATGAAACCTAAAAAATGCCCCACTTGTCAAGGTGAATTACAAACTAAACAAGTAGAAAAAATCCTCAAAGGCGGAAATCATACTGCTATTATCCAAGTAGAAGCAGAAGTTTGTTTAAACTGTGGAGAACGATTATATCCGTAAATTACAATATATGTTAACATTAATTATATTTTCCAATTTCCTTTAAAAATAGTAGGTTTTAACCTACTTGAGCTATTAGCAAGGAAATTTATTTCCTTGCGGGTGTAGCGCATCACCTCACTTCTAAACCTTCCTTAATTTCCCCAACACTACCATCAACCTCATCCAATTTCCTCAACTCACCCGCCCTCCAACTATCCGCAATATCCTTAATAAAACTAGCGATAGGAATCGCTACCAACAAACCCAAAACACCACCCAATTTAGCACCAATTAATAAAGAAATTACCACCCAAACCGGATTTAAACCAGTTAAATTTCCTAACAATCTCGGTGCAACAATATTAGAATTAATTTGATCAATTGTCACCGCAATAGCAGCAACTTCCACCCCTTCCCAAAAGTTCTCTAAAGCTACCAACAAACTGACAATACCAATACCAATTCCCGTACCAAAAGGGAAAAGAGAGAAAAACCCAATCGCAATACCAAATAATAACGCTAAAGGAATCCTTAAAGCCACAAATGCTAAAGTAACTGTTACTGCTAAAATTGCTCCTAAAGTTGCTTGGCCAATAAAATAATTTTGAAAATCCTCTTTAAGTAATGCTCTCACCTTTATACTAATATAACTGGGAAACCATTGATAAAGTCCATCCCACAATTTTTCACCATTTAAAATTAGGTAAATTGTTAAAACAATGGCTAACAATAAATTAACTAAGAATCCAATAGTATCAAAAGCAAAACCCAAAATTTTACCAGTAAAAGATTGAAATTGACTAGAGATTTTTTCTAACAACTGCGTAGCTAAACCACTAATATTAACAGGTAAATCTTGTTGTGTTGCTGCCCAATTCAAAAAAGCTTGTAATTGTTGAGTTCCCGAATCTATCCAAACAGGAAGAATATTCACTAATTCGTTCAGTTGTTGAAAAATCAAAGGTACTAAAATTACACCAACTGCTCCTAAAATTAATATGGCTAAAAGCAGCACTCCTGCAATAGCTAAATTACGTGGTACTCCCTTTTGATTGAAAAATTTGATGGGATAGTCTAAAACAAAAGATAATAAAACAGCTACAGAAACAACGCTTACCAAAGGTTGAAAATATTGCACAACCTGAATTAATAACCAACCATTGAGAATGATTAGAGGAAAAGCTAAACCGAAAGTTAACCAGCGTGGAAATTTATTTTTTATTTGCATAGATTTGATCAATTAAATTAGTTGCCGATGGTTAAAGAATTGTATTGTGATGATTAAACTATTTAGAAAATAGTCAAACTATAAACCCACAAAAATACTCGCAATTCTGTCACCTGTCACCTGTCACCTGTCACCTGTCACCTGTTATAAAATCAAGCATAATTTTTTGATGGGTACTTCCTAAAGGTCTAAATTCTCCAGCAATAAGAGAATAACAACTACCCCTTTCAATATCTTCCCTTGTTAATAATCCCATATCCCAGCCTTCATTTAAAACCAGTTGCTCTAATCCTACTAATAATGGTGCTTGAAAAACATAACGAATAACTCTCTCATCGGAATAGATCCCAAATTTAACAAAAGAAGGTAACTCATAACTGATTTCTTCTTTTACTTCCCGCACCAGTGCTATTTCTGGGGTTTCATCAGCTTCTAAATGTCCACCAAATAAACCCCAACAACCAGCAGCAGCTATAGTGGGGATATTGTCCCGTAGCTGCATGAGGTATTTCTGCTTTTGGTGTAGAATGACTATTGCAACTTGGGGTATTTGATGATTCATATATTATTCCTCCTCTAAGTAAACTTCCCCAAACTCTTGCCCAGCCAAGGGAATACTTTTGTATCTTACCTTACCCTTTAATACTACCTCTTGTCCCACATTTAAATTACTTTGATTAGTCACAACCCAAATTTTACCGCTGGCATCAGCAATTTGATATGCTTGCTGCTTGAGCAAAGGAGCGTGTTTTTCTATCTTTCCTTGGATGTAAACAGTAGCTTGATTATCCTGTGCTGGTTTAATTTCCCGAATCGGTGTAACATTTGCGCCAATCCTCAAATTTTGTAAATTTATTTCACCAGGTTTACCGTTAGCACAACTACACAGTCCCACTACCAAAAAAAAGGCTAATCCTTGATGAAAAGATTTCCAAGAAGTACGTTGTATTTGTTGTTGAACAGTACGCAATTGAGAGAATTTTTGCATTAATCCTTACCTTGTTACCAGTTTACTCAAGTTTTTATTCATACTATCTGTCCTTTATCCTTTAATTGACGCAGTTAATCTGAGAAAATAACGGAGTAGGTGACAGGTGACAGGTGACAGTAAAAAGGCAAAAGGCAAAAGGCAAAAGGCAAGAGAAGAAATTTTATCCCACTCCCCAGTCCCCAGTCCCCAGTCCCTCACAGGGGTAGGTTTTTAATATTATCTGTTAAGGCAGGACCTGGAAGACAAGGAGGGAACGTAGACAAGGAAGATTTTATACAAAAAATGGTCTGTTGAGCGTTGCTTGTTGTTACCAATTGTACATTATTTGTACGTATTTCCTTCCTTGTCCTCCAAGTCTTGCCCTCACGACAATGTAAAATACCTACCCTTGTGAGGTCCCCAGTCCCCAGTCCCTAATAACTAATGACTAATGACAATGGAAACAAAAACAGCGAAAATCCTTGATGGTAAAGCATTAGCCGCTAAAATTCAGAAAGAATTAGGTGCTACCATCGCAGAAGTACAACCGAAAATTGGCCGACCTCCTGGTTTAGCAGTGTTGATGGTTGGAGATAACCCCGCCTCAGCAGCTTATGTCAGCAACAAAGAAAAAGCCTGTGCTAAAGTGGGGATTGCTTCCTTTGGTAAACACTTTCCCACCCAAACCAGCCAAACTGAACTAGAAGAAGTCATTGCAGAACTTAACGAAGATGAACGGGTAGATGGAATTTTAGTACAGTTACCCCTACCCAATCATTTGGATGCTATAAGTCTTTTACATAAAATTGCCCCAGATAAAGACGCTGATGGACTCCACCCAGTAAACTTAGGGCGTTTGGTGCGAACTGAGGCAGGTTTACGCAGTTGCACCCCTGCCGGAGTAATGCGACTACTAGAAGAATATAAAATTCCCCTGGTGGGAAAACAAGCAGTAGTAGTAGGACGTAGTATCTTAGTGGGTAAGCCAATGGCGTTAATGCTGTTAGATGCTGATGCTACAGTTACCATTGCCCACTCCCGCACCCAAAACCTAAAAACCATCACCCAAAACGCTGATATTCTTGTTGCAGCAGCAGGTATTCCCGGATTCATCACTGCTGACATGGTAAAACTAGGCGCTGTTGTGGTAGATGTGGGAATAAATCGCGTCACCGATAGCAGTGGTAAAAGTCGTTTAGTGGGCGATATTGATTTTGCGGCAACTGCTAATGTGGCAGAATATATTACCCCCGTTCCTGGTGGTATTGGTCCGATGACAGTTGCCATGTTACTGCAAAATACAGTCTCTAGCTATTTACGGACAAACAGTAACTAAGCAAATTTCAGATTTATGGAATCAATCTAAAATCCAAAATCCAAAATCCAAAATCGAGAAGTGAGTGTTTCTGCTCCTCTACACCGTAAAATTGTCACACATATCACCATAAACCGAAAATTTTAGGAATTGAAGCATGGTAGTAACAGATAACTTGCAAAAGACATCAGAACCAGCCGGGTTTAACCTCGCTGCCTATCTCAAAGAACGACAAAGGCTTTGTGATACTGCTTTGGATCAATCAATTCCTGTCGTTTATCCAGAGAAGATTTACGATGCTATGCGCTACTCCCTCTTAGCAGGAGGTAAGCGTGTACGCCCCATTCTTTGCCTTGCTACCTGTGAAATGATTGGTGGCACTATTGAAATGGCCATGCCAACAGCTTGTGCTGTGGAAATGATCCACACCATGTCTCTAATTCATGATGACTTACCCGCAATGGATAATGATGATTACCGTCGTGGTAAGTTGACAAATCATAAAGTCTACGGCGAAGATATCGCCATTTTAGCCGGGGATGGCTTGTTAGCATTGGCTTTTGAGTTCGTAGCCTCCCAAACCCCCGAAAATGTCCCTACACAAAGAACTTTACAAGTAATTGCCCGTCTCGGTAAGGCTTTAGGTGCTGCCGGTTTAGTTGGTGGTCAGGTGGTAGATTTAGAATCAGAAGGAAAATCAGATATTTCCCTAGAAACTTTGAATTTTATTCATAACCACAAAACAGCCGCCCTCTTAGAAGCTTGTGTAGTATGTGGGGGAATAATCGCCGGCGCATCCCCAGAAGATATACAAAAATTAACTCGTTATTCTCAAAATATTGGTCTAGCCTTCCAAATCATTGATGATATTCTGGATATCACCGCTACTCAAGAACAACTAGGTAAAACCGCAGGTAAAGACATCACAGCACAAAAAGTCACCTATCCCAGCTTGTGGGGAATTGAAGAATCTCGCGCTAAAGCACAACAGCTAGTTGAAGAAGCTTGTGCAGAACTAGAAAGTTTTGGTGAAAAAGCAGTACCCCTACAAGCGATCGCTCACTTTATTATCAATCGCAATCACTAGGGATAATTTTGGATTTTGGATTTTGGATTTTGGATTTTGGATTTTGGATTGCACAATCTCAAATTTAAAATCACAACCACAAAATTGCCAAATTTTAGTTACAAAATCATCCACCACAATCATGTTATAGCGACAGTCAAGGTTGTACTTCATGAACAGATGATAAAACTTAAACACATACAGACTTTAAACTCTGTCACCTGTCACCTGTCACCTGTCACCTGTTATACTGCTGAAGGCTGAAAGCTGAAGACTGAAAGCTGACGGCTAACTGCTAAAAAACTGTTCCTCAACACACAACTGCTGCTCTTAATTCAATCACCTAACCAAAAAACCATGCAGGACATAGGCGACATTTTCAACAACCGGGTGCTACTGGTTGCACTTGTGGCTTGTTTTGTTGCTCAAGGATTAAAACTGATCGTTGAAGTCATAAAACATCAAAAAGTGGATCTGCGTGTCTTAGTGACTACCGGAGGTATGCCTAGCGCCCATTCAGCTTTAGTCACAGCTTTAGCTGCTGGAGTTGGGCAAACCATAGGTTGGTCATCTCCAGATTTTGCTGTAGCTGCGGTATTTGCCATCATTGTTATGTACGACGCAGCCGGAGTGCGCCAAGCAGCAGGTAAGCAAGCTCGCATACTCAATCAGATGATTGATGAATTATTTCATGAAAAACCAGACTTTTTCCAAGACCGTCTCAAAGAACTACTTGGACATACACCAGTTCAAGTCATAGCTGGTTCAATTTTAGGTGTCACCATTTCTTGGTTAGCTAGAGCCGCTTATTAGTAAGGTGACAGTTGACAGGTGACAGGTGACAGGTGACAGGTGACAGTAAGAAGGGAAGAGAGAATAGGTAATTCATAATTCATAATTCATAATAGGTAATAGGTAATGGGTAATGGGTAATAGGTAATTAATTATATTTGTCCCAATCACCAATCACCAATCACCAATCACCAATCACCAATCACCTCACTGTAACAACTGAACGCAATAACATTACTTTTCTACCATCTGCTAACAGGGCAAAAAAGCCATTCTCCGTCAGTTTTTGCAATGTCCTGTATGCCTCTGTTTGGTTGGTAGTATAAACAGCAAGTAGATAGGGGCGTTGTCCATAGGAAACTAAACCAACATTACCTCCTACCGTTCTTTGTACATTGTTGGCTAGTTCCGGGCGGTTGAAATAATCTACCAACACAGCAAAACCTTCTCCCAAGACTCTGGGATTATAACTAACTGTCTGATTTGGTACATTTGCTGATGGGATTATTGCTGGTGTTACCGTTGCTGCTGTTGGTGCTGTTGCTGCTGTTGGTCGAGTCGTAATAATAGCAGACAAGCCAACAACGTTGTTAACATATCTTGCCCAGCGGTTTGCATCATCAATTTTGTTGAAACCACCAACCCGCGTTACTGTTTCATTCAGATATTTACAAGTAACAGTTTTCAATTCAGACGGTAAGGCACTACGTAACTGCTGTTGATTATTAGCTGTGGGACTGACAACTAACAACAGATACTCCCCTACACTCGGAGGTTGACAGGCAGGAATTGTTGTTTGAGATAAAACAGGACTAATACCTGCAATTATAGGAGCTACTGCTAATAATAAAGCACTTGGTAAATAATGAACTTTTGGTAAAAACATTTGGTGTATACCTAATCTCGTATAATTTATAACTTAGTTTCAGGGAATAGGGAATAGGGAATAGGGATCAGGGATCAGGGAACAAGGGGGAAAATACCTCTCCCCTGCAACCCTCCCCCCGCCCCCCTGCTTCTTCTGCCTCCTGCCTCCTGCCTCCTGCCCCCTGCCTTCATTAAGACACAGTTGTTAAAGATGCCAAAGGATTAGGAATTGTTGCCGAAGGAGCTTGAAATTCTCCAGTGATGACATACTCTAAGCGTAATTTTAACCAAGTAATAAATTGAGAATTGGTAGAAATAATTGCTACCGGAGGTTTAGGACACTTAGCTTTATTTGCTGCCATTTCCGGTGCTTCCAGGAAAGCTGGGTTTTTCACTAACCAAAAATCTATCTCTTTTTCTTGTTCGTGGTAGTTACGGGTACGTTCTTTGAGAACTTCCTCTAGAGGTTCTTCTTCTAGTAAAAAGTGTTGACTAGCTAAAACGTAATAGTATGTTGTCATTTTCATCCTTGAGTCACTATCTAATATTTATAGGGTACAGCAGCAGCACTGTACCCTAATAAATTAACTTTTCTTCAATCCCTTAAACCAAGAACCAAAGGGACAACCACTAGCCTTATTTTCAGTGTTTCCAGCATTTTCCATTTTGCCACCTGCTGTCAGTTTCTCTAAAAACAGGTTGTTGTCAAAATAGTGTTCCAAAGAGATAATCTTCAAATCATCGGTAACACGAGCTACACTCATACCGACAATTTCTACTGTTTCCCCTGTGGGTGCAAAGTCTTTATATTGACCGCGAAAATGTCCCCAGTGTCTCCACTTAAATGTAACCACTGGTGGACCTGAGTAAACTTCTAGCAGTTCCCAAGGAAAACCTTGCGGAAAGGTACTATGAAAAAGTTTCGCTGATGATTCAAAAGTTTCTTCTGAAGCTTTGTAATGTTCAGAATCAGCCATAAATGTGTTATAAGTACCCTGGGTGTATACATCTGTGGCTGTAAACTCTTGTCCCCCATTTGTACTGACGCGAAACTTATCCTGCACAACAGCTAACCACTGTTTAGGGTTACTCTTAAAAGATACCTCCATTTCAAAGGTTCTCACTAAATTCTGTACAATAGCTTCTAGTGAACCTTCTGCGTGATTACAGGTACTTTCTTTGGCTAGATTTTCTTTAGAACGGGTATAATCTGGGGGTGTCTGATAGCGCCATTCGGCTTGTTTACTGTACTCAATTACAGTATCTCTATTTTGTACCCAAAGAGGTAGGTTGTTAGGCTGTGTGGAAGTCATAAAAGTTTTACGTTACCAATGTGACTCTAATTTTTCAGAATTACGCAGCTACAACCCCTCTGAGGAGGCAGGAGGCAGGAGGCAGGAGGCAGGAGGCAGGAGGCAGGAGGCAGGAGGCAGGAGGCAAAAATTTTACTTACCCATTACCCATTACCCATTACCCATTACCCATTACCCATTACCCATCATTGCTTGTTTCATCTCTCGGACTGCTCTTTCCATTCCTACCAAGGCAGCCCGACTGATGATAGTATGGCCAATATTCAGTTCTTCCATACCTGGAAGCGCCGCTACTGGGTAAACGTTCCAATATGTAAGTCCATGACCGGCATTGACTCGTAAACCCGCTTTAATAGCTTGTTCACATCCCTGTGCTAATAAAGCTAATTCATGCTGGCGAGTTGTTTCATCTTTAGCTTCAGCATATTTTCCGGTATGCAGTTCAATAAACTTCGCTTGCACCTTGACAGAAGCTTCGATTTGTGCTGGTTCGGCATCAATAAACAAACTCACGGGAATGCCAGCATTTTGCAATTTATCAACTATATCCCCTATTCTAGCAATTTGTCCGACAATATCTAAACCCCCTTCTGTGGTGATTTCTTCCCTTTTTTCGGGAACTAATGTTACATAATCAGGTTTGATATCTAGGGCGATCGCTAACATTTCATCAGTGGCAGCCATTTCTAAGTTTAAATGGGTTCTTACTGTTTGCCGCAACAACCGCACATCTCTATCTTGAATATGTCTTCTATCTTCCCGCAAATGGGCGGTAATGCCGTCTGCACCAGCTAATTCTGCTAATACTGCTGCGGCGATGGGATCGGGTTCTACTGTCCTTCTGGCTTGACGAATAGTGGCTATATGGTCAATATTTACACCGAGTGTAGGCACGCCTGGGTTTCTCCTGGTTCACTGTGTTTTAGATTTTGATTTTAACTAATTTAGGAGATGTGAGCAGGTTGGTGTTAAAAATTTTGGTTATGATTAGGTAAGGAGCAAGAGGATAAAATAAATAATTACCAATTACCAATTACCAATTACCAATTACCAATTACCAATTACCAATCACCAATTATCAATTATCAATTATCAATTATCAACTATCAATTATTAAAGAGGTAATATGTTGTTAGAATTGCAACAAATTATTGTTCATCCAGGCCAACAAATGTTACTCAAAGATATTAGTTGGCAGCAACTAGAAAATATTTTAGAAGAAATGGGGGAAAAGCGTGCTGCGCGTATTTCCTATAGTAATGGATGGTTAGAAATTATGGTGCCTTTACCTGAACATGAAAAAGATAAAGAAATTGTTGGTGATTTGGTGAAAATCTTGTTAGAAATACTGAATGTTGATTTTGAACCCTTTGGTTCTACAACTCTGAAAAATGAGAGAATGCGGCAAGCCGTAGAACCAGATACCAGTTTTTATATTCAAAATCAAGAGGCTGTAATTGGTAAAAATCGAATTGATTTAAATATAGATCCACCACCAGATTTAGCTATTGAAATTGATATTACTTCTCGGAGTCAATTTGAAAATTATCAAATTTTAGGAGTTCCTGAACTTTGGCGATATAAAAAACAAGGTTTAGAAATTTTCTTGTTACAGGATGGGAAATATGTAAAATCTCCATCTAGTCCTAATTTTCCTAATATTCCCATTGTGGAAATAGTTAATGAGTATGTGCAGCAGTGTTTAACTATTGGCAGAAGTCAGGCAATACGGAATTTTAGGAGTTGGGTACAGAAGAATTTACAGTAAAAGGTTGCGTAAATATAGCAACCCCTGAACAGTTACTTTGATTTTGCCCCAATGAGCGATCGCCAGCATTGCCTACATAATTTTTTTAAAAAATAGTATGAATCAATACAAAATATTGCCAGAATTTTTAATCAAGATCGGAGAATACCGTGATGACTATTAACATAAATTAGGAGATAATCTTCTGCACAAGGTAAGAATTCAAAAGTCAAAAGTCAGAATTTTTGATTAATTGCTTGATGAGCAAATAAGTATTTTTGGCGTAATTGTTAAAAAGCTGACTGCTGATGTTTGAATACTTACTGCACAAGTAACTGGCAATATCAACTTACCTATCTCAACTGCATGGATTCTTTATCTATCAATTCTTTACTGGAAGACTTGAAAAATCCTGATGCTTTAGTTCGTGAGCAAGCAACTCGCAAAATTTGGCGCTTCTGGTTTCAGCAAAAGGGTATATATGGGCTAGAAAAGATTGATTATAGTCAAAAACTAATGGATGCTGGGGAAACAGCCAAAGCTGAAGCAGTTTTAACAGAACTTATTAAAACACAACCAGATTTTGCTGAAGCTTGGAATAGACGCGCTTTTTTATATTACAGCATAGGCAATTATCAAAAATCTCTAGCTGACTGTCAAATGGTTGTGCAGCTAAATCCAGTACACTTTGGCGCACTTCATGGTATGGGTTTGTGTTACGCAGCAATAGGAAAGTATGGTGAAGCTATTGAAGCTTTTCAAAAAGCGTTGAAAATTCAACCTTATTCCTTGGTTAACCAGAAATTGATTCTTGAATGTACTCTTAAACTCAGTTGAACATGAAATTTCCAGGAGTCAGGAGTCAGGAGTAAAACCATCTTGTAGTGGTAGTTTTATTATCCATTGATTTACTAAGCAGCCTGTCACAATTTATAACAACATATAAAAACATAAAATAACACTTTTCCCTATTTACTGTTCCCTGTTCCCTGTTCTCTGTTCTCTGTTCCCTTATTCAAAGACCTTCTAAATAACTTAAAAGGTCTGCCATTTCTTGGGCGCTGGGCTGGAATTTGGGCATGGGAGGAGTTTCACCGCTAATAACTTGATGAATCAATCCATATTGAGATTTGCGTTTGGAGACAGCTTGCAAGCTCGGTCCAACGAGTCCATGAGCTTCCCAACCATGACACCCAGCGCAGTTGGTTTGAAAGATAGCCTTTCCCTGTACTGGGTTGCCTGTCAGTGATAAAACATTTTTGACGTAAGGATCAGAGGTTTGAACTATCTGAACACCAAAAATAGTTACGGGTATGGCTATGAGTATGGCCAAAACCGACAAAGTGATCCACTGACTCCAAGTTTCAGTTTTGATAAGCTGGTTATTCAAGAGTTTGCTTTTACAGTCTAGGTGTACGAAAAACTGTAAGCATTCAGCTATCAGTGTTCAGCAGTCAGCTTTTTAACGGTTAAACTAATAATCACTATTTGAGTAACCGCTAGATGAGCAAATCTTCTGACTCCTGAATCCTGACTTCTGAATTCTTACAAAAAAATATTTCATCTTCTACACATAGCTTAAAATTTCTTGATTCTACCTGCAACCACAGATGAAAATTTTTAGATAGTATTTATAATCCAAAAACGGCTTAGGGCGCTGGATTGATGCGGGATTTGGTAAGATTAAAAACGGGAAACGAAACTTGAAAATTTGTAAAGAGGAGATTTACAGTGGTTGAACCCCTACTCTCAGGTATTGTTCTGGGTCTGATTTTCGTCACTCTTAGCGGACTATTTTACGCTGCCTATAAGCAATACAAGCGTCCTACCGAGTTGGGCGGCTAAGGGTTAACAGCTAGTTCTCGTAGGGGTTTAGCAATGCTAAACCCCTAGTCACATATAGGCGTGTGTGTTTGTATATTAATTTTAATATGTCCGCCCAATCACTTACGATATAGCTGTTTAATTAGTAATTGTCCCCAATTACCAATTACCAATTACCAATGACAAGTCTCAACATATATGATAAGTATTCAACCGTAGATGATATCACTCGCTTTCCGATACTTCCATTGTTCTGTAAAAAGTTAGTGCTGTGTTGCCATAAACTTTTTGGCGGCTGATTTCCCAAGTTGGGATGATTGGTGGTGTAAAATTAGGACTATGTTCTACTGCTATTTCCCCTTGAGGATCTAAAAGTTGATAGTGAGCGATCGCTTCTAAAACAGGCTCATATAAACCACTGGCATAAGGTGGATCAAAATATATTTTGTCAAATTTTTGACCTGATAATTTTTTTAATTGTTGCAGGACATTTCCCCGCAATAATTGAAATTTTTGTTCATTATTCGCTATCTGCTGCCAATTTTGTTGAATAATGGCACAGGCTCGACTTGACTGTTCAATTCCTACTACTAAACAGGCTCCCCTACATAAAGCCTCTGCACCCATTGAACCACTACCGGCACATAAATCTAACCAGCGACAATGATCAATTTCTCCCTGCCAAATATTAAAAACGGCCTCCCGTACTCGCGCACTGGTGGGTCTAGTCTCTTGCCCTGGTAAAGTTTTTAACAGACGATTCCCGTAAATTCTTAAACTCATTAATTAGTCATTGATCATTAGTTATTAGTCATTAGTCATTAGTCATTAGACAACTGACGACTAACAAAGAAAGCAAATTTTTATTAAGCAGGGATTTTTTCACGGACTTGAGCCACAAAATTAGATAAAACTTGCAATCCAATATTAGAGGATTTTTCGGGGTGGAATTGAACCGCCATGAGATTTTCATGAGCGATCGCTGCTGTCACAGTTTGACTACCATGAGTCACTGTTGCTGCTCTAATTTGCGGTTCAGTTGGTTCAACATAGTAGGAATGGACAAAATAAACCCAAGGTTGATGGGGTAAATGTTCCCACAAAATGCTTCTTGGTTGAGTCAGTTGCAGTTGATTCCAACCCATGTGGGGAATAGCTATTCCTGGTTCTGGACGAAATCGGCGTACTTTTCCCCGCACTATTCCTAGTCCTGGTTGAGTTCCTTCGGCGCTAGATTCAAATAAAATTTGCAGTCCTAGACAAATACCTAAGAACGGTTTACCAGATGCGATCACATCTTTTATTGGTTGTTCCAAACCACGGGAACGTAAATGTTGCATGGCAGGATCAAAAGCTCCCACCCCTGGCAAAACTATCGCATCTGCTTGTTCTAACTCCTTGGCAGAATAAGTTACTTTAGGAATTGCACCAGCTTTTTCTAAACCTTTACAGACTGAGTGCAAATTTCCCATATCATAATCTACGACCGCAATGACTGGCATTTACTTGCTCCTTGTAAATTTATTAGGGAAGCATTTATATTCTAATTCTAAATAATATTCTAAATAATATTTATTATGCACAAAAAAATATTATTAACTTCTTTTGACACTTGGCTGAGTGAACAACAGTCAAATTCTTCTGATGACTTGTTACTCGAACTAGCCAAAATGGCTGATATCTCTCATGACTTAACTTTTTTGCGACTACTTCCTGTAGATGTTGTCCTTGCCAGTTCTCGCGTCATTGCCAAAATCAATGAACTCAAACCAAATTATGTTATCTGTTGTGGTATGGCTGCTAGTCGGCAAAATTTAAGTGTGGAAGTTGTTGCTAGTAGCGAGTCTATACAGACTACTGATATTTCATTTAGAGATGGTGGGGAAAATTTTGGGATAACAACTTTGCAAACAATTGTTAATGTTGAACAATTAATAGCTGAGACAGCGGCAGTTGAGATTAGTTACGACTGTGGTAAATTTGTGTGCGAAGGTCTTTATTATTCAGTGTTGGACTACTTGAATCAATCTCAACTACCCATTCCTTGTATTTTTGTCCATGTTCCGATTTTGCATCAAGAAAATTTGCTAGACATTCTTGCTGATTTTGTTTTAATCATGAATAATTTGGTTATTTTTGAATCAAGGGAATAGGGAATAGGGAATAGGGAATAGGGAATAGGGAATGGGGAACAGTAAATCATAAACTCCACTCACTAATAACTGTTAACAGTTAACTGTTAACAGTTAACTGTTAACTGTTAACTGTCACCTGTCACCTGTCACCTGTCACCTGTCCCCAGTCACTTATAAATTTTGAATTTTAAATTTCCTATGTTGTCAGCATTACTCGGTTTGACTCTCGCTCAAGCAACTCCAACCGCACCACCACCGGAAGAAGTGGTAATACCTCAAGAGGTGCGAGCTTTACCTGGAAGGTTGGATACTGTTCCAGTATTTAATAGTAATAGTCCAGAATTGGTATTAAAGGAAGGTATTTTACTTTCTACTTTTCCTTCAGAGGATAAAAAAGTACCCACTGCACATTTAAACTTTCCTTTTCAGGGGCGGTTTGATGTTTTTTCCCATCATATTGCTAGAGCAGAACCACCAGAAGATTTACGTTCTCTTTACCACGGGATAATTTTGCATAACCCTGGTAATACACCGGTAACTGTGAATATTTTGCAAGGTGCAAGTTATTTAAGTCAACCAGATGCACCTTTTTTACCATTAGATTCTTTTATTCCTAATGATGCGGGAAATGTGTTTTCTGGACCAGGTAGTAGGGTGATGTCTGATATTTTGAGAGGGAGAAGACAAAATATTTTCCCAGCGCAAATAGTCCTTCCTCCTGGGGAAAGTCAGATGTTATTAAATTTACCTATTCCCGTGCGAGAATTGACACCACCTTTAAATGGTCGTTCTACTTATATGCGTTTGCGGAGTAATGGGACGGTGTATGCTGCTAGTTTAGCGATGTTTGCAAAAACTAATGCTGATGGTAGTGAACGAGCGCCAACTTTAGCAGAATGGGAAGATTTATTAAATAATGGTGATTTATCAACACCGAGAGATAAAACCCCGACTCCCATAGAGGGAACTGGTAAACCTGCTATTTATGGAAGGGTTGCAGGTGTGTCCCGTGGGTCACAATGGCGATCGCTTTTAACAGATAATTCTAACAGCAGGTATTTAACTATTCCTGAACCCGGTCAAGCTTTTTCCTATCCTTTAAGTACACTGCACGGAGGAACTTTTGGCACAGGTCAAATTCAAACAGCACCGATGTTAGTGCGTTATCCTGATACAGCTTATTTTGCACATGGTAATTATGGTGTTCAATATAGTTTAAAATTGCCTTTATTGAATAATTCTCAAAGTGCAAAAAATGTCACTGTATCTCTGCAAACTCCCATCAAAGAGGAGCAGTTAACAAAGTCTGGTTTAAGGTTTTTTACCACACCTGCGCGTCAGGTTTTCTTTAGGGGTACTGTGCGGGTACGTTATCGGGATGAACAAGGTAAACCGGCGACTAGGTTTGTACATTTGGTGCAAAAAAGAGGTGAACCTGGTCAACCTTTAGTTTCTTTAAAGATGAAACCGGGGGATAATTCTTGGGTAGAAGTTGATTTTCTTTATCCTCCTGATGCTTCTCCTCCGCAGGTTTTGACTGTTGCGACGCAGGAGTAAGTTAGGTGACAGGTGACAGGTGACAGGTGACAGTAAATTCATTACCTATTACCTATCACCTAATTTGTCTGAATCAGGATTTACAGGATTTCAGGATTTACAGGATGAAAGGATTTTTGGTTTTTTGATTTAGAAGATTCTGGTAATATTCTGATTGAGACAAACATCAATCAATAATACTCAAAAATCACAGCTAACGATTGTCTTATATGCCTAGAGGTAATGATAATTGAACTCCAGCCGCAAGTCGTCGTCTTTCAGCTTCCGCTTTTAGTCTTTTGTCTGCCTTTTTTATATTTTCAATGACTGGTATTGGCTCAGGTTTATGATTTGGCATATATAAATCTAAGGCTTTATGTACTGCCTTTACTGGATGAATATTATGATAGCGAATTTGATTTGCTGCTAGTTTAATCAAGGCTGAATAGTTCATTAATGGACGAGTATCATAATAATCTCTAATAGCAGCACTTTTAGAGAGGTTATTTTGTTCCTTTATTTCTCTTGCGTTTATTCCTTGTAAACATTTATTGAGAGCCTCATTGGTATCTGAATAAATTTTTCTAGATAAACGTAAACTATTTTTGTTAAGCCAATATTTTACAGCGGACATTAGTTCTGGGTGATCTTCCAGTTTTACTATCTGTCTGACAGCATATCTTCCTTTATGTATCTCAAATTCCTTCTCAAAGTCATCATGTATAGGATAGTCATACTGAGGTTTCCAACCTGTTTTCTGATGAATAAAAACTCGCATTCCTAAATGTTCAATTAATTGGAGAGCTTGTTGTGCTTTAACATTACCTCCTGGTTTTCTAGGGTTAGAGTATTGGGCGTAATATTTAACTATGGCTGCACAAAATCCATCTTCAATTATATCTCTACCTTGATTATCAACATATCCGGGAAGTGTTAAACTACATCCAGCAAAAACTTTCAAACAAGGAGGTAAATCATTATTCTGAGGATCAGATTTTCTAACATTATTAATCCATGTACTCACACTTGCTTGACTTTTACCTACAAATCTAGCTAAACCTCTGTGAGACATTCCTGATTGTCCCGTCTTTTTCACTGTAAAATATTCTGCTCCGTCGTTATCAAATCCGCGTAGTAAGTCTTTAGAAAAGTCTTGTTCATTACCTGACTTCTTTAAAAGTTGTGCCATAAAATAATACTCCAAGCTAGAAAAGTTTAAGAATTAACTAAAGAATTTGTTCCGTTAAATTGGAACTTTGAGTGATTGAGGATATCAATTGATTTTTGAGATAACTCTGTATTATTTGTTTCCGAGAACTGTGGAGGTAGCAAGAAATAGTCTGAGTCACCCATTTTTGTGAGTCTTCCTTCCTTAACACCTCTATTTAATTCTGCCAACAAAGAATTTCTTGCTCTTGCCAATTCATCTGGTGAGGAAGTCTCAAAAATCATGTCTGTCAATTGATCAATATGTAATCCTCCTGGATAATTAGATAAAATTTGTGTAGTTATTTTAACGTATCCTTTGGTTCTTTTGTACTGAATACGTTTCATATCTTTGGGAAGGCGAAAATTTTTGATTGTCTGCTCTTGGTTTGAATATGTATCACCAAGAGAAGATTCTGTACCAGACAAACCTTGAATAGTTTCCTGATAATCTTGGTGACTCATTTCCTTTCCATGAGTAGCAATTAAGCTGTCAATAGTAGACTGTATTTTCTGGGCTAAAGCCTCCATAATAGATGCTTCTATTTGAGCCTTAGCAGCAACTTCCCTTAGTCTAGAGGCTTCTTGCTCTGTTTCAGCAAGTTTATTTTGTAACAATGAGAGCAGTAGATTGTTATCCATAACAACCATTATACACGATCTTGAAAATCTTGCAAGATTTTTTAAAATTAGCATTTTACCTGGATTAGCAGGTTTTTCTTGGTTATCTTGGAGGTAAATGTGATTATTGTTCAATTCTTGCAAGGTATTTGCAGTTTTGGGAAGGTCTTGTAAAAGAATTATCAGACTTACCAAAATAGCGATCGCCTAAATTATCCTACATTTATGCTATAATTAGCTTAAACCAATGTTGACAAATTAACATCCTGTAAATCCTTAAATCCTGGACATCCTGATTCTGACAAAATATAACATCCTGTAAATCCTAAAATCCTGGATATCCTGATTCAGACAAAATGCAAATATGTTACAATATCAATAAATCTCATCAGCAAAATAACTATGAACAACTTAACATTAGAAAATTTCTTCAAACAAGTAGATACTTTAACCAGAGAAGAAAAAATAGAATTAATCAATTATTTAACTAGACAAATAGAAAATCAGCCAAACAAAGCTAAATCTAAAAACCTAATAGAAGTATTACAAAATTCTCCTTTAGTGGGAGTAGATTTAGAC
This sequence comes from Sphaerospermopsis torques-reginae ITEP-024, assembly GCF_019598945.1. Lineage (NCBI taxonomy): Bacteria > Bacillati > Cyanobacteriota > Cyanophyceae > Nostocales > Aphanizomenonaceae > Sphaerospermopsis > Sphaerospermopsis torques-reginae. The sequence goes on along the minus strand of NZ_CP080598.1, from coordinate 2,141,323 downwards.
TTAGAACGTGACCAAGATTTTGATAACTGCACAATAGAGTTATGAAATATATTTTAGATACTTCCAACTTGACGATTTAAAAAATTTATTCAATAATTTTATGAAAGGTAGTGAATTTATTAGGAAAGTTAAAAAATTAGCTAAGGAGCGTAATATTATAGCTTATGTTGATCAAAAACGTGGTAAAGGAAGTCATGTAACATTATACTTTGGTGATAAATTTACCATAGTTCGTAACCCCAAAGATGAGCTAAAAACAGGAACTTTCAAAGCAATGTTAAATCAACTAGGAATAGAAGAAAATGAAATTTAATAGGGGTATAATTATGAACAAATTTGTATATCCAGCATCATTAACTGAAGACGAAGATGGCGGTTTTGTCGTTACATTCCCAGATTTACCAGAAGCAATTACTCAAGGAGATACAATAGAACAAGCATTAAATGAAGCTGCTGATTGTTTAGAAGAAGCGATCGCTTTACGCATTGATGATCAATTAGATATTCCCCAACCATCATTATCTAACACTGGAGAGTATTTAGTACCTGTTCCTATTCAAACAGCATTGAAAGCAGCATTATATTTAGCAATGCGCGAACATAAAATGACTCAATTACAACTTGCTTCTATTCTGAATATTGGTGAACAAGAAGTAAAAGATATGCTTGATCCTCACTATGATACCAAACTATCTATTATCGAAAAAACTTTAACAGCATTAGGAAAAAGAATAGAGTTACAAATTACAGCATCATAGATTATTTGTGATTCTTTTGATAATTCCTAAAATTTGATGAGTGGGAAAACAGCGATCGCCTAAATTATCCTACAATTAGCTTAACCCCATCCTCACAAATCAACATCCTGTAAATCCTTAAATCCTGGACATCCTGATTCAGACAAAATATAACATCCTGTAAATCCTTAAATCCTGAAAATCCTGATTCTGACAAACAAATTTACCAAATAACTGACTCGTAAAATCCGATGATTATTTTATCTCCCGTCACTAAACCTGCATGATATTTTTTAGCTAAAGCAACAATAACCCTATCTGCTGGATCTTTATGACTCCATTCTAAAGCAACACTTTCCAACCATAAATTTTCATCAATAGGAATTATGGTAATTACATCAGATTTTTGTAAGGTTTCCAAATATCCAAATAAGTGGTTAAGGGTACTCCTAAATCTAACTTTTGGTTTTTAATTTTAATAGCAATTTCCCACAGCGAAATAGAAGCGACTAAACCATTTTTTTCTACTTCCATTTTTTCACAAGCTAATTTAGCTGGTAAAGAAAGTTGATCTGGATCAAGACTCCACCAGATTAAAGCGCAAGTATCTAAAACAATAGTCACATTTCACCCCATTCTTCCGTTGTGGGTGTGGTGATATCTTCAAAATATTTGATTTTACCTCGTAAGGGAGCAAATAATTCTTCTGTGGAACTTTTGATGGTTATATTTTCTGAAGTTGGAGTTTCTATAAAAGTTATTAAAACTGGACTTTCTATTATATCGGCTGGAATTTCAGTTAACTCGATTTTACCATTCCGGTAGATTCCTTGAACAGTTTTTAGCATATTTCATTATCTCCAATATTAATCCTTAAATCGTGGAAATCCTGATTCAGACAAACATCATCATTTGGCTTTTTATGGGTCGCCCGGGATTCGAACCCGGAACTAATCGGTTAAAAGCCGAGTACTCTACCGTTGAGTTAGCGACCCTTTTGTGTTTCGCAACTTTTTTAATATAGCAAACTCTCTCTAGGTTGTCAACTGTTTTTTAGAAAAAATCCGCAGTTAATTTCACAGAGGAAGTTTTGCTTGCTCCTGGCTCTAACACAGTTAGATTTTCACCAGTATTGAGCGAGTTGCGTCCAGCCGTCCAAGGTTCAAGACAATAAAAATCCTTGCCCTTCAACGTCCAGAAAACCAGCATAGCATAGATATCATCATAGTCAAGAGTCAACTTCAACTTGCGGCTATGATCTGTCACCGCAGCAGACTGACTCCGCAAATGACCAAAAGCAAAATCTATCTCATCCCGTGCAAAATCGAAATTACCGTTAAACGGGTGCATTTCCTTAGTTTTCTGGTCTAGATACTGTCCAGAGGGAATTTCAAACTCTAACTGCGACTTATCACCACACAGAAAATAGGGATGAAACCCAGCCGAAAACGGCATCTGCACACTAGACAGATTTTGATAAACCTGCTCAATGATCAAAGAGTTACTCTGTAGCGTATAGGTAAAAGTTAGCTGAAAATCAAAAGGATAAACAGCGCGTGTTACCTCATTACTATTGAGAACTACGCTTAAACTCACCTTGCCTTCAGTAACTTGGTTTGTCACTTCCCAAGGTAAATCTCGCCCAAAGCCATGCTGTTTAAGAGTATATTGTTTACCGTTGTAGGTGTAAGTATTATCAGGCAAATTCCCACAGATAGGAAACAAAATAGGTACACCACCGCGAATACTTAACTCTGGGTTAGCGAACCTTTCCGTATCTAAATAGAGAATTTCCTGACCTTTCAACCGCCAACGGGTAATAATACCCCCTCTTTCTGGTACTACTTCCAAATTAGAACCAGCAGTAGTATCCGCGAGGATGTAGGTTTTGTATTGTTGTTGTTGTTCAGTAATAGTCAACATAAGTGGTGATTTGTAATTAATAATTGTAGGCAGGAGGCAGGAGGCAGAAGTTCAGCAGAAAAATTTTTACACCAGTTTTGACGTATTTAGACCACACCCCCAATTAACTTTCTTCCTTTGCGCCTTTGCTCCTTTGTGCCTTTGCGCGAAACCTTAATCAAGATGTGGTTTATTTACCTGAAAATAGCTGTAACTTTTGTCACTATTACCTATTCTCTGCTTACTGTCACCTGTCACCTGTCACCTGTCACCTGTCACCTGTCACCTGTCACCTGTCACCTGTTACACATCTTCTGCAAAGATAAAGCGATATAATTCGCTGGCATCTGGTTCGGGACTGCCTTCAGCGAATTTCACCGCATCGTCAATCACACCCTGAATTTTCTTTTCAATGTCTTTGAGTTCTGCTTCTGTGGCTAGGTTGTGTTCTAACAAATAAGCACCTAGCTTTTTAATCGGATCACGAGAGAACCAAAAATCTTTTTCTTCTTTGCTGCGGAGTTCGTCGGGATCTGCTAAAGAGTGACCACGGAAGCGATAGGTGAGGGCTTCAATGAGGGTTGGTCCTTCCCCTGCACGGGCGCGGGCTACTGCTTCTTGGGCGACTTGGCGCACTGCTAAAATATCCATCCCGTCTACTTCTACGCCTACCATGTTAAACACACTAGCTTTTTTGTAGATTTCTGGGTCAGATGTCGCCCGTTCGTGAGCCATGCCGATCGCCCACTTATTATTTTCTACCACAAAAATAATTGGCAGTTTCCAAAGTGCTGCCATATTTAATGTCTCGAAAAATTGACCATTGTTAGCAGCACCGTCACCAAAGAAACAAGCTGTTACTTGGTCTGCTGTTTTGTCTCCCAAGACTTCCCGACGGTATTTACTTTGAAAAGCTGCCCCAGATGCAACAGGAATACCTTCAGCTACGAAAGCATAACCACCTAATAAACGATGTTCAGCAGAAAACATATGCATGGAACCACCGCGCCCTTTGCTGCATCCTGTGGCCTTACCAAATAATTCTGCCATTACCTCTCTAGCTGGTACTCCCGCACTCAAAGCGTGAACGTGGTCACGGTAGGTACTGGAAACGAAGTCTTCACCAGGTCGCATTGCTCCCCGAATAATACCACTGGAAACGGCTTCTTGTCCGTTGTACAGGTGGACAAAACCAAACATTTTTCCCCGGTAGTACATTTCGGCGCATTTGTCTTCAAAAAAGCGCCCTAAAGTCATGTCTTCGTATAATTCCAGCCCTTCTGCTTTGGTAATCTGGACTGTAGAAGTATCAAATTTGGGTAACGTGCGTTCTTGAACCATTATTGTGAAGTATCCCTGTCGTAAAAGTTAAAGCTACGGTTTTAAAGTTATAGCAGGAGTCAGGAGTCGTAGGGGCGAAGTAGGGGCGAAGTAGGGGCGAAGCATTCGGAAAATAACCTGTGACAAAAATTGATCATTTATCGCCTGAATGCTTCGCCCTTACAGGAGTCAAGAGTAAAACGGCCTTAGTGTCTGACCTTGAACTTAGATTCTCCATCGGCTGACGCTCACGGCGAAGCCTCATTTCTCTGTAATCTGCTGTAAGCAAGTCTTAATAATGTTAGCTGGAAATAGGACAGCGTTGGTAAAAGTCAACCATCCAACTATAAAATCTTCATTTGTGACTTAAAATTGGTATGGAATATTTAAGGTGTAATTTTGCCATTTTTTAATGTTTATTGCCTATTTTTGGTCTTTGGTGTCGTAACTGTGGCTTTTTATGTTCGTTCTTTAAGTTAGCAATCAGAATAGTCGTTTTTCTGCATAGCCATTAACAATTTTCTGATCTTAATATCAGGTCTGCCTCAAAAATGTTCTTCCCTACTCTTTCTTGGTGTTGCCATAGTCATTGGAATTTTTTGTGTAAAAATTTACCTTTTATTAAGTAATGGTCATTAAAAATTTATCGTGCTATATTGTGTTTTCCAGTTATAGCGTTTCCCAGTCTAATGAAGTACACACCAATTTATTTTATTCCCTGTTCCCTGTTCCCTAAAACACAAAAACATTGCATCAGGTAATCTACTCAATGTAATACGGATTCTGGGCTAAATTTAAAACCTGCAATTAGTTTTTAGGATATATTTAGGATATATAGGATATAACTTAAGTGTTAACAAGAAACAAACAAAAATGTTATAATATACACTTAAATTGTATATTATACACGGTATTATTAAAGCTATAATTATGGCACGGTTTTACAAGCCTGGAATGCTCTAGGTTAATTATGTCCGTCTCTGGGAGATGCTACGTAAACACAGTGCAGGGGAAGTAGGCTGTGCAAATTCCGCTTGATTATTACCGAATTTTAGGATTACCGTTGGCGGCAAGTGAGGAACAATTGCGGCAAGCTTATAGCGATCGCATTGTTCAATTGCCAAGACGGGAATATTCCATTGCAGCTATATCCTCTCGTAAACAACTCATAGAAGAAGCTTACGTGGTTTTATCAAATCCCAAAGAACGCAGTAATTATGATCAGCTTTATCTCGCCCACGCCTACAACCAAGATCGGCTTGGGGAGACATACCTATTAGAAAACAGCACCGAAACCATTAACCGTATCCACGATGTTCAAAGTCTCAGCATCGAAATTGCCCCAGACGAATTGGTTGGTGCTTTATTGCTGCTTCAAGAGTTGGGAGAATACGAACTGGTGCTGAAGCTAGGCCGTCCACACCTGGTAAATAGAAATAAATCCGTAGGGGTGAAAGTAGGATCTCATCTTAACAGTGAGGAATTTTTTGCCAGTCCTGAACTGCCAGATATTATTCTCACCGTGGCGTTAGCTTGTCTGGAACTGGGACGGGAACAATGGCAGCAAGGTAACCATGAAAATGCTGCTATATCTTTGGAAACAGGGGAAGAATTGCTAGTGCGTGAAGGTCTGTTTCCTAATGTGCAAGCGGAAATTGCCGCAGACCTGTGCAAGTTACGCCCCTATAGAATTCTGGAGTTGTTAGCACTACCTCTAGAGAAGACCAAAGAACGCCGTCAAGGTTTAGAATTATTACACAGTATTTTAGAAGAGCGGGGTGGAATTGATGGTAGTGGTAATGATCAAACAGGCTTAAATATAGATGATTTTCTGCGATTTATTCAACAGTTACGCAACCATTTGACAGTTGCAGAACAGCATAAATTATTTGAAGCTGAAAGTAAGCGTACCTCTGCTGTGTCTACATATTTAGCGGTTTATGCCCTGATAGCCAGGGGTTTTGCCCAACGTCAACCAGCTTTAATTCGTCAGGCAAAGCAAATGTTAATTCGTCTTGGTAAACGCCAAGATGTGCATTTAGAACAGTCTCTCTGTGCTTTGTTACTTGGGCAAACGGAAGAAGCAACTCGTGTTTTGGAACTAAGTCAGGAATATGAAGCTTTAGCTATTATTCGGGAAAAATCTCAAGATTCCCCAGATTTGTTACCAGGATTGTGTTTGTACTGTGAACAGTGGTTACAACAAGAGGTATTTCCGCATTTTCGAGATTTAGTCAAAAAACAAGCTTCTTTAAAAGAATACTTTGCTGATAAACAGGTACAAGCTTATTTAGAAGCTTTACCAACAGATACACAAACAACTGATGAATGGACTACAATTAATAAACAGTCTTTTCCCTCACCACAAATCAATAGTCCCCGTTATCGCAGCTATCATAATGTTAGTAATGGGATTAATCATGGGGTTAGTAATGGGACAGTAAATCACAGCTATGCACATGATCCTGAGTTTTACACCTCAGCACCCAGCGAAGTAACCGAATCTGCTAACTATTCTCCACCAGAATGGCATTCTAGGAGATACAGCAACAGTCACACCCCAGAAATGCCAAAACAGTCGGCGACAGCAGAAGAGGCAGGAACTGAATATGACCATCAGATGAATGTTGGTAATCATATAGATGCAACGAGTCACACTAAGCAGCGTAGACGACGCAAGCAAACTTTAGTGAACAGTCGAGAGCGGGTTTGGGAACCAGGAAATTCTCATTCTCGCAGAAGACGCACTTTTGTTAACTCCTTAGACACAAAAACTCGCTTAGTTTGGCTCATGTTTTTGTCTATGGGAGGGTTGCTAGTTTTTTGGTTGTTAGTTTCCACAGTCTGGGGATGGTTGAACAATCTGTTTTTCCCTCAACCAACTGTGCAGGGAACTCCCTTGGCTATAGAATTGAATCAACCACCAGTCACCATTCCTGAACCCAATAGCAGCAAACCAGAAGTACCTGAAGGTCAACTGACACCAGTGATCGCCCAGGAAGTGATTGAAAAGTGGTTATCTATCAAAGCATCTGCTTTAGGACCAGATCATGAAATTGAACGTCTAGATGAAATTTTAACTGGTTCAGTAATTTCAAAATGGCGGTCAATTGCCAAGCAAGATATGGCAGAAAAACGCTATCGTAAATATGAACATGATGTCAAAGTAGAATTTGTTAATCAAAAAGATCCTACTGCTGATAATGCTGTTGTAGAAGCTACAGTTAAGGAAGTTACCCATTTCTATGAACAGGGTCAAAGTAAAAGACCTTCTCAAGATAACTTACGTGTTCGTTATGATTTAGTTCGTAAGCAAGGTTCTTGGAGGATTCAAGGAATGACAGTTGTTAAAACACTGAACAGTTAAAATAATTCGTAATTCGTAATTCGTAATTCGTAATTAACTGTTGTCAGGTTAAAATAATCAAGCATTTGGCAATATAACAATTTCTAGCAGCCGATCGCACCTTTAATACAGATCAGAACAAATAAGATTTGAACATGAAAGCCACACAAGAACAACTAAAAATTAAACTACAACAAGCTTTAGCGGCTGCATTTGGGGCAGATTATACTCAAGTAGATCCCATTTTAGTACCTGCAAGTAATCCTAAATTTGGTGATTTTCAAGCCAATGTTGCTTTATCCCTGAGTAAAAAATTAGGAATGCAGCCAAGAGCGATCGCCACTGCTATAGTAGAAAAATTAGACGTATCTGATATTTGTGAACCACCAGAAATTGCAGGACCTGGTTTTATTAATTTAAAATTACAAACATCCTATCTCGAAGCACAACTCAACGCTATTAAAACAGATCCCCGTTTAGGAGTTCCCAAAGTACAAAATCCCCAAAAGGAAATTGTTGATTTTTCCAGTCCTAACATTGCCAAAGAAATGCACGTAGGACATTTACGTTCTACAATTATCGGTGATTGTATTGCTAGGATTTTAGAATTTAGAGGACATGAAGTATTAAGATTAAATCATGTCGGTGATTGGGGTACACAATTTGGGATGTTAATTGCTTATTTGCGGGAAGTTTACCCCGAAGCACTTACCACCGCTAACGCTTTAGATATAGGAGATTTGGTTAGTTTTTATCGCCAAGCAAAACAAAGATTTGATGCAGATGAAACTTTCCAAGAAACAGCACGTCAAGAAGTAGTAAGATTACAAGCAGGAGCAGAAGATACACTTCATGCTTGGAAATTATTATGTGAACAATCACGGCGAGAATTTCAAGTAATTTATGATTTACTCGATATCAAATTAATTGAAAGAGGAGAATCATTTTATAATCCATTATTAACCAAAGTAGTAGAAGACTTAGAAACAGTAGGATTAGTAGAAGAAAACCAAGGAGCAAAATGTGTTTTCTTAGAAGGTTTTACTAACAGAGAAGGAGATCCTTTACCATTAATTGTCCAAAAATCAGATGGCGGTTATAACTATGCAACCACAGACTTAGCAGCATTACGTTATAGAATTGAAAAAGATCAAGCAAAACGGATAATTTACGTTACCGATGCAGGACAAGCAAACCACTTTGCTCAATTTTTCCAAGTTGCAAACAAAGCAGGATGGATACCTGAAAACGTTGAATTAGTTCACGTTCCCTTTGGATTAGTATTAGGTGAAGATGGCAAAAAATTCAAAACTCGTTCTGGTGATACAGTCCGGTTAAAAGACTTATTAGATGAAGCAATATCTCGCTCTCGAACAGATTTAGAAGCAAGATTAAAAGAAGAAAGTCGAGAAGAAACAGAACAGTTTATTAAAAATGTTGCTGACGTAGTTGGTATTAGTGCTGTGAAATATGCAGACCTTAGCCAAAATCGCACTAGCAATTATGTTTTTAGTTATGATAAAATGCTTTCTTTAAAAGGCAACACAGCGCCTTATATGCTATATGCTTATGTAAGGACTCAAGGCATTAGTCGAGAAGGCAATATTGACTTCGCAAATTTAGGAAGAGATGCCAAAATAATCCTCAAAGAAGATACAGAATTAACCCTAGCCAAACACATATTACAACTAGATGAAATAATTGCCGAAGTAGAACAGGATTTATTACCAAATCGCCTCTGTGATTATTTATATAATCTCAGCGAAAAATTTAATAAATTCTATGATAAATGTCCGGTTTTAAAATCAGAAGAACCCATCAAAACATCAAGGTTGATGTTATGTTACTTAACAGCAAGAACACTAAAACTAGGATTTGATTTGCTGGGAATTAAAGTTTTAGAAAGGATGTAGTAAGTAAAAGCTATTGATAGCGAAAAGACGCAGAGAGAAATTATCTTTTTTTGCGTCTTGTTCAATTTCAGGAACTTATATGATTTAACTACGTCTCGGAAGGTGTGAGAGATTTACAGCATTTTTCATATATTTGTATTGTACAATCCCTTGTTTTTCTCGTCCTTCCTTTCTTTGCATCTTTGCGTGAGATATAAAAATGAAACCAATATTTACGATCAAAACACTCATCACATCCCTGGGTTTATTAGTATTATTAAACCCCAGTCAAGCATCAGCACAAATAGTCCCTCAACCTTGGGTTTCTGTCGGTGAAAAAGATGGAGATGTTACTTATGCTGTCGGTGCAAAAGCTTTAGGTTTAGGTGTAGAAGTGGGAACAGGTGAAGACGGTGCTACAGGTGCAGATGTCTTAAAATTCATCAATTTATATCATGTCCGGGTAATGACTTACGATTAAGCGCCAGTTTGCAACCACCAATGAAAACCCGTCAAACCACGAATTAAATCAGGCTGTTGGAGTAAAGATTGACACCGATGAAATAAGACATCCTCTAAATCATCGAGTGTCTCAAAAGATTGATTAGCAATTGGTTCGTCCACCAAAGTCCAAAGCCTTTCTGCGGGTTGTAATTCAGGTGAGTGAGATGGTAATAATGTTAAATGCAGCCCTTCGGGAATCTGTAAACTCTTACTGGTATGCCATCCGGCTTGATCAACGGCTAAAAGAATACGTTTATTAGCACCTAAGCCAAATTCTTGAGCAAAATCGGCTAAAACCTGATTGAATAGCTCTGTGTTCACATAAGGAAGAATCCACCAATAGGTTTCTCCAGTTTTAGGATGTACAAAAGCATACAACCATAGCCATTTAAACCGCCAATTCACATCAGCAATTGGTTGTTCTCCTTCTGGTACATAAACTCGTCGTAAAACTGGTTTAAGTCCCAAGCGATGTTCATCTTCGCACCACAACTGAATTTCCATAAATGTGCCTGCTGGATATCATCTACTAGCGGCTGTGTACCTTGGTTTAACTGTCTACGATCGCCTAATCCTTCGATCCCTAACTCGTTGTATCTTTTTACCAATGCGTACATCCATGTTCTGCTGTAGCCAGTGATTTCCTCGATTTCTTCCGTTTTTTTGCCTTGCGCTACTAACCAAATAATCTGGTACTGACGGCTTTCTATCCCGTCTTTAGCTTGACGGTAACGTTTTTCTAACTCTTCAATACTCAGATGTGTGGCTACACTAATTCGTTTCGGCATTGGTCATCTTTGCACTCACCTCTTTTATCGTAAGCGATTAGCCGGACATGATATGACTACTTGTCACATCACAGTAAAAAAGTACAAATTATCATATTGTAATTAGATGGTTACAAAAAACAAACACCCTCATTATACAAATGAAGGTGTTTGTAAAATATTAGCCCTGGGCATCGAGCTATTGTGACAGAGGGCAACCCCTCAACTATCGTCGCCGCAACAGCGTTTCACCTCTGAGTTCGGGAAGGGATCAGTGTGGTTCCACCGCGCCATAGACACCAGGAAAGATTTTTGGGTGTACAAAACCCTGAAGACTGCAAGTAACGCGAATTATGCCAATGATGTTTGAGGTCAAGCCCTCGGTCTATTAGTACCCCTCTGCTACATACATTACTGTACTTCCACATAGAGCCTATAAACGGGTGTTCTGCCCGTGACCTTACCTACTTAAAGTAGTGAGAACACTCATCTTGAGGTGGGCTTCCCACTTAGATGCTTTCAGCGGTTATCCGCTCCGAACGTGGCTACCCAGCGTCTACTGTTGGTACAATAACTGGTACACCAGCGGTTCGTTCCTCCCGGTCCTCTCGTACTAAGGAGGACTCCTCTCAATGTTCTTACGCCTGCACCGGATATGGACCGAACTGTCTCACGACGTTCTGAACCCAGCTCACGTACCGCTTTAATGGGCGAACAGCCCAACCCTTGGGACGTACTTCCGCCCCAGGTTGCGATGAGCCGACATCGAGGTGCCAAACCTCCCCGTCGATGTGGACTCTTGGGGGAGATCAGCCTGTTATCCCTAGAGTAACTTTTATCCGTTGAGCGACGGCCATTCCATGCTGCGCCGTCGGATCACTAAGGCCTACTTTCGTACCTGCTCGACTTGTCGGTCTTGCAGTCAAGCTCTCTTAATGCCTTTACACTCGCCGCACGGTTTCCAAGCGTGCTGAGAGAACCTTTGCGCGCCTCCGTTACCTTTTAGGAGGCGACCGCCCCAGTCAAACTGCCCACCTGAAACTGTCCTCTCTCCGGCTCACGGAGATGAGTTAGAATTCTAGCTTCGCCAGAGTGGTATCTCACCGTTAGCTCCCTTCCCCCCACAAGGAGAAGTTCATCGCTTCCCACCTATCCTGCGCAAGCGAAGCCCGAACACAATTCCAGGCTACAGTAAAGCTTCATAGGGTCTTTCTGTCCAGGTGCAGGCAGTCCGTATCTTCACAGACATTCCTATTTCGCCGGGTCTCTCTCTGAGACACCATCCAGATCGTTACGCCTTTCGTGCGGGTCGGAACTTACCCGACAAGGAATTTCGCTACCTTAGGACCGTTATAGTTACGGCCGCCGTTCACCGGGGCTTCGGTCGTCAGCTTCATGTTACCACTGACCAACTTCCTTAACCTTCCGGCACTGGGCAGGCGTCAGCCCCCATACGTCCTCTTTCGAGTTAGCGGAGACCTGTGTTTTTGGTAAACAGTCGCCTGGATCTCTTCACTGCGACCCACTCTCGTGGGCACCCCTTCTTCCGAAGTTACGGGGCCATTTTGCCGAGTTCCTTAGAGAGAGTTATCTCGCGCCCCTTGGTATTCTCAACCTCCCTACCTGTGTCGGTTTCGGGTACGGGTAACATATGTTCATCACATTACTAGCTTTTCTTGGCACTAACATTCACCACGCAACGGTCGTAACCGTCTCCCAAACCAATCAGGGTGTGGCTATCTTTCATGCGTCCCTAGCAATGCTCCCATATCTTAGTCAGGGATTGTTGACCCTGTGTCCATCGACTACGCCTTTCGACCTCGCCTTAGGTCCCGACTAACCCAGAGTGGACGAACCTGGCTCTGGCACCCTTAGGGTTTCGGGGCATTGGATTCTCACCAATGTTTGCGCTACTCAAGCCGACATTCTCACTTCCGTTTCGTCCACAGCTGCTCGCCGCTACTGCTTCTACCTACGACGGAACGCTCCCCTACCGATTAATGTTTAGTTAATCCCACAGCTTCGGTACATCACTTAGCCCCGTTCATTTTCGGCGCAGGATCGCTTGACTAGTGAGCTATTACGCACTCTTTCAAGGGTGGCTGCTTCTAGGCAAACCTCCTAGTTGTCTCTGCAATCCCACCTCCTTTATCACTTAGTGATGATTTGGGGACCTTAGCTGGTGGTCTGGGCTGTTTCCCTCTTGACGATGAAGCTTATCCCCCACCGTCTCACTGGCAATGTGTTCATCGGGTATTCTGAGTTTGTCTCGATTTGGTACCGGTCTCCCAGCCCGCACCGAAACAGTGCTTTACCCCCCGACTTTAATCATTACCGCTGCGCCTCAACACATTTCGGGGAGAACCAGCTAGCTCCTGGTTCGATTGGCATTTCACCCCTAACCACACCTCATCCGCCGATTTTTCAACATCGGTCGGTTCGGACCTCCACTTGGTGTTACCCAAGCTTCATCCTGGACATGGTTAGATCACCAGGGTTCGGGTCTATAAATACTGATTATCGCCCTCTTCAGACTCGGTTTCCCTTTGGCTCCAGCATTCTCGCTTTAACCTACCAGTACCTATAAGTCGCCGGCTCATTCTTCAACAGGCACGCGGTCATCCGTTTAATCGGACTCCCACTGCTTGTAAGCTAATGGTTTCATGTTCTATTTCACTCCCCTTCCGGGGTTCTTTTCACCTTTCCCTCGCGGTACTTGTTCGCTATCGGTCACACAGTAGTATTTAGCCTTACGAGATGGTCCTCGCTGATTCATACGGAATTTCACGTGCTCCGTACTACTCGGGATGCAGCTACTATCCTTTAACTTTTGACTACAGGACTTTCACCTCCTCTGGTGCAGTATTTAGCTGCTTCGTCTAGTCTCTGGATTCGATATCGCTGTCCCACGACCCCAAAAGGTAAACCTCTTGGTTTAGGCTTTTCCCCTTTCGCTCACCACTACTAGGGGAATCTCTAGTTGATTTCTTTTCCTCTGGCTACTAAGATGTTTCAATTCGCCAGGTTGGCTCTTTCCTGTCTATATATTCAACAGGTAGTACATAGGGTTGCCCCATTCGGATATTTCCGGCTCACCGTTTGCTTCCAACTCCCCGGAACATTTCGTCGGTAACCACGTCCTTCTTCGCCTCTGTGTGCCTAGGTATCCACCATTAGCCCTTATTAGCTTGACCACAACATTACATTGGTTTTTTTGCTTTCAGTTTATCTGTTGCTTTCGCACTAGATTACTGAACTGCCTCGCGTTACTATGCAGTTTTCAAGGTTCTGACTGGACTTTCATCCAGCATTCTGCACTATTCTCATAGTTTCAGGTGCTGAATTTTTCCAATGTGGAGGTTAGCGGACTCGAACCGCTGACATCCTGCTTGCAAAGCAGGCGCTCTACCAACTGAGCTAAACCCCCATCCACAATTTTGGATTTTGGATTTCGGATTTTGGATTGTTTTTTTAATCTAAAATCTAAAATCTAAAATTCTTTCAGGTGGGCCATCCTGGACTCGAACCAGGGACCTCACCCTTATCAGGGGTGCGCTCTAACCACCTGAGCTAATAGCCCTTAAATGAACCCAATCATAGTTTGAAAGACGACACTCTTCAAGTCTGCGACCGACCTAGAGTAGACCAGTTTAGTATCTAATTACTGATTGTGTTCGATATCTAAATGGGTAGGTCTCCCTAAAAAGGAGGTGATCCAGCCACACCTTCCGGTACGGCTACCTTGTTACGACTTCACCCCAGTCACCAGTCCTACCTTAGGCATCCCCCTCCAAACGGTTGGGGTAATGACTTCGGGCGTGACCAACTTCCATGGTGTGACGGGCGGTGTGTACAAGGCCCGGGAACGAATTCACTGCAGTATGCTGACCTGCAATTACTAGCGATTCCTCCTTCACGAAGGCGAGTTGCAGCCTTCGATCTGAACTGAGCTACGGTTTTTTGGATTTGCATCACATCGCTGTGTAGCTGCCCTTTGTCCGTAGCATTGTAGTACGTGTGTAGCCCAAGACGTAAGGGGCATGCTGACTTGACGTCATCCTCACCTTCCTCCGGTTTGTCACCGGCAGTCTCTCTAGAGTGCCCATCTTAATGCTGGCAACTAAAAACGAGGGTTGCGCTCGTTGCGGGACTTAACCCAACATCTCACGACACGAGCTGACGACAGCCATGCACCACCTGTGTCTCGCGCTCCCGAAGGCACTCCGAGCTTTCACCGGGATTCGCGAGGATGTCAAGTCCTGGTAAGGTTCTTCGCGTTGCATCGAATTAAACCACATACTCCACCGCTTGTGCGGGCCCCCGTCAATTCCTTTGAGTTTCACGCTTGCGCGCGTACTCCCCAGGCGGGATACTTAACGCGTTAGCTCCGGCACGGCTCGGGTCGATACAAGCCACGCCTAGTATCCATCGTTTACGGCTAGGACTACTGGGGTATCTAATCCCATTCGCTCCCCTAGCTTTCGTCCCTCAGTGTCAGTCTGCGGCCTAGCAGAGCGCTTTCGCCACCGGTGTTCTTCCCGATCTCTACGCATTTCACCGCTACACCGGGAATTCCCTCTGCCCCTACCGCACTCTAGCTCTGTCAGTTTCCACGGCCTTTTACGAGGTTGAGCCTCGACTCTTTGACCGCAGACTTGCAGTGCCACCTGCGGACGCTTTACGCCCAATCATTCCGGATAACGCTTGCATCCTCCGTATTACCGCGGCTGCTGGCACGGAGTTAGCCGATGCTGATTCCTGAAGTACCGTCATTGTATTCTTCCTTGAGAAAAGAGGTTTACGACCCAAGAGCCTTCCTCCCTCACGCGGTATTGCTCCGTCAGGCTTTCGCCCATTGCGGAAAATTCCCCACTGCTGCCTCCCGTAGGAGTCTGGGCCGTGTCTCAGTCCCAGTGTGGCTGATCGTCCTCTCAGACCAGCTACCGATCGTCGCCTTGGTAGTCGCTCTTACCACCACCAACTAGCTAATCGGACGCGAGCTCATCTCCAGGCGATAAATCTTTCACCTTGCGGCACATCCGGTATTAGCAGTCGTTTCCAACTGTTGTCCCCGACCTGAGAGCCAGATTCTCACGCGTTACTCACCCGTCCGCCACTCAATCCGAAGATTTCGTTCGACTTGCATGTGTTAAGCATACCGCCAGCGTTCATCCTGAGCCAGGATCAAACTCTCCGTTTTGTTAAGTTTGTTTAGCTCTTTTTTGACTGTCTTTTAATACCTCAGTCCGGTACCATTTTCTTTACTTGACGCAGGACTTGTTGTATACTGTCTTTCAAACTATAATATTTTCAAGGTTCGGTGTCCCTCCGAGTCCCGCTCTCTCGCGGCTCTCTCTCAGGCACTTATTCAATATAGCGAACCTCTTTTGGAATGTCAACTACTTTTTCAAAAAAAATTGAAAAAAATTTTTTAATGGCTGGAAGCTGCTCAGAATACTGGGTTTAGGCAACAATGGTGTAGGCGTTGTTGACTCATAGGAAGAGTAGATAGTGAATTTTCAATCAGTAATAGCGGTTTTACATCAGTTTTGGGGTGAGCGTGGTTGCTTGATTGCTCAACCTTATGACATGGAAAAGGGAGCAGGAACTAAGAATCCCCATACTTTTTTAAGGGCTTTGGGTCCAGAACCTTGGGCGGTGGCTTATGTTGAACCTTGTCGTCGTCCCACAGATGGGCGCTACGGCGAAAACCCGAATCGGTTTCAACATTATTATCAGTATCAAGTTCTGATTAAACCTTCACCAGATAATATCCAGGAAATTTATCTTGATTCTTTGAGGGCTTTGGGTATTCGTCCAGAGGATCATGATGTGCGGTTTGTGGAGGATAACTGGGAAGATGCAACTGTGGGGGCTTGGGGTACTGGTTGGGAAGTATGGTTAGATGGGATGGAAATTACCCAGTTTACTTATTTCCAACAGTGCGGGGGTATTGATTGCCGTCCGGTGTCCATTGAGATTACTTATGGTTTAGAAAGATTGGCTATGTATCTCCAGGAAGTGGAGGCTATTACTAAGATTCAATGGACGGACAATATTACCTATGGTGATGTTCATCTTCAGGGTGAGATTGAGCAGTGTACCTATAACTTTGAAGCTTCTAATCCTGAGATGTTGTTAAATCTGTTCAATATATATGAGCAGGAAGCATCCCAACTCACAGAAAGGGGACTGGTGCTACCTAGCATGGATTATGTAATTAAGTGTTCCCATACATTTAATTTGCTGGATGCACGGGGTGTAATTTCGGTGACGGAACGAACTCGCTATATTGCTAGGATTCGACATTTGGCGAGGAAAGTAGCTCATTTATATGTTGAGCAAAGGGAAAAGTTGGGTTTCCCGTTGTTGAAAAATTCACAAACTGCTGCTTAATCTCTGTTTCAGAAGATGCAGAGCATCTAGATATTCGTTACCAGGCAGAGCCTAGTAACGAGATCACAGGACTTACGGACAATCTCTCTCAAACCCTCTTTTCTTCGTGTCCTTCGTGTCTTCGTGGTTCATTTTTCTTTTGCTGCTGCTTAATCTCTGTTTCAGAAGATGCAGAGCATCTAGATATTCGTTACCAGAGAGAGCCTAATAACGAGATAGAATAAGCAAAGTGTAAATTTTTGTAACTCCTCCGTTTTTGGGGGAGTTGCTGTTCGTGGCAATAATAATGGTGTGTGTCAGATGATGAATATTAGTGAAGCGTTAGAACCTATTGCAGCTTGGTTTCGTTCTTTGGGTATTCCTGAACCTGTTACACATTGGGGACATCCCGTGATGATGGGGATTGTGATTTTTGTGGTGGGTAGTTTTGTAGGTGTGTCTGGTTGGCGGGGTAAACTGCTGCAAGATACCGATAAGGATGCTGCTGTTAAAAGTCGAAGCGCCCATCGTCAGTTAGCACCTTGGTTATTTATCTTTTTGGCAGGTGGTTATACAGGTGGTGTGTTGTCTTTGGTGATGCAGCATCAACCACTGTTTGAAAGTCCTCATTTCTGGACTGGTTCTCTTGTACTGTTGCTGTTGTTGGTTAATGGTGCAATTTCTCTGAGTGGGTTTTTTGGTGATAAAGCAGGTTTGCGTGCTGTTCATGCTTATTTAGGAAGTACAGCACTGTTAATTTTGTTTGTTCATGCTTTCTTGGGGTTGAATTTGGGTCTATCTCTCTAAAATAGGTCTTTTCTCAGTTCTCTATTTTGTTGGGTTGTGCTGTCGCTTAACCCAACCTACAATAATTATTTTTAACTCAGTTGATTTATTTATATAATTGCCTTTTTATATTAATTTTACTCACTAAGTGCTTTTGGCAATTAAATTTTTATGATCCAGAGTAATGGCGTTATTATTTGTCTTGCCTATATTTTAGGGTTGCTGTTTACAGCAGTTCCTTGGGGTGGTATATGGATTTTAGCAATGGGGATATTGGCGGCAGTTTTTTTTCGGGCAATTTTTATTAATTTACGGAAAATTAACTATAAACAGGAAAATTATCTCACTAAAGCTAAGACAGGGGTTAATACTCCGCTGACTACTCCTCATCCTAGAGTATGGTTAATTGCTGGTTTGGTGGGTTTGTTGGCAACTTTTTATTTTCAAGTGCGGACACCCCAACCAGGAGCAAAAGATATTAGTCAGTTTGTTTCTAATGAAAATAATAGTAATCAAGAACAGTTAGTAATTGTCCGTGGGGATGTGATAGGTACTCCCCGTTTAACTCGCAGTCAAAAGGGACAATTTTGGCTGAATGCGACGCAACTTGATGAGGTGAAAAATGACCAGGGTCCGGCAAGTGTGCCAAAAGGGGTAACGGGTAAATTATATGTGACTGTGCCTATTCTTCAAGCTACTGGTTTATATCCTGGTCAACAAATTGCTGTAACTGGGATGTTGTATAAACCTAAAGCGGCTCAAAATCCTGGTGCTTTTGATTTTCAGAAGTATCTCAAACAAGAAGGTGCTTTTGCAGGTTTAGTTGGTAAACAGATTAATATTATTGATGAAGATCGTAAATGGGGATGGTGGAAAAT
The DNA here is from genome assembly GCF_019598945.1 of Sphaerospermopsis torques-reginae ITEP-024. NCBI lineage: Bacteria > Bacillati > Cyanobacteriota > Cyanophyceae > Nostocales > Aphanizomenonaceae > Sphaerospermopsis > Sphaerospermopsis torques-reginae. The sequence goes on along the minus strand of NZ_CP080598.1, from coordinate 2,122,816 downwards.
TCGGGAACAAATTGTGCGATCGCAAGTTCGTTGGTTAGGTGTTCCTGAAGGTCCTTTAGTTAGTGCGATGGTTTTAGGTAGTAAGGCGGTAGATTTACCTTATGATATTCGTGATTTATTTGTGAATGTGGGTTTAGCTCATGCTTTGGCTGCTTCTGGTTTTCAAACTTCTTTAATTTTGGGAATAATTTTACAATTAACTAGAAAAGCTAACAAGGGTATTCAGTTTTTATGCGGTAGTTTGGGACTACTTGCTTTCTTATGTTTAGCTGGCGTTCAAGCATCAATTCTGAGAGCAGTAATTATGGGTTTTGCTGCATTAATTGGTTTGGTTTTAGAAAGGAAAGTTCAACAATTAGGATCTTTATTATTAGCTGCTACTTTATTACTTTTATTTAATCCTCTTTGGATTTGGGATTTAGGTTTTCAACTCAGTTTTTTGGCGACTTTGGGGTTAATTGTCACAGCTACACCAATCACGAAACGTTTTGATTGGCTGCCTTCTGCTATCGCTTCGTTAATTTCTGTTCCTATCGCTGCTACAATTTGGACTCTACCTTTACTTTTACATATTTTTAGTGTAGTTGCTGTTTACAGTGTGCTATTGAATATTATCACTACTCCATTGATTTCTGTGATTAGTCTTGGAGGTATGATTAGTGGTTTGGTAAGTTTAATTGTACCAGATTTAGGTAGCACGTTAGCCAGTTTTTTATATTATCCAACTCATTGGTTAATTCAAGTAGCTGAATTTTTTGCTAATCTGCCTGGAAGCTCGGTTGCTGTAGGTAGTATATCCACTTGGCAAATGTTTGTAGTTTATGGATTAATTATATCTACTTGTTTAATCCGTTGGTGGCAAAAAAGATGGTGGTTTGCTGGTTTAATGGCTGTGGTTTTAGTGATTGTTCCTGCTTGGCATTCTACAAGTAATTTATTGAGAATTACCTTATTAGCAACTGACAATGAGCCAGTTTTGGTAGTTCAAGATCAAGGAAAAGTCACTTTGGTTAATAGCGGTGATGAAGGTACAGGACGTTTCACTATTTTACCATTTTTACAACAACAAGGAATCAATAAAATTGATTGGGCGATTTCTAGTAAATTTTTGGCAAATGAAAATGATGCTTGGTTAGAAATTATGGATAGTTTGCCTATTAAAAATTTTTATGCTTATTCTTCTCAACAAGAAAATAATCTGGAAACTCAAGCTATTCAAAAACAATTACAACAGCAGCAAGGTATTTATCAGCCTTTAGGATTAGGTCAAACTATCAATACAGGTGCTATTATTGCCCAATTCACTAATGAAAAATTACCAATTTTAAAATTGCAGATTTTTGGACAAAATTGGTTATTGGTAGGTAGTATCAAGTCTCAACAAATAACACAGTTAATTAAAACCGGTGATTTGTCTTCTCCCCAGGTGCTTTGGTGTCCATCAGAATCTTTACAGGATTTGATCACAGCACTGCAACCACAGGTGGCGATCGCATCTACTAATAACCTTAGCAGTAAAACCTTAGATGCTATCAAAGGTAAAACCAAACTCTTCTTCACAGGTATAGATGGTGCGATTAAATGGACTCCTGATGGTGACTTTGAAGCTTTTATCCAAGTCTCAGAAAACAAATCTTCAAATTTGTAACAGGTTGGTGAAAACTATGGTATAATGGGGGATGATATAAATTAGTATCACCCCTATTCACGGAATTAAGTGAATAAAGATTTGGAGAGGTGGCAGAGTGGTTGAATGCGGCACACTCGAAATGTGTTTTGGGGCAACTCAACGGGGGTTCGAATCCCCCCCTCTCCGTTGCTAGAGATTTTGTCAGTCTGGAAGTTACGTTTCAAATTTTTATGTTTCACGCAAAGGCGCAAAGAAGCAAAGATACAAAGATGTAAGCAATAGAAAAGCTGGAATGTGATACAAATAGATGAAAACTGTTGTTAGGTTTCTGCAAAGCTGCAAAAGCAGGACAAATTTACAGTTTTTGGGTAATTATAAATGTTGATAGAGTTACCGATAATTTAGTGTCAGGTACTTTATGAATAATTAATTTGCAAAGGAAAAAACGATGCGACTATCACAAATGTTATTTGTTACACTGAGAGATGATCCAGCAGATGCGGAAATTCCCAGTCATAAACTCTTACTTCGCGCTGGTTATATCCGTCGCATCGGTAGCGGTATCTATGCTTATCTGCCTTTGATGTGGCGAGTTTTACAAAAAGTTTCCCAAATTGTGCGGGAAGAAATGAACGCCACCGGCGCACAAGAATGTTTGTTACCTCAATTACAACCTTCTGAGTTATGGAAGGAGTCGGGAAGATGGGATACTTATACTAAAGCTGAAGGTATCATGTTTTCTCTCATTGATAGAAGGGAACAACAATTAGGTTTAGGTCCCACTCATGAGGAAGTAATTACCACAGTTGCCCGTGATATGATTCGCTCATATCGGCAATTACCGCTACATTTATATCAAATTCAAACGAAATTTCGTGATGAAATTCGCCCTCGTTTTGGTTTAATGCGGGGTAGGGAATTTATCATGAAAGATGGTTATTCTTTTCATGTGGATGAGGAAAGTTTGAAGAAAACCTACCAGGATATGTACCAAGCATACAGTAATATGTTGCGCCGTTCTGGTTTAGCTTTTCGTGCTGTGGAAGCTGACTCTGGTGCTATTGGTGGTTCTGGTTCGACAGAATTTATGGTGTTAGCTGATGCAGGTGAAGATGAAGTTCTCTATACTGAAGATGGGAAATATGCAGCGAATGTAGAGAAAGCGGTTTCTTTACCTGCGGATGCGGAAACTTCGGCTTTTACTACTTTTGAAAAACGGGAAACTCCAGGAACTGACACAATAGAAAAAGTTTGTGATTTCTTAAAATGTTCTCCTACCCAAGTTGTCAAAAATGTTTTATATCAAACTGTTTATGATAATGGTTTGACTGTTTTGGTGTTGGTGAATATTCGCGGTGATCAAGAAGTTAATGAAGTCAAATTACAAAATGAATTGACTAAATTAGCTGAGAAATTTGGTGCTAAAACTGTTCTTTCTTTGAGTGTACCAACTAATGAAATAATTGCAACTTGGGCTGCAAAATCTTTACCTTTGGGTTATATTGCTCCCGATTTAGGTGATGATTATATTGCGGGAAGTAAGCAGGTAAATTCTAAATTTGTGCGGTTAGTTGATAAAACCGCTGTGGAGTTAAAGAATTTTGTCACTGGTGCAAATGAAAGCAATTTTCATGTTGTGGGTGCAAATTGGGGTGAGCAGTTTAAGTTACCTGATTTAGTAGTAGATATTCGGAAAGCTAGACCTGGCGATCGCTCACTACACGACTCCAACCAAACCCTACAAACAGCTAGAGGAATTGAAGTTGGTCACATTTTCCAACTCGGTACAAAATATTCCCAAGCTATGAATGCAACTTATACCAGTGAACAAGGGGAAGAAAAACCTTTAGTCATGGGTTGTTATGGTGTAGGAGTTTCCCGGTTAGCACAGTCAGCAGTTGAGCAATCCTATGATAAAGATGGGATAATTTGGCCAGTAGCGATCGCACCTTATCACGCTATTATTTCCATTCCCAATGTTAACGACACCCAACAAGTAGAAATTGCCGAAAAACTCTACACAGAACTAAATAAAGCAGGTGTCGAAACCTTACTTGATGATCGTAATGAGCGAGCAGGTGTAAAATTCAAAGATGCTGATTTAATCGGTATTCCTTTTAGAATTGTTACAGGTCGTGCCATTGCTAATGGTAAAGTTGAAGTAGTAAAACGGGCAAACCGTGAATCTCAAGAAATAGCCATTGAGGAAGTTGTAAATATATTACAACAATGGATTAAAGAAGCAATAGCAGCGTAAAATTAGAGTAACATTAAACTCTTGTGGTGCGGGCATCTTGCCCGCATTTGATGGATAAGATGATAAAATGATAAAATGGCTAAAGATAAATTTCATGATGCTGTCAAAAATGCCTTAATTAAAGAAGGTTGGATAATTACGAATGATCCCTTATTTTTGCAATTTGGAGGAGTAGATTTATATGTTAACTTGGGTGCAGAAAAAATGCTGGCTGCCCAAAAAGATAATCAAAAAATAGCTGTAGAAATTAAAAGTTTTCTTGGTGATTCTACAATTACTGAATTTCATCAAGCTCTTGGACAATTATTGAATTATCGTTTAATTTTAAAAAGACAAGAACCAGATAGAATTTTATATTTAGCAGTTCCCCTGGATATTTATGAAAGTTTTTTCAAATTGGAATTTACTCAATTAGCTATTGCAGATTATCAGTTAAAAATTATAGTTTACGATATTGCTCAAGAGGTAATATATCAATGGATAAATTAGAAAAATACAGAAACTATATTGAAAGTATACTTAATGAATATAGTCAATACAAACCCTCTTATGGAGATGTAGAAATACAGTTGCTAATTGACAGAGAACGAGATCATTATCAAATAATGACTGTGGGATGGAATGGAGAAAAACGCATTCACGGAATCATGCTACATATTGATATTAAAGATGGTAAAATTTGGATACAACATAATGGTACTGAAAGGGGAATTACTCAAGATTTTTTACAATTAGGAGTACCGAAACAAGATATAGTTTTAGCATTTCATTCACCCACCAGAAGAAAATATACAGAATTTGCAGTTAGCTGAAAACGAAAAATAGGACAGATAAAGATATGAATACAAATCAAGTATTATCAACCACAAATCCTGAGTATCAAAAACTAGAGACATTATTAAAATCAGGTAACTGGAAAGAAGCAGACTATGAAACAGCAAGACTAATACTGAAAATTGCCAATAGAGAAAAAGAAGGAGTTTTAAAATTAGCAAACATTCAAAACTTCCCCATTGAACAATTACATATTATAGATAAAATGTGGGTAAAATACAGTAATAGTCATTTTGGTTTTTCCATCCAAAAACAAATTTATCAAAATTTAATTACAGAAAAAGACCCACAAAAAAACTATCAACAAAATTGGTCAGATTTCTGTGAGAAAATAGGATGGAAACAAGCCAAAAAATGGTTAAATTACAAAGATAGTGATTGTAACTTAACAGCACCAACAGCCCATCTTCCTTGTCGTGGGTGGGGATGTCTAGTAGCATGGTGGTGGGTAGTAGACTGGAAAGAAGCGATATTAGCAAGAATTTATCTTCTCTCGCATCCTGATTTATAAATTTATCAAAAATATATAATATAGCGATGGAAGACTGGGAAATTTAAATATTTTCACGAAAATTGAAGTTGTGTAAATATGTACCCACAAATTTCAGAAAACTGCCATTGAGAAATTGATTAATCTTAGGACTTACGCATTGACAGGATCAACCAAATATGAGGTATGGATTTCGGGCATTTTCACGTGATTGTTTGATAATTTTTGAGCGATCGCTATTGATCGGAAGTTAATCACCAAAAGCCTGAAACAACCAAATATCGTTCATACACATGATGGGTAATTTGTACAGTGCGTAAGTCCTAAATATATTAAAGATATTAAATAACAGATTCAAGGAGCAAGCAAAAATACAGACAAGTAAGTAGTCGGTTACAATTAAATATAAAATGTGGGATGGGGATCTTGCCCGTCAACAGGCTAGAAGCCTGTTCCACTATCTAAGAATTAATTAAACCTACTTACTTATAGTTACTGTACACTGACTTATGGAAATATAATTTTACCTATCTATCCTGTAAGCGTGCGTATTTCAAGAATTGTTGAGATTGACATTAAAGTTGATGTGACGGTCTAGAAATGTGAACCTAAAATTAAAGATGAGATAAAGTTGGGTGCAGGATGATAAATTGCGGAAACGGGAAAAATACAAAGTCAGCAGAATTTTCAAATAATTAAGGCATCTCTAAATTTTTAAGAAACCCCCCAGCATCCGTATCGTCTTTAACCAGGCTGCTCCTCTCGTCGATAACACTATTTCAGCCCTTTGTCAAGTAGGTTTTATATATGAATGAACAACAAAGAACTAATCGTAATATTTCTTCCGGTGTCATAGCGGCCGTCTCAGCGGCGGTGGTAGCGGTAAGTGGTGGGGTAGCTTGGTTGACTTCCCAAACTCCTCAAACTCCCATACCAGGAAACCCCTCTCAAAGCATTAAACAACCACAACAGCCATTAACTACCCAGCCGGGGAAAGAAGAAACTGCTAATATATATTGGCTCAAACCAACGGAAACAAGCTTTGAATTAGTTCCTCAGCCGATAAAAATTGCTGCTGCACAACCTAACCAAGCTTTAGAAGCTGCTTTTGAAACTTTGTTAGCAGGTCCAACAGAAGGAACAGACTCAACAACCATTCCTCAAGGTACTAAACTGCTAGGTTTGACAACTGACAATAATGAAGTCCACGTTAATTTATCAGAAGATTTTACCAGTGGTGGGGGTAGTGCTTCAATGGTTGGCCGTGTAGGGCAGGTTGTCTATACTGCTACTTCTTTAAATCCTAACGCCAAAGTTTACATTGAAGTTGATGGTAAGCCCTTGGAAGTTTTAGGTGGTGAAGGTGTGGAAATAGAACAACCACTCACCCGTAAAAGCTTTAATGAAAATTATCCTCTTTAGTCAGTAGTCAGTAGTCAGTAGTCAGTAGTTAATGATTTTTCCAGAACAAAAACAACTGACAAAGGACAACTGACTAATTTTGATCAACTTGTTTTCCAGTTGTAGCGCAGCGATCGCAAATAGTCGTTAACATAACAATGAACAGGATGATGAGGACATCAATTGATAATCAAACTCCGACTACAACAGGTTTTTCCTGCTGACTCCTGGAACTGCTGACTGCTGACTGCTGACTGCTGCTATAATTAATCTGGATTAATTCGCATTAAAGGTTGACCATATTCAACAGGTTCGCCATTTTGAACGAGAATTTCCATCACTTGTCCAGAGACTTCAGCTTCAATTTCGTTCATCAGTTTCATAGCTTCAATGATGCAAACTGATTGACCTACTTTAACGCGATCGCCCACTTCCACAAATGGCGCTTCACCTGGTGCGGGTGCGCGATAAAAGGTCCCCACCATCGGAGACTGGACTTCGACAAATCGAGAGGCTGCGGTATTAACAGCTAAAGGTGATTGTGCTGTAGCCGAATTATCACGACTTGGAGCTATTTCTGGTAGTTGTATGGGTGCTGTTTGAGTTGCGGGTGCAGGTGTCAATCCTGGAGCAACCATAGCACCTAACTGAGCTTGACTTACCGACAGTACAGAATTATTTCCACCTTTACGCACTGTTAGCTCAAAGTCATCGCTTTTCAGTGATACTTCGGTAATATCAGTTTGTGCAATAGTAGCTAATAGTTGGCGGATTTCATTAAAATCTAATGGCACAGTATTTTTTACCTCGACCTAACCGTAAATCAGAATCTTATTCTCCCATTCAGGAGGTAATACCAAGAAATTTGGTGTGATTTCCGGGTATTACGGGAGATTGTTCATTTCTCCTACCTCGCTGGATGATAAGGGCTAGAAATTGAGCGAGCAATCTGGGAGATCCACAAAAAAGCGGCTTATTCCCTGCCTAAATATTTATCTTCTCTGGTATCTATCTTGATCCGTTCACCTTGAGAAATAAACAGGGGAACCATTACCTGTGCGCCAGTTTCTACTATTGCTGGTTTAGTACCACCTGTAGCAGTATCACCTTTAACACCAGGATCAGTTTGCACAACTTCTAGAACTACAGAATTAGGTAGTTCAACTTCTAGCACTTGTTCGCCCCAGCGAATAACGTTAACTTCCATACCTTCTTTGAGGTACTTAACGCGATCGCCAATTTGTGCAGCACTTAATCTACCTTCTTCATAAGTTTCCATATCCATAAAGATGAATTCTTCACCTTCTTTATAGGTATGTTGCATCGTGCTTTTTTCTAAGGTGGCTTGGGGTACAGTTTCCCCAGCCCGGAAGGTTTTTTCTACCACGTTGCCATTTTGGACGTTTTTTAATTTAGTTCTTACGAAAGCAGAACCTTTACCGGGTTTAACGTGGAGGAATTCTACTACTCGCCATACAGACCCGTCTAGGACGATAGAAACACCGGGTCGAAAGTCATTACTAGAGATCATGAAACTTGCAAATTTTGGAAGATAGTCGGCATTTATTGTACCTGTAATTAGGGAACAGGCAACAGGGAACAGGTAACAGGGAATAGGGAATAGGGAATAGGGAATAGGGAAGGTAAATAACCCAATTACCCATTACCAATTACCCATTACCCATTACCAATCCGCAATATGGGAAGATGAATGATGGGTTACTTCCCAGTTCATACAGTTAACAATTTGATGCTGCATTTGAGAAATTCCATGTTTAACTTCATAAAATCCTGGCTGAAATACAGCCTCAAGACCATGCTGCTGGTAACAATACTTGTAGGCATCAGCACTGCTGGGTGGACTTCCTTTAGTTATGCAGCCCTGCCATCTGGTAACGCTATCACTGACGGTAAAGCTTTGTTACGGTATGCACTGCCCATTGATAATCAACCAGTACGCAAACTGCAAGCTAGTTTAGAAGATATTTCTAATCAACTACGTGCCAATAAGCGATGGGCTGCGGTTTCCAGAGACCTCAGCCAAGCTTCGCGGATTCTCGATAAACCTTCCCAAATCTTAACAAGCGTTCCCGCAGAACGCCAACCCCAAGCCGAAGCTTGGATTGCTGAGTTAAAATCTGGCATTGGAGAATTGCAAGAAGTAGTTAACAACAAACAAAAGGACCCTATTCTTGAAGGCAGAGCGAAATTACTCAATCTTGTGACTTTGCTGGAAGAGTCAATGGTGACAGAATTTCCTTTTGAAGTTCCTGCTAAGTTTAGTAATTTACCTCAACTTAAAGGCCGCGCTACTATTGCCATAAAAACCAATAAAGGGGATCTGACTGTAGTTGTAGATGGTTATAGCGCCCCGGTGACTGCTGGTAATTTTGTCGACTTGGTGCAACGGGGTTTTTATAACGGTTTAGAATTTACCCGTTCTGAAGAATCTTATGTATTACAAACAGGAGATCCTGAAGGTAAAGAAGTCGGTTTTATTGATCCTGCAACTGGTAAATATCGGGCTATTCCTTTAGAAATTTTGGTAGAAGGCGACAAAGAACCAACTTATGGTATTACTTTGGAAGATGCTGGACGTTATCTTGATATGCCAGTATTACCTTTTTCTTCTTTTGGTGCTTTAGCAATGGCACGTCCTGAAGGTAATGTAGATGGTGGTTCTTCTCAAGTTTTCTTCTTTTTATTTGAACCAGAATTAACTCCTGCTGGACGTAATCTTTTAGATGGTCGCTATTCTGTTTTTGGTTATCTGACTGAAGGTAAGGAGATTTTAGATAAGCTTAAAGCAGGTGACAAAATTGAATCTGCTACTGTTGTTCAAGGAATTGAAAATTTAGTTCAGCCACAAGCAGCTTAATTAATTTTGGATTTTAGATTTTGGATTTTGGATTAATTTCTGAAATCTAAAATCTATCTGGTTTGTTGTTGTTTGTTGTTTATTATAGCAATTACCATTCAAGTGAGGTACAAGATTTAATAATTAAACGCAGATGGACGCAGATAAACGCAGATGATTTTTGAGAGAAAACCGATACCTAATAAATATAATGATATAGTTAGGAAAAATCACAAAAATTTATATCCTGCTGTTGTTAGTTTATCCTTGATTTTGGGAAACCTGTAAATACAGGTAAAAGACAGTGAGGCTAAGATTTATGACTAATTCAAATTCAGAACTAAGTTTAGCAGCTTTAGCAGAGCGAATTTCTCAGGTTGAACGGGAACAGGAACTAAGACGAAAAAATATTGCTTGGTTAAAACAGTATTTTGATGAATTGAAACAGGAATTTAATAATAGACCTGAATTATTACAAGTTCAAAATTTGCAACAAGAGATAGTTAATTTAACTGCTCAAGTTGCTGATTTACAACAGCGTCTAAATGAGTCATCTAATGGAAGTGAAAATTTACAGGATGGTGAAAATTCAACTGAGGTGAAAATTTTAGATGATGCAGAAATAGTAAAACAGTTTTTTGAAAGGGTAGATAAACAACAAAATCAAGGTGAGTTGATAGAAAAAGCAGGTGAAGTTGAATATATTGATGTTGGTGAGAGTGAGGAAGAAAAGGAAGTTGATATAGTTGTTGAGGAAACGGAAGATAGCAGAAATTTCAATGATTTAGAATTTAAGATTGAAAGGGTGATGTGGTTAGTTAATAGGATCTATGCAGATGAGGAAGATTATCAGGATATTCCTGTTAATGCAGAGGAGTTTTGGCAAAGGTATCAAGCTGGAGAACGGGATTTTACAGGAATTAATTTAGCTGGTGTAGATTTGAGTGAAGAAACTCTAGCAAATGAAGTTAACCTCAGTCAAGCTAATTTTACAAATGCAATTTTAAACAATGTCAACTGGATCAATGTAAATTTGAGTGGTGCAAATCTGAGAGGAGCAAATTTAACTAATGCTGATTTATCTAGCGTAAATTTAAGTCAAGCTAATTTAAGTGGTGCTAATTTAAGTAAAGCTGACTTGCGTTATGCAAATTTAACTCATGCAAATCTTAGAGAAGCTGATATCAGAGAAGCTCACTTATATAATGCAAAATTGACAGAAGCTAACCTAGAGAATGCCTATCTTTACAAAGCAAATCTCAGTTCAGTAAAACTAGATAAAGCAAATCTGAAAAAAGCTAATTTACGTGAAACTGATTTGACTGGAGCATCTTTACGCGAGGGTAATTTGAGTGAAGCTAATCTCAGTAAAGCCATTTTAGATTATGACGTAAATCTCAGTTTAGCTAATCTGAGTGGAGCAAATTTAAGTGGTGTAAATTTGCGGAGAGCAAAGTTGATAAGAGCAAATTTAAGTAATGCAATTTTGAGTCATACTAATCTTTTGGAAGCAAATCTTGAGGGTGCAAATCTTCAGGAAACAAATTTGCAATACAGCTATTATGATAGATCAACCATCTTTCCCACAGGTTTTAATCCGACTACATCAGGAGCTTATGTTATTGCTCCAGGTGTATCGCTACAAAATGCTAATCTTGCGGGTGCAAACTTGAATAATGTCAATTTATCATCTGCAAAATTAAATGGAGCTAATTTAAGTCAAGCAACCCTTGAAGACGCAAATCTCACTGCGGCGAATTTGATAGGAGCAAACTTAAATCAGGTAAATTTATCAGACACTAATTTAAGTGCTGCTCAATTAAGTCAAGCAAATTTAACTGAAGCAACTTTACAAAATACAAATCTTGCAGGTGCTGATTTAAATCGTGTCAATTTCATAGGTGCAACTATTGAATATGTGACATTTAATGGTGCAAATTTGAGTCAAGCAAATCTTTGTGGTGCTGCTTTAGCTAACGAAGATTTAAGTGGGGTAAATCTAAGTTCTGCTGACTTGCGTGGTGCAGATTTGAGTGATGCTAATCTAGAGAATGCTAACTTAAAAGATGCCAATATTAGCGGTGCAAATTTAGAAGATGCAAATCTTACTGGTGCAATAATGCCAGATGGAACAACCCATGATTAGAAAATAAAGAGATTGATAAAAAGAGCGATCGCTAATCATCAAATTTAATCATCAAAATAAGTGCGATCGCCTACTAAAAAAATACCAAACAAAAATCTCACATTTTTATTTTAACTCGCTGGTGATGAATCTTCATCATTATTTGTCTCTTCTATTTCCTCAGTTTCATTAATATCAGAAGATTCAGCAATCATGACTAATTGATTTTCTACATGATGATTATGATGATTATGTTTCCACTCATCCAAGACATCTTTAACTAAGACTTCTTGTACCCAAATTTTAGCAACAACGGTTAAAGGTAATGCCAAAAATAATCCTAAAAAGCCAAAAAAGGTCACAAAAAACAACTGAGAAATTAAAGTTACTGCTGGTAGTAAAGACACCTGATGCGCCATAACTATAGGTGTGATAAAATTACTCTCAGCTTGTTGAATAAAAAAGTAAAGAATTAAGACAAAAACAGGTTTCCAAGGATTATCTAAAAGAGCGATCGCCATTGCTGGAACTACACTCATTGTTGGACCCAAATTGGGAATTAAATTCATAAAACCCGCCAAAACTCCCAAAGCTAAAGCAGCTTTAACACCCAACATTGACAAGCCGATCAAGCTCATCAATCCTACTACACAAACAGCAATAAAAGCGCCCGATACCCATCTTTCTAAGGAAATCTCACATTGATTTAAAATTCCCTCTACCCGTCGTCGATAAAATGAAGGAAATAGCCTCACAAATACTTTCCGATAAGCACTAGGATTAGCTAAAAACATCCCCGTTAAAACTAGAACTAATAAAATATTAAGGACAATTACCAAAGAACCAGAAACAAAAGCAAAAGAATTTCCTAATACTCGATTAATTAAAGGTTGTGCTTCAGCAACTAAACTGTTTATATCAGGAATAAAAACTTCTAATTGTTCAGGAATGTGAGTTCTCTGTTCATCAATCCAAGTATTAAGACGTTCAAAACCTTGGGGAACTCGCAATGTTAATTCTTGAAATTGTTGAGCAAAAGGTGGCACAATTAACCAGAAAAAACCTATTACACCCGCTAAAAAAAACATCACTGACAAAAAAACCGCAAACCCGCGTTTTATTCCTAAATTTTGGAAAGTTCGTGCTAACCGATTTAAGGTAGTTGCTAACACAACAGCAGCAAATATCAGTAATAGCACTTCCCGCAGTTGCCACAATATATATAAGGATAAAATTAAGGCGATTAAACCTATCCATTGACCCAGTTTCACAGATTAACTCCCAAACCTTGGTGAGATGAAATTTTAGTAGTAATTTAAAAGTCAGTAGGGGTTTAACACTGCTAAACCCGTACAGGAGTCAGAATATTTGATGAATTGGTAGATGATCAAATATTACGTTTGCAGTTGTGCTTTCAAAAGCTATACGGGCGAAGCATTCGGATGAGCAATTATAGATTTTTGTTCAAGGCTATTTTCCGAATGCTTCGCCCCTACTTTGTTTTTGTGCTGGCATTCGCCAAAGCAAGAGAGCTATCATAATTACTGTAGGCAACAAAACTAAAATGAGCGCGTTTAATGATGTGGCTGGTACTAACAACATTGGTCCTGCATACTTAATCAAAAACGAGATGACAGTTGACAAAAGAAGTAGTTTCAGCAAAAAGAATAGTTGATTTTTCATAAAAGTGCGGGAATACACATTTTTTTGGTAGGGTATACACGAATTTAGACTGGAAAATTGATTCTCTACATTCTCTACAATAGAAATCAGATACAAAACTTTACTTGTTCATCTTCCTACCGTAGTAGCTCTGAATGTAGTTGGTAGATTAATACCTATAGCTTTAGCATTATACCAATTTTCTCTGGGAAATGCTCTAGTAATTCTGCTAGTTACGGCTATTTTTAGATTGGTAAGTTAGTTTGCAGCAAGATTAGGATCAAAATTGATAATTGACAATTGATAATTGTTTCATTCAAGGGTTAAAACCTCCCCTTTCAAGGGTAAAAAGCCAAAGATTCCGCTTTTTCAAGACTCTGACTTTAAAGGATCGGTAATTGTTAATTGTCCATTATTGAAGCATTACCAATGAGCAAATTTTATAGAGGTAAATTATCATGCCTGTAGAAACAAATAATAATAATCAGAACAAAATGAAAACGCCAAAAATTCGGCAGTTTGGTGGGAGCTTCTTAATTTTACTAACTTTGTTATTGCTGCTGAATTTGATAGTTCCCAGTATTTTTGGACCACGATTACCCCAAGTTCCTTATAGTGATTTTATTGCTCAGGTAAAAGCAGGGAAAGTCGATAAAGCAATAGTGGGGAGCGATCGCATTGAATACGCAATCAAAACCGAAAATCCTGAAGGTAAAACAGTAGAACAAGTATATAGAACCACACCTGTTGCTATTGATTTAGATTTACCCAAAATTCTGCGAGAAAATAATGTAGAATTTGCCGCACCACCACCAAATGAAAATGCTTGGATTGGTACTATATTAAGTTGGGTTGCTCCCCCCTTAGTTTTCTTTGGAATTTGGGCATTTTTAATGAGTCGTCAAGGTGGAGGACCTGCTGCATTAACAGTTGGTAAAAGCAAAGCGCGGATTTATTCTGAAGGTAGCACTGGGGTAAAATTCCCAGATGTTGCAGGTGTGGATGAAGCAAAAGCAGAATTAGAAGAAATAGTTGATTTCTTAAAAAATGCCAGCAAATACACAAATTTAGGAGCAAAAATTCCCAAAGGTGTCTTATTAGTTGGACCCCCAGGAACTGGTAAAACATTATTAGCAAAAGCTATTGCTGGTGAAGCAGGTGTTCCTTTCTTTAGTATTTCCGGTTCTGAATTTATTGAATTATTTGTAGGAGTTGGTGCTGCAAGAGTTAGAGATTTATTTGAACAAGCAAAACAACAAGCACCTTGTATTGTTTTCATTGATGAGTTAGATGCTTTAGGTAAATCTCGCGGTGGTGCTGGTGGTTTTGTTGGTGGTAATGATGAAAGAGAACAAACATTAAACCAATTATTAACAGAAATGGATGGTTTTGATGCTAACACCGGTGTCATTATCATCGCTGCTACTAACCGTCCTGAAGTTCTTGATCCTGCGTTGCGTCGTCCTGGTCGTTTTGACCGGCAAATTGTGGTAGATAGACCTGATAAAATTGGTAGGGAAGCTATTCTTAAAGTCCACGCGAGAAATGTCAAATTAGCAGAAGATGTTGATTTAGGAATTATCGCCACTCGTACCCCTGGTTTTGCTGGTGCTGATTTAGCAAATTTAGTTAATGAAGCTGCATTATTAGCAGCAAGAAATAACCGTCAAGCTGTCTTAATGGCAGATTTTAATGAAGCTATTGAAAGATTAATCGCCGGTTTAGAAAAACGTTCTCGTGTGTTAAATGAAATCGAGAAAAAGACTGTTGCTTATCATGAAGTTGGTCATGCTATAGTTGGTGCATTAATGCCGGGAGCAGGTAAAGTAGAAAAAATTTCTGTTGTTCCTCGCGGTGTTGGTGCTTTGGGTTATACAATTCAAATGCCAGAAGAAGACAGATTTTTAATGGTGGAAGATGAAATAAGAGGACGTATTGCTACTTTATTAGGTGGACGTTCTTCGGAAGAAATTGTCTTTGGGAAAGTTTCTACTGGTGCATCTGATGATATCCAAAAAGCCACAGATTTAGCGGAAAGATATGTGACTTTGTACGGTATGAGCGATAAACTTGGACCTGTAGCTTTTGAGAAAATTCAACAACAATTTTTAGAAGGTTATGGAAATCCTCGACGTTCTATTAGTCCTCAAGTTGCAGAGGAAATTGACAGGGAAGTGAAGGAAATTGTGGATAATTCTCATCACATTGCTTTGAGTATTCTGCAAAATAACCGCGATTTGTTAGAGGAAATTGCTCAGGAATTATTAGAGAAGGAAATTCTCGAAGGTGGTTATTTACGAGAAAAGCTTTCTCAAGCTCAAGCACCTGATGAAATGGATGAATGGTTGAGAAATGGTAAGTTAAATGCGGATAAACCTTTGTTGCAAACTCTGTTGGTTTAGTGTATGATAAATGTAGGGGTTTAGCAATGCTAAATCCTTATTTTTTGGGTTTTAATTAATGGGAATTGTCAGAATCAGGATGAAATTCATAACTGGTGATATTTTCAGCCTTTGTAATACCAAAAAAATCACCCTAATTCCCACATTAAACAGTTTCAAGATCCCAGTTTATAACTTACATAACGATTCAAACTGACATTTTCTTCTGCTGCTTCTATCGCTAGTTTACGATGAAGTTCTGGAGTAATACGAACTTGAAATTTACCACTGTAGGTTTTTTCTGCAATAGGTTCGGGAATTTCTTCACCATTAGCTTCCATATCTAATACTATATCTTTGACCAAATTCGTAATCCCTTCTAAAGCCAAATTACGATTTTCATGAAGATAAGATAAGCTAGGAAATTCAGCACATAATCCTACAAATTCTTGATCTTCACTTGACCAGGTAATTTTATATGTGTAGTGGTCGTAGTTAACCATTTTCCATTCCCTCAATTTTTTCAATGGCTGCTAAAACCTGTTTGACTTGATAAAATTTTGCTTTTCCATTCTTTTCTTGAATGTTAACTCTTGGATCTCCAAACCAAGGTGTTTGATAGACACAATGACTTGTTCCTTGCTGTCTAGGTTCTCCGAAATAATGATTACAAAGTTTTACTAAATCAGTAAATTTGACATCTTTAGGATTATTTTTAATTTCGGCTAAAAGTTTTTCAATTTGTGCCATAGAAAAAGTATAGTACCACTATTGATACTATGTCAAGGAATATCCTAGAAATCCTAATTCCTTAATATTTATTGATAATTAACTAAAACTCAACCAACTAAAAACTTCTTTTACCGTCAATTCTAAATTAATACCTTCAATTATTTGTAACTTATCATCACCGTCATATAAATCAATTTTTTGCCCAGGAAACACAGCTAAAACACTTTCTTCTTCTGGGTTCATTAACCATCCTAATTCTGTACCATTGCGGGAACAATGTAATAATTTAGTTAATACCTTTTTTTGTTGTTGTTCAGGAGAAAGTATTTCTATTACCCAGTCAGGATGAATTTCAAAACGGTTGCTAATTTTCCCTGATGCGGTTTTGGGTATTCTATCCCAACGAAATACAGCTACATCCGGTACAATAGTATCACCACCAAAAGTACAGCGCAGTTCTGGGAAAGCATAGGCAATTTTTTGAGTTCCAGCTTTGGCATTAATAACTTCAATTAATTTAGCCTGAAGTAAGCTATGTTCACCCTGTGGCATTGGTTTTTGTATAATTTCCCCGTTAATAAATTCTGATGCTGGTTTAGTTTCTGGTAATTTCAGAAACTCATCTAGAGTAATTTGGCGTTCTCTGGCTATAGTCATAGTTATTAATGAAAGATAATCTTCATTATATCATTGATAACATAAACGTCATCACCAATTACCAATTACCAATTACCAATTACCAATTAATTTTCACTCCGTTGCCAAATTTTAATAGTTTTATCTAAACTTCCACTAACCAACATTTCACCAGAAGCAGTAAAAGTTAAAGCTGTAACTGTGTTACCATGACCGGAAAAAGTTCCTAATAATTCTCCAGTTTCTAAATGCCATAATTTAATCGTTTTATCAGCACTACCACTAGCAATAATTTGTTCATTAGGACTCAAAGTAACTGTATAAACTCCTTCCCGATGACTTTTCAAGGTATGAATTAATTCCCCAGTAACTAAATTCCAAACTCTCAGAGTTTTATCTTGACTACCACTAATTAAATATTTACCATTAGCACTCATAGCCAAAGAATTAACAATGTGAGAATGACCCATTAAGGTATGTACAGGTTTAATTTCTTGCTGATTTCTATTATTAAATGAAGATGTTAAACGCCAAACTTTGATTTTGCGATAACTACCTGTAACCAATATTTTACCATCTTCACTTAATACCATTGAATGGGCAGCAGTATCATCTAAACATAAAGTATTTTCAACTTGGCGATCGCGCAAATTCCAAAACAAGATTTTTCTATCATCTCCACCAGTTGCTAAACTTTTTCCATCAGGAGTAAAAGCAACACAACGCACATTACCTTGATGTTTATGGAGAATATCAATTAAATCTAATGCTCCAGTATGCCAAATTTTAATAGTAGAATCAGCACCTACACTAACTAAAGTTTGTCCATCGGTACTAAAAGCTAAAGAATTAACTTCATCTACTACACCAGAAATAGACCAAGGATGTTCTGCTAAAGTCTCTATTAATTCTCCTTTAGATAAATCCCATAATTTGGTTTCACCACGACTACCACTAGCTAAAATCGGGATAGTTTTCACATTATGACCACCCAAATCTTTCACTGTCAAAGCTTTGATAGAATAAGCTAAACAGTTAATTCCTCTGGTGTGTCCTTTTAATGTTTGCCAACATTCCCAATCACCAATGATGTGCTTTTGCGGATGTTCTGATGGCAAGGTTTGAATGACTTCAACCATCATTGGATAATCATTTATATGTGAATCATATTTTTTACTATCTAGGGACTGTAAATACCAATTTAAACCACCCGCATACAATAAGCTACTTGGATGAATATACAATTTTGGTTCAGAAAATTGAAGTTGATTTGTGGGTAAAAAACCAGTGATCACTGTTTGTTTTTGATATCCTAACTTTGTATGTCCTGGATAAAACAAACACAAAAAAATTAATACTTGATGGTTTCTCACATCTTCCTGTGTTACCGTCCAGCGAATTTTATCTTTTTTAATACCGTTAAAACTTTCTCCATCTGCAACGTGAACTTGTAAACTAATCTGGTGATTATTACACAAAACATAAGTAAACTTACTTTCACCGCGCAAATTTCCCTCATCATCCAAAAGCATATTTTCTAAAGTGTCCTGTGACACTTTTTTCACCAATTTACCCAAGCGTTCTTTGATTACTCGATCTACAATTTGTTCACGCACAAGATAATCTTCTGCTTGACTCTGAAAATATTTAGGAAAGGGAATTGTCCAATCCGGTGGTTCAGGATATTCTGGAGGCATGGGTGGTGGATTTTTGGCGAGAATTTCCGCTTGTTTACGGGAACATTCCAGAATTTTTGCCAAAGAATCGCCCCAAAATACCATAATTTCACTGTGACAACCTTTGACTTGACCTTCTAGGAGATAAAGATCAATTGTCTTGGGTTTTTTCACCCTTTGTAGGAAGTCCGTTTGTTGCGCTTTGAGTAAACTAATCCAATCCATCTGCATGATAGTGACACACTATTGCATACCTAATGTAACTTATACCAAGAAATTTAACCGATTTTATAACCTTTAGTTAAATAAAGATTAAGCAAATTTAACAATCTGAAAAATAGGAACTGATATTTACAGCAGATTTTCAGGAAATGAGGTACAAACAAATTTAAATGATTTCCATAAATTCTAACTAACTCTGAAAACATCTTACTGTTTCTAGAGCAACATTTATAGTCACTAATAAGGTTTATGTCAGTAAATCAAAATCTTGGCTGATACAATCTTATAGCAGGAATTTCCCAAATTGAGCAAACCAGGATATATTAATTATTTGTGTAACCAAAACATCTATCTGAGAAAATAACTATGTCAACTACATCTTACATTTTTGTCGCTGGAGCTAGTCGTGGTGTTGGTCAAGAAATCGCTAAATATTTGACAGGACACAACATAAAGGTAAAAGCACTCTTGAGAACAGAAGTAGCCGCTAAGGAATTAGAAGCTATTGGTGTTCATCCAGTATTAGGAGATGCTTTAAAAGTGGATGATGTAGAAAAAGCAATTTTGGGAAATGAACCTATCCAAGCTGTAATTAGTACCCTTGGTGGTTTACCTACAGATGGTGTCAAACCAGATTTTATTGGTAATAAAAATTTAATTGATGCCGCAGTCAAAGCTAAAGTACAAAAGTTTATTTTAGTCACATCTATTGGTTGTGGTGATAGTGTAGGTGCGCTTCCTCCTCAAGCTTTAGAAGCACTCAAACCAGTATTAATTGAAAAGGAAAAAGCAGAACAACACCTGATAAACAGCGGACTCAACTATACAATTATTCGCCCCGGTGGTTTAAAATCAGAACCAGCTACAGGCAATGGTATTTTAACCGCAGATCCCCGAATTGTTGGTAGTATTCACCGTGCCGATGTTGCCGAGTTAGTTTGTCGTTGTTTAAATTCTACTAATGCTAATAATCAAATTTTATCTGCATTAGATAAAAATATGATTTATCCAGGTTTACCAGAATTTGTAGAGTTTGATTTAGGTAATGGATAATTGGTAATTGGTAATTGGTAATTGGGAAAAATAAAATTGATTACCCAGTCACCAGTCACCAGTCACCAGTCACCAGTCACCAGTCACCTATTCCCCATAAATTTGTAAAAATACTGTTCTTTTTCGCGCCCCATCTAATTCAAAAAATAACACAGATTGCCATATTCCTAATCCTAATTTACCATCAACAATAGGAATTACTTCACTGGTGGTTAACATCATTGACATTAAGTGAGAATGGGCGTTTATGGGTTCATCTTTGGGAACATCTCTTAAATGTAAGTCGTTATGTAAATATTTATCAGTTTCTGGGGCTAATTTTTGTAAAAAAACCTTGACATCTTCTAAAAGTCTCACTTCATTTTCGTTGATAGCTAAGGCGGTTGTGGTGTGCCGAGAAAATACTAATACTTGACCATTTTTGATGTTTGTTGAATCAATAAATTCTTGAATTTGTGGGGTTATATTATGAATATTTATTCCTGGTTGGGTGGTAATTTCTAGTGTTTTGTTAATAATTGGCATGGCTTGAGTTTGTAACTTGAGTTTGTAACTTGAGTTTGTAACTTGAGTTTGTAAGTTTATATGTGAAAACGCAGATGAACACAGATGATCTGGATGTGCATCTTCATCCATCTGTGGTTATGATAAAATAATTTGTAATCCTTTTACTAATCTTTCTATTCCTGCTTTTGCTGTTTCTTGTTTTAATGCACCATAAGCAACGCGCAAATAACAACCGTCTTCTATCCCGAAGGTTGTACCCGGTATGACTGCTACTTTATGTTCTTGAATTAATCTTTTTACTAATTCTAAGGCATCTATTTGAGTATGTACTTTTAAGAAAAAGTAGAAAGCCCCATTTGCAGGTGTGATGGTACATAAACCTTGTAATTCATTAAGTGCATTAATTACTATTTCCCGTGTTTGGGCAATTGTTTGAATATGATCTTTTAAATAATCTTCTTTTGCTTGTAATGCCCCTAATGCTGCATACTGGGAAACGACGGGAGGACAAATTAAAATTGTATCTTGGACTTTTTTGACTGCATTTAATAGATGTTGGGGAATTACCATATAGCCAATACGCCAACTTGCAAAACCATAAGCTTTGGAAAGGCTATAAAGGGAAATTGTATATTCATTACTTCCCGCAAATGCACCAGGGGAAATATGTTTTATTCCCTCATAGGTAAAATATTCATAGGCTTCATCACTAATATGATAAATACCCCGTTCCCGACAAATTTGATTAACTTGTTTTAATGCTGCTTCTGAATATACTACACCTGTGGGATTATTAGGGGAAATTGTGACAATGGCGCGGGTTTTGGGTGTAATTGCTTTGGCTATATTTTCAGGAATTAATTGATAATTTTCGTCTGTTGCCACTAAAATTGGATGACAACCCGCCATTGTAATTGCCATTTCATGATTGAAATAATAAGGTGTATTTAAGATAATTTCGTCACCTGGGGAAGTAATGGCTAAAATGGCGTTCATAAAGCCCATATTACTACCGGCTGTGACAACAATACAATTTTGATTGTTAATTTCAATGCCGTTAAATGTTGATAATTTGGTTGTTAATGCTGTAATTAATTCGGGTATTCCTGTAACGGCTTTGTAGAGATGATTTGTGGCATCGTTGAGGAATTTTGGTAAGAGTTCTATTGCTTCTGGTGGTGGACTATAGTAAACTACACCCTGTCCTAAAGAAATTGTACCGGGAGAATTTTTGATTAATTCACCAACTACGGGAATAATTGGTGATTGTACCGCATTCATGCGAGAGAATTGATCATTCATAATTAATAATCTGAGTTGCTAGTTAGAAATAGGAGTCAGGAGGCATAAGTCAGGAGGCATAAGGCATAAGGTAAATATTTCTCCCCATTTCCTCATCTCCCCCTGTTCCTTATTCCGTGTTCCCTAAAAACTAAGGAAACTTAACATTAGTATTGACTAAATTAGCTATTAGTTTTACACTAAATTCTTGTTCAAAAACTCCTTTTTTGTAATCTAAATTCCACAATTCTAAAGCACAATTATCACCTAAGTCAGAGGGAAATATTAACATTTTCAGTTGATTTGCATGAGGCAAATATTCACACTGTACATGAGATACTGCGCCGATTTGTCTTCTATCTAAAGCCACTGCTAATCTTAAAATTGCACTCAGTTGACATATCATTTGTTTATGTTCTTTATGCAATAAATTCCGGTAATTTTCGTGCTTTTTCTTGGGTGGTGATTTGCGGTGATAACGGGCTAAATTAGCAATGATTTCGATATCGGTTTCGTTATAACCAAGTAATTCACCATTTCTAATTAGGTAGTATGAATGTTTGTGGTGTGCAGAATGGCTGATGTAGTGACCACAATTGTGTAAAATTGCAGCAGCCCAAAGTAATTGTCTTTCGTCTTTACCCCAAGGATGTAGTTTTCCCTGAGTTTGATCAAATAAACTTAATGCAAATTTAGCAACGCGATCGCTATGTTCTAGGTTAACTTGGTATTTTTTGGCAATTTTCAGAACATTGCGTTCTCGAACTGAACCTTGATAGCGCAGTTTATCTGCTATTAAACCATGTGTCAGCATCCAATCTACTATCACACCTTCCCGCAGGGAACGTTCACACAGTGTCACTGAGTCTACACCCAACAGCGTCATGGCTTCCTGTAATATTACTGCCCCAGAAAGTATTACTTCTGACCGTCTTTCTGGCATTCCTGAAATGGCTGCCCGTTCTACGCTATTCATGCGTCGCAAGCGCGTTACCCAAGTCCGCAAGTCCTCAAAGCTAAATTGATAACCGTTGAGGGTAGAAGGTATTACACCCATCTTTTCCCTAGCATTAATCATGGCTATAGTTTCAATTGTGCCGGATGTTCCTACTAACTTGGGAATTTCACCAGGTTGGAGTTTAGAAAGTACGTCTTCTACAGAACGTTCTAACATTCCCCGTGCGTATGCTTGCAAATATTGAAACTCAGTATCATTGATGGGATCAGTGGTGATAAACTCCCCAGTGAGTCGCACTGCACCAACTTTTGTACTGGTGAGACTGTGGGGTTCTTCCGAGTCGCCTAAAATGATTTCTGTAGAACCACCACCAATATCAATAATTATATGTGGTTGGTGATTAAATTCCATGCCAGAAAGCACACCTAAATAAATGCGTCGCGCTTCTTCCTGACCAGAAATTAAGTCTACACTTAAACCTAATTCGGTTTCTACTTGGTGTAGAAATTCTCTACCATTAGGTGCTTCACGGACGGCGCTAGTAGCAACGGCAATAATGCTTTCTGCTTCGAGACTTTTGGCTAGTGCTTGGAAACGTCCTAAACAAGCGATCGCTTTTTTGATCACTTCTGGTTTTAATTCTCCCGTTTCTAAATTGCGATCGCCTAATCTCACTGTTTCTTTTTCTTTGGCAATCATTGTAAAAGCTGGTAGTGTCGGTTCAATCCTGACTATTACCATGTGCAAAGAATTAGTGCCGATATCAATGGCCGCAATCATCCGGTTTTGCTTCACTGGTGGAGTTGCCATATTCTCCCAGTTCGCAGAAACTACATTCACCATTTAAGTTTCTCTGATTCATTTACGCTGAACATTTCTGAGCATTGATTGACAAAGCTCGAACTGTAACGATAGCAATACCATCATTACTGACAGTAAAGGAGGAATCCCTCAAAGCACGCAACATAATATTACGTGCGCCGTTAGCATCTCTTGGTGTTTGCGCTCCACAATTCGGGCATTGATGCACCTTAGAGCCGCCTAATTTAGAGTGCTGATGTCCACATACACCACAAGTTTTAGATGTATGGGCTTCACTAACATCAAGTATTACGCAACCACGCTTTAATGCTTGATGTTTAATAATTAACTTGAATCTATAGTGCGCCCAGGTCAACATACTTCTCACTGTTTTAGATTTAATTTTTCTCCTAGTTTTGGCTACCATTTGGGATGTCTCAAATCTAGGTAAAAAGATTAATCTGTAATTACTGGTGAGATAGTTAGCTGATTTTTTCTGGACTTCATCAATCAAGTTTTGGATTCGTTCTCGCATCCGATTTGCCGCTTTTCTCATCCCACGGCGACGTTGAGCATTTACCTGAGTACAATGACTTATCAAATTATCTAAGTGATGACATAAACGAGTAATTCTCCCCATGTCACCACCACCAATCTCCTGTGTATGATGGAATATCATATCTTGGCTGTCCTGATGGTGTCCTAATTGCTTGTATTTGTTTACTCTTTTCCCATCGTCTTCAAGTATGGAGACTGACACCAAAATGTTCTGCCGTTTCTTTTGGTGATGTGTATTTAGGCATCCGTTTTACTTAATTGATTCCTAAGTATTATATCATTCATTATTCAGATATGTTCTATGTTGCTTAAGTATTTTTCTTTCAGGATGTAACTCTTAACAATGGAGGTTCAAAGCTGGTGTGCCGATTTAATCTGCACTAAATACTTGTTACTGACAACACGGCAGGAGTCAGGAGTCAGAAGTAAAACTCTGTTTCTGTCTAGGTTTCAAATTAGATTCTGTACCTGATTGATCTGCTATCTACTGTATTGTAAATATATAGAGTTTTCAGGTTAATTGTTTGGTGAAATTACACACAATTAAAGTAATGAATTTGTATCCCAAGCTGTAACCTTAGTAAATGTGTCAGGATCATCAAAAAATAAATCGCACAGACGCAAAGTAAAGAGAATAAAGTCAAGAGAATTAAATCATGTTTTGACATCAATGCTGTGTTTTTCCCAAATTTGGATGCTCCCTGTCTTTATAGTTATCAAATAACGATATTCTATAGATGTGAAAATATGTAAATTGAAAGAATATGCTAACAACACCAGAAAGCAACCAAGAACCATTATGGCTAGTCATTATTCGGCTGTTACGGTGGCATAAACCAGAAGGTAGGTTAATTTTGATGATTCCTGCATTATGGGCTGTGTTTTTGGCAGCTGCTGGTAAACCACCTTTACCCCTGGTAGGAGTAATTATATTAGGTACTTTGGCCACCAGCGCCGCAGGTTGTGTAGTCAATGATTTATGGGATCGAGACATAGATCCGCAAGTCGAGAGAACACGCGATCGCCCTTTGGCTTCCCGCGCCCTATCCATCAAAGTGGGTATAGCTGTAGGGATAGTTGCCCTGGCTTGTGCCGCAGTTCTCGCTTTCTATCTTAACCCTTTAAGCTTCTGGTTGTCTGTAGCAACAGTACCCGTAATTTTACTTTATCCTGGTGCAAAACGAGTATTTCCTGTACCTCAGTTAGTGCTTTCTATCGCTTGGGGTTTTGCAGTTTTGATTAGTTGGAGTGCAGTTACACAAAACATTTCTGCACCTACTTGGTTACTTTGGGGTGCAACTGTGCTTTGGACATTGGGATTTGATACCATTTATGCCATGAGCGATCGCCAAGATGATCAGCGCATTGGTGTTAATTCCAGCGCCCTCTTTTTTGGTAAATATGCTCCTACTGCTATTGGTATTTTCTTCGCTGGTACGATCATTCTCTTAGCTGGAGAGGGTTTCTTGGTTAACCTGAATGGATTTTTCTGGATCAGCTTAATCATTGCATCTGGTGGTTGGGTTTGGCAATTTATCCGTTTAAGAAACCCCGAACTACCTAACCCTGCTTATGGAGAAATGTTCCGTCAAAATGTCTGGATTGGATTTTTGATTTTAGTAGGAATAATGGTTGGTTCATTTTAAAAAGGGATAGGGAATAGGAAGAATTTAGTTTTTACCTATTACCCAGTCCCCAGTCCCCATTACCCATTTTAAATAGGAGTCCTAAATGACTAATAACTCCTGACTTCTGACTGCTGACAATTAATATTTCTGGTGATAGATTAAAAATTATCATGACGGTTGTTTGATGAGTTGGGATATTAATCTACCAGCTAAATTCACTCAACTAAATGCAGCAATCTTTATTAGTCAAAATCGCTACAATAGGTTTATTATCTGTGGGTAGTTATAGTGTAATTGCGGGAAGTTTTCTCTTCACAAAAACTGTCAACAATACGGCAACAGCACAGATAATTACTGATGTATCACGCTATTCAGAAATTCGCAATCACAAATGGTCTGATATTAACCAAATCAAACATTTCCCCATAGAGATTGCTCCTAGTGATCAGTTCATATCCCTAGCTTACTCTCCAGGCTGGAAGCAAGGAAGTAATTTTTTTCAAATCCGTTTAAAACGACCTCCTGAACAAATTCAAAAATCACTTTCCCACTACAGTAAAATTGCAGGGCATAAATATTGGGGGGGTGATACAAACGACCATATCAGACAATATCAAGGTGTACCCACAACATTTTTTTATACTGGTAAATCTGATAATTTAGCCTTTCCCAGTACATATCAAATCTTGGTATTCAAGGCACAAGACCAAGGTAAACCAGGGTTTAAATGGAATCATGGTCATAGTTATGGAGTCGCTATTGATAGTTCAGCCTCAGAAATTATCTATTGGGTAGAGAAATGGTAATAGGTGATACAATTTTGGATTTTGGATTTTGGATTGTATTTCATGAACTCTAATCTAAAATCTAAAATCTAAAATCTTGTCCCAGTCCCCAGTCCCCAATACCTAACTATTACAGTTCGTTGCAAATCAATAAGCTAAGTAAAACAAATATGATATTTTGATCATGTGATCAAGTCATACAACCGCACAACATTGATAAAGGAGAACACAGTGGCAATGGAATCAAATGTATTAACGGGCGCAGTTGTAGAAAACCAAGATATCAGTGAATATGTGGCACATCTACAGTTGCACATGACACTCCAAGCTCGCAACTTGGTTCCATCACTAAAACACACACAAGAAGATAGTCGCCAGCAGCTACTTCATCAAACTCAAGCTTACTTTGAAAAGCTGGCCTCTAGACAAGGTTTATAAAACCTGAGCATTATAGAGAATTTTCAGAAAAACTTATACAATAGAAGCAGATATGATTGTGTCTACGCCAACGGTGTAATCACAATTTCTGCTTTTTATTCTTTTTTCGGTATTTAGTTAATAAAATCACTCTTTTGGAACAATAACTTCAGAGTGAAAAGCCGTTAAGATTATTATTGCAGCAGTACCTGACCCATCGCAATTAGTAAAGGCTAAATGGCGGCTTGAATCAAAATGAATTCACTACTTCCTCGAAATCTCAGCCTCGTAATTCGTCCTGTTCAATATCGGGATCTAGACGGTATTGAACGTCTAACACAAGATTCCTTTACAGACCTTTCTCCCAAGGGCAGCTTTTTCACTATGCAATGGCTGCGTCACTGGTTTGGGTTACTCAAGTTTTTGAGTTGGTTTCCAAACCCGTTACAGTATCGCTTCTGCGGATTTGTAGCAGAGCAAGGACGGATGCTGCTGGGGATGATTCAAGTGTCACCATTTAACCGTACCCGCAGCACTTGGCGAATTGACAGGGTAATGTTAGACCGTACTGCTGACAAGCTGGGTGTAGGTTCACAACTGCTACGGCATTGCTTTGAGTCAATTTTAGAAGCTCGTACCTGGCTACTAGAAATTAATGTCAATGACGTTGATGCTCTAGCACTATATCGACAAAATGGATTTCAGCGGTTGGCAGAAATGACTTACTGGGAAATTAGCCCAGAGTTACTGCGAGAATTAGCACAAACAGAACCTGACTTACCCAACCTCTTACCCGTGAGTAATGCTGATGCACCATTGCTATATCAATTAGATACAGCATCTATGCCGCCTTTGGTACGTCAGGTTTTTGATCGCCATACCCATGATTTTAAAACCAGTTTATTTGGTGTTCTCTCAGATGCAGTGAAGCAATGGGTGACAAAAACAGAAGTTGTCAGCGGTTATGTGTTTGAACCCCAACGCAAAGCAGCCATTGGCTATTTTCAGGTACAACTTGACCGGAAAGGCGAAAATCCTCATGTAGCGAGTTTGACGGTTCACCCGGCTTATACTTGGTTGTATCCAGAATTATTGTCTCAATTAGCTCGCATTGCTCAAGATTTTCCCCAACAAGGTTTACAACTAGCTTCATCTGATTATCAGCCAGAACGAGAAGAATATTTAGAAAGAATTGGTGCTAAACGCATTGAACATACTTTGATTATGTCGCGTTCAGTTTGGCATAAAATCCGCGAATCCAAATTCGTTTCTTTGGAAGGGATTCAGTGGACAGAAGTGCTGCAAGGACTACAACCAGCACGTAAACCCATACCCGGCGGTATGTCATGGGTTCCTAAACCACAACCTGCCTCAGAGCGAACAGCAGCAAATAAGTCAGAAACTGTTGCTTTTGGTAGTCAACAATTTCATAATATGGATACATCTCGCCAATCTGAATCATCAGAGGCACACCAGGAGAACAATTAGAGTGATATTTGAGCAGCAATCAAAATCTTTTATATCCGCCTTGGGGCTGGATGTCGGTAGCAAACGCATCGGTTTAGCAGGATGCGATGGTACTGGTTTGATTGCCACAGGTATCACTACGATTGAGCGCCGATCCTTTCAAGATGATGTGGAGCAAATACAACAGATATTGAATGATCGCCAAGTACAAGTTCTGGTAGTTGGTTTACCTTATTCAATGGATGGCTCTTTGGGGTTTCAAGCTCGACAAGTCCAGAAATTTGCTAAGAGGTTGGCTAAAGCTGTGCAACTACCTGTGGAATATGTGGATGAGCGATTAACTTCTTTTCAAGCGGAACAAATGCTGATTGCAGAAAATCGCTCACCATCACGTCATAAGGGTTTGATTGACCGGAAAGCCGCAGCTTTAATTTTACAACAGTGGCTGGATGCTAGACGCAGTAACTCCAACAGATCGGCAGCATTTGTTGATGATTAATACCTTTGAACATGATATTCTGAAAAATATTACTCAACTGTATATTCAGCTTTTTGGTTGACATTGACTGTCATAAAACAGTTAAATGAATTTCATAGTTTTGAGTATTGATAAATTTAGATAATGTGAGTATGTATTCATCTGAATTTTCTGAAGAAAATGATCGTGCTGATGCTGCTGCTATCACTTTGACAGACGAAAACGGGCGATCGCTCGAATGTTATGTTGAGCATTCCCTGTCAGTAGATGGACAAGAATATGTTTTACTTCTACCTGTTGACTCACCCATAGAAATTTTTGCTTGGCAAGGTGATGGTGAAGAAGAAGAAGCAATTTTAGTAGAAGATGACGATTTAATTGATGAGATTTTTAGTACCGCTCAAGCAGTTCTCTCTGAGCAAAATCTGACTATTAAAAATACTGCTTATGCTTTGACTGTAGTGGGTGAATTACCACCAGTAGAAGAATCAGAAATCTTCACCTTAGAAATCGAAGATGAAGGAACAGATTTAGAACCGGAACAACTACAGCTACTGGCTAGTTTCTATCATCAAGATCAGGAGTATGCTGTTTATACGCCCCTTGATCCCCTGCTATTTTTTGCCCGCATCACCAAGTCAGGTAAGCCAGAATTACTATCTCCTGAAGAATTTCGTAAAGTTCAACCGCTTTTAGAAGAACATCTATTTGATCAGGTTGAATAATTGACAACTGAAATTTAATGTTTCCATTGCTAGTCTAATTTTGATTGGCAATGGAATTTTATTACAGGAGTCAGGAGTTCAGGAGGCAGAAGAAGCAGGGGACAGGGTGCAGGGGAGAAGAATTTCCCCCTTGCTCCCTGTTCCCTTATTACTGTCACCTGTCACCTGTTCCCTTATTACTGTCACCTGTCACCTGTTCCCTTATTACTGTCACCTGTCACCTCATGTATGAATTACGAATTATGAAGACTTGGAACAATATTTTACAACCAGATTTGATTTTAGAAGGTTCAGTTTTGCAACTCACGCCAGATATCATCCAACAATATGGACTCAAAGGGCTGGTTTTGGATGTTGATGATACTCTAGTACCCATTACTGCCAGCGCCGCTTCCCCGGAACTAGAACAATGGGTAGCAGAAATGCGTGATTATGTGGCTCTTTGGTTAGTGAGCAATAATCTCAGTGAATCCCGAATTGGTAGTATTGCCCGTTCTCTGAATATACCCTATTACCTGGGTGCGGCTAAACCCTCACGTCGTAAAATTAGAGCCGCATTACAAGGAATGAATTTACCTGTACATCAAGTAGGTATGGTAGGCGATCGCCTATTTACTGATGTCATAGCAGGTAATCGCTTAGGAATGTTTACGATTTTAGTTGAACCTATTGTTCACGCTGATACTGTTCTCCGTTCCCATCCCATTCGCAACTTTGAAGTTTGGGTATCAGAAATACTTGGCGCTTCTATTTCTCCCAAATACACAAAAATTAACAAAGATTGATAAATCAATAAAAAAGTAAATCTAAAGAAATACTAAAGAAATCCTTAATTTTCCAAAAAATCGGAGATTATAGGTATTAATAACATGGGGTCAAGCAAATAAAGACCCTAGCCGATTACAAATAACTTTAAATTCTTACAGCGTCAGCCTTCACGATAGAGGGATTGGCGCTGTACAATTTTTTATGTGTTGATAGTTGATAGTTGATAGTTGATAGTGGAAAAATAAATGACTAATGCCCCATGCCTAAAACAATTGTTGTTAAAATCGGTACTTCTAGCCTGACACAACCAGAAACAGGACAGTTAGCACTTTCCACCATTGCCACCTTAACGGAAACCCTGTGTAATTTAAGACAGCAGGGGCATAATGTGATTTTAGTGTCCTCTGGTGCGGTAGGTGTTGGTTGTGCGCGTCTGGGTTTAACAGAACGTCCCAAGGCGATCGCCCTCAAACAAGCAGTAGCAGCAGTTGGGCAAGGTCGCTTAATGCGTATTTATGACGATTTGTTTACTACATTACAACAACCAATAGCCCAAGTATTATTAACGAGAGCAGACTTAGTACAACGTAGCCGCTATCTTAACGTTTATAATACTTTTCAGGAATTGCTAGGACTGGGAGTAATTCCCATAGTCAATGAAAATGATACCGTAGCCATAGAAGAATTAAAATTTGGTGATAATGACACCCTTTCGGCCTTAGTAGCCAGCTTAGTTGAGGCAGATTGGTTATTTTTACTGACAGACGTTGATAGATTATATTCAGCAGATCCCCGGACAGTCCCCGAGGCTAAACCCATTTCTTTAATTAGTAATATGAAGGAATTGGCAGAATTACAGATAAAAACTGGGGGACAGGGTTCACAGTGGGGAACTGGGGGAATGGTAACAAAAATATCAGCAGCGAGAATTGCGATCGCTGCGGGAGTGCGAACCGTCATCACTCAAGGACGTTTTCCCCACAACATTGAAAAAATCATCAACGGGGAACTCATCGGAACACACTTTGCACCCCAACCAGAACCCACATCAGCGAGAAAACGCTGGATAGCTTACGGTTTAGTACCCGCAGGTAAATTATATTTAGATGATGGTGCAATTACAGCTATTTTGCAAGCAGGAAAATCTTTATTAGCAGCAGGAATTAAAACCGTAGAAGGAGAATTTGATCATCAAGAAGCAGTGCAGATATGTGATATTAACGGTAATGAAATTGCTAGGGGTTTAGTGAATTATAACAGCGAAGAATTACAAAAAATTCGTGGTTGTCATTCACGGGATATTGAAGGAATTTTAGGTTATGCAGGTGCAGAAACCGTCATTCATCGAGATAATTTGGTTTTAACTTAATAACAATATTAGCCCCCCTTTCCTCGTTCCCAGGTTCTACCTGGGAATGCAATTAAGAAGTCTCTGACTTCTGCTAATATTAAAAGAGAGTAGGAGAATCAAAAAACGTATTTCCTGTCAGAGACAGGGAACAAGAAAAGGCTGTCACTTGCCATAGCGTAAATGCTATAGCTTAAATATTCTCAACATTTTCTACTTGAGATTTAGCCAACCTAATTAATAATCTTAACGCCTCATTGACTGCTTCTGCTGTGGGGAAAGCTTGAGCAACATCAGGTGCTAATAAAACTAAATTAGTTCCTTGTTTATAACGTTCCACATATTTACCTCTGACACCTCCCTCTAGTTGAGTAAAGTCATATTCTGGACGCAGTTCATCATTTTCTGGTTTATTCTCCTGATTCATAAAACCTCCTTTCTCTGCGTGTTGCTTCTCTTGCACTAATAATTCTAATACTGTTTCCTTTATCTGTATGAGAAATTATCAGCAATTTTCCGCTACTGGATAAACCAATTGTAATATAACGACTTTCATTAATTGAGTGATCTGGATCAAGAAATGTTGTGGATAAAGGATCGCCAAAAACTGTAGTTGCTTCAGCAAAAGATACTCCATGTTTTTTTATATTAGCAGATGCTTTATTTGTATCCCATTCAAAATCCATACTCTTAACAAATATCAAATCTTAAATTTCTCGTTTCTCGTTCCCAGTTCCCAACTGGGAATGCAATCAAGAACGCTCTGCCTTCTGCTAGTATTAATATGAGTCAGAGACTCATTAAATGTATTCCCTGTCAGAGACAGGGAACAAGTAGTTAACAAGTAGTTAAACTTCAGCTTTTGACTGATTCAAATTCACAACTTCTTGCAACCTAGAAATTACAAAAGACTTCTCTAAATAAGAGAACAAACCACCAGCTTTTGGACCACGTTCTTTATTTAAAAACGCCAAATATAAAGCTTTAAAAGCATTCGCTGGGGGAATTTGTAATTCCTTAGTAGTTGTAAAAATCACAGTTTGCAATGCTTCCGCTTCCCAGTTAGCAGCATTTTCTAAATTCTCCGCTAACTTCTGTACATAACTAACCTGTTCTTCAGTTAAAGTATTAGCTTTTTCGGGAACTTGTTCCAAATACAAAACTAACTTTTCTTCCTCATCCGCGTAGTCTTGCAACCACTTTTGAGCAGAATTAATTCTTTGATTGACAATAAATTGATCATATTCAGTTAAAGGATTTGCAGTTCTTTGTACAACCTCATCCTGAATATTTAAACGGGGAACTTGCAGCAGGGAAATTAAGGTACTGTAATCAAAAGGTTGGAAAGGTTTAATTTCCTCACCCAACTGGGCATAAAATAAAGACATTAATTCTTCAGTCAATTCAGAATTATCTTGATACTTACTAATTAAAGTATCATAATCCCTAAATAACCGAGTAACTGTTTCATAGTTGGGAGAGAAATTAATTACAGTTTTTGGCTGAGTTCTTAACATTAAAAACCGTAATAACTCAGGTGGTAATAAATCAGCAATTTCCCGCGCACTTGAACCCACACCTTTAGATGAACTCATTTTTGTACCATTCACAAGAATAAATTCATAAGGTGAATGAAAAGGCGGTTGTTTATCTAAAACTTTGCGAGAAATTGCATTCGCTACATCCCTAGAACCACCTTTTTGCGAGTGGTCTTTTCCTGCCATTTCAATGGTTACACCTAAAACATCCCATTTTGCAACCCATTCTACTTTCCAAGGTAATTTCCCATTACCATTAAAAGGAGAAACCCAACCAGAATGACCACAACCTTTTACATAATTAGTTGCATCTTCTTTACAAGTGTAAAAAACTTCTGAACCGTTATAATCTGTAGTTACAGTTGTGGCGATTTTCCCGCAATTTTCACAAATAACTTGAAAAGGATACCAGTTATTTGGGCGATCGCCTTTACTCACTTCTTTATATGCTTCTCTTACCAAGTGAGCATTTTTTAAGAAAGTGTCAATGTGGGAATTAAGTTTACCAGAACGATATAAATCACGTAAAAAATAAGTTTCTGGTTTAATTCCTAAATACTCGAAAATTTCAAAAAATTCGCCAATGAAATATTTAGCATAATCACTCGCACCCTCACCAGGAGAAGGTACATTACACAGAGGAAAACCCAAATAAGGCTTAAATTTTGCCTTGTCTAAATATTTGGGAACGGTATCTAGTGCATCGTAGTCATCCACACCGTACATGAATTTTACGGGCTTACCTGCGTGTTTCAAGGCACGGTAAATAACATCATGGATAACCACACCCCGCAATGATCCGACGTGGACCCGTCCTGAAGGAGTTTTAGAATCATTAACTACCTGGAAACCTTGTGCATCAGCAGCGATTTTATCAGCCCAAAACATTTGATTTTCTATATTTTGACAATTTCCCTATTTTAACTCTATGGGTTGGTTATGGATGATTTTTTGGTGATGTTGTTGGTATTTTTGCGCTGAAGCGCAATTACGAGCATGATTAAGGATTTGGTAAGAAGTCATTGTCTAAGACTTCTTCAGAAGTAAAAGGACATTTCTCTGGGAAAATATCCGGTGATAATCCTGTTTCTTCTATTGCCCAATCTACCGCAGGATAGTAACTTTCTCCAAAAATATTATCATAGTAATTTTTTAAACTGGGATGTTTTTGTATAGATTTATTAACTCTGCGGCGATGTTCTTTGATACTTCCTCGCCAACTTCCAGAACGTTTTTCCGGTTGATATTTCCATTTTAAAAGATGGGCTAAAATCACAATGAGATTATTTTCTAAAGCATCTTTTAAACTGCCACCCATTTCTTCAATTTCTTCTATTAATAAATCAATATCTAAGTTATCAAAATCACGATGTTTTAAATTTTCAATGGTTGCATCTAACCACAATTGATAATTACTGTTCATTTTTTGTCAACTCCTGTACAGCATTTTTAGTAATTTCTTGAATAGTTATTAACTCCAGTGCTGATGTTTCACTTTCCATTCCTAACCATAACAAATATTCAATATTTCCCGCAGGTCCAGTAATGGGAGAAAAAGTCAAACCCTGATATTGCCATCCTAATTCTAACGCTGTTTTTAAAACTTGGAATATTGCATCTGCATGATCTTTAGAATCACGGACTACTCCTTTTTTACCCACACGATTTTTACCAACTTCAAACTGTGGTTTAACTAATAAAACTGCTTCCCTTGGTGCTTGGGTTAAACGCCAAATTGCTGGTAAAACTTTGGTTAAAGAAATAAAGGAAACATCTACAACTGCTAAATCTGGAAATGGGGCATTATCTATATATAATTGTTCTGGTTGTAATTCCCGTAAATTGGTACGTTCTTTTAAAATTACTCGTTCATCATTTCTAATTTTCCAGTCAACTTGTCCATATCCTACATCAATTCCATAAACCTTTTCTGCACCATTTTGTAATAAACAATCTGTAAAACCACCAGTGGAAATTCCCCCATCTAAACAGATTCTTTGATTTGCAGAAATACCAAATATTTTTAATGCTTTTGCAAGTTTTTCACCACCGCGAGAAACAAAAGGTGGACGTTCTTTAACTTGAATTTCTGCGGTTGTATCTACTTCTGTTCCTGGTTTATCAATTACTGTTTGATTTACCATAACTTCGCCGGCTTGAATTAGTCTTTGTGCTTGTTGACGGGAAGGAGATAAACCCAAATCTACTAATAGTGTATCTAGTCTTTGTTTCATTATCAATTACTAAAAATTTAGGAATTTTATTTGTCAGAATCAGGATAACCAGGATTTAAGGATTTACAGGATGATATTCAGATCCCTGATTTGTAAGATAATGTTGGTAGTAAATGAAAAGGGTAATAAAAGTAGTTGGGGATATTTAATGAGTTTTCACCTTTGTGTACTGTCATCCTACTCTACCGCGCCCAATGCTTTCAAAGTTAATATTTCCGCCCGGCTTAACCCCTTCACCCCCTTGATTTTCAACCCTGCATATAACCTATGGTCAAAGGTAGCGATACATTTCCCAGACTGGACATCCCACAGTTTCACCGTATTATCAACACTACCACTAGCCAAGGTCAGACCATCTCCACTCCAGGCTACTGACCACACCCAACTGCTATGACCTTGTAAAGTCAGCATACAGTTCCCAGACTGCACATCCCACAGTTTCACGGTATTATCAGCACTACTGGTAGCTAAGGTTTGACCATTTGGACTCCAGACCACTGACCTTACCCAACTGCTATGACCCTGTAAGGTCTGCACACATTCCCCAGACTGTACATCCCACAGTTTCACCATTTGATCATCACTACCACTAGCCAAGGTTTTTCCATCTGGACTCCAAGCTACTGACCAAACCCAACTGTTATGACCCTGTAAAGTCCGCACACATTCCCCAGACTGCACATCCCACAGTTTTACCGTTTGATCCTGACTAGCACTAGCCAAGGTTTTTCCATCTGGACTCCAAGCTACTGACCTCACCCAACTGCTATGACCCTGTAAAGTCCGCACACAGTCCCCAGACTGCACATCCCACAGTTTTACCGTTTGATCTTCACTACCACTGGCTAAAGTTTGACCATCTGCACTCCAGACTACTGAACTAACAGAATAGCTATGACCTTGTAAAGTCCGCATACAGTCTCCAGACTGCACATCCCACAGTTTCAGCGTTTGATCATGACTAGCACTAGCCAAGGTTTTTCCATCTGGACTCCAAGCTACTGACCTCACCCAACTGCTATGACCCTGTAAAGTCCGCACACAGTCTCCAGACTGCACATCCCACAGTTTCAGCGTTTGATCATGACTAGCACTAGCCAAGGTTTTTCCATCTGGACTCCAAGCTACTGACCTCACCCAACTGCTATGACCCTGTAAAGTCCGCACACAGTCCCCAGACTGCACATCCCACAGTTTTACCGTTTGATCTTCACTACCACTGGCTAAAGTTTGACCATCTGCACTCCAGACTACTGACCAAACCCAACTGCTATGACCCTGTAAAGTCCGCACACAGTCTCCTGTCTGCACATCCCACAGTTTTACCGTTTTATCAGCACTACCACTAGCCAAGGTTTTTCCATCTCTACTCCAGACCACTGAACTAACAGAATAGCTATGACCCTGTAAAGTCCGCACACAGTCCCCAGACTGCACATCCCATAGTTTCACCGTTTGATCATGACTACCACTAGCCAAGGTTTTTCCATCTGGACTCCAAGCTACTGACCTCACCCAACTGCTGTGACCCTGTAAAGTCCGCACACAGTCCCCAGACTGCACATCCCACAATTTCACCGTTTGATCTTCACTACCACTAACCAAGGTTTTTCCATCTGCACTCCAGACAACTGTTCTAATAATATTGCTATGACCCTGTAAAATCCGTACACAGTCTCCAGACTGCACATCCCACAGTTTCAGCGTTTGATCATGACTAGCACTAGCCAAGGTTTTTCCATCTGCACTCCAAGCTACTGACCAAACCCAACTATTATGACCCTGTAAAGTCCGCACACAGTTCCCAGACTGCACATCCCACAGTTTTACCGTTTGATCATCACTACCACTAGCCAAGGTTTTTCCATCTGCACTCCAGACAACTGTTCTAATAATATTGCTATGACCAAAAAGTAATAATAGTTCCTGTCCTGTTAAAGGATTCCAAATTTGGACTCTACCATCAACATCTCCAGTAACAAGGTATTTTCCATCTGAACTGAAAGCAACAGAATAAACTGATCCTAATGCCTTTGCAAAACAAGCATCTCTTAAATTTGTACCAGTTATATCAACCTTATACAAACTAGCTAAACTAAAATTCACACCATGTATAACTGTTTCACTCAAATCTTGTTTTGCTAATGCAAACCTATCACCTTTAATTAGTAATTGCACTCCATTACTGCCCAAATAACCAACTTCTTCCTCGGTTTTACCTTTCGTAGATTTAACCACTTCTAATAAACGTTGATTAGCAGAATCCGATAACATAGGAGACATCAAATCTAACACGGCTTTAGATAAGAGAGTTTTACCAAAAGTTTGTGTTAAATCAGTTGTTCCCTGATCATAAGGCAGAAATTCTACCAATCCCTGAAAATCATCTGCTAAAATTCCTAATTCTCGTCCCAATTTATAAGCAACAAAAAACTCTAATAATGACCGATGGGCAGGATAATAGTCACCATCAGCATTTCTAATTAACATGGTTTGCCCCATCATGTCATAATGCCAATGATCTAAATCTTTTTGTTCTTGGACTTTTTCGCCAAAATAATTCCGAATTAAATCGGGAAATTCTTTATAATTCAGAGTCATTTTATCATTTGACAGCATTTCCCAAGATAATTCACACAGGAAATATAATTTATCTGCCATTGAGGTAAAAGTGCGGTCAGCTTTAATATCCCGTGCCATTTTCTGACGCACCGCATAAAGATAAACACGGGAAATATCCACAGGTTTACCAGCTTCAATATCCGGTAATGCTTCCATAATTAAATCAATCATCACCGGACGACGTGCCAAGTCTAATAATTTTTCATTATTAATTACAGCTTCAACGGTTTCTGGTTGAGCTTTAAAACTAAGAACTTGTTGAATTTGTTCATCATCAAATTTTTCTAATTCTAAAACTTCAAATTGGGGTGTTTCTCCAGTTAATTTTTTAGTAGATGCTTGTAATTCCGCGCTTAAAAGTCTCCTTCCTTCCAATGCTTCTGGGAAATATTCAGTACGACAAGTTAAAATTGCTTTTGTCCCTTCTGTTCCTACAACTTGTGCTAATTCCCAGAAATTATTAATCATTGCTTGACGATCTACCCTTGCGGCCATTTCATCAAAACCATCAAATATTAATAATAATTTCCCCATCCGGTTTAGCTGTTCAAATGCAGAATATCCCGCTAAACCAATTTCATGTTTACGGAAAAAGAACTCAGAAAAAAGAGATTCAATACTTACTGCTTTAGCATAATCTCTTAAAGGAATTAATAAAGGAATCCGGGGAATAGTTGCACCTTCTTGTTTTGCTTGGCGATATTTTTGTAATGCTACCCAAGCATAATGGAAAGCAAACCAAGTTTTACCTGTGCCAAATTCCCCTAAAATTGATAAATGTTGTTTAGCAGGATCAGATAACCATTCATTAATATAACGTTCAATCCATCCATCTTCTTTACCATAGTGACTCACACCTATTCGCTGTTTATTTCTAGGGTTAATTTCTTCTTTTCTACAAGCTAAGGGAACATAATATTTATCAATTCCTCTGCTTTTCACTTCATTCTCTAACCAATCGAAATAACCACTAAAATCCGCATCAGCTTCGATTAATTCATCAAAGGTATAACAGAAAATTTGTTGATTTTCTTTAACTTCATTTCTGGCTAATTTACTAACTCTGCGCGGTGCAACAACCCAACCTTCATCTGTTTTGTGAGTTTCTACAGCTTCTTTAATTGCATTGACATCATGAATACTTGCTTCTGCTTCCACTCCGCGAATAAAAATTCTGTCATATCCTCGCCGTTTGGGAATATTAATAATCAATTCAAAATGTTCTGGTTCTAAAACTTCGTGTTTTTCAAATTTGTACCCCAGTGTTTCAAACCAGGTTTTTAATTGTTTACATAATTCTGTTTCTCTTATTGTTTCTGCTGGTGGTAAAAGTTGTTGATAACTTTGTGTAAGTTTTTGAATTTGATCTTGAATTGCTGGTAAACTGAGTTGGTTTACTTGTTCCCGAATTTGATTTAAACTACGTTGTAAATTATCGAATTTATGATCTTGTAAAATTTCTGTCGCTGTTCTGGCACGTTTGGCAATTTCAATAAATAATCTAGCGAATTCTGCTATTTCTCGCTGATAATCAATATTTTTTTGTTTAATTTGATCACCAATAGCAAAACTATCAATATAATCATCTAATTTTTGGAAATTAAAACTTTTATTTTGACTAAATGCTGTTTGAAATTCTTGTTTAATTTCTGCTTCTTTCAATAACTGTAAAATAACCTTTGGTTTACCTACTCCATATTCAATCAAGGTGTAAACATAAACACCATCAAAGTCATTGGGGGGGACATCCTGTTTTAAGCCAAATTTATTTAAGAGTTTTAATCTGGTTTCACTGTGATCTAATTTCTCTAATGCTTTTCCTACTGCTTCTTCAACTAACGCCCCAATAACATCATCAATGATAAACATAGATAATTTTGTGTAAAATGTATAAAACTATTTGTGTGTTATTACTTTTATACCACCAAGTATATTGGTTTGTCAATTTACTATCTGTTACATAGGAAAGTTCAAAATCCTGTAAATCCTCAAATCCTGGACATCCTGATTCAGACAGAAGTTAAAAAACGCACCTGGACAAAATTGCCAAAGTGCGATCGCCATCACCATAAACATCAAAATCCTGAAAATCCTGAAAATCCTGATTCAGACAAATTCCATCAATTAACTATCACCTATCACCTTGACATTTTCTCGATAATGTTCTTCACTTCCTCAATACTTAAATTCAAAACTTGAGCAATTTGTTCTTGACTCAAACCTAATCCTACCAACCCAGGAACAGCTTCTAATTTAGCTTTGAGTTCTCCTTCTTCTTTAGCTTCTTGATAAAATCTAGTTTGTTTTAAATCACTTAGTCCAAACATTGATTCTATTTCCTCCCTCTTCATTCTTGGAAATTTGTAAATTAAAATTGTCTCGATGATTTCTAATATTTGTTGTTGTTTGGGTTGAGACTTAACCTCTTGTTTGGTACGATTAATTAATTCCCTAGCTTGAGTGACGGCTTGTGTTTCATTGGTAATGATTAATTTAATTGTAGCAATCCCAATGGGTAATGATGTTGTTTCTTCAATTTCATCTAAATAAATCACCCTCACTCGTTGACTCAGGAAAAATTCTTCATAGTCCTGAATATTACCTTCATCTACAGCACGACTAGGATATATTACTACTCCTTTCCATCCACATTTGGGTTTATTTTGGCGTAAATATAAGAATATTTCCGAAAATAGTCTGCTATAAAGGTCTTCATCTGGCTGAAATTGCACTTCTAGGAAATAGATGGGATTTTCTGTAGTTTCTTGAGGTAAGAAGACTCCATCTATTCTAAAAGCTGTTTGTTTGACTTCAATGGAGGAAAACTCATAATTTTCGGCTAGTTCGGGAGATTCACCTATGAGTTCAAAAAAAATACTTGGTATTTCTTGAAATAAGCGGTAAAATATGGTATCTGTTTTCATTAATTTGATATTAATATTTTTGGGCGGTATTTTACCGCCCTTTTCTCATTTTATCATGACTAACTATACTGAATAAACATCCTGTAAATCCTCAAATCCTGGACATCCTGATTCAGACAATAAAAAACGCACCTGGACAAAATTGCCAAAGTGCGATCGCCATCACCAGAAAAATCAACATCCTGTAAATCCTCAAATCCTGGACATCCTGATTCAGACAGAAGTTAAAAAACGCACCTGGACAAAATTGCCAAAGTGCGATCGCCATAATCATCTGCCTTCCTCAGATTAAGTTACAGTAATTACCACACCCACACTTTCATTACCCAACCTATCCACCGCACACACCGCATAAGTTCCCGGTGGTACAGTAGCAAAAGTAGTACCAGCAGACAAAATGCGCTGAATTATCCAATTATCTCCACTTTGACGGTAAAGAGTCCAAGAACGCACGGGTTTATCATCACCTCTTTGCCAATTTAATCTACCATTTTCAAATTTAATTTCTTTGGGAGGAGAAGGAGGATTTTGACTTTGCCATGACATAGTAGGAATTATGGACGGACGAGAATAATAAACCTGTTTAAATTGATCAGCAATACCTTGGAGATTTTCTTTGATAGCATTCATACTAAAAAATATATTTCCCAAGGACAAATTTTTAGCTAAGTTCCGAGAAATGAGAATTTGTTTTTCAATTTCTGAATTTTTCCAAGCTTTACCATCTAGTTTGGAAATGTTGTTTCCGGCGTAAATATGTCGCTGTTTGGTATTAGCTTCAGTCCACCATTTCAACAAGACTTCATAACTTTGTTGTGTTTGATCAGTCCGCCAATAAAGTTGCGGTGCTAAATAATCTATCCAACCTTCTTGCAACCATTTTCTAGAGTCAGCATAAAGAGCATTATAGGGATCTAAACCCACAATTCCTGCTGGTTGTCCAGGGCGATAAATCCCAAAAGGACTAATCCCAAATTTAACATGAGATTTAGTTTTTTTAATTCCTTCTGATAAACGCAATACCATTTGATTAACGTTTTCCCGTCGCCAATCTTCTAAGCTCAGTTTACCCCCATTTGCTTGATAAGCTGCATAAGTTTTATTATCAGGGAAAGATTGACCAGATATAGGATAGGGGTAAAAATAATCATCAAGATGAATCCCATCTACATCGTAACGGTTGAGAACATCAATAATGACATTGTAAGCTCGATCTTGAACAATTTTTGAGCCGGGGTCCATCCATAATTGATTACCCCATTGATAGACAACTTCAGGATTAGTTATAGCTATATGGGGACGGACATTAGCACCACTTTTAGTAGTGGTTTTGGCACGGTAAGGATTGAACCAAGCATGAACTTCAATATTGCGTTTATGACATTCAGCGATCGCAAATTCTAAAGGATCATAAAATGGTTCTGGTGCTTTTCCCTGAGTTCCCGTAATCCAAGCACTCCAAGGTTCTAAACTAGAAGCATATAAAGCATCACCTTCTGGACGCACCTGTAAAATTAAGGCGTTAAAATTTAAAGATTGTAATTGTTGAATAATTTGCAGTAATTCCGTTTTCTGCTGTTCAACACTCAACCCTGGTTTAGAAGGCCAATCACTATTCCACACAGTTGTGATCCAAGCACCCCGAAACTCCCGGTTATGACTTACCCTCACAGTCCTGGGTTGGTTTCCAGACAATGGTACTACTACTATATATTCAGAAGCAATTTTTTCTGCCCTTCCCAGATATACCAAAGCCTGATATACCATCACAGCCACATCAGCACGAGTCGCAGCCATCCTGGGATTGAGTAATTTGATATTTGGATAACTCACTACCCAACCAACACTAGAGGCGATCGCCACCTGATTGATAGCATAGTTAGGAATTGTTGCCGCATCTTGATAGATTTGTCCTAATTTACTCACCAAATCAGGTTGGACTTGACTAGCAATTCCCAAACCATTCACCATCGCAACTAAAACATCACCCCTGGAAATACTATCATTAGGGCGAAAAGTCTGATCAGGGTAGCCAACCAAAAATCCAGTTTCGTAAACTTTTCTAATTGCACTATTAGCCCAAAGTGTAACAGGTACATCTCCAAAAGGTACATAATCCCGTTTTTTGGTTGTTGTCAGTACAGAAGCTATAATCGCCGCAAACTCAGCACGAGTAACAGGGCTATTAGGGCGAAAACTACCATCACGATAGCCATTTAAAATTCGCCGTTGGGCTAAAGCCTGAATAAATAACCGCGCCCAATGATTTTGAATATCGGGAAATGATGCAGTATTAGATATCATTGTTGATTTTTTGTAGATAACATCCACTGTTAATTTAGCAACAGAAGGCAGGAGTCAGGGGGCAGGAGTTCAGGAGTTCAGGAGTTCAGGAGTATGGCTTCGCCACGCTTCGCTATCAGGAGTTCAGGAGTCAGGGGGTTAACACTATTCCCTATTCCCTATTCAATACTTGTCGGTTAAGCTGAAAAAATAAAATCAGGTAGGTTGGGTTGAGGAACGAAACCCAACGTTTATAAGCTTTTGTTGGGTTGCGCTATCGCTTAACCCAACCTACAAAAACTATTCCCTATTCCCTATTCCCTATTCCCTATTCCCTGTTCTCACACTCAAACAAATGTAACCCCAAGCGTTGAGACAGTTCCTCACACACCTTCACCCCCCGCACGCTGTTAGCACGCCCATCTAGGAGAGGTGAAAACACTCCAATTCCCATCTGCCCAGGAACAACGGCGAGAATTCCCCCAGAAACGCCGCTTTTCGCCGGGATTCCTACTTTATACGCCCATTCACCTGCAAAGTTATACATCCCACAGGTATACATCACACTCAATATATCTTTGATGTAACAACTATCTACTGCTTTTTCTTTAGTAATCGGGTTAATTCCTTTATTAGCGAGAGTAGCAGCCATCACAGCTAAATCCCGACAATTTACCATCACAGAACATTGTTGAAAATATAAATCTAGTGCTTCTTCAATATTTTGGTCAATCATGCCAAAATTTAGCATAAGATGGGCAGTAGCGCGGTTGCGGTGTCCTGTACTGCGTTCGGAAGTAAATACCGAAATATCTACAAATACATCTCGTCCAATATAACGCCTATACATTTCTAATAAGCGATTAAGGCGTTCTGTCGCTCCATTACCTTTAATTAAACTGGTAGTGGCTATAGCTCCTGCGTTTACCATCGGGTTGTAGGGTCGCTTTGATTGTTCATCAAGAATAATCGCGTTAAATGCGTCTCCAGTCGGTTCTACTCCCACCCTAGTTAACACATAATCCCGTCCATGATCTTCTAAAGCTTGTCCATAAACAAATACTTTGGAAA
Source organism: Sphaerospermopsis torques-reginae ITEP-024 (assembly GCF_019598945.1). Classification (NCBI taxonomy): domain Bacteria; kingdom Bacillati; phylum Cyanobacteriota; class Cyanophyceae; order Nostocales; family Aphanizomenonaceae; genus Sphaerospermopsis; species Sphaerospermopsis torques-reginae. The sequence continues at coordinate 2,078,467 of NZ_CP080598.1, read as the reverse complement.
TCGACTGGATAGTAAATAGCTGTTGATAATCACCAACTTCATAAATCTGGCCATCTACAGTAGCAATACAGATACTAAATAAGTTGGGGTTTACTTTTGCTAGTTCGGGAATGTAGTTTGCGACTGTACCCTCTTGTAGAGATTGGTACAGGTAATGCAAATCTTTGAGAACTTCTAAAAATAGTGATGAACCAGTTTCTCGATCTTGTGAGTTTGCCATAAGGCTGATAACTTGCAAATAAATATGATAGTTGATGGATTAGTTGTGGTTATCAGCAAAAAGTAATTTTTAATACCTAAAAAACTCTACTTTACAACCTGACAACTTTTTCTCTATTTTCCCATCATTACTTTTTTTTGATGAAACCAATGCTTAAATCATAAAAAAGAATATTTGTCAACTGTAAAATTATTGAACAATAAATTTTAAATAAATAAAAATAAATAATATTTTGGTGAAGGTGTTTGCAGTAGCTTTTGTAGCATATTATATTAACTTCTGAAAATTACAAAAGTTATATTGTAACTCTTTTTATCAAACTTTTTAGCAAAAAAAACATTAATTATTGATGATTTTTCTGTTAATGCTTCAAAACGAACAAATACAATTTTTCGGTAAAAACATTTATAAGTAAGGCTAGTAAGTTATAATAAAGACTAAAATTATTGAATTTTTTGAGTTATATATATTACTATGATTAAATAGCTGGGATCAAATAATCACGGTATTAACATCTTCAGCTAAAATCAGCTTCATATTTCATGTTCATAAAAAATTATTCAGATCCCGAAAAAAAATGTTACAAATCCAAAAACCTGATTTGCAAAAGGTTTTGACCGATAAAACCCAAGAAAAATTGGGAGAACCAGAGCAAAACTTACGCTAAAACCCTGATCCCCAAGCCCAAAAGTTCATGTTACTCTGTTGCAGTTATAAACAAAAAGTGAAAGCGGAACGAGTTCGAGTTGCAGGTTAGTTCACCAACACAGGTGAAAAACCCACGAATTAAAAAACTTAAGTTCTAGAGTCGCTTTAAATCGGAAGCATGAATCAAAGACATTTGTGGACTACTGTCGCTGTGTTTCTGTCTGTTTTGGGTGTACCCGCAGTGGGTCGTACTCAAACCAGCAAGGGAAACGCTCCAACTACCCAAGCATCTGCTGTAGATGCAGTGAAAGTGGGAGAGTATCAATCCCCGAAACAGGAACCCTCCTTAGATGCTGTGAACACACAGATTCATCCTCACAGCATTGAAGGCCGTCAAGCGGCAACCCTTTACATCCGAAACATTCCCGTTCTGACCTTTGTGAGTTCTGCGCCAGTCGCCAGTACAGAAACAAAAGTGGGAACAATAGGAAAAGCAGAAGGCGTTAGCACTGATGCCCAGACCGGTGGTAAATCAGCTAAGGTAGCCAGTGTAGGAAGTGTGATGGATGTGAGTAAATCTCCTAACACGATTATTGCCGATGACCCAGTACAGAGAGCCAGCTTAGTAGCCGCTCAAATCAACCAGTTGATGCGGGAGAATGCAGACGCAAGCAAAATTACCGTTAGCTGGAAAACAGGGGAAAAATCTCCAGTCAATAATAACAAAGCCCAAGACAAAGGCTCGTCTGTTCAACAGCAACCTGATCGCTACACCATCAAAATCAACGGTAAAGAATTGGTGGAAATCAATGAAGCCACCCAACTAGCAGATACTACAAATAATCTAGCACAAGATGCCTTACAAGCAACCAATCGCCTGCGGAGACTCATAGGTAATGCTTCTCCTATCAGCCAAATTGCCAACTTACCAAAAAATCAAATATCACTGCCAAACCTACCGCAACAAGTAGCAGGTCGCATCAAACTCAACTTCAAGGGTATAGCTTCTTGGTACGGTTATGATTGGGCTGGTAGAAAAACCGCCAATGGTGAAAGATTTAATCCCGAAGCCATGACAGCAGCCCATCGTAGCTTACCTATGGGTACAAAAGTTCGTGTAACTAACACCCGGAATGGTAAATCTGTGGTTGTGCGAATTAATGATCGTGGTCCATATATCGGAGGTCGAATTATTGACCTTTCCCTGGGAGCAGCCCGGATGATAGGAATGATGAGCAGTGGTGTTGCTCCAGTCCGTATTGAGGTTTTGGGAAGATAACCTCCTTCCTCGCACAAACTCCTTTTCGCTCTTCACTATTGTTTAATTCCCCTGGTTCACTCATCCCTAACCCCGATTTTAGATATAAACTAACGGGGGAGAGGATAGAGAAGAACTAGGGGTATTTTGTGCGCTTGCTGACAACAGTTGCAGCTTTACGCTGTTATTTAAATCAACGTCGCTGGGAAACCAATCTCCAGCTTTCAGACGAGCTATTATTTGATGATCAGACTACTTGGTATCCTACAAAAATTGGTTTAGTCCCCACTATGGGCGGACTGCATCCAGGTCATTTAAGCCTAATGCAACGAGCTAGGCAAGAAAATTCTACTGTGATTGTTAGTATTTTTGTCAATCCCCTACAATTTGGACCAAATGAGGATTATCAACGCTATCCTCGGACTTTAGAGCAAGATCGAAAATTGTGTGAACAAGCGGGAGTTGATGCGATTTTTGTCCCTACTCCGGAAGAAATGGGAATTGCTCAGAAGAATATACAAGAAAATCAAGTGACACAAGTAATCCCTCCATCTGGTATGATAAGTAGCTTGTGTGGTAGATATCGGCCGGGTCATTTTCAAGGTGTGGCGACAATTGTCACCAAGCTTTTCAATTTGGTACAGCCTGACCGAGCTTACTTTGGTCAAAAAGATGGCCAGCAACTAGCAGTTATTAAACGTCTGGTGGCTGATTTAAATTTGCCAGTAGAGATTGTTGCTTGTCCAACAGTGCGGGAAGCGTCTGGCTTGGCTTTGAGTTCTCGTAATCAATATTTGACTGCAACAGAAAAAGAGCAAGCAACAGTGTTATTTAAAGGCTTGCAGCAAGCTGAAGCGGCGTTTCGTGCTGGCGTTCGCAACAGCAGCCGGCTGATAGCATTGGTGTGGGAAGAAGTGGCAAAAGTCAGCACTATCTATGTGGAATATATTGAATTGGTTGAACCGACTACATTGATGTTTTTAGGAAAAATTGAGGAGGAAGGAATGCTGGCGATCGCAACCCGTCTAGGTTCTACTCGTTTGATTGATAATACCATCTTGCGCGATGTTTACAACGGGCTACGCCAACCGATTATCGCCATTGATGGTCCTGCTGGTGCGGGTAAGTCTACCGTGGCTCGCCAAGTGGCAACACAGTTAGGGTTAGTCTATTTAGATACTGGTGCAATGTACCGTGCTATCACTTGGCTAGTGCTGCAAGAAGGCATTGCTATTGATGATGAATGTGCGATCGCTGAATTAGCGAACCAGTGTAAAATTGAACTTACTCCTAGTCAAAATCTACAATTTCCCGTACAAGTATGGATTAATGGTATTGATGTCACTCAAGAAATTCGGAGTATTGAGGTGACATCACAAGTATCGGCGATCGCCGCGCAAAATGCAGTCCGCAAAGCCCTGGTTCAACAACAGCAAAACTGGGGTCAAAGGGGTGGTTTAGTAGCTGAAGGCCGAGACATTGGTACTCATGTTTTCCCAGATGCAGAAGTGAAAATCTTCTTAACGGCTTCAGTGGGTGAACGCGCCCGTCGTCGTCAGCAAGACTTTACAAAACAAGGTCAACCAGAAGTTAGTGTAGAACAACTGGAACGGGATATTGCTGAACGAGATTATAAAGATAGCACTCGCAAAATTTCCCCATTGCGAAAAGCCGCCGATGCAGTGGAAGTGCAAACCGATGGACTTACCCCTAGTGAGGTAGCAGCGCAGATTGTTAATTATTACCAAGATCGTTTGTCTCAAAGGTAATTATAGCAGGTAATCTGGGTTATGACTAAAGTGCAGTGGTTTAAGGTTCACTTTGGTAGTAGAATAGCCATGTTAAGTTTTGTGTCCCAATATCAAGGATATAAAACTAAATCAATACAAAACCTGTAATTTTCTGGTTTTTGGCAATAGCTTTAACCGGAAAACAATAAAGAGAGGACTTGAAAACATGGCATTTACACAGCTTTCCCTACCCTACGACTTTAATGCTCTAGAGCAATATGGCATGAAAGGTGAAACCTTTGAGTATCACTATGGTAAGCATCACAAAGCTTATGTAGACAACCTCAACAAGCTCACCGATGGTACAGAACTTGCTGATAAGTCCCTCGAAGAAGTAATCCAAATTTCCTTCAAAGATCCTGCTAAAGCTGGCATTTTTAACAACGCGGCTCAAGTTTGGAACCACACCTTCTTTTGGAACTCACTCAAACCCGCAGGTGGTGGCGCTCCCACAGGTGAACTAGCTGAGAGAATTAATAAAGATTTTGGTAGCTTCGACAAATTCAAAGAAGAATTTTCTACTGCGGCTGCAACCCAGTTTGGTAGCGGTTGGGCTTGGTTAGTTGATGACGGTGGTACACTCAAAGTCATGAAAACACCCAACGCAGAAAACCCCCTCGCACATGGTAAAAAGGCACTGCTCACCCTGGACGTTTGGGAACACGCCTATTACATCGACTTCAGAAATGCGCGTCCAGCATTCATCAAGAATTTCTTGGATAACTTGGTTAACTGGGAATTTGCAGCAGCAAATTTATCTGCTTAATCAAGCGTTGATATAAAGATTTGAGGTACAATCCCCATGCTTAAACAGCAGGGGATTTTTAATTTAATTTGTTTATAGCTGCTCCTCGTGTTCCTGATCTCTAACTATTGGTGCAAGCAGAACCAAGACAACTACCAGAACGAGAAAGGCTACGGGGACAAGGAGGAACGAACATAAGAGGGTAAAAAAATTCCTCTTTTGCTGCTGCTGTAGCTGTTTTATCATTTCCAATTCCTATTCCTAATCCTTTCAAATGATTCTCTGGATGTTGCTAGAAAACTGGAAGCCGTGTTGAGAAACTGTCCACATTTGGGCATTGGGCATTGGGCATTGGGTTATTAACTTCCCCCTGTTCCCTGTTCCCTTTCACCTGCCATAACTACAACTTTAGGAATGTTAAACTTATTGAACATCAGCTTTGTGATATAGATGATCGCTGCTATATAAAACCTAGACAAAGCTAGACTTTACTTTCTACTTCAACAGGAGCATGGGAGCAGTTATCCCTCGGTAGACTTTCACGCTTTAGCCAAACGCGATAAATTAATTGCAGCATTCAGATCCCTATCCATCTCAAAACTACAGTTCTCGCAGTGATAAATTCTTTCAGATAAAGAAAGACTATCTTTTCTATGTCCACAGTGAGAACAGGTTTTACTTGATGGATAAAATCTATCAGCAATTATAATTTCACAACCAAACTTTTTAGCTTTATATTCTAGCTGACGCTTAAACTCATGAAACCCACAATCAGCTATTGCTTGGGCTAATTTATGGTTTGATAACATCCCTGAAACATTCAAATCTTCTACTACTATCTTGGCGTGGTTTTTGCATAAGTAAGTAGTAAGTTTATGAAGAGTATCTTTTCTCAGGTTTGCTATTCTTGCATGATGTCTAGCCAGTTTAATTTTAGCTTTATGCTTATTGTTTGAACCTTTAGCTTTTCTACAATAGACTTTGGATAATCTTTGTAGTTTAGCTAGATTCTGTTTATCCCACATTCCGCACTTCAAAATGTAGTACATATACAAGTATCATAAGCAGCATAGAGTGTTAAATATAAATACGCAATCAAGAAAGTAAAAATATAGACTTTAATTCCCATTTGACTACTAAAGAGAAACTCATAAGGCATTGAGAATAAATTCAGGAAAAAATGAGAGAATGAGACTGAAGTACCTAAAAATGCCTTCATAATATGAATTACCAAACAGAAGAAATTGAGAGTAAAAACATAGATCACTTAGGAATAATCGCAGGAATAATAGATGAAATAGGAATAGTAGAAAAAATCAACGAGATATTTTCAATAGATATCAGAGAGAAAGTAAACACAGGAGAAGTAGTCAAAGCAATCATTCTCAATGGACTAGGCTTTGTATCAAGACCACTATATTTGTTCCCAGATTTCTTTAAAGACAAAGCCGTAGAACATCTAATAGGAACAGGAATAAAAGCAGAAGATTTAAACGACGATAAAATAGGTAGAGTCATGGATAAACTCTATAAATATGGATTAACTAAACTATTCTTAATCATTGCCTTAGAAGTAGTAAAGAAATATGGAATAGACACAAAATATTCCCATTTAGACTCAAGCTCATTACATTTACACGGGGAATATAAGAATTGCGTAAATAATCTAGAGAAAGAACTAGGAATAAATCGAGAACATCCAATAATGATTACACAAGGATATTCTCGTGACCATCGCCCAGACCTAAAACAATGTATATTAGATTTAATAGTAAGTAGTGATGGGGATATACCATTATTTTTTAGAGGGGCATCAGGAAACGAATCAGATAAAGCAGTATTTGCTCATATCTTAGTAGAATATTCTAAACAAATAGATTTTGAAAGTATCATGGTGGCTGACAGTGCATTATATAGCGAAAGTAATTTAAAATTAATGTCAAACATGAAATGGATAAGTCGAGTACCATTATCCATTAAAAAAGCAAAAAATTTAGTGAAAGCCTCCATAAATAATGAAATGAAAGCCTGTAAAATCAAAGGTTATAGCTATATCGAAGAGAAAGTATCTTATGGAGGAATAGAGCAAAGATGGTTATTAGTAGAAAGCGTAGAGAGAAAAAAAGCAGACTTAAATAAACTAGACAAAAAAATCCAAGAAGAGTTATTAAAAGCTAACAAACAAGTAGATAAATTAGAACAGGAAGAATTTGCTGATAAATCTTTAGCCGAGTTGAAAATCAAAGAAATAACAGCTAAATTAAAATATCATCAAATATCAGACTATCGAATTACCGAGACATTAAATCAAGGGAAAACAGCAGTTTATAGAGTGAAATGTAAATTAAGAGAAAATCAGGAGTTAATTACACAACAGCAAAACTCTTGTGGCAGATTTATTTTAGCCACCAATATTTTGGATGCTCAGGAGTTAGAGTCAGAAGAAATCCTCAAAATATATAAAGAACAACAATCTACAGAAAGAGGATTTAGATTTATCAAAGACCCGTTATTTTTCGCGGATAGTCTGTTTGTGAAAAATCCCCAAAGAGTAGAGACAATGATGATGTTAATGGCATTATGTCTTTTGGTTTATAATTTAGGACAAAGACAATTAAGAATGTCATTGAAGGCACAAAAAGCCACAGTTAAAAACCAACTGAATAAACCTACAGAATCTCCCACATTAAGATGGATATTTCAGTGCTTTCAAGGTATTCATCTTTTGATGGCACAAGGATTTCAACGAATTCTTAATTTAACGGAGTCGCATTGTCATATCTTGCAATTCCTACCTACTACTTGTCAAAAATATTATTTATTATCTTAGTTTTCTCTCTATTTTTACTATTTCATCGGTTATCTTTTTGATAACTGATTCCACACCTTGAATTAAATATTGTTATTGCAATAGCTTTTAAACACCTTCTAAAGCTCAACTTTGTGTGTCCATAATTTTGTTTTACATTGATACGTAATTGTTCAAACCATAAGTTTTAATTTACCGTCAATGTAGTTTGTTTATGCTACTTTTTGAAGTGCGGAATGTGGGGTTTATAGTGTTTAGGATTAGGAAATATAACACCAGTGCTTAGTGTAGCTAGTTCCTTGACTCCTAAATCAACACCAACAACAGCATGGTTTTTGATAGTTGGTTGACATTCTTGTTCATAAGAAAAGGCTATATACCAACTATCAGCAGTCCTGGAAATAATAATACTTTTACAGGTGCTGTGAGGTAATCCTTCATAAGTTTTTACCCATCCAATTGTCGGTAGTTTTATTGATGTACCACCTACAGGAATTGGTTTACCACCTGCATCAATTGTAAAACTATCATTTTTTCCTTTCTTTTTGAAGTTAGGATATTGAGACTGTCCTTTAAAGAATCTTTGAAAAGCTTCACCTAAACTATCAAAAGCGTATTGAGTGATTTTCTGGCAAATACCCTTTTCTTTAATCCATGCCAATTCAGGTTTTACATGATTATTAAAGAATTTCTTGAGGATGTATTTGTTTGGCTTTAATCCATCTTTATACAAATCCTGCCAAGTAGCTAAACCCCAATTATAGGTAAACCTTGCTATACCAGCGTGTTTAGCCATTAATATTTCCTGGGTTTTATTTAACTTGAGTTTTGTTTTGATGGATAAAAGCATTTGCTGATAGCTTGCGTGGCGATAGCCATTTTCAACACTATACTTTATTATTTAATTCTGACACATTTTGCTTAATTTTTTAGTCAACTTATTCCATGTATACTTCAAATACTTGTAGTTTTGTATGTACTTGTATAGGTTTGTCTAGTAAATTGTCAACTTAGGACAAGCTCATATTCCCAGATCCAAAACACTGGGAATATAGCGATTTGCAAAACTGACCTAAAAGGTGGGCGGTTAATGTAGCATTACTAAATGATTGTGTCAGCCACGCGATGATTGAATTTCCAAGATGGTACAGACTCAATACTTTTCGGTTAAGCTCAAAAAAATCAATGATGTAGGTTGGGTTGACGCTAGGAAACCCAAAATTGATAAGAGTTTGTTGGGTTTACCGTGTAGAAACCCAACAAACCCTTGTAAATGTTGGGTTTCGTTCCTCAACCCAACCTACGTTAAGCTGTTGTGCATTTACAGCAGTTTTCATGTATTTGTACCACATCCTTCTTGTTATCTTCCTTTCTTCCTTTGCGCCTTTGCGTCTTTGCGTGAGATTAAAAAATGTGGTTAATTTACCTGAAAATCGCTGTAATTTGTATAAATGAAACAGGCAAGATGCCTGTGCCACAAGAGTTCAAGAATTTATGATTATACAATTTAGCTGCATAACAGCTTATTTCGTTGTTTTGGGCTTAACCGAAAAGTATTGATCCTAGAGTGGTGAAGAAGGCAAATAGCTAGTTAATCATTTGCTAACTTTTGCTAACTAATGCTATGCTTTCCTCATGGCATGGTAATGATTGAGAGAAAATTGAGAGAATATGACACTAACTAGGTTGAGTGAATATCACGAAAGTTAGACAGGGTAAGGATTGTAGAATGTGTATAGTATTATTTCTGAATTAGTAGAGATTTTTCAAGGTAAATATATCGTCCGAGTAAGTCTACAAATTGAAGGTGTCACCCGTGCTACTGCTATGGCAGGAGCAGACACTGTGGAAGCTGCTGAAGACCAAGCTAGAAATCGGGCGCTGATGGTTTTGGGAATCACAAATACAACCAGGGAAAATGTTGCTGTTTCTGTTTCCCGAGAACCTGTTTCCCCTGTAACCGTGAATCCTCCCCCAAAAACTACCACAGTTTTCAATGAGTCTGTCCCTAGCACTGGTGATGTTGCCAGGAGTCAATGGTCACTGGACAACAACACTAAACATGATACCTATAGCCAAACTTTAGATCCAAGTTTTTCTGGAACTACTTCCACAGAAGAAAAAGTTGATACCTCAGCGCCCAACCTGAATCTAGTATCTAATCCAGAACCTGAACTTCAACTTTTACCAGAAATTCCTCCTAGTAATGTCACCCCATTTACTCCACGTAGTTATTCTTCTGTTGAAGATACTGGTTTGCTCTCAGGGATAGGCAAAACCAGGAGAAAAAGCGAACCAGTTAATTTATCTGATGTCATTGCTCAAACTGATGTCCAAATAGAACGTTTGGGCTGGACAAAAGAACAGGGAAGAGAACATCTCAAGAAAACTTACGGTAAACTGGGGCGTTCTTTACTGAGTGAGGAAGAATTACTCGATTTTCTCAACTACCTCAAAGCTCAACCTGATCCCATAGCTGGATTTTAAGATAAGGGAACAGGGAACAGGGAACAGGGAACAGGGAACAGAAGGCAAAAGGCAAGAGGCAAGAGGTAACAGTTAATATTCTCTCCTTGCCTCCCCTGCTTCCCTTGCTTACTGTCACCTGTCACCTGTCACCTGTCACCTGTCACCTGTCACCTGTCACCTGTCACCTACACTACAACCATTGGACGACTACCTGCTGAGTGACGGTCAATCACTTGGTCGATTAAACCGTATTCTTTGGCTTCTTCTGGAGACATGAAAAAGTCGCGTTCTGTATCTTCGGCAATACGCTCAAAAGGCTGACCAGTGTGTTCGGCTAAATACTCATTCAGCTTGCGCTTGTGGTATAAAATTTCCCGTGCCTGAATTTCAATATCGGTAGCTTGTCCTTGAGCGCCGCCTAAAGGTTGGTGAATCATAATCCGTGAATGAGGTAAACTCATCCTTTTACCTTTAGTACCTGCACTTAATAGGAAAGCGCCCATACTCGCCGCTAGTCCGGTACAGATGGTACAAACATCGGGGCGAATATTTTTCATGGTGTCAAAAATGCCCATCCCCGCCGTCACTGAACCACCAGGAGAGTTGATATACATATAAATGTCTTTCTCCGGGTCTTCAGAATCTAAAAACAACAATTGGGCAACTATCAGGTTAGCTAGACTGCTGTCCACCTGTTGTCCTAAAAAAATGATCCGCTCACGTAACAGTCGTGAGTAGATATCAAAGGCGCGTTCGCCTCGACCCGATTGTTCAATAACGATAGGAATCATTGAGGGTATTTGTATCTATTTGTTATTTATTCTATCTATGAGAAAGGCTGATTGTGTTGATTGTCAAATTTGGATATTTCGACAATAACAGATAAATTTCTGATCTCCTCATCATCTGCTCTGAGCAAACAGATTTTTCAACAGCAATAGTCTAGAATCAAATATCTCATAGCAAAAAATTTTTTTTAACAGGCACTTTTAGCGGCTGATAGCAGTCTAAGTAATTGTGGCGATGTCAAAAGCGGGAGAATTTAAAAGTTCATCATCAACAGATGATTAACTTACATTCTGCCCTTGGCTGTCTGTGTGTCTATTTATTGACCTATAACTTTAGCTTGCCTTGTGTTGGCGAATCTATATTATTTGGTCGAAATTCTTTTTCAGGTATTAGTAACTTTTTTCACAATTTTTAACCTGAACCTGGTTAATTTTCCGGACATATTTTGCAAATCCGGTAAATCGGGACTATGTGGTGTATTTAGATTAACCAATCTAAATTTAAATGCTATTTTTCAAGAGAGGAGTGCTATGCTGGAAAGACTTATGCAAGCTGCTTTAATTACCTTTTTACTGCACCTGATCGCAGCACTAAACCCTAGTACCCAAATTCCCCGCAAGTCTGTATCACCTGTATCGGAAATAACAGCACCAGTTCTAGGTTCAACTATTCGCGTTTCTAAATAAATGGTGATTGGTGATTGGGGAAGAGGTGATTGGTGATTGGTGACTGGTGATTGGTGACTTGGTAAAAATAAATAATGACTAATGACTAATAACTAATAACTAATGACTAATGACTAATGACTAATGACTAATGACTAATGACTAATGACTAATGACTAATGACTAATGACTAATAACTAATGACTAATAACTAATGACTAATAACTAATAACTTTAAAAACGCTAGACTGGTCAGAAAATGGTGGAAAACTTTTATTATGACGAATCGCCTAGCTGACACAAAAAGCCTTTATCTCCGCAAACACGCTGAAAACCCGATTGACTGGTGGCCTTGGTGTGATGAAGCATTGGAAACTGCAAGGGCGCAAAATAAACCGATTTTTCTTTCTATTGGTTACTCTAGTTGTCACTGGTGTACGGTGATGGAAGGTGAGGCGTTTTCTGATTTGGCGATCGCCCAATATATGAACGCCAATTTTCTCCCCATCAAGGTAGACCGAGAAGAAAGACCTGACCTTGATAGCATCTATATGCAAAGTCTACAAATGATGACTGGTCAAGGGGGTTGGCCTCTTAATGCTTTTCTCTCTCCTGATGATTTAGTCCCTTTTTATGCGGGTACTTATTTTCCTGTTGATCCCCGTTATGGTCGTCCGGGTTTTTTGCAGGTTTTACAAGCTTTACGCAATTACTACGATACTGAAAAAGAGGAGTTACGTCAAAGAAAAGCTGTAATTCTCGAAGCTTTGCTGACATCAGCGGTGTTACAAAATGATGGCAGTCAGGAAGTAGCTGATCAAGAATTATTACAAAAAGGTTGGGAAGTTTGCACGGGGATCATGACTCCTAAGCAGGTTGGTAATAGTTTTCCGATGATCCCCTATGGTGAGTTGGTTTTGCGGGGTTCTCGGTTTAATTATCAATCTCGGTATGATGGATTACAAGTTTCTGCTCAACGCGGTTTAGATTTAGCTTTGGGTGGTATTTATGATCATGTTGCTGGTGGTTTTCATCGCTACACTGTTGATCCGACTTGGACTGTCCCCCATTTTGAAAAGATGCTTTACGATAATGGTCAGATTGTAGAATATCTGGCTAATTTGTGGAGTTCGGGAATACAAGAACCAGCTTTTAAACGGGCAGTGGCTGGAACTGTAAAATGGTTACAACGGGAAATGACAGCACCTAATGGTTATTTTTATGCTGCTCAAGATGCGGATAGCTTTACTAATCCCGCAGATCCAGAACCGGAGGAGGGTGCTTTTTATGTCTGGGGTTATCAGGAATTACAACAACTTTTAACACCTGAAGAATTAACAGAATTACAACAACAGTTTACTGTTACTACTGATGGGAATTTTGAAGGGAAAAATGTTTTACAAAGATTGCATCCTGGTGAACTAAGTGAAACTTTAGAAACTGCTTTGAGTAAGTTGTTTACTTTGCGTTATGGTGCAACTCCTGATGCACTAGCGACTTTTCCCCCAGCACGGGATAATCAGGAAGCGAAAATCACTAACTGGCCTGGTCGCATTCCGGCGGTGACTGATACTAAGATGATTGTAGCTTGGAATAGTTTGATGATCTCCGGTTTAGCTAGAGCTTCTGAAGTTTTCCAAGAACCTAGTTATTTGGAGTTAGCAACTCAAGCGGCTAAGTTTATTTTAGATCATCAATTTGTGGATGGACGTTTTCACCGACTTAATTATGAAGGTGAGGCGACGGTTTTAGCTCAATCGGAAGATTATGCTTTTTTTATTAAAGCATTGTTGGATTTACACCAAGCTGATTTAGAAAATAATGATTGGTTGGAAAAAGCGATCGCTCTCCAAGATGAGTTTAATGATTTTCTTTGGAGTTTTGAATTAGGAGGATATTTTAACACATCTAGCGATAATAGTCAAGATTTAATTATCAGGGAGCGGAGTTTTGCGGATAATGCTACACCTGCGGCTAATGGGGTGGCGATCGCCAATTTAGTCAGGTTATCTTTACTTACTGATAACTTACATTATCTTGATTTGGCTGAATCAGGATTACACGCCTTTAAAGGTGTAATGAATGAATCTCCTCAAGGTTGTCCTAGTTTATTTACTGCTTTAGATTGGTATCGGAATTCTACTTTGATTCGTAGTACCACTGAGCCGATTAAGTCATTAATGCCTAAATATCTACCAACTACGGTTTTTGAAGCGGTATCAGATTTACCAGAGGGAAGCGTGGGTTTAGTTTGTCAAGGGTTGAAATGTCTTCCCGCACCAGGGAGTTTAGAGGAGTTGTTGTCACAGGTGCAGAGGAGTCAGAATAGAGGGTGACAGGTGACAGGTGACAGGTGACAGTAAGAAGGGAATAGGGAATAGGGATAAATATTTACCTCCTGAACTCCTGACTCCTGACTCCTGCTATATTTACCTTTTTCCTATTTTCCAATCTTCACCACCGGGTAACTGAGTTAAAGTTTCTGCGACAATAGCAGGTAATTCTTTAGGTGAATAGGAATAAGTTAAATTGAGGAATTTTAAAGCAGTTGTAATTAACTGTTTTCTATCTATAATTTCGCCTAGTTGAAATTGGTTATAAATACCATTCATGACTTCTAGACTAGCATCAGCGATCGCATCTTCAATCACTTCTTCCTCAATCAAATTTTCCCATTCATCTTGATTGATGTAATAGGATTTCTTATTATCTTTAAGATTCGCTTCTTTAATTTCGCGGATAGCATTACGAATAGACGAAATCCAAGAATTTGTTAATCTCTGTTCTACTTGATTTTTGATAATATGAATCAATAAAATCCTTAAAAAAGATTTAATTTGTCTAATGATTGCTTGTTTACTCATTCCTTCTAATTCGTCCACAATTGCCAAAGCATCTGCGTAACGTCCTTGTAAAATACTATTTCTGAGGTCTATTAATTCTTGAGTCATAGTTGTTAAACTCTACTCTGAGCTAGATAATATAATTATACTCTAAAAGAGATAAAAAAGTAAGTGCTGTATCAGCAATATGTTTAAAAACAACTAAATATAAATCGCAGTCTGCAAATGTCTCTTGTGGAATTAGGCAAACTTTTTATTTGTTGATAAAAATATCTGATTTTTATAGATTATAATAGATAGATTAAAGCTGAATACTGAATACTGAATACTGAATGCTTATATAAAAAATAATATCCCTGACTCACTTGATAAATCAGGGATAATAAATATACGAAAATATACGAAATATGGATATTAACGCAACTGTGATAATAAAGCTTTCATCGCAGGAGTAGATAGAAATTTCTGAGCATCAGTAATCATACTTTGACCCCAAAAATGCTTTTTCATCCAGTGAAAATCAGCAAATTTTATATCTAACTTTAATGCTGTTTCTGCTAACTGATAAGCCTGATGTTGTTCTTCTTTAGTATATAAAGCTACAGCTAAAGCTAAAATAGGTTCAGCAGATTGATTGTTAATTTTAATCGCTTCTCGCCATTTTTGAATCGCTGTTTCTTTGTCTCCTTGTTCATATTTAATGAACCCAATATTATTGATAGCTGCTAAGTGGTTAATATCTGTAGCAACTGTGAGATTATTAAGCATAATGATGATATTGTTGTTTGGTTGATGATAAATAATACATTGCCTGATGTAATAATCCGCAAAATATTGCAATTTTTTGATACTTAATAAGATAAACATTGGGGTTTTACGGTTCTGCAACAATTTTTACACGATTTAAAAAACAAATTTTTTGTCATATTGTGTGATAATGTATATTTAATTAAAAACAAAAAAATTGAAACTTTTTTAAATTGCATGACTACATTAAGCGTCATAGTTCTTGCAGGTGGTAAAAGTTCCAGGATGGGAAAGGATAAAGCTTTGATTCCTATTCAGGGAATACCCTTATTACAAAAAGTTGGCAATGTCGCTAAAAGTTGTACGGATACTATATATATAGTTACACCTTGTCCAGAAAAATATCAACACTTACAGTTACCAGGATGTGAATTTATACAAGAAAACCCCCATAACACACAAGGACCTTTAGTGGGTTTTGTACAAGGTTTAGAGAAAGTAAACACAGAATGGGTATTATTATTAGCTTGCGATTTACCAAATTTGCAAGTTGAAGTGTTGCAAGAGTGGGTGAAAAGATTAGATAATATAAAAGGAGAAAATATTGCTTGTTTGGTAAAAAATACCCAAGGTTGGGAACCACTTTGTGGTTTTTATCGTAGTTCTTGTTTACCCCTAATTTTAGATTTTATCAATCAAGGGGGGCGATCTTTTCAACAGTTTCTCAAATTACATCCTGTAGAAATTTTACCTTTTTCAAAATCGGATATGTTGTTTAACTGCAATACTCCTGAAGATTTAGATGAGGTTACAGGTAATAGGTGACAGAGGTAAAAACCTTGTTTGTTGCTAGAAGTTGCTATAATTGGAAAAAATAAAATTGCCGATTCCCAAAAAATCAGAAATGATAAATAAAAACAACATTATGCGTCATAAATCATTTTTAGTATCAATTTTTTTAAGTTTGTTTTTGTTGTCTTGTGCTACAGAAACAAGCCAAATACAAGCAGTAAAACCAGAAATTACACCAGATATTACTATTGCACAAACATCACCTAACACATCTGTGAAAAGAGTGGTTGCGCTTTCTTCGCTCTCTGCTGATATTATTGCTGAACTAGATAAAACAAAATTGGTGGGTGTTGTTGGTAGTAAGTTATTACAAGATGATCCTCGATTTAAAGATATTCCTCAAGTTAGTCAAGGACAAAATGCACCAAATCTAGAAAAGATTGTAGCATTAAAACCAGATTTAGTAATTGGTGTAGCAGGTTTTTCTGATGTACCATTACAAAAACTGCAACAACTAGGAATAAAAACTTTATCCACAAAAGTCTATAGTTGGGAATCTTTGGAAGACTTAACTAAAAATCTTGCTGAAAAAATAGGTGCAGATCCCCAACTTTTATTAAATAGATATGAAACTTTTTTACCTGAAAAGAAAAATCAAAAAAATCAGAATCTTTCGACGTTGGTTTTAGTAAGTCGTCAACCAATTTTAGCACCAAATAAAAACAGTTGGGCGGGTGATATAGTTTCTCGGTTTGGAGCGAAAAATGTCGCCGCAGAATTACAAGGTAATGGACCCATTGGTGGTTATGTCACCCTTTCAGCAGAAAAGGTTTTAGAAGCAAATCCTGATGTTTTAATAGTAGTTAATGCTGAAACGACTTTGTTAGATTCTTTGAAAAAAGAGCCGTTTTGGCAGAAATTAAAAGCTACTCAAAATAATCAAGTTTATGTTTTTGATTATTACGGAATGGTTAATCCTGGTAGTATAGCTGCAATTGAAAAATCTGCTCAGGAATTAAAGAAAATCTTTTGAGTTGTATTTAAGAAGTCAGGATTCAGAATAAGCTGTTGTGTATTTAACTTGTATAAGGTTAACAGGCAGGATGCCTGTTCCACAAGAGCTAAGAATATTGAGATTATACAGTTTAGCTGCGTAACATCTTATTTGTTTATGAAATAGATACCCGACTTCTTAAAGAAGTCGCGGATCTAGGTTTATATAAAATGCTATTTTTCAGCGACAGGAATATTTTTTTGTTTTTGATTATTTCCACCCATGATACTGCGAAAATACAAGCCACCAATACTAATTAAAAACACTAAATATCCTATTGCTTGCATTATATAAAGTTTATCTCTGTAGCCAAATAAGGATTTGAGAATAATACCAGGAAACTTGCTATCAGGTAAAATGTGAGCAGTATTCCAAACCATTGGACCTAAAATACAAGAGTGAATTTTAGTAAAGTGTTCATAGTAAAAACAAAGATTTTCTGAGGCGCGGTTGCTGAGTGCTAAACTAGCGATCGCATCATCAAAATGTTTTAAAGCCGAAATTACTAAACCAGCGACAATTAAAACTAATAAAACGCCCATAACTTGAAAAAATTGGCGAATATTAATTTTCACACCCCATTTAAATAATAAAACCCCAATTCCTGCTGCTGTTGCTAAACCACCAAGTGCGCCTAAAGTCGGTAATAAACCTTGTTGAAAATTGGCAGCTACAAAGAGAACTGTTTCAAAACCTTCCCGCACTACAGCTACTAAAATTAAACTAAAAACTCCCCATCCAGCATTGTTATTTTGTGTTAATGCTTCGTTAACTGCACCTTCAACTTGAGATTTCATAAATCTGGCTTGTTTTGTCATCCAGATCAGCATCCAACTAAGCATGATTATTGCTAAAATGCTAAATACACCTTCTAAAGTTGGTTCAACTACTGAGGTGTATTGAGGATTAATAGAACCTAAAAATTTAATTACACCAGTGAATAAAACACCGATTAAAGCACTAACAATAATACCAACTCCAACACCTGCATATACCCAAGAGTTGAGATGAGATTGTTTGGCTTTTTTCAATAAAGCGAGGACAATTCCTACAACTAGGGCAGCTTCTACACCTTCTCGGAGAGTAATAACAAAAGTAGGTAATGCAATACTAAAATTCATTGTTATTAGTGGTTATGAACGCTTGATCACTATTTTTGATTGTGTAAAAAATTGAGAACTATCAAATTTCTTTTTTCTTTGCTCGTCTCTACACATAAGTATAGAAACGAACGAAAGAAAAGAAACTAAAAAGCTGACTCCTGACTCCTGACTACTCGAAATATTAGCTGAAATCGCGTAACATTTTCTTGAGTTCTAAATTATGTAACTCTTCTTGTCCGATCATGCCACGGGCAAATTCTTCCAGATAAATACTAGCATCTTCAACAGTTTCTAGCAGAGTTTTGTACATATCCAATGCTTTCTTTTCATGGGATAAACTTTCTTCCAAAATGTCTTTGACTGTATGTTTGAAAGTTTCTTCCATTTGGGCAATTCTCAAGGTAGGATGTCCATCTAAACCGGTGAGAATTTCTCCTACTTGTTGGGCATGAAGTAATGATTCACTAGCTTGGGCTTTGAAAAAAGCGACAATAGGTAAGCGGTTTGGTCCTGTTACCATCAAGGAATAATGGGTGTAGCGAACTACCCCAGCTAGTTCAAATTCCATAATGGCGTTGAGGATGTCAATGGTTTTTTGGTTGTCTAGTTCTCGCATCAGTTGTTAAGATGAGCAAAATTAAATTTGGTGAGGATTTTAGTGAGAAATTATACACTTTTTATCTTTGTTCAATGTAGATAATTTTTTAGTGTTTCACTGTTCACTGTTTCCTCTATTTTCACTTATTTTAAGCTGTTTTTTGTTTAGATCCAATGGTGTGCAAATACTAACTTTGTGCTTTGTTGTTAGTTTGAGATAGCACTTTTTGGGTGTTTTCCTCTATGGTTTTTACCATTTTGGTAACATCTTCAGGGGTTTTGACTGCTTGTGCGGGTGGAATAACAGCAGGCCAAACTTTTAATAGTTCTGTTAAAGCTGTATCTATGGCTTTGTGTGCTTCTGGGTTTGCTTGAGCCATTTGTCCAGAAATTCCTTGATATAGTTCATGGGAATAGACAACAAAACCACGAGAGTCTTGATATTCTATTGGTGCGGTAATTTTACCTTTTGCGACTGCTGCGCCATATTCGGCGTTAGCTGCGTCTAATAAGCCATTAATTACTTTTAATACAAATTCTGGTTTTGAGCGTTCTTCACTTGGTAAGGCGGCGATCGCACTATCCACAGATGCCATAGAATTGGTAAAATTATCTTTGATTTTAGCATCTTGAGGATTAGATTTTACCAAGTTAGTCAAACTGACTAAATTAGTTTTAAATTCTTTAACTTTGCGTTCATTAAGTTGTTCTTCTACATCAACATAAATTTCCTCAACTGGATGTCCTATATGGGGTTCGGCTTGTTTGGGTTGATTTTGTGCTAACAATTCTTGTGCTACTAAAAGATGTCCTTTCATTAATGCCAATTTTGTCATGTAGTCCACATCTTTTGCTTCTCCTGTGAGTACAACTTCTTCAACTGTCACCATGTTTTTAATTTGCTCAAACTGTTCTTGAGTAATTACTTTTTTGGTGACTAAATCTTCTGGAGAACTGTAAGGACGACTGGCTTGTATTTTATTAGATAAAGCGGGTACACCGAGTTGAGCTTCAAATTTGTCTAACTCGGACAAAATAGCATCATTAATATTAATTTTGGCTTTCCCACTATGACTACTGTGGGCGCTTGCTTGTGTAACTGCTGGGGTTGAAGAAGTTTCTGCGGTGGGGGTATTCCCTGCACAAGAACCAAGGGTAACGATCACACAAGCCGCTATTGATAATAATATGTAATGTGATTTAATCATTTTTACTCCGGGATAGGTAATTGGCTAAAAGTTTTTTGGCTGTACAGTCAAAAATTTATAAACTTGACAAGTATTTTTATTAGAAAATTATATCTGTTTAGCATAACTGCAAGTATTTATCAACTATTTTGGTTAGTATTGGGTATAATTTAATCTTTTTTTAAACTAAATTGCGTAAATCCCAAACATGAAAACTTATAATGCAATGAGGTACTCATTCCCAGGTAAGCATCTGGAAATGAGAAACCAAAAACAAGAAAACAAGAAAAACTAATTAGACTCCATTGCAGCTATTCATATCAAAGCGGCATGGGGTCTTTACTTTACAGACTCTGAGTAAGATTTCCCTTCAATCGGTAAAGATTTAACATGAAAACCTTTGAACTTTTCCATCTGACTGACGCGCATCATTGCAGTCGGATAAGTAGCAGCAATCAGAGTAAATATTCCCAGCAAAACAAAGACATATTTGTGCAAAGCTTGACTGGAAATTCTTTCTTGACCGACAGTGGTTTTGATTTGTGTCTGCATAACTTAACTCCTGATTTGATTTAATAACTGATTAGGCCAAAGGTAAATAGGGGAATAAAGGATGCCAACTCATAGCCGTAGCAGCAACAATTAAAGCAAACATCCAAAAAAATATGGTGCTGGATTTAATCTTTTTGTTCTTCCACAGAACCGAAAGAATAGCCCAACTCACCAACCAGCCTATGAGTAACATTGTTTCTTTGCCTGTATAACTGCCAATGTTACCCCAAAGTTTGCTAGGGCTATGGCTTCCTGGTATCCAACTACCAAGCCCCCAAACCATTTTTTCTATGTTTTTATGGGTATCGGATATATGATGAGTAACCATCATTGTGAAACAGCCAATTCCGGTACTAACTAAAGCAGCAGCTGCTGGACCTGAAACAGTTGGGGGATTTTTTGAACCTTGAGATAAGAATTGAGGAAATACTTTTAACTTTTTCCAAAATCGACCATATAAAGGTTCAGATTCATGAGTAAATTCAGAAAAATTAGGTTGTCTATTCATGCAATTATCCTCAAATATTTAATTACAAATTAATTACAAAGCATGGATTTTAGCCACACCAAGTCCAGTAACTAATCCGCCCATTGCAAAGAACATCATTGCTATCAAAGCCACACAAGTAGCTGTGAGAACTGGACGATTTTCCTTTTCTAGAATTGAGTCACCGTATTTCCATAAAATCCAGGTACAAGCTACGGCTAATGGCAAGGTAAACAATACTGTAAATTCGTGATATTCCATTAGCACATATTGGACTAAAGGTGAGTTTTCTTTTAACCAAGCTCTTGCACCACCAAATTCTATGCCTGCTCGGTAACGCATATAAGCTAAATTGCCTGTAGCGATACCCAGAAAACAAAGCAGACTTGACCAAAATGATAGGGTACGCATCTGCGGCAGAATTTTACTAGAACCGCGCAGTAATGGAAAAGCTAAATGCCCTGTGTACACTGCCACAACTGTTGCTAATACAGATCCAAAACCATGAATTGTTCCCATCCAACGCTGCCAAGGACTAGGATGTAAAAGGTTAACAAATGGCAAAAATAGGAACATCCCTGCTGATAAAATGCTAAGTCCATAAATAGCTATTTCAGCAATATCTAGCTGTTTAGGAAACTTTTTATCACTTGAATTCATCCTTGTATTTAACACTCTTCATACTCCTTTTTTACTGACTAATCAGCATGAAAAATTTGCTGATTGCTGCTAATTCTCAAATCAGTCTAATCTCGATTTATATTGATGTCCAGCAAAAATTACCTAGGATCTATTTTAAATTGCTGCGTTTTATTGAATTTAGCAACTGTTAGACTAGGAAAAATAAAGGTAATTTATGAATATTTTTTGATGCTGAACATCGTTTAAGTTGCCGGATAATCTTGCCTGGGAATACAGATAAATTTTGAAACTATAATCATTGTTTTACCTGTTAAATACAGAGAATATATTTTTTTGAATAAAAAGTAAATACAAAGTAAAGATAAAGTTTTTATCTGAAAAGATAATGGTGATAATATTTTTTTATATTTAATCAATCAAAAGTTTTTGTTGTTTTATAAATCGAATTAATCATATCTAACATTTTAGATATGATTAGCAATATACCTTAACAATCCTCTAGTGATATTCAAGACGAGTCACACACAGTTGTTGTTTGCACTCTCGTCTATGTGTAAAATTATTAATGATATTTCTAACTTGATCAATGCCAAGATTTTCTTGTTTACTCACTTGCTCAACGCTAGAAGTATTAACTTGGTAGTAAACACTTTGTTCATATCTTTTTGTGTACTTCCTGCGCCAATTGATAAATTCCAATTGCTCTGTGATATAACGTTGACAATATCGACAATAAAATTGACGACGGGGCAAATTTAAATAGACTTGTTTACCAAAAGCTGGTAAATCTCTAACTATAATTGGTCGAACCTGATGTAATTCTTCTGTGTATTGCCAACAATGTTGACAGTTAATACCTATAGCAAAAATATTCAGATTAAAATAAACTGAATTTTCAACACAATGACAGCTTTGTACTGCTACTCCTGGTAAATTGAGTAAATTGCTTAAATTGCTTAAATGTTCTTCCATCTTTACGTTTTCCCTGTAGATTAACACCCGAAATAAGTTTGTATAAATAAATACGTTTTTATTTTTCTAACAAATGCAAGATATTATCAAAAACTAAAAAATAATATCGGTAGTAACGTAACTCAAAACTCAGGTTAGCTATGGTTTACAGGAGTTTTAGCGTCTTGCTCCGCTATAACTTCAAACTGTCCCATACATCCATTTTCAGCGATCGCATCTTGATGAGGATGAAACATATACTTACCCGGATAACGAAACGCAAATTCTAAAATGTGTCTTTCTGCTACACCCATTGTTAAAACATCCGTCTTTTCACTGGGAGTCATCGTCATCCCTGAACGATAAACATCAAAAAAGTTAGCGTGTAAATGGAAGGTGACAGCAGGATCAAACTCAATAATATTCAAAACATAAGCTCTAATTAATTGATTTTGATAAATTTGAATAGGATGGTGCATATAATGATGAGGCAAACCATTAAATGCGTAATACTCATTTTTGTTATCATCATTTATGTCATATCCAGACATAATTAAAACTATCTCGTCCGCAGCATGACGGAGTTGAGGCGGA
Source organism: Sphaerospermopsis torques-reginae ITEP-024 (assembly GCF_019598945.1). Lineage (NCBI taxonomy): Bacteria > Bacillati > Cyanobacteriota > Cyanophyceae > Nostocales > Aphanizomenonaceae > Sphaerospermopsis > Sphaerospermopsis torques-reginae. The sequence goes on along the minus strand of NZ_CP080598.1, from coordinate 2,055,525 downwards.
TCAATAATAAACATTCCATATAAACCCTTAGCAATGTGACGGGTTACAGGTGCAATATGACAGTGATATAAATGCACTCCATAGGGTTCTGCATCAAATTCATAGATAGTTGCTTTACCATTACTTACAGGTTTTACACCATCCATTTCTGCGGGATGCACTCCATGAAAATGCAGAGAATGGGAATGTCCAGCCTTATTGAGAAATAATACTCTTATCCGTTCACCCGCTTTTGCTCTTAACGTCGGTCCAGGAATACGCCCATTTAAATCCCAAATATTGTAAGATACCGCATTATTTAGCTGAATTGTGGAATTACCTGCTATTAACTCAAATTCTCGAATATTTCGTCCATTTTCCTGCTTCAGAGTTCCATAATCAAAATTTCTCAGCACCTGCATGGGTTGAGTAGCACTGTTAGCAGCATTATTGGATGCTTCCATTTCCATTGGTGGAACTTTAACACTGGCATTATTTTTTACATTTATAGTCTGTAAAATTGCAGTTGCACCAATCACACCACCGCCAAATAGACTCATTTTCAGCAGTTGACGGCGATTAAAGAGTATATTTTTACTCCAACTAAAGTTGTCAGACATGAGGTGATGAGGAGGGAACAGGGAGGGAATAGAAACAGGAAGTTGCAAATAATTTGCAATTACTATTAGGTATAGTATAGGAATCAGGAATTATTGTCAATAATTATGTAAACTATCGAGAAATACAAGGGAGAGATGACAGTAAACAGGAATGTACCTGTTTTGAGATGTCTGAACTTTGAAAATTCCCCTATATGAAGTTTGTAATTTATTATTATACCTCTCCGAAAAAGATGTAGAGACAATTCCTGAATTGTCCCTACCAAGGGTTTCAGGTTAAGCATATTTAATTTTCGTAGATATCTATTGTGAAGAAAAATATCGTCTAAGGATTTATATGCAACAACTTGTTCTTCTACAGTATTCCTGAGCTTTCTTTGAGCAATTATTTGATGATCAAGATGATCAATATGTTTATGATAACATAATTACCGTGAAAAATGGCAATATTTCACCAGCCAAAATTCACACAATTTGTCAACCTTATTATCAAGCTTCTCTGATTGATCTTTTGGTTCATCAGTTAGTTTCTAGATAGTTAACCACAAACACTGCAAATTCCTGACTGATTAAATCAATCAGGAATTAATATTTACAAAAATAAACAATAAATATACAAATATTCATAATTTAATAAATAAATACAAATTTGGATGTATTTTTTATTATAAAAATTCTCTAAATACCTGCCAAAAAATCCTCCAATGGGGCATTGTAAATATAGGGGAAATTTAGTTTCCTATAAATTTAGAATTGTCATGCTATCTTTTGCAGTTGTAATTCTATTGCTGAAATTAGTGTAAAGAAAAGCGAAAAACAAGGATTTTCATGCATATACCAGATGGATTTATTTCTGTTCCAGTAGCAGCAGCTACGAGTTTAGCCAGTGGAGCAGCTTTATTTGTGTCCTTTGGGCGATCGCAAACAGCTTTTGGTGTGCGTCGCGCTCCCGTATTAGGATTAACCACCGCCTTTATTTTTGCCGCCCAAATGATTAATTTTCCGGTAGCAGGAGGTACTAGCGGACACCTGTGCGGCGGTGCTTTAGCGGCGATTATTTTGGGTAGTCCTTGGGCGGGAATGTTATGTATAGCAACAGTTTTAATCATTCAAGCAGTGCTATTTGCTGATGGTGGTATTACTGCCTTGGGTGCAAATATTTTCAACTTGGGAGTAATAAGTGTTTGGGTAGCCTGGTTCTTAACCCAGACCTTACAGCGACTACTGGGTGGTTCTAAAGGGCGTTTACCCCTAGCCGCAGGTATAGCAGCAGGTGTTAGTGTCGTTGCAGCAGCCATAGCTTGTGCTATTCAGTTAGCCCTTTCTGGGACAGCACCAGCGAATATAGTTTTACCTGCAATGACAGGTGTACATATTTTGATTGGCGTGGGAGAAGGTTTAATTACTGGGGGTGTGATAGCCTATTTAGCCGCAGCACGTCCAGATTTGTTACCAGGTGAAGAAGAGAAATTTGGAGGCTGGTTGATACCCGTGGTGAGTATTTTCCTCGTTGCAGGTGTTTTATCTCTCTTTGCTTCCGGTTGGCCAGATGGGTTGGAAAGAGTAGCAGAAAACTTGGATTTTATCAATTTAGCCGAAGAAGTCAGAGTTGTAGTACCAACACCCTTAGCTGATTATGAAATTCAAAGTTTAGGACAAATCGGTACAAGTATTACTGGTTTGGTAGGTGCGACAGCTTGCTTTGCTGTGGCTTTTGGTATTGCTAAAGTAATGAAACCTAAAAATGCTTAAATAATCCTTAAATAATGCTGGAGATTTCTTTATCATTACGCTTGCAATTATCCCTGATCATTGTCATTGGGGCAGCTTTTTTAAAGCCTCATAGTTGGTCAAATTTGCTGGTGTATGGAGCGATCGCACTTTTGTGGGTATTTATATTCCGGGTTGACCTACGCAGATTAGGGGGTTTACTCGGTGCTGAATTGATTTTTCTGTCATTGGTAGCGTTACCTTTGGGGTGGGAAAAAGCGAGTTTTTTACTGGTGCGATCGCTCATTTGTTTAATAGTCATGAATAGCTTTTTACTCACCTTACCCCCCCACAGTTTTGGCATCGCCCTCAAAGGTTTACCCCTACCCGCACCATTAAAGGAAAATTTGCTCCTAGCTGGGCAATATCTAGAAATTTTACTCTCAGAATTAGCCAGAATGCAGCGTAGCGCCCAATTACGAGGTTTAAATGGTGCTGGAGGATGGTTACGTTATGCCAGTGCAGCTATGATCGGCTCTTTGTATCTGCGTACTTTAGACCGAGCAGAGCGAGTTTATGGCGCAATGATCACTCGTGGTTACAATGGTCAACTACCTATAGACTCTACCCTTAACCCAAAAGAACGTTTTACACTAATAACAATCGGCATAACTGCTACTTGTATCACCTTGAGTTCATATTTTTAATACACCAGGAAACAGGCAACAGGTTTGAATTTTACCAATTACCAATTACCAATTACCAATTACCAATTACCTATATTTGAGTTGTGAATCTTGACATCCTTAACTTCTCATCCCCAAACTTCTATCTTTCATCCTCATACCTCTGTCGTTGAGGTGAAAAATCTGGTGTATACCTACTCACACCAGCAACCCGTATTAAAAGATATTTCCTTTACCTTAAATGCAGGCGATCGCGTCGCTTTGATGGGTGCAACAGGTTCAGGAAAAAGCACTCTTTTAGAAAATCTCATTGGTTTAAAACACCCCCAAAGTGGCACTATTTCTATTAACGGCATTCCCGTAGAACCAAATACCTTACCCCAAATACGTCGGCAAATTGGCTTTACTTTTCAAGATGCCAATGATCAATTATTTATGCCGACAATTTTGGAAGATGTCACCTTTGGACCGCGCAACTATGGTGTTTCACCAGCAGTAGCAACTGACAAAGCACGACAACTATTAGCTGATTTTGGTTTAGAAGAATATGCTCACCGTTCCGCACACGAACTTTCTGGAGGACAAAGACGTTTAGCCGCCCTAGCATCAATATTAGCTCTAGACCCAGCAATTCTGATTTTAGATGAACCAACCAACGGACTTGATCCCGCATGGCGACGACATTTAGCCCAAGTATTATTAAAGTTGCCTGTGCAGGTAATGTTAATTGCTTCCCATGACTTACAGTGGTTAGGGAAAGTGACCCAACGTGCTTTAGTCCTTTCAGGTGGTCAAATTCATATAGACAGCCAGATCCATCCGCTATTACAAGATGGCAAAACCTTAGATCAGTTGGGTTTACCAGTAGACTGGTGATGAAGATAAATTTCTGGATACAAGTGGCAATAAATGTTATTGTCTTTTAGTGAAAGTAGTCCCGACAGCTTTGAGTCTAGGGATAGTGGGCGTTGTAGTTTGCCCCGTTGGGGTTATTCCCGCCAAACAAATAGCATGAGATATTTGTCTATGCTTTTTGGAACTATGAAATTAACATAAGTTTACTTTTTACTAAGAATTGTCGTATATTTTTAATATTTGACAGAAAAGGAGTTACTAATGCTTACGTCGGAGGCACAAAAGCCGCTGACAATCCCGCCCAAAGAACTTTTAGCACCTCCTGGGGATTTTAATCCCACAATGCTGCTATTTTTTGCAGTAGTGACAATGTTGGTATTTTCCAACTTTGGTTACTGGGTATGGGAATGGCCGCATTGGCTATGTTTTAGCATTAACACTCTGGCTTTACACTGTTCTGGGACGATTATTCATGATGCTTGTCATCAGTCCGCCCATCGTAACCGGGTGATTAATGCGATGTTAGGGCATGGTAGCGCCCTGATTTTGGCTTTTGCTTTTCCAGTATTTACACGAGTACATCTTCAGCATCATGGTAACGTCAATCACCCCAAAGACGACCCAGATCATTATGTTTCTACAGGTGGTCCATTGTGGTTGATAGCAGTGCGGTTTTTGTACCATGAAGTATTTTTCTTTCAACGGCGATTGTGGCGCAAATATGAGCTACTAGAATGGTTTATTAGCCGTTTGATTGTAGTTTCTATTGTTTATATTTCCGTCCAATATAACTTTTTGGGCTATATTCTCAATTTTTGGTTTATTCCAGCGTTTATAGTGGGAATAGCACTAGGGTTATTTTTTGATTATTTACCCCATCGTCCCTTTGTTGAGCGCGATCGCTGGAAAAATGCCCGCGTATATCCTGGTAAAATTCTCAACATCCTGATTTTAGGACAGAATTACCACCTCATTCATCATTTGTGGCCTTCAATTCCTTGGTATAATTACCAACCCACTTACTATTTGATGAAACCGCTGTTAGATGAAAAAGGTAGTCCTCAGACTTCAGGGTTATTGCAGAAAAAGGACTTCTTTGAGTTTGTCTATGATATTTTCATAGGTATTCGCTTTCATCACCACAAAGAATAGGTAAATATTTACGGTGGGTTAACGACTGTTTAACCCACTATTAAAAATGAATTTTATTAATAGTTAATTTCTAAGTCAAAATCTGAGGTTCAAAATGTCACAGTATATAAGAAAAATAGAACAATCAGAACAATATTGTAATGATACACTGGCTACGGCTTTTAACTATCTACGTTCTAAGGGACAAAATGAGCTTTGTATAATACTTGTACTTTCAGAATTACAAATTTGGGAACATTGGGATGTCTATAAAGAATACGATGATCAGGAAATTCCCGATTTTGAAACTCCATCTTTAGATTATATTCATGACAAGCAAAAATATATGTGGAGATGTAGTGTTATTTTATATATTGAATCTTCACTACTACATAAGATTGATAAGGATGTAACAATTTTATTAAAAGAAGCAATTGAACTTTCTATGCAACCAAGTAAAGATGGTGCCATACCTTATATATATACATTTGATTTAATGGCTCAACGGATTACAGCAACGGAAACCTGGAGACAGGATTTTTTAAATATTTTAAAGTCTGGAGAATCACTAAATCAGGGTAAATTTATTCGTGAAGAAAAATTAGTTTCTTGGAATAATATGCGTTTTGCTTCAATGGAAGAGATGCTGTTAGCTCAAGCTTTAGAAAAAGTAAAAAAAACCAGGGATAATCTAAAATTGGTTTATTTCCCAAATTGTCTTGCCCGTGTTTTAGTTGATGGTACAAATGTTAATATGTATCCCGATTTTCTCATTTGTATTAATGGTAAATGGGGAATTTTAGAAGTAAATGGAAAACAACATAATTTACCAGAACAAGCAGAATTAGATAATAATAAGCGTAACCGTCTGGCTAAAGCCAAAATTCAAATGTATTTTTATTCTGCTGAATCAATCAGACAAGATGCTGAACGAATTGTTTGTGAATTCATAGAGCAAATTAATGGTGAGCGTAATTAGCTGTTAAACCGCTTGTGATAACGCAATTGTATCTTTCATGCTACAAGCTTTTCTGGCTTTATTCTTAATCCCCATATTCTCATCAAAATAAAAATATTCTAGTCGGCTGAAGCCGACTTTCGCTATTAGACTGGGAATTCATTCCCAGCTATGCAGTTTGTTTAGATTCAGTTTCTACCTTCTGGCCAATTTTGGGTTCTGTACCTGCAAGCAACCTTTCAATATTACTGCGATGACGAATAATTACATATAAACCCCCAGCAATACTAAACAAAACATAAGCTAAAGGTTGCTGGAAAACCACCATCAAAATAGAAACAGCAACCGCACCAGAAATAGAACTTAAAGAAACGATCTTAGATATAGCAATAACTATACCAAAAACACCCAAAGTAGCCAAACCAACTTGCCAATTCATGGCTAATAAAATACCCAAACTGGTAGCGACAGACTTACCACCAGTAAAACCTAAAAAGATTGATTTACTATGTCCTAAAATTGCCCCTAAACCAACCAAAGTTACTAACCAAGGTTGCCATAATTGCACATCTAAATTTGCAGGTATGACATTATAACCAAGAGCAAAATTGAATAAAGCATAAACCAGATTTATTGCCAAAACTCCCTTCAAACAATCAACCAATAACACAAAAGCCCCCGGACCTTTACCCAAAGTTCTCAGGACATTTGTTGCACCAGTTGAACCAGAACCAACTTCCCGAATATCAATACCTTTTAATAACTTACCTGCAAGATATCCAGTGGGAAAAGAACCCAATAGGTAAGCTAAGAAAACCACTAACCCACACAAAGTCAACCAAATAGTCATAATTTTATTAGAAGTTCAGAAGTTCAGAAGTTCAGAAGTTCAGAAGTTCAGAAGTTCAGAAGTATGGCTAACGCCACGCTTCGCTATCAGGAGTCAGGAGTCAGGAGTCAGGAGTTATTTATTTTGGATTTTGGATTTTGGATTTTGGATTTTGGATTGTTTTTGTTAACTTCAATCTAAAATCTAAAATCTAAAATCTAAAATTTTTTTCCCCAGTCACCAGTCACCAGTCCCTATTCCCTATTCCCTATAATTAAAAATCATCATCAAAATCTCGATCGCGCATCATTTTCGGATCTGGTGCAAAAGCTAACCACAAAGGAAATTGTAATAAGCCTAAACTAATTTGCTCCTCAGAATCATCAATGATAATTAACGGCATTTGATTAGATTTAACTAATCTGTCCGCTTTTTGGGCTAAAGCGTTAGGTGATTCAAATAATACCACACCTCTGTCTGGTCCAAAATCAGGACGACCGATACCTAAACAATCTTGTAAACCCCGTCGCCATTCGCCCAAACGCTCTGGACTATTAGCTAAAATCAGAGTACGTAGGCGATCGCCATATAATTTATGTAAAATCGAAATTGCCGCCGAAGCAATTAAAATATTCTGTAACCTGCTACCCATCGTCCGCAGCGCACCCCGTCCCCCCAAAGTAAAAAACCAGTTAGAGACTCTTTCCGCGTGAACAGGTTCAAAAGTGCGCCTTAGCTGCCATGCAGGACCATAATAATCAGGCTGGTTGCGATATTGGTCAATTAAACGGCGAATTTGTTTTGTTGTATCTTGAAATTGTTGTTGGGCAAATTGCAAAGTCTGAGACTGTTCTTCAACAGGTTTGGCTTCTTTTTTCGCTTCTTTTACGGCTGGTTTTTCTGTTTCTTTTTCCCTCACAGCCGACACAAGTTGCAATTGTTCTGCTGCGGCTGCCAAATCTTGTAAACTACCTGTGAGATAATCTTTAAAACCCTGTACCCGAATAGCCAAATCTTGAGACGTACCTGCAAAAGTCGTTCGCATTTCATTTCTAATGCGTTCTTGTCTTCGCTCCAGTTGTTCTACAGAAATTTGCAATGCCTGTTTACGTTGTTCTAACAAAGAAAGGGACTCTTGCACCATTTTCGAGAGTGCTGTTTGAGTTTCGCTCACTTGTCCCTGAAGGGTTTTGTAAGTAATTTGCAGTTGAGATATTTCTGCTTTCAGTGCTGCTTCAGTTTCCTGTAACTCGGCTACTCGTTGCGCGGCTACTGCATATAGTGAGTTAATTTCTGATTCTGATTCCAGGAATTTATTATCTATTTCTTCTGTTTGTGTTTCTATGTTCATCATTGTAGACTCTACATCAACTTCCGCTGCTGATGGTTGTGCTGGAGTTGATGTTTCTGTCTCTAATGGTGAATCATCCGATAAATTTGCTGATATTTCCCCCTGTTTTTCATCTGTGGAAATTTCATTCGGCGTTTCTTCCCACCAGTCATCTATCGGTTTTGGAGTTTGGGATTCCTCTGGGTTCATAAACAATATTGTAATTATTAACGCGACTAAATTATAGCCATAGACAGAGTAGTTAGGGCTAGGAGTCAGGAGTCAGGAGTCAGGAGTCAGGAGGAGAGTTAAAAATATTTTTTCATCTCTGGCTGCCCAAAAAAGTGCCTGGCTTCGCCGTGAGCGTCAGTGGTCACTGAGCTTGTCGAAGTGCCGAACGGTTTTTCAGACTCAAGACGCTATAGCCTTGCACCTGCCCTCTTGTTGATGAGCCTCAAACCTTTGATTTATTAGGTTTTTGGGTTTATTCAGCAAGCCCCAATTAATCATGAAACTCTTACTACAAAAGGGTTTTACTCCTGACTCCTTGACGGGTAAAGCACAAGCTAAACCCCTACTGACTACTGACTACTGACTCCTGACTCTTGACTCCTGACTCCTGCTATAGTTTTCAGTTATCAGTTATCAGTCTACCAACCTTTGACTGTTGACTGTTCATATTCTGGGACAACGTTCTTCTAAGCAAGATTTTAAGGTCTTGGGGTCAAATAAAATCGGTAAAAAGTGAATGCTGTTGATTTCTTTAAAGTAAAACAAAATGGGAACTCTGTCCCAGAAAATCCGCCAGTTTTGCCATTCTCGGTAAGGAAAACGCCGAATTAACTTTTCACCCCGGTAAAGATCAAAATCAGTAGCAGTAAATTGAAACCGCAAGGTTACAGCTTGCAACATTAAAAATAATCCTAGCAGAGCGATCGCTCCTCCAATCCAAGGTTGCAACAGCAGTAGGGGAATAGAACCAAGCACTAACACAATAGGGATGTTGTAACTTGGCTTGAGTTCAACTGTAGATAGGGCGTTGGGTATGGATGAAGTAGTCATAATTTTAGGGAATAGGGAATAGGGGAGAAAATTTTAGATTTTAGATTTTAGATTTTAGATTTTAGATTGGATCTGAAAAAACAATCGGGAGCAATGGGATTTTGTGGGATGACCCTACCGGGAGAGCGATGCCTACGGCGGGCTACGCCTACGCTAATTAAAACTTCAGTACAAATATAGTATTTAATACAAGCTAAATAGATATATTACTGAAAAAGACTCCGACAAGAAATAAGCTGGTGGTCGATTGTGGTCAGGGCTTGTACCAAATGTTTTTAATCTAAAATCTAAAATCTAAAATTCCCGGTCAAATATTGCCAAATATGGCGCAATAGCTAGTTCATTTGAAACTGCACAAACAATATTATCAGATTGGGGAATTGATATGAGTAAAATTATTAACAATATATGTAGTTGATGAACAGGGGAAAAAAGTCCCACAAAATCCCATTGCTCCCGTAAATAAGGAGGCAGGAGGCAGGAGGCAGGGGTAAAAAGATTTATACCAGTCCCTCACAGGGGTAGGTTTTTAATATTATATGTTAAGGCAGGACAAGGAAGATTTTATACAAAAAATGGTCTGTTGAGCGGCGCTTGTTGTTACCAATTGTACATTATTTGTACGGATTTCCGCCCTTGTCCACTGTCCTTCCTTGTCCTCCAAGTCTTGCCCTCACGACAATGTAAAATACCTACCCTTGTGAGGTCCCCAGTCCCCAGTCCCCAGTCACCTGCTGTAAAATAAAGCTGTTCAACGCTACCAACATTATGACTACTGCTATCAAAACCACTCCTGATCTACCTTCCCGCTTAGTCAATGGCATCCTTTCAGTTAAGCCTTTATTTAACCTGGCTAAACACCAAGCCAGACAAATGATGATTAAACGGGCTGAGAAAATAGGTGTAAATTGGTTTCAAGAAGTTGAAAAATTACAAGCACGAGATTGGGCAAATGATTTAACTCAAGTCCAAAATCCTCAACTCACCTACCCAGACTATTACGTTACTTCATTCCACGCTTACGAAACCGGAAATCTAAGTTGGCAAGCTGCTTTTGAAGTTGAATCTGCTGCTTATGCGGTACACGCTAAAATTTGGCAAGATTTCCAAGCTCAAGGTGATGCTAAACTACGGGAAAGTTATCACAACATCCTCAAAAGTTCTATTTCCCAACCACCAAAAGATATTTTAGATTTAGGTTGTAGTGTGGGTATGAGTACCTTTGCTTTACAAGAAATTTACCCCCAAGCCAAAATCACAGGTTTAGATTTATCTCCCTATTTTTTAGCAGTCGCTAACTATCGTTCTCAACAACGTCAAACAAACATTAACTGGGTTCATGCTCAAGCTGAATCTACAGGATTAGTAGATAATTCTTTTGATTTAGTTTCTATTTTTTTAATGTGTCATGAATTGCCCCAGTCAGCAACTAAAAAGATTTTTGCAGAAGCGAGACGGGTTTTGCGTCCAGGTGGACATTTAACAATTATGGACATGAACCCAAAATCAGAAATTTACAAAAAAATGCCTACTTATGTTTTCACATTGCTCAAAAGTACAGAACCTTATTTAGATGAATATTTCACTTTAGATATTGAGAAAGCATTAATTGAGGCTGGGTTTAAAACTCCCAGTATCACTAGCAATAGTCCTCGTCATCGCACTGTAATTGCTCAGGTAAGTGAGTAATTTATTTTTATTAATGTGGGCAGTAATTCCGCCATTACTATTTTTATGGTTTTACTATCGGCGAATTTCTGCCCCTCCTTTTCCCCTACAACTATTATGTTTTTTTGTAGTTGGTGCAATATCTGGTTTTGTTGCACTGGGAATAGAATGGGGAATAGAAATTGCTGCTAATTCTGTTATCAACTGGGCAAAAATACAACGTTCTTTTGTAGGTTTTTCCCTGCGGCAGTTGGTGGTTATTGGTCCAGTTGAAGAAGGTTGTAAGTTTGCTGCTGTAATTTTTCCTATTTTTTATTTACAGCGCAGTTATAGGTTACGCGCTAGTACGGTTTTTCTGTTTACGATAGCTGCTGCTTTGGGGTTTACTGCTGAGGAAAATTGGGTTTATTGGTTTCATGGTACTGCACCAATTTTAGAACGAATTATTAGCACTCCTGTACATTCTATGTTTGTTGCTCCTTGGGGGTATGCGTTAGGAAGATATATTTTTTCTGAAAGGCGTTTAAATAAAGATAGAAGTTTGATTTTTACTGCTTGGTTAAATTCAGTTTTATTTCATGCTTTGGTAAATATTTTATCTAGAAGTTGGGTTTATCCCCGTCCTATTAGTTTGCTTGGTTATTGTTTATTTCCTTTTTTGTTATGGTTGTTTTGGCGGTTAGAACAATTTCTGCGAAAAGTGCAAGGTAAACGTCCTTTGATTTTAATTTCTGGTAATACTTCTAAGCAGCGTTTTTGGCAAAGATGTTTAATTTTGTTGATATTAATTTTCGGTGGTAATGCTATTTTGGGCGTTTTTATTTTGGTGAGAAAAGTTAGTCCTTTACCAATAATACGAATTTTTGATACTGAGATTTTATTGTTGATATTTAGGGAAATTTTTATTAATTTTTGTTTAGGTTTTGTGGCCTGGTTAATTTATCGTTATTTACGAAATTTAGCCCATCGTCGATATTTTTTTAAATGATGAAAAGTGAGAAGTCAAGAAAAGGATGCAGTATAAATATTCTGACTCCTTTACGGGCGAAGCATTCGAGTGACTAATTATCAATTTTTGTCCAAGGCTATTTTGCGAATGCTTCGCCCCTACTTAACTTAAACTGCTGCTAATTCTAGTTGTTTTATTCCTACATCTACAGAAGTTTGATCTAAGTCAGCAGCATAAATTTCACAGGAGTTATTGGGACTTTCAATGAGTTTAATTTTGTGCAGTGTTGCCCCTAGTTTTTGAATGGGCGATCGCAAAATATCACTAATATAAAATGCGATGTTTTCTGCTGTGGGTACAACTTCACCAAAAAAGGAAACGTCTTTATTTAAGAAACCATGATCCATTGGTTCAATTACAGAATTTTTAATGATTTGATTTAAACCACCTAAATCAACTCCCATTCCTGTGATTGGATCAATTTCCCCTTTGACGGTGACTTCTAAATGATAATTATGTCCATGTCCATTAATGCGAGCGCATTTACCGTAAATTTGTTTATTTTTCTCTAAACTCAAATCAGGATGAGCTAATCTGTGCGCTGCACTAAAATCAGTAGCTACATTGAAAAATGTTTCTGATCCATTACCTTTGTATTCTACCCACAGTTGATCACTTTCAAATAATTTCACCTGGGATAATTTTACTCCTAATTCTTGAATTGGAGATTGCAGTAAATCACTAATGTAACGAGAGATATTTTCTGTGGTGGGAACTATTTGTGATTCAGCAAAATAAGGGATATCTTCATTAATGCAGGAGTGATCAAATAATTCCAAAATATGATATTCAATCACTTTATTTAAAGCGCGAACATCTACGATCATTCCTGTACGTGAGTCCATTTCCCCTTCTACAGTCACTTCTAAATGATAGTTGTGTCCGTGGGTGCGGGTACATTTACCATATTTTTCTACACTCAGGTTAGGTGCTAAACGATGGGCGGCGCTAAAGTGACTTCTGACAGTTAAAGAAGCTGTTTTTCCTTCTCCTTGATATTCTGCCCACATCTGCGGATGTTCTAACAACTGCACCTTAACGATGGGTAAATGAGGTGCTAACCGTTCCCAGATGACTTTAGCAATATTTTCTGTGGTGGGGAGAGTTTCTTTAAATTCTGGCCACACATCATTCAGGTAAGAAAAATCTAGTTGACCGGTAGCTTCATTTTTGATGGTGTGTTTCACATCAGAGAGGTTTAACACCATTCCATACTCATCCAGTTCACCAGACATGGATATAAATAATACATAGTTATGACCTTGACCGGGGAATTTCGAGAAAGGACCAAACTTTTCTAGGTTCTCGGTTTCACTCAATTCTGGCAACCAATACCGATGAGTAGCTGAAAACTGAGCGCGGCGATTTATGATACATTCCATGACTGCACTGGTAAAAATTTAATATTTCTTAATCTTTCACTGTTTCCAGTGTAAACCAATTTGTGCTTCTGTGGTCAGTTGTCAGTGGTCAGTGGTCAGTTGTTTTTTTAACTGGTAACTATTTAATAGGTACTGGGATATGCGATCCAATACTTGTCGGTTAAGCTGAAAAAATAGAATTAAGTAGGTTGGGTTGAGGAACGAAACCCAACATTTATAAGCTTTTGTTGGGTTGCGCTATTGCTTAACCCAACCTACAAAAACTCTTAACCTAACAGTATTGATATGCGATCGCTACCTACGGATCAGACGTTGTATAATACAGTATATTTCATCTTAGTGAGATACAAACTCACATCATCAAGCCCTTGTGGAACAGGCATCTTGCCTGTTAACCTTGTACTTCATAACTTAGGAAACTGCTGTATCATTATTAATTTTGTTACCCAATGAAAAATAACAGAAAACTAAATTAACAACTAAATTAATGTTTATGTTCATATAATATTTTTTGTAAATTTTTTGTAACATCATTATATACTTATTGATTTCAGTGTTATATTTATGATGTTGAAATAATATTGAAATTTGTGCTGAAAGGATGTTAAAAAATGATCGGATGGTTGTTTGGGGGTGTAGTTAAAAAATTTGAACGTGCAGCAAAAGACGTGATTAAAGAAAGTAGTCAAGAAATATCCAACTTATTTGATCATAAACTCAAACCTCTAGCTGATCAATTTGACTATGTATCACAACAACGTCTTCAAGAAATAGAAGATTTAGAAACTCAAACAAAAGTAGATATTGAAAACTTGCTGAATCATGCTAACGATAAAGTCAAGGCTAATTTAGAAGAAATTAATCAATTAAGAGAACAAGTAATCAAAGACTCACAACAAACAATTAGTCAAACCAACTTTTATTTAGAAAATCGTATTAATCAACTTTCATTAGCAGTGATGGAAGCTATTGCAGGTGTAGATAGTAGTTTGCAAAGAGTCGAAAATTTAGAAAATCAATTATTCGCAGATGCAAGTCAACTGATAGATAAAATAGATGAAGCAATAGATGGTAAATTAGAATTTATCCGTAATGAATTAAAAAGACATTTACACCATGCTTTACCCAACCCCTTAGATAAATGTAGACAACAATTAGGAATTGGCTGGAAATTTGGTGGTAGTATTTCCGATATGCAGCTTTATAAATTAAATCAATGTTATGAATTGAGTAAATTAAATGAAAACACACCTATTGATCAAGTGTTAGAAACCTATGGACAATTACAACATAATGCAGCAATGATGGCCGCTTTAGTCAGAAAATCTCCAGAATTAAGACGGAGAGCAATTGAAGACTGGATGAAATATGGTTTATTATGTGAATTTTGGCGTAGTACAATAGCTGATTATGGTCAACAAGAGCAATTGAAATTACAGGGTAGTTATTCACAAAAAATATTAAAAGGTAATTAAAAGGTAATTAATCAATATCAGGTAAAAAGAGGGTGAATTTTATGATGACATCTGATAACAACTGGAAAACACCTTTAGGAGTTTACGAAAAAGCAATAGAAGAATTGAGAAACGCGAGAACCGAACTAAAAGAAACTCAAAATAGTTTACTGGTTACTGTTCAAACTTTACAAACAGAAATACAAACATTAAAATCTCAACTTCGTGAAACACAAGAGAACCTAGAAACCAGTGAACAAATAACCACAGAAACCAAGAATAATTTAAGTCAAGCTACAGAAGAAATAGAGAAGTTAAAAGCAATGTTAAATGAACCACAAGCAAATACCCAAATTATCCAAGAATTAGCAGAGATAAAAGCACAAATATCACAATTACAAACTCACATTCAACAACCAGAACAACCAACTATTTTACAAGCTTTATCACATTTACAATTACAATTATCCCAATTAACAGATGAATTAACTTTAGTATCTCATGCTTCGGGAATGGATTATAGAAAATTACAGCAATTATTATCTGCACAAAAGTGGAAAGATGCTGATAAAGAAACCTATTCTCTAATGTTGAAAATATCTGAACGTGAAGATAAAGGTTGGTTAGATGATGGAGAAATTGAAAAATTTCCTCGCTATGATTTACATATAATTAATCAACTTTGGGTTAAATATAGTGATGGTAGGTTTGGGTTTAGTATTCAAAAACAAATTTTTCAATATCATCAACAGTTTATAATTGGATGCGGTTGGATAGAAAATATTGCTAAGAATGAATGGGTAAAATACGAAGATTATAATTTTACTTTAGAGGCAAATATAGGACATCTTCCCTCAACACCGCGAATAGTCGGGTTAGGTTTAAAAAATAGTAAGGAAATTACCCACCGATTAAATATTTTTTACTCAAGATATTAATTTGTGGAGAAAACCCCTCACACGGAAAATAAAAAATGTTTAAGAAAATGGTTTTCTCAGTCTATGTCCTTCTGGTTCTATAACAACAAATGCTCCTACTAATTCTGCTTCAGAGTATGATTGTAAAACTCTAGTAAATTCACTGTGAACAGCATTGACATTGCTAGGTAAAATACGCAGGTAGATAACTCCAGTTCCAAGTGATCTGACAAAAACAAGATTTCCATAGTCTCTGTCTCTTGTCACAACAATTCTGTTTTGTTCCTGTGCTGTTTTCAGTATTTCTTCATCTCTTGCTTGGGAAAGACCAATTTCAGCTACAAGCACAACATCATGTCCACCATCAGCAAGGAATCTAGCGGTAACTGCATATACATCTTGATCCAGTAAAAATTTCATGGTTAAGCTGATATTAGATGAATGTCCTCAGCAGCTACCAAAGCGATCGCATATCGCAAACAAGCACGAATATCTTCAACTTCCAAGTCTGGATAATACTCTTGAATAATTGTCTCAAAGGAAAGTCCTTCTTTCACAAGTTCAAGAATACTTTGGACTGTAATTCTTGTACCTGATATACATGGTTTACCAAAGTGAATTTGTGGGTTAACAGAAATTCTTTCCATAATATTCCAACCTATATAAATTTTATTATAACATAAATCTCAATGCGTTAAATATTTGATGTATAAAAATTTCTGACTCCTTACCATTTTTCACCCCACTGATTCTTGCGCTTCACAATGTAACCGCGTCGCTATTCTAAACATTTCTTGACCAGTATGTAAATAACGATCATCATAATTTAAAGGAAAATAGCCCAACTCTTCCAAACCATCACCCACCTGATTTAAACTATAATAAAGATGCGCCGCCGCCCTAGCTAAACTAGGAGGATTTGGTAAAGAACGAAAAGTATTTTGAGCCTTTTTAAAATCCTCCCGACAAGTATCTAAATATTCTTGAAATTTATCTATTAACTCATCATCAAAAGGATCAGCAGCTAATTCTTCAATCTGTAATTCTAAAGAATTAAGAATCCGACAAAGCAAACGGTTAACCGGTTGATACACTAGACGCAACCACTCTTCTACCTTTTCATCTGCATCTTTTCCAGATTGTTTTTTAGCCTTATGTCGTTTTTGAGCAGATGCGGTTCTTTCTTGACGGTGAACATTTGATGTTTGGGCATCTTTTCTGATTTGTTCATCATATTGCAGACGACTTTGAACATCACTCAAAACTTCATAAGCAGCATTAATTCTAATAATTTCCTCATGATTAGCTGTTTCCTGATTACTGTCAGGATGAAACATTTTTACCAAGCGGCGATATGCTTGTTTAATCTCCGCTTGGCTGGCATTATTTTTAACTTTTAGTGTTTCGTAATGGTTAGAATCTTCCATGATTCAATTATCAGTTATCAGTCATCAGTAATTAGTTATCAATAAATTTTATTATTAATCTGTTCACTGTTCACTGACTCCTGACTCCTATGTGGGTTTAGCATTGCTAAACCCCTACTGACTGTCACCTGTCACCTGTCACCTGTCACCTGTCACCTGTCACCTGTCACCTGTCACCTAAACGCTTAGTTGACCGTCTTAGCTTCTAAATCTTGAAACAAAGGTGTACTCAAATATCTTTCGCCAAAACTAGGTTGAATCATGACTATTAAACGTCCTGCATTTTCTGAACGTTGGGCGACACGCACAGCAGCACATAAAGCAGCACCACTAGAAATCCCCGATAATAGTCCTTCTTCTCTTGCTAATCTACGACTGAAAGCGATCGCCTCTTCATCAGTGACACCAATCACTTCATCAATCAATTTTACATTCAAAACTTGGGGAACAAAACCCGCCCCAATACCCTGAATTTTATGGGGTCCTGGTTTACCACCAGATAACACAGGACTATTAGCAGGTTCAACAGCGATCGCCTGAAAACTAGGTTTCTTCGCCTTCAAAACTTCCGCCACACCAGTAATAGTACCACCAGTACCCACACCCGCCACAATCATGTCAACCTGGCCATCCGTATCTTCCCAAATTTCCAAGGCTGTAGTTTCTCGATGTATTTTAGGATTAGCAGGATTACGGAACTGTTGCAACATATACGAGTGTGGTGTAGTCTCCACAATTTCCTGCGCTCTGCGAATCGCCCCACTCATCCCCTCAATACCCGGTGTTAATTCCAACTCTGCCCCATAGGCACGCAGCATCGCCCGACGTTCAGCACTCATGGTTTCCGGCATAGTCAAAATTAATTTATACCCCTTAGCCGCCGCTGTCATTGCCAAAGCAATACCCGTATTTCCCGATGTTGGTTCTACCAACACCGTCTTACTAGGAGTGATTAAACCTTCCCGTTCAGCATCATTAATCATACTCACACCGATGCGGTCTTTTACCGATGCCGATGGGTTCATGCTTTCCAGTTTCAGCAAAATCCGTGCTACACAACCTTCCTCTTGGGGAATACGGTTTAACTGCACTAAGGGAGTCCGTCCAACCAATTCTGTAATATTCCGAGCAACCCGCATAATAACTTTTGATTCCTTTAGATGTAGTACATGATATCTAACTGCCTCCGTGAATCTCGCTGTTCACAAAGATCCTGAAGCGAATATTTTTGTAAGACCGCATTTGCAGCTTGACGCGCTTCTTGCCAAATTTCTTCTACAATGGCACTATCTAAACTTTTGGGGTTAGTATCGTCTTCACCAGTCTTAATATCAAACCCTTCTAAACATTCCAAAATATCAAAAACGCTAATTTTCCAAGGTTCTCGCGCTAACAGATAGCCACCTTTTGAACCGCGTTGACTTTTCACTATACCCCCACGCCTCAAAGTAGCAAGTAGCTGTTCTAAATAGCGATCTGGTATATCTTGTTGGGCGGCGATTTGTCGAATTTGCATCGGTTCGCCGCTTTCGTAATGAGTTGCCATTTCTAATAACGCCAGAATTGCGTATTCAGATTTACAGGATAGTTCCACAAGCAGCAGTTAAGGATAAAGGATCATTAATTATTCATAATTCATAACTTTTTCTAGTATACTCCGGTTTTCCACTGGGGTTTGTACTTTTTTTGAGTATTCAGCTATCAGCCATCATCAATCAGCTATAGCAGGTGACAGTGCTAAAAGCCTTTAACATGATTCTGCGAAAGTCCCTACCCTCAGCGTAGCGGGCAGGGAACAGGGAACAGGGAACAGGAAACAGGGAACAGATAAGGTTTACAGAGATTTTTGTTTGTTCCAAAAATGTTCAATTAATTTTGCCCAGGTACTGACTCCTGACTCAAGAGGGCAACCACAGGGGGTTGCCCCTACGACTGACTCCTGACCGTTCTAAGTTTTTTCTGCCCAAAACAAAAAACCCGCCTCATGGCGGGCAAAAAAGATTAAAAGATTGTTAGCAGACTACCAACGTTCTTCATCTAGAAAGTAAACGTTGTTCTGAGAGTTCCAATAAAGGCATCCTGGCTATTGCTGTTCTGTCCAACAGCAGGTAACCAAATCACACCAGGGGTGACAGAGATGTTATCAGAAACGCGATACTTGTAGAAACCTTCAACTTGGTAAGGTATATCACCAGTGTTAGGACCACCAGTATTATTAAAGGTATAGGGTTGAACGCCACCGAAAATACCTAATACGTTCCCTCTCTTACCAAAGTCAGGTAACGCTACCCCAACTCCATAACTCCAAGCTTCATAATCATCATTTGCAGCAAAGCCTGTAATATCGTGGTAAGAAACGAAACCACTGATAGATAGTCTTTGGCTGGGTTTGAACGCTGCGGAAACACCGTAGGAGTTACTGGAAGAGCCGCTTGGTGAACTCAGATTATTAGCTAGTGTTGTACCGACAACAGCACCTCCATCACGTCCTGCATCAAACAAGGTACTACCAGCACCATGATAACCATGAACATAGGTAGCAGCTAAAGCAAGGCGATTACCAACATTGAAGTTTAACTGACCTAAAGCCGCATAGTTACCATCAAACAAACCTGCACCATTAGCAGGGTTTTCAGCCCCAGAAGTTGTGTTTCCAGAAGCCAAGTAACCTAAAGTTAATGAACTTGGTTTGAGAATACCGCCGCCTTGTCCAAAGGGTACATTAACAGCAATACCTGAACCACCACCTATTCTATAGATGGGATTTTCCGAACTAAAGGTACTTAAAGCACCATTACCGCCATCTGTTTTATCGAAGAAGTAAGGGTTGTTAACTGCTGCATAATGGCTATGCTGACCACCAGTAGCTGCTATGTAGACCTGTGCCGGACCAATAGGAGCTTCATAAGTCAGTTTGTCAATCTCAACATTGTTATTACCAGTGCTACCAACTTCAAAGGTTTGGTTAGTTTCATCTGTGGTTCCAAAACCTTGGGCATTACCCGCAGTCAAACGAGTATTCAACATATCTCTACCTGTGAAGCTGCTTTGCAGGTTCAAACGAACTCTATTTTGCAAAACAGTTTGTCCAGGAGGAGTAGCGCCCAAAGAATCAGTGACAGCAAAAATTGCTTCACCTTGTAATTTGGTGGTAGTAGAGAATTGATTCGCTTCTAACTCGGCAGTACGGGCTTCCAAAGTATCTACACGACCCCGTAAAGTTGCCAGTTCCGCAGAAAATTCTTCTTGCAGACGCTGTAAAGTCGCTAAATCCTGTTTTGTCACCAAATCAGCTGTAGCTGTGGCGATCAATTCGTTAACACGATCTAAACAAGCATTTAAACCAGCAGCAAATTCATAACGGGTTAATGCCCGGTTGCCGCGATATGTACCATTGGGATAACCCGCAATACAGCCATATCTTTCTACCAAAGATTGCAATGCTTGGAACGCCCAATCGGTAGGCTGAACATCAGAAAACTGAGATACTGATGTAACTTGCGACTGTAAATTTTGACCTTCGTGGCTGTAGCTTTGAACCTGTGCTAAAACCTGCGTTTCTGAAGCGACTGGAGCTAAAACTTCAGGCTGTTGGGAAACTTCTGTAGCGGCTTGAGTTTCCAGTGTTGATACTTCAGTGGTGGCATTTGCAGCGGCAACAGCTGTTCCTGAAACTAATAACGCTGCTCCTAAAACCGCTGGGCTAACCACCAGAGACTTCCACAAGAGATTAGACATCTTTCTTTTACTCCTCACACCGTTTATAGATGACTGTTTTTGTAGTACCTACTTATCCGAAATGCGACATCTTTCTGCGACCTGTGGATGAGGCATAGCTGCCAACACTACGATTTTAGTTTTTACAAAGTTAAAAAATGATTAACGAAACGTTAAAAAATCATGCAATTAACTTATGTAAAAGCATCTAAATCATAGTTTTATATTATAAAATATCTCAGCCTAATGATCAAGATAAAATTTATCAATTAAATACCGCGCAAATAAGCTGGTATCATATTCTCAATCACAACCAAGCAATTAACTATTTTCCACTCACACCACACATATACAGGACAAAAACATAAAAGCAGCTTTTGCCAAAAGTGTTATAAATATTCATAGTTTTTATCATCAAAGATGGTAAAATATACATAAATCTCCAAGAGCTAATGACTATCAAATCGAGGGGTGAAAGTCCAGCTACTACAAGCTTCCTGCGTATATCGCTAAAAAAGGAGTCAAGCCTAGGTGCAAGAGCAAGAAAACGCGGTTGATACGAGGCAATCAAAACAATTAGGAGAAGTGCAAAAGTAGTCCCAGCGGCTTTTAGCTGAGGGATATGGGGTATTGCAGTTTGCCCATTCCGGATAACACCGGTCAAAGTAGTTTGAAGACATTTGTCCATAAAATTACTAACTGTTGGTAAATGATTTAAAAAATCACATCTGTTAGATTAAATTTCTTTGCTGTTGCAATTGGACAATTTCCTCTATTAGCAAAAACCTCTCTCTATTTTGAGGATGTCCTGCTAAGTCTGAATGTTCCATGAAGCGCAGCTAAATTCTTTTAAATAAGCCATAGCCAGTTGTTTGACTTGGGAACAATATAATAGATATGTTAGTGAAGAGCTTGTCCTAAGTTGACCATTTTATAGACAAAAATATACTTATGTTGACAAAAATTGACATAAGTTAGCTCAGAAAAATGCCAACTTGATATATAATCCTCAGATATCAAGTATTGAATCAGACTATTACCGACGCGAAAACCAAGCATTGATAGTGATAGTCTGTTTCCAAATCTTAACCTGAGAAAGTCGCGTTGGGCTACAGCGTGCAAGTCTACTGAGGGATAACCGCTCCCATGCTCCCGTTGAAGTAGAAAGTAAAGTCTAGCTTTGTCTAGGTTTTATATAGCAGATTTCAAAAACAAATAGAATAATTGCAGCATTAAAAAATAATACACCCATAAAAGACTATCCGCCCTAAATTAAATCTGATGATCTAACTTAGGGCGGTCTAGCGGGTCTTCAGGTTGCAACCAGACTGCCGGAAGGAACTCCGACTTTTAGCCTAGCTACTTGAGCTAACTTAGTATCTCAGGATAACTAAGGCTAACTTTTAGAGAACAGCCCCGGCGCACAGCCGGCTAACTGCAACCTGATGACCCATGCTTTTACTACTTTCTATCATGGGCATCACCTCCTTGTTGCCTAATCGGTCTTAGTTTCAAAAAGGCAGAGCGCAAAACTCTGGGTTTTTAACCTGAAATTATCATAACACAAAAAATTATTTTGGCAATAGTCAGGAGGTGATTGGTGATTGGTGATTGGTGATTGGTGATTGGGTAAAAATCAATAATGACGGCTAATGACTAATGACTATTAAAAAACCCCAGACTATAAGCCTGGGGGTAAATTAAAAAGGATGAATACTAAAGGATTTGATTAATTCATCATCAAATTAGAGAGCGTTACCACGTGGTAATACTTCTTCAGGGAATACAAATTGTTCGTGGGGTTGGTCTTGAGGAGCCATCCAAGCGCGGATACCCTCGTTCAACAAAATGTTTTTGGTATAGAAGGTTTCAAATTCTGGGTCTTCTGCTGCCCGTAATTCTTGGGAAACGAAGTCATAAGCCCGCAGGTTTAATGCTAAACCAACGATACCTACTGAACTCATCCACAACCCGGTTACGGGTACAAACAACATGAAGAAGTGTAACCAGCGTTTGTTGGAGAAAGCGATACCGAAAATCTGTGACCAGAAACGGTTTGCTGTCACCATTGAATAGGTTTCTTCTGCTTGGGTAGGATTGAATGCGGGGAATGTGTTTGAACCTTCGCCGTCTTCAAATAAGGTGTTTTCTACGGTTGCACCGTGGATCGCACACAGTAATGCACCACCGAGAATACCTGCTACTCCCATCATGTGGAAGGGGTTGAGTGTCCAGTTGTGGAAACCTTGCAGGAATAATAAGAAACGGAAGATTGCTGCTACTCCAAAGCTGGGTGCAAAGAACCAGCTAGATTGTCCCAAGGGGTACATCAAGAATACGCTGACGAATACGGCAATGGGACCGGAAAATGCGAGAGCGTTGTAAGGACGAATGCCTACAAGTCTGGCAATTTCAAATTGGCGTAACATGAAGCCAATCAAACCGAATGCTCCGTGCAGTGCTACGAATGGCCATAAACCACCGAGTTGACACCAACGGGTGAAATCACCTTGTGCTTCTGGTCCCCACAGGAACAACAGGGAATGTCCCATGCTGTCTGCGGGTGTGGATACTGCTACTGTCAGGAAGTTTGCACCTTCTAAGTAGGAGGATGCTAATCCGTGGGTGTACCAGGAGGTAACGAAGGTTGTACCGGTTAACCAACCGCCTAATGCGAGGAAGGCACAGGGGAATAATAAAACACCTGACCAACCTACGAATACGAAGCGATCGCGCTTTAACCAGTCGTCTAGTACGTCAAACCACCCTCTTGACGGGGCGCGTCCAACTGCAATGGTCATGAGAAAAATCTCCGAATATTATAAGTACGGATTTTACCTGCTTATATTTGGTTATCATACAACCGCCTGTAAGCAGATATTTAACCAGATTGTTAATCTAGTTTACAATTTTTTACTGTCTCTAATCATAATAAGTGCTTTTCTCTAATTTTTCCAGTGTTCTTGGAGATAAATTTTAATCTTGGTAATGGGTAATGGGTAATGGGTAATTGGTAATTGGTAATTGGTAATGGGTTAACCAATGCCCAATGCCCAATGCCCAATGCCCAATAACTAATAACTAATAACTAATGACTAATAACGCTAGAATTATTCCTACAGTCAGTGAAATGTGATTACTTGTAAATGTTTACCATCGACTTAAGCATCAGAAATACTGCTTTCCCAATCTCAGTACAACGTAAGTCTGCTGAAGATGCTGAAGCTGTTTATCAGCTTATTTTAGCAGCAATGCGTACTGGCAACCCCGATATTGTTGAACTCAAGTGCGAAGGCAAAACTGAGAAAAAAATTGCTGTCCGTGCTAGTGAAATTTCGGGAGTCCAAATTTCGCAGAAAGATGGTGCAGCTAGTAGCAGTGGTAAACCTCCGGGCTTTGCTGCTTTCACTATGGCTGAATAAACCAAGGTATAAAAATGACAGCGGTAGGCATTGAAGTTAATAATTTGAACTTCTTTTGGCCTAGTGGGGAGCAAGTAATTAAATCTTGCTCTCTCAAAGTCCCTAAAGGTGAATTTTGGATGCTTTTGGGTACTAATGGCAGTGGGAAGTCAACTCTTTTAAGATTAATCGCCGGTTTATTAGCTCCGCAGTCTGGGGAAATTGGTATTTCTCCTCCTGTGGGTTTTGTGTTCCAAAATCCTGATCATCAATTAGTTATGCCCACTGTTGGCGCTGATGTGGCTTTTGGGTTGGTGGAGGAAAAGTTGCCACCTGCTATGGTCAAAGCTAGGGTAGAGGAGGCTTTAGGCGCAGTCAATTTACTATCTTTACAACGCAGGCCTATTTATGCACTTTCTGGTGGACAAAAACAGCGTGTGGCAATTGCTGGGGCGATCGCTCGTCACTGTGAAGTTTTATTATTAGATGAACCCACGGCTTTATTAGATCCAGATAGTCAATTAGATTTAGTAGCTAGTGTGCGTCGTTTGGTAAAAAATCGCGGTATTACGGCTTTGTGGGTAACACACCGTTTGGATGAATTAAATTATTGTGATGGCGCGTTTTTATTAGAAAGAGGTGTTTTAGTTGATGCGGGTGAAGCTGAACGTCTCAAACAGCGACTAATGACAATAGATGGGGAATCTTTGTGAAATAGGTGACAGGTGACAGGTGACAGGTGACAGGTGACAGGTGACAGTTGATAGACAAGAGATATGAAGAAATTTCTTGTCTTTTGCCTTCTGTTCCCTGTTCCCTGTTCCCTTAAATATAAGAATTATTTATTTTTAGATAAAAAACTTTTATAACTCGGATTTTTAGTTGCTTTTCCCAAGTATTGCCCTCTGTCAGAGAGTGTATTTTCATTATGGGAGGCATTTTTTATTTTCTGTAGCATGATGTTACAAGCTATACTTCAATTACTATAAGTCTTATGAATGATTTTTGTTAACTCTAGATAATTGTGATTAAAAACCATGCCCCGTTCTATCATCCCATCCATTTTGTTAGTGGATGGCTACAACATTATAGGCGCTTGGCCTTGCTTGAAAAAAACTCGTGATGATGCTGGACTAGAGGCAGCACGAGGTGAATTAGTGGAAGCTATAACTAATTATAGCGCGTTTCAAGGATATGAAACTCAAATTATCTTTGATGCCCAATATCAAAACGCTGCTGGTAGTCGAGAAATGATTACAGAATTTCTCACAGTGCATTACACAGACTTTGGACAGACCGCAGATACTTACATTGAAAAAGCTTGTGCGGGTTTACGTCACCAAATCGCCCAGTGTTTAATTTCTCGCGTCATTGTTGCCACATCAGACCGAGCGCAGCAGTTGATGGTTCAGGGGTATGGGGCCCAATGGTTATCAGCACATCAATTATGCGGTGAAGTGGAAGCTACGGTTTGTCGGATGCGTCATAGATATCAACCCAAGAAACAACCCAAAAGCAGATTTTTAGCTAATGCTATTGATGATCAGGCTAGACAGAAGTTAGCACAATTAAGAATGGGACTTTAATTTACGATTCGCAAAAATATCTGAACTCCTTACCGGGAGTGGCTTTAGCCTGGAATCAATTATATTATATAGCAGGAGTCAGGAGTGAAACCCTTTTGTAATCAGAGTTTCACTATTTATTGATGTCCTAAATACTCTGTGTACGGCTATATGTACCAGCAGTATAAAAACAATATCGAAAATTAAATCAAAAAATAAATAAAAAAATTTTTGCCAAAGTAGTTGACATCATCTGTTTTTCAGTCTAATATAGTAATCATTGCGAGCGTTCCTCAGTAGCTCAGCGGTAGAGCGATCGACTGTTAATCGATTGGTCGCTGGTTCGAATCCGGCCTGGGGAGTTCAATAAATAAAAGGATAAAGCATGAAGAAAGAAACAGAAAATTTCAAACTTCATGCTTTTGATTTTGAGAAGTTCTGGTCACTTGATCCAGAGGTGATATTTCTCAATCATGGGTCTTTTGGTGCTTGTCCAAAAGCGGTTTTGGAGGTTCAGCAAAGATTACGTCAACAGCTAGAAGCTGAACCTGTGAGGTTTTTTGGCCGAGATTGGGAAATATTGATAGATAATGCTAGAAGCAAATTAGCAAAGTTTATTGGTAGTGATTTTGAAGATTTGGTATTTGTGCCGAATGCGACGACAGGGGTGAATGCTGTACTGCGATCGCTGAATTTTTCACCAGCAGACGAAATTCTCACAACTAACCATGAATATAACGCTTGCAGAAATGCCTTAGATTTTATTGCGAGTCGCACAGGTGCGCGGGTGGTGGTGGCTAAAATTCCTTTTCCTATTGCTTCACCGCAGGAAGTAGTGACAGCAGTGATGGAACAGGTTTCACCAAAAACAAAGTTAGCACTGTTAGATCATGTTACTAGCCAAACGGCGTTAATTTTCCCTATTCAAGAGTTAGTTAAGCAGTTGCAAGCACAGGGAGTAGATACCCTGGTTGATGGTTCTCATGCACCGGGGATGATTCCTTTAAATTTAGTGGAAATTGGCGCGAATTATTATGTAGGTAATTGTCATAAATGGTTATGTGCGCCCAAGGGTGCAGGTTTTTTATATGTGCAAAGGGATCAACAAACAAAAATCCGCCCTTTAACAATTAGTCATGGTGCAAATTCTCCCCGAACTGATAAAAGTCGCTTTCAATTAGAATTTGACTGGATGGGTACGGATGATCCGACTGCTTATATGTGCGTACCAAAAGCAATTGATTTTATGGATTCCCTGTTACCTGGTGGGTGGATAGAATTAATGCAGCGTAATCACCAGATGGTTTTAGCAGCGAGAAACTTACTTTGTGAAGTGTTGGAAGTTGCGCCGGTTTGTCCAGAAGAAATGATTGGTTCAATGGCAGTTTTACCAATTTATAGAAAGTTAGCAGATTGGGATTTTATGTTTTTCCATGATCAGTTATTGGATAGATTTGGAATTGAAGTGCCTGTGATACCTTGGGAGGGAAATCCGCGTTTGTTGATCCGGATTTCGGCACAGATTTATAATCAACTTGAGCATTATGAGTATTTGGGTAAAGTCTTAACCCAAGTTGCTAGTGAGGAATAAACTGAAAAACCTTTAATTTGCACAGTTAAGGCGGGCAAGATGCCCAACCCACAAGAGTTTTAATGTTGATCAGGTATGGAAAATCACCGTTACCAAAGGCAGAAATGCTAATAGAAAAATATGCCAAGATTGGAATGGCATTTCTGAAGTTGGTTCTGTTGGTGTTAATAAAGCGTCTATTCTTTGTTCCAACCGATCAACAGCAGAAGAACCTAAAGCTGCACAACAAACTTCTGATGTTAGGGTTTGGTTACTCACCACTAACAATAAAGATTCCGCTAAAATTAGGGGATCTACTTGGGAAGCTGCATAACTATCAGCCCTTAATTCTCGCAACATTAATAATTCTTGCCAAAGTGCTTCTGTATTTGGCAACCAGGAGGTACAAGAACGCACCCAGCCGAGCCAAAAAAACCAGAATGTATCCCTATATTGGTAATGTCCTTGTTCGTGTGCGAGAACGCTTTCTAGGTGTTCTGGGGAGAGATTTTCTACCAATCCTTGACTGACTACTAATTCTGGTTGCCAAAATCCCATTTGACCGGCAAATAAAGCCTTGGTTTCTAGGAGTCTGACTGATTTACCTGCTAGATTGATTTGTGGACATTCACGGGCAGATTTTACAGATTTCCAACCTTGAAAAGCCTGTTTAATGCCTAAAATGTTGAAAATAGCGAGAAAAATTAAGGACAGGAGATAGCTAAAAGAACCTGTAGACATTCCTCCCATTTTCCCCTGTGTACCCATGCAAAACACAGCGGTGACAGTCATGAAGATGAGTAAGGGAGGAAAGAGGAATAAAAATAGAGTTTTTCGCCATCTTAAATGCCAATTTCCTGCGGGGATGTGGGCATAATGTCGTAAACTGTAGGCGATCGCCCCAGCAATAAAAATCATGAGTAGGTGCATAATGTGATTTGTCTCCTATTTTTCTCCCCTGGCTTGACGTGCAGCTTGAATGCGTTTGGCGATCGCTTCTATTTGTTCACTAGCTGTTTCATCTAAACTATCAGCAAAGGCGGCAACTACATCAGGATTACCTACTGCTAAAAATCGCTGTAGTTGTTCGTGGGCTTTTATCATCTCTGCTTGTTGTTTGGTGAGCAATGGCCGCCAATAAAAGGCTTTTCCCTGTTTATCGCAAGCTAACCAACCTTTTTCTGTGAGACGACGTAAAACAGTGGTGACAGATGTATAAGCTAGTTCGCGGTTAGGATCGGAAAGAATGCGATCGTGTACATCTTTGACTGTAGCTGAACCAAGTTCCCAGACAATGCTGAGAATTTCTGCTTCTAAAGGACCAACGGATAATTGTTTAGGACGGTAATCTGGTAATGGAGCCATGTTGATGGTTTGAGCGATGAGGTTGTTTATATTTCCAGGTTACAGTTTGATTGTCGGTTTGCCACTCTTAAAAATATCAACTTAAACATTCTCAACTGGCTTTAACTTAAACTTGAGTTAGGTCACGTCAGGTAAATAAAGCAATGACACAGACACAAGTTGCAGTATCTTTATATGAGGAAGACTATTTACTGTGGATTGAAGATACAGTCAATAAGTTACGGAGTAGGGATATTGAGGAGTTAGATTTTGATAATCTGATTGAGGAGATAGAGAGTTTGGGGCGATCAGATAAACGAGAACTGGAAAGTAGACTCAGGGAGCTTTTGGAACATATCCTCAAGCGAAAATACGTAAATATGCCAGATTGTTATCGCGGGTGGGTAGAATCAATCATTAAACAAAGAATTGGCATTAGAGATTTATTAAAAGATTCACCTAGCCTCAAACCATATTTTGCAAAAGTGTTTGATGAAGCTTATGCAGATGCTCTCAAAGTTGTTTACAAGAGTTATCCGCAGTGTGAGTTTCCTGATACATGGCTTTTTAGCCGTGATATTGAGGCGATGTTGAATGTGGATTTTTGGGAATAGTTAAATAGTTAAAAATATTTATTTACACTTGAATGAGGATATCAAGCAATGACACAGACACAAGTTGCAGTATCTTTATATGAGCAAGATTATTTACTGTGGATTGAAGATACAGTCAATAAGTTACGGAGTAGGGATATTGAGGGGTTAGATTTTGATAATCTGATTGAGGAGATAGAGAGTTTGGGGCGATCGGACAAACGAGAACTAGAAAATCGGCTAGAAGAGCTTTTGGAGCATATCCTCAAGCGAAAATACGTAAATATGCCTGATTGTTATCGTGGGTGGGTAGAATCAATCATTAAACAAAGGAATGGACTCAGAAAGTTACTCAAAAATTCACCCAGTCTCAAGCCTTATTTTAGCCAAGTGTTTGATGAAGCTTACGCAGAAGCTCTGAAAATTGTCCGCAATGGTTATCCGCAGTGTGAGTTTCCTGATAAATGGCTTTTTAGCCGTGATATTGAGGCGATGCTGAATGTGGATTTTTGGGAATAGTTAAATAGTTAAAAATATTTATTTACACTTGAATGAGGATATCAAGCAATGACACAGACACAAGTTGCAGTATCTTTATATGAGCAAGATTATTTACTGTGGATTGAAGATACAGTCAATAAGTTACGGAGTAGGGATATTGAGGAGTTAGATTTTGATAATCTGATTGAGGAGATAGAGAGTTTGGGGCGATCGCAAAAACACGAACTTGAAAACCGGCTAGGAGAACTTCTTGAACATCTTCTCAAGCGGACTTATGTAAATATGCCTGATTGTTATCGTGGGTGGGTAGAATCCATTGACAAGCAAAGGGTATCTCTGAAGCGATTACTCAAACAAGCACCGAGTTTAAAGCCCTATTTTAACGAAGTTTTTGATGAAGTTTACGAAGATACTCTCAAAATTGTGCGTCGGGGTTATCCGCAGTGCGAGTTTCCTGATACATGGCCATTTAGTCGTGATCTTGAAGCGATGCTGAATGTTGATTTTTGGGAAGATTAAAAATGGGAAATCCTGCTATATAAAACCTAGACAAAACTAGACTTTACTTTCTACTTCAACGGGAGCATGGGAGCAGTTATCCCTCGGTAGACTTTCACGCTTTAGCCAAACGCGATAAATTAATTGCAGCATTCAGATCCCTATCCATCTCAAAACTACAGTTCTCGCAGTGATAAATTCTTTCAGATAAAGAAAGACTATCTTTTCTATGTCCACAGTGAGAACAGGTTTTACTTGATGGATAAAATCTATCAGCAATTATAATTTCACAACCAAACTTTTTAGCTTTATATTCTAGCTGACGCTTAAACTCATGAAACCCACAATCAGCTATTGCTTGGGCTAATTTATGGTTTGATAACATCCCTGAAACATTCAAATCTTCTACTACTATCTTGGCGTGGTTTTTGCATAAGTAAGTAGTAAGTTTATGAAGAGTATCTTTTCTCAGGTTTGCTATTCTTGCATGATGTCTAGCCAGTTTAATTTTAGCTTTATGCTTATTGTTTGAACCTTTAGCTTTTCTACAATAGACTTTGGATAATCTTTGTAGTTTAGCTAGATTCTGTTTATAGTGTTTAGGATTAGGAAATATAACACCAGTGCTTAGTGTAGCTAGTTCCTTGACTCCTAAATCAACACCAACAACAGCATGGTTTTTGATAGTTGGTTGACATTCTTGTTCATAAGAAAAGGCTATATACCAACTATCAGCAGTCCTGGAAATAATAATACTTTTACAGGTGGTGTGAGGTAATCCTTCATAAGTTTTTACCCATCCAATTGTCGGTAGTTTTATTGATGTACCACCTACAGGAATTGGTTTACCACCTGCATCAATTGTAAAACTATCATTTTTTCCTTTCTTTTTGAAGTTAGGATATTGAGACTGTCCTTTAAAGAATCTTTGAAAAGCTTCACCTAAACTATCAAAGGCGTATTGAGTGATTTTCTGGCAAATACCTTTTTCTTTAATCCATGCCAATTCAGGTTTTACATGATTATTAAAGAATTTCTTGAGGATGTATTTGTTTGGCTTTAATCCATCTTTGTACAAATCCTGCCAAGTAGCTAAACCCCAATTATAGGTAAACCTTGCTATACCAGCGTGTTTAGCCATGAATATTTCCTGGGTTTTGTTTAACTTGAGTTTTGTTTTGATAGATAAAAGCATTGCTCGACCTCAACACTGTATTTCTTTGCTGTCTAAATCTGACATATCTTGTACAGGGTTGTCAATAGCATTTTTGAGATGATCCTTGATTTCTTTGGAGTAATTCCTCAATCCGTACAATCGACAAGAAAAGCAGTGGATAATTGCCATTAGGTCTTCCACTAATTCTTGTTGAGGTGATAAAGATTCCTGATTTGCAACTATGATCTGACACCTCACGGAACTTGCTAATTCCATAATAAAGTCAAAAGCAAACCGACACATTCTGTCTTTGTGCGCCACAACAATTGTCGATATTTCGCCTTTAAGCATTGATAACATAATTGATAAAAACTTTTTTCTTTTAAAGTTTAATCCGCTTCCAATCTCTGAAACCCAATCATCAACAGCTAACCCACGACTCAAACAAAATGTTTCCATCGCGGATACTTGGTTTCTGAGTTCGGGTTTTTGGCTACTCGAAGAAACTCTACAATAAACAACTACTTTTCGTTTTGAGTCTACAGGTTTTAATCCCTGGGTAATCAGTAAATCATCTTCAGTATAAAAACGATGCCCCGACAATGTTCTTTTGGCTGGAAGTCTTCCTTCAACATCCCATCTTTGCAAGGTCTTGACTGAAACTCCGATTTTTTTAGCAAATTCATGAGGTTTAAACATAAAGTCACTCATAGGTTTGTCTATGAGTGTACAGGTTTGTCTATTAAATTGTCAACTTAGGACAAGCTCATGTATACAATCTGCTATATAAAACCTAGACAAAGCTAGACTTTACTTTCTACTTCAACGGGAGCATGGGAGCGGTTATCCCTCAGTAGACTTGCACGCTGTAGCCCAACGCGACTTTCTCAGGTTAAGATTTGGAAACAGACTATCACTATCAATGCTTGGTTTTCGCGTCGGTAATAGTCTGATTCAATACTTGATATCTGAGGATTATATATCAAGTTGGCATTTTTCTGAGCTAACTTATGTCCATTTTTGTCAACATAAGTATATTTTTGTCTATAAAATGGTCAACTTAGGACAAGCTCTAGTTTTTTCTATCTTTGACATTAGAAGATGTAATACCCAGCCTTCAAGCTGAAAACCTTGATAAATGGGCTTGATAGACCTTCCTAGTAGTTATGTATTAATAAAGATCGAAATTTGAAAATAGCCAGTGAGTGACATGAAGTGGGTAGAATATAACCGCAGTAGTATAGAGCAGGTATATCTAGCCCGTGAAGATATTTGTATATCATACTCCAGAATTAACCCCAACTGAGGAAACGCCAGAATGCGCGATCGCTGTTGATGTCTTGCGAGCCACTAGCACAATGGCGACAGTGTTAGCGGCTGGAGGCGAGGCAGTACAAGTTTTTAGTGATTTAGATCAACTCATGGCAGTGAGTGAACAATGGCCTGCCGAAAAACGATTACGGGCTGGAGAAAGAGGCGGCGCAAAAGTGGCTGGCTTTGAGTTGGGTAACTCTCCCCTAGATTGCACCGCAGAATTAGTACAAGGGCGACGCTTGTTTATCAGTACCACTAATGGTACTCGTGCCTTACAACGCATTCAACAAGCTCCTATTGTTCTGGCAGCAGCTTTAATTAATCGGTCTGCGGTGGTGAAATTTCTCCTGGAAAAACAACCAGAAACCATTTGGATCGTTGGTTCAGGTTGGGAAGGTAGTTTTTCTTTAGAGGATACTGTTTGTGCAGGTGCGATCGCTCATAGTATTTGGCAACAAACCGATTCTTCCCTGGAGGAAATAGCTGGGAATGATGAAGTTACCAGTGCGATCGCTCTTTATTCACAATGGCAAAATGACTTACTGGGATTATTCCATCAAGCTAGTCACGGTAAGCGATTATTACGCCTGGAATGTTTAGAAGATTTAAAATATTGCTCCCAAACCGATATTTTAGATGTTTTACCAATGCAACACGAAGCAGGTGTTTTAAAAAGTCAGAATAAATAAGGAGTCAGGAGTTATGTATTTTGGATTTTGGATTTTGGATTTTGGATTGTTTTTGTAGTCTCCAATCTAAAATCTAAAATCTAAAATCTAAAATCTAAAATTTATCTCCCTATCTCCCTTACTTAATAGTTGATAATGGCACACCCAACCAACCTAAAAAGTTCTCTTGCTGAGTAGTATCAGGATTGTCCACTGGACGTAATTGATATTTATGAGGATGTTGTGGTGCTAAGGTGATGGAATAGTTACGCAGTTCGTCTTGGTGGAAAACAGTGATGTTGATAGTATCGTTGGGTTGGTAATCTTTTAACCGTTCACTTAACTGATTTGTTCCTACCTTAATACCATCAATTGCTAATAATTCATCACCTGCATTAATTCCTGCTGTGTATGCAGGAGAACCCATCTCCACAAATTTAATTATCTCTCGACAATGTTCAGTTTTGATTCTCACACCTAAATATGGTTCTGTCTCTAATTCTTCTACCAATTTTAAACCAAAAGGTTCTAAATATTGATTGAATGGTAACTCATCCAATCCATGAATATAGCGATCAAAGAAATCCGTTAAATCTGTGCCGGCGACAGTTTCAATTACCTCCTTTAATTGTTCTGGAGTATAACCGATTTCTTCTTTACCAAATTGCTGCCACATTTTCCGCATCACATCATCAAAAGACAATTGATTATGATGAAGAGAGCGAATTAACAAATCCAGCAATAGTGATACCATTTCCCCTTTTAAATAATAGGAAATTTGCGAATTACCACTATTAGCATCTTGCCGATATAGCTTAATCCAAGCATCAAAACTAGATTCAGCAAGTGGTTGTACTTTCCTTCCTGGCGTTTTCAGATATTTGGTAATTTCTTCATTGACATGATGAAAGTATGATTTAATATCATAAATTCCTGCCCGGAAAGGAATTACTAAATCATAGTAACTTGTAGTACCTTCACAAAACCAAAGAGAGGGGGTATAGTTTTCTTGATCGTAATCAAATACTTCTAATCCTTTGGGGCGAATGCGCTTCACATTCCACAGGTGAAAAAATTCGTGGGCTACTAATTGGATAAACCGTTCATATTTATCTTGAATATGAAATCCAAAGCGATGATAAATTAATGAGCAAGAGTTTTTATGCTCTAAACCTCCATAAGCTTGGTTAAACAAATGCAGTATAAACACATATTTTTGATATGGCAAATCCCCCAATATTTTTGCTTCCAATTCAACGACTTTATGGAAATCTTTTAGCAGTTTTTGCGGTTTGTAGTTTCCTTTTCCCCAAATTGCTAACTCATGAGGTTTTCCTAATACATGAAAGTGAAACAAATCATGATTACCAATTTCAAATGGAGTATCAACAAGAGTATCAAAATCTGCTGCTAGGAAGGTATTGGCTTCTTCTGTAACTGCTGGTAAACCTGTGGTTACTTGCCATTGGGGTTTTGCTGGTACAATGGTTATATGAATTGGTTGCTGTTCCCAACCGGGGATTCTCAAAAACAGCGCCGCACCGTTAAAATAAGCATGACTAGCATCTAAATGATTTGTGCGTACTGATAGTTCATTTGCAAAAACGCTATAACGCAGGATGACTTCAGCCGCATCACCTTTTTCTATCTGCCAGTGATTTTTACTGATTTTTCGCCAGGATAAGGGTTCTGAGCCGGCAAAGGCAGCAAAATATTGTAAATTCTTAGCGTATTCTCGCACTAAGTATGAACCTGGTGTCCATACTGGCATTTTCAAATCAAGAATTGGCAATGGGTAGTTTACAAGGTGTAATGTCACCTCAAACAGATGATTTTCTGGTTGGGGCATTGCTACCCAATAGTGAATTAATACATTAGTATGGGTTAATTGATTGTTACCAAGAATTTCTTTTGAATTATTCATTTGCTACCCTGACAAAGTTTGTAACTGCTTAAATACAAAAAAAAAAGCCCTGATTAATCTACTTTTAAGCTTGATTTAACCATCTTAAAGTAGCAAATCCTGTTAAGAAAACTGTCTTGCAAATAGATTATAAATGATCTAATTCTTTTCTTAGGACAGTTCAGGAACTGTCACTAACTATTCTTTACAATTTATCTGATCTATATACTAATATAACTAGGACTTGCTAAATAAACATGAAAAGATTACAGGTAAAGGGTCTTAGCCTGCTGGAAGTTAAAAAAGTGCAAGCTTTTACGGGGTGGAAACTTAAAAACCTTGCACTTAATTCCTACTTAAAGAAAAAATCGTTCCTATCCAACTCTTGAAACTGTCACCGTGGCGTAGCACCGTGGCGTAGCACCTGTCACTGGTCCTTCACAGATAACTTTTTCAGCAAACCCTATCTATATTTTTTTTACACTTACCATTAATTCAGTAATAATTAAAACTTATTAGCTAAAATCTCTAGCTGTTTGAGGTTAATAAAATAAATGGAGTTTTTAGCAGCGTCAATTTTGATCCATCCTTTTTCATGGAGTTTTTCCAGAATTTTGGTAGTTTCTTCAATGGTGATTTCTGTCACTTCCGCCAAATCTTTTAAGGGAATGTAAAAAATTTCCTTACCTTGGGCTGAATTCTGACCATAGTTATCACATAAACTGACTAAAGTATGAGCCAGTTTGACTGCTGGTGGTGAAGTTCTCATTTGTAAACGCATATTAATTTGACGAACTCGGCGCACCATCAGTTGCAGCATTCGGTGATGTAACTGTGGATCTTTAAACAGGATTTGGATAAAGCGTTCTTGAGAGACAGACAACAATTTAACAGGTGAAAGGGCAATCACATCGGTTGAGCGTGGAGATTCATCTAAAACCGCCATTTCTCCAAAGAAGTCACCCCGCCCTAAAATTGCTATTGCTACAGAATCATCGCCATTGGTGCGTCGGACTTTCACCCAACCAGAAACCAATAGATAGACTGCATTACCCCAAGCATCTTCCATCAAAACTGCTCGGCCAGCGGGGTATTCGTGTTCAACGGCAATGTTGAGTAACCATTCCAAAGTTTGGGGATTGGCTGTACTCAACAAGGGGAAAAGATCGCTAAAAGCCTCGATTTGCATGAAATATTCACAAGGAATTAATTCAATAGTGGAAAACTTTGTTTTTGATATTTTCACCACTGTCAAAGTGCGGTGATTACTAAAGCTAAGGATTTAGGTTATTGTTGATAATCGTTTTTAATATACCTAAAAATCTGTAATGGTAGGCTTTTTCTATAGGAATGACTGCAACTACACTTACAGTCTACTATATATTCTTTCGTAAAGTCATCCTGGTATGACGGGATGTGAGAGCCAATTTTTTAATAAATCCAAGAATGCGGGTGCATGAAAAAACACCTTGGATGTTGAGAAGTTTACTGGTGGAATCAAGATTAAGGAAATGGAGTATAATATGAAACTAAAACCTATATCCTATGCCTTATGCCGGATCAAGATTTCACCTCAAAGTTGCGAAATTTAATGCAGCGTGTAGGTATCTCTAGTTTTAAATCTTTGAGTGACGCTGCTGGTGTTTCCGAGTGGCAAATCTTGTGTTTAAGAAGGGGAAGGTTGGAGCAAATGCGGGTAGAGGTTCTGCTGAAGCTATCAACAATCCTACAGATATCACTCGGTGAAATAGTAGCAGCGTTTTCAACTGCAAGTTCTGATTTCCAAGTTGTAGGTTTTGCAGTCACAACTCACAAGTTAAGTACGGATAAACAATTGTTACAAGAAAATTCTGATCTCAAAAGAGAGTATGAACGAATCGTGCTGATGCTAGAACAACAACGAGAGGTGTTACAGCAGGAGTTTCAGCAGTCGAGTTTACAAATTTTGGAATCTTTATTGTTGTTTTGGCCTACAGCAGCACAGAAAGCTAAGGATAATCCCCAGCTAGAAGCGGTTAAAATACTACCTGTGGTGCAAAAGCCTCTGGAAAAATTATTGCAAGCTTGGGGTGTGGAAGCGATCGCCTCTGTGGGAGCCGAAATACCTTATGATCCCCAATGGCATGAATTATTGCAGGGAACAGCCCAACTAGGCGAAAAAGTCAAAGTGTGTTATGTTGGATACCGTCAAGGTGATAAGCTGCTTTATCGAGCTAAGGTAAATCCTGTGTAATGATTGATTCTTTTACTCAAAAGTAATTGAGTCAGTGTCATTCATTAATCAAATGGCAAAATATGTTATGTTAACTATTGATTTTTCGGGAATAAATTTCTAGCTAAAATCCAATGTCTATCAGTTCAAATTTGAACATTTTATATTAATTTTTAAGTAGAAAATTATATTTTTTTTATGAAGAATTTGATATTTAATAAGCTATTTAAAGTAGGTAAATATTTCTGGTGTTCTGATGATTATTTGAGGAAAATTGACTATATTGGTATATACTAGCTACAAGAGAACACCATTGATATCAATCAGAGTAACCTAATTATGAGTCAGCAGGTGAAAGTTCTTACACTTAAAAAAAATTTAAATGCTGAAACTGCATCAGAATTTCAGCAAGATATTGCCCAAATTCTAGCAAGTGGTGTAAAGGGTGTAAAGATTGTTTTAGTTGATTGTCAAAATATTACATTTCTGGATAGTTCTGGTTTAGGCTCTCTAGTATTAGCATTTAAAACCCTACGAGATGCTGGCATTAAAATGGTTCTCTGTTCGGTAAATGATCAAGTGAGGATGATATTTGAATTAACCAGTATCAATAAAGTCTTGGAAATTTTTCCTAGCCAAGATGCTTTTAATCAGATATTACTAGCTACAAGTTAATCAAATTTAATTTGCAGAATAGATAAATCATCATCAAAGGATTCTTTGGAGTTTAAATTGATTAAATATTTCAGTATATAATCAAGTTGGTAATCAACAGAATGTTGTAAGCTAACTAGCAACTGAACAAATCCATCCAGACTCCAAAGATTACCATCTGATTTAGTAATTTCATAAGCGCCATCGCTAAAAATGTAAAGACTACTGCATTTTTCAATTTGGTAAGTTTCATCCACATATTTTGCTTCAGGAAACATCCCAACTGGCATTCCTGGTGTTTTTAGGAGTTTTATTTCTGTGGTACTGGGAGATTTTCCAGATACTAATACTGCGGGTGGATGTCCAGCACTTGCATAAATTAGCTGACGATTTATGCGGTTGTATACACCATACCAAATAGTAAAATATTTATCATTTTGATAATTGATTTGGAAAGTATCATTTAAAGCTTTTAACACCTGACTAGGCTGATAATAATTAAGTTCTTTGAGCGCCCGTGAGCGCAGTAGATTAAGTACAGAAACAGAGGGAAGAGTTGCTCTGAGTCCATGTCCAGCAGTATCTAATAAATAAATTGCCAAATGATCGGCATCTAACCAATAATAATCAAAGCAATCTCCTCCTAGTTGTCGTGAGGGAATGAATCGAGAACTAATAGTCAGAGGTGTAGACATGGGTAAGGGTAAAAGGGATTTGACATATTCTGCTGCTTCTGCTAGTTCTGTTTCTAATAATAGCTTTTGAGTTTGTAAATCCCGATTTAACTGATGTAGACGTAATCCTGCTCTGACTCTGGCTTGCAGTTCATTTTGTTCGATAGGTTTGGAAATAAAATCATCAGCACCAGCATCTAGTCCTTTGACGCGATCTGCAACTGAATCTAAAGATGTTAATAAAATAAAAAATGTGGAGGATAATTTAGGGTCTTTCTTGATGCGATCGCAGACTTCCAAACCAGATAAACCTGGCATGATCCAATCACAAATAATCATCGCTGGAGGACAAGCCAGAGCCTGTAAAATTCCTTCCTCGCCATTACTAGAGGTGATGACTTGATAACCTTGTTTTTCCAACATCCTTTTGAGCAGGATGTGTATGGAATAATCATCATCAATTACTAAAATTTGAAACATAATAAATCGTTTATACAATCAATATTATACCCAGGAATACAAATTAAAATACAAGATGAAAGTTATGAACAAATGGTTAGTAGTATGATGTCTCAAAACTACTAACTTTGGTTTTAAAAAATCATTTTTAATGATCCATTTACTTACTAAGATTTTGATATCATCACATACAGCATATTTCAGTTAATAGCAGTACAGAATTGAAATCAAAGTAAGTATTAATCAGTGTGTATTCCTGACTCC
Source organism: Sphaerospermopsis torques-reginae ITEP-024 (assembly GCF_019598945.1). Lineage (NCBI taxonomy): Bacteria > Bacillati > Cyanobacteriota > Cyanophyceae > Nostocales > Aphanizomenonaceae > Sphaerospermopsis > Sphaerospermopsis torques-reginae. The sequence goes on along the minus strand of NZ_CP080598.1, from coordinate 2,016,015 downwards.
TGGGGTATTATGAAGATGCAAGAGGATTAAGCCATAAAAGCATGACTTTTTTAAGCTGGTGTAAATCACGATATACCTCTTGCTTAAACCATTGTCCTAAAGCATCAAGAGGAGTAAAAGAATTTCCAGCTTGCCAATTAATATCTTGACCTAATGGTGTGGTATGATTACCAGGTAAGGTTTGTACTGTCACCATTTCTGGAAAACGTTTTTGTAATATTTTTGTTAAAATTGCTGATTGATCAAGATTATCATTGCTAAATTTGATTAAAAAATTACGACGAATTTGATAACGTTCTTCTACAAGTTGGTTAGTTTCTAAGGGTGTGGGAGTAAACTCAATCGCCAAAGTAGAATTTAATTGTTCTACGAGGGGAATGGCATCTTTAGCAGTATAATTGTTAAAGGAGATAAGAATATTACCCGCCCGTTCTACGGGAAACACGCTACCAATCAGTAAATGCAATTTGCAACCCATACTGTGTCCAATACCATAAATTGGTAGGTACAGCTTGCGTAATTCACCGGAATAGTGTAGGCGTTCTAGAGTGCGTTCAAAGTTCAGCAATACAGATTCAGCGATCGCCTGATGATCTAAGGTGTTGACAAAAGGTGTAGCAATAACCACATAACCTTTAGCCGCCAACTGTTCTAATAACCAGCGGTAAGTTAGGTGGGGTGCGGTAGCGACAAATGCACCCCCCAAAAAATGGATGATCCCGATGGGATGACGGGGAATAATTACCCAGTTGCCTCTAATTTCTTTCCAGTCCATATCAATGTGCAATACCTACGCTAAATCCACGCTACCGCGTGCCTTATATTATTTAATGTTACTCCTTTCCTGCCAGAGAAGATTAACAAAATTTTTGCAAGGGAGTAATCTGCTGGAAATTTCAATAATGGACAATTAACAATTCAAAATTGACAATGACCTCTCCCTTAAAGGGAGAGGATTGAAAAAGCGGATTTTTTTGGGTTTTTTCCCCTTGAAAGGGGAGGTTTTAAACCGTATGGCTAACGCCACGCTACGCTATCGGCTGACGCTCACGGCGGAAGCCTTGAATGAAACAATTATCAATTGTCAATTGTCAATTATCAATTGATAAATAAGTACCCAGGCAAAATTAATTTAACATATTGATTGAAAACAAAAATCTCTGTATTCCTGATCTGTTCCCTCTTCTAACTATAAAATTTATTTTGCCCAACTACTTATTTTTTGATTTGGAAGTTTTTTAACCATGTTCCTGTAACCTTCGCATTTCATATTGCACATCTAAAGCAATCTGCAATGCTTCATTTAATAATCGTCCATGTTCCGTTGCTTGTTCAGTCACTTGGATAGCAGTTAAAGCAGCTAAATTACTAGCAAATAAATCAGCATTACTCAGGATGAAATTCTTATTTTCTCGCAAAATTCTTTCTGTCTTCAAAGCACGTACTAAATCTAATTTAGTTAAGTTCAAAGCTTGAATAACTCGTTCTCTGTGCGTGATACCTACCTCTGGATTACCTGCTTCTTCTATTTGATCATTAATATATATAGCTTTAATCACTGCATTATATCTTTCCACATCATTGAGTAAATTTTGTAAAGAATTAGTCATATTTTTTTTCAGTAATTTGCTTTTACTCCTCCAAAGAAAATATAAGATAGTTTGGATTAAACCCCCACTCCAGACACTAACTAAAATTAGTAATATCCAAGAGGGAATAGTAATCCAACTGGCAAATATTTTAATAATAACATCAAATACCAGATATGAAAAAACAAAAGTTGAACAACCGATAAAAATTACCGTAGCTCCTTCAGAACCTTTGATTTTTGCGATTAATCTTTTTCGCAAATGATTGAGATAATTAGTAATGATAAACAACTCATTATGAACAGGTAAATTAGTCAATTGTTCCAACTCTTGATGACTAATTTCCAAACCTCTTAAATCATCACGCACAGTTTCCCAAACCTCACAAAAATAGTAGTTCACTCTAATATAGCAATGAAATTTCCGAAATGGTAAGTGACATGATATGGCAGGAAACAGGATAAGCATTCAGCCGTCAGCTATCAGCTATCAGCAAAACTCACAAAAAATACAAAGGGAGCATCCCAAATGTGTAAGTTTATTTTTTGTGCGAGGTAAAGACGTGAAATGAACGAACCACGAAGGAAAGAAGGAAGAAGAGAGTTTTTGGTGTTGCTGCGGTTATTTTTTCAAAATTGGGATGCTCCCAAAAATACAAATAGCGGCCTGTGAATTTTGCCGAATCATGATTTCTGAATAAGAGTGAATAAATAAAAACCAGATAAAATAAAAATAAATATAATAGTAGCAGCATAAACTATGACATCTTTGAGAATAAATAATATCCAATCTTTCCTCAGTTCTTGTTTAAATTTCAGTTCCCTTAACTTGCGTTCAAGTTCCACATCTTCTTTAGTAGATAAATTCATCAAACTACTGGTATCTACATCATTAAGTATTTGTGCTGAAAAGCTTGTTTCTGTTGGAGTCGCAAAAGTTTCCAAAAAATTGTCTAATTGCTGATTTACCTCAGTTGTCACAATTGGTAAACTATGCTGATTGAGCTTCCTGAGTTCTTTTTTGAGCAGCTTTTTCACAATTTTAACTATTAATGCTTCTAAAGCTTCTAAATTTTTATCTGCCATCTGATTTCAAATCAAATATGTTCTAGTATCACCTTTAAAGTGTAGTTTAACTGAATGTCAAACAACTGAAGTTAGGGCTACAGTGAGAGCAAAAAGGTAAAAGTAATAGTATTTGAGCGTGCCAAAGGTAAAAATAGTGATTATGGTTATTATAGTTGTCCTGATTAATATCATGATCTCAATAATGCTGCTTTACATAGCTGGGCTGGTATGGCAACTTAAACACAAGTTGAGAATCATAGCAGACAGGTTAAACAGCTATGAACACGCTCTCCATACCGTATTATATACAGCACCAGAAAATATTTATACAGGACAACAGCAAATTTATGAATTACGGCAAAAACACCAAAACCTGAAATTGCAAATTCAACAGGTGCAACAAATTCTTAACCTCGTATTACTAGGGAAAAACATTTGGCAGAAGTATAAAAAGTATAAATTATAAACTTCACCGTGAGTTTCGACAGCTTCAACTACCGCTTGCTCCATGACTCCCTATTGCCAGAACATCAAACCAGCATAAAATGAGTGTAATGAATATAAAAGATTAACCATAAAAATGTCTAATAATCGTTCGGGAATATTTATAGGCGGTATGATGCTAGGAGCTACCATTGGTGCTGTAGCCGGCTTACTCGCTGCACCCCGCCCAGGGAGAGAAACGCGGAAACTTTTGAAAAAATCAGCAGATGCCTTACCAGAGTTAGCAGAAGATATATCAACCAGCGTACAGATTCAAGCTGATCGACTTTCTGCCACCGCATTGCAAAACTGGGATGATACCCTAGAGAGACTGCGGGAAGCGATCGCAGCCGGAGTAGAAGCCACCCAACGCGAAAGCCAAGCCCTAAACAGGCCAAACCCTGCTGAACCTAAAAACACTGATTCTCTCAACCAGAATCTATAACGCTCACAAATAGCATAACCGTGATTGACCCTCTCTTTTGGCTGGGACTGTCTATACTCTTAGTCGCTGCTAGTCTCACCGCTGTTTTAGTAGCGGCCATACCCGCTGTGCAGGAATTAGCACGCGCCGCCCGTAGTGCCGAAAAATTTTTTGATACCCTCTCAAGAGAGTTACCCCCCACCCTCAAAGCCATTCGTAATACCAGTTTAGAAATCACAGACTTAACCGATGATGTGAGTGAAGGTGTCAAAAGTGCCGGTCAAGTCGTTAAACAAGTAGATCAAAGTTTGAATAGTGCCAAAAAACAAGCTCAAAATATTCAAGTCAGCACACGCAGCCTAGTAGTTGGTGTTAAAGCAGCCTGGAAAACCTTCACACGCCAACAACCTGCCAGACGCAACCCCGAACGCTTATCCATGAATAACAAACCAGATTTAACCTTGCCAGATCGAGAATTGCTAAGTTCGGAAAATAGAAGAATAGTTGATAGGTGACTGATGACTGGTGACTGGGGAGAAAAATTTTAGATTTTAGATTTTAGATTTTAGATTGGAGTTGACAAAAACATTCCAAAATCCAAAATCCAAAATCCAAAATAAAAAAATCCTGCCTCCTGCCTCCTGCCTCCTGCCTCCTGCCTCCTGACAACTGACCTTAAATTAGAGTAAAGTAAACAAGTGTAAAGAAGTATCACTTTTCTCGTAATCTTTAAAAAGCACTTGTTTACCTTTGCCCTTAATATTTGTATAAAAAATTCCATGCAGCGTTGTTTTTGGCGAAAAATCTTAGTATCCATTGCAGTATTTTGCTTTGCTGGGTCAATTTGGGCGATTCATTCACCATCAGCCTTAGCTTATGAAAATCCTGACTTACTACCGGACACATTTACCCCAGTTGTCGATTTAGCAAAGACTCTCCCAGACCCCCAGGAAGAAAAACTTGTCAAAGACTTAGAACAATTTGAAACGGATACTGGCTGGAAATTGCGAGTATTAACCCAGTATGACCGCACCCCAGGCAGGGCAGTGATCAAATATTGGGGTTTGGATGACAAAAGCATTCTTTTAGTTGCAGATGCTCGCGGTGGTAATATTCTCAGTTTTAGTGTGGGTGATGCGGTTTATGAACTTTTACCCCGCACATTTTGGATTGAACTACAAACCCGGTTTGGTAACTTGTACTTTGTCAGGGAAAACGGCGAAGATCAAGCAATTCTACAGGCTTTAGATTCAGTAAAAGGTTGTTTACTCAAAGGTGGTTGTAACGTCGTTCCTGGACTACCAAGAGAACAATGGATACTCACCCTGATTACATCAGCTATTGGTGGTGTGATTTGTGGCTTTGCGGCACAACCCCGCGATGAAAAACAAGTCTTTGCTTGGCAGTGGGCGTTAATTTTCTCACCTTTGTGGGGAATTTTGTTTATTGCCTTCGGTATTGCCCCAGTTATTACCCGTACCAGCGATTGGATTCCTCTAGTTCGTAATATTTCCGCTTTTTTAATAGGTCTGTTAGTCGCCTATCTCTCTCCTGTTTTCAGTCGTCCTTCTTCCAGTGCTGAATCTTGAGTGACTGGTGACTGGTGACTGGTGACTGGTGACTGGTGACTGGGTAATCAATTTTATTTTTACCAATTACCAATTACCAATTACCAATTACCAATTACTAATTCCCTCCCTTGTGATGATAAGCTGAAAGCTGATCTGTGAGAAGCTTAACGGCGATGGAATGGCACGTAACTGATGCTCAAAGCTTGGCAATTATTGATAGTGAAATTGGCGATCATGTCTTTTCACCAGCAGAGTATGAAATAGTCCGGCGAGTAATATACGCCACCTCTGATTTTGAGTACAAGTCTTTGATTCGTTTTTCGGAACACGCTTTACAATCAGGAGCAACCGCACTGGCAGCACGTACTACTATTGTGGTAGATGTGCCAATGGTACAGGTGGGTATTGCCTACGATATTCAAAACACCTTTGCTAATCCTGTGTATTGTAGTATGGAGGCTTTAACCCGTCCCCAAAAAGAAAGAACTCGTTCTGCTTGGGGGATTGAAACTCTGGCCAGACGCTATCCAGAGGGAATTTTTGTAGTTGGTCAAGCTCAAACTGCCCTCACTACATTGGTAGATTTAATTGAAGCGGAAGAAATTCGACCGGCTTTGATTATTGCTACTCCAGCTGGTTTTATTAATGTAACTGCTGATAAAGAACGTTTACAGGATTCTTTAGTACCTTATATTACTATTGACAGTCGTAAGGGTAATGCGGTGGTAGCATCTGCTATTGTTGATGGTTTGGTTGATTTAGCTTGGCAAGCTTATGGTCAAGATAGAAGTGGGGTAAGTTAAATCATTTATCAATTGATAATTGACAATTGACAATTGACAATTGTTTCATTCACGGTTTGATACCTCCCCTTTGAAGGTGAAAAAATCAAAAAATTCTGATCTTTCAATCCTCTCCTTTCAAGGTATAGGTAATGGTCAATTGTTCATTGTTAATTGTCCATTATTGAAATTTTTAATAGTCATCCTCTCCATATCTTTGTGGTTCTGGACGACGACGGCGACGGGGTTTTTCTTGTTGGTTTTCTCGTAGGCGAACACTAACTTCATTAAAAAAATCTTCTCGCACGTAGGGATAGTCACTCACCCATAAATTACGACTGGGAATGTAGATATTACTAAATTCCTCGATTATGCTTAAATCTGGGCTATTTGACATGACTACCATTTCTGCGATTTGACCACGAGCGATCGCTTTGTGTGCAGGACGTAATGGGGCATCAAATTCGATACTAAATCCTGTATCATCGCCCACTTCTAAGTTTATTCTTTTTTCGCGGTTTTCAATAATTACTAACTCACCTTTATTATTGACTGTTTCTTGTTTGCCAATTAATTTTTCTGTAATCCACCAATCTATTACCCGCCCTCGGAAAAAGCCGCTATACTTGTAACGTCGGCATTTTGCATTGCGAATACTGGCTTGAAATACGGGATACCATAACCAAAAAAATGCCCCAAATACTCCAAAGACAAAAATCAAACCAAAATCTAGTTTCAAAAAGATCCTCACCAGGAAAATCACAACTACTGTAACTACAGAAATTAATAGCCGTTGTAAAAAGTTGTTGAATTTTCCCCAGTAGTATTTGTACTGTGAACCACTGGCAATAAGAGGAATAATTTGTTCAAATTTTTGGCGAGTCAGTGGAACAAGCATATTAATTAATTGATAATTGACAATTGACAATTGATAATTGTTTGATTCCAGTTCTAAAACATCCCCTTTTAGATTTTGGATTTTAGATTTTAGATTTTAGATTTTGGCTTTTCACAAAAATAGGACTACACAGGGTGATCAGGATATCAATATATTTCTGGAAATGAGACTAAACAGTAATTTCACTCCTGACTCCTGACTCCTGACTCCTGACTCCTTTTTTACAGAATCTTTTCTAATCCATATACTAATGATTTTAACTGGTTAATTTTGCGAATTGCTAATAAAACTCCAGGCATATAACAGGAGCGATCGCTTGTATCATGGCGGAGGGTGTAAATTTGCCCTGCTGCACCGAAAATTACTTCTTGATGGGCAATGAGTCCAGGTAGGCGTACACTATGAATTCTAATCCCTTCATCAACTAAAGATCCTCTTGCTCCTGGTATTTTTTCTGTTTCCTCTACTTGAGGAGGGTTAAAAGCTTTACCCATTTCTGCTAATAACTGGGCTGTTTGAATGGCTGTACCGCTTGGTGCGTCGGCTTTTTGGTTGTGATGCAGTTCGATAATTTCTACATGATCAAAGTATTGGGATGCGGTAACTGCGGCTTGTTGCAACAGTACCATACCGATGGAAAAGTTAGGAATAATTAAACAACCTGTACTGGCTTTTTCGGCAAAGTCGGCTAAGTCTTTCAGTTGTTCGGGACTTAAACCAGTTGTACCGACTACAGGACGAATACCATAGGCGATCGCACTGCGAACGTTATCATAAACTGCATCTGGATGGGTAAAGTCTACCATCACCCCTGGTTGTAGCTGTCTTTCTCCTGCTACATAGCCTAACATTGGCTCTAATTGATTGGTTATTGGCACTTCTAAGGGTTCGCTTAAACCTGCCAACTCTCCTGCGTCTTTTCCCTGATGTTCCGGTGAGGTATCCAAAGCACCCATTAATATCATATCCGGTGCTTGGGCTACTGCTTTGATTACTTCACGTCCCATTTTGCCAGCAGCACCGTTGACAATGACTGGGATAGTAGATTGATTGGTCATGTTTCTAGAAATACGTTTTTAGTTATTTTACCTATAGAGCAGGGAACAGGGAACAGGAAACAGAAGGCAAAAGGCAGAGGGCAAGAGGCAAAAGTTAATATTCTACCCCTGCTTCCCTGCTTTCTTCACTGTCACCTGTCACCTGTCACCTGACTCCTGCCTCCTGCCACTACGACACTTTCAATAAATAGGTCATACAGTGTCCCATTAAGAAATAAACTACTAACATCGCTGCCGCTGCTACAGCAACCAATGTACCCGCCAACATGAGGGAAAATTCTTTGTTTTCGTAGGCTTTCTCCATCAGGTGCAGTGACCAAGCAACCAGCGCCACATCAAAAAGTAAAATAGGAATCAACATATTTCTTAATATTTCTTAATACTAGTAAACTAATATTAACATTGTTTTCGGTAACTGTGTCTAGCCGGAGAGAGATGGAATTGGTTGCTGGGGCTGGGATCAACAAGGCAAGCGGACTGGAACAGATCGTTCCTGCAAATAATTTTTAATTTGGGCTACGCTTAATTGCCCATAATGTAAAAGAGATGCTAATAAAGCGGCTTCTGCTTGACCTGCTGTTAAAGCGTCATGGATATGTTGACAATTTCCTGCACCACCAGAGGCAATAACGGGAATTTGCACAGATTCGGCGATCGCTCGCGTTAACTCTAAGTCATATCCGGCTTGAGTGCCATCTGCATCCATACTTGTCACCAACAATTCACCAGCCCCCCTTTTTTCCACTTCCTGCGCCCACAGTAAGGCATCTATTCCAGTATTTTCCCTACCACCACGCACGTAAACATCCCAACCAGGGTTATTGGGGGCTACTCTTTTGCGAGCATCAATAGCCACAACTATGCACTGATTACCAAAGCGATCGCTCGCCTCATTGATCAAATTTGGGTTGCGGACGGCCGCAGAATTAATACTAACCTTATCAGCCCCGGCTCGTAACAAACCTTTAACATTTTCTAAGGTTTGAATTCCTCCCCCCACAGTCAGCGGAATAAAGACCTGTTCAGCAGTCCGGTAAACGACATCAATAATCGTATCCCGGTCTTCATGAGTGGCTGTAATATCCAGAAACACTAACTCATCTGCACCGGCTTCGTTATAAACTTTGGCTAGTTCTACTGGATCACCCGCGTCCTTGAGGTCTACAAAGTTAACTCCTTTAACAACTCGTCCCGCCTTGACATCTAAACAAGGTAAAATTCTTTTAGATAACATAGTGATTTCTCTATCTTTGGTAATTGTTCGGAATTTAAATTGTAAAGGTAATTGGGGAATTAGGTGACAGTGAAGAGGTGACAGGTGACAGAAGGCAAAAGGCAAGAGGCAAGAGGCAAAAGTTAATATCTGTCCCTCCTACGCATCCGACGCTGCTTCCCCTGCTTCCCCTGCTTCCCCTGCTTTCCCTGCTTCCCCTGCTTCCCCAGTCCCCAATCCCCAATCCCCAATCCCTAAGTTAAGATAGCTGAATTATGGCCATAATCTCCTCAAAAAAACAGCCTCCAGAACCCAACGGACAGCCACAACAGCGCCGAGAGTCGCCTAAAGCTTCTACCCAAAAAGCGCCTCCCCAGGAAAATATACTGCAACCGGAAGCGACGATTGAAGAAGAAGGTAAACAGGAAGAGAGTATTCGCCCCCAACGTTTTGCAGATTACATCGGGCAGAAAGATTTAAAGGATGTATTAGATATTGCCATTAAAGCAGCTAAATCTAGGGGTGAAGTGATGGATCACCTGTTGCTGTATGGTCCACCCGGTTTGGGTAAAACCACAATGGCGATGATTTTAGCTGCGGAAATGGGGGTAAATTATAAAATTACTAGCGCCCCTGCTTTGGAAAGACCAAGGGATATAGTCGGTATATTGGTAAATCTCAAACCGGGTGATGTGCTGTTTATTGATGAAATCCATCGGCTTTCCCGGATGACGGAAGAAATTTTGTATCCAGCAATGGAAGATTATCGTTTAGATATTACTGTGGGTAAAGGTTCGAGTGCCAGAATCAGAAGTATACCCTTATCTAAATTTACCTTGGTGGGAGCGACAACCCGCGTCGGTGCGTTAACTTCACCGTTGCGCGATCGCTTTGGTTTAATCCAAAAATTGCGATTTTACGAAGTTGACGAACTCAGTAAAATTGTCCTTCGCAGTGCAGAATTATTACAAACTCCTGTTAACGCTGAAGGCGCTACAGAAATCGCTAAACGTTCACGGGGAACACCAAGAATTGCCAATAGATTACTAAAACGAGTCCGTGATTACGCGGAAGTAAAATCATTTACAGAAATTGACCAACCGATTGCCGCAGAAGCATTACAACTATTCCAAGTTGATCCTTGTGGGTTAGATTGGACAGATAGAAAAATGTTAAGTGTGATCATTGAAAACTTTAATGGTGGTCCAGTGGGGATAGAGACTTTAGCCGCAGCGACAGGAGAAGACACCCAAACCATAGAAGAAGTGTATGAACCCTATTTAATGCAAATTGGTTATTTAAGCCGGACTCCTCGCGGTAGAGTAGCCACAAAAGCTGCATATCAACACATGGGCTTTAAACCACCTAATAATGAGCAGTTATCTTTGCTTTGAAATCGGTTAATGATTGACCATATTCTGATTTGGTGGAAAAAAGATCCGCGAAATCCCCCTTACCTCTATAGGCGGAGATTGATAGCGAACTTAGTTGTAAAGTCTAAGTTGCGGCACTCCCCTGGGAGAACATCGATCAGGTATACTGGCTGAACTAGTCAGTAAATTTCACCCCAAGGCTTGAAAATCGGACATGGATATCAAAAATCTGTTTATAGCAGGTGGTGTGGTGATGTGGCCACTACTACTTTCTTCAGTTGTAGCTGTAGGGCTAATTATTGAAAGAGTCAGGTTTTGGATCAAAATTAGCAACCGTCAGCACCGAGTAGTCAGAGAAGTATTGAGTCTGTATCGTCAAAACAATGTGGTTAGTACCATTGATACATTGAGGAAGAATGTAGATTTACCGATTTCCCGGATCTTTTTGACAGCTTTGGAACTAGAAGAAGCAAACCCAGAAGAGTTTCGTTTGGCTTTGGAAAGTGAAGCTCAGGCAGAAATACCTTTACTGAAAAGATTTAACACGGTTTTTGATACTATTATTGCCCTTGCACCCCTGTTAGGATTACTGGGAACTGTACTGGGTTTAATTACTTCTTTTGCATCTTTGAATATCGGCAATGTGGGAGGATCACAAACTACAAACGTGACTGGTGGTATTAGTGAGGCATTGGTTTCTACTGCTACAGGTTTAATTGTGGCAATTTTTACACTTTTGTTTTCTAACACATTCCGGGGACTTTATCAACGGCAAATAGCTTTGATTCAAGAATATGGTGGAGAGTTAGAACTGTTATATCGTCGTCGCTACGAAAGAGGAGAAAAAACCTATGCGCCTACAAGATGATCCAGATATCCCTGCACAGATTAATATTGTGCCAATGATTGATGTGATATTTGCGATTTTGACATTTTTTATCATGTCAACTTTGTATCTTACTCGCTCCGAAGGTTTACCAGTAAATTTACCACAAGCAACAACAGCAAAGAATGATCGCCCTGCTCAGGTGACAGTGACAATCAATAAAACTGGAGAGATTTTTTTGAATAAAGAAGCTGTTAGTTTAGAGCAGTTAGCAAACCAAGTGAGAGCAAAAGCAGAACCATCACAACCTTTGATGGTAATACTTAATGCAGATGAAGCTGTGAATCACGGACAAGTTGTAGCGGTAATGGATAAAGTGCGACAGGTAGAAGGTGTGAAATTAGGTATTGCGACACGCAAATAATCAATTTTAGATTTTGGATTTTAGATTTTGGATTTTGGATTGCTTTAAGCCAAAAAGTGAAAATTTAGTTGATTAAAAACTAAAACAATCTTAAAACACCAGTCTAAAACCTCAAATTTCTGTGGTAAAGGTGAATCAATTAATATTTTCATCAACCCTAACAAATGTTGATTGAGGAATAAATCATCTAGCCACATTATCCACAGAAGAAATATTGAATCGAGTAAAAAGTTATCAAAAGTATGAATCTAAATTAGCAAGAATGTAATATTTGAACAGTCATAAACAAAGAGGTTCAAATATCTACGGAAAAGCACAAATCTCAATAGCGAGATTACACCAATGCGCCCTTTGCGGTTCAAGCATATCAAGCCCTTCCTTAACAGGATTTTTGTGAATTGATATTAGTTGTTATCTGCTATATCATTAATTTTGTTGCACACAACAGAGAGTTAAATGATTAAATTAATCTGCATTTTTCTGAGTTTATTACTGACCTTTGGTTTTTGTACACCAGCGATCGCACAAACCCAAACTATTACCGCAGAAGAGCTACAATTAGGGGATGAGTTAGCAAATAAAGCCTTTGCAGCTACAAATCAAGGTGATTTTGCGACAGCGGAAAAATATTGGACAGAAATTCTGGAAAAATTCCCTACTAATCCTGCAATATGGAGTAATCGCGGTAATTCGCGGGTAAGTCAGAATAAATTACAGGCTGCATTAGAAGATTATAACAAAGCCATTGAATTAGCACCTAATGTCACAGATCCTTATTTAAATCGCGGTGCAGCATTAGAAGGTTTGCGTAGATGGGAAGAAGCGATCGCCGACTATAATCACGTTTTAGAATTAGATCCAAACGATGCAATGGCCTATAATAACCGTGGTAATGCCACAGCAGGTTTAGGGAAATGGGAAGAGGCGATCGCTGACTATCAAAAAGCCACAGAAATAGCTCCCAATTTTGCTTTTGCTCGTGCTAATTATGCCCTAGCTTTGTATGAAACAGGTGAAATAAATACAGCTATCCGAGAAATGCGGAATATAGTCCGTAAATATCCTAAATTTGCAGATATGCGTGCTGCTTTAACCGCTGCTTATTGGGTAGGTGGTAACAAAGGAGAAGCAGAAAGCAACTGGGTAGCAGCTTATGGACTAGATACACGGTATAAAGATATTAATTGGGTAACAAATATTCGCCGTTGGCCTCCTAGTTTAATAGCAGCGTTAGATAAGTTTTTGCACTTACAGTAATCATCATGGCGATAGCTGAAGATGAAAGCGATCGCCCCAAAAATTACCTAAAATTAACATCTTTCAATTTCCACAAATTTAAACCTAAAACCATTTTCCTGTAATTTTTCTTCTTTGGTTAATTTGCCAAAGTGGCTAAATTCAGGAAAATATATATCACCCTCAAAACTACCTTCCACAATTGTCAAATATAGCTTATTAGCAAATTCCATAGCCTGAGTATAAATTTGTTCTCCACCAGCAATAAATATCTCTTCTGTTTCACTCATCTTACTCCATTGAATTGCCTGATACAGAGAATGGAAAACCAAACATCCAGGAGCTTGATAATCAATATTTCTAGTCACAATAATATTAGTACGATTTGGCAATGGGTGATTAAAAGTCGCATAGGTTTTACGACCCATAATTACAGGATGTCGCCAAGTAATTTCTTTAAAATAACGTATATCACTAGGAATATCCCAAGGAATACCCCCGCGAATGTGTTCTTTTTTGGAATCAGCTAAAATACGATCTTCGGAAATAGCAGCTATGAGACTAATAAGAGCCATAATTCATAAATATCCTTATTCTTGAACAGGCAATAATTATTTTTAATATAGTGATGTTTTTGCTCATTAAACATAAGTTTTATAAAGTTTTCAAATTAGTAACAGGATTTTTTATAGAAAATAGCTATATTTTTGACTTGTGGTGCTGTTTTCTGGTATAAAACATTGTAATTTACCAAAAGGCTATAACATGACTCATTACGGCTTAATTTGCCCGGCATCCACTGGTCATTGGAACACCATGTTACCATTAGGCAAAGAATTACAACAACGTGGCCACCGTGTTACCCTGATAGGTGTTCCTGATGCACAACCCAAAGCACAAGCAGCAGGTTTAGAATTTCAAGTCATGGGTGAAACAGAATGTCCCCCAGGTTCAACAGCAGAAGATTTGGCTAAATTAGGTGAATTAAGTGGACAGGAAGCCTTAAAATACACAATCAAACTCTTTACAGAACAAATCAACATCAAACTCAGAGACATCCCCAAAATTGTCAAAGATGCAGGTATAGAAGCACTATTAATAGATCAGACTTTTGCAGAAGGTGGTACTATCGCTGAAATTTGTGGGATGCCTTTTATTACTATTTGTAGTGCAGTAGTTTTAAATCGAGAACCCGGTGTTCCACCATTTATGACAAATTGGAATTATAACCCAGCTTGGTGGGGAATACTTCGTAATAAATTAGGTTATAAATTATTAAATAAAGCAACTCAACCGATTACAGAATTAATAGATAGCTATCGTCAAGAAAACAATTTACCTGCATATTCTCAAGTTAATAATCGTTATTCTCCATTAGCGCAAATTAGTCAACAACCTGCTGAATTAGAATTTCCCAGAAAAGAGTTACCTCAGTGGTTTCATTTTACAGGACCATATCATAATTCTACAGGTCGGGAAGTTGTTGATTTTCCCTTTGATAAATTAACCGGACAACCATTAATTTATGCCTCATTGGGAACTTTGCAAAATCGTTTATTACCAGTTTTTCAAACTATTGCCGAAGCTTGCAAGGATTTAGATGCACAATTAGTTATTTCTTTAGGTGGTTCAGCCGATCCTCAAGTTCTCCAAGGACTACCAGGAAATCCTTTAGTAGTGCGTTATGCACCCCAGTTACAACTATTAGAAAAAGCCAATCTCACCATTACCCATGCAGGACTAAATACTACATTGGAATGTTTAACAAATGGTGTGCCAATGGTAGCAATTCCCATTGCTAATGATCAACCAGGAGTAGCTTCCCGGATAGTTTGGTCAGGATGTGGGGAAGCTATTCCTGTGAAGAAAGTGAATGTGAATAATTTGCGGAAAGCAATTACAAAAGTCCTCACGGAAGAATCATATAAAAAGAATGCTTTGAGGTTGCAAGCTGCAATTCAAAAAGCGGGAGGAGTAAAGCGAGCGGTTGATATTATAGAACAGGCTATTTCTACAGGGAAGCCTGTTTTGAAATAGAAAATTTAATTTATCATAGTGCTTGTTGAACAACAAAAAAATCAAGTCAAATAATTTATGAAATCAATCTCTAGAAAACTGGGTTTAGTTGAAAAGTGGATGGAACTAGGCCACGAGTTAGGGAGTGGACTAATTGTAAATATTGCGGAAATAGAAGGAGATGTAAAGCCTGAGATTGTTCAACAAGCACTTAAATTAGTTCAAAAACGTCATCCCATGCTGCAAGTTTATATTGTGGAAACTGAAGATGGGATGTATTTTCAATCTGAGGGAATAACAGAAATTCCCCTACAAGTGATTTATCAAAAACATGAAAACGAAGGATGGAAAATAGCAGAGAAAGAACTACATACAAAATTTCCTCCAGGTAAAATTCCTCTTTGTCGTCTAACTCTGTTGTATTCCCCAGAAAATCAAACTACCTGTCAAATGATTATCACATTCCATCATGGTATTGTTGATGGGATATCCTGTATGCAGTTTATTAATGACTTACTGCTTTATTGTCAAAAAATTGTAGCTGGTGAAAATATACCACAGGTAGAATCACTGGAATTAATGCCAGCTATAGAAAACCTAGTTAATTATGACCTTATCCCAGAAGCAGAAATTACAAAAACTTCAGTTAATGAACAAATTAACCTCGAACCACAATTAATTATTGAAGGTAAAGCATCTGCAAATGAACGGTTTAGTAAAATCTTGCCACGAAACCTGAGTCAAGATATGACTAAGATGCTAATTACCAAATGTAAACAAGAGGAAACCACTGTTCATGGTGCTATTTGTGCAGCAATGTTATTTGCTTTTAGAAAATTACTCAATGCAAAAGAACAGATCAATTTATCTTACGGGTTGCCTGTAAATTTAAGAAAATCTTGTCAACCTGAGATTAATACCCAAAATTTAGGTTGTTTTATCTCTGTGCTTGGCTTTAATCAGCTAGTTGGTAAAAATACATCTTTTTGGGATTTAGCCAGAAAATGTAAATCAAAAATACATAATTCTTTGATTAGTGGTATACCATTAAATTTGCTAAAACAGAACAGATTTCGCAGTCCTGATAGAGAGTTGATGGCTAAATCTGTAATTAGCAAAGAGGACAAAATGGGAAGAAACAATGCTTTTGCAATTTCCAATAGAGGTAAATTCCAATTTGAATATAAACAAGAGCAAATAAAAATCAAAGACTTATATTTTGCTACAGGTCAACATCTTGGTGGTGATTGTTTTTGGTTGGGAGTTGTTACATTAAATGATCAGATATTTTTCAGCTTTGTTTATGTAGATCCTGTCATAAGTGATCAAACAGCAAATAAATTTGCTGATTATGTTATTCATATCTTACATAATTCATGCACCAAATAATTTTTAACTTTTGAAAATTCAAATAAGTAATTTTAATTAATTAAATGTACGAGAATCTAAATCAGATTTTAGGTTTTAATATACAATCATATTAATGTCATTTGAGCAACAGATAAACAATATGGATTGGGACAATAACTCAATAGTAATTTATTCCAATTTTCCCTTTCATCTAGAAGATTGGTCTCCTATTTCAATTAATCAAGGTATAGGAGGAAGTGAAGAAGCGATAATTTATTTAAGTCAAGAATTAACAAAGTTAGGCTATCAAGTCACAGTATTTAACAGATGCGGTGACATGGAAGGAGAATATAACGGAGTAGTTTATAATTCTGTTGATAAATTCAACCCAGAAGATAATTTTAATGTCTTCATTTGTCATCGTGCATGGACTCAACCGATGCAAATGAAAATCAAGGCTAAAAAAACTGCAATTTGGATGCACGATAACCCGAAATTATTTCCAGAGATTGCAGAATCCCAACGTGCAGAATTTCTCAGAAGTTTTGATAAGCTGTTTATGCTATCCAACTTCCATAAAGCGATGTTACCAGATTGGATACCAGAAGATAAGATATTTTTAACAACCAATGGTATTAATTTAGATGATTTTAACTTAACAGGAATTAAGAGAAATCCTAAAAGATTAATTTATATCAGTGATTATACAAGGGGTATTGAACATTTACTCAATCAATGGGATCTAGTATTAACAGAAGTTCTTGATGCTGAACTTCATCTTTTCTATGGTTGGCAAGTTGTTGATGCTTTAATTAATTCACTATTAATTCATAAGCTTCCAAATTTACCTGCACAAAAGCAAAAATTATTGTCACTTTTCCAGAAAAAAAATGTTTATGAACATGGCAGAATTGGACATAAACAACTAATCAAGGAATTATTTCAATCGGGTATTTGGGTTTATCCTTGTCATACACCGGAAACCTTTTGTATAAGTGCTTGGAAAGCGCAAGCTGCCGGTTGTGTTCCTGTAGTGACAACTTTTGCTGGTTTAAATGAAACTGTGAAATCAGGAATTAGAATACCTGGACCTGCGGGAGATGAGGAAACTAATAATACTTTTGTGGCAGCAGTCATAGACTTATTAAAAAATCCCGAAAAACAGGAAACTCTCAGACAAGAAGCGTTATCTTTGAGAGATTCCTTTGGTTGGGATAAAGTCGCTAAACAATGGCATGAAGATTTTATCTTAGCTTAAAAAATTTAGCCTAAAAAAAGTGTGTGCATAAGCTATGCTAACGCACCTAAAAACCCTATTTCACAACTACTTTGCAAATATTTCCCACCCCAAAATTTCCTCCGGTGTCAATTCCTGCACATTACTAAATACTACCTTTGCACCTGCATTAATCAAAGTCTCAGTATAAGCATCCCGACGTTCACCAGTAGTTTGAACATGAGGTGGTAAAACTCCCACACCCACCCAAGTACGATAATTATCTAAACTTCTAGCTTTTTCTACCGTGTGCATATCTGCAACCGTATCACCCACATAAATCACAGTTTGTTTTTTCTCACCACCATTTTCTAATAAATCAATAGTTGCAAATAATCCTGTCGGATCTGGTTTACCTGGTGCATCTTCCATCGCAATTAAAACCGGAGATTTTAAACCCAAACGTCGTTCTAAAATATAACTTGCAGAACCGCGAGTAGCACCACTAAAAAATCCCCAACCAATACCCACTTGTGTTAGTGTTTCTAAATAACTAGCTTGTAATAATAAAGGTTCATTACAAATATAACCATTCCAATTTACCGGATCTGTTCCGCGATAACGAGATTGAAAATAGACAACTATATCTTCATAATTTAATGCTAATTCTTCTCTATTTTTTCCCTGACTAACAAAGTAACGGTAAATTAATTCTTGAGAACCTTCCCAATCATTATTCCAAATTCCCTCAGATTTGAGATGATCAATATCTACATCTGTGGGACGATAAGCTTGATGAGTAAAATGCTCTACAGTATCTGCTAAAGCGCGACGATAAGAACCGCTAACATCACGAATTACACCATCAATATCGAAAACGATCATTATATTGGTTTGTTTAGTCATAGTCACAGGTAATAGGTGTTTTTTAGAGTTTAGACCCAATTCACCATAGATTTTAATAGATTCAGAGGTATGAGACAAAAAAAATTTTGCCTTTGAAGTCTGCAACTGGAGAAGATATCAGTGGGGAGCATTGCTGTCTGTATCAGGACTTTCACCCACAAATTTCAGATTAGCTATAGGATGGTATGAGTGGGGATCACCAAGGTTTATCCTCCTGTAGCTAGAGAAAAGGTTAAAACTTTATGCCGTAAATTCCAGCAGTCTAAGTACAACAAAATCTGTATTCTTGTCAGAACTAGACATAGGGGGTACAAGCCCTGGTATCATAGTTAAACAGGAATAAAAATTACACAATTACGGAGGTGCATCTCTATGCTTAGAGGTAACACGAAAAAACAATTAACCTATTCTCCTCAAAGTCAATTAGCCTATTTTCATAGGAAAAAATTTAGCTATTACCCGGAAAAAAAATACACCTATTACCCTCAAAAAAAAGTCAGCTATTACCCGGAAAAAAAATACACCTATTACCATTTAATTGCTGTATTTATAACCGGTTTGATAGGAGGATGGACAATCAATAATCTTGATCACAATTATCATTACCAAAGTTTACTTGATTCACCAGCTTTAGAGTCTGCAAAACTAAAAACACCAGCCGTTGTCAAAGTTCCTGCTTTCATGATCAAAATAGACAAACAAACAGCCTTCAATTCTGTCTGGAATCTGCCACAAGTACAACGCAAAGCCAAAGAGATTGAAAGTCTTTCTCAAGGCAGTATTCGTGTGTCCGCACTTGTTGAAAGTTCTCCTACTACCGATAGACCTTTTTATATAGTGAGAGTGTTTGAAAATCATCCAGATAAAACTACCAGTCCGGTTTATTGGTTTAAAGTTTCCAGTTTTAGCGGTGTTATTGAACCTTTGGATTTAGTGGAGAACGAATACATAGCTTTGGAAAAATGGAATCCTGATGGACGGTAATAGTTTAAGCTTGGTCATGTCTTAAATAACGAATCGGTAATCTTTTTGATTTTTCTCTAGTCTCTACTCCTGGCATTTTGTTTTTTTTAACTATTTTAATCAAACAAACTTTGACCAGAAAAATATCTTAAATAGGACTTTGAACTTGTTGCTGATTTAAGTCAATGGAGAAAGGTGAAGGGCAAAATTGTCTTAACGAAGGCAGAAGGCAAGAAGCAGTATCTTATTCTCCCCAATCACCAATCACCTTTTCCCCAATCACCAATCCTATTTTTTCACAACTTTGAGACGCTGAGTAATCATTGTCATGCCATCATTACGCAGAATGACCGCAGAAATCCATTGTTGTCCAGGGGTAGATGGTGCAGTTCCGGTTTTAAATAGTCCTCCAGCAGAGAGTAACTCTAAATTTACTGGTGTGGGGTTGAGATATTTGCTGGGTTGGATGGTTTCTTCCATAGCACTTCCCAATAGGAAATCATTACCTAATGGTTCTTGGACAATAGCATCAAAGCTATATTTCTGACCAACTTTTACCTGTTGTGGTAATTTAATTTCTACTTGGGGTGGTTTGTTGCCGGAGGTAAGCTGGGTGCGTTCGGATAAAATCTCTTGGTGCAGAATTTTTGTACCTGCAATGCGCTGACGGGATGTAATGGTAGCATTGAGAGCTAGATTATTACTGTTAGAAGATGGTAAACCTGTGATTGTGGTGACTGTTTCTGCAATGATGGTGTTACCTTCTTTTTTCCAAGATTGTAGCCTTGTACTGTATCGTAGTTGAGGATATCGCTGCCAGAAAGATTTTAAAGCTTGTTCCATTGTTTGGCGGTTTAATCCATCGCCATGAGTGAATTTGGGGCTGTAAAATTGCATTACGCCTTTAATATCACCCCGACTAGAGGCTGTGTCAATTTGTGTGAGGAGGTTTTTTAGTGCTGGGGGTACATTTTCCGGTTGAGCAGCTTGAGCAATTTGCCCATTACTGGTTAAATTCAGTGTCAGTAGGCAGGACAACAGGGAAATACTGCCAGTTAATGTTTTGTTGTGGTTCATTAATAAAGCAATAATATTAGTCATTGATTATAGTTTACTGATTTACTCACAGAAGGTCAGGAATTTACAGCAGGAGTCAGGAGTCGTAGGGGCGAAGTAGGGGCGAAGTAGGGGCGAAGCATTCGGAAAATAGCCTGGTCAGAAAATTGATAATTTGTTGCCCGAATGCTTCGCCCTTACAGGAAGATAACCTTTTCCTAAAATTGATAATTTGTTGCCCGAATGCTGATGCTTCCAGCACGCTTCGCGAACGCCCTTACAGGAGTCAGGAGTCAGGAGTCAGGAGTAAAACTCTATTTATGTCTAGGTTGCAAATGAGATTCTGTACTTCATTGATATGTAATCTGCTGTATTTATCAACAACCGCATGAAGTAGAATGTTTGGCGCTACCTTGATTGTAATGGATATGTTAAAAGTAAGGCGGTTTCATTGTTAAATGGTTGTCAGTAGTGGTGACAGCTATCACTATGCTAATCAAGGTTTTTGCAGTTTTGTTAATTCGGATGACTCCGGGTAAATTAATTGCATAACTATGATATATTTCGATGGTTTTAGGAAATATAGGTTTCAATGCCAAACGCACGGTTAAAATTACTCATAGCTGCTAGTGGGACTGGTGGACATTTGTTTCCGGCGATCGCATTAGCTGATAAATTACAAGAATATGAAATTGAATGGCTTGGTGTCCCCAATAGACTGGAAACTCAGCTTGTACCTAGCCAATATCCTTTGCATACCATCGCTGTGGAAGGGTTTCAACGGGGTTTAAGTCTTGCCTCTGTGGGTATCTTGTTTAAACTCATTGGTGGAATTTTACAGGTGAGACGCATTCTTAAACAAGGGAATTTCCACGGATTATTTACTACTGGCGGTTATATTGCTGGTCCTGCGGTGATTGCGGCTCGTTCTTTGGGTTTACCTGTGATTTTTCATGAATCTAATGCTTTACCTGGTAAGGTGACACGATTTTTTGGACCTTGGTGCAGTGCTGTGGCTGTGGGTTTTGATGTGGCTGCTAAGTATTTACCTGGTGCTAAAACTGTCTGTGTGGGTACTCCTGTGCGATCGCAATTTTTGGCTGAGGAAATTGCAGAAAGTTTAGATTTACCTATCCCTGATGGTGCGCCTTTAATTGTGGTTTTTGGCGGTAGTCAAGGTGCGGTAGCGGTGAATCAATTAGTGCGCCAGTCTGCTCCGGCTTGGTTTGAAGCTGGTGCTTATATTGTACATTTAACAGGCGATCGAGATCCAGCGGCGGATAGTCTGCAACATTCCCAGTATATATCATTACCATTTTACGATAATATGGCGGCTTTGTTACGACGGGCTAATTTAGCTATTAGTCGTTCTGGTGCGGGGAGTTTAACCGAGTTGGCGGTGTGTGGTACTCCAGCAATTTTAATTCCTTATCCTTTTGCAGCGGAAAATCATCAATCTTTTAATGCAGCGGTGTTTACTGAGGTTGGTGCGGCGTTGAGTTTTCAGCAGTCTGAGTTGACAGCGGAAATTTTGCAAAAGCAGGTTTTAGATTTGTTGCAATCTCCAGCAGATTTAACAAAGATGGGAGAGAAAGCAAAAGCGATCGCAACTCCTGATAGTGCTGATAAGTTGGCTGCTTTGGTGCGGGAAATGTTGTTTAATAATTGACAATTGACAATTGAGAATTGTCAATTATCAATTGATAAAAAGTTGATTAAATTTAACGGGAGCATCCCAAATGTGTAAGTTTATTTTTTTGATTGAACCGCAAAGGACACAAAGTACACAAAGGTAAGAGGGTTTGAGAGAGTTTTTGGTGTAGCGGCGGTTATTTTTTCTTGCATTGGGATGCTGCCAATTTAACCAGCTATGACATTGACATCCAGGAAATTTTCAATCAAAGCATAAACATCACTACGGCTGAGTTTTTCTTTACCATTGGCTAACGCCTCCAGTGTACCGTGAGCTAAGGCCAAAGGAATTTGACAGAATTGCAAAGCAGGTCCTGTCGGTAGAGAGTTAGTATAAATATCAGCCAAAGCCAGATTACGACGTGCGTATTTTTGCAAATGCTCATGATGCCAACCCTGGGGAAAAAAGTCTACACCACGGGTTAAATCTTCAGCGTTATTACGTAAAATATTTACAGCTTGTAAACCTCTACCAAAAGCGATCGCCTGAGTGCGGTTAGTTTCTGTGCCATCGTACCATGACCATAAATCTGAGAGTAACAAGCCCACCGCACCTGCCACCCCAAATGTGTAACGATCTAAATCAGATTCGGTTTCTATTTTCCAATTTCTTTCTGCCCAATATGCCATCCTATCAGCCATTGCTGCTGTTGCATCCCAAATGCGAGGGGCAATACTCTCAGGTGCTAGTATTGACCATTCTCTCACCCGTAGACTCACTTCTGCTAAAGAATTTTCGTAACCTTTCAATCCTACAGCAAAAGCATCCACCGCAAAACCATCAACCCCAGCTTGCAATGTTTGACTAATGTTGCGTAACAGATGCGCTTTTGTAGCATTATCTAATTCTGGATGATCTTCAATTTCATCAATGGCACGCATACACAGATAGGCTGATGCTACAGCTTCTTGCAACCCTGACGGTAAAATACTGATGGGTATATAAAAAGTTCGACTGGTTTCTTTGAGGATTTGCAAGGCATCTTGGCGTAAATCCATTATTTCACTCCTCTGTTGATTTTCACACCATACCGGAATTTTGGATTTTTTGATGATACTGGATTTAGTTTCTACTCCCAAATCTGAAAAACTATCTCGTATTTATCTAAAAATTAGTAATTTATGGTATCGCAATTAACAAAAATCTCAAATCTAGCAAATTCTAGTTTAGTATATCGGGTTTTGGGAATAAACACCTGATGTTTTCCTGGGTAATTTATGTTTATTTCAGTAATAAAAATTACTAAATTTCATAATTAATATTTAAGTCAGCAATCAAAAACCATACAAATTGTATTTAAACATACATTTTTCCTCACTGGAGATATGTCAAGATTTACCAACTTAGATGGTAAAAATTTGGTAACATTGCCAATACTCCACGGAGTGTCAATTATTATGAAAGAAAATTTCTCAAAAACACTTTTTTCCGTGAAAAGAAGACAATTAATGATATTAATTACTACAGCATTAACCACAATGCTGATAGCAATTGGTATACCAACCCTGACTTCCGCCCCTGTAGTAGCACAGTCTAATACCAACTTACTGGTATCTGCGGCTGCAAGCATGAAAGATGTATTGGCAGAAATTAAACCTCTATACCAACAAAGTCAGCCAAACGTTAGCATTACTTATAACTTTGGTGCTTCTGGTGCGTTGCAACGACAAATAGAACAAGGTGCGCCAGTGGATGTTTTTATATCTGCGGCCAAAAAACAAGTAGATGCTTTAGAACAGAAAAATCTTTTAGTTTCTGGTAGTCGTACCGTCATTGCTAAAAATCGTTTGGTTTTGGTTGTACCAGGTAATGTTTCTGGTATTAGTAGTTTTTACAATCTCAAAGATGCAAGAGTCAAAAAGATTGCTATTGGTGAACCGAGAAGTGTACCCGCAGGGCAATATGCACAACAAGTATTACAACAATTAAAAATTTGGGATCAGATAAAATCAAAACTGGTTTTTGCTAATAACGTGCGTCAAGTTTTAGCATCTGTAGAAAGTGGAAATGCGGAAGCGGGTTTAGTGTATTCTACCGATGCCAAAATATCTAATAAAGTCAAAGTTGTAGTTGCGGCTGACGAAAAATATCATTCTCCAATTATTTATCCCTTAGCCATACTCAAACGCAGTAAAAACATTGATGCAGCTAAAAATTTCTCTCAGTTTTTAGCTAGTGATAAAGCTAAAGCTGTATTCAAAAAATATGGGTTTATTCTGCCTTAACTATCTTTGTAAGCATTCAGCTAAAACTCCTTTTCAGGCTAATTTTTCAGGATTCTGAGGGGAGACTGATACCAAAAATCAATTTATAGTTCATCGCTGAAAATGCTTATAAATCCCAGATAATAGCTGATTACTGACGGATGAATACTTACCTATCGCTGAAATTAAATTCCTGTATTTCTCAATCAAATCCTGTGGGGTGGGCATCTTGCCCGCCCTAATTATTTGAAGTACATAAAATCTTTAATCTTCACTCATTTTTTCACTAATTTTGACGTTTCCCAATAACTTATTTATCCAAGGACTAGCAATGAAAATTCCCGCTAGTACCAACAAAAATACAGAAATTCCAAAAATTTGGTCACGGGGAATTTCTAAAACACCACGTAAAATTATTTCCCTTAATGCAGAAACAATAGTAATTTCTACCGCAGCACCTACAGAAATACTATGTTCTTGCAAATAATCAACCAAAAGCCTAAATAATTCCACAAGTATCAAGATAAACAAAATATCAGATGTTACTTCCCGCAAATCTAATGGATGCAAAAAGGAGATGAACATATCTCCTAATCGAATTAGCATCACACAAAATAAACCTACGCAAAGAGAAATAACAATAACGTCTTGGAAAAGTTCTAAATTACGGACAATTCTATCACGTTTAAACCAACTATTTACTTCTACAAGTATGCGTTTTGGCATAGTCGCTACAGTATATTTATTTTTATGGGTGGTAAAAAGTAATCTTAAATTAAAATCCAAATTTACAATGTTTATCGAGAGCATTAATAAACTTTTATGAATTATTTCCGCCCAACTCAATCAGCAGACAATAACAGAAAATAGCTACGAAAGAGATTATAGCTTAGAAGCTTTTTACAGAACTAGCAAAATTGATAAATACTGGAGCGAATCATGAAAATTACTTATGACTCAGAAATTGACGTTTTAAGAATTATCTTTAAGTAATCTCATATCTTGCACCTCTCCGTACAAACCTATATGACTTAAAAAGATACGCCATAAGACTACCTTATTTTTATTGGTTTTAAACGGTAAATCAAGGTTTTTGGAATTATACGGTGTAATAAAATTACATCAAATTTTGTTGGTGCAAGATGTCAGTAATGCAGAAATTGAAGAAAGTGATGAAGAAAAACCAGGAATCATTTTAGACTATGACAAAGTTGGAAATATTATAGGAATTGAAATCATAGTTTACACATCAGATAGGATTGCTATATGCTTATAATTGGTAAGTATCAAAAACCTATCCTGTAGCAGTGCATGAGTTACTGTATCAATCCTAACTGTCCCAAACCGCAAAACCCCAAACAACCCTTATTTTGTCACGCTTGTGGTTCTGAGTTACTTTTAGAGGGGTGTTATCGAGTCATTCGTCCTTTGGGTGGTGGTGGTTTCGGTAAAACCTATGAAGTGGAAGACTCTGGTACAAAGAAAGTTCTCAAGGTTCTGTTTAATACAGTTCCTAAAGCAGTGGAACTATTTCAGCAAGAAGCAGAAGTTTTAAAACGACTCAACCATCCCGGTATTCCGAAAGTTGAATCAGATGGTTACTTTATTTATTCTCCTAGAGATAGTAAAGAACCCCTGCATTGTTTGGTGATGGAAAAAATTGAGGGAATGAACTTAGAAGAATACATGATTCAACGTAACCATCAACCCATCGGTGAACGTGCTGCTGTAAGATGGTTGAAACAGATAGTTGAAATTTTACAACAAGTCCATCAACAAAATTATTTTCATCGAGATATTAAGCCACCTAATATTATGTTACGCCCAGATGGGCAGTTAGTATTAATTGATTTTGGGACAGCGCGGGAAGTTACACAAACTTTCATGCAAAAAGTAGCAGGACAGCAAGTTACAGGAATTATTTCTGCGGGTTATACACCATCGGAACAAGTAAATGGTAAAGCTGTTCCGCAATCAGATTTTTTTGCTTTGGGGCGAACTTTTGTTTATTTGTTAACAGGTAAGTCTCTTGATAAATTTAATGAAGATGCACGAAATGGAAAGTTAAATTGGCGAGATGATGTTACAGGTATTTCCCAAAAGTTGTTAGATTTAATTGATGATTTAATATCTCCATTTCCGGGAAATCGCCCTAAAGATACACAGGAGATTTTGCATAAATTATCGGAGTTTGAAACTTCTTCACCGACATTTCAAACCTCTAATTCTTCTAGTCAATCTTCTAATTCTGTTGCTAATGCTCAAACAGTAGCATCTACATCTGGAGCAGTTAATCAAGTAGCAACTTCTTATACATATCCATTTTGGAGGCGCATTATATCTTCTGTCATTGATTTAGTAATTTCTATTTTGATTGGTTTTATTCTATACCAATTAGCATATATTATAGGTCACACCTGTGGATACTATGATATTTGTTTAAAACTTGCAGCAACTATATTTTTGGGTGGTTCTATCATCTTTAATTGGCTTTATTTTGTATTATTTGAAAGCTCTGGTAAACAATCAACTTTTGGAAAAAGAATATTTCAAATAGTTGTTACTAATACAAAGGGTAGTCAGATTTCTTTTTGGCGTGCTACTTGGAGATTTATAGTTAAACTCTTGTTGACTTTATTTACTTTTGGTTTACTAGATTTAATTTTTGTCCTCTTTAATAAAAATAATCGTTCTTTACATGATATCTTAGCTGGTACTATGGTGATTAAAAAACCATCTCCATAATTGCAAAATATTTATTTTTAGTGCGTTACCCTATCCCTAATAAACCCTACTAAAGTCTTTATTGTTGTAAAATATAAGAGGAGGTAATGATTATGCCAAATCTGACATTAAGCGATCAACAACTAATTGAATTAGTCAAGCAACTACCATCAGAAAAGCAAGCGGAGTTGTGTGAATATTTGTTGTTAAATAAGTGGGGTGGGTTAGATAAGTTTACCAAGGATGGTGAACATCATCTTCGTCTTGCAGCATGGAAAAGGGGTAAAAATTGGGATGGAATGGATGAAGAAGAACGCAGCGATTTTATAGACGACATTGTACATGAAGATAGACTATGCTGCCAATAGTTGTTTTTGATACTAACATCCTCATCTCTACTGTTTTGTCGCGTCGAGGTACTCCTTCTCGTTGTCTTCAACTTGCGAAAGAAGCTAAGATCATTTCCGTGACTTGTCAAGAAATACTTGATGAGTTAGAAGAAAAACTTCAGAACAAATTTGCTTATTCTTTAGCAGGTTCTCAAGATGAAATTCAAGAAGTGTTAAAATATTCGCAACTGGTAAGAATCAGCAATACTTTAAATGTCATCACTAATGATCCTGACGATAATATGGTTTTAGAATGTGCTGTTTTGGGGAATGCAACTCATATTGTTACAGGTGATAAAAAACATTTGTTACCTTTAGGTAATTATCAAGGTATTGCTATTGTTACAGCAGCAGATTTTCTCAATTTGATATCTACCTAAATTCTTGGTTATTTCCTATCTTTTAAATTTCATAACTCATAATATAATCATCCATCACAAACCCACCGCCAAAATCTATTACCTTACTCTCCATAATCTTAAACCCAAATCGAGTATAAGCTTTAATTCCTTTTTCATTCCTTTTATTAACATTGAGTATAATTTGCTGCAAATTCATTTCTTTAGCTTTTTGACAAACATGAGATAACATTATTTGTCCATAACCAAACCCATGCAGTGCAGGTAATAAATAACATTTATGTAATTTAAAATAATTAATATTATTAATATTATCCTTGACTTCCGCACAATAAGATAAATAACCAACTATTTGATTATCTTTAACGACTTTATCGTAAAATATTCCTAACTGATAAACTTCTTTTTCAATTATTTCAAGAGCATACATTTTATCTAACATATACTCTATTTGTTCAATACTGATAACACCGGGATAGTGACTACACCAAATTTCTCGACTAACTTTGATCAGTTCTTCAAAATCAGTATCTAATAATTTCTCAATTTTGATTGTTAAATTATTCATATATGGAAAGTTACAGGAAACAGGTGACAGGTGAGAGAATTTTGGATTTTGGATTTTGGATTTTGGATTGTTTTGTCATCTCCAATCGTCAGGATTCAGGATACAGAATACAGGATTGAGAACGAATTAGGGTTTTTGAGTCATTGGTTGTTGATGAAAAAACTTCCTTCTGTGGATTCCTGCTACACACAATTATTCTGACTCCTGAAGTCTTACCTCCAATCTAAAATCTAAAATCTAAAATCTAAAATTCTTCTGACTCCTGACTCCTAAATTCTGCTATATTTTAAACTTTAGTTTCTACCGATTGCTGAGAAGTTTGTAAAGTTTGCGGTAAACCCCAGTCAGGGCGCAACTTAGCCGCTTGACGCAAATAAATATGGTGGACAGGTGCGGAAGTTGGCAAATAGGCATGAATTAAAAAGCGAATACAACGCTGTAAACTGCCTTCGACGTGCATTTGTTGGACATCCAACATAGCTACACTATCCCATAAAGGACGACGGCGGGCGATCGCTGCTGGAAAAATAGCATCTAAGTCACGGGTGACAGAAAAAGTAACACTCAAAATCTCTGTTGGTTCTAGTTTATTCCGTCGTTCCAGTTCATTAATTAATTCTGTCACCGCTTCTGTAATTGCTTCTACGCTATTTTCGGCAACGGTTGTTGCACCACGAATTGCCCGCATTTGCCATTCCACTTCCAAAGTCCTCCTGAATTAGTCATGAGTTATTAGTCACTAGTCATTAGTCATCAGTACACAGACTGGTAACTAGTGACTATTGACAATTAATCTACGGTCTATATAACCACAAGGGTAAACCACTTGTAGACATTTCAAATTCCAGCCAATCAATTCCAGCCGCAATTTGTGATTTCGACTGACTACTACCTGGTAGAACTCGACTCAATAATGGTTTACGTTCTTCTAGCGTATAACAAGGAGTTTTTTCTGGATCAAGTCCGACTAATTCCGCTGTCCACCGTCGTGCATCTTCTTCTGTTCCCAAACGGTCTACAACCCCTAATTCTAAGGCTTGTTCTCCGGTGAAAATGCGCCCATCAGCGAAATTTTTAACTGTTTCTACCTCCAAGGAACGAGCTTCAGCTACTGTTTTGACAAACTGGTGATAGCTGACATCTATCAATTCTTGCAGGATGTTTTCTTCTGGTTCTGTCAGTTCCCTGTCAAAAGATAAAATATCTTTATAAGGTCCAGACTTGATCACCTTAAAGGAAACACCTACTTTTTCTAACAGACGTTCTAAGTTATTTCCCCGCAAAATCACGCCAATACTACCTGTAATTGTGCCTGGGTTAGCCATAATGTGTTCCGCTCCCATGCCAATATAAACGCCTCCAGAAGCCGATATATTGCCAAAACTAGCCACAATTTTGGTTTTTTTGCTCAATTGCTTCAGGGCGCTGTATATTTCTTGGGAATCTCCTACAGTACCGCCAGGACTGTCAATACGTAACAGTAAAGCGGGAAATTTCTTCTCTTCTACTGTTTTTAGGGCTTCTAATACCCGTTTGCGGGTAGCACTGGCGATCGCACCAGTTATTTCAATCCGAGCAATTTGTTTACGAAACTTGGGTTTAAACGGCCAGATCATGAGTAATCTAATCAGTTATTAATAAATTTAATATATAGCAGTCGTTAGGGTAATTAGGACAATCTTAAATTCTGGGATCTTTGCAAGACAAGAGTTTTCAAAAGCTGACTGCTAACTACCTCCTACTAACTCCTATGTCAAGAACTTCCATCTAGCAAGTATGAAGCTATTTAAATTTTAAGGAAATTTTTAGATTTGGTTTATAGTGTTGTTTGCTATATTTCTTAATAAAGGAATATTTCTTTAAATGTCCAATTCTCAACCACATTCTGTACTGGTTTGTTGAGTGATTGTCAAAAATCACCATTTCCAAAACAAAATCCAAGTGGGTAAAGGTACACCAATTATACAGTCGCTAATATACACATATTTTTTTACAGCACAATTTAACAGCACAAACCAGAGTCATTAATCAACTGTTAGCTAATGACCAGCACAGACTTACTTACAAAAAATCACAGCAATAATTGAGCTATGCCAAAAAATAGTTAAAGTCAGGGATAGCAGCAGATTTCTTGAGAAGAAAGTTAATTTAGTCGTAAATTGTCATTACATGAAAGAGAGGCGTTATCAATGTTTATGACTTAATTATGAATCAATACGCAGCATTTGATACCGATAATAAGCATAGATATCAAAAAGCCCACCTACAAAACCGAAAGTAAGACTGATAACAAATAAGCCATTGATAGGACTACCAGTACCAAAAGTAGCCAGAAAATGCAAAATCTGAGTGGGGATGTTTTCAGTTAGCCCTTGTAAACCAGGAACAAATCCAAAAATTCCTAAGCAGATTAATATACCACCAACTAGGAACATAGGAGCGATGAAACTGAAAACAGTAGTAAGCAAGAAAGATCGGAGAAAGTTGGTAAAAAGACTCATAATTAGGCAATCTCCAAGAGTAAGGTGAATGATAGCCAAGAAGCAGTACGTTAATTTCTACAATACGTGCGATCGCTCCTGAAAAGTTAATTTGTCAAAAATCTTAAGTTTTCATTAAAAGAAAAGTTAATATAACCCTCAAGTGATGAGGCTATTTTGATGGCTTCCAAAGGGTAAAATACCTGATATATCAAGATTTTTGGCGTTTAATAACGTCGTAACATATTTAATCAAGCAAAATAAGCAGCTTAATTTTCTGAGAGAATCTTTAAACTAAGTTAATGTTTGGTGACTGGGGATTGGGGATTGGGAAAAATAACTAATGACTAATGACTAATGACTAATAACTAATGACTAATGACTAATGACCAATGACCAATGACAAAAAACCAATAACTTTCGCTATTCTTAAAGCATTCACTGAGTTAGATAGAAAACATTGAGCCAGACTATATCCAAATCCGGTTTAGGTGCATGGACCCAGCGATTACTAGCAGCGATTTTTTTAGGTGGACAAGTAATAGTTCACCTGATGAAAGGCAAAATCCATCGCCGTAACACCTTAGAACAACTAGCCGCCGTCGGTCCTGATTCCTTGTTTATCGCCTTATTGACAGCCGTTTTTGTGGGTGCAGTATTTACAATCCAGGTAGCACGGGAGTTTATCAACTTTGGTGCAGGAAACTTAGTTGGAGGAGTATTAGCAGTAGCCTTAACCAGAGAACTGACACCAGTGCTAACAGCAGTGATTTTAGCAGGGCGCGTTGGTTCTGCGTTTGCCGCTGAAATTGGCACAATGCGGGTTACAGAACAAATAGATGCCCTGTTAATGTTAAAAACAGACCCCATTGATTATTTAGTTATTCCCCGCATCCTGGCTTGTTTATTAATGCTGCCTATCTTGACCTTGTTATCCTTAGTTACCGGAATGGGTGGAGGACTAATAGTTGCTATCAATATTTACAACCTCTCAGATACAGTATTTTTAGACTCAGCCCGTAACTTCTTGGATATTTGGGACATCGTTAGCGCCATGATTAAAGCAGGCTGCTTTGGCGTTTTAATCGCTATCATTGGTTGCAGTTGGGGTTTAACCACCACAGGAGGAGCAAAAGGTGTGGGACAATCAACTACAACAGCTGTTGTTACCGCCCTGCTGATTATCTTTATTAGCAACTTTTTTCTATCATGGTTAATGTTTCAAGGAACAGGTGGAGGATTCAATCCTGGACTGTGATTCAATTTTGGATTTTGGATTTTGGATTTTGGATTTTGGATTTTGGATTGTTTTGTGATGCTAGAAACTCTTCGATGATGCAAAAGTGCAGAATCTCAGATGAACTCAAGACATGGAAACTTGGGAGAAAAACTTGGGAGAAAAATGAGAAAATTGATTTCATTCATTACATCCCAGAGAAAATCCTGATCAAATTACTGTTTTGATTAGGGAAAGGCATCTACAGATTGCTATTTTTATACAAGTTTCAGGATTACAAGGTCAGTAATAAGCAATGTCGAATTTTTATTTTGATACAGAGAAAGCAAGACACACATCTTTTGAGTTACCAGGAGCGAAACCACATTACAATCCTGATAAACCAGGACAGGTGGAGCATATTTTTCTGAATCTCAGTTTGGATATTCCTCACCAAAGTTACAATGGTAATTGTAGCATTCGCCTATTGCCAATCCGTAATCATATTGATAGGTTGACCTTGGACGCTGTAAATTTAAATATCCAATCTGTACAGGTTGACGAGGTTGAACAAAAGTTTGACTATGACGGAGAAAAACTGTGTATTCAATTATCTCAACCTACGCAAATTGGTAAGAGGTTGTTGATAGCGATCGCCTATTCTGTGGAAAAACCCCAAAGAGGTCTTTATTTTATCCAACCAGATAAGCACTACCCCCACAAACCAACCCAAGTCTGGACTCAAGGAGAAGACGAAGATTCCCGTTATTGGTTTCCCTGTTTTGACTATCCAGGACAGTTATCAACTTCAGAAATTCGGGTGCGAGTTCCTAAACCACTGATAGCAATTTCTAATGGTGAACTAATTGATACAGTGGAAGAAGGAGATCATAAAATTTACCATTGGTCACAACAACAAATTCATCCTACCTATTTAATGACTTTAGCAGTAGGTGATTTTGCAGAAATAAAGGATGAATGGCAAGGTAAACCTGTTACATATTACGTAGAAAAATCCAGAGAAGCAGACGCTAACCGCAGCATGGGTAAAACTCCCCGCATGATCGCATTTTTGAGTGAAAAGTATGGTTATTTATACCCTTTTCCCAAATATGCTCAAGTTTGCGTGGATGACTTCATTTTTGGGGGGATGGAAAATACCTCTACCACGCTGTTAACTGATCGATGTTTATTAGATGAACGAGCATTATTAGACAACCGCAACACAGAAAGTTTAGTAGTGCATGAATTAGCACATCAGTGGTTTGGTGATTTGTTAGTAATTAAACATTGGTCCCATGCTTGGATTAAGGAAGGAATGGCTTCCTATTCTGAGGTAATGTGGACTGAACATGAGTATGGTGCGGATGATGCTGCTTATTATCGCTTGTCGGAAGCTCGCAGTTATTTAAGTGAAGATAGCAGTCGCTACCGTCGGCCAATGGTAACTCATGTTTACCGTGAAGCGATTGAACTTTACGATCGCCATATTTATGAAAAAGGTTCTTGTGTTTATCACATGATCCGGGCAGAATTGGGAGAGGAATTATTCTGGAAAGCTGTCCAAACCTTTGTTAATGATTATGCTCATCAAACTGTAGAAACCATAGATTTATTAAGATCAATTGAAAAAGCAACAGGTAGAAATTTAGCTTTCTTATTTGATCAATATGTTTATCGTGGTGGCCATCCTGATTTTAAAGTTGCTTATTCTTGGGATGGTGATGCTAACTTAGCTAAGGTGACAGTTACCCAAACCCAAGCTAGTGATGATCAGGATTTATTTGATCTGAAAATTCCCATTGGTTTTGGATATAAACAGCAAAATACTGATTTAAAGATTTTTACTGTCCGCATTAATGAACGGGAACAAAGTTTTTATTTCCCATTAACAGAAAAGCCCGATTTTGTTAGTTTTGATGTGGGTAATAATTATCTAAAAACTGTAGTTTTAGAATATCCCATACCAGAATTAAAAGCGCAGTTAGAATTTGATCCAAATCCTATTTCTCGTATTTATGCAGCAGAAGCATTAGCGAAAAAAGGCGGTTTGGAAGTTGTAAAAGCTTTATCCGCAGCTTTGAAAAATGATCCGTTTTGGGGTGTGCGGGTAGAAGTTGCTAAACAATTAACAGAGATTAAATTAGATCAAGTATTTGATGGTTTAGTTTCTGGGTTACATGATGATAATCCTTTTGTCCGTCGTTCTGTAGTAGAGTCTTTATCTCAAATCAAAACTCATGCGAGTTATAAAAATGTCAAAGAATTGGTACAGCATGGGGACAAAAGCTATTATGTAGAAGCTGCTGCTTGTCAGAGTTTGGGAAGAATTGCTGCTGCTAATTTAGATGATAAACCCCACGAAGAAAAAGTGATCAAACTACTCAAATCTGTTTTAGAAGAAAGAGCAGGTTGGAATGAGGTAGTTAGAAGTGGTGCTGTTTCTGGGTTAGCAGAATTTAAAACTTCGGAAAATGCTTTAAATGTCTTGTTGGAATACACTAAATTAGGTGTTTCTCAAGCATTACGTTTATCTGCGATTCGCGCTTTAGGTAAAATTTCTGTAGGTCAAACTCCTGCTAATATAGAAAGAATTTTAGACAGATTAGCAGAAATAGCGAAAGAGACATTCTTTTTAACTCAAGTAGCGGTGGTGACAGCTTTAGGACAAATGGAAACTCCCAAAGCGATTGGGATTTTACAAAGTTTAGCCGATCAAACTCCTGATGGTAGGGTGCGACGTTACGCTGAGGAAGAAATTCCCAGAGTACAAAGAAATATTGGGACTGAAAAAAGTTTGAAACAAATGCGGGAAGAATTAGATCAACTCAAAAAACAAAATCAAGAGTTAAAAAGTCGGTTAGAAAATTTGGAGGCTAAGTCAAAGTAGGTGACAGGTGACAGGTGACAGGTGACAGGTGACAGGTGACAGGTGACAGATGACAGTGCTAAAAGCCTTTTAGTATTTAGGTTTTAGTTTTGGTTTTGGGCGATCGCTTATTTGATGATAAATGGCGATCGCTTTTCTTGCACTAATTATAATTAATTGATTATTGTCACAGGGTACTGCGAAAAAATAGAATCAGCAGAAATGAGAGGAATATTTTCAGCGTTAACGAACCAAATAATTATTTGGGTATCCAATAATAAATTAATTCCATATGAATTAAAGGAAGTGGGATAAGGCGAAATCAAAAGTGGCGAAAAAGCTAGAATTATCCCTACTTTCCTCCTGTTTTGCCTAAGTCCTGTATTCCTAAAACTTCCTCAATCTAAGTAAGTATTAAACCAAGATAAAAATGTATTTTTTTTTGCATAAAATTAGTATAATTACTGTTTGTACTTATACTGAAATTGATGCAATATATATAATCAAGGCTAAATAAAAAACCAAAGAAAGATAAATCACTATTGAATGCTAAGACATATTCTGAGTCATATTTGCCAAGTTAGACACTGAACTTTTAATTTATCTAGATTTAGATAATTTTATACTGCGGTAAAAGTTTTGATAAATCAACCTTTACCGAAAATAGGTTACAGCAGCTTTTTGATCACAAAAAATAGAGGTTTGATACATGATAGAAGTACCAGCAAGTTTATTTTATGTGGCGATCGCCATAGTTTTTATACTAGGATTCATTTGGGAAATAATTACAGTAATAAAATATTGTCAAGAATCTAATTTTATTAAGAAGATAATCAAAGAATTAGAAAGAGATACTTATGTTGAAAGAAAATGGATTAACGAGCATTTAGAAACAGAAAATAATTATCATAGAAATCCGCTAAAAACCAATGATAAATACATCCTCAAACAATATCCAGATATATTTCATCAATCAACACGCAGTAATTTAAGATTTATTAGTACAATTTGTACATCCATTGGAGTCTTAGGAACATTTTATGGTATTCAATCAGGAATAGCAGATATTCCATTAGATAGCTTAAACCAAACAGATGCTTTAATGAAAGGAGTAGGAACATTATTAGCAGGAATGCAAACAGCATTTTCTACTTCATTAGTGGGGTTAGGACTAGGAAGTGTATTTACTATTATTATATTTTTCACAGACTTCATTAGACAATCACGACATGACAACCTAAGACAAAAATTACATAAAATTACCGTTCCTAAAAAAGATAATCGAGAAGATGCAATCAACAGTTTAAAAGAAATCGCTGCAAATTTTAGAAACTTTGATTTTAACGCCAGTTTCAGAGCAATCCAAGCATTACAACAAGTAGCTGAAAAACTGGATGCAGAAACTATTGGTATAGAAGTAGGAAAAGCTGTTAGTATTCAATTAGATCAAACCATAGAAACCAGATTAACGCCCGCATTTAATCATATTGCCGATTCCCAAAAAACCCTAACCCAAATTACCACAACTCAAAAAAATGTACTCGAAAACTTAATTAGTGAAATGAAAAATCAACTAATTATTCCAGTGGTAGAAAGACTAGAACAAAGTGCAACATTAACTCAAAAAGCATCAGCAGCAGTCACGAAATTAAATAATGAATTAGGGGGCATATCAGAAAAATTAGCTAGTTCAATTGTCACAATTCAAGAGTTTCAACAACAAACATTAGGAGAATTAAATAGTTTTGCCAATAGCTTAAAATCTACCTTACATGATTTCCAAACAGACACAACCAACGTCTTACAAGAAACAGGAATTGCTATTACTAGAGCAGTAGAAACAAGTATCACAGGAATGGAATCTCAACGGGAAGCATTTCAACAAAGTGCAACACAAGCAGCGGAGACATTTAGCGGAATTACATCAGAATTAGAACAATCTTTAACAATTCAATCTGAACAACAAAATCAAATGTTAAGAATGGTTTATTCTGAATTTTCCAAAATTATAACTGAAACCAATGAAAGTTTTAAAACTCAAACTATAACATTAGAAACCGTAGGTAGAGAAGCATCACAATTAATGAATAGTGCAAAGGAGAATTTAGAACAAACATTATCAAATATTGATGAAACCTTGCAAAATACCCGTGTTACAGTACAAGAGGAATTACAAACCTTTAGAATTGAATATCAAAATAGTTTAAATCAATTCTTTAATGATCAAAATCAACTCTTAGAAAGTACATTAGGAACACAAAGAAACGCTTTACAGGAAGTAGTGAATGATTTACGGAATGCTTTCCAAGAAGAAACCCAACGCAGAACATCATTAATGAATGATTTAACTCATACAATAAATGAAGTTACCAGAGGTATGAATGATATTACCACCGCAACTAATAATATGCACAACAGAGTACAAGTCATACAAGAACTAACAGAAGCAATGGGTTTCAACTCAGGAGAAAGAATAGCTCAACTGCAAGAATTATCTCGTAATATTGGTACAGTAACTAAAGATTTTAATGATCTTCTAAATAATTGGCAAAATCATCTTAATCAATACATTGATAAATCAACACAATGGCAAACTAAATTTTTTGATGAAGCTGATGATTCTATGAAAAAATTATGTGCCAATATCTTAGAAAATGCAAATAACGCATTAGTGATAATCGAAAAAGAACGTCGCTTAAATTAATGTAGGTTGGGTTAAACGAAGTGAAACCCAACAAGTAAACCAAATATTGAGTTTCCTTATAAACGAAATGTTGAGTTTCCTGATAAATAAAATGTTGGGTTTCCTTACGTCAACCCAACCTACAGTAAAAATAACAATCAACAGGTAAATTATCTCATGTTTAATAATTTAAACTTTCTCAAAAATCAAGATGATCAAGAAGAAGATCCCGCAATTTATCTTTCTATTGGTGATTTAATGTCAGGTTTATTAATGTTTTTTGCACTGCTTTTTATCTCCGCATTAATTCAGCTTAATCAAGCACAAAAAGACATTACCAGAATCTTAATAGGTGAGTTAGAAGGACAATTAAAAGCTAATAATATTGAAGCAAAAGTTGATCCAAATACCGGAGATATCAGCTTGAGAGATAGCATCTTATTTGAAACCAACAGTGCAAAATTAAATCCTCAAGGTGAAAAAACCCTACAAAAATTAATCCCCATTTATAGCAAAGTAATTTTTGAAACTCCCAGAGTTAAAGATCAAATTGAAAGAGTAGTTATTGAAGGCCATACCAGCAGTGAAGGTAAAGCTGATTTTAACATGGAATTAAGTTTAAACAGAGCTTGGCAGGTTGCCAAATATACATTATATCAAATGCCATTTCCTAACAAAACTCATAAATCACAATTAGAGAAAAAAATCATGGTAGTAGGGAGAGGTGAAAATGATGCAAAACCAGGAGATTTACCAACAGATAGAAAAGTAGTATTTCGGATTCAGTTTAAAGGACAAGATTTGAGTAGTTTAAATAAAATAGATAAGTAAAAATAGATAAGTAGAAAATTATGTTTAACCAAAACTTCAACCTCCAAGAATTTAGTGTACCAGATCATCAACCCCATAGATTAATTGAACTCGCTGCAAAACAAAAATCAAGTAATATTAATCTCTCAATATCAGCATTGAAGGAAAAAATTGATCAGAATATAATTCAAGATATTAGTTTAATAGAATGGATATGGTGTATTGATAATGAGCGAATTTGGGAAGAAATACCAGAAGGAGAAAGAAAGCAATTATCTTTAAAAATTTGGCATATATCCCAATCAAATCAATGGTTATATTTTACCTTAATTCGTCGTTTAGCTTGGTTTTATCATGGTCAAAAAAATGTAATTACATCACACTTAGTTAATGGTTTTCTTTTGTGGAGTAATTCAATTTACGTCAAGGATAATCTAGTTATTAAAATTTTGGTTGCTTTGGGAGCAAATGAGCCGAAAAAAGCAATGGTAAAAATTATTTGTGAGCAGAATTTAACTCATAATGAAATATTACCAAAAATCAATCATATTCTCCCGAATCTTACCATATTTAAAGATTATGTTTTGGAAATAGCACCTTATTTTACAAAGCAGCTACATCCAGTTACTTTAGATAAAGTCAATTGGTTATTACGTTGTTTTGAACAAATGGAGGAAACCGAGCGAACTACATCTGTATGCTTTAGCTTGGCAATGGTCTTGTGAACAATTATTAAGAACAGATTATCAAATTTTACCAAATACAGGTACTAAATATTTTACTGGATTAAAACCACAACATGGTAAATATGATGTTACATTGGGTTTACCACAACCAGATTATAATAAATTAATGGAACGTCAAAATCAAGTACAACAATGGAAACGGATAATCAATAAACTAGAATTAGAAGCAAAACAATCACCATATTAACCAGGATTTACAAAAACAAAAAATTCCTAAAATCCTATTTCTCTGTGAACTCTGCGTCTCTGCGGTTCGATGAAAAAACCTAACTCAATAAATCACCATGAAAGATATATTTCAACAACCATCAATAGAAACATTAGTAAAAGAAATTGTCGCATTAAATCATGCTTGGAAAGCAGCAGGAGAAATATTTGGAGAAGAAAGCGAACTAGCTAAAAGTGCAAGAGATTTAAAAGGATGTTTACAAACAAGATTATTACGTACCTATCCAAATCAAGTTTATTTGAAAATAGATCAAAAAAGTTCACAAGAAGCAGGAGAAGAAGTATATAGTTTGCGTTTAGTAAATCCAATTAATAACCGTGATAATGCAGAACATTTACCTGTTAGAGTTGTCAAAAAATTACTTTCCGAGGAAGAAATTAATCAATTGGAAAAATTTAATAATTAGGGAATCGGATAATATTTATATATTAATCTATTTCTGATAGTTTCAACTGCAATATTTTAATAAATATCAAAATTCTCTAAACAGCAATATATCTCATCTTTATATACCTAAAAACCCTGTCTGAGATTTTCACCACCATCCTACAAAACCTGAAGATTGACAAATAACCATCAACTAACCTGTATAGGATCGGATTTTCAAGATATTTAATGTCATTTTTAATACTAAGGTAAACTGCGTTAAACATTAAGAAATAATAAAATACTCTCGCCATGAGACAAAAGTTTGTACTTTTATAAAGTATAATTAAGAAAAAGATAAACTAATCTCAACAGTCAAGATAGATTGAGTTTATCTATAATTTCCATCAAAAACTACCAACAAACCTGACAACTATCTTGTTAGATAGGTAGTAAACATACAAAATTCCCAAATTCCCAGTTGTAGAGGCAAAAAAAGACGTGGGTGAGTATCAACCTGCTGAACTAAAGCAGTATAATCCAGAAGCGATCGCTCGTTACTATCGTTACCGTCCCTGGTTAGCTTGGGGCAGACTACTGAGAATCATACTCTCCTTTGCAGGCTTTCTATTCAGCCTCAAGTGGGATGAATGGCAAAACCAAGTTGAGCAGAATAAGGGTAAACGAGCTACCCAATTACGACAACTGCTCACAAACCTCGGTCCGACATTTATTAAAGTGGGTCAAGCCCTTTCGACTCGGCCAGACTTGATCCGTAAAGACTTTTTAGAAGAACTGGTAAAACTACAAGACCAGTTACCACCCTTTGACCATGACCTAGCGCAACACATTATTGAAACTGAACTTAACCGTTCCATTGACGAGATATTTAGCGAATTTTCCCCGAAACCAGTGGCTGCGGCTAGTTTAGGTCAAGTATATCGGGGTCGTCTCATCACTGGTGAGGAAGTAGCAGTCAAGGTACAACGTCCGCACCTGCGTCCAGTAATTACAAAAGACTTATATCTAATGCGTTGGGCAGCTACTTGGCTGAGTCCTTGGTTGCCCCTCAATCTTGGCCATGACCTCACATTAATCGTAGACGAGTTTGGCACGAAGTTATTTGAAGAAATAGACTACATGAACGAAGGTCGGAACGCGGAAAAATTTGCCACCAACTTCCGCGATGACCTCCAAGTAAAAGTACCAACTATTTACTGGCGTTATAGTAGTACCCATGTTTTAACCCTGGAATGGATCAACGGCTTTAAACTCACAGATATCCAAAGCATCAAACAAGCAGGGTTAGATCCAGAAACCATCATTCAAATCGGT
This sequence comes from Sphaerospermopsis torques-reginae ITEP-024, assembly GCF_019598945.1. Taxonomy (NCBI): domain Bacteria; kingdom Bacillati; phylum Cyanobacteriota; class Cyanophyceae; order Nostocales; family Aphanizomenonaceae; genus Sphaerospermopsis; species Sphaerospermopsis torques-reginae. The sequence goes on along the minus strand of NZ_CP080598.1, from coordinate 1,974,893 downwards.
GTTACTTCTGGTTTGCAACAATTATTAGAACATGGTTTTTTCCATGCTGACCCCCATCCTGGTAATTTATTTGCTGTTCCCGATGGTCGCATGGCTTACATTGACTTTGGCATGATGGATCAGTTGGAAGAAACCACAAAGGAAACCTTAGTAGATGCCTTAGTACATCTGGTCAACAAAGATTACACCGACTTAGCCGAAGACTTTGTAAAACTGGGCTTTCTTGCTCCAGAAACAAATATTGCTCCCATTGTTCCAGCATTAGAAGCAGTTCTGGGAAATGCCATTGGTAAAAATGTAGGCGATTTTAACTTTAAAACCATTACCGATGAATTTTCGGAATTGATGTATGAATATCCTTTCCGAGTTCCCGCTAAGTTTGCTTTAATTATTCGTTCTTTGGTGACACAGGAAGGTATTGCTTTAAGCCTCAACCCTAACTTTAAAATTGTCGAAGTAGGTTATCCCTACATAGCGCGACGGTTATTAACTGGTGAATCTCCCGCATTAAGACGACGGTTATTGAATGTACTATTTAAAGATGGTAAATTCCAATGGCAGCGTTTAGAAAATTTGATTTCCATTGCGCGGACTGATCAGCAATTTGATGTTGTGCCAACAGCCAGAATGGGTTTACAGTATTTACTATCGGAAGAAGGTAAATTTTTACGTCGTCAGTTAGTTTTAGCATTAACTGAAGATGATCGTTTACACACTGATGAAGTACAAAGATTGTGGGATTTAGTCAAAGATGACTTACCACCAAATCGGTTATTAAATGTAGCTGTCGGCATTTTAACCGAGTTATCGAGAGAAAGTGTAGCAGCTATTTTGCCAAAAGCAACATCTCTGATTTCGTTTACTGAAAAACAGTAAAAACGTTTAAATTATTTGCATAAAAATCAGGAGTCTTCATGTATTATTATCCTCTTCAACCTCCTTATATCTTGCTTTTGGTTGGTTTCCTCATGGCTTTAACTTCTGGTTTTGCCTTATCGGGAACATTAAAAGTAATTGTCCAAAAATGGCCAAATAACAATCAAGAACCTATTAAATCTAGTGCTTCTTTAAAGCAATTGTTAGTACCATTTATTGGTATTACGGGAGGCGTTTGTTTATTTATGTCTTCTGGTTTAGAAATATTTGGTTTTCCCTCTCCCCTAGCTTTAGGTATTGGTTTACCTTTAAGTTTGGGAACTTGTGTGTTTGTTTGGTTTCAGTTAGGTAGTTTGCTGGAATTTGTCAGCAGTCGAGGAATGCAATCTTTAGATTTGGATTCTTGGTCTTAATAACAATAATTCAGGAGTCAGGAGTTATTTATTTTGGATTTTGGATTTTGGATTGTTTTGTAAAATCTAATCTAAAATCTAAAATTTTCTTCCCCATCTCCCTATTTCCTTTACTAACGAAAAACTTTTTGCTGCCACCTTTATTTACAGCGATTTTCAGGTAAATGAACCACATTTTTTAATCTCACGCAAAGACGCAAAGGCGCAAAGGAAGAAAGGAAGATAACAAGAAGGATGTGGTACAAATATATGAAAACTGCTGTAAACTGGTTATTAGTATCAAGATTGGGGTTGCAATTGACGTAATTGATTTTTTACATGATCAAGTCCAATTACTTGTGCATTTGCCTGATCTTGAAAATCTGCTTTTTCACGAATTTTAATTAGGTTTTTAATCCGTTCATAAGCTGTCGTGAATTTAATTTATATAAGGTTAACAGGCAAGACTTGTACTGAGCGCAGTCGAAGTATGCCTGTTCCACAAGACCTAAGAATATTAAGATTATACAGTTTAACTGCATAACAGCTTATTCTGCTATATAAAACCTAGACAAAGCTAGACTTTACTTTCTACTTCAACGGGAGCATGGGAGCGGTTATCCCTCTGTAGACCTTCACGCTGTAGCCCAACGCGATTGTGTTCCAATTAAGTTTCTGAAAAAGACTACCACCATCATTGCTTGGTTTTCGCGTCGGCAATAGTCTCAATTCAATACTTGATATCACCGTATTATATATCAAGTAGTTGATTTTTTCCGGAAAATATATTGATTTTTGTCAATATAAGTATAGTTTTGTCTATGAAATTGTCAACTTAGGACAAGCTCTTGTCTCATTAGTAATTGACTTGACTAACCTGATTCAATTCAAAACTTCTAAAATGATCAATATCAAGCATCCATGTGTGTGGGAGGTAAAGAAAGCAATGCAGGTAATCCGACTATCAGCACTTTCTGACAACTATATATTTATGCTATACGATTTACAGCACAATATTGCGGCTGTTGTTGATCCAGCGGAGTCTAAACCAGTTTTACAGGAACTTGCACAACTCAAATGCAATTTAGTAGCAATTTTTAACACACACCATCATCATGATCATGTGGGTGCTAATCTGGAGTTAATCGAAAAATTCCCCCAATTGACAGTATATGCTGGAATTGAGGATCGGGGAAGGATTCCTGGACAACAGGTATTTTTACAAGAAGGCGATCGCGTACAATTTGCCGATCGCACAGCAGAAGTATTTTTTGTACCCGGCCATACCCGCGCTCATATCGCTTACTATTTTCCACCAGTAACACCAGATGAGACAGGGGAATTATTCTGTGGTGATACTTTATTTGCAGGTGGTTGTGGTCGTTTGTTTGAAGGTACACCAGCACAAATGGTAAACTCATTAAGCAAACTGCGGTCTTTACCTGATAATACCCGTGTTTGGTGCGCCCATGAATACACTTTGAGTAATTTGCGCTTTGCATTAACTGTGGATAGTGAAAACACAGAGTTGCAAAAGCGATTTGCAGAAGTAACACATATGCGTCAGCGTCAAGAAGCTACAGTACCTTCTCTGCTGGGGATTGAAAAGCAGACAAATCCGTTTTTACGTTGGGATCAATCTTCATTACAATTAGCTGTAAACAGTAAAGATCCTGTACAAACTTTTGCTAAAATTCGCGGAATGAAAGATAAATTTTAAGTAAGTATTCAGCAGTCAGCTATCAGCAGTCAGCTTTGAAGACTGAAATAGGGGGGAGCATCCCAATTTTCAAAAGTAACCGCAGCAACACTAAAAAATCTCTTAAAATCTCTTTCCTTTGTGTCCTTTGCGTCCTTTGCGGTTCAATCATATAAGGCATTGGAGCGTTTACTTCGTAAGATAAACATAAATTTACACATTTGGGATGCTCCGAACTAGGGTTTGCTGAATAAACCCAAAACCCAGAAAAATCAAAGGTTTGAAGTTGATAAACAGCAAAGAAAGTGAATGCTTAAAAAGCATTACTAAACCTTCTTAAATATTCCTTTCTCCATTGAGCATCTCTTTTTCTATTCGTCCTAATTTCCAAAACCCGTATTCTCTGACTTGGTAACAGTTTTAACCTTTCTTTTAACTGTTTCCAAGAATTTATTAACTCATATTCTACATTGTATGTAGCACATAACTGAGCAAAATTAATATCCTGGGGAGTGGCAAAAAATTCTTCAAAAGGTGGATCAAAATTAGCAATAGGTAACATTTCAAAAATTCCTCCACCATTATTATTTATTAATACAATCGTTAAGTGTCCAATGAACTTATTTTTTATTAAAAAACCATTGGTATCATGTAATAGTGCTAAATCTCCTGTCAACATCACACTACTTTGTTGATGATGTGCTATTCCTAAAGCAGTGGAAAGAGTACCATCAATACCATTTGCACCACGATTAAAATATGATTTGATCCCTAAATTATTCGGTTTGGAGAAAAATTCTACATCCCGCACCGGCATACTATTAGCAATAAAAAATGGTGTTTGTGGAGGCAGAATTTGTGAAATTAACCAAGCAGCTTTACTTTCAATTAAATCCTCCATATTTTCAAAAGTCTCATCAATAGTTTTTCTGATTTGCACTTCAATTTCACACCACTTTTGTAAATAAAACCCCCATTTTTCATTCTCCATTCCCCATTCCCCAACCTCTATATTTTCTACAGATATCCTTAAATGTGTTGTTTTTCCATGTAAAGGATCTAAATTTTCAGCACTATTATCAATTAACCAACATTGAGGATTAACATTAATTAACCAATTACGTAATTCTTTACTGGTCGGTATTTCCCCGATTTGAATTACCATTTCTGGTGTTAATTGTTGGGCAATTTTTTGATTACGTAAAATGATGTCGTAGGTAGAAACTAAATAGGGGATCAAGTCTGCATAATTTCTAACAGGAGAAAGTCCTTCAGCTAAAACAGGCCATTGCAGAGTTTGGGAAAGACGAGCGATCGCTTTACAATACTCTTCAGGTTCTTTGGGTTGTGCTACCCCAGCAATGATAATACCCCGTTGACATTGTTGCCATTCTTTAGGTAATTGGTAATGGGTAATTGGTAATTGAGTTGGAACTATCCCAGCAAAGAACTCTTCACAATCTAATGTAAAATTAGTACCATCAGAAATTGGTGCAAGAGGATCACGAAAAGGTATATTTAAATGTACAATTCCCCCGCTAGGAAATTGGCAACGTTCCCAAGCATGAATTACCGTTTGTCGCAAATAACGTAACATTCCTATATCTGCAACAGGTGTAGCTAACTCCGTTTGCCAGTTAGGATAATTACCGTATAATTTTACTTGGTCTATAGTTTGTCCAGAATGACAATCTCGTAATTCAGCAGGTCTATCTGTAGTTAATATTAATAAAGGTACACGACTTTCTTTGGCTTCAATTACCGCAGGGTAAAAATTCGCTCCTGCTGTCCCTGAAGTACAAACCAAAACCACAGGTTTTCCTGTTGCTTTTGCTCTTCCTAACGCAAAAAAAGCCGCAGAACGTTCATCTAAAATGGGAATAGCTTCAATATCAGGTGCTTGTTTGCTAAAAGCGACCGTTAAGGGAGTAGAACGAGAACCAGGACATAAAACAGCACAACTTAAACCCAAGCGTTTGAGGGTTTCTGTTAAAACATAAGACCAAAGTTGATTAAGATTATTAAAATTTAGCTGCATTTAATTAATATGGGAGATAAGACAATTTTTTAATTTTAAGTTGTTTATCGGGCTTTTTAATTTAATTTTTAATTTAATTTTTAATTTAATTTTTAATTTAATTTTCGTGTAAGATTTAAAATGGGGACGATGTAAAACTACTACTATAATGTTTCTTACTATGGACTGTATTCATTTAACAGGAATTAGCTGCTATGGCTATATTGGGTATTTACCAGAAGAGAAGGTTTTAGGACAATGGTTTGAGGTAGATTTGAAATTATGGCTGGATCTTTCTCAAGCTGCTGAGAGTGACGCTATTGAAGATACTGTAGACTATCGCAATGTTATTAATTTAGTGCAGAATTTAGTGAAAACATCTAAATTTGATTTGTTGGAAAGATTAGCAGGTGCGATCGCAGATGCTATTCTTCAGCAGAATGATATGGTTTCTCAAATACAAGTTATGGTTATCAAACCTGCTGCACCCATCCCCGACTTCAAAGGCAAAATTAGCATTGAAATTACCAGATATAAGTAGGAGTGTGTGTCAATTTCATGGAACAATACGGACCCAATCCTAAAAATCCCTATCCCATAGCAGAACATCATCGGGTCTGCTTTATTAAAAACTGCATCAAATCACTCAATATTATTATTGGTGACTACACTTATTATGATGATCCAGAAAATCCAGAAAACTTTGAAAAAAACGTTCTTTATAACTATGGTGGTGATTCATTAATTATAGGTAAATTTTGTGCGATCGCTACCCATGTAAAATTCATAATGAACGGTGCAAATCACAAACTTGATGGAATTTCTATTTCTACATACCCATTTCCCATTTTTGGTCATGGTTGGGAAGCAGCAATGAATGATTTAATGAATTTACCCAGTAAAGGGGATATCGTCATCGGTAATGATGTTTGGATAGGTTATGATTCTTTAATTATGCCAGGAGTGAAAATAGGTGATGGTGCGATAATTGCAGCACGTTCTGTAGTAGTTAAAGATATTCCACCCTACACCATAGCAGGTGGTAATCCCGCAGTTCCTATTAAGCAGCGTTTTAGTAATGAAGAGATAGAAATATTGCTTTCTATTCGTTGGTGGGATTGGGAAATTGAGAAAATCACCCGTAACATTGATGTAATTATGAATGGTGATGTTGAAAGGTTGAAAAGTTTAGTGTAAACCTATGAGGATGTTTTAAAAGTTTTGGATGCTGTTTATTCACAAATTATTTGAATATTCTTGCTATATTATTACAGAATGATTAAAAGATTTAAAAAACTCCAGATAGCGTGATTGATCTAAATCAAGAATAAAAAGATTACGACGACATCTAGTAATTGCTGTATATATTAGTTCATCTGTAGTAAAGGTATTGTCATCAAATTCTTTTTCAATTATTAAAAATAAAGAATCAACTTCCCATCCTTTAAAACTATGTATTGTAGAAAATTTGATGTTTCCACTATTCATCCAAAAATTCCATTTTTTATTTTTTCTAATCTTTTCAAGTTCGCTTCTCAATCTATTCATAATTGCCTGATTGCGAGATACCTGTTTTAAAATAGGCATTATTTGAGAAACCCATCTATCATATTCAGTTCTTGTAATATTTTTCGTTCTTAGATATTCTGTCAATTTTTGCTCTATAACTGGATGGTTAATATGGAAGCTATAGCATAATGCTTTAACTATTGCCTGATTTATATTGTCATTATTAGTATTATTAATAAAAATATTTTTGAGTTCTTTAATCTTCCACTTATATTGTTTAATTTCATTAGCAATGTTATTGTGTTCTTCTGAATCTTGATTTTCGATGTTAAAGTTTTCTATTATTTGTAATAAAATTAAGTAATAAGTTTCTAAATTTTCAAAAGTTGTTGTTGTTTTAATTTGCTGTGACTGCATTGCATAGAAATTAATATTTCTCAATATCTCTATTGTAGAAGATTGAATACAGATATCATTCGGATGAATCATATATTTAATTGCCCGTTCATTACACATATTGTAAATATCTTCAGGTGAGGAATTCGTGACTGGAATATACTCAATAATTTGCTCTTGTGAATTAAAATTTAATTTCAATAAATTTTCAGTATTAATTTTTTCAATTTCATATTTTTGCTCAAAAAAGTTAGTTTGAAAAGCTGTTGCTAAACTAGATAGATGAGTAGATAAACGAAGAGTATCTTCTAATTTCTTCCATGCTCCTCTAATACCAGTATATGGTTTTTTATCCTGATCCATACTGCGTTGATATACATTTTGTTTTTCATCCCCAAAAACAATAAATTCACCTCCATTCTCTAAAAAACATTCACGAATAATTTTTACCCATTCTTTTTGATAATCTTGTATTTCATCTATAAAAATAGCTTTATAAGTATAAATATGCTCCTTCTGATTACGAAATAGCGATATATTACTATAATATTCATCTTCAAAATACTGACTCTTCTGTTCACTATTCCAATCATCAAAATCTTGAGGAATTTCTATTTCTATTCCTAAATTATTTAATTCTTGATTGATGAAATCATGATAATTTTTTATATAAAAACAACTCCGAGAAAAATCTTCACGCACTTGACTAATTTTGTCATGTATATAATTTTTAAGTGTTATATTATATGTTAATATCAAAATATCAGGATGATTCTCTGAACTTGATGAAACAGAACTAGATATTCTTTTTAAAGCATTTACAGCCCTTTTTGCTAAAATGCAAGTTTTTCCTGAACCTGCTACACCTTTTATTTTTCGTTGTTTTAGTGGACTATTAATTAGTTCTTCTTGTTTAGAGGTATATACTATAGGTTTTCCTTCCTCTCTTGAATGATATGGAGGTTGTAAATGACGTTTAAAGCTTTTGTAAAGAGTATCGTTAAAAAATCTTGACTGTCTATGTAGATAATGTTTACGTAAAAATTGATTTAATGAATTTCTATTGAGTGAATCTTTACCTAAAATAACTAAATGACTAAGAAATTTTCGATATTTTTCGCTTTGATTGTCTTGAAATTTACCAGTTAAGAAATTGTCAACATCATGATAATTTTCACAATGAAAATAGATAGCACAACTTACCACTCCCCAAGTTTTAGGATTTTTTATTTTTGTTTCCAATAAATTTTCAATATGCAAATCATAAAGATTTTGCTTATAGCTGAGAACTTGATCAATAGGAGATTTTATTCTTGACCATTTTTTGCCATCTTGAGTAACAATCCAATGTTTTTTCTCATTGATGTCATAATTGCCTAAATTCCAGTCTTTTACTTCAAAAATCATTACTCCTGCATCGGGACGCATAAGAATGATATCTGGACGATCTCCATTCAGAAAAGGTTGAAAATATATTTCATAATTATTATCCAAATTTTCCGATAAAAATTTGAGTAGATGCAACTCACCCTCAGTAGGTTTCGGGCGTAATTGATGAATTTGTTCTAATGAAGGAAAAACTTGTGCTATAAAATTAGTAGGTTTTCTTTCCTCTCTTGAATGATATGGAGGTTGTAAATGACGTTTAAAGCTTTTGTAAAGATTATCGTTAAAAAATTTTGACTGTTTATATAGATAATGTTTACGTAAAAATTGATTTAATGAATTTATATTGAGTGAATCTTTACCTAAAATAACTAAATGACTAAGAAATTTTCGATATTTTTCGTTTTGATTGTCTTGAAATTTACCAGTTAAGAAATTGTAAACATCATCATAATTTTCACAATGAAAATAGATAGCACAACTTACCACTCCCCAAGTTTTAGGATTTTTTATTTTTGTTTCCAATAAATTTTCAGTATGCAAATCATAAAGATTTTGCTTATAGCTGAGAACTTGATCAATAGGAGATTTTATTTTTGACCATTTTTCGCCATCTTGAGTAACAAGCCAATCTTTTTGTTCATTGATGTCATAATTGCCCAAATTCCATTCTTTTACTTCAAAAATCATTACTCCCGCATCGGGACGCATAAGAATGATATCTGGACGATCTCCATTCAGAAAAGGTTGAAAATATATTTCATAATTATTATCCAAATTTTCCGATAAAAATTTGAGTAGATGCAACTCACCCTCAGTAGGTTTCGGGCGTAATTGATGAATTTGTTCTAATGAAGGAAAAACTTGTGCCATAAAAAACTATAGTGATAGTTGTAGCAACTATATCATATCATATCTAGATAAAAACAAACCCCCTCATCAGTAATCTAATGAAGGGGAATGTAAAATATTAAACCTGGCATCGAGCTATTGTGACAGAGGGCAACCCCTCAACTATCGTCGCCGCAACAGCGTTTCACCTCTGAGTTCGGGAAGGGATCAGTGTGGTTCCACCGCGCCATAGACACCAGGAAAGATTTTTGGGTGTACAAAACCCTGAAGACTGCAAGTAACGCGAATTATGCCAATGATGTTTGAGGTCAAGCCCTCGGTCTATTAGTACCCCTCTGCTACATACATTACTGTACTTCCACATAGAGCCTATAAACGGGTGTTCTGCCCGTGACCTTACCTACTTAAAGTAGTGAGAACACTCATCTTGAGGTGGGCTTCCCACTTAGATGCTTTCAGCGGTTATCCGCTCCGAACGTGGCTACCCAGCGTCTACTGTTGGTACAATAACTGGTACACCAGCGGTTCGTTCCTCCCGGTCCTCTCGTACTAAGGAGGACTCCTCTCAATGTTCTTACGCCTGCACCGGATATGGACCGAACTGTCTCACGACGTTCTGAACCCAGCTCACGTACCGCTTTAATGGGCGAACAGCCCAACCCTTGGGACGTACTTCCGCCCCAGGTTGCGATGAGCCGACATCGAGGTGCCAAACCTCCCCGTCGATGTGGACTCTTGGGGGAGATCAGCCTGTTATCCCTAGAGTAACTTTTATCCGTTGAGCGACGGCCATTCCATGCTGCGCCGTCGGATCACTAAGGCCTACTTTCGTACCTGCTCGACTTGTCGGTCTTGCAGTCAAGCTCTCTTAATGCCTTTACACTCGCCGCACGGTTTCCAAGCGTGCTGAGAGAACCTTTGCGCGCCTCCGTTACCTTTTAGGAGGCGACCGCCCCAGTCAAACTGCCCACCTGAAACTGTCCTCTCTCCGGCTCACGGAGATGAGTTAGAATTCTAGCTTCGCCAGAGTGGTATCTCACCGTTAGCTCCCTTCCCCCCACAAGGAGAAGTTCATCGCTTCCCACCTATCCTGCGCAAGCGAAGCCCGAACACAATTCCAGGCTACAGTAAAGCTTCATAGGGTCTTTCTGTCCAGGTGCAGGCAGTCCGTATCTTCACAGACATTCCTATTTCGCCGAGTCTCTCTCTGAGACACCATCCAGATCGTTACGCCTTTCGTGCGGGTCGGAACTTACCCGACAAGGAATTTCGCTACCTTAGGACCGTTATAGTTACGGCCGCCGTTCACCGGGGCTTCGGTCGTCAGCTTCATGTTACCACTGACCAACTTCCTTAACCTTCCGGCACTGGGCAGGCGTCAGCCCCCATACGTCCTCTTTCGAGTTAGCGGAGACCTGTGTTTTTGGTAAACAGTCGCCTGGATCTCTTCACTGCGACCCACTCTCGTGGGCACCCCTTCTTCCGAAGTTACGGGGCCATTTTGCCGAGTTCCTTAGAGAGAGTTATCTCGCGCCCCTTGGTATTCTCAACCTCCCTACCTGTGTCGGTTTCGGGTACGGGTAACATATGTTCATCACATTACTAGCTTTTCTTGGCACTAACATTCACCACGCAACGGTCGTAACCGTCTCCCAAACCAATCAGGGTGTGGCTATCTTTCATGCGTCCCTAGCAATGCTCCCATATCTTAGTCAGGGATTGTTGACCCTGTGTCCATCGACTACGCCTTTCGACCTCGCCTTAGGTCCCGACTAACCCAGAGTGGACGAACCTGGCTCTGGAACCCTTAGGGTTTCGGGGCATTGGATTCTCACCAATGTTTGCGCTACTCAAGCCGACATTCTCACTTCCGTTTCGTCCACAGCTGCTCGCCGCTACTGCTTCTACCTACGACGGAACGCTCCCCTACCGATTAATGTTTAGTTAATCCCACAGCTTCGGTACATCACTTAGCCCCGTTCATTTTCGGCGCAGGATCGCTTGACTAGTGAGCTATTACGCACTCTTTCAAGGGTGGCTGCTTCTAGGCAAACCTCCTAGTTGTCTCTGCAATCCCACCTCCTTTATCACTTAGTGATGATTTGGGGACCTTAGCTGGTGGTCTGGGCTGTTTCCCTCTTGACGATGAAGCTTATCCCCCACCGTCTCACTGGCAATGTGTTCATCGGGTATTCTGAGTTTGTCTCGATTTGGTACCGGTCTCCCAGCCCGCACCGAAACAGTGCTTTACCCCCCGACTTTAATCATTACCGCTGCGCCTCAACACATTTCGGGGAGAACCAGCTAGCTCCTGGTTCGATTGGCATTTCACCCCTAACCACACCTCATCCGCCGATTTTTCAACATCGGTCGGTTCGGACCTCCACTTGGTGTTACCCAAGCTTCATCCTGGACATGGTTAGATCACCAGGGTTCGGGTCTATAAATACTGATTATCGCCCTCTTCAGACTCGGTTTCCCTTTGGCTCCAGCATTCTCGCTTTAACCTACCAGTACCTATAAGTCGCCGGCTCATTCTTCAACAGGCACGCGGTCATCCGTTTAATCGGACTCCCACTGCTTGTAAGCTAATGGTTTCATGTTCTATTTCACTCCCCTTCCGGGGTTCTTTTCACCTTTCCCTCGCGGTACTTGTTCGCTATCGGTCACACAGTAGTATTTAGCCTTACGAGATGGTCCTCGCTGATTCATACGGAATTTCACGTGCTCCGTACTACTCGGGATGCAGCTACTATCCTTTAACTTTTGACTACAGGACTTTCACCTCCTCTGGTGCAGTATTTAGCTGCTTCGTCTAGTCTCTAGATTCGATATTGCTGTCCCACTACCCCAAAAGGTAAACCTCTTGGTTTAGGCTTTTCCCCTTTCGCTCACCACTACTAGGGGAATCTCTAGTTGATTTCTTTTCCTCTGGCTACTAAGATGTTTCAATTCGCCAGGTTGGCTCTTTCCTGTCTATATATTCAACAGGTAGTACATAGGGTTGCCCCATTCGGATATTTCCGGCTCACCGTTTGCTTCCAACTCCCCGGAACATTTCGTCGGTAACCACGTCCTTCTTCGCCTCTGTGTGCCTAGGTATCCACCATTAGCCCTTATTAGCTTGACCACAACATTACATTGGTTTTTTTGCTTTCAGTTTATCTGTTGCTTTCGCACTAGATTACTGAACTGCCTCGCGTTACTATGCAGTTTTCAAGGTTCTGACTGGACTTTCATCCAGCAGTCTGGGTTTTTCCCAGGTGCTGAATTTGACCAGAGCTTTAATAATACTTTGAAAGAGACTTCCGATTCTCGACCGACCTAGAGTAGACCAGTTTAGTATCTAATTACTGATTGTGTTCGATATCTAAATGGGTAGGTCTCCCTAAAAAGGAGGTGATCCAGCCACACCTTCCGGTACGGCTACCTTGTTACGACTTCACCCCAGTCACCAGTCCTACCTTAGGCATCCCCCTCCAAACGGTTGGGGTAATGACTTCGGGCGTGACCAACTTCCATGGTGTGACGGGCGGTGTGTACAAGGCCCGGGAACGAATTCACTGCAGTATGCTGACCTGCAATTACTAGCGATTCCTCCTTCACGAAGGCGAGTTGCAGCCTTCGATCTGAACTGAGCTACGGTTTTTTGGATTTGCATCACATCGCTGTGTAGCTGCCCTTTGTCCGTAGCATTGTAGTACGTGTGTAGCCCAAGACGTAAGGGGCATGCTGACTTGACGTCATCCTCACCTTCCTCCGGTTTGTCACCGGCAGTCTCTCTAGAGTGCCCATCTTAATGCTGGCAACTAAAAACGAGGGTTGCGCTCGTTGCGGGACTTAACCCAACATCTCACGACACGAGCTGACGACAGCCATGCACCACCTGTCTCTGCGCTCCCTAAGGCACTCCCAGCTTTCACCGGGATTCGCAGGATGTCAAGTCTTGGTAAGGTTCTTCGCGTTGCATCGAATTAAACCACATACTCCACCGCTTGTGCGGGCCCCCGTCAATTCCTTTGAGTTTCACACTTGCGTGCGTACTCCCCAGGCGGGATACTTAACGCGTTAGCTCCGGCACGGCTCGGGTCGATACAAGCCACGCCTAGTATCCATCGTTTACGGCTAGGACTACTGGGGTATCTAATCCCATTCGCTCCCCTAGCTTTCGTCCCTCAGTGTCAGTTGCGGTCTAGCAAAACGCTTTCGCCACCGGTGTTCTTCCTGATATCTACGCATTTCACCGCTACACCAGGAATTCCTTTTGCCCCTACCGCACTCTAGTTCTGTAGTTTCCACTGCTTTTACAAGGTTGAGCCTTGCTCTTTAACAGCAGACTTTCAGTACCACCTACAGACCCTTTACGCCCAATCATTCCGGATAACGCTTGCATCCTCCGTATTACCGCGGCTGCTGGCACGGAGTTAGCCGATGCTTATTCCTCAAGTACCGTCATTTTTTTCTTCCTTGAGAAAAGAGGTTTACGACCCAAGAGCCTTCCTCCCTCACGCGGTATTGCTCCGTCAGGCTTTCGCCCATTGCGGAAAATTCCCCACTGCTGCCTCCCGTAGGAGTCTGGGCCGTGTCTCAGTCCCAGTGTGGCTGATCATCCTCTCAGACCAGCTACTGATCGTCGCCTTGGTAGTCCCTTACACCACCAACTAGCTAATCAGACGCGAGCTTATCTTCAGGCGATAAATCTTTCACCTTCCGGCACATCCGGTATTAGCAGTCGTTTCCAACTGTTGTCCCCGACCTGAAGCCAAATTCTCACGCGTTACTCACCCGTCCGCCACTCAATCCGAAGATTTCGTTCGACTTGCATGTGTTAAGCATACCGCCAGCGTTCATCCTGAGCCAGGATCAAACTCTCCGTTTTGTTAAGTTTGTTTAGCTCTGTTATTTTTGTTTTACTTCCGAATTCCTTTTCTATCGCCAGAACTCGTTAGTTGAATTTCTTTGACGAGGAATGGTCGTCTTTTTTCTTTCAAAGTATTATCTTGTCTCGGTTCAGTGTGTGGGCTTCGTTTGCCTCACCTCATTTAATATAGCCGACCTCTCTGGGAATGTCAACTACTTTTTCCAAAAAATTTTGATGTTTTTGGGAGAATGGTTTGAAACCCTTGCAGGAAAAGGATTTGGTGATGTTGGGACTACCATTATTTGTGCAGAGGGGAGGAGAAAGGTTTGGGATTTTGTGATCTATTTGGGTTTTGGAGGTGGTGAGGTTAATTTGCTGATGTGGTCAAATTTGCCAAAATATATCTGTAAGCTAGGATCAGTGGGCATTCAGGATGGTCTTTTGGGGTTCAGGATGGAAGGTCTGCTGGTTATATATCAAATAAATAGGAAGGATGTATGGATAGCAATAACTGGTTGGAACAGTTAATGATGTTAGGTTTAGGTACTACATCTTTGGTTGCTGATAAGCTTAAACAGGTTAGTGATGAACTGGTGAAGGATGGGAAGTTGAATCCTGAGCAAGCTAAGGTGGTGATGGATGATATTGTGCAGCAGTTAAAGTCGGAGCAGGGTAATTGGGAAGTGCAGATGCAACGACAGATGCGGAATATGATGCAAGATTTAGGGGTTGCTCGTCAGTCTGAGGTGGATGAACTGCGGGGAAGAATTGATCGTTTGGAACGTCAGGTGCGGGATTTGGAAAATAAGCTGTGGCGTTAGAGTGCGGATTGTGTTTTAAACTGGTTTCTGTCCTGTTGGTAATCTGTTTACCAAGCTACCTAATATAGGGAGGGCTGATTTTGAAAGGAATTTTTTTGAGCGTGGTATTCATGCTGGTGTGTGTTGTGGCTTTGGTATTAGCGCAAATGGGTGGTAATCAGGATACTGCTGTTGCTGCTAAGTTAAGTCAAAATCCACCAGCGTCCACTGCTGTAATTGAAGAAAAAACTACTCTAGTAGCGAGCAATATTATGTCTGATGCGAATGTCGTCACTACTGCCTCTGGACTACAGTATATTGAATTAGCAAAGGGGGATGGTGAAGCTACTCCTCAAAGGGGACAAACAGTTGTAGTTCACTATACTGGTACTTTGGAAAATGGGAAGAAGTTTGATAGTTCACGCGATCGCGGTCAACCTTTCAGTTTTAAAATTGGTATTGGACAAGTAATTAAAGGTTGGGATGAAGGACTGAGTACCATGAAGGTGGGCGATCGCCGTAAGTTAATTATCCCTCCTGAGTTGGGTTATGGTGCGCGTGGTGCTGGTGGTGTGATTCCACCGAATGCTACTTTGATTTTTGATGTGGAATTGTTGGATATTAAGTAAAACTTAGTAAAACTTGGTAATGGGTAATGGGTAATGGGTAAAGCAATTACCAATTATCAATTACCTGTTATTTTTAATAGTTGTTTGGTCTGGCTAGGTTTTTGAATTTGGTAAATTGAGGATCAAATAATAGTTTGACTGTTCCTGTTGGTCCGTTACGGTGTTTGGCTATGATGACTTCTGCTATTCCGCGATCTGGTGTATCGGGTGAATAATATTCGTCGCGGTAAAGCATGATGACTAAATCTGCGTCTTGTTCGATTGAGTTATGAACAATGATATTATTGGCTACAAAGTTATGTAAATTGGGAACTGTTAAGTCAAATACTTCTTCTTTTCCATCTGGTATGATTGCGACAATTTTATCCCAATCAGTCATGGTTTGTTTACCCGAAATAGATAGATGTCTTGGTAAACATATATGTTGTTGAGGACTTAACTCATCTAGTCTTTTCCAACCATGAATTGTGAGGAATTTGTGATTAGCAGTTGCTCTAATTTTTCTTCCTAGTAGAGTTTTTAAGGTAAATACAGGTTTGATACCTGTAGAAAACGCATTACTAACAATAGCTTTTTCTAGCTTCATTGTTTTTTCATTTAATGCCCAAACGGCAAAACCAGATTTACCTACTAATTCTTTAATTGGTACTTGTAATCCAGTATTTGCTAATGTGATGAGGCTATCACCTGTTAAACAACCAGATTCTCTTAAATCTGATAACATGGGACGTTTATTAGTTCTTGCTTCTACTCCCCGACTTAACTGAGATAAGGCAATTACTGGTACTGATAATTCTCTGGCTAACCCTTTTAAAGAACGAGTAATTTTTGATAATTCTTGTACGCGATTATCTCCTGCTCCTTCCATTAATTGCAGGTAATCTATTACTATTAATCCTAGTTCTGTGTTTTGTTGTGCTTGGAGTTTTCGCGCTTGACTCCGCATTTGTGTAACTGTAATATTGGGAGTGTCGTCAATAAAAATGGGCATTTCTGAAAGCATACCAATTGCACGACCTAAAGAGTCCCATTGGGTTTGACTAATACGTCCACTGCGTAAATAACCGCTTTCAATTTGGGCTTCACTGGCTAATAGTCGTTGTACTAGCTGTTCTTTTGACATTTCCAAGCTGAAAACGGCGACTGGTAATTTATAACCTGCGGCGATGTTGTGAGCTAAGTTTAAGCAAAATGCGGTATTGTGAACACAAATATCATTAGCAATAAAGTTGTGTGTTTCGGGAATTGTCAAATCATAAACTTGTTGGTTACCAACTGATTCAATAGAAATTATTTCATCCCAATAAACATCACTATTTGCTAAATTCTGAAGTGGTAAATTATCTAAAGCAGTAGCTAAAATCCACAATCTTTCTCTTTTTAAAGCTCTTTTACCAACGTGGATATTTGTATAATTTTTAATACCTGCACGTTGAGCTAAACTACTCCAGGATTCATTTCCTTTAGCTGCGGCTATTTGTTCCCAAATTTCTACAGGTATCAAGTCACGATTGGTTTGATATCTTTTTTCAGATATTGCTGCTGTAACCTTTGCTAATGCTGCTTCTTTGCCAAATATACCAATTTCTGAAATGAAATTCTTGATAGATAAGGCATCAGTAATATCTAATTGCCATGCTGGTCTACGAGTATTTTGATATTTAACAGAGCGTTTTTTCAAGGTAGCAATGATGCCAAATCTTAATAATAGATGTTGAATTTGTCTGGCTAGTTTTTCGCTAACTGTGGCATAACCTAATTGTGATTGACCACTATTAAGTAATGTAGCCCAACCATCTGTAGCAAATAGCCGATTCAGAAATAATGATATTTGCGATCGCTCTAATTTAAAAATGATTGATGGTACGGTTTTTGCATGAGCATCTTTACCCCATAAACCTAATTCTTCTAACCAATTTGTTAGTGAATTTTTACTGGATTTATTTGTACTCGATCTAACTGTTAGACCTCCAAATTCAGCAACAGCTTGAGAAAAATCAGCTTGTAATAATGAGTTACTGTTTGTAAATCTGGGGGTACTGTTGGTTAAATTTCCATCACCGATTAAATAAGCTAATAGTTTAACTTCACATTCGCGGATAGTTTCTTTACCAAATACATCTATTTTGCGAGGAACAGCAATTTTATCACCGATTTTGAGATTTTCTAGCCTTTGCCAACCATTAATAGTTAAATAGGGATGAGTAATGGTGGTTTCAATGGATCGCCCTAAACGAGTTGTAACCCGGAAAACTGGTTTTATTCCGTCGTTGACAAATGCAGACGGTTGGGTAAAAGTAAATTTCCAATTGCTGTTTAAAGTTAATAAATTACATTGACGTTGGTTATACAATTCTTCAATGGTGGCAATTTGCCCATCTGCTAGGACAATTTCTGAATCGTAACTTAAACATTTTCCCATTGATGGTCTGCCAGCGACGATGATTAAATCAGAACGCTGAAAACCGCTAGTCATGGCATCTAAATCATAAAAACCGCAGGGAATACCAGGTAAAGCGATACCTTCATGTCTTTTTTCAACGTCTTGGAAGGCGTTAATTAATGTATCTGCTATGTGAACTAAACCTGATTCGGGTTTTTCTTGAGTAATACTAAATACTTTCTGTTCTGCTTGATCGAGAACTATGGGTAATTCTGTTTGTGTCTCGAAACCTAGTTGTACTATTTCGTTACCTGCTTTGATGAGTTGCCGTCGCAGGTATTTTTCCATGACTAATTCTGCTAGGGCATCTATGTTAACTGCTGAAACTGTACGATCTACTAAGGTGGCTAGTTTATTTCTACCACCAATGCGGGTTAGTTTATCGTTGTCTGTTAACCAACTGGTGAGGGAAAGTAAGTCTGTGGGTTTACTTTGGGCGTGAAGAGTGAGGGCGGCTTGATAGATGTCTCTGTGGGCATTAATATAAAAGGCTTCGGGAACAAGGCGATCGCGTACTCGTCCTATGGCTTCTGGATCTAGAAGAATACCCCCCAAAATCGCTTCTTCTGCTTCGATGTTTTGGGGTGGTAAGCGATCGCTGCCATCACCTTGAAAACTCAGTTCTTCAGCCATAAGCGATTTGGGATTTATCAGCAGGATTTAAATATTAGCTTAAATATTAGCTCAAATATTAGCTCAAATATTAGCTTGGTAGTTTGCAGGTAAAAGGCAAAAGGCAAAAGGCAATACTTAATTTTCTTCATTACCCTATAACCTTCTTACCTGTCACCTGTCACCTGTCACCTATCTTAGCTGGCAACAACTTCGATATCAATTTGGGCTGTTACTTCAGAGTGCAGCTTGATTTCGGCTTTGTATGTACCCAGGTGGTTAATATCAGGAATGGTGATACCACGTTTGTCAATTTCTTGACTGGTTGCTGCTTGAATTGCGTCTGCAACATCTTGGGTGGTGACAGTACCGAAGATGGCTTCGTTTTCGCCGACTTGCTTGGCAATTGTTAATTTAGCAACTTTTTCTAGGGCTGCTTTTTGTTCTTGTGCTTGTTGTTTGAGTTCTAGTTGACGTTGACGTTCTTGTTCACGACGGCGCTCTACTTGTCTCAAGATACCGGGGGTAACGTGAGTAGCTAGACTTTGGGGAATGAGATAATTACGAGCATAACCGGGAGCTACATCCACTAAGTCGCCGGATTTTCCCAGCTTGCTCACATCTTTTGTTAATACTAACTGCACTCGTTTGGCCATTGTTGTTTCTTTTTTCCTGTAAAATCTCGTTAAATTGGGTGTCAGCAGGATAGGTTACAAAAGTGTAGCTTGACGAGAAGCGACTTTGTTTATATCCCAAAGACTAGATATTTTAGCGAATTATGGGGGGCGATCGCAACACTCAATCCCCAAAAACTTTGCCCAATATTGGCTCAATATATTTTAGGATTTACGCAAGATTGGACTAAAAATCTGATTATTTCTGGGGGGTAATTCATGACTTACTCCTACTTTGCTTCTGTTTTGCATCAGTCCTGATATTTATAAGTCAAGTAAATTCTCTGTTGCTTTTTGTGTAGAAATTTTGCGCTATTTATCGGCAATATTGAGAAAATAAACAATTTTTGGGTTGTGGTGACATAAAAATTACAATCATTATTATAATAGTTGCAGTTATTTAACACACATCACCATGAGTTCAAAGACTAAGGATTTACAGGTAAGTTACGCTAAAACTCGCTTGCTGCTTGCGTTGTGGGATTTGGGAGGAAGTCAGCATAAGGTTGCTAAGGGTAAATTGACGAAGCGGATAGATTCCAAAGGTAAAAATAAGGCGGACTATCAGTGTATTTTAGAGGATTTGGAAGCACAGGGAGCGATCGCTGTCTCTAAAAAAGGTTCTGCTATTAGTTATACTCTCACGTCACCAACGGGTTTAGAAGTGTTGGGTGCGGGTTTGCGTAGTGATGAGTTTGAGTTTAGTACAAATATTGGCGCTTGGGTTGCTAATTCGTTATTGCGGTGGTTGCGTCAGGATAATGTGGTTGTACCTACGGCCGTTGTGTCAGATAATGGGGTTAAGGGTGGGGTTATTGGTTCTTATGAGGAGTTTAAAACTGAAATTCTTAACTTATTTGAAAAACTAGATAAAACTCATAACCATGCTGGTTTAGTTCCTATTTGGCAAATAAGAAAAGAGTTAGGAAATCGTGTAGAACGTGATCAATTTAATGATTGGATGATGAATACACAAGCTGAACAACTATTATACCTCCAAAGTGGAGAAGCGCGTGGTGCTACAGAAGATCAAAAAAGAGATTCTATCAATAGTGAAGTTAGAGGTCTTTTATTTTTTGCTAGTAAACCTGAATAAAGTTAAAGTGGAGAGAAATCATGTCAAATATAGATAAATATTCCTTGTTTGAAGAAGCACGTCAAAATTCTGTAAATCCTTTTAGTTTAATTCCAGTAGTAAGTGCTACTGAGGTATGGGGTGAAGTTATAACTAATTTACCTGGACTCAATCAACATATTGATGAGAGAATTTTTGACGCAATTACCGAAGTTCGTAAAAAGTATTCTCCCAAAATTGGAATTGCGATTAAAGGTGATAGAGGTACTGGTAAAAGTCATATTATCCATAGAGTTTGGAAAAAAATAACGCAAGACGGAGGTTCTGTTTTTGCCTATATTGGTCCATGTACTAATCCCAAACGAATTAATTCTCATGTACGGTTTTACTTAGCTGATAGTTTTACTCATCAAGATAGTCAAGGCATTACCCAATGGCAAAAACTAGCAGCAGCAGCAATTAATAAGTTAAAAGGAACAGAGTTTGAGGATAAATATCGTCCATATATTGAAAAATGTCATTCACCTAATGAACTAAAAAAATACATTTTAGAAAATCAAAATAAGAGTAAACTGTTGGATTTTTTTGATGAATTAGTTGAAGCAATATTAGAAAATCAAATTGGAATTGATTTTAACTTTTTGAAAGCAATCTTATTTTTACTTTTGAAAAGTGCAAAAAATGCTCAAATTTCATTAGATTGGATTAAGGGAGTGGATAATTCAGAGATTAAAACAATAGGATTACCAGAGTTTTTATTTGAAGAACAAGAAGGCAAATCTATTTGGATGATCAAGCAGATTTGTAAATTAGCTGAAATATCATCATTACCAGTGATAGTTTGTTTTGATCAACTTGATAGTGCTGCTAGTGATAATGATTCTGGAGATAGTCCTGCTCAAATACTAGCAAAATGTATAGATCAAATTTACTTTCAATGCAGTAATATAATTATTATTTGCTGTGTCATTAGTGACACATGGAAAGAAATTGAACAAATGGGAAGTGGTATTCCAGATCGAGTTGGACAAAGATCAGTCAAAGCAAAACCACCTAATACTGAACAGACAATAGAATTAGTTAAGCTTAGACTGGATTGGTTCTACAAAGAAAATAATCTTAATCCTCAAGATTATCCTTATTTATATCCTTTTGATGAAAGTAAAATCAAACAGATTGCTAGTGAATCTGCTAGTGTGCGTTCTCTGATGACATGGTGTGTTGAGGAGTTTAAAAAAGTCGTAATTCCACCACCACAACCAGGAAAAAGTATAGATCCACTACTACTACCAGATCCATTAGACCAACAAAAGAAAAAATTTGTAGATGAATACGAAGATTTATGTCAAAAAATTTCTATACCTATCAAAGATGATGATAGATTAGCAGCAATAATTAACTGTACAATAAACATGATTCCTGGTGGTGGCACTGCAAACGTAGTAATTAAAGAAGTCAAAAAAATTGCTGATGCAAACCATGATTTACATTTTATTGTCTCTGCTGATGACTGTTTACAAAACTATGAAGTAAAAATTGGTGTTAGAATATGTGAAACAACAAATGGTAACACATTCAATGCCGTAATTAAGAGGTTATTAAATTACGATAAATACGGAATTACTCGCGGTTGTTTAGTACGTTCTTCAGATGTTCCACGAAGTTGGAGAACAGGATATCAATTGAAAGAAAAATTAGAGAACGACAAAGGTGGTAAGGTAGTAGTTTTGAAAAAAAATGAAATAAAACCTTTAGCAGCAATTCATACTATTTATGAACAAGCAGAAGATTATGGATTTACTAAAGAAGAGGTAACAGAATTAGTTAAAGAGTTAAGACTAGCTGCTGATAACTTATTAATTTGTGAAATTTTGAGTGCGCCAGTATGAATAATATGAGTATTCAGATAATTAATGGCATCCAATTACCAGCTTTTGATGTAGAAATGCTTGGTTTAGGGAAACTATTTTTAGTGCCTTTTAAGCAGTTTTTACACCAAGGTAAATCTTTTTGGCTATATCCATCTGTAACAATTCCCAATAATTTGACTTTACAGGAGTATTACCAACCTCAATATGTTGAAAAAGCTAAGACTTCTGTAAGTAAATATTCAACTTATCCTGTAAATATAAAATTTTGGGGACGTTGTGAATATTATTGGCGTATTAATCCTGATCAACAGGATATTTTACCAAAAATCGCACAATCTACTATTTGGAATCTGAGTGCTTTAGAAAAGATATTTGAGCAGCATCGAGTTCTGAAATTGGCAATATTAAGAGTTTATCATCTTTCAAAACCTTGTATAATTAATATACCAGTAGATTCTGGTTCGTTTTATTGGACAAAAACTGAAGATTTGATTAATAATGCAAGTGAAAATGATATTTGTGTAATTTCTGATGATAGTTTCACCAAACGTAAAAATATCATTCTGTCTGGTGAATCTTATCTATATACAAATATAGAAAATTTACAATGGCAATGTGAGAATTTATTAGAGAATAACCCAAACTTTGACACATTAAATCATGAGATTAAGCAATTTTTAGGATGGAATAACCAACCTGTAAAAAATACACTAGATCCTGATTTATATTGGATTAAAAATATTGCTAATGTAGGTAATTCTAGTGATGGTAATGAATTTGAAAAATTGGTGAGAAAAAGTTTAATTAAACTAGGTTTTTCAAGTTCTAATACGAATACTAAAGCTAATTTAGATTCTGATAAATTAGGTGGTGCTGGAGGTCTAGATTTTTACTGTGAGTATCCTTATCCAGTTATAGGAGAATGTAAGGCAACTAAAACAGAAAAAGTTGTTGATAGTACAGTAGCACAACTTGTAAAACTAGGATTAAAACATTTACAAGAAGAATATAATAGTTGTATCAAAATTATTATGGCTGCTGGTAAATTAGCAACAGATACTGAAAAAACTGCACAAGGAAATAAAATGAACGTTATTCGTCCAGAAACTTTACAAAAATTAGTCACTTTAAAAGCAAAACACCCTGGTTCAATAGATTTATTAAATTTGAAGCAAGACCTAGAAAAAAAACCATTTGGAGAAGAAGCTGATGATAAAATTAACAAATATATAGAAAAAGTAGAACAAGAAATAAAATTGCGATCGCACATTATCCAACTCGTTAAAAACTATCTACAAAATGCAGGAATAGAATCTACAGGAGTTGATACTTTACATGGTGCATATTTCGGATCACATCCACCACAACCATTAAAACCTGAAGAAATGCACGAAATATTAATAGAACTTTCATCACCCCTAACAGGTTACTTAGGAAGAGAAAAAGGAAACGACTGGAAAAACGATAAATTCTACTATTTACGCGACTTAGCAATATAAAAATAACTCTTCTTTTTTCTTCTCTTATCTTCGCACTCTTGGTGTCTTAGTGGTTTGTTTCCTCAACCTATCCCAAAGTTAAAATACCTGCTGGAAAATTCACCATCAAAGGTAAAAACTCCAACCACTCTGAACCCAACAAAATCTCCGTCAACTCATCACCAGCATAAACAGGAATTTCATACTCTTGGTTATCTAAAATTACCTTACCTAAATAAATATCAAATCTAGACTCTCCTTGTGCAGTGCGTAGCTTTTCCTTAGATATAAATGACCAATTTAGACCTTGTAAATCTTGTTTATTAATCGCCATAAAGCCTGTGAAACCTGTATCAAACAAAGCATCCACAGGCAAATTTAAACCATCATTTGTAATTAATTCAATCTCAAAAAATAACCGCCCCTTATCCCCAAAATAACCCTGTATCATATTCTCCCAGTTACTCCAGTTTCATTGATGCCAAATACAAAGTGTATCACATTAGGGTGTTTATCCCTGGCTTTTTTACTAGCAGCTTCCTTATTTTCATCAATAAAATAATCACCGCTATCTGGTTCGATAGCAACATACCAACCATCATGTTTTTTCATCAAATCAGGAAGTAATTGTTCAAAAATTGCCCAGCAACGTTGATAAAATAATTCATCTTCAGCTTTACGTTTTGCTAACTCTTCAGAGGATAAAGTCAATTCTGGAAAAATTCTGCCTCTTCTTCTTGGTGGCTTGGGTGTTAGTTGTGTCATGGTTTTAAACTCCTTTTTTAACTATATTAATTGTAGCAAAAAATCACCCTAAAGTTAAAACACCTGCTGGAAAATTCACCACCAAAGGTAAAAACTCCAACCACTCTGAACCTAATAAAATCTCCGTCAACTCATCCCCTGCATAAACAGGAATTTCATACTCTTGATTATCAAAAATCACCTTACCTAAATAAAGATCAAAAGCTTTTTGTCCTTGCGCTGTTATCAATTCTTGTTCACGTAAAAATTGCCAATCTAAAGCTGATAAATCTTGTTTATTAATAGCAAGAAAGCCTGTAAAACCAGTATCGAACATAGCATCTACAGGCAGATTTAAACCATCAGTAGTGATTAATTCAATTTCAAAAAATAATTGACCTCCATCACCAAAATAACCCTGGATCATATTCTGCCAACTGCCCCAATTTCATTTAACCTAAACATACAATGTACCGCATGAGGGTGTTTATCCCTTGCTTGTTGACTAGCAACTTCTATATCTTGATCGATGAAGTAATCACCGCTATCTGGTTCTACGGCAATATACCAGTTATAATGTTCTTTCATTAAATCAGGACAGACACGCTCAAAAATTGCCCGACAACGTTTATGAAATGCTTCTTTTTCTGCTTTACGTTTTGCTAATTCTTCAGGGGATAAAGTCAATTCTGGGAAAATTCTTCCTCTTCTTCTTGGTGGTTTGGGTGTTAGTTGTGTCATAGTTTTAAACTCCTTTTTTAACTATAATTGATTATATCAAATATATCAAAAAATCACCCTAAAGTTAAAACACTCTCTGGAAAATTCACCACCAAAGGTAAAAACTCCAACCACTCTGAACCTAATAAAATCTCAGTGAATTGATCTCCAGCATAAATAGGAATTTCATACTCTTGATTATCCAAAATCACCTTACCGGAATAAATATCAAATACTTTGATTCCTTGTGCAGTTCGCATTCTTTGTTCACTAATAAATTGCCAATTCAAAGCATCTAAATCTTGTTTATTAATAGCCATAAAGCCTGTAAAACCCGTATCTAATAAAGCATCAACAGGCAGGTTTAAGCCATCATTTGTAATTAATTTAATCTCAAAAAATAACTGCCCCTCATCACCAAAATAACCCTGTATCATATTCTACCTGTTACCCCAGTTTCATGAATGCGAAATAGAAAATGTATCACGTTAGGATGTTGCTCCCGCGCTTTTTTACTAGCAATTTCCATATCCTGATCAATGAAATAATCACCGCTATCTGGTTCTACAGCAATATACCAGTTATAATGTTCTTTCATTAATTCTGGACGGACACGCTCAAAAATTGCCCAACAACGCTGATGAAAGGCTTCTCTTTCTGCTTCACGTTTTGCTAATTCTTCAGGGGATAAAGTCAGTTCTGGGAAAATTCTTCCTCTTCTTCTTGGTGGTTGGGGTGTTAGTTGTGTCATGGTTGAAAACTCAAATTTTAAATTATAGTAATTATATTTTAGTATATAAAAATTGATACTTTCCGTCAATATTATTGAGTATAGATTTAACGAACTACAGAGACACAAAGTACACAGAGAAAAAGCTGTAATTTTCAGTTAATCAATAAATCAGATCCCCGACTTCTTGAAGAAATCGAGGATTGTCAAAACAGAATATTTTAACAGGAGAATTTATGGTATTTAATCCAAAGAAACTGTTAAATTTCCTGGTTTACTTAAATCACCTGTTAACACCACACCGCGATTATTAGCATGAAGATGACGCAGAATTTTATAAATTGCTTCAACTTGTTCAGCAGCGCCAGCTTTATCTGCAATTTCAGAAATAGAAAGTGCTTTCTTTTCTGTTTGCAATACTTTGATTACTTTTTGTTGTAAATCAAGAATTGCAGCGGCAGCTTTTTTACCAGCTTCTACACCAGGTTGGTGATAAGCATTAATATTAACTAAGCTGGCATAAAATCCTACAGCCCGTTCATATAATGCAATTAACGCTCCCACTGTGCGAGCATTAACTTGAGGAATTGTCACTGTAATAGAATCGCGGTTATTCTCATACAATGCTTGACGAGTTCCTAATAAGAAACCTGATAAATAATCACCGGATGTGACACCAGGATCAATTTCAGGAGATGCACCTTGACGATCTTCTAAAACTTCAATTAAAGTTGCAAAGAAATTGGGTACACCTTCCCGTAATTGTTGTACATAGGCGTGTTGGTCTGTAGAACCTTTGTTACCATAAACGGCAATACCTTGATATACAGTTTTACCGTCTAAATCTTGTTCTTTACCCAAAGATTCCATTACCAATTGTTGTAAATAACGGCTAAATAATAACAAGCTGTCTTTGTAAGGTAAGACAACCATATCTTTTTCGCCTTTGCCGTTACCGGAGAAGTACCAAGATAATGCTAATAATGCTGCGGGGTTATTTTTGATGTTAGCAACACGGGTGGCATCATCCATTTCTTTTGCACCATCTAACATGGCACGGATATCAATACCCTGTAATGCTGCGGGTAATAATCCTACGGAAGACATTTCTGAAGTACGCCCACCTACCCAGTCATACATGGGGACAGTTGTTAACCAACCTTCAGATTGAGCCACTTTATCTAAGTTACTATCTGTGCTGGTGATGGCAACTGCATATTTAGCAAAGTCTAAATTTTTGGCAGCGTAGGCTTTTTTCACCTCGATCATGCCGTTACGGGGTTCGGGTGTACCACCAGATTTAGAAATGACTAATACTAGGGTAGTAGCCAGTTTATCACCGATAGAGGAGAGAACCCGATCAATACCAGCAGGATCCGTATTGTCGATAAAGTGAATGTTGAGGGGAGGAAAATCGGGTGCAAGTGCTTCAGCAACAAACTGAGGACCTAAAGCAGAACCACCAATACCGATGGAAATAATGTCAGTAAAGCGGCTTTCTTTGGGGGGATGAACTGCCCCTGTGTGTACTTGATCTGCAAAAGCTTCGATTTGTTCTAAGGTTTGAACAATTTCTTGTTTTAGTTCTGGAGAGGGTGCTAAGTCTGGGTTACGCAACCAGTAGTGTCCTACCATGCGGTTTTCATCAGGATTGGCGATCGCTCCCTTTTCCAAAGCGTCCATATCCGCAAATGCTTTATCAAATTTCGACTGCAACGACTCCACGAAAGCGTTATCAAACCGCATCCGGCTGATATCTAGATACAGTCCTAATCCCTCGTGGTAATATAACCATTCTTGGTATCGTTGCCAAAGTGCCTTAGCATCCATAATGAGGGAATTCTCACATATACTTGATCAAACTCCAGTTTAATCTATGGTTTTGGCGATCCCTGCTCTGTCTTATACAGTTTGTAATCATTAGGAGTCAGGAGGCAGGAGGTAGGGGAAGCAAGGGTAGCAGGGGAAGTTGATAACCTGGTGACTGATGACTGGTGACTGGGAGGATGAATAACCTAATTAATTACCCATTACCCATTACCTATTACCTATTACCCATTACCCATTACCCATTACTCATTACCCATTATCAAATTATGATTGAATATCTCATTTTTCTGGCTATTTCTACCGCTACTTTTGCTTTGTTCGCACTGGGACTGAATTTACAGTGGGGTTTTACAGGTTTGATTAATTTTGGTCATATTGCTTTTATGACCTTGGGTGCATATACTACAGTTCTATTAAGTTTAAAAGGTGTACCTATATTATTTTCAGCTATTGCTGGGGCAATTGTCGCTGCTTTGTTGGGTTTGGTGATTGGTTTTGCAACTTTACGCCTCCGGGAAGATTATCTAGGTATCGTTACCATTGGTACAGGAGAATTAATTCGTTTGGTGGTGAATAACCAAGATTTACCAGTAGGTGATGCTTGGGTATCTGGGGCGTTTGGTGTCCAAAGTTATGCGATTCCTCTATCAACTACACCCAATTTATTTTTACGATTTTTGATGATTGGTGTACTTACCTTGCTTGCAATTGTTACTTTATTTTCTTTGTGGCGTTGGGTGAAAACTGCTCAAAAATCTGCCGATGTTTCTACTAAAAAAGAATTTTCTTCCCGTTTAGTCGTAGGTATTATTTTAGGTTTATTGTCAGTAGCAATTTATGTTGCTGGTGTGGTAGGATTGTATAACTATAACCCCAAAGCGGGCTTAATGTTATTGGCTTTGTTAGTATTAGCTTTTGTTTTTTGGCGCTTAGAATTTTTAGTCAAATCTCCTTGGGGTCGAGTTCTCAAAGCTATCCGTGAAGATGAAGAAGTACCCAAAGCATTAGGTAAAAATGTCTTTTCTTATAAGTTACAATCTTTGATGTTAGGTGGTGCGATCGCTGGTATTGCTGGTGCTTTCTTCGCTTGGCAACTGAGCGCCATTTATCCTGATAATTTTCAACCACAACTCACTTTTGACGCTTGGATTATGGTAATTTTAGGCGGTTCTGGTAATAATATTGGTACAATTTTAGGGGCAGTAATTTATTTCGCTTACGATGCTCTCACACGGGAATTTTTACCAAAAATTGTTCCTTTAGATGTAGAACGTATCGGTGCTTTTAGAATTATGTTTATTGGTCTAATTCTTATGGTACTGATGATTTGGCGACCTCAAGGTATTCTAGGTAAAAAAGAGGAACTTACTCTTGGGAAATAGGTGATTGGTGATTGGTGATTGGTAATTGGTGATTGGTGACTGGGTTCCCTGTTACCTGTGATAGCAATTTTCAGGAGGTGATAGTCATGGCTTATAGTGATTTTAAACTACAGGAAGTTGTGAAGAAATTCAATTTAAAAATTAATGAGAAGGTAGATTTATTTGCTGATACACTGGAAAAAGAATGCAGTAATATTTTAAATACAATCCTCAAAACTAATGTTCCTTTAGCATTAGCAATCAACACAGAAAAAGCGAGATCAGAAATGATTATAGCCCCTGTGTTAATTGAAATTAAAAATCAATTGACCGAAGAAATTAGTTTATTTTCCGGTGTAGATTTTAATGTAGAACCAGAACAAGGGTTAAATGGAGTTTGTGACTTTATAATTAGCAAATCACCAGAACAACTCTTTATTACTTCTCCAGTTGTCACTATCGTAGAAGCGAAAAATGAAAACATTAAACTAGGTTTAGGACAATGTGTAGCAGAAATGATCGCTGCACAATTATTTAATCACAAGGAAGGTAATGATATAGATACAATTTACGGAGTTGTTACCACAGGTAATATGTGGAAATTTCTGAAATTACAAAATCAAGAAATTTACATTGATATCAGTGAATATTATATTAAAGATATCAAAACAATTTTAGGTATTTTGACCCAAATAATTCATAGCAGTCACTAACAAAAAATAACCAACAAATCATCATGGTAAATAATATTGAAACTCCCCAACTCCCCCTATTAGCTGCTACCGGACTTTGTAAAAATTTTGGTGGTATTCAAGCGGTTAAAGATGCTAACATCGAAGTTAATCAAGGTAGTATCACTGGTTTAATTGGTCCTAATGGTGCGGGTAAAACGACTTTATTTAATTTACTGTCCAATTTCATCCACCCAGATAAAGGAAGAGTGATTTTTGATGGTGAACAAATTCATAATTTACAACCATTTGAAATTGCTCAACAAGGTTTAATTCGTACCTTTCAAGTTCCCAAAACTTTATCACGTTTATCTGTGTTAGAAAATATGCTGTTAGCAGCACAAAAACAAACTGGTGAGAATTTTTGGCAAGTGCAATTTCAATCTCATATTGTTGCTAGAGAAGAAAAACAAAATAAAGAAAGGGCAATGTTTTTGTTAGAATCTGTAGGATTAGAAAAAAAAGCAACTGACTATGCTGGTGGTTTGTCAGGTGGACAGCGTAAACTATTAGAAATGGGACGCGCTTTGATGACAAATCCTAAGTTAATATTATTAGATGAACCTGCTGCGGGGGTGAATCCTAGATTAATAGATGATATTTGCGATCGCATCCTCAAATGGAACAGAGAAGACGGTTTAACTTTTTTAATTATTGAACATAATATGGATGTAATTATGTCTTTGTGTGACAGAGTTTGGGTTTTAGCAGAAGGACAAAATTTAGCTGTCGGTACTCCTACGGAAATTCAAAGAAATGCCAAAGTTTTAGAAGCGTATTTGGGACAATAAAATCATCAGCATTCAGCTATCAGTAATCAGCTTAAAGCTTTCAATAATTGACAATGAACAATGAACAATTGACAATTAAATCTCCCTTGAAGGGAGAGGATTGAAAAAGCGGATTTTTTATTTTTCCCCTTGAAAGGGGAGGTTTTAAACCTTGAATGAAACAATTGTCAATTTTCAATTGTCAATTATCAAATGCTGACATCTATTTTTCCCAAAAGCGAAAATTGAAACTTCCAGAAGCGCGACGATAACGACGAGTAGATATTCTTTTTCTGCTTCTGGTACTTTTCTCATTGGGTTCTGGGATTTCTGCTTCTGCTAAAATGTCATCTGATAATTGAGTTTGAGTTGCTTCCTTACTTCTCCACCAAGCAATAATCCAACCACCACCTAAAGCTGCTATTCCTCCAAATAAAATACTTATTGGTGCAGAATATCCGAGAAACACAAAGCTGAACATGAAAAATAACCAGTATTTCAGTGCTGCATCAATGCCATCATTAGAAGCTACATCTGGTATTTGGGGGTTATTTTCGTTGACGTTTGTAAACCACCCTAAAGCAACACCACCCATAATCCCCACAAATAAACTGAGAATTAATGAAGCTCCTGCAAAATTGGAAATAATAGCTAACAGAAACCCAAATACAAGTTGAGAAAAAAAGTTGGGTGAAGAAGATAATATTTCACTGAGGATATTTTTATTAGATGCCATATTTTCAGAAATTCAAAATTAGGTAATTGGTAATTGGTAATTGGTAATTGGTAATTGGTAATTGGTAATAAAGAATAATCTTAGTTATCCTTGTAAATATAATAACCGTAAATTTAGAAACTTAACATGAAAAAATGAGGATATGCCTCAACATATCCCCATTTTCTTGGAATTTGGATATTAAGAAATGTCTTGTAACTCAGCAGTACGCACAGAAAGCACCTGAATTTGATTTCCTCTTTGTACTTTCACCTGCAACGCTTCACCTAAACGACTATCTTCTACAACTCTTTGCAATTGATCAGCAGTGGTAATTGGTTGAATGTCAATTTGTAAAATCACATCACCGCGTCTAATACCCGCAGCAGCAGCAGGAGAGTTAGGTACAACTCGGATCACTAACACACCATTCACTTCTGGTATTTGAATTGCAGAGTTAGGATCAGAATTGTTTTGTCTCGCTAACCGGGGTGTTAATGTCACCATCTGTACCCCTAAATAGGGGTGAGCAACTTTACCGTTTTTTTGCAATTGTGCAGCGATCGCCTTAGCTTTATCAATCGGAATGGCAAACCCTATCCCCATCGCATCTGCACGAATAGCGGTATTAATGCCAATTACTTCACCTTCTGCATTTAACAACGGACCACCAGAGTTACCAGGATTAATTGCAGCATCAGTTTGAATGAAATCTAAACGTTTATCACTAATTCCCACCTGGGCGCTAGAACGTTTTAAAGTGCTGACAATACCCAAAGTTACAGTATTATCAAATCCTAACGGATTACCCACAGCGATCGCCCAATCTCCCACCTGTACACTGCTAGAAGATCCCAAAGGTGCGATCGGTAAATCACTACCAGCATTAATCTTGACTACTGCCAAATCCGTAACTTCATCAATGCCTTTTACCTTACCTTCATAAGTACGGCCATCTTTCAAGCGTACAGTTACTTTATCAGCTTGATCCACAACATGAGCATTAGTCAAAATTATGCCACTTTTATCCAAAATAAAACCAGAACCTAAACCCCTTAACTGTTCAGTCGGTGACATTTGGGGGAAAGCATCACCAAAAAACCGCCGTAAAAAAGGATCTTCCAAAATGGGATCAACAGGACGAGTAATAGTTTTCTCAGTATCAATCCTTACCACAGCAGAACCCACACGATTTACCGCCGCAGTGACAAAGCTACTTTTACCAATAGCACCAACAGCAACAGATGGTTTTTGGGCAACCACTTGATCCGGTGCTTTTTCTGCGTGGGAAGGTAAAACTGACACACAAGAAACCGTTAACACCACTCCTAGAAAAATCGCTAAAACATGGGTACTGAGTTTGCGTATAAACTGAGGTAGTTGAAAAATTTGCATAATCACAACCTAATCTAGAAGCCTAGTTTTTGCTATCTATTTACAAATCTAGCTACAATTATTTTTATAGCTGGTTTATAAATCTGTGTTCATTGAAGTTTTTACCCAACTTGTGATCTAACAACTTCTGTCATCAAGTTAATAGAACATACACCAACCAAGCTATTATGGAAATTTGCCCCTTACCCAGTACGGTTTTTCCGCCAATTTCAAATCTTTCTAGGCTAGGATCTGATTAATACCAAACCCCACAGGACTCATGACAGCATCAAACGGATTAGCTGAAGCATCCTTGCCTTCATCACAGCCAGCAGAACACACACACCATCATCATCACGAGCATACAAATCATACTTCAGAAACAGTCAACTCGGCTCATCCTCATGTTCACAGTGAAGAATCTTTACGGCGAATTGTTAACCGACTATCACGAATAGAAGGACACATTCGCGGTATTAAAACAATGGTGCAGCAAAACAGCCCTTGTCCTGATGTATTATTACAAATTGCGGCTGTTAGAGGTGCATTAGACAAAGTAGCACGGATTGTTTTAGATGAGCATTTAACCGAGTGCATTGCTAGAGCTTCAGAAAATGGTAATATTGATGTAGAAATTGAACAACTCAAAGCAGCTTTAGATCGGTTTTTGCCATAGAGTTGATTATCTATGGTTTGGTAATTGATAATTGATAATTAATAATAGGACTTACGCACTGTACAAATTTACCATGATGTGCATGAACGAAAATCCGTCGTTTCAGGCTTTTGGCGATTAACTTCCGATCAATAGCGAACTGATTGCAGCAGCGCTTCGCTATCGCTCAAAAATCATCAAAAAATCACGTTAAAATGCCTGAAACCCATACCTCATATTTGGTTGATCCTAGCGTAAGTCCTAGATAATTGCTTTTTTTCCCTCATTTTCCTGATCTCCCACGGAGTATATTAGGGTAATTTTTTAAAGCTTCTTAGTTACAGATGCTTCTAAAACTGGTTGTTGTTGATTAGTGTTTTCATTGATGGTAGCTTTTTGATTTTGTCTACCTAAATTGTCTCTTTGGTTGATTAAATAAATACTGATTAAAGTCAGCATCACTCCTAGCCATTGAATGGGGGTGAGAACTTCTGCAAGAAAAAGATGACCAAATACTAAAGCAAAAACTGGGGTGAGAAAAGTAAGAGAACTTAAACTGGTGAGATTTCCACTGGAAGCAAAATAAAAGAATAAACCATAGGCGATCGCACTACCAAAGATAGTTGCATAACCCAAATTGAGCCAATCGGATAATACCAGATTTTGCCACTGTTGGTTTTCTACAACCGCAGATATTCCCCACAAAGGCAACCCCCCCAAAATTATATGCCATCCTGTAGCTATTACCGGATCAGCATATCTACAGACAAAGCGAATTAATACCGTACCTACAGCCATTGATAAAGCCGCTAGTAACATCAACCATTCACCACTGTTAAATAATTGCTGCCAATTATCGGTAGTAATTTTTACCCCTGAGTCGAGAAGGTGAAAAATCCATTCTTCTGGTAGGCCAATTAAACTAATACCAGTAACTCCCAATCCTAACCCTAACCATCCCCAAAGGCCAATATGTTCTTGAAATAACCACAGAGACAATAAAGCTACTGCTAAAGGTTGGGAGTCAATCATGACAGAACCTAAACCCGCACTAGTTCTGACTAACCCTTCTGCTAAAAAACCTTGAAACAGGGTAGCGTCAACGAAAGCAAAGATGATGATCCATAACCATGCTAACCATCCTTTGGGTTGGGGTCTACCCATGAAAGCAGCAGCGATGAGAATTAATACCCCCGCAGGTAGTAAACGTACTCCTGCCATAAATAATGGTGTGGTATGAGGTATTACCCCTTTCATTGCTACCATTGCTGTACCCCAGAGGAAAAAGGGAGCAATTAATAATAGGGAAGCTAAGGTAGATTTTACTCCTCTCAGTTGCAGTTGCATCAGTGATCTTGGATTTTTGCTAAATTAAGTGTAAATATTACTTTACCTAATTTTACGGCAGTGTCTGGGAATGGTGTTTGGATGATTATGTTGATAACTATAATAATGCCCCTACAGATGGTAGTGCTGTGACAATTTAAAGTAGTGAAAATATCTTGCGTGGCGGTTCTTAGTCTAAACTTGCCGCTTACTGTCGTTATGCGCTTCGCCTTAGTTATTCGCGTGGCAACCGGATCGACGGCTGTGGTTTTCAGGTCGTGTTCTGATCCAGGACTCATTAACCTAAGGCAATCAAATTTTTTTGTCAGAATCAGGATATCCAGGATTTAAGGATGTACAGGATAGTATTTTTTGTTTGGTGTTACAGAATGAAGAGATGATTGTGATTTTAAGATATCACAGACGTAGTAGAGATATCAAGAGATGACAGAATCAGGATTTTCAGGCTTAGAACGCAGATAGACGCAGATAGACGCAGATGGTGAGAATCTGGACAACTAACATTTATGGATGTAAAGGATGCAAATAGAAAATCTCTCTGAAACCTCTTACCTTCGTGTCCTTCGTGCCTTCGTGGTTCATTCCTTCATATCTTGTAAATAACCAACCATCATCAAATAACATCCTGTAAATCCTATAATCCTGGTTATCCTGATTCAGACAAAAAAGCCTTCAAGAATAACCAACCATCATTAAATAATATACTGTAAATCCTTAACTCCTCTAAATCGTGATTCAGATAATCTGCGTTTATCCGCGTTTATCTGCGTTCTTATCCTGAAAATCCTCAAATCTTGGATATCTTGATTCAGATAATAGCAATCCCTTGGATTATTCTAAAACCTATCATAACACAACCCTGTCAGAAGTCAAGACCCTTGAAAATACGTTGAGTCATTCGCAAGTATTCTCAATAATTTTGGGAGTTAAAAAGGGTGTGAAAACTTTTTTGGGATTTTTGGGGGAAAATTACAATAAGATTTGTAAAGAGTAAGGTTAGAGGTAGAACCTCTAGGATGACATTCCCAGACTGGAGACTGGGAACGAGGTAAAATAGGGTTTTACTCCTGAATCCTGACTCCTGAATCCTGAATCCTGACTTCTGACTCCTGCTATAAAAGTGTTTTCCGTACTCTGTTAACTAGGGATTGAAGTTATTTATAAATAAATATAGATAATTTCGTTAGGAAAATGACTTATGAAGGTTAACTTGCAACCTCATCTCAATGATGCTTGTGTAGACGCGAATCAAACCAGTAGTCAACGTCAGTTAGCGGTTTCGATTTCGGCGATTGGGGAAACTTTAGATCGCAGTGTGCCATTAAATCTATGTTTAATTTTAGATCATAGTGGTTCGATGCGGGGGCGATCGCTGGATAATGTGAAAAAGGCGGCTTGTTTGTTGGTTGACCGTCTTAGTTCCCAGGATAGACTGAGTATCGTGGTTTTTGACCATCGTGCCAAGGTTTTAGTGCCTAATCAGGTGATTGAGGAGCGAGATTACATCAAACAGCAAATTAATCGTCTTTCCGCTGATGGGGGTACTGCTATTGATGAAGGGTTACGTTTGGGAATAGAAGAGTTAGCCAAGGGTAAAAAAGATACTATTTCCCAAGCGTTTTTACTGACAGATGGGGAAAATGAACATGGTGATAATAATCGCTGTTTGAAATTTGCTCAATTAGCGTCTGACTATAATTTAACCTTAAATACGTTAGGGTTTGGAGACAATTGGAATCAGGATATTTTAGAGAAAATTGCGGATGCAGCGTTAGGAAGTTTATCACATATTGAACGCCCTGAACAAGCGGTGGATAAGTTTAATAGTTTGTTTACTCGGATGCAAACAGTAGGTTTAACAAATGCTTACCTGTTATTTTCCCTGATGCCAAATGTGAGATTAGCAGAATTAAAACCCATAGCCCAAGTTGCCCCAGAGACAATTGAATTACCTGTACAAACAGAACCAGATGGACGGTTTACAGTGAGATTAGGGGATTTAATGAAAGATGTGGAACGGGTGATTTTGGCTAATATTTATTTGGGACAGTTGCCAGAAGGTAGACAGGCGATCGCTAATGTGCAAGTACGCTACGATGATCCCGCACTGGATCAAGCTGGTTTATTTTCCCTCAATATGCCAGTTTATGTGAATGTAGATCCCATTTACCAACCGAGTACCAATCCCCAGGTGCAGCAGTCAATCTTAGCTTTAGCCAAGTATCGCCAAACCCAGTTAGCGGAAGCAAAATTACAGCAGGGCGATCGCGCTGGGGCGGCCACCATGCTCCAAACCGCCGCCAAAACAGCTTTACAAATGGGTGACGCTAGTGCAGCGACGGTGCTGCAAACTTCAGCTACTCGTTTACAAGCAGGTGAAGATTTATCAGAGAGCGATCGCAAGAAAACCAGAATTGTCTCAAAAACTGTGTTGCAGGATGCTCCTCCTACATGAAAGTTAAATTATTATCGGCACTAAATGATACTAACGTTGACGCAACCCAAACTACTAACCAGCGTCAACTAGAAATTTCCATTTCGGCTATTGCCGATGAGCTTGATTCTAGTATACCCTTGAATTTATGCCTGATTCTCGATAAAAGCGGTTCTATGCACGGCGAAGCTATGAACACAGTGATTCAGGCAGTGGAACAATTATTAGATCAACTCAAACCCGGAGACCGGATCTCAATTGTGGCTTTTGCGGGTACTGCTGAGGTCATTATCCCTAACCAAATCGTTCAAGACCCCAAAACCATCAAAACCCAGTTACACAAAAGTCTGAAAGCTGGAGGCGGTACTATTATTGGTGAAGGTTTATCTTTGGGAATTACAGAATTGCTCAAAGGAACAAAAGGTGCTGTTTCCCAAGCTTTTCTACTCACAGATGGTCATGGTGATAACGGGTTAAAAATCTGGAAATGGCAAATAGGACCCCATGACAACAAGCGTTGTTTGCAACTAGCACAAAAAGCCACCAGATTAAATATCACCATTAACACTTTTGGTTTTGGTGATAACTGGAATCAGGACTTACTAGAAAAAATCGCCGATGCTGGTGGTGGTACTCTCACTTATATTGAGACTCCTAACCAAGCTGTGGAACAGTTTAACCGCTTGTTTAAACGCATTCAATCTGTGGGCTTAACCAATGCCCATTTATTGCTGTCTCTCGTTCCTGGTGTGCGGTTAGCAGAACTCAAACCAATCGCCCAAGTGTCCCCAGAAACCATTGAGTTACCAGTGGAAACCGAAGCTAATGGTAGCTTTGTGATTCGTTTGGGTGATTTAATGAAAGATGTAGAAAGGGTAGTTTTGGCGAATCTTTATTTGGGACAATTGCCAGAAGGTGAACAAGTCATTGGACATATTCAGATTCGCTACGATGATCCAGCACAGAAAAAAGAGAGTTTACTTTCTCCCCTGATGCCGATATATGCTAATATTACTCAGACTTACCAACCAGCATTAAATACCCAGGTGTTACAGTCAATTTTGGTATTAGCTAAATATCGCCAAACTCAGATTGCAGAGGCAAAATTAGAACAAGGCGATCGCACTGGTGCTGTAACTATGTTGCAAACAGCAGCGAAAACAGCTTTACAAATTGGCGATACTAATGCTGCAACTGTACTGCAAACTTCTGCTACTCGTCTGCAAGCCGGTAAAGAACTTTCGGAAGCAGACCGCAAGAAAACCAGGATTGTCTCAAAGACTATTTTAAGCGAATAAATAGTTAGGGTGTGGGGTGATGGGGAGAAGAACTTTCTACCTGTCACCTGTCACCTGTCACCTGTCACCTGTCACCTGTCACCTAACATAATATGAAAATTTCCGGTGTTCATCATATCGCTATCATCTGTTCAGATTACCAAAAATCAAAATATTTTTATGTTGACATTCTTGGTTTTCCGATTATTCATGAAACCTTCCGCCAAGAGAGAAATTCCTATAAATTAGATTTAAAAGTAGGAAATACCCAAATTGAATTATTCTCCTTTCCCAACCCTCCCCAAAGAGTGAGTAACCCAGAAGCTTGTGGTTTAAGACATCTTGCTTTTGCAGTTGAGGATATTCAGGAAAGTGTGAATTATTTAAAATCTCATAATATAGATGTGGAAAATATCAGAGTTGATGAAATTACAGGCAAGAAATTTACCTTTTTTAAAGACCCGGATAATTTACCATTAGAGATTTATGAACTGTAAATATATTGAATATGATAATTTATGATCATTAACGTAATACCATTTTTATATTATCATATAAAGAAGCAATATGAGTAATCATAGTGGACACATAAACCACAGTTGGGTACAACCTCAAAATCCTGCAAAGGTAGAGACAGAACCGACATTTTATTATTTTGCCTATGGTTCTTGTATGTGTCCAGTGGATTTAAAGCGATCGCTGGGTGAAAATACATACCCTTATGTCATCGGACCTGCTATATTAAAAGAATATAAACTCAGATTTTATGGTTATTCCCCTCTTCGTAAATGTGGGGTTTTAGATGTGGTAAATGATTCTACATCCTTAGTCACAGGTGTACTTTATCAGCTACCTTGGAGACTAAGCGAACATCTCGATCAACGTGAAGGTGTTTCCCAACAATTCTATCGTCATGAAATAGTAGACATTCACCACAAAGATCAAATATACAATAATGTTCGTACTTATGTAGTAGTGAACAAATTAAATGAAGAAGTTGCACCTAATGATTGGTATTTTAACGTTGTACTAAGGGGTGCAATCACCTGTGGACTACCTGAAGAATATTGTTGGCATTTATTTAATAAAATGCACCAATTACAACAGCAACATAAGCATTCAGCTATCAGTAATCAGTAATCAGCTATGACTAGGATAGAGCAATTTACATTCTACCATTGATGCTTTTTGGATTCTAGTGGATAGAAACCAACATCTAATCTAATTCCCTTCTTCCTTCCAAAGCCCTAGCCAGTGTAATTTCATCAGCATACTCTAAATCACCACCCACAGGTAAACCAAAAGCAATGCGCGTTACTTTGGTAAATGGTTTGAGTAGCTGTCCTATATATAATGTAGTAGTTTCCCCTTCCACACTAGGACTAATAGCCATAATTACTTCCTGGGGTTTTTGTTGACTGACTCTCCTTACCAAAGCTTGAACCGTCAACTGTTCTGGTCCAATACCATCCATCGGTGAAATTACCCCACCCAAAACATGATACTTCCCTTTATACTCGCGGGTTTTTTCCAAAGCTATCACATCACGGGAATCTGCAACCACACAAATAGTTTGATTATCCCGGTTCGGGTTGCGACAGATATCACATACAGGTTCAGCAGAAAGGTGAAAACAAACCTGACACAAACCTACCTGTTTTTTAGCATCAATCAATGCCTGTGCTAAAGCTTCCACTTCAGATTCTGGACGCTTCAAAATATGCAACGCTAGACGCTGGGCAGATTTTGGACCCACACCAGGAAGGCGTTGCAGTTGTTCAATTAACCGGGCTAAAGGACGTGCGTAAACCGTAGTTTTATCTCCAGTATTTTCTCAACTTTACTATGATGACATTTTTGGTGAGTTTTGGAGAAACTGTCTGAATCAGGATGTCTGGTTACTGAGCGACTTGTACTGAGCTTGTCGAAGTAAGTCGAAGTACAGAATTAAAGGATAAACAGGATGAAAAAAGCGATTTTAGGGACTTAGGACTTACGCACTGTACAAATTAACCATGATATGTATTAACCATAATAGTGTGTTCCAGGCTTTAATCAATGATGATATTGCTCGTAAAAAGAACAATATTGTAGGGGTTTAGCAATGCTCATAAGTGTCAACTTAACGTAAAACCCATAACCCGACTGGGAATGAATTCCCAGTCTAATAGCAAAAGTCATCTAAAGATGACTAAAAATACCCATAAATCTATAGTTTACTTTAGTAAACTTTGGCTATTAGCCATGAAATTCATTTCATGGCGGGTGTGGAAGCTAACAGATAAGGCATTTTTTGGTTAAGTTGACACCATTAAGCAATGCTAAACCCCTACGATAAATATGGGTTTTAGGACTATACACATTTAAAGTTTATTGTCAATGCGTAACTACTAGGACTTCCAAGAAATAAATGATCCAATATTGTGGGATGGGCTTCTAGCCCGTCCGGGTTTAAGGGCAGGCAAGACTTGTACTGAGCGTGTCGAAGTATGCCTACCCCACAAGAACTGATTGTATATTTTTTTATCTGGAAGTCCCTGATCAGCAATTAGAGTATAGCAAAATATGTTCTTTCCATCCCCTTGCGGGGAAGTGAGTTTGGAAAGTCGATTTGAGGAAGCGGCTCCGTATCTGGATCGAGCCTAGTTTCCATCCCCTTGCGGGGAAATGAGTTTGGAAAGATAGGGGAATCCCTTGCCAGCGCGATCAGAACGGTAATTGTTTCCATCCCCTTGCGGGGAAGTGAGTTTGGAAAGGACATTAACAGCTTGTACGAAGGCATTTTGCAGATGGTTTCCATCCCCTTGCGGGGAAATGAGTTTGGAAAGCAATTGCTGGTGGGGCGGCGTGGTTTATGCCTCCGCTGTTTCCATCCCCTTGCGGGGAAATGAGTTTGGAAAGGCTTCCTTGTTCTGTGAACATAGAAAGTTGTTTTAGTTTCCATCCCCTTGCGGGGAAATGAGTTTGTAAAGAGTTCACTTCTGGAAACCTTACAGAGCAAGGGTTTCAGATACCCTAATCTACACACCTCTTGAAAATGGAAAAAAAAGCTCAAGAAATTGTCAAAATTGCAGCCTGAAATCCTTATGGTGCAAGCCATCCACACACCTGAACGAAGTTATGCGGTTTTCAAGGTTCGGGCGAGGTGTGTCGATAAATGTGAACACATTACATCAATATAGATGATTTCACTGAAATTGTCAAGCCGTTCAATAATAGACAATTAACAATTGACAATTCATTTGGAATGCTCCCAGAAATATGCACAAAAATACCCCCCATTATTGGAGGGTATTTTCTTATTTAACTAAGCTTATTAAACCCAGTTTCAGATTAACCGTTGATTGCAGGAGCAGTCAAAGCAACAGGAGCAACTTCACCAGCAGCTAAGTCTAAGGGGAAGTTGTGAGCGTTACGCTCGTGCATTACTT
This sequence comes from Sphaerospermopsis torques-reginae ITEP-024, assembly GCF_019598945.1. NCBI lineage: Bacteria > Bacillati > Cyanobacteriota > Cyanophyceae > Nostocales > Aphanizomenonaceae > Sphaerospermopsis > Sphaerospermopsis torques-reginae. The sequence goes on along the minus strand of NZ_CP080598.1, from coordinate 1,933,204 downwards.
CCATACCTAAGTTAGCGCGGTTGATTACATCTGCCCAAGTACCGATTACACGACCTTGAGAGTCAATGATGGATTGGTTGAAGTTGAAACCGTTCAAGTTGAACGCCATTGTGCTTACACCCAACGCTGTGAACCAGATACCAACTACTGGCCAAGCAGCCAAGAAGAAGTGTAAGGAACGGCTGTTGTTGAATGAAGCGTATTGGAAAATCAAGCGACCGAAGTAACCGTGTGCTGCAACGATGTTGTAGGTTTCTTCTTCTTGACCGAATTTGTAACCGTAGTTTTGAGATTCGGTTTCGGTTGTTTCACGAACCAAGGAAGATGTTACCAAAGAACCGTGCATTGCTGAAAACAGTGAGCCACCGAATACACCAGCCACACCTAACATATGAAAGGGGTGCATCAAGATGTTGTGTTCTGCTTGGAACACGATCATGAAGTTGAATGTACCGGAGATACCCAAAGGCATACCATCGGAGAATGAACCTTGACCGATGGGGTAGATCAAGAATACTGCGGTTGCTGCTGCCAAAGGTGCAGAGAAAGCTACACAGATCCAAGGACGCATACCCAAGCGGTAAGAAAGTTCCCATTCACGACCTAAGTAGCAAGCTACACCGATCAAGAAGTGGAAAATTACCAACTGGTAAGGACCACCGTTATACAACCACTCATCTAAGGAAGCTGCTTCCCAAATGGGGTAGAAGTGTAAACCGATCGCGTTAGAGGAAGGAACAACTGCACCAGAGATGATGTTGTTTCCGTAGATTAAAGAACCTGCAACGGGTTCACGGATACCGTCGATGTCAACGGGAGGAGCAGCGATAAATGCGATGATGAAGCAAGTGGTTGCTGCTAACAGGGTGGGGATCATTAATACACCGAACCAGCCGATGTAAAGGCGGTTGTTGGTGCTGGTGATAAATTCACAAAAACGATCCCATACGTTGGCGCTTTGGCGCTGTTGAATGGTTGTGGTCATTGCTTTTATGATTGCTTTGTTTATAATATCGGCGAGTTGTTTTTTTCACCTATGCCCAAATCATAAACTGTGTATTTAGTTTTGTAAAGAGAATTAAAATTAGTGTTGTTTATAACTTATATAGATTTTTATAATGTAGTGGCGTTGACAGAAATGATCATGGGACGGGCAAGATGCCCATCCCACAAGATTTGTAGATGATTGATAGGTAAAGATCAACCAGGAGGCCATGCCATAGGACGACCGCCTAAGATGTGTATGTGTAGGTGATATACGGTTTGACCGCCATCGTTACCAGTATTCATGACTACGCGATAACCGTTTTCTAGTCCTGCTTTTGCTGCAACTGTTTGGACTGTTAATAATAAATGTCCTAATAATGCTTGATCTTCTGGTTGGGCGGTAGCTATGTTAACTATGGGTTTTTTGGGAATGACAAGGATGTGAACTGGTGCTTGAGGGTTAACATCTGTAAAGGCTAAAGCCAAATCATCCTCATAAACGATGTTTGCGGGGATTTCCCGACGGATGATTTTACCGAAAATGGTATCTTTGGTTTCACTCATCTGGTTTTACCTAGTATATCTGTTAGAGATTTTAGGGGATTTTGTCCTTGTCCCAGGGTAATTTCCCCAGTAGTATTACTCGGTAACGTAATAGCGATTGGTATTGTTGCCGTTGTCGGAGTAGACGGATTAGTTACGTTCTCAACTGGTATTGGCACAGGAGCAGCAGGTGGGGTAATCGTGATACTAACCCAAGTTGCTAGTTAGGAATAGGAGTCAGGAGTCAGGAGTCAGAAGTCAGGAAAAAGAATGAATTATGATGATGTTCCCTGCTTTTTTGCTATCTACTTATCCTTGTTATTTCGATTTGAGAGCCTTTCTTGCATAACTAGCAACTTACGTTACTAGGAACTACTGAAGCAGAAACATTCAAGTTAGCATTTGCGCTACCTGCTATTGCGGGAGTAGGGGAACTGGCTACAAGTAGTAAAAAAGTCAACAGAGAAGGGCATAATTTCATGGTTTTATGTCTGTAAATAACGGGTCGTTGTTGCTGCTGGTTTCTGTTTGCAGTGTTGTAGTCTGTTCTGAGGTTGCTGCACAAGAACAAAATGCCATTTTGGAACTTACAGTTAACCAGGATATTCTTGTTAGTCTTCCTGATTTAGAAAAAGCCGGGTTAGAAAGTTTCGCTGGTAGTCGAGAAACTATTAATAATGAAACTTACAGCACTTTCCGTTGTAATGAGGTACACTTTGGGCGGGCAAGATGCCCACCCCACAAGAGTTTCATGATGATAATTTGTACCTCATAATAACGAAATCTGCTGTATGTTTCTCTGGTTTCCTTAGCTCCCCAAGTCAGCTATATTTTTGATGCAATTCAAACAACCTCTTAGAGGGTGTTTTAAAGGTTTTTAATAACATTTGTATTCAGTGATTTCACTCGTTGTTAATTTACCTGAAAATCTGCTTTGATATAATTAGAGTTTATTCATATATGAACAATGCTGGCTAGAGTCTGGAGTGCATCTATTGTTGGTATTGACGCGGTGAAGGTGGGTGTGGAAGTTGATGTTTCTGGTGGTTTACCAGGAATTATAATTTTAGGTTTACCAGATTCCGCGATTCAAGAATCTAAAGAACGGGTAAAAGCAACATTGAAAAATGCGGGTTTTGCGTTTCCCCTGCGAAAGATTGTAATTAACCTGACTCCCGCAGATTTAAGGAAAGAAGGACCTGCTTTTGATTTACCAATTAGTGTGGGAATTTTAGCAGCTTCTGAACAAGTAAAACCTGATTTATTAGGGGATTTTTTATTTTTAGGTGAAGTTTCTTTAGATGGTAGTTTGCGTCCGGTTTCTGGTGTTTTACCTATTGCTGCAACTGCTGAAAAAATGGGAATTTCTGGTTTAGTTGTTCCTATGGAAAATACTCAAGAAGCTGCGGTAGTGGAAGGTTTAAATGTTTATGGATGTAGTAATATTTCTGATGTAGTGAATTTACTAAATAATCCGGGGAAATTCAAACCTGTTAAATTAAATGAAAACCCAGAAACTTTAATTGCCACATCTTCAATTTTAGCAGATTTACAAGATGTCAAAGGACAAGCTCATGCACGTCGAGCTTTAGAAATTGCTGCTGCTGGAGGACATAATTTAATATTTGTTGGACCTCCGGGAAGTGGGAAAACAATGTTAGCAAGACGTTTACCAGGAATTCTACCACCTTTGGAATTTTCGGAATCTTTAGAAGTTACTCGGATTCATTCTGTAGCTGGTTTATTAAAAAATCGTGGTTCATTAGTACGAGAAAGACCTTTTCGTAGTCCTCATCATTCTGCATCGGGTCCGTCCTTAGTTGGTGGTGGTAGTTTTCCCCGTCCTGGTGAAATTTCTTTATCTCATCGGGGGATACTTTTTTTAGATGAATTAACAGAATTTAAAAGAGATGTTTTAGAATTTTTAAGACAACCTTTAGAAGATGGTTATGTGACTATTTCTCGGACTCGTCAATCTGTCGTTTTTCCGGCACAATTTACATTAGTTGCTAGTACAAATCCCTGTCCTTGTGGTTTTTATGGTGATACAATTCAACCTTGTACTTGTTCACCTAGACAAAGAGAACAATATTGGGCAAAATTATCAGGACCATTGATGGATAGAATTGATTTACAAGTAGCAGTAAATCGGTTAAAACCAGAAGAAATTACCCAAGGATCGACGGGAGAATCATCAAAATCTGTGCGGGAAAGAGTGCAAAAAGCACGGGATATTGCGACAAATCGTTTTCAATCAGAAACTAACGTTAAATGTAATGCACAAATGCAAAGTCGTCATTTACAAACTTGGTGTAAATTAGATGATGCTAGTCGAAATTTATTAGAAGCAGCAATTAGAAAATTAGGGTTATCTGCAAGAGCGAGCGATCGCATCCTCAAAGTAGCACGCACCATTGCAGATTTAGCAGGAGATGAAAATTTAAAACCTCACCATGTAGCAGAAGCAATTCAATATCGGACAATTGATAGAATGCAATGATTGGTGATTGGGTAATCAATTTTATGTTTCCCAATTATTACCTATTCCCCATTCCCACAAAAAGATTTTCTCAGCAAATCCTAAGTAATTATAGGACTAATATTTGATTTTTGAAAAAGCTCCGTACATCTGAAGGGTGGGAAAATCAAAGGTAGTGTGTTGGATAAACCATTCAAACATCCATTTCAAATGAGAGAATGTTGGTATCAAAGCACAAAAACGGCGCACCCATGTTTTAGCTTGCAACCAAATATCTTTAATGGGATTTTGTATTGGACAATTGGGAGCAAAACAAACGCATTGTATTTTCCATTGGTCACTTGAAAGTCCTTGATTAATTTCGTCTAAAAAATCTCTAATTTCTTGAGAACGATGGTAACTAGCACCATCCCAAAGAATTAGTAATCGTTGCGCAGGAGACTGTTTGAGTAAATAAAGTAAATAATCAATTGTATTTGTTGAATTACCTTTATCGTAACTTTTAAGTATTAATTCTCCTTCGAGATAGTCAATTGCTCCATAATATGTCTGTTTTTTTCGCTCATTGACCACTGGAACTGCTATTTCTTGGTCTGTTTTGCCCCATACATAGCCACTTAAGTCTCCCCACATTAAATGACACTCATCAATTAGTAAAGCTCTCAATTTACCTGTTTCAAGTTCCCTACGGTTGTTTTCCAACAGTGTTTCAATCTCTTTTTTTTTACCGCTACAGCATCTGGGTCAGTTTTAGGGTTTGACTTAGTAGTTTTTTTCCAACTTATTCCTGCTGCTTTAAACAAATCGTAATAACTTTTTTTGGTCTCGTAAACTACATCATATTCAAATGCTAGTTTATACTCTAACTCTCCTATTTCCCCATAATCCTTTGTCTGAAGCCAACGTAATACCTCCTGTTTCTGTTCGGTATTCAAATAGCTTTTTCTTCCTTTGTATTTTAGTTTTAACCCATCAATTCCATTTTCCTCATAGACTTGTTTCCAACCTGTTATTGAACCTAGTGACACCCCTAGAATTGTTTGAATTTCCTCATATAAGTAACCTTGATAAACCAGTTTGATTGCTAATCCTTTACTCACCTCGCGGGCATTTGCATTTTGAGCTATAAACTCCTGTAGTTCGGCGATGACTTCACCCACCACTGGCATCCCCTTTTCTAAATACTGCTTTATCATTGTTTTCCTTTAGACTTGCACACCCTCTCCGTATTATCTCTTAGTTTCTTTCAAAAATCAAATACTATTCCTATATCATCTGAATTTCATCTATTATTATTTTCGTAGTCAGGACTTCAGTCCTCCAAGGAGGAATAAATTCATCACTACAATCAGTAGTGAGGACTTCAGTCCTTAAATGAGGAATAAATTCCTCACTACAGTCAGTTATTCAGCTAAAAACTCTCCTAAATTTGGCACATCTACCCACATTCTAGAATCATGTGATTGATGAGATAAATCCATCAATAATTGAGAATAAACCCCTTCTTTTAAAGATGGTATAATCTCCTTTTGAGTTTCAATTCCTGTCACCCATTGATCTACAACTCTTAAAAATGCACAAGTTCTACCATCAGCATAATGTTGAGGAAATAATAATTGTTTAGGAATTTCCATTTCTGTTAAACTTCCCCCAACTTGAGAAACCCAAACTTTAAACCCGTGAATATAATCTTTTTGTTCTTCACTTCCTAAAACTAATGTTCCTTTATCTCCATAAACTTCTATCCAATGGGGTCGGGGTGCATGAACCACTGCACTAATAGCAATTTGACATGGTGTACCATTTGCTAATTCCAAAGATATCAAACAATTATCATCTGTATTTACTGCTTTTAATTCCCCATTTTCATAATCAATTCTTTGGGAAATAGCTGTATTGAAATAAGCATTTAATTTGTTAACTGGTCCAAATAACCAGTTAATATAATCAAAAGCATGAGAACCTAAAGAACCCAATACCCCACCACCTTGATCTTTGCGAGAATACCAATTATAAGGACGGGATGTATCAGCACGAGAAGAACCTAACCAATCAATTTTAATTAACCGAATATTCCCCACATAATTTGTATTTAACAACTGCTGAAAATATTGCCATGCAGGAACAAAGCGAAATTCAAAATCTACAGTTGCAATTACATTTTTAGCTTTTGCTAATTGATATAATTCTTTAGCTTCGTTTGCATTTAAAGTTACAGGTTTTTCTAATAACAGATGTTTACCAACTTCTAATACCTGTTTCCCCATTTCATAATGTAAAAATGGCGGTGTGGAAATACTCACAGCGTCTACTTCTGGTAAATTGATAATTTCAGTGAAGTTATCACTAAAATGAGGAATATTATTATTTTGTGCAATGATTTTTGCTTTGTTGATATCTCGATGATAAACCGCAGTTATTTGGGTTTTGTGATGTGCTTGAAATGCGGGAATATGTACTTTTTGACCGAAACCAGTACCTACAATTGCAACCCCAATCATATTGTATCTTTGATTTATTTGCTAAATTTACCTTTTAGTATTATACTAAATATTGATACTATTAATTGTTTTCAATAAAATCCAATTTCTTATCTATGGATTTACTAGGATGAATGAAAAACAAATTATCAATCCTTGGAATTATAAACCTTGGTGGTGTCAACCTTGGTCAATTATCTTCACAGGTATCACATTAATTAGCGGTAGTTGGTTAATATTCAAACTTATATGGTTGACAATTCTCGTTGCTATCTCTGTATTAACTTGGATGGGTTTCTTTTTATTAATCTGGCCAAAGTTAATGGTTGAAAGCGGCATTTTAGACCAAAAAAGTAATGAGTAATAAGTAATTATCAATTACCAATTACCCATTATCAATTACCTATTACCCAGTCCCCTGTCACCCTCCATGACTGCGGGGATCATCTTGACTATTTGTTGATACTGGGGCGGAAAATTTGGAAGTTTTACCACTCATTTGCGCGTAGGGAAGAGGAGAACCTGCCACCAAAGCTTCTAAGTTGCTGGCCATGATGGAACGTGGTATGTCACCAATAGCTTCGGCTATACCTTCTCCTTGTTTACCCAAAAATACAAAGTGAGGAATACCATCAACTCGATATTTGAGCATTTCTGGCAACCATTTGTTATTATCTACATTCAGCATGACAAAGTTTAATTTGTCAGCATATTGTTGTTTGAGTTCGGCTATATCGGGTGCCATTTTTTGGCAGACTGTACACCAATCAGCATAAAATTCTACTAAACTGGGTTTATTATTGCTAACTGCCACTTCTAAGGGTGTGGATGCTGCATCTAGTTCGGTGAGGGAAACTGAGGTTGTCTGGGTTCGCAGTCCCAGAAATAGCGCAGCACTCAGGGCGATCGCTACAATAACAATGAGGAAGTTTCTCATACGTCCCCCAAGGCTAGATCCAGTTGTGGTGGGAGTATTAACAGCAGTCTTGATGGGTGCATCTGTACTCATAATTTATTTATTAAGACTTATTAAGCAGTTTCATCATCTAGTTTAGCAAAACCCAGTTTTTTACCCATGAAAAAACGAGTCACCTTGACTTTTCCTAAACGTGCTATTCAAATGCCTGTAACTTACCGACTGGCAAAAGATTTTAACGTTGCTGCTAATATTATCCGCGCTCAGGTAGCCCCGAATCAAATTGGTAAACTGGTAGTGGAATTATTGGGGGATATTGATCAAGTAGATGCAGCTATTGAATGGATGCGATCGCAACACATCAGTGTTTCCCATAATTTAGGTGAAATTGTCATTGATGATGATCTATGCGTTGACTGTGGTTTGTGTACTGGAGTTTGTCCAACGGAAGCTCTTTCTCTCAACCCAGATACATATCAACTGACATTTACGCGATCGCGTTGTATTGTCTGTGAACAATGTATTCCCACTTGTCCGGTACAGGCTATTTCTACCAATCTTTAAAATCTTTAAAAATGAGATTATCTGAATCATTACATATCAAATAACTAGCAGCCAATGTTGTTAAAAAGTCTATAAAATAATAGATTTCAATTTTTCGCTACTGCTATCATGCAAAAATATGATGAGATAGTGAATTGATATAACCTATGAACTTAGCCACAACACCCACAGTCAAAAGTCTAGGAGATTGTGCATATCAAGCAATCGAAAAACACTTTCACAAAACCATAAAATGGGAAAAATCAGTTAAAAAAGACGAAGATACAGAAGCACTACACCAAATGCGTGTGGGAATGCGTCGTTTACGTACAGCAGTTAGTCGTTTTGAGCTATGTTTAAATTTACCCAAATCAGCCAGCGATCAAAATATTGGTAAAATTGCCAGGATACTAGGAAATCTCCGAGATTTGGATGTCTTAAAAGAGATACTGGAAAATCATTATAAACCACATTTACTTCCCAAGGAACAAGCATCTTTAGAGATAGCTTTTTCCACTTTAGCCAAACAACGGGAAGTGGCATTTTCCCAGGTGCAAAAAATATTGAAAGATGAAACTTATAAATCTTTGAAAAATCATCTTCATCAATGGTTAGAAAAACCTAGTTATCACCCATTAGCATCTTTACCTATTCACCAAGTCCTACCAGATTTACTGTTACCCGAAGTCAGTAAATTATTATTGCATCCAGGGTGGATGATTGGTACTCAAGTTGTAAACTCAGAAGTAGTTGTACAAAGCAACTGGACACCGGAAGAGTTAGAAAAAAATCTGAAAAATCAAGGGAAAATTCTTCATGATTTGCGAAAACAAGCTAAAAGAGTTCGCTATCAAATGGAATTATTTACTGACCTGTACGGTGAAGCTTTTTCCACACATATTTCACAGGTAAAAAGTATTCAAGAAATTTTGGGAATGCTGCAAGATAGCATAGTTTTAAATGAGTGGCTGGAAAATATCTTTAAGTCAGAAATTAACGAGCAAATAAGTGGTCTAATAACTTTATTAGCAGCCAATCGTTACCAATTATGGCAGCAGTGGCAACCACTACAAGAGCAATATTTAAAAGTAGAAACGAGACAGAATTTATATTTAACAATATTGCCATCTTTATCAATTGATAATTGATAATTCATAATTGTCAATTATCAATTATCAATTATCAATTGTTCATTAACCTATTAATTTCTGCCAAGTTGCAGAACCAACAATGCCATCAGCAGTTAAACCATTTTGCTGTTGAAATCTCTTAATTGCCGCTTCTGTATTGCGACCATAAATACCATCTGCAACAGTACCTACACGATGTTGTATATATCTCATTACTGCTCCTGTGGTTTGATTTCCTTGCACTAATCGTTTTGATAATATCTGATTAATGGCATTCCATGTAGTGCTAGTTGCCATTCCACTGGGAATAATTCCCACAATTCTTTGAAACTTCTCTACAGCAGAAGTTGTGGATGGTCCGATGATATTATCCTCGACTAAACGCCTATTATTTCTATCAGTTATTTGTAGTCGATTTAAAGCTTGTTGCAATCTGAGAACAGAAGTATCTGTATTTTGTTCCTCATCTCGCACTATGTTTACAGGTTCTCGAACTGTGTTAACAGGGTTTGATACTGGGTTTGATACTGGGTTTGATGCTGGTGATACTACTTTACCAGTTAACCCTGTAACAATAGCATTGGCCATTGCTTCCCCATCATAGAGTTGCATATCTTTGGCTGAATCTATGAAGCAACATTCTATGAGAATTCCCGGCATATTTGTATTTCTAAGCACATACAAATGAGAGCCGTTCTTGACACCGCGATTAAAAAATCCTAACTTGATAATTTCATCTAATACTGGTTTGGCAATTTTTCTCCCAGCATCACTCATGGCAAATACTTCTGATCCATTCGCTTGCCCATTAAAGGCATTAAAATGAATAGAAACAAAAACATCAACTTTGTTTCTATTAGCTATATCACAACGTCTACCCAGAGATTGACTGACTGAACTAGCACTATTTGGTGTACAAGATATTGCTTCATGTCCTAAGCTTTTTAACTTAGCTATAACTTTATTTCCCACCTCCATAGTTAAGTTATCTTCAATTTTAATTCCTCTAGCTCCCGTATCTGGAGGACAATTATGCCCCATATCAATTCCAAATTTCATGGTGTATCCTCAACGTACTTTCAAAAAAAAGATTTAATTAAGAAAATGGGCTTGTTTGGGATTTTTTCTAGTCAAAAACCATAATCATGATATCACATATAATAATTGCTTAAAATTGGCAGCAACTAGATATTGATGTAATCACAATGTAACTGGTAAATTTCCAAATACAGGGAAGAAAGGAAATATATCTCACCTTCAGCCTCAATGGGCAAATGAGATATTGTACTCTTTAGGTAGATATTCCCCCATTAGCTGGCAACAATGTTTAAGATCAAAGTAGATAAAGATTTCCTAATTTTGTAATTGAGTAGCATGAAACGCATCGTCTTGATAGCTGGTTTTGAATCGTTTAACGCCGAACTGTACAGAAAAGCGGCTTTTTTGGCTAGTTCTGGGTGTCCTGAGTTAGATATTAGCGTTTTTAGCGATCGCAATATTACCACCAACCCGGACGAGGTACAAGCTGCACTTCAAGGGGCTGATGTTTTTTTTGGTAGTTTAATATTTGACTATGACCAAGTTTTATGGTTGCGAGAACATATTGCTAATATCCCCATCCGGCTTGTTTTTGAATCAGCACTAGAATTAATGAGTTTAACGAAAATAGGCGCGTTTTCTATCAGTGATAAACCTAAAGGAATGCCAAAACCTGTTAAATTCATCCTGGATAAATTCAGCAATGGTAAAGAAGAAGACAAACTCGCAGGTTATATTAGTTTCTTAAAAATTGGACCCAAACTATTAAAATTCGTACCAGTACAAAAAGTCCAAGACCTCCGCAACTGGCTCATTATCTACGGTTACTGGAACGCAGGAGGAACAGAAAATGTAGCATCTTTATTTTGGACACTTGCGGAAAAATACTTAGATTTAAGAGTCGGTGACATTCCTGCACCCATCGAAACCCCCAACATGGGTTTATTACATCCCGACTATCCAGGGTATTTTACATCACCAAAAGCATATTTGGAGTGGTATGAAAAAAGGAGTCAGGAGTCAGGAGTCAGGAGTCAGGAGGTGGGGGAAGTAGGGGAGATAACCCCCAGTCACCAGTCACCAGTCACCAGTCACCAGTCCCCAGTTATCGGAATTTTACTTTATAGAAAGCACGTCATTACAAAACAGAATTATATCCCCCAATTAATCAAAAAATTTGAAGATTCGGGTTTAATACCTTTACCAATTTTTATTAACGGAGTTGAAGGTCATGTTGCTGTTAGAGATTGGATGACAACAGACTATGAAACCCAAAAAAGACAACAGGGAAATATAGAAACACCCTCACTTTCAACAGAAGCAGTTAAAGTTGATGCGATTATTTCTACAATTGGTTTTCCTTTAGTTGGTGGTCCTGCGGGTTCAATGGAAGCAGGAAGACAAATAGAAGTCGCAAAACGCATTTTAACCGCTAAAAATATTCCCTATATTGTTGCAGCACCTTTGTTAATTCAAGATATCCATTCTTGGACTCGTCAAGGAATTGGCGGTTTACAAAGTGTGGTTTTATATGCACTTCCTGAATTAGATGGGGCAATTGATACAATTCCTTTAGGTGGTTTAGTTGGGGAAGATATTTATTTAGTTCCAGAAAGAGTGCAAAGGTTAATTGATAGAGTTAAAAATTGGGTTTCCTTACGTCAAAAATCAGCATCAGAACGAAAAATTGCCATTATTTTATATGGTTTTCCTCCTGGTTATGGTGCTGTAGGAACTGCGGCATTATTAAACGTTCCTCGCAGTTTAATTAAATTACTTCATGCACTTAAAGAACAAGGTTATAATGTTGGTGACATTCCTGAAGATGGAGAGGAATTAATTAAACAAGTAAAAGCAAAAGATGAAGAATTAGAAACCTGGGAAAAAGATAAACCCTTCCCCACAGATGCTAATACTGTTAATGCTAGAAAATTAGAAAAATGGTTAGGATATCTCCGCACTTCTAAAATTGAAAAACAATGGAAATCTTTAACAGGTGCAGGAATTAAAACCTATGGTGATGAATTACATATTGGTGGTGTGCAGTTAGGAAATGTTTGGATCGGAGTTCAGCCACCTTTAGGAATACAAGGTGATCCGATGCGGTTAATGTTTGAGCGAGATTTAACTCCCCATCCTCAATATGCTGCTTTTTATAAATGGTTACAAAATGAATTTCAAGCTGATGCGGTTGTTCATTTTGGAATGCACGGTACTGTGGAATGGTTGCCAGGTTCACCTTTAGGAAATACTGGTTATTCTTGGTCGGATATTTTGTTAGGAAATCTGCCTAATTTATATATCTATGCTGCTAATAATCCTTCTGAATCAATTTTAGCTAAACGTCGTGGTTATGGGGTTTTAATTTCTCATAATGTACCACCTTATGGTCGTGCGGGTTTATATAAGGAGTTGGTAAATTTACGGGATTTAATCGCAGAATATCGGGAAGATCCACAGAAAAATTATGTGCTAAAAGAAGGTATTTGTAAGAAGATTGTTGATACTGGTTTGGATGTTGATTGTCCTTTTGATGATGCGAAAAAATTGGGTATTTCTTTTAGTCCTGAAAATGTCAGGTTGTTTAGTGGTCACGCTTTTGATGATTATTTAATTAAGTTGTATGAGTATTTGCAGGTGTTGGAAAGTCGGTTGTTTTCTTCTGGTTTACATACTTTAGGTGAAGCACCAAATGAGGAGGAGTTAAAGGGTTATTTGGATGCTTTTTTTGGAAACGAACCACGAAGACACGAAGAACACGAAGGAAGAGAGGAAGAAGAGAGAAGAGAGGAAGAAAGAAGGAAGGAAGAAAGAGTAATTATTGGTTTGTTGAATCAATCTACTGATGAGTTAACGAATCTTTTGCGGGGTTTAAATGGTGAGTTTATTCCTCCTGCACCTGGGGGAGATTTGTTGAGGGATGGTGCGGGTGTGTTACCTACTGGAAGAAATATTCATGCTTTAGATCCCTATAGAATGCCTTCTCCTGCTGCTTATGAAAGAGGTAGGGAAATAGCTAAGAAAATTATTGATCAGCATTTAGCAGAACATCAGAAATATCCTGAAACTGTGGCGGTTTTATTGTGGGGTTTGGATGCGATTAAAACTAAGGGTGAATCTCTTGGTATTCTGTTAGAATTGGTGGGTGCTGAACCTGTTAAGGAGGGTACGGGAAGAATTGTTAGATATGATTTAAAACCTCTTTCTGATGTGGGACATCCGCGCATTGATGTGTTAGGAAATCTATCTGGTATTTTCCGTGATAGTTTTGTGAATATTATTGAATTATTGGATGATTTGTTTCTTCGTGCTGTGGAAGTTGATGAACCAGAGGAACAGAATTTTATTAGAAAACACGCTTTGGAATTAAAAGCCCAAGGTGTGGAAAATGCGTCTGCAAGGTTGTTTTCTAACCCCTCTGGTGATTTTGGTTCTTTGGTTAATGATAGAGTTGTAGATGGTAACTGGGATAGTGGTGATGAGTTGGGTAAAACTTGGGAAAGTCGCAATGTTTTTAGTTATGGAAGAAAGGATAAAGGACAAGCTAGACCGGAAGTTTTGCAAACTTTATTAAAAACGAGCGATCGCATTGTTCAAGAAATAGATTCTGTTGAATATGGTTTAACTGATATTCAAGAATATTACGCCAATACTGGAGGTTTGAAAAAAGCGGCTGAACAGCAAAGCGGTAAGAAAGTAACAGCTAGTTTTGTGGAAAGTTTTTCTAAAGATACCACTCCTAGAAATTTAGACGATTTATTAAGAATGGAGTACAGAACTAAATTATTAAATCCTAAATGGGCGGAAGCAATGGCTAACCAAGGTTCTGGTGGTGCTTTTGAAATTTCCCAACGCATGACAGCTTTAATAGGATGGGGTGGAACTGCTGATTTTCGTGATCATTGGGTTTATGAACAAGCTGCGGATACCTATGCTTTAGATGCAGAAATGGCGGAAAAATTACGCAAAGCAAACCCGGAAGCTTTTAGAAATATTGTTAGTAGAATGTTGGAAGCACACGGGCGCGGTTTGTGGAATGCTGATGGTAATAGGTTGGAAAAATTGCGTCAGTTGTATGAATTGAGTGATGAACAATTGGAAGGTGTGACAGTTTAGAAATTTACAGATGTAGGTTGGGTTAAGCAACGCGCAACCCAACCAAATGTTTTATCTAATAATCAGGTTGCTTTAATGTGGATTTCAAATTTGTAATTCAAACCCTGGTAAAACATCTTCCCCAGAAACTACAGCAGGAAGTTGGACAATTTCTACAGGTTTTCCAATTCTATAAATTTCTACTTCTTTATCTTGGGGGTTAATTAACCAACCCAAACACAAACCATTATCTATATATTCCTGCATCTTTTCTTGCAGGGTTTTAAGTCTATCGGTTTCTGATCTCAGTTCAATGATAAAGTCTGGTGTAAGTGGGGGAAATTTCTTTCGTTCTTCTTCTGTTAATGCTTCCCAGCGTTCTAATTTTATCCAAGCAACATCAGGTGAACGTTTTGCACCATTGGGAAGTCGGAATATTGTTGAAGAACTAAATACTATTCCTAGTTTTGTTTGGTAATTCCACAGACTGACTTTAAAATTTAAGTCGGCTTCACTACGGCCGCTTTCTCCTCCTACTGGTGGCACAATAATTAACTCTCCCTCTGCATTTAGTTCTAAGCTTACATCTTTATTGGCCATACAGAGTTGGTAAAATTGTTCATCTGTAAGGCGAATAATTGGATCTAGGTTTAAGGTGACTGTGTTCATTTAACTACTCTTAGCCTTTAAGTAATATGTTTTTTTTTGATGTAAAAACCTCAAGTAGATTTTTTCCGTTCTAATTTTCAAAGGTTATGGGTATTACAATCTTATCAAGAATCATCTTTTAAAATAATTCTATAATACAATCTCTCAATATTTCTATCAAATCTTCCTTACTCACTTTATTATCAGCAACCTGCATTGTTAATTGATATGCTTCCTCTGGTATTAGATTCAATTCATAATCATTCAAATTCAAAAACGTCACCATCACATCAAAAGCAGTACGTTTATTACCATCTATAAAAGCATGATTTTTACAAATGTGAAATAAATAAGCTGCTGCTTGTTCATAAATTGTCTGATGTAAAAATTCACCTCCAAAACTTGCTTGAGGTTGGTAAATCGCAGAATCTAATAAACCTTCATCGCGGATACCTTCTGATCCACCATATAGGTTAATCTGCTTTTTATGTATACTTAATACATCTTCTTTATTAATGAATTTAGGATTATGCCAGTTTTCTATACACATAATCCCATTTTTTAGTAGATGCTAAAGAAATTAACATAGCTTCTGATTCTTGGGGTGTGATATCTCCTAAGTTAAAAGCATTAATTTCTTGTTCCGTGAATACATTTGTCCTTAAACAAGCCTTGATAAGTGATTGTAATAAGTGCTTTAAAGATTCAATCCAAATGTATATTTCAGATTCATACAGTTTTAAAAAAACCTTATCTAGAGTTTCTTTTTGACATTTATATTGATTATAAATTTCTACAAAACCTATAGTCATTTTTTTTAAAATTTCCCCATTTATGATTAGGGATGAATCAGAATCTATAATTTCTTTGTACATAAAATCCTGTCTTACATATAATAGTAAGTAATTAAAAAAGTGTTCACCATTGCTTGATTTTTCAAGAATTACCTGAGATAGTTTTCTTACTCTAATGAATTTTTCAATTAATTTTAACAATTTCTCCTGTAGTTGAATAACAGCTATTTCCTGAATATTAACCAACTCAAGTATTTCTGCCATTTTTTCATCTTGCGGGTTAGGATCATTTAAGCATCTTTCCAGAATTTCTATCCTTTCCTGGATGCTATCAATAATCTCTTGGGGAAATGTAAAGCTGTATACCATACTTTATGTACCTATCTGGTGACATTATGCGCTTTCCTAAAACTATTTTAACTGAAAAACACATAATCTTGAGTCCTAAAATCAGTATTTTTACAAAATTGGCAATAAATCTACTATAATAAAAGATAAAATTATGTAATAAACACATCAAATATATGATCGCAAATCACGATGTTTACATCACTCCTGAACAATATTTAGCACTGGAAGAAAAAAGCCCAGTCAAACATGAATACATCAACGGTTACATCTACGCAATGGCTGGTGCTTCAGATCCTCATGTTACTGTAACATTAAATAGTGCTTTTCTCATTCGTAATCACATTCGTGGTAGTGGATGTCGAGTTTTTGCAACTGACATGAAAACCAGAATAGAAACAATAAATCGTTTTTACTATCCTGATGTGATGGTTACTTGTGATGAAAGGGATAAAGCATTATCAAATTATAAAAAATTCCCCTGTTTAATAATTGAAATATTATCAGATTCCACAGAAGCATTTGATCGGGGTGATAAATTTAAAGACTATCAAAATATCGAAACTTTACAAGAATATGTGTTAATAGATGTCAAAAAACCTCAAGTAGATTGTTTCCGAAGGAATGATCAAGATTTATGGGTATTACAATCTTATACACAATCATCTTTTGAATTGCAAAGTCTTAATTTTCAGGGAAATATGGATGATTTATATGAATATGTAAGTTTTTTATAGTAGATACCTACCTAGCGATATTTTCCACTACCTTAAATCTACCTTAACCCAAAAACACAAGCGTATAACTTAAATCGTTGCTAAACTAAATTTACAAATTTTCACAATCATAGATAAAAACCAATCATTAATATATGAATTCTATCAATACACCCTCTAAACCTAGACAAAATTCGGCATTTAAACACCTAATGTCTATCCATTGGTGGATGTCAATTGGTTATTTAATCCTATTTTTAACTGGCACAATTATGGCCAGGTTGCCAAGAGAGATTTTTATTCGCCCTTCTCTTTACGATTTTCATAAATCAATAGGTGCTTTAACAATGGCCATTCTCACATGGCGAATTTTAGTATTGTTGCGAGTTTGGTGGCGCAAATATACAAAAAAATTTCCTAAATTTACTCCCGAATGGTTGCAAACCGTCGCCCTTCATACCAGTTTATATATCTTTATGTGGGTTGTTCCCGTTACGGGTTTTTTACTTTCTAATTCTTTTAAAAGTAATAATGTTAAAGTTTTT
Source organism: Sphaerospermopsis torques-reginae ITEP-024 (assembly GCF_019598945.1). Lineage (NCBI taxonomy): Bacteria > Bacillati > Cyanobacteriota > Cyanophyceae > Nostocales > Aphanizomenonaceae > Sphaerospermopsis > Sphaerospermopsis torques-reginae. The sequence continues at coordinate 1,915,942 of NZ_CP080598.1, read as the reverse complement.
GGTATTCTTTTACCTGATATGTTTCCCCAAAATTCAGCAATGGTGGAAATCGGTAGAAGTTTACATTTTTGGTTAGCTTACACATTTTTGGTTTTTATTATTTTACACTCAATTCAACAAAAAAAAGTAGTGCGATCGCTCTGGAAAAAATTTACCAAAACTATCACACCACCCAATAATTTATCCAGTAACTAATAACCCAGTATCAGTTATCAGTTATCACTGTTTCTTGTTCACTGACTCCTGACTCCTGACTCCTGACTCCTGACTCCTGACTCCTGACTCCTTACATCATTAGCATTTATTTTTCATGTTCCTGTTGATTATTATGTATCGTGTTATCTGCTTCCAATAACCTAGACATAAATACATCTGGTTTTCTACTCATCACAGATATCACTTTATCAATAGCAATGACTTCACTGATTTTCACCACCATTTCCCACAAAGTATCTTCTTCTGTCTCTTTGTTGTGAGTTCTGTGTTTAAACCACAATAAGTCATCTACAACCCCGATAATTGTTGCCAAATACCATTTATCTCTGATTAACAACCATATCTCTTTCTCTGTGTAGGTTTGCAGAATAGATTTCATGATGGTTTAGATAACAAAAACTTATTGCGCTACATAGTATGCTGATGGGAAAGAAAACGCAATAGTATATTTACTTATCTTTTTGTAGTAAAAATAACGCTTATTTGTTAACAAAACTTTGTATATTGTGAAACACCCACTTATCAGATTAAGGCCAGAAGTTGACAAAAATCCCATATTTATTCTTTGTTAAGAATTATCAACTGTCAACTATCAACTATCCAACTTACTTAGTAATTGCCGAATCACATTAGCATCTTCACCTTCGGGAACTTTAGTTAAATAAATTTGCAGATCCTCTACTGCTTGGGTAAAGTAACCAAGTTGATAATAAAGCAAACCTCTGTCTCTTAATTCTAAACTCACACCAGGAAACAACAACAAAATTCTTTCTACCACAGATAGGGTTTTTTCTAAATCTTGGCGATTTAAATAAATATACTTCAAATTTGTCAGCATCCTCGCTAAAAATTGCCGCTTACTAACCACAGCTAAAAATTCTGGTTGTAATGTAACCGATTGCTGATAAATTTGTGATAATCTTTCTTGGCAGTCTTGGGGAAACATCACCTCACCACCATTAAAAGCATCCACAAAAATCTCGATATCTGCAATATCTGGACGGATCAAAAAATGTCCTGGCATTCCTATGCCCACCATTGGGAAATCAATACGCTTTCCTACCTCCATGTAAACTAACGCTAAAGTAATAGGAATCCCGGTTCTGCGTTCTATGACATCATTAAAAAAACTATTACGCGGATCATAATAATCAATTTTATTACCTGTAAAACCCAACTTTTCGTATAAATACTGATTAATACTTTGAATCATCCGCAGCGGATAGCGGGAAGATGGTAAACGCTCCTCTAACTCTGTTGCCATTGTATCCAGCGCATTTAAGTATTCTTCTGGATCAAGATCGGGATATTCTTCCTGGGCGATATATAAAGCAGCCCTGGCCAGGTTGATAGACTCGCCAGGTTGCTGGATTTCTTGGTAAAAATATTGACGTGCTGACGAGAAGTTCATAAGCAATAGGCATGAGGCGACATACTCTTATTTTAAGGCAATTGAGGCAGTTGGGAGCCATCGGATCTCAAAATCGTATTTTTACCAGTTGTTTCATTACTTGATCATGTATGATCAACATATACCAAAATAAGATTTTTGTCTAGTTCTCCACATCTGTCAACTTATGAAATTACCTGACTTAGACCCTGAAACTATAGATCGTATTATCGAAATGGCCTGGGAAGATAGAACCCCATTTGAAGCAATAGAAACACAATTTGGACTTTTAGAAAAGCAGGTAATAGCCTTGATGAGAAGAGAAATGAAATCTTCTAGTTTCCAGATGTGGAGAGAAAGAGTTACTCAACGCAAAACCAAACATCTGCAAAAGCGAGATTTTATTGCAGGTAGGTTTAAATCCCAAAATCAGAAAACGTAAGTGAGTAATCAGTAATCAGCTATTATCTATAGGACTCCTATTTGATTTTTGAACAGAACTCAGTACATACTGAAAGCTTTCTTTCCTGTTCCCTGTTCCCTGTTCCCTGTTCCCTGCCTCCACGAACAATTCATGAATCAAATCGGATCACTATATAAAGAGACTGAGTGAAGTAACTCTAACTGAGTTTGTAAATCAGACCACATTTGATAAAAAGCACTCCATTCCACAAAATCAACTTCATCTCCTAATTTACCAGCTTTAAATTGTTGATAAAACTCCACAGATGATCATTGATAACGCTGCGCAAATACTTGCAAATCGCTTTCTAATTCTCTGATTTGCTGTTGAATATGTTCTCTTTCTTGATGAATAATCTTTCTGAGTGATGAAGCTAAAATATCACTATATCCTCCTTGTTGAGAAAGTGCTTCTAGGACTTTTAATTGATTGATTATTTCTGCTTGAGTTGTCATGATTACTTTTAATTCCTGATTACTGATTAATAAAACTTTACTAATTCTATAATACAGCACTTTGCACGTCTATCTAGTACAGTTCATATCCTATTTTCTAGCTTGATGTAATAATTCTGTCTTATGTTTTTGTACCTAAACGTTACGCAAAGTGCTGTAATATAATAATATATCAATTTAGCATTGTTTGTACCCGTACCTACATCGCAGACTTCTCTAATAAGCATGGAATATAATTTAGTATATTTTATCGTATGTTAGCATTTATTAGCATCTATCAGCATTTAGTTTTAATAATGAATTTAAGGAAAAGATGGGATCATTCAGTGCTAACCTAAAAGATGATATTGCTTGATCTTATGGTCTTTGAAGACCAACTCTGAAAAATAGCTTCATTCATTAGGCGCAGCATGGTCACCACCGCAGAAAAAACAAACATAGGTTACATTACCCAAGTAATTGGTCCGGTTGTAGACGTTAAGTTCCCCGGCGGTAAATTACCCCAAATCTACAACGCTTTGACCATCAAAGGCACTAACGAAGCTGGACAAGAAATCAGCCTCACCGTTGAAGTACAGCAGCTTTTAGGCGATAACCAAGTTAGAGCCGTTGCGATGAGCAGCACCGACGGTTTAACCCGTGGTTTAGAAGTTGTTGACACCGGCGCACCCATCAGCGTACCCGTAGGTAAAGCCACATTAGGACGTATTTTCAACGTTTTAGGCGAACCTGTAGACAACCAAGGTCCTGTAAACAACACCGAAACATTACCTATTCACCGCGAAGCTCCCAAACTCACAGACTTGGAAACCAAGCCTTCTGTGTTTGAAACCGGGATCAAGGTTGTGGACTTGTTAACTCCCTACCGTCGTGGTGGTAAAATCGGTCTGTTCGGCGGTGCTGGTGTTGGTAAAACCGTGATCATGATGGAATTGATCAACAACATCGCTACTCAACACGGTGGTGTGTCTGTATTCGCTGGTGTAGGTGAAAGAACCCGCGAAGGTAATGACCTCTACAACGAAATGATCGAATCTGGGGTTATTAACAAAGACAACCTCAACGAATCTAAAATTGCTCTCGTTTATGGTCAAATGAACGAACCACCCGGAGCGAGAATGCGGGTTGGTTTGTCTGGTTTGACAATGGCTGAATACTTCCGGGATGTGAACAAGCAAGACGTACTGTTGTTTGTTGACAACATTTTCCGCTTTGTACAAGCTGGTTCTGAAGTATCTGCGCTGTTGGGACGGATGCCTTCTGCGGTAGGATATCAGCCCACTCTCGGTACTGACGTAGGTGCGCTACAAGAGCGTATTACCTCTACAACCGAAGGTTCTATTACTTCTATTCAAGCTGTATATGTACCTGCGGACGACTTAACCGACCCCGCACCCGCTACAACCTTCGCTCACTTGGACGGTACAACAGTATTGTCTCGTGGTTTGGCAGCTAAGGGTATTTACCCTGCGGTAGATCCTCTGGGTTCTACTTCCACAATGTTGCAGCCCGGTATCGTAGGTAAAGAACACTATGATACCGCTCGTGCTGTTCAGTCTACCTTACAACGTTACAAAGAATTACAAGACATCATCGCTATCTTAGGTTTAGATGAATTGTCTGAAGAAGACCGTCTCACCGTAGCACGCGCTCGGAAGATTGAGCGTTTCTTGTCTCAGCCCTTCTTCGTAGCAGAAGTATTTACTGGTTCTCCTGGTAAGTATGTGAAATTGGAAGACACCATCAAAGGTTTCCAAAGAATTTTATCTGGTGAATTGGATGATCTGCCAGAGCAAGCTTTCTACTTGGTAGGTGATATCAACGAAGCGATCGCTAAAGCTCAAAAGCTCAAAGGTTAATAAAGGGAACAGGGAACAGGGAACAGGGAACAGAAGGCAAAAGGCAAGAGGCAAGAGGCAAAAGGCAAACGTGAATATTTTACCCATGCACTCTACCCCTTGCACCTCTGCTTTCTTCACTGTCACCTGTCACCTGTCAACTGTCACCTCATTACTAAGTAGAAACTAAAGAATATGACTCTGACCGTTCGTGTAATTTCCCCAGATAAAACTGTCTGGGATGCTCCTGCTGATGAAGTAATTTTACCTAGCACTACTGGTCAGTTGGGTGTTTTAAGTGGACACGCTCCCATGTTGACAGCATTGGATACAGGTGTAATGCGTGTTCGTGCTAGTAAAACTGCTAACTGGCAAGCGATCGCCCTTTTGGGTGGTTTTGCTGAAGTTGATGAAGATGAAGTTACCGTTCTTGTGAATGGTGCTGAACGTGGGGACGCTATTAATTTAGAAGAAGCCCGCACAGCTTTCAACCAAGCACAAACCAAATTAAACCAAGTTCCCGCAGGGGATAGACAAGCTCAAATTCAAGCTACACAAGCCTTTAAACGCGCTCGCGCTCGTTTTCAAGCTGCTGGCGGTGCGTTGTAAAGTTTGAATTATTCAATAATTTGATTTTGCATGGTGGTTTTTTCCATCATGCAAATTTTATATATTAGGGAACAGGGAACAGGGAATAGAAAAATTTGTTGTAGGGGTAGCGCCCCCGTGCCTACCCCTAAGCACATTTGGGGGCAACCACGGGGGGTTTGCCCCTACGTAATTGACATATTCTGTGACTTTTTATATAATTAATTAAATATAGTTGTCAAAATTATTTATTCAAAAATTTCTTCATTCAAAAATATGGGTTTATTCAAAAATATTCAGAAAACTGTAGGTAATGCAGGAAAAATACTCGAAAATATTTTACAATCATATATAGAATTTAATACCCCAGCCAAACAATTAATCTTAAAACCAAAAACTGTTACTTTTTTATGTCGTCAAGTTGAATCAAAAATAGAGCAAATTATTAGTTTAACACCTGGTGATACTCAAGGATTAATAGCGATAATTAAACAGGATAAAATAGAAGTAAAGTTGCATTTTAATCCCAAGTTAATCACTCTTAAAGAAGATTGTATTGAAGGAGAATTACAATTATTAAAACAACCAGATATTCAAAGTGATTCTTTAATTTATAAAACTTTAATTGGTGGCTGGAAAATTTTTCTGGGTGGACATATTCCTCAAAATATGTTACCTGAAAAGATTAAAGTTATGGGAGATAAAATTTATTATACATTACCACGTAATGAGGTTAAACTGTTAGAAGTTCTATTTAAAACTGTTACTCCTGGTTCAACATTATTCACTGATATGAAAGCAGGAGAATTGATTATTGAAAGTGCGATCGCTATCAATGGGAATGATGTTAATTTATCAGAATTGATCTCAATTTTAAAACTCAAATCTGAATGAATACTTACCTCAAAAGTTACTAATCATCGGCATACTAATAATCAATCAGTCGGGGATCTCAACGCCAACAAACAACGAAAAAATATCAATCATGTAAATCCTGAAATCCTGTAAATCCTGATTCAGACAATTAAAAAAATAAAAAAAACAAAAAAAACAGATCCCCGATTTCTTCAAGAAACCGGGGATCTAAATCACCTAAATCATCTAATAATTATCCCTTAACCAGCAGCTACCATTTCTTTTTCCAGACGTTCCAATCTTTCAGCCAATAATTGCTCTAAAGTAATTAAAGCCTTAGTGAAACCATCAATACCTTCAGAGAGTTTATCAGATGCCATGCGATCGCCAGCGTGCATCTTATCAAAAGTCGCTTTATCAACAGAGATTTTTTCAATAGATAAACCTGCAACCTTAGCAGGATCAAGTTTGCGGGGTAACTCACCCACAGTATTTTGCAACTCAGACAACAAACCAGGAGAAATAGTCAACAAATCACAACCAGCTAACTCTGTAATTTCCCCGATGTTACGGAAACTAGCACCCATAACTTCAGTCTTATAACCAAACTTTTTGTAGTAGTTATAAATCTTAGTTACAGACAATACACCAGGGTCTTCTGCTGAGGGGTAACTATCCCGTCCGGTATCTTTTTTGTACCAGTCAAGAATACGACCCACAAAAGGAGAAATCAGAGTGACACCAGCTTCAGCACAGGCGATCGCTTGATGTACACCAAACAACAAAGTTAAGTTACAGTGAATACCCTCTTTCTCCAAAATTTCCGCAGCCTTGATACCTTCCCAAGTAGCGGCAATTTTAATCAAAACCCGTTCCTTAGAAATACCCGCAGCTTTATATTGGGCAATCAAATCTCTGGCTTTAGCCACAGTGGCATCAGTATCATAGGATAAACGAGCATCTACTTCAGTAGACACCCGACCGGGGATAATTTGCAAAATCTTTAATCCAAAGGATACCGCCAAACGGTCAAAAGCCAAAGAAACTACCTCTCCTTGGGTAGCCTTAGCACCAGCATCTTTTTTTGCTTTAATTAAAGTTTGATCAACAATATCCTGATATTCCGGCATTTGTGCCGCCGCAGTAATCAAAGAAGGATTGGTAGTAGCGTCCTGGGGTTTAAACTTTTCAATTGCTTGGATGTCTCCAGTATCCGCCACAACAACGGTTACTTCCCGCAACTGTTCCAGTAAATTTTTAGCCATAACATACTCCGTAAATTTTTTTGGTGTAGGATTTACCAATCCCCAATTATTTAAACTCTTTGATCTTGCATAGGATTCTGATTTTGGCAACTTTTCTTAATAATTGCCTAACCTTACTTTACTAAATCATTCCTCTCAGGTGTGCAGTTGCCAACTTTTTTTGATTTATTAACCGCAAAGTACGCAAAGTACACAAAGGAAGAGAAGGAATGAAGTTGAGAATTTTTGAGCAGGAAGAGAAAAGTTCCAGCCTCAGCCCTATTTTAAACGTCTCAAGCTGTGATAGGCTGTCCAATAGAATGCACTTTGATTAAACTGGTTGTTCCTGACATACCAATTGGTACTCCAGAGGTAATTACAACTTTGTCACCTTTTTTCACGAAACCTTTTTCTACCACCGTGTTAACCACATTGGTAAACATCTCTTCTGCATGGTGAACAGGTTTGATTAATAAAGGTTCTACACCCCAAGATAAAGCCAACTGACGGTAAGCAATGGGTTCAGAGGTAAGGGTGATAATTGGAGTCAGGGGACGATATTTGGAAATTAATCTCGCCGTACTGCCAGAAGTGGTATTACAAAGAATCGCTTTAGCTCCCGTTTCATAGGCCATGCGACAAACCGCCTGGGCGACAGATTCCGTCACACTCAAACGCCCTGCTTCATGATTCCAACTATGTTTAGCTCCCTCTTGTAGAGCTTTTTCCGTTTGTAAGGCGATATTGTGCATTGTTTGTACCGCCGCAATGGGATATTCACCCACGGCAGTTTCTCCCGACAACATCACCGCATCCGTACCATCCAAAATGGAATTAGCCACATCCGTTGCTTCGGCGCGAGTGGGGTCAGGGGCGCTAATCATCGATTCTAACATCTGCGTAGCTGTAATTACTGGCTTACCCATCAAATTACAGAGACGAGTGATATCTTTTTGAATTAATGGCACTTGGTGAATAGGCATTTCTACTCCCAAATCACCACGGGCAATCATAATGGCATCAGCAACTTCTAGGATGTCATTTAACTGGGCGACAGCTTCCGGGCGTTCAATTTTGGCAATGAGGCGAATTTTAGAACCAGCAGCTTCAATCATGCGTTTTGCAGGTTCTAAGTCTGCGGGCGATCGCACAAAAGAAACCGCTACCCAGTCTACACCCAACTGAATGCCAAACCGTAAATCCTGCAAATCCTTTTCTGTAATCGAACTCACAGGTAAAGGAGTCGCAGGTAAATTTACACCCTTATGAGAAGAAATCAAACCCCCAATATCCACATGAGCGCGAATTTTATCAGCATCACGACTGGTTACAGTTAACTTCACCCGACCATCATTAATCAAAACCGGTTCACCAGGGCGGATCATTGCGAATAAAGTAGGTAGAGGCAGGGGAAGTTCATCAATATTTTCCCCCTTTTCCTGTAACAGAAAAGTCACCTCACTACCAGCTTCCAGCATCAAACCTTCCGGTGGTAACTTCCCCAAACGAATTTTCGGACCACACAAATCCTGCATAATCGCAACGGGTCTTTTTAACTCATCACTAATGCGTCGTAAATGATGAAAAGTTTGGGCGTGAGCTTCATAAGCACCATGAGAGAAATTCAACCTAGCCATATTCATTCCCGCTTCCACCAAAGCTTGCAGCTTTTCCGGTGCAGCAGTAGCAGGACCAACAGTACAGATAATCTTGGTTCGACGCATCATAAAAAGTAGGGGGTAACGGTCCAGGTAGTGCAACCTTGTTAAGCCCATACTGGGGATAATGGACAATTGACAATGGAAAATGGACAATTATCAATTGTCAATTGTCAATTGTCAATTATCAATTTTTACTTCTGTGTCATTGACAACATCAAATCAACAACACGGTTAGAGTAACCCCATTCGTTGTCATACCAGGAAACAACTTTAAAGAAGTTAGAATTTAATTCAATTCCTGCACCAGCATCAAAAATGCTAGAGTGGGCATCACCTTGAAAATCTGTAGAAACTACCTCTTCATCGGTATAACCCAAAATACCTGCTAACTCACCCTCAGCAGCTTGTTTCATTGCTGCACAAATTTCTTTGTAACTTGTAGATTTGACAGTTTTGAAAGTTAAATCAACTACCGAAACATCAGGGGTAGGAACTCTAAAAGCCATCCCTGTTAACTTGCCTTTCAACTCTGGTAAAACCAAAGCCACAGCTTTAGCTGCACCGGTGGAAGAAGGAATAATATTTTGAGCAGCACCTCTACCACCGCGCCAGTCTTTTTTACTTGGTCCATCTACTGTAGGTTGAGTAGCAGTCATCGCATGAACTGTAGTCATCAAACCTTCAGCCAAACCAAAGTTATCATTAATAACTTTAGCAATTGGCGCTAAACAATTTGTAGTACAACTAGCATTGGAAACAATTAAATCCTTTGCTGGATCATAAGATTGATGGTTTACACCCATCACCATTGTTTTCACTTTCTCTGGATCTTTTGTAGGTGCAGAAATCACAACTCTTTTTGCACCAGCTTTTAAGTGATTTTCCGCCCCAGCATAATCAGTAAAAAGTCCAGTAGATTCTACAACATAATCTACACCCAATTTACCCCAAGGCAATTCTGCGGGATTTCTAACAGAAACACAAGGAATAAAATGGCCATCAATTACCATGCCATCTTCCCTAGCTTCCACCTTACTTTTTAACTTACCGTGTGTAGAGTCGTACTTTAAAAGATAAGCCAAATTATCCGGTGGTACTAAATCATTAATCCCCACAAATTCAATGTTAGGATTATTAATACCCGCACGGAGTACCAGACGACCGATCCGCCCAAAACCGTTAATAGCGACTTTCAACTTAGCCAAAATTTAACCTCCTGTTTGTAGAGATTTAACCAGAGAAAATTGGCCAGATTAATTCTACTCTGACTCAACTGATTCTTACAGTTAAAAAAGTCATAAAGCTGATTTATTTGGTATATTTTAATGTTTGGTAATGGGTAATTGGTAATTGGTAATTGGACAAAACACTTTTCTGTCACCTGTCACCTGTCACCTAATTACTTGACAGCACTCGTTAAAATACCCATAATTTTAGCAACATCATTTAAAAAATACTCGGCTAAATCAATCTGTACCCGTTCATCTGATAACTTTAAAAACTTCCAAATTTCCCCAGTAGTTACCACACCATAAATTTCTGTAATTTCATTTTCTTCTCTTTCATTAAATAACCTAGCAGCATACATTTCTGCAATACATTGACCTAAACCACCTTTAATATTTTCTTTCTTGGCTTCAACAACTAAAATTACCGGGGCATTAATTAATAAAAATTCAGGAGAACGACTAATAATAAAATCACAATTACCGCTTAAACCCTGACTATAATCAACATTAAATTCTACACCAGAGAACAAACTAATTTCTTGATTTTTCTGTTTTTTCTGTTTAGTTAACTCTAATAAAATAGGTGTAATAATCATCTCAGAACGAGATTTTTCCGTATTACTAGCCAAAGCAAAAGGAACATTATAAGCTAAAGTTTCCTGTAAATAATCACTTATTGGCGATGGTGTAACTCCAGCAAAAATATTATCTCTCGTAGAAATTTTGAGATTCAGGTTTTTCTTAACCGCTTCTAAAGTAAAATCACTGTAAGACATAAAATCATCCTATTGGATTTTTCCAACTTCAGAATACAATAATAATCAAATAATATCATGTCTGTTTAGTAATTAGTTATTAGTTATTAGTTATTAATCTCCCCATCTCCCCATCTCCTCACCTCACCTGTTCCCTGTTCCCTATTCCCTTCTTACTGTCACCTGTCACCTGTCACCTCTTCCCTGATAAAATTTTCAAGCACCATAGTTAAGTTATCTCTATGTCAACAGACTGGAAAACTGTTAAAACCTACGAAGATATTCTGTATCAAAAAACCGATGGTATTGCGAAAATAACCATCAACCGTCCCCACAAACGCAATGCTTTCCGCCCGAAAACTGTCTTTGAACTTTATGAGGCTTTTTGTGATGCTCGTGAAGATACTAATATTGGTGTAGTTCTATTTACGGGTGCAGGTCCCCACACAGATGGAAAATATGCTTTCTGTTCCGGTGGTGATCAAAGTGTACGCGGACAAGCTGGTTATGTTGATGATGAAGGGATTCCGCGCTTAAATGTGCTAGATTTGCAACGTTTGATCCGTTCCATGCCTAAAGTAGTGATTGCTTTAGTCGCCGGTTATGCTATTGGTGGTGGTCATGTTTTACATTTAATTTGTGACTTAACCATAGCAGCCGATAATGCTATTTTTGGACAAACTGGACCAAAAGTAGGAAGTTTTGATGGTGGTTTTGGTGCGAGTTATTTAGCGCGAATAGTTGGACAGAAAAAAGCGCGAGAAATTTGGTTTCTTTGTCGTCAATATAATGCCGAACAAGCTTTAGAAATGGGTTTAGTTAATACAGTAGTTCCTGTCGCAGAACTCGAAGCCGAAGGGATAAAATGGGCGCAGGAAATATTAGAAAAAAGTCCCATTGCTATACGTTGTTTAAAGGCAGCATTTAACGCTGACTGTGACGGACAGGCAGGGTTACAAGAACTGGCTGGTAACGCCACTTTACTTTACTACATGACAGCAGAAGGATCAGAAGGCAAACAAGCTTTTCTCGAAAAACGTCCCCCCAATTTTCGTGACTTTCCCTGGTTGCCTTAACCATCCTCTCAAGCGCACCTGATCACAAGGTGCGATGCTAATAAGGCTTTATCAAAAACAAAATTGCAGCACCAAAAAATTTGCCATCCTAAATTAAATGCCAATGTTATATTTAGCCGTCTGATTGGGAAAAATATAATTAGAGTAGTCACCAAAAGTAGTAACCAAGTCTTAAACAGCTAAAACTTTGGTTTTTACCTCTGGTAACGAGGAAACAGATGTTTCCGCAACGGTTGTAAATTCTAAATTTTCTAAATCGGAATTGATATTAGCAGTAACGGGTAAGATAGGTACAATAGGTTTAGATAATGGTAAACTCCAACCATCTTCTAAAGATTCCCATGTAGGAGCAAAAGCCGGGATCGCTAAAGAACAAGCTTTCCAGCCCGCTTGAACAGGTGCATTTAATTGCTGACACATACCACCACGACGGCCTTCTGGTTGGTAATGACGACAATACCTACAGGCTGATGTTAAAGGGTTAATTGGTTTCATAATCTTGAGTTTTGACTGGGAACGAAGGGTAATTATCACACTTAATATTTTCGTTCCCTGACAAAATAGGTATAAAAGCCAAGAAGTGATTATCTCATCAGGGTTCTAGGGATTTTTTTCAAAAAAAACTTTTATTATGTTTTTATAATTCTGTCATATTTGTATATGATTAGTGAAGTGACCACATACTTGTTTTTGCCTAGAAAGCATTGGGGATCAAAGATAAAGAGTGAGATTTGGATGACACGAGCCTTTTAGATGTTGCATTTTGGCTATTCTTTGTTTCCCGGTTTATCAATGACAAATTTAGCGGCACAAGGAGAACAAACACCCCAGCGTTGGACTTCACCTGGTGGGGATGGACATTGACATTGGGGGCAAAGAGGTAAGTTTAAGTTATGCGATCGCTCTTGTCTATTTCTAGCCCATTGTTCAAACGCTGTCTGAGCATTTTTAGCAGTAGCTTTAAGTTCAGACTTAGATATAGTTTCACCCAAATAACTAGGGTGTGCTTGGGGTGATAAAGTTTGTTGCGGGTTGTCTGGTAATGGTGTTTGTTTCCATTGGGCAGTAGAAAACCGAATATCTATCAAAGGTCTAGATATCTCGTGATTTAACTTTTGATTTAACTTTAACAGCAGATTTTTGCGTTGGAAAGTCAAATTTTGCGCCCAAGCTGCACTAGAAGTTGCTACCCACAAAACATCACGCTGAATCGACAAAGGGCGCGTTTGTGCAGCAACCTTAACCCCAACAACTTCTTCCCAACACTTGAGCAAGCGTGAAAAAGGTTGTTCCTGCCATTGGGCTTCCAGTTGGAGAATGCCTAAAATATCATTAACAGATTTCAACGACATCTAGATTTTAGATTTTAGGAAGGAGTCAGGAGATCCAGGAGTCAGAAGATCCAGGAGTCACTTGAATTTTTTACTGATAAAATTCATACAGCAGTATCGCATTTAAGGTATCCTGGCAATGAGTCAAAATCTTACCATTGATTCTGATAAACCATCCTCTAAAACCTCTGGGTTAAAGCCAGCACTAGCCACAGCACTAGGAAGTTTAGAAGTACAGCTAGATCAAGAGTTAACTAGATACCGACGCGCACGCAATGGAGTGAGGCAACCGAAAACAGTTAGTGTAGAAAATTATATTCCTCAGCCATCCCAAGAGTTAAATACAATAACTGAGACATTCGTAACAACTCAGCCATCAACGGCAGAATTTAAGAATAACTCAATTTTTCTAGAAAATCCTGTCTCAGATGTGGAAAAACAGGAAGAAATCAATCATTTACCACTGTCTTCTGCCGAACAGTCTACAAAAATACAAACCCCACCTCAGCCACCAGAGTCAAAGCCTATCAGTAATATAGTACCGACAAAGCCCAAGGCTGCTGAAAGTGAAACTCCTGTGCCGGCAAATCATACTCCCAAACACCCAGATGATTATTTAGAATCAAGTGAAGCACTGCTGCGAAGTCTCCAAGAAGAACAACCACCAACCAACAAATCAAGTAATTCTAACGACAGTTTACTGTCACCTTTGGGTATTGGTTCTATGCTGCTGCTGCTGTTAGCTAGTTTAACTTTAGGCTATGTAGTATTTAATCCCCAAACTGTGCCACAGTTGTATTTAAGCAAATTTTTTAACCGTGTTTACTCACAAATAAGTGAAAATACTGATGCAACTGCCAATAATATCTCACCTATAGACCAACCACAAATCACGCCTATTCCCAAATATCCTAACTTAGCTGCTCGTGAGTTTCCACAGGTTAGAGATACTAATGATATAATAGGTTTAACACCGAAAGTTAAACCAACCCCGACAGCTACTCCCCAACCCATAGTCATCGAAACACCCATAAGTCCAGTAGTTCCACCAACTTCAGTCCCCAATGTTTCAGCTATACCCAAGCCCAAGGAAACTTTACCAGGACTGAATACAGAAATAAAACCATCAGCGGATAGGTACTATTATATTGTGGCTGATAATCAAGGCAATAATGCTTTAGCAAATGCGCGGCAAGTTGTTCCTGATGCTTATTTATCAGATGGACAAAAGTATATTTATCTTGGTGCGTTGAAGACTGAAGAGCAAGCAAAACAACGTTTAAAGCAACTACAGACAAAAGGCATTAAAGCCCGTGTACTAAAACCATGATAGGTAATTGATAGTTGATAATTGATAGTTGATAATTGATAATTAAGGACTGATAATTCAGAAGTGATCATGGAAAGAAGCCTAAATTTGCTGGTTGCTAAAACCTGAAGGGGGCATATTTGAGTATGGAAGTGATGAAGCGCATTTTGCGGGTGATTGGTGCTAATGTCAACAGTTTGGTAAACGGTGCTGAAGATCCAGAAAAAGTTTTGGAGCAAACCTTTCTGGAAATGCAGTCAAATTTGGTACAATTGAGACAGGGAGTTGCTGGTGCGATCGCTACCCAAAAACGCACTGAACGTCAAGCACTTGCAGCAGAATCTCAATCTCAAGAATGGTATCGTCGCGCTCAACTAGCTCTCCAACAAGGTAATGAAGTTTTAGCCAGGGAAGCTCTCACCAAACGCCAAACTTACCAACAAACGGCTACGGCTTTGTTTGAGCAAATAGAACAGCAAAAACAAGTTGTAGAGAAGTTAAAACAGGATATGCGTAGTTTGGAGTTGAAAACCGCAGAGGTAAAAACCAAAAAAGATATGTACATTGCTCGCGCTCGTTCTGCGGCGGCATCCTATAAACTTCAGGAAATGCTGAGTGAATTTTCTACTACATCTAGTCTGGGTGCATTAGAACGGATGGAAGATAAAGTTATACAGATGGAAGCACAATCAGCAGCTATTAGTCAATTGGGTGGTGACAATCTGGAAACAGGATTTGCTAAGTTGAATTCTATGAATAATGATGTTGAGACCGAACTAGCAGCAATGAAAACCCAAATGTTAAAGGAGGTAAATAACCAGCAGACACAGATATAGCTTGAGCTATAGCTTTGCAGTACAGCAAGTAATGAAAACTACTAAATGTTGAATCTGATGAGTTAATGTAGCTGAATTATATTGTCATGATCCAGAATGGAGAGAGTATTGTAAAAATACCATTCCCGACTAAAAAGATTAAATTGAAATAAGTAGCTATTAAACAGTAAAAAAGTTCACTGTCTAACCAAGCGCGTAAACCTCAAGCATAAAAACAAGGAAAAACAAAGTTATGGGATTATTTGATCGGCTTAAAAGAGTAGTTAGTGCGAATGTTAACGATTTAATCAATAAAGCAGAAGATCCAGAAAAAATGCTGGAACAAGCCCTGTTGGAAATGCAGGAAGACTTGGTACAGTTACGTCAAGGTATTGCACAAGCGATCGCCGCCCAAAAACGCACAGAGAAACAATACAATGATGCTGTAAATGAAGTTAATAAGTGGCAACGTAACGCCCAACTAGCTCTGCAAAAAGGTGATGAAAACCTAGCTCGTCAAGCATTAGAGCGCAAGAAAACTTTTAATGATACTGCTACAGCATTAAAAGCTAGTTTGGAGCAGCAGACTGTACAGGTGGAAACTCTGAAAAAGAATTTAATCCAGCTAGAGAGCAAAATTTCTGAAGCTAAAACCAAGAAAGAAATGCTCAAAGCGCGGATTACTGCTGCTAAAGCTCAAGAACAACTGGGTTCAATGGTTAGTGGGATGAGTACCAGCAGTGCTATGGCTGCTTTTGAGCGCATGGAAGAAAAGGTATTGATGCAAGAAGCTCGCGCTCAGTCTACAGCAGAATTAGTAGGTGGAACTTTAGAAAACCAATTTGCCCAGTTGGAAGGTAGTAGCGATGTTGATGATGAATTGGCAGCCTTGAAAGCAAGTATGCTATCACCAGCACCACCTCAACCGCAACTACCCCCACAACAACAAACCAGCAATACACAACAACCAACTACCACAGATGGACCTCGTGAACCAGTGGATGCTGAGTTGGAAGCTTTAAAGAGACAATTAGATCAGTTGTAAGTTTTGCAGAAAACACATTTGAGAGTATCCCACACTCAAGGTTGTGGGATTTTGTTTCGTTGGGGACTAGGGATACAATGAAAGGATTTTGGATTTTGGATTTTGGATTGTTTCTGTCAACTCCAATCTAAAATCTAAAATCTAAAATCTAAAATTATTCTGACTCCTGACTCCTGACTCCTGACTCTTTTTACGATACAGTAATGTGTGTGTCAACTTTTAACGATGCCACCTAATGGAGACTTTAATGAGTAAGGGTGTAATAACTATCACTGATGCTGAGTTTGAAACTGAGGTTTTAAAAGCCGAGCAGCCTGTATTAGTTTACTTTTGGGCTTCCTGGTGTGGTCCTTGTCAATTGATGTCGCCAATGATTAATCTAGCTGCTACTAAGTACAGCGATCGCCTAAAAATTGTCAAGATGGAAATTGACCCTAACCCCCTAACTGTAAAACAGTATCAGGTGGAAGGTGTCCCTGCACTCAGGTTAATTAAAGAAAACCAACTGCTAGAATCGACTGAGGGAGTTATCAGCAAAGATCAATTACTCAGTCTTTTAGATCATCATTTAAATAGTAATTAGTCAATGGTCAGGTACTGGGAACTGGGGGCAGCAGGGGAGGCAGGAGTTTTTTATTTTGGATTTTGGATTTTGGATTTTGGATTATTTTTGTCAACCACAATCTAAAATCTAAAATCTAAAATTTTCCGCCCCATGCCCAATGACTAATTACTAATGACCCATGACTAATGACTAAAATGCAATTTGCAAATCGTTTACAACCCTTACAAGCTAATGTATTTGCGGATATGGACAGGGCTAAATCGCTGGCTGTGTCTGCTGGAAAGGAATTAATTGATTTGTCTCTGGGGTCTTCTGATTTACCAGTAGATAATCATATTATTGATGCGATCGCCAAATCTCTTGATGACCCTAGCACTCACGGTTATTTGCTGTTTCGCGGTACTCAAGAATTTCGCCAGGCTGCGGCGCAATGGTATGAGCAAAAATTCAGTATTAAAGTTGACCCAGAAACAGAAGTTTTACCTTTGATTGGTTCTCAGGAAGGAACTGCACATTTACCTTTAGCAATTCTCAATCCTGGTGATTTTGCGTTATTGTTAGATCCTGGTTATCCTTCCCATGCGGGAGGAGTTTATTTAGCAAGTGGGCAAATTTACCCAATGCCATTAAAGGCAGAAAACAATTTTTTACCAGTGTTGACTGATATTCCCGCTTCGGTTTTGGCTCAGTCACGGATGATGGTGTTAAGCTATCCCCATAATCCTACCAGTGCGATCGCTCCTTTATCTTTCTTTCAAGAAGCTGTAGCTTTTTGTCAAAAGCATAACATTGTTTTAGTCCATGATTTCCCCTACGTAGATTTAGTATTTACCCAGAACGAAACTTTCAATCCAAAATCCAAAATCCAAAATCTAAAATCCTCAGTTCCTTCAATTTTACAAGCTGACCCTGAAAAAAGCGTTTCTATTGAATTTTTCACCCTGTCTAAATCTTATAATATGGGTGGTTTCCGCATAGGTTATGCTATCGGTAATTCCCGATTAATTCAAGCTTTAAAACAAGTCAAAGCTACCGTCGATTTTAATCAGTATTTGGGAATTTTGAATGGGGCGATCGCAGCACTCACAGGCAATCAAGATGGTGTAAAAAATGCAGTCTCTATTTTCCGCCAACGTCGGGATGCTTTCATCAATGCCTTACACAGCATAGGTTGGAACGTTCCCACACCAGAAGCAACTATGTATATTTGGGCAAAATTACCAGAACCTTGGAGTAATAATTCTATCAAATTTTGTACAGAGTTAGTTAAACAAACTGGTGTAGCTGCTTCCCCAGGTGCGGGTTTTGGTCCAGCAGGGGAAGGATATGTGCGTTTTGCTTTAGTGCAAGAACCAGAAGTGTTAGAAACGGCAGTAAGTAGAATTGCTGAATTTATTAATTCTAGCGTTTAATAAACCATAATCTTGGCACAATAGTCAGTTTTAACCGACTTTAGCTATAAGACAGGGAATTTATTCCCTGGTTTTCTGGTTTTCTTTGTGTGCTTTGCGTCCTTTGCGGTTCATTATATAATTAATTCATCGCATCTTCATCAAAAATTAGATGACATTAAAAATATTTCTTACAATAAAGAAAGGTATTTATTTGTAAAATTACCTAATATTAGCCGTGACAGTATCATCCCCAACTCTACCCTTAGTTAAAAACCCAGAGAAACTAGAAACCCGTTTAGCAGAAATTCCCCCAGTACCAGGGGTTTATTTAATGCGAGATGAAAGCGATCGCATTATTTATATAGGTAAATCTCGAAAATTGCGATCGCGTGTTCGTTCCTATTTCCGTGACTACACTAACAAAACCCAACGCATCAACACGATGGTTAAATTAGTGACAGAAATTGAATTTATCGTCACGGATACCGAAGCAGAAGCTTTAGCATTAGAAGCAAATTTAATCAAACAACATCAACCATATTTTAATGTTTTACTAAAAGACGATAAAAAATATCCTTATCTCTGCATTACCTGGTCCGAGGAATATCCGCGCATTTTTATTACTCGCAAACGTCAACTGGGAAAACCCAAAGATAAAAAAGATAAATACTACGGACCTTACACAGACTCAGGTTTATTACGGGAAATTATGCACTTATGTAAACGCATATTTCCCCAAAAACAAAGACCCCAACCTTTATTTAAAGATCGTCCTTGTTTAAATTATGATATTGGTCGTTGTCCTGGAGTTTGTCAAAAGTTAATTTCTGTAGAAGAATACCATAAAATCATCCAAAAAATAGCAATGGTATTTCAAGGAAGAACTCAAGAATTAATAGATATTTTAACAGCACAAATGGAAGCAGCAGCGGAAGAATTGAATTTTGAAACTGCGGCAAAAATTCGTGATCAAATTATTGGTTTAAAATCCTTAACCGCACAGCAAAAAGTATCCTTACCCGATGATACAGTATCCAGAGATGCCATTGCTTTAGCCGCTGATAATCAACACGCATACATTCAATTATTTCAAATTCGTGCAGGTCAGTTAGTCGGAAGATTAGCGTTTGTTGCTAACTCTCACGCTGAACCAGGAGCAATTTTACAAAGAGTATTAGAAGAACATTATCAAACAGCAGATAGTGTAGAAATTCCCACAGAAATTTTAGTACAACATGAATTACCCGATGGGGAAATTTTAGCAGAAATTTTAACACAAAGAAAAGGCAGAAAAGTAAATATTATTGCCCCTTTGCGACAAACAAAAGCAGAATTAATAGAAATGGTAGAAAAAAACGCCCAATTTGAATTACAAAGAATGCAAAAATTGGGTGATAGTAATCAAAAATCCTTAGAAGATTTAACAGCAATTCTTGATTTACCAGACTTACCCCACCGCATTGAAGGTTATGATATTTCTCACATTCAAGGAAGTAATGCAGTAGCTTCTCAAGTGGTATTTATTGATGGTTTAGCAGCAAAACAATATTACCGTCATTATAAAATTAAAAATCCCCATGTGACTATTGGACATTCTGATGATTTTGCCAGTTTAGCAGAAGTGATTCACAGAAGATTTAGGAAATATATTGAAGATCCAAAATTACCAAGATTAGGAAATTCTGACTGGCCAGATTTAATTATGATTGATGGTGGAAAAGGTCAATTATCTGCGGTAGTATCTATTTTAGAAGAAATGAATTTGTTAGCAGACTTGCGAGTTGTGAGTTTAGCAAAAAAACGG
Organism: Sphaerospermopsis torques-reginae ITEP-024; assembly: GCF_019598945.1. Classification (NCBI taxonomy): domain Bacteria; kingdom Bacillati; phylum Cyanobacteriota; class Cyanophyceae; order Nostocales; family Aphanizomenonaceae; genus Sphaerospermopsis; species Sphaerospermopsis torques-reginae. The sequence continues at coordinate 1,895,909 of NZ_CP080598.1, read as the reverse complement.
GAAGAAATCTTTTTACCCGGTGAGTCTTTACCTTTAGAAACAGATGCAGAACAACCAGGAGTACAGTTATTGCGAAGGTTGCGGGATGAAGCACATCGGTTTGCTGTGAGTTTTCATCGACAACAAAGAAGTGATAAATTGAAAAGATCCCGCTTAGATGAAATTCCCGGTTTAGGACACCATCGACAAAAGTTACTACTAGCTCATTTTCGCTCCGTTGATTATATCCGTCAAGCTACTCCACAGCAATTAACAGAAGTTGCGGGAATAGGACCGAGATTAGCACAAGAAATTTATACCTATTTTCATCCAAATTGAGGAATATCCCACTTTCACGGACAAAAATACCAAAACACCAAAAAATCTTAAACTCCTCCCGTTACTCATCCACAAAATGCTAAAATTCTATAAATGCTAGGGGTGCTTGTGAAAGCCAAGCTGAGATCAAACCCTTAACACCTGAGACTGGATAATACCAGCGTAGGGAAGCTGTATATTGAGGATTATTATATGCGAACTGAATGGATAGCCAAGCGACGTGGGCAGGGTAATGTTACACAAATGCACTACGCTCGCCAAGGTGTAATTACTGAGGAAATGTACCACATCGCTAAGGTGGAAAACCTACCTCCTGAACTGATACGCGAAGAAGTAGCACGGGGAAGAATGGTTATCCCGGCGAATATTAATCACACTAACCTAGAACCGATGGCTATAGGTATCGCTTCTAGATGTAAAGTCAATGCTAATATTGGTGCATCTCCTAATTCTTCCGATGTTCAAGAAGAACTAGAAAAACTCAAATTATCTATTAAATACGGTGCTGATACCGTGATGGACCTTTCCACAGGTGGCGGTAATTTAGATGAAATTCGTACCGCTATTATCAAGGCTTCACCCGTTCCTATCGGTACTGTTCCAGTTTACCAGGCTTTAGAAAGTGTCCACGGCAGAATGGAAAACTTCACTGCTGACGACTTTCTTCACATCATTGAAAAACACGCTCAACAAGGGGTAGACTATCAAACTATCCACGCGGGTTTGTTAATAGAACATTTACCTTTAGTGAAAACCCGTCTCACAGGTATTGTTTCCCGTGGTGGTGGTATTTTGGCTAAGTGGATGTTGCTGCACCGCAAACAAAACCCCCTGTATACCCATTTCAACGACATCATTGAGATTTTCAAGAAATATGATGTTACTTTCAGTTTAGGCGACTCCCTGCGTCCTGGATGTACCCATGATGCGACAGATGCAGCGCAGTTAGCGGAACTGAAAACTTTAGGTCAACTCACCCGCAGAGCATGGGAACATGATGTCCAGGTAATGGTAGAAGGTCCTGGTCATGTGCCTATGGATCAAATTGAGTTTAATGTCCGCAAGCAAATGGAGGAATGTTCAGAAGCTCCTTTCTATGTTCTTGGTCCTTTGGTGACTGATATTGCTCCTGGTTATGATCATATTACCTCTGCTATTGGTGCTGCTATGGCGGGTTGGTATGGTACGGCGATGCTGTGTTATGTGACACCTAAAGAACATTTAGGTTTACCTAACGCGGAAGACGTGCGGAATGGGTTAATTGCTTATAAAATAGCTGCTCATGCTGCTGATATTGCTAGACATCGCCCTGGTGCGAGAGATCGGGATGATGAACTGTCTAGAGCGCGGTATAATTTTGATTGGAATCGTCAATTTGAGTTATCTTTAGATCCTGAGCGAGCTAGGGAATATCATGATGAAACTTTGCCTGATGATGTTTATAAAAAGGCTGAGTTTTGTTCTATGTGTGGTCCTAAGTTCTGCCCCATGCAGACTAAGATTGAAGATGAGGCTTTAACTGAGTTAGAGGAATTTTTGGCTAAAGAACCTGTAGCACAACAATGCTAAAATAGTTCTTGTTAAATATCGTTACTGGGTTCAACCTGGTAACGATATTATAGTGATTTTCGTGAACCAGATTTTTATATCTCACGCAAAGACGCAATCTCCGTAAGGAGATCCCGCAGGGTAGACGCAAAGGAAGAAAGAAGCGAAAAAGAAGATTTAAGAAATACATGAAAAATGCTCTATTTTTGTAACTGTGTATAAATCGAAATCTGTCACATCATTCACAACCTAAAAATCTATGAGTGAACAAATTAAATGGACTGCGGAAGCGGAAGCAAAAATCAAAGAAATTCCTTTTTTTGTGCGTCCTTTTGCACGGAAGAAGATTGAAAATTATGCTCAGGAGAATGGGATAGTTGTGATTGATATTCAGGTTTATGAACAGGCTAAACAGTTGTTTAATACGAATTTTAATAAGTAGTTACATTACCGTCAACTGTATATCGTTCAGCAATGGTAAACATCGGATTTTAGAGATTTTTCAACCTGGAGCGATTGCCATTTTTACAAGATGCAGAAATTCTCTGGCAGACACAACACAATTTTAAATGTCTAATTTTAAATTTCCAATGTATGTCTGAGTGCTGCATCTACTAAAGACATTTCTGAGTAAAAACCAATCACTTTATCAATTTCTGTATCTAAAACAGTTGCTAGATTATCTGTCATAATCACAGAATCGCTAACTAATCCTGTTTGTTTTCCTGGTGGTGTTGCTATATTCACAAAAACTCTGCTAGGGTGTCCAGCACGGGAAACATTGCTAGTAATCATAGCTATAATAGTTTGCGATAAACCAGTACCAATATTATTAGATTGAACCACTAAAGCAGGACGACGTTTAGCAGTTTTTAAGTTTGAGTCTGGGAACAAAACCAGCACTACTTGACCACGATTATAAGGCATCGTAAGCTTCCATTTCTGGTTGTTCCCAATCTTCTGCAAAACATTGTAATCTAGCTCTTAAATTTGCAGCTTGTTCTTCATTAATCCCACGAGATGACAAATCTACAGAAGCATTTGCATCAATAAAAGTTACAATTACTCGCGCTGTTTTGATGCCTGTTGGCATTTCGGTTAGCTCAATTTTTCCGTCTTGATAAATGCCTTCGATTGATTGTAACATTTGTTTGATTGCTTGGGGTTAACTACTATTAAAAGTATAATTTTATAGTAACATTATTATTATACAATATTTTTCATGTTTAGGATGATTTTTGTAAAAATGTGATTTTTAATATCATCAAATGACTCGACAAACTCACGATCAATTTGCTAAAGAATACCTAGAGGAATTATTAACACCTGTAGGAACAATCAAAAAAAGCGAAAAGGTGAAAAGCGAAGTTCAAGAAATTGATGTTTGGTTTGAACCCTTTCCTACACCCACTCAGGAAAATTTACCTTTGGGTTTATTAGGTAAAATCGCCAAAACTCAATGTTTAATTGAGGTTTTTCGTAACCCACCATCAGAAATAGAAATTCGCAGTTGTTTACTCAAATTATATGCTGTTCATGGCGATCTTGTCAGGAAAGCAAAACGAGAAAACAAAAATATTGCTGAATCAGAATTCCCGATGTTATGGATTTTAACACCAACTTTCTCACCTCGCATGATTAAAGGATTAGGTGCAAATGAGATAGGAGAAGATTGGGTTAAGGGTATTTATTTTCTGCATGATATTTTGAAAACAGCAATAGTTGTGATTCATCAATTACCAGAAAATGAGGATACTTTATGGTTAAGGGTTTTAGGGAAAGGAGGAACACAAAAAAGAGCAGTAGAGGAGTTAACGACTTTACCAGAAAACAACCCTTTTAGGGAGAATTTGTTAGAGATTTTAGCGGACTGGCGTAAGAATTTAGAATTGAGAGATAATTTAAGTAGAGAAGAGGAGGAAGAGATTATGAACTTATCACCAGCTTATTTACAACAACGGGAAGAATGGAGACAAGAAGCAAAGCAAGAAGGAAGACAGGAAGGAAGACAGGAAGGAAGACAGGAAGGACAACTTTTGTTAATAACTTCTCTGTTGGAAGGGCGGTTTGGTAGTTTAGATGCTGAGTTATCTGGTGCGGTGGAAAAGATTGCTAAGTTTCCTATTGCTGAACGCACTCAGTTACTTTTGTCTTTGGGTAGTTTATCCCGTGAGGAGTTGTTAGAAAGATTGCAGAATCGGGAAGAATAGGATATAGTTGTTAAGGGTTTTTTGATATAACGCTAAACATCGTTACCGAATTTAAACCAGTAACGATGTTTTTTGAATCGAAATGAATGTAGAATATTGATAAAAATAGATAAAAAATCATGAAAATTTATCAATTGATATCCCAAGGATGTGCGCTGGTTTTGCTGACTGCTTTACCTTCTTTTGCAGAAACAAAGAATAAAGTTATTTTAGTTCCGGGTGAGAATCTTTTCCCTCTTAAATGCGAGACTATTCAGGGTAGTATTGATGCAAATGATAAGGTTGCTCCGCAGGGAACTCTTCATAATTCTGCGTCAAGATATGATTCCTATAGCGTCAAGACTGATCCTGGAAATATTGTCTTTTTTGAACTTACTACTCCCAACTCGGACTATTCTAATTTTATGCCACAACTTACTACACAAATGGTTGATAAGAAAACTGGTGCTATTCTTCTATCAGCAAGCGCTGTTCTACCAAAATCAATTCTTGAAGCCTGGTATTTTAGTCGAAAAGCTACTGAAACTACAAATCGGAATTTATATATTTCTTCTGCTACTTCTGGTGGTAATTATCAATTAAGAATTGCATACGCTAGACCAAGTAGTAATCTTTCCGAATCACAAATAGAAGCGGCTATTGGTATAAATTATCTCGGCTCATCATTCCAGGCTTATATTACGGGTTCTTCTTCGTCTTCACCCCATCCCGTTGATATGAACGCCTTATGTAAAAATTAATATTTATCCCATTTTTCCTTTGCGTCTTTGCTCCTTTGCGTCTTTGCGCGAAACACAATTCATACTTTAATGATGCAATACCATATTGATGATGAGAATGCGCGGTGGGTAAGGGTTTAGCAATGCTAAACCCCTACAATAAATCTGGCTCATTATTTTGTAAATTGGTATGAAAGATGTTGGTAAGGGGCGGTGATTCTGAGATAAAATAGAATCAGCTAAGTATTTTGTCTTCCTATCAAAACGAGGTACAGATGACAGATTTAGAACTACATCAAAAGATTGAAAAACAGATATCCCAACTACCACCAGAACAGCTTTCCTTAGTTAGTGATTTTCTCGATTCTATTCAGGAAAGAAGCACCTTAAATCAACGCCCATTACGTCGTATTTCCCCTATCAAACGAGGTAAAAAAGCAGGTGATTTACTACATTATGCTGGAACTTGGCAAGGTGATGATCTGGAAGATTGTCTGCGTTTAGTTAAAGAAACCCGTTCCCAAACGCAGTTTTAATTTTTGTCACCATGTCTTATTTGCTAATTTCGGGGGTAACTGTGCATCAATCCAAATCTTCATGCTGTTAACCGCACAAAATCAGTACTTCTTGCAGCAAACACCAAACAAGCTTGGATATCTTCTGGTTCTAAATCAGGAAAATCTTCTAAAATTTCGCTAACGCTGACATTTTCCGCTAACATTTCTAAAATGTCACTAACTCTAATTCTCATACCTCGAATGCAAGGACGACCTCCACATTGCCCAGGTATTTGCGTAATCCGATTTAATAATTCATTCATCGAATTAATTAAGTAATTTGATTAGCAATCAATATTTTATCATAATTGCTAACATCGCTAAAAATACTAATAATATTAGATACAAATCTCTTGTTGACTAAATTACATAATCTTCCAACTTTGCGAACTTTGCGAACTTTGCGGTTCGTAACAAATCACCATCTATCCTACCTTGTGGCAAAATTGATCAGAGTCCTCAAAAACTGAAAATTCCCAGCATGACCGCAACTATACCAAATCTCCCCAGTGTTTACGAATCATTCTCCACAGAAGCGAAATGGCAGAAATTCTGGGAAGAAAACCAAGTCTACAAAGCAGATCCCGATCATCCCGGTGAACCCTACTGTATTGTTATTCCGCCCCCAAACGTCACCGGCAGTTTACACATGGGTCATGCCTTTGAAAGTGCGTTAATTGATGCCATCATTCGCTATCAAAGAATGAAAGGTAAAAACGCCCTTTGGCTACCCGGTACTGATCACGCAAGTATAGCAGTACAAACCATTCTGGAAAAACAACTCAAAGCAGAAGGTAAAACTCGCTACGATTTAGGTAGGGAAAAATTCTTAGAACGTGCTTGGCAATGGAAAAACGAATCAGGCGGTACAATTGTCAATCAATTACGCCGTTTGGGTGTTTCCGTAGACTGGTCGCGGGAACGCTTTACCCTAGATGAAGGTTTATCAAAAGCTGTTTTAGAAGCATTTATTCGTCTTTATGAAGAAGGTCTAATCTACCGGAGTAATTATTTAGTTAACTGGTGTCCTGCGTCACAATCTGCCGTCTCTGATTTGGAAGTCGAACCCAAGGAAGTAAATGGTAATCTTTGGCACTTTCGTTATCCTCTCACCGATGGTTCTGGATTTGTGGAAGTCGCCACAACAAGACCCGAAACCATGTTAGGTGATACAGCAGTAGCGGTAAACCCGGAAGATGAACGGTATAAAGATTTAATTGGTAAAACCCTCACTTTACCGATCATGAATCGGGAAATACAGATCATTGGTGATGAATTAGTTGATCCTGCTTTCGGTACTGGATGCGTAAAAGTGACACCTGCCCATGACCCTAACGACTTTGAAATGGGTAAGCGTCATGATTTGCCGTTTATCAATATCATGAACAAAGACGGCACGCTTAACGAAAATGCGGGTGAGTTCCAAGGACAAGACCGTTTTGTTGCTAGAAAAAATGTAATTGCTCGTTTAGAAGCTGACGGTGTACTGGTAAAAATAGAAGAATATAAACATACAGTACCCTATAGCGATCGCGGCAAAGTCCCCGTTGAACCCCTATTAAGTACCCAGTGGTTTGTTAAAATTCGCCCCATCGCTGACAAAACCCTCGACTTCCTCGATAACCAAAACTCCCCCGAATTTGTCCCCGAACGCTGGAGAAAAGTCTATAGAGACTGGTTAGTAAATCTGCGTGACTGGTGTATTTCCCGTCAATTATGGTGGGGTCATCAAATACCTGCTTGGTATGCAGTCAGCGAAACCAACGGAGAAATTACCGACACTACACCCTTCTTTGTTGCTAAAACCGCAGATGAAGCATTAGAAAAAGCCAAAGCCCAATTTGGTGAAGAAGTCAAATTAGAACAAGATCCCGACGTATTAGATACTTGGTTTTCTTCCGGTTTATGGCCTTTCTCAACTTTAGGATGGCCGGAACAAACCAAAGACTTAGAAACCTACTATCCCAACGCTACCTTAGTTACAGGATTTGATATTATCTTTTTCTGGGTAGCGAGAATGACCTTAATGGCAGGACATTTTACCGGAAAAATGCCCTTTAAAACCGTTTATATTCACGGTTTAGTGAGGGATGAAAATAATAAGAAAATGTCCAAATCAGCAAACAATGGAATTGACCCATTATTGTTGATTGATAAATATGGAACTGATGCCCTGCGTTATACATTAGTGAAAGAAGTAGTCGGTGCAGGTCAAGATATTCGTTTAGAATATGACCGCAAAAAAGATGAATCTATTTCTGTAGAAGCATCCCGAAATTTTGCTAATAAAATCTGGAATGCCGCCCGATTTGTAATGATGAATTTGGACGGACAAACACCAGCCCAATTAGGCAAACCAGAACCCACAGAACTCAGTGATAAATGGATTCTTTCCCGTTATCATCAAGTAGTTAAACAGACAAATAACTACATTGATAATTACGGTTTAGGGGAAGCAGCAAAAGGACTTTATGAGTTTATTTGGGGGGATTTTTGTGACTGGTATATTGAATTAGTAAAATCCAGATTACAAAAAGACGCAGATCCCGCTTCTCGTAAAGTTGCCCAACAAATATTAGCGGAAATATTGGAAGGAATTTTAAAATTATTACATCCTTTCATGCCCCATATTACCGAAGAAATTTGGCAAACTCTCACCCAACAACCAGCCGAAAATCCCCAAGTTTTAGCTTTACAAAGCTATCCAGAAGCGGATACAAATCTAATTGATGCTGACTTAGAAACACAATTTGATTTGTTAATTGGTGCTATCCGCACAATTCGTAATTTACGGGCGGAAGCTGATGTTAAACCAGGGGCAAAAATTACCGCTAATTTGCAAAGTGAAAGCGAAAAAGAAAGGTCAATTCTCATTACTGGTGAAGCTTATATCAAAGATTTAGCCAAGGTAGAAACCTTAACTATTAACGATCCCACTTCCATAGAAATCACTCCAGACAATACTGGAGAAACACCAACAGAATTACCAAAAAATAACGAAATTTTCAGCAGTTCCTATTGGCGGACTTTGAAAACTATTGGTTTAATTCTGGCAGTCTTAGTTACTCTCAGAGTTGCTATTTTTGTGGGAAATACATCTTTACGGATACCGCTTTTTGGTAGTTTCTTTGAAACAGTTGGTTTATTTTATTCTGGTTGGTTTGTAGTCCGTTATTTACTCAATGGGAAAGCGAGACAAGAATTATTTGCTAAATACTTCCCAGCGAAGGAAACACCAACAGACACAGAAATAGAACCTGCTATCATAGAAGCAAAAGAAGCTGAAAAAGAAGCTGAAAAAGAACCTGAACAGAAAAAAGAAAATTCTATTTCAGGAGTTGTGGGTACTGTGCAAATTGTTATTCCTCTCACTGGAGTTGTTGATGTTGAAGTATTGCGAGCAAAATTAGAGAAAAGCTTGAATAAAGTGGAAGCGGAAGTTAAAGCTTTAACTGGAAGATTGAGTAATTCCAACTTTGTAGATAAAGCCCCCGCAGATGTGGTACAAACTACCAGAGATGCTTTAGCAGAAGCACAAAAACAAGCGGAAATTTTGCGCGATAGGCTTAGTTCTTTATAATAGGTGACAGGTGACAGGTGACAGGTGACAGTAATTATTTTTTCCTGTTCCCTGTTCCTCAATTTTGAATTACTAATAGGTAATGGGTAATGGGTAACGGGTAATGGGTAATTAATTATATGATTCCCAATCACCAATCACCAATCACCAATCACCAATCACCAATCACCCAATTGCTTCATCTGCTAATAATTGTCGAATTAACCTAGCGACAGCTTTTTGGGTAAAACGATTAGCAATTTGTTGTCCTAAATAATGTACTCTTGGATTAACCAAAACCTGCGCTACTTGGGGAGCAAGTTTAGCAGGATCAAAACCTCTCGTTTCTCGGAGAATCCCTAAAATTCGTTTAATATGTTCTAAAGTTTGTTGTTGTTCAACTGTCGCACCAGGTATTTCATTAACTGCTGTTAAACCTACCCTTTCTCGAAGTAAAAAAGTAAAATTATGTAAAACGTTTTTACTTAATGCGTCTATTCCATTGACAAACTCATCTACTAACCTATCACGAATAAATGCACCGCGTTCAGAAGAGAGAAATTCTACACTCTGATTCATGACTAAGTTAAAGTCATAATCTTGATTGTTACGGGCATTTTTTAACAAGTTTTCCAAACGATTCCACCGGAATTTACCATCTTTAAATAGTAAATCTTTCAATGAAGTTCTTAATTCATCAGATGGATCTGTTAACAATCTTTTAGAAACATAAGGATAAGCTTCACTGAGAACTTTGAAATTCGGATCTATATAAATTGCAATCCCTTCCAATGTCACCAAAGAACGAATAATTAAAGCGTAATAGGGAGGTACACGGAAAGGATACTCATACATTAATGCTGATAAATCATCAGTAATGCTTTTAATGTTTAGTTCTGCGACACTCGCACCTTGGGCATTAGCAAAAACTTTAGCAAAAGCTGGAACAATCGGTGTTAAATCTGTTTCTGGGGAAAGAAATTCTAATTTTACGTAATCTTGTGCTAATAAATCAAAATCACGGTTAACAACGTGAACAATAGCTTCAATTAAACCATAACGTTGGGGCGGTTTAATTTCGCTCATCATGCCAAAGTCGAGATAAGCTAATTTACCATCAAAGGTAGCTAACAAATTACCAGGATGGGGATCAGCGTGGAAAAATCCATGTTCTAATAATTGACGCAGGGAACACTGCACACCTACTTCAATTAAATAACGTGCATCTATTCCTAGTTCTTTAATTTCCTTCGTTTGAGTTAATTTAATACCATTAATCCATTCCATCGTTAAAACGCGACGGTTGGTGTATTCCCAGTAAATTTTTGGTACATAAATATCTGGGATATGTCCATATAATTCAAAAAAGCGTTCAGCATTTTCACCTTCATGGATATAGTCCATTTCTTCAAAAATGCGATCGCCCAATTCATCCAAAATCCCAACTAAATCACTTCTAACCCGTTTTACATTTTTTTGCACCCATCCAGCTAACTTGCGTAAAATATACAAATCAATGGTAATTCTTTCTCGCAAATCTGGCCGCTGGACTTTAATTGCTACCTCTTCCCCAGTTTTGAGTTTACCTTTATAAACTTGTCCCAAAGACGCAGCAGCAATTGGTTCTGCTGAAAGTTCCGAGTAAATCTCCTCTGGAATATTTCCTAATTCTTCCTCAATAAACTGGTAAGCTATTTCATTAGGAAACGGTGGTAATTGATCTTGTAATTTAGTTAATTCTTCCAAATATATAGGAGGAACTAAATCCGGTCTGGTAGACAAAGCCTGTCCAATTTTAATATAAGCAGGACCTAATTTTGTTAATAATTCTCGCAGTTGAACTGCCCGACGACGATCATTTTTAACCACAATTCCCCGTTGCTTATCCCACCAAATCCCGAAAAGATATGACAACGTAGGTCGTAAAACTGTTAAAATTCGCCGCAGAACCTGTAAAGGTTGGTTTTGGTAATGTGCTTGAATCTCTTCAGGATCATAACGCAGTGTCTCAGGTTCAGCTTCAGCTAATACTGTCTGCTTATGCTTTGCTGAGAATTTTGGTGAATTAATCACCAAGACTTCTGTACTATTTTCTGGTATTACTTCAATTAAGGACAATTCGCTTCCGCGACTGTCCTCCACGGTAGAACGAGAACTAGGGGGAAGACTCTTAACCATCATCAAAAAGCCACCAGTAAGATGAACGCTGTTAAATATTGTAACAATATGTTGCGAATGCCGCTAGATAAGTCAACAAACAAGGAAAGTTGTAATCATATCCTCGTAATGTTTTATCCAAGCTGGATTCTAGTCAACATAGCCATAATCGCCAGGGAAATTCCTACTCAATTGTTCGGTTCTACTACTATCACTAATGCAGAAAAGACTATAACCTCATAAGTATATAGTCCAGTATCTACTTTAGCTGCTGTGAAATGCTCATCAATTAGATACTCGTTAATCGAGAGGTGAAAACCTGTGTACGAATGGATTTTGCCAAGTTTGAGAGAAGTTTTAGCCGAAAGCCGATCAAATACGGCTGAGTGTTCATCTGCTAAAGCAGAGCAACAATGGCGCATCAGTTTAGCAGCTACAGAACATCTCCTCCTCAATACCTTGGCAACCACGACATCTGACATCACTCAAGGTTTAACCCAAGGTTTAACTCAAGGTTTAGTTTTAACAGCACCAGCACCCTTATTTAGTCAGCCAAAATTAACTAAAAGTTTAAAAACGGTTACTTTTACTGCCCAACCCTTTAACCCTTTGGCTTTGATGCCGTTTCACGTTTCCGGTGCGATCGCCCAAAATCGAGAAAATGAGGCCATGTCTCCTTGGGAAGATCCGCAGCAAATTACAGACTATGCTTACAAATATAATCATATCTGTCCAGAAGAATCAATTTTACCTTTATTACCTGCCGATCCTCTAGGAACAGAGCAGTTTTGCTTGGTGTTCACCGAAAATTTTAGATTGGTTTTGGTATTATCAGCAAACAGCAGCGGGAACAAAGAATTTTTATTTTCTTTTGCACCAGAAATAGTACAGCAAGCTTGGCAAGTTTTAGGAGCGAGGGTAGTTTTAACTAATCCCGAATTATTTGCCGAGTTGGATGCTTTGGTCCAAAAATATCCTGCAACTGCACCAAACTATCAAACTATAATTCAATTTAGCCAGTTTTTGCTTCAGGAATTAGCAGAACCAGAAACGGATAAACCAACACATACTATTCCCATCTCTCCACCTACCCAAAATCATGTTTCCCCATCAGCAAAACCATCTTCCCGTTCTGATGTGGAATTACTACAGGCTTTTGCTCATGAAGTTCGCACTCCGCTGGCAACTATTCGTACTATGACTCGGTTGCTACTCAAGCGGCAAGATTTACCAACTACTGTAATTAATCGTTTGCAAGTTATTGATCACGAATGTACTGAGCAAATTGATCGGATGGAGTTGTTATTTAAAGCCGCAGAGTTAGAAACTTGTACAACAGCCAAATCTGGCAATACCCAATTAACGCCAATGTCTTTGGATCAAGTTTTACAGCAAAGTATCCCCCGTTGGCAACAAGCAGCAACTCGACGGAATTTAACTTTAGATGTGGCTTTACCTCAGCAATTACCAACTGTGGTTAGTAATCCTGCTATGCTAGATCGGGTACTCACAGGTTTAATGGAAAATTTCACCCGCAGTTTACCCCCCGGTAGTTCTATTCAAGTTCAAGTTATTCCCGCAGGTGATCAACTCAAATTACAATTATCACCTCAATTAGATTGTCAAGATACAACCAGAACAATAACACTACCAATTCGTAAATCTTTAGGTCAATTATTAGTATTCCAACCGGAAACAGGAACTATTAGTTTAAATATTGCTGCAACTAAACATCTATTTCAAGCTATTGGTGGTAAGTTGATTGTACGTCAAAATCCCCAATATGGGGAAGTTTTAACCATTTTCCTGCCTTTAGAAGTTAGTTGTCAACAAAAAGTGAAAATGTAAGCAGTCAGGAGTCAGCAGTTATTTATTTTGGATTTTGGATTTTGGATTTTGGATTGTTTTTGTTATCCCCAATCTAAAATCTAAAATCTAAAATCTAAAATTTTTATCCCAGTCACCAGTCACCAATCACCAATTACCCAATATCATCAATTTCTATCAATTTTTGCCGAGATGTTAAACCAGATTTAATTCTGATATGAGACTTGGGTAAATTAAATTTTTCTGCTAATAAGTTAATTAACTCTTCGTTAGCTTTACCATCAATTGGTGGTGATTTTAAATTTACAATTAAACTACCATCTTCCTGTTCTGTAATTTTCTGTTGTTTAGAATTTGGTTTAACTTTTACTTTTTTTTGCATATAACAGGTGACAGGCGACAGAAGAAGCAGGGGAGGTAGGGGAAACAGGATAAAAATACTATAGTCATTTAACTTTAGATTGAGACATTAAGCTAAACAATAACCACGGGGATTTAATCTTCCAAACAATTGGACTGTCTTGGTTATCCTAAAATCATTATCTACAGAACTTATCACTTTTTGTCTCATTTTTAAGTTAAACAACTATAACTTTTGCCTTTTGTTCCCTGTTCCCTATTCCCCGTTTTACGAATTACAAATTATTCTTGATCCCTGCATCGCCAAAAGCGCAGTTCCATAAGCAGCTTCGGTTTTATTAGATGCAACTACAGGTACTTCTAAATATCTTGATCTAATAGTCGTCCAAGTAGAATTAGCCGCCCCACCACCAGCCGTATAAACATAGCTTAATTTATCTGCTCCCAGTTGTTGCAATAATTCATATCCTTGTGCTTCTATTCGCGCCATACTTTCTAACAAACCATGTAAAAATTCTTTGGGATCATCTGGTCTGGGTTCTAGTCTTGGGGGTAGATGGGGATCATTAATGGGAAAGCGATCGCCTTCTTTCAACAAGGGATAATAATCTAACTCACTCACTTTTGATACATCAATTTCTTGACTCAAGCTAACTAACTCCGCATCCGTGAAAAATTTTTTTAATACAGCGCCTCCAGTATTAGAAGCTCCTCCTGTTAACCATAAATCACCTAAGCGGTGGCTGTAAATTCCATATCGTGCATCTTCTACACGGGTACGACTCAAAAGTTTCAACACCAAGGTTGAACCCAAAGAAGTTACTGCTTCCCCTGGTAATTTTGCTCCACTTGCTAAAAAAGCCGCAATACTATCTGTTGTTCCTGCACACACCAAGCAATCACGGCTAAAACCAAATTTAGCAGCAATTTCAGGACTTATTTCACTAATGGGAGTACCAGGTGCTAAAACTTGGGGTAAAAACACAGGAATTTCCAGTTTTTCTAACCATTCTGGATATTGCAACTTTTCCACGTCATAACCCAATTTTAAAGCGTTGTGATAATCGCTAATACCTAATTTTCCATGCAAGAGAAATGCCAACCAATCAGCTTGATGTAGTAAATATCTAGCTTGACCAAAAGTAGGTAATTGTTGCATCCACAGCAATTTTGCCAGGCTAGAAGTAGCACTCAATACCGTGTGGTTAGGTGGAGCAATACTACTCAAATCCTTGAGCATCATTGATCCCCGTGGATCGTTGTACAATAAGGGAGCATCTACAGGCTGGCCAGCAGCATCAGTCAGCAAGATTGTAGAAGAAGTACCGTTAATAGCGATCGCCCCAACTTCCCGCCGCCATTCCTGGGAAATTCCCTCTATAAGACCCCATAAAGCGTCTTTCCAGCAATTTACCCAATTTGTCACATTTGCCCAAGGATAACGCATCTGAGAGACAATCCTAGCTTCTTCATCAATCACTATCGCTCGTGCGCCAGATGTACCAAAATCAATACCCAAGTAGAAAGTCATAACGGGGAATAGGGAATAGGGAATAGGGACTGGTGACTGGTGACTGGGGAAGAAGCAGGGGAGCTTTCTAGCAGGGAGCAGGGGGAAGTTATTTGTATTTTTCCCAATCACCAATCACCAATCACCAATCACCAATCACCAATCAATCATGTTTTTGTTGCATCTTGTAACAAGATATTCCCCAATTTTGGCAAAACAGGGAAAAGTAGTAAAAGAAATGTTAATCATCTCATTGAACTTTTAGGAGAGTTTCCACCATGACTATCTCAGATACTCAAGTGTACATCGCTCTAGCTGTGGCTTTAATTCCAGGCATTCTCGCTTGGCGTTTGGCGACTGAACTTTACAAGTAACTCCCAGATGTGACACGCACAGAAGACTAAATCAACCTGGCCATACAAGGTAAAATCTTCAGGATCTTGGTACTTTTAGCCAAAAGTATCTTGAAAAAATGTACCTGCGTATGCCAGGTATTTTTTTTTATGACCTAATACTTGTAGAAAATTGCCAGAAATGAAGTAATATGGCAGCTAAATTAAGTCGCAACTAGCGCCATTTTACTTTTAACGGCGCTTCCCTTCAATCAGCCTGACTCTTTTTATTGTTATGAACGCCTTTCAACCATCCAGACCACCGCTACAACCACCCGTTAACCCCGCCAAAACTGCTCCTAGACCAAAAAAACATCTTCGCCAACGTTCTTATCAAATCATGGCACTAGAAACTTCTGCTAAGATCACCGTTAACTTGGTCATGATCACAGCAGCGGTATCTGCTCTATCTCAGCTTGTGCCTTATCACTGGTTACAGCAAGATAAGTTGCGAGAGATCAGTACAGAAGTCAAGTTGATGCAAGGACGTGTTGATGATTTGAGGACGGAATTTAGCCGCAATTTTGATCCCAGCCAAGCTAATAGTATCAGGCAAGAACAATCATATAGATTTGATCCCAATAAACGTCCCATAGTGCTAATTAATCCAGATACTAAAGGTGCTGAACAATCTAATTCCACACCCTGAGACAAATTCAGATGATTTGTAATTTTATCGGTGTATAAACAGGAAATTAATTTGTATTAATAACAGAAGCTAATAGTCAATAGCTAATTCGTGAAAACTTTTATAGTTACAGCACTTCCCGGTGTAATGAGGTACACTTGATTTTAAGACAGAAGGTAAAATTCAAAAAACAAGAAGATTAGACTGTACCTCATAACAAAGGAATCTGCTGTATCATCTATTAGCAAATCAAAGATGCAGGGGCGCTACCACCAATTCACTACCACCAATTCAAATTTGAAAAATCAATTTTTTGAGTTTTGAGTTTTGATTTTTGAGTTTTGAATTTATAGCATTCGCTAGGGTAATTAAGAAAATCTTAAATTTTGTAATTTTTGTCAGACAAGAGTTGTAAAAAGCTGATTGCTGACTGCTATACTCTGAAAATATTACCAATCATTTTTTTGGGGAAATAGCAATTCATCTAACCAATTTTCTAGTTGTAACCGCAACCGATAATCACAAACATTTTCATTGGTGTCTAAAGAGTTGATATATGTAAGGGCGCGGTAATAATCAGCGATCGCACAATTCCAGTCACCCCAGAGATGATAAGTTCTACCACTTTCAGCCCAAATATTACCTTGTAGCTGACCAAACAACAATGCAATCTCAAAATTATCAATTGCTTCCTGATATTCTCCTAAATCACGCAAAGTAATACCACGGTTAATCCAAGCACGAACATAACGCGGATTTAAATCTAAAGCCTGATCATAGTCAGCTAATGCCGCAACTAACTCACCACAAGCAGCATAGCAATTAGCTCTATTATTATAAACACTTGCTAACTTAGGATTTAGCTGCATTGCTGTATTGTAGTCACTTAGAGCTTTTTGGCATTCACCACTTTGAAAATAAATTAGCCCTCGATTGTTATAATCAATTGCATTGTCAGGATGACTATCAATCAATTGGTTTAACAAAGCGATCGCCTCTGTGTAATCCCCTTGGTGAGCTAACTTTAAAGCATAAGACCTTAAGTAGCTGTCCTCTGGTAAAGATTTACTGCTAGTTTTCACGCCAGTTTTTTGTGTATACGCAGTATTTTGATAATTGCCTTTGTATAGTGGATTGTTTTGTGTATTAGAAGTTAAAAAGGAGTAATGATCCATATATTCCTGCCTGAGCTACTTGCTCTGTGAAATCAAATGATAGGATTTTGTCTGCTAGTGGTTTACTCACTGTTTCACTGTTTCAGGAGTCTTGGCTTAATTGAAGAAGAACAAATTTAAACTACTTAAACAATTAAGCCATAAGCCTAAAAATATATACATCACTCTAAAGGCCAATTCCAGAAAGAATTTTGATCAATGTAATAATTCAGAAGTCAGGAGTCAGGAGTCAGGAGTCAGGAGTCAGGAGTCAGAAGTCAGGGGAATAATGATTTAATCACCAATTACCAATTACCAATTACCAATCACCAATCACTAATTATGCAAGTAATACCAGCAATTGATTTATTAGAAGGTCGTTGTGTACGACTATATAAAGGAGACTACGCACAATCGCAAGTATACAGTGAAAACCCCGCCGAAACTGCCAAAATGTGGGTAGACCAAGGTGCTACGAGATTACACTTAGTTGATTTAGATGGGGCAAAAGCTGGTAAAATTGTTAACCTAGCAGCCATTGAAGCCATCTGTAATGTAGTCTCAGTACCCATTGAAGTTGGTGGAGGTTTACGCGATCGCTCTAGTGTTGTACAATTATTTAATCTCGGTGTGCAATGGGGTATCCTGGGAACTGTGGCAGTCGAACAACCCCAGCTAGTCCAAGAACTTTGTCAAGAATTTCCCCAACAGATTATAGTTGGTATAGATGCCCGTAATGGTTTAGTTGCTACACGCGGTTGGTTAGAAACCTCGGAAGTTTTAGCTACCCAACTCGCTACCCAAATGCAAGAATTAGGTGCAGCAGCTATCATCTACACCGACATCAACCGTGATGGTACATTACAAGGACCGAATTTAGACGCATTACGAGAACTCGCAGCAGCAATTTCTATACCCGTCATCGCTTCTGGTGGTGTTAGTTCTGTTACCGATTTGTTAAGTTTATTATCTTTAGAACCCCAAGGAGTCACAGGTGTAATTGTGGGTAAAGCTTTGTATACTGGGGATATCTTGTTAAATGAAGCTTTAAAAGCCATTGGTCCTGGACGTATTCAAGATATTCCACCCAATTTGGATTTTTCTAGCTTTGCTTAAATAGGTGACATCAGTAATATTTCTGATAGATTTCGGGAATAATAGATATTGCTGATGTAGATAAAATCGGCACTAAATATTACAGATAAATCTCATGTCTAACCAAAACAGTAATTCCAAACAAAATAACCCAAAAGGGCAACCAAATAATACCCCCAAAAGCAAAAGACCACAACCACCAAAAGGAATAGGAAAACCAAAGACAGAATAGATTAATTGATAATTGATAATTGACAATTGACAATTGATAATTATCAATTATTTATTATTTATGGTCACAATTTGAGCTTTTGCTTAAAGGGAATATATGGATATGAAAACGCAAGTTATGACCTTCTCAAGTATATTAATTTTTTAGGTGTTTTTCATGGGATCTAGCTTTGTACCTTTATTTTTAAACGATAATTTAACGGAAAAATCAGACATCTAGATATCCCATAAGCTTCCACCAGCCACCATAAATAGGTTCCATAATTTTTTTCTGGAGATGTCTAAAGTCGTCGAAAATACTTGTTCATTGCTAGGAAATGTGATTTATGATATATTTGAGTTGTGATATTCAATACAATCAGCCCCAAATAGCTACTCTGCAATCAATGTAGATGATGAGTAGTTAAGCAATTATCAAGACGAGTACAGTCTCAAAACCTTGTGCTATCAATGTATACCACTGAATTAACTAAATATTCTGCTAAAGCGGAACTTGGACAAACTAGCCGCATTCTAGTAGTAGAAGATGAAGAACTCATCCGAGAAATGCTAGTTATGGCTTTGGAAGAAGAAGGTTATGAAGTCATCACTGCTAATGATGGCCGATCTGCTGTAGAGTATCTCAGAAATTGCGGATCCAATTCAGAGGAATCTGCTTTTGATTTGGTAATTTTAGACTTGATGCTACCGCAAATTAATGGATTAGATATTTGCAGGTTACTGCGTCATCAAGGTAACTCAGTACCTATTTTTATTCTCAGTGCTAAGGGTAGTGAAACTGACCGAGTTCTGGGTTTAGAAGTAGGAGCAGATGACTATTTAACCAAGCCATTTAGTATGCGGGAACTGGTGGCTAGATGTCGCGCCCTACTCCGTCGGCAACGTTTAAGTAATTTACCATCAATACCCGTACTCAAGTATAAAGATATTAGTTTAAATCCTCAAGAATGCCGGGTGTTGGTGCGGGGAAAAGAGGTAAATTTATCACCAAAAGAATTCCGCTTGCTGGAACTATTTATGAGTTATGCTCGTCGAGTATGGTCACGGGAGCAATTGTTAGATCAGGTGTGGGGACCTGATTTTCTAGGTGATAGCAAAACAGTAGATGTTCATATCCGCTGGTTACGGGAAAAATTAGAGCAAGATCCCAGTCATCCAGAGTATATTGTGACTGTGAGAGGTTTTGGCTATCGTTTTGGCTAACTGGTGCATATAGTTGTTAGTTTTGAGTAATTACATAGCAACTAACGACTCAAATGTTCTTATTGGGATTTCTTCTGGGTTTGGCAGTCGGCCTTGGTTTTTGGCTTTGGCAACAGGTTCAACTCAATAGTTATTTGGAGCGAGTGATCCAGCCTTTAAACTCCCATTCTTATAAAATAGTATTGCCTCTGCTGCCCCGCTTGCGGCAGGAAATGTCAATGGTGAAGCAACAGCAACAAGATTTGCAGTTGTCATTGCAAACCTACAAAGAACTGCTTGATTCTGCACCTTTAGGATATTTGCAAGTAGATGAGGAAAATCAACTATTATGGTGTAATCAGCAAGCACGGGAAATATTGCATCTGCAAAGGTGGCAACCTGGACAGGTGCGCTTATTGTTAGAGTTGGTAAGGTCTTATGAACTTGATCAATTAATTGAGCAAACCCGTGATTGGCAAAAACCGCAGGTGCGAGAATGGATTTTTCACCCTTCCCGTGATCATGCTAAAGCTATGTTAGAGTTAAAGCCTTTGGCTTTGGAGGCTACCAGTTTACCTTTACCAGCAGGACAGGTGGGTGTATTCTTGGAAAATCGCCAACCATTGCTAGATATGAATCAGCAGCGCGATCGCTCTTTTTCTGATCTCGCTCATGAACTGAGAACACCCCTCACTTCTATTCGGCTGGTAGCAGAAACCCTGCAAAGCCGTTTAGATCCCCCCTTGGATCGTTGGGTTAGGCGTTTGATGCAGGAAGTTGACAGGCTGATTAATTTGGTGCAAAGTTGGTTAGAATTGACGCAAATGGAAACTAACTCCACCATGTTGTTACATCTGGAAACGGTGGAAGTGCGATCGCTGATTTTCTCAGTGTGGGAAAATTTAGAGCCATTAGCGCAATATCACAATCTTAATCTTTGTTATTCCGGTTTAGAAAGCATCAGCATCCAAGCTGATAAATCCCGCATCCACCAAGTATTTGTCAATTTATTAGATAACTGTATTAAATACACCCTCCCTCACACTAATATTCACATTGAAGTTAACGTGATTTCTGTGAGTGAATTTATAATCAACGATCATCAATCTCAACTATTGGAAATTAATATCATTGATTCTGGTCTTGGTTTTGCGCCTATAGATTTACCCCACGTCTTTGATCGATTTTACCGAGGAGACAAAGCCAGACACCATGAGCCTGAAAGTAGTGAAACCGCAATTACTGGTAGTGGTTTAGGTTTGTCCATCGTCCGCCAGATTATCATAGCCCACGGTGGCACAATCAAGGCCATGAACCATCCCGAAACAGGTGGTGCTTGGATACAAATTCACCTGCCTCAAGTCATGGCAAACCCACTAAGTGAAGACTATAGTTAAGAATATATAAAATTTTGAGATTAAAGATGTGAAAGCTGTTTTTTATAATCCCAACTTTGAACGACCTGAACCTGAACGCAGCATTAGGCGTTTAGAGCGCGATATATTGCGTATGGGAGCTTTGGTAGAACAATCATTTCGCCTGAGCCATCAAGCTTTATTTAATCGCGATTTAACCGCAGCAGAGGAACTTCCCCGATTAGATAAAAAAATTGACCACTTTTATAGACAAATAGAATCAGATTGTACATCCATGATGACAATGCAAGCACCTACATCTCAAGAATTACGTTGTTTTAGTGCATTTATGCAATTAGTACGAGACTTAGAACGTATTGGAGATTATGCCAAGGATTTAGCGGAAATAGCCATTAAAATATTTCCTTATCCACCTCATCCTTATTTAACAGAGATTGCGCTGATGTCTGACCACGCCCAAGCAATGTTAGCAACTAGTTTAGTAGCTTTAGCAGATTTAGATGAAGTCAATGGTCGGCGTATCAAATTTTTAGATGATGCTGTAGATAATGCTTATGAAAATTTATATCAGATGTTAGCATCCCAGCGAGATGTTCCAGGGATTATTGAGCCAATTCTACTATTAACACTAGCAATTCGCTGTTTAGAGCGAATGGCAGATCACGCTACTAATATTGGACAACGAGTTGCATATATTGTCACAGGACAACGGTAGGCAGGAGGCAGGAGGCAGGAGACAGGGGAGATGGGGAAGAAAATTTTAGATTTTAGAAATGCACAGTTTTTCCAATCTATTCTTCAAAACCCTTGCACTAATTTCTTTCTTTATTAGCCTGTAGCCCTTGATATATCTTGCTTTTGTCCTTATTCATCAAACCCTAAATAACATACATTTCACTAAAAGCTTACCTATTCTTAAACTTTGAATATTACAGTCAATGCAAGATAGCGTAAAAATATCTTCCATCTAAAATCTATTACGATTACTATTTGATTTCTGATTGATTTCTGATAGCTTGCGTGGCGTAAGCCATACAGAACTACGTACACCAAATCCTCTAAAACCCTATTCCCTATTCCCTAACTCCACGAAAAGACTTTTTCAGCAAAACCGAATTATCAAAATACTGTATTTCATGTATTTAACCCAAGTTGCTAGTTAGGAATAGGAGTCAGGAGTCAGGAGAAAGAATGAATTATAATGGTGTTCCCTGCTTTTTTGCTGTCTACTTATCCTTCTTACTTCGATTTGAGAGCCTTTCTTGCAGAACTAGCAACTTACGTTATTTAAATTTATACCCATCTAACTAAAAATGACGTTTTCCACAACTGAAACCCTCATCTACCCTAAAAACAAATATTTAAACCAACAAATATTTACTCGTCGGTCAATAATTCCAGTCAGCAATGATGTATTGTGGCGTATTGATCGAGGGATAGTTCGTACCTTGACTTGGAATGAAGATGGAACATATATCACCTTGGGTTATTGGAGTTTAGGCGATATAGTTGGCTATCCATTGTCAAAAGTCAACCCCTATCAAATTGAGTGTTTGACAAGTGTAGAAGCAACTTTGATACCGCCCCATCTCTGGCATGAAGAGATAAAGGCATTGTTACACCATATTCAGCAAACAGAGGAACTTTTGAGCATATTACATCGTAAGCCAACTTCTCTAAAGTTGTGGAAATTTTTGGTGTGGTTGAGTGAAAAATTTGGTCGGGATATAGAACAGGGTAAGTTGATTGATTTAAATCTTACACATCAAGAGATATCAGAGGTGTTGAACACAACGAGAGTAACAGTTACACGACTATTGCAGAAATTTGAGGAAGAAGGAAAAATATCACGTCATAGACGCAGTATTGTGCTGAATTTACAGAGCCAATTAACCAGTATTTCTTCCAAAAATTAACTTAAAATATTAATTTGGGACTTGTGCAGGATACAATAAATAAGGTATAGTGAATACAAAGAATTTTATGTGTAAATGCCCTGAAAACTTCGGGTATTTTATCATAATCATCAAAATTCCTTAGGTGTGAGTGAGAGTAAAAACATGACAAAACTATTTTGGAATGTTCTAAAAGTTAGTCCAGTTATTGCAGCTACCTTGCTGTCTGCTAACAGTGCCTTAGCAAACGAAGTCAATCAACAAGCAACCAGTGTTGCACAGTTATCTCAAGAAGCTAATAGCATCGGTCAAGTAACATCTGTTTCTCAATTTTCCGACGTGCAACCCACTGACTGGGCGTTTCAATCTTTGCAGTCATTAGTTGAGCGTTACGGTTGTGTTGCAGGTTATCCTAATGGTACTTTCCGCGGTAATCGTGCTTTGAGTCGGTATGAATTTGCAGCAGGTTTGAATGCTTGCTTAGACCGAGTTAACGAACTGATTGCTACTGCTACCGCTGATATGGTAAGCAAGGAAGATTTAGCTACCTTGCAACGATTACAAGAAGAATTTTCTGCTGAACTAGCAACTCTGCGTGGTCGCGTTGATGCTTTAGAAGCTCGTACTGCTGAGTTAGAAGCTAATCAGTTTTCTACTACTACCAAGCTGAGAGGGGAAGCGATTTTCGGTGTGTCCCAGGCTTTTGGGGATAAACAAGCTGATCCAGACAACAACCCCAATAACAATCCTAATTTAGACAGCAACATAACTTTCTCCAACCGGGTGCGGTTAAGCTTGCAAAGCAGCTTTACCGGTAAGGATATGTTGCAAACCCGGTTGAATGCAGGTAACTTTACATCATTAAATACAAGTGTCACAGGTACGAACATGACCCAACTGGGTTATGAAAGTACCGGTACCAACAATGTTACTATTGACAAACTCAACTACGCTTTCAACCTGAGCGAAAAAATCCGTGTCAGGATTGACGCTACAGGTGGTGAGTTGAACGAAAACGTTAACGTTTTCAACCCTGACTTTGCAAGCAGTGGTTCAGGTGCGCTCTCTCGTTATGGACGTTTCAGCCCCATCTATCGCCAAGCAGGTGATGGTACAGGTATCACTGTTAACGTTAATCCTCAAGGAGCATTGAATTTAAGTGCAGCTTATTTTGCTACAGGTAGAAGTAATGCTGCCAATCCAGCTGATGGTAGAGGCTTGTTTGATGGTAGCAACACTATTTTCGGTCAGTTAGCATTTAAGCCCAGTAAATCTTTCAACGTTGGTTTAGCCTATGCTCGCACTTACCAACGAGGTGGTACTGGGCCTGACGCTGTCAATCTCTTCGGCAGTACAGGCAGTACCTCTGCTAATCGTCCTTTTGGTGTTGATACTAGAACTGAAGCGGACAACTACGGGTTACAACTGAGCTTTAACCCCAGTGCTAAGGTAACACTGGGTGGTTGGGTTGGTTACACCACAGCTAATGCTCTTACTGGCAACACCAACAGAGATGCAGATATGTTTTACTGGGGTACTACCCTGGGCTGGAAAGACTTTGGTAGAGAAGGTAACACTCTTGGTTTAGTCTTTGGTCAACCACCTAAAGTTACTGGTGGTAGTGGTGGTATTACTAAAGAAGCCAGCACTTCTTACCATTTAGAAGGTTTGTATAAGATGAAGGTTTCCGATAACATTCTGATTACTCCTGGTTTGTTGGTGATTTTCAATCCTGAACACAACGATAATAATGACACAATTTATGTAGGTACTTTGCGTACAACCTTCAGCTTCTAAGTTGAGTTAGTTGTGATGTAGGCGTTTGATTAAACCTACGAATTTTAACCCGCCCTTGGGCGGGTTTTTGTTTGGGAATATGTAGCTGTATATTTGCTATCTAAACTTGTTGTAGTTCTTGTGCAAATTCAAGTCTAGGTAATGGTTCTAAGGGAGTAACCACAGGAGAGTAGTGACAATAACAGATCACTACTGATTCAAAACCACCTGTAGGTAAATTGGGTACATATTCTTCAACTCTTGTCACTTCCCAATCTCCTACCCTGCTATGGGTACTCGCACCTGGAAATTGAGGATCAATAAATTTTTCAACTGTGTGAAAATCTCTTAGTCTGTATCCTGGTTGGGGAATTGGTTTTTTAGAGCCGTCGTAATGTTCTGCAAGGATGTCGGTACAAGCTCCTGTGTGAGCCAATAGCATTTGTTCCCACTGTTGAGAGCTTGCATCCTCAGCTTTAAAAATAATGTACTTACTCATCTTTTTTGTCCTCTTGGTAACTGGGAAACTGAGTAGCACCCTGAAAAACACAGTCGAATTTAAGGATTTTAGATTTTGTAGGTTCTACCCGCAGTAGTTCCCATCATACTTATCAGCTATTTCACGACACTTTTTAGGGTCAGTTACTGCGTGTTTTGAAATGTTTTCTTCGTTTTCTTCATTACTCATGCTGATTTTTGTTGGCTGTTTTGTTTTTTCTGGGCGATCGCCCTTTTGACAATGACTCTAGTTAACTGAGGCACGGTTAAAAATTCCTGAGATGCCCAATCTTCTAAGTATTTATAAGAAAATCGAGTGAGCCAAAACCACGCCCGATAAAGTATCTCCACCAAGTTCCGATACTTTATCGTACTTTAGGCGGTGGATGTAGGCGAACGGATTGCCCCTTCAGGGGCAGTCATGATCCTGACTGATCTGTTTAGGGGTTGCCAGTTTCCCTAAATAATGCTATTTTTGCAGCAGGTCGAAACGGTAATTAACAATGATTGTTTTTGAGTTCAAAGCCAAAGGCACAAAACAGCAATATCAAAGAATTGATGAGGCTATACGAATAACTCAGTTTATTCGTAACAAATGCCTGCGGTTTTGGATGGAAAATCAAAATGTTAAACCTTACGACCTAAATAAATACACTGCTGTATTAGCGTCGGAATTTGATTTTGCTGATAAATTAAATTCAATGGCTAGACAAGCAGCAGCAGAAAGAACAGCTTTTGCAATTAAACGATTTTTTGATAACTGCAAAGCCAAAGTTCCAGGTAAAAAGGGATATCCCAGGTTTCAAAAGAATAACCGTTCAGTCGAATATAAATCAACTGGATGGAAACTTTTAGATGACCGTAAGCACATTAATTTTATAGATAAATGTGGTATAGGTCAACTAAAGTTAATTGGAACTTGGGATTTACACTTTTACCAAATTAAGCAAATAAAGAGAGTCAGAATAGTTAAACGTTCTGACGGTTATTATGTGCAGTTTTGCGTAGATGCAGAACGAAAAATTGACACCGCTCCAACAGGTAAAACGGTTGGATTAGATGTTGGTTTAAATAGCTTCTATACGGATTCTCAAGGAAATAAGGTTGATAATCCCAGATATTTGCGGAAGTCAGAGAAATCTTTGAAACGACTACAGAAAAGAGTTAGTCGCAAAAATAAAGGTTCTAACAATCGCAAAAAAGCTATTAACCGTCTTGGTAGAAAACATTTGCAAGTATCACGTCAACGTAAAGACTTTGCTGTAAAACAAGCATTGTGCGTGGTTAAATCTAACGATTTAGTGGCGTTTGAAAAACTGCAAGTGAGAAATATGCTTAAAAATAGCAAACTAGCCAAGTCAATTAGTGATGCTAGTTGGTCGCTGTTTACTCAATGGTTAGAATATTTTGGGAAGATTTACGGGCGTGTGGTTGTACCAGTTGCCCCACAATATACTTCTCAAAATTGTGCTAATTGTGGAGAAATTGTCAAAAAATCACTGTCAGTTAGAACTCATGTTTGTAACTGTGGGTGCGTTCTTGATCGTGACCATAATGCCGCAATCAATATTTTGGCGAAAGCACTAAAACAGACTGGCTATGATTTAAGTACCGTCGGGCGGACGGAAACTTTTAACGCTTGTGGAGAGATGACCCTCTACCCAGATTTGGTAACAAGTTTGGGCAAGGTTACTCATTGAAACAAGAATCTCCGTCCTTTTAAGGCGGGGAGCGTCAAGTTACTTATTGCCATTATCGCTTTAAGTCAGTGAATGACTAATTAATAGCCTTAACTTGACAAGTGTGTCACCTGGCATCTAATATAGCACCATATCTACTATGCAAGTCAACTGCTAACTGAGAACTGATAATAGAAGAAACTATCCGGGTCAACCCACGTCATCACATCTATCCACATCATTGGAAATATCATATATGAGTAGTCTTATGGGTTGGCAGTCTGGAACTGTTGCACTGATGACAATAGCCATTACTACAGGTGCTGTCACCCCTTTATTTACCTTTGCTCCTGCTCAAGCACAATTCAATATTAACCAACCCCGAACCATTACCATTCCGGCAAATGTCACCTTACCTGTGACTTATGAAAAAGAGAAAGTAATTGTGAATCCTGGAGAAAGATTACCTCTAACGCTGAGAATAGCTAATGATATTATCGACAGTAACAGAAATGTGTTGATTCCGGCTAATACTGAGGTTGTAGGGGAGTTACAATCGGTGAACCTGCCTAACAATAACAATAAAAAAGGTGTACGCTTTGTAGCTAGAGAATTAGTATTTGCCACTGGAAGACGGTTACAGATTAATGCTAATTCTCGCACTATCACCGAAACTGAAAAAATCTCCAAAGGAACTGATACTGGACAGGTTTTAACTGATGCTGCTATTGGTGCTGGTGCAGCTACTGTGATTTCACTACTGACAGGTAACAAGAAAATTGAAACTTTAGAACCTATTGGTGGTGCTGCTGCGGGTGCTTTAGCAAGTGTGCTGTTGCGGAAGAAACAGGCTGATGTTTTCGTTTTGCGACCTGAGAATGATTTAGATATCACGCTTTCATCCAATTTGGTACTATCTCGTAACTAGACTTAACATAATTGAAGTCGTGAGTTTTATGATGGTGAAAAAGCGATCGCCATTGCCAAGATTGTGTGCGATCGCTTGATTTTATGTCAAAATCAATATTTAATGGATTGCAATACCTTCGCCAAAATCAAAAATATCTTGATTTGTAGGTTGGGTTGAGGAACGAAACCCAACAAATACGTTGAGTTTACGTTGGGTTTCCACACGGTAAACCCAACCTACGGGAAAATGGCAAAGGTATTGGGATTGATAAAGTTATATTCTCTGTTGTTCTTAAACTCGTATTTATATCCAGGAAAATAAACCTAAAAGTAAAACTATTTACAAATTCAAGAAACCACTGGGAACAGTTTAAGGTGAAAATTGTCTAAGTAGTTAACAGAGTAGATAACAAAAAAACAAATAAAGCAGTTACTAGGTAGGTTAGGACAAACAGTGATTATCAAAGTCAGATAGTAAAAGACTTTTCATGTTGTTCCTATCCTCTGTTAAAAGTTACCTGTTCCTTTTTCCTTCTTATAATTTTTACAGGAGTAAAATCAATGTTTACTTTAAATCGCTTGCAATCAAAAACAGCCTTAGTCATGGCTTTGAGTGTCACAGTTGGTAGTGTAACACCTTTAATAACATCTGCACCAACCTTAGCACAAACTGGTTTTTCTGATGTTTCATCTAATTATTGGGCATCACAATTTATTCAACAATTATCACAACGAGGTGTAATTGCGGGATTTCCTGATGGTACATTTCGTCCCGAAGAACCAGTGACACGGGCGCAGTTTGCCGCCATGATTAATAAAGCTTTTAGCAAGTCTGCACAACGGCAACCTATCAATTTTAATGATGTGCCTAGTAATTCTTGGGCATATAACGCCATTAGACAAGCTTACTCTATTGGTTTTTTATCAGGATATCCTGGCAATGTTTTTAGACCTAATCAAGCTATTCCCCGTGAACAAGTTTTAGTTTCTTTGGCTAACGGTTTAGAATATGCTGCTAGTGGTAATGTTGAAAACACTCTACAATTATTCAATGATTCTGGCAGTATTTCTGGCTATGCCCGCTTTCCTATTGCTGCGGCCACTGAGAGAAGAATTGTAGTTAACTATCCTAATGTGAGATTTCTCAATCCTGGTGTGACTGCAACCAGAGCGCAGGTAGCGGCTTTTATTTACCAAGCTTTAGTTAGTGCTAATCAAGCCGCTGCAATTAATTCACCTTATATTGTAGCTCTGCAAACCACACCACCACCAGTTACAACTGTTACCATTCCTCAAGGAACTGTGATTCCTGTCAAGTATGAACGGGCTGAAAAGATTCTGGTGACTAAAGATGAAACTGCACCTTTAACTTTAACCACATCACAAAGTGTAATTACCCAAGATGGTAGAGTAGTGATTCCTGCGGGGAGTCAGGTGATAGGTGAACTTAGACCGGCTCAAGGTGGTTCTCAATTTGTAGCACAAAAATTAGTTTTAACCACAGGGCAAGAATATAATGTGAGTGCTAGTTCTGATGTGATTACCAAAGTGGAAACTGTGAGGAAAGGCACTAGCACCAGTTCAATTATCAGAAATACTATATTGGGAGCAGGAGCAGCAGCAGCGGTATCTGCGGTGACAGGCGATCGCGCTGTGGCTACAGAAGAAGTTCTTGGAGGTGCTGGTATTGGGGCTTTGATTGGTCTTTTCTTTGGTAGAAATAGTGTGGATTTAATTGCTATTGAACCTAACACCGACTTAGAAATGACAATTAATCAAAATCTGTTAGTTTCTGTGCAATAGTGGTGATTGGTAATTGGTAATTGGTAATTGGTGATTGGTAATTGGTAAAAATAAAATTGATTACCCAGTTCCCAGTTCCCAGTTCCCAGTTCCCAGTTCCCAGTTCCCAGTCCCCAGTCCCCAGTCCCCAGTCACCTATCACCTACTTCCGGCAACCAAATAATAAAAGTAGTTCCTCGATGTTTTAGGGAAGTAATATTTGAATTTAATGCAGGGCTGAAAACTGCGATTTCTCCTTGCATTTGTGCAATTAGTTGTTTAGCGATCGCAATGCCTAAACCAGTGCCAGGAATTTCTGTTTGTGCTTGTACACCCCGATAATGTCTTTCTCCTAAATGCTTTAAATCTTCTGGAGGAATACCCGGACCTGTATCACTAATGGCTATACCTTGAAAATTATCTTTTTGTAGTCCGGTTTGTATGCAAATTTTCCCACCAGCCGGGGTATATTTCAAGGCATTATCAATAATATTACTCAATACTTCTCTGAATGCTTTGATATTAGCTTTTACTAATGGTAAAGTTTCAGGAATATCTGCTATTAATTCCAGATTTCGTTCTTGGGCAATAGCTTGAGCCGATATTAATAATGGTACTAATAAATCTTGTAAGTGACAATCAATAATATTTTCTCCTGTTCCTGGTAATAATAGGGGTGGGTTAGCTGGTTTCTGTACAGAAGCTTCCATAACAATTTTAGATTCTGGCAGAGGAATGGGGGTTAAATCTGCATCTGTTAAGTCTATAACTTGATCAAATTGTTGTAATAATTCTTGGAGGCGATCGCTTTCCCGGACTATACTGGTGGCTACATCTCGGTTAGGATCTGCTGGCCGCAATCTTTTAAATAGCAGTTTTCCAAAGGTGCGAATAGCTGTTAAGGGGTTGCGAAACTGGTGTAAAAGATTATCTAGTAAATCCCGTTGTTGTTCTTGCAGAACTTGTTGTTGATGTAATTGTTGTTGTAACCAAACTTGACGCTGATCTAAAATACAGGCGATCGCTAGGGTTTTAGCTATACGCTGAATTTCCCTTTCTTCCGATTCATTCCAAGGTCGATCTTCCCTTCCTGTCACCAATAACCCCATCATCACACCTTCATAAATCAGAGGTAAAACAATTTGATTACCACTGAATATATATTCATCTTCTAAATTTGGTTGGGGTGTATTTGTATGTTCTGAATTCTGGGATGGAGGTTTTGAAGTTGAACCTGCTGTCAATAACTTTCCCTGTTGATCTGGTAAGTCCAAAATATTACTAATATTACCAATATTACTAATATTACTAAATTGAATTTGTTGGTTGGCTGTCCCCTGAACCAAATCATCTCCGTAGTTTAATCTTGCTGTCTCTGGGTACACCACCACTGGAATTAATTGCGCCTCACCTGTGGGAGTATCTGCCAATTCTTGGGTTAAGTAGACAACACTCAAAGACGCTCCCAGTCCTTGGGTTAATAGAGATATTTGCTCTCGACACAAAGCAATAAAATCAGAACTAGCAGATATTAACATTTTTTAGTTCTTGCTAAGGATTATGGACTAGTACAACACGGCGTAAATAAACCAACCATTCTAAATCGCTAAAAAGCTTACTCCATATTATTTTTGACTTTTGACTTTTGACTTTTGACTTCCGCTAAGCGGTACTAGCAGCTTATAGCAGGTGACATCATGGAAATTTATTCAGTCTTTAGATTAGATCATCAACTGATACTAGCGGCCTCGTCTATTGCTATAAATAAATATTTTAAGTCCTATTCAGTAAATAGCTCATTGTTGCTGGATGTCGGAGAACAATATTTTTACTGACAAAAAATACAAATTCAGCCACAGAAGCCAGAAATGCTGATCAAATCTACCAATTTTGCTAATAATTTTATGAGTATTTCCGAAAGTCTAGTTATTTATACTGTACTATACTTACTACTAGACTACTGATAATTTCTCTAAAGTTTGAACAAATTACTTTGGTTGTATCAAAAGGTTAAAAACCATTGATTTTTTCAACCATAACTTATATAATTACTACGGGTTTTGTAGCTATGACTACAAACTTATAGCTTGAAAGAGGAGGACAATAGGTTGGCAAGGAGACGTAAAAGAAAAAGTCGTCGTCGTCAGGAAGGACGACGGATTCTAGAACACGTGCCTCAGTACAGCATCGAAAGTGGCGAAGATAAACCTGTGACAGCAGCTAGAAAATTCATTCAAGCTGAAGGTATCTTGCCTCCTGCCTTGCTACTTGTAAAACGCAACGAACATACAACAGATCGTTATTTTTGGGCGGAAAAAGGTCTGTTTGGCGCTCAATACGTAGAAGAGAATCATTTTCTATTTCCTAGTCTGAGAGTGTTGGAAACTCCAGTTAGTCAGCAAGAATTAGTGACTGTGGCAAGTCGCTAACTTCTAAAATTATCTCCTACGCATTGAATCCTAATTCTTACTTCTGACTCTGACATTAATTAACTGGCAAAATTGATCAGTTTATGCAAAAATTCAATTTTTTTTAAGTTTGTAGCTGAACTGTCAGTAGAGCTAATTAACTTTAGATGGTCAAATCCTGTGCAGTTTTATATTGCATGGTTTGATATAAAGGATAATGATACAGCAAGGAGTAGCAACAAAATCCAGCACACAAGAATATGTTTTGCTTAGATATAATGAGCTTTAATTGCTAAAGGTATCTAAAAGCAAAACTACCCATATAAGATTTGGTGTGTTTCCTCCCTACTGTTCTCTTTCCTCAAAAGTCTGTCAGAAGTTAGCACTTCATCATCAGGATACGATTGTCAAGCCTGGACTAACAAATAAAGTTTAGTCAACCATTTTTAACTGTAACGCCTTTTGTAACTCAGCAAGTTCATCACGATGGGCGATGACAGTAATTATACTTGAGGAGTGTTGTTCATTTGGAGTTGACTCCATTTTGAGTGACACCTTCTCAAGTCTTCCTGCCTTGCGCCAATAAAATATACCACTTAATGGTGACAGCAGGACTAAAACCAGGGAAAATGGACTGTGACTAGAAAAAAGCTGAGATAAAACCAAAGAGAGGCAAGCAAAACCAACTGCGGCTAAAATAGTTAAGAATATAGCTAAGAACCAGCTAGGTCTAACAAATCCTTCAAAATTCACCTGATTACTGTCTTTATCTATAGATGTTACACGGTAGGAACGGGAGCGAAAATACTCCTTGAGTTGGTTCATCAAGGTAGCGTCATCTTGTTCAGAAGTTAACTTTGCTTGTTCGGTGCGGTCTTTTGTGGAAGCACGAATAAAGAAAAATAGTCCTACTGATAATAACAAAGTGAGTAGGAAAGTAGATTGCACAATAGTATTATTCATAGCTAAATTTGAGTTTTTTACTAAACCAGACTTACTTATTATCAATTATTCTTGATAGGGATTGTCAGGATTTTTTGGACAGACAATAATTGTGTTTTAGCAATTCCTAATCCCCAGTCCCCAGTCACCAATCCCCAGTTTCTTATGACACAAAATTTTGAAACTCCATCCGCTAATATTAGAGCGATCGCCCAAATGTTTCGCTTGGGAGGTTGGATTAGTTTTTGGATACAATTAGTTTTAGGTGTAATTTCTGGTATAATAGTGATATTATTTGCCTTTTTTAGTCAAAGACCGGGCAGCCCCAGTAACAACCCAGGAACAGGCTTTGGGGTATTTTTAGCGGTTTGTGGACTAATTGTTTTAGGTGCGGGTATTTACTTAGCCTATCGGTATACAACAATTGGTAAACAACTAGATTCCCCTAATCCCAGTAACCGCCCAAGGAAACTTGAAAGTGTACAAATCATACGATTAGGTGTATGGGTAAATTTAGGAGGAATATTAGTTACGCTGCTAGGAGCGCAAGCGATTGTAGGTACATTGGTGGCTAGGTCAATTTCCCCACAAGCAGTAACAACGCAATTATTTGACCCTACTCGGATTATTAGCGGTTTAGATATGCTTGTAGTACAGGCAAACATAAATACTGTATCAGCGCATTTTTCAGGACTTATAGCTTCACTATTTTTATTAAATCGGATTACAAAATAGTTTGGTAATGGGTAATTGGTAATTGGTAATTGGTAATTGGTAATTGGTAATTGGTAATTGGTAATTGGTAATTGGTAATTGGTAATTGGTAATTGGTAATTGGTAATTGGTATTATTAATCATGGAAGAGAGATAAATCTAAAATAAATCCTGGTAAAACATCTTCTCCTGATAAAGTTGTCGGTAATGAGATAATTTCTACTGGTTGATTTTGACGATAAATTTCTACTGGTTGATTTTGCGGATCAATTAACCAACCTAAACGTAAACCACTATTAAGATATTCCTGCATTTTATCTTGTAGTTGAGTTAAAGAATCGGTACGAGAACGTAATTCTATAACAAAATCAGGACAAATTCTAGGAAATTTTTCTTGTTCTTCAATGCTTAAAGCATCCCAACGTTCATTAGCTATCCAAGCGACATCAGGGGAACGTTTACCACCATTAGGTAAAGTGAAAATAGTGGAAGAACTAAAGACTTTTCCTAGCTTAGTTTGCAAATTCCATAACCAAACATATCCATTAAAATTTGATTCTCTATTACCACTAATTGCACCCACTGGAGGCATAATAATTAATTCTCCTTTAGCTGTTTCTTCTAGTTTCCAATCTTCGTTAGTTTGACAGAGGTGATAAAATTGTTCATCACTTAAACCAACATTTTTGATATTTAAAATTACTGGTTCAGATGTCATCATTGCTGAAAACCTCCTGATTTTAGTTTTAGTTTATCATATTTTGTAGGTTGGGTTAAGCGATAGCGCAACCCAACAAAATCTTATGAATATCTTATAATTGTTGGGTTTCGTTCCTCTAAATGTTGGGTTTCGTTATTCTAAATGTTGGGTTTCGTTCCTCAACCCAACCTACATTCTATATTGAGAGTAGAACGCAGATGAACGCAGATGAACGCGGATGAAAAAGGGATTTTGATTAATTTGATGATTTTGTATGGTTATTGTATAAAACTGGTGTTAATAATAGATATGATTGATGATGCAAGTAAGGGTAAAGCAAGAGCTTCATTGGTGTCAACTTAACCTAAAACCGATAACCCGACTGGGAATGAATTCCCAGTCTAATAGCAAAAGTCATCTAAAGATGACTAAAAATACCAGAAAATTGAGAGTTTACTTTAGTAAACTTTAGCTATTAGCCATGATAGCGTAGCGTGGCGTAAGCCATAATTCATTTCATGGGGGGTGTGGAAGCTAACAGATAAACCATGTTTAGCTTCAGTTGACACTACTGAGCATTGCTAAACCCCTACGAATAATCACCTCCATCAAGTACAATTGACAAAAACTCACAAAATTCACCAATGCTGGATATTAAACAAATTAGAGAAAACCCCCAATTAGTACAAGAAAAGTTGAACAGTCGTAGTGGTAAATATGACATTCAACCTATATTAGATTTAAGTCAAAAACAACGGGAACTGGAAGGAAAACGCAACGATTTACAAGCGCGGAGTAATGAAATTGGTAAACTGGTAGGACAAAAGATAAAATCGGGTGTTAGTCCGCAAAGTGAGGAAATTCTCGCTTTAAAGGAAGAGGGGAATAATATTAAAATCACATTAAGCGAATTAGAACCCCAGGAAAAAGAGTTAAAAGCACAAATTCAAGATTTACTTTTAGCACTTCCTAACCTTCCTAGTGATTCTACTCCCATCGGTGCAAGTGAAGATGATAACCCAGAAGTGAGAAGATGGGGAGATGAATATAAACCGGAAAACCCGAATATTTTACCTCATTGGGAAATTGGGGAAAAGTTGGGTATTTTGAATTTTGAAAGGGCGGTAAAAATTGCCCAAAGTCGGTTTGTGAGTTTGATAGGTGCGGGTGCTGCTTTAGAAAGGGCGTTAATTCAATTTATGCTTTCTAAGCATATTGAAAATGGGTATATTGAAGTTAGTCCACCGTTGTTAGTTAATACTGATTCTTTAACGGGAACTGGACAATTACCCAAGTTTGCAGAGGAAAGTTTTAAATGTGCAGATGATGAATTGTGGTTAATTCCTACTGCGGAAGTTCCGGTTACAAATTTTTATCGGGGGGAAATTATCAACGCGGAAGATTTACCGATTTATCACTGTGCTTATACTCCTTGTTTTCGGCGAGAAGCGGGAAGTTATGGACGGGATATGCGGGGTTTAATTCGGTTGCATCAATTCAATAAAGTTGAGTTGGTGAAGTTAGTAAAACCGGAAGATTCTTTTGAGGAATTAGAGAAGTTAGTTGCTAGTGCAGAGTCAATTTTACAGGGTTTAAAGTTGCCTTATCGAGTGATTAATTTATGTACTGGTGATTTAGGTTTTGGGGCAACAAAGACCTATGATTTAGAGGTTTGGTTGCCATCTTCTGGGAAGTATCGAGAGATTTCTAGTTGTTCTAATTGTGTTGATTTTCAAGCAAGAAGGGCGGATATTCGGTTTAAGGAAGCAGGGAAGAAAGGGACGCAATTTGTACATACTTTAAATGGTTCTGGTTTAGCTGTGGGAAGGACGATGGCGGCTATTTTGGAGAATTATCAGCAAGCTGATGGGACGATTAAAGTACCGGAGGTTTTGCAGGTTTATTTGGGTAGGGAGGTTTTGTGATTAGCAGAAGGCAGGACTGAGAAAACCTCAACATAATATCAAGGGATATACGTAAATATTCTGTATTGAATAAGTACGGTTATCCCTATACTAATCTTAGTATTGCTACCACTACATAAAAATTAGCCGAGCTTTAGAATCAGGGAAATTGTGCTATACGGAGTTAAATAATGACTCAAATATGTCCTTGGCCTTTGGGTAATGGTAAATACCTAGAATTTGAGGTTGTTGCAAATATAAATAACTACAGTTCGACCTGGAATAACGTTCCTGGATTATATATTTTTGCTTTTTTACTTCAAGGAAATACATGGTATCCGTTATACGTTGGACAAACAGATGATTTTAGTTCTCGACTTCCAAGCCATGAGAGACTTCTTGAAGCTATCCAAAGAGGTGCAACTCATATTCATGCAGTTCATATACCTCAAAAGATTAATCGTAATAGATTAGAGCAGATGTTAATACAAAGACTTCAACCTCCATTAAACACTCATCATAGGTAAAGTGCGATCTCTCATTAGGGTGCGTTAATTATTTTTAGAATTGTTTATGACTCAGAAACAAAAAAAACAAGGCAATAACAATTTAGATCCGGGGTGTCAAGGGTGTATAATCCTCCTAGTGATTCCTTTAAGTATTTGGATTTCTTCCCAAGTCTATTTTTTCCAAAACACTGGAAAGTTAAATATAAATTTTCCCAAAATTCAGTTTGGTAGAGCAAAAACAGTAGATTTGTGTAATGAGTCGTTAAAGAATACAACTTATGCTCGGAATGTAAACATCAATCAAGATGGAGTTGTAGAGTTTGATGTGGATTATAATTTCACACTAGAAAATGGTCCATCAACCTACAATATCGAATGGGGAAAACAGGGAGATGTGATGTGGAGTTGGGTTAATTCTTATGTATCAAGTGATGTAATGGCTAGGTGTAAAGGTCCAGTCAATATTAAATATACTTATATATATGTAAAAAAGTATATAGGAATAGTTTAGTTATACCAGAACCTCAGAAGTAGTATTTATGTAATGCGATCGCTCATCTCGTAGGGTGCGTTAATGAAATGTAATGCACCGTTTTTTATTAAAATTTAACTGTCTGAATCAGGATAACCAGGATTAAAGGATTAACAGGATTATATTTGATTTTGATATTCTGGGATATTTGAATTAGCGCAACTTCTGAAAATATAGATGAATATTAAAAACCCATCCTGTACATCCTCAAATCCTGGACATCCTGATTCAGACAAAATGCAACTTCTGAAAATATAGATGAATATGAAAAACCCATCCTGTAAATCCTCAAATCCTGGACATCCTGATTCTGACAAAATGCAATTTCAGAAAATATAGATGAATATTAAAAACCCATCCTGTACATCCTCAAATCCTGGACATCCTGATTCAGACAAAATGCAACTTCTGAAAATATAGATGAATATGAAAAAACCATCCTGTAAATCCTCAAATCCTGGACATCCTGATTCTGACAAAATGCAATTTCTGAAAATATAGATGAATATGAAAAAACCATCCTGTAAATCCTCAAATCCTGGACATCCTGATTCTGACAAAATGCAATTTCAGAAAATATAGATGAATATTAAAAAACCATCCTGCACATCCTCAAATCCTGGACATCCTGATTCTGACAAAATGCAATTTCTGAAAATATAGATGAATATGAAAAAACCATCCTGTAAATCCTCAAATCTTGGACATCCTGATTCAGAGAAAATGCAATTTCTGAAAATATAGATGAATATGAAAAAACCATCCTGTATATCCTCAAATCCTGGACATCCTGATTCAGACAAAATGCAACTTCTGAAAATATAGATGAATATTAAAAAAACATCCTGTACATCCTCAAATCTTGGACATCCTGATTCTGACAAATTCTCATCACCATTAATAAAATGATATAATATCAACTACTAACTATAGCAATCATCAAACCATGCTAGAATTAATGCCATTATTAAATAAATTAAGTCGGGCTGAAAAATTACAAATTATCCAATATTTAGCCTCTCAATTAGTACAAGAAGAATCAGAATTAATAAAACCAGGAATGTCTTATCCTATCTCATCCCCCTATGATGCTTTTGAAGCTGCAAATACAATGTTGAAAGTGCTGGAAGCAGAAAAGAGCAATCATGAATAATACACATAAATACCCATTTACTACTTATGATCCTTCCTTGGGAGAAGCAGGTTTTAGACCATATCTACCAATTATCTTAACTTATCGTGGACAAGAATTACAGGCTACAGGTTTACTTGATACCGGAGCAACTGTTAATGTTTTCTCAACTTTCATTTGAAGTATCTCCCAACAATTACACCAAAATTTAATTTATGCTGAATGATGAAGTTTTAGCAGAAATTCGGAAAATCAGAGATCAAGAAGCTAAGTCATTTAATTATGATTTAACAGCTATTTGTGGTGATTTAAGAAGACAACAAGCAACAAGTGGCAGAAAAATTATTTCTCTTCCATTGAAGACAGTGGTAAAATTACGCTAATTTTTTAGGGTGCGTTAATCAACTTTATTTAATGCACCATTTTTTATTATTTTTATAATATATTTAACTATCAGAATCAGGATAACCAGGATTAAAGGATTAACAAGATTATATTTTATTTTGATATTCTGGAATATTGAAATTAGCGCAATTTCAGAAAATATAGATGAATATTAAAAAACCATCCTGTACATCCTCAAATCCTGGATATCCTGATTCAGACAAAATGCAATTTCTGAAAATATAGATGAATATGAAAAAAACATCCTGTACATCCTCAAATCCTGGACATCCTGATTCAGACAAAATTTACATTTTCTGATATAATTAGCAAACTAATTAACTAATGGAGTTCATTATGATTACATTAGGTGTAACAGTAACCATAACCAGTGATGGAAAATTGTTAGTTAATTCTCCCGTAGACATTCCCAAAGGAGAATATAAAGCAGTGATTGTACTAGAAGATAAACCAATAAATGATGATTTACATAATTCTGTCAAAAATGCCCAAGCTATTTTTAGAAAATATATTCCAGCTAACAGAAAACTATCAGAAGAATTAATTCAGGAACGGAGAGAGGAAAGTTTAAATGAGTGAAGTTGTTTTAGATGCTTCTGCAATTTTAGCTTTACTCAATCAAGAACCTGGAAGCGAAGAAGTGTTAAAATTTATTGGGAAAGCTGCAATTAGTACAGTTAATTTATCTGAAGTAATAGCCAAATTAGCAGATGCAGGAATACCAGACAACGATATTATTCTAATCATAAATAATCTGAATCTGGAAGTGATTAATTTCAATGAAGAACAAGCATTAAAAGCGGGAATTTTACGACCAATTACTAAATCAATTGGACTTTCATTTGGTGATAGAGCTTGTTTAGCATTAGGTATTTTTCTCAATCAACCTGTTTTAACTGCTGACCGTTTATGGAGTAATCTTAGCGTGGGAATTGAAGTGAGAATATTACGTTAGATGAACTGTCTGAATCAGGATAACCAGATATCCTGATTCACACAAAAAATAACAATCCAATTATATGTTAATTCTATGCTATTATTTATGATAATGTAATCTCAACAAAAAGATTATGATTTCAATTAATCAAGCACAACAACAACTACAGGATTTAATTGATTCAGTCAATCAATCCCATCAACCTATTATAATTGCAGGAGAAAATAGCAACGCAGTTTTATTATCTGAAAGTGACTGGAAATCTATCCAAGAAACTCTTTATTTGCTTTCTATTCCAGGGATGAGAGAATCAATTAAAGAAGGATTAGCAACATCAATAGAAGACTGTGATGAGGAATTAGAGTGGTAACCTGGAAATTAGTTTATACTAAACAAGCTCAGAAAGATGCTAAAAAATTAGCAGCAAGTAATTTGAAAGATAAAGCGCAAACTTTACTTGATATTATTGCTATTAACCCTTTTCAAAATCCTCCACCTTATGAAAAGTTAGTAGGAAATTTAGAAGGTGCGTATTCACGAAGAATTAATATTCAACATCGTTTAGTATATGAAGTGATTGAAGATGAAAATACTATCAAAGTTTTACGAATGTGGACGCATTATGAGTAGTATTTTTTTGTCTGAATCAGGATAACCAGGATTAAAGGATTAACAGGATTATATTTGATTTTGATATTCTGGAAAATTGAAATTAGCGCAACTTCTGAAAATGTAGATGAATCTTAACAAACATCCTGTACATCCTGATTCTGACAATTATTAGCTATAATCAAAGAATAAACAACTAACCTAAAGGCCATATATCATGAATACAGCTAGACTTAGCAGTGATGGTACTCATCAAACAGTGATATTACCACCAGATTTTCAAATGACAGGAACAGAAGTTTATATCAAAAAAATTGGTAATGCAATTATTCTGATTAGTAAAGATAACCCTTGGCAAACTTTAATTGATAGTTTAGATCAATTTTCCGATGATTTCATGAACAATAGAGATCAACTTCCTATCTCTCAAAGAGAGGAATTTTAAATGCAATATATTCTGGATACTAACATCTGTATTTATCTGATTAAGCAAAAGACAGAAAAAGTAATATCAAAATTTAAAACTTTGTCAATTTCTGATATTGGCATTTCTTCAATTACCGTTGCTGAATTAGAATAGGGTGTTTATAAAAGTCAGCAAAAAGAAAAAATAAAAATGCTTTAATTCAGTTTTTACTACCTTTGGAAATTGTAGAATTTAGTCAAGATGCAGCCGTAATTTATGGAGTTATCAGAAGTGATTTAGAAAGTAAAGGTCTTGTTATTGGACAAATGGATATGTTAATTGCTGCCCATGCAATAAGTTTAGGTGTCACCCTAGTTACTAACAATATCCGCGAATTTTCTCGCATCCCTGATTTATTATTAGAAAATTGGGTTGAGTAATTTAATGAAATGTAATTGATAAAATAGAGGAATTTTAATTATGACATTAACATGGGATGAACTGGTATTTCAATCACCATACTTAGCAGTGAAAAAAGCAAAGGAATTGCTAAAGGAGGGAAAAATGGCAGAAGTTGATCAGATTTTAGAGAGTTTAGCAGAGTCAATGGGAAGATCAGAAAAAAGAGCAGTTATTAGTCAATTAACTCGATTGATGTTACATATAATTAAATGGAAATGTCAACCTGAAAAACGTAGTGCTAGTTGGGTAATTTCCATTCGTTCAGCAAGAAGAGAAATTGCTGATAGTCAAGAAGAAATGCCTAGTCTTAATCGAGAGTTTTTAGAATCTATTTGGGATAAATGTTTTACATCTGCTAAACAAGATGCTAGGGATGAAATGGGTAAAAAACCAGAAATTACTGCTTTAACTTGGGAGGATGTATTTGCAGAAAATTATACAATTTGGGAGGATGAAAAATAAATGAATTATCCTGTAAATTCTTAAATCCTAGACATCCTGATTCTGAAAAATTTGGGTTTAAAATTTGGAAATTGGCAAAATTGCCATAATTTGCACTTTTATTAGCAATTGACAAGAAATAACACTAGACTTTGTTTCTGAGTCCATTCCCAAACTACAATAAAGATATATATCTCAATATTTTCACTAAATTTGCTCTATGTCAGTTTTAGCAGCGATCGCCGTCTTGGCAATTTTGATCTTAGTACACGAGTTAGGACATTTTATAGCCGCACGTTCTCAAGGTATCTACGCTAACCGCTTTTCTTTGGGTTTTGGTCCCACCCTCTTAAAATACCAAGGATCACAAACAGAATACACCATCCGCGCTTTCCCCTTGGGTGGTTTTGTTGGTTTTCCCGACGATGATCCAGATAGCGAAATTCCCCCCAATGATCCCAACTTATTGCGGAATCGTCCTATTTTAGATCGGGCGATCGTCATTAGCGCCGGTGTGATAGCAAACTTAATATTTGCTTATTTTGTTCTCGCTTTGCAAATAGGTATTGTTGGTATTCCCCAAGAATTTCAATATCAACCTGGTGTACTTGTTAAACCTGTTAATGAACAATCAATAGCTTACCAAGCTGGTATTCGCGCAGGTGATATTGTTCTTAGCGTCAATGGTCAGGAACTAACTGCTAGTAAAGATTCTACCTTATTGCTGACCAAAGAAATTCAAACCCATCCAAATCAGCAACTTAACCTCAAAATTCAGCGTCAAAATCAAGAAATACCTTTGAAATTAACCCCTACAGAAAGTGCTGATGGTAAAGGTTTAGTGGGAATTGAATTAGGACCAAATGGACAAGCTGTTTATCGTCGTCCCCAAAATCCTATAGAAATTTTTACCGTTGCTGCTGATAGATTTCAACAGTTATTTATTGGTACAATCAAAGGATTTGGACAGCTAATAACTAATTTTCAACAAACAGCTAGTCAGGTTTCAGGACCTGTGAATATTGTGAAAATTGGTGCTAAATTAGCAGCAGATAATAGTGCAAATTTGCTATCTTTTGCGGCAATAATTAGTATTAATTTAGCCATCATCAATATTTTACCTCTCCCTGCTTTAGATGGTGGACAATTAGCTTTTCTTTTGATTGAAGGTTTACTTGGTAAACCCTTACCAGCCAAAATTCAAGAAGGTGTCATGCAAACAGGTTTAGTCCTACTTTTAGGATTAGGTATTTTCTTGATTTTCAAAGAAACTCTGCAACTAGAATTTGTGCAACAAATATTCCAGAACTTGTAAGCAAATGATCTCGTTCCCAGTCTCAGACTGGGAATGTGATCTAGAGGTTTTACCTCTATTTGACAAAAAAGGCAGAGTCTTATACAATTCATTCCCATACAGAGTATGGGAACGAGAAATAAGTTAATTTTCAAATAAAATAAATTCAAATATTATTGATGTGACTACTAAAAATTTATCCAAATTATCCAAAAAGCAACGCGCTTTAGAAATTCTCTCCCGTCTCCATCGTCTTTATCCTGATGCGACTTGTTCTTTAAATTATGAAACTCCGGTACAATTATTAGTAGCAACAATTCTTTCTGCACAATGCACAGATGAACGAGTGAATAAAGTTACTCCAGCTTTATTTAGTCGGTTTCCTGATGCAGAAAGTTTAGCAAATGCGGATATTTTAGAATTAGAAGAATTAGTTCGTTCCACGGGTTTTTATCGCAATAAAGCGAAAAATATTAAAGCTGCTTGTCGGATGATAGTTGAAGATTTTAACTCAGTTGTTCCCAATAAAATGGAAGAATTATTAAAACTTCCCGGAGTT
Organism: Sphaerospermopsis torques-reginae ITEP-024; assembly: GCF_019598945.1. NCBI lineage: Bacteria > Bacillati > Cyanobacteriota > Cyanophyceae > Nostocales > Aphanizomenonaceae > Sphaerospermopsis > Sphaerospermopsis torques-reginae. Next base: position 1,852,593 of record NZ_CP080598.1, on the reverse strand, counting down.
GCGAGAAAAACTGCAAATGTGGTTTTAGCGCACGCTTATGGTATTAATGCAGGCGTGACAGTAGATACTCATGTGAAGCGGTTAAGTCAAAGATTGGGGTTAACAAAAAATACTGAACCTATTAATATTGAAAAAGATTTAATGAAATTATTACCTCAACCAGATTGGGAAAATTGGTCTATTAGATTAATATATCATGGTCGTACAGTTTGTAAAGCACGTTCTCCTGGTTGTGATGTTTGCGAGTTGGTTGATGTGTGTGCGAAGAATTTAGGAAATGGAAATGATTAAATTATAGCTTTAAATATAGGTTGGTTAAAAATAGCGATCGCACAAATTATAATCAATCTTTAATCAATCTAAAATCTAAAATCCAAAATCCAAAATCCAAAATCCTAATAGGATCCCCGATTTCTTGGAGAAGTCGGGGATCTAACCACTAATTTTAATTTTGAGAAAGAATTAAATTAATAACATTTAATTCCTGAGAATTTAACAAATATTTTTCTGTAAACAATTTATTTCTCATTTCCTCCAAACTATAACTTCTAAATACCACAAAAGGAAATTCTTTATAATTATGTCCTATCGGTAAAATATTACCCACCGGATACAAAGAACGAATATATATAGATAGGATATCTTTAAAACGTTGATCTTCCGGTTCTTCTAGTTTACTTGAAAAATATTCTTTCATCACTTCACCACTAATAAATGCAAATAGTGGTAAAGCATAATATTGATCTGTATGTTGACTTTTTTGAATATAATTCTGAGTTTTTTCCGGTGCATTGATTAACTTTTCTACTAATTCTATTGCATCTTTTACCGCAAAAGTGAGACTTTCGGGATAGATTTGATTTTTACTAATGCTTTTTAAATTATTCCATAATTCTCTATTTGCATAGTTTTGAACATCTAAAAAACGCATTTGGTAAGATTCTTGGATATTTTGACAGGGTACAATTAATAATCCTCCACTAATATAACCTAGTTCTAAAGGTGTAAAATCTAATAACCGATCAAAAGTTTTCGCAACTTCTAAAAATGTATTATTAAAATTTTCCCTAATCTTTAAATAACTCTCTTCCGTATTTTTAGCAACGATAAAATCACCGTCACCCATTAATAATTCCAGTTTTGTGTATGCGTCTTTTAAGGAAGTATGACTTTTATTACGGTTATATTCTTTTTTCAGTTGGGTAATGAGATTTTCAATTTTACTAGAAAAGGTATCTCCCGCAGCAAAAACTGATTTTCCACCGATGGGGATAAGTAAATAATTCTTCCTTCCGATATTACCATAACCTTGAATCCTAGTCATGATAGATGCTTTGAGAATTAAGAGGAGATTTAATAAATTTAGAGAGTTTTCTTTAATAGATATTTCTGGATCATCTTGATAATAAACTGAACGTTCAGCTAAATAAAATGTCAGGTATTTATCTTGATTATCTATGATATCATTTCCCCGTCCTCGGTAAATAACCTGAATTATTTCCATCAGGTTTTTTTCAATTTCAAATTTAGGAATTTCGACTAATATATGTTTCGCTTTGGGGAAGGATAAACCGCGACTACCAGAAGCAGTCATAAATACAACTTTGACGTTTTCTTGATGTTTTTTAATTTCTTGTTTTTCCGCTTCTGAAATATTCGCGTGTATTTCTAGGAAGTGGGTATTTTTGACAAATTTATCTCTTCCTAACTCTGATTGAATTTTATCTATAAGTTCTGATAATTTGGGTTTATTTTGGATGTAAACTATAAATTGTTCTACATCGGGTTTTTCAAAGAGATTTTTGATATCTTTAAAAATTTCTTCCTGGGATATTTTTTCTAAATCCGATTTATCTTTTAATTTAACTCTATTAGTAAAACGACAAGATTCTATGATGATTTGATAATTTATAGTTAAATTTTTTGCAGGATAGGTGTTAGTATTAATAATGATAGCGGGTGAACCTTTAAAAGTGAAACTTTCTACAGATAAAGGTTGAATATTTGCAGATGCGGTTCTAAAATACACCTTATTCGGTTCGGGAGAAGTGTCTTCTAAATGTTGACAAATGACATTTTTATCCACAATAGAAGCATCCGCGACAATAATTTTAGTATTAAAACCATTTTCCGGTTTGGTTAACTGATAGGTTTTCACCATTTTTTTAATACCTTCTAAAAATTCCACTCCTCCCTCATCTCCGGTAATTTCATCTATCATAATAAATAGATGTTTAATTCTGCGGGATATATTTCGCATCTTTTCAGGAAAGACTTTATTTTCTCTGGTACTGTATGCGTCTTGAAAGATTTTTTCTAAATGTTTTAAAGTATCACCATAATCAGTTTTTTTCAAAGACTGGGTAGAAGCGGTTGCAATAATTTGATTAGATTTTTGATATTTGATGAGGTAATATAAACCTTCACAAATACTCTGTAAAACTCCTTTATTTTTTGTTCCTGTATCTTGAAAAGTATCATCTGTAATTTGTTGCAGTCTATCTTGACGTTGTGATTTTCTCTCAATATTTTCACTGTTGAGAAAATGCACATTTCCTAAAGTAAAATCTTCTTGATATTGGTTTGATGTATAAGCAACCGAGAGTTTACCACCATTATCTTGAATCAAATTACTGTGAGTATTGATAGCAAAAATTTGCTCATTTACTAATCTTCCAGTTTTGCGATCTTTGAATTTTTCAATGATATCAAGATTGACTTGTTTCCGGGGACTGACGTATAATAAAAGGAAACCATCATTTTGATATTGAGTCAGAAAATCAACAATAGCAGTAGTTTTTCCGATTCCGGGATTTCCTGTTAGGAAGATGTAGGTATTTTCTGAAAGCAGATATCTTTTAATTAGTTGGTTGTGCGCTTGTCTAAAATTGGGATTTCCGGTTAAACTTAAACTAGAAATTAACTCAGATGGTACGGGAGAAACAGAGTTATAAAAGTCGGTAATCGTTTCTGTATGACGTGGTAAAATATTGATGGTATTGGGGGTAATGTTGAGGAGAGAGTCAACCAGATTTCTACCTTGTTGAAAACTGCGATGTGCGTTAACTTGAATATTTTGTAAAACGCGATAACGTGCGTCGGTTATTTCTTCCTTTTTATCATGTTTTTGATAAATTTGATAACAGGTGTGAAAAAGTTCTAGATTATTTCCCGGAATAGAAATAGTATTAAAAGAGCGATCGCTATATCCCACTGCATTACAAACCAACTTAGAAATATGAGGAAGAAGAGAATTTTCTTGTAAAAACTGACAGAAACTATAAATATAACTACCCGCTTGAATTAATTTAGCACTTTCCTTATCCTTAGATTTAAAAGCGGTGAAATATTCCTTTAAACCGGGAGAAAAATCTAAACCCAGAGATTCCGTATCAATACGCAACTTAGAAAACACACTTTTAGAACGTAAATAATTGATATCTCGTAATAATAAACCTCTAATAATTTCCACATAATCAATATTTTGTAAATCATCATCAGTGTGAATAGAAAACACCGATAAATCAAGACATAAAACCCGGTAATTATTCCTATATTTCAACAACATCAAACTATCAGCGTTGAGAAAATCACCGCGTTGTTTATAATTTTGAATATTCCCATAATTTACATTGAGATTTTCAAACTGCGACAGAACATTTTTAAACCATTGTGTTTCATCAACTTCATGAGTACCAATACTATTTTCACCATTAAAGCGACATTGAAAATAGATCACCTCCAAATATTGCAAGTTTGTTTTCTCACGACATCCCAGAGATTTAAGATACTCCCGAAAGAAATTTAAACCACACAAAAAACCCTTTTGTACAAAAAACTGACACCAAGTTTCCGCTATTTCTCGTTCTAATTTACCAATAACTTTCTTAACAATAGTCTTCTTAATTTCCGCAAACCTGAGATTTTGCAAATCCTGACTATATAAATTACCAAAATGATTTTTGATATTATTTTTATGGATATAAGATAAAATCCCAATATTAAAACCAACCTCAAACAACCTTCCCAAATCATCCGCTATTTTTGCAGTCATATTTCACACCTTATAAAAACCCTAAAAAACCTCTTCTCTCTGCGATTTATGCGTCTCTGCGGTTCGTTTTTATAATAAAACTTTCGCGCATCCCGCAGGGTAGACGCAAAGAAAGAGAAATTTTAATTTTCATTCCTTACCTAATAAAATTGATTTAACATACGTTAAAAACGCGAGAGAATTAAACTCTCCCTTACCTCTAATATGTGAAAACATTGCAGATTTACTAACTGACTCATCCCCGATTAAATTCTGATAGGGATCTAACTTTAATTGTAATTTACCTGATTTTTCATAACGGGAAAAATGGAACAAAGTTAAACATTGCAAGATTTCATTTTTTAACTGACTATCATCATAAATTAAACCTTCCTTGATATCCTTATCATCTAAAATTCCCTCATAAATATTTAACAAAGTCGCATAAGACATGACTCCATGATAGTTAACATCATCTGCAACTTTTAAACCATTAAATAAATTGAAGAAAATCACAGATTGTTTATTGCTATCCTCCACTAAATTGGTAAGTTCTAAGGTATCCTGAATATATAAAGATGTAGCTTGGGGAGTTTCCAATTTTACCGCATAGTATTTTTCAAAAAACATCGGATAAATTTTGATGTCATGTCTTTCTTTTTTTAATGATTTAATCACATTCTCTGACATGAAAAACAATTCTTCTTTTTTATCTACTTGGGTAATATGTAATGTACTACTGTAAGGAACTTTTGCGATATAAATAAAGTGTCTGTAACCTCTTTGGTAAAGTTTATCTACATTATCAACTACAACCGTAGGATATTCAAACATTTTTTGATGATCGTCGTAGTTTTCTGAGAAGGTTTTAAATAGTTGCACTCTTGCGGTTTTGTTTTCTGTTTCTAAGGTGATAATTTCACCCATTAAGTTAGCTTTTTTATCTTTGATATTCCACCGACTGTCACTTTCTCGACTGGAAACAACGATGATCGCAAGTTTTTTAAGTTCCTGAAATGTAAATTTATCAGTTGGTGCAAAGGTAAATTTTTTGGGAAATACAGAATATAATGAACTGAGAGAATTAGGAATTGTAAATTTTAAATTGCTAGTTTTAGTAATGACTATTCCCTGTTCATTACTACGGTATCCGTCGTTAAATAAATGAGATAATACCTTAGTTAAAGCAAGAATAAATTTCTCTATTGGTGCATTATCGGTTTTATCGTTGAGGTGTATTCTAAATAAAGGAAGAAAAGTTTTACTCTGTTTTTCTAAGATGACATGAAGACAAAGATACGCAAGTAAACTATAGGTGATTTTGTAAATAAATTCTTGATGTTCTTCTAGTTTATCATTTTCTGAACGATGGGGAAATACTAATAAGTTACGATGTTGTAAGTGTTTATGATAAAAATTACCCCCTTCTTTCATTGCTAAAAATATGACAGGTAAAACTCCTACTCCTGGAGTCAGATCATATTTCATATCAAAGGTTTCTTTTTCTTCTGTCTCTAAAAACTGAATTTCACTAATACTGATATTTCCAGGAAGGGTGATCAGTAAGTTGTCTTGTGTGGTTGCGTTTCCTAAGTTAATGTATTTTAAACAGTCTTTAAAATTTCTCCGCAACGCTTCTTTAAATATGGTTTGTCTTTCGTTGATGGTGTCGATGTCGGTTTCTAAAATGCTGTTTTTCACAGAAATATGTACAGGATAATTTCTCACCGGAAATGGTGTTTTATGTTTGATTAAACTGGTGAGACTGTTTTTTAAGGTTTTGATTTTTTCTGCAACGTTTAATTTTTTAAATCCTTCAATCCAACTTTTAAAGAGTTTCCGTTTTGCTTCTTCGTCATTACCTCTCAATATGGGTAAGACGTTTTTTTCTAATGTCTCTATGGGATTATATTCTAAATCACTTGCAAGATTTGGCCGTGATGCAAAGATGAAATAATATAAAAATCCGATTTTCAAGATTTTATTGACAAATGTGAATTTTGTTGATTCGTTTGCAAGTTCTTTTTTATGATAATCACTATCTGGATCTAACAGGTTGAGGTGATAGTCAAAAGCTGTTTTTCCTCCATCAGTTTGCACTTTACCATTTAATTTTAACTTTAACCCAAAGGTAAATTCTATATCTTCTCTATGAGGATTTTCTGCTTCTCCTAGATAACCTTCAATAATGGGAATTATTGGTAGTATATCATAAGCTTCACTGCGGGAAAACATGGTTTGATAATTAACCGATATTCCCCCATAGTTAACTTGATATTCTCCATCTGCTTTGTTACTATCGTTAATGTAATCTTCTAATAGTTTCAGTCTTCTGATTAAATCTTCTAAGTAGATTTTACCTTGATTTTTGTCGTCAATTTGTTCTAATAAATATTCTAAATATCTAATTTTAGCTAGTTTTTTCAGTTTTCCTAATGTTTCTTGGTTGACGAGGTTTTGTAAACTGTAAATGTCTGAGTTGGTGTTTTTCTCCAAGTTCTCAATTATATATTCTAAGTCTTCTCGATCTTCTGTGTTAGCATCTGCAAATGTGATATCAAGATAATTGTTTATCCCTGTTAATAAGGTAGCGTTAAAATCACGTGGTTTATCTATGTGAATTTTGACTTTATGCGCTTTTAGTAGTTGTTTGTTTTTGTTTCTTTCGTCTTTTTTAATTGTTAATCTCTGTTTTTGTAAATCTTTCGCTTCTTTAAATGGATAGGTGAAGTCTAAAAGAATTTCTTGGGTTTTTTCATGTTTTTTATATTCTCCTTTAAATGTCTGTAAATCTGAGATTAAGGTTTTAATAAATGTAACTCTATCTATTTGATGATCACCAGTTTTTGTGGTAATTTCTCTTTGTAGATGAGATTGAATATAAACTACAATCTGTTTAATTTTCTCTCTGAATAAATCTTCAGTACCAGGAATAAAATTCAAAGTTGCTGAACGTAATATCCTTTCGTTTCCTAATGGGTTATGAGGAGTTAACTTAATAACTTCATTAACTACTTCATTCATATCTACCTTGACTCTTTTATTATCAGCAGAAATTGTAAATATTTGCTTATTTTGTAAAACTTGAATAATTTTATCTAATAAATCAGTGTAATCTACATTTGCTAAGTCTGGATTTATTGCTATTTTATTCATTTGCACCTTTACTTGTGGTTGTTAATATTACAACACCCTTTATATTAAATCTTTAAAACTTAACAAGTCAATACGTAAAAATAATGAAATAGGAAAAAATCTGCAAACATCAGATCCCGGACTTCTTTAAGAAGTCCGGGATCTATTATATGACTATACTAACGCTGCAACTTTACCTAACAAACCCGTAAATAATTGCAAACCATCAGTATTACCTAATACTGCATCTGCTGCGCGTTCAGGATGTGGCATCATTCCTAACACATTACCTTGCAAATTGCAAATCCCTGCAATGTTATTTAATGATCCGTTGGGGTTTTCTCCGTGATAACGAAATACCACTTGTCCGTTATCTTCAATTGCTGCTAAAGTGTCTTTATCTGCGTAAAATCGCCCTTCTCCGTGGGCGATAGGTAAATTAATTACTTCATCTTGAGTATAATTCTGAGTCCAAGGTAAATTATTACGCTCAACTTTCAACGGAGAGCGATCGCAAATAAAATGCAAGTTCTCATTTCTCGTCAATGCACCAGGTAACAAACCAGCCTCTGTTAATACCTGAAAACCATTACAAATACCGATGACAAATTTACCTTGTTGTGCATGATTAACCACTTCCCGCATCACAGGAGAAAAACGAGCGATCGCCCCACAACGCAAATAATCACCGTAACTAAAGCCCCCAGGGACTATAATTACATCTATATCACTAATATCAGTCTCTTGATGCCAAACCATCCGCGTTGGTTGTCCGACTAAGTCTCTAGTCACATACGCGGAATCACGGTCACAATTAGAACCAGGAAAAACTAAAACACCGAATTTCATAAATAAGGGAATAGGGAATAGGGAATAGGTGACAGGTGACAGGTGACAGGTGACAGGTGACAGGTGACAGGTGACAGGTGACAGGTGACAGGTGACAGGTGACAGTAAAGAAGTTTTTACCAATTACCAATTACCCATTACCAATTACCCATTACCTAAAAAACACCAGTTTGAGATTCTACTTCAATCAAATCAAAACGATAATTTTCTATCACAATATTTGCTAACAGTTCCTCACACATATTTTTCACATCTTGATTTGCTGTAGCTTCATCTGGTGCAATAGTGGTTAATTCAATATATTTACCAATTCTGACTTGTTCAACGGTTTCATGTCCCATTTGTTTTAAGCTAGTTTGTACGGCTACACCAGCAGGATCTAAAACAGAAGGCCGAAGAGTCACGAAAATTTTAGCTAAATACTTCCTTTGCATGAGGGGGGTAACTTTTGCTGAATGGTGCGATCGCTATCCTATAACTTTTATGTTCCAACTGAGTGAAAATATAGTAGGTGACAGGGAACAGGTGACAGGTGACAGAGCTAAAATTCTTTTATGGTCTGAGTTTTTTACCATCAGCTGATGTCCTCGTCGCTGTCCGTTGTCACAATATCACAGACTGGTTAAAGTTCATTTATCAGTTAGCCAATCAAAAAACCTCATATCAGATATGGTAACTTAAAATAGTCACATAAGATACAAAATTTTTATTATTCTCAACCCTAAATCTAAAATCCCAAATTACTATGAAAGCTATACGTACCCGCAGTCAAGAGCGAATTTTAAACCTATTAAAAAACATCAAACAAGGAATTTCCGCACAAGACATATACATAGAACTACGTAACCGTAGTCAAAGCATGGGTTTAGCCACAGTTTACCGTTCTCTAGAAGCTTTGAAACTCGAAGGTAAAGTACAGGTGAGAACTTTATCTAATGGTGAGGCTTTGTATAGTTTAACTCAACAAGATAAACATCACCTCACCTGTTTACAATGTGGTATTTCCATACCTATCCATCAATGTCCAGTCCATGAACTAGAAAACGAGTTACAAACCAGCCATAAATTTAAAGTATTTTACCACACCCTAGAGTTTTTCGGATTGTGTAATAATTGTCAGGAAGTATGTGACAGGTGACAGGTGCTACGCCACGGTGACAGGTGACAGGTAAGAGTTTTTATTAAGGGACTGACAAATAAAAAAATATACAAGTGTTTCTTGTGGTGCGGGCATCTTGCCCGCTAATTATACAGGGCAGGCAGGATGCCTACCCCACAAGATGAGATAATAACCTAGTCTCTATTCTCCAACAAAGAATGAGAACCATTGGGAATATCAGAGACAATAGAACGAATACCTTCTAAAGTAGCAGGTATGGTGCGGGGGTCCATAAACACCACCTTGCTACTATCACTTTTACCAATAGTTGTACCCATATCTAAATAACCTAGTGCAAAGAGAACTTCTAAAGCTTTGTGTGCATCTGGGTTAGTTTGCATCCTTTGAGCTATAATTTCTGCTGACTCCGCGATCGCCTGTGCTTTCAAAACCTGCTGCTGTCTTTCCGCTTGCGCTTTTAAAACCAGCGCCTTTTGTTCCGCTTCCGCTTGTAAAATTATCGCCTTTTGTCGCGCTTCCGCATCCAAAATTTGAGCATCCGCTTTACCTCTAGCACTATTCACCGCCGCTTCTCTATCACCTTCAGATGTTAAAATTGCTGCCCGTTTCCGTCTTTCTGCGGACATTTGCAATTCCATAGACTCTTGCACAGCCTTAGATGGAATAATATCTCTCAATTCCACCCGTGTAACTTTTACACCCCAAGGATCAGTAGCAATATCTAAATCTCTCAGCAGAATTTCATTAATTTGAGTTCTAGCGGTAAAAGTCTGATCTAACTCTAATTGTCCCATTTCCGAGCGAATTTGAGTTAAAACCAAATTAACCATCGCTGACTGGAGATTTTCTACTTTATAGTAAGCTTTCTCCATATCCACGATCCGCCAATACACCACCGCATCAACAGTAATGGAAACATTGTCACGGGTGATACATTGCTGAGGAGGAATATCTAAAACCTTTTCCCGAATCGTTTGCTTATAAACAATGTTATCAAAAAAAGGATTAATCATATTTAAGCCCGGACCAAGCTTTTTCTTATAACTACCCAAAGTTTCCACCAAAGCTTCATCACCTTGATTAATCACTCTAATTGATTTGAGGACAACAGTACCGCCCCCAAAAGCCAAAGCAAGTAACAATAAAAACTGACCCATTTTTATAAATCTCCGAAAATACGATGCTTTGAAAACTCTTATCTGTCACCTGTCACCGTGGCGTAGCACCTGTCACCTGTCATAAAATATTTTCTGGCATCACAATTAAAGTCGTACCTTCTCTACTTACGACATAAACTTTTTGCCCTGGTGCTAAACTGAGGTTGTGATCATCGCATCTAGCCCGCCAGGAATTACCTTCATATAGCACCCGTCCCGCCTGACCTGGTAAAATTTCTGTTAAAGTTTCGCCAATCACCGCATCAGAGATTTTTGATTTGCGTGTTGGTGGTTGTAAAAACCTGCGGGAAAACACAACTAAAACGGTGGAAAGTAACAGCCAAAGAACAACTTGCAGCCATAAACTGCTCAAACCCAAATAAGAAAGTAGCGCCACCGCAAAGGCACTAACTCCCATCATAAATTGCACAAAGGCTGTTGGTAAAAAAAGTTCCATCAAACACAGAACTATACCTGCTAACAGCCAGATTAAGGTAAAAGTTGGCATAACGCCATCCCAGACAATAAAAACAAAAAATTTAACCCCAATATTATTTTGTGATTAACTACATTTAGACCATCACTATTTACGGAAAGAAATTTTTGATTTAAAGTCAATACCTTCGCCAAAATCAAAAATATCTTGATTTGTAGGTTGGGTTGAGGAACGAAACCCAACAAATACGTTGAGTTTACGTTGGGTTTCCACACGGTAAACCCAACCTACGGGAAAATGACAAAGATATTGTTAAAGTACAAACCTATCAACAGGAGCATACAAACATAGTTGATTGCTATTCTAGTAATTAACATCCCAAGTTCATCTAAATTCACCTGAATTTCTTTATAATTTATACACTCACAACTCAAGCTCAAAAATAGAATATGTAGCATAAATCAAACTTTGAGTATTATGCTTAATCTTTTTGTTAAGTTCTTAAATATTTATAATTTCTGATCTAACTATTCTCCCGACTCAGTGTAGGGTGCAGAGTTCAAAATACAAAAATTAGTTCTTCTTCCTCCTGACTCCTGACTCCTGACTCCTGACTCCTGACTCCTGACTCCTTACTTTATACATTTATGAATTCTACTAACCGGACTATTCATTGTATCAATCCCGACTGTGAACAACCGATTAATAATCTAGGCGATCGCATTTGTAAAACTTGTCAAACACCATTAGTTTACCGCTATCTGTGGGCGATCGGCACAAATGCCGCCAGCATACCCCCAGAAACAAAAATTGCCGACAGATATGAGGTAATTACACAGCAAATTTGGCTAGATACCCAACCAGGAAAACCACCAGAGATACCATCAGAACGGACCCCGGCAGTTATCCCCTACCTGAAATTATATCCAGAACGGTTACACATCCCCCAACCCTACGGATTTACAACTTCTACAACCGAAGACACAGAAGACACAAATGATATTCTCTTGTTAGAAAATGCACCTATAGATACAAAAGGAAATCTCTATCCCATCATTACCAAAGTGTGGGAAGAAGCAAAAGCAGTTAGGCAATTATACTGGCTATGGCAAATTCTCCAACTGTGGAAACCCTTATCAGAAGTGGGAGTAGCTGCAAGTTTACTATCACCAAATAACATACTCGTTCAAGGTTGGTGTATCAAATTACTAGAACTATACCAAACAACAGAAACACTTACCTTGCAGCACTTGGGGCAATCTTGGCACTCATGGGTACTGGTAGCAAAAGCCGAAATAGCTCCTGGTTTAAGTAATATCATCCAGCAGATGTGCCAAGGTGAAGTAGATTTTACTACTATTAGCCATCAACTTAATCAATTATTACTAGCATCAGCAGCAGAATTACCATTGATGGTGAAAGTCGCTGGGTTTACAGATGCAGGTCCGGTGATGAAACACAATGAGGATAGTTGCTACCCCTGTAACCCAGGTGATTTAGATAACTATTTAAGCCAACATTTAGCAATAATTTGTGATGGCATTGGAGGCCATGAAGGCGGCGAAGTTGCTAGTCAACTAGCAGTTCAGTCCTTAAAATTACAAATCCGTGCTTGGTTACAAGATGTAGCCGAAAAAACAGAAATTGTTCCCCCAGACTTGTTGCACCAACAACTAGCGGCTAGTTTGCGGGTGGTAAATAATATGATATGGTCACGCAATGACGAACAAAACCGCCAAGGTAGAGAACGCATGGCCACCACTTTAGTCATGGCCATACAATTACCGCAACGTATAGTCACCAATACAGGACGGGAATCAGAAAATACTCATGAACTTTATATAGCTAATGTTGGTGATAGTCGTGCTTATTGGATCACTCCCAGCTATTGCCAACTACTAACCATAGATGATGATATGGCAACCAGAAAAGTGTGTTTTGGTCAAAGTTTGTATCGTCAAGCAATCACAACAGCTAACGCCCATGCACTCACCCAAGCATTAGGAACAAAAGAAGCCGAATCTCTACAATTTGCCATCAAACGCTTTATTTTGGAAGAAGACGGGATTTTATTATTATGTTCCGATGGTTTAAGTGATCATGATTGGGTAGAAAAATCTTGGCAGAATTATGTAATTCCCCTGTTAACAGGTAAACTGACAGTGGAAGATGCAGCACGTAACTGGGTAAAATTGGCAAATGAAAAAAACGGTCAAGATAATACATCTATTGTTCTTACGGTTGTCCGTACTTCCCAAGCCCATTTAGTACCTGTTACACCTGTACCAATAGTATTAGAAACATCAGAAACAGAGGAATTAGGAATCACAAGCACAGAAACAGAAACTTTTGAAGCGCAAGCACCAGCAGTAGATTATTTAGCAGAGAGTTCCCTAGCTTTAATGGATTTGAATCTCAGTGAAGAATCAGTTTCTACTCCTGTTAAAGCAGTAAATCGGGGTAAACTGGTCTTAGTTTTAGGCGGATTTTTAGCTTTGTTGCTTGGAGGTACAAGTTTAGGTTTATTTGCTTGGTGGCAACTTCAACCCCAGTCTTTTGGGCGGTTGTGTCAGCAACTTCCCCCAGAATTACAACAATTCTGCCCCCAGCGCCAATAAGCTATATTTCTTGAATGTCAAGATATGGTAAAATCAACCAAGTCAATCAATTCAATAATCAAGAAAAATCAGGTATAAATAATACTATGAATATTGGCGATCGCGTTCGTGTAAAAGAGTCGGTAGTAGTTTATCATCATCCTGAGCATCGGGGTCAGAGTTTTGACCTCAAAGGATCAGAAGGCGAAATTTCTGCTATTGTTACTCAATGGCAAGGCAGACCTGTCAGTGCTAACCTGCCAATTTTAGTTCAGTTTAGCAAAAAATTTAAAGCTCATTTACGAGAGAATGAGTTAGAGGTAATTTAAATAGGAGTCAGGAGTCAGGAGTCAGGAGTGAGAATAATTGTTAAATCACCAAGCAAAACGACTATTTTTGATAAAAAGCATGAAATTTGACTCAAAATTCCTGATTTTTCTGACTTCTGTATTCTCGACTCTGAACGCTGAGAAGCAATATATCTTTCATTCCTCTTTTAGCGGCGAAAAAACCACCCCATAATATTGAGTTCGCCGCGCATTTTTTCTAAATCTCTACGGTTTTCGGCTGCGGTTGTGTAATACCATTCACAATAACGTTTAAACTCCGAACGAGTCTGAACTTCGTGGTAAAACTCTACAGTTGTTTGGTGAACTGCAAACACTTCCTCAACTTCCGGCTGAGGTGATGGGACAATATATAGCAATCCTAAATGATTATAGAACGATTAGATCATAGTTACTATTGACGTAAATCGAACTAGATTAAGACTTTAAGTATCCTAACCTTACCAAATCACTTGTACTATTTGTTCATAACTCAAATCGGATTGCTATATGGTAGTTCTTTAACGGGTAGGCATCAATTCAGATAGGGTGTAGACTAGCTCCTGGGCGTGGGCAAGCATTGACGAGTGCTTTTTTATGATATATTTCACGCCTTTTCTCTCATGTTTTTAGTCCCAAATGCAAATATAGGCATTGATTTTATCCTCTTCGATTGCTTGCAACCCACATTCCGCACCCCAAACTGTCCCAGAGGGAAATTACGGAGATGAAAAATCAAAGTTAGCATAAAAACAGACATATAAAGTGAAAAAAGGCATTTGAGAAACAGTAAATCACCAAAAATAGCATCAAAACCTATTCTCAATAAGAAGCAATAAGAATGAACACCACCTGGAGAGGTTAACAGATAAAGAAAAGAAGATATTCAAGATAAAAATCATAAACAAGACTAATATTTCCAGGATAAAAACGAAATTATAGACATAGTAAAATGGAGCTATACATCAAAGATATTAGCTCATTTTCACTCATAGAAATTCAATTGGTATAGATAATAATTAGGTGACTAATTGATAGTAACGTAAGCAATCATCTGGTAAAAGGCGCAAGATAAAATCTCTGTCCTGATTCCAATTAGAAATATGTTCTTCCTGATTGAGTATAACCAAATGAATACATTGAAAGCATTGAAAAATCCAGCGTAAAGTAGGGCGGTCAGTTGCTTTACCTAATTGATTTTTAATTGTTGATTTAGACTCTTTCAGAGCATTTCTAATTTGACGTTGAGCCAAAGTATAAACCAGTAGACATAAACCTTCAGGGGGCGACAAGCAAAGTGAAACCAAGACAGGCAAAGGGTTACAGATGATAGACTCTCTGAAAAAAGTTGGTGCTTATTGACAATAATGTGAGGTTATTAAGCAGTTATCTAGAGGGTGCAGTTTGATGGTAGAAAAGAATGGTCTCGTCAACCTCCAGGAACAACAAAAAGTATTACGTCCGGTAATTAGGTTATTGAAAAATTATCAATTAGTCATTATTGGCGATAGGGAATTTCATGGTGCTGAATTAAGAAAATGGTTACAAGGTCAGGGTTTGAAGTATATCTTCAGACAGAAAAAAGATACCACATTTCAAGAAAAAAGACAAAAATTCCAACCATTGAGTACAATTCCAATTTATCCGGGAGGTCGGAGATTTTATGAAAATGTTAATCTCACACAGGAGAAAGGTTTTGGTCGTTGTAATTTAGCCGTTTATTGGAAACGAAAGTATCGCGGTAAGCAAGAATTAGAACCTTGGTATTTATCAACTAATCTCACAGATATATCAACAACTATCAAAATATATAGCCAACGTTTTGGGATTGAGGCTATGTTTAAAGATTGTAAAACTGGGGGTTATAATTTAGAAGGTTCTCAGGCTTCTCCTGATAGACTTGTGCGGATAATTTTATTGATTGCTTTAGCAATGACTTCTGCATGGTTACAAGGTAAAAAAACTCAATCTCAAAGACAACAATCTTATGTTTGTCGGATGAGTGAACATCAAAGAACTAGAAGAAGACATAGTGATTTTTGGATAGGTTTGTATGGTTCTAGTTGGATAGTTTCTATGAATGAGTGTCAAGAATTGGTCTTGGAGATGATGGCGTTAGTTCGCAATAAGATGCCATTTTATCAGCAGGGTATGAGGGCTGTGATCCTTATCCAGCAACCTCTTTAACTCCTTTGTCGCCCCCTCAATTCTATTTCTTGAGGTTTTAATTTCACAACAGTTTCCTCTACTATTTCTGTTGTCATCAATTATTTCTTATTTGGTTATCAATTCATTTTTTTCTTTTGTTTTTGTTACCAAGCTTCACTTTCTCAGACCATGTCCCTTTTAATGCTATTAATTCTCATTAACCCTCTTAATCTTTGAATCGGTTTTAGTTATTATGTACTACTTTAATGGCTTTTTTGATCTGTGACAGTTGAGGGTGCGGAATGTGGGATGTAGTTTACTTATGCTACTTTTTGAAGTGCGGAATGTGGGTTTAGAATTGGCGATCGCCTACCAATATTCATTATCTTTGGTACAAAATACAACATTTGGTGGTAATGAAATTACGAAAAAACCGATTGTGACACCGGGGGGTGCGGAAGGTAGGATACAATCCAAAATCTAAAATTTTTTTGATTCACTGTTAACTGTGAGAACACTATAACTGCCGAAAATTTTTAAAACTTCTGTACAACTATTTAACTCGGCTAAAGCTGATACCATCAGAGGTGAAGTGACTGCGGCTTCTATATCCAGGAAAAATAGATATTCTCCCAAAGAACGTTTAGTAGGACGAGACTCAATTCTACTCAGATTAATACCTAGATGAGCAAATACTTCTAAAGCTTTGACTAATGCACCAGGAACATTTGCAGGTACACTAAAAGCTAAGGATGTGTGAGTAGGGTTAAAACCATTATTTTCCGTACTTTCTTTAGCCACTAGCCAAAAGCGTGTACAGTTTTCGGGATAGTCGTTAATTGCACTAGCGAGAATAGGTAAATTATAAAGTTGGGCGGCTCTCTGAGAAGAAATTGCTGCTGTTTCCGGTGCTTGTGGCAGTCCCTCCAGTGCCTCGGTGGTAGAATTTCTAGCAATTAAATTGGCATTAGGCAGAAATTTGGCCAACCATCCTTGACATTGTGCTAATGCCTGGGGATGAGAATAAACAGTCTCAATGTTGTCTAAACTATCAGCACAGGAAATTAAAGCATGATTAATGGGCAAAACCAAAGCCAGTTTTATTCGCAAGCTCTCTAACTGCCACAGGCTATCCATTGTCATGCTGACACTGCCTTCTATGGAATTTTCTACAGGTACAACAGCTATATCAGCTTGTTCTGTAGCTATCGCTTGTAATGATTTGGCAATGGTAGGATAAGGTGATAAGGTAGCTTCTATCTCTTGATTGCTTTTTAGCCAGTTGAGATAAAAAGAAGCAGCTTGTTCTGAGTAAGTTCCAGGAGGTCCTAAATATGCGATCGCCAGAGGTTCACATTTATTCATGACAATTTTAGATTTTAGATTTGAGATCCCAGATTTTAGATTTGTACTTAGATGACAAGAAGCCAGGAAAGATACTTATTCCGTGCCTCTTGATTCTTGTACGGGTAAAAAAGAGCTAAATCCGTACATTCTGCCTTCTTTTGAATGATTATGAATAAATTTTTTGATTTTATGCAAATCAATCTAGTTTATTAAAAAATATTACAATAAAACATATTGCTTTAATCTACTCATGGCTACGAAGTTTACTGCCTCTCAATCGGTTGAAATTGCTGTTCCCAAACAGCCCATTCCCATTCAGCATTACTTACGTCAGCCTCAACGCCTGGTGAAAACTTTAGCTGATAACAGTAGGATTCAACAGTTATCAGAGGAAGTATTTCGTTTAAAAATGCGTCCTTTGGCTTTTATGTCCTTGAGTATTCAACCAACTGTAGATATGAGAGTTTGGGCAGATGCCCACGGAACAATTTATTTACGTTCTGTAGGTTGTGAAATCAGGGGTTTTGAATATATCAACCAACGTTTTGCTCTCAATTTAAAAGGGTATTTATCACCTTACCACAATGGTAATGACACAAGGCTACAAGGAAAAGCCGATCTAGAAGTGTTGGTAGATATTCCTCATCCATTTTCCCTCACTCCCAAGTCGATTTTGGAAACCACAGGGAATAGTTTACTTAAAAGCGTGTTGTTGACCATTAAACAAAGATTATTGCATCACCTCCTCGCTGATTATCGCCATTGGGTAATATCACAAACACAAACAAAAGAAATTGCTAGTGATAATACAGAAATGGGATTGTTAAATTTTGAATGATTGGTAATGGGTAATTGGTAATGGGTAATTGGTAATGGGTAATTGGTAAAAACTTCTTCACTGTCACCTGTTCCCTGTTACCTGTTCCCTATTCCCTGATAATTGACATGGACGAAAAGAGAGACGATGTAAGGGTGATGGACCGTATTTTTGCAAAGCCAGCAAATGTCGCGGGCTGCCATAACCCTTATTACATTCTATGTCATACATAGGATACTTAGATGCTAAACGCAGCACCAGATCATCACGCCAAACTTTAGCCATAATACTAGCAGCTGCAATGTTGAGCGATCGCCCATCTCCATTGACAATAGTTTGTTGCGGTATATTCAAATCCTTTACCATCTGATTGCCATCAACCAGGCAAAGCTCAGGCTGTACCTTTAGCTTCAGTACAGCCCGCTTCATTGCTAACAGTGTTGCTTGCAAAATATTGATCTTGTCAATTTCCGCAGTAGCAGCATAACCAATTTTCCAGTCCAAAGCCAGCCCAGCAATTTGCTGTGCTAACTGATTTCTGCGAGAACTAGACAACTTTTTACTGTCGTTAATTTTCAAAGCCATCAGTTGTGGCAAAGCTACTGGCGGTAATATCACTGCGGCCGCAACTACAGGACCAAATAACGCCCCACGCCCCACTTCATCCACACCAGCAACCAACCCATGAATATCTAAACCGATGGAAAACTCCCACCAACTTGATTCGCCCAAAGGTGTAGTTGACGAAACAGATGCAGGTGTTGGCTGTGTCTCTACCATAAAAGCGGTTAACTGTCCTCCAGTGCAGAAGAACGACGGCGACGACGGCGATTAGAAATAGAAGTGCTATTGATTATTTCCTCATCATCTGTCAAAGAGTCAAATCCCGTGGATCTAGAATCTTCCAAAGGCGGCTCAATTCTGGATTTGGGCAAGGATGGTTCTTCTACCTCAACTTTTGGTGTTGGCATTTTGACTCTGGTAAATTCAGAGGTAGTTGTTTCGGGAAATGTGGATTCTGAGGTAGATTCCGTTGTGCTATTTGGTGTTTGTCCAGGTTGAACAATGTTAAAAATCACAGATTTGGGATTTTTCACCTCTGACTCTAACTTCACAGCCGGGGAAATGCCCATTTCAGCATACATCTTTTGTTCCTGGTCTGTCATTTCCACGGAAACAATCTGGGGCGGTTCTACAACTGGTTTAACCGGCTCTATCTTAACTTTGGTGCGCTCTGGTCTTTCCCAACCACCTTTACCAAGAGAAGGGGTTCGCATAGCTTCTCTTTCCCGGAGAGGATCTGAGAGAAGAGAGGGAATTTCTGATGTGGGGGTTAGCTCATTGTCACTATCCAAGTCTAAATCTAAATCATTGCCAAATCCCAATGAATTACCAGACCTGACTTCATCTTTGCCATTAGTGCCATTGATACCGATGCGACTGCGACGGGTGCGGGTACGACGTTTGTTGTCACCCAATTCTTGATAACTGGGATGGTTGATCAAATGGCCAACCTCAGAATCACTTTCAAAACCCTCGCTAAAGCCATCATAAATGTCCCTAGTTTCCCTGGTTTCTGGGATGCGTGCAGATGGTGTTCTCACTTCCCTTTGGGGTATCGGTGTCAACCGCTCTGGGATATCTGCTGCGGGGATAGGCATCCGGTTTTCTATTTCCCCTGGTAAGCGTACAGTATGTCCTAAACCGCCACAGGTGGGGCAAGTTTCGCCAAACAATTCATAAATATTTTGACCTTGGCGTTTGCGGGTAAGTTCTACTAAACCTAACTCGGTTAGTTGGGCAATTTGCGGACGAGCTTTGTCTGCTTTAAGGGTTTTATTAAAGTGTTCTAAAACTTGCAGTTGGTCGCGTCGTGATTCCATATCAATGAAATCAACTACAATTACACCAGCAATATTCCTGAGTCTGAGTTGACGGGCAATTTCTGTCGCCGCTTCGCAGTTAGTCCATAGTACGGTTTCTCTAGCTGTGGCGGAACGGGTGAAAGAACCAGAGTTAACGTCAATTACTGTTAATGCTTCTGTGGGTTCAATAATAATGTAACCACCAGAAGGTAAATCTACTCTTGGGCGCAAAGCTTCCCGAATCGCTGCATTGATGCGGAAATATTCTAAAATTGGTGATCTATCACGATGATGGTCAATTAAAACACCTTGTGGTGTTTGCCCTCCACTCCAGTTTTGTAAATATTGCTTGACTCTTCGTAACCCAGTGCTGGAATCCACTACAATGCGATTCACATCCGCACCGTACATATCCCTTAACACCCGTTGGATAAAGTCATCATCCCGATTGAGTAAAGCAGGGGCGCGGGTAGACTGGGCTTCTTGCTGAATAACTTCCCATTGCCTTTGTAGCAATTCTAAGTCTTCTATAATTGCTTCTTCTGGTTTGCCTTCAGCTTCTGTTCGTACCAGTACACCCATCCCAGCAGGTTTAATTAAAATTGCTAGGGCGCGGAGGCGGTTCCGTTCACTTTCACTTTTAATCCGCCGGGATAGGTTTACACCTCTACCATAGGGCATCAATACTACATAACGTCCTGGTAGGGTGATGTTACCTGTGAGCCTTGGTCCTTTTGTTCCTGTTGGCTCTTTCATTACTTGCACCAATACTTTCTGCTGTGGTGTCAGCAGTTCAGTAATGGCTGCGGAACTACGTTTGATCTTTAATGGACCCAAATCAGTGACATGAATAAAACCGTTACGTTCTGGATCACCGATGTTGACAAAAGCTGCGTCTATCCCAGGTAATACATTTTCTACCACGCCTAAGTATATATCACCAATTTGATGATGACCAGTGGCAACAACGAGTTCTTGTATTTGATCTTCGGAAAATACGGCAGCTATTTGATGCTGTTCTGCGATAATAATTTGTTTTGGCATTCAATTCAAGTTCCTCAAAAATTGGCAGCACCAGTAGAGATGAAAAGGAGCTTATGTTATACCTATCGCCCCCACTGGTAGCCCTACAAGGCGCTACTGGTAATAAAAATTTTTTTCTCTGACATTGCTTCTCTAAATTGGAAGCCGATAACAAGACTGTAATTGCGTTTACACGCCTGATTGTTCCAGTTTCATTTCAACCCAAAATCACTGTTGATAGCGATTTTCACGTTAAGAACTGATTCACTAAGTATGTATAGCGAGTGTATTTTAACCTGCCTTAGTTGTTTCGGATACAATCCTAAAAACTACACTCTCATTATTTTTGCTTGCACTCCGATCCTGAGAGTCTCTAATAATCACAGTTAATCTTTTGATTATCTGTCTCATTCTTCCTTCCCAGAATCCCCACAGATGCTAAATTAATTGAGGCTTTTAAGTCACCATCAAGTAGCATCTGAGACTTTTTACAAAGATTACAAGACTCTGTTAAAAACCCTGATGTTCAGGGTAGTGAATCAGATCATTTAACGCAGCGCCAGAAAATTTCTCTTCACTTTATTCTAGCGCAACCTTGCTAAAAATCAATTCCTTATGAATATAGTCGTTCAGAGGAACTACTAGCCAGTTCCTCTTGAGGCATTATATTCCTAAAACTAGCCGATTGCGGTGGATATGCAAGAGATGAAATTCTGCACCAGCCACTATTTCTAGTATAGACAATATTTGCTCAGGACGCAAGTTCACACCGTCATGACGACAGCTACCCAAATAATGCAAGATAGCTTGAGACTCGGTGGGGGAAGTGTTTACCTGCTCTAACTCCAGTGCAAACAGGCGATCGCGTAGATTTATGCTCTGCTGTTTACCTGATTTAGTTGTATGTTCTGACAAAATCTCATCTTTATCTAGTATAGCCGCAATCCAATCTTGCCATTTGTCAACTTCCACATTTCCGGGTGTAGAAATAGTGAGCAAATATTCCGCTGCTTCCATAGCCTGGTTTGCTGCGGGTGCTTTCAAATCTATCTCTTCTACTCTGTAGATGGGAATATCTGACGGTAGTTGACTTACCAGTTGCGTGCGGAAAGTTGCCACATCCATTGGTTGAGTTAATTCAAAATCAACTATTTCCCCACTGCTGGTACTTCCCAAGGATAAAGCACTAGCTAAAGCAATGCGGGGATGGGGATGAAAACCACCAGTAAAGGCGACTGGTAAACCTGCCCTTCGCATCACTCTATCAAACAGGCGCATTAAATCCAAGTGACTGACCAAGGCCATATCACCTTGTTTTCCAAACCACACCCTTAACCGTTGTGCTTTGGTGGTATTGGGGACAAAATCACCGACAAACTGAGGAATTGCAGGTGGTTCTATGACTATATTATGCCCGAAATCAGTGCCACAGACACCACAATGGGAACAACCTTCAAAAGAGCAGTCAGGAACAACAGCAGCTTCTAGAGCGCGTTTTAAGTCCTCTTGCAGCCACTTTTTATCAATCCCTGTATCAATATGATCCCAAGGTAAGGGAAGATCGAGAGGTGAAGAAGGTGACAGGTGACAGGTGACAGGTGACAGTTTTTCTTGTTCTTCGTTACCTGAAGAAAACAGATTCCATTCCCCATTCTCCACCTTACGGTATTTCCAATCTAGACCAGCTTCGGAAATTGCTTCTCCCCAAGCCTTGAAAGCCGTTTCTACACTGTCATACCAAGAGTCCATTCCTGCACCGAGTTGCCAAGCACGAAGGAGGACTTTTCCTAAAGAGCGATCGCCCCTGCCTATAAAGTCTTCCATTGCAGAAAGGCGAATATCCGTAAAATTCACCTTTACATTACGAATCCGGCGAAATTCTTGTCTTAGTAAATCTTGTTTGCGGGCAAACTCAGCCGTAGAAACGGAATGCCATTGAAACGGTGTGTGGGGTTTGGGCGTAAAATTGGAAATTGTCAAGTTAAAATTGATCGGTCTTCTCCCTTGACCCCGACATTCTCGCTGTAACCATCTGACTATTTCCGCTATTCCCAAAACGTCCGCGTCTGTTTCTCCAGGCAAACCAATCATAAAATACAGCTTGATTTTATCCCAACCTTGTTCCCAAGCTGTTTTTACTCCTCGTAATAATTCCTCGTTGGTTAAACCTTTATTAACAATATCCCGCATCCGTTGAGTACCGGCTTCAGGCGCAAAAGTCAAACTGCCTTGTCTTGTACCTCCTAAAATATTAGCGATATTCTCATCAAATCTATCGACTCGTTGAGAAGGTAAGGACAGGGTAATATTTTCATTCTTTAAACGGTTTTTGATTTCCATCCCCACTGCGGGTAAGGATAGATAATCAGAACAACTCAAAGATAGCAGGGAAAATTCATTGTAACCAGTTTCCCGCATTCCCTTTTCTATGGCTTCTACCACTTTTTCCGGTTCTACATCTCTTGCAGGACGGGTTAACATTCCTGGTTGGCAAAACCGACAACCACGGGTACAACCCCTTCTAATTTCTATGGTTAGGCGATCGTGTACTGTTTCTACATAAGGTACTAAACCAATAGAATAAGCGGGAATAGGTGTAGCAACTCGTCTGAGGATACGTTCTGGAACATCTGGACGCAAAGGTTTAACCGCGCCATTTTCGCCCATTTCATAAAATTGTGGCACGTAAACACCGGGAATCTGTGCCAAGTCTAATAATAATTGCTCCCGACTTAAACCGGCGGCTTTTCCTTCAGCGATCACTAAACCAATTTCTGGCAATAGTTCCTCACCATCACCCAAAGCAATAAAATCAAAGAAATCCGCGTAAGGTTCAGGGTTAGATGTGGCAGTTTGTCCCCCTGCAAAAATTAATGGATATTGGTGACTGGTGACTGGTGACTGGGAAGAAGAACCTTCTGAACTCCTGACTTCTGACTCCTGACTCCTGACTCCTGACTCCTGACTCCTGACTCCTGAACTCCTTTCTTTCCAAGTCAGGGGTATTCCTGCTAAATCTAACATTTCCAGGATGTTGGTTGCCCCTAGTTCATAACTGAGGCTAAAACCCAGAATATCAAACTCTGTCAATGCCCGTTTTGACTCTACTGCAAACAAGGGTGTTTGGGTGCTGCGAAGTTTCGCGCCTAAGTCTGGTGCTGGCAGATAAGCGCGATCGCACAACTGATTGGGTTGGGCATTCAAAATGTTATACAAAATGATATGCCCCAAATTAGAAGCACCGACTTCATAAACTTCTGGGTAGGTTAACACCCAACGTACAGTTGCCGCATCCCAAGGTTTATGTACTGCTAAACGCTCATTACCCAGGTAACGGGCAGGTTTTAAAATATCCGATGTTATTAATTGCTCTACTAAAACAGCCACTTTGCTATCTTTTAGCTAACTTAAATTACAACTTATCTCTTTCAACTTAGCATTTATTCCGTCTTTCAGGTCAATAGTTCACAGTAAATTAGAACTGTGTTCAGTAGATCAACATAATTAAACGTAAAATAGTTTAGGCTGGACATGAGGCAAAGGGTATGGGCAGGAAAAAATCACCCATGCGTCATGTCCTATTACCGATATGAATTAATCATTTATCTGTATAATTCTTACTCCTGACTCCTGACTCCTGACTCCTTTATTAAATCTTTATTGCTTTGTGACTTTTGTTTAAAGATTGTTATAACTACAAGGTAAAATGTATATATAAATACATTTTTTTCCTTTAGGTTAAAAAACAATCTACATAGACAGCCAAAATGCAGATTAATCTTCTGTCGTCATGATACTAAACCTGGGAATCGCTATAACTCCGTGGATTTAAGCCAAAATTACCGTTTGCTCGTGATCTAGATCACTAATTTATAGATAGCTAGATCACTTTTTATACCGATACCAATCTTGGATAATGGGTAACAATTAAAGGTGAGTGATTTTTTATGAACACACAATATGCCATTCGTCAACTGGTAGAGAAAGCGTTGCACATCAAAAAATTAACGCCAGAAATCGAAAATGAAATTAACTCAGAACTGACTCAATTAGGTTATATATCTGACGTGGACTACGAAGCTCTAGAATTGTTAATGGCAGAGATGGACGCTGGACGAGTGCAGTTAGTTCCACGCTGGGGCTAGTAACTGTTAGTTTTTCTGAATAAATTCACAATTCTTGAGCATCTTGGCACGCTTGCCAAAGCTGGTGGATAAACTGATTTAGTTGCTGTTGGGCAACCGTATCTGTGTCAGCTTTTGGTTCTTTGGTTAAAAGTTGACTCAGTAGACTAATCACTTCTGTATCTAAAGCAGTCCGAAATAAATTGACAGGCCATAACAAGTCAGACGCATCTCGCAGATCAGTTATCAGGGGTAGTTCGTGGGTGAAGTTAGCTAGTAGTAAAGGACGTACCCAGCACAAATTACGTTCAGTCACAACTTGAATGACTTCAGCATAAAGATTTCTGTTACCATAATCTAAAGACACTATTTGTCCTGGTTGAAAGTTGAAGCTAATATCCATAGCAGCAGCAGAAGCAAGGATTTAGTAGTATTGTTCTTAATTTTAAAAGTAACACTGGTGTAGTATTATGATTATGCTCAGAAATTTCTAGTTTTAACCATTAGTAATGACTATCCAGTCGGGTGTTTCTGGGTGGCATCAACACGAAAATGTTATAAAATAGTTATAAGATGTAAATAAAAAACTGTTAAGCTAATGTTTAACAGAAATAATATTGTAGTAAATTAACGATCAAAGAGCAAAGAGCAGTGTCAGTAGAAACTATTCAAAAGCCTTCCACAACTCGCAAGCTCGCGCCTCGGTATCGCGTTCTACTCCATAACGATGACTTCAACTCTATGGAGTATGTAGTTCAAGTGCTAATGACCACAGTACCGAGTATTACCCAGCCCCAAGCTGTTAGTATCATGATGGAAGCTCACAACAACGGATTAGCTTTAGTCATTACCTGCGCCTTAGAACACGCTGAGTTTTATTGTGAAACTTTAAAAAATCATGGTTTGAGCAGTACCATTGAACCAGATGAATAGTTATTGGTCATTAGTCATTGGTCATTAGTTAATTAGTAGTATAGTGTTGACTGATGATATTTGACTAATTCATGATAAAAATTAATCTATCTCGAATTTCCCAAAGTCCCGCCCCTGTTAGGGTGGGTTGTTTTATCTTGTGTTTATTGGTTGTATGGTTGCCTTTTGCAGTACCTATATATTTACTGGTTGAAGATACTAATTTAGAAAGTATCTTGACAATGGTACTACTTTATGCAGAGTTTATTTTTCTACTCAAGTTATGGGGTAAGAAAGTTTATCAACAACCTCAGATATTAAAACATTATGGGTTAGAATTTTCCCGCCTAAATGGGATAGATTTTGTGCAGGGTTTAAGTATAGGATTAATTAGTATTTTAATAGTATTTAGTTTACAGGGTTTGTTGGGTTGGTTATTGTGGCAACAACCAAAAGTGTTTTTAGTCAAAATAATTTTAGAAGGTTTACTGGTTGGTTTCGGTGTTGGTTTTGCGGAAGAATTATTATTTCGGGGTTGGTTATGGGATGAGTTAGAAAGGGATTACAATTTAAATTTAGCAGCTTGGATAAATGCCATTTTATTTGCTGTGGCACATTTTATTAAACCATTAGAAGCAATCATTCACACATTACCACAATTTCCGGCTTTAGTATTATTAGGGTTAACGCAAGTATGGGGAAAGCTTGGTAAAAGAGGGCGTTTAGGTTTACCGATTGGTTTACATGGTGGTTTGGTTTGGGGTTATTATATTATTAACGTGGGAGAATTAACGAAATATTCGGGAGTTGTTCCTGACTGGGTGACTGGTGTAAATAATAATCCTTTACAGGGAATAATGGGGGTATTATTTATGGGTGGACTAGCTTTGTGGATGAGGAAGAATTGATAATTGATAATTGATAATTGATAATTGATAATTGATAATTGATAATTGATAATTGATAATTGATAATTGATAATTGATAATTGATAATTGATAATTGATAATTGATAATTGATAATTGATAATTGATAATTGATAGTTGATAGTTGATAATTTAATAATGATTAAATATTTTGTGATGCTGCTGGTTTTCATTTTTGCTTGTTCTTTTTCTTTTACATCTCCCGCTTTAGCAACAGTATGTAGGAATTATCAAGGGCAAGAAATTTGTATTTTAAGTATTAAACGCAGTGCTAAAAAATATTGGGAATATCGAGCATCTGTAAGTATTAATGGTAAAAAAACACCGATGGAAGTTTATAACTGTCGGGGTAAATTTAAGGTAAATAAAGATGGGAATGTAACTCAATTTAAGGGAAATAGTCCTGGGGAAATGATTTGTAGTTTTTTTAATAAATGATAGCGTATTTTCTTAATAAATGTGGGGGCAGATGCCTACCCCACAATAGTTGTAGCTTAGTTTTTAGTGTATTTATCAATAACTTGAGCTAAACCAGGTACAGCTTCTTCCACGTGCTTTTTAACTGAACTGCGAAGTTTATTATAGACACCTTTGATAGTAGAGTTACTGCTTTTTTGAATCCGAATATCAGTAATACTCAGTAATAAATCTGCTGTACGAGAACGATTTTGACTAAGATATCCGACAGCATCACCTGTATTTAAACCTTCTTCCCAGATAGGTTCTAGTGCAGCGAAAGATTCTGGTAAAAGACGCTCAATTGCACCAGCACAATATTTGGGACTAATTCCTTTAATAGCTGCATATCCAGCTTTGATGGCCATCCCAGAAACACCACCTATGGAAGAAACTTGAGTATCTAATAAATTTGTCAAATCAGCTACTAGTGTCTGTCTTTTATTATCATCAGCAAGACCATCAATCAGAGCCATTGTTATGTTCCTTAGTATCAATGTGTTGAGTTTATATTTCAGGTAGTTTATCTCGTAATTAGGAAACTAGGGACTGATTTATTATTTATTTTGTGCCGTAAAAATTCGCCAAATAATAAATAAAGTAAATCCTAAATAGGCAAATACTGTGAGCCATTCTTGAAGGCGACTAAATGAATCATTCATAATATATAAGAAAATATCTTTTTTGGCTAGTCATTGGTGAGTTAGAGTTGAAGTTTACTTGAAATTAAATTCCTTGGCAAATAAAATTATTCAGGAAGAATTTCTAGGATTGTACCCACTAAACAAGTCTGATCTAAATTTACACCGATTAAATTTGCAGCTTCTAATTCTGCACAAAGTAAATTTGCCCCGGTTAAATTTGCCCCTGCTAAGTTAGCTCCCCGTAAATCGGCTTCTTCCAGATTGGCTTGACTTAATGTTGCCCCTTGCAAATCAGCACGACTCAAATCTGCACCTTTGAGATTTGCACCTGTGAGGTTTGCACCACGTAAGTCAGCACTGCGTAAGTCAACACCTTGTAAGTTTACACTCATCAAATTAGCACCACTTAAAAAAGCACCGACTAAGGAAGCATCATTAAGTGTAGCACCCATTAAGTTAGCACCACGCAAGTTGCTGCCTCGCAAATCGGCGCTGGTTAAGTCTGCTTGCATTAAGTTAGCTCCCATTAAGTTAGCCCGCAAATCAGTTTCTAGCAAGCTTGCACCCATTAAATTTGCACCTTCAAAATGTGCGCCTTCGAGTTGAGAACCTGTAAAGTTAGTACCAACGAGGGTGGAACCGGCTAAGTTAATGCGGCTTAAATCGAGTTGGGACAGATCCTCGTCTTCTAAGTCTGCTCCGGGAAGGTGTTTAATTTTTCCTAATCTAATGCTTTCTATGTTCATGGGTGAATTTTTAATTTTTAATTTTTAATTTTTAATTTTTAATTCTTGACTGTTCCAGCGAGAATCAAGTAACCACATACTGCTGCTGAATTTGGGTGTCATAATGGGTAAGTCCAGTCCCTGTTGTAAACCCATAACTAACAAAGTGAGGGTATCTATTAGTTTAGGGTCAAAACGGGTAGATTGTTGTTGTCGGCATTGCTCCAATGCCTGAGTAAAGATATTTTTGTCACTTTGGGCTGAGTATTTTTGCTGACTAACTCGCCATTGAAAGTCTGCTGCTATGGCTAATATTCTTGATTCTAAAGAAATTTCTTCACCTGTTAAACCTGCTGGTTCTCCTGTGCCATTCCACCATTCGGTTTGATGGGTAATAATTTGGGCGATCGCTCTGAGTTGGGGCATGGTGCGTAATACTTGCGCTCCTGGAACTAAGGGACAAATTGGTCCGGCTACTTGTTCTGTGGGCTTTTTGGGGGATGTGAGGATGCTTTCGGTTTGTTGCAGTGGATCGATTCGGTGTAGTAACCCAGCTAGACGTAATCTTTTAATTTGCCATGCGGGTAGGTCTAGTAATTGTCCCATGATTTCGGCGATCGCAGCTACTTCGGCGGCTGCCATGGGATTTTGAATATCTGCTATGTCTATTAATTGTGCCATCCGCAAAAATGCCTGGACTTCGTTAGAAACCAGGTTGGAACTCAAAGTGTTTTGGCGTGTGGCTGTGGGATAGGATAAAGTATTTTCACCACTTTTTAGGTAGTCAATGACCAGGGAAACGACTTTACCAATCTCCTCTGGTGAAGCTATTTCTGCCTTGATTGCTTGTTTATGCTGGGTCAGTTTTTGGGCTAATTCTGGGTTGTATTTTTCGATGTGAGCGATCGCTATCTCGGCGGCTTTCAGAACT
This sequence comes from Sphaerospermopsis torques-reginae ITEP-024, assembly GCF_019598945.1. Lineage (NCBI taxonomy): Bacteria > Bacillati > Cyanobacteriota > Cyanophyceae > Nostocales > Aphanizomenonaceae > Sphaerospermopsis > Sphaerospermopsis torques-reginae. The sequence continues at coordinate 1,823,021 of NZ_CP080598.1, read as the reverse complement.
ACATCCGGCTCAAATGTCCACATTCCATAGAATTTGCGCTCTAAATCTGACCCCGGTAGTCCTGTAACTCCATAATCTTCATCTGATAATTCTTGACAAATTACCATTGATGTGTATTGTGGAGACAGAATCATCAAGTGCCATTCTTGGGATACTGGATCAGATGTTTGTAGTGGTACTAAATCTACATTTGCTAGTTGACTGGTGGGATGTTCGGCAAAACCAGCATCACTGGTAGCCATAATTGCAATTTCCCGGCTGCACTTGGCAATATCTGCATATCTTTGGGCTTCTTGCAGATACCATTTGCCTCTTTGAAAGCAGGTAATTACTATTGGTTGATCTTCTTTACTTAAAATATGGTCTTCTAAAGCATGACATAAAGCCACTAAGGTATTTTTATAATACACGCCAAAGCGAATAGGTCTAGTGCTATGACGATAGGCTGTTTCTAATTGTTGGAGAATTGAACCTTGTAACATGGAATTTTGGTGATTGGGGATTGGTGATTGGTGACTGGGGATTGGTGACTGGGGATTGGTGACTGGTAGTTGGTAAGAATAAACTCTTGCCTTTTGCCTCTTGCCTTTTGCCTTCTTGCTGTCACCTGTCACCTGTCACCTCTCACCTCTCACCTGTCACCTTATACACACTCAGTTTACACTAGCCAATTGTTTCTCGGTTTTTTCCACAATTGGGGCTGTAAGTGCTGTTTCCAACTCAGCGCAACCTAATCTTGCTTCTAAGATTTTCATTACTTCCCTACCGAAGTCGTTGGGGTTTTGTTGCCAAGCTTGTAAACAGACTTCTCCGAAAAATGATCCTAATGGTTCTGGATTCCAAAGTAGTTTTTTGGCAGTCCAGGGCATTAGACTCATAGGATTATACCCTGGTTTGAGGATACCTTCTTTAAAAGCATATTCTTCCAGGTGGGTATGGGGTTGCAGTCCAATGAAGAAGATAGCAGGTTCAACTTTATCCGCGCCAAAAATCCGTTCTAGTTCTCGATGATACGCAATGGTTTGGCGGATGGTTTCGGGACGCTCATCAATGACGTTAAATGAGTAATTGACGGAAACCATATCATTAAAACCTGCTGCTTTCAAGTCACGGCAGTTTTGCAGTACAGTCCGCAGGTTGTAACCCATCCGCATTTTCCGTACCAGTTCTTGAGAACCGCTAGTAATGCCGATTTCAAAATAATTCATCCCGGTTTTGGCCATCAACTCACACAGTTCTGGTGTTAAGTTGTCTGCTCTAATATAGGCCGCCCAGTTAATATCTGTCATGCCAGAATCAACAATTTTTTGCAATAGTTCTATGGCATCATCAATATATCTGCGGGCGGGGATAAATTGAGCATCGGTAAACCAGAAGTTACGGACACCGCGATTATATAATTGGCGGATCTCGGCTACGACTTCATCGGCGGGATTAATGCGTACCTGCTTACCTTCAACTACGGTGTACACACAATAACAGCAGTTATGGGGACAACCGCGCTTGGTTTGTACGCCGATATAGAAATCTTTATCTTGCAGGTAGTAGTTAATTTCTGGCCAGATGGTTTCTATGTAGTCGTAGTTACAAGCTGTTTTTTCTAGGGGTGTGGGTTGTTCATGGATCAGGCGTTGACGGGGTTGGTTTTCACCCACTACATAACAACGTTCATCCCGAAATTCTTGGCCACTGAGGTATTTTGTGAGTAGGGTTTCCCCTTCACCTACGGAAATTATTGTTCCTGAAGGTAGGCTTTTTCCTAACTGTTCATAAAATACGCTGACTGCACCACCACCAACCACTGCACGGGCTTGGTTATGATATCTTTGGGCGCGTTTTAGCCCGCGTTTGATTAAGCCCAAGTTGCGCCATAGTTCGACATAGTAAGCGATGAAGATCCGTAAACCGCCTAATGCACCCCTGAGTTTAATCAAGGGGTTTTTAGCATAGTAAAATTCAAAGGCGTTTTGTAGGGGGTTGCCTCCACGGCCTCCTACTGGTGCATAGATTTGAATATCTCGCCAAGAAAAGACTAGAAGTGTGGGTTTAAATTCGTCAATACACCGATCTAGGGCGCTGCTGTAGTCAAGGGGTGGAACTGTACCTAAATCAAAAATTCGCTGTTCGATGTTGGGAAACTGCTTGTGGACGTGATCACTCAGGTAAACAACCCCAATGGGAAAGATGGGGTTACAAGGAAGGCGAACGTAAAGGATTCGATTTTCCATCATAGTTGTTTCGACTGCCATCTTGCCAATTTGTAGGGGAAAACTAGGGAAATATCTGGTCTGAACCTGTGGGTTTGTGGTGTTAATCTTAATTTACCAATATTTTGCTTGACATTTGAGCCAGTTTTTGATATTGGCAAATTTACTTTCAGGAAGAGTGAGAAAAGGTAAAATTGCTGGGCATCAAAATTATTGATGGTGAGCAATAGATAAAGTTTATGAAGAAAATTTCATATATCTTTACCATAACATTGAGTTTATTAATTCAGCGATGATTTTCGCTTGTAAATTAGCAGATGTAAATCAGCAGATCGATAAAATTGAAAAACCAACTTCTCAACAAGCCAGGGGGATTGTAGCCTTGTCTGACAAGCTTTGAGGGTTGTTAAGTTCACAGATGGGGAACAGCAAAACTGAAGAAATTGAGTTGAAAATGTATAATAATGCAAAAATTAAGATCTATTCATAGGTTTTTTCTAAGAAACATGACTTTGGATAGAAATAATGCAGAAAATTTCAGTTGGTAGTCGCAGTTACAGCAAATGGGGATCATCCGATGTTAGTTTTGGTTGTGTAATGTAAAATTGTGGCGTAAAAGCTCCTCAGCAGTTATGGCTCAAATATTAGATTCTCTACCACCGGAGCAATCGGGGAAAATTCTCTGCTGCTACGTCAATGCTACAAGTAAAATACAGGTGGCGCGTATTTCCAATGTTGCTAACTGGTACTTTGAAAGGGTGGTGTTTCCTGGACAAAGGCTAGTTTTTGAAGCGCCGAAAAAAGCGCAAATGGAGATTCATACAGGAATGATGGCGAGTGCGATTTTGTCGGATACAATACCGTGCGATCGCTTGGCACTCAGTGAACCTAGTAGTGATGAGAGTGATCAAGACTCAGCTCCAGGAATAGAAGCTACCAACACCAATGTGATGGTGTCCGAAATGAATACAAAAATTGAAGATACCACAAAACCTTTACAAAATATCACAGTCTCCATGAAAACCTACCAGTCACAACATGAGTTTTTACTGAATCTGGGAGTGTGACATCTGAGAAGGTTAGTTAATGTCAAAAGTTTTAAAAATCCCTGGATTAATATCCTTTGATTAAAAAAAAGCACGTTTATTAAATTTGAGGGTTGCTGAACTCAGCAGCCTTTTTTATTTTATTGGAGAATTGGGAATAAGTTAAGAATTTTACCGTCAGCTTTCAGCTTTCAAGGCTAAAATACAAACAATGATCACAAATGCACAGAGTTTACACTTCCTCATCAATCTGTGGTATTTTATATTTAGGAGGCCGGATTTATTTATTTTGGATTTTGGATTTTGGATTGTTTGTGTCAACTCCAATCTAATGAAAATTTATTACCCATCTCCATATCTTCCTGTTCCCTGTTTCTTGTTTTTTGACTTTTAATTTTTTACTATGAACTTACCTTCTTTTTTATGGTTGTGGAAAATAGCAGCTTGGTCTATGGGTTTAGCGATTCTAGCTTATGTTATTTTAGCAATGTCTGGTTTTTGGCTATGGCAAGTTAGAAATACTGGACGTTCTCCCATTGGTGTGGTTTTACCAAGGGTGAATAATATAGTCAAAAACTTTCATTTTGTTATTGGCTTCACTATGGTAAGTTTGGTATTATTATTGTTATTTATTGGTATTGTGGGGACTTTAGGACATTTTGGTTCTTTGGGTCATTCTTCACATTTATTCGCTGGTTTATCTGTGGTAATTTTGGTTTTAATTTCTGCTTTTAGTGCAACTCAAATTAGTACAGGTCAATTTTGGGCTAGACCTTTACATATTACTTTAAATATGATACTGTTTTTTGGTTTTGCTTGGGTTTCTTTGACTGGTTGGAGTGTTGTACAAAAGTATTTACCATGACAATAAAAAATTATGCTAGGCTTGATATGATTGAACCGCAAAGGACGCAAAGGACGCAAAGGCAAGAGTTTTACAGAGAGTTTTTCGGGAGGCTATGTTTATTTTATATTCTTTTGGTTTTCAGGATTTTTAATTTTTAGCTTTTAATTTATATGCGATTAATATTAGTTGAAGATGAAAAAGATTTAGGTAGTAGTATTCATCATGCTCTGACTCAGCGTGATTATATTGTAGATTGGGTAGAAGATGGTGTTACTGCTTGGGAATATTTGAATACTGTACCCCAAAGATATGAAATTGCTATTTTAGATTGGATGTTACCTAAGTTATCAGGTTTGGAAATTTGCCAAAAGTTGAGACGACAAAAAAATCCTTTACCTGTGATGATTTTAACTGCTAGAGATAGTATGATTGATCGGGTTACTGGTTTGGATGCGGGTGCTGATGATTATTTGGTTAAACCTTTTGGGATGGAGGAGTTATTAGCAAGGGTAAGAGCTTTACAAAGAAGGATTCCTAATTTTCAACCTCCACAGTTACAAATGGGTGATTTAGTGTTAGATTATGGGAATTTTTCGGTGGTGAATTTATCTGCTAAAGGTTGTTTATCTGTTGTTCTCACTGCTAAGGAATTTCAACTTTTAGAATATTTGATGCAGCATCATCAACAAGTTTTAACTCATGATCAAATCCGCGCTCGACTTTGGGATTTTGCAAGTGATAATGTTAGTAATGTTGTTGCTGCTCAAGTAAGGTTGTTAAGACGTAAGTTGTCTGAATGTGGTTTTCCTGATGTTATTGAAACTATCCGGGGTTTTGGTTATCGGTTTTCTGTGTTGGGAAGTGGAAAATAATTATTTTCTAAGGAGTCAGGAGTCAGGAATCAGAATATTTTTTTATCCACAAGTAATGATTTTAAAATTATCATTTATTTCTTTTTTTTAATGAACCACGTTATGCGAAGCATTTCCCGAAGGGTAGATACGAAGAACACGAAGAGAGGAAAGAAAGAAGAGAGGAAGAGGGGTAAGATCCCAAGTGGGATTTTTCATAATTCTCTTTTTCATTATTCTCGTTTTAAGTTAGCTATTACTTATGCGGGGGTAATGGGTGCGACTTTATTAATATGTGGTTATTTTGCTCATGTGGTTATGGTTAAAGCTTTTACTCGCACTATTGATCGTGAGTTGGAGGTTTTTGGAAGAATTTTTGAAGATAAGTTAAAACCACGTTTAAAAACTCCTGGTGTTTTACCTGTTAATATTAGAAATTCTTTACCGGAAATTTGTTTTCAAAAACAATCTTGTCCTATTTTTAAATCTGAATCTGAGGTGATGAGTCTTTTGTTGGATGGTCATTATGTGAGATTTTTAAATTTAAAGGGTGAATCTATTGCTGCTTTTTATAATTCTCCTGATCAGTTTCCTGATAATCTTGCTCTCAATTATTCCTATGATATCAGAAATCTTCAGGGTGAGTTATATCATTTACATTTAATGCCTTTATTTATTAATGATCATCAATTATGGGGTTATTTACAAGTGGGAAGATCGGTTCAACGTTTAAATCATTATATGAATGGTTTACATTTGTTGTTAATTTTTGGTGTTCCTTTTTCTATGTTTATTATTGGGGGTGCGAGTTGGTGGTTAGCTGGTTTCGCTATGCAACCTATTGAAAAATCATATCAACAATTACAACAATTTACGGGTGATGCTGCTCATGAGTTACTTACTCCTATTGCTTCTCTACAAACTATTCTAGATACTAATTCTATCACTCAGGAAACTAAACAAGCTCTACAACGACAGGTGAAAAGATTAAGTTCTTTAACTCAAGATTTGTTATTATTATCTAGGTTGGGAAATGGTTTACAAGCAGGAAAATTAAGCTTAAATTTACAGCACATTTGTTTAAATGATGTGGTTGCAGATGTAGAGGAGGAGTTGTTACCTTTAGCGATGAAAGCAGATGTTTTATTATCTAGTCATATTCCTAAAAATTCTGATTTTTATATTCAAGGTAATGAAGGTCAAATTTATCGTTTATTATTAAATTTGGTTAGTAATGGAATTAAATATACTCCTGTTGGTGGGGAGGTAAAAATTAATCTTTTAGCTAATAATAATTATACTATTATTAATGTGATAGATACAGGAATTGGTATTCCTGCTGCGGATATTCCTCATATTTTTGATCGCTTTTATCGTGTTAATGCTGATCGTTCTCGAAATACTGGGGGTTCGGGTTTGGGTTTAGCTATTGCTTTGGCCATTACCCAAACTCATAAAGGTAAATTAGAAGTAGAAAGTCGGGTTGATCATGGTTCTACTTTTACGCTGTCTTTACCACTCGTTTCCACAGTAAACAAGTAATTTCTACTATCATTGATGTGATCATAGCTATAGCTGCGGCTATTGCTCCATTCATTCCTTTATTAATAGCTAAACTGGCTATTATTAATAAAGTTCCTGTTGCTAACCATGTGGATAGATTAACATGACCTGTGCGATTTTCACTGACTAAAAAGCCTTGTGTAGCATTTTGCAAAGCTACAAATAATGGCACAATGGCACATATTAAAAGTACAGGTTTAATGCTATTTGCAAGGGTAAGATCATTACCGATAAAAGTTTGAACTATGCGATCGCCTATGGGTGTTACACTCATTAATAATAATAATGTGGAACAAACTGCACCCACACTGACAGCAAATATTAAAAGTTGGCGATCGCTTACTTGATGGCGATATTTAATCACCATTTGTTGTACCATGCGAGTAGAATTAGCAATTACTAATACCAAACCCCACGCAGCAGACCAAGCAGCAATAGCAATTGTAGCATCTTGAGCGCGAGCAAGAATACTAATTAATATCGCTCTCCCTCCCCAAACTACCATCATTGTATTTGCGAGGGGGAAGTAAAATTTCCATACCTGTGCTAAGTTCTGGGGTAAACCAGGTTTGGTTTCTATTTCCGGGGGTATGGTTGCTCCACTGCGATAAGCAAAAAATGTTACAGCCATCGCTTCCACTATCACCCCACTGATCAGAGCTATTCCCGCTAAAATACCCCCAGCTACTTGTATTAAAAACCCACTTACCAGAACTAAAGCCAATGTTAAAAGCCTGAAAATACTAGCTATAGCTAACGCACGGGGTTTACCGTGGTAAATTAATAAACCTTGAAAATAACGCCGCCATGCGATCGCAAACGGCCAACCACAAGCTATTAATAATACTTGACTGACTGTAGCCAACATTGCCAAAGGAATACCCAACAAACTCACACCAACAGAATTAAATATGACAGGTATTCCCAACAAACCTAATAAAAAAGTTAATCCTACACCTGCAAACAAAGTAAAACGCCATAATGCTGCCCTAGATTTTTGTGATCCAGATAAAGCATTAGCAGCGTGTAGGATCATAATAATAGGACTTTCAAAAAATATTGCCAAAGACTTAGCTGCACCTACAGCCGCTATATTTACCTGAGCATCAGGAAGATAAGCTAAAGTAGTAGTCATCATCGGATCACCACAGGCCATAGTCACATCACTCAGGGATAAAGGCAAAAATTCCCGCCATAAAGTCCCTAAACTTATATTTTTAGATGTATATTCTTCTAACTTCATCTTTTACTCTTTGCGTCTTTGCGTCTTTGCGTGAGAAAAAATATTTAACTTTTAAAACTAACCTGCGATTTAACAAGATCCAAAGGTACAGAATAAAGCTGAGAAATAGCTGTTACCAGATCGTCACTTTGTAAAATGTGAATATTTTGTGCAGTTAACCAATCAGTATTGTAAACTGTTTCTAGATAGCGATCGCCCCGATCAGGATTTAGCAACAACATAGTTTGCGGTTGAGAAAATCTTTGTGTATCAGCTAAAGCTGCGGCCACAATTGCCCCCGTAGAAGCCCCTAAAAGCATACCCTCATATTTAGCCAAAGCGTGACATACAGAAAAAGCCAAAGCATCATTGACGCTATAAGCAGCATCTAACACCTGGGGGTCAAAATTGGGGGGAACGAAGGATAAACCCAGTCCTGTCATCTTATAGGGGTGTCTGGGAGTACCAAAAATAGCTGATCCAGCCACATCAACACCAATAATTCTGGTTTGGGGATAATATTTTTTAAAGTAGCGACTAATACCCCCTAACTGTCCGGCTGTACTCACACCTATAACTATAGCATCAGGCGCACCTCCAAAAGCGTCAACAATTTCCCGTGCTGTCCAAAGTTCATGGGCATCAGTATTAACAGGATTTTTATGTTGACAGGGATACCAAGCACCAAGTATATTTGCAGCTAATTCCTGTGCTTTGGTCATTCTCGCTACCTGCATTGAACCTTGAGCATCGGCAGCATTTAAAGGTACTTCAACGAGTTCTGCACCATAAGCAGTAAGCATTCGCCGCATAGTTACAGGTGTTTTTGCATCAATAACAATCATCACGCGATAACCTTTAGTTGCACCGACAATAGCTAAACCAATACCAAAGTTACCAGAACTAGATTCAACAATTGTACCACCAGGACGCAGTAAACCTTGTTTTTCTGCTTCTTGAACCAGGTAAGCGGCGTTTTTTTCTTTAATACTTCCACCAGGATTACAAGATTCTAGTTTTAAATATAGATGATGATGTTGACAATGGGGATGGATTTTATTTAACCGCACAATGGGAACTTTACCCAATGCTTCGGTCACGTTTGCAAACAGCAAGGATGATGGTAAACTGTTTTTTAGGGTTGGGTTTTGAGAGTATGTAAGCATTTCAGGAGCTAAATACTGTTCATCTCTCAATATGTCAACCTTAGATGAAATGAAGATGAAATTTATAATTGATAATTGACAATTGATAATTGATAATGGGTAAGGGGTGATTTAATAAAAAACTGATGAAATTCGGAACTTCCCAAAAATCGCAACTTCCGAAAAACCGAACTTCTGAAAATCTGAACTTCCGAAAAACCGAACTTCTGAAAATCTGAACTTCTGAAAATCGAACTTTCCGAACTCTACACCTTCAAAAAATCGAATTTCTGAAAATCTGAACTTCTGAAAAATTGCGACTTATGAAAAATCGCAACTTCTGAAAATCTGAACTTCTGACTCCTGACTTCTGACTCCTGACTACTAAATGCTGTATAATAAAAAAGAAACACTATGAAAATCGAACAATGACAAGCAACCTACCCAACAACACAACCACTACCTTTCGTCTTTCTCCCCTGATTAGAATTACATTGTTAACATTATATATAGCGTTAACAGTTCCCCTACCATTTTTAGCAGAAGTGACAAAAGCACCCACACCACCGACATTATTATGGGTAGGAATTGTGATAGGTTTTGTGGGATTATATGCAGTATTAACCGAAAGAGTAACTGTAAATGATCAGGAAATAAAAGTTAGTTACCCTGTATGGGTTTCTTCCTTCTTTCGTAAAGGTTGGTCCCTATCTTGGTCCGATATTAAAAGTTTAAAACCCCGCAGCACCGGTCAAGGAGGTTTAGTTTATTATTTCCTCAGTCACGATGGAAAAGCATATTTATTACCTATGCGTGTTGCTGGTTTTAACCGTTTGGTGAATTTTGTCCAAGCAAAAACAGGTATTGATACTACCGATGTTCGTCCTTTATCCCAACCTTGGATGTATATGATTTTATTTTTTTGTACTATCTTATTATTATTAGTAGATGCTTGGACTATTAATACAGCATTAGTCATTGGTCATTAGTCATTAGTCATTAGTTAATTTTTCCCAATTACCCATTATCAATTATCAATTGTCAATTATCAATTATGAATCACCTATGCTCAAATTAGAGCAAGTTAATCTATTTACAAAACTCAAAAGTCAAGCTAGGAATAATTTACCAGGATATCCAATTTTACAGGATATTTCCTTTGAAGTTTTTAGTGGCGATCGCATCACAATTATCGGTCATTCCGGTGCTGGTAAAACTTCCCTCCTGCGACTCCTCAACCGCTTAACCGAACCCACCAGTGGTAAAATTTATCTGGAAAATCAGGAATATCACCAAATTCCCATCATCCAACTACGTCAACAAGTAACATTAGTACACCAAGAAACTAAACTTTTGGGGATGACAGTTGGGGAAGCTATAGCTTATCCTTTAATTTTGCGAAAGTGGCCAAAGCAGCAAATTCAGGAAAAAGTCAGTTATTGGAGAGAACAACTACAAATTCCTGAAAATTGGTTAGGACGTACCGAAGTACAGCTTTCAGCAGGTCAAAAACAATTAATTGCGATCGCCCGTGCTTTAGTCATCCAACCCCAAATTTTACTGCTAGATGAGCCTTTTTCCGCCCTAGACCCCGCACAAACTTCTCTTTTGTCAAACCTCCTCAACCAACCAGTTCAAGACCCTTACCAACCCTTTAAAACCGCGATATTGATGGTAAACAATCAACTTGACCTAGCTCAAGAATTTAGTAACCGTGTATTGCATCTCCAGCAAGGTCAAATTTTAGCGAACCTACCAACATCACAAGTCAACTGGGAAGAAGTAAAAACCAACTTGATAGAAGCACAAAATCAAGATGATTGGTAATGGGTAATGGGTAATGGGTAATGGGTAAGAATAAACTGTCACCTGTCACCTGTCACCTCATCCTAAGTGCTTTGAGTTGCAAGGGTAGAACGCGGATTGGTAAATCTCTCTTTCGTTAACTTAGGTTGTGCAAGTGGAACAGTAGCGTTTAAAATTTCCATGTTAAATCTGTAGCCAACATTACGAATGGTTTGGATTAAACTGGGTTGACGCGGATCAAGTTCCACCTTTTTCCGCAATGATAAAACGTGAGTATCAATAGTCCGGGGATTATCAATAGCATCTGGCCAAGCACGACGCAGTAACTCCGATCTACTCAAAGGTACTCCACCCGCCTGGGCTAAAACATAAAGTAAACTAAATTCCTGGGGTGTTAAATCAATAAATTCCCCTTGAAAACGGACTCGGCGCTGTACTAAATCAATTTGTAAACTGCCATAATCCAAGTAAGCTGGTGCGGTAGGTGTACGTTTACGGCGAATTAGTGCTTCTACACGCGCCAAAAATTCCTGCATTCCAAAAGGTTTGCTTAAATAATCATCTGCTCCCGCTTTTAAACCAGCGACAATATCCGCTTCATTATTGCGAGCAGATAACATGAGAATTAAAGGCTGATCCTGACGATTTAACCAACGGCAAAATTCGATACCGTCACCATCTGATAAATCCGCATCGAGAATAACCAAGGTTGGCTGATGGCTTAAAAACACTTCCCTTGCTTGATAAATACTGGCGGCTTGATGTACTCTGTATTCCAGTTGTTGCAAGTGCCAACCCAGCAACGACCTCAGATGGGGATTCCCCTCAACAATTTCAATACAAACCGATCCCACAGTTGCAAGACCCCTTAGCGTCGATGATTTTCAAATTAACAATCTCAGGCTCAAGGTTTTGTAGTTTTTGTTACTTCAGTTGATATTATCTTTACATTTGCTCAAAGAAAACCTTGCAAGAAATTTAGAAATTTAGATAAATTTAATTTTGGACGTGGTTATAAAGCTCCTGTTTATGCTTATGTCTAAGAATTAACCAAAATTTTGTTGGCTTGAGCATCCAACTGGAAATTTATAGTAAACTGGAAAAACAAACCTTAAAAATCTACCTATCGAGTGAGAGGATAAATTACCTAAATTACAAAGACAGTTTAGACAAAAATCCTACTATCAAATTTTGCCCAAATTTTGCCAATAGGATTTGTTCATGCTTCTAGCTACTGGGGGGTCTGACCCAACGTCTAAATATTAACTTTGGGTTAATACTAAAGAAGGAAGTCATACTTCTCTTTCAAGCGTGAATCATATACAATTCTCATTTTTTAGAGATTAACACGGCAGTTATGCTCCAAGACACACAAACCATTCGCTATTACCAAAAACTGACTGACGCCTTCGTCGAGTTATGGAATCGCGGTTATCGTATGGATGATATGCGGATGTATTTGGATGGATTTTTAGCCGCACTGCGACAAAGTAACGCCATCGAACCCTATCTGATTCACCGTTTAGAAGAAGAAGCAAATCGCTACTTGTACGATGGATCAAACTTTGCGATGGTACAACCAGAACCAGAGCGACAGCACGGGTATTACTAAACTAGCCTAAAGGGTTTTTAGTTACTTATCTGCATTATCGTCGATGATCATAGCATAATTTTTGCCTTGGTCAACTGTATCCGATGGTATGATATTTGTTGTCAATAGTTTACTTATTTTATTGAAAAAATTTATCCCCTTGGCATGATGAGGCTAAGGGGATTTTTGGCAGGAGATGGGAAGAAGGGGAGATGGGGAAGAAAAGATTTTTCCCAGTCACCAATCACCAATCACCAAATTTTTCTAAATTAATAGTATCTAAATCAATAGTAAACATGATTGAAATTCTAGACTCAACTCTCAGAGAAGGAGAACAAACGCCGGGGGTTTATTTTTCTCCTGCTAAAAAGTTAGCGATCGCTCAATTTTTAGACGAGATAGGAATTGATATTATTGAAGTTGGTAATCCAGCAGTAGATAGTGAAATTGCTTTAGCTATTCAACAAATTGTTAAGGCGGGATTAAAAGCTAAAATTGGCGCACATTCACTTTGTACAATAGATAATGTACAGAAAGCTTTAGATTGTGGAGTTGATTTTTTAGGAGTCTTTTTTAGTGTTTCTCAAAAAAGATTAGATCAAGATTATCAGATTTGTTTAACAGCAGCAATTGAAAAAATTACAGAAGTCATCACCTATGCCAAATCACAAAAACCGGATTTATTAATTAGATATACACCAGAGGATACAGTGCGATCGCCCATAGAAAATGTCATTGCCGCAGCTACCGCAGCAGTCAAGGCCGGAGCGAATATAATTAGTATCGCTGATACAACCGGTTATACTACACCCTTTCATCCCTATCGCAGTATTTATTTTTATGTAAAAACCCTCAAAGAAGAACTAGCAAATTTGGGTTTATCTCCCAAAATAGAAGTGCATTGTCATAATGATAAAGGGTTAGCTTTAGCTAATGCTTTAGATGCTTATAGAGCAGGGGCAGATATTATTGATGTAGCAGTAATGGGATTAGGAGAAAGAGCAGGAATAGTAGATTTAGCAGCATTACTAATTAATTTAATAGATATGGGAGAAGAAGAAAAGCATTGGCGACTTAAATATATCAAAGATTTATATGATTTTGTTAGTGAAAATTCTCATATTTTGATTCCTCCGCATCAACCGATAACGGGAAAAAATGCCTTCACTCATTATGCAGGTGTTCATGTTAAAGCAGTAGCCAAAGATGAGAGTTTATATCAAAGTTTGAACCCAGAAATATTAGGGATCAAAAGTAATGTGGCTTTAGGTATGCAGTCAGGATGTGCTGCTGTAGAAATGGCATTGAAACAAATAGGTAGAGAAGATTTGGTTAAAAATAAAGATTTTGTATTGAAGATTCTCCAAGAAATTAAAGAAATTGCTAAAAGAGGTACACCAATTGATATAGAAAAAGAATTGCCATTAATTATAGATCGCTGCTATGCTAACATTCTTCCTATTACGAATGATATGAGTATTTTTGCTGTTTAATTGATTAAATTTTCATCCTGAGCGCAATGTTACACTTTTTGCCAATGATATTGAATGAATTGAAATCTGTAAATTTAAAAAAATATCTGCCTGATATTCCTGCATCTAACTTCAACTTTTTATCCTTATTTATTGCCTTAATTGCACTTTCATTTGCAGCAATTTTTATCAAATTGAGTGAACAAGAAATAGGACCAATTGCAACTATTTTCAATCGTCTGTGGATAGCGGCAATTGTTCTGGGTGCTTGGAACTGGATGAATAGATATGTTATGCAATCTTCTTCTCAGGATCATGAAAATAGACTACCAGAAAAAATGGAGGTGGTATTACTAATACTCGTAGGAATTTGCGGAACTGCTTCTGTGGTTTTTTGGGCATTATCTTTAACTCAAACCAGTGTGGCAAATTCCACATTAATGCGAAATTTATCTCCTATTTTTACCTGTTTACAAGGATGGTTATTTTTCCAGCAAAAGTTTAATATTCAGTTTCTAGTTGGTATGATATTTGCATTGATGGGAGCTTCCTTAATTGGAATTGGTGATTTTCAAATTGGTATAGAAAATTTAATTGGTGATGGCTTGGGTTTAATGGCTGCAATTTTTTATGCACTCAATTTGTTGATTTTAGAACATTTGCGATCTAAATTTTCAGCAGCAACGCTGCTGTGTTGGCGATGTGCTATTGGTGCATTGATTCTTATTCCCTGTGTTTGGTTGACAGAAGATAGATTTTTCCCCCAGTCTTTACATGGTTGGTTGATCATTGTAGCCTTGGCTATTATTTGTCAATGTTTTGGACAGTGTGTTTTAGTTCATCAACTCAAGCAGTTTTCTTCTAGTTTCATTGCTGTTTTCTTATTACTTGAGCCAACTTTCACAGCGATTTTTGCTAATTTTATTTTCTCAGAAACTTTAAGCACTTTAAACTTACTAGCATTTGCCATAGTTTTGATGGGAATATTTCTTGCCAAAACTTCCCCCAAATTTGAAAAACCTATATTACAAAAAGCAGAATAACAATCATGCAGTTAAATCAAGAAGAACCGATTTCTGTAGAACTAATTCCTGGAATTGGAATTGGTTTTTCCCCATCTCAGGGTTGGCGATCATTAGTTGATTATCCCTTGTTAATTTTAGTGGGATTAACTGGTGTGGGTAAAAGTACAGTTAGTACCAATTTATTTGATTTAGGACTAGACTTGACTTTGCTTCCTAATCGTCGTGTTTTAACTGATCAGTTTATCATTCCTACGATTATGAAAATGGAAGAAGTAAATGAACTGAAATCATCCTGTCGTGTAGCACGCTTTTATTATACTCATCGTTATAAACAAATATTTCCCGCAGGAATGGTTCATGTTTTGAGTCAATTACAAATTCATCCTTCGCAGGTGCGCTTGCCGATGATATTTGATGGGTTGCGAGGAAAAGATGAGGTAAACTACGCGCTAAAAATTCTGCCCAAGGCTAAATTTGTGTTATTAGAAGCACCTGAATATGTGCGATTACAAAGACTTTTAATTCGCAATGATTCATTTGATAAAGTTGCTAAATCTATTCAGATTAGTCATGATTATGGAGTCAACAATAACAGTAATTTTGCCGATTTAGGAATACCAGAAGCCGCAGATTTATTTTCACCGGCAGAAACAGCAGCAATTTTGGCTCAAGTACAACAGGGACTATATTCGTTTTCTACTTTACGCGATCGCCTAATAATTATGATTGAAGAACGAAGAAACTATGATCCTTTAACCACAAAAGCCGCCTTGGAAAAATTAGCTCCTGAAAGAAATTTGGTGATAGATACAACTGACTTTTCCCCTGAGCAGATAGCTAAAAAAATCATACATTTTTTGAGTTGTATGGGCGTAGATATAGCAAATAATTCATTATTGACTAATTCTAAAATCTGTTTATAAAAAGCTCTTGAAAATGGTATTTTTTTCATCTTCAAGAGCAATCTAAACAGAATTAATCTTATGTTTAAGAAGCGAGTGCTACTTCCACAGTTTCCTGCAATTCACCTTTTTGATACAATTCATACAAAATATCAGAACCGCCGATAAATTCACCATTAATGTAAATTTGGGGAATTGTAGGCCAGTTAGAATATTCTTTAATACCTTGACGCACTTCAAAATCAGAAAGCACATCAAAAGTCTCAAAGGGAACACCCAAGGTGTTGAGAATCTGTACAGCATTGTTAGAGAAACCACATTGGGGCATTAATTTAGTTCCCTTCATGAAAACCATAATTTTGTTTTGTTTAATCAAATTCTCAATTTTTTCTTTGAGTTCTGGTGTCATTGTTTTTCACTTCCTTTTTGCTGAGATTCAAAATTCAAGGGTTGATTCAATTTTAGATTTAGATTCAGATGTAGAGGTGTAGGAGGAAAATTAATTCTGACTCCTGACTCCTGACTCCTGACTCCTGACTCCTGACTTCTCAGAAAATTAATTTGTTGCTTGTGAAGTTCAGGGAGTAGATGTTTTTAAAGCTAAGGCATGAATCGCTTCAGTTGACATAGCTTGTTTCAGCGCACCATAAACCATCTGGTGTTGTTGTACCAGTCCTTTACCTGCAAACTGCGGTGAAACTACAGTCACCTGATAGTGATCACCACCACCTGTTAAGTCTTGCACCTGAACTTGTGCATCTGGCAGTTCTGCCTTAATCATTTCCTCAACCTGCTGTGGAGTAATCATCCCAATTCCTGAAAAAACTTACTTCTATATTATTATCAGGGAATAGGTGACAGGTGACAGGTGACAGGTGACAGTTAAGAGGCAGGGGAGCAGGGGAAGTTAATAACACAATCAACTATCAACTATCAACTATCAACTATTTTCTGGGATAAGCGGTATCAACAAAACCTAATTCAAACAGTTGTTGATAGGCTTTTTTACCTAATTCCCGTGTGGGGTTTTGACTCTTAATAATTTGAATCAATAATGGTACTGCTAATTCAGGTTGATTTAAAGCTCGATGGACTAGTGCTAATTGATAGGTTGCTTCGTCCCGTTTTTGGGCAGTTTCCAGGGCTTTTTTGCGTTGAGAATCAGATACTCTGATGTCAATACCAGAAAAACTGGCATTTAAATCTTGGTATAAATTAGATAACTGGTTATAAACTTGGCGTGCTTCTTGGAGTTTTTTAGCGGCTAGGGTGTAGTTTTGACCGGAAACAGCTTGTTCTGCTTCTTTCATCAGGCGATCGCCACCTGCCATACTCAATAAGCTATTATTTTGGCTGGTAGGACTCAGGGTGTTAGGTTGATTACCATCTATAGGTTGGGCTTGGTTATTAGATGCAGGTAACTGTATTATCTGAGCCTGCACAGGTGATAGCAGACCAAGGACTGCTAGAAGTGATAAAGAAGTAGCAGCAAAGTTCATGGGGTCAAATACTGTAACAAGTCTATAAAAAAATTATGGAAACTTCGGGTATCTTAACTCGGTTTGTGCTTGAGATACAGCAAAATTAGATCACAACTTTCTCTGATGTAGACTGGACATCAGTTGAATAGAGTTCCTGTAACCTGCATATTCAGTCAAGTATTCCATGATGAGCGATCGCCTTAATTCCTCTAATTCTCAAACTACAGGTGTACCCACAAGCAGCCAAGGAGTTGTTTTACAACGTGGTGGAGAAGAATTGATTTTAGAAAAAGTTTGGGAACGCTTTACCATCCGTCCGACAG
Organism: Sphaerospermopsis torques-reginae ITEP-024; assembly: GCF_019598945.1. Taxonomy (NCBI): domain Bacteria; kingdom Bacillati; phylum Cyanobacteriota; class Cyanophyceae; order Nostocales; family Aphanizomenonaceae; genus Sphaerospermopsis; species Sphaerospermopsis torques-reginae. The sequence goes on along the minus strand of NZ_CP080598.1, from coordinate 1,805,540 downwards.
CCAAACTTTCTCCTGAACAATTATCTCAGGTTTCTTGGGGCATTTGGCGGCGCACTATCCCCAGAGCAAAATTAGAAGTATTCACCGTCGAACCTACCCAGTTAGACGCGGCCATGTCCCAAGCACGGGCTGATGAAAAGGTGGCTTTTGCTAGTCATGTTTACAAGTTTAAAGATAATCCAGGTACTTATGTTTATTTAAGTGACCAAATCACAATTCAATTTGCTACTTGGGTAGATTCTGCCAAGATTAATACTATAGCAGCCACATTTAGCTTAATTGAAAATCAATCAGTTCCAGGGCTACCTAATACATTTGTCTTTCTTGTTAGCAAACAAGCCACAGAAAATCCCATCAAAATCACCAACCAATTGCAAGCACTTCCAGAAGTTTTAGCTGCCGAACCAAATATTTTTATTCAACAAGAACCACATTATAAACCTAGTGATTCTCTTTATCCTCAGCAATGGTATCTTAACCACAATAGCGGTAATCAATTAGGAATTGGTTCTCATATTTCTGTAGAACAAGCTTGGGATATTACTCGCGGTGTGCGTTCTGTGGTGGTTGCAGTTGTGGATGATTCTTTTGATTTAAATCATCCAGATTTTCAAGGTGTGGGTAAAGTTGTTGCTCCTAGAGATTTGAAAGAAAATGATTTTTTACCTTTACCTGGAGAAAAAGAAACCAGTCACGGTACTGCTTGTGCAGGAATAGCTGTAGCCGAAGAAAATGGTCAAGGAATTGTTGGTGTTGCTCCTGGTTGTGCTTTAATGCCAATTCGCACCACGGGATATTTAGATGATGAATCTATTGAAGATATATTTAATTGGGCAATTAATCACGGTGCTAGTGTAATTTCTTGTAGTTGGGGAGCTTCTGCTGTTTATTTTCCTTTATCTTTGCGTCAAAAGGCAGCTATTACCCGCGCTGCTACTCAAGGAAGAAATGGTAAAGGATGTATAATTATTTTTGCTGCTGGTAATGCTAATCGTCCCATTGATGGCACTATCAATGAGCAAAATTGGCCAAAGAATATTTTACAAGGTAAAACAGCTTGGTTAAGTGGTTTTGCAGTTCATCCAGATGTAATTGCGGTTTCTGCGTCTACGAGTTTAAATAAAAAAGCAGCTTATAGTAATTGGGGTGAAAATATTTCTGTTTGCGCTCCTAGTAATAATGCTCCTCCAGGAATGTGGTTTCAAGAAACCGGTTTTGTTTACACACAACCAACCATCAATACTTCTCTTCTTGGTTTGGGAATGTTTACTACAGATCAACTCGGAGCAGCAGGTTATAACCCAGGAAATTTTACTAATAATTTTGGTGGTACTTCTAGCGCAACTCCTGTAGTTGCTGGAATAGCAGCTTTAATTTTATCAGTTAATCCTGATCTAACGGCTCAACAAGTTAACCGGATTTTACAAGAAACCACTGATAAAATTGTTGATCCAGAACCTGATCCACAATTAGGTTTGCGGGGTGGAACTTATGATAGTAATGGTCATTGTATTTGGTTTGGTTATGGTAAAGTGAATGCTGCTAAAGCTGTACGTGCAGCGCAACAGTTGAGTAAAGTGACATCAAGTGTTAACAAACAACTAAAAGGTGAGAATAAAAATATAGTGGCAATTCCTGATCATGATCAAAGGGGAATCAGGAGTATAATTACTATGAATGAAAATGTCACTGTTGCAGATATTCAATTAACGGTGAATATTACTCATGAATTTTTAGGAGATTTAGAAATTTATTTAATTTCTCCTAATAATCAACAATTTTTATTACAAAGTCGGACATTGGCAAGACAAACTCAGTTAGAAAGGACTTATAGTGTGCGATCGCATCCTGTCCTTAAACAATTACTTTCCATCTCTGCTAGGGGAAATTGGCAATTACAAGTTATTGATAATTCCCCTCAAGATGTGGGTAAATTGAATAGTTGGGAATTAATCATAGGATATGCGTCATAAATTGACAATTGACAATTGTAGCAACCAAGGTTTATAACCTGCCATTTCAAGGAGAAAAAGCAAAAAATTCCGCTTTTTCAATCCTCTGCCTTCGGACTACTGACTTCTGCCTCTAAGAATTGGGCATTTCTGCAAAAGCATGAGACGTTATTTCTGATTCTTGATGGCTTAACTGTTGTAATCTATTTGTTAAATCTGCTGTCAAATATTTAGCATTTTGTTTTAAACAACCTTGAATATAATCTTTGACTTGTATGGGTTGACCAATTTGAATATTTACATCTGTTCCCCAATTGGGATAGGGTTGACTATAGTTAATCCCTACAGGAATAATTTTTATTTCTAACCCTGGATGAAGATGTTCTGCATTTAAAGCTAAACGTGCCACACCTGATTTTAAGGGGTAAACTTTACCATCTCTAAAAATGTCACCTTCGGGATAAATAACTAACATTTCCCCTTGTACTATTAAATCTACTGTATGACGCAAGGTGGCGATCGCTGGTTTTTGAGTATCTACCGGAAAACCCCCCATCCGCAGCACTAACCAGCCTTGTATTCCTTGACACTCGTTCATTGTCACCATAAATCGCATATCTCGACCGCTAACATAACGACCTGTAGCATAAGGTAACAGCAAGGAATCCCAACGGGAACGGTGGGTAGGTGCAAGAATTACAGGTCCAGTTGTGGGAATGTTTTCTTGCCCGGAAATATCAATATTACCAAAAAACATCGGTATAACTACGTTATGTCCCAAACAATAGGCCAGGGAAGTTAACCAAGGGGAAAACCTTGATCTACTAAAAATCACCTTAGAAGTTTCAGAGATATTTGTTAGTTGAGAGGGGGACTTGGTAGACGCAGAGTAAAATTCCTTCATAACGGTGGCTGAAATTTAGCTGGTAAAATGTGGCGCAAACTTGATTATGTCCACCGTAAATTTTCTTGAGTAATTTTTGTTTTCCTATCTGGACAGTTTAACCTCTGTCTGTTATTTATGCTTATGTCTTTTTGCTGCAAACCAGGACTGTAATTGTTGACGACAAGCTGATTCTAGAATACCTCCTACTACTTGTAAACGGTGATTGGATGCGGGGCTTGAGGGTATGTTAATAACAGTACGTACCGAACCAGTTTTGGTATCGTCCACACCATAGACAATTGTCGCCAAACGTGCATGGACTATAGCACCTGCACACATTGGACATGGTTCTAATGTGACATACAGGGTGCATTGATCTAAACGCCAACTTTGTAAAGTTTGTGCGGCTGACCGAATAGCGATAATTTCTGCATGGGCGGTAGGGTCTTTGTCTCGTTCTTTTCTATTTTCCCCCGTGGCAATTAAATTACCTGCTGCATCAACAATCACCGCACCTACAGGAACTTCCCCCGCTTCACCAGCTGTCTGTGCTAGTTCTAAAGCGTGATTCATCCATTTTTGGTGATTGGACATTGGGCATTGGGTTATTAATCTCCCCCTAGTTCCCCTACTTCCCCTACTTTCTTCACTGTCACCTGTCACCTGTCACCTGTCACCTCAAATAACAACGGATCGAGTTGACCTTTTGTATCTAGTGCATACAGATCATCACAACCGCCAATATGCTGATTATTAATAAATATTTGCGGTACGCTACGGCGACCGTTGGCGCGTTCTGCCATTTTTGATCTCGCTTCTTCGTTACCGTCTATTTTGTATTCGGTAAATTTCACACCTTTCCAAGATAACAGCATTTTGGCACGGATACAATAGGGGCAGGTCTGCCATGTATATATTTCTACGTTGGCTTTAATGCGTTCTGGATGTCGATCTAAAAGGGAGTTAATAAAGTCCAGCATAGTTTTAATAGTTTTATCTGTGGAGAATTTTGCGATTAATATTTAGCTGAGATCATTAGACCTCTTGTGGTATTGGATGTAAAGACGTTGTATACAACGTCTCTACAGGGGTTTCAAACCACGCACAGTTAATTACCACCTGATATCTACTTATCCAATTATACCTTTGTCTGTATTCTTTGCAGATTTTGTGATCAGGCAATTTTTAACTCTTACCTGATGAATACAAAATTACTGTTATTTTCTAGCATTTTGACCACTGGGGATAATTAATAGCAGTAAAACTTAACTTTGTTCTATATGTATCCTTACTTTGGTAGACTTAAAGACTGAAATGGCTAGATAAAAACGACGCTAAGATCAGCAATCAAGAGGGGAGTCCTGTGGAAAATACAATTGGTTTAGAGATTATTGAGGTTGTCGAGCAAGCAGCGATCGCCTCTGCAAAGTGGATGGGTAAGGGTGAAAAGAATACTGCTGACCAGGTAGCAGTGGAAGCTATGCGCGAACGCATGAATAAAATCTATATGCGCGGTCGCATTGTGATCGGTGAAGGTGAACGTGATGACGCTCCCATGCTTTACATCGGTGAAGAAGTAGGTATTTGTGCTAATCCCGAAGCTAAAGCACAATGCAACCCTGATGAATTAATTGAAATTGATATCGCTGTTGACCCCTGCGAAGGTACTAACTTGGTAGCTTACGGACAACCCGGTTCAATGGCCGTTTTGGCAATTTCTGAAAAAGGTGGTCTGTTTGCTGCTCCTGATTTTTACATGAAGAAGTTGGCAGCACCCCCAGCAGCTAAGGGTAAAGTTGATATCAACAAGTCAGCTACCGAAAACTTGAAGATTCTTTCTGAGTGTTTAGGTCGCTCTATCGAAGAACTTGTAGTAGTTGTGATGAAGCGCGAACGCCACAACGATTTAATCAAAGAAATCCGCGAAGCTGGCGCAAGAGTACAATTAATTTCTGATGGTGACGTAGGTGCAGCTTTATCTTGTGGTTTTGCTGGTACTAATATTCACGCGCTGATGGGTATTGGTGCTGCTCCTGAAGGTGTAATTTCTGCTGCGGCTATGCGTGCTTTAGGCGGTCACTTCCAAGGTCAGTTAATCTATGATCCTGAAGTCGTGAAAACCGGTTTGATCGGTGAAAGCAAACAATCTAATTTAGATCGTCTAGCTTCTATGGGTATCACTGACCCAGATAAGGTTTATGATGCTCATGAATTGGCATCTGGTGAAACTGTTCTCTTCGCTGCTTGTGGTATCACTTCTGGTAATTTGATGCAAGGTGTACGTTTCTTCCACGGTGGTGCTAGAACTCAAAGTTTGGTTATTTCTAGCCAGTCTAAGACTGCTCGCTTTGTAGATACCATTCATATGTTTGAACAACCCAAAGTTGTCCAACTCCACTAATTTTTGGTGATTGGGGACTGGTGATTGGGGACTGGTGACTGGTGACTGGTGACTGGGTATAAGTATTTGCCTTTTGCCTTTTGCCTTCTTTTCCCTGTTCCCTGTTCCCTATTCCCTATTCCCTATTCCCTCTCTCCATTACAAAATTATCCATTTAAGAATTTAAGAAATAAAAGATGAATATTGCAGTGGTGGGGTTAAGCCATAAAACAGCCCCAGTAGAAGTAAGAGAAAAACTAAGTATTCCTGAACCGCAAACCGAAGGTGCGATCGCTCATCTCCTCAGCTATCCTCATATTGATGAAGTCGCTATTCTTAGCACCTGTAACCGTCTGGAAATTTACATTGTTAGCAGTGAAATTACTTACGGTATTCAAGAAGTTACTCAGTTTCTGGCAGAACACAGCAAATTACCTATCATATCTTTGCGTCAACATTTATTTACTTTGATGCACTCTGACGCTGTGACTCATGTGATGCGAGTTGCTGCGGGTTTGGATAGTTTGGTTCTTGGTGAAGGTCAAATTCTGGCTCAGGTGAAAAATACTCACAAACTGGGACAACAATTTAATGGTATAAAAACAATTTTAAATCGCTTATTTAAACAAGCTATCACCGCAGGTAAACGAGTCCGTACAGAAACCAGTATTGGTACTGGTGCAGTTTCTATTAGTTCCGCTGCTGTGGAATTAGCGCAAATTAAGGTAGAAAATTTAGCTCCCTATCGGATCGCTATTCTCGGTGCGGGGAAAATGTCTCGGTTACTTGTACAACACCTAATTTCTAAAGGTGCAACTCGAATTGCTATTGTGAACCGTTCCCGTGAACGTGCGGAAGAATTAGCAAAGCAGTTCCCAGAAGTACCTATTAAAATACATCTGTTACCAGAAATGATATCAGTGGTTTCACATAGTGAAATTGTATTTACTAGCACTTCTTCAACGGAGCCAATTTTGGATCGTGCTAAGTTAGAAATGGTTTTAGATCCTAACCACTCGTTGATGTTATTTGATATTTCTGTACCCCGTAACGTTGATGCAGATCTAAACGATTTGCCAAATGTTCAGGCGTTTAATGTGGATGATTTAAAGGCGGTTGTAGCGCAAAATTACGAAAGTCGTCGGAAAATGGCGCAGGAAGCCGAAAAAATCCTAGATGAAGAGGTGGCAGATTTTGATGTGTGGTGGCGGAGTTTAGAAACTGTCTCTACTATCAGTTCTTTGCGGAATAAAGTTGAAAACATCCGCGAGCAAGAATTACAAAAAGCATTATCTCGCTTAGGGTCAGAATTTGGTGAAAAACACCAAGAAGTGATTGAAGCTCTCACACGAGGAATAGTAAATAAAATTTTACATGATCCAATGGTACAACTACGGGCGCAACAAGATGTTGAAACCAGACGTAATTGTATGCGAACTCTGCAAATGTTATTTAATTTAGATGCAGAAGAGCAGTTTAGTTAAGGAAGGAGTCAGGAGTTATTTATTTTGGATTTTGGATTTTGGATTTTGGATTTTGGATTGTTTTTGTGAACTCCAATCTAAAATCTAAAATCTAAAATCTAAAATTTTCTTCCCCAGTCACCAGTCACCAATCACCAATCACCTGTCACATTTAAAGTCTGTTCATACCGCCACCCACTAAAGTTTATATCCTGATCTTAATGGCTGTAGCTATAAATTGGGGATAAGAAAAAATCCAAAATCCAAAATCCAAAATCCAAAATCCAAAATAAATAACTTCTGCCTCCTGCCTCCTCAACCCATATTATTAAATGTGTCTTTAAGAACAGAACGTGCTGCCAGATGATTGCGAGTAGAAGTCAAAATTTCTGCTTCTCTTTGTAAACGAGCGGATGTGTCTTGTAGTTCCAACAATGCTTGTTGTTCAGGAGCGACACCATAAAGATTACTAGCTACCCAGTAAGATAACTCAGTAGGTAAATCAGGTAAATCTTCTGGTAATTCGATATCTTTTTCGGTTAACTTAGCGGAAAGCCTGACAACATCCGTGAGTAGTTGTTCTACTTCAGTGGCTAAAGGGCGAAGATCCTGAGATGGTGGTTGGTCTTCAATCCATTCTACCAAACCTACACGGTAAGGCTTTTCCCGTACATACTCTAAAACCCGAAATCTTTGCTGTCCCAAAGTTAACATTTCCATGCGATCATCTGGTAATCGCTGACAATGGATAATTTCAGCACAGCAACCGACGTTAGCGATAGTCCCTTTGATCGGATCGACCATTAAAACCCCAAACCTGCGATCGCCTGCCAAAATCGTGTTCATCATGATTCGGTAGCGAAATTCAAATATATGTAAAGGTAATGGTCTAGTGGGAAACAGCACCACCTCAGGTAACGGGAACAGAGGTAGTTCACGGACGGCAATTTTTGAAGAAGATGTCATTGTTAGGTGGGTATCAAGTTTATTCTTATTTATTCTGAAAATATATTTTTTTACTGTCGCCGTACTTTGTTTATATTTTATCATTTGTTTTATAGCTATTGAAAAACCCTAAGAAAATTTCTCTTAGGGCTAGGTTAATATTCATACCTAAAAATATTCCATGTAAATTTTCAGTTATCAGAGGGAAAAGGCAACAGGCAAAAGGAAAAAAAAGATTAATATTGATCTCTCTTCCCTATTCCCTATTCCCTATTTCCTGTTCTAATTAAAGTTTAACTTCGATATCTACACCAGATGGTAAATCCAACTTCATCAGCGCATCAATAGTTTTAGAAGAAGGCTGGTAAATATCAATAATCCGACGATGGGTGCGGGTTTCAAAATGCTCGCGGGAATCTTTATCTACGTGAGGTGAGCGCAGCACGCAATATATCTTCCGTTTTGTGGGTAAAGGAATCGGTCCGATAGCTGTAGCGTTAGTACGGTTAGCTGTATCTACAATCTTCTCGCAAGATGTATCCAATAAACGTCGGTCAAAAGCCTGTAAGCGAATTCTAATCTTTTGCTGCTGTAAAGTTGCCATCTTTAGTTTTCCAGGTTCTGTGAATTTTAGATTTTAGGTTTTAGATTTGTAAGTATTCAGCTATCAGTAATCAGTAATCAGTAATCAGCTATTCTCTAGAGAGAGACTGAATTAATAAGGATGCTCCTGTTTTGTCAAATGACACCAGTGTTAATAAGAGCAACTTAAAGCCTATTATTGATGGGTTTTTTCTTTCTTGCTGACTGCTGACTGCTGACTGCTGACTGCTTACTTAGATTTTAGATTTTAGATTTTAGACACAAATTAAGAATCAAAAATTTAAAATCTAAAAATTGGTAAAGGGAAGATAAAAGAGCAGAGACATACTTTCCCAATCTCTGCTCCTTGGTTACAAAGACAAAAAGGTACTATTTGAGGATTTTAGAAACGACACCAGCACCAATAGTGCGGCCACCTTCACGAATAGCGAAGCGCATACCTTGTTCAATCGCAACGGGGTTGATCAGTTCAACTGTCATTTTGATGCGATCGCCTGGCATAACCATTTCTACTGCGCCGCCATCATCAGCTGTGTAGCTTTTGATAGTGCCAGTTACATCTGTTGTCCGTACATAGAACTGAGGACGATAACCAGCGAAGAAGGGAGTTTTGCGACCACCTTCTTTTTCGGTCAATACGTAAACTTCACCTTCAAATTCAGTATGAGGGGTGATAGAACCGGGTTTGGCGATTACCATACCACGTTCTATATCTTCTTTTTTCAAACCACGCAGCAATACACCGGCGTTGTCCCCTGCCATACCTTCATCAAGACTCTTCTTGAACATCTCAATACCGGTGACAGTGGTGCTACGAGTATCTCTCAAACCAATTAATTCAACTGTGTCGTTAACCTTGACTTTACCACGTTCAATCCGACCAGTAGCAACAGTACCACGACCTGTAATGGTGAATACGTCTTCAACTGCCATCAAGAAAGGCTTGTCAATATCGCGCTCTGGATCAGGAATATAAGAATCTACAGCATCCATTAGAGCATAGATTTTATCTACCCAAGGATTTTCTCCCTTTGCAGTTTTGGGGGACTTAACCATTGCTTCCAGAGCTTGCAGACCAGAACCTCTAACGATGGGGATATTATCACCATCAAAACCGTATTCGGTCAATAGTTCGCGCAGTTCTAGTTCTACCAATTCCAGAAGTTCTTCGTCTTCCATCATGTCTTCTTTGTTGAGGAAGACTACCAGTTTAGGAACACCTACCTGACGTGCTAACAGGATGTGTTCACGAGTTTGGGGCATAGGACCATCAGTAGCCGCTACCACAAGAATAGCGCCATCCATTTGTGCCGCACCTGTGATCATGTTTTTCACATAGTCAGCGTGTCCAGGACAGTCTACGTGAGCATAGTGGCGACTTTCCGTTTCATACTCAACGTGAGCAGTGTTGATTGTAATACCCCGTGCTTTTTCTTCGGGTGCGTTATCAATTTGATCGTAAGCTTTAGCTTCTGCGTTACCCAAAGCAGCCAAGGTCATGGTGATAGCTGCTGTTAAAGTAGTTTTACCGTGGTCAACGTGGCCAATAGTACCGATGTTAACGTGGGTCTTAGTCCGTTCAAACTTTGCGCGTGCCATGTATACTCGTTTCCTTTTTTAATTATGCGTTCCCTTTGCTTTTTGCAATGATGGCCTCAGCCACGTTGCGAGGCACTTCATCGTAGTTGCTAAACTCCATTGAAAAGATACCACGACCTTGAGTTTTTGACCGGATATCAGTAGCGTAGCCAAACATTTCTGCCAATGGTACTTTAGCTGTTACTTTAGCTAAACCATCTTCAGATCCCATACCTTCGATTTGCCCGCGACGAGAGTTGAGATCACCCATAACATCACCAAGGAAGTTTTCTGGGACTTCAACTTCTACTTTCATCATCGGCTCTAACAATACGGGTGAAGCCTTTGTTACAGCTTCTTTCATCGCCATTGAACCAGCGATTTTAAATGCCATTTCTGAAGAGTCTACGTCGTGGTAAGAACCATCTACTAAAGTGGCTTTAACGTCAATGAGTGGATATCCGGCTAATACACCAGATTCACAACATTCTTTCATTCCTTGTTCAGCAGGTCCTACGTACTCTTTAGGTACTGAACCACCGACAATTTTAGAAACGAATTCAAAACCTGAACCTGGTTTACCTGGTTCTAAGTCAATCACAACGTGACCGTATTGCCCCTTACCACCGCTTTGGCGGATAAACTTACCTTCAATTTTGTTGACAGCTTTGCGAATGGTTTCCCGGTAAGCTACCTGGGGCGCACCCACGTTGGCTTCTACCTTGAATTCCCGTAACATCCGGTCTACAAGAATTTCCAGGTGTAGTTCTCCCATCCCGGCAATCACTGTTTGGTTGGTTTCTGGATCAACACTGACGCGGAAAGTTGGGTCTTCTTCGGACAGAGCTTGTAGTGCTTTGGATAGCTTATCCATGTCATTCTTGGTTTTGGGTTCAACCGCTACCGAGATGACAGGTTCAGGAATAAACAAGGATTCTAGAATTACTGCTGAGCCTTCATCACATAGAGTGTCACCAGTCAAGGTGTCTTTCAATCCTACTGCTGCGCCTAAGTCACCAGCCCGTAGTTCTTCAACGTCTTGACGTTCGTCTGCTTTCAAAACGACCAGGCGAGAGATACGTTCTTTCTTGCCTTTGGTAGCGTTGAGGACGTAGCTACCTTTTTTCAGCACACCAGAATAAACGCGAATAAAGGTCAGACGACCGTAGGGGTCTGCCATAATCTTGAAGGCTAAAGCTGACAAGGGTTCATTATCATCAGCCTTGCGTTCTACAGTGTCCCCACTGGGCAATGTACCTTGAATTGCTGGTACGTCAATTGGTGCTGGCAGGTAATCTACGACTGCATCCAGCATCAACTGCACGCCTTTGTTTTTGAATGCTGAACCACAAAGCACAGGTACAATTGTTCCAGCAATTGTTCCTTTACGCAGTGCAGTACGGATTTCCGCTTCTGTAAGTTCTTCTCCCTCGAAGTACTTATTCATCAGTTCGTCATCAGTTTCCGATACTGCTTCTATCAACGCAGTGCGATATTCTGCTGCTTTGTCTTGCAATTCGGCAGGAATTTCTGTTTCCTGAATATCCGTTCCTTGGTCGTTTGTGTACATATACGCACACATCCGTACCAAATCAACAATACCCTTAAAATCACTTTCGCTACCGATGGGCAGTTGAATGGCAATGGCATTTGCTCTCAGGCGATCGCGCATTTGCTCATGAACTCTATAAAAGTTCGCTCCTGTGCGATCCATCTTGTTGATGAAGGCAATGCGAGGTACTTTGTAGCGGTCAGCTTGCCGCCATACTGTCTCAGACTGAGGTTGAACACCACCAACGGAACAAAAGACAGCTATTACACCATCTAACACCCGCATGGAACGTTCAACTTCAATTGTGAAGTCCACGTGACCGGGAGTGTCAATAATGTTAATTTGATGATCTTTCCAACTGGTACTGATCGCAGCAGCAGTGATGGTAATTCCCCGCTCCCGCTCCTGTTCCATCCAGTCTGTTACTGCTGTTCCTTCGTGAACTTCACCAATTTTATGAATTATCCCAGAGTAAAATAATATTCTCTCTGTTGTTGTCGTTTTTCCCGCATCTATATGCGCCGCAATACCGATATTGCGTACTTTCTCTAGCGGGTTTGTGCGTGCCACAGTTACCTCCTATAATTTAGGACTCATGATATCTTGTATATTACTCTTTGTTAAGATTCTATACTTTTACGGAAAACCGTCTTGGGCAGAAAGTTGACGATATACCGCTAATTTTTTGGCGATATATCGTTGCTCCATTTAGTAACGGTAGTGTGCAAATGCTTTGTTTGCTTCCGCCATACGGTGCGTTTCTTCGCGCTTACGAATGGAACTCCCTGTTTCATTCGCAGCGTCCATTAATTCATTTGCTAGTCTACTAGCCATTGTGCGTCCTGGTCTAGACCGGGAAAATTGTACTAACCAGCGCAATGCTAGGGTAGTACCACGATCTGAACGGACTTCCATTGGTACTTGATAAGTCGCACCACCTACTCTTCGAGCTTTTACTTCTACCAGAGGTGTAGCGTTACGGACTGCTCTTTCAAATGTTTCTAGAGCATTGCCACCAGTCCGTTCTTCAATGGTTTTTAAAGCATCATAAACAATCCTGGCAGCAAGGGATTTTTTTCCATGACGCATTACCCGCCGCATCATCATGCTAACTAGGCGACTATTATAAACTGAGTCAGGCGGAACAGGCCGCCTTTGACTTACTCCACGACGAGACATACTTAATCCTTGAATTGGGAATTTGGCAACGAAATTATATGCTATCAGAACTTATGAACCTATCAGGAGTGTGAATAGCTGGTTAGATTTCCTTAAATTTTTGGTTCTAACTGCCATTTAAGAATCAATCAGTTAAACCGCTAACACTCTACCAGACACACAAGACGACAACATTACTAACTTCAATATTTACATCAAAGCGCCGGCATGGCTTATATTAGTCTGATTGTAAACCTTGACAATCGCGCCTGAGTGCAGGTTACAAATTTATTCTTTAATCCAGATTAATCCAGAAGAGACCGCTAGATTCTTTTGCTGATGAGGCTTGAGGATAGACGATTAATCGTTTGCTTGATTAGGATGCGATTAATCGCCTATGTCCTATTTTTTAGCTTCTTTTGGGCGCTTTGTTCCATACTTGGAACGTCCTTGTTTCCGGTCTTTAACTCCGGCTGTGTCTAGTGTACCGCGAATGATGTGATATCTCACACCAGGTAAGTCTTTTACCCGACCACCACGGATCATGACCACAGAGTGTTCTTGCAAGTTATGGCCAATGCCTGGAATGTAAGCTGTAACCTCAAATCCAGATGTTAGCCTTACCCGCGCTACTTTGCGAAGGGCTGAGTTGGGTTTTTTTGGTGTAGTTGTATATACTCTGGTACAAACTCCTCGGCGTTGAGGACATTGTTTCAGAGCCGGAGATTTGGTCTTTTGACGCGCTAGTTCGCGTTCACTACGTATTAATTGCTGAATTGTTGGCATGAGTGACAGCGCGTGAAGCTGCTTATGTTCTATTTTAACAAATCCTGATTATAGCGTTTTTTGTGTTTTTACGTCAATTATTTTTTGAGGAGGCAGGAGGCAGGAGGCAGAAGGCAGGGAGCAGGAGGCAGGAGTTATGTATTTTGGATTTTGGATGCAAGGATTTTGGATTGTTTTTGTCAACTCCAATCTAAAATCTAAAATCTAAAATTTTCTTCCCCAGTCACCAGTCACCAGCCACGAGTCGCCAGTCACCAGTCGCCAGTCCCCTGTCCTATGACATAGAAAAAGAATTACCACAGCTACAGGTAGAAATGGCTATGGGGTTGTAGAAGCGAAAACCTCCACCCATAAGATCCTCTGAATAGTCCAGGGTCAAACCGTTAATATATTTGATGCTTTCTTTGTCTATGACTAATTGAATATTATTCACGTCAAAAACCTGATCTTCAACTTTAACCGCTTCATCAAAGTAAATATCGTATAACCAACCCGAACAGCCACCTGGTTTCACCTGCAAGCGAAACAAGATATTTGGCTGTTGTTTGGATTTTAATCGCTCCATCTCATTGGTAGCTGCTGGACTTAATTGAATCATGGAATTTTTGTAGCAATCAGAAAACCCATATTCAATATTACAGGAGTTCAGGAGGCAGGAGGCAGGAGTTATGTATTTTGGATTTTGGATGCAAGGATTTTGGATTGTTTTTGTCAACTCCAATCTAAAATCTAAAATCTAAAATCTAAAATTTTCTTCCCCAGTCACCAGTCACCAGTCATTTATCACTACGAGCGTAGTCATCTTGGTAGCGAATAATATCATCTTCTCCTAAATATTCGCCGTTTTGAACTTCTATCAAAACCAAGGGAATAACACCCGGATTTTCTAAACGATGAACTGTACATTGTGGTACGTAGGTTGATTGATTGTTACTGAGTAAAATTTCACTCTCACCACACACGACTTTAGCAGTACCGGAAACAACTATCCAGTGTTCACTGCGGTGATGGTGCATTTGCAAACTGAGGCGATGTCCTGGTTTAACTTCAATACGTTTAATTTTATAACCTTTACCTTCTTCTAAAACTGTAAACGAACCCCAAGGACGCATTTCACTGGCTGCTATGCCTTTTGTGCTAATGCTTGCACTTAAAGACAGTGTATTATTTGTGACTTTTTCATTAAGTTGAGCCATAATGACCTCGTTGTACAATGTACAAAATTTTAAGATTCTTAATATTTAGTGAAAAAATTTAATGAACTCTTTTAAAAATAAAATTAATCCATTAATTTCACTGTTATTACCATAGCAAAGATAACTCTGATCAAGTACCCTTTGATTATTCAAAATCAGCTTTCTACATTAACTCTTCATGAATAAAATATTAACTTGTTCTCAACTTTAAATATGAACAAATCTATTACCCAGGGGCAAAATGTGAATGCAAAACTAAATAATATCTTTTAAGAAATATTTAAGCAATATTTAAGAAATATTATTGAAAATTTTGCATTTTTTATCTGGGATTGAGTGTTACCTATTGTTAATAAAGATACCTATACCGTTATGAACGCGGGCAGCTGTATTGGGTGAACGATCCAGTAATTGCCCTCCCAAGTATAAACTGGTGGAACTGCCTCCGTCGAGGTTGAGGGCGTTTACACAACCCATAGTTTGCATTAATTGGGCGTGTTCTGCTAGGGTGGGTCCGGGTCCTCCGGCGCGGTTGTGGACGGCTGCTATGATTAAATTACCTGTGCTGGTGGTACAAATAGCACTGCGGGCGGCTCTTTCGATGATGAAG
The DNA here is from genome assembly GCF_019598945.1 of Sphaerospermopsis torques-reginae ITEP-024. Classification (NCBI taxonomy): domain Bacteria; kingdom Bacillati; phylum Cyanobacteriota; class Cyanophyceae; order Nostocales; family Aphanizomenonaceae; genus Sphaerospermopsis; species Sphaerospermopsis torques-reginae. The sequence goes on along the minus strand of NZ_CP080598.1, from coordinate 1,790,431 downwards.
GCGTTACTAAATTTTTCACTTTGAGCATCAAGAACTATTTGACGATTTTGGATTAAAAGCGGACCTGCGCCGATAATGTGGGGGTAACGGTTAAAGTTAGCAGAGTTGGTGGAACTGGTAATGTTAACTTTTGTGCCAATAGGTAGTTTTGCGGCGTTGCTGGTAGCTGTACCCCGTAAGGTGAGGAGGTAGCCATTTTGGGGGATGGTAACAGATGTGACACCTGCTTTTCCTCCTGGTGTTTGGTTGGTGATTTGGTTATTTTGAACTGTGATAATAATTTCGTTATCTAGTAAGGGTGTGTAAGTTTGTCCCCAGGTGGGTGTATATCTTGCTATGCCATTTTGTACGTAGGCACTGTTAAGAAAGAGTATGGGTAGGGTTTGGTTATTGCTGGTGTTTAAAGTTTCGTTTAAGGTGAGACGACCAAAATAAAATTCTCCGTTGTTATTCCAGGCGATCGCACCTCTATTAAGTATGGGTCCTGATAACCATTGATTATCCCGACGGACTGCACCTAAAGGTAATTTATTATTGCGGTTAAAATAGCCACCATTAATTCCTGCTATCGCTAAATCCCTTTGTGCTGTTTGTATTAAGGGTGCTATACCTGTTTGACTTTCCAGATTGGAAGTTATTGGTTTTAATGTTAACCCAGCTTGACGGGGGTTAATTTCTAACCAAACGACGGGAAACCTATCCTGACCAACATTTATAAATCTTTGTTGCCAGCGTAATCCCTTAGTCCAGGTAATATCCTTTGTTACTAAAGCATCTGGGATAATATCAACGACTAAACGATTAGGGTTAGCTAGGGTGGTAATTTGGGGAGATGAACCAAAGGGAACACTGAGAGTAATCCTAGTTTGATTATTAGTTTGATTATTTACTGTTTCTACTTTTTGAATCAGTGCGTTTGGGTTGAGTGTGGTGGTTGGGGGTTGGGGTGGATAACGTTGAATTAAGCTACTATCGGCCGTACTATCTAGGGTGATGATCCATTCTCGGTTGGGTGATCCTGGGGGTACAGCACTGGGATTTTGCGGATCTGGTGATTTTCTGATAGTTTGACCTGGTGTAGCTCTCCAAGGTGTGGGACGATCTAAGTCTATAACTAGGCGATCACCTGTAGGCCGTTTTCCTAAACGAAGATTATTAATTTTTGCAGCAGGGGTAGAAATCATTAGCTGATTTCCGTTAACTTGGATCTGCCAGCCGTTGATTTGGGCAAAATTAGAAATATCTAAATAACGATATCCAGGAGAAAATATAGCTTTGAGGGTGGGAGATGATTGAGAAAACCAGTCTATTGGTTGTAATTCAGGATTGGTGGTATTTAATAAATCTATTCCTATTAATTGTCGAAGTGCGCCATCACTGACATAAGTTACAGTTCCAGATGTTCCTGGTTGTTGTCTCCAAGCACCTGTTAAGGTTCTACCATTGAGAACTATTTGATTACCTGATGATGGTGTTGGTACTTGAGAAACCACCAGGGGGCGAGGTTGAAAACGGATGGGAGATAGTTGAGCGTTAGTAGTATCAGCAACAGTAAAACTAAGTGCTGTTACTAGGATTGAAGACACAGAGTAAAGGAAAAACCGCAGTTTGTTCATTTCGAGTATGAGCATTTTTACTATTTTAGGGGAATAGGGAATAGGAGTTCAGGAGTTCAGGAGTTCAGAAGGTAAATATTTATTCCCAGTCATCAGTCACCAGTCACCAATCACCAGTCACCAATCACCAATTATCAGGGAATCTTAAAAAATTGTAATTTTCTTGGTCAATAAAGGTGATAATATTTATGTTCCCTATCTATACTATTGAAAAACCCATTCACCAATCATCCTGCTAATCATCCCCCTAAAATTACCAACACCCACAGTTCTCAATAATACATACAAATTAGATATTGCTAGAACTTCTCAGAAAAACACAAAATAAAAGAAGCTCAAAGTAGATTTGAGCAGGTTTCACATCACGGCATATAGTGCTATATTTTGTAATACACTGTGCCTGTTGCTGCAAAAGGATAGTCTCTGCTTGAAAAAAAGCAGTACATCCCGTTGATATTAAATCTCAGGTAAGTCCCAAATGATGATCCTGAAAAAAGACTAGATCAGGCTAAACGGGGATAAAAAGCAATTAGCTTCACTATCTAAAAATAAACGTAATGTCAGGTAAAGCAGATTATTTAGATCAAGGTACTTTTTCTAAGAGTGCGGTGCATAAACACTTAAAAAAATAACGCGGCTATTTTAACATGGGTGAGCAGAAATGTAAACCTCAAGTTAAAATTTTTTTTCCCTAATTTTCCCTTAACTTTTCGTGATTATGTATTTTGCGATCGCTAAATCTTAGATTTTTTTTCTTTGCAGTAGCAACAGTTGTCACATTCATAACTCAGAAATTTCACGATTATTTCAGGAATAAAATATGAGTCATCAATCATTAAATCAGGATCAAAACATCACAATGAAAAATACGGAAAATACTGAAACTTATTTAGGACAAAGATGGTTGGTTGAAGAACGGGATGCTTGTGGTGTAGGCTTTATTGCCCATCGCTGCAATATTGCCAACCATGAAATTTTGGCGAAAGCTTTAGATGCTCTGACTTGTTTAGAACATCGGGGTGGATGTAGTGCGGATCAAGACTCTGGAGATGGGGCGGGTATTTTGACGGCTATTCCTTGGGAATTGTTGCAACAAGAAGGATTTAATGTTGCTAACACTGGTAATATGGCTGTAGGAATGATCTTCTTACCCCAAGATCAGGAATCCGCCAAAAAAGTTAAAGAAATATTTGAACAAGTAGCAAAAGAAGAAAATTTAACTGTACTAGGTTGGCGTAAAGTTCCTGTACGTCCAGAGGTTTTAGGGATACAAGCAAGAGAAAACCAACCTTACATAGAACAGGTTTTCCTGAGTTCTGCTGATAAAAGTGGTGATGAACTAGAACGGGAAATGTATCTTACCCGTCGTCGTGTGGTGAAAGCGGCGAAAAATATTTCTGATGAGTTTTATGTCTGCTCCCTTTCTAGCCGTACCATTGTTTATAAAGGTATGGTGCGATCGGCGGTATTGGGAGACTTTTATCAAGATTTAAAGAATCCAGCTTTTAAATGTTCCTTTGCTGTTTATCATCGTCGTTTTAGTACCAACACCATGCCCAAGTGGCCTTTAGCTCAACCCATGCGGTTACTAGGCCACAATGGAGAAATTAACACTCTGTTGGGTAACATTAATTGGATGATGGCGCGGGAAGCTACTTTAGATCATCGGATTTGGAAAGGACGCGCTGAAGAATTCAAACCTTTGGTAAATACTGAAAGTAGCGATTCTGCGACTCTTGATAACGTTTTAGAATTGTTGGTGCGTTCAGGCCGCAGTCCTTTGGAAGCTTTAATGATGATGGTTCCAGAGGCTTACAAAAATCAACCTTCTTTAAAAGATCATCCTGAAATCGTTGATTTCTATGAATATTACAGTGGTTTACAGGAAGCTTGGGATGGTCCGGCGCTGTTAGTATTCAGTGATGGTAAAAGAGTTGGTGCGACTTTAGATAGAAATGGTTTAAGACCAGCGCGTTATGTCATTACCAGTGATGACTATATCGTAGTTGCTTCGGAAGCGGGTGTAGTTGATTTCCCAGAAACCAGTATTATCGAAAAAGGTAGACTCGGACCAGGACAAATGATTGCTGTAGATTTAAACAGCAATGAAATTTTGAAGAACTGGGAAATTAAACAACGTATTGCTAAGTTACATCCTTACGGCGATTGGTTGCAAAAATACCGTCAAGAGTTGCAAGATTTGGTAAAACCATCAGCTAATGGAAATGGTAACGGTAATGGTCATTATGTAACTGAAAGTTTTGAAATCCCCGATAAACAAACTTTACTGCAACAACAGATCGCTTTTGGTTACACTAGCGAAGATGCAGAAATGATTATTCAGCCGATGGCGAATACTGGTGCTGAACCGACTTTCTCTATGGGTGATGATATTCCTTTGGCGGTTTTATCAGAAAAACCCCATCTGCTGTACAACTACTTTAAACAACGTTTTGCCCAGGTAACAAACCCACCTATTGATCCGTTACGGGAAAAATTGGTAATGTCTTTGACGGTGGAACTGGGTGAAAGAGGTAATTTATTAGATCCGCAACCAGAACACGCGAGAAGATTAAAGTTAGATTCGCCTGTTTTGACTGATGCTGAGTTAGAAGCGATTAAATTATCTGGTTTTGGCACTGCTGAGTTATCAACTCTGTTTTCTATCAATGCTGGTCCTGATGGGTTAAAAGCGGCGGTAGAATCTTTACAAAAACAAGCTGCTGAGTCGGTGCGGGCTGGTGCGAAAATTTTAATCTTGAGTGATAAGATTGCCCCCAATGGTGAAAAAGGCATCAGTGCTGATTTTACTTATATTCCGCCTTTGTTGGCTGTGGGTGCAGTTCATCACTATTTGATCCGCGAAGGTGTGCGGATGAAGACTTCTTTAGTTGTGCATACCGCCCAATGTTGGAGTACACACCATTTTGCGTGTTTGTTGGGCTATGGTGCGGGTGCGGTTTGCCCTTATATGGCTTTGGATACGGTACGTGACTGGTGGGCTGATCCGAAAACCCAACAGTTCAGGGAACGGGGTAAGCTGAATAATATTACTCTGGATCAGGCGATCGCTAATTATCGTCAGGCTGTAGAATCAGGTTTGTTGAAAATTCTCTCAAAAATGGGAATTTCGCTGCTTTCTAGCTATCAAGCGGCGCAAATCTTTGAGGCGATCGGTATTGGTGGCGATTTGTTAAATTTAGCTTTCCGGGGGACTACTTCCCGCATTGGTGGTTTAAGTTGTGCTGAACTGGCTCAAGAAGTGCTTTCTTTCCACAGTAAAGCTTTCCCAGATTTGTCTGCTAAGAAGTTGGAAAATCTGGGCTTTGTCCAGTATCGTCCCGGTGGTGAATATCACAGTAATAGCCCGGAACTGGTGAAGGCGCTGCATAAAGCTGTGGATGGTAAGCAGTATGACCATTATGAAGTTTATAAACAGCATCTAAAAAGCAGACCTGCAACCGCTTTAAGAGATTTATTGGATTTTGTCAGCGATCGCCCTTCTATTCCTCTTGAAGAAGTAGAGTCTGTCAGCGAAATCGCTCAACGCTTCTGTACTGGTGGTATGTCTTTAGGTGCTTTATCACGGGAAGCACATGAAACTTTAGCGATCGCCATGAACCGCATCGGTGGTAAATCTAACTCTGGTGAAGGTGGAGAAGATCCAGTTCGTTACAATGTGTTAAATGATGTTGACGAAAACGGACATTCACCCACTCTGCCCCATTTAAACGGTTTGAGAAATGGTGATACTGCTTCCAGTGCCATCAAACAAGTCGCTTCCGGTCGTTTTGGTGTGACTCCTGGATATTTAGCCAGTGCTAAACAGATCGAAATCAAAATTGCTCAAGGTGCAAAACCCGGTGAAGGTGGACAGTTACCAGGTCCAAAGGTTAGCCCTTATATTGCCATGTTGCGCCGTTCTAAACCCGGTGTAACTTTAATTTCACCCCCTCCCCATCATGATATTTACTCAATTGAAGATTTGGCGCAGTTAATTTTTGACCTGCATCAAATTAACCCGAAAGCCCAAGTTTCCGTGAAGTTGGTGGCGGAAATCGGTATTGGTACTATTGCTGCTGGTGTAGCAAAAGCTAACGCTGATATTATCCAAATTTCCGGTCATGATGGCGGTACTGGTGCATCTCCTCTGAGTTCTATTAAACACGCTGGTAGTCCGTGGGAATTTGGATTATCAGAAGTGCATCGGGTGTTAATGGATAATGGATTGCGCGATCGCGTGATTCTTAGAGTTGATGGCGGTTTAAAGAGTGGTTGGGATGTCCTAATCGCTGCTTTAATGGGTGCGGAAGAGTTCGGTTTTGGTTCTATTGCCATGATCGCCGAAGGTTGTATTATGGCGCGGGTGTGTCATTTAAACACCTGTCCCAAAGGTGTAGCAACTCAGAAAGAAGAACTGCGTCTACGCTTTACAGGTATTCCTGATCATGTTGTTAACTTCTTCTACTTCATCGCGGAAGAAGTGCGGAGTCTGTTAGCGAAACTGGGTTATCGTTCTTTAACCGAGTTAACAGGTAGGGCGGATCTTTTAACCGTGCGTTCTGATTTGCAGTTGACAAAAACCCAATCTGTGAATTTAGATTGTTTAACTAAGTTGCCAGATGCTAAATCCAATCGTAGCTGGTTGAACCATGAAGAAGTTCACAGCAATGGACCGGTTTTAGATGATCAGTTCTTAGCGGATGCAGAAATTCAAGCAACCATCAAAAATCAAGCTACTGTCACCAAGACTTACAAAGTTGTGAATACTGATAGAACCGTAGGATCAAGGTTAGCGGGTGCTATTGCTTCTCAATACGGTGATAGTGGTTTTGAAGGACAAATTAACTTGAACTTCCAAGGTAGCGTCGGACAAAGCTTTGGGGCGTTTATCTTACCTGGTTTAACCTTAACCTTACATGGGGAAGCTAACGACTATGTAGGTAAGGGGATGCACGGTGGGGAGATTATTATTAAACCACCCGCAGATGCGACTTATAACTCAGCCGAAAATGTGATTGTTGGGAATACCTGTCTTTATGGTGCAACTGGTGGGGTGTTGTTCGCTAGAGGTTTAGCGGGTGAACGCTTTGCAGTGCGTAATTCTAAAGGTACGGCAGTTATTGAAGGGGCTGGTGATCACTGCTGCGAATATATGACCGGTGGTGTGGTTGTGGTGCTGGGTAAAGTCGGCCGCAACGTGGGTGCTGGGATGACTGGAGGGTTAGGTTACTTCTTAGATGAAGATGGTTCTTTCCCTGAGTTGGTGAATAAGACCATTGTGAAAATCCAGCGTGTAGCAACGGAAGCTGGTGAGAAACAACTCTATGACTTGATTAAAGCTCATGGAGATCGCACTGGTTCACCAAAAGCGCAGTTAATTTTACAGAACTGGTCAGAGTATTTACCGAAGTTCTGGCAAGTTGTACCACCTTCAGAAGCAGATAGTCCAGAAGCTAATGTGGAAGCTGAAAAGGCTGGTAAACAGTTGAGTTCTGTGTAGTAGGTGACTGGGGACAGGTGACAGGTGACAGTAAGAAGGGAATAGGGAACAGATTTTTTTCTTCTGCCTCCTGACTCCTGACTCCTGCCTCAAGAGGGCAACCACGGGGGGTTTGCCCCTACTACTTCTTATTAGCCGCTAACTGTTGCTGCTGATCTTGCATTTCCAAGAGTTCGGGAACAGTAACAAATTTATAGCCTTGTTTGCGGAATCTACTGATAATTTCTGGTAAGGCTTGGACGGTGTGAGTGCGATCGCCTCCACCGTCGTGCATTAACACAATACCCCCTGGTTTTGCGGTTTTGAATATATTGTTAATCAGTCTAGGTACAGCAGGACGGGAATAGTCTATAGAGTCAGATGACCACATAATAATTGCATACTTATTATTTCTGGCGTAGGATACGACACCATTAGTCATAATTCCACCAGGTGGACGAAATAAACCGGATTTCACCCCTGTAGTTTTAAAAATAATATCTGTGGTATTGGCAACTTCATAAGCTGCGGTTTGCGGGTTCATGTGATGATACCAGTGATGCCAGGTATGATTAGCAATAGAATGGCCTTCAGCAACTATACGTCTAGTTAAATCAGGATAATTTTTTACATTTTGCCCAACGACAAAAAATGTACCTTGAATATTATTTTTTTTGAGAATATCTAGAACCTGGGCAGTGCTTTTTGGCCAGGGACCATCATCAAAAGTTAGTGCAATTACTTTTTGATCTGGGGGAAGTGTAGCAGCTTTTATTGTTACCCCTTGAAAGCGTGATGGTACATCAGTGATAATACCTTTTGCCTGTGCTTCCTTTTGCCAGGTAGTGAGCATTGCAGCCTTAAATTTTTCAATCCGTTGCTGAGTGACTGTATTAGCAGCAATTTCATTGAAATTGATACGCTGGTTATTTTGAGCTTCAGAGGTATTTGCCCTCACAAGCATCATTAACCCAATACCCAAAGTACCAGTTAAACACAGCAATACAATCAATATTCCCTGCGGCCAAAAAAATGACTTGTTGTTTTCCACTGCATAGCTCCTTCAAGGGTTGAACCGTCGCTCACGTTGATGACGGTAGTTTATAACATATTTTTTTTCTAGATGTTAGATACTTAGTTATCTACTAGAAATCATCAAAACTGCAATGGTAACTTATAGAAGTTCCGAAATTACGGTGAAATTTACCATTCAGTTATTTCCTTAAGTATGGAATCTGTGACTTTTTTACTTTTGTCCACATCGAAGGGTAATAAATTAATGATTATTCCACATAACCAGCCTTGAGGAATATAGTATCTAAACCAAATTAACGGCACAAACTAACAGTAACATTACTGGAGATGTATATTTTAATGTTTAAGTTCCTTCGTTCTTGTAAAAGAAAAAATTAATTTTTTCACTGGATTTTGTTGTTTTTAGAAATATATCGAATAGATAGACAAAAAAACAACATATCATATTTTGCCATGATCGTGGTTGAGTTATTTGTTAATATGGATACTGCTATAGCCCTAGTATTGGAGTTGTGATAGTTTGGGGTGTAGCTATATTTACTCGTTGACAGAAGGAATAGGCAATAGGGAGTAGGGAATAGGGGAGAAATAACTAGATATGTGTACTAATTTTTTTGAAAAATCAAAGAGGAATTATAAATATAAATAATTTTTGCTTTGAGTTTATTTTTTCCAAACTACTAATATTACTCCTGTAACAATAAAACCTAATCCCACAAGGCGGATCATAGGAATAGGTTCTTTTAAAATAAAGAAACCCAACAATACGGAAAATATATAACCAACGGATACCGCAGGTGCAGCCACGCTGAGGTTAACTCTTGTAAGTAGAAGAATGTAGGCTACAGCACCAATCCCATAACAGGTGAGTCCTAATAATAGTTCGGGTATGGTGATCATGTTGAGGATGAGATTAATAATGTTACCTGCATGAACTTTTCCTAATTTTATTGCTCCCATTTTTAAGAGAAATTGTCCAGCAACACTGATGAAGACTGAGAAGAGGAGTAAAGTAATTTCTTGGGGTGACATTGGTATTTCCTTTGTATATTAATGGTGATTTTTTAGTTACCAAAAAGATAGAAAAATTATGAAATTAAATAAGTAGGTTATTTAAGGCAATTAAGTTTTTTTCAAACCTCCAGTTTCCTTGACTATATAAAGAGGACGACCTTTGACTTCTTCATAAATTCGACCAATGTATTCACCTAAAATACCAATACAAATTAACTGGACTGAACCTAAGAAAAACATAGCGATAGTAATTAATGTGTAACCAATGAGGTGAGAGACTGGTGCAAATATTCGCCAATAAAGAACTAATAGGATCATAATTAAGGCAATAGTAGCTGATATGATACCTAAATAGGTTGCGAGTCTTAAAGGAACTGTGGAAAATGAGATAATACCATCAATTGCTAAGGATAAAGATTTACCGAAAGTATATTTTACATCTCCAGCATAACGGGGACTTCTTTCAAAAAGTACGGATGTTTGTCGAAAACCTACCCAAGCACGTAAACCACGAATATAACGGTTACGTTCTGGCATGGTATTGAGGATATCTACTACCTGTCTATCCATTAAACAAAAGTCTCCTGTATCCACAGGGATGTCAACTTTAGCCAAACGTTTGAGAATGCGATAAAAAAGATATGCTGTTAAGCGTTTGAACCAATTTTCTTTTTGACGGGACTTGCGCTGGGCGTAAACTACTTGATATCCTTCATGCCATTTGTCAATCATGGTTAAAATTAATTCTGGTGGGTCCTGTAAGTCAGCATCCATAACGATGATGCTTTTACCTTGGACAAAATTTAGACCTGCTGTGACTGCGACTTGATGACCAAAATTGCGAGCTAGACTTAGGTAACGGACTCGACTATCATGATGGTGTAATTCGCGGATCATGCTTAAAGAGCGATCGCGGCTACCGTCATCAATTAAAATTAGTTCAGTTTCACCGTCTAATTGTTCGATGACATGAGTGAGACGGCGATACATCTCAGTGATGTTTTCTTCTTCGTTGTAGATGGGGATGAATAGTGAGTAGATGGGCTGATTCACGGTGATAATTGATTTGATGGATAATTTATAATTACGGTTGGTTAAGTTGAGAAGTTAAGAGTACAAAGATAGTTTGCAGAAAACTAAGAAAATAAGTTTAAAGTATAGTAAAATTGGAGTATAAGCTAAAGAATTAACATTAATTTTACCACTAATTAACTTAACAATGTATAATGCAGAACTCCCAGATAACTTAGGTGATTTTGGAGAATTACTCCGTAGAGTTTTTTCAGGAGAAGAAGTTATTCTTTCTCAAGGTGGTACTCCTGTGGCTCGTATTTTACCTTTTTCCCAGCAGCCATTACCGCGAATACCGGGTTTAGATCGTGGTAAGGTGGTGATTGCTTCTGACTTTAATTCACCTTTACCAGAAGATATTTTAAAAGATTTTCTTAATCCCCTAGACATTGAGAATGAAAGTATTACTTGATACCCATGCTTTTATTTGGTGGGTTACAGACGACTTGCAACTTTCATCTACTGCTTATAAAATTATTACTGATCCTAGTAATGAGTTATTTTTAAGTTCTGCAAGTGCGTGGGAAATTGTGATTAAAGTACGTTTAGGAAAACTAAGTTTACCTGAACCTCCAGAAATATATATTCCTAGTCGGTTAAAAATAAATCGTTTCCAGAGTTTACCAATTCAAATGGTTCATGCTTTACAAGTAGTAAATTTACCTGATTTACATCGTGATCCATTTGATAGGATTATTATTGCCCAAAGTCAGGTGGAAAAAATGCCAATTTTAACTGTAGATAGTCAGATTATGCAATACCCTGTTGATGTAATTTGGTAGTTATTGCATATTTTAACCCATCCACTTATCTTGACCATTTATAGTTGCTAATGCCATGACATGAGTAGGACTGCGGATACATTTCTTTGATATTTTCTTCTTCGTTGTAAATGGGGATAACTAGGGAGTCGATGGGCTGATTCACGGTGATAATTGATTTGATGGATTGAGGATGAGATTAATAATGTTACCTACATGAACTTTTCCTAATTTTATTGCTCCCATTTTTAAGAGAAATTGTCCAGCAACACTGATGAGGACTGAGAAGAGAAGTAAACTAAGTTCTTGGGGTGACACTGGTATTACCTTTGTATATTGAAATTATATTTTGTATGAAAAATGACAAATATATTATAAAATAATTTAGTATAAATTTCAGCTTATTGTTTAAATTGAATCAGAAAATATGAAAATCTCCGTAGTAATTCCTTTTTACAATGAAGAAGTTAATATTGATCAATTATTTACAAGACTGGAACAAGTAATTGAAAATCTTAATATAGAATATGAAATTATATGTGTAAATGATGGCAGTAAAGATAATACCCTTGAATATTTAATACAACATTATAATCGTAATCCAGCAATTAAGGTAGTTAACTTATCCCGTAACTTTGGTAAAGAAATAGCTTTAACTGCTGGTATTGATTATACTACAGGGGATGCAGTTATCCCCATTGATGCGGATCTTCAAGATCCACCGGAATTAATTGAACAGTTAATTGAAAAATGGCAAGAGGGGTATGATGTAGTATATGCAACTCGTCGTTATCGTTGGGGAGAAAGTTGGTTAAAAAGGTTTACTGCTGATAATTTTTACCTAATTATGGCAAGATACAGCAGTATTCCCATACCCCGTAATACTGGAGATTTTAGGTTAATGGATCGTCGCGTGGTAGAAGCGATTAAAAAATTACCTGAAAGAACACGCTTTATGAAAGGTTTGTTTTCTTGGGTAGGTTATAAACAAACCGCCATTATTTATGATCGTTCTCCACGTTATCAAGGACTGACAAAATGGAATTATTGGAGTCTTTGGAATTTTGCTCTTGATGGTATTACTTCCTTTAGTTCAATGCCTTTAAGAATATGGACTTATATCGGCTGTTTCATATCCTTAGTTGCGTTTTTATATGCTGCTTATTTAATTATTCGCACCTTAATTTTTGGCATAGATGTTCCTGGATATGCTTCTTTAATGGTGACAATATTGTTTGTGGGGGGCATTCAATTGATTAATTTAGGTATTATTGGTGAATACATTGGGCGTATTTATGAAGAAGTTAAAGGACGACCTTTGTATTTAGTTAGAGATGCTTATGGTTTTGAGAGCGAAGGCACAGGTGATGATGTTCAAATAGATAAATATTGTGAGTAAGTTCATGAATTAACCTAACCATTTATCTTGACCATATTTAATCCATTGTTCTACTAACATGAAAGCAGAAATCAAACTCACGAATAACAAAGTTTGATATTTCACTTTACCAGGAATACAGCGATATAGATATCCCAAAGCAAGGAAAAAGAATGGAGTAGCAAAGATATATCTACCTAAGCTTAGTAAACGATCATAAGTAAGAAATTGAATTAATGAATGAGCAGTTGTAAAATACACGCAAAACCAAAATATATAGTTAACTGATAAATTATTAGCATAATCTTGAACCTTGATTTGAGAGGGATTGATTTTATTCTTCATTAGTTTGAGAAAATTAAATCCATATATTAAAATTAAAAGAGGTGGATATAAATAAAGAACACTCCACCAAATCCTATATCTTGGCACTAATATAATATTCTGTTTTTGTGTATATTTAGAATATGTAAAAATAAGAGACAATAACAAAATCATCAAAGGCAGGTAAAAACCTATAATATCAACTAAAGGTGATTTTGGAAATAGTAGAAGTTCTAAATGAATACCTAATTTCTTACCCCAAAGACTTTGATCATCAAAAGGGGCAAAAAAATTACCTCTAGTTTGGAGACAATAGCTACCATAAACAGCATAACCCAATAAAGAGGCCACCCAAATAGTAACAGTTGTTTTAATTTCCAGATGATATTTTTGCAGATTAATTAATAAATTATTCCAAGAATATCTCTTGATTCTCAGCATTTCTAAACCAATAATAGTTATTAAAGTTAATGTGGTGGCAAAAAATCCTTGAATTAATATAGGTCTAGTTAAACTCATCAAAAATGTGATGATGAATAAAAAACCAAGTTTGAGGTTTTGATTAATTTTATTTTTGGGTAAACACAGCCAGATAAATAACGTACCAAACAAGGAAAATATACTTTCTGTGTAGCCGATTACCCTAAATATTGCCATTGGGTTAACAGTATAGGCTAACATTATGATGAAGGCTAAAGTTGTGCGATTTAACGCAGTTTTTATCACCCAAAATAGTAAAAAATTAGTAATTAAAAATATACCACTACCAACAATCAAAAAATAATGTGCTGCTTGTTCTATAGTTTGGGGATGAAAGAGATTACGAATAAGAAATGGCCACAGGGGATAAAATGCTTTGCAACTGGGTTTAATAGCCATTTCCGCATAATGTAAAACATCCCAATAATAACTTTTATGAGGTAATTGAGGAGGAATTTCTCTAGTTATTTGGGTTACTGAGAAGAATTTATGAAAAGCATCTATATCTATCAGCATTCCCACAGCAGCGCAAAAAATAAATGCACCACAAATAATAAAGGGTAATATCCAGTTAATGTTTTTTTGTGTTCGGAGCATTTTACTTAGGTGAAAACATTTGATTGATTTTTAACAAATAAGAAAATATCATCTTCCTGCTACGGACTAGGTTTAATTAATCTGTTTTTCATATCACCTAAATTGAACTTTAAATACTGAACTTTGACAATTGGATAGCAACAGCAGCGAACAGTGGTATAATTTGCCTTGTTTCTTAAATAGCGTATTAAAATCTACAATATCATAAGTTACAGGGCTATGCGGCAATGGTGCAACCAAAGTTATCCAGTGTTGTTAATAAATATCCAGAAATAAGTTTACTACTATTAAGTGCATTATTGTTACTTGCGAGTAATGGTAATAATAGTTTATTGGCACATGATGAAGGTTACTATGCGATGCAAGCGCGATGGATGTTAGAAACACAAGACTGGTTAACACCCCAATGGTGGGGTACACCTAATTATGATCGCACGGTTGGTATCCAATGGTTAATAGCTTTAACTTATCAGATATTTGGCATCAACGAATTTAGCGCCCGTTTACCTAGCATTATTAGCTGTATTATTAGCGTTATTCTGACATATCAAATTGGTAAAATTCTCTTAAATCGCCAAGTTGCTTTTTTAGCAGCAATAATTCTATGTTTAATGCCAATATGGATATTTGAAGGACGTTCTGCAACTCAAAATACTCCATTAGTTTGTGTGGAACTACTGGGAATTTGGGCTTTATTACGTGCTGAAGAATTAGGAACTCAGCAGAAACAGCAAAAAATCCTCTGGGGAATTTTAGCAGGTTCTACTTTTGGTTTAGGATTTATGATTAAAAGTTTCATGATTATTTTACCAGGAGTAGCAATTGTCCCTTATTTAATCTTCAGGAATAAACAACATCAGCATTTAAAAAATATCGGTATTTATTTAGGTTTAATTATTGGGTTTATCCCTGTAATCATTTGGTTAATATTGAGTTGTCTGAAATATAATAGTTTATTTCCTGTCACAGATTTATTTGGGAAATTGCTTTATTTATCTGCTGATGACACATACAACCCAGGCAGATTTTATTATTTTTGGAATATACCTTTAAATACCTTTCCTTGGGCATTATTTAGCGTCATTGGTTTTTTGTATATTTGGTTTTCTCGCAATGACGATAATTATCGTATTTCTTTGTTGCTGGGTTATCCACTTATCTTATTTATTTTATTATGTAGTTTTAGAACTCGTACACCTTATTATCCTTTGCAAATATTACCATTTATGGCTTTGTTTGCATCTGTAGCACTAACAAGAATTGAAGATATTTATCAACTTCGCAAACAACGAGTAAATCAAATCATATCTTATTTATTGTCTGCCTTTACAACCTTGGGTATTTTATTATTAATCTTAGGTTTATTAATAACTTTAAATATTCAATTACCTGGAATCTCTCTCACTCCAGAAATCCAGCAATATGGTATATTAGGTATTATTTTAGGTGCAGGTTGGGCAGCAATTAATACTGTTTGGAAAAATCGTAAATTATTGCCTAATAAATATTGGCTTGCTATTTGGGTGATATCTCCTTATTTAACAATAGCCACCTTGGGTTTTACAGGTGTTTTAGGTGATAGAAATCCAGTTTTAAGAATGGAACTACAACAACCGAAAATTAATCAAATTCTTGCTGTTGAACCTATTAACTTTGTTGTAGATAACCCGGTCAATAATAAATCGGATGCTGAAGTTGTGAATTATTCAGAAGTAGACATTTCTAAAACTTTTATGTTGCTAAGTTTTTATACGCCACAATTAGGTAAAATAACACCAATACAGGATTTACCTAATAATAGCTATGCTTGGATAACTCCTAAGATACCCACAAACACTTTAAATAAATATGAGATTATGGGTACAGTCAAAGGTTGGAAACTCATTTACAAAAATTAATCTTGATCATCATGAAAAATAACGCATTCAAAGCAGAAATAAAACAATATTTTGATAAAATTGCCTTTGACTTAGATTGGTGGAATCGTCGCAATAAATATTATTATCAAGATATCCAAAAATTACATAATTTTATTATCCCATCAGGTAGTAATGTTTTAGAAATAGGATGTGGTACTGGAGATTTATTAGCAGCGACTAAACCAAAATTAGGTGTAGGTATTGATTTTTCGGAAACAGTAATTGCTATTGCCAAGGATAAATATCCTGATTTAGATTTTTATTGTCTTGATGCTGAGAATATTCATCCAGATTTTTTTAGTAATACTCCTATCTCATCTTGTAAATTTGACTTTATTATTTTAGCTGGGGTGCTTGGTTATCTCACAGATATTCAAGTAGTTATGGAACGACTAAAAATGTTTTGTCATCCTAGAACGAGAATTATTTTTGTATTTCATAATTTTCTCTGGGAACCTGTGCTGCGGTTTGCGGAAAAAATTAATCAACGTCGTCCCCAACCTCCACAAAACTGGTTATCAATGAATGATATGATCAATTTTTTATCTATTACAGGTTATCAACCAGTAAAAATAGGTAGACGGTTTTTAATACCTAAACAAATACCAATTATTGCTAATTTTATTAATCATTATATCAGTCAATTACCAATCATTAATCATCTGTGTTTAACTAATTATGTAGTAGCACGTCCCGCTTGGTATGAGAATATTAATGTTGTCAAAAAATATAATGTTAGTGTAATTATTCCTGCTAGAAATGAAGCGGGAAATATTGCTGCTGCGGTACAACGTTTACCAGAGTTAGGTAAAAGTACAGAGGTAATATTTATTGAAGGACATTCCCAGGATGACACTTGGGATAAAATTCAAGAATTGGTTAATAACTATCAAGGAAATTTTACGCTTAAAGCATTTCAACAAACAGGTAAAGGTAAAGCAGACGCGGTAAGATTAGGTTTTGCAGAAGCAACAGGAGATATTTTAATTATTCTTGATGCTGACTTAACTGTACAACCAGAAGATTTACCCAAATTTGTAGAAGTTATAGCTACAAATCACGGTGAATTTATTAATGGTTCGCGTTTAGTGTATCCTTATTCTTATCAAGCAATGCCTTGGTTAAATTCTGTTGCTAATAAATTTTTTGCTTTGTTGATATCTTTTTTGTTGGATTGTAATATTAAAGATACACTTTGTGGAACTAAGGTGTTATGGCGAGAAGATTATGAGAAAATCGCCAATAATCGCAGTTATTTTGGTGATTTTGATCCCTTTGGAGATTTCGATTTATTGTTTGGTGCAGCAAAGTTAAATTTACACATTGTGGAAGTACCTGTTAGGTATCAAGCAAGAACTTATGGTAAATCTAATATTTCTCATTTTCGAGAAGGTTTGATTTTATTGGGTATGTGTTTATATGCTGCTAAGAAAATTAAGTTTATATTGTAGTTTCATTGTCTTGGTTTATGTATTCTCGTTTTAATAGATGTCTGCCAAACTTCTGATTATTTAAACATACAGACAATAACAAAGTAATAACAAATGCTAACATGGCATTGGTATTAGTAAATGGTGGCATAAATATAGGTGTCAACATTACCAACTTACCCCATTTATTGACTTGAGGATATAAACTAAAAAATGTGGGAAAATACCAGACTAATCCCATAATCCAAGGTTTTGGATTAAATAAGTTAATGGTGTTTAAAATCGAATAAAATTGATATTCTTTGCTATTTTTGCGATTAAGTATCAATAATGATATCATGGATGCTAATCCAATCAGAAATGCACCAAGAGTATTATTTTTTAACAATGGATTCATATATCCATTAGAAATATTACGACTAGCGATCAAACCTGTATTTTCTAACCCTGTATTTCCTACAGAAATTACCAAATTATTAACTACATTTTGTCCATGAGTATTGATGGTTTCTGATGTGGTGATTCCTCCAAATATATTTGGTAATATGACTTGAAAGAAATGTTGATATACTGAAAAATCAAAATATAACAAGGGTAAGAAAAATACTAAGATTGTAAATAATATAGCAGAAATTAAGTATTTAAATTTTTTGTTAAATAGATAATAAAGTAACGTAACTATAGGAAAAATTTTGATACAACTACTTATAGCTAACAAGAAAGATGCAGGTAAAAATGATTGGGGTTTTCTATTTTGAAATAAATCAAATGATAAAACAGTTAAATACATCACTAAAGTATCTATTTGCCCCCTTTCAAATGTAGCAAATATAGGAAAACTACACATTATAAATAAAATTGCTTCTCCTGGTAGTTTAAATTGATTTTTTCTCAAAAAATGAAAGCTAAAAATAATTAAGATAGAAAGAATCATTAGACTAAAAATAATTTTAGCTACTGCATAAGAAAAAAAAACCTAAAGGTGCAAAAAGTAAAGCTGCAAAAGGCGGGTAAAGAAAGCCAGATGTAGGTGCGTCATGGGCGTTAACTGGTACATATAGTTCAGGAAATTGGGAAACGTGATTTAAATAAGGATCCAGATTGTAGAGTACGGATTTACCAGCCACGTAAAAGACTCTAAAATCTATTTGATATGTTTCTAAAATCAAATAAACTAATAAAAATACAGGAGCAAAATAAATTAAGTATTCTTTGCCGGTTTTGTTAGATAAATTGATCATTTTTTTTGAAAAAGTATTAATAAGCGGAAATTAAATTGATTACCTTAAATTATTTTAAATGATCAATAAAAGAATTTTTATCATTAAAATCTAAATACTCACAGGAAACAGCCGGAAAAAAGCTAGATTGTTTTGTTTACCTTCATTAAGAAATACCATACTTTGGTTACATCTCTAACGCAACAGACGGGAAATATTAGAAAATTAATATGCAATATCGTTAAACAATAATTATTGCTAATATGCTAAACTAATATACATAGCTTTCTAATCAAAAATATGCAAATAACAGAAAAGCAATATTACACCCCAGAGGAATATCTAGAATGTGAAATAGAAAATAATAGTTGAAACTTCCTCAACCAACCCAAATTTCCTGAGAAAAACCTATTGCTAACTTACCCAGTAAGATCATAAATAGACCCAGAATGAAATAAGCTTGACGGGGAAAACGAGATAACCAGACACCGATAGCAATATTTAAAGGTACAATTCCGTAAGCAAGACGACTTAAAGATATTGTCCCCCCAGATGCTAATAGTAAACCCACTCCACAAAAACCATAGATTACCATAACTGGTGTGAGTTGTTGACGAAATTTCCATAAAAGATAACTACTACCCAACACCATCAAAACATTGAGTAGATTATTAATAACAGTTTGATCAGCAATTATTAATAATGTAATCACATAAAAATAAGCAGCATAAATAGTTAAGGGATGGCAAGATTTACGAAATATCCATAATAAAACAGAACTAACTAAAATTATACTAAATAATAATGGATGCCAAAAATCTTTAATTCCCCCATTTTCATTAACTACCCAACCAAAAGACCAATTATTCCCAAAGGGAATTTTCATCAGCATATTTAACCAACCTTGCCAGTCAAAACCTAGTGAGGGTCGCCATCCTTTTTGGGCGGCAATAAAGGCTAAAGGATCATGAAAAGTAATGGCACAATATAAACTAAATAATAATAGTCCAGTGGCAGTTGCTAAACCTGCAATATAGGCAATTTTGGGTTTATTTTGTTGCCATGCAGCTATTAAAAATGCGGGAATTAATGCCATTCCTGTGGGGCGGGTAGCTGTGGCTAATGCACCCCAGAGGGCAGTCCAACCGTATTGTTTATCATCAAATGCACGCAAAGCGGCTGTACTCAAAAATAAATATAATCCTTCTGTGTAAATAACTCCTGTAAACATGGACATAGGACACCAAGAAATCACAGCAGTAGCCCATTTTGCTGTTGTTATTCCACAGTGTTTTTTTAGCCAAAAGTATAAACAGAAAAGTGTCAAAAAAAATGCTAAATTATTAATTAATATACCTGCCAATTCAAAAGAAAAACCTAATTTCATGAATATCCAAATACTGACAGGAAACAAGGGAAAAAAAGCGAGGTTGTGCTGTTTGCCATCATTAACAAATGAATAACCAGAAGTAGCGATCGCACGATAATGTACACTATCCCAAGCATCAAAAATACCCCAACCAAAATGGGTGATTTCTTGATTATTTGCTGCTAAATTCGGTGCAATTAATAACATTGCCCCCCAAATCATAATTCGACTCACCAGCCAGATAGTGACCGGAAAATATAAATCTTCTTTACCAAAAATTTTTGTGATATTTGTGATTTTAATTATCTGTGTTTTTGCCTTATGGTTAATCATTGCTCTAAAATTCATTTTTGATTAATTTTGATTAATTATTTTTCTAAAATTGAACATCAAATCAGTTGAAAACTTTAAATTTCCAACCACAAGTTTTCCAAAACTGCGCCTTTGGGCTAAAAAATCCCTAATTTTAGACCATGTTGGGTGTTAAGAGTGAGTCCGTAGCAATTTATAGTTAAGAATATCGTAAATTGTTAAATCATTGTGAAAGCTATTACCCTTCTTGGTTCTACTGGTTCTATTGGTACTCAGACTCTAGACATCGTTTCTGAGCATCCAGACAAGTTTCGCATAGTTGGCCTTGCTGCTGGGCGCAATGTGGAGTTATTCGCGGCGCAAATTCGCCAGTTTCGCCCCCAAATAGCTGCTATTTCTGCTGCTGATAAGTTACCAGAACTGCGGGAGGCAATTCAAGACCTTGATCCCCAACCTATTTTACTCGCTGGGGAAGAGGGTGTGATTGAGGTTGCCCGTTATGGTGATTCCCAAAGCGTTGTTACTGGTATTGTTGGTTGTGCAGGTTTACTTCCTACTATAGCAGCGATTGAAGCGGGTAAAGATATTGCTTTAGCAAATAAAGAAACTCTCATCGCTGGTGGTCCTGTGGTTTTACCTTTGGTGGAAAAACACGGAGTGAAACTATTACCCGCAGATTCGGAACATTCGGCAATTTTTCAATGTTTGCAAGGTGTTCCTAAAGATGGGTTAAAAAAGATATTGCTCACTGCTTCTGGTGGTGCTTTTCGAGATTGGCCTGTGGAAAAGTTACCCACAGTTAAAGTTGCGGATGCTCTTAAACATCCTAACTGGTCAATGGGTAAAAAAATTACTGTTGACTCAGCAACTTTGATGAACAAGGGTTTAGAAGTCATTGAGGCTCATTATTTGTTTGGGATGGATTATGATGACATTGAAATTGTCATTCATCCCCAAAGTATTATTCACTCTTTAATTGAGTTACAAGATACTTCGGTTTTAGCTCAACTGGGTTGGCCAGATATGCGTTTACCTTTGCTTTATGCAATGTCTTGGCCAGAAAGAATTTACACAAATTGGGAAAGATTGAATTTAGTAAAATGCGGTAATTTAACATTCCGTGAACCGGATCATCAAAAATATCCTTGCATGAATTTAGCTTATGCTGCGGGTAGAGCCGGCGGTTCAATGACTGCGGTTTTAAATGCAGCAAATGAACAAGCGGTGGCACTATTTTTAGAAGAGAAAATTGGCTATTTGGACATTGCGCGTTGTATTGAATGGGTGTGCGATCGCCATCAAAATGATAACAAACAAAATCCTTCCTTAGATGACATTTTAGCAGCAGATCAATGGGCTAGGCAAGAAGTTTTTACTGCTACTGAAAAGTTAGCAAGTCAACCTCAGTTTATTTCCGTGGGTTAAGTTCCAGATTCCTGACTTCTTGAAGAAGTCGGGGATCTAAATTTTTCTTAATTTTTATTTTTTATTTTCTGATAAAGCAACTGCAATTAAATGTTCTGCACTGTGAATTTCTCCATGATCGCTACTCTTTCATGATATAATTAGAGCTAATAAAAATAATATTGCCGCAATTGAAGCTATGGAGATAAATGCCATGATTACCCTAAATATAGATGAGATTCAAAACAATTTATCAGAATTTATCAAATTGATTCAAGAAGGTAATAGCTTGATCATTACTCAAGCCCAAAACAGGGTTATGTTCAGGATATTCATTTAAAATATTAATTAATTCATCAGTTAAAAAATCCACAGCTTCCACTAAAAAATGTCCGCTTCCCATAGCAGGATCACAAATTTTAATATCTAACAGTGTATTTTGTGCAGTTTTTTCTAAACGTTGTAAATCTTTTTGTAAACCGTTACGACTTTGTACACCTAACCTACCATCTTTGAGATTTTCTTGTATTTGATTAATTTGCGTCATTAAATCTGCAAATTTTTGTTTTCTCTCCTCTAAAATTGGTTTGAGGGTATGACTAACAATGTATTTAACAATATAATCTGGTGTGTAATAAGAACCTGTAGCTTTCCGTTCACCTTTATCATTTTCTAAATGAACTTTTCCTGTATTTCCATCTTCAACAACTACCCGATATTCTAATAAACCTTCATAAATTTATCCTAATTGTCGCACACCTAAAAAGCTGTAGTCAATGGGTAATTTTTCAAATCTTGCTAATTTATCTAAAGCAGGAGCTAAAACCGCATCTGATAATTGATGTTCATACAAAAAATGATTATCTGGATAATCTTTAATATCTTGGTTTTGATGAAATTCAAAATGAAATAAACCGCCATTATAACGAGGTACTTCTAACGCTGCATCACCTCTATCTACTATTTCAAATAAACTCAAGATACCTTTATAAATTTTGGTAGAAGTTTGACTTAATGTTCTTTGTTTATCAACACTTTCCGCTATTTCTTGGGTAATTTTAATTAAACTATAATCACGGTAAGCTGTGGTAATGGGTAACAAATTTCTAGCTTCGGCATATAATAGAAATAACAATTTATATAAAAATGATAAAGTTGCCGCATAAACTTGTTTTTCCTGGATAGTTTTTCCCCGTCGTGCTGCATCTGCAACAAAACCACCTGCTAAGTCAGGAAATATCTGTTCAAATACTAATGTTTTTAACTCATTTCCTACTTGAGTCGCGTAGGTTGTACTTCCTTCTCTAACTCGTTCTAAAAAGTTTTTATTATAGCTATCTTTTTCAAAAGCTGCACGTCTAAAAAATAACCAAAAATATTTGAATTTTGCCAGTTTATCTACATCTTCACTTTCTAATAATTCTACCAAATCAATGGGATAAAATTCTGTTGCGGTAGAAGATGCTAAACGATAATATAACCGCCATTCTCTCCCGTTGGTTAAAATTCCCCAGTCAACATTTGTACCTGTTAAATAACTGGAAATCTGAAAAGATGGGTTTTCATTTTTGAAAATATCCCGCTTATCATTAGCAGAAACTTTACTTAATTGTCTTTCCCAATATTTAGCTTCTGCTATAGCTAATACTTGACTATAAAATGCGGTTTCATTAGTTTGTAATGTGTAGGCCATATCTCTTGTTTCTGTGTTATTAAATAAGGCATAATCAGGACGTTGGGATCTACCTTTTCCACGAGTGACAACTTGAGTAATATATTTAAAACCTAATATTTCTAATACAGGTTTAATAAATTCTTCTTCTGTTTGGGATTCATTTAATGTGGGTAAAATTGCTTTTTTGGCAACATAGAGTTTATTTAATTGCTCAAATTCTGAGGTAATATCTAATTGCCATTCTGGTAATTCTTGAATCCGAAATCTTAAATAATGTTGAGAAAATAAGGGTTTATTGGGTTTTTGTGTATCTGTCATGATTCCCACTCCTAAATAATGGTCATTTTAATGTATCTGCCACTGATTTTAATCATAAAACTGTTACAACTAGAGATGAAACAGCTATTCTTAAAACTGCATCAGGTTTGTTAAAAATCCTTTATCCCCATCTGCAATTAACTTTACAAGATTATCAACGAGACTGTCTAGAACCTGCTAGAGAAATCCGTCAACAAATTCGCAATATTTTATACAACCTCGACGATGAATTTAAGCCATACGGAAAAGAAATTTATGTTGATGTTAAATAATTTTCATTGTCCGATTATTAAAAAATATTCACAAAATAAATTATCTGGTCATTTTCAGATATAATATATACCTTATTTAACCACAATGGCTTTTAAATCCCTAACATTATGATCATTACCTTAATAGTCGCTTGGATAATATTTATCATCCTGTGGAAATTAGTCAAAACCACCATCAAAACTGCTGTTACTTTTGCAGCGATAGTGGTTTTATTATACTTTGGTTTTGGGATTACACCTCAAGATATTTTACAGAAAATCTCTGAAATTACTCAAAACATCTCCCAAATACCTGTGCGTAATTAAACTTAACTTTGCGGAAAATAAATTTTTAATTGCTGATACTGTTAACTAACATTTGAAAAGATTCCCCATCCAAAATCTAAAATCCAAAATCTAAAATCCAAAATTGTATTACTTGTATGAAGCAGTAATTTTCGCCAGTGCATCCTTCATTGCAGGAGGTAACTGACGCATTATTTTACCTCTTTCTCTGTCTAATGCCACTAGCGTCACCTGAGCAGAAACATATAATTCTTGCTCATCAGTGGAAACAATTTTATAATCCCAGTTCATCCGCACACCGGTTACTTCCAACATCCGGGTTTTTACAAGTGCCATCATTCCTAATTGCAGTGAGCGATGATAGCGTACTGATAATTCTACCACTGGTAAGTCGCAACCTAAAGCTACCAAATCAGCAAAATCAATACCTATAGAGCGCAAACATTCTACCCGCGCTTCTTCCATCCAAGTTAAATATGTACCATGCCAAGTAATGCCAGCATAATCTGTATGATGAGGCTGCACTCTGATCGGATATTCAAACCAAGTATCAAATTCAGTTTTTGTTAACTTGTCGATCGCACTCGTGGGTGGTAATTTTGGTTGACTTGGTGTTTCTTTAGTCATCTTCAATCTTCTGAATAATTGGTTTTCTTACCCATCAGATTTTAACAGACCCTGCAAAACTCTTGACAAAACCGCAAAAACAAGGTTTATTGTCGGTAATGGTGAAAAGGTGGTAGGCGTTGAACAAACAAAGCCGCTATCACCAATTACCAATTACCAAAAAACAATTTCCTCTTTACCACAGCATATTGCAGGTAAATGAGGTACAAACAAGATCATATACAAGATCGTAAAACAGTTTTGCACCAGTTTTACACCAAGGCATTTTTACTGCTGAACACTTTTCTATCTTATTAGGCAATTTATCACTTATTAACAAGAGTTTTATGACTTGTAGAAGTTTGTATAGATTGCTTGACAAGATTAGCTAGTTCCTGCAATTGGCTAATTGCTTCTGCTCCTTCTAACTTCATCAATTCGCGGTCATCCCGCATTTCAGTCCAAGTAATTCCGTAATCTGATACTAAAAAGCGAATAAGATGATTATCTCCTAAGCTTACCATGAACGAAGCACTGTTCATTTGGTCGCCACAGGTGTAGCAAGAAGCTGGATAGCCATTACGCTCTAACACTATTGCCAAGGCTTGCAAGTTCATTACCAAGTCTTGGACAAATTCCTTATGTTGATGTGCCAGTCTCAGAAACACTTTTTTCCTCCAGACACCACAGTCATTTGAGTATCTTTTATATTTTCTTTAGATTTTCCCATCCTTTGGTATTGTAAACTATACAATTCCTAATAGATAGTTAAGTCTGTAATTAGTTACCTGCTACTAACTCTGCTTAGGGTAGTGGATAACTATTCTGTATGTCGTATCAAACAATTCAGTTTGCAATATATAAATCTCAGATAAAACTAGCAAAGTTAACATTGTCTTTATATGTTTAGCACTAGTCTCCTAAGTTTAGTGAGCAATCAGCTTTTAGCCTAACTTAAATCTCCTGCTAGTCAACCCGGTAACAGTTGCATATTACACTTTTATAAGTAGTGTTTAACCGAATTAGCAGTATTTATTAACTCTAGCGTAAGTTTTCGCCTTTTTCTTGCCATCTCTATTTTGGTGAATTTATTCTTGATGTGCTACAGATAGCCATGCAAGAAAAAGTAGACTTTGCCAGAGAAATAGGAAATTTGGGCATTTCCGACTGAGGATTGATGCCAGAATTTAAGTAAATATTGCTAAATATTATACTTACTTTTTAACACAGAAAACCCCAAATCTACACATTCCTCTGAAGATAACTGAATTAAGGATCAGGTAGTAGCCATTTAGGCAATAGTTTTAGAAGTGACTGGTGACTGGTGACTGGGGACTGGTGACTGGTGACTGGGGACTGGTGACTGGTGACTGGGTAATCAATTTTATCTTTACTAATTACCAATTACCAATTACCAATTACCAATTACCAATTACCTGCTTTAAGCCACTACTTGCCACCAACCAAAAGCAGGACCGATAAAACGGATTGTTACCCATACTACTACCATAGCACCAATACCAATCCAAGCTCCGCGAGTAGTGATTTTCACAAACAATTCCGCTTGAGATTTGGTGATGGGAACCCAGGGTAAGATGCGAGTTTCCTGGCCGTATTGTTCCCCCAGTGTGCTTTTACGACGTTTTGCTTCACCCATAATCAATAATTTAAAATTCGGTTTAGGTTCTTAATCTATCTTAATGGAGCAAGATGCTCTCTTCCCTGTTCCCTGTTCCCTGTTGCCTGTTGCCTGTTGCCTGTTGCCTGTTCCCTGTTCCCTGTTCCCTGTTCCCTGTTCCCTATTCCATATTTGAATTGTCTTCATTATTGGGAGAAAATAGACTGGGATCGAGATAATTCAAGCGTGCTAGAGGACTAAGAGCAGCGAGAATTTGAGCGCCATAACTTCTATTAACAACACGACTATCAAGTAAAGCCACGATACCTTGATTTTCCCGAACGGGTGCGATCGCTCGTTGTAGTTCATTCAACGCAGTAGGTAATAAATATAACCGAAACCAATCTTGGTGCGATCGCTTGTAATAGGCTACCCTACCAGCAACTAAAGGATTTTCCAAAGATGGTAAAGGCAAAGTGGCAATAATTAACAACCGGGGAGCAGGTAAAACACCTTGATGCGATCGCCAAAATTCCCAACCACTCACCAAAATTCCATTTTCATCCAAACAAGTTTTTTCCACCTGTACCCGTGAACCAAACTCCGAAGCCAAAATTGCCCCCACCCTTGCTTTCAACGGTACATCCCCCACCAAAACCACAGTTAGTCCTGGTGCAGTAGCACTGAGACAAACTAGGGTACGGACCTGGTGAATAAACGCCCCTTGAAATTCCGGTGTATTCGGTAAAGGTAACTTATAGGGTGCATAAAGCTGAATCGCTTCCCCTTGACTATCAGTAGCAAACTTTAAACAAGTCACATCCCCTAACCCCAAACGCTGACGGAATAGAGGAACTTCCGTTTCAGGTTCTAAAGCACTGCCAATCAATACTACAGGTTGACGCTGCCAAATTGGTGTGAGTGTTTTGGCCAGTTCAATTGGGGCATAATGTAAAGAAAACAACCCTTGACGACGAGCAATAGTAGCCCAGAAGAGAACAGGAAATGGGGAGATGGGCGAAAAAGAGATTTCATTGTAATTTTGGAATTTTTGCCTGAAGTCTCGCCAAACATCCGGGAGGTGATCAGGATCTAAAGCCAAAAACAGACCTTGTAAAATCTCAATTTCCCTTTGAGAGATCAGATAACAGTTGTAAGGATTTTCTGGATGCTGAAATAATTCATGCGTCAATTGTACCCTAGCTTCACGAATCACCTCCGCTTCCTGGGGACAAGCCAACATCAGTTGATCCCAATCATGAGATTGAACATCTTGGGTTAGCTGATCACGAACCCAATCTTCCAAATCATCAACACCATCAATAATAGTAGGAATATTAGAGGGAAAACTACCATTATCAGCCAACTGCCCTTTTAACCAGGCTTGGGGGGAAGTTAACAGCAACCCTTGAAAATCAGAACCAGGCCAAACTTCACCAGTTCTGATGGGTTTATTACCTGATAACCACTGCTGGAGACGGGGAATTTCTATATTTAGTAACCTTTGCTGGACAGTTTCTGATGCCACAATAATTACAGGACCATGCCACATCAAAGCAGAGGCAATAAAACTGGTGCGATATCGCCCTTGGTAGCCACAAACAGCCCCGACTTGAATTAAAGCACTACGTCCCAAACGTAAAGCCCGTGCTACCAACCGTGCCATCGTCAAGTGATGAGGCCAAGTTGG
Organism: Sphaerospermopsis torques-reginae ITEP-024; assembly: GCF_019598945.1. Classification (NCBI taxonomy): domain Bacteria; kingdom Bacillati; phylum Cyanobacteriota; class Cyanophyceae; order Nostocales; family Aphanizomenonaceae; genus Sphaerospermopsis; species Sphaerospermopsis torques-reginae. The sequence goes on along the minus strand of NZ_CP080598.1, from coordinate 1,762,555 downwards.
AAAACCCTCCTGCGATCGCAGGAAGTTATGTAGTGATAAATGAACTTCAGCCTCAATCACACGCTTTTCATCCCATAACAAGTGACTTTTTTCCGAACTGCCACACTTTTATTATGTTGTCAGGGAACAGGGAATAGGGAACAGGGAATAGAAGGCAAAAGGCAAGAGGCAAGAGGCAAGAGGCAAAAGTTACAATTTTCATTTCTCCTGTCACCTGTCACCTGTCACCTGTCACCTGTTCCCAGTCCCCAATCCCCAGTCCCCAATCACTAACATCTTTACATTATGCCAACTTACAAAGGAATTTCCAGCGAAGCCTTCAGACATCCACTAGATCGCCAAGCCGAACAAGCTTTACGCAGTTTACCGGGCTTTGATTTAATCGCTCGTAAATTTGTGGAATTTGTCTATGAACGCCCGCAATTAATTTATTTAATGGGCAATAATATCCAAGTTGGACCACGACAATATTCCACTATTTACCAGATGTTTCGGGAATGTGTACGGGATCTGGATATTTACCCAGAACCAGCACTATTTATCTCACAAAACCCCCAAGCTAACAGCTACGCACTAGGGCAAGAAAATCCTTACATAGTAGTTAATACGGGCATACTCGACTTACTCAATGAAGCCGAAATTAGGACAGTATTAGCTCATGAACTGGGGCATATTAAATGTGGTCATACTATTTTAATTCAAATGGCGATGTGGGCAATGAGCGCCGCTTCCACCATTGGCGAATTAACCTTTGGTTTGGGAAATTTAGTCACTCAAGCTTTAATTTTTGCCTTTTTTGAATGGCGACGTAAAGCCGAATTATCCGCAGATCGCGCCGCATTATTAGTCATGGATGACCTCAATACAGTCATATCAACCATGATGAAAATATCAGGAGGCAGTAACAAATATGCCCACGAATGTAGTTTACAAGAATTTATTCAGCAGTCAGAAAAATATCAAGCACTAGATGATAATGGACTCAATCAAGTATATAAATTTCTCATGTATAATGGCGCTCAAGGAATGATGCTGAGTCATCCTTTCCCTGTAGATAGAGTCCATTATTTACGCACTTGGGCAGTATCAGAAGAATATCAGCAAATCAACCAAGGTAACTATCAAAAAACCCCATCAGAAGGTGCAGTAAATGTTAAAGTTGAAACACCAGAAGATGAAGCAGAAAAATTAAGAAAACAAATTGAAGAATTACAAAAAGAAATTGACAAAATGAAAAAGGCAGAATAGGGAATAGGTGACAGGTGACAGGTGACAGTAAGAAGGGAATAGAGAATAGGGAATAATTTATTTTTTACCCAGTCCCCAGTCCCCAGTCGCCAATCACTAACTTTCCGTTTCACAGTCGGGAACACCTTCTCTAAATACCCGACTAGCGAGAATATCAGCCGCTTCAATAGTAATTAAATCTTGTTTATTTAATTTTTTGCCACTACTTAATAAACGATTAGCTTGACGCAAACGCGCCCTATCTATAGCATTTCTCACACTACGAGCATTAGCAAAATGGGGCATATTCTTCCGTCTAATTAAATATTCACGGAACGCTGTTTCTGCATCTTCACTAAAACAATAGTTCTGATTTTTGACTATAGATTGAGCGATAATCATCAAACTATCAACACTGTAATCATTAAACTCAATGTGTAACCCAATCCGAGAATTCATTCCTGGATTACTATGGAAAAAATGCTCCATTTGAGTTTTATAACCAGCAAGAATGACAACTAAATCATCTCGCTGATTTTCCATTACCTGCATCAAAATTTCAATTGCTTCTAAACCAAAATCACCAGGATGATCTGGACGATATAAAGTATAAGCTTCATCAATGAGTAACACACCACCCATTGCATTATTTAAAACTTCCCTGGTTTTCGGTCCAGTTTGTCCAATACCTTGGCCAACTAAATCATCTCTCGTGACTAAAATTACGCTTTCTTTGCGGATGTATTCTAAACGATAGAGAATTTCCGCCATCCGCATAGCTACAGTAGTTTTACCCATGCCTGGATTGCCTAAAAATGTCATGTGTAAACTAGGCGCACCTGCATCTAAACCCAGACTTTTACGAATACGGTCAACCAACAACAAAGCCGCCATTTCTTTAATTTTGTTTTTGACGGATTTCAACCCGACTAATTCCTGATCTAATTTATCAAGAATGTCTTGTACATGAGAATCTCGGAAAGCAGTCTCTAAATCAATTTCTCTTTCTTCAGTAAGGTTATTGTTGATTGCGGTTTTTTCTAATACCTGTTCACTCATGACTATCACCTCTGATCATGACTTTTGATAATGACTTTGATGATAGCGTCAAGTTGGAAAATATAAAATAATGTAATTCTAATACCTCTTATATATATTTCTTTATTATCAATTTCTGAATTTAGTCATAGAGAAAAAATATAGGTAATTGGTAAAATTTCACCGGGTTTTCAATCTCTGTCCCTAAACGTAGGAAAATTGTGAGGGTTAATTAACATTAAGCCAAAAGCTAACAATTACTAACAATTGCTTACTTATGCTCCGAGTTAAAGTCATCGGCTCTTGTTATGTGTGCGGATTTGGCTGTAAAATACAATTATGCTACTAGGATTCAAGACAGAATTGAAGGTAAGCAAGCAACAAAGACTACTACTGGCACAACACGCAGGAGTAGCTAGACACGCTTGGAATCAAGGTTTAGCATTATGTCAACAGGTTCTCATACATAACAAACTTAATCCTGAAGACAAAATTAAATTTCCCACGTCTCAACATGAATATTCAATTGACAAAACGGTTATTAGCGTTAGTGCTTGTTGTTTTTTTAGCTTTGTTATTACCAGAAATTACCATAGCTTCCGCTGATAGTTCATCTAGTTCATCTAGTTCATCTCAAGTCATTTTCACTGCATTTAGCGAAAATACTCAACATACTATTAATATTTCCGAAAATGATTTAACTCCCCAGGAACGGCAAAAAATGCAAGCTGTCCGTCAACGTCGCAACAAGGAAATTCTGGTAGTTTTAGATGTTGAACAACAGAAAAAACTTGCCTATCATTTACATCATGGTAGTAACCTTAACGAAGCAATAGAAGCGGTTAATTTAAGCTCAGAGCAAAGGGATTTAATTAATGCAATTATAGATTTTACTAATTTGAAATTGCAGGGAATTTTTTCCCGTCATGCTTTACTTGATCGTCGTCAATAAGGTTATAGCAATTCCTTGGAATTTAGTAAAGTAAAATATTTAGATACCCCTTATTCAGCAGTTCCCCGACTTCTTTTATTTCAGGACTTACGCAAAAAATAACGAAAGTAGGGGTAATTCATGAATTACCGCAAAAATCAGGTTTTTAGTCCAATCTTGCGTAAGTCCTATATTTATTGAATCAGCAAACCCTAACTAACCAGTAACTTCAGCCATTTCAATCACACGGCCTTCATAGTCCTTCACCAAAAAATTCAAAGGTTTTTGATTGCGAATTTTAAACTTCAAACCCCGCACTTCCACCCGCATTAAAATCAACTCCAAACAATCACGGTCAAAACAAACATGACGCTGTTGATTTTTAGTTCCTAAACTCGCACCAGTAATAATGTGCAGTTGAGTATTTTTCTTTAATTGATACCATAGTCCATCACTGCCATTAGTCATGGTTTTATTAGACCAACTGGGACTAGAAGACATATAAAGCGGATCAATCCCCGTTGCACCAATAGTTTGTTCGTAGTTGTAGTAATAGTGCAAAGGTACTTCTGCTGCGGGCAAATCTAGCAAACCTTCATACAGTTGTCGGGCAATTTCCAAATCTGACACCATCACAGTATAAACTTTTGGGGCGCTGGTAAGAAACATCCACATTGCACCAGCATAGGCCGCCAACAGCATAATCATAATGCCTTGGGTAGAGAAAAGGCTATCCAAAGGCAGGGAAGGTAAGAAAGAAGCTAAAGTCAAGGAACTATGCAAGATAGGTATCAAATTAGCTGCTATAACCATGAATAAATGAAGATTGTATAAAGGAGCGGCTTTTAGTATCGTCAATAAAGACTAGCATATAGCCATTTTTTTAGTTTATCTCAGGAACAGGGAACAGGGAACAGGGAACAGGTGACAGTTAAGAGTTCTTACCAATTACCAATTACCCATTACCAATTACTGTTTACTAAACTTTACTATGTATCTTTTAACAACCATTTACTAAAACGCTTGTGCAAATACCATCCTTTCCTGAAGCTAACCATCCGCTGGTGAAGTCGCTGTTTGATCACAGTGATCAAGAACTACTGACTTTGTTGAGGCGCTATCCTGATCATGGCAAATACTTTACTGCTATTTTTTGCCGTTATAGCCCTATAGTCTATACTTTGATTCAACATTCGGCGCGATCGCCTGTTCAGGCAGATTATCTATTTGCGCTCACTTGGCGACATATATATTATGAACTCGGTGGACTATATTTAACTAACCCAGAAACAGGGGAAGAAGTATTAACTTTGCAAAACTGGTTAATCAATATGACAGCTTTTTGCATTAATGAAATGAAACTACCGCCAACAGAGGCTATTCATTATTCACTTAAAGACACTTCGCCACCTTTATGGTGTTATATAGAACAGGCATTAGATCAAGTACCGCCATTATTGCGCTTGATTGTCTTAATGGCGCAAACTTTCCATTGGAGTGAAACTCGCATTTCTGCTTACTTACAAGCTGAAGGTGAAAAAATTTCTCCTCAACAAGTAGCCAATTTGCTTCAAGAAGGTTATCGTATGCTAGAAGACAAATTACCAGCTGATATTCGCACTATTTACTTAGAGGATGTTTTATTATAATCGCCAAGGGATATATGAATTTAGACTTTTCAAACAACCTCTAATACCCAGATCCCCGACTTCTTCAAGAAGTCGGGGATCTATCCACCTCCTATTTTACGTTTAATTATGTTGACCTACTTATTGGATATCTCCGGTAATTAAATATGCGTGTTTGAAACCCTTGTAGAGACTTTGCATGCAACGTCTCTACATCCATTACCACCAGATGTCTATTGGATAAACTAGACATCAATATTGCATCTAACTCCTGACTCCTGTACGGGCGAAGCATTCGGACAATAGCCTTTTCATAAAATTGATAATTTGTCGCACGAATGCTTCGCCCCTACGACTCCTGACTCCTAAATTCTTAAATTTAATACTCCAGAGAGATTGGTAAAGTGACAATAAAAGTAGTACCTTTACCAACAACACTTTCAACTTGAATTTGTCCTTGATGATGTTCCACAATAGCTTGAGCGATCGCTAAACCCAAACCTGAACCCGTCGTACTTTCCCGACTTTGATGAGAACGCGCTGGATCTACACGATAAAATCTATCAAATAATCTTGGTAAAGACTCACTAGGAATACCAATTCCCGTATCACAGATTTTAATTTGTAAACCAGTAAAACCATAACGCATTCCCGCAACTCTTCCTAACTCCACCTGTACCTTTCCTGGAGTTGGGGTATATTGCAAAGCATTACCGATTAAATTGGTAAATAACCTGACCAGTTCATCCCAGTTACCCATCACAGTAAACCAATTTTCCTGTAATTCTGGATCAATTTCCCCTGGCGGATCAACTAAATTTAAAGTTAGAGAAATTTCCTTTTCTGTAGCTAAAAGTTGTTGTTCTTCCACCACTTCCATCAACAAAGCATCCACAGGACAAGGTGAAAATACAACCGCACTAATACCACTATCCTGTCGTGCAAGAAACAATAAATCATTCACCAACCTACCCAAACGCTGGGTTAATCTTTCTACTAATTTTAATTGTTGGCGATAATGAGAAATACTACTAGATTCTAAGTCTAAATCAGCCAACGCCACTTGTACATTAGTTTGAATTAAAGCGATCGGACTTCTGAGTTCATGGGAAGCATCAGCGGTAAACTGCTTGAGACGTTGGTAAGACTCCCCCACTGGTTCCATCGCTTTACCAGATAAAAACCAACCACTAGCAGCTACCGAAAGCACCATCAACCCAGTACCCAAACCCAAATCAAAAATTAACTGACGACTGGGTTTAGTCACTTCAAACCAAGGATGACTCACACGCAGATAACCTAAAACCTGTCTTCCCACCTCTACCCGATGGGTAACTTGTCTCAATAACAGTTCTGAGTCTCCCCATCCCCCCATCCCCACCACTCGCACAGTTTCACCGGTATTGCTATGAATAGGAATATTTAAAGGTTCGGAAAAAGTTGACCACCGTAATTCACCAGTGGGACTAAACCATTCTAGGTCAATATGATCATCTTCCGCTGTATCAGCATTATTACGAAAACTCGCTTCTACATTGACGCGGAGTTTATCAAGTGGGAAGTTAACAGGTTCAATGACTAAAGAACGCTCTACCACTTCCACCACATGATTTAGGGTATCATCAATTCTTTCAATTAGAGTGCTGCGGACATATAAATACACCCCAGTGGCAAACAAGAGTAGTAAGATAGCAGTAACAGCAGTGTACCAAAGAGCAAGACGGCGACGAGTGGCTTGAAACATTACACTAGGGAAAGGGGAATAGGAAATAGGGAATAGGGAAAATAAAAGTTAAAAGTTTTTTCATCCAACTTACAACTTTTATCTTTCCTCATTTTTAAATATCTCTTAACCAAAAATTAATATATTAATTAGATTAATTAACTACCAACTATTAACTATTAACTATTACCTCTTGCCTCCTGCCTCCTGCCGCCTGCATAGCTGCTTCTTACCTCTTGCCTCTTACCTCCTGCCTCCTGCGTGACATCCACCAGCCCATAATTAATTATGCCAAAATCTAAAAAGACTGCCCCTAGCATTAATCTGAATGATCCAAAATACTATATTAACCGCGAGTTAAGCTGGTTACAATTTAATAGTAGAGTATTACATGAAGCTTGTGATGATCGTACTCCACTACTGGAACGGTTGAAATTTTTGGCTATTTTTAGTTCTAACTTAGATGAATTTTTTATGGTGCGAGTTGCAGCTTTAAAGCAACAGGTAGACGCTAAAGTAAACTCCTTAACTCCTGATGGACGCACACCCCAACAACAACTAGATGAAATTAGATTGCACCTGAATCCGTTGGTAAAAAAACAAAACGAACAATTTGAGCAAGTTTTACAACCGCTGTTGGCAAATCATGGTATTCATATTTTGAAATATATAGAAATGAATGACACACAGCGGACTTATTTAGATAATTACTTTAAAGAACAAATCTTTCCCGTACTGACTCCTTTAGCAGTTGATCCTAGTCATCCTTTTCCCTACATTTCTAATCTCAGCTTAAATTTAGCTGTGGTGGTGAAAAACCCAGAAACAGAAGAAGAATTTTTTGCCAGAGTTAAAGTTCCTAATGTTTTACCGAGATTTATACCTTTACCATCAGAATTAGGAATTGAAAACAACGGAAAACAGGTTCATTGGATCGGTGTACCTTTGGAACAGGCGATCGCCCACAATCTAGAATACCTATTTCCAGGGATGAATATTCAGGAATATCACCCCTTCCGCATTACACGCGATGCTGATCTAGAACTCGAAGAAGACGAAGCCGATGATTTATTATTAGCTATTGAACAAGAACTGCGTAAACGTCGCATGGGTGGAACTCCAGTTCGCCTAGAAATTCAATCCCAAACACCAGAAATTTTGCGTTCTCGCCTGTTGCAAGATTTGGAATTAAGCGAAAACGATGTTTATGAAGTAGATGGTTTATTGGGACTGCGAGATTTGATGTATTTTATGGCTTTACCATTGCCAGAACTCAAAGAACCACCACGACAGTCAGTAGTCCCTTCCCGCTTACAACGCCTCAGAGAACCCAGTATAGACCCAGATGTATTAGACGTAGAAGAAGGAAAAGATTTTTTTGCTGTAATTCGGGAAAAAGACTTACTGGTACATCATCCCTATCAATCATTTTCCGGCACAGTGGAGCGTTTTATTACCCATGCTGCCTGGGACCCTCAAGTATTAGCTATCAAAATGACTCTTTACCGGACTTCCGGAGATTCACCCATAGTTAATGCTTTAATTGCCGCCGCAGAAAATGGTAAACAAGTTTCTGTATTAGTAGAATTAAAAGCCCGGTTTGATGAGGAAAATAATATTTACTGGGCTAGACGTTTAGAAAGAGTTGGTGTTCATGTTGTTTATGGTTTAGTCGGTCTGAAAACCCATAGCAAAATTGTTATGGTAGTGCGGCGAGAAAAAGACCGGATGCGTCGTTATGTACATATTGGCACGGGAAACTATAACCCAAAAACAGCACGACTATATACAGATTTGGGGTTATTAAGTTGCCGAGAAGAATTGGGTGCTGATTTAACAGATGTGTTTAACTTTTTAACAGGATATTCTCGCCAAAAAACCTATCGAGAAATATTAGTTGCACCTGTAAATATGCGCGATCGCTTTCTCGAACTAATTAACCGAGAAATGGAAAATGTCCAAAATGGATTTTCCGGGCGCATTGTTGCTAAAATGAATTCCCTCGTCGATCCGGAAATTATTACTGCCCTATACAATGCTTCCCGTGCTGGCGTAAAAATTGATCTGATAGTCCGGGGTATATGCTGTTTGCGTCCTGGACTCAAAGACATCAGTGAAAATATTCGCATTATCAGCATTATTGGCCGCTTCTTAGAACACTCCCGCATTTTTTACTTCTACAACAATAATCAAGAAGAAATATATATAGGCAGTGCTGATTGGATGCGTCGTAATTTAGATCGTCGAGTCGAAGTGATCACACCTATTAGAGATCCAGAAATTGCTAAAGACTTGCAAGAAATTCTGGGAATTATGTTAGCAGATAATCGTCAAGCTTGGGATTTACAAGCTGATGGTACTTATATCCAAAGGCGACCCTGTGAAGATTGTCCTGAAGCTAATTCTCAAAAAATTCTCATGTCTATGGCTTTGCGTTCTACACACACCACATAAACAGGGAACAGGGAACAGGGAACAGGGAACAGGGAAGAAAAATTTTAGATTTTAGATTTTAGACTTTAGCTTGGAGTTGACAAAAACAATCCAAAATCCAAAATCCAAAATCCAAAATCCAAAATCCAAAATAAAAAAACTCCTGCCTCCTGCCTCCTGCCTCCTGCCTCCTGCCTCAAAACTTCATCATTTCTTTATACACAAACACCCGTTATTCATCCGTAGGATAGAGTCAAGACAGGCACTTACTCCCATAAACTAAAGAAACTCTTGTATATAATTTTCAGTTTCCGGGAATGGTAATGTTGTCCTGTGAGTCTTCTTCCTTGCGCGTTCTATTGGTTGATGATCACGAACTAACTCGTTTAACCTTACAGTTCGCTTTTTCTGCTCAAGAGAATATGCAAGTTGTAGGTTTAGCTAGTAATGGTCAAGAAGCTATAGAAATGGTCAAAAGTTTCCAGCCTGACGTAATTGTGCTAGATTTACATACGCCAGTTATGGATGGTTGGCGTGCTTCCGGTTATATTAAATCTATATCTCCAAATACTCAAATCCTGGCTTATTCATCAATAGATGATGCACACTTGCAACAAACAAAGGCAATGCCCAGTTTTGATGAGGTTTGCAAAAAAGATGTACCCACAACAGAACTCATCGCTTTGGTTAGACAACTAGGCCAACGTGCTATCAACAATTCAGTGATGGGTTAGGAAAGATTTTTTTAGGAAAATCAAGATCGTCGGCTGTACCGGAAAATTACGGTTGCCGACGTATATTTTGATTTTGCTTATTTTAGATTAATTAGTTTCTGATTCGGGAATATTGCGTCTAAATTCATCAATTAAATCATCTAATTCTTCTAAAGCTTGATTTACATCAACTCTTAAAGTACCTAAATTTGGTTGTTCCAGAAGACTCAGCAGGTATTCACGTTTACTTTGAACTTTGGCAATTCGTTCTTTAAGTGTTTGTAGATCCATTGTTTTATTCCTATTTTACCTATTCTTCATTAAACTTAACGCAAAATCGGCTCAAGCTAATCATGAACTTTCAGTAGGAAAATTCGCTGACTCCTGTACGGGCGAAGCATTCGGAAAATAGCCTGTTCATAAAATTGATATTTGTTGCCCGAATGCTTCGCCCCTACGACTACTGACTCCCGACTACTGCTGTAAGATGTTAAGAAATAATAAACATTTCCAACATTTCAAATCATGCTGGGCAAAATTTCTTTGGGAACACTCGGTTTAACCTTGGGTAGCATATTAACCATTGTCGGTTTTGTAGCTTATGCTGCTGATAACGCGACTCTCAACTTGGTGGGCTTTTTTTATGGTTTTCCTCTATTGCTGGGAGGTTTAGCACTCAAAGCTAATGAACTCAAGCCCATACCCTTTAGCCAACCTACCACAGAATCAGTATTAGCACTCAGAAAACAACAAGCTACTGTAACTCAAAATAAAATCCGCACTGACATCACTAGATTTTGCTACGGACAAGAAGCTCATTTAGATCGGGCGTTGACATACTTAGGTTTGAGTCCTAACGATGAAGAACGTCCAGTAGTGACTGGTTTAAGAGAAATAGAAGTTAACGGTGCTTATTCCTTGATTTTAGAATTTGATTCGCCTTTTATTCCTCTTGATATTTGGCTACAAAAACATGAGAAAATGACCAAATATTTTGCGCCTAATGTTGATGTAAAAATTACACAACCTGATGAAGATAGAATTGAACTAGAGTTAATTACTACTCAAAATTAATGGGTAATTGGTAATTGGTAATTGGTAATTGGTAATTGGTAATTGGGAAAAATAAAATGATTACCCAGTCACCAGTCACCAGTCACCAGTCACCAATCACCAATCACTTTTCTAATCTCACAGCATACCACTGTAAATATTTTCCTAGTCCGACATCTAATTCACAACTGGTATCAATTAAATATTGTGCTTGTTCTGTGACAGACTGAAATTTCTGGACATCAGGAGTTAAGTCATCAAAAGCCAGTTCTTTTAAAGTATTTTCCAGCTTTTCTAATAATTCTGATTTCGTCAAAAATTGTTCTTCTTGGTTAGTTTCGAGAACAACAAAATTGTCCTCTTCATACATTAATGGATGTGGCATTTTTTTGGGTAATGGGTAATGGGTAATTGGTAATTGGTAATTGGTAATTGGTGATTGGTAATTGGTGATTGGTAATTGGTGATTGGTGATTGGTGATTGGTAATTGGTAATTGGTAATTGGTAATTGGGAAATAAAAATTCTAACTTCTAGAAATCCTGACTCCTGACTCCTGACTCCTGACTCCTGACTAAATTAAGATGGATAAACTGGTAAAGTAAAATGAAACCATGCACCACCATGAGGATTTGCATCTACCCAAATTTGACCATAGTGCGCTCTAATAATACGTTGACATAAAGCCAAACCAATTCCATAACCATCAGTTCCTTCATCTCGTTGGAGACGGAAATGATTTTCAAAGATGCGATCGCGGTTTTCTGGGGGAATACCAGGACCTGTATCACCAATACTAAACTGTACTTTTTGGGTTGTGCGGTGGAGTCCTGCTAAACTAATCATGCCTCCTTCGGGTGTATATTTAATAGCATTATCCAATAAATTTACTAAAACTTGACGGATGCGCTCTGGATCTGCGTATACATAAGGTAAATCTTTGGGGATATCTGTTTCTATTTTTTGAGATTTGCTAATATAGCGATCGCGTAATTCTGCCAATATTTCATAACTTATTTTTCCTAATTCCAGCTTTTGTGGTATAATCGGAAACTCCCTATCATTTCCACGCCCGACTTGTAACAAATCAGCAATCATCCGATCAATGATTCTTGTTTGATTACGGGCTTGTTTTAATAAATTTTCCGCCATTGCTGGTTTTAAACGGTGAAACGCTCCATTTTCAGGATTGTAGTTATTTTGCAGCGTTTCTATAGCTATAGCAGCAGCAGTTAAAGGATTACGGAGGTCATGGGCTAACATTGCCATTACCCGGTCTTTAAATTGTAACTGTTCTTGCAGTTTCTCTTTTTCCTGCTTCAAGTTAAAAATTTCATCTGAAAGCTTGATCAACTCCGCAGAAACAGCAACAGAATGTATGGTAGATGTGGGTAATGTTGCCCGCACATTCTCATCTTTGAGTTCTTGTAAGTCTTCCTGTAACTTTAAGAAAGCGTCTACAGCAACTTGCCAGCGAGGCCACCAGTTTTTTAATTGGGCTATAATATTACTTCCCGCCAGAGTCTGTTGAGGTTCTGGATGGATTTTGATTAACGCCGGCGTTGCTACTAATTTAAAATGTTCCGCTAGATACGGTTGTTGCCCGACATCAATAATTTGTAGTTCAAAACTATACTCGGTTTCTAATTCTCTTAAATAAGAGCGTATTCGCTGTACCTGTTGTCGGGACTGTGGCCGTCCATCGACAAAAAGCAACAGTTGGAGTGGAGCCTCAGAATAGATAGGCTGATCCTGGGAAACTTGCATGTAATCTTGTTTCAGCACTGGTAACAACCTGGCGACGCTTTACAGAAAGTAAAATAAACTGACGGTTGTCGATGGTCGTTGTTTTCTTCCAATTTAATATCTATTTTAGATTTTTCATACACCCATCAGATTGGCATTTTTGACATGAGAAAAATCTTTGTGGGACTTTCACTGTCTTTGACGCTGGGTTTTACTCCCAGTTTTGCCTTAGCTCTGGAATATAAGTCTCAGTTAGACCTGAGTCAGAGTGTTGATTCAGTAGAAGGAGAAAATATATTTTATACCAAAGCTATGCAGCTAGTACAACAGCAGATTTATTTAATTGCTCGACTTGAGCAAGCACTGAGCAGTTCAGACCCCAACAGAATGAGATCCGTGAGGGGGCAATTAACTGTTTATACCCTTGATTCCCAAGAAAAACAAATCTACGCTCAGTTTTTGCAACTGCCTAACACGGGTATTTTTCGAGTTTTACCTGATTCAGCCTATCGTCGTCGGCCGAATACCCTCCAGAATAGATTACAACCAAGTGTTATTGAGCGTTATCCTTTTCCCTCTGTGGGTGAGGGTAAGGGAGATTTTACCCCTAGTGTAGCATTGAAAATGATTGACGATAACTTCCAGTTATTCCCTCAAGGCATAGATTATGGTTTTATCGTTAATATAGGTGATGTACCTTTAGAAAAATTGGATGGTAGACTACAAACTCTTGATCCATCAACGCGGGACTTTTTTCTCAACTACCAACCACCGAGAGAGTTAAAAGCCTTATAAGTAGATAGAAGGCGGTTTATTACAGGTAAAAATCAAAATTGGCAACAGTCGCAAATTTATTTGAGTGGTGCTAAAGCGGAAGTAAATAAAACTTATTTAGTGCGATCGCTGCAATTTCAACTCCCAGAAATCATCTCAGAACGTCAACCCGTACGCCGCGAAAATAGCCGTATCAGGCAACAATTAACAGAAGTGCCTAGTAGTGATACTATCATAGCCTTTCGTGCCGTGCGTCGCCGTCCTGATGGCAGCTATAGTATTCTTTGGCGAGTTCTCAACCAGTTACCCGCACCAAAAATAGATGATTTAGAGAAATATGTGATTGGCGATCGGTGACTGATGACTGGTGAATGGTGATTGGGTTCTTAATCTCCATTCTTCCCTGTTCCCTGTTCCCTGTTCCCTGTTCCCTGTTCCCTAAAATGTTAGTGTAGAAACTGATAATAAATATATATTTGTGATTTCCTGTGGTGCTTTTTAAACGTCCTGCTATCTTTTTCAGTATGGCTGTTTTACTTTCTACCTTAACAGCCTGTGCTAACGGTCCTAGTGCTAAAAATTTAGAACAGTCTCTAGCAGCAGATCCCAGACTGCAAACAAATACTGCGGTTTTTGGTGAAAACAAGAATCCAGAAATATCAACAGCGCCTAAAATTGAATTACCTGCTGATTTTCCTCAAGAAATTCCTATTTATCCCAATGCTAAATTAGCAGAAATTCAACCTGCAAATAATAATTCAGATAATTCAGATAATTCAAAAACTTTAGAAAATCAACCTGGAAATAAACCTGAAAATACAATTGTCACTCGTTGGCAAAGTGCAGATCCTAGTAATATGATTGCCAGCTTTTACAGCAGTGAGTTTAAAAATCAGAATTGGCAAATTTTACAACAACCACAAGATGATACAGAAGGAACTTTTGAAGTTAAGCGTAATGATTTATTATTGAAAGTAGCAATTAAACCCAAAAGTGTCACAAATCCAGCACCAAATCAAGCACAAACAGCTACAGAATTAACAATTGAATATACATCTAATAAGAGTAATAGTTTAGCTGCAAATTCTGGGACCAATTCTCAACCAGGAGATTCACAATTTATTGGACCAGTTTCACCAGGGGTTGATGCTACTAAACAACCAACAAATACAGAAAATACAGAAGTTGAAAATTCACAACCTCAAGAATTTACTGATTTAAATAAAGTACCACCTGAATGGAGAAAACAAATTGAAGATTTAGGTAAATTGGGTGTTTTGTCAATTGCTGCAAATCCAAGTAATAGCAATTTAAACACTACAAATAATCAACAATTTGAACCTGATAAAATCATCACTCGCAGAGAATTTGCACGCTGGTTAGTAACTGCAAATAATGTCATTTATGCTAATAATACTGCCAAAAAAATTCGTTTAGCATCCACAAATACACAACCAGCTTTTAGAGATGTTTTACCTAAAGATCCTGATTTTCCAGCTATTCAAGGATTAGCAGAAGCGGGATTAATACCTAGTAGTTTATCAGGAGATGCAACCGCAGTTTTATTTCTTCCTGATGCACCTTTAACTAGGGAAAATTTATTATTGTGGAAAGTTCCTTTAGATACTCGTCAAGCTTTACCGAATGCTAATTTGGAAGCTGTTAAACAAACTTGGGGTTTTCAAGATACAGAAAAAATTGATCCTAAAGCATTAAGAGCAATTTTAGCTGACTTTCAAAATGCAGAACAATCAAATATTAGGAGAGTTTTTGGATATACTACTCTTTTTCAACCGAAAAAAGCTGTAACTCGTGGAGAAGCTGCTGCGGCCATATCTTATTTTGGTTTGCAAAGTGAAGGGATGTCAACTACTGAAGCCTTGAAGTTGAAAGGGGAGTAAGTTGTGAGAGTGATGATTTTGAGGGTTTTCAGGATGTAGTTTAATTAAATTAATATTTTTATTTGTCAGAATCAGGATGTCCAGGATTTAAGGATTTTCAGGATGTTATTTGAATACTATGATTTTTTGACTAGATGATATTAATTAGATCATCTTTTAATCAATTGTATTTTATTTATTTTCAGTCGAATAAGCATAATATAAAATTATTGTTCAAATTATTGTTCAAAAAGGTTTCTTTTTTTCAGACAAATAATTGAACTCCAAAAATCATCATCAATCAAAGAAAATCAAACATCCTGAAAATCCTCAAATCCTGGATATCCTGATTCTGACAAATAAATAAATAATTAAACCCCAAAAATCATCAAAGAGAGAAAATAAAACATCCTGAAAATCCTTAAATCCTGGATATCCTGATTCTGACAAATAAATAAATAATTAAACCCCAAAAATCATCAAAGAGAGAAAATAAAACATCCTGAAAATCCTTAAATCCTGGATATCCTGATTCTGACAAAATAATTAAACCCCAAAAATCATCAAAGAGAAAAAATTAAACATCCTGTAAATCCTTAAATCCTGGATATCCTGATTCAGACAAAATAATTAAACCCCAAAAATCATCAAAGAGAGAAAATAAAACATCCTGAAAATCCTTAAATCCTGGATATCCTGATTCAGACAAATAATTCAATCCTGAAAATTCTAATTCAAACAAACAATTAAACTTCCATAAACTGCGGAGATTTGATTTCTGTATCCTTTCCAAAATGCTTATCTACCAAAATAGCAACTTGTGAAGGTTGAACTTTAGTATACCGGGTTTTATCTGGCATGACTAAATTAGGTCCACCCTTACAATTTTTCATGCAACCAGTACCTTTAATATTAACTGTATCCTGTAAACCGCGATCGCTCAACTCAGACTCCAACACCTGACACAACGCTTTACCACCACGTTTCATACAATCCGATTTTTGACACATTAATATAGTTTGTTTTTTCTCTGGTTTGGGTTTACTCGCTTGCGGTGCTGAAGAAACCCTGTCTAAATTTATATTAGTCGCAATTATTTCTATTTCAGAACGCCCAGCCATTACCCGTTCAGCTTTTAGCATGACTTCCTCTTTTTTAGCGTCATACTTTTTAGTACCTACCACCTGTAACCAAGTACCACGAGGTAAACGCAAATCAAAAGCTACCCGTAAATGCTTGGCTAATTTTACATAACATTCACCCTCAGAAGTCGCTAATAATAAACCTTTTAACTTATAACCATCTTTAATCACAAAATCTAAAAATCTACCTTCTAGGCAAAATTCTGATACGTTGATACCAGTAAAGATACTCATTTTTCGTTCACCCAAGATTAACTAATTACAAAGGAAATAAAGGAAAACAGGTAACTATGCAAAATCACAATGCTTGATAACGTAACCGCAAACAATCTTTTAAATGACAAATTAAATCTTGACGAGAAGCTTTAACTTGTCTCACCACACTCCAAACTTGGATAGCTATTTGCGGGTTAGTAATTTCTACCTGCAATGGTTGGTTACTCTGATAATGACAAGGAATATCTAATTCATTTAAGCGTTGATAAACTTGCCACCTATCCGCCCGACTCACATCAATAACGTGCTTTATTCCTAATTGTGAATTATGTGAATTAGAGAATTTCAAGTGAATTACCCTCAAAGTGCAAGAAAATAGCAGCAAGCATGACAATTTAACACCCTGTAAATGGGAGTTTGGTTGACTTGAGCCTCATCAACCAGAATAGCGTAAGTGCAAATTATTGTCATTAAATTTGCAAAAAATTTTCAGGAAATTTCCATCACTACAAATTCAGGACAATATACACAATATGTGAATAAAGTCAAGGATATTAGCAAACAAAAAGAGATGAAATTAATAGTTCATACCAGACATAGAAGGAAAACGAATAATTTGAGTCAGAAAAAATCAGAAATTCTGTCACATTTAACAGACTGGCATGGAAATTTTTTAATGTTAAGATAGAACAAAAAAGAGCAGTTGAAAAAAACCAACTGCTACAAAGCGAGGAGAACCATGTCTGATACTCAAACTTTGATTCAAAATTTTGGTCAAGTATATGACAACCCTGTATTACTAGATCGCAGTGTTACCGAACCAGTAATTGAAGGATTCAATATTGCATTAGCTAGTTTTCAAGCACTTTACCTACAGTATCAGAAACATCATTTTGTAGTGGAAGGTGCGGAATTTTATTCACTGCATGAATTTTTTAACGACAGCTACAAAGAAGTACAAGATCACATCCATGAAATTGGTGAACGTTTAAATGGTTTGGGTGGTGTTCCCGTAGCTTCTTTTAGCAAATTAGCTGAAATGTGCTGCTTTGAACCAGAAACAGATGGTACATTTTCTTCCCGGAAGATGATAGAAAATGACCTCGTGGCAGAACAAGCTATGATTAGCTTAATTCGTCGTTTAGCCTCTCAGGCTGAGAGTTTGGGAGATCGGGGTACAAGATATCTCTACGAACAAATTCTGCTAAAGACAGAAGAAAGAGCTTATCATTTAGCACATTTCTTAGCTAATGATAGTTTAACATTAGGTTTTGTTCAACGAGCCACAAACTAAATTTAACCTCATCTTAAATTTCTGCATTTATATAGATGCAAAATTTAGTAGAGTAGATTAAGAATAGAAGATTAAAAAATGACAGATGGGTAAAAACGGACTTGAGTTACCTATCTGTCATTTTTTTTATTTATCAGTGCAATTATTATTAATTATATAAAATGCGAATATTTATCATTTACACATTAAAATCAATTACCATGATAGCAAAAAATCAATATAGTGAATATATCTAAATCAAGATATGATTAAAAATCATATTTCACAGTTATTGAAAATTTATCAACTTAAAAGCTAGAAATTATCAAAAACAATCGCAAAAATAGGATCATCATAAAATCAACATTCACCCCAAAAGCATATATTCAGGAAAAAATCTCAAAATAGCTGCAAATTATTCAGAACCCAGAAAGCAAGTCATCCTCTTACATCTGCGTTTATCTGCGTGCATCTGCGTTAAATTACTCAAGATAACCGAAAAATTAGGCTACACTGTTAAAAAATCTACTTCGTCATCAGAACTAGGAAAACTTAATAATAAATATAAGGACTAGGGGTAAAGACCCTTAAAATAGTCAAGATTTGTATTTTCGTGATCTAAAGTAACAACTATGCCTCGTCGTCAAGATATCCGCAAAATTCTTTTGTTAGGTTCTGGTCCTATTGTCATTGGCCAAGCTTGTGAGTTTGACTATTCTGGTACTCAAGCTTGTAAAGCTTTACGGGAAGAAGGTTTTGAGGTGGTGCTGATAAATTCTAACCCGGCTACTATTATGACTGATCCAGAAACGGCCGATCGCACTTATATCGAACCTCTGACACCGGAAATGGTAGAAAAGGTTATTGCTAAGGAACGTCCTGATGCTCTTTTACCGACTATGGGCGGACAAACTGCTTTAAATCTTGCTGTTGCTTTAGCAAAAAATGGGGCTTTAGAAAAGTATAACGTCGAATTGATCGGTGCGAAGTTACCAGCGATTGAAAAAGCTGAAGATCGCAAGTTGTTTAACGAAGCGATGGATAAGATCGGGGTGAAGGTTTGCCCCAGTGGTACTGCTTCTAGTTTAGATGAAGCTAAGGCGATCGCAGATCGGATCGGTTCTTATCCTCTCATCATTCGTCCTGCTTTTACAATGGGTGGTACTGGGGGCGGTATCGCTTATAATAAGGAAGAGTTTGAGGTGATGGCACAGGTGGGTATTGATGCTAGTCCTGTTTCTCAAATTCTCATAGATCAGTCTTTACTCGGTTGGAAGGAATATGAATTAGAAGTGATGCGGGATCTTGCGGATAACGTTGTCATTATCTGTTCTATTGAAAATTTCGATCCGATGGGGATTCATACAGGTGATTCTATCACGGTTGCACCTGCTCAAACTCTCACAGATAAAGAATATCAACGTCTGCGGGATATGGCGATCAAAATTATCCGGGAAATAGGGGTGGAAACCGGTGGTTCTAATATTCAGTTTGCGGTGAACCCGGTCAATGGAGATGTGGTAGTAATTGAAATGAACCCCCGTGTTTCCCGGAGTTCTGCGTTAGCTTCTAAAGCAACCGGTTTTCCTATTGCAAAGATGGCCGCAAAGTTAGCTGTGGGTTACACTTTGGATGAAATTAGTAATGATATTACTAAGAAAACCCCCGCTTCTTTTGAACCGACTATTGACTATGTAGTGACGAAAATTCCCCGGTTTGCGTTTGAAAAGTTCCCTGGTTCTGATCCGGTGTTAACTACGCAAATGAAGTCTGTGGGGGAAGCAATGGCCATAGGAAGAACTTTTAATGAGTCTTTCCAAAAAGCTATGCGGTCCTTGGAAACTGGCCGCGCTGGATGGGGTGCTGATAAACCGGAGAAGTTACCCAGTGGGGAACAAATTCGCGCTCAGTTACGTACTCCTAACCCAGAGAGAGTTTTTGCTTTGCGTCATGCGATGCAGTTAGGTATGAGTAATGAGGAAATTTACGAACTAACAGCGATAGATCCCTGGTTTTTGGATAAATTACAGCAAATTCTGGAATTTGAGAAGTTCTTAAAACGCACTCCTTTACAGCAGTTGACAAAAGAGCAAATGTATGATGTCAAGCGTAATGGTTTTAGCGATCGCCAAATTGCTTTCTGTACCAAAACCAAGGAAGATGAAGTTAGAGCATATCGTAAACAGTTAGGTGTTATCCCCGTTTACAAAACTGTGGATACCTGCGCTGCGGAGTTTGAAGCGTTCACACCTTATTATTATTCTACCTACGAGGAAGAAACGGAAGTTTTACCCACCGATAAACCCAAGGTAATGATTTTGGGAGGTGGTCCAAACCGTATTGGTCAGGGGATAGAATTTGATTATTGTTGCTGTCATGCGGCATACTCTTTGAAAGCTGCGGGTTATGAAACCATGATGGTGAACTCTAACCCGGAGACTGTTTCTACTGATTACGATACTAGCGATCGCCTATATTTTGAACCTCTTACCAAAGAAGACGTACTCAACATCATCGAAGCGGAAAACCCTGTAGGTATTATTGTCCAGTTCGGTGGACAAACTCCCCTAAAATTAGCAGTTCCATTGCAAAACTATCTTCAAAGTATAGCCAGCAATGAGGAAATCCAAAATCCAAAATCCAAAATCCAAAATCCAGAAATTTGGGGTACTTCTCCTGATTCTATCGACATGGCAGAAAATCGGGAACGGTTTGAAAAGATTCTTCAAGAGTTGAATATTGCCCAACCGCCTAATGGTATCGCTAGAAGTTATGAAGATGCGTTAATTGTCGCTAAACGGATCGGCTATCCCGTTGTGGTTCGCCCTAGTTACGTTTTGGGTGGACGAGCGATGGAAATAGTCTACTCTGATGCAGAGTTAGAAAGATATATGACTTTTGCAGTGCAGGTAGAACCAGATCATCCAATTTTAATTGATAAGTTCCTAGAAAATGCCATTGAAGTGGATGTAGATGCGATCGCCGATCATACGGGTAGAGTGGTTATTGGTGGCATTATGGAACACATTGAACAAGCGGGTATTCACTCAGGAGATTCGGCTTGTTCTCTCCCTTCAATTTCCCTCTCTCCCGCAGTCCTTAACCAAATTAGAACTTGGACAGTCCAACTAGCAAAAGCTTTATCTGTAGTGGGTTTGATGAATATTCAATTTGCCGTTGTTGGTGCAAATAGCTATTCTCCCCAAGTCTACATTTTAGAAGCTAACCCCCGTGCATCTCGCACTGTTCCCTTTGTGTCTAAAGCAACAGGCGTACCTTTGGCTAAGTTGGCATCTTTAATTATGTCTGGTAAGACTTTAGAGGAATTAAACTTTACTCAAGAAGTCATTCCCGATCATATAGCTGTTAAGGAAGCGGTTTTACCCTTTAATAAATTCCCTGGTACTGATACCATCTTAGGTCCTGAAATGCGTTCCACTGGGGAAGTTATGGGTATTGATGCTGACTTTGGGCGAGCATTTGCTAAAGCGGAAATGGGTGCAGGAGAGAAATTACCCCTCCAAGGTACTGTATTTGTGTCTATGAGCGATCGGGATAAAGCTTTAGTAGTGGATGTCGTGAAAGAGTTTATCAACCTGGGTTTTCATATTATCGCTACCCAAGGTACACGCCAATATTTGAAGGAGCAAGGTTTAAAAGTTGAGCAAGTGCTGAAACTTCATGAAGGTCGTCCTAATGTGATTGATGTGATCAAAAATCAACAAATTCAGTTAATTATTAACACACCTTCAGGGGAAGAAGCCCGTACCGATGGACAACTTATCCGCCGTACAGCTTTAGCCTACAAAATTCCCATTATTACCACAATAGCAGGTGCGCGGGCAACAGTAGCCGCTATCCGTTCCCTGCAAAACACCACCCTTGATGTGAAAGTCATTCAAGAATATTGTCCCATAGGGTAATGGGTAATGGGTAATTGGTAATTGGTAATTGGTAACTGGTAATTGGTAATTAGATTATTAATCTTCCCAGTCACCAGTCACCAGTCACCCGAAACATTAAGCAATTATTATAGGCAAATCATTATAGTTAATATTGAGATATTTTAACAAATATGAGGAAACTATCTGCTTCTCATTTTTCGTCCTGACTCCTGACTCCTGCTTCAAGAGGGCAACCACAGGGGGTTGCCCCTACGACTGAACTCCTGCCTCATGCCTCAAGAGGGCAACCACAGGGGGTTGCCCCTACGGCTGAACTCCTATTCCTATAATATTTCAGTACAATTACGACATAGCCTCACCTAATGTAACCAGGAATTTTCTAGTTACTCGGTAGTCAAGCTTTTTTCATAAATGTTACAATTGTTAACAATCACATTAAACTAAAAATGTTAGACAGATCATAGTATCTCTAACTACAGGTACTTGTAATTACAAGTAAATCACTGTACCGTCTAGCAGTTAATAAGCCTAAATTGACGACATACCGGAAACAGAGTGGATCGGGTATGTAAATTGCAAACCAGAGCATGGTTTTCTAGTTAACCTGGGTATTATCTTCTCAAGGCATCAGCTAATGACACTACCAACCAACCCAACATCAACCAAGAGTAGCGCCATGAAGACGGCTCAGACACCTACAGACCTCGTACGGACCTACCTAAGAGAGATTGGACGCGTGCCACTTTTAACCCATGAGGAAGAAATTCACTTTGGGAAACAGGTACAAAGATGTACCGCGTTGTATGAGGTGAGAGATAATCTTGCTACTCAGTTAGAGCGTCAACCTACAGTAGAAGAGTGGGCAAATGCGGCTGAGTTAGAAGTAAAAGAATTAAATAGAGCGATCGCTGAAGGTGAAATTGCTAAACGGAAAATGGTAGAAGCTAATTTGCGTTTAGTAGTGTCTGTAGCGAAAAAGTATATTAAACGTAATGTTGATTTACTTGACTTAATCCAAGAAGGTAGTATAGGAATGCAACGGGGTGTAGAAAAATTTGACCCTACAAAAGGGTATAGATTTTCTACTTATGCGTACTGGTGGATACGTCAGGCGATCACCCGCGCCATAGCGGAAAAAGCCCGCACTATTAGGCTACCTATTCATATTACGGAAAAATTAAACAAAATTAAGAAAGCCCAAAGGCAATTATCCCAAAAATTGGGACGTGCGCCTAGTATTTCTGAACTAGCTGAAGAATTACAATTAACACCTAAACAGGTGCGGGAGTGTCTAGAAAAAGCCCGTTTACCCTTGTCTCTTGATTTACGTTTAGGTGATAATTATGATACCGAACTAGGGGAAATGTTAGAAGATACAGGTGCATCACCTGAAGATTTTGTGATGCAATCTTCTCTATCTTACGACATAGAACGGATAATGTCAGAACTAACACCCCAACAAAAAGAAGTCATTAGACTACGGTTTGGGTTATCAGATGGACAATCTATGACATTAGCCCGAATTGGTGAAATACTTAATATTAGTCGGGAACGAGTGCGACAAATTGAACGAGAAGCCTTAACAAAA
Source organism: Sphaerospermopsis torques-reginae ITEP-024 (assembly GCF_019598945.1). Taxonomy (NCBI): domain Bacteria; kingdom Bacillati; phylum Cyanobacteriota; class Cyanophyceae; order Nostocales; family Aphanizomenonaceae; genus Sphaerospermopsis; species Sphaerospermopsis torques-reginae. The sequence continues at coordinate 1,739,286 of NZ_CP080598.1, read as the reverse complement.
CTTCGTAAATCTAAACATAGCATGAATGAGTATCTTGCTAGTTAGTCAGGAGTCAGGAGTCAGGAGTCAGGAGTTATTGATTTTGGATTTTGGATTTTGGATTGTTTTTGTCAACTTCAATCTAAAATCTAAAATCTAAAATCTAAAATTTTCTTCCCTATTCCCTATTCCCTTCTTTTGCCTTTTGCCTCTTGCCTTCTTACTGTCACCTGTCACCTGTCAACTGTCACCTAGACTCATTCGCAATAATACGCTGCTTTTGGTACGGTTAAACCGACTCCCCCGACTGAAATAACCTGTTACATTGAATGAAATAGACACAAAGTTAAATTTTCGTCGTCATTAAATAGAAAACAGGTTATTTATCATTGTAGTCACAATTACCATAGATAGTAGTTGTAGCAAAGGAGATCAAAAGTGAGTAACCAACCTAATCGAGTATCAGAATTTTTCAACGGTGAAACAGAAAATAGCAACTTATTGTGGCAGTATGTCAAATCTTTAAGTCCAGAAACCGTAACACAGTTATCTAAACCTACTTCTGCGGAAGTATTTCAAGTGATGGAACGAAATATTGTGGGACTGTTGGGAAATCTGCCTTCTGAACATTTTGGTGTTACCATTACAACTAGCAGAGAAAATTTAGGTAGATTATTAGCTTCTGCAATGATTAGTGGTTATTTTATTCGTAATGCAGAACAAAGAATGAACTTTGATATGGCTATACAAGGAACAGAAGTAAGCAATAGTGATGTTGCTGAGTAATTTAACCAATTAACACCAGTTAAATAAATTTTCTGATCAATCCAAAATGAAGATACGAGAATTTTAATAATTGGTGTTTTTTTATCAAGTAAATGTTAAAATTAGGTAGTTTTCAGATCCCTGACTTCTTTAAGAAGTTGGGGATCTATAATATAATGATTAAATTTTACTACAATTATGATCACAGAAATATCAAATATTCCCCATAAAATTATCGGTGTTGCTGTTATTTGGAACGACGAAAAACAGATATTAATTGATCGTCGTCTTCCCACAGGAACAATGGCTAATTTATGGGAATTTCCTGGAGGTAAAATTGAACCAGGAGAAACCATAGAAGAATGTATAGAACGGGAAATTTTAGAAGAGTTAGGAATTAAAATTGCAGTAAGAGAACATTTGATTACAATTGATCACACTTATCCTCATTTACGAGTAACTTTGACAGTGCATCATTGTTATTATTTAGAAGGTATTCCCCAAGCTATTGAATGTGCCGAAGTGCGTTGGGTGAGTTTGGATGATTTAGATAATTTTGATTTTCCTGAAGCGAATGGAGAAATTATTGCTGCTTTGAGAAAATATCAAAACAATAATTAATGTTTAATAAACAGAATTTGATGTAGAATATTATGCAATAATCTATGATAGTAATAAAGTAAAAATTTTTATCATACAAGAGATTATTCAGCAAATTCAGCATTTTTTTCAATCATCAAAAGTAACAATCCATTAAAACTATTTATTTATCATCCCCCAATTACCTAAAATAAAAACAGAAAAAGACTTTTATAAAAGGTGTAAGTAAAAAAAATGCTTAAAACCGTCGCAGAAGTGATGACCCATAATCCAATTATGGTTAATCCTCAAACTCCTTTAAAAGAAGCTATCCAAATCTTAGCAGAAAAACGTATTAGCGGTTTACCTGTGATTAATGATGCAGGTAAATTAGTGGGCATCATATCCGAAACAGACCTGATGTGGCAAGAAACCGGTGTCACTCCACCTGCATACATCATGTTTTTGGATAGTGTAATTTATTTACAAAATCCTGCTACTTATGATCGGGATTTACATAAAGCTTTAGGACAAACTGTAGGGGAAGTGATGAGTAAAAACCCTCTCACTATTACCCCTGATAAGTCCCTGAAAGAAGCTGCAAAAATGATCCAAGAACATAAAGTACATCGTTTACCTGTGCTGGATAGTATGGGTAAAGTTATTGGTATTCTGACTCGTGGTGATATTATCCGCGCTATGGCCGCTGAGTAGGTGACTGGGGACTGGGGACTGGGGACTGGGAAAGATTAAGAACCCAATGCCCAATGACTAATAAAATAGGATCATTAAAAATAGGATCATTAAATGAGTATATCTGTTGAATCTGTAAAAGAATTACTGAGTTCTGATAACTTGGGCGATCGCCTACGTGCAGTCAATCAAATTCGAGAACTCGAACCTAAAACCGGTTTAGAATTAGTACAAGTTGCTATCCGTGATAAAAATTCCCGTGTTCGTTATTCTGCCGTTAGTCAAATGGACACCTTGGGAGGACAGGATTTAGACTTATCCTTGCAGATATTACGGGAACTACTCACCGATCCTGAAGCAGATGTACAAGCAGCAGCAGCAGACTGTTTAGGGGCGCTGAAATTACAGGCAGCTTTTGAAGATTTACAAGAACTCTATCATCAAACCCCAGAATGGCTCGTACAATTCAGTATTGTTGCTACCTTGGGAGCATTGGGAGATCCACGGGGTTTTGAACTCCTCAAACAAGCACTCGCTTCAGATAATGGTTTAGTGCAAACTGCGGCTATTAGTTCCCTGGGAGAGTTGGGAAACCCAGATGCAGTTCCCCTTTTAGCAACCTATTCTACTAATTCAGATTGGCAGGTGCGTTATAGAGTTGTTCAGGCTTTGGGTAATTTAGGTGGTGCGGAAGCTAAAGCTATTTTAGAGACTTTGGTTAATGATGAAGTAGAAGCGGTTGCAAAGGAAGCGAAAAGAGCAAACTATAGTTAAAATACTACCCACCAAAAACCTGTGTCCATGTAGTCCAAATAAAAACTACCACCGCACCCACAGCAAGAACACCCTGAAGTAAATTCCCTACTACTGTTCCTACAGTAATTCCTATACCTGCTTTCACTGCTTTAGCCAAATCTTTTTGATACAGCAACTCACCAATAATTGCCCCTAAAAGTGGACCAATTAACATTCCCAACAATGGTCCACCGAAGGGTAAAGCTGGCAATAATCCGAAAAATCCCAGAAATAAACCAACAAACGCCCCTATTTGTCCCCATTTACTTGCACCGGCTTGTTTTGCTCCTATGTAACCGGCTAAAAAATCTACTCCCATACTCAGAAGTAGAACAATACCTGTAACAATGAGGGGTATTTTAATAACTGCTACAGAACCATTAACAATTCCCCAGATGATGATAGCGGCTAATATTAAACTACTACCGGGAATTGCAGGAACTACAGAACCAATCACACCCACAAGCATTAAAGCTATTAATAAACAGTAAATAATTTGCATAGTTTTCAAGAAGGTGACAGGTGACAGGTGACAGGTGACAGTAAATAGGCAAAAGGCAAGATGCAAAAGTTTATAATATCCTTATCTTTAGCAATGCTCAACAGCCATGATTCAAACCTTATCTAAAGTTATCACCTTTGAGGAATTTGTCGCTTGGCTACCTGAAAATTCCGGGGTACGTTATGAATTACATCATGGCAATATTATTGAAATGGCACAACCTACAGGAGATCACGAAGAAGTTAAAAGTTTTCTAGGGGTAGAAATTCCCTTTGAAATCAAACGTCTAGGATTACCTTATGGTATTCCTAACCAAGTGATAGTTAGACCAGATGGTAAAGATTCTGGTTATTTCCCAGATTTGTTGGTGCTAAACCGTGAAAATTTAGTTAATGAAAAATTATGGAAAAAAGAATCTATTGTTAGTCAAGGTGCTTCTATACCTTTGGTGATTGAAATTGTATCAACTAACTGGCGTGATGATTACTACTTAAAATATGCTGATTATGAGGAAATGGGGATTTCTGAATATTGGATTATAGATTATGCAGCTTTGGGTGGACGTAATTTTATTGGTAATCCTAAACAACCGACTATCTCTGTTTGTAATTTGGTTGATGGAGAATATCAAATCAGTAAGTTTCAAAATAATGATATAATCATTTCTCAAACTTTTCCTGAATTTAATCTTACCGCAAATCAGATTTTTCAGGCTGGTGTAGTTTAGCATCCAATTCCAGCATCATTCCCAATCAGCAATCACCCATTACCAAGAGTAACAGCTAATTTATCAGCTATTCCCGCAATCCAATTTTCATCTTGTTTTGTATAACTGCGAGGTGCGTTTGCTCCTAAAATTAATACACCTTCTTTACCAATAGGTTGACAAATTACACCTTGGGTATTTTCAGGTAAATAATCAAATTCAATTTTACCGGGATAGACTTTTAAAGCTACTAAATAAACTGGTTTTTGGGTTTCTAATACTCTTTTTAATATTGCACCTGGTGTAACTTCTGATTTAGCACCCAGAATACCGCGACGTAACAAAACCTTACCTTGGTAATAAACTACAAGCGATCGCGTTACTGTATTAGTTAACAGTAACCTTGATGCCCAAGCTAATTCTGTTTTCACGGTTTCTGGTAAATCAGGATCTAACACAAAACCCTCTTCTCCAATCAGTTCTACAGTATCAGGGGTTTTGGGTTGGACTTGTTGCCAAATTAAACCCGTTAAAATTAACACTGCACTTAAAATCACTCCCAACACATCCCCCCGCGCTTGAGAGTCTGTCAGTTCTGGTGTTAACAACCGATTGACAAACAACAAAACAGCACCTAAACCCCCAACTACCAAGGGTAAACGCCGTAAAACTCGATTAGGATCAGATTTGGTCATTGGTAATAGGTAATTGGTAATTGGTAATAGGTAATTGGTAATTGGTAATTGGTGATTGGTAATTGGTAATTGGTAATGGGTAATGGGTAATTGGTAATTGGTAAACTACTGTCACCTGTCACCTCATAACTGTCACCTGTCACCTGTCACCTAATTACTCTTCCCCTGCTTCCAGAATACGTTGAAATAAATAACCAGTACCTCTAGCAGTCAGTATCAGTTCTGGGTTGCTGGGATCATCTTCTAATTTTGCCCGTAACCGGGAAATATGTACATCTACTACACGGGTATCTACATGGCGTTCTGGTGTGTAACCCCAAACTTCTTGTAAAATTTCGGAACGGGAAAAAGCTTCTCCTGAACGACTTACTAATAGTTCTAATAAGCTAAATTCCATACCCGTTAAGCGGATACGCTCATCACCTTTGTAAACTTGGCGTTTATTGGTATCAATTCTGATATTCCCAACATGAATCACTCCCGAACTGGGAATACCAGTTGCTCCGGTTTTGTCTACTCTGCGTAAAACTGAGCGAATACGAGCTTCTAGCTCTTTGGGAGAGAATGGCTTAACTACGTAGTCATCAGCGCCTAATTCTAGTCCGGTGATCCGATCAGCTACATCACCCAAGGCTGTTAACATGATGATAGGAACATCGGATTCTTTACGTAATTCTTGACAAACACCGTAGCCATCTAGCTTTGGCATCATCACATCCAAAACTACCAGGTCTGGTTCTGATTTGTGAAAAGTTTCTAAAGCTTCTTCTCCATCACCTGCTGTTACTACATCGTAGCCAATCATGGAAAGGCGTGTTTCCAAAATCCGCCTAATGCTTGCTTCGTCGTCTACTACCAGGATTTTTTCTTTATTACTTTCCAAGTTTCCCTACACTCCCTAACTAAAATTTTACATTATGAATTTTCATACCATCATATTAAGATATGATCGCATCAGTTAATCAGAAAAAGCTGTAACTACTACTATTATTTAACTTGAGTTTTTTCTAAAACTTAAACAAAAATTAAGATTCTTAAATAAAAATTACTCATGGCAAAGCCCAAAACTATTTTTATATGTAGCAAATGCGGAGCAGAATTTTCCCAATGGTTCGGAAAATGTCCTAATTGCGACACTTACGATTCTTTGGTAGAAGAGAATGCTACGCCTTTCGGGGTGGATATACCTAGTCGGGGTGGAGTAGGTAACTGGCACGTTGCACCAGGTGGAATTAAACCCAGCAGCAGTAAACCCGCTAAACCAAGGGCTTCTCTAACTTTTGACCAAATTAGCGATCGCCAAATTGCTCGATGGGAATCCGGTTATGGCGAGTTAGATCGGGTACTTGGTGGGGGAGTTGTCCCCGGTTCAATGGTCTTAATCGGTGGTGATCCCGGTATTGGTAAATCTACTCTCTTACTCCAAGTTTCTAACGAATTATCCCAAAGATACCGCATTCTCTATGTTACAGGTGAAGAATCAGGACAACAGGTAAAATTACGGGCTTCTCGTTTGGGAATGTCTAAACCGATCAATGTTGTTTCGGAAGAAAGCGAAAATCAAGAAGAAGAAACTAAAACTACTAATAAACTACCGGAAAATACTGAAAATGTTATAGAACATCATAGCATCGGTTCTGATTTGTATGTCTTGCCAGAAACGGATTTAGAGGAAATACTCCGGGAAATTGACTCTCTCAAACCGAATCTGGCCGTGATTGATAGTATACAAACTGTATTCTTCCCAGCTTTGACATCTGCACCTGGTTCAGTAGCGCAGGTGCGGGAATGTACCGCCGCTTTAATGAAGGTGGCAAAACATGAAGATATTACAATGTTAATTGTTGGTCATGTCACGAAAGAAGGAACTATAGCTGGACCGAGGGTTTTAGAACATTTAGTAGATACGGTTTTGTATTTTGAAGGCGATCGCTTTGCTTCCCACAGATTATTAAGAACTGTTAAAAATCGTTTCGGAGCTACCCATGAAATTGGTATATTTGAAATGGTTTCTAATGGATTAAGAGAAGTACCCAATCCTTCAGAATTATTTCTAGGAAACCGTGACGACCCCGCACCGGGTACAGCTATTGTAGTGGCTTGTGAAGGAACAAGACCGATAGTTGTAGAATTGCAAGCTTTGGTAAGTCCTACCAGTTACCCTTCACCCCGTCGAGCAGGTACAGGGATAGATTATAACCGCTTAGTGCAAATTTTAGCAGTATTAGAAAAACGGGTAGGGATACCCATGTCAAAATTAGACTCCTATGTTGCATCTGCGGGGGGTTTGAATGTAGAAGAACCTGCGGTAGACTTGGGAATTGCGATCGCCATTGTCGCCAGTTTTCGAGATAGGATAGTAGATCCCGAAACCGTGTTAATAGGGGAAGTGGGTTTAGGGGGACAAGTGCGATCGGTGTCCCAAATGGAACTAAGATTAAAAGAAGCAGCAAAATTAGGGTTTAAACGAGCGATAATACCCAAAGGTCAGAAGTTTCCTGATTTAAACATAGAAATTTTACAAGTTTCTAAAGTCATAGATGCGATTATTGCCGCTATTCCTCATCAATCTTTGGAAGATATTGATTTAGAAACAGATGAAGATGAGGATGAATAAAAAAACATAATCACTCCCCATCTGCGTTTATCCGCGTTCATCTGCGTTTAATTTCTGATATTTGATGAAAAAGATCCCCGACTTCTTCAACAATGCGGGGATCTGATTTTTTAACTATCAAGAACTAACTTGAGAACTTGATCCCATTCTGGCATTTTTAAACCAAATGTATCAGACAATTTTTGATTATCTAACAAAGAAAAAGCCGGTCTACTCGCAGGGGTAGGATATTCTGGGGTAGTAATAGGAATTAATCTTTTTAATTTTCTTTCATTGTTAGGAAAATCATCTTTTAAAATTGCCTTCGCAAAACCATACCAGCTAGTTGTACCACTAGGAGATAAATTATATATTCCTCGATTTTTAGCAAAAAAATCAATTAAATTATTTTGACCTTGAGTAATAACTTGCGCTGTAATTTCTGCAATCATTCCACTCCAAGTCGGTGCGCCAATTTGATCATCAACAACCCGAATTTCTTCCCTTTCCTTAGCTAATCTTTGCATCGTTAACAAAAAGTTTTTACCCCGCAAACCATAAACCCAGCTAGTACGAAAAATCAGATAATTAACACCAACAGAAGAAATAGCTTCTTCACCAGCTAACTTTGTTTTTCCATAGATATTTTGCGGATTTGTTTGATCATTTTCCTGATAGGGAGTATTTTTATTCCCATCAAAAACATAATCAGTAGAATAATGAATTATTGCTGCATTTAAACTTTTAGCTTCTTCAGCAATTATACCAGGTGCAACACCATTAATAGCCATAGCTAAATCAATTTCTGATTCCGCTTTATCCACCGCAGTATAAGCAGCAGGATTGACAATTAAATCAGGTTTAATATCCCTAATTGTACCACGAATACTATCAGGATTTGCTAAATCCAATTGACCACGATTTAAAGAAATTACCTCACCCACAGTCATTAAAGTGCGTTGTAATTCCCAACCTACCTGTCCAGAAATACCGGTTAATAGAATTTTCATTGATAAACCTCCGCTTCTGAAAATAACTTACCAATTTTATCCTTACCAGAAACAATTGGTTCATCTTTAATCGGCCAAGAAATCGCTAAATCTGGATCATTCCATAAAAGAGTACGATCATATTCAGGTGCATAATAATCCGTGGTTTTATACAGAAAATCTGCATATTCAGATAATACTAAAAAACCATGAGCAAAACCCGGTGGTATCCACAATTGATGTTTATTTTCTGCTGATAAATTTACACCCACCCATTGTCCAAAAGTAGTAGAACTTTTTCGCAAATCAACAGCTACATCAAAAACTTCACCTACTACAACCCTGACTAATTTTCCTTGTGGTTGCTGAATTTGATAATGCAAACCTCGCAACACATTTTTACTAGATCGAGAGTGATTATCTTGGACAAAATGAGGTAAAATTCCGGTTTTTTCTAAAAAAACTCTCTCATTAAAACTTTCATAAAAAAATCCCCTTTCATCTCCAAAAACTTGAGGTTCAATTAATAAGACATCAGGAATTTCTGTGTTTATAATCTTCATCAAATCATCCTCTTGTGTAGTTCAAACCTTATATCCTGGTTATTTGTTATTAACTAACTCTAGATTATAGCTGATTACTGATTACTGATAGCTGAATACTTAGGTTTTCTCAATTAAAAGCAATTTCATCTTCTAAAATCCGTCTTAAATAAAGACCATAACTACTTTTACCCATAGACTCAACCAAGTCACTAAGTTGTTGACTATCAATATATCCTTGATAATAAGCAATTTCTTCAATACAAGCTATTTTTACTCCCTGTCTTTGTTCTAAAGTTTGGATAAAATTACTAGCCTGATGTAAAGATTCATGTGTACCCGTATCTAACCAAGCATAACCCCTTCCTAAAATTTCTACCTTTAATTGATCTTGCTTTAAATAAGCTAAATTCACATCAGTAATTTCTAGCTCACCCCGTGCAGAAGGTTTCAAACTAGCAGCAATTTCTGTTACTTGGGAATCATAAAAATAAATTCCTGGTACAGCATATTTTGATTTAGGAACTTTTGGTTTTTCTTCTATACTAATCGCTTTTCTTTCGGCGTTAAATTCAATCACACCATAACTTTCTGGGTTAGTGACTTTATAACCAAAAACTAAACCTCCATTTTGCAATTGAGCAGCACGGGTTAAAACTTCTGTGAAACCATGACCATAAAAAATATTATCTCCCAAAATTAAACACACTGAATCATTTTTGATAAAATCTTTCCCCAAAATAAAAGCTTGTGCTAAACCTTCTGGTTTTGGTTGTTCCACATAACTAAACTTTAAACCCCATTGACTACCATCTTTTAGTAATCTTTGAAAAAGAGGTAAATCTGTGGGTGTGGAAATAATTAAAATTTCTCTAATTCCAGCTAACATTAACACCGATAACGGATAATAAATCATCGGTTTGTCATAAACCGACATTAATTGTTTACTGACAACTTGAGTTAAGGGATAAAGTCTTGTACCAGAACCACCTGCGAGAATAATACCCTTCATTTTATCTTCCTTATACAGCGAATTAATTATTACTAAATAAATCCAGGACTTACGCAAAATAAAACGGAAGTAGGGGTAATTCATGAATTACCCCTACTCCTTTAACGACTTTCGTAATTTTTCTGAATCCAGTTTTGATATTCTCCTGTAAAAATAGATTCTACCCAAGCTGAATTGTCAAGATACCATTGCACAGTTTTTAACAAACCACTATCAAAATTTTCCTTGGGTTGCCATCCTAATTCTTTTGTGATTTTACTACAATCAATTGCATAACGGCGATCATGTCCAAGACGATCTTTAATAAAGGTAATTAACGAAGAATATTGAAAATTATCTTTCGGCGCTAACTTCTCTAAAATCTCACAAATTTTATTCACAACTACTAAGTTAGTTTGTTCATTTAATCCACCCACGTTATAACTTTCGCCGATTTTACCTTCTTTTAAAACCAAATAAATAGCATCACAGTGATCACCTACATATAACCAATCTCTCACATTTTGACCATCACCATAAATAGGTAAAGGTTTCTTATTTAAAGCATTAAGTATCATCAAAGGAATCAGTTTTTCAGGAAACTGTAACGGTCCATAATTATTAGAACAATTAGTAGTTAAAGTAGGTAAATTATAGGTGTGATAGTAGGATCTAACTAAATGATCTGCACTAGCTTTAGAAGCTGCATAAGGACTATTTGGTGCATAAGGTGTATCTTCTCGAAAAGCTGGATCATCTGTATTTAAAGAACCATAAACTTCATCGGTAGATATATGCAAAAATCGGAATTTTTCTTGTTTTTCTGATTTTAAGTTTTGCCAATAAACTTTACTTGCTTCTAATAAATGGAATGTTCCCATTACGTTAGTTTGAATAAAATTAATGGGAGTGATAATTGAACGATCTACATGAGTTTCCGCAGCAAAGTTGATTACTGCATCTGGTTGATATTTTTCTAACAAATAACTGACTAATTCAAAGTTACCAATATCTCCTTGAATAAAAGCATAATTGGGATCATCTTGTAATTCAGCTAAATTTTGTAGATTACTAGCATAAGTCAGTTTATCTAAATTAATGATATTAGCCCATTGATTTTTTCTAGCTTGGAGAACAAAGTTAGCTCCTATAAATCCTGCGCCACCTGTAACTAATAAAGTTGGCAGATCATTTTTTTGGAAGTTTGACATATAAACAGATTTTTCCTATTTGTTATTGTTTGATTTTTAGTGGAAATGTGGTAATTTCCACTGTTGTAATGTTACGGCTAATCATCGTATTACAGCTATTTTCAGGTAAATAAACCACATTTTGATTTAGGTTTCGCGTCAACAATGTAGGGGCGAAGCATTCGGACAATTAATTATCGGTTTTTACCTAAGACTATCATCCGAATGCTTCGCCTTTACTGTGGTCTAAAGACATGAAAACTGCTGTAAAAACCAAAAATATGAGCTAGATAAAAACCTAAAACCTTACACCCATTTGCAAAAGATACTTTTTGAAGTAAGTCGTGTATTTGGTATCTACCTCAATATTTATTACAATAAAAATGTTCATATATTTATCAGATAACACATATTTGTAAAAATATATAATATTTTTTTACATGACCCCTTGATTAAGTACAGACATTATACAGAAATTGTAATCAAGAAGGGGATAATTAAGCAATATATTAAACTAAAGAAGAGAAAGACTTAATATTGAGTATAAAAATTAACTAATAATGAATAAATTAAAACCTCGAAAACAAGCTAATCTATGGTTGGAAAAGTTAATGGCGATCGCAGCCAGTGTTAACTTAGGGTTAGTGTTATTTGATTTGAGTTACGTACCTTGGCGGGATTTCTATTTTCGCCAACTTCCCCAAATCACCCAGATTTATGACCCGATTAAAGGTATTGAACCCCATCGAGACACGAAAAATTATCTAGAAACAGTAGCTGCTTTAGAAGCACAAGTTAGCCAAACCGGATTAAACTCCCTTCAAGTAAAAACCAAGTTAGCAGAAATCAGCCGTTTGAGCAACGAGATGATTGATAGTAATCCCTTTGCAAGTGCGGGTAAAAGTGGAACTCTGGAAAAAATTAAAAACCGGATGCGGGAACACATCGGCCAAGAATCAGCAAAACGCGCCTTGGATACTTTTTGGAGTGCGGAATATTTATCTAAACGGGGTTGGATACAAGAAATTAATTTTTTCAACCAGCAAATTCGTCCTGGGATTGCTGCGAACTATTACCGCAAAATAGGCGAAAATGGCGAATTTATAGATGATTTTTGGTTAATTGATTTACCGTTTGTGGTGATATTTGGCTTAGAATTGCTATTACGTACTTTTTATATAAAACGTCAAAATCGCCATTTAAGCTGGTTAGAAGCAATTTTATGGCGTTGGTATGACCTCTTTTTAGTAATTCCCTTTTGGCGTTGGTTGCGAGTTTTACCAGTATTAGTTCGTCTAGATCAAGCCGGGTTAATTGATCTACATTTAGTGAGAAGGCAAATTCACCAAGGTATAGTAGCCAATTTTGCCGAAGAAATCACAGAAATTGTAGTAGTGCGGGTAATTAACCAAATGCAGGTTTCAATACAGCGCGGTGATATTACCAGGTGGTTATTACAACCGGAAAAAGAGCGTGCCTACATTGATATTAATAATATTAACGAAGTAGAAGCACTTTCAGGACTGTTAATACAAACCATCGTTAATCAAGTCTTACCAAAAATCCAACCAGAAATGAATGCCATTTTGCGGCACAATATCGAACTTGCTTTTGGGCAAGTACCTGTTTATCGTAACCTGCTCATGCTGCCAGGAGTAGGACAGGCACAAAATCAGCTAAGTGAAAAATTGGCCAATCAAATCACCACAAACCTATATCTTGCCTTGGTTAGCGCCTTTAAAGATCCAGTTGCAGCCCAACTTTCTAGTCAGTTAGTGGAAAAATTTACTACGGTTTTAGGGGGAGAAATTCAGGAAAAGCACGTAATTTTAGAGATTCAAAGTTTACTCAATGACTTTTTAGAAGAAGTGAAAATTAATTATGTTCAACGTCTATCCCAAGAAGATATTGAGCAAATTATCGAGCAAACAAGAAGGATGCGATCGCAAGCGCCTGTTACCAAAGTTATTGATAAAAGCTTTAGAGTGTAGGAGTGTATGGGTGTATGGGTGTATAGGTAAAATAATAACCCAATCACCAATCACCAGTCACCAATCACCAATCACTAATGACTAACGAAAAAAATACGCTACACTCATGTTAGGGGCGAACCAACACAGGTTCGTCACAAGACTTCTTGGAAGATATCCCTATCGCCGGAAGTGGGTAGAAGCCCACTTTTTTTATTGAATTTTCCCATGACTCATCCTTTAGTTCCACAAATTATTGAATTGGCGAAACCAGTAGCAGAAGAACTGGGTTTGGAAGTAGTTGGCATAGTTTTTCATACCAACCAACGTCCACCAGTTTTGCGGGTAGATATCCGTAACCCTCAACAGGACACTGGTTTAGACGATTGCGAACGAATGAGCCGTGCCTTAGAAGCCTCCTTAGACGCGACAGAGATGATTCCAGATGCTTACGTATTGGAAGTCTCCAGTCCTGGAATTTCCCGACAATTGAACACAGACAGGGAGTTTATTTCCTTTAAAGGATTTCCCGTGGTGATCTCCACTTCTGAACCCTACGAAGGAAAACAAGAGTGGATTGGTAACTTGATGCGCCGGGATGAAACAAAAATTTACTTAAACCAAAAAGGTCGTGTAGTACAGATACCCCGTTCCCTCGTTACCAGCGTGCAACTCGATGAGGGCAGTTAACTAAAATTGAGATTTTAGATACAGGGTTTTAGATTCAGGGTTTTAGATAAAAATCTAAAATCCCAGATTTAAAATACAAAAAATTGCTGGTTGCTGACATAAAAATTTAAAAATTAAGGAGATGTTGCTTATGTCAATGGTTACTTTACCTGGATTAAAAGATTTAATTGAAAGCATTAGCCGCGAGCGAAATTTACCACGTTTAGCAGTGCAATCATCTATTAGAGAAGCATTACTTAAAGGTTACGAACGTTATCGTCGCGCCCAAAATTTAGAGCGCCGACAATTTGATGAAAATTATTTTGATAATTTTGAAGTAGAACTTGATATTGAAGGAGAAGGATTTCGAGTTCTTTCTACCAAAACAATAGTCGAACAAGTGAGTAACTCCGACCATCAAATTTCTCTAGAAGAAGTACAACAAGTCGCTCCTGAAGCTCAATCAGGTGATTCTGTGGTCTTAGATGTCACCCCAGATCAAGGAGAATTTGGACGCATGGCTGCCATGCAAACTAAACAAGTGCTGGCACAGAAATTGCGGGATCAACAACGTCAAATGGTGCAAGAAGAATTTCAAGATTTAGAAAGTACCGTTTTACAAGCGAGAGTTTTAAGATTTGAAAGACAATCAGTAATTTTGGCAGTTAGCAGCGGTTTTGGTCAGCCAGAAGTAGAAGCAGAATTACCAAAAAGGGAACAACTACCCAATGATACATACCGTTCCAATACCACCTTTAAGGTATATCTCAAAAAAGTTTCCCAAGGACAACAAAGGGGTCCACAGTTATTAGTATCTCGTGCTGATGCTGGGTTAGTAGTTTATTTATTTGCCAACGAAGTCCCAGAAATTGAAGACGAAGTAGTGCGAATAGTCGCAGTAGCTAGAGAAGCAAATCCTCCTTCCCGTTATGTCGGTCCGCGGACTAAAATAGCAGTAGATACCCTGGATCGAGATGTAGATCCAGTTGGAGCTTGTATTGGCGCGAGGGGATCACGCATTCAAGTAGTAGTCAATGAATTGCGGGGTGAAAAAATAGATGTAATTCGCTGGTCTCCAGATCCAGCAACTTATATCGCTAACGCCTTGAGTCCTGCCAGAGTCGATGAAGTGCGCTTAATGGACCCCGAAAGTCGGCAAACCCACGTTTTAGTAGCAGAAGATCAACTGAGTTTAGCTATTGGCAAAGAAGGACAAAACGTGAGATTAGCAGCCAGATTGACAGGCTGGAAAATTGACATTAAAGATAAAGCCAAATATGACTATGCTGCTGAGGATGCTAAATTTGCAGCTGTCCGCGCACAATATCAATCAGAGGATGATGAAAATGACCAGGAGGAACTACTAGAAGCAGAGGAACAAGAAGAATTAGCATTAGAAAATGATAATTTTGACAAATTTGACACCAGTGAGGAAGATTAATTTTCAACTAATTTGAGGTATCGTCCCTTAACTGTGAAATTTTGACGGTAAACTAGAAGAAATTTAGTAAGTGCCAAAATTAGCAAGAACTAATTTGAGGGCTAGTAACAGCACTAGAAATCCCTGAACTGACTGAAAAAACCCGATGAAACCAAACTATCGCCGTTGTATTAGTTGTCGCCGGGTAAGACCAAAAGAAGAGTTTTGGCGGATTGTCCGCATCTTTCCATCTGGGAAGGTACAATTAGATCAGGGCATGGGGCGTTCAGCCTATATTTGCCCTGAAACTGACTGCCTGCAAGCGGCTCAGAAAAAAAATAGATTAGGGCGATCGCTACATGGAACAGTGCCAGAAACACTGTATCAGACATTGTGGCAGCGACTTAGTGAACGCAATCCCCAAAATCAAATTTAACTAAACTAAATATTTTGGGTTGCCCAAGGTAGACTACTGCCTGGGTTTTGACCATACCGCTGTTTCCCATACCAGAGAGGCTGTGTCAGACAAAGGTTAATAGCTAGTTAGTGTTTTCCTAACCAAACCTAACAGATGCTCACGTTGGCTCAAGATTTATATCTACTCATTGACAGAAAAACCTGAGAGCCGGCAGACAGTCTTGAGACTATAAGTCCTTAAAGAGCCAGTCGTCTAAGATTCGGCTGACAGGGCAGACAGAAAAATGCTATTATTGATAGGTATTTTGGGTGATAACCAAGCCTAAATACTTAATGGTACGGTTAGATACACCCAAACAAGAAAGCCTGTGGACTAGATCGTGCCGACACGAATAGGGTGAAGCAGGAAGAAAAAGCAGCAAGGGCTGTTAGCATGAGTTAGCTTTTTTGTATCGGATTAGTGCCAAAATAGTAAATGGGTGTAGAAGGCAAGTGGCTCTCTAAAAATGGAGAGAGACGAAGCAATACTCCCAACAAGTTTTACTCGATTGTGTTGTGGAAGACTCAGAATCAGCAAAACAAAAACCTAAAAAATGGCAACCTGGTAGCGTTAAAGCGCAGTTCGGCATCAAGGATGCCCAAAAAAATTTTTTATTGAGAAAAATTTTATGGGGTCCAGTCAACCATCATTCCCGGTGGGGATGCCAGTATTAAACCGAAACATCTCTCTTTCCTAAATATTGGAGGCACCGGCAACATCACCAAGGGCAACCTAAAAAACAGTGATCAAAGGATGGAGATGTCGAAAACCAGGCAACCATCCGTTAAAACTGTAAATTAAAGGGGAAAGAGTGGATGAACAACGGCAAAGTTAGAATCTACGAATTATCAAAGGAATTGAATTTGGATAACAAAGAGCTACTAGCAATTTGCGACCAGCTCAACATCGCGGTCAAAAGCCATAGCAGCACGATTTCAGAAACTGAGGCAGAACAAATTCGACAAGCTGCGGAAAAACTCCCAGCCACGAGTGTCACGCCCAAAAAGGAATTAGGTACAAACAGCCATAAACCAAATTCACAAAAAACTGGCTCCCGAAACCGACCTGCTGCACCCCATAAACAACAAATTTTGGAAATTCGCAAACCCAAAATCTTGAGAAACACTACCTCCAACGCCTCAGAAGCGTCAGTTGCTACCAATAGCCAAATTGCTTCGTCTGATAGTGTAAATGGCGAAGTTACAGCTAATTCTCCATCACCTCCACGGCCTTTCGCTACACCAGTCTCACCCATGAAACCGACGGCACCAACTCGACCTGTACCCCGGAATCAATCTGAGACCCCACAAAAACCTGTGGCAGAAACAGATCATAAGCCTAGTATCCAACCAGCGCCAGAGAAAATAAAACCGGAAAAACCGGAAAAACCGGCTGGTCATCGACCCAAACCGGAAAAACCGCAAAAACCGCAACTGGTTGGTCCACCAGCAAGACCTCTGGAAGAAAAAGCCTCTGCCACAGAACAGCTATCTCCTACAGAAAAACCAATTCTTAAACGCGACCGTCAGCAACGGCGTGAAGAGGAAAGGGAACATTCAAAACCCAGGGGCAATAAAGGAACATCAGAGCAAACACCACAAAAACAAGGTCGCTCAACTCCATCACCTGTGAAACCAGAACACAGGGGAAGTAAATCTGCACCCACACCATCAACTGATGTGCAACGACCCAGCAGGCCAACACGTCCTGCTGAACCTGTAGCCGCCATGCCTGTAGCCACTCCACCTAAACCCATGTCTGGAGGAGCTAAAAAAGAGGTATTGGTAGATGAGCCGATCGCACCAGCTTTGCTGGATTTGAAACGTCCTACACCACCCCGTCCAGCTAAAGGCGGGAAAAAATGGCAGGACGAAGAAATAATTGACGAAATCAAAGAAAAAGCCAAGGTAGGACTAAAGGGTAAACGAGCCAAACCCATCATTGATGATGATTTTGAAGAAGATGATTTACTGGATGAAGAGGGTCTGGAAATTCCAGCTACTATCCAAGTGAGCTTGTCTATAGCTCGTCCACCTAAACCCAAGGCTGCTCGACCTGCACAACAACCAACGTTGGCGGTGTCTGCACCCACCAAAAATAAAAAGTCTGGTTCCCAACGGGATCAAAACCGCCGTCAACAAGAAGTAGAAGTCAAGCGCGATCGCCCAGAAAAACTGGTTGTCACAGGACCAATGACAGTACAAGAGTTGGCGGATGCTTTGGTGATTGCCGATACAGAAATTGTCAAAATCCTGTTTATGAAAGGCATGGCGGTAAGTATCACCCAAAATCTGGATATTCCCACCATTACCCTAGTAGCTAAAGAACTAGAGGTAGAAGTGGAAACGGCTGAACCAGAAGCAGAAGCCCGCAAAGTCACAGAAATGATTGACATTGAGGATCTGGATCATCTGATTCGTCGTCCTCCTGTGGTGACAATTATGGGTCACGTAGACCACGGTAAAACTACTCTACTTGACTCCATCCGCAAAACTAAAGTCGCTGCGGGTGAAGCAGGTGGTATTACCCAGCATATCGGCGCATACCACGTTGATGTGGAACATGATGGTAAGCAACAACAGATTGTCTTCCTGGATACTCCTGGTCACGAAGCTTTCACAGCTATGCGGGCTAGAGGTGCGCGGGTGACTGATATTGCGATTTTGGTGGTTGCCGCCGATGACGGTGTGCGTCCGCAAACAGTAGAAGCGATCAGCCATGCTCAAGCCGCAGGTGTACCCATTGTTGTCGCTATCAACAAGATTGACAAAGAAGGGGCGCAACCAGAGCGGGTTAAACAAGAACTGACCAATTATGGTTTAACCGCAGAAGATTGGGGCGGTGAGACGATCATGGTTCCTGTGAGTGCCATCAGGGGCGAAAACCTGGATATACTGCTAGAAATGGTGCTGCTGGTGGCAGAAGTCGCTGAACTTTCCGCTAACCCAGATCGGGTGGCTAAGGGAACAGTGATTGAAGCCCATCTGGATAAAGCTAAGGGCGCTGTTGCTACTTTGTTGATTCAAAACGGTACTCTCCGGGTGGGAGATATGCTCGTGGCAGGATCAGCATTTGGTAAAGTCCGGGCAATGGTAGATGATCGAGGCAAGCGTGTAGAAGTTGCTACTCCCTCCTGTGCAGTTGAGGTACTGGGTTTAAGTGATGTACCCGCTGCTGGGGATGAGTTTGAAGTGTTTGAGAACGAAAAAGAAGCACGAGCGATCGCTGCTGACCGTGCCGACAAACAACGTCAATCCCGTTTGTTACAAGGACGAGTTACCCTCACAACCCTATCGGCTCAAGCTCAAGAAGGCGAGTTGAAAGAACTCAACTTGATCCTCAAAGGCGATGTCCAAGGTTCTGTAGAAGCTATTATTGGCTCTCTCAAGCAAATACCTCAAAACGAAGTACAAATTCGGATGTTGTTGGCTACTGCTGGAGAAATTACAGAAACAGATATCGACTTAGCTGCTGCTAGTAACGCCGTGATCATTGGTTTCAACACTACCTACGCTAGTGGTGCTAGACAAGCTGCCGATGAAGCAGGTGTGGATGTGCGGGAATACAACATCATCTACAAACTGCTAGAAGATATCCAAGGAGCTTTGGAAGGTCTACTAGAACCAGAGTTAGTAGAAGAACCTTTAGGACAAACAGAAGTCCGTGCTGTCTTCCCAGTCGGTCGTGGCGCAGTTGCTGGTTGTTATGTACAATCTGGAAAACTGGTTCGTAACTGTAAAGTGCGAGTTCGTCGCGGCAGTAAGGTGATCTACGAAGGCATTCTTGATTCCCTCAAACGGATGAAAGAAGATGTGCGCGAGGTCAACTCTGGTTATGAATGTGGTATTGGTATTGATAAGTTCCATGACTGGGCTGAAAATGACATCATCGAAGCTTACCAAATGGTAACTAAACGCCGTACCCTGACCTTAACTAAGTAGTCTTGAGTACCGACTGTTGAGTGCTGAGTTAATTGATGAGTGTTGAATGGATATAGTGTTTAGTTCAACATTCACATACATAAATCTCAGCACTCATATAGCAGGTGACAGGGGATAGGTGACAGGTGAGAGCGAAGAGATAAAAGAAAAAAATAATTATCTATCTATCACACAGATAAAACAGCATAAAACCCGTAGTTTAAAATCCTTTGGTTAATTTAAAAAGCTTATTTGCCAGAATTTTACCGAAAATATCCTTAGTTTTAGTGATCTATCACACAGAATTTACTGCTGTATAACCGTTATCTTGAGAAAAGATTAAATAAGATTGCAAAATAAGATTGCAAAATTTTCGGGGTAGGTATGGATCACATCTTGCCCCATTTAAAAAATGTTAGATTTAGCTTGTTTGGTTTCTTTGTTGTCGTTTTAGGCAAGACAGTCATCCGTTTCAAGTCTAAAATCTAAAATTGTTTGACTCTAAAATTGAAAAACGAGGAATGAGGAACTATGGCTCAAATTTCAGCTTCTAGCACCGGCCAGCTTTCTCGTGATGCTCACATTTGGCAAAACCTGAAGTATGCCATTTCTGCTAGTTCCGGTTTCCAACGCTGGCAACTAGAAAGTAATGCTCAGTTAAAGGGTTTGCGCCTAGAACAGCAAGTACAACGGTATTTACGAGAAACTTTAGAAACTTTAGCTTATTAAGAAAACAACATTTTTCACAATAACCAGGTATAAAAGGAGTCAGGAGTCAGGAGTGATTGATTTTGGATTTTGGATTTTGGATTTTGGATTTTGGATTGTTTTTGTCAACTTTCATCTAAAATCTAAAATCTAAAATCTAAAATTTTCCTCCCTATTCCCTCTTACATTGTCACCTGTCACCTGTCACCTGTCACCTGCTATAAACTACAAAGTGTAGGTGAAATCTTCCACCAGCATTCCTGGAACTAAACTACCACCTAATTGACGACTTTCATAAGTTCCCACTTCGGGAATCAATTCTTGAAATTTGGTTAAAGCAACTAAATTTTCTGATCCCCAACAACGGTAGAGACTTTCATCAAAACGGAGGTTTTCTATGGGGGCGACTATTTCTCCTTTTTCTACCCAAAAACAGGCATAACGAGTCATACCTGTAATTCTAGCAGTTTGGCGATCGCTCCAATTTAAATAATGCAAATTAGAAACATACAACCCAGTATCTAAACTGCGTAAAATATCAGCAAAAGCTAAATTACCTGTTTTGATTTCTGGAGAACGTAAAGTTTCTGAACTATTAGCACCATTGGCAGGTTTATTATATTCCTTAGCTGTGCGAGAATTAACTAAACTACTTACCAAAACACCATTTTCTATTAAAGTTAATTCCTCTGGTGATATTTCTCCTAAATCATTAAATCTGGGAACTAAACCAGATGTGAAATTTTCTTTTAAAACGAATTTAGATGAAAGTTGTTTTTCTTGACGTGATAAAGCAGATAAAGCACTATTTCCCTGTTGGATAGAAGCTTCACTAATAGCACCCCAAGAAAGCATTCCCAATAATTCCGCTACAGCAGCAGGAGCAAAATAGGTTTTATAATTTCCTCTGGGTAATTCTTTGGGTTCAAGAGACAATAAAGCTAATTGTTTTTTACCATCATTTATCTTATCTACATAAGCAGATTCATCCCATTCACTACCAGCAAAAGTACCTTTTACCGCTTTTCCTGATTCGATAATTAAAGAATAATCTAAATTAAAAGAATCAGTTGCAAACCAGTGTTTTTGTCCGCTAGAATCACTATAACCTCTAATAATTATTCCGCCAGCATACATACCAGTAAAATCTAAATCAGCAACCGATTCTAAAATAGAATTAACCACATTTTCCGGTGCTAATAAACCTGTATGTACTTCTCTACTAACATTATTTCCTGTAGGTAAAACCAAATAAGGATCGACTGGTAATAGATGTAATTCTTCTCGTAAATCTTGTAAAGCTTGGTATGCAGTTTGCCAATCTATATCCCAGTTTCCAGTAAAAGGAAATTTACAGAAACTACTGCGCTGATTTTCCATTAAAGTTAGGGTAATTGAACCATCAGCAACCAGTCCTGTTTGTCTAACTTTAGCACGATTAAAGCGGGTAAATTGACTTCTTTCGCTGTTAAGTCTGACGGTAAAATGTTCACTATCTGCTTTTTTTGCAAGCAGCATTTCTATCAGTTGATTAAAGTTATTTTCTAAGATTGATAATTCTTCAATTTGCATTTTCATTTTTTTAATAGTCGGTTTAAATGTTCTCAGGATCAATATTTAATTCTCGCAATTTTGCCGCTAAACGTTCTGCTCTTGCGTCTGCTTGTGCTGCTCGTTTAGCTTCTTGGTTTGCTCTTTTCTCTGATTTTACTGCTTTCTTAGTTTCCTCTTCTGCGGTTTCTTCTGGTGTTGGTACTAACTCACCTTCAGGGGTAAAATACCTTAATAAACCCTCATGCACTCCTAAATATAAACCTAATTGTTCACTCCATAAATATCCGTTTTCATTGGGTTCTAAAGGTTGATATTGACCATTTGTTAAATAGAAACCGGAAAACTCTAATGTATAAGGATCAAACCAAAAATAATCAGGTGTTCTAAAGGTATTTTGATAAAGTTCTTTTTTAGTTACTTTATCACTGTTAGCTGTACTGGGTGAAAGAATTTCGATAATTACATTGGGATATTTCCCATCTTCATCCCACACTACCCAACTTTTCCGGGTTTTGCGTTCTGTTCCTAAAACCACAAAAAAATCAGGACCTCTGAGATTTTCATTTTTTTTCTGGTGAGGACTATAATAAATAGTTAAATTTCCTGCAGTATAGAAATCTGTTCTATCTTTCCATAACCATTCTAAGCATTGCAAAAGTAAAATAATTTGTCGTAGATGCAGTTCGGTTTCCACGGGTGGTTCATCACTATATAAATCACTGGGGGGAAAGATGACATCTGGGGAGATGTCTTTTGTTTGTTCTAGGTCTTGTGCAATGATCATATTGATATAGCATCAAGTAGTTGTTTGTTGATTGTAGCATTAATATCAAAATTAAGGAGTCAGGAGTCAGAATTTTTGATAAGTAACTCAAACCAAAAAAACTTAATATTTAGATCCCCTAATTCTTTCAGAAGTTGGGGATCTATTCATTTTCTATTTTATATTGAATTTACCCACCACCAAAAACTTCTACATTTGCAAATACACAAACCGGAGAACCATGTCCTACCCAAATAGTTTGATTAGGTTCTCCCTTTCCACAAAATGGAGTACCGTACATTTGCCAATTTGCATCATTACCAACCTTAACTAAACTGTGCCAAAATTCTGGTGTGGTAGCTCTATAATTAGGATTACGCAGGGTTTTTGTGAGTTTACCGTTTTCAATTAACTTCGCATATTCACAACCAAATTGAAATTTATGTCTTCTATCATCAATTGACCAAGAACGGTTAGACTCCATGTACACACCATGTTCTATATCCGCTATCATTTCTGGAAAATTGGTGTTTCCTGGTTCTAAATTTAGGTTAGCCATTCTATCAATTGGTGGACGATTCCAAGAAGTAGCACGCGCACAAGCTACCCCTGGTAAACCAGAACGATTTTGACTTTCTAAACTGCCTAAACCTCTTTGTAAAATGCCATATTTGATGATATATTCTCGGTTGGCTTTTGCACCTGTATCATCAAAATGATAACTGGCAAATTCACCTTCAACTGTAGGATCAAAGGTGATATTCATTAAAGGTGAACCATATTCTAATTTACCAAAATCTTCGGGTTTCACAAAACTACCACCTGCATAGTTTCTTTCATCTCCTAAAATGCGGTCAATTTCTAAAGGATGTCCTACACTTTCATGAATTTGTAGCATCATTTGATCTGGTGCTAAAACTAAATTAGTGCGAGTATTGGGACATTCTTGGGCTGTTAATAATTCTAATCCTTGTTCGGCAATTTGTTGAACTCGATGCCATAAATTATCTTGTTTTAATACTTCCCATCCACCTTGATAACAATTAGCGTGCATTCCGTTATTACTACGTTCTTGCACAACATTACCATCTTGGGCAATGACACCAAAATGATTGCCTAAAGAAATGATTTTTTGATAAACTTCTGAACCGTTACTGCTAACAAACCAAGTCTCTTTTTCAGATGTGTTGATATTGGCTACGGTTTGAACTATTTTATCACTAATTTTTAAACTGTGACAAATTCTCATTAATAAATCATTTATTTCCCCTGGACTGATAGCGTTTAATGGTTCAAAGAAAGGTGAGTTATATTCACCGACGACTTTAGGACGGGTATTTTCAGTAAAGGGATAAATCCAAAATTCACTTGCTGCAACTGCTTGTTTATATGCTATTTCTGCCGCATTTTGTAATGATGATAATGTTAAGGAGTTGGTAGCAGCATAACCCAAAATACCATTAACCATCACTTCTATCATTGCTCCCATTGTTAATGATTTACCGTTGCTTTGGGGTAAACCATCTCTGACAAAATGGGTTCTGGTTGTTTCTTTGACTGCGCGGATACCGATCCAATCAGCAGGAATGTTAAAATGTGATATGGCGGTTGTTAGTTCTGACCACATAGGATTAATTAAAGGTTAAAAAATTATTTTTTTATGTCACGCAGAGGCGCAGAGGGAAAGAGTTTTTGAGATATTGGTTAGTTGTGAAGGATTTTTAAAGAGAATGAACCACGAAGAACACGAAGGACACGAAGGAAGAAGAAAAGAATGGGGGTAATATTAGAATGAGAAAGGAGTAAGATTCAATCATCTTTTTTGTCTTTACCTCTGTGTCATCTGCGTCTCTGCGGTTCGTTTAAAAAATCATGTTCACAACTCAGATGACGATGCTTTGTTAATTTTTAATTTTTTCTTTGCCAGCGTGTACCTTCTTTGCTATCAATTAATTCAATACCTTGGGCTTTGAGTTCGTCTCTAATTCTATCAGATTCAGCAAAGTTTTTAGCTTTTCTCGCTTCTTGTCTGTTCTGAATTAATTCCTCAATTTCTGCATCACTTAAACCATCATTTTTTGTTGTTTCTGCTTCTGGTTCGGCGGTTAAACCTAAAACTTCTGCTAATGTTAATAAGGTTTGCCATTGTTTTAATAATTCATTGGCGGGAGTTTCTGTTTTTCCTTGATGAACAATGATATTTCCTTCTTTTCTGAGTTCTTTAGCTAATTCAAAAATAACCGCTAACCCACCAGGAAAGTTAAAATCATCATCAACTGCGTTGGTAAATTTCTCAACTTCATATTTATCAATGTTAGCTTTATTTAATTCCAGATTTTCCCAACCTAGTTGTTTACCATGTTGATAACCAAAAAGTAAACCTTCTTTAATAGTATGCCAGCCATTTGTTGCTGCTAAAATTGCTTCATCTGTGAAATCAATGGGTTTACGATATTGTGCCATTAACACAAATAATCTTAATGCCATTGGGTCAAATCCACGATCTAATAAATCGCGGATTGTGGTAAAATTGCCTAAAGATTTAGACATTTTTTCACCGTCTACTTTCACCATGCCATTGTGTAACCAATAGTTAGCTAAAGGTTTACCGGTGACTGCTTCAGATTGGGCAATTTCGTTTTCATGGTGTGGGAAAATTAAGTCAGCACCACCAGCATGAATATCTATCGTATCACCCAGGCGATCGCGCACCATTGCAGAACATTCTATGTGCCATCCAGGACGACCTTTACCCCAAGGTGACTCCCACGCAGGTTCGCTAGGTTTTGCAGCTTTCCACAAGGCAAAATCAAAGGGATCTTTCTTTTTCTGATATTCTGGATCTTCTACATTTACCCTTTCGCTTGCACCTGCTTGTAAATCTGCTAATTTCCGTCCTGAAAGTTTACCGTATTGATCAAACTTTCGCACCGCGTAATAAACGTCACCATCAGCAGGATAAGCAAAACCCTTTGTTTCTAAATCATGAATTAATTTTTGGATACCATTCATGGTATGAGTAGCACGGGGGTATTCATCCGCTTCTTTTATCCCTAAACGCCCCATATCTTCAAAATATGCCTGGATAAAGCGTTCTGATACCGCTTCCATTGTGGATTTTTCTTCTCTAGCGCGGTTAAGAATTTTATCATCAATATCCGTGAAATTCTGGATATAACGCACATCGTAACCAATAAACTGTAAATAGCGACGCACTACATCCCAAACAATACAAGCTCTAGCATGACCCAAATGGCAATAATCATAAACTGTCACACCGCAATAATACATTTTTACCTTACCAGGTTCGACGGTTTTAAATTCTTCTTGACGACGGGTGAGAGTATTGTAAATAGATAGGGTCATAATATAAGGGATAAGGCAATCTAACGATTAGCAATGATAGCGTATGTAGTGAGTAACCGGATAGGTGAGACAGATTAAGTTACAGATACAGTAAAAAGCGATCGCTCTTAGAGGATGTTTTAAAAGTCGCTGATGGTGTATCAAATATTTATAGATCCCCCTAAATCCCCCTTGAAAAGGGGGACTTTGACTCTAGTTCCCCCCTTTTTAAGGGGGGTTAGGGGGGAATGGCTACGCCACGCTTCGCTATCATGAAGTGCCTAAAATCACGATCCAAAACTTTTCAAATACCCTCTTATCATCTATGATATCTAAGATATCTAAATATAGTTCTCTAAATAATTGGCAGTAATATCATGTAATATAGTTGTCAGAGTTAGGTAACTTATGATTCTAGCTTTACCCAGAACTAAACAAGTAAATTTTGCAGATTTGGCGTAATTTAACCCAAGATCAAAATGATTTAACTTTATATTTAGGTTTAGGTATAATTTCTGATATTGCAAATCTTCAAACAACAACTATTGCTATTGAGAATTGCATCAATGAAAAAATCACTTTAAGCAATTTATAAATGATTCAAAAAATGATAAAATAACTAGCTAACAAACACTTCCTAAGTGACAATTAACAGCTACTCGGATTTTTGCAAATCACGCTAAAATTCAAAATAGACTCAAATCCTACTTCATAACTATGACATCAGCAGTTACTTCAGAATCTCCCGCAATGGAAGCAACCAAACAAGGATTACCTGTTACCATTATCACTGGTTTTCTTGGCAGTGGTAAAACAACTTTACTAAATCATATTCTTACTAATCAGCAAGGTGTAAAAACTGCTGTTTTAGTCAACGAATTTGGCGAAATTGGTATTGATAACGAATTAATTGTTTCCACCGATGATAATATGGTGGAACTTAGCAATGGCTGTATTTGTTGCACCATTAATAATGACTTAATTGATGCTGTTTACCAAGTTTTACAAAGAGAAGAAAAGCTAGATTATCTAGTAGTTGAAACCACAGGATTAGCAGATCCTTTACCTGTAGCAATGACATTTTTAGGTTCTGAATTGCGAGATTTAACCCGATTAGATTCAATTGTCACTGTAGTAGATGCGGCAAATTATAGCTTGGATTTATTCAACTCTCAAGCTGCATTTAGTCAAATTACTTATGGTGATGTAATTCTGCTCAATAAAACCGATTTAGTTGATGAAGCTGCTTTAAATTCATTAGAGAAAAAGATTAATGATATTAAGGAAGGTGCGAAAATTATCAGAACTAAAAATTCTCAAGTTCCACTTCCTTTAATTCTCAGTGTTGGGTTATTTGAATCTGATAAATATTTTGATTCAGAAACCGATGAACATGATCATCATCATCACGATCATGATCATTCTACCTGCGAACATGAACATCACGACCATGATCATTCTACCTGTGGACATGACCATCACGACCATGATCATCACCACTCTGATCACTTAGAAAATGATGGTTTTACATCCATATCTTTTCAAAGTGATAAACCTTTCTCGATTAGAAAATTTCAATATTTCTTAGATAACCAACTACCCACAAATGTCTTCCGCGCTAAGGGTATTATGTGGTTTGAAGAAAGTCCTCAACGTCATATTTTCCACCTGTGCGGTAAACGCTTCACTATTGATGATGATCAGTGGAAAGGTGAAAAGAAAAATCAACTGGTTTTAATTGGTCAAAATTTAGATCAAGAGACTTTACTTCAGCAACTAGAAAATTGTCTTTGTCTTCCCTCTGTTAGTAAAGGGAAAGGTTTCGGTAAATAGAAAATTGGTGATTGGGAAATCAGGAAACAGATAACAGTTAAAGAATTTTTACCCCATTCCCCCATCACCCCACTTCGTGACTTCTGTAAGGGTTTAGCACTGCTAAACCCCTACCTTTCTCATTATTCAAAAATCTGAAATATGCGCGTTATTGTTCAAAGAGTTAAATCATCCCAAGTCACTGTAAATGGGGAAATTATCGGTAAAATTGGTAGAGGTTTAAATTTACTTGTGGGTATTTCTCATACTGATACTGATGCGGAAATTGATTGGATGGTGCGTAAATGTTTAGAATTACGTTTATTTCCCGATGATGAAGGTAGTGATAAATGGCAAAAATCTGTACAAGAAATAAATGGGGAATTATTAGTAATTAGTCAGTTTACCCTTTATGGAGATTGTCGTAAAGGTCGTCGTCCTTCCTTTGATCGTTCTGCTACACCTACATTAGCAGTAGATTTATATAATTTCTTTGTATCAAAATTACAGAAAAGTGGTTTAAGGGTAGAAACTGGTAAATTTGGCGCGATGATGCAAGTTGCAATTGAAAATGATGGACCAGTTACTTTAATTTTGGAAAAAGAAGCTATTTAGCGACACCCACCCAAAATGAAAAACAGATTTAATCAAGATAGCCAAATCGCTGCTATATGATGAGCTAGTCCTAAGCTGGAGATTTTCTAGACAAAGCTATAGTTATGTAGACAAAAATCAATTGCTCTTGAGTTAAAAAATCAACTATCTTGATATATAATCCTGGGATATCCAGTATTGAATTAAGACTATTGCCGACGCGAAAACCAAGCAATGATAGTGGTAGTCTTTTTGAAAATCTTAACTGCCCTTCGGGCGAGGCAAAAGGCAGGGGGCAGGAGGATGGAGAATTTTGAATTAAGAATAAAGCCTTTTAGACTCGCCCATTTGGGTTTAAGTCCCCCGCCATAATCTGGTGATTTGGCGGTCTATGATTGGAGGTGGGTTGAAAATCCCCTATAATCGGCCTCCAGCAAAACTGCCTTTCAACTCCTGCCTCCTTTCACACCAGAAAGATCGCGTTGGGCTACAGCGTGCAAGTCTACGGAGGGATAACCGCTCCCATGCTCCCGTTGAAGTAGAAAGTAAAGTCTAGCTTTGTCTAGGTTTTATATAGCAGAGAATATTAACCTAAAGATCATAAAAATTAAACAAACATTCATCATGGCAAAAATCCAATTTTCTAGAGGCATTGACGAACCAGTAGTTCCAGAAGTAAAGTTAACAAGATCACGTACTGGTGATAGTGGAACAGCAACATTTACTTTTGAAAATCCCCAAGCCTTCAGTGAAAATAGTACAGAAGAAATTACAGGGATGTATATGATTGACGAAGAGGGGGAAATTATCACCCGTGAAGTCAAGGGTAAATTTGTTAATGGTAGACCAGAAGCAGTAGAAGCTGTTTACCTGATGAAAAGTGTAGAAGAATGGGATCGTTTTATGCGGTTTATGAATCGGTACGCTGAAGAGAATGATTTAGGATTAAGTAAATCTTAAATTACTTAGTGGTGATTGGTGATTGGTAATTGGTGATTAGTGATTGGGTTATCAACACTCCACACTTCGCACTCCGCATCCTGCAACCCATCACCCGATTTAATTATATTGTTAAAATAGTAAATATAAGCAGTCAGCAGTTTATAGGAGTAATAATCATGACAGTTGCAACTGCTAAAAAAATGACTTTTGAAGAGTTTCTAGAATTTGATGGCGGTACAGATAATTTCTATGAATTGGAAAATGGGGAATTAATTGTTATGCCTTATGAAAGTGAGATAAATCGGCGAATAGCAATGTTTTTACTTGCTTATTTTCTCAAATTAGGTATTCCCTATTACCGCTTGAGTATGAAAACAGAAATAGCTGTAAATAGTCGGATGGTAGGGGTGCGAGTTCCTGATTTAGTGATATTTTCAGAAGAATTAGCAGAAGAAATGAAAGCAGCTAAACGTTCCCTAGTTTTAATGGACATGACACCCCCATTATTAGTAGTTGAAATAGTCAGTCCTAACCAAGAAAATCGGGATTATCGTTACAAGCGTTCAGAGTATGCAGCGCGGGGTATTGCTGAATATTGGATAGTTGATTCCATGCAAAAAAAGGTAACAGTTTTAGAGTGGGTAGAAGGTTTTTATGATGAGCAGGTTTTTACTGATGATATGGTAATTTCTTCACCTTTATTTTCTGATATTAAGTTAACTGTGGGTGAGGTTTTACAGGGATAAAAATTGAAAATAAAATAAGTAATTAAAAAATTTTTTAATTTTTTTGACTATTTATTACATACTACTCCCTTCACGGTGTAAGATTACCTATTTTCTTCCTTTCCTCTTCCTTCGTGTGCTTCGTGCCTTCGTGGTTTATTAAATAGGTATTATTCCGGTAGGAAGGGAGTAAACTATAGCAAAATTAATAATAGTAATTGCATTGTCTATATATGATCAAATCACATCCACATCCAGATACAGAAAATATCATAGTAAAATGTGCAGTTGTTACCGTCAGCGATACCCGCAACCCTGAAACAGATAAAAGTGGAAAATTAATACAGGATTTATTATTATCTGCTCATCATTTAATTGCAGATTATCAAATAATCAAAGATGAACCAAACCAAATCCAAGCATATATAGAAAGTATCAGTAACAATCAGAATGTAGATGTAATTATTTTTAATGGTGGTACAGGAATAGCACCCAGAGATACTACCTATGATGCGATCGCCAACTTACTAGAAAAGACATTACCAGGATTTGGCGAAATATTCCGTTTTCTCAGTTATCAAGAAATCGGTTCTAGAGCGATCGCTTCTCGCGCTGTAGCTGGTATTTATAGAAATAAACTTATTTTTTCCCTACCTGGTTCTAGTAACGCTGTCCATTTGGGAATTGAAAAGCTGATATTACCAGAAATTGTCCATCTTGTCAAGCAAATGCAAAATCAATAAAAAACAAGATCCCCGACTGCTCAAAAAAAGTCGGGGATCTAGGCTGAATTATGGATAATTTGTTAAAAATCTCAAAATTTGATGCTTGTCAAGCAGAAAGTAGCCAAAATCGCAGCAATGATATAAAACGCACCAACTACTTGCAATTCTGACCAACCGGATAATTCTAAATGGTGGTGTAAAGGGGCCATTTTAAATAACCGTTTACCTTTCCCATCTGGTCCTTTGGTAGCTTTGTAATAACTGACTTGTGCCATTACAGACAGAGTTTCCACAAAGAAAATACCGCTGAGAATGAACAAGGCTACTAAACTATTAGTAAGCAGTGCTACAGCAGCCAACGCACCACCCAAAGCCAGAGAACCAGTATCACCCATAAAAACACGGGCTGGGTTGCGGTTATGGGCTAAAAAGCCTACACAACTACCACTCATAGCCGCACAGAATATCATCAAATCAGGCGAAGTGGGTGAAATCAAAGCGCCTAAAGCAAAAATGGCGATCGCCACCGTTCCCCCAGCTAACCCATCAATACCATCAGTTAAATTCGTAGCATTGCTTTCTGCAACCAGCGCAAAACCAGCCACAGGCCAGAAAAGTAAACCCAGAGGCAAAGATAAACCAACCCAAGGCAAGGTAATATTTGTTATACTAAAATCTCTGTTAAACATCATCCAGACACAGAAACCAGTTGCAAAAACAATCTGCAAAGCCAATTTCATCTTTGGAGATATACCTTTATTTGATTTTCGATGCAAAATTTGCCAATCGTCTATCCAGCCTATTAAGCCATAGCTGAGTGTTAACACAGAAACAGCAAGTACATCCTGAGCAAAATTAGACAAAATACAAGCAACTGTTACAGCTACCGGTATGAAAAAAATCCCCCCCATAGTTGGAGTACCAGCTTTTTTCAGATGCGCTTGCGGTCCATCTTCCCGAATTATTTGTCCTGTTTTCAAAGCTTGTAGCAACGGCACAACCCAAAAACCAGCAGCACCAGCGCCTACAGCACATAAAAAAAACGGCATAGTCAGCGAATTAGCTTGCCAGAATACTCTATGTCCTAACCCATCTAAAATCAATGCAGTTGTAGTCAGCGAGAGGGCTAACAGAGAGGCCAGCCCAATTCCAGAAATGTTTAATCCTTGGTTTGGAGATAATTTAGCGTCCACAAAAAATTTCCCTTCACTCCACACTTAAAAAACCGAAAACCGAAAACCGAAACTATTGATCAAACCCAGTCCCCACAGTCCTCAAGGCTAATCCTCATCTATGCTGATATCGGCATCATCATCATAGTCAAGGTCGCCAATTCCATCTTCTCCTGCCAAAAAATCAGATATTTCTTCTTCTGGCTCCGAAAAAGTCGATTCGTTAAAGTCACGAGCGATGAGACGACCGCTAGACTGCAACCAGTCCAACATCGAAGACTTTTGCTTCAAGGGAATTACAGTAGCTCTTTGGTTCCGGGGTTGCTCATTTAGGGGAGAATTTAACATATCAACGAAGACAGAAAAAGGTACAAGTTCTGGACATTAAGAGTCTATCATTTGATACGGGATAATTTAGTTAATGATTCAACTCTTTGATTGATCTATCCGAATTAAACACAAAAATTTATTTAATAGCCCTATGCCAAACAGCAAGCTATTCTTCGACGATTACACCAGCCTATACATATAACATTTAACCCTTGTTAATCCTGATTTCATAGCTATATTTTGAGGTCAACATTTATGGTAATAAAAGATACGCTTTTAGATGCAATTGTTGGTACAAACCGGGGTTTACTGGCAACTGAAACCCAAAAACAGGCTATCTTAGCGGCGATCGCTAGTCTAGAAGACTTTAACCCCACACCCCGCCCAATGCAAGCCAGTCATTTACTAGAAGGTGATTGGCGATTACTATACACCACTAGCAAGGCTTTGTTAAACCTGGATCGTTTCCCTCTTTGTAAACTTGGTCAAATTTACCAATGTATTCGAGTCGAAACTAACAGTGTTTATAACATTGCTGAAATTTATGGACTACCTTCTTTGGAAGGATTAGTTAGCGTAGCTGCTAAATTTGAACCTGTTTCCGAACGTCGAATTCAAGTTAAATTTCAACGTTCTATTCTTGGCTTGCAAAGGTTAATTGCCTACAAATCACCTGCAACGTTTATCCAACAAATTGAATCAGGGAAAAAATTTACTGCTTTTGATTTTCCCATCAACAGCGACCAACAACAAGGATGGTTGGACATCACTTATCTAGACAATGATCTGCGTATTGGCAGAGGTAACGAGGGGAGCGTCTTTGTTTTAAGCAAGGCATAAAAGGCATAGGCAATTTATTCGCAAAAAGTGTTTGCGAACGACATTATTCTATTATAGGTACTTTGTCAAGTAGGGTTTGATACTTTTTCGGGTAATTGGTAATTGGTAATTGGTAATTGGTGATTAGGTTATTGATATCTTCCTCATCCCCAGTCACCAGTCACCAGTCACCAGTGACCAGTCCCCAGTCCCCAGTCCCCAGTCCCCTAACTTATGACAAATAACTTAACAAATACGCTAGTAAAGACCTTCTAGTTGTAGAGTGAAATCAAATAGCCCTAATTTATCCTCAATTGAACATTCAAAGGGAAGATAATCATGGTTCAACGTGGTTCCAAAGTACGTATTCTCCGCCCCGAGTCCTACTGGTTTCAAGAAGTAGGTACTGTTGCTACTGTAGATCAAAGCGGAATTAAGTACCCTGTAATCGTCCGTTTCCCCAGTGTTAATTACGCTGGTGTTAACACCAACAACTTTGCTTTAGATGAATTAGTAGAAGTGGAAGCACCCAAAGCTAAAGCTGCTGCTAAAAAGTAAGCAATACAACAGTCATGAGTCCTGAGTGCTGAGAATTGAGTATAAAAACATGGAAAAGCAGTAAACTAAATATGCTGATTCTATGCCCTTCATCTAATGTTGAGGTATTACTCAAAACTAAACACCCAGCACTCATTACTCTAAAAATGCCTGAACTGCCTGAAGTTGAAACAGTACGACGGGGTTTAAATCAATTAACCCTAAATCAAGAAATTACGGGGGGAGATGTGTTGCTACCACGCACCATCGCCCACCCTTTTTTTGTTGAAGAATTTATAGAAAAAATTAAAACCAGTGCCATTAAATCTTGGCATCGTCGCGGTAAATATCTTTTGGCTGAACTCTCCTCTTCTTCTTGGTTGGGCGTTCATCTGCGAATGACAGGGCAATTATTATGGTTAAATCGAAACGAACCCTTACACAAACACACAAGGGTAAGATTATTTTTTGGGGATAATCAAGAATTACGCTTTGTAGATCAGCGCACCTTCGGGCAAATGTGGTATGTTCCTGGTAATTTACCTGTAGAAAGTATTATTACAGGTTTAGCCAAACTAGCAGTAGACCCATTTTCCCCAGAGTTTACAGTTGAGTATTTAGCAAATAAACTGCAAAAAGTTCGTCGTCCGATTAAAACAGCCTTATT
Source organism: Sphaerospermopsis torques-reginae ITEP-024 (assembly GCF_019598945.1). NCBI lineage: Bacteria > Bacillati > Cyanobacteriota > Cyanophyceae > Nostocales > Aphanizomenonaceae > Sphaerospermopsis > Sphaerospermopsis torques-reginae. Next base: position 1,705,135 of record NZ_CP080598.1, on the reverse strand, counting down.
AGATCAATCAATAGTTGCGGGATTAGGTAACATTTATGCTGATGAGGCTTTATTTAAAAGTGGAATATTACCAACTACCATCTGTACAGACTTAGATAAAAAACAAATAGCACCTTTAAGAACAGCGATAATTGATGTTTTAGCTGCCAGTATTGCTGCTGGGGGAACGACTTTTAGTAATTTCCTTAATGTTAAAGGTGTTAACGGCAATTATGGCGGTGAAGCATGGGTTTACAACCGTGCTGGAGAACCTTGTAAAGTTTGTGGCAATATCATCCAGCGTATTAAATTAGGTGGGCGTTCTAGTCATTTTTGTTCTCAGTGTCAAAGTTAGTGCTGAGTCTATATGCCTGTTAAAATTTTATGAGGGAAAAGATTATATCTGAAAATGGCGGCCAATTTAGCCGCTTTTTTGTTGACGTTACAAAAATTTATGATTAAAATAGCGGCTAGGCAGTTTTAGTAAGTATTTATTACTATTTATTGCCTAAACTCAAATTATGTTAAGAAATGTGTTTACAAAAGTAACGATTCCTTAATATAATCTAATTAAAAGAAAAATTCAAAATTGATTGTAAACAGTGATGAATCCGATACAAATTCCTTGGCTATCAGCCATAATTGTTTTGCCGTTAGTGGCATCCTTAGTCATTCCCCTCATTCCTGACAAAGACGGTAAAACCGTTCGCTGGTATGCTTTAGGAGTAGCTTTTGCAGACTTAGCATTAATGATTTATGCGGTTTGGCAAGGTTACGATTTCCAAAGTTCCGCTTTACAACTCACAGAAACTTATAGTTGGATACCTCAAATTGGTTTAAATTGGGCATTAGCGATTGATGGTTTATCAATGCCCTTGGTGCTACTAACAGGTTTAATTAACACATTAGCTATATTCGCGGCTTGGAAAGTAACCAATAAGCCGCGTTTATTTTATGCGTTGATGCTGGTGATGTACAGCGCCCAATTAGGTGTATTCCTCGCCCAAGACTTGTTATTATTTTTCTTAATGTGGGAAATTGAATTAGTACCTGTTTATTTATTGATTTCTATTTGGGGAGGCAAAAACCGCCGTTACGCAGCTACTAAATTTATTCTCTACACAGCCGCCGCATCTATATTTATTCTCGTAGCTGGTTTAACAATGGCGTTTTATGGTGATAACTTCACCTTTAATATGACAGAGTTGGGACTCAAAGAATATCCCCAACTGTTAGAATTAGCTCTCTATGCAGGTTTCTTAATTGCTTACGGTGTAAAATTACCTATTTTCCCTTTTCATACCTGGTTGCCTGATGCCCACGGTGAAGCATCTGCACCTGGTTCTATGATTTTAGCTGGTGTGTTATTAAAAATGGGTGGTTATGCCCTAATTCGCTTCAACATGGAAATGTTAGGTGATGCCCACGCTATTTTTGCTCCAGTTTTAGCAATTTTAGGTGTAGTTAATATTGTTTACGGTGCTTGTTGTGCCTTCGCTCAAACCAACCTCAAACGCCGTTTAGCTTACTCTTCTATTGCCCACATGGGTTTTGTATTAATAGGCATTGCATCTTATACCGAAATTGGTATTAGTGGTGCGGTGTTACAAATGGTTTCTCATGGTTTAATTGCTGCTAGTTTATTCTTCTTATCTGGTGTCACTTATGAACGCACCCATACTTTAATGATGAACCAAATGGGTGGTATGGCTAAGGTAATGCCCAGAACTTTCGCTTTGTTTACTGCTGGTGCAATGGCTTCTTTAGCTTTACCCGGTATGAGTGGTTTTGTGGGTGAGTTGATGGTATTCCTGGGTATTGGCACTAGCGATGTTTATAGTTCTAGTTTCAAGGTTGTAGTTATTTTCTTATCTGCTGTGGGTGTGATTTTAACACCTATTTATTTACTCTCCATGTTGCGTCAAGTGTTCTACGGTAAGCAAAGTGAAGAGTTACATTTAGATACTGTAGTTGCTGATGTTAAACCCCGTGAGTTGTTCATCACTGCTTGTTTATTACTGCCTATCATCGGGATTGGTTTCTATCCTAAGTTAGTTACAGAAACCTATGATGTGAAAACTGTGGAAGTTGCGGCTCATGCTCGTCAAGTGTTGCCTGTGGTGGCGCGTCAACAACCTACAAGTTTATATTCTCAAGTTTTTGCTGCTCCCACTTTGGCTAGTGCTGAGTAGTTGTTAAGTTATAAGTTAAGTTACAAGTTTTTTTGGGGGGGTGGTTGTGAAAGCTGCCCCTATTTTATTTTTTTTCTCACGTAGAGACGCAGAGAAGAATATAGAATTATTTTGAATTGCTTATGCACAGAAGATAGTTCTTCCTTGTCAAAATTAGCATAACAGGTTTTTCGGGTGGTGTCAAGGGGTTTGACTCTTTCTATTGGGGAAATTTTAATTTTAAATTTTGATTTTTGAAATCAATGTTGAGTTTCTTTGCGTCAACCTAACCTACTACTAAAATATTGTAATCATACTATTCTAAAATTCCTAACAATATTCTCATTAAATATTCTAAATCATCAGGAATACGATATAGTGAAATATCCTGATAAATTTGCTGATTTGTTTTATCTAACCTACCAAAACGCCAAGCATCCCCAATAGTTACACATCCATAAAAAATATCACCTTCTTCAACTTCAGAAATAGCAATTAATTCTACAGCTAACTGAGTAAAACCCCGTGTTAAATCATCATTTTTTGCCTCAACTACTAATAAACCGGGATTTCGTTTCAGGAAATAATCTAAATTACCTTTTAACCAATTATTCACAGATAATGGATACTCGATTCTGATTTGACATTGACAATAACGAGCAACTTCTAATAATGTAGGTGCTACTAAAGTTTCTCGTCTCGCTGTTTCGCTGCTTAAACTGACTAGAGTTAAAGATTCTTCAATTCTTTGTTTTAATTCTGCTAATCTTTCTAAAGGATGACTACTTTTAGGTAAATCAATATGTTTTCTGATTAAATAGTAACCTAATTCTGCTAATATTTCATCAGCTTGATATGGCATTTCAAAGTAAGATTGGAATGTGTAGGATTGATTTTCTGATAATATTTTTCTACGAGTCATAATTTGTCTGAATCAGGATGTCCAGGATTTTAGGATTTACAGGATAGTTATTGTATCATAGATGAAAATGGTTAGTTAATTGCTATGGAAGATGCAATAAGTGATGATAAGAAAGTGATTATCTCTTGAATTAATGGATGTTGTTGTAATATTTTAATTTCTTCATCGTTGATATTGCTAAATATTTTTTTGTTGATTGATGTTTCTTTACCTAATACTGTTTCTAAAAATTCTTTAGGTTTACTTTGGGCTAGTTGCCATTCTAAGTCAGAAAATTGACGTTGGGCGATTTTTTCAATCAATGGTTTATTTTGGAGGAATATAATTTCTATTTCGGGAATAGCTAAAGATACTTGAAAAGGGGTTTTAGCCGCAGCACGACGTAATAAATAATTAACTAAATCCCTTTTTTCAAATATTTGAGATTCGTTATCTGTATTTGCATCTAAAAGTAAGATTACGGGAATATGTCTAGTAGCGATGAGGGAACTTGCTAATGTTCTTACTTCATACTGACTTTCACCTACTACTATTTTCACATCTTGAATTAAATTTTTAGGTAGTAATTTTTCTATAATTTCTTTGTTTTTATTACCTTCTAATACTATATAAGATAAAGTCATGATATAACCTCAGTTTTAATGTTGTAATTAGCTAGTCCTTGTTCAACACAAAAGCGATATTTTTTGATTAATGCTTGACGTATAAATTTATTTTCTAAGCAATATTCAATTTCTGCTCCTCCCCATAATAGAATAGTTTGTGGTGCAATAAATCCAGCTAAAGTTTCTGAAGCCTCAGTAAAGCCGCTAACACTAAATATACTACCAATAGTTGCTGCTGGTCTGCGTAAAAGTTGATTTCTCAGTTTAGCGATAGGTTCAACTTTTACTGGTTTGATGGTATCTTTACATTCTATTATACAGGATAATCCTTCTGCATAAACTACGCCGTCTATTTGTTCTATTTCTTCTCCATCTATGTACACACTATAAGGCCAAGCTACTTCTGCACCATCAAGTTGAAATGCACGTAATACTAAATATTCTAATGCTTTACCTGCATCCCAAAAGTTTGAGGTCTTTTTTGCTTTAATTTGTGACCATAATTTGATTAAATCATCCCAGTTATAGGTGGTAATTCTTGCTTGATATTCTGTATCTGTAGTCATGATTCTATGTGATGTGTCCTATGTTGTAACTATGATCGTTAATTCTACATTATAAGCATTTCCATTTTCCCAAATCATACAGATCCGCCATTGTTTTGGTGAGATCATTTTTATTTGATTAAATTCTTTAGAAGATATTTATTACTTTCAAGTGAAGGCTATTTTAAACTCCCATTTACTACAACACTATGTAATTGGGAGTTTTTACTTTTTCATTAATCTCACCCTGAAAGACAAATATGTTTTTATGTGCGCTACGCGCAAATTTGTTTCTTGGATATTCTTTGTTTTCCCATTAATCTACACAGGCTAACGCCTGATTAGTGATGAAGGATTCTAGTTTCAAAATCATCTATTTCATTTGAGGTGTTTAAATGATTGTTGAGTTTTCTATTTTCACCCGTTATTCCCAATTTGATGGTATTCCTGTTGGCAGACTTTATGTTTCTCATGCCTTTCTTACACATCCTCTTTTTCTTTCTTGGCTTCCTTCACTTCATGTCATTGATGAACATATCTATAGGGATGGTTCTAAACGTATCTGGTTTATTGCACCTGTTTCTTTCTATTCTTATCTTGCTTCTCAATATCCTAATCCCCGTTTTGCTGCTTATAATCTCTATCTTCTGAGAAAATCAGCTACCTTTTTCAGAGGGCTGAAACCCCCGCATTTACCTGATAGTCACTATATTGACTAATCTTAGTTATTCCTCTATTATGTACTTATGTAATCTTCTATTCCATCCGAAATATAAACTATTATCTGTACCCTCATTTATCTCTTCACTTTCACCAATGAGGTCTTGATTTTTCTCCTCTAATTCTCGCATATAATGTCTGAGAACTCCCCCAACTGCGATCGCTCTCGTTTTGTGTAGTTGACGGGTTAACTCTAGAAACCATTCCCTATCATCCAATAAATCAGACTCTTTTACCTGATATTTGAGAATTTCAGGAATTAGCACTTTTGGATCATGGTGTTTTGCGATCGCTCTCACATCAACTACCGGCTGATAATTAACCCTTAAACACTGCTGCCATAATGATACCCATTTAACTTGAGAAAGATAGCCATGACTGAAATATGAAGGTTGAACCATTGCTAAAAGGTGTATATGTGGGTGTGCTGATATTCCATCTTTACCTTTGGTGACTTCTACAGACTTTACCCAACCTTTAGCTGGCCATGCTTTCAACTCTGATAAACGTTTAAAAGCTTTGTTTATTTCATCCAAGGTTTCCCTGAGTTCTTCAATTTCGCAATTTCTGACTGTGAGAGTGATAAACAACCAACGGTATTTAGGATAATCTGTAACAACTTGGGGGAGAATTTGATAAGCTTTGGCTTTCCACATCATAGAACGTCGCCACTGACAAACCGGACAGTGACGCACTCGACAAAATCGCGCATTAGTTAATTTTAATTTGAGAGTGTTTGCTGTTTCTTCTGATACTAAGCGAAACTCTAGCCACTCAGAACAGCTTTTCACCCGATAAGCATAATCATTCAAAGTTTCATTATCTGCTTTGGCGTAATATTCAGCAACTTTATCAGCATTAATTCGGTGTTTTTCCCAAATTTTACCTGTAGGATCAACTTCAGAAAGACTATCTAAATTGATTATTTTCTCCATAAATACCCGTAGCACTAATTCATATATTTATACTTACAAATCAGTATAAAAAGTAAATTTATTTTGCTAAATTAACCATCAGTAATTATAATTAAATTTATTGTGTTTTATTAAAAATAAGTAATTAACCAGGATGAAAAAGTTGTTTTGTTCGATTCTCATTGTAGTGCTACTATGTAGCTGCAAAGGATCTGGTAAACTTGCAGGTCAGGTAACAAAAGTTGTAATGGCAGGTGTAGCTAGTGCTGTAGGTGAATCTTTGGTAAAAACTGGTAGTGAAGCTATTGCTGATTCATTTAGTAACCAAAACAAACTATCAAAGCAACAGGCTTTATGGAAAACAGCTAATGAGATAAATAAGTCTACGCCTATACAAATAGATCAAGAAACCATACTGAATAACGTTGGTGTAGAGGGTCATAGATTAGTTTATAACTATGAATTGATCAACTATTCATCTTTTGAAATAGATGCACAAAAGTTTGCTTATGCTATACTGCCAGTAATAGAAAATTCTATCTGTAGCATTCCAGAGACAAAACTTGCTTTGCAAAAAGGCGTATCATTTGCCTTTTGTTATTTCGGTAATGATAGTAGATTTATAACCAAATTCATTATAAATCCAGCAGACTGTGGTTATTAAATTAGTATGTCTACAAACTAGATACAGCCTTCTGAATGAAGTAGCTTGTATTCTTCGGGATATAGCGACCAATATTCTTCAATAGAAATTTCTCTATAATCTTTTGGATTATTATGTCTGAAAAATAAATCTAAGGCTTTTTCAGTAATTTTTCCTGTTTCTTCTGGTTTTACTAATACCTTATCTCGATAATAGCCAGTTATCATAACATGAAAAAGCAGGTTTTGAAATATGGTGTCTCTTAACCTAAATTTTTGACCAGACTCAATCATATCAGGCATTGTACCAAGTCTAAATAAAACGTGGGGATCTTGGTTTTTATCTACTGGGGTTAATGGTAGTGGTAAATATACATCTATCATGTTTTTATTCCTATGAACTCTGTATATTTACATATTAACAACTATTTATTAATTTTGGGTTAAAATATTCCGCGTTCTTCCTTACGATGCAAAAATGCTGCAATTTGTGCAAGTGATTTTAACTTCACTGTTTGCTGACATTGAAAATGTGGACATCTTAGATGAAACATATCTAAAACTACATTTGAGTGGTTAGATTTATCTTTTTCTCTCAACATCATAGGTACATGGTGTATTGGACAAAGTATATCTCTATCTTCTTCTCCCAAATGTTGTCTAAGCCTAACAACTGTCTTTTGAATTAGTGGACGAGTAAAACTTTGACCAAGTTCGGTATTTGATAGCTGAAGTTCAAGTATATTGGCTTTGTGGAGTAGAGCGATATCTTGAGTTTGAAATCTTTGTGTACCTCTACATTGATTACTATAATAACCAACACAAGACCAAAAAAAATCATTCAATAAAAATATACTACCATCTTTACGATCTCTATGCTGTAACATCATTGGTTTACCACATACACATCGCTTTTCTAAGACAACTTGCCCCATCTGAAACTGAAGTATGTGAACATTATCATTATTCAAAAATGATGTTTCATAGGAATCAGGATTTTTTGCCTGTTCAGTGATAACTTCCTGAGTTTTGGCTTTTTGCCACTGCTCAAACTTATCTTCACGTTGCTTTTGGAGTTCTTCTAATTTCTCTATATCACTTAAATTGAGAGAACCATCACGCGCCCGCTTTTTCTCAATCTCTGTTTGCTCAAGGTCAATATTTTTGATCTCATTTTGAACATTATAAACAACATGGACATTAACGGAAGTTGGATTTGATGAAGGCTGGTTTTCTACAACTCTCTCTTTTAAAGCCTCATCAACAAGTCTAGAAACATAATTTTTTGCTAGTTGATGAACGGTGTTGATTCCCTTGATAACAAAAGATCCAAACCCTCCAAAAATTGCTTCGATAAATCCCATAGTCCTAATTTTTGAATAGATTTTTTATTCCAAGTTTATATTTTAATGTCTCAAAACAAAACAGCAAATTTACTTAAAAAGCGGTTATTTACATTTGCAGGGTCAGCAGGTTTTGGACAGTGAGGATTGATACAATAGGACATCACGCAAAAATCCGCCCCATCAATAAATGACTGTTATTCATCACCAGTACGAAAATTAAGAATATAAAGTAATAATAATATGTTTAAATCTACTCTAAGTAGAGTAACATAGATTCCGTATTTTTGGCAACTGGTTATACTATATAAATAACAAAATAAGTAGGGGATGCAGTATCGCTAAAGCGAAAGCTTCACTAACGCGCAGCGTGCCATTAAGCATATAAATACAAAACTGAATCAAGGGATTCAGGGATAAAAAGGTAAGAAAATCCCAGGAATAGACATTAAAACCATCAAAAACTGCTCACTTTTCCCCCTGACTCCTGTACGGGTTTAGCACTGCTCATTGGTGTCAACTTAGGCTACTAATAGCTTTTTTGTTTAGCTTCCAAACCCGCCCGGAACTTAAGTTCCGGTCTAATAGCCAAAGTAAACTGAAGTTTACTAAACAATTTAAAAATTTTTATGGTTATTTAGTCATCTTCAGATGACTTTTGCTATTAGACTGGGAATTCATTCCCAGTTGGGCTATGGGTTTTACGTTAAGTTGACACTAATAAGCAATGCGCTTTACCCCTACTGACTCCTGACTCCTGACAATTTAATTCTTATTATTTGTTGTAGTATTTTGAGCAGCTTGTTTACCTAAAACCTCAATAGCTTTAGCAAATTGCGGATCTTCTAAAGTACCTAATTTCTCACGTTCCCTTAACCACAAATCTTGTCTTTGGGCATCAGTTAAATCTACTTTGATATCAGGGTCAATACCATGCTTGTTAATATCTTTACCGCTGGGTGTATGATATTTAGCAATAGTCACCGCTAACCCAGAACCATCGTCCAAAGGACGCACAGATTGTACCAAACCCTTACCAAAAGTTTGTGTACCCACTATCGTCGCCCGTTTATTATCCTGCAAAGCACCGGAGAGAATTTCACTAGCACTAGCAGAACCCTTATCCACCAAAACCACCAAAGGTTTAGTCGTTAAAGCACGTCCTCTGGCTATTTCCCGTTCTTGCTCACCTTGACGGTTAATAGTGGACACAATCGTACCTTTATCCAACCACATCCGGGCAATCTCTACACTGGAAAATAATAAACCACCAGGATTACCACGCAGATCCAAAACGTAACCAGTGACGTTTTTAGCTTCTAACTTATTAATCGCATCTCTCATTTCCTTACCAGCATTAGCACTGAATTGATTCAGTCGAATGTAGCCAATATTACCCGCTGGACTTGGTTTTTCAGCAAACTTAACCGGATGAATTTCAATCCGCGCCCTGGTGATGTCAAATATTTTTTGCTGACCATTTCGCAGAATTTTTAGCTTGACCTTAGTTCCCGCTTCACCCCGAATTAAAGATACAGCTTGGGTAGTATCCATGCCTTTAGTGCTTTTGCCATCAATTTCTAAGATGACATCTTTAGCCAAAATTCCCACTTTAAAGGCTGGTGTATCTTCAATAGGGGAAATTACAACTAATTCCTTTGTTTTTTCATCCTGACTGATAGTGATACCAATACCTGTTAATTCTCCAGAGGTATCAACCTGCATACTCTTAAATTCCTCTGGGTCCATAAACCGGGTATAAGGGTCTTCTAGCTTTTTCAGCATTTCCCGGATGGAATCATAAGCTTCCTGCTGATTACTGTAGGACTTGCTTAAATATTCTTTACGAACAGCTTGCCAATCTACCTGATTAAAAGTCCCGTCCACATATTGACGGTAAACAATTTGCCAAACCTCGTCTATCAATTCTTTGGGACTTGCTTTAAATAAAGCTTGACCACGAGAGTTAATGCCAAGACTCGTAACCGCAATTGTAGAAAGCGTCACTGCTGTAGCACCTAAAACAAGTCTACTTTTTGTAATCACCATAATGACAGCTGTGTCAGAGGGAAAATCTATTGTCAGTATGCCCAATCTAACACAGGATTTGGGGATTGGGGATTGGGGATTGGGGATTGGTGATTGGTGATTGGTGATTGGTGATTGGTGATTGGTAATTGGTGATTGGTGACTGGGCATTTAGCATTAGGGATTGGTACAAATATTCTCCCCCTGCCTCCCCTGCTTCCCCTGCTTCTTCGCTGTCACCTGTCACCTGTCACCTGTCACCTAATTTTAAGGATCTACCCAACGTCCATCAGCTTTAATTAAATTAATCAACTCCTCTACACCTTGATCTTCTGGAACTTTTTTAATTTCTTCCCTGCCACGGTATAAAGAAATAAAACCAGGATTTTTACCTACATAACCATAGTCAGCATCGGCCATTTCTCCGGGTCCGTTGACAATACAACCCATGACGGCAATATCTAAACCTGTCAGGTGTTTGGTTGCTTCCCGGACTTTGTGTAACACTTCTTCTAAATTAAACAAAGTTCTTCCACAAGAAGGACAAGCGACATACTCAACCATTGTTTTCCGCAAACCTAAAGCTTGCAGAATGCTGTAACAAACGGGAATTTCTTTTTCTGGTGCTTCTGTCAAAGATGCGCGAATTGTATCACCAATACCATCGGCTAATAATGTAGCTATTCCCGCAGTAGATTTAATTCTGCCATATTCCCCATCTCCGGCTTCGGTTACTCCTAGATGTAAAGGATAATCCATGCCTAAATCATCCATGCGTTTGGCCATTAACCTATAGGCGGCTACCATGACGGGAACTCGTGAAGCTTTCATGGAAATCACGATGTTGCGAAAATCCAAAGATTCACAAATGCGGATAAATTCTAAGGCAGATTCTACCATTCCTTCGGGAGTGTCACCGTAGGTAAATAGCATTCTTTCGGCTAAAGAACCATGATTGACTCCTATCCGCAAAGCTTTACCTTGATCCCGCAGGGAAACTACCAAGGGTTCTAAGGTTTCACGGATTTTTTCGCCAATTTCGTCAAATTCAGCTTTTGTGTATTCTGTGCGGTTGGTGTTAGGTTTTTCAAATACATACAAACCTGGATTGATACGCACTTTTTCGATATGTTTAGCAACTTCCAGGGCAATTTTCATACCATTGTGATGTACGTCGGCGACAATGGGAACATCACGGTAAGTTTGCTTTAATTTCTGTTTAATTTCCGCTAAGGCTTTGGCATGAGCCATACTAGGAACTGTAACGCGGACAATTTCGCAGCCAATTTCATGAAGACGACGAATAGCGGCTACAGAACCATCAATATCGAGGGTATCTTCGTTAATCATTGATTGTACCACCACGGGGTAGCCTCCGCCAATGGTGACATCTCCCACTTTCACAGGACGAGTTTTGCGGCGTTTGATGGTGGTGTCAAAGACGGGTTGACTGGATGTAATGTTGTTAGTTTCAAGGGGTGGTAGGGTTTGCATAGCCTCAACAGGTAGATTCTCTGTAGCTAAAATATCAGATTGCCAGGGGTTATGTTTATCAGATTGCCATAGTTGAGGCATTTTTGGGTGATGATGTGGGAAATTTACAGCTTCATTTTTTTAGCATTTCTTCAATGGTATTCATAGTATCAACGCTGACTGTGCCAACTCGTTATGAATACCGCATCTGTACCACAATTGGTAAACTTTCTTTACCCCTGTACCGTGCTATCTTGATGATGGCTATTTAACCAAGATTATCTGAATTTTTCCCCACACTCAGTATTCAGATAATTTTTTTCATTTTCCCTAATTTCTCTGCTTTGACCTACCTCAAAAACAGCATGATCAAATTATAAAATTTGGGAAAATTAGGGATAGAATCGCCTAAAAAATATCTGCTTTTCGGTAGACTAATAGCTACACAAAAATTATGTCAATGGGCGAATTTTCTACCAGTTGATAGATTTTAGAATTAGCTTCTACCTTTGGTTATAGTGATATTTCTCTAGTGCAAAGCTACCATGTAAAGGTAGTAGGAAGAGAGAAACATGAAAATTGATATGAATCCTACTGTAACTCGATTACAAGAACAGATTGAATATCCCCGTGAGGGACTTTTCAGCAAGGTACTGGCAAAAGATACAGTTTGTCAATATACTCTCTTTTGTTTAGCTGCTAACACGGAAATTTCTGAACATACCTCTACGCGCAATGCTACTGTCAATGTTGTGGAAGGTAGAGGTTTATTAACTTTATCAGGGGAAGAAATTATACTCGAACCCGGTGTTTTTGTTTTTATGCCTGCTAATACCTCTCATGCTTTACAAGCTGAATCTAATTTATCATTTCTGCTCACCCTTTCTGAAAAGTCAGCAGATATTAATTAATCTTTTTTAATCATTTTGGGAGATGAGTAAATGTCATCTGCAATTTCTACTTTTACTGAACATTTAGATTTTTCTCAATCGGAAATAGAAGCAATCCTTTCGACACCTTTAAATGAGGTGCTTAACTCACAGGAATTAAAACAAGAATTAGACAGTTTAGATATTCAACTATTGCGCGAGACTTTACCCACAGCAGGACAAGTTTTAGCTGAAAATTTACCGCCTTTTTATCATTGGTTAAAAAACGAATTAGGGGTTAAGCGTGTTCCTGATAGTCCAGATCATACAACAAAATGGGTAATTAATTTTCTCCATCATCAAGAAAGTTTAAATCATTTGGTTGAGTTACATCGTCAAGTTTCACCAGCAGCTTTGGAAGAAGCTGTTCCTCGTTTGGTAAGTTTATTTGATGGTGTGGAAGATGTCAAAGTTCGTCAGGAATGGGAAAAAGCTGTTGCTGCACTTTGTTTAGTTTTAGTTGTTGATAAAAGACAGTCTTAAAATTAAAAATTAACAGGATTTAAAGAAAAACATGATAGTTTTTATTAAACATCCTGTAAATCTTCAGATCCTGGATATCCTGATTCAGAAAACATTACAATCCTGTAAATCTTCAAATCCTGGATATCCTGATTCAGAAAACATTACAATCCTGTAAATCCTCAAATCCTGGATATCCTGATTCTGACAAATTTACAATCCTGTAAATCCTCAAATCCTGGATATCCTGATTCTGACAACATGACAATCTTATTAAGAGTAAATCAGAGATTTGGACGATGTTGAATCCAAGGATTAGCACTTTCTAATTGTGCTGCTAAACTAATAATAGTAGACTCGGCAGCAGGTTTACCAATTAATTGCACACTCATGGGTAAACCATGATTATCAAAACCTACAGGAATTGCGATCGCAGGTAATCCTGTTGCGTTTGCTATGGGACAAGGTGCAACCCATTTGATAATATTTTGAAATGTCTCTTCTGGGGTTAAATTTTGCCATTCACCAATTTTAATGGGTGAGTGCAAATAAACCGGTAATACTAACACATCAATATTATCAAAAAAGGCGACTATTTGCCGGGAAACTATCTGCATTTGTGCTAATGCTTGCAAATATTCACCCGCAGAACCTGTTCTCGATAATAAAAATTGATTCAATGGTTGCAGTGCTTCTGGGGGTATTCCTGCTGCTGCTACTCCAGATTGCCACACTATTTGAAATGGTTCTACTAAACCACTCATATCAGGACATTTTTCTGCTATTTCATGTCCCATTTCTGCTAATAATTTAACTGTTTTTAATACTCCTTGTTTACAGTTTGCGTCAGCATCTCCCAAGGGAGCAATACTGGTACTAAACGCTATTTTTAAACTCTGGGTTTTTACTTTGGTTGCTGCTAAAAATGAAGGTTCTGGATTTGGCAACCAGTAAGGATCTCCGGTAATATATCCAGAAATCACATCTAACATGGCTGCTGCATCTGCTACAGTTCTGGCTATGGGACCATTAACAGCTATTCCTCCCATGCGATCGCCTACTGGTGCTTGTGTGACTCTTCCCCGTGCTGGTTTAATTCCCACTAGACCACAACAGGCCGCAGGTCCTCTAATTGAACCACCACCATCTGAACCTTGAGCGATCGCACATAATCCTGCTGTCACAGAGGCCGCAGCACCTCCGCTAGAACCACCAGGAGTATATTCTAAATTCCAAGGGTTTCTAGCTGGGGGAAAACCCGCAGGTTCACTGTAAGGATAAGAACCTAATTCAGAAGTCGCAGTTTTTCCCAAAATCGTGAAACCGGCTTGTTTAATCTTGCTCACTACACCATCATCATAGTTAGCAATATTTTTAACTAAAGCTGGATTTCCGTAAGTGCAGGTAACACCAGCTACGGCGTTTAAATCTTTAATAGAAATGGGAACACCAAAAAAAGGCGGTAATTCTGAAGCGGTTGTAATTAAGTCTGTTTTTGTTTTAGCGTCAGCAATAGCTAAGTCTGCTGTGACAGTAAAATAACTACCTAATTGGGGATTGAAGCGAGAAATTCTATCTAAATATAATTCTGTCAATTCCAGAGGTGAGACTTCCCGACGACGGATTAATTTTGCTAACTCTAAAGCTGGGGTAAAAGCTAAATCAGTTTCATTCATTGTTGTAATTTGCAACTTTAAATTTTATACATCTATCAGAAGTTATAGATTTTCCGTATTTAACAAATATTAACTTATAACCCAAGATAGGGTAGTTCAGACATCAATTTATCATGAAAGTCTTACTAAAATAGGCTTATACTCCTGACTCCTACTATATTAGTTTTTCACACTTGACCACCCCAAACTTGTAGACTGTTGATAAATCTTCTTTAAAGTATTCACATCTCTGCTAGAAATAGATGCAGGTTTGCGAACTTGAGAAAAATAAAGTGCGTCGGTTTTTAGGGGACTATGACCCCAAATTCCTAAAGCGTGTCCCATTTCATGACGTGCTGCTGCTTGCAAATGTTCCCCTGTTTGACTGGGACTTAATAAAATAGTAAAACGGTGTAATAAAAAATTATTTTGATTGTATAACTCGTAGGTTGTTAGAGCAGAACGCGCACGGGGAGTTTTACTAATTGGATCTATTTGTAAAGGTGGACGTTGACGCAAGATTTTAATATCAGGTTGAATATCAGCTTTAATATCAGCAATTTCTGAATTTTCTACTAACTCTAAAGGTAAAAAATTATTCCACTCTTTAATAGCTTGTGAAACTTGATTTACCCATGTTTGCGCTTGTTGTTGATTGATATTTGTAGGAGTTTCAATATTTACTTTAATCGGGAAATGTGACCAAATTAAATAACCAACTTGAGTAGGTTGGATATGATCAAAATAATCACCACTATTATTTTGATCTTGCCATTTTTCTAAACTTAGTGGTAAAGGATGGGGTTTTTGTCTAGACCTCTCCCCTAACCCCTCTCCTACAAGGATAGGGGAAATTTTAGCCCCCTTCCCTAGTAGGGAAGGGGGTTGGGGGTTAGGTTCTTTGGCGTAAGTATGAAAATTAGTCAAAATAACTAACAGTCCTGAAATTATGAATAAAGTCAGAACTGTTAATAATTTCCACCCAAAAAATTGATGATTTCTATTTTGGGTTTTGCATATTGATTTTTGGGATATTTTTCCCATTTTTACTTATCTCGGTTTTACTTATTTAGGTAGCCAGTTAGCACTTAAAACCACTGTTAAACCGAGAAAAATTACTACTAACGCCCAGGTGACACGATTTAATGTATCTTCTGCGCTTTTGGTGCTGCTAAATAGTTGAGCTTGGCCACCAATAGCACCGATACCATCACCTTTAGGGCTATGTAGTAAAACCAGGACAATTAAACCTAAAGCAGAAAACGCCCAAATTCCTTGCACAATGTTAGTAATCGACATACGTAATTAAAAATTCCCAAAGATGATCTTAGAATATTATTTAACCTAACACGCTTGATTAAAAATTTGGTGATTGGGGATTGGTGATTGGGGATTGGTGATTGGTGACTGGTGAATGGGAACAATAAAAGTGATTACCCATTACCTATTACCCATTACCCATTACCTATTCCTTCTAAAAAACAGTTAACTAAAAAAGTTAACTGTCAAAGAAGAGAAATAGATTACAACCCTACTTGTACAGGAGTACGAGAAAGCTGTAAATCATATTCTGCGGCTCTTAGTAGAGATTTACCAGTCATTTCTTCTGGTTGAGGAATTTGTAAAATATCCAAAATAGTGGGTGCAATATCAGCTAACTTACCATCATGTCGCAAGTCCACATTTGCACCATATCCGGGTATTTTCACCTTTTCCCCTTCTACCAAAATAAAAGGAACGGGGTTAGTTGTATGTGCCGTCCAAGGATTACCATCCTCATCTGCCATATACTCAGCGTTACCGTGATCGGCTGTAATCAGCATTGTACCGCCAACTTTGCCGACACTTTCTATAAGTCGGCCTAAACATCGGTCAACGGTTTCAATCGCTGTGACGGTGGCTTCTATTTTTCCTGTGTGGCCTACCATGTCAGGGTTAGCGTAGTTCATGACTACTAAAGAGTAAATACCCTTTTCAATAGCGGCGATCGCCACCTTTGTCACCGCCTCGGCGGACATTGCAGGTTCTTTATCGTAAGTGGCCACCATTGGACTGCTGACCAGTTCCCGATCTTCTCCCTCATAAGGGTCCTCTAGTCCCCCATTAAAGAAATAGGTGACATGAGCGTATTTTTCCGTTTCCGCCGTGCGGAACTGTTTTAGACCATGATTTGCAATCACTTCTCCCAGAATATTGGTCAAGTTCTGGGGAGTAAAGGCCACAGAGACTGGTAACTCTGGGTCATATTGGGTAAATGTCACAAAAGACAGGGGTGTAACTTGCTGTCTTTCAAAACCCTGAAAATCAACACTAACAAAAGCTTGAGTTAATTCTCTGGCGCGGTCGGGACGGAAATTGAAAAATATCACCCCATCGCCAGGTGCAACTGCGCCAGGAGTAATTCTGACGGGAACAATAAACTCGTCGGTTACGCCTTCAGTGTATGAGGCTTGCAAGACTTCTAACGCTGTTTTTCCGTTGCCAGCGCCTTCTTGCGTCATTACATCATAAGCACGTTGGACTCGATCCCAACGGCGATCGCGGTCCATCGCATAATAACGACCGCTAATAGTGGCTATCTGCCCTATTTCCACCCGGTCTATATAGTCTTGCAGTTGTTGGATGGCTTTTATTCCATCTGAGGGAGGTGTATCACGCCCGTCCATGATAGCGTGAATACATACATCAGCAATTTGCTGTGATTTGGCTAAGTCCAGTAACCCAAAGAGATGGGTGATGTGGGAATGTACCCCACCGTCAGAACAAAGGCCAACCAAGTGTAACTTGCCATTTCGAGATTTAACTTCCTGGCAAATGTTTACAAGTGCTGGGTTAGCGGCCAGAGAACCGTCTTCAACCGCATCAGAGATGCGTACCAGTTCTTGGGGAACGACACGCCCAGCGCCAATATTCAAATGACCAACTTCCGAGTTGCCCATTTGACCTTCTGGCAACCCTACGGCTTTTCCTGAAGTGCGAATAAGGGTGTGAGGGTAGGCCGCCCATAAACTGTCCATGATTGGAGTTTTGGCAGCAGCGATCGCGTTTCCTCGCTTGTCCTCACAGTAGCCCCATCCATCTAAAATGACTAGCACCACAGGAGCAACAGGTGCTTTGGTCATAGTAAAATTGCCCTTTACTTTTTGTAATAACCGAATGATACCACTACTAACCGCCAATGATAAGTTAATTCTGCTGATTGGTCTGTTAAGTAGGTTTTTATTACTATCGCCGCGATCGCCAATATCTCTACTTCAATCCATTTCAATAATTGGTATCACGGCTTTTGTCGCTGTCAGCAAGGATTCTGCAAAAGCAGCATATCCCACAGGACAAGCACTTTTTATGTTCTCTAAATCCACCTGAAAAGCCAAATTCCAGCGAATTTGTAGCGGACGTTGATTATCAAGATTTTCTGTAAGATAGGTTGATTGAGCGATCGCCTTCTCTAAAATATCTTTTGTATTGTTTAAATCTTCTAAATTTTCCAAATTTGGCAATTCTACACCCAAAACAGTCGCCACAGTTTGAGTATCAGCCAATAACCAAGTTTCAAAATTCCTAATTGCTAAACCTCCAGCAGAGCGATCATTAATCGGTTGTTCATTAACATCTAAATGGTTATCCCGAATTTTATTTACAGACCTGTCTAAATCAATTTTTCTTTGATTATTTATGTTATCATCTGCATCAACCACAATCAGAATCATATCTACTTCTTCAGGTTTCCATAAAATTACAATTTGGGCTAAATATTTTGGATCTAAAATAGAATGTCCAGTTCTTAAAGTTCGTTTTTGACTTTCTCTAATTGATGGATGTCTTTGGATGAAATCACAATCTGGAAAACCAGCATTTTGTATTTCTCTCCTAATTAAAGTATGCAATGCACCCTCATTTTCTCTGGGAATTACTTTTCCCCCTGCTTCTGGTTTAATATAAGGAATACTTGCACCTAATTCTGCTTCCCCTTCTGCTATCAAACCTATACGAATCCTCCGACTCATGTTGGATTACCTCCAAACACATTTGTAAACCAAAGTTCACCTAAAGCACCATCATAAGCTTCTAAAGCTTTTTGAAATCTCACAGACTCAACAGGTAATTTATGAACTTGGGTTTTACCTTCTTTATCTAACTCAACAGCACGCACTTGATGAGGTTCGACGTAATTTAATAACACAGGAGAATGTGTTGTAATTAAAACTTGTACTGGGTTTCCAGTTATTCCTTCAGTAGAAACAATTTTTAGCAACTCCATCATTTTATGCAATAACCAAGGATGCACACCATTTTCTATTTCTTCAAAGCAAATAATACTGGGAGTATTTTCTTGATAAAGTGCAGTTAAAAAAGCCAAGAGTCTTAATGTCCCATCTGAAATATCAGCAGCAGGAATATGATGATCTGAATATTTATCAACCAATTCTAGGGAAAATGTGTTATTTTCACCACGAGGTAAGGCGATTTTCTTAATATTAGGAACAAGCAGTGTTAATCTTTCCTGTAACTCATCAAATCCTTCACGATTAGCTAATAAAATATCTAGCAAAGCATAAGCTATTCCTTCTCCAGTTCTCTCCATCGTTGCATTTGTTGACGTTTGTCTAGAAATATCAACTGGAGAAAAATCATAGATACTAACTTTTTTTAATGCTTTCGCAATTGGAGAATCTGAGTATTTGTTCTCTACTAGCAAACTTCTGAGTCCATTTGTGAATGGTTGTGTATTATATTTTAAGTCATTGTTTCCTATCCTAACTTTTCTTTGAGGATAATCAAGATGAACTGATATCCTTGACCAAGGATGAGTATTTTCAGTCAGTGCGCTAACCTCTAATAAAATAAAATCTGTATTTCCGTGCCAAAATTTAGATTCAAGATTTTGCTGATTTTTGCTAACAGTTTTTAATGATTCTGAAAAAAAAGACATGATTTCTTGAGTCATTATATTCTCCATCAGTCTTTTCATAAAATCAGACAATACTGACAAAGCTTCACAAATATTAGATTTACCAGAACCATTAGGACCAATAAATACAGTCAATGGTTCTAAATCTATTTCCGTATCAAACAGACTCTTATAGTGTTGGACTCTGAGTTTCGATAACATTTATTAAACCTCTAAAATTCTCAATCTACTAATTTTATCACTCCAACCAATTTTCTAAACTTAAACCCTCAACTCTGGTTAAATCACTATCATTAGAAACCACAGTTAAACCTTTAATCATTGCTGTAGCAGCAATTAAAACATCTTCACTTTGAATCGGTAAACCTTTTAATCTTAAATTTGCATGAATTTCCGCAGCTTTTTCTAAAATCGCTAAATCATCGAGAAAAATTATCGGATATTTTTGACAAAGTTGGTTAAATCTTTCTCTTTGTTTAGGAGCATCAAACGCTAAAAAACCTCTTCTAACTTCAAAATAGGTAATACAGCTAATGTAAATATCTATCCCCTCAAATTTGCTTATTTGTAGCCTTTGCTTGATGCGAAAATCATTTTTAATCGCTAAAGAAACAATATTAAAGAAACAATATTAGTATCTAACAAATAACCCATGTATTTATTTATGAATTTCCTTACTTACGTTTAATTGCTTCATCAAAAATGGCCATTTGTTCAGGTGTCAAATCTTCCCCTATTTTGGATAATACTTCTGTTGACATTACAAAATCACAATTTTCCTTTAACTTTTCATCAGACATATTATTAAATCTTTCAGGTGTTAAATTTTCCTGAACAATTTTTAATATATGTTTGACTATTGCAGCATAATCAAGATCCTCTTTAAATATGGGATTCTCTTCCATTAAAATATATACTACTTTCTCAACTCTCTTAATCACGGATTCTTGCTCAATTTGGGTTGATAACATAATATCTGCCTCCTGCTTTCACAATGATATATAGATGTTTTCAATTAATATTTTATCATTTTTAATACTAAGAGTCAATTAATCAATTACTATCCTGTAAACCTTGATTACGATCCATACAAATTAAGATACATTAACTTACTATACCATCATTATACCATGTTCAATAAAAATTTACATAAGTTATTTTATTTCTGCTTTACAGTATTACTTAATTAGAGGTATTATATTTTTTACATTATGATTTATTTTGTCAGCATCACGATAACCAGGATTAAAGGATTTTGAGGATGAGAGGATTAATCATGAATAGAGAAGCTTTAATTAATTTCCTCAGAGAAAATTTAACCAAAATAAAAAGTTATGGTGTCACTTCCTTAGCTTTATTTGGTTCTTATGCAAGAGATGAAGCAAAAACTACCAGTGATCTTGATTTACTGGTAGAATTTCAAGGAAAATTTACCTTTGATCAATATATGGATTTAAAATTTTTCCTAGAAGATAATTTAGGTTTATCCGTTGATTTAGTCACTAAAAAAATGTTAAAACCTCAAGTGATAAGTTCAGTAGAAAAGGATGTTATTTATGTCGCGTAGTTTAAAACTGTATTGCGATGATATTGTCGTCAGTTGTGATAAAATTATCCGCTATACCAAAGGATTAGATTATGATACCTTTTTTGCTGATGAATTAAGATTTGATGCTGTAATTAGAAATTTACAAGTTATTGGGGAATCAGTTAAATAAATTACCCCAGAAATCAGAGAAAAATATACACAAATTGAATGGCGTAAAATTGCCGGATTGAGAGATATTTTAGTTCATGCGTATTTTTCCTTAGCAGATGAGATTATTTGGGATATTATTCAAACTAAAATTATTCCTTTAAAAGCAACAATATTAATTATTCTTGAACAGGAATTTTAAGGAAAAAATGCGTTGGAATATTATATTTTCAGAATCAGGATATCCAGGATTAAAGGATTTACAGGATGTAATTTTTAAATTTCTGGTTTTCCTTTGCGTCTTTGCGTCTTGGCGTGAGATTTTCTCTTATCTTTAAATCCTGATAACAACAGAAAATTAAACAATAACAATCCTGTTAATCCTCAAATCCTGGACATTCTGATTCAGACAAATAAAAACAATCTGCGTTTATCCGCGTTCATCTGCGTTCAATAATAAAAAAATCCCCAACTTATTGATAGTTGAGGATTACTAAATATTAGTTTTTACTTGTTTTTAAAAACAAACCTACTTCTTCTTCGCTGCTGCTTTTGCTGCTTTCGCTGCTTTCTTCGCTGCTTTTTCCGCTTCTATTGCAGCTAACTTTGCTTGTTCCTTCTCTTCCTCAATCTTCCGCAAATAATAATGATAATCTCCCAAATAAACCCGAAATTCTCCATCTCGAATCTCAACAATTTTATTTGCAACTTGGGAGATAAAATAACGGTCGTGAGATACTACAATTACAGTACCATCATAGTTTTGTAACGCCTCTTCCATCATTTCCTTAGCTGGAATATCTAAGTGGTTAGTAGGCTCATCTAAAATGATTAAATTCACTGGTTCTAGCAACATTTTCGCTAGTGCTAATCGTGCTTTTTCTCCTCCACTTAAAGCACCTACTTTTTTAAATACTGTATCACCAGCAAATAGAAATCTACCTAACAGTGTACGCACTTCTTCGTTTGTCCAGTCGGGAACTTCATCATGTATTGTTTGCATGACTGTTTTATTCAAATCTAATGCTTCCGCTTGGTTTTGTTCAAAATAACCAGGGATAACATTATGATCTCCCAGTTTCACAGTTCCCTCTGTGGGAGGTTCTACACCCATAATCATTTTTAACAGTGTAGATTTTCCTGCACCATTGGGACCTAAAAAGGCGATTCTATCACCTCTTTCAATCAATAAATTAGCACCTAAAAACAGAATTTTATCACCATAAGTATGGGTTAAATCCTTAATTTCTACTACTTCTCTACCGCTACGGGGTGCAGGGGGAAAGCGAAAATGTAAAGTTCTAACTCCTGCGGTTGGTGCTTCAATTCTTTCAACTTTTTCTAATTGCTTTTCTCGGCTTTTTGCTTGGGTGCTGCGAGTTGCACTAGCGCGGAATCTATCTACAAATGCTTGCTGTTTTTCTAATTCTTTTTGTTGACGTTCAAAGGCACTCATTTGTGCAGATTCATTTTCTGCTTTTTGTTGCAGATATGCTGAATAATTACCCAGGTAAGTGCTAGAAACTCCTCTTTCAGTTTCGACAATTTGTGTACAAAGACGATCCAAAAATTCCCGATCATGGGAAACTATCACCATTGGAGTGAGTAATTTTCTCAGGTAATTTTCTAACCATTCAATGGTTTCTAAATCTAAATGGTTTGTCGGTTCGTCTAGTAGTAATAAATCTGGTTCTTGCAGGAGAATTTTACCTAAACTCATCCGCATTTGCCAACCGCCAGAAAAAGCACTCACTAGGCGATCGCCATCTTCCACTTGAAAGCCCATTTCCGGTAAAATCTTACCAATGCGAGCATCTAAACCATAACCATCCAACGCTTCAAACTGACGCTGTAATTTATCTAACTTATGAATCAGTTTATCTAATTCCTCTAGGGTGGCAGTTTCCATTTCTCGCTGTACTTCGTGCAAAGCTAACTGAACCGCGTTAGCTTCCTTAAAAACTGTCCAAAATTCTTCATTAACTGTCCGCGTCGGATCTACCTCAAATTCTTGGTTGAGGTAAGCTATGTGTAAACTAGCAGGGCGGATAATTTCCCCAGCAGTGGGTTCAATTTCCCCAGAGATAATTTTCAGTTGGGTAGACTTTCCCGCACCGTTAACACCAACCAAACCAATGCGATCGCCTGGTTTAACTTCCCAGTTGATATCCTTTAAAACTTCGCCTGTAGGGTAAATTTTACTAATGTGTTCCAGTCGCAACATGAAATATCTCTCAGATAGGGGATATAAGGGGTAAAGCTAACGCCATACTCAATCTTAACAAAATTTAACGACATATTTACAAGAATTTAGGAGTTCAGGAGTCAGGAGTCAGGAGTCAGGAGTCAGGAGTCGGGAGTCAGGAGAAAGAATTGATGTTTTGTCAGCATTTAGCCGTCGGTTTCCTTCAGTACCTGAAATATTGAAATACAAAGAACGAAAATAAACAGAAACAGATAAACTTCACGAAATTAAAACTTCACGAAATTAAAACTTCACGAAATTAAAACTTCACGAAATTAAAACTTCACGGAATTAAAACTTCACGAAATTAAAACTTCACGAAATTAAAACTTCACGAAATTAAAACTTCACGGAATTAAAACTTCACGGAATTAAAACTTCACGGAATTAAAACTTCTCAATCCTTGTTCATGCTGCTATTAGCTGATTACTGATTACTGAAAGCTTTTTGCTACTTAACAATAATTTACATCAAAATCAATAGAATACACCTGTATTGTGTCTAACAAGGTTGACATTTTGCCATCCTTTAAAGAATCATCTTAGGGAACCCGAAGAGTCAAGAGGAAACTATGCACACAGTTATTCTCGTTCTGGTTGAGGTGTTAATTGTAATTGGAATGTCAAGGTTAGTAGGATTGGCATTTAAATCAATTAAACAACCTTTAGTCATCGGTGAAATTGTCGCTGGTATCATGTTGGGACCATCATTATTTGGTTTCATTGCTCCCCATGCAGCAGCTACACTGTTTCCTCCAGAAACCGTACCTTTCCTGAATGTTTTATCTCAGGTAGGACTAATATTTTTCATGTTTTTGATAGGTTTAGAGCTAAATCCTAAATATCTGAGCGGTAATTTAAAATCAGCGATTATTATTTCCAATATCAGCATAATTGTGCCGTTTTCTCTAGCTGCGATTTTATCTTTGCTGCTGTATCCACTCATTGCTAATCCCAGTGTATCTTTTAACGCCTTCGCTTTATTTTTAGGTGCAGCAATGTCAATCACAGCTTTTCCTGTATTGGCAAGAATTATCACCGAAAATAATTTACAAGGCACAAGATTAGGAACATTAGCTTTAACTTGCGCCGCAGTTGATGATGTAACAGCGTGGTGTATTTTAGCAATAGCGATCGCCGTTGCTCGAAATGGTAGCATTGATCAAAAAGCTATCCTCACCATTTTTGAAAGCATCATTTATATAGGCTTTATGTTCACCGTGGGGCGGTGGTTTCTCAAACGTCTTCTTACCCATTATCGCCGCACAAGAAAGTTAAGCCAATTTCTTCTAGCGTTAATTTATATGGGAGTAGTTGCATCTGCTCTCATTACTGAATTTATCGGTATTCATCTGATTTTCGGCGCATTTTTATTAGGTGCAGTCATGCCCAAAAATGCCGAATTAGTCAGAGAATTAGCCATAAAAACTGAAGATTTTGTCTTAATTTTTCTCCTCCCTGTGTTTTTTGCCTATAGTGGTTTAAGAACACAAATCGGTTTACTCAACAGTCCGCAATTATGGTTACTATGTGCATTAGTTTTAGGAGTAGCCATAGCAGGTAAATATTTTGGTGCTTACTTCGCCGCCCGTGTCAGTGGGATTAATAAAAGAGAAGCATCAGCCCTGGGTTGGTTAATGAATACTCGCGGTTTAACAGAATTAATTGTTTTAAATATTGGTTTGGAATTAGGAGTAATTTCACCTTTACTATTTACCATGTTGGTAGTGATGGCTTTGGTAACAACATTTATGACATCACCATTATTAGAATGGACTTATCCCAAACGGTTAATTAAATTAGATGTTGTTGAACCAGAACCAAAACAAGAGACAAATACAAACACAGAAATAATAGAAACAATAGAAACAATAGAAACAATAGAATCTTTTGTTAACCCATATCGGATTTTAGTACCTGTAGCTAACCCCAGCACCCAAAAAGGATTAGTGCAATTAGCAGTAGCGATCGCCCTCAACTATCGACAACCTGCGGTGATCAATCCTCTCAGCTTAATAGAATTAGAAGAAGATTATGGTTTTGAAAATACCCCCACAGAAGCTAACCGTTTAATAGTTGAACGTCGTCAACAACTAGAAGAATTAATTGACACCTTAGAACCACTAACCACAGGTTCTTACATCCATCCTATCGTTCGTATCTCTAGCAATGTCGCCAGAGAAACAGCCCAAATAGCCCAAATAGAACAACCTGATTTAATACTTGTAGGATGGCATCGTCCAGCCTTTAGTAATAATCGCTTAGGTGGTAGAGTTGGGCAAATTCTCAGCACCGCACCAGTAGATGTAGCAGTATTCGTAGATAGAGGAGGCGATCGCCTGGAAAACTTGCTAGTTCCCTACTCTGCAAATATCCATGATGACTTAGCCCTGATCCTTGCCCTACGACTACTCATCAACCGTGACACTTGTATGTTGCATATTTTACAAGTCTTAACAGCAAATCAAACCCAAGATGAATTAAGTTATGAATTAAACGGAATGATTTCCCAACTACCAGCCAATGTACGCGATCGCATAGAAATCAAAACCATCAGCGATCCAGAACCCATGCCAGCCGTACTTGCAGCCTCAGAAAGTGTTGACTTAACCATTGCCGGAACTAGCCGTGCTTGGGGTATCGAAAGACAAACTCTAGGAAGATACACAGATGAACTTGCTATTCAATGTCGTTCTTCCCTACTTATCACCCGTCGTTACAGTCAAGTTACCTCTCATCTGAGTTCTTTGTTACCAGAAGTTAACAACCAAGAAATAATTCATAATTCGTAATTCGTAATTCGTAATCACCAATCATCAACAACATCTAAAATATGAAAAGTCTACTCAAAACCAGGCAAGTTTTACCATCCAATCTTTTGAAGATAAGCTTATTGTTATTATCTACAACAATAACCCTAAATACTTGCATTAATCTGGCAATTGCCAATTTACCAAAACCAAAAGCAACACTCAACAAATGGCAACTTAACCCCAAATCCCAACAGCTAGAAATTACCCTTTCCGCAAACACAAAACCAGAGTATTTCTACCTGGAACAACCCCCCCGTCTAGTTGTAGATTTGCCTAACACCCAACTAGGCAATGTAGACACCCAAAAAAACTATTCTGGAACAATCCAGAAAATTCGCGTTTCCCAATATAGCCCACACATCACCCGCCTAGTCATCGACTTAAAACCAGGAACTTTTGTCGATGTCAACAAAGTAAAACTGCAACCCGCTTCCCCAAAAAACCCCACGCGCTGGGTATTACGCCCCATATTCTCCCATCATAACACCACTACCAACAATCAGCCATCTCCATCATCTTTAATGACTCTACCACCACCAACCAGCAACTTACCCACCAACCAACTACCTTTAGTAACAGCACCACCCCTAAATTCTCAAAACCCCTCTCCATTATCCAACTTAACCATCATCCCCCCCAATTCTGCCAATTCTTCAGATAATGCCAACATGATTACAATTCCTAATTCTTCTGCAAATATTCCTAATTCACAGAATTATTCAAATCCAAATTTTAGCGTTCCTATCATTGAATTTGGGCAACCCATACCCACAACTAACTGGTGACTGGTGACTGAGAATACAATTTTGGATTTTGGATTTTGGATTTTGGATTGTTTTTGTCAACTTCAATCTAAAATCTAAAATCTAAAATTATTCTGACTCCTTGAACTCCTTCTCCTAGAACCTTTCCGTCTCTTGAGTCGGTGCTACTGCACCTGGTTGAGACAAGAAGAAATTTTGAGCAGATTCATTTTGATATATACACCTAATATCTGGCTTTTCACTGTCCAAATCACCAGTAAAGCCAAAAGTATTCAAGCGATTTTTACACTCTCTCACCTGATCAGAAGTAACCAATCTCTTATTTTCCAAAATAGCCCAGTTATTTTGCCGCAATACACATCCAGGACGAATACTAGGCTGGGCAACATAGACATTAAAAGGGTTCAGAGTGACAAATAATCTTGCATCCATCACCATCGCACTAGCCCCATACTGCACACAAATTTCCGGGTTTGGTGCTTTAGTATCAATAAATTCACGGGAAGCCACATTGGATGGACTTAAAGTAGTTGTAGAACTAAAAGCAATACCAATCCCAATACCTAAAATCAACACCCCTCCCAAAACGGCAATAGTGGTGAAATTAAAGAGAGGAGATTGGAAAACAGAGGTTTTAGAAGCAGTAGCTGATCTACCAGTTGATTTACGTCTCATTTTTGCTTGATCACCTTCACGCCAATTTTGAGGAGGGAGTGGTTGCTTCTCTCCTTACTTCAGTATGACGACTCTTGAGGAAAATTGTCCCATATTTTCCATGTAATTCTGCTAATTCTTGTGGGGTGGGCATCTTAGCTGCTTAAATCATGTAATAATAAGTAAGTATATTATTATATTTTATATACAGCACTTTGCGTAACGATTAGGTACAAAAATTTAGGGCATATCATTACATCAAATTGAAAATGAGATATAACCTGTACCAGATAGACGCGCAAAATGCTGTATGTGTATTAGTAGGACTATCTTGGTAGCTGGTGGTGTACCTCAACAACATAATAAAAGATGCTGTCTTTTTGCATAAGTCTTAATTGTAAACTGTCCATCAGAGAGGAAAGATAGAATATGAGGCAGGTAATAGCTTATAAGGATGGTGATTATTGGGTCGTAGAATGTCCCAGCCTCAAAGGATGTGTGAGTCAGGGTAAAACGAAAGCAGAAGCACTACTCAATATTAAAGAGGCAATTACAGGTTATATAGCTGCTTTAGAAGAAGATGGTTTACCTGTTCCCGAAGAAAATTTTGAAGCGTTCCTGGTGGTTGTGTGAGCAAGTTACCAAAAATTTCGGGAAGGGAATGTGTGAAAGCTCTTGAGAAGATAGGTTTTTATCAAAAACGTCGAGAGAGTAGTCATATTATTATGCGCCGAAATGCTCCCTTTGTACAAGTTGTAGTTCCAGACCATCAGGAATTAGCAACGGGAACTCTCAGAGCAATTATTAGAGATAGTGGTTTAACCGTTGAAGAATTTGTATCTTTGTTGTAAGAAAACGCTGCATCAACTATCTACACTGTTCTGATTACCAGCCATCATTTGCAGCACAAATGCAATGATTTAGAGTCAGCAGTCAGCCAAAAAGCAACTGACCACTGACCATTAACTAACTAGCTAACAGAGTTTTTTCCAGTGAAGTCCAACGGAAATAGCGATCGCCACCCCGTTCAATCACCACTTTCACCCGTGGTTCTAACTTCGGCAAGTTCGCTAAATATTCCACTTCCTGATCAGAAAGAATATTGCCCTCAATAATCCACAGCAATAAACCCTTAGACTTAGGAGGTAGTTGTTCCAAATGAGAACCAATCAAAGGTGGTAGATAATACACATCACCCACCGCCGCACCGCTACCAGTGCTTTTTTTACCCAAATGCGGAGGTCTCACACCATGAATTCCCATCAAATAGGCCGCCACATCTCCCAAACCTCTAGCTGTAATATGGAGGTTAACATAGCCCGCAGCCCGTAAACGACGGCGATACCGACCTTCGTGGCCTCCCTCCAAAGGAACATATACACCCAGAGCGCCAAATTTCTCCAAATCTCGGATGAAACCGCTACCAGTGGTAATTAGTGCCATAGATTTTCGTCTTATTTCACTTAGATATTTCTATTATTTACCTTTGGATGGTAGATTAAGTTAAGTTAAGTTATAGAATTTTATCAAGTCTCACCATCAACCCCTCTCAAAAAAAATCTTCCCCATCAACCACTGGACAAACACAACTTAATATATTATATTGTTAGATTGTGACCAAACTGTTAAATCAGGTAACTTTCTAAATTAGCAACCTCAAGCCAAAACAGCATCAGTGATTGATGACTGAAAAACAATCTTCCAGCAATATCTGGTAGAAAAGAGCAAGAGACTGGTAAGCTAGAAAAGCATTTAGGTCAAAACAAGAAGCTAAAGGCTCATAACCCACAGCCAAAACCAAGCTTCAGTCCGAATTCACTCCCGCAGCCCCTAAAACAAGGCAAATCCTCAAACAATAGTTTAAGGTATTAAAAGCAGTAGAGCCTGAACAGCAGTTTTCAGGAAATGGATACTGAATGGAAACATCCATTTAAGTCCTACTACCAACGGAGAGTGCCAGAGCAATGGCTTAGACGAAAGCATTGCTGCACAAAAACGTAAAGCAATAGCGTCTTGCATTGATACCAGAAATAATACCTTCCCATAAAAAAGGTAATTATCACTGTTCTGGTGGACAAGAAAGTGAAACAATAGACGGATTCACCAAACAGTAGACAAACAGTTTGTTGCGTCATCAAGAATTTGCACTGTCAAACGCCAGTCCAAATTTGCGGGGATAGAATCTTCACAATGACGTTAAAAAAACTTGTCTCTTAGAAATCCGATTTCCAGGTCAGCAACTAGATAAGGAGAACCAGTTACTGTGTCTGTAGGTATTCTCGGCACCAAGCTGGGCATGACCCAAATCTTTGATGAAGCAGGAGTAGCCATTCCTGTCACCGTAATCAAAGCAGGTCCATGCACTGTCACACAAGTTAAAACAAAACAGACCGACGGTTACTCCGCCATTCAAGTTGGCTATGGCGAAGTTAAACCCAAGGCATTGAATCAACCGAAACTAGGACACTTGGCAAAATCATCTGCCCCAGCATTGCGGCATTTGAACGAGTATCGTACTGATGCAGCCAGTGAATATGCTTTAGGACAAGAAATTAAAGCAGATATTTTTAGTGAAGGTCAAATTGTAGACGTAATCGGTACAAGTATCGGTCGTGGTTTTGCCGGCAACCAGAAGCGTAACAACTTCGGACGCGGACCCATGTCACACGGTTCTAAAAACCATAGAGCGCCCGGTTCTATCGGTGCAGGTACAACCCCTGGTCGTGTTTATCCTGGCAAACGGATGGCAGGAAGACTAGGCGGAACTCGCGTTACAATTCGCAAACTGACCGTAGTCAAAGTAGATGCAGAACGCAACCTGATACTGATTAAAGGCGCGATTCCTGGCAAACCAGGCGGCTTAGTGAACGTAGTACCCACAAACAAAGTTGGTAATAAATAGTTTTAGTTGATTAGCTGTCAGCATTAACTGACAACTGACCACTAACAAAGGACACAAACATGGTTGAGAGTGTAGTTAAAAATTGGCAAGGCGAAGAAGTTGGACAAACCAGCTTCGAGTTGCGAGTTGCCAAAGAAGAAACAGCGGCGCACATAGTACACCGCGCCCTCGTCAGACAAATGACTAATTCTCGCCAAGGTACAGCCAGCACCAAAACCCGTTCAGAAGTACGAGGTGGCGGACGCAAACCTTGGAGACAAAAAGGCACAGGTCGCGCCCGTGCAGGTTCTATTCGTTCACCATTATGGCGTGGTGGTGGTGTGATCTTTGGACCAAAACCCAGAGATTTCAACCTGAAGCTAAACCGCAAAGAAAGACGTTTAGCACTGCGGACAGCCTTTGTTAGTCGTGCAGAAGACTTAATTGTTGTAGAAGAATTTAGCAACGAACTACAACGCCCCAAAACCAAAGAATTGGTAGCAGCATTAGCTCGTTGGGGAGCAGCACCAGAGCAAAAAACCTTGTTAATTTTGTCTGATATCGCAGAAAACGTGAATTTATCAGCCCGCAATGTAGAAAATTTAAAAGTAATTGCAGCTGATCAGTTAAATGTATTTGATTTACTGCACGCCGACAAAATTGTAGTTACATCCTCAGCTTTAACAAAAATTCAGGAGGTCTACAGTGCCTAACTTTGACCCCCGCAACCTACCCGACTTGGTGCGTCGTCCTATTCTCACCGAGAAAGCGACCATCCTCATGGAGCAAAACAAATACACATTTGAAGTAACTCCTAAATCCACCAAGACACAGATTAAAGCGGCAATTGAAGACTTATTTGCAGTCAAGGTTGTAAAAGTTAACACTACTTTACCACCGCGTAAAAAACGCCGTGTAGGTAAATTTATCGGCTTCAAGCCTCAGTACAAAAAAGCGATCGTTACCGTCGCCGCTGGGGATGAAGACAAAATCAGACAAGTTCTCTTCCCAGATGTTTAGAATTTCAGATTTTAGATTTTAGATTTTAGATTGGGTGAGCAAATCATCATCAACAAGCAATTAGAAATCAAAATCAAAATCGAAAACTTCTAACTCCAAAATCGAAAATCCAAAATTCAAAATCGTTTATGGGTACTCGTTCTTATCGCCCTTATACCCCCAGTACTCGCCAAGTTACAATCTCCGACTTTGCGGAAATCACCAAAACTGAGCCAGAAAAATCACTAACTGAATCAGTTCACCGTGCCAAAGGCCGGAATAATCAAGGGCGGATAACCAGCCGTCGTCGGGGAGGCGGACACAAAAAACTATACCGGATTATCGACTTTAAGAGAGATAAACGGGATATAGCAGCTACAGTTACAGCAATTGAATACGATCCTAACCGGAATGCGCGAATCGCCTTAGTTCAGTACGAAGATGGCGAAAAGCGGTATATATTACATCCCAATGGCTTGAAAGTAGGCGCGAAAATTATTGCTGGACCAGAAGCACCTTTTGAAGATGGTAATGCCTTACCTTTGTCTAACATTCCCTTGGGTACTAACGTTCACAACGTAGAACTGACAGCAGGTAAAGGCGGTCAAATCGTTCGTGCTGCTGGTGCAACAGCCCAAGTAGTGGCTAAAGAAGGTAACTATGTGACATTGAAATTACCTTCTGGTGAAGTTCGCATGATACGTAAAGAATGTTACGCCACCATCGGACAAGTAGGCAACACCGACGCGAGAAACCTGAGTGCTGGTAAAGCCGGACGGAATCGCTGGAAAGGTCGCCGTCCGAAGGTTAGAGGTAGCGTTATGAACCCTGTAGATCACCCACATGGTGGTGGTGAAGGTAGAGCGCCCATCGGTAGATCGGGACCTGTGACACCTTGGGGTAAACCAGCTTTAGGTGCTAAGACCCGCAAGCGCAAAAAAGCCAGCACTAAATTAATTGTCCGTCGTCGCCGTAAGTCCTCTAAACGGGGTCGTGGCGGTCGTCAGTCCTAGAATTTTAGATTTTAAATTTTGGATTTTAGATTCGGTTAACTTGTGAGCATCTGCAAAATTATGAAAATAATAGCAGTCTTGACAAGTAGCTTGAATCATCCAAAATCCGAAATTATCAATCCAAAATCAAAAATCAAAAATCCAAAATTGAACTATGGGTCGTTCTTTAAAAAAAGGTCCTTTCGTTGCTGATCACTTACTCAGCAAAATCGAAAAGCTGAACGAGAAAAACGAAAAGCAAGTCATCAAAACTTGGTCGAGAGCTTCAACAATCATACCCGTCATGGTGGGTCATACCATCGCTGTACACAACGGTAAACAGCACGTTCCCGTATTTGTGAACGAACAAATGGTAGGACATAAGTTGGGAGAATTTGCCCCAACCCGCACCTACAGAGGTCATGGTAAAAGTGACAAAAAATCGGGGAGATAGTCAATTAAAAATTAAAAATTAAAAATCAATAAATTGTAATTTTTTAGTTTTTGATTTTTGATTTTTAGTTGCACAAATGGAGAAAATTATGGCAACTGATACTACAGAAGTTAAAGCGATCGCTCGTTATATCCGCATCTCTCCCTATAAAGTGCGTCGTGTACTGGATCAAATCCGGGGGCGGTCCTATCGGGAAGCACTGATCATCCTGGAATTCATGCCTTACCGCGCCTGTGAACCAGTATTAAAGGTGTTAAGAAGTGCCGCCGCTAATGCTGAACACAACGCAGGTTTAGATCGGGCAGAACTGGTAATTACTCAAGCTTATGCTGACCAAGGACCAGTGTTAAAACGGTTCCAACCTAGAGCGCAAGGAAGAGCTTACCAAATTCGCAAACCGACCTGTCATATTACTGTTGCTGTCGGTGCAGGTGCTACCGCTGCTAAATAAGCAGCCAAATAAGCACTCATACAGCCACAACTAATTGCGTACAGTAAGAAATTTTAGAGGAAGCATTTGTGGGACAGAAAATTCATCCAGTCGGTTTTCGTCTGGGTATTACACAAGAACATCAATCCCGTTGGTTCGCAGTTCCTGACCGTTATCCAGCACTGCTGCAAGAAGACCACAAACTCCGTCAATACATAGAACAAAAACTGGGAAGAAACGCTCAAAACAACGCTGGTATTTCCGAAATCCGCATTGAGCGCAAAGCTGACCAAATCGACCTAGAACTACGGACAGCTAGACCAGGGGTAGTAGTAGGTCGGGGTGGACAAGGTATAGAATCACTGCGTACCGGACTGCAAGACTTGTTAGGTGGTCAACGGCAAATTCGCATTAACGTTGTGGAAGTGCAAAAAGTTGATGCTGATGCTTATTTAATTGCCGAATACATCGCTCAACAATTAGAACGCCGTGTTTCCTTCCGTCGGGTAGTGCGCCAAGCGATTCAACGCGCCCAAAGAGCCGGAGTACAAGGAATTAAAGTGCAAGTGGGTGGTCGCCTTAACGGTGCGGAAATTGCCCGGACAGAGTGGACTCGTGAAGGTAGAGTACCTTTACATACACTGCGTGCTGACATTGACTATTCCTACTGCACAGCCCAAACAATTTACGGAATTTTGGGGATTAAGGTTTGGGTATTCAAGGGTGAGATTATCCCTGGACAAGAAGAAGCACCACAACCATCAGGAAGGGAGCGCGAACCCCGTCGTCGTGACCAAAAACGCCGTCGCCAACAATTTGAAGATCGCTCCAATGAAGCGTAATTTAGGTGACAGGTGACAGGTGACAGGTGACAGGAAAAAGCCAATAACCGATTACCAATCACCCATTACCAATTACCAATCACCGATTACCAATTAGCAATTAGCAGATCATGTTAAGTCCTAAAAGAACGAAATTCCGCAAACAACAACGCGGACGCATGGAGGGTCTAGCACACCGTGGCAGTACCCTGAACTTTGGGGATTTTGCCCTACAGGCACAAGAACCATGCTGGATTACTTCCCGGCAAATCGAAGCTTCCCGTCGGGCAATGACTCGTTACATTCGCCGGGGTGGTAAAATCTGGATTCGCATTTTCCCAGATAAACCTGTAACCATGCGTCCCGCAGAAACCCGGATGGGTTCTGGTAAAGGTAATCCCGAATTTTGGGTAGCAGTAGTTAAACCAGGTCGGATTTTGTTTGAAATCGCTGGTGTATCCGAAGAAATAGCTCGTGAAGCTATGAGATTGGCGGCTTATAAGTTACCCATCAAAACCAAGTTTATTGTGCGCTCTCAACCACAGGAGCAAGAATAGGTTATGCCTCTTCCCAAAATTTCAGAAGCTAGAGAATTAAGTGACGAGAAACTGGCTGAAGAAATAGTCGCTGTGAAAAAACAACTATTTCAACTACGCTTGCAAAAAGCTACCAGACAGTTAGAAAAACCCCACCAGTTTAGACACGCCCGCCATCGTCTGGCTCAACTGTTAACAGTAGAAGGCGAACGCAAACGGGCTGGAAGTCAAGCTACTAAGGAAGAAAAGTAGAAGATTATGGCACTCAAAGAAAGAGTTGGCTTGGTAGTGAGCGATAAAATGCAAAAAACCGTGGTGGTTGCTGTAGAAAACCGCTCTTCTCACCCCAAGTACGGTAAAACCGTAGTGAAAACCCGGCGCTACAAAGCTCACGACGAAGAAAATACCTGTAAAGTGGGCGATCGCGTCCGCATTCAGGAAACTAGACCCCTGAGCAAAACTAAGCGTTGGCAAGTCGCAGAAATCCTCAACGCTAAAGCTACAACATAAATAGTTGTTATCAAATTAACAACTCTTAACCGGGAGACTAATTGTGATTCAACCCCAAACCTACCTCAATGTTGCCGATAATAGCGGAGCCAAAAAACTCATGTGCATCCGCGTATTAGGCGCAGGTAATCGTCGCTATGGTGGCGTAGGCGATAAAATTATCGCTGTTGTGAAAGAGTCTAACCCCAACATGGCTGTAAAAAAGTCTGATGTTGTGGAGGCAGTAATTGTTCGCACCAAGAAAAGTATTAATCGTGACAGCGGTATGAGCATTCGTTTTGATGATAATGCCGCAGTCATCATCAACAAAGATGGTAATCCCAGAGGTACACGGGTGTTTGGACCAGTGGCAAGGGAATTACGCGATAAAAACTTTACCAAAATAGTTTCTCTCGCGCCGGAGGTGCTGTAATGGCAAAGCCAAAACCTAAAGTGTTTCATAAAATGCACGTCAAAACCGGCGACACTGTACAAGTGATAGCTGGTAAAGATAAAGGCAAAGTGGGAGAAGTGATTAAAGCACTACCCCAAGACAGCAAAGTTATTGTTAAAGGTGTCAACATTAAGACTAAGCACATTAAACCTCAGCAAGAAGGTGAGTCTGGTCGGATTGTTAACCAAGAGTATCCTATTCATAGTTCCAATGTGATGCTCTATTCCACCAAGCAAAACGTCGCTAGTCGTGTCTGCTACACTTTCACCGCTGAAGGGAAGAAAGTGAGAATGTTGAAAAAAACAGGTGAGATTTTAGATAAATAAGCCTGTAACCAGGTTGAGATTTTAGATTTGAGTAGATTTAGTAGATTTAAATATATTCAATCCAAAATCTAAAATCCAAAATCTAAAATTCCCTGACCAAGCCCAGGGATAATCAGGACAAATAACTATGGCGACAACTAGACTCAAAACTGTATATCAAGAGACAATTGTCCCCAAACTAACCCAACAGTTTCAGTACACTAACGTACATCAAGTACCGAAAGTGGTGAAAATCACTGTTAACCGGGGTTTGGGTGAAGCTGCTCAAAATGCTAAAGCATTAGAAGCATCTTTAAACGAAATAGCCCTGATTACTGGTCAAAAACCAGTAGTGACAAGAGCAAAAAAGGCGATCGCAGGCTTCAAAATTCGTCAAGGTATGCCTGTTGGCATCATGGTGACTCTCAGAGGCGAACGGATGTATGCCTTTCTCGACCGTCTGATCAGCCTTTCATTACCTAGAATCCGCGACTTTCGCGGTGTTAGCCCCAAAAGCTTTGATGGGCGGGGTAACTATACTCTAGGTGTACGAGAACAGCTAATTTTTCCAGAAGTCGAGTACGACAGCATCGATCAAATCCGTGGTTTAGATATCTCTATCATTACCACAGCGAAAAACGACGAAGAGGGTCGTGCCTTACTTAAAGAAATGGGAATGCCCTTTCGCGATCAATAAGTTCATCTAAAGAGGGAACGATGGCGGCTAACGACACAATTGCAGATATGCTGACGCGCATCCGCAATGCTAACCTGGCAAGGCATCAAACAACACAAGTGCCAGCGACAAAAATGACTCGTAGTATTGCCAAGGTACTACAACAAGAAGGCTTTATTTCTGAAGTTTCAGAAGCCGGAGAAGGGGTCAAGCGTAACTTAGTAATTTCCCTGAAATACAAAGGTAAAAATCGCCAACCCTTAATTACAGCACTGAAGCGTGTAAGTAAACCTGGTTTGCGAGTTTACTCCAACAGAAAAGACTTACCAAGAGTGCTAGGTGGCATCGGTATTGCCATTATTTCTACATCCAGTGGGATTATGACTGACCGTGAAGCGCGTCGTCAGAACTTGGGTGGTGAAGTGCTTTGCTACGTTTGGTAAAAACTAAGAGCAGGAGTATGGCTAACGCCACGCTTCGCTATCAGGAGTTTAGGAGTTCAGGAGTTCAGAATTTTTTCAGGGTTATTAACCACAACTCATTCTCGTACTCACAACTCATAACTGACAAAGGACAAAATTAAATCATGTCTCGTATTGGTAAACGTCCAATTACTGTTCCCGCCAAAGTACAAGTGGCGATTGATGGCACAAAGGTAGTGGTGAAAGGTCCCAAGGGAGAACTTTCCCGTGACCTACCTGCCAATGTCATTGTTTCCCAAGAAGGGGAAACATTGTTGGTGACACGTCGGGATGAAACCCGTACCTCTAGACAAATGCACGGTTTAAGCCGAACTTTAGTTGCCAACATGGTTGAAGGCGTATCCCAAGGTTTTCAACGGCGCTTGGAAATTCAAGGGGTCGGTTATCGCGCCCAAGTTCAAGGCCGTAACCTAGTTTTGAATATCGGTTATAGCCATCAAGTACAAATTGAACCACCAGACGGAGTTCAGTTTGCTGTAGAAAATAACACCAACGTCATCGTCAGTGGCTATGACAAAGAAGTGGTAGGCAACACAGCAGCGAAAATTCGCGCTGTACGTCCACCTGAACCATACAAAGGTAAAGGTATCCGCTACGCCGGTGAAGTGGTCAGACGCAAAGCTGGTAAGACTGGTGGTAAAGGTAAGAAGTAAACATGAAACTTACTCGTAGAGAATCAAAACAGCGTCGTCATCGGCGCGTGCGTGGTAAAGTTAGCGGTTCCCCAGAACGCCCACGTTTAGCTGTATTCCGGTCTAATGAGCATATTTATGCTCAAGTCATTGATGATACACAACATCAAACCATTGTCGCAGCATCAACTGTAGAACCAGAGTTGAAATCTAACTTAGCGTCTGGTGCTAACTGTGATGCCTCAGCGCAAGTTGGTAAGTTGATAGCAGTGCGTTCCTTAGAAAAAGGTATTACCAAAGTCGTTTTTGATCGCGGTGGCAACCTCTATCATGGTCGCATCAAAGCACTAGCTGAAGCAGCACGCGAAGCAGGTTTAGATTTCTAAAGTCATCTGTCAGGGAACAGCGAACAGGGAACAGTAATAACTGAAAACCGAAAACTGGCAACTGGCAATTGACTAATGACCAATGACAACTAACGTTGAGAGAGCATGAATTATGGCAACGGGTCGTCGTAAAGCAAGTAAAGCAAAAAAAGAAGAAACCAACTGGCAGGAACGAGTGATTCAAATCCGTCGTGTTAGTAAGGTAGTTAAAGGTGGTAAAAAACTCAGTTTCCGAGCAATTGTGATCGTTGGTAACGAACGCGGTCAAGTTGGTGTGGGAGTAGGTAAAGCCTCTGATGTGATCGGCGCTGTGAAAAAAGGTGTGGCAGATGGTAAAAAACATCTGATTGACATCCCTATCACCAAATCTAATTCTATTCCTCATCCAATTGATGGCATTGGTGGAGGAGCTAAAGTTATTATGCGTCCAGCCGCACCTGGTACTGGTGTAATCGCCGGTGGTGCAGTGCGGACTGTATTAGAGTTGGCTGGAGTACGTAACGTTCTCGCTAAACAATTAGGATCTAATAATCCTCTGAATAATGCTAGAGCCGCTGTTAATGCTCTATCTACACTGCGGACATTCGCGGAAGTCGCTGAAGATCGGGGCATTTCTGTAGAGAATCTCTATATTTAGTCATGCTTTGATATTGGATTCTCCATATAAAATCCATAAGCACAACGAGATTATCAATCCCAAATCTAAAATCCCAAATCAAAATGAGACTCAACGATGTTAAGCCCCAAAAAGGCTCGAAAAAACGCCGTAAGCGTGTAGGTAGAGGTATTTCTGCTGGTCAAGGCGCTAGTGCAGGTCTAGGTATGCGGGGTCAAAAATCTCGTTCTGGTAGCAGCACTAGACCAGGTTTTGAAGGTGGTCAACAGCCATTGTACCGCCGGATACCCAAACTCAAAGGTTTTCCCGTCGTTAATCGTAAAGTTTACACTACGATAAATGTAGAGAAGTTGGCCTCCCTACCTGCTAATTCAGAAGTAACTTTGGCTTCTTTAAAGGAAGCTGGTATCCTCACTGCGGTGAAGGGACCCTTGAAAATCTTGGGTAATGGGGAATTGAGCGTTCCGCTCAAGGTGCAAGCGGCGGCTTTTACAGGCCAAGCTCGTAGCAAAATTGAGGCAGCTGGCGGAAGTTGTGAAGTCTTAGACTGAGCCAGGAAACAGCACTCCCAGCTAGTCAACTCGCTTCCAGCGCCTGGTTAACTATAAAGGTAGCACTCTATGATCAGTCGAGACAAAGCCCCAACGGCTCAAGAAACTTTTATGCAGATGGCGCAAGCAGCTGGACTGAGAGGAAGGCTGCTGGTCACAGTCGGTATTTTAATTTTGGTTCGCCTGGGTATCTTTTTACCAGTTCCAGGAATTAATCGCGAGAGATTTGCAGAAGCTATATCCGGCAATAATTCCATTTTCGGTTTATTGGATATATTTTCGGGACGGGGACTCTCTACACTGGGGGTATTTGCTCTGGGGATTTTGCCCTTTATCAATGCGTCTATTATCATCCAATTACTGACTGCTGCCATTCCCTCTTTAGAAAATTTACAGAAAAATGAAGGGGAAGCTGGAAGGCGGAAAATATCGCAAATTACCCGCTATGTGACGGTTGGTTGGGCTGTGGTTCAAAGTACGGCTTTTTCAGCATTGTTCTTACAACAATTTGCCGTTAATCCCGGACCAGTTTTTGTGGCAGAAACGGCGATCGCTCTCACTGCTGGTTCCATGTTTGTCATGTGGGCATCGGAACTGATCACAGAAAGAGGTATTGGGAATGGTGCATCTTTGTTGATTTTTGTCAACATTGTTGCTTCTTTACCTAAATCTTTAGGCGATACCATTGACTTGGTACAAGTTGGCGGACGGGAAATAGTCGGTCGTGTGATTGTCCTCGTACTGGTTTTTATAGCTACAATTATCGGTATCGTGTTCGTGCAGGAAGGAATGCGCCGCATTCCCATTATTTCTGCACGTCGTCAAGTAGGTAGACGAGTTTTGGCAGAACAACGGAGTTTTCTTCCTTTACGCCTCAATCAAGGCGGTGTTATGCCAATTATTTTTGCCGCTGCTATCCTCAGTTTGCCACTGCTAATAGCCAATTTCACTAAAAATGCTGACTTGGCAAATATCGTCAATACATACCTCAGTCCCAGTGGTTCTGGTTCTTGGGTTTATGCTTTGGTGTACATGGTTTCTATTATCTTCTTTAGCTATTTCTATTCTTCGTTGATTCTCAACCCAGTAGACGTGGCGCAAAATTTGAAGAAAATGGGTTCTAGTATTCCCGGTATTCGTCCCGGTAAGGCTACCAGTGAGTATATTGAGCGTGTCAGTAACAGATTGACTTTTTTAGGCGCACTCTTTTTGGGCTTAGTGGCTATTATTCCCACTGCTGTAGAAAGCACTTTAAACGTGCCAACTTTTAGAGGCTTGGGTGCTACCTCTTTATTAATTTTAGTGGGCGTGGCAATTGATACGGCAAGGCAAATTCAGACCTACGTTATCTCTCAACGCTATGAAGGAATGGTGAAACAATAGTGACGCGATTAATCTTCTTGGGACCACCAGGTGCGGGTAAAGGAACTCAGGCTAAAGCCTTGGCTGATTTTTTAAATATTCCTCATATTTCCACTGGGGACATTTTACGCCAAGCCATTACAGACCAGACAGATTTGGGGAAAAAAGCCCAAGAATACATGGATAAGGGTGATTTAGTCCCTGACACACTGGTGGAAGATATGGTTGAGGAACGACTCCAAAAACCAGATGCAGAAAACGGTTGGATTCTTGATGGCTTCCCCCGTACAGTCGCCCAAGCAATTTTCTTGGGAGAACTGTTGGCAAAAGTGGAGAAGGATGAGGAAAAGGTGGTTAACCTGGATGCACCCGATGATGTTGTGATTGCTCGGTTGCTGGGACGTGGACGGAAAGATGATGCTGAAGACGTGATTCGTCACCGTTTAGATGTTTATCGTCGAGATACTGCACCACTCATCAAATATTATGGCGATCGCCATAAACTTTTGACTGTTAACGGTAATCAGTCCCAAGAAGAAGTCACCACTGCATTAAAAAAGGTCATAACTGTTTAGGGGATGAACAGGGGAAATAAAGGAGCAAATATTCCAATCCTCAATCCCCAGTCCCCAATTCCTTTTAGCTAAGATATATTAATAAACTGTTGATATATTTCGCAATTTGTGTATTCTTACCGATTGCATTTGTGGCAACGGAACAGAAAATTGTCGAGTTGAGGAAAAAATTTGTCTAAACAAGATTTGATTGAAATGGAAGGGACTGTCACCGAATCATTGCCCAATGCCATGTTTCGTGTGGACTTGGACAACGGTTTTAATGTTCTAGCACACATTTCCGGCAAAATTCGCCGTAATTACATCAAAATTCTACCTGGTGATCGGGTCAAGGTGGAGTTAACCCCCTACGACCTGACAAAAGGCCGCATTACCTATCGACTACGGAAGAAATAAAACTATGTAGAGAATCTTACCATAAATCAGCTTATTTGGGATTTACCCATTTGCTTAACTGAAATAATTTCCCTAGAAATGCTATAATTTACTATTTGGAGTCAATTAGAACAGGCATGAAAGTCAGAGCCTCAGTCAAAAAAATTTGTGAAAAATGCAACGTGATCAAGCGCCGTGGTCGCGTTATGGTGATTTGTGAAAACCCCAAACACAAGCAACGTCAAGGATAAAACTCTGATTACCAGAGCTTTGGTGCTATCGAAAGATCACCATCAAAAACCAAGAATGTGATTAATCACGATCTGGTAACTGCTATTAAGAACGAAAGAGGGAGAGATTCATTGTGGCACGAATTTCGGGAGTAGACCTGCCACGCGATAAGCGCGTAGAGATTGGTCTAACTTATATTTATGGAATTGGGTTAACAAGGTCGCAAGAAATCTTAGCGGCTACTGGTGTGAACCCAGACACCCGCGTTAAAGACCTGAGTGATGCTGATGTAGCGGCTTTGAGAGCCGAAATAGAAAGTAATTATCAGGTAGAAGGTGACTTACGCCGTTTAGAGGCGATGAACATCAAGCGTCTAGTGGATATTGGCTGTTATCGTGGTCGTCGTCATCGCATGGGCTTACCCGTCAGAGGACAAAGAACCCGCACCAACGCCAGAACCCGACGCGGTAGAAGACAAACAGTGGCTGGTAAGAAGAAAGCCCCTGGCAAATAAATAAACTTTCTAGGCTTGCTCATGGCAGCAAGTTTTACCTTAAATTCACCAAACAAATATGGCAAGACAACCAACTAAAAAAACCGGGAGCAAAAAGCAGAAACGGAACGTACCTAACGGCATTGCCTACATTCAGTCTACTTTCAACAATAGCATTGTCACCATTACCGATCAAAATGGAGATGTCATCTCCTGGGCAAGTGCTGGTTCAAGTGGATTTAAAGGGGCAAAAAAAGGAACTCCCTTCGCAGCCCAAACCGCAGCTGAAAGTGCAGGCCGTCGCGCTATGGACCAAGGAATGCGTCAAATTGAGGTGATGGTAAGTGGACCTGGAGCCGGTCGGGAAACTGCGATCCGGGCGTTGCAAGGAGCAGGATTAGAAATTACCCTCATTCGTGATATTACCCCTATTCCTCACAATGGCTGCCGTCCACCTAAGCGCCGTCGAGTTTAAACACTGTAAGAATTCAGGAGTCAGGATTCGTAGGGGCGAAGTAGGGTCGAAGTAGAGTCGAAGTAGGGGCGAAGGATTCGGACAATAGCCTGTTCAGAAAATTGGTAATTGGTTGCCCGAATGCTTCGCCCTTACAAAAGTCAGGAGTTGGAAAGTTTGAGAAATCAGTAGATGATCAAATAGTAATTTTTGGCGTAACTGTTAAGAAGCTGACTGCTGATAGCTGAATGCTTACTCAGCATTAACTGTTAAAAACGCTCAGGCAGAAAGTTCATGCTCAGGTAAATCACAGCCAAGGCAATCTGGAAAATATAAAGTAAACTTCAGAAGCAATTGGTGATTTAAAAGCATAACAGCCCTCCCACTGGGAAGGCTGCTCAACTTTCAAAAAAACAGAAAAAACAGAATATTATCATGCCTGCGGGTTGAATTGGTAAATCAAACTTTCCCTGCTTTAAATATTGGTTTAAATGTTGGCAGTTTGATCCATCACAGTCACAGATCAGAGCATAAAGTTAATTCGATAGGCAAATTAATTGCCTGATAGCAGCACCTTAAAAGGGAGGCTACTCCGTGGCGCAGTTTCAAATTGAATGTGTAGAGTCTAATACAGAGGAAAGTCGCAGCCATTACAGCAAATTTGTTCTCGAACCATTAGAACGTGGTCAAGGAACAACTGTAGGTAACGCATTGCGGCGGGTTTTGTTGTCCAATTTAGAAGGGACAGCAGTTACAGCAGTCAGAATAGCTGGGGTTACTCATGAGTTTGCCACAGTTCCCGGTGTCAGGGAAGATGTGCTAGAAATTCTCATGCGAATGAAGGAAGTGATTCTCAAAAGCTATTCTTCTCAACCGCAAATCGGTCGGTTATTGGTTAACGGTCCGGCAACAGTCACAGCGGCACATTTTGATTTGCCCAGTGAAGTAGACGTGATTGATCCTACCCAGTATGTAGCTACTTTGGCTGAAGGTGGCAAACTGGAAATGGAGTTTCGCATTGAAAGAGGTAAAGGTTATCGTACTGTAGAACGGGGTAGAGAAGAAGCCACTTCCCTGGACTTTTTGCAAATTGACTCGGTATTTATGCCTGTGCGAAAAGTCAATTATAGCGTTGAAGAAGCTCGTGGTGATGGTACTCTTAAAGATCGACTGTTATTAGAAGTTTGGACTAATGGCAGTGTTTCACCCCAAGAAGCACTTTCTTCAGCGGCGGGAATTTTGGTAGATTTATTTAACCCGTTAAAAGATATCTCCTTAGAACCTACAGATATGGGTTCAGATATCCCAGACGATCCAACTGCTCAAATTCCCATTGAAGAATTGCAGTTGTCTGTCCGTGCTTATAACTGTCTCAAACGAGCGCAAGTTAACTCCGTGGCAGATTTGCTGGATTATACCCAAGAAGACCTCTTGGAAATCAAAAACTTTGGTCAAAAGTCGGCGGAAGAAGTAGTGGAAGCTTTACAGCGTCGTTTAGGCATTACTTTACCGCAGGAAAGAGGTTCTAAACCAAGCTAATTTTATTTTGTAATAATTTCAAGTGCATTATTATGCGTCACCGTTGTAAAGTCAAAAAACTTGGTAAACCCGCAGACCAGCGTCGTGCTTTATTGCGATCGCTCACCACTGAGCTAATCCGTCATGGTCGTATTACCACAACTTTAATCCGTGCTAAAGTATTGCGGAGTGAAGCTGAAAAGATGATCACCCTAGCTAAAGATGGTTCTTTGGCAGCACGTCGGGAAGCTTTGGGTTATATCTACGACAAATCACTGGTTCATGCTTTGTTTGAGCAAGCACCTAATCGGTATGCTAACCGCCAAGGTGGTTATACTCGCATCCTGCACACCGTTCCCCGTCGCGGTGACAATGCAGAAATGGCGATTATTGAATTAGTTTAAAGTCAAAGGGAACAGGGAACAGGGAACAGGGAACAGGAAAGATATCTATTAAACATTATAGAACTATTGCCTTTTGCCTCTTGCCTTTTGCCTCTTGCCTCTTGCCTTTTACCAAACCCAGTATGTTAGAAAGCCGCCAGCCAACACCAACTTATCGAGTAGCCTTGGTCATTCAGTATCTAGGTACTAATTTTCACGGCTGGCAACGGCAAAAGGCGCAGCGATCAGTCCAAGAAGAGATAGAAACAGCTATAGCTACTGTTCTGGGGTATCACGTGACACTTCATGGCGCAGGGCGAACCGATGCCGGAGTTCATGCAGCTGCTCAAGTCGCCCATTTTGATGCCACAGGTTTTATTCCCGCGCACAAGTGGGCA
The DNA here is from genome assembly GCF_019598945.1 of Sphaerospermopsis torques-reginae ITEP-024. Taxonomy (NCBI): domain Bacteria; kingdom Bacillati; phylum Cyanobacteriota; class Cyanophyceae; order Nostocales; family Aphanizomenonaceae; genus Sphaerospermopsis; species Sphaerospermopsis torques-reginae. The sequence continues at coordinate 1,660,170 of NZ_CP080598.1, read as the reverse complement.
ACAGTTTTGAACAGTTATCTACCTCCAGATATATTAATCAGGGCTTCGGCGGGTGTAGATGACCGTTGGCACGCTCGCTTTAATGCAGTGTATCGACGGTATAGATACACAATCTATACTGAAGCTCGACCAAACTTGTTTGTGAACTCCTTCAGTTGGCATTATTATTATGCTCCCTTGGACGAAAATTTAATTCAAGCTGCCCTGAAACCTCTACTGGGAAAACATCATTTAGCGGCTTTTCATCGTGCAGGATCAGCGCGATCGCATTCCTGGGTGGAAGTACAAGCAGCAGAATGTTATCGAAAAGGTTCATTACTCCATATTGAAATTCAGGCCAATGGATTTTTATATGGCATGGTGCGGTTATTAGTAGGAATACTGGTGGAAGTGGGATCAGGAGTGCGATCGCTCGAAGATTTCACCAACATCTGGCAAACAGAAAACCGGGAAAAAGTGAAATACGCCGCACCACCTCAAGGCTTATGCTTGTTAAGGGTAGGATATCCTGATTTTCCCTTTCCCCAGGAAATTTGGTACGACACCCAACCATATTTAGTGTTTGGTCATTAGTTATTAGTTATTAGTCATTAGTCATTAGTCATTAGTTATTAGTAAAACTTACAACTAATTGCTGATTACTGATTACTGAAAGCTGAAAGCTGAAAGCTGATTACTGAAAGCTGATTACTGACCACTCAAAACCGACAAAGGAAAAATAACAATGAGTAGTAAAACTTACCTTCCTCCTCAAGAAAAACTTGAGCGCGAGTGGTATGTAGTAGATGCCACCGATAAACGCCTGGGTAGACTAGCAAGCGAAATTGCTATGGTTCTCAGAGGCAAAAGAAAAGCCGAATATACACCCCACTTAGACACTGGTGATTTCGTTGTTGTCATCAACGCTGAAAAAGTAGCCGTTACCGGTAAAAAACGCACTCAAAAAGTTTACCGTCGTCATTCTGGCCGTCCTGGTGGAATGAAAACAGAAACCTTTGCTAAATTGCAACAACGTTTACCAGAACGGATTTTAGAACACGCTGTGAAAGGGATGTTACCTAAAAACAGCTTGGGTAAACAACTATTTACAAAGTTGAAAGTTTACGCTGGTCCTACCCATCCCCACGCAGCACAAAAACCCAAAGAACTGATTGTTAACACAATTCCTGGAGAAAATTAATAATGGCAACAGTAGCAGAAGCTAATAGCGGTCGCGCTGTGTACTGGGGTACTGGCCGCCGTAAGTCCGCAGTGGCACAAGTACGTTTAGTTCCCGGTGAAGGTAAATTTACCGTTAACGGCAAAGATGGAGAATTATACTTCCAATTCAATGCCAACTACTTAGGAGCGATCAAAGCACCTTTAGAGACTTTGGGACTAGAAAGCGAATATGACATTTTAGTAAAAGCTGAAGGCGGTGGTTTAACTGGTCAAGCTGACTCTATTCGCTTGGGTGTCGCTCGTGCTTTGTGTCAATTAGATCCTGATAATCGTTCACCTTTGAAAATTGAAGGTTATTTAACTCGTGATCCACGAGCTAAGGAACGGAAAAAATACGGTTTACACAAAGCTCGTAAAGCTCCTCAATACTCCAAACGTTAATCAATTTTGGATTTTGGATTTTGGATTTTGGATTTTGAATTTTCAACGCAGATGGACGCAGATAAAAGCAGATGGTTTTCTGTTAATGTAAGTTGCTAGTTGGGAGTTTTAGAGTTGAGAATGAATTTTTTCTGATTTGTGTACAAGTCACGAAAGAATGAACCACGAAGAAGCGAAGTACACGAAGGAAAGAAGGTTTAGAGAGATTTTCTGTAAGTCCTGTTTTTCTTGGTTATTCTTCCCTGCTGTCCTCTGAAGACTATCACTAGCAATTTGGGTTACTGAATCAATGGTTTTAATTGCGTTTTGATGTTGAATCTAAAATCTAAAATTCTCTTAGTTACCAAAGTTTGAAAGTTATAATTTTGATAGAGAAACACCACAAAAGGAAAAATGGCTAAACCTGATATTCATCCCCAGTGGTATCCAGAGGCTAAGGTCTACTGTAACGGTCAAGTTGTGATGACTGTTGGTTCTACAAAACCGGAATTGCACGTAGATGTTTGGTCTGGAAACCACCCCTATTACACTGGTACTCAGAAAATTATTGACGCTGAGGGTCGTGTGGAACGCTTCCTCCGCAAGTATGGTATGTCTGGCGAACAAGGCGGTAAAAAGAAAAAGTAGCTGGTTGGCTATAGCTTGTGCTGGCAAGATGCCCGCACTACAAGGACCCTGCATGGTTGTGGGGTCACTTGTCATTTTATGCTTGAGCCAACTTGTTATTTTTTAGGAGCTTGTGAAGTCGTTATGGCAGAATCATATTTACTGGAGAAACTTAAATCTGTTGAACAAACTTTTCATGAATTAACTCGCCGTTTGGCTGACCCGGATACAGCGAAAAATCCTGATGAGTATCAAAAAATTGCTAAGTCTCGTTCTTCTTTAGAAGAGGTTGTTAATACTTACGAAACTTGGAAAACTGCCCAGGAAGAATTAATTGGGGCGCGTCAAATTCTTAAAGAGTCTAATGGTGATCCAGAGTTGCAAGAAATGGCAGCTTTTGAGGTGAAGGAATTAGAAGATAAGATAGAACATCTGGAAGACAGGTTGAAGATATTGCTGCTACCTCGTGATCCGAATGATGATAAAAACATCATGTTGGAAATTCGCGCTGGGACTGGTGGTGATGAAGCTAGTATTTGGGCTGGTGATCTGCTGAGAATGTATTCCCGCTATGCTGATACTCAAGGTTGGAGAGTGAAGCTAGTCAGCGAGTCTCTGGGTGAGATGGGCGGTTTCAAGGAAGTAATTCTGGAAATTCAAGGCGATAGTGTTTACAGTAAGCTGAAGTTTGAAGCTGGTGTTCATCGTGTGCAGCGTGTTCCTGCTACGGAGGCGGGGGGTAGGGTACATACTTCTACAGCTACGGTGGCTATTATGCCAGAAGTGGATGATGTAGAGGTGCATATTGACCCGAAAGATATTGAAATGACTACTGCGCGTTCTGGTGGTGCGGGTGGACAAAACGTGAACAAGGTGGAAACGGCGGTTGACTTGATGCACAAACCGACTGGTATCCGCATTTTCTGTACTGAAGAACGGAGTCAGTTACAGAACAAGGAACGGGCGATGCAAATTTTGCGGGCGAAACTCTATGAAATGAAGTTGCGGGAACAACAGGAAGCTGTAACTTCGATGAGGCGATCGCAAGTTGGTACTGGTTCTCGTTCAGAAAAAATCCGCACTTACAACTATAAAGATAGTCGGGTGACTGATCATCGTTTGGGACAGAATTTCACTTTGAGTCCTGTTTTAGAAGGTGATATAGAAACTTTGATTCAATCTTGTATTTCTCAAGATCAACAGGAACGTTTAGCAGAATTAGCTGCTGCTAATAATTAATTTTTAGGTTTAAATTTTTGGTAAAGCCGCTTATTTTGTTGTTGTTTTTTACAGGAATAGGCGGTTTTTTTTATGGTTTTGTTTCGCGCAAAGTGGCAAAGGAGCAAAGGAATGAACCACGAAGACACGAAGGACACGAAGGAATGGAAGTGAAGAAGAGGAAGAAAAGAAGGTTTGAGGGAGATTTTTTTGTGATTTTTGTATTATTCCACTTATATGTAAATTTTTTTTATGCCTCATCAAAAGGATAAAAAACTAGGTATCATAGATGATGATTCATGAATGAGTAAGTAAATGTCACTATCACAATTCCGCGAAAATATTACTCAGTTAATTACAACCGCAGAAACTATGTTAGGTTCACCACGTAGTGGTAAACCAGAAGAAAATACTAAAGATAGTCTCATTGTACCTGTTTTAGATGCTCTCGGTTATACTTCAGAATACCGGACTTTAGAAGGTGCAATTCGTAGTTTAATTGGTACTACGACATGGGTGGATTATTTGCTGCGTAATGAAATCGGAAAACATCCTAAATTGCTGTTTGAAGCTAAAAGTTTATGGGATAAAAATATCTGGGAAGCTAATGAAAAGCAAGTATTAGATTATATCAGAAATTATAGTTTAGATATTCGTACACAAGAGCCTGTTCTTTGGATTATTTTATCTAACTTTCGAGAATGGCATATTTTAAGATTACAGGATCGCAAACCTTTTTGGTCTTTTACAATGGAGGATCTGAAAAATGATCCTGAATTGATTAGTACATTATACAATTGTTTAGTCCGGGAAAATTTATCTAGTAATCGGTTAGAAGCTTTTTATAGTGAAAAATCTAGAGAAGAATTAGGTGCTAAATTTCTAGCAGATTTAAAAATTTGGCGAATTATTATTGCTAATGGTATTAAAAAATCTCACCCTGATTTAAGTTTAGATCAAATTCGTGAAGCTGCCCAAATTATTCTGAATCGATTTCTCTTAATTAGACTTTTAGAAACCTTTAGCCGAGAAATGCCATTTAATTATTTGGGTATAGTTTATTACAACTGGCAGCAAACTTTTCCTGATTTACCTTTTATTGAAGAATTAAGGCGTGCTTTTCGTCATACATGGGTGGGATATAATACTGAATTATTTCAACCTTCCTGGATTGATGAATTAATTATTGATGTTGAATATTTAGAATCAATTATTGTGATTAATGCTGTTCCCCAACAGGGAATACTTTATCCCATTACAGGAACATTGGCTAATTATCGTTCAATTTATAACTATGATTTTACAACTTTAACCCAGGATATTTTAGGTACTGCTTATGAACAATTTTTGGATCATCAATTAATTTTAGAAAATGATATTATTCAAATATTAGAAAATCAAAAAACTCGCAAAAAAGAAGGTATTTTCTATACTCCTAATTATATAGTCCGTCGGATTGTTCAGCAAACTTTACAACCTTTAGTAAAACCGAAAATTGATCAAGCAATTGAATTACTAGCAGCAGGGGAATTACAACAAGCTTATTTAGTAGCAGCATCGGTTTTAGAAATTACAGTGCTTGATCCTGCTTGTGGTTCTGGTTCATTTTTATTAGGTGCATTTGATTATTTATTAACAGAAATTAAACGTTATAATCTAGCTTGTCAAAATGCCAAAATTCCCACAAATTTTGATTTATTTAGTCATGTAGCACCCCAACCAATTATTAATCCTGAAGAACAAATTTTAGTAAAAATGCTGCATGGAGTAGATCGAGATCCCCAAGCGGTTTTATTAGCAAAATTATCATTATGGACTAGGTTATTACGTGCGCGTCCCGGTGAATATGGTAGACGCAATGGTTCTATTTATTCCCATCTCCCTGCACTAACTTTAAATATTCGTGTTGGTGATAGTTTAGTGTATAGTCCTGCTAATTTACAACCTTTTGAAACACAATTAGCAATAGTCGCAGATTTGGCTAAAATTGCTAGAGATACTACCCAAACAGAAATTGAAAGAAATCAAGCTGTGAGTAATTTAGAAACTAGAATTACCGCAATTAATCAAGAAATTAATCCTGTGTTAACTGCTTTTTTTGCTAGTGATGAAAGTATCAATTCGGTAGTTAATTTAATTAAAAATCGAGATGCTGAAGATAACGAGATAGAAGAAATTAGAAAGTTAATCATACAAGAAAATCATTCAGAACAAAGTTTAGAAAATTTTTTAGAAAATTGTTTAAAAAATTGGACTTCAGGAGAATTAGCAAGGGTAAAATCTGAATTAATGATTTTATCAACTGCGGTTGAGGAAGTTGTACTAAAAAAACCATTTAATTGGGAATTGGAATTTCCTCATATTTTTGATCCTAGATTACCAAAATCAGCAAGAGGATTTTCTGCAATAATTGGTAATCCTCCTTATTTTAATGTTGATGCTACCTTTGGTAGAGGTGCATTGGAATTAAAATGGTTAAAATTTGCCTATTCTGATATTTATACTGATAAAACAGATATTTTATTTTATTTCTTCCGTCGGGGTTTTGATATTTTACAGGAAGATGGTTATTTAAGTTTTATCATTTCTCGTTCTTTTATTCAAGGTGATAAATCTAGAAGTTTACGAGAATTTATTTGTAAAAATACGAAGATAGTTAACATTATTGATTTTTTAGGACATCAAGTTTTTCAAGCGGGAATTGCTACCTGTATTATGCAATTGCAAAGGAAAAATCCTCAACCAGAAGATACTTTTACTACTTTTTATGTTCTGGATTTGGATATTGTGAAAAATACTTTTAAGAATGATGATAATTGTTTAAGTTTAATTGATGGTGTAACCCAGGTAGATATTACCCAATCTAGTTTAAATGATAATCGTTGGCAAATTTCACCCTATAATCATATTTTTGAGAAAATTGATAAATCGGGTACTAAATTAAGAGATATAGACTGGGTACGTTATACAGAAGGTATTACTACAGGTCGTGATTCTATTTTTGAAGGTGAATTTAAACAAAGATTTCCTGATGAATATTATTTACAAAGAGTTGCGATTTCTGATATTAATTCCTATGGTTGTGAACCACCAGATACACAAATTTTGTACTATACTCATCAAACAGAATGGGAAGAATTACCACAGTCTGTCAAAACCTATTTACAGGAAAATCGTTCAGAATTAGAAAGCAGAGATGTTTATAGAAATAAAACCAGTAGTTATGAGTGGTTTCATTTGCATCGGCCACGTTACGGAATGAGAGATGCAAAAATTCTCTTTCCCCGTCGTGCAAATTCTAATAAGTTTTTTGTTGATGAACAGGGAATTTTTGGTTTTAAAAGTGATGTAGCTGCTTATATCAAATGTGCAAATACTGATGTTAATATCCTTTACTATATCTGTGCTTTAATCAATTCCCAAGTTTTAGAGTTTCGCTATCGTGCATTAGGTGGAATTGGCAAACTCACAGGTAAAGGAATGTTTGAATATTTTGAAAATCAAGTTGGTGATTTACCAATTCTCCCATTTAATGATGACACAAATTCTGATTATCAAGAATTAATAAAATTAAGTCGTGAAGCGCATGAAATATGGCAAAATCGCTATCAAATTATCACGACTTATGAAGCTAAAGCTGGGAAAATTCCCAGTAAAGAAGTATCGTTAAATGAATATCATCAATTAACAGGTGATTATGCTATTGATATTGAATGGGAAAGTGCTAATGCAAATGCAGAAGGACATTTATTATCATTAAAAATTGAACCAACTGCAAATGGATATATAATGTGGGGAGAAATTACCGATGATGAAGATTGGAAAGAAGGGGATAGAGAATGGATAGAAATAGCTAACGTGAATATTCGTAATTCTTATTTACGGAGATATCTGTTAGCAAGATTAATTTATTTAACTGAATTTGATGCTTCTTTCCGTCGCAAACAAAAATTATCACGGGAAATAGGAAACTTAGTGAATATTGCTTTTGATGTCATTAAAGTTAAGAGATATGATCAAGATAGATTTAGTAATCTTCGTACTTTAGAAGTGATTGCAAATAGAGTTACACAGGAAGTAGGTAGAGCAGATTTAGAAACAGTTTTACTCAGACAAATAGAAATCAGAAATCAAATTGATCAAATTGCCTATCGGATGTATAAAGTAGAGGAATATGTAAATATTATCGAGCAAGCTTTAAAAGTTGTGTTGTAATATGAGTCATTAGAAACTTTATTTCCCATCATAATCTAGAAGATCAAATTTTAGATAACCCACATAAACATTTAACCATTAAACTTTGCGTACTCCTCTGCGCCTCTGCGTGAAAAAAACTCTGTCTTTTATAACCACTGTCCACCACGAAAACGCCAACGGGGAAAAATAATTCTCATTAAACTTTGCGAACTCATAAAAACCGCCAACCAAACTACAGAATAATGTAATAAAAACGCCCCTATTGATAATTCCTCTTTTGGTATAGGTATAGGTAAAAACCCAAAAATCTTTACTCCACAAAAAACAAATATCATTTCCCACATACCTGCAAAAAATTGATAAGCTGCTGGCCAGTCTCTATCCCAGCGAGACTTTTGCAGATAATTATAAACAACATCCCAAACTAAACCAAAAATAGCAACATAAGCAAGTATAAAGAAATAAACTATATTCGCACCAGAACCTATTAACCCTAAAGCAAAAGGTATGGATACTAATACACCAACAGTTGCTAATAATAATAATCGAGTTTGCCACCGACCAAATAAAGTGGGAGTCATAACAATTAAAAATTAAAAATTAAAAATTAAAAATGGTAAATAGGGAATAGGGAACAGGGAACAGGGAACAGGGAACAGGGAACACGATATATATATATATTTCTCCTGACTCCTGACTCCTGACTCCTGAATTCTTACATACTATAGTTTAAGTTGATAATCTACTTGACAATGATATTGAGATAGTTCAGACCAGTTGAGGACAGCTTCTAATAAGTCCTGATAACCAAGAGTGTTGGGGTGAAGTCCATCTGCTGTCATGCGTTGACTTCTCCAAGTTTCATTATGTGACATCCATTGATCAAAAATATCCAAATAGGGAATTTTTCTTTGTTCACAAGCTTGACGGGTAGCTTCTTTGTAGCGGTATTGATCAGCATGATTGTAGTATAAACAATCGAGAAAAGGCATTTTGGCTTCATCAACCGGGACCATACCGACAAAGAGGACTGGACAAAGTTGTTGTGCTTGATCTAATAATGTGGCGATCGCTGTTTCAAATTCCGCAAAATCTGTATAATTTTTCCCAGTGGGACGACCTAAACGGGGTGAGTCGTTAACGCCAACAGAGAGGATAATTAAATCAGGAACTCGGTTTCTAATTTCTCCCCGGTGACGAAATTCTACTTCTAACCGTTGTGAGACTTGCTGAGTGCGATCGCCCCTAACCCCCAAATTATAAAGCACATGACCCACACTATCCGGTAACATCCACCAGCGTCTTAATTGTTCTACCCAACCACCTTTTTCATGGTCCCCATATCCATATACTAAACTATCCCCCAAAGCGACAATTTTTAAAGGTTGACATAGTTTTGGCGTAATAGACAGCATTGAGGAGGAAGGTTTTACAGTTTGCATCTTAAACAAGAATGTAATTGATATCTCTACAATATTCTAGACATTATTACACTATTGTATGGTATATTTTTTATCTTTTATGCACAAAGTTAGAACCCAAAATCCAAAATCTTAAATTAGAACCGTTAAACCAGGCACTAATTTGAAGTATTTACGTCAAAAACGTAAGCAATCAACCGTCGGCTTCCGTCAGTACCTGAAATATGAAATATAAAGAATGAAAAGACACAAATGCAGATAAATAACATTACTGAAATTAACCTGAACTTAAAACCTCTGAATCCTGTCTATTAGCTGTTTCCTGATTGCTGATAGCTGAATACTTACATTTTGCACACCCTCAGAAAATATGAATCATAAATTACTTCACAATTTTAGACTGCTGCATAAATGGTTAATTCAAACCTCTGCCCCAAGAGTGAAATTCAATTTTTTTTCTTCAGATCGGCAACATATAAAAACCATGAATTTAAAACCAATGAATTGGCATCACAAATTTTTTAAAAGGTTGTTTCCCTTTTTGTTTTTAATTTCTTTTGTCACAGTCTTATTAACAAATACCTTTACACCTGTTAACGCCCAGATACCACGTCAAGAAATCCGCGGTGTATGGATCACTAACAATGATTTGGATATATTTAAGGATCGTGCCAAAGTTAACGATGCTGTGACAAAACTACGTCGCCTCAACTTCAATACTATTTATCCCGTAGTGTGGAATTCTGGTTATGTGATGTACCCCAGCAAGATAGCCAAAGATTTAGAAATTCAACCTTTTGTATTTCGTGGTTCAGATGGCCATGATATTCTTGCCGATGTAATTAATCAAGCCCATCGTCAAAATTTACTTGTAGTTCCCTGGTTTGAATTTGGTTTTATGACTCCCCAAACTTCAGAACTAGCATTAAATAAACCAGAATGGTTAACAAAAAAGCGGGATGGTAGCGAAACTTCTGTTAGTGCAGCCGGTGAAGTGGCATGGTTAAATCCCTTTCATCCAGAAGTACAACAATTTATTACCGATCTTTTGGTAGAACTAACATCAAATTATGATATTGATGGTATCCAGTTTGATGATCATACAAGTTTACCCCATGAATTTGGTTACGACCAATATACAGTTGATTTATATCGCCAAGAAATGGAAAAAGATCCCCCAGCAGATTCTCAAGATCCAGAATGGGTAAAATGGAGGGCAGATAAAATCACAGATTTCATGGTGAGACTCAACCAAAGAATTAAAGAAATTAAACCAAAAGTAATTTTTTCAGTTTCACCGAATTACTACGATTTTGCTTACAAACTGCAACTGCAAGATTGGTTAAATTGGGTGAGATTAAACATCGTAGATGAACTAATTGTACAAGTTTATCGTTCTGATTTAAACAGTTTCGCTGCTAAAATTGTCCGTCCAGAAATGCAAGAAGTACAACAACTAATTCCGACTGGAGTAGGAATTATGGCAGGTTTAAGAACTAGCCCCGTACCCATGCGACAAATTACAGAGCAAGTCAGAAATGCCCAAAGACAAGGATTAGGTGTGGTTTTCTTTTATTATGAAACTCTGTGGAATCATTCTCAAGAAACATTCCAAGAACGTCTTGCAGGATTTAAAAATCTTTTCCCCTATCCTGCTTTGCGATTAGCATCTGAATAGATTGGTAATAGGTGATTGGTAATGGGTAATTGGTAAAAACTCTTAACTGTCACCTGTCACCTGTCACCTATCATGGTGCTTGATTAAAAACCCATTTGATCCACTGATTTAAAGAGCTAAAAGTATTTAACTTTTTAACACCAGGCGCACGGGCAATATACATCCCATCTACAGCAACTAACGCCGCATATTGCAAACCTAAAAAACTATCAACTGCTGCATAGTGTCCACCTAAAGTTATTGCCCCTGCTACATACATTTGACCTTTAGTATTTCGCATTTCTACTAATTCAAAATTGTTGGCTACTACCAATCTTTCTAAATGATTTAAAGGTAATTTGTAATGTTCAACTAAATCTTCTAATAAGGGATTAGTTTTAACTTTGGCATCAAGTCCGGTAGCATCAATAATAAAATCAGCAGTTAATTTCATTTCCCCAAAACCTTTTTCTTGAATATGGGTAATAGTGTGGTTTTGGGCATCTCTTTCCACACTCACAACTTGACCAAAAGTAATTTGATACCAACCTTCTTTAATACCTGCTTCTGTGATTCTTTGCCAGTCTCCACGATCTGCGGTAGTAGTTCCTCCCCAGTCAGATAATAACCTTTGACGTTCTTCTGGGGTGGCTTTTTCTAACATGACTCGTAGTTCACCACCCCAACAAGCTTTTGGCCAGTTAAAAGGTTGAAACTCATAGTGATTTTTAACAGGACGTTGGGCTTTTTCAAATTTATTCCCTTGGGGTTTAGGCGATCGCATTAAATGTAAAACTGTAATATTTCTATTTTGTTTTCTCACCTCATAAATACGTTGTAAAATTCGTGAAGCTACAATACCCCGTCCTCTAATTAAAACAGTACCACCTTGTTTTTCTAACTGTTCATAGACATGATTATGGTCTTCATAGGCATTAACTACAGACTTAAAATCCTGATATTTTTCCCGATATGCTTGTAAATCTGGTAAAAATTGAATAGCTGGATATCCTGTAGCTAAATGTAAATAACGACAAACTAAAAAAGCATAATTTCCCGGACCACGAGAATAAGCAACACAATATCTACCATCTTCCGTTTTTCTAATAGCTCTCACTCTACCATAACGATAAATTTTATCCCAACCAATACGTTTAGCTTCCCGATCTATAGAATCAAAAACATTACCTGCACGGGGAGTATAAGTTTCTGCAAAAGTTGGTTCATTAAAAACCTGCCATAAATATTTAAAAGCTGAATTTATCTGACCTTTTGTTAAATCATGCCAAGATTCTCGCAAAGCATAACTAGGCCATCCCCAAATATTATCAGGACAAGAATCAGAATTAGAACGCAATCTTTCATGTAAAGGAATTTGAGAATTTAAACATAATCTCTTATAACGTGCATAGGGTTCTTTTTCTAATCCTACAGCAATAATTTTTTCAGATTTAACACCACTAATTCTTAATAAATCAACCCAAATAAAACTACCCAAACCAGCACCAACTGCTAAATAATCACATTCATCAACAGGTAAACCAGTAGCATGAATAGCTTGTAAATCAACTTTGTGATTCTGAAATTCTGAAGGTGGAAAATTACTACCTAAAGGCGTAACTGGACGAACAGGAGATATGTTAGGATCTGGAAGATTAGTATTAGGATTAAATTGAATAGTAGAAGGATTATTAGGTGTAGGAATAACAGTATTTAATCCAAACTGGACAGTAATAATATAAGGTCCAATTTGCAAAGTATCACCATTAGCTAACTGACAGCGAGTTTGTTTTTGACCATTGACAAAAACACCATTAGCACTATTTTGATCAATAACTACAAAATGATTTTGTTCCCAATCCTGTTCCCAATCAATTAAAGCATGATAACGAGAAACTTCATTACTATTTAACAACATCCGCGAAACACGCTGACCTCTAATTGCTGTAGGTAATTTCGCAAATTCTCTACCAAAAGCAATCGGTAGATTTAATTTAGGTTCTCTTCGTTCTCCCGTTGTGGGATCTTCCCAACTTAATTGAATTTGTAAATTAGTCATTAGTTATTAGTTATTAGTTATTAGTCATTAGTTATTAGTTATTAGTTATTAGTTATTTTCCTGATTTTCCTATTCCCTATTTTCTGGGGAGCATCCCAATTTTGAAACAATAACCGCAGCAACACCAAAAAATCTCTGAAACTCTCTTACCTTTGTGTCCTTTGCGTCCTTTGCGGTTCAATCATATCAAGACCTTAGATCATTTTTTCCGTTAGATCAAAATTAATTTACATATTTGGGATGCTCCCTCTTTTCTGTCACCTGTCACCTGTCACCTGTCACCAATCACCAATCACCCAATAATTACACTAACAGCAGCAGCTAAAGATGTACCACACCAAGGACAACCTATTTGTAAATTTTCTGGTGGGGAAACTTTATGACATTTAGGACAGTCTAAACCATACACCGAATTTGGTTGTGTTGGAATAGATGGTTTATGGTGGTGATGTACGGGTTGTTTTGGTGGTTGGACTATGATCGTAGAAGGAATACTACTAACAGAAATTGCCGTAACTTGTAGTTGTTGTTGTCCTAAATAAATAATGCTTTTTTCATTTAAAGCTATTTCCCCTTTAACTAAAGATTTACCATCTATTTGTGGGGGGTTTGGTTCACGTAAATTTCTAATATAAAAACGTTGTTGCTGAGAATTAAAAAATATCTCAATGTGTAAACCGGATACTGTCGGATGAGTTAAAACAATATCACACTTTGCTGGATCACGTCCAATGCGACAAGTACCAGCGTTTTTACTGTTATGTTTTTCATAAATTTGTTGAGTTTTATTTTGACCTGCTTCTTGCCACTGTAAAGTTAGTACATTCATGATTTTTAGATAACTTTAATACATTTAATGGATTCAACTTTATGCTGTGGGATTCCTAACATGATTGGTAGCAATTTAGCAAGTCTTGAAAATCAAAATTAAAGAATGATTATCTTCACCATTTATACTTTTTATACTTTATCTGTTTGATGCTAGTTTATCAGCAATGCGTGTAGTTTCTGGCAAACGATATTTAGATGTACACCGTAATACATAGTCAATTGCTGTAGGTAGGCTGATACGATGGCCACTGGAGATATACAAAGGTTTAACTCCAGTACGAGTCCGTAAAACTGCGCCTACTGTTTCATTTTTATGTATTAATGGCTGCCAACTCCCTTTAGCTGCTGGTAGTTCTTCATACTTACCAACAAGTAGGGATTTTGCTACACCTATAGTTGGTATATCCACTAAAACACCTAAATGGCAAGCTATTCCAAATCTGCGAGGATGAGCAATTCCTTGACCATCACACAATATTATATTAGGTATATTTTTAATTTTTTCTAAGGCATCAAGAATAGCGGGTATTTCCCGAAAAGATAAAAATCCAGGTATATAAGGAAACGTTGTAGGACGGTATACTAGGCTTGTTTCCACAACTTTCAAGTCAGGAAAACTTAGCACTGCTACCGCTGCACGGCACATTGTACCATCTTCCAGAAAACCCATATCCACACCAGCAACATATTGAATAGGTGTGTTGAGTTGATCTGTAGTAATAACTTGATTTCGTAAAGTTTCTTGAATTTCCGTCGCTTCTTCAACGCTAGATGGCCAAGGATGAATTTGTTGAATTTGCATATTGTTTGTCTATTTCAATTGTGATCAAAATCTTGATTTTCCGAAATGCCTACTTTTAATTTTGTATCTTATATATATATAGACTAAACATTCAACCCTATGTAAATTTTTGCTAATTTTTTTGTATAAATCTTGATTTTTTTTATCTGATAGCTACTCTCAGATACAGTTGAGTTAAGGAACATACAGCCATGAGAAATAATAACATCAATGTCCTTCACAATTCGCAAATTGTATTTTATTTAGGAGGAGGATTATTATTCTTGTTTTTAGCAATGATGCTGCGTCCTTTTGCTATTGTCAATGCTGGTGAAAGGGGTGTTTTGATGCAGTTTGGAAAGGTGCAAGATACAGTTTTAGATGAAGGATTACACCCAATCATTCCCATTGTCACAACAGTTAAAAAGCTCAATGTTCGCGTGCAACAAAATAGTTTTAATGCTGGTGCTGCTTCTAAAGATTTGCAAACAATTACCACAGAATTAGCAGTCAACTGGCACATTGATCCGTTAAAAGTGAACCGAGTTTTTCAACAAGTGGGAGATGAGCAATTAATTATTAATGGGATTATGACACCCGCAGTTTCCGAAGTTTTGAAAGCAGCTACAGCTAAAAAAACTGCTGAAGAAATAATCACAAAACGTACAGAATTAAAACAAGAAATCGACGCAAATTTAAAAAGTCGTTTAGAACCTTATGGTGTAATTGTAGATGATGTATCTTTAGTGAATTTTTCCTTTTCTCCAGAGTTTAGTAGAGCGATTGAAGCGAAACAAATAGCAGAACAAGAAGCAAAACAAGCAAGTTTTATTCTTCTACTGTTAAATTTAATTCTATTCCCGGCAAGATAATTAAATCATCTTTTCCGTATTTTAATTCTGGTTCTTTTTGAGGTTGAAAAATCAAAATTGATCGATCATCTGGGTCAATTAACCATCCCAATTGACAACCATATTTAATACAATGTAAAATATTGCCAGTCACTCTATTATAACTTTGTTCTGGAGACAAAATTTCTATAGTCCAATCTGGTGCAATTACAACATCATCTACAACTTCACCATTATCATCAAAGGCGATATTTTCCCAGCGAATAATGGCTATATCTGGAATAATTGATCTACCAGCAAATGTACACCTTAACTCTGGAAAAGCATAAGCAATTTTATTTAGTTCTGTGACTTGATTTACGGTATTAATAATTTTACCTTGAAGTCGAGAATGGCGAGTTTTTGGCATGGGTTTTTGGATGATTTCGCCGTTGATATATTCATTTGGTGGTTTAGTTTCTGGTAGTTTGAGAAACTGTTCTAGTGTTAGTGATAAAGATTTGGTTACAGTCATGATTTTTGTTCCCAATAACTGCTAATTATAGTTTATATCAATTTTCATTGAGCTTGCACATAATCGCAAAACTTCAAATCAAGATATATCAAGATTTGGGAGTTTTCGTATTATGTGCATCTTCAAAGTAAAATGATATTAGCAACTTGTTGTTAATTTCTCCTGCTTTTTCCTTACCCTTGGTTCAATAATATTTGAACTCACATTAAAATGTTTTGCAGCTTGTGACATATTCAAAATTAATAACTTCTCATCTCCCAAACTTTTTATCTTTGTATTTTGAGAAACTTCGACATTTAAAACCTTAATAATTTCCGCCGCAACCGCTTGCGCTAAAAGTGGAGGAACAGAATTACCAATTTGTCTAAAACCATGCCATTTGGTAGGATGAAATCTAAACCAGTCAGGAAAGGAATGTAAACGTGCAGCTTCCCTGACAGTAATACATCTTGGTACAAATGGATGTATAGGACGAGGAGAAGTAAAAGCACCTTTATTACTCGCTGTTCCTGCTCTTAATGTATTACATAAACCGTCAGGATCTAGTTTATAAAAACGGCTAATTGGTTCATTTTTACCATGAGGAGTTGACGCAAATCTTTCAATAGATTCAGGACTATGTTTTGTTCTCAAACTCGATGTTAAAATGTGATGATCAAATTTACGGGAATAGGAATAATTATTGTTAGCAATGCACAGATTACGCATTTTCTTACCGTATTTACTGGGTTTACCAAATTCAGCTAAAACCCAATCTTGTTGTAATAATTCTGGGTAATTTTCTATGGTTGGTAAATCTTGCAATGCTTCCCATACGGTAGGGGTTGCAGGTAGTTTCATAGCTTTTTTTGATTTAGTATTTGATTTAGTATTTGATTTAGTATTTAATTTAGCTGGATGGGTGCTTTTATCAGGATAATTTGGTAATTCTAAATCTCGACGACAACCTAACAAAAACAATCTTTCTCGATTTTGGGGTACTCCGTAATTAGCAGCATTTAAAACTTGATAATTATGATTAACTTTGTAACCGTTATTTTCAAACTTATCAATAATTTCGGCAATAAATTCTTTATGTTTACCTACCGTCATTCCTTTGACATTTTCCATCACCAAATATTTCGGTTGTAATTCTAACACCAACCTAATAAAATGAAAAACTAAGGAATTTCTGGGGTCATCAAAAGACCGTTTACCAATTAATGAAAACCCTTGACAGGGTGGACCACCAAAAACAACATCAATTTCTTGATTTTCAATTTCGCTACTATTTCTAATTTCTAAACCTGTGGTATCTTCTACACTTTTACATAACACTTTCCAAAAAGGAAAATTAAATTTATGAATTACACAATGTATAGGATCTAATTCTACAGCAGCAAGGACATCAAAACCAGCTTGTTCAAAACCAAGGGTCATTCCTCCTGCACCTGCAAATAAATCAACTGCTATGGGTCTTTTTTTCATCATTGAATTGATTAGTTATAGTGTTCCGATTTGATTTATAAATTTTCCGTGGAGGCAGGGAATAGGCAATAGGGAATAGGTAACAATAAAATATATATTATCACCAATTACCAATTACCAATTACCAATTACCAATTACCAATTACCGCATTTCTAAAATTTCCTTAGCAGCGCGATCGCACACTCCCAAATCTCCTAAACATTGCCGCATTTCTTGATAATCTAATAAGGTTTTTTCCCGCTTTTCACTATTTAATAATAATTCCATTGCAGCTTGAGTAATATTCTCTGCTGTTGCTTTTTCCTGTAAAAATTCTGGAACAATTTCTCGCATCAAAACTAAATTTACAGGTGAAGCAAAGGGAATCGAACCTTTAAGAATATTCCGCGCAACCCAAGCAGTAAAAGGACTAAGACTGTAAACTACTACCTGGGGAACATTAGCTAAAGCTAACTCTAAATTGGCTGTTCCAGATTTAGTAATTGCAAAATCCACAGCAGCAAAAATTTCCTGTTGTTTACCAGATAATATTGTTGCTTTTAACCCATAATTTTGAATAGCTTTGGCAATTTTATCTCTAAATTTTTCCAAAGATAAAGGAATAAAAAACCGCGCCGTTGGTAACTTAGATTGAATATTTTGAGCAGCTTGAAAAATGACAGGTAAGAGATATTTTAATTCTTGACTACGGGAAGCAGGTAAAAGAGCGATCGCTATTTCTTCCTCTTTAATTCCTAACATTTCCCGCGCATCTTTTCTACTCGGTGCATTAGCCATTTTATCAACTAAAGGATGACCCACCCAATTAACTTTAGCCCCTTTTTCTTGATAATAACGAGCTTCTTCTGGGAAAATTGCTAATAGCTTATCCGTAAAACTAACAATTCTTTTTGTTCTCTCCAAACTCATCGACCACACCCATTCTTGAGGCGCGATGTAATACACCACAGGAACATCGGGAAAATGTTCATTCATATAACTCCCAATCCCGATATTAGGAGTCATATAATCAATCAAAACTATGATATCAGGTGGATTTTTTTGTAGATAAGCGATCGCCCTTTTTTGTACCTGAATAGTAGGAATAAAATACGGCAAAGCTTCAATTATACCCATCGAACCAATACCGCTAGTATCCCCTAAAATTGTCGCTCCTGCTGCGGCCATCTTCTCACCACCCAAGGCCACAATGTCTAAATTTAACCCCAAAGCTTGAGCTTGATTTTGCAGCGCCTTAATTAACAACGCCCCTTGTAAATCTCCAGAAACTTCCCCAGTGCTGATAAATATCCGCATTTGAATTTTAGATTTTAGATTTTAGATTTTAGATTTTAGATTTTAGATCATGACCGGCTAATTGCTTGTAATATCTTTTTTCTCTTACCTGTTCCCTGTTCCCTGTTCCCTGTTCCCTCTCCTAAAAATGAATGATGAATATAGGCGTGATTCATCATTCATCACTCATAAATCACGACGCATCACTTGCAGAAATTTTACCCTTTCCGGGAATTAAACCGCGTCTTCCAGGCATTTGCGCCAATAGCAGAAAACGGCGTAGATGTTCCAACTGTGCGGTATCTCCCAACAATTCCAACTCTGCCAAAGCCTCTTTAAACAGCAAATCAGAACGGTAGAGAATGCGAAAAGCTTTTTTCAGAAGTTGAAACTCCTTAGCGGGCATTCCTGAGCGTTTTAGCCCCACCAAATTGAGCGATCGCACCCGTGATGGATTGCCCTCAACCAACATATAAGGAGGAACATCTCGATCAATGCGAGTCATCCCACCAATCATAGACATACCACCGATATGTACAAACTGATGAACACCTAAAACCCCGCTTAACCTCGCTCTAGACTCAATATACACATGACCAGCTAAAGCCACAGAATTAGCAATAACCACTGAGTCCTCAATCACGCAATTATGTCCAACATGAACATAAGCCATCAGTAAATTCCCGTTACCGATGATCGTCGCTTCACCCCGGCCAGTAGCGCGGTTAATAGTTACATACTCACGAATAGCATTATTATCACCAATTTTTACCCAAGTAGGTTCTCCCACATACTTGAGATCCTGGGGTTCCATACCAATAACAGCACCAGGAAAAATATGATTTCCCGCCCCAATTTCACAAAGACCATCTAAAATTGCATGAGCGCCAATTACAGTTTCCGGTCCGACTTTAACATTCGCTCCAATCACAGCATAAGCACCGACTTGCACCGTTGAGTGGAGTTCCGCATCAGGATGTATTACAGCAGTTGGATGAATAAGTGTCTTCAAGGGTGACTCTCCAGAACTGAGTTCATTGAAAAAAGTGTCGGGCAAAATAAGTTATGTGTGTTATGTGTGAGGATAACGAATTTTGGATTTTGGATTTTAGATTTTGGATTGAAGATAGCTATCTAAAAATAACAAAGGGGTACAAGTACCTAAATTTATTATTGAAACAAATCTTAAACCTTAAATCCAAAATTGTCTGATCAAAGTCCAGCCAACAGTAAATACGCTTGTGATTTTTCGTGTTTACAGTTATTCTTACTTATAATTGACTTAGGGCAGTTCACGGCTATGCCCCAAATCTAAAAAGCCAAATTCAGCCCAGTTGTAGCTAAACTTAGCTAAACTTAGCTAACCAAAGAAAACATTAGCTCCCCTTCAGCAGCCAGTTGTCCATCAACTTCAGCTCGTCCCTGCATTTTACCAAAACGACGCTGCTTAATTGATAACAGTTCCACTGTCATAATTAACTGATCACCTGGTACAACTTGGCGACGGAAACGGACTTTATCAATACCCACAAAAACAAACAGTCCTTTTGGTATATCAGGCATTTGGGTCATAACCACCCCTCCAACCTGCGCCATTGCTTCTACAATGAGTACACCAGGCATCAATGAGCGTCCGGGGAAATGACCTTGGAACTGAGGTTCATTAAAAGTGACGTTTTTTACACCCACAGCCAATTTTCCAGGAACATAGTCAATAATTTTATCGACCAGCAAAAAAGGATAACGGTGCGGTAGCAGTTGCTGAATCTCTTCCACCGTGAAAGTTGTTTTAATTGCCGGTGTATTGGTTTCCTGATGTTCTCCTTCAGATGTAGTCACTTGAGTAGAATTAGCTTGGGTGAGAGTTGACATTGGTACTATATTTTATAAGAATCTGGAAATTAAGTAGGCTAGAAAATAGCGTACAATCTTAAATTTTAGTGAATTTTTAGCCAAATTCCTCAGCAAAATTCTAAAATCTTCTCCGCCAATTGAATATGGAGATTGTGACTAGCTTTGTAAGCCAAGAAGTGAGCAACAGGAAATTTACCTAATAAGCTAATATCTCCCACTAAATCTAATATTTTATGACGTACTGGCTCATTTGCAAATCTTAACGGTGGATTTAGCCAACCATCAGCACCACAAACCAGTGCATTATCCAAGCTGCCACCTTTGATCAATCCTGATTTTTGCAGATATTCAATTTGATGTAATAACCCAAAAGTACGAGCCGGTGCAATTTCTGTCACAAAGGAGTTTTTGGTATCTTCTGGATTCAGAGATAATGAGAAACTATACCATTGATTACCAATTGCAGGTACATCAAAATCAATCCCATAGCTAAAACGGGTTTCTGGGGATGGTAGGGCGCAGACAAAAGCATCACCTTGATAAACCGAAATAGGTTCTTTAATCGCTATAGGCGCTGATTCATCACTGGCTGGTTGTGATACCAAACCCACAGCAGCAATACTATCAGTCCACACCTGAGCCGAACCATCTAACAGCGGTACTTCTGGTCCATCAATTTCAATCCGCGCATTATCCACACCCATAGCTGACAAAGCTGCTAACAAATGCTCTACCGTGCGGACATAAACTTCATCTGTACCCAACTGAGTTGATAGAACAGTTTGATTAACTGTTGCAATTTTAGCAGGAATTATCGGCGAATTAGGCAAATCCACCCGCACAAAATAGCGATCGCTTCCCGGTTCTGCTGGTAGTATCCGCATACTGGTATTCACACCGCTATGCAGTCCCACACCCGTTTGAGTAATTTCCTTAGCTAACGTGTGTTGGTGCATAGTCTAAAAGCCAATATATGATTTTGCTGTTTGTTATTCATTTGTTCTCTATGTAGTAAACACCCTGAAAGTAGAAGTCAGGAGTCAGGAGTCGGGAGTCAGAATAATTTTAGATTTTAGATTTTAGATTTTAGATTGGAGTTGACAAAAACAATCCAAAATCCAAAATCCAAAATCCAAAATTGTATCACCAATCACCAGTCCCCTCTTAAAACCTTTCCCCAATCCCAAAGTTAATGCGGCTATCACCATCATCACTTAAACCATAGTCTATGCGAATAGGTCCAAGTGGAGACTGTACACGCACACCCAGACCATAACCGTAGCCGCTACCATTTTTATTGAGAATTTCTGCTGCTCTGGTACTACTTCCCAAATCACTACCATAATCAAAAAATAGTGCGCCACTGACTACAGAGAACACAGGAAAACGATATTCAACAGATGCTTGTACATAACTGCGTCCAGTAGCTAATCTACCTTCATCGTAACCACGCACAGAATTACTACCGCCAAGGGTAAAAGCTTCATAGGGGGGTAAGTCTCCGAGAATTGTACCACCTTGAAGGTTAAACGCCAGAGTTTGTGGACCTTTACCAAAACTCAAAAAGTTCACAGGCAAATATTGGCTGTAGTTACCCCTAACTCTGGTCAGGAAAATATTACCTGAGCCTATGGGTACAGATTGATCAACTCCGACACGGAGATAAGAACCGTTGGTAGGTTGTAAGGGATTATTACGGCGATCGCGTTGTGCGCCTAGTTGTAATAATAATAAATCGTCTTCACCTTTTTCCGATTGGGTGAGGGGAATCCTATCGCTAATTTGCTGACCATTATCATTAAATCTTGCCCCTTCTTTTCTCACATTACCATCAGCATCACGGCTAGAAACTCGTTGATATTGCAAACCGGCTGAAGCCACCCACTCTGACTTTTCATAAGTATTAGGAGAAAGGGGACGAGTGAAGGAAACACCACCACCTAAACGGGTAATCCGCGGACGATCTTGATCATTTGTATTAGTGGGATTATTGGGGTTATAGGTTTCAATGTTGTCATCCTTACCTTCAAAAATCAGAGAGATTGAACGACGACGGAAAATATTAGCTGTATAGGAAGTCCGATAAGGATCACCAGCAATCCAAGGATCTGTAAACCGCAGGTCAAACAGCAGTTCTCTTTCTCCTAGCTGTACCTCGGCACCAAGTTTCTGGTTTCTACCTCCCAGGTTTTGCTGTTGATAGCTGACTGTACCAAATAATCCACTGGCAGAACTAATACCAGCACCAGCAGCTATTGAACCACTGCTGCGTTCAGCAACATTAACCACTACATCAACTTTACTAGGGTCTGTACCAGGGTCAAGGGACACATTTACATCTTCAAACAAACCTAACCCAAATACTCTTTGTAAGTCTTTTTGGACTGTATTACGGTTAAATACTTGACCGGACTTTAATTCTAATTCCCGTTTAATTACATATTCTTTTGTGCGTCCCCGAATGGGTTCTCCTTTTTCGTCTACTTCCTGTCCTTCTTTATTACGGAAGCGAACTTTGACATCTTCTACTACCCCTTCTGCTACTTGTAGGGTGACAACTCCATTTTCTGAAACTCTCGGCGCTCCAATCACGTTGGCTAGTACATAACCTCTATCTTGATATTCTTTGGTTAACTGTTTAATACCTTCTTGTAGGTCACGCAAGTTGAGTATTTTACCATACTGTTCACTGAAGATTTTATCTACTGTGTTAGTTGGGAGTACAGAAGGAACATCAGTTCCAGGGTTAGCTTCGACTTCTACTTTACTCAGGACAGGATTAGGATCAACCACGAAACTCACCCTTACACCCACAGGTGTATCTTCTGGCACGGCTCGCACGTTGGAGAAGAAACCTGTAGCAAATATAGCATTAATATCTTCTTGTAATTGGGAACGGGTGGTTGTTTGTCCTGGTTGGGTACGAATCGCTTGGTAAACTTGGTTTTCTAGTTCTGGTGAGATTGTGCCAGTTGGTGATGTTACTGCTACTTCTGACACCAGGACACGGGGTTCTGCTGTTTCTGAATTACTAGGGAAAGTCGGTTGTGCTGTGGGTGGCTCAGCATTTTCCTGGGGAGAATTAGTATCAGGATTTACTTCTGTTTCTGGTGCTTGTGCAGTTTTTGCTGGTGTTGTTGCCGTTGATATAATTACTGCTGATTTTGCTTTCTGTTCTGAGTTGCGAGATAATGCAGCTTTGAGAATTTGAGCCGTTTTTGAGGGTGTTGTTGCCGTTGGTATGATTACTTCTGGTGTCGCTATTGATACTGAGTTAGCTGTTGGTGAGACTTTGACAGCAGGTGTCGATGAGTCAGATTCTGGTTTTATAACTACTACCTTTGCCAAGACGGGAGTTTTTTGATTTTCACTAACATCATTTTGACCAGTTTCCTGTGGTAGTGGCTGGTTGGTTTCTACCGTGGCAACCTCTGTTACTTGCTGGGTTTTATCAGGAGTTTGTGCAGTCGCACTGAGTGAGTTGTCAACAGGGACAGCGATCGCCACAACTGCCAGAAATACAGGAGATAAATGCTTTTTACTCATATTCCTCTTCACTACCACACACAATTAAGTCATTCTTCATTCGTCATGAGTCACTGGTCATTAGTCATTAGTTTTTAGTCATTAGTCATATCAGAAAAATGACTAGATACACGCACACCCAGTTAATTTTTGCTGTCTACTACTTGCAAAACCCTTTGTAAAACCTCCTGGTAGGCATTTTCTACATTTCCTAAATCCCTACGAAACCGATCTTTATCCATTACTCGACGGTTAGGATCATTTTCTGTCATATCCCATAAACGACAGGTATCAGGACTTATTTCATCGGCCAACAACAACTGCTGTTGTGAGTCCAGACCAAATTCGAGTTTAAAGTCTACCAAGGTAATGCCGCACTTTTGCCAAAAGCTTTTGAGAAAGTCATTGATTTGTAATGCCAGATGGGCAATACTGTCAACTTGTTCCTCAGTTGCTAGTTGCAGGAGCAGTAAGCGATCGCGTGTGAGTAGAGGATCTCCTAATTGGTCGTCTTTGTAATAAAAATCTACCAAAGGCTGTTCCAATATTGTACCTAGTGGCAATCCTGTTTGTTGACAAAGACTACCAGCAGCAATATTTCTGACCACAACTTCCAATGGCACAATCTTAACTGCTTTCACCCGCATTTGATTGGGCGCTGGACAATCAATATAATGTGTTTTAATGCCATGCGCTGCCAATTGTTCAAACAACTTGCTGGAAATGGTACAGTTTATGCTACCTTTTCCCTGGATGCTACCCCGCTTTTGGGCATTAAACGCAGTTGCATCATCTTTAAAATCAGCCAACAATATCTCAGGTTCGTCTGTGGTGTAAATAATTTTGGCTTTGCCTTCGTATAGTTTGGTATTATCAGACATGGTGGTAGATATGCAGAGCAATGGTTTCCAGCTTAACCATTTTATCAGCCCTTTGGGCAAGGCAGAAGGGTTTAGGGAAAGGTTCAAAGACCCGCTGATCAATGTCGCCCTTACTCCAACAATATTCAACCTTCGACAAGCTTTTTTACCACCTGTCTGGGTTTCAAACCCTTGCTTTCCCTGAGTTCGTGCAATCGGACTTAGTTTGTATAGCTTGCCGACTGCTCTTTTCTCATTACCAGGACTTTGTCTATTTCCTTCAACCTATTCTTCTATATTGCCTGTTAAACTGGTAAAATTTAGATCAAATTTTGATGTTTTTATGTAAATTTTGCTAATTTTTGTTGAAAAATGATATTATGTTGCAAATATAACTCCATATCTTCAATTGTCAATTTATTACTTTCCTCCACTGTCTCAAAGTTGCTTTCCTACCTTTTGGGGATTTTCTTGTGAATTTTAGCTATCGCAAACAATTTTTACAAAAGATGTATAATAAGTAAATACAGCACTTTCCATCTAAATGAGGTACACTATGGGCGGGCAAGATGTCCACCCCACAAGATTTTTATCATTAATATCTGTACCTCATAATAACGGAAACTGCTCTAATAGTAAACTTTTTGCTAACTTTATCGGTCAAATTTTTGGATAATTTTATACATTGGATTTATAAATCTAATTATTTTGTCAAATTACAAATAAACTAATCCCTGTAAGACCTTTTATGATTAAGGTTTAATCTTAAGTTTTCTCCTGACTTAACAAAATAAAAATAAGAGTGTTTAGTGGTTTTAATATCATACATAAAATCAGGAGGATTATTAAATACATGGAGAAAAATATAGTGAGCAAAGATGATTTTCTCTATCCTCGTGGTCGATACTACGGTCATGTACAACCTGAGAACTTGGTTTTTAACGCAAATTTACAGGAATTTGCTCAGAGAGTTAGTTATATTTGTAACTTAGAAACAGGTGGCAAACTTCCACCAGAGGAAGCTTATGAACAGATCAAGGTGTTGTGGAAACAGTTAAAACGCTCG
This sequence comes from Sphaerospermopsis torques-reginae ITEP-024, assembly GCF_019598945.1. NCBI lineage: Bacteria > Bacillati > Cyanobacteriota > Cyanophyceae > Nostocales > Aphanizomenonaceae > Sphaerospermopsis > Sphaerospermopsis torques-reginae. Next base: position 1,634,385 of record NZ_CP080598.1, on the reverse strand, counting down.
AAAAAGCAACTGAGGATAGGTGAAGATCCCTTTGAAAACAATGAATCTGATAATAGTTGATAGGGAAAGAAGGGAACAGGGAACAGGGAACAGGGAACAGAGAACAGGTAAATAATTTTCTCCCCAGTCCCCAGTCCCTATTTTGTAACCATCGTCCAAACACCATCCCAGGAATTTGGAGGTGGTGTTTTTTGGTAATTGTAAGCGCGTTTTAGGTGTATGTTTACGGCTTGGTCTGTGGGTCGAATGCGTTTGGCAATTTCAAAACTGGCGATCGCTTGGGTGAAATTTCGGGATACATAAGCATTACGTCCAGCATCGTAATAGTATAAAAATTCTTGAGTATTGGCATCGAGGGGAATAGAGCGATCGCCAATTAACTCATAGATATTAACAGCTTGATGTTTACCTTTAACACGAATTGTATCTAGTTGACGCACCCACAAGAGATCACTACACAGTTTATAAGTAAATTCACTAATAATAATATCACAGCCATATTCTTTAGTCACCCCTTCCAAACGAGAACTCAAATTCACCCCATCACCAATCACGGTATAATCCATTCGTTTCTGAGAACCAATATTTCCAGAAACCACCTCCCCCGAACTAATACCAATGCCAAATTTGATTTGTGGTTGAGACTGAACAATCCGTCTGTGATTAAATTCCTCTAAGCGGCGACGCATATCTAATGCTGATTCTACTGCTCGCCAAGCATGATTTTCCAATGGTAGCGGCGCACCAAACACAGCCATTAAAGCATCACCAATAAACTTATCTAAAGTTCCTTCATAGTGAAAAACTGACTCCACCATTGTTTCAAAATATTGATTCAATAGTGATACCACCTCTGCTGCTCCCAAGTTTTCTGTGAGAGTTGTATAACCCCGAATATCAGAAAACAAAATCGTGACTTCCTTTCTTTCACCCACCATCAAACTATCATCACCCAAAGCCATAATTTGCTCGGCTACATGAGGTGTAAGATAACGGTACATGGTGCTTTTGAGGCGTTTTTCCCGACTGATATCTTCCAAAACCACCAAACCACCCCTAACTCCTCCTTCTGGGTTAGTTAAGGGATTTACGGTAAGATTAATGCTGCGTTCTAATTCTTTGACAACATCTGCACTCAGCAACTTCGATGGAGGAGTAAGCGGTTGATTCCAAGGAATAAAAATATTTGGATTATGGCGATCTCGCACTGCTAAAATTAACTTTTGATTTTTTGTTCCTGAATCTTCATTTTTATCTTCTTCCCAGTTATATAATCCCGCCACCAAATTTTGCTCTGGGACATAATGCCTGGAAGCATATTTTAAACTATCTTCCAAACGCATTTGCAGATTTTCAAGTGGTAGAACTTCCCAAACTTTACGCCCTAGCAAATTTTCTTTCCATAACAACTTATTTGCGATTTTGTTGGCTTCTTTTAAAGGACAACCCAGTAACTCTAGTGCTGCATCATTAATAGTCACTATTTGACCTTGCATATCTGTAGAAATTACTGCATCCGACAAACTTTGAAGAATATCCTTTTGATACTGTCTTTCTAACAATACATTTTCAAATAAACGGGCATTTTCCAAAGCTATTCCCGCCTGGATATTAAAAGCTCGCATGAACTCTTCATCTGAAGACGTAAAACTACCTTGTTCTTTATTTATTAACTGAGTTACACCAATTAATTCATTGGCAGAATTGAATACTGGTAAACATAAAATATTGCGAGTTACATAACCAGTCTTTTGATCTGTAGTCGGATCAAAACGAGGATCTTGATAAGCATCAGGAATATTTACTGCTTGACCTGTGGAAGCTACATAACCAGCAATACCACGATTAGACGGAATACGAATTTCTATTAATTTTTTCTCATTAACTGTGGCTACTTTCGTCCACAGTTCTCCCATTTCTTTCCGATACAAAAATAGGGTACTGCGGTCAGCTTGCATCAAAACCCGGGCTTGTTCCATGACTATTTGCAAAGTTGCTTCTAAATCCAAACTTTGTCCTAAAGTCTGGGTAGCACGTAACAAAGCCGTTGCACCACGTTGATTTCTCGCTGCTACATAAAAAGATTGGCAACTTTCCAAAATAATGCCAATAGAAGCTGCAAAGTCTCGAAAAGACTTTTCATCATCTTCCGTAAAAGGAATATCCCCCGCTTTATTTGCTAACTGTACAACCGCTACAGTTTGCTTTTTACTACTCATCACCGGCATACATAAAAGATTGCGGATTTTATAGCCCATTTGTTTTTCCAACTCTGGACTAAAAAGAGGGTGAGTAGCAGTTTCAGCGATATTCAGATATTTACCTGTAGTAGCTACATGGCCAGGAATACCTACATTTAAGGGATTGCGTATTTCTAAGAATTTTTGATTATTATCTTGGGGAACTTTTGACCATAGTTGAGCTTTATCATAGTCAACTAAAAAAATAGCTGTATGTTCTGCTTGGAGAATTTGACCAATTTTGAGTGTAATTGCTTCTAGAACTTTCTCCAACATCCCTTCTAGAGCTTCATTATTGATCAGATCAATAGCTCTCAGAAATTGTTGAAACTCTGCTGTAATAAAGTCTAGTAAACAAACAAACTCATTAACAGATAAGTCTTTGACCCGACTGAGTAGGGACTGGGTGCGATTAACTTGTGTGAGTTCAGTTAATGTAGCCAAGACGCTACCCGCGTTAGGAAGTGTCATAAAATCAGGAGTCAGGAGTCAGGAGTCAGGAGGCAGAAGGCAGGAGTTTTTTATGTTGGATTTTGGATTTTGGATTTTGGACTGTTTTTGTCAACTCCAATCTAAAATCTAAAATCTAAAATCTAAAATTTTTCTCCCCAGTCACCAGTCCCCAGTCACCTTTTTGTAATAATCTTGTAATTGTCGTGTAGCAGCAGACCATCCCCATTTTTCTGCTTCCTGACGAGCATTTTCACGGATAATATTTATTTCATGTTGTTGTTGTAACAATTTTATAGTAACATCAATTGCTTCTTGAATGTCCGCTTTAGGGTCAAAAAGATAACCATTGACTCCATCTGTCACAATATCAGGAATACCACCAGAACGGGCTGCTACTACTGGACATCCGGCGGCCATTGCTTCTAATAAGACTAATCCTAGTGTCTCTGTCCGAGAAGGAAAAATAAACACATCTGCACTAGCAAAGGCTGAACCTAATTCTTTACCCATTAAATAACCGACAAAATGGGTATTTGTACCTGCAAAATGTTTCTCTAAATTTTGCCGATTTGGACCATCTCCAACTAAAGCTAATCTGGCATCAGGAATAGCTTCTAAAATGGGTTTAATGCGTTCAATTTCCTTTTCTGCCGAAAGACGACCTACATACAACAATAAGGGGCTTTTTGGATGACCTTGGGATAAGTGCGATCGCATTTCCACACTGGCTAAATCAGGATGAAATAATTCTGTATCTACTCCTCGTTGCCACAAATCTAATCTTTCTATGCCATGTGCTGCCAATTCCTCGACCATTGCTGTGGAGGTACACAAATTTAATGCAGCTTGATTATGAGCGCCTTTGAGTAATTGCCAAAGTAAACCTTCTAACATCCCTAACCCGTAATGTTGCAGATATTGAGGTAAATGGGTATGGTAAGAAGCCAACAGGGGAATTTTCAGAACTTTACTATAAAAAATACCTGATAATCCCAGAACTGCGGGATTAACAACATGAATAATATCTGGCTGAAACTGTTCTAAAGCGTGACCGATAGCAGGACGAGGCAGTGCTAATTTTAACTCTGGATACAAAGGCAGTGGAAACCCCGTCACACCGTAAACTTTCGCTCCTTTGTGTTCTGTGATGCCACCTTCTGGGCAAAATACCATAACTTGATTTCCGTCCCGTTGCAGATGATCAACGGTGTGACGAAGACGGGTGACAATACCATCAACCTTGGGTAAAAAAGTTTCTGTGAATAGGGCAATTTTCATAAATAAACAGGAGTCAGGAGTCAGGAGTCAGGAGTCAGGAGGCAGGAGGCAGGAGGCAGGAGGAAGAAGGCAGGAGGCAGCAGGCAGGAGAAATGAAAATTGTAACTTTTGCCTTTTAATTTTCTCCCCAACTTCCCCAGCTTCCCCTGCTCTCTGTCACCTGTCACCTGTCACCTGTCACCTAATTATCTGTGCCAAGTGACTTTAGGCAGAATTTGATTATTATCAACTCGTTTCTGATACTTGACGGCAAAGTTTAACAGTGAATCAAGTAGAGAATCAGAGAGGTAATGAGGTTGCAAGCCTAAATCCAGCAATTTGGTGTTTTTAGCGTTGAAGTAATGTTCTTCTTTTTCAATTCTGGGGTTGTCAATGTTATTGATTTCCACATTTAGCCCCATTGCGTTACCGGCTTTTTTCACCATTAACGCTAAGTCACCAACGCTGAATAATTCAGTGAATTGGTTAAATACGCGAAATTCTCCGGGTTGGGCTGGGTTGGCGATCGCCAGTTCAATACATCGCACTGTATCCCGAATATCCAAGAAACCGCGAGTTTGTCCACCTTTACCGTAAACAGTCAAAGGATGACCTATTGCAGCTTGAATACAGAAGCGGTTTAACGCTGTACCAAACACACCATCATAATCAAGGCGGTTAATTAGTAGTTCGTCCATACCGGTTTCTTCGGTCAGAACGCCATACACAATACCTTGATTCAGATCAGTTGCTCGTAAACCCCAGATCCGGCAAGCAAAGTGGATATTATGGCTATCGTGAACTTTGCTCAAGTGATACATTGAACCAGGCTGTTTAGGATAGGGCAATGTATCCTTACGTCCGTTGTGTTCAATGGTGATATAGCCTTCTTCAATATCAATATTGGGTGTCCCATATTCACCCATTGTTCCCAATTTCACCAAATGACAATCTGGGAAATCTTCCCGCATGATGTACAGCAGGTTTAGCGTACCCACCACGTTATTCACCTGAGTGAGTACCGCGTGTTCACGGTCAATCATAGAAAAGGGCGCTGAACGCTGTTCACCAAAATGCACTATGGCTTCTGGTTGAAATTGATGCAAAGCTTTGTGCAGAAAACTGTAATTGGTAATATCGCCGATAAATAGGTCGATAGATTTACCAGTCAAATCTTTCCATCGTTGGAGACGCTGCTGAATTGGTGCAATTGGGGTTAGAGTCTCAACACCGAGTTCATTATCCCAGTGTCGTCGCACCAAACTATCTAAAATGCCAACTTCATAACCTCGATTAGAAAGGTAAAGCGCGGTTGCCCAACCGCAATACCCATCACCACCAATAACCAGGACTTTCATCTTTACCAGTTTTTACTCGCTGATAGCTAAATCTATCAGGTTTATGTCCCCTCTTCATCATTAAATTCTTACTAAGACAGTAATCAGTTAAAAATAAAAAATAAAAAATAAAAAATAATTCCTACTGCTTACCTAACTACGGACAACTGACAACTAACAACTAACTGTTAACTATTGACTAATTTTGTACTCTTTAGCTATGTAATAAAACAGACGATAATAATTGGCAAACTCTTGAATGCTGCTTTTTCCTTGCCAGTGATATTCTAATTCTGATTGAGTAATGGTTAACTTAATTACAGTCACCCGATCTCCTACTTCTATGGACATGACTCCAGAAAATCCTTGATTAGTCCGAAAGTTATACACTGACTGGGGATTTGGTTTTGGTGTTGTTAGTAAAGGCTTACTTGCATAGGCGCGAATTTCTACAGTTTTCTGATTTGCTGGTGCTAAAGCAATACCATCACTGTTGTATGGGTTGCCTAATTCCTGCCAAGTTTGGGGATAAGGAAACTCAAAACCATAGCGAGGATTTTTATATATCTTCCATGTCTCATTTTCAGACTGGAGGTTATTGGCATTACACCCCCAGAAGATCATTCCTATGCCAACACTGCACGTAATGGCGCACAGCACCCTGTTTATTTGTATTCCACCCCAGGGCTGTTTCATTCTCAAATTTGATATTTTATTGTGTTTATGGGAATATATGGTTTTGGAATCTAGGGGTTTTGTGTGATAGACCGCTAATAACACCTAAATTCGGTACTGAAATCTAAAATGAAATCATTTTGGTTTGTACTAAATATTTTATCATTCAGTTTTAATTAATATATTGGTGGATCGTCTCTTAATCGCTTTGACATTTCCTGAAGCCGCGCAAAACTTTCTTGGCGCGATCGCTCGATTATCAGTGTTTGTAAAATTGGTTCGAGAATGCGTTTAGCATCTTGATAACCCCTTTGTTGCAAGAGTTGAATCCGTTCAGGACTGAAATCTAGTAATTTGTCGAGACTTCCCATATCTTCTGTTGGGCGAATTTCAATTATTGTTTGATTAGGAAAATCATGACGATTCCAAAGTTCACCATTGCCTAAATGAATGATGATCGCATGGCTACAACCGCGATTTGCTAGGGCTTGGAGAGGAACATTATCACCTAACCAACCATCTACATAATGCTTGTCATCAATCTTGCGCGATTTAAAGGCTAAGGGAATAGCAGCACTAGCAAGTAATGTTTGATAAATTTCTTCATCGCTTTTAGCTGATTGGATATGAATATATTCGGCGGGTTGCCCAACAAAGGAGGTTATAGCGTTGCCGATGGTGGGGACAATTTGACCTGCTTTGTGTGAAGATGGTAGAAAATTGTGTGTTGAAGGAAATGCAGCTACCCATAGTTCGATTCCTACTCGCAGTTGTTGGGTATTGATTGCGTAGCGTAAAAATTTATCCAGTGGGTTGGGATCACACAAAGATGCGTCTTCCTGTGAGAAATGTAAATATTGTGCCAAGGATTGCAGTGGATATTTAACTAACTGCCAGTTGATAATTTTGGCTTCACCTAGTTCTCTCCATAGTTGCCACAGGCGATCGCTTGATTGTTTAAATGATGTATGAGAGGCGATGATCGCACCATTGAGCGCACCAATACTTGTACCTGCAATTATATTAGGAGCAAAGTCAATTTCTGCTAGGTATTTGACCACACCTGATTGGTACGCGCCTTTAGCACCACCACCTGCTAATACTAATCCGATTTTTGTTTCTTTCATGTAAAAATTACATTATTTATTATTGGTAATTGCTTGTTGCCAACTAGTAACGATATCTTCCTTTTTAATTCCTGCTTCGATGAGTGTATTAACTAATCCTTCTTCAAAGTTATCTTCTTCGATGATTATTTGGGGATTACAGTTATCTTCTTCAATGAGTCGCGCATGAAATATGACATTATCCATCCAACGATGTTTATCCCGACCTGTGGCAAGAACTACAAAATGTCCAGACTCAGCATCACAAACTGGATAAAGTTTGATTGCTTGCAGACTAGGTTGATCAATTGTGGCATCCTGTACTGTTTTTTTGAGGATGTCTACATACTTTAGTGAGTTATCCATTTGACAATTACCTCCTGATCTGGGGAATAGATTAATAAATTAATTTTATTGCGCCCGATTGCAATCTGAAAAATTGGTCTTTGAAATTGTGAAATATACACTGTTTGACTTATAGCCAAAAACAATTGACGCTCTGGTTCTTGTTCTTCCAATGCCCATTGATAAAGTTGAAGTTGTCCCATTGTTTTCTCCAGTTCACTGATTACCGAAGGAGCATCAAAATCTTTGATCTCAACAGCTATTTTACGCCCTTCTTTTTCGGCTGTGAATAGTTTTTCTGCTCCTAAATCAGCTTTTAAGAGTGTTTGTCCAAGCACTAAGATTAAGGGATCACTGGTAATTATCCATCCATCTTTTTCAAGAGTACGGCGTAAAGGAAAATGTAAATCATCTCTTTTAGACATTATTCTTTCCTATAATATTATCAAATTTAACCTATCGTTTGCCGTTTCATTGACGATGCGTTCCACAAATTCTCTTTTGCTGGTTGCCGGATAAATCATAACATTAGGGTATTTACGGCATAATTCAAATGCGGCTTTTGCTGGGTCTTGGTGCTGCTGTTGTGTGGCTAATTCTAGGGTTTTACCAAGGGTGAACAAATAGGGCGTTTTCCCTAGTCTTTGTTCGGAAATAGATTCTACTTCTAGCAAATAAGCTGCAAGTTTTTGATTATATTTTTGATTATCTGGAGATGTTTCGCTATATGACAAGTTGAGGAGGTTGGTTAATGGAAAATGGTGATCGGGGATTGTGTTGTCCGCTGCAAGTATTACAAGTATTCTATTGCTTATACTCTGACGCAGTTGGCTGTCTTTACCTTTGGTGATGAATCGTTCGTAATCACCCAGCGCATAATCTACTATTTCACGGGTGACAAAAGCAACTTGAATCGCCCAATGAAATCCTTGATATGTCTCTTTTGACTGCCATGCTGCGATCGCCTTTCCAATTTTAACATCAACTTCTGTTCTATAAACTCGCTGTTCTAATTCCAGAATCCGATGTTCGTGATCGTCAACTCTGTGTTTCAATTGATCGACAATATCTGTAAGTAAATTAATGTCCTGTCGCTGGTTGCGGATTGCTTGACGAGTTTCTATTAATTTTTCTTCAATGGTGATAATTGCATTATTACTAACATTCAAATTATTAGCAATATCTAACACCCAACTGTGTAGAGATTGCATTGCTACATTGACATTTTTATCTATAGCAAGTTCGCGGTTTCGATCTGCGCCTGTAAGGTTATCAAAGAACTGTTCAAATAATCCTTGCTTTTGGCGAAAACTAATTAGATCGTCATTGACTTGGATTAAGTTTACCAAATCAACGAGTATTTTATCAGTAATGATAGGAATTTTTTTTTGAAGATCGTTAAAGTAAATAAGTGACATTTTTGTTTTTCATTTAATGTTGTTTCAGTAGTCTTGTTGATATTTTAAATTTATTTCTAGATTAGAGATTAATTCTAAAATCTGAATATACTTGTTTTTTAAAATTCTGTAATCATTTCCTTTTTTTTGGGATATTTTAATCCAGAGTTGTAACTTATTTTCATATTTTTTGAGGAATTTATCTCGTTCTTCAATAAATATTTCAACATCTACAGCGAATAAGGCTTGTATTTTTGTACAAATATTTTTCTTTGCTCGATCTACACATGGCTCTAAGAAATCTTTTCCACCATATTTTTCATAATGAGTAAAGAATTGTTCAATGTAACGAATAATTCCTTTCTTCGTGACATAGTAGCTAGTTGCTTCAGATAGCTCATCACTAGCTCCAGTGTAGAATGTATAATAAGGACGGTTGTAAGAAATCTCGATTCCGGTTTTAATTATTTCTTCAATATAATCGCTTCCATGCGATTTATGCACAACAAATTCAAGACGACAAGGTATAGATGAACTACAGGAGAAATGTCTGTAATTAGAAGAGTCTCTTGTTGCACTGTAGAACCACTCTATGGGTTTTCCCATCCAATATGGTAATAACTGGTCTTCCAAAATTAACATTGCTTTTCCTTTCCGAATTGCTGTAGACTCGTCTTCACATAATACTTTTTCACAACCATTCAAGTCATACAGCTTAAAATCTAGTCGTTCGGTTATTTCCTTCTGCAAATTATTAATATAGGTTGAATAATCATGAGAATTTATCCGCTCAATAAATTTATTAAAAAAAATATTTTCGTCTTGATTAAAAATTGATTTGTAATAATAATTGATTTGAATATTTAATTGAGTTAATAGCTTTTGTTTTAAATTAAGTGTTATTTGCCGATAATTTTTATCAATGATTTGATAAGCATCTTTGAGAAAATTTGTAATTTCTCTTGCTCTAGATACATTATAATAACGAGATGATTCTCTATTAATTCCTGATGGTTCAAGTAAAAGTAAACCTTCCCATACATCATCTAACTCACGATTAAATTTATCTAGCACTATATTTCTTTCTCTATCAAGAACAGAAATAATTTCTTGATTAAATATATCCATGAAAGAAGATATTATTTCTTCTTTGCATTCATTTTTTTTGCAAATTGATATCGCTTCACTCAAATCTATTTCTAATTGATTAATCTCAATCTCTAACTGTTGAATATCTTGCTCAAGTATTCCCTTCAGCTTGCTGAGACAAGATAGAAAAGAAGTAAATATCTGACTAATATCTTTTAACGCATCCTTAATGCTAGGTACTAGAGGTGCGATCGCCTTATCTATAAATCCCACAAATCCAGAATCTTGCAAAAACTCATCAGCCGCTTTCTGCATTTCTTCTAACTCAACAGTCGTTTTTTTAGTTTTCCAAGACTTTGCATAATATTTTTGTCCAAGAGCCTCAAAACTCGTCCTTTCCCGTAATTCTATTAGCGTATAAATCTCTCGTTCACGCTGAAAATTAGTTGCTAAAAATGCTTCAACAGCCGACATTTCAAAAACGCGATTTTCAGGATTATCAATTTCATATTTAGTTTTAACTAAATCAAAAATTTGTTCCGTAGTTAAATCATTAGTATTATTCAGATCACGAGCATCAATTTTATTAACAATAATATAAATGCGATCGCGTCCCTTAACCTCAGCAATTTCATCCACCAACTTTTTGACTTTTGCTGGATCTGTTTGTCCAATTTTGGTATAGTCCACCACTACCAAAACCAGAGAACTCACCTTTAGTCGCTCCTTAACAACATTCACTAAATTTAAAGACTTATCTTCACTAACTCCAGGCGTATCCACCAGTGCTAAAGTCCCTAAATCCGAATTTTTTAGAGATGATAATTGTCGCGGAAAAGGAACTTCAATCCGAGGAATTTCAGATAAAGAAGACAAAAAATCTGTAGCTATACCAAAAATACCGCACAACCGCAGAAGATCATTTATTCTGATTAATTCAGCTTGAATAGTATTTGATTCTTCAACCTCAGATTGAAAAGAAACAGAACTACTATTTAAAATTTCCTTAATTACATTCTCGCGGGGAAAATCATTTTTAGTAGCTTGTTCAATAGCTTCTTTTAAACCAATTTGTTGCAATTTCTGATGTAATTGTCCCCAAACCTCTAACAAAAGCGTCATCAAAGCCTTATCCAGAAGCAACTTAGGATGAGTTACCTGACGAGAAAAAACAATCTCAGTGGGTAAAACCGTCATTGCATCATTACGACTAGGTAATAAATCCTGTCCAGCGATCGCATTAATAATAGTAGACTTACCCGCACTGGTTGGTGCAACAATCGTCATCGTCAATTCTTTACGCTTTACCCTTTCCAATTTCTCATTGACGCGCCCTATATCTTCTTCAATATCCTTAATCTCAGCATTCAACCGATGCTCACCTTGATTTTCAGCCAGCAACTGATCATGTTCTCTCAATATTGCACAACCTTCTGACATCACATTACCGACATGGGTAATCACATCAATAGCAGACTGGTGTAGTGCATCCGAATCAGGCTGTAAAAGGTTGTTAGACATAAATTAAAGATATTAGAAAGCATCACCGTCAACAATAATCTTAAAACGGCACAGGACGAAGCTAAACGGCGGCAGATAATATTTTCACCAGATTATCATAAAGCGGTATGTACTCTTTGTCAAACATATTTAGACAAAATCATCAAAATCCCCACAAAAATCCTGAAAATCCTGAAATCCTGGACATCCTGATTCAGACAAAATCCTAGTCAACCTAGTTATATTGCGAAATGTAACAATATTGGCGTTAAAACGGCTTACCATATTGACAACCAAGAAAAGAACAGATAGAGTGATATACATACCCGGGTAAGACCGTTAAATAGTCATATGCAAACTAAGCAAAAGGTAACGTTGTATTTATCGCCGGAATTACATAGAAGGCTAAAAATTCGTTCCGCAGTAGACTCAGAACCGATGTCAGACCTTGCAGAACGGGCGCTCAATTTCTACCTGACTAACTCAGAATTAGTTGAAGAATTGGAAGAGTCTTCTTACGGCAGAACTCACAGAGTTTATTCCTGTCCCACCTGTGAAAGTTCACTGGTTATACGTAACGGGGAATTAGTAGCTTTGGGTAATCAGCCAGGACTAATTGGTCAAGAACATCTATCCATTGAGGAAATGGAAGAAGATGAAACCCATCCCAAGGGTGAGGAAGAATTAGTCCCTTGCTAGTTAGGAATTATGAATGGATGAATTAATAATAGATTTGGTTGTTCTGACCAACGGCGATGATTGTACTGTCTCTATAAGGTCTCAAGTAGGTCGATAGATATGAAAGAAGAGCTAAACATACTGATTCAAGCTCAATACCCTTTAATCTACCTTGTGACCTCCGAGGAAGAACGGGCAGAGCAAGCAATCTACACAATTTCTCAATTGTTAAAGCCTCAACGTCGAGTTTATGTTTGGACAGTAACTCACGGCATTGTGGAATACGGTCAACCCCGGAGTACAACTCAACACAATACCGTTTCTCCAGAGGCGGCGATTGAGTGGATCATTAGACAGAAAGAACCCGGTATATTTATTCTTAAAGATTTACATCCTTTTATTGATGCTCCGGCAACAACTAGATCGCTTCGGGATGCGATCGCTAGTTTTAAAGGAATGCAAAAGAACATCATTTTGATGTCTCCAGTGCAACAAGTACCAATAGAACTAGAAAAAGAAGTTGTTGTTATTGACTTCCAACTGCCGGATATGTCTGAGTTGAATAAAGTTTTAACTCAACATCAAGAGCAGCATCGTGGACGACGGTTGACTACCGAGGCTAGAGAAAAACTTCTGAGAGCAGCTTTAGGTCTAACTAAAGATGAAACTGAGAAAGTATATCGTAAGGCTCAGGTAACAACGGGGCGGTTGACGGAAGATGAAGTTGATATAGTTTTATCAGAAAAGAAACAACTCATACGCCGTAACGGTATTTTAGAGTACATCGAAGAAGATGAAACTATTGAAGCTGTAGGCGGTTTAGAGGAGTTGAAAAAGTGGCTCAAACAACGCTCCAACGCTTTCACAGAAAGAGCTAGAGAGTATGGTTTGCCGCAACCGAAAGGGATGTTAATTTTAGGTGTTCCTGGTTGTGGAAAGTCACTGATAGCCAAGACTACCTCCCGTTTGTGGGGTTTACCAATCTTGCGTTTAGATATGGGGCGAGTTTACGATGGCTCAATGGTGGGTCGGAGTGAAGCAAATCTGCGAAATGCCCTGAAAACAGCAGAATCAATTTCCCCAACGATTCTTTTTATCGACGAGTTGGATAAATCTTTTGCGGGTAGTGCTGGTTCTGGTGATTCCGATGGGGGGACATCAAGCAGGATTTTTGGTTCTTTCCTCACCTGGATGCAGGAAAAGAAATCTCCAGTATTTGTAATGGCGACTGCGAACCGGGTAGAACGTTTACCAGGTGAGTTTTTAAGAAAAGGTCGCTTTGATGAAATTTTCTTTGTGGATCTGCCCACACCAGAAGAACGTCAGGATATCTTCAACATTCACCTGACTAAAAGACGGGAAGATATTGCTAGATTTGATTTAGAACAACTAGCAAAAATGTCCGATGGTTTTTCAGGGGCAGAAATAGAACAGGCGATCATTGCGGCGATGTATGAAGCTTTTGCCCAAGATCGGGAGTTCACCCAATTAGATATTATTGCTGCGCTCAAGGCAACTTTGCCGCTGTCAAGAACGATGCAAGAACAGGTCACAGCTTTAAGAGACTGGGCCAGACAGCGAGCTAGACCAGCAGCTTCCTCTGTCGCTGAATATCAGCGGATGGAGTTCTAAAAGCTTTCCTCTGTATGCCAGAGGGGAAAGGTTAGCCCACAAAGCTAACAGGTTACGAAAAAAAAGCCGCTTCCCAATTAATCCCAAATTAATGCGGCTTCGCTGAATAAAGAAACCGTTGTCGTTTTTCTCATCAATCTTCTCATTGGAGGAAACCCAAATGTCTCACTTTAGCACTCTGCGTACCAAGATCACCGATGCCGAAATCCTCAAAGCTTCTTTGCGCGACTTAGGTATTAGCGTAAAGACTGAAGCTGATGTTCGTGGTTATAACGGTCAGCGTGTTCGTTCCGACATCGTTGCTGTTTTGGAAGGCGAGTACGATTTAGGTTGGTCTCGCAATAGCGATGGTTCTTTTGATTTAATCGCTGATTTGTGGGGCGTTGCTAAGAAGCACAACCAAACCGAGTTGATCAACTCCATTAACCAAAAATACGCCGTTAACAAAACTTTGGCTGAAGTAAAACAGCGCGGCCTGCAAAACGCTAACGTTAAGTTGGTGTTGCAATAAGAATTTCTCTGCGCGTTCCCAAAGCTGAACGGGTTAACCAAGCATTAGCGGTTAGCCCGCTTTTTTTGTCTGATTGCTGAGATTTAGCGGCCATGTAAAGTAATATTTTAGTAATTATTACAAATCAAAATTATTGTCTGAATCAGGATTTCCCGGATTTGAGGATTTACAGGATAAGAACGCAGATAAACGCAAATAAACGCAGATAAATGCAGATTGTCTGAATCAGGATTTCCAGGATTTAAGGATTTACAGGATTTAAGAAAGTTGTGATTTGAGCGGGTGGGAAAAATATGTTATCAAAATTATCCTGTTCAATGTAAATACACTTAACAAATACTTGTTTAGATAGGTTAGGTTTAGTATAATTTTACTCAGGTTATTTATAATGATGCTCAGTAAAAAAGATGCTGGTTTATGAATATTGATTTAGGGGCGATCGCACGTTATCTGATTATTGATTTTATCAATTTGTAAGAATCAGGATGTCCAGGATTTAAGGATTTATGGCTAACGCCACGCTGCGCGAACAGGATGTTTGGTTTGATCAAATGCTATTTAAGTTACTTTGATTAATTTGTAAATAAATATGCTATTATCATGAGTAAAGAATATATCATTTATGTTGGTTTAGTTTTTCAATTAGAGTGGTATTTTGATGAAAATGGTGAAAGTGAAGCTCTGGAGTATTTTAATCAAATATCCGAACAACAACAATTAAAATTTTTATTTTTAGTCAAACGAATTGGTGATTTTGGGAAAATAAGTAATAAAGAACAATTTCGCAATGAAGGAGATAAAATTTACGCTTTTAAACCACAACCAGATAGATTTTTATGTTTCTTTTTTACAGGTAAAAAAATTATTGTCACTAATGCTTTTCAGAAAAAAACACAAAAATTACCAAATAATCAGAAAGAAAAAGCTATCAAATATATGAATGATTTTATTCAACGTCATGAGGAAGGAAGATATTATGAAGAAGAATGAACAGTTATCAACTTTTGATAGAATGATGCAAGATAATGATTTTCAAGCTAAGTTTGCATCAGGATATCAGGAGTTTTTGTTATCAGAATTGTTAATTTCTATCATGGAAAATGATTATATTTCTGTTGAACAATTAGCTAAGGAAGTTAATCTTTCTCCTGCTGTTATTCAAGATATTTGTTCTGGAAAGCAAAATGATATTAACTTTAGTAAGTTTTTACAAATAGTTCAATCTTGTGGTTTTCGTCTGGTTTTGGAAAAAGGTGATGAGCGTATTCCTGTAATTTTGTAAAGTTGATTATTGATTTTATCAACTTGTTTGAATCAGGATTTGCAAGATTTGAATTAATGCACTGATAATTACATTCGTATCTATTACGAATCGGTTAGTTTTCATCATTGAGAATTGACTCTAAAATTTCTGGGGTGATTCCATTAGCAATTGCTTGTTGACTTGCTGCTTCCATGATGTCTAAGAGTGGTTTTTCACTGACTGCTTTTTGCAGCATGGTTTTCAAAAACATTTGGATTTTTTGCTGTTTTTCTGGTTCTGCTTCCCGGTACGCTTTGGCAATTTCTGGGTCAACTTGAATAGTAATGTTTTCCATAATGATTTAAGAAGCTATCAATTTACTTTTTTGATTATAACTGTTAGATGTAGGTTGGGTTGACGCAGGGAAAGCCAACAATTTAACATTTTGTCAGAATCAGGATTTTCAGGATAAGAACGCAGATAAACGCAGATAAACGCAGATTGTCTGAATCAGGATGTCCAGGATTTGAGGATGTACAGGATTTAAAAAAGTTGTGATTTGAGAAGGTATGAAGACTATTTTATCAAAATCATCCTGGTTGATGTAAATATACTTAACAAATACTGGTTGAGATGGGTTAGGTTTAGTATAATGTTTGCTCAGGATATTTATGATGATGCTGCTGAGTAAAGAAGATGCTGGTTTATGAATATTGATTTACAGGCGATCGCACGTTATCTGATTATTGATTTTATCAATTTGTCTGAATCAAGATGTCCAGGATTTTAGGATTTACAGGATTTTATAAGTATTCATAAATTCAGATCCACGACTTCTTTGATTAATTTTATAATTGATTAAATTAATAATCTCAGAAGTCGGGTATCTTTAGATGCAGAAATGTAAATCAACTCACACCTAAGTTACTATTCAAACTATTAAGAATTCCGTCGTGGAATTTGTTGACCGAAGATAAAATTCCATTCTCTGGATCGTTTAGCAATGACTCCTTGACCTCATTCAAATAACTTTCCAGGCTGGCTCGTAGAATTGGCCTTTCTAATTGAACAGTATGATAATGATCCCATACATCCCAAACAATAATACCCAAACCCGCAATTGGATTTAACAATTCTAATCCTAGAAGACCAACTGCCATTTCGCCACCTCCCTCTGCTGCGGCTTTAGCTGCTGTTTTGGTTGCTAATTTTGTTACTGCTTTAGAAGTTGCTTTACTCACTGTAGAGGCAACAACTTTTTTAGTACCAATAAAACCAATAGCCTTGATCATTGCAGTAGTAGCTAAATAGCCTGTACCACGTGAAACAGCCCTAAGTGTAAGGTCTTGCTGCTGTCCTCCAGCATTATAAGTTATGCTACCTAAACCTTCGAGAAATCTTTCCCAGGTAGGTTGAGGAATATTATAAGCACTTTGAACTCCTGCTAAATTACGATTTGCTTCTGAAACATATATATCAACAGCTTGTCTTGTAAAACGTTCCATTTCTAGCTGCATTAACGATGGTTGAAAAACTTGTTTAGCAAATTCTTGTTGAAAACTGCCAATTAGTTTCTCGGCTTTTTCTTCTTCTGAAATAGAGTACAAATTAATCCAAATAGATTTTGCTCCAATTCCTAACTGATTAAAGTAGTTGTAGTACCAATCTAGAAAAGGATGATCTACCCGGTGCATCACCTCATTTTTCCACTGTTCTAAATTATTGGATGCAGATTGTCTAGAGGCGACTAAAGCTTTACCAAGGGCAGATGTAACTTCAGTAGAAATTTGATATTGCTGTTGTTCAGGAATAGATATATTTACTGTTGTTGGATTGATGTTTTGCTTAATGTGATTAGTAGAAAAACTACCCCAAAAGTGAATAATAATTATCAAAACTACAGCAATCCAGATAAACTTGGATATTGATTTAATTAATTCACTGTAAGCACGAATCCTATCAGTTTTTTGAGTCTCAATATTAATATTTTCATATGTTTGGTTAGTTTCCTTTTGTTGAAAGTTTTTTTCTAGGGAATCGTTTTCAAATAATCTTTGATTTTCAATTTCAGATCACGCCCAATTGGATATGATTCAACTTCCCGTTCTATATCAGATTTGGACTTTCCTTTTTTTCTCAGTTCTTCGACAGTGGCTTGAAAAATTTTTTCAAAACCATAATCTGTCAATCCTTTTGATATCAAACCAAGAACCCCAAGTACAGCAATTCCTCCAAGCATACCAAAAGGTCCGCCAAGTACAGCTAAACCTGTTGTTATTGCTGCCGCACCAGCCCATCCTGTAAAGGCCATAGCCACAACTAACACCAAACCAGGTACACCTAAAGCAGCTATTTTGTCTACTATTTTATCCATATTGCTCTACACTTACTCAAATGAGTCTAACAACAACGCTATTATTTTAGCGTTAAGACTCAATATATATCAGTGTAAATACTTATTGATTTAAGAACCTTAATAGTCCTTTTTGTAAGTTAATCTTTCTTAAATATGATTGATCACTATGCTTTACTATATATTGAGAAATTTTAAGCAGTCTAAACATGACATATTAACTCAAATTGAGCATAAAATATAGGAGATAAAGAAAGAAATTAAGATATTATTGAAGTAATTTCAGGATGTAATTGTCTGAATCCTGTAAATCCTAAAATCCTGGATATCCTGATTCAGACAGCAGAAATGGGACTTTATATCCAGAACATTAGACAACTAGAGATGGTCAAGAACCGGAATTATTTGATATTATTAGAATTCCTTTTATTAGACATGAACCGCAATGTCATCATCCTGAAAATTATCTAATTCATTATAGTTATAAATGGCAGATTTTAGGGAAAGCGAGTTTAGAACAAGTTAAAAATTTAATTAAACCAGAAATTAAACGTAGTTCTTCAGAACCGAAATTATTAGGTAATTTTGATAAACAAATAGGTTATGAAGATTTACAAAATACACCTCTCAAATCTTCCTTAGCTATGATTAATCCAGAGGTGTTAGAATGGGAAATTAGATATAATCATCAAAATAAGAAAGTTTTTAGATGTTTGTTTTCTTTATGTGAAAACTTCTATGATTTACCTATTACCGATCCGGTGTGGATAGAGAAACTGAATGTTTTAGAAGAGGGAATATATTCCTGTGAAGATGTGATAAAAAAATTGGATTTAGTAAATTTTGAACCGGATAAATTTAGATTAACCATTAGTTTAAGTGAACCGTTTCAACCTTATTATCCTAGTGAGTTACAATACTGTTATAAATTAGTTGCTTCCGTCATTAATGTTACAGATATTTCTCACCGTTTAGGATGGGTGAGAATGAAGAATTAAAAATTAAAAAAACTCTGCGTCCTCTGCGGTTCGTTATCAGAAAACCTTCCCAATATTAAGAAAACTGTCTTTAAAAATACTGTATTAACTAATATGTAAAAGATAGAATATGTAACGAAATTGTTTTTAAAAACAACGTCAAATATTTTTTAAGGTTGTATTTCTACCGCTTCAGATGTAAATGTCAAATAAATCTCAAAAGTATTTTTTACCCTTTTAGGTATTGGTAATGACTTACAATTCAGAGGAAATGCAGCAAATTTTGGAAGTAGCATTTAAACGTAAGCAACAGGGAGAATTTACGCGAGAACAAATAATAGAAATCGCTTCAGAGTTAGGGGTTTCTTCGGAATCTCTCATTGCTGCGGAAAAAGAATGGTTAAAAAAACAAGTGGAAGTGAAAAAAGAAGAAATGTCTAATCATCAAAAACAGCAAGAGTTTAAATCACATTTCATGGTTTTTTTGATTGTTAACGGGTTTTTGATTTTGTTAAATTTGTTCACTGGTTCTGGTTATTTTTGGGCTATTTTCCCGCTTTTGGGTTGGGGTTTAGGTTTGTTACTGCATTGGATGAATGCTTATAAAAAGTAGGTTTTAGAGTAAGTTTTAGATCCCCGACTTCTTTTACTATCATGTCTATAAATTATAAATTGATTACAGAAGTCGGGGATCTGTTTATTTATTACCGACCTATCTCAGACTGTAACCATATTTCCAAATCATGAATATCTGTAAAATCTAAGAATGCTTCTCCTAGTTTTTCTAATTGTTCTATGTTCAAACTATTGAGATTTTGAATATAATTAGCACTCAATTTTCCAAACCGCTTAGATAACATTCTTAATAGTAAGTTGATTGCTTCATCTTGTTTACCTTCTTGCTTTGCTTCTTGATAGACTCTTGTTTGCTTAATATCACTCACTAAAAACATTGCTTCTATCTCCTGACGGCTTAATTGTGAAAACTTTGACAATAAAACAGTCTCTAATAATTCTATTATACCTTGTTTTTCGTTGTCATCTTCAATTTCTGTTTTGGTTCTTTCCATGAGGTTTTTTACTAATTCTGGTGCTTGCGCTTCTTTACTCACAATTAATTCAATTAACCCCATTCCTATTGAACCTGGTGGTAATTCATCTAAATATATTCTTTTAATTCTCCCACTGTTAATTAATTCTTGTTGATAAGTTGTTAGTTCTCCTACGTCTAAACTCCGTTTTGCAAATAACGCTATTGCTTGCCAATCTTGTACAGGTTTAAATTGATTGAGATAAATGTTTATTTCTGCTATTAATTCCCAGTAAAAATCCGGTTTGGGTTGAAATTGCACTTCCACAAAATAGATGGGTTTCTCAACATTATCTGTTTGAAAAATCCCATCAAATCTAAATGCTTTTTCTTTCACTTCTACTGAGGTGAATTGATAATCTTTGGCATTTTCTGTTGGTTCTCCCAATATTTCAAATAATAGGGTGTGAAATGTCAGGAATATTTGGTAGAAGATTGTGTCTGTGTGCATTATTTTGTCGTTATTATTCCCTTTTTTAAACTAACAAAACTTATCGCAAACATCTAATTGCTTCTAATAAACCTCTCGCTTTATTTAATGTCTCCTCATATTCTTTTTCTGGTTCTGAGTCTGCAACTAAACCTGCACCTGCTTGAACGGTAACGATATTATTATTTAAAACCATTGTTCTAATGGCGATCGCACTATTTAATTGTCCTTCAAAGTCATAATATCCATACACCCCAGAATATACACCTCTGCGCGTTGGTTCTAGTTCGTTAATTATTTCCATTGCGCGAATTTTCGGCGCACCGCTTACTGTTCCCGCAGGAAAACACGCTTTTAATAAATCCCATGCGGTTTTATTTTCTGCTAATTTTCCAACTACATTACTCACAATGTGCATGACATGAGAATAAAGTTCAATTACCATTAATTGATCAACTTTAACTGTGCCATTTTTACAGACTCTTCCTAAATCATTTCTACCTAAATCTACTAACATAATATGTTCAGCAACTTCTTTAGGATCTTGTAATAAATCTGCTGCTAATTCTTCATCTTCTTTTGTGGTTTTTCCTCTTGGTCTTGTGCCGGCAATGGGTCGAACTGTGGCAATAATTCCCCCTTCTTCTTCTCGTTCTGCTTTCACCATTACTTCAGGACTAGAACCGATAATTTGCCAGTCTTGGAAGTTAAAAAACGCCATGTAAGGTGAGGGGTTAATTTGCCGTAAAGAACGATATAAAGCAAAAGGATCGCCTTGATATTCTGTGGATAATCTTTGAGAAATCACAACTTGAAAAATATCGCCGGCTTTAATATATTCCTTGGCTTTTTCTACACTGGCGCAAAATTCTTTTTTAGTGAAATTGCTGGTGTATTCTTCTATTCCTGCTTTGGGTTTATTTTGGGGTGATGTCCAAGGTAATTTAGTATTTTCTGGTGATATGGGTAAGGATAATTTGCTTACCATTTCTTGAATGCGATCGCACGCTTTTTGATAGGCAATTTCTAAATTTTCATTGTTCCTTAAATCTGCGTAGGCGATCGCCCAAATTTTGCGTTTTACCTGATCAAATATCAATAAATGATCTACTTGCATCCATAACCCATCAGGGAGATTACGCTCATCCTGGGGATGAATTGGTACACGGGGTTCAATCCAATTTATTAACTCATAGCCCCAAAACCCAAATAAACCGCCAATTCCTGAAGGTAGCTGTGGTAATTTTACGGGGTGATAAGGTGCTAAACATTCCGCTAACACATTAAACGGATCACCTGTAAAAACTTGTTGTGAACCATCTCTATAAGTTTGAGTAGTTTGATCTCCTCTGGCTTCCAAAGTCCAAAGCGGATCACAACCTAATAAACTATATCTGCCTACTTTTTCACCACCTTCCACCGACTCTAGCAAAAAGCTGTAAGGTTGATCTGCACAAACCTTGTACCAAGCGGAAACCGGAGTATCTAGATCAGCAACCCATTCTTGATAAACAGGGACAAAATTACCTTGTTGAGCGAGCTTTGTAAATTGTTGGAAGTCGGGGAAAATCATAAATGCAGAGGTGACAGGTGACAGGTGACAGGTGACAGTAATAAGAAAATAGGAGTTTATGAGTATGGCGATCGCCAAGTTATGTTATCAGAATATAGGAATTAAGAATATAGAGCTTGTCCTAAGTTGACCATTTTATAGACGAAAATATACTTATGTTGACAAAAATGGACATAAGTTAGCTCAGAAAAATGCCAACTTGATATATAATCCTCAGATATCAAGTATTGAATCAGACTATTACCGACGCGAAAACCAAGCATTGATAGTGATAGTCTGTTTCCAAATCTTAACCTGAGAAAGTCGCGTTGGGCTACAGCGTGCAAGTCTACTGAGGGATAACCGCTCCCATGCTCCCGTTGAAGTAGAAAGTAAAGTCTAGCTTTGTCTAGGTTTTATATAGCAGATTTATAACCGTAGACAGAGTAGTTAGGATATCAATGAATCATGAAACTCTCACCCCAATAGGGTTTGACTCCTGACTCCTGACTCCTGACTCCTGCTATAGAATACAGGAATTATAGACGTGAATAATGGGTAATTAGCAAAGGTTTTTGATTACCAATCACCAATTACCAATTACCCATTACCGTTTACCTAGTACCTAGACCTTATGCGTCGTGGGTAGCTTTACCACTGAACTTGAGTTGTGCAGGGCTGGGGTTTTGACCAATTCTGCGGGGTACGTGGCGCACCATTTGACGACCTTCATTTACCTTTTCAGGGAATACTCCATCAGCAGGGTGAATGAGGGTTGTTTCACCACTGGGGAGAATCCGGTAAACTTTGTAGTCAGTAATTTTGAATTTGCGAAGTTGAGCGCCTAAAGCGATGCCATACTCCTTGCGAGCCAAATAAAGCAAGTTTTCGCCTTTACGCATTGTAGCCGCGCCACCAGTGGGCATTTCAAACACTTTTTCCTCTTTAGCAGTCCAGGTGATAGCGTACTTTTCTTCTACTTCTGCTTTTTTGAGTAGACCGCCAGTGCTACCGCCGAAGAGGGGAGTTTGTCCAGTTAGAGTTGCCATAAGGTTAAGGTTTTCTCTCAACGTTTTTAGGGCATACTAACACCGTAACCTACCTTATGTTGCGATCGCGTTATAGACTGTAACAGTTTTTAGGAAATGGGTGATTGGGGACTGGTGACTGGGGACTGGGGACTGGGGACGGGGGACGGGGGCAACCACAGGGGGTTGCCCCTACATTTGATGCAATCTAGCCAAAAGGTGAGATACTGCAAAAAAATTATTTCACATATTCAATAATTGGCTATGGAAAAAGTACAACTGTTTGGTATACCTGCTGAAAAAGGCCGTTGGTTATTGATTCCTCTGAGTATAACTGTTTTGCTGTGCTTGGGTACAGTTTATTCTTGGAGTATCTTTAGAAAGCCTTTGGAAAAACTCTTAAATGTAGGTGCAACTGATAGCCTGTTACCCTTTACGGTGTTGCTGGTGGTATTTGCAATTTTCATGCCGATCACTGGCTTTTACATCAATCGTTTTGATACTCGTTTAATTACAGGTGTCGGTGGGTTAATTACTGCCTTGGGTTATATTCTCTCTAGTTTGGGTGGCAATATCCCCGTATTAACTATTACCTATGGTGTGATCGCTGGTATTGGTGTGGGTATTGCTTACGGTGTACCCTTGGCTGTGGTAGCAAAGTGGTTTCCTGATCAAAAAGGTGTGGCTGTGGGTGCTACTGTCATCGGGTTTGGTTTGTCACCTTTAATTACTGCTCCTTTAGCAAAGTCTCTGATAGATAGTTTCGGAGTTAAGCAAACTTTTGTCATTTTAGGTATTGCTTTTGCGGCTATTATTACGGTTATTTCTACTGTATTAAAAACACCGCCCGCAGGTTGGCAACCAGAAGGCTGGAGTCCTCCTGTTTCCGTACAAGCAAATTCTCAAGGAACAACTTCCGGATCAATTCTGCAAACTTCGGGTTTTTACGGGTTGTGGTTGTGCTATACTATCGGCTCGTTTGCGGGGTTGGCGGCTATTGGTATTTCTAGTCCTTTAGCACAGGAAATTATTAAATTGGATGCAACTACAGCAGCAAGTACAGTTTCTTTGTTTGCGGTTTTTAATGGTGCGGGGCGTTTGTTTTTTGGTTGGTTTACTGATAAATTTACGCCAAAATTGGGGGCAATTGTTTCTTTTGTTTTAATTTTAATTGCCTCAATTATGATGCTTAGTGCTAGTGAAGGAACTGTACTCACTTATATTGTAGCTTTTTCTTTGTTTTACTTGGCTTTGGGTGGTTGGTTAGCGATCGCACCTACTTCTACTTTAATCATGTTTCCACCTCAAGACTACGCCAAAAATTACGGTATTGTCTTCACCGCTTACGGTATGGGAGCTTTGGGCGGAACTTTATTAGCTGGCAGAATTAGGGATATTTTTGGTAGTTACACTGCTTTCTTTTATCCTACTGCGGGGTTAGCAATTGTTGGTATTATCTTGGCTGTCTTTATGCTCAAACGTAAGTAGGTAGGTGTTAAAAATTGTCGTGATGACAAGGCAAGAGGCAAAAGGCAAAAGACAAAAAGCAAGAGTGAAATACCTACTATTACTCAGATTCAGAAATTTTTGATTCTATAACCATCTTGCCTCTTGAAATTCCTCTTCTACATAATTTTTAACAAAACCTTTGATGAGAAATTTTATTACCAAATCTCTATTAAGAATTATCTAAATTAGCTTCACTCATAAATTCAATCATAAATTGTTCAATGCTGTCAGGAAAATCACCATTTTCAACCTTTTTAGTAAACACTTGGTAACAATCTTTTTTATCTCCCTCCTTGCGCGGAAAACCTAACCACAGAATAATAATTATCTTTTGTTAATAATTATCTTTTGTTCTTTAAAAACCTTAAAAAATAATCTATATCTTTCTGGTAGTCCCTTTTTTTTCAGACGACCATATTTTTGTAAAGGTTTCTGTAAAAGGAAATATGATGCAAAAGGGTCTTGGGCAATTTTTTCTTTAATCCCAATATTTAAGGCTTTTAATAATTTCGCGTCTGGATGTTTGATAAATTCCTCTTTGGGTAATTCATCTTTTAATTTTTTGACCTTTTCACGCAATTCTATCCATTGAGTGTTAAATAGTGGGTAGAAAAATATTTGCCAACCATTACAAGTAAATGCAGATCCCCTATTTCCCACTGTCTATTCCTCAATTTCTACATCTGCTACTAAAGTATCTATTTCTTCGCTCATTTCCTGGGTGTACATCACCAATTTATCAGGATTTTTCATAGCATCTTGCATGAGAAAATCTAAAAATAAACTTAACATCACACTTTCATCTTCATCATTATTAATATCATCCGTATCTAATTTTACTAACAATGTGTTATCAGATAATACCTGTAAATAACCTGAAGCATTGGCTAAATGGGGATAATCTTTAAAAAAAGATTGCGGGATACGAAATCCGTTTTGATTACCAATCTTTGCAGGATTAATAGGATAAATTTTATCAGCCATAATGTTTTTATGTTACTGGTTTTGACTAAGTTTTTCCAAAATACATAATTTTATTATAACATAAGTTATAACTTATGCCAATTCTAACTACCATCATTTGACTGTAAGGTTTATTATCAAGATAATCTTCTATAGCTTTACCCTGCCATTATTTGGTGAATTTCTATTAACATAGAACGGAGTTTTTGATTTCCAGGCTATAATTTTAATGCTGTCTCTACAAGGGTTCTGGAAAAGGGATAGTTGCATTTGCTCAATGTCTAATATGGGAATCCTGTTTGATATCTGTTCGCGTAGCGTGGCGAAGCCATAATTCTCTGTGTAGACAGGCAAAAGGGTTTTACAAGATTTATATGTACGGAGTTTTTTAAAAAATCAAATACAGCAGATTTTATTGCTATGAGGTACAAATCATAATAATAAAACTCTTGTGGGGTGGGCATCTTGCCCGCCCATAGTGTACCTCATTACACCGGAAAGTGCTGCATCATTCCTATATCTACAACAAAGCCGCATGATTGGTAACAAGTAAGAGAAGTTACGAAAAATATCAGTGTTTTCCGTGTCTTCCCTGCTCATCCTATTTGCTCATCTTTTCATCTTCTCCACCTCCTGACTACTCTGAACAATAGGAATGGTGAAATGAAACTGACTCCCTTGGTCCTTACCCTTGGACTCAGCCCAAATTTTCCCACTCCAACCGTTGACTATTTGCCGACATATCGCTAAACCCAGTCCTGTACCGCCCGCAGTCCGTCTTAAAGCTCCCTCTTCTTGATAAAATCGGTCAAATACTATTTCTAAGCGATTCGGTTCAATTCCCCTACCAGTATCAGCTACAATCACTTCTACCTCATAATTACCATTTTGACGGGCTTTAATGATTATCTGCCCTGATGCGGGTGTGAACTTACAAGCATTATCTATAATTTTTGCTAATACTTCCACCAACCAATCACCATCAGCCCTAACTAGAGGTAAACTTTCGGCAATTTGAGTTTTGATCGTTGGCGGTTTATCTACCGTAGGGCGTGTACGGATACGACTAAGAGCTAAATCTACACATTCCTGTAAAGTTAATGATTCGGGATGCCATTCTACACGCCCGCTTTCTAAATTAGAAAGAGTGAGAAAATCCTGTACCAGTTTACGCATTCTTTCGGAATCAGAAAGTGCAGTATTTAACATTACCTGTTGTAAATCCCAAGGCATATCCGGTTCACTGGCCAGACTTTCTAAACACACCTGAATGGTAGACAGGGGAGTGCGGAGTTCATGACCGGTGATGGCAATTAAATTACTGCGGGTGCGGTCGAGGGCTTCTAATTGTTTATTTAGTTCTTCTAAATTGGCAAAGGCTTCAGCTTGAATCAAAGCTGCACCTACTTGAGTTGCGATCGCCTTAACTAAATCTAACTCTCCTGCTTGCCATTCATGGGCTGGTAAATGACAAAAATGTAACTCTACCATTCCCAGTAGTCGCCCTTGGGAAAATACAGGTTCTATCAACCACGAATGAATAGTAAACCTTTTGACAATTAAAGAAAGTGCGGTAGAACTAGTAACACGATAATCAGTAAGTGTATCAGTAATACATATACCTTCACCCAGTTGGGTAATTTCGTGAAATAAAGGATTTTGTGCCAAATTCCAGGTTTGTCCCCGTACAGAAATCACACCAGGACTTAAAAACTCATGTTCAATTATTGCTTTGTCATCAGTAGCTTGAGCGCGGTAAATCAGACAGCGATCAGCTTCTAGATGTTGACCCAACTCTTGAGCAGCTACTTGCAAAACTGCCTGTGGATCAAGCGATCGCCTAATTGCCATACTAATAGAATTGATCAACTTTTCTTTTCTAGCCTGAGCAGCAAGAGAACGATAAGCTTTATGTAATTTATATTGACTAGCTTGCAGGTAAGTCACCAATCGCTGTACAAAAGGGTCAGAATCAATATTTACAGCATCTTCATGGGGTGATTTTGGTTGAGACTTGAGTGGTACTGAACCGATACCAAACCTCTGACGTGCCTGGTTGATTTTGCCCGCTAAATCGGGTCTATAAACTTCTATTCTTTGCAATATCAATTCTGCGGCCTTGAGACTAACTCCTCTGTCAGAAGTCCAAATTCCCTCAAATCTCCGCGCTGTGTCTATATCCAGACTAGAGGTGATTTCCGGTAACTGCTGATTTTTAGCAATTGACCTCACACTTTCTCGACACACTAAACAAGTAGCATAATTATCCGCGATTACAACTAAATGCCATTCTTTACTTAAAGCATCATCCGGTTCAAAAGCTACCTTTTCATAGTCATCCGAGCTATTAGCAAACTCTGTTTCTGGTGCAGATAATACGTATATTTGATCACTTCTCTCGGCAAGGCGTTGATAGCGATGAGCTTCTTGACGATAAAATCGCTCTCGCTGAAAACTAGCAATAATAAGCGGTTGATCCAAGGAAGTCGCCAAAACCTGATCTTCCATTGCATGGGAGAGCGCAGTGAGGGAAGCCTTGAAATACAACTGAGTCCGCAAGTAGGGTAGTGACTGTAGCAAATCACTTAGCACAGAAGTCGAAATGCTCATGAATATCTTTAAACGCCCAATCTAGAAAAGATCCACTTCACAGAAACACTTTAAAAATTCAAACTGGTCAGTGGTCAGTGGCAAAACTTTTACCCATTACCGATTAGCAATGCCCAATTGGTGAGGGTTAGAAAGCACCTGTCCAGATATTAACCCAAAAAAGACCTTGGTAAGTTTGATGACTGTTGACCATTGACAAAACTCAAAACTTTTTTAACTCAACATTAACTGGACATAATTTATGAGTATTTCCCAGGTCTATTATCTCTCAATGCTGATCAAAGAATAAAACCCTGGAAAATCCTCAGTTTTCAGCCTTGACTTCAGATGCAAAAGGTATAGATTTATTGGTGATTGGTGATTGGGTTATTAACCTTCCCACCTCCCCTGCTTCCCCTACCTTCCTCACACCCCACACTCTACTTCTCATGACACTGGATTTATTAACGACTGCCGATAAAATCGTCCTCGATGGCAAAATTTTTATTCCTGCTGAACAAGTACCCATTCCAGAATGGCCTTGCGTTGTCAGTGAAAGACCACAACCCACTTTAACGGTTAAAGATGATGATTTATTTTTGGTGACAGATACAATGGGGAACATTTCCGGTTGTTCCCTAGAAGATGGGAATCCGAGTGTGGGTTTGTTTTGTGCTGATACGCGATTTTTGAGTCGTTTAGAGTTACAAATTAATGGGCGATCGCCTGTTTTATTAAGCAGCACTGCTGATAAAGGTTTTGCTCTCTCTGTTTTATGCACTAACCCCAAAATTGATGATCACTTAAATGCTGATACTATTGGTATTCGTCGGGAAATTGTCCTTAATGGTGCATTATTTGAAGAAATAGAAATTTCTAACTACAGCACCTCTAGCATTACTTTTGAAATTAGTCTCAGCTTTGACGCTGACTTTGCAGATTTATTTGAAGTGCGTGGTTTTTATCGAGGAAACCGGGGTAAATTATTACGATTAGCAGAACTAAAAAACTGTTCAGAAAATCTCAGCCTTGCTTATCAAGGTTTAGATGGTGCGGTGATGGAATCCCGGATACAATTTCAACATCAACTACCAGATTATTTTCAAGGTTATACCGCAATTTGGCGTTTAGAATTAGCTTCTCACGAAACCAAAAAACTCGGTTATCGGTTGCAGAGTTTAACCAATAATCAAACGATTTCTCATGTCAATGCTGCCACAACTTTGGCACAAGCAAAAGCTTCTGAATTAATGGAGGAGCAAAACTGGGTACAACAAATTACCCGCATTCACTCAGATAAAAGTCTTTTCAATCGTGTGGTTGAAAGAGCAGAACAAGATTTGTATTTATTACGCCAATCTTTTGGCAAATATAAAACTGTTTCTGCTGGTGTTCCTTGGTTTTCTACATTGTTTGGACGGGATGCTATTATTACCGCTTCCCAAACTTTGATGTTAAATCCCCAAATCGCCAAAGAAACTTTAATGATTTTGGCAGACTATCAAGGTAAAAAATTAGATGATTGGCGCGAAGAAGAACCGGGTAAAATATTACATGAATTGCGGTTTGGAGAATTAGCAAGATGTCAAGAAATTCCCCATACACCTTATTACGGAACAGTAGATGCAACGCCTTTATGGTTGATGTTGTATGCTGATTATTATGCTTGGACTCATGATCAAGAAACTCTAGAAACATTGTGGAGAAATGCTTTATCCGCAATGGATTGGATTGATCGCAATATGCAAGAAACCGGCTATCTCAGCTACAATCGTAAATCAAAAGGCGGTTTAGTTAACCAAGGTTGGAAAGACTCTGGTGATTGTATTGTTAATAGAAAAGGTGAATTAGCTAAGGGTGTAATTTCTCTATGTGAAGTGCAAGCTTATGTCTATGCTGCGAAAATCAAATTAGCAGAAATAGCAAAGATGAAAAAGCGGCTAGATTTAGCGGAAACTTGGTTAGAAGAAGCTAAAAATCTCAGAGTTAGATTTAACAAAGATTTTTGGATAGAAGATCAAGATTTTTGTGCTTTAGCTTTAGATGGGGAAGGAAATCAAGTAGATAGTATTACTTCTAATCCTGGACATTGTTTATCTTTGGGAATTTTTACCCCAGAGAAAGCATACAGTGTAGCGGAAAGATTGCGAGCGCCTGATATGTTTAATGGTTGGGGAATTAGAACTTTAAGTAGTTTTTCACCAGCTTATAATCCAATGGGTTATCACGTTGGTTCAGTGTGGCCACATGATAATTCTTTAATTGCAATGGGGTTGCGTTCTTTAGGTTTAATTGATCAAGCTTTGGAATTATTTCAAGGTTTGTTTAATATGACATTTCAACAACCTTATCAACGTCCACCAGAGTTATTTTGTGGTTATGAAATGAATGGTGATAATGCACCTGTGCAATATCCTGTTGCTTGTAGTCCCCAAGCTTGGGCGACTGGTAGTATATTTCAATTATTGCAAATGATGGTGAATTTAGTCCCAGACGCACAGAATAATTGTTTACGAATTATTGACCCTGCTTTGCCAGAATCAATTAATCGTTTATCGTTGCATAATTTGCGTGTTGGTGGGACTATTTTGGATTTAGAATTTGAGCGAGTGGGTAGTACGACTTCTTGTAGAGTTGCGAATAAAAGGGGGAATTTGCGAGTGGTGATTGAAGCGTAGATTAGTGGATAGATCCCGGACTTATTAAAGAAGTCCGGGATCTGGGTATTAGAATAATTGAACGCAGATGAACGCAGATAAACGCAGATTGTGTTAAAAAAATTATGTTCATCCTTTAATCCTGGATATCCTGATTCTGACAAAAAACCCTCTTCATCAAGAATTAACATAAATTCCGGTAAATCGCTTTCAGTACAGAATCAGAATAACTGAACGCAGATAAACGCAGATAAACGCAGATTGTGTTAAAAACATCCTGTTAATCCTTTAATCCTGGATATCCTAATTCAAACATTTATTGTATGATCAATGAGTTGTCTTGATTTTTCAGTTGATTAATAGTGCTTTCTTCTAAGAGATGGTAGATAAAATGAGATGTTTTTAAATTCACTGAATGTAAGAGTTTTTGGTAAACCTGACAGGCTAATTGATAATTTAAAATTCGATAGGTATCACCTTTTTATTGTTTTGAGATAGCGATCGCAGTATAATATAATTTTATGCTATTAACCCCTTATGCTAACTACATACACTGCCAAATATACAAAAACTAATAGCGGTTATATGGGACAACTCATTGAATGGCAAGAAGTCATTACCGAAGGAGCAACATTAGAAGAATGTAGAGCTATGTTACAAGATGCTCTCCAAGAAATGATTATTGCCTATCGTCAACAAAATAAAGAAATTCCTACAGGAAGCTCTTTACTTGAACAAATTCCCGTAGAGGTTTAATTGTGTCAGTAAAACGAAAAGACTTAATTAAATATTTAGAAGAAAACGGATATTATTTATTACGGGAAGGTGGCAATCATTCTATTTATACTAATGATATCAAAACTATTCCTGTGAAAAGACATCGCACAATTGATCGTATTACTGCCAATGCTATTTGCAAACAAGCCGATTTATTACCCAAGTTCTAAAATTAAACCCCTACCTGATTTTTTAAGTCATGTATAACAAAATGTCAAGCATCAAAAAAAGCTATTTTCATATAAGTAAATCATTCAAACTGTAATTAAATCCCTATGTTAAACCTCTCTAAAATTCAAACCCTAGCTCAAGAATACAGTCCCCAGGAACTTTTTGCAGCATTAGTATGGCAACGTCGCTTTAATCAGTTTAACGGAGAAGAAGTTATTCAGGATCTTATTCAAAATTCCCATTTATGGGCAAGTTTTTTATTTACAAAACCAATTTTTGCACCCGATGAACATGGTTTAAGTTTTGGTGGTTTGGTTGATACTTTATTAGCAATGGCCAATTATCACCCGATGCCAGAATCAAGTATAATTCACTTTATTTCTTATCCTGCGGATACTCTATACATATTGACGGAAAATCAAGATACTATAGTTTCTCAGCTTTTAGATTTGGGTAAAAAGTGGCGTGCAGATTCAGTAGATATTACTGATGGTAATAATGAAGAATATGGTTTGCGACTTCAGCGTAGGTTGCGGATGAGATTGGAAGGTGGTTTGGAAGGTGAGTCATTTTGGGAACAGCGAGATGGTGTAGTTATTGCTTATTGGTGGGATTAAGTTAGATGACTTAAAAATTAAAAATTAAAAATTAAAAATTAAAACATCCTGTAAATCCTTTAATCCTGGACATCCTGATTCAGACAAAATAATAAGGGGTAAAGCAAATTGCTAAACCCCTACAGATTCCCAAATTATAAAAATAATTATTGAATTAATTAAGCATCTTCTGAACGTTCAATTTTTTGACCAGGAGAAGATTCATATAACGCATCCAACTGTTGACGCGCATCATCCACATTAATAGAACGCATTACCAACAGTGGTTCTTTAATTAAATTACCGGAATTATCTAATAATTCTGGATGAGGTACAGATTGTCTTCTTGCTGCATAGTAACCAAAGCTACCTTTATTCCGCGCAGAGGATGTATTTGGATAAGGTCGCTCCCTATCAAAACTGAACATGACCAGGTTACGAATTAAATTACTGACAGCAATAAACGCCAGTACGGTAAAGGCTAAAATGTAGAGCAAGTGTAACATAAAACAATCCTCCAGGGGCAACAAATTTTACAAAATCTAAAGTTTTATATCGTAGTCCTCAACTTTTCTTTACCTGCAATTTACAGGTACAACAAAAGTTAAATTATCTATTTGTGTTGTGATATTTTGTAATCTTATTCAGATTAACGTAACACGGTATACATTATTTTTTTATGAAAATAATGTTAAGGTTTTTGTCCTAATGTTTCAACTTATAACAAGTTAGGTCATTCCTGCTGTGATTGACGGTAGCGGATACCAACTTTCCAACATTCGCCTAATAGTTGATGCCAAGGCATTAATGTAGCCATATCCAGTCCTACTTGTTTACCAGTTGCAGCAAATAGCATCTTAGAAGTATTTAATTCTGATTGTGCTTGCGTAACTCGGTTGAGTAAATCAGATTGTTCATGTTCACTCATAAATGAGATTTTCTCATTTTCTAATAATTGACGCGATCGCGCAAACCAATATTCAAAATCCTCTAACAGCGGCTCCAAGACTGACTTTAGCAACTCAGCACTTGGTGAATTTGAGTCACCCATATATAAGAAGCATATTTCCTAATGTCTTCTTAATATTAACGCTATTTACGAAACTTAACAATCGGATCATAAATTCCCCGCCAAAACAGCCAAAATTTGTAATCTGCTATACAATACACAATTGTATAATTTTGGCAAGAGGTTTGTACAGTTCCTTGCGACTATGTTTTGATCTGTCTAAAGGAGTATCTATTGTGAACATTTAGAGATAAGAATTACAAACAACTGTTAACAGAACTTCAGTTAATCGGAAATGCTTTTCCCAACTAGCTGAGTGGGGGTGATAAATTAGGAGAGTCCAGAGAATAAAGCCCACTGCGTCGTCAGCAAGTGGACTATGATTTTAAGAATATATTTTCAACAATTCTATTTGTAATCGCCAATGGTTCAACAGCCGATGTCGCCAACTCAAGAAACCCAACCAGCAGAAAAAATCTATTTACCCCGCACCAGCGAATCAGAGACATTAAAAAAAATTCGCCATACCGCTTCTCACGTCATGGCCATGGCCGTACAAAAGCTGTTTCCCAAGGCGCAAGTTACTATTGGTCCGTGGATTGAAAACGGTTTTTATTATGACTTCGATAACCCCGAACCCTTTAGCGATAAGGATTTAAAAGCCATCCAAAAAGAGATGGTGAAGATTATTAACCGCAAACTCCCTGTGATTCGGGAAGAAGTCAGCCGCGAGGAAGCAAAAAAACGGATTGAAGAAATTAAAGAACCGTATAAATTAGAAATTCTCGCAGATATCAAAGAAGAACCCATCACCATCTATCATTTAGGTGATCAATGGTGGGATTTGTGCGCTGGTCCCCACGTCGAAAATACCAAAGATATCAACCCCAAAGCCATAGAATTAGAAAGCGTAGCTGGTGCTTATTGGCGCGGAGATGAAACCAAGGCACAGTTACAGCGCATTTATGCTACAGCTTGGGAAACTCCCGAACAACTAGCAGAATACAAACGCCGCAAAGAAGAAGCGTTAAGGCGTGATCATCGTAAAATAGGTAAAGAACTCGGTTTGTTTATTTTCGCCGATCCTGTCGGTCCTGGTTTACCGTTGTGGACTCCTAAAGGTACGCTGTTAAGAAGCATTTTAGAAGACTTCCTGAAAAAAGAACAGTTAAAACGGGGTTATTTACCTGTTGTTACTCCTCACATTGCCAGAGTTGATTTATTTAAAACATCGGGACACTGGCAAAAATACAAGGAAGATATGTTTCCGATGATGGCTGAAGATGAGGAAGCAAAAGCCATTGAACAGGGTTTTGTCCTGAAGCCGATGAACTGCCCCTTTCATATCCAAATATACAAAAGTGAGTTAAGATCCTATCGGGAATTACCGATGCGGTTGGCAGAATTTGGCACAGTTTACCGCTATGAACAATCGGGAGAACTGGGTGGTTTAACGCGGGTACGTGGTTTTACTGTGGATGATTCCCATTTATTTGTTACTCCTGAACAATTAGATCAGGAATTTTTGAATGTTGTAGATTTGATTTTGACAGTGTTTAGAAGTCTGCAACTGAAGAATTTTAAAGCGAGATTGAGTTTCCGTGATCCAGCCAGTGATAAATATATTGGTGGGGATGAAGTTTGGAATCAAGCAGAAGGTGCGATTCGTCGCGCTGTGCAAGAATTAGGAATGGATTATTTTGAAGGTATTGGGGAGGCGGCTTTTTATGGTCCGAAACTCGATTTTATCTTCAGTGATGCGTTAGATAGAGAATGGCAGTTAGGAACAGTGCAGGTAGATTATAATTTACCTGAACGCTTTGATTTAGAATACGTTGCTGAGGATGGTTCACGTAAACGCCCTGTGATGATTCACCGCGCACCTTTTGGATCTTTAGAAAGGTTAATAGGGATTTTAATTGAAGAATATGCGGGTGATTTTCCCTTGTGGTTAGCACCTGTGCAGATTCGACTTTTACCTGTAGGTGAATTGCAAGTTGATTTTACCAAAGAAGTAGCCGCGAAAATGGTAGCTTTAGGAATTAGAGCAGAAGTTGATTTAAGTGGCGATCGCCTGGGTAAATTGATTCGTAATGCGGAAAAAGATAAAATCCCAGTAATGGCCGTAGTAGGTGCGAAGGAAGTAGAAAGTAATTCTTTGAGTATTCGTACCCGTGCATCTGGGGAGTTGGGAGCGATAACTGTAGATGAAGTTGTCAATAAAATGCAGGAAGCGATTTCTAATTTTAGCAACTTCTAAAAAAGTAGGGGTTTAGCATTGTTCATAGGTGTCAACTTAACGTTAAAACCCATAACCCGACTGGGAATGAATTCCCAGTCTCATAGCAAAAGTCATCTAAAGATGACTAAAATAACTACAAAATTCTGCAATTATTTAGTTTACTTTAGTAAACTTTAGCTATTAGCCCGGAAATTCATTTCTGGGCGGGTGCGGAAGCCAAACAAATAAACCATCTGTAGCTTAAATTGACACCAATGAGCATTGCTAAACCCCTACATAAATCAAATCGAATCTCTAAAGACTGAATTTTGGAAGTTCAATAATATTAGATTATAATTATGCCAGCAAAGGATATTTATCATGATAATGTCAGGAAAGCTCTGGAAAAAGACGATTGGATAATTACAGATGATCCTTTGAAATTAACTTGGGGTAAAAGAGATTTTTTTGTTGATATTGGTGCTAAAAAATTGATAGCCGCACAAAAAGGAGAATTAAAAATTGCGGTTGAAATTAAAAGTTTTGCGGGTATTTCCCAAGCAACGGAATTAGAAAAAGCATTAGGACAATATATATTATATCGCAATATTTTAGAAGAAAAAGAACCTGAACGTTTATTATATTTGGCAATTACAAAACCAACATTTAATGATATATTTTCAGAACCTATTGGTGATTTAGTTATCCATAAAAATCAAATTAAACTGATGATAGTTGATGCCAAAAAGGAGATAATTATCAAATGGATAAATTAACTAATTATCGTCAAATTATTGAAAAAGTCCTCACAGAATATGCTGCTATTCCCTATCATTATGGAGATTTAAAAGCCGAATTAATTATTAGCAAAGACGAAAATCGTTATTTAGTGATTACATCAGGATGGGAAGATGATACTAGAGTTCATGCTTGTATTATTCATATAGATATTATTGATCATAAAATTTGGATTCAAAGTGATAGTACAGAAGATGGAATTGCTTTAGATTTGTTAGCAGCAGGTATTCCTAAAGAAGAGATTGTTTTAGGATTTCATGAACCTAACATTAGACAATATACAGGATTTGCAGTAGCTTAAATTCTCAATCCTGTTAATCCTTTAATCCTGGACATCCTGATTCTGACAAAAAAATCTAGCTAGAAATTGCTAATCTCTTTTCTGCGTGGGATATTTACCGATAGGGTTTTATTTCTGCAATGGGTAATAGTAAAGTATCTTCTATATACTGGCGCACATCACGGCTGACATAACAATCACTATTAGACATCTCCAGAAATTAAATATGCGGTTTCCAGAACCCTTGTAGAGACGTTGCATGCAACGTCTCTACATTCTTTTTCGGAGATGTCTATTTAAGCACTCCAGTAGAAAGTTATTGGCATCATAATATTGTTGCAGTAATTGTTTTTGTTTTTTGTTAAACTGCCAATGATGACCAATATTGCGATATTTAATCATGATATTTCTTAATTCTTCAGCCCAATTTTTACCATTAATTGTCCACCAAGCTTCTTTATCTTTGTTGATGTATGGTATTTGTTCTTTCAATTGTTCTAGACAATTTCTGAGTTCTGGGTCGAGGTCGAGGTCGAGGTGGAGGGAGAGGGTTCTATTTTAATTATTGTATTCACCGCGTTATTAACTTGGGCAATTGAAAAATCTGCTGATGCGATTCTAATTTTGATTATCAAGCATATACAAACTGATAATCAAAATGTTGATGAAAGCGAAGACAATTAGATTTTTATATTTACAGTGAGGTGAAGCAGGGGTTCAGCAATACTCATTGGTGTCAACTTAACGTAAAACCGATCACCCAACTGGGAATGATAGCAAAGCACGCTACGCTATCATTTCTGGGCTGGTGTGGAAGCCAACAAAAAGACTTTCTGTTACTAATTGAATCTCTGTCATGGATTTAATAGATTTAATTTAATTTAATAATTTAATGGTGCGATCGCAAATCATAACATACATAAATATTATCACATAGATATACCCTCATCAATCCTTAGCATAGGAATTTTCTAAGTATTTATTCTCTCTATACCAACCAAAGGTAAAAATTTATAAAGAAATTGTTACAAAGTCCAGTACAATATCTTCATTACACAAATAAGTATTTTTCTCTATTGACATGATGGCGGAACAATTTCCCTGGCTGACCGCGATTATCCTCCTACCCCTCCTGGCATCCTTTTTGATTCCTGTCCTACCTGATAAAGACGGTAAACTTGTCCGGTGGTATGCTTTGGGTGTAGGTATCGCTGACTTTGCGTTAATGTGCTATGCTTTCTGGACACATTACAATCCTGCTGATGCGAGTTTTCAACTAATAGAAAATTACGCCTGGATGCCCACCCTGGGACTCAACTGGTCTGTTGCAGTTGATGGTATTTCTGCGCCTTTGGTACTTTTAGCAGGTTTTGTCACCACCCTTTCTATATTTTCCGCTTGGCAAGTTGACCGCAGACCACGCCTATTTTACTTTTTAATGTTGGTGCTATATGCGGCACAAATAGGGGTGTTTGTCGCTAAAGACCTAATGTTATTTTTCATTATGTGGGAAGTAGAACTTCTCCCCGTATATCTATTAGTTTCCATTTGGGGTGGTCAAAAACGACGCTACGCCGCAACCAAATTTATACTATATACCGCAGCCGCTTCTATATTTATCTTAGTAGCCGCCCTAGCAATGGGTTTACAAGGTGACGGTGTTCTCAGTTTTGATATCAGTGACTTAGCTACTAAAAGTTATCCTCTCGGTTTACAATTACTGCTTTATGCAGGTTTGTTTGTTGCCTTTGGGGTGAAGTTGGCGATTTTCCCCTTACATACGTGGTTGCCCGATGCCCACGGTGAAGCATCTTCCCCTGTGTCTATGATTTTGGCAGGTGTGTTACTGAAAATGGGCGGTTATGGTTTAATTCGCCTCAATATGGAACTTCTACCCGATGCTCATATTTACTTTGCACCAGTTTTAGCTATTCTCGGTGTTGTCAATATTATCTATGGTGCGTTAAACTCCTTTGCCCAAACTAACATGAAACGGCGTTTGGCATTTTCCTCTATCTCTCACATGGGTTTTGTGCTGCTAGGTTTAGCTTCCTTCACCGATTTAGGGATGAATGGAGCTATGTTGCAAATGATATCACATGGTTTAATCGCCTCAGTGTTATTCTTCCTAGCAGGTGTCACCTATGACCGCACCCATACAATGGTGATGAAAGATATGGGTGGTATCGGTCAAGCGATGCCTGTGGTGTTTGCATTGTTTACTATAGGTGCAATGGCATCTTTAGCTTTACCCGGTATGAGTGGTTTTGTGGGTGAACTCTCGGTGTTTGTCGGTGTGACAACTAGCGATGTTTATAGTTCCACTTTCTGCACTGTGACTGTTTTCCTCGCTGCTGTGGGTGTTATCCTCACTCCTATTTATCTGCTTTCTATGCTGCGTCAGGTTTTCTATGGTAAGGATGCGGCTTTGATTTGTGATATCAATAATGCAGGTACGGAAAATCTGGAAGATGAAGGTACTGCTTGCTTTGGGACTGATTGTTTATTACCTGGTCAATCACTGTACACTGATGCTAGACCCCGTGAAGTGTTTATTGCAGCCTGTTTTCTAGTTCTGATTATCGGTATTGGTTTCTATCCTAAAGTGGCTATGCAGATGTACGATGCTAAGACTGTGGCTGTAAATGCTCATGTTCGTCAATCTTACACTGTGATTTCCCAAACTAAACCCGGTATCTATGCAGGTTTCTTAACTCCCAAAATTGCTGAGGTTGAGGTGAACTCGGTTTTGGCAACT
Source organism: Sphaerospermopsis torques-reginae ITEP-024 (assembly GCF_019598945.1). Taxonomy (NCBI): domain Bacteria; kingdom Bacillati; phylum Cyanobacteriota; class Cyanophyceae; order Nostocales; family Aphanizomenonaceae; genus Sphaerospermopsis; species Sphaerospermopsis torques-reginae. The sequence goes on along the minus strand of NZ_CP080598.1, from coordinate 1,595,164 downwards.
GTTGAATAAACCTAATCTTGGGAACGAAATTAAGTTTTTTATTGTTTACTCAACAAAATAGAAAATTTTTGATCATAAATTAATCCCACTACTTTTACTATATTGGTAGTGGGTATTTTTTATAGTGAAGCATTAAATTTAAGTGAAATTAGCTAACTCATCTGATCTTGAGATATCAGATATAATCTGAACTTGAGGTTATCAAGTCAGTAGCTAGTTGCAATTAAATATAAGATGTGGGATGGGCCAGACAGCCCGTCAACAGGCTAGAAGCCTGTTCCACTATCTAACAGTTAATTAAGCCTACTTACTTATTTCTATTGAGAGTGTGACAAAATTTGTAATCGGCGATCGCTCTCTTGATATCTAGTCAAAAACATTGATAAAAGAAAGAGTAATCTTAAATTTGATTACCCCTTTTTTTATATCAATTTTGATATCTAGGAAAGCAATTTGTGAGTGTTTTTCTGTGAAATGTGGGTTACGAATTAACCGCCGCCGCCGCCACCACTACTTTCACTAATTACTGGAATTACTTCTTCATACTCGTTATGGTATGAGCAGTTTGTACAGTGGTGGGTTACTCTTTTCTTTCCTGTACTGCTAGTCGTTGCAGCAACTAATATTGTAGAATTCCTGTTGAGCGTAAATTTTTCACATTCAGGACATTTTCGATTATTGATTGCTGAAAAGAGGTGTTTGTGCGCCAGCATGATTGAGAGAAAGTGCAATAGTGAAAAATAGAGCAACGCAAAATAGAGACAATCTTCGGATAAGTTTAGTCCACATAATTTAACCTATTGAATGTAGTTCAAGAATTATTTATGAAGCGGAAATTTCACAAATCTCCGCACAATAATTAAAAGCTTCTCTATTACTCAAAGTCATAGTATTGAGAGCCAGAAATCAGTTGAACTTGACGCTAACGATGATATCATTGAAATCTTTATCACCACCATTGGGCAAGTCCTCAAATCCGAAGACATTGTTGCCTAACATCCGCACATGGTCTACTTTGTCCGAATTTGCACCAAGATACGGGAAGTAAATGGCGGGGTTATTATTGGGGTTGCTATCAAGAAATTGGTCTGGTGTGCCATTGACAATGAGAAACGGCGCAAATATTGAGCCACCCTCAAACTGACCCGTAAAGCTTGCTTGACCTTGGTTTCCCACACTCAGGTTAATACCACCGACACGGTTCTTTACCGCAACTTCTCCATAACCTGTTTGTCCGGGTAGCAAATCCCCTATACCGTCACCGTTGATATCAATACTACCGTTGGCATCAGCTACACGAAAGAACCCGACAAAGTTGTTATATGCTGCCTCACGGTTGACCGTAAATGTTGCCGTTTGCGTATCTGTTAGCCCACGTAAGTCAAGTACCTCACCTTCCTGCTGGTCTTGTAGATTAGTACCTATAGGTTTGTCAGCTTCTGTTCCCAGTTGCATTTGCACCACTGCATCATTGAACTGACCACTACCGCTATCTTCAAAACGCAGGTCAAAGGTGCTGTTACCTACGTCAGAAACTTGCAAGGAGGCAGGAGAGGATAGCAACAATTGTGACAGTGGTACTGTACCATTCCTTAAACCATCGAGAGTGCCGTTTTGTACTAATAGGAGGCGGAAGCGAATACCAGCATCGAGGTCTAGAGTCCGGGTGAGGTTAGTATCAAATCCGTTGGGCGAATTTCCTAAAGTTGAGAAAATACTGCGAGAACGTGACAGCACCGCTTGAGTGTAATTAGAATCGTTGGGCGCAATACCGTCTATAGTTCCTTGATCATCGTCTACAGTAAATAGTCCAATTTCGTTGACAACACTAGGACTGGCACTTTTGAGGAGAAACTGTATAGGGGTTGCAGCACCGTTAAGATTGAATACGCTGTCAGTATTATTAGGTATTAGAGTGATTTGTGTTTCCCCTACTTCATCCCCAAGCTTGACAATAAAGGCATCTATGCTGCCAGCACTGGTGAGGCTGGTATTACCAAAGGTGGCAGTATTCCCAAAGCCTCCCGTAGCGTAGATGTTACCCTTGCTGTCGCTGGCGATGCCAATACCGAGGTCGAGGGATGTACTGCCAAATTTCTGAGCCGATAGGACATTACCATTGCTGTCAAGCTTGGCAATGAAGGCATCAGCATCACCTGTACTGCTGAGGGTGGTGCTACCAAAGCTGGCAGTGCCACTGAAAACCCCTGTAACATATACATTACCCAGTCCATCAGTGACGATTCCTAAACCTTCATCAACCCCGGTACTGCCCAAATTCTTTGCCCACAGAGCTTTACCATTATTGTCAAACTTGGCGACAAATGCATCCTCATCACCTGCACTAGTAAGGGTGGCGCTGCCAAAGCTGGCAGTGTCTCGAAAGATTCCCGTTACGTAAATGTTCCCTGCTTCATCAGAGGTAATGCCAACACCTCCATCAGACAAAGTACCTCCCAATCTTTGCGCCCACAGGAAGTTTCCACTGGTGTCAAGCTTAGTGATGAAACCATCTTCATTTCCTACACTGGAGAGGCTGATATTACCAAAGGTGGTAGTACCTGAGAAAAATCCTGTGGCATAGGTGTTACCTGTTATGTCAGAGGTAATGCCAATACCTCTATCAGCTAAAAAAGCACCACCCAAGTTTTTTGTCCAGAGGATGTTACCCTTGTTGTCTAGTTTAGTGATGAAAGCATCATCGCTCGTATAGGTATTTGTGGGTGCGTTAATATTTCCAGGTGAACTTATTGTATTTAGTACGCCAGTAACATAAGTGTTGCCTACGCCATCGGTAGTGATGCTGTACCCAGAGTCAGATGACGTACCACCCAATTTTTGCGCCCAGAGAAATTTGCCACTACTGTTGAGCTTAGTAATGAAGGCATCCTCATTGCCTGCACTGGTGAGGGTAGTGTTGCCAAAGGTGGCTGTACCTGTGAAAAACCCTGTGGCGTAGCTGTTACCAGACTCATCGACAGTGATGCCAAAGCCTTGAGCAGACGATGCTCCAACCAATTTTTGCGCCCACAAGACGTTTTTATTGCTGTCTAATTTGGCGATGAAGGCATCGCTAGAACCCAAACCTGTGTGGGTGAGGGTAGTATTACCAAAGGTAGCTGTACCTTTGAAAGCTCCTGTTACATAGGTATTACCTGAAGTATCGGCCGCGATGTTCCAGCCAGTATCAGGTGATGTGCCGCCAAATTGCTGCGCCCACAAGACGTTGTTAATGTTGCTCATGATAGATATGTATTAGTTGCTAGTAAATTTCTTTTGCCGTTAATTTTTCGGCTCAAAGTTTAGTTTATGGAATTTCTGCTTGACGACCAGTGATTTTTTCTAACTGCGATCGCAGTTCTCTACCAGTTTCTCGCTCAACAAATAGCCTTAAAGAGTTCTCACTTTTTTCTTGGCTGGTATCTTGGGGAGTAGTTGATATATAATCAATCTCAATTTCTGATACTTTTTTGTTAGGAGTGAGTAGCAACCCAGCAACTCCAAATAGGATAGTGTTGACAACCTTTGCCTCTGTATTATCTTTTTCATCTTCACGATATTGAATTCTACCCACGCTAGTCGGGGTTATGTTTACGGTACGAGTAGATTTTTTATCGTTAATAATTTCCAGTTCTTTGCCAGTTTCTTGGTAGATGGTAATGCCTGTATCATTGACAGTAATCTTACAAAGTCCTCGGCTTTCTACCTCATTATTTTTAAAGATACAATCACCTATTTTTCCGGCTCGATCATCCAAAGCTATAGGGGTTTCGTAACCCTGACATTGGGAATTGAGGGGAAAGCGAGAACATAGCTGGTATAGCTTTCTTGCATCCAACCCATGAGCAGCAGGTATAAAGACTGCCTCTACTAGCAGCAAGGGAATACATACAATTCCCAAGACTTTACTTTTTTGCATAATTTTCCTGTCTTCAATTTTGAATTGTTTACAATGTATCTTTGCTATCTAGCTCTTTTTCTGCGGTGTCTGCAATGTTGAGAATTTCTATGATGTCCTTACGTCCCAAATTTGGATCTTTGTTTAGAGGTATAATCTTGTAGTAAAAAGTGGAATATATTCCTTCTTTATAAACTGTATTGCAACCGCTTGATATGTCATTAACTCTGCTTTCCAATTGCTTGATTTTATCCATAGACGTGGTTTTTTTCATCGGGTTATGGTACGTCGTGATTGCAATTCCAGTGAGTTTGTGTTTATTCCAAGCGATCGCTGTCTAAAATGTCAGTTTTAGTGTTAGATTATTCCTTTCCATGAGATGCTATTTTATTGATTAATAAATATCGGCAAATGTCTACTATTTCTACTGTTACTGTTCAAGTTCCTGCTACTACTGCTAATTTGGGTCCTGGTTTTGACTGCATCGGTGCGGCTTTACAACTGCACAATCAATTTAAGTTTACTCGCAATCTGGGCGGTTTGGTGATTCAAGTTTCTGGTACAGAAGCCAAAAAGGTGCAAACTGATGAAAGTAATCTGCTTTATCAGGCTTTTGTGAAGTTATATGAGCATATCCAAGAAACTCCGCCTGCTGTGAAAATAGAGATTAAGTTGGGTGTACCTTTGGCGCGGGGTTTGGGAAGTTCTGCTACTGCTATTGTGGGTGGGTTGGTTGCTGGTAATGCGTTAGCGGGTTCGCCGTTGTCTGATGTGCAGGTAATGGAATTGGCGATCGCTATGGAAGGACATCCTGATAATGTTGTACCCGCTTTTTTGGGTGGATGTCGTTTAGCTGCTACTGGCAGTAATGGTTGGGAAATTTGTGATCTGACTTGGCACAGAGATATTATACCTGTGGTGGCAATTCCTGATTTTGAGTTATCCACTTCGGAAGCACGTAAGGTTTTACCTACGGAAATAAGTCGGGCTGATGCGATTTTTAATGCTGCTCATTTGGGTTTATTATTGCGGGCTTTGGCAACGAGTCGGGAAGAATGGTTAAGGGCGGCTTTGCAAGATAAATTACATCAACCCTATCGTAAAGCTTTAATTCCTGGTTATGATGCTGTGGAAGCTGCTGCTATAGCTGCTGGCGCTTATGGGATGGTTATTAGTGGTGCTGGTCCGACGCTTTTAGCTTTAACAGATTATCTACATAGTTCTGGTGTAGCCACAGCAATGGCTAATGCTTGGAAACAGGCAGGAATTATTGCTAATGCGCGATCGCTCCCTATTGATATACAAGGGGCGGTGATTTTATAATTCGTAATTCTTAATTTATCAATAACAGAATTTACCCACGATTTACGGGAGAAATGAACCACGAAGACACGAAGAACAAGAAGGAAAGGGGGTTTGAGAGATATTTTTTGTAAGTCGTGAATTTCATTAATATCAAATATCTAGAATGCAAAATGGAAGGTTTACTTTTATTGATCTTTTTGCGGGAATTGGTGGGTTTAAAATTGGATTAAGTAATAATGGTGGTGATTGTATAGGGTTTAGTGAAATAAATCAGGATGCAATTAATACATATTGTGAAAATTTTCAAGTTTCACCTAGTTTGAATTTGGGAGATATTACCAAAATCAAACAATTACCACCTCACGATTTTTTAACTGCTGGTGTTCCTTGTCAAAGTTGGTCTATTGCTGGTAAAAATTTAGGTTTTAATGATGATCGAGGTCAGTTATGGAATGATACAATTTATTTACTGGAACAATCTCAACCCAAGGTATTTATTTTTGAAAATGTTAAAGGTTTGGTTGATCCTCGCAATCAAAATGCTTTATCTTATGTCTTAAAAAGAATTGAGCAAGCTGGATATTATGCTAACTATTTTGTAATTAACTCTTTTGATTATGGTGTACCACAAAATAGGATTCGAGTATATATCATTGGCTTTAAGGAAAAGGCATATTTCCAAAAGTTTGTATTACCCAAACCTCTAGAAAATAAGCTCAAGTTAGGTGATATTTTAGGTATTAATTCGCCTCAAACAGAAAACAAACAAGAAAGTAAAATCATTCAAAGAGACTTATTGGGAAATGTTGTTGAATCTAAAAGTATGAGTCTTTCAACAACAAACGGATTCAATGATTACTTTTTGTTTAATGATCTGAGAAATGGTCATACAACTATACATTCTTGGGATATTATTGATACTACTCAAAGACAGAAAGATATTTGTTTATTATTACTGAAAAACAGAAGAAAAAGTAATTATGGTGAATTAGATGGAAACCCATTGTCATTAGCACATTTCCAAAGTCTAGATCCGTCAATTACACAATCTGAAATTGATGAATTGATCAAATTAGAAATATTAAAGGTTGAAGAGTATCGTTTTATTGTTAAGCAGTATCATATTAATGATTTAACAAAGGATGAAGAATTTATACTGTCATTGAAAAACAATCAAGAAATCATTGTTGATAATTTGAAAAAACAAAAGGAATTGAAAATCAAAAAGATTCCAATTATGAAAGTTATTGCATCTCTTAAAGCCAAAAATATTATTGAATGTACAGAAATTCGTTATGATTTTAAAAAAACTAAAATAAGTACAGGATTATTTGGTGTAAATCGGATATTTTTACCAAGTTCTGATATTTTTCCTACATTAGTGGCAAGTGATACTAATGATTTTATCACTTTAAAAACCATTTCTGCCCAAAATCATCATGATTTTAAACAAAAATTCATCGAGGAAGTTTATAGAAAACAAGAATTTAGAAAAATTACTCAAAGCGAAGCTTGTTTAATACAGGGTTTTCCCAAACATTTTAAATTACCAGAGTCAAGATCAAGATGGATGAAATTAATCGGTAATAGTGTTTCTGTGCCAGTAATTGATAAACTGTGTAAAGCGATTATTGAAACTGGGGTATTTGCAAAATAAGTGCGATCTTGTAATTGTATTGCAGATGGGGTATAATTATTTATATATGATTAAGTTACCCCATAGCCGTAGGGTAATCGCTGTTTTTGGTTAGGTTGAGGAAAGGAATTTAATTTTATCCAACTAATTAATTATTTATGAATTACCGAGATTACATCACGATTGAACCAAATAAACGCGGTGGTAAGCCTTGTGTGCGCGGTTTGCGGATAACGGTTTATGAAGTGCTTGAGTACCTAGCCTCTGATATGACAGAAGCAGAGATTCTGGAAGATTTTCCCGATCTAACACGGGAAGATTTTAAAGCGTGCATCGCTTATGCTGCTGACCGCGAGCGACGATTTATGACTGTGCCATTATCTGTATGAAATTACTTTTTGACGAAAATCTCTCTCCCAAGTTGCCACTCCGTTTGATTGATATTTTTCCAATTATTATATTTTCAGCCGATAAGTAAGCTGTTGTGCGATCGCATTGTATTCTTTCATCATTATATATATGAATAAAATTCAAGCAGAAATCAATGAACTAAACTCACAAATTCAAGCTCTCCTCAGAGAAAGGGCAGTATTAACCCAAAATCATATAGCATCCAGTGAAAATAACACAACCTTGGCAATAGTAGAAGCTTATCGCCGGCAAGCTAGGGAAAATCCCGAAATTGCGGCAGAATTAAAAGGTATTGATGATGCGATCGCCTTTTTAGAACAACAAAAACAACAAAAACAAGCACAGTTAAATAGTTCACTAACTTTTTCTAAACGTCTCTCTCAAAAACAACAAGAATTAGAAGCAGCCAAAAAAGTTGCCGAAATTCACGCCCAAAGGGTAAATGAACTCGCACAAGAACTAGCAGAAGAAATTAAACTGCTCAAAGCCTGTGCTGATGAACTTAGCCCCATGTATTGGCAAGTTTACTACAAACCCTTTATTACCGGATTTAAAACTATCTCAGTTCCTCATGTCCGTTCTGATGGAGAAGTGTGGACAATTGTCAACCGTATTGTTTAAGTATTTAATACATCGCGTGTATTTGGGTTTCTGATCTTTTTAGCTCAAGAAAATCTGCCTTTGTATCTTCCCACAAGATAAAATTTTTAGTAAAAGCGTTGATGAATCGTCAGAGGAACTCATGGCTGTAAAAAAAGGAAATATGGTTCGTGCTGTGCGCGAAAAGTTGGAAAATAGTGTAGAAGCAAAAGCTAGTGATACTCGCTTTCCCTCCTATTTATTTGATAGTCCAGGGGAAATAGTAGATATTAAAGGTGATTATGCTTTGGTGAAGTTCGGAAAAGTACCAACTCCCAATATTTGGTTAAAATTAGAACAATTGGAAGAGTTTGCATAACAAAGGTTGTGCTTTAGTGTACAATTCCCGCAAGGAACTTAAGTTCCTTGCTAATAGCTCAAGTCATCTAAAGATGACTAAATAATTGGGAGTTTCCCAAATTTGTAAATTTATTTCTATCCAAGGAAATAAAATAATCCAAGGAACTGGATATGATTGAACCGCAAAGGGTGCAAAGGACACAAAGGTAAGAGAGTTTAAGAGATTTTTTGGTTTTGCTGCGGTGATTTTTTCCAAATTGGGATGCTCCCAATTAAATTAGAAATTTAATTTCTAACTTCAGTGGATATTAATATTTACTAATCTACTCTACTATTAGTCAGGAATTGCAATTGTCAAGAAAATATTGCTTATGTCTTATTTACTTTCTTCTACTGTTTCCTGTAAATCTCCCCGTGTGACTATTGTGGGTGCGGGTAGAGTTGGTAGCACTTTAGCCCAACGCATTGCAGAGAAAAATTTAGCTGATGTAGTATTGTTAGATATTGTCGAAGGAATGCCCCAAGGTTTAGCTTTAGATTTGCTAGAAGCGAGGGGATTAGAATTACATAATCGGCAAATTAGCGGTACTAATAATTATGCAGATACCGCTAATTCTAATATTGTAGTCATCACCGCTGGTTTTCCCCGTAAACCGGGAATGAGTCGGGATGATTTGCTAAAAATCAATGCCAAAATTGTGGTTGAAGCGGCAAAAAATGCGATCGCTTATTCTCCCCATGCTATTTTTATTGTCGTCACAAATCCTTTGGATGTGATGACTTATTTAACTTGGCAAGTTACAGGTTTACCCAGAAATCAAATCATGGGAATGGCTGGAGTTTTAGACTCAGCAAGATTTGAAACTTTCATTGCTTTAGAATTAGGGGTTTTACCTGCTGATGTCAAAGCAATGGTTTTAGGTAGTCACGGTGATTTAATGGTTCCTTTAGCCCGTTATGCTACTGTTAATGGTATTCCGATTACAGAATTATTAGATGCAGAAAAAATTGAAGGTTTAGTACAAAGAACCCGCAACGGTGGCGCAGAAATTGTGGAATTAATGCACACAGGCGGCGCGTTTTTTGCTCCTGCCTCTGCCACTTCTTTGATGATAGAATCTATTTTATTAAATCAGTCTCGCTTATTACCAGTTGCAGCTTATTTACAAGGTGAATATGGTTTAAATGATGTAGTGATTGGTGTTCCTTGTCGTTTGGGATGTGGTGGAGTAGAAAGTATTTTAGAATTGACTCTCAACGATACAGAAAAAGCAGCTTTACAAACTTCAGCTAATTCTGTCAGTAATAATATCAAAAGAGCGCAAGAAATTTTATCTAATATAGGGAATAGGGAATAGGGAATAGGGAATAGTTTTTTATCCATTACCAATTACCAATTACCAATTACCAATTACCAATTACCCATTACCAATCACAAATTCATCAAATTTCACAACTTGCGAATCAGGTTTTTTGGTATTAAAGCGATAACTGCTAATAGTACCTGTTCCCGTGTCGAAAATGCTGAAAACTGTAATCTCATTACTTGCAATATAAGGTAAAGGTTTACCATCTTCTCCTAATAATGGCGAAATATTTGGTATAACTGGTTCTAAACCATTAGGATCACCAATTCTGGTATAATCATTTTCTGGATAATTGACGGGAATATCTCGCTTTCTTTCACCCCAAGCAGCACCATAGGAATTACCAACATTAGAAGTTTCTAAAAAGTGCATTCCACTTTCACTAACAAACCTATTCCATAAATGGGAATGTCCATAAAATACTAACTGCACTTTAGCAGCTTCTAATAAAGGAATCACATCCTGAATAATATAATCTGCATTTTTGGGATATTCGTAATTTACAGATTTAATATTTCCTGTTTGATCTTTTTCAATAATTTGCACAGGATTAGTGTAAGCTGGAACAATATTATCACCCAAAGTATGAGGAGGATGATGAAACATGACTACTTTATATTTTGCTTGTTTAAATTCAGGACTTTTTAATTCTTCCTGCAACCAATTATATTGATCACTTCCTTGAAAAATAGGTTCATAAATTAACTGTCCATAACCCCAATTTTCAGGATGATCAAAATCCTTTTCTGGTTCTATATATTTACCTTTCCTCTCGGAATTTAATTGAGGATGTCGCCACATATTTGTAATATACAAAACCACCAAACGGACATCACCAAAAGTAACAGTGTAATAGGTTTTTCCACCTGATTTAGTTTGCGGTAAAGTAAAAATTTCCTCGTAAGTGATAGTATTAAAAGAATTATCTTTTACAGATTTTACACCATACAAATTTTCGGCAACTTCACGGGGAATAGTATCATTAAATTCATCATTTAAACTCTTTGTTCTCTGATATCTTCCCATGACTTCATGATTACCAATACAAGGAAACATAGGGGCATTTTGAATAATTTTACCACCAGTGTAAGTAACCTTGACACCATCATGAGATTCCATTGTATAATTAGCACGACCTTGTAAACCTGGAAACAAAGCATTTCCGCGATTATCATCAAACCATTCAGAAGCACGATCTGGAACATTAATTAAATCTCCTGCAAACCATACCCCGTCAACTTTCCCGACAGTTTCCACCACTTTTTGTAAATTTGCTGCTGTCATCGGTTTTAATTGATGATCAGATGTGAGGAGAATTTTTAAAGGTGTATCGGGTTTTGGAGTAGGTGCAAGAGTAAAAACTTCACTATTAACCTTTTTCCCATCTTCTCGTATACTGGTGACATAATAAGGAACTCGCAGATTAGGAGTTAAACCAGAAACTTCAGCTTCATGTCGCCAAATATCTCTTTTTACAGGTTGTTGATAAACTTGCCCATTTGCCTTTTGATCTGCTACTCTTGATTCTTGATCTTCCCGAACACGACTAAGTTTAGTGGTTTTTGCAATTGAATTTCTATCAAGTTGATCACCGTAAACAACCAAATGTTTAGCACCTGCAAACTCAGTAAACCAAACTACTCGCACAGAATTTTCTGTTGGTAGTTGTAAAAATGGATCTGTTAATAGTTGCGGTGGTGATATCATAGTTGCTTCTCCCAAAAACTCACACTTACTACCGTCAAACATATTACCAGAAAAAGTACAATATTTAGGGTATTCTTTATATGCTTAGACCAAAAGCTGAACTCCTACCTTCAAACGGAAAGAAGACTTCTTTTCTTCCTTTGTGTACTTTGCGTACTTTGCGGTTAGTTTAATCAATATCAAAAGCAGCATAACAGATAATTCTTATTACTTTGCGTCTTTGAGTGAGAAAAAAATATGAACATCAAAAAATCAAATCGGCAAATTTTCATTATATACGGATTATTGACAGCGATCGCACTCCTCACCCTTTTTCCCTTATTATGGCTCATTAGTACAGCATTAAAATCACCAACAGAAAATCTTTTACAATCTCCACCACAATTATTACCCCTTCAACCGACTTTAAATAACTTCACTCGTGTTTGGCAATCTTTACCCTTTGGGCAATATTTATATAACAGTATTTTCGTGTCTTTCTTGACTGTAGTATTGAATTTGCTATTTTGTTCTTTAGCTGCTTATCCTTTAGCCAGATTATCATTTGTAGGACGCAACGGAATTTTTATTGCTATTGTTTCCACAATTATGATTCCCTTTCAAATAGTCATGATTCCCTTATATATTTTGACAGTGCAGTTAGGTTTAACAAATAGTTATTTAGGAATGATTTTTCCCGGTTTAGCTTCTGCTTTTGGGATTTTCTTATTAAGACAAGCTTTTATGGGAGTGCCTAAAGAAATAGAAGAAGCAGCCCGCATGGATGGCAGTTCTGAGTTAGGATTGTGGTGGTTTGTGATGTTACCCGCTATTAAACCAGCACTAATAACTCTGGCTATTTTTGTGTTTATTGGTGCTTGGAGTGACTTTTTATGGCCTTTAATTGTTATCCAAGATGAAAGTTTATATACTTTACCCTTGGGAGTGGCTAAATTAGCAGGTACATTTTCTTTAGATTGGCGATTAGTAGCAGCAGGATCTGTAATTTCTATTGCTCCAGTTTTGCTATTATTTCTCTTTTTACAAAGGTTTATTGTCCCTACAGATACAGGTAGCGGTGTTAAAGGATAATTGATAATTGACAATTGATAATTGATAATTGTTTCATTCAAGGCTTAAAACCTCTCCCTTCAAGGGAGAGGTAATTGTCAATTTTTCATTGTTAATTGTCCATTATTGAATAATATCATGTCCGGGTAATGACTTACGATTAAGCGCCAGTTTGCAACCACCAATGAAAACCCGTCAAACCACGAATTAAATCAGGCTGTTGGAGTAAAGATTGACACCGATGAAATAAGACATCCTCTAAATCATCGAGTGTCTCAAAAGATTGATTAGCAATTGGTTCGTCCACCAAAGTCCAAAGCCTTTCTGCGGGTTGTAATTCAGGTGAGTGAGATGGTAATAATGTTAAATGCAGCCCTTCGGGAATCTGTAAACTCTTACTGGTATGCCATCCGGCTTGGTCAACGGCTAAAAGAATACGTTTATTAGCACCTAAGCCAAATTCTTGAGCAAAATCGGCTAAAACCTGATTGAATAGCTCTGTGTTCACATAAGGAAGAATCCACCAATAGGTTTCTCCAGTTTTAGGATGTACAAAAGCATACAACCATAGCCATTTAAACCGCCAATTCACATCAGCAATTGGTTGTTCTCCTTCTGGTACATAAACTCGTCGTAAAACTGGTTTAAGTCCCAAGCGATGTTCATCTTCGCACCACAACTGAATTTCCGCATCTGGGTAGCTGGTTTGCAGTTGTTCTACTTCTGTAGCAATTTTTTTTTCCAGGCTTGTTGTTCAAAAGGGTCGCTTTTTGTATGAGACGGACGGGGTACTCTGAGCCTGAAAGTCATCTGCCGCAATATTTCCCATCCCCTCTGTCTGCTTATCTTTGTTCCTGTGACTTCACTCAACCAATCTGCTACCTTTCTCCCATTCCATAATCCTCCATCTGGTGCTTTTTCTTGTAACGCTTGCCATAAATGTGCCTGCTGGATATCATCTACTAGCGGCTGTGTACCTTGGTTTAACTGTCTACGATCGCCTAATCCTTCGATCCCTAACTCGTTGTATCTTTTTACCAATGCGTACATCCATGTTCTGCTGTAGCCTGTGATTTCCTCGATTTCTTCCGTTTTTTTGCCTTGCGCTACTAACCAAATAATCTGGTACTGACGGCTTTCTATCCCGTCTTTAGCTTGACGGTAACGTTTTTCTAACTCTTCAATACTCAGATGTGTGGCTACACTAATTCGTTTCGGCATTGGTCATCTTTGCACTCACCTCTTTTATCGTAAGCGATTAGCCGGACATGATATAATTTTGGATTTTGGATTTTGGATTTTGGATTGTTTTTGTTATCTCCAATCTAAAATCTAAAATCTAAAATCTAAAATTTTCCTCCCTGTTCCCTGTTCCCACAAAAAGACTTTTTCAGCAAACCCTATTTATTGGCTAACAGTTGAGACAAAGTTAACCGCTAAAGGTTCTTCTAGTGATTGTAAAGAACTAGCTTTGATAGCATCCAAATAACGACGCAACAACAAAAGTTGTTGAGAATTGGGACGATATGTGAGATTTCCTTGTTTTTGAAACAATGGTGCGGAGGCGATCGCCTGATAATCAGGATTTTCCTGAGAAGTTTTTGCCAACCACAGAGAATTTAAAGATGTTTGCCCTGAAAGATGTTTATCATCCGGTTCTGGTAAGGTTTCAGCAGCAACAGTAGGTATTAAACCAGCAGGTAGTTCACCTTCCAAGAAAGCCAGCAAACGCTGTTGACAAATGCGGGTATTGATGCCACGATTCTCAAACAATTGCAGAATTTCACCAAAAGATAGAGAACGCATGGTTTCACCACCTGAGCTATGCGGTAAAATTTTCAGCAATTCCGAAAACAAGAAGTAATCTGTATACTGTTGTCTAGGTATTTCTAAAACCTGGGGATGTAGAGGTAAAGTAGCCAAACCATAAGCCACCCGACTGCATTTAGGAGCGCCATTTTCACCCAGATATAAATCCTGAATAATTTTGGCATTGGGAAGTTTTTGTCTTAACCAACGGTTGACTGTAGCAATGGCAGCTACCCCACCAGAAATAATCGCCTGATCAACAGCTTCTGTAGGAATACCACGAGCTACTAATAATTTATTCAGTTCCCGGTTGAGACGACGTATGTAGGGGACAAAAACCTGAGTTTCCAAATCTCGTCGCTGCAATACCCAGCACTGATCTGCTAACTCCAGAGTGAAAGATTCTTGATGTTGCAAAATCAGCTTCAGAGCCAGAGCAGCATCTAACAATCCCTGTCCCAACAAAGAACTTTCCAACTTTTGCTGTAAGCGGATGCGGGAAAGTAGATCCGGTTCTCCAACTCGTGGTAGTTCTAACGCTTCCAAACTCAAACTAGACCATTGTATCTGGTCTAAACCAGGAATTGAGGGTTGCCAATGCCAAGGATTACTACTAGAAATGCTACTGTTAACTTTTGACCTCCCACGAAGTTGACGAGATTTTGGTGGTAGTAGCAACTGACAAATAATATCCTGCTCCATAGCCTTACCAGCATAGGCAAAACTGTGAAGCATAAAATCTCTGTATGTTAATTGGCTCAAATCTGCCGGTAAATCAACCAATGCCATCTCTGTAGAAGTAGCACCAATATTTAGAGCCAGAGTTGTACCCGCATGGAAATTTTCACTGGTTTTTAAAGGACGCAAACCTTGATGATCATGCAACTGTACTGAAGGAGAATTGCTAGGATTAAGTTCTGGCAGCAAACTAGCGATCGCCTCCTCCACAAAAAATATCTCTTGGGGATGGGAAACAAGCTGACTAGCCAATATTGCTTCCCGCACATTAAAACGATATTGTTCAGACCAACTAGAAGGACAACTACAAACAACACCGGCAATATTATTCATAATCTCAGAGAAAACTTGAGTATCTATCCCCACAGCATGAGGAATTAAAGCCGGAGTTGTACTAGTTTGATCCGATTTGAGAGTTAACAGTAATTTAGAGAGCGATCGCACCACCCAAATCAAAGGACCTGCGGAAAATTCATTTAACTGCAACACAGGTTCCCATTTTTGCTGCGTAGTTCTATAGGAAATCCCTATGTCTAAAAAAGGCTTTAAATGAGCAGAGTAAAGATTTTGTTTCGGTGCTGTTGTGGAGCGAGTTTTATCCTGTGACACCACCGCAGGTGTTGTCTGCTCTATATTTTCTCTGCTTTCCGTGTCTGAATGAGGTATAGAAGCCGTAGGTAAATAAACTTCTGCTGGTAAACGAAAAGATTGCTCAAAAGCAGTATTACCTGATGGATTTTCTGTTGACCAGTAAATCGGATACACAACCAACTGCGAACGATTCAACAACGCTGCGGAAATCCCAGTTGTACCCAAATCAATTCCTAAATACCAAACAAAGTTTGGGTCGTTGACTCTCAACACAGAATTATCACTTAACTTGTCATCGCCCAGCAAAGCAGCTTGTGGTGCAGAATTTGTGACTTCCTTTTTTTTTTCAGTTTGCGGACTATTCAAATTAGAAACAGCAGCTAATGGGATATTTTCTGTTGCTGTGCTGCTAGGAGATTCCATCAACTGCATTCCTGTATCCAGGATATCCTGGAGAATATTCTGACCTTCAGATACCGAATCCTGCAAACTTTCTACTTTCGTTGTCTGTTGCGATTCAGAATTTAACCGCCAATCAAAATTGGTTAAATCTCGATCCAACTGCTGCAACTGCGCTTCATCTAAAACAATATTCGGTATACCTTGCGTCTCTGTATCCGTATGATTTAGAGATAGTAAATTTTCCTGTGGTGAAGCCAGAATATAAGCAGATGCTAAATTTTGTGTATCTGTCGATTCTTCTACAGGAGAGCTAACTATGGGAGTCTCTAGTTCTGTAGTGTCTGGATGATCATCAACAGCTAAAGCTTCTGTAACTTGTTCTTCACCGAAGACATCAACTAGCAAGTCCGTCAGGACTGTGATTGTATCACTACTATCTGGATGAAAGTTCAGTAATGTAGGAGTGCTGGCAAATTCAGCTTGTGATTGCGTATCCTCTGGCAACAAGGATTTTTCCCATAAATCAGATGATGCTGGCTCTATAGTTTCTACAACCATAGCCGCATTTTCAGGTGGAAAATTGTTACTCTGCTCAAAAAGATTTAAATCCTCTTGCTCTACAGTCTCTGACGACACCTGCACATTAAGCTCTTGTGCTTCTTCCTGTGCTTCTTCTTGTGCTTCTGGAATAATTGGTGATGCTGACATACTTTCACCAATCTCAGCAGTGTTATCTACTTCACTTGTCACCACTGGCACAGCAGTAGATTCTGTAGTCGATTCTGTAGTCGATTCTGTTGATTTAATCCTATCTGCACCACCAAACAAACTCGCATACAGTTCATCTACTTCATCAATACTCTCTGACTGAGTTTCATCAGGGGTGGTAAAAGAAGCAGCAACTGAACTTGAAATCTCATCTGACCTCAGTTGTAACAGCACTGCCTCCAGATTCTCCACAATCTCAGGTTCTTGAATGTCCGCAGTCACAATATCCTGAATTAATTCCTCCCCATTCTCTGATGGAGATTCATCAGAACTAATATTAGAACTCATAAAACTATCAAATGCTGAAACTGGTGCTGGTTGTGCAGTCAGTTGTAACAGCACTGCTTCCAAATTTTCCACAATCTCAGGTTCTGGTGTTTGAGCCGCAATAGTATCCTGAATTAATTCCTCCCCATTCTCTGATGGAGATTCATCAGAACTAATATTAGAACTCATAAAACTATCAACTGCTGAAACTGGTGCTGGTTGTGCAGTCAGTTGTGAAATCACTGCTTCCAAATTTTCCACAATCTCAGGTTCTGGTGTTTGAGCCGCAATAGTATCCTGAATTAATTCCTCAGCAACAGAAGAAACAGGTTGTACTTCTGTTGCAGAATCTAACCCAAAGGTTAAAGGTGGAGCATCTGGAGATTGTATTTGTAAAATCTGATGCAAATTATTCAGAAAATTTGCCATCAACTGTTCACCTTGCAACCCCTGACTGTGCATTCTTGCCAGTGCTTGGGATAAAGACTGATAATAAGTGTTAATGTTACGCTCTAATGCCCCAAAGATAACGTTAACAGTTCCATCTAGTGATAGTAAACGTTGATCCAACTCCTTGGCCAAACTAGCTAACCTTTCTAACCTTTCGACGGATTCCACAACAGGTTGAATAGCAGAGTTGCTGACTTCTTGCTTAGTTTCACCTGTAGTCAAACTAGAAGAATTAGCTGCATTTCTTGTTAAATATGGAATTAAATTTGGCACTAAACGACTGACTAACACTTGCAGAAATTCGCTAATTATCTGCTCTTGGGTGGCTAACTGCTGTGTTAAGGAATAGTTTTGCAGTCGCTTTTGCTCTAGCTGTCTAATTTCCTGGACAAGAGAAGCTCTTTCTTGCAACAGACTTGATAATTCTGCTTGCAATGGTTGAAGCACAACCGAAATTTCATCTTTTAATTGTTCTGCTGTAAAATTAGCCTCTGGCTGTTGGGATTGATAAGACTGTGATGCAGCTTGGTTATGCTCCTGCTCCACATATCGCGCCAACAAAGATGACAGTGGTGGTGTCTGTGATTGCTCCACAGGAGTTTCTTCTGGTGTCTCACTTTCATTGACTTTGACAAGAAACTCACGCACTCGCTGTAAAACATCTCTCTCTTCTTGTCCCTGACCAGACAGCAGTTTTGATAGGGGATTACCACTATTGGCAAGCAAGTTGTCAATATCTGCAATCAGTTTGTGAATTTCATCTTTACGGGAAGTCACGTTAAATTACCTTAGCTAGAAATGTACTGTGATGTTTATGGTGATTAAATTTACAAAAGCACTGAGTGACCAAATTTATTGCTCGTACTTCTGACGGCAATTATGTTATGAATCACTCAGAGATGCAACTTGATTCCGATGATTAGCTTTGTTTTTAGGTAGTTCGCCAGATTTTGAGTTAAGTTAACTGTAAAATCAAAATTCGATGGTTTAGTGGTGGCAGGGAGGTCAGCCTGGTGTATTTAATCAGCAAATACTAAGAGAAAGTAAAAATTGTTGAGAAAAAATTATATTGTCGTTTTCTTGTGTAACATAGTTTAGTCTCCTCTTTGAAAGCGGCTGTAATAATTTGATAGGTAAGGCTCAAAACACCGATCTTACTTGTTCTGTTCATAGCAGCTTAAATAAATATGTCCTAATGGAATACCGATATAGCTTGCAGACATACGCTAAAAACTGGATCACTTCAGCACCCTTTTTTCAAGGGTTGCCTCAATCTATTGTAGAAACAGCCCTCACCAATCTTGTTACCCGTACCCACCCAGCCAACCAAGTGATCCTGCTAGAAAATGACTGGGGTGGTTCAGTATATTTTATTTTAGAGGGATGGGTAAAAATCCGTACATACAATTTAGAAGGAAAAGAGGTAACACTAAACATTATTGGGCATGGGGAATTATTTGGAGAAATGGCGGCACTAGATGAAGTTCCCCGTTCCACTGATGTCATCACTCTTACCCCAACCATGATCGGCAGTATGCCTGCTCAAGATTTTGTCAAATTGTTACAAACAGAACCTTTAGCGGGAATGAGATTATCCCAATTAATGGCGCGACGATTAAGACAAGTAAATCGTCGTTTGCGTCTGCGAGAATCAGATAGTCAATCACGGGTAGCAGATACTTTGCTATTTTTAGCAGAGGGACAGGGTAAGATAGGAGAAACAGGTACAGAAATTCCTAATTTACCCCATCGAGAATTGAGCAGTTTGAGTGGACTGGCACGGGAAACAGTTACACGCATACTGACAAGGTTAGAAAAAAAAGGCTTGATTATCCGGGAACAAGATGTCATCTGTATCCCCGATGTAGTAGCTTTGGAAAAAATGATCATTTAGTAGGGAAGAGGGAAGAGGGAATAGGGAATAGGGAATAGGGAATAGATGATTATTTATTACCAATCACCAATCACCAATCACCAATCACCCATCACCAATCACCCATCACCAGCCAAAACAGATATGATAGGTGTTAAAACAAACATGATATGAGTATTTTAGATTCTCTGCCAGATGAACCGGGAGAAGATCCATCACCTGAATCATTAACTCCTGGTAATCAGCCTGATCAACACCAACAATTAAAGCGCCCCCAACTTAAAGTTGATGCTCCTTTGAGGATGGTGGAAACGGCATTTTTAGCCAGTACCTCTAGTTTAATTTGGTTTATTAATTTCTATTTTCCCTTGGGTCCGGTTTTACGGATGTTTTTCCCTGTTCCCATTGCTCTAGTTTATTTACGCTGGGGTAAACGCGCTGCTTGGATGGCTGCGGTAACATCTGGTTTACTGTTGGCGGTGCTGATGGGACCTGTTCGCAGTATGTTATTCGTGATGCCTTTTGGTTTGATGGGTGTACTGTTAGGAGCAACTTGGCATCGTCGTGTACCTTGGATTGTGTCAATTACTTTAGGTATGCTCCTGGGTACTTTGGGTGTGTTTTTCCGTCTGTGGTTACTGTCGGTTTTATCTGGTGAAGATTTGTGGGTTTATGTGATTAACCAGGTGACAGAAATTATTGAATGGATATTCCTGAAACTGCAAATATTAGCAACTCCAAGTGTGTTTGTTGTTCAAGTGGGCGCTATGCTTTTGATTGCATTCAACAACTTGATTTATTTGTTTGTGGTACATCTGGTAGCATGGTTACTTTTGGATCGTCTGGGAAATCCTATTCCCCCTCCCCCACGTTGGGTACAAATCTTATTGGATTATGAAGGTTAATTGATAATTGATAATTGATAATTGATAATTCATAAACTCCTGTCTGTTCCCTATTCCCTGTTCCTAATGACAATGATTAAAATTTATACCCAAATTGAACAGGGTGAAGCATGGCTCAAACCTTATTATGGTAGTTTACCTATTTTTGCCTGTGTTTTAGGTTTTACAGAAACTTGTTTGATTCCTGGTATTTCTGCTGCTGGGTTGACTCCAGAGGATAGAAAATATACTGCTTGTGCTGATGCGGAATTTTTGTATTATGGTGCAACCCCTCAGCCTAAATACCCTTTACCACCTTTGACTGCTGGCGCTTCCCCGGTGCTAATTTCTCGTGCTGTGGTGGAAGAACTAAAAATACCAGTTTATTTGTTTAATGCTGGTTTACCCTTAACTCCATCTGTACCATTTATTGATTTGGGAGGCACGACTGCCAGGTGTTTAAGTACAGGTACTGCTATGGAAATAGCCACAGTTAAACATTTGCTGGAACAAGGTTTACTTTGGGGTGATCAACTCGGTGCTAAACACTCTCAGGGATATCTAATTTTAAGTGAGTGTGTTGTGGGTGGTACTACAACTGCTTTGGCAATTTTAACTGGTTTAGGTATTGATGCGGCTGGAAAAGTTAATAGTAGTCATTCTGTTTGTAATCATGCACAAAAGTGGGCTGTAGTACGAGCAGGTTTGGAAAAACGCCACAATTTTACAGATCCTCTGGAACTTGTAGCAGCAGTAGGTGATCCAATGCAAGTAGTGGTAGCTGGGATGGCGATCGCTGCTAGTCGGCGTTGTGGGGTTTTGCTGGCTGGTGGTACACAAATGCTGGCTGTTTATGCTTTACTGCAAGCGATCGCTCAAGCTTACTCTTTGTCTTGGCAACCAGAAGCAATAGTTGTTGGTACAACTCGTTGGGTTGCAGAAGACACTACCGGGGCTACAGTTGACTTAGCCCTCAGCTTGGGTAAAAACAACTTTAGTCGAGGTAAAATCACTCCTCCCCTACTAGCTACACAATTAAGTTTTGCTGATTCTCGTTATCCCCAACTCCAAGCTTATGAGCAGGGTTTTGTCAAAGAAGGTGTTGGTGCTGGAGCAGCGTGTATAGCCGCCTATATCAGTCAAAATTGGCAGCAAGAACAGCTTTTAACAGCTATTGAAGCCCAAATAACACAATTAATGAATTCGTTGTCGCATTAATTGTTCTTCTAAAGCAGCAATACGATTATATGCTGCTGTTAATTGGGCTGTTAGTCGTTGGATTTGAATCTCTGGTGTTATTAGCTTATCTCCAGCTTGCATATTCATATCTGGATAAATGCCATCTATTAACACATCCTTATGTTCCAAATCAGAATTGAAAGTAATCTGTGGTTTGAAGTTGAACATTTCAAGTTCATGATTTTCTAGATAATTATCTTTTGGCTGTTTTTGCTCTAAAAAGCAATCTGACAAACCCTGAGATAGTTTCCTGTCAAGGTTGTCAATCACTTGGTATAGAGCATCTACTTTCTGGCTCAAAGTCAGTATCTGTGTTTGCAGTGAGTCCATTTAATACCTTTATTCCCAAATAGTGTTTCTATGTTATTCAATTTACTGGAAATGTTAAAAATACTTATGATTTATTTAATCTTTGATATTTTTCTTGGTATGATCCTAAATAAATCATTAATTATATTCCTAAAGTTAAAAATAAATGAATCGACGTTCTTTTTTGATAGGTACAAGCGGACTGGTTATTTTCCAAATGCTGATGGGGTGTAATAGACCGAACCAGACGCAATTTAATGTGCAACTGTTAAAAGGTTCTATACCTGGATACGTGGTTAATCAGTTTCGTAAAACTTTACAGTCAGAGGTAAATTTAAAGTTTGTCCCTGTTAATCAAATTTATGATTTATTTAAACAGTTACAAACTTGGCAACAACCAGATGCTAATAACAAAGAAGGATGGAGTCGTTGGATTCCATTTAGGCAAAATTCAAAAGTTACTAAATCTGACTTAGTAACATTAGGAGATTATTGGCTAAAAGCAGCTATTGAACAGAAACTAATTCAACCATTGGAAACAGAAAAAATTAAACAATGGTCAACTTTAAATCCAAAATGGCAGCAACTGGTAAAAAGGGATGATCAAGGAAACATAGATCCACAAGGTAAGGTTTGGGCAGCACCTTATCGCTGGGGTAATACAGTAATTGTTTATAATCGGGAAAAGTTGCAACAATTTGATTGGCAACCAAAAGATTGGAGTGATTTGTGGCGCAGTGATTTGCGATCGCGCATTTCCTTACTGAATAATTCCAGAGAAGTTATTGGTTTAGTTTTAAAGAAACTAGGAAAATCCTACAATACAGAAAATCTGGCAGAAATTTCCTCTTTAGAAACAGAATTACAAACATTAAATCAACAAGTAAAATTCTATGATTCCACTACCTATCTAGAACCGCTAATTATGGGAGATACTTGGTTAGCTGTGGGTTGGTCAAATGATGTCATACCTGTACTCAGTCGTTATCCCAAGCTTAATGCTATCATTCCCCAATCAGGAACAGCAATTTGGGCTGATTTATGGGTAAACCCAGCAGGAGTTGAGCAAAGCAATTTATCATCCGAATGGATTAATTTTTGTTGGCAACCAAATATAGCTAAGGAAATTACTATATTGACTAAAACCAACACGCCTATTACGACAAATATTCCTGCCTCTGATATTTCCCAACCATTACAAAACCTATTATTAACTAATCAGGAAGTATTTGATAAAAGCGAATTTATTCTACCATTATCAGCAGCAGCAACAAAACAGTATGAATCTTTGTTTACGAAAATGAAAAATCCAGGATAATTGAATTATCAATTATCAATTAGTAAGTATTCAGCTATCAGTAATCAGTAATCAGTAATCAGCTTTTACCTACATTGAGACAGATTTGTCTTAAAATTAGCAGAATGTTGTCAAATTTCACAACTGTTAATGAGAGAAAGCTACAGGTTAGTATTGATGTTTTTTAGGCTCTTGCTGATGGCTGATGGCTGACGGCTGAATGCTTACATCAATTATCAATTATCAATTATCAATTATCAATTATCAATTATCAATTATCAATTATCAATTGGTAAACCTAACTTACTTTGATTGGTCATTTGGATATTACATATTTCTGGATTTAAATCCAGTTTACAGGTGTAAGTTGCTAACATTTCTTTTTGATAATTGAAAACGCGGATGTTATAACCAAAATTACGAGTATAATTACCCAGATTATGCACAAATCGGTAGCGTTCTAGATAATCTAATAAACTCCAAATTTGCTGATTTACGATCAAGTCTACACGGGCTGATTCATTTTCAGACGCTGGATATGCTATCCAATTATCTAAAAGTTTATTTTCGGCATTTTCTTTTGCCCACCATAAACTAGGGATAGTTAAACCTTGTGGGTTGATAGTGTTAGCTGTGATGACGGAGCTTTTGGGCTGACTCAATAAATTTAGTTCTAGTGGTGCATCGGAAGGACGGGGTATATTTCCCGCCTGTGAAGCTAGAATGGGTAAACTAGAAAAAGTAGTCAGACTCGCGCTGAGTATGAGTAACAGAGATTTTTGGGAAGTGATAAAATTCTTTTTAGACATAAGTACAAATCAAGAATTTTTGTGTTATTTATGTGTTATTTATAATATATGCAATTCCAATTTCTCAGTTTCTTTTGGTACTGCTAAACTGGTTGAGAATCCTAACAAACACAAATTATGCTGAAGCGTTCCAAGTTCGAGACAACCCAATCTCAAATTATGCACCGTGCCGAGGATCTGATTAGCGCCGCTTCAAATCGCTATCGGATTACTGTGCAAGTAGCTAATCGTGCCAAGCGTCGGCGTTACGAAGATTTTGAAAATAATGAAGATAGCATGATGAAACCTGTACTTAGAGCCATTATTGAAATGTCTGATGAACTAACTCAGCCAGAAATTATCGGCGATTTGTAATTTAGGCGATTTGTAATTTATATGATGCTGGGGATGGGTTATTAGTTCCCATTTCCCAGTTTTTCTCTAAACATGAAAAAGACAAAACTTTTATTTTTGCGCTTTCATTCAGGACTGATAATTACAGTAATAACTGTGAGTTTATTGGTTTTGGGTTCAGGAAACTTCTATTTTCTTAGTATCTCACCTGCTGTAGCCCAGAGAATCAGCCCTAGTGATATTTGGCAGTTAGTGTATCAGCAATTACCATATCTGCCAAAAGAAAATCAATATATCAGTAAAGAAACTGGAAAGGTGGCTGAAAATAATACTTTAGCTAGTCGGTTGCTTCGTTATCACATTTATGTAAAAGGTAGAGCGCCTATATATCGTTTCGATTGGAAACTAACTTTAGCTGACTATTTGAATGCCAATGAAATTATATATGAAGCTTCCTATCCGGGTAATGATTCCTTAAATCAAAATCCCTTAGAGGGCGATCGCACTGCTATAGCTAAACTCACCCGCAACCAACGTCATCAGTTAGTACAAGTCCTGGTTGATATTTTTAATACTCCATCATCAGGTGACAGGTGACAGGTGACAGGTGACTGGGGAGGAAAATTTTAGATTTTAGATTTTAGATTTTAGATTGGAGATCACAAAAACAATCCAAAATCCAAAATCCAAAATCCAAAATAAAAAACTCCTGCCTCTTGCCTCCTGCCTTCTGTTCCCTGTTCCCTGTTCCCTGCTCCCTATTCCCTCACCAATAACTAATGGAAAAAGTAATTAAAAGCGGAACTGGTTGGCATATAGGTTGGAATCCAGACGCACCCGAATTTAAAGGCTTAGTTGGTACAGATAATTGGGCGGTTGAATTAACCGAAGTTGAATTAGATGATTTTTGTCGCTTATTAAATAAGCTTGCAGATACGATGAAGCATTTAGCGACAGAATTAATGGATGAAGAAAAAATTGCCTGTGAAGCCGAAAGTGATTTATTATGGATGGAGGTAGAAGGTTATCCCCACTCCTATAGTTTGCGCTTTATCCTCAACACTGGGCGATGTGCAGAAGGACAATGGGATGCTCATGCTGTACCGGGTTTGGTGGCAGCAGCGGCGATGCTGAAAGTTTTTTGAAAAACCCCTTGCGTTTTCCTTAGACTTTTGATATATTTAGAAAAGTGACTTAATAAAGGTTAGATTCAAAATATAGATTCACAAATTTGGAAAAATCCCCAATCCAAAATCTAAAATTGAGAATCTAAAAGTTAGGTTAGCGGGGCGTAGCGCAGCTTGGTAGCGCGCCACTTTGGGGTAGTGGAGGTCGTGGGTTCGAATCCCGCCGCTCCGATTTTATCGGAAGTAAATTTCCGATTCAGTAATAACACCTTGTAAACGTTTATCCCAATTATCAGAGGGTAGTTGAGAGAAATAGGCAAAGTCAAAAACTACTCCTATAGTGGGTAATTTAGACCAAACGGGAGAACTCAAAAAACGGTCATAATATCCACCACCATAACCTAAACGATATCCTTGGCGATCGCAAGCTACACTAGGAACAAGAATTAAATCGACTTCTGTAGGATCTATAGTTGGTGCTTCTGGGTGTGGTTCAGTAATACCATAATTACCAGTTTGCAGTATATCATCTGGCTGCCACAAATGCCAGGATAGAGACTTACCAACACAACGGGGAAAACCCCAACGACGCTGCGAGTCGGTAAACAGTGGACTTAAATCAGGTTCTTGACGAAAGCTGAAATAGGCCAGGATAGTAGTTGCTTGGCTAAATAAAGGCGAATTTTGCAGTTGTGAAGAAATGCGATCGCTCTTTTTTTGCCAATCTTGAACAGTCATAGATTGACGTTTTCTTAGCAAACTACGTCGAATTTCTGTTTTGTTTAGCTGTGAATCAATTTTTAGCAATGTGCGAACAGGTGAATTGATAATTGATAATTGATAATTGATAATTGATAATTGATAATTGTTTCATTCAAGGGTAATTGTCCATTGTTAATTGTCAATTGTCAATTGCTGCTATATAAAACCTAGACAAAAATAGACTTTACTTTCTACTTCAACGGGAGCATGGGAGCAGTTATCCCTCGGTAGACTTTCACGCTTTAGCCAAACGCGATAAATTAATTGCAGCATTCAGATCCCTATCCATCTCAAAACTACAGTTCTCGCAGTGATAAATTCTTTCAGATAAAGAAAGACTATCTTTTCTATGTCCACAGTGAGAACAGGTTTTACTTGATGGATAAAATCTATCAGCAATTATAATTTCACAACCAAACTTTTTAGTTTTATATTCTAGCTCTTTGATGGCATTCCCAGTCAGAGACTGGGAACGAGATAAAATGCTAGGTTTTTACCTATGCAGCGTTTTGACGATACCACTCAATGGTATTTTTTAGCCCTTCTTCAAAGCTGACTTGAGCATTGAAACCAAACGCTTCCTTGGCTTTTTCCGTATCTAAACAACGTCTTGGTTGTCCGTTGGGTTTGTCAGTTTCCCAAACAATCTCCCCTTCATACTCCATTAACTCACAAATCAGAGTAATCAAATCTCTAATAGAGATTTCATAACCTGTACCCAAGTTAACAGGATCAGACTCATTGTAGAACTGAGTACCCATGACAATACCCCGCGCTGCATCTGTAGAATACAAAAACTCGCGGGTAGGAGAACCATCACCCCAAACAGGAAGTTGCTTTTCTCCCTTAACTTGTGCTTCGTGAACTTTGCGGATCAAAGCTGGAATAACATGAGAACTTCTAGGGTCAAAATTATCTTCAGGACCATATAAGTTCACCGGGAGTAGGTAAATACCATTAAACCCATACTGCTGACGGTAAGATTGCAGTTGGACTAACAGCGCCTTCTTAGCTACTCCATAAGGAGCGTTGGTTTCCTCTGGATAGCCATTCCACAAGTCTTCTTCTTTAAAAGGGACTGGGGTAAATTTAGGATAAGCGCAGATAGTACCAACGCAAACGAACTTTTCTAAACCTGCTTGATAGGCCGCATGAATTAGCTGAGTACCCATGATCAAGTTATCGTAAAATAACTCACCTGGTTTTTCGCGGTTGAGGCCAATTCCACCGACATGAGCAGCTAAGTGAATAACAATATCCTGTTGATTAACTGCACGTTGGCAATTTTCCCAAACTCGTAAATCACAATCACGCGATCGCGGTACTGTAATTTTCTCACGGTCAGCCCCAGCTTGACACAATTGATCAATTACTTGACGGCCAAGAAAACCTGCACCACCAGTAACAAGAATGCGTTTATTTGTTAATTCTAAAGCAGTCATTCGATTTTGGATTTTAGATTTTGGAATAAACAGGAGTCAGGAGTCAGGAGTCAGGAGTCAGGAGTCAGGAGTCAGGAGTCAGGAGTCAGGAGTCAGGAGTTCAGAAGTTCAGGATTTCAGAACAAATATTCCCCAGTCACCAGTCACCAGTCCCCAGTCACCAGTCACCTTTCACCTAATTAAAAATGCAAAGAACCTAATTCTTGACGAATAGTAGCAATATCTTGGGGTTGTTGTGAACCATTGCCATTAGGGGAAGTATAACCTAGTGCTTGTAAGTCAGCTTCTACCATTAAAGAAACAAGTTCTTTGAAGGTAACAGAAGGTTTCCAACCTAACTTTTGTTGTGCTTTGGTAGGATCACCAATTAATAAATCTACTTCTGCTGGTCTGAGATAGCGTTGATCAAATTCAACATAATCTTGCCAGTTGAGATTAACATAACCAAATGCTAATTCCAAAAATTCCCGTACTGAGTGAGTTTCCCCTGTAGCAATAACGTAATCATCTGGATGATCTTGTTGCAACATCAGCCACATTGCTCTAACGTAATCTTTGGCATAACCCCAATCACGTTTAGCATCTAAATTACCCATATATAAGACTTTTTGCTTACCAGCGACAATGCGAGCAACAGCTCTGGTGATTTTTCTAGTAACAAATGTTTCACCCCGACGGGGTGATTCATGGTTAAAAAGAATACCGTTGCAAGCAAACAAGTTATAGGATTCTCGATAATTTACTGTTTGCCAGTGGGCATAAACTTTAGCACAAGCGTAGGGACTGCGGGGATAAAAAGGTGTTGTTTCACTTTGGGGGACTGCTTGCACCAAACCATACATTTCTGAAGAACCGGCTTGATAGAAGCGTACTTGAATCCCTGTGCGGTGTTGATAGTCGCGGATGGCTTCTAATAAACGAAGAGTTCCCATCCCTACAGCATCTACTGTATATTCAGGAGAATCAAAACTAACTCTAACGTGAGATTGAGCGCCTAAATTATAAATTTCTGTGGGTTTAACTTCTTCTAAAATGCGGCGCAGGGTAGTACCATCAGTTAAATCGCCGTAGTGGAGAAATAATCTTACACCTTCTTTATGTGGATCTTCGTAAATATGATCAATGCGATCTGTGTTAAAGGTAGAGGTACGGCGGATAATTCCGTGAACTTCATAACCTTGTTCTAGTAAAAATTCGCTTAAGTAAGAACCATCTTGACCTGTGATACCAGTAATCAACGCTCGTTTTTTTTCTGTCATGCCCAATTATCTCTTGTTGTTGAAGTTGTAAAATTTACAGGCAATACTAGATAAATTAGCAACTCATTGCTAAAATTGCCTGATTTTAAACATACAAGTCTTAGTTGCTATTCAAGCTCAAATGTCAACTACTGTACTAAACAAAAACCATTTTAACAAGTTAGGTTTCCATTATCTATAAAAACAAAGCGGTTAAGTTTGTCTGCCAAGATCCAAAACTTGACCTCAAGGGGTTTCAGGCTTTTTTCTAATAATTTTTCTGAGATTTGCAAAAATTAAATAAACTATAGATTTATATGAAGATTTAATAAAGTTGACAGTAGACGTTGTAGCATTTTTTTGTGAGGCTACTGATTTTATTAGGTTTGGCATTAGCCATACTCCTGATAGGGGAGTGTGGCGTTAGCCATAGGGCGTTAATAAGCCCCGTTATTTTTAGGCATGATTACCACATTAATGGTTTTCAAGATGATCCATAAATCTAGCCAAAAATTTCTGAATTTAACATAGTGTAGGTCTATTTGGACTCGCCGGGGGTAAGGTATATCATTACGTCCAGATACTTGCCATAATCCAGTAATGCCTGGACGAATGGTTAAAACTTCATTAATGTGAGAGCCATATTTGGACAATTCTTCCGCTACTAGGGGGCGGGGTCCGACTACACTCATATCCCCTTTTAAAACGTTCCAAAATTGGGGAAATTCATCTAAGCTGGTAATTCGCAGTAAGTGACCAATTTTGGTAATCCGGGGGTCTTTTTTCAGTTTAAAAGTGCTGGTAAATTCTTGACGTAACTCTGGGGAAGTTTCCATCATTTGGGCGAGTATTTCATCCGCATTTGTTACCATTGTGCGGAATTTGATACATTTAAAGGGACGATAGTTTTTACCAACTCGTTCTTGGATATAAAAAATCGGACCTTGTGAGCTTACAGCAATCAGTAAGGCCAAGATTATGTATATCGGGAAAAACAAAATCAAAACCGACAAAGAAAATGCAATATCGAACAGTCGTTTGGCTAACTCTCCGTTTAAACCCTGATCAGATAAACCTCTGGGTTTGATCTTGGGCGGTTTTGATTTTTGACCACGTTTGACTAAAGTATGCGTCGAGGCATTAGCATCTTTACGTGGGTATCGCTTGCCGGAGAGAAGTGAACTCTGGGCAGTCATCATACTCCTTAATAATCCACACCACACATAGTCCCAATCTTAAAGCTAAAAGGCAGTGATTCTGGGGGGAAATTCCCAAAAGCCTAGAAAATAAATACAAAAATCCTGAATATTATTTCAGGGAAGGTCTTTTTTCTTGACACTGATTCAGGAAATCTAGATAACGATCTGCAAAAACCTGTCTCGAAAACTGACTAGCGTGTAATTTTATATACTCAGATTTTAAAAAATCCTGATAGACTTCAAACTTTTCTACGGCCTCCACCAAAGCTGCTACTGTTTGTTCTTTAAAGAATATACCTGTTCCGGTGTCCATACAAGTGCGAATATCTCGCACGGTTTCTAAAGCACCACCAGCACCATAAGCAATAACAGGAGTACCACAAGCTTGTGCTTCTACTAAGGCAATGCCAAAATCTTCACAAGCTGCATAAACAAAGGCTTTAGCACGAGCCATATAGGTTTTTACCATATCCTCAGGTTGCCATCCGAGTATTTGGATATGAGGACTGGCGATCGCTTGCAGATGTTTCATTTGCGGTCCTGTACCAATCACCACCAATGGTCGTTTGAGTTGATTAAAAGCCTGAACAATCAAGGATACTTGTTTGTAGCTGACTAATCGGGAAACGATCAGATAAAAATCCTCTTTTTCAGCGCAGAAGGGCAAGTTTTCGATGTTTACTGGTGGGTAAATGACTTTTGCTTCTCGGCGATAGCAACGCCAAATCCTGCGGGCTGTATGCTGGGAGTTGGCGATGAAGTAGTCAACCCGGTTGGCACTCAATACATCCCATTGACGTAAGCTATGCAATAAGTATTTTGTGATCCATCCAATTCCACCTTTTCCTAGTTTGCTTTGGTTGAGATAATCAAAGGTCAAGTCCCAAGCATAACGCATTGGACTATGGCAATAACAAATGTGCAGTTGATCTGGAGTGGTGAGGACTCCTTTGGCTACTGCATGGGATGAAGATAAAATTACCTCATATTGACGTAAATCTAACTGTTCGATGGCCAATGGTAACAAGGGTAAATATTTTTGTACCCCTTGACGGGCTAAGGGTAAATGTTGCAAAAAGGTTTTACCTATCTGACGCTGGTAGAGATAACTTTCTGGGTTGGTAGATTCAAAATCTATTAAGGCATATAAATCAGCATCTACATGATTTAATATTTCCTTGACTACGAGTTCTGAACCGCCTGTGGCTTTGGGTGTTAGCCACTCATGAACTAAAGCATATTTTGAAGACATGAGTTCAATTAAAAATTAAAAATTAAAAATTAAAAATGGGTAATTGGTAATTGGTAATTGGTAATTGGTAAGAATAAACTTTTGCCTCTTGCCTATTGCCTCTTGCCTTTTTACTGTCACCTGTCACCTATCACCTATAACCTGATAATCTCAACAATAGGGGTGTTTTGTCACCTGTGTTTATAAGGATTTGGGATTTTATGCGTATTCTGGTTATTGGTGGGACTCGGTTTATCGGTGTCTACTTGACTCAACTGCTGGTAAAAGCTGGCTATGAGGTGGTTTTGTTTAATCGTGGTAATCATCCCGCACCTGATGGTGTAGGACAGATTATAGGCGATCGCACTGACCCAACTCAGTTAAAGGATAAGTTATCACAGGAAAGTTTTGATGTCATTTTTGACAATAATGGTCGGGAACTTGCTGATACTCAACCTTTGGCGGAAATTTTCAACGGACGGGTCAAACATTTTGTTTATATGAGTTCGGCGGGGGTATATTTAAAGTCTGATCAAATGCCCCATATTGAAGGTGATGCTGTTGATCCGAAAAGTCGTCACAAGGGTAAGCACGAAACGGAAGCGTTTTTACAACAGTTAGGAATACCTTTTACTTCCATTCGTCCGACTTATATTTACGGACCACAAAATTATAATCCTTTGGAAAGTTGGTTTTTTGATAGAATTGTCCGCGATCGCCCTATTCCTATTCCGGGAAATGGTATGCACATTACCCAGTTAGGCCATGTTAAGGATCTAGCACAGGCGATGTTACAGGTAATTGGCAATGAAAAAGCCATTGGTGAGATTTATAATGTGTCAGGTGATCGCTTTGTCACTTTCGATGGTTTAGCCCGTGCTTGTGCGATCGCTGCTGGTAAGTCTGCGGATGAGATTAAAATCGTCCATTACGATCCGAAAAAGTTTGATTTTGGTAAACGGAAAGCTTTCCCCATGCGAGTACAACACTTTTTCGCATCGGTAAATAAAGCCATGACTGAATTAAATTGGCAACCAGAATATGATTTAATTTCTGGTTTAAAAGATTCTTTAAACAATGATTATTTAGCTAATGGACAAGATAAAACAGAAGTTGATTTTTCTGTAGATGATGAGATTTTGAAAGCTGTTTAATTAGGTAATGGGTAATAGGTAATGGGTAATGGGTAATCAATTTCATTTTTCCCAATCACCAATCACCAATCACCAATTACCAATTACCAATTACCAATCACCTTTCATTACAAATCATCAGGATTAATTCCCAATTCTCGCAACTTCGCCGCTAATTTATCAGCCCGTTGTCTTTCCTTTTCCACAGAGGTAAGAACCCAATTTCCTGCACTATCATACCAGCGTAACCATAAACGTTCAATCCCTTCAAAACTACCTTGCCAAAGTCCCACACCTAACTCTATTCCTGGCATCCAAATTTTACCAGAACTCACATCTATTTCTTCATAGCGATCCGCCACTAATTGAAATGCTTGTAATTTATCAGTGTACCGATCAAAAATAATATAATAAGGCACTCTGACAATTTTTTCATATACTTCCCATTTTGTAGGCGGTTGGTTCACTTCTCTCAAAGTTCTACCTAAATCTTCCTTTTCTGTTTTGGGTGACAATAATTCTACCATCACTAAAGGGGCAATTATTTCTTGCCACATTACATAACTTAAACGTAATTCTCGCTGATCAAATAAACGAGAAACACCAACCACCGCAAACCAATCTGGACGTTTATACCATAATGGATTACGAGTATCATAATAAAGATTTAAGTCACTGGCAACAAATACCTGATCTGGGGGATAATTAGCGGGTGAAAAGGTATCCGTTAAAAGTCTCGGTTGTAAAAGATGAAATTCGTCTGGCAACCCTGCATCCTCCACGTACTCACTAGGAAGATCATACATGGTAGGGAGGGTTTCTTGAGCAGGAACAGGTGGTTCTGTTTGGTACATAAAAATCATTCTTATTTAGTAGCTATTAGACAGGGAATTTATTCCCTTACTGCTTCTGGGAATAGCTTCTATAACTAAACCCTTATATAACAATTTTATAACCAATTACCAATTAATACAAAAGCTGACCAATAATAAGGATGATTAAAGTTTTCTTGCTTTAAAACTTCTAATTGGGGCTTGCTGAATAAACGCAAAAGCCAGATAAATAAAGAGTTTAGGGGTCAGAAAAGAGAAACAAAGTGCAAGAAAAAAGGGTAAAATATGTAAAAATCCTTGCATCAAGGTGCATCACAATGTATCGTAAACAAAAACAACAAGACACGCTACCGGAAGAGTTTGAACTACCCTTTGGGGGAAAACTAGCAGCAGATAACCGTTGGGTAATCTTAGCGAAAATAATACCGTGGACAGAATTTGAAGCAGAATACGCAGCCATATTTACTGAAGTTTTAGGCGCACCAGCCAAAACATTTAGAATGGCATTGGGAGCATTAATAATCAAAGAAAAACTAGGAACAAGTGATAGGGAAACAGTAGAACAGATTAGAGAAAACCCTTACCTGCAATACTTTATAGGAATGTCAGCCTATAGTAATCAAACACCATTTGACCCATCAATGCTAGTTCATTTTCGAGAAAGAATAGATATGAACCTAGTCAACAGATTGAATCAAAAAATAGTCAAAAAGGTATTAGAAAATCAAAAGGAGTCAGAAGTAAAAGGAAAAAAGTCAGAAGTCGAGGATTCAAAAAGTGAGGTGACGAATCGAGGGAAATTAATATTAGATGCCAGTTGTGCGCCAGCAGACATCAGTTATCCCACAGATTTAGGATTATTAAATCAAGCTAGAAAGCACACAGAAATAATTATAGATATATTATATAACTCTGTAAAAGTAAAAAATAGCAACAAACCAAGAACCTACAGAAAAATAGCCAGAAAGGAATATTTAGTAGTAGCCAGAAAAAAGAAAGTCCAATCCGCTGAAAGAAGAAAAGCCATCAAGAAACAACTGCAATATATCAAAAGAAACCTAGCGCACATTCAACAAATAATGAATGGGGGTGCATCACTCTTAGAATTGAGCAACAGACAATATAAAATGTTGCTAGTAGTGGCAGAAGTTTATCGTCAACAACTATGGTTATATGAACATGAGAAACGGAGTATAGAAGACAGGATAGTTAGTTTAAGTCAACCACATATTCGTCCCATAGTCCGTGGTAAAGCCGCTAAAAACACGGAATTTGGGGCAAAGTTCTCAGCTAGTTGTTTTGATGGATATGTATTTTTAGACCAGATTAGTTGGGATAATTTTAATGAATCTGTTCATGTAGATAAAATTTATCGTACTAGGGATAATCGAGACTGGTGTAAAGAAAGAGGAATTAGAATTAGTGGTCCGCCACTGGGTAGACCACCTAAAAATGTCAGCAAAGAAACAAAGAAACAAGCTATTGATGATGAACGGATTCGTAATTCTATTGAGGGGAAGTTTGGACAAGGAAAAAGAAGATTTAGCCTGGGTAGAGTTATGACTAAATTGCCTCATACTTCTTTAACTTCTATTGCTATTTCCTTTTTGGTTATGAATCTTTCTACCCTGTTATCAAGACTTTTTTGGGGATTTTTTTGTCCATTTTTCAAAATTACGTCTTTTCTCTCTTATTTGATTAGTGAAATTGATGTTTTCGTGAGGTTTAGACAACAAAAACTTATCTTTATTTCTGCTTGACTACCCACTCAATTTTCCTCAAGGTTTTTTTCGACTTTTTCAGCAAACCCTACTTATTCCTGATTGATAAACTCCAAATATCCCTTACTCAACTCCTCCACAGCTACATCATAAAACTGCTTACCATGTTCAGGAGTCGCTAAATCAGGATTTGAACCCATACGGCCATCAGGATAACGTAACCGGAAATCAGCAGCACCATAAATTTTATGTCCACCTGCAACTTCTGGAGACAAAGGAGCTTTTTTAATAGCTTCAGGATAGACATATTGAGTAACAGCAACTTCACTAGGAGTAGCATGAGAACCTTCTTGATCCCCATACAATTCTTTCGCTAGTTTATATACAGAACTGCACATAAACCAATTAGCAATTTGACATTGGACTTTTTGGTAGTTTTGAATTTGTAAATCTTCTAAATGTGCATAGGTTTCAGAAAAAGCAGCTTTTAAATTAGCAATATTTCCACCATGTCCATTAATAAAATAAAACTTCGTAAAACCAGCTTTTGCTAAACAAGTGATGTAATCTTTAATCACTAAAATTAAAGTGCTAGGACGTAAACTAATTGTACCGGTAAAAGCAGTGTGATGTAATGCCATACCGACATTAATTGTTGGTGCAACCATCGCTGATGTTGCTTTACCGACACCATGAGATATAGTCTCGGCACAAATCGCATCAGTTCCGATTAAACCCGTTGGTCCATGTTGTTCAGTTGAACCAATGGGAATAATAATTCCCTGAGATTGTTGTAAATAAGTTTCAACTTCTGGCCAGGTGCTAAGATGTAATAACATTTTGTGTAAATCTTATGTAAATAGGAAAATATAATTATATATCAGTTATTCCTGATTGATGAATATTTTTACAAATGATTTTTAAGCTTTAACTTTTAACTGGTAATTGTAATTGTAATTGTAATTGTAATTATTTGGGAGTCGCAACAAGTGATGAAAATATTGAACAATTGACAACTTGAATTTACAATTTGCAAATTATTGCAACTGGAGTTAATCAAACTCGTTGCGAATCTCCAGACAAGACTTACTCCAAGTAAATGATGAAATGTTTCTTTTGTAAATCGTCAACTATACCAGGAGACAAAGATCATAAATCTTGACTCTTGGTGCAGAAGTGCCGAATTAATTAAAGGAATAATGTTTTTTTACGTCTTTGATAATTTCCCATGTACAAGACATCCCAGCAGGAAATGTTACTAAATCTCCTTTACCCATTTTCACTGGTTGTCCGCCATCAGGGGTAACAACTACATCGCCTTCTAAAAAGTAACAAGTTTCTTCAGAATCATAAGTCCAAGGAAATTTGGAAGCTTGTTTTTGCCAAATTGCCCATTTGTATACACCTAACTGATTGAGGCTCTCTTGACTCGGTTGATGCTCGATCTTAATTTCCATTTGTTGTTGTATCTAGGGTGATTTAGCAGTAGGATTGAATATCCTCGCCACATTCATCTACTAAATAACACAATGCGCGAAAACGCAAGCCTACAAATTGTTCGTATAGGGGATTGAGTTTGCACATAGGGGGAATGTGGGCAATTTTGCGACCGAAAAATACAATATCACGTTCAAAGGGACATTGAGCAGGAATCAGTTTAGCGATCAATTTAGCTAGTTGACGATTGTGAAATTCGATTTCATCTAACCATTGACGTATTGGTTGTAGTAAATCAGACTTATGACTTGTTTGTTGGGTTGCTTCGATATGGCTAATCAAGTTAGGGAAAATGATAGATTGAGAATTTGTGGTGATCATAGTTCTACATCCTGTTGTCTTCTAATTGATAAACTTGATAAACTTCTGCCATTTTGGCTGATGACCATGCAAAATCTTACAGAAATCTGCGTTGCCTTAGTAATTCTAGATCAAAAAATTGCAATTGGAATATCTTACAAGTAATGGGCAGATAAATTCCTTAATTAATTGCTATTTAATCTCACGGTGTGTTGAATAACTGTCCCGTTAAATACAAAATAGCAAAGAAATAATAAAAATGGTATTACCTTAACTTATTAATTACTGATATCGAATATTGTGATCCCATATATCAATCCCAAAAGCTTGGTGGGAAAACTATACAGTGTTGCACATTGTCACTGTTCTCATCAAAATATAGGTTGAGTGTTGCTATAACGAGCGTCTATCAATATTCAGCAATGACCTTAACCGATTTTAAATCAAATCCTAGCCTAAAAAATGTTATATATATTACATAAGTTACCCTAGATATTATCTAACTAGTAGCAAGAAATTCTTTGATAAGAACAAACTAACAGACTGGTAAAATTAGTTTATAAAACACAAAATATGTTATAATAGGTGTAAAAATTTAGCTATCAGTAATCTGTAAATGGCGTAGCAATTTACTGATTTCTGAATTATTACTATAAATCATCTAACTTTTTGATGTTGACAAGCTTTGCAAAATATAACTAGATAACTCAAAAAATCCTGCTCCTTCAGCCGCATTAGTTACATAAGTAGGTTGATACTGTAACTGATTGGCATATTTCATCACATTTGCCACACCTACAGAAATAGGAAAATAACGACTATCAAATAAACTTTCATCATTGGGACTATCACCTACAGTAACAACTTGTTCTAGTGAATATTCTGGGAAGTATTCGCGTAGCACTTGTAACAGTCCCACAGATTTATTTTGTGCTTGTGGTTTAATGTGACATTGGACATTACTATAAGTAAATCCCCAACCCTCAAGTTGACAAAGGTTACTGAGATATTGCAATTCATTTAATGTCAAATCAGCAACATCAAATGTCCAATCAGTGACACGAAACCGATTGTCAGCAGATTCCTGAATTTGCGGAAATTGACTTTGTAATTTGGTAAAAGTTGTAGCTAAGTCCTGACGATGTTGAGCTAAATCAGGAATAGGTGTTAAAGTTAGTGGTTCTAATTTAAGAGATGAATAGAACAAACCCCCATTTTCTGCTAAAGCACCCGCAACTGGCATCAAACTACTGAGTCCACTTACCCAACCTGCGGAACGCCCGGTGACAATCAATACCTTAACTCCTGTGGCTGCTAAATTCTCCAAAGCTTGCAACAGTGAGGAGGTGAATTTTCCCTCTTGAGTCAAAGTTCCATCCATATCTGTGGCTACGAGACGTATATTCTGCCACTCATGAGAATTGCTAATGTGTCTGTACATATAAAAATGACAATCAAGGAATATGATGTAAAAAAAGATTGATAATACAGTAAAGTGATACCAAATATTTGGGCATCCTAAACATTATCAGTAAAATATTCTAATTTGCTAACCATGCTCAGTACCATCTTTCCAGCCCAGTCTTCAAAAGCCAAGACTACAAAGGCAATTCAACAAGTACCAGCCAATGAGTCTCCAACATCATCCTTATTCATGTATGCCAGTGGAGGACTGCTGTTAGGACTAATAGGTTTGATTATTTATGGCAAAGTTTTAGTCCATAAATATGAAAAAAGCGTCAAATTTGAAAAATTTCGCACGGGAGAACTAGAAAAAAAATTAAAGTTGGCGCTGGAAACCATTCGCAACATGGAAACCAACCCCGATTTAGTCCACTCGCGGGACTTTAACCTTGATTATCTGCGAATGCGGATGTCACAGGAAGTATTTCATTTTGCGATTGTTAATCAAATTAAAATCAAAATCAAAGATAAAATTTCTTTAGCACTGCGCCCAGGCCAGTCTCAACAGGGACAAGTAGGAGTTGCCAGCAGCAATGGTAGACAGGTAGACCAGCTTTTTGATGTTGAGTATGAAACTGGTGTACCACCTAAGATTGTCAAGCGAGTGTTGTTTAGGATTCAAATTCGGTTAATGAAGTTACCAACACAGGCAACTTCTACGACTATTAGCCAAATTATGGACTGTATAGAAACTTATCTGAGTCCTAGAGATGATCACGACTCATGGCAGCCAACGATTCAGGGTAGGATTGTCTATATGCACTGGGATCAAAAGGCTAAACCCACTCCTTTGCTGGTTTTGGAACAATCGAATGAAGGGGTAAATGTTACTTTCCGTACTACTCGCCAACCAAATGTTGCTGCACCTTCAGAGGGTCCAACAGGAAAGGCTAATGTTCCTCCACCACCAAAAAAAACAACTGGAAAAGCTAAGGCTTGACTCAGTAAACAGTTTAGTTAGTGAGACTCTGAAACTTGCTGGCCTACCTTGTGGCTGATAGGTATATTTTGAGCATCACGAGTTAACAAACCATCTTCCATTTCCACGATGCGATCAGCTATATCTAAGATGCGGTTATCATGGGTAACTAATAAAATTGCCGTTCCTTGTTCTTTAGCTAGACGCTGCATGATTTCTACCACATCACGTCCTGATTGTTTATCTAATGCTGCCGTTGGTTCATCTGCTAAAACTAATGGAGGTTGATTGACTAAGGCGCGGGCGATCGCTATCCTTTGTTTTTGCCCACCAGATAAATTGTCTGGGTAGTAATTCATCCTTTCAGCTAACCCCACTGCCCCCAACATAGCTTCTGATTTTTTAATAGCTTGGGATTGAGAAATACCCCCGTTTAATTCCACTGCCATTTGTACATTTTGTCTAGCAGTTAAAAAACCGAGTAAGTTGTGAGCTTGGAAAATATAACCTATATTACGCCGACTCTGTACCAATCGACTTTGACTAGAACCAAATAGTTCCTTACCTAAAAATTTCAGGCTTCCTTCTTGTACAGACCGCAACCCACCAATCAAGCTCAGTAATGTGGTTTTACCTGAACCTGATGGACCAGTCATAATGACAATTTCTCCCGGATATATTTCTAGGTTAATATCAAATAAAATTTGTTTTCTCAGCGCCCCTCGACCATAATAATGGTTGATATTTTTAATGGCAATTACTGGTTCTGAAGTGTTCATCATAGGTGATTGGTGATTAATAATTGACAATTGATAATTGATAATTGACAATTTTTTCATTCCAAGGTTGAAACTTATCCTTTCAAGGAGAAAGAAACAAAAAATTTCCTCATGCCTTAGAAAATATCAGCAGGATCGGCAGAACGTAATTTTCTCATGGCTATTACACCAGAAATAAAACACATTAAAATAGTTAATATTAGTACCATAATAGCCCGATAAGAACTCATAAAAACTGGTAAAAGTGTAGCATCTCTAGCAACTTTGTAGAGAAACAAAGCACAAGCAAATCCAGGAATGTATCCTAAAACTGCTAACATAAAAGCTTCTTGCAGAATGACAGTTAATAAATAATTTTGTGTATAACCTATGGCTTTGAGAGTAGCATATTCAGATAAATGATCTGTTACTTCTGTATACAAAATCTGATAAACAATTACAGTTCCCACAATAAAACCCATAATTGTCCCTAAAGTGAAAATAAAACCAATCGCGGTACTCGTTGCCCAGTAGTTTCTTTCAAAATCAATAAATTCTTGTTTGGTGAAAACATTCACATCTGTAGGTAAATAAGTCCGCAAATATGCAGCCACTTGGTTGACATCTGAACCGGGTTTTAATCTAATTAACCCGATATCAATTAATCCTCTTTGGCGATTATTAAATATCCGCAAAAAGTTGACATCACTGGTAATTAAATTGCCATCTGCGCCAAAGGATGCTCCTAAAGTAAATAATCCTGCTACTTTAATTCGTCGTCTTCTCACTTCTGCTGTGACATTTTTTCCCTGTTCAAAATTACTAGCAATAGGTCCATATTCTACCCTAGAAGAACGGTCAAATAATACCACATCTGGCATTTCCAATTTATTGATATTTTCTTCTACTCCGGGTAAATCAAAAACATTAAATTCTGGGTTGAAGGCAAAAGTTAGGATACTGCGAGGGCGACCAGTAATAGGATTTTTCCAAGTGGTATAGTCTAAATAGATCGGATGCACTGATTCCACTGCTGGCAGATCTAAAGCTTTATATAATCTCCTTTGGGAAAAAGGTTTCATTGCTAATACAGCATTAGATTGATTGTTAATTACAACAATATCACCCTTTAAACTGCTGTGCATTCTGACGTTACTGTAATATAGTGCATCCCGAAAACCTAGCTGCATAAACATCAAAATATCAGCAAAGGCAATACCTGATAAAGCCACAGCTAGGCGAGTTTTTTCTCTTGTCAGTTGTAGCCAAGATAGAGGTATTTTTTTAGTCATTTAATTTTGGATTGGAGATGTTGGATTTGGGATTAATTAAATGAATCAATTCCAGGTATTATGGGAATATCCCAAATGTGGAAGTTGATTTTTATCTAATAACAGAAAATTATCCCAGGCTGAATTTGATTGAACCGCAAAGACGAGACAGTGCGTTGGGCGGCTCTGCCGACTTGTAGTAACTGGCGTGCAAAGGACACAAAGGTAAGAGAGTTTTAGAGAGTTTTTGGTGTGGCTGTGTTGATTTTTTCTTTTATGGGGATGCTCCCGGTTTTATTACTGTCAATTTATCGCAGATTGCAGATCAATGAGGTACAGAATTTAAATTTAAACCTATATACTTTCGCTAGTTTTACTCCTGACTCCTGATGTAATTTCAAGTTAGTTGGTTTTGCTAATGTTATCAGTGTTAATTTCCACAATCACTTTAGCGTTAGTTAAACCAGAAATTCGTTGACTATCTGCGGGAGAAAGAGCAATTTTGACTTCTACGACTCTGGCATCAATATCTGCGGCTGGATCTGTATTCAGTACATCTTTTTTACCGATTTTTCTGCCAATTTCTGTGATATTGCCTTTGATTTGCCCGCTAAATGCGCCGTTATCACTGGTGATAGTCGCAGTTTGACCAACACGAACTTTACCAATACTATCTTCGGGAATTTCAGCAATGACAAACATTTGATCGGTTTGTCCAATTTCTGCAATGCCATTTGTACTCATGACTTCCCCGGATTTGGTGTGAACTTTTAAAATTTCTCCAGGGGTTGGGGCTTTGACATAACTTAGTTGCAGTTCTGCTTGGGCTTTTCTGACAAAGGCGATCGCATTACTAATTTGAGCTTGTGCCATTTGTACGTCAGTAGGACGCACATCTAATAACCTGCTTAATCTCGCTCTTTCTTCGTCAATTTGCTTTTGTAATGTGGACACAGTTTTGTCGCGGGTGGCCGTAGCCTCGATCAGTTGCTGCTGTAAAGTAGCGATAGTTTGGATTTGAGTAGCTCTAGCTTCAGCAATTTGTTGTTGTAGTGTTCCTAGTGCTTGTCTTAAACTAGCTTGAGTTTCCCGCAGTTGCTGAGTAGCGGTGACAGCACTCAAACGTCTTCTATCCCGTTCTTGCTGGGAAATAGCCCCCTGTTGATATAAAAACTCATAGCGTCCGGCATCAACTTGAGCATTGCGTTGTTCGGCTTGTATCCGGTTAATTGTGGCTCTTAAACTATCTCTTTGTCCACTGAGTTCGGCTTCTAGACGTTTAATTGTGGCAGTTTGGGCGATTTTTTCCCCACTTAACTCGGCAGCGATGCGGGCAATAGTCGCTTGTTGGGCTTGTTTTTCTCCTTCTAGCTGTGCTTGTAAACGAGAAA
This sequence comes from Sphaerospermopsis torques-reginae ITEP-024, assembly GCF_019598945.1. Lineage (NCBI taxonomy): Bacteria > Bacillati > Cyanobacteriota > Cyanophyceae > Nostocales > Aphanizomenonaceae > Sphaerospermopsis > Sphaerospermopsis torques-reginae. The sequence goes on along the minus strand of NZ_CP080598.1, from coordinate 1,552,796 downwards.
TGACCGCTGTTTGAGCTTGAATATCTCTTGGTGAAGCAGCTTTTACTTGGGCTAAATTAGCACGAGATTCTTGTAGTCTGGCTTTTGCTTCTTCGACTGCTGCCATGTTGGTGTCGCGGCTGTCTAAAATGGCAATAACTTGACCTTGCTGTACTTTTTGTCCTTCTTTTACCAATAGTTGTTGTACTCGTGAACCTGCTGATAGTCCTGAGTTGGGAGCAGCTATTTTAATTACTTCTCCTCGCGGTTCTAATCTGCCCACAGCATTAATACTACTGGGAGTTGGGGCTATGGATACGGAGGAAGTTAGTTTTTTTAATTGTTCAATTCTGGCTGTACCTAGAATACCAGCGGCGATCGCTACTGGTAAGGCTATAGCAACTTTCAACCAAACTTGAGATTTTTCTAGTGCCGATTCTGTTAACTTTGGCTTTTCAGTCACCCTTGACATGGTATGTTGCCCTTTTATCTAATTTGTGATTTGTGAAAGTAAAAAAGCAAATTAGCCTCAGTTGATTTGGTAAAATATAAGTTGTGATTGCACAAAAAATTACAGGAATTCGCAGTGTTTAATTCACCACATTCAGCACCCAGATAAGCAAATATTAAGAAAATATTTTTTATTGCTGATGATTTATCCCAGCAATATGGAATAAATGCGCTAATAATAATCACGCAAAAATAAATTAAGAATTGATATTAGAAGTCGGGGATCTGGGTATGAAGAAGTGTTACATACCCCTATATCAAATAGAAAATTCCTAATATCAAGGTTTTCTTAACTGAATTGTTAACAACTGAATTGTTAACCTGTGAACCAATTTATTTGTTTACATCTAACAAAACAACAAATATTTTTGGTAATTTCCTGATAATATATGATGCGCTACTTTTATTTCTACCGATTTTAAACTCCCGTTTAACTCTAGTTAAATAAATTCTACATTTATTAGTGATGAAAAAACGTAACGAAGCTTACAGATAGGGAGTCTTAAAAATTTTTCAATTAAGGATTCATCTGTCAGCAGTCAATGATCCGCAAGAACCTGAAAACAATTAATCATAGTCAGTAAATTGCTCTGATTAACACTGGTGTAATTTAACAAAACTCTGTATCCTTGTTATACTGTTTCTTGATGAGTCTGCGCTAAATTATCTGACCTCTTTCTTTGTGTTCTTTGCACGCCAGTTGCTACAAGTCGGCAGAGCCGCCCAACGCACTGGCTCGTCTTTGCGGTTCAATCATATCAAGCGAGGGGTAATTTTCTATTGTTTAAATAAGAATAAACTTAAAATAAACTGACACATTTGGGATGCTCCCTGCTCTTACTGCTATGGAATGATAACTAATAACTGATTACTGATTACTGATAGCTGAATACTGACTTATTGTGGTAAATCAAATAATACCGTAGTCATGTAATTTTCTGCCCAATCTTCACCAAAAGCTTTTTCTAGAACTCGTCGGGTTTTATCATTTTGTTGTTGTTTTGTACAATAATTATGTTGTCCGGCAATAATTGATGCTACTTTTTCTGGTGCTACGGGATTAGATGCGATCGCTTGACTACAATGAATATCTAAAAAGTCTTTTACTCTTGCCAAAAATAAGGTTTCTTCTTCTAAAGAACTGGGACGAATAAACAAACAAAAGTCAGAAAAGATATTTCCCCAATCTGGTAACTCACGGGATTGGGAAAAGTTAATTGTTGTTAACTGGCTGAGTTGAGAATTATAACCTTCTGGTAAAATCCGTTCTAAGTTGACTGGAGAAAGGTCAGCGATCGCTGCACTAATTTGACCTCTACCTCCAACTAAATCACAACCAAACATAGGTATATCATATTCAGTTCTGGGAAACATCACACAATGCAAAATATCTAACATATTTCCCACTCTTGCTAGTTCCAAGTGCATTTTACGAAAGTGGGTACTTTGATAACAACGATTTTCTATAATTAGTTTTTCGCCTTCTAGTCTACCTTCTACATATCCTAATTCCGCTGGTAAATGATAGGGTGATAAGTCTAGGTATTTATGCCAAGCTGCTTCAATTGTATCAGCTAGTTTACAAATCAAGGGATGTTGTTGTTCACGTAGGGATGGGGTAGAAATGAAAGACATATTTTTTGATTCATGGACTTTAATATATAGTTTACAATTATTGAGTACATTTTGTTGTATTTATGTTGAGAATTATAAAATTTGCAACGCAATTCTAATATATTATTGATTTTTATGATTTTTTGTTAATTTATTTAAACAAGTATAAAATATTTTTTCACAAGTTATATAATTGACCGTCTATATTGTAACATGATTTAAAATCCATTTCTTAAAATAAATCATGAATACTGAATCCAACAATCATTTTGAAGACGAGCAAGAAAATATTTCCGTTAGTGAAAATGATTACATAGATGATGAAAAAATAATTTTTGATGCAGAAAGATTTGCTGAAGTTATTTTCAATAAAATATTTTACGGCAAAGTTGAAGAAGATGTATTTTGCGAGAAATACATATACACTGAAGATGTTGAAATAGTAAAGGAAAGATTTAAGGAGATATTTTCACCCTTGGTTTCTATTGATGAAAGTATTAGAGAATGTCTGGAATATTTAGAAATTGATGAATGTGAAAAAGATTTGGAACGCTTTATCTTAATAGCTAGAGAGCAAACACTATTAATTAGTTATCTAGAAACTATATATGAGAAAATATTGGGTAAATTATCAGCTATAAATGGTAATTTCTACAGAATAGACAGAAAAATTGACCATTTAACAAATATTTCTGTAACCTATGAATATAAAAAACTAAGAATTTATGCAGCTACTAGAAAACAAAGAAAAACTAGAGAAATAGGTAGTTGGTTAAATAAAAAAACTGAAGTTTATTATGAAGATGCTCATTACTTCATAATAACAGAAAATGGTGAAGAAGTAAATCATATAGAAAGGAGTGAGTGGGAAGAAGTTTCAGAGAATCAATTTTTATCTATCTTCAATCGTTATTATGGTATAAAAGGATGGGAATTATTTAATTTACCAGAACAAGTATACGGTGGTTATGAGGGTTATGAATGTATGATAAAAAAACAAACAAAAAGTTAACAGAAAACTACTCAACAATCAAATAACAAGCATATTAAATATGAGTTACGACAGCACCTTAAAATATTTAATTGAAGAATATCCGCAAGCAATTGTTGAATGGTTGCTTGGTGCTACTATTTCCGAAACACCAGAACTCTTAAAAACAGAATTAAATTTAGAACCCATTCGGGTGGATGGACTATTTTTCTTGAAAACTACCAGTAAAATCATTCATTTAGAGTTTCAAACCATTCCCCAATCAAAACCACCTCTACCTTTACGGATGTTAGATTATTGGGTGAGATTATATCGTCAATATAACATTGAGATTGAGCAAATTGTTATTTTCTTAAAACCAACCACATCAGAAGATGTATTTATTGATGAATTTAGAGCTACCAATACTTTTCACCGTTATCGAGTAATCAGAATTTGGGAATGTGAATCTGAACCATTATTAGCAACTCCAGAACTTTTACCCTTAGCAGTTTTAGCCAAAGCTGATAATTCTAGTATAATATTAGAACAAGTCGCAGCTAAAGTAAATATAATAGAAGACAGAAGACAAAAAATTAACATTTCCGCTTGTGTGCAACTTTTAGCTGGAATTAAATTTGATACAGATATCATCAATGCTTATTTTCGGGAGGATATTATGCAAGAATCTGTAGTGTATCAAAAAATAGTTAGAGAAGGTTTAGAACAGGGAAGAAGATCAGAAGTGAAGTTAATTATTCGTCAGCTTCAGCGTCATTTAGGAAAAATAGGTACAGAAATTCAAAATCAAATTGCAGATTTATCATTTACACAGTTAGAAGATTTAGGAGAAGCTTTATTAGACTTTAAAACTGAAACTGATTTAAGAAACTGGTTAAGTGAAAATTGCGATTAAGGGAAGGAGTCAGAATATTTGATAAATATCTGGATTTTGAAAGTACAGGAATGAGCTAAATTGGGGAGAATAATCACTTAAATTAGGGAGAATCCCAAATGTGTAAGTTTATTTAAGGAATGAGGCTAAGACATGAAATGAACGAACCACGAAGGGACGAAGGACACGAAGGAAAGAAAGTTTTAGAGAGATTTTGCACTGGACAAGTTGATTTTTTCAAAATTGCAATGCTCTCCTTAATTATTGCCAAAAATCTGTAACTTCATAACCTAATTCTGCTAACATTTGTCTTAGTAATGGTAAACTCAAACCAATTACATTACTATGACAACCTGCGATTTTTTCCACAAATAAACTACCAAAACCTTCTAAAGCAAAAGCACCGGCACATTTAAGGGGTTCACCTGTTTTGACATAAGCTGCAATGGCGCGATCGCTCATTTTCCCAAAATAAACTCTAGTAATTTGACATTTAACAACAGTGCGATTTTGGGTATTATCAATTAAAACATGACCAGTATACAAATCACCAAAATTACCCTGCATTAAATTCCAACGAGCGATCGCCACTTCTGCATTTTCTGGTTTACCATAAATCTGTCCATCAATAGCTAAAACCGAATCACAACCCATCACCAAAGCTGATGGAAACTGAGGTGCAATAGTTTCTGCTTTACACTTAGCTAAAATTTCTACTAATGCTTTTGGTTCACTAATTTGAATTTGCGACTCATCAAAATCACTAGCTTTAACAATAGGTTCAATACCCACAGTTTGCAACAAATGACGACGCGCAGGAGAAGCAGAAGCAAGTATAAATTGAGGAATATTCATAGGTAATTGGTAATTGGTAATTGGTAATTGGTAATTGGGTATTAGATTTTAAATTTTGGACTTTGGATTTTACTTACTTCATTTCCATCTAAAATCTAAAATCTAAAATCTAAAATAGATCATCCCAATCACATAAAATTAATAGACACTAAAAGAACTAACAACTTCATCAATGGTACGTTGCAGTTTTTTCCAACGTCTTTCAGGTACAGAAGCGTTAAAAGTAAACAACTTACCACGACTCACAGCAACACTAGCTATATTGTGGCGTTTTTCACGGTTAGGAAGTTGAACTTCATACTCTAGAAAATAGTATGTTTTACCATCAGTTTCTTTTTGAGCAACATTAACTAATTCTGCGGAACGTCCAGAACCTTCAGGAGCAAGAGCAGCTTTTCCTAATTTATATCCTACTTCGGTAGGTGTTCCCAATTCAGTTAAACTTTTACCTTCAGGAACAGGACTAATCACCACAGAGACATTTTCTGATACTTCGATTAAATCATGAAATACCACATCAGGACCGTCGGCAACTTTAACTTGCAACCAACCATTAGGATATAAAAACTGATAACCATCAGCAGTATCTACAAAGCTTTTGAGTCCAGAAGCAGCAGCGACATCAGGGTTACTGAGGCTGATACTGAACACTAAAACCAACATTAACGCAATTCGTTTCCACATTAGATTAAAATTCCTTTCGGATAGCAGCAATATAAGACAAGGATGATTGCAAGTCTTTATTTTCTCATTAATTGGTACGTTCAGCTAAGGACGATTTTACAACTTCACCGGATTGAACTGCACGCTTCTAGGGTTTTGGGTAGTTCAGCCATATTGAAAAATTTGATACACTGTGCAAAATACCCACCTGAAAATTAATTCTCAGGCTAATAGCAAAAGTCGTCTAAAGACGACTATAAAAAGCTTTTAGTCTATTTTAGGACAATTGAACCATTAACCCTGAATTTCATTTCTGGGTAGGTTAGCTAATTTGTGATCTAAATTGGTGATTTTTGCTGCTTGATAGGGAATACTAGAATAAATATTCCTTGTTAGATAAAGGGGAATTTTGACAAATGGACTGGATAACTATACTCAAAGCACAACAGACTGATTTTATTGCCAGAATTAAATCAGGTGACTTACTCCATTGTGAGAAGGAAGGCCAGCATAGTGAGTTGACGGTTATCTCTGGAGAGAGGTTAAAGCAATTACGGGATTTTTGCTGGGAGATGGCGGAAAAATATAGACGAACTTCAACTCCTATCCGTGATGTTTTTGTCAATAATTTAAAAGGAAAGCTGGGTGAGGAAGTTGTTAAAAGTCGTTTAGGTGATTTTGTCACTGAGGTTGATTATGAAAAATACAGTGGTGGAGATGGAAAGGTTGATTTTACCCTAACTTCTGATTCATCAGTTGGTATTCAGGTGAAAACTCGTTATGGAAATTATGATCAAGTTCAATGGACAATTGATAAAGAAGAAATTGAAAAGAATGCTGTTTTAGTTTGTGTTTTATGTCAAGAGTAATTTAGTGACATTGAAAAAGAGTATCGTTTGATTATGGTTGGTTTTTTACCAACTAATATGATTAAATCTGCTGCTAATGAAGCTATAGTAAGAATAGATGAATTACTTTATCCTGGTGGTTTGCGTGGTTATTTAGAGAACTTAAAATCTTTTACGTCTTATGATTATCATAAATATATCTTATTAGGTGATGAATTTGTTAATAATAAAGATTATCAAGGTGCTATTTTTGTTTATTCTCACGCTTTATATTTAAGATCAAATGATGCAATTACTTATTATGAAAGGGATGCAATTATGGCAATTATTTGCTTGAAAAGAGGGAATGCTCTCTATACTTTAGGAGACTATAAAAGTGCAATTAATAATTACACACGATCTATTCAGTTACACCCAATGCAATTTGCTGTTGCTTACTACAATAGAGGAAACGCTTATTACATATTAGGAAAATATCAGGATGCAATTCATGATTATACACAAGCTATTAATTTAAATCTTACATCTGATAGTGTTTACGAAAATCGAGGAAATGCTTATTACACATTAGAAAAATATCAGGATGCAATTCATGATTACACTCAAGCTATTAAGTTAAATCCTACATCTGATAATGCTTACTATAAGCGTGGAATTTCTCATAAAAATTTAGGAAAATATCAGAATGCAATTAATGATTACACTCAGGTTATCCATTTAAATCCTGAATTTGCTGGTGCTTATTGCAATAGAGGAAATACTTATAAAATTCTACAAAAATATCAAAATGCAATTAATGATTACACTCAAGCTATTAATTTAGACCCAGAATTTGCTATTGCTTACTATAACCGGGGAGTTATTTATAAAGAATCAAGAAAGTATAAGGATGCAATTAATGATTTTAGTCAGGTTATCAATTTAGATCCAAAATTTGCTATTGCTTACTACAATAGGGGATCAGTTAATTTAATTTTAGAAAATAACCAAGCCGCAATAGATGATTTTACAAAAGCAGCCTCTATTTATAAACAAGAAAATAATTTTCAGGATTACCATAAAACTCTTGAACAATTGAAAAATATTCAGTGTGATGATGTTGATTTAATATCAGCAGTAGGAATGGATTATAGAAAACTGCGTGATTTACTAAAAACTGGAAAATGGATAGAAGCAGATGAAGAAACCAGAAGAATAATGTTAACGGTTGCACAACGGGAGGAAGAAGGTTATTTGGGTACTAACAGCATTGATAATTTTCCCTGTGAAGACCTCCATACTATTGACTATCTGTGGGTTAAATACAGCAATGGTAAATTTGGGTTTTCTGTGCAGAAAATTATTTATCAAGGTTTAGCTAAAACAAACGATAGCAAAATGTGGGATCAGTTTATTCATAAAATAGGCAGATATATTTATTATGAGATTAATGAATTAAATTATATTAACCCACCCGAAGGACACTTCCCAGGTAGTGTGGGGGTAATTTGGTTAGGTTGGGAAGAGGGTGTTGGCTACGAATTTGTGAAGGGTTGGTTTGATGACTATCTATTCCGTCGCCTTGTCCGTCGCCTTGAGATTTGTAAAATATATAATATCAAATCCGAAACAATATATGAGCCATTAACAAAACATAACACTCAAGTTAGTGATGATTATGAAGATAATTATTCGGCAGAGGATTTAAGTAATAATGATGACTATGATGATTCTTATCAAGAAGAATATGATGATATGTACTATAGTAAAGATATCCAAAAATCAGATGACTACAGATCATCAGACTATGGTTATTTAGAAGATTTTGATCAAAGTAGTTTTTATGATTATTTTAACTGAATATGCTAGTAAATTAAAGCCAAGGCTTATTTTCAAATATGAATTAAAGTATTTCATAAAAATCCTGTAAATCCTTAAATCCTGGACATCCTGATTCAGACAAACATCCTGAAAATCCTAAAATCCTGGACATCCTGATTCAGACAAGAAATTCTAACAATTAACCTCTTACCGATTCCACATTTACCAACCTCTGTAAAACCTGTTTTAAAACCATCGCAGTCCAATCAATATCCGCTTCCGTTGTCTGTTTTCCTAATGTTAACCTAATTCCCCCCAAAGCAGCTTTTTGAGAATATCCCATTGCTAATAAAATCGGACTAGGATTTAATTTACCACTATTACAAGCAGCACCCGCACTAATACCAATTCCTGCTAAATTTAACTGACGAACTAAAGTTTTACCACTGATTTTTTCCCCATCTGCATATTCTAAACAAAAACTCAGATGATGGGGTAAACGATGAATCATATCACCAGTAGGAATTAAACCGGGGACATTTTCTAATAAAGAAAATAGGCGATCGCGCAATTTTATTAATCTGATTCTTTCCCCTTCCAACTCTTTTCCCGCTAACTCCGCAGCAACCCCAAAACCAGCAATAGCGGGTATTGCTTGCGTACCAGAACGCAATTTTTTTTCCTGGCCACCACCACCCAAAAGTGGTATTAACTCCACCCCTGGACGCACATATAAAGCACCAGCACCCAAAGGACCATATAATTTATGACTAGAAATACTCAATAAATCAACAGGTAAATTCTTTACATCTATCGCTAAACGTCCGGCAATTTGTACTGCATCTGTGTGAAACAAAACGCCATTTAATTGAGCAATTTTTCCTAATTCTATAATCTGTTGAACCGTCCCCACTTCGCTTTGTCCATAAATCACAGATACCAAAACTGTGTTATTTCTTAAAGCTGCTTTTAAATCTTCAGGATTAACTCTACCTTGTCCATCTACAACCAACCGGGTAACATCCCAACCCCAACTTTCTAACATTCGCACCGGTTCAGAAATAGCAGAATGTTCCACACTAGAAATAATAATATGTTGCGGTACAGAATAACATCGAGCCACACCCATAATCGCTAAATTATCTGCTTCCGTTCCCCCAGAAGTAAAAATAATTGATTCAGGAATAGCATTGATTAAACCTGCAACTTGCATCCGCGCAGTTTCCAAAATTAAAGCTGCACGATTGCCCCATTCATGTAAACTAGAAGGATTACCCCACTGTTGAGTTAAAACTGACTGCATAACAGCGATCGCTTCAGGACGAGTAGGAGTAGTAGCACTGTAATCTAGATAAATTTGCATAAAATCAATAATTTTGCTAATTTAGCACCTATTATGGGCAATAATAAATTATTAGGAGTCAGGAGTCAGAATTTTTCACTTGATCAGAACTCACGAAAAATTCCTCTCTAACCTCTTTACTTTGCGTCCTTTGCGTCCTTTGCGGTTCGTTCCTCCATAACTTGTACATAACTCCTAACTTCCCTAACTATCCCTTATTTATTTGTATCAGATTCTCATGTCTATTTTTCACCATCTGAAATTTTCATCTTATATATTTTTAATTCTATTTACCCTCACCAGTTGTCAAAAAGTCACATCTTCAAATCAAAGGTTAGCACCATTACCCCAAGATCCATTAATTCAAGTTTACTTCAATCATTCCCAAGCTTCAGAATATCAAGAAACCTACCGACAACAAACCCGTCTAGGAGATGACTTAGGAAAACAGATTATTGATATTATTTCCCAAGCCCAATTTACCATAGATATAGCAATCCAAGAATTACGTTTACCAAAAATTGCCCAAGCATTAGCAGAAAAACAAAAATCTGGGGTTAAAGTTAGGTTAATTTTAGAGAATAATTATTCTCGTCCTTGGAGTAGTTTAACAGATGCAGAAGTGCAAAAACTAGAATCCAGAGAAAAAGCAAGATACAACGAATTGAGAAAATTTGTAGATATCAACCAAGACAATCAAATCACACCAGAGGAAATAAGTCAACGTGATGCTTTATTCATTATCCAAAATAGCAAAATTTCCTGGATAGATGACACCGCAGATAATTCTGCTGGTAGTGGTTTAATGCACCATAAATTTATCGTTGTTGATAATCGTTTTGTGATGATTACTTCTGCCAATTTTACTTTAAGTGATACATCAGGAGATGTTAGCAATTCTAGCAGCTTAGGTAATGCTAATAACTTGTTAAAAATTGATAGTCCAGAATTAGCAAACTTATTTACTGAAGAATTTAATATTATGTGGGGTGATGGACTAGGAGGAAAACCAGATAGTAAATTTGGACTGCAAAAACCAATACGTCAACCCCAAAAAATCACCTTAGTTAATAATCAAATTACCGTCAACTTTTCCCCCATTTCTCCCACTCAACCTTGGAGTAATTCTAGTAATGGTTTAATTTCAGAAACACTAGATAAATCAACAAAAAATATAGATATGGCATTATTTGTATTTTCCGAGCAAAAAATTGCCAATGTTCTGGAAAATCGCCATAATCAAAATGTAGGAATTAGAGCATTAATTGAACCACAATTTGCCTATCGTTACTACAGTGAAGCCTTAGATATGATGGGTTTAGCTTTAAGTGAAAATTGTAAATATGAAATTGATAACCGTCCTTGGAAAAATCCCATTACTACCGTTGGAGTACCCACATTAGCAACAGGTGATTTTTTACATCATAAATTTGCCGTTATAGATAAGACGACAGTAATTACAGGTTCTCATAATTGGTCAGAAGCAGCAAATGATAATAATGACGAAACTTTATTAATCATTGAAAATCCTACAGTAGCTGCACATTTTCAGCGTGAATTTGACCGTCTTTATAGTAACATAAAACCCGGATTACCGTCAACAATAAAAGCAAAAATTGATGAGCAAATCCAACAATGTCCGCAAATAAAAACTCAATCATCTATTCCCGATTTTAATAATCAAAAAATTAATCTCAACACAGCAACACAAGCAGAATTAGAAACCCTTCCAGGAGTAGGTGAAAAATTAGCTCAAAGGATAATTATTGCCCGTCAACAGCAAAAATTTACATCTTTACAAGACTTAGAAAAAATACCGGGAATTAGTGCAAAAACCTTAGCCAAATGGGATGGAATAGTAACTTGGTAATAAGGGATATAAAAGGAAGAGATGTGAAAAGCTTTTTTAACGCTACGCGGGCTATAAAAACCAAGTTCGTCTGTACAGACTTACTACGGAAAATCAAGGGTTTAGAACCCACGCAGACGGTAACAGAGCTTGTCGAAGTGTGAGTTTTTTTTGTGTAGTTTTAACTTGCAGTGCAAGAGTACAGAATATGAAAATATGTATAGAAGATATGTATAAAAGTAAATGTAAATTTTTGTTACATAATTTGATGAATTAGTCCGACTGTGTAGCTTTCTGGAATATGATGTATATCATACACTTATGAATAAATCTTAGGATACTGATGAGTAGCAATAAGAACTCATATTTCAGTATTGCTGTAATAGGAATGGGTTGCTGTTATCCCGGAGCTAAAACTTTATTAGAACTTTGGGAAAATATACTTACCCGCAGACAGCAATTTCGTTCCAATCCAGATGTAAGATTACCTTTATCTGAATATTATGACCCAAATCCCCAAACACCAGATCGCACTTATGGAAATCGGATGGCTGTGATTGATGGTTTTGACTTTGATTGGCGCAAACATCGCATTCCTAAAAGTACCATAGATTCTACTGATATAGTGCAATGGTTGGCTCTTGATACAGCCATGAAAGCATTAGAAAATGCAGGTTATTCCCGTGAAACTGTACCTACTGAACTAACAGGAGTAATTTTAGGCAACACTTTAACCGGTGAACAAACCAGAAGTTCTGGACTGAGATTACGTTGGCCTTTTGTGAGAAAAACATTACGTGCGGCTGCTCAAGCTAAAGGTTTATCTCCTGCAACTATAGAAACACTTGTAGAAACTATGGAAAAATTTTACAAGTCTGTTTTTCCTCCCATTACCGAAGATTCTTTAGCAGGTGGACTTTCTAATACTATTGCTGGCAGAGTATGTAATTTCTTTAACCTTGATGGTGGTGGTTATACGGTTGATGGTGCTTGCTCTTCATCATTAATTGCAGTAGCAGACGCTTGTACAAAACTCATTAGTAGTGAATTGAGTCTTGTCTTAGCGGGGGGGGGGTAGATGTAAGTTTAGATACATTTGAACTGATTGGTTTTGCGAAAACTGGTGCTTTAACGGCTAGTGATATGACAGTTTATGATAAACGTGCTAGTGGTTTTATACCGGGTGAAGGTTGTGGTTTTGTGGTGCTAAAACGTTTAGAAGATGCTCAACGTGATGGCAATTATATCTATGCTACTATTAATGGTTGGGGAATTTCTTCTGATGGTAAAGGTGGAATCACAGCACCTTCTAAAATTGGTCAATCAAAAGCATTATTAAGAGCTTATCAAAAAGCTGGTTATAGTCCTCATACTCTTAATTTTATAGAAGGACATGGAACTGGAACTGAGGTAGGTGATAGAACCGAATTAGAAGGTATTGCTTTAGCAATGAGTCAACATGGTGAAATTCTACCTCGTTCAGTAGGTATGACCTCGTTTAAATCCATAGTGGGACACACAAAAGCAGCTTCGGGAATAGGTGCTTTTATTAAATCAGTAATAGCAGTTAATCAAAGAATTTTACCACCCACCGCAGGTTGCAAAGAACCTAATCCAATATTTGATACATCTGCACAATGTCTTTATCCTGTTTTAACTGGTGAAATTCGCAACCCTAATGAAACATTAAAAGCGGGTATTTTTGGCGCTGGTTTTGGTGGTATTAATTGTCATGTAGCAATTTCCTCTGGAGATGCACCTGCTAATCATCTGAAATCTTCTGTTAGAGAAGCATCTTTATTAGTATCTAATCAGGATACCGAAATATTTATCATTAGTGCATTTTTTGTAGAAGATTTGCCAGAACGCATTCAAATATTAATTGAGCTTGCTCAAGGTATGAGCATAGGGGAAATGGTAGATCTAGCTGCTAAACTTGCTCAAGAAAATCAAGATTCCTTACCTGTGCGAGTGGCAATTGTTGCCCATAATCCTACTCAATTATTAGATAGTCTTGTCAGAATTAAGCAAATACTGAATAATCATTCATTAACAAAAGGAGAAGTAATAATTTCCCCGGAAAAAGATATTTATATTGCCAATCAAATCAAAGGTGATCGCATAGGGTTTTTATTTCCCGGACAAGGTTCACAAAAGTTAAATATGGCGCGTATTTTAGTACAACGCTATGATTGGGCAAAGCAATTAGTAAATCAAGCAGATGAATGGCTGAAAGAAATAGGAATTGCACCCATTAGTCAATTTATTTATTATTCTTTAGAACGTGCTATCAATCAAGAAGAAATTAAAGAATGGTCACAATTATTAGCTCGTACAGAGTTTGCTCAACCTGCTTTATGTCTGACTTCTTTAATATGGATACGTTATTTGGAAAATTTAGGTATTCAACCAGTAGTAGTAGGAGGTCATAGTTTAGGAGAATTAATTGCTTTTTATAATGCAGGTGCTTATGACGAAAAAACCTTAATTTGTTTGGCAGCAATGCGCGGTCAAGCTATGTCTGCATCTTCAGAAAATGCAGGTAGTATGGCTAGTTTAGCTTGTGATCAAGTAACAGCCAAAAGTATTTTATCACAAGTTCAAGGTTATGCAATTGTGGCTAATATTAATAGTCCAAATCAAACTATAATTTCAGGCGATCGCTCTGCTATAGAAGCAGCAATTACAATTGCTAAACAACAAAATATTCAGACTCATTTATTACCAGTTTCCAACGCATTTCACTCGGAAAAAGTTAAAAATGCGGCTGAATATTTACAAAATAATGCAACAATTCCAGAAAGACTTACAAATCTTGCTGTACCTGTATTTTCTAGTATTAATGGATTAGAAATTAAAACAGGAATTAATTTGCAAGAACATTTTGCTAATCAAGTAATTTCCCAAGTTGATTTTATATCACTTGTAGAAAATATGACTACTAAATGTGACTTGATGGTAGAAGTAGGATCAGGAAGGGTACTATCAGGATTAGTGAGTAATATTCCTAATAGTTGTCAGTGTTTTCCTGTAGAGTCAAAACCTGGAAATGATTCAGACTTAAACAGTTTTTTAGCCTATTATTTTGTTCATGGAGGTAATATTAAATGGTCAGAACTTTACAGAAATCGTCTGGTTCGTCCTTTCATTCCCGCAGCAGAAAAGATTTTTATTGACAATCCTTGTGAACGTAATTTTAATGTTGCAATTGATCATGAAAATCCAGAACAGATATTAGATAAAAAAGTGGATTTTCTAAGGGAATCATCACAACTTGCAATAAATAGTGAAGAGTTAGAAACCTTACTTTCTAGTTATTTAACAGAAAGAGGAGCTTTTTTAGCTGAATTGATTAAAACCGATTTGGAATCTTTACCATTTTTCTAAGAGGTTGTTTGTAAAGTCTAAAAAAACCTCTCTCTAAATCTCTCTCCTAGTAGGAGAGAGACTTTGAAAACGCCATGGGGAAGGGGGTAGGGGTTAGGTTTTCGAGATTTTGGTGTTAAACAATAATACTTTTCAAACATCCTCTAAAATACATCAATCAAACAATTATCAGGGAGAAAACCATGAAAAATTCAACTAATGTGGAAAACGAGTTTAATAAACAAGAACTACTAGAATTATTAACTCAGTTACTTAAACAACGTAGTGGTTTTTATGCTAAAGTCATTCTTGCTGATTTGGAAAATCTATCCCAGTTAAAAGGAAGTTTAACCGATTTGTACTCAGAAGAAGAACCAAAAATTAACTCTAATGGAAATAAAAAAATTTCTAATTCACAAATTCATTATACAAGTCAAAATGTTGAGCGTCAGGAGACTATCAATCAAGTCCTTCAGCCTGATGTTTTTACTCATTTGGAAAAACAGTCTCTAGTTAACGCTCAAACTTTGACGCAACAAACTATTAATGTAGAAACAATTCTGATAGATTTAGTCGTTCAACAAACTGGTTATCCATCCTCAAGTATTACACTTGATTTAAAATTACTAGATGATTTAAGTTTAGACTCGATTAAAGCAGGACAATTAATAGCCGAAGTCTCGAAAAAGTGTGGAGTAGTGGGTGAAATTGATGCCTATTCTTTAGCAAACGCCAGTTTAAAAGATATTACGGAAGTCATTAAATCTGTTATATCGAAAGGAAATAATGTTTCTCTAAGAAATAATGTTTCTCCAACAATGACACATTCAAATTCTTTGGCTACTGAACCAAAAATACAAAATCACATTATGGACAAACTAAATCAACTTAGTGAAGCAGAAATAGATTCTCTGCTTTCTGTTCATTTCATCGATCAATAAATTTATCGATCAATAAATAAGGTAAAAATATGGACACCAACAATCTTAACCAGCTTTCTATCGAAGAGAAACGGGCTTTATTAGCTCAATTTATGCAAAAAAAATCTCAGGAAGAAGCAATTGCCAATATTCCACCAGAAAATTATCAATTCGATTGTTTTCCAGAATATCAGCAAATGAAACGACGACATGAAAACTTTCATGAAAACTTTGCTGCCAATGGAATTGTCAATCCTTATTTTACTGTTCATCAAGGAATCAACAATAACAAAACCGTAATTGAAGGGCGAGAATTAATTAACTATTCTAGCTATAATTATTTGGATTTATCCGGATCATCTTCAGTGAACCAAGCCGCCAAAGAGGCTATAGACCTTTATGGCACTTCTGTTTCAGCAAGTCGAATACTTTCTGGCGAGAGACCAATCCATTTGGAACTAGAAAAAGAAATAGCTAACTTTTTAGGTGTTGATAATTCTATTGTATTTCTTAGTGGACATGCAACTAATGTTACTACAATTGGTCATCTTTTAGGAGCAGAAGATTTAATTCTCAGTGATGCTTTAATTCATAATTGTGCAGTTCAAGGTTCTATTTTATCGGGTGCAAGAAGACTCTATTTTCCTCATAATGATTGGCACACTTTAGATAATATTCTGGAAAAACAACAGCGACAAAATTACCGAAGAGTTCTAATTATTATTGAAGGTGTTTATAGTCAAGATGGAGATATTCCTGATTTGCCAAAATTTATTGAGGTGAAAAAACGTCATAAAGCTCTTTTAATGATAGATGAAGCTCATTCTATAGGTGTTATTGGTAAACATGGTGCTGGTATTGGAGAATATTTTGGAGTTGATCGTACTGATGTGGATTTATGGATGGGAACTTTGAGTAAAGCTTTTGCCAGTTGTGGTGGTTATATTGCTGGTTCAAATGCTTTAGTAGAATATTTGAAATATACAGCCCCGGGTTTTATCTATAGTGTGGGAATGTCATCTGCAAATACAGCTGCCGCTTTAGCCTCTTTAAGAGTACTCCGTGCTGAACCTGAGCGAGTTACTCAATTACACCGGCAAGCTAAACGCTTTCTCGAACTGGCTCAAAACTTTGGATTGAATACGGGAGCAAGTAAAAATACTCCTGTCATCCCTGTGATTGTGGGTGACTCTTTCGCTTGTATGCTTTTATCTCGACTTTTATTGGAACGAGGTATTAGTGTTCATCCGACGATTTATCCTGCCGTTGCTGAAGATGCGGCACGTCTGCGATTCTTTCTCAGTTGTTCTCATACTGATGAGCAAATTGATTATACGGTTAAGATTGTCGCAGAAGAATTAGCTAAGATTCAAGGAAATACAACAATCTCCAACCTATCACAAATTGAAAACAACTAATATAAAGGAGAAAATCATGAAAAATTTCAAGCATTTAGCCAATAACATCAGCAAAGAAGACTTGTTAGAAGTTTTATCTCGTTTACTTTCTCAACGAAGTCAATTTTATGCTAAAGTCATTGTCGCTGATCTAGAGAATTTACCTCATTTACGGCGAAATTTAACCAATTCTCAACCTCAATCTGAAGAATCATCTATCCAAAACAGCAAAATAGAATCAGAAACTACCCATTCATCATCTTATGTCAGTAGTTTTTCTGTGGAAATTATCAAAGCAGAATTAACAACAAGTGTTAGAGACACAGTTGAAAAAATAGCCATTGCTTGCATCAAATCTCATCAAAAATTAGCTGAAAATATAGCCCAATTATGGGATGGTTTTAATATACCTGATCGCTTGTTAATTTTAATCCCAGAAGCATGGGAGAATTTAACAGAAACTATAGAAATGTTGACCAATGTAGCTCAAAAAACTGCTGGAGAAACCTGCGAATTAGGATTTATTCAATTTGGTAATGGTTATTTTTCTCGCTGTGAAAATAATGATCCACCTACTTCTATTTTTAGTGTAGTTTCTTTTGCTGCAAGTTTACATTTAGAACGTCCTAAGCTGAAAATCCGGGTTTTAGAATTTGATCACAGACTGTCTTTTGAGATTATTAACCAGAAAATAAAAGCTGAATTTACCACAAGTGATAATTATAGCGTAGCTGGTTATAATTGTGAAAGTCAACGTCATGAAATGGTTTATGACTTAGCACAGAAAAAATCACAATCAAGAAATGTTAATCTCACATCAGAAGACGTAATTATCGTTACAGGTGGTGCTAAAGGAATTACGGCTGAATGTGCTATTGCTCTTGCTAAAAAATATCACTGTAAAATGGCTTTAGTTGGTAGTTCTCCTGTGAATGATGAAGTACAAAATACTCTCAAAAAATACACAGATGCTCAATTAATAGCTAAATATTACTCTTGCAATATTACTGACTTAAATGCAGTCAATCAACTGATTCAAAAAGTAACAACTGAATTAGGAATTATCACAACAGTAATTCACGGAGCAGGTACTAATAAACCTCGGAGAACAGAACAAGTATCTTCTAGGGAAGCATATCAAGAAATAGCACCTAAATTAATTGGTGCGTGGAATTTAATTACAGCCTTAAACTCCCATCAATTAAAATATTTTATTGCCTTTACTTCTATTATTGGAGTTACAGGAATGTTAGGCAATAGTTGGTATGCTTTTTCTAACGAAACGGTAGATTTATTATTAAGAAATCTCAAAAAACAAACAGGAACAGAGACAATAACTCTAGCCTATAGTGTTTGGAGTGAAGTAGGAATGGGTGCAAAAATGGGCAGCACTAAAACATTAGCTAATATGGGAATTGATGCTATACCTCCCCATCTTGGAGTAGCAGAATTTTTGCACTGGATAGAAAATTGTGCAGACGATCAACAAATTGTTATTGCGGCTAAATTAGGTGGTTTAGATACTTGGAAATGTAAAAAATATAACTTCCCTATTGCAAATCGTTATCTGGAAAAAATAGAGTATTTTGAACCAGGAATAGAGTTAATTGTGCGTTGTTCTCTTAATCGTCAACATGACCTTTATGTGAATGATCATAACTTCAATGGTTCGCTATTATTTCCTACAGTATTTGGTTTAGAAGCAATGACACAAGCAGCGTCTTATGTCACAGGAATTACTAATATCAATTCTGTCAAATTAGAGAATATTTCTCTTTTGCGTCCTATTGTAGTACCTGAAAATGGAGAAGTCAAAATTCAGATTCACGCTAGACTAGATGGAAATAAAGTTTTTGCAGCTATTTCTACCGAAGAATCTAATTATAAAACTCCTCATTTTTCAGCAGAAATTACTTTAAATCACAGCAATGAAAAGCCAACAAAAAATTTGAATATAACTAATGAATCTTTACATCTTGAGTCAAAAACAGATATCTATAGTTGGCTACTTTTTCAGGGTTCTACCTATCAAAATATTGACAAGGTTTATCTGCTTAATTCTGATCAAGTAATTTTGTCAACCAAGGGTTTTCATACTGATACTTCTGAAATTTGCTTTTCATCTAATAAATTAGCTCCTTTTACTTTAGGTAGTCCACTTTTGCGTGATGTCCTGTTACAGTCTGGTCAACTTCCCCTCACACAAAATGTTTACCTACCTATCAGGATAGAGGAATGGGAGATTTTTAATATTCAAAATTTCTCTAGCAGAGGTTTTGTAGAAACAACAATTCTTAAAGTAGAAGATAAGACAGCGGTTGCCGATGTAGTCTTTGTTAATGAGAATAATGAAGTTATAGAAAAGATTTTTGGCTATCATGTTAAATCACTTAAACCCACTCCTAAATATCCACATCCAAAAGATATTGGCGATCGATCTTTCATTGAAAACAAAATTACAGAAGTTTTCAAATCCTATGAACATTTATTGACAGATCAACCCCAGTTAATTGTTTACAAACATTCTGAATTATTTAATAGTCTTGACAGTGAAACTCGTCATCAGATAGAACAACAAGTATTTACCGAAAAATACGCTTCTGTTAACGGAATTGATCAAGAAAAAATAACTTGGTTAGACAGTGGAAAACCACAAATTGCTAACAGTAACTTACAGATTTCTATAGCTCATAGTCGCACCTTATTGTTAATAACTATTGGGCAAAATATTCAAGGTTGCGACTTAGAATTTGTGGAACAAAGAACACTGGAGCAATGGCTAGATTTACTCGGAAATCAGTATCAAACTTTATTGCAGGAATTTAAGAAATATGATGATACTCTTTGCTCTTTTGCTACGAGATTATGGTGTGTCAAAGAGTCTATTTTCAAAGCTACAGGTATTTTTCCCCAATTAATTACAGTAGAAATGAAAAGCCAAAAAGGAGTTATTTTTACTGCTCAAGTAGTGAATAATTCTTTTCATGTTTTAACATTTCCTGTGAATATTTGGCACCAAAATATCGTTATTGTAGCTAGTTTAGTTCATCGACAAAACCTCGTCCTGATCTAGTTATGAGTAGCAAAACTTACCAAACAGGAATTTATGATAGCAATTCTGTAGGAAACCTTTATTACTCTAACTACTACGACTGGCAAGCTAAAACACTGGAACAGTTCATTTATAAACTTATGCCTGATGTTTTTAATACAAGGGGTAAACGAGGTGAATATATTTGTCTTGAAGTTGTGGTTAATCACTTACAAGAAGCAATGCCTTTTGAAGAAATTGAAATCAATATGTATTTAGAAAAATGGTACAAAAATGGTTTTAAACTGTACTTTGAATATTACAGCCTATCAGGAGGAAGACGTAAATTAGCTTACGGAAATAATACCTTAATTTGGGCTTTGCGTGAGCATGAAAGTGCTAAACCAGTAGCTTGTGAATTACCAACAATAATCCAGGATTATTTCCAGAAATTATTGTAATCAATGTGGGACAGGCATCTTGACTGTCCCAATTCAAAAATACAGGTAGGATGCCTGTACTACAGTAAAAGTAACAGAGGTAATCAAAAATGAACCCACAAAATCAACAACAAATAGAACCTTCAATTAACAATAATTACGATGTTATTATCATCGGAGCAGGATTAGGAGGCTTAACTGCGGGTGCAAAACTTGCAAAAGAAGGGAGAAAAGTTTTGCTAGTCGAACAACATTATGTGGTCGGTGGATGTGCTACTATTTTTAAGCGCAAAGATTTCACCTTTGAGGTAGGATTACATCAACTTGATGGGCTACATGACAAAGATCCCAAGAAAAAAATATTTGCAGAATTAGGAGTATTTGATCATGTTGAATTTATTAAAATAGATGAATTTTACCGCTTTAAAAATAATCGCCTTGATTTTACAATTCCTGCTAATGCAGAATTAGCAATTGCGAAATTATGCCAAAAATTTCCCCACGAGAAAAAAGGTATCAGAAAATTTTTTCAGAAAATAAATGCCATTACTGAAGAAGTAACTAGATTACCAGAAGAACATTGGCAACGACTTTTATTAATGCCTGTCTTTCCTTTTCTTTACCCTAATTTGACTTTGGCAATTAAGCAAAGTTTGGGTAATTTTTTAGATTCAATTATCAAAGATCAAGAATTAAAATTATTACTTTGTGGAAATATGTATTATTACCATACCAATCCGTACACATTGTCTCTCGTATTTTACTCTCTTGCACAATCTAGTTATTTTCAGGGATCTTGGTTTATCAAAGGTGGATCTCAAGTTTTATCTAATTATTTAGCTTCTGTAATTAAAGAGCATAACGGGGAGATATTATTATCTCATCTAGTAACCAAAATAATGACAAATAAAGGAAAAGTTATCGGGATTGAGTGCGAGAGTAAACCCAAGAAAACAGTTAAACAATTTTTCGCTCAAACTATTATAGCTAATGCAGCTATTCCTAATATTGTAAATTTACTTCCTGCTCCAGAAAATAATCTTTTACAAAAGCAGATTAAAAACTGTGTAGCTGGTTGTACATTTATTGCTATTTACTTAGGTTTTAAAAAGGAAATTGCTCAACTTGGCAACTTAAACTATTCTATGTTTAGGTTTGATGATGATATTCATAGTTTAGATGATATGAATATTAATAATACAGCCGAATATGAGAAGCGAATCTTTACTTTTGTGGATTATAGTCAAATTGATTCAGGACTTGCTCCTTCTGGTAAAAGTACCGGATCTTTTTTATTAGTTGATCATTTATCAGATTGGGAAGGACTTAGCTTACAAGAATACAAGAAAAAGAAAGAATCAATTGCTCAAATAGCTTTAGAACGCTTAGAAAAAGAGATTCCGGGTATTAGTGAAGAGGTAGAACATTATGAAGTAGCAACATCAAAAACTATTCAAAGATATACATTGAATCCTCAAGGTACACCCTACGGATTTGCAGCTATACCTAGTCAAGTGGGATTATTTAGACTACCTAATAAATCTCCTATTCCGGGGCTTTATTTTGCCTCAGCTTGGACTTATCCAGGACATGGGTTTGGAGGAACTATTATCAGTGGTTATTTATGCGCTAGACAAGTTCATAAATTTCTCAATATTAAAATACAACTTAAAGGTATATTAAGATAATAACGCAATTAAAAACGTGAGAAAATATGAATTTACAACTATTCAATACGTTCAAAAAGAGCGGTACAACTACCTTAATTATTGCTATAGTCAGTTTAGGATTTGTGATGGCGATCGCCTACTCTATAGTTAAAAAACAGTTACCTACTCAAACATCTTTACCAACTTCTTCACAAAATCAAAATCTTCCTCAAGCAATAGCAGCTTTAGGATATTTAGAACCCCAAGGAGAAGTCATCCAAATATCAGCCCCCGCTTTTATGGAAGGTGCAAGGGTTAAAAAACTTTTTGTTAAACGTGGAGAACAAGTAAAAGCTGGACAAATCATTGCAATTCTTGATAATAAAGATCGCCTGACTGCACTTTTAGAAGAAGCTAAAACAAACGTTAAAGTTGCCAATGCAAGGGTACAACAAGTAAAAGCTGGTGCAAAACAAGGCGAAATTTCCGCTCAAAAATCTAAATTTCAAGAAACTCAAGCCGAATTACAAGGACAAATTGCCACCCAAAAAGCCACCATTGCTAATTTAAAATACGATTTAGAAGGGCAAAAAAATACTCAAAAAGCTGTCATTCAAAGAATTGAATCTGAATTAAAAAATGCCCAAACAGAATGTAATCGCTATGATAAATTATATACAGATGGTGCTGTTTCCGCTTCTCAAAAAGATAACATTTGTCTGCAAAAAGAAATCAAAGAAAATCAGCTAAAAGAAGCAAAATCAACCTTAAATCAAATTATTACCACTAAACAAGAACAAATTAATCAAGCTACTGCCAATCTTAATCGCACAATTACCACAGTTAGTGGTCAAATTAATCAAGAAAAAGCAACTTTAGCCGCAGTATCAGAAGTCAGACCTACAGATGTAATTTTAGCAACTACACAATTAGAAGCTGCACAAAAAGCCGTCAAAACTGCTCAAGCTAATTTAGATTTATCCTATGTTCGTTCCCCTCAAAATGGGCAAATTATTAAAATTCATACTTGGCCAGGTGAACTTATTAGTAATAAAGGCATTGTTGATATTGGTAATACACAACAAATGTACGTGAACGCAGAAATATATGAAACCGATATTCATCAAGTAAAATTAGGACAAATTGCCACCATAAAAGCTGATAGTGTTGTTGAAGAATTAACGGGAATTGTGGATGAAATTGGCTTGGAAATTAGTAGCAAAAATGTATTAGGAACAGATCCCGTAGCAGATGCAGATGCTAGAGTTGTGGAAGTAAAAATTAAATTAAATCCCCCAGACAGTATCAAAGTTTCTCGATTGACTAATTTACAAGTTAATGTCATCATTAATCCTGACAAACCTAATAATTAATACCTGAGAGGATATTTGTAAAGCGATTAGTCTAAGTAGCGATTAGAAATCGCGTCTACACAAATAAAACCTGCCTACGCAGGTTAGAATTTATTAGTTTTTCATTAGTCCACGCAGGTGGACTTTGCCTGTGTAGTAGCGAATTATATTCGCCCAATACTTTGAAAACGAATACTTTGAAAAATTAATATCTCAATTATCACTCATAAAATCGGCCATGTTTAACAAATTACCCACAGCTTGGTTACAACTAAGATATCAAAAAATTAGATTAATTGTCGCCCTTTCAGGCGTAATTTTTGCCGTAGTTATTGTTTTTATGCAGTTAGGTATTCGTGATGCTTTATTTGATAGTGCTGTTCATTTACACCAAGCATTAAATGGAGATTATTTTTTAATTAGTCCTCGTAGTACCGCTTTAATTGCTATGGAAAGTTTTCCAGAACGTCGTTTAACTCAAACTTTAGCTTTTCCAGAAGTAGATTTTGTTAACCCAATTTATTTGGGTTTTGGCCAATGGAAAAATCCCCAAACTAGAAATAATTGGCGGAATATTTTTGTCATTGGGTTTGATATTAGACATCAAATTTTTGATTTCCCAGGTGTTAATGAAAATATAGATAAATTAAAAATACCAGATCAAGTCTTATTTGATCAAGGTTCAAGAAGTGAATTTGGTCCAATTGTTGCTGAATTTAAAAAACAAAAAACAGTAATTACTGAAATAACAGCTAGTGGAAATAATCGGAAAATCACCGTAGCTGGTTTATTTCAATTAGGTACATCTTTTGGTTCAGATGGTAATTTAATCACCAGTCATTTGAATTTTCAAAGGATTTTTTCTAATCGTAAAAAAGGCATAATAGATATTGGTGTTATTAAATTAAAACCTGATGCTAATGTAGAAGATTTTGGCAAAAAACTTAAACAGTATTTACCCAAAGATGTAAAAAGTTTAAGTAAACAAGAACTTATTGAATTTGAAAAAAATTATTGGCAAACTAGCACGGCAATTGGCTTTATTTTTAACTTAGGAGTTGCATTAGGAATTATTGTGGGAATTGTCGTTGTTTATCAGATTCTTTATTCTAATGTTTCTGAACATTTACCTCAATATGCTACATTAAAAGCCATTGGTTATCGTAATAAATACCTCCTATCAATGGTATTACAACAGGCTTTTTTAATTGCTATTTTAGGTTACATTCCCGGCTTTTTAATTGCCATAATTCAATATCATTTTACAAAAGCAGCTACTCTTTTACCTGTAGTTATGACTTGGGAAAGAGGAATATTTGTCTTCATCGCCACAATGTTAATGTGTTTTATTTCCGGTGCAACCGCCGTTGCTAAACTAAAATCTGCCGATCCTGCTGATATTTTTTAAGAGTTATTTGATAGTTATTTAGGAGATTTAACTAATGATAAACCCAAGTATAAAGATTGAAAATTTAAACCATTTTTACGGTGATAAAGAATTAAGAAAACAAGTATTATTTGATATTAATTTAGAAATTAAAGCTGGTGAAATTGTGATTTTGACAGGTCCTTCTGGTTCAGGAAAAACAACTTTACTTTCTTTAATTGGTGCTTTACGCTCAGTACAAAATGGTAGTTTACAAGAATTAAATCAAGAATTATATGGGGCAAGTGAAGAGCAATTAGTACAAATACGTCGTCATATTGGTTATATTTTTCAGGCACATAATTTATTGCCTTTTTTAACAGCAAGAGAAAATGTACAAATGTCCATAGAACTTCATGAAAATATTAGTAAAAAACAAGCGATCTCCAAATCAGAAGCTATACTAAAAGAAGTGGGTTTAAGTGAAAGAATAAACTATTATCCTGATAATTTATCTGGAGGACAAAAACAAAGAGTAGCGATCGCACGTGCATTAGTCAGTCATCCTAGCATAGTTTTAGCCGATGAACCCACAGCAGCATTAGACAAAAAAACAGGTAGAGATGTAGTTAATTTAATGCAAACTTTAGCCAAAGAACAACATTGTACTATTTTACTTGTTACCCATGATGATCGAATTTTAGACATAGCTGATCGTGTTATTCATATGGAAGATGGAAGACTAGAAGACAATACAAATTTATTAATGACCACACAAAAATAATCACACCTTAACTGGTAAAAATATCAAGGTTCACTCAAAATTCAATAATTTTCTCAAACATTGTAGGCTAATGGCAAGAGAACGTAATATAGCAGGTGACAGGTGACAGGTGATAGGTGACAGGTGACAGGTGACAGTGTGAAAAGTCTTTTACCTTATGGCTTTTGATATAAATTGCGTATCTGATTCAAGTCCATATCACAATAAATCATTACACTAAGAATAACACTAAAAATAAATCAACCTGCTAGAATTTAGCCTTCGATCAAAACCATGACACAAACAACTACAAAAACAACTACAAAAATCTGTATACTAGGTGGAGGCTTTGGAGGTCTTTACACCGCCTTACGTTTAAGCCAGTTACCGTGGGAAAATACACCAAAACCTGAGATAATCTTAGTAGATCAGAGCGATCGCTTTCTATTTTCTCCCCTACTTTACGAACTCCTCACCAGCGAACTACAAACCTGGGAAATAGCTCCACCATACCAAGAACTGCTACAAGGTACAGGAGTACGTTTTCATCAAGCCACCGTCTCAGAAATCGACACCGACAAACAACAGGTACAATTGCAAGATGGGCAAAAAATCGACTACGATCGCTTAGTATTAGCATTAGGTGGCGAAACACCCCTAGACTTAGTACCCGGTGCAGTAAACCATGCTTACCCCTTCCGTACCATCACGGATGCTTATCACCTAGAAGAACGCCTCAGAATTTTAGAAGCATCAAATCCTGAAAAAATTCGTGTTGCCATAGTTGGCGGTGGTTACAGTGGCGTAGAATTAGCTTGTAAACTAGCAGATAGACTAGGAGAAAAAGGCAGATTTCGCCTGATTGAAATAGGTGATCAAATTTTAAGAAATTCCCCAGAATTTAACCGCGAAGCTGCCAAAAAAGCCTTAGATGCTAGATGCGTGTTTATAGATTTAGAAACCAAAGTATTATCAATAGGAGAAAATACCATTTCCCTGGAGTATAAAAATCAAACAGATGAAATTCCTGTAGATTTGGTAATTTGGACAGTAGGTACAAGAGTTTCCCCAGTGGTAAAAAATCTACCCCTCAAGCAAAACCAACGCGGACAAATCACCACTACAACCACATTACAAGTCTTAGAACATCCCGAAATTTTCGCTTTAGGAGACTTAGCAGACTGTAAAGATGCAGAAGAAAAACAAGTACCTGCAACCGCCCAAGTAGCATTTCAACAAGCAGATTATACAGCATGGAACATTTGGGCATCTTTAACAAATCGTCCTTTACTTCCCTTCCGCTATCAACAACTAGGGGAAATGATGGCCTTGGGAATAGACAACGCCACCCTCACAGGTTTAGGTGTGAAACTAGATGGTTCTTTGGCATACATCGCCCGTCGGTTAGCTTATTTATACAGATTACCAACCTTAGAACATCAGTTAAAAGTCGGGTTTAATTGGTTAGTTAGTCCGATCATTAAAACACTTTCTCAGTAAAATAGGTAATCGGTAATTGGTAATTGGTAATTGGTAATTGGTGATTGGTGATTGGTAAGAATAAACTCTTCCCTTTTGCCTCTTGCCTCTTGCCTTCTTACTGTCACCTGTCACCTGTCACCTGTCACCTGAACTTCTTATGAAAAAACCAAAAGTTATTTTTTTAGATGCTGTCGGTACACTATTTGGTGTTAAAGGTAGTGTAGGGGCAATTTATAGTCAAATAGCCCAGGAATTTGGCGTTACAGTTGCCCCAGAAATTTTAAATAAAGAATTTTTCAAAAGCTTTAAAGCAGCACCACCACCCATATTTCTTGATCCAGATATTAAAGATATCGCCCAGCGAGAATTTGACTGGTGGCGGATCATCGCCCTCAATACCTTTGAAGGTGCAGGGGTAGTCAGGGAATTTTCTGATTTTTCCGCTTTTTTTAGCGAACTTTATATACACTTTGGTACTGCTGAACCTTGGTTTGTTTATCCAGATGTACCCCTAGCTTTAGTAAACTGGCGACGGTTGGGAGTTGAGTTGGGTGTTTTATCTAACTTTGATTCTCGGTTATACTCAGTATTACAAAGCTTAGGACTCAGAGACTATTTTAAATCCATTACCATTTCTACCCAAGTACGTACAGCTAAACCAGATCCGGAAATTTTTAACATAGCTTTGCAAAGTCATAACTGTTCACCAGAAGAAGCATGGCACATTGGCGACAGCATTACAGATGACTATCATGGCGCGAGAAAGGCTGGTTTAAGGGGTATTTGGATTAACCGTCAGCAAAATTATTAAATAACTTACCAAAGTTAGCAGTATCAAATTAACTTTAAATATAGTTAACATTACTGTACTAGCTCAGTTATTTATAGGTTAGCTTGTAATATATACAACTTCAGGTTATAGCAGGAGTCAGGAGTCAGGAGTCAGGAGTCAGGAGTCAGGAGTAAAACCCTGTTGGGGTGGGGAGCATCCCAATTTTGCAAAAAGACAAAATTATCATCGGCAAAATCTCTTTGTTCTTCTTCCTTCGCGCTCTTCGCGTCTATCCCTACGGGACGCTTCGCGAACGTGGTTCGTTTCTTTCAAGCCTTAGGTCATCGGATAAAAACAAACTTACACATTTGGGATGCTCCCGTTGGGGTGAGAGTTTCATGATTCATTGATGTCCTAACTACTCTGTCTACGGCTATATTTGAAAATCTATCCCGTCATCCACTGTTTGTTGTTGAATTTATGAAGTCTTATTTAGCCGCCGCTATTCAAATGACCAGTGTGCCTGATCTAGAGAAAAATTTGGCACAAGCAGAAGAATTTATTGATCTAGCTGTCCGTCAGGGTGCTGAGTTGGTAGGTTTGCCAGAGAATTTCTCTTTTATGGGGGAAGAAAAGGATAAACTTGCCCAAGCAGATGTCATTTCTCAAGAAACAGAAACATTTCTCTTGAAAATGGCGCAACGCTTTCAAGTTACTATCCTGGGCGGCGGCTTTCCTGTACCTGTAAATAGCACAGGTAAAGTTTACAATACGGCTTTACTTATTGATCCTAATGGTCAAGAGCTTGCTCGCTACCACAAGGCACATTTATTTGATGTCAATGTCCCTGATGGTAATACCTATCAAGAATCTAGCACTGTTATGGCTGGTAAGGAATTACCCCCAATCTATTTTTCGGAAAACTTGGGTAATATTGGACTTTCTATTTGTTATGATGTCCGCTTTCCAGAATTATATCGGCATTTAGCAGATAAGGAAGTCGATGTTGTGTTTGTTCCTGCGGCTTTCACAGCTTTTACAGGGAAAGACCACTGGCAAGTATTATTACAAGCCAGGGCAATTGAAAATACTTGTTATGTCATTGCACCTGCTCAAACTGGTACTAACTATGCCCGTCGTCAAACCCACGGACACGCCATGATTATTGATCCTTGGGGTGTAATTTTAGCTGATGCGGGGGATAAACCAGGAGTGGCGATCGCCGAAATTAAACCCACCAGATTAGAACAAGTGCGCCGTCAAATGCCATCTTTACAGCATCGAGTCTTTTAGCAAATTAGATCCCCGACTTCTCAAAGAAGTTGGGTATCTATGATCATAAAAAACCGGGAAACATAAACGCCCCCGGTTTATTTATATATGGGTATAGCCTAGCTAGAACCTATTGATTGCTGAGAAAAATTCAAAAAATTAGAAATTAAACTTTCGCAGCAGCTTTCATTACTAATTCGCCTTTAGCGTATTTAGCAGCAAACTCTTCTAAAGAAACTTGTTTGATCTTGCTTGCATTACCAGCAGTACCAAACTGTTGATAACGGTCAGCACAAACTTTTTGCATATACTTAATCGAAGGCTTCAAGAAATGACGAGGATCAAATTCCTTGGGACCTTTAGCCAAAGCTTCACGTACAGCCGCAGTGATAGCCAAACGGTTATCAGTGTCAATATTTACCTTACGAACACCACTCTTGATACCTTTTTGGATTTCTTCAACAGGTACACCGTAGGTTTCAGGAATAGCACCACCAAACTCGTTGATCAATGCAATTAAATCTTCAGGTACAGAAGAAGAACCGTGCATTACCAAGTGGGTGTTAGGTAAGCGGCGGTGAATTTCTTCAATGCGGCTGATCGCTAAAATTTCACCAGTGGGTTTACGGGTAAATTTATAAGCACCGTGGCTAGTACCGATAGCAACAGCCAAAGCGTCTACTTGGGTAGCTTCTACAAACTCAACTGCTTGATCAGGATCGGTTAACAATTGAGAATGATCCAGAGTACCTTCAAAACCGTGGCCATCTTCAGCTTCACCAGCACCGGTTTCCAAAGAACCTAAACAACCTAACTCGCCTTCTACGCTCACACCCAAAGAGTGAGCAACATTGACAACTTCTTTGGTGACAGCAACGTTATATTCAAAGCTGGCAGGAGTCTTAGCATCAGCTTCTAAAGAACCATCCATCATCACGCTGGTGAAGTTGTTCTTGATAGCTGAATAGCAGGTAGAAGGAGCATTACCATGATCTTGGTGCATGACAATGGGAATATGAGGATAGGTTTCTACCGCAGCCAAAATCAGGTGGCGCAGAAAGTTTTCACCAGCGTAGTTACGAGCGCCGCGAGAAGCTTGTAAAATTACAGGGCTATCTGTTTCATCGGCAGCTTTCATGATTGCTTGAATCTGCTCTAAGTTGTTAACGTTAAACGCAGGGATCCCGTAACCGTTTTCAGCAGCGTGATCCAAAAGTAGCCGCATAGGTACAAGCGCCATAGATAGTCCTCCTAATGTGTTTGTCAGCTAATCAGTTTTAGACAGGCGTAATTGCTACGCTAATCTTAAGAGTTTTTTCAACTTATAGGAAATTATATCTAGTATGGGGTGTTTATGTTGAAAAAGTTTGCAGTCTTACTCTATCAAGGTAATATATAGTTTCCATGTACTGTTGTCATGTTAGCTACTGTCAACAGTGTTAGTTTGGTAAGCTAGGTAACTGTGATTGGTGATTGGTGACTGGGTAATCAATTTTATTTTTCCCTATTTTCCGTCCTGTTCCCTGTTGCCTCTTGCCTTTTTACTGTCACCTGTCACCTGTCACCTGTCACCTCTTCTTCATGACTAATGCCAAAATTAAGTAGGTAGGCATTAAAAATTGTCGTTATGGCAAGGCAGGAAGAAGGAGACATAAGGCAGGAGGGAAGAGGTTTTTAGCCATTTTACATTTTGTTACATACCTTGGTTTTTTCCTGCTGACTTACTTACGATCGCATAAGGTAACATCAACAAAAATTGATAGGGAACATTTGCACCCAAGGCTTGTATTCTCATGGATATCAAGCTTTGGATCGGGTTCAATCTAGTGAAAATCAAGTAAACTTAACTAAATTGTTGTGCATAAAACCGCGCATATCTTCCTTCTAATGTTAACAATTCTTCATGATTTCCTGATTCGACAATTTGCCCTTTTTCTAAGACTAATATGCGATCGCATTTTCTCACTGTTGATAATCTATGGGCAATAATTAACACCGTGCGATTTGACATTAATCTTTCTAAAGCCTCCTGTACTAAGGCTTCTGACTCGGAATCTAAGGCTGATGTCGCTTCATCCAGTATCAAAATTTGCGGATTTAAGAGTACAGCACGGGCGATCGCTATTCTCTGTCTTTGTCCTCCTGATAAGTTTACACCTCTTTCACCTACCCAAGTTTGATAACCTTCGGGTAGTTGCATAATAAATTGATGAGCATTAGCGATTTTTGCCGCTTCTTCTACTGCTTTCATTTCAAAGGTTTCTTGTCCAAAAGCAATATTTTGAGCGATAGTTCCTGAAAACATAATTGTTTCTTGGGGAACTATACCAATTTGTTTTCTCAAACTATTTAATGTCACATCTTTAATATTGACATCATCTATAAAAATATCCCCAGATTCAGGATCATAAAATCTTGGTAATAAATTCACAAATGTAGTTTTACCCGCACCGGAAGCACCAACCAAAGCAATAGCTTCTCCAGGATTGATTAATAAACTAATATTATTTAATACCAGTTCACCGGGTTTATAAGCGAAACTGACATCACGATATTCAACTTTACCATTGACATTAGGAAGGGTAATAGAAATGGGGTTTTCTAATACTGTGGGTTGAATAGCTAATAATTCAAAAACCCGATCAACAGAAGCCTCCCCTTGTTTAAATTCATTATAGTTATTAGTAGTATGACCGATAGGATCAATTAACAAAGCTGCTGCTGCTAAATAACTGAAAAATTCACCTACTGTTAAATTATTCTGGGAAATTTGCCAAGCTCCCACCATCAACAAAGATAAAGCACTCACAGCTTCTAAAAAACCCACAATGGGAATTTGAATTGCTTTTAATCTTTCGGCGGAATATTTAGCTTTTAAAGTCCTTTCTGCTTCATGACTAAATCTCGCAATTTCATAATTTTCTGCGGCAAAAGCTTGGATTAAACGAATCCCACTAAAAACTTCTGTTAAAATAGCTGATAAATCAGAAATGCGATTTTGACTTTTGAGAGAAAATTTGCGTAAACGTTCCCCAAACCAACCAATTAAAATTCCCATAATTGGCGCTACAATTACCGTAGCTAAGGTAAGTTGCCAATTCAAATAAATCATGTAAATGGGAATGGCAATTAGTTGTAAAACACAGGGAACAAAATCATGAAAAACCTTATTTACAACTTCGCCAACCCTGTCTACATCTTCTGTTAACCTATAAGATAAATCACCAGCTTTGGCAGTTTCAAAATAACTGAGATTGAGTTTTTGTAAGTGTGAGTAAACCTGTTGACGGAGATAAAAAGCAACCCTTAAAGCTGCTTTAGCCATATATAAATCTTGAACAGATTGAAAAAAACCCCGCACCAGAAATACTAAAGCACAAACACCCGTTAATTGAGCGATCGCCACTACATTACCCTGTCCAAAGGGAACCGCTAATTTACCTGCAAGATTAATCAGTGTTAAAGTCGCTAAAACATAGCCTATAATACCCACAAATCCCTTAGCAATAATTTCCCATTGCTTGCGGATATAGGGTAAAAGTAACCAATAATTAGAACGATTTTTCATTAGTCATTAGTTATTAGTTATTAGTCATTAGTAAACATCTTTTCCTCCCCAACTTCCCCAACTTCCCCAACTTCCCCTGCTTACTGTCACCTGTCACCTGTCACCTGTCACCTATCACCTGTCACCTGTCACCTGTCACCTGTCACCTACCTAACCAAGCTTTAATTACATCCAATAAACTAGAACCACCCCAAACCAAAGCCAGTAAAATAGAAGTAGTTAAAATTCCCCCCATCAAACACAGAACCAAACCACCTAAACTAATAGCACCATCATCCTCAGACAAACCAAAAGCAGTAACAAAAATGCCCATAGCTGGTAAAGTATTAGTACCAGGGATGGGAATCATCATAGAAATAGCCATGAGAGAGATCGCCACTCCAATAGTTACTCTACCTGGTAATGTGGTACAAATATAAGAAAGACGAGGACGAGCGATCGCTTCAATTCTTCGCAACCAAGGCAGTCCCGCTTTCAGAAACCCCTGAACGGTAGAAAGTTGAATTTGATAGTTTAGCATTTTAGGA
The DNA here is from genome assembly GCF_019598945.1 of Sphaerospermopsis torques-reginae ITEP-024. NCBI lineage: Bacteria > Bacillati > Cyanobacteriota > Cyanophyceae > Nostocales > Aphanizomenonaceae > Sphaerospermopsis > Sphaerospermopsis torques-reginae. Next base: position 1,519,566 of record NZ_CP080598.1, on the reverse strand, counting down.
GGTAGCCAAGGAGTTTTAGCACCTGCAACCAACTGTACCGCCAAAATAAAAATTAGAATACCAAAAGGAACAGAGTAACCAGGTGCGGGAACGGGTAAAGCAGAAGGTAAAGACAGAATAACCAGCAAAAACCCAAAAATTCTTTCCCCAGCTAATAACAAAATATCTGCCAAAGTTACTTTTTCAGGACGTTCTTCTTCAAAAAAATAGCGTTGTAATTCGTTAGACAGTTTAGCCATAAGAGCTTTTATAGTTCCTCAGGAAGAGATTTTAACCTTTATTGACCCTATTTTCTGAGATTAAATGCAAAATTGCCATCAAACAACGTGCATAAAATCAGACTCATACTAAAAGGGGAGCATCCCAAATGTGTAATTTGATTTTTTGGTAATCTTTGAATTGCTACAAAGTCCTAATATGAATGAACCGCAAAGAACGCAAAGGACACAAAGGGAAGAGAGTTTAAGAGAGTTTTTGGTGTTGCTGCGGTTATTTTTTCAAAATTGGGATGCTCCCCCCTAAAATTGGGATCTAACATCTTAACCTTATGCAATCAGCAAAATTAAAAAACAGTATGAAGTTGAGATAAAGTTATCTTACAGCAGTTTTCATGTATTTGTACCACATCCTTCTTGTTATCTTCCTTTCTTCCTTTGCGCCTTTGCGTCTTTGCGTGAGATTAAAAAATGTGGTTCATTTACCTGAAAATCGCTGTAAATGCAGTGGGTAAGAAGTTAAACAAAAAAAATGCAAAGATACCTGAAAGTAATCAGACTTTTTTGGAGCGCAGCCATTTCGGCAGAGATGGAGTATCGTCTCAACTTCATCATAGCTACCTTGAGCAGCTTAGGCAATCTTGCGGGTAGTATTTTTGGCTTATTCTTATTTTATCGCACAGGTTACACCTTTCCGGGCTGGTCCTGGGATGCAGCTTTAATAGTTTTAGGAATTTTCACCCTCCTGCAAGGTTTTTCAGCTACATTCCTCGCTCCCAACCTCAACCGCATAGTTCGTCATGTGCAAGAAGGGACATTAGACTTTGTATTATTAAAACCCATCCGCAGTCAATTTTGGCTTTCAACTCACACCCTATCACCCTGGGGATTACCAGATTTAATCTTTGGTTGTATCATCATTGGTTATGCAGGTAAACGCCTGGGTTTAGGAATAAATGATTATTTATTGAGTATATTTCCTTTAGGTTGCGGTTTAGTGATTCTTTACAGCCTATGGTTTATGCTAGGTTCTAGCAGTATATGGTTTGTGAAAATATACAATGTTACTGAAGTATTAAGAGGTTTATTAGAAGCGGGTAGATATCCGATTGTAGCTTATCCCGCAGCTTATCGAGTTTTCTTTACCTTTGTAGTTCCAGTTGCATTTTTAACTACAGTTCCTGCGCAAGCAATGTTAGGTGAAAGTCAGTTAACTTGGTTTATGGGTGCTGTATTTTTAGCGGTGGTGTTATTTTTTGTTTCTACTTGGTTTTGGCGGTTTGCTTTGCGGTTTTATACAAGTGCATCGAGTTAAAAATAACATTTCTAAAATAGCATTTCCAAGTCTAGTGAAGTACAAAATCATCTGCGTTTATCTGCGTCCATCTGCGTTTAATTATTACTGCTGGTACTTCACTTAAATGGTAATTTCTATATTTGTTTATCTCCATAATCTCCTGATTTTAATCCAATGGAGTTAGATTATTTATTAGTCAATATAAATATAAATGATATCAGTAAATATAACGTATAATCCCAATAACGTCTATAGCCCCAGCACCTTAGCCCCTGAAAAAACAAACACCCTCATTATACAAATGAAGGTGTTTGTAAAATATTAGCCCTGGCATCGAGCTATTGTGACAGAGGGCAACCCCTCAACTATCGTCGCCGCAACAGCGTTTCACCTCTGAGTTCGGGAAGGGATCAGTGTGGTTCCACCGCGCCATAGACACCAGGAAAACCCGTTGGAAATTGATAATTGACAATTGATAATTGAAAATTAAAGAATTATCAATAATCGTTCAAAACCCTGAAGACTGCAAGTAACGCGAATTATGCCAATGATGTTTGAGGTCAAGCCCTCGGTCTATTAGTACCCCTCTGCTACATACATTACTGTACTTCCACATAGAGCCTATAAACGGGTGTTCTGCCCGTGACCTTACCTACTTAAAGTAGTGAGAACACTCATCTTGAGGTGGGCTTCCCACTTAGATGCTTTCAGCGGTTATCCGCTCCGAACGTGGCTACCCAGCGTCTACTGTTGGTACAATAACTGGTACACCAGCGGTTCGTTCCTCCCGGTCCTCTCGTACTAAGGAGGACTCCTCTCAATGTTCTTACGCCTGCACCGGATATGGACCGAACTGTCTCACGACGTTCTGAACCCAGCTCACGTACCGCTTTAATGGGCGAACAGCCCAACCCTTGGGACGTACTTCCGCCCCAGGTTGCGATGAGCCGACATCGAGGTGCCAAACCTCCCCGTCGATGTGGACTCTTGGGGGAGATCAGCCTGTTATCCCTAGAGTAACTTTTATCCGTTGAGCGACGGCCATTCCATGCTGCGCCGTCGGATCACTAAGGCCTACTTTCGTACCTGCTCGACTTGTCGGTCTTGCAGTCAAGCTCTCTTAATGCCTTTACACTCGCCGCACGGTTTCCAAGCGTGCTGAGAGAACCTTTGCGCGCCTCCGTTACCTTTTAGGAGGCGACCGCCCCAGTCAAACTGCCCACCTGAAACTGTCCTCTCTCCGGCTCACGGAGATGAGTTAGAATTCTAGCTTCGCCAGAGTGGTATCTCACCGTTAGCTCCCTTCCCCCCACAAGGAGAAGTTCATCGCTTCCCACCTATCCTGCGCAAGCGAAGCCCGAACACAATTCCAGGCTACAGTAAAGCTTCATAGGGTCTTTCTGTCCAGGTGCAGGCAGTCCGTATCTTCACAGACATTCCTATTTCGCCGAGTCTCTCTCTGAGACACCATCCAGATCGTTACGCCTTTCGTGCGGGTCGGAACTTACCCGACAAGGAATTTCGCTACCTTAGGACCGTTATAGTTACGGCCGCCGTTCACCGGGGCTTCGGTCGTCAGCTTCATGTTACCACTGACCAACTTCCTTAACCTTCCGGCACTGGGCAGGCGTCAGCCCCCATACGTCCTCTTTCGAGTTAGCGGAGACCTGTGTTTTTGGTAAACAGTCGCCTGGATCTCTTCACTGCGACCCACTCTCGTGGGCACCCCTTCTTCCGAAGTTACGGGGCCATTTTGCCGAGTTCCTTAGAGAGAGTTATCTCGCGCCCCTTGGTATTCTCAACCTCCCTACCTGTGTCGGTTTCGGGTACGGGTAACATATGTTCATCACATTACTAGCTTTTCTTGGCACTAACATTCACCACGCAACGGTCGTAACCGTCTCCCAAACCAATCAGGGTGTGGCTATCTTTCATGCGTCCCTAGCAATGCTCCCATATCTTAGTCAGGGATTGTTGACCCTGTGTCCATCGACTACGCCTTTCGACCTCGCCTTAGGTCCCGACTAACCCAGAGTGGACGAACCTGGCTCTGGAACCCTTAGGGTTTCGGGGCATTGGATTCTCACCAATGTTTGCGCTACTCAAGCCGACATTCTCACTTCCGTTTCGTCCACAGCTGCTCGCCGCTACTGCTTCTACCTACGACGGAACGCTCCCCTACCGATTAATGTTTAGTTAATCCCACAGCTTCGGTACATCACTTAGCCCCGTTCATTTTCGGCGCAGGATCGCTTGACTAGTGAGCTATTACGCACTCTTTCAAGGGTGGCTGCTTCTAGGCAAACCTCCTAGTTGTCTCTGCAATCCCACCTCCTTTATCACTTAGTGATGATTTGGGGACCTTAGCTGGTGGTCTGGGCTGTTTCCCTCTTGACGATGAAGCTTATCCCCCACCGTCTCACTGGCAATGTGTTCATCGGGTATTCTGAGTTTGTCTCGATTTGGTACCGGTCTCCCAGCCCGCACCGAAACAGTGCTTTACCCCCCGACTTTAATCATTACCGCTGCGCCTCAACACATTTCGGGGAGAACCAGCTAGCTCCTGGTTCGATTGGCATTTCACCCCTAACCACACCTCATCCGCCGATTTTTCAACATCGGTCGGTTCGGACCTCCACTTGGTGTTACCCAAGCTTCATCCTGGACATGGTTAGATCACCAGGGTTCGGGTCTATAAATACTGATTATCGCCCTCTTCAGACTCGGTTTCCCTTTGGCTCCAGCATTCTCGCTTTAACCTACCAGTACCTATAAGTCGCCGGCTCATTCTTCAACAGGCACGCGGTCATCCGTTTAATCGGACTCCCACTGCTTGTAAGCTAATGGTTTCATGTTCTATTTCACTCCCCTTCCGGGGTTCTTTTCACCTTTCCCTCGCGGTACTTGTTCGCTATCGGTCACACAGTAGTATTTAGCCTTACGAGATGGTCCTCGCTGATTCATACGGAATTTCACGTGCTCCGTACTACTCGGGATGCAGCTACTATCCTTTAACTTTTGACTACAGGACTTTCACCTCCTCTGGTGCAGTATTTAGCTGCTTCGTCTAGTCTCTGGATTCGATATCGCTGTCCCACGACCCCAAAAGGTAAACCTCTTGGTTTAGGCTTTTCCCCTTTCGCTCACCACTACTAGGGGAATCTCTAGTTGATTTCTTTTCCTCTGGCTACTAAGATGTTTCAATTCGCCAGGTTGGCTCTTTCCTGTCTATATATTCAACAGGTAGTACATAGGGTTGCCCCATTCGGATATTTCCGGCTCACCGTTTGCTTCCAACTCCCCGGAACATTTCGTCGGTAACCACGTCCTTCTTCGCCTCTGTGTGCCTAGGTATCCACCATTAGCCCTTATTAGCTTGACCACAACATTACATTGGTTTTTTTGCTTTCAGTTTATCTGTTGCTTTCGCACTAGATTACTGAACTGCCTCGCGTTACTATGCAGTTTTCAAGGTTCTGACTGGACTTTCATCCAGCAGTCTGGGTTTTTCCCAGGTGCTGAATTTGACCAGAGCTTTAATAATACTTTGAAAGAGACTTCCGATTCTCGACCGACCTAGAGTAGACCAGTTTAGTATCTAATTACTGATTGTGTTCGATATCTAAATGGGTAGGTCTCCCTAAAAAGGAGGTGATCCAGCCACACCTTCCGGTACGGCTACCTTGTTACGACTTCACCCCAGTCACCAGTCCTACCTTAGGCATCCCCCTCCAAACGGTTGGGGTAATGACTTCGGGCGTGACCAACTTCCATGGTGTGACGGGCGGTGTGTACAAGGCCCGGGAACGAATTCACTGCAGTATGCTGACCTGCAATTACTAGCGATTCCTCCTTCACGAAGGCGAGTTGCAGCCTTCGATCTGAACTGAGCTACGGTTTTTTGGATTTGCATCACATCGCTGTGTAGCTGCCCTTTGTCCGTAGCATTGTAGTACGTGTGTAGCCCAAGACGTAAGGGGCATGCTGACTTGACGTCATCCTCACCTTCCTCCGGTTTGTCACCGGCAGTCTCTCTAGAGTGCCCATCTTAATGCTGGCAACTAAAAACGAGGGTTGCGCTCGTTGCGGGACTTAACCCAACATCTCACGACACGAGCTGACGACAGCCATGCACCACCTGTCTCTGCGCTCCCTAAGGCACTCCCAGCTTTCACCGGGATTCGCAGGATGTCAAGTCTTGGTAAGGTTCTTCGCGTTGCATCGAATTAAACCACATACTCCACCGCTTGTGCGGGCCCCCGTCAATTCCTTTGAGTTTCACACTTGCGTGCGTACTCCCCAGGCGGGATACTTAACGCGTTAGCTCCGGCACGGCTCGGGTCGATACAAGCCACGCCTAGTATCCATCGTTTACGGCTAGGACTACTGGGGTATCTAATCCCATTCGCTCCCCTAGCTTTCGTCCCTCAGTGTCAGTTGCGGTCTAGCAAAACGCTTTCGCCACCGGTGTTCTTCCTGATATCTACGCATTTCACCGCTACACCAGGAATTCCTTTTGCCCCTACCGCACTCTAGTTCTGTAGTTTCCACTGCTTTTACAAGGTTGAGCCTTGCTCTTTAACAGCAGACTTTCAGTACCACCTACAGACCCTTTACGCCCAATCATTCCGGATAACGCTTGCATCCTCCGTATTACCGCGGCTGCTGGCACGGAGTTAGCCGATGCTTATTCCTCAAGTACCGTCATTTTTTTCTTCCTTGAGAAAAGAGGTTTACGACCCAAGAGCCTTCCTCCCTCACGCGGTATTGCTCCGTCAGGCTTTCGCCCATTGCGGAAAATTCCCCACTGCTGCCTCCCGTAGGAGTCTGGGCCGTGTCTCAGTCCCAGTGTGGCTGATCATCCTCTCAGACCAGCTACTGATCGTCGCCTTGGTAGTCCCTTACACCACCAACTAGCTAATCAGACGCGAGCTTATCTTCAGGCGATAAATCTTTCACCTTCCGGCACATCCGGTATTAGCAGTCGTTTCCAACTGTTGTCCCCGACCTGAAGCCAAATTCTCACGCGTTACTCACCCGTCCGCCACTAAATCCGAAGATTTCGTTCGACTTGCATGTGTTAAGCATACCGCCAGCGTTCATCCTGAGCCAGGATCAAACTCTCCGTTTTGTTAAGTTTGTTTAGCTCTGTTATTTTTGTTTTACTTCCGAATTCCTTTTCTATCGCCAGAACTCGTTAGTTGAATTTCTTTGACGAGGAATGGTCGTCTTTTTTCTTTCAAAGTATTATCTTGTCTCGGTTCAGTGTGTGGGCTTCGTTTGCCTCACCTCATTTAATATAGCCGACCTCTCTGGGAATGTCAACTACTTTTTCCAAAAAATTTTGATGTTTTTGGGAGAATGGTTTGAAACCCTTGCAGGAAAAGGATTTTGGCAATAAAATTGATTGTTCCAGAGGTGGTTAGTTTCTATGGGACTGCTAGGACATAACTTATCCAAATTGTCTCGATAGAAATTTCTGGTAGTGCGCTGTCAGGGACGGGCAGGATGCCCATCCCACAAGAGGGGGGATATATAGTAGCAGCCTACTTGGTGCAACACTCAGCCATATTTGCTGTTTGGGTCGCTGCTTGTGAATCCAAGTGGCTAAAATCAAAGTGTTTAACCTATTTCTACTTAATGTCAGGTTTTGGCTACTTTATCTTGTCCTCGTTGTCATCAACTTATTGATAGTCAGGCTATCACTTGTCCCCATTGCCGGATAACTCTAAAAGCTTTCGGGCATCGGGGGATTCCTTTGCATCGCGCTGTTGGCAATGAATATCTTTGTGAAACCTGTGTTTATCATCAGGATGATAGCTGTAATTTTCCCAAACGCCCTTATGCTCAAGATTGTACTCTTTACCAGAATTGGGAAGAGAGTCAGTTAGAACTGGAAAAGCAGACTAATAATAGTAGTTTGAGTACAAAGGTCAAAAGCTGGATCAAACGAAATCAGGGTCTAGTGCTGCTAATAGCTATATTATTTGTCTGTTTGTTAATTTCTCTGACAACCTAAGTAATATAGGACTTACGCACAAGTCAAGGAAGAATAAACCACGAAGGAACGAAGGACACGAAGGAAAGAGGGTTTGAGAGATATTTTGCGTAAGTCCTGATAGTTAAGCATCAAACCTTTGCTATTTCAGATGTGTCAGATGTAGTTTCCATCAGTGCGGGTGCGGCTTCTTCATCAAATATGGCTAAGTCGAACCAGAAAGTTGTACCCACACCAACTTCACTGACTAAATGTACTTGACTGTGATGCCTTTCTATAATGTTTCTGACAATTGATAAACCTAAACCTGTACCTTCGAGGGTGTGAACTCGATTTTCTACCCGGAAAAAGCGGTCAAATATTGCCTGTTGGTCTTCTGGGGCGATACCTATACCTGTATCACTAATTTCAATCCTGACTAGGGGATGCTTTTGTTCTGATATGGGAGGCTTTAGCTGGTAGGCGCGAATGGCTACTTTACCGCCTGCGGAAGTGAATTTGAGAGCGTTACCGATTAAATTACCAAAAACTTGCAGTAATAAATCATAATTACCCATTACTAGGGGTAAATTCGGGGCGACTTCCTGAAGCAGTTCAATTCCTTTATCTTTGGCGTTAAGTTGGTAAGTACGTAAGGTCTGCTCTAATGCTTGTGCTAAATCAACTCCGTCAAAGTTATAAGTGCGACCGGATTCTAGTTTTGATAAATCTAATACATCGTTGACTAGGCGGGTAAGTCTGTCGGTTTCATGATTGACAGTTGCCAGAAATTCGCGGCGTTCTTCTGCTCCTAAGTCTTCACCGTAGTCATGCAAAGTTTCAATATAGGTTTTGATGTTAAATAAGGGTGTGCGTAGTTCGTGAGAAATATTGCTGATAAATTGACTTTTGGCTTCATTCAGTTCTACTTCACGGGTGATATCTTGCACTGTAATGGCGATACCTTTAATACTTTCTCGTTGCAGGTTGAGGACTGTGGTTAAAAGAATACGGATAGTGCGTTTGGTGGGTTGGTTGAGGGGGATGCGGAACTCAGCACTTTCACATTCACTGGCTGCCATTTCGTACAAAGTTCGGGTAATTTCCATTTGTACGCTTTGGGGTAAGTTATGCAGTACATTTTTACCTACAACATCAACTCCTTCCCAAGCAAAAATGCGCCTTGCTGTGGGGTTGACTAAAATTACCTCCATATTGTTATCAATTAATACTGCACCATCGGCAATGGTGGAAACCAAGGTTTCTAATTTGGCTTTTTCGGCGGTTAATTCTTCTATGTTTTGTTCTTCGTAGCGTTCTAGACGCTCTGCCATTTCATTAAAGCTGAAAATAAGCTCTCCTAGTTCTCCTCCCAGCGGTAGGTCAATTCGCTGTTTAAAATTCCCTGTGGCAATTTGTTTAACGCCTACTAATAGTTCTTTAATTGGTTTTGTAATAGTTAAAGCGTTAATTACTCCTGCTAAAATAACCATCACCCAAATTGTGATAAATACAGCGATGGTGACATCACGGGTAAAGTTAGAGGAAATGACTACTGTGGGGTTGGGGTTGATGCCAATGGCCAACACGCCTAAATATTTTTGATCCTCTATTAAGGGAATAAATACATCTGTGACTAGACCATCTGGGGTGTTATGTTGGCGTACCATTGGCTGGTCGTCATCACCAGGATAATCTTCTGGTAGTTGTATTTTGCGCTTGATGGTGAGGGAGTTTTCTACTTCGGGTTCCCAAAAAGGAATGCCAAAAAAGATTTTTCCAGTTTCATCAGCGTAAAGCATATATCGGACGCTAGATGTACTGCTGTAGAAACGTTGGGAAAATTGGGCTACCTCTGTGAGATTGTTTTCCGCGATGAGTGGGGTAACGTTAGAAGCTAGTAGTAGTCCCAGGTCACGACCAAAGCGGGTATCGTTAAGACGTGCATCTTGCTGAATAGTGTTGACTGCCCAAAAAGTTAGGCCACTCATAAATAAGGACACAACTAGGGTGGCGACTGCTAGGAGTTTGGTTTGGAGGGTAAATTCATACCACCAATGGCTAATGACGTTGCGGATTGTTGTGAAAAAAGCCAGCATCTTAAATATATTTATATATAGCTGTTAGTAGTTGTTGGTTTTCTGCCCCAACCATTTAAAAATTAACAGTTAATTCACAAAAGGTGTTAGGGAGAAATTGGGAAGATGGAATGGTGGGGAGATGGAAAACCTACTAACCTGCTAACTTATGACTCTGTTTTCAGGACGCGATGACCGATATCTCGACGGTAATACACCCCGGAAAATTGAATGTGTTTGATTCCAGTGTAAGCTTGGGCGATCGCCTGTGGGAAATTTTCTCCCAGTCCAGTAATATTCAAAACTCTACCACCGTCTGTGACGATTTGTTGGTCTGAGTTTAGCTTTGTGCCAGCATGAAATACTATTGCTCCTGCTGTTTCTGCTGTATCAATACCACTGATGACTTTACCTTTTTCATAATCTCCAGGATAACCGCCTGAAGCGGCGACTACTGTAGCTGCTGCACCTGGTTTCCAAGCAATGGGGGGCATTTCTCCTAAACGCTGCTGGATACAGGCTAAGATTAAATCTTCTAAGGGTGTTTCTAACAAAGGTAAAATTACCTGTGTTTCGGGATCACCAAAGCGACAGTTAAATTCTAAAACGCTAAAGTCGCCATTGTCTGCAACCATTAAACCAGCGTACAAAACTCCCCGGTAGTCAATACCTCTGTTTCTTAAAGCTGTAATGGTTCTTTCTAAAACTTCTGTTTGCACACGCGCCATTAATTCTGGTGTAGCGATGGGTGTAGGGGTATACACTCCCATACCTCCGGTATTTTCTCCGGTGTCGCCTTCGCCAATGCGTTTATGATCTTGAGCAGGTAAAAAGGGGCGAATAGTTAACCCGTCTGTTAATGCTAAAACCGAAACTTCTTGTCCTAACAAGCATTCTTCAATAACCACAAAATTACCAGCACTGCCAAACTGCCCCTCAAAAATGGCATCTATGGCGGTTTCTGCTTGTTCAACGGTTTGGGCTACTATCACACCTTTACCAGCAGCTAAACCATCAGCTTTAATAACAATTGGCGATCCCTCTGCTTGTACATAAGCTTTTGCTGCTGCTGCTTCTTGAAAAACTGCTGCTTTAGCTGTGGGGACTCCAGCTTCTTGCATTAATGCTTTAGCCCAAGCTTTACTGGCTTCTATTTGCGCTCCAGCTTTGTTGGGACCAAATACCATCAGTCCTTTAGTTTGCAGATAGTCTGTAATACCGTTTGCTAAAGGTACTTCTGGACCGATGACTACTAAAGAAATACCATTTTCTACAGCAAATTTGCCTATGCCTTCAAAGTCACTTACCGCCAGGGGCAAATTTTGGCAACGTTCCATAGTTGCAGTACCACCATTTCCAGGTACACATACAACTTGCTCGATTTTATCTGATTGTAGCAGTTTCCACGCTAGAGCGTGTTCACGTCCCCCATTACCGACAACTAAAACTTTCACTTATTTCCTCGTGCGTTCCTGGCAAAATGCGAATACCATAAAGCTACTCGCAGATTAATTTTTTCACTAATTATCCTAATAATCAAGGTCTGAACAGGAAAGGGCAAACGAGCAACACTTATTTAGTAAGTCAAATTCATCACGCTCTACTAAAATTGTCAACAAACTATAAAGTTTTGTGGTTTTTTAGTAAAAAGAAAATGTCTAGTTAAAAATTTAGCACAACTTAGCATAACTTATTAATAGTTAGAATGACTTTGATAATAAAAATTATAAACATTTCAAAGAATCAGGAACATGACTAAAATTATCGTTACTGGGGCTGCTGGGTTTATAGGTTCTCACCTGGTCAATATATTATTGCAACAGGGAGAAGAGGTAATTGGCATTGATGAATTTAATGATTATTATGATCCACAGTTAAAGCGAAAAAATATTGCTACCTTGGAAAATTCACCTAATTTTACTTTGGTAGAAGGGGATATTCAATTTTTAGATTTGCCGAAACTTTTTCAAGATGTGGAAATAGTATATCATCAGGCGGCACAAGCTGGGGTGAGAAATTCCTGGGGTCAGGGTTTTCGGGCTTATACGGAACGGAATATTAACGCTACACAGGTTTTGTTAGAAGCTGCTAAGGATGCTCGTCAGTTAAAAAGGTTAGTATTTGCCTCAACATCCAGTGTATATGGTGATGCGGAAACTTTACCAACTCATGAGGAAATTCCACCTAAACCAGTTTCACCCTATGGTATTACTAAGTTAGCGGCTGAAAGGTTGTGTGGACTATATCATAAAAATTTTGGTTTGCCTTTTGTTTCTTTGCGGTATTTTACTGTTTATGGTCCACGACAAAGACCAGATATGGCATTTCATAAGTTTTTCAAAGCTGTTTTGCAGGATGAGGCTATTCCTGTTTATGGTGATGGACAGCAAACGCGAGATTTTACATTTGTCAGTGATGCGGTTGCTGCTAACTTAGCTGCTGCTACTGCACCGGAAGCGGTGGGAGAAATTTTTAATATTGGTGGTGATAGTAGGGTGGTTTTAACTCAAGTTTTGGATACGATGGAAGAAATTGTTGGTAAGCCTATTAAACGCAACCATATTGAAAAGGCTATGGGTGATGCGCGTCATACTGCTGCTGATGTTTCTAAGGCGCGAAAAATTCTTGGTTATTGTCCACAGGTTTCTTTGAGGGAGGGTTTAGCAAAAGAATGGGAGTGGGTTAAGTCGTTGTATTTGTAGTTTTTGATCCCCCCAACCCCCCTTAAAAAGGGGGGCTTTTAATTTTTAATTTTTAATTTTTAATTTTCATTATTCCCATTGTTGAAATTTTTCGATGCTACTGCGAAGTAATGAAGTAATTTGAGTTCGTCGGGTTTCAAAGTTGGCTGCTATGTAAATTAAGAGAATGCCTACTAATAAGCCAATTATCCATTTTAAGAATGAGTAACTGAGGCTGAAAATTACTAATTGATAAATGCTGGTAATGATGAAAGTGGCAGTACCAACATAAAGGAAGGCACGTATTTTTAAAGCTAGTCCGGCAAAAATAGCAATGAGGCTAAAAATACCGGGTATGTAAGGTAAATGTTGATAAAATAATATTGACCAAGTACAAACTAAACCACTACCAATGGTTCTGATAAAGTGACGTATTGGTTTAAGTTCTTGTGGTTTTAATTGGGGGTCTATTTGGGCAGTATATAATATTGATAAGCTGATGGATGTGATGTACCATAAGCTATCTTTGAGGTTTAATTGCATGAACCAGTTAAATAATGCCCAGTTTATTAAAACTAGACTAATGTAGGTAAAGCGAATTTGTCTGGTTATTTTGGACAAGAATATATAGTAGAAAGCAGCAATAGTTAAGGTGAGAGGATAAATTTGTTGTTGGGTTGTTCCGATGATGATTAATGGTAGGATGTATGATGTACGCTGCCAAGGTGTTTTTGACCAACCTAAGTTTTCCCAAGGTATGATGTAAATAAAATAGGCTATTAGACAAGAAAGCACACCGTTCCAAGGTGTTAACTGTTGAGTTAAAAAGCTGCTTATAGGTAAATTTTGTAGATAAATACCTGTTATCCCTGCTGTTAATAAACCTAGATAAACCCAAATTTCATCTTTACCAATATTACCAATAGTTTGTACAGGTTCATGAACGTTTTCTTGAACATTTTCTTGAATATTATTTCTTCTTCCTTGCCATATTCCATAGCGGGTTAAAAATATTCCTGTTCCTATAGCTGCATAAAGGTTAATTTCTGTGGGAACTGTGACAGCAACTAATAATAAAATGCTACTCCAAAACCAATGTAAATGGGCAATATTTTTTAATTCTCCTGGTGTGAGACAAAAATAATTTATTAACCAAGGGGAAAGGATACGGTAAGCATACATGATGCTAGTTCCTAATGCTGACATGGCTATTAAACCATCTCCTAATGCACCTCCTGTACTTTGAGACATTTGATAAAATAGCAGTTCATAAGCAGAAATTGAGATCCCAATGATGCCAAAATAAAGTAATGGTTTAAATTCTTCTCTTCTCCGTCCTACACCAACTAAAATTAAGGCTATCCCTAAACTATATAAACCTGTCCAGTCTGTAAAGGTATTGAATCTTAATATTACACTAAATGCACCATAAATGATGGGTAAGATGTGGAAACTTTGAGGTATGTTTTGATATTGTGCTTGATATTTTCTGCGCCACCATTCCCCGAATAATTGAGTTATTAAACCCAAGGCAATATTAGCAATTCCTATTTTAATAATTGATGGTTCACCAAAACCTAAAATTTCCGCAACTAACAATTCTAAACACCACCCAATGCTATAAAATGCCCAGTTTGTTGGTTGTTGATAAGTACGATAAATAATGGCGGCTAAAGTTATTGATGTAGCTAATAAATAGAAAATTTCAGCATTACTATTTCCTGTATAAACAAGGAATGAATGTAATGTAATTCCTATTAATTCTATGATAGATAGTGCAATAGCCCATTTATCACTTGCTGCGGCATAAATAAGAGTTAATTCCGTATTTTTTCTTAAAAGAATGGTTCGTCCTAACCATAAAGTAAAAATAGCAAAACTACTTACTAAAAACCAAACTGATAAGGCTAAATTTGGTATATTCCACAATAATGCAGCAATGAAACTCAGTCCAAAACTAATGGTTAAAGCGGCGGTTTCTTGTTTTCTTAAATAACGAGTATTGACAAACATCACACCTACACCCACACCCAAACCAATTAATCTTATTTCTGTTAAAGGTAAAGTTAAAAATTGGGCAGTTATGACAGATAAAACACTCAAAAAAGTATTAACAGTGCGATGTTGTTCATCATGAGTACGAATAGCTAAACCAGTAAGTGCTAAAGGTGTAATTAACCAAATAACTCCCCAATATTTAGAGGTGTCAATTACATTATAAAATGATGATTGGACATTGAAAAGTAACCAGGTAAAACTCAAGGTAGCAAGTGCTAAACCAATATACCAAGCACTACGTTTCCAAATTCCTGCACCGACACTAAATACCCATTCGGCAACCATGAAAGTTAACAAAATTACTGCCCAAATTTCTTGATTCAAATTTGGTGATAACCAATTGATAGCAGAAAAAACTGTTAAAATTCCTGTGGTGTGAGTTAAATAAACTAAATGAGGAATAAAAGTATGGCGTTTAGTAACGATAGCTAAAATAATACTAGAAAATAAAAGGTTGAATGTTAATAAAGTAGAATTTACTAAAGCAAACATTGTTAGGCAAACCCCTAATAATAGGGTTAGCTGTTTACCGAAAATTGCTAATTCTTCTTTTTCATCATGATGCAATTTTTCTGAGAAAATTAACATCAATATTAAATAAGGAAATAAAGCAATACTCAATAATGTTAAAGGTTGGTTTTGGGAATGAGTCAGATAAGTTGCTGTATTAATGATAAATTGCTGTAATGTTTCTGGTACTAAACGCCAAGCTAACCAAGTTGTTTGTAACCCAATAAAGAAAATAGCTGTTAAATCAAATTTTGAATTATGAATTTGCAACCTTTGACTAAAAACCCATAAACTTAAACCACTGATAATTATTGCTTGTTCTGGTTGGGTGAAGACTGAAACTAACCAACCTAAAAATAATAAAATTACGCCTATTTTTTCCCAAATAGCAGCAATGGAAGGGGTAGAAGTAGAATTTTTGGCTGATAACCAAACTGCTAACCAACCACAAATACCAATTGCTAAACCTAACTGAGTGATATTAACACCAGCGACAAAAATCGCTCTAAATAATAATCCTAATAAACCATAAGTAACTACTGCAAAATAAATTCCTACTCCCCAATTATCATCCTGTGTATTATCCTGTGTGTTGGTATTTTCTCTTGGTTGTTTGAGTTTTTGATAAACTGTAATTAAGGTTGTTCCTACCATTGCTATATAAACAGCTATTAGGGGAAAACCTGATATTTTCCAACCCCAATGTAAATAACTTAAACTGAGAATATTTAAAAATGGTAATTTCCCTGATGGAAAATTATTAATAATTGTGCGATTCTTAGCAAGTAAAACTGTAATTGTTGATAGAAATAGAGAAGCAATAGCTAACAGTAACCAGTTAATAGTATTATTCCATAAATTAAAGCTATCCATTGCCCAAAAATTAACAGGCACTAATAACCAAGTGACAATTAATAATGTCTGTGCGGTTAATTTTAAATTATCTTGTTTACCTGCCCAGAAAGTAAAACCACCAAATGTTAAAGTATAAGCTAATAAAACTCCATATTGTCCAATAGCGGGAAATTTTTCCCATTGACTTGCTGCTAAAACACCAGAAGATAAAACGACTAAAAACACTCCTAAAAATAACAACCATCTCACACTTAATTCTTCACCTAATGATTGCAACATCGAGGTGATAAAATTAGGTTGAGGTGGTGTTTGTGGTTCTGGGGGTAAAGTGGCAATGAATGGTTTTAATGTGCTAGAAGTTGTCAATACCTCTTGCGGTTGATATTCTATTTGTGGTTGTAATTGTGTTTGTAAAACTACAGCACAAACTAGGTAAGTTTGACATATTTGCCTAACTTTAGCATCAGATATTAAACCCATACGCAACCAAATATCTAAACCTTCTAATAACTGAGGATGGGAAGCAGGTATTCTCAGTTCAATTTGCAGCAGAGGATCACGGGATGATGACATAAGTTTCAACCGTATTAGTAGATACTTATATTTTGATAGCGGTGCTACAATATTTTGGTGTTTATTGTGCCAGTTATTAGAATATCTCACGCAAAGCCGCAAAGACGCAAAGAAAAGTTAAGTTTTATCGCTAAAAGTACAAGGTATGTTGCAGCCATTTGCTAAAACTGTCACTTTAGAGGTTTAATTATTGCTACTGGAGTAAGTTCTGTGTATGTTTTGTGTGGGGGATGGTTAATGTTTATATCCTTCCCCTCTAAAAATAAAAATTAATCTGTACCAGCTTTCTGTTCTTGATACAATTGTTTAAACAAAGCTTGTTGTTTTTTATGATCTACAATGGGTGCAGGATAACCAACTGCACGACGTTCTAAGGGTGTAATATTTCCACTTATTAAATATTCTGTATCTACAGATTTTAATTCTCTCACCCATTGGCGAATATATTCCCCATCAGCATCAAATTTCTGTGCTTGACTAGCTGGGTTAAATATTCTTAATGGTTTGGGGTCCATGCCACTTGATGCACTCCATTGCCAACCACCATTATTAGCAGATAAGTCACCGTCGATGAGTTTCTGCATAAAATATTTTTCTCCCCATTGGGGGTTTATAATTAAATCTTTGGTTAAAAAACTGGCTACTATCATTCTACATCTATTGTGCATCCAGCCGATTTCATTTAATTGTCGCATGGCTGCATCAACTATAGGATAACCGGTTTTTCCTTCACACCAAGCTTGAAAATGTTTTTCGTTATTTCGCCAAGGAAAGTTTTTAAAAACTTCTCTATATGCACCTTCAGCTAATTCTGGAAAATGATACATGGCGTGTTGATAAAATTCCCGCCATGCTAATTCTTTCTGCCAAGATATAATATTATTGGTGACTTCTTCGCTGTTAGTATCTGCTAATAATTCGGTAGTTTTTTCCCAAATTGTCCTAATTCCTATAACACCAAATTTCAAAGCTGGACTTAATAAAGATGTTCCTTCAACAGCAGGATAATTTCTTTGTTCATCATATTCTTTAATGACATTTTTTATGAAATTATCTAATTTTTCTTGTGCTGCTGTTTCTCCTGGTGCAATTATTAATTCCCCATCCCAATTAAAACCTAAATCTTTTGCAGAAGGTAAATTAATTGTGCCTGTTTTTTTAGCTATTTCCTGTTCTGCATCTGTTAAATTTTCGCAGTTTTCTAAAGTTGCAACTGGGTTATTTTTAGGTTTACTACTCCAATTTTTCCAGAAGGGAGTATAAACTGTGTAGGGAGTTTTTGAACCACTAAAAATTTCATCGGGTGAATGTAATAATTGATCCCAATTTTTCTCAAGTGTCTGAATACCTTTTGCTTTTAATACTGAAATTACATCATTATCCCGTATTTGTGCGTAGGGTTCAACATCCCAATTCCAAAAAACTGCTTTTGCATTTAAGGCTTCAGCTAATTGAGGAATGGCTGTCACTGGATTGTCATGTAAAATTAATAACTGACTACCTGCTTGAAGATATCGTTGTTGCAATGCTTGTAAACAGCCGATCATGTAAGTTACTCTAGCAGGTGCAACATCATCCTGTTGCAAAATGCCAGGATCTAAACAAAATACACCTACAACCTTTGCAGTTTGTGTTCTAGCTGCTGCTAGTCCTGTATTATCGGAAATACGTAAATCTCGACGATGCCAAAATAAAATCAGGTCAGACATTTGTTGACAATGGTTACAATATAGTTTATTTGTACTATGATACTGTTAATGGTAGCATGAAGCATCAATCAAGTAATGAATTTTTCTGTAAGCAGGACTCACGCAAAATATCTGTCAAACCCATGTTGCTCTGTGTTCTCTGTGCCTCTGTGGTTCTTTATTCCGTGACTTGTGTGTAAGTCCTAAAATATTCTGACTCCTGACTTCTTACCTTTTTATATTTATAAAGTATATTAAAAAACACCCATTTATCGGTCGGTAATAGTGGCTTTTTGAGACAATTTTCAGTAAACTGTTTTTAACAGAGGATTTAGTATTTTATCATGGCAATTTTATTACTGGAAGACGGAACAACGGAAAGTGATTTAAGTGCGATCGCTCATGAGTTAGAACCTTTAGGTATTAAACTCAGACATTATAATCCGGGGACATCTTTACTTTTTCCAGAACTGATGGAACAAGAAACCGTTACAGATGTGGAAAAGCGTCATATTGTAGGACTTCATAACAGCGTGTTTGAGTTTCTTCAGCAAGAAAATGGTTATTTGTGGAGTGATTTACTCAATATACATCCTGGTTCGCCAAATTTAGAAACTTGGATGGCAACTTATGGACGTTATCACACCCATAATGCTGCGGAAGCTATTTATTTGTTAGCAGGAGAAATAATTTATAGTTTTGTGAAACCTGATCGCACTCAAGTACAACTGTTAATTACATCACAAGACTATTTACACATTCCCGCAGGAGTAGAACATTGGTGTAGTTTCTCGGCATCTTTACATTTTAAGGTAATACGCTATTTCACAACTGTCGAGGGTTGGATGCCAATTTATACAGGTACTCATCAGCAGTTTAAAATTTAGCTTTTCAGAAGGTGCATCTATCCATCTACCAATAATCTACTTTCGGCGAGTCTGTGTAAAATAAATTCGCTTTAATTTTTTAATTTTTTGGGAAAAAACAATTATTTACGACAGGAAAGTTAAAGCTTGTCCGCGAATTTCCGTATTTAATTTTCCCTGATCATAAACAATTTCACCACCAACAATAGTTGTCACAGGCCACCCTGTCAAATTCCAACCTTCAAAGGAACTCCAACCACATTTACTTAAAACTTCTTCCCGCTTTACTGGTTTGTAGGTGTTTAAATCTACTAAAACTAAATCAGCATCGTAACCAGGGGTAATTTCTCCCTTGTTGGGAATACCATAAGCGGTAGCTACTGCTTTAGACATCCAGTTCACAACTTGGGAAACAGTACATTTTCCTGCCATTGCTGAGGTTAACATTAAAGGTAGAGAGGTTTCGACACCGGGCATACCTGAAGGAGTATTCGGGTAAGTTTGACCTTTTTCTTCTAAAGTGTGTGGTGCGTGGTCAGTAGCGATAAAATCAATTACACCATCTCGTAAAGCTTGCCAGAGAACTTCATTATCATGAGGCGATCGCAAAGGTGGGTTCATCTGTGCGAATGTGCCAATAGTTTGATAAGCACTGGTATTTAACAACAAATGTTGTGGTGTCACTTCGGCAGTCACCCAACTCGGTTTATCCTCACGTAGCAACTCGGCCTCTTCAGCCGTTGACATATGCAGAATATGTAACCGTCGTTGATATTTTTTAGAAAGCTTCAATGCTAATTGTGTCGCATTCAAAGCAGCTTGATTATCTTGAATTTGGGAATGAATAGCCGGATCATGAATACCAGCAAACTCTTGACGACGCTGGTTAATTCTCGCTTGGTCCTCTGCATGAACAGCAATTAAACGACTACCATGAGCAAAAATCTGCTCTAGTACAGTTTCCTGGTCAACCAGCAATTGACCGTGCATAGATCCCATAAAAATCTTAATACCCGGAGTGGGTTGGGCAGAAACTAATTCTGTTAAATTATCGCCCGTTGCCCCAATAAAAAAGCCATAATTAACTAAGCACTTATTGGCAGCCCTTTGTAGTTTGTCATCTAAAGCTGACTGGCTGGTTGTCAAAGGTCTTGTATTCGGCATTTCCAGAAAAGAGGTGACACCGCCTCTAGCACAAGCACAACTAGCAGTAAACAAGTCTTCCTTGTATTCCAGACCTGGTTCGCGGAAATGTACTTGCGGATCAATGACTCCCGGCAACAAAGTTAAACCTTGTGCGTCTATTTCTTGAGTGGGTGTGGCATTAGAGATTTCTGACGCTACCTCGACTATTTTACCGCTTTGGGTCAGCACATCCCCGATCATAAACTCACCATTGGGTAAAATCACGCGTGCTTGGCGAATCAGTAAACTTTTAGCAGATGACATAAATTTAATCAGTTATCAGTTCATAGTTAACAGTTATCAGTTTTATCTTCTCCTATATGTTAAAAGAAAATTAATTTCCGCTCAGTCACAAACTTTTGCCTACCCATTTCAATATGTATTAGGAAAAATCACTTGTCTAGTTAAAATATTAAAATAACAATAACATCACAGTCTCTCTCATCAGTTCAGTGCTTGTCTATTACCCTCAAATTTAAGTAATTTCATGCAAAATCAAGTGTCTGATAAAAACTCTAGCCAACAACCTGATAATTCCTGGATCGTCGAGCTAGGCAAAACTGTTATATTGAGCGTCTTTCTGGCCTTGGGAATTCGTACCCTAGTCGCTGAAGCGCGTTGGATTCCTACAGGGTCAATGGAACCGACGCTACACGGTGTACAAGACCAATGGAAGGCTGACAAGATTATTGTCGATAAGGTGACTTATAAATTTGGCAACCCACAGCGGGGCGATATAGTTGTATTTTCACCCACGGACGAACTCAAGAGAGAACAATACCACGATGCCTTTATTAAACGCATTATAGGTTTACCAGGAGAAAAAATAGAACTTAAAGACGGCAAAGTATATATTAATAAAAAATATCTGCCAGAAGAACAATATTTATTTCCCTCATCCCGTACTGTTGTGGATGTTTGTGCATCAGGATCTCAACCTCCTTTCTTAGCGAAACCGCAAACCATACCAGCCGATTCATACCTAGTGTTAGGTGACAATCGTGGTAGTAGTTATGATGGACGCTGTTGGGGTTTAGTACCACGGAAAAATATTATTGGTCGTGCTGTTATTCGTTTTTGGCCTCTGAATAAAATTGGCGGTCTTGATAAGTCTCCTTTGTATCCACTGACAAACCCTTAAAAAATCCTACCGCTATAGTGGTTAGCCGTCAGCAGTCAGCAAATATGATTAAGGTAGAGGTAATTCATGAATTACCTCTTACATTTTTAATTTTTAAAGATGGCCTATTTATCAAAGATTTTGTTATATCCGATTAAGTCACTCGATGGTGTAGAAGTAGAAAAAGCTACAATTTTATCAAGTGGCGCATTTGAGTATGACCGAGAGTTTGCCATTGTTAACGCAGAGGGTAAATTTGTCAATGCTAAACGCCATGCCAAAATTCATTCCTTGCGTGCCAATTTTTCCCTTACAGAAAGAGTTGTTCATCTTCAATTTCCTAATAGCAATTCATACCAGGTTTTTCATCTTGAACAAGAACAGCAACAACTAGCAGCAAAGTTAAGCGAATTTTTTGGCTTTGCTGTTACATTAAGACAAAACACCAAGATGGGTTTTCCTGATGATACAGACTCACCAGGACCCACGGTGATTAGTACAGCAACTTTAGGGGAAGTGGCTGCTTGGTTTCCTGGGGTGAGTGTGGAGGAAATACGCCGACGACTGCGTGCAAATATTGAGATTGGTGATGTACCAGCGTTTTGGGAAGATAGGCTGTTTACGGACAGTGGAGAACCTGTATCATTTCAAGTGGGAGATGTGCAGTTTTTGGGAGTCAACCCCTGTCAACGTTGTATAGTCCCAACACGAGATTCTTACTTGGGTGAAACTTACCCCAACTTTCAAAAAATATTTGTACAAAAACGTCAGGCAACTCTGCCATCATGGGTAGCTGCGTCGAGGTTTAATCACTTCTATAAATTGAGTGTAAATACCAGATTAGCTGTTTCAGAAGCCGGGAAACTGATAAAAGTTGGCGATAATATCGAAACATTGCCAAAAAGTTTCTTAACGGCACAAAAGACGGCTGAGTTTTCCGCAGTTCGACAAGCTCACTGACCACCAAGCTCCAAAACTTAACCTCAAGGGTTTTCAGCCTATTTTCTTATAAATTACGCCAAACCTACAGCCTCTTGCCCACTGCCTAAAAACGACAGATAAAAAAATTGGATTTTTTCCTGATTAGGGGCTGCAATTTTGATGGCAAAAAAAGCATAATAGAAGAGTGACCAAACTCTTAGCCCCTTTACAATCCCTAAAACAAGGTAACTGGTTTAAGCTGATTTGTGGAGCCAGTTTCCAACATCTACCGGCGGTCAGAAGTTTAACTTTAGCCTACACCTTGGCGGGTGCTGACTGCATAGATGTTGCTGCTGATCCGGCTGTAATTAATGCGGCTCAGGAAGCTTTACTGGTTGCTAAAACTCTTGTTAAAGATGCTCAAGCGAGAGGCTTTAATTTTTCAGGCCATTTGCCCTTGTTAATGGTTAGCCTCAACGATGGAGAAGATCCCCATTTTAGAAAAGCCCAATTTAATCCTATTTATTGTTCACCAGATTGCCATAGACCCTGTGAAAAAATTTGTCCAGCACAAGCTATAGTTTTTAACAATCAAAAAGATAGCTGTTCAGGAATTATTGCCGAAAAATGTTATGGCTGTGGGCGTTGCATTCCTGCCTGTCCTTATGAGATAATTGATACAGCATCATATCTGTCAACGCCGGGAGCGATTGCACCATTGATCATGTCAACGGGAATAGATGCCATAGAGATTCATACAAAAGTAGGGCGTTTGGCGGAGTTCCAGCGTTTGTGGTCAAACATCGCTCCTTGGGCAGATCAATTAAAGTTATTAGCTATCAGTTGCAATGATGGTGATGGTTTAATTGATTACCTACAAGCAATTTATGATCTAATTTCACCCCGTCCCCAAACCTTGATTTGGCAAACAGACGGGCGCTCTATGAGTGGTGATATCGGTGATGGTACTACTATAGCAGCGATAAAATTAGGACAAAAAGTTTTGGCAGCAAATCTACCTGGATATGTGCAGTTAGCTGGGGGTACTAATAGCTACACAGTTCCTAAATTAAAGGCAATGGGACTACTTCAGGAGGCAGGAGGCAGAAGGCAGGAGGCAGGAGGTAATAAGTTGTCCTCTCCTTCTGAACTCAGCACCCAGAACTCCATTGCTGGTGTTGCCTATGGTAGCTATGCTCGTGTGTTGCTGTCATCAGTTATTGACAAGTTGGAAAATCAGGAGGTGAGTTCCACTGGTGTTAAGGCAAGTCTGCGCCTTGAGGATGAACCGGAATTACTTTGGCAAGCGGTAAAACTTGCTGATTCTCTCGTTTCTCAGATTAAGTCACAGTAAGAGCGTTAAATTGCTCATTCGTTATCTCTAAAAACGTCACCACCATAGAAAGCATGACGATTACAGAAGACCTGCAAAAGTTACTGGACATTTTACCCCAAGACCTACAACAGCAACTAGAGAACCATCCTAAAAGAGATCATTTAGTTGAAGTGGTTTTGGATCTAGGTCGTCGCCCAGAAGCTCGCTTTCCTCATGCTGCTGAGTATCTGAGCGAATCCCCTGTCACTCAAGCACAAATAGATGATTGTATTCAACGAGTCGGAACATTTGGTGGCGATAATCGGGCGGGTATTGAGCAAACTTTACATCGTATCAGTGCTATCCGCAATCGCAATGGTAAAATTATTGGCTTGACTTGTCGTGTGGGTCGGGCGGTATTTGGTACTATTGGCATGATCCGGGATTTGGTAGAAACTGGTAGATCCATTCTCATGCTAGGTCGGCCGGGTGTAGGTAAAACTACTGCTTTGCGGGAAATTGCCCGTGTGTTGGCAGATGAATTGAATAAACGAGTGGTGATTATTGACACCTCAAATGAAATTGCCGGAGATGGTGATGTTGCTCACCCAGCGATTGGTCGCGCTCGACGGATGCAGGTAGCAAAACCAGAATTACAGCATCAGGTGATGATTGAGGCGGTAGAAAACCATATGCCAGAAGTGATTGTCATTGATGAAATTGGTACAGAATTGGAAGCTTTAGCTGCACGTACAATTGCGGAGAGAGGTGTACAATTAGTGGGGACTGCCCACGGAAACCAAATTGAAAACTTGATCAAAAACCCCACTCTTTCTGATTTGGTGGGGGGTATTCAAGCGGTGACGCTAGGAGATGACGAAGCGAGAAGACGCGGTTCACAAAAAACGGTGTTGGAACGCAAAGCGCCTCCCACCTTTGAAATTGCTGTGGAAATGTTGGAGAGACAACGCTGGGTAGTACATGAAAGCGTGGCTGATACCGTTGATACTCTATTAAGAGGTCGTCAACCTAACCCACAAACGCGCACTGTGGACGAAAAGGGTAAGGTGTCTATTACTAGACAGTTATCTGTGGTTAATGGTCGCGGTGGTCATTTAGCTAGTGAGGATGAATCTTTTCCCGCGGTTAAGCAGGTTAATGGCTGGCGTGCTTCTGGTCAGATGGTAGCTTTACCGCCTTTGTCTGTGGAACGGGAACGGGTAACGGGACGCAGCGAGTTTGACCGCTTGTTAGATGAGTCTTTCAATTATGGGGAGAGTGTTGATTTTGCTAAGAGTAAATCAGCCGGTCCCAATGGGGAAGATTTGCCTTTGCACGTTTACCCCTATGGAGTGAGTCGTCACCAGTTGGAACAGGTGATTGGGGTGTTAAGTTTACCTGTGGTATTGACAAAAGACATAGATAGTGCTGATGCTATTTTGGCGTTGCGATCGCACGTCAAAAACCACGCAAAGTTAAGGCAAATGGCTAAGGCGCGTCATGTACCTATTCATGTGATTAAGTCTAGCACTATTCCTCAAATTACTCGCGGTTTGCGGCGGTTGTTGAACATTGACGAGCCGGAAATTACGGATGATCAGGAATTGCAATTGTTTTTGCACAGTGGTAGTGATGACGAAATGGACGCTTTGGAGGAAGCGAGACTTGCGGTTGAACAAATTGTTATTCCTAAAGGTCAACCAGTGGAGTTGTTACCTCGTTCTGCTCAGGTGCGGAAAATGCAGCATGAGTTGGTAGAGCATTATCGGCTTAAATCTCATAGTTTTGGTGAAGAACCAAATCGCAGGTTAAGGATTTATCCTGCTTAATTTCACCTTTAACCCCCTTTCCGATGTGGAGAGGGGTGTAATAATTATTGCAAAGGTTAAAATATGTGCAGTACCAAATAGAATTTAAACCCAAAGCTATTAAAGATTGAGAGCAGTTTCCTGTAAATATTAGAGAACGCATTATCAATAAAATTGAAGCAATGTAATATGATTTACAGGGGGATGTAAAACGCTTAACTAACTTTAATCCAGAATATCGTTTGAGAGTAGCTAATTATAGAGTTTTGTTTGAATTAGAAGAAGACACTATTATAATATATAGAGTGAAGCATCGTAGTAAAGCTTATGAATAAAAGGCGTGAAAAATATGATTGAATTACATCCTGAATTTTTAACAAAAAATGGTGAAAAACAATTTGCGGTTTTACCTTATGAAGAATTTTTAATAATTAAGGAATTCTTAGCAGATTTGGAAGATTTGCGTGATTTGCGAGATGCTAAGGAAGAAGAAAAAAATAGTGTTTCAGTATCTTTAGCTGATGTGAAAAAGATGTTACTAACTTAACGAAGTTTGTTATTGTCTAAATAATCATCAATCTTTACAGTAATTTATCACATATTCCCGAAAAACAGAAGATAATGAAAACATGATAAAATTTACCGTAATAGGGAGATTTTCAGCAAACCCTATTTACCGATCGCTCTTCTTTTAGTCTAAAGTCCAGTTACAAGAAACTTACTTGATTTTAAATTCCCGAAATCAAGTAAATTAAATAGTTTCAGTATCTACAACTCCTTGATTTTTTGGGGTCTATGAAGACTAGAATAAGTTTTGATTATCATAGCAACAGAAATTTCTCAACTTCCCACCTTCTCTAACAACCATTTTACCGCACTTTCCACATCTGCAACTAGTTCTCCTGGTGGTACAGGTGGACGTTTCACCATCACTACTTTTATTCCCATTTCTCGCGCTGCAATAATTTTCGGATAGGTGGCATTTCCACCACTATTTTTACTCACAATAGTATCTATATTATATTTAGTTAAAATTTCCCTTTCATCATCGAAAGTAAAGGGTCCCCTATCAAATAACATTAAACCAGGAGGTATCACCACATCAGCATTTGGTGGATCGATCATTCGCATTAAAAACCACATTTCTTGTAAATGAGAAAACGCAGATATTTCTTGTCTACCAATGGTTAAAAAAACCCGTTTTGTTTGATGTTTGAAAAGTTGATTTTCTAAAGCTTGATTTTCTAAAGCTTGATTTGCTAAAAGTTTTGCTGCTTCTGTATTATTTTCTACCTCAATCCAAATATCACCCGGTTGTTTTTCCCAAGGGGGACGATTTACTAATAATCTAGGAATACCCGCTTGTGTAGCTGCTGCGGTCGCATTCCAAGAGATATGATTAGCAAAGGGATGAGTAGCATCAATTAACACATCTATTTTTTGATGTTGTAAATATTCAGCTAAACCCGTCACCCCACCAAAACCGCCAATGCGAACATTACCAACAGGTGCAACAGGTTCACGGGTACGACCGGCTAAAGATGCGATCGCCTCTATCCCAGTAATATTATTTAGTCGTGCAGTTAATTCTGCTGCAACACCAGTACCACCCAGAATTAAAACGCGCAACATAGCAATTTTGGATTTTAGATTTTAGATTTTGGATTTTAGATTGATAACCGTAGACAAGGCCGCCAGAACATTAACCAAAACCACAACTTAGACAATGGAAAGCTTTTACCACTGTCACCAGTCACCAGTCACCAGTCACTAGTCACCAGTCACCAGTCACCTATAAACTGGGAATCCTTGCCAAAATCCCGTTTTTCAAAGGTTCAGGACGTTCTGACCAAGGTAAAACACCATTAGGGTGATTATAATATTTACTTGCACATTCCAACACTGCTTCCGCGCAACCATCAACTGGCAAATCACCGAATAAATAAGTTAACTTACCTTGACCGGCAAAAGCGACTACACAAGAACGACTACAAGCACTCATACATTCAACTTCTTTGATAGGGAACTCATCCCGTAAATGCCAATTTTGTGCGACTTGTTGAATTTCTTGTAACAGTTTTTGACCACCACTTTCACCGACACGCTTACCATCTTGCCAAACACTAGCGCAGGTTTTACACACAAATAAACTATGAGCAGTTACATCAGCAGTCATTCTTATCCTCGCAGATTCACACAATTTCTAATTATATTGCAATTAGTGGTAGCTTCAACAATTGACAATGAACAATGGAGAATAGAAAGTTACCTCTTCCTCAAAAGAGAGGTTTTAACCCAAATTAATTATCAATTGTCAATTATCAATTATCAATTGTCCATTGTTTACCTGTTTTTAAATTTGCAACACACGAGCCAAAGCTTCAGGAAGTGGCAGTATAATTAACAATAATAAAGCTATTGCCAGTAAACCTAAAACATCTCTTTTGTTGTCTAATTCTGTCACATCATTTAATGCGGGTTCGTCAACCAAGGGAATAAATAATAACAGAATTGCCCACAACAAAAATTCTTGACGGATAAAAGAAAGAATTAGTAAAAACAACCGAGAAATTTGACCAATTACCACAGCGGTACGTTGTCCAAACATAGCATGAACAATATGACCACCATCTAATTGTCCTACGGGCATTAAATTTAATGCTGTGACAATTAAACCTAAAAATCCAGCAACTGCTACAGGATGCAAATCTAAAGCAGATTTGGCTGTTAATTCACTACCCAAGGCCAATTTTGAAAGCAAAGCTAATAAAATTGAATATTTGGGATTTAAAGCATTGGGATTTAAAAGTCCTGTTTTGTCGCTGATGGGTACTACTTCTGAATTAGCTAAACCCCAAAGCAGTAAAGGTAAAGTAGCAACAAAACCGGCAATTGGTCCTGCGATACTCACATCAAATAAAGCTTTGCGGTTAGGAATTGGACTTCGCATTTGAATAAATGCACCAAAAGTTCCCAAGAAAAAAGGTACAGGAATAAAATAAGGCAAGGTTGAGCGAATTTTATGAAATCGCGCTGTAAAATAGTGACCAAGTTCGTGGATACCCAAAATAGTGATTAACCCTAAAGCATAGGGTAAACCATTGACAATGAGAGAAAAGTCAGTTTTGATTTTTGTTGGTTCAACTCCAGCAATTTGCGAACCTATGAAGGTGGTTGTAACTAAAGTCATTAACAACAATCCTAGTGCTGTTGCTGCTTGAGTAAAATTTTCTAAATTGCGGTTTTTGGTATTTTGTCTAGCAGCTTGAGTATTGGGAACTAGAACAAAGAAGGGTTTACCATCCATCCCTTCTTGAAATATCACCAGGAAGCGATCGCCAAATTGCCCTTCGATATTTGTTTTAATTTGCTGATAAGCTTGATGCGGTGCTGTTCGCAACTGACCACGACAAACCACCGCTTGGGGTCTATACTCAATATTTTGAATGTAGTATACAGACCAAGGGAAACAATTTCGCAGATTAGTTTCTTCTGTTGGTTCAATAGGACGCACTGGTAAAGGTTCGGCGGTAGGATTATTTTCTGGGACTCGATGCCCCGACACAAATAATATCCAGTATAACAGCAAACTGATAAGCAACGGCCAAATAATCAATTCTGGTGGGGGTGATTGTTGTGTACCATAGATTAGCGTCCAACCAGTGAGGATAATTGCTGGTGTCATTAATACTAGCCACAACAACCACACTGGGGTGCGGGTGATATGAGCAACGCTACGCTGCACTATCAGATAAGTAGCTAGTCCCAGTAAAAGTAAAAACCAAAATGCCATTTTATTTCAGGAGTTCAAGGAGTTCAAGAAGTTCAAGGAGTTCAAGGAGTTCAAGGAGTTCAAGGAGTCAGGAGTCAGGAGTGAGAATGTTTGATCAATCTGTAGATTATTGAATATAGAACAGTTCAAGGAGTTCAGGAGTCAGGACTGAGAATGTTTGATAAATCTGTAGATTATTAAATATAGAACTTAGGTAAAAACTCTATTTATTCGGTTATTTATCGGTTTTTTATCGGTTTTTTAATTTATGTTTCCCTCAACTCAACAACCAAGTCATAAAATTAAGCCCCCACAAATTATACTTTCTGGACAAATACCAGGAGGAGAAACTCTCTCCTCTTCGATGGAAACAGGATCAGTATCTCCCGACTTGGGTATAAACAAAATTCTTGCCTTGCCACCAAATCGGGACACATTGGGGGGAACTTCTTATCTTATTGTAAGAAATGAAGGTAATATTCTCATCGACTGCCCAGCCCTGGAGCAAATTAATCATGATTTTGGGGATGATTTTTGGGACAACCAGGGGGGTACTCCGTTTAAACAGGGTGGTGTGCGTTCGTTGTTTATTACTCATCGCGGTGCTATTGGTAAAGTCGCAGAAATTCAACAAGCCCTTGATTGTGAGATTATCATTCAAGAACAAGAAGCTTATTTGTTACCTGGTTTAACTGTTACTACCTTTTCTCAAGAATTGACTCTTGATGACACCACACAAATTATTTGGACACCCGGCCATTCTCCAGGCTCTTCATGTCTATATTATCGTGAATTTGGGGGAGTTTTATTTTCAGGACGGCATTTACTCCCTAACTTGCAAGGTGAACCTGTGCCATTTCGCATGGCAAAAACTTTTCACTGGCCTAGACAACTTAAAAGTGTTCAAGCATTGCGCGATCGCTTTTCACCAGAAACTCTACAATACATTTGCCCCGGCGCTAACATCGGCTTCCTCCGAGGTAAACACATCATTGACAAAGCTTATCAGAGATTAGGGAATAGGGACTGGTGACTGGGGACTGGTGACTGGGGACTGGTGACTGGGGACTGGTGACTGGGGAGGAAAATTTTAGATTTTAGATTTTAGATTTTAGATTGGAGATCACAAAAACAATCCAAAATCCAAAATCCAAAATCCAAAATTAATAACTCCTGACTCCTTACGAACCCGCTACTACCAAATTTTTGCTCAACAGTTCCATAGCAGCTTGATATTGTCCATCTGCTGCTGTGCCAATTTGCTCCCGTGAGATTGGTTCTTGGGGAATTACTATGTCCGGCTTAATACCTAATTTGTTAATATCCCGGTGGTTGGGTGTTTCATATTTAGCAATTGTCACTGCTAAACCAGAACCATCGGATAATTCAAATAACGACTGAATCAACCCTTTGCCAAAAGTAGTTTCACCTACTAACTGGGCGCGTCCATTGTCTTGTAAAGCACCAGCTAAAATTTCACTCGCGCTTGCAGTTCCTTGATTGACCAAAATAACTAAAGGAGCTTCTGTCAAAGCTTGACCATAAGCTTCAAAATCCCCTTGAATGCCTTGGCGATTGACAGTATAAACTATTGTGCCTTCATCTAACCACTGACGAGCAACTTCAATTCCCGCTTGTAATAATCCCCCTGGATTATTTCGCAAATCTAGAATATAGGCTGCTGCGCTTTTTTGTTTTAGAGTATGAATAGCGTGTGCTAATTCCATTGGTGCATTAGCATTAAATTGAGTGAGGCGGATATAGCCAATGGGTGTTCCTTGGGGGGATAAACGCAAATCGGCTACTACAGGATTCAGTTCAATGCGATCGCGCACCAGTATAATTTCTTTATCTGCTTCTCCCTCTC
Source organism: Sphaerospermopsis torques-reginae ITEP-024 (assembly GCF_019598945.1). NCBI lineage: Bacteria > Bacillati > Cyanobacteriota > Cyanophyceae > Nostocales > Aphanizomenonaceae > Sphaerospermopsis > Sphaerospermopsis torques-reginae. The sequence continues at coordinate 1,488,780 of NZ_CP080598.1, read as the reverse complement.
TACCAATTAAGAGAGTAACAACAGTACCAGCCTGTCCGCGCATCCGCGCCGCAGCTTCATCCAGAGTCAGATTTGCTGTGGATGTTCCTTCAATCTGCAAAATGCGATCGCGTGGTCTTAAACCTGCTTTTTCAGCCGGCGACCCCTCTATAGGTGTAATTACCTCTAAAATACCTGTCTGGGGATTGAGGGCAATTTGTAAACCCACACCTGTCAATTCTCCAGAAGTATTCACCTGTAAACTGCGGTACTGCTCTGGGTCTAGAAACCTGGTAAAAGGGTCATCCAAGCTTTTGAGCATATTTTGAATTACTTTGTATGCTTCTTGGTCATTTCCCAGCGGACTCTTAAAAGCTTTTTGTCGTACCTCTGTCCAATTTTGATGATTAAATGTTTCATCCAAATAAGATCGGTTAACAATTCGCCAAACTTCAGAAACTAACTTTTGCTGTTGAGTTAGAGCATTTGCTGGTGGAATTGAGCCAAAAGTCAAGCCAAAAGCCAATCCAAAAGCTAAAAGCAAGGAAAATCCGCACCGAAAAACCTGTTTATTCATGAAGCCCATCTTACCTTGTATCTTTACCCAAATCACTTATCAATCTCCATTTGGGACGTTGCTGATGAAATATATCTCTAAATTATGTTACTTTTTTTATAGAAGAGGTGCATTTTCTCATCAAGTTGTTAAGCAACTCTAGAGAAGCAAATTCACCTCAAAAACGATAAAATCTCTTTGTAACCAACATTTTTCACGTTGGCTTGCAAAGGGATCGCAATATATTCCATATTTACAGAATGTTAAGTTTCTGAAAAACTTAATAATTCTGTAACAAAGATTCTCTTTGTGAACATCCCAAACAAAATTAATCTTGGGATATTTATCAACCACAAGCAATTTGTAGGAACTTGAGATTGTATGGCCAGCGTTTATGATTGGTTTGAAGAACGTTTAGAACTTCAAGCTATTGCTGAAGATGTAACCAGCAAGTACGTACCTCCCCACGTTAATATCTTTTACTGCTTGGGTGGAATTACCCTAGTTTGCTTCCTGATTCAGTTTGCCACTGGGTTTGCGATGACATTCTACTACAAGCCCACAGTCGCAGAAGCATTTTCTTCAGTGCAGTACATCATGAATGAAGTCAACTTTGGTTGGCTAATTCGCTCCATTCACCGCTGGTCTGCCAGCATGATGGTATTAATGATGATTCTCCACGTTTTCCGAGTTTATTTGACTGGTGGTTTCAAAAAACCCCGCGAATTGACCTGGGTAAGTGGTGTCATCCTGGCAGTCATTACAGTCTCCTTTGGTGTAACTGGTTACTCCTTACCTTGGGACCAAGTTGGTTACTGGGCGGTGAAAATCGTTAGTGGTGTACCAGAAGCAATCCCCGTAGTTGGTGTTTTGATTTCTGACTTACTACGTGGTGGTTCTAGCGTTGGTCAAGCAACATTAACCCGCTACTATAGCGCCCACACATTCGTATTACCTTGGTTAATTGCGGTATTCATGCTTTTCCACTTCTTAATGATCCGCAAACAAGGTATTTCTGGACCATTGTAATCAAAATTTAGTCAGTAGTGATTCAGTGAATAGGTAAAACAGTTTCCAGATGCAAGTTGTTTGTTTTAAACTGAAGGCACATAGCCTCAGAATAAAAACAAGCACTATTCACTGAAACCGTAAGCTGTAAACACAATTAACACTTGCTTCAACTGGCAAAGCTGAATCCAGTGTCATAATAAATTTGTGGCTTGCCTAAATAGCTGATAGCTTACACGAATGCTTTAACTTCACTTAAGCAGGAGACCAGATCTAAAAATGTCCACACATAAACCACCAAATCTAAACGATCCAGCTTTAAGAGCTAAACTCGCCAAAGGTATGGGTCATAACTACTATGGCGAACCAGCTTGGCCTAACGACTTGCTGTATGTGTTTCCCATCGTGATCATGGGTTCATTCGCTTGTATTGTGGCTCTAGCTATCCTAGACCCTGCAATGGTGGGTGAACCAGCAAATCCTTTTGCTACACCTTTGGAAATTTTGCCAGAGTGGTATCTGTTCCCAGTGTTCCAGATTCTTCGCTCACTACCTAACAAACTGTTGGGAGTATTGGCAATGGCTTCCGTACCCTTGGGATTGATCCTCGTTCCCTTTATTGAGAGCGTTAACAAGTTCCAAAACCCCTTCCGTCGTCCAGTAGCGACAACAGTATTCTTGTTTGGTACTTTTGTCACCATCTGGTTAGGTATTGGTGCTGCATTACCCTTAGACAAATCTCTGACTTTGGGACTGTTCTAAATTAGTTGCCACTAATTTTTAGTTTCCATAAAGTGCTGTGACACCTGTGAGTTTCAAGAGCATATACCGAAGTTATGAGTCTAAAGACTGGCCGCAAGGAATATACAGCCCATTAGCTCTCATTCTTCTAGTGAATATGCTTTTGAAAACTCACAGGTGTCAATTTTCATAGGTCTATTTTGAAGACCGGATTTTTAGTTTTGGGTGTAAAATATAAAAATATAGCAGTTGCCAGAGTAACTAGGAATATTTTAAATTCTGGGATCTTGGTTCAAACAAGATTTTGAAACAGCTAACTGCTAACTGCCATAAAAGCTATTCCAAAATCTAAAACCACCAAAAAACAAACACAAGTTACGTTTTTTACTTACTTAATATTCTAGTCACGGTCAATGCTTACTACAGTGCAGCAAGACCATCTGACGGTGAAGAGCGATCTGAAGCTCCAAAACCAAGTGCAACAATGGTTTGAAAAATTTTCTCTGCAATATTTAGCTCAAAGAGGTTGGTCAGAAAGCCAACTCTATCGTCTCAATTTAGCATTAGCAGAAGGCTTTACTAATGCAGTTCGTCATGCTCATCGGACTTTACCGCCAGAAACAAATATAGAAATTGAATTGAGTCTGTGGGTAGACAGACTGGAAATAAGAATTTGGGATTACGGTAAACCTTTTAATCCTGATCAGATACCTGAACCAAAACCAGGTACTTTGCAAGATCATGGGTATGGATGGTTTCTGATTCGGCGTGTGGCAGATTATGTTGTTTATGAACGTAATTCTGATAACAGAAATTGTCTGTTAATTGTCAAATATCGTTTAGAAGAGCAACATTAATTTTTGAAATAACCCAGTCCGTTGATAAATATTCCGTACTGGGATAGATTTCTATTTAGACTAAGTTTGTCCTAATATCTACTATTTGCTACATTTGCTGATACCTTGCTTGTAAATCCTGAATAGAAAAGAGCGCATCAAACTGTAAACCAGCAGATTTATATAATTCTGCGCCTCCTTGAAGTCTGTCGATCAAAGAAATTACCCTATCAACGGTATAACCTGCTGCTTGTAAACGTTTAACTGCTTTCAGTGCAGATTGGCCAGTTGTCACTACATCTTCCAGGACTACAACTTTTGCACCTGTGGGTAAAGTAGGACCTTCAATGTAAGCCATTGTGCCATGACCCTTAGCTTCTTTGCGAATAATTAACGCTGGTATGGGGCGATTTTCATAGACAGAAACCACACTGACAGCGGAAACAATAGGGTCAGCACCCAGAGTTAAACCGGCGACAGCCTGTGTATCTACTGGTAGAATATGTAATATCAACCTACCTATAGCTAAAGCTCCTTGGGGGTGCAGTGTAACCTGTTTACCATTAATATAGTAAGAACTACGTTGTCCAGAGGAAAGAACAAAATCACCTTCTTGATAAGCAAGTTGGCAAAATAAATTTAGTAACTTCTGACGCAGGGTAGTTAAATCAGTAGTGGTTGCCCAAATATCCGATGGGTTGGATGTTTCAGTAGAATACGACATTACAAACCGTTAAAAGTTGTGCTACACCAAAGGTGGAACTAATGAAAGTTCTGAAATTAAGCATAAATTAAGAGTTGCCCAAGTTTACCTAAAAATTGAGGATTTGTAAACATGAGTATAAACTTGCCTAGACTGGGTATGTTTTTAATAAAAACCGCTTTAATAGTTTAACTTCTAGCTAAATATATAGAATTCAGGAGTGAGGAGTCAGAGGTTGTTTGAAAAGTCTAAATTCATACATCCCTTGGCGATTATAAATCGCGTCTACACAGATCAAACCCACCTTCGTGGGTTCAAAAGCCTTGATTTTTCATTAGTCCACTAGTGGACTTCGTTTGTATAGTAGCGTATCCCTAACGGGACCGGAAGCTCTATTATATTCGCCGATAGCGTAGCGTGGCGTTAGCCATAAACTTTTAAAACATCCTCTCAGGAGTCAGGAGTTATTAATTTTGGATTTTGGATTTTGGATTTTGGATTTTGGATTGTTTTTGTCAAATCCAATCTAAAATCTAAAATTTTCTTCCCCAATCACCTGTCACCTATTTCACTTTTACCCAACTCGTAAACCCAGAATAATTAAATCTCTTTCTACGCCGGCTAAATCGGCAATTTTGGGTAAATATCCCCAGTTTTGAAAACCAAATTTAGCAAATAGTTTTAAACTAGGTTGATTGTGAGCAAAAATAAAGCTGACTAAAGTTTTTAAACCTAAATTTGGACTTTCATTAATTGCTTTTTCTAACAGCAGCTTTCCTAAACCACGTTGTTGAAAGTTTGGGGAAATATAAATACTTATTTCAGCGGTGGAATGGTAAGCTGGTCTACCATAAAAGGATTGAAAACTCAGCCATCCGGCAATGATACCGTCTATTTCTACTACCCAGAGGGGACGTTGTGAAGGTACTCTTCCCTGAAACCAAGCCATGCGACTTTCTACGGTTACGGGTTCTAAATCGGCTGTGGCCATGCGTGTGGGAACAGCAGCGTTATAAATGGCTACAATTTCTGGTAAGTCTGTTTCTGTGGCATGGCGAATAATCATTGCGGCTTTTTGGGCAAAATTCAAATTATCGGTACAATCTTCACAAATCATACACTGTCACCGCAAAATTTATGAGCATTTTTAATCAAGATTTATTGTTTCATCATTAGATAGTTTATTTAACTACAAACTTACAGCACTTTCCATCTACATGAGGTACACTATGGGCGGGCAAGATGCCCACCCCACAAGAGTTTTATCATTAATATCTGTACCTCATAATAACGGAAACTGCTGTAATAATCAGGTATTTATTTTTAAGGAGAAACTATTTTGTTTGGTACTTGTTTGTCGCCTCTGGTGTTGCGCTCCGCGCAATCGCTCAGTTTTGTTTTCACATTCATAATTATCATGAGTTTGAGTCCAAGATATGTCCATGCTCAACCTACTGCCAATGCTTCTGAATCTTTAGTAAAAGGAAATACTAAAGTCCCAGATTTAGGGCGACATTTCCACAAGTTTGGTGTTGTAGGATCGATCATAATTTATGATGCGAAAAATAACCGAACTTATGAACATAATCCTCAACGCAATGTTACTGCTTTTACTCCAGCTTCAACTTTTAAAATTTTTAATGCTTTGACTGCTTTAGAAACTGGTGTGATTGCTGATGATGTAGCTGTTTTGACTTGGGATGGAATTAATCGAGATTTTGCAGGTTGGAATCAGGATACAAATTTGCGTCAAGGTTTTAAATATTCAGTTGTTTGGTTTTATCAAATTCTTGCCCGAAAAATTGGTTATGTGAGAATGCAGGGATGGATTAATAAAGTGGGTTATGGCAACCGTAACATAGGTACTGCTACAGATATTGATAGTTTTTGGTTGCAGGGTCCTTTGAAAATCACTCCTAAAGAACAAGTTAATTTTTTGCAAAGATTATATCAAGGTAATTTACCTTTTTCTCAAAGAACAATAGATATTGTCAAAGATATTATGATCCTGGAAAAAACTCCAGATTACACACTGCGAGCTAAAACGGGCTGGTTAACTAGGAGTAAACAACAAATAGGGTGGTTTGTTGGTTATTTGGAACAAAATGATAATGTCTATTTTTTTGCTACAAATATTGATGTTAATAAACGAGAAGATTTACCTGCACGAATTGAAATTACACGCAGTAGTTTGAAAGATTTAGGTTTATTGTAGTAATGTTAAAAAGCAAGAGGTTGAATCAGTGAAATTTTAATGAAATTTTAAAATCTGACTTTGTACAATTCAAATAATTCTCCTAATTGCTTTTTAACTATTTTCGCACCTGCATTTTTAATTGTTTTTTCCCAATCAGATACAGTCTCTAAAAACACTTCTGCACCTAAATAGGTTTCTAAAACTGCCCAATCTTCCGCTAATGGTTGTTCTGAGTTCAGAATATCAAATACAAAATATCCACCTGGTTTTAATACTCTTTTGACTTCTGATAAAACAGATTGCCAATATTCTAGGGGAAAATAACAACTAAATCCTGTAGCTATAACTAAATCAAATTGTGCTGCATCATAGTTTAATTGATGTGCTGCTCCTAATTCTACACCTTTAAAGAGTTTTGAGTTTAGTTGTGAACCACGAGAATTTAGTGTATCTCTGGCTATATTACTAATTTCTTGACCATAAAAATATGCTTGCCAATCTCTCCAAGGATAGATTAAAAAGCTGACTCCGCAACCAATGTCTAAACAACGTTGGTTTTTTTGCGGTTGGGCAATTTCCCAAAATGGGGAAGCAATTTTATAAGCTAAAATGCCATTTTTCCATTCTTTATAAATTGGCATTTCTTCTATTTCTGCGGGTACTTCAAAGGGTTCTTTTTGATATTCTTTATTGAAACGATAGGCGATTTGTGCTATTCTCTCTTGCCATTTATCTAAGGAATAGTTTTTATTTTTAAATGAATCTATCGGTTGATTTTTAGACATTATTTAATTCGGTAATGGGTAATTGGTAATGGGTAATGGATAATAATGATATTAAACTCTAGCTAATAATGGTGCAGCAGATAAAAGGGTTTTTGTGTAGGGATGTTGGGGATGAGCAAAGATTTCTTTTGTATTTCCTAATTCCACGATTTTACCACCATTCATAACGGCAATGCGATCGCACAAAAAGCGAGCTAACCATAAATCATGGGTAATAAATAAATAGGTTAACTCAAATTCGTCTTTTAATTGTAGCATTAAATCTAAAACTTGTGATTGCACACTGGCATCTAACATACTCACTGGTTCATCACATATTACCAGTTTAGGTTGGGTAATTAAAGCCCTAGCAATGGCTACTCTTTGTTGTTGTCCTCCCGATAAATCTGAAGGATAACGTTGATAATACATTTCTGCTGGTGTTAACCCCACTTTTTCTAACATCCATAAAACCTTTTCTTTGGCTTTTTTAGCATTAGCTAAGTTGTGAATTAATAGGGGATCTGCTATACTCTGTCCCACTGTCATGGCAGGATTTAAACAAGCATGAGGATCTTGAAATACCATTTGGATTTGTCTCCGGGAAGCGCGGATTTCTTTGCGAGATAATTTAGTTAAATCCTGTCCTAAAAATTCTACTTTTCCCGCAGTGGGAGGAATTAATTGTAAAATAGTCCGAGAAAGTGTACTTTTTCCACAACCAGATTCTCCCACTAATCCTAATATTTCCCCTGGATATAATTCTAAATTAATACCATCTACAGCTTTAATTTGTTGTCCTTCACCTTTAAATATTCTTTCAATAAAATTCGGTTCTATGCTATAATGTTTTTGCAGTTCTGTAAGTTTTAAAATTGGTGATTGGTGATTGGTGATTCGTGCTTGGGTAAAGTTTTCAACTTCATCAACGGTTTGAATATGTAATGCTGCTTTTAATAAAGATTGGGTGTATTCATGTTGAGGATTTTTAAAGACATTTTCTGTTTTCCCTGTTTCTACCATTTTACCTTGATACATGACCCCAATGCGATCGCAATATTCCCCTACCATTGCTAAATCATGGGAAATTAATAATAATCCCATATTTTCTTCTGCACACAATCGCGTTAGTTCTTGTAAAATCTGAGCAGAAACGGTAACATCTAAGCTAGTTGTAGGTTCATCAGCGACAATTAATTTAGGATTCAACAGTAAAGCTAACGCAATAGCAACTCTTTGACGCATCCCACCGCTAAATTCATGGGGGTACTGACTCCAACGACTTGCAGGAATTTTCACCTTTTCTAAAGTTGCTAAAGCTTTTTCTTTCGCTTGTTGTTTAGTTAATTCTGGTGAATGCGCTGCTAAGGTCTCTAAACAATGATTACCAATAGTCATTAAAGGATCTAATCTTGTCATGGGGTCTTGAAACACCAAAGCTACCGCTTCACCGCGAAACTTTCGCATTTGCAGAGGCGTTAAATCTAATACTGAATTTCCCCGAAAAATTACCTTACCTTCAACTTGACTAGAGGCAGGTAACAAACGCATAATTGCCCTGCCAATAGTAGATTTACCGCACCCAGACTCACCCACCAAGCCCATTTTTTCCCCTGGTAGTAGTTTAAAAGATACATCATTAACCGCCCAAATTACTGCTTCTTCGTCACGTTGGGGATAAGCTACGCGGAGATTTTCAATCTTAAATAAGGTTTCACTCATAGTTAATTATAGTTAATTATCGTCTATTTATTGTCTACTGATCCACCGTCTTTTATCTGACTAAGCTGTTGTGCATTTAATTTGTATAAATGATACAGGCAAGACTTGTACTGAGCGCAGTCGAAGTATGCCCGCACCACAAGACTTCACTATCTGAAAATTATACAATTTAGCTGCTTGACAGCTTAGAATTTTGCTCAGTTCCACAATGATAACAATAAGGTAACTTTTTGTAAGTTAAATTATGGCAATTGTGACACTCTATATATTGATAATAACCGCAATGAGGACAATAAGCATTATTAGATTTAAGAGTTTTTCCACAATTGATACATTGTGATTTTTGAACTCTTTTAGCAGCTTGAACTTTGCTATTAAATACTACTCCTTGAAAGAACTTGATAATTCCAAAACCTATGAGAGGAATTAGCAAGATATAAACATAACTAATTAAGAATAACAACCCACCCAATAGGTTACTAACAACCTTCAATAAAAATTGAAAGATTACACCAATTTGCAGAAATTGTAAGATTTTGAGAACCAGAGGAATCAAAAATATTACCAATAAGTGCCAGCTAATTAATGCAATAAGTCCATATCCTCGACTTTGACTTATTCTATGGACTAATAAAGCAATAATAATTAAAGGTAGTAGAAAGATAGATTGCAATGTAAACTGAATGCTAGGATACCAAAAGGAGGCTCTTTCATAATCTTGTTTAACTGCCGCGAATTTATTCTCATCTTTGATCAAAGATAGGAAAGTAAGACTTTCTGGTTTAGTAAGAAGTTGGTTTTTAAGATTATTAATTTCTTGTTTAATTTGTGCAATTTGTTGTTGATTTTTATCTAATTCTTGTTTAGCTTTTTCAGCCCTGACTTGATTGATGGAATTTCCGGATGACTGCCCGGCAATTTTTTCCAACAGCGTTGAATCATATTGATTGCGAATATTTGTATTCTCTCTTTCTAATTGATTGATTTTATCTTGTCTCTGATTTATGGTTGTAATATTTTTTTGATTTAGGTCATTATTCAAGTTATCTTTTAACTCACCATAATTTATACATATTTCTGAAACTTTCCCTAAATGTCCTTCTGCTTGAAACTTAGGTTGATTATTGTTCAATAGTACTGAGCTTATGATCATGTCATAATCTTTATTTTTATCACTTTGCTTTTGATAATTCTCCCATTCTAAATAACATGGATAAGCCTGGTAGGGGCTAAGATGCCATCTACTAATATCCTCTAAACCTGTAAAAACATTGATTAAAATGAAAATATCTACTATAATGATTACAATCAAACTCACTTTATTTAGTGGTTCGTTGTTGATTGTTCTGGAGTTGTTAAAAAATTGAGCTAAAATGTTACGTATTTTAGTAAACATATAGAATATTTTATACCAAAATGAGTGTGGTTGTCATGTAGTTGCAACCAACCTACCATGAAAACTATTGCCTTGATAGGAGATTCATATTAGTTAATATTCTCCCTTCTCATCTGGGTGTAAAATAGCCTCACAGTATCGAATTAAAATATTAATGCGCTCTGTAATTGTTTTTAATCGTGCCTGTATTGTAGTAGACTGTCTTGCGCCTTGTAAAAAAATTACATCTACTTCTAATAAACGAAGTTGCTTGCTAATTTCCGTTTGATAAGACTGCTGGCGGTAGTTCAAATCAGTAAATGGTGCGATTTCTTGTAAAAAAAAATGCTGTAAATCGGCTAGATGCGATCGCAAGGTAGGAATATCTAATTGAGTTTTGTTAACATTGGAGCGTAATTCCTCCAGTAATGTTGTCAATTCCTGATATTTTTGCAGATTTAAAGACATTTGGTGCTAGTTGAGATAGTATAAACTACAAGAAAATTTATTTCTAGAATAAACCTTTTTCCCAACTCATTCCTAAGAATAGCCTTAAAACCATCTGTGAGACTTGGTTGATCCTTATGGCTAGTCAGGCTGATCAGTCATGAGATCATCAGGTAATCAGAAAATCATTCTGACAAAATTTTTCCCACCCGTCTGTAGGGCAGCATCGTCAATAGAAGATGCTGTCATTTTCATCTATATCTCACCGATCCACGAAAAACTTATCATTTCTCTTGTATGAGCAGCTTACTTGTTGATTCCTCCGTTGATGTTAGTCTCCCGGAATGGCTTAAAAAATGTTTACGAGAAACATTAGCGAAAAGCAACACGGGAGAAGATGACCGAACGCACAATGATGCCACTTTGATTTGTAATGCCTTTAAATTTGCCTATCAACTGCATCAAGGACAGTATCGTAAATCTGGAGAAGCGTATATTGCCCATCCTGTAGCCGTAGCTGATTTACTACGCGATTTAGGTGGTAGTGCTGCTATGATAGCAGCTGGATTTCTTCATGATGTAGTTGAAGATACAGAAGTTACAATTGAACAAATAGAAGACAATTTTGGGGCAGAAGTGCGCCAGTTAGTAGAAGGTGTCACCAAGCTTTCTAAAATCAATTTCACCAGTAAAACCGAAAGTCAAGCGGAAAATTTCCGCCGAATGTTTTTGGCAATGGCGCAGGATATTCGGGTAATTGTGGTGAAATTGGCGGATCGTTTGCATAATATGCGAACCTTACAATATATGTCAGAAGCCAGCCGTCGTCGCAGCGCCCAGGAAACACGAGATATATTTGCACCTTTAGCCAATCGTTTGGGTATTTGGCATATTAAATGGGAATTAGAGGATTTAGCCTTTAAATATTTAGAACCTGATGCTTACCGAGAAATTCAACAGCACGTTGCGGAAAAACGGACAGCACGGGAAGAAAAATTGACTAAAGCTAAGGAAGTGTTGCGGGAGAGAATGCAACAAGCGGGTATTAAATGTTTGGAGGTTAGCGGTCGCCCCAAACATCTGTATAGCATTTATCAAAAAATGCAGCGACAGCAAAAAGAATTCCATGAAATTTATGATTTGGCTGCACTGAGAATCATTGTCCAAACTAATGAAGAATGTTATCGGGCTTTGGCGGTGGTTCATGATGCTTTTCGTCCTATTCCCGGCAGATTTAAAGATTACATTGGTTTACCCAAACCTAACCGTTACCAATCCTTGCATACAGGGGTGATAGGTTTGACCGGTCGCCCGTTGGAAGTGCAAATTCGCACAATGGAGATGCACCATGTTGCAGAGTATGGTATTGCTGCTCATTGGAAGTATAAAGAAACAGGCGGTTCTACCAGTCAGGTAACAGGAGCAGATGAAAAATTTACTTGGTTGCGGCAACTATTGGAATGGCAGAGTGATTTAAAAGACGCGCAAGAATATTTAGATAGTATCAAAGATAATTTATTTGAAGATGATGTTTATGTTTTCACTCCCAAGGGGGATGTTGTACCTCTAAGTCCCGGATCTACAAGTATAGATTTTGCTTATCGAATTCATACAGAGGTCGGAAACCATTGTGCAGGGGCGCGGGTAAATGGGCGCATTGTGCCGTTATCCACCCGATTACAAAATGGGGATATTGTTGATATTATTACGCAAAAAAATAGCCATCCGAGTTTGGATTGGTTGAATTTTGTCAGGACTTCGGCGGCGAAATATCGGATTAAACAATGGTACAAGCGATCGCGCAGGGAAGAAAATCTAGCGCGGGGAAGGGATTTATTAGAGAAGGAACTGGGTAAAACAGGTTTTGATCACTTGTTGAAATCAGACGCAATGCAAACTGTGGCAGAAAAGTGCAATTATCACAGTGTGGAAGATTTACTGGCAGGTTTAGGTTACGGGGAAATTACCTTAAACTTAGTGTTAAACCGCTGGCGAGAAGTGGTAAAAGCACAACAACCTGTAGCTGATGTGATTCCATTTATTCCCAAAGAATCAACATCAAAAACTACACGGGAAACTTCACCCACTACATCCCGTGCTAGTGATTCACCGATTATTGGCGTGGAAGGATTGGTTTATCATATAGCTGGATGCTGTACGCCGATTCCTGGTGAAGCGATTATTGGGGTGGTAACGCGGGGACGAGGTATATCCATTCATCGCCAAGGATGTCATAATATTGACAATGTGGAATGTGAGCGCCTAGTACCCGTAAGATGGAATACTGCTACAGAACATCATGGCCGTCCTCACACTTACCCCATAGAGATTCAAATTGAAACTTTGGATCGAGTGGGAATCTTAAAAGATATTTTATCGCGGTTGAGTGATCAAGGTATCAATGTGCGTCATGCTAACGTGAAAACAGCTTTGGGACAACCTGCGTTGATGGATTTGGGAATTGATATCCGCGATCGCAATCAATTAGAACATCTGTTTGTGCAGATTAGAAAAATGAGTGATATTCTTAACATTCGCAGAGTCGGTCAAATAGAAGAATCAAAGTAATTGATAATTGACAATTGAAAATTGACAATTGTTTCATTCAAGGTTTAAAACCTCCCCTTTCCAGGGGAAAAATCAAAAATCCGCTTTTTCAATCCTCTCCCTTCAAGGGAGAGGTAATTGTCAATTATTGAAATTTCCTCAACTTTCAGCTTTGATCTTCCAACCTGGTTTAACTACCTGACGACTCCGGGCAATGACTAAAGCTTCATTTTCCACATCTTCTGTCACCGTTGAACCTGCGGCAATATAAACATCATTACCGATGGTAATAGGTGCGACTAAAACACTATTAGAACCGGTTTTGGTGCGATCGCCTATTCTGGTTCTATGTTTTTTCACTCCATCATAATTAGCGGTAATTGTTCCTGCACCAATATTTACCTGAGTTCCCGCAGTTGTATCACCCAAATAAGAAAGGTGTGCAACATTAGAACCGTTCCCTAATTGAGTATTTTTCAACTCGACAAAATTACCAATTCTGCAATTTTCACCCACTTCCGCATGGCCACGCAAATGAGCATAAGGACCAATACGAGTTCCTGCTTCCACAAAACTATCTTTGACTACAGAATATTGAACAGTCACATTTTCACCTATTTGACTATTTTCAATTAAACTTCCAGGTCCTATGCGACTACCAGATTTAATCAATGTTTTACCCCGTAAATGAGTTTGCGGTTCAATAATTACATCTGGCTGTAATTCTACAGTTTCATCAATTGTCACACTAGCAGGATCAATAATTGTCACCCCTGCCAAAAGCCATTTTTCCTTGATGCGTCTTTGCAAAATATCGTAAGCTGTGGCTAATTGCAATCTATCATTAATTCCTAGAATTTCTTGCTCATCTTCCACATCTACAGCCATTACTTTACCTACTTGGGTAACAGCATCAGTGAGATAATATTCTTTTTGGGCATTATTATTTTGTAAATGTGGTAAAAAGTTTGCTAAATCAGTCCAACGGAAACAGTAAATACCAGCATTAACACGGTGATTTTTTCTTTGTTCAGGAGTGCAATCTTTATCCTCAACCATTTTCTGCACAATGCTGTTTTCATCACAAAAAACTCTTCCGTAACCTTGGGGATTTGATAAATGTGCTGTGAGAATAGTACAGGAATTTTGATTTTCTTGATGAATTTGTAACAGGTTTTTCAGAGTTTCAGTTCTCAACAAAGGTACATCACCATTCAAAATTAATAAATCCCCAGTGTAACCTTCTAGATGGGGAAGTAATTGTTGTATAGCGTGACCTGTACCTAATTGTACAGTTTGTTCCACAAATTCTAATTCAGAATTTCCACCTAAAGCTGTTTTCACTTCTTCAGACTGATACCCAACAATTACTAACCTGCGTTCAGGTGCAAGAGGTTCTACACTTTTAATCACCCGCTCAACTAAGGACTTTCCACCTAAAGAGTGTAAAACTTTAGGTAGGTTAGATTTCATTCTTGTGCCTTTTCCAGCGGCGAGAATTGCTACAACAACCATAATTAATTATCAGTAAATGACAATAAATGCTTTTTTGACTTGGAGATTCAAGGCTAAATCATATCAGTTAATTATCTAGGGTTTATAAAGTCTTTCCGTGTTCGTGCAGCGTGACGTAAACCCTAATTATTAATATCAAGCCTGTCCTAGCCATCGTTTGCGCCATTTGGAAGTAGGTTCTAAGGGACTGGTTTGTTGTTCTTGTTGCCTTATGCTTAATATTAACTCAGCCGTATAACTTAAAGCAGGATCTCGATAAGGAATAGCAGCGCGAGTTTGTAAATGTTCTTTTTCAGCCAGTGAAAGCGGATAAATCCCTGTAATGTCATTTACCCCATCGGGATATGCTGCAATAGTACCAGGAGTGCGTCTTCCTACAGGTGCGGTAGAACCTATTACCAACTTAGCCGCTAAAAGTGCAGTGCGTACAGCAGCAGCACAGGAATAAGTCGCTAATAACCCATCTCTGTGTAAACACTGCGTTAATTTTTGTATAAATTCTACAGTCCATAATTGGGGACAATGGGGTGGTGAAAAGGGATCAAGAAAAATAGCATCGGCTAAAAAACCAGATTTACCTACTTCTTGAATTAATTTTCTAGCATCACCTATGAGTAATTTGGCTTGTAAGCGATTTGTTTGACAATAGTGCTTAAATGCTAATTCAGTTAAAATTTTTCTATACTCATCATCCCAATCATTAAATATATCCTGGCTAATTGCTGCTTTGGGAACTTCGGGATTTATTTCTAAACCAATAACTTCTACTATACAAGTAGGATTTTCTTGCCAAATTACCTCCAAAGCAGCCGCTGTATTGTATCCTAGTCCATAACAAACATCTAAAATTTTGACTATTCCTTTCCTAGCTACTTTCTGTACTTGAGTTGGAACTGCAAATTTTAGATAACTCTCTTGTTTTGCTCCATAATTACTATGAAAAGCTTCATTAAATTCTGGAGAGAAAAAAGTAAAAGAACCATCTTTTGTAGATTGAAGTGTAAAATTATTTGTATCTGACATTTTTCTCGTTACCTCATTTCAATATTCATCATTCAGCAGTTAGGATACTGGGTGAGCGAGAATAACCTTCTTTCTGTCACCTGTCACCTGTCACCTATGATTAATCATCAATTTGTTGTTTCTCCCGCATGGCTATTTACCCATCTTAATGATTCCCAAGTAGTCATTATTGATTGTCGCTTTTCTTTGGCTGATCCACAATTAGGACAAAACCAATATCAAACAAGTCATATTCCAGGAGCTTACTATTTAGATTTAAATCAGGATTTATCTAGCCCTGTCGCTGAACATGGAGGAAGACATCCTTTACCTAACCCCAATAATTTAGCTGATAAATTAGCAAACATCGGGGTAACATCGCAAAAAACTTTAGTAGTCGCTTATGATGATTCACGTTTGGCTTTTGCATCTCGTTTGTGGTGGTTATTGCGTTATTTAGGACATGAACAAGTAGCTATTTTAGATGGTGGTTTTGCTGGTTGGCAAAAAGCTAGTTATCCTGTTACAGATGTAATTCCAGCACCTAAAATGGGAACTTTTACCCCTCAGTTAAATGAAGAAAAAGTTGTAGACTATACTTATGTTAAAAATTTCAAAGATAGTCCAGATGTAGTTTTAGTAGATTCAAGAGATGGCGATCGCTATCGTGGAGAACGAGAACCAACCGATAAAATAGCTGGTCATATTCCTGGTGCTGTAAACTATCCTTGGCAAGAAGTCACCGACACTTCCGGTTTCTTACTTCCCCAATCAGAACAACGTCAGCGATGGGAAAAAATAGCACCTACTACAGAAATTTTAGTTTATTGTGGTTCTGGTGTAACCGCCTGTGTCAATTTACTTTCTTTAGAACTAGCTGGAATTTCCACAGCTAAACTTTATGCAGGTAGTTGGAGTGATTGGATTAGTTATTAGAAATAGAGAATAGGGAATAGGTGATTGGGGACTGGACACTAAAGAACTAGCTAGAAAAATCAATCGCTCTAATAACAACGCCAATAATAACTCCAACAATCGCTCTAACAATAGAGAATCTAGGCGCGAACAAAGATTTATCAACCGTCCTACCAGAGATAATTTAGGAAGAGAATCAATCAGGAATAATCCTTTGGGATCAATAGATTCTTTTGTCAAAACAGGAGAAGTCATCCGCGAAAATAGACAGAATAACAACCCTGGAAATAATCCTAGAAATAATCCTGGTAACAATTAAGTTTTGAGTTAATAATGGATCGGGAGTTTTAATTTGACTTCATTCATCTATCTTCATGGCTTTGCTTCCAGTCCTAAATCAACCAAAGCACAGGATTTGAGCGATCGCTTTACCCAAATTCAGATCAAGTTAAAAATTCCCGATTTAAATGCTGGTGATTTTTCCCATCTCACCATTAGCCGTCAATTAAATCAGGTTAAATCTGAATTTCCTGATCCATCCATACCTGTAACGCTGATTGGTTCTAGTTTAGGTGGTTTAACATCTGCTCATTTGGCACAACAAAACCTACAAGTGCAACGCTTAGTGTTACTAGCACCAGCTTTTGGGTTTTTATCCCATTGGTTGCCCTCTTTAGGAGCAGAAAAAATCAAACGTTGGCAGCAGGAAGAATATCTCTTGGTATATCACTATGGCGAAGGAAGAGAATTACCTTTAAGTTATAATTTTGTCACCGATGCAGCCCAATACCAGGAAAACTTGTTACAACGTCCCATTCCTACCCTGATTTTGCATGGCAAACAAGATGAAGTTATTCCTATTCAAGCTAGTCGAGATTTTGCGCGATCGCGTCCTTGGGTAGAATTAATAGAATTGGATAGCGATCACGCCTTGGGTAATGTTACAGATGAAATTTGGCAAGCCATTCCCTCATTCTGCAAACTGGGGAATGGTGACTGGTGACTTGGCATTGGGCATTGGGCATTGGGCTATTCATCTTCCCCTACCTGCCCTGCGTCCCCTGCTTGCTGCCTTCTGCTTTCTGTTCCCTCTTAATAGTTCCCTAACAACTAACAAATGATGCTTCCATTTATTCGTTCTGATTTAAACCAATTTTCTGCTTACAAACCCCACCCCAGCAGCAATACAAGCGAACCGGTTGCAACGCAATTTGATCGGCTGGATACTAATGAAAGTCCCTATGATTTGCCATCAGAGATCAAAGAAAAATTAGCATGGACTTTTCAACAAGTCATTGAAAGCAATCGTTATCCTGATGGTGGACATGAGGCGCTCAAAGAAGCGATCGCCGAATATGTCAATGAGTCAGCTAACCTTTCATTCTCCACTTTCACCGCTGCTCATATTTCTGTAGGTAATGGTTCCGATGAACTGATTCGTTCTTTATTAATCGCCACCTGTTTGGGGGGAGAAGGTTCGATTTTAGTTGCTAATCCAACTTTTTCCATGTATGCCATTTTGGCGCAAACTCTGGGCATTCCTGTGGTGAGTGTGGGTAGAAATGCAAGCAATTTTGAAATAGATTTGACAGCGGCACAATCAGCCCTAGAAGAAACTCAAAATCCTCCAATTCGGGTGGTTTTCGTCGTTCATCCCAATTCCCCCACAGCTAATAGTTTGACTGCGGCAGAAGTAACATGGTTGAAAAGTTTACCAGAGGAAATTTTGGTAGTGATTGATGAAGCTTACTTTGAATTTAGCCAAACTACCTTAGTTGGGGAATTAGCACAGCATTCCAACTGGGTAGTGTTGCGGACTTTTTCCAAAGCTTTCCGGTTAGCAGCTATGCGAGTAGGCTATTGTGTAGGTCATCCCGATGCGATCGCTATTTTAGAAAAAGTCCGTCTTCCTTACAATCTACCCAGTTTTTCCCTTGCTTCCGCTTTAGTAGCTTTACAAAATCGCCAACTTTTGCTGAGTTCCATTCCCCAAACTCTGAGTGAACGCAGTAAACTGATCACGGCTTTATCCCCACACCCAGCATTAGAAGTTACAGCTAGTGATACTAACTTTATTTACCTGCGTCTGAAACCGAATACTTCTCAACCAGTCAATGAAGCTTTAAAAATGATCAATCAAACACTCACAAATGAAGGAACTTTAATCAGATTATTGCCTGGGGGATTGAGAATTACTCTAGGAACACCAGAAGAAAACTCTCGTACCTTGACGCGATTACAAACAGCTTTAGCCAAGCTGGAATATTAACTATATTAACTATTCTAGGACTTACGCATTGACAGGATCAACCAAATATGAGGTATGGGTTTCAGGCTTTTTAACGTGATTTTTTAATGATTTTTGAGCGATCGCTATTGAATCGGAAGTTAATCGTCAAAAGCCTGAAATGGCGGATTTTCGTTCATCCACATCATGGTGAATTTGTACAGTGCGTAAGTCCTATATTCATAATCAAAACATTCATCGTCTAAATCATTACCAAGACGAGGCACTATTGTCACTGTTTGCGGCAACACACCCACTAACATAGGAAAAGCAGCATCTGGCAGATCAGCAACCATTTCTGCCGGAAAATACTGTGCAAATTGTTTCAGAATTTTCTGTACTGTAATGTTTTCTCATTTATTCAGCAAACCCTAATTAAATACAATTTCTATAATATAGTTTTTTATTATTAAAATATATCATATCACATTCCCCAGCACAAGTCAATACTCTTAACTCTTAAAATGCGAAATTTTTTCTTTTTCATAAATAGGAATGATTAAAATCTTGTAGTCCGGGCATCTTGGCCGCCAAAGTTGCCAGCATTCTCACAAAAAAGAACAAAAGTAGGAGTAATTCATGAATTACCCTTGGTAAAAATAAGGTCTGTAAGCACATCTTACGTAAGTCCCAATCTACTTATTTAGGTTCTACCGTACTTGTTATGCTAAATTACCAGTCTGAAAGAGGGAACAGGGAACAGGGAACAGGGTAAAGAGGCAATTTTTGTAAAAATATCCAATATCTGTAGCTTATGTCTTATGTATATTAAGCCTTCCGCAGTTTTTTGAGATTGATTTTGCATACTATGTACTGAAGAACCCTTATTTAAGAAGTGATTTGACATATTCCCTAAAAATAGGAGACAAATGAAACAGAGTTTTATCTGCCTTGGTTTTGATGATGAGATAGCGTTGTTGTAGAGATTGTAGGGCATTAATAAATTCAATAGATGATAAATTCAGGGACTGTTTTAAACTTTCTCTAACCACGGTGTTTTCAATTTTGCTTAGTTCTAAAACGAGTTGCTTTTCCACAGATGACAATCGATCAAATAATTGTTTAAACTGCCTTTTCATCTGAATAGTAATGATTAACTTATTCTCCGCTAAAAATTCAGCAACGTTGGAGTCAAAACACTCTTTGATTAAAGTAGCAATATCTTTTAAGTATTGGGGATTACCTTCATATAATTTAATCAGATTCAGCCAATTATCTTCATCTTTTAAACCCATATTTTCGAGAATTTCTGTGTTATTGATTCCTAATAATTCTAGGCATTTAAAGGGGTACAATTCTTGTTCTAAGCATTGCATTTCTGGACATTTTTCCTGACTGATTAAAATGATCTGGCTTTGATGATAGGTTTCCCTGATTGCTTGGAAAAATGTTTGGTAGTTGCGATATTCCGGTCGGTATTCACCAGCCAATTCACCAGGTGTGAAAAGATTTTGCAAATCATCTAGAACGATTAAGCATTTTTGACGCTGGCAAAGATCCAAGAGGTGTTGAAATTGTTCATGTAATGTTTCCTGGAGTTGCTGTTTGCAGCATTTCAACAAATCACTGATCAGTAAATCAAGACTTTTAGGAAAGGTGAAGTTTCTCCAAATAATGATTTCAAAATGTTGATAATTCAGGTCAATGAATTTTTTTACTAGGGTGGTTTTACCAATACCAGGTAAGCCTAAAACTGAAATGACGCGGCTATTTTGCTTGAGTAGCCAACAGTAAAGGATTTCTAGTTCAGATTCTCGATTGTAAAACTCGAAGATTTGAGGCGCGGTGCTTAAATCGTGATAAGTTAGTTCTTGCTCATTTCCTTGGCATTTATGATTTGCCGCATAGGGATAGTTGCAAATATTAAAACTATTATTACTTTGATGATGATTTTGTATAATAACTGGTGATTCAGTGAGTCTATATCTTTCAATCGTAGAACAAAAATTAGATTTTTTTATATCCTCACTCAAGACAGATGATAAAATTTGCCAGAGTTCTGCCCCCACGTCACTTACATAATTCTTATTAAAATTGCGTTGCTGGGCAATATCATCATAGGTTTGTCTTTGCCATGTTCCCACCACCACAGCCCTTTGCACATCATCCAGATGTTTTCCCGTGTGTTCAATTACCAGCCGATCTACAAATTGTAAAATTTCGTTTACATTCATGAAAACTATACATACTAAGGGTTGTAAGTATTGTAGCAAAAGTTGACCCGATTTTTTCTAATTTTTTCCGTTTTTTTCTTCTAAAATTATTTCACAGAAGAGACGTTTAAATCCGTATTTTTCTGGGTTGTTAAAATCCACAATTAAAGTAAAAGTATAAAGTATCAAATAAAAATTCCCTATCTGCACTAAAACAACAATGAGTCACGTCAATTTTTACCTCCTGCAAAGGTTGGCAACTATGACCACCTTGTTTTGTTGCTTGATTCCGGGCTTGGCTTTAGCTCAGAGTTATCCTAGCGATGGGTATAATACTGAAGCCTTAGACCGAACCAAACAATCAGATCCAAAACTAACCCAGCCTGCAAATGTATCCATATCTGATGATACCTCAGTTTTACCTGTTTTCTCTAACATTGAGACACAAACAACAAAAAATGATTCAGTTCCCACGGTGTTGGCTCAGAAAAATGTTGTCAATGATGAAAATACGTTACCTGGCAAAACAACAACACCAGCAGTCCCCCCGACTCCAGGAGAACTAGATAAGCAAATTCAAGACTTACAGAAACGGCTACAGGTCTTAGAGAACAACATTCCTGAATTTATTTGGACTTCTTCCCCTGGTGATAGTTTTGAGGTACCGAGCGCCTATGGTGCTTCTTTTGGAAATATGGGCATTGGCGCTGGTTTTCAGAGTCGGACTCGTTTTACCCAGACTGCTGATGGTGGTATGGGGATAACTTTTGGTTTAGGTGATCCCGATCATACCATTGGTTTTGATGTCGGTATTAATATCAACGATTTAGGTATTAATGGCAATCAAACCTTTGGTGAGAGGGGTAGTTTTTCCTTTAAGTTGCATCGGGTTTTACCGGGGAATTTTAGGGCTGCTGTAGGGCTGGAAAATTCTTTAGTTTGGGGTGCTACTGATACCAATACTAGTCTTTATGGCGTTGTCAGCAAGGTTGTAAAACTCAAGCAGAGCAAGTTTGACCCCTTTAGTCGGCTGTATCTTAATGCTGGGCTTGGTAATGGAAGGTTTCGCACGGAGAGTCAAATTTTTAATAATACTGATTCCGTGGGTGTTTTTGGTAGTGCTGGTTTGAGGGTAATTGACCAGATGAATGTTTTTACTGAATGGACTGGTCAGGATTTAAATGTAGGGCTGTCTATCGCACCTTTTGCGAATACACCCATTGTAATTACTCCTGCGGCTATTGACATCACGGGTAGTGCGGGAGACGGTGTGAGACTTGGTATTAGCATAGGCTACGGATTTCAATTTTAAAATTGGCAACTTTTGTAATTCATAAAAAGGTGATGATCATGAAATTTTCTTTCCGGGAACAAAAAATTAATTTTGCAATGGTTTTATTTCTAAGTCCATTATTTGCTACTACTCTTTTGGGTAAGCCTGTACTAGCACAGCAAACGTCTCAATCGGATAAATTTGTAGCTACTATCAGCTACGAAGTGACAGATGAGAATGGGAATTGCTGGAGAATTTCATTGAACCATGAATCTTACTCATCCGACGCTAATATCCAATGGATTGAGGAAGAACTCGTTAAGTTCATTCAATTACAGAAAGCGCAAGTATTCGGTAAAGTTAGTAATTTTCGCCATCATACTAAAATTGTGCCAATAAAATCTTTAAAGCTGGTTGAAGGGAAGGATTATAAATTAGTAAAAAGTTCTCAACAAATAAGTGAAAATATTGATACTTTTACTAAAGATTTTGAACAGGTAGCAGATGTTTTATCTACTTTAATATCACCCAATAAGCAGGTAACTATAACTGAGATTAATAATCTGACGAAGGCGGTTAATAATTTAAGAAAATCTACATATATTGTAGGAGAGGATATGAAAAATATTTCTAAACAAGTTTCCTCTGAAGAAGACTTAATTGCTGTAAAAGATATGGTAAAATCTATTGAAACAGTAACGCTTTTATTAGAAAATCTCACTCCTCAACTTAACCAGATTCACTTGGCAATTTCCACAAGTGATTAGAGGTTGTTTGAAAACTTTTTCGTGTGGGATTTGACACCCGCAGATCCCCCTAAATCCCCCTTAAAAAGCTATCCATTACCCACATCTTTCTTAACATAAAATTTGACAAAATCCAGGGATTGTGTATTGAGTATGAAAATACCCAGAGTCAAACCAGAGTCAGTCAATGGAAGAGTGGATCACACAAGAACTGGAAAGAACCGAGTTAGGGCATAAAACAAGAACCAAAAGGTTAATCAAAATAGTGTCAAATCTGAGTGCATCACCAGAAGCCAGTGTACCGCAAGCAAGTGGAACATGGTCGCAAACCAAAGCTACTTATGACTTCTGGGATTCACCCTACATCAAACCATCCATGATTAGACAAGGACATCTTGATGCAACAGTAGAGAGAATTGCCAAGCATCAGGTAGTCTTGGCGATACAAGATACAACAGAAATAAACTAAGTAAGTCGGCGGGGAAATTTATAACTATGTAACGTAAATTTAACAATTAGTATTACTGTTAAATTTAATACGTACCGTACTATGTTTTCTTGTTTTTCCCCTAGCATTCACCCCATTTATAACGGCATAAGCAAGGTCTAACTCGTCCTCAAACATTTGTCCCGATAGCTCATCTTTTTTCAGATGCAGCCACTCTAATTCAATTGGGTTCATCTCGGAGCAATATTTAAGTAGAAAAAAGATGTATAAACCCTGACGTTCCCACTTTGACCACAACTGTTTTACTTCTTGGCATCGGTGTATGAGACCGTTATCCTGTACTATTACTATTATACGTCCCAATCTTTCCGCCTCTTGGGCTTCATGCTCCATCATTTGGATATAAGATTTGCGATTCACTCCGCCAATAACTAAGCCATAAACAAAGCTGATTAAAGGTTGAAGAAGCCCAATTATGCTTAATCTGCGTCCACGACGCTTTGTTTGCTCTAAATGTTTTTGCTCACCTCGTTGGTAATATGTATAACTTGGCTCACTCCACATACAACAACCTGATTCATCCAAATATTTCAGGTCTATTTCTCCCGTAGCGGCAGACAATTCCAACATATCTAAGTCTGCTTGCTTAATTTCTCTACTTTTCGGGTCTTGTTTTCCTTTGTGGCTCTTTCTGGCTCGTTTCCAAATGACCCCCTTTTTTTGAGTACCCGTCTTAACCTATCGGGACTCATTTCAATTTGGCGTTCACTCTTGAGTTTTTCAGCTAGTTGATGGCTGTTATATGTTCGGGGTTCTTGTTTCAAGCATTCTTCCAGATAAACTATGTCTTCTTCTGTGTACTTGGTTTTTCCACCTCTACCTGGTAATTCCCAAAGTCCTTCCAGCCCTAGTTTCTGCCATTTATGCAATACTTCGCTGATTGTTTGTGGAGTCCAATTAAAATGATTTGCTATTTTTTCCACGTACCAGCCATGTGCATTTAACCTCACTACCTCTGCTCGGTCTTTGACTTTCTGTGGCACATCCACAGTTCTCAGTTTTAACAGCATTTCGTCTTGCTTACGAGTTAAAAATACCCTCAAACGAGCGCCCATATCTCTATCACCTTGGTAGATGTCTTCTCCGTATTTACTTATCTTTACATAGTTCGGTTTTTTCACGCCGACTTACTTAGTAGCCAGAAAAAAGAAAGTCAAATCTTCCGAATTATCACGGCTTTTTTGGGGATTTTTATGTCAATTTTTCAGAATTACGTCTTTTTTCCCTTGGTTCATTAGTGAAATTGATGGTTTAGTGAGGGTTAGACAACAAAAACTTATCTTTATTTCTGCTTGACTACCCACTCAATTTTCCTCAAGGTTTTTTCGACTTTTTCAGCAAACCCTAACTATAGCAGGAGTCAGGTGTTCCAGGAGTCAGGCGTTTATGCAAGAAAATCTGTCGTGAGGGATAAAAGAAAAAGCTGTTCCAATTAGATTCAACTCCATACACGCGATATCCCAACTTGAAATACAACTGCCTGGCTTGATAATTATTTTCCAAGACATGAAGATATAAATCTTCAAATCCCCAGTCTTGGCACACTTGTTCACAACTAATCAGTAAACTGGAAGCCAAACCATACCGACGGTATTTTGGGTGAACAGCTAAATTAGACAAATAGGGATAACTCTTTTGAATATTTGTCCAACTATCATTGAAACGCACACCCAGTTCCACAGTTCCCAGTATTTGATGATTTCCTGTGGAACTGGTGTCAACAGCCACCAAACAGACGTGATGAGGTGTCATTGACGCTAGACGATACTTTAAGTCTTCATAAATACCCAAACGGAATAAAGGAAAAGCCCATCCCCATAAACCTTTTTGGGAGTGAAAACTTTCAGCAATGATTTGGGCAATCCCCGGTAAATCAGCAGATGTAGCTGCACGGATTTGGAACTGCCAAGAATTGAGGATACGTGTATCTGTAACTAACTGTTGGTGATGTGGGTGAAAAAACCAGGATTTCAAAGCTAGTTGAGGATTGAGGTTAATTTAAGGAAAGTTGGCTTGAGTATAGTTTTTGTAATTCGTCACTTGTCATTAGTCATGAGGTTATGCTGTAGTTGAGACTGTGGAAACTCACGGCGAAGCCTGTCACCGATCACGTTGTGATTGCTCAATAGACATCTCGTGGTAATTAAATGTGCATAATCCCCGAATCCCTGTAGAGACAATTCATGAATTGTCCCTACAATAATTTTCATCAGATGTCTAATTACCAAGAGGTACTTGTTTAATACTATACTTTATTTTGAAATATAGCTATTATATGTCATATTCATCACGCTACCATAACCCAGATCACAAAAAATCAGCTTTAAGTGTTAGTATCACGGATGGAATGGGAAAAATCAATATATATTTTATACTCTTTTCTCTGGATGACAGGGTCTGATGTAGCACCAGCAGGTTATAAAAGGAGGTGAGAAAAGAATTAGTCAGTTGAAATTTACACAGTGAATCAAAAATGACAATCCAATTAACTGTCCTGCGGAAGAGGGGAGATGCTATCTTAGCTTTGTACGGAGCGCCAGAAGACCTCACACCCAATGAGCAGATGCGTCGTGCTATCAATACTGCCAGAGGAATGCAACAAGCCCTGGTAAATTTAAATAAGCGTTGGCTAGAACAGGGTATATTTGAAACAGATGGGTGTAAAGGCGTACAGTTTCGCTGTGGCATCCACCAAGGTACAGTAGTCGTGGGGATGTTTGGTAGGAAGAACGTGCTGATTATACGGCTATAGGTCCTTCTGTGAATATTGCTGCTAGATTGCAAGCCGCGGCTATACCTGGTACTATCTTAGTTTCTGCTGCTGTTGCTGATTATTTGCAGGAAGAAGAAATTACTAAAGGTAGTCCCCTGGAACTGAAAGGAATAGATGAAACAGTTCTCACTTTTGTCGTGAGAACAGATTTAGATGCTTCTATAGCTAATGAGTAAAGTCAAGTTGTACTGGATATTCAAACATGAACAATGTCAAATCCAGTTTTAAACTGTATGATGAAACCATCAAATACAGACATACTGATCCACCTTGGTTTTGGACTGCTGTATTTACAAGTTCGATTTTCCTACATCTGTTAGTGTTTTGGTTATTGCGCTCCTATGGCCAATTTTCACCGTGGCTTCCTCGGTCAAATCAAGATTATATTGCTATTGATTTAATAGATATTCAACCTTCTGTAGAATCACAAGAATCACAACCTACAACCGTTAAACCAAAAGTTTCTTCTTCAAGTCAAAAGTCTGTTACAGCATCTTTACCAAAAACCACTCTCACCACTCCTGAAAACCCAGATGATCAGGTGATAAGTTCTGATCCCAATCTTTCACAACAGGGAGAAAGCGAAAATACTGAGGTTAATAATCAACCATTAGAACCCACACTTACACCTACACCCACACCTACATTTACACCCACACCTACATTTACACCTCAAGTACAATTTACTCCCAAACCTACTCCCACACAGACTATTCCATTCAATGATCTTCCCTGGAATCGTCGTCAAGAAATCAAGTTGGGAAAGGGAACTTTATTACCAAATGATATTCCTTCAGAGTCACCAACTCCAGAACCAGAACCAGAAACTGCATCAACTCCCACTCCAGAAACTACACCAACTCCCACTCCAGAAGAAACCACAACTCCCACATCAGAAACTACACCAACTCCCACTCCAGAAGAAACCACAACTCCCACATCAGAAGAAACCACAACTCCAAAAGCAGGGGGTTTACTAGCTAATATTGCGCCTATACTTAGAGATGAAATAGAACAATTAAGACAAGATGGAAAATTAAGAGTAGATGGTTTACCTGATGTACTGGCAGAATATCAAGGTTCTCCAAGCAAGGAATTAGAGCTTAATTTTCTTGCAAGTGACTCTGGATTAAAACCAGCAAATATACTAGCCAGTTTAATTATTGATAAAAACGGTAACTTTCAACAAGCAGTAATTATCAATCTCGAACCTGCGGCACTTCGCAGTGAAAAAAGTATTTATGAACAAGCATTAAATGATATTTTTCAACAAGAAATCTTTGTGGGTGCGTATAATCAGGATGGCTCAAAACCAGAGTTAAGCAATTTATATGTGCGTATTAAAATTGAGCCGATAAATTTTCAATAAGGGCTTGCAATTTCAGGAAGGTTCTGTTATCTTTAAATAGATGGAAATTCGCGGGCGTAGTTTAGTGGTAAAACTATAGCCTTCCAAGCTATTAATGCGGGTTCGATTCCCGCCGCCCGCTTAGTTGTAAAACCTTTAATGTATTTAGTTTTAAAGGTAGAGATGGCAGAAAGTTAAAAACTCTCTTGATCTAATTTCTAGCAATATTCTATCAATGTCGATTTTCAAAGTTTAGGATATAAACCATTAAGAATTAACAAATATAACAAGAGTCAGTAGGAGTTTAGCAATGTGCTTTACTCCTACAAGATTCAGGTATAAACAAACTGTGACACAACTACAATAGTTAACCAAATCTACCGCTAATATAAGCTTTTGTATCTTCTTGTTGCGGATTGTTGAAAATTAATTCTGTTGGGGCGTATTCTACTAAATAACCTGTACGTTCCCCTTTGTCTGCGGTTTTAACATTAAAGAAAGCTGTTCTATCAGAAACCCGCGCAGCTTGTTGCATATTGTGGGTAACAATCACAATCGTGTATTGTTCTTTAAGTTCGTGAATGAGTTCTTCAACCCGCAAAGTGGAAATAGGATCAAGAGCAGAACAAGGTTCATCCATGAGTATTACTTCTGGTTGCACTGCGATCGCTCTAGCGATACATAACCTTTGTTGTTGTCCACCAGAAAGAGACAAACCACTTTGGTTGAGTTTATCTTTCACTTCATCCCACAAAGCTGCTTGACGCAAACTCCGTTCTACCAATTCATCAATATTACCTCTGTAGCCGTTAATTCTCGCGCCAAAAGCAATATTTTCTTTAATTGATTTTGGAAAAGGGTTTGGTCGTTGAAACACCATCCCGATGCGACGACGCACTTCTACTGGATCAATGTCAGGTGCATACAAATTCTTATTGTCAAAATAAACTTTGCCTTCTGCACGAAATGAGTCAATTAAATCATTCAGACGATTATAGCAACGTAGTAATGTACTTTTACCACAACCAGAAGGACCAATAAAAGCGGTAACTTGATTTTTGGGAATATCTAACCAAATATTTTGTACAGCTAGGAAGTTACCGTAATAAATATTGAGGTTTTCTGTACGTAACACAACGTTAGCATCGTTGATTGTACTAGGGTTAGTAGTCATAGATATTTTAGAGTTAGGTTGTAAAGTAGGCATAATGTTTATGATCTTTTGTTAAGCTTTCTGTCTAGTTGCCCAGCGAGCGATAATACTTGTAATCAGAACCATCAAGACCAAAATTAAAGAAGCAGCCCAAGCTAGAGACTGCCAATTTTGGAAAGGTGAAATAGCGAAGTTGTAAACTAAAACAGCTAAAGAAGCGGTAGGTTTGAGTAAACCATCAGGCCAAAAAGAAGAAAAGAGAGCAGTAAACAATAATGGTGCTGTTTCTCCCGATGCTCTGGCGATCGCCAAAGTCGAACCAGTTACAATAGCTGGTAAAGCTGCTGGTACAACAACTTGTATAACTGTTTGAAAGTTAGTTGCGCCTAACCCCAAAGATGCTTGTCGTAAATCCTGGGGTACAAGCTGTAAAGCTTCATCAGTTGTACGGACAATAATTGGTAACATTAAAATTGCCAACGCAAACCCACCACCCAAAGCTGAGTAAGAGCCTAACTTCAGATTTGTCAATGTCAGAACTACAATCGAGTATGCAAACACACCTGCAATAATTGAGGGAACACCACTCAAAACATTAGTAGCAAAGCGTACCCATCGAGCAATTTTCCCATTACTAAATTCCGTTAAATAAATAGCTGCTAATACTCCAGTAGGAATACTGATGATAGCACCAATACCCACCATCAGCAAAGTTCCCAAAATGGCATTACCGAAACCACCCCCTTTTCTGAAAGGTGCTGGTGGTAGTTGGGTAAACACATCAAAGCTGAGACTGCTGAAGCCTTTAAACAATACATAAGAAAGTACAGCCAACAAAGGAAATAGCGCCAATGCTCCACAGATAAACGCTACTACTGTCATCACCATGTTAAATAAAGTGCGGGGAGAAGTAGGGGAGCGAGTCAGGCTATTTTGGGGAAATAGAGAAGTCATTCTATTTTAGATTTTGGATTTTAGAT
The DNA here is from genome assembly GCF_019598945.1 of Sphaerospermopsis torques-reginae ITEP-024. Lineage (NCBI taxonomy): Bacteria > Bacillati > Cyanobacteriota > Cyanophyceae > Nostocales > Aphanizomenonaceae > Sphaerospermopsis > Sphaerospermopsis torques-reginae. The sequence goes on along the minus strand of NZ_CP080598.1, from coordinate 1,459,252 downwards.
TTTGGATTGACTCTACAAAAAGTCATTTTTGCTTGTATATATAACTAGCAATCAGAAACCGAATTAGTATGAAAAAACGTGCATAATTTTAAATGTTCATCTGCATTTTTTCATAATCGTTCTGATTGCTGCTGCAACTAAAATTTTTTAACCCGAAGAACAATAAACTCTGCCAGAATATTAACTAACAACGTCAGTAAAAACAACACTAAAGCAGCGTACATCAAAGCCGAAACTTGCAGACCGCTGGCTTCAGAAAATTGATTTGCTAGTAGTGAAGAAATGGTATTAGAAGGAGCTAACAAAGAAATATTAATATTGTTAGAATTACCAATTAACATGGTGACAGCCATTGTTTCACCCATTGCTCGGCCAAGTGCTAACATCACAGCACTGACAATACCGGAAAATGCAGCAGGAATCAGGACTTGAAAAATAGTTTCCCAACGAGTTGCACCCAGTCCTAAAGCTGCTTGACGTAAACTAGGGGGAAGGGAAATTAAAGCATCACGGGAGATAGCAGTGATAATCGGCAAAGTCATAATTGCTAAAATCACTCCTGCGGGTAACATCCCCGGACCTGTAGGCGTAGAACTAAAAAAGGGTATCCAACCTAAAGAACTATGTAACCATTTACCCAGATCATTTAAAATCGGGATTAAAACAAAAATTCCCCATACTCCATAGACAACACTAGGAATAGCAGCTAGTAATTCTACTAAAAATACTAAAACCAGCCGCACCTGAGATGGGAGAAAATTCTCACTTAATAAAATCGCCGTACCCACGCCAATGGGTACTGCTAACAACAAGCCAATAAAAGAACTCATCAGAGTTCCATAAATTGCTGGTAAAACTCCATAGTTATCATTAACTGGGTTCCAACTGCTTTGAAGTAAAAAGCCCAATCCAAATTCTTGGATAGCAGGCCAAGCACTAGAAGCGACTTGCAACGCTATCCACAGGAGAATACCAGCGATCGCCAGAGCAAAAATCCTTGTCAACCAAATAAAGCCCCTATCTAGAGATTTATCAAGTTCCGAGCGTTGTTTAACAGCTAATGACAGATTCTGAAAATTTGTATTCATGAATACTGACTCTAGAAAGAAAATCGGAAAAAATGTGAGGGGAACCAAATAAAAGTCAAAAGTCACAAGTCAAATGCTTGCGGTGATAACCTTGGGGGTGGCTATAAATGAAATTATCATTTCGTTACCTTTTGGCATTTAATACTAAAGAATCAGGGATCCCAACTGATTTGATAATTCAATGATTGAATATCTTGAGCATAGACGGAAGAGTGAAATTACTTACTCGCATTGGTGGAGTCACCAACAGCAATTTTATAATCAGGACTTATGGCATCAGCAGCAGCAGCGACCTTAGTCACCACATTTGCTGGTAAAGGCACATAACCTAGTTCACCAGCCAGCTTTTGTCCATCAGTCAAAGCATACTCGATAGCCGCTTCCATTGCTTTCGCTTTAGCTGCATCAGGATACTTTTTATAAGCCAGAATCCAAGTATAAGTGACAATGGGGTAAGAATCTGCACCTTCTGGATCAGAAATAAAGGCGCGGAGATTTTCTGGTAAGGTTACAGCTTCTAAAGTTTTAGATGCTGATTCCTCGTTAGCAGTAATCAATTTACCACTTTTATTTTCCAGAGCCGCAGTTTTTAAATTACTTTGTTTAGCGTAGCCGTACTCTACGTAACCAATAGCACCTTGAGTTTGTTGGATCTGGGCAGTGACACCTTCATTACCCTTACCACCAACGCCCACTGGCCATTTTACACTTTTTCCTTCACCAACTTTTTCTTTCCACTCTGGACTAATAGCACTGAGATGTTTGGTAAATACACCTGTAGTTCCACTACCATCAGCACGATGGATGACAGTTATGGGTTGGTTTGGTAACTTAGCATCAGGATTAGCTTTGGCGATCGCTGGATCATTCCAGGTTTTGATTTTACCTAGTAGAATATCAGTATATACGGTTCGTGGTAGTTTCAGTTCAGGAACATCTGGCAGGTTATAAGCCAGGACAATGCTACCAGCAGTTACAGGCAGCATCATTACCCCTTTATCTGCTGGTATTTTGGCGATTTCCTCATCCTTCATGGCCACATCACTAGCACCAAAGTCTACAGTACCTTTGGTAAACTGTTCAACTCCAGCACCACTACCCACTGACTGATAGTTAACTTTTAAACTCGGATATTTTTTGTTCAATTCAGTAAACCAAGTTTGGTAAAGTGGAGCAGGAAAAGATGCACCAGCACCTGTCAATGTAACATCTCCACCTAAATCCAAATTTTTACCAGAGGTAGTGGCAGCAGTATTTTCAGTATTGCCTGAATTATCAGTATTAGCAGTGTTGTTTGGGCTAGAATCTGCCCCACAAGCCGCTACACCCAATGCTAGTGCTACTACGGAAATAGCGGTTTTGAGGCGATTATTTTTAACAGAAATTTTGCGTAATAGCATTGTTGTCTAAATTTTGTAAGTTGCCATAATCAGAGAAGCGCCTCTAACATACCTCTAAATATTTAATCTCAGGTAAACAAAAGGTTAACAAACCACAAATTTTCTGTTTTCCTGATCAATGTCCAAAATTTATCTGATAGTTGTTACTAATAGTGATACAAATTATACTGTAATTAAAGATAATTTCAGGAAAAATATTGAAAAACTTGCTCCTGTAAGTTACTTCTGCAAACAAATATTCTGACTCCTGATTCCTGACTACTGACTACTGACTCCTGACTACTGACTCCTGAATTCTTACTTGATTGGTTACATTTGCAATTTTTACATATACTGGTTGCTGTTAGTGTTACCTTTGGGCTATTCCCTATTGCCTGATCAATGTTTGCTGCTTCCAATCAATTACTATGGTCCATGATTGGCTTACTCCTAACAATGGGTGGCACGTTCCTAGAAGCCTATGGTACTACCTTACCTTGGAGTTGGAGTCAGCAAGGAATTAAAACTTTTTCTTTAGGTGTCAGCTATCAAGTTGGTGCAGTGCTGTTGGTAGGTTGTTTAGGAGGTAAAAATGCTGGTGCGCTTTCCCAGATTGCTTATTTAGTGATGGGATTAACATTATTGCCTGTATTTGCCGAAGGAGGCGGTATAGGATATGTTAAACTATCTCAGTTTGGCTATTTGCTCGGTTTTATTCCAGGAGCTTGGATTTGCGGCTATTTTGCCTTTAAAGCCAGACCTCGTTTAGAAACCCTGGCTTTTAGTTGCCTTTGCGGCTTGTTAACCGTCCACTTATGCGGTATTGCCTATTTAATGATCAGTTATCTTTTTCCCTGGAGAGGTGCAGAATATCTACCTTTAATGCAAGCTATCCTCAAATATTCTTGGTTTTCACTTCCAGGTCAACTAGCTGTAGTCTGCGCTGTCACCATCATAGCTTATGTACTACGACATATCATGTTTTATTAGTCAATTAAGAGTTACATAGAATAAGGGAACAGGGAGATGGGGAGATGGGGAGAAGAAATATTTACCTCCTGACTTTTGCCTTCTGCCTTTTGCCTTCTGCCTTTTGCCTTCTGACTTTTGCCTTCTGACTTTTGCCTTCTGCCTCCTGACTCCTGAAAAATTTACCATGCGTTTAAAAAATCGACTTTTTTGGATTGCTGCTTTCGTTGCTTTTGTGGTAGACCAATTAACAAAATTATGGGTAGTAAAAACCTTTGAGTTAGGAGAAACATTACCACTGCTACCAGGAATATTTCACTTTACATATCTCACCAACACTGGGGCTGCTTTTAGTATTTTAAGTGGAAAAGTAGAATGGTTGCGCTGGTTATCCTTGGGAGTGAGTTTAGTGTTGATAGCGATCGCATCCTGGGGACCAGTATTAAGTTTTTGGGAACAGTTAGGTTATGGTTTAATTTTAGGTGGAGCTATGGGTAATGGTATTGATAGATTTGCTTTAGGCTACGTCGTTGATTTTCTCGATTTTCGCCTCATCAACTTTGCAGTCTTTAATCTGGCTGATTCTTGTATTAGTATTGGTATTGTTTGTTTGTTAATTGCATCTTTCCAAAAAACACCAAATTCTCATCACAGAATACGATAACAATTGATAATTGATAATTGTCCATTGTCAATTGTCAATTGTTGAAATATCTCTATCGCCAATACCAGCGTTTTCTTGACATTGAAAAATCCGCTGTTTAGTGATAGAGACTATTTTTTGTTGATGCAAACTTGTACAAAATCCCCTGATCGAACAAATAAATAAATGTAGCGAAAGTTGTTCTTTAAGGAGTAGAAATTTGAGTTAAAAGATTCAGATTTAAGTACCAGAAGGGGCAGTTTGTGGTAGAATATTCACAGGAACTTGCTCTGGGCTAGAAAACTCTGTTACAGGAGAGCTTTCTGGAACAGGAGTCAATTGGTTGGAATTATCAGGATTTGGGCTAGTTGGTGTAACTGGTACTGTGGTAGTATTTAAGTCGGTATTGCTCTCAATAGAATTAGTTTCTGGATTAGTTTGTAGATTAGTTTCTGGATTAGTTTCTGGATTAGTTTGTAGATTAGTTTCTGGTGATGAAACAGGACTCAGAAAATTCCTATCAAGTGGTATCCCACCTGGACAACGTGAGTTAAGCGGGAAACGTTGGCAGAGAATTTCCATTCCTTCTGGTGACATCTTAATTTCCGCCGCTGTACCCATAGAGGAGTCACTTGATTCTACCAACAAAGATTCACTTGATTGAGCCATAGCAGCGTTACCAGTAAGCGCCAAAGTCATGGCGGTACCAATCAGGGTCAGAGATTTTCCCTTCATTCTGAAATTAACCTCAAGGTCAACGGAACACTGCGCTAATTAAATCAAACTCTTGATGGGACAAAATCAGTCGCAAGGAAGATGTAAAATTTCTTGAATAATGCTAAGAGCCTTTGACAAAAGTAAAATTTAAATATTTTGTCAATTGAATAGAAGTTTTAAGGAATACACAGAGAAAGATTGTATTTGAACTTGTACCGCTGGCTTTATTCGATAAAATCAGCATTTTATCTCCAAGCAACAAATTTGTGATGTAGAAAGCAGTGACAAAGATTACAAGTTAATTTTACTTGCCAATCCATCAAAAGGTTTACTTGAATACCTTTAAATTCAGTACAGCCAATTTATTTCTGGCTTTTGAGTAAAATGGTGTAAGACTAGCATTAAAATTGCGATCCGTGCGATTCTGTCTTCACCAACAGCCGTGATGTGATATAGCCGATGAGTTCCCCGCAACCGCCGCAAAAGCCGCAAACCTTACTTGGTCAACTGACGCAAGCAGTAAATACAATTCAAGCCAGGGTAGATTTTTCCAAACTGGCGCTCAAGCCAAATGCCAAAGTACCGGAAATCTGGGTGCAGGATGCGGGAGCGGACAAAGCGGAAATATATCCCCTATTGGGCGATCGCTATATACTTGGTCGCAGTTCCAAATCCTGCGATATCGTCGTCCGCAACCCAGTAGTCAGCCAGATTCACCTGTCCCTGTCGCGTGATTCCAGCCAAAGAACACCAGTTTTCACCATCAAAGATGAAAATTCCACCAATGGCATTTATATTGGCAAGCGCAGAGTTACATCCCTAGAACTGCGTCATGGTGACGTTTTCACCTTGGGTCCCCCAGAACTTGCTGCTTCAGTGCGTTTGCAATACTTCGATCCGCCTCCCTGGTATATCAAAGCAGGAACATGGGCATTTTATGGTGTTGGGAGTGTCAGCGCCTTATTTGCCCTAGCTATTGGCTTAGAATGGACAAAATTTTCCGTTAGACCCCTACCTACAGCCACCAGCGCCCCGGTAGTCATTTATGCCCGTGATGGTTCTACACCCCTACGAGAACCACGGAACATCGCTCACGTAGACTTAAAACAGTTATCAGAATTTGGTCCTTACCTACCTGCTGCGGTAGTCGCTTCTGAAGATAGTCGTTATTACTGGCACTTTGGAGTTGATCCTTTAGGGATTTTGCGAGCCGTATTAATCAATAGTCGTAGCGGTGACGTACAACAGGGAGCAAGTACAGTTACTCAACAACTTGCCCGCAGTTTATTCCGCGATTATGTAGGTAGACAAGATTCCTTGGGGCGGAAAGTGCGTGAAGCTATTGTCTCCCTGAAGTTAGAAACCTTTTACAGCAAAGATGAAATTTTACTGACTTACCTCAACAGAGTATTTTTAGGTGGTGATACTTCGGGCTTTGAAGATGCGGCTAAATATTACTTTGAAAAATCAGCCAAAGAATTAACATTAGCAGAAGCAGCGACCCTAGTAGCAATTTTACCCGCACCCAACGCCTTTAATTTTTGTGGAGATGGTCCAAGAAAACTGGACGCAGCAGATTACCGCAATCGTGTAATTAGGCGGATGCTGGACATGGGCAAAATTAGCGTCGAAGATGCCAACCGTGCCAGACGTTCTACAGTGCAAGTTAGTCCTAAAGTTTGCGAAAGACAAGCTCAGACTATTGCCCCTTACTTTTATAATTACGTCTTTCAAGAACTGGAATCAATATTAGGAGAGGGCGCAGCAAGAGAGGGTAACTATATCATCGAAACCCAGTTAGATCCGGCAATGCAAGCCCAGGCAGAAACAGCCCTGCGAAATTCTGTGAGTAACGTCGGGTCAAACCTGCGATTTTCCCAAGGTGCGCTTGTTACATTAGACGCGAAAACTGGCAGCATCTTAGCAATGGTAGGAGGGACTGATTACAAAAAAAGTCAATTTAATCGGGCGGTACAAGCTCAAAGACAACCGGGTTCTACCTTCAAAATTTTTGCTTACGCTGCGGCTTTAGAACAAGGAATACCAACATCAAGAACCTATTCTTGCTCCGCTGTACCTTGGGGTGGCTTTACCTACAGACCCTGCCGCTCTGGTGGTGGTAGTTTAGATGTAGCCACAAGTTTGGCACTTTCAGAAAACCCTATTGCTTTAAGAATTGCCAGAGAAGTAGGATTAAATAAAGTTGTAGAAATGGCGCAGCGTTTAGGAGTCAAATCCTCACTGGAAGCTGTTCCTGGTTTAGTCTTGGGTCAAAGTGTAGTCAACGTTTTAGAAATGACCGGTGCTTTTGGTGCTATTAGTAATCGTGGTGTGTGGAATCGCCCCCATGCTATTAGCAGGATTTTAGACAGTAGCGATTGTGAAGATCGCAATGATTTAAAGACCTGCCGTGTTATCTATTCCTACGATCAAGATCGAGAGAGTAATCAGCGAGTGCTAAAAACAAGTATCGCCAATACAATGACCGATATGATGCAGAGGGTAGTTTCCAGTGGTACTGGTCGTGGTGCATCTATTGGACTGGGAGAAGAAGCGGGTAAAACTGGAACAACAGATAAAAACGTTGACTTATGGTTTATTGGTTTTATTCCCAGTCGGCAACTTGTAACAGGTATTTGGCTAGGAAATGATAATAATTCCCCCACATCTGGTAGCAGTGGTCAAGCAGCTCAGTTATGGGGGAATTATATGCGGAAAATCGCCAAATAAATTGGTAATGGGTAATTGGTAATTGGTAATGGGTAATTGGTAATTGGTAATTGGCAATTAGGTTATTCATCCTCCCAGTCACCAGTCACCAGTCACCAGTCACCAGTCACCAGTCACCAGTCACCAGTTACCTATATCCATCCCAAGGAGTGACTTCCAGAGTACCGTTAGATTTGAAGACTACTTGGAAGTGGGCAAGAGGTTCTTTATTGTTGGGAGCAGCTTGATTTGACCCGTAGACAGATTGAAACATTTGTGGTAAGGGTGTTTCCCGAAAATAGTCAAAGGCGACTTGATTAAGTGGTTCATAGTCAGCGATGACACCTATTTTGTTGACCGCTACCCGATATCTCAATTCTCTGTTAAAGGTAGGTGTGACGCTCCAATTTTGGCGAATTGTATTATAAAGCTTTTGATTTAAGTCTTTGACTGTACTAGAATCAGTGATTTTTTCACCGATGACATCTGGTGTTCTGGTATATCCCAACCAAGGACTAACTTCTAAGACACCTTGTCTAGTAAAAACTACTCGAAATTGAGCAATGGGTTCGTTGGTGACATTGCCGTTAGCAGGATTGTAGAGTAATTTTGGCAGTGGAGTTTTTTCTATTGCATCATTGGCATTTTTGTTAACAGCTTTATAACCAATAATACTGCCATCACCAGCCACACCTAAACGATAGACTAAATCTTCTGTAATTTCCGAACGATTCTCCCAGACAGGATGAATTTGGTTATACACTTGGCGATTCAATGCTCGTAGCTGGGAGGGGTCAGTAATTTCTGGAACTGTATTTAGAAGTGCTTCTAAATCTTTAATAATCGGTGTAGGTGAGTCCGTAGGTGATGCTGTTTGTGTGGGTGAGTCTGTGGGTGATGCTTCACCTGTAGGTGTGGCAGTGGGTGTTGCAGTGCTGGTTTGTTCTTCTTGTTTCGGTTCGGGTGGACGTACCTGGGGGGGAGGAATTAAGCTAAAGGCTATCGCTGCTACTGCTAAACTCGATACTCCTACAGTTGCTGGTACTGCTTGTTTTAATACAGCTTGACTAGTACCCCCATAGCGTCTTGTGACTGGTTGTAGTTCTAGTGTTAACTCTGGTAAGGTTTGGGTATCAGCAAAAAACTGGTCTACAGCCTCGACTAAATCAAATAATTGCACTGTATTCAAATCAATTTGAATAGATGGCTGAGGCAGTTCGTTTGATTGAGATTGCAAACTATCACCAGTAATTTCTGAATGTACAATTAACTTGTGTCTGTTGCTATCAATTTTTTGTAACTCGACTAACTCTGAGTCACCGTTGTGTGCTTGGGGATTGGGTACATTACTTAAAAATTCTTGGGCATAGGCGCTTACTGCCCTGACTAAGCTTTCAAAAAATTCCCGGCCTCCGGCTATAGGTTGACTATGACCAGATAAATAGCATTCTGCATTCACCAATATAGATAATTCTGGACGCAGTTCTTGAAATTGGGTTGTGGGGGCGACATCACTTAACCCTTCTAAGAGCAGTGTGCAATTAGGTAAACTGTACTTACGTTGAATATTCATTCTACTTCACCATCAAAAAGAGAAATCCAAAAACGCTGCATTCCAGCTGTACCTGTGCAGAATAGTAATTTTGCTAATAAGTCTATAGCCAGTTCATCTAATTTTTCGTCTGAGTTTAATGTTAGTAAAACAGAACGTCTGGCATTCATGCGGCTTTTAAAATGCGCTCTAAACCGTTCTAGATAATTAGCTAGTCTTAAATTTTGCTCTAGTGGAATCTGCTTTTCTGATAATTGCTGATATATCATGAGCAACTGCCGGATGACAACTGTTAACCGCCGCGCTATGTAGCAAGCAATTACTACTAAAGCTTTTGCTTCCATGACTGTCAGGGGACGACGGGTGTGCGCTCTTCGTAGAGGGTTAGAAGCACGCATTCGCCAGAGGTTTACTCGGTTTTTGACAATTCCTGTCAGGTCTAGTTCTTGGGCAAAAGCGAGGATGGCTTCAGAACCACCCAATTCTAAAGCTTCAATTGCCAGTAACATCAGGTCTATTTCTACTGTGGTTCTGCGGGGGCAGCCCTTGGGTCCTATGGCTGGATCTGGTAATGTGTCCAGTATCATCGGCATGGACTCAGGAGTTGGATCATTCAATGACTTTACGCTTGCGGAGACATTCATGCTCTAAAATACCTTGTGTTATGCCAACAGACTGAGTGAGATGAGTAAAACAACATTAAACACTATTTAAGATAGATAGCTAAACCAGAACTCAGGTTTTGTGCTTATGGATAAGCATCTTAATATATACAATACTTACTCTTGTTATACCAAGATTACCGTATATTCTAATGAAACTTTTAAAGCATCAGTTTACTAACCTACCTAGTTTAACGGTACAAATACATCTCTAGCTTGGGTTAAATTCTTAGTTATTGTCAATGATTGACGAAACATACAGCAATAACCTTCAGGAGATGACATAATAGTGTACGATTTTTCAGGGAATTGGTGACTGGTGACTGGTGATTGGTGACTGGTGACTGGTGACTGGGTAAAAACTAAATTCTTACTATTCCCTATTTTCTATTCCCTGTTACTACTGAATACTATGGATTTAAAATCTCTGATTCGTGACATACCAGATTTTCCTAAGCCTGGAATTGTATTTCGGGATATTACCACTCTACTGCGTAATCCAGAAGGTTTGCGCTACACTATTGACTTTTTAGCACAAAAATGTATTGAACTTGAAATCCCAGTTGATTGCATTGTGGGTATGGAATCAAGGGGTTTCATTTTTGGCGCACCTCTGGCTTATAAATTGGGATCTGGTTTTATTCCGGTTCGCAAAAAAGGCAAGTTACCCGCAGCAGTTCACAGAATTGATTATGAACTAGAGTATGGTACAGATTGCTTGGAGGTACATCAGGATGCTTTACATCCAGGTAGTAGGGTGTTGATTGTAGATGATTTAATTGCTACAGGTGGAACTGCAAGTGCAACAGCTACGTTGGTACAGAAGATTGGCTGTGAACTTGTGGGTTTTGGGTTTATCATCGAGCTACGGGATTTGCAAGGACGCAAGTATTTACCGGATGTACCAATTATTTCTTTGGTGGAATATTAGGTGATTGGTGATTGGTGATTAGGAGGATAAATAAAATAATGACTAATGACTAATAACTAATAACTAATGACTAACAACTAACAACTAACAACTAATGACTAATACAAAAATTGCTTTAGAAACTGGTCGAGATTGGCTGATTAAGCTAATCACAGATGAAACTTTTATTTATGTCATAAAACGACTGCTACAGGCTTTGTTAACTATTTTTCTAGCTTCTGCGTTGTCGTTTTTTGTGATGAAATTGTCACCAGGTACTTTTTTACTTACATTGATACACAATTCTAAGATTTCACCAGAACGGATTGAAGAAATTAAACAACAGTTTGGTTTGGATAAGTCTTGGTCTGAGCAATTTTGGCTATGGTTGAGACAAATTGTTACTCAGGGTGATTTTGGGACAAGTTTTGTTTATCAGCGTTCTGTGTCGTCTTTGTTGTGGGAGAGAGTACCAGCGACTTTGTTGTTAGCGATCGCTTCTTTATTTACAACTTGGGCGATCGCTATTCCTCTGGGTATCCTCGCTGCGGTTAAACAAAATCGCCCCACGGACAAAATTTTACAGGTTTTAAGTTACGCTGGACAGGGTGTTCCTAGTTTTATCACTGCTTTATTTTTATTATTCTTTGCTCAAGTCACTACCCCATTGTTTCCTGTGGGTAACATGACTAGCATTGATCATGGTGAACTGACATGGTTCGGAAAAATCTTAGATATCGGTTGGCACATGATTTTACCTTTGATTGCGTTAAGTATTACCAGTTTTGCTGGTTTACAAAGAATCATGCGTGGTCAATTATTGGATGTTTTGCGGCAAGATTATATTCAAACTGCTCGTGCTAAAGGATTACCAGAAAACCGTGTTATTTATGTTCATGCTTTGCGGAATGCTATTAACCCTTTAATTACTTTGTTAGGATTTGAATTAGCAAGTTTATTAAGTGGTGCATTTATTACAGAAAACTTCTTTAACTGGCCTGGTTTGGGTAAATTAACTTTACAAGCTGTTTTGGCAAAAGATGAATATTTAGTCATGGCTAGTTTAGTGATGAGTGCGGTTTTATTAATTCTAGGAAATTTAATTGCTGATTTAATGTTAAAAGCTGCTGATCCAAGAATTAAATTAGAGGATTTGAATTAGTCAGGAGTCAGGAGTCGTAGGGGCGAAACATTCGGAAAATAGGCTTTTCATAAAATTGATAATTGATCGCCCGAATGCTTCGCCCGTACAGAAGTCAGGAGTCATTAGTTAATTCTACCCAATCACCAATCACCAATATTATGCTTTCTCAGGTTTATTATATTATTCGGTCAAAAACAGATGGTAAATATCTCACTGCAAAAGTTGATGATGATAGATCAGGATATTTATTATTATTCAAAGAAGATTTTGAAGCACTCAGTTATTTAAATGCTCATGCTGCTGATTTAGCAAATCGTTTAGCTGTAGAGTCTATTCCTGGTACACAAATAGGAAGTTTATTAAAACGTTGGGGTTTTGCTGGTGTGGGAGTAGTTAATGATCCTTTATTGCCTAAGATTGAGTTTTTACAACATAATTGAGTAAGGACAATTCATGAATTGTCCCTACTTTTTGAAATGTCTAATTAGAGATGTCTAATTAACCTTGATATGGGTTGTCTATTTTATCCACAAATACATTAGCAGATAACGGTAGACGACCAGGATTTAAACGGGGTTCGGCTGCATAACCCACAGGTACAACCACTGCAATACCTATATCTGGGTTATTCTCTGCACCAATCACGGCTTTAACTTTATCTTCAATCCAACCATTCATAAAACAGGTAGATAAACCCAAACTTTCTGCTGCTAATACTAAATTTGTAGCAGCTATCATGGCATCTTTAATAGCATATTCCCGACGCTTATCTCCTAAAGCTTCTTGAAATTGGGGAATAGCATTTCTAAAATAATTAACTGTTCCCTCATTCCAAGCACCGGTTTTTAATCCCTGTTCTAAAATGGGTGTTAAATCTTGTTCTCCAGCAGTTGCATCAGCAGCAAATACAAAGGTTACAGGTGCTTGAATGATTTGTTTTTGATTCCAAGATGCTTCACATAATGCAGCTTTTTGGGTTTCATCTTTAACTAAAACTATTCTCCAAGATTGGGTGTTAAAACTACTGGGTGCAGCTACAGTTAGTTCTACCAGTTGTTTAAGCATTTCTGGGGAAATGGGATCTGGTTTAAAGGTTTTGATAGAACGACGTTGTAATATAGCTGTAGGTACGTCTAATGCTTGGATTTGAGTTGTAGAAGTCATTTGATTTTTGATTTTTGATTTTGGGTTTTTGATTTTGGAATTATGTCCTGTGCTTAGGGTAACGCTTTTTTGTACGGAGTTCAAATAGTAGGTGACAGGTGAGAGTAATAAGAAAGACTTTGATTGTCTAAATTGCAGATCAGATAAAATGTAGTTATAATTACTGCTATAATTAGGGTTTGCTGAATAAATCTGAAAACTTTACAGGTAAAGGGTTTTAGGTATTTTGACTTTCAAAAAGTGCAAGCTTTTATGAGGTGGCAACTGAAAAACCTTGCACTTAATTCCTACTTAAAGAAAAAATCGTTCCTATCCAACTCTTGAAACTGTCACCTGTCACCTGTCACTGGTCCTTCACAGATAACTTTTTCAGCAAACCCTAATTACCCACCTGCATCTATGAGTCAGTGTCTCAACTCCGACTGTCTACAGCAAAACCCATCAGGGACTATTTTCTGTCAACGTTGTGGCAGTAAAATGATTTTGGGTGACAGATATTGCGCTGTACTTTTTATTAAGGATTTTCAGGATTTAATTTTCAGTAAAAACCTGAGAAGGGATGAAACAAAAAACATCCTCCTTTTCTTCTTAGCGTCTTTGCTTCTTAGCGACTTTGCGCGAAATAAAATCTTATTTGTCAGAATCAGGATATCCAGGATTTAAGGATTTTCAGGATGTGATTGAAAGTTTGATTTTGAGGATGTGAGGATTTTTTAGATGTTCTATAAATAATGATGTAGATAATTTTTAAAAGATGTAATTTTTCCATGATTTTTAAATAATCTGATAAATTATCAAATAAAAATCCTGTTAATCTTCAAATCCTGAAAATCCTGATTCTGACAATTTATGTTATGATCATAATAATTGAAATCTCTATAAAAGTCTTTGAGAGTTTCACCCATGAATAATCTTAATGTTATCACTCTACCTGATAATTTATACAAAGAACTGCAAAAATTAGCTGAATCTGAAAACGATTCCGTAGAATCTCAAGTTGTGGCACTATTACAGAACGCTTTACAGATAAAAAAACAACAAATAGAAGCTCAACGCCGTGAAAATGTGCTAAAAGTCATAGAGGAAAGTCGCAATCGTCGGCGCTTAAACCCTGCGGATTTTGGACTACCAGATAGTACAGAAATGATTAGAGAAGATAGAGACAGATGACTACTACTTTGAAATGTGTATTAGATACCAGTGTGTGCATTAAATATTTTATTGCAGATTCACTCAGTCCTAAAGTTATTGAACTGTTTACTCACCTTGCTTATCCAGAAACAGAAATTTTTGTTCCAGACTTATTTTACATAGAATGTACAAATGTTTTCTTGAAATATGTACGTGCAAATATGTATACTTCTGCTGAGGTACAGGCAGATTTAGCTACTCTGAAAAATTTACAATTACAAGTTGTTTCGACAGCAAACTTGATGGATGATGCAGTTAATATCGCCTTAAATTACAATATTTCTGCTTACGATGCTTCTTATGTTGCACTTTCAAAACATAAGAATGCTACTTTGTTAACGCTAGATAAGAAGTTAGTTAAGGCTTTAGCAACTTCATCCTATAATATTTTTTTGTTTAACGAGTTTCAAATTCCACCTTTACCACATAATGGATAAGTTGAAAAGACGTTATATATGGGCGACACGGATTTCCATTATATTAATATATGTCAAGTGCGGTGATTTTGTCAAGTGTTTTTTGTCTGATTCAGGCAAAATGATAGAAATGCGATATTATTATATAAAAATATTTCCCAAAATTGAGGAATAATAAAAAAATGGCTGCAACAGAAATAAAATTTACCCTCACCTTACCCGAAGTTCCAGAAATTCATCGTTTAGAAGCTGAGAAAAAAGCCAAAGAATTTTAATTTACAAATAATTTTAAATATTAATTTTCAATATTAATTTTAAATATAATCCTGTAAATCCTCTCATCCTGGTTATCCTGATTCAGACAAAATCGAAATTCTGTAAATGTATTTATATCCCCGACTTCTAAAATTAACTGATCTATAAAAGTCGGGGGTCTGATATTCTAAACTGTTGCTTTTTCCAAAATCAATTTAGAACGCTTCACCTGTTCAGGAATAGCTACAGGATAATCTCCTGTAAAACAAGCAGAACAAAAACTATTTGTATCTTCCCTGGTTGTTTCTAACATTCCTTCCCAGCTTAAATAAGCAAGGGTATCAACTTCTAATTTCTTGGCTATGTCTGCTACTGACATTTTAGCGGCAATTAGTTGATCTTGGGTATCTGTATCAATCCCATAAAAGCAAGGATGGGTGACAGGTGGGGAAGATATTCTCATGTGTACTTCCGATGCACCTGCTTCACGCAATGCTTTAACGAGTTTGCGGCTAGTAGTTCCCCGGACGATAGAATCATCAATTATTACCACTCGCTTACCATATAATACATCTTTCAGTGGGTTCAATTTCATCTTAATCCCTGATTCGCGCATACTTTGGGTAGGTTGAATAAATGTTCTACCGACGTAGCGATTTTTAATCAAACCTTCACCATAAGCTACCCCTGATGCTTGGGAAAAACCAATGGCCGCAGGTATACCAGAATCAGGTACACCAAATACTATATCTGCTTCTATGGGTGATTCTTCCGCTAATCTCCGTCCTAATCGCATCCGATAGCTATATAATGTTTCATGGTGCATGACGCTATCAGGACGAGCAAAGTAGATCATTTCAAAGATACACAACTTGCGCTGGGGTTGTTGATTCCATCGGTGTGATGTTAAACCTTTTTCTGTGATCCAAACTAACTCTCCTGGTTCGACATCGCGCAGATATTCAGCACCGATAATATCTAAACCGCAGGTTTCGGAAGCGAGAACGTAACGCACGGGATCACTATCTAAAGTCCCAATGACTAGGGGACGAATACCGTTAGGATCTCTCGCTGCCATGATACCATCGGGTGTACCAATGACTAAACTAAATGCACCTTGACAACGGTGAAGCGCACGAATTGCACCTTCTAACCAGTCTGTACCAGCATTGACTTCTTCAGCGATCGCATAAGCAATCATTTCTGAATCGGTGGTTGTCAGCAAATGAACATTACTCTTGAGTAATTCTTCCCGCAATTGTATGGTATTGACTAAATTACCATTGTGTGCTAAAGCCAAATGACCTAAACGGGTTGAGATAACTGCGGGTTGAGCGTTAACTTTGCGACTAGAACCAGTAGTAGAATAACGGTTATGGCCAACTGCAATATTACCGACTAATTCTTCTAAAATAGTTTCATTAAATACTTGAGAAACCAGCCCCATATCTTTATGCTGGTGTACATAATGTCCATTAAAGGTAGCAATACCAGCAGATTCTTGACCCCGATGTTGCAGGGCATATAATCCAAAGTATGCCATTTTTGCTACATCTTGTTCTGGTGCATAGATACCAAAAACACCACACGCTTCTTCTGGTTTATCACAAGCGTTTTCACTAATTTCACTAATATTTATGGATTGATCAGAAGTGATAGAATGTTGGGGAATCATGCCGGTTTTTGCTCCTGGTAACTGGTGATTGGTAATTGGTAATGGGTAATTGGTGATTGGTAATTGGTAAACTTCCTACTGTCACCTGTCACCTGTCACCTGTCACCTTCTTACTGCCTCTTAATAAATCTTTAACCATCCATTAAAACAGTACCGTAAATTGGTCAAGGATGGGGGATGAATTGTAAATTTTCATGGCTTATCCTTGACATTGATGCGGTTTATGTATTGGCATAGAGAGCGAGACGTTGGGCGATCGCCTGATCGTAAACGTTGCTCATATCCTCAATGCTAACTTTAATAACTTCTTGGTTATCAGCAGTAGTCACTGTTAACCCTGTTTCCAAGTTAGCAACAATACCTAATTTTTGCCAATTTTCTCCTAAATGTTCCTGTAAATAGGATTCCCAAATTTCCTGATTTTCCACACTCACAGAGACTAAAATTCTCGCACCACCTTCACCAAACAACACTTCATCAAAGCGAAAATCAGAGTTTACAGAAATACCTAAATTTAATTCTGCTCCCAACTTTCCACTTAAACAACATTCCGCCAGAGCTACAATTAAACCACCTTCAGCAGTATCATGGGCAGAATTTACCCATCCAGAACGGATACCATAACGACACACGCTTTGTACTTTCCGTTCTAAATCAAAATTAACCCTTGGCGGTTTACCAGCTATTGTATTATGAATCGTTGCTAAATATTCAGAAGCTCCTAATTCGATTTTAGATTTTAGATTTTGGACTTCGACTTCGCTCAGTCGAACGATTTTGGATTGAATTGGTAAACCTAAAAGGTAAATTACATCACCTGGATTTTTCCAACCCTGTCCGCAAATTTTATCCAAATCCTCAATTAAACCAACCATTCCCACTACAGGAGTCGGATAAATAGGCTGGGTATTTCCCTGAGAGTCAAAAGTTTCATTATACAAAGAAACATTGCCACCCGTAACAGGTGTTCCCAACTCCTGACATCCTTCACTTAATCCTTTACAAGCTGATGCTAACTGCCAATAACCGATAGGTTTTTCAGGACTGCCAAAATTCAGATTATCAGTCACCGCTAAAGGTTCAGCACCCACACAACTTAGATTTCTTGCAGCTTCAGCTACCACCGCCTTAGCTCCCTCATAAGGATCTAAATAAACATAGCGAGAATTACAATCAACTGTAGCTGCTACACCAGATTTTAGATTTTGGATTTTGGATTTTAGATTGGGGTTTGCTTCTAAAGGACGTAAGCGCACTACAGCCGCATCTGCCCCACCAGGCAATAATACAGTATTATTCTGCACCTGATGATCATATTGGCGATATACCCAACTTTTAGAAGCAATGGTAGGTGTATCCAGCAAAGTTAATAAAACATCCTGCCAACTTTGTAACTTACCATTAACTGTAATTCCCGTAATATCACAACTTGGCAAACTATCTACACTCCAAGCCCAGGCTGCTTTTGCATATTCTGGCGGTTCGGCTAACAGTTCTCTTTCATACAAAGGCGTATTTTCAGCCAAAGCATCCGCAGGAATTTCCGCAGCAACTTCACCCTTGAATAAAATTCTCACCATCGGTTCAGCAATTACCGTACCTGCAACCACCGCTTGCAGTCCCCAACGGTGGAAAATATCAATTAATTCCTGTTCTCTACCTTTTTCCGCGACAAACAGCATTCTTTCCTGAGATTCGGAAAGCAGATATTCATAAGGTATCATTCCATACTCACGTGCCGGAACTTTATCAAGGTCAAATTCAATACCTACGCCGCCTTTAGCTGCCATTTCCGAAGTAGAACAAGTGATACCCGCAGCACCCATATCTTGAGCCGCTACCACTGCCCCGGTTTTAAATGCCTCTAAACAGGCTTCAATTAAAGACTTCTCTAAAAATGGATCGCCCACTTGCACCGCAGGACGGTTATCCATTGATTCATCGGTTAATTCTGCACTGGCAAAACTCGCACCACCCATACCATCCCTACCAGTGGTTGAGCCAACATATAATACAGGGTTGCCAATTCCTGAAGCACCGGATTTTACTATTTCTGGTGTTTCCATTAATCCCAGTGCCATGACGTTAACCAAGGGATTTCCTGAATAAGCTGGATCAAAATAAACCTCGCCGCCTACCGTGGGAACACCGACACAGTTACCATAATGTGAAATACCCGCTACAACGCCATTAAATAATCTTTGAGTTTTGGGATCATCCAAACTACCAAAACGCAGAGAATTTAATAACGCAATTGGACGCGCCCCCATTGTAAAAATATCTCTTAATATACCTCCTACACCTGTAGCAGCACCTTGGAATGGTTCAACTGCTGAGGGGTGGTTATGGGATTCTATTTTAAATGCTAGTTGCAGTCCATCGCCTAAGTCTACCACACCGGCATTTTCACCGGGTCCGACAAGAATGCGGGGTCCTGTGGTGGGAAACTGTTTGAGGAGGGGACGGGAATTTTTATAACAACAATGTTCTGACCACATTACCCCAAACATACCTAGTTCGGCTTTGTTGGGGTGACGGCCTAAGCGGCGGACAATTTCGGTATATTCTTGTGGTTTAATGCCTTCTGAGGCGATTTCTTGGGGAGAAAAGGGACTTTCGGTGGTCATGGTTTGTTATGCACCAAGAGGACAGATGATTATTGTATCTGAGAACCCTAACTTCTTTATAATTAATTATGTAGATCGCTGATCCAATATGCAAGATACTTTAACCATTACCATTAACCCAGAACTAAAAGCAGCACTTTTAGAAATGACTCAAGCTGAAGGTATATCTGCTGATAGTTTAGTTGGTAAAGCTATTGAGGATGGCATCTTTACTCACAAATTCCGTGCATTGCGTTCTTATTTGATGCAGAAGAATAAAACGGTAGGAATTTGCTGTTTCTGAAGAAATGAATATGCGGTAGAAATTAGTCTGGGTGTGGGGTATGCTAGGAGAGCGATCGCCATTTTTAATATTAGCGATCGCCTATCATATTAAACAGTAAATTTTAATTTCTCTCTCAACCTACTCCACAGAATTTTGATCCCCAGATTTTTCCGCAACCTTCCTCACTGCTTCAATATCTACATCTAACCTTGTCGCTATTTCTTCCACCGTCAAACCTAACTCTATTAATAGAGGTACTGTTTCTAACCTACCTTCTAACCTACCTTGTAACCTACCTTTTTTTCTTTCTTCTTCCGCAACATCTCGGAAATATCTTGTTTGCTTTAAATCTTCAAAAGTAAACATTGCTTCTATCTCCTGACGAGTTAAATTATTGAATTTATAAACTAAGATCGTCTCTAACAATTGTAAGACTTTTTGCCTTTGGGCTGCATCTGTAAATTGTTGTCGAGATTTGTCCATTAACTGTTGACTGTGATCAATTGCAGTTTCTTCTTTCTCTACTACTAACTGTACCATACCCAACCCTACAGAGTTATCATTTGTGACTTCTAACTCATCTAAATAAATGATTGTTACTTGCTGACTCATTAGCAAACCTCGATACTGGATAGGTACACCAGGATCTAAACTGCGTTTAGCAAAAATTGCCACTGCATGAAAATCATTTTTTGGTTTATATTGATTGAGGTAAACAAAGATTTCCGCAAATAATTTCCAGTAAAAATCCGTTTTTGGTTGAAATTGCACCTCAACAAAATAAATCGGTTGTTGAGGTATATCTGAATTTGGTATGAATAACCCATCAAACCGAAATGCTAACTCTTTTATTTCTACAGATGTAAATTGATAATTTTCTGCTTCTGTAGCTGGTTTACCAATCAATTCAAAAAGAATATTTGGTAATGTTTGAAAGAGTTGATAGAAGATAGTATCTGTTTTCACCCTGCGAAAAATTCCTATTTTTTAAACTACGACAAAAATAAAAAGGTGCCAGTTAAACTATTTGACATTATCCACCTATTTCCAAATTACTTAAAATCAAATCTGCTCTTGGTTCAAAACCATCTCCATATTCTGCTGGATAATGGGTAATTACATAAAATACTTTACCCTTTTCTTCTCCAATATAAATATTACCAAAAATCTCTTGACCTTTACTAAAAGTAATCTTTTCTTTTGCCCAAGGATAGGTTACTGTATCGCTACGACTGCCAACTTTCCAACCATTAGATGCAATTATCCCATCTTTACTATTAATAAAATTTTTGACTTCTTCTAAAGTTTTTAAATCATCAGGAAAAACAAATTTAACATAAGCATCTTCATTTTTTACACCCCCAAAATTAACAATAAACTTCGCTGCTTTTCTTTGATTTGCATCTTCTGATTTAACTACAAAATCTTCTTCAGGAAAGTAGGTACTGAACACATTTTTCTCCTGGTAAAGTTTTAAGGAAATGCTGGTTTTTTCCCCTTCCACAGAAATAGTAGCTGTTTTATTATTTGGTCTATTTTGTGCAGATTTATTACTATCTACAATGGGTTTATTTTCGGTAATGCGGCTATTGTCCGCAGAAATTTGGTTTTGGGTAGGTGTAGTACAAGCAGTAATTCCACTTAATAAGATTGTTGCTGCTACTACTTTAATAAGATTCAGATACATTTTACAAAAATGTGTTAGTGTTTACAGAAATTTGACCCATATATGCAATTGACTGTTGCTGCTGCCATCAAAATGATGTATTGTCCTCTTTCAATCAATTGCTCAAAGGTATACATTTTTTCTTCAATTCTTCAGTGATTAAAATCACCAATGAATATGATTACAATCACCATTATCCATGATGAAGATCCTCCTCTAAGAATGAGCATCTTGGGATAATTACTTATAACTGAACTCTAGCCGAGTCATTAATAGGGAACACAACTAATGTCCGACAGCCTCCTGTCGGTCTTTTTTGTTTTTGGTGAGTGTCAGTAGATGCACATAAAATATCCCCACAACTTTATAATAACTTGACAAATATGTTGCCATAATTTTGCCATAGCAACTATCAAGTGTGGGGAAAGAGTGATCAAATGAGCAAGATCACCAGTAGCTTTACGCAAAGCGTCAGCCGTGATGGCGATCGCTAATGTTGCAGAGAAACCTTATGATTAGGACATCGCTTGAATGATGTAATCAAAGTAAGGCTCTGCTGCTGCTGCATCTTCACCACTTAGTAAGCCCAAGGATGCTTGTTTAAGGCAGTTGATAGCTTCTACCATTCCCGGTACAGGAACACCCAGAGAATTGTACATTTCCCGTACACCAATCAACCCAATTTTTTCAATTGGTTCTTTGTCACCTGCAAGCACACCATAGGTAATTAAGCGCAGATACCAGCCGAAGTCACGGATACATAAAGCGCGTTGCTTATCTCCGTAAGCATTGCCACCGGGAGCGATAAAGTCAGGGCGCTTTTGCCAAAGTTTTTTGGTTGCTTCCTGAACTATCTTTTTTTCGTTTTCTGACAGGGTAGCAGCGATTCTAGTCCGCTGTGCGCCTGTTTGCAAAAATTCTTTGATACTTTTGAGTTCGCCACTGCTAGGGTAACGCAGTTCGTCGTCAGCTTGGAGAATAACTTGGCTAATTACAGTCATGATTATGTAATCACGGAAATTATATTATTTGTTAGTTTAACCAGTTCGCGGTACAGAAGTGAAGGGTATATTGGTAATTGGTAATTGGTAATAGGTAATTGGTAATTGGTGTAAATTATGCAAATTAAATTAATATTTTGTAACTTTTGCCTATTCTCTATTTCCACCAACTAATAACTAATGACTAATGACTAATAACTAATAACTAATAACTAATGACTAATACAGTTTGGCAACAGGGTGAAGTAATAGAACTGGAAATTTCTGATTTAAGCGACACTGGCGATGGTGTAGGGCGCTTTGATCAGCGTGTGGTTTTTGTTCCCGATACAGTAGTGAGCGATCGCACTTTAGTCAGACTTACACACGTTAAACCCAAATATGCTCATGCTACCCTCAAACAAATCCTCCAACCCTCTCCACAACGTATCCGACCTAGTTGTATTGTTGCTGATAAATGTGGTGGTTGTCAGTGGCAACATATAAATTATGATTATCAGCTTACAGCAAAGCATAATCAAGTCACTCAAGCTTTAGAAAGAATAGGCGGTTTTGTTAACCCCCCAGTAGCTCCCGTCTTATCAACATCATCATCTTTAGGTTATCGCAACAAAGCCACCTATCCCGTCCGTATCTCAGCTACCGGACAAGTTCAAGCCGGTTATTACCAAAAAGGTAGCCATCAACTCATTAACTTAAATCAATGTCCAGTTCAAGACTCCCGTTTAAATCCTTTATTAGCTGAAGTCAAGCAGGATATTCAAAAGCGGGGTTGGTCAATTTATGACGAAAACCGCCACCAAGGACAAATTCGCCATTTAAGTTTACGCATAGGTCGCCGCACAGGGGAAATGCTACTAACTTTAGTAGTCAAAGATAGAAATTTACCAGACATTGAAACCCAAGCACAGCAATGGTTACAGCGTTATCCCCAGTTAGTAGGAGTTTGTTTAAATCGCAATAGCGATCGCACAAATGCTATATTTGGAAAAGATACAACTTGTATTGCAGGGATTCCTTACCTGCGAGAAAAATTCGCTGGTTTAGAATTTCAAATCCGCCCGGATACATTTTTTCAAGTTCATACAGAAACGGCTGAAGCACTGTTACAAGTCATTCAGTCAGAATTAAATTTACAAGGTCATGAAGTTTTAGTAGATGCCTATTGTGGTATTGGTACTTTAACTTTACCCCTAGCAAAACAAGCACGCCAAGTTATTGGCTTGGAAGTGCAATCAGCAGCCGTAGAACAGGCAATTTTCAATGCCCAACAAAACGGAATTAATAATGTTACATTTCAAGTAGGAGCAGTGGAGAAAAATTTACCAAATTTGGGAATTATACCAGATATTGTCTTACTTGATCCGCCACGTAAAGGATGTGAAGCTAATGTCATCAAATCTTTACTGAACCTGAAACCTTCGCGCATTATTTACGTCAGTTGTAAAGTAGCCACCTTGGCTCGTGACCTAAAATTATTGTGTGAACATGGACAATACCATCTTACAAGAGTACAGCCAGCCGACTTTTTTCCCCAAACCGCTCACGTAGAAACAGCAGCCTTTCTCCAGCGATATCCATGCTAAAAGCAACTATTAACTTTGGCTTATATGTTAACCGATTGTTTACAAAAACTTAAATGGAAAATTTGTAGTCCAGTGCATACTAATAATGCTAAAATAAAATTAACCTAAAAATAGAAACTTCTTTTTTAACCATTAAAGTTGCATGACTCTGATTTGAAAAAGTGAAATAAATTGTGCAAATTATGAAGCGGCTACAAAGAAAGTTGAATATTTATATACTTTCCCAAAGTAATAAATAGCAACACAGAAGTTGTTAATTGTATTAGCAAAACAATTACAGCCAAATTTTAATTAGGCAATTTTCACACATTCACACATATTTTAGAGTCAATGCTCCCTAGCAATTTCATAAATTTAGTTTTACAGACGCAAGTTTAAAGACAGCATGACTACCTTTATTTTTATCAGGGTGTCTGTAATAGCGAACTGATGTCTAGCTAACTAAAAGCTACGGGGTTTCTCTTGTGATTACCATTTCTCTTCGTCCACTTGGGCGCTCTTGGGGTACTATTAGTTTTGCCTCCACTCTTTATCTATGCCCAATATTAGATTTATTATTGGCAGATATTCCCACAAAATTACACGCCGAACTGCGTTTAGGACTTCAAGAAGCCCTAGTAAACGCAGCTAAACACGGCAATAATCTTGATCCCAGTAAACTAGTAGTAGTTCGTTTTTCCTTGATAGATAATCAATATTGGTGGATTATTTCCAATCAAGGTAATGGTTTTACTCCCTGTTGTAATCCTGATAGTGATCCCACTGACTTTTTACCACCAGATGAATCAGAAAATGGTCGAGGAATGTCTCTACTGCATCTAATTTTTGATCAAGTACAATGGAACCGTAAAGGAACAGAATTAAGACTTTGCAAGCAAATAGAAAATCGGCGTTTGTTATCTTTAAGAAGATAGAAAATGGGTAATTGGTAATGGGTAATGGGTAATTGGTAATTGGTAAATTGGTAATATTATTCCCAATCACCAATCACCAATCACCAATCCCTCAATGTTTACCGTGAGTGGGACAGGGAGGGGCAGAAATAGACTTATCTAACCAGCCTATAGCCTGTTCTAACCTAGCTTGAGCCTCTTGAGGCTCATTTTTGACCAAAAACACCATAGCAGCCGCTACAAGCTCACTAGCGCGGGCATTGCGGTTAGACTTGAGACGATGCCAGTCATCAGGAGAAATAGTCAATTTTTCCATCAAAGCTTGGGCAAGTTCCAGAGTAGTAACATCATTTAATTGACTGGTTTGATACATAAGACTAAGTGCTGAGTTAAGAGTAAAAGTTATGATGTAATTATCATAGCCAATCACCCATCACCAATGACCCATCACCAATGACCCATCACCAATGACCAAACCAGAGGAAAACCAGCAACCCGACTTTGAACAGGAACTAGAGGAACTAGAAACCGGACTGCGACTCTTAAAAGAAAGATATGCCCAAGTGCAACGGGATCAACAGCAAAAGGCACAATGGCAACAAGAAATTAAAAATCTCAAAGAAAATAAAAATCAGACACCAGAAATCAAAGCCGAGTTAAAACGCCTGGAAAAAGAGTTAGAAGCCCTAGAAATTAACCTAGAAAGCCAATTATTTTCCTGGAAAAGCCTAAATCGGCCTTTTTGGCAAGCAGTCCGTTTTGGTGGTTTAGGAATTATTATAGGATGGGTGTTAAAATCTTTAGCTGGGTGATTGGTGATTGGTGATTGAAAAAGAAGGCAAGAGGCAAGAGGCAAAAGGCAAAAGTTTCTTAACTTTGACGTTTGACTTTATATCTTACCTGTTCCCTGTTCCCTGTTCCCTGTTCCCTGACTAAAATTAATGTTATATATAGTTAAAAAAATCCAAACTGTAAAAAATGATTAAACATCGAATTGCCGAAATATTAAGAAGTGGTCAACCAGAAGAAACCTTAACAGTACAAGGTTGGGTAAGAACCAAACGCGAATTAAAAGGATTTGCCTTTTTAGAAGTTAACGATGGTTCATGTTTAGCCAACTTACAAATAGTTATCAATCAAGAATTACCAAACTACGAAGCCATATTAAAACAGATAAATACAGGTGCTTCTGTCGAAGTTGCAGGAATATTAGTTGCATCTCAAGGAAAAGGACAGAGAATAGAACTAAAAGCAGATGCAGTAAAAGTTTACGGAGATGCTGATCCCGAAACTTATCCTCTGCAAAAGAAACGTCATTCCTTTGAGTTTTTAAGAAGCATTGCCCATTTAAGAGGTAGAACTAACTCCTTTGGATCAGTATTTCGGGTAAGAAATGCTTGTGCAAATGCCATACATCAATTTTTCCAAGAACGGGGTTTTATGTGGGTACATACTCCCATTTTAACCGCCAGTGATTGTGAAGGTGCAGGAGAATTATTTAGTGTTACAAGTTTGAATTTAAAAAATATTCCCCGCACAGAAAATAAAGAAGTTGATTATAGTCAAGACTTCTTTGGCAAACCAACTTATTTAACAGTAAGTGGACAATTAGAAGCAGAAATAATGGCAATGGCGTTTAGTAACGTCTATACTTTTGGTCCCACATTCCGGGCGGAAAATTCTAACACTTCTCGTCACTTAGCCGAATTTTGGATGGTAGAACCAGAAATGGCATTTTGTGATTTAGAAGGAGATATGAATTTAGCAGAAGATTTCTTAAAACATATTTTTAAATATGTGATGGAAACCTGTGCTGAAGACATGGAATTTTTCAATCAAAGAATTGATAATACTGTTTTAGAAACTGCTAACAATATTATTAACAATCAATTTGAAAGATTGACTTATACCGATGCAGTCAAACTTTTAGAAAAAGCGGATGTAAAATTTGAATATCCTGTAAGTTGGGGTGCGGATTTACAGTCAGAACATGAGCGTTATTTAGCGGAACAATTGTTTAAAAAACCTGTGATTGTGACAGATTATCCAGCGCAAATTAAAGCCTTTTATATGCGGTTGAATAATGATGAAAAAACCGTGAGAGCGATGGATATTTTAGCACCGAAAATAGGTGAAATTATTGGAGGTTCGCAACGGGAAGAAAGATTAGATGTGTTAGAAAAACGGGTTTTAGCACAGGGAATGAAAACAGAAGATTTGTGGTGGTATTTAGATTTACGTCGTTATGGTACTGTACCTCATGCTGGTTTCGGTTTAGGGTTTGAAAGACTGGTGCAGTTTATGACAGGTATGGGGAATATTCGGGATGTGATTCCTTTCCCCCGTACACCACAAAGCGCGGAGTTTTAATAGTTAGGAGTCTTAGGGGCGAAGCATTCGGAAAATAACCTGTGATAAAAATTGATAATTTATCGCCCGAATGCTGATGCTTCCAGCACGCTTCGCGAACGCCCTTACAGGAGTCAGGAGGAAAAATTAGCAGCGGCTAAGAATAGTCTCTTATAGATCAATCCCCGTTACAAAAACGGCCTCCTACCTTCGTTATTGTTTTGCTTGTCGCTATTACGTTTTAAAGTTTTTTCTGTTAAGGAAACACTACCAATACCTTGAAGAATACCACGGGCAACTAAACCTAAACCACGACCAATGATTTGTGTTAATACAAATACAATTCCATTACCGAAAAAAGATAATAGAGATTGTAACCGAGGTGCGATCGCATCCCGACATTCTAACAGTAATGTAACCGCTAAAGGAACTCCAGACAGTTTTGCTAACTCTTGGTTACGAGGAGAATAAATTGATATTTTGGCAATACCACGAGGTGCAAATACAAATAGTTCATAGCGACTTTCAAAAATTGCCTGGGCTTCATTCACATAATTATTCAATCTGTATTTCCAAGATAAATTATTTCTAAATCTTTCAATTTCTCTTGTAGAAATTAAATGACGATCATAAAAATTTTGTTTGATGGTTTCTACATCTGCCAAGGAATTTAGCAATGGTTGTAATACACCATTAGCAACTTGAATTAGTACATTCTCTAAAATCATTGATGCTTGAGAATTTGCAGGTTCAGTTCCTGCGGAATAAGAGATATTATCAACATATAAATCTGTTTGCCAAAGGAGATAAGAAAACAAGTCTTCGACTAAGGGAATTTTATTGAGGATTTCAGTTTCTACACCTGCTGCATTTTTCAATAAAAAAGTGACTATTTCTATATTGATATCTCCGACATTTATCCGGGAAGATTTACCGTAAAATTCGGTAATTGCTGATTCCCATAAATTATTGAGAATCTGATTTTTTAACTCAGGTATTTGTTGAATTTCGACTTTTGAGCTACGTAGATCATCTAATTTTTGAGATACTTTTTGTAAGATGATATAAAGAAGTTCTCTTTTTTTGTCTTCACGCAGAATATCAATTTCTAAAGGTATGTCTGTCAGATTTTGTAAAGGAAACTGGAGTTTATTAGTACAAGATGTAAATATTATAGATTGTAGTGCTTTTGGACTCAGTAAAGGCGGTATAACAGTTTCCATTTGTTGTGATTCTGCTTTACTAATGGCGCTATTTGAGTAAGAAATGGGTAGCGGTAATGGTTGAGATTTTTGTATTTCTTGTCTTTCTTCTGGTGCAGACAATAAGTTATTTACTACCCAACGCGCTGCTAAAAGTTCTCTTCTTTGTCCTGCAAGAATAGCTTTATCTAATAATGGTAATCCAGGAATTTTTAATTGTGCGGTAACTGCGGACAGATTATTATTAATATGATTAATTCCTGTTAACCTGATATTATTTCTGAGTCTGGCAAAAGGTAAATGAGATAAAGGGGAATTTATTCCTGTTGATCCTAACCAATAGTAACCACCTGATGCTATTTCTTGCATGATGGGTACTAATTCAGAAATAGATATACCTTTAGGACAATAGCCATTTACATCTGTATTTTTTGCTGCTGATAACAGTTCTGGTGTAGATATAGAACTAAGCAACAAAATGGGTATATGAGGGTATAAAGCTTTAAGTTGTCTGCAAAATTGTAACCCTAGCTGTTGAGATTCGCTAGAACTGCCATTTCCTAATTCTAAAACTATTAGATTGACTTGGTTTTGATCAGGTGCTACAATTTCCGCTAAAACCTGTAAGGCTGCGGTATCGGTGGGAACATCGGCTATTACTTGTAGGTGGGGGATTGTTTCTAGAGCTACCCTTAGTCCTAGACGAAAGATGGGGTCTGGGTCAATTAATAATAATTGTAAATTTAAACTACTTAAAGGGCGATCGCTCATAGTCAGGTCAAATAAAAATGGAATTTTTTCCCAGCCAAAAAACCGCAGTCATCCCAGCTGAGTCATTCCTATTTTCACCTGTTTTTGTCACTTTAATT
Organism: Sphaerospermopsis torques-reginae ITEP-024; assembly: GCF_019598945.1. NCBI lineage: Bacteria > Bacillati > Cyanobacteriota > Cyanophyceae > Nostocales > Aphanizomenonaceae > Sphaerospermopsis > Sphaerospermopsis torques-reginae. The sequence continues at coordinate 1,430,320 of NZ_CP080598.1, read as the reverse complement.
TATTGCTGATGATAATGACCATTGTGATCTGGATGTAAGTTACGGTGTCCAAAAAAGTTGATGGTGTAGCCACTAATCTTCACTCCGGTTTGTGCCTCAACTTGCTGGATCAATTCTTCTGGTATTTCTATATGCACATCTAAAATTTGATTTGTATCTAAGCAGTTAACATGACTGTGAGCATCAGTCACATTACCATATAACCGCCCATCACAATGTTCAATACACTCAATAATACCTTGACTGGATAGAGCTTCTAAATTTTGATAAACAGAAGTATGGCCAATCTCTTTACCTTGTTGGTTCAAGCGATCGTAAATCTCTCTAGCGGAAAGATGTTCTTTAGCTTGCCATAGTAATTCTAGTATAAATCGGCGCTGGCGGCTAACACGCATACCTAGTATTTGACACCGATCTAGAGCATCTTCTAAAGAACGAATTGCTTTTGTAGAAATAGCTGGTTTTTGCATATTTCAGTTTTAACTGTAGGAACTGTAGGAATAGTTTTCTGCTTTAATGAAATAAATGTTGATTTTTATACGCAGGTATATTACATATTTACAATATATTCTTTGCTTATCCTGTGTATTTGATACTGACATCTTTGATTAACTACAGGTTTGAGCCGGTTTGGTTTTGGGTTATTTTATAATTAATTACATCTTAACTCTAAAACAAACTCATTACAACTTTAGCTTATCAAGACCATAAATGTCCAGGTGAGGGGGTTGTAGTTTGGGAAAATGTATATAAAATTATCAAATGTCAATAGTACAACTACGCAAAATAGAAAAAATAGCACATTCAATAATGGACAATTAACAATGAACAATTGACAATTACCTCTCCCTTGAAGGGAGAGGATTGAAAAATCGGAATTTTGCTCTTTTTTCCCCTTGAAAGGGGAGGTTTTAAACCTTGAATGAAACAATTATCAATTATCAATTGTCAATTATCAATTGATAAAGTAGCATTAATGCCTAAAAACTGCTACTGTGGATTCTGGATACCACATTTGAGCAATCAAAAAAGCAGCCAAAAAAGTCAATGACAATCACAATCAGCCTTCATAACGACTCTATAAATAATCTAGATTTGTCACCTGCATTAAAGGTAATTGAACCATTGCTGCAAGAGGAATCCATTACATCCCAGGAACAGCAATTGCGCTTTGAAATCAATTACTCACGGGAAGCAAATGATCCACGGGAGCTTTCGGAAATTCCAGAGGTCAGGTTGTGGTTTGTGCGTTTAGATGCCAAATATCCCTGGTTGCCGTTTTTACTAGATTGGAAAGCTGGGGAATTAGCCCGTTATGCTGCTATGCTAGTACCCCATCAGTTTATTAAAAAAGAAGGTATACAGTACAACCCTGAAGCCTTAGAAATCTTTTTGATGCACAAAATTTTTATTTTAAGTGATTGGCTAAAACAACAAAGTATTCCTACACCATTCCGACTTAAATCTTTCGCGCAAGTCTTGGGCTATGAATTAGAAGATGGCTTTTTTGAAATGATTGAAAAAAGATAGGAATTTAGGAGTCAGGAGTCAGTAGGGGCAATCCCCCTGTGGTTGCCCCAAGAGTCAGGAGTTAGAATGTTTGTCATCTGCTATATAAATTTCGGATTTTAGATTTTTCAATCAATCCAAAATCCAAAATCCAAAATCTAAAATCTAAAACTAATAGTTAACCGCCCCAGATTTTTTCTAAGACGGTTGCAGGTGCTATGTCAGCGGTTTTGCCAGTGGGGGATTTAATGGCGAGGAATTTATCACTGGTTGGTAATATCTTTCCTGGGTCTGTAGAACCAAGTAGGGCGATAGTATAGGTTTGTACAGCTACAGCCACTTGTAGGGGCGCACTGTTGAGAGAAAGCATTAAACTTGCTCCACCAATTATGGCAGTTAATTTGCCCACATCATCAATGGCAATTACTTTAATACCGGGACAAGATTGCACCAGGGAAGAAACAAATTTATCATCCTCAGTTTCTTTAATAACCACCACTGGTAAATCTGGTTGTTTGCGTTGACAATCTTGAATAATTTGTTGCCAACTAGCTACAGGATAGCTGGTATCAGCACCATTGATTTGGGACAACTTACCAGAACCGCCATAAATCAGGATGTAACCTGTGTCATTGATACCCAAACGTTTTTGTTGCTGTTGCGCCCATTCAATATCTGGTTTCAGTAGATTTACTGCTAACGGTGGGCAAGGTGTCTTGATTCCCAAAGGTTGCAACAAATCATGATACATGGAGGGTATATATTGGGATGTGTTGGGAGATACAACATTGGTGAGAAAATTTGCACCACTACCTTGGAAGCCAATGCGAGTGGGAATACCAGTCAACCAGAGAAACAAACCGACAAACCAACTTTCTCCAGCAGTGATGGCAACATCATATTCGCGATCGCGGATTGTTCCCACCAAGTTACCCCAATCTGCTAAACTATTACGATCCTTGTAATCAAAGGTCAATACCTCGTGAACTGACTTGCTCACTCGGTAGGCAGCCTTAGACCGGGGTTCCACAACGACATCTATCAAAGCGTCAGGATAGGAACGCTTGAGATCATCCAAAGTGGGGAAAAAAAGAACTTGGTCGCCAATTGAACCAGGTGCAAAAGCTACTACTCGCATAAATAATATATTTATTGAAGCTTATCGTCCTTATTTTAGGTGAAATGGGGAATGGTAATTGGTAATGGGTGATTGGTAATTGGTGATTGGTGATTGGTGATTGGTGATTGGTGATTGGTGATTGGTGATTGGTGATTGGGGACTGGTGATTAGGGAGAAGAAAATACTTTATCCTGACTCCTGACTCCTGCCTCCTCCCTCCTGCCTCCTGCCTCCTGCTATTTAAAACATCGAGGAAAGTTGTGTATTTATTAATTCCGGCCGCAGGTAGCGGTAAAAGAATGGGTGCTGACCGCAATAAACTGTTATTACAGGTTCGCTCAAAAACTCTTATTGCTTGGACTTTGTTAGCTGCGGAAGCTGCTAGTGCTATCAGTTGGATCGGAATTATTTCCCAACCTCATGACTGGGAGGACTTTAAGGCAATTTTGGCTGATTTAAAGCTAACTAAACCTGTGGAGTTTATTCCTGGTGGTGCTACCCGCCAAGAGTCGGTTTATAACGGATTACAGGCATTACCAGAAAATGCTGAACAGGTATTAATTCATGATGGGGCGCGATGTTTAGCTACACCGGACTTATTTAATGCTTGTGCAGCAGCTATTCTTCATTGTCCAGGGTTAATTGCGGCTATACCTGTAAAAGATACAATGAAAGTTGTGGGGGAAAGTGGCATAATTCAAAGTACACCTAGCAGAGAGCAACTTTGGGCAGCGCAAACTCCCCAAGGATTTGATGTGAAGTTGTTAAAAGAATGTCATGCTGAGGGTGTGCGTCAAGGTTGGGAAGTGACAGATGATGCCGCTTTGTTGGAAAAATGCGGGATTGAAGTACGGATAGTACCAGGAGAGGAGACTAATTTGAAAGTGACAACTCCTCAAGATTTGGCGATCGCAGAATTTATTCTCTGTCACAGGGAACAGGTGACAGGTGACAGGTGACAGGTGACAGGTGACTGGGGACTGGGGACTGGGGACTGGGGACTGGGGACTGGTGATTTTATTTTGGATTTTTGATTTTGGATTGTATTTCATGAATCCAATCTAAAATCTAAAATCTAAAATCTAAAATTCTCCTGCCTCCTGACTCCTGATTCCTATAACTTTTAAATATGTCCAAGAATATAGCCATAGCAATCAAAATAGAAGCGATTTTGTATTTAAAGGGTAAACCTTTGTCTGTGAGTGAAATAGCCGAGTATGCTGGGTGCGATCGCCATACAGCAGAAGAAGGTATAATTGAACTGATGGATAATTATGCCCGTCGAGATAGTGCGCTAGAAGTTGTCGAAACCGCAAATGGTTATAGTTTGCAACTGCGGTCAGATTTTCATGATTTAGTACAGACTTTGATCCCTGTAGAGTTGGGTGTGGGAGCTTTACGGACTTTAGCAGCGATCGCTCTTAACAGTCCCATTTTGCAAAGTGAGTTAATAGAACTGCGGGGTTCAGGTGTATATCAGCACGTTCCTGAACTGGTAGAATTAGGATTTGTGCGTAAACGACGAGACAATGAATCCCGGTCATATTCATTACAAGTCACGCCAAAATTTCACCAATATTTCCAAATTGATCAACTTCCCGAAATTATTCCCAAAACCGACAAAGAACAACAATTAGAACTAGAGTTAGATGGGACAGGTGATGGGTGACTGGGGACTGGTGACTGGTGACTAGGAAGATGGGGTGATGGGGTGATGGGGAGAAAATTCTTTACCTGTTCCCTGTTCCCTATTCCCTGTTCCCTGTTCCCTATTCTGATAAATGCGCTAGGCTTGTGATATGGTTTAAAGTAGAATTAGCAACTAAGCTAAGAAGAATTGCCAATGGTGTTTGATCCTGATTTTTTGAATAACAACTCTGAGGAACACACTCATCAGCTTCTGAACGAACACTTGGGGGAAAATCCGAATCAGTTATTGAAATATTTACAGCATCAATCTCCCGACGTTCTAGCCCGTGTAGCCCAGTCTGCCAGTCCAGAAATTAAACAAATCATTTCCCAAAATGTCCAAGGACTGGTAGGAATGCTCCCAGGAGAGAGTTTTAATGTGCAAGTTACTACAGACCGAGATAACCTCGCAGGACTGTTAGCATCAGCAATGATGACTGGTTATTTTCTGCGGCAGATGGAACAAAGAATGCAATTAGAGCATTTGTCTAATCAATAGTTTCGAGTACAGACGTGATCAACTACGCCTGTACTAATAACTAATTTGGGGTCTCAGTTCCTGAGCGTACTTTAAAGGTTTGAATTTTGCCATTACGGTTAACTTCAATTTTGAAAATGTCTCCGACTTGACTTGAATCAATCATTTTCTGCAATTGGGCTGTAATTTTCACTGGTTTACCGTTGATTTTTTGAATCACGTCTCCGGGGAGCAGTCCTCCCTCCTCTGCCGGTGAATTTTTGAGAACTTTCTTAATCACAATCCCAACATCTGGCTGAATGTTGAGTGTATTGTCTTGATTCAATTGCTGTTTTTTGGTCGGTGAAAGGTCTACCATTTGAATGCCCAAAAAAGGGTGATCTGCTTTTCCTTTGGTAAATAGTTCATGAGCTATGCGGGCAGCGGTTTCAATGGGAATAGCAAAACCCAGTCCTTGAGCATCGGCACGAATGGCAGTATTAACGCCAATCACTTCACCTTGGGCATTTAAAAGCGGTCCACCGGAATTACCAGGGTTAATTGCCGCATCGGTTTGAATAAAACTAACTCGCTTATCGGGAACGCCTACTTGGGCGCTGGTGCGGTCGGTGGCACTGATAATACCAATGGTGACGGTATTATCTAAACCTAAAGGATTACCAATGGCGATCGCCCACTGACCAGGAATTAAGTTTTGTGAATTACCTAATTTAACGGTAGGCAATTTATCCGCAGGAATTTTGACCACTGCTACATCGGTGACAGTATCAACTCCCACCACCTTACCTTCAAAAGTGCGACCATCTTTGAGGGTGACTAATACCGTATCTGTTTGGGCGACTACGTGAGCATTTGTTAATAATTGACCATCTTCGCTGAGTATAAACCCTGAACCAGTACCGCGCTCAATTCGTTCTTGGGGAATTGGTTCTTCATCCTCACCAAAAAAACGCTGCCATACAGGATTTTTCAAAGCGTCAAAAATTGGATTTGCTACTTTACGAGTAGCATTAATTCGCACAACCGCAGGACCTACTTTTTGTACAGCAGCAGCAATAAAATTTACATTATCGCCACCAGAAGAATTAGGCAAGCCCTTAGAAGGATAGGTAATCACAGATTCTGAAGGTAAAGCCGCTGTAACATTTTTCAACTCTTGAAACGAACCATTACTGGGCAAAAATCGACTACCAAGTACACCCAGACTACCACCCATAGCCACTAAAAACAGATAAACTGCTAATTGCTTTATGGACAACTTCATATTAGATATTAGTTAATTACGAATAATTGCGATCACAGTCAGACAGTTACTAGGTAAGAATTCAGGAGTCAGGAGTCGTAGGGGCGAAGCATTCGGAAAATAGCCTTGGACGAAAATTGATAATTGATTGCCCGAATGCTTCGTCCGTAAAGGAGTCAGGAGGCAGCTTTGCTGGAGGCAGGAGGTATAGGTGGAAATGTTTGATCAATCAGTAGATAATCAAATAGTGGGTTTGGAAGTAAGCTGGAAAAAGCTGACTGCTGACTGCTGATAGCTGAATGCTTACATTACTAATTTCTAAGTTTAGTCAAGTAAATGATAAGTGAACAGATTAGTTAACAGAAATTGAATACATTATTTGGGATCATCTTCAGTTTTCGGATTTTGGATTTTGAATTGACTCTGGGGTTAAGTTTGGGGACTTATACCATGAAAGAATTATCGGTCAAGCAAAAAAATGATCCCATCTTGAAAATTCCCCAACTAAAATCTAGAATTAGCTATTTCTTTCTTAGTTGACATGACTTTTCGCTATCGTCCAATGTTTCTCTGTAGCTTAATTAGCAGCTTGGGGCTAATTTCCACAATGCTACAACTGCAAAGCGCGAATGCAGTACCAAGTTGTCCAACTCCAGCCTTATCGAGAATTCAAAAACATCAAGTTACTGGTGGTGAGACTTTAGATAGCATAGCCGAGCGATATAAGCTCATGCCAGAAACAATTATTAACATGAATCCCTTTGTTAATAACGGTACTTTGACACCTGGTACTCAATTGCAAATTCCCCCCTTTGATGGAATTGTGGTACAAGTTCCCAGTGGTCAAAATTGGAGACAAGTGGCAGCAAAATACAAAGTTCGTCCAGATACATTGTTTGAAATTAATGGTTGTCAACAAAACCCCAGAGTTGTTTTTGTTCCTGTTTTACCAGGAATGAGAGAAAGACAAAATCGGATAATTGCTAGTTCTCCTGTACAAACTGCATCATCAGCAAGTATAACCGGATATCCTTTAGCTAATTCTACAAATGTAGCCTTACCTTATGGGTGGCAAATTCACCCGATTACAGGTAAAGTTTTTTTTCATAGTGGTGTAGATTTAGTAGCAGAAGTTGGTACATCTGTGCAAGCGATCGCTCCTGGGATTGTAGTCTTTGCTAAAGATCAAGCCAGCTACGGAAAATTAGTGATTATTAATCATGCAGGTGGACTACAAACTCGTTACGCTCAATTAGAAACCATACAAGTTAAACTGGGACAAAATGTAAAACCAGGTGACATATTAGGAACTGTTGGTGCTACAGGTCAACCAACTTCTAGAGAACCACATTTACATTTTGAAATTCGTGCTAATGAACCCCTTGGTTGGACTGCAAAAGATCCAAAAAAATATTTGAAATAGAGGAGAGGTGACAGGTGACAGGTGACAGTAATAATGCAAGAAGTAAGAGGCAAAAGTTTATTCTTCCCAATTACCAATTACCAATTACCAATTACCAATTACCAATTACCCATTCTGTTGATTTAATCATGTGCATTCCTGCTGCTGCAAATTTAGCAAAAGTAGAGTTAGCTTGTTCTGTGTAGTCAACAACTCCCGGTACAACAACAGGTGAGGTGCAATCTTCTAACAAATAGATTTTATTTGTCAGGGTGCTATCTACCTGTTGAATTTCTGTTAATAAATCGTCAATTGTCCACGCCACACAATGACTTTTTGCTTGTCCTGTAATAATCACTGCATCATATTCTAAAAGTTGTTTAATCAAATTTGTGTTTTTCTGTGCAATTGGTTTTTCATCAAATCCTGTTAAAACTTCGGGACGTAAAATAGAATAATTTTCTGTTAAAGCATTTTCTCCTTTTAATTCAAATTGGGTTTGACTTTGACGAGCAATACTATGAAAAAATATTGCTTGTTCCACTGCGGAAACTAAAGCATGACCAATTCCCCCTAACATAGAATGATAAGGCCAAATTGTCAAGGGATATTTACCATCTTTATCTAGTTGTTTAACATAGTGAACAGCTTGTTTTTTCAGAAGTTCATAATCTCCATTAGTCACACTATGAGCAACTGCTGGGTTAACTTGCCAAATCCCTTTTTCAATATCTGCGAAAGTGATATTAGTTGCTGCTGGTGTGGGATGTTCTCCATTTGCATTGATCCAAAAAATCGGATGGAAAATTTGCATTGCTGTGTGAGTATCTAAGGTGGGGATAATTTTGGTAATTCTTCCCAAGTTGCGATAAATAAACTCACACAATCTTCTGTTATCATCAACAGCACCAGTTCCAGTTTCTCCACCTACAAATAATTCAAATTCTGGAATACAAAAGGTGTTTTGGACATCTATTAATAATAGACAAATGCGGTTTTTATCGGTTGCTGCTGGGGGAATATTATATTGTTTTGTCCATGCTTCTGCTTCAGATGCTAGTTGTTGATAAGGTACGCGGTATATTTCACCGACTTTACTGGGGTGGAAGTGGGGAGGAATAGGGAGTAGGTTTGGTTGTGTCATGGGTTTATTTAATCTTTTTCTATTTACAGCTATTTTCAGGTAAATGAACCACATTTTGATCCAGATTGCGCGCAAAGGTACAAAGGTGCAAAGGTGCAAAGGCGCAAAGTTAGAATTAATCTCGCTTTTTCAAAACTCGTATATTTTTAGCCTTAATAAATCCCTATAATATATAAAAGCAGACTGCAAAAAAGCTGATTTTAACTTTGTTGGTTAATTGAGTTATAATTTAAAGTTATAATAATACTATTAATAGTTTAAATATTCCTAACTTTAGAAATTTCCTCTTTATATTTTCTTAACAATTACTTGAGAATTATTTTTATTTATCCACGATCTTGCAATACTTTCGGCGATTTGCTATAATTTTTCAAAATTTCATAATCAAGGCTTAGTATGTCATTTAGTAAAAACAAGGTTTAGATATAGCCAAAACCCTTGATTTTACGTTATTTGAGAAATGCTCAAAATCTGCATAGAAAAAAAGCAGTGATTTCGTAAACTTTTTTTCGGGTGAAATGAGAGGTTGATTCATGTCTTGTAAAAAGGTGGGTTGACAAAATAGACATTCTATGTATCAGGGGTGAGTGAGAGTCAAGATCAACAGTGGGAAGCGATACATAGCCAGATCCCCAACTTTTTCAAGAAGTCGGGGATCTATTCGCTCTCTCTTTATTCATATTTCAAAAATCATAATTCATAGATTATAAATGGCGAATTTTTTGGATCTGTAATTTATTGATAAAAACAGATATCTTGCTTTCAGGTTTGACACCAAATTAAAGTAATTAGAAAATTTAAAGAGGTAAGGAAGTAGAGAAATAAATTTATTATAATTCAAGATAATTCTATATTTCTCTACCTCTGTTTTTTCTACTATTACTCTTGTGATGTTGGTAATTTAGAATTAACTAAATTGGTAAATTCTTCCAAAGAAGTAATCGTAATTGATGATACAAATAATTCTTCTAAAGCGGTTAGATCATCAATCTTCTGAATATTTTTGCTCAGTATTTCGGGAACATCACCAAACTTGACTTGCAGAAGTTTAATAATATCTTGTTTGCGACCTTTTTTTTCGCCTCTTTCTAGGAAAATTTCTTCAGTGGGTGTTAAAAAAGGCATTTCTCTCTCCTTTTCATACTCGGTTATTTTGGTGAGCAATTTCTGTTGCAATTCCTGAGTTAATGACATCATTTTGTCAATAAATATAAAGAGGTTTTCAATGTCATATCTGCTTAAACCTCGCTCATATAAACTTCTAATTAATTGCCATTTCCACTGCTCCCTATCTGTGAGTTTGTTGGTAGTAGTTTTGGTTTTTAAATGTGCCATTACTAATATAGCAAAGAGATTGCTGCTTTGCTCTAGTTCTTCCCATTTGTAATCTATGAGTTTGACTAAACCATAACCCGACTGGGAATGAATTCCCAGTCTAATAGCAAAAGTCATCTAAAGATGACTAAATACAGAAAAAATCTTCTAGTAAACTTTAGTTTACTTTGGTTATTAGCCCTGAAATTCATTTCTGGGCGGGTGTGGAAGCTAACAGATCAGCCATTTTTTGATTAAGTTGACACCACACCATTAAGCATTTTTAACCCGGATTTCTCACAAAGAAAAAGAAAAAAAGGGTCAAAAACTGAGAAAATGTATATGTAGAAACCATTTCAACAGTTATAAAGTATGACCCAAGTATCAACAGATTGTACACCAAAACAGTTCAAATTTGAAAGAGAAAAAACCCGCCCAGTAGTAGTAAATTTCCAAGGTGGGAAAGTAACATCAGATGCAGGACTAAGTTTAATTGCGGAGATAGACAGGAAACTACAGATCACAGCAAGACTAGCACAATGTTTCCAAGATTACAGGCAACCAAATAAAAGACAACATTCGATAGAAGACCTAATAGCACAAAGAATATATGGGTTAATCATGGGATATGAAGACCTAAACGACCATGAAGAACTACGTCATGACCCCATGTTTGCCATAGCAGTAGGAAAAAGAATAGGGCAAGAAAAAGAACCAGTAACATTAGCTTCAAAAAGTACATTAAATCGGTTAGAACATTGTCCTCTAAACATAGAACAGGGAGCAGAAAGTAGATATCATCGCATCGGACATTCTACCGCAGAAATAGAAAAATTATTTGTGAAAATATTCCTAGAATCATATTCTAGTGAACCGAAACAAATAATCCTAGACTTAGACGTAACCGATGATTTAGTACATGGGAATCAAGAACAAGTATTTTTCAACACATATTATGGAGCATATTGTTATGCACCACTTTATATATTCTGTGGAAAACATCTATTAGCAGCCAAATTAAGAGCGTCAAACGTAGACCCAGCAGAAGGGGCATTATCAGAACTCCAGAGAGTAATTAAACAAATAAGAACAGAATGGAAAAACGTAGAAATATTCGTGCGAGGAGATAGTGCTTACTCCAGAGAAGACATCATGAACTGGTGTGAATTACAAAGGGGAGTAGAATATGTATTTGGGATGCCACAAAATAGTCGGTTAATCAAAATGACAAAAAATACTCAAAATCAAGCCCAGCAAGAGTTTGAGCAGAAGCTGTTTAAAGTAGTTTCATTTTTAGAAACCCTATTTACCCCAGATGTTCAACTCAAAGAAATGGCATCTCAACTCATTGACAATTCCATTTGGTATCGGTCTATAAATTATCAAACTATTACTTCTTGTAGTCATCCTCGTCGTGTAGTTGCCAAAGTCGAACATGGGTCAAACGGAACTAATGTTCGCTTTGTTGTCACATCAATTCCCACAAATAAAATACCTCCTGGTGAACTTTATACTCAAAAGTATTGTCCCAGAGGTGAGATGGAAAATCGGTTTAAGGAACAACAGTTAGAACTGTTTAGTGATAGAACCAGTACCCATACATTTGCGGGTAATCAATTACGTTTGTGGTTCTCTTCTATTGCTTATGTTTTGATGAATGCTTTGCGAAATAAATGTTTGGTGAAGACGGAATTAAAGAATGCTCAAGTTGGAACTATCCGTACCAAGTTGTTGAAGTTAGGGGCTTTGATTACTGTCAGTAGCCGCAGAATTTTGATTGCAATTAATAGTTCTTGTCCTTACCAGGATATTTATGCTGCTGCTTACCGTTGTTTGCAGTTATTACCCAATCCTGGTTAATTATTCGGCAATTCAATAGCTCATTTTTAGTTTTTATTTAGGGTTGAGAAATAAGTTTTTTCTTAACTCTGTTTTCTGATGTCTGATTTCACTAAAAGAGTCTTTGTCTCCGTATTTGGGTGCTAATTTACATAGAATTTATTATAACTTTTATTGAATTTATACTGTGGCATCTATTTTTTATCATCGCTGCGCTTCATGTATCAAATAAATTTCACTTGGTGTAGCTTTTCATCAATTATTTTTCCTCTTGTGAGAAATCCGGGTTAAAAAATTAGTGATTTACAAAATTGTACAAACTACAGGAAATAAGAAACTGCTAATTTGCATTTTGACTGTGGTTATCATTGAAACTGTTTACTACCTGAGATGCAACGTATCCACCTACTGCTCCTACTGCTACTGTTGCTGCTACAGGAACTAGAACTGGTGCTGATACAACAGTTGTAGCAGCAGTACCTAATGTAGCTAAAGCTGTTACAGCTGTTTGTCCAATAGCAGCCCCAGTAGCAACTAAACTTGTTGTATTAGTAGTAAGAGCAATAATCGTTACTGCGCTACCAGAAACCATTCCGGTTACAAATGAAAAGATATTACCGCAGTCTGAGGTACATTCGATTTTTACCACATTATTATCTGCACTAGCTGTAGATGGAAAAATAGTTATAGTGCTTACCACAATTAGCAATGTAGCTAGGCACACTGATATTAAGCGTTTTGCATTTTGGAATATACGCAGCATCTAAATTCCTTGGTGTATTAATTTGCTTACTCATTAGAGAGTAATTGAATATAAATCATATTTTAACTTATCATGTGCCAGTTTATCAGCTACAACACGCAAAGCCAAAGCCTGAACCTTAGCCACCGCTTCCTGTCTTGTGCTTCCGTAGGCCAAAACACCGGGAATATCAATCACCTCAGCAATAAAACGCCCGTCTTCCTCTTGTTCAATCTCAATCTTCAAGTTCATAGCTTGTAACGGTAAGGTAATAAAAGCAATATTTGAGTAAAACAAACAAAATAAATGACATCCATAGACACCAACAAACACAAAAAAGCCAAAGCCCTCAAACCCGGAAGCGTGCGCCCCGCCAAAGAACTTTGTAGCGAATGCGGACTATGCGACACCTACTATATCCACTACGTCAAAGAAGCGTGCGCCTTCATTACCCAAAGAATAGACGAACTAGAAACCAGCACCCATAACCGCCCCCGCAACCTGGAAAACGAAAACGAACTATATTTTGGCGTACATCAAGAAATGATGGCTGCCCGCAAAATACAACCCATAGAAGGCGCACAATGGACAGGAATAGTCAGCACCATCGCCATAGAAATGCTTAACCGGGGCTTAGTAGAAGGAGTAGTCTGTGTGCAAAACTCCAAAGAAGACCGCTTTCAACCCATGCCCATCATCGCCCGCACCCCCGAAGAAATACTAGCAGCTAAAGTAAATAAACCTACATTATCCCCCAACCTATCCGTATTAGAACAAATCGAAAAATCGGGAATGAAACGCCTCCTAGTCATCGGAGTAGGATGTCAAATACAAGCATTACGCGCCGTAGAGAAAAAACTCGGACTAGAAAAACTCTATGTCCTGGGTACACCATGCGTAGATAATGTTACCCGCGCTGGACTGCAAAAATTCCTAGAAACCACCAGCAGATCCCCCGAAACCGTAGTTAGTTACGAATTTATGCAAGACTTCCGGGTACATTTTAAACACGAAGACGGATCAGAAGAAAAAGTACCCTTCTTTGGCCTCAAAACCAACGTACTTAAAGACATCTTCGCCCCATCATGTATGAGTTGCTTTGATTACGTCAACTCCCTAGCAGACATAGTAGTGGGATACATGGGCGCACCCTTCAACTGGCAATGGATAGTAGTGAGAAATGATACCGGCAAAGAAATGCTAGAACTCGTCAAAGACCAACTCCACACCCAACCGGTGATGTCCAAAGGAGACAGAAAAGCCGCCGTACAACAAGGAATAGAAGCCTACGATAAAGCCGTCACCTTACCGATGTGGGTAGCGAAATTAATGGGAGTCGTCATAGATAAAATCGGACCACAAGGACTGGAATATGGTAAATTTTCAATGGATTCCCACTTTACGAGAAACTACTTATATGTTATGCGGAATCATCCAGAGAAATTAGAAGATCATATACCGGAGTTTGCCAAGCGGATCGTAGCGCAGTATAAATTACCGGAATAAAAGCTCACGCAAAGACGCAAAGGTAAGAAGTCTTTGTGTCTTTGGTGTGATTTTACAAGTTATTGACAACGCGGCAGATTCCGTCTTTGATCAGGGATGCACCGAAGTTGATCAGTAAACCGAGACGTTTATCAGCTACAACAAGGTAAGTGAAAAGTTGCTTTTTGTGTACAGGATGTATATTTTCCACAGACTTTAGTTCAACAATCACCTTATTTTCCACAATCAAATCTGCTCGAAAACCATCACCCAGATGTACACCATCATAAACTAAAGGTATGACTTTTTCCGCCTCTACCCTTAATCCCCGCTTTTCCAACTCATATTTAAGAACCACTTGATATGCAGATTCCAACAACCCAGGACCAAACCTGGTATGAATCTTGTAAGCAGCATCAACAACTTCCTTACCGATCTCATTCTCATTCATCTTCACTTCTTACCTTTGCGACTTTGCGCCTTTGCGTGAGCTTTTTTAAGCTTATTCCACAGCCTCAATAGCAGCCTGTAACGCAATAGATACATGAGTCCAATGTGTACCACCTTGGCAATAAACAATATAAGGTTCTCTTAATGGTCCATCGGCTGATAACTCCAAGGTGCTACCCTCAATAAATGTACCCCCAGCCATCACAACCTTGCTTTCATATCCCGGCATCGCATCAGGTACGGGATCTAAATAAGAGCCTATGGGCGAATATTGTTGAATCGCCTTACAAAAGGCGATCAGTTTTTTCGCTGAACCGAGTTTAATCGCTTGAATGACATCGCCTCTTGGTGCTAAGGGTGCAGGGTTTACAGGATAACCCAACTTATCAAATACGTATCCTGTGAGGTATGTTCCTTTCATTGCTTCCCCAACTATTTGGGGTGCTAAAAATAATCCTTGGTATAATAAGCGGTTTTGATCAAAGGTTGCTCCTCCCGCACTACCAATACCTGGGGCGGTAAGTCTACACGCTGCTGCTTCTACTAGGTCAGCTTTTCCGGCTATGTATCCCCCTGCTGTAACCAGTGTACCACCTGGGTTTTTGATTAATGACCCGGCCATGAGGTCTGCACCTACGTGTGTGGGTTCTTTTGTGTCTATAAATTCTCCGTAACAGTTGTCTACAAAGCAAACTGTATTGGGGTTTTGTTGTTTGACTATGTGAACTATTTTTTCTATTTCAGCTATGGAAAGACTTGGCCGCCATGAGTATCCGCAGGATCTTTGAATCAGAACTAAACGAGTATTTTCTTTGATAGCAGTGCTTAAAGCCAGCCAATCTATTTTTCCTTCTGGGGTTAGTTCTAATTGACGGTATTTTATGCCAAAATCAATAAGAGAACCTTGGTTTTGCCCCCGCAAGCCAATTACCTCTTCCAGTGTATCGTAGGGAGAACCAACTACTGCTAACATTTCATCCCCAGGACGGAGTACACCATACAGCGCACAGGCGATCGCGTGAGTTCCTGAAACAATCTGCACTCGCACCACAGCAGCTTCTGCCCCCATCACTTGGGCAAAAACCTGATCTAAGGTATCTCTTCCTAAATCATCATGTCCATAACCGCTGACACCTGCAAAATGGTGCGCCCCCACACGATGATCACGAAAGGCATTCAGAACTCTTTGTAAATTATGCTTGACCTGAGCGTCAATACCATAAAAAATTTCTAATAGTGCCTGTTCTGCTTCCCGAAGCTGCTCTAAGCTGTTCATTGTTTCCTCATTAAAAAAAATAATCTAAATATGCGGATTCCTAAATCACGCAGATTAGGCTAGACAATTCCTATAAAGGTTACTGCATGACAATTGCTACTTCAACTAAACTTAAAATTAACTGGGTTAATACCCTGTTTTTCATTGGCCTGCACATCGGCGCTTTATTTGCTTTAATTCCCAGTAACTTTAGCTGGAGAGCAGTTGGTGTTGCATTATTCCTCTACTGGGTTAGCGGTGGTTTAGGTGTGACTCTGGGTTTTCACCGTCTTGTTACCCATCGCAGTTTTCAAACTCCTAAGTGGTTGGAGTATTTCTTGGTCTTCTGTGGAACTCTCACCTGTGAAGGTGGACCAATTGAATGGGTGGGTATACACCGAATCCATCATTTACATTCCGATACAGGTAATGATCCCCATGACTCAAATAAGGGTTTCTGGTGGAGTCATCTTGGTTGGATGATTTATCACTCACCCGCTCATGCTGAAGTTCCTCGCTTCACAAAAGACATTAGTGATGACCCAGTTTATCAGTTTTTACAGAAATATTTCATTTTCTTACAAATTGCCCTGGGATTGGTACTGTTTTTCTTGGGCGGCTGGTCTTTTGTGGTTTGGGGTATTTTTGTCCGCATCGTTTGGGTTTATCACTGCACTTGGTTGGTAAATAGTGCGACTCACAAATTCGGTTATCGCACATATCCAGATTCTGGTGACAATTCTACCAATTGCTGGTGGGTAGCTTTATTGGTATTTGGTGAAGGGTGGCACAATAATCACCACGCTTTTCAGTATTCAGCCCGTCACGGTTTGGAATGGTGGGAAATTGATATCACTTGGATGACTATTCAATTACTTCAATTGCTAGGTTTAGCTACAAATATCAAGCTGGTAGAGAAAAAAGCATAACGCATAATTGATGTTTAAAGTCAATAGTTTTAGTCTCATTTTTTGGTCATGAAACTATTGACTTTTTGCGTGTAATTACGGAAATTAAAAATAGAAATTATGAATTTTTGAATTTTAATTTTTTATTTTGAATTTTCATCTATCCTAAGTTGCTCTTAGGTTGCTATAATCTCAGAAATTAATGTTACAAAACTTTGCTGTAAGCTCATTTTCTAAATGAATTTGCAGTTCATTTTGTTGTTGTTTAGGTATTCATGACTACATCACTTATCAAAGACCAGGAAACTTTCGTCTACGCAAACCTTGGTAAAGACGAAATCAAACTAAAACATATTATCAAAAGTCTACCCAAGGAATGTTTCCAGAAAAATAGCCGCAAAGCGTGGACTACTGTAATTATCAGTTTATCTATGGCAGCGTTAGGCTATTATTTTTTGGCCATTTCTCCCTGGTTTCTTTTACCCATAGCATGGATTTTTACAGGAACGGCTTTAACAGGATTTTTTGTTATTGGCCATGACTGCGCCCATCGTTCATTTTCCAACAGTCGTCGGGTAAATGATGTGGTTGGTCATTTTTTCATGATGTTTTTAATTTACCCTTTTCACAGTTGGAGAATTAAACATAATCATCACCATAAACATACAAATAAATTAGATGAGGATAACGCTTGGCATCCCATCAGACCAGAGGTTTTTGAAGGTTGGGATAAAAATAGACAGTCTGCTTATGAGTTGTTTATTCGCAAGCGTTTTTGGTGGGTAGGTTCTATCGGACATTGGGCGGTGGTGCATTTTGATGCGCGGAAATTTCAACCCAAAGATAGAGCTAATGTAAAACTTTCTGTGGCTGTAGTTGTAGCTTTTGCAGCTATTGTTTTTCCCACTTTGATTATTACAACTGGTGTTTGGGGCTTTATTAAATTCTGGTTTATTCCTTGGATGGTTTACCATTTTTGGATGAGTACCTTCACCATTGTTCACCATACAACCGCAGATGTTCCTTTTAAAACTGCTGATAAATGGAACGAAGCAATGGCTCAATTATTTGGAACTATTCACTGTGATTATCCTCGTTGGGTAGAAATTCTTTGTCACGATATTAATGTTCACGTTCCCCATCATATTTCTACTGCTATTCCTTCCTACAATTTGCGGATGGCTTACGATAGCATTAAGAAAAATTGGGGTGAATATCTCCATGATGAATGTAAATTCTCTTGGGATTTAATGAAAAAAATTACTAACGAATGTCAACTTTATAAAACTGACATTGGTTATACAAATTTTGATGAATATTACGCGGAGAAAGCTAAATCTCTAGCTTAATTTCCAGATTTACCCTAATGATTTAATCAAGCAAAATTTATTAAATCATTTTTCTCAACTTTGACTGTTTTGGTGGGCAATGCCCACCCTAACTTAATTCCTGTTCGTTTTAGAGATTCACAAATCCAGTGCAATTAGAATCAATTCAATTCAATCAAAATTCTGCGGTTAACACTGCTCAGGGTGAAGATACACTTCCGTTTACTCTTGCAGATTTAAAAGCTGCTATTCCGGCTGAATGTTTTCAGCCGAGTGTGGTTAAATCACTCTATTATTTTTTCCGTGATGTTGCCATTGTTGCTGGTCTTTATGCACTGGCAAATTATCTAGATTCTTGGTATTTTTGGCCAGTTTTCTGGGTGATGCAAGGAACTATGTTTTGGGCTTTGTTTGTAGTAGGTCATGACTGTGGACACCAATCTTTTTCTAAGCATAAATGGCTGAATGATTTGGTTGGTCATTTATCCCATACACCTATTCTTGTACCTTATCACGGTTGGAGAATTAGCCACAGAACCCATCACAAAAATACTGGCAGTGTGGAAAATGATGAAAGCTGGTATCCTCTGAGTGAATCTCAATATAAGCAATTACCTTGGCTACAAAAGCTAATCCGCTATTATCTGTTTTTGCCTCTAGCTTATCCTATCTATTTGTTTCAACGTACTCCTGGTAAAAGTGGTTCACATTTTGACCCCAGAAGTTCACTGTTTAAACCTTCCGAAAAGTGGGATATTATCACTAGCACTACCCTTTGGATAGGTATGGTAGGTTTGTTAGGTTTCCTCACCTATCAATGGGGTTGGATGTGGTTACTTAAATACTACGCTGGTCCTTACGTTGTGTTTGTGATTTGGTTGGATTTGGTTACATATTTACACCATACTGAACAAGATTTACCTTGGTATCGTGGTGATAATTGGACTTTTTTAAAGGGTGCAATTTCTACCATTGATAGAGACTATGGCATTTTTAACCATATCCATCATGATATCGGTACTCATGTTGCCCATCATATCTTTTTGAATATGCCTCATTATAATTTGTTGAAGGCAACTGAGGCTATTAAACCTGTGATGGGTGAATATTACCACAAGTCTGATGTTCCCATCTGGAAGGCGCTATTGCGTTCTGCTCAAGTTTGTCGTTTTATTCCAGATGAGGGTGGTAAGGTTTATCACACTTATTATCAAGAGAATGCGAAGTAATATCTAACCCACATTCCGCACCCTCAACTGTCACACAACGAAAATTGGTCATTTGGAGATTTAGAATTGGCGATCGCCTACCAATATTCATTATCTTTGGTACAAAATACAACATTTGGTCGTAATGAAATTACGAAAAAACCGATTGTGACACCGGGGGGTGCGGAAGGTAGGATCTAAGTGATTGATATTTATTAAGTCCGCCGAGTGCGGGCTTTTTTTGTCTGAATCAGGATTGGAGGATTTTGTTTATTTTTTTGATTTTTGATATTTGTTATAGTATTTGATATTTGTGATAGTGAAAAAAATCAAAGGATATAAAGTTGGAAAATGAACAACATTCATTTTTCTTATTATTAAATAGATAACTGTATAACTTTCAGCAATAGCAAAAAACAAATCCTGAAAATCCTTAAATCCTGGATATCCTGATTCTGACAATATTTAATATTTGATTCTCATACCCAATTTAAAAAATCAAATCCTGTACATCCTTATAGTTTACACTGTTTTGAAAATTTTACTTAGTTGTAAAATTCGAGTTAGGGTTACACAACCGGAGTCAGAAGACTAGATTTTACAGCTATAGCTATGATTCTGGTAAAAACTCATTATCTAATATTTGTGAAATTCCATAATTACAACTCTGTGAAAATGTCTCATAAGGTAAGTTAGTTTCCTTAACAGCTAAGTTAATTCCATCTTCATAACTTAATTGCAAAGCTTCTTCTAAATAAGATTTTAAACTGGGACTATCTGTTAATATTCTTTTGACTTGAGTGCGCTGTTCTCGAATTGTTGCCAACCAACTATTACTGCGTTTTTCTGGTTGGTATTGCCATTTTAGTAAATGTCCTAATAACAAAGCTAAACGGTTAACTAATTCCCTTCTTTCTTGTCTTCCCAAGGCTTCTATTTCCTCAATTACGTTTAACTTATCAAGTATTTCCCATTTTTCTTCTCTTAGTAGTTGGGCTTGTTCTTTTGTCCATCCATAAAAATCAGAGTTGTAAAGTGTATTCATGGATTTTATCTATAAACTACGCTATAAACTACTACTTAGGACTTACGCAAGATCAGACTAAAAAACTGATTCTTGCTTAGGAGTAATTCATGAATTACCCCTACGTTCGTTCTGTTTTGCGTAAGTCCTGTACTGTTGATGATAGAAGATTAACCACAAATTCATCTGTTAAAACCTTCCATTTCCCTGAATGATATGCTTCACCGTCGTCAATGTTTCCAAACTAATAAACCCTCTACGGTGTCCTTTTTGATTGGACATTCCCAAAAATACGGAATCTCCCCGTGAGGGGTTACGGGCAAAACGAGGGGAAGCATTAATATAAGTAGAGGCGCTATTGACTCCTAATGCAAATTGGCGACTTTCTTGGTAAGAGTCTGTAACTATTGCATCTGCATGACTGCTACTATATTGATTAATCCAAGCGATCGCACTTTCTAAGCTATCTACTAATTTAAACGCTACGGTTTTATTTAAATACGGTGTTCCCCATTCTCCATCTTTTGCTAGTTGTAATTGGGGAAAGGCTTCTACTAATTCTGCATCTGCTTTGAGTTCAAAGCCTTTTTCTTTTAAGCTATTCCACAGCACAGGCAAGGAAGATGGTAAAGCTTGACGATGAATTAAAACTTTTTCAATGGCATTGACTGGATCTGGTTCGCTTTCATGGCTATCTAAAATCATCCAGCGTACCATCTCTAAACTACCATTGAGTGACCAGTACAGGTAACAATTGCCCATTGCTGATTTTAATACTGGACAAGTTGCTTGTCTAACTACCTGTTGAATTAAGCTAGAACGTCCGTAGGGTATGACTAAACTTAAATACTGGTCTTGAGTGACTAAATCCCGTAAAGAAGTACCATGTTCAGTGGTGACTAATTCTATACAACCTGGGGGTAAACCAACTTCACTAATGGCTGTTTGCAGAACTTCGGCGATCGCCGCATTGGAATGACTAGCTTCTGTACTGCCTTTGAGAATCACTGTATTACCAGTTTTCAAACAAAAGCCAGCGGCGATCGCCCCTAGTTCTGGAAACGCCTCATAAATAAATCCAATCGCACCCAAGGGCATCAACTGAGTATAACTTTGAGAATCTTCCTGCTGATAATCAGCATTTCTCACCCGTCGCAGGGGATCGGATAATTCTCCCAAGCGTTGCAGAATCTCAACAGTATTCTCTAACCGAGAGGGAGTTAATTTCAACCAATCCAAAATTAATTCTGGTACTGCCATTTCCCGACTCGCTTCTAGATCCAGGGTATTGGCTTCGAGAATGTCGTCAAATGAGCGTTTTAGCGCCCGTGCCATTGCCAACACAGCGCGACTTCGGTCTGCCCCTTTGGTAGTTCCTAACTTCAGGGAAGCTTGATAAGCGCGTTTGGCGCTGTTCATTGGTTCGGGATAATCATCAAAAGCTTCAACAGTCATCCGATTTTGGATTTTAGATTTTAGATTTTGGATTAGTTCCTCGGATAAATCCGGGGCGCTGATGCAGTTAACGTCTGTAAGTAAGCCAGACCATAATTGCTGGCAGAATAGCTAATAGTACCGCCACTATTGCCCAAGCAATAACACTCGAACCATTTGCCAAGCGTAATGCTAATGGTAGCCATATAATGACTAACACGAAAATAATGCCCAACGCTATCGGCAGATAACTTTCTCCAAATTTCGGTTGAACCAAATTCCAACTTTTCCCTGTCCAGCGCCAAGCCCGCTTATAGGGATAGGTGGTAGAAAGTTGCTCTAGTACATATCCATTATCTTCAACGACAAATATTTGCTGACAGCGATCGCAGCCAAATGCTTCTGTCAGGGTAATGGGAATTAACCGCCCCCGACGACGACAAGGACAAGTATAATCCGTATTTAAGTCTATTTTTTCAGGTTTTTGAGATGGCACAAGCAGTCTAAATAACTTGAGCGAGTTTTTGTGAACGGTTTTGGGTGGGGATGACAAAAATTGCTTTTTGGTCAACATACCCACACTTAGCACTATTTCTAGTATATTTCTGTCAACATGGTAGCCGCTATTTTTAATTAGACAAAATAGGAAGGAGGCAGTAGGGGCAATCCCCCCGTGGTTGCCCCAGGAGGCAGTAGGCAGGGGGTAGGAGTTTATAAAATTAAAAATTTTAGGTCTGAGAATCTAATTATGATTTCCCAGACCTAATGATTTTGTTTGTTACTTATTTTGATATTATTTTTTCAGAGCGGGTAACGCGATTCGAACGCGCGACATCAACCTTGGCAAGGTTGCGCTCTACCACTGAGCTATACCCGCGACCTCAACATAATCTTAGTATTTCAGATTTATTTTGGTTTGTCAACCCCTCTTTGAAATTTTTTTTTGGAAATGGGAATAGGTGACAGGTGACAGGTGACAGGTGACAGGTGACAGTAGAGATGGGGAGGTAGGAGAGGTAGGGGAAGTAGGGGAAGTTAATAACCCAATCACCAGTCACCTCTTCCCCAATCACTAAAACTGTTCTGCTAGGTTGGAGCGTAGTTGACGCATCAAACTTCTCTACCACCTTCACTACCACCAAACGCAGCCAGAGCTTTTGAAAGTTCATCAGGGTCTGGTAGGTTGGAACGTAGTTGACGCATTAAACTGGCCATTTCTATGGCGTTCATGGCATAATCCCAGCCGTGATTACTTTTAATCCCTGCTCTTTCCAATGCTTGCTGCATGGTATCTGTGGTCAAAATGCCAAAAATTACGGGTACACCAGTTTGAAAGCTGGCAGCAGCAATACCCTTGGCTACTTCAGCAGATACATAATCAAAATGGGGTGTTTGTCCTTTAATTACCGCACCTAAGCAAATTATGGCATCATAACGTTGAGAGAGTGCCAACTGACGGGCGACGGTAGGAACTTCAAAACTGCCTGGAACCCATACATAATCTACTTGATTGCCTTGGGGGTCAGGATCTATACCGTGACGTTTTAGGCAATCTTGACATCCTTCTAAAAGCTTAACGGTAACTAGGTCATTGAATCGACCGATCACCATCGCAAACTTTAAAGGTGCTGTTTGAGTAAAGTTACCCTCAAAAACTGCCATGACTGCCTCTTATAACTATAAATTCTTAGCCAATACTCTTTTCTGGAAGGAAATAGAGGAGCAGGAAAGCAATATCAGCACGGAAAAAGAACCAGGACTTACGCAGAGCAGAACTAAAGTAGGGGTAATTCATGAATTACCCCTACGCAAGAATCAGGTTTTGAGTCTTATCTTGCGTAAGTCCTAAGAACAAAGAAATTTTTGCTTTCCTTTCCTGTGAGTTCAGCTTTTCTGCTGCTATATAAAACCTAGACAAAGCTAGACTTTACTTTCTACTTCAACGGGAGCATGGGAGCGGTTATCCCTCAGTAGACTTGCACGCTGTAGCCCAACGCGACTTTCTCAGGTTAAGATTTGGAAACAGACTATCACTATCAATGCTTGGTTTTCGCGTCGGTAATAGTCTTATTCAATACTTGATATCTGAGGATTATATATCAAGTTGGCATTTTTCTGAGCTAACTTATGTCAATGTTTGTCAACATAAGTATAGTTTGGTCTATAAAATTGTCAACTTAGGACAAGCTCCTCTGGTTTTTATGTTATGTGTGAACGCTTGTGTGCAGCCGTTGTCTACACCACAAAAAAGTTTAATAAACCAACTAAAAGCACTAAAGCAATCCAAACACCAGAACCAACCCACAGCAGCTTTTTAGATTCCACCCAGTTTTGAGGGGTTGCGTAAGCAACAGGAACACCAATAACCAGGACGAAGGACATGAGAACGAGAGATACTAAAGCAAATTGAAATACTATGGTCATTTTTACTTTTCCCAACACAGCGAAATCGTAACTTTCACCAAGGCTGTCACGATATGATAGACAGACAAGGTTGATCAGTGACCTTTGTAAACTCACTTGGTCTTCTGAACAATTAATATTTTACGTCCGGTTTGTAACAGTTGATCAGTTATTAGGAAATAGGGAACAGGGAACAGGGAACAGGGAATAGATAATTATTTATTCTCCCTATCTCCCCGCTTCCCCACCTCCCCTGCTCTCTTCACTGTCACCTGTCACCTGTCACCTGTCACCTACTCCCTATGGATATAATTCTTTGTCACACAACTGCTGATTTTGATGCTTTAGGGGCGGCTGTGGGGTTAACTTGCCTCAAGCCGGGTAGTAAGATTGTCTTGACTGGGGGAGCGCATCCACCGGTGCGGGATTTTTTGGCTTTGTATCGAGATGAATATTCCCTGATTGAAAGGCGTTCTGTCAATCCTGAAAAAATCCGTTCTTTGATGGTGGTGGATACTCAACAGCGCGATCGCCTGGGTAAAGCTGCTGCATGGTTCGATTTACCCAATGTCCAAGAAATTGTAGTTTACGATCATCATCTCGGACAAGATAGCGATATTCCCACGACAAAATTATATGTTGATAAAGTGGGCGCTACCACAACTTTAATGGTGGAAGAATTACAAAAACGGCATATTTCTATTAATGCTGCTCAAGCAACAGTGATGGCGTTAGGTATTCATGTTGATACTGGTTCTTTAACATATAACCAATCTACATCTAGAGATGCTTTTGCTTTGGCTTGGTTGATGCAGCAAGGGGCAAGTTTATCTGTAATTTCAACTTATCGTGAGCCGGGTTTATCGCCTCAGTTGCAACAATTATTATCTGAATCTCTGGAAAATTTAGAATATGTTTGTTTGCGGGGATATACCATTGGTTGGGTTATTCTAAAAACTGATAATTTTGTACCTGGTTTATCAGCTTTAGCATCAGAATTGGTAGAGTTAACAGAAATTGATGCCTTACTTTTAGCCAATGAATATCTTTTAGATGATGGAAAATTTAGATTAACAGTAATTGGTAGAACCCAAATTCCCCATACAAATCTTAATAGTTTATTCCAAGTTTTTGAAGGTGGTGGACATTCTCAAGCCGCATCTTTCAATATGAAAACCACTCAATCACAATCAATTTTACAACAATTATTAGCAGGATTAAAATCACAAATTCCCCATCCTCCCACAGCGAGAGATTTAATGTCTTCACCTGTGCGAACTATTCGCCCAGAAACTACTATTGCTGAAGCCCAAAGAATTTTACTGCGTTACGGACATTCTGGGTTATCTGTTGTGAATAATCAAGATAAATTAGTAGGTATTATCTCTCGACGTGATTTAGATATTGCTTTACATCACGGCTTTAGTCATGCACCAGTCAAAGGTTACATGACCACTAGTTTAAAGACAATTACACCAGATGCTACCCTACCACAAATTGAGTCTTTAATGGTGACTTATGACATTGGACGTTTACCAGTTCTAGAAAACGAAAATCTTGTTGGTATTGTCACTCGCACCGATGTTTTAAGGGAACTACATCAAGCTGATGTAACTGATGAAGAAATAGATCAAAAAAGTGAAAATAATATTACTTTACCGCAATTACAAGCTAAATTAAAACCCGAACTTTGGCAATTATTAAATATAGCATCTCAAGCAGCAGAAAAACGCGGTTGGCATCTTTATTTAGTCGGTGGTGCAGTCCGAGATTTACTATTAGCAGAAGCCCAAACCGGCACATTAATGATTAATGATATTGATTTAGTAGTTGATGGTTTTCATCAAGCAGCGGATGTGGGTGCAGGTGTAGAATTAGCAAAAGCATTGCAATCAATTTATCAAGATGCTCGTTTAGAAATTCATGGAGCATTTCAAACTGCTGCTTTATTATGGCATAAACACCCAGAATTAGATTCATTATGGGTAGATATTGCCACTTCCAGAACAGAATTTTATCCTTATCCTGCTGCTAACCCAGAAGTAGAAGCTAGTTCTATTCGGCAAGATTTATATAGAAGAGATTTTACCATTAATGCGATGGCATTAAGATTAACATCTCCTCGCAGTGGTGAATTATTAGATTTTTTTGGTGGTTTATTAGATTTACAAGCCAAGGAAATCAGAGTTTTACACGCTAACAGTTTTATAGAAGATCCGACTCGTATTTATCGCGGAGTGCGCTTTGCAGTACGGTTTGGATTTGCCATTGAACAGCGAACAAAAGAGTATATTAACTATGCCATAAATAGCGGAGTTTATGATAGAATAACTCAAGAAAATGTCAAAACTCCCGCTTTACAAACTCGGTTAAAAACCGAATTAAAACATATTCTTGAAGCTACCTATTGGCAATCTACTTTACAGTTATTAGATAACTTGGGGGCTTTACAATGTATCCATCCTAGTCTAAAATTAGATATTGATATTTTACGAGAACTACGTTTATTAGAAAAATTAATTATCATCTATTTGCGAAGCTGTGAAAAACAACAAATATTACATCCTTTTTCACATCCTTGGCAAATGCGTTTAGAGTTATTAATTGCCCATTTAGAACCGCAATATCGAGCAAAGGTAGCTAAAAACCTACAATTAGCTGATGATAGTATTAATAGATTAAAGAAATTAGCAGAAATGCAAACAGAGGTAATTCAATTATTACCAAGTTGTGAATTACCGAGTCAAATTGTCCACTTATTGAAAAAATATGATGCACCAGCTTTGATGTTAGTTGCTTTGAAAAGTCCCCGCAAAGTTAGACGTAAAATCTGGTATTATTTAACTAATTTGGCAAATGTCCAACCTTTGTTAAATGGCAATGATTTAAAAAAATTGGGTTATAAACCCAGTCCAATTTTTAAGCAAATATTGGATAATTTATTGACTGCTACTCTTGATGGTACAATTAAGGATGAATCTGAAGCGCGGGAATTTTTAGCTAAACATTATCCTCGTTAATTTTAGTTAATTTTCATCTTGTCAGAATCAGGATGTCCAGGATTTTAAGATTTACAGGATGTTGATTTTAAAATTTTTAATTTGAATTAGTAATTTATATTTAGAAAAATGCTGTTATCTAATTCTGAAAAATACTACCTTAAACACCAAACAAAAATTAATCAATTACCATCATGTAAATCCTTTAATCCTGGTTATCCTGATTCTGACAATTTCTATTTTTTTATCTCACGCAGAGACGCAGAGAAAACAGAGAAAATGCAAAAATTATCTGCGTTTATCTGCGTTTATCTGCGTTTAATTTTTGATATTTCATCCTGTACATCCTTTAATCCTGGATATCCTGATTCAGACAATTTCTATTTTTTTATCTCACGCTCCAGACGTAGATAGAAAAAGAGATAAAATATCAATAATATGATATTATAATTATAACCTAAAATTTCATGATTGAAAATTACACATCATGCCAGAAAATAACATTAAAGAAATTATTTTTTTAGTGGAAGAAGATGATGAAGGTGGTTATATTGCTAAAGCAATTAATCAATCAATTTTTACTCAAGCTGACAGTCTTCCAGAACTACGAGAATTAATTAAAGATGCTGTTCATTGTCATTATCCTGATGCACAAAATCGTCCTCAATTAATTCGTTTACATATTGTGAGAGATGAGGTAATTGCTTCATGAAATTACCTAGAGATTTATCAGGGTCAGAACTTGCTCAAGCTTTGCGTAAACTAGGATATATGATTGATCATCAAACAGGTAGTCATATTCGCTTAACTACTCAAGAAAATGGTGAACATCATATTACTATCCCTAATCACAGTCCTATTAAAGTTGGAACTCTGAGCGCAATTTTACGAGATGTGGAAAATCATTTTAATTTGACTCGTGAACAATCTATAAATCTATTATTTTATAGCTGAAGAAATAGAGATCAATTACATCCTGTACATCCTTTAATCCTGGATATCCTGATTCAGACAATTTCTTTTTTTTATCGAACCACTCCAGACACAGAGAACACAGAGAAAATACAAAAATCATCCGCGTTTATCTGCGTTCATCTGCGTTTGATTTTTGATATTTCATCCTGTACATCCTTAAATCCTGGTTATCCTGATTCAGACATTTCTTTAATAATATTCATCGTCTCTACACTCACTGTACACACTCTCATCAACAGTTTTATTACCTGTTCTTTATAATCTGCAAACCGATAGGTATTAAACTTTTCCGCAATGGTGGGATCTTTGGGTTTCTTTTCTTTATATTGATCTAATATCCATTCTAATGCACTCCGATTTCCTAGCATATATTCCCAAGCTATTTCAGGAACTCCTGTTAATGTGGTGACATCATCTAAGATAATGACACCTTGATTTTTATCTGCTTTCAATTTGACTTTAATGGTTTTTTGGGTGTCTTTTAAGGGAATGTCAACACGGGTTAAATTATAAGGTGTGACTGTTTCATAATTTATATGTAATTCCATAAGTTGTTTTCCCCAGTTCACCCATTTTTGGAAGTTTTCATAATAGGGTAAACGGGGAAATTCTCGTTTTAAATTTAGTTCGTATTTTTTGCGGTATTCTGGGTTATGTAATACTGCATAAGTATAATGGAAGATGTCTATTTTGGTGATTGTTTCATCTTGATAATGGGTTTGAATTTGTTTTAATCCCCAGTCTGTTATATTATCAATGCGGTTTCCTTCTTTGTCGTAACGGTAGAGTGGGAGACATTGATTAGCACCCGTAAAATGAACTTCTGGAAGTAAATCACTAGCTAAAGTATTGAAAGGACGGTTACTACCAAAACTCTGAAAGGTAATCACAATATTAAAACTATTCAAATTATTTGAAAACATATCATAGTGATTTTGAGTTAATCTATGACTAAAGATTTTTTCTGTATATAAATAAAGTTTACAAAATGGTCTATATGCAGAGAATATAATTAAATTTTCATGACGGGAATTATAAAGAAATATAATCCCAGCTATACAGTTTATTTCACCAAAAAGTAGCCAAATTATAGGTATAGTATTAAGTTTAAAGTCAGTAAGTTTACTTTTAACTTTAGAAATCATAAATTGTTCTAAAGAAGAATTCCATTTAATACATAAGTCTTTTTCTTGATTATCTACAGAATAATTATATTTGACACTCAAAAAAAGTATTTTATTTTTTAAACTAGCTCTGTTAAAATCATAAACCCATTCATCTCGATTTGTTTCTATACCTCTAGAAAATAACTTAAATACTGCTGCTTCTGCTTTACCTGCTTTTACATCTTTATCAACCAAAGGTAAAAGATCATCAAAATCATTATCCGCTTGATTTATCCAATTACCATTAGCATCTGGTTTAATATGAGTAAAACCTAAATCCCTAAATTTCTGAGAACTAAAATATTTTTTCTTCTCCTCTGCATCTATATAATCATCAATTGCATTATAATAAACCTTGAAACCATCTGCTTTTTCATTCCTGACTAAAAAATAAACAGCTACACCTACTCTAATTTCATTACTAAAAACATTACCTCCTTCTTTTCTTCTTCGTTCTCCGCTAGTTCTCGCATTACCTTTAGTGTCAATAATATAAATTTCACTAAATTCTTTAGCTACAACTTTTCTGAAACCATCATAAGTCAAAGAATCTATAAATGAACTATTGGAAACAAATGCAATAATCCCATTTTTACCTAGTCTATCAGAAGCCCATCTAATAAATCTAGTGTACATATCATAAAGTACAATATTATTTTGCGCCTTACTATATTTTACATAACTTTCCTTAATCAACTTATCAATATTCTGATAACTCCGATTTGCATTATTATCATTAAAATTTTCCTGCTTTGCATTATAAGGAGGATTCCCAATAATAACCGAAATAGTCCGATCATTCTGTCTTTTAATCCTCTCCGTATTCTCCAAAGTCATCGCAAACAAATCCATTTGCTTACCTGCAAACAATGTATTATCTAAAGTATCGACAAAACAAATATTTTCAAACTCCTCATACACCCCCATCTTCTGTTTATAAGTATATTCAATATTCAAATTCGCTATATAATAAGGTAAAATTGCCACCTCATTACAATGAATCTCCTGTTTATATTTATGCTGTAAACAATGGGGAGGTAAATAATCAATCAACTCTGTAATAAAAGTACCCGTACCCGTCGCAGGATCTAAAATTTCTACATCTTTATCTGCTAACAACTTACCAAAATGCTTATGTACTAAAAAATCCACACTTTCTATCATAAACCTGACAATTTCATTAGGAGTATACACAATACCCAACCTATCCGCAGCTTTAGGATTATATGCTTTATAAAAATTCTCGTATAATGCTTTTAAAAACTTCTGTTTTTCTTGATGGTTGACAATATTAGCAGCAGTTCTTTTAATTACCGCATAATATCTTTCAATACTTCCTAAAGTATTCCGCTTTAAACTTCCCGTGAAAAACGTCGAAATTACCCCTTGTAACTCCCTTGCAACATTATTTTCTTGATGAAACTGCGACTCACTGAAAATATTAATAAAAATATCCTCAGTCAAAATATGTTGAATCATCATTTCCCGAATATCTAATAATGTAATTTCCGGGTTAATAGACTTTTTACAAAGTTCCCAAAATTTGTTTCTAGCAGTTTCAAATAAAGTATTATTTCCCTCTTGACAATCAATCAATTTTCTGAGAGAATCTAATATAATGGGAATATCCTGTTTAAATACCTCTATCGCTGATCGAAAGTCCTGCACTTCAGGACGAACAAAATTTATAAAATTATTAATAATACCATCTAGCGCGTCTGCGTCTTGCATAGAAACGCGCATAGTTTCCGTACCCGCTTGAATTAAAACGGCGGTTTGGGAATCTTCAAATAAAATATTACTATCAGGATAACCCTTATTTAATTTCTTCTCAATTTCCTGATCTAAATTATCATATTGATCCTTACTTTCCCAATAACCCCAATCTAACCGCAAAGCATCTTTAATTGTTCCGTCGGGATAAACGACTTTACCATTTGGTAATTTAAAATCTAATTCAGGAATAAGTAAAAAATCACGGGGTTTACAATATTCATTTAACAGGTTTTGAAAAGCAACGCGAATAGATGTTTCTTTGCGAGAACCACCAAATTGAATGATTTTTTGGACTTCGGTTTGATATTGGGTGACTAAGAGTCTTGACATATTACACCTTAACAATCAACTAAAAATTAATCAATTACTATCCTGTAAATCCTTAAATCCAGGAAATTCTGATCATCATCTAAAAATCATCTGCGTTTATCTGCGTTTATCTGCGTTTAATTTTTAATATTTAATCATGTAAATCATCTAATCCTGGACATCTTGCATTCTGATAAATCCTAATTGTGACAATTTAATTATTATACTTAATTTAAATTGAACTAATAAATATTTAATATTAAATTAAATATATTGCAATAAATATTTACGTATGTATTCATAATTATTTAGATATTAAAATTATTGAATAATTCCAGTATTTGAGGGATTACCAGCTAAAATTATACAAATTCATTAGCAGCCCAATACTGATAAACTTCTGAATGATAGTCAACACCTGATGCTGAATGCAAGTTATAATTTTCTTGCGGAGCAACTTTACAAAAATTTATGAGTAATCCCCTTGTGCAAGCCTTTTTTGTAGGCAGAGCAGTAGCAGAAGTAATTAATGAGCGTGTAGAAGTCGCCTTGACCGATGCTTTGAGCGAACTGGGTAAATTTGATGCTGAAGCCAGAGAACAGCTACGCCAGTTTACAGAGGAAGTCATAGCACGAGCTAATCGGGCTGCCGAAGCCTCAGAAACTGGAACAACCACAGGTAGCGGTGCATCTGGTGTAGGTTCAACAGACTTACAAGCAGAAATTGACGAATTGCGGGCAGAAATCGCCTTATTACGCACTGAATTACAAAAATATCGCAGTGCGTCAAAATAGAGGTGACAGGTGCTACGCCACGGTGACAGGTGACAGTTAAGAGGGAATAGGGAATAGGGAATAGGGAATAGGGAAAAATAACATTTATTACCCATTACCCATTACCCATTACCCATTACCCATTACCCATTACCCATTACCCATTACCCATTACGAAGAGTGTCTGTTATTAGTGGAGATTCCGTGAATACCCAACGGTACGAAAAAAATATGGAACAAGGTTATTCAGGTAAGGCTTACCGTTGGAATCGGGAAACATACTCTAGCAAACGCCGCTTTGTGGATATTTGGTCTTTTGTTTTGACTTTAATGTTCAAAATTTGGCGGTATAATAAAGCTTGGAGTTATCCTGGGGGTGTAACGGAAGCTAAACAAGCTGCTAGACGTAAAGCCCAAGCTATCTGGATTAGAGAGACCTTTTTAAATTTGGGACCGACTTTTATTAAAGTTGGTCAGTTGTTCTCTACCCGTGCTGATATCTTTCCTAGTGAATACGTGGAAGAATTATCTAAGTTACAGGATAGAGTACCAGCTTTTAGCTATGAACAAGTAGAGGCAATTATTGAACAGGAGTTAGGTAAAAAAATTCCTGAGTTATTCCACAGTTTTGAACCAGTTCCCCTGGCTGCTGCTAGTTTGGGACAAGTTCACAAAGCTGTGTTACATTCTGGAGAATCGGTAGTTGTCAAGGTGCAACGTCCGGGACTCAAAAAGCTGTTTGAAATAGATTTACAAATTCTCAAAGGTATTGCCCGCTACTTCCAAAATCATCCTAAATGGGGACGGGGACGAGATTGGATGGGTATTTATGAAGAATGTTGTCGCATTCTCTGGGAGGAAATTGATTACCTAAATGAAGGGCGCAATGCTGATACTTTTCGCCGAAATTTCCGCGCTTATAACTGGGTGAAAGTACCCAGGATTTATTGGCGTTATGCTACTTCTAGGGTCATTACTTTGGAATATGTCCCCGGAATTAAAGTGAGTCAATATGACGCTTTAGAAGCTGCGGGTGTGGATCGGAAAGCGATCGCTCGTTATGGCGCTCAAGCATATTTACACCAATTACTCAATAACGGTTTCTTCCACGCTGATCCCCACCCTGGTAATTTGGCAGTTAGTGCCGATGGTGCTTTGATTTTCTACGACTTCGGGATGATGGGAACAATTAAATCCAATGTCCGCGAAGGACTAATGGAAACTTTGTTTGGGATCGCTCAAAAAGATGGCGATCGCGTGGTGCAATCTCTGATTGATTTGGGTGCGATCGCACCAATAGACGACATGGGTCCGGTGCGGCGTTCTGTCCAGTATATGCTGGATAACTTCATGGATAAACCTTTTGAAGCTCAATCAGTGGCCGCCATCAGCGAAGACCTGTATGAAATAGCTTACAATCAACCATTTAGATTTCCAGCAACTTTTACCTTTGTCATGCGGGCTTTTTCTACCCTGGAAGGGGTGGGAAAGGGTTTAGACCCAGAATTTAATTTTATGGAAGTTGCCCAGCCTTATGCAATGGAACTTATGACTAATAGTAGTGGTTCAGAGGGGAATAGTTTCTTGAATGAATTAAGTCGTCAAGCAGTACAAGTCAGTAGCACTGCTTTAGGTCTACCACGTCGATTAGAAGATACACTGGATAAACTGGAACGGGGTGATATTCGTCTGCGGGTTCGTTCCCTAGAAACAGAACGTCTGTTAAGGCGACAAACTAGTATTCAAATGGGAATGAGTTATGCTTTGATCATCAGTGGATTTACAATTTCTGCTACGATTCTTTTGGTGAATCATTATGTATGGTTAGCAGCAGTAGCAGGTTTAATTGCTGCCGGAGTTTCACTTGTGCTTCTCCGCCTAATTTCACGCCTTGACCGTTATGATCAGAAGTATTAATTATTGCTGCACAAATTTATGAAACTTAACTTCGCGGGTTTGACCGATCCGGGACTTATTCGTTCTAATAATCAAGATGCTTACTATATAGACCCGGAAGGACGGTTTTTTATAGTTGCTGACGGTATGGGCGGTCATGCAGGAGGAGAACAGGCAAGTCACATTGCTGCCCAAGAAATTCGGGCGTATTTAGAAGCAAATTGGCACTCTAGCAAATCTACAAAGGAATTATTAGAAAAAGCTTTTTTGGCAGCTAATCAAGGAATTTTGCAGGATCAGCAAAATCATCCTGAACGTGCTGATATGGGGACTACTGCTGTTGTAGTGGTTTTTAGTGACTCAGATCCACCTTTGTGCGCTCATGTCGGCGATTCAAGATTATATCGTTATCGGGAATCCCAATTAGAGCAAATCACAGAGGATCATACTTGGATCGCTAGAGCTATCAAACTTGGTCATATCTCCGCTGATGAAGCCCGGTTACATCCCTATCGTCATGTGTTATCACGCTGTTTAGGTCGTGAGGATTTGTATCAGGTTGATATACAAACACTAGATATCAAGGTTGGCGATCGCTTACTTTTATGTAGTGATGGACTCACGGAAGAACTCGTCGCTCCCCAAATTAAAACTTGCCTTGACAATTTTCCCATATTGGATAAAGCTGCTTTCTCTCTGGTTGAAGCAGCAAAAGAGGAAGGTGGACACGACAACATCACAGTTGTCCTTGTAGTTGTTGAGGCAGATTCCTAATTTCCTCAATTGTCAGGAATATCTGACAGGTAGCAGGTGACTGGTGCATGGGAACGAGAGTTATTAATTTTGATTTTTGAATTGATACTTGCTCATGCGCCTATTTTCCCATACCCAAAGCTAACAAAGTAAATATACTTATCATTTTGTTCAATTTGAGCATTTTTTATGTTAGCAAATTGCTAAAAATATCTTTAAGCCTTTCAATTCACCTGATGAGGCTAAATTTACATAATTTAGGCGGTTGACATTCTGCTCATTTCACCCTTGTCACTTTCAAAGACAGGGATAGCAATCAAGCTAAAACAAGTCTACTGTAAAAACCCTTGTTCTGTTTATCAATCTATTTAACCAATGTTGCTTTTGCTAACCAGGTTTTTAGCACAGTAGGTTTAATTAAGCTTTGTTGCCAAATCAATCAACAGAAACATTAACCATCAGATACTGGGCAATTTGTCAAACAACTGTTATCTTTCTTAATATAGAAAATAACAAGTTGTGAAGATAGATCACATCTCCGTTAACACTCTTGGTTTTTCTGTCAGCAATATCACAGCGTTGTTTTTTAGGTATTAACCATGAATCAACCAATAGAGCTTTCCTTGGAACAGCAATTTAGCATCCGTTCATTTGCTACACAGGTCAAGAACATGAGCCATGAACAAGCACAAGAGTTTTTAGTTAAACTATATGAGCAAATGGTTGTAAGGGAAGCAACTTATAAAGAGCTTCTCAAGCATCAGTGGGGATTAGATTCAGGTTCCACTATGGCATAGAGTAGGTTTGCTTTTGTCGCAGTGGGCGACCTCCTTCTCTTGCTTGATTCCACCAGCGGAAAAAAGCTGGGGATGTTGGGGCGTCAACTTCGATTACCAATCACCTAACTCTCGATCTCACAGTATCTGACACAAGTAAATTCAGTAATCATATTTCAGTCTAATAATGCCCAGACCAAGTTTGTAGAAGATGCTATTGTATATAGCTGAAACTAATTTAGTGGAATACAAAAATTACCCAAAAAGCTCATATCTCAAAGAATAGAGCCGTTTGTTGTTTGCTTCCTCCTGCTGCCAAGGATGTCGGCATCTTTTTCTTACTTCGAGAGTGCAGTTAAATTCAGCTTTCCATTTTATATAACTATAACTTGCGTTAATCAAGAAATTTTATTTACAAAACTTTACTTATTATCCAGATATATCAAAGGATGAACCAGTATCACTTGTTTGCAGTTTAGCTAATATTTGCCGTTTTATCTTTTCATACTCCTGTTTAAGAAAATTTTTACTAACTTGAGCATCTGCGGATGATGTCAATACTTTGCTGATTTCTAGCCACTCTTGCAGTCTTTCGCGTTGAATAGGGGCAATACTAGAGGAAAGAACATGAGTGCAGTGACTGGGTGATTCTCGTGCAAAAAACAACAAGCGATAATTACCGATATGGTGCAGCAAGCGCACAGTTTCCTGACCGAAATAGGTTTTTAGATCAAGGTAGTAACTGGACTTTAGACTAAAAGCACAAAATGACTCAGGGAAGAGTTGAAAAAAAAGCGTTGAATCATCAGTTGCAACGTCGCAATTGCTTGTTGCAGCTTTCTTAACCGAACAGTATTGGCATGAGACATTGGCTTAACAGATGCAAGTTCGCTAAGCGACCCGGCAATGAACGCGGTACTGAAGAGAAGCAAGCTATGGACAAGTGTTAAATTGTTGGACATTTTGGTTCTACATTTTGAGAAAAATGTTTGCTAAAAGACTTGTTTTTTAGTAAAAACTATGAAATACTCCTAAGATAATACTTTAACCCGACCGATAAACCGTAGTTAGTTGTAAGCCCTGGTATTTTGCCAGTCAAAAAAATGTAACTCGTAGAAGTGAAATTGCTTCACTTCTATCTTTGGCTGTCATTCAAGTTGCAATTTTTATAATTAGGAGATGCGGAATAAATGTAAAACATAGATAAATCAAAGGATTGAGGCAAAAAATAGAACAATGAGGTGCAAGGCTTCGCCGTGAGCGTCAGCCGATAGCGTAGCGTGGCGTTAGCCATACGGTTTTTCAAGATAGGAGTAGCAAAATTGAAAATAGTGAGCGTGAAATAGGGAAAAATTTGTTGCCAACAGATAGCCCAAACTCTTGTTTTTTGCTTGTCTATACGAGAATACTTTTATGGCTTACGCCACGCTATCAGCAAGCCCTAATTAACTAAAAAATCAAACAAATTCCAATCAAGGAAAGGACTAAATGAGTACATTACAACTTTATTTCGCTAAAGCCTCTACTTTTTCCCAAAGAACCCGTGTAGTCTTGCTGGAAAAAGGAATTGATTGTACACCAGTTGAAATTGATTTACAGAATAAACCAGAAGCTTTTACCCAAGTTTCTCGCTATGGAAAAGTTCCAGCGATCAAACATGGTAATGTGGAAATATATGAATCCGCAATTATCAATGAATATTTAGAAGAAGTATTTCCCGAACCAGCTTTATTACCTCATGATCCTGCTCAAAAAGCGGTTGCAAGAATTTGGATAGATTATGCTAATACCCGTTTAGTTCCAGCTTTTAATAAATTCCTACGTGGTAAAGATACCCAAGAACAAGAACAAGGAAAGAGGGAGTTTTTAGAGTCTCTTTTGTATATTGAAGAAGAAGGATTAGGTAAACTTTCTGGTAATAGTCCTTACTTCTTAGGTGAAAATCTGAGTTTAGTTGATATTAGTTTCTATCCTTGGTTTGAAAGATTACCAGTTTTAGAGAAATTCCGTAATTTTACATTCCCCACAGAAACACCTAAATTACAGGAATGGTGGCATAATTTACGTCAACGGGAATCTATTCAACAAGTTGCCAATCCTACAGAATTTTATGTAGAAAGATTCGCTAAAATTCTTGGTTTAACAGTGCCAAAGGCTTAGAATACGGTTTTTGAGATTACTTTAATATTCCTGCTAATTAAAGTAATTTCACTAAGTAATGAAGATTTTGATGAAATAGAAATAAAGGTGAAAATGATGTTTAAAAGTTTTTCTTTAAAGAATCTGAAAAAACCTAAGTTATTTGCTTTGGTGACAGTGTTTTTTGCATTTTTAGTAAGTATTCCCTTGTTACCTTTGCCAGTATTATCAGCTAATTCTCGCGCTAACATTCAATTTGTTTTGCCAAATTGGGTAGCTGAAAACGCCAAAGATCCTAACCTCAGAATTTTAGATGTACGTAATTTTCCTCTCGACTATATAGAAGGACATCTTCCTAATGCTGTAAACATTGCTGATACGGCTTTTAGAGGTCCAAAAGAAGGATTACCAGTACAATATTGGAACAATCAAAAATTAGGAGAAATATTTGCTAATTCAGGAGTAACAAATAACAGTCGTGTACTTGTATATTCAGATGGGAGAGATGTTTTAGGTGCAACAATGGTTGCTTATTTACTAGAACGTTCTGGATTGAAAGATATTGCCGTATTGGATGGTGGCTATGCAGGGTATAAAGCTGCTCAAGATGTAACTAAAGAGTTTCCTAAATATTCCGTTGGTAAATTCACAGTTAAAGATAATCCTTCAGTGCGTGTGAATTTAAATGATGTGAGAAAACTTATTGGTAGACCAGGAGTTGTTTTTATTGATCCTAGACCAGAAAAATTGTTCCGGGGTGAGGAAAATATTTGGATACGCAATGGACATATTCCTGGTGCGCGGAATATTCCTTGGGTAACATTTACAGATGCTAAAAATCCTCACAAATTAAAGTCATTAGATGAGATTAAAAAAATTCTGGCAGATAAAAAGATTACTCCTGAAAATGACATTATTGTTTCTTGTAGTACAGGACGAGAAGCCACATTACAATATGTGGTTTTAAAGCATCTGCTTAATTATCCCAAAGTCAGAATTTATGAAGGTTCTTGGACAGAATATAGCACTCACAAAGATTTACCAGTGGCTACTGGAGAGGAGAAATTAACTTAGAAAAGAGAACAGGTGAAAAATAAATCCATGAGATATGCAATTTTGTTAATTACTGCTTCAATTTTCATCTTTAGTCCAGTATTTGCTGTTAATAATCTCGATCAAGATAACTTGGTCAGTTGTAGAAGTAGTCAAGAAGAACCTCCCAGTGATTCTACAAGCGATCGCTCAGGAGCTTAATACAACGTAAAATGCGGTTTTTAATATTGCTCCTCATTCAAGTAGTTGCACTGATATCGCTATTTACCAATTCACCAGCATTTGCCGTTAACCCCTGTCCTCCAGGAATGGTAATGATTTCTGGAGGTACATTCAAAATGGGAGCAGATGATTCTGGTTTTGAGAAAGAGCAAACAGCAGAAAATGTCACAGTTACATCGTTCTGCATTGATAAATACGAAGTGACAAACGCCCAATTTACAGAGTTTGTCAAAGCCACAAACTATGTAACGGTTGCCGAACGCCCTTTATCTAAACAGCAGTTTCCCGACTTATCAGATGAAGAAAGATTACCCGGTTCTCTAGTTTTTCAAATGCCAAAACCAGGAGTTAAGCGAGTTCAGCTTCTTAGTTGGTGGCATTGGACACCCGGTGCTAACTGGCAGCATCCCTTCGGCAGTGATAGCACAATTGTCGGTAAAGAAAACTATCCAGTTGTGCATATTGCTTATGAAGATGCACTAGCCTACGCCCAATGGGTAGGAAAATCACTACCAACAGAAGGACAATGGGAATATGCTGCTCGTGGTGGTTTAGAAGGTGCAACTTATACCTGGGGAAATCAGTATTCAGCCAAAAAAGCCAATACTTGGCAGGGGATTTTCCCATTTTTCAATACCAAAGCTGATGGTTATGTAGGAACAGCAAAAGTAGGCTCTTTCCCACCTAATGGTTATGGACTTTACGACATGACCGGTAACGTTTGGGAGTGGACTTCCGATTTATTCAACGATAGATCCCCGACTTCTCAAAGAAGTGGGGGATCTGTTAACCAAAGTTTTGATCCTAAAAAACCCACAGAAACCGCCCTGCACGTCATCAAAGGTGGCTCTTACCTATGTGCGCCAAACTATTGTAGCCGTTATCGTCCAGCCGCAAGGGAATCAGAATCTCCTGATACCGGAACAACCCATATCGGATTTCGCTTAGTCAAGAACTTGACGAGGTGACAGGTAACAGTCAGCAGAAGAACTTTATTAGTCTTCCTCATACAAGACTTATAAGAAAAACTCTCTGAAACCCTCTTTTCTTCGTGTTCTTTGTGTTCTTCGTGGTTCGTTTTTCTCTTATTTGTACATAAGTCTTAACACTCTTAATCTCTCTTTGCACCTCTGCGTGAGACAAAAAAATAGTCCTAAAAGGTTATTGTATGTTCCATTCAACTTTACGTGCGATCGCCTCCGGCGCTGCGCTCCGCGCAATCGCCCTATCTCTTTCCATCATCTTTCTAATTACAACAAACCCCGCCCTAGCCGCAACATCAAAAGTTTTACCAGTAAATCCACCATCTTTTGAAGGTAAAATTGGTATAACTTATCAAGAATCAACACCGGATTTTCCTGCACCTATTAAAGCCCCGGGAAAAGCCCCCAATGTACTATTAGTATTGTTGGATGATGTAGGTTTTGGGCAAGCGAGTACCTTTGGTGGACCCGTAGATACCCCGAATTTAACTCTTTTAGCTGAAAAAGGATTACGTTATAACCAATTCCACACTACAGCCCTCTGTTCACCTACACGGGCAGCTTTATTAACTGGACGCAATCATCATTCAGTCGGTACAGGTGTAGTTGCAGAGTTAGCATCAGGCTTTCCTGGTTACACAACTATTTTACCTAAGAGTGCGGCTACTGTAGCGGAAGTATTACGGCAAAACGGATATAACACCGCAGCTTTTGGTAAATGGCATAATACACCAGATTATGAAACCAGTGCAGTTGGTCCCTTTGATCGCTGGCCAACAGGGTTAGGATTTGAGTATTTTTACGGTTTTTTAGGTGGTGATACTAACCAATGGAGTCCGGCTTTAGTAGAAAATACTAAGCGAGTTGCACCACCAACCAATAACCCTGATTATCATTTGACACCAGATTTAGTAGATCATGCCATTAGCTGGATTCATTCTCAACAGTCTATAGCTCCTGACAAGCCCTTTTTTACCTATTTGGCTACCGGTGCTACCCATGCACCCCATCACGCCCCCAAAGCCTGGATAGACAAGTATCAAGGCAAGTTTGACCAAGGCTGGGATAAATTACGAGAAGAAACCTTTGCACGTCAGAAACAACTGGGTGTAATTCCTGCTAATGCCCAACTTACCCCCCGTCCCAAAGAATTGCCAGCGTGGGATTCCTTATCTCCAGATGATCAAAAAATCTATGCCCATGAAATGGAAGTATTTGCGGGATTTTTAGCACATACCGACCATGAAGTAGGAAGATTAATTGATGCCATTGACCAAATTGGTGAATTAGACAATACCTTAATTTTCTACATCGTTGGTGATAATGGTGCTAGTGCTGAAGGTGGTTTAGCTGGTAGCGTTAATGAATTAAAAGTTTTCAATAAAGTACCCGAAAGTCGAGAACAACTGTTAGCTTCTTTAAATGACTTAGGTAGTCCCAAAACCTTTAATCATTATCATGCAGCTTGGGCTTGGGCTGGTACAACTCCCTTTCAATGGACTAAACAAATAGCCTCTCATTTTGGTGGTACTCGTAACCCCTTAATTATTGCATGGGGGGATAAAATCAAAGATCAAGGTGGACTTCGTAGCCAATTCCATCATGTTATTGATATTACACCAACTATTTTTGAAGCTGCGGGAATTACTGCACCCAC
Source organism: Sphaerospermopsis torques-reginae ITEP-024 (assembly GCF_019598945.1). NCBI lineage: Bacteria > Bacillati > Cyanobacteriota > Cyanophyceae > Nostocales > Aphanizomenonaceae > Sphaerospermopsis > Sphaerospermopsis torques-reginae. The sequence continues at coordinate 1,388,867 of NZ_CP080598.1, read as the reverse complement.
CCAAGTTAACGGGGTAAAACAACAGAAAATTGAAGGAACAAGTCTCGTTTACACATTTGATGATCCTGAAGCTGATTCTAAACACGAAACCCAGTATTTTGAGATGTTTGGAAACCGGGCTATTTACGATGATGGATGGATAGCTGCGGCGCGTCATCCCCGATTACCTTGGCAGGGTACAATCAATGCAGACTTCGAGAAAGATCCTTGGGAACTATACAACATTGAGGAAGATTTCAGCGAAGCCAATAACCTAGCATCTGAAAATCCAGAGAAACTGGAAAAACTGCAAAAGTTGTTTTTATCAGAAGCGCGTAAACACAAAGTTTTACCATTAGATGATCGCGTTTCTGAAAGATTTGATGTTCAAAGTCGTCCTTCTCCGGCCACAGGACGCACCACCTTTACTTACTATTCTGGTGGAGTTAGCATTCCCGAAGGTAGCGCCCCAAGTTTAAAAAATAGATCCTTTAGTATTACTGCTGATGTAGAAATTCCAGAAAGTGGTGCGGAGGGTGTTTTATTAACTCAAGGTGGACGTTTTGCTGGTTGGGGATTTTTCCTAGAAGATAGTAAACCAACCTACGTTTATAACTTTGCTAATTCCGAACGCTACATTATTCAATCTCCTGAAAAATTAGCCCCTGGTAAATCAACAATTAAACGGTAAAAAAGAATGGTCTCGTCAAATTAACAAGACCACAAAAATAAATGTTACCACTATTTTATCAAACAATCCTGCAAAAATACCTGAGCAATAGCTATGATGCCAAGTAACTGGTATAGAGAAAGTTAACTAATTGGCATAAGCTAACTTTTTGACATCTGGTTGGGCATTATTTACAGCTTGCACAAAGTTTTTTACAACATCTTGTAGGCGTTGTTCAAGTTCTTGATCTAACTGCAAGCTACCATCAGCTTGAATTTGAATTTGCTTATCCACTGCGTAAACTGTACTTAAAATATGCCTTGCACCTAATTCACCTAAAACTGGTTTTAGGGCATATTCAATTGATAACAAATGAGCAATTGTTCCACCCGTAGCTAAGGGTAAGATAATCTTATCTGTCAAAGCTTTCTGTGGTAGCAAATCTAAAAAAGATTTCAGTAAGCCAGTATATGCAGCTTTGTAAATTGGGGTGGCAATAATTACGCCACTTGCCTGTTCTAGAAGTGCTTTTGGCTTTTCTAAAGCTGTACTATTGTAACGCCCATAAACTAAATCTTCCGCAGGTAAATCCCGCACAGAAATAATCTCTGTTTCTAACCCTTGATGAGAAAGAATTTGAGTTGCATACTCTAAAAGTCCATAGGTTCTAGAAGGATGAGAAGGACTACCAGAAATTGCTAAAATATAAGCCATATTACAAAAACCTCTTGATTTAATTAATTTTTAACTAATCTACAGTTGCTACTGTTGTTGTTCTAAGTTGTTCTTTAAGCTGTTTGGGAAATTCCCGGTTAGCAACAATCTCGCCAAAAGGACTCAATAACTGCGGTTCTACTATTGGTAAATTATCCAAAGGTAAACGAGGAAAAAGCAATTCAGCTACTCGATAAGCTTCCTCTAAATGGGGATAACCAGAGAAGATAAAAGTATCAATTCCTAAGTTTGCATACTCCTCCATTCTTCTAGCAACAGTATCAGGATCACCTACTAATGCAGTCCCAGCACCACCACGCACTAAACCAATTCCTGCCCATAAATTCTGGCTAATTTCTAATGCTTCCCGACTACCATTATGTAATTCCTTCATCCGCTGTTGTCCAACAGAATCCATTCGGGAGTATGCTTGTTGGGATTTCTTAATAGCATCTTCATCCACATAACGAATTAAATCATTAGCTGCATCCCAAGCTTGACTTTCAGTTTCTCTAACGATGACATGAAGACGAATCCCAAACCGTAAGGTTCTACCTTGTGCTTCTGCTAAACGTTTTACAGAGGTGATTTTTTCTGCTACTTGTTCAGGTGGTTCACCCCAAGTTAGGTATACATCAACGTGCTTGGCAGCAATTTCTTGGGCAATAGGAGAAGAACCACCAAACCACAAAGGTGGATAAGGCTTCTGAACATTAGGAAATAGGATTTTTCCTTCTTTGATATTGAGATAATCACCTTCAAAGTTAGAAATTTCACCTGCGGCTATTTCTCGCCAAACTGTTAAAAATTCATCAGTTAGTTGATAGCGATCATCATGATTTAGGTGCAAACCATCACCCGCTAATTCAACAGGATCACCACCAGTAACTACGTTAATTAATAGTCGTCCGCCAGAAATTCTATCAAAAGTTGCTGCCATTCTTGCCGCTACTCCTGGCGACATTAAGCCCGGACGGATTGCTACTAAAAACCGCATTTTCTTGGTGTGAGTTACCAAGGTTGAAGCTAAAATCCAGGCATCTTCACAGGAACGACCTGTAGGTAATAAAGCCCCTGTAAACCCTAATTGATCAACCGCTTGGGCAATTTGTCGCCAATAATCAAAGTTGACTGAACGACCACCTATAGCAGTTCCTAGATAGCGTCCATCGCCATGTGTGGGAATAAACCAAAGAACTTGCATGATATTTAAGTGTAAAACTTTGTAATCAAAAACTCAATCAATAACTACGGTAATTCTATCGGTGAACCGTATTATTGGGGTAATGTTTAAGAGTATTGCACAAATGAATCAAGAAAAGCAATACTTTTACAAAAAATACTGTAAATTTATCGAGTATTAGTAGATTAACCCTTTAAATAACTGGGATTCCACTGCAACCAGTAGTTTTCCAAAGCTCTAGCTACAACATCAGCCAGCTTACCAAACATAGCATATATTACAATGCTTAAAACCACAACGTCAGTTTGCATAAATTCTCTAGCATTTGTTGCCATATAGCCAATGCCAGAATCAGCCGCAATTGTTTCTGCGACAATCAGTGTTAACCACATAATCCCTAAAGAAAACCGCACACCAACTAAAATTGAAGACATTGCACCTGGGAGAATAATTCGCCAGAACAAACCCCAAGTATTTAAACCGTAAATTTTACCCATTTCAATTAATCCCCTATCAACACTACGAATCCCATGAAAAGTGTTTAAATAAATGGGAAACATTACACCCAAAGATACCAGAAATAATCGCGCCTCATCACCAATACCAAACCATAAAATTACCAAAGGAATTAATGCTAAGTTAGGAATATTCCGCAACATTTGCAGAGATGTATCTAACAATTTTTCGGCAATGGGAGAAATACCATTAAGTAAACCTAAACTAAATCCAATACTTCCTCCGAGTAAAAACCCAGATATTGCCCGTAGAGAACTAATACCAATATTTCTGAAAAGTTCACCTGTTTGAGCCAATTTAATCGTAGCAGCAACAACTGCTAAAGGTGCTGGTAATATTCTTGTAGGAATCATACCAATTGAAGATAATAATTGCCACGATATAATTATTGTTATCGGAACAACCCACGGTATAAATGATTGAAAATAGCGATTTTTGATAAATTTCAGATGGAACTTATTTTTTTTTGTTGAATACTTTGATGAAAAATCAGTAGAAGAAAGTTTCATGACCATTTATTAATTGATGATGAGGATGATTAGGGAAAAAGTTTAGCTGTTGCTACACACAAATATTCTGACTCCTGACTCCTGACTCCTGAATTCTTACCAAAAAATTATGATTTCTTCTCAGAAGTCGGGGATCTGAATTTTTGCTTATTTTTTACTAATTCTTTGCGGTGTAATAGCTGCATATTGTTGAGAACTGAGAACAGATTCCCTAATTGCAATCTGTTTAGGAATAACTTTTTCCTTATAAAATAAATCTGCAATGCGTTGTTGTTCAGCAATCAGAGATGAGTTAATTGGACGTAAACGGAATGTGCGTCTACGAACTACCACAGATAAAAGTGACGGATCAAGTTTTAATTCAGGAGCAAGAATTTTCACAACTTCATTAGGATTAGATTCTGCCCATTCCCCTAACTTATCCACTTCTTCTAAAACTATACGCACAACTTCTGGATTTTCAACGGCAAAACTACGTCTAGCCATATAAAAACCACCTTGGGTAGCAATACCTGACGCATTTCTTAAAACACGAGCATTAGCATTTTTCTGGACAAAGGCAATAAAAGGGTCCCAAGCTACCCAAGCATCAATCTTCTTTTGAATAAAAGCATCACGAGCTTCTGCTGGAGTTAAACTCACTGCTTGAATATCACTAAATTTTAAACCGACTTCAGCTAATGCTCTGAGTAGTAAATAATGTGAAGCAGATCCTCTTTGAAAAACAACTTTTTTACCTTTAAGATCCTTAACCGTCTTAATAGGAGAATCTTTTTGAACAACAATTGCACTACCTTCACCCTTACTAGGTTTACGTCCAGCAATATAGACAAGTTGAGCGCCAGCAGCTTGAGCAAAAATTGGTGGTGTTTCTCCGACAGAACCAATATCAACTCTGTTGGCATTCATCGCTTCCATAAGTTGGGGTCCAGCAGGAAATGGAGACCATTCTACCTTGACACCTAAAGGCTCAAGACGCTTATCTACTACTCCTTTTATCTTCACAATATCGCCAGAAGTTTGATAAGCAAGTCGGACTACTTTGGTTTTAATACCTGTTTTCTTAGTTGTATTTTGGGCTTCGACTATTTTACTGGAAATTGCTACAGAAAGAGAAACTAAAGCTAATGCTGATACTGAGTATTGAAGGAATTTTTGTAAAAATGTGCGTCGTGGTAAGTTAAACTTCATGCTTCTGTCTCCTCACTAAATTTAAATTGAAATTGTTTTCTTACTGTAAGTATTCAGCTATCAGTAATCAGTAATCAGTAGCTATTCTCTAGAAAGAGACTGAGTTAGTAATAAGGATGCCCCCGTTTTGTCAAATTCCACCAGTGTTAATGAGAGCAATTTCAATGCTATTATTGATGGTTTTCTTCTTTCTTACTGACTGCTGATGGCTGAATGCTTACTTCTTAGTGTTTTATTACAAAACCTAAAATGGGCGACTACCCGCTAAACTAATCCGTTTTAAAACTCGACGTTGTTCAGGATCAAAAGCTTGACGGTAATGCAATGTAGATTGATTATCCCAATAAACAATATCGCCTACAGACCATTTATGTTGATAATAAAATTGACGCTGATGCAGATGATATCGCAACTGTGCAATTAATTCTTGACCCTCTTGGGGATCTAAACCTACAATTTCAACTTCTGTGGCGTAATCTAAATATAAAATCTTCTTGCCACTTTCTGGATGTGTTCTTACTAATGGGTGAGGAAATACAGGACTAATGAGAGGAATATTCTTATCCTCACGATATTTTTTACGCGGTTCTCCTGGTTTATTTAAAAATGGATTATAAGTAATCAACTGTAAATTAGCAATTCGTTTTTTTGTTGATTCATCCAGAGTTTCATAAGCTAAATTCAGGTTTAACCAGGAAGTATCTCCCCCTTCAGATGGAACTTCTAAAGCATAAAGTAAAGAACCACTGGAAGGAAAAGGAGTCCATTTGTGGTCAGAATGAAAAGCTAATTCACCTGTTCCTGTATAGCCACCATCAACATTAGAAACAGGAATTATAACTGGTGTTAATCCGGGCTGAGAAGCTAGAACTGGAATATTATCTGGAGGGACAAAAAGAGAACCAAAGTAAAAACTAAAGTTTAGAAATTGCTCATCAGTCAAACTTTGATTTTTGAAGATGAGAATATGATAATCCCGCAGTGCTTGTTTTATCTGTAAAATGACTTCAGGTGCAATGCTTTGACTAGCATCTAGTCCAGTAACTACTGCTCCCAAGGGTGCATCAAGAGGAGTAATTTGAAATTTTGTTAAAGTTAGAGTTGTCATAGTTGAAATTTCAAAATCAATACTTGCAAATTGAATCAGCTATTTAAGCGAAATACTAAATCAGACCCATTATTACTTACTAGCTAACACTTCTTTGGGAGTAATTTCTGCATATTGTTCCGGTGTTAAAAACCCATCTTTAACATTAACTTTCTTGGGTATTAGTCCCAAACTGTACCATTTATCTGCAACTTCTTGTTGCTTGTTGATCACTGCATCGGTAATAGGCACTAATGCAAAATCATATTTGCTGTGCATTTTTTCTAATGTTGGTGGATCAAGTTGAGTCACAGGAGCTAACAATTGAGCAATTTCTTTGGGATTGTTCCTAGACCAAACCTGTGCTTTTTGTAATTCTTCCAAAAAGATTTTAATCACTTGAGGATTTTCTTGATAGAATTTACGGTTTGTGGAAATAAAATTATTAGTATCTCTTAAACCATTACTACCATCTATCAATACACGACCAACTTTGTTCTGCACATTTCTGGTAACGAATGGCTCCCAAATAAACCAAGCATCAACTTTACCTTGACTAAAGGCTGCATTAGCATCTGGAGGTGCTAGGAAAACAGACTCAATATCAGTTAGTTTTAAACCTTCTTTTTCTACGGCTCTAACTGTCAAATAATGCCCAATTGATGCTTTTTGAAAAGCAATTTTTTTACCTTTTAAATCCTTGACACTTTTAGCAGGTGAATTAACTGGAACTAAAAGAGAAACTGATTGACCATCTGAAGAATTAGCAGCTAAATAAACGAGAGGTGCGCCAGCAGCTTGGGAAAAAATAGGAGGTGATTCAGCAGTGGAAGCAATATCGAGTCCACCTGCATTTAAAGCTTCTAATTGTTGTGGACCTGCGGCAAATTCAGGCCATTCAACTTTATAACCTAGAGGTTCTAAGCGTTTTTCCAGAGTACCTTGTTTTTCTAGAACTGCTAAGGCAGTAAGTTGTTTAGAACGAACTATCCTCACTACTTTTTGGGTAGAGGTAGAACTATTCCCAGAGGTGGATGTATTAGTTGTATTAGATGCTGTATTATTTGTCTCTGAATTATTTTTTTGCGGACTATTGCAACTAAATAGTGTAGTTGATAGAACTAAACTATAACCAAAGGCAAATAAGGCATGACGACGAGTAATCCGTCGGTGTTTCCATGATTCAATTTTATCTTTCCAATTTGGCATTATTAAACTACCTTTTATTATTGATTAGGTCAAAAATTTGTCAGCTATTTAAGTTAAGAAAGTGAGGTGGGAAAGGAACACCCACCCCGTATAGGTGCGAGAAAAACTAACTGCCACTGACTGAGAAGAAAACTGAGTAATACTAGATGAAAGTTGCTAGTTATTGATTAATTAACCAATTTATGGGTATACAGAGTCCTGTAGAGTAAAGTTGCGAGTAAAGTTGTGGGCATTTAGGCGATCGCAGAACTAACAGAACTAAAAACGTATTCTACTTCTGGCTGTTGATGTTGATGTTCTGGTTGACCCATAACTCGGTTTAAAATCTTCTCCACTGTCTTAGCAAACTTTGCATCTCCTCTAGCCCGTGGACGTGGGAGATCAATTTTCACATCCATACTAATTTGACCATCTTCAATTAAAACTACCCGGTCTGCTAATACCACAGCTTCTTCTACATCATGGGTAATTAACAGTGCTGTAAACCCTTGTTCTCGCCACAAACGTTCTAATAATTGTTGCATTTCAATTCTAGTTAGGGCATCCAACGCCCCCAAAGGTTCATCTAGCAACAATAAAGAAGGTTTACTTGCCAATGCCCTGGCTAAAGCCACCCGTTGTCTTTGTCCACCGGAAAGGACAGAAGGCCATTCGTGGGCGCGGTCTTCTAACCCCACCTCACGCAGCACTTGTAAAGCTGTTTGCCGAGCATAAACTTTAGAATTAGCACCTATTAAACCTAATTCTACATTTGCCAAAACTCGCTGCCAAGGTAACAGACGGGAATCCTGAAACATCATCCGAACGGCTGGATTAATAGGTTTATCACTATATTTACCGTTTAACAAAACATGGCCATCACTGGGCGCATCTAGCCCAGCCACTAGACGCAACATTGTACTTTTACCACAGCCACTCCGACCAACAATAGCTACAAATTCTCCCGGCTGAATCTCCAAATTAATTCCTTGTAAAACAGTTTTGTTACCGAAAGACTTTCTCAGTCCTTCAAGATTTAATTGCATTCCTTTATTAGTCATGTTCAAAACCTCTTACTTTTGGATTGTTTACTTGTTAGTGGGAGTAAAGCTGTCAAATAAAAATAGGCAATGCTTATGTAGCAGTTTTCTAAGCCGAAATCCTTAGAAAATCAACATATTTATGCTCAGGCTTTAGGAAATATGTAAGATTGACAGCAATTCCTCTCTTTTATTAGGTCGAGTATCGTATCTCTGGACAAAAAGCCTTAGTAAACAAGCATCTGGCATTACTGCCAATATGCTTGTTTCTGTGTTGCTTGGTTTAATCTACTGTAAATCGGTAGGAATACCGTGGCTTTACTTTAGTGTTGCACAATTATATAAAAATTGCAAGCATCTTTGAGAAAAAATATTAAAAATAGACATAAAAAAAATCCCCACTTACTTATGAGGATTTATTCCATACAAAAATTTTGCAATTAATAGATTAATTGCCTACATCAAACAATAAGAAAAATTTATTTTTGAATATTCGTTAACAAATTCTGATCATAGGACTGAGGTCTAAGGGACTTCCAAAAAAAAATATCCCATCGTTTTGATAGCAGAGGAGCAGGGAGCAGGGGGAGGAAAAGTCGTTTTGATGACAGTAATTCGTATAATTTATTTTTTGGAGTTCCCTAAACTGAAAATCAAGACTTTAACATCAAGCGGCTTTCACTCCTGACTCTTGAATTCTGCTATAATTATCGTAATTCAAACCCCAAATTATTCAGAATTTCCTTTAACCTATGACGACCAGATAAAGATTCAGCCGATGCTACTCTTTTACTAGAATGTTCCGACCAATCACCAGGAATATTGATATGTTGTGAATTGTAAAAATTTTCCATGATTTGGTTATATTCTGATATTCCTTGCTCTTGTTCTGCCAGGTTATATGTTTCTCTATGTAAAACTACAGTTTGTGGTAAACGTGGTTTAATTGCCACATTGACAACGGGATCTGCATAGCCCACACACAAACCAAAAACAGCAACTACATGAGGAGGTAAATTCAAGATTTGGGCTACCTCTTCTGGTTGATTTCGCAATGCACCGATATACACAGTTCCTAATCCCAGAGATTCTGCGGCGACTACTGCATTTTGCGCTGCTAAGGCTGCATCTATAGCCGCAACCAGAAACATTTCTAAATAATCTAAACCTTGATATGGTAGTCCGCGAATTTCGGCAATGTGAGTTAGTCTGGCTAAATCTGCTAACCACACTAAAAACAAAGGACTTTGGCGAATATGTACTTGATTATTAGCTAGTTTTGATAATTCTTCTTTACGATTTCCATCTTCAACTGCTACCACACTCCATGTTTGAAGATTGGAGGAAGTAGAAGCAGATTGAGCAGCAGCGATTAAAACTTCTAAAGTTCCTGGGGGTAAAGCATCAGGTAAATAGGCGCGAATAGAACGATGGGATAACAGAGTTGCTAATGTGTCACTCCAAGGAATATCTGGATTAAATTTGTCATTACCATACCGATAATTTAGTAATTGAGTTAGGTTAGTCATAACTTTTAACTTTCGGAAAAATAATGATAGCAAAGAATGAAAATGTCTGAATCAGGATGTCCAGGATTAAAGGATTAACAGGATTAAAGACTTTTAATAAATACGGAATCCTGCCAATCCTCAAATCATGTAAATCTTGATATGGCTTGCGCTATATTATCAGAGGTATTGTACTAGGTTAAAACCTGAAAGTTGTACGCAGCCAACCGACTAAACTTGCAGGATTGCTGGCATCTGAATCTGGTGCTGTTACCCAAATAAATCCAGGTGTAATCTCAATATTATCAGTGAGTTTATATTTATACCATCCCTCAATGTGCAGAGAGGTATCTTTGTCCGCTTGACCCTTACCTGCTCCTAAATCTACATTTGAACTTAAACGAGTCAGTGTTGGTGCTTGACCCACAAAAATAGCGCCTAAGCTACCTTTTTTACCCAAATCGGGAAATGTTATTCCTGCTCCCCAGTTCCAGACTTGACCATCTCCATTCCCTAGATAACGATGGGCTGAATAGCCTACAAAAGCATTAGCGGTTAACTTTGGATTTAGTCTGTATAATGCCCCAAGTCCATAGAGATTTCCCACGGTTCCCGCACCAGGTACGGTACTATTTGCTAAGTTACTACCAGCAGCAGGTCCAAAGTTTGTTCCCCCTTGACCAATTGCACCTGGTGGACTGTAGGTATTAGCATAACTCAACCCCACGCGAAAATTTTTATCGCGGCTAAAGTAGGTTAATTGTCCAAAAGCCACATATCTGCCTGTAAATAAACCATTATTAGGTAAGGGGTTATTACCATTAGGCGCACTATAGGATGCTCCTAATTGCCACTGGTCACTGAGATTATGGAGAATAGCAATTCCTGGTCCTGTATCTCCATAGTTATAGACCATATTGCGTCGGGAAAATCGTGTTATCCCATTAGTGAAAGAGCCTTCAAAGGGGTTAGTTGGTCCACTTAAACCTATTTCATTAGCTCCATCTGACTGAGCAAAAATATTAAATTGCGTCTTTTTACCAACAGGAAAACGATAACGAATACCACTAACAAAAATCTGATTGGGTTGAGCAGGATCAGGTCTACGATTATCGGCGGTTCTGCCATCAAATGTTCCAAGAAGGCCAGTCCTAGTTTGTCCCAAAGATTCAATATTTCCACCTGAAAGGACTAATCGCAGTTGATCTTTACCAGTAAAACTTGTGTTTAATGCTAATTGAACTGCATTTTGAAATGTGATAATATTAGGTGCTGGTTTTTTGGTGATCACGTTATTGCCCGCTAAAACACCTCCCAGCACGAACTGAGCCTGACCGCTCAGTGTGGTTGTTGTCGAAAACTGATTGGCTTCTATTTCTGCTGTTCTTGCTTCTAAGTTATCTAGTCTTCCGCGTAATTGAGCAAGTTCGGTACTAAATTCTTCAGTTAGACGCTGTATGGCTTCCAAATCTTTTTTTAAAGCCAAATCTGATGTAGAGGATGCAATAAGTTTATTGACTTGATCTAAGCAAGCGTTTAAACCTGCTGCAAATTCATAGCGACTCAAGGCACGATTACCTTTAAATTTACTATCTGGATAACCAGCAATACAACCATAACGTTCTACTAAAGATTGCAAAGCTTGAAATGCCCAGTCAGTTGGTTGGACATCTGAAAGCTGGGATACCGATGTCAGTTGTGACTCACTATCTTGAAACTCATCAGATGAATAGGAAAGTTCTGGGTTAGGTTCTTTTTGGGCAATTATTTGAGTAACTTTTTGAGTAACTTTTTCAGAGTCAGGGATATTTATGCTGACAGTTGATAAGGTCTCTTTACCTGTCGTCTCCTTTTCTTTTCCTCTTTCACTAGCAAAAGATTTTGTACTAGCTGCTAAGACTAACAGGAATATAGACATTGGTAAAGTAAGCAATAAATTCCAAGCAGTTTTTTTCATTTTGGTTGATAACCCCACACACACACAGAATTAGAGCCGATACGAAATTACATGGAATTTCACACTGAATCACAGGAAAAAATCGAACTTCTCAGATAGAACTTTCTTGTAGGTCTATCTGGGTTAGTTTTGTATTCTTAATGACATGAAAACCTAGAGTAATGACATAATTACCTTATGTATAAAAATAATATACGGTAATTTGGTCGAGATACTGTAGTTAATGATTGATAAGTAGCACTATTTCATAAAAAAACTAAAATGTGAGTATTGATGGATACATTTTTTAGAATTTTAAATTAATTGCTACAAAGGGTTGTCTATCTCGTTTGGGTATGATAGGATAAGTTTTAAACTATTAACTCCGACAAATCAGTAGACTTAGTGTAGTTTCAGAAGATAGCCATATTTTTAGTTTTTGTAGCAAAATGGAATTAAGGAGCATTATTCAAACATTATGAAATACAACCAACTTGGTGCAAGCGACCTCAAAGTTTCAGAAATTTGCTTGGGAACGATGACCTATGGACATCAAAATACTATTGAGGAGGCGCATCAACAACTTGACTATGCTGTTGCCCAAGGGATAAATTTCTTAGATACTGCGGAAATGTATCCAGTCCCCCCTCGTGGTGAAACCCAAGGAAAAACTGAGGCTTATATTGGGGAATGGTTAAAGAAACAGCAACGAGATCAACTAATAGTTGCGACTAAAATTGCAGGTCCCGGTCGTCCTTTTTCCTGGTTGAGAGGTGGAAATAATAAAGTTGACCGTGAGAATATTACACAGGCAGTAAATGATAGTTTGCAGAGATTACAAACTGATTATATAGATTTGTATCAAATTCATTGGCCTGATCGTTATGTTCCTACTTTTGGACAGACAAGTTATAATCCAGAATTAGAAAGGGAAACTGTGCCTATTGCGGAACAGTTACAGGCTTTTGCTGATGTGATTAAAGCGGGGAAGATTCGCTATTTAGGTTTAAGCAATGAAACGCCTTGGGGGGTAAGTGAGTTTGTTCGCATTGCTAATGATTTGGGATTACCTAAAGTTGTGACAACTCAAAATGCTTACAATTTACTCAATCGTAATTTTGAATCAGGTTTAGCTGAAGTTTCTCGTTATACAGATGTGGGTTTATTGGCTTACAGTCCTCTTGGGTTTGGGTTTTTAACTGGTAAATACATAGAAAATCAACAATTAGAAAATACGAGAATATCTCTGTTTCCAGGTTTTGGACAACGCTATTTAAAGCCCAATGTACAAGAAGCGGTTAAGGCTTATGCAGAACTGGCTAAAAAGTATAATCTCTCACCTGCTCAATTAGCGATCGCCTTTGTCAAGAGTCGTTGGTTTGTGAAAAGTACAATTATTGGGGCAACAACTTTGGCACAATTGCAAGAAAATATAGATAGTGTCAATGTGGTTTTGGATAAAGAGATTTTCGCAGAAATAGATGCAATTCATACTCGTTATCCTAATCCAGCACCTTAACCGAGTTTTGTAAAAAAATACAAAACTAGATTCTCACCTCACTTAATATTAGGGGTGGTGAGATTCACTTTAGAAAAACAATGTTACTATCTGATTCGGTTACTATTACTGATGTAGAAGCAGCGCAAAAACGGCTTTTGGGTATTGCTCATCAAACACCAGTAATTACATCTGGTACTGTCAATGAACTGACTCAAAGCCAAGTATTTTTTAAATGCGAAAACTTTCAACGGACAGGAGCATTTAAGTTTCGTGGTGCTTATAATGCCTTAGTTCAATTATCAGTAGAACAGAAAATAAAAGGGGTGATTACCTATTCTTCAGGAAATCATGCCCAAGCGATCGCTCTTGCTGGTAAATTACTCAATATTCCCACCATTGTAGTTATGCCCGATGATGCACCCGCAGTCAAACAAACTGCTACTCGCGGCTATGGTGCAGAAGTCATTTTGTACAACCGTGACACAACTAACCGGGAAGAATTAACCAAAAATCTCGCAGCAGAAAGGCAATTAACTTTAATTCCACCTTATGATCATCCTCATGTAATTGCTGGACAAGGTACAACTGCATTAGAACTAATTCAAGAAGTAGGACAACTAGACTTGTTATTAGTATGTTGTGGTGGAGGTGGATTAATTTCTGGTTGTGCCGTTGCAACAAAAGCACTTTTACCTAATTGTAAAATAATTGGTGTGGAACCGAAATTAGCTGATGATGCTACTCGCTCTTTTTACACCAAAACCCTGCAAACTGTCCATAATTCTAATACTATTGCTGATGGTGTCAGGACTCCCAGTTTAGGTAAAATCACCTTTCCCCTAGTCTTACAATACGTAGATGATATGGTAACTGTATCGGAAGCAGCCATCATTCGCACCATGTTCTTTATTTGGGAACGGTTAAAAATCGTAGTTGAACCCACTGGAGTCATAGCCGCAGCCGCATTATTAGAAGGTGTAGTGAAAGCACCAGCAGCAAGAATTGGCGTAATTATCAGTGGTGGAAATGTAGACTTGGCGCAAGTTATTAAGGAGGCAGGAGGTAATCTCCGTAAATAAATTGAGGGGTTAATAGGTATCCTACACCCCACACCCTTTTTAATAGCTAAATAGCTAATTATTTAACTACTTGATTTTCTGTGAATTGATATGTTACTCTGTATTTATCCTTAATCTACTAATTCTCGATAGGTTTACTGTATATTAAAAATGTAGTGATAAAAACACTCTCCAAAATCTGAATTTTTAGCAATCGGGAATCTTCTTTTATGCCAAAAGATTGGTTAGAATGGCACGAGCTTTACAACACTGAAGCCAAATTACAGCAACGGCTAGAAATCGTGCGGGAATATATTTCCTATAGTTTAGATAACTCACCAACAGGGGCTATTCGGGTAGTTAGTGCTTGCGCTGGTGATGGACGAGATTTATTAGGAACATTAGCAAATCATCCCCGCACTAAAGATGTATATGCAAGATTGGTAGAAATCAATCCTGAGTTAGTTGAACGTGGCCGCGCAACTATAGAATCATTGGGTCTAACAAAACAAATTGAGTTTATCAATGATGATGCAACTGCTGCTGATAATTATGTAGGAGCAGTACCAGCAGATATTGTCATTGTTTGTGGTATTTTTGGCAATTTAGCTGATGAAAATGAACTTAATCGTTTATTAGGAAACTTGAGTTTTTTGAGTAAAAAAGGCACGTTTGTGCTTTGGACTCGTGGACATTCTAACGGTATTGCTTATTCAGAAACCGTGCGTAAATACTTCCGCGATTTTGGATTTGAAGAAGTTAACTTTAAACTCACAGCAACAGGAGATATGGGAGTGGGGATTCATCGTTATTTAGGTGAAAATATACCTACACCCAAAGAAGAAAAACTATTTGTATTTTCTGGCGTTCCAAATAAGGCGAGGTAAGAAATGACCATTGCAAGCACTACCATATCCAGTTGGGAACAATTATTAGAAAAAGCTCGACAAAATACCCCCGCCCGTCGAGTCAAAAGACCAGGACAAGCACCTTCTACTGCGCCTATTCCTAGTAGTTTGTATAAAATTCCCCCTGAGAGAAAACCACCAGTATTGTTATATAGAGATAGTAACTCTTGGTGTCCTTTTTGCGAAAGAGTTTGGTTTGCGTTAGAAGAAAAACAAATTCCCTTTGAAACAGAATTTATTGATCTGAGTAATAAACCTAAATGGTACACAGATTTAGTACCAACAACCCTTGTTCCTGCCGCTAAAATTGAGGGTAAGTTAGTTTATGAGTCTAAAGACATTCTTTTAGAATTGGAAGAACACTTTGGCGAAACGTTGTTACCTGAAAATCCAGAAGAAAATGCGATCGCCAGACAATGGGTTGAAGATGCAGAAACTAATGGTTTTCGGGATATTGCCTACAAATTTCTGAGACAACCTCCAGAAGATGCCAAAGAATTAGCAAATTTACAGGCAGAATTTGAAGCTAAATTAGATGAAATTGAAAAAACTTTAGGGAGATATCCAAAACCCTATTTTTTATCAACATTTAGTCTGGTAGATATCATGTATAGTCCCCATTTAGATAGATTGGCGGCTAATTTACCAGTATATAGAGGGTATCACATCAAAGGAAATCCTCGTTTTCCTCTCATTAATGTTTGGTTTGCAGCACTTAAAAAACGTCCTGCTTACAACAGAGTTAAATCAGACAATATTACTAATAATTTACTTTTACGGCGCAGATTTGGGGTAGAACCTATTGGTAATCCCTTACCTTTAGATTTAGCTGATGCTGAATTTATTGAATATCGTGCAGAAGCAGCAGAAAGATTGAGTGATAATCGGGAAGTTGCTATTAGCGATATTCTCAAAAATTCAGGATTACAATCTTTAGGTGATATCTCAATAATTAAAGAAGTTGTTGATTTTCACCTCAGATTACTAGCTGATTATCTCCTTAATGGTAATAACGAACTATTACTAGGAGGAAGAACTGGAGGTAAAGAAAGTATAGATCCAATTATCGCTGCTACAGGGGCTATTACACTAGCTTATCTCAGAAATAGAATTTGTGCGCCACGAGATATGAGTGCTGGTGCTGCAACCGCTTTACGAGTCGGCGCAGATAAAGTTTTAGCATCTATTTATTAATTTTGTCTCACACCAAGAGGAATAAAAATGAGCGACGTAAAAAAGGTTAATGATGATTTGAGTATTGCTGAACAAATTTCATCCAAGGAATTACAACAATTAGCGGTAGAAGGTTTTAAATCAGTTTTGAATTTACGTTCTCCTGATGAAAATGGTTTTTTCCACGATGAAAAGCAAGAAGCACAAATTTTAGGATTGGAATATACAAACATTCCCTTAAATTCTCAAGCACCAAATCCGAAATTAACAGCACAAGCAATTCAAGCTGTTGAGAACTTACCTAAACCAATTTTAATTCACTGTGCTGGTGGTGCAAGAGCGGGAGGAATAGCCTTAATTGCAGAAGCAATTCAAGCAGGTTTAACTTATGAAGAAATTGCTCAAAAAGCTAATGAATTAGGAATTAATTTAGAACAGCCACATCTCAAGCAATTTCTCTTAGAAAAATTTGCAGCTAGACAAAATTAAATTGTAGGCTTTGGCACATATAGCAATTCCCATTCAAGTGAGGTACAAGCGTTAATAATCAAACGCAGATGGACGCAGATAAACGCAGATAATTTTGTAGTTCATTAGACTAGGAAATGCTATGAATAAAAATTCAAAATCTACAACCTTGCTTCTTTGCTCGAAATACATTAACGAATCCCTTGGGTAAATTTATCAGGTGCAACTGTTATGAGTTTAGAACTAAATCTATCAGGTAAAACGGCAATTGTTACAGGTGGTAGTGCGGGAATTGGATTAGCTACCGCAAAAGCTTTGTATAGTGAAGGTGTGAATGTAGTTATTGCTGCTCGCAATCAAGAAAGATTAGAACAAGCAGTTCTTGATATTCAATCTTTACCAATAACTGGGACTAAAATTATTGGCATTAGTGCTGACTTAACTAAAGCAGAAGATGTTGAGAAAGTTATCTCTACAACAATTGCAAAATTCGGTAAAATTGACATCTTAATTAATAATGCTGGTTCAGCCCGTGCTGGCTCATTTTTAGAATTGAGTGATGAGGCATTTTTAGATGCTTGGAATTTGAAACTTTTGGGTTACATTCGATTAGTTAGAGCCGTAGTCCCCTATTTGAAAAATCAGCACGATGGACGCATTGTTAATATTATTGGTGGTGCTGGACGTACACCCCGCCCCAACTTCCTACCAGGAGGAACGACAAATGCAGCATTGCTCAACTTTACACGGGGAATTTCTAAAGAATTAGCCCAAGATAATATTAGAATTAATGCCATTTCTCCAGGATTAACAGACACAGAAAGAGCCAAAACTTTAGCAGTACAAAATGCCGAAAGTTTGGGTATTAGTGTGGATGAATATAAAGCGCAAGCTGTGAAATCAATACCTTTAGGAAAAGTAGTTAAACCTGAAGAAATTGCATCTCTAGCTTTATTTTTAGTTTCTGATTTAGCTGCTTCTATTACTGGTGCAGAAATTTTGGTAGACGGGGGAAGTACACCTGGAGTTTAAGTTATTGCGTAGGTTGATTTGACGTAAAGAAAACCAACATTTTCGGGATCTTGTTGGGTTGCGCTATGGGAGCATCCCAAATGTGTAAGTTTATTTTTTTATGAGCTTCCAACTTAAACAAGACCTGAAATGAACGAACCACGAAGGAGCGAAGGACACGAAGGTAAGAAGAAAGAAGAGAGTTTTTAGATACTTATTCTGTATTTTTGCAAAATTGGGATGCTCCCTGCGCTATCGCTTAACCCAACCTACGATTTTCTCATAAATTCGATCAGGTACTTCCAGGAAATAAATTATCTAATCTTGTGGTATGGGCTTCTAGCCCGTCCGAGTTTAAGGGCAGACTCCCGGATTTCTCACAAGAATTAATTGAATATTTTTTTATTTGGAAGTCACTAAATCCTATGGTTTTTCAAAAAAATATTCATCTTAAAAAAAGAGGAATTTCCATGACTCAAAAACAATTATTTTCTCAAGATAGCGATGTTGATCAAACCTTATTAGCTGATGTATTAGTAATTGGTGGTGGTCCTGCTGGAACTTGGTCAGCTTGGAGTGCTGCTAATAGTGGTGCAAAAGTGGTCTTAGTAGATAAAGGCTATTGTGGTACAAGTGGCTGTGCAGCCGCATCAGGTAACGGTGTGTGGTATGTTCCACCAGAACCCGACAGTAGAAAAGCAGCAATGGCTTCTAGGGAAGCATTAGGAGGATTTTTATCTAGTCGAGATTGGATGCAACGGGTACTAGATCAAACTTATGCGAACGTCAATCAACTAGCTGAATGGGGTTATCCTTTCCCTACAGATGAAGAAGGTAGACCCTATCGGCGCAGTCTCCAGGGTCCAGAATATATGCGTTTGATGCGATCGCAAGTAAAACGGGCAGGAGTGAAAATTTTAGATCACAGTCCGGCTTTACAGCTATTGGTAGATGCAGAAGGTGCTGTAGCTGGGGCGACAGGAGTTAACCGTCAGACTGGTGAAAAGTGGGTTGTGCGATCGCATTCAGTGATCATTGCTACCGGAGGCTGTGCTTTCTTGAGTAGAGCCTTGGGTTGCAATGTGCTAACAGGGGATGGATACCTGATGGCAGCAGAAGCGGGTGCAGATATGTCAGGAATGGAGTTTTCCAACGCCTATGGTATCGCACCTGCTTTTTCTTCTGTAACTAAAACCTTATTCTATAATTGGGCAACTTTCACCTACGAAGATGGGACACCTATCCCTGGTGCTGGTTCGCAAAAAGGGCGTTCTGTCATTGCCGAAACTTTGCTAACTCAGCCAGTTTACGCCATTATAGACAAAGCTTCAGAAGAAATGCGGGTGACAATGCGTTTATCTCAACCCAATTTCTTCCTACCTTTTGATCGTGCAGGTATTGATCCCTTTACTCAACGTTTCCCTGTGACTCTGCGTTTAGAGGGGACTGTTCGTGGTACAGGTGGGATTAGAATTACTGATTATACTTGTGCTACTTCTGTGCGTGGACTTTATGCTGCTGGCGATGCAGCCACAAGGGAATTAATTTGTGGTGGCTTTACCGGTGGTGGTAGTCATAATGCAGCTTGGGCGCTATCTTCAGGGTATTGGGCAGGACAGTCTGCGGCTACATACTCCCGTGATTTAGGTGTGCAAGCCAACCAAAGACCAGTTCAAGCTGTAGGTGGTGCAGGATTTATTTCTGGTAGTCAGCGCCAAACTGACAGTGAAGAAATAACCCACATTCCGCACTTCAAAATGTAGTACATATACAAGTATCATAAGCAGCATAGAGTGTTAAATATAAATACGCAATCAAGAAAGTAAAAATATAGACTTTAATTCCCATTTGACTACTAAAGAGAAACTCATAAGGCATTGAGAATAAATTCAGGAAAAAATGAGAGAATGAGACTGAAGTACCTAAAAATGCCTTCATAATATGAATTACCAAACAGAAGAAATTGAGAGTAAAAACATAGATCACTTAGGAATAATCGCAGGAATAATAGATGAAATAGGAATAGTAGAAAAAATCAACGAGATATTTTCAATAGATATCAGAGAGAAAGTAAACACAGGAGAAGTATAAATACGCAATCAAGAAAGTAAAAATATAGACTTTAATTCCCATTTGACTACTAAAGAGAAACTCATAAGGCATTGAGAATAAATTCAGGAAAAAATGAGAGAATGAGACTGAAGTACCTAAAAATGCCTTCATAATATGAATTACCAAACAGAAGAAATTGAGAGTAAAAACATAGATCACTTAGGAATAATCGCAGGAATAATAGATGAAATAGGAATAGTAGAAAAAATCAACGAGATATTTTCAATAGATATCAGAGAGAAAGTAAACACAGGAGAAGTAGTCAAAGCAATCATTCTCAATGGACTAGGCTTTGTATCAAGACCACTATATTTGTTCCCAGATTTCTTTAAAGACAAAGCCGTAGAACATCTAATAGGAACAGGAATAAAAGCAGAAGATTTAAACGACGATAAAATAGGTAGAGTCATGGATAAACTCTATAAATATGGATTAACTAAACTATTCTTAATCATTGCCTTAAGACACAAAATATTCCCATTTAGACTCAAGCTCATTACATTTACACGGGGAATATAAGAATTGCGTAAATAATCTAGAGAAAGAACTAGGAATAAATCGAGAACATCCAATAATGATTACACAAGGATATTCTCGTGACCATCGCCCAGACCTAAAACAATGTATATTAGATTTAATAGTAAGTAGTGATGGGGATATACCATTATTTTTTAGAGGGGCATCAGGAAACGAATCAGATAAAGCAGTATTTGCTCATATCTTAGTAGAATATTCTAAACAAATAGATTTTGAAAGTATCATGGTGGCTGACAGTGCATTATATAGCGAAAGTAATTTAAAATTAATGTCAAACATGAAATGGATAAGTCGAGTACCATTATCCATTAAAAAAGCAAAAAATTTAGTGAAAGCCTCCATAAATAATGAAATGAAAGCCTGTAAAATCAAAGGTTATAGCTATATCGAAGAGAAAGTATCTTATGGAGGAATAGAGCAAAGATGGTTATTAGTAGAAAGCGTAGAGAGAAAAAAAGCAGACTTAAATAAACTAGACAAAAAAATCCAAGAAGAGTTATTAAAAGCTAACAAACAAGTAGATAAATTAGAACAGGAAGAATTTGCTGATAAATCTTTAGCCGAGTTGAAAATCAAAGAAATAACAGCTAAATTAAAATATCATCAAATATCAGACTATCGAATTACCGAGACATTAAATCAAGGGAAAACAGCAGTTTATAGAGTGAAATGTAAATTAAGAGAAAATCAGGAGTTAATTACACAACAGCAAAACTCTTGTGGCAGATTTATTTTAGCCACCAATATTTTGGATGCTCAGGAGTTAGAGTCAGAAGAAATCCTCAAAATATATAAAGAACAACAATCTACAGAAAGAGGATTTAGATTTATCAAAGACCCGTTATTTTTCGCGGATAGTCTGTTTGTGAAAAATCCCCAAAGAGTAGAGACAATGATGATGTTAATGGCATTATGTCTTTTGGTTTATAATTTAGGACAAAGACAATTAAGAATGTCATTGAAGGCACAAAAAGCCACAGTTAAAAACCAACTGAATAAACCTACAGAATCTCCCACATTAAGATGGATATTTCAGTGCTTTCAAGGTATTCATCTTTTGATGGCACAAGGATTTCAACGAATTCTTAATTTAACGGAGTCGCATTGTCATATCTTGCAATTCCTACCTACTACTTGTCAAAAATATTATTTATTATCTTAGTTTTCTCTCTATTTTTACTATTTCATCGGTTATCTTTTTGATAACTGATTCCACACCTTGAATTAAATATTGTTATTGCAATAGCTTTTAAACACCTTCTAAAGCTCAACTTTGTGTGTCCATAATTTTGTTTTACATTGATACGTAATTGTTCAAACCATAAGTTTTAATTTACCGTCAATGTAGTTTGTTTATGCTACTTTTTGAAGTGCGGAATTAGATATTTTGGGGATAGCGATCGCACTCATTTCCATAGTTTTGATTACTCGCTACCGCATCAATGCTGCTTGGCTAGTTTTAGGTAGTAGTTTAATTGGTTATGGTGCTATGGCTTTAGGTTATATCAATTGACAATTCATATCACCAAGTCTCGACAAAGGGGAAGCTGAATCTGAAATTCTGTTCCCTTTCCTGGTTCTGAGAATAAATCAAGTTTGCCACTGTGTCGTTCTACCACAATTTGATAGCTAATTGATAATCCTAGTCCTGTTCCTTGCCCCACTGGTTTGGTTGTAAAGAAGGGATCAAATACTCGTAGCTTCGTATCTTCTCCCATACCTAATCCATTATCTGCAATGTAAACCAAAACCCAGCGATTATCTATCACATTAGTCCTAATAGTAATGGTAGGAATAAAATTATTTGGCTGATGAGTAATAGTTTCTTCTAAAGCATCTATGGCATTACTCAAAATATTCATAAATACCTGGTTGAGTTGTCCTGGAGAACAATCTACTAGTGGTAAAGTACCATATTCTTTATTAATAACAATTGTAGATTTATGATACTTTGATTTCAACCGATGCTGCAAAATTAATAATGTATTTTCAATGCCTTCATGAATATCAACTGGTTTAATTTCTGCTTCATCCAAACGGGAGAAATTTCGGAGAGAATGGACAATATTTCTAATTCTTTCGCTACCTACTCGCAGAGAATTGAGTAATTGTGGCAGGTCGTCACTAACAAATCCCAGTTCAAATTTTCCTATTGCTACTTGAACTGCATTTACAGGTTGAGGATAGCATTGTTGAAAAGTTTGAATTATATTTAATAAGCCTTGAACATATTCTTCTAAATAGTTGAGATTGCCATAAATGAAATTTACTGGATTATTAATTTCATGAGCAATTCCCGCTACTAATTGCCCTAAACTTGACATTTTTTCACTGTGAATCAATTGCATTTGTGTTTGTTGCAATTCTTTCAATGCTTGTTGCAAATTCTGAGTTTGGGTTTTTAGCTGTAATTCAGATTCTCGTAATTCTGCCTCGGCTTGTTTGCGTCGGGTGATATCAGTGTGAGAACCTGCCATGCGGTATGGTTTGTTCCAAACATCTCGCAATAATGTTCCTCGGCAAAGTACCCAGAGATAGTTACCATTGCGATGTTGCAAACGATATTCTTGTTCGTAGGTGGCAAGTTGCCCTTCAAAATATTGCCGAAAAGTTGTTAAAACGCGATCGCTATCATCTGGATGTAACCGCTGTTTCCATTCTTGAAAATGATTTGGGATTTCAGCTTCTGTATACCCTAACATTTCTTTCCAGCGAGTAGAAAATAAGACTTCATTAGTGTCTAAATTCCAGTCCCACAGCCCATCATTTGATCCTTTAACAGCTAGTTGAAAACTGGAAGTTATTTTACCAAAATCTTTATAAGGATGAACTTGCAAAACTTGAAAGCACTCATGAATGGATTGATAATTGAGGGGAATTGTCCAGCCTTCAGATTCTGCGGCTTTTGCTGCTGGATGATCCTTTGGTAATTTTAGCAGGGCGATCGCCACTTGTTCAGCCAATTCACTCGAAGTTTTTTGAGTAACTGCAAACGTCCATTCAGGATATAATCGCGTACTTAAAGCAAAAGGAAACTTTTCTCCATACTGCGTCTGCTGATTGATAATTTTGAAGTTTTTTAAATCAACTTTTCCCTCTAAAGCCATCTGTTCCAAATACATTTGTAGAAATAGTCCCCGCATCTGCCTTACCTTCTCCAACAGCATATATCACTGCATCATGACTATTCGTAAATTGCAAACTTTGAAAATCCCGGTAAGGATTGATCCCTGCTTCTACAATTTCTCGCCATGCTGAACGCCAACCTCCAAAAGAATTTTCCGCAACAGCAACAAAGTTTTTACCCCGTAAATCTGTAAGATTTTGAATATTATCACAATCAGCCTTACAGAAAATTACCCCACCAAACATAGTGTAAGCTCGTCCCATTCGCAAATGCTTTAAAGTTGCCAGCCGATTTACTCCATAAAGGGCTTCAAATTCCACATATATAGCCGGACTCGTAATCACAAACTTCACAACATTCTGTTCAATAGCAGCCTCAATCTGGGTGAAATTTAGAGGAACAATAGTAAAGTGATATTCAGATAGTTCAGAGGTAAGATAATCTGCTGTTTTTTGCCAAGTTTGTAGAGTATTCTGGATATCTCGATGTGCTAAAACACCGATTTTAATCAGGAGTTTCATTGCTTAGTATTAATTGTATAATAATGGAATTGAGCCTCCGGGCATAATATTTGCTGTTATGCTGATAGAATCACGAGATATTAATTGTTAATTAGGGGATGCTGAAAAAATGTAAAACCCAGATAAATCAAAGGTTACAGGCTGATAAAGAGGAAAAAAATGCAAGGTTTGTGAAGGGTATACCGGAAAAAGTGTGCATTTTTTGGGATTTCGAGAGATGGCAAAGAAATTTTCAAACCTCCTCCTGACTCCTGACTCCTGACTCCTATTCCTTCATGAAAAGACTTTTTCAGCAAACCCTAATTAGACCAGTATTTTTTGACTTATTTACTGTTAATCATCATCATCAGCAGGATCATTTAGCTGTGAAGCAATTGGTTGACTATTTTGACCAGTTAAAAATCTCAAAAAACGATTAAGTCGCTTCATACCACTCAGAGTAATTAAAGTTAAAAATCCTCCCAATAATCCCATTTGCCACAAACCACAACCAATGGCTGCTCCTAATCCTGCTGCTGTCCAAACACAGGCCGCTGTAGTCAAACCCCGGACTTTTGGCACTTCAGATTTTCTAGGAGATTCTTGCAAAATTAATCCTGCACCAAGAAAGCCTATACCAGTAGTTACACCTTGAATGGTACGACTTAGGGCATTAGTCGCAGCGAAGGAACTTTCACCTTCAGCTTGCAAAGGAATCATCACAAATAGTGCTGCTCCCATACTCACTAACATGAATGTCCTCATCCCTGCTGGTCTACCACCTTTCTGACGGTTCAATCCAATGATGCAACCGACTAAAAGAGCCAGTATTAGTCTAAAACCTATATGTATCCAATCATCGGCAGCCAAAAACATTGCACTCATGGATTGATTCCTCTGTAAGATGGAACGGAGTTTTGCACCTATTACCCGCAGGGCGAAAGATTACCCACTCGTCATCGGTGTCAGTCCAACTCCGGTAAGTTGATAGGCTTAAAGTAGTTTGTTGCTACTTTAGCAGAAAATTAAAAATAAGTAAAATAACTGAGGTACGCCCAATAGCTACAGCAATTGAGAAAGCTGCCGCATATCATTAAAAACTATCTTCGCTCCAGCAGCAGTAAGAGCGGTAGCATAGCTATGTTGGGCATAACCAAAAACAGTCATTCCTGCCGCACATCCGGCTTGCACACCTGGTACAGAATCTTCAATCACAACACAATGTTCTGGATTTGTGTTCATTTGCTCGGCTGCATGAAAATACACATCAGGAAAAGGTTTAGGACGCGGAACATCATAACAGCTATATATTTTTCCTTCAAATTGATGTAGAAGTCCTGTTAATTTCAAAACCAGTTGAATATGACGGTGGCTGCTATTCGATGCCACACATTTTGGTAATGTAATTTGTTCCAATAGTTCGGTAATGCCTGAAACTGCCTGTAATTCCTGCTGCAATGCAGGAAATTCTCTTTCCTTACAAATTTTGATAAAGTTTTTGGGCAATGGTTTCTGGTAGGATTGCTCAATAATTTCTAAACAGGTTTTCAAAGACTTGCCTATAAATTTTTGAGTCACTTCTGCATGGGTGATAGGAAAACCAAATTCAGTGAGCGTTTCTGCAAAAATGCGATTGATAATTGGTTCGCTATCAACTAACACTCCATCACAATCAAAAATTACAAGTTTGAACCCAGTTTCACCCATATTGTTACCTCAAATTTACTATTGGATTGCTAATCGGCGCATTTGGACTATCTCACTTAGTATATAACCGAATATTATAACTGAATGCTCATTAAGAAAGTAATCCCATTTCTTGATATATTGGATTTACCAATTTTCTAATATTTGATAATTGTCTAGCAAAAAAATAAGTTCCCAAAATACAACAAATACCGCCAAATAATAAAGCATTATCAACCCCAATATAATTTGCTAATCCTCCGAAAAATAAATTACCAAAAGGTAATATTCCCAAAAAAGTAGTCATAAATATACTGGTTACTCGTCCTCTTTTATCTTCTTCCACTAAAATTACTTGCAGAAAATTACTAATAGAAGCTAGAGTCAGGGTGTTTGTTAATCCCACAATAAAGATTAATACCAAACAAATTTCTAGCTGTGTGGAGCGAGAAAATAATATTAACGATAATCCCAGCACTAGAGTAGAAATTGCCATAACTTTCTCTAATCCTATTGCTTGTTTACGCTGCATTAGATAAATACCGGAAAATATAGAACCAAAAGCTGTAGCAGTCATGAGAAAACCCATTGTTTCTGCATTGCCTTTTAATACTTCCTTGGCAAATATTGGCATCATATTTATATAAGTCATTGCCATAAAACAAACTATAATTTGCAAGATTAAAATGAATTTAATCGGTGTAAAATTATATGCAAAAATAAATCCTTCTTTAAGGTTATGCCAAATTTTTTTTAGAGGAAGATTCTGTATTAATGCTGAGGTTAATTTTCATTGTTAAAATAGCTGATATAAAAGGTAAGTAGCTAATAGCATCTACTAAAAAGCATGAAGCTGCACCATTTTTTGCAATCATCAAACCCCCAATCATGGGACTAACAAATTTAGCGGTATTAATTAAAAATGAATGCACAGCCATCGCACTATATGTATCACTTCTATTTTCTACTAATCTGGGAATTGTTACTTGACGTGCTGGTAAATCAAAAGCTTTGACAATTCCTTGAAGAGTACCAATGATAATAATAGCTATAAAATTAATATGATTACTAACAGTTAAAAAGGTTAATAACAAAGATAGAAAAATAGAAACTATCTGAGTAGTTAATAACACATATCTTAAATTCCATCTATCTAGTAATACTCCTATTATTGGTGTAATAACCAAACCCATAGCTTGATTTGTAAAGCCAGCGATACCAACTAACATTGGTGAATTTGTTAATTGATAAACCATCCATACTAAAGCAATTTGTGTCATCCAAGATCCAAAAAAAGACAGGCTTTCACCAATCACAAAACAAGCTAAGTTGGGTGATTTAATTGCAGGTAGAGCTTCCAAAAAAGCAACTATTTTGTTACTTTTCTTGAAAGAAGTTCTATTTTGTTTTAACATTAAAACTACCTAATTTTTGATATGATTTTGGTGATTATCGATCTTGCAGAGTAGGCCGAATCAAGATTTCATTCACATTTACGTGCTGTGGTTGGGTAACAGCATAAATTATTGCTGCTGCTATATCTTCACTTTGTAATGGTGTAATTGCTTTTCGTCTGGTTTCAATTTCCTGCTTTGCCACTACATCGGTAATATGCTGATCAATTTCTGTTTCTACCAAACCAGGCTCAATAATAGTAACACGGATATTATCTTGATACACTTCTTGCCGTAATGCTTCCGAAAAGGCGTTTACACCCCATTTAGTCACATTATAACCAGCCATTCCTGCACGAGCGATGCGACCAGCTACGGATGAAATATTAACGATATGTCCTGATTTCTGCGCTTTGAATATAGGTAAAACTGTGTAAGTTGCGTACATTAACGCCAGAACATTAATATCAATCATTTTTCGCCAGTTTGCGGGATCTGCATTTTCAATCCTGCCTGGAAATGATATACCTGCATTGTTTACCAAAATATCTACGCGCCCAAATTCTGCATTAGCTTTTTGGATCAAATTTTTAACCTGTACTTCATCGGTAATATCTGCAACAACAGGTAATGCTTGTCTACCATTTTCAGTAATATGTTTTGCTACTGCTTCTAAACGCTCTCCCCTTCTGGCAGCAATTACTACTTTTGCCCCTTCTGCTGCTAATGAAATAGCCGTAGCTTTACCAATTCCCGAAGAAGCTCCGGTAATAATAGCCACTTTACCATCTAATTTACCTGCCATAGTAAACACCCATTGATTAATTAATAAAATACGGTAACTTGATAGAGATTTTGTAGATTTAAAATCAAGCATCTCATAGATCACTAGAAAAAGCAAGAAAAGTATTCTCTAAAGCCGCAGCAATATCTATAAATACCTGACTTGTAGCTAAACTAGAGTCAGCAAGGGTAAGAGGTTGACCAGTATCACCACCATTACAAATACGCGGATCGAGGGGAATTTTGCCTAAAAGCGGTGCTTGGAGTTCATTTGATAACTTTTCACCGCCGCCACTGCCAAAAATCGCAGTTTCTTCCCCATTTACGCCGATAAAATAGCTCATATTCTCGATAATACCGAGAACAGGAACACCCACTTGACGAAACATATAGATACTGCGACGCACATCAGCAACAGCCACTTGTTGAGGTGTTGTTACCAATATCACCCCACAAATCGGGCTTTCTTGCACAATCGTGATTTGAGCATCACCAGTACCGGGAGGCAAGTCTATCAACAGATAGTCCAATTCTCCCCACTCAACTGCATGGATAAATTGAGTAATGATTTTATGTAAGACGGGTCCACGCCATGCTAGAGGATGATCCGGTTCTGCCAACAATCCTACAGATATGACTTTGATACCATGAACTTCTAAAGGTAAAAATTTCTGACCATTAGCAGTATCAATAACTGTAACTTCCGATTGTCCTAATCCCAACATCTGAGGAACATTAGGACCATAAACATCAGCATCTAATAACCCAACTTTCGCTCCTGTTAACCTCAAAGCCGCGGCTAAATTAACTGCGGTTGTGGATTTACCCACACCCCCTTTACCGCTAGATATGGCTAATGTCGTTTTTACCCCTGGAATTGTACAAACTTGAATGTAGGTTTTTTTACACCAAGTTAATGATGATAAAACGGTTTCTATTTCTGCTTCTAAGTGCTGCTGACGAGAACCTATATACAAGCGCAAATAAATATATTGATCAACTATCCGCAGATTTCGTACCATTCCTAAACTAACGATGTCGTTTTTTAGGGTAGGTTCAATTACTTGTTTCAGGAGTTGAATAACTTCTTCTTGTGGGAGATGGGAAGAATCTGTTTGTACTTCCTCTTGCAAAAGGCTATTGTTCAAATCTGATTTTTTCAGCATTTCACGGCGATCTGGTATATAAAATTACGAAGTGAATAACTAAATGACAGAATAATTACTTTTTTTAAAGAAAAGCTTGCATTTCAATTTCCTCTATGTGATATTTTAAGAGTAAAATACGGTAACTCGATTGACATACTGTAGTTTTATCATGAATTGACTTAAAGTTTGAATATTTTATTGACCTTTACAAGTAGGGTAATGTTGAGTAAATTCTCTCTATTCCGATTATTTGAAGTTGGAATCACTTTTCTTAAAAAATCGAACTTTCGCAATTTTTTCTTACTGTTTGCAGTTGGATTAAGCTTGACTTTAGCTATTTCTGCTTGTTCTCCCAACACAACCGAAACAGCTAGTCCAAATCCAACTTCTAATGCAGCAAATAGCAATACCGTAATTCGCATTGGCTACCAAAAAGCTGCAACTGTTCTTTACGCACTCAAAGCAAAAGGGGAATTAGAAAAAGCGTTAAAAGCCTCTGGTGCTTCTGTGACATGGACTGAATTTCCCGCAGGTCCACCGATGTTAGAAGCTTTAAATGCTGGTAGTATTGACTTTGGTTACACGGGAGAAGCACCACCAATTTTTGCTCAAGCAGCAGGTACACCATTTGTATATGTTGCCTATGATCCTTGGACTCCCAAAGCAGAAGCGATTATTGTTCATAAGGATTCACCTATTAAAAATGTGGCTGATCTTAAAGGTAAAAAAGTTGCTTTTGCGAAAGGATCAAATACTAACTATTTAGTAGTCAAAGCCCTAGAAAAAGCTGGATTAAAATACACCGATATCAAACCAACTTTCCTTCCTCCAGCAGATGCTCGTGTAGCATTTGAAGGTAGAAATGTTGATGCTTGGGCAATTTGGGACCCATTTTTAGCCGCAGCCGAAAAAGCAACTGGCGCACGCACTCTCACAGATGCCACTGGATTAGCTCCCAATTTAGGTTATTATCTGGCTGCTAAATCTTTTGTAGATAAAAATCCAGAAGGTTTAAAAACAGTTTTGGATGGGGTAAATAAAGTTAGCGATTGGGCAAAAAATAATCCTACTGAAGTAGCTCAGTTACTTTCACCTGTATTGGGTATAGATGCGGCTGTTTTAGAAACAGCAGAAAAGCGGCGTGATTATGGTGTACTACCTCTGACAGAGGAAGTAATTAGCAAACAACAAGAAATTGCTGATACTTTTTATCAAATCAAATTGATTCCTAAAGAAATTAAGGTTAAAGAAGTAGTTTGGCAAGAAAAGAAATAATTTATAGTTGGTAATTGGTAATAGAAAAATTACTAATTATCAATTATTTCTAAAAATCTTCCTTGACTTTCTCTGCGCTCTCTGCGCCTCTGCGTGAGAAAAAAATTTTGAATTCTTAAAAGAGTGGTATATGGTAACAAACATCAATACACAGTGGCTAAAAACCGACGTTTTAGTAATTGGTGGTGGGACTGCGGGGACAATGGCAGGAATTAAAGCCAAACAAGCAAATCCTGATGCTGAGGTGTTAATTTTAGAAAAAGCAAATATTCGCCGTAGTGGGGCGATCGCAATGGGAATGGATGGAGTTAATACAGCCGTTATTCCTGGCAATTCCACCCCAGAACAATATACCCGCGAAGTCACCATTGCTAACGATGGTATTCTGCACCAAAAAGCCGTTTATCAAACAGGTAAATTAGGTTTTGAAACCATTCAAGAATTAGAGAATTGGGGCGTTAAATTCCAAAAAGATCCCCAAGGGAATTATGACGTTAAACAAGTGCATCGGGTAGGAAAATATGTCTTACCCATGCCAGAAGGTAAAGACTTAAAAACCATTCTTACCCGCCAAGTTAAACGCCATAAAGTGAAGGTTACAAACCGCGTTATGGCAACTAGAATATTAGTAAAAAATGGTAGAGCCATTGGTGCAGTTGGGTTTGATGTGCGCGGTGGAGATTTTGTAGTTATTCAAGCTAAAGCTGTTATACTTTCTACAGGTGCTTGTGGACGTTTGGGTTTGCCTGCATCTGGCTATCTTTATGGAACTTATGAAAATCCTACAAATGCCGGAGATGGTTATTCAATGGCTTATCATGCAGGAGCAGAATTAAGCAATATTGAATGTTTCCAGATCAACCCATTAATCAAAGATTATAATGGTCCAG
Organism: Sphaerospermopsis torques-reginae ITEP-024; assembly: GCF_019598945.1. Taxonomy (NCBI): domain Bacteria; kingdom Bacillati; phylum Cyanobacteriota; class Cyanophyceae; order Nostocales; family Aphanizomenonaceae; genus Sphaerospermopsis; species Sphaerospermopsis torques-reginae. Next base: position 1,357,775 of record NZ_CP080598.1, on the reverse strand, counting down.
CCTGTGCCTATGTTGCGGGTCCATTTGGTGCGTATACAGCCAATGCTGAAGGAAACCGCTTCATTAATTGCGATTATTGGAGTGGGCAAATGATGTTAGAGATTTGGAAAGAATTAAACTCTGGTAAAGGACCAATTCAAATGAAAATGACTCATTTGGATGAGGATACAATTTCCGAAATTGAGTCCGTTTTATGGGCAAATGAAAGACCGAGTAGAGAACGTTTTCATGAGGGTAGAGGTGAAAATTACCGTACTCATGGCGTAGAAATGAATATTTCAGAAATAGGATTATGTAGTGGACATAGTGCTTCTGGTGTGTGGGTGAATGAAAAAGCAGAAACTACAGTACCCGGACTTTATGCAGCCGGAGATATGGCCAGCGTTCCTCATAATTATATGATTGGTGCATTTGTCTTTGGTCGGTTAGCAGGAGAAAATGCCATTAATTATATTGAAAATTTAGAACATATAGAACCTGATCCTGATTTTCTGGAAACAGAAAAAGCGAGAATTTATGAACCATTAAATCAACCAAATGGTATTCCTCATACTCAAGTTGAATATAAGTTACGCCGAATAGTGAATGATTATCTACAACCACCAAAATCCGGTAATAAAATGGAAATTGGACTAAATAATTTTGTGCGTTATCATGAAATATTAGCCCAAATGGGAGCGCGTGACCCTCATGAACTGATGCGGTGTATGGAAGTACATTTTATCCGTGATTGTGCAGAAATGGCAGCACGAGCATCTTTATATCGTCGGGAAAGTCGTTGGGGTTTATATCATTATCGGTTGGATTTTCCAGATAAAAATAATGAAGAGTGGTTTTGTCATGTAAATTTGAAAAAGAATGAATTAGGAGAAATGATTTTATTCAAACGTCAAATTGAGCCTTATGTTGTGGAGGTTGATTTACAGCAAGAAGTTTATGATGTTGCGGTTAGATAATTAGATAATTAGTAAATCAGAAACTAATTAAAAACCTCCTTATTTTTTGATAGTCAACCTACTTGAATAACTAGAACTACCCATGTCAGAAAACTATCGTTTTGAAACCCTACAAGTCCATGCTGGACAAGAACCTGCACCTGGTACTAATGCCCGCGCTGTACCAATTTATCAAACCACTTCCTACGTTTTTGATGATGCTGAACATGGAGCGCGGTTATTTGCTCTCCAGGAATTTGGTAACATTTATACCCGGATCATGAATCCGACAACGGATGTATTTGAAAAAAGAATTGCAGCATTAGAGGGTGGTGTGGCAGCTTTAGCCACTTCTAGCGGTCAAGCGGCACAATTTTTGGCAATAAGTACGATCGCTCAAGCAGGAGATAATATTGTTTCTACCAGTTTCCTCTATGGGGGAACTTATAACCAGTTCAAAGTTTCCTTACCACGATTGGGAATAAATGTCAAATTTGTGGAAGGAGATGACCCAGAAAATTTCCGTCAAGCAATTGATGAAAACACAAAAGCTCTCTACGTTGAAACCATTGGTAATCCCCAATTTAACATCCCCGATTTTACAGCCTTAGCCCACATTGCCCACGAAAATGGTATTCCTTTAATTGTAGATAATACCTTTGGTGCAGGTGGATATCTAGCACGACCAATTGAACATGGTGCAGATATTGTTGTGGAATCTGCAACCAAGTGGATTGGTGGACATGGTACATCTATTGGCGGTGTAATAGTTGATTCTGGTAAATTTGACTGGGGTAATGGCAAATTTCCCCTCTTTACCGAACCTTCCCCTGGTTATCATGGATTGAATTTTCAAGAAGTATTTGGGAAAGGTAGTCAATTTGGTAATATTGCTTTTATTATTCGCGCCAGAGTCGAAGGATTACGAGATTTAGGAGCAGCATTAAGTCCATTTAACGCTTTTCTATTACTGCAAGGATTAGAAACCCTTTCCCTGCGTGTAGATCGTCATGTTAACAATGCTTTAGAATTGGCTAAATGGTTAGAACAACAAGAGCAGGTAGCATGGGTTAATTATCCAGGACTTCCCAATCATCCATATCATGAACGAGCTAAAAAATATCTCCGACATGGTTTTGGGGGAGTTCTCAATTTTGGTATCAAAGGTGGACTAGAAGCAGGTAAAGCTTTTATTAGTAATGTGAAATTAGCCAGTCATTTGGCTAATGTTGGTGATGCAAAAACCCTTGTTATTCATCCTGCTTCTACAACTCATCAACAGCTAAGTGATAGTGAACAAATTTCGGCTGGTGTAACACCAGATTTAGTGCGGGTATCTGTGGGAATTGAACATATTGACGATATTAAGGAGGATTTTGAACAAGCATTTAAGAAGGTGACAGGTGACAGGTGACAGGTGACAGTAAAAGAAAGTAAGGGTACAGAGGAAAAATTGTCTGTTCCCTATTCCCTATTCCCTATTCCCTGCTTATGAAATACCTAGACTTCATTTCACCACAAACCCAGTTTTACCAGTTATCAAAACCATTTCCATTAGAATCTGGTGAAGTATTAATTAATGTTCAGGTTGCTTACCGTACTTGGGGAAAATTAAACATAAACCGCGATAATGGAGTCTTAATTTGTCACGCGCTTACTGGTTCTGCGGACGCTGACGACTGGTGGGGAGATTTGTTTGGTTCTGGGAAAGCCTTTGATCCTGCTCAGGATTTTATCGTGTGCAGCAACATTTTAGGAAGTTGTTACGGTACAACTGGAGCAACTTCTATTAACCCAAATACAGGAAAGGTTTATGGTGCATCTTTTCCCAGAATTACAATTCGGGATATGGTTCACCTCCAAGCTGCACTTTTAGAATATTTAGAAGTTAAATTTCTACAGTTGGTAATTGGTGGTTCATTGGGTGGAATGCAAGTTTTAGAATGGGCTTTATTATATCCAGAAAAGGTGAGAGCGATCGCACCAATGGCATCACCTGGAAAACATTCAGCATGGTCTATTGGTTTAAGTGAAGCACAAAGACAGGCAATTTATACAGATCCAAATTGGCAAGGGGGAAACTATACAAGTGATGCACCACCGAACCAAGGACTAGCTGTAGCACGAATGATGGCAATGATTACCTATCGTTATTGGGAGAGTTTTTCAAATCGTTTTGGCAGACAGCAGGATGAATCCAATCAGTTTGCTATGGCTAGTTATTTACATTATCAAGGTCAAAAACTAATAGAACGTTTTGATGCTAATACTTATATTACATTAACTCATGCAATGGATAGTCATGATGTGGGATGGAATAGAAAAGATTATCAATCGGTTTTGCAAAGTATCAATCAACCAACTTTAATTATCTCCATTGATTCTGATGTTCTTTATCCTCCAGTAGAACAACAAGAATTAGTAGATTTAATTCCTCATGCTCAATTGGGTTTGCTCAAATCAATCCACGGACATGATGCTTTTTTAATTGATCTGGAAGCATTGAATGAAATGGTGGTTTCTTTTAGGGAAGAATTGGAATTTTTTGTTTAATTTTTAATCAAATTAGGAAGTTACACAATTATGGCTTTAATTAATCAAAGAGTAGATGTCCCAGTAATTGTGGATGAATCTAAATGTTTAGAAAAATGTGTTGCTTGTATTGAAGTTTGTCCTTTGGATGTGTTAGCAAAAAATCCAGAAACAGGAAAAGCGTACATGAAATATGATGAATGTTGGTTCTGTCTACCCTGTGAGAAAGAATGTCCAACAAATGCGATTACAGTACAAATTCCTTTTTTATTGCGGTAGAGGTGCAGAAATGTTTACAGATACAGATTCAGAATTAAATCAATGGTTGGAAATGTTGCGATCGCCTGATGTGAGCGATCGCCTAGTTGCGGTAAAATCTCTACAACATCTAGGAGAAGACGCAGCAGTTGACGCTTTAATTATCGCTCTCCAAGATGAAAGCACCGCAGTACAAAAAATAGCCGTATCTGCACTTTGGGAACTTGCTAATCCTGTTGCTGTACCCGCTTTATTAAAAACTCTCGCTTCCCCAGATATAGAAGTTCGCACTGAAGCATTATCAGCATTAGGTGAATTAGTCACCACAGATCATTTATTGCTTTTATTGGATGCACTGAATCAAGAAAATATCAATCTCCAAATTAACATCTTAATCTTATTGCGGAAGATACATGATATTCAATCTTTACCTGCGGTGTTATCTTTTTTTGATTCCAAATATTCAGAACTCCGAGAAGCTGCTGTGACAACTTTACGTTATTTAAACCAAGTACAAATCTGTCCACCAGCTTTATCTTTAATTAATGATTCTGATGATAATGTCCGTCGTGCAACAGCATTAACTTTAGGACATTTAGTAGATCAAGAAATTGTCACATTATTGAGTCAATTATTAACTTCCGATCCTGATTGGCAAGTACGACGCAATGCAGCTAAATCTCTAGCAATTCACGCTAATTCAGAAGCAATTACAGCTTTGAAAATTGCTCTAGAAGATGAACATTGGCAAGTGCGAAAATTCACGCTTCAAGTATTACAAAAAATGCCAGATCAAAATTTATTGCCTGATTTGATTAAAGCACTAACAGACGAATATTCTGATGTCAGAAAAGAGGCAGCTATAGCACTTGGTAACTTAGAAAATGCTGATGCTTTAAATGCACTTCAACAAGCACTAGATGATCCTGATAGAGATGTTTCTATTTACGCGGAAAGAGCAATTAAAAAGATTGAAAATTTGGCTATTTAAAGATGTACAAATTTGCCCCTGCTTGGGAACAAGAAACAATAGTTTTTGGTGCTTCTCGACCTGGATATACTGATAATCAGGTATATGATTGGATTGAGTTTATGAAATTCCAAAATATCAGGCGAGTTTGCTGTTTACTTAGTGAAAAACAACTAGCTAATTATGCCCACCTTTTAGATAAATATCGGCAAGAATTTGGTAATAAAAAAATTTGTTGGACACCAATTGAAGATTTTTATTTATCTGATTTAGAAACACTCACAGAGAAAATTATACCTTTTTTGATCACAGCAAATCAACAAAATGAAAAAGTAGTTGTGCATTGTGCTGGTGGAATTGGCCGCACTGGACATATATTAGCAGCGTGGTTAGTTACTATGCGGGGATTTTCTAATCAAGATGCAATTTCTGCTGTTATAAGAACAGGAAGAAATCCTCATGAAGCTGTAATGTTAAGTGAAAATCCATTACAAGTTGCACGAGAATTAAATGTGCTGCTGAATAATTGTCGTCTAGCATTCTTAACTAATTGATGGATATTGCTGAATTTGTCTGAAAAATCAGCAATTTATCAACACTTTACCTTTGATAAAATAGGTGATTATCAAAATCATTGTAAAATTGCAACCGACCAGTTCCCACAACTAAATTATTCGTCTTTTCACCAGAGGAAATAACATGAACTCGAAATAGATAAATACCTTCACTGACGGGATTATAAAAAGGTTTTAAAGCAATAGTAATTGTTTGATTTGCAGAAATTGGTTTATCAAAAGTAGCAATGATAGTTTGTGGTTGAGTTGAACTTTTGGTTAGGGTAATACCTAGCTTTTCTTTTTGTCCATCTGCTTCTACAAAAGCAAAACTGTTTTTCTGATTGAATTTGATATTTTCTACACCTTCTATTTGTGTCAAAACAACTTGTTTTAATTGCCAATTAGCCAGAGATTCTGGTAATTTGATTGTAAAATAATAAGTTGCGTTCCAAGAACCTGTTTGATTGTAAGTTGTTTTGGCAGTCAATAATTTTGTTGCTGGTATTCCATAAGTAGCAGGTACAGATAACAAAAAGATTCCTGTACTAATAGCTAGGGTTTTACATAAAGTTTGAAAGCTGTTCATATTTTTGAATTGGATGTTTTAAATGGGTTTTTATATTGAATTACACTCTTTTAGTTTAGCAAGTGGAAGTCACTAATAATTACACATATTAGTTAATTTTAATCGTCCTAATTCCTATCTGATTAGGTGGATTAAATGAGAGGTTATATCGCAATACTGCTCACTTAACTAAATATACTTTAGGTTATGCGATCGCTAAACTCGCCCCAGGCATCGCACAATCCAAGCATAATCCAAAAAAATTGTCAAGCCAACCTACAGAGCGATAAAATAATTCTATCAAAGGAGATGTAAATAAGTTGGAGACAGTGCAAATGCAAAATCCGTTTCCTGGTATGAATCCGTATTTAGAACAACCTGAATTATGGCATCAAGTACATAATCGTTTAATTGTCGCTATAGCTGATGATTTAACTCCTCAAATTGCCCCTCAATACAGGGTTTCTATTGAGGAGCGAGTTTACACAAGTGTGGATGATATTTTCCTAGTGGGAATTGCTGATGTAGCTGTTGCGAAAAGAAATAATAATGCAGAAACTGGGACAACTTTAACTACTACAAAACTAGCAGAACCTAGTAAAGTTAAAGTTCCCATGTATGAAGAAGTAATTGAGCGATTTTTGGAAGTGAAAGCCACACAAAGCCGGGAAGTAGTGACTGTAATTGAAATACTTTCTCCCAGAAATAAACGGTCTAAGGAAGGTAGAACAGTTTACGAAAATAAGAGACAGAAAATTTTAGCATCTGCTACTAATTTAGTGGAAATTGACCTATTGAGATTAGGTGAATCTTTGCCAATTATAGGAGCAAATAAAAGCGATTATCACATTTTAGTTAGCCGCAGTCATCAACGACCAGATGCAGACCTTTACAGTTTTGATTTACAAGATCCTATTCCTGTTTTTCCCGTTCCTTTGCGTTCGGGAGAAAATGAACCTGTGATTGATTTACAGAGGTTACTTAATGAAATCTATGAACGGGCTAGATTTGATTTAGCAATTGATTATTCACAAGTTCTAAAACCTGGTTTATCTTCTGATCAGGAAGCTTGGGTAAGGGAGATATTGATGAAGGTATTGCTTTAGGAATCTAATTTCATTAGGAATCTAATTTCATCAGGAAAATTTTGAACCTAAATAGAACTCCTGACTCAAAAGCCAGTATACCCACACATATAACCTACTATGACACTTGAATAATCAATTGAAAATGCTGTACGGCATGAAACTCCTTTAAAATTTGAACTACCAATTGAAATAGTAGATTTATCTGGAGCAGTTGCCCTCAATCCATTTTGATCTCCAAAAATTCTAGCTCCTTTATAGTACATATTGATTTTAGTGATAATTATTTCACTGGGCGGTTTGTATTGAAGTTGAAGTGCTATGTCACGCAATTTTCTTCTTATAGTAACTTTACCTCCAGAAAATGTTATGTCCCAGTTACTAGTTGAACCAATCCACTCATTCTTAACAATGCGAAAAAGTTCATTACCTTCCTCGTCACAGAATACACCTGTTATCAAGTAAGGAGTATGAGCTTTTTCCGGTGGTTCAATCTGGAGTATAGGTTCTCCAAACACTTCAAATATAGTTATAGTTTTTTCCCATCTTGTTGTCCCTACCACAACTACTGGATAATCATTCTCCATTTTCAATCTATGAGCAGTATAACCTCTTCTTAAACAAAATGGATTCTTTGAATTCTCACTAACCAGAAGTTTAGATCCAAATCCTGTTGTTACTTCATTATGACAACCTCCACAAAGTAAGGCAATACCATCTGGGTCGTGTTGTTTTGCTTGTGTAAAAGGAGGATTAAAATGTTCATATTGAACTATAGCATTACCACAGATTACACAACCAAATCCACATCTCTGTCTCACTTTTCTCTTTACATCTTCTGGTATATCTCTTGAAAGTCCGTGTTTATTGTAGTCAGTCAAATTAAAAACCTTCCTTATTTTTCAACTAACTAATTTATAAATATTTGTACTTACATTATACGTGATCGCTCAGTAAGTATAGCGATCGCTTCCAGCACTGCTAGAGGCGATCGCTCTATTTAAATTGAGTAGACGCTGAAAGTACAATAAAATTATCCTGCATTTAAACCCCATCATGGTTATCCCAGAACTCGAACAACAACTCCTTCAGCTTTCACATAACGATAAACTGTATATTATTCAACTCCTTGCCCAAAGCCTAACTACAAGCAATACCAACTCAGAACAACCTACTAAAATCTCAGAATTTTTCCGTCAATCCCCCTTGGCTGAACTCGCTGAAGAACTCGACTTAAACCGCGATCGCAGTCTACCCCGCGATACCTTTACCCCATGACCTACCTCCTTGATACTTGTCTAATTTCTGAACTTGTTGCCAAACAACCAAATCAAAAAGTTTTAGATTGGGTAGATGCCCAAGTTCCAGAAACACTTTACCTCAGTGTAATTACTGTTGGCGAAATCGCTAAAGGCATCTGCCAACTTACTCCATCTAAGAGAAAAGACTCTCTCACAACTTGGCTAAACGAAACCCTACCCAATCGCTTTGAACACAGAATCTTAACTGTAGATGTTTCAACAATGGTCTTATGGGGAAATTTGGTTGCGTCACTTGAACAGAATGGCCGACCTATACCCGCTATGGATTCTCTCATTGCAGCGATCGCACTTCAACACTCTCTATCACTTGTCACTCGTAACGAAAATGATTTTGCTGGTACTGGGGTTGTCATCATTAATCCTTGGTCTTGACTTTTAGAAAAAATATGCCAAACTAATATTTAGGCAATCTAAATATTTGAAAAAGGAAGTGTCTCCCAATCGTGAGTAAACAAAGGGGAAGCGTAGACTCTTCGTTAAAATCTGCACAAGTTTCGCCATCAGTGATATTGCAAACCCTGGAACTGACGCGACGCTTTGACAACTTCACCGCCGTTGATGGCTTAAATATATCCGTAACATCGGGAGAAGTTTTCGGTTTACTTGGTCCTAATGGTGCTGGTAAAAGCACAGTAATTAAAATGTTAACCACCTTGCTACCAGTCAGTAGCGGGAAAGCATACTTAGCTGGTTATGATGTGACTCGTCAACCTGATGCTGTGAGAAGGGTGATAGGTTATGTACCTCAAGCTTTATCAGCAGATGGAACTTTGACGGGTTATGAAAACCTTTTAATATTTGCCAAGTTATACGATCTACCGACTCGAAGACGACAACAGCAAATTAAGGATGTGTTGGAATTTATGGGTTTGGAGGATGCTGCACATCGCTTAGTGAGAAATTACTCTGGGGGGATGATTCGTAAATTAGAAATTGCCCAGGCTATTTTACATCAACCGCAGATTTTATTTTTGGATGAGCCGACAGTGGGATTAGATCCTGTAGCGCGATCGCAAGTTTGGCAGCTGATGGAACAATTGCGAATTGAGTACGGTACAACCATCTTTTTAACTACCCATTTTTTAGAAGAAGCAGATACTCTGTGTCATCGAGTAGTAATTATGAATCAGGGTAAAGAAATTATCACTGGTTCACCATCAGAATTAAAAGCAGCCATAGGAAAACCAGACGCAACTTTAGATGATGTGTTCATCCACTACGCAGGTAATCAATTAGTATCAGGAGTGAGCTACAGTGAAACCGCAAGAACCAGACGTACCTCTCAACGGTTGGGCTGAACCCAGATATAATCGCCCTAAAGGGATTTTTTTTGGCATCCAAGAACTATTTACTAAAACCCTGGTAATTACTGAGTTAGAGGTAAGAAAACTCCGCCATGATCCCAGTGATTTAATTATCAGGGCTGTACAACCAGCTTTATGGCTGATCATTTTTGGGCAAGTGTTTACTCGGACTCGTGCTATTCCTACAGGTGATATACCTTACTTGGATTTCATGACTCCTGGTATTCTGGCTCAAAGTGCGCTGTTTATCGCCATTTTTACCGGGGGGATGACGTTAATCTGGGAACGTGATTTAGGGGTTGTCCACAAGTTCCTAGCTGCACCTATCCCCCGCGCAGCAATAGTTTTAGGTAAAGGTGTGGCTTCTGGTGTGCGTTGCTTTTCCCAAGTAGTGTTTATTTACCTTTTAGCTTTGTTTTTAGGCGTACACCTCAATCACAATCCTATAGCTTTTTTACAAGTAGTTTTGATTGTGTTTTTAGGTGCTGGGTGTTTTTGCACATTTTCGTTAATTATCGGCTGTTTAGTGAAATCACGGGAAAGATTTACGGGAATAGGACAATTAATTACAATGCCGTTATTTTTTGCCAGCAACGCGATCTATCCTATTTCATTGATGCCAGGTTGGTTAAAGGTCATTTCTCACATTAATCCTTTGACTTATGAAGTGGATGCTTTACGCGGTGCGATGCTGGCTAATGGCTCAAGTATTTATGGGTTCGGGTTAGATTGTACAATTCTCTTGCTAACATTAATAGGTTTAATCTACATCTGTGGACGACTTTATCCACGGGTGGCGATGTAATCTGGAGAAAAACGGTCTTATGAGTTTGGATAAACCCTCTGAAAAATGTGCCGCTAGGGTGATGGAAACTGTCCCCTTATTGATGCGGTTTATCCGAGCCGAAATGCGATCGCACAGTTCTGACTCTTTATCTATACCACAATTGCGATCGCTCGCTTTTCTGAATCGCAATCCTGGTGCTTCCTTGTCTGAGGTAGCAGATCATTTAGGTGTCACCTGTGCTACAGCATCCACAACTATAGAAAAATTAGTCCAACGAAATCTGGTGCAACGTACAGATAATCCTCAAGAACGACGGCGAGTAGTCCTGAATTTGACGAGAGAGGGAAAACTGCTTTTAGAGCAATCCCAGGAAAAAACTCGCGGGGAAATTGCGGAAATTATAGAGAGTTTAACACCAGAACAAGTATCAAAAATTGAAGAAGGGTTAAGTCTACTAAAAAATGTCTTCGAGCAAACAGAAACAAATCCCCCCTAATACTAAGGCTGCACACGATCCTTTTGCAGCCATGAGATTTCGAGATTATCGGTTATTTACTATTGGGCGTGTTCTCTTGTTTACAGGGGGACAAATGCAAACGGTGGCCATTGGTTGGGAACTTTATGAGCGCACCCATTCCCCTTTGGCGTTAGGTGGAGTGGGATTAGCCCAAGTAACACCCATGATTTTACTGACATTAATAGCAGGTCATGTTGCTGACAAGTATAATCGCCAACGCACTACTTTACTAGCAATTTTCCTGCTGGCTGTTTGTTCACTGGGTTTAGGAGTGATTTCCTACACTAAAGGGGCAATTTTCCTAGTTTATGCTTGTTTAGTGTTAATGGGTGTAGCAAGGGCATTTCTTAAACCTGCCAGTGATGCTTTAATGTGGCAATTGATACCAACTAATGTGTTTGCTAATGCCGCGACTTGGGTAAGTAGTAGCTTTCAGTTAGCATCAGTGATTGGTCCAGCCTTGGGAGGATTTGCCATTGCTATTTTCAAGAGTGCCACCCCAGTGTATATAGTAGCTGCGATCGCCTCTTTATTATGTTTAGCCTCAGTTGCAGCTATTAAACCTCAAAAAACCAACTTTGCCAAAGAACCAATATCTTTAAAATCCTTAGCTGCTGGTGCTGAGTTTGTTTGGAATAATCAAATTATTCTGGCTGCTATTACCTTAGATTTATTTGCAGTTTTATTTGGTGGTGCTGTGGCATTATTACCCGTCTATGCCAAAGATATTTTGCAAGTTGGGCCAGTGGAACTAGGCTATTTACAAGCAGCACCATCCATAGGTGCATTAATTATGGCAGCCTTGCTAGTATATTTACCACCTATCAGCAAAGCTGGACCAGCATTACTGTGGTCAGTTGTGGGATTTGGGGTTGTAACAATTATCTTTGGTTTGTCTCGTTGGGTGTGGTTGTCGTTGTTGATGTTGGCATTAAGTGGGGCGTTAGATAGTATTAGTGTGGTGATTCGCCATACTTTGGTGCAAATTAAAACCCCTGATCATTTACGGGGTCGAGTTGCGGCTATTAACAGTGTGTTTATCAGTGCTTCTAATGAGTTGGGGGGTTTTGAGTCTGGTGCAGTTGCGGCTTTATTTGGGCCTGTTTTCTCTGTGGTTAGCGGGGGAATAGGTACAATTTTGGTGGTAGTTGCTACGGCGTTGATTTGGCCGGAGATACGCAAGTTGGGGGCGTTGCATGAGGATTTATAGGGGAAATAGTCTCACGCAAAGACGCAGAGAGGAAGAAATCTAGACACAAAAATAGTAATCTACATAGCTGCTCACAAATTTAGTCTATTTCAACGAACTTTGGCTCTTAGCCTGTAACTTGATATGGGCTGTTTATGTCGAGAATGATTTCAGATTTCAGGATGATAAGTTATCCAAATCTAGCGGATCACTCTCAACATATTCCTTTGCTGTCATGTCTTCCAAAGATACTACCAAGCCATCTACAGATTGAAAACGGCCGGATGGTGGAATTAATTTCAACCAATTTTCACAAAGTTGATCCCATCTTATATCTTGAAACTGAACTTGTTCTTCATCACGGATAAACAAAAAAGTTAGGTTGATTGCAGTGTCATTCCAAGAAGGTTCTGCATATACTCTAATTTCACGTAAAGCACGAAGAGCTTCACCTTCAGGGCTAGATTTATCATGCTTATCTTGCATTCGTATTTGCAACTTTTTAGAAAATTGATTGAAGTCATCAGGAAAAGCAAATCTAGCTCGCTTCCGGGCTAATGCTTGCCCTAATGCCCTAATCTCTTGATCATTTTGGCATCCAGACTTGCGCTCCCATTCTGCAACAACGGCTTTCTCCACTGTCATCACACGATCAAGATCAGCCACTAGATTCAGTTCTGCTACTCCTGGAATATAAGCATATTGAGGTCGTCTATTTCGTTGAATTTGATATAATTGTTCTTCATCAACCTCCACCAAAGGAACTACTTCAACAAACGGACGAGTGCCACAAGTACGCACAATATCGCAAGTTTGCGTAACCACTACAAAACCCCTGACTTCTGACTCAGCAAGATCAGTCTCCTCTTGTGCTACACCAGTAGATTCTTGTGTCAGAGGACGCTGAGGGTGAAAACGTTGTACAAACCAATGTTCGCCAAGCACATAATCACCTTGCTGCCATTCTTGAAGAGCAGCATCCACTTCCTTAATCAAAACATCACGCTCATTGTCCACTACCGTTTTTGCGGCTCCTTACCGCTCTAGCAGGTTTGGATCGTCCAACTTCACGATGGATAGGCTCTTGTAGAGCATCAACTAGATCAGCCGGATTGGGTGGTCTACGTGACGCACGTGCATCCTCAGATAAGGGAGCTAATTGTGGTCTTTCAGGAGCATTACCATAACCAATAATTCGTTTTACCTCTTCATATTCATCAGCTACCAAGAGATCGAAAGGAAGTTGACTATCACTACCAGGAGTTAATAAAAGACTACGATTAAGACTGGCACTTCCCCGATTAATATACTGAACAGTAGCCAAAAGGCGATTAAGCTTCTCCTCATTAAAACGAGATAATGGCTGGCCACTAGCCCAAAAGTGAATACTTCTACGTGAAACATTAAAAAGCCTAGCAAGTTGATCCCAGGTCAATCCACTTAACTTTCTCAGTTGGTTAAGAGCAATTTGTGTTGTTTCCGCAGAATTAGTTGATGGAAAAGTCAACCCACTCGTTGTCATCTCCAAAGTAGGTAATAAATTTCGATCAAATGTTGCTGTCGTACTTGCTGTAATAGGAATAGTTGAAAAAATTTTATATATAATAGTGGGGCGGTAATTATGTTGAGGACACATTGAGCCACGGGCAGAAGTACCCGATAACTGCTCAGGTTTTCTATCTAAAAGAGAAGTCATGGTTCACCTCCAAAATGCTGCAAAAATTCATCAGTTACTGCCCATCTGAAAAAAGTATAAATTCTTTCAGCAAAACGCTGTGCTTCATTCAGAAGTTCTTCAACATCAAAATCTCGTTGTTTTGAAAGAGACATATCTAAATCAAGTATCCAGCTAGGTTCATCAACTGGTTCAATTGCATCTGGATCAAAAGTTCCATTAGGAGAAATTAACCCCCAACGCGCAATTATCTGGTCTTCTCCCCCAGGTAAACTAAACAAAGATTCATTGATACTCTGATGAATATATTCTCCAAAGTCTAATGCTACAATACCTGTAATTTCTGAGCGTACAAGCTTAGATATATCATTTACTGCTTGTCCAACGAGCCGATCAATATATCTCACACCGAATCGTTGAACAATTTTAGGTTTAATGTGTTCATTAAGTGCTATTAGCAAGTTTTCTAACCGTGCTATAAAATCACTACGACTTGTATAAGCAGTTGTTTCAAGTGCTACGAAGTCAGGTGATAGTGATAAGCGCCAATTACCTTGAGCATCTACAAATCTCCAAGTTACTTGTTCAGACTGCGTAACACCTTGAGAACCAAAAACTAAGCTGCGGGTCTGCTCTTGTTGTAATATTGGATACTTATCTCTAATAGCTTCTTGAAATCCTCCTATAAAGCTTTTATTTTCAATTGACGTAATCAGAGGAAAGCGTATTTGTGCAATAACACGAACTAGAGGTGCTTTTTTTAAAGACACCTCGTTTGGCGGTTGTGCAATAAGTGGATTGATTATGGCCACTGCTCTCCATCCTTTGTTTGTTGGTTTTCAGGAAACTGTGTATGCTCCCAAAGCAGGAAATACTGCCTTTAGTCTCGTGAATCTATAATAGAGCAAAAGTGTGAAGTATAGTGTGAAGTTTAAACAAAATTTATCTAAGACAGAATCCTGTCACTAAACTCAACATTATAAGGTGTATATGACAGCAGGTAATATCTAGCAATCTGATCTACGTATATAAAATTTGAAGGTTATCTATTAAGCGATCGCACTGTATAAATAAATTTTCCCAAATTTTACAGCAGTAAAGGCCAGGATAACTTCCTGGCTGATGGAAGAGAGGCTGAAATAATCACCTTTCGACTGAAAATCCCTAACTACCCCACCGCTACCGAAACTTTATAATAAACCGGCTCATTCCCTGCTTTCCATTTAATATTACAACCAATACTCGGCTTTTGTTCCCAAGTAATTACCTCATCTGCTAAAACATAATTAATCGCTTTCCGCAAATCTTGTCCAGTTACAGGTAAACCATTTTTTGGACGACTATCATCTAATTGTCCTCGATAAGCCAGCTTTCTGTTTCTATCAAATACAAAAAAGTCAGGAGTACAAGCTGCAAAAAAATCTTTAGCCGCTTTTTGACTTTTATCATAAAGCAAAGGATAGGATAAATCTATTTCTTGGGCAAACTCTTTAAGTAATTCTGGTGCATCATCAGGATGAGTATTAATATCATTAGAACTAATGGCTACAATACCCACATTTTTATTTTTGTAATCTTGTCCTAATTTTGCTAATTCAAATTTTATATGCTGCACAAAAGGACAATGACGACTAACAAAGATAACTACTAAAGCTTTTTTATCAGCAAAGTTTGCCAATGAAATAGTTTTCCCTGAAACCACATCTGGGAGAGAAAAATTAGGTGCTAAAGTCCCCAAAGGTAACATTGTCGAAGGTGTTAAAGCCATAAAATCCAACTCCTTAAATTATCAAATTCATGCTCAAAGTGGTGCATTACCTTTTGCGGTAACACACCCTACATTTAGCCAGTGATTAAGCTGCTACAAGATTGGGAATATATGCCGCAGAATCGCCTTTAATGGCTTGACTATATTTACCATCAATACCTAAAGGAAGATCACCGGCAATGGTTACACGCTGCACGCGACGAGGTTGATCTCCGTAGTCGGCGATCGCATAATGTTGAGTAGCACGGTTATCCCAAAATGCCACATCCCCAACCTGCCAACGCCAACGCACTGTATTCTCAGGTCGTGTAATATAAGATTGCAATAAGCGAATAATATCCCCTGATTCAGTTGGAGATAAACCGCGAATTTGACGCACAAAACCACCAATAAATAAACCTTTTTCCCCAGATTCAGGATGAATTCTCACCACTGGATGCAAGGTTTCATACACCGTTGAAGTAAACACATCCCGGTAAGATTTCACTTCTTCAGGTATATCAAAGGCTGTGGCATAATCATAAGCATTACTATGTACAGCCCAAAGTTGATCCGCTAAATTCCGCAAATGCTCCGGTAAATCTTGGTATGCAGTCACCGAATTTGCCCAAATAGTATCCCCTCCCGCCGGCGGAATTACCAATGCCCGCAAGACTGAGCCAAGGGGCGGACGATCTACAAATGTAACATCGGTGTGCCAGCTATTAGCACGGGCAACGGTACGGCTGTAATCTAAATCTAATACTTCTGGATGTCCAGGAAGTGATGGAACTGTCGGATGTGCGGTAGTGATTTCACCAAAACGCCGTGCAAAAGCTACTTGTCCATCGGCATCAAGTTCTTGGTTACGGAAGAAAATAACTTTATATTGAACTAAGGCTTTTCTAATTTCGCTGATGATTTCATCACTGAGGTTTTCAGCTAGATTAACACCTTTAATTTTTGCACCGATGCGTCCAGCAATGGGTTTGATTTCTATGTTTTGATAACTCATAAATTTGTCTTCTCAATTTAGGAATATTTGAATGCAGCGTTTGACTAAGCAGCGACAGGAACAGGAGCAGCAAATTTAGCATATCGCTCAATATAGAACTCTTTGGAGTTAGCGATCGCCTTTACAGATTCACGTTCCTTGAGCGCGTGTTTCCACTGTTTCAAACGAGTAAATTCAGCAGGGATACCAAAGCCACGATAATGTTTAAGAGCAGCCCATCTTTCAAACCAGGGGAAAAAGGTAAAATCAACTAAACTGATAGATTCACCAAACCAGTATGGACCATCTCCAGAAAGTTTTCCTAAACCTTCATTTTCAATAAATTCTAGATGTTTGTAGAGTTCTTGTTTGGCTTCTTCTTGTTTTTGGAAATCTGGACTGCGTAAAAGAGTAGAAAAAGCAGGAACTAATCTAGTATTAGCAAAATCTATCCAAATTCGAGCCTGAGCTTTTGCAATGGGGTTACTAGGTAAAAGCGGTGGGTTAGGAAATACTTCATCCAGATATTCATTAATAACTGCTGATTCCCAAATCCGATTTTCTCCATGAGTAATTGCAGGTACTTTTCCATAAGGAGAAACTTTTGTAAAACCTTCTGGTTTATTCTGTAAATCAATTTCAATCAAATCAAAATCAATACCCTTTTCTTGAAGTACCAAGCGGGTACGGTGAGCATAAGGACAAACAACCGCACTATAAATCTTAATGTCAGCCATGTTTAAATTCCTTAGTAAATTAGGATTTGTGCTTGGGGAATTTGTTTACATCAAAAACCCAAATCTTAAATAGTCAGTAGCTAATTGATTTATGCTCACTAGCTTTCACCCCTTGACTCAATAGTTACTTCCAATACCAAGATCAGCGCAGACATAACTATTGCCAGTTATCTGTGTATCACCCTTGACGGGTTTGAATAATTTATGGACGGCTTGAGACAAAATAGAAACTACAGTTTATTGACCGAGTTACTGGTGATTGTTTTAGTAGTATTACATGACCAGAAAGAAAATTCAAGTGGTTTGACAAAAAATCTGTGTTTCACTAAATTTATGGCTTACGAATGATTAGTATATCTAAATAATTATTGAGCTATACTTCATAGGAAGAGGTGAAATCAAGAACTATGAATAAAAATACTGATATTACTGGGTTTCATGCACATATTTATTTTGATACTGTTAGTCGTGAAGCTGCTGCTCGTATAAGAGAAGGTTTAGGTGCTAAATTTGATGTAAGATTGGGACGCTGGCATGAACAGCCTGTAGGACCACACCCAAAATCAATGTATCAAGTAGCTTTTTTACCACATCAGTTTGGTGAAGTTGTGCCTTGGTTAATGCTTAATAGAGAAGGTTTAGATATTTTGGTTCATCCAGAAACGGGAGATGATGTCAAAGATCATACAGATAATTCTCTGTGGTTAGGGGAAAAACTACCGTTGAATATTGAGTTTCTGCAAAGGTTATAGCAGGTGACAGGGAACAGGTGACAGGTGACAGTGTTAAAAGTTTCTTGGAGTCTAAGTTTTATCAACGACCTTACGTCAACGTGCGCTATCATTTGATATCTTAACCCCCTTAGTGGTTGCTATAAAAACTATCTAATTTCACCAAAATGCTTTTTCGCACAGTCCTTTTTGACCTAGATGGAACTCTAACTGATCCTAAACCGGGAATTACTTGCTGTATTCAGTATGCTTTATCGGAACTTGGTTATAAACCACCGGATGCTGAGGAATTGCTTTGGTGTATTGGACCACCACTGAAAAGCAGTTTTTCCCAATTATTGCAAACCTCTGATGATACATTGCTTGAGGAGGCAGTTTTACTATATCGTAGTCGCTTTTCTACAATTGGGTTATTTGAAAACTCCCTTTATCCGCAAATTCCCGAAACCCTAAAAATTATTCGTGCTGCTGGTTATCAAACTTTTGTAGCTACTTCCAAACCTCAGATTTATGCTGCACGCATTATTGAATATTTTGATTTAGCACCTTTATTTGATGGTGTTTATGGTAGTGAGTTGGATGGGAATAGAAGTGTGAAAGGTGATTTAATTTCCTACATTATAGAGAGGGAAAGTCTTTTAGCTTCTACTGTTGTTATGGTAGGCGATCGCTCTCATGATATCATCGGAGCTAAGAAAAATAATATAACTTCAATTGGTGTGACTTATGGCTATGGAAGCAGGGAAGAGTTGGAAACTCACAAAGCTGATTTAATTGCTGATTGTCCAGATGAGATTCCTATATTACTACCTTTGATTTGATTAAGATAGCAAATTTAAACCTATTTATTAACAGCTAATTCCTAGCTAAAAATCTGAAGTTTAGATTCATCAAATACCAAACCTCGACGAGCAAAATATTTATGAATATTGATTTGTACAAATAAATCTCTGAGTTCTTCGGCAATTTCAGATGGTGGATTTCCTGATAAAGCAGTTGTAATTAAACGTTCTGCAATGTGAATTTCTCCACAGTCAATTGCTAGGCTGGCAGCACTACGATACAATATTGAACGAGTTGGTTCTGCTGCAAAATCATTTGTTATTAATTCTGCTGCTAATCGTTCTTTTTCAAATGCTTGTCGGGATAATTGAGAAGCTAAATCTAAGTTATTTTTAAGTTTAGCAACTTGTGCCATTTCGGCTAAATCCATAGCTTGTTTATGTAATTCTTGAATCTGACTCATTTTTTTACTACGAACGCTAAAGGATTACTAAATTCAACTACCACGATGTAAGCTGGGAGTGTACCATCTGTGGGGCTGACTTGCTCAAGTTTCTGTTTAATTCTAGCTTTTATTCGGCTGTCGTCGCCTTTACGAATGCCGGAAACTTCTAAACGCACTGCATTTTGAAATGGTAGTTCATTGTTATCACCTTTTTTACCCAACCAGTAATCAAATCCTGTTCCTCTGCGAGAACGTTCGATAACTGTATAGTCCGTAAGTTCTTGTATAATTAAAAAAGCAATTCCATAAGCCGCCTGTTCTGTAGTATATTCGCTATCGTTCCAACAACGTAGCATTTGGTCTGTTACCTCTTGCCAATATAGTTTAAAAACGGCGGTAAACTCTCCTTTGACTGTGAGTTCTATACCCTGAATATAACCTTGATTGTTTAAACAAACCGCACAGGCTTCTGCTAATGTTGCACCAAAGGCTGGAGTAATAGCGGGTAATCCTTGTTCAAGTTTGGTGATTACCAATTCTTTCGAGTTTGAATTCATCAGTTAATGAATATTTTAATTGTAATATCTTAAACTTTTAAGATGATAGTGCGTTTCGCGTTGCAACTACACATCTTACTTCTGTTAGATGATTGTTATATGCTCCTTACTACACTTCACTTGGTTTGATGCCAAGTTGCCACAGCATATTTATTGTTTGAAGGTACTGAACAACTTTTTCCGAGTCATCATTAATAATGCCATAATCGCGTGAATTAATGGATGCAACTGTAGCCGCCCAAGGATCATAAAGTGATTGTGTTATTTTTTCAACCGCTTTTTGATAGGCACAAAGCCACTTTTTACCAGCCTCTTCAACGGTCTGTTCAGAAACTAGCAGTGTGAAACTACCTTTCCGTTCTCCAACAATAATAGCGGGTGTGAGAAGTCCTGCAAAATAAAGCAACTTAACAACTTCAATTACCCTGATATCGTGATCTTCATCCCAAATAATAGCTAAATCATGGTAAACAGCCTTGGTTAATGGATGCTGCAAATTGTTATGCCAGACAACAGATCGAAGCACTGAATAATGCGAACCCCGACCTAAATAACCTGTTGGTGCAACCTCATCGTGAAGAGTTTGGAAGAATTCTAAATACTTGTTCATTGCAACTCCTTTCGAGAGTGTAGTGGTTTCTGCCACAAATGCATTGATTTCGTCAATACATCGTTTCACCTTGAGCATAACACACACCTGCATCTAACTATTTACTATTTATTTAGTTGTCTTGCTTACAAAACTTCTACCTTTTCTAAATCTACACTCTATCCTTGATCTAATTCTGGTAACTTATCCCCATAATCACACTTATCACATTCGGATCATCAAAATTGCTCGTACCTATAATAAAGCAGCAGCAAAATTCCATTGTGCAGTTCGTACTCCTGACGGACTGATACTCTAGAGTTTCCATACTTATATTTTAAGCTACTTTGCTCTTACCCAGTAGTCAAATATAAGTACATTTGTTTTATATGTTGTATTCAAATTCAGCGATGGCATTCCGCACACCAGAGGCGATTGGCTACGCCAGTGCCGGAGGCGATCGCCTACTTTGCACACTCCAAAGCCATCAAATACTTTGAATATCTAACAATTAGCCACCAACAAATTTAGTTCACCATATTTTTATGAAAAGGTACTTGCTTTTTCAGGAGAGTTATGAGATTCTACTATTAATTTACGATAAATCAGTCGAGATACAGTAGTTTGATCAGCAACCCACCACTAACGCTAATGCCTATAGCTATGGCTAAGGAGTTGAAAAAGCTTTCTCAAAAAATAAATATGCGGTAGTCACATTGATATATATGACAACTGCCATACCAG
Source organism: Sphaerospermopsis torques-reginae ITEP-024 (assembly GCF_019598945.1). Lineage (NCBI taxonomy): Bacteria > Bacillati > Cyanobacteriota > Cyanophyceae > Nostocales > Aphanizomenonaceae > Sphaerospermopsis > Sphaerospermopsis torques-reginae. Next base: position 1,336,752 of record NZ_CP080598.1, on the reverse strand, counting down.
TTTTTATCATCCTATATTCATTTAGTAAAAAATATTACTTGGAGTCTGATATGGGCAAACAACAAAAACAACTAAGACTAGGTGCATTTTTACCCGGAGCAGGTCAGCACGTAGCAGCTTGGAGACATCCTCAAGCACGGAGTAATGGCGCTCTCAACTTTGAGCATTATAAACAAATAGCCCAGACAGCCGAGCGTGGTAAATTTGACGCATTTTTTCTAGCCGACGGTTTAGCCTTACAACAACGTCCCGGTGCAGAAGGGCGTACAGCCTTCGGTGGCGACTTTGAACCTGTTACCCTATTTTCAGCTTTGTCTGCGGTGACAGAAAAGATTGGTTTTATCGCCACTGCCTCTACCACCTACGAAGATCCGTATATTCTGGCACGCAAATTTGCTTCTTTAGATCATATTTCTGGGGGAAGAGCAGGCTGGAACGTAGTCACAACGGGTAGTAGTGAAGCTGCTGGGAACTTCGGTCTAGAAGCCCATCCTATTCATGCAGAACGGTACATCCGCGCCCATGAATTTATTGATGTAGTCAAAGGTTTGTGGGATAGCTGGGAAGATGATGCTTTTGTCCGTGATAAAGAAACAGCTTTTTACTACGACCCCAACAAAATACATCAACTTAACCATAAAGGCAGATTTTTCTCCGTGCGCGGACCATTGAACATTGCCCGTCCGCCCCAAGGTTATCCTGTAATTGTGCAAGCTGGTTCTTCTGAAGATGGTAAAGAACTGGCTGGTAAAACTGCCGAAGTTATATTTACTGCTCAACAAACCCTAGAAGATGCCCAAGCCTTCTATGCAGATGTTAAAGGTAGATTAGCAAAATATGGACGTACCCCGGATCAACTCAAGGTTATGCCTGGTGTTTTTCCAGTCGTGGGACTAACAGAAGCAGACGCAAAAGCCAAATATCAAGAACTACAAGATTTAATTCATCCCCAGGTTGGTTTGGCTTTATTGCAAGGACTCATAGGCACGGATCTTTCCGGTTATCCCCTTGATGGACCACTGCCAGAGTTACCAGAAACCAATGATAACAAAAGCCGCCAAGCATTATTAATTGATATTGCTCGCAAACACAATTTTACCATTCGTGAGCTTTATCAATGGATTGCAGGAGCGCGTGGTCATTGGACAATTATTGGTACACCAGTACAAATTGCAGATCAACTTGAAAGCTGGTTTGTTAATGATGCTGCTGATGGTTTCAATATTATGCCTCCTTATCTTCCCGGTGGACTAGATGATTTTGTTGATTTAGTAATTCCTGAATTACAACGTCGGGGTTTATTCCGCACTGAGTATGAAGGTACAACTCTGCGGGAAAATCTCGGTTTATCTCGTCCAGTTAATCAATTTCAAAAGGTATTAGCAGCAGTTTAAATAAATTTAAGGAATTACGCAAAATCTCTCTCAAAACCTCCTTTCTCTGTGTCCTCTGTGCCTGGAGTGGTTCGTTATTCCATAATTCGTGCGTAAGTCCTGAAATTTGTCTCACGCAGAGGCGCAAAGAGTAAGAGCTTGAGAAATGGAATTTTCAATTTTCATACCTCAATTCAGCACCGCCAGAATTTTTAACTTTATACAAACAAAAGATGGTGTTGGTGTAAATAAAAAAGTATGGTGCGTCAGTAGAAAATTTGTTCACAATAACCAATTTATCACATCTGACGCACCCTACAAGAGACCGTCAGCACAGACGTTAAAAGCCTACCGGAGTCCATGCAAACTATCGGAAAGTTATGCTTGTCAAAAAGACAAGAATCTTCAATTTCACGGATTAAACTCAAGTCAAAATCAACAGCACGATTTCCCTCAGATACCCGATTTTTTGAAAATTCATAACTTTTAGATTCTGCAATTGTTTGAGAAATCAGGGATCTAAATTGTCTTGTAACTTTTCTAAGGAAAATATGAGTAAATATAGCAAGTTGAAAAGCTCTCCCTCCGCTGCAGTTAGAGCCAATCTGGATTATCCTGTCATTGATACTGATGTTCACACTAATGACTTTACTCCTGCCCTTGAGGATTATATTGCTCACTACGGCGGTGTAAAACTGGTAGATGAATTACGCAAGGCTGAATCTTCTCGTCTTAATCCCAAGAGTGAAGGTAAAGACTGGTATCAACAAACCCCTGAAGAGCGTCAATATAATCGGACATTGCGATCGCCTTGGTGGGCTAGAGTTACTCGTAATACCTTAGATTTAGCTACTTACACTCTCCCTGCATTACTCTATGAACGTCAAGCGGAGCAAGGATCAGATTATTCGGTATTATTTCCCAATAATGCTTTAGCTGCGGCTGGTGCAAGTAAAGAGAATCGTCAATTATTGCAACGGGCGATTAATCACTATCATGCCGATATTTACCGTCAATATAGCGATCGCCTGACTGTGGTAGCTGGTATCCCCATGACTACCCCCCAAGAAGCAATTGAAGAGTTAGAATTTGCTGTAAAAACACTAGGATTGAAGGTGGCAAATATTCCTGGTGGTGTGAGACGGCCAATTAAAGCGATCGCTGATAAATACCCAGCCGATCAATTCCCCGAAATTGGTAAATATGCCTCTTACATTGACTTTTTCGGATTAGATAGTGAATACGACTACGATCCCTTCTGGGCTAAAGCCGTTGAATTAGGCGTACCTCTCACCACCCATTATGGTAGCCAAGGATGGACAGGACGCTCCTCCATCAGTAACTACATGAACAACCACATCGGTCACTTTGCCGATGGTTCACAAGCATTTGCGAAAGCATTATTCTTTGGTGGTGTAACCAGACGCTTCCCACAATTGCGCGTTGGTATGCTAGAAGGTGGTGCAGATTGGGGCGCTCACGTCTACATTCATTTAGTGGATCGTTTCTCCAAACGCAATTTAGAAGGACTGCAAAATTACAACCCAGATTTAGCTAACCCCGATGAGTTGTTTGAGTTGTTTGCAGAGTATGGTGGAGAAATTACTCAAGGATATTCTCTCAGCAAAGAAGAATTGACCAAGAGTGTATTGGGTGCTTCCTTCAACCGTCATAGTCGTTCACCAGTGGGTAGTGAATTAGAAGATTTTGGTGCAGCTGGGATTCAATCAATTGAAGATATACGCGATCGCTGGGTGAATAGTTTCTTCTTTGGTTCTGAATCAGATGATCGTACTATCGCTGCGGCATTCAACGATAAAGCCAACCCCTTGGGAGTGAAGATCAACGCCATTTATTCCTCCGATGTTGGTCACTGGGATGTACCCGATCTCACCACACCCTTAGCTGAAAGCTGGGATTTGGTCAGAGAAGGCGTAATTTCTGAAGATGACTTCAAAGCCTATGTATTCGGCAATCCCTATAAATTCTACACCGAAGCCAATCCTGATTTCTTCAAAGGTACAGCAGTAGAATCCAAACTACCTAAGACCGAATCTCAAGTAGAGAACAAAACCTTAGTAGGTGTGTAAATGACCTTGTGAGGTTACGCCAAAAAATAGAGTATCTAATCTTGTGGGATGGGCATCCCGCTCACAGGGGTAGGTTTTTAATATTAACTGTGAAGGCAGGACTAGGTAGACAAGGAAGATTTGATACGCACAATGGTATTTTGACGGGCTGTTCTTGTTACCAAGAGCATCTGATTTTGTACGGTTTTCCTCCCTTGTCCACAGTCCTTCCAAGTCATCCAAGTCTTGCCCTGACGACAATGTAAAATACCTACCCTTGTGAGTGGGCATCCCGCCCGTCCTTGATTAGCGGGCTTTTCGTCCCACACCACCGGAAATTTTTGGATGTTAGCACCAACATAGGGCTTAGGCTTATACTAATTCATCAACAAACAGTGGTATAAACTGGAATTTTCTACCATCAAATAATCCTTGATCACTAAGTTTTAAATATTGATGAAACTGTACAATCACAAAATACCAAAACAAGGACGTAATGCCTTATGAATTTCTCTTTAGTAGTCAAATAGAAAGTAAAGTTTATATTTTTACTGTATTAATTCCGTATTTATATTTAAGCATTTATGCTGCTTATGATACTTGTATGTGTACTACAAATTGAAGTGCGGAATGTGGGTTATAAATTCCTTTGATTTTTTCAACAACAATAATCTTAGGAGTCAGGATAAAGACTTAATTTTGCTTCCCCTACCTTCTTCACTGTCATCTGCTATATAAAACCTAGACAAAACTAGACTTTACTTTCTACTTCAACGGGAGCATGGGAGCAGTTATCCCTCGGTAGACTTTCACGCTTTAGCCAAACGCGATAAATTAATTGCAGCATTCAGATCCCTATCCATCTCAAAACTACAGTTCTCGCAGTGATAAATTCTTTCAGATAAAGAAAGACTATCTTTTCTATGTCCACAGTGAGAACAGGTTTTACTTGATGGATAAAATCTATCAGCAATTATAATTTCACAACCAAACTTTTTAGCTTTATATTCTAGCTGACGCTTAAACTCATGAAACCCACAATCAGCTATTGCTTGGGCTAATTTATGGTTTGATAACATCCCTGAAACATTCAAATCTTCTACTACTATCTGAGCGTGGTTTTTGCATAAGTAAGTAGTGATTTGGTGAAGAGTATCTTTTCTCAGGTTTGCTATTCTCGCATGATGTCTAGCTAGTTTAATTTTGGCTTTATGCTTATTGCTTGAACCTTTAGCCTTTCTAGAGTAGATATTAGATAATCTTTGCAGTTTAGCTAGAGTTCTGTTTGTAGTGTTTAGGATTAGCAAATAGTAACACCAGTGCTTAGTGTAGCTAGTTCCTTTACTCCCAAATCAACACCAACAGCATCATGTTTTTTAATAGTTGGCTGACATTCTTGTTCATAAGAAAAGGCTATGTACCAGCTATCAGCAGTCCTGGAAATAGTAATACTTTTGCAGGTGGTGTGAGGTAATCCTTCATAAGTTTTTACCCATCCAATTGTTGGTAGTTTTATTGATGTACCACCTACAGGAATTGGTTTACCACCATTATCAATTGTAAAACTATCATTTTTCCCTTTCTTTTTGAAGTTGGGATATTTAGACTGTCCTTTAAAAAATCTCTGGAAAGCCTCACCTAAACTATCAAAGGCGTATTGAGTGATTTTCTGACAAATACCTTTTTCTTTAATCCATGCCAATTCAGGTTTTACATGGTTATTAAAGAATTTTTTGAGCATATATTTGTTTGGCTTTAATCCATCTTTATACAAATCCTGCCAAGTAGCTAAACCCCAATTATAGGTAAACCTTGCTATACCAGCGTGTTTAGCCATGAATATTTCCTGGGTTTTGTTTAACTTGAGTTTTGTTTTGATAGATAAAAGCATTGCTCGACCTCAACACTGTATTTCTTTGCTGTCTAAAACTGACATATCTTGTACAGGTTTGTCAATTTGAGTCTACAGGTTTTAATCCCTGGGTAATCAGTAAATCATCTTCAGTATAAAAACGATGCCCCGACAATGTTCTTTTGGCTGGAAGTCTTCCTTCAACATCCCATCTTTGCAAGGTCTTGACTGAAACTCCGATTTTTTTAGCAAATTCATGAGGTTTAAACATAAAGTCACTCATAGGTTTGTTTATGAGTGTACAGGTTTGTCTATTAAATTGTCAACTTAGGACAAGCTCTCACCTGATGTATTTCTCCTAAAACCACTTCTTGATCTGCTCCAGTTGCAACGCGTAAATTACCAGAAAGACCTAACTGTCTCCAGTAGGCTAAAACAGCGAAAGCGATCGCTTCTTTAAACGTTGCACTTAAACCGACTTCATCTGTAGTTAAAACTTTTACTGATCTCAACAATAACTCTAACCTGTGTTTTAAGTAAAGATTCTGACTACCGCCCCCACATAATAATACCCGTTCTGGCATTTGCGGTAAAAAAGCACGGTAACTATTAACAATCGAAGCAGCTGTGAGTTCTGTAATTGTTGCCAACACATCTGCGGGACTAAGTTGGTAGGCTTGGCAGTCCTGTAAACACTGATGTAGATAAGTTACACCAAATAACTCCCGACCAGTAGATTTAGGGGGTGGTAAACGAAAATAATCTTGACTGAGCCATTTTTCTACCAATGGATAGCAGGGACTACCACTAGCAGCCCAACTACCATTTTCATCGTAACTTTTATCACCATTAGTAAAGTATTGTACAGCCAAATCCAAGAGACTATTTCCAGGACCAGTATCCCAACCACGAATTTGAGCCAGCCAGTCATCACGCCGGGGAGGTAGATAAGTTACATTACCAATACCACCTATATTTTGAATACAACGTGCTTCTTGGGGATGACTGAGTAAATAGGCATCAACTCTAGGAACAAGAGGCGCACCATGACCACCAACAGCAATATCAGCTACACGGAAATTACTAATAGTAGTAATACCAGTCAGGCGAGAAATTAAAGCACCCCGACCAAGTTGCAAACTGTAACCGAGAGATTGCTGCTGAGGTGGTCGGTGGTAAACAGTTTGACCGTGAGAACCGATAAGGGAGGCTGGGGGATAACCGACTTGAATATTTTGGACAGCCTGGGCAAAAACGACAGCGATCGCATCATCTATGGCTGCCAGTTCTGCTATTGAGATAGACGCACCGGCACAGATAGCCAATATTTTTTCTCTTAGTTCAGCAGGGTAAGGATAGGTTTCCCCGGCTAATAATTCAACTTTGAGATTCAAATCTGTACCAACAATTTCTACCAAGGCAGCATCTATCCCATCCACAGATGTGCCACTCATTAAACCTACAACACGAGTCGGGTGCATTTACAGAGATTTTGGTGTGATTGCAACAGATAGTTTAACTTAAATGTTACCTTGATGAAAATCATTTATAAAATCGTGAATCTGTTAAGTCCTGATTTAAGTAGTCGTGCAAAATAAATTTTATATTTGGCAGTGGAATGATCAGGGAATAGGAATTAAGGAAAACAGACATTTTTGTTTTCACTCAATATGTTGACTTAATTTTGCTTAGGTACTTAGGGCTTGCTGAATAAATCCGAAAACTTTACAGGTAAAGGTTTTTAGCTATTTTGACTTTCAAAAAGTGCAAGCTTTTACGGGGTGGAAACTTAAAAACCTTGCATTTAATTCCTACTCAAAGGAAAAATCGTTCCTATCCAACTCTTGAAACTGTCACCTGTCACCTGTCATCACGACAAGACTTTCTCAGCAACCCCTAGGTACTTAACAATTATAGCCATTCCCATGCTAGTGAGGTACAAAGTTTTTTCGTTTTAGGGAACAGGGAACTCTTAACACGGAACAGTGAATAAATTGGTGTGTACTTCATTAGACTGGGAAACGCTATATTCTGATTCCTGACTCCTGACTTCTACTCAAGAGGGCAACCACAGGAGGTTGCCCCTACGACTGACTCCTGACTTTTAAATTTTTAATTTTTCCCAGTATAGGAATAATATTTGATATTTGAAATTGTTTGCGTAGTCAGATAAAACGCAAAAGGTAATAGGCAAAAGGGTTTCAGAAAATTTAGGTGTACGGATTTTTTTTCAAAAATCAAATATGAGTCCTATAGCAATAATATGTAAATCAATATTTTTGAGCAAACCCACCAACTTTTGAATTAAAGAACCTTTCAGCAGAATTTCCCAACGATAACGCCTACTCTCACCAATGAGATTATAAATCGCGGCTATACAGACGAAACCCTGCTGCGCGGGTTCTTTCATCAAGTCCACTCCGGTGGACTTTGATTATGTAGTAGCGAATTATATTCGCCGTTGAACTTTTGCATGAGTGCCTTTTGCATGAGTGCCTTTTGCAACTGATAACTGATAACTAGGGTTTGCTGAAAAAACCCAAAACCCAGATAAATCAAAGGTTGGAGGTGGATAAACAGGAAAGTAGGTGCAAAGATATAGCGTCTTGTGCCTCAAAAACCGTTCGGCTGACGCTCACGGCGAAGCCTTACACTTTTGTTGGGTTTGAGAGATGGAAAATAAATTTTGAAATCTCCTCCTGACTCCTGACTCCTGACTCCTGACTCCTGTAAGGGCGAAGCATTCGGAAAATAGGCTTGGACAAAAATTTATAATGAGTCGCCCGAATGCTTCGCCCCTACCACTCCTGACTCCTATGCCTTCACGACAAAACTTTCTCAGCAACCCCTAACTAATTATTGATTTTGCTGAAGGTTGATTTCTTGTAGATCAAGAGCATAATTTAAACGTAAAACATTAACTCCTGGTTCACCAAAAATACCCAAAAATCTGCCATCAGTATACTTATTAATTAAAGGGATGATATCAGATTCTTTGATACCCCGCGCCTGTGTGACTCTTGTTAACTGTTGTCGTGTGGCTTTCAAAGAAATATGGGGGTCTAAACCAGAACCAGAGGTGTAAATTAAATCAGCTACTGGTTGTATATTCTCATCTTCAAATTGAGTTGCTTCTTTAATAATTCTATTAGTTAGTTCTGAATTACTAGGAGCAAGATTACTACCGCCAGATATACCAGTTGGTCTGGCTTTGCTACCTTGACTATATCTTACCGCACTGGGACGGGTGTGAAAATATTTATCTGATGTAAAAACTTGACCAATCAAAGATGAACCTATGGCTTGAGCATCTATATTTAAAACAATACTACCATTAGCTGAAGAAGGGAATGCCAACTGACCAAACCCTAATATTGCCAAAGGATAAATAATTGCTGTTAACAACCAAAGTAATAAAATCATCCGCATAGCACGGATAGTTTCTCTAATCAACACCATAATTTAATTTTAGATTTTAGATTTTGGATTTTGGATTTTGGATTTTAAATTGGTAATTGGTAATTGGTAATTGGTAATTGGTAATTGGTAATTCAATGAAAGGATTTTGGATTTTGGATTTTGGATTGTTTTTGTCAATTCCAATCTAAAATCTAAAATCTAAAATCTAAAATTTTCTTCCCCAGTCAACAGTCACCAGTCACCAGTCACCGATTAAGCTAAACCAACAACTGTAATTAACATATCTATGAATTTAATAGCAATAAATGGAGCAATCACCCCACCTAAGCCATAAAGAAAAAGATTGCGTTGCAGAAGTTGATTAGCAGTCAAAGGTCGAAATTTGACACCCTTCAATGCTAAAGGAATCAAAACCGGAATAATCAAAGCATTATAAATCAGTGCCGACAATACCGCTGAATTAACACTGGTTAACTTCATAATATTCAAGCTTTGTAAATTAGCAGCGGCAAAAATTACCGGGATAATGGCAAAATATTTAGCAATATCATTAGCAATGGAAAATGTCGTCAATGCCCCACGAGTAATCAATAATTGTTTACCAATACTGACGATATCAATAAGTTTGGTAGGATCAGAATCCAAATCCACCATATTAGCAGCTTCCTTAGCAGCTTGAGTCCCTGTATTCATGGCTACACCAACATTAGCCTGTGCCAAAGCAGGAGCGTCATTAGTTCCATCTCCTGTCATGGCCACCAATTTACCTTCTGCTTGTTCCCCTTGAATGACGCTGATTTTATCTTCTGGTGTAGCTTCGGCGATAAATTCATCTACTCCCGCTTCTTTAGCAATAACATAGGCAGTGATGCGGTTATCTCCAGTTAACATCACGGTACGCACTCCCATGCGCCGCAGTTGCTCAAAACGTTCGCGGATACCGGGTTTAACAATATCTTTGAGATAAATCACCCCATAGATTTCATTATCGAGACAAACAGCTAAAGGCGTACCTCCTTGATGAGAAACTTCCTCATAAGCAGTATCTAATTCTGGGGTTTCCCGTCCATTGCGAGAACGAACAAAGCCTTTAATTGCTCCCACCGCACCTTTTCGCGCCTCATGTCCACCAGGAAAGTTAGTACCACTCATGCGGGTTTTGGCGGAAAATTCTATTCCTTGGGCTTGTTTGCGGTCTACATCAAATTTTGCGCCAAATTTTTCTGCTAGTCGGACAATAGACCGACCTTCTGGAGTATCGTCAAAGATACTAGCTGCTAAAGCCACATTAGCAATTTCCACCATTGAGTGACCGTTGATGGGGATAAAAGCTTCTGCTAATCGGTTTCCCAGAGTGATTGTACCTGTTTTATCCAAAACTAAAGTATTGATATCTCCACAGGCTTCCACTGCCCGTCCTGAAGTAGCAATAATGTTAAATTGGGCGACTCTATCCATACCTGCAATACCAATAGCACTAAGTAAACTGCCAATTGTAGTAGGGATAAGTGCTACCAACAGGGCAATTAATACGGTAACGCTAACGGGACTGTTGACATAATAGGCAAAGGCGGGCAGGGTTGCGACCACAAATAAAAAGGCTAGGGTCAGCACTGACAGCAAAATGGTTAAAGCAATTTCATTAGGTGTTTTAGTGCGTTCTGCCCCTTCTACTAAGTTGATCATCCGGTCAATAAATCCTTTACCGGGGTCAGCAGTAATACGGATGATTAACTCATCGGAGATGATGCGCGTACCACCAGTAACAGAACTGGCAACATCTGAACCTGATTCTTTAAGGACTGGTGCAGATTCACCGGTAATGGCTGATTCATCAACAGAAGCGACACCCAATATTACTTCCCCATCTGCGGGGATGATATCACCGGCAACAACGTAGACGGTATCACCTTTTTTAAGGTCAGTAGAAGGGATTTCTGTGATTGTGCCATCAACGACAATTTTTTTGGCGATGGTTTCTGAACGGGTAGATCGTAAAGCATCAGCTTGGGCTTTACCTCTTCCTTGTGCCAATGCTTCGGCGAAATTGGCAAAAAGCACAGTGAAAAATAAGATAATTGTGACTAAACCGTTGAAAAGCTGGGGGTTTTTCTGGGTGACGGGTCCAAATATGGGGGGATAAATTGTGGCGGCTAGGGTAATGATTGTTCCCAACCACACCAAAAACATGATGGGATTTTTAATGGCATATTGGGGATGTAACTTAACAAAGGCATCTCTAATTGCCCTGATGTAGAGTCCTTTGGTACTAATTCGCCGTGTTTTTTTACGTTTGAGACGGCGATCGCTAGGACGGGGACGAGAAGATTTAGGTCTTGGGGTAGTTGCAGCAGAGTTCATAGGAAGAGGTGACAGGTGACTGGTGACTGGTGACAGAAAGAAGGCAAGAGGCAAGAGGCAAAAGTCAAGAGTTGAAAAAATAATTCTTTCTCCTGACTCCTGACTCCTGACTCCTGACTCCTAACTTCCAGATGCTAATTTTAAACCTTCGGCGACTGGACCAAGGGCTAAAACTGGGAAGAAGGTGAGGACGGCTAAAATGATGGTGACAAAAGCTGTAACGGTGGTAAATAGTAACGAGTCGGTTCTGAGAGTACCACGAGTTTGGGGAACTGTCGCTTTACGAGACATACTATCAGCTAAAAGCAAGATGGCAATCATGGGAATGTAACGCCCTGCTAATATGCTGAAACTGCTACTCAAGTTCCACCATAAAGTGTTGTCTTTCAACCCCTCTAGGCCAGAACCATTGTTAGCTGCCGCTGATGCGTATTCATAAACTACTTGGGAAATACCGTGAAAGCCGGGGTTACTGATTCCTGATAGGGAAATGGGATAAGCTAGGGCGATCGCACTAGGCACTAATACCATGATCGGGTGGATCAGTAGGACGACGCTGGCCAGAAATATTTCCCGTTGTTCTATTTTGCGTCCTAAAAATTCGGGGGTGCGTCCTACCATTAACCCAGTTATAAAGACGGTCAGGATCAGATAAATAAATAGGTAGGCTGTTCCTGTTCCTTGTCCTCCCCAAATTATCTGTACAAATAAATTGAATAAGCTAGAAAATATACCTTGGGGCATTAAGGAATCGTGCATTCCGTTAATTGCACCAGTCATGGTAGCGGTGGTTGTTACTGCCCATAATGCTGTTTCTGCCCAGCCAAATCTTACTTCTTTGCCCTCTAAATTTGGTAGTTCTGTGTTTAATGCTTGGTTAATAATGGGATTTCCTTGTAGTTCACCCACTGCTGTAACCCAAATCATAACTATATATATGATAAACACCATCCAAAACAGTAACCAAGTTTGTTTTTTGTTGTTAGCAAATACGCCGTAGGTATAAATTAAGGATGAGGGAATTGCTATCATGGCGATGATTTCTAATAAATTAGATGCGCCATTGGGATTTTCAAAGGGATGGGCAGAGTTAGCTGCAAAAAATCCACCACCGTTTTCTCCCAATAGTTTAATAATTTCAAAGGATGCAACTGGTCCTCTAGCTATGTACTGAGTTCCTCCATCTAGGGTTTGGACTGCTAAAGTGCCTTCTAATGTTTGCGGTACACCTAAAGCCAGGAGAGCGATCGCCCCAATAATTGAAAGGGGCAACAATATCCTGGTAATGGCACGGGTAATATCAACGTAAAAATTCCCTAATTTTCTACCTGTTAACCCCCGAATAAATGCTATTCCTACTGCTAAACCTGTTGCTGCTGAGGTAAACATTAAAAACCCTAAAGCTGCTGTTTGGCTAAAATGGCTTAATGTTGTTTCCCCTGTGTAATGTTGCTGATCTGTGTTAGTTAAAAATGATATTGTAGTATGTAGCACTATATCCCATCTGGGCATTCCCAAACCGTTGGGATTCCAAGGCAGTATTCCCTGAAAAGAGATGAGCAAACACACAGAAATACCCATGATCAGGTTACTGGATATTACAGCCCGGATATACTGCCATGCTGTCATTTCTTCTTTTTCACCAACACCTCCCAATAGATAGAACATTCTCTCTATCGGGTTCATGATGGGATCAAGTATTGTGCTTTCTCCCAAAAAAACACGGGCTATGTATTGTCCCAATCGTGGTGTGATAGCTATGACAATACATAGGGTTAACGCAATTTGTAAAAAACCTTGTCCCATTTATTTATTACTCGATTACACTGAAGTTATAGCCAGTCAATTTTGAAAAATAATACCTAAACTACTGGTAAATTTGATTGCTAAGATTGGATGATGTCTTAATATCACCTCAATTTATCAATCTTGTTGCACTCGTTTCTGGATGTTTGTTGAATTTGTATTTAAGAATATTTCAATTTTATTCTTAATCATCTATTTTGCTGGTTAGAGTTATCTATTTATACATTAGATTCCGCAAGTTTATGCTTTCAATCATACAAAAACTCATAACGAAGGCAGGAGGGAGAAGATAGGAGTCCTTTTTTGTAACAGAGATTTATACCCCACTCCCACAAATTTTCGCCTTTAAAGGCATTAGCGTAGCGGTACGAAGTCCGGTTTTAGACCTAATTGTTTCGATCATAATTTTATTACATACTCATTGGTTTATAGTATAGGATTACACTTGTCAATATATTTGCTGCTAACCGTAGAGGTTAGCTGATGATTATATTCTATATTTCAGAATTTTGGTGAAAATGATGAGTTGTGCAATATATTGCCAGATTAGATATGTTAGCACACAGAGATTTTCAATAAAAATATACTGGTTTTTACTTATACTATTATTGATTTTTGATTTTACATTATCTTGACTCGTGAATTCTTATTGGAGGACTAATTAACTGTTTTTGTAAACCTACGGTAACAGCAGTCTGGCGATCGTCAACTCCCAATTTATGTAAAATTGCATGAACATGAACCCTCACAGTACCAGTGGTAATATACAGAATTTCCGCTATTTGATGATTAGTTTTTCCTGCTGCTAAAAGTTGGAGAATTTCTATTTCTCGATGGGTGAGAGGATTGAGAGTTTTAACGTTATGTTCTGAAGATAAATGAGCAGAATTTAAAGTCAAGGAAGAACGAATTTCTTGAGTTGCTATTTCATCCCACCAAGATGCACCAGCAGCGACAGAACGGAGAGCTAAAATCAATGTAATTGATTAGTTAATAATTTAAGTTGTAAATTTCTCATTTTGCACCTAACTGAAATCACGACATTAATTTACATTTTATAGAAAAACGATCCCTTTTACTTCTGACTCCTGACTTCTGCTGTAGCGTTTAGATTTTAACTAAACACCCTAAACAATGATATATACCTGGCAATAAACACATAAATAGAAAAAATAAACATTTTTTATATCCTTGTATCCCTTGTTTTCTACCTCAAAATCAATAATCATATAAATTCATCAAGCCCAGATCACGGGAGTATCCCAAATGTGTAAGTTTATTGTTTTGGAATCTTGAAATTACTACTTGATACGATTGAACCGCAAAGAACGCAAAGGACACAAAGGTAAGAAGGTTTAAGAGAGTTTTTAGTATCGCTGTGTTCATTTTTTTAATTGGGATGCTCCCCAGATCACAGCTATTTAATTTAGTCTTTAAGGAGTTTTAATCATTCATGATACAAGGTTTATTACAAATAGCATTGACATTAATAATTGTTATTGCCACCACGCCCTTACTAGGAAAATATATTGCTTGTGTTTTTCTAGGACAAAGAACATTATTAGACAAGGTATTAAATCCCATAGACAGAATAATTTACAAATTAATTGGAGTCAATATTGAAGATGAAATGACGGGTTGGCAATATGCAAAAGCCATACTTTCTAGCAATCTGGTCATGGCAATTTTGGTATTTTGTATATTCATGATTCAAGGATTTTTACCACTTAATCCTACAGGACTAAAAACACCGAGTTGGGATTTAGCATTACACACTACTATTTCGTTTTTAACTAATACAGATCAACAACATTACTCTGGAGAAACAACCTTTAGTTATGCCAGTCAAACCTTTGCTATTGGTTTTTTAATGTTCACCTCAGCCGCTACAGGTTTAGCTGTAGGAATTGCCTTTATTCGCGGTTTAACTGGTAGAAAATTAGGTAATTTTTATATTGATTTAACCAAATCAATTACCCGAATTTTATTACCTATGTCTGTGGTGGGGGGATTATTATTAATTATGTCTGGTGTACCGGAAACTCTAGCAGGAGTAGCAACAGCAACAACATTAGAAGGAGCAACACAAGCTATAGCTCGCGGACCAGTTGCCCATTTTGAAATTATCAAACAAATTGGCGAAAATGGCGGTGGTTTTTTTGGTGTTAACTCAGCCCACCCATTTGAAAATCCCAATGGTTTTTCTAACTTATTAGAAACTTGGGCAATGATTTCTATTCCCTCAGCTTTGATTTACACCTATGGGGTATTTGCTAATAATATCAAACAAGCATGGTTAGTATATTCGATGGTATTTATTATCTTTGTTTTCCTAGTAGGAATAACAGCTATTGGTGAATATCAAGGAAATCCTCTTGTTAATTCCCTCTTAGGTTCACAACAACCTAATTTAGAAGGAAAAGAAGTAAGATTTGGTTGGGCGCAAACAGCAATTTGGGCAGTGATGACAACAGCAACAATGTGTGGCGCAGTTAACGGAATGCTAGATTCATTTATGCCTACGGGGGGATTTTCCACCCTTTCTAATCTGTTTTTACAAATTATTTGGGGAGGACAGGGAACAGGTACAGCCTACTTATTTATCTACTTAATTTTAGCAGTATTCCTAACAGGATTAATGGTAGGAAGAACACCAGAATTTTTAGGGCGAAAAATTGAAAAACAAGAAATAGTTTTATCTAGTGTAGTTTTATTAGTTCATCCTTTCGCTGTTTTGATTCCTTGGGCAATAGTTTTTGCCTTTCCTGATCAGCTTTCAGGTATTAATAACCCAGGATTTCATGGCGTTTCTCAAGTAGTTTATGAATACGCTTCTGCTGCTGCAAATAATGGTTCTGGTTTTGAAGGTTTGGCAGATAATACTCTGTGGTGGAATCTTAGCACCAGTGTCAGTATTTTAGTCGGTCGTTATATTCCCATTATCGCATTATTGTTATTAGCAGATGGTATTTCTAGAAAACAACCAGTACCCATAACCGCAGGTACTTTGAGAACTGACACTGCTTTATTTACTGGAGTTACAGGGGGAGTAATTTTAATTCTAGGGGCGTTAACTTTCTTTCCGGTATTAGTTTTGGGTCCGATTGCTGAATGGTTTTTACTTGCTAAATAAACTTCAGATCCCCGACTTCTGAGAAAAAATCAGAATTTATAGAAAAGATTTAATCAAGAAGTCGGGGATCTTAACCTCACTAATAAAAAAGATATGAAAATTACAAAAACTCGACAACAACGTAAACATACACCCAAAATTAAAAGTTCTGGGCTGTATTCTAGGGCATTTACACAAGCATTTGTTAAATTAAACCCCCGCCATCTAATCAAAAATCCCGTGATGTTTTTGGTGTGGGTGGGGACAATTATTACAGCTTTAGTGACTATTGAACCTAATCTTTTTGGTGTTACATCTGGGAATAATCCGCGATTTTTTAATGGTTTAATTACCTTGATTTTGTTCTTTACTCTTATTTTTGCCAATTTTGCAGAAGCAGTTGCAGAAGGTAGAGGAAAAGCTCAAGCTGATTCTTTAAGAGCGACAAAATCAGATGTTACAGCTAAAAAACTTCTCCCTGATGGTTCTATTCAAGAAGTTAATTCTACTACTTTGCGTCGTGGCGACCAAATTAAAGTTATCGCTGGTGATGTGATCCCCGCAGACGGAGAAGTAATTTCTGGAGTAGCTTCTGTAGATGAATCTGCTATTACTGGAGAATCTGCACCAGTATTAAAACAACCGGGAACAGATATTGCTAGTTCTGTCACCGGAGGAACACGCATTATTTCTGATGAATTAATCATTAAAGTTACATCAGATCCGGGACAAAGTTTTATTGATCGAATGATTTCTTTAGTTGAGGGTGCAGCGAGAACTAAAACCCCTAATGAAATTGCTTTAACTGTGCTTTTAGCAGTTTTAACTCAGGTTTTTTTAGTGGTAATTGCCACTTTACCAACTGTGTCAGTTTATGTTAAATCACCTGTGAGTATTGCGGTATTAATTGCTTTATTAGTGGCGTTAATTCCTACCACAATTGGCGGTTTATTGAGTGCTATTGGTATCGCCGGTATGGATAGAGTCGCTCAATTTAACGTCATAGCCACATCTGGTAGGGCTGTAGAAGCCTGTGGAGATATTAATACTTTGGTTTTAGATAAAACGGGAACTATTACTTTAGGAAACCGCATGGCTGAAGAATTTATTCCGGTCAAAGATCATTCTTTAGATGAAGTTGCAAAAATTTGTTTAGCATCCAGTATTTTTGATGAAACTCCTGAAGGAAAATCTATTGTTAAATTAGCAGAATCATTAGGAGCAAAATTAGATTTTAACCCCCAAACTGCGGAGGGTATAGAATTTTCTGCTAAAACGCGAATGAGTGGCATTAATTTACCCAATGGTGTGGAAATTCGCAAAGGTGCTGTAGATGCAATTAAAGGATTTGTGCGTTCTCGGAATGGACAATTCACACCAGAACTTGATGCTGCTTATGAGCGAGTTTCTAAGTTAGGTGGTACACCTTTAGCAGTTTGTCAAAATGATGAGATTTACGGTGTAATTTATCTCAAAGATATTATCAAACCAGGGATTAAAGAACGATTTGCCCAAATGCGAAGAATGGGTATTAAAACTATAATGTTAACAGGAGATAACCGCCTTACAGCTTCAGTTATTGCCCAAGAAGCAGGGGTAGATGATTTTATTGCCGAAGCAACTCCAGAGGATAAAATTGAAGTAATTCGCGCTGAACAAGCTCAAGGAAAATTAGTTGCTATGACTGGAGATGGTACTAATGATGCACCAGCTTTAGCTCAAGCAAATGTGGGTGTAGCGATGAATTCTGGTACACAAGCGGCAAAGGAAGCTGCTAATATGGTAGACTTAGATTCTGATCCCACAAAATTAATTGATATCGTGACTATTGGCAAACAATTACTCATTACTCGTGGAGCTTTAACCACTTTTTCTATTGCTAATGATGTCGCTAAATACTTTGCAATTATTCCGGCAATTTTCCCTGGTATTGGTGTGAGTGGATTAAATATTATGGGTTTAGCTAGTACCCAATCTGCTGTTTTATCAGCTTTAATTTACAATGCTTTAATTATTCCGGATTTGATTCCTTTAGCATTAACTGGTGTGAAATTTCGTCCTTTAACTGCTGACCAACTTTTGCAAAGAAATATCTTTATTTATGGTTTGGGTGGTGTGCTTGCTCCTTTTATCGCTATCAAAATTATTGATGTTTTAATTGTGTCTGTGGGTTTAGCTTAATCAATTTTAGAATTTTAGATTTTGGATTTTAGAATTATGGAATATTTACAAATGGCATTTTCTAAAGGTCATCGTCTTCCTCTGATTTTGTTTTTACTGCTTTGCGTTAATGTATTATTAGCTCCAGCAGTTCAAGCAGCGATACCTGGAACAGAATCACGTTTTTCTGCTTACACAATTACTTTATTAGGACTTGTTACTCTCTGTCTTTGTGTTTATTTGTTTGTTGTGATTTTTCAACCTGAGAGGTTTTAATTACTAATTTGTAATTCGTAGGTTGGGTTAAGCGATAGCGCAACCCAACAAAAACTTTAATATTTTTGAAATGGAGAGATTTTAATATGAGTCAGAGACACCAAATTAGTAAAGCTATTCGTTCAACTTTAGTTTTATGGGTGATAACAACCTTTATCTATCCCTTATTTATGTTAATTTCAGGACAGGTTGCTTTTTCTTTTCAAGCAAATGGCAGTTTAATTACAAATTCCCAAGGTGTGGTGATTGGTTCTGCTTTGATTGGTCAACCTTTTACCAGTGAAAAGTATTTTTGGAGTCGTCCTAGCACTACTAACTATAGCACCACAAACCCGAAAAATGATGAAGCTGGAATTTTGAAAACTGGTGTATCTGGTGCTAGTAATTTAGCTCCTAGTAATCCCGCATTGTTAGCAAGAATTAATGGTAATGAAGGTGAAATTAATAAACTAAGAAAAGCAGAAATTCAACCAACGGCTGATTTAGTTTATACTTCTGGTTCTAGTCTTGATCCTCACATTACTCCTGAAAGTGCAAAGGTGCAAATTTCACGCATTGCTAAAGCAAGAGGAATTGAATCACAGCAACTAGAAATTTTAATTTCTCAAAACACAGATAGGCGTTTTTTGGGTATATTTGGTGAACCTGGAATGAATGTTTTAAAATTGAATCTTGCATTAGATAAAATCAGGTAATTATTAGGAAATTAACTCATGTTTTATTCTTCTACTCGCTCCCCTGATAGTTCTTATATCCGTCCTGCTCGTCGAGGGAAACATAAAATTTTTATTGGTATGGCTCCCGGTGTGGGTAAAACTTATAAAATGCTAGAGGAAGCACATCAACTGAAACAAGAGGGGATTGATGTTGTTATTGGCATTTTAGAAACTCATGGACGCAAAGAAACTGCTCTCAAAGCTGAAGGATTAGAAGTAATTACCAGAAAATCCATTATTAAACAGAATATCAAACTGCTAGAAATGGACACGGAGGCAATTTTAGAACGCTCTCCCCAACTGGTGTTAATTGACGAATTAGCACATACAAATATACCGGGTTCTGATAGAGAAAAACGCTATCAAGATGTGGCAGTAATTTTAGAATCTGGCATAGATGTTTACTCGACTTTAAATATTCAACATTTGGAAAGTTTAAATGATTTGGTGGCAAGAATAACAGGTGTTGTAGTGCGAGAACGCATTCCAGATCGGGTGCTGGATGAAGCAGATGAGGTGGTTGTAATTGATGTGACTCCAGAGACTTTGGAAGAGCGTTTGCTTGAAGGAAAAATCTATGCTGCTAACAAAATTGAGCAATCTTTAGAAAACTTTTTTCAGCGTCGAAATTTGATTGCTTTGCGGGAATTAGCATTAAGAGAAGTAGCAGATACAGTGGAGGAGGAAGCAAATACTTCAACTGTTGTTGGACAAATTTATAATATTCATGAACGAGTTTTAGTTTGTATATCTACTTATCCTAATTCTCTACAATTATTACGCCGTGGGGCGCGACTTGCCAATTATATGAATGCCCCACTTTATGCTGTATTTATAGCTGATCCTGAAAGATTTCTCACTAAACAAGAAAGTTTACACATAGATACTTGTGAAAAACTTTGTCGAGAGTTTGGTGGTGAGTTTCTGCACGTTAAAAGTAGTAATGTTCCTAAAGAAATAGCTCAGGTTGCTGCTACCCATCACATTACACAAATCGTTATTGGTGAAAGTCAACAACCCAGATGGAAAAGATTTATTAAAGGTTCTTTTACTCAGCGATTAATGGATTTAATTAGAGATAAAAAAATAGATTTGCACATTATCGCTACTGAAAAATAGAAGATTAATAGCAATTAAAGCAGAGGCAGATCCTCTGAATAGCATTCCCAGTCAGAGACTGGGAACGAGATCATCTGTTTTAATTACATGATATTGATGGGATCAACATCAATTGTTAAGCTGACTGAGGCAGAATTACTAATCTTTCTGATTTCTTCCCAATCTGGTAAATTAGGCAGTGCATCAGGGGCAAATTTTAATAATATTTGCCAGCGATAACGATTAGCTACTCGTAATATACTAGCTGGTGCTGGTCCTAATATCTCTAATCCTTCTTGTTCGCTAAAATTTGTCGCTATTAGTTGGGCTGTATTTTCCACTTTTATGGGATCAGAACTACTCAAACGCAATAATATTAATCTGCCATAGGGGGGATAATTAAGTGCTTCTCTTTGTTCTAATTCTGCATCACAAAAAGATTGATAATCATGGGTTTTCACCGCTTCAATAACTGGATGTTCTGGGGTGTAGGTTTGAATAATTACTCTACCTGGATCTTCTCCTCTTCCCGCCCTTCCTGCAACTTGGGTTAAGGTTTGAAAAGCTCTTTCACTAGCGCGATAATCTGATAAATGTAGTAACCCATCAGCCGCAACTACTCCTACTAGGGTAACTTGGGGTAAGTCTAAACCTTTAGTTAACATTTGTGTACCCACTAATAAGTCAGCTTCACCGTTGGCAAATTGGCTGATCAGGCTGCGATGTGCGCCTTTTTTGCGGGTGGTGTCGCTATCAAAACGAATTGGTTTAATGTGGGGAAATTGGCGTTGTAGTTCCTGGGTTACTCTTTGAGTACCACTACCAAAGAATTTGAGGTAGGGTGAACTACATTGAGGACAGTGTTTAGGGTGTGGTTGACCATAATTACAATAATGACATTTTAATAACTGGGGTGCGCCTTCTTCTACATGATGATAAGCTAGGGAAACATCACAGTTTGGACATTCCAGCACATAACCACAGCTACGACAGGAAACAAAGGTGCTATGTCCCCGACGATGAATAAATAATATTCCTTGTTGTTTTCTTTCTTTTAATTCTTCTAAAGCTTGTTGTAGGGATCTACTAAATATTGATCTATTTCCTTCTTTCAACTCTTGACGCATATCCACTATTTCTATAGGTGGTAGGGGTTTGGAGTTGATGCGTTCAGGAAGGGAGAGGTATTGGTGATTGGTGATTGGTGATTGGTGATTGGTGATTGGGTTATTGATCTCCCCTTGTTCTCTGCTTTCTTTGATACTTACCCAACTTTCAAGGGAGGGGGTAGCTGATCCCAGAATTAAAGGACAATTTTCTAATTCTGCACGCCATTGGGCTACTGTGCGGGCGTGGTAGGTGGGGATGGGTGAGTCTTGTTTAAAGCTGCTGTCGTGTTCTTCGTCGAGGATGATTAATCCTAAGTTGGGTAATGGGGAAAAAATGGCGCTGCGTGTTCCTATGACTACTTGCGGTTCTCCGGTAAACATTTGTCGCCAGGTGTCGTAGCGTTCACCGTCGGAAAGGGCGCTGTGATAAACTTGCACTTTGTTACCAAAACGGGCGCGAAATCTGTCTGTGAGTTGGGGTGTGAGGCCAATTTCTGGGACTAATACTAATGCTGATTTTCCTTGGTTGAGGAGGGGGGCGATCGCCTGTAGGTAAACTTCGGTTTTTCCTGAACCTGTTACCCCATGTAATAAAATTTGTGCAAATCCATTTAATGATTTGATGCTTTCTAAAGCATTAGTTTGGGCTGGTGTTAATAATTTGGCTTGATCCCCGGCTATTTTGGGTCCTTGTTCTCTGCGTAATTTTTCCCTTTCTTCAATGACAATACAACCTTTTTGTTCTAATCCTCTTAAAGTTGGTAGTGTAGTTTGACATATCTCTACACACTCTGTCACCCATAATTCACCACCATGATCTCCCAGTATTTTCAATATTTCTTGTTGCCTTTGAGAGAGATTCATGTATCTTCCATGATCAACTAGCGTTACTGCTAGTTTCATCTGTGGTTTAGATTGGGTGAATTTGAAATAGCTTTCTGCCCAGTTTCTATCTATTAATTGTTTTTTTGCCCAATAAAAACCTTTGACTTGACGTTTGAGGTATTGAAAACTGTAATCTCCATCTGGTTGCGATTCAAGTATTTTCAGGATTTCTTTGGCAGCTTGAGAACGTAAAAATTCGGCTGCACCATTGGGAATATTTTCTGGTTTTAGTCGTAAACGACTTTGCGATCGCCCTAATAATCCTGGTGGTAATGCTACCCGAATGACTTGAATTAATGGTGTGTAGTAATAAGCGGCGATGCGATTCAGTAATTCCCAATAAGTCCTAGAGAAAAATTCTTTGCTGACTACATCTTGTACTTCCCGAATTTTCTCTAGTCCTAAATTTGCTGGTGGTTGGGATAATAAACGAATCGCTATTCCTCCTACCTGTTGCGCTCCAATGGGAACTGTTAAAATGTCCCCTGGTTTAATATCTAAATGTTCTGGTATCTTATAAATCAATAGGTCTTTGTTAGCTATTTCATCAACTAATAATTCCTGTTCTGGTATTACATCATTTAATAAGTCTTTTTCTACTGTTTCATCATTTGCTACATTCTCTTCTGGTGTCTTATTTGTCTTTGGCGCTAAAGGTTTTGACAAATCTACCAATACTTCAATCCAAGGATAAAGATTTGTTTTGGACTGATATGATGATCCTGGTTCAGCAACTACGAGAGAAGATAAACTTACATCCTGAATATACATACTTTTTGGCTTTTTAAATAGATATTTGCTCACCCAAATGGATAAAATTAACCTGGATTACTTAACTGTAACTTTTTAAGTTTACTACAAGTAAACTGTATTTGGCAATACTTTTATTACTCTGGAGACTTGATAATTTTAATTAGGTGTAATCTACTAGACAAATTAATTTCTACAGTATGTGCAATAAATATTTGATGCTAACTACACAAATGGCAGTATCTTAGATATTAATGGCAAGTATTCAGCCGTCAGCTTTCAGCTTTAAACGCTAAAATACAAAGAACAATAACAAATGCACAGAGTGTAAATTTCCTCAATTAATGCTGCTAAATCTTTGTTTTTTCTGTTATAAGCTGATTACTGATTACTGATTACTGATTACTGATAGCTGAATGCTTACTACAAGAGCTATCTAGATTATAGGTGTAAGCTGATTACTAATTACTGATTACTGATTACTGATAGCTAAATGCTTACTATTAATGATTTTTTTTTATCTACTAAATAAGCAGTAGAGATTTTCCACCTATTGATAGATATTCAATAGTTTTTGTATATGAGATGCTTTTATGCAATCAAGATTGTCCGGATTTTAAGCTAAGATTTTTGTAATTTAGATCATTTGGGAAGCTTTAACTTTCTAACTGTAAATCCAACAAAACTTCATGAAAATACATGAAAATTTAAC
The DNA here is from genome assembly GCF_019598945.1 of Sphaerospermopsis torques-reginae ITEP-024. Lineage (NCBI taxonomy): Bacteria > Bacillati > Cyanobacteriota > Cyanophyceae > Nostocales > Aphanizomenonaceae > Sphaerospermopsis > Sphaerospermopsis torques-reginae. The sequence continues at coordinate 1,313,053 of NZ_CP080598.1, read as the reverse complement.
GTATAGGGTCTTTAGATGGAATTTTTATATTTGTTAAGCTGGAGAATGTTTGAGGGGGGTTTGACATATTTGGTGATGAAGAAAAAAATTAGAAATATGTCTGCTGGTAGTGGGGAAAGATGGTATTTTGGGTGCAAAGACCATATAAATTGTATCTAGATGTAACCAAAATATGGCAGACAGATACATATTTTCCTTCCGAATCAAGAATTTTCAAGAAAATTGTATTTGGCTGGGTAAATGGGTGTATATGTCGGTAAAAACTAACTATTCTCAAACGAGCAGCTGTCACTAAATTTATGTACCAAACCAAGCAACTATCCCAAAAGGAAACTATGAATCTTGCTGAATTGGGAACAATGGAAATACTGGATAACGCTGCTGATCATGAAGAACCATCACTTGATAGTTTAGATGCAGTAGTATTTGAAGACTCTTCAATTGTGGAAAATTTGGAGTCAGATGAACGAGATGGGGATGAAATGGCAGCGGCACGTCCTTCGGGATATAATAAAACCGAACATGACGATGCTGTGGGCGCTTTTTTTAAGGAAATGGCGCGTTATCCTCTCCTTAAACCTGACGAAGAAGTAGAGTTGGCGCATCGGGTAAGATTTTTAGAAGAAGTAAAAGACTTACAAGCGGCTTTAGAAGCAGAACTGGGACACAACCCCAGCAAAAGCGAGGTAGCTGCTAAGTTTGATATGACGGAAAAACAACTGGAAAGTCGGTTGTATCAAGGTAGGGTAGCGAAGCGGAAAATGATTCGCTCTAACTTGAGATTGGTAGTATCTATTGCTAAACGATATCTTAACCGGGGAGTGCCTTTTCTGGATTTAATTCAGGAAGGGGCTATGGGTTTAAATCGCGCTACAGAAAAGTTTGATCCCGATAAGGGCTATAAGTTTTCTACTTATGCTTATTGGTGGATTCGACAGGCGATTACACGGGCTATAGCTAATGATGCCCGAACTATCCGCCTACCAATTCACATTGTTGAAAAACTCAACAAGCTGAAAAAAGCTCAAAGGGAACTTAAACAAAAACTCGCTCGCAACCCGACGGAAGCGGAAATGGCCGAGTCGTTGGAAATAAGCGTTCAACAATTGCGTCAACTGCAACAACTACGCCGTCAAGCATTATCCCTTAACCACCGTGTTGGTAAAGAAGAAGACACGGAACTAATGGACTTGCTAGAAGACGAAGATAACCAATCTCCAGAAGCAAAAATGAATGAAAATATGATGCGTCAGGAAATATGGGAAGTTTTAGGTGATGTACTTACTCCCAGGGAAAAAGATGTAATTTCTTTACGCTATGGACTGACAACCAGCGAACCCTGTACTTTGGAAGAAGTGGGTAATATGTTTAACCTTTCCCGTGAACGAGTGCGGCAAATTCAAAGTAAAGCGATGCGAAAATTACGCCGTCCTCATATCGCTAAACGCTTGAAGGGTTGGTTAATTTAGGGCAGGAGTCATTAGTCATTAGTCATTAGTCATTAGTCATTAGTCATTAGTTAAGAAAAATTACACACTTAGCTATAAACTATTTATAGACGTTGAACTATAAGCTAAAAACTAATGACTTTTGATAGTGATTTAATGATCCGGTTTGCTGAACCTGGTGATAGTGCTGTATTGTTTGAATTGATACAGGGCTTGGCAGAATATGAAAAATTATCTGCTGCTGTTACTGGTAATGCGGAAACATTAAACGATCATTTATTTGGTGAACGAAAATATATAGAGGCAATTTTAGCAGAAGTCACAGGTAAAGCTGTGGGTTTTGCTTTATTTTTTCACAATTATTCTACCTTTCTGACCAAGCCAGGAATTTATTTAGAAGATATTTTTGTTTTACCAGAATATCGTCGTCAAGGTATTGGTAAAGCACTCCTGACTAAATTAGCACAAATAGCTGTTGACAGAAATTGTGGACGCTTAGAATGGAGTGTTTTAGATTGGAATATTTCCGCCCAGGAATTTTACCGCAGTATGGGCGCGGATATTTTAGAAGATTGGCGCATTTGTCGCGTAAGTGAAACTGCAATCACTAAATTAGCAAATCAATAAACATCTTTTGGGAGCATCCCAATACAAGAAAAAATAACCGCAGCAACACCAAAAACTCTCTTCTTCCTTCTTCCCTTCGTGTCCTTCGTGTCCTATACCCTTAGGGAACACCTCCGGTGTACGTGGTTCGTTCATTTCACGTCTTTACCTCGCACAAAAAATCAACTTACACATTTGGGATGCTCCCCATCTTTTCACCTAAGCATTCAGCCTGGATCAGTCGATTTCCGTCAGTAAAAACCTAATTATTAGCATTAATGTTAGCATTTTTTAGATATGAATTTTTAATTTTTAGTTAAAAAATGATTTTTTGGCTAATTAAATTTATGTTTAATATAAATTAATATATATTCCCAACCATTGCAATCATAAGTCTTACATCTATTATGCTCAATAATTTAGTTCAATTTTTACAGTTATTCTTTGGATTTATAAAAGACAATAACAAGAGAATGATGGAGCAAGTACCTCCTCATCAGCAATCGTTGTAGAGAGAACACAAAATGAAAAAGATTATTTCTGTATTACTATTAGGCATCACTATCTTCACTTTTGCCTTCATTAATCCTGCTTTCGCTGCTGACACTGTTGCTGGAGAAAAAATATTTACAGCTAATTGTGCTTCTTGTCATGCAGGTGGTAAAAATTTAGTTAATGCTGCTAAAAGTTTGAGTAAGGCAGATTTAGAAGAGTACAATATTTACTCCGAATCTGCTATTATTGCTCAAGTTACAAACGGTAAAAATGCTATGCCAGCTTTCAAAAATAATTTGTCAGCTGATGATATTGCCAATGTAGCTGCTTACGTCATGGAAAAAGCGGAAGCTGGCTGGTAAATAGGTTTGTCAGTAAGTTAATAATAGTTATACCTGAAAGGGTAAGACAAAAGATTCCCAACTGTTTTGGCAGTTGGGAATAATGCTTGATAATTCAAAAATTATGAATCAGAATCAGTGTTTATTCATCTATATGATTCCTCAAAAATTCTGACTTTTGAATCCTGAATGCTGACCTTTACATAAATTTACATCTTTCCCAAACCCTTGATATGAAAAGAAATTAATCTCAATTTTGCCAAAATTCCCTCTAAGTTTTACAGCTTGTCGTTTGACTCATACAACAGAATCCAAAGAAAATTATGGAGCATATTGCACCAACTCAACGATTGTTGTAGAGAGAACACGAGATGAAAAAGATTATTTCCGTATTACTGTTAGGCATTACTATCTTCACTTTTGCCTTCAGTAGCCCCGCTTTAGCGGCTGATGCTGCGGCTGGAAAAGCAGTATTTGCAGCTAATTGTAATGCTTGTCATTTGGGTGGTAAGAATGTAGTTGCAGGACCTAGCAAGAGCTTGTTCAAAGAAGCTTTAGAAGCGAATGGTATGTACTCAGCAGAAAAAATTATTGCTCAGGTTACAAATGGTAAGGGTGCAATGCCAGCTTTCAAAGGTCGGTTAAAACCTGAGCAAATTAACAATGTAGCTGCTTATGTGTTGGAACAAGCAGAAAAAGGCTGGCAGAGGTAAGTTTATTTCTGAATTGAAATAATTATTGGCGGGGCTTTTTGTCTCGCTAATTAATCCAATTATTAGATAAGTAGAAACAACTAATAAATTATAAAAACATAAGCAATAATTAAAATATGGGTTTTTCGATTGTAATTGTAGAGCAGCGAGAAAAAGAAGCTAAAGCACTTAAATCTTTTTTATTTTATAGTCTCATCGCTTCTTTAGTATTTCATATTGGGGTTTTAGCTTTAGGGATTGGCCAATTTATACAAAGAGTTTCTCAAACTCAAGAAGAACCAATTGAAATCACATTTATTGAAACTGTACCGGAAATAATAGCCAAACCACAAGAGATAAAAAACTCTCAACCAAAGATAAATTCTGCTAGTGGTGGTAGTGGTGGTAGTGGTGGTAGTGGTGGTAATAACAATTTTAAAAGTTCTCTTCCAGAAAAAACTACCTTGAGCGTGAGTAACGCTGCTATTCAACCTGTAGTTAAACAACCCCAACTGAAAACTACTCAAAATTTTGTTGTCAAACAACGCCAAACACTAACTATTCCTGAACCGACGATAACACAACCAAGTTTAACCACTACACCTATTGCTAAAACTATTCCTGAACCGACGACAACACAACCAAGTTTAACCACTACACCTATTGCTAAAATAAGTGAAAAAATAACTGAAAAAGTAGAAACTGAAACAACCACTCAACCCACAGTTGAACAACCTGAACAAACTGTCATACCAGATACCAAACTTTCAAATGTTCCAGCACCAAAGTTAATCACTCCTAGCAGTGTTAGTGTTAGTTCCAACAATACTTCTACTACTTCATCTAGTCAAAATAGTTTAAGTAATTTAGGTAATCGTTTGCGGTCTGGTTTAAGTAAAGGTACAGAAAACGGGACTGGAAATGGTGAGGGTAGCGGTACTGGAGATGGTATTGGAAATGGTGAGAGAAATATTGCGATCGCCCCAAAACCACGTCCTGTCAACGGTACACAATTAAATAGAGCAGATTGTATTAGATGTAATATTAAATACCCAAATAGAGCTAGGCGACGGGGTATAGAAGGTCGTACTGAAGTTGCTATTGATACGGATGATAATGGTAATGTTACCTTTGTGCGGTTAATTCGTTCTAGTGGTGATAGCGAACTAGATGAAGCTGCTCAAGAAGCTGTACAAGAGTGGAAATTAACACCTTTGGATGGTGGTAGACAAGGAGTGAGAGCATCAATTAATTTTGCGATCAAAGGATCACAGCGTCACCGTCAAATTAAAGACAGAAAAAGAGAAAAACCGCAAGAAGTTTCTCAACCAAAACCAAAAATCACCAATTCTCAAGAATCTACATCTTCACTAGAATCAGTTAAATCTGATACAGAAAATCAGGTTAATGAAAGTAAAAACCCGGAAGTAACACTTCCTGATTCTACCTCTCCTGAATCTCATAGTGATCCAGAAAATAATTAGGTGATCTGAAATTAGGTGATCTGAAATATGACAGCTTGTCTTTTGACAGTTTTTATATAAATAGAGAAAATACTTACATTTGTTTTTACCGGGTGTGAGTTAAGAAAGATGAATAACAATTTTGCTTTTCTGCCAGTTTTTTTACTGACTTTACTGGTAGCTTTTCCTGCTGTCGCTAATAATAATAAAACTAAAGATCAGGTAGTAAATTCAGATATTCCTAGTTTAAATGAAATTCAACTACCTGCCACAAATGCGAATCTATTAACTCAACAACCTGCGAAAACTGAAGTTAAAGAAGAAACAGAAATAGAAGAAGATTTAAATCCTACCAATGATGCAGATGAAGCTGATATTTCCATTGAAGCAATAGGAGAAAAAGACGCTTTACCCGAATCTACACCAACTCATGTAATTGAAAAAGAAGAAATCGCAAAACAAGGATCTACCAGCGTTGCAGATGTCTTAAAAAGAATGCCTGGTTTTGCTATTAATAATGTGGGACATGGAGCAGATATTCACACAGGAACATATTATCGTGGTGCTTCTATTAATCAATCTGTATTCTTAATTAATGGCAGACCATTTAATAATGATATCAGCACTTATCATGGTGGAACTGACTTAAATAGTATTCCTGTGGAGGCGATTGAAAGAGTAGAATTATATAGCGGTGCGGCTTCATCTTTATATGGTTCTTCGGCTTTTGGTGGAATTGTGAATATTATCACCAAAGAAGGTTTTAGTAAACCAAAATTAACTGGTAGTGCAGAATTTGGATCTTTAAATTTAAATAATCAACAGATAACTTACGCTGGTTCAACTAATAAAGTCAAATACAATTTTAGCTTTGAAAGATTTTTTATAGATAACCGTTATCCTGTTCCTGTGGGTGCAGCAAATCGTAATCCTGCTGATGGTTATTTATTTAATGCTGATACTGCCACGAGTACCTATTTTGGTAGTATTGGTTTAGATTTAGATGCTAAAAATTCTCTGAATTTAGATGTTACTGCTCTTAGCAGTCGTCGGGGTTTAATTTATTTTGGTTTTCCTTTGCAAAGAGATAGATTAGACCATGATAGTTTAAATGTTGGTTTATCTTGGAAAACTAGACTGGGTAAGGATAACGATTCAAATCTGACAACTACTATCGGTTATAACCAAAATTACTTTAGTACCTATGGACCGGGAACAGGAGGAACAGTTTACCGCACGGGAATTTTAGATACTAAACAAATTACTGCTAGGGTAGATCATGAGTGGAAACTGAGCGCGAATAATCAATTACGTTGGGGTTTAGATTTAAAAAATACTGATTTAATGGGCGATGTTGTGAGTACAGGTCCTCTTGCCGTTGAAAATGAAAAGGAAGATAGAAGTGTTTTAAATACGGCTTTGTTTGCTGTGAATACTTGGAAAATTAGTGATGATGTTCTGATTGATTTGGGTTTAAGACAAAGCTTTGATAGTCAGTTTGACAGTTATTTAAATCCCAGTGTTGGTTTCCGTTATGGAATTAATTCTGTAGTTGCTGTGCGTGGAAGTTGGGCAGGGGCGCGACGTAATCCTGGTTTAGATCAATTATATGTTTTTGACACTGTTCATAATTGGAATCCAAACCCAAATTTAAAACCGGAAACTGGTTCTACTTGGACTGCGGGAGTTGATTTTAATTTATCTAGTAATTTGCTGGCGCAGTTGACTTATTTTGGTAGTAGTTTGGATAATCGTTTGGCTATTGACAATCGTACTAGAACATGGACAAATGTAGGTTTAGTAGATACTAATGGTTTAGAAGCTGCTTTGCAATTAAAATTAGCTCGTGATTGGTCTACTTTTATCAACTACACTTATACAGATGCCGAAATTAAAACGGGAACAGAAAAAGGTTTACAATTAGGTTTGATTCCTTATTCTTTGCTGCAAGCTGGTATTGGTTATCAAAAGAATGGATGGCAAGCTAATTTGTATCTGACTTATAATAGTGGTACTCGTCGTTCTATTTTTACTAATACTGCTGCTGGTGAGAAAAATACAGATTTTTCACCTTCTTTTGTGAATTTAGATTTGAGTGGTCGTATTCCTGTGAGTCAAAATTTAGGATTGACTTTTTACTTGGAAAATTTGTTGGGTGAACAATATGAAAAGGTGAATCGTATCTATAGTCCTGGTTTTACTTTTCGTTTGGGGTTAACTTCTAATATTTAGGAGTCAGGAGTCAGGAGGAGATGTCAAAATTTCTTTTCCATCTCTCAAACCCAACAAAGTGCAAGGTTTTTGAGGCACAATACCCTATATCTTTGCACTTACTTTTCTGTTTATCAACCTCTAACTTCTGATCCAATACTTTTCGGTTAAGCCCAAAACAACGAAATAACGTAGGTTGGGTTTACCGTGTGGAAACCCAACAAACCCTTGTAAATGTTGGGTTTCGTTCCTCAACCCAACCTACAAAAATCCTTAACCGAACAGTATTGACTTTTGATCTATCTGGGTTTTGCATTTTTTCAGCAAACTCTATGTAAATATTCAATTTACAATATATAGCTGATGGCTGATGGCTGACGGCTGAATGCTTACAAAATCTAAAATCTAAAATCTAAAATCTAAAATCTAAAATCTAAAATTATTATGAGAGCAAGAATTGAAAATAATGTTTTATTTATTCACCATGAGGATGTACCGGAATTTAAAAAAGGTGGTTCTGTGGTGAGAAATTCTTATTTTTGGGCGTTACGTTCTATTGCTGGTCGTGCTAGACGTGATAAAGATTGGGAATATGAATCTGAGGTATGGTTAGCTTTAGCAAGAATGTTAATGTCTTTTACTGAGTCGGGATATTTGGGATATAGAGAAACGATTTTAGAGTTTCCTTTATCCCAAGGTGAGATTCCCAGTATTTTACGGGATGTGGCAACTTGGGAATAATTTTTTATGGCTGGTTTTCAGATTTTGCTGATGGCTGATAGCTGTTAGGAAATCGGTTCAAAAACCATTTGGGGTATTAATATTTGATCTTGGATTTTTCCAACTCCTAAAAAGCGGTTTTCTTGTTCATAAACTCTGACTAAATCTGAAACGTCAAGATTTACAGGAACTTTTTGACCTTGACACCATTTTTTGGCTAATGTGTCTGGTAGGTTTACGGGTGATAGTTGTTGTAATGCTGCATCTGAGGGGATGGTTTGAAATGTGCCGGTTTGCAGTTGGGTTTCTAAGTCTGTTAAGGTAAGACTATCTTGTAAGTAAAATCCGCTGCTTTCGGTTCTGGTTAAGGCGGCGAGGGTTGCACCTGTGTTTAAAATTATGCCTAAGTCACGGGCGATCGCTCTAATATATGTTCCTGCACCACAGGCGATCGCCAGATCCAATTCCGGGAAATCACTATTACGCCAGTCTAAAATCTCTATTTTTAATACTTCTACCGTTCTCACTGGTGCTTGTACAATTTCCCCTTGACGTGCTAAATCATACAGGCGTTTACCTTCTACTTGAATAGCGCTATAACTAGGGGGAATTTGCTCAATTTGACCGATAAATTGGGGTATTTCGGTTTCTATGGCGGTTAAATTTAAGCCAGGACAAGGTTGAGAGGTGATAACTTCCCCTTGCAAATCATCAGTAGTAGTACGCAGACCAAAGCGGACAGTGGCTTTATAAGCTTTTTCACCGGGTAAATATTGTAATAATCTGGTGGCTTTACCCAAAGCGATGGGTAAAACTCCTGTAGCTGCTGGATCTAAAGTTCCTGCGTGTCCCACTCGTTTTAAACGCAACAGTTTTCTGACTCGTGCTACGCAGTCATGGGAGGTCCAGTCATAAGGTTTGTTTAAATTGATAAAACCCTGCACAAATAATTCGTAATTGTTAATTAGAAATAGAGCCTACGGAACGCTGGCGCGAACGTAATTAATTATATAGCATTTTCTATTTAATTACAGTGTAGGAATCAAGAGTTAAACAAACAACATCACTAAAAAATCAACAAATGTAGTAGGGAGACACCAATATTTAATATCCAAAATCCCCATCTGACTATTGTTAAAGAGAGTTTTTTTTTGGGTATAGCTGGTTGATTATTATGCTCTAATATTGGTGCTAACTGTGGACTTTTCAGATATTTTACGAGATTCAAACCTAAAGATTGACTGGAAATAGTTTGAGCATAACCAGCGTTGAGGTAGGGAAGATATTGTGGTTTTTGATATACAAAAGTTTGGAAAAAAGGCAAACTTAAAGAATTGATGTAAGCACGCGCTTGAGAAGCATTACCAACCATGTCTGGGGGTAATGCTATTTGTTGACTTCCAGGGTTACTATTACCAATGCTAGAAAAATGAGTTGCACCAACAAGCATAACAAGATATTTGTGGGGATTAGTTAACCAAGAAAAAGGTAGGATTTGTTCATATAAAGCTGGTGCTACAGTATCTTCACTGCTACCAATAAACATCACAGGAGTTTGCATTTGATTTAAACCAGATTCACCAAATATAGAACTGGTGATGGGGTTAACAGCTATCGCGGCTTTTATTCTCTGATCTCGTAAATTAATATTCTCTTGTTGTGTAGATTTATTTTGCAATTCCAAAGCGCGACATTGCAACAATAAAGACATATTCCAGGTATCTTGTAGCGCATCTGGTTGACAATCTTGTTGTAGTTGTTGAAAATTGATTTTTGCCCCGGCTAAAGCTAATGCAGTATAACCACCAAAAGACTGACCAAATATTCCCACTTGTTGCAGATTTAATTTACCTTTAAATTCACCATCAGACTGGTTAGTTTTTTCTAGTTGATCTAATATATATTTTATATCTAAAGGTCTATTGATAAATTCATTTGCTTCTTGTAATTTCCTCTTATTTCTATTGTTGAAAAATAGATGAGGATGATTAGGGACGACAACGGAAAATCCATGAGATGCTAAGTGTTTGGCTAAATAACGAAAGTTACTGCTATCTAAACCCAATCCGTGAGAAATCACAATTACTGGTGTGGTATTTTGAAGATTGGGAATATAAATATCCGTTAATAAATGTCGTTCTCTGGTGAGATCAAAAAATTCCAGCGTAGATTTTTTAAATGTAAAAATACCAGGATTTTGTAAATTCGCTAAGAAGGATAAATTTTTCTTGGGGATAGTAGCAGCTTCTATTTTTGATTGTTGTTGAAGTATGGCGATCGCTTGCTGAGTTTCATTAATTATATTTTCTATTTCAGCAGCTATTTCCAAGCTATCAGCCAAGTTAAGACGAATACTACTACTAGGATAATTTCGTAATAAATTTAATAACGTTAATCCTTCTGGTTGCCCAGATGCTGAAATAATTGCAGTACGTAAATCCTCAATTTCTGATTCATTTTCAGGAGATTTAGATGTAATTAGTTTAGCCAAACGTTGCACTATAAATTCACCTTGCTGTGTGTGGAGAAATTGTGATGCAACTGCGGGAGTAATTTTGACATTCCTGAGTAAAATTTGGCGTAATTCTTGCAGTTTATCAGATGAAATATATTGTTGATAAACCGCTAATTTATCATCAATTATTCCCGTTTTTGTATAGGTTTCTAAACTCATCACAGGAATGGTAATTTCTAGGACAGAATAAGAAACATAAATTTTCTCGGCTGCCATCACAGAATTACTTATTCCAAATGTCGGCAGCAAAATTGACAGCACCAGCAATAAGGATTTTTTTTTCAAGCTGCTGAAAAAATTACCAAATAAACTATTCATCGCTCAAATTTTTCAGTGATATTGTTTAGCACGGCGTTAAATTTGGTAGTTATTCAAACACCCTGTAGATTAATTTATATACAATTGGTTGTCTATGTTTTCTGGATAGTTTTGAGCTTTTTTATCTGTTGACATAAAATTTACCTATTTAATGAACAGGGCAATATTTACCTGAATTTACTAGGTTATATTGATTTATATAGATATATATTCAGCTAGAATTTTAGTAAATCAAATAAACTCTTACCTCAGTATTTATGATGTAGCTTTGAAGCGCAAATCAATCTAAAAAATGTTTAATTTTTTATAAAAATTATGTTTTTTGTATTGCAGGATACTGCCAAATCAGATATTTTTGTTTTTGAGCAGTAACTCAACATTAAAAAAACCTCAGACTCAGATCACCGACTTCTTCAAGAAGTCAGGGATCTATCCACATATTATTTTACGTTTAATTATGTTGATCTATTTAGAGAAGAACTATTTGAAAAAACTTCGTAAATTCTGAATTTTCCAGTAAATTCTATTTTCCAGACTTACCCAAAGCGATCGCCACTGAACCAGAAACAACTAATAAAGCGCCAATAATTCCTATTAAGGTAATGTTTTCTGGGGGAATAAGCTGGGGAAAAATACCCGCTACCAACTCCACAGCTATTAAAGTGACTATGGGAGCTAAAGCTAAAACTGCACTGACTCTGGAAGCTTCCCAATGTTCTAAAGATTCAGCAAAAGAACCATAGGCAATTAAGGTATTTAAACCACAAAATAATAACATTGATAAATGCAAAATATCGAGAGTAAAAATTTTATTTATTTTCGTAAATGGCGTAAATAATAAAGTACATCCGCCATAAATAATTAGCATAATATGATAAGAAGATAAAGATTGTAATAGTTGCTTTTGTGCCAAGGCATAAATAGCCCAGGAAACAGCACCTAATACAAGTAATCCACTACCTACAAGATATTGTCCTTGGGCTGTAATTAAATTGGTAATTTGAGCTTTAAAAAATAACAAAAACCCTAAAGTTAAGACACTAACACCAAACCATTGCCATAATGTATAACGTTCTCTAAAAATAACTAAACCCCCAAAACCTAATAACACAGTAGATAACTGAATTATCACTTCCGCATTAGCAGCAGTTGTTAATGCTAAACCTTGCATGAAGAGAAGATAATTTCCTCCCAAAAATATTGTCGCTATTGCTAATAATTTTCCCGAACTAGAGCGTAGTTGTTCTACTGTTGGTAATTTTTTTTGTACAGATAAATAAATTGCCAGCAATATAAACGACATCAAAAACCGAAACCAAATAACGGTGTAGACATCTAAAACTTGTAGTGTTACCTTTAAGGCAATTGGTAAAATTCCCCATAAAAAAACTGTGAGTAACGATAAACTTAGTCCTAAACGCCAGCGGCCAGAAGTTTGATGTATCATATTAATTTCATGGGATTATTTATCATATATTTTAGGTTTGGGAATGGGGAATAGGAAAAAAGTGATTATGAGTCATTAACCCGTGATGATATCATTTTTTTAAAAGAATACAAGGGGAGCATCCCAAATGTGTAAATTTATTTTTATCTAACGACATAAAATGATCCAAGGGTCTGATATGATTGAACCGCAAAGGGCGCAAAGGACACAAAGGTAAGAGAGTTAAGCGAGAGTTTTTGGTGTGGGTGCGTTTATTTTGGCAAACTTGGTATGCTCCCAATACAAGTTAGATCACTGGCAGATTCAGGATTGAAGAATAGATAATTATTTCCTGCCATTGATTATGTGATACGGGTATATTTCAACATGATTAATCATTAGTAATTAATAGTTCATAATTTAAAACATCATTTACAAGGGTTGGATTCCTTGTACTGTTGTCAGAGGACTGGTTTCAAGTAGATTTTAAATCATTATTTGTCACCTAATTATGAATTATTGATTATCAATTATGAAGTTTTCATATTACCCCTTTAACATTTCTAACAACTGTGCCTCATTTAACTGTTTAATTCCTAAAGATTGGGCTTTTTCTAATTTAGATCCTGCATCAGCACCTACCACTAAAAAATCTGTTTTTTTACTCACAGAGTCAGTGACTTTACCACCAGCTTTTTGAATTAATGCTTTTGCTTCATCCCGTTTTAAATTAGGTAAAGTACCTGTAACTACAAAGGTTTTACCTGCAATATTGGGATTAGTTTCATTTGTTGTTTTCGGTGTTTCGGTGTTAGCTAATTGTAACCCAATGGCTTGAAGACGAGAAATTAAAGTTTGATTTGCACTGATGCGAAACCACTGAGAAACTGATTGGGCAATTTCTGCACCGATACCATAAACACCTTCTATATCAGATTGTTTTGCAGCGGCTAATTTTTCCACTGTGGTAAATTTCTCGGTTAATAATTGGGCGTTGACGCTACCTACGTGACGAATACCTAAACCGTATAATACCCTGGACCAAGGTTGATTTTTGGATTGGGCGATCGCACTGATTAATTTTTGCGCTGACTTTTTACCCATCCTTTCTAATGCACATAACTTATCTTCTGTCAAGTCGTATAAATCGCCAACAGAATGGATTAAACTTTTATCTACCAGTTGATGTACCAGTTTTTCACCCATTCCTTTAATATCTAAAGCATCCCGACTTACCCAATGTTCAATCTCTCCTTTGAGAATGGCAGGACAGGAAGCATTTACACATCTAGTAACAGCTTCACCTGATTCTCGCACCACCGGTTGATCACATACGGGACAATGGGTAGGCATAATAAAAGGTTCGGTATCTGCGGGGCGTAGTTCTTTTATTACCCGTACTACCTCCGGGATAATTTCCCCAGCTTTGCGAACAATGACGGTATCACCGATGCGGATATCTAATTGGGCAATGCGATCGCTATTATGTAATGTAGCACGAGAAACAGTAGTACCTGCTAATTGTACTGGGCGCATTTCCGCTAACGGTGTTAATGCTCCCGTTCTGCCTACATTGACAGTAATATTTTCTACACGGGTAGGGGCTTCTTCCGCTGCATATTTGAGAGCGATCGCCCAGCGGGGAAACTTCTGTGTAAACCCTAGTTGTTCTTGCAGCTTAAAAGCATTCAATTTTACCACCACCCCATCCGTCATATAGGGTGAATTGAGCCTTTCTGTGTCCCAATATTGGTAATATTCCGCAACTTCACTGAGAGAATGACAGAGTTTATGATTAGTATCAACGCGAAAACCTAACTTTTGCAACAATTCCAAAGCTTCCCATTGGGTATTAGCAATACTGGCATCATCCAAACCGGGAATATGCAGAGTATAAGCGAAGAAATCTAACTGACGTTGGGCAACAATACGCGGATCTAACTGTCTTAGCGTACCAGCTACAGCATTACGCGGATTAGCAAATAACTGTTCACCTGCTTTTTGCCTTTTCTCATTAATTTGCTTAAACACCTCCAAAGGTAAAAATACCTCTCCCCGTACTTCCACCTTTTCAATTTCTGCCAAACCGTCAAAATTCAAACGCAAGGGAATAGAGCGAATAGTCCGCACATTTTGGGTAATATCTTCACCCATCACCCCATCACCCCTAGTTGCACCTCTTACCAGAATACCATTTTGGTAAGTCAACGCCAAAGCCGCACCATCAATTTTCAACTCTGCTACATAGTCCACTTCTACTAGGGAATACTGAGAAGGCAAGTGTCGCTGCCAACGTTGATCCCAATTTTGCAACTCTTCAACATTAAAAGCATTTTCCAAACTATACAGAGGTATATTATGCCGTACTGATGTAAAATGAGTTGTTGGTCGTTCACCCACACGCTGAGTAGGACTATCAGGAGTGATTAATTCTGGATATTTCGTTTCTAATTCCTGTAATTCTCGATACAGTCTGTCATAAACCGGATCTTCCATTATTGGTGCATCGAGTACATAGTAAGCATAGCTGGCTTGTTGTAATAAACGTCGCAATTCTTCTACACGTTTAGCTTCAGGGTGGGTTTGGATCATAAAAATCATAGCAAAATATCTAGTAAATAATTAATAATTATCCCTATTCATGGAAAATAATAAACACTATCTTATGGACAATTTTAGAGATTCCACATTCACAAATCAAGTACCTATTATTATAGCTCATCGTGGTGCAAGTGGATACCGCCCCGAACATACATTAGCAGCATATCAATTAGCAATTGAATTAGGTGCTGATTATATTGAACCAGATTTAGTGATTACCAAAGATGGAGTTTTAATTGCACGTCATGAAAATGAAATATCAGCAACTACAGATATTGCTGAACATCCTGAATTTGCTCATTTGCGAACTACGAAAATCATTGATGGGGAAATTATAACAGGTTGGTTTACCGAAGATTTTACCTTAGCAGAAATCAAAACATTAAGAGCGCAAGAACGCATTCCCCAACTACGTTCTTTTAACACAAAATACAATGGAATTTACACAATTCCCACCCTAGAGGAAATCATTGATTTAGCTGAAAAGAAAAGTATAGAAAAAAATCGCAAAATTGGGATTTACCCAGAAACAAAACATCCAACTTACTTTCAATCAATTGATCTACAATTAGAAACACCCTTATTAACAGCTTTAGAAAAGACTCATGTACCAGTATTTATTCAATCATTTGAAGTTAGTAACCTGAAAACATTAGCCAAAAAAACAAATATACCTTTAGTACAATTAATCAACGACTCAGGTAAACCCTATGATTTTGTCATGAGTGATAATCCCCGCACCTATCAACACATGAGCAAACCAGCAGGATTAAGAAAAATCGCTGAATATGCACAAGCAATAGGAGTCAATAAAAACTTAATAATTCCCAGAGATAGTCAAGGGAAATTAATATCACCCACATCCTTAGTTAACCATGCCCATAAAGAAAATTTATTAGTTCATGCTTGGACATTCCGCAATGAAAATTACTTCTTACCTTTAGATTTTCAAGATAATCCTCAAGAAGAATATAAACTATTTTTTGAATTAGGGATAGATGGGCTATTTAGTGACTTTACAGATACTGCTGTAAATGCACGAGCAGCAATGTTTTCTGAATTTACTTAGTTTTTGCAAATGTTTTAAAAATTCAGTTAAAATACATATTTAGGAATTGCTATAAACAATATGAATCACTTACCATTAACTCGGTTAAGTGAAGTCGCAAAACTCTTTTTTAAACTAGGTGTGATTGGTTTTGGGGGTCCAGTTGCCCATATTGCCATGATAGAAGATGAAGTTGTAAAACGTCGTCAGTGGTTAACACAGGATCATTTTTTAGACTTGTTGGGTGCAACTAATTTAATTCCTGGTCCAAATTCCACGGAAATGGCCATTCACATTGGTTATATTTACGCTGGATGGTTAGGGTTAATTGTTGCGGGTGTTTGTTTTATTTTACCTGCGGTTTTAATTACAGGTTTATTAGCTTGGGTTTATGTTAATTATGGGACTTTACCCGAATTTTCACCCTTACTTTATGGAATAAAACCTGCGGTTTTAGGGATTATCTTTAATGCCCTTTGGAGGTTGGCGAAAAAAGCAGTAAAAACCCAAAAATTACTAATAATTGCGGTTGCAGTTGGTTTAATTAATTGGTTGGGTAATATTAATGAAGTTATTGCTTTATTAATAGGTGGAATTTTGGGAATGATTTGGTTACATAAAAGTAATCAAAACAATCATCAAAACAGTAATCAAACTAATTTAATAATTACTGCTTTTACTCTGGCTACAACCTTGCCAAAAATAACTATAACTCCCGTTGTTCCTTTGTGGAAATTGGGTTTATTTTTCCTTAAAGTTGGTAGTGTGTTGTTTGGTGGTGGTTATTTGTTAATAGCATTTTTGCAAGGTGGGTTAGTAGATGAATATCAATGGTTAACACAAAAACAATTATTAGATGCTGTTGCAATTGGTCAATTTACGCCTGGTCCTGTGCTTTCTACTGCTACATTTATCGGATATATAATTTCCGGTTTACCTGGTGCAGTTGTGGCAACGGCGGGAATTTTTCTTCCTTCATTTTTATTTGTTGCTATTTTAAATCCTCTCATTCCTAAATTACGTGCTTCATCTTGGACAAGGGCTTTTTTAGATGCGGTTAATGTTAGTGCTGTAGCTTTGATGGTAGTGACTACCTTAGAATTAGGAATCACAACTTTAACTTTTGAAAAAGTGCCTTATGTGGATTTTTTAGGATTAATTATTTTCTTAATTTCTGCGGTTTTAGCTATTCGTTATCAAATTAATGCTGCATGGTTAGTTTTAGGTGGTGGTTTAATTGGTTGGGGTGTTAAAATTTTAGGATATATCCAATAACAGATGGATAAATTTGCTTTAGTAATTTAACTATAAATATAGTTATTCAGTGATTGAAAAATGGTACAGTATTACGATAGCATAGCCCAAGAATATAAAAAATCCAAAGAGTTGCCGATTCGCCTATATATTGAAACATATACATATTTTAATATGCTTGGTGATTTAACAGAAAAATCAGTTCTTGACTTAGCTTGTGGAGAAGGATGGTATAGTAGACAGTTTAAAGAAAAAGGTGCTTCTCTGGTGGTTGGGGTTGATATTTCTGAAAAAATGGTAGAACTAGCAAGAAAACAAGAAAGCAAACAAAAACTTGATATTCAATATATTGTTGCTGATGTGCTAGAACTAGGAAAAATTGGAGATTTTGATCTAGTTGTTGCTTCTTATTTACTGAATTATGCCCAAACTAAAACACAATTATTAAAAATGTCACAAACCATATTTAATAATCTCAAAATAGGAGGGCATTTTGTGACATTAAACAATAATAGTGAACAGCCTCCAAGTTCTTATCTTAAAACTGAGAAATATGGATTTATTAAAACTATTTCCCAACCTCTGCAACCAGGAACAGCAATCAAGTATACATTTTTTGTAGATGGTCAGGAATTTAGTTTTGATAATTATTACATCAGCCAAGATACACATCAGAAAGTATTTGCAGATGTTGGTTTTAAAAATATTCGTTGGCAAAAACCGCTAGTTTCTCCTGAAGGTATAGCAGAATTTGGGCAAGAATTTTGGCAGGATTTTCTAGAGTGTATCCCTTTAATTGGGATTGAGTGTTGGAAATAGTTAGTAGGTAACATTTACATTTTCACTATTACCCAATTTTATCTCTCCTCTCTTGTAACTTCAACATAATTTCCGCGTGCATTTCACGGGTAATAGGATAGAAAAAAGTCAAAATTAAACCGAAAATTAAACAAATTGTGGGTACTGGTCCAACTATAATTCTAATAGCAGACAATGCGGAATCGGGTTGTATGGGTGTACCTTGTCCGGCTATAGTTTCCTTAAACCCAGAAACTTGTAAAGCATTACCGACTACAAATAAACCAAATGCTAAACCAAATTTTTGTAATAAGACCATAAAACCATAAAATACTCCTTCCCTTCTTTGTCCGGTTTGCAGTTCATCTAATTCTATAACATCGGGAATCATAGACCAAGGAATTAAATAAGCTGTGGAAACTCCACAACCAGCCATAACAGCCATAAAATACATTAAACCTATTTGATTTGATTGGAGAAAAAATAATCCCGCAGCAGCAATGATCCATAAAGTCATACCCAAAAAATAAACGATTTTTTTACCAAATCTTTTACTTAAATAACTCCAAACAAATAACATTAATAAAGCAGTTCCTTGAACAGCAATTAATACTGTAGGAACTTGAGAATCTTTGAGTTTCATACAGTAGATGACAAAATAGGGAATGACTGTAGCTGTAATTTGTACCCCTAACCAAGAAAAAAGATAAATGGCGATAACGAATAAAAAAGGTTTGTTACTGAAAGCAATTTTGATTTGTTCTATAAAAGGAATTTCTGCTGGTTGTTCTAATTGAATACGTTTAGATTCAAAAGCAAGAATCCGCTTTCTTGTTCCATAGACGCACCAATATAAGGATAACACCGAAATCACAGTACATATTGCTGCTAACACTAAATATTGTTGTTGTGGTTCACGAATTACAGCAAATACAATTTGTGCGAAAATCAATGATAAAATACTGCCACCAATAGAAAACGTAAACCGAAAACTATTTAAACTCGTTCTTTCATCATAATCTTGACTTAATTCCGGTGTCATTGCTGTATAAGGCAAATTCACAATCGTAAAAAAAGCCTGAGACATGATCCCAATTGCCACATAATACCAAAACAATGGCCAAATATTATTACTTTGATTGGGGCTAAACTGTGGTACAATCCATTGTAAGAAAAAGAATAAACCAAAAGGAATTGCACCATAAAACATCCAAGGTAAACGACGACCCCAACGACGGGATTTAGTTTTATCTGTTAATACCCCCACAATCGGATCATTGACAGCATCCCAAATCTTACCAATCATCAAAATACTGCCAGCTAAACCCGCTGGAATACCAGCTACATTAGTAAAAAACAACAGTAAATAAAAGATGGCAATATTAGAAGTAATCGCCGGACCTAAATCTCCAGCACCATAAGCCAATTTAGTCTTCAAATCTAATTTTTCACTGTTCATAATTACTTACACTCATATTAAAATAGTTGGGATTTGCTTACAGTGCTAACTAAAAACTACTTCCCTAAGTCCTATGTCAGACCTTTACGTTTCCTGGTCAGATTATCACCATAAAATTGAACAATTAGCAGTTAAGATTTATCAATCAGGTTGGCAATTTAACCAAATAGTCTGTCTTGCTAGAGGAGGATTACGAGTAGGAGATATTCTCTCACGGATCTATGATCTACCGTTAGCAATTTTATCTACATCATCTTACAACGGTGCGGGTAAACAGGAAAGGGGCGGTTTAATCGTTTCTCCTCATTTAACCATGACTACTGAAAGTTTAGGTTCGCGGATTCTTTTGGTAGATGATTTAGTAGATTCGGGTATCACTCTAAAAGAAACTATTCCTTGGTTAAAAGAATATAGCCTGGTTGCGATTGAAGAAATCCGTACTGCGGTAATTTGGTATAAAGCTTGTTCTGCGATCGCCCCGGATTACTATGCTGATTATTTACCGGATAACCCTTGGATTCATCAACCTTTTGAGATGTATGAACATATAACCCCGGAGGAGTTGGCGGAAAAGCAAAATTTAGCAATTACATAATCAACACAACCGGATTTTAATATGTGCTAAGAAGTCAGGAGTCAGGAGTCAGAATATTTTTTATTTATCACCCTCAAACTCTTGATTTCTCAGGCTTTTGACTTTATTCATCAAGCCCTATTTATAAATAAATTTCATCTAAAATTTGTTCTAAAGTATAAGGACAAGACTCGGGGAAATCTATTTTAAATCTAGTTTTCTGCTTAACATATTTTAAAGCACTTCTATAAATTTTTTCTAATTCACTATTGAGATAATTTTGTAAATTATTGGTTAATAATCTCTCTATTTGGTTACGAAAACCAATAATTTCTGTTTGCCAATGATTACCATTTATTTCATTTTCTTCTGTCCAATAGTGTAATAATAAAAGATGTCTGATTATTTGTTCTAATAAACTAGCAACAGCATTTTTATCTCTTCTACCCAAAGCTTCTAACTCCTCAATTAAATTATTTAAGTCTAAATCTTGAAAGCGTTTTTCTTTGAGTAAAGTAATTGTTTCTTCTAACCATAAATTTTCATCTATTTCATATAAAGCTTGTAAATTTGTGTTAATGTTCATAATTTACCTCTTATTTGATGAATTAGTAACTATTTTGCTCCGGTTTTACATAATTATCTTTATTTTACCAAAATTCATGAATTGTTTACATTAATTTGCAGCCACTTATTTAAGTTTTTCTTTTTTTGTCACTATACAACTTTCCTAGAATGAGGTACAAAATTATCGGGAGCATCCCAATGAAAGAAAAAATAACCACAGCAACACTAAAAAATCTCTTAAACTCTCTTACCTTTGTGTCCTTTGCGCCCTTTGCGGTTCAATCATATTAACCCTTGGAGCATATTATTTCCATAGATAAAAATAAATTTACACATTTGGGATGCTCCCAAATTATCTGCGTTTATCTGCGTTTATCTGCGTTTCAATTTTGTCTGATAGCGTAGCGTGGCGTAGCCATATCAGGATGTCCAGGATTGCCTCCTACGGAGGAGCTACGCTAACAGGATTTACAGGATGTAGTTTACCAATTACCAATTACCCATTACCTATCTTCAAAACAACCACAACCAAACAGGCAAAGTAACCAACAATACCATAACGCCCACTGCTAAAGTAGTCACAGCCAAATCACGATCTAAATCAAAGGTTTCCGCTAATACCACGGTAGCAAAAGCCGGAGGCATGGCCATTTGCAAAACTACTACCTGTGCTGCTTCTCCAGTTACACCAAAAAACCGTAAACTACTACCCAAAACCAAAGGTACTAATAGCATTTTGATAAAAATACTGATTGTTGCTGGTTTGAGTTTGTACCAAGAATCAAGCCGCGCCAACCTCATCCCAATTAAAATCAAGGATAGTGCTAAAGCTAACCAAGCTAATGTATTTAAACTAAATTCTATCAGTGGCGGAATACTAACTTGGCGAAATAATAACCCAAAACCAAAACTCCACAGGGCAGGATTGATTAATATGGCTTTAGTCATTTGTTGATGATTTTGGGCGTTGTTGCTAAAACGGGCTGCTAGTAACACACCTAAACCATAAGCACCAAATAGAGTCCCTAATAAGTCGTAAAATAAAGCCCAGGCAAAGTATTCTTTGCCGACCATTGCTAAAGTGATAGGAAAGCCCAGATAACCTGTGTTACCTACCATTGAGGCTAGAATTAAACTACCTTGGGTTGACGCTGGGGGGTGAGAATTTGTCAAATAGGCTTGACCTTTGATCACCAACCAGGCTAAAAATGCTCCTAGTAAAATGGCCAAATAGGCGATCGCAGGAGCAATCCAAATCTGTCCTGATAAGTCGGTTTGCCGTAAAAAAGCAACAATACTGATCGGTACTCCTACCCAAAACAGAAATTGACCTAAACGAGTAGGAAATATGGCAGGTAATTTGCGTCCCAGGATAACTCCCACTAGGACTAATCCTACCAATTTGACGTATAGTTCTAAGAGATTTATCAAGATTTTGCTGAAAAATAGATATGTAAAATAATACTTATTATGTTGATTTTTTTAGTAGGACTTTGTGATTAAATGTCAGCACTCAGCTAACAGCCCTCAGCAGTCAGCTTTTTCCAAGGTACTCCGAAACTCACTATTTGATCATCTACTGATTTATCAAACATTCCCACTTGTACTTCCTGACTCATGACTCCTGAATTGTTACGTTTAAATGTTATACCTTATTTACCAATCTAAAATCTAAAATCCAAAATCCAAAATCTAAAATCCAAAATCTTATATTAAACAGGAGTGGACTCTTGAAAAACGCTGGATTTCCAGGAAAACCCCAAAACTCATCACCATCACCAGGTGATGATATTCCAGCAGCTTTGCGCGATACTCCTGATAGTGGATCTCAGATGCGCGTACAACCGCTAGTTTTAATGATTGGGGGAATAGTCGGATTTGTGGTGATGGCTGTAGGTAGTGGTTTTTTATTTTTTATTACAGCACCTAAAAATAATGCTGATTCTCAATCAACACCTGTTGTTTCTACACCTACACCAATAAAAACTCCAGCAGCTAACAATGATGTAGTGTTGGGACATTTGGCTTATCCTGAAGCACCAGAGTCAGAATTGTTACCAATTACAGCCGATGGACGGATTAGATTGCGACAAGCGGCCGCCCAAAGATTTCAAGCGATGGCACAAGCAGCACGCAGCGCGGGTGTAATTTTAGTGCCTATTTCTGGTTTTCGTTCCGTGAAAGAACAGGAACAGTTATTTTTTACTATTGGCGCTCAACGTAATCAAACCCCCGCCGAAAGAGCAGCACTGAGCGCCCCTCCAGGTCATAGTGAACATCATACTGGCTATGCCGTAGATATAGGAGATGGGGCAGTACCAGCAACAAATTTACAAACTACTTTTGAAAATACCAAAGCCTATCAATGGTTAGAAGCTAACGCTGCTCGTTTTGGTTTTGAGTTGTCCTTTCCTCAAGATAATACTCAAGGTGTGAGTTATGAACCTTGGCATTGGAGGTTTGTAGGCGATCGCCATAGTTTAGAAACTTTCTACAAAGCCAGAAATGTCAAACCTGTACAGTAGTCAGTAGGCAGGGGAAGATTAATAACCTAGTCACCAGTCACCAATCACCAGTCACTTGCTATAAATAGTATGTGATGGTTATTGCTAGGTTTTTATTTATGAATAATTCACTCTATGAACAGGATTTTGTTCTCTGGACAGAACAACAAGCAAAAACTATTCAAAATCAGGCTTTAGATGCCATTGACTGGGTGCATATTCAAGAGGAGATATCGGCCTTGGGGCGTAGTGAAAAACAAGCATTACAAAATCGCTTAGAAGTTTTACTAGAACATTTATTAAAACGGTGTTATGTAAATAGTGTTTATGATAATCGTGGTTGGGAATTAACCATTAAGGAACAAAGAAAGCAAATTCGACGTTTAGTAAAAGTCTCACCCAGTTTAAAAAACTATTTTACAGAAATTTTCCCAGAAACATGGGAAGATGCTTTATCAGATGTTCAAGATATCTATCCCAGTATTGTTTTTCCTGAAAACTGTCCTTTTCCCGAAGATATAGATAGTTTATTAACTGATGCTTTTTGGGAAAAATAAACTAAACTGATACCCAGATCCCTGACATCTGAGATCAATTCCTAAATTATTAATCCTAAATTATTAACACGATAATAAAAGAAGTCGGGGATCTTATCTTGTCACCAGTCACCAGTCACCTGTCACCAGTCACCTGTCACCTGTCACCAGTCACCTATTTCCTTATGTTCACAGATATAGAAAACCACTGGGCAAAAGCATCTATTCTTACTGCTGCGGCAAAAAATATCCTCAAAGGTTATCCAGATGGCACATTTCGCCCCGATGCACCTGTTACCCGTGCGGAATTTGCAGCCATTGTGTATACAGGTTTACCCAAAAATCCCTCATCTCGCCCAGCAATTAAATTTACAGATGTACCCGTTAATCATTGGGCGGTAAATGCGATCGCCTCAGCATATCAAACAGGTTATCTCTCAGGATATCCCAATCGTACCTTTAAACCTAATCAAGCAATTCCCCGTGTACAAGCTTTAACAGCTTTAGTTTCCGGGTTAGGTTATCAAGTTACAGGAGATGCGATCGCCACCTTAAAAAAATATTACAATGATTTTGGACAAATTCCTAGTTATGCTATAAATGCGATCGCTGCTGCCACACAAAAACGCATCGTTGTTAACTACCCAGACATCCAACGTTTACAACCCAACATCAACGCCACCAGAGGCGAAATAGCAGCCTTTATTTGTCAAGTATTAGAAATTTCTACTGTACCTTACAAATATATTCCCGGTTTAGAATTATTTGTGATTCCCCCACAATTTGATACCGCCGATCCTTTTGTGGCAGAATTAGCAAGAGTACAGAAAGATAATCAATGGGGTTATATCGACAAAACCGGAAAATTTATCATTCCTCCAACACTAAAAGAAGCAAATACTTTTTCTGAAGGATTAGCATTATTTAGGAATCAGTAATTAGCTATCAGCTTTCAGCTTTCAGGTTGAAAATTGTTGTTAGATGTTGAACATTTAACTTGCATACTATCTCCAATTAAAACTCTTGTGGGGTGGGCATCCTGCCCGCCCTGTTTATGCAAATTAAAGGTTTATCAACTTAGTAAATATATCTTGGAAAATCCAAAATCTCAAATTTTCCTCTCCTGACTCCTGACTCCTTATTTAAAAACTAAAATTGAACTATGGAAATTCGCGGTATTTGGATCACGGTTACAGACAGTAATGTGTTAGACAAAAGAGAAAATATCCAAGAAGCAATGGAATTTCTCGCCAAAACAGGATTTAACGTTGTTTTTCCCGTTGTTTGGAATAACGGTTTAACCATCTATCGTAGTCAAGTAATGAAAAAACTAATAAACATAGAAATCAATCCTCGCTTTGATGGTGAAGATAAAAAGCGAGATCCTTTACAAGAAATAATTGAAGAAGCCAAAAAAGTTGACATCGCGGTTATTCCTTGGTTTGAATACGGTTTTATGAGTTCTCATGTAGCCAAGAGATCCAAATTTAACATTATTGCAAACGAAAAAGATTGGGTTGCTCGTGATATATTTAACAATGAGCTAATTAAAAATGAATTTTGCTGGTTAAATTCCCTAGATATTCAAGTTCAAGAATTTATATTAAGTTTATTTTTAGAAGTTATCAAAAAATATGAGATTGCTGGGATTCAAGGAGATGATCACTTCATTGCTTTACCCAGTGAAGGCGGTTATGATGCTAAAACTCTTGCACGTTATCAACAAGAATTTCAGCCTCAACCTCCAAACAACTTTAAAGATCCTGATTGGTTAAAATGGAGAGCAGATATTTTATCCCATTTTTTCAATCGTTTTCACAGAGAAATAATTAAAGTAAATCCCGATTTAATCATTTCCATGTCTCCAAGTGTTTTCCGTTGGGGTTATGAAAACTATTTACAAGATTCAGTCACCTGGGTTAACTGGCGATTAGTAGATTTAATTCATCCCCAAGTTTATAGAGAAGATATTAAAGCTTATCAATCGGAAATTACCCGAATTTCTCAATCACAATTTACCCAAGAACAACTATCACAACTAATTCCAGGTATTACTATTTATAGAAAAAAACCATATTATATGGTTAAACCAGAAGAATTAATTACAGTCATAGAAACTAACAGACAACTT
Source organism: Sphaerospermopsis torques-reginae ITEP-024 (assembly GCF_019598945.1). Classification (NCBI taxonomy): domain Bacteria; kingdom Bacillati; phylum Cyanobacteriota; class Cyanophyceae; order Nostocales; family Aphanizomenonaceae; genus Sphaerospermopsis; species Sphaerospermopsis torques-reginae. The sequence continues at coordinate 1,287,346 of NZ_CP080598.1, read as the reverse complement.
GGTATTCAAGGGGAAGTTTTATTTTTCTATGAAGGTTTAAAGCAAAATGATGAGCTTTTAGCTAAAAGACTGCAATCTACTGTTTATTCTCAAGCGCCAGGAAAATTTGACATCAGAGAAATTAAAAGTAAAAATAGCATTTTTACCCAACAAAGACTAAATCCCTATAACTACATCAATCTATCTACTAATAAAGAAATTGATCCAGATCCCCAGTTTTCATTAAATTTATTTGATAAAATTGAGGCTTTTTCTCAAGGTATAGCCGCAGTCAGAATTGGTGAAAAATGGGGTTATATTGATAAACAAGGTAAGCTAATAGGGCGCATTGAATATGATAGTGCTGCACCATTTTATGAAGGATCAGCAGTAGTCAAACTTAAAGATAAATACGGTTTTATTGATATGAATGGCAACCTTATTACAGATATCAAATTTGATGACGCAAGATCCTTTTCTGAAAACATGGCAGCCGTCAAAGTGGGGAATTTTTGGGGATATGTAGCCAAAACAATTGATGAAAAAGGACAATTTACAATTCCTGCAAAATTTGTAGAAGCCAAATCATTTTCTCACAATCTAGCAGCAGTCAAAATACCAGAAACGAATAAATGGGGATATATTGATAATAGTAATAGAACTATCATTTCCTTTAATTTTGATGATGCCGATAGTTTTGCAAATGGTGTAGCCGCAGTGAAAGTTAGTAATCAATGGGGATATATTAATCAAACTGGTTACTTTGTGATCCAGCCACAATTTGAAGAAGTGGGTATTTTTGCAGAAGGATTAGCACCTGCAAAAATTAACGGTAAATGGGGATATATTAATAAATTGGCTGAGTTTATAATTTACCCAGAATTTGATTTTGCAAAACCTTTTTCTCAGGGTTTAGCATTAGTGAATGTGGGTGGTAAATGGGGATATATTAGTAGGTGACTGGTGACTGGTGACTGGGTAATCAATTTTATATTTCCCAATTACCAATTACCAATTACCAATTACCTATTACCTATTACCTTTTTTATACTTCCCTGGATACTTGCGGGCAAAATAATCCTCCATAATTTCTAAAATCATTGGTGCGGCCACACTACCACCACCACCACCAGAATGTTCTCCAAAAGCCACAACCAAGATTTCTGGTTTATCAGCAGGTGCATAAGCACCAAACCAAGCATGATTTTGTTTGATTCCACGACGATTCCAAGCTTCTGCTGTACCACTTTTACCGGCTACTGGGGGAAGAGTTGGTTGATTCAAAACTTTACCCGTACCCTCAGATACAACTTTTCGCAATCCCTCACGAAGAACTTTAATAGTTACTGGTTTCATATTCAGAGATTCGCGCCATTTTTTTGCGTCTCCATCGTCTTTAAGCAGATGTGGCTGGACTCGATAACCACCATTAGCCGGTACAGCAAACATTACAGCCACTTGTAGAGGTGTAGTCAATAAAGCACCTTGGCCAATAGTCATATTAATAGTGTCGCCTATAGTCCAAGGCATTTTCCAGGCTTTGCGCTTCCAGTTGTCATCAGGAACTAAACCTTTTGCTTCTTCTGTGACAAAATCAAAACCAGTTTTTTCACCAAAGCCATATTTACGAGTCCATTCAATCAAAGTAGGACCACCGATACCTTTACCAATTTGATAAAAGAAAGTATCACTACTCCATTGCATTGCGCCTACAAAACCTAATGGACCAAATCCCGCATGATTCCATTCACCAAATCTTGTGCCACCGATAACCAAATAAGGATAGGTTGGTAGAATCACATTAGGAGAAAATTTACCTGATTCTATACCTGCTGTGTTAGTGACAATTTTAAAGGTACTAGCTGGGGGAAAAGCACTTAAAGCCCGATTTACTAAAGGATGTTCTTCACCTTGCACGCTTTCCCAATCTTTTTGAGAAAGTCTTTGTTTAGAAAAAATATTCGGGTCAAAAGTAGGATGGGATACCATCGCTAAAACTTCACCGTTGTTAGGGTTAAGTGCTACGATTGCCCCATTACGTCTACCTAAAGCTTTTTCCGCTGCTTTTTGGATATCTAAATCTATAGTTAAGTGTAAATCGTTACCAGCTTTTGCCTGTTTTTCTCCCAATACTCGCAGCGGTCTGCCAGCACCATCGACTTCTACCTGCTGACCACCCCATTCACCTCTAAGGGTTTTTTCATAAGCTTTTTCTACACCCATTTGGCCAATGACATCACCGAGACGATAGCCTTCTGATTTGCGTTTTTTTAGCTGTTCTGCTGTGAGTTCGCGGGTATAGCCAAGTATATGCGCTAATTGTCTACCATCAGGATAATAACGTACTGCTTCCGTATTTATTTCCACATTTGGTAGCTCGTTTTCATATTCCTTTAAGGCTGTGACTTGGGCTTCATTTAAGTCACGAGCAATACGAATCAGAGAAGAAGAATTAGCTCCAGCTTTTTCTAGTTTCTGTTCCATTTCCTCTTGCGGAATATCGAGGATTTGGGACAGACGCGAACCGACAACTGACCAGGAGGGCTTGGTATGTGCCATTGGCCACAGGTGAACAGAGTGAGGATAACGAGTAGTAGCTAACAGTTTGCCATTACGGTCAAAAATGTTGCCTCTTTCCGGTTGTTTGGGAATCATGCGAATCCGGTTAGACTCTGCCCTTTGCCGGAGTTTTGGACCTTCAACGATTTGTAAATAAGCTAAACGAGCGCCTATTCCCGATGTCATCAGCAAAGTGAATAGTATTAAGAATAGTGACTGGGAACCGCGCCCAACTGTGCGAGTATTTTTTTGATTACTCAGTAGTGGTGGTAATATAGCCATAAGATTAATAAGGAAGTATGAAATTTATATTATCTGTAAACAATGCTTTTAGTCGCTATCCGGCATCGAGTTCAAAACAATGGCAAGTATTGGGTTTATATTTTTAATAAGTATATTTTTAACAAGGGTGTTGTTGCCAGATACAATAAACAAAAGTCTGATTTGTAGTCTATTTCATAGCCTACATAGCTAACCAGGTTTCACAAAATCAAGGCATTCTACTGAAGACTATGGCTCAAACTGTGATGCAAACTCAGAGGGGTGTAACTAATTTTCAGCCACTGGATGTTGAACTGCGGAACGTCTTCAAGTTTTTCAACCAAGAACCAGCAGTACATGGTGTGGACTTAGATGTGAGACAGGGAGAGTTCTTTAGTATTTTAGGACCTTCTGGTTGTGGTAAGACAACCATCTTACGGTTAATTGCTGGCTTTGAAAGAGTTGATGCAGGTAAGTTGTTGATTCAAGGAAAGTCAATGACTCATGTACCTCCTTACCAAAGACCTGTGAATACTGTATTTCAAAGCTATGCTCTGTTTAATCACTTGAATGTGTGGGAAAACATTGCTTTTGGACTGCGGTTAAAAAAATTATCTCCATCAGAAATTAATAGCAGGGTAACGGAAGCTTTAAAACTGGTGAAAATGGAAAGTTTGCGATCGCGCTTTCCTTTTCAGCTTTCTGGTGGTCAACAACAACGAGTTGCTTTAGCTAGAGCTTTGGTTAACCGTCCCGCTGTTTTACTCTTAGATGAACCTTTGGGAGCTTTAGATTTAAAACTGCGGAAGGAAATGCAGGTTGAGTTATGCAACATCCATAAAGAGTTAGGATTGACTTTTATTATGGTGACTCACGATCAGGAGGAAGCACTCAGTTTATCTGATCGAATTGCAGTGATGAATCAGGGCAAAATTGAACAAGTTGGTACTCCTAGCGCCATTTACGAACGTCCGCAAACTGCTTTTGTTGCGGATTTTATTGGTGATACCAATTTATTTAGCGGCGAAATTACTACTATTGATGCCGAGTATGTTAAAGTTTTGACTAAAACCGGATTTTCTATTGTTGCTTCTCGTACAAAAGATACACCCTGGGAATTATTACAGGCGGTAGTTTTAAGTGTGCGTCCTGAGAAAATTCAGATTTCCCTTTATCATCCCAATCTACCCACAAACTGCTTTGAAGGTCGGTTAGTTAATGTTATGTATTTGGGTACTCATGTTAATTATGTCGTGGAATTAGCCAATGGCATTAATGTTAATGTTTTACAACCTAACACCTTTGGTAGTTTACCGGACAGGAACAGACCTATTTACATTTGGTGGGCAGAAACTGACTGTTTAGCTATTAGTCAAACATCAAAGGTGAATCAACAATAAACCATGATGATGAAAATAACCAGGAGAAGGGAATTTATCAAAAAAATGGTGTTGCTTTCTAGCTTGTCTTTAAGTAGTTGTGGCTGGAGATTAGCTAATGTCAGCGCCAATAATTATACTGGTTCAGTTTCTGGGAAAAGTAAAAGTGATGAATTGTATCTATATACATGGAGTCAATATACTGATCAAGAATTACTATCTATCTTTACTACCCAAACCGGCATCAAAGTTTTGGCAGATGTGTTTGATTCTAACGATGTGATGCTGGCTAAATTCCAAACTGGAGGAGGTGCTCGTTATAGCGTTATCTATCCATCTGATTATATGGTACAGAAGATGGTAGAAAAAAAATTATTAGCAGAAATTAATCACGAGCGTTTAATAGGGTTAGAAAATTTATTTCCTCAATTTCAGAATCCTACTTATGACCCGAATAACCGTTATAGTTTACCTTTTAATTGGGGAACAACGGGATTCATCTATAACTCGGAAAAGCTGAAAACTCCCCCTGAAGATTGGGAGTATCTTTGGCAAAATCAACAGCAACTTTATAAGCGAATGACTTTATTAAATGATGTGCGGGAGGTGATAGGAGCAACATTAAAAATGCTCGGTTATTCTTATAATTCGCAAAATGCCACAGAAATTCACGCAGCTTATGAAAAATTGCGGTCATTAAAACCAGCGATCGCTGCTTTTGATACTGATGCTTGGCAAAACCAAATTCTGGCAGGAGATTTATTATTAGCTATGTGTTATTCTGCCGATGGCGTGAAGATATCCAAGGAAAATCCTAAACTTAAATATGTAATTCCTCGCAGTGGTTCTTCTCTCTGGACAGATACTATTGTTATTCCCAAAACAGCGCCTAATATTCCTGGTGCTTATAGTTGGATTAACTTCCTTCTGCAACCTGATGTAGCTGCCGAAATCAGCAAAAGATTGAAAATTGCTACTCCTAATCGTGCAGGATTTGAACAATTACCAAAAGAAATTCAAAATAATACTAGCTTATTTCCTCCTGAATCAATTTTAAACAAATGTGAACGCCTCACTCCTGTAGGTGATTTTGAAGCAGTTTATGAGCGATATTGGACTCAATTACTGGCGTAAGCTACCTAAAATAATGGCTGTTAATTGATTTGTTCCAATTACCAATTACCAATTACCAATTACCAGCCCAAACAGATAAGATAGAAATAAGATAGAAAATCTAAAATCTAAAAATTGGTATCAGGCTGTGTCTATTCAACTTCCTAAATCTCCCGTAGCATCCCCTAGCAATATTGCTAAAAAACCACCACAATTATATCGTCATCCTTTCCAATGGTTGCCTCCTTTATCCTTACTTGCACCATCGGGTATTTGGTTATTACTCTTATTGTTGCTGCCCACATTAATAATTTTACAATTGAGTTTAGTTAAGGATATCCGACCAGGTGATCTTGTCAATCCTAATGGTATTGATAACTATATTCGTATTTTAGAACCGCTTTATTTACGAGTCATTTTCAACTCCCTGTTTTTGGCAGTTAACACAACAATTATTTGTTTAATTGTGGGTTTTCCGGTGGCTTATTGGATTGCTCAAATGTCACCAAAACGCTGGCGAAATTTATTATTATTAGGCTTTATTTTGCCTTTATGGACTTCTTCTTTACTACGTTCTTATGCTTGGATTACTATTCTCCGTCCTACTGGATTATTAAATAGTTTACTTACCAGTATAGGTTTACCAGCTTTGGAATTGTTGAACCGGACTCCAGCAGTTTTAATTGGCATGAGTTACAGTTTATTACCTTACATGGTTTTAGTATTGTATGCTTCTTTAGAAAAATTAGATCGACGTTTATTAGAAGCTGCTGCTGATTTGGGTGCAAACCCAGTACAAACTTTTTTGAGAGTGACAGTACCGCAAGTTTTTCCCGGTATTGCTGCTGGTTCTTTGTTGGTATTGATTACAGCATTGGGAGATTTTATTGATCCAGAATTATTGGGTGGTGCTTCTAGTATGACTGCTGCAAGGTTGGTTTATAATCAGTTTCTTGGTGCTACTCAAAATTGGGGTTTTGGTTCTGCTTTAAGTATGACTTTAATTTTAGTAGTGAGTATTGCGCTCGCCTTGGTGATTAAATTTGGTGAGGTAACACCCCAAAAATAATTTGGCCGTCTTAGGGGTTTGGTAATGGTCAAACCCTACAAAAGTCAGGAGGAAAAGTTGAGCATTTTTCAGAATCATTGAAAACCTGAAAAAATGTTTGACCAAACCCTGAGATTTTTTCTATGGTAATTTTAGAGCAATGATAAAGGCAGTATTACGAGATATCGAGGAAATGGAATAATGTAGTCAAAATTGGGGTTTTGGTTCTGCTGGATGTTTTAAAAGTCTCTCATCATATATCAAATATTGAGGGGGCGACAAAGGAGTTAAAGAGGTTGCTGGATAAGGATCACAGCCCTCATACCCTGCTGATAAAATGGCATCTTATTGCGAACTAACGCCATCATCTCCAAGACCAATTCTTGACACTCATTCATAGAAACTATCCAACTAGAACCATACAAACCTATCCAAAAATCACTATGTCTTCTTCTAGTTCTTTGATGTTCACTCATCCGACAAACATAAGATTGTTGTCTTTGAGATTGAGTTTTTTTACCTTGTAACCATGCAGAAGTCATTGCTAAAGCAATCAATAAAATTATCCGCACAAGTCTATCAGGAGAAGCCTGAGAACCTTCTAAATTATAACCCCCAGTTTTACAATCTTTAAACATAGCCTCAATCCCAAAACGTTGGCTATATATTTTGATAGTTGTTGATATATCTGTGAGATTAGTTGATAAATACCAAGGTTCTAATTCTTGCTTACCGCGATACTTTCGTTTCCAATAAACGGCTAAATTACAACGACCAAAACCTTTCTCCTGTGTGAGATTAACATTTTCATAAAATCTCCGACCTCCCGGATAAATTGGAATTGTACTCAATGGTTGGAATTTTTGTCTTTTTTCTCGAAATGTGGTATCTTTTTTCTGTCTGAAGATATACTTCAAACCCTGACCTTGTAACCATTTTCTTAATTCAGCACCATGAAATTCCCTATCGCCAATAATGACTAATTGATAATTTTTCAATAACCTAATTACCGGACGTAATACTTTTTGTTGTTCCTGGAGGTTACTGCAACCTTCTTTATCTAGCAGACACCAATATATTGGTAATGCTCTTTTTTGATAAATTACACTTGCCATCAAAATGTTATTGTTTTTCCATTGCGTTCTGTCTATAGCAATTACCAATTGGGAGAGCGGTTTAAAGAATCGTGCTAAAATGGCTGTAATAATTGGAAACCATAACAACACTACACTCAACTTATTAGAGTTCAAAAATCTTTGTATATGACGACGACGGCTATTTTCTTGTATTGGTAAGGGTAGATTAGCAGCCAATCTTTCTATTCTGACTTCTTTCTGTGTTTGAAGTACCCACACCAGCATTTTTAGGGTGATGAACTGTCTGTTGCTCAGGTATTTTTCGAGGATTTCTTGATAAAATGATGGTAGCATTTATTTTTGTGGTCTTGTTATTTTGACGAGACCATTCTTTTCTACCATCAAACTGCACCCTCTAGATAGCTGCTTAATAACCTCACATTATTGTCAATAAGCACCAACTTTTTTCAGAGAGTCTATCATCTGTAACCCTTTGCCTGTCTTGGTTTCACCTTGCTTGTCGCCCCCTCAAGTAGTTTACTTGAGGGGGCGACAAAGGAGTTAAAGAGGTTGCTGGATAAGGATCACAGCCCTCATACCCTGCTGATAAAATGGCATCTTATTGCGAACTAACGCCATCATCTCCAAGACCAATTCTTGACACTCATTCATAGAAACTATCCAACTAGAACCATACAAACCTATCCAAAAATCACTATGTCTTCTTCTAGTTCTTTGATGTTCACTCATCCGACAAACATAAGATTGTTGTCTTTGAGATTGAGTTTTTTTACCTTGTAACCATGCAGAAGTCATTGCTAAAGCAATCAATAAAATTATCCGCACAAGTCTATCAGGAGAAGCCTGAGAACCTTCTAAATTATAACCCCCAGTTTTACAATCTTTAAACATAGCCTCAATCCCAAAACGTTGGCTATATATTTTGATAGTTGTTGATATATCTGTGAGATTAGTTGATAAATACCAAGGTTCTAATTCTTGCTTACCGCGATACTTTCGTTTCCAATAAACGGCTAAATTACAACGACCAAAACCTTTCTCCTGTGTGAGATTAACATTTTCATAAAATCTCCGACCTCCCGGATAAATTGGAATTGTACTCAATGGTTGGAATTTTTGTCTTTTTTCTTGAAATGTGGTATCTTTTTTCTGTCTGAAGATATACTTCAAACCCTGACCTTGTAACCATTTTCTTAATTCAGCACCATGAAATTCCCTATCGCCAATAATGACTAATTGATAATTTTTCAATAACCTAATTACCGGACGTAATACTTTTTGTTGTTCCTGGAGGTTACTGCAACCTTCTTTATCTAGCAGACACCAATATATTGGTAATGCTCTTTTTTGATAAATTACACTTGCCATCAAAATGTTATTGTTTTTCCATTGCGTTCTGTCTATAGCAATTACCAATTGGGAGAGCGGTTTAAAGAATCGTGCTAAAATGGCTGTAATAATTGGAAACCATAACAACACTACACTCAACTTATTAGAGTTCAAAAATCTTTGTATATGACGACGACGGCTATTTTCTTGTATTGGTAAGGGTAGATTAGCAGCCAATCTTTCTATTCTGACTTCTTTCTGTGTTTGAAGTACCCACACCAGCATTTTTAGGGTGATGAACTGTCTGTTGCTCAGGTATTTTTCGAGGATTTCTTGATAAAATGATGGTAGCATTTATTTTTGTGGTCTTGTTATTTTGACGAGACCATTCTTTTCTACCATCAAACTGCACCCTCTAGATAACTGCTTAATAACCTCACATTATTGTCAATAAGCACCAACTTTTTTCAGAGAGTCTATCATCTGTAACCCTTTGCCTGTCTTGGTTTCACTTTGCTTGTCGCCCCCTGAAGTAGTTTACTTATGCTACTTTTTGAAGTGCGGAATGTGGGCTAGAACTGACAAATTTTTACGACCTTGTAAATAATACTTATGGTTAAATATACTCCATATAAATGCCTCTATAGTTTTAAATATTACAACAGATTTAATACTACAACAGATATAATATTTTTTTAGGGATCTCCAAAAAATAAATTATTCAATATTTTGGAATCAAAACGACTGTTTCTCCCCCTGCTCCCTGCTCCCCTGCTTGCAAAACGGTGGAATATTTTTTTAATTGGAAGTCCCTTATTCTTCCTGCTCTTCCTTCGTGTCCTTCGTGCCTTCGTGGTTCAATCATCCTAAAACAAAAGACGCAGAAAGAAACTCTCTCTCCGCGTCTCTGCGTGAAAAAAACCTAAACCATCTCCGAAGTCTGCACCGTAGGTTGTGGCTGAGGCTGGAACATAAACAGCGAATAAACCACATCTCTACGGATATTCACCATCATATCCAAGAACAACTCATAACCCTCACTCTTGTACTCAATCAGAGGATCTTTTTGCCCATAACCACGCAAACCAACCGACTCCCGCAAAGCATCCATTTGTTGCAAATGTTCCCTCCACAAAGTATCTATGCGTTGGAGAATAAAAAACCGTTCCGCTTGACGCATCAAACCCGGTTGAATCTGATCAATTTGCGCTTCCTTAATATCATAAGCTATCCGCGCTTGTTCATGGAGGAAAGCCTTAATTTCTGGAACTCCCATATCCTCCAACTGACTAGACTGCATATCCGCCAACAGGTAAACAAACTCCTTCACCTTATCCACCAACTTCTCTAACTCCCATTCTTCCGAAGGTAAATCAGGGTTGATGTAATAATCAACGATGTCATCCATCGTTTTTTCAGCGTATTTAATCACCTGTTCTTTGAGGTCTTGACCTTCCAACACCCGGCGACGTTCCGCATAAATAGCACGACGTTGGTTATTCATTACTTCGTCATACTCAAACACCTGTTTACGGATGTCATAGTAATAGGTTTCAACTTTCTTCTGTGCGCCTTCCAAACTGCGGGTTAACATACCTGACTCAATAGGCATATCTTCTTCTACTTGGAACGCATTCATTAAACCTGCAACGCGATCGCCTCCAAAGATCCTTAACAAGTTATCCTCTAAACTCAGGAAAAATCTCGTTGTACCAGGGTCGCCTTGTCTGCCCGCCCGTCCGCGCAACTGGTTATCAATGCGTCGTGATTCATGACGTTCAGTGCCAATCACGTGCAAACCGCCACGACTTACCACGTCATCATGCTCAGTGCTGGTAAACTCTTCATACTCATGCTTAATGCGCTGGTAAGCTTCCCGCAATTTCTGAATCACAGGATCATCAGTCGGTGCTTTTTCCGCAGCTACAGCGATTTTTTCTTCCGCTTCCAACTCCGGTAAACTTCTTTCACCGTAAGCTTTTACCGCCACTTCCACCGCTTCTTTTAACAGTTGTTCTGTTTCCTTTGATATCTGAGTGGGGAAAATTTCCGGGGAAGCACGCCAAGTTTTCACCTTTTTCCCAGGCACAAAACCCTGTCCTCCACCGTGACCGGTAGGCAGTCCAGAAGCCCTTTGAAGACCAAAAGTATCTTCATCTTCTGGGCTAACGATCCGGGGCATAAAATATTCCCGCAGTTTTAACCGCGCCATATATTCGGAGTTACCACCCAAGATGATATCTGTACCCCGTCCTGCCATGTTGGTAGCGATAGTTACAGCCCCTCTGCGTCCAGCTTGGGCGATAATTTCCGCTTCCCGTTCTACGTTTTCTGGTCTAGCGTTCAGCAACTCATGGGGAATATCTATTTCCTTCAGCAGTCGGCTGAGAAGTTCGGATTTTTCCACGCTGGTTGTACCTACTAACACAGGTCTACCATTTTCGTGCATTTCCGCACATTCTCTAGCGATCGCCCGCCATTTACCCATTTCCGTTTTAAACACCATATCCGATAAATCTTGGCGTTTTCTCACCCGGTTGGTAGGAATAATGGTTACTTCCAACTTATAAATCTTTTCAAATTCTACCTCTTCCGTCTTCGCTGTTCCTGTCATTCCCCCCAACTTGGGATACAGCAAAAACAGGTTTTGATAAGTGATAGTTGCCAAAGTTTGGGTTTCTGGCTGAATATCTACGTGTTCTTTAGCTTCAATGGCTTGGTGTAAACCATCACTCCAACGTCGTCCCGGTAATACCCGACCGGTAAATTCATCAACGATCACCACTTCCCCATTACGGACAATATAATTCACGTCTTTGAGGAATAATTCTTTAGCCTTAATCGCATTAAACACAAAATGCGCCCAAGGATTTTCCGGATCAAACAGATCAGTTACATTTAACAGGTTTTCCGCCTCTGCAAAACCTTCATCAGTTAATAGTACATTACGCGCCTTCTCATCTACTTCGTAATGTTCATCTTTTTTAAGAGTGAAAGCAATTTCCGCCGCTTGTAGGTATTTTGCAGTTGGTCTTTCTACCTGACCAGAAATAATCAGCGGTGTCCGTGCTTCATCAATGAGAATAGAATCTACTTCGTCAATAACGCAATAATTAAACGGACGCTGCACCACCTCAGCCATAGAAGTGGCCATATTATCCCGCAGGTAGTCAAAACCGATTTCACTGTTAGTTACATAAGTAATATCACAGTCATAGTTTTTCTTCCGTTCTGTGGGACTCATGTTAGCTTGAATCAGACCCACACTTAAACCCAAGAAGCGGTGAACCTGTCCCATCCATTCCGCGTCCCGACGTGCCAGGTAATCGTTCACTGTAATAACGTGAACACCTTTACCCGTGAGGGCATTTAAATAACTCGGTAAGGTGGCCACCAAGGTTTTACCCTCACCGGTTTTCATTTCGGCAATTTGCCCAGTATGGAGAATAGTACCACCGAGTAGCTGGACATCAAAGTGTCGCAATCCTAACACCCGGCGAGCAGATTCTCTAACTACTGTAAAAGCCTCTGGCAGAATATCATCAAGGGTTTCACCTTTAGATAGACGTTGTTTAAACTCAGTAGTTTTACTTCTTAACTCATCATCCGAGAGTGCTTTAATTTCTTCCTCTAAGAGATTAATTTCTGTAATGTAAGGCTGGTATTTTTTTAGTTTACGAGCGTTGGGATCGCCCAACAATAGTTTTAGCATGGCAGTTTATAGAACTAGAACAAGGGGAATGGAAATTAAAGGTTTGGCTATATGATTATAAACATTTAAACCAACCCAGCCTTTTGGCTGATAAATGGCTGAGAAAACAAAATTAACTCAAAAACCAAATGAAAACATCCCAATCACCTAAATTTTGATGATTGGTTTCAACTTATATTCTATAATTAAAGTTTCTTCATGGTATCATAACAGGCGATCGCCAACTGGGTTGAATTTTTCAGTTTTAGAGTGCGTCAGACATCAACAATCAGTTTATTTACACTATTTATGCAATATGATGCACCCTACCAAAGTTCTTTAATTTTCCTGTAATTTTGAACTTTTAATTTTTAATTTTTAATTGTTTTCTGGTGTCAGTTTGCGGAAATTATACTCATTTGCACCAGGATGACAACTAACACAACTACCCATTGTTACAGGATTTGGTAATTCTACACCAGGATGTAAAGCTTTAAAATAACGGGATCTATTGAGGCGATAGGGTGTGTTTTCGTCTTCTAGTTGCACACGGGAAAAGGTAGAAACATATTTCCAGACTAAAAAGCGTTGTGGATCTACCAAAGGAGTAATTGTTGCGCCATAATGCTGGGAGTCTTGAAAAAGATTTTTCCAGGTTTGGGTAGGAAATACCTCTGGTGGTAAAGCTAAATGACAGGTTGAGCAGTTTTCTATATATAATTCTTTTCCTAATTGGTATTGTGCGGGTACTACGTCCACTGTACCAATTTCTGGGGGTTTTGCTGCGCTGGTGCTGGTAGCTAAACCTAGTATAAATCCTATGGCAAGACTCCAACCGAAAATAATCAGCATCACGATCAGCAGTTGGCGTTTGAGTTTTTTGTGGGATGATTTAGGTTTAGGTTTAAGTATACTAGGCATAAATAGAATTATGGTAAAAGTGAATATTTTGGTTTGAACACTTGCAAACAGATTTTTTTCCAAAAAATCAGAATAGCTTACTGTGGCATTCCTACCTGCAATTACAAATAATAAATCTGTCTGATATGTTTCAAAAAAATCATTTAATAGTGTAGAAAGTATTTGAACATATTTCATCTTATTTTGTTCATAAGCCAATTGCTCATAAATATTATTTGTACTTATATTCTGTTGGAATAGTTTTTTAATCTGAGTGGCAGAAGCTTTAAAGTCTTCATTCAACAAATTCTCACTAAAGCGAGAATTCAGCCTTTTATTTTCATTCAGAGTTAATGTTAAGTATTTATCCTGCTCGACGCTGTAATAAAATGTTATTTCAAAATCAGGTAAGTGAAATGTAGAACCGAAAAAATCATAAAATTTATCTCTTATAGGAAATATCAGGTCAGAAGGGGTATCAAAATAATCTTTGTGTGTATCCTTATAAATTTGACTAAATAAATCATCTCTTAGGGATTTAAAAAAGTAAATGAGTTTAGCAATAGTGCTTTTACCACTCGCTTGCTCACCAATCAAAACCAAGATTTTCTTAACTTCAATCTCTGCATATTCAATAGCAGCGAAATTTTTAATAATAATTTTCTGCATAATTATAAACTATCTTTTTATCCAATAAATTTATTATAGTTGTAACAGGTGCAAGATGTGACCATACAAAAACAAACTTTTACATCTGTCACCTGTCACCTGTCACCTTTAAGGAATCGCCACAGATCGCAATAATCTATCGACTATAGTTTTAGCATTCCTTCCCCCTCTAGGAATTAAACGATGACTCAAAACATAAGGTGCTAAAAATTTCACATCATCAGGTATTGCATATTCTCTACCTAAAATAAAAGCTAATGCTTGGGCAGCTTTTTGTAATGCCACCGTACCACGAGGACTAACACCCAAAGTAATTTCTTCATCCTGTCTCGTAGTCCGCACTAATTCTAAAATATATTGTTGTAAAGAAGTTTCGACTTTTACCTGTGAACAAAGTTGCCGTAATTTTGTCACTTCTTCCAAAGTAATACAAGGTTGTAAATCACTCAGTTGTACACCTTGCTGAAGATTTTGCAACATTTGTAATTCTTCTGTTTCCGAAGGATAACCCAAACTCAAGGACAACATAAACCGATCCATTTGTGCTTCTGGTAAAGGGAATGTTCCTTGATATTCAATCGGGTTTTGAGTTGCAATGACAAAAAACGGTTGCGGAACAGCACGGGATACACCATCAACTGTTACCTGATGTTCTTCCATCACTTCCAACAAAGCTGACTGAGTACGGGGAGTAGCGCGGTTAATTTCATCTGCTAATAAGACATTAGCAAATACAGGACCCGGCATAAAAGAAAATTCGCCGCTTTTGGGATTCCAAATATTTGTACCTGTGATATCTGTTGGTAGTAAATCGGGTGTACATTGTAATCTTTGAAATTTGCCATCTACAGAACGCGCTAAAGATTTCGCCAGCAAGGTTTTACCAACACCAGGTACATCTTCTAACAAAGCATGACCACCACCAAGCAAAGCAACTAAAACCAAGCGCACAGCTTCATTTTTACCGACAATGGTACGAGCCAGATTTTGGGTTAAAGCGTCAATTTTTTCTCTCATTATCTTTAGGTAATGGGTAATTGGTAATTGGTAATTGGTAATTGGTAATGGGTAATGGGTAATGGGTAATGGGTAATGGGTAATTTAATTAATTGGTAATAAATTTTTTATTCTTCCCAATCACCAGTCACCAATCACCAATCACCAATCACCAATCACCAATATATACATTGTTCCCCAGTTATCATCCAAATTCAGTATGTCCTATTTAAAAATTCTTTGGCTATGGTGCAGTCAAGTTGAATTTGGGTTTTCAAAGCTTCTAGATCAGCAAATTTTTGTTCTGGGCGTAAAAATTTTACTAACTCAACTACTAATGTTTGATCGTATAAATCACTAGACCAATCAAACAAATGTACTTCTACTGTTGAGTATGTACCGTTGACAGTGGGACGGTTGCCAATATTCATCACGCCTAATTTTACGCCTAATTTTTCCACAGGAGTGGTATCAGAGGTTTCACTGTGAATAAACACCCTTACAGCGTAAACTCCCAGACGGGGTAAAAATTTATCTTTTGGAAGTTGCAAGTTAGCAGTAGGAAAACCAATGGTTCTACCTAATTTTTGCCCTGCGACTACTTGACCAGTTAAACTATAAGGTCTTCCTAGTAAGCGGGTTGCTGTTGTCATATCTCCTACTTCTAAACTTTGGCGAATTGAGGAAGTGCTAATACGACCATCTTCTGTGAAATCATTGGGGATATTATCAGTATTGTTGGGAAAATTTTCTGTATCAGTTTCTATGGGAACTATAGTTACAGGTATATTGTACTGAGCGGCGATGATTTGCAAATCTTTGGCGTTACCCATGCGTTTTTTGCCAAAACAGAAATCTTCGCCAACACTGATTTTTTGACATTGCAGTTGTTGGACAAGGATTTTTTTGACAAAATCTTCTGGTGATAGAGCAGATAATTCTCTATCAAAGGGTAATAATACAAGTTGTTCTACTCCTAGCGATCGCAGTTGTTCTACTTTTTCATCCAGTGGAGTTAACAAAGCGCGGGGTTGTCCGGTAAAAAACTCCTGGGGATGAGGATCAAAGGTAACAACCGTTGAATATGTATGGTTTGGGGATGATGGTACGGTTGATAATTGAGAGGGATGATCTGGTGAGTATTTTGGTAATTTATCCCCATTTCCCCGCCCATTTTCACTTACTGCTGAATGCAAAATTGGTTGAATTACTCTTTGATGACCAAGATGAACACCATCAAATTTACCAAGAGCAACAGCAGTTGGTGTTAGTAGCTGTTCGCCAGAAGCAGCAACCCACATAGAACACCCCCAAAAAAAACAACCAGCCTCAGACAAATTTAGCACTTGGATTCAGGGATTTTAAGTTTATTTTCGTTATCAGCGTTTGCCAACCTCTGCCTTTTAGACGTATTTGAGGCTTGGATCAGGTGTAGGGTAACGGGTGCAGGATGCAAAATTAGTTAACCCATTACCTTGTTTACCAATTACAAATTAGTAATTATCCTAAAAAATTAGCTTTTTTAACATTTTTGAATAAGTATCACCTTGAGGAAGTTATGTGTTGTCCAGTGATGAGGGTTATCAATCAAGAACTGTTTACTCTGTCACCTGTCAAGAGTTAAGTGTCACCTAACTATTATTTTATGACTTACCTAAAGGCAAGGATTCAGAGAAAGCATCTAATATAGGAACCTCAAGTATTAATCCCTCTCTGGCCATAATTGCACCAGGAAATTTCTCCGCCGCTTGTTTACCCACATTATCTAAAAAATCATCATTGTGGGCAGGATCATGGTGATAAATGACCAATGTTTTCACGTTGGCTGCTTGGGCTATTTTCACCGCTTCTTGCCAAGTAGAATGTCCCCAACCAATTTTTGGTGATTTAGCTGAATAGTATTCTTCATCTGTGTAGGTGGAATCGTAAATCAAAATATCGGCATTGCGTGAGAGCCAGAGGACATTTTCATCTAACCTATCGGGAAAATGTTCTGTATCTGTGACGTAAACGGCTGCACCACCACGCCAGTTAACGCGATATCCTACAGCTTCACCTGGATGGTTTAAATGTGCTGTTTCGATAGTGATGTCCTCTATGTGGATTGGTTGCCCTGGTTTCACAGTATAAAAATTCAAGTTGGCCTGCATAATCTGCAAGGGTACAGGGAAGTTGGGATGAAGCATCTGGTCATTGAGACGTTGCTCAATGGTTGAGCCATCGGGGGCGATCGCACCGTAGATATTAAATTTATTTCCTTTGATAAAAGCCGGAGTAAAGAATGGAAACCCCTGTAGATGATCCCAATGGGAGTGAGTAAAGAAAATATAACCCTTTACAGGCATCTGGGACAATAAAGATTGTCCCAAAACGTGAACTCCTGTACCACAATCAAAAATCAAACGTTTACCCCCCACTTGCATAGCAACACAAGGGGTATTACCTCCATAACGGACCGTGCGTGAACCAGGACAGGGTATACTACCCCTAACGCCCCAAAACTGCACTGTAAATTGATTCTCCATCCTAGACATGGGTTTTGGTTGCTGGACTGAACGGGCGATAAATCAAAAAAATGCTGCTTATAAGGAAAAAAGGCTGAAAACCCTTGAGGTTAAGTTTTGGAGCTTGGCGGAAAAACTTAACCGTCCTTTAGGCAAGCAGGGCTGAATAAATCTGAGAACTTTACAGGTAAAGGGTTTTAGCTATTTTGACTTTCAAAAAGTGCAAGCTTTTATGAGGTGGCAACTGAAAAACCTTGCACTTAATTCCTACTTAAAGAAAAAATCGTTCCTATCCAACTCTTGAAACTGTCACCGTCGCGTAGCACCGTGGCGTAGCACCTGTCACTGGTCCTTCACAGATAACTTTTTCAGCAAACCCTATATAGTTATCCCAATGTAGCTCCTCAATTTATAGCGTAAATTGTACGGTAATAGTTTTAATTTAGACTAGAGTCTTAGTAAATACAGAAAAATTTAAGTAAAGTTAAAATTCCATGTAGACAATTTATGCAGTCCATTGGTATAAGTCAGATTGTATTGTAAGGGCGTGATACTAATGAAGTTTTTACGGATAACTTCTACATCTATAGGAATATCTGAGGGTAAATTTAACCCTGGTGGTGGTTCTACATCTTCTAATACCTCTCCAGTTAACCAGTAATAAGTTTTGCCACGGGGGTCAACTCGCTTGTCGAAAACATCAATATAACGCCGCACTCCTTGACGAGTCAGAGTGACACCAGCTATTTCTTCCCAAGAGATTGGGGGAATGTTGACGTTAAGTAACATTAAATCTGGTATGGGTTGTGATGCCAGATGCTCTAATAAGAGTTTGGCAAATTTGGCGGCTGGTTGAAAGTCTTTGTGTGTATGACTGGTCAGACTCAGAGCAATGCTAGGAATGCCTTCAATCATTCCTTCCATTGCTGCCGAAACAGTTCCAGAGTAAAGAATTTCTGTTCCTAAATTCGCACCTTGGTTAATTCCCGATAATACCAAATCTGGGGGGGAATCGAGTAACGCCCACAATGCCAATTTTACACAATCGGAAGGTGTACCGTCACAAGCCCAAGCATTAACAGCCGGATGAAACAGGGCTTCAACCATTTCAGCGCGAATTGGTTGATGTAAGGTTAATCCGTGTCCGGTTGCCGATCGCTCTCGATCTGGACAAACTACACTCACTTGATGGCCTGCTTCGGCTAGGGTGTTGGCTAAGGTGCGAATACCTAACGCGGAAATGCCGTCATCGTTGCTAATTAGTAATTTCATCTGTTATTGGTCATTGGTGATTGGGGAAGAGGTGATTGATGATTGATGATTGGTAATTAATAATTAGTTCATAGTCTGTTGTCAGTGTTTTTGGTCACAACTGCAAAAAAAACTTTTCTCATACTGGATAGCTTCTAAACTGTAAACAGAGGAAAGTTTCACCTTGTGGCATTGACTGGTTTATGGCACATTGCTAAGGTTAATTGTCCTTTGTCAGTTGTTGGTTGTTTGTATTTTGCCATTAACTACTGACTACTAACCACTGACCGAAAAATTTTAGATTTTGGATTTTAGATTGTGGATTGGGAATTTTCAGTATAAACTCCGCCTTTTCAGGGCAGAATTAATCCAAAATACTCCCTGCGCTGCCTACGCTGCGCTAACGCCAATTTAAAATCCTCAAGCTCCACATTTTAGGGTGGAGTAAATCCAAAATCCAAAATCGTAAATCTAAAATTGATTGACCCCTGACTAATAATTAATCACGAATGACTAGCAATTTAGAGGAACAACTTTTAGCATTACGGCAGGAAGGAGAAACAGCGATCGCCTCTGCTGATACCCTGGAACGCCTGGAAGAACTGCGTGTTAACTATTTGGGCAAAAAAGGTCAACTGGGGGCGCTGTTACGCAGCATGGGACAAATGAGTGCTGAGGAACGTCCTAAAATTGGGGCGATCGCCAATACAGTTAAGGAAGCTTTACAAAACAGTCTTGACCAGCAACGCACCGCTTTAGAAACTGCCCAAATTCAAGCACAGCTAGAGGCGGAAACTTTAGATGTGACTATGCCCGGTATTTACCGTCCCCAAGGTCGCATTCATCCCCTCAATGGTATCATTGACCAAGCTCTAGATATCTTTGTCGGTATGGGTTACACCGTCGCCCAAGGGTCAGAGATGGAAACAGATTACTACAATTTTGAAGCCCTCAACACCCCTCCTGACCACCCAGCCCGTGATATGCAGGATACTTTCTATTTACCAGATGGGAATTTACTGCGGACTCACACTTCTTCGGTGCAAATTCGCTACATGGAAAAAGAAGAACCACCATTTAAAATTGTTGCCCCTGGTCGAGTTTACCGCAGAGACGATGTAGACGCTACCCACTCGGCTGTTTTCCATCAAATTGAACTTTTAGCAGTTGATGAAGGTTTAACTTTTACAGATTTGAAAGGCACGGTAAAGATATTTTTACAAGCGATGTTTGGTGATTTACCTATTCGTTTCCGCGCCAGTTATTTTCCTTTTACCGAACCTTCTGCGGAAGTTGATTTACAGTGGAATGGGCGCTGGTTAGAAGTCATGGGTTGCGGAATGGTTGACCCCAATGTATTAAAATCTGTGGGTTATGATCCAGAGATTTATAGTGGTTTTGCTGCTGGTTTTGGTGTAGAACGTTTTGCAATGGTTTTACATCAAATTGATGATATTCGCCGTTTATATAATAGCGATTTGCGCTTTTTAAGGCAGTTTTAATTTAGGGTTGTTCATGGTAAATTAGAGTTAATCAACTACTAATTTACCAAACCCGAAAAGGTTCTAAATATCAATAGCTTGCAAAAGTTGGTTTTTCAGATTTTCTAAATTTAAAAATGGGAGTAAGAACATGGGACTTCAGGAAGAAATTGACAAAATGAGGTCAGAGATTAGATCCGATCACTATTCAATGTCTATTGGGGAATGGATCAGTCTATATGAAGATGAATCAATTAATTTACATCCTGAGTTTCAAAGCTTTTTTCGCTGGACTTCTAGCCAAAAAACAAGGTTAATAGAATCTATTTTACTGGGTATACCTATTCCACCAATTTTTGTGGCTCAACGTGAAGATGGAGTTTGGGATATTGTAGATGGTCTTAACAGATTATCTACGATCTATGAATTGATTGGAAAACTAAAAGATGAAAATAACAACTGTGTTACACCATTAATTCTTGAAGGTACTAAATATTTGCCAAGTCTAGCAGGTAAAAAGTGGGAAGATAATGATAATCCTCAAAATTCTCTAACACAAAATCAGCGTCTTTTAATAAAAAGAGCTAAAATTGATGTGACTATTATTCTTGAAGAAAGCGATGATAACGCAAAATATGAGTTATTTCAAAGATTAAACACTGGAGGGTCAATAGCTACTGTACAGGAGGTAAGAAACTGCATTCTTGTAATGAATAATCAGAAAATGTTTCATTGGATGAAAAAATTAAGTCAAAGTGAAATTTTCAAAGATTGTGTAGGACTAAGTGAAAAATCAATTGCAGAACAATATGATATGGAACTATTATTAAATTTTTTAGTTTTTAGGGATTTAGAAGAAGATGAAATAAGGAATATAAGCAATAATTCCAATGAATTTTTAACAGATAAAATGATTGAAATTTCTGAAGATCCACATTTTGATTATTCAGAAGCAGAAATGGCATTTAATAAGACATTTGAAATTTTAAATGAACAAATGGGTATTGATAGTTTTCGTAGGTATTCTCACACGAAAGACAAGTTTTTAGGAGGGTTTTTAGTATCAGCTTATGAAATTATCGCGTTAGGTATTGGTTACAACTACAAAACTTTATCTAATTCATCTATCAATGTAAGGGAAAAAGTTAAGAAATTTTGGATAGATCCTGAAAATCCAATTGTGTCAAGTCAAGGTTGGTCAAATGCAAATGCACAGCGAAGAATGACAAAATTAATTCCCCGGGGACGTAAGATTTTCCAGCCATGAAAATACGAACTTTAGAGCAGCTTAGTGATAAATTATCTGAAGAACTGGCATGGCGAAAAAAAGAGCTTTCAATATTGAAAAGTTTGATTGATTCAAAATCCTTTGAATCAGGAAGAAGAAAAGTATTGCTTCGTAGTGGGGTCACTATGCTTTATGCTCACTGGGAAGGATTTGTTAAAGTATCAGGTAATAACTATATAGAATTTGTTGCTATGCAAAGGCTACCTTATAATCAACTAGCAAATAATTTTATAGCCTTGGCAATGAAAGATCAATTAGATGAAGCTAAGGACACCAAAAAAGCAACTATATATAATGAAGTTGCAGAATTTTTTATGACTAGATTAAATGAGCGAAGTGTGATCAAATATGAATTTAGAATTGCTACATCTAATTTATCAGCATCAGTTTTTAAAGAAATAATATCTATGCTGGGTTTAGATTATTCACTCTATGAATCAAAAGAAGTATTTATAAATAAAAGATTACTTGAAAAAAGAAATCTTATAGCTCATGGTAATTATCTTGATATAGATGAAAAAGATTACGATGAATTGCATACAATAGTAATAGGAATGATGGATACACTCAGAAATCAAATAGATAACGCTGCTTCAATAAAACAATATTGTTGTCAAAGTCCATCTAATACATCTACATCATCATAAAATTTTTCACTATTTATTAATTACCTAATTAAATAGACTATCTATTTCCGACAATTATCACAATGTCCACAACGCCAATTTTCCGCTTCTTTCCCAAACCCAAAAGCATCTAACAAAAATTGCCAACGACATTTTTTACTATACAAATATTCACTCATTTGTTTAGCAGCTTGTAATTGCATTTGTGGCTGACTTCCCGACTTTGCAGAAATCTTATAATGAAAAGGATCAAGCCATTGCAGTTGTCCGCTACTATGAAGTAAAGAAAGCGCCGTTGCACCATCAGGAAATTGTTTAATTACAGATGTTACTTCTCCTTGTTTTGGTAACTTTTTCGCTAAATGTTGTGCTTTTTGTTGTTGTTTCAACATCTGTTGTTCAAAAAATTGCTGTCTTTGTTTATCTTCAGCATCTAAAAAACCCGTCGGTTCACTTATTAAAGTTAACGCTTCCGCTGGTTTTCCATCTCTTCCCGCACGTCCAATTTCCTGCACATATTCTGATAATAAATGTGGTGCATGAAAATGAACAACCCAACGAACATCTGGCTTATTTATCCCCATGCCAAAAGCACAGGTACAAACAACAAACGGCATTTTTCCATTTAACCAACTTGCTTCTACTGCGCGTCTTTCTGTAGCACCTAAACCCGCATGATAACTAGCAGTATTATACCCTAATTCTGTTAACCATGCTGCTAATTCTTCGCTATCTTTACGAGTTCTCACATAAATCAAACCTGCTTGATTTTGATACTTTTGAATAAATTTTAATAATTGTTGTTTTCTCCCTTTTGGAGTCCAAGCAATTTTCACACTAGGATGTAAATTAGCACGATAAGGATTGAGTTTATAACTATCAGGTTTTTGTAACTGTAAAACATCAGCAATTATCTTTTGTGCAGCAGGATCAGCAGTGGCAGTAAAAGCTGCTATACTAATTTTTGTTCCCGGTGGTTTTGTTTTTAATAAAGCTGGACGTACAGCACCCAAACGTCGATAAGCTGGACGAAATGTATCACCCCATTGTACTAAACAATGAGCTTCATCTAATATCAAACCATTAATTTGTAATTGGGGATGAGATAATCTTTCCCACACAGGAGGACTGAATAAAGTTTCTGGTGATAAATATAATAATCTTAATTGTTGTTTTTCTAAAGCTTGCAATGTTGCCCGACGTTGATATGTAGGTAGTTCACTATGTAAAAGTGCAGCTTTTTGATTTCGTTGTTTGAGTTCTTCAACTTGGTTTTCCATCAATGCAACCAAGGGAGAAACTACTAAAGTTAATCCTGTTTTTAAGAGTGCAGGAAGTTGAAAACAAATGGATTTTCCCCCTCCTGTGGGCATAATAATTAAAGCATCTTTTTGGGATAATAAACTGTTGACAATTTCTCCCTGTGGAGGACGAAAATCATCATAACCCCAGATTTGTTTTAATACGGTGCGAATTTCGGTTAATGATGTATTATTGGGTTGATTCATATTAAAATTAGACCTAAATTATGGTAAATAAAATCTATATATAACTTTAAATTTGTAGGGGTTTAGCAGTGCTAAACCCCCAACCTATATTTTAGGAATGAAATGGACAACCACCAGCAGTTAATTTTTGCAAAAAGGCATTATTATCAAAGTAATGCTCTAAAGATTCAATTTTTAAATCTTCTGTGACGCGAGCAATACTCATCCCTGTAATTTCTATGGTTTCTCCTGTGGGTGCATAATCTTTATATGTGCCTGTAAATGTTCCCCAATGTCTCCATTTAAAGGTAACGCTAGGAGGTCCAGAAAGCACTTCTGTTAATTCCCATAAAAAGCCGTTGGGAAAAGCTTTATGAAATAATTCAAATGAAGATTCAAAAGTTTCCTTTGCTGGGCAATAATGCTCATTTTCAACTATAAATAAGTTGTATGTTCCTTGTTCTACTACTTCCTTTGCTGTGTATTGTGGTCCACCGTTACTACTCATTCTAAACTGATCCGCAACAATAGAAAGCCATTGTTCGGGGTTAAGTTTATGGGATGCTTCCATTTCAAAGGTGCGAACTAAATTTTGAGCGATCGCCTCTAATGAACCTTCTGGATGATTATATTTACTTTCTTTATGCAAATATTCATTAGTAAAAGAATAGTCTGGCTTTTGTCCTTCTCGCCATTGTACACCCTCATCATGGGCTAATACTACTTCTCTATCTTGCACCCAAAGGGGTAATTCCGTGGTCTTATCGGTACTCATGGATGTTTAGTTGTTAAAAACAGCTTTTAGCAGTATAGACTGTTTCGGTGACAGTTTTAATAATTTTTTAATATTTTATGTAATAAAATTACTAATTAATTGTAAAAGCAGAGTATATGGATAATTTTTGTAATCCTCAAAACCCAGATATTTCGCTTTTTTATATTACAGGTTTCATTGTTTATACTCTTCCTTTAGGACGATGAATAGGCTTACCTTCATGATCAAAACAATCTCCAGCAGTTCCCGGAAATGCTGCAATGAACCGTTTGATCATTTCAGGATCATCTTTAAATACAGTCATCCAAACAGAGAAAAAACCTATTCCTTGAGCAGTACGAACTATTTGTTTTCTCATTTCAGGAGTATCATTTTTTTGTAAATCAGAAAATGCTTCTTGAGCTATTCCTACAGCTACAAGTCTTTCTTTCCAACGCAAATCTGCTGAGGTAGGTTTATATTTAGGATGTCCAGGTTTTCTATCTAAGCCAACTAAATCTAATGTGTTTTTTGCGATTGCTTTTTCTGCATCAGAAAGCAAGGAATTGACGTTTATATCTCCGCTTTCAGGATGATATTCAAAAATTCGGAATGTATTATCTACATCAGCCCAATAAAAGTTTTTTCTCCTAATGAGAGAATGTCCTTTAATATCATTACAAACTCTACATAAAAGTAGAAAATTATACCAATTAGTTTTTAATTGAGGATATTTATGTTGTGATAAAATATGTTCTACATCAAAAAGTTGTGTAACACGCTTTTCGCAGTAAGAACAATAATTTCCTATTCTCTCTATAAGATAAGATTTAGCTTTTGGATGTTTACTGAAAACAATTTTTTGACCTGTTGTTGGATCAGTTGGTATACTACCTCTTTGAATTGGACGCACTGTGATTATTCTCCTAATTTTGCTAAACGCTTCATTTTCAAAAAAGCATGATAGGCAACATCATCACTATATGGTTCTATTAATTCATCCAGTTGTGATTTTAAATTCTCTAATTCTTCTGGAGATGAATTATTGGCATTTTCTAACATTTGATAATATCTTTCTGCCGTTTCCATCATCTGTTGATATCGCTCATTTCTATTTACATTTTCAACACCCATCACATTTTCTGTGATATATTCTATATATTTGTTTTCATATTCTGCTGTTGGTATTAAATCGGGATTATTTAGATCAATTAGTTCTCGATCTCTTAAAGATTGAATAATTAATGGTGAATGGGTAGTTGCGAAAAATTGAATCTTAGGAAATGTTCTTTTTAAATCTTCAATAACTCGACGTTGCCATTTAGGATGTAGGTGTAAATCAATTTCATCAATTAAAACAATACCCGGTGTAAGTTTTGCGGCTTCACCTTCAAATTGCGGATTTAAGGTAACACAACGATAGGCAATATCAGCAACCATTCCTATCATATTTTTTACACCATCACTTAACATTCTAAAGGGTAAAGTTCTTCCATCTTGTGAAGTAGCAACCAGTTCTTTTTGAAGTACGTCATATTTGACATCTTGCCAATCTTCCATACAACTTTTAATGGCTTCTTTAACTCCTGACAAAGTACCTAAAGTTTTTCCTTGTTGTAAAGATGTCAATTCCCACGTTTTAAACCACTGCATTATTTTTTTCAATTCATAGGATTTTGTCAAACAGTTCTTATATCCTAGAAATCGAGAATCAGGAGGAAGTGTTTTAAGATTTTTTATTTCCCTATGTTGAACCCAAAGACGACCTGTACTGTAATATGAAATTACTGGCAAAATAATCTTTTCCCTATCTTGTTCTTGAACACGAACTTTTTGCTGTAATTCTCTAGCATATTCTAATATTTTTTTTGCCCCTTCACGGGTTGTAGTACCACCATCAGTTTTGATTTCTCTTGTCCATGAAATCTCTGTAACATCTAAACAACCTTGACAAGATACAACTACTGGTAAAATCGGTTCTAGTGTTGGTGTTTCTCCTTCTTTTCTGAGAATACGACGAATTTCATCTTTATGAATATTCACTGAGTCTATTTTGTCAATTCCTAAAAAAAAGCTTCCTGCACCAATAGCTAGTGCATCAAGAATAGCCGTCTTTCCTGTAGCATTATCACCAATAAAAACGTTAAACTGATCTGAAAAATCAAAAACTTTATGCTCAAAGCATCGAAAATTTTGAAGTTCAAGTTGTCGAATTTTCATGTTAGTCTTCCCAAATCCAGTGCGGGAAATTAATAAAATTAACAAACGCTGCAAATAAAAACAGGTATTGCTTATTTTAAACTCGCAGAATTTTTATAAGATGTTATGTATTGGAATTTTAAATTTCTAATTGTGGGTCAAATGACGAATTACCGGATCTAACCCACTCTACCACTAAGCTGTCACTTCTTTCTTCACGGTTTGCTGTAGTGCAGCATACAACCTATTCAGTGCATTCACATAAGCCTGAGCCGAGGCCACAATTATATCTGTACTGGCTGCATGACCGGAAAATACACGGGATTCATAACGTAAACGAATCGTCACCTCTCCCAGAGCATCAATTCCGCCTGTTACCGATTGTACAGAAAATTCAATCAAATCATTCGGTACATTCACTACCCGATTGATAGCTTTATAAACTGCATCTACTGGACCAGTACCGATCGCCGCATCCGTTAATTCTTGTCCGTCGGGTGTCCGCAGGGTAACAGTTGCGGTGGGTTTGGCGTTGCTACCACAGGAAACTTGCACCAATTCGATTTTAAATAAATCTGGTGCTTGTTTAATTTCGTCGTTAACGATCGCCTCTAAATCCCAATCAGAAATTTCTTTCTTTTTGTCTGCAACTTCTTTAAACCGAAGAAAGGCTTTATTCAGATCATTTTCTGACAACTCAAAGCCCAATTCTTTTAAACGAGTACGGAACGCATTTCTACCAGAGTGTTTACCCAATACTATTTGATTGTCTGTTAACCCAATCAATTGGGCATCCATAATCTCATAAGTGAGTTTATTTTTTAACACTCCATCTTGGTGAATACCTGACTCGTGTGCAAAAGCATTAGCACCGACAATAGCTTTATTTGGTTGTACCAGCATTCCTGTCAAGCTGGAAACCAAGCGGGAGGTTTTATAAATTTGCTTGGTGTCAATATTAGTTAATGATTCTTCAGAATCAGCAGGTCTACCAAAGAAAGAGTTAAAATATTGCCGTCTGACGTGCAAGGCCATCACCAATTCTTCTAAAGCCGCATTTCCTGCCCGTTCTCCTATACCATTGATGGTACATTCTAGCTGTCGTGCGCCGTTTTTCACAGCTTCCAGGAAGTTGGCCACAGCTAAACCCAAATCATTATGGCCGTGGACGGAAATAATCGCCTGATCAATGTTGGGGACGTTTTCTTTGATACCTTTGATAATAGCGCCAAATTCGCTGGGGGTAGTGTAACCTACAGTGTCAGGAATGTTAACAGTTGTTGCACCAGCAGCGATCGCCCTTTCCAAAACTTGATACAAAAATTCTGGATCGGATCTACCAGCATCTTCAGGGGAAAATTCTACATCATCGGTGAAGCTTTTAGCATAAGCTACCATTTCCTCAGCGATCGCAATTACTTCTGGTCTGGTTTTCTTTAACTTATATTGCAGGTGAATATCAGAAGTAGCAATAAATGTATGAATCCTCCCCTTAGCTGCTGGTTTGATCGCTTCCGCTGCGGCTTTGATATCATTGTGTCTAGCTCTAGCTAAACTACATATCACAGGACCATCTTCTAAACCCACAGTCTGGGCGATTTTGCTCACTGCTTCAAAATCACCCGGACTCGCAAAGGCAAAACCAGCTTCAATTACATCTACACCTAAACGGGCTAATTGTTTGGCAATAATTAGCTTTTCGTCTATGTTTAAGGTCGCTCCTGGACACTGTTCTCCATCTCGCAGTGTCGTATCAAAGATGATAATTCTGTCTGCTTGATTGCTCATTGGTTTTGGGTTGTGGTTTGTTTAGTTGTGACTGTGGGCTTAAAATACCTTGAACTTTATTAAAAAGAATACAGGAGTCAGAATTCAGAATTTAGAATTAATTATATAGGACTAGCTTATGTATAACTGGGATTAAGATACCTAGCAAATCTATGATTTGGTAGTTCTAACTTTTGGTGATGCTTCGCCTCAATAATTTCTTCTCACTCCTGGTTACAGACTCCTTCTTCAGTTTTTAACTTTTGCTTTGTAAATAATTATTAATTTTACTAAGCTTCGGTCTTTTCTATTTGGTCTCTAATATCGTTCAAGTCTATATATCTATCCGTAGCATTACGCAATTCTCTGGCTATCATTCCTTCTGTCGATACCACTGTAATATGCGTATTTTTGGAACGTAATAACTCGATCGCTCTTTCAAAATCTCCATCTCCACTGAATAAAACTACTCGGTCGTACTGGTCAACGGTATTGAACATATCAACAACAATTTCAATATCTAAATTAGCTTTTTGTGAATAACGGCCAGAGACATCATCATAATATTCTTTGAGAATTTTAGTCCGTACTGTATATCCCAAACTAATGAGTGCATCTCGAAAGCCACGTTGGTCTTGTGGGTCTTTTAAGCCGGTGTACCAAAAAGCATTGATTAATGTTGTCTCAGGTTGTTCGTTCTTAAAATATTCTAACACTCGTCGCGGGTCAAAAAACCAGCCATTTTTTTGTTGAGCATAGAACATATTGTTTCCGTCTACGAAAATAGACAGACGATTCATTGGCAAAACCATAGAAATTTACACCTAAATAATAGATAAGAATGTAAGATTGAACAATAGATTATAGCAATTCTTAATTGACAAGCTCGCTAATATCTATAATGGTAGTTATCATGTATAGCTTTTATCTTACCTCTGGCAAAGCATAAACTTGCCTGAAACATTGCTAAACATTTAATTTGAGTCCTGGGGACTGAACTTGTTTAACCTCCGACTCTTGCAAATACAGCCTGTGATCAAAATCTACCAATAAAAATGACCCAGTAATACCCGGATTTCTCACCAAGATCCTCAAACCCTTATAACATCTGGATTCTGGGTTTTCACACTGTGTCAAAAATTAGCCCTATGAAAAATGCCCGAAACCGCTTCTCTATAAGGATTCTATAGATTGCGATCGCATTGTTTGTGAGAAATGCGGGTAATAGCATTTTGATCTGTATATCAGTCAAGTTTACTCCTAAAGAGGTATGGTATCTGGCTTTGGTTACAATAGAGGCAGATTTCCATCTCTAGATTTTCTCATCAACATTAGGGCTTTCCTATGGTAAGTATAAATATTGCTTTTGATGGGAAAAAACTTATTGAATATCATCTGCCATTGCATAAACTCTGTCAACCAAATTTAGACGTTTTACTGAAAGGCAGATAAAATTTTTCTCTACTGCTTCCCCTTTGGTTGAGTGAAATCTATGGATAGGATATAATTTCACAGTCGCCTATTGCCAAGGTGCAGCAGTTCTAGTTCATAGTGCAGTGCAACAATCATTGATAGGAATTTAGTCAAACACCGAGTTGGACTTTATTTGTATAAGGCGTGCGTAGTAGCAAATGCACTAATGCAAGTTTGGGATTGATTTAAGCATATTGGTAAAATGTACAGGATTTTAATTTAAGTTTGATGTCAAAATATATATTGTTGCTAAAAAAGTGTCTAAATAAATAACATTGTTGTACTTACAGCAGTTTTCATCTATTTGTACCACATCATTCTTGTTATCTTCCTTTCTTCCTTTGCGTCTTTGCGTGAGCTTGTCCTAAGTTGAAAATTTAATAGACAAACCTGTACACTCATAGACAAACCTATGAGTGACTTTATGTTTAAACCTCATGAATTTGCTAAAAAAATCGGAGTTTCAGTCAAGACCTTGCAAAGATGGGATGTTGAAGGAAGACTTCCAGCCAAAAGAACATTGTCGGGGCATCGTTTTTATACTGAAGATGATTTACTAATTACCCAGGGATTAAAACCTGTAGACTCAAATTGACAAACCTGTACAAGATATGTCAGTTTTAGACAGCAAAGAAATACAGTGTTGAGGTCGAGCAATGCTTTTATCTATCAAAACAAAACTCAAGTTAAATAAAACCCAGGAAATATTAATGGCTAAACACGCTGGTATAGCAAGGTTTACCTATAATTGGGGTTTAGCTACTTGGCAGGATTTGTATAAAGATGGATTAAAGCCAAACAAATACATCCTCAAGAAATTCTTTAATAATCATGTAAAACCTGAATTGGCATGGATTAAAGAAAAGGGTATTTGCCAGAAAATCACTCAATACGCTTTTGATAGTTTAGGTGAAGCTTTTCAAAGATTCTTTAAAGGACAGTCTCAATATCCTAACTTCAAAAAGAAAGGAAAAAATGATAGTTTTACAATTGATGCAGGTGGTAAACCAATTCCTGTAGGTGGTACATCAATAAAACTACCGACAATTGGATGGGTAAAAACTTATGAAGGATTACCTCACACCACCTGTAAAAGTATTATTATTTCCAGGACTGCTGATAGTTGGTATATAGCCTTTTCTTATGAACAAGAATGTCAACCAACTATCAAAAACCATGCTGTTGTTGGTGTTGATTTAGGAGTCAAGGAACTAGCTACACTAAGCACTGGTGTTATATTTCCTAATCCTAAACACTATAAACAGAATCTAGCTAAACTACAAAGATTATCCAAAGTCTATTGTAGAAAAGCTAAAGGTTCAAACAATAAGCATAAAGCTAAAATTAAACTGGCTAGACATCATGCAAGAATAGCAAACCTGAGAAAAGATACTCTTCATAAACTTACTACTTACTTATGCAAAAACCACGCCAAGATAGTAGTAGAAGATTTGAATGTTTCAGGGATGTTATCAAACCATAAATTAGCCCAAGCAATAGCTGATTGTGGGTTTCATGAGTTTAAGCGTCAGCTAGAATATAAAGCTAAAAAGTTTGGTTGTGAAATTATAATTGCTGATAGATTTTATCCATCAAGTAAAACCTGTTCTCACTGTGGACATAGAAAAGATAGTCTTTCCTTGTCTGAAAGAATTTATTGCTGCGAAAACTGCAAGTTTGAGATAGATAGGGATCTAAATGCAGCAATCATGTTATCGCGTCTGGCTAAGGCGTGAAAGTCTACGGAGGGATAACTGCTCCCATGCTCCTGTTGAAGTAGAAAGTAAAGTCTAGCTTTGTCTAGGTTTTATATAGCAGATTAAAATATGTGCTTAATTTACCAGAAAATAGATGAAATTAAAAACAAAAAACGGCGGGTGCGGGGTTTGAAACCGCAAGTTTTCGTTTAAAAGATGATAAATATTAATATTTCGGACTAAAAAGGCAATGGATGCGCTCTAGCAATTGAGCTATCCGCTACTTTTTAAAGCTAACTTTTTTGGGAATCTCGCTTGTATTGTTTTTGTAGTATATGTATTTTCATCTGTCAAGAGCCTGGAGAGAAAATTTTTGCATTTATCATAATTTTGCCCTTTTGCACTGTTACCAATAACCTGTCAACTGTCACCTATTGCTTATTTCAGTAGCTTTTGCCAAATAATTTGCTGTCATTTTGCCAAGGGATACAAAAAATGTCCCAATTTTTGCCAAGATAATAAATAATATTATTTTGCAAAAGTTCACTTGGCAAAAATCAGCATGAGTGAAAAAACCATAGAAAATTACGGGAAAAGTTTTCTCGTTCTCATTTTGCCGATATCGTTTTTGATTGTTTTCGTCGTCAATACTTGGAGGTTTTTGCTGATAGGCTTGTTGCTGCTGATGGTTTTCAACCTTTGGCATCAATACAGATGGGAAAAGTGGGGTGAGCAAGTTAACCCTCTTTTTTATCAGTTGATTCGGGAAAACCAGGGAAAGATCACACCTGTTGATTTAGCTATCAAGGGTAATTTTTCTGGGAATCAGGCAAAACGCTACTTAGAGGGAAAAGCAAAGGAATTTGGCGCTAGTGTACTAGACTCTGAAAATGAGAGTCCTGCCTACTACTTTATAACTGCCAGTATTCTTGGCGACATATTTGATAGTAGTGAATCGGTGGAAAAACTTCCCCCTCGGCCTGTGACGAAAGAGGCGCGATCGCTCTTAGCTCCACCTCCTCCCATTCCACAGGAAGAAGAACAGCAAAAGCAACAGCAGGAAGAATTACAACCAGAATTATTACCTGAAGCCACAGATGTAGCAACCCATCAGGAGGTACAAAAACCTCTGGAAGAACAGTTAGTTTTTGGTTCTCTGATTCAATCTGAACTAGCCAAGCGGTTGGGTGTTTATTCCAGTACAGTTTATAAACGCAGGAATGACCCAGATTTTCCTGAATGGAGTCGCAGCCGTGATCCAGATGGTATTGCTTGGTCTTATTCTCGTAAGTCTAGGGAGTTTTTCCCTTTGGAAAATTAGGTGACTAGTGATTGGTGATTGGTGATTGGTGATTAGTGACTAGGGACTGGGTAATAAATTTGATGTTTCCCAATCAACTATCAACTATCAACTATCATCAATTACCCATTACCTATTACCTATTACCTATTCCCACTGCTTCACTGATGGAATTTAAGCCGTTTTCTTCTAGTTTGGTTAACAAACCGGCAAGAGTGCGGCGCACCATCATTGGTCCTTCATAAATCCAACCTGTATAAACTTGGATGAGACTAGCACCTGCTGTAATTTTTTCCCAAGCATCCTCAGCCGTGAAAATGCCACCAACGCCAATGATGGGTATCTGTCCTTGGGTTTGTTGATAAATAAATCGTATGACTTCGGTGGAACGCTGGCGTAATGGCGCACCG
The DNA here is from genome assembly GCF_019598945.1 of Sphaerospermopsis torques-reginae ITEP-024. Classification (NCBI taxonomy): domain Bacteria; kingdom Bacillati; phylum Cyanobacteriota; class Cyanophyceae; order Nostocales; family Aphanizomenonaceae; genus Sphaerospermopsis; species Sphaerospermopsis torques-reginae. Next base: position 1,254,088 of record NZ_CP080598.1, on the reverse strand, counting down.
CTAATTCCTCCGGCTTCTTCTTGGGGTGTTTTACCGGTTTTTTCAATGATTTGGGTTTTTAGTCCCTCACGGCTGATGGTAGTATTGGTGGCAATTATTCCCGCTAGTTGATAGGTTTTGACGAGATCAACAATGTCAGCGATCGCTTCCCATTCTAAATCCGGTGCTATCTTGACAAATAAGGGTTTTTGTGCAATGTTTTCTGTTTGCAGAAGTTCCAAAATTTGACTGAGCATTGCTGCATCTTGGAGCGATCGCAATCCTGGTGTATTAGGAGAAGAAACATTAACCACAAAATAATCACCTAAATTTTTCAGCAAGCGAAAGCTTTCTAAATAATTTTCTGCTGCCGTTTCTAATGGTGTAATTTTAGATTTACCTAAATTTATGCCTATGGGTATTGACCGAGATTTTTCCTGACTCAACATTGTTAATCTCGTTGCCATTGCCGCAGCACCAGCATTATTAAAACCCATACGGTTGAGGGCTGCTTGATCTAAAGTTAAGCGAAACAAACGCGGAGGAGGGTTGCCTGGTTGTGCATGATAAGTAACAGTACCCAACTCAGCAAAACCAAAACCAAAACTAGACCAAAAATTAGCACCTACTCCATCTTTATCAAATCCCGCAGCCAAACCTAATGGGTTAGGAAAATTTAACCCGAACAGATTTTGTTCTAGCCGTGTATCATAAAGGCACAAAGACTTTTCTAGAAGAGAGTTAAACCATCTAGCATACTGATGATAGCTTGTTTTTGACAGCAAGTTCAAACTACCAATTGCTTGTTGGTGTAACCACTCTGGATCTGCTTTTACCAGAGTAAATAAAAAAGGACGAATGACTGCTTTATAAATATCCAATCTGAGTTAATATCTACCAGTTATTACAACAACTATGATCAGATGCCAAATCCAGGATTAATCTGAATTTTTTTAAGAGGATGTTTTAAAAGTGGTATACCGTGATTTTCATCACATTGCTACCCCCCTTAATCCCCCCTTGTAAAAGGGGGAAACAATAAAAATCCAGTTCCCTCCCCTTTATAAGGGGAGGGTTAGGGAGGGGTAAAAATATTTGATACACCATGAGAGACTTTTCAAACAACCTCTAAGGCATCTTCAATAATATTAACCCAAGTTGCTAGTTAGGAATAGGAGTCAGGAGTCAGGAGTCAGAAGTCAGGAAAAAGAATGAATTATGATGATGTTCCCTGCTTTTTTGCTATCTACTTATCCTTGTTATTTCGATTTGAGAGCCTTTCTTGCATAACTAGCAACTTACGTTAGTATATGGTGACAGGTGACATTAGAGACAGGAACTGAAGACCATTGACTGGGTAATTAATTTTATTTTTCCCAATCAACTATCAACTATGAAGTATTACCAGTCTAAAATCTAAAATCAACATGGGACGTACTCGTTCTAAATCTGACCTGCCTGAAAAAATTTGTCCAGTATGTCAACGTCCCTTCACTTGGCGAAAAAAATGGCAAGATTGTTGGGATGAAGTTAAATATTGCTCAGAACGTTGTCGTCGTCGCCGTTCTCAGACCAAAAAATAATTGACAATTGACAATTGATAACTGATAACTAATAACTGTTAAAACTACACAGAAACAAATAAATGACTTTACAAGTACAACCTAAATTAATTATTCATGGTGGGGCTGGTAGTTCTCTCCAAGGAAAGGGAGGATTGGCGGCTGTCAGGCGATCGCTGCATACTGTAATACAGGAAGTATACTCACTATTGATCACAGGCGCAACTGCTCCTGATGCTGTAGTCCGGGGTTGTCAAATGTTGGAAGATGACCCCCGCTTTAATGCAGGTACTGGTTCTGTATTACAATCTGATGGTCAAATCCGCATGAGTGCTTCTCTGATGGATGGTACATCAGGGCGGTTTAGTGGTGTGATTAATGTTGCACGGGTAAAAAACCCGATTGAAATGGCGCTATTTCTGCAAAAGTCTCCAGATCGGGTATTGTCCGATTACGGTTCCTCTGAGTTAGCACGAGAGTTACAAATTCCTACCTATAATGCTTTAACTGATTTGCGTCTCAAAGAGTGGATGCAAGAACGGGAAGATAACTTTAAAAGGACAATGGCTGGAGTTGTCGCCGAACCGGAAATGGCAGAAAGTTCTCATGCAGGACGGGGTACAATTGGTGTAGTCGCCTTAGATGGCTATGGTCAATTAGCCGCTGGTACTTCCACAGGTGGTAAAGGCTTTGAGCGCATTGGGCGAGTCAGTGATTCTGCAATGCCAGCAGGTAATTATGCTACTCAATATGCAGGAGTAAGTTGTACTGGTATTGGGGAAGATATCATTGATGAGTGTTTAGCCGCTAAAATTGTCATCCGGATTAGTGATGGAATGTCTTTAAAAGAGGCCATGTTGCGCTCATTTACCGAAGCTAGTAAAAATCAAAGAGATTTAGGGGCGATCGCTCTTGATGCTACTGGGGCAATATCCTATGGCAAAACCAGCGAAGTTTTACTGGCTGCCTATCATAACGGTGATACCATTGGCGATACATTAGAATGGAATGATGGCGAATTGATTGGTTATTGCTAAGTAGTGAAGTAGCCATTCATTCATGAAACGCCCAAGACAAGAGGATTTTACTCCTGACTCCTGACTCCTGTACGGGCGAAGCATTCAGGTGATCAATTCTCGATTTTTCCCCAATATTTTTGTCCGAATGCTTCGCCCCTACTTACTCCTGCTATAGTGGTGGATTGAAATCCACTACTAACCTAGATATTGCGTCCTGCTACACATAATCAACAGGATCTTGTAAACCCAACTGTGCAAAAGCAGCTAACCGCAACCGACAAGAATCACAAACCCCACAAGCTTGATCACCACCAGCATAACAAGACCAAGTTAACTCCCAAGGTACACCCAACTGATTACCTATTTGGATAATTTCCGTTTTTTTCAAATTAATTAGCGGTGCAATAATATCAATAGGTTGTCCTTCCCGACCTTGTTTAGTTCCCAAACGAAACACTTCCTGCATCGCTTGGATATAATCAGGACGACAATCAGGATAACCAGAGTAATCTAAAGCATTAACACCTATATATACTCGTTGTGCGCCGATAGTTTCTGCATAACCCAAAGCAAAACTTAAAAAGATAGTATTCCGGGCAGGAACATAAGTGACAGGAATACTTTGTGACATTTCATCAAGGGAACGTGCTTGAGGGAGAGCGATCGCCTCATCCGTCAAAGCAGAACCACCCCATAACCTTAAATCAAAATTCACTATCTGATGTTGAACAACCCCTACAGATTGCGCTACAGATATAGCTGATTGTAACTCTCGTCGGTGTCGCTGCTGGTAATCAAAAGAAATGGCGTAACATTCACAACCATCAGCCCTAGCTTGATAGAGAACCGTAGAAGAATCCAATCCGCCAGATAATAGAATTACAGCTTTCATCATGCAAAAAAATCTCAAAAAATCCCTAACATCAATCTCACCCAAAAGGTGAGACAATCAACAAAATGCAACAAACAAAAAATTAAATTCAAAATGCAAATCAAAATGCAAAAAACAATTTACAGTATCGTTGGCAAAATTTTTACAGACAACCTTGCAGCCAATTACAGTCACTGATAATTTTACTGAAATTAAAATGTCATAAATTCATACAAAGACCAATTAAGTAGTTATCTGAGTTATTAATTGCCTAACTGCCATCCCAGAAGTATCACGTAAGTATTTTTGAGATGGTAAGTCAATAAAAAAAACACATATTCTTTTGTGTCAACTATAAACCATAGGATAATTAATAACTAACGATCCAAAAGTTAGCAAGATAGTGGGAACTGAACATAAACTTTGAAATTCTTCATAAATAGAACCACTATGTTACCATCTGGATGGTTTTAGACGGATCACACTTGGCAGTTCAGTATAAATGCCAACGACCGTAGCGTTTTTAAATTTGGTGGTTGAGGAGAAAATAATAGTGCAAAATAGCATATCAGTGGCAGAACCAAATCTATATTCACAGCGCAACCAGCCACGATCAATCCGCATAGGCGTGATTGGGGTGGGTAACATGGGACAACATCACACCCGCGTACTCAGTTCAATGAAAGATGTTGAACTGATAGGCGTTTCTGATATCAACGTTGAACGAGGCTTAGAAACTGCCAGCAAATACAAAGTCCGTTTTTTTGAAGATTACTGCGATCTCCTACCCCATGTAGATGCAGTTTGTATTGCTGTACCCACTCGCTTACATTATGCCGTTGGCATCAACTGCTTGTTAGCGGGAATTCATGTTTTGATTGAAAAGCCAATTGCTGCCAGTATTTCCGAAGCAGAATCACTCGTCAACGCCGCCGCTGAATCTCAATGTATTTTACAGGTAGGACACATTGAGCGTTTTAATCCCGCCTTCAGAGAACTGAGCCAAGTGCTGAAAACAGAGGAAGTTTTAGCATTAGAAGCGCATCGGATGAGTCCTTATTCAGCTAGGGCGAATGATGTTTCAGTCGTGCTGGATTTAATGATCCATGACATTGACCTACTTTTAGAATTAGCTGGTTCACCCGTTGTCAAGTTAACAGCGAATGGTACTCGTTCCCTAGACTTTGGTTATTTAGATTATGTGACTGCCACTTTAGGCTTTGCCAACGGTATTGTCGCCACTCTCACCGCCAGTAAAGTCACTCATCGTAAAATTCGCCGTATCGTCGCCCATTGCAAAAATTCATTCACAGAAGCCGATTTTCTCAAAAATGAAATTTTGATTCATCGCCAAAATACTCATCCTCATCATGACCACCGGCAGGTACTTTACAGGCAAGATGGTTTAATAGAAAAAGTCTATACTAGTAACGTTCAACCTCTGAGTGCAGAGTTAGAGCATTTTGTCAACTGTGTGCATGGAGGCAATCAGCCTTCTGTGGGTGGTGAACAAGCCCTCAAAGCTCTGAGATTAGCCAGTTTAATTGAGCAGATGGCTGTAGAAGAGCGAGTTTGGAATCCATTAGAATGGGAATCCGAATCAAGACTACAATCATTAACGCCAACTGTCTAGAATAGGTGACTGGGGACTGGTGACTGGTGAATGGGGACTGGGGACTGGTGACTGGGACTGGGGACGGGTGACTGGGAAGATTTATTTTTTTAGTAGATACAGATTTTTAAGGATTAATTTCCTAATTACCAATTACCAATTACCAATTACCAATTACCAATTACCAATCACCAATATGCTCGAATGGATAACTGACACTATCAACTCTCTGGGATATTTGGGAATTGCTCTGCTGATGTTCGTAGAGAATCTATTTCCCCCCATACCTTCTGAATTGATTATGCCACTGGCAGGATTTACAGCCAGTCCCTATCAACCAGGAGGGGCAAAATTAAATATATTAGGCGTATTTTTATCAGGACTTTTGGGTTCTGTAGCGGGCGCACTGATCTGGTACTATCCAGGTAAGTTTTTGGAAGAACGACGGTTGAAAAAATTAGCCAACAAGTACGGTAAGTGGCTGACTATATGTAGCGAAGATATTGATAAGGCTAAAAGCTGGTTCAACAGACAAGGTGGTAAAGCAGTTTTAATTGGTCGTCTAGTGCCGGGAATTCGTACCTTAATCTCTGTTCCCGCAGGTATGAGCAATATGCCCTTGCTGCCGTTCTTCTTCTACACCACCCTTGGTAGTGCTGCCTGGGTCGGCTTGCTCACATATTCCGGATACTTGCTAGGAACTCAGTATGAACTTGTGGACAAATACCTTGCCCCTGTATCTAAAATTGTGCTGGGGGGTGTAGTGCTAGTATTCTTTCTTTGGGTACTCAAGCGCAAACGCCAAGGAACTCGCAGATAAATCTAGTTCGGTTTTCAAAATATGGTTGCTGTAGAGACTTTCCGGGGAAGACTTTTGCACTTTCCGCTTGCTATAGGTGAAAATTTTGCCTGTACCATAAATCCAAAATAATGCTACATTTTCAATCGTCTACAATAAATTTTGACGTATTTCTGGCTACACTTGACCCATCTGAAAATTTTTCTGATCTTGCATTTTTGTAAGATGGGCATGATAACTTTTTACAGTTAAGTCACCACATAGGAGCTTTCATGACAGATCAACCTCCCGTAGCTAACCCAATGAATGCCGCTGCTATACCCATGAATCGAGTTGCGGCCACCCCTATAAATAATAATGCTAATAAGCCAACCTCAATTTCCGGTAAAAACGTTCTCAGTGTTGACTTAGGTAGAACCTCTACTAAAACTTGTGTCAGCCGCGAACCTGGGAATGTGGCCTTCATCCCTGCGAATGTCAAGCAGATGTCAATTGAAGAAATACGCGGTGGGGTGTTTGAATCCAAGGCAACTGATCCTTTAATGGATTTGTGGCTGGAATATCAAGGCAATGGCTATGCTGTAGGTCAGTTAGCAGCAGACTTTGGCGCAAATCTAGGAGTCGGCCAATCTAAGGTAGAAGATGCACTGGTCAAAGTATTGGCTGCTGCTGGCTACTTTAAACTCAAAGACGAAATTTCTGTTGTCTTAGGTCTACCTTTCCTTTCCTTAGAACAATTTGAAAAGGAAAAAGCACAGTTGATCAGCTTGGTAACAGGACCTCATGTTTTTAACTTCCGTGGGGAATCTGTTTCCTTGAATATCACTAAGGTTTGGGTCATGCCAGAAGGTTATGGCAGTCTTTTATGGACAGAAGTTCAACCCAACAAAGGTCCAGGAATTCCTGATTTGACCAAAATTTCTGTAGGCATTGTGGATATAGGACATCAAACCATTGACCTAATTATGGTTGATAACTTCCGCTTTGCTAGAGGTCTTTCTCAAAGTGAAAATTTTGGTATGAGTGAGTTCTATGAACTTGTTGCTAAGGAAATTCCAGGGGCTGATAGCCAGTCTCTAGCACTGATTTCTGCTGTCAACAAACCCAAGGGTGAGCGTTTTTACCGTCCCAAAGGTGAAAGCAAGCCAACAAACCTAGACGATTTTCTCCCTAACCTTACCGAAATGTTTTCACGGGATATTTGCTCTCGTGTGTTAGCCTGGTTGCCAGAGCGTGTAACTGATGTGATTATTACTGGTGGTGGTGGTGAGTTCTTCTGGGAAGATGTACAACGTTTGCTCAAAGAAGCCAGAATTAATGCCTATTTAGCTGCACCTTCCCGCCAAGCCAACGCTTTAGGTCAGTATCTTTACGGAGAGGCGCAATTGTCTGCTTCTGCTGTTCGCGCTGCTAGGTAATAAAACTGATGTTCCAATGGTCAAAAAAGGTAGTGAAATCCGTCACTTTCAATCCAGAAATTGGTGATGAGAGCTTGTTAGCACAGGTAGAAAGTTACTTGGAGGCACAGCCAGAAAAGACTTTCAGTGACCTCTGTAAAGAGGCTCTTTGGCAAGCTTTATGTGTACCGGACTCTGTACGACCTTCTCCGAATACAGCAGCATCGCAAATGGAACAAAAACTCGGTGAGTTGCAACGTCAAATAGCTGGACTTGAGGAACGTTTTTTTGCTAAGGAATCTAATCGTTTGCAGGTGATGGAAAGCCAGATATTCCAACTTAGTCAACAAGTTGCACAACTGGCTATCATGGTCAATCAAGCAGCGTCTATTCAGCCTGCAACTTCATCAGTGCCAACGGTGGAGGTAGTTAATGAACCTGCTCCTGCTCCCGATCCCACTCCCCAAGAGGTTGACCCTGTAATCAGTCGCCTGAGTTCTTTGGTTGACGATTTCTAAGGAAAAAGCCGGTTATCAATTGATAATTGATAATTGATAATTGACAATTGACAATTGTTTTATTCAACGTTTAAAATATCTCATTTCAAGGGGAAAAAAGCAAAAAATTCCGCTTTTTCAATCCTCTCCCTTCAAGGGAGAGGTAATTGTCAATTGTTCATTATTGAATAAGCGTTTTTACAAAAAAGATCGGGAAGTGTGAGAAGTTTATCCGTTATACCCAGAGTTTTTTCGGAATTTCTGGGTGTAATCTTTTTTTAAGGAGGCAGGAAGGAGGCAGAAGGTAAATAGGGCTTGCTGAATAAATGTAAAACCCAGATAGAACAAAGGTTACAGGCTGATAAAGAGGAAAAAAGTGCAAGATTTTTCAAGGGTATACCTGAAAAACCGTGCATTTTGGGGATCGCAAACCCAAAAATTTGGGGATGACAGATAGCTGAAACTGTTCCCTGTTCCCTGTTAAGAGTTCCCTGTCTTCACGACAAGACTTTTTCAGCAAACCCTAAATATTTCTCACCAGTCACCAATCACCGATTACCAGTCCCCTGCTATAATTGCCGAGTTTTCCACAAATAGCTGGATAGCAAATTTGTGACGATATGAGCCATTATTGGCACTAACAAGTTGCCACTTAATAGGGCGCTATATGCCAAGATGATACCGATAATAGTTGCCCAAATTACATAAGGCCATTGTTCAGCACCACTAAGGTGTAAAACTCCAAAACAAAGACTGGAGACAATGACCGCTACATGATCTGCTCCTAAAGCGGGTAGCATGACACCGCGAAATAACAATTCTTCACTTAAACCCGGTAATAATCCTAACCAGAGCAAGTCTGGTAAAGCTAACGGTTTAATTACCATTTCTAAGTAATAATCTGCGCTTTTACGATAGGGAGGAGAAAAGCGATAAGCTAAACCACTAAAAATAGTGATGAATAAACCCAACCCCAAACCCCAAAATAAATCTTTGGGTTCCCAGTACAACTTAAAAAGGGCAACGTTACCAAAGCGCAACCATAACTTGGCGACTATCCATAAAATAATCGCTGTTGCGCCCATAGCTACCAGGACTTGGGTGCGTGAGAGTTCAGGAATTTCTGGTTCTTGCTTTTGTTGTTCAACCACAGGCGTTTAAATAATGAGGACTGGACTGGGGACTGGGGACTGGGGATACTATTTTGGATTTTGGATTTTGGATTGTTTCTGTCAACTTCAATCTAAAATCTAAAATCTAAAATCTAAAATTATTCTGCCTTTTGCCTTTTCCTTATTCCCTAACTAATGAGTAAGGATTAATACCTGCTTTGTTGGCGACTAAGACACCGACTGCTTCTAAATATGAGTTTACCTTTATGGATTTGATTCCTAACGCTGGAGCAGGAACTTGTATTAAAGTTTTATTTTCTGTAACAGTTATTATTTGGCATTGTTTTTGGCTTAAACCTAGTAAGGTGCTACTCCCACAGGCGTTTGCAGGTACTATAACGGCATCTACTTGATCTGCCCAAATGTCTGCTTGTAAAGAATTGATAAATTCTCTGTTGACGATAAACTGAGGGGCGCGACTTAAACCGACAAGGACGCATGGTAAAAAAGTATATCCTATTTCTTCGGCGGCGGAACGGGGTGATAAATGGGGATCGGGGGGTGCTGGTGCTAGGGCGGGTGCATGGGCGCAAGGTATTTTAAAGGTTCTCACTAATAAATGGCTAATTACTGCTTCTGCTCCTGCTAGGGGGTCTACTCCTTTCCCATGACGGTAATTTTGCGTTGCTTGTTCATCTATGTTATCTGGAAAACGGGCTACTACTGCGATCGCTTCTGCTTTCTCTTTTTTAATCAATTTTTCTGCTGCTCGCAATAAACTGTCTGGGTTGCCTATTGTTCCCCAACTTGCACCGGATGAAGATATGCGTAATTCTACGTCTAATGGAGCATCTGTAATTACATGATTTGTAAGATTTAATCCTAGTGTGGCTCTGGCTGCGTCTGCGGTTTGCAGGTGTCGCAGCATTAATTCTGGTTCTATTCCCTGGTCTAAAAGTAAACCTACTCGGTTACTATGCACGGGTCTTAAACCCCATTCCCCAGCGGCAAATTTATCTAAACCATATCCTTCTACATAGAAGGCGTTGGGAATATTCCAGTATAAACTTGCACCGTTGAGGACGTTGGGATGGGTAATCAGGCGATCGCATACCTGTGATATAACTCTAGCTACTGGTAATGCGTCACCTGCATAACCGCCAATGTCCGCACCTATGCCGGTAGGTATAATTAAAATCGCTGTATATGGGCGTTGCATCATGGCAGTATTAATTATGTTTCGCGCAAAGGCACAAAGGAGCAAAGTTGCTAATTTTGAATTTTTAATTTCTTGTAAGTATTCAGATGTAGCACCTGTAGATATCCAGATCCCCGACTTCTGCGATCAATTCACAGTTTATTGACACGATCATAAAAGAAGTCGGGGATATTATCACTCTATTCCTGAATGCTGACAATTTTTTTCATGCTCATTCAGCAACGCTTTAATCTTTATTATTCAGGGTTTGCTGTGGTGACAACTGCTTCTACTGTGGCTTTTTCCTGTTCTGTATCTACGGAAGTAACCGCCCAGCGCAGGGGTTCACCTTGTTTTTTCAGTTCCGCTTCAATAACTTTTTGTAATTCTGTAGGTGTTTCTTGCAGGTCAATTTCAGCAGTAATAAAATGAGTGGTCATGATGGTAAAATATAGGGTTTTGGTTATTTATAGAATACAGCTATTTTTGGGTAATTGGTGATTGGTGATTGGTAAACATTTATTACTTATCCTATCACCCATCACCCATTAACCAGTTGACTAACTTTTACCAAATTGCTTTTGATAAACTACTTCTTCTTTGTCTGTTTCGATCTTTAAATCAGAAAGAGGTTTAGCTACACAAAGTAAAGCATAACCTTCTTTTTGCAATTCTGGACTTACACCCATTCCCTCAGATTGATCTACGCTTCCTTCTGTGATCAAAGCAGCACAAGTTGTACAAACTCCAGCATGACAGGAAGCTGGTAACTCTAAACCTGCTGTTTCTGCAACAGCTAAGACGGTTTCATTTTCAGGAACTTGCAATTTATAAATTGTGCCTTGGTGGTTAATTTCGACGGCGTAAGTTTTGGTCATATTTAAAAGTAGAGTCTTTCAACTGATAAATTACTTATTTTATCTCATAAGATGCAAATTTCACAATGGTTACTTTTAACTACAAATTTTGCTATTTATGAATCCTGATTCATGAATGTTTACTAAAGATTATCATTTCACTGCCTACAACTGGACTACGTGCAATTAATTTATTTTCAGCATCAACAAGTTGTAAATGTGTAAAATCTAGTTCTTGAGAGCGTTTTAATATATCCGCTGCTAATTGTTGCTGTTGTGATGGTTCTAAGGTGTACCAGTTATCACTAATTGTTATGGTTAAGTCGCTGGTGCGAAAATTAGCTTGGATTGATTTTATCAGATTAATAGCAATATTTTCATCTTCTTTGGTTTGTACGGTGATAACGGTAATTTCCGCAAGTTGCTGTTCTATTGCTGCTATTAAAGCTTGTTCTGGTGTTAATTGTACTGGTTCTGGTTCTGGTTCGGGTGTGGGTGTGGTTTCTGGGATAGGTTCGGGTGTGGGTTCGGGTGTAGGTTCTGGTGTAGGTTCGGGGGTAGGTTCTGGTGTAGGTTCGGGTGTGGGTTCTGATGTGGTAACTTCTGCAACTAGAGGAATATCTGGGGGAATGGTTGCTACTTGAGTAGGTTTAGGAGTCAAAAAAGTTGCTGTAACCCCGACTATCACCACTGCACAAATGGCGAAAATTGCGGTTAGAGTGGAATCTGATACATTATTAGCAACTTTTGATGGCAAAAACAAGCGGAATGTTTGTAAAAATTTATCCCATGTTAATAAAACCCGTGCTAAAAGATTAGGTTTTTTTTCAGTTGTTGGAGGTGCTTCTGTTTCTAGTTTGACTACTGTATTTTCTAAAATTCCTATTGTTCCTCGGAGAAATTGAATTATTGCTATTTTCCAAATAGGTTGATTTTTTGGATCAGGTTGTGAAGCAGGTGGAGTGTTTTGTGGTTTTCTGGGTTTGCGTTTTCTATCTTGTGACATATAATTGATATTGACTTGTTGATTTATTGATTTATAAATATGAAACGTCGGAAATTTTTGGTTTTAGGTGGTTTGAGTGGGTTGGTTTCGGGTTTGTTTGCTGGTAAGTTTGTGGATAAAAATATTAAAAATCCTGTTTTAGAAACTGCTATAGCTGCAAATTCTCAACCAAAAGATTTATTATTGAGGTTTGTGTCGGTTGCGGATACGGGAACGGGTGCTAAAGGACAGTATACTGTTGCTAGGGCGATGAATTTTTATCATCAAAAAAATCCTTATGATTTAGTTATTTTAGCTGGTGATAATATTTATAACAATGGGGAAATTGAGAAAATAGGGGTAGTTTTTGAACGTCCTTATCAACCTTTGTTGAAAAAAGGTGTGAAATTTTATGCTTGTTTAGGTAATCACGATATTAGAACTGATAATGGTTTTGCACAGGTAAATTATCCTGGTTTCAATATGAAAGGAAGGTACTATACATTTATCAGGGATAATGTACAGTTTTTTGGTTTAGATACTAACGGGAATGCTGATTGGAAAAATCAGCTAATTTGGTTAGAGAAAGAATTGAGTTTGAGTAAAGCTGCTTGGAAGATTGTATTTGGACATCATCCGATTTATGCTTCTGGTGTTTATGGGAGTAATCCTAATTTTATCAAAGTGTTTACTCCTTTATTTCAAAAGTATGGGGTGCAGCTTTATATTAATGGTCATGAACATCATTATGAACGCACTCGGTCTATTAATGGTACAACTTATTTAATTTGTGGTGCGGGTGCGGGAAATCGTCCTGTGGGTCGTTCTGAGTGGACTGAATATTCTACAAGTAATTTAAGTTTTGCTGCTTATGATGTGTATGCAGATAAAATTGAGGTGAGTGGTATTGGTACTAATAATCGTGTTTTTGATAAAGGTTTGATTAGGGTTAAAGGTGTTTGATAATAATTGTTTGAATGAGGATTTTCAGGATGTGATTTTGTCTGAATCAGGATATCCAGGATTTTAGGATTAACAGGATGTAATTTTGTTAGAATCAGGATGTCCAGGATTTAAGGATTAACAAGATCAGAACGCAGATAAACGCAGATTCTCTGAATCAGGATATCCAGGATTTTAGGATTTTCAGGATGTTTGATTTGAGGAAATGTTATAAGTATTAACCAGCAATTAAGTTATCAATATCTTTTACCAGTAATTTTTCAACTAATTCCTCTAACATTTGTGGAGAAATTACTAAGTTAAATCTACCTTCTCGCCAGTATATGATAATTTTACAAGGCGCACTATTGGGGTTTTTACTCAGTAAAGCAGAGACAAAAACTGATGTATCTAAAATTACTAAAGGTATTGGTGAATCAAATTTTTGAAAAGACATTATAATAAATCCGATTCATTTAATTTTGCTGATATTTTTCCACTTGCGACATAAAATTTTTGCCAAACTTCCTCTTCGCAGTCGTTGGATAAAGCTAAAACTTCGCTGATGGTTTCTGCAATAATTTCTTTAGCTTGTTGTTTATAATTTACTGGTGGTTTTTCTTGATTATTTAATCCCAGTTGTTGAATTAACTGCTGTAATAACCATTGTTTATCTTCAATGGAGTAATTTTGTAATATTTGTTCAATTTCAATAATCTTAGGTGATGGCATAAGATTTTTATCAGGAAAGTTTAGTTAGTTTTATTATAGCAAATGGTTGGGTAAAACGGAATTGAGATCATTAATATTGACTAATATCCTACAACTAAAGGATAAGTAAATTGCTCAATTATGGGTTATAGCGTGTTCCTGTAGGTTTGTAAATTTGATTATTGATTTTATCAATTTGTCTGAATCAGGATGTCCAAGATTTAAGGATTTTCAGGATCAGAACGCAGATAAACGCAGATTGTCTGAATCAGGATGTCCAGGATTTAAGGATTTTCAGGATGTTTAATTGATTAATTACTACTAAATTCTGATAGTCTGTTTTAACAGACTTTCGCTATGAGACTGGGAATTAATTCCCAGTCGGTGATTTTGTCTGAATCAGGATATCCAGGATTTAAGAATTTACTGTTGTGGGTTACGCCCTCACTAACTCACCCTACTATACTTATAGTAATCTGTAAATTATTGCTCCTGTGGATTTATCGTTGGTAATTTCCATGAGTCCATCAGTACAAATATTTTCTAAAATTGAGCGCACTTCTGAAGTAGGTTGACCAAGTTCAATCACTGCATCAGTGAGTGATATGCTACCACCTTTACTTTGAGCTAACTTTAAAAGGGTGACAACATCATTTTTGGTTGAAGGTGCAGGTTTGATTTGTCCTTGGGGAAACTGTTGTTGTGGTAGTTGAATATTAGAAGGATGATAACCTGATTCTGGTATTTGTCCGGTGACTTGTCCACCAAGGTTAACTACAACAGTTTGCGTGTTTGATTGATTATTGTTTTGATTACCACCACGTAAGGCCAGATATTTCAAGTTTTTTTCATCCACCATTCCCGGAATAATTAACAAATCTGCAAATTGGCCAAATCCAAGTAATCCCCATGTAAAAAGATAAATCAAGCCTGATAGTGGTTTCCCACAGTAAAAACGATGAATTCCTGCGAATCCAATGAAACACAGTGACCACAATAAATAAGCAGTACCTTTGTTAATCATTATTAATACCATTAGTTTATTTGCTCATACTTAATATTATATTTATCTCTTTTGTATATGTGGTATCATATAGTGAGTAATTTGACGGTGTAATATAGTAGCAAATAGTGTGCTATAGTGTTTCTGCCTATTAAAATTGTTAAAAATATTTACTTTTAGTGCTAATAAGTGGTTTTTAGTGTCTAGACTAAGTAAAATTTAAAAAATTACTCAATTCACATAATGATATATGAACATCAAAGAATTATCAAAATGGGCTGATGATCAAGTTTTTTATCAAACGGGAAACCGTCTTAGTTCATTGCAAAAGTCTATATTAGAAGGTGTTTTACAATCTCAAGATTTTTGTGAAATTAAAGATAATAATGGATATAGTTATGATCATATAAAAAGAGAAGGTGCAAAATTATGGAAACTTCTATCTGAGATTTTTAAAGAAGATATTAAACAAAGTAATGTTCGTTCTATTTTAGAGAATCAAGCTACATCTACTATTTACAATTATGGTAATTCTTCACAAATTATTAGTAGTAATATTAATAGTCATATAAATATCTGTAAAGAAAACTCCCAATATTTAGAAGATATACAAAATCAATCATCTTATTCTCAAAACCAAACTCCCAGAATTGACTTATCAAAAGCACCAGAATTAAACTATAAATATGGACGCACTTCAGAAATTGCTACTCTCAAACAATGGATATTAGAAAATCACACTAGATTAATCACAATCTACGGATTAAGTGGAATTGGTAAAACCGCATTAACCCTGAAATTAATCTCAGAAATTACCACACAATTTGATTATATTATTTATCGCAGTCTTGATAATCTTCCTAAACTGATAAATCTGAAAAACGACCTTCAACAATTCCTTTCTCAATCACAAAACCCATTACCTGAAATCCTAGATTATTTGAAATCATCTCGTTGTTTAATTATCCTTGATGATGTAGAGAATATTTTTCAATTTGGTAATTTAGCAGGTCAATATTTAACAGAATACAAAGATTATAGTAGATTTTTTCAACAAATTGCTACCTCACATCATGAAAGTTGTGTAATTTTAATCAGTTGTGAAAAACCCGCAGCTATCGAAACTTTAGAAAGTGAAAACCAACATACAAAAACATTACATCTGCAAGGTTTAGGAGAAGATGCTAAAGCAATATTGAAAGAAAAAGATTTAAAAGATGATGATAAATGGGATGAACTAATCAAACTTTATCAAGGTCATCCTTGTTGGTTAAATATTATCACATTAGCTATTAAAGAATTATTTAATGGTCAAGTTTCCCAATTTTTAATAGATGAAGATGAGGTATTTTTAGGAGATATAGAAGCACTGTTAGAAAATCATTTAGAACGTTTATCAGATTTAGAAAAGCAGGTAATTAACTGGTTTGCAATGCTGGATGAACCCATAGATATTTCTCAAAAACTTGCTGAGTTAGAATTATCCAATGCTAGATTTTTGAAAGTTTTACAGTCTTTAAATCGTCGGTGTTTGGTGGAAAAAGTGTTAATAGAAGAGAAAGTAAAATTTCAGGTAAATTCTTTAGTCAGGATATATCTCAATAATTAATATTATGGTTGATTGAAAAGATTTTATTATCTGAATCAGGATGTCCAGGATTAAAGGATTAACAGGATTTTCATTTGAAAGTTAACATATATGAATTTATATTCTATTGATTATCATATTTCTATAATCAATTTTTACCTTTTCTATACCATCCATAAATAACCAACAGATAATAAATAAACAACATCCTATAAATCCTCAAATCCTGGACATCCTGATTCAGACAAACACAAATTTCACCACCTACAAAAAATCATCAAACAACATCCTGAAAATCATCAAATCCTGGACATCCTGATTCTGATAAAATTCAAATTATCTCAACAAGCAACAAAATTACATAAATTTGATATTTATAAAACCCGTCAAGTATTCAGGAATTAGTAGGGGTTTAGTAATGCTAAACCCGTACATAATTCAGGATATTATCTATTCCACAAATTTAGGACGATTTTGTTGATTTAACTTGAGCTTTTGCTCTAAAACTTCCCAGTTTTCCTCTTCTATCAGATTAATAAATGTGTCGAGGTTTTGACGATATTGATGTAGTGAATTTATTAATGCTTGACGATTATATTGTGCCATCATCACCCCTAATTCTGGATTTCCTGCACCAACGCGGCTGGTATCTCGAAATCCTGAACTAGCAAGGTTTTGAGCTAATTGCAAAATTTCTGGATCGGTTTCACCCAAACAAGCAGCTATCAAAGAGGCGCTAACCATTACAGGTAAATGGGAAATCCAACTCACAGCCCGGTCGTGTTTTTCTGGTTGACAATGGTAGATAATAGAACCGAGCGATCGCACAATTTCCTCTAAAACAGTAATGGCAGTAGTTGGCGTTGTCTCTATTGGTGTGAGTACATAAGGCCGATTCACAAATAAATTGCGCTGTGCGGCCTCTATACCCACATCAGTGTTTCCCGCCATAGGATGACCGCCAATAAAATTATTCCATAGAGGAGAAATTGCATTGACTATAGGTGCTTTTACTGAACCTACATCAGTCACAATAGTAGTCTCAGGCAAATGAGCAACCAACTGTTCAACTTGAGGCACAATCAGTCCTATAGGAGTACAAATAAACACAACTTCAGCACTAGCTAACAAACTCAAATCAATTGATGCTTGATCGACACTGCCAATATCAACAGCTTGTTGACAGGTTGATTCACGACGGCTAACTCCTAAAACATAATGTCCTTGAGAACGTAAATCAAAACCTAATGAACCCCCTATCAGTCCCAGTCCTAAAATACCAATTTTCATTTTTGCCTTTAACAACTAAACTTTGAAATATTATCTGTATTTCTGACTCCTGCTATAACTAAGAAAATTATATGGAGAAGAAAAATGAGCAATTTTTTTAATAAAATGATGGGTAGAACTCGCTATGTAGTTTGTCGTCTATTTGTGCATTTAGCAGGCAGTGAAGTAGCACCAATTTTAGGAGTTTTAAACCGCGCCGCCAGAGAAGCAATTGAAGCTGACGGTGATTTAGAAGTTTTGGGCGAAGAATTAGTAGAAATTTGTGAAACTTTGCTCAGATATGATGAATACTGGCTTTCATCAGCTAATGAAGGAGATGTTTTTTGGAATGAAGGAGAAGCGGGAGATTATGTCAATGAATTATTTACCGACTGCGCCCAAAGATACGGCGCTGAATTTGATTTAGGTTCTTCCTCTAGTTACGATCAACCTTTATCTATTCCTGTCACCCGCAACATTGTGATTATGCTAACAGTGGCATTTGAAGGAGAAGTACCAGAATTAGAAACAGACCTTTCCAACATTGCAGCCTTACAAGAAGGGTTAAAAGCATTAATCAACTTACAGCAAAAACGTAAATTCCGCGCTATCCAAGTGCATTTTTCACCAGCCCAACTAGGAGACGAACTCACAAACGATCAATTGTTGCAGTATTTTCCAGAATTGATCCCATTGTAACTTGTTGTTAGTCTTTAGTTATCACACCTAACATCGGCAATGAGTAAGTATTCAGGAGTCAGCCAGGGGTTTTAAAATTATAGGTTGAAGCTGATAGCTGATAGCTGATTACTGATAGCTTAATGCTTACTGCAATGATAACTAACACATAAGGACAATTATCTAATGATCAGGACTATAATGCGTAAACTAACAATTTTTTGTTTAGCACTAAGTTTGTGCTTGACAAGTGTCGCCTGTGGGGGAGGAAACCAAACTACCTCTTCTCCTCAAAGTGGTAGCCAAAGTACCAGCCAAAGTGCAACCCCCACCAAATTGAATGATGGACAGTATCAAGTACAACAAGCCACTTATAATGATGCCAATGGGGAGTATACCCTGTTCTTACTGGGTAGTCAGCCGCCAACCTTTGCTACAGAAAAATTACAAATGGCAAGGCTGACAGAGGAAGAAATCAAAGAGGGCAAAAAAAGTTACTTGAAGGTAGAAAATGGTCAGCCAGCCTTATATCTGACAGAAGACTTTAAAATTGAGTACGTTCACAACGTCACTGAAACCAAAACCAACCCTGCAACAGGACAAACAGAAACCGTAATTGTACGTAGAGAATCTAACTTCTGGACACCTTTTGCAGGGGCTGTAGCTGGTAACTTAGCAGGTCAAGCTATTGGTAGTCTGTTATTTAGACCTCAATATTATGTACCTCCCGTTTATCAGCCCGGTGGAATTATGACCGGTTATGGTGGATATGGTTCTAGCTATGATGCAGCAGTTTCCAGCTATCGTTCACGGTATAATGAACCACCCGCATCTGTAAGAAATCGTACAGCTTTCCGCACTACAGGTTCAATTAGATCCTCTGGTGGATCTACTTCTACAACGAACCGTACAAATACCAGCGGTCGGGCTACTGGTTCAGGTTTTGGTAGCAGTAACCTCCGTCCTTCTGGTAATTCCAGTTCTACTCGCCGTAATTCTGGTAGTAGTTTTGGTAGTGGCAGCCGTTCTTCAGGCCGTCGTTCTTCTGGTTTTGGTAGCAGAAGAAGATAATTTATAGGAGGCAGGGAGCAGGGAGCAGGGAGCAGGGAGCAGGGGGAAGTTAATAACCCAATGCCCAATGCCCAATGCCCTGTCACCTGTCACCTATTAAACGGTTGCCAAAGCAGGTTGTGGCCAACGTCCCATAGCTTTACCAATAACTGCTAATTCTGACATCAGTTGATCAAACCTGTCTGGGGTTAAAGATTGGGGTCCGTCAGATAAAGCTTTGGCTGGGTTGGGGTGAACTTCTATCATTAAAGAATCTGTACCAGCGGCGATCGCTGCCATTGCCATTGCAGGTACAAACTCAGACCAACCTACACCATGACTAGGATCAATCATAATCGGCAGGTGAGTGAGTTTTCTTAATACCGGCACAACGGACAAATCTAAAGTATTGCGCGTATACTGACGATCAAAAGTTCTAATTCCCCGTTCACACAAAATCACATTCGGATTACCAGCAGCTAAAATGTACTCAGCGGCCATTAACCAATCTTCAATAGTCGCCGCCATTCCGCGTTTTAAAAGAACTGGTTTAGATTGCGCCCCTACTTGTTTTAAGAGGGAGAAATTTTGCATATTTCTCGCCCCTACCTGAATCACATCAGCAACTTCGGCGATTTTTTCCAAATCTCCAGCGTCCATCACTTCAGTAATAATTCCTAGTCCACTGACTTCCCGCGCCTTAGCTAATAATTCTAAAGCACTTTCACCGTGACCTTGGAAAGCATAAGGAGAAGTCCGGGGTTTGTATGCACCACCACGGAGGAACTTAGCACCAGCAGCCTTAACCCGCTTTGCTGTTTCCACAATCATGGTTTCATTTTCCACCGAACATGGTCCAGCAACCACAACTAAAGGATGATGTTCACCAAAAATTACAGGACCATCGGGAGTATTTACCACCACCTCAGAAGCTTCACCGTGGCGAAATTGACGACTAGCGCGTTTATAGGGTACTTCCACCCTTAATACTTGTTCGATCCATTGACTGAGTTCTTGAATTTGCAGGGGATCTAAATCCGCCGTTTCACCTACTAAACCTATTACTACCTTATGTTTACCAATGATTTTTTCTGGTGTTAAACCCCAGTCAGCTAATTCTTGAGTTAAACGATCTATTTCTGACTGTGGGGAGCCGACTTTCATTACAACAATCATTTTAAAATCCCTGTATTTTTGAGTAAACTTTGAGTCAAATATTTACCGAGTCAGGAATGTTGATTTAATTTTTGGCTACTGGAATTACTAAATAATTAAGCGAGAAGATATATAAAAAATGTAGCGTCAGGTACTTTATCTGCATATTGGGTATAAATCAGATAAAATTCATTCCCTAATTTACCCAATATGGCAGTTATCTCAAGATACCTGATCGCCGTTGATCAGACGTTCTTTTTGCGTGTTTCTCGCCAACCTTCGACCATTCTGCCCCAATTGGTACTAAATTCACCGAAACCTAGTAAAGTACCAGGTCTTTCTACATCCCAAGAGGCGGAAAATACACCGTAGGTTATGCCTAAAACTCCTAATCCAAATAATCCCATGTTCACCAATAATACTGCGATGGGAGGTAATTGGATATGAGCGTAACTGACCAACAAATAGCTGACCACCAGAGTAGTAATACCTAAAGCTGTAGGTATCCCACAAAATGCAGCGACTCTGCGGATCATCCGCTGGCTGACCACTTCAGGAATCGCCATTTCCTCTTTCGTGTAAGGTGGTTGCTTTGGCGACTTTTGATTAGATTCCTGTGTTTTTACTATCGGTTGAGTTTTAGTTTTTACAGGTTTTTGACGCTTTTTATTTGGCTCAAAAGGTAAATTACTGCGTTCTGATCCTTCAGCAGACATAAGCAATAATTCCTAACCACGAATGCCCAGGCGAGAAATCAAAGCCTGATACTTTTCCCGGTCGTTTTTGAGAACATAAGCTAAAAGACGCTTGCGCTGTCCGATCATCTTTAATAGTCCTCGGCGGGAGGAGTGATCTTTTTTGTTAGCTTGCAGGTGTTGGCTGAGGCGGTTAATACGATCAGTCAACATAGCGATTTGGACATCCGCAGATCCGGTATCGGTTTCGTGTACTTGGAAGCCAGAGATGATTTCTTGTTTGCGCTGTTGCGTAAGAGCCATGATTGATTAAACTTCGATTTTTGCTAAATGTATGCAGCAGTCTCTTATAATATCACAGCAATCAAAATCTGTGGTAATTTTAGGTGATTGGTGACTGGTTATTGGTGATAGGGTTATTTACCTCCCCATCTTCCCCCTGTTCCCTACCCATGACTTTCGTTCTGTTTTGCGTAAGTCATGAAGTATTTAATCGAACTGAATATTAGTTATTTTCTTGCATACTTCTCACAATTTTTGTCACCAGCTTTCGAGGGAAAAATCTGACACTTTTTGCCAATACTTGATTTAAAATTCCAGGAATAACTATTGTTTGACCACGCATTAAGGCATCATATCCAATCAAAGCCACAGTTTCCGCATCCATCATTTTTTGACCCTTCACCAGCTTAGAATCTGCCATTCCTGTGCGTTCATGAAACGCAGATACAGTTGAACCTGGACACAAAACTGTTACCGTTACACCTGTACCTTCTAACTCATTAGCAATAGCTTCTGAAAAGGATAAAACATAAGCTTTAGTGGCAAAATAAACCGCCATTAAAGGACCAGGTTGAAAAGCAGCAGCAGAGGCAACATTTAATATTTTACCTTTACCTTGCTTAACCATATTTTTGAGAAATAACTTAGTTAAATGAGTTAAACAAACTAAATTTACCTGCAACATTTCTAATTCATGATTCAAGCTAGTTTCATTAAAGAAACCATAAGTACCAAATCCGGCATTATTCACAATTACATCAACTTGAATATTATCTTGTTGCAATTCTGTGAAAATTTCTTGGGGAGCAGTAGGGATAGATAAATCCTTGACAATAATTTTAACAGGAATATTAAATTTCTCTTTGAAATCAATATCGATTTCTAAAAGTTTGATTTCGTTTCTATCTACTAGGACTAGATTGTAATTCTCAGAGGCAAATATACAGGCTAATTGGTAGCCAATTCCACTTGCTGCTCCAGTAATCAGAGCAGTTTCTTTACATTGTAATTGACCTTTGATGTTCATATTATAAACTGATATTCTTCACATAAAATTATGAGATTTTTAGGTGGGATATACCCACCTTAACCACCTTACAATTATGCAAGAGTGAGGAAACCTGTTTGCATTAAATAGGAAGTGTAAGTGATTAATAATTGTGAGTCAATTTGCGGACAAGCAATAGAACTACCTTTCAATGCTTCCAGGGTTTTTTCACAGCTAATAATTGGTCTTCTTGCTTGCAAATACAAATCAGGAATGGTGATTTGTTCATCAGACCAACGCTCTAATAAAAATGGTTTCAGGGTGTATAATGGATTCTCTTGATCAGTGACATTATTGATTAATTCATTTTGCCATTGTTCGTAGGAAATCATTTCTAATTTAAAGCCAAAGGTGCGTATCCATTCCACCAATGATTTTAAAGAAGCGGGTTGGGGATGTTGCAAATGGAAAGCTTGTCCAAGAGATTTTTCCTGTCTAGATAAGTAAACTACTGCTTTACTTACATAGTCTACAGGGGACATATCCAACATATAATCTACATCAGGAAAAGACCCCATTTGTAGACAACCTTTAATCATTAAATTGATAAAATCATGGGTGTTACAAATCCCAGTTTGACTATCTCCAGCAATTAAAGGTGGTCTGTAGATTGTAATCGGCAATCCTCTGTCACCAGCAATTTTAACTAACTTTTCAGCTACCCATTTTGTTTGGGAATAACCTAAGAAAATACCTTGCCAATCATCAAATCTATCTTGTTCTTTAACCACCTTACCAGCGTAAGCGGTAGATTCAAAAACAGCAACGCTAGAAACGTAATGTACAGGTTTAACTTTGGTTTTACAAGCTAACCTTAAAACTTCCTGAGTTCCTAATACATTAGCTGCTTTTAATGCTGAATAAGGATAAACGTAATTCAGCAAAGCACCACTATGATAAATGGTGTCAATATTAGCAGCTAAATTTTCAAATTGTTCAGCACCAATACCTAAAAGTGGTAGTGATAAATCACCAACAATAGGAATTAAACGATCACTATACTGATCATCCCAAATTGCATACTGTTGGAGATTTTTAATTAATTTGCTCTTAGCTTCAGCAACATCAGCACCGCGTACCAAACAATAAATAGTTGCTGGGGTTTCTGCTAGAAGTTCCTTGATAATAAACGCCCCTAAATAACCAGTTCCCCCTGTTAAAAAGATGTTTTTAGGATTGGTAATATCAACGGTATTCTTACCCACTGGTTGAATAGTGGGATCTAGTACCACTTCCGCACCTAAATCTAAAAATGGTACAGGAATATTGACATTATTAACAGTACCATTAGCTGAATTTTCTAACTGGGCATTTTCGGGATTTTCTTCCGATAAACGTTGAGAAAGTGCAGCGATGGTAGGATAATGCCACAGTAAAACCGGAGAGGGTTTAAAACCTAGTAAATTTTCTAATTTACTAATAATAATCATAGCTTGGGCAGAATCCAAACCATAATTTTCTAGATGTTCTTGAACGTCAATTTCTTCTGGTGTTGTTCCTAAGACTTCTGCTAAGTTGGCAACCATGAAATCTTGAATTTGAGCAGCACTATAAGTAGTTGTTAAACTCATTTTTACATCTCCAATGTAGAGTTAACGGGTTGATATTGACTGTAAAAACTGGGAAGTTGCAAACCTTGGAATTTTAGGTTTTGAATACGATATAAAAAGGCAGTTCCTAACATAATGTGATGGGCAACATCAACAACGTGACGGTTTTCTGGTGCTGCTAAATAAGAACCTTTTACCCAGTCGTTAAAACTGCCCATTGCAGGACCGCACCAAATTTGATAATCTACTTCTCGACCTTTTTCACCACTACTAGACCAGCGAGAAGATAAACCTAAATACCAACGGAAAATTAAAGCCATTTTTAATTTAGGATTATTTACAGCTTTACCTAATTTTTCAGGGTTTTTCTGAGATAAATAAGCGGCTGTACCTTCCCAAACTTCGGCGATAGTTTTACGGAAGATTTGTTTTTCTAATTTCTCTCTTTCTGCTTGGGGAATTTCTTCAATTGAGTCATAAGCGCGGTATAATTCATATAGTTTTTGCGCCCGCATGGGAAACATTGTTCCCCGTTTTAAGACTTGTAATTTGACTCCCATTTCAAACATATCGGCGGCTGGTGCCATCATCATATCTGCCATTTCTGCTTGTGCTAATAACTTTTTGGTGTATTCACAAGCTCCTGATTCGATGCAAGATTGATTGATAGAACCAGTGACGATATAAGCCGCACCCATCATAAATGCTGCTAGGGCGGATTCTGGTGTACCAATACCTCCTGCTACTCCCACTCTAATGGGTTTTTCGTAATTATATTTAGCTTGAATTTCGTCCCGTAAACTAATAATTGAAGGTAGTAAACATACGAGGGGACGATTATCTGTATGACCGCCAGAATCAGCTTCTACGGTAATATCATCAGCCATTGAAACTTTGCTGGCTAAATTTGCTTGCAGTTCGGTAATTAATCCTTGGGTAAGCAATTCTTTAACCATTCTTTCTGGGGGTGGCTGCATAAATTTGGTAGCAACTTCCCGCCGAGAAATTTTAGCAATGACTTTATTTTTGATTTCAATTTGATGATTAGAATTTAAACTTAATCCAGCAATGCGATAATAAACAATGTTAGGAGTTAAGTCTAAAAATGCCGATGCTTCGACGATGGTAACGCCATATTTTAAGTATAATTCTACAGCGCGGCTTTCTATTGCTGGTTCGTTGGGACTGTGAATTAAATTAAAAGCATAAGGTCCATTGGGTAGAGCAGTTTGGATGTTTTTAATGGCTGTTTCTAGGCGTTCTGGAGGTAAACCACCTGCACCAAATGAACCTAAAAGTTGTTGTTTTCCTAGTGCAATGACCATTTCTTCAGATGCTATTCCTCCAGCCATTGCACCAGTCATGTAGGCATATTTTACATTATAGGTGGAGAGGAAAGAGCGATCGCCAAATTGTTGCAGTTCTAATGCTGGTAATGATATTAATAGTTCTGCTTGTTCGGATGCACCATTGTTAGCAGGTGTTAAATATCCGTCGTTGGTTACGCCGATGTTACCTGCTATTTTGACTATATGACAGGGTTTTTCTAGGGTGAGAAGTTTTTGTTTGATGGCGTTTTGTTCAAAGGCAATATAATCTAATGAACCTCTCCAAGTTTGGGTTTGATGTTGGGAAATGTGGGAGAAGGTAAGTCCGTTGTTGGGTTTGTTGAGTACCGTATTAAATGTTGTCACGGTAGTTATTTCCTCAAGTTCTCAAGGTTTGTAGCTATGTTTATGGTTTATAAACCGCAAAGTTCGCAAAGTTCGCAAAGGTAAGAAGGGAAAAGATGTAAAGGGTTTTTTGTGGTTCTATTTCTTTGCGTTCTTTGTGGTTCGTTTTATTGATTATTTTTCCTGTTGCAGTAAGTTTTGAGCGCAAGCTAATTGTAGTTTGATGATTTCGCTCATTTGTTGGCTGAAGTCTTTTCTAGCTTCTAAAAAGCTGGTGTGTGCTTTTGTTAATTTGGAGTTGTTGTTGGTCAGTTTTTGATACTGCGCTATTTTTAAATCGTTCATGTGAATTTTACGAAGTAGTTTTTTAGGTTTGGGTTTTTGAGTGCTGGTTAGTTCAGAAGATTTTAATTCTTCTTGGGGTTGGAAACGGTTATCTATGAGCGTTTTTACTTCCGGTTTTTCTGGTTGTGGATAAATGTCTTGGGGTTGAATTTGATAGGATAGTTTGAGAGAGTTAATGATTTTATACTCTCGGTAATTAGTGTGTGATTCTGGATTTTGCTGTGTATCTTTTTGGAACAGTTGGCGGTTTTCTGCTTTCAATATTTCGGCTGTGATGGAGTTACCACCAAGGGTTACTTTTCTCCAGGTTGCTTTGTTGATTTTAGTGGTAGCTAAGGAAAGATTATACAGAGGAGAAATATCTAATTTAACTCCATGACTGAGCAGTTTTGCTAATGCTTTGACTATTGATGTATGGTCATCTAAGCCACGACGATTTAAGGATACGGTAATATGTTCTTGGTTACTGAGAATTTTATCTATCCACCGTGAACAAATGCCACCAGCACCAGCTTCAATAAATACTTTTGCACCGTCTTGGTAAACACGATTTACTAAGCGAGGAAAGTCTAATTGTTGACATAATCCTTTGGCGATATTATGGGCAATTACTTCACTTTCTAAAGTAATTGGTTGATATTCTGCCGCAGAATAACAGATAACTCCGGGAATTTTTTGTGCGGGTAAGTTGTTGAGCTTGAATAGTTCTGGGTATTCTGACTGCATCGCTGGAGCGTGAATAACGTGGTCAAAAGGTGCAGGAAAAGCGTTACATCCTAGTTTTTTGATCACTCGTTCACACGCTGCTGGTTCACCGGCAATTAATACTTCTTCTGGTGTATTAATTTGGCTGAGGTAGACACGGTTTTCACCTTTTAAAACTTCTCTGACTTGGGCAGGAGTGGACATTAAAACGTAGTTACTCCACAAATTATTATCATGATTTGTAGAATTTTTTGGTAGTCCCCAATACTCTCTGACTGCATTTTTTTGTCCTGATAATCTATCCCCAAATAATGATGATGAATTGAAGGTGTTACTGCCTTGATAAAAGTTACTCCAAACGCCTTGGGCAACCATCATACTGGTTTCACCTAAGCTGTACCCAAAGATGTATTTGGGTTTAACTTTGAAGTCTTCACTAATAATTGTGGTGATGAATCTGGTAAAGAGCATTTCTGCTTCAAACATTGCCAAAGAATCATCTAACAATTTCTTTTCTAATGTTTCTAATTCTCTGGTAGTTAGTTTCTTTAAACTCCTGGGAAATACTAATTTCTCTACATCTGCTGCCCGTTTGTACAAACTTTTAACAATTACGTCGTCAAAGGCTTTAGGAAATAGTCGGAATAATGTCCGTCCAATACCGACATAAGTGTTAACAGCCGCAGGATAAACAAAAGCAATTTCGCTATTTTTTCCTAATGGTTTGGGTGTAAAATAACTGCCTATTGGTGTTACCCAATCTTTACCATTTATAAAGGCATTGGTTACACCTTTTTTAGCAGAATTGATTTCTTTAAGTAGTTCTTTTTGGTTGCGTCCGGTGATGGATAAGGTATAATTGGCGTTAGTTTGTTGTTGAAAATTGATAAATGTTTGACTGGCTGCGGTTTTCAAACATTCAGCATTGGCAATGGTTTTTTCTAGGTTATTTAACGCAGTTAATAAGCTAGTTTCATCATTTCCATTGATGGGGAAAAGATGATAGGGACGTGATTCTAAATATCTGCTATTGCGTTCTTCTTGTTGAGTTTCTTCTGATAAAATCACGTGAGCAAAAGAACCGTCACAACCGATACTATTAATAGCAGAAATTCTGCACTTGACCTCTTTTTGTAAAAACCAAGGTCTGGACTCGGTAGCGATATAAAAGGGGCTTTCTTCCCATACTTGCGGTGTTTTTACACCTGACCAGTTGGGGGTTGCTGGTATATATTTATAGTACAGGCTGAGGGCAGTTTTGATTAAACTGGCCATACCGGAAGCGACAAAAGTATGACCAATGTTAGCTTTGACGCTACCAATGGCGCAGTGTAAACCATCTCCCACCGAGGGATAAGCCTGTAACATTCCTTGAATTTCAGCTTCATCCTCTTGGGGTATGCCACTACCGCAGACTTCTAAGTAGTTGACCTCTTGGGGTTGAATGTCGGCTTGTTTAAATGCTTGTTTGCAGACTTGTTCAATGGTATCTGCATCTATAGCCATTGAATGAGATTGACTAATACTTAAACCATCAATTACTGCATAGATGCGTTGATTATTTTGCAAAGCTGTATCATGTCGTTGCAAAACTACCGCACCTGCACCTTCTCCCACATTCCAACCGTCTGCATTTTGATCAAAACTGAGGGTATTTATGCCTGTATTTAGCTTACCAAATTGATTTTTGAGTAAGACATTTTCTACACCTCCTGCTAAGTCAACAGCACCAACAACTACTGCTTCAACTTCGTTAGTTGCTAATAGCATTTCTGCTAATTCTAAAGCTTTAAATGTGGCAGTTTCTACCGCGCTAATAGTGAAGGATGGACCAGAGAAATTCCACAAAGAAGAAACTCGACTGGCCATAATATTGCCGACATAACTGAGATATTCGCCAATATCAACTTGATGGTGAAGACTATCTTTAACTATGTTTTCTAATTGGGTGATTTTTTCTGGTAGTAAGGCAATTTCCGCAGCATTCAAACCATCTTTTAATTGCCAAGCAGAATTCCACCTTTGTTGTAGTTGGTGTACAGATAATTCTGTATCGGCGGCGATAATGACAGCGACATTACTATTAGGTTGAATGTTACTATCTTTGAGGGCGCGATCGCACACTTTTAATAATAAAGTTTGCTGCGGGTTGATTTTTTCAACTTCGTTGGGTGGAATTTTGTAAGCTAATGTGTCAAGTTCAAAATCTTGAATGTATGCACCATTGGGTGCTGTTCCTGTTTCTAAACCGTAACCTTGCAATAATTTTTCTTGTTCATTAATCCCGTGCCATCTTTTTTCAGGTAAGGGAATAAAATGCTGTTTTCCGTCGTAAATACTGCCCTCAAAAGCATCTAAACCATCACATTCCCCAAAAAAGGCATCCATGCCAATAATTGCCATTTTCGCTGCCATTTTTGCGTTCATTCTTTCTTGATTATTCATTATCTGACTTTCCCCTACTCAAGAATTATGTTCAAGAATTATGTTCAAGAATTAAATGAGAGTTTGTTCCACCAAATCCAAATGCACTTAAAGCTACACGCTTAGTTTCTTTACTCGCCCAAGGTGTGGCGTTTCTGACTATGTTTTGAGGCGATATCACATTATTTTCAGAACCCATCGGATCACTGACATTAATAGTTGCAGGGATAACGTTATGAGACATTCCTAAAATCGTTTTTGTTATCCCCACCATGCCAGCAGCAACGAGTAAATGACCGACATTATTTTTAGTTGAACCTACTAAGGGTTTGGCATTTTTCGCGCCAAAAAATCCTTCAATAGAGTTAGATTCGGTGGTATCTCCTAAGAGAGTGCCGGTTGCGTGACACTCTAAATAATCTATTTCTTGGGGGTTAAGTTTTGCTTCGTCATAAGCTCTTTGATAGGCAGTCATTTGCCCTTGAGCATTAGGACTTAAAAGATGTTTACCCTTGCCATCATTAGATAAACCATTACCGCAGATTGTTGCTAGAATTTTGTCACCATCTCTGACAGCATCACTATATCTTTTGAGCATTACCATCCCAATACCTTCGGAGGTAATTAAACCCCGTGATGACTTATCAAGAGGGCGACTAATGCCATTTTCTGGATATCCTTGAATACCCGAAAATAACATTCTTAAAAACAACGGATCTGAACAACTAATAGCACCAGCTAACATTAAATCTGCTTTACCTGATTGCAGATAATGGGATGCTAATTTAATGGCATAAAATGATGATGAACAGGCAGCATCTATACAGAAATGAGTTCCAGAAAGATTGAAAGCACGGGAAATTATGGCAGCAGGTAAACCGGAAACCATCGCATTATAGGGGGATGCTTTGGCTGCGGTTAATGTACCACCTAAACGGAAATCTTTTTCCTGTAAAAGTTCACTAATTGCTGGTTGTATTGTTTGCTGATAAATAGGGGCAAACAATTGATTTGATGCTTTAGTTGGTAAAGCAAGAGTACCTAAAATTACGCCACATTCAGAGAGTGCAGATTCATTTCCCCAATAGCCACTGTTAATAATTGCTTGTTTAGCTGCATACAGTGACCATTTAAAAGTATTGTCCAGACTTTGGACAAATTCCCCAGGTAAATTATATTCTTTGGGGTTAAAGTCAAAGTTGCGGATAAATCCACCTTTTAAAAAGTAGAATTTTTCCGGTTTGCCTTTGGTTGTATCGTAGAATATGCTAGGATCTAAACCTAATTCGGTTACGCTAATATCAGAAGTTGAGTCTTTTTCTGCGCTGAGATTCTGCCAAAATTGCTCAGGATTGTTTGCGTCTGGAAAGAGGCAGGATAATCCGATAATGGCTATTTTTTCCACTTTTGAAATCCTCGTTGGGGTATGAGGGGAAAGAGTAAGTTTTTCACGCAGAGGCGCAGAGGCGCAGAGAGAGAAAATTTTACTTCTTTTCCCAAGTTTCTAAGGATTTACGCGATTCCCCCAAACGTGGTGTTTCAGTTATTAGCTTATCTGTTGGCTTCTGCACCCGCCCAGAAATGAATTTCTGGGCTAATAGCCAAAGTAAACTAAAGTTTACTAAAAATTTTTCTGTTTTTTTAGTCATCTTTAGATGACTTTAGCTATTAGCAAGGAAATTCATTTCCTTGCGGGTTACTTCTTACTTAACATTTTCATCGGCCAAATTACTGCTTTTGCTCCTAAAATTTGGGAGTAGATTTTCCCTTCTCGACTATGTAAGATAAAATTGGCGGTTACACCTGTATCTGTTTTATTTTCCACTTCACAGGAAACATAAAATGGTGAGTTACAAGGAACAGCTAAAAATTGTTCTGAATAGGTTAATTGTCCTGGTAAACATACTTCTTGATGAAAGTGATTTAACCATATCCAAAGCGACTGAGTGCTGATGTCTGTAGTATAAGGATTATGGGTTTTTACGGGAAATTGTCCCTGTGCTTGGGCTGATATTTCTTGCCAACAACATTCAGC
Source organism: Sphaerospermopsis torques-reginae ITEP-024 (assembly GCF_019598945.1). Lineage (NCBI taxonomy): Bacteria > Bacillati > Cyanobacteriota > Cyanophyceae > Nostocales > Aphanizomenonaceae > Sphaerospermopsis > Sphaerospermopsis torques-reginae. Next base: position 1,223,047 of record NZ_CP080598.1, on the reverse strand, counting down.
AGTAATTTTATCAGGGTTAACATTTAATACCCTGGTAATTTCCTGGAATGCTGGTCCATGAAATAAGGATGAATCACCATTTTGATAAAATCCTTTACCTATGGTGGTAATAATATTATCTTCTGTTAAATTCAATCCTTGATAAATTGGTGCTTCTGGAACTTTCCCCACTACTTTAATAATAGCAGAGAAGTGAAAATGGGTTTTACCTTGAGCATTTTTACTTAATATTTTGGTTTGAAAGTCAATAAATTCACCATCAGCTTTGGCAAGTTCTTGAATTTCTAAAATGTATTCATCTGCCAGGGTAGAATTAAAGGATATACCTTTTAAAACCTTAAATTCTCGACAGTTTAAGTAGTGATATCCGGGATAAATTTCTTCACAAGCATGAATCATCCAAGACATAGCACAGGTAGCAGGTAATACTTGCACCCCGGCAATGGTATGATCATATAAAAAGGGATTTTCTGCTAAAGTCATCCGTCTACGAAGACGATAACTTTTTAGGTCGCTTTCTAGGGGTGTGGGTGGTAAATTCATGGGACTACCAATCACCACCTGAGATTGATTTTGAAAAGCGGGATGGAGTTCATTCACTAACATTTGTGTACCGATTTCTACGGGAATAATATCAATTCCGCGTTCAGCAAATGCTTTTTTTAATTGTGGTGTCACCATCCCACTATCCCAACCACCCCAGTTAATAGCAACTACATGAGTTTGAGGATAATGTTTTTTAAATTGGTGGGCTGATTTATTGAGAATTTCATTAGCTATAGCATAATCACTTTGACCAATATTCCCATAAAAACCAGTCACAGAAGAAAACAAAACTAAATGCTGTAATTGTTCAGGATGAATACAATTAAGTAAATTTTGTAAACCTTGCACCTTAGCAGTATAAACCTTTTCAAAATCCTCAGATGTTTTCTTTTCAATTAACTTATCTGCTAAATTTCCAGCACCGTGAATAATACCTGTAATTTGCCCAAACTTTTGAGCAACAGTATTGAGTTTTTCTTGTAATGCTACTGTATCGGTGACATCAACACTGATATATTCAGCCTTTCCCCCTGCTGCTTCAATTGCTGCTAAAGTCTTTTTAATTTCTCTGCTGGAAGTAATTTGATTAAATATCTTTTGTACCATCATGGGCGTTGGTTTCTCACCTTGAGAAATCAAATTTTCCATGATCCTTTTTTTCAAAGCTGCATCTTCTAAACAATTACGCGCATAATCTGGTTCTTCTGTAATTTCTGAACGACCCAAAAGAATAAACTTACAAGGTTGATTTTGTGCTAATTTAATTGTGCATTGTGCAGTGATTCCCTTTGCTCCACCACTGACAACAAATACAGATGATGGGCTAACTTGAAGTGTTGCTGTCATAATTCCTCGGTAATGAGATAAAAATTAAAAAATTAAAGTAAGGAGTCAGGAGTCAGGAGTCAGAATATTTAATAGAGGTTTTGATGTGGTGAGTAATGCTTTGTGAGTAAGTCAATTTATTTTTTTCTCACGCAAAGACGCAAAGACGCAAAGAGAAGATTTAATGAACCACGAAGAAGCGAAGGACACGAAGGAAGAAGAAAAGAAGAAAAGAAGAAAAGAAGATCATCCTTATTATTAACTCAGATGCTTTCTAAAGAATAGCTGATTACTGATAGCTGAATACTTATGTGGTGGGCAATGCCCACCTTACAAATTATTCGGCTTCAGCTATGAGTGTTACTCTTCCCTTTGAGCTATAACCAACTTCACCAATATATCGGTTAGAATCGTGCAATTCTGCTACTATATATTCTGCTGATTGGTGTGGGTCTAAGTTGGGATGTAAATCAATTGCTCTCAAGAATACTTTTGGCCATTCCCATCTCAAACTTTTGGTTAATCCAAATAATCCTGCACCGATAATTCCGAAGTTTTCTGTGTAGTCTAATCCAAATGCACCGTCAAGATGGGCAACTGTACAAAAGCTAACTCTTCCTTCTAAATCGGCGGCTGTGTTGAGCGATTGTTTGAGATGTTTTGCCATCAAAAAGATGTGTTTTACAATCGCTTTTTCTGTTTCTGAATAGCCGAGATTTGCTGTTGTGAATTGTGGATGTAGGTGAATAAATGCCCCAATCTTTCCATGTTGAATAGTGATACTTTGCAGTAGTAGTTGTAGGTGTTCTTCACTCATGTTTGCTAAGGTGAGGCGGGTAACTCCTACTGGTAAAGGCGACTGTTCGGGAACTATTGATTGGGGGAAACTTAAAACTACTACTTTCCAACCTTTTTCTATTAGCGCGTGAGCTAATTTTGTGGTAGTTAAAGAACCGTCATCTGTGATTAATCCAATGTGTTCTTCTGGTAATTTACATTCCCAAAAATCAGGTCTGGGTAATGTTTTGAGTTTGGCTGGACGACGGGGTAAATTTGGGTCTGCTGGTAGTGGTGGGGTTAAGTCCACCACTTTTTCTATTGTTTCTATTTGTGGTTCTATCTGGTAAGAATCAAGCTTTTTTTTTTCACCTGCCACCAGTTTTTGGAGGTAGTTAACTATCTGTCCAATTGTCCGCAGGTCGCCTAATTCTTCGATGTTTGGTTTGGGTAAATCGGGGTATGCTTCTTGCATTCCTCCTAATATTTCTACCCGTTTAATGGAGTCTATTCCCAGGTCGGCTTCCATGTCCATGTCTAGTTCTAACATTTCTACTGGATAGCCTGTTTTTTCACTGGTAATTCTTAACAGGGTTTCGGCTATATCCGGGTGTTCGGTACTGAGGACTGGGGACTGGGGAATAATGACTAAATCTTGTTTTACTTCCTCTATTTCTGTCACCTGTAACCTGTAACCTGTCACCTCTTCTGTCACCTGTAACCTGTCAACTGTCACTTCTTCTGTCACCTGTAAACTGTCACCTTTCACCTCATTTTTAACTTCTGAACTGTTAACCGCAACCTGCTTTCCTAGATATTCAACTATTTGACCAATGGTGCGTTTTTCTGCCAGTTCTTCTAAGTTTGGTTTGGGTAAATCAGGATATAATTCTTGCAATCCTCCTAATATTTCTACCCGTTTGATGGAGTCAATTCCCAGGTCGGCTTCCATGTCCATGTCAAATTCTAACATTTCGATGGGATAACCTGTTTTTTCGCTAGTAATTGCTAGGAGATTTTTACCTAGTTCATCAATATTAACTGCGGGTTTTGTTGGCTCAGAAATTAATGCTACAGGTGCAACTAGTTCTGCAACTGGGGTAGGTGTTTCGATTACAGGTTCAGCAATTTTTGTAATGGGAACTTGTTCTATTACAGGTGCAGTTTGAGTTACAGTTTCTATGACTGGTTCAGGAGTTTCTACTATTTTGTTAACAGGAGTAACTACTGTTTCTGTAATAGTTGGTTCTGGGTTTTGGGGGATAAATTCCCGTAAACTTTGGGTGTGTGTTTCGGTAAATTGTGGGGGAATGACGGGTGTGGTTTCTGTACCGTCAATTAGTAATGAATATTCTTGTTGAATGAGTTGGAAGAAGTTTTTGGTGTATTCTACTTGTTCCCGTAAATATTGTTCATGGATGCGGAGAGTTTCGGCTTGTTGGTTGTGAAATTGCATCATGCTGCGCTCGAAACTTTCCATGATTGATTGTTTAATTTGGGCAGTTTCGGCAGCTTGACTGTTCATTAACAGGGCGTTTTGTTGCTGCATCAATTGGAAAAATGTTTTCGCATATTCCATTTGATGATTTAGATATGTACCGTGAATTTCTAAGTTATCACTTTGATTATTTTGAAACTGGTTGAGGAGGTTTTCTAAACTTTCCAAAACCTGTTGAAAGTTGGTGTTTTTATCTGGTTTTTCCATGTTCCCTCCTAGACTCTCTGCCAGCGCATAAGTCACTGTAGGTAATTTTTCTTTGGTGGCTGGATTTGAATTTATAGATGTAGCAGGATTCATCTGAGAAACTTGAGAAACTGTTTGCAAAGAAGTAATTACTGGTGTTTTTTTGTTGCCGTTACCGTTACCATTGCCGTTGCCGTTTCCGTTGCTTCCATTGCTAGAAGAAACTACAGGAAGTACAGCCTTGGGAATTTCTAAAGTTTTAGAATCTTTAATTTCTAAAGTTTTAGATTCCTCAATTATTTTCACTGTTTGAACTTCTTTAACTTCTTGCGCTCCTTGAATTTTGAAGCCGTCATTTAATGCTTCTGTAAAGGCGTTTTTGGTTTTTTCGGAAACGTAGTTAATGCCTCTGAGTTTGACGTTTAAGGCTTTTTTGGTTTCTTTGGTGGGTAATGTTTCTGGTAGTTGATAGGGGTCAAGATTACCTAAAGCCATACCAATTACCCGCAGTTGTACTGCTGCTTCTCTGAGAGAGCGATCGCTATTTTTCTGTGTACTAGGATTGAGAGAAATAGTAATATGTGGACGCTCACCCAAAATATCTTTTACCAAGTTGGTAAGAATGCGTTTTGGTCCAAATTCTACGAAGCAATAACCACCACCAGCATAGATATTTTCTATCTCTTGTTTGAAGTGAACTGAGCTAGAAAGATGACTTTCTAATACTCTTTGAATGGCTGAAGGTTCTTGGGGATATTGTTTACCAGTAACGTTACTAAAAACGGGAACTTTGGGATTTTGGAACGCAACAGATTTAGTTGCAATGGCAAAGGATTTCTGTGCAAAGGCAATTAATGGTGTGTGGAAAGCTGCGGAAACTGGTAAAGGTACAGCACCATATCCTAACTCTTGAAATTTCTGGTGAATTTTTTGAATTTCCGCAGTTGGACCAGCTAAAACAATTTGAGTGGGAGAATTGAAATTAGCGATCGCAATTTTTGGGAAATTCTTCAGCACTGCTTCCACTTTGCTGATATCTTCTTTCACCGCTAACATACTACCTGCATCATGGTCAGGATCTTTCGGTGCGGCCATCGCCTGTCCTCTAGACTTAACCAAGTACAAATAATCTTCTTCACTCAACACTCCCGCTGCCCACAAAGCGGTTAATTCACCAAAACTATGACCGGCAGTAAAATCAGATTTAAACCCAGCTTGTTGGAAAATAGAATACAAACCGGCACTAAAAACACCAATCGCCGGCTGTGCATATTCTGTTCTTTGTAAAGCTGCAATTTGGGAGTTTTTCTCAGCTTCATTAAAAGTTGGATGGGGGAAAACAACTTCCGAAATAGGCTGCAAATTATCTTTAATTAACAACCCATCCATCAACCCATACAACCTTCTTAAAGCTGGGAAATTCATCACCGCTTCTCTACCCATTTCCAGGTATTGAGAACCTTGACCAGAGAATAAAGCTACAACTTTTCCAGCTAATTCTATACCAGAAGCACGGTAATAAATCCCTTGAGGATGTTCCCAAGAAGTTACAGATTGTTTATTTTTCAGTAAGTCAATACTAACCTTTAGTAACTTACAAGCCTCTGCTTTATTCTCAGCAACAAAACCAATTCTGGCAGCAGTTTTAGGAATACTTAAAGCTTGAGATTCTTGAACTAATTGCGAGTAATATCTATCGCCTTCGTTAGATTGCAAATTATTAAAAGTTGCTTCTAACTTATTGATTAATTCACTAGGATTGGTAGCAAATAATAACATTTCACTTGCCACATTATGTAAACGATAAGCCTCTTGTTGTTCCCCTTGATATTCTTCCAACACTACGTGATAGTTAGTGCCACCAAAACCAAAGGAACTTACACCCGCACGTCTTGGTGCTTCACCTTCTGCACGTATCCAAGGTCTAGTTTCAGTGTTTAAATAAAAGGATGAATTTTCAATATCCAGCTTAGGATTTGGTTCAGTAATATTGATAGTTGGTGGTAAAATCTTGTGATGTAAAGCTAGGGCAGTTTTCACTAAACTAGCTGCACCGGCGGCGGCTTTTGTATGTCCAATTTGGGATTTTACACTACCTAAAGCAATATGCTGTTTCTTATTATCATATTGACTAAAGAAACTATGCAAAGATGCAAATTCTGTAGGATCTCCCGCCATTGTTCCCGTACCGTGAGCTTCCATTAAACCCACAGTTGCCGGTGAAAAACCAGCATCATTATAAGCACGTTCTAAGGCTTTAACTTGTCCTTCTTTTCGTGGTGCATAAATACTCTTATAGCGACCATCGCTAGAAGTACCAATACCTTTAATTACAGCATAGATTTTATCGCTATCTCTTTGGGCATCTTCTAAGCGTTTGAGAACTAACATAGCGATCCCTTCACCTAACATCATTCCATCTGATTTGGCATCAAAAGGTTTGACATTTTCGCTAGGAGAAACCGCCGGAGTTTTGCTAAAAGAAATGTAAGCCATGATGGTGTTATCGGTATCTACACCACCGGTTAACATCATATCGCTGCGATGTTCTACCAGTTCACTAATAGCCATTTTCAAAGCACCAAAGGAACTAGCACAAGCAGCATCAACTACACAATTCATACCGCCAAAATTGAGACGGTTGGCAATACGTCCAGCCACAACATTGGCTAACATTCCAGGGAATGCGTTTTCATCCCATTTAACGTAAGCACTCTTAATTTTTTCGACGATTTTCTGAGTATCTTCGTCAGATAAACCGCTACTTTTAAGAACTTTTTCCCAAACAGGGTATTCTAATCTGGCTGATAATGGCATACCCAATTGTTTAGCCATTGCCACACCTAAAATTACCCCCACATTTTCCCTGTTAAAATCACGAGATTCACCATAACCAGCATCTTCCATTGCTTCTTTAGCAACTACTAAACTTAATAGTTGTGATACATCAGTAACTTCTAAAATGCTGGGAGGAATCCCAAATTCCATCGGGTTAAAATCAACTTCAGGAATAAAACCACCACGTTTACAATAGGTTTTATCCTCTGGAGTTCTGGGGTTAGGATCGTAATAATCTTTGACACTCCAATGAGTTTCAGGAACATCAGTAATACAGTCAGCTTTATTAACAATATTTGCCCAGTATTGTCTAAGGTTTCTAGCTTGTGGCAATAGAGAAGCCATACCGACAATAGCGATAGGATTTTGTTGCAGTTGTCTGTTAATTTTGTGAGTTGACATTTGATTTTCTGGGTTCATTTTTCTTTCCTCTATAAACTTAATCAAATCCTTTTCACAACTGTTAATTAGGCTCTCTAACTCTGCCAAGGCAGTATTAATTGAATCAGCAGACATCATGGCATAGAGTAATTTTGAGGATTGTAAATTGTTTAGCTACAGAACTTACTTAAATTTCTGTGGCTTACACATAAATAATTAAGCCATTTGTTCTTACCAGTATTAGTTAATTTAGCTGTGTAAGAAATCAGGCATTTTCATCCATCATATTCATCCATCAACACCACACGGTAAATACTGCCTTGATTTCCCTTTTAATAATTAAATTCTTTGGTGTTTTGATGTAATTGGCTAACACTGTAAACCTGAAACGATACTATACAATGTTGTCTTTCCTTTTCTTGTTTGTTTAGAGACATTATCAGTAAAAACTCGCGTGTGTGAGAAAAGACAGCAGGATTTAGAAAACTCCATCCAAAGAACTTAGGATATTGTAGAAACTGGTAAAATTTTCTGAACTTGTTTGGTTACTAATTGGTTAGTAAATTGGTTAGTTGTCTGATCACGGTAGATATGATCTCAGCATTTGTGTGAGCATTAAATTACCAGTGATTAGGAAAACAAGTTAATATATTTTATGACATTCAACCAATAAAAGCTGCCAAACTCGTTACAGAAATAACATCACCTTGAATCTAAATTCATGCAATGTGAAAAAATACTTAAACAGTTTTATCGAGATAATAACAGGGTTGGTTTATGGTATTTTTTCCTTTTTACTTGCAACTCATTGAATAATTGACTTGCTGCTTTTCATTATTGAATTAATACAAAGAATAGCACAATTTGAAAAAATAGAATAGTTCACAGACAGTAAGTTTTGAAAAATATTTTTGGCTCATGAACTCAGTTTTCAATATTCTATCAGGATCATGGTATATCCCTTTACTCGAATTTGGACAATAAAAGTTTTGTTTTAGGTGTATTATTGTCATTTGCGCTTGCATTATCAAGAGTTTTAGAGCAACTGTCTTGTAAGTAACAAATCATTAAATACACACATTGTTGATTTGAACATAAATGTTTTTTTCTCAGAGAAACATGATAATTAAGCTGTGGTATTTGATGAATTTATAAGATAACTCAGTTTGTTAATCAAATTGGTTATTTATAAAGCAAATCTTAATTTAGTAGCTGTAATTAATTGTATTAAGACCACAGGAGCAACTTGTGATGAAATCTTTATATTTTGACAACATCAATCGTTATTTGATCACAAAAATACAGATTTCACAGTTGATTCATGAACCTCTTATGTCATGTTTTCAATAAAATCTCTTATTTGAGTTATTTTCAGGAACAATAACAAATAGGTTGATTTACTTTGTTGACAAAATTCAACTTTTTTGGCAGAATTAAATTGAACTTTTACAGATTTTTAGACTCATTTACTCGGAAATTCGTTCTATCGGAAACACAAAATTATTAGTTAGCCATCTTGTATTTCTCGCTACTTTATCAAAGGCTAATTAAAGATAAAACAAAGGATAATTGCCAGCTAAATCACCGAGTTAAATCACTGTTGATTTTCCGGTTCATCTTGTTACCTGTAAAGATTGCTATAAACTATCATAACAATTCATACCCACAAGTAATGCGACTTATCCATTAGCTAAACGTCAGATGATAAAGGATAAGTTATTTTAGGTAATTTGCGCTATTAAAACTATACCTGAGTCAAATTAATGGGAATAAAAATATGGCAGTAAATAAAGAAAGCCAACTATTAAAAAAAGCTACCAAGCAGTGGAAAATTATTTTAGCCGTTGCAATTGCTTTAACTGCTGGTTTAGGATCTTTCTACAGTTTTTCTCAATTAAAGGGAAAATCTAATTCTCCACTTCCCGCTACTGAAAACCCATCCCCTCAACCCACTCCTGTAAAATTTGCTGTCACTGCTTTAGGAAGACTACAACCCCAAGGAGAAATTACTTATTTATCTGCTCCTAATTCCATCAACGGTGTGCGTGTAGAAAAACTATTAGTAGTAGAAGGGGATGAAGTAACAGCAGGACAAACATTAGCTTATTTAGAAAACTATGAACGTTCAAAAACTGCAATCAAACAAGCTTTTGATAAATTATTAGTTGCTAAAGCTAAACTAGCACAGGTAAAAGCTGGAGCAAAACCCGGAGATATTAACGCTCAAAAAGCAACAATTACCCGGTTAGAATCACAATTAAAAGGTGAAATTGCAGCACAAAACGCGACAATTAACCGCATTCAAGCTGAAGTAGATAATGCTAAAAAAGAGAGCGATCGCTATCAGAAATTATACAAAGATGGCGCAATTTCTGCTTCTATTGCTGATGCCAAAACTTTACAACTAAAAACCACACAACAACAATTAACAGAAGCAAAAGCGACACTGCAAAGAACCAAAAACACCTTACAAGATCAAATTCAAGAAGCAACTGCCAAACTCAACAGTATCAAAGAAGTACGCAGTGTAGATATTGCCTTAGCAGAAAGTGAAGTTAAAAGCGCAGAAACTGCTGTTCAACAAGCCAAAGCAGACCACGAATTAACTTACATCAAATCCCCCATAGATGGCAGAGTATTAAAAATTCATGCCAAAAATGGCGAAGTAATAGCAACTTCTGGTTTTGCAGAACTTGGTAAAACCTCAGAAATGAATGTCATTGCTGAAGTTTATCAAACAGATATTCAAAAAGTGAGAGTTGGACAAAAAGCTAATCTTACCAGTGCTGCATTTTCAGGAAAACTACAGGGAACAGTCAAAGAAATTGGCTGGCAAATTGACAAACAAAGTATCTTTAGTATTAACCCTAATTCAGATACAGATCGCAGAATTGTCGAAGTAAAAATCGCCATTGATAACCCAGCAGACAGCGAAAAAGTATCTCGTTTAACTAACTTACAGGTAGACGTTGCTATTCAGATTTAGTCATTGGTAGGTGACAGTTTACAGGTGACAGGTGACAGTAAGAAGGAAACAGGCAAGAGTTTATTATTACCAATTACCAATTACCAATTACCCATTACCCATGACCAATAACTAAAAACAAAATATATGACCATAAAAATACCTTTAGCATGGCTACAGTTAGCCCAGCAAAAAGTGCGTTTTGTTGTCGCTGTAGCTGGCATTGCTTTTATTGTGCTGCTCATGTTTATTCAACTTGGTTTCCAAGATGCACTTTATTCTAGTGCTACAGCAGTACATCAAAATCTCAAAGGAGATTTATTTTTAGTTAGTTCTCAATACAAATCTTTGACCTCAAATCAAAGTTTTTCTCGCAATCGTTTATATCAAGCATTAGGGTTTAATGGTGTAGAATCAGTTAGCCCGATGTATTTGCAATTTGCAAAGCTAAAAAATCCAGAAACTGGCGAGAAATATTCAATTTATGTCATTGGTTTTGACCCAGGTAGACCAGTGATGAATATTCCCGAAGTGCAGGAGAATTTAGATAAACTTAAAATTCCCGATGTCATGTTATTTGACAGAGCTTCACGCCCAGAATTTGGTCCCATAGCCAAAAATTTTGAGAGAGGAAATACAGAACAAAAAATAGAAATATTTGCCTTTGATGCCTTGCAAGGTTATCGAGTCAGAGTAGGAGGTTTATTTAGTTTAGGTCCCTCCTTTGGTGTCGATGGCAATTTAATTGTCAGTGACTCAACTTTTGTAAAAATCAATCCCCTTGTACGTCCATCAGAAAAAATAGATGTAGGTATTGTTAAACTTAAACCAGGTGTTGACCCCCAGGAAGTGTTAAAAAACTTGCGGGACAATATACCTAATGATGTCCAGATTTTCACCCGTCAACAATTCATTGATTTTGAAAAAGAATATTGGGCTTCTAGAACACCCATTGGTTTTATTCTTAACTTAATGTTGACAATGGCTTCTGTAGTAGGTGTGGTCATTGTTTATCAAATTCTCTACAGCAATATTGCTACTCAATTCATTGCCTACGCCACTTTAAAAGCTATCGGTTATGCCAATGGATATTTATTAAATGTTGTTTTTCAACAGGCACTAATTCTAGCTTTACTAGCTTATTTTCCAGGATTTATTATTTCCGTAGCCTTATATGATTTTGCAATGGAAGCAACTAAATTACCCATCATGATGACTTCTAATAATGCCCTACTTGTCTTAACTTCAACAGTTTTAATTTGCATCACTTCCGGCGCATTAGCAATTAATAAACTGCGCTCCGCAGATCCAGCAGATATTTTCTAAATCGTCAAGAAATTAACTCAGAATATTCACTAATCAATATTATGGACATCAAAAACAAAACCATTCTCATCACTGGAACTGACGAATTTATTGGCTCTCGTGCAGCAGAATTAGCAGTATCTCAAGGCATGAAAGTCAAAGGTTTACAAACTTCTCAAGTACAGGATAAAAACCTCGAAAACTTAGGAGTAGAAATTATCTTTGGCAGCATCACTGATGAAAAAATAGCGCAAAAAGCTTGTCAGGGAGTAGACATTATTTTACACACTGCCCAACTAGCAGAAGAAGCAGGAGATATTAAACGTTTTCAAGAAATAAACGTAGGAGCTACTGTCAACATAGCTAAAGCTGCTAAACAAGCTGGTGTGAAAACATTTGTTCATCTTTCCACTGTCTTAGTTTATGGCTTTAACTATAGCGATAATATTGCCGAAAATGGAAACTTATCTAGTGATAATAACCCCTATTGTCAAACTAAAATTGAGGCAGAAACAGAAGTTTTAAAACTTAACTCATCTCCTGATTTTGGAGTAATTATAATTCGTGCAGGAGATGTTTATGGTCCAGGTAGTATTCCTTGGATAGTGCGCCCAGTATTAATGATGCGTCAAAAATTATTTGCCTATGCCAATGATGGTAAAGGTGTGATGAATCATTTGTATGTTGATAACTTAATTGATGCCATCTTTTTAGCAATAGAAAAAGAAGTTTATGGCGAAATATTTAATATCACAGATGGCGAAAAAAATTCCTGGAAAGAATATTTTATTCACCTCGCAGCAATGGAAGGTTTACCTGCTCCCATGTCCTTGCCTAAAGAAGAAATGAAATTGTTTCTTAAAGTGCGTAACCAAGGACAAAAACTATTTCGCAAAAAAGCTGATATCCTCCCAGAGTCAGTAGACTTTATGAGTCGTCCTTATGCTTATTCTATTGCTAAAGCTACAAGTTTATTAAACTATAAACCCAAAGTTGATTTAGAAGAAGGCATGAAACGTACTCATCAATGGTTACAAAAAACTGACATTCAAAAATTGATGAAATAAGTAATCAGTAATGTAAGTATTCAGCTATCAGTAAGTGGCTACGCCACGCTACGCTAACAGCCCATAGCCAGGATTCAGGCGTTTTCAGTTGAGGAATGTTATCTACATCTATTTCTTTTGATTCTTTTTATTTCAATCTTTCAGTTACATAGCTGATGGCTGAATGCTTACTCAGTAATATATATTTTTGTGGGGAATAACGTATGTATAAACCTCAAGCAAAATTAAGTATTGGATTACCTGTATACAACGGCGAAAAATTTATAAAACAGTCTCTAGATTCTCTGTTAAATCAGACATTTAGTGATTTTGAGTTAATTATTTCCGATAACGCTTCCACAGATAATACTGAAGAAATTTGTAGAAATTACGCCGCACAAGATCACCGGATTCGTTACTATCGTAATCCTACTAATATTGGTTGCGCTTGTAATTTTAACCGCGTTTTTGAATTATCGAATAGTGAATACTTTAAATGGGCAGCTTACGACGATTTACACGCTGCTGATTTTCTCAGTAAATGTATACAGGTACTTGAGGAAAATCCGCATTATATCTTATGCCATTCCCACACATATCTGATTGATGAACAGGGTAATTTTTTCCAAAACTATGACATTAAACTCAATACTAACTCAGAAAAACCACAGATCAGATTTGAAGAATTACTGACTAAACATCTCTGTTATCAAATGTATGGAGTCATTCGCAAAAGTGCCTTACAAAAAATCACTCCTATGGGTGGTTATGGCAATGCAGATGGAATTTTATTATTAAGACTTGGTACAGTTGGGCAGTTTTATGAAATTCCCGAATACTTATTTTTTGCCAGGATTCATCCCCAACAATCTTTGAGTATGTTTTTTCCAAGTTACCTGTCTTTTACTCAGAAATATCCTCAATATTCATTAGATATGTTACCAGATTTCTATGAGTATTCCATTTGGTTTGATTCAGGTAACAAAGACAAAGTTTTATTTCCCCATTGGCGCATTCTCAAAGAATATTTACTTTCAGTCAGTCAAAGTTCACTTAATTTATATGAGCAAATATTGTGTTATTTGATTATTGTTAAAAAGCTATCTGGAACAGAATCTTTATTACTTAAAGATTTGTGGATCGCTGCTAAAATTTTGCGTTCCCAAAAAAACAAAACTAACAGTAATTTAAGTTTGTCCAATGAATATTTAAGCAATTAATCTACAAGGTATATCTCACAGCTTATGTTAAAAATATCTCGCATTTCTTATCTATTGCTGGCGACTGTTTTAAGTTTCAGTTGTGCTAACACTGCCCATGCACAAACTACCACAGCATTAACTGTAGTCGTGAATGGAATAAGTAACAAAACAGGTGAAATTTGTTTCCGAATTTATAACTCTGAAAAAGGCTTTCCTATGAGTAGTTCTAGTGAAGTTCAAAGTGGCTGCACTAAAATTACTGGTAGTTCTGTGAAAAAAGTATTTTCTGGTTTAAAACCAGGAACTTATGCAGTAGCAGTAGTTGACGATCAAAATGGCGATCGCAAACTCAATAAAGACTTTTTTGGTATTCCCACAGAAGGTTTTGGCATTTCCAGAAATCCCATTGTCTCTATCCAAACTGGTACACCCAAATTTAAAGAAGCCAGTTTTAAAATGACTAAAAATACCACCATTAACATCAACATGAAATATTCCCTTGATCCATAGATGATTGGTGATTGGTGATTGGTAATTGGGTTATTTACCTCCCCATTACCCATTACCCATTACCCATTACCAATTACCCATTACCAATTACCCATTACCAATTACCCATTCCCTATTCCCTATTCCCTATTCCCTATGACTAATAACTAATGGCAGATTTGACTACATTTCTATCTAACTCTTTGATAGGTTGGCTGGTAATTCAGGTATGTTTAATGCTAATATTTTTATGGTATTTGCGAACCTACAAACAGCCATTAATATCAGATAAACAACTACCAAAAACGGCAGTAATTCTTTGTTTACGAGGTGCTGATCCATTTTTACCTAATTGTGTGCGATCGCTCTTAAATCAAAACTACCCAGAGTACGATTTAAAGCTGATCATTGATAGTCTAGAAGATCCAGCTTTGAAAATTGCCAAAGAAGTCATCGCTGAAACTAAAGCCACTAATTTCCAAATTAGCACCCTCAGAACAGTACGTCATAATTGTAGTCTCAAATGCAGTTCTTTAGTACAAGCAGTTTCCGATTTAGATGACTCTTACCAAGTAATTGCCTTAGTAGATGCTGATACCATCGTACACAAAAATTGGTTAAAAGAATTAGTTAGTCCCCTGACCAATGAAACAGTAGGACTAACAACAGGAAACCGTTGGTATGTACCCACAGGAAAATATTGGGGTTCTTTAGTACGCTACGCTGGTAACGTTTCTACCGTCGTGCAAATGTTCCTATTTCAAGTTCCTTGGGGTGGTAGTTTAGCAATTAAAAAACAACTCCTCCAACAAACAGAAATACTGGAAAAATGGGGAGAAGCATTTGGTGACGATATGCTCCTACACAAAGTCATCAAAAAACACGGATGGAAAATTAAATTTGTCCCTTCTTTGTTAATGGTAAACCGAGAAGAAAGCAATTTATCTACTTTATTTCCATCTCTCCAACGCCTCATACTTTGTTCTCGACTTTATCATCCTAATTGGTTAGCATTAGTAAGTGATGCAGTTTCCAGTATTCTCTTTCCTACCCTCACCATTCTCTTAGCTTTAGGATTATTTTTAGCCACAGAATGGAATCAAGCATTTTCCTTATTTAAAACCTATAGCATCTACACAATTGGATTACTCTTGTTAATGCTAGTCATGGAACTAGGAGTACAAGAAATAATTCGCTCTCAAGGACAACCAATTCCAGAAATTTCACTCACCAACATCCTCAAAATGTTCATTGCTATTCCTTTAACACAATGGCTTTATGGTTTAGCAATGTTATCTTCCCTCTGGATGTCAACAGTAACATGGCGAGGACTTACCTATAAAATTAAAAGTCCTTGGCATATTCGCTTAGTTGAATATCATCCTTATCAATGGTTAGATCAACCAATTGATCCGAAAATTTCTCTCTAGTCATACTCTTGATAGAAATTCAGAAGCTTCTCTGTAATTTGATTGGGAATTTTATTAATTATCAGCGCAGAAACCAACAGTTTCATGATAGTTGCTGCGTAAATCCTCAAACCAGCACATTCATGAAATAAGTGAACTACAAATGAAAAAACAACCCCTCCGCATTGCCTTATTTACAGGTTTATATGCTCCTTTTTTAACAGGAGTATCCGTTGCTGTACATCAGCGCGTCCATTGGTTACTTGAACAAGGACACGAAGTTTTTCTCATTCATCCACAGATCAACAATAAGTACAGTCAACAAATTGGAAATCGTCCCATGTCGGGATTAGAAGAACTACAATCTTTTCCCAACTTTTCATCTTATGCTTTCCCCACAGAACCGCTAATATTCTATAAATCTCTACCTCAACCATTGCACTATCGTCATTGGAGCGATACTAAATTACTGGAAAAGTTTCAGCCTGACATCATCGTCGTTGAAGAAGCAGCCCAAATGAGAGGGCTATATTCAGTTTTCCTACAAGGTTATGGACGACCAGTAGGAGTTGATTACGCCAAACGCACTAAAACCCCCATCATCTCCGTTTTTCATACCGATATCGTCGCCTATATTCGATATTATTTAGGTGATTTTCTATTCGGATTGATGCGTCCCATAATTCCATTATTAGTTAAGCAATTTAGTAATGCTTACACCCTCAATATATTTTCTTCTAGGGAACAACTTTCCAAGTACCAAAAACTAGAATGTCTACGCGGTGAATACGTCCCCTATCAAGGAATTAATTGTGAAAAATTCCATCCCCGAAACATCTGTTATGATCCAATTCCTAACGATAAAAGACCTACAATTTTATTTGTAGGACGCATCACTGCCGAGAAAAATGTCACACAACTTTTAGATGCTTATCCCTTGATAGCTGCTCAAATTCCTGATGTTCATTTAGTCATAGTTGGTAGCGGTCCATTAGATCAAGAAATTCGTCGTCGCGCTCAAAAATTCCTCCACGGTGTAACGCTTTGGGGTGAATCTCACGGTACTGAACTTTTGGGATGGTTCGCTCGAGCAGATGTTTTTATTAACCCTTCAGTAACGGAAAACTTCTGCACTACAAATAACGAAGCTTTAGCATCAGGAACTCCTGTAGTCGCTGCTATGGCTCCCTCTACTGCTGAACAAGTAATAGTTGGTTATAATGGCTTTCTTGCTGAAGCTAATAACCCCAAAGATTTTGCTGACAAGATAATTGCAATACTGCAAAATCCTGACCTAAAAGCCCAATTATCCGCACAAGCTCGTCCTTCTATCTTAGAATTTGATTGGTCAGTATGTAGCCAAAAATTTGAAGATAAGCTCTATCAGTTAGTTGGTATACCCCAAATAGTTGAGTCTTCCTCATAATTATTAGCACCCACAGGTTAAAAAAAAAAGCCAATTTGGCTACATATCTTTGATTATGTCTGGTAGAGTATTCCAGTAATTGACCTGTGGGCTTTTAGGTTACAAGTTGGAGACATGAGCAAACTGTGCCACGGTTTTATCAGCAGAGACATGACCTACTCTCACTGTTGATCATCCTGGTATTGCCCTCAACTGTGCCTAAAAATCTTTAGACCTCATAAGTCATGACTTATGGGGTTTTTATTATCCAAAAAATCTCAGTATTCACCTATTACTACTCAGCAGTCAGCTTTTTAACCAATATTCTTCTTTGTTTTTTTTGTTTTTTTTGTTTTTTTGTTTTTTTTCAACATCCTTACTCCTCAATCCTCACTCTTGAATGACCACAAAATTACAGACAAAATTCCTTTAATTTTGTCTCAAGTTTTCGTGATTTCAATGCACTCTTATGTCAAGATTAAATTTTTAGAAACTACATAAACTAGAAAATCTGTTATTTCTCAGACATAATTACTGCTATTATGTCTCAAGATTTACAGTCACAGTCTTGATTTTTCATATTTTGTCAGTAAAAATACAAAGTAAGTCTAACATCTTGTAGGCTCTCTTGGTGACAACTTAACCTTATCCAATGTCCATAGTCCGCACTTGCGGACTTTTTTATTGCCTTCACAACACAAGGAGTTAAGTAAGTTGTTAACCAGCTAAATTTTATATAAGTTCAACTACTTTGGCTTTTACCGTCGTTCTACTTGTCTCAAAAATTATGATTCATGGAATAAAAATTCCCAAAATCCTATAAAAACTAACCAAAATTCACAGTATCTTTAGTAAATAGGGGTTGCTGAAAAAGTCTTTCCGTTGAGGCAGGGAACAGGGAACAGGGAACAGGGAACAGGGAACAGTTTCAGCTATCTGTCATCCCCAAATTTTTGGATTTCTTAGCCCCAAAATGCACAGTTTTTTAGGTCTAACCTTCAAAAATCTTGCACTTTGTTTCCTATTGTTCAGCCCCAAACCTTTGATTTATCTGGGTTTTGCCTTTATTCAGCAAGCCCTAAATATAAATTCAGAAATTTTACGGATAAAGTATCAAGAAATATTGCGTAAAATAGAATATAAGTGTATTTCCAGTTAAAATACCTAAAGATTGATTACAGATAATCAAATTCGTGAACAAGGTAATGATAACAGGACTTACGGAAAAGGGAACGAAAGTAGGGGTAATTCATGAATTACCCCTACGTAAGAATACAATACTGTTCGGTTAAGGATTTTTGTAGGTTGGGTTTACCGTGTGGAAACCCAACAAACCCTTGTAAATGTTGGGTTTCGTTCCTCAACCCAACCTACGTTATTTCTTTGTTTTGGGCTTAACCGAAAAGTATTGCGTAAGAATAAGGTTTTCAGTCACATCTTGCGTAAGTCCTAGATAAAACCCTTGTAGCGCAGACATACTTTGACAAGCCCAGTACAAGTATTACCCGCTCATAGTGTACCTCATGTAGATAAAATGTGCTGTATGTGTATTTCATTCAGATTAAATATACTGTGAAAAAAATTAAGATGTTTAATATGCACGTTCTTGTTTAGGAGGTGTGTGTTCTTCCCCTGTGGGGTTATCCAAAACAAAACCTCGAAAAAATAGACCAGCACAGACAACAACACTCATGGTCATCACAGCAACTACGACAGTAATTATTCTTAAAGGAAAGGTCTTTTGCTTAGGAATAACTTGTTGTGAAAAATGTAAAGTGGTATTTTGCTGAGGTGTAACTTGTTGTGAAAAATGTAAGGTTGTATTTTGTAGAGGTGTAACCTGTTGTGAAAAATGTAAGATTGTATTTTGCTGAGTTGTCTGGTTGAGAGAAGAAAGTGCTTGCAGTGCCTCAACCGCAGAGGAATAGCGTTCTGAAACCTGGTAGCGCACCATTTTATTCAGAATAGCAGCAAAATCTGGACTGATATTAACAAAGCTTTGCCAGAGAACTTCTCCTGTATCCGGGTCTTCGGGTAATTGATGGGGAAAAATACCAGTCAGTGCTTGCAGAGCAATCATACCCACCGCATAAACATCGCTGGCCAGACGGGGTCTACCAGAAGCCTGTTCGTGGGGCATATAGCCAGGAGTCCCAATAGAGACGGTAGGAGTTGTTTGCCCCTGGGCATTAATTTGTAAAGTTGTGATTTGTTTAACAGCCCCAAAATCAATTAAAACCAATTTGCCATCAGAAGCTCGACGAATGATATTCTCTGGCTTGATGTCACGGTGGATAGTCGGGGGTTGGTGTTGATGGATGTGAGAGATGAGGGTGAGAATTTCCATAACAAGTGTGATCACATTGGCTTCTTGCCAAGGTCTACCGGGCAGTAGTTCATGGCTGAGGTCTTGACCCTCAATCAAGTCTTGCACCAGGAAGAATTGACCACCTAGCTCGAAGTAAGCATGAAGTTTCGGGATGCGATCGTGATTATTCCCCAGATCCAACAAGACCTTAGCTTCTTGTTCAAACAGGCGGATAACCTCTGAGTTGACAACTTGGGGTTTGAGCCGTTTGACGACACACTTAGGTTTGGGTGTGCTGGGAATATCATTATCCTCAGCAATGTAGGTTTCGCCGAAGCCACCACTACGGATTTGCTTAATTATGCTGTATCGGCCTTTGAGAACAGTTCCAATCATCAGCACTCATCCTTGTGGGTATTGCCGATGAAAATTATATTACTCCCACGCAAATCCAGCACTGCATTAGTTACTAAATAATTTACTCTTTGCATCCCCTAGAAATTCTAATTTGCCACTAAAATTACAAACGCTACGTGTAGACACCATCATCCCAATATTAAAAGAACCATCTTGGTTAATTTTAACTGGCTCTTTAGAATCGTTATAGGCAACTAGATTCCAATAACCACCATCTGTACTAGCAGCTTGCACAACAAGGTTATTGTCAAGCTCTAATAAATGTTCTGTTCCTAACTCCACAATACGTAGCTTAAAGCCCTGAGCGGTTGATTCCAGTGTTGCTTTTTTCATAGGTCTCCCGCTACTGAGAGAATCACCACTTATCCCAGAACATGAAACCCGTCCTACTATTTGCGTTTTTTGGGAGGGAGCTAAGGTTGATGGTGGCTGTTGTGCAAGACCAATGAGTGAAAATCCAGCCCATGCAACTGGGTCAGGATGTTGTTTCATGGTGACAATCATTGCTTGTCGCAAAGCCCTTGCCTTATCAGGATTACCTTTGACCCGCATTTCTCACAAACAATGCGATCGCAATCTATAGAATCCTTATAGAGAAGCGGTTTCGGGCATTTTTCATAGGGCTAATTTTTGACACAGTGTGAAAACCCAGAATCCAGATGTTATAAGGGTTTGAGGATCTTGGTGAGAAATCCGGGATAAAGGGTGTAAGTAAGGCAATTGGAAACAGAACAGATAAAACCCCTGGAATGGGTAGGAAGTTCCCTAGAAGACCTAAAAGAGTTTCCTGAAGAGGTAAAAGGGGAAATAGGATACGCTCTGTATTTAGCTCAAATTGGTGATAAACATCCTCATACCAAACCTTTGAAGGGATTTAAAGGAGCGAGTGTATTAGAGGTTGTAGAGGATTTTGATGGAGACACCTATCGAGCTATTTATACTGTCAAACTACCAAAAGCAGTTTATGTGCTTCATGTCTTCCAAAAAAAATCAAAACATGGTATTGCTACACCTAAGCAAGATATGGACTTAATTGAAGCAAGACTTGAAAGAGCAAAACAGCATTATAAACAATTTTATCAGTAAGAGAAAAGGAAGTAATCATGACAGAAAAGATTGAAATAACAAGCAGTAGCGGTAACGTATTTGCTGATTTAGGTTTACCCAACCCAGAAGAAATGCTAGTCAAAGCTGAACTAGCACGAAAAATCAGCAACGCTATCACTGCACGTCATATCACCCAAGCAGAAGCGGCTGAATTATTAGGAATTGATCAGCCAAAAGTTTCTGCTTTAATGAGAGGAAGACTTACAGGTTTTTCGCTAGAAAGAATGTTTAAATTTCTGAATACTTTGGGAATTGATGTAGAAATTACAGTCAAACCTAAATCGAGAGATCATGCACGGATAACAGTAGTTTAATTTACTTTCTTATGACTTATCCCCACCTCCTAATTTTCAGAGACGGGGACATAATCATTATTAATTAAATGATTTCCTTAACGCGATGGAT
Organism: Sphaerospermopsis torques-reginae ITEP-024; assembly: GCF_019598945.1. NCBI lineage: Bacteria > Bacillati > Cyanobacteriota > Cyanophyceae > Nostocales > Aphanizomenonaceae > Sphaerospermopsis > Sphaerospermopsis torques-reginae. The sequence goes on along the minus strand of NZ_CP080598.1, from coordinate 1,201,938 downwards.
TACCCTGATTAGGACTACCCGCTACATTATCCTCACCAGGTGCTTCTGGTTTAGCGGTTTCTCTAGCTTCACTTTTTTCAGCAGTACCAGTTTTACGAATATCCTCTTGTAGAGGAGTTTGATAACCACCAGAAGTTGCTGGTGTACTTTCTTTCTGTTCAGATTTTGATTGTTTTTTTGATTTGGAACTCATGAAGTAAATAAACTCCGATTAATCTGCGTTTTATATTAATAATTTTAAAATCCAAAATTTATCCATCATCAGTATTGTTTTAACATCTATCACTTAATACTCACAGGAATAGGAACAATTAACTAACTTATCTCCAAAGTATGAAAAACAAATGACTTATGATTACTCCCCTCCTGACTTATGGTAATTTTTCTGCTTTATATCAAGTTCGGATAATCACTTACAATATAACTTGTTGGTTAATAATTATCTTTTCCCAATTACCAATTACCCATTACCAATTACCAGTCTCAACAGATATGATAAGTATTCAACCGGATATGATATCATTCCTTTGTGTACTTTGCGTACTTTGCGGTTAATCAAGAAAAAATTTGTCACCCACACCAAAACCTAACTAATTCACCCCGTTTTATGGTAAAAATTAAATTGACAAAAAAATATCAATATTAATCATGAGTCTAATTTGGCAAGTTGATTTTTATCGTAGTCCCCAAAAAGATGCAGCAGGACAGATATTATGGGATTTATTGATCTGTGATCCTAATCGTAACTTTAAATATATCGCTACCTGTCCCCAGTCTCAAGCAAATTCAAATTGGTTGACAGAACATTTTAAACTAGCAGCAGGGGAAAAATTACCTGATATCATTCAAGTTTTTCGACCCCAAGCTTTAAGTTTAATTACAGCAGCAGCAAATAATTTAGAAATTGAAATTGAAGCTACCCGTCGCACCTTAGCGTTAAAACAATGGTTGCAAGAAAAGCAATATTCTCTAGTTATTGATAAACCACCACCAACACCATTACCAGAAAATCTCTGGGGTGAAGAATGGCGGTTTGCAAATATTCAAGCTGGTGATATTATTGATGAGTTTGCAGATCGTCAGATTCCAGTTTTACAAATACCAGAATTTCTGCAACCAATTAATTTAGGTTTAGCTTCAACTGTTCCTATTCCTGGTGTGATAATTTATGGTGGTAGACAATCTTTGCGTTTAGCAAAATGGTTACAAGAAACCAACCCTGTGAGTTTAAATTATATTCCTGGTTCACCTGATGGGTTAATTTTAGAAGCAGGTTTAGCTGATAGATGGGTTTTAGCAACTTTTGAAGATGCAGAAGTTACCGCAGCAGCAAAAGTTTATGAACAACGCAAACAATTAAGTAAAGGTTTGCATTTTTTATTAGTACAACCTGATGATTCAGGAATGACTTTTAGCGGTTTTTGGTTGTTAAAAGAGGAACAGTAAAATTATTTTTAATGCAAGTAAATATTCTGACTCCTGACTCCTAAATTCTGAAATTATTTCCTCAATTCGTGCATACTTCTGACAATTTTGGTAACGATATTTCTAGGTGCAAATCGCACGGATATGGCTAATATTTGATTTCTAATTCCGGGAATAGCAATGGTTTTATTTGCCATTAAACTATCATAACCAATTTTCGCCACAGTTTCAGTTGTCATCATTCTATTAACATGAGAAATTTTTGATTCTTCCATTGCTGCGGATTTTTGAAATTTGGATGCGGTAGGACCAGGACAAAGGGTAGTTACTGTGACTCCTGTACCTTCTAATTCATTGGCGATCGCCTCTGAAAATGATAACACATAAGCTTTACTAGCAAAATAAACCGCCATCAAAGGACCAGGTTGAAAAGCTGCAACAGAAGCAACATTTAATATTTTCCCATATCCTTGACTAATCATATCCTTGAGGAATAATTTAGTTAAATGGGTGAGACTGACAATGTTAATTTGTAACAATTTTAATTCTTGTGTCAGGTCAGTTTCGCTAAATACTCCATAAGTACCAATTCCCGCATTATTTACCAAAACATCAATTTTAATTCCTGCTATTTGTAATTCGTTAAATATTTCCTCTGGAGATGTAGATATAGATAAATCCTTAACTAATATTTTTACAGAGATACCCAATCTATTAATAAAATCATCAGCAATTGTTCTTAACTTTTCTGCATCTTTATCTATCAACACCAAATTGTAACTATGTCTAGCAAAAATATAAGCTAATTGATAGCCAATTCCGTGTGCTGACCCTGTAACAAGTACGGTTTTTTGTCGATTTTCCATGTGATTTAATAAGTAATTTTACTTTCGTTTATTCAAATTCCCATTAAAATAACATTATGCAAAATGAAGTTTGTAGCAATTACATTAACTTTATTATTTGCCAATTTTCAAATCTGTCTTTTTTGATTCATTATTGATTGACAAATGTTTATAAATCATGAAATACTAATTATTGGTTTCATTAATTGTTTAATTAAATACAGATATGCAAGCAAGTTTTTTAAGTTCAGTTGTTCTACCTCTATCCTTAGCGATCATTATGTTAGGGATGGGATTATCTCTACTACCAGAAGATTTCCAAAGAGTAACTAAATATCCCAAAGCAGTCGCTATTGGTTTGTTCAGTCAATTAATTTTGTTACCTATTATTGGGTTTATCATTGCTAAAGTTGTACCGATGCAACCTGTAATTGCAATGGGGTTAATGATAGTTGCATTGTGTCCAGGGGGAGTATCTTCAAATATTATTACGTTTCTTGCAAAGGGTGATGTTGCACTTTCAGTCACTCTCACTGCTTTTAGTAGTTTAATTACAGTGTTTACAATTCCCATTTTTGGCAACCTTGCATATCAACATTTTCTAGGTGAAACTGCTACTATTGCTTTACCTATTTTACCCACAATTTTACAAATTTTCATCATGACTATTGTTCCTATTTCCATAGGAATGATAGTCAGAAAATTGTTTCCTCAATTTGCTATTTCTTTGGAAAAAGTAACCAACCGTCTCGCAGGAGCATTATTAGCTTTAATTATTCTTTTGTTAGTTATTCGTGAGTGGGAAAAACTTCCTGGTTTTCTTGCTCAAGTTGGTGTTGCTGTTGTTTTATTGAATACTATTTCTATGTTTTTGGGGTTTTATCTGAGCAAACTTTTAAACTTGAAACCTGCTCAACAAATCTGTATTGCAATTGAAGTCGGGCTACAAAATGGTACACTAGCAATAGCTATTACTGCGGGAATTTTGAATAATCCTGATATGGCCATACCCGCAGCAGTTTACGCTTTATATATGAATGTTACAGGTTTTCTGGCTATTTTGTATGGGAGAAAGTTAGCTGAAATTAAATCTGCATAATTTATAATTGTTGGGGTTAAACAACATATTGCTTCCCCAACGAATCGGTATTTTATTCAGTTTTCTAACTTAATGGTTCTGTAAAACCAAACTTGTTAAAAATCCAATGATACCATTCTTGATGAGTGGTAATAAAGGTTAATGCTGTTTCTAAATCTACATCTAAATCTTTGTTATAAATACTAACAATTAAATCATAAATTAAATCAAATAAGATTCTATCGTGTTGATTGAATAAAATAAACTTCCCATTTGCGCTATTTTCTAATTGTTTAATTCTTTCTCTCCCCACTTTACCCGTAATTTCTTCTTGACGTTCATCTCTGATTAAAATAAACTCTGAATTAGGGTGATTAATAACTAATTGGTTAAAATTGCTAATGCGAGTAGTAAAAGAAGTACCACTAACTTCTAAAAATGCCATTACATGATATTTTGTTCCTCTTTCTATAACAATATGTTCTGGTAATACCTTTTTCCCAAACCGATATTGTGTTAATTTGAATGACTGAATGTGAGTTAAAGCTTCAGCAATATTCCTCAATTTTCCAATATCATCACCATCACTAATAATGGTTACATTGTGATATTTATTTTCTAATTCTGTGCGACGTTGTTTGAGATATTCAATTACTGGATTTTCCAAACTTCTAAAATTGACATCTTCACTCGGTAAATAATTTGCTAAATTTGATAATTTATCCTGTAAGTTGCTAAAATCACCAGTTTTAGAAAGTTGACTACCTTGAATTAATTGGTTTAAAACTTCTATGATTATCTTTTGCTGTTGTTGTAAAAATTTTAATTGTTGTTCTATTTTTTCATTCTGATCTAATTCTCTAATTGCTTTTCTTTCATCTGGTAAAGGAATATTATGCACTCGTAAATCATAATATTTACCAGCGCGATTTAAAGCAGCGCGAATTGGGGTTTTACTTAAAATATCCTCTAAATCTTCAGATGCAAACAACTGTTCTAAGGAAATATCTAAAGTTTGCATTTTCACTTTGAGAATAGCTTTAATTTCTCCTTCTGTGGGTTGACGTAAAGCAACTTGATATTGAGATATTCTCCCAATAATAGATTGATCAAATGTTGTTTGCAACTTTTCCCATCTATCAGGAAATAAATTCAAAATAATTAAACTATTGGGAACATGAGTAAAAATCTCTTTTATTGCTTCTCCAAAATTCCATAAAATATCTTGGTTGTGAGGAAGTCCTAAACCTTCTAATTGATCAAAAATAATAATTAGCGGTTCATCTAAAGTGGATAATTTACCTAACACGGAAATTGCTTCTAAAGAAAATGCTTCTTTACTAATTTCCTCACTCCAATTTGGTAAACCTACTTTTTCTGCTTCTTCATTAGTTAACATATTTCCTGCTAACCAACGAGTAGTAATATTTCTATATCTATAATCTGTATAACTGCAATATTTCACCATTCCTTTAATGATAGATAAAGCAAAACTTCCTGCTGCATAATTATTCATCCACCATTCATTAATTGTCTTTTCTATATATTCCCAATATTCCCGTTTACGTTGAGTGTTTTCCTTACCTAAAGCATTGATGTCATTATCTTCTAAATCATATAAAGCTTTTAAAATATCTATGTCTTTTTGTTTGACTTCTCTATCAGATAAACTAACTATTTTTCTAAAGGTGTTAATCATTAAAGAATCTAATTGATTTAAATTTCCTACTTTTTCAACTAGAGATTCTAAAATTCTACTGTAGATATGATAAAGTATAGATTGAGAATTATTAGGTTGCCGAATAAATAATAATCGGTTGCTTGTTAATCTTTCATGAGTAAGTCGCATCATTAAATGAGTTTTCCCTGTTCCTGGTTCTCCAATAACAACAACTCCTTTACTTTGATGATTGGGGTCTAATTTGATGTTATTTAATGCAGTTTGTAAAATCTGAAATTGTTGATGATAGGTATCAGGATAATCGGGATGATTTTGGAACGGTGTATCAACGCGACTACTACTAAATGGGTTAGGTTGTTTTTTGAGATTTTCTAATCTGATTCTTTGATAAAGATGATAGGTAAATATGGCATCATAACGCGCACTATGCGCCATATCAGGATTAAAATATAGATGATTATGATCTTTTAAATTCAAATATTTACACAAATATTCTAAAGAATAACTTTCTAAATTTGGGAAACAGTCTTTAGCTAAAATCCAAGTACAATCAAACTTTAATTTCTGTTGTAAATTTTGCCAGGATAAACCAACTTTTTGGCAACTGTGTTTGAGGATTTCTATATCATGTTCTGCATAGTGACAGATGATTTTTTTATCTTCAACAATAGTCAAAAATTCTGTTAATAAATTTTTCAAACTTTTGGTATTGAGAACATTTTGAAAACCATGATAATTCCCATCACAAAAACCTTCATAGATTACCACACCTTGACTATCAACTATCGCTAATTCCGTAAGATATGGCTTACCTTCTGTATCTAAAATAACGAAATCCATATTAATGAAACTCTGAGTATTGTTTGAACGCTTGTAATAATTATAGTTGTTTAACTTAAAAATGAGACAAAAAGTGATAAGTTCTGTAGATAATGATTTTAGGATAACCAAGGCAGTCCAATTGTTTGGAAGATTAAATTTCCGTGGTTATTGTTTAGCGTAATGTCTCAATCTAAAGTTAAATGACTATACATTATAACCTATAACATACTCGGTAGGCAATTCAACAAATACAGTAGATTTCATTTTAGTTATGTAAAATTTAAAACTCCCTTAGCGGGCAAGATGCCCGTACCACAAGAGTGTTATAATTTGTATCTATAACTTGATTAACCTAGAGTTTCTTGTAAATCTTACTTTCTCTTTGCGCCTTTGCGTGAGAAAATTATTGATAATGTCTCATCACCTCAGCAACAGACCAAGCTTGAGCGATCGCACCTCTAGGAAAATGGGGTGCATCACCATCAAAAATTTCCGAAATTGAACCTAAACAACCATTAGATGAAAAATGATCTAACAACGGTTTCCAGTCAAAAGGTAAAGGTTTTTCAGGATAAAAACGTTCCCAAGATCGAATATAAGCACCGATCAACCAAGTCCAAACTGTACCTTGATGATAAGCGCGATCGCGTTTTTGCGGACTTCCTTCACATTTTCCCTGATATTCTGGATCACTAGGATCAAGACTGCGTAAACCATAGGGAGTTAATAACCGCGAAGTTGCTAAGTCTAAAACTTTTTGTCCTTGTTCTTGAGAAAAAGCACAATGACGCAGAGATAAAGCTAAAATAGCATTGGGGCGAATTTGGGAATTACGACTATCATCTAAATCAATGAGATCATATAAATAACCCAACTGGGGATGCCAAAATTTTTGTAAGGATATTTTTACCAGTTCTGCTTGTTGTTGATAACGTTGTTTTTGACTGATTAAACGACTAGAATTATCTATATATTCATGACTTAAATGTTCTGACCATTTACTTAACCAACATAATGCAGAATACCATAAAGCATTGATTTCCACTGCTTTACCGCAACGTGGTGTGACAGGTATTCCTTCTACCATTGCATCCATCCAAGTTAATGCTACACCTTGAGCCTCCCAAGAAACCAAACCATCAATAGCGTCAACTTGAATATTATAACGAGTACCGCTAATAAAAGCTTTATGAATTTGCTGCACAATGGGAAATTGTTCTAATAAAAATTCCCAATCTTGAGTCGTTTCTAAATAAAGTCCTAAAATTTCAATCCACCATAAAGCAGCATCAATACTATTATAAAATGGTTCGTTTTCTACATCAGGAAAAGTATTCGGTATGAGTCCATGACGACAGTAACTACCAAAGGTTTTTAACAGTCCTTTAGCAATTTCAAAACGTCCTGTTGCTAATGTTAATCCTGGTAAGGCAATTAATGTATCTCTTCCCCAATCATTAAACCAATGATATCCTGCAATTACCGTAGGACCTGCTATGGAATCACGATAAACTATAAATTGATCACTAGCTTTGAGTAGTTGTTTTTGAATAGGTGACAGGTGATAAGTGACTGGTGAAAGTAAAGAGGAAAGTGTCAAAAAAGAATTTTCTCCTCTCCTTCCGATTTCCTCATCTCCCCACCCAAAAATCTGCGCTATTCTTGCTTGTTCTATTACTACTGCTTCTGTAAAACTATCAGGTGAAAACAATTCTTGGGATTCTTGGGAGTCGGGGAAACCTACTTTAGCTTCTAGGGTGACTGTATCTCCTGGTTGCAAGTTTACGGTTAAATAACCAGGACTATATAAATCTTGGCGATCGCCTAATCCCCTTTTTGTTTCTTCTGGTAAACTATAATTCCAATACCATAACTCATCTACTTGATATTTTCCCTGAGTCCATCGTAAATGCCAAGGTGTACCAAAGTTACCACAAAATTTACCCCAGTTATTCATTTGTAAACACAATATATTTTGATGGAGTAATTGGGAAAACTGGATTTTTTCGTTACCTATTTGTTGATGATGAAAATTGCGATCGCCTATAAACAACCTTAACCTTAAAATCCCTTCCTCTTTCCCCTCATACCGATATTCAATCAAAACTCTCTGAGAATTGGATAATTGGGAAAAATCTTCTCCCCCTGCTCCCTGCTCCCTGCTCCCCTGCTTTTCCCAAGACCCATTTGGCATTACCAAACGCCTAGATAACTGCCAATTATCCCCACTCCACACCCATTTGGGAACTGGGTTATAATCAAAATCGTGTAAAAATTTATAGCCTGTTGGTTCAATTTTACCCGTACCCCAAATATTTGTTCCCAGTGCTATAACTTTTCCTGGGATTTCTAAACTGGCTTCTAAATGGGAAAGTAGTAATTTTCTGTCTGAAGGTGGATTTGTAGCCGCAAATAACCAACCATGATAAGTCCGTGTATGCACATCCGCAACTGTACCACTGGCAAAACCACCCAGTCCATTGGTTAGTAACCATTCTCTTGTATCTAAATCAAGCATTTGGTTTTAGATTGGTAATTGGTAATTGGTAATTGGTAATTGGTAATTGGTAATTGGTGATTTGTCATAAATTATGTTCCTATTGTCACCAGTCCCCAGTTCCCAGTCACCAGTCACCAGTCACCAGTCACCTGTTCTCAAAATCGTAATGACTATGATATAGTCGTAACAGATCGTAACTAAACTGTGACAAGCGTGGAGGGAAAGGTTGATATCACCCAGATACCCACGCCAAAAACTGGATATAAAGCTGAAGGAGAACTAGGTTAAATGACACTCAATAATGGATGTCTTCGTGTTGGTCAACAGGCTCCCGATTTTACAGCAACAGCTGTAGCAGATCAAGAATTTAAGACCATCAAACTTTCTGACTATCGCGGTAAGTATGTAGTCCTGTTTTTCTACCCCTTAGACTTTACATTTGTTTGCCCCACCGAGATCACAGCATTTAGCGATCGCTACGAAGAATTTAAAACACTAAACACAGAAATTTTAGGTGTTTCCGTAGATAGCGAATTTTCTCACCTGGCTTGGATTCAAACAGATCGTAAATCTGGGGGTGTAGGTGACTTAAACTATCCCCTAGTTTCCGACATCAAGAAAGAAATTAGCACCGCTTACAACGTTCTCGATCCCGCTGCTGGTATTGCTTTGCGTGGATTGTTTATCATTGATAAAGAAGGTGTAATTCAACATTCTACCATCAATAACCTAGCCTTTGGTCGCAGTGTAGATGAAACATTGCGTACCTTACAAGCTATTCAGCACGTTCAATCTCACCCCGACGAAGTTTGTCCTGCTGGTTGGCAACCTGGAGAAAAAACAATGGTTCCCGATCCTGTGAAGTCTAAAGTTTACTTCGCAGCAGTCTAGGAAGATGGGGTGATGGGGTGATGGGGTGATGGGGTGATAGGGAGAATAAATAATTATCTGTTCCCTGTTCCCTGTTCCCTGTTCCCTATTAATTTTTAATTTTTAATTTTTAATTTTTAATTTTTAATTTTTAATTGATTTATGTTGACATCTACAGATTTTACAGGTTTATTTAACGAGCGATTTTTCCGTAATTTGTTACCCAAACCAGCACTCGATGAGTTAAGATTGGGAATATTAACACCTGATTTTAAATTAACTGATGTTACCAATAATCGCACAATCAAATTATCAGATTATCGTGGTCAACAGGCTGTTATTTTAGCATTTACGAGAATTTTTACAGAAAAACAATATTGTCCTTTTTGTTATCCCCATATTAAAGCATTAAATGAAAATTATGAGGAATTTACAAAACGGGGTATAGAAATTTTAATGATTACTAGCACCGATAAACACCAAAGTCAAGCAGTAGTTAAAGACTTAGGATTAAAAATGCCCTTATTAATAAATCCTAGTTGTCATATTTTTAGAACATATCACACAGGGCAAGCATTAGGAGCGCCCTTACCAGCGCAGTTTGCACTAGATAAAGATGGGAAATTAATTTACAGACATTTATTTTCTTTCCTGGATCACAATGCTAGTGTAGAGACACTTTTAGACAAGTATGTAGCAATTTCCAGGTGAGTTAATACCCATCTTCTGCACCCTAAACTTTCACACAACGAAAATTAGTCCTTTGCATATTTGAGATTAGCGATTCCCGATTGTGGACACCAGAGGGTGCGGAATGTGAGTTAAAAGTTCAAATTAAAGGTTCTAACTTACCTGTACTCCGATTATATTGATAACTTTTAAAAATTAAATTTGGATCAGGACTCACACAATATTTTTTGCCATCAATCAGAATTGATACTACTTTTTCCCCAGAGGAGCAGGAAACATTAGTTAATTTCCAGTTTCTAATTAGCTCTACATTGGCATCAGTCGAAGAATTAGAAATTGGTTTTGGCTTTGCTTCTCCTTCAGAAGTAGGTTTTTTAACATAACGCCTTTGAAATATTTCGGCGGATTTTTGATAATCTGCAAGTGCGCCTTGATAATTACCAGTAAAAGTGTAAGCTATAGCACGATTGATGTAAGCATTAAAATCATCAGGATCAATAAGAATAGCGAGACTTGACACTTTAATCGCTGCTGGATAGTCTTTTAAGGAGTTGAAGACATCTCCTTGAATCGTGTACCCATAACTATTATTCGGATCAAGACGAATAGCTTGCTTAGAAGATTCCAACGCCGCTTGATACTTTCCTAATTTAATATAAGCCATACCTTGATGGGCATAGGCAACAGCATAGTTAGGGTTGAGACGAATTGCTCGATTAAAATCCTCAAGTGCAGCTTGATCATTTTGCAACCACATCTGAGTCCAGCCACGATTCAAATAGCCATCTAAGTAGTTAGGATCAAGAGCAATGACTTGGTTAAAATCTGTAAGAGCTTCTTCATATTTTCTCAACCATATGTTTGCATATCCTCGTTTAAAATATGCTTCGATATATTTAGGGTCAAGCTTAATTGCTTGATTAAAATTTGCTAATGATTCCCGATAATTATATTCATCTAGTTTAATAATACCTCTGGCGTAAAAGTCTCTTGCTGACCGGGGTTCATTTAAACGAGTAGCAGGACTTTCACCAATAGAACTCATATCCTTCTTGACAGGGGTATTTTTAACAATTGGCTCACTTATAGATAAAAAAGTATTAATGGGAATACCCGCATTAAATCCTGTTTTCTGTGTTACTGTTGCCCCTGTTTCTGTTTTATTCTTAGCTGAAGTATCAGCCAAACCGTGAATCCCCACAACTCTACCAGCAATATCAAACACAGGCCCGCCACTATTACCAGTTACAGTTTTGGCATCGTAAATCAAACTATAGCCATTAATAGAACTATTAGCACGAGAAACAACAATTCCTGTAGTGAAAGTAAAGTCTCTACTAGCTCCAACTTTACCAAATACAGCTGGGAACCCACCAACAAAGACATCTGCCCCCTCTACCATCTGGTCAGAATTTCCTAAAGTAGCAATGGGATAATCTTCTGTAGCCACAAACGTAACTACAGCTAAATCTGCATCATTTTTAGTTTTCTGCAATACTTGAATATCTTTAACAGCATAATCTTTCCCTGTACTTGTCCGAATAGAATAAGTAATATCTTTAGCGCAAGTAATTTTTCCAGGTCTTTTTAACATATCACACACCACATGATTAGCAGTCAATACAGTATAAGTATGATCTTGTTTGGCAATAATTACTCCTGAACCTCCGGGAGTAACATCACCAACTGTATTAATTTGGACTGAGGTCTGTTTGGCAATTTGGGCAATGGTAATATTTTTGCTACTGATAGTATCAGCAGATGTTGGCATCGTCATGAAAATGGTAGCCACTACAGCCGTAGTCAGAGCCGTAGTCAGAGCCGTATAATTTACCCTAGTAAAAGTTAAACTCATATTCTTAGTTTTTTGTAAAAACTATTAATGCTCTTCATCAGACAAGTCAGTAAAAATTAAATGCTGCCTTGCCAATAAACCAGGTAAAAACGTTCCATGAAACTGCCCTACTTTACCTCCATATCTCTATTGACTATTTCTTGTTGTTTGAGGAAATCAAGAACACTGTTAATAGGAATAGCCCAACTTAAAGCTTCCATTTCTAAGTAATCTTCTTCTTTTGGTATAGTTCCATCAGTAAAAGTAAAAGCATCAATACCTTGAAAAGGATACTTTAATAACCCACTAATGCCGATTAGTTCCCCTTGCTGATTTAAGACTGGTCCTCCACTCATACCAGGAAAAAAATCATTAGTGAAGCCTAATTGATAACCACCTGGTAGAGTTTTAGTTAGCTGCATTTTAATCATTCCAGTTTTGAGTTGAAAAGCACTCACTCCCCAAGTTCGGGTTTCTTCCAGTTTAATGATATCGTTACCGTTGAAAACAAAATGCCAAGCTGGAAAACCAGATACATAAACTTTTTGTCCCTCAGATATCACCTTTGACTTTGGCAATCCTACTACTAAATATTCCTCTGGACTAGTAAATGTTACTAGGGCTAAGTCGAATGAATTATCATTAACGCCATTTAGTTGCTGTGCTGGATAAATGATACCATCAGCAGTCAAAATTTCATAACCATGTTCAGGGCTATCAACGACTACATGATGATTTGTCAACACTGTGTAGGTTTGCCCTTCATGTTTAATAATCACTCCAGAGCCAGAACCAGATTTAGTCAAAATCCTGATAGTTACCTGATTAGCAATTTTCTCAGCGGCAACATCCACATTGGCAGGAGATGTAGCACTCAAAACTACTGGGGTCAGATGGTCATACAACGTAATCACACAAACCGTCGTGATAAATACCAAAAACAACCTGCGAGTTATGGAAGAAAACACGGTTATAAGTTAAAAAACTTGAATTAAATCAGGTACATCAATTAGATACCAGGGGAGAGGTAACAGATGAGAATTTCACCTCTTCTCCAATTACTAATTACCTACTAATTAGCCATGACTTTTTGTTCCTACCTCACCTCAGCTCAGAAAGCAACTGGGATTAATCATTACAAACCAGATGAATGATTTCTAACGATAGGTTTTTTTCTCGATTGCTGGAGTGAGGGATGGGCATTTTGGTTGAGAACATCATTCAAATTGAACTGCACACGACCTTGTGTTTCATAAACAGAACCTGCGCTGGAACCTTCACGACTAATTCGCATAATTTGGGCAAGAATTGCATCGGCTTTTTTGGCATTTTCTGGTTTCAGAGTAAACAGAGTATTGCCTCCGTGACAACCAGTATCATTGCTAGAAACTACGCAAATAACTGTTTTATCTTTGACTCTACCGGTCATCAACACAACATCTTTAAGGCTACCACCACTTTCGGCTACAGCCTGATTGAATTTTGGTGTCACGATTTGGCAACGGCTTTGAGGAGTGTATTTCTCTCCAAAATACCTTGAAGCTCCTGAAGTCCAAATAATTACAGGGATTGGCTGACCACCAGGCCGCTGACCAACTGTAGCCACGCTACCATCACCCTGGGATACACAGCTAAATTTAGTTCCAGTGTAGGCTTCCTCCGATAGTTCTACATCCGGCATACCACTACTGTTAGTATCATCAACGGTATTATCCACTGGTGGTAAGGCTTGAACCTTAGAAGATGCCCACCCAAAAATGCTAGATAGGGCTAAAGTAACACTTAAAACTGTTGCTGACATTTGATTTTTCATAAGACCTCCTAAATCTTAAAAAGAATAAGGGATGAGATTTTTTGGATTTATGGTTGAAAATGTTATGGGAATTACCCACAGAATCCGAGAAATAAATAGTTTGGAATAGTTTTGGTTTGGGCATTGGGTAAGAAAAAGTCACCAATGCTCTCTGCTGTATTCGCACTCTCAATTAATTATCCATCTGCGTAATTCCTGGGTGAATCATTACAAACCACGTTGATTGTTTTGAACACTAGGTTTTTTGACGGTTTGGCGAGAGGAATGATTGGCATTCCTTGATAGGACGTAATCCAATGTGACCTTTACACGACCGTTGGTCTCACGAATTACACCTGCGCTGGAACCTTCACGACTGATTTGCATGAGTTGGGCAAGAATTGCATCGGCCTTCTTGGCATTTTCTGGTTTCAGGGTAAACAAAGTATTGCTGCCATCACAACCAGTGTCATTAATAGAAACTACGCAAATAACCGTTTTATCTTTGACTCTACCGTTCATCAACACAACATCTTGGAGGCTACCACCACTTTCTTCTACAGCCTCATTGAGTTTCGGTGTCACGATTTGGCAACGGCTTTGAGGAGTGTATTTCTCTCCAAAATACCTTGAAGCTCCTGAAGTCCAAATAATTACAGGGATTGGCTGACCACCAGGCCGCTGACCAACTGTAGCCATGCTACCATCACCCTGGGATACACAGCTAAATTTAGTTCCAGTATAGGCTTCATCCGATGGTTCTACATCCGGCATACCACTACTGTTAGTATCATCAACGGTATTATCCACTGGAGGCAGGGCTTGAACCGTAGTTCTCAAACCAACAATGCTGGATAGAACTAAAGTAGAAATTAAAACTGTTGCTGACAATTGATTTTTCATAAGACCTATTAAATCTTAATACTAATTTCTTCACGCTCTAAATGTGACTTTGAGGTACATACAAACCTATAAACTCCCTCCCCCTGGTTTCTTCTGAGAAGAACGGATGGAAGGATTTGCTACAGCTTTGAGGCTGCCAGTAGCCTGATTATATTCATAAGTTTTGGCTGTTAAGTCAGGATGGGGCATAACACAGTATTGTTTGCCACTCATCATGATGATGACTACTTGGGTGGCAGAGGTACAGGAGGTGGGTGTTAATTCCCATTTTTGTAGCAGTGCTATGTTGGGATCGGTGGATGATATTGGTGTAGAGTCCGCTGATGGTACTAGGTTTTTACCTATTTCCACTGAACCTACAATGCGTGAGCCATCGACATTGTTACCAAAAGCATAAATAGTGTTATTTTTGGTAGCGTTGTAGATGTTATAACGACCATTATCGGCAATGACATTGCCACCAGGATTATCGTTAGTCCCCAGGTCAGGTGAAGCGTTAAGGGTGAGGACAATACCATCCCGTTTATTATTCTGAATTACATTGTTCCGCACTAAAGGTTTAGCTGATTCGGTAATCACCATCCCATCTTTGTTTTGGACGATTTGGTTTTCTGTGACTGAGGGTGTGGAAGTCTCACCAATGGCTAAACCAAAGCCATTATTCTGAAATAGATTATTACGAATTTCTCCCTGGCTTGATTTAGTTAGGGAAATGCCGTTGGCAGAATTTTCCACAAATTGATTATTTTCAACTTGAGGATTTCCTGTACCTGTAACAAACACACCTTCTCTGAAGTTGTTAGTGAATGTATTGTTTTTGATGGTGGGATTAGTTGATTCTACCCATATACCTGTACCTCTTTGATTGGTATTGGTGACTGTGACACCAGTAATTGTGGTATCTTGCTCCGCCAGGATAGTAATGTTCTGTCTAGCAAAGGTGCGACTGAGATAAAAACCACCACCGGAAATAACTACTGTCTTCCCTTTGGTTAATTCGTCACCGCGTAATGTTATTCCTGGTTTGAGTAATATCGGAAATGATTCACCGCTATAGTTGCCTGGAGCTAACTGAATCACTGTACCCGATTGGGCTTGACTCAATGCAAAGGTTATGGTTTTATATGGGCTTGTTACAGATTTTCCAGCTTCAGCTGTATTGACACCACTAACTGGGTCAACATAAATTACTTGTGCAACTGGCGGCAATTGGGCTTGTGTTGGGAATGTGACAGTTAAGGAACTACATATAGCCAAGGTCGTTGCTAAAACAGAGGTTTTTGTTCTGAACTGACTAATCATAAAGAACTTACTTTTATTGTCTATATAGTTATTAAAGCATTTTTTTTATTGCCAAGCAAGAAAAATCACATGGATTATTGTGTTTTGATCATGAACTTTTATTGCGACATTCTTCAATAATAAGTCACAGATGTAGCAAAAATTTGTCAATCAGGTCGGAAGTAGCTCAGGTTTTAAACCTACCTTCCGCGCCCCCCGGTGTCACAATCTGTTTTTTCGTAATTTCATTACCACCAAATGTTGTATTTTGTACCAAAGATAATGAATATTGGTAGGCGATCGCCAATTCTAAATCTCCAAATGACCAATTTTCGTTGTGTGACAGTTGAGGGTGCGGAAGGTGGGTTACAACTTCACCTGTGCCAAATGACTACGGGGGTTGTAGGTACGGATAGAGCGGAGTTTTTCATAATATTCTCGCTCCTGTGGGGTAAGGTCTTTGGGGGGTGCGATCGCCACTTTCACAAATTGATCACCGCGTCCACCCTTAGCCCGAGGCCAACCTTTACCACGTAACCGCAGAGACTGACCAGAACGCACCCCTGCTGGTAACTTAACATTCACACTACCATCAGGAGTAGGAACATCAATAGAAGCACCTAAAGCAGCTTCATCAGGGGTTATGGGTACTTCACAAACGAGATTATCGCCTTCAAATTGGAAAAAAGAATGAGGTTGCAGTTCTACTCTTAAATATAAATCTCCCCGTTGTTGAGTCATGGGGTTAACTTGACCTTTACCCCGTACCCGCAACCGAGTACCGGTTTTTGCACCTGCGGGAATACGAACATCTATAGTTTCATTACCTAGACTAAACCGTTTTTGAACTCCTGCGAATCCTTCCGCAAAACTGAGACTAATGGTATATTCACTATCTTGGGCAGCACCACCGCCCATATCTTGAAAACCAAAATCATTAAAACCGCCAAAACCTGTACCTGGTTTACCTGTAGAGGTACGATAGGAATAACTTTGTCTGTTGGTGCGTGGTCCTGCACCGCCAAATAAATCATTGAGGAAATCATTAAAACTGCCGTATTGACCAAAGTCAAAACCGCTCATATCTACCCCTGCACCACCAGGGAAACCACCTTCACCTACCTGCTTCCAATATTGACCGTATTGATCATATTTTTTGCGTTTATCTGGATCAGAGAGAACTTCGTAAGCTTCGTTAACTTCTTTAAATTTGGCTTCTGCTTGTTTATTACCGGGGTTAACATCGGGGTGGTATTTACGGGCGAGTTTACGAAAAGCTTGTTTAATTTCTTCTGGAGTGGCAGTTTTAGTAATTCCTAAAATTGAGTAATAGTCTTTAAAATCGGTTGCAGCCATCTACCAGCCTCCTGTAAAAATTTAGGTAAAGTTAGGTTATGTTTTTTTCTAAGATATTGAGATTTACTGTTTGCCTGGTCTAATGCCCGGAAACAGGATGATAATCCTAAATTAGCAAAGAATAGCAAAAATCCAGTGTGGTTGTCGCTCAAAGTTCCAGCGAAATTACCGTACTCTTGAGGAGGCAGGAGGAGAAAATTTTAGATTTTAGATTTTAGATTGGAGATGACAAAAATAATCCAAAATCCAAAATCCAAAATCAAAAATCAAAAATTGTATCACCAATCACCCCACCTGACTTATAAAGTATTTTATCTAGTCCTTCATCTAAGCTGGGGGGAGCGTCCCGAAGTTGGCGGTGCATTCGCAAAATAACGTCTTCTGGAACTTGGCGATCGCGTTTTTTATTGCGTGTTAAACATAACCAAACGGGAGTTCTTACCCATATACCAGTAATGTGAGTAAAACCAGTGTGACGGGCTAATTCTATAACTTCCCGGCGATTTCTTCTTTGGGCGTTAGTAGCATCAAAAATGGTGGGTATATTGGCAATAGTGGCTTGTTGAAACTGTCTTTCAACTTCTTGCCAAATCAAAAACCAAGGACCTTGAGTGGCTTGAGAACCAAAAAGCCGCCCTCGGATAGCATCTGTAGAAATGAGTTGCATCTGAGGGCATTCTGTTAGTAATTGTGCAGCCAATGTTGATTTACCGCTACCAGGAAGACCAATTAGTAAAAGTAGTTTAGTCATTGGGAATAGGTGACAGGTGACAGGTGACAGTAAAGAGAATAGAGAATAGAGAATAGATTATTTTCCTTTTGCCTCTTGCCTTCTGTTCCCTGTTCCCTGTTCCCTGTTCCCTTCTTGCCCAATTACCATTGACTAAATAACTGTTCCATCAGGAATCACGGCATTTTTGAGAACAACTACAATCCCACTACGGATATAAAATCCTTGTTTTTCCCTTTCAGCTTCTTGGACGTTATCCTTGTTGATAATTTTCACATCATGACCAATGCGGGCATTTTTATCAATGATGGCTCGGCGAATGATGGTATCTGTACCAATACCAACGGGAATATCACCTTGTTCTATACTACATTGACGTTCTACCGATGGTTGGTAATAGTCTGAACCCATAATCAGGGTTTCTTCAATTATAGAACCTGATTCAATCCGCGATCGCACTCCCAAAACTGAATGTTGAATTCGGCAGTTTTTCAAAATACAACCTTCACCAATCATTGATTCTGTAATATTGCAATTCAATAATTTAGAAGGTGGTAAGTAACGAGCGCGGGTGTAAATTGGTGCTGCTTCATCGTAGAAGCTAAAGGGTGGAAGAGGCTGCTTAGTCAATGCCAAATTCGCATTATAAAAAGCTTCTATTGTTCCGATGTCTTCCCAGTAATCATCAAATAAGTATGCCTGAACATTATGATCTTTAGCGGCATCAGGAATAATTTCTTTACCGAAATCAGTCCGTGCTAAAGATTCTTTCAACAGTTTGATTAAAACGTCTTTTTTGAAGACATATATGCCCATTGAGGCGATATATGGTTGTAATTCGGCTTGTTCTTTGGTTAACCCCAGGATGGTAGTATCAACGCGCATTTTGGCTAAAGCATCACCCTTGGGTTTTTCGCTAAAGTCAATCACCCTACCGGAGTTGTCGATTTTCATTAAACCAAAATCGGAAGCACGGCGATCATCAATAGGGATAACAGAAAGGGTAATATCAGCATTTGTGTCTCTATGACGCTGGATAAACTGACGGTAATCCATACGGTAGAGGTGATCACCAGAAAGGATCAGAAATTCGTCTACATCCCATTCCTGCAACATCCAGAGATACTGACGTACAGCATCGGCTGTACCTTGGAACCAGTTGGGGTTTTCTGGAGTTTGTTGTGCTGCTAACACTTCTACAAACCCATCACTGAAGCCACCGAAGTTGTAAGCGCGGGTAATATGGCGATTTAAAGAGGCTGAGTTAAATTGTGTGAGAACGTAGATTTTATAGATTTCTGAATTTATGCAGTTGCTAACTGGGATATCTATTAAGCGATATTTGCCAGCTACGGGTACTGCGGGTTTTGCGCGGAGTTTGGTTAA
This sequence comes from Sphaerospermopsis torques-reginae ITEP-024, assembly GCF_019598945.1. Taxonomy (NCBI): domain Bacteria; kingdom Bacillati; phylum Cyanobacteriota; class Cyanophyceae; order Nostocales; family Aphanizomenonaceae; genus Sphaerospermopsis; species Sphaerospermopsis torques-reginae. The sequence continues at coordinate 1,182,745 of NZ_CP080598.1, read as the reverse complement.
GGGATACAGTCGTGTACCCGCACCTCCACCAAGAATGATTGCTAAAACTTTTTTCACAAAATTTCTCCAGACTGCCTTTCAACTCTCACCTACAGTTTAGGACTATCGGTAGCTGCTGATAAGGGGGGATCAAAGAATCTTGAGGAAGAATTTTTGAGATTGGGGTTAGGCGGAAAAAGTAGAACTAATGTATTAATAATGATGGAGGTTGGGGAAGGGTGGGGCTAATCGTCACATAACTATGATTTGATGATTTATAGTTCACGCAGTGTTGCCAACATAACTATTATATGCTACTTTAAAGTAGCATTAATTTTTTGGCATCTATGTTTCAACAACTATCACTATTTAAAGATAGCGTAAATAATGTTACTAAGTCTTTCTACGGAAACATTCAACAGTCTGGTTTTAAATATGAAGAAATTGATATAGGTGATATCACATTTAAAGGCGGACAAAATGAGTCAGTCCATAGATGGTATCGTCTTACTCCCAGTTATTCGCCTAGTTTGGTACGCTATTTTATTGAATTATTTAATATTACTAAAGATGATTTTGTAGTTGATCCATTTAGTGGTAGAGGTACTACAGTTATAGAATGTCAGAAGCACGGAATAAAAGCTCTGGGAATTGAAATTAATCCTTTATTACAACAGGTAGGAAATAAATCTCTAATCTGGAATAGTGACAACTTTATAATTATAAATACCTATCTTGAAGAAGTGTGTGATGTGATTAAAAAATATCACAACTATTATTTAGAAGATGTAATTAATATTTTCCAAACTAGAGTTCCCATTATTCATAATGTTTTTCGATGGTGGAAAATAGATGTTTTAAAAAATCTCATTATCTGTCGTGAGATGATGAATAAAGAAAAATATTCTTCTGTGTATGAATATATCTGGGTGGCTTTAAATAAAGCTTGTCTAGATTGCGCCAATATTCACAGAAATCATCCCACAATTACATTTGATGATAACCATCAAAGAGAGATAGATGTTTATGGTGAAATTAGTAACAACCTCAAGAATATAAGTGAAGATTTGCAGAAACTTAATCAAGAGCAAATTTCTTTTTCTCAATTGAACTCAATTGTATTAGGTAATTCTACAAATAACCTGCAAGATATCATTCATCGTCCCATAGATTTTGTGATTACTTCGCCTCCTTATCCCAACCGTTATAGTTATGTTCATCAAACTAGACCTCAGTTACACTTTTTAGAACTGTTAGCAGATGTTCGTGAAGCAACGGAAATAGATTTGCAAGCAATAGGGGGAACATGGGGCAGAGCGACTTCTATTTTGCAGAAGGATTTAATTATAGTTCCTGATGAAATTAAACCCTACTTTTGTTACTATGATGAACTGAAAAACCAAAATATTCTAATGTGCAACTATGCCACTAAATATTTTATTGATATATGGAAACATATGAAATCTTTAAAACCAACTGTGTCGAGGAATTTTCAAGGTGTCTATGTAGTTGGCAATTCTAGGCTTTCCGATGTAGAAATATTTACAGAGGTGATTTTGGGTAAACTTTTTCAACATGAGGGTTTTGAAGTTGATAAGATAATTTCTTTCAGAAAACGAGGAGGTAAAAAACGTTTATATGAAACAGCAGTATGTATTAGAAATTAGAGAAGATATAATCTATCTCATTTTTTAAAGGTTCTGAATTTTTCTGAAGAAAATCATAAAGGTTAAAACCAGTAATAGAGCGAACTAAATTAAAACTGTTGATTCCTTCATAAACTTCCCAACTCTTTGATAGTCTGCTTAAAGGACTTTTTAAAGATGTGTTGCAAAAAACGAGCATTACAGGTAAAATATTGTTAGCTTTTAAAGCTAAGGAAATATCATAATCAGCCTGGATTCTTTTAGAATCACCAATTTGATAGCAAGATCGTACCTCAAATCCTATTCCGGCAAATTGCATCCACTCCGTAGGAATATTTTGATTAAATTTATCCTTTCTGATTAATCCATCAGTGGAGCGTATCTGATCACGCTCACCAATTTTAACTGTGACACTAAAGTGTAGCTCATTTTCTGTTAAGCCAAAACTTTCTTTTAATAAATAGGCAAATAAAGCCTGATACATATCACCAATTTTTCTATGTAAAGAGGTAACAAGATTTCCTCCAACTCTAGCAATGACGTATCTTTCATCATCTAAACCTAGACATCCAAAAGCAGGATCATTAGCTATGATTTGCTGAAATTCTTCTCGATTTTTTACACCTATATAGCTCTTATAAGGATTAAATTCTAAAACTTTTCTAATATTTGTTAAAGCTATATTCAGTAACTCATTTTCATTAATCATTTTGTGTTTTCTCCATTTTCTATTTCATGATCAAATAAATCTTTTGCTGTGACTTCAAGTGCGTCTGCTAAACGAAAAATATTAATCAAACTAATATTTCTTTCGCCCCTTTCTACAGCACCAATGTATGTACGATGCAAGTCCGCTTTTGCAGCTAATTCATCTTGAGAAAGCTTTAAAAGTTTTCTGAAATAACGAACCCGTAAGCCAAAAGCCTTCATTCTGGCATTCATGTTAGCAACAAATATGTGCTTTAACTGAGTAAACATTGTACCTCATTTACACTATCAAAGTACGGCAAATATGTAGATAATTCAAAAATCTCAACAGACCTCCGCGCTTACTCTTTTTTGTATGCGCTCAAAAAATACACACTTGGCTAAAATTTCATTAATTTGTCATACTGGTATACCAACTTCCCAAAAAACTAAATTTATGCAGATTCACACACCAGATTGGGTTAAACACGCGGTTTTCTACCAAATCTTCCCCGATAGATTCGCTAAAAGTACACAACCCCGGAAACGTTTATTAAATGATCCGAAATGGGAAGATTGGGATGCTTTTCCCACACTTCAAGGTTATAAAGGCGGGGATTTATGGGGGATTTTAGAACAATTAGATTATATCCAAAGTTTAGGCATTAATGCTATTTACTTTACTCCCATTTTTCAATCTGCAAGTAATCACCGTTATCATACCCATGATTATTATCAAGTTGATCCTTTATTGGGAGGAAATGCAGCTTTTAAAGAATTACTAGATGCGGCACATCAACGTAATATTAAAATAGTTCTAGATGGGGTTTTTAATCATGCAAGTCGGGGGATTTTCTTCTTTCACGACATATTAGAAAATGGACCTCATTCACCTTGGGTAGATTGGTTTAAAATTCAAGGTTGGCCACTTGCACCTTACACGGGTGATGCACCTGCAAATTATGAAAGTTGGGCGGGTATTCGTTCTTTACCGGTGTTTAATCATGATAACCCAGAAGTGCGGGAATATATTATGGAAATTGCCGAATATTGGATTAAATTCGGTATTGATGGTTGGCGTTTAGATGTACCTTTTGAAATTAAAACTCCTGGTTTTTGGCAAGAATTTAGAAGTAGAGTAAAAGCAATAAATCCTGATGCTTATATTGTGGGGGAAGTGTGGACAGATTCGCGTCAGTGGTTGGATGGAACACAATTTGATGGGGTAATGAATTATTTATTTACGGGTCCAACTATTGCTTTTACTGCGGGAAATCGTGTAGATTTAGAAATGGTAAAAGGGCGAGATTATGAAACATCTCCACCTTTATTTGCTGCTGAATATGCAGAAAAAATTGAGGATTTATTAAAACTTTATCCTTGGGAAATTCAACTTACACAACTGAATTTATTAGCAAGTCATGATACAGCGAGATTAATAACTATTGCTAGTGGTGATGTTGCATCTGTGGAATTAGCAACTTTGTTATTATTGACTTTTCCGGGAGCGCCTAGTATATATTATGGTGATGAAGTGGGTTTACCTGGTGGAATAGATCCTGATAGTCGTCGCGGTTTTCCTTTACAGGAAAGTTGGAATTTGCAAATACTGGAAACTCACAAACAATTAATTTATTTACGTCATCAATATCCAGCTTTGAGGGTGGGAAGTTATCAAGTTATTTATGCGGAAAGTACGCTGTATGTGTTTATAAGAAGTTGGGAAAATGAGGAGTTAATGATTGCGGTAAATGTGGGTGAGGAGTCGGTTACAGTTAGTTTTGATGGGGGGAATTTACAAAGTAAACCACAAAATTTATTGTTTGGAAATGGGGAAGTAAAATGGAATAATGAGAATGTTAGCTTGAGTGTTACTGGGCGTAGTGGGTGTATTTTTAGTTGAATTGAGATGTTATGTTTTAAGATACCCGACTTATTGAATAAGTCGGGTATCTGGTTTTTTAAAGATCGAAATGTCGGTGAAACCGATGATCAATTTTATTTGTTTTACTTTGATTGCAAGTTAAACAAAGAGTTTGCAGGTTACTAATATCGTTTTTTCCCCCACGGGATAAAGGGATGATATGATCAATGCTGAGGTTAGTTTCTAAGGTAGTTTTACCGCAGCTTTGACATTGATATTTATCCCTTTGATAAACATACTTTCTCACTTCTGGAGGTATGGAAATACGTGGGGTTTTGTTCATATTGATTGACTAAATTCCTGAAAATCTTTTTCTACTTGTTGAGCATAATTTTGGGCATATTCTATAATAGAATTATGCCATGATATAGTTTGGGCAAATTCAATTAATTCATCAGCAATAGCTGAACCTTGTCTACCACTACTGCGTAATTGATCCCAAGCTGTAACTTCAGACATTGTTGCAATTAATCTTTCTAAATGTCCTAAATTTCCATCCCACGCTTGTAAATGGACTGTATCTTTTTCTGGTTGCAATTCTTTTAAAACATAAGATGTTTCACCATCATTGATATCTTCTAATAATGCTGGTGCAATACCTTGAAAACGATTTTGAATTGCAACAACTCTTGCACCTGGAGTTTCCCATTTTGGTTGCGAAACAGTCAGATAAGGTTGTAAAGAACTGGGTTGAGTTTCTTTAAAATCTAGCAAATAGTTCTCATCCGGTGAACCATTACCTTCTACTAGAACTATATAACGTTCTAAACCTAAACTACCATTACCAGCAATGCGTTTTTCGACATCGAGAATTTCATAAAATTCTGGATTTTGATCTGTGGTATGATGCCATTGTTTAATTAATTTGTTAACTTTCTTCTGTTCTGCATCTGTAGCTTTTAAAATTCGTTTATCATCAACTACTAAACGTCTTTTACCCTTCTTTTCTTTGGTGTATTTATCTAAAAATTTAGCCCGTTGTCTGTGTTCTAAACTGTCTAATAAATCTTTAACTAAACCTTTTGCAGTTTCCTTTTCTACGGTTCTAGCTTTTCCATCAGCGAGATTTGCAGTGTAGGTTTTTAAATAAATCTCACTTAAATGTAATGCTTCTTCGTCATTTATTCCCACTGCATGAGAACCAACAAGAATACTTGTGATAAATCTCACTAAATCCCAGGTACAAGGTGCAAGAACTGATTCATCAAAATCATTAATATCAAAATAAACTAAACGGTTATCACCTTTATAACTTCCGAAGTTTTCTAAATGTAAATCACCACATATCCAGGTGAGAGGTGCATTATTCAGAGGTGAATCTTGAGGTAAATCTTCATAGAATAAATGACAAGTTCCCCGAAAGAAAGAAAATGGATCGGTAGAGATTTTTTTATATTTTAATTTTAATAATTCTGGATCTCTTCCGTGGTTGAAGGTTTCGATGCGGGTTTTGATGTTGTTCATAGATGGATGTTGTTTGAATGAGAATTTACAAGATTTAACGAATTAAACCTGCATTTTTAAATATATCATAAGGTGTAATTTGCAAACCTGATAATAATTCATTACTAATAATTTGCTGATTTCTATAAGTGATAGGTAGAGAAGATGAGGTAAAGACTGTGATAGTTTGCGAAACTGTATCTACTACCCAAACTAGAGAAATTCCAGCTTGTAAATAATAGGTAGCTTTTTCAATCATATCTCCAAAAGTTTGACCAGGAGAAATAATTTCAATTACTAATTCTGGTATCACTGGACAAGGTTCATCTTTTAACCAGTCAATAGGAAGACGATCATAAGAAACATAAGTTAAATCTGGTACGGGTATCCAATCTTGTTGATTTTTAGTTAATTTTACACTCCATTCAATCACAACACGGCCTTTTTCTTGCGCCCATTTAGATAATAATATAAATAGTGATCCTGTAGTTGAACCGTGAAAAAATTTAGGTGACATTTGTTCATTTTTATATTTAGGTATAGCTTCACCGTTAACCAATTCATATATAGTATCACTTTCAGGAAGTGCGATAAATTCTTCTAGGGTGAGTTTATTTTTAAGTTGAATCATTTTTTGTCTGAATCAGGATGTCCAGGATTAAAGGATTTACAGGATGGGGTTGGATGTTTAAATTTGGGTATTTGTTGATTTTTTTGTCTGAATCAGGATTCAGACAAAAAATATCTATGGTGAACACAGAAAAACCCACATTCACCACAAACAATTATACCTCTTTTTATAACATCCTGAAAATCCTCAAATCCTGGATCTGCTGATTCAGACAATTAAACAAAATCTCAACCCAGCGATTAGAAATCGCGTCTACACAAACAAAGTCCACCGAAGTGGACTAATTTATTTATGATGATAGATCATTTATTTGACGAAGTATACCATCAAGTGGTGATTCTGGTTCTTTGGTTTCTTTAATTTCTGGTTCATCAGGACAAAATTCTAGGGTAAATTTGACTCTAAACTTTCCAGACTCCCAATTTTTCCCAGGTTTTAAAACTTTACAATCAACACCTTGCTCTATCCAATCTTTTTTATTTTTCGTAGATGGTAAAGTACGACTATTTATCTTATCTAACTTCTCATTTAATTGCTTTAATCCATCATTATCTAAAATCACTTTTGATATTGCTTGATCCAATTGACTGACTTTTAATATATGTCCATCAAAATCAATCACAATATCACCATCTTCACAATCAAACAATTGAAAATTATCTTCCATCTCTTTTCATCCTCTCTGCGTCTCTGCGTCTCTGCGTGAAAAAAATATAAATTGTGGTGAACACAGAAAAAACCTGCATTCACCCCAATATTATACTACAACTACACCTCTTCCCCACCAATCACAGGTAAAAGATGTTCATATAACTGCATAGATTGTAGACAATTATTAATCCCCAAAACCGCAGAATTATACTCCTGAATTTTATCCTCAACCTGATTCAACAAACGTTGATTATTAGCAATCTTTTCCTCAGCTTCCTGTTGCAAAGTCTTCTCCAAATAACCACGCGCTTGGGGATAAAGTTGTAAAATCTCATCTGCTTGTTTTTCCCCCATTGGTAACAACTGAGTCTTAATAGTTTGGTTGATAGTTTGACGGAAAGATTGACGAATAGTGTAAGAAACTTTCGGTTCAAAATCTAACTTCAACAATTGTCTAATTGCAGGTTCAGCTTCTATCACACTTTCTGCATCATAACCTTGTGAAGTTTGTTCTAATACTTGTCTAAATTGATAAATCGAAAATGTCCCTTCATTATAAAATCTGGAACTTTCGCGTACAAATCTATCACATTCTACCCTTGCAGCAGTTACCAAAGCTTGAGTAATTAACTTTTCTACCTCTTTAACTTGTAATTCAATTCCCCCATCATTACCCAACAAACGATACAATTGACGGTAATATTCTGATTTTCTAATCTTATCCATTAACAGTTGGAATAAATTAGCAATCACCTGTTCACAAGACTCAGTTAAAATATCCTCCAACTGATTTGATAAATAATAAAAAGCTTCCACCAAAATCGCTAATAAAGGTGCGGTTGCATTGCGGGGATGACTCAAAGTTGCACGACGATAAGCATCAGCGACGGAAAAGGTATCTAATAATTCATCTAAACGACGAATCATTTTTGATTGTAATTGCCGAAAATCATTTTCAAATTCCTCACAATGATTATTGATGATTTTGTTGACTTCTTCATTAATATGTTGATTGAAATCTCTACCAACTTGCTGGAGTTGCTGATTTAATTTTTGCAACTCATATTCTTTCATGCTTTCAATTTCTCGCGGTTGACTATCTAAATCTCGTTGGATATTTTGATAGTGTTTCTTGAGTTTAATACAAATATCTCCTAAATCATCCGCAAGGTTTTTAAATAACTGAGGACGTTTTTCTTCTGTCAGATACCGGGTAATTGCATTTCTAAATTCCTCAATTCCACTATCTTGAATCAGTTGTTTAATTAACGGTGTTCCCTGTTCATTTAAAATTCTCACATAGTTTTGATTAGGAGTTTCAAAACCGTTAAGATAAATGCGAAATTGACTAGGAGAAAGTTTACCAGCAATCACACAATAATTATTGAAAGCATAAACAAATTGTGGTGTTTCTTCTTTCCCGTCTAAACCTTTGACACTTTCTGCAAAAATCGAATCTAACCCAAATCTATCTAACTGACTGGTTTGTTTTAAAAGACTTCCATAAAAACCTAACAAACCACTGGTTTTATAAACTCTTTGACTTTCCCGAAATTGTCCATTAATTAAATCTTCTAATCTTTGTCGCAGTTGGTTATTGTACCAAGTTTCATCAATGCGGTTGAAAATATAAAAAACCCTGTCTCTAATACCTGCATTTCTCCGCATAGTTTCCAAAAGTTCTGTTTCTTCTTTTGTCATATCTCCTGCGGATGCAGGTTTGAGAACACAAACTACCGCGGATGTATCTGGATGTTGAATTTTTGCATAAGTTAATTGTGCATCTTTCGCTACTGGTGCATCAATTCCTGGTGTGTCAATAATAATATTACCATCTTCTAAAAGGGGATGATGACAATAATATTCAATCCGTTTTAAAACCGCGCTATTACTACCTCGTCTTGCATATCCCGCAGCTTCTTTGAGGTTACAAAAGTTAAATTGTTCCATTGAATAAGTAGCATTATTCAAAGTATTAATTCTCTCCCGATTTGCTACATATCCATCTAATAATAAAGTTAAGGCTTTAGCAAGTTTTGCACGTTCTGATTTACTTTCTCCTCCTTCTTGTTGAATAATCACATCACATCCTTGATGCAATAAATCAATTACATCTTGTTTGTTGATATTTTCAACAGTATTGAATCCCAATTGTTGACATAAAAAAATCGCTTGTTCTCTGATTTCTGCTTCACTTAAAAATGTTAAAACTACCCTTTCTTCATTTGCTGGTGCATACTCAATTTTACATTCTGTCCCTGTTGCGTGTCCTTCTGCACTATATAATAATTCTCTTTCCAAAAGTGCATTAATTAACATTGATTTTCCAGCACTAAAAGCACCTGCAAACACAATTTCAAACCGGGGAGAAATAGCTTTATCTAAAGATATCTGCACAGATGTAATATCTTGAGAACGCAAAGCAGGTTCTTGATGTATTAGTTGCAGAATCGTCTCAACTTGTGTTTGCAGTTGCTGACACTGGGGCGCTAAATTTGACATGGTAAGTAGTAAATAAGGTTTATCAGTATTGTAATACTACTTATCGCAACTTGGGTAGATTTGACAGAAATACAAGTATTTTCAGGTGCGTCATACTGCATAAAATATGTAAACAATATGTATAGCTGTAGACAAGTAGTTAGGACATATATTGATAATAAAACTCTCACTACAATAAGGTTTTACTCCTGAATCCTTTGGGGGTTAGTTTAGCGGGCAAGATGCCCGCACCACAAGACTTACAGCTATTTTCAGGTAAATAAACCACATTTTGATTTAGGTTTCGCGTCAACAATGTAGGGGCGAAGCATTCGGACAATTAATTATCGGTTTTTACCTAAGACTATCATCCGAATGCTTCGTCCTTACTGTGGTCTAAAGACATGAAAACTGCTGTAACAATGTGAGGATGATAAAATTTAGCTGTATAACAGCTTTACATCAAACCTAAAGCACCACGAGTCACACCTAATTGATTTTGTAAAAGTTGATTTTGTAACTTTAATGTTTTCCACAGTTCTGAACCTGTGATTTCTCCTTGGATAAGTTGTTGATAATAATGTATGGTTTCCTGTACTTGTGTTGGTGTTTCGTTGAGAAATTCAATTCTCAAATGTTGCAAACCCAAACCTATTAATTTTTGTACATATTCTGCCCCAGTTTGAGCAGCACCATTGTATACTGTATTTCTACATCCTGCGTCTGCTTTAAGGATGTGTTCACTACCTACCCTGTCTCTAATTTTAACTTCCTGTTTTTCGCATGGTCTACCGCAGTTAGTGTAGTCTGTTCCTTCAGAAAGAAAAGCACAAAAAACGCAATGTTCCATGTGAAACATAGGAATATGTTGATGTATTGTCACCTCCAAAAATTGCGGTGCATAACTGGTAATTAAATCTACAATTTGGTTAATATTTAAGTCGTAGGATGCAGTTAACCTTTCTAAACCAAACCGCTTAATAAAATAATCTGCGGTGAGAGGGTTAGCAACATTTAAAGAAAAATCCCCAATACATCTTTCACCTGCAAAATATTCTAAATGGTCGTAATTTCTAATCAAATAACCATCAGCTTGGGAGTCTTTCACCTGTTTTAAAATCCAACTTTCTCCCGGTTTAGTAATGCGGGGAGGTGCTACAAAAATACTTGTTGCTTTTGGAGATTCCCTGGATATTTTTACCGCTTCTTTATAATTGCGCGGGTCTTCAAATTCACAGTATATTGTTTTAATATCTGCGGTTAATGCTGCTTTGAGTTGTTGAATATTTCTCACTAAAATTATCAAAGAAACATAAGGACTCTCTTCAACCTTCTTACCTTCTTGTCCTTTGTGTCCTTCGTGGTTAATTACTCTCTTAATTATACCTGAACTTTCATTGATTAAATCTTGCCATTTTGCACTATAATTTAATTGCCAAAGTTTAGGTTTACTTCTTAACTCCTCTAATTTTGCTACTATTTCCCGACGCATTTTATTTAACTCACTCACGGGTAACATTGCATTACCAATGATTTGATTTTGCAAACTTGCTAAATGAAAAGGTGTATTTCCTAAACGTCCAAATTGTTCTGTTAATTTTTCTGATGTTAAGGGTTTAGTATGTGCTGACTGTAATAATATTTCTGATTCAACTTTGACAATATTACCCATTTCATCTTGAGAAATAGCTATTAACTTATCTCCCACTTCCCCATAGACATCTATATTAATAGGTCTAGTAAATTGGGGATATTCACCTTCATAACTTTGACGAATTTTTTTATCTAATTCTGGGTCACTGGTTTTCCAAACTTTATCACCTATCTTGATTTTATAAGGGTTTAAGTTATTTCTCCCAAAAGTTAAAATTACTTCTTTACCTTTGGATATAACTTCATATATTCTTCCCCCTTCTTCTTTTGCTTCTGGGTGTCCATTATCAAACACTACCCCGTCACCAGGTTTCACAGGTGCGGCAATTTTTATGGTTATTTGTTCATTTTTAATGCGGGTAACTTCTCCCAAATAAACACCGCGTTTTTTACCGAAGTTTGCGTGAACTAATTCTTGATTATTTATTCCCTCAAACCATCCCGTATAAAGTCCGCGAGAAAATGCCATTTCTAAATTATATTGGTCTTGACCTCCTGTTCCCCCTTCCCTTGAAGGGAAGAAGGTTAGGGGGTTAGGTCTTTCCGCTATTCTATCTAATGCTTTTCTATAAACTTGAGTCACATTAGCAACATATTCTGGTGTTTTTAATCTTCCTTCTATTTTTAAAGATGTCACCCCAGATTTTACTAATTCTGGTAATACTTTTAAACCTGACAAATCTTGAGGACTGAGTAAATATTTTCTATTACCTAAATCTACAAATTTTCCATCTGCAATTAAATGATATGGCATTCTACAAGCTTGAGCGCATTCACCTCTATTTGCGGAACGTCCTCCTAATGCTTCGCTGGTTAAACATTGTCCAGAATATGCAACACACAAAGCACCATGAACGAATATTTCTAAGGGTAAAATAATATTTTTTTCCGATATTTGTTGTTGAATTTTATTGATTTCTTTAATTGAACATTCTCGCGCTAAAACTACTAATTGACATCCCAAAGATTTAGCAAATTCTACCCCCGCAGCACTGGTAATAGTCATTTGGGTTGATGCGTGAATGGGAAAGTCTGGGGAAAGATGACGAATGAGACGACAAATACCCACATCTTGGACGATGAGAGCATCAACACCGGCAGAAATGATGTTTTTGAGGTATTGCTCCGCTTCCGTCAGTTCTGAGGGGAAAATTAGGGTGTTTAAGGTAATATAACCTTTGACTCCCCGTAGGTGTAGAAATTCCATTAATTCCGGTAAATCTGCAATGGTAAAATTATCTGCTCTCATTCTGGCATTAAATTTCTCTAAACCAAAATAAATTGCATCTGCACCATTTTCAACTGCTGCTTTTGCACATTCCCAGTTACCCGCAGGTGCTAAGAGTTCGGGGAGTTTAATTTTTGTGATGGTTGTCATTTTGGTTAGTCGGGGTTTACGTCAGTTTATTGATTTTATCTAATTTAGGGGATATTTGTGGGTAGTTTAATTCATAGACCTTGCCACCATTCACATTGGGATCAACAAAATATTATTAGTGGGATAGATTCATACAAAACATTATAATAAAAAAATATTCTCTCTGCGACCTCTGCGGTTCATTATTAAAAACAAAAAAACTCTTACCTTCTTCCCTTTGCGACTTTGCGACTTTGCGTGAGACATAAAAATGCTATCCTAAAAAATATAATAACCAATAAAAACAAAATGCCAGCGCCTACGATAACCCCAACAACAACAGCTTTTCCATTGACTGCTGTAGTCGGTCAAGAAGCGATTAAATTAGCATTACTGTTAACAGCAGTAGATCCCGGTTTGGGGGGTGTGGTAATTGCTGGTCGTCGAGGTACGGCTAAATCTGTAATGGCGCGTGCCATTCACGCCTTGTTACCACCTATAGAAGTTGTGAAAGATTCCATTAGCAACTGTGACCCGAACCACCCGGAAGAATGGGATGATAAACTGTTAACGGAACAAAAACAGGAAATAGAAACAGAAGTAAAACCCGTTCCCTTTGTTCAAATACCCTTGGGTGTCACCGAAGATAGACTATTAGGTTCTGTGGATGTGGAACAGTCGGTAAAACAAGGTGATACAGTTTTTCAACCGGGGTTACTGGCCACCTGTAACAGAGGTGTGTTATATGTGGATGAAATCAATTTATTAGATGATCAAATTAGTAATCAACTGTTAGCGGTATTATCTGAGGGACGTAACCAGATAGAACGGGAAGGGATCAGTTTTCAACATTCTTGTAAACCGTTGTTTATTGCAACTTACAACCCGGAGGAAGGTGCGTTAAGAGAGCATTTACTTGATAGAATTGCGATCGCCCTTTCTGCTGATGGTGTTCTGGGTTTAGATCAACGAGTGGAAGCGGTAGAACAGGCGATCGCATATTCCCGTTATCCCCAAGAATTTTTAAACCAATACAGCGAAGATATAGACGCACTCAAAACCCAAATACTTTTAGCAAGGGAATGGTTAAAAGAAGTCACCATTTCTTTAGAACAAATCACATACCTTGTTAACGAATGTATCCGTGCTGGAGTAGAAGGACATCGCGCCGAATTGTTTGCAGTCAGAGTTGCCAAAGCAGCAGCAGCTTTAGAAGGACGTAATACCGTTAATGCTGAAGACTTGCGACGTGCGGTAGAGTTGGTGATCGTTCCCAGAACCACCATAGTGCAAACCCCACCCCCTGATCAACCACCTCCACCACCCCCACCACCACAAAGTCAAGACGACTCAGAAGAACAACAGGAAGAGGAAGAACAGGAAGACAAAGAAGAACAACAGGAAGAACAGGAACAACAAGAACCCCCAGATATTCCCGAAGAATTTGTATTTGATCCTGAAGGCGTAATTTTGGATTCTGATGTATTATATTTTGCTCAGATGTCCCAACGTCAAGGTAAATCTGGAAGTCGTAGTTTAATCTTCTCAGAAGACCGGGGACGTTATATCAAGCCAATGTTACCCAAAGGTAAGGTAAAACGTATTGCCGTAGATGCCACATTGCGAGCCGCAGCACCGTATCAAAAAGCACGTCGCGCCAGACAGCCGAATAAAAAGGTAATTGTTGAACAGGGTGATATGCGGACAAAGCGGTTAGTTAGGAAAGCGGGCGCTTTAGTTGTATTTGTGGTTGATGCTTCTGGTTCAATGGCTTTAAACCGGATGCAATCGGCTAAAGGTGCGGTCATGCAACTTTTAACCGAATCCTATCAAAACCGAGATCAAATTGCTTTGATTCCTTTCCGGGGTGAACAAGCGGAAGTGTTATTACCTCCTACCCGTTCTATTGCGTTAGCTAAAAACAGGTTAGAAAAATTACCTTGTGGTGGTGGTTCACCATTAGCACATGGGTTAACCCAAGCCGTGAGAGTGGGAATCAATGCCCAAATGGGCGGAGATATTGGTCAGGTTGTGATTGTGGCAATTACGGATGGTCGTGGTAATATTCCGTTATCACGTTCTTTAGGTGAACCCCAAGAACCAGGGGAAAAACCGGATATCAAAGCGGAATTGCTAGATATTGCAGCGAGAATTAGAGCCGCAGGGATGCAATTGTTGGTAATTGATACGGAAAGTAAGTTTGTTTCTACAGGTTTTGCCAAAGAGTTAGCGAAAACTGCGGGAGGTAAATATTACCAGTTACCGAAAGCGACAGATAAGGCGATCGCATCTATGGCTAGAGGAGCGATCGCTGATATAAAATCTAGATAGATTGTCTGAATCAGGATTTCCAGGATTTAAGGATTTACAGGATGTGAAGGTAAAAATCAATTCTGTTTATTCTCTAATCTTGTTAATGCTGATTCAAATTCATGATTATTTCCGCACAGACCAAGAACGAACTTGACCCAAAGTTACAGGAATCCTATCACTAACATCAATAGTAAACAGATAAACTTTTTTAGCTCTGCGGCCATTTTCCGGGTCAAAAAACTTTAATTTCACATCCCAACAATCACTATTAATCCGACAGAAAGGACTTTTTTCTACTTCAATACTATCAAGCTGCATACCCGTAGCAATAGCTTGGCTAAAACTAGAAGCCGCTTGAAAAGCATTAGTGACAGAAAAATTCAGCGCCCGATCTTTAGCAGTTTTTCCTACATTTTGTAAATCATAGTAAACTCGATTTAAGAAACTACTTAAAGCTTTCCGCATTGCCATTTCCTGGGCTGGTGCTGTGCCTTCCGTAATCACAGTTTGCAAAGCTGCATCTACCAAACTGTTGACTTTCCAGCCATACATTCCCCTAGTATTAGTTAGAGTAATTACAGGTACAACTTGACCGGAAAATAACTCCACAGTTCTATCTGTTAACCTGGCGGGAATACTCACCCGTTCCACAAAATCATCACTGTCTTCTGGTTGAATTTGTCCCTCTAACATGGCAATTAGAGTTTCATAGATATCAGCAGCAAAACCGCTAACGGGTTCTAAAGCATAAATGGGAGTTAGTTCTTGGTTGAGAGTCCAAATTAAAGGTTTAGCTTCGCTGGGGTTTGCTGACAGATAATCAACCATTTGCCGACTATCATAAGGGTTAGCAGGGATAATTGCACCGTCAATATTCACTGCTGGCATTAATTGTTTAAAAGAGTCCCTTCTGGCTTCATCACCAAAGTCATAACCAATAGTACCCAAAGCATAGACAAGTTTAGAAGCCGCACTAGGGGTAACACCTTCTGTTATTTCATTTCTTGGAGCCGTAGCAACTGCTACACCAGAGTTTCCTTCCCAGTCTCCGGCTGAGAATGCCTTCTCCAAGGCTCTGCCTGACGGTATAGTGAGGGTCAGAGCCTCTGATGTAGCATTCCCAGGTTCTACCGGGGAATCTACCTGGGAAGAAGAGATTTTTACCCCCTTCTCTTGGTGGGAGAGGGTTTGGGGGTGAGGTTCTAACCTTTCTCCTGTCAATAATTGAAACGCACCGGGAATATTTAACTTACCTAATAAACACCGTTCTGGTTCTTCCACATCTTCCGGGTTACAGGGAATAGCACTATTTAAAATCGCTTGACGCACCGTTTCCGCGTTGGGTTGTTCACCTCGTTGTAATTGCAGACTCATTAATAATGCAGAAATACCTGTAACAATAGGTGCAGCGCAACTCGTCCCTTTTTGTTTGATAGGTTCTTCTGTTCCCGGTTGTGCGCCTAAGATATTTTCCCCATTGGCCATTACACCTTTATTTTGATATTCTCCACCGTAATTGCTAAATTTAAACGGCTGGCCATCATCCCGCATTGCACCAACGGTAATGACACCAGGAAGAATAGAAGGAATACACCAACATTCCCCTTTATCATTACCACCAGGGGCAATAATTAACATATTATTGTCTTGGCATTGTTTGACAGCACGGGCAAATAAATCTGGTGCTACTCCGGTTTGGGTGGGGTGACAAGCAGCAATATGGATGATATTTGCCCCCCATTGCAAAGCCGTATTAATAGCATGAGTAAGGTTGATAGGGGAAATAAAATCATCACCAGCGAAGGAAATGGGAATATTTAATGCTGTACATAAAGGAGCAATACCAGGGGCAGGTGTGCCATGTTGCCCTAAAATTGTGCTA
Organism: Sphaerospermopsis torques-reginae ITEP-024; assembly: GCF_019598945.1. Lineage (NCBI taxonomy): Bacteria > Bacillati > Cyanobacteriota > Cyanophyceae > Nostocales > Aphanizomenonaceae > Sphaerospermopsis > Sphaerospermopsis torques-reginae. Next base: position 1,166,098 of record NZ_CP080598.1, on the reverse strand, counting down.
GAAATGTGGGTAGCATGACTTGATAATTCTATCCGTCGTCTAATAGCAGGAGGAAAGGAGGCAAAAAATGCTTCTCGTTCTTTTTTCGCTTCTTCTTTGTCGTGGTCTGGGTCGTCTTTTTTGTCTTTTTGTTGTTGGTTAAATTCTAAAGATAAATTGAGATAATAATAATATTCTTCATTGAGTTCAATATCTTCTGCCCAGTAGGGTTTAAATTGGCTAAATTTTGCCCCTTGAAAACAACTGCGTTCTAAGTCGGCTGCACCATCAAGGATAGCAATTTTAATCCGGGGGTCGCCTTTTGTGCGTGTCCAAATTTGGGAAATTCCGGGGATGTCTGTCAGGTTAGGCATGGTTTTGATTGTGTTGTTGTAATTGGTGTTATAATAATTAGGGGTGAAAAGTCTAATTTTTTATTTTTTTATAATAAAGTTAATGCCAGCTAAAGATATTTTTCATGATGCTGTTAGGATAGGGTTAGAAAAAGAGGGTTGGGTGATTACAGATGATCCTTTAAGGATTCGCTCAGGTAGGGTTGATATGCAAATTGACTTGGGAGCAGAAAAAATCATAGGTGCTGAAAAAGGAGAGGAAAAGATTGCAGTTGAGATTAAAAGCTTTATTAGTTCTTCCAATATTTCGGAATTTCATACCGCTTTGGGTCAATTTCTTAACTATCGTCTGGCTTTGAAAGATCAGCAACCTAACCGTTTTTTATATTTAGCAGTTCCTCTGGGAGCTTATCAAACATTTTTTAACTTGCCATTTGTAGAAACCGCTATTGAGCATTTCCAACTCAGCTTGGTGGTCTATGATCCAAACCATGAGGTGATTGTAACATGGAAAAAATAGAACAATATCGTACATATATCCAAACTTTATTAACTGAATATGCTCAGGGAAGTCCATCGGATCATGAGGTAGAAACGCAACTGATTTTTGACAAGGAACGGGATCATTATCAGGTTGTTTATACAGGTTGGAAAAATCGCCGACCGATGTATGGTTGTGTTTTGCATTTGGATATTAAAGATCATAAAATTTGGATACAACATGATGGAACTGAGATTGGTATAGCGGATGAGTTAGTTAAATTAGGAGTGCCAAAATCAGATATTGTTTTAGCATTTCATGAACCTTTAGTGAGACAATATACAGGTTTTGCTGTTGGTTGATTTTTACATAAGACTTTCATGTAGATTTTACCTGAATTTCAGACCATTTTTGTTTTGTATACATTAATATTTACATTATGTCATACAGTGATTTTACTCTTAGAAAAGTTAAGCAAACCTTTGGCATAAACACCATTGAAGATCAAAAGTTTCTGCCAGAAATCAAGCCCATTGCTGCTAGTGCGACTTTGAAAGATTTTTTAGCAGAAAGTTTACCATTAGCTATAGCGACGGGAAGTGAAAAAGCACGTTCTGAGTTAATTATTAGTCCGGTTTTACTAGAAGTCCGTAAGATATTACAAAGAAAAATTAGTTTATTTTCTGGTATGGATTTTACTGTAGATTCGGCTTTAGGATTGAATGGAGTCTGTGATTTTGTTCTCAGTCGTTCAGCAGAACAGTTAGAAGTTGAAGCACCAGCAGTTATGATTGTGGAAGCTAAAAAATCAGACTTAAATCCGGGTATTGGCCAATGTATTGCGGAAATGATTGCTGCTCAAAAATTTAATGAAATTAATAATCAATCTATTCCTACAATTTATGGTAGCGTGACTAATGGTACTGTTTGGCGATTTCTACAATTAACAGAACAAACTGTAACAATTGATTTTACAGATTATCCCCTTCCTCCTGTTGATGTCATTTTAGGAATTTTAGTTTGGATGGTAACTTCTGCTAACTAGATAATTGTCACCAATCAGACTAACTAGATAATCTACTAATAAAATTCTCATGTTCTGGACTTGCTAAACCCTGCTGGACAACGGTTAACACTTTTCCTAAATCTCCTCCTAATAATGCTGTTTTATCTAACCATAAACCAGGGAATACTTGGGAACAAATTATATTATCTGCATTGGGTTGAAGTTGAATATACTCTCCTTTTTGTAACCTAAACCAATCAAATTGATAGTCATAAACTCGCCAGATTAAATATTCTTGGACTTGATTACGACGATAAACTTTGAGTTTTTCATGTAAATCATAGGAAGCACTAGAAGCGGCAATTTCTACTATTAATTCTGGCGCACCTTCTACATAATCATCCTCATTAATTCTTGATTGTCCGTTTGTTTCAATTCTTAATAAAGCATCCGGTTGTGGTTCGTTATCTGTATCAAGAAGGACGGTAGTATTATCCAGTGCTTCCACGCCTGGTGTAGCTGCTTCATAAGTTCCTAACCAAGTCATAATGCGAGCATGGGGTTTACCATGTTGTTTTGCTCTAACAGGTGATGCCACGTAAACTACTCCTTCAATTAATTCGGCTTTTTTCAAATTCGGCATGGCATGATAACGCCGTTCAAATTCATGACGGGTTAATTTGTCGCCGTTTTCTAGGGGGGGAATAGTTAAGATGGGAGAAATTGCAGTAGTAGATATCATAAATTTGCTCGAATTTTGCAGAAAATGAAATTATCTGAATCAGGATATCCAGGATTTAAGGATTTTCAGGATGTTATTTAAATCTTGTAGGTTGGGTTGACGTATGTTACCCAACATTTTGGTGATTTTGTGATTTAATTTTGTTGGGTTGTGCTGTTGCTTAACCCAACCTACAACTACTAACCTACATCTAGATAAGATAATATAAATTCATTTTTTGAATTGTCCCTTCTAGCAATTCTTTTTCTTGAACAGCAACACACATCTCGCGCATAGGTTGTGGGGGCTTTACGGTTGGAAGGTTAACACCTTGGTTGACGCTGCTATTCAGACAATCCAAGCACAAGCCACAGAAGCCCAAGAAGAGTCTATTCGCCGCACTTTGCGTAGTTTCCTCAGCCGTATTTATTATGATTTACGCAATTTAGGGACAACTTCTCAAGATAGGGCGTTGAATTTTGCTTCTACCAATGCTTTCCAAGCGGCTTCTACTTTTGCTGAAGCTGTGGCTACAGGTATGGAATTGGATAGTATTACAGTAGAGAAAAGTCCTTTCTGTCGTTTAGATAGCGATTGTTGGGATGTAAAATTGAAGTTCTTTGACCCTGAAAATAGCCGTCGTGCTAAAAAGCTATTCCGGTTTACAATTGATGTGAGTGATATTATTCCTGTTACCTTGGGCGAAGTGCGTTCTTGGTCTACTCCTTATTAATATCTCAGAGGTTGTTTGAAAACTTTTTTTTGTGAAATCTGACACCCATAGATCCCCCTAAATCCCCCTTAAAAAGGGGGACTTTGAGGAATTTAGCCCCCCTTTTTAAGGGGTTGGGGGGATATCGATTAATTCTGATACTTTTCAAACATCCTCTCAGTAGTAGGTTGGGTTAAGCGACAGCGCAACCCAACAAAGTCTTGATAATGTTGAGTTTTTTAATGTTGGGTTTCCTTGCGTCAACCCAACCTACAATCAAAAATTGATTATGAGATTACCCAAACTTTCCCCACCAGTAAAAAGACCGGATATTATTTATCCTCATCGGTCTGTTGATGTGATTCATGGCAGAGTTGAAGATTTAGTTCATATTCGCATGGATTTATTACATGGTGCTAACTATAATGATCCTGCTGCTTTTCAAAATCGCAGTTATCAGCAAATTAAATCTTCTTGTAGATGTATGTTTTAGGAGTTGTGACAATTATGAGTAGACCAAAGAAAACTCCCGCAAATTCCAGCCAACCAGAACCTCAACCACCAGCAGAAATTGAACGTAAGTTGTTATCTACTGGTTTGGAAGATTATGGTTTTTGGTCACAGGAAATGGCTAGACAAAAAGCCGAACAAACTGAACCTGATAAACCTTTCCGTCGTGGTCGTATTTGGTGTTAGTTGTAAATTTGATATCCCTGATTTCTTAAAGAAATTGGGGATAAATACTATGATTACTTATTAAGCCAATACAACAAAAAAATATTAAACTATTTAACTACACCAAAAGGGACAGATAAGGCGATCGCTGATATAGTGATCCGATTTGATTCATGAATTTTTCGTGGAGGCAGAGAACAGGGAACAGGGAACAAGAAAGAAGGCTTTAAGTATGTACGGAGTTCTGTTCAAAAATCAAATAGGAGTCCTATATAAACCCTAAGTATTCAGAATCAGGATTTCCAGGATTTAAGGATTTACAGGATGTTAATTTGAAAATAAATTCTGTTTATTCTCTAATCTTATAAATCCTGATTTTTATTGTGGAAATGAGAAATTTCTCACATATTCCCCAAAAACAGGAGATAACGAAAACATCACCTTATCATCTTTAATTTTCACCACTAAATACCGTTGTTGTAAAGATTGTAAACCGTTATTAAAATCAACTGAGGATAAATTTAAGGTTTCTATTAACGTTTGTCTTAATTCTTCTCTAGAAATAGGGTTTTCAAATCTACTCAAATATAATACTATTTGTTTTTCTATAGGTGATAAACGGTTATATATCTCTTGAAAATTAGACTGCATTTGCTGGGTAATATGTAATGTATTTTCTGCTAAAAATTCAGCTACTTCACCATCATAATTTTTGGAGATTAAGACGGTAGTAGTTTTTAAAAACATTAAATTACCTGCATATAATTTGATTAAATCTAACCAAATATCCTGATTTTTTAATCCTGTGTTTTGGAGAATATCGGGATGATATAAACCTGAGATTTCTAAAGATTTACTAGGAGATAATTCTGTATCTAAAGATTCCATTTCTGGACATTGTTCTTGACTAATTAAGATAATATTACTTTGATGTTGGGTTTCTGTAATTATTTTGAATAAGGTTTGATAATCTTGATATTCTGTCCGATATTTTCCCGCAAGTTCACCAGGAATAAAGAGATTTTGGATATCATCAAGGATAATTAAACATTTGTTGTTGGTGAGAATATAGAGTAATTGTTTGATTTTATCATCTAAGGTTTCTTTAGGTTCTTGTTTGCAGATTTGCAATAAATCATCAATCAGTAAATTTAGAGATTTGGGATATTTTAAAGTTTTCCAGATAATGATTTCAAATTTATCAAGGTGTAAATCTATGAATCTTTTTACTAAGGTGGTTTTACCTATTCCTGATGTTCCTAAGATGGAAATTAAACAAGAGTTCTGATTAAATATACAATTAGATAAAAATTCTAATTCTTGTTCTCTTCCATAAAATCTAATAATTCTCGGTGATAAAGTTAAATCATGATATGATAATTTATTTGCAGATTTATCATAATTTTTATAATTATTTTGACGACATAAATTAATGTTATTGTTCTCGAAATTAAGAATTTTAGAAAACTGAGATATTTTAGAATTTACAACTCTTTCTATAGTCCAGGCAAAATTAGACTTATTAATATTTTCACCTAAATTTTCAGATAAAAACTTAAATAACTTTCTACTTTCATCACCAATATAACCTTCATCATATTCATAAATATCAGCAATTTGTTTATAAGTTTTACCCTTAAATAATTCTTCAATAATTCTTTTTTGCAGATCATCTAAATGTTGATCTGTTTCTGTGAAAATTAAATTATCTACAAATTGTAGAATTTCTGTAATAGTCATAAAAAGTAGATGTTATAAATTGATCTTATCATCTAAGAAGCCCAACAAGTATGATCCGGAAAATTACCTGCTTTCCAATGCTGACGTAATTTAATTACTGCTCTTGTGAAAATATGCTGATAATTTTCAATATTAATAGCTTCAATTTCTTGAATTTTTCCATCATGTTTATCAAGATAAACTTTCCCTAAATGTTCAGGATCAGTACCGAAATTATAAGTAACACCTTGCTCATCTTCATTAACCTTAACTAACATTACATAAAAAGCCATAAAACCCTCCTATAGCTATAATTTTTACAACATATTTATTATATTTATTCAGGATTCCATGTTCTGCCTGATTTAATTGTAGCATTATGGGCAGTACGATAATCTGTTTTAAATATTGCTTCAAACCGAGACTCAAAATATTCATGTTCTAATAATTTTATATCCTCATTTTTATAATCTCCTTTCTGTAATCTAAACCAAGCATCAGCAATATCAGGATCTGTATCGAATGTTCTCATACTATCATCTAATTGATGTTTTTGAAAAAATATATGCTCTTTTATTCTTTGAATCTTCTTTTTAGAAAAACCTGTATTTTTAGCGATAGTTAAAACATCGTCACTTTTTCTAATCTTTTCATAAGATTGTGGTGCATAAATCTCCCATCTATTAATATATTCATCCAGTTTACCACCAGTAAAACTATAAGTAAAACCTATTCTAGCTCTCCATACAACCCAGACAGAGATGATTATAACAATAATTAAATCAATTAGTATCATTATTTGATCATAGAAATACCTCAATAATTTTACCAGATGCGATCACTATTTATATTTAGTTATAGGGTATATCAGATATCAAGAAGCTGCTTATTTACAGCATTGATGCAGTCTGACGCACCCTACGACATTTCATAAGCTGTTCAAGTATTATAACTTATATTGGTTTCAGAAAATCAGGGATTTTCAGGGATTTTTTTAACAATTCTTCATTAAACATCAGGTAATATCAGGGTTTTTCTGTGATGACAAAAAAGTAACAATCTATAAAAATGATTAATCAAGGTGTATTCAATTAAAATAGGTTGAGGAAAACAATGGTTAATCAACTTTATTATGGAGACAATTTAGAAGTTTTAAGAAAGTATATTAAAGATGAATCGGTAGACTTATGTTATATTGATCCTCCTTTTAATTCTAAGCGGAATTATAATCAAATTTATAATAACATTGGTTCAGAAGATAAAGCCCAAGCGCAAGCATTTATTGACACTTGGGAATGGGATGATCACGCTATTAAAGGATTGAGTGAAATTACCAGTAATTATCATGGTTTATTTACTCAACAATGTATTGCTTTAATTAATGGTTTAAGTCATGTTTTAGGAACAGGTAGTTTACTTGCTTATTTAGTGAGTATGACTTTAAGGATCACAGAAATTCATCGAGTTTTAAAACCTACAGGTAGTTTTTATTTACATTGCGATCCGAGTGCTAGTCATTATTTAAAATTGGTTTTAGATGCTGTTTTTTGTTCTCAGGGTGGAGATTTTTTAAATGAGATAGTTTGGAAAAGAACAACTGCTCATAGTGATGCAAAAAGAAAATTTGGTAAGAATAATGATATTATACTTTTATATACTAAAAATACTGATAATTATACATGGAATCCTCCCTATACTCAATTAAAAGAAGAACGCTTAAAAGATTATTGTTATCAAGATCCAGATGGAAGAAGATGGGCAAGTGGTGATTTATCTGCTAAGGGTTTAGCTGGTGGTGGTTATCAATATGAATATAAAGGAATTAGTGGATATTGGCGTTGTCCTTTACAAAAAATGCAAGAATTAGATCAACAAAATCGCTTACATTTTACATCAAAAAATGGTATTAGAATTAAACGATATTTATATGAAAATAAAGGTCATTTGGTTCAACAAGTTTTTGATGATATTCCTCCTATTTCTTCTCGAGCAAAAGAACGTTTAGGATATCCCACACAAAAACCAGAAGCATTATTAGAAAGAATAATAAAAGCCAGTTCCAACGAAAATGATATAATATTAGATGCTTACTGTGGATGTGGTACAACCGTTGCAGTTGCACAAAAATTAGACAGACAATGGATAGGAATAGACATCACTTATCAAAGTATTAGCTTAGTTTTAAAAAGATTAGAAGACAGCTTTGGTAAAGGAGTTTTAGACACCATTAAATTACATGGTATACCCAAAGATATCGAAAGCGCAAGAGCATTAGCAAATAAACAGGATGATCGCACTCGTAAAGAATTTGAAAAATGGGCAATTTTAACCTATACAAATAACAGAGGAATAATTAACACCAAAAAAGGCTCAGATCAAGGTGTAGATGGAATTGTTTATTTTTACGGTGATAAAGGAGAACAAGAAAAAATCATCTTACAAGTGAAGTCTGGTAAAGTAAAACCAGGAGATATCCGCGATTTATTAGGAACAATAACCTTAGAAAATGCCAGAATTGCCATATTTATCACTTTGGAAGAACCTACCAAAGATATGTTAAAAACTGCCAAATCTGCTGGTTTTTATCAAAATAAACTCATGCCTCATAGTTGTGATAAAATTCAAATTGTCACAGTGCAAGATATTATTGAAAATAAACAAAGACTAACTATGACATTAGCTTATGAAGTTTTAAAAAGTGCGGAAAAACAAAAAGAAGTGAAAGCAAGCCAAATTGAGTTAGATATTTAAGAGGTTGTTTGAAAAGTCTAAATTCATACATCCCTTGGCGATTATAAATCGCGTCTACTAGCTGTTTGTGTCTTTAGTCATCTTTAGATGACTTTTACTATTACACTGGGAATTCATTCCCAGTCGGGTGATGATTTTTATTTTAAATTGACACCAATGAGCAATGCTAAACCCCTACAAAGATATCTGTTTTTGTAAATAAATTGCAAATGCAAATAATTGAGTATTTCTAATTTATAAATAATGCACCATTGAGAATCAGGGTGTTGAGGATTTAAGGATTTACAGAATATAAAAATAAAAAATCCTGTTCATCCTCTAATCCTGTAAATCCTGATTCAGACAAAGAATAACTAAGCACTCATCACCTCTGTCTCACCTTGTGGTTGCAAATAGCAAATTAATTGTTGAATACCTTGATGCAGATAGCGAGTAACAGTCATCGGACTAGCACCAATTTTTTTACCTGCATCCTTGCGAGTTAGTTCCTTAACCAATACTAACTCTACCGCCATTCGGGGTTTATCATCTAACATCCTCATCGCCCCTTGTAGCTGTAGTCTTTCTTCCTCTTGTTGCTGAAGCATAGTAGTATGGGGACAGGGAAGTATATCACCCAAGGTCATTTGATAATCTACGTTGTTAGTTAGATTAGCATCTAAACTTAAAGGCATCCGGTTTTGATTTGCCAACTTACATTCTTGCCATTCTTGTACAGAAATATGCAGATTTTCAGCAATTTCCGTATCTTTGACAGGACGACCCAAAGATAATGTTAATTCTTTACAAAGAAGTTGCCCCCTCAAGTAAAGTTCTTGCCAACGGCGGGGTATTTTAACTAAAGTCGAGCGATCGCGTAAAAAATGCAATATTTCACCGCGAATATAAGGTACAGCAAAGGAACTGAAAGCATATCCTTGACTGGGGTTAAAACGCTCAATAGCCCGGATCAACCCCAAATAACCAATTTGTTCTAAGTCTTCATAAGGTTCATGACATTGATGGACAAACTTATAAGCCATCTTCCGCACCAAACCCTTATGTATCTGCTATATAAAACCTAGACAAAGCTAGACTTTACTTTCTACTTCAACGGGAGCATGGGAGCGGTTATCCCTCTGTAGACCTTCACGCTGTAGCCCAACGCGATTGTGTTCCAATTAAGTTTCTGAAAAAGACTACCACCATCATTGCTTGGTTTTCGCGTCGGCAATAGTCTCAATTCAATACTTGATATCACCGTATTATATATCAAGTAGTTGATTTTTTCCGGAAAATATATTGATTTTTGTCAATATAAGTATAGTTTTGTCTATGAAATTGTCAACTTAGGACAAGCTCTACCAGTTGATTACGCAGTTTAATTGAAGGATTTTGGTGGTATAAGTGTAATAACTCCATACCATCAGGTTGGATAGAGGTTTCACTTTTTGCCATATCAATTCCTTTGTAGTAATCCCTTGTTCTGCACAATGGAGTTAGTATAATTTATTCAAATCTTTAATTATTTTCCTCAGACCGTACTCAATAAGCCATCGTTGTTTTACTGAATTTTAAATCAAGTTTAACGCATACTTACGTAATTTTACTGTTGCTTGACAAGATTTTTAAATTTCCATTAAGTTATCAGCTATCAGCTATCCGTTGTTCCCACTCCCTACTCCCTACTCCCTATTCCCTATTCCCTGTTCCCTGTTCCCTATTCCCTTGTAAAATATGACAGTTGTATTATATGCCCGAATGTGATTGAGCGTTATACTTTGCCCGAAATGGGCAATCTGTGGAATGAAAACTATAAGTTACAAACCTGGCTACAGGTAGAAATTGCTGTTTGTGAAGCTCAGGCAGAACTAGGTTATATTCCCAAAGAAGCAGTTGCAGAAATTAAAGCCAAGGCGAATTTTGACCCCAAGCGGGTGCTAGAAATTGAGGCGGAAGTGCGCCATGACATGATTGCTTTCTTGACAAATGTCAATGAATATGTAGGTAATGCGGGACGTTATATTCACCTGGGTTTAACTAGCTCGGATGTATTGGATACAGCATTAGCACTACAATTAGTTGCTAGTTTGGATATCTTGTTAAAACGATTAGAAGATTTAATCCAGGCAATTCGCAACAAGGCCAGAGAACACCGTTATACTGTGATGATTGGGCGATCGCATGGTATTCACGCTGAACCCATCACTTTTGGTTTTAAATTAGCTGGTTGGTTAGCGGAAGTATTGCGACACCAAGAACGTTTGCAAGTCCTGAAAAAAAATGTCGCTGTCGGTAAAATATCCGGGGCGGTGGGAACTTATGCCAATATTGAACCCCGTGTAGAAGCGATCGCCTGTCAAAAACTGGGACTCAAACCTGATACCGCTTCCACTCAAGTTATTTCCCGTGATCTTCATGCCGACTTTGTGCAACAATTAGCCTTACTGGCGGCATCTATAGAACGCTTTGCAGTAGAAATTCGCAACTTGCAAAAAACCGACGTTTTAGAAGTTGAAGAATACTTCTCCAAAGGTCAAAAAGGCTCTAGTGCCATGCCCCACAAACGCAACCCCATCCGCTCAGAAAGACTGACAGGAATGGCGCGACTGGTAAGAAGTCATGCAGGAGCAGCTTTAGAAGACGTAGCTTTATGGCACGAGAGAGATATTTCTCACAGTTCCGTCGAACGGGTAATTTTACCAGATGCTTGCATATTAACACACTTTATGCTCCATGAGATCACCGACTTGGTGACAAATTTGCTGGTATATCCCCAGAACATGGAACGCAACCTTAACTGCTATGGTGGTGTAGTTTTCAGTCAAAGAGTTCTCTTAACCTTAGTAGATAAAGGACTTAGCCGCGAAGAAGCTTATGCTATAGTCCAACAAAACGCCCATACTGCTTGGAATAAACCAGAAGGTAATTTCCGTGATTCTCTTAGTAAAGACCCCCGTGTAACTGCAAACTTGTCAGCAGCAGAAATAGATGGTTGTTTTGATCCACAAAACCATCTGAGACATTTAGATCAAGTTTATCAAAGACTGGGAATTTAAAATTTAGGAGTCAGGAGTCAAAACTAGAGGTCAGAACTTTTCCCAGATATACCCGTGGAAATGTCAACTTTTCACATCTTAATTGCTTCTGACTCCTGTATTTTTGACAATTTGGTACAGGTTCTGATCCTTCATAACGGAAAAATCGTCAATCCAAAATCGAGTGACTCCTGAACTCCTAACCCTCACGAAAAGGCTTTATTCAGCAACCCCTACTTACATGATACTTGTATATTCAAATAATTTTGAACCCATAAAATTACTATTTGAGTGAAAAATCTGCTAATTGATTTGCAGAAATTTTAAATTTAAATTGCTATTATATCTACCCAAACATCTGAACTATAGATTACAACTGTGTATATAAAACATAAAGACAGTATTGTAAAATATTTTATGGATACACTGATTAACGTCCGTTTTGCACAAAAACTATTCCCAAAAAAAATAAATATTCATAACTCTTCTTTGCTCATCTACTTATAGAAGGTATATTCCTATGATTGAAATCCTCGCTACACTCTCTGCTGGAGGAGCAGCAGGACTGAGATTAGCTATACCTTTATTAATTATTGGCTTGTTACAAGGTAGCAACCTATGGTCTAAAGTACCGCTTTTATCACGTATTTCACCCTATATTTTAGTATGTTTACTTACGAGTTGGTCACTATTTGAAATATTTGCTTCCAAAAAACTTGGAGCTTGTCCTAAGTTGACAATTTAATAAACAAACCTGTACACTCATAGACAAACCTATGAGTGACTTTATGTTTAAACCTCATGAATTTGCTAAAAAAATCGGAGTTTCAGTCAAGACCTTGCAAAGATGGGATGTTGAAGGAAGACTTCCAGCCAAAAGAACATTGTCGGGGCATCGTTTTTATACTGAAGATGATTTACTGATTACCCAGGGATTAAAACCTGTAGACTCAAAACGAAAAGTAGTTGTTTATTGTAGAGTTTCTTCGAGTAGCCAAAAACCCGAACTCAGAAACCAAGTATCCGCGATGGAAACATTTTGTTTGAGTCGTGGGTTAGCTGTTGATGATTGGGTTTCAGAGATTGGAAGCGGATTAAACTTTAAAAGAAAAAAGTTTTTATCAATTATGTTATCAATGCTTAAAGGCGAAATATCGACAATTGTTGTGGCGCACAAAGACAGAATGTGTCGGTTTGCTTTTGACTTTATTATGGAATTAGCAAGTTCCGTGAGGTGTCAGATCATAGTTGCAAATCAGGAATCTTTATCACCTCAACAAGAATTAGTGGAAGACCTAATGGCAATTATCCACTGCTTTTCTTGTCGATTGTACGGATTGAGGAATTACTCCAAAGAAATCAAGGATCATCTCAAAAATGCTATTGACAACCCTGTACAAGATATGTCAGATTTAGACAGCAAAGAAATACAGTGTTGAGGTCGAGCAATGCTTTTATCTATCAAAACAAAACTCAAGTTAAACAAAACCCAGGAAATATTCATGGCTAAACACGCTGGTATAGCAAGGTTTACCTATAATTGGGGTTTAGCTACTTGGCAGGATTTGTACAAAGATGGATTAAAGCCAAACAAATACATCCTCAAGAAATTCTTTAATAATCATGTAAAACCTGAATTGGCATGGATTAAAGAAAAAGGTATTTGCCAGAAAATCACTCAATACGCCTTTGATAGTTTAGGTGAAGCTTTTCAAAGATTCTTTAAAGGACAGTCTCAATATCCTAACTTCAAAAAGAAAGGAAAAAATGATAGTTTTACAATTGATGCAGGTGGTAAACCAATTCCTGTAGGTGGTACATCAATAAAACTACCGACAATTGGATGGGTAAAAACTTATGAAGGATTACCTCACACCACCTGTAAAAGTATTATTATTTCCAGGACTGCTGATAGTTGGTATATAGCCTTTTCTTATGAACAAGAATGTCAACCAACTATCAAAAACCATGCTGTTGTTGGTGTTGATTTAGGAGTCAAGGAACTAGCTACACTAAGCACTGGTGTTATATTTCCTAATCCTAAACACTATAAACAGAATCTAGCTAAACTACAAAGATTATCCAAAGTCTATTGTAGAAAAGCTAAAGGTTCAAACAATAAGCATAAAGCTAAAATTAAACTGGCTAGACATCATGCAAGAATAGCAAACCTGAGAAAAGATACTCTTCATAAACTTACTACTTACTTATGCAAAAACCACGCCAAGATAGTAGTAGAAGATTTGAATGTTTCAGGGATGTTATCAAACCATAAATTAGCCCAAGCAATAGCTGATTGTGGGTTTCATGAGTTTAAGCGTCAGCTAGAATATAAAGCTAAAAAGTTTGGTTGTGAAATTATAATTGCTGATAGATTTTATCCATCAAGTAAAACCTGTTCTCACTGTGGACATAGAAAAGATAGTCTTTCTTTATCTGAAAGAATTTATCACTGCGAGAACTGTAGTTTTGAGATGGATAGGGATCTGAATGCTGCAATTAATTTATCGCGTTTGGCTAAAGCGTGAAAGTCTACCGAGGGATAACTGCTCCCATGCTCCCGTTGAAGTAGAAAGTAAAGTCTAGTTTTGTCTAGGTTTTATATAGCAGGACAGAGAATATTACAACTGGTGGAGTTATTTTTGTCCCCCATAGTAGGAGCAATTATGGGGTTAGCAGTAGCTTCAGCTACAGAATTACCAAGTTGGTTAATTGCCTTGGTAGGTGGTTTGTTGGCTTTGGTACTTCAGTTAGTACAGTTAGGCTGGTTTTATCGTTTGCGCGGTTTACCATTGTGGGCAGTTTTTTTGCAAGATAGCTTGTGTATTGTACTGGTAATTTTTGCCGTGGATGCTCCCCAACAAGGAGGATTAATAGCTTTAATTCTGCTCTGGTTTGCAGTTCGTAGTGCTGCACAGTGGTATCACTGGTATTGGGAAAATCGCCACAAGAGGGAATAGGGACTAGGGACTGGTGACTTGTGACTGGTGACTGGTGACTGGTGACTTGTGACTGGTGACTGGTGACTGGGTTATTAACCTCCTTGTCCTCCCCTGCCTCCCCTGCCTCCTGTCACCTACTGTAAAAGCCCTATAGCATGGAGTAAACCTCGACCGGTGATAATTTCGATGATCAAGGCAATGAAACCAAGCATGGCAATTCTACCATTCCAGACTTCGGCGCTAGTTGTCATTCCCCATTCCCAGCGTTCTTGAGGATACATTTTCACCTTTTTCTTCATCTGGGTAACTTGGGAAAGTTTGAGATCCGGTTTTTCTAAAGACTCAATAACCAAGTCTGCCAATGCTTTAATAAATACCGGATGAGTGTTGGGAGCAGCAGCACGTCGGAAGTTTTCAATTCCTGCTTCTTCGGCTATTTCCCGATATTCAATATCAATTTCTTGCAAAGTTTCAATGTGTTCAGAAACAAAGCTGATGGGTACAACTACCAAATCTTTAACGCCTTTTTCACCCAGTTCTTTTAAGGCATCCTCAGTATAAGGTTGCAGCCATTCCACTGGACCAACACGACTTTGATAAGCTAAAGTGTGGGCATTGGGGCGATTAAGGGTTTGCATAATTAATTGAGTACATTCCTCAATTTCCTGCTGATAAGGATCGCCGGCTTCTATAACATAGCTTTTTGGTACACCGTGGGCGCTAAAAAAGATGTGTGCCTGATCAGGGTTGGGAAATTGATTGAGTTGCTCAATGATCAGTTCCGCCATTGCTTGCAAGTAACCTGGTTGTTTGTACCAGGAAGGAATCACAGTGTATTCCAACGGTTGAAGTTTTGGGTTTTCTTGCCAAAGTTTTTCTAATAACCGGAAACTAGAACCACTGGTACTAATGGAAAATTGGGGATAAAGTGGCAAAATTACCAACTTTTCAATGTTATCCTGTGCCAGTTGGGCGATCGCTTCTTCTGTGTAGGGATGCCAATAACGCATTCCCATGTAGATGTTCGCTGCTTTGCCCATAGCATCCAGTTGCGCTTTTAAAGCTTCCCCTTGTTCTTCAGTAATGCGCCGCAGTGGTGAACCCCCACCAATTTGCTTATAGTTTTCTTGGGATGTTTTTTCTCGCCGTGTGGCAATAAACCAAGCTAATGGTTTTTGCATCCATCGAAATGGTAGGCGAATAATTTCGGGATCTGAAAACAGGTTATATAAGAATGGACCCACATCTTCTAATTTATCAGGTCCACCTAGATTGAGTAATAATACGCCTACACGACCCATAGCAGTTACTTTCCCCCAATCTTTACAATTTTTTTACTAATGTTAACAATATATCTTTATTCAATATAAAGCTTAACGTTGAGGAAATATGCAATGGCAACAATTTTTCGAGACTTGAGTTACCGCTATCAATGGTTATATGATGCCATATCCCGGTTAGCAGCCCTGAGTGTGGGCGGTGAGGGGCGTTTTCGTCAACTCGCTTTACAAGGTTTAAACCTCAACTCAGATACTAAAATTCTAGATTTATGCTGTGGTAGTGGTCAAACTACGGCTTTTTTGGTGAAATTATCACAAAATGTTACAGGATTGGATGCTTCGCCTTTATCTTTACAACGGGCAAAAAAGAATGTGCCGAATGCTACTTATATAGAAGCATTTGCGGAAAATATGCCTTTTACAGATCATGAGTTTGATGTGGTGCATACTAGCGCGGCTTTACATGAAATGCAACCTGAACAATTAAGAAAAATCATTCAAGAAGTTTATCGAGTATTAAAACCAGGGGGAATTTTTACTTTAGTAGATTTTCATACTCCCACAAATCCTATATTTTGGCCTGGTTTATCGGTGTTTTTTTGGTTGTTTGAAACGGAAACAGCTTGGCAGTTATTAAAAACTGATTTACCTCGTTTATTAAGAGAAACTAGTTTTGATGTTGGTGAACCAATTTTATATGCTGGTGGTAGTTTACAGGTAATTGTCAGTAGCAAGGCTTGAAAAAATAGGGAATAGGGAACAGGGAACAGGGAACAGGGAACAGGGAACAGGGAATAGGATTTTTGTAGGTTGGGTTGAATAAAGTGAACCCCAACAAACCCTTGTAAACGTTGGGTTTCGTTCCTCAACCCAACCTACGTGATTTCGTTGTTATTAGTTTGACGAAAAGTATTGAAATCTGTTCTTCCTGACTCCTTGAACTCCTGACTCCTGACTCCTAACTCCTGACTCCTTAACTCAATTGTGCCACAAGTTGATTTTCTACTAAGGTATTATTTGTTAATATGTCCTCAACGGTAATTCTTAAAAAACGTTGTTCATCAACTTGAAACATGACTTTAATGCGATCGCTCCCTGGAAAACCAGGGGGTGTCAGTCGAGCAATTTTTCTGGCTTCTTCTGTATCATTCAGCGGTTTAACTGTAGTTGTCACAGACTCAAGTTTGCGAGTTACTAAGCGATCGCCATCAAAATAAACTTCTATACCTCCGGTTTCTGCTCCTAATTCTCCTAAAATTAACTCAATACTCGGCTGATTTTCCCTAGAAGCACCTAAAACTAATTCTACTGGTTGACTCATGGGGTAAGCTTGGCCTGCTTTAATTATTGGTTGCCAACTATGACGCTGGTTACGTCTATCCCAGTACCGCACTCCATAGCTATGATACAGAAAATCTTTAATTTCTAACCCTTGGGTAATTTGTAATGCACCTTGAGCGATCGCTTCAAAAGGTTTTTGATAACGGATTTTTTCTGGTTCAAAATATTGTTGTACCCATGTGTTTACTACAGGTAATTGTACAGTTCCACCCACTAACAAAACTGCATGAATATCATCTAGTTCTATACCTTGACGACGGGCTTGTTGTAACAAGGTCATCATGGTATCATGTAACTTATCAAAAAATCCATTATCTTTGAGGATATTTTCTAAAGTTTGACGGTCAAGATCCAATTCATAACTTTCAAAAGTTTCATCATTAAAATAAACTTCACTGGCTTTATTTTGGGTAGATAATTGAATTTTTACTCGTTCTGCTAACCGAGTAATTACAGAATTTACAGGTAATCCTTGAGTTTTGACAAAATAATCAACTATCCAATTATCAATATCTGTACCACCTAAATTTTGCCCCGCTTTTGCTAATACACGGGCTGTTTTTACCTTTTGTTTGGAATCTTCCGCTAGGGATTTATTACCCCACTTTAATAAAAATCCTACTGGTTTACTATTAGTTTGTGCCTGTTGATCTAAACGTACCAAGGATAAATCTAATGTTCCACCACCAAAATCAATTACTAACAAATTTTCTTGTGCTGTTAAACCATAACCTAAAGCTGCGGCAGTAGGTTCATCTAACATCCTAACTTGTTCTACTGGAAGTGCTTGAAAAACTTTGCCTAACCAGTGACGATAAGCTTCAAAACTGTCTACAGGTACTGTTAAAACCAAAGAATCTAAACCACCTTCTATTAGTGTTAATTCTTCGATTACCTTAGTTAAAAACCATTTACCTATTTTTTCAAAGGTGACGATTTCTCCATCTATTTCTGGTAAAAAACCCTGAATATCTGCGCCAATACCCCGTTTAAAACTACGGAAAAATCGGTTATCACCTTTGAGATCCAAACCGCGATCGCGCACTTGCTGGCCTACTAAAACTTTACTTTCACTCGCTGCTTCTACATATACTAAACTGGGAATCAGTGGGGGATTGAGACTTTGTTGCAGGGATAAACCCGGTAAAGTCAAAGTTTCCGGTTGCTGGGTTACAGGATTCCAGCGAGTAATAACTGTATTGCTAGTACCAAAATCAATTGCGATCGCCATTTCTCAATTTATTATTGATCAAGTAATTAAGTAAAGTTAATATAACGTTAATTCTTATGAATTAACCACCAATCCCGCAAATGAGCGATCGCTTTTTCTTTGTGTTTGGCTTCTACTTCTATCCAGGGTACTTGGTGGTAAGCTTGAGGCATGGCTGTAATTAAATCACTGTGTTTTCTATCATTAAAACCTGTTTCCCCATTAGAAATATGTACTAACTGCCAATCTGGATTTTTCCAAGTTTCTCGCGCTGCCAAAACCACAGACTCTACACTAGGATGATCATAAGAATCTAACTTTTCATAGCAAATGTGATGATGTGCATCAAAAACCATCGGTATACCAGCTTGTTGACATACCTCTAAAATTTCCTGAGCATTATAAGCATATTCATCATTTTCTAAAGTTAAGCGGTTTTTGATACCTGGTGGTAGTTCAGAAATTACTTTTACCAACTTTTCTGAACGTTGAGATTTACCACCATGAATATTCATTAACGCCCAAGGTGACTGAGGTAAACCAAGTAAATCTAAAGTGTAGGCGTGGTTTGTTAAAATTTTGATACTATTTTCTATGACTTCATCAGAATCAGAACTCAAGACTACAAATTGATCAGGATGTAACACCATTCTGATGTTTAAATTTTCTGCCCTTTGTCCAATCTTACCTAAATCCTCTCTCATTTCCTCTAATATCTTCGCGCCAATTTTATCTTCCATATCACTCATGGGAAATAAAGCCGAAGTCATGCGATAAAGCCGAATATTTTGCTTTTGACAGAAAGTTAACGCCCCATCCAAGCAGCGCAAATTATTTTGATAAAGTTCTTTTAGGGTATCTTCTCTTTGTTGAGGAGAAAGTTTTAAATAACGTGTCCGGGTAATAGTCCGAAACCGCACTTGTTTATCAATAGTAATGCAAACTAAACCTAAATGTGGCTCAGTTTGTGTTTGCTGTTGTGGATTTATTTCTTTTAATGTTATCTCTTTTTGTTGTAATTTCATATTTTTTGGTAATTGGTAATTGGTAATTGGTAATTGGTAATTGGTAATTGGTAATTGGTAATTGGTAATTGGTAATTGGTAATAACATTTTGGATTTTGGATTGTTTTTGCCATTTCCAATCTAAAATCTAAAATTGTTCTGACTCCTGACTCCTGACTCCTGACTCCTGACTCCTGACTCCTGACTCCTAACTTCTAAAATATTAACAATGTTTTCCTAGTATTTTTGTAGAAACTTTTGGAAATTATATCTGTCAAGTTGTTTCAATATCTGAACATCTACATATTTACCTATGTCTCCTATTGCTCAAGGTATTCCCGGATTACCAGATTTAACACATCCTGATGAATTAATCAAGTTTGGTACGCAACTACTTCAAGGTTCACTATTGTTTGTGTTTTTAATTGTAGCTTTGGGAGTTGCGATCGCTCTCATCAGTTTTTCTCTGAGACGCAACACCAGCGAACAAGCTGTTTTCTTTGGGGAATGGTCCATTCGTTATTCCCAACTTCTCAAAGGACTACAACATTTAGCCCTAATTTTAATTTTAGTAGTTACGGGATTTTTCCTCACTTCTACTTTAAGCAACCGTTACCATCACTGGGAACAAGCAAAAGTAGCACAAGTAGCGGAAAGTGTCGCAGGTGATAAATTAGAACAAATTGCGCCCCAAGTGCGTTACATCGTCGAAGAACCTTATAGCTATACTACTCAAGTTAACGGCAAAATAGTCAAGGTGACAGATAAACAAAAAGTTACTCGCTATTTAAACTTAGCAGGTTCAAATATTCAAGTTAAAATTGACCAAAGTGTAAACGTACAAAATCGCAGTGCCATTTATAATACAGATTACAATGCTGATTATAAAATTGTCAATTCACTAAGTGATGTTAATAGTTTTTTCTTTGAAGCACTACCACCCTACGGTTATTCCTTACTTTCTAGTTATAAAGTAGAAAGAGATGGAACAAGATTAAAACAAATAAACCCTGGAGATTATGGTTTTCCTTTTCAGTTAGAACCAGGACAAGAAACCACAATTAAAGTTAGCTATCAAGCACAAGGTGGACCACGTTGGGTTTATAATGCCACTAATCAATTACTTTCTCAATTTCGCCTCACAACAATTGCTAATTTTAGAAATGCCGACTTTGCTAGTGGTATAGTTCCTCAAGAAATTAAAAATGATGGTGACAGTACCCAATTTACTTGGATATTTGATGATAATGTTTCTGTAAGAAATCCCTTTGGTGTATTTACTGCCACCAAACCAATAGGAAAAACTGGGATTATACCCCGGTTATTACTGTTAGCACCAGGATTATTTTTGTGGTGGATATTGCTTTTATATTTGTCCTTACCCATGAGTTTAAAAAATGTGACGATCGCTGCGGGTATTTTCTTTGCTTGCTTATTAACTTTAACCTATCTGGGGCGAGTAATGAATGCAGAAATAGCTTGGTTGATCATATCCTTGATTTTACTCGGTTTCATCTATGGTTTAGGTGCAAATCGTCACGCTGCTTTAGCCGCCATTATTTGTACTATTGCTGGAGCAATTTTACCTGTATTTGCATTATTAATTCCCTTGAGTGGTTTAACTTTGAGTTTGGCAGGTTTGTTATCAGTCGGGTGGTTAGCAGTACATCATTGGTATGGACAATTGATAATTGATAATTGATAATTGTCAATTGTCAATTGTCATCGGATCTCTATATATTTTTGGCATTAGGGATAACATACAGCAGATTCCATTGCTATGAGGTACAAATTTTAATAATAAAACTCTTGTGGGGTGGGCATCTGCCCCCGTGGTGTACCTCATAACACCAGAAAGTGCTGTATTTATTATCTAATACTGACGTTTGATATTTATGGCATTTTGGCAGATATTTGCAGTGTTGCATTGCTATCCTAGATGCGCGAATGTCTTTGTGCGATAATTCCGACTTGCAGAATCCCTCGGTGTAGAACCGGGGGTCTTTTTTTTGGTATCAGTTTCCACCACTATCGAAAATTGACCATAAAACCGCACTTCTAAATTACAGTTAAATTACAGTAAATTTCATTCATAAGAGGTACAAAACATGATCATAAAACTCTTGTGGGGTGGGTATCTTGCCCGCCAATAGTTTACCTCATTACACCGGAAAGTGCTGTATAATCATCATATTTCATTCGACGTAGAAAGCATAAATCAAAACCCTTTCCTTGCGATAGAGTGCATAGATTTGTTAGCAAGATAAATTGATATCAAGACTAGTCCACATTCCAATGTCTTTGATTCTATCCTCTGGTGACTGACCTTCGCTGGAGGTGATTTTTTGTCAGGAGTTATTGATTTTGGATTTTGGATTTTGGATTTTGGATTGTTTTTGTGAACTCCAATCTAAAATCTAAAATCTAAAATCTAAACTCTAAACTCTAAAATTTTCCTCCCTATTCCCTATTCCCTATTCCCTTCTTTACAACTATGAAAAAGCGCCAGAGAAAGCGGATTAAAATCTGGCGCATAGATTCCATCAGTTGTGTACGTGTTATAAACAAAGTGTAGATAACAGTAACAAAACCCAAGTTTCTTGATTTTTCAGAAACTTTTTGTTGGTTACTTTATCAGTACCACTAAAATTTTGCTACCAAAAAAACAACAGTTTTTCTAACAGTTTCAGTGGCACACCAGTTTGTATTAGAATCATAATCCATTTACTCAATCTTGATAATTAACTTATTACTTCTTAATATCAGCTATCAGCTATCAGTTGACAGTTAGCCGTTTTCAATGTTCACTGTTAACAGTTGACTGTAAACTGTTCCCTGATTAGTAGATGATGAATAAATTAACACCTAAAAACTGGATAATTATTCAAGAGAGATTGACACCTTATCTATTTTTATTACCAGCTTTAGTTTTATTAAGCTTAACTGTTTTTTGGCCTGCGCTGCAAGCATTTTACCTTAGCTTTACCAGCTATCAAGATATTGGAGAAGCGCCTAAATTTATCGGTTTTGACAACTTTCTCCGTTTATGGAAAGATGTTGTTTTTTGGAAAACCTTAGAAAACACCTTTCTCTATTTGGTTGGAGTTGTGCCAATTTTGGTAATTACTCCCTTAATTTTAGCGATTTTGGTAAATCAAAAATTGCGGGGTATGAATTGGTTTAGAACTGCATATTATACACCTGTAGTCATTTCAATGGTTGTTGCAGGTATAGCTTGGAAATGGTTGTATGCAGAAAACGGTTTATTAAATCAATTGTTGAAAACTTTAGGTATATTTCCCGAAGGAATTCCTTGGTTAACAAGTCCAGAGAAAATATTAGGAATTGTCCCCATTTCATTAGCTAGTGTCATGGCTGTAACTATTTGGAAAGGTTTAGGATATTACATGGTAATTTATTTAGCTGGATTGCAATCTATTCCTGCTGATGTTTATGAAGCAGCAGCAATTGATGGTTCGGATGGGATTCGCAAACATCTAGATATTACCATTCCTTTAATGCAGCCTTATTTAGCTTTAGTAGCGGTAATTTCGGCGATTTCTGCCACTAAAGTCTTTGAAGAAGTTTATATTATGACAGGAGGCGGTCCCCTGAATAGTTCTAAAACAATTGTTTACTATTTATATGAACAGGCATTTAGTAATTTAGAATTTACCTATGCTTGTACAATTGGCTTGGTGTTATTTTTAATCATCTTAGGATTATCAGTTTTGCGATTAGCAATTAATCAGCAAGATGATAATAATCTAGGTGTGTAATTAGGGGGTGCTGAAAATTTTCAGCACCCCCTAATTATTTCGGCACAGACCAAGAACGAACTTGACCTAAAGTTACTGGAATTCTGTCACTAACATCAATAGTAAGTTGTGTTTTGCATTTAGATATTAAAGATCAGAAAATTTGGATACAACATGATGGAACTGAGATTGGTATAGCAGATGAGTTAGTTAAATTAGGAGTGCCAAAATCAGATATTGTTTTAGCATTTCATGAACCTTTAGTGAGACAATATACAGGTTTTGCTGTTGGTTGATTTTCACGCTTTTGATGTCATATTAAGAATTTTCTTTGTCTGAATCAGGATATCCAGGATTTAAGGATTTACAGGATGTTATTTAAATTGTGTCGGGTGGGTTGACGGATGTTACCCAACATTTTGGTGATTTTGTGATTTAATTTTGTTGGGTTGCGCTTTCTTTGTACCCAACCTACATAATTTATTAGTATTAACACGGTTAAGCTAACCGCTTTTTTGCTAAATTAATGACAGTTTTGGGATATGAGATAGGAACTTTTTCAAATTGCTCTAGTCATAAGTGCTATGGGAGTCCTACTTGAATCTTGCTCAATATACTGAGACTCAATCCTTGATTATATGCGGTTTACGATTTACAGCTTGTTCAAAAATCAAATAGGAGTCCCATAATGTATTTTATTCTAACAAGTGAGAATATCACCTATGCCTACTCCAGAGAATCATCCTCAGAACAAAGATTATCATATAAACAGACAAAAAGTAGCACAAACTGTCCTGATCTTAACTGCTTTTATCCCATTAACAACTCAAAGTGGTTTAGGAACTCAGTTATTAAGCAGCTTAGATAAATACTTAATTCCAGTAGCGGAAGCAAGTCCCACTCAAATAGCGCAAAAACCCCTGAAATTGCCAAAAGTCCAATATGATTTGGTTGTTGTTAAAGACGAAAAATTGGTTAATCAATTAGGTGCGGCAACAATTTTGATTAATAGTAAAGAGATATTTGTTGTTGATGACAGTGGTAAAAAAACAATTGCACCAGATGGTCAATACAAACTTTCTAACAATTTAATTATTGAGGTTGCTCAAGGCAAAGTAATCAATCAGGCTATATTTGATTTAGGGAATAAAAATCCTGCTGCTAATGGTTCATGGGATCAGTCTTCATGGACTGATCAAGGAGGTTGGAAAGATTGGTCAAGAGGTAGTGCAATAGATTCTAAATTGAGTAATGTGGCACGTACTTTACCTAATTCAGTAGTGCGTAACACATTACAAAATATTATTCAACAAGAAGTAAAACTTCAAAAAAATCAAGACATCCGAAGAAGCAGACCTATCAAATGATAAAAATATAACCAGCATTGGCTGAAGAATAATGTAGAGATGTTCCGTGTAATATCTCTACAAAGATTCAGGACTTACGCAACTGGTACATTAGTAGAGTGCGTCAGATATCAATAATTTGTTTATTTGCTTGATTTATGCAGTCTGACGCACCCTACAAAAGATTTTTGGTGTGACACTTGCCTAAGTCCTAAGATTATCTAAATCAGGCTATATATTAGGAATACAAGGAATTTAAAACAATGAACTTGATCATGAAATTGAGTAAATTATGTAATTTAAGATGTACATATTGCTATGAATATGATGAATTAGCAAATAAAGAGAGAATGTCTTTAGATGGGATAGAGTTTTTTTTCAAAAATATGGCAGATTATATGATTAAAGAAGAAAAAAACTTCTCATTAACTCTTATTTTTCATGGAGGTGAAGCCCTTTTATTACCCCATAATTACCTTAGATCAATTTGTGAACTCAAAGATAAATATTTGACAAAAAATGGGATTAATACGAGAACTACTGTTCAGAGTAATTTATTCAAAATATCCTCTAAAACTTTAGATTTATTAGAAGAACTAGAGATTCAGTTAGGATTTTCCTTAGATGTCTTTGGAGAACAGCGTCTTGATATTGCTGGTAAAGTTTCTCAAGATCAAGTTTTAGATAATTTACAGCTTTTATTAGATCGTCAAATTCCCGTTGGTGGAATTTCTGTTCTGCACGCGCTCAATGTAGATAAAGCATTACAAACTTACCAGTTTTATAATGAATTAGGAATAGATTATCGAATTTTACCTATTCATAGCAGCCGGGAAATTCTTCCTGAGCGGATGAGTAATTTATTATTAAGTCATCAGCAAACTATTAATGCTTTAAAAATGATTGCTAAAGCTCAATTTAGTGAAATCTCTCATATTACTGTCCAGCCACTTAATGAGTATTTTCAAGCAGCCGTGAGATATATAATAAATTCTACAATTGACATTTATAATCCCTATATTCATGATTGGGCTTGGATTGTCAATACTAATGGTGATGTTTATGCTCATGGTGATGCTTATTTAGCGGAGGGTTTAATGGGTAATATTTTTCAACAAACTGTAAGTGAAATTTTTCAATCTCAGGATTTTGTAAATGTGACTAATCACCGGATGAAAAGGGGGGAACTTTGTCGTCGTTGTCAATATGATCGAAAATGCAATCAAATTGCAATTACAGAAGCGATTCCTAGTGAGCGCGTTTACGATTCATGTGGTATTTTGCAATGTGCAATTGCTAAACCGATGATTGAATTTATGATAGATGAAATTAGAAATTCACCTGATAGTCAATCAATCTTTGAAGTGTACAAATGACCTATTTTGCTAGGATAAATTTATTAATTGTGGACTGTATCAATGTAAAACCTAGATAGGGCTTGCTGAATAAATGTGGTTCTACCGTACTTGTTATGCTAAATTACCAGTCTGAAAGAGGGAACTCTTAACAGGGAACAGGGAACAGGGTAAAGAGGCAATTTTTGTAAAAATATCCAATATCTGTAGCTTATGTCTTATGTATATTAAGCCTTCCGCAGTTTTTTGAGATTGATTTTGCATACTATGTACTGAAGAACCTACTTTTCAAACATCCTCTTATGGGTGAAGCATGGGGAAGATAACTTTCCTTATTCCCTGCTAAAATCTTCTTTCAAACTCAATGATCGCCCGACTATCATCAGTGAAATTTGTGGAAGCACGAACCCGAAAATCGTCATTAATTCTGTAATTAATACCCCATTGGAAGGGGTCACTAGCGGTTAAAATTTTGATCGTAGAAAAAGAAAATTTACTAGAAATATCCACACCGGCTTCTAATGCTAATTCTATAGTCGAGTTGCTTTTACCTGCTTCGGGTCTATCAGAAAGAATGGTAGGAAATATCCGCAGTTCACTTAAACCAAAAGCATCACCAATTTGGCTAAATGCAGCTTGAAAGTTATTAAAAACAGCCGAACCAGCAATATTAATTAAACCCAATGTTGTGTCACCACGTCCTTGGGTGTCTACAAACCCACCTCCTAACAAAGTAACAATTTCTGTTTGTGAACGTGAGGGACTACTTTTCAATTCTAAATTCTCATTTAGTTGACTAGCGGGACCTTTAACTATTGCTTCGACGCGGACGGTTTCTAATTCTGATAACCCTGTAGAAACTTGTCTGCTGAGATCAATTGTTTGGATTCCATCTAATACTTTAGCAAACATTTTAATATCTAACTCAGGATCACGAGGATCAGAAGTTCTAAAAGTTGCAGTATGTTTATAGTTACGAGCTAAATTGAATTGGGTGGTAAACAAATTTACGCCACCTTTGGTTAATCTGATAGTTCCAGCGGGTATAGGATTATTTAAAGTACCACTCACATTTAAATCACCAGTTGCGAGGAAGTTGAAAACAGGTGGACGAGCTATTTCTACACTGTTTCCTAGCTTGATTTGCAAATTATTTAATCTGGTTATTCCGCTTTCAACATCACTGGTTTTGTTTTGTTTACTGGCTGCAAAAATTGATAAATCAGAACCTGTTTGAGATAAGGTTTTTGTATCAGATTCTGTTAGTAAAACTTGACCATTGGATAATTCTATCTCACCACCAATTGCTGGTTGTAATACTGAACCTGTAATTTCTAAATTACCACTTGCACCACCTTGATATAATCCCTTGAGATTTAATACTAATTGTTCTAGTTTCACACTCAATGGTTTATCTATTTGGATGTTTTGACTGTTGAAAATTGGTATTTCTCCTGTGGCTTCTATTTTACCATTGCTAAACTGCCCTTGGAGGTTTTCTACTACTACTTTATTAAAATCAAATTCGGCTTTTCCAGACACATTGGTTAGTTTACCTTGTAAAGCTTGGGCTGCAAATGTGGCGTTATTAAGAGAGGCAGTACCTTTAACTGATGGTTGTTTTCTGTTTCCCCTCACAGTTAAATCTACTTCTCCCTTACCGCTTTCAAATGTTATTTGATTAGTGAACAGATTTAATAATCCTAAACCTTCATCTTTGACTTTGACATCTAGGGTAATTTGATTGTTGTCTGGTGTTACTGATGCAAATGGTAATTTATAGGGAATATCACCAGTAATGTTAACTGGTTCGTTTCCTACTGCTATGACTTGACTACCAAATTTCAAACGTCCATCAGCATAACTAAAACCTGCGTTGGCTGACTGTATTGGTTTTTGATTGAGTGTTCCTTCTGTGATTTTTAATTCTCCTCTAGCTTGGGGGTTGGCTATACTACCAGCTATAGCAGCATCAATGTTGAGATTACCACTAATTCCTACTGGGATTTTGACAAAGTTATTTAATAGTTGAATTGGGAATTTTTCGACTGTTAATTTTCCTGATTGTTCTTCACCACCAACATTACCTATAAAGGCTATGAGTCTATCTTTCGCTTCGATGCTCAAAGGTTGTAACCGCAAAACACCTTTTTCAAAAGCACCTTTAGCAATGACTTTTTCGGCACGATAAAACCGATTAGGTTCTGTTTCTCGACCCCAAGTAAAGTTTTGTCCTTGTAAGTCAAATTGTGCTGTTAGTCCGTTTTTTGTAGCGGTGTTGATGGCAATTTCTCCGTTAAAAGTTCCTTTTAAGTCTTTTAAATCTGGTATGGGTTTTGATTCTAGCCGTTTTTGTTCTTCTGCTGCTAGGAGTGCATCAATTTCTGCTAAACGTTGAATTTGATTGAATAAAGTTTGATTTGCTAAACCTCGCGGGTTGGTGGTTAAATCTGCTGCTGTACCGTAGGTTGGAGGTGTTAAACCTCTTTGTAAATCTTGGATTTCAAATATTTGGGCAACGGTGAGTAAATCTTGAATTTTGCCTTGGTTGATGTTAATTTTGGCTTGTACTTGGGGACCTTGAGGAGTTTGTTTGAGGTTAGCGTCAAACAGGTAGCGACTTTGAGCGTTGATAAATTCGCTGTTTGTTAAGGTGGTTAAATTATTGTTGTATTGAAATTCGGTGGTGAAGCGATCGCCTTTAATTCTACCAAGTTGCGGTTTGGCGATCGCAATATTTCCCCGCGTTGCTAATGTTTTTTGATTTATTTGTAAATCTCCCGTTAACAAACCAGCTAATGCACCTTGTCCCAAAATCGGATTATTAGGTAAGTTTAAATTTAAGTTTAAATTTAACACTTGTAAGGGAAAATTATTAACTTTAACTGCCCAATTTTCGCCTTGAGATTGACCTGTAACTAATGCTTGTTGCCACTGTACTAAAAAAGCGTTAGGTTGATTATTAGCATTTAATTTAGCTGCTAGTCTGTCTCTTTTACCAGCAACATCTAAACTTAAACCCCTTCCTTGCACTAAATTAATGTTACCAGTTAATAATGGTTCAAAGGCAAACTTTTGTATTTTGCTTTGCACTTGCAAATTTCGCAAACCCAAAGATCCAATAACATTCGGTGCTGTGATTTTCCCGGTAATTTGTCCTGTAAAATCGGCTTTTCCGCCTACATTTACAGCATTAGGTAATTGCAAAGGTAATTGTTTGAGGTCATAATTTTGCGTTTGAACATTGAGATTTAATTGAGTAATTTCTGGTATACCTGGTTGTTTAGCATCGGCTAAAATATAACCACTGGCGGTTAAATTTGGAGTTCTTGCTTGGGGAATAGTTAATTGTTGACCATTCCAAGAAACTACAGCATTTAAAGGAGAATTAATTCCCGGAATACCTCGACTAAACTGCACTTGACCAGTAGCACGAATATTAGCTAATTTCGCAGACCCAACAATACCAGCAACTTTTAACTGACCTGCAAATTTACCTGATAATTGTTGATTTAAACGTTTTAATTGTACACCATAACTATTAACTAATGTTTGGTAATGACCATTAGCAAGTTGAATATTAGAAGCTGTAACTGTTCCCCCAGCAAGATTTAACTTTGCTTGACCATTTGCTTGAATAGTTTCCGGTTGAAAAGATGCAACATTACCAGCAACATTAAACTCACCAACTAACGCACCTTGTATTTGAGGTGGAACATTTGCTAATCTCTGCACAGGTACATTTTTAACTGCAACTTGCGCCTTGTAGCGACCATTACTAACTTGAATATTTTTAGCTGTAATTGTGCCATTATTAACTTTTAAACTACCTTCACCAATAGCACCGAAATTATTGAAGTTGAAATTTTCGGTATTACCTGCAATAGTAAATTTCCCGGCAATGGGATTATTGAAAATTGGGGCAGATTGTTTTAAGATTGTCCCTAAACGCACATTTTGAGCTATCAAGTCAGCAATAAAGTTTTTATCTTCTAACTGAAAACGAGAAATCGCAACTTTACCGCCAGCAATATTAATATTTGCATCTTCTGGACGAATATTAGTAATTTTAAAGTTTTCAGAAGTTCCTGAGATGACTAATTTACCGTTAAATGCTGCGTTATTTAAAGAGATATTTTCTAATTGTTGTGAGTTGAGAAATGGGGTTAATTTCACACCCGAAGCTTGAGCAACAGCTTGCCAACTTTGAGGATTATAATTACCATAAACCCGGATTATATTACCAGCAATATTAACAGCGACATTACGAAAATCAACTGTACGATTTGGGTTGATAATTGTTTCACCAGTAGCAGCATAAGTGGCTTGGGGAGCTTGCCATTTTACGAAAGTTTGGATATTGTTAGCTGTACCAATGAGGTTAGCTGTAGCTGAAACAGTGCCAATTTTGAATGTAGAGTTAATATGATCATTATAAAGTTTAGCGATCGCATCCCCTGGAACATTTTTAGCAGTTAAATTAACATTAATTTGCGGTACTTTCCCCAGGGAAATTTTTCCTGCCCCGCTAACTTCACCACCTAATTTTGTTTGTCCTTGAATATCCTTGAAAGTCAGCACAGCATCACGAGTTGAAAGCTCAAATTTACTACTAACTTTCTCAAAATCAACTTGATCAATTTTGGCAGTTTTGATATTAGCCACAGTTCCTGAAAGCACAGGTTCGTCAATATTGCCTAATATCTGTAAATCGGCTTTTACCACCCCACTCACAGGGAAAGGTGATTGCACTTTCAGAGTTTCTAAGGCATTTGACACACTTACAGCATTGACACTTCCTGATAAATTAAAGCCTTTTTCTCGGTCAATCACACCTTTAGCAGTAAGGGGAATTTTCCCATAATTACTAACTACATTATCTAACTCTATAGCTAATCCTTGAAACTTGACATTTCCCTGAGTATTACTTAATAGTTGTGGGACTTGGGGAATTTGTAGAGTTACAGCTTGTAAAGCAGCAGTACCATCTAATAAAGTTTGTTGATTTGGTATTAATTGAATTTGTAAATCACCATTTACCCGACCAGCTTGTAAATTTATTGGTAATTGAATCAAACGAGTAATATCTGCGGCTAATAAATCTTGCGTTTTTACCCTTAAATTACCTTCTAAATTTGCCTGGGCGCGGAGATTTCCTTGCAGGAAAATATTACCTCCGTTCTTTGGTTTTCCGGCTACGTCAAATTTAATTAGTCGGTTATTTTCTATCAATTGGGCAGTTCCATATAAACCTGAAAATGTTACAGGTATTAGAGACTGGTGACTGGGGACTGGTGACTCCGTTTTCTGGTTTCCTACTAATATTAACCTGGCGTTGCGAACGCGCAGTTTATCTAAATCGGTTTTAATCAGTCCTGGTTTTCCTGGTGGGGCGATAGTGGTAGTGATCCAGCGTCCTTGGTTATCCTGTTGAATATAAATATCTGGGTTAATTAAAGTAACATCTAATTTTAATTGGCGGTTAATAACTAACTGCCAAGGATCAAAACCAACGTCTACCGCTTCTATTGTCACCCGATCTGTATCCGTGGGTGTTGCAGGGATAGCTGAAGCAGCAAACCTGACTCCTGTCAGGGAAAATTCTTTGACTTTTCCCAGTTCAACTGGACGGTTGAGGGTATTGGTAAGATTTTGTTGTGCTAGGGGTGCTAAATCTTTTTGGATAAATTCTCTTAACCGCCAAATACCACCGATGATTACCATTAGCAACAACGCGCCTAAAGCCATGCTACCACGACTCAATATCATCAACCATAAGCGTTTGCGGCTTGCGGTTGGGGTTTCTTGATCTTGTTTGGAAGTGTTAGACATGGGTTTGCACTCTGGAAATTGCCGGAGTTAGTGGTCAAACATCCTCTTATAATTAGCACAATATTTAGGTGTGCCACTGGTAGGGTACAGACCAGTTTACATATTTCCCAAGGTTTAGCCAGAGATTACCACAATTAGGGTTTGATTTGCCTGAAATCTTGAAAAATATACCTTTAGGTCTATCGTTAGCTTTCCCAGAGGCACAATATCGAACTTTAATAGAAGTAATATAAACGTGAACTACAAGGATTAAAGGCTTAAAGATGCGTGTTTTTGTACTACTCTTCAATGCGGGAACTAATAATGAAGGGATTCACTCGATTCGGGTGGGCGATCGCAATACAATCATGATGTTTGAATCAGAGGATGATGCTACTCGCTTTGCTTTAATGTTAGAAGCGCAAGATTTCCCCACCCCCACAGTTGAAGGAATGGATGCTGAGGATATCAAGGAATTTTGTGAAAGTGCGGGTTTTGGCTGGGAACTTGTGCCAGAAAATAGTAATATCGTGGTGACACCTCCAGAACAGAACGTAGAAGAAACTGATTGGAAACCAGAAGGTCAAACTCAAAATAACTATGATAATAGTTCTCAGTCAGAAGAACAGGAAATGTCTGCTTCTGAACTAGACAGCTTCCGTCGCAGACTAGAAGGGTTATTGTAAGTAGTCATTAGTCATTAGTTGTTGGGAAAGTAGGGAATAGGGAATAGGGAATAGGGAATAGGGAATAGGGAATAGGGAATAAGTAAAGAATTTTCTACCCAGTCACCAGTTACCAGTCACCAGTCACCAGTCACCAGTCACCTGTTCCCTTACCTCACCAATAAATTCTCAACTAAAATAGGATTGCTAGATTGCTATATGCGAATTTTGCTAGTTGAAGATGAACCAGGAATAGCTCAATTTATCAGTCAAGGACTCAGAGAGATGAGTTACGCTGTTGATGTGGCTCATGATGGTGAAGAAGGTAAGGAATACATCTTTGCTGCTGAGTATGACATTATCATCTTAGATATTATGCTACCCAAAATTGATGGGTTAAAGCTACTAGAAGAATTTCGCCAGCAAAAAATTAAAACTCCAGTCTTACTTTTAACAGCACGGGATACTGTAGAAGATCGGGTAAAAGGGTTAGATCAGGGTGCGGATGATTACTTAGTCAAACCTTTTGCATTTTCAGAACTACTAGCACGGTTACGAGCTTTGCAACGTCGCCCACCATTACAATTTAACACCATTTTACAGGTTGGTGATTTAACTATGGATGTAGTCACAAGGGAAGTTCAGCGTGGAGGACGTTTCATTGAACTTAGCCCCTTAGAGTTTAAACTTTTAGAGTATTTATTGCGTAATTCCAATACAGTAGTTACCCGTACACAAATAGGTGAACACGTTTGGGATTTTGATTTTTATAGTGATTCTAATGTTGTAGATGTATATGTTGGTTATTTGAGACGGAAAATAGATCGGGGTTCTGATCAGCCACTACTGCATACAGTTAGAGGAGTAGGATATTGTCTCAAGGGAATAGGTGATAGGTGACTGGGGATTGGTAATTGGTAATTGGTAATTGGTAATTGGGAATTGGGAATTGGTAATTGGTAATTGGTAATTGGTAATTGGTAATTGGTAATTGGTAATTGGTAATTGGTAATTGGTAATTGGTAATTGGTAATTGGTAATTGGTAATTGGTAATTGGTAATTGGTAATTGGTAATTGGTAATTGGTAATTGGTAATTGGTGATTGGTGACTGGGTTATTAATCTCCTTTTCCTCCCCTGCCTCCCCTGCTTCCCCTGCCTCCCCTGCCTCCCCTGCCTCCTGACTCCTAACTCCTGACTCCTGCTGTATGTTTTTTCAACGATTTAATCAAAGTACAATTAGAACTCGTCTAACAACATGGTACATACTGCTTTTGGGCTGTACGCTAGTAGTTTTCGATACCTATTTATATATTCAATTAAAACATAGTTTACTTGGTCAATTAGACACAGCTTTGCAGGTTGCAGCTTCGGAAACTTTTACTGAAGTTATTCAGGTGGATGGTCATCCTACTTTGAAGATCAAACAACAGTCTGAAACTATTACCCGTAAGTTAACTAATGCTGGTTTTTCCGTGCGTTTGGTTTCTGCCCAAGGAGAAATATGGGATGGTATCGGTAGTTACAAAACCATACCACCGATGATGCCTGTAAAAATGGGTTATACCAGTGTTACCGAATACGGCAAGATTTGGCGAGTTTATACTCAACCATTATCTTTATCTTCAACCGCTGGTTGGTTACAAGTTGCCCAATCTCTAGATCCTATTTCTGAAGCTTCAGAACATCTGCTGACTTTGATGCTTTTGAGTTTTCCTTTAATTCTTTTAATTGCAGCTTGTGGAGGTTTATTTTTAGCGGATCAAGCGTTACTTCCTATTGATCGCATTATTCGCACCGCCCAAGCAATAGGACCTAATGATTTTACCCAG
Source organism: Sphaerospermopsis torques-reginae ITEP-024 (assembly GCF_019598945.1). Classification (NCBI taxonomy): domain Bacteria; kingdom Bacillati; phylum Cyanobacteriota; class Cyanophyceae; order Nostocales; family Aphanizomenonaceae; genus Sphaerospermopsis; species Sphaerospermopsis torques-reginae. Next base: position 1,132,139 of record NZ_CP080598.1, on the reverse strand, counting down.
CGCATCGGTGATCAAGGTTCAACAGATGAAGTGGGAAGATTAGCTGTCACCTTGGATGGGATGTTAGATCGCTTGCAGGCTGCATTTGAGCATGAACGCAGATTTACAGCCGATGCTTCTCATGAGTTACGCACACCTTTGACGGTGATTAAAGGCAGACTGGGTGTAACTTTAAGTAGAGAGCGTACACCAGAAGAATATCATCATACCTTACAAGAATTACAACGGGAAGTTGATCGTTTGATTCGTCTTGCTAATGGTTTGCTTTTTCTCACTCGTTTGGATCAAAGTGAATCTGAATATCAATGGACTTTGACTCATGTTGATTTAAGCGAGTTACTAGAAGTTCTCATCGAGCAAATTCAGCTTTTAGCAGCAGATAAAAATATTACCATCTGTGCAAGTATAAAACCCTTACTTTACATTACTGGCAATTCTGATCACTTAACCAGTTTGTTTTTAAATTTACTAGATAATGCCGTTAAGTACACATCCCCGGAAGGTAAAATTAGTGTAGAAACATATCGTGAAAGTGAACAGGTGAAAGTAACTATCACTAATACGGGTAAAGGAATTGCAGCGGAACATTTACCCCATTTATTTGAGCGTTTTTATCGTGCAGAAAGCGATCGCTCACGGTATACAGGTGGCTCAGGATTAGGTTTGGCGATCGCCCATGAAATTGTTCGCTTACACGGTGGTAAAATTTATGTCACCAGCAACCCCCATCAATTCACCACATTCACTGTAGAATTACCATTTTGATACTGCCTAACTAATTCTAAGAAAATTCTTAATTTCTTCTCATGCTTTTCTTAAAATTTGTGGACTAATTTAGAGGGTAGTTCATAAAGTTTTCTAATGCTGAGGAAAGAAAAAATCAATGGATGGCAGTTTAATTCTTTTTAACATTCTCAATCCCCCTGTGTTGTTCTTCTTTTTGGGAATGCTGGCGGTTTTTCTAAAATCAGATTTAGAAATTCCCCAACCCTTACCAAAATTATTTTCACTGTATTTACTGTTATCCATTGGTTTTAAAGGCGGACATGAACTAGCAGAAAGTGGCATTAACTCGCAAATAGCAATGACGCTGATAGTTGCTATTGTCATGGCTTCTATTGTACCAGTATACACATTTTTTATTCTCAGACTCAAACTTGATCATTACAATGCGGCTGCTATCGCTGCTACCTACGGTTCTATTAGTGCAGTCACCTTTATTACCGCTAGTTCTTTCCTAGAAAAACTGCACATTCCCTATGGTGGACACATGGTAGCAGCATTAGCTTTAATGGAATCTCCAGCTATTATTATCGGCTTAATTCTGGTGAGAGCATTTGCACCCAAGACAGAAGGTGAAGAAGGATTTTCTTGGGGAAAAGTGATGCACGAAGCTTTTTTAAATGGCTCAGTATTTTTGTTAGTTGGTAGTTTGTTAGTTGGACTATTAACAGGAGAAAAAGGTTGGGAAAAATTACAACCATTTACTCAAGGAATTTTCTACGGTGCGCTGACTTTCTTTTTACTTGATATGGGATTAGTAGCAGCCAGAAGAATTAAAGATTTAAGTAAAACAGGTTCTTTCTTAATTGGTTTTTCTGTTTTCATTCCTGTTGTCAATGCTATCTTAGGAATTTTGATTGCAAAAGTCTTGGGAATGGGAGAAGGAAACGGACTTTTATTTGCGGTTTTATGTGCCAGTGCTTCTTATATTGCCGTACCAGCAGCAATGAGATTAACTGTTCCCGAATCTAATCCTAGTCTTTATGTTTCTATGGCTTTAGCTTTAACATTCCCCTTTAATATTATTGTGGGAATTCCTCTTTACTTGCAAATTTTAAAACTTGTTGGTGTATAAGGTTTTAGAGTTTTCCCAGCAGATTTGAAACCCTTTAATTCTTCTATTATCTCACTGATAGGTATTAGTCATGGAACTCTTTAACCGAGTAGAAATCATTGTTAGCTCCCTGGAACAACGAGAAGTAATAGATATCCTTAATTCTGTGAGAGTTCCTGGATATACATTAATAGAAAATTCTTCCGGGAAAGGGGATAGGGGGATTTGTCATAACGATTTGGGGAGAGAATTTAGCAATAGTTATATTTCTACTATTTGCACTAATCAAACACAATTTGAATACCTGATCAGAGATATTTTACCAATCCTCAAAACCATTGGTGGTATTTGTTTAATTACCACAAGTAATTCTCAGATATCAGATGACTTTTCTCCCAGTCTAACAAGTCTAAATTTATCAATCCCTATTATGCAAGAAGTCCAAAAAGTAGAGATTGTTATTGATACATCTCACATTGAAGATGCTCTGAACATTTTAGAAAGTGTCTTCGTTTCGGGATATACAATTATTAAAGATACCTCTGGTAAAGGTGATCGAGGTTTAGCATCTTCCGATATTGACTATGGATTTAGTAATAGTTACATTATGACAGTCTGTACCAATCAAAAACAATTAGATAACCTAGTGGAAAAAATCACCCCTCTGCTGAAAAAAATCGGAGGTGTGTGTTTGGTGACTGATGCAAAATGGGTTAATCACTAAATAATTAAGGAGTCAGGAGTCAGGAGTCAGGAGTCAGGGCTAAAGTCCTGATTTGGATGACTAAAGTCATCACTACAAGCCAGCAACTACCAAAGAAAGAATAAAGGAAAAAAACAGCCAAAAAGCAAGACAACAAAGGTAAAATCATAATTCTATGAATTCTACAATGCCAATGAAAAGAATTATCAAAGGACTGAACGAATTTCAAACTAACTATTTCACAATTCATCAGGAAATGTTCCGCCAATTATCTCAAGGACAAACTCCTGAAATTCTCTTTATTACTTGTTCTGATTCTCGCATTGATCCGAATTTATTAACACAAACTAAACCAGGAGAACTATTTATTATTCGTAATTTAGGTAATATTATTCCCACTCATGGAAGTCCTAATAGTAGTGAAGGTGCGGGAATTGAATATGCTGTTTCTGCTTTAAATATTAAGCATATTATTGTTTGTGGTCATTCTCACTGCGGTAGTATGAAAGCACTCCTACAATTAAATAATTTATCTGATGAAATGCCTTTAGTTTATGATTGGTTAAAACGCAATGCTGAATCTACCCGTCGTCTGTTACGCGAAAACTATCAAAATTATGATGGGGAAACATTGCTCAAAATAGCTGTAGAAGAAAATGTTTTAACTCAAATTGAAAATTTAGAAACCTATCCCGTGATTCGTTCTAAATTACATGGTGGTAAAATCTCTCTCCATGCTTGGGTTTATGAAATAGAAACAGGACAAATTGTTGCTTACAATGCTAATGATAGTAAGTTTGTGCCTTTAAGTTCTGACGCTTTTCCTGTTCCTGATCCTTTAGCTTGTTTAAAAGCAGGTTAATTGAGAAAATATTTATTTAATATTTATTTTTTGATGAGGTAGAAAAATTCAAGTTGATAAATACATAAACTTTGGATTTAAAAAATCAATTTTTATCAATTAATTCAAAGTTTATCTACCTCATTTTTTGATTTTTTTAGTAACGTAAGTTGCTAGTTAGGGAAAATGTCAGAATCAGGATAACCAGGATTTAAGGATTAACAGGATAATAACAGAATTTTAATTAGCAATTACCCATTACCAGCCTTAACAAATAACTAGCAACTTGAGTTAGTAAACATTTAGCCATCTACCATCAAAATGAAAAATTACGTACATTCAGATTTTTCAGATAAGCTAACTGAAAAAAACAACAACTTAAATATTTTGCATCAAGGTAATCAATGGTTTTTCCGCACACCAGAAAGAGCATTAGAACAAGCATATAAAATGGCTTTAAATATAAAAGAAATTGAGTTAGAACATTTTGCAGGGGATAAAGTATCTAGTCAGTCAGGTGTTTACAGTCAAAATGTATTAGATTGTTTTCAGACAGATGTGGAAAAATATTTAAAGATTATTAAAATCAGAGTTTTAGAATTTAAAGTGAGTCGTTTTTTTATCAAAAACTCTAATTACGCTTTTTTGGATAAACTAAAATTAATTGATGAAGTTCTCTCCAGATACAATAATGAGGATCTAGAATTATCTAATTCTAATGTTGTAGATTATTCTCAAAACCCAACTCTTACCAAGTTAGAATCTCACCAACAAACACCAAAAAATTTGTCTCAACTAACATCAAAACTCAGTTTAGAAAATATTGAACCAGTCACCAAAAAAACTGGTATTTTTCCCAGATCAATTGGTAGAACATTTCGCAAAATTACCAATGATATGAGTCCAAGTTCTGAACAGGAGGTATTGCGGAATTTTCAAGCATCGAGAAAAATTACCAAACGAGCTATTAACTGTTTGTTGTTATTAATTCTCATTCCCTTGTTAACTCAAGAATTGTCTAAAAAGTTTTTCATACTTCCTGCTGTAGAACATTTTCGCAGTGTTGAAAGTACACCTATTTTTCTGAACTGGGAAATGAAAGAGAAAGCACTAAAAGAATTGCAGTCTTTTGAGGAAGAATTAAAATTTGACAATTTATTGAAACATTCTCCTCAAATTTCTGCGGAAGCTATGGAAGAAAAAATTTCACTCAAAGCAGAAGAATTAGCAGAAGAATTTAAACATAAAAGTAATAGTGCAGTGGCAAATGTTTTTGCTGATTTATTAGGTTTATTTGCTTTTGCAGTTGTGGTAGTCACCAATAAAAAAGGGGTGATAGCTATTAAAAATCTGTTGAATGAAATTATTTATGGTTTAAGTGATAGTGCCAAAGCATTTATCATTATTTTATTCACAGATATTTTTGTAGGTTTCCATTCTCCTCACGGTTGGGAAGTGATTTTAGAAAGTATTGCTAGTCATTTGGGTATTGCCGCAGATAGAAATGCTATTTTCCTATTTATTGCTACATTCCCAGTAATTCTAGATACTATATTCAAGTATTGGGTTTTCCGTTATCTGAACCAAATTTCACCTTCAGCAGTAGCAACACTGAAAAATATGAATGAATAGGTAATTAATTGATAATTGATAATTGACAATTGACAATTGTTTCATTTAAGGTTTAAAACCTCCCCTTTGAAGGGGAAAAAAATTTCCCTTGGGTTGCGTTATCTCGTAACCGAAATTACAATATCAATTATTTTGTAACCTGAACCGAGTAGTATTGACTGATAACTGATAACTGATAACTGATAACTGATAACTGATAACTGAAAAATGACAAATTTACAAGAACGCGGACATCTACTCACAGAACAAGTAAATCCTAATAGTCTAAATTTAGACCAATTAAATTCTTTAGAATTGGTAGAATTATTTAATACTGAAGACCAAAAAGCTGTAGCTGCTGTTGCTGGGGCTAAGGTTGAGTTAGCCGCAGCTATTGAAAAGACAGCAGAACGTTTACATCAAGGTGGACGTTTATTTTACATCGGTGCGGGAACGAGTGGACGGTTAGGGGTGTTAGATGCGGCTGAATGTCCACCTACTTTTTGTACTCCCCCAGAGTTGGTACAGGGTATTATTGCTGGTGGTGCGGGGGCGTTGTTACGCAGTTCTGAGGGTTTAGAAGATTTAGCGGAAGACGGGGAAAGTGCGATCGCCCAACATAAAATTAATCAACTGGATGTAGTCGTCGGTATCACTGCTGGGGGAACTACTCCTTATGTTCAAGGTGCATTAAAAGCAGCACGTCAAAGGGGAGCTTTAACGGTTTTTATGGCCTGTGTTCCCGCCGAACAAGTTCCTTTTGATGCAGATATTGATATTCGTTTGTTAACAGGTCCAGAAATTTTAGCCGGTTCGACTCGTTTGAAAGCTGGGACTGCAACTAAACTGGCCTTAAATATCCTTTCTACCAGCGTGATGGTGAAATTAGGGAAAGTTTACGGTAATAGAATGGTGGATGTTGCGGTAACAAATCAAAAATTACGCGATCGCGCTTTAAGAATTTTACAAGATTTAACAGGTTTAAGTCGAGAAGCCGCAGGTTTCTTATTAGAACGCAGTGGAAAATGGGTGAAGTTGGCTTTATTAATGCATTGGACAGGTTTAGATAAAACCGCAGGTGAGGAACTTTTAGCAGTGCATAAAGGTAATTTGCGTGTTGCTGTTGATAGTTATAAACAGGAGTGCTAGTATGTCGAACAGGGGCTGTGTTTAGCTTTTGAGTTGTCGTTCTGGAAGAGAATCAATCTACTACAGAGCGCCCTCTCTCTTCGTACTCTTTTTTTGAACAATGTATTGATATACACCAGATTTCATTGCTATGAGATACAAATCATAATCATAAAACTCTTGTGGGGTGGGCATCTTGCCCGCCCATAGTGTACCTCATTACACCGGAAAGTGCTGCCAGTGTTTTTTTTACAGGATTGTCACTCCGTCAAGTTTTCTTGGCGAGTTGGGTGGGTGTTAAAATAGGCACGATCAAAGGACTGTCCTAGAATCTCCTGACCAATGGATGACAAAACGTGATCGCTATTATCGTGCAGGACGTAAAAGGACAAGTCTCGGAATATTCGCTCTAGAGGACTCGGTTGAATCAGGGAGCGAGCGCCACAAGCGTGTATGCAATCGTTCACCGTTTCCACTGCCAGCGCCTCAGTAATGTAACGGGCGCGATTGCCTGCTTGTTTAGCCTCTAACTCCTGGCCTGTTTCCCAGAGGGTGGCTACTTGCCGCAACCAGAAATGCATAGTATCAATATTAATTGCTGCCTTAGCAATCCGGTGTTGTACGTAGGGATCGTGTCCTTTTTTCTGCTTTTTGATGTATGCTAAAGCATAGTCATAAGCTCCCTCAGCAGCACCTAAAAAAGCCGCACCATACTGAGGCGTAAACCGCGTCTGCCACTCCTCAATCACGTACTGTCCTGGATAGCCAATTAGGTTTTTTTTAGGGATGAAAGTCTGATTAAAACGCACTAAATAACTAACTGTACCTCTCATCCCAATGGGCTGCCACCAACTATCATCAAAGCTGACACTGGGATCAGATAAATCACAGGCTAACATCAGGACTGAGGTCGGCGAACTATTGCTATGACGCGATCCTCCAGTCCCTGTTGAGTTCACCAGGAGAACTGCCCACTGTGTTGCTGGGGCGCTGGTGGCGAATACCTTTGTCCCATCAAGGATGTAGCCATCATCTACCACTTGAATGGTTGTACCGAGGCTGACTTTTTGACCTGGGATCTGTGACTGGGGTTCTCCACTCCAAGCTGCCCATTTTTCACCGCGTTGGACAATGCCCTCAAACCAACGCTTTTTCTGAGACTCATTCGCCATACCGGCAATTATTACCTGGGCATTGGCGTGTCCTTCCCAGCAACGGGCTAGGGATAGATCCACTTTGGCCAGTTCTTTGGTCATCATCCACAGGGTAAAGATATCGGTCTGATGTCCTAACCCTAAACCACCATGCTCAGTTGGTACAGCAGGTGCATAAAGACCTGCATTAAAAATGTCTTCAAAATTTTCTGTTGGGAAGGTGGCAGTGCGATCGTAACAAGCGGCGCGAGAAGCAAATTTATCGCGGGCAAGTTGGCTAATGCGCTCAACCAGGGTTTGCTTATTGAGAGTTAAATTGGAAATCATCTAATAGATATCTCCGAAAAAGAATCAAATTATGGTATAACAGAATTTAAACTCAAGCAAAATTTGCAGTAATGCAACTACCTCCGGGCAGGGTGAAAGTTAACGCTTGGAAGCCAGTGCGTTGGGCGGGTTTCCCGACTTGAAGCAACTGGCGTGGAGAGAACCACCTCTGGCTTAGATACTGCAAGGGATCTAAGTTAAGTGGACTCGTTGAACCAAGAATCTCAGCGGCTAAAGCCAGTGAGAGTGTCAATTAACCTGATAATAAAACTCCCGACAAAAATCGGTTTGCTGACCATCCTTGAACTTATGATATCCGGCAATGACGCACAAGCCTTTGTTCATGTTAGTGGCCAACAAGGATTCCACTGAATCCCGATCATATCGCGCAAAGAAGGCATTTTCTTTATTCATAACATCTACGTACGGCGTTACCTCTGCCTCACCCCAATCTTCTGAAGAGGTTAGACCATAGGCGTGGATGATGATTTGCTCATTATGCTTAGTCAGGGTAAATTTCCCGATCCATCTGGTCTTTGTGTTGGAGTTAATCCAGGTACCCAAAACTCGCGTGAAATCAACAACGGTGTCGTTTTTAGACTGGTTATCGTCAAATTCGTTTCGATCCATCTTGAAATACTCCTTTTCCACTAGCGATGATAAAATTCGCGGCCCAAATGGCTGGTTCGACCACTACCATCCAAGTAGCGGGTATAGGACTGAATGACCAGGATTTCTTGTTTTTCGTTGGCCACCAAATGTCTCTCAATGCCGTCTTGTTTGTAAAAAGCGTGAAATCCTCTGGCTACAATTGAGGTTTCTGCGGCATAAGGAACAGCCTCAACTTCACCCCAGTCAATGGGATCAGGTTCATTTGCTCCATAACCCCGAAACATCAGGCGACCATCTTGTTCAGTAAGAACCACTCGAACTAAGTAATTGCTCTCTGTCTTAGTATTAATCCACTCACCCACTAGGGGAGAAATATCAAGGGGCTTTGCCTCCGAGGGTCGGTGGTCAGCTTTCATCTGATATGCGTATTGAGTTGTTTGTTCCACGGGCTAACTCTTAACTTATACAATAATTAGTATAAAGCATGAATGAGATACAAGTCATAAAGATGAGATAGAGGCGAAATATCTGGATCTTTTGACCAAATTTATGGGAGGATGGTTTGCTTTGGTGCTAATAAAATTTTTAGAATCAGTTGGACTTCCAACCTATTTGCTTTCCAGGTCGTTGAGGACAAAGAGAAAAAATCAAAGCCGCCCCTGATTGACAAGAAACGACTCAGATATAGGACTCCTATTTGATTTTTGAAAAAAATCCGTACATCTGAAGAGTGGCAAAATCAAAGGTAGTGTGTCGAATAAACCATTCAAACATCCATTTCAAATGCGAGAATGTTGGAATTAAGGCACAAAAACGCCGCACCCATGTTTTGGCTTGTAACCAAATATCCTCAATAGGATTTTGTTCTGGACAATTGGGTGCAAAACGGACGCAGCGTATTTTCCATTGGTCAATTGTCAAACCTTGATTAACTTCATCCAAAAACCCTTGAATTTCTTTGGAACGATGATAGGTCGCACCATCCCAAAAAAGTAACAATTGTTGCTCGCCAGACTCATTTAGTAAATATCGCAGATAATCAATTGTATTTTCTGAGTTCCCCTTATCGTAAGCTCTGAGCAGCAATTTTCCTTCAAGATAATCAACTGCCCCATAATATGTTTGTTTATTGCGCTCATTCACCACTGGAACTGTTATTTCCCTATCAGTTCTCCCCCAGACATCGCCACTTAAGTCTCCCCACATTAAATGACACTCATCAATTAATAATACCCTCAATTTGCCGGTTTCTATTTCGGAACGCTTGCTTGCCAGTAGTGTTTCAATCTCTTTTTTTTTTCTGCCACAGCCTCTGGGTTGGCTTTGGGATTTAACTTTGTGGTCTTCTTCCAAGCTATGTCAGCAGCATCGAATAAATCATAGTAACTTTGCTTTGACTCATAAACCACATCATATTCAAAGGCTAGTTTGTACTCCAATTCCCCCAGTTCCCAGCAGTTCTTGGTTTGCAACCAACTTAACACTTGTTCTCGTTGTTCGCTACTCAAATGGCTTTTTCGCCCTTTGTGGTTTAACTTTAAGCCATTAAGTCCGTTTTCCTCGTAAGCTTGCTTCCAACCAGTTATCGAACCTAAAGACACATCTAAAATTGTCTGGATTTCTTCGTATAAGTAATCTTGGTAAACCAATTTCACCGCCAAGGCTTTTCTGGCTTCACGAGCATCACGACAACCTGCTATGAAGTCTTGTAGTTCGGCAATTGCAGTTGCCACTTTTGCTGGGTATGATACATTTGATAGATGCTGCTTTATCATTGTCTATTTTTACACTTATATCCTCACACGTATTTTCTCTTAATCTTTTTCAAAAATCAAATAGGATTCCTATAGTTTGGGCATTTAAACTCCAAACCCCTTTTTTTAACCTGCTTTCAGATTCATAGAGAGGTTTTGACAGCACCTCTCTATAAAGTAAACTCAGCCTAAGAGCTTAGGTATCTTCAGTTTTCCATTTTCAGAAAACTCATTTAGTTCTTGGGGTTTTCGAGGGTTTCGATGTATTGCTCGAGTGTTGCGATGTTGTTATCGTAAGCAGAAATCTCACCCCAGAAAACAAACTGTCCCCTTACTTTTGTCCTTACAAAATACTCAAATTCCAAGTTCCGCTGCTCAAAGAACTTAACAAATTCGTCCTCTTTTCCCGTATCCCCATTTAGACCAATTGCCCAGTTCAAATCTTTGTATTCCTTAAGTTCAGCGATTTTATTTCTACAGGCAATAATGTCCTCATTGTTCTCGGTTATGATTACGGGAGCAAGAGACTTGAGGAAACTGATGCTGGGGGCAAAGAAAAATTCTCCACCTCTCATAGTTATCCAATGCTTGAAGGTAACTTCCTTCGTTTCTGGTTTGCCATACTCTATTGGCCAATTGTATTGCTCTCCGGGCGCTCTTCCTGGATCGTTTTCAATGTCTGGATTAATGTCTCTTTTTTCTACACCAATGACTACATCTGTTCCCACATCTCGTTTTACAAAGTTCCTTTGTTTCGCCCAAGCCTGCTGCATGAAGTTGAACTGACTGATTAAACTGGCTTGGAAGCACATAAACAGCAGTCCAACTCCGCCTTCTGGCGCTGGTTTGGGTTCGCCATAGGTAATTCCCCTGCGGACAATGCGATGCATCTTCTCCTCATCTAGAGCGATGGGTGTGGCGACGATGTTTGGAAGTCCGGTATCCCCACGAGGATTAACTTTGCGAGTGTGGGCGAAGAAGGGACACTTAGAACCTTCTGAATCATCTTGATAATTAAAGTTGTCAGTATCAGGATGTTGAAGCTTGTTTTCTTCATTGTCTCTATCGGCGATGACTACGGGTGTTCCATCGCGGAAGCGTCCCATACTGTATGCTTCTGCTAATTTGACTTTTTGGCGTTCTTCTGGTGTTAACTGCATTTTTTCCATCCAATCTTGGAGGGACTGATTACGCATCGGCTCCCGCACTGCTTTAGTCTGGTTGTCGGTTTCCTTCGTGACACCTTCTGTCGCTTCCTTAGTGAGCATTCCCAAAGCTCTAGCTAGTTTGACCACATCTCTGTTCCAGCCCCCAACGTTCTGCTCCAGTTTGCGGAAGACCAAAAAACTGCCGTAACTCTCTTGTTCTTTACCCAAGGGATCTTTGAACAAAACCAAGCTCAGGGGTGCGCGGGGGTCCCATTTGTCAAATTCGTCCTTTGCTCTTGCCTTGTCAATATCTCGCTTCAGAAATAGCGGTTGACTGACTCCATCTCGAAATCCGAAGTGTTCGATCTCTTCTTCATTTTGATCTCTGAGGACGTATCCTATTTCCTCATGGGCAACTGTGGCGATGTTATTACTTAGCTCTTTTTTGATTTTCTCAACTGTTGTTCTCAATAGAGCAGGCAGCTCATGCAGTTTGGTTGGATCATTCTGCTCTTGTATCTTTGCTTCCTCTGTTCTGGTCCCTACTATCCTATCCCCTGCCAGCAAGACAAGAGCATGAATTTCGTTTTTAAAACCGTTTTCCCATTGACTGATATCGTCGCCGAGTTCATTTTGCATATTGGCATCTTGCATCCCTTGCCGAAATGCGTCTTCATTGGGCAACTGATGGAATGCATATCCTAAGTGCATATAACCAGCCCTGGTTAAGAAGAAGTTGGCAAATAATGGTTTGATTCCTACAGTTTCCTTATTGCGATAAATTTTTCCCTGCCTGGCTTGCTCTAGCGCTGAGTAAACATATTCATGACTAAAATTGCCAATCCATTGCTTGACAGCTTCGATTTCTGCTTTCCCAATGTCAGTTTTCATGTTGCCCTTGAATTTCAAGAACAAATAAACAGCATGGTTTCGTCCGTGTGATTTGAGGATGTTGCCTTGAATCTCGTTTAACAGCGGTTCATATTGTTTTTTTAGTGATTCATCTTCACCATCATCAAAAGGGGTAACAATTTCGACGATTTTGTTGATGTCAATTTTCTCAATGTTAGTTGTCATAACTAATTCCTTACTTTGGATTTACTGAAACTTGTCTGTTGGAGAGTCTCTATTTGAGAGTCGGATTGGGAGATATTTGATAAACAATGAGTTTAAAAAAAGCGAGTTTAAAAAACCACTACAAATATCTCCCGTGTGGAAGAATTAACGACAAGACAATTAGCCGTTAACTAAGTTGCACAATCTTGGCGTGGGAGGGCTTGCCGGTACTATTGACGTAAAACAGCATATAGTAGCCGGGTGGGGTAAAGTGTTTGTTGCTGGGGACGGTGAAGGAAAGGATACGACTGTTATTTTGGTTAACTGTGCTGATCTCATTGCTGGTGATCTTGAGATCTACCAATCGTTGACCATTATCAAAGGAGTGGGTGACAGATCCGAATTTGACGAGAACTACAGAACCTGGTTCTACAGAGGCATTGCTCACAGTGATAGTTGCGGACTCGCCATATTTCAGGGTTTTAATATCTGTGATGATTTCTGGGCGATCGCCGGGTCCGAAGAGATAGGGTGGGTAAAAGATCCCATGTTGCCAAATCTCACCGCTATTGCCTTCAGTGCCTTTGTCCACAAACGCGAAATCGCCCTTGGTATCCAGACGAACTGTTCCGTCTTTATCAAATCTAGCGGCACGAGAGTTGTTACCACCCATGACTAATACCCGTGCATCCGGCAACAGCAACGCGGTATTGTGATAAAGCCTGGGTTCGACATCCGGGTTCATCAGCTTGGTACGGAAGCCTTGGTGGTCGGTTTTGGTCTGATCAGGGATTAATAGGGTGGGGTTGTAAGCCGGACGAGCTTCGGCATAGTTACCCCCATTGACGACCAAAATTTCCTTGTTAGGTAGAATGACAGCAAGTTCCATAGCCCGCTTACCATAGCGACCCAATTTTGAGGACTGCTTCACATACTTGTTCTTGAGGGGAAAACCCTGGACTAAGTTATCTACGATAGCCTCAGTATCCAGCAGGATGTCCTCATCAATTTTGCCAAAGAAGTCGCTATCAATCTCCCAAGAACCCTTACTGCTAGAGTCCGTTGGCGCTTTCCAACGCTCTAGACTAGCAGCGATACTTGCTCCCGGAATACCATTTGTCGGTCCTAGCCCAATGTTATTTGTACCGACGATGCCACCCATTAAGAGGATATCTCCGTCAGGAGAATTGGGATCAAGTAGGGCAGTCCCATAGACTTTGTTGATGGCTTTTCTGTCAGGACCTGGCTCAAAGCTAATGGAATATTTTCCCTGAGCATCTTTATTGAAGGTTACGAAATAACTATGGACACTTGCGTGGGCAATCTTGGGTTCATTTTTACCACCGCCATCGCCTGTGATTAAGAATTGGTTTTCCTTTTTGGTGGGTAGTATGCGGGCATAGAGATCTATGATGTCAGAGCCAAAGCTCTTATCGTTCATCTGCGTGACAAACGGATTGTTGGGGAGATTCTTGACATCTATAGACTGCCAAGCCTTATCTTTGGGCGCGTTGGGATCGTAGATTTCCACCAAGGTGCTAACGATCTGAGAAGGATCTGTTGTGAATCCAGAGAAGGATGCGATCGCTCCATCAGCTAGAGGAATAAGCGTAGGATACCAGTGACCATCCTTGGTGAAGCCCAGGTTTTCCCACCTCATTTCCCCTTTTTCTGTTGTTTTCCAGTCATCTTCTTTCCAGTGATAAATATTGGCTTGTCTTGACCCTGAGAAGCGGACACCAGGGTAATATGAGCGACTACCACCAACAAATAACACATCACCGTTGGGCAATTGTAAATGACCGGAACAGAACGGGTCATTACTTTCGCCGTCTATTACCGCTGGGAGGGAGTTAATCCGCTTGAAGGGAGATGTGGTGAAGTCTGGGAGGATTTCCTTGTCCTTGTCCTTGTCCTTGGTGTAATAAGGATCAGAAAGAGCGGGATCGAAGATGGAAGTGTTGTCAACAACTTTGTCATCTTTAGTATTCACACCGTCTTCTATCTTGCCATTGGTTGTAACACGGTTCCGGTTGCTACTACCATTGACAATGAGAACTTTGTTGTTAGGTAATAACGCGGCGTGGACAGCTTGCATCCGATCTTTTTCTTCAGGCATCGGCAGCATATACCAAGCGCCCATTTCTTCTGGACAACCTTCATTGGCCAGCAGTTTCTTACCCAGTTTGCTGCGGAGTTCTTTTTCTAGCTTACTAGGTGGTCCTGCACAGATTTTCGGAGTTTCTGATGGTGCTTGAGCCGCAATTGCGTAATAATAACCGTTGCAAAAGGTGATTGCCACTGCTATGACAAAGATCACCAAAATTTTCAGGAGTTTGTTACGCGTCGTGATTGTCAATTGTTTTTGAGTCATAAATCCTTGTAACAGTAGTCTAAAAGTGCAAAAAGATAGAAAGGGTGCAACATCAGCTATTTACACTTCAATTACTCGTATATCAGATACGTCGATATTCTATATTTTAAAGTCACCACTGGAACTAGTTGTTATAATTTTTTACGTAGAAGCGTTCAGCCTGATTGCTAAAAACCAAGCATTGTTTATATCGCGGGGCGATGACTCAGGGACTAATAAATTGGAGATAAATTTATGGCAACAGGCTAAGATTAAACCTGCTGGTGCTTGGTATCAAGAAACAGGTGCGGGTATGGGGCAAACCCTACAAGTCGCTAATGAAAAATACGGTTATACCTTAGCAGACCGGGCAACATATATATTTCAAAAGCAAAACCTGTCTTTACCTATACTGGTGGAAGGAGACCCTAAACTCCTGAATCTCTACCATGTTATGGAGGTGAACCCAAACAAATTCACCAGAGTGAATACTTCAGGAGCTAAAGCATTTAGCGATTTTCTGTTGTCCCCTGAAGGACAAAAAGTGATTGCAGATCATGGAAAAGCCAAGTTCGGACAGGCGTTGTTTTTTGTTGATGCCGGTAAAACAGAGAAAGATTACGGATTGTAAAAAGATTTGTGGATAACATCATCCAAGGAATTATTAAAGCTGTTGAACTTTTAGTTAGTGGTAACAGTGATGTCTTTCAAGTCATGGCACTGACGCTGACAGTGTCTGGACTTGCTACAGCTATTAGTGTGGCATTGGGCGTACCATTGGGATTATGGCTGGCTTTAAAAGACTTCTGGGGCAAGCAGGTGTTAACTAGCCTCGTTAACTTCGGTATGGGATTGCCACCGGTGGTGGTGGGTTTAGTGGTCAGCCTGTTTTTATGGCGATATGGACCTTTAGGAAACTTTAACTTGATGTATACGCCCACAGCGATGATTTTCACCCAAGCAATCATTGCTTTACCCATAGTAGCCAGTTTAAGTTTAGCAGCAATTCTCAGTATTAATCCGAAATTGCGCTGGCAACTGTTATCAATGGGAGCCACTCCCTGGCAAGCTAACTGGTTGCTGATCAAGGAAGCACGATTGGGGTTAATGGCTGCTGTCATTGCCGGTTTTGGACGCATCATCTCGGAAGTTGGCGCATCCATGATGGTGGGCGGCAATATCAAAGGGCAGACAAGAGTGCTGACTACAGCGATTGTTATGGAAGTGGGGAAAGGTAATTACGATATCGCGATCGCAATTTCATTGATTTTATTGCTCATTGCATACAGCATTATTATGTTTCTGACGATCTTGCAATATGACAAACAAAGTCAACTATAGTCAACAATCTTACTTCTTCCTGATAACTGTAGCTTCTTGGAGGTCTCGATGAGCGAGTATATCCTCAAGATGCAGCAAGTTACTGTCAGTAGCAAAAAACGTAAAAATATCCTCGATATAGAACATTTTGCACTGCGGCCAGGGGAACTTGTAGCCATGCTCGGTCCTAATGGTGCTGGCAAAAGCACACTGTTAAACACAATAAATCTGTTACAACCTTTCCAGGGTGAAATGGAATTATTTGGACACAATGTGCATCATGCCAATCAAACATTGTTACGTCGTCGTTCTGCTTTGGTATTTCAGGAAAAGTTGCTGTTAAATGATACTGTATTTAATAATGTTGCCAGAGCATTACAGTTTCGCGGGATATCAACAAAGCAGATTCAGCAAAAAGTATATGCTACACTTGCAGATTTTAGCTGTGAGCATTTGGCAAATCGCTCAGTTCGTTCATTATCTGGTGGCGAAGCAAAACGCGTTTGTATTGCTCGTGGGTTAGTCACTGATCCGGAACTGCTGCTTCTAGATGAGCCTTCTGCCTCGTTGGATTTGGGAATACGTAGCGGGATGATTGAGAAAATTAGACAATGGGCAGAAGTTAGAGGAGCATCGGCAATATTAGTCAGTCATAATTTTACTGATATACTACGTTTTGCTGACCGGGCGATCGCTTTATTTGGCGGCTGTATTGTCCAGGATGATAAATTGGAAACCCTGATCCACCGACCAGCTAACGAGCAGCTTGCCAGACTGGTAGGGATAGATAATATTATTCCATGCCAGGTAAAACAGAGTAGCAGTGGATATTCTATCAATCTGGCCAATGGAATCAAATTTTCATACCCTGGAGAAATAAAAAAGTCCATTACTGCATGTTGTCTGTCAGGGGATACTTTCAATGTTTACGATGCAAATTCTTCAATGCAACACAAACCTTGGTCGGTAATTATTGAAGGGCTAGTAGAACGAGTTGTAAATGGTATGGGGACTTATAATATTTGGGTTAAGGTGGGAGAACAAACTTTAATTGCTAGAGTGCCTCGGAATCATATATCTGGTAATATGTATCGCCATGAAATGATTAAGCTGTCTTTCAATGCGGCAGATGCACATTTTGTTTAGAAAAAATTGACATTTTCTATGAGTATCGAATAACTAATTATTTGTTGTCTTCACAAATTCATATCATTCTGTGATGCAATTGCCAAAACAATGTAAATCAATGATTAGCTCATTCAAGGCGTATAATGTAAATCTTATCTTTTTACTGTTGCCTGAAAAACCCTGCATTATTGCAATGTAGTTTATATAAAAATTACATGGATTCAAAATCTAAACGACATTAATTGGTTATAGCGATTCTTATTCACGTGGTTGCACTATAACCTTTGATTTATAAGCTTTACAGTCTCACGCACGTATGTACCTTATCTGAGCGAGAAACGCTATAAGACGACAAATAATTTTTTATTCGACAGAAAAAACGATTGATTCTACAAGCAATAGTTTAGGCAAATCTAGTGTTTTTATACAGTAACCCACCGAAGATAACTATGGATTTAGGATTGAGTGGCAAAACCGCCTTAGTGACGGCCTCAAGTCGAGGCATTGGCAGAGCTATTGCCGAGGGATTGGCAGAGGAAGGATGTCAAGTTATTATTTGCAGTAGAAATGAAGAAAATTTATTCAAAGCTGCACAACAAATTTCAGCGAAAACTCAGCAACCCATTACACCAATCCAGGTTGATTTGTCGCAAAAAACTAGTATCCAACAATTACTAGAGCGGATTACCAATCAATTTGAAAAAATTGATATTTTAGTTAACAACGTGGGCGGTCCACCTTTAAATTACCACTATGAATTAACGGCACAAGATTGGCAAAAGTCATTTGAACTGACTTTTATGAGTCAGGTGACAATTTCTGAATATTTGATTCCCATAATGAAAAAAAATCATGGTGGCAGGATTATTTTTATCACTTCAGTTGCTGTTAAGCAGCCGGGAATACTGATTGCTAATGCTCACAGGGCAAGTGTTGCTGTTTATGCGAAAACTCTCTCCAATGAACTGGGGGGAGATAACATCCTCGTTAATACTATTTGTCCTTCTTTTACAGTTACTGATCAGTATTATGATGTTGTCGATGAACAAGCCAGAAGAAAAGGAATTTCTCCTGAACAAGTTATGGAAGAATGGATGAAAAGTGTTCCTCTCAAGCGCCCAGCATCAACAACAGAAGTAGCTAATCTGGCTGTTTTTTTGGCTTCAGAAAAGGCGAGTTATATTACCGGAACTTGTATACAGGTTGACGGAGGATTTGTAAGGAGCTTGTTTTAGGATGAAATTAAAAGTCGTGTCTTAATCAGGACTTTATTTAATCCGCACTGTACTAGAAGAT
This sequence comes from Sphaerospermopsis torques-reginae ITEP-024, assembly GCF_019598945.1. Taxonomy (NCBI): domain Bacteria; kingdom Bacillati; phylum Cyanobacteriota; class Cyanophyceae; order Nostocales; family Aphanizomenonaceae; genus Sphaerospermopsis; species Sphaerospermopsis torques-reginae. Next base: position 1,113,871 of record NZ_CP080598.1, on the reverse strand, counting down.
TGTTTTTGATTAATCATCGCCTCCGTATACCAAACCAGTTCTTTGATAAACGATTCCAGCTTGGTTTTGAATGTTAAATTACGTAAGTTTCCCTGTTCGTCAAAAAGTTCCTGTACGTTGGAGATGGGCAACTTATCTGGAATTGGTAAGCCTCCCAGCGCCAAACATACCAGTTGTAACTGCGTCAGACAATTTAGCCCTCCGAAACCTCCAGAGGACACAGTACAGATGCCAATAGGCTTATACCGCAAAGCTAGGGGTTCGAGGTAGTCAAGGGCATTCTTCAATACTCCTGGGTATCCTCCCTTATATTCTGGAGTAACAATCAGTACACCGTCAGCTTGACTAAGTTGAGAACAAAACTGGACTACAGTGGGCAGGGGAGTTGATGTTTCATTCGATCTCTCCTCCAGGATAGGAAGCTGATATTCGCGCAGGTCAATGAGTTCAGTTTGAATGTGATCCCACTGACGTAATTCTTCCAATATAAATTCAGCCACCTTCACACTCTGTCTGAGAGTTCGGGAACTTCCCAGAAGAACAGGGATATAAGTTTTAATCATGCCTAGCTCTGCCAAAACCTGGAAATTGCTGTGTGGATTTTGCTCTTGTATCATATTATCCGTAAAGTAACTTGAACCTTTGTTTTCATGGTAATTTGAATAAAAAACTGACTTAATTATGGAAAAGCGTTTAAGATTCCATTGGAGTCTTTCCCAAGCAGGAGATACATTTAGAAAATCTAAATCCTTAAATACTCAATCTGGTGTTGCCAACATTGACGCTCAAATTGCCTTGTGCCAACGAGCCGAAGAGTGCGGGATTGATTCTATGCTCATGGCAATTGGCTTTACTCGACCCGATCCAATGCTGCTTTCACTAATGCTTGCTCAAAAGCTCGAAAAGATTAAATTTATGGTCGCTGTCAGACCGGGTTTGATTTCTCCCACTTTATTTGTGCAACAAATCAATACTTTATCTTGCTTGGTTAATGGCAGAGTACATATCAATGTAGTTAGCGGACGCTCTCCTCAAGAACATAAATATTATGGTGACTTTTTAAACCATGATCAAAGATATCAAAGAACAGCAGAGTTTCTAGCTATATGCAATGCTTTTTGGCAGCAAGAAGGAGAGGTTAATTTTAAGGGAAACTTCTATGAAATTGAAAAAGGTAAAATCAATACTCCCTTTATTTCACCAGAAACAAGTTACCCGGAAATTTTTCTAGGCGGCAACTCAGATAGTGCTGCGGAAATCGCTGGTAAATATGCTGATTGTCTTTGGCGTTTTCCTGATGCTCCAGAGAAACTTCAACCCCAAATTCAAACAGTATTGGAGCAAGGCAAAGAAGTTGGCTTATTAGTTTCGTTAATTACTCGTCCAACTCAAGAAGAGGCCATAGCTGCCGCTCAAACCCTCGTAGAAAGATTTGAAGATAAAACAAAAGAAGTGGTGAGAGAATTTCACAAACAATCGGATTCTGAGGGATTCAAATCTGTATTTGCTTTGTCCCAAAATGAGCAGTCGCACTGGATAACTCCTTATTTATGGACTGGTGCTGTTCCTTATCTTGGCGCTCCCGCGATCACTTTAGTAGGTTCTTATGAAAATATTGCTAAAGCAATGATGGAGTACAAAGCTATTGATATTAGTCAATATCTCTTTATGGGTTGGCCAGATATTGAAGAAATGACTCATTTTGCTCAAGGTGTGAAACCCTTGCTTGGTTCGGTTGTCACAGATAGCTGATGTTTAATCAGGGGAGTAACTAGCAGTGAACGTAGTCCCAGAATAATAAACATTCTAGTCAGATGCATTGACACAACCAGGCTGGTATCACCACCAAACTCAAGGGTGCTGGCGACCATTGCCTGTGTTCCTGTGGGCATTGAGCCGAGTATAGCGGTTATAGTATCAATGTTTGTAACTAAATGAAACTCGTATCCGACTACCGCGCAAAGTAGAATCAGCAACAGCGCCAGAACAACTTCAATCAAAACTGCTTTCACCAGTGGACGAAGACCTTGGAAGTTGAACTGTAAACCTGTAGCAAAACCAATAAGTACCAACGCGCTGTTGAAGATATTATCGGGAACTTGTATATTGTACGGCAGTACCGAACAGGCAACCAATCCTACAAATAAAGGTCCGAAAAATAGGGAAGCCGGAAAGCGGATTTGGCTACCTAACCAGACACCTAAGCCGCTGCATACAACAACGATGAATAAATTCAAAGACATGGGTATTGCTATACTCGTTGCAGGCAGTGTAGCGATCGCCTGTCTTGGGAAATCGGCATCAGCACTGGGAACAAGTAAACTAACTCCAATTGGAACTACCACAATAATCAATAAACTTCGCAGGTACTGAAGAATTGTCACGGCGATCGTATCAGCACCAACTTCCTCACTTAAGGTAATCAGACTAGGGATAATGCAGGGGATAGATGCTAAAAGCCCAGTTGTCCAATCCAGTCCAGCTAAACGACTCAGAAGATATCCCTTGAAAATACTTGCACTACTTGTGATGGCAATACAAATGAGTAACGGTATTGCATAGGTTGACATCATACTCACGCTATCCCAGGAGAATTGGGTAGCAACCGAAATACCTAGCACAGCCTGTGCAATCATTGAAAAGGCTGGAGACATCGGTTGAGAACTTTCTTGATTCATGGTATAGATAATCCCCACAACCAAGGGACCGATCAGCCAGCCCAGGGGGGTATGCAGCCAGTCAAACAAAAAACCCGCAACACTCGCTGCAAATAGCAACGCGACAGTCTTCGCAATTGTGGGAAGATATGAAACATTACTTTGGAAAACGTTCATATTGTCATTCATCTACAGAATATGGCTATTGAGTTCACTAAAGTTATTGGTATCGGAATTAACTTCAAATTTTTGACTGGTCTGACACCAATCCAATTTTAGGAACTCAGCCGTCCACTGTAAAGGTATATTAAAGAACTTACTCTCTATTGCAATAATGCCTCAATCTTCTGAGCAAAATATGTCTCTTGATGTTTCAGTTGTCGCGCTATTTCTAATCCCTTTTCAAACGCTGCTAATGCTTTTCCCTCTTCTTTCTTTTCTAAATACATTTCTCCCATTTGATCATAAGTTTGCATCAAACCATAAAAATTGGTTGCTAATGTTTCAGTTTCTAACAAAATTCTACTAGCTTGCAAAGCTTCATTAATTTGATTTTGGGAACGATACAACCTAATTAACTTCTGCAAAGCTTCACTCGCCGCCACATACTGTTCTAATTTCCAAGCAATAACATAAGCTTCTTGATAATTATTAAAAGCTTCTTGCAGAAAATTGGGATTTTCTCTGATCAAAGATTGATAATTTTCTGCTATTTTGATTTTTAAAGCCGGCACTTGAGTAAGATTCTTATTTCTATTATAAATTGCCGCTAACTTATTCAAAACATTGATCGCTTGTCGGGGTTGTTTCCCCTGTTCATAAATATAAGCTAGTTGTTGTAAATATGCTAATTCATTGTTCCTATCACCTCTGTTAGTAGCAAAATTTAGCAATTCTTCGTAAGTTTTAGCAGCTTGAGAATAATCAAACCAACTTAAATGTAATTCCCCTAGAGTATTTAAAGTTGCTAATTCAGTATTAACATCTTTTTGTTCTCTCACCAATGTTAAAATCTGCTCGTAAGCACCTACAGCTAATTTGGGAATACGCACATTTTGGTAAGCTTCACCAAGCGATCGCCATAATTGCAAATCTGTACTTTTCTCTTTTAACATCTGTTTTTCAATCTCTTGCAACCGCTGGGTAATATACATTACCTGTTCACGCTCATTTTCCTGCCACGCGATCGCCCCCACCCTAGATAACACTTGCACCTGGGCTAAAGAACCTAAAAAGCGCCGCAGTCGTAATTCTCTATTCCAAATATCAAAAGCAGCGGTTTTATCTCCCCTTTGAAAAGTCCTTGTCGCTTCTTGGTTTAACTCATCCAGTGCAGTTTCCAACTGTTGCAATTCCTCAGTAGTTAAAGGTTGTTTTTTCCATGAACTCCTCACCAGAGGATCAGGTTTAGTCATTTCCAAAGGACTCGGAGGAAACCACCTCATTTGTTCTGGTTTTTTATTTTGTGCCAGTGTGACAAAACTGCACAGATGCCAGACAATAATAGTAGTAACCATACAACTCAAACGTCTTACCATAAACAACTCACTTTTTTCTTGTCCTGTTAAAAATAGTCTAGAAAATTTACCCGTCAAATCTTGTATTAGCATCTTCTTGCTAACATCCCAGTTAACATCCTAGACTGTAACCCTGATTATGGCCTAAGATTACTGGTAATTGCTAATTTTACTCCTGACTCCTGACTCCTGACTCCTGACTCCTGCTCTATGTTTCTTAGTCATTAAATTTTAGATTTTGGATTTTAGGTTTTGGATTTTAGATTTTAGATTAATTCACAACATAAATCCCTATTCCCTATTCCCTATTCCCTATGAGTAAAATAATTCCTGCCATCCGAGTTAAAAATTTTAACTTTTATTACGGACATCAAAAAATCATTGAAGATGTCTCAATGGATATTCCCCAAAATAAAATTACCGCGATTATGGGACCTAGCGGTTGTGGTAAGTCCACATTTTTGAAATCTCTCAATCGCATGATTGAACTAGAAGGAGAAGTACAAGTTGAAGGGAAAATAGAATTTTTTAGTCAAAATATTTATGGTCGTCGTGTCAACTTAAATCGCCTACGTCGTCAAATTACTTTAATTTATGGTAAACCAAATCTTTTTCCCATGAGTATTTATGATAATGTAACTTATGGAGTAAAATTAATCGGATGGCATCCCAAAGCCGAATTAGATGAAATTGTCGAGTCAGCACTAAAAGCTGCCGAACTCTGGGAAGAACTCAAAAATAAACTTCATAAATCGGCTTTAGAATTATCCTTTGGACAACAACAAAGGTTGTGTATTGCCCGTGCTTTAGCAGTTAAACCGCAAGTCCTCCTCATGGATGAACTTTGTGCAGGACTTGATCCCATTTCTACGATGAAAATTGAGGAACTTATCGAATGTTTGCGTTCTGAATTAACAATTGTATTTGTCTCTCACAACATCCAACAAGTTTCTCGTTTATCAGATTTCACAGCTTTATTCTACTACAATGAAAATCATATTGGGCAGTTACTAGAATTTGCACCTACCAAGAAACTGATAACCCATAACTTTGATTATCGCTTGCGAGATTATGTTTCTGGACGTTTCCACTAAACCTGGTTTCTATCATAGCTGGGATAAATAATTGATAATTGATAATTGATAATTGATAATTCATAATTAAATTTATACTTTACTCAGGGACTTAAACATTGCCTGTAGGATACACCACAGGGGAATAAAACCCTTTTTAATTATTAATTATGAATTTCTAATTAGGGCTTGCTGAATAAAGGCAAAACCCAGATAAATCAAAGGTTTGGGGCTGAACAATAGGAAACAAAATGCAAGATTTTTGAAGGTTAGACCTGAAAAACTGTGCATTTTGGGGCTAAGAAATCCAAAAATTTGGGGATGACAGATAGCTGAAACTGTCACCTGTCACCTGTCATCACGACAAGACTTTCTCAGCAACCCCTAATTATGAATCAGATTCCTAACCTGTACCGTAGGCATCAGCAAGTGCCTTTTCTAGCAGCATATCACCATTACATCAACAAAGAACGGGCTAAGAAAAAACTAGCTATAGTTTTTGCATCTACAGGTTCTCCTTCACGAATAGCTGTTTCTAGTTGTTCAGGAGTCAAAAATACAGTTTCGATATCTTCATCTTCTTCTTGCTGTGGGGGAGTTTCCAGCTTTTCCAAATCTCTAGCCAAAAAAGCATAGATAATTTCATCAGAATAGCCAGGAGCTAAGAAAAACTCTCCTAGTTTATCCCACTTATGAGCGCGGTAGCCAGTTTCTTCTTGTATTTCCCTTTTCACTGTTTCCAAGGGTTCTTCATTAGGTTCTACCGTTCCTGCGGGAAATTCTAACAACCTACCTTGAACTGCAAAACGATACTGACGGACAAGAATCAGCTTACCATCGTCGGTAACAGGAAGAGCCAGAGCGCCACCAGGATGACGAATACACTCCCATTCTCCTTCAGATTTATTAGGTAAACGCAAACGATTCACTTCAAAGTCAAACTTGCGCCCTTTATGAAACAAACGTTGCTTGAGTAGCTGTGGTAATTCTCTACCTAGTGGCATAGTCCAATTCTATTGTCTGCAAATACTCAGAATATATACGGGGGATGGTTGGGAAATCAGGGTGTTTCTGCTGCCAAGGATGGTAATTTAATAGTCGGTTATTCATCTTTCACTAAGTGTACATCAGAACGGTCTACTTCTTGCAGCAGATTCCGAATTGTACAACCAGATACTGGTTCTCTCCAATCTGGGGCAATTTCTGCCAATGGGACTAGGACAAAAGCTCGCTCGTGCATCCGGGGATGGGGGATCTGAAGATTTGGCTCATTTAAGATTAAGTCATCATACAACAATAAATCCAAATCCAGGGTTCTTGGTCCCCAATATTCTCGACGCACACGACCAAATTTTTGTTCAATTGCTAACAAGCTGGTTAATAAAGCTTGTGGAGACATTTCTAATTGCAATATGGCACAGGTATTTAAATAATCTGGCTGTGGCGGTCCTACGGCTTTGGTTCTATACCAACTGGATTTTGCTTCGAGAATAATACCAGGAGTTTGGGCTAAAGTCTCTAAAGCGGCTGCTAAAGTTCTTTGGGGATCACCCATATTACTGCCGAGAGCGATCGCACTTCTGGCGAATTTTTTAGACATTCTTTTGCTGCTGAATGCTCTTGCTAGGAGGCGGGGGATCAGTTTTGCTGCATCAGCTACAAACTTTTTCCCATGTTTTGATATCCCAACAATTATTTAATCATCTTCAAAAGCCAATGGAAATAATGGTTTGGGAAATAAATCAATTTTACACTGAATTAATTGATTATTTATGGGGTATGATGATCTAACGCTGTGAGCGCAGCAAAACGAGCCTTTCGGCATCAATAATCAACTGAAGTAGCTCTGAGGAGAAACTGCTCTTGCCACTTGGGAATCATCATAAAAACGAGGAGTCCACAAACGAGGAGTCCACACATGAACACCTACCGCCAACTATGCTGGTGAAGGCAAGGCAGTTACTTAACCAGATGACTACTTTATCATCTGGGATGGTTGCCAGACTTGGTAGGAGTGATAAACCTTTTTATCGGCAGTTTTGGTTTTGGACAGGCTTAGGTGTAGTCAGTTTAGGTGGCGGGATCATTGCCTGTAATTATGGGATTAGTGTAATAGACAGTTCTTTACCGGATAAATCAGAACTGAATGCGGTAATACGAGAGCAAACACTGACTATTAAAGCTAGTGATGGAACTGTTCTCCAGCAGCAAGGAGAAGCAACCAGAGAACAGCTAAAGCTGGAACAAATACCAGAGAACTTAAAGAACGCTTTTATCGCTTCAGAAGACAGAAGATTTCAACAGCACAATGGGATAGATGCTCAAGGTATTCTCAGAGCATTTGTGAATAATTTGCGATCGCAAGATGTGGTAGAAGGTGGTAGCACTATTACCCAACAAGTTGCCCGCATACTGTTTCTCAGTCAGGAAAAAACCCTGTTACGCAAACTCAAGGAACTGCGTCTGGCTCAGAGAATGGAGCAAGAACTCAGTAAAGACCACATTTTAGAGCGTTACCTGAATTTAGTCTATTTGGGTTCTGGTGCTTATGGTGTAGCAGATGCCGCTTGGGTATACTTTAGTAAATCCGTGGATCAACTGACTTTATCAGAAATGGCCACCATTGCTGGACTTGCTCCTGCTCCCAACATTTACGCCCCAAATAAAAATCCTCAATTAGCTATAGAAAGGCGAAATCGGGTGTTACAAAGAATGTTGGACGATGGCGTAATTACACCAGAGCAACAGCAAGCAGCTATTCAAGAACCACTCACAGTAAATAGCAATTTACCCAGACGCTTTCAAGTTGAGTTTCCTTACTTTACTTCCTACATTCAGCAGGAATTACCAAAATATGTTCAGCCTGATGTGTTAGCAGCAGGAGGGTTAGTAGTAGAAACTACCTTAAACCCAACTTGGCAAAAGGCGGCAGAAGCAGCAGTGGCTAAAACTCTGAGAACTCAAGGTAGTTGGGCAAATTTTCAAGAAGCCGCTTTAGTAGCTATTGATCCCCGCACCGGGGAAATTCAAGCAATGGTAGGAGGTAAGGATTTTGGTAAAACCCAGTTTAATCGTGTAACTCAAGCAAAAAGACAACCAGGATCAACATTTAAAGGTTTTGTCTATGGGGCGGCGATCGCTACAGGAAAAAGTCCCTATGATAGCTACGTAGATGCACCATTAGTCATTGATGGTTATGAACCAAAAAACTACAATGAAAAATTCTATGGCTCAATGAATCTCAAAGATGCTCTTACCCGTTCTATTAATACAATTGCAGTCAAGGTATTAATAGATGTGGGATATGAGCCAACCATTAAACTAGCACAGGATATGGGGATTAAATCGGAACTCAAGCCTACCTACTCTTTAGCACTTGGTTCTAACGAAGTCAATCTCCTAGAATTAACCAGTGCTTATGGTTCTTTTGCTACCCAAGGTTTACATACAGAAGCGCATGGAATTCGTCGCATCCTCAACCGTCAGGGTGATGTGATTTGGTCCGCTGATTTCCGACCTCAACGGGCTTTAGATGCCGATAGCGCCGCCATCATGACTTGGATGCTACGGAATGTAGTCAGAAATGGTACTGGTGGGGCTGCCCAATTAAATGATAGACAGGTAGCAGGGAAAACTGGTACATCTGACGAAGCCCGTGATTTGTGGTTTATAGGCTATATTCCCCAAGTAGTTGCCGGAGTTTGGCTAGGTAATGACAATAACCGCCCTACTAATGGTAGTAGCACCAGCGCCGCTTATACTTGGCATGAATTTATGGAAACAGCAGTAGAAGGAATGCCAGTAGAAAAGTTTCCTGAACGACCTAAATTAGAAAATCGCAAAGGTACGATCAAAGCCCAACCCATCAAACCGAAAAAAATTGTTAATACTTCCGTTGCATCTGTTGCATCTAATGATCAACAATCAGATCAGGATGATGATGATTCATCAACCAAACGCAGACGCAGACGCAGAAGCTCTTATTCTGAAGTAGAACAGCAATCAAACTACACTTCAAGACGTAGACGACGTTACCGACAACAAGAAGAGTCCACTTCCAGAAGACGGAGGCGCTTTGATTCTCAATCAGGGAATAATTCTGGTGCAGAATCATCTCGTTCTAGAAGACGAAACCGCAGCCAAGATTCAAATTCTGCTCCCCCTGTAAACAATAATTCCTCTGGATCTTCCCCGTCCAAACCTTCCTGGAGAGAACGCCTTAAACCTGGTTCTTCATCTTCTTCTTCCTCCTCTGGTGAGTAATATTTCCCACTGGTGACAGATGTAGATGGTCAACTCGTTTTATACTTTGTAAAGAAGTGTTATGAACGGTAGGATAATATACTCATGAATTTATTACTTGAAACAGCAGCACCAGTCGCAGCCGGTAATCATTTTCCATTAGCTTTTACTTTAGTGTATGTAGTTGGTTTTATTGCGGCTGTCACCATCGGTTCAATCGCTTGGTACAACTCAAAACGTCCCGCAGGTTGGGAAAGCAAAGAACGTCCTGATTTTGTACCCAAGGTGGATAAAGAGTCATAGAAGGCAGAAGGAAGAGGTGACAGGTGACAGGTGACAGGTGACAGTGAAGAGGAAACAGAGAAGATATTTCCCAGTCCCCAGTCCCCAGTCCCCAGTCTCCATTACCTAATTCTGCACATCCACCCAGCGGCGGTAAAGTTTTTGAATCTGTTTTAACAGTGGGGTGTAAATGGGTTGAGTAGAATCATGGGATTTACTCAACTCCTCTAATGTGGTGAGTAGTTTAGCTTCTTCAATGGCTACTTCACCATCACTGTAAATCAATCCACTGATAGCTTCAATCAGAGTTTCACATTCTTCTAAACTAGGGCGATCGCCTAAATATTCTTTCACCCATTCATAACATTGATTTGGTTTGACTGGTACTAATTCATACAACCAAGGTTTAATCTCTGGATCAGTGGCTAAACCCTTAGCCTGAGCTATTTCCCGCAGATATTGTCTTTCTTCTGGCTGGATTCTACCATCAATCCAAGCTGCTCCAATCAGGATTTTAACTAGATTTTTAACATGAGAATTACTAACCATTGTTGCCTCTTCTCATAGATTCGGGCTTTGGTTAAATGGTACAATGGTAAAAAGTATTCACTCGGAATCCTTGGTTTTTCTTAAACGCACCATGAAAAAACCATCCATGTCTTGTTGATGAGGCCATACCTTCAACCACCCAGGGTGAGAAATATTAAGAAAATCAAAGCTGGGATGTTCAATTTGCCAATCAGAATTTTCTGCTAAGAACTTAGAAATAACCTCTTCGTTTTCCTGTGGATGCAGTGTACAAGTTGCATAAACTAAAACCCCTCCCGGCTTGACAAAATTAGCAGTATGTGATAATAGCTCTTTTTGAATTTGGGCTAATTCCTGCACAGAGGCGGGAGTTTGTCGCCAACGCGCATCGGCGTGACGGTGCATAGTACCCAAACCAGAACAGGGAGCATCTAATAATACACGATCCGCGATGTTGTGAAATTGGGTAAAAGTGCGGCTATCCCCCGTGCAGATTTCGATAGATTGTAAATTGAGACGTTGAGCATTTTCAGTAAGTTTGCGTAAACGAGAAGCAGTTTTATCACAAGCGTAAATTTTGCCCTTATCCCCCATTAACTCTGCAATATGGGTAGTTTTTCCTCCTGGTGCTGCACAGACATCAATTATCACCTCACCAGGTTGGGGGTCAAGCAAATGACCAACTAACTGGGCGCTACTATCTTGCACACACCACCAACCATCTTGAAAACCGGGTAAATTTTGAATCGCTCCGGTACTACTAATTAATCTTAAACCTTGGGGTAAATGGGGAATTTTTCTGACTAAAATACCAGCATCTTTAAAAGTTGATTCTACTTGTTCTAAGTCACTTTTAAGAATATTTACTCTTAAATCAATAGTCGGTGTTTGATTCATCCATTGACAGAGTTTTTCTGTTTCCTCAAAACCTAATTGTTTTAACCAAACTTCAATGATCCAATTTGGAAAACTATATAAAATTCCTAATCTTTCTACAGGATTTTCTGGTAATTTTAATGGTTCTGAGGATGTTTCTAAAAGGCGTAAATATTGACGTAAAAAACCATTAACAAAACCAGTTAAACCAGAAAACCCATTTGTTTTTGCTAGTTCTACGGTAGTATTTACAGCAGCAGAAACAGGAATTTTTTCTTGATAACGGAGTTGATATAAACCCAGATGTAAAATTGTCCGCAGGTCTGGTGGTTGTTGGAGTGCTGATTTCGTAGCCAGTTGATTAATAATAGCGTCTAAAGTGCGTTGTCTTCTCACACTACCATAGACTAATTCTGTCATTAAGCGACGGTCATTGTCGGGTAATTTATACTTTTGTAATACACGATCTAGAGCGACATCAGTATAAGCTCCTTTGTGTACTTCTTTGAGGGCGGTAAATGCAGCTTGACGGGGGTTAGACATGGAATACTTACACCATTATTAAAATATAAAATTAAATTCAGTAAAACCAAAAAGTTAGAAGAAAATAGTTTTAATATCTGCTACTCCAAAGCTAAATGTAACTTAATAGCATCATTTACTAAATCTATCAAATCTTGATTTAAACACCCGACGACATCTCCCAAAATGCGCTGTTTAGAAATTGTTCTTATTTGTTGCGCTTGCACCTTAGAAGGTTTAGATAAACCAGAATCTTCTGGATTTAATAAAACCTCAAAAGGATATATACGACTGGTATTAGATGTAATGGGTAAAATCGTTACCGTAGTAGAAGCATTATTATTAGCATCATGGCTAACAATAAGTACAGGACGACGTTTATCCATTTCTGAACCTATTGCGGGACTGAGATTTGCAAAATATATTTCACCACGTTTCATCACTGAGTCCATCCCCTACAGTTACATCCCATTCTGAGTTAATTTCCGTTGCTGCTTCTTGGTAAGCTCGTTCTAACTCTTGATAACGCAATAGTTCTATAGCTAGTTCAATCACTTCTGAACGAGATTTACAACCTTTAGTTAATTTGTAATTTTCAATAAACTGCAATAAAGGGGATGGTAAGGAAATGGAAATTTTTTCAGATTGCATGGTATTACCAAATGGTAATTATATTTTTCCTACTTTATAGTAGCATAGATAGTCAGCCAGGGAATAAATTCTCTGTCTCATAGCGGAAGTCGGTTAAAACCGACTATTTTCAATTCATTAATTGGATATTTTTACATCAATTATGATTGAATTTTTAGTGGTTCTTCAGTACATAGTATGCTAAACTAATATTTAAATCTCCAACTGAGTAAGCATCTAACTCGGAAATTACTAAAATTTCTAAATCCATAAGCAGAACGTTTAATCAACTTGAGTTTGTTATTGATACCTTCAACAACACCGCTAGTTGTACGATGATCAAAGTAGGCAATAATTTCATCTAACCAACGGACAATGGTGTTATGGCTGGTAGGATAATGATTTCTAGCTCTTAGCAACCATATACTAAGTTTATATAGACCCTTTAACCAATCCTGAGTTTTGTCAAAAATTCGCCGAATTTTCTCTTTTAATTCGTACATTATTTTCAAAGAGGGGGAGACTTTTTTTACTTGATTGAGCTTGATTTTTTGCTCATGATTTAAGTCTTCACCGTTCTTCAACAACACATATTTACTTTTATTTAACCCCTCTAATATTTTCTCTTTCTCTACTTTCTCTTGTTCATTTTTTGAACTTTTAATGGCATTCTCCACATTTCTTTTCTCTCTTTTTCTGGCTATATCTAATTCTTTGTTTATTTGTACAATTACATGAAATCTATCTGCCACTACTTGAGCATTGGGCATCATTTCTGTAACTAGATTTTTATATCCTTGCCATAAATCTATACTCACTTCTTCTATTTGTTCTAGCACCTGTGACCCCCATTCCATCAGCACTTTCCTGATATCTTCTTGTTTTATACTAGGTAAAATCGCCAGTAGTTCAGATTTATCTAAATCTATTAATACTGCACAATATTTCCCCTGTCCTTTAATTAAGGCTATTTCATCTATTCCTAATCTTTTTACTGCTGATGGTTTTGATTCTATTAATTCCGATTCCGCATCTTTCAACATCCTTTCTATTTCTTCTGTCGTCACTACTCCCTTAGATGCTACACTGTTGATATCATTATCTAACACCTCTTTGATTATCTGACGTGCTAGTCTTTTGGTATATGTTCTTCTTGTACCTATGAAATCCAAATTTTCACTAAAAGGTTTTTGACATTTTTCACATTTAAATTGTCGTCTATTTATTTCTAAATATACTGGTTTTTCTCCCCACGGTAAGTCTTTGACTATATGCCTATGATTCTGATGTAATCTCTGACTTTTTGTTCCACAACGAGGACATATACTTTCTTTTTTATTTGCTTCGACCTGTAATATTATTCCTATCCCTTCATGTTGACGATGTGAAATTACTTTGATATCCTTTATATCCAGAAGCTCTGTTAAGATTTTAATTCCCGGTTTTCTATTCATGACTGTAAATTCACCCAATTTTTAACATTCTCTCTTACAGTCAACAACAATTTGGTCTCCCAAGTCAACTATATCAATGGTTTTGATATTCTTCTTCATCTGATTTAGATTTTTTATTCTAATAATTTAGCATACTATGTACTGAAGAACCAATTTGAAGCTTGGTTTGAGTTTTTGCGGGTAGAAATTATCTCTAATGTAACCGTTTATAGCCTCTACCATGATAATTTCCGTCAATGGCTGAAAGGATATATGAGAAGTAGCCAAATTAATCGAGATCCCCCCTTCTCACAAGGGTAGGTATTTTACATTGTCGTGAGGGCAAGACTTGGGGGACAAGGAAGAACAGTGGACAAGGGAGGAAACCCGTGCAAATAATGTACAATTGGTCACAAAAACCGACGCTCAACAGACCATTTTTTGTATAAAATCTTCCTTGTCTACTTTCCCTCCTTGTCTTCCAGGTCCTGCCTTAACAGATAATATTAAAAACCTACCCCTGTGAGCCTTATTAAGGGGGGAAATTAATCAAAGTCCCCCTTTTGGGGATTGAGGGGGATCTACAAATAAAGGTGGGTAACACAGACGCTAACCCACCCTACGATTTATAAATTCATATAAGAATCTAAATTACCCACTTCAAATTCACAAGCTCTAGAAATTGTTTCTGGGGGTAATTTATCAAAGCTAATTAATGGTAAACAATCAGGATTATCCATTAGTTCTTTAGCTAATAAATATCCTGCAATAGTCCAGGTTTGATATTTCCTTGCTTGTTTACCAATTAGTCTACCTTTTTTGCCATCATAATATTCTGGCCATTCATCATTACTCAATCTTGCTTGAGCTATTTCAATTGCTTTTTTTGCTAACTGTGCTTTGTTGGTTTTTACTGCTGCTGCGGCTAACATCCACATCAAAACTGGCCAACTTCCTGCATTATGATATGACCAGGGGATATTTTTGGGATCGCATCCGGTAACTACTCGATACTCTTCACCTTGTAAGGCAGGATAACAGATTTTCATAGGCATATCTCCTACTAAATCTTCCCATCTTTTTTCAATTAAATTTATAATTGCTTGTGATTGTTCTTCTGTGGATAAATCACAAATTACAGCCATTAAATTTCCCAGGGTGAAGAACCGAGTATCAAACTGTGAAGGACCCACATTTCCGGCAAAATAACCACCCTTTTTTGGTAGCCATTTATCTAATTCATAATAAGGTAAAGAATCTGCATAAATATTGAAAAGATTGACGGCGGTTTTACCATATTCTTCACTTTTGAAGCGATAAATGGCATTTAACCGAGCAATATCTATCCAATAATGTTTGCGAATATGCCCACATAACAAGGGTAATCTATTATCTATAGCTTCAATGATATCTTGATTACCTTGACAAATTAATAGCTCTCGCGCTACTCGCAAAGCTGCAAAAAATAGCACTTGAATTTCTAAAGGATGTCCATAAATTCCCATGCGTCTATCAATCATACACGCGCCATCGGGAACTAATAAAGTGGGATACATATCAAAACGATTTGCCAAACAGATTTCCATAATTAACCGGATACCTGTTTGAAATTCCGGTTGATAAGCTAATTCATAATCATTGGTAGCGACTACATAAGCACGTAATAAAATCAGCCACCATAAACAAGAATCAACAGGTGTGACTCTGGCGATCGCGTGTTCCCCAAAATCAGCTTCTAGAAATTCTTCCCCATTGATAGTCACAACTTTAAAGCTGGCTGGAATCAAACCTCTACCTGGTTTATAAGCATCCAACGCCTTTTCTTTAGGCTGTAATTTTAATGTTTCTTCCAAGAAGTTTTTGACAATATCGGTTCTACCTTTAATCAGAAAAATCAACGCTGAAGAAACAAAATCTCTAATGAAACATTGGTCATAATTCAATGCTTCTACGGATGGATCATAAGCCGCTAACGTACCAATAGGACGACCTTTATAGTAAAGTATTGAATTTTCTAATGCTTGCCATGCCTCGTTTTCTATAGTTTCACTTGTAGTTTCACTTGTAGTTTCACTTGTACTTAATTCATTTAGTTGCATCGCCAGAATAACTCCATTGAGATAGTGAATTTGTGGTGAATGCGCCTTTATTTCTCATGAGTATTTGCTATGTTCAGCAGCATATAACTTGAGCAGTAGCAAATAACAATCATTAGTAGCAATCCTCAAACAAAATCAGTTACAATTACTGATTCTCAGCAAATTACTCAGGTCATAATTAGTTAATTTGCTTTTGATCAATTATCTAGAATCTAGAGCGTCTATTCAGTAATGCTAGGTAATTTATTTTTACCTTGTAGGGGCGAAGCATTCGGGTAATAACCTATCGCTGAAACCAGTTCATATTCTGTCCGAATGCTTCTCCCTGACGATTAATGAATCGGTGTTCTAGCTATTCACATCAAACAATACAAAAAATATTCATCAGAAAAATTACAGCAAAATATACAAGATATATTTTGAGATTCCGCATTATCCCATAAGAAAATCTAGGATAGTGCTTTTACAAACAAAAACATACCCCTCATGCTGTTTTAGGATCGTAATAATGAAGTTCCAACCCCTTACAGTATATTTACTTCACAATGATTGACTGTTTGCAACTGCTGGTTAAATTATTCCCCTTTAACTTAACAATTTATAACGTTTTTTCGCAATATGCAATATAGATCATTAAAAAATTTAAAATGTCAATTTTCTGGAAAATTTCAACGTTATAACCCAATCATCAAACCAAATCACAAATAACTAGCTCATGCTGCTAAATTCACCACAAATCTACCAGACATGAATCATAATATCTCATACTGCTATTTTTCGTAAATTCTGTCACATTAACTACATATTACCCTATATTACTCTTGAATTTTTAAATCAGATTAATCAACCCCTGTTAACATTAACAAACCTCTGAAAATGTTGATAAGCTTGATTAATTGCTTGCATTGCAGCTTTAGCAGTATCCGTATTGTTAATATCAGGATGATATAGTCTCGCTAATTTTCGGTAGGCAATTTTTACATCTTCACCATGAGCATTTTTATCAACTCCTAAAATTTCCCACCATTCCCCAGTTAAAATTACATTTTCCCGATTTTTTAGCTGTTGCCAAATTTTGATTGTTCCACTTTTACCACCACTGACAAGCATTTTACCATCGGGTGAAAATACCAAAGGACTAAACCCAGAAAGAGTTTCTAAAATTTCCCCATTTTGTAAATTCCAAAGTTTGATAATTCCGTCTTGACTACTACTAGCAATAGTTTTACCATCTGGATGAATAGCAATAGCTAAAACCTCTGTAGAATGTTGAATAAAAGTGCGGTGTAATTCTCCAGTTTGTAAATTCCAAATTTTAATAGTTTTATCCCTACTTCCACTAATCAAAATTTTACCATCGGGAGTAATAGCTAATGTATTTACTTCTGCTAAATGTTCATTGATAATAAACCTTTGCTCACCAGTTTGTAAATTCCAAATTTTAATAGTTTTATCAGCACTTCCACTAACTAAAGTCTTATTATCAGGACTAATACCAATAGCTAAGACTGCTGCTGTATGTTCATTTAAAATGCGTTTGTATTCTCCGGTATAACGTCCCCAAATGATAATTTTTGTATCTGTACTTCCACTAACAATAATTCTGTGATCTCCACTGTAAGCGACTGCATTCACAAAACCATGATGACTGTAAGTATTATTTAAATAATAAAATGTCCGGTTAAATCTTTTAGTTTCTAATTGCCAACTGCTAATTTTTCGGTCTACACTACCGATAATTATCTCTTTACCATCGGGACTAATAGCAACTGATAAAACTGCTTCTCCTTGTCCGACAAAATTATATAAAATTTTTCCTGTTTTTAAGTCCCACCAAATAACTTGTTTATCATCGCTACCACTAATTAAACTATTACCATCGGGATGAATAGCTACTGCGTTAACCTTGGCAAAATGTCCTTTTAAGGTTTTTACACATTGCCAATTTTCAGGTAAGTGGTTATTCAAAGATATATTTTGATTTTCAAGTTGTTGATTTTCAAGTTGTTGATTTTCAAGTTGTTGATTTTCAAGTTGTTGATTTTCAAATTGAGGACTTTGATAATTTGACTTATCATTTATTTTAGCCTTGAATTTTTCTAACTCATCCTCCATTTCTAAATCTGCAAATTTTTGGTTAATATCATCACCGGATAAGAATAAATCTAACTCTAATAATGCCGCATTGTAATAATCCATTTCTACAACTTTTGTTTCCATGCGTTCAAAAACTTGCATGGGAGTTTCTTTAAATTGAGAATTATCTAATACTTTAAAAACGCCATAAGCAGCAAGTCCCAAAACCGCACCTATTCCCGTCATTGATGCAGCACCAATACCATAGGCTAAACCAATTTTAGGTGCTACAAATCCTATGCTACCAACAATTTGCGAAAAACCAAAACCACCAATAGCACCTATTCCCATTGTGCTAAAAGGGGCTTGATCACCTGTGGTTATACCTGTAAATGCACCGTAGAGAGCAGCACCCACAACCCCACCCGCAGCAGTAACAGCAGTTGCACCTATTCCCACTGCACCAAAGCTTCCAGCAATTCCCATACCTCCCACTGTGGAGGAGATACCCGCACCTGTGATAGTTCCAGTAGTAATGAATGTTACGCCTGTTTTGGATGTTGGTTGCATGGTATGATATTAAGTTACGATAATTACTTAATCATAATCCTAAGTAAAATATCACGCCCCATTGTGCTGCACAGGGAATAGCTAGGGAGAGTAAAAAAGTGGCAATTAACGGAAATTAGGTAGTTAAGTAACTACTCACCAAATCCAAAAAACTTATCATATATAGGTTTTCATTAAATGCGCCCTGCTGGAATCGAACCAGCCTGAAGACGAATTATGAGTTCGTTGCCTCCCCAATCGGCCAAAGGCGCTTGTTGTGTTAGATTTGTCTTCTGTTTAAGTAGGCTTTAAGCTCAACTCTCTGTTATGATTGTAGCTTGAGCAACCTATTTTTGGCATTTGGACAAACACACATCTATGAGTATAGCATGATTTTACCATCTGACGCATAATTAAAAAAATTTTTAGTTTAGGTTTGGTAATTGGTAATTGGTAATTGGTGGTTGGGAAAACTCTTACCCAGTCACCAGTCCCCAGTCCCCAGTCCCTGCTTTTCTTGACTAATATATAGACTATGTTTTTTTCTGTAATAGCTTGTCAGCGATGAAAATAAATTCCACTGTAGTTCTGACGTTGATTTTGTTAACCCTAATGCTGGGAGCAGGTTCTGTGAGCGCATTTTTGGGTTTTTCGATGGGAAGTTCTGCTCTCAAAGGTGTTTCGTCACCAGATGGTCGCCCCACTAGCAAATTTGCCAGCAATAGGAATAATAATGCCGAATCGGACAGAGTAAATTTATTAAAAGAGGAAGATATTATCAAAGCTGTAAAAGCGCGGATTCAAGATAATAAAACTGATAACAAGGCAAAAAAACGAGAGGAAGAAGAAGAAATCACAGCCAAAAAATCTGAAGCTGCCCAAAAGCCAGAAGAAGTGGCAGAAGAAAAACTAGAACCAGGATTTCCGGTTGTAGCTGAGAGCGAAGGCGTAACAATGTCTGTACAATCGGTTCGTTATTCTGGTGGTGATTTAATACTAAGAGTCAAAATGCAGAATCAAGCTAATGATACTGTTAGGTTCTTGTATAGTTTTCTAGATGTCACAGATGATAAAGGTAGAACATTGAGCGCCATCACAGAGGGGTTGCCCGCCGAATTACCAGGTAAAGGTCCAACCTTTACCGGTACAATCAGCATTCCTACAGCTTTACTAGATGATGTGAGCAGCGTATCACTGGCGTTAACAGATTATCCTGCCCAAAAGCTGAAATTGCAGGTATCCGATATTCCTGTGGAAAAATAGAAATGCTATTATTAGCGTTTTAGTATAACCATAATGTTGAAGGTTAGTAGCAGGACTTTTAGGTTTTCGCCTTTGGATTTTGAACCCAATATTCAAAATTTCAGATTGAAAACAAACCCCTGACTGTAGATAGTTTAAACTTTAGCCAATATGGGGTCAATCTAAAATCTAAAATCTAAAATCCAAAATCCAAAATTTTTTGACACGAGCTAGAGAGGTGAGTGCTTTTTCTCAGTTAATTTGGACAGATATAGGGTTTAAATTGTTGTCAGTGCTACTGCTGATAGCGATTAATGCATTTTTCGTCACCGCAGAATTTTCAATGGTGACAGTACGGCGAACTCGCATCCATCAGCTAGTTCAGGCTGGTGATATACCTGCGATCGCTGTAGAAATGTTACAACGTAGTATTGACAGGTTGCTATCTACTGCCCAATTAGGGATTACCCTCTCTAGTTTGGCATTAGGTTGGATTGGAGAAAATAGCATTGTCGTCATAGTAAACGCATGGTTACAGTCCTGGCCTTTACCGGGGAATTTGAGTAATTTTCTGGCTCATTCTCTATCAATTCCCATTACCTTTTTCTTACTTGCCTATTTACAAATAGTTTTAGGAGAATTATTTCCTAAATCAGTGGCCATGTTGTATTCCGAAAAACTGGCCAGGTTTTTGGGTCCTTCTGTGAAAGCTATAGTCCGATTTTTCAGTCCAGTAATTTGGATTCTCAACCAATCAACTCGTTACCTGTTAAAATTATTTGGCATTGAATACACAGGTCAAAGTTGGAGACCTCCAGTTACACCTGAAGAATTACAATTAATTATATCAACAGAACGGGAATCAACAGGTTTAGAATTATCAGAAAGAGAACTGTTAAATAATGTCTTTGAGTTTGGAGAAATTACCGCCCAAGATGTAATGATTCCCCGCACCAACATTATTACTTTACCAGAAGATGCTACTTTTCAAACATTATTACAAGAAATGACATCTACTGGACATTCTCGCTATCCCATCATTGGTGAATCTTTAGATGACATTCGTGGTATTGTTTATTTTCAAGATTTAGCACAACCCCTATCCATCGGTAAAATGACCTTAGAAACACAAATTTACCCTTGGATGCGTCCCCCCCGGTTTGTCCCAGAACAGACACTTCTGAGCGAATTATTGCCCATGATGCAGCAAGAAAAACTGGCGATGGTGATTGTTGTTGATGAATTTGGCGCTACTGTGGGAATAGTGACAATTCAAGATGTAATTGCTGAAATTATTGGTAATGCAGGTGAACCAGCAGTTACTGATGATTTGCTGGTGCAAATGTCAGAAAAACAAACATTTTTAGTGCAAGCACAGATAAATCTAGAAGAACTAAATGAAGTTTTACATATTAATTTACCCTTAGCCAGAGAATATCAAACCTTGGGTGGCTTTTTACTTTATCAGTTGCAAAGAATACCCGCCAAAGGGGAAATATTCAACTATGAAAATCTAGAATTTACTATAGTCTCAGTTAGCGGTCCACGCTTGCACCAAATCGAAATTAGAATATTATAGCAGGAGTCGGGAGTCGTAAGGGCGAAGCATTCGGGGGAGCAATTATCAATTTTATGAACAGCCTATTTTCCCAATGCTTCGCCCCTACTTCGCCCCTACTTCGCCCGTACAGGAGTCGGGAGTCGGGAGTAAAACCCTTTTGTAGTCAGAGTTTCATGATTATTTGCTCTCTTAAATAGGGGTTGCTGAGAAAGTCTTTTCGTGATGGCATAGGAGTCAGGAGTCAGGAGTTAGGAGTCAGGAGTCAGGAGGAGAATTAAAAACATTTTTTCATCTCTGGCTGCCCACAAAAGTGCAAGGTTTTTTAGACTCAAGACGCTATAACGAAAGCACCTACCGTCTTTTTTATGAGCCTCAAACCTTTGATTTATCAGGCTTTTGTCTTTATTCAGCAAGCCCTAAATACTCTTCTTACTTGTGTAAAGTTTGCCACCCAGTACCTTGATAACCATAATCAAATATTTCTGGGTGCAATATTTCTGCTAAAATTTCCACAGAATCAACTAAACGCGGTCCAGGTCGGTTAAAATAAGCATTACCATCAGTGATGAAAACTCTGCCAGCTTTGACAGCGTGCAGTTTTTCCCACTCTGGACGCTGAGTTAATAATTTCGCTTCTTCCTGAGTCCGTTGTAAATTAAAGCCGCAGGGCATAAAAATAATTACATCGGGGTTAGTAGCAACCAAGGTTTCCCAGTTGATGTGAGCAGAAGGTTTACCCGTAACACTAAACAAGGTTTGTCCACCTGCCAAATTAACTAACTCAGGTATCCAATTTGCAGCCGTCATCACCGGATCAGTCCACTCGATACAAGCAACTGTAGGCATTTCTGCTACAGACAGTCCTTGAATTTTCCGGTTACAAATTTTTACTCTTGCTTCTAAATTCTCCAGTAATTTTACTGAATCTACTCCAAAGGTTTGACCTATTCTCTCAATGTCACCCCACACATCCCGCAGTGTGTTAGGTTGTAAAGAGATAATCTGCGGTGAACTGTGGGTCAGTTGGGTGACAGCTTTCTCTACTTCTGGTAAGCTGACTGCACAGACATCACATTGAGCTTGAGTAAGAATATGGGTAGGTTGCAATTTCTCTAAAACATCTAATTTGATGTTGTAAATACTCAAAGCAGATTGTAATATCTTGTTTACTTGATCATGAATGATATTGCTAGGAGCTTTACCATTTAACCGTGCTTGTGTGCAAACTGGAAGATGAGAAATTTCTGGGGGATAGTCACATTCGTGCGATCGCCCGACAATAGCATCTTGTAAACCCAGTGTAGCAGCAATTTCCGTCGCACTAGGAATTAAAGAAACAATTCTTATATCTGTATCTATCATAAGTATTACCTCCTGGGGATAGGAGTTACAAAAGTAAAGGAGTACAGGAGTTACAGGAGTAGGGGTTTAGCACTGCTAAACCCTTACAGCAGTCAGTAGTTAAGAATAAAAAACGGGTTCAATTTTTTTTACATTTGTTGCTACTTTTATTGTTGCATACTTCAAGAGAGAAGATATCTATCTTGAGAATGTTAGCATTTTTGTTTAGCGCCCATTCGCGACAATAAGTAAAAGCGATGTAAAGGCGCACAGGTATATAAAGTTTGAGTAAATTTTGCTTGTTTTTATCTAGACGCTGGTAAAAAATGACATTATGATTGAAAAGTAAAAGCTTATAGGTGTATCTGTGAAAAACTCTACAATATTGAAAGCCTCAATTATGGAATGGGCATATTACCCATCCTTTGTTATTGAATTATTAATTAAATCTCATGATGATGATTTTGTCAGAATCAGGATATGCTGATTAAGCACTTTCATGAATTGATTTACATTCCCAAAACATTCCAGGACCAACGATCAAAATTTGCTCATTTGGCATTATTAATTCCCAATAAGCAAGACCAGAATCATCTTCTAAATCTGGTTTTAAAACAAGTTCGTAACCTTTTTCAAAGGATAAGGTTAGTTCAAAATTATTAGGATCAATGACAAAATTAGTTAGTTTTTTGTTTTCTAAATCTTGTAAAATTATTTGAGCATGATCTGTAGTTAATTCTGGTGCAGGAAGAAATAAAAACATATTATTATGCATTAAATACCAAGGCGTTGCCCTGGTATTAAGTCGCCAGCTTCCTTTGCGTAAATGTTTTAATTTAGGATGATTATAAGGTTTCATTTCACCAAAATGTAACCGTAATTCATCCCCATAACTAAATCTAACTTGATGACAAGTTTCGCCAATAATTGGTTGAATAATTTGATTTAGATTTTGTATGGAATTGGCAACAGATGTTTTAGGAGTCATAATTAATATCCATTAACCGCTTAATTTATTATAAATCTTGATTTTTTTTGTGAAAGACTCAGATATAAAGGTATAATTTTGAAATTATAAAGTAAGTATCAGAAAGGTGTAAAGCAAATTGACTACTATTGGAAGTTATATGGTTGATTTGGTATGCAACAAAGGTTGCTTTTGAGTTTTGTCAAGTCACACCAGTTGAATCTTTCGTTTGGCTGGAATCTTTGGATAAAGCTGTGCCATACTATAGAGATAAGGTACAAATGGAGTATCTTGGTTTTTCACGCAGCACTGCTAGTGGAGAAGATTTATATGTATTCAGATTTTCACGAACCGCAGCAGCAGAATTTTGTCAGCGACATGAAACAAGATGGGGAAAACCCAAGCTATATGAGTAGTGAGGAAATAATGGCAGGGTCAAAAGAGATAATGACTCATGCTCAAAGACAAGCTTTTCTGAAAACATCCCATCTAGGAAAATTACTTGGTGTTGCACATTTACTTCCCGAAGTTATAGAGGTAACAGAAGAAAGAGCAGAAAATTTACCACACCTAAAACGAGTACGCGGACTATTCAAGTCTGAAGAACAAAAAGATCAACAATATAATTCTAATAATACCGAAGTTGCTAAACGTGGAAATTAGCATTGAGAGCAACACTCATGATCAAAAAGGTTTTATTAGATGATGATATTCTTCTAGATATTTTGCTCGAACGAGAACCATTTGTAGAAGATTCATCAAAAATTTGGGAATTGATTGAGGCTAAACAAATAGAGGGTTATGTAACACTTACAACCCTCAATAAAATTTTTGATGTTGGCAGAGATAACGTAGGGTTTGAGATTGCTTGGGAGGCAATATCTGAAATTCGATCTGTAATGGAAGTTTGCATTATTGATGATAAAATTTTAGAAATAGCTTATTCCTATCATCTTAAAGATTTTGAACAATCTATACAATTAGCTTGTGCAAAATCTTTTAAATTAGACTATGTTCTTACTAGAAAATTTGAATATATTGAACCTTCTCTTCAAACTTCTCTTGAAAAATTATCAGATTCTTATAAAGAATTTTTTTCTGTAGTCAAACCTACCTCATTTTTGTTGATTTACTTTCCTAGTCATTTAAGTCATGGTTTTTGCAACTCTCTGGAATTTTACCAGATTCGTTTTCTATATTACAGACAGCGTATGGAAATCATTACCAATATTACCAATAAAAAAGACATTCTAGTTAATTATTCATTAAAATATCTCTTAGATTCTATTTCTACTCAATCAGTCGAAATACAAAATCAGCTAGAATCTGAAAAAAAAATTGCTGTTGTCAAGCGAGATATTGTAACTATTATACGCTATATAATATATGCAATTTTAGCTGAAAAGGTAACTTTAGATGATAATTATATCAATAGTTGTTTTACAGAATGTAAGTCTCTTGCTATATCACGTTAAGTTTTAAGTATTGCTTTACAACATACGAAAGAATTAACTATTAAACTTACTACTCAACTAGCTAATCAAGATATTGATTTTTCTGACTTGAATTATAATATTTTGGTTAATGAGATAAGCAGATATTTTGATCAATTTATAATTAAACTCACATCATCTTAATTTTATATCCCCAATCTCTTAAAGAAGTCGGGGATATTGATAATCTATCGGGTTTAGCATTGCTAAACCCCCACAAATTAATTATTCATTACCCTCTATTGGTGCAAAACCTTGACGTTGAATATTCTCCGTAATACTCCTTGGTTCTAAAAACTGCAATAAATAATCTGGACCACCTGCTTTTGAACCTACACCAGAAAGTTTAAAACCGCCAAAAGGTTGACGGGACACAATTGCCCCGGTAATATTGCGGTTAATATACAAATTACCTACTTCAAATTCTGCTTGTGCTTGTTCAATGTGGGAAGGTGTCCGAGAATAAATACCACCCGTTAAAGCGTAATTTGTGGAGTTGGCAATTTCCAAAGCTTGCCTAAAATCCTTAGCACGAATCACCGATAAAACAGGACCAAAAATTTCCTGCTGTGCAATAACCCCATCTGGAGGAACTTGAGAAAAAATCACAGGTCCGATAAAATAACCTTGATTGGGTGCAGATAACTCCAAAGCTAAACTAGCTTCTTTTTTCCCAATCTCAATATATTCTAAAATGCGATCGCGTGCATTGCCATCAATCACCGGACCGACTTGGGTACTGGGTAACTCCGCTTCACCAATGTTTAAAGACTTCGTAGCTTCCACCAACCTTTCTACAAAAGCATCATAGATAGGTTGTAAAACAATAACCCGTGAACAAGCAGAACACTTTTGACCACTATACCCAAAAGCAGACTGCACAACCCCCACAACAGCCTGGTCTAAATCAGCACTTTCATCAACAATTATCGCATTCTTTCCTCCCATCTCCGCAATCACCTTTTTAAGATGCTTTTGACCAGGTTTTAAAATTGCTGCTTCTGCGTAAATTCGACATCCCACTTCTTGAGAACCAGTAAAAGCAATCACATGAGTATCAGGATGATTCACCAAATAAGCGCCAACTTGAGAACCCTTACCAGGCACGTATTGAAAAACACCTTTGGGTATTCCCGCTTCAATCAAAATTTCCGTCAACTTAGAAGTTATTACAGAAGAAGTTTCCGCAGGTTTGAGTAAAGTACAATTTCCCGAAACCAAAGCAGCAACAGTCATCCCGCAAGCGATCGCTAAAGGAAAATTCCAAGGAGAAATCACAACCGCAATTCCTTTAGGCTGGTAAATATAACGATTAGTTTCTCCAGCAACATCATAAATTACACCTTTATCCAGACGTTCCATCTCATCAGCGTAATAACGACAAAAATCAATCGCTTCCGAAACTTCCGCATCAGCTTCCTTAACAGGTTTACCAACCTCCAAAACAATCCAAGCTGATAACTCAGCGCGTCGCTGTTCCATCAAATCCCCAGCTTTTCGCAGAATATCAGCACGTTGCTTAACCGGGGTTTTCTTCCAACCAGGAAAAGCAGCTTTAGCAGCTTTCATTGCTTCCTCAGCTTGTTCAACGCTGATAAGTCCAACCTTGCCCACAACCTCACTAAAATTAGAAGGATTCAAAGAATCAATAAACGTCGTCGTATTTACAAACTCACCATTAATCAAAGGTAAATAAGTCTTACCCAAATGCTGACGCACATTCGCAAAAGCTAAACTAGACCTTTTCCGTTTCTCCTCCTCAGCATAATCCGTATCCGCAACACCAACAAAACCCTCTTCTTCCTCTCTGCGTCTCTGCGTCTCTACGTGAGAAAAATCTATAATTGGAGGAGCTAACAACTCATCAACAGGCTTATTTTCCAGATTTTGCCGTAAAAACGAACTATTTGCCGTATTTTCCAACAATCTGCGAATTAAATAAGCCATTCCCGGTAACAAGTCACCATAGGGACAATATACCCGCACCCGATAACCCTTATCTACCAAAGCTTTAGCAATCTTATCACCCATGCCATAAAGCACTTGCATTTCAAAACGACGACGGGGAACATTGAGACTTTCTGCTATTGCGATCGCCCTAGATTGGGATCTAACATTATGACTACCTATGGCAGAATAAACATACTCGTGATTTTCTAACAAAAGTTGAGTTATTGCCTCAAAATTGGCATCAGTTGCCACTTTATCATTAAAAACCGGTTGTTTCCAGTGTTTTTGTTCAGCTTTAATAGTCTCCTGATCCCAATATGCACCTTTAACCAAACGGATAGTAAGAGGATAACCGCGCTGTTTTAACCATGCAATGACATCTTTTGCATCTTGTTCACTGTCACGCAGATATGCTTGGATGGTGATCCCGATATCTGTACGTTGACGAAACTCCTCTTCCATTAACAGCTTTTTAAGAATTTTTAAAGTGATATCTTTATAGGCGTATTGTTCCATATCAAAATGGACTGCTGCACCTAATTCCTTCGCACGACGGAGTAAAAGCTTAATGCGATCGCTCACCCGTTGTTCACTACCATCAGCATTTAACGGATCAAACTGGGAATAAAACGCAGTTAATTTTACTGAAACCTGTACTTTAGGGATCATCTCCCCATCAGCTTCATCAATAGCGGGGATATGCTGCCATTTTTTCGATGCTTCAACTAATTGCTGCATCAATTCCAGGTATCTTTCTAAATAAGATTGTGCCTCTATTTCCGTAATTACCGCTTCCCCAAGTAAATCAATAGTGAAAGCCATCTTTTCTTTTCTCAGCTTTTCCACCGTTTTAATTACTTGTTGGATATTTTCCCCAGAAATATATTTATGTGCTAAAGTTTGTACCGCAGTTTCCACAGTTGTCGCTGCTACTTGTCCTGGCATAGAATCAGGGTTAGCAAAATTCAGTAAACTTTTCAATGCTGTGGGTAATTCTACTGACGCATCACCCAAATAAGCTTGCAAATGGGAGGCAATTTCTGATTTACTATGTAAAGCGGGTAAAGTGTCAATAAATCGAAATAACTGGACTCTTAACCCAGGATTACTCATAGCCCAAGCGAGTAATTTATCATCCCAGCGCATTTGATCCCGTATAGCAGCGAAAAAAGAGCGACTTTCCCCAGTTGCAGCGAGAACCTGTTTAGCAATTTCCTGGGTTTTCGCTTCGTAAGTGTTATTTTGTACCTGTAATACCATAAAATTTGTTAGTAATTGGTAATGGGTAATTGGTAATGGGTAATTGGTAATGGGTAATTGGTAATGGGTAATTGGTAATGGGTAATTGGTAATGGGTAATTGGTAATGGGTAATGGGTAATGGGTAATTGGTAATGGGTAATTGGTAATGGGTAATTGGTAATTGGTAATGGGTAATTGGTAAATTTATTACTGTCACCTGTCACCTGTTACCTGTCACCTGTTACCTGTCACCTGTCACCTGTAAACCTTCTCAAGTAATAGTTTGGAATGTGGTTATATTGAAAGTCTGGAAAAACTTGGCTTTAGTATCTTTGGGTATAGCTATGGTCTGCTTGGGAGGTTGTACAAAAAGACCGACAGATAATGAATTGGAATTATTGCGTAAAGAAGCCAGCGATCGCAATGCTGAAATTGTGGCACAAAAAGTCAAAAACAACCAGGAAAGGGAATGGAACTTAGTTATACAAGGTCAGACAGCAACAGGGAAAACTGAAACATTAACATGGAAACAGTTACAGGAATTAGCTACAGTAAATATCAACACTGTTGATGCTAATAACATTGTCACCCCCAAAAAGGTATTTAAGTTTACTGGAATAAACGTAAATTCACTATTACAAAAATTTGCCATTCAAAGCGGTGTTACGGAAATTACCTTTGTCTGTTATGACGCTTATCAAGTAACTATCAAAGTAGAAGATTTACTCAAGTACCCAATTATTTTAGCAGTTGCCAAAGATGATCAACCAATTCCTCGTGAGGAAGGAGGACCGGTTTATTTAGTCTTTCCCTACAGTCAGCATCCAGAAATTAGAAACAAGTATAATGAGGGAATGTGGGCATTTTATGTAACCAATGTCATATTTGGTACAGAAAAAGCCAAGGTAACAATAGGCGATCGTCAATTTAATCTAGCAGATTTAGATAAATTACCCCAAGTTACCCTCACCGAAAATGTTGGTTATCGGGTGTGGTGGCCGAGTGGTAAAGTTAAATTACAGGGTGTAAGATTGCGAGATGTTCTCTCTTTAGCTGGTATCAACTTAAACTCTAATAATTCCGTCATCGTGCGTGGTAAACCACCAGTTTACCAGAAAAATTCCCGACCGATAGAATTAGCAACAGAAGATATACTCAAATGCGATATTATTTTAGCTACTAGATGGGGAGAAGAAAAACAACGAATTACGGCAAAAATGGGGGGTCCTGTTACTTTGGCCTTTGGTGATAATTGTTCCAGCAAAACCAAAAATCAACGATGGGTGACTTTTGTAGAAGAGTTAATTCCACAACCATGAAAATATTAACTTTTCGTTCTATTCGCACCCAAATTTTGACTTCTACCACCTTATTAATTTTAGGTTTGGTTGCTGCTATAGTTGCAGTTTGGGCAAAAAGTGAAAGCACTCTTTACCGTCAAGAAAAACTCAATGACGCGAAAATCATATCTAATATTTTAAGCTATACCTATTCTAACGAATTTTCCGAAGAGAATTGGAGTCAGATCCGCTTAAATTTAGATTTATTAATGCGAGAAAACGAAGAAATTGTTTATGTAATGATATCCGATTCATCTGAAGATCATAAAATAGTTGCTGCTTCTCCCAGTGAATTTCAAAACAATTATATTCCTGATATTGTACCTTTAAACATAACAAATAATGTCATCAAAAGCGAACAACATACTAAAATAGCCGAGACATTTCTCCTGCGTGATATTTATTTTGCCAACAAATTGCGGGGAAAGCGGGGAGAAACGATACTGGAAGTAGCTTCAGATATTCGCACCCTATCTGATAGAAAACTCGGTAAATTAAGAATAGGAATATCCTTAAAAAAAGTCAATCGTGCAGTTAATAATGCAGTTAATCAAGCTTTAATAGTAGGTTCTATAGGATTAACCATTGGTTGGATTTGTGCATATATTTTAGCACGCCAGTTAAGTGTTCCCGTGCAGCGTTTACAAATGAGTGTGGCAAAAATTGCCGATGGAGATTTGCAGCATCGAGCAGATATTCATCATCGTGCAGATGAAATTGGTGCGTTAGCAAATTCCGTTAACGAAATGTCAGCCGCATTGCAAATATCATTTAGTAAATTGCAAAAAACATTAGCATCATTTGAGAAATTTGTCCCAAATAAATTTGTTTCTGTGATAGCTCCTGACGGCATAGAAAATATTGAAGTAGGTATGGCTTCAACGCGGAAAATGACAATTTTATTTTGTGATATTCGCGGTTATACTTCTATGTCAGAAGCAATGACACCGATGGAAATTTTCTTATTCTTAAATGACTATTTAGCTTGTATGGGCAAAGCTATAGATGAACTAGGAGGCTTTATTGATAAATATATAGGTGATGCTATTATGGCGCTGTTTGATGATGAAGCTACAGACTCAGCTTTAAAAGCAGCAATTTTGATGCAAGAAGTGTTAGAATTATTTAATTATGATCGTTCTCGAAAAGGTCTACCAATAATTTCTGTTGGTATTGGCATTCATCGTGGTACAGTGGTTATGGGTACTGTGGGCTTTACCTCCCGTATGGATTCTACAGTGATTGGTGATGCTGTGAATGTTGCTTCTAGAATTGAAGGATTAACAAAACAATATAATTGTGATATTTTAGTTACAGAATCTGTAGTTAACAGCTTATCCAAGCCCGAATCATTTAAATTGAAACTGATAGATAAATCTGTTAAAGTTAAAGGTAAAGATGCACCAATAGCGATTTATCAATTGATAATTGATAATTGATAATTGATAATGAAAGATAAAAGAAATTGGGGTTTTATGGATAGTAAAGAATTAGCACAATATTTAGAAGCTACAGATAGTATTTCTAAACCTTGGTTATTAGTACAACTGCGGCTGAAAAAATTACAAGAACGACGAGATACAATATCACCGGAAGCTTATGAGCAAGAATTGGCAGATATTCACCAAGATTTAATGAATTTAGGTGAATGGTGGCGAGGTATTGAAGATCAGGTATTTTGAGGTGATAGGTGATAGGTGACAGTAATAAATTTACCAATTACCAATTACCAATTACCCATTACCAATTACCAATTACCCTATAATAAACTGGGTTGAAAAAAGAATGATCACGGTGTAAACAGTCATGGATTATCGGGATGCAGGTGTTGATGTTGAAGCAGGTAGAGCTTTTGTAGACCAAATTCGCAATTTAGTTCACAGTACCTTCAGATCAGAAGTATTAGGTGGTTTAGGTGGCTTTGGGGGCTGTTTTCAACTGCCTACAGGTTATACAGAACCAGTATTGGTATCTGGTACAGATGGTGTGGGTACAAAGCTGAAAATTGCTCAAATTCTCAACCGCCATGACACTGTAGGTATTGATTTAGTGGCGATGTGTGTTAACGATGTGCTAACATCAGGAGCAGAACCGCTATTTTTTCTCGATTATGTAGCTACTGGTAAGCTGGATAAAGAGCAGTTAACTCAAGTTGTGGCAGGAATAGCTACTGGTTGCAAACTAGCTGGTGCGGCTTTATTGGGCGGAGAAACCGCAGAAATGCCCGGTTTTTACCAAGTGGGTGAATATGACTTAGCGGGTTTTTGTGTGGGGATAGTCGAAAAAAGCAAAATGTTAGATGGTTCTCAAGTGCAAGTTGGGGATGTGGCCATCGGTTTAGCTAGTGCAGGTATTCACAGTAATGGTGTAAGTTTAGTGAGAAAAATTGTCAGTGATGGCGGTTTTGCTTGGGATGATACCCCAGAGCTATTAAATGGGCAAACTATCGGTAATGCTTTTCTCACTCCTACCCGCATTTATGTTAAATCTGTATTAGCAGCATTGAAAAACGGGTTAGAAGTTCACGGCATGGCACATATTACTGGTGGGGGTTTACCAGAAAATTTACCCAGATGTCTGGGAACAGGTCAAGCTATTAAAATTAATCCTGGTAGTTGGAATATTCCCCCTGTGTTTCAGTGGTTAGCTCAAGCCGGTTCTGTTGGTGCGGAAGCTATGTATAATACATTTAATATGGGTGTGGGATTTATGCTAATACTGCCCCCCGAACAAGCAGAACAAGCAATTAACCATTTTCAATCACAGGATATTCCTGCTTTTACCATTGGTGAAGTTGTCACTGGTTCTGGTGAATTGATGGGTCTTTTTGCGTAGAGATTCAGCGAAAATTCAAGATAGTTTTGGGCTTGATATCGGAAATATCTCTGATCAGGCCACAATTTATTTACAACCTTGAGATAAAATAATAGCAGTATTTATATAATTTTCCCTAAAAATTTAGCATTTCTTTATATAAGTAATCAAAAATACTCATGACTGTAATGATTGAGATTTGCTAACGTAGTTTTAACAAATCGCAAAAAAATCATTACTGTAGTCTAAAAGGTAGCTTTAAATACTAGCCGAATGTGCTAGTAATTTCTCTGTTCTATTTCTTGTATGTAAGTGTAGCGTGTTGGTTTATTCAGAATCGTATATTTTGGCTCAGAGGGGGTTATGGTTGTAAATTTTGCCCGGACTACTGCTTCCACAGAACTGTTAAAACAAGTCTTCCAAAACCTTGATGCTCAAAGCTGTCCCAGGTTTTTCAACTTTCATTTACACACGGTATTTTCGGATGGTAGATTGCATCCACATATACTGATGGAACAGGCGATCGCCATTGGTTTGAAAGGACTTACAATTACTGATCATCATGCCATTGGTGGGTATCAAGCAGCACGAGAATGG
Source organism: Sphaerospermopsis torques-reginae ITEP-024 (assembly GCF_019598945.1). NCBI lineage: Bacteria > Bacillati > Cyanobacteriota > Cyanophyceae > Nostocales > Aphanizomenonaceae > Sphaerospermopsis > Sphaerospermopsis torques-reginae. The sequence goes on along the minus strand of NZ_CP080598.1, from coordinate 1,080,841 downwards.
TTAGAAGACTGGAAATGGAATCATCCTGATAACAACATTCCTCACCTGTGGAGTGGTGTAGAAATTAATGCTGGGTTGTTAAATGCAGAAGTTCATATTTTGGCTTATGGTTTTGAAATAGAACATTCCAGCATGAAACCTTATCTGCAAAGAAAAGCTTCTACAGGTATAGATTATCAAGCAGCTAACGTTATTGCAGCGATTCATGACGCTGGTGGACTAGCTGTACTTGCTCATCCTGCACGTTACAAGCGATCGCACTTTGATTTAATTCCTCAAGCTGCTGAATATGGTATTGATGGGGTTGAGACTTTCTACGCTTATAAAAATCCTAACCCTTGGAAACCTTGCTCTGTAGAAACGGAAAAAGTCAAAATGTTAGCAGAAGAATACGGTTTATTTAACACCTGTGGAACTGATACCCACGGCTTAAATATACTGCAACGATTATAAATAGGAGTCAGGAGTCAGGAGTCAGAATAATTTTAGATCCCAGATTTTAGATTATTACCTGTCACCTGTTACCTGTCACCTTTCATCATACAAATTATCCAAGATTATCGAGGATAAAACTCAATTTGATTAGCTAGGATTTTGATATCATATTTTTCAAAGAAATCATGACCTAGTAAACCTATTTGAGCTTTGGGAGCGATCGCAACTTTAGCATTGTTCATCACAGCACCACCCACAGCAATTGCCGATACAGTGCTAGTTTTAAATTCTACTATAGAACCATCGGCAATACTAGCTCTCATAGTTCCCGAAGATTGAAGTTTCAGAGTTTGAGCCATTTTTTCAGTGATCAAAATATCAGAAGCTTTAATTCTAGGATAATCGAAAATTATTGATTATACATACAGCAGAAATTTTGATCTTTACGGAAATAGATCAAAAATCCGCAACTTCTTTGTTAAATTTATGGTGTTGATGAGTCTTTTTGTCTGAATCAGGATATCCAGGATTTAAGGATGTACAGGATTTAGGATGGAGGGGATTATTTTCACAGTATCATAATATAAAATTTTAGAAATTGTAGGTTGGGTTAAGCGACAGCGCAACCCAACACCGAATTTTCAATTATCAACATCTAGACAATTTAATCAAAAAGTTGTTTTAAAAATGCTTTTCCCCCATCTTCTAAATTATCATCAAGAGAAAAAGTAAGACTACGAACTTTAATATTTCCAATATATTGATTAAAAGAGTTATTTAACTCTGTAGGATAAACTAACACTGCTTCAGGACAATGTTTAGAAACTGCATAAGCTACTACTTGGGCTAAATCATCTTTAGACATATTTTCTGGATTTTTATATTTAGTATCGAGAATATATTTAGGAGTTAAAGTTTGAGAATCATAGATAATTAAATCAGTTTGAAAATATATGTTTTTGTCTATGATAATTCTTTCTTGAGTCTTCAGCTTTAAATCTTCTGGTGGTAAATTTTCCCTTAACCATTCTGCAACAAACATTTCATAAAGTTTCGCCATATTTACCAAAAATGGTAAACTTGTATTTTTACCATGTTCGTGACTGGGAATGGAATTATCTAAAAAGAATCTACAAAGTTGATGTAATGTATAATAGTCATTATTCAAACGGTGGTAATTTCGCTCAAGACAATCTTTTGAAGTACAAGGTTGTAAAGATACCATTCCTTGCATAGCGTGGTAAGCTTTTCTAACTATTTGTGATACTTTATCTGAACAGTAACCGCTATGGCCAATATGAAAAAGAGTCCAAAATAAAATTTGATTATCTATAATATCCGCAGTGTGTTCTTGAAATGTACATTGTAATTTTACATCCCAAGGTTTTTTAATGATTTCTCGAACATTCAACCTACCTCGTACATAAGTTAATTTCTCAGTTTTAGGTACATAACTACGATATAAACCTTTACGACAACGTTCTATAATTTTATCTGCTAAACTTTCAGCTAGTTTATTATAAAAATCCTGTACAGAGTCACAACTCATTAAACCATCAAGAAATTTAAAACTTTTTAAATCATAAGCATATTCCAACATTCCAAATAAATTTTTAATAGGTACTTTGGGATTAATTTTTAAAGCAAAATCAGCATTTACAGGAATATAACCTACCCAACCTTTAGCAGTTAATTTCCATTGATGACGAGTTTTGTAACTAGGAAATTCTACATCTACTTGGTTTTTATATTTTTCATACATATAATATAATTCCCCATTCTTCAGAAATATCAGACTTGTTAAAATATTTAGGTTGATATTCGGTAATTTCAATAATTCGTAAATTTGTTGAGTTCATATAGTTAAATGTTGCTTGATATTTATGACTGATACACAAGTTAGTAAAAATAAACCACGAAGACACGAAGAACACGAAGGAAGAAAAGAGAAGAAGAGGAAGAGAAGTTAAGAAGAAAGGATAATTCGCTTAATGCCTTCTTTGAGAATGGGAACATTAAAATTAATCAGAAGACCAAGAGGGCAATTAGTCATTTTTAAATAAGAAATAACCTGCGCTTCATGAATAGGAGATAACTTTTCCACCGCTTTCAATTCAACAATAATTGAATCACCAACCAAAAAATCTAACTCCCCCTCACCCACCGGATGACCTTTATACCTTATCCCTACCAAATGTTTAGACCTATGAGGTATACCACGCAAACGAAACTCAGTAACTAACGCCTCATGATATACCCTCTCCAAAAAACCCGCCCCCAATACCCGATGTACCTCAATAGCAGCACCAATCACAGCATAACCCAACCCCTCCACCTCATCACTAAACCACCTCATCCTTCTTTCTTCTTCTCTTCTTTCCTCTTCCTTCGTGTCTTCGTGGTTCATTCCCTCTGATCCTTCCCTGATACAACACAACAAATTACCCTTAAAATAGACGCTTATCACCCATGATATAAAAATTATACCCACTTACCCCCACTTCACCCCAAACCAACCACCAGCGAACCGAAATTGTTAAAATCTAATTCAGAAAGTGCCACACATCCCAGATGAATGGTACAAAAGATGGTACAAAAGATTGTAGAAAAGATAAACTTGTAAAATAAAACACACGGATATCCTCAAATGGTTAAAGCATCTGCTAATGGTAATCATGCTAAGTTCGACTTTGAAGACGAAAAATTTAACGCCCCACCATCCCAAACCCTCCCTTGGTGTCAAATGATCAGTCCCCGCTATGGTGAGGATGGTTTACAAAGTTATGGTTTAGCCCTTAAACTCGATAACGCTCAAGCTGTTGGTTTTCAACCTGATGATAATTGGCAAGAAATAGAACATGAATTTAGTACGGGAGAAGTAGACACATTTTTTATTACCACTACTCCCAGATTAGTAATTATCCGTCGTGGTCCTTTATCTGTTCAAGACAGAGACACAAAAATTAGATTAGGTACTTTTAAAGATTACAAAGATGATTTTTTAGCTAATAAACTAAAATTTAAAGTTTACACTCGCCATCTGATTTTTTTAGTCGGTGAAGATAAAAAGTTTTTACATCATTCACCTTTACAATTAACTCTCAGTGGTGCAGCGGGCGCAAGTTTTGGTAAGAGTTATTCTGAATATCAACAAGGTAGACTGACTGGCGGTTTTGCCGGAGAATTAGAAAAAGCTTATGCCGGTTTTCAAAAGAAACCATTAACTCCCAAGGGTCCTTTATTTCATGCTCACGGGATTTTTTGCCCGATCATTGAATGTGAAGAAAGAGGTATTGAACCGAATATTGCTTTGGTAGCTTCAACTGTAGATTACAAACATCCCACAGTTTCTAATTTAACAGAATATATGATTGCTTCTGATTCTCCTGAATCGGAAAGAATTTGTAAGGCTTTTGAAGAATATAAAGAATTTGGTAAGGAAGTGATGAAACCAGATGTTTCTAAAGCAGAAATAGCTGGTGTTACCAATTCTTATATTTATGCTGATGATGATGATTTTGCTTATCCACCGTATTAGGTAATGGGTAATGGGTAATGGGTAATGGGTAATGGGTAATGGGTAATAATTTCTTACCAATTACCAATTACCAATTACCAATTACCAATCACCAGTCACCTATTCCCTCAACAATAAATAATACAGTGATCCATTGCCTCCGGTAATTCCAGCGCGATCGCCCGCTAATTTACCAGTACCCATAAAGTAATCTACTCTACCTGGTCCCCTAATTGCGCTACCTGTATCTTGATCTAATACAAACCGATCAACTCTGCGTCTCTCTAACCTACCTCCACCCGCAGGAAAAGGAAACGCATTTTGAATCAATGCTAATGCACCAGGAGGCATGAGAGATTTATCTGTGGCAATGGAACGTTCTGCGGTTACAGGAACGTTAATACTACCTGTTGCTGGCGCACCGTTGGTTTCTTGGAAGAATACAAATCTTTCCCAGCGTGGTAAATAATTATTCATTTCTCTGGGATTTCTGCGGAAATAACTAATTAATTTAGGCATGGTTAAACCGCTTAATGGCAATTTACCATCTTTTGCTAGTTCTCCTCCGATGCTAGTCCAAGGATAATCCGTTCCTCCGGCAAAACCTACAGAAGTTCTCTGTCCATTGGTTAATCTAATTTGGGCAGAACCTTGAATTTGAATCATGTAAGGTTCAAGGCGATCGCGGAACCACAACATTTCTAAACCGCGTAATCTGCCTTTATGTCCTTGTAAACCGTCTTTACCTTCCAATTCTACCCTTTTGGGATGGGGTTTTTTCCATTCTTTAAAATCCGGTGGTACTCTATACATGGGATATCTGTATACAGAAGTTCGCACCCGGCTGGCAGTATACACAGGCTCATAATAGGCAGTAAATTTAACCGTACCCTTGCCATCGTTCCCTGTAGATTGATAAAAAGCAAACTCCCGATGTACAGCCGCTTGTAGTTCTGCTGCTGACTTAGAACTCACTACCAATTGCCGGAAGCGTAATAAACTCCGACGTACCCGATCTAAGGTAATTTCTTTAATCGGGTAATTAGCATATATTTCAGCCGCTCTATTAGTTCCCAGATAACGCAAACTATGATCAATGGAAGTTAACAAAGCTTGGCGATCGCCATTTCTCCCCCACAGTTGCTCATCCCAACCCAAGCATCTTTGAGAATTACAAGCAGTTTCCGGGGAAATAGGTTGCAGTGCTGGTACAACTTCAGGTGTATTCGGTGGTGGAACTGGTACTGGTACTGGTTCTGCTGCTGGTGCTGGTACTGGCAGAGGAATGGTAACTTGAGCTAAAACTGAGCTAACAGGATTTGTACAGGCAATTCCCAGACTCAAGGAAAACAAAGCAAGGGTTTTTCTCATCATCTTTCAATACTAGAGCTAAAAATCGGTTCTACCCGAATCCCTACAATCTTAGACGGGCGTACCACCATATATTCACCTTGAATATTTTTAATCGGTACGTTAATAAAGTCATTAGAAGCAGACTTTGGTACAAGTTCACCACTATACCACTTTTGAAAATCTTGAATAGTGGGAAAGCGCACTTCTTCCCGATGTCCACTTTCTAAAAGCAGGTGAACTGCATATTCGTTTGGAGTTCTAGGCATAAATTCACACCATTTTTAATACATCCAACCTATTGTTAACCACATTACCCCCCAATGAAAAGGGTAAGCATACGGGAGAAGTGCCAGATGTACCAAAATACGGCAACGAACCGTAATTTTACTTTCCCAAAATGACGCTGACTTCCCCCTCAACAGTTCCCGACTTCTCAAAATTAAGATCCCTGATTTCTCACAGAAGTCGGGTATCTGAAATGGGCTGAAAAAATTTAAGAAAACAGTTTTCAAATAAACAGTTGTCAAAAAAATAGTTTAAATCGTGCTAATTGATTTTCCATAGTCACGGTGAGGATTTTATTCAGTTCTGCACCGTCCCTAAATTGTAAAATTTGCTGTGTAGGTAAATCAAAGGGAAATTGTCCTTCTAATTCTGGACGTTGCATTTGTGCTAGTACAATTTGTTCAGAACGTTTATTTTCCATTGCATAACCAATTTCTACACAGACGTTAGGACTAGGAATTAATTGACAAGTTTCTTTCCCATCAATGCTAGTAATAGGTGTGGTATCCGCAATAAATAATAAACTCTTACGGATTTTCCGCATCATGGTACGATTTAACCTTAACGGTGCATGACTGGGACGGGATGATTCTATTAATGTTAGGGGTAGACGAGATTTACCATTTAAAATTTGCAAACTTTCTTGCAGTTGTTCTCTGAGCAAATCACTAGATTTTGCATATTCAGTTTGATAGCACAAAAAAATCGTTGGTTCTAACTGCGCTAACAAACTTTGTTTAGTTAAATAGATTTCATGACTAATTAAGTCAATGTTCGCTACACAATAACCACCACTACCCTCAATATAAAATTCTATATTTTCACCTTCCAAATAGCGCCTAAACCAAGTTGATGCTTTGACTTCATCGCTATCTTCTAAAAAATCCGCACGCAACCCCGATTTTAGCAAGCTTTTTTTACTCAAACGAATATCTGGAGGGCGTTTCTCCAATTCCGTAATCGGTTCATAATCCTGTAGATACCACGCTCTGAGCGCAATAATTGACATAAATCACTATTTAAACTGGCTTTTTCTATTCAATTGTAGTACAAACTTACGCATTGGTGATTGGTGACTCGTGATTGGTGACTGGTAGTAAATTATTACCCATTACCCATTACCCATTACCCATTACCCAAACACAACAACACCCAACATCTACTAGCTTGGTGTTTCCCTCCCCTTGTTTATACTATCCAGGGATGTACTTTCTTTCATCACCTTGATCAACAAGGAATGAAAACCAGTTACATTGCCCCCTGATTCTCACTAATTTGAGGGAATATAAGCTTTCGCGTTGGGTGTTGCGGTGTTTCGACGAGACAGATTGTAATTTAACAGCGTTTTCAACCTCTTACTACTTTCGTTTTCAACTCTAACTTTATCACTAGCTGTTTGATCTGCCAGGGAAGCTTTTTTCTTTAGCTTCAATTATTAAGATATCACCTCAAAAATTATTTGTCTATAGTTTTTCTCTTTTTGCAATTAAACTTTACTTTTATCGGAAAAATGATTTAAGAAAAGTTGAGTAAATAGGTCAATTACATCCAGAAATATTTTATTAGCAAGGGTTTATAGTTTATTACTATTTTATAGTATTCACTCATTTATATTTTAAGTTTTGAAACAAACCTATTTAGGGTTTGCTGAAAAAGTTATCTGTGAGGGGACAGGAGTTCAAGGAGTATGGCTACGCTACGCTTCGCTATCAAGGAGTTTTTTGATTTGGAAATTGTGCCAACACTAACAAAGTACAAGCTTTCTTAGGCTCACAGTACCTAAAACCTTGCACAATTTTAATTTTAATCATCCTCAATCCCTTGATTTATCTAGGTTTTACATTTATTCAGCAAGCCCTATTTACGCAGTGCTGTACTAGCTACTAACCCTCTTTTGGTAGTGTGAAATTTAGATTGGACAAACAAGAGATGCTAACGGCGCACGTAACATTATATTGCGTGCTTTGAGAGATTCCTCCTTTACCGTCAGCAATGATGGTATTGCTATCAAGAATTGGTAATTGCTGTTAACAACATTAACTGACGGATTTGTTCACGCACACTCATGAGGATTTTACCTAGATGATTTTGACCTGTTTTATCTACTCCACAGCCCCAAAAATAATCTGTGGGTGAATTTTCCACCAAAATTTCATCCCCAGTAACTAAAAGCACTTCTCTGATGTCTGCATGAGTGAGAAATTTTTTTAGTACAGCTGCTCGCATCACATTAGTTTTTACCAGATCCCAATCTGAGCGCAGTTTGCGATCGCCACATCGACCTAAAGCAGCCGCTTCTTCAGGGGTAGGTGCAGCATAGATTAAGGGTATAAAAACCTCATCTTCACTACCAGCAAACTTTTGCGCTTGATAATAATGTTCAACTGTTGGCCAGTAAGTACCGTCAATTTCGATAGGGTGGGGAGAAAAGTTAGAAAAACAGCCATAGGGCTGCCAAACTTTGTAAAAGTAAATAGTCATTTGAAAATTTCTCTTTTATAGCAGTCAGCAGTCAGCTATCAGTTATCAGCATTAAAATCCGTTGGCGACCAGGATTTATAATTCAATTTTGTACTTCATTCATTTAGCTGTAATACGCTGTATATTAAATTTTATATTCCTGTTGACTTCCGTGCAGCCGTACTAGCCTTAAGACAGAAGATATCACTCAGACAATAGTTTTATTTTGGTAGCCAAAATAATGAATTTCTGAGGTTCTTATGAAGGCCAAGAGTGAGGCAAGTAACGGCAATACAATACTAATCGCTGCGGGAATTTTCCTGGGTTTAGGATTGGAGGCTTTGTTGATGGCATCTTGCTACATCAAATTCTCCAATGGCATCACATGATCAGTAACGTTCAACCACTTACTACCATCTCAAATATAGATTTAAACATGGTCTGGGATGGTTTATTTCATGCTTTTGACTGGATATTGACTGTGATAGGTATAATTTTACTGTGGCATTGGAGGCAGGAGGCAGGAGGCAGGTGAGAAAATTAACAATTACGAATTACGAATTACGAATTATGAACACTGATGCTTTTGAAAAAACAAACTGGGGTTGGCAGTTTTATTTATTTCAGGAACAAGTAGGAGAATGGTTGGAATACCAATTTTCCCGCTTTCAAAAAACCCTGCCAGAATTACCTCCTGGTTGGTCAATTAGTCCTTGGGTAGCTGAATTACTAAAAATTCTATTTTGGCTGATACTGGGTTTATTTGTCGTTTGGGTAATTTGGCGTTTATGGCAAGAATTTAATCCTTACATTTATGCTTGGCTGGCAAGATTTGATCATGGCTTTATTTCCCAGAATAAAAATCAAGCTAATGAGTTATCTATCAGCTTGTTGTTAACTAAAGCCCAGGAATTTCACCAACAGGGTAACTACCGGGAAGCTTGCCGTTATCTATATTTAGCGATGTTACAGCAATTGCATGAAAAAGCGATCGCACCTCAACAACCTAGCCGCACAGACGGCGAATATCTGCAATTAGTAACTTCTAGTGTAACTCCTGTTCAACCTTATGAAACCTTAATTACCACCCATGAACAATTATGTTTTGGTAATAATGAAATTTTGGCAGAAAATTATCAACAGTGTCGTCAAGCCTATCAAGAACTTTTTAATTCATAATTAGTTATTAGTCATTAGTCATTAGTTATTAGTTATTAGTTATTTTTACCCAGTCACCAGTCACCAGTCCCCAGTCACCTAAAAATATGAAACGCCGTAACCGCATTATTTGGCTAGGTGCGATCGCTCTAGCATCCATAATTTTACTTAGCATAACAGTTGCTCCTAGCAGTAAAATCAATAGTGGTTCTAGTTATAATCGCGCACCTGAAGGTTATGGTGCTTGGTATGCTTTTATGCAATCTCAAGGAACAAATATCCAACGTTGGCAAAAGCCTTTTAGTGATATTGAGGCGCAAACCAACCCTTTAACTTTACTACAGGTGAACAGCACTTTAAGAAACCCAATGTTATATCCACAACAAATTGAATGGGTAAAAAAAGGTAATACCTTAATAATTTTGGGCGTAAAAAAACCACCAACAGCAGCAGAATTTAGCAGCAATCAAAAATCAGCTTTGGGTGATGTTAAGATTGACACTAGCAGAAGATATCAAAAATCTCAGTCAGAACAAGAGTTAGAACAAGTTTTGTTGGGCGATCGCTATGGTGCTGTAGTCTGGGAAGAGAAATATGGCAAAGGCAAAGTCATTTTTGCTACCACTCCCCATTTAGCCGCCAATGCTTATCAAGACGAAGCTAATTTTGTATACTTAGCGGATTTAGTTACCAAAGGTAAACAAAAAATACTTATAGACGAGTATATCCACGGTTACAAAGATTCTGATATTAGAGAGAAAGAACGAGAAGGCGATTTATTAAGTTACTTGGCGAAAACTCCTTTATTTCCAGCATTAGTGCAAGTAGTTTTACTGTTATTAGTGCTAATTTGGTCTGAAAATCGCCGCTTTGGTAAACCCGTAACTTTGGATACACTAGTTATAGATAACAGTCAGGCTTACATACAAGCATTAGCAGGAGTTTTACAAAAAGCAGAATCTAGCGATTTTGTTCTGGAAATGATAGGTAAAGAAGAACAACTGCAACTACAAAAAGTATTAGGATTAGGTCAAATACCTGTAGAAAATGAAGTTTTACTCAAAGTTTGGCAAGATCACACAGGTAAAAATCCAGCAGAACTGGAAGCAGTCTTAAAACTACAAATAAAAAAACACCGTATCAGTGAACAAGACCTGATAAGCTGGTTAGAGAAATGGCAAAGCCTACGGAAAAATCAAAATTCAAAATCTAACATCTAAAAATTAATCTTTAACTCAAGATTTGATAATCTACTGATCTATCAAAAATTCTGACTCCTGACTCCTATTTCTTGATTAGCAACTTACGTTATCCATAAAAATATGAGTGCAACACATCCTGCATTAATTCGCCTTGGACAAGGACTAAACCAAATAATTGTAGGACAATCCCACCTAGTCAAGCAATCGCTAATAGCATTGTTAGCAGGTGGACACATAATTTTAGAAGGAGTACCCGGAACTGGTAAAACACTCCTAGTCAAAGTCTTAGCACAGTTAATTCAAGCAGATTTCCGAAGAATTCAACTCACACCAGATGTTTTACCCTCTGATATTACTGGTACAAATATTTTCGACTTAAATAGTCGCAATTTCTCACTCAAAAAAGGTCCTGTTTTTACAGAAGTTTTACTCGCTGACGAAATTAACCGCACTCCTCCCAAAACTCAAGCTGCACTACTGGAAGCAATGGAAGAAATGCAAGTCACCTTAGATGGTGAAAGCTTACCATTACCAGATTTATTTTGGGTGATTGCAACACAAAACCCCCTGGAATTTGAAGGTACTTATCCCTTACCAGAAGCGCAGTTAGATCGGTTTCTATTCAAACTAGTTGTAGATTACCCAGATCAAGCAGCAGAAAAGCAAATGTTACTAAATCGACAAGCGGGTTTTGCAGCTAGACGCTTAGATATTGCCAAGTTAAAACCAATCACTACAGTAGCTGATATTTTAGAGGCTAGGCAAGCCGTTAAACAAGTTCAGGTATCTGAAGCTATAGTTGATTATCTCTTGGAATTGGTGAGAAAAACCCGTCAATATCCTGATTTAGCTTTAGGTGCATCTCCTCGCGCTGCTGGTGCTTGGTTACAAACATCTCAAGCATCCGCTTGGTTAGCGGGTAGAGATTTTGTCACACCTGATGATATCAAAGCTGTTGCTTCCCCACTGTTGCGTCATCGTTTACTTTTAAAACCAGAAGCAATGCTGGATGGTTTACAAATAGATGCGGTAATAGCTGCCATCATTAATCAAGTTCCAGTTCCCAGATAATCAGCAAATTGCTGTTTTTACCAGGAGCATCCCAATTTTGAAAAGATAACCGCAGCAACACGAAAACATCTCTTAAACTCTCTTACCTTTGTGTCCTTTGCGTCCTTTGCGGTTCAATCATATCAGGACTTTGGATCATTTTTCCGTTAGATAAAAATAAATTTACACATTGGGGATGCTACCGTTTTTATCTGCCATTAATTTAGGGTTTACAAATTAGACTTTACAAATTAGACTTTACAAACATCCTCTCATTGTTCAGCAACTGATTGATCAAATTGATCAAAAATTCTGACTCCTAACTCCTGACTCCTTACCAAGTTTTCAATCATATTGTATATACCACAGTATGTCTTACCTATTGAAATATTTAAAACCAATTAGTTTTAAACTAAAAATTTTCCTGTTAGTCAGTATTTTAGCTTTAGGTATAATTGTTATTTCTATCAATCCTCTTGTTAAGCAAACGCCAGTTAAATTAGTTGGCAATACTAATGAAATAATTAGGAACAGTAATAATAGTAATAATGTAGATGCTAAAGGAAAATTTCAAGTAGTTTATACTCCTTTACAGCGGAAAGATTCTATTAAAAAACAAGAAAGATTACAAAAATATCAATCATTTGAAAAATTAGCTCAAAAGCTAAATAGAATTTTCATGATGCCCAATGATGTGAAAATTATTTTGGGTGACTGTGGTGCTGTCAACGCCTATTATAAACCTTCTGAACATAGTATTACTCTTTGTTATGAATTAATAGATAAATTTACAGATGTATTTATAAACTACTATCAATACAGGGAATTGAATATTAATGAACCGGAAATAGTTAATAAAGTTAATCGTCGGGTAGCAGGTACAACTGTTTTCACTTTTTTCCATGAATTAGGACATACACTCATCGAAGAATTAGATTTACCTGTAACTGGTAAGGAAGAAGATACAGTTGATGAATTTTCGACAATTTTATTATCAGAATCAGGACAAGAATTTGCAGCTTTAGCTTCTGCTATTCAATTTGGTTTATCTGGAAATCGGGAAATGGAAAGTGTAAGTCAAGATTTATCTTTTTGGGATGAACACTCTTTGAATTATCAGAGATTTTATAATATTATTTGTTTGGTTTATGGTAAAAGCCCACAAGAGTATGATGTTTTGGTAGAAAATATAGGTATCCCACCAGAAAGACAAACTACTTGCCGAATAGATTACAATAAAAAGCTGAAGGCTTGGCGAACTTTATTAAGTCCTCATTTAAGAGAAGGAGTCAATTTATTATAATCAGAGTTGGAAGAATTTAGGAGTCATACCAATTCTTGATAAAGATGCGCTAAATTCAAGAATGAACTAACCGCAAAGGACACAAAGGACACAAAGAAAGAAGGAAATAAGAAATTCAGAATTTAGGCGCAGCTTCATAAAAAATTGTATCAGAGGTCACTTAACTGTTAACGGTTAACAATCAACCATGAACACTGATAACTAATAACTATTCAATCTTTTCTGTCACCTGTCACCTGTCACCTGTGAACTATATGATTCCATCTAAAAAAGTTTATTTTTTATTAGGTTTAGCAATTGCTGTATCACCCATTTTATCTATGATTGTGGGTATTTACCAAAGCATCGCTTTAACTTTGGTATTTGATGCTGTGGTTTTAGGATTGATGGTTATTGATAGTTTAAAAGTGAGAAAATCTCGCGTTAAGATTAGTCGGGAATTACCCTCACGTTTATCTATTGGTCGTGATAATCCAGTAGTATTAAAATTAGAATCGGGAAATACAAGAAATACAAATAGTATTATTCAAATTCGTGATTACTATCCGACAGAGTTTGCTGTTTCTACGTCTACTCTCAGCATTAATCTTTCTGCAAATAATACCCAAGAGATAACTTACACTGTACAACCAAACCAAAGGGGAGATTTTCCGTGGGGAAATATTCAAGTACGACAGTTGGGAAATTGGGGGTTAGGGTGGGATGATTGGCAAATTCCCCAAAATACACGAGTGAAAGTGTATGCTGATTTAATGGGGTTGCGATCGCTCTCGATTCGTCTGACATTACAATCATCTGGTTCTATCCGCAAAGTTCGTCAAATGGGTATAGGAACAGAATTTGCAGAACTGCGGAACTATCGCAGCGGTGATGATTTGCGGTTTGTCGATTGGAAAGCTACCGCTAGACGTGCCTATGGTAACACAGGTCCATTAGTCAGAGTTTTAGAACCAGAACAGGAACAAACTTTACTGATTTTACTAGATCGTGGGCGATTGATGACCGCCAAAGTCCAGGGTTTACAGCGATTTGACTGGGGTTTAAATACTACATTATCCTTAGCATTGGCTGGTTTACACCGGGGCGATCGCGTTGGTGTAGCTGTATTTGATCGTCAAGTACACACCTGGATACCCCCAGAACGGGGACAACATCACCTTAATCAACTAATTGATCGACTCACACCTATTGAACCAGTATTATTAGAATCTGATTATTTAGGCGCTGTCACTCATGTAGTCCAACAGCAAACCCGCAGGGCGCTAGTAGTGGTAATTACTGACTTAGTTGATATTACTGCTTCTTCAGAACTTCTGGCAGCACTCTGCAAATTAGCACCCCGTTATTTACCCTTTTGTGTCACCCTCCGCGATCCCCAAGTTGACCAAATAGCACACACTTTTACTGACGATATCACAACAGCTTATACTCGTGCAGTATCTCTAGATTTATTAGCACAAAGACAAGTTGCTTTTGCCCAATTAAAACAAAAAGGTGTTTTGGTTCTTGATGCACCAGCAAATCAAATTTCTGATCAATTAGTTGAACGATATTTGCAACTTAAAGCCAGAAATCAACTTTAGCAGGAGTCAGGAGGAAGAATTACCCTTACTGCTAAAATATCTTCCTCTTCATTCCTTTTTAATTTTTAATTTTTAATTTTTTATCCCTTAACCAATTTATTTTTACGATTACAATACAGCACTAAAAATATAAATAATCCCATTCCTGCTAAATATTTAATCGGGTCTGGAATCATGGGATTAGGTGAGAAAAAACCTTCAATAATTCCAGCTATAATTAACATCGGCACAATTCCAAATACTAATTGTGCAGCTAGAGAACTATAATAGTTAATTGCATCCCGACGGCGATATTTACCAGGAAATACAATTGCTTTGGCTATTAAAAGTCCTGCTCCACCTGCGAAAAAGATAGCGGGTAATTCCAAAGCACCGTGAGGAAATACAAACGCCCAAAATGGATAAGCGAGATTATTTTGACCGACTAAAGTAGCAACTGCACCAATTAATAAACCGTTAAATATCATTATATAAATTGTGTATAACCCGGCGGTAATTCCTCCAGCAACAGCAACGAAAGAAACGGAAATATTATTAATCATAATATTGCTGGATGCTAAAGGTTCAATACCGACAATAGAACCCATCCATAACTCACCTTTATCTCTGACTTGGGAAATTATCTGATTTGGTACTATCAGCGACATAAAACTGGGATCTTGCCAAGCATACCACCAAGCGACTAAACCACCGAAGATAAATAAAGCTGTGGCGGCGGCTATGTATGGAAATGTTTGCTGCACTACAGCCGGAAATCCAAAACGGTAAAATTCTACCGCTGCTTGCCATTCTTGTTTGCGTGAACCCTGATAAATTTGAGTATAGGCGCGAGTTGTGAGGGATTGTAAACTTTGAATTAAAGTATTCCCTACTTCCTGGGTACGAGCGCGGGCTAAATCTGCGGCTACGGAACGATATAAGCTGGCTAACTCTCTAATTTCCCCAGATTTGAGAGATTTTAACTTTTTTTGTTCTACTTTCCGTAATAGAGAATCTAGACGTTGCCAATTTTCCTCTCGTCTGCCGATCCAACGTTTAATATTCATAAAATTTCCGGGTACTGAGTTTAATTTAGCTTAATATGGCCTCAAAATTGCCAACTGTAATTTTAAGGAACATTTACTACTATGTCTGACAACTTGGGTTATACCAGTAATGCTGAACCATTAAGTATTGGTAATGTAGTCAGTGCCGGTGTACGTTTGTATCGTTCTCACCTCAAAGAATATTTTTTGTTGGCGTTAAAGGCTTATCTTTGGGTACTTATACCAGTTTATGGCTGGGCAAAGTTTTATGCTTTATCAGCTTTGATTGGTCGTTTGGCCTTTGGTGATTTGGTGAATCAACCAGAAAGTGTTCATTCGGGTGAGCGGTTTGTTAATTCCCGCCTTTGGAAGTTTTTTGGGACATTGATCTTAATGTTTTTTATCGGTGTTGGTATTGGTATCGGTTTTTTAATTGTAGGGAGTTTGTTGCTGGGTATTGTGGCTGCGGTTTTAGGAGTACAAAATGGCAATATTTCTAATATCGGGATTTTTGTGTTGATAGCGATTTTAGTCAGTGTTGTTGGTATTGTGGGGACTGTCTGGTTGGGAACTAGATTTTATGTAGTGGATCTACCCCTAGCTATTGAAGAAAATGTTGATGCTACTTCTACTATTCAACGCAGTTGGGAGTTAACTAAAGGCTATGTGGGCAGAATATTTATAATTTCTTTTGTAGCCCTTTTAATCACATTGCCACTGCAAATTTTAATACAGATTATTACAACTGTGATTCAGCTAATTTTCACAACCCTATTAGCTGATGGTTCTCCGGTTTTTTCTTTGATATTTATTGTTTTATTTCTAGGTATAATTATATCTAGTAATGCTGCAATTTTACCTTTTTTACAAACTGTCAAAGCTGTAATTTACTATGACCTAAGAAGTCGGCGTGAGGGTTTAGGTTTGGAGTTACGTGACCGAGAAATTTAAATCAAAATTGAAAAATAATTTCAAATCATGCACCTTTTCAACAGAATCAAATTCAGCACCCCGGAAAGCGTTGAGTTAGAATTTACCTTAGCTGGTATAGGAAGTCGAGCTTGGGCGTTAATTATTGACTATCAGATTTTGGCTTTAAGTTTAGCTCTGTTTATCGCAGTCTGGGCATTTATTTCTAATCAATTATATGATATTGGTTCAGAGATTTTTGGCTCTGGTTTTGGTTTATGGATGACTGCGATCGCTTTCCTGATTCTTTTCTTTATTTACACAGGTTATTTTGTTTTTTTTGAAACTCTCTGGCAAGGACAAACCCCTGGTAAACGTATTGCCAAAATTCGTGTAGTGCGAGATGATGGCAGACCTTTGGGTTTACAACAAGCTGCACTTAGGGCTTTACTGCGTCCTATTGATGAAACTTTGTTTATTGGCGCTTTTTTAATTATGTTTAGTAAAAGTGAAAAGCGTCTTGGTGATTTAGTCGCAGGAACTATAGTAATTCAAACCCAACAAGTTAATAAATCTGCCAATCTTACTATTTCAGATGAGGCCAAGTCATTTTATATCAGTTTACAAAAAATCTCTGATTTATCTCAATTATTGCCTGATGATTTTGCCATTATTCGTGAGTATTTACAACGCCGCAATGGAATGTCTAAAAAAGCTCGGTCTTCTTTATCACTAAAATTATCCGAACAGGTAAAATCTATTATAAATTTAACAATTTTACCTGTTGAAATTTCCGCTGATGTGTTTCTAGAAGCTGTTTATTTAGCCTATCAACAACCTGAATTTTAGGCAGGAGGCAGGAGGCAGGAGTTTTTTTATTTTGGATTTTGGATTTTGGATTGTTTTTGTTAGCTCCAATCTAAAATCTAAAATCTAAAATCTAAAATTTTCTTCCCCAGTCCCCAGTCCCTATTCCCTGACAACTAACAATTAAAACTCTAAACTCGTAAAGTCAGGTTGACGATAATAATTTGTCATATTATCAAACTTCCGTAATTCAGCCCGATGGACTACAATTTCTGGAAAATTTAACAGCCATTGTTGATTTAACTCTGACAACAAATTACTAAGTTTTACCCGATCTAGGTCAGCAGTAATTTCGCCAAAATAGCCTAATGTAATATGGGCTGTAAAGTGATAATGTTGTTCAATACCCAAACCCATTAATTTGCGATTTTGATAAATTAGTCGGCGGAGTTGAATAATCTCCTCATAGCTCCTTTCATCTTTGGGTATTAAACACACTGCTAAAGCTCTTGGCATAACTATTAATCCTAACATTTGCCAAGAAATAGGATGACTTGTTTCACCTCTTAATTCGTTATACTGATCAAACAAATTCCCTAAACAAGAGTTAAACTCCTCTTCAAATTGGGGATTTTTCTCAGTAGCATGAATGTACGCATGATCCCAAATTAAATCTGCCAAGGTGAAATGAAAACTGGCAGGAGGTAGAGGTACAATCAAATCGGAGTTGATTGGTAAATTTAACAGCGATCGCTGAAAAGTCTCAATTTGGCTGTAAAAATCAGCGTTATTGGTATCTTCTGCTGCTGGTGGGGTAATCAGTGTATAACCAGGAAATGGTGCTGGTTTTCTGACTCCATCAACAGGTTTAAATTTATAAGATTCCTGGATATGCTGAACTTGGGTTTTGTAAGATTCTGGTAGCGTCATGCGTGCTACCCGATTTAAATAGGTTTGGTAGTTGTCGTCCAATCTTCTTAGCCTCGCGCTCTCTTGATAGATTGTAGGAAAATTTACATAATTTGACCAAGTTATTTTATTAGGAGGCAAGAGGCAAAAGTTAATATTCTCCCCCTGCTTCCCCTGCTTCCCATCTCTACTGTCACCTGTCACCTGTCACCTAATTCTTATGCCAATCTACGTTTACTGGGGTGAAGATGATTTTGCAACGGAAAAGGCGGTTGCAGCTTTACGCGATCGCATTCTTGATCCTCTATGGATCAGTTTTAACTATACCGCTTTCCCCCCAGATCAACCTGATGCAATAATTCAGGCTTTAAATCAAGTTATGACTCCCGCTTTCGGTGCTGGTGGGCGTTTGGTTTGGTTAGTCAATTCTAATTTATGCCAACAGTGTCCAGAAAATGCGTTATCAGAATTACAACGGACTTTACCCGCAATTCCTGAAAATTCCTTTTTATTGGTAACAAGCCGCAGTAAACCTGATGAACGTCTCAAAGCTACAAAATTTATCAAACAATTTGCCGAAATCCGCGAGTTTTCACTTATTCCCCCCTGGAAAACTGAATTGTTGGTACAAGCTGTCAATGAAGTTGCTCAAGATGTCGGTGTAAAATTAACTACCCAAACTGCGGAAATATTAGCGGAGTCTATAGGCAACGATACCAGGCTTCTCTATACAGAAATGGAGAAATTACGCCTGTTTATGGCAGGTAGTAATAAGCCATTAGATGTGAAAACTGTAACTCTGTTAGTCAGAAATACTACTCAAAACACCTTGCAATTAGCAGCGGCTATTAGAACCGGTGATACAGCTAAAGCTTTGGGTATTGTCGGGGATCTAATAAATGCGGCTGAACCGGGTTTAAGAATTGTTGCCACTTTGATAGGGCAGTTTCGCACATGGCTATGGGTAAAGATTATGATGGAAACAGGAGAACGCAACCCCCAAGCGATCGCCCAAGCAGCGGAAATCAATAACCCTAAACGTATCTACTTCCTACAGCAAGAAGTCAAATCTCTTTCTGTACAACAACTAATTTCATCTTTACCCCTACTGCTGGAATTAGAAGTTAGCCTTAAACAAGGAGCGTCGGAAACATCAATCCTACAAACTAAAGTCATTGAACTTTGTCAAGTATATCAGAAAAGGTAATGGGTAATGGGTGATTGTTGATTGGGAAAAAGTGATAGTTGATAGTTGATAGTTGATAGTTGACTGAGAAACATAAAATTGATTACCCAGTCCCCAGTCACCAGTCCCCACCTGGATCAAAATTTCGATTTTACCGGAACTTCTGATTCCTAAAATAATTCAAACCTACTATCATATCTCTACTATTATTCTGTGTCATCTATCGTATGCAGGAAAATTATTTTGTCTTTTTGCGAACTTCAATTAAGCACAAACTTTCTGAGTCCTTGGTATTTGCAACTCTCACCGCTGCGAGTTTAATTGCTACTTTGGGTTTGACTGTGAAAGCAGATGCTCAAATTCCGCCAGTTGACAATGCAGAAGTTACTAACTATGCCCAGTCTGTATTAGAAATGGAGCCAAAACGCCAAATGGCGTTTAAAGAAATTAAAAAACTTATTGGTGGAAAAGAAATTCCCAAAATTGTCTGTAATGACCCTAACAGCATGAATTCCCTACCAAACAAGGCCAGGGAGATAGCTGTTAATTATTGTAACGATTCTCAAAATATAGTGTCAGCCAATAATTTAACCATTGAACGGTTTAATCAAATTACTGTCGAAGTTCAAAGCAACACCGATTTGAAACGTCAGATATATAATACTTTGCTGCGGTTGCAAAATGAATCTGCTTCTAAATCGGGTGCGCGTAATAGCCGTTAGATATTGGGGAAGGTAGGGAGCAGGGAGCAGGGAGCAGGGAGCAGGGAGCAGGTAGAAATTATTTGTATTTTCCCAATCACCAATCACCAGTCACCAGTTACCAGTCACTAGTCACCAATCATGCTGACATCAACGGCTAATTTTTGCCCTAGTTTCAACAACTGACGACAATGAGTAGCTTCGGCTGGGTTGTTCAAGTTAGTGAGACACTGGGGAATTATTTGACTATGCAAACAGCTAAAGTAGAGTTCTTGGGATTTTTCTAAGGAAATACCCACATTTAACTGATATCCCACATCAATCAGCTTTTCTAAGCGTTGGATATCTGTACCAAAAGAACCATTAGCATCGTGTAACAATTGCCACAGCAAGCGCACAATTAACTGTTCTAATATCTGTTTGCCTTCTGGTATATTTAGCTGACAACGCAAATGTTTAGCTTCAGTGGCGATCGCCTCTAATTCTAAGATATGATTCCAACTTAACTGGGTGTCTGTAATATCTTGTTCTAGGCTACGCAAGGTATTCATACAGCGATAACCTAAAGCTATTTCCGCCGCTACCTGTAATTCTTGGGGAACTGTTAACCCATCCCGATGAAAAGCCATAATCACACCGTAATTTTCCCGGTATGTCTGGGTATATAATTGGTCTAATCTGTTTAGTGTTTCCTGACTCAACAACCTCATGATCCGATGGCGTTCTTCTGCAAACAGATTTTGCAAACTAAAAGCTTCATCACCAAAAATCTTTGTCATTGCCAAAATAGCATGAGCCGCGCTTGCCTGTTGCAAAGATGTAAATAGCATTTCTTTGATGTGACTATAATCACGTCTGCCTGTAAACTGTTGAATGCAGCAGTGAAAATCCCAACCGCCTAAATGCAGCACCGCAAACACTAAATTTTCACTTTCCCAAGTAATTTCTGACACCAACTTCAAATGTCCCACCGCCATAGTTAACGCGCCCATGCGTTGCATTTGGTAATCTAACTCATTGGCTGTGTAGCAATAAACGCGCTTTTGGTAAGTTTCCAAATTTTCCGATCTATCTTGTGTGGAGATGGCATTATTGTGATGATTGAATAGGGAAGTAATCGCATAGTGGGCAGCAACTTGTTTAAATCCGATTTGGGAGGTTAACACCAATTGACGATAAACTTCAGCACCATGTTTAAAGTGTTCCACATTGCTGGGAGCTAAACCCAAACGTTGGAGGAAACCTTTTTCTAACTGCACACCTGCCACATCTCCAGCTAATTCTAAAGCACGAGCAGCATAACGGAGAATTTGCGTTCCTTCGGGTCTGGATAACTCTTCAAAAAACCAGCCGCAACTGGTAAACATAAATAAAGCATGACGCTGCATTTCCAACAACCGCAAAGCGTCTACCTGTTCTGTGGCGGTAAGTTTATGGGTTTGATGAAGGGAGAGAAAACGGGCAACATTAGCAGCAGAGCGATCGCGTAAAACTTCAATATATTCATCCCTTGCTAACCAGGGATCACGAAATAACTTTCTCCCATATTCCTCATACACCTCAATTAACTGATCCCGCAACCAGTTCAACGCACTGCGTAACGGCTTACGCCATTTTTGATGCCAAACACCCCCTTCACCTCCACAACCACAATCATCTTGCCATCTATCCACACCATGAGCGCAACTCCAAGCGGTGACAGGTTTTAACTCCACTTCCCAACTCGGATGATTTAAACTTAAATAGTGAGCAAAATTGGTGACAGTCCAACCATGACGGGGAAACTCACCAATAAAAGCATAGGCTAAAGTTTTCTCAGTTCCCTTTTTGTGATGTCCGAAAGTCTCCCCATCGGTAGCTACAGATATTAACTGTGCGGGACGATGATCCCCCCGTATTGCAGCACCCACTCTACCTGCAAAGTGGTGAGAACTATAAACCACATCACTAAAACCCATATCCCGTGATATCGGTCCATCGTAGAAAAAGATATCAATATAAGGTAAACCTGCTGTGTTTTCTCTACTTTCTAAAGGAGTGGTTTTAGTCACACTCAAAGGTGAAGATGTGGTTTGCAGAGTTGGTTTTAAATAACAACGATAGGGACGAGTAGGATCAATTTGACTACCACCAACTTCATGCCATTGAGGGTGGGGATCATGTTCTGTGGGGAACGGACGACAACGTTGAGCTTGAGAAGGTGCGAGGACAATAAAACGAATACCCTCAGAAATGAGAGCTTTTATAGTTGCATAATCAACGGCTGTTTCTGCTAACCAAATACCTTCGGGATCACGACCAAAACGAGATTTAAAATCTGCTTTACCCCAGCGAATTTGGGTATATTTATCTCGTTCATTAGCTAAAGGCATGATAATGTGATTATAGACTTGGGCGATCGCATTGCCATGACCATTTAACCTTTGACTACTCTTAACATCAGCCTCTAAAATTCGCTGGTAAACTTCCATGTCGTAGCGTTCCAACCACGACATCAAAGTAGGTCCTATATTAAAGCTCATGTACTCATAATTATTGACGATCCCCAATAATTCACCTTTGTCATTTAGCACTCTGGCAAAGGCATTAGGGCGATAACATTCCCAATGAATGCGCTCATTCCAATCATGAAAAGGTGCAGCACTGGGTTGACGTTCAATGGCATCTAAATAAGGATTTTCTCTGGGTGGTTGATAAAAATGTCCATGCACTGTCACGTATACACCACGGGGTTTTTTCAGGGGATCATTTTCATTCAGGTGTTGAGAATCTGGTTCTAATTGATTTAATGTGAATGTGGAGCCTGAGTTTACTGGTAATTCAGCAGCAGATGTCATCATATTTTTATCCCAAGTAAAATTACAGTTGTCAAATTGCAATTGTGGTGAAAGTGTATGTTATATGTACCTTTTTACAGTTGTTTTATTGTCAAATCCGCTTTAAACAACAGCTTGAAAATCAAGCCGAATCAGAATTTTGGCAAAAATTGTCTTAATATGTCAGGAAATCTGCATTCTCGCGCAACTGTTCCCTCGTATGTGAAAAATGATCAAAGATGGCATAAAATTTCATATTGGGGATTCTATCACTGGCAACACTAATCAGCCAAGACAATTAACGGTATTGTAATCTATTAAAACCCATTTTTGTGATAAAACCCAAGTTGAAAGTCATACTTTTGCAACAAAATATTGCAATATTGAATTAAATCGTCATCTTATTTTATATATCTGCGGAAATCATTGAAACAGTAGAATTTCCGAAAGCTTGACAGTATCCTATATCTTGGTTATACCTATCCAAAATTCGAGATCATAATAATGTCAACTAAAAACATCATTTTTCTTGGCCTATTAGTTTTTATCCCCATTTCCCTAGCAGCGCACTTTTTAGAGTGGGGAGACTTGGTAGTATTCATCACCGCAGGATTAGCTATTTTGCCCCTCGCAGCTTGGATGGGTGCAGCTACCGAAGAAATTGCTGTAGTTGTCGGTCCGGTGCTGGGAGGGTTATTAAACGCCACCTTTGGTAATGCTACAGAATTGATCATAGCCTTGGTTGCCCTCAATGCTGGACTGATAGAAGTCGTTAAAGCCAGTATCACAGGTTCAATTATCGGTAACTTACTGCTAGTTATGGGTCTTTCTATGTTATTAGGCGGACTACGTTACAAGGAACAAACTTTTGAATCGGTGGTAGCAAGGGTAAATGCTTCGTCCATGAATTTGGCAGTCATAGCCATTTTGCTACCCACAGCTATGAACTATACATCCATTGGCATTAGTGAAAAAGTAGTACAAAATCTGTCTCTAGCTGTGGCTGTAGTCTTAATTTTAGTTTATGGCTTGACACTGCTATTTTCTATGAAAACCCATGCCTATTTATATGATGTAGGTGTAGCAGAGATAGAAGAAGCTGAAGAAACTCCCCATGAAAAACCCAATCTTTGGTTGTGGAGTGGTGTACTGTTAGTTTGCACTTTGCTGGTAGCTTTAGAGTCAGAATTATTGGTAGATTCTTTGGAAGTAGCTACTTCTAAACTAGGTTTAACAGCTTTGTTTACAGGGGTAATTTTAGTTCCCATTGTTGGTAACGCTGCTGAACACGCTACGGCTGTAACTGTGGCCATGAAAGATAAAATGGATCTTTCTTTATCTGTTGCAGTGGGTTCAAGTATGCAAATAGCCTTATTTGTTGCCCCTGTTTTGGTTATTGCAGGTTGGTTTATGGGTCAACCAATGGATTTAGATTTTAATCCTTTTGAATTGGTAGCTGTAGCGGTATCGGTTTTAATTGCTAATAGCATTAGTTCTGATGGTAAGTCTAATTGGTTAGAAGGAACTTTACTTTTAGCTGCTTATACAGTTTTAGGTTTCGCTTTCTATTTCCACCCGGTTACTAACGGTATGGGTTAGTAATTCAATTGATAATTGACAATTGACAATTGATAATTGTTTCATTCAAGGTTTAAAACCTCCGCATCAATTGATAATTGATAATTGACAATTGATAATTGTTTCATTCAAGGTTTAAAACCTCCCCATTCCAGGGGAAAAACCAAAAAAAATCCGCTTTTTCAATCCTCTCCCTTGAAGGGAGAGGAAATTGTCAATTGTTAATTGTCAATTGTCAATTGTCAATTGTCAATTATTGAAGAGGCTTTTTGGTTTATTCAGCAACCCCTAAATATCTAAAAACGGGAAAAGCTGTAATAATGCCTGACGTATCCTTAACAGGAATATTTGTTTTCGGATTTGAGCATTAAGTTTTGGTGGGGGGCTGGTTTGTAGTTGCGCTTGTAGTTGGGCATATTCAGCAGCAGTTAAGAGTTTACCATCAATAGGCGATCGCCCAATCGTAATCATCTCTGTCCGCAATATCTCTTCTGGTATATCCTCCACAGGTGGTAATGCCATTACCCCATTTCCCCAATAGCTACTAACCACCACTAACATAGCGGTACTTATACCCAAAAACCAAAATTTCATACATCTTATTTTTGACTTTTGACTTTTGACTTTTTAAAGTCCTGGTGGTAGTGCTTCACCACACAATTGATGAATTTTGACAATGCGTTCAAACAACCAAGGATATCCTTGACGGTATTGAGGAATAAGTGCTAAAGGACTCAATAAAGCTGCTGCGGCAATATCAGCTACACTCAAATGATCGCCTACTAAATATTCGCTTCTTTGCCAACGATGAGATAATTCTTCTAGGGCAATTGTCAGCCTTTTAGTAGCTAATTTTACACTGGCATTGTTAATATCATATTGTTTCCTCACTACTCCAATCACTATTTGACTGGATAATGATGGATCAATTTGTTTACCTTCACCAGCCCGAAAATGATAATATACAAACCTTGTAGCAGTACCAATGCTTTCATCTAACCAGTCTTCTAGCATCAAAGCTTCTGTTTGTTGTTCCGGGTTCCTGAAAAATAATGAAGGTTCTGGTTGATAAGATTCTAAAAATTTGACAATCTGTGTCGAGTCGCCAATAGCTGGGGGTTGTCCCTCGATTTGCGGTAATAAAACAGGCAGAGTAGTTAAACCTGTTAACGGCTTCACCTTGAGGATGTGCAAACCAGGAGTGAGATTTTCTACCTGATAATTAATACCCTTGTAACCTAAAACCAGTCGAGCTTTACGACAATAGTGAGATGTACTGAATTGCAGTAGCAACATAAAGCTACTTTCCGAGTAAAGACAATTTTTTTAGACAATTTTTTTAATAATGGACAATGAACAATTACTGAAACAACTATCAATTGTCAATTATCAATTGTCAATTATTAATTGATAACCATAAGCGGATCGATTCGATTTTATCACAGTCGAGTCGCTCCGCTTTGGGTTTAATTGTCCTGCCCAGAAGGTTATTGTATGCTGTTTACCATTCTGGATGCCTGATCAAATTATTTATGTGATAGCGATGTACTGAGGATCGCTATCCTAAATAAATTATCGTATCAAGTCCTAGTTAGGAGTAGTAGCGGGGGTAGCTGCTGGTGTTGTAGTAGCAGCAGGTGTAGCTCCTGGTGCTGTAGTAGCAGAAGCGGGGGTTGTACCAGTATCAGCAGGTTCACCAGCAGCTGGTGTAGCAGCGGGAGTAGTGGTAGTACCAGCAGGTCCACTATTACTTTCACAAGCTCCAAGCATAGTAGCCAGACTTAACATGAGAGCCAAACCAAAGATTTTTGTTTTCATAACTCCTCTTTCACCAATAAAGGCAATACTCAAGATTACTCCTGTTGAATACGATAGCTTATTTGTTGATTTTTGTTAAATGTTTTGAGAGTAGAAATTTCCACCCAACTTTTGGGCAATCTCTAAACGTTATGAGCAGGTAGGTAGATAGGGACTTTAGGGTAAACCAATATTAGGTATTTAGGGGATCCAGGACCTTTGTGAGGACCCTTGACTGGGGACTGGGAAAAAATTTTTAGATTTTAGATTTTAGATTTTAGATTGGATTTGACAAAAATAATCGAAAATCCTCGCATCCAAAATAAAAAACTCCTGCCTTGCTACCTTCTGCCTCCTGAATTATGCTGTAAATATTGCTTCTGACTGCTCTACATTGTCATAATTTTAAATGTATTGACTTTAAGTACAAAATCTATCATTTACAACAATCATGACTGCTGTCCGCAAATCAGCTGTTTCTACAAAAAGTTCTTGGTTCAGGCGAAA
Source organism: Sphaerospermopsis torques-reginae ITEP-024 (assembly GCF_019598945.1). Taxonomy (NCBI): domain Bacteria; kingdom Bacillati; phylum Cyanobacteriota; class Cyanophyceae; order Nostocales; family Aphanizomenonaceae; genus Sphaerospermopsis; species Sphaerospermopsis torques-reginae. The sequence continues at coordinate 1,054,260 of NZ_CP080598.1, read as the reverse complement.
TTTGACCCCACCTTTGGGTCAGGGACGCTCTAGTAACCTGTCAGAAAATATGCAAACAAATTCTAAATCGACCAGTGCATCCACAGTAGTGCGCCCTAAAAGAAAACGTAATTCCCCTAGAAAAATATCAACTCCTCTAGTCAATGAGGCAGTAGTATCAACATTGGAGAAAAATTCTAGGCAAAAAACAGTCACAAATACCACAAATGTGAATGGGCAGTCCAAGGATGAACACTTACATGAGATGTCTACTGCTGCATCCACACCGATATGGTTGCTACGCTTGCACGCTGTCTATCGTTATTCCTCAGCTGCGACATTTGTGTTTGTGGCTGCAACACTGGTGGTTTATGGTTGGACTGTCTATTCTCAAGAGCTTTGGAGTCAATATTACCGCACTCTGCAAAGCCTACAACGTCATGAGCGGCAGTTGAACACAACCAATGCAGCACTGATCAAAAAGATGGCTGAAGAGGGAGAAAAAGCAGAAGCAGGACTAAGATTACCAACTCCAGGGGAAACAATTTTTTTGCCACCAACATCCCCTAGTCCAAAGTCAGCATCTTCAACTGCAACTACCAATTCAGAAGCACAGACCCAAACTTCCTCTCCATTAGGATATTAAAATTTAAAGAGATTGGTGATTGGTAATTGATTACCTCTGTTACCTGTTACCTGTTACCTGTTCCCTGTTCCCTAAAAACTGACAACTGACACAAAAAAACCCAATGCAGAAGTCACCAAGCCGAACAAAGTTGAGAAATTTGCAGAATTTACAGTTCACCAGGCGGCGCAAGTTCTACAAACAAGCTGTTCCAGGGAATGGTTCTCCTAAAACTCAAGCTCAACTGGCAAATCCCAAGTCTCGACTGTTGATAGTTTGGGGTATCTTGGTTGCTGCTGGGTTGGGGTTGGCTTTCAATTTGTATCGACTGCAAATTATTGATGGTGCAAAACTTACTCAAAGGGCAAGAAACCAGCAAATGGTGAATTTACATCCTTTTATGCCCCGTCGCCCCGTGGTTGATCGCAATAACAATATTTTGGCCATTGACCGTCCAGTGTATACTCTGTACGCCCATCCCAAACTATTTGATAAGTCTAAGAAGGAAATAGCAGAAAAAATTGCACCCATTCTCAACAAAGATGCTCGTCAGTTAGTAACAACATTTGAAAGTAGAAGCAGCGGTATTCTGATTGCTAATGGTATTGGCGAAAATATTGCTGATCGCTTGATTTCATTCCGCTTGAATGGTTTGGAGTTTATTCAAAAATATTCCCGTTTCTACCCACAAGATGATTTGGTTGCTAATGTGGTGGGTTATGTTAACCTGGATCGTCGCGGTCAGGCAGGAGTTGAATATAGTCAGGAAACACTATTGGAACGCTCTAGACAAACGGTGCGTCTCAGTCGGGCTGGTAATGGGGCAATTATGCCAGATCATGCACCAGAAGGATTTTTGCATTCTGATGATTTAAAACTCCAACTCACTATTGATAATCGGTTGCAACGGGCTGCCCGGACGGCACTCAAAGAACAGATTGACAAGTTTCAGGCTAAACGCGGTGCTGTAATTGTGATGGATGCCACCGATGGTTCATTATTGGCCTTGGTTTCTCATCCTACCTATAATGCAAATCAATATTCCAAAGCAGATATTTCACTGTTTAGAAATTGGCCTGTCGCGGATCTTTATGAACCAGGTTCTACTTTTAAGCCTTTAATTGTGGCGATCGCTCTGGAAAATGGTGTCATCAAACCAGATGATGTATTTAATGACCCTGGTACTATTAAAGTTGCTGACCGCATTATCAAAAACGCAGAAATTAACAGTTTTAGACGAATTAATATTGCCGAAATTTTACAAACTTCTAGCAACGTTGGTATGGTACAAATTATCCAACGTCTGAAGCCCACTTTATACTATAACTGGTTGGAAAAACTGGGACTAGGACAAAAAATGGATACAGATTTGCCTTTTACAGTCAGTGGCAGTCTCAAAAGGCAAGAAAAATTCCTATCCTCTAATCTAGAACCAGCAACTACTTCTTTTGGGCAAGGTTTTTCTCTGACACCTTTACAACTGGTGCAAATGCACGGCGCTTTGGCTAATGGTGGTAAATTGATAACACCCCATGTAGTTCAAGGCTTGATTGATAGTCAAGGTAAAATTCACTACTCACCTACCCTACCAGCACCACGCCAGATTTTCTCACCTACAACTACCCAAAAGGTAGTAGACATGATGGAAACGGTGGTTTCTCAGGGCAGTGGTAAAGCCTCTCAAATCAAAGGATACGGTATTGCAGGTAAAACCGGTACAGCCCAAAAAGCCTCTCCTCGAGGTGGATATATTCCCGGTGCAAGAATTACTAGCTTTGTGGGTATTGTCCCAGCAGAAGCCCCCCGTTATGTAGTTTTGGCAATTGTAGATGAGCCAAAGGGCGAAAACGCCTATGGTGGAACTGTAACAGCACCTATTGTTAAATCTGTGATGGAAGTGCTTATTCCTATGCAGAAGATTCCACCAAGTCAGCAGGTGACAGGTGACAGGTGATAATTGATAATTGATAATTGATAATTGATAATTGATAGTTGTTTGTACCCAATTACCAATTACCAATTACCTCAAACTTCAATAATGGACAATTGACAATGACCTCTCCCTGAAAGGAAGAGGATTGAAAAAGCGAATTTTTTTTTGGTTTTTTTCCCCTTGAAAGGGGAGGTTTTAAACCGTTCGGCACTTCGGCAAGCTCAGTGACCGCAACCTCAGTGACCACTGACGCTCACGGCGGAAGCCTTGAATGAAACAATTATCAGTTGTCAATTATCAATTATCAATTGATAAGTTCTCTTGATTGTTTCTTCAATTGAACCTAGATTTTCAAACATTTCAATTAGTTGATGAGATTTGGTTTTGCGATTTGCCAAAATATCTTTTAATGGGGCTAAAAATATAATATCTGGATCATTTTCTAGGGCAATTTCAGCAGCTTGTAAAACTTTGGTTGCATTCAGAAAAATATCATTATGATCAAATCCTGCTTGGGCTGAAATTTGGTGTAAAGTTGTATCAGGTACAATAGCTCTACCTTCTAAGGTTGTATCTAAGGATAACCCTTTTAATAATGCCAATAACCCTGCATAAATAGAAAAATCATCACAGCTATCACAGGCTTTAAATTCGATTCTTCCTACTTCTGCGGGAATGCGGGCAATTTTGGTTAATGGAGGTACACTTTTAATTAGATGTTCCTGCTTTTCCACAAACACTAATGTTGCTGATCTTTTTCCAGTTCTGATAAATGTCCTCACTGATAAACCTTGCCATAAACTGCCATTATAAAATGGAGAACTGTAACTAAAAGGAACAATAAAAGGACTGTAATAAGTCAGTTTCTTGCCAATATCAATTACATCTTCCATAGGTAAATTTGCGATGGAAATATTTAAATCTGGACCATAGGAAACCATGTAAATATGGGCAGTTTGTTCATCTGGATAAGCTTGTAATTGCCTAAGTTCAAAATCATTTAATGGTGGTTGGGGTTCAAAAACACAAGTATAGGGATTAAAACTGACTAAAACAGGCTCAAAACCAAAACTAGCAGCTACCTCACGCAGTAAAGAAAAACTGGCTGTTAATTCATCAATTGCACCTTGAATAGTAGAATTTATAGTAGTTCTAATTTCGATGCCCTTAGCTAAACAATCAATTACTTCTTCTGAATCAGCAAATCTTTCAAAACCCTCAATATACCATCGCTTCTTTTTAATACCAGCATCACCAACCCTTAATTGTGGGTAGTCATTGGGGTAAAGAGGTAATTTGTCAACAATTCGCTGAAAATCAGCAAATTTTGTACAAGAGAAATCAGCAAACTTTCCTTCATGGTTAAGAAAAGCAACTTCATGTTCAATTCCGAAAAAAAACATAGGTGATAGGTGATAGGTGATAGGTGATAGGTGATTGTTGATTGGTGACTGGTTACTGGTTACTGGTTACTAGTTACTGGTGACTGGGGAAAAATATTTCCCTTCTGCCTCCTTTAAGGTAGTAAATAGAAAAAATTATCAACAATCTTTGTAAAAGGGATTTTAGCGCAAAACAGACGATTGGGGTAGTTTAGAAATGAATGATTGATAATATCTTGAATGTCTTGAATATCTTGAGGCGTGAGTTTTTATGACAAGTGCGGTTAAAACCCCCTACAGTAGCGAACAAATTACGGTTTGGTTACGTGGACTACTAACTATTGCTTGGGCTGATGGTAATTTTGATGCCCAAGAACAGGAGTTAATTAACAGCATTACCAAAGATGAATTAGCCCCTTGTCTTAACTGGACTTCATTAGAGATGTCACCCTATTTGGTAAGAAAATAGTGCATATTCCGCCAATGTGCAAAATCAACCCATTGTATGAGCAATTAGTAGGTTTACGCTTCCGCGCTCTTTCCTACCTTGCAGACGAATGTCAGGAGGATGTTTCACCGTATATTTAGGCATGTGGCATGGGGCATGGAAGATTTTTTATGCTCTATTCCCGCCCTTAGAGGGTGTTTGAAAAGTTTTTGGCAGTCAAAATTTAAGCAAGTCTGTGACTTGAAGAAGATTTTGCACAGGTTGTCCAACTTTACCTTCCAAAAACCCATGTCCAACTTTACCTTCCACAAAAAACGCTAAATAACATAAAGGCAAACTAAAGGAAAAGTTGACGAGGAGAAATATTTAAGTAACGAAAAATAGCATAGAAAAAATCCAAAGAAGTGCTAAAACAGGATAAATCTGTGCATTTTTGAGGTGAGCGAATCAATTCCAGCCTTAACCAGAAAGAATCGTCAAAAACCTTTGACTCTTGCTCGTTAAGATGAGAATAATAGTCATGAAGATAGATATAGACATCCTTCATTCGAGGTGGTCGTGATAAAAAAGGTGTAATCTGAATCAAGTCCTGTAAACAATGAACTTTTTGTTGGTATATATTTAATTGTTCTAATGAAGAAAAAGAATCAGCCAAATTAAGAGGGGGATGTTTTCGTCCTAACCATTGTCCACAATGGGAACAATAACCAGGCTGACAAAAATTCAACATTTTTTGACAACAATAAGGACAAAAATTCTCTAACCTAATGTGATGTATGGGGCAAAACTTAACCTCGTTAAACAATGAGTGTAAAGTTGCCAAGGTCGAAGATGATGATGTTGTGCTAACCTTTGCAAATAGCTACTCAAACTTTCAGTATAAGGAGTTCCCAACCCAATGGGTTGCAAAGAATAAAGTCGGCTTCGAGGTGGTAAATTAGGAATCTTTAAATCCCATTGCTCACAAGGAATGAAAGGAGTCTGTGGCTTCATCCTCCTTTTTTAAGGGATAACGACGGGGCGAAGTTTGTGCAATAGGCTTTTTAGTTTTTTTAGGTTGAGTTTTGTCGTGAGTGTATGTCTTTGACGATAAAGGTGTTAATTGTAAAGCCTGTTGTAGTTTGATTAAATCTTCATCACATTCTTGTAATTGTTGTTCCAATACTGCTCGGTTAAGGAAAAAGAGGGAGTAAGATCAAGGGAAATGTGTTCGCGTTATGATTACGAGAACTAGAAAATTTACTTTTTCTCTTTGAGGCTATCGTATAATTCAACCCAATTTTGCCTAAGAGAATCAATACAAGACTGCAAGTGGTCAATTTGGTTTCGTCTGGCAACCGAGAGGACAGCATGAATATGATTTGGGCTGCCAGCTTTGCCTAAATGCTTATATTTGCTGAGTTTATCAGGTTGTTGAGTAGGAAAGATAGGTTGATTAGCCTGCAACTTGTAATACCAGTAAGTACCCTGTTTACCCCGTGCTTGGTAACGCAAAACACAACACCCAGGAGGCGCTACCTCCCCAGAAGCCTGAATTTGTTGAATAGATAGTTGTAAAGTCGCAATAGCTTGTTGTATTAATTCGGCTCTAGAAATAATATCTGAGTCTTTTGCAGGCATTGACTTACGGAGGGAATGAGAAAAAATAATTTGTTCGCGGAATAATTAAGAGAACAAATGCCTATTCATTTTATACTATTTTACAACTAAAATGAAACTCAACAGGGGTGCAAATGTCACTAATCAACTTTGAAGTCATTACAGCATCAGTGGCCAAAGCGCAATTGCTTGTGGCGTTAGAACAAGTCATTCCCGCTCAAACTATACATAGGGCAATCATCAATACTTCGTCTCAAGAGCGAAGAGAACGAATACTACCCACTCACGTAGTTGTAGCTTTAGTCATTGCCATGAGTTTTTGGTCAACTGACTCCATAGTTGATGTCTTCAAAAATTTGATTCAAGGTTTGAGTAGTTGACAAATACCCCATCGTCTACGTTTTACTGCACCAACTTCCTCATCCATCAGCGAAGCACGTCAAAGAATCGGTCCTGCTGTGATGACTCGTTTGTTTGAAATGGTAGCAAAACCCCTAGCTACAATACAAACACCAGGTGCTTTTTTGGGAAACTTAAGATTGATGGCTATAGACGGAACAGTTTTTGATGTTCCTGATACTCCAGCCAATGCTAAAGTATTTGGTTATCGCAGTGTTGGGGAAGGAATGTTGTTAATGTGGGATAGGGGATTGCATTCTTTTAAAATGGTTCATGCCGCAATCCAACAAAAGTGTCATATCCTTGGTCGTGTGCCAGCGAATGTGAAATTTGAGGTAGTTAAGACTTTGGCTGATGGTTCTTATTTGTCTTGGATTGCACCTGATGGTAAATCTAAAAAGAAAGGTGCAACCTTCAGGGGGCGACAAGCAAAGTGAAACCAAGACAGGCAAAGGGTTACAGATGATAGACTCTCTGAAAAAAGTTGGTGCTTATTGACAATAATGTGAGGTTATTAAGCAGTTATCTAGAGGGTGCAGTTTGATGGTAGAAAAGAATGGTCTCGTCAAAATAACAAGACCACAAAAATAAATGCTACCATCATTTTATCAAGAAATCCTCGAAAAATACCTGAGCAACAGACAGTTCATCACCCTAAAAATGCTGGTGTGGGTACTTCAAACACAGAAAGAAGTCAGAATAGAAAGATTGGCTGCTAATCTACCCTTACCAATACAAGAAAATAGCCGTCGTCGTCATATACAAAGATTTTTGAACTCTAATAAGTTGAGTGTAGTGTTGTTATGGTTTCCAATTATTACAGCCATTTTAGCACGATTCTTTAAACCGCTCTCCCAATTGGTAATTGCTATAGACAGAACGCAATGGAAAAACAATAACATTTTGATGGCAAGTGTAATTTATCAAAAAAGAGCATTACCAATATATTGGTGTCTGCTAGATAAAGAAGGTTGCAGTAACCTCCAGGAACAACAAAAAGTATTACGTCCGGTAATTAGGTTATTGAAAAATTATCAATTAGTCATTATTGGCGATAGGGAATTTCATGGTGCTGAATTAAGAAAATGGTTACAAGGTCAGGGTTTGAAGTATATCTTCAGACAGAAAAAAGATACCACATTTCAAGAAAAAAGACAAAAATTCCAACCATTGAGTACAATTCCAATTTATCCGGGAGGTCGGAGATTTTATGAAAATGTTAATCTCACACAGGAGAAAGGTTTTGGTCGTTGTAATTTAGCCGTTTATTGGAAACGAAAGTATCGCGGTAAGCAAGAATTAGAACCTTGGTATTTATCAACTAATCTCACAGATATATCAACAACTATCAAAATATATAGCCAACGTTTTGGGATTGAGGCTATGTTTAAAGATTGTAAAACTGGGGGTTATAATTTAGAAGGTTCTCAGGCTTCTCCTGATAGACTTGTGCGGATAATTTTATTGATTGCTTTAGCAATGACTTCTGCATGGTTACAAGGTAAAAAAACTCAATCTCAAAGACAACAATCTTATGTTTGTCGGATGAGTGAACATCAAAGAACTAGAAGAAGACATAGTGATTTTTGGATAGGTTTGTATGGTTCTAGTTGGATAGTTTCTATGAATGAGTGTCAAGAATTGGTCTTGGAGATGATGGCGTTAGTTCGCAATAAGATGCCATTTTATCAGCAGGGTATGAGGGCTGTGATCCTTATCCAGCAACCTCTTTAACTCCTTTGTCGCCCCCTCAAGGTGCAACCAGAATTCCTATTCGTGTGATTGAATATGTAATTGAAGATAATGGTTCTGAGAAAGTATACCGTTTGATTACTGATTTAATGGATATTTCGGCTTTTCCAGCACTGGTTTTAGCTGTGGTAGTACCACTATCAATCAACCTTCTTTTATGATTAAAAAAACTGCTAGTTAGTCTTATCATATTTTCGCGTTCTTACCTTTATATTTGAGCAATTAAATATTATTTTATTCATAGGGACACTGTTTTGTGTTCATGGTGTGGCTTTTCTGTTTTCACTTGGCTTCTAGTTATCGTAAACACTACGCGAACTCTTTTCTCCTGATCTTACTCCCTCTTTTTCCTTAACCGAGCAGTATTGCACTTTCTTCTTCTATTTTTTGGATTATGTCCACTTCTTTCTTCCATACTGACTCTGACTCGATGCTTTCTTTAACGATATAATCAGTATTTCAGCTTACAACTTGTCCAACTTCTTCTTCCAAAACCTGTCCAAAATCTTCTTCAAGTCACAAAGTCGCCTCACCATAATACGGATCATGGCAAGGTAGATAAAAGTCTCAGAGGTTTCGGGTAATAACTCATAATCTCTGACTAATCGCCGACACCCCATCAACCAACCGTAAGTGCGTTCCACCACCCAACGTTTTTTGAGTAAAGTAAAGCCTTTGGTCTGCTCTGGTCGAAGAACTACCTGAATCCGACTTTCCGCACTTCAAAATGTAATACGTTAATACTTCGATAAATTTTACAAAAAATGTTGATATTATTCAGTATTTAAACGTATGAATTATAGCCCTTCGGCGATCGCTATTCAACCACCATTAACCCCAATTTTCGTAATCTTAATGTATTACAAAGCGAAGTGCGGAATGTGGGCTTAACAGGGAACAGGGAACAGGGAACAGTTTCAGCTATCTGTCATCCCCAAATTTTTGGATTTTCGGTTTCCAAAATGCACAGTTTTTCAGGTCTAATCTTCAAAAATCTTGCACTTTGTTTCCCATCAAATAGCCTCACACCTGTGATTTATCTGGGTTTTACATTTATTCAGCAAGCCCTAAATAAAGTTAAAATCTCTGCTGCTAAACCTATAACAAGTGAATATTTCATGGCTGTTTTGTTGTGAAAATATATGAGAATTGTAAACCCACATTTGTGGGTTTGTCATTTTCTTAACTCTGAGCAATACCTTCTTTCCGTGCAGCTTGTTTGACAGCAGCTGCAACAGCGGTAGAAACACGCTCATCAAACACCGAAGGAATGATATGTTCCCGATTTAAATCAGAAGGTTTGACTAAAGAGGCGATCGCATTAGCAGCTTCTAAACACATATTAGTTGTAATTGTTTTCGCTCGACAATCTAACGCCCCACGAAATACCCCAGGAAAAGCGAGAACGTTATTAATTTGATTGGGGTAGTCACTACGGCCAGTGGCCATGACTGTAACATTTTTAGGTACTAATTCTGGTTGAATTTCGGGAATGGGATTGGCCATTGCAAACACAATTGCATCCTTTGTCATACCTTGTACCATTTCTGGTGTTAAAACTCCAGGTCCACTCAACCCAATAAATACATCTGCTCCTTGGGTAGCACCTGCTAAAGTTCCTTGTGCTTTAACAGCAAATTCCCTTTTTTCTTCGTTCAAATCTGTGCGATTAATAGAGATAATGCCTTTAGAATCACACATCCAAATTTGTTCTGCACCGGCTTTTCTCAGTAAGCGGGCAACTGCGATCCCCGCAGCACCAGCACCATTAATGACAATGCGGATATCTGCAATTGATTTATTGACTAATTTTAACGCATTCAGTAAAGCAGCTAAAGTGACAATTGCAGTACCATTTTGATCATCATGAAAAATGGGTATATCTAATTCTGCTTGCAGTCTTTTTTCAATTTCAAAACAACGAGGTGCTGCTATATCTTCGAGGTTCACACCACCGAATACAGGGGCGATATTTTTGACTGCTTTGACAATTTCTTCTGTATCTTGAGTATCCAAACAGATGGGGAAAGCATCTATACCTGCAAATTCTTTAAATAACATGGCTTTACCTTCCATCACGGGTAAAGCTGCTGCTGGTCCTAAGTTTCCTAAACCTAAAACCGCGCTACCATCGGTGACAATGGCGACGGTGTTTTGTTTAATGGTGAGGTGATAAACTTCTTCTGGGTTTTGGGCGATCGCTTTACAAATTCTTCCTACTCCTGGAGTGTAGGCCATTGCTAAATCAGAAACACTTTTTAAAGGAATCCTACTCGCAATACTGATTTTCCCGCCACGATGTAAATTAAAAGTCCGATCATAAACATCTATGACTTTAATATCAATTAGCTCTTTTACCGCTTGAACAATAGTTTCCGCTTGTTCTGTACTTGCTGCATCTACAGTAATATCACGGATAGACTCTTGGCGGGTTTGTTCAATTAAATCTATTTGTCCGAGATTACCACCACTGGTTGCGATCGCCTGTGTTACAGATGCTAACATTCCCACCCGGTTGGGAATTTGTAAGCGTAGTGTCACACTGAAACTAGAATTAGGAGTGAGATTTGTCATGGTGCGATAGTTAGATTTTGAATCTTAGATTTTATATTGAATTGCTAGTAAAATTGCAACTTTGATAAAAAATATGACATTTCATGTATAAGATTCACATCCCGGACTTCTTAAAGAAGTCCTGGATCTATCAAAGGTTTACTTTACCTTTAAGTAGGTAAATTATTCGGATCAATACCTTGGGAAACTAAAAAAGCTATTAATCTCTCCTTTTCTTGTTTTTCTTGTTCTGCACGTTCCCGTTCTCGTTCCGCACGTTGTCTTTCTTGTTCTGCAACTTCTTTTTCTTTAGCAATTTGTTCTAAACCCCAAGGTAACAAATTACCATCTTTATCCCACCACCTTAACCAATAACCGTTTCTACCTTCTTTTTCACCTTGCCAAGTTCCTAAAAATAACCCCATGTTTTCAATCCAATGACGACCATTTTCATCTGGTAATTGCAATTGATAGCGGTCATTTTTTAATTCATAAAATTCTAATAAACCCCCATTAGGTTCAAAAATCACGTAAATAGGAACTTGTAAAACCTGTTCATAAAAAAACCATTTTCCTGGAGGAAAACTCCTTTTCACAGAATATTCTCCCCCATCATTATGAGATAAAAATTCCATGACTATTAAGGGAAATTCACCTTCTAAATATGATGTATAACTTCTGCGTTCTGGCAAAACTTCTTTCACAGATGGTATATATAACCAATCTGGTGCTTTAACAACAATTTCACCATTAACTGTCGCACAAAGTCCAAAATTAGAAACTATTAGCATTTCTGGTTTGATAAAACCTGCTATTTCTAAACTTTCCCGTAATGCACCTGCTAAAAGGGGTTGTCCTGTATTTTCCACCGGTTCATCCTCTAACTGAAAATCATCGGGTAAAGCTTCCCAAGAGATTACCAGTTGTTTGACTGTTTTCGGTGCAGTTGTTGGTTCACTAAGTTGGGTTGCCATTTAGATTACCTCTGGTTGATTTATTTTTATTGTATACTAGGAGTCAGGAGTTCAAGAAGTCAGGATGTCCAGAATTTTGATTGATGATTTTTGATTGTTTAAGATTTTTATTTGTCTGAATCAGGATGTCCAGGATTTGAGGATTTTCAGGATGTGATTGATTAGTCGTCTGTTGGTGTTGAAGATTTTTATTTGTCTGAATCAGGATGTCCAGGATTTGAGGATTTTCAGGATGTGATTTATTAGTTGTTTGTTGGTGTTTAAGATTTTTATTTGTCTGAATCAGGATGTCCAGGATTTGAGGATTTTCAGGATGTGATTTATTAGTTGTTTGTTGGTGTTTAAGATTTTTATTTGTCTGAATCAGGATGTCCAGGATTTGAGGATTTTCAGGATGTGATTTATTAGTCGTCTGTTGGTGTTGAAGATTTTTATTTGTATCATATATTATTTATATTTTATATAATATAAAAATTAATAAATTAGTAAAATTACATCTTGCTTAATTTACAAAATTAACAAAATTCAAAATCCTCAAAATCCCCACATCCCAAAAATCAAAACTCCCACCAAAAAACCCACATCCTGTAAATCCTTAAATCCTGAACATCCTGATTCAGACAAAATCCAAAATCCTCAAAATTCCCACATCCCAAAAATCAAAACTCCCACCAAAAAACCCACATCCTGTAAATCCTTAAATCCTGAACATCCTGATTCAGACAAAATTCAAAATCCTCAAAATCCCCACATCCCAAAAATCAAAACTCCCACCAAAAAACCCACATCCTGTAAATCCTTAAATCCTGAACATCCTGATTCAGACAAAATTCAAAATCCTCAAAATCCCCACATCCCAAAAATCAAAACTCTCACCAAAAAACCACATCCTGTAAATCCTTAAATCCTGGACATCCTGATTCAGACAAAATCCAAAATCCTCAAAATCCCCACATCCTAAAAATCAAAACTCCCACCAAAAAAACCCACATCCTGTAAATCCTTAAATCCTGGACATCCTGATTCAGACAAATTATCTAATGAAATGCAGATGAACGCAGATGAACGCAGATTTTTAATTTTTAATTTCTCTCCTATCTTGTAAATCCTATAATCCTGGATATCCTGATTCAGACAATAATTCCACGAATAGTCTCAACTAGCTTACCATAAACATCATCCGATAAAACCGCTTTTGAACCTTCTAACTGCACTTGTTGATTTAAATCAATCCAAGATTTACAACCACCATATTCAGGCAAATAAGGAATATACTGCACCTGGGGTAGTTTATAAGTTCGTAATAACAGAATATATAAAGGTTGACGTGCTTTCCATTTCAGGCGATCGCTAATAAAATACTCGTTCCAAATATGAAAAGGCAATAATTTACTCACAATAGACTCATCCGCTACAGGTAAAATATCCGTAATTTCCGCCCAACTACCAATGCGAGTTGTTTCTGGATGCCATCCTGATGTAACGGGATACACCAAATCAGCATATTCAGCTTTGAGCATAAAAGATTGTTGATGCTCGTAAGTAGGATAAAGTAAAACCTGTTCATGAGCAACGGTAAAGCGTCCCCCTCTTTCATGAATACCACCTTTACGTAGTAACATAATTGTTTGTCCGCTTTCTAAAGCATTTACGGCTACAGACCATTCTTTGAGAGCGTGAAAAGTGGTAGTCAGTTCCATGAGCGTCTTTTATTAGGTGACAGGTGATAGGTGATAGGTGATAGATGACAGGTTACAGGGAATAGGTTAAAAGTTTATTGGTTTCCTAATTACCTTAGCTTTTGTCAGAAATTAGAGCAAAATTAGAGCAAAATTAGAGCAAAACTATGGAAAAACGCACACTGGGTACATCCACCGTTAAAATTACACCCATTTTAATGGGAACTTGGCAAGCAGGAAAGAGAATGTGGGTGGGAATAGAAGATGCAGATTCAATTAAAACCATTCGCGCTGCTTATGAAGCGGGAATAACAACTATAGATACTGCTGAAGTTTATGGTGATGGACATTCTGAACAGATTGTAGCCCAGGCTTTGTCCGATGTACGCGATCGCGTGGAATATGCTACTAAAGTTTTTTCCAATCATCTCAAATATCCACAAGTGATAGAAGCTTGTGAACGTTCTCTAAAAAATCTCCAAACTGATTATATCGACCTTTATCAAATTCATTGGCCATCTGGTTCTTTTAACAGTGAAATCGTTCCCATAGAGGAAACCATGAGTGCCTTAAATCACTTAAAAGAACAAGGTAAAATTCGCGCCATCGGTGTTTCTAATTTTTCCCGTGAACAACTAGCACAAGCCGCCCAATATGGCAGAATTGATAGTTTACAACCAGCTTACTCTCTATTTTGGCGGAATGTAGAAACCGATGCCATGCCTTATTGTGTGGAAAATAATATTTCAATTTTGGCTTATTCACCCTTAGCACAAGGATTGTTAACTGGTAAATTTACCCCAGGACATAAATTTGATCCAGAAGATAACCGAGCGAAAAATAAGTTATTTCAAGGAGAGAATTTTGAACGCGCTCAACAAGCATTAGACCAACTTAGACCAATAGCAGAAAAACATAATTGTAGTTTAGCGCAGTTAGCATTAGCCTGGTTAATAGCCCAACCCCAAAGTAATGCGATCGCAGGTGCAAGATATCCTCAACAAGCACAAGACAACGCCAAATCAGCAGAAGTCAAGCTTTCTGCTGAAGAAATAGCCCAAATAGACAATATTGGCCGCATTGTCACCAGCCATTTCGACAATACCGGAATTATGTGGGAATGGTAATGGGTAATGGGTAATGGGTAATTGGTAATTGGTAATTGGTAATTGGTTTATTAACCTTCCCTATTCCCTCTTACACTGTCACCTGTCACCTGTCACCTGTCACCTGTCACCTGTCACCTGTCACCTGCTCCCAATATTGCTAAATGAAACAAAACATCAACTTTCGTAAACAAGTCATTGCATCAGAAAAAAAGAATGCTAGATTATATTCATAAGTTCAGAAGGACACAGAACAAGAACAACCAACCCCATTGGGCAATGACATAAGTGTCCCCCGTCACCCGCCCAAACAAGTTCTAGTATTTACAAATTGAAGTGGCATTCCGACTGTTGTGTTGATAGTCGCGCCAAATCCCTAAGCGGAAAAACAGGAAAATGCTAAACTTGTAAGATTGTCCACCCCTAGTTATTGAATTTCAATCACTTACTTAATCCCAAAAATTTGAAACTAATCAATTCGCTAGAACCTGGTCAACCCTGATCAGGTTTTTAGGTTTTTATCAATTGACAATGTACAATTGACAATTGACAATTAACTTTCCCTAGAACGTCGATTCAGTAATGCTAGGTAATCTGTTTTTACCTTGTAGGGGCGAAGCATTCGGGTGATAACCTATCGCTGAAACCAGTTCATATTCTGTCCGAATGCTTCGTCCTTACGATTAATGAATCGGTGTTCTAGAAAGAAGAGGATTGAATGGAAAAATGCAAAGGTTTTATCTTTTTCCCCATAAAAAAGGGGAACTTTTAACCTTGAATGGATCAATTGTCAATTGTCAATTATCAATTATCAATTAGTAATAGATAAAACCCAATCTCGGAAAAGAGGGTTTATTTGATCAGGTGCTTCATCATGGGGACAATGACCAGCATTGATAAAATATTCTGTTAATTGCGGATAATATTCATGGAATTTCTGGGAACGTTCCCGCGCTTTCATCCAAGGATCAGCTTCACCCCATAACAATAATAAAGCACAAGTTAATTGCTTGAGTAAAACATCAACCTTTTCCCCTTGGGGAGTGCTAAAAACAGAGACGAAAACATCTAAAGCACCTGGATCAAAAGCTGGACGTTGAATTTCTGCAACTAATTGATCAGTAATTGCAGTTTTATCTAAATAAACCTTTTCCAAAGTACGACGAATTACCCAACGTTGACGCACATATTGAAATAATAAAGCTTGAAATAACTTTTGTTTAAAAGTCCATTTGACAGTGTTACCAATTAATTTCTGTACAGGATTTTGTGCAGGTTGCATTTGTACTTGTTCCCCTTCCGCTTGCGAAAATGGACCCGCACTATTAAGTAATACTACCCCCGCCACCAGATCAGGATATTTTGCACCTACACATAAACAAGCATAACCACCAAGAGAGTTACCCGCTACAACTGTTTTTTCACCAATGACTTCACTAATAAAATCTCCTAGTTGTTCACGCCATAGGTCTCCACTATACTGTAATTTTGGTTTTGCTGAACGTCCAAACCCTAAAAGATCAATAGCAAATACTTGAAAATCTGCACAAAGTCCGGTAAGATTTTTACGCCAGTGGTCTGTAGAAGCACCAAATCCATGTACTAAAAGCAAAGAGGGGCGCTGGGGTTGTTTTTCTCCCGCTTGTACATAGTATACATTGTGTCCTCGCCATTGCCAGTATTTTCCAGAAATTGCATTTGTAGAGGGTGCTATATTTGTCTGCATTATCTAAATTAAAGTTAAGTGTTTTTTGATGTATGTATTTTCATTTTACTGTATAAAATAAAAATTTCTACAGTTTTTACGTATTATAATATATAATACTAATTATTCATCACATCTGTTTTCATCAACTTATCCCAAAAGCGAAAATAAAGACCATAATTGCAATTAAACTTGTGATGATGCAATGTGTGATGGGTAGGTGTAATCCAATATTGATTCCAAAAACCCAGCATCCAGGAACTTGGGTAAACCTCATAACCTGTGTGATTAATCACGCCAAATAATGTCATCAATATCAATAACAAAACTACCATACTAATGTGAATGGGAATGATCAAAAGCAAAATGGGAATAATAATTGCTTGAATTATGCTCTCAAATGGATCAAAGCAAAAGGAAGTCCAGGGTGTTGGGTTAATAGATTCATGATGAACCTTATGAAACCGCCGATACATTTTAGGTTTATGTAACCAGAAATGTGTCCAATAAAAATAAGTATCGTGCAAAAACAAATATATAAACAAGCTTAAAGGTAAATATAACCACCCATATTCTAGAGGATCAAAATAAACTTTGGTATGTCCCGTTTCTATTATTTTCATCGTCAAAGCAACTAGAGGTGAAAAAATAAGACAGGATAAAATTGACCATTTAATTTCAGTGGAGATTTTGTTCTTGCGTCTATTGATATCTTGAAGACGACGATTTTCCCAAGACTTTGGTCTGCGAATCCACAGCAACCAATATAGTAAAAAAGATACAATCAGGTATCGCAGGGAAAGAGAAAAAAATATGACTAAAGTCAAAATAGTAAATTCCGTAATTATAGGTAGCATGGTGTTAAATTGTATAAATTTGTTTATGTGTTTTGTTTTTTGATTTATTTCGTAATCATTCAATAAAATTGTATGCACTTGTATAATATATCAGGTATGATAATTTACAGTTAATTTTTTCATTATTAAATATAAATAAACATAATTATATATATTTTTATATAACTAAACAATAAACGAATGAAGCTCACAGCAATACGGTTCGGTTAACGAGATTTACGTATTGTAAATATTAGATATCCCCCATTATATCCCTGAAAAAAGGGGAAACAAACGGATTTTTAGGCATTCTTTGAAAGAGAGGTTGGGGGGATGAAAACCTTAACGGAAAAGTATTGAGGTGAATTTTTGATCAGAGTCACCCATCTGGTTAATTTTAAATTGATATTTGTCGTGTAAACCGAACCAGAAATATTCGCATAAACCGAAAATATTTATAATCGAAAATATCGGTTCGGTAATCATCATTTAATAAGTGATAAAAACCGAATTTACATTATTTTTGAACCTCACTAAGATAATAATCAAAGAGTTGATAAAAACAACTCAAACGAAGAAACAACCAACAATATAGAGGTAAAAGTATATGACAGTTATTCGTTACAATCCCTGGAAAGAAATCGACACCTTAGAACGTCGCGTTAATCTTTTAGTAGAAGGATTTATACCTAATACTTTGAAAGAGTTAACTAATGTTCCAAAAATTCCTGCTGCGGAAATAATTGAAACTGATGATGCAGTAATTCTCAAGTTAGAAGTTCCTGGTATGGAAGCTAAAGACTTAGATATTCAAGTTACAGAAGATTCAGTTTCTATTAGCGGTGAACGGAAGTTTCAACACAAAGAAGAAGATCAAGCTAAAACCAGAAGTGAATTTTATTATGGTCAATTTCAGCGTGTAATTCCTCTGCCTGTACCTATTCAAAATACCAAAGTTACCGCCGATTATAAAGATGGTATTTTGCATCTGAATTTACCCAAATTGGTAGAAGAAAAGAATAAAGTTGTGAAAATAAACTTGGGTAAAAATTAAGATTTAGGTAAGGATTCAGTAGGGGTTTAGCACTGCTAAACCCGTACAGGAGTCAAAATATTTTAGGACTTGACTTACGCAAGATTGAACTCAAAACCTGATTCTTGCGTAGGGGTAATTCATGAATTACCCTTACTTTTGTATTGACTATTTCATCATCGGTGATCAAGTGGAAGTGTGAAGTGTTGTTTGGGTTGATGTATTAATTTAATCTCATTTAATCTCATTTAATATCTGGCATTTAGCCTGGTTGTTTAATGCAACTGGGTTATTTTTTTGGGTAAGTTACCAAAAATAAGTATAATTGCAATACGTTTTAAAAAAAACATGATGTTTATGAATAACCAAGATCAGAAACAAGAAAATAATTATTGTCAGCAAATAACCGGAAAATCTAAACTTTTGGGAGTTATTGGCCATCCTGTAGAACATTCCCTTTCACCAGTGATGCACAATGCAGCTTTGAGTAAATTAGGATTAGATTATGTTTATTTACCTTTTCCTATTGCACCAGAAAATTTAGAAATTGCGATCGCTGGTTTTGCAGCTATTGGTGTTGTCGGTTTTAGTGTAACAATTCCCCATAAACAGGCAATAATACCTTTATTATCAGAAATTTCCCCCATTGCTCAAGCTATAGGTGCAGTTAATACCGTCACTCGTCAAGGTGACATTTGGGTAGGAACAAATACCGATGTACAAGGGTTTATCGCACCTTTACAAACCACCTATCATCAAGATTGGAGTCAGAAAACCGCAGTAATTTTAGGAAATGGTGGCGCTGCAAGGGCGGTTGTTGCAGGTTGTATTCAACGAGGTTTCTCAGAAATTCATGTAGTAGGAAGGAACATATATAAGTTAAAAGCATTTAATGAAAGTTGGCAAAATTCACCCTTTGCAGATAAATTTCAAGTTCATTCTTGGGAAGAATTACCAAACCTAATTCCCCAAGCTAATTTGTTAGTAAATACTACTCCCATCGGGATGTATCCTCATGTCAATGAATCTCCTTTAAGTGCAGAGGAAATGGTTAAATTACCTTCAGGTGCAATTGCTTATGATTTAATTTACATTCCCAAACCAACAAAATTTTTACAACTAGCAGAAAAACAAGGTGCAATTGCCATTGATGGTTTAGAAATGCTAGTTCAACAAGGTGCAGCAGCATTAAAAATCTGGTTACAAAATGAAGAAATTCCTGTAACCGAAATGCGCCAAGCTTTACAAAATCATTTGGGTTTTTAGGGATGGGTAATTGGTAATTGGTAATTGGTAATTCAATGAAAGGATTTTGGATTTTGGATTTTGGATTGTTTTTGTCAAATCCAATCTAAAATCTAAAATCTAAAATCTAAAATTTTCTTCCCCAGTCACCAGTCACCAGTCACCAGTCACCAATCACCAATTATGAATTATTACGGATTCCTCATATACCTTTCTTCTCCTTGGGAATTGTAGAGAAATAGGGGGAGGTTGGCATTTTCACTGATGACTCCTAAAGCCTGTTGCAAAGTTTGGAAGTGATTCTGCATATCCGCACCAACAGTTAGCAGTTTGCGATCATACTCTGGAGTTAGACGGACGACAATACGCATTTGTGGTTTTTTTTCAATTGTGAAATTGCATAAACGTATGCCACTGACGCAGGTTTTTCCTAAATCAGCGCGACTTTGTGCCAAGTTACCATAGAGTTGCTGTTTTTCCAGTGTCTGTGCTAAACCAGTAGAATAGGTTTGAATGAGTGACTGTGCTTGATTATAGATGGAACTATCTTGAGAAACCTGTTTAGCCGTCTGTATAGCTTGTTGCCAAGATGCTATTGCTTGTGTCCATTGATTTTTCGTCTCGAATGCTTTAGCTTGATTTGCAAAGTTGGTAGCTTGTTGAAAAGAGGAGGCTGCTGCTATTTCTATGGTAGCGCGGTTGCGTGCCAGTATGAGTTTTGGTTGATATTCCGCTAACAGTTTTTTGGCTTCCTCATTTGCTGTGCTGGTGGCGGGGATACTTTTCAAATCATTAATTACTTGTTGCCAAGCAAATTGTACTCTTTGCCAATCATTACCGGATTTAGCAGTAGCTTGACGCTGGTTGGCTGAATCAGCCACAGTTTTGGCTGTGGTAAGTTTTTTCTGCCATGATTCTTCATTTAACAACTGCTGATTGATCACTTTTAAATTGCTTTGATATTTGGGTAATTTTGCCTGCACCAAACTATATAGTTCATGACTAGGTTTAATAGCTTCCAGTGGTGTAATTGCTTGTCTCCATAAAGTTTGTCTGCTGCGGAGTTCATCTAAGCTAGTTGCGGGAGTTTGAGTTTTTTGCTCTGCGGCGGATGCGGCTTGTAAAGCTTTTATCACTAAGTTAATTTTTGTTGATTGGTCAGAAAAACCTAAAGTCAGTTCCTGTGCTGGCTGATAACGAGGAGACCATTGGGGAATTACTTTGATATCTGAAATAACTTTATCTAGTTGCTGTTGTAATGCTATTAGTTCTTGTGCAGATTTAGCTTTACGGATTAATTCTTCAGACTCGCTTTTAAATTGCTCGGCTACTTGTAATTCTTTGCATTCACCAATCACACAAACGCGATTTAAAAAGAAAGCACCGCCTCCCACAATCACACTCACCCCCAAGACTCCTCCTAAGAGGACGGGTAAAGGTGGTAGTGATATGGATGGCCTTTTACGTTGGGGAAGGTTTTCTACCCCAGCAAATGAGTCCAATTTTTCTTCTTCGGCTAACTCATTCTCACTCTCATTGAACAATGAGCTATTTGAGCTAAATGTAGCATCCGAGTTAAATGATGTCTCTGATCTTAGTATGGTATCTGAATTTAATGAATTATCTGAGCCAAATGAAAGATCAGAACTAAAGGTAGAATCTGAAATATTTTCTTCGGTTCGGGAACTCAATGGATGATCCGAGATATGGTTATCTTTTAGTGAAGCAAATGGATTATCCGAAATGTGATCATCTTTTAGTAAACTAAATGGATTATCCGATATATGAACATCGGTTACAGGAGATGAGAGATCAGAAATTTCCAATGGGGGAAAAATTAGCTGGTTCTTAGCAGCACCTTTATTAAAGCCATTGTTTGTTTCTAAGGATGGAATTTGCTGGTTTTTCTGTATTTCCTTAGCCTTAATGGTGATTGATTGTTTAGCATAGGGTAGTTTTTTTCCTGAAACCCTGACATAAAATTGCACGCTTTCATTATGGTACTGAGATTGCCACTGGAGCGATTCCTCAAGGATGGCAAAGATTTTTTGGCTATCAACTGCTATACCTGGAGGGTGCTGAGTTAAAATCATCAGTTCGTCTTTCTGGACAGCGCATCTCACCTGGAGAACTGGGACAGATGGAAATTTTACCAGTAGTTTTTCCTGTAAAATACTGGTTAAAACCTGGATATCTTCTTTTGGGAATTTATCTTTCATAATGTCTACTGCTAATGTTGTATGTAGTTTTATAGTTTTTATTATCTTGGAGTAGATGAAATAAAGTTCTGGTCTTTGTCACATTCAGAATAGATGGTTTTACTAACTGTTTGACAAAACCCAATCATATACTGATACTTTAATATACAAGTATTTGATTTTGCTCAAGGCTGAACCTTGGTTTCCTGTCCCAGAGAACTAGTTTGTAACACAAAGTTGCATCTGTAACCAGAAAGCGAGGAAGCAGCAATGGTTTAGGATTCTGCTTTTTTATACTACTAGATCATAAATTAGACAATACAAATGCGAGTATAAATTATCCAGGAAAAAATATATAAGAAGATCCAAGTAATTTTTTAGACTGGCAAGTTGACCAAGGAGGATCAAAAGGTCTAATCAACCAAATAGCAGCGGTTGGGGTTTGAGAATAGAATGTACCACTATGACTTAATTCGATAAAATTGATTATTGCCAAATCAATTTTCTAGCCAACCGAAGCGTGATTATATAAATAAAGTGCTGTGCAAACGACGGGACAGCAATAAAAATTAGCTTTGAAATTGTTAATACAAGGTGTGTACCAATGGATTTATTGGAGTACCAAGTTAAAGAATGGTTTGATAAGATGGGCATTCCTGTCTTACCATCTCAACGAATTGACCATCCTACAGATTTAAAACGGTTAAAAATTAGCTATCCGATTGTACTCAAATCGCAAGTACACGCAGATGAACGGGCTAAAGCTGGTGGAGTCAGAATTGTGGAAACCACCATTGATGCGATCGCTGCTGCCCAAAATATCTTTAATTTACCAATTTGGGGAGAATTGCCAGAGGTTTTACTGGCAGAAACTAAGTATAATGCCAAAGATGAATTTTATCTGGCCGTAGTTTTAGATACCGCTATCTGTCGTCCTGTGCTTTTAGGTTGCAAAGAACCAGATATTGATTGGGAATCTCCAGGGGAGAAAATGCAATATGTGGTGGTAGAACAGGAATTTTCGCCATTTTATGCCAGAAGACTGGGTTTGAAAATGGGCTTACAGGGTGCGCTGATGCAGTCGGTAAGTGATATTGTAGAAAAAATGTATAAGTTATTTGTGCAGAAGGACTTAGATTTAGTAGAGATAAATCCTCTAGCTGTTAGTGTTTCTGGGCAAGTTATGGCACTCAATGGTAAAGTTACAGTCAACGAACGCGCGATTAACCGACATCCAGAAATAGCCAAAATGGCGGCAAAAATGATTGGCCGTCATAAAAATAGCAAGATCAACAGCATCTTGGGTAATTGGGATGGGTTGGAAATGCAAGGCAAAATCGGTATATTAGGCAATGGTACTGGTTCGTTGTTGACAACCTTGGATGCAGTTTTTAATGCAGGTGGTAAACCTGGTGTGTCTTTAAATTTACGACATTCTTTTTTGATTGATACTGAACCGACGACATTTTGCGATCGCCTGGAAACAGGTTTAAAAATGTTAGCTGCTGATAAAAGCATTCAAGTGATTCTGATTAACTTTTTGGGTTCTATTCCTCAAGTTTCCCAAATGCCAGAAATCATTGGTCATTTTATGCAACTAGATCCAAAAGAACTGACATCTTATATAGCCAAAGGTAGTAAATATAAACCCAGAAATTTACCGCGCTTGGTTGTCCGTCTTGCTGGTTCTGATTTTAATGACGCTAAGAAATATTTAGCTCAACTCAAGACTGAAACTGAGACGCTGATAGTAGTGGAAAATTTAGACGAGGCCGTAAAACAAGCAGTACGTTTGGCTAAGTTACCAGCTTACAAAAGGTAGTGATTGGTGACAGGTAACAAAGCAATTAAAAATTAAAAATCAAAAATTAAAAATCAAAAATTTCTCTTTTCCTGTTCCCTGTTCCCTATTCCCTATTCCCTATTCCCAATAACTAATAACTAAATTTTATGAACTTAAAACCAGACAGTAAAGTTTTAATTCAGGGTTTTTGTGAATTTATATCAGCAACTCATATTGCTCAAATGAAGGTTTATGGCACTAATTTAGTAGCTGGTGTTGATCCTGGATGTGGTGGACAGAAAATCTATGGTTTGCCAGTGTTTGATTTAGTAGAAGAAGCTATCTCACAATTTGGGCAAATTGATACGACAATTATTTGTGTCCATCCTTATCAAGTTTTGGATGCAGCTTTAGAAGCGATCGCCTCTAACATTAGACAGATAATTATTATTTCTGCTGGTGTACCACCTTTAGATATGGTGAAATTACTCTGCACTACAGAAAGTCATGAAATTTTGCTAGTAGGTCCTAACAGTCCGGGAATTATTGTTCCTGGTAAAATTCTCTTAGGCACTCAACCTAGTGAATTTTATACCCCTGGATCTGTGGGAATTGTTAGCCGTAGTAGTACCCTGACTTATGAGGTAGCCTGGGAATTAACCAAAGCTGGTTTAGGTCAGTCGATTAGTGTCAGTATTGGTAGTGATGCTATTGTCGGTTCTTCCTTTTCTCAATGGTTGCAAATTCTCGATGAAGATGAAACCACAGAAGCAATAGTTTTAGTCGGCCAACCAGGGGGAGAAAGTGAGGAAACTGCTGCTAGATATATTACTGAAGCTATTGATAAACCCGTTATTGCTTATATTGCAGGTAGACACGCACCACCAAACAAATATTGGCATCAAACAGGAAATATAGCAACCGTTGTGAAACGTGATCCTAATTTTGGCACAACACAAAATAAATTAGCAGCTTTCCAAACTGCACAAGTTCCTATAGCTGAATCTCCTGCACAAATTCCCCAGTTGTTGAAGAAGGTAATACATAATTGAAAGTAGAAGAAGCGAATTAGGTTGAGGTCAGCAATGAAAATCACAAATGATTTAGCATCTCTTTATGAGATTGAATATGATCAATGGTTAGAACAAACGATTACAGTTTTAAAACAAAACCAATGGGAAAAATTAGACAAGGATCATTTAATTGAGGAATTGGAAGAATTGAGTCGGCGAGAAAAGAAAACATTAGAAAGATTCCTTGAACAAATTATCAGACATTTACTACTGCTGCAATATTGGCATACTGAATATGATTATAATGCTAATCATTGGCAAGCAGAAATTTTGAGTTTTAGGACTCAACTCAATGAAGATTTAACCAAAAACTTACACAATCATTTACAGGAAAATCAATTCATAATTTATGAAAAAGCACTCAAATATGTGAGACAAAAAACAGGTTATAACATTTCCTTTCCAGAAAAATGTCCTTACACCCTCCCACAATTACTAGATATTAACTGGTTGCCAGAAAATAATTAAATGATCAGATCCCCTACATTGTTGACGCGAAACCTAAATCAAAATGTGGTTTATTTACCTGAAAATAGCTGTAAAAATAAAACTCTTGTGGGGTGAGCATCCTGCCCGCCCTGGTGTACCTCATCCAGATGAAATATGGTGTAACTAATATCTTGCTAATAAATCAGGTAAATAATCATAACCGTCTACACCAATAACAGAAATGATCTTAGGGCGGTTTTGTTGCAATAAAACTTGAAATTTATCTTCTCCCAATTGTCTTTTGATTGTGGTTAATAAACCTGCGGGTTGTTGCCATTCTTGGGATGAAATTTGCTCTAATAGATACATTCCCAAACAACCTGTATAAATGGCTTTTTCAAAGTTGAGAAGGTTATAATAAGCTTCTGATAAATAAGCTAAAGTTCGACCTTGAATATATAAATCACCAGAAACTTGCGCTGTTCTAAAACCCTGTTCTAAATATTTGATTGCTTCTTGATATTGAGAAGTGACTAAATAGGCAATTCCCAAACTACTAAAACATAAAGATTGAGTTTGAACATCACCAATTTTTTCGGCTAATTTTAAACCTTGTTCTAAATAATTAATTGCTGATTCATAAACTTCTGGTTCAGTGTTTTCTAATTGCTGTGCTTGCATGACTTCGCTGTAACCTAAGTTTACGAGGGCGTTAGTTTCTCCGGTTTTGTCTCCTGTTTGTCTACTTAATATTAATGCTCTTTGACTATTATTTATTGCTTCAGCATAATTTTTTTCTTGGACATAGGTACGACTGAGGTGGTTAAGATTAGCAATTTCGCAAGCTGTGTCTTGAGCATTTCTGGCAATTTCTAAAGCTTGTTGATGGAAATTTATGGAGCGCGGATAATTGCCTAAAGCTCGTTGAGAATAACCCAATAATGTTAAGATTCTGGCTTTTTCTTGTGTTCCTTCCGCATAACGCAATGGTTCATCTAAATAATCCAGTGCATCCCGTAAATAACTACCAGAAAAGGAAGCGAAAATCCCACCATAGAGGGGAAAATAGGGACGTTGGGCAAAGGTTCGCAAAATTTGCAGCATTATTTGTGAAGCGCCATTACTATATATTATTGATTGATTTTGCCAACCGTTTGCTAATTGACTCCAAATGACAGCAAAGGTTAAAAATGTGGAAATAGATAATTTTGGACCTGCTTGAATATCATAAGCTTGTTGATCAAACCAACTAACTAAACCTCGTTGTAGGAATTGTAAAACTATTGTTAATTCTACCCAATCACTGAGGGTAAGGTTTTGTTGTTTTTGGGTAAATTCTATTGGAGATTGTTCTATTGCTAAAGTCTGAAAAAATGATTGCGGTATTTCGCTTTTGACTAATTTCGCCCAACTTGCCCAAGGTCCTTTTTCACCAGGTACACCACCAAAACCGAGAGAGGTTTTTTGTTCATACATCCAACTGAGGAGGTTTTCTTGGATGCGTTGCCAAGCGGCGATCGCCTGAGTTATGCCTGTGGATATCTGTGTTAAATCTGAGTTTGCTGCACCAAATTGTTGTAAGGATTTGCCTAGTTGTTGTATTTGCGATAAATTTAAGGGATATTTCTGATTGGGATCGGTGTAGCGCAGGAATACGGCTAAACGCTCCTCATTACTAGCAAGGGTAATTTCCCGTACTGCTGAAGCTATGATTTCGGTGGCTTTGTTTTGTTCTTGCCAGCGTTGCCATTGTGTTTGAATAGTTTTAATTGCTCTTAAACTACGGGTGGCTTTGGCTTTTTTGAGTTCGTCTGTTTCGTTGTCTACTTGTGTTTGGATGGTATTCAGGCGATCGCTCAAAGCTAACTCAAACACTTCCCCCGTACCGGAAGCAATACCTTGGAGTAACATTTGATATACTTGCTCTACAGAGCTAATTTTGCCTTTCAGGGTGGTTTCGACTATTTGATCAATTAAAGCGAGATAGTGATCGCGCAAAGGTAAAGATTCAGACACTTTAGCAAATAGATAACATGACAACAATTCTAATTTTATAACCCTTTGGACAACTAGGTCTACTGTGGAGATTTTGTTTAACAAGTAGTTGATTAATAAAACGTATCTATCAACCATATCTAGAAAACTCTAATTCATTCTCAATCCTGTATCCTGAATTGTTACCAAACAACTACCCCTATCCTCTAATATCAATTTTCATTGAGCTTGCACAGAATTGAAAATCTTAAAATTCAGATATAGCAATAGTTTGGAGTTGTCTTAATTATGTGCAGCTTCAAAGTAAAATGATATCAAGTCAAAACTGGAAAAGTCTGCTATTTTGACATCAACTGCATCATCCTTAAATATTATGTCTCCAGAATGGATTTCTGAATTAAAGACTGCTGCTAGTAGATGCAGTAATCGTCATTCCTTAGCATTAATTTCTCAAATACCAGAAACTTATCATGATTTGTCTCAAGGATTGACAGATTTAGTTCATAGTTTTGACTTTGAAAAAATTGTCCAATTATGTGTACAATCCACATCGGATATAGACTAAAGTCCTAGTACAGCTATAGATGCGCTTTATTCCTGGATGTAGAGATGCAAAAGCATACTTTTTCAGAGGGTTGGGGAGTTAAAATCTTGATGGAAAATATATATTTTTGACCAGTCCACAAGATTTTGAGGAAAATGTCAATATTGTTTATGCTATGTAAACATTATCGCTCACATCCATCACATCCAAATGATAGAAGTTGAACATCTGAGTAAAATATATGGTTCTACCGCAGCGATAACCGATGTCACCTTTAACGTAGAACCAGGAGAAATCTTAGGTTTCTTAGGTCCCAACGGTGCAGGTAAAACCACAACCATGCGGATTTTAGCCGGTTATCTTCCAGCTACCAAAGGAACAGCCAAAATAGCTGGGTATGATGTCCATGAAAATTCTTTAGCAGTGCGGCAAAAAATCGGCTATTTACCGGAAACACCGCCTTTATACCCCGAAATGACGGTAGAGGGCTTTTTGCACTTTGTAGCTCGAATTAAAGGGGTATCCGCTGGCGATCGCCCCCAAAAAGTGCAAGCTGCTATGAAACGCTGCAACCTCACAGAAAAGCGTAAAGTCATTATTCGCAAGCTTTCCAAAGGTTTTCGCCAAAGAGTGGGAATAGCGCAAGCAATAGTCCATGATCCTCCAGCCATTATCCTCGATGAACCCACCGTAGGACTAGACCCCCGGCAAATTATCGACGTGCGAAACTTGATCAAAAGTCTAGCCGGTACACACACCATCATCCTCTCTACCCATATTCTCCCAGAAGTGAGCATGACCTGTAGCCGCGTAGCCATCATCAACCGTGGTAAAGTCGTAGCTACCAACACCCCAGAAAATTTAATGACACAGTTAACCGGAGGTTCGGGTTATGAGTTAGAAATTTCTGGAGAAGTTACCCTAGCAAAACAGGTATTGCAAAATGTAAAGGACGTGATTTTGGTAGAATCAATGCCGATAAGTCATGATCATCGTCCCCTACTCCGTGTTATATCTCAACCAGGCACAGAACCAGGAAAGGATATTGCATCCGCATTAATTCGGGGAGGATTTGATTTATATGAAATGCGGCGGGTTAGTGCTAGTTTAGAAGATGTATTTTTACAACTAACAACCGAAGAGAAAAATTTACTTCCCCCAGCAAAAGAAACACCAGAAACTACACTAGAAAATACACCAGAAAACACACTAGAAAACACACTAGAAAATACACCAGAAACAGAAGGAGAAAACGCATAAAATGGGTATCGTCATCGCTAATATAATTGCCATTTATCGCCGAGAATTACAAAGTTATTTTGTATCACCCTTGGCTTATGGTATAGCTGGCATCTTTTGGTTTATTTCTGGGTTATTTTTGGTGATGATTTTAATAGGACCAGGGGGAATTTTGCCCACAGTTGCAGCTTATGATGTCCAAGGGCAACAATTAGGAGTACCCGTTCCCCCCATAGATGTACCCTATGAATTTATCCGGGCATTTTTAGATAGAATCAGTTGGTTATTATTGTTTATTTTACCCATACTTTCAATGGGACTTTATGCCGAAGAACGCAAACGCGGAACATTAGAATTATTAGCCACATCACCAGTTACTAACTGGGCTGTAGCCGTAGGTAAATTATTAGGAATTTTAACATTTTTCATGACAATGGTATTACCATTACTCGGATTTGAAGCCATAGCTATTAGCGGTTCAAATCCTCCCATGTCTCCAGTTATTCCTATTCTTGGTCATGTAGGATTGATATTATTAGCAGCAGCAATTTTATCATTAGGAATGTTCATTTCCTCCTTAACAGACAGCACACTTTTATCAGCCGTTCTCACCTTTGTTGTGGTCATTTTACTATTATTAATAGATTCCATATCTAAAGCTATACCAGGTCCGGTGGGAGACAGTTTAGCTCATCTATCCCTACTCAAACATTACAACACATTAATTCAAGGAATTTTTGATAGTAGCGCCTTCATTTTATTTATTAGTTACATTATCTTAGGCATTTTTCTCACCGCCCAATCAATAGATGCACTGCGTTTTCAACGGCAATAGTTAGGAGGTGACAGGTGACAGGTGACAGGTGACAGGTGACAGTAAAGAAGTTTGTACCAATTACCAATTACCAATTACCAATTACCAATTACCAATTACCAATTACCAATTACCAATTACCAATTACCAATTACCAATTACCCATTACCAATTACCCATTACCAATTACCAATTACCAATTACCAATTACCAATTACCAATTACCCATTACCAATTACCCATTACCAATAATGAAAAAAATACCTAAAAAAAATTTCGCTAACCTACTATTTTTGCTTGGTCCATTCTTATTAGCCCTTGGTTTAACAGTTGGGGTAATATTAGATAAATGGGATATATTACCTCTAGTATTTATCATCGCAGGTCTTTTGATTTGCATTGGTTGGGTATTTTTCCAAGCCCAAAAAAATCAATTATGGAAACAACGTTCTACCGTATCTACGACTAACGCCTTAGTGGCAACTTTGGCAGTATTAACAATATTAGGATTAATCAATTTTTTAGGTACACGGTATCAGTTAAGATTAGATTTAACAGAAACTCAATTATTTACCCTCGCACCCCAATCTCAAGAATTACTGCGTACTCTACCCAAACCTGCAAAAGTCTGGTTATTTACCAGAGAACAAAATCTGCAAGATGAACAATTACTAGAAAATTATCGTCGTCAAACTCCTAAGTTTAACTTTGAATATATCGACCCCCAAACCAGACCAGGACTAGCAGAAAAATTTGGTGTGAAAGATTTTGGCGAAGTTTATCTAGAATTTGATAATCAGCGCCAATTAGTACAAACAGTCAATGAATATGAACGTCTATCAGAAGTAAGATTAACTAGCCGTTTACAACAAATCACTAGCAACAATACCGCTAAAGTTTACTTTCTGCAAGGTCACGGTGAACTAGAATTTACAGATGCTAAAAACGCAATTTCTCAAGCTGTTCAAGGATTAGCAGACAAAAATTTTACAGCTTTACCTCTGAGTTTAACAGAACAAACAACAGTTCCTGAAGATGCTGCTGTTGTTGTTGTCGCAGGTCCAAAACGAGAGTTATTAGCAGGTGAAGTTACAGCTTTACAAGATTATCTCAATCGTGGCGGTAATTTAATGTTAATGGTTGACCCTAATACTGACCCAAAAATTGATGACTTATTGCAAGATTGGGGTGTAAAATTAGATAATCGTTTAGCGGTTGATGTTTCTGGAACAACTTTAGGACTAGGTCCTGCTGCACCTGCTGTTACAGAGTATGGACAACATCCCATCACTAAAGATTTTGGTAATGGTATTTCTTTCTATCCCCTTGCACGTCCTATATTAATTGAACCAACTCCTAATGTTCAATCTACTCCTTTACTCAGAACTAAATCATATCCTAATAGTTGGGCAGAAACTGACCAACAAAACGAAAATTTAGAGTTTAATGAAGGTCAAGATTTAAAAGGTCCTTTAACTTTAGGTGTAGCATTAACTAGAACTTTATCATCCCCATCTCCCACATCTACCGCTTCCCCATCTCCCACACCTACCGCTTCCCCATTCCCCACACCTACCGCTTCCCCATCTCCCACACCTACCGCTTCCCCATCTCCTACATCTACTCTATCTCCCACACCTACCCCATCTCCTACAGTTTCCCCAACTAAGGAAAATTCTCAAAATCAAAGCAAAGAATCTCGCTTAGTAGTGTTTGGAAACTCAGATTTTGCTAGAGATGGTTTATTTCAGCAACAATTAAATGGAGATGTATTTCTCAACTCAGTCACTTGGTTAAGTCAACAAGATCAACAACCTCTTTCAATTCGTCCCAAAGAACAAACAAATCGCCGTATCACTATGTCAACTGCAAAAGCCAATTTATTAAGTATTTCTTCTTTGTTGCTTTTACCTTTCATTGGTTTAGCTACCGGCGCTATTATTTGGTGGAAAAGAAGATAATTGATAATTGATAATTGATAATTGATAATTATCAATTTATCTACCTGTTTCACCTACTTCCTCTTCTCTGTCACCTGTCACCTGTCACCTATTTCCAAATGAAACGCACAACTTTAACTTTAGTAATTTTAGCCTTGGGTTTAAGTGGTTTTGTCTATTTTGATGAAATTAGACGGAAAAATCAACCACAGCAATTTGCACAAAGTCACCTCAATAAAATAAATCAGGGAAATCGGCAAAATCAGCAAACTCAGACCACTAAACAACAGATTTTCTCATTTAATGTTGAGGATGTTCAATCTATAGATATTAAAACCAAGGACTACACTTTAAATTTAGAAAAAAGTCAGAAACTAGAAGCGCCAAAGTGGTCAATTAAATTACCAAAATCTCCCAAACCAGAACCTGCAAAAGAGGCTATAGTTTCTTATTTAACGGATTTATTGGTGAAAGGTAAAAGTGAAAGTAGTGTATCAATTTCACCTAATCAATTGAGTGAATTTGGTTTAGATAAACCTCAAGCTACTATTGATATTAAATTGAAAAATCAAAAAAACCATCAAGTAATTTTAGGGAAACCTAATTTTAACAACTCTTTCTTATACGTCCAAGCTGATCCTGTGATTGACAATAATGGAAATACTCAGGTTTTATTAGTTTCTAAAGATTTCGCTAATGCTGTCAATCGGGAATTATCAGAATGGCAAGAAATATCTCAAGCATCTGCTAACAAAGCTAATGAAAAAAACAGTGAAAAATCTGGTAAACAACCCAGTGAAGAACCTGATCAACAAGCTAAACGAGCTGAACAAAATACTAAATTAGAACTTGCACCAATACCCATAGATCCTAATCCCGCCCATACTAAATAATTAATATTAATTACTCTCACCAATTACCCATTACCAATTACCAATTACCAATTACCAATTACCAATTACCAATTACCAATTACCAATTACCCATTACCCATTACCAATTACCAATTACCAATTACCCATTACCCATTACCCATTACCTAAAATGAACCCAACAGCAACTTTACTGATTTCTTGCCCTGATCAAAAAGGATTAGTCGCAAAATTTGCTAATTTTATTTATGCTAATGGTGGTAATATTATTGATGCTGATCAACATACAGATTTTGAAGCTGGTTTATTTCTCACTCGTATAGAATGGTTGTTAAATGGTTTTAATTTACCCAGGGATTTAATTGGTGCTGCTTTTAATGCGATCGCCCAATCTTTAGGCGCTAAATGGGAATTACATTTTTCTGATACTGTTCCCAGAATTGCAATTTGGGTAAGTCGTCAAGATCATTGTTTATTAGATTTAATTTGGCGACAAAAAGCTAAAGAATTTAATGCAGATATACCTTTAATTATTAGTAATCATCCCCATTTACAAGCTGTAGCCGCACAATTTGGTATTGACTATTATCACATTCCCATTAATAAAGATAATAAACAAGAACAGGAAATAAAACAATTAGAATTATTGCGTCAATATAATATTGATTTGGTAGTTTTGGCTAAATATATGCAGATAATAACTGATAATTTTATTCAGCAATTCCCGCAAATCATTAATATTCATCACTCATTTTTACCTGCGTTTATTGGTGCTAATCCCTATCATCGAGCTTTTGAAAGAGGTGTAAAAATTATTGGTGCAACTGCCCATTATGCAACTGTTGATTTAGATTGTGGTCCAATTATTGAACAGGATGTAGTTAGGGTAAGTCACCGGGATAATGTAGATGATTTGATTAGAAAAGGTAAAGATTTAGAGAGAATTGTGTTAGCTAGGGCAGTGCGATCGCATTTACAAAATCGCGTTTTAGTCTATGGTAATAAAACCGTAGTTTTTGAATAATCTTGAGAGTTAGGAGTCAGATGTTTTTTGTAGGGGTTTAGCAATGCTAAACCCTTGCTGATCAGAAATCGCTGTCATACCCCGTCCCTCTCCTCTATAGGGCGGGGAGCGTCAATAATTCATTAATAATTCAATTCATTGTGAAGAAATTGAATATTAACGTATCCAGTAAATAGCAAATACTTTCTGATGTCAGTATACTTAAAGGAAAGCACTAATGAAAAATTAAGAATTTATACAGTTAATATGTCTAAACAATTGCCACCATCAAGTGATTTAACAAAATTGCCTACAGAAGCCGAAAGAGAAGAACAACTGATGCAAGATGTCCTGGTTTTGTTGGAAAATATTGTTTGCAGAGAGGAAGCAACAGTTAAGCTGATCTTGAATTGTCTTTATGATGTTGCGTCAACTAATTTGATTAACCAAAAGTTCCAGTCTCGCACTCTCAATAGAACCCTGAAATTGATTTGCAAAATGTCTAAACCTGCATTCAGAATGATTGCTTGGCAATGGTTTAAGAAGAATTGCCCTAAATTGATCACAGATTGGTTGCGAAGCCAGATTGAGTTTAAAAAAGTTGAAACTACAAAAGTAGAGATAGTAGTAGAAGACCAAAAGACCAACTTAAATTCTCTTGACCAGACTCAAGATCAGACGTATGAAGTCAAACAGCTTCGCTCTCAAGTTAAGTTGTTAACTGGTGTTTTAGTGGTAGTAGTGACAGTGTTAACTAGCAGCTTTGTTTGGGCTGGATATTTACTAGAGCGATCGCATTTACAAGTAGTAGAAGAATTACAAACTCAGGTAAAAACTCTTGAGGCTAGTGTGAATAAGCATTAACTTGATACTTACTGTTGACATCTGTCAATTAATGTCAATGCTTACTCCAGTCAAATGTGTTTTGGTTTGAAGCAATAGTTCTGCGCCAGGCTGTTCTCCCTCTTGCAAGATTCAGCATTTTTTGTTCAACTATATCAGGTAACTGCTCCCAGGACAGGTCTCCTGTTATCTGTCACAACTTTTGACCTGCATAAATTGAGCGCACCTCACCATTACGGCGGATAATCGCCTCACCGTTACTTACGTCTACTAGAGTCCAACCAGTAGCACCAATATTTTCTCCCAGGTTAATCCGGCGAGTCACACCATCAATTTTGAACAAAGCCGCAGATTTGCTACCTAACTCTAACAATCCTTCCAACTCGGCTGAATAGGCAGGTAAATACACCTGTTGGGTAGTTGTGGGTGTAGTTGTGGGTGTAGTTGTGGGTGTAGTTGGTAATGTTTCTGGTTGCGGTAATGATGCAGTTGCGATCGCCGCAGGTAGTTTTGGTGGTGCTATAGCTGGTAGCTTAGAAGCATCTACCCGCTTCACAGTTGTCGGTAAATTTTTTGCTGGTATGGGCTTGGTTGCTTGTTGCACATTACTGGGGGAATCTTGGACAAACTCAGGTGGTGATACCTGCGCTGACATTGGGGAAACTTCTGGTAATGGGCGTATAGCTGGAGGTGCTTGATCAACAGGGACATATATTCTCTCTACCACATTTGTTACCCGACTAGGAGCAGGTGGGGCATTGTTAGCCGCCACTGGTAGGGGTAAAGTGCCAACAGGTTGGTTACTGGGCAAAGGTAAAGAGTCTGTTTGCTGGGGATTAACATCACGTAACCCAGATTTAACAGGTATTTGATCATTACTAGAGCCTTGCTGGTCTATCACTGCCAAAGCCTGCAACATATAATTAACTAATTCACCATGAGGATCTGGTTGTACAGGTACTGGTGATTTTACCTGATCTGTTGGTAGTGTATGTGGAGTAAATTGGGCAGTGATATTGGTGAAGAATGTCGGCTGTGCTAGGTAGACTGCGCCCACCATTCCCACACTTAAGGTTGAGCCTAACACGAGCAGGTTGCCTAATCCACCGCTGTGCTTTTGATTCCTTTTCCTAATAGCAGTCACAGAGGGAGGATTTAAAACCAGTGTACTCGGTTGCGGCTTTTGGATGGGTGCAATTGCCTTGGTTGCTCGGTATACTGTCTGTGGCAACACAACTTCTTGCATCTTCACCGCCACTGTTTGCTTATGTGGTACATATTCTGTTCTGATGGTTTTAGCAGAGTCTTTTCTACCACAATCTAGTATGTTGTCGATATCGGTGAAGAGTTCATCTATCAAGCCTTCAGCGTAAGTCTCTATCGACAGGGCTTCACTGGGGAGTAAGTCCTCTAGTGCTTCAGAAATCATTAGATGGGTGCTGGCTTCTGTTATCATAGACATTTTCTTTGTGGCTGCTAGAAAGGGAAAGGAAACCCAATGATGTCCGGGAAATCACTTTCTTTAAATTACACCACTAACCTTAATTTGGCAGTAATTTGGCAGTAATTTGGCAGTGGTATTAAATTCTACTGTGATTTAGAAATGATTCAGAATTTTACTTCAAAAATCTATGTAGTCCATCATACTAATCCCCCACCCTATACTATACCCATCCTTAATGAATTTTTGTATCTGCTAATAAGGAAAACTCATTCTGGTCCTTGTTTTTACGGATTTCTAAATAAATTAACAGAGCATTGATATCCGCAGGATTAACACCACCAATTCTTGCTGCTTGCCCAATTGTCAAAGGTTTTACTTTCGCCAGCTTTTCTCTGGCTTCTTTGGAAAGAGTATCAATTCCTACATAATCCAAATCTGCTGGCAATGTTCGATTGGCTTGACGAGCTATTTGCTCAATTTGGTTTTGCTGTCTGGCTAAATATCCCGCATATTTAATGTCTATTTCTGCCCCTTCTTTTTCTGCTTGGTTGAGACTGGTGTTACTTAGTGCGTATCTTTCTAAATCAATATAGTGTATTCCCGGACGACGCAACAAGTCAGCCAGGGTGATTGAACCTTTGATCGCTTGTTGAGTTTCTTGGGCGATCGCCTTCCCTATGTCTTCATGTTCTTTAATTCTCGTCGAATGCAATCTTTCTTTTTCGGCTATAATTTGCTCTTGCTTTCTCGTAAATAAATCCCACCGTCTGTCATCAATTAAACCAATTTCCCGTCCTAACGGTGTCATCCGTTGATCGGCATTATCTGAACGCAGCAATAAACGATACTCTGAACGACTCGTAAGCATACGGTAAGGTTCACGCAAATCCTTGGTACACAGGTCATCAACTAAAGTCCCAATGTAACTTTGCTCACGGGAGAAAATAATCATTTCCTGATTTCGCACAAACCGCGCCGCATTGACACCCGCTACTAAACCCTGTGCAGCAGCTTCTTCATAACCGGTAGTACCGTTAATTTGTCCAGCACAGAATAACCCTTCAACTTTTTTAGTCATCAATGTGGGATAACACTGAGTTGCGGGTAAATAATCGTACTCTACAGCATAGGCAGGACGCAACATAAAGCAGTTTTCCAAACCGGGAAGACTTCTTAACATCAGGATTTGCAGATTTTCTGGTAACCCCGTAGAAAATCCTTGGATGTATAATTCTGGTATATCCCGTCCTTCTGGTTCAATGAAGATTTGATGACTTTCTTTATCGGCAAAGCGGACTATTTTATCTTCAATACTCGGACAATAACGGGGACCCTTAGCATCAACCCAACCACCATAAACCGGTGATAGGTGTAAGTTTTCTTGGATTAATCTGTGGGTTTCTTTAGTGGTTCTTGTCATGTGACAGGGGATTTGTTCCCGTTCTACCCACGCTGTGGGGTCAAAACTAAACCAGCGAACTTCTTCATCCCCTGGTTGCAGTTCCATTTTCGAGTAGTCAACGGAACGCTTATCAACTCTTGCAGGTGTACCTGTTTTTAATCTGCCGGTTTCAAAACCCAAGCGGTTAAGGGTTTCCGTTAAACCCACGGCCGCAAATTCTCCTGCGCGGCCAGCTTCCATAGACTTGTTACCGACCCAAATTCTTCCACCTAAAAACGTACCAGTGGTTAAAATTACGGCTTTACATTCAAAAGCAACACCAAAATAAGTTTCAACGCCTATAATTTGATCATTTTTTCCTAAGATTAAATCTGTAACCATGCCTTCACGAATTGTCAAATTTTCTTGATTTTCGACAATTCCTTTCATGACTGCTGCATATTCGCGTTTATCGGTTTGCGCCCGTAACGCCCACACTGCTGGACCTCTAGAAGAGTTGAGGATGCGTTTTTGTAAATAGGTGCGATCGGCGATTTTCCCTATTTCCCCACCTAAAGCGTCTACTTCGTGGGTAAGTTGGGACTTAGCTGGTCCACCAACTGCGGGGTTACAAGGTTGCCAAGCAATTTTATCTAAGTTAAGGGTTAACAGCAGAGTGCGACAACCAAGACGGGCGGTAGCTAAAGCTGCTTCACAACCGGAGTGACCTGCACCGACTACAATCACATCATAAGCGTCTTGAAATTCTACGGTATTGGGCATGGTCATAAGTAGTTAGGAATTAAAAGTTAAAAGTTAAAAAAGTTAGTTACTGTGGGTATTTTAGCGTATATTTGGTTAATTGTCAGAATCAGGATGTCCAGGATTTCAGGATTTACAGGATGTTTGCCTACTTCCTTTCTACTCCAAGATTTTTCATGTTTTTTTCTCTGTGTTCTCTGCGTCCTCTGCGATTCGTTATTAAAAAATTTAAAAATTGTAAACCCACAACTGTATTCGGTAGTTGTGGGCTTTATTTTAGATAGGTTTTTATTAAAAACCCATCTATAAATTTTCTTGTTAATGTTATTTGACAGGCGCAGGGTATTTCAACCTTGCCATAACTTCCCATGCAGTTCGGTATACCTTATCATACTTTATATCTATAATAGCACGGGAGCATCACAATTTTGCAAAAATGCAGAATCAGTATTTAAAAAAAATCCTCTTCTTTTTTCTTACCTTCGTGTCCTTAGTTTTATTGCCATTTATGGTAATAGATTTTCTATCCCTGTTGTTGTTCTGGTTGTAGAAACTTGAATCACTCTACTATATTGCAGTCGCCATTGTAAAGCATTAGAAATAGTCAGATAACCCATTTCTGGACGTTCACGCAAAATTCTTTCTGCTAGTGCTTCTCTACCAATTTCATCTAATGGAAAATTCCGCTCTTCTAAAAAAGCTATCACATCATCTTTATTACCATTACGGCGTAAAATTTCTTGTAAGCCATAAGTTGTCTGATAATCCCCAGTACGCTTTTTATCTACAAAAACAACATTTTGAAAGTTTAAATTAGCAGTGCAAGAAGTATGATCATCAAATTTTTCATAAGCAAATATTAACAAATGATAACCCAGTCCATAAACTTTCTGACTGGCATTTCTAAATGGACATGAAGACTGTGGTTGCCGAATTGATATTACTTTTAAATCAACTTCTAAACTAGGAAAATCAATTCCTAATGCGGCACTACCAAGAGTGTAATTATATCTGTTAGATAAGTATTGATTAAAGGTAGACTCTACATAAGTTCCCACAGCTTTACCATCTGTAACTCCATACAGATTTTTAATTGCTGTTGTACTTAGTCCTAAACAAAAGTTACTTGCTGCCGTTTTTAAAGAATCAAGTGTTAATAATTCCATACTTGCTAATGATCAATTAAATAGCTAAACTTAATTGTTGAGAAGTGGATTGAGCAAATTCAATATTTTTTCTACCAATTCTCTTACATACCCATTCTACACAAACAGGAACAATCGCATTACCAAATAAAGCATACTGATCATAAATTCTTGCCTCTCTACACCAATCATCAGGAAAACCCATCAATCTAGCATATTCAATATTAGTTAAACGCCGAAATTTATCACCTACTTTATAACGTTCATAGTGTCTTGATGTGGAAGCGGTTAATGTTGATGCAATGCCATTAATTCCAAATATTGTATAACCTAATCTTGAACCACCTTCCTGATTATATAATATTTCTACACCCTGACAATAACGATTAACAAACTTACTTTTTTAAATTCGTTCTAAGGTATCCTGTGTAAAGTCAAAACTATGATTCACTATTGCTTCATCTTGCAGAATATCTTTCAGTTTTTTTCTGGGTTTTATATCTGTTAACATAGATAGATTTCTAGTAAACATCTTATTTTTATAGGCAATACCCCAATTACCATTCTTGCCTTTGTTTGCAGTTATAGGTAACATATATTTTTCTATTAATGATTCTATATCATCTAAATAAATTAAATCTTCTTGGTTTAACAAAACAGATTTATTTGCTAAGACATGAGAATTTATATCTGGTAAATCTAGCTTAGTTCCAAAAATAAAAATTCTTTCTCGATTTTGGGGAATACCAAAACTGATAGGACTAATAATTCTCCATTCAATCAAATAATCTAACTCTGATAGCGCATTTAATATAACTCGGAAATGAGAGCCATTTTCCATTGTTACCAGTCTTTTGACATTTTCTAAAAAGAAATATTGTGGTTTTTTGGCATCTATAATTTCTACAATGCGTTCAAATAAAGTACCTCTAACACTATCTCTAATACCAAGTTTTTTACCAGCAGGGCTAAATGGTTGACAAGGGAAACCAGCAGTTAAAAGATTATGGTTAGGTATATCTGATAAAGAAATATCTTTAATATCACCTAAAACAATTGAGTCTTTACCAAAGTTGCTTTTGTAAACTTTACAACTTAATTCATTTATATCATTTGCCCATATAGTTTCTATATTGGCATATTCTAAACCCAGTCGAAACCCACCAATACCAGCAAATAATTCTATGGCTGTCAATTCTTGTGTTTTCATTTATACGGCACAAATGATTTATGAGTAGGGTTTTTCACACCTTATTATATATTATATTTGACATTTTTTAAGTAAAATTTGGTATATATAGCGTTTCCCAGTCTCATGAGGTACACCCTAACTTATTTACTGTTCCCTGTTCCCTTTTCCCTGTTCCCTAAGACTAAACAACTCTGTACCTCACTAGCTTGGTAAATGCTATATCTTTAATATGTGTTCTATTAAATAATATAGAATCAAAAAATACACATCTTCCCACATTTCAAACATTTCTATAATTTTGTTATATGATTAAATCGCAGTTATTCCCATAATTGGATTTTCAATGAAACGTCAATCTAAACTCAAACGCCGCTTCAGAAAACTAACATTTATTTCTATCATTATCTTCCTATTTTTTACCCTAGTTGGCAGCAGTAATATTAACTACTATCAGCAAATTCAACATACTGTAATGAGAAATAACATCAATAAAACAGCATCTACAAATACACCATTTATTCCCGATCCAGAATTAGATGATCAACAACGTTTTTTAGATACAATTACACATCAAATACCAAATACTCCTCAACCTAATACCTATGAATATATATTACTTCGTGCCTATGGTACGGTATTTATTAATCAAAATCCAGAAATTAAATTACCATCAAAAGTCATTTTAAACAACGAAGAAGAAACCCTAAATTTTCAGGATAATTTACAATTAACCCTAGTGGAAGGTACACAAGAATGTTACTTACAAAAAGTAGCCGCAGATGCTTTTAATCAAGCCAGAAATATTATAGATATACCTTTAAAATCAGGATATTCTGGTGATTGTACACGCAGTTATGCTACTAATTTACGATTTTGGCGAAAATACACTAACAATCAAACTTTAGAAAGAGTAAAACAAGGAAGAGAAACTACAATTCTTGGTGTAGTTGCACCACCAGGAACTTCACAACATTTGTGGGGTTTAGCACTGGATTTAAGTGTATCAAATTCTGCCCAAAGAGAAGCATTAAAGCAAAATGGTTGGTTTCAGACAGTAGAAAATGATGTTCCGCACTGGACATATTTAGGTTGGGATGAAGAGAGTTTGCGGAAGTTTGGTTTACAGGAGATAACTGTGAGAGGTATTACCTATTGGGTGACACCAATCTAGGTAATTGAATGTGATTTATATCAATTTTCATTGAGCTTGCACAGAATTGAAAATCTTAAAATTCAGATATAGCAATAGTTTGGAGTTGTCTTAATTATGTGCAGCTTCAAAGTAAAATGATATTAAAATAGAAAATACAATTAAAATTATTACTGCACATCTATATAATAAAATTCGGCATTTTTAGCAACTTCATCAAATCCTTGTAAGTAGTCTTTAATGACATCTTTGATTTTTTCCAGTGCTTCTTGTTCTGTATCACCTACAGTCCAGCATCCGGGTAATGCAGGACACCAAATAGCATAAACTTGATCTATTTTGTTCAACTTGACTTGATAGCGCATATCCTACATTTTATGGTAACTGCTATACTCCTAATTCTATAATCTTTATTAAGTTTAAAAGGAATCCTGTGATACTGTACTAGCGAAAACTGTCATTAAAATAGGATAAAAGTGTAAAACTAATCTTCAGCATTCAGCCGTCAGCAATCAGCAGTCAGCAAGACCCTGAAACCATCAATAATAGGTTGTAAATTGCTCTTATTAACAATGGTGTAATTTGACAAACCGAGAGGATATTTGTTATTAAATTAATCTCTCTCTAGAGAATAGCTGATTACTGATAGCTGAAAGCTGAAAGCTTTTGTAAATGCCACTGTAGATAATAATTATTACAATAAGATAATCACACCACTTTAATTTGGAGTTATCACAGTGGGTTTATTTGATGATTTAAGTCGGTTTTTAGAAGCTCGGTTAGAAGAATTTTTGCGAAATAACCCCCATTTGGAGTTAGAAATGCTGTCAGAACAGCTACGAGAGCAAGAAGAGGATACACTAAAATTGATTGCAGATTTACAACTACAGGAAAAGCGATCGCAAGATGAAATACTAGAAACAGCACAAGAAATACAACGTTGGCATATCCGCGTACAAAAAGCCAAGGCCGCAGGTAGAGAAGATTTAGCCATACCAGCGCAAGCAAGAGAAGATGCACTTTTGCGGGAAGGAAATCAAAAATGGGGACAAATGCAAGGTTTAAAAGAACGCATTACCCAATCTCAAGAATTACTACGCAAAATTCAACAGCGTCGTCAAGAAGTGCAAGCCAAAGCAGCAGAAGCACAAAAAGCAAGAGCAAAAGATCAAAACCAGCAGCGTTTAGAAAGCAATGCTTGGCAAACTCCAGCTAGTAGTTATTATAGCAAGTTTGACGACTTAGAAGAACAGTTTCGTCGTTGGGAAACTCAAGACGAGTTAGAACAAATGAAGCGAAATATGGGTAAATAATTGTCAGGAGTCAGGAGTCAGGAGTTATTAATTTTGGATTTTGGATTTTGGATTTTGGATTGTTTTTATTATCTCCAATCTAAAATCTAAAATCTAAAATCTAAAATTTTCCTCCCTGTTCCCTGGGGAGCATCCCAAATGTGTAAGTTTATTTTTATCTAACAATAAAAAATTACCCCTCGCTTAATATGATTGAACCGCAAAGGACGCAAAGGACACAAAGGTAAGAGAGTTGAGCGATAGTTTTTGAGGTGGACAGGTTTATTTTTTCAAAATTGGGATTTTAAGACATTTAATTAATTCAGCGAATTGTACTTTGCCATCTTAAAGTTTGTTGTGCAGAACGTCCACCTAAAGAACGTATTACAGTTAATTCAATATCTACATCTGTACCTGAACTCAGAGCATCATTAGGTATTCTCAATTTCCCTAAATCGAGAATAAAACGATTGTATTCACGAGTCACTAAATTAGCAGGAATTTCCCCTTCATAAAAAGTTTGGAAATCAAAAGCACCAGAAAAACTATCTTTTGCCCGATATTTTATTTTAAATTGAGTGTTAATTAAATCAGACCTTCCTGCTAAATCTACTATTTTCAAATTTAGATTTTTACCTGAACCAGAAAACTCGGAAACTGCTAAATTTGTAACTTCTTTTTCAGGAATGGCATAGTTAACAGTGTACTCAGTTAATTGACCCTGAATTTTGGCATTACCGTCAACCCACATATTTTCTAGAAAGTCAATTTCTATTTGTTGATTATCATTTAAAGTCAGGGTGACATTTTGATCAGCAAAGTTCGCTATGGGCTTTTTTTCTTGCCAAATTAATTTAAAAGTTCCTTCTAAACGCCGATCAAATTCTCGATATTCATCAGCAATAACAGAACCAGTAGCTAATAAAGAAACTGCACCTTGACGCTGTAACCATTTATTTTTGGAAAGGTTAAATTGTTGAGTTGCTAATTCAGAAATTGCTACTTTACGAGTTGGTGTATCATCTCTTAATGGTTCTTTGCTATTAATGATGGTTAAAGTTCCTAAACTTCCACGTTTACCATCCCGGCCATCATTCCCATCACTCCCATCGCTACCGTCATAACAACGATAAACTGTATTAGTACATTTATGGTCAGGACTACCGGGAGTTCCTTTGCAAGTTTTTACTTCCCAACTGCGACGACGACAGTTACAACCGTTTGTACCTTGACCACCACGGCCACCACGTCCACTTTCTCCTCCAGTAGAACGGACAAAAATTTTCTTTAAATCTGCCAAGTTGCTGTAATAAACTGTGAGAGAACCACCATTTCCCCCATTTCCACCTTTACCACCAGTACCACCATTACCACCATCAGGGGCGTGAATATTTCTGTTAACGTTTTCTCTGTAGTCTCTACCACATCTGGGACGAGAAGCATTTTCTCCATCTTCCCCATCTTCGCCGTTTGTGCCTGAGAGGTCAAGATTTATGGGTGTACTTTCAGGTGAAATGGTTATTGTTTGGTTTTGTCCACTCCTTCCATCTCTACCCCCACGGCCATTACTTCCGCTGTATCCATCTTGATCATAATATTT
Organism: Sphaerospermopsis torques-reginae ITEP-024; assembly: GCF_019598945.1. Taxonomy (NCBI): domain Bacteria; kingdom Bacillati; phylum Cyanobacteriota; class Cyanophyceae; order Nostocales; family Aphanizomenonaceae; genus Sphaerospermopsis; species Sphaerospermopsis torques-reginae. The sequence goes on along the minus strand of NZ_CP080598.1, from coordinate 1,010,313 downwards.
GCGATATCGTTCTCGATCTGAGTCATGATCGCGATCGCTAATTTTACCGCTAATTTTATTAGTAATTTTATATTCTCCTTTAGCTAGGTTTTCTGCACAAATATCTACAGCGATCGCAGGTGAAAAGTTATAACTATTTAATAAGCAAAAAGATAGTAATATTGGCAGTCTTTGACTAAAATTGTTGAGCATGATGATTATACCTAAACCTTCAATTAAGATACAATTGCTGACGCTTATTTTCTAGATTTGCTCCCTAAATATACTTAATCATATTCCAATAATCATAAAAAAAAGTGGCTTTGTTGTGTACAAAACCACTATTATTTTGATGAAATTTAATCTCGTTCCCAGTCTCAGACTGGGAATGCTATTAAAGAGGCTCTGCCTCTGGTATTGTTGAAGGCAGAGCCTTCTATAATTCATTCCCATACAGAGTATGGGAACGAGAAAACGAGAAATTCCCATACAGAGTATGGGAACGAGAGAACATCCAGAAAATTAAGTACAATTATCTAACTTGACCATGAGCAGAAACCGCATCAATGGGTTTCATCAGGTACAAGTTCAATAACTGCCAACCATGAGAAATGTAAATAGGCAGTTTTTGGAAGAATTGCAGGAATTTAGGAGTATTAGAGTTGGAAATTGCGCTCAATTTTTCGTTATTCTTGACACAAACATCCAAACGCTCGTAAAACTTGGGATTATCCACATCTAACATGACGGGGAAGACACGGCCAGCAGTTTCATTAGTCTTCTTAATCACATAAATGTCATATTCCCGTGCATCTAAACCGATAGCAGCATAAAAATCTTTACGCTGAATATCATTAAGATACATGGTAGCAAATACTGACAACAGGAAGAAGCGACTCCAAAGTTTAGCCTTCCAGTCATTGAGCATTTGGGGTTGCGCTCTCATGATGGCATCAAAGAAGTCACCATGACGGTTTTCATCCTGACACCAATTTTCAAAGAAGCGAAAAATTGGGTAAATTCTATCTTCAGGATGTTGCTCTAAATGACGATAAATGGTGATATAGCGCCAATAACCAATCTTTTCAGAAAGGTAGGTAGCGTAGAAGATGAATTTGGGCTTAAAGAAAGTATAATTGCGGCTCTTGGTCAAAAACCCTAAATCTAAGGATAGATTAAAGTCTGACATTGCCTTGTTTAAAAACCCAGCGTGACGGGCTTCATCCCGTGACATCAAGTTAAAGCATTCAGCCAATACAGGGCTTTTATCTTTCAAGCGGCGGCCGAGTTCTTTGTAAAGTAAAAAGCCGGAAAACTCCGCAGTACAGGAACGTTCCAGAAATTCAATGAACAACTGGCGAGTTTCCCCATCAATATGGTCCCAGGATTGTTCAAATTCGGCATCCCGGACAAAGTGATGGCGGTTATAGTCAACGCGAAATTCTTCAAGGATGGCTTTTAACTCGTCTTCGTTGACGGAGATATCCATCCGCGCCATTTCATCAAAATCGGTTGTGTAAAACCGGGGTGTTAAAAGGGTTTCTTTAGAGGGTACTTTCACCCCAGGACGCATTTCTTCAAAGCCTGGTTTTTTTAGGGAATCTACCATGTTTGCTTGCAGTGAGTGTCTTTCTTAATTTTGAACTAAGGACAATAATGACATTTGTATGAAATCCAGTGTACCAAGGTCTAGGCATGAAAAGGGAAATAAATCATTAAGAGTTGCAACAAATCTTTAGCTATTGCGGAATCAGAAGTTGAAAATTGGTAGTTAGTTGGGATCACTGATGCCAGCCTGGACTTTACTTGTTAAGTTATTATGATTATTAATTAGCTTAAATAAATAAATCAGTAGATAATAGGAAGGTTACACATAATATGAATACACAAAATAATCCTCATAAAGACCGACTTGTTGCCTCTTACATTCTGTGTGCGGCTGGTTTTTTGGGTATTGGCGGCTTGCACCGCTTGTACAATGGCAAAATTGGCACTGGTTTATTATGGTTGTGTACTGGTGGTTTATTATATATAGGTCAGTTAGTGGATTTACTGCTGATTCCCGGCATGGTAGATGAATATGAGCAAAATTTGCGACTAAAAGCAGGTTTGTCACCGCTGGGTTTACCAGTAAATCAACCTATTGTTAACTCTCAAGTTTACCGTCCTACTGGCAACCAATTGATGGTACAATTGCTAGAAGCCGCAGAAAGCAAAGGTGGTAGTTTAACTGTGACTCAAGGTGTCAAAGCTACTGGTGCTAGTTTTGAGGAAGTGGAAAAAGTCCTCAAAGAAATGCTGAAATCAGGTTATGTGCGAATAGACAACGACCCCATCACTGGAGCCGTTACCTACCACTTTCATGAATTGTAGCACCAAAAGGCACTGATACAACACCAATTATCAATTGTCAATTCTCAATTGATAATTAATTTCTACCTAGCCATTTTTGACCGTTTAAACGGTAAACTAGGCGAGATACCAATAAATCAAGGGTAATTTTGCGTTCATCTATTAAGAAAGATTCCAAGGTACTGGGTTTTTTACCTTCGTTACAGGAAAAACCCTTTTTACCTTGAATGTCTGCATCGGGGAAATAGACGTTAAACTGTTTTTGTCCGTTTTGCCAAGAACCAATAATTTGCCAGCATTCTTCCGCTGAGTCAAAGCCAATAATAGGATACTTCTGCTTGGCAAAACTTAGCTGTGCATCAGGTACTCCTTCATTTGCGATCGCCTTTTGCAAAGCTGGTAAATAATGTTGCTGCATAAACTCTTCAAACGGTTTATCTTCTACCGCAGGAGGTTTTTCTTTTTTGGCCGCAGGTTTAGCAGCAGCGGGTTTTTCGGTTTCTGCTTGATTTTTATTGGTTTCTTCTGCCATTGCTCAGGTCAATCCTTTATCTAACTGTGCTATAGTCAGTCATTCCTATTTTTACATATCATGTTCTTGGGGTTGGTGATTGGGGAAGAAGTGATTGGGAATCCAAAGGATAAATTATGCAATTAAGTATTTTAAACAACTCTTTGCAAATAGAATTTACTTTCACAGAAAAACTTATAGCGGTTCGCTTTCATAAACTTTGGCAAATACCCCTAAATCATATTATCTCTGTCACGACAAACATACCACCAAAAACACTGAAAGATTTACGCGCCCCTGGTACTTTTGTACCGGGATTAATTAAAGCCGGAACTTATTATACAGACAGAGGTAAGGAATTTTGGTATGTGACAAGAAAAAATAATTTTGGTCAGGTTTTAAACATGGATTTAATTAATGAAACCTATCAGAAAATAGTTTTAAATAATATCGAAAATCATCAAGAATGGCAACAACAACTAACTCAACGCAAATGAATATATAGCAGGAGTCAGAAGTCAGGAGGAGGTTTGAAAATTTCTTTGAGTAATATCATGTCTGCCCAATCACTTACGATATAGCTGTTTCATTATCGTATTGCCTTTTCCAAATTACCAATTACCAATTACCAATTACCAGCCTCAACAGATATAATAAGTGTTCAACCAGATATGATATAAGATAACAAACAATAATTTGTGAGGAGCTAAAAATGGGTAGGAAATATGATGTTTATGGTGTGGGTAATGCCTTGGTAGATATAGAATATGAAGTATCTCCAGAGTTGCTAGAAAAGCTCAACATTGATAAAGGTGTAATGACACTACTAGATGAAGATAGTCAAAATCTTATGTTAGAAAATCTCAAACATCTTCATTGTCATAAAAGTTGTGGAGGTTCAGCAGCAAACACAATAGTGGCTATTAGTCAACTAGGAGGAAAAACTTTTTATTCCTGTAAAGTTGCTAATGATGAATTTGGAGAGTTTTACATTCAAGATTTACTGAATTGTCAGGTAGATACTAACTTAAAAAATGCTGATTTGCAATCAGGAATTACAGGTAAATGTTTAGTATTAGTTACTCCTGATGCTGATCGTACCATGAATACATTTTTGGGAATTACAGGAGAATTTTCGAGTCAAGAATTAGTTCCAGAGGCGATCGCAGATTCAGAATATTTATATATCGAAGGTTATTTAGTCACATCTCCCACAGGTAAAGCAGCAGCTATTCAAGCTAGAGATATCGCTAAAAATGCCGGAGTTAAAACCACCATGTCCCTATCTGATTACAACATGGTAAAATTTTTCAAAGATGGTTTATTAGATATCATCGGACCTGGTTTAGATTTCATTTTTGCTAACGAAAGTGAAGCGTTAGGTTTAGCAGAAACAGAAGATTTTCAGGTAGCTGTAGATAAACTGAAAATTCTCAGCCAGAAATTTGCTATTACTCGCGGTTCTAAAGGTTCAGTAGTATTTGATGGGGAAAAATTAATTGAAATCTCCGCACCTCAAGTTCATGCTGTGGATACAGTGGGTGCAGGTGATATGTATGCAGGAGCTTTTCTTTATGGTATCACCCACGGAATGAGTTATGAAGCAGGAGGAAAATTAGCATCTACCGCAGCTTCTCAAGTAGTCACAACCTACGGACCAAGATTAAAAAGTGAGGATTTAAAGGCACTATTGACAGCTTAGTATTTTGCTGCAAAATTAATCTTGGTTTTTTTGATTAATTAACCTTTTTTTGTACTTGTAGGGTGTGTCAGAATTTCATATCTGACGCACCTTTATTTTCTTCGTGTTGTTGAGATTTTTTGGGATTTATTAACCGCAAAGTTCGCAAAGTACACAAAGGAAGATAATCAGTTATTTTGTGGCGGAAAATTATCAGTCAGTAGCTTAACCACCTGCAACAGCAGGAACTATACTCACTTCATCACCATCTTTGAGAGGTGTTGCTGTATTATCTAAAAAGCGGATATCTTCGCTGTTGACATAAAAATTCAAAAATCTGCGGGGTTTGCCTGCTTCATCACATATTACTGATTTAATACCAGGACAAGCTTTTTCTAAAGAGTCAATTAATTCAGCAATAGTGCTACCGCTACAGGCAAGAGTAGCTTGGTTATTTGTATGTTTTTGCAGAGCAGTGGGAACTAAAACTGTTACGGCCATAGTTTCAAAGTTTATTTTTTAGTTTTCAATTGAGAGTTACAAGGAGTTCAGCATTTGCTAAACCCCTAAAGATCAGTGGTTAATTCTAATTTACCAATCACATCGACTAAACCAGAACTTGTTGCCATTCTAGGCGATCAAGTGTACGGGATCTTTCTAACGCCCGTTCAAAACTATCAAGTTTAGCATCAATAGTCAAAGGTTCACCAACATAACCTTGTACCGCTTCTTGGGTTTTCAAACCGTTGCCAGTGATGTACACAACTGTAGTTTCATCTGGATCAATTTTACCAGCTTCTACTAATTTTTTCAGCACGGCGATGGTTGTACCACCTGCGGTTTCGGTGAAGATACCTTCGGTTTCTGCTAACAGTTTGATACCTTCGATAATTTCTGCATCATTAACTGATTCAATATTACCGCCTGTTTTTTGGGCGATTTCTACAGCATACACCCCATCCGCTGGGTTGCCAATGGCAATAGATTTAGCAATTGTATTCGGTTTTACTGGTTGGATAAAGTCGCGTCCTTCTTTGAAGGCTGTAGCAATGGGAGAACAACCTTCTGCTTGTGCGCCACTAAAGCGAACTTTTTTACCTTCGACTAAACCAACTTCAGTAAATTCTTGAAAACCTTTGTAAATCTTGGTGAACAATGAACCAGAAGCTAAAGGTGCAACTATATGATCTGGTAGTTCCCAGCCTAGTTGTTCTGCAACTTCAAAACCTAATGTTTTAGAACCTTCGGAATAATAAGGACGAAGATTAATATTGACAAATCCCCAACCATGTGTATTAGCAACTTCTGAGCAAAGGCGGTTTACTTGATCGTAGTTGCCTTTGACTGCCATTAAGGTGGGGCTGTAAATTAAACTACCTAAGACTTTACCAGCTTCTAAGTCAGAAGGAATGAATACACAGCAATCTAAACCAGCATGGGCAGCGATCGCAGCGGTTGAATTTGCCAAGTTGCCGGTACTAGCACAGGAAACAGTTGTAAAACCTAATTCTCTAGCTCTGCTCAGTGCTACAGACACCACCCGATCCTTAAAGCTCAGGGTGGGCATATTTACGGCATCATTTTTAATATAAAGTTTATTTAGACCCAGGCGACGGGCAAGACGATGAGAACGCAATAAGGGAGTCATCCCTGTTCCCACATCTATATAGTTGTCGGTAGCAACGGGTAAAAACTCACGATAACGCCAAATGGAATTAGGACCAGCTTCAATAGTTTCTCGACTGACAGACTGACGCAAAACATCATAGTCATATTTAACTTCCAATGGACCGAAACACAACTCACAAACATGAGTAGCTTGGAGTTCGTATTCTGCACCACATTCTTTACACTTGAGTGCTTTCAATATGGAAGTGTTGGCTTTGTTTAAGTTTGCGATGGCCTGAGTCATAAACTAGCTTTCCCCGTATATCCGTCAACTTTGAAAAAGATACTAACACGACCCAAAATACTCGTCAAACATACCCGACAAAAATAGTCGGGATTTGTGATTGGTGACTGGTGACTGGTGACTGGGTTAACCTCCCTTTCTTCCCCTGCTTCCCCTGCTTCCCCTACCCCTTCAACCTCCACTAACGGGGGGAATAAGTACGACTTCATCACTATCTTTGAGAGGGGTGTCGGGTGCAACAAAGATCAAATTAATGCCATAGCGGGTAACATCACGCCATTGGTTCAGTTCTGGGTGTTCTGATATGAGGCGATCGCATACAGCTTTGACTGGTGTACCATGAGGAAATTCCAGCACCAATTCCGAAAGTCCATAAGCTTCTTGATAAGCAGCGAACAATTTAACGGTTACAGAAATTACAGATTCAGAAATTACAGATTCAGACATACAATAATTGTTCTCAAATTTTTTTCACGCCCTGGTTAATTGAATTATTACAAGAAATAGAATGCAAGCCGAATTTAACTTTTTTCAGCACTGGTATCCTCTTTCACCAATTGAAGACCTTGATCCACAACGTCCCATCCCGGTAACATTGTTAGGAATACGCTTAGTAATTTGGAAACCCAGATCATCTGCAAATTACCGGGTATTTTTAGATCAATGTCCTCACCGTTTAGCACCTTTAAGCGAAGGTCGTATTGATGACAAAACAGGTAATCTAATGTGTAGTTATCATGGTTGGCAATTTGATGATCAAGGTATCTGTACTCACATTCCCCAAGCGGAAAATCCCGAAATTGTAGCTAAAAATCAAGAAAATTTCTGTGTCCTTTCTTTACCAGTACGTCAGGAAAATGACTTACTTTGGGTGTGGCCAGATGCAAAAACCCCGGAACTAGCAGCAAAGACACCTTTACCTTTATCACTACAAATAGACGCTAGTAAAGGATTTGTTTGGACTTCTATAGTCCGTGATTTAGAGTATGATTGGCAGACATTAGTAGAAAATGTAGCTGATCCTAGTCATGTTCCTTTTGCTCATCATGGAGTACAAGGTAATCGAGACAAAGCACAACCCATACCTATGAATATAATTAAATCAACCATTGATTTAATTGAAGTTTCTATTCCCAGAGGTTTACCAACAACAATCACTTTTGAACCACCTTGTCGTTTAGAATATGCGATTAGTCTAGGTCAGACAGAAAAGAAATTAGGACTGATAGTTTATTGTGTACCTGTATCTCCAGGAAAATCGAGAATTGTCGGTCAATTTAGTCGTAATTTTGCGAAAACATTTCATTATTTAACACCCCGTTGGTGGGATCATATCACTAATAGAAATGTAGTGTTAGATGGTGATATGATTTTGTTAAATCAGCAAGAATATTTATTGCAACAAAAACAATCTAGTGAAAGTTGGAAAAAAGCCTATAAACTACCTACCAGTGCAGATAGGTTAGTAATTGAATTTAGGACTTGGTTTGATAAATATTGTCAAGGTAAACTACCTTGGGAAGAGGTAGGAATTAAGGATACAGAAAGTAAAATCAATGATAATCGTCTGGTGATGTTGGATCGTTATCAACAACATACTCAACATTGTAGCAGTTGTAGAACCACAGTTAAAAATTTAGAACGTTTACAAATAGGACTTTTAGCTTATTTTGTCATAGTTGTATCTGGGGTGGCAATTCTTCCTGATGCTTTCTGTCTAAAAGTGGGTTTACCATTAATAATTACAGCACTTTTGGGCATGGGAATTTACGCCTGGTTGAAACTTTGGCTGATTCCTAAATTCTACTTTGTAGATTATATTCATGCTGATAAATAATTCAAAACTCCTGACTCCTGACTCCTGACTCCTGACTCCTGACTCCTGACTCCTGCTATAAATTAAAACTTAATCCCTAACCGTTCAAAATCGCGCTGGACTTCGTTAAACAGAGCTTTATTGTGGGGGTCTGTCTTAATAGCTTTTTTCAGATAAATTCTGGCTTTTGGTAGTTGTTTTTGGGCAATTAACGCCCGTCCCCAGATTTGATAAGATATAGCTTGCCATTGTTTTACTTCTATATCTCCTGGTAATCTAGCGGCTAAAGCTTCAACCAGAGCGATCGCTTGGGGAAAACGTTTTTCTTGTAAAAACCGCTGCAACTGTTCATAAGTCTTCCACTTTAACCGCTGTTCTATATCCTCTACCGTAGGTGGATGTGGCATCACCGTTGTTGTTGATACTGACGGTTGGGATGCTACCTGGGTAGAACTATCCTCAAACACTGATGAAGGGGATGAACTATGTGATTTTATGGCTATTTCCTCTGGCGGTACTACCGTTTGTAGGAATTTATAAGCCTCCGTCAAGGCAATAAATTTTTCTTTACACTTTTCATCATCTGGGTTGAGATCGGGATGATATTGCTGTACCAGTCGGCGGTAGGACGCTTTAATGTCAGCAAAAGAAGCTCCTGACCTTAACCCCAATAAACGGTAGCAATCTCCGATATCCATGTTGCTTTACTCCGATTCAAAATTCAAAATCAAAAATTCAAAGTTAAGATGCTTTTGAATTTTTAACCTTGAATTTTGAATATATTTTGCGCTGTTTAGATGCGTTCTTCAATCACACGGTCAATTAAACCATATTCCTTGGCTTCTTGAGCAGACATGAAGAAATCCCGATCCATGTCTTTTTCAATTTTAGACAAAGCTTGACCAGTGTTATTAGCATAAATCTGATTCAACTGGCTACGAATTCGCAGAATCTCTCTAGCTTCAATTTCAATATCAGAAGCTTGTCCGCGAGTACCGCCAGAAGGTTGGTGAATCATGATCCGGGAGTGAGGTAAAGCTAAACGTTTACCTTTAGTACCAGCAGCTAATAAGAAAGATCCCATTGAAGCAGCTAAACCAACGCAAATAGTGACAACATCAGATTTGATGTGTTGCATGGTGTCATAAATTGCCAAACCAGATGTCACCATTCCACCAGGGGAATTGATGTACAAATAAATATCTTTACCTGGATCATCAGAATCCAAATAAAGCATAACGGCAATAATTTGGTTAGCAATTTCATCATCTACATCTCTTCCGAGGAAAATAATTCTTTCCCGGTAGAGACGGTCATAAATGCTAATCCAATCTGTATATTGTCCTCCGGGCATCCGGTAAGGAACTTTTGGCACGCCTATAGGCATTTTTACGACTCCGTTGGTAATTTGTCAGTGGTCAGTGATGATTAGTTATTAATAACCTACAGTAGCAAGAAAAAACAAAGCTGATATGTGTCAAGTTAAATTAAAAATGGCTTATCTGTTGGCTGCCACACCCGCCCAGAACTGATAGCGTAGCGTGGCGTAAGCCATAGTTCCGGGCTAATAGCCAAAGTTTACTGAAGTAAACTTTGGATTTCTCAGGTTTTTTAGTCATCTTTAGATGACTTCTGCTATTAGACTGGGAATTCATTCCCAGTCGGGATATCGGTTTTACCTTAGGTTGACACTGGTGAGCTTTGTGCTTTCCCCTGACAACTGACCAGTTAAAGCACACTTGCAGGAAGTGGGGGGTTGGCGAGTTCTTCTTTTTCAAACACGCGGTCTATTAAACCGTATTCCTTGGCTTGGTAAGGAGTCATGTAGAATAGACGATCCATGTCTTTGGTGATTTTTTCTGGTGCTTGTCCTGTGGTGCGTGACAGAATATCCACCATTGAAGCTTTATTCGCCAAAACTTCTTTAGCTCGAATTTGAATATCTGTAGCTTGCCCTTGGGCGTAACTCTTGGGCTGATGCAAGATAATACTAGAGTTAGGTAAACTCGCACGACAACCTTTTGTCCCAGCACTCAACAACATGGCAGCCATACCCATTGCCGAACCAATACAAATGGTGTGGATGGGAGGTTTAATGTATTTCATGGTGTCATAGATAGCGAAGGCTTCGGTTTCAAAACCGATAGGTTCGCCACTGTAACCAGATGTTCCAGTAGAGTTGATATAGATTTTAATGGGTTTTTCTGGGTCGTCGGATTGTAAAAATAGTAGTTCAGCGATGATCAATTCTGTAACCGCAGGAACTAATGGCATTCCCAGATAAACTATTCTCTCCTTTAACAGCAGAGAAGGTAAGTCTGGGGGTGGTGTGCGGTAGGAATTTTCGCCGTAATAGGCAGCTTGTACAGCTTTGATGGGGAAATGTTCCATAGAATCTCAATCGCCTGAAACTATGCCGTTAACTGTATTACATCCTAGCGCGATCGCAAAATAATTAAAGGGTGTGGACATAAAAATCGGGATGACTGGATTCGAACCAGCGGCCCCTTCGTCCCGAACGAAGTGCGCTACCAAGCTGCGCTACATCCCGTAAAAAAAATATGCTTATCAAGACCAGTATATCATAACCATAGCCAAATAAAAAAACAAAATATTTTATAAAGGACTTTGCTTGCTAGGATTATATTTGTATAACTTCAGTAAACAAAGCGGATTGTGACTGTAAAACCAGACTGGTTGCGGGTAAAAGCACCGCAGTGGGAGCGCGTTGGTAACGTTAAAGAAATTTTACGGGATTTAGCCCTGAATACAGTTTGTGAAGAAGCATCCTGTCCCAACATTGGCGAATGTTTCAACGCTGGAACTGCTACATTTTTAATTATGGGTCCAGCCTGTACCAGAGCTTGTCCTTACTGTGATATTGACTTTGAGAAAAAACCCAAATCCTTAGATCCCACCGAACCCGCAAGACTCGCGGAAGCTGTTCGCCGAATGCAGCTAAATCACGTCGTGATTACTTCCGTGAACAGAGATGATTTAGCAGATGGTGGCGCATCCCAGTTTGTCAAGTGTATTAACGCAGTTCGTGAAGTATCCCCCAAAACAACCATTGAAGTGCTAATTCCTGATTTATGCGGAAACTGGGATGCACTAGAAATCATACTCCAGGCTAAACCAGAAGTCACAAACCATAATACGGAAACCGTCCCACGTTTGTATCGTCGAGTACGTCCCCAAGGTGACTATCAAAGAACGATGGTTCTGTTAGAACGTACTCACCAAATTTGCCCTAGCACCTACACCAAATCTGGTATCATGGTCGGCTTAGGTGAAACAGATGCCGAAGTTCGCCAAGTCATGCAAGATTTACGATCAGTAAAATGTGATATTTTGACCATTGGGCAATACCTCCAACCCAGTCAAAAACATCTGCAAGTTACTGATTTTATTACTCCTGAACAATTTGCAGCTTGGCAAGCTTATGGAGAAGAAATCGGATTTTTACAAGTTGTTTCTTCACCCTTGACAAGAAGCTCCTATCATGCTGAACAAGTCAGGGAATTAATGAAACACTATCCCAGATAGGGGACTGGGGAAGAAAATTTTAGATTTTAGATTTTAGATTGGAATTGACACAAACAATCCAAAATCCAAAATCCTTTCATTGAATTACCGATTACCCATTACCAATTACCCATTACCAATTACCAATTACCAACCAATTACCAATGACTAAAACGATCGCTATTTTAGGTGCAGGTGCTTGGGGTACAACCCTGGCAAATTTAGCGCGGGTAAATGGTCATGAGGTGCGTTTATGGTCACGCCAGGGTGATCTTTCCTTAGAAGATGTTGTTAAAAATGCCGAAATAGTCCTATCCGCTATTTCCATGAAAGGTGTACAGGATGTAGCTTTATTGGTTAAATCTTGTCAAGTATCTCCACATACAATATTTGTCACCGCTACCAAAGGTTTAGATGCGAAAACAACCCGTACACCTTCCCAAATTTGGCAAACCGAATTTCCTGATCATTCCGTAGTTGTCCTTTCTGGTCCAAATTTATCTCAAGAAATTTCCCAGGGTTTACCCGCTGCTACCGTAGTAGCCAGCAAAAATACCGCTGCTGCCCAAGTCGTGCAACAAATCTTTTCTTCTGGACGTTTTCGTGTGTATACTAACTCTGATCCGGTAGGTGTGGAACTAGGTGGTACACTCAAAAACGTGATGGCGATCGCATCTGGTGTCTGTGATGGTTTGCATTTGGGAACTAATGCCAAAGCAGCTTTAGTAACTCGCGGCTTGACAGAAATCATTCGTATTGGTAAGGTTTTGGGCGCAAAAACGGAAACTTTTTATGGTTTATCCGGTCTAGGAGATTTGTTAGCCACCTGCAACAGCCCCTTAAGCCGTAATTATCAAGTCGGCTATCAGTTGGCCAGTGGAAAAACGCTGACAGAAATTCTCGCCTCTTTACCGGGAACCGCTGAAGGTGTAAACACTTGTCAAGTTTTGATGCAAATATCCCAGCAGCAAAATATTACTATGCCTATTACTGAGCAGGTTTATCGGTTATTGGAAACTCAAGTTACACCCAAACAGGCATTAGATGAACTCATGTTAAGAGATACTAAGCCAGAATATCACCAATAAATTAATGGCTTGCACCATGCTCCACTATAAGCATTATTTCGTAACTCACATCTGCTAATTACCAAATAATCACTAAAGAAATTGTTAAATCGTCAGGAAACTACTTCCCCCGTCATGTAAATATAACTATGTAGTTTATCAACAGCAAAATTACTAGGGATAGAATTGTACATAGTTATGAAAATAACCGTAAATATTCCTAGAACATCTCAGTTAACTAAGTCAGTGATTACCGCATAAAGCAGGTCAATGAAGTCAACAATTGATGTACTTTTTATTTACTTTCCCTATGTACCAAGAAGGTTTGACTGCTATACAGACGTTCGGCCTTAGAGAAGTTCCACCAGAACATCTCTACATACCGCTACTGTGTTTCCAGCCTGGCTGTAGCTAGAAACGGCTATGAGTTCAATCAAAAACCTACAGTCACCAAAAAAATTCGGTAAAAGTGTATCCCTAAGTGCGTTAAAGAATCTAATTTTATACCATTAATAAATTTGGTTGTAGCTTGGGCAGGGTAAGTTGAGTTGTGTACTAGCGAATTATATTCGCCACCTACTTTTCAGACAGCCCCGCAGAATTAGTACAATCTTGCTTCTGCAAAGAATTGTACCGCAAAGTTCAATTGTGTTATTTGATCGTGAATTACGGGAACAATAGCAACAGTTGATGATCTGACCGTAATTTTAGCGATTTTAGCTGACCCTAATCTATTAGTACCTTCACAATTAAGACATTATGCCCGCAACATCTTTTCACACAGATGCAGCCTACAATTCCCAACAGTCTAACCTAACATTAGACTCTGATCTCAATATTGATGAGGGTGATTTGTCGTTAGATGATCTGCAAGATATAGAAATAGCTGCTGTTGATCCTCAGAACTTAGCTGCAAATACCAATCGTCGTAGTACAGACCTAGTACGTTTATACCTTCAAGAAATTGGCCGAGTACGCTTATTAGGAAGGGATGAAGAAGTTTCTGAAGCTCAAAAAGTGCAGCGTTATTTGCGGATGCGGATCGTACTTGCTAACGCAGCAAAACAAGGTGACGCTGTAATTGCCCCTTATCTGAAGTTAATAGAAGTTCAGGAGCGTTTAGTATCAGAACTAGGACATCGCCCCTCATTGGAAAGATGGGCTAATACTGCTGGTATCAAATTAGCGGATCTCAAACCTACATTATCAGAAGGCAAACGTCGTTGGGCAGAAATTGCCAAGTTGACAGTGGAAGAACTTGATGAAATTCAATCTCAAGGACTTCAAGCCAAAGAACACATGATCAAGGCTAACTTGCGCCTTGTGGTATCTGTTGCCAAAAAGTATCAAAATCGTGGCTTGGAATTATTAGATTTAGTGCAAGAAGGTACTTTAGGATTAGAACGAGCAGTAGAGAAATTTGATCCGACAAAGGGTTATCGTTTTAGTACCTATGCTTATTGGTGGATACGTCAAGGAATAACCAGAGCGATCGCCACTTCTAGCCGGACAATTCGCCTTCCTGTTCATATTACTGAAAAACTCAACAAAATCAAAAAAGCACAACGGAAAATTGCTCAAGAAAAAGGTCGTACACCTACTTTAGAAGATTTAGCACTTGAACTAGATATGACACCTACCCAAGTGCGGGAAGTATTGTTGCGTGTACCCCGTTCTGTTTCACTAGAAACCAAAGTCGGAAAAGACAAAGACACCGAGTTAGGGGAATTATTAGAAACTGATAGCGTTACCCCAGAAGAAATGTTAATGCGAGAATCTTTACATAAAGATTTGCAGCATTTACTAGCAGATTTAACCACCCGTGAACGTGAAGTTATTCTCATGCGGTTTGGTTTATCCGATGGACATCCCTATTCATTAGCCGAAATAGGACGTGCTTTAGACTTATCCAGAGAACGGGTAAGACAAATAGAATCCAAAGCCTTACAAAAACTTCGCCAACCCAAGCGCCGTAACCTCGTCCGCGACTATTTGGAGTCTTTAAGTTAGATGAGGGAACAGGGAACAGGGAACAGGGAACAGTAAGAAGGCAAGAGGCAAGAGGCAAGAGGCAAGAGGCAAGAGTTTCTTCTTACCAATTACCCATTACCAATTACCCATTACCCATTACCAACTAACAAATATTCTCAATAAGTTAGGATTGTTGCAAATTGCTCCCAACATTTGTTATATTCTCAATTAACAGGCTTTGTTGAGAAAATTTAGTATGACTGTCTACACAACTGGTTCACTTAAGGCAGAACTAAACGACCGAGGCTGGCGTTTAACTCCCCAAAGGGAAACAATTTTACATATTTTTCAAGAACTTCCCCAAGGTGAACATTTAAGCGCCGAGGATCTTTATCATCGTCTAGAAACTGATGGTGAGGGTATCAGTTTATCAACCATCTATCGCACCCTCAAGTTAATGTCCAGGATGGGAATTTTACGGGAACTAGAGTTGGGTGAAGGACATAAACACTATGAAATTAACCAACCCTACCCCCATCACCATCATCATCTGATTTGTGTTCGTTGTAATACTACAATTGAATTCAAAAACGATTCAATTTTGAAAATCGGTGCAAAAACAGCCCAAAAAGAAGGTTATCACTTATTAGATTGTCAATTAACTATTCATGCTGTTTGTCCCAAATGCCAACGGGCATTAATGCCACTTTAGCTAATGTGTCAGGAGTCAGAATATTTGATTAATCAGCAGATGAATCAATAAGTGATTTTTGATGTAAATCTGAAAAAGCTGATTGCTGAATACTTACGCTAATTTGATGATAGATGATCTGATAATCTGTGGTGATCGGAGGCAGGTAAATTAGTGGGGGAATCTTTCTGCATTGTCGAAGCGGAAGTATAAAAGCTTCCGCTTTTGGCATATTAGAAGGCAGGAGGCAGGAGACAGGAGGTAAATATTTCACCCCTACACCCCTAAACCCTTATTTTTCCTCTATTGCTGCTTCTGCTTCATGTACTAGATTTCTTAAATTTTCCAAAGTTTCTAAATTCACATCTTGCCATAAACCCCGTTGGTTGGCTTCTAACAACCTTTCAGCTATATCACGTAAAGCCCAAGGGTTTTTGTGGTGAATAAATTCACAAACTACGGGATCTTGTAAATAATTATCTACAATTCCTTGATACATAAAATCTTCCACACATTGGGCGGTGGCATCGTAGGCAAATAAAAAATCTACCGTTGCTGCCATTTCAAACGCGCCCTTGTAACCATGACGCATTACACCTTCTATCCATTTGGGGTTAACCACACGGGAACGATAAACCCTGGTAATTTCTTCTTTGAGTTTACGGACTTTGGGTTGAGATGTATTGGCATTGTCGCCAAAATAGGTTTCGGGGTTTTTTCCTTGGAGAGAACGAACCGCAGCAGTTAAACCACCTTGAAATTGATAATAGTCGTCAGAATCAAGTAAATCATGTTCTCGATTATCTTGATTATGTAGGACAACTTGCATTTGTTTTAAACGTTGTTCAAATACTTCTTGAGAGGTGACAGGTGACAGGTGACAGGTGACAGTATTATTATTTTCTGTTCCCTGTTCCCTGTTCCCTGTTCCCTTGTAAGCGTAGGAACTCCAATTAATATAAGCTTGGGCTAAATCTTGATCAGTTTGCCAGTTTTGGGAAGAAATTAAACCTTGAAGTCCAGCACCATAAGCACCGGGTTTAGAACCAAAAACCCGATAAAGCGATCGCTCTTTGGCATCTTCTAAACTTAAACCTTGTTGTGTCCATAAATCAATATCTTGCTTCACCGCACCTACTAACGGGTTTTCCTCTTCTGGTTCATCTAAACTGGCAACTGCTTCCACCGCTTGAGAAAATAGATCAATTAAATTAGGAAAAGCATCACGGAAAAATCCCGAAATTCTCAAAGTGACATCAACACGGGGACGACCTAAAATTGATAAAGGTAGAATTTCAAAATCTACTACTCTTCTAGCTGCACCATCCCAAACCGGTTGTACACCAAGTAAAGCTAAAGCTTCCGCAATATCATCTCCTCCGGTTCTCATGGTAGAAGTTCCCCAAACTGATAAACCCAGAGTTTTGGGATATTCTCCATGTTCTTGAGTGTAGGTTTCAATGAGATTTTCTGCGGCTTTTCTGCCCACATCCCAAGCGGTTTCTGTCGGAATAGCGCGAATATCTACAGCATAGAAATTTTTACCCGTGGGGAGAACTTCTGGCCTTCCTCTTGTCGGTGCGCCAGATGCAGCACTGGGGACGTATTTACCATCAAGTCCTTTGAGTAAGTTGGTAATTTCTTGGGTTGTGTTTTTTAATGCTGGGAGAAGTTTTGATTCTATCCAGTTAAGGACTTTCTTTACTGTTCCCTGTTCCCTGTTCCCTGTTCCCTGTAATAGTTTTTCAACTAAAAAAGCGGCTTCTTCTTCTAATAGTTCAATAACATCGCCGTGGGTACGACAGGAGTTAATTGGCACGCAGAGACGCAGAGGCGCAGAGAGATTTTGAGGAGGGGTGAAGGGGGTGGTGTATTCTGTTGTTAAAGGATCGAAATCTAAACCCCAATCTTCTGCGATCGCACGGGTGATTCCGATAGAATTACGGTTGGGAATACGGGCGATCGCAATGATTAAATCTCTTAGTTGTCTACCTTGGGGAACTTGTCCGAAAATGTGTAAACCGTCTCTAATTTGCGCTTCTTTGAGTTCGCACAAATAACCATCTAAGGAGTTTAAAATTAAACTTTCAAAGTTTACAATGTCTTTTTCGTCGGTGATACCTAAATCTTTGTAGAGATTTTCTTTGATGACTAATTCTTGAATGCGATCGCGTAATGTGGGTAAACGAGAAGGATCTAATGTTTCTGCTTCGTAATATTCATCAATTAAATTTTCTACCTGTTGTAATGCTCCATATAATTCCGCCCGTGTCATGGGTGGTGTAAGATGGTCAATGATTACTGCTTGGGAACGACGTTTAGCTTGTGAACCTTCACCTGGATCATTAACAATAAAAGGATATAAATGAGGCATTGGACCAAAGGCTATTTCAGGATAACAAGTATTAGATAAAGCCACACTTTTACCTGGTAGCCATTCTAAATTGCCATGTTTTCCGACATGAACGATCGCATCACTGCCAAAAATTTCTCTCACCCAATAATAAAAAGCTAAATAATTGTGAGTTGGTTCTAAATCTGGTGCATGATAATTTAAACTCGGATCATTTTCATAACCTCTTGATGGTTGAATACCTACAAAAACATTACCAAATTGAATCCCAGAAATCGGAAATTGGTGATTGGTAATTGGTAATTGGTGATTGGTGATTGGGTTATTTATTTCCCCATCTCCCCATCTTTCAATTATTCCCTTTTGTACAGGTGCGGGTAATGTGGAAAAATACCTTTGGTATTCTTCTACAGAAAGACTTTGGTTGACTGGTTTCCAATCTTTTCCTTCTGGGTCATTGGTAACACCAGCAGTTAAAATTTTAATTAACTCATCACCATCTGCGGGGATATCGCCCACATCATAACCAGCCGATTTTAAAGCCTTGAGGATTTCTACACAACTAGCAGGAGTATCCAAACCTACGCCATTAGCCAGCCTACCATTAGTGTTGGGGTAATTTGCTAAAATTAGAGCTAGATGACGTTCTGAGGGCATTTTATGGCGTAATCGGACCCAATTTGCAGCCAGTTGGGCAACAAAATCAATGCGATCGCTCACTGGTTCATAAACCACTACATCAGTTTCTAGGTCATCATTGCGAGTTTGCCAACTTTTAAAAGAAACCGCCCTAGTAATAATCCGCCCGTCTACCTCTGGTAAAGCCACATTCATGGCCATATCACGAGGTGTTAAACCCTGTAACTGTGCTTCCCACTGTTCCACAGAACTAGCGCAAAGAATCACCTGTAACACCGGCACATCTAATTTTTCCCACAGTTCAATTTGCGGTGTTTCCGTCTCTAAACGTGCTAGAGAAAAACTGGTAGTGTTTAATAACAAACTTATAGGTTCAGAATCTTCAGGTTGAAAAAATTTGATCAACTCATCAGTTACACCCGGTTCACGTAAAGAAGAAACAAAAATCGGTACTGGTTGTAAATTTTTTTCTCTCAAAGCAGTACATAAAGCCTCAATCACCTTAGTATTTCCCGCTAAATAATGGGCGCGGTAGAATAAAATACCTATTTTAGAAGGTGACAGGTGACAGGTAACAGGTGACAGTGTAAAAGAAGTAGAAGAAAACTTGCCTTTATACATTCCCACACGGGGAACAGGTTGTGGTGGTGGGGGGTTGAATGTGGTTAATAGGGAAATATCAGCGATAAAAAGTAGAGCATTGAGGAAATTTTCTATACCACCTTCCCGGAAATACTGCCATACTTGGTTAACAAGTTCAGTTGAAATAGTTGATTTTGATATTAAATCTGGATCAAGAGCGTCGTCTCCAGGCATTACAATTAGAGTTATGCCATTACTTGCGGCAATTTCCTGCACCACTTTCAAACCATACGCCCAATAGGAACTTCCTCCTAAAAGGCGCAAAACAATTACTTGAGCAAGTTCTAAAACTTGTTCACCATAAGTATCAATGCTGATTTGTTGCTGTAGTTGCAGCAGGTTGGCAACTCTAATTTGAGGAAATTCAGCAGGTAATTTTGGTACTGTTGCTGCTAAAGTTTGAATGTCGGTGTCAGCAGCAGTAATCAAAACGAAAGGGGCTGGGGTTTGTTCTAGAAAAACTAAACCGTCTGACTGATTCCATCCGCCTGGTGTGGCACTTATACGATGCATAATTTTCTATTAGTACCTTAAACTGTTGATTAGTACACAATCACAAAAAACCAGGAAAAATCCTGCAAGTCCTACGAACAGGCTACGACGATGGGAAGATAGGGAGATGGGAAGATGGTGAGATGGGGTGGTAAATAACCCCATTACCCATTACCCGTTACCCATTCCCCATTACCCTACTTAGGTATTCAGCCCATCTCATTAGAATTTTGAAAATGCTTAGTTCTCCCGATTTGAGCTTTTCTCGAACCTTGCCTTTAAGTATATTTAATCGGCTTGGTGAGTTGTTGCACCAGATGGCTCAAGCAATAGGCAGTGCTGCTTTGGTACTTACAGAAGCTGTGCTGGCGCGGATTCTCATTCCTGTTGAGTGGCAACAACAACGGTTTACGCTTGTAGTTTCTGAGCGATTTAGTGCGCTGTTGTTAGGCAAAATAGAAGCAGGGGAGGAGGGAAGTAGGGTAGCACAGAAGGAAGATGTTACCTTAGATTCCTTAAATGCTAGTTTGACATTTAATTCCCAAGCGATCGCTGCTTTTGTCTCTAATTTAAGAAATTTATTTGAGTCTCATTCTTACACTTACAAAAACATCACACAATATCAACAAGTTCTTGCTCCTAATGATGCAACGCTGCAAAGTAAATTTACTTTATTGTTATTGGAATATCTTCTCCCACTGGTTAACAATGAGGTAAAAACACCTACAGTTTCCATTCGTCCAGAGGGTTTTAGTTGTAAACTTGTAGAAGATGCTCTCACAAAACAAATTGCCCAAGAACGGCTGTTAAATCAGGTAACAACGCAAATCCGTAAAAGTTTAGATTTGCCTGTAATTATGGACACGGCAATTACTCAAGTACGTGAGTTTTTGGAATTAGATAGATTAGTCATCTATAAATTTTTGTCATCTCCAGATAATACGCAAAACACATCTCTTAACTGTCAATATTTAGCACCTACTGTAATCAACTCTAAACTTACAGAACAAGACTGTCAACAGTATGGGGGTTGCGTAGTATATGAATCTCTAGGACAAGATTCTATTACCTCTGTTTTGAATTTGCAAGAAGAAAACTGTCTGAATCGAAATTCTGGATCTTGGGAAAAATATCACCAAGGTTTTACTTTAGCAGTAGATGATGTAGAAAAAACCTATTCCCTAGAAGATTGTTTATTGAATTTTTTAAGGAAGAATAAAATTAGGGCGAAGTTGGCAGCCCCGATTATTTTTGAAGATAAACTTTGGGGTTTATTAATTGCTCATCAATGTCATACTCCTCGTCATTGGAGTGAAAGTGAAAAAAGCTTGTTGTCATCAGTTGCAGAACAGTTAGCTATAGCTATTCATCAATCTGAATTAATGGGTTCTTTGCGAGAAGCTACACGCACTTTGACTCAAGAAAAACAAACTTTAGAACAACGAGTAATTGAACGAACAATGGCACTGCGAGAAGCACTTTTAGCAGCAGAAGCAGCCAGTCGTCTCCGCAGTGAATTTCTCGCTACTATCAGCCATGAATTATTAACTCCTTTAACTTATGTTATTGGGATGTCTTCTACATTATTGCGCTGGCCTTTGGGTGAGTTGAGTCAAAGACAACGGGATTATTTACAAACTATCCATGACAGCGGAGAACATTTATTGGAAATGATTAAAGATATCCTCGATTTATCTCAGATTGAGGCGGGGAAAACAGTATTAAATATTTCTGAATTTTCTTTAGTGAAGTCAGCAGAAAAGATATTAGACTCTTTATTAGAAAAAGCAACCAGTAAAAAAGTTACTTTGAAACTTGATTTACAAATTAATCCTACCAGTGATATTTTTCAAGCTGATTCTGGAAGAATAGAACAAATTCTTTGGAATTTATTAACTAATGCTATTAAGTTCACCCCAGAAGGTGGTAATGTCACGTTACGTCTATGGGTAGAAGAAAATACCGCTGTATTTCAAATAGAAGATACTGGAATTGGTATACCAGAAGAAAAATTACCATTACTGTTTGAGAAATTTCAACAACTTGATACTCCCTATCGTCGTCGCTATGAAGGTACAGGAGTTGGTTTAGCTTTAACTAAACAACTGGTAGAACTTCATCGGGGTCGAATTGAAGTAGAATCAACTGTAGGTATGGGTTCAATTTTTACTGTTTGGATACCAAAACAACTAAAATAATTGATAATTGATAATTGATAATTTGGAATTCAAAAAACTCCAATTACCAATTACCAATTACCAATTACCAATTACCTCAACATCAAACATGATTAATTTAGAAAAAGGTTTAATTGTTTCCTGTCAAGCACCTGTAGACTCACCATTACATGATCCTTATGTTATTGCCGCAATGGCACAAGCAGCAGTTAATAATGGTGCTGTAGCTGTGAGAATTGACACACCCAATCATATCAAAGCCGTGCGGGAAAAAGTCAATGTACCAATTATTGGGCTATGGAAACAAGTAATAGCAGGTTCTGATGTATATATTACCCCCCAGTTTCATCATGCTGTAGCAGTGGCTGAAGCTGGTGCTGATATTATTGCTATAGATGCAACTACTAGATATCGTCCTGGTGATGAAAAATTAATTGATATTATTACCCGTATTCATCAAGAATTAGGTAAACCAGTCATGGCAGATGTGGATACATTTGCTTCTGCAAAATTAGCTGTTGACGCAGGTGCTGATATTGTTGGTACTACTCTTTTTGGGTACACTGCGGAAACTAAAAATTTTACTCCTCCTGGTTGGGAACTTCTGACACAGATAGTAGAAAAATTAGATACCTTTGTTATTTGTGAAGGTGGTATTTCTTCCCCAAATGAGGCAAAAAAAGCCTTGAATTTAGTAGGTGCTGATGCAGTTGTAGTTGGTACTGCAATTACTGGTATTGATTTGCAAGTTAAAGCTTATGTAGGGGTTGCTGAGAAAGTCTTGTCGTGATGACAGGTGACAGGTGACAGGTGACAGGTGACAGTTTCAAGAGTTGGATAGGAACGATTTTTCCTTTGAGTAGGAATTAAATGCAAGGTTTTTAAGTTTCCACCCCGTAAAAGCTTGCACTTTTTTAACTTCCAGCAGGCTAAGACCCTTTACCTGTAATCTTTTCATGTTTATTCAGCAAGCCCTATGTAGAAGAGGTAGGGGCAACCCCCTGTGGTTGCCCTCTTGAGTCAGGAGTCAGAAGTTAGGTGAAAAATAAAGACTTTGCGTCTTTGCTCCTTTGTGTCTACCCCTGCGGGATCTCCTAACGGAGATGGCGCGAAACTTGAGAATAGGGAGCATATCCCGCTGATGCGGGATTCAAAATCTAGATGAGTTTGCTGGGAGGTTTGCGATCGCTACTCCAAGCCCACCAAGCACAACCACAATGACAAAGGTAAAATTCTTGCCATTTGCGACGATTTTCTGGTGTTGTCACAGGCGATCGCCTATTTAACCAAACTTGTACTGCTTCTCTACTGCTAGAGTGACATTTAGGACAGCAAAATTCATAAGCGTGAACTGCTTGATCTGTCCATTCTGGTGGTGTGGGAGCAAAAGCGTCCATATAAATATTTTCAGTAAAGTTTTAGTAGTAAATTAATATACATAATAATATTATCTCTAATAATGAAAATGATAGAGCCAAATATTGAAATTCGCCGTTTGTTAGATGTCATGCCAGCTTCTGGGCGGATGATGACGAAAATCGTCAGTAAACCAGAACAAAGTCAAGTCATAGATGCCGCTTTTCCCTTACCCTGGAGTCAGGATAGACCAATATATATTAATTTTGATCTTTGGCGACGCTTGACAAAACCACAGCGAGATTTATTACTGTTACATCAGGTAAGTTGGTTAACAGGGGTGAAGTGGATACAACCAAACATTTATCAAGGAGTATTTTTAGCAGGGTTATTAGGTGGAGTAGTGGAAGTTTCTCAGTCTGATGTGATAGGTGTAATTATATCTGGGGGATTAAGTGCTTTAGCTGGGGTGCGAATCTGGCGCATGAATCAATCCCAAGCATCACAATTAAAAGCCGATAAAACAGCCGTTTTTATCGCCCAAAGACGGGGTTATTCAGAAGCAGAAGCTGCCCAACATTTGTTAACTGCTATTGAAACAGTAGCAAAAATTGAAGGGCGTTCTGGTTTAGATTTTAATGAATTAATTCGTTGTCAAAATTTAAGAGCGATCGCTGGTTTATCACCTGTAGGTATTCCAGAAAACTATAGTATGTGACAGGGAACAGGTGACAGGTGACAGTGTGAAAATTCTTTGGGAATTGAGGTTTTATTAATGGTTTACGCCAATTTGAGCTAACAAAATTTGAGCTAACAAAATTTGAGCTAACAATAGGAGGAAAACAACATTGACATTAGCATTAGGCATGATAGAAGTATATGGTGTTCCCACAGCAGTGGAAGCAGCAGACGCAATGTGTAAAGCTGCTAGAATCACATTTGTAGGTTATGAAAATACAGATTTAGGCAGAATTACAATTTTAATTCGTGGTGATGTGGCTGAAGTGAAAATGGCAGTTACTCAAGGATTAGAATCTGTTGTAAAAGTCAATGGTGGTGAGATACTTTCCCATCACATTATTCCTCGTCCCCATGAAAATTTAGAATGTGTTTTACCAATTTATCAAAGTTCTAGGATTAACCAATTTAATTCAGATATCCGTTTTCCTCCCCCATTAAGTAATTAATTAAGTTTTTTACATAAATCCTTTTTTGACTTGGGGACAGTTTTTTCTCACGCAGAGAACGCAGAGAGAGGAATTGTTATTTTTTAATAAGATTTTATCAAAATTGAAAAAAATGTTATAAAAATATCTTTATGTCCAGATCCTCGACTTCTTTACGAAGTCTGGGATCTATATCCACTTATTTAGTTCATCAGATTATGTCAGATTTTAATAATTACATCCAAGATTTACAAGAAAAGATTAAACATGGTGGTGAACGTAGTCATTACTCTAGTTTAGAACGTTTGATTGAGGGTTTAATTATTGGTGTTAATGTCATAGTTGAAGAAAAAGGTAATCAAGCTGGTATTCCTGATCTGACTATCAGAAAAAATGACAGGGTTGTGGGATATATTGAAGCTAAATATGTTACTATTGATATTAGTAAGTTAGATAAATATGAACAAATTAAACGTTATTTGGAATCTAATATTGGTTATAATTTTATATTAACAAATTATCTAGATTTTCGTTGGTATGTAGATGGTGAATGTGAAAAAATAGCTAAATTAGCTAATATCAAAGACAATGAAATTTCTTTGGTTGATGATTTACAACCGATTACGGAATTATTACAAGCATTTATTAATCAAAAAGCTAAAGATATTAATAACTATTATGATTTAGCTAAAGCAATGGCAACTTATACTAAAACTATCAGAAATGCTATTGAATCATCTTTGATTATTGAAACAACAACTGATGAATTAAAGGAATTAAAAGAAACTTTTAAAAAATTACTACTTTTAGATATAGATAACGCTAGTTTTGCGGATATGTACGCCCAAACTATTGCTTATGGTTTATTTACTGCAAAGATAAATCATGCACAAAACCCAGGAAATTTTGTTTTTAACCGCACCAATGCTAGTATTTATATTACTGAAAAAATACCTTTTTTAAAAGGATTTTTCGATATAGTAATTAATGCTAATGGTGCTAATAGTGTTAGTAAAATTCACAAATCAATTGAAAATTTAATAGAATTATTTAACACAATAGATATGACCAATATTTTAGAAAATTTTGGTCGAGAAACGCGAACAGAAGATCCAGTTTTGCATTTTTATGAAACATTTTTAGCAGCTTATCAAGCATCATTAAGAAAAAGTCGCGGTGTTTATTATACTCCTGAACCTGTAGTTAATTTTATTGTGCGTGCAGTTAATGATATTTTAATTGATAGAAATATTTTTGATTTAGAATACGGGTTAGGTAATAGACGAGTAACAATTCTTGATCCTGCAACGGGAACAGGGACATTTTTATATGCAGTCATTAAACAAATGCGTGATAATGTTGCTAAATATGGTGTTGATAGATGGAATCTGTGGTTAAAAGATGCAGAAGTTTTAAATCGTTTATTTGGATTTGAATTATTAATGACTGCTTATACAATAGCACATTTAAAATTAGGTTTATTATTAGCAGATTTTAAATATGAGTTTGCACCGGATGAAAGGTTAAAAATATATTTAACTAATGCTTTGGAAGAAGGGATCAAACAAGGTGATTTAATTCCTGGAATTACTCAAATTATAGCAGAAGAATCTAGTCAAGCTGCAAATGTGAAAACAGAAATTCCCATTATGGTAGTATTGGGTAATCCTCCCTATTCCGTGAGTTCACAAAATGCGAGTAAACGCAAGAGAATTTTAAATCAAGATGAGAAATATTTAGCAGATGTGGAATATACGGGTTTGGTGTGGAATAGAGTTTTGAAAAATGGTAAAGCTGGGAAAACAGTTACAGAATTAACCCATATTGGGGAACTTTTAGAATTATATAAAGGTAGGGTGAGATTAGAAGGTGAGAAAAATATTCAACCTTTAGATGATGATTATATTAAATTTATTCGGTTTGCACAACATCAAATTCAAAAAACTCCTCAAGGTTATGGAATTATCGGTTTTATTACTAATCATTCCTATATTAATGGTTTGATTCACCGAGGAATGAGAGAGGAGTTATTGAAATATTTTGATACTTTATATATCATGGATTTACATGGTAATTCTTTACTGAAAGAAACTGCACCAGATGGTGGTATTGATGAAAATGTTTTTGATATTCAGCAAGGGGTAGCGATTTTAATTGCTGTCAGGGAAAAAAGCGCACCTGATTATTTTTCTACTGCTTATAAATCTAGAGATGGGGTGAAGGAGTTAGCGCAGGTTTTTTATTATGATTTGTGGGGATGTCGGGAGGATAAATATAATTTTTTAGAGTCTACAAGTTTAGATAATGTTAATTGGATAGAGGTGATACCTACAGCACCTAATTACTTTTTTGCACCGAAAAATTTTGATTTAGCTACAGAATATAATCAAGGTTGGAGTATTACAGATATTTTTCCTGTAAATTCAACAGGAGTTAAGACTCATCGAGATCATTTTGTTATAGATTTTGAGTTGGAAGAACTACGTAAAAGAATAGAAGATTTTAGAGATTTAGATATAACAGATGATAATTTAGCTAATATTTATGATCTGCGAGATACTCGTGATTGGAAAATTAGTATCAAAAGAAAATTATTATCTAGTAATCCAGATTGGATGAATTATTTTACTACTTGTTTATATCGTCCCTTTGATACAAGGTTTTACTATCATCATCAGGATGTTGTAGAGTTAACTAGAAATGAAATTATGCAGAATGTAGATAAATTAAATAATATTGGTTTAATTTTATGTCGTCAACAGTCTCAATCTGGAGAATGGAGTTTAGTGAGTGTTTCTGATCAAATTATAGAATGTTGCGCTATTTCTAATAAAACTAGAGAAACTAATTATTTATTTCTCCTGTATACATACCCAAATACAGATAATGATCAAACAAATCTTTTTATAGAAAAAACTGCTAATTTATCTCCTAAATTTTTAGCAGCGATTAAAAACAAACTTGGTAAAACACCTACACCAGAACAAATATTTTACTATGCTTACGCTATTTTTCATAGTCCTACTTATCGCAGTCGATATGCAGAGTTTCTCAAAATAGATTTTCCCCGTCTTCCTTTAACCAGTAATCAAAGTTTATTTACTGCTTTAGTAACTAAAGGAGAAGCATTAGTTAATTTACATTTAATGAAATCTGAGAGACTTGAAAACTTAATTACAACATATCAGGAAATAGGAGATAATCAAATTACTGAAGTTACATATCATTCAGAATTACAGAGAGTTTATATTAATAAACAGAATTATTTTACAGATATTCCTCAACATATTTGGGAATTTAAGATTGGTGGATATCAAGTTTTAGATAAATGGTTAAAAGATAGAAAAAACGCTAAACGCAAATTATCAGATGAGGAAATTATCCATTATCAAAAAATTGTGGTTGCGTTAACTGAAACTTTACGTATTATGGGAGAAGTTGATAAAATTATTCCTGGGTTTCCTATTGATTAAATGAGGTTTTTGTCAGAATCAGGATATCCAGGATTTGAGGATTTTCAGGATTTTTATTTGGATGTTTTGATGATGATTGAGAGATTTTATTTGTCAGAATCAGGATATCCAGGATTAAAGGATTTTCAGGATTTTTATTTGGATGTTTTGATGATGATTGAGAGATTTTTTTGTCAGAATCAGGATATCCAGAATTTGAGGATTTTCAGGATTTTTATTTGGATATTTTGATGATGATTTGGAGATTTTTCTTGTCTGAATCAGGATATCCAGGATTAAAGGATTTTCAGGATTTTCATTTGGATATTTTGATGATGATTGAGAGATTTTATTTGTCAGAATCAGGATATCCAGGATTTGAGGATTTTCAGGATTTTTATTTGGATGTTGTTCAAGATGATTTGGATATTGTAATAATATAGTATTTATAAAAAAACATTCAAAAGCTTTATATCGAAAGTAATATAATCATATTCTGAAAATATTAAATATCTCCATCCTGTACATCCTTAAATCCTGGACATCCTGATTCAGACAAAAAATATTTATTTAATGTTTTAATCCTGAAAATCCTCAAATCCTGGACATCCTGATTCAGACAAGATATATCTCCAAATCATCATCTAAATGTCCAAATATTAATCCTGTACATCCTCAAATCCTGGACATCCTGATTCTGACAAAAAATATTTAATGTTTTAATCCTGTACATCCTCAAATCCTGGACATCCTGATTCTGACAAATATATTAAATATCTTAAATGTTTTAATCCTGAAAATCCTCAAATCCTGGACATCCTGATTCTGACAAAATATCTAACTCCACAACCTCCTTCCCGCTTTCCCATTTAATCTTTCATGGGTATCATTTAACAAAGCAGGAATATCTAAATTTTCAGGACATTTCGGTAAACAATCACCGCATTCTGTACACCGATTTCCTTTCATTCCGGGAAACCAATGACCCGCATTTTCAAACATTCCATAACGATATTTTCCATAATCAATCATATCATAAGCAACTGCTAAATTTCTTAATCTTAAAACTTCAGGAATATTGATGTTTTCAGGACAAGGTAAACAAGCATAACATTGACTACATTTATCAGTTTCTAAAGTTTGATTTTGTTTATTTTCTAAGTTTTTAAAAACTTTTATCTCTTCCGTTGTTAACTCATTAATATTATGAGAAACTGCCAAAGGTGCAATTAATTCTTCTGGAGTTGCAGCACCGACGCTTAAAGTTGTAATTCTTGAATCACTCAATAAAAACCGATAATTTAATTCTAAAGGTGTGAAAGGTTGACACAGTTCTTTTAATTTATCTGGTGGTGTGTAAAGTCTTCCTCCTTTATCAGCAGGAGAAATTATAAATACACCCATATCTTTTTCGGTTGCTGCTTCAATAGCTAAATTATTACGTTGGAAAAAATAATAATAATGAAGATTAACAAATTCAAAAAAATCTGTATTAATTGCTGCCAAAATAATCTCTAAAGCACCATGAGTAGAAAAACCAATATGTTTAATTCTACCATCATTTAATGCTTCTTGTACAGCTTGCATACAGCCATTTTTAGCTTCTACCCATTTCAGATGTTGCTGAGTATTTAAACCATGAATACCTAAACAATCTAAATAATCTATATTTAAACGTTGTAAAGATTCATCAATACAGCGCCTCATGGTGTCAGCATCAGCACAGGGAGGAATTTTCGTAGTGATATATAATTGATTTCGTGGTACTGATAAACCTGTTTTAATTGCTGTACCTAAATACTCCTCACTTTTCCCATAACCCCTAGCAGTTTCTATGTGATTAATTCCTAAAGATAAAGCTTTTGCAATGGTTTTATGGGCAGTTTCTACGCTATTTAAATAACGCATTGTCCCCAGAGAAAAAACCGATAATTTTAAATTTGTTTTACCAAAACGGCGATATTGCATAATGGGTGATTGGTGATTGGTGATTGGTGATTGGTGATTGGTGATTGGTGATTGGTGATTCAATTTTGGATTTTGGATTTTGGATTGTTTTTGTCAATTCCAATCTAAAATCTAAAATCTAAAATCTAAAATTTTTCTCCCCAGTCACCAGTCCCCAGTCCCCTATTTAACCATCACTATTACCGAATCGCTTGATTAAATCTTCAGGACGAAGATTAGAAACGAACTCCCGGAAAGCTTGTTGTTCAGCTTCATCAGCATCACGATCAACGGGAATAGAAGCATCTGCTACCACTTCTTCCATTACCCAAATCGGTGCATTTGTCCTTAAAGCAATGGCGATCGCATCACTAGGACGAGAATCTATTTCTTTTTTTACCTCTCCTTGCTGCACAATTAAAGCAGCGTAGAATGTATCCTTTTGCAAAGAATGAATTATCACCTTTTCTAAGGTCATATTCCATGCTTCCAAAACATTCACCATCAAGTCATGAGTTAAAGGTCTAGGGGGTTTTTGATGCTCCATAGCACCCATAATCGCCCTAGCTTGATCCTGACCGATATAAATTGGTAAAGCCCGACGATCTGAACTATCTTTCAGGAGTACAATCGGACTACGGGTTATGGCATCTAAAGCTATACCAGCGACTCTCATTTCAATCATTGGCCAACCCTCTAAAATCCTTTTATTGCTTGAGTGCTATGTGGCAAAAAATACCCTTGATTGGGTTTTTCTAGAACAGAAGTAAACATAGGGCTTTTCTTCTTTATAATCGCTTCTATTAAACTGCTACATAAAACCCAGATAATCTGGACTTTACTCCTGATTTTATTGGCAATATGAGAGCAGTGATCCCTCTTTCAGCTTAAACGCTTATCCTTTGGGAAGCGATTTATAGCCAAATACGAGCAATTATTGTCCGATATGTGGCAGTATATAAGGCTTTATCGGAATATAAATCTCCACCCGATGACTCCGAACTTGTAGTAAACACCAGAGTACGTCAAAATGCTCTCCTCAAATCATAATCGTCTTATCCAAGTATGCCTTGAGATTGATGTTAATGTGTGACTGTTCAGCAATCAAAAAAAAACTTCAGAAATTGTCTTTAAATGTTTTACCTTTTTGTGCGGAATTATCAGTTAATTTCAGCCAAAATTAAGCAATAGGTGATTGGGGACTGGTGATTGGGAACTAGTGACTGGGGACTGGTGACTGGGTAATTAATCATATTTTTCCCAATTACCCATTACCCATTACCAATTCTTAGCAAACTTGTAAATAGAGTTAATTTGGTAGAAAAATCATGTTTACAGGATTAATTCAAGGATTAGGTAAAATTAAACCCTTATCTAACAATTTGTGGCAGATTACTTTTGTTAGCCACTCGGATGCCATTATGCAAGATTTGACTTATGGCGATAGTGTCGCAGTAGATGGCGTATGTCTGACGGTGGAAGAAATTTTAAAAGACGGTTTTATTGCCACTGCTTCACCAGAAACCCTGCGTCGTACCACTTTAGGGAGAGAAGAAACCCAAGCCGGATATGTCAACCTAGAAACGTCGCTGCGAGTGGGGGGTAAGGTAGGAGGTCATTTTGTCATGGGTCATGTAGACGGGATGGGAGAATTAATTTCAGCGGAACAGACAGCGACCTCTTGGGAAATGACCTTTGTAGCACCGGAGGCGATCGCTCGCTATATCGTCCCTAAAGGTAGCATCGCCATCAACGGTATCAGTCTCACCGTAGCCACCTATCAACCCGAAAACTCCCAGTTTACCGTCGCAGTCATTCCCCTTACCTACTCGGAAACAAACCTGAGTTGTTTAAGTTCTGGTAGTTGGGTAAACTTAGAAGCCGATATCCTGGGTAAATACGTGGAAAAATTCATTTCCCCAGGCAAAACACCACATCAAGAGGACATTACACCCGCATTCTTAATAGAACACGGGTATTTATAGGCAGGAGTCAGGAGTCAGGAGTCAGGAGTCAGGAGTCAGGAGTCAGGAGTCAGGAGGCAGGAGGCAGGAGGCAGGAGTTCAGGAGAAAGAAGAATTGAAGAATAAAGAACTAATTTTTCTCCCCCTGCTTCCCCTGCTTCCCCTGCTTCCCCTGCTTCCCCTGCTCTCTTCACTGTCACCTGTCACCGTGGCGTAGCACCTGTCACCTACCTTGCCTGTGCTGTTCTGTTGTTGTACACCAAGTTATTCAGTCCTGCTTGTAACTTCACACCAGGGTCAACAGCAACCCAACCGTTGGGTGTGAGGTGGCGGACTTCAAAGTGTAGGTGAGGACCAGTGGAGTTACCAGTGCTACCCACACGACCGATCACCATTCCTGGTTCTACCCACTGACCAGGACGAACTAAGATGTCTGACATATGAGCGTAGAGAGTTTGTTGGGCAGAACTGTGATTAATAATCACGGTTAAACCGTAACCACCAATCCAGTCAGCGGTTTCTACTTGACCTCTGGCTGCTGCTAAAATTGGTGTACCTGTGGGCGCTCCTATATCTGTACCTGCGTGGAAACGGCGATCGCCAGTTATAGGATGTATCCGCCAACCAAATAAAGAAGTTACAGGCGCAGCAAAAGATAAGGGAAAAGCTACTCCCGAACTACCACCACGGTAAGCATAAGCAAAGGTGTTACTGTAAGGAACTTGTGGTAAAACCGCTGCCAGAGCAAAATCATAAGATACATTACTTGGACGTGGTGCTATATTATCCTCTGCCATTGGCGCGGGTAAACTGCCAAAGCTGGGGGCGATGGGTGTAGCATTGACGGTTGTAGTTGGGGAAAACTCGCTGGGTTGAGGAATAAACCGATTCGGACGATAGGCGGTTTTTGTAGAACTGCTAGTATTTGTTTGGGCAGTACGCCAACTTTGATTATTATTGACAGCACCAGCAACCGTTTTCACCACACTCTGGGGTTCTGAGTTAGACTGAGCAGCTACTGGTTCTGAGTTAGATTTAGTGGCTACTTGCGGTGTTTTTGGCGTTTTTTCTAAACTAGCGGTTTCACTTTTTTTGATCCAAGTAGGTGCTGATTTTTTGGGTGCATCAGCTACAGTAGGGGTATCAGTGGCTTTTTTACCACAAGCACCAGCAGCAATTTCTCTTTTAGAAAAAACCGCTTCACAACCGCTAGACCTTTCTGTAACAACTACAGAACTGGGTGGTTCATAGTTGCTAGTTGCAGTCCCATTGTATTCGGTGGGGTCAATCTGGGTGTTATTGTAATCTTTGGTTTTCCTCGCTGTGGCGCTGCCAGTATCCCCAGCATTATTATTTGCTGGTTTAGCTACTTCTGCGGGTTTCTCAGGTGCTGAGTTAACAGAAGTCTCTGGTTTTTTCACCTGTGACGTTTCCGCTTTCGGTTGAGAAGTTTTAATGATGACAACAGGTTGAGAATTTTCTGCTTTTGGTTGAGACTGTCTCAACGGTTCTGCTGTTTGGGAAACTTCTTTATTGTTGAGTTTCTTTTTCAGTCTGGCTCTGCGTTCAGCAAAATCTGGTGTTGATTTTACTGCTTCTGGGGCAGCAGTTTCTTTTGTTCCTGTCTCTGCAACTGCTGTCGGTTGGGAACTTTCAATAGTGGGAACAATGTTATCTACTGATGATTCCGTTTGAGCCAACACAAAACCACCACTTAACAGGCTAACACTACTCAACCAAGTCAGGGCTTGGGCTGGTAATGTAGAAGCAAAGCGTTTTGTTGTTAAACTTTGAGTTCGCTTATTATTCAAGCGGTTATGGGCAGATTTATGAGGCTGCGTCATTTTTTCTCTCAGTTGTGTGTAATAAGTTTAAAGAAGATGATGTGCTTAAAAAGTTAAACAGAAATTAAACAGAAATTAACACCGAAGATTAAGAGTAACCCAAACTGATTGTACCGGGTTCTACAGAAATTTCTGCTTTTATCAGTTCTGTCCTATTATATTCAGCCATTTGTAAGCGGAGATTTCCTTCGGGTGTCACCCCAACTACAGTGCCTAAGAGATTATTGACATACACATGATCACCGATGTTTGTCAGTAAATGCAGATAACGAGACAGTAGTATGCTTATTCCTTCGTTGTTTAGACACTCTAGACCGGACTGTATTCCCAGCAAAACTTGAGCAGTGAGCATTTCTAGCCCAGAAATAGCTTGATCATTCTGGGTAGTTTGCCAGGATTTTAAGTTGATGCCAGTTTCTGGTACTGGGTTAGCCCAGTTTATACCAACACCAATCACAGCTTGGGTAATATGCCCTTGAAAAACCCTGGTTTCTGTTAAAATGCCGCCTAGTTTGCGACGATTTAATACTAAATCATTCGGCCATTTTATTCCTACTGTTATGCCACACTTTCGTAAGTGTGAAGCAATTCCCCAAGCACTAGCTAAGGTTAGTTGATAGCTATTGGTGACTTCTAGTTGAGGAGCGATCGCCATTGAAAGGTATAAACCACCCGCAGGAGATAACCATTGTCTTCCCCATTGTCCCCTACCTGCGGTTTGTTGGGTGGCAATCACTACAGATCCTGGTTTTGCTCCTTGGGCGATCAAGTCCCATACCATTTGATTAGTTGACGGGAGACTGTCAAAAATGTGTAGAGAAAATGGTATACATGGTTGCTTACGCCCTAAGTGTAAGAAATTTTCTAAAAGTTGCCGATCAAATTCCACAGTTATTCCCCTAAATCCCGTTGATCAAGTTAGCATTGATTGGCGGTTTTGTATTTTTTGTTTGGGTTTGTTTGAA
Source organism: Sphaerospermopsis torques-reginae ITEP-024 (assembly GCF_019598945.1). Lineage (NCBI taxonomy): Bacteria > Bacillati > Cyanobacteriota > Cyanophyceae > Nostocales > Aphanizomenonaceae > Sphaerospermopsis > Sphaerospermopsis torques-reginae. The sequence goes on along the minus strand of NZ_CP080598.1, from coordinate 975,811 downwards.
AATGCACACTTGGCACTGGCACAATTGGGAAGGTCTACCTTACCTGACTTGTAATCTTTTGACACCTTGGCCTCATGGTTTTTTTACCCAGCAGTTTTGGCCACGTCCACCGCAGGAGTTAACACAGGTACTGCAACCAGAAGCTGCTGCTTATCGTTTAAAACAAGTTCACGGTAATACTGTTTTGACTCCCCAAGAGGTAGATGAACATTTAAACAACAGCAATGATGAGTTGGCGTTAGCAGATGGTTTAATCAGTGAAAAACCTTTACAGGCTGTTTGGGTGGCTTCTGCTGATTGTACACCGGTGCTGATTGGGGATGTCAAAATCGGACAGGTAGCGGCTTTACACGCGGGTTGGCGGGGTACAGCAGCGCAGATTGTTCCCCAAGCCATTAAAAAGATGCAATCTCAAGGTAGCAAACTGGAAGATTTACGCATTGCTATGGGTCCTGCGATCGCAGGTGAAGTTTACCAAGTTTCCGTGGAAGTGGCTGCGGAAATTGGAAGCACTATTATACCACATAATGACCCAGAAAAAATAGTTGCTGCTTTACACGATTTACCTGATTCACCTTTATTACCGGATGCAGAACCGGGAAAGGTGCGTTTAGATGTGCGTCGTGTTAATGCTTTGCAGTTAGAGCAGTTGGGGTTTAGTGGAGAACAAATTGCGATCGCTCCTTACTGTACCTATCAATCTCCTGAACACTTCTTTTCTTATCGTCGAGAAAAGGAGAAAAAGGTGCAATGGTCAGGAATTGTTAGTTTATCTTAATTTCCTGTCAGTAGTAACATAATGTTTGATGTGTTACCGTTGTATTGAGCATGGCATTAGCATTTCTATTTAGGGTTTGCTGAAAAAGTTATCTGTGAAAGCTAGGTGACAGGTGACAGGTGACAGGTGCTACGCCACGGTGACAGTTTCAAGAGTTGGATAGGAACGATTTTTTCTTTAAGAGGGTTTTGTGTTACCCTGCTTTCTTCTCTAGTATCTGTCACCTAGTTTATCCCCAAACTATTTGCAAATTCAAAACAAACCCCGGTAAAACATCTTCACCTGATAATTCTTGAGGAAATTCTAATACTTCCACTGGTTTACCAAGACGATAAATTTCCACTTGACGCATTTTACGATTAATCAACCAACCTAATCTTACTTCATTATTGATATACTCCCGCATTTTTTCCTGAGTTTCTTCTAAACTATCACTGGGTGACATTAACTCTAAAACAAAATCGGGTGCGATTGGTGGAAACTTTTCCTGTTCTTCCAGTGTGAGTGCATCCCATCTTTCTTTTTTTATCCAAGCTACATCAGGAGAACGGTTTGCACCATTAGGAAGTTTAAAACAGGTGGAAGAATCAAAACAAACTCCTAATTTATTTTGACGATTCCAAAAAACAAAATCTGCCGAAATTTCAACATTACGTTTTCCTGTTCCTCCTCCTGTGGGTGACATAATCTGTATTTCTCCTTTTGCATTTCTTTCAAATTTAACTTCAGGATTTTCTCGACACAATTGATAAAATTGATGGTCTGTGAGTTGGATAATAGGATTTAAGTTGACGGTGATCGCTGTCATAATCATCTCTGGTTATATATATCAACTCGTATCTCAATAATAAATGAACTTGGTATGATTTGGTTATGCTATTTAAGAAAATTTACTTTAAAGCATCCTTTAATAAATCCCGATGCAAAAATGCCCCATTTACCAAAGATTGTATTTTTTCGGATGACAAAGCATTACCATTTTGATAAAAATCCAACCAAGTTTTACTAATTAAATCTACATCATCGGGGATATTTTCTAAATCCCATCCAGGTATTTGTAAATCTTCCATTAATCTGTTTATCTTGGGATCATAACTCAATGCAAAACAACGACAACCTTCACTAGCAGCCATAATTAAACTATGTAGACGCATTCCAATAACCATATCTACACCCTGAAATGCACCTTTTAAAATTTCCGGTGCTTCTAAACAAAGAATCTGACTATTATCTGTTAATTGCAGTTGAATTTTTTCGGCAATTCCTAAATCTTCGCTTTTTTGAAATGGTAATATTAAAATAAAGGCTTGGGTAGCTGTTTGTAACTCCACCAAAGCACGAGTTAAATTTGCTAATCTAGTTTCTGTAAGTTGGGGATGATTTCTTAAAGTAACTGCAATTCTTGGTTTTGGTAAATCTGCTAATTCTGCTACTGACTGCGACTTTAATGCCCAAACTGGATCAGGTGCAAGAATATGTGGTATATTCCAATTTGATAATAAAGCCGAACTAGAGCGATCGCGTACACTGACTTGAATACAACCAGCAAAATTTCGCTTTGCTAACCAGCGAGTTTGCGGACGCAATAAAGGTCCTATTCCCTGTCCCCAAGCTATAGTTTTTAATTTTAGGACTTGAGCGATCGCCATTAATCCGCCATAATAAAAAGGGCTAATGGTACTAGTCACATCCTGCATTAAACTACCACCACCCCAGATGAACACATTACAGGAACGTAAAGCTTGAATTACCTGTAAAAACGCCATGCGGTTGTAACTTTCCACACCATAACGCCGACTCGTTTCTTCAGGATTTCCAGAAAGCACTACAGGGGTGACATGAGGTGGTAACATTTGCAAAAGTGTAGCTAACAAAGCTTCATCACCACCATTACCTTTACCGTAATACCCAGATAATAAAACACGCATCTTCAATAATTTTGGATTTTGGATTTTAGATTTTGGATTTTAGATTTTGGATTTTGGATGTTGGACTTACGCTGTGATCATGGAAAAATAAACCGCAAAGGACGCAAAGGACACAAAGGAAAGAGGTTTTCAGAGGTATGGTACGTAAGTCCTGATATTTTAGATTTTGGATTACCAATTTTTTTAATGGTTATCTACCACTGACAACTAATAACTGATTACTGACTATTATGCACGCCCTTTCGATTCCCACCTGGATTATTCACGTTTCTAGTGTCATTGAATGGATAGCCGCTATTTGGTTAATCTGGAAATATGGTGAACTGACAAAAAACCGTAGTTGGTGGGGATTGTCCTTTGCCATGTTACCAGCTTTAATCAGTGCTATGTGTGCTTGCACTTGGCATTATTTCGACAACCCCGAATCCCTAGAATGGTTAGTCACCCTCCAAGCTACCATGACATTAGTGGGTAATTTTACCCTTTGGGCGGCAGCAGTGTGGATTTGGCGTTCTACCAAGTCTGCAACCAAAATTGAAGCAAAAACCATCAAATCAGAACCATGATATCAAAAGAAACCCTCTTTGCCCTGTCTCTGTTTCCCTATTTGGGTTTCTTGTGGTTTATTAGCCGTAGTCCGCAAATGCCACGTTTAGCCCTATATGGATTTTACGGTACTTTAGTATTTGTCGGTATTACCATTCCCGCCGGCATCTATGCCAAAGTTGCTTATGGAGAAGCTTTAGCCAATATAGACTGGTTACATGGCGGCGCTGAAGTATTTTTAACCCTCGCTAATATTTTAATCGTCTTGGGTTTTCGTCAAGCTGTGCAAAATTTAGGGAATAAGGAATAGGTGACTGGGGACTGGGAACCCTTGACTGGGGACTGGTGACAGGTAACAGGGAAGTTACCCAATGCCCAATGCCCAATGCCCAGTACAATTTAATTTTGAGTAAATTTCCTATGACAACAACAATTTCTTATCCAGATGCTTCAGACCTTACAGCCGATGATTACATTGTGATCGGCTTGGCAACGTGCTTTTACAAACAAGATGGAGAAGTACACCAAATCGAAGTTATAGAGCCTATTCCCTCAGCAGCATTAGAAGCAATATTAAAAGGCATTCCTACTTCATATAAACTTGCCTGTGCAACTACTTTGGGAAGTATCTTGGATGGTGATAAGCTGTTATTGCCTGATGGATTTCCTGATTCAGCACAGTTTGCAGATGAATTTGTACAACGGGCATTTTCAGCAGCTCGCACCTACAAGCGTCGTGAATCAGCCCAAACCCTGATTCCCGCAGGAACAACCAAAACCGATTTTAATTATTCTACAGAACGCAAACGGGTGCTAAATGCCGCTAGAGTTGTCACTAAAGACGACAACGTTAAACAACATTCTCACACTCACAAAGTTCTTTGATTTTAAGCAGTTATTATGTTGAAACTTTACGGTGGCGCTTTTAGCCGTGCATCAATTGTTCAGTGGTATTTAGAGGAACTACAAGTTCCCTACGAGTTTATTCTTTTGGATATGAAAGCAGGTGAACATAAACAACCTGAATACCTAGCCATTAACCCAATAGGCAAAGTTCCAGCAATTGTTGATGGTGATTTGAAACTTTGGGAATCTGGGGCAATTTTGCTGTATATTGCGGAAAAATATGGTAAAAATCCGATTTCCCTAGAGGAACGTGCCATATTTTCCCAATGGGTATTATTTGGTAATTCTACCTTGGCTACAGGAATTTTTGTGGAAGCCAACCGCGAGCGAGAAATGCCCCGCCTATTAACTACCCTGAATGAAATTTTTGCGCGGCAACCTTTCTTACTTGGTGATCAATTCACTGTTGCCGATGTGGCTGTGGGATCTATACTCGCTTATATTCCCATTATGCTCAAGCTTGATTTGAGTGAATATCCAGCCGTTGTGAACTATATTCAGAAAATTTCTGAACGTCCAGCATTTAAAAACAGTATCGGTAAAAGGTGATTGGGGACTGGTGATTGGTGAACAAAATTTTAGATTTTAGATTTTAGATTGGAGTTAATAAAATACAATCCAAAATCCAAAATCCAAAATCCAAAATTGAACCCCACATTCCGCACCCCCCAGTGTCACAATCGGTAATTTCGTATTTTTTAACCAAGTTGAGGATAATTTTGATACAATATGGTCGAAATCTTAGATGGCGATCGCCAATCTCAAATCCCCAAACGACCAATTTTCGTTGTGTGACAGTTTAGGGTGCGGAAGGTGGGTTTCAAGAGTTGGATAGGAACGATTTTTCCTTTGAGTAGGAATTAAATGCAAGGTTTTTAAGTTTCCACCCCATAAAAGCTTGCACTTTTTGAAAGTCAAAATAGCTACAACCCTTTACCTGTAAAGTTTTCGGATTTATTCAGCAAGCCCTAACGATAATTGGTAAACTGCAAAGCTACAGGAAAATCTTCTTGTTTGACTCGTTGGATCACAGCTTGTAAGTCATCTTTCGCTTTGGCTGTCACCCGCACAGCATCACCTTGAATTGAGGCTTGCACCTTTTTAAATTCATCACGAATCAATTTGGAGATTTGTTTGGCAATGTCTTGACTAATGCCTTTTTTGAGGGTGATTTCTTGCCGCACACGGTTGCCGCTGGCAGATTCAACTTTACCAAAATCAAATATTTTCTGGGAGAGGTTGCGTTTGGCTGCTTTTTCCCGCAATATGCCATGTACAGCCTCTAAAGTCATATCGCTGTCGGTGTTAATAGTAATGCTGTTTTCGCCTAACTCGACAGTTGTTTGTGTGTCTTTGAGATCGTAACGGCTTTTGATGTCTCGCACCACTTGATCAACAGCGTTCACTAATTCTTGACGGTCAAAGTCGCTGACAATATCAAAAGAAAACGTAGAAGCCATAAAGAAAATTGAATGTGAAATGTTTAATTTGGTGATTGGTGAGCCAATTTTGGATTTTGGATTTTGGATTTTGGATTGTATATAACCAACTGCAATCTAAAATCTAAAATCTAAAATTTTGTTCACCTATCACCTATCCTGAAACTTTCATGATACTCAAATAGAAGAGAGTGCCAGAACTAAAAGAGCCAATACCAAACATGAGCGATCGCAAAATGGGGATATTGGCAATATAAAAAATAGAGTATAGTAACCGAGCGGGGATAAAGGCGATCGCTGCCATTGCTGCTAAAGGAGTATTCACCCCACAGACATAAGCCATTAGAGATGCAGCACTGAAAATTATGAATGCCTCAAAAGAATTTTGATGCGCCCAGGTAGCTCTTTGGGCATAAGGAGGCAATTTATCAAACATGGCACGAGGGGCAGATAAATCAAAACCAACCTGCGCCCGACCGTAAGCTACGAATAAAAACGGTACATAAATGAGAACTGCGGCGGCAGCAATAGAGTACAAAAAAATAGCAGGTATAGGTAGTTGCAATAGGGACATTAACCTAATAAATACTGGTACTGGTAGTAGTTTTTAGTGAGCGCAAAGGAATACTGAGTAATTTAGATAAAACATTACCCAGTACCCACTGGTAATTACCCATCTCTATCATTAGCGGTGTGGAGACTGCGTTTCACTTTAATCAAAGTAGAACAGTGTCACCACTTTTCTTTGTTCTTCTGCTTCTCCACAGGTTTGTAGCAGGGTGCGACTGTCGTGGAAAGCAAAGCAGATGAGTTGCTGACAACGGGAGACAATCTCCTTGTTGCACAGGTAGCTGGCCTCAGCCAAAGATAGATTATCATTACTGGGATTTTCGACTAGATGCATAACCTGCTCTAGTTGTTGGCGTGATTCATGGGGCTGACGTTCCAGGCTTTGGGGTAGGATGACCGTCAATAAGTTCGGGTCAGCCCGTGTTGCGCCCTTGATGGCAGCAGAATTAGTACCTGTAGCACCGGAAGTAATGATGCGATTGCCCGATAAAACTAGGGCATAAGTCATCATTTCAATGAGATTTTGATGAGTAATTGGCACATGACGAGAACCCAACAAGGCGATTCGTTTGGAACCTGTTTGCTGGATTGTCGCCAGTTCCTGCGCTAATGTATCAAGGTTGATGAGTTCTGTTGACTGGCTCAAAGATGGAGGTGATCAGATTAAACAACCTAGATATTCTATCAAACAGCGTGTAAGTAAGAAGCCAACTAGAGTTACAGATTTCTCTGTTTTCTTGATTATTTTGTTAAGTAACAAAAGATTGTGTTGATGGCAGTGCTTTAACAAAATAGGTAGTTGGAAAAAATTACTGTTCACTGTCAGGCTTTGGAAACAGGCAATGGTAGGATTTACGCTGGTGATTAACTGGTAATTTGGGTCAATAATCCGACTAAGATAAAGCGGCTGCTGGTTTGACTCCTAGTTGAGATAAGAAACGGTTAATGTCAAAATGTTCGGACATTAATTGGCTAATGCACTCTACTTTGAGAGGTTCGTGGACACGAACTTGTCCGAAAGTGCGGTCAACAATTTCCACTGTGGTTAAGGTATCGAGGTCAACAGATAAAATTGGTATTTCTAATTCTTCGGCGCGATTGAGAATAAAGGCGGGAGGGGGTAGTTGTCCGGTGAGGATCAGGCATTGGGTAGAAGTTTCTAAAGCGGCTTGTTGAATTTCCACGCGATCGCCTCCTGTGACTACTGCCTTGTTACGGCGTTTGCGGAAATATTTAACGGCGGCATTGACATTCATCGCCCCAATGGCCAAGGTTTCCACTAATAAATCTAGGCGATCGCTGCGACAGAGAACTTCAGCCTGTAATTGTTTTACCAGTTCTCCCACGCTGACGCTACGGAGCAAGTCGCTTTTTGGCAACATTGCTAATACAGGAATGCCTTGCTCTTCCAAAAATGGACGTAAGAGATTATGACCTGCTTCTAATTGTTCGGTGGGAACTTCATTAATAACAACACCAACTAGGCGATCGCCTATCAATTTCTTGGCAGATAACAACGCCTCTACCGTAAGCAGGGATTTATAACGATGTACCAATAGCACACCCCCATCTAAAACTTCAGCCACTTCCAGTAAGGACAAGCCAAATAAATTACCTTCTGGTAAATCACCTGGTCCTTCCAACAGCATCAAATCACCCCGTGGTATTTGTAAATAATGCTGTACCAGTGACTGCTGATAATCAGTTTTGTCTTCACCACGTAAACGTTTTTGGACACTGACCTCATTTAAAGCCAGTAAGGTGGGTGCAACACGATTTTCTGGCAGTTTCAAGCTGTGAGAAATAAACTGGACATCTTCTTCCACTAAGCTACCATCGGCGGACTGCACACAATTACCTAAAGGTTTACCGTAGGCTATATCCAATCCTTTTTGCTTTAGCTGATGAGACAAACCCAAAACAGTTGCGGATTTACCACTGTAAGTCTCTACTGATCCAATCAGCAAATATTTAACAGATGTTGGCACGCCATGCACTCCTAATTTCAAACGTCTGTTGAACCCAGCCAGGTGTTTCCTAATTTTAGCTGAAGCAACAGAAATCGCTGATTTTGGGGATTGGGGATTGGGGACTAGGGACTGGGGAAGAAAATTTTAGATTTTAGATTTTAGATTTTAGATTGGAGTTAACAAAAACAATCCAAAATCCAAAATCCAAAATCCAAAATCCAAAATACATAACTTCTGCCTCCTGCCTCCTACCTCCTGTATGCTGATTTACTCTTATATCCGCAGTAGTTTGCGGTAAAAAGCTGTAGAAAAATCACTAACTTTTTGGCGTTTATAATTTTCTATAAGTTCAATCAAAAAATTAATAAACTCATAACTGGCCATCATTACTTCATAACTTAATTCAGCATTGCTATCAAACTGAATACGGCAACGGGTGAGGTCTGAGGGTAATGTCCCAACGTTCCAGGTAGCGATGAAAGGAATATTGTCACTACCTTCTATTTTGCGATGTCCTTCAACAAAGCCTTTTTGATAAAGACTGATGGCATAAGGCAAGAAATTCCGTTTGCTTTGCTGGATGTAAGGCAGATAGAGAGTAGCTTGCTGTTGACTCACAGGTTGAAGTTGGTCGATAGACATCGTTGACAATTCCTCAACTTAGCTAGGTTTATGGGATATTGAGTTGTAATCAATATCCCATAAGTATGTGATTTCACACACTTTAAGAAAAATATTTGCTGTAGCAAGAGGCAAGAGTCAGGAGTTGTCAGTCAAACCTCTTGTAGTCATATTTTTTTGATCTGCTATATAAAACCTAGACAAAGCTAGACTTTACTTTCTACTTCAACGGGAGCATGGGAGCGGTTATCCCTCTGTAGACTTTCACGGTGTAGCCCAACGCGATTGTGTTCCAATTAACTTTCTGAAAAAGACTACCACCATCATTGCTTGGTTTTCGCGTCGGCAATAGTCTCAATTCAATACTTGATATCACCGTATTATATATCAAGTAGTTGATTTTTTCCTGAAAATATATTGATTTTTGTCAATATAAGTATAGTTTTGTCTATTAAATTGTCAACTTAGGACAAGCTCAAAAAGCGACAGGTTAAATCAGTCGGGATAAAGCGCATTGCTAAATACCTAATTGTGGGTTTTCTGCTGTAAAAACTGTAAACTTTAAACAAATAGTGGTTTTTTACTTAAATTAAACTATGCCAGCGAATTCCTGGCCGGAAAACGACGCTTACAACGAAAATTCTGACCCTCTTAACTCCCTGCTGTCTGACCTTTCAACAGAGGAGGAGTTAACGGAAGGGATCAAGACTGTTTATTCTTCATCGCGCTTTCAAGGACGTAGACCCAAAGCTGCCCTCATGTTAACTGTGGTTTGGGGTGGAACTATTGCTTTACATTTGGTTTCCTGGGGTTCTATTTTTATTCTTGGATTGACGGCAATTTTAAGCATTCATGCTTTCAGGATTATTTTTGCTAGACCCCGCCACCATCATAAAGAAATACAGGGAGATTTACCCCGTGTTTCTGTGTTGGTGGCTGCCAAAAATGAAGAAGCGGTCATAGGCAGATTAGTGAAAAATCTTTGTAGTTTAGAATATGCTAATGGTGAATATGAAGTCTGGATTATTGATGATCATAGTACGGACAAAACACCACAGTTATTAGCAGAACTACAGGAAGAATACAAGCAACTCAAGGTTTTCAGACGTTCTGCTGATGCTATTGGCGGTAAGTCTGGGGCTTTGAATCAGGTATTACCTATGACTAAGGGCGATATTATTGCGGTGTTTGATGCGGATGCCCAAGTTAACCCAGATTTATTGTTACAGGTTGTGCCTGTGTTCCAAAGGGAACAGGTGGGGGCGGTGCAGGTGCGAAAGGCGATCGCCAACGCTAAGGAAAATTTCTGGACTAAGGGACAAATGGCGGAAATGGCTGTTGATACTTGGTTTCAACAACAAAGAACCGCTATTGGTGGACTGGGTGAACTGCGGGGAAATGGTCAATTTGTCCGCCGTCAAGCTTTGGATAGCTGTGGTGGTTGGAATGAGGAAACTATCACCGATGATTTAGATTTGACTATCCGTTTGAATTTGGATCAGTGGGATATTGAATGTATGTTCTATCCCCCTGTACAGGAAGAAGGTGTAACTACTGCGATCGCCCTTTGGCATCAACGTAACCGATGGGCTGAGGGTGGTTATCAACGTTATTTAGATTACTGGGATCTAATCCTCAAAAACCGCATGGGAACGCGGAAAACTGTGGATTTACTGATTTTTCTGCTGATTATGTATATTTTACCGACAGCAGCAGTACCCGATTTATTAATGTCTGTAATTCGCCATCGTCCACCCATTTTAGCCCCTATTACTGGTTTATCAGTAACGATGTCTTTTGTGGGGATGTTTGCTGGGTTACAGCGCACACGCCAAGATCAAAAAACATCTAATTATTTGGTGTTACTTCTGCAAACCATTCGCGGCAGTATTTATATGTTGCATTGGTTGATGGTGATGAGTAGCACTACTGCCCGGATGTCGGTTCGTCCTAAAAGGCTGAAGTGGGTGAAAACTGTACATACTGGGGCTGTACATTAAGAAAAGCAAGATAGGTAGGGTGTGTTAGTAACGCATCCTACAATTTTTTTACTAATTTTTTTTAAACGAACCACATCATCTAAGGATTTCAATGTTTTCAAGGGATTCACTTTCTCTTTTAATCTTAATCATCAGAATCTTGTTGTAAAATACGACTATTCAATCGCTCATATTCATCCTCTAGTAGCCACATTTTAGCGGCTTCATAATTGTCACTGCTAAAGATAATTTTATAGTTTTGTGCAGGGTTATGAATACAGAATTTTCCTGATTGTTCTTTGACTAACATCAGAATATAAGGAGGAGATATTAGAGTATCTACCCAGATTTCTGCAAACTCCCATTCAGTTTCTTGTTCTGATATTTGAGTGATTTCAGTAGGTTGTACGGGGTTTTGTGCGAGGTATGACATGATACTTACCTGTAGTTTTCTTAATTTTTATTTCACCGTAATGCAGGGGGATTCGAGTACCGTCTGCTTTTAGTATATAACCAATTGGTTCAGTAAAATATAATCCATATCGCTCATATTTATCTTCTGTATCTTCTATTCCTGTTGGTTCTCCTCTAAGTTTTATCTCAGATGCAACTCTTTCCATTGTTTGTTGATCGTTAAAGAGAAAAGCTAGTCCTTCGGTTTCAAGTTCTCTTTGGGATTTTTTTGTTCCGGGAAGATGTTTTTCAATCAGACTGGTTCTGGTTTCTAGGGTAATTTCACGATCAATTCCGCTCATCTTAATTTGTTATTGCTGGCGATAAAATTATACTATAAAGTGTTATATCTTCATCGCAAATTGACTGATAAAACGCAGATTTTTTACAGCATTATCAAAATTTGGAAGTTTAATAAAATACCTTAACTCTTTGCCATTTGTTGCACATCGTTGATAATTCCCCTCACTGTCTCAGCATGGGGAGATTTGATTTGCTGCAATATCTCTAAAGACTGGTGTAAATATTCAAGTGCAGTCACAAAATCTTTTTTTTGTGCTGCAATCAAGCCTAACATTGTTAATTTTAACGGTTCAGCTTGGACATCACCAATACTTTCATTGATTTCTACGAACTGCTGAAAGAGGGCGATCGCTTCATCTCTTTTACCTGTGTCCGCGTAGATCCTAGCTAAATTGTTCAAAGTTGCAGCTTTAGTTTTGACATCCCCAATGCTTTCAGTAAGCTTTAAAGACTGTTGGTAGAGGGCGATCGCTTCTTCGACTTTGCCTGTGTCCGCGTAGATACTAGCTAAATTGTTCAAAGTAGCGGCTTTCCCTTGCACATCCCCAATGCTTTCAGTAAGTTGTAAAGACTGTTGGTAGAGGTCGATCGCTTCTTCGATTTTGCCTGTCTTGGTGTAGATAATAGCTAAATTGTTTAAAGTAGAGGCTTTTCCTCGGACATTCCCAATGCTTTCATTGATTTTTAAAGACTGCTGGTAGAGGGTGATCGCTTCTTCGATTTTGCTCGTCTTGGCGTAAGTACGTCCTAATCCTTGCAAATTAGCGGCTTTTCCTTGCACATCGCCTGTGCTTTCATTGATTTTTAAAGACTGTTGGTAGCAGGCGATCGCTTCTTCGATTTTGTCTGTATCCGCGTATATATAACCTAATTTGTGCAAAGTTGCAGCTTTTCCTTGCACATCCCCAATGCTCTCATTGATTTCTAATAACTGTTGGTAGCAGGTGATCGCTTCTTCGATTTTACCTGTCTTGGTGTAGTTAATAGCTAACTTTTTCAAAGTTGCAGCTTTAGTTTTGACATCCCCAATGCTTTCAGTAAGTTTTAAAGACTGTTGGTAGAGGGCGATCGCTTCCTCTATGTTACTTGTGTTGGTGTAGATACTAGCTAAATTGTTCAAAGTTGCAGCTTTAGTTTTGACATCGCCAATGCTTTCAGTAAGTTTTAAAGAGTGTTGGTAGAGGGCGATCGCTTCCTCTATGTTACCTGTGTTGGTGTAGATACTAGCTAAATTGTTCAAAGTTGCAGCTTTAGTTTTGACATCGCCAATGCTTTCAGTAAGTTTTAAAGAGTGTTGGTAGAGGGCGATCGCTTCCTCTATGTTACCTGTGTTGGTGTAGATAATAGCTAAATTGTTCAAAGTTGCAGCTTTAGTTTTGACATCCCCAATGCTTTCACTAAGTTTTAAAGACTCTTGGTAGAAGGTGATCGCTTCCTCCATATTACCTGTGTTGGCGTAGATATAACCTAATTGGTGCAAAGTAGTAGCTTGTCCTTGCACATCCCCAATGCTTTCACTAAGTTTTAAAGACTCTTGGTAGAAGGTGATCGCTTCTTCGATTTTGCCTGTGTTCTCGTAGATATAACCTAATTCGTGCAAAGTCGAGGCTTTAGTTTTGACATTGCTAATGCTTGTATTGATTTTTAAAGACTGCTTGTAGAGGGTGATCGCTTCTTTGATTTTGCCTGTGTTCTTGTAGATAACACCTAATTGGTGCAAAGTCGAGGCTTGACCTTCGAGATACCCAATGCTTTCAGAGATTTCTAAAGACTGATGATAGAGGGCGAGTGCTTCCTCTATTTTTCCCGTGTCCACGTAGATACCAGCTAATTGGTACAAATTAGTGGCTTGACCTTCGAGCTTGCCAATGCTTTCATTGATTTCTAAAGACTGCTGGTAGAGAGCGAGTGCTTCCTCTATGTTTCCCTTGTCCACGTAGATACCAGCTAATTGGTGCAAAGTTGAGGCTTTAGCACCAGCTAATTGGTCCAAGAATAGTGAAGACTGGGGATAGTCAGCGATTTCATCCTCTATTTTTTTATGGATTTCTAAAGACTGCTGGTGGAGGGCGATCGCTTCCTCTATTTTTCCAGTTTTGGTGTAGATACGAGCTAAATTGCTCAAAGTCGAGGGTTGACCTGGGAGATTGCCAATGCTTTGATGGATTTCTAAAGACTGCTGGTAGAGGGTGAGTGCTTCCTCTGTGTTTCCCTTGCTGGCGTAGATATTAGCTAAGTTATTAATAATTACCGCTTTTGTGGTGTTATCTGTTGGTAGACAGAGTTCTAATGCTTGTTGATAATGTTGCTGTGCTTGTTGAGTGTCTCCAAGTCTTTCTTCAGATCGTGCTAGTTGATGCAAAATGTTATAGTCTCTAACTATGTTTAAGGTAGAGTTGCACAGATTTAAGGTTTCACGAAATCGCCTAGTATTCATCCACTTCTGTGTTAAAACCATTCCTACTCTTGAAGCAATTTCCCCTTGTTCCCCTAACAACCCTAACCGATGAATTTCTAGGCATTCTTCCTCTGTTGAAGTTTCTGCTTCTTCCAACCACAGACGATACAACACCTCAGCCGCTTGTTGATGCAGGGTTTTTACATGAGTGGATAACGTCAACGGCAAAATTCTCGGTACTCGCAATGACTCATCAGGACTAACTTCCAATAATCCCAACGCCACCGCCCGATTGATATAATTTTCCAAATAGGGGATATTTTCACAAACTGCGGTTAATGCTTCCCTGGGGACTGGTAACTCAAACACCAAACCCTGTGACAACATTTCCCCCATCGTTGCATCCATTTGTTGCAGCAAAGCTTCAGCTAAAACCTGTTCTCGCAACTCCACCGCATCAACTTCTAAACGATTGAGAATTGCAATTTGGTCAACTGTGGAATTTTGCAAAATCTTATCCAGCCATTCCAACAAGCGAGGATTTCCGTCTGCTAACCTCCGCGCTTGAGATTTCAACGCCTCATCTACCTGCGAGGATGTTTTAAAAGCCTCAAGACGACTACACTTTTTTCTTAAATCTGCCCCCCGCATTCCCTCCAAGGGCTGTTTATAGAAATACTGCAACTGGCTAAATTCAAAATCATAACGACAGGTGAGAATTAAACGATGTTTGGTGGATGTTTCCCGAATTGCCCAAACCAAAGCTGTTAAAACCTCTACCGCTGATGTTTTCAGGACAAAGCTATCTTGACGCGGTTCTAAATTCTCCTCAAAATCATCCAACACCAACAAAAACGGCTTTTCCCCAGCGTCCCACAACTGCTGAAATATCCGCTTTAATCTAAATCTCAATTCCTCATCAGGATTTTGTAGCCGTTTCCGTTGTTCGTCATCATCCAAGTCTTTCACTAACAGATCAACTAAACTCGGTTCATCAATTCTCCCCATCAAGACAACAGGCTTAAAAATCGGGAGTCTGTCACAAAGTCTAGCTGCTAAACTACTTTTACCTAAACCACCCATCCCATAAATTAACACCCCTATTTCTTCCGTTGATTGTGTCAGCGTCCTTAAACAACTTTGCAACTGACGACGACGACCGACAAAACTTTCACGGGTGGGGACTTTCACTTTTCCCGCAGGATCTAAAAATTCCGTACTTACAGAAAGCGGTGGTGCAGGTTTCCTTCTCGGAGTCCGCAATGGTGTCACCAATTCCCCTGGTAAACTATCCGCCGCATATAATCGTAATAAATGCCAATCCCGCGCCTTATTTTTGATTAATGTTTTATAGGTAATTGCCACCGCTTCGGTGATTTGCTTTCCGGCGGCTAATTCTCCATATAATGTCGCTGCTGCTTCTGTTGCTTCAACTGCTGAAACTGCTTGTCCCCATCCTAAAACGGCTTTTGCACCAGCATTCAGCAATTCTTCCGCCATTGAAGGTACAGAACCATAATTAGCATCCTTACTTCCAGCTTGTCCAGTGCGACAACCAGAAAGGAAAATCAATTTGGGTAATCGGAATTGTAGTGCTTCTTTAATATCTTCTGCACTAGCATAATCAGCTTCTCCGGTTTCCGTTTCGGTAATAAATTGGGGTTGTCCATCGCTAATTGTGGCATGACCGGTAATATGGAAAATATCAAAATAATCTTTTCCGTAATCATCCACTAAATAACCCAACTCAGATAAACAACCGCTTTCTTCTACTGTCAAAGCTAAAGGTTGTCTTTCCGTCGCTTCCAGAATTCGCGCTTCTTCTGCTTCATAATCTAATATGGGTTCTACTCCTTGGGGAGAAGTAGCCATAAATAAAACTTGTAAAGCGCGGTTTTCTGGGTTGTTCTCCACAGACAATGTTTTTACAGAGTCCGATGATACCCACCGCACAGGAATAATTGACTGTTGAACGAGAAAGGTTTTACCATCGTGCAGGACTTCCCAAGGTAAATGGGCGAGTTTTTCGGCTGTTGAAATGGCTAAAATGATTCCTTGACGCTGATATTGATTGATGAGTTTTTGTAACCATCTGTCAGTCCCATCTAACCAGTTATACAGCCTTAACCCAGTCACTGCATAATCTTCAGCAAATGAGGAAACGTAATAATCTCTTTCTGCTAACTCAATTAAATCGGTAATTTCGCCCAGAAGGAGTGTGCGGTTTTCGTATTGGTTGTAATTATTAGTAAAGTAGCGTAACTCTACATAATTACCGACAACGGCTTTCAGGTCAAGGTGAAGAATCTGCACGATGTTATAATTCTCAGAATTTAAAGATAAACGAACCGCAGAGGCGCAGAGAACACAGAGAAATGAGGGTTTGAGAGATATTTCTGTTTAAGATTCTAAAATTTGGCGAATTTGCTCAATTGTAGCATTTTCTAACAATAATCGTCTACCGTTGCGGCCGACAATCAGAACTTTAGCAATCTTTTTACCAGATTGTTTTTGTTTATACTCTTGATACCATTTGCGAATTTGTTCAGCAATGGCCAGAGTTCCACCCACAAGACCAATTATAGTGGCTACAGTGGTAATTACTGCCTCTTTTTTCACCTCTTCTGAATTTACGGTATAGTTACCAGTTATGCCCTCAATTGCCAAAAGTTCCTCTGTAGCTTGGATGGCATCTTCACCTTCAATCGCAAATTTAATTTCCGTCATAATTGCATCTACAATTGCTATATTAATAGTTTTTATCACAAAACCAAAATCATAATAACACCTACTTGATAATCAAGCTCCATAAATAAATATACCCACTATCATATCACCCAAAAATGCAAATTACCCAAACTCTCCACACCGCCATCCTCGTCACCGACTTAGAACGCTCAGAACACTTTTATGGCACAATATTAGGACTAGCAAAAATTGACCGCACCCTTAAATATCCCGGTGCATGGTATCAACTCGGTAACTATCAAATACATTTAATAGTATCCCCATCCGTCCCCACAGAAAACCAAAACGAAAAATGGGGACGTAACCCCCACATTGCATTTTCAGTTGTGGACTTAGAAGCAGCAAAAACAGAATTACAAAGTCATAATTACCCATTTCAAGAAAGTGCTTCCGGTCGTCCTGCCCTCTTCACAAAAGACCCAGATGGAAATATTATTGAATTGAGTCAACAATAATATTATTAGGAGTCAGGAGTCAGGAGTCAGGAGTCAGGAGTCAGGAGTCAGGAGTCAGGAGTTAGAATATTTGGTGATATCAGCAATATATAGATATTAATTACGCAAAATCTCTCTTATACCCTCTTCTCTTCGTGTTCTTCGTGTCTTCGTGGTTCATTTCTTCCTCTTTCCTCTGTGGTTCGTTTTTCCGTATTTCCCAACAGCACCCCATTAGGTACAATAATCATCTATTTGCAAAACTGTAATCCAAAATAAACAGGGGAACTATGGCGCGTCTAGCATTGCTGAGTGTATCTAACAAAACTGGTATAATTGACCTAGCCCGCAGCTTGGTTGAGGAATTTGGCTTTGATATCATCAGCAGTGGGGGAACAGCCAAAACCCTGAAAGATGCGGGAATTACTGTTACCAAGGTTTCAGATTATACAGGCTCACCAGAAATATTAGGCGGTCGGGTAAAAACACTCCATCCCCGCATACATGGCGGTATTTTAGCACGGCGCGATGTTGAGCAAGATGTCAAAGATTTAGAAGATAACCAAATTCGTCCTATTGATCTCGTCGTCGTTAACCTTTATCCTTTTGAAGAAACCATTGCTAAACCTGGTGTCACCTTAGCAGACGCAGTAGAACAAATTGATATTGGCGGTCCGGCAATGTTACGCGCTTCATCAAAAAACTTTGCCCATCTCACAGTATTATGTGATCCGGCTCAATATGATGAGTATTTACAGGAATTACGCCAAAATGGTTCTGCTTCTTTAGAATTTCGTCAAAAATGCGCCTTAAAAGGATTTTTGCACACTGCAAGTTATGATAACGCCATTGCAGCTTATCTAGCGGGTACGCAAAGTGAAGGTTTACCAGAAACTTACACCGTTTCCGGTACACAAATTCAACCTCTGCGTTATGGAGAAAACCCCCATCAACCCGCAGCTTGGTATCAAACCGGAACTAAACCCACAGGTTGGGCAGCAGCAACTAAACTGCAAGGTAAGGAACTCAGTTATAATAATTTGGTAGATTTAGAAGCTGCACGACGCATTATTGCTGAATTTACCGCAAGTCCAGCAGCGACAATTATTAAACACACTAACCCCTGTGGAACTGCGGAAGCAGAAAGTATTTTCGACGCTTATCAAAAAGCTTTTAATGCTGATTCTACCTCAGCTTTTGGTGGTATTGTGGCTTTAAACCGGGCTATTGATGCAGCCACAGCGACGGAATTAACGAAGACATTTTTAGAATGCGTGGTTGCACCGAGTTGTGATCAAGAAGCCCAGGAAATTTTAACTAAGAAAGGTAATGTCAGAGTTCTGATTTTACCAGATTTGCTCACTGGACCCAAAGAAACTGTAAGAGCGATCGCTGGCGGTTTCCTAGCGCAAACTGCGGATGATATCGTTGCAGATACCGCTAAATGGCAAGTTGTCACCAAACGTCAACCCACACAGGCAGAATTAGCAGAATTGTTGTTTGCTTGGAAAGTTTGTAAACACGTTAAATCTAATGCTATTGTCATCAGCAAAGACCGGACAACTTTAGGCGTAGGTGCGGGACAAATGAACCGGGTAGGTTCGACAAAAATAGCAGTTGAACAAGCAGGAGAAAAAACCCAAGGTGCAGTTTTAGCCAGTGATGGTTTCTTCCCCTTTGATGATACCGTGAGAACCGCAGCCGCAGCGGGAATTACTGCTATTGTGCAACCAGGGGGAAGTCTGCGAGATAAAGACTCTATCAAAGCTGCTGATGAACTGGGTTTATTGATGGTTGTAACTGGTGTGCGGCACTTTTTACACTAATTAGGAGTTCAAGGAGTCAGGAGTCAGGAGTCAGGAGAGATGCGGAGATGGGGAGATGGGGAAGAAAGGGAAGTTAATAACCCAGTCCCCAGTCCCCAGTCCCTAACATTAGTGCAGTTTTGAAAGTGTCACTCACAATACTTGTTTTTTAAATTAGCAGTGATAACTTAACCATTGTGTGTGAGGAGCAATGTTGAATATAAAAAACGCTTGGGGTGGAAACACGGTAACACTCCCAGGCGTTTTTTATTTGGCTGTATTTTCCCTGCAAACGATATATTTAATTTACTAATATAAAATTTCCAAGAAAACTCTTGCTATTCTATTGAACCAGTGATATATTCTAGTTGTGTGTGAGGAGCAAAGTTCAAAAAGCGTCTGGGGTGGAAACACGGTAACACTCCCGGACGTTTTTTGCATGAGATGAAATATAAAAAAACAATATTTATTAATATTGTGCTTTTGCTAAAATTTCTTCCCATTCAATTTCAGAAAGTGGTTGTATTTCAACCTGCATATTAAAACTATCAGAAGCTGCATCAGTTAAAGTATTAATGATCGTTTCTTGATCTAAATTTTCAGGTAGTTTCACAGGTGTAAAAGTATCTTTCCCAAATACTTGTTGAAATAAATCCCCATTTGGGTGTAAAATTATAGAACCATGTTGTAAGATTGCCTTTCCCCGTCGCAGTTGGGCGCTACCAATTAATTTACTGCCATCTGCTAAAATTAAATCTGCACCTGTAGCAGTTGCAAAACAGTTAGGGTTGTGAATATAACCACGGCCAGCTTGACCGTAGTTTAACTCTACACCGAGCGATCGCCATCCAGCAATCAAAAATTCACAAATCTTGGTATAAGCTTGTAACCGACTACCCGGTATTCCCGAAGTGATGACTGCGTAAGTTAAATCACCTTGGTGTAAAACTGCTCTACCACCACTAGGACGACGTACCAAATCAAGTTTATCACCATTCTCAGTGAAATTAGTGGATAAATTTTCCCAAAATTCCGGGTATTTTTTTTGATGATAACCCAAAGAAATCGCAGGAGGCGACCAAGTATAAAACCGCAGAGTGGAAGGATGTTTTCCTGACTCATGCTGTTCTAGCAACCATCTGTCAACTGCCATTTGTATTTTACCAGCAGCCGCAAAACAAGGAATTAGTCGCCAAACCTGTTTTACCACAAAATCTAAAATCCAAAATCTAAAATTCAAAATCTAAAATCTAAAATTGCCTATGCTATACCATAATCTGCAATCAAAGGCTCATCATAATTATCGGCGATAGTGGCCACAATAGTAATGATCCGGGAAATTTCCCCTGGTGACAATTCTGCTACAGTGCGTGTGGAAATGACAACTACTTGGTTTTCAATTATGCCAAAACGAGCTTCCAAGGTAACAGTACAGTTCAACTCTAACAGATAACGCATTAATTTGGGTTCATCTTTAGCGGGTAATTTCAGCACCCCAGCCCAAACCGTGATAGTATCTTCATCACTAGGACCTGTGAGTTGTACGAATACTTCCACTGTTCCATATTTAAATTTCCACAGATAAGCGCCATCTGGTGAATGGCTAACCATTGCGCTTTTATCTTCTTCTAAGGTGCTAATGACATTTTCAATTAATTCTACATGATTAATACTGGATGTTTCGGCAATGAGTTCATCAACTAATTCATCAGGAGTGAGAGTTTCTTGGTAGCTTGTCATACAGATTTTTTCCTCAATATAGTTACTGCTTTAATCTACAACTACTTTATCGTTTGTAGGCAAAATTGGCTTTTGTCAGAAGTTTAGGGAACAGGGAACAGGAAAGAAGAAATAAAGGTTTGTCTAGTGAGTGAGAGCAAAAATCAAATATTATTTTTATATTATATCTTGGAATATACCTAAATATTAATATTTTATGCAACAAACAATACCTGAAACAAACGCATCTATTTCTCCATTGTTACCAAAAAGTGTCCGCCAATTAGGAATTAACCCTAATCATTGGTATGTGGTTGCACGAAGTTACGAAGTTACAAATAATTCTTTAGCTGTAACAATTTGGAAACAGGCGATCGCACTTTATCGAGATAGTACAGGAAAAATTCACGCTTTAGAAGACCGTTGTCCCCATCGTCAAGTTAAACTTAGTCATGGGCAAGTAATAAACAACGAATTAGAATGTGCTTATCACGGTTGGCGGTTCAATAGTGAAGGTGAATGTGCAGCAGTTCCCTATTTAGCAGATAATCAAAAATTACCAACTTGTAAAATTCGCCGTTATCCTGTGAAAGAACAAGATGGTTTTATTTGGTTATTTCCGGGAAATAAAGAACCAAATAAAGAACCAATGGGTTTACCAGAATGGGATAATTTAAATTATATTGCCACAGTTTCCACCATTCAAACACAAGCTCATTATTCTTATTTAATTGAAAATTTGATGGATATGTATCACGGACATTTGCATCAAGATTTACAAGCTTGGGCGGAAGCATCACTGCAAAATATTGATGAAGATGAAAATAAAGTTCATGCCCATTATACAGCCCAAAGTTATTATAAAATAGATAAAATTTGGTCAATTTCTCAATTATTTTTTCCTGCTTTGCGTCGGTTGCATCCTGAACCATTAGACGTGAGTTATGTTTATCCTCATTGGGTGTCTACCTTGGGTAAAGATTTTAAAATTTACTGTTTATTATGTCCAGTAAACGAGACAGAAACCAAAGCTTATTTAATTCATTTTACCTCACTCAATGCTTTTTGGAGATTACACAAATTACCAGTATGGTTTCGGAAGTTTATTAAAGATAGCTTATTTGGTGCAGCGCAGAAATTACTTGACGGTTTGGTGGTACAAGATGTAAAAATGATAGAAGAAGAACAACAAGCTTTTTTACAAAATCCAGAAATCAGAAATTATGAATTAAATCGAGCTTTGGTAAGTGTGCAGAAATTGATGAAAACTCAAGTTGAAAAATCAAGTTGAAAAATTGGGATGGTTCCAAGGACATGGACTTATACCCAATTTTTTTAATCTAAAATCTGAAATCTAAAATCTAAAATCTAAAATTCCCGTACAGGAGTCAGGATTAAAATACAAAATCCCTGACTCAAGAAATCAGGGATGGGAAAACAGCTATTTTCTTTAGCATTTTCCTCACGCTAAAGCGGAAGCTTGAGGTTTAGCAAAAATCATTCTCCCTGCTGAGGTTTGTAAAGCACTGGTGACAACTACACGCAGTTCAGCACCCACAAAACCGCTTCCCTCTTCAACAACTACCATTGTTCCATCATCAAGATAACCGATACCTTGAGTTGGTTCTTTACCTTCTTTGAGAATTTTCAAATCAATATTATCACCAGGTAAATAAGAAGGACGCACCGCATTTACTAAATCATTAACATTCAAAACTGGGACTTTTTGCACACTAGCAACTTTTGATAAATTGTAGTCATTAGTTAATAGTGTTCCGTTAATTTCTTGGGCAAATTTTACCAATTTTGCATCAACTGTATGAATCTCTTCATAGTCTACAGGATTAATCAAAATCCTTTCTGGGTAAGTTTCTCGGATGCGGTTGAGAATGTCTAAACCTCTTCTACCTCGCACCCGTTTTACATCTTTACTTGCGTCAGCTACTTGTTGTAACTCTTGCAAAATAAACCGGGGAACAATTATTACTCCTTCTAAAAATCCCGTTTCTAACAATGCTTCAATGCGGCCATCAATAATGCAGCTAGTATCTAAAACTTTAGTATTTGCAGGTTTGAGAGTTCCTTCCACTACTAAAGTTTCCACAGTGTTAGGATTAATTAAGCGTAATAAACCCCGTCCGTGGGTATCTGCTAAATTCATACCCGTTACGGAAAGTATGATACTGCCAACAACAGCTACTATAGGTTTAATAAAGCTGAAATCTGCGGGAATGGGTAATAAAAATAGCGGGGCTAACATTAAATTAGCCAGTAATAACCCAATTACTAAACCAATGGCACGAGTTAAAATGACTTCTAGAGGCATTTCTTTCACTTGTGCTTCTAAGCGGCGGTAGGTAGTCTGGAAACTTAAACCCACTGCACCACCGATGATAGCAGCAAAGACAGCAACAACTAAGCGTAAAGCGTCTAGGTTGGTTACTCCGTCAAGAGTTCCAGAGGGGAGGAGGTCGGTACTGAAATAACCGATTCCGGCAGATGCGATAATAAATGAGAGAATGATAGTGAAATCAAGCATGATAATGTTTCCTGCGACTGTGTTTACCCATTAGAGTAAGGTATTTTTTATTTCAACGGTGATTGCTTGGGAAATATGAACTTACACTATAGGTTTACCAGTTAATACAATTATGCAAACATTATACCCAAAGACTTTTCCTTGCATAATTATTATTATTTTTGTTATCAAAAGATGAATTGTTGTAAAGAAACTGAGAATGGGTAATTGGTAATTGGTAATTGGTAATTTATCACCTAATCCTAATTTTGAGATCAAATCAATCTAAAATCTAAAATCTAAAATCTAAAATATTATGAGTTTTTCTGTTCCTACTGCTGCTTATGTACATATTCCTTTTTGTCGTCGGCGGTGTTTTTATTGTGATTTTCCGGTGTTTGTGGTGGGCGATCGCTCACGGGGTGAAACATCACATACAATTAGTCAATATGTTGAGGCAGTTTGTCAAGAAATAAACTCTGCACCCACTTTTAATCAACCTTTAAAAACCATTTTCTTTGGTGGTGGTACACCTTCGCTGTTATCTACAGAACAATTACAACAGATTTTAACAACATTAGAAAAGCGTTTTGGCATTGTATCAAGTGTAGAAATTTCAATGGAAATGGACCCCGGTACTTTTGATTTAGCACATATCACAGGATATAAAAATGCAGGTGTGAACCGGGTAAGTTTGGGTGTGCAAACGTTTGCAGCAGAATTGTTAAAAATTGCAGGGCGATCGCACTCAGTTGAAGATATTTTTGCAGCTATTGATTTAATTCACCAAGTCGAAATACCCGAATTTAGCATAGACTTAATTTCTGGTTTACCACATCAGTCTTTAGATCAATGGGAAAATTCCCTAACTAAAGCGGTAGAAATTTCGCCAACACATATATCTATTTATGATTTAACCATAGAACCGGGTACAGCTTTCGGACGTTATTACCAACCAGGAGATCAACCCCTACCGACAGATGAAACCACTGTCAAAATGTATCAATTAGGGCAAAAAATATTAACAGATGCACGTTATGAACATTATGAAATTTCCAACTATGCCAAAAGCGGACATCAATGTCAACATAATTTAGTTTATTGGCAAAATTTGTCTTATTACGGTTTCGGAATGGGTGCAGCTAGTTATGTACAAGGTAAACGCTTTACCCGTCCTCGTAAAACCAAAGAATATTATCAATGGTTAGAAAATGGTGCAATTATTGATTGTGAAATCACACCTATAGAGGAAGAATTATTAGAAACTTTAATGCTGGGTTTGCGTTTAGCATCCGGTTTGAATTTAAAGACATTAACCCAAAAGTTTGGTACAGAAAAAGTAGCAGAAATCAAACAATGTTTGTATCCTTATTTGGGTAAAGGTTGGGTACAAATTATGGGGGAAAAATTGCGGTTAACTGATCCTGATGGGTTTTTATTTTCTAATGTGGTATTAGCAGATTTATTTGAAAAGATGGGAGAGTAATATCAATTTTGAGTAAGCATTCAGCTATCAGTAATCAGCTTAAACGTGGGAGTGGTGATAAGACTATCAAAATTTAGCGGTTAGAATAATCTAAATCAGAACACCCGTAGGGAAGTCAAAAGTCAAAAAGTTATTGATTTCGAGGATTTAAGGATTTACAGGATGGTTTTTGAAGATTGATCTAAGTTTTCAGAAATTGTATTTTGTCTGAATCAGGATAACCAGGATTAAAGGATGTACAGGATGAAAACAGAAAATCTCTCTAAAACCTCTTACCTTCGTGTCCTTTGCGTTCTTCGTGGTTCATTCTTCTGTGACTTGTGCGTAACCAACCATCATCAAACAACATCCTGAAAATACTCAAATCTTGGACATCCTGATTCAGACAAAAAAATGCTTATACTTGAGTCAGAGACTCTAAAATGGCATTCCCAGTCTCAGACTGGGAACGATAACGAGAAGAAGGTTTGAAAAATTATGATAGTTGTATTTAGTGGTGCTGGACTTTCCGCAGAAAGCGGTATTCCTACTTTCAGAGGTACTGTATGATGTATTAGATGGGTTTACTGTCCTTGAGGGTAAGGCTACAGAACATTTACCAGCTTTAGTAGCATCTTTAAAGGAAAAACTTACTTAATTTCCGGTAAGTATTCAGCCGTCAGTTATCAGCTTTCAACGCTAAAATACAAAGAACAATAACAAATGCACAGAGGGAGCATCTTAAATGTGTAAATTTATTTTTATCCATGGAAATAATATGCACCCAAGTCTTGATATGATTGAACCGCAAAGGACGCAAAGTACACAAAGTTAAGAGAGTTGAGGGAGAGTTTTTGGTGTGGCTGTGTTTATTTTTTTCAAAATTGGGATGCTCCCTACACAAAGTGTAAATTTCCTCAATTAATGCTGATAAATTTTTGTTTTTGCTGTTATAAGCTGATTACTGATTACTGATAGCTGAATGCTTACGATTTCCGAAAATCTATCTCAAAATAGCTACTAAAGGCATTTGTATTTTCAGAAATTAATAGATATTTTAGTCGAATGCTAACTTCCTACCTGAGAAATATCTATGTTCATAGATGCCATTAATTTTTTATTGCCGACTGTGGTTTCTGCGCCTATTAAAGAACCTGTACCTGTATTTTTGACAATTTTAGGGATAATGCTAATTGCACCCCTATTATTTGAAAAAATCCGCCTTCCAGGTATCGTAGGTTTAATTTTGGCTGGGGTGATAGTTGGTCCTCATGGTTTCGGACTTTTAGCCAGAGATAGCACTATTGTCCTTTTGGGTACTGTTGGTTTGTTGTTTTTGATGTTTATGGCAGGTTTGGAAACGAGCCTCGATGACATGAAATATAACGCGGATAAGGCGTTAATTTTTGGGTTGTTGACATTTGCTATTCCGATGATCTTGGGTACGGTGGCAATGTTAGCGATAGGTTATGGTTTTTTACCTGCTATTTTGGTGGCTTCTTGTTTTGCTTCCCATACATTATTGGCTTTACCGATAGCGAGTAAATTGGGAATTATGCGATCGCAAGTTTTAACTACTACTCTTGGCGGTACTTTAATTACTAATATTTTAGCACTGTTAGTATTAGCGGTAGTTGTCAGGGCGCATCAAGGTAATTTAACCTTACAGTTTTGGTTATTTTTAATTCCTTCTCTGATTATTTACACTTTCCTGACTCTTTGGGGTGTTCCCCGTTTAGGAAAGTGGTTTTTTAGAAGATTTGGACATGATGAAGGGGCAGAGTTTACTTTTGTTCTCGCTACGTTGTTTGTAGTTTCTTACGGTGCTGATATCGTCCAAATAGAACCGATTATTGGCGCTTTTTTAGCGGGAGTTGCTATTACCCAATTAATCCCCCAACTTAGTCCGTTAATGAATCGGATTCAATTTATTGGTAATACTTTATTTGTACCATTTTTCCTCATTTCTGTGGGAATGTTGGTAAATCCCAAAATTCTGATTCAAGAACCAAAATCTTTAATAGTATCTGGTGTAATGGTGACGGTTGCCATTATTGCTAAATATCTTCCTGCTTGGGGTGCAGGTAAATTATTTGCTTTTAACCATGATAAAATTATGGTGATATTTGGGTTGTCAGTAGCTCAAGCTGCTTCTACCTTAGCTGCAATTACTGTTGCTTATAATATCAAATTGGTAGATCAATTAACCGTAAATGGTACAATAGCTATGATTTTAGTTACCTGTATTGCTTCTCCTTGGGTGACAGCAAAATGGGGAAAAAAAATCAAACCAGAAGATGCTACTACTCAAAAACCTCAAGGTGGAAAATTAGGCGATCGCGTTTTAGTTCCTGTAGCTAACCCCAAAACTGAAGATAACCTGTTAAAGTTAGCAATGATCTTAGCTAAGTCTGCTGCTGGAACTTTATTACCTTTACACATTTTAATAGAAGAAGGTGAAGCAATTTCACCCGCAGATAAAGCTAGACAAAATCAATTACTTTCCACCGCAGAAATGATCGCCCATGCCGCAGTTACTAAAGTTTTACCTATTGGCAGAATTGATGAATCAATTGATAAAGGAATTGCTAGAGTAGCAGAAGAAAAACAAGCTAGTGTGATAGTCTGTGGTTGGAAAGGTTATTCCACTTACCAAGAAAATTTATTTGGTGGTGTGATTGATAAAATTGTGCAACGCAGTTCTGTACCAGTTTTAGTCAGTCGTTTTCCTTTACCAATTGAACATACATCACGAGTATTTTTAGCTTTTACTACCCAACAAGCACAAGCTATTTCTTTTACCCAAAATATTAAACTAGCTAAAACTTTAGCCACCGAATTAAAAGCATCTTTACAACTTTTGCAAGTCGTCAGTAGCAAAGGAGTAGATATTGATTTAACAGATGGGATCATACCAGCAGATATCCCTGTACAAAAATTGCAAGGTAATTTTGTCAGAGAAGTATCACGGTTACTCAAACCTAATGACTTATTATTGTTAAATGGAACTGTAGCACAAAAAAGCCAGATATTTTCCCTACTTGGTCATATTCCCGAGGCGATCGCTCATCATCATCCCAAAGTTGCAATGATGATTCTTTATTTTCCCCAGTAGTGGGTGATTGGTGATTGGTGATTGGTGATTGGGGACTGGGGACAGTTTTACTATTACCTATTACCTATTACCAGCCCCTATTAATTTAAATCAAATATCCCATTTATTCAGATGAAAGCTGAAAAATTTATCTGCGTTTATCTGCGTTCATCTGCGTTTTCTATTCTATATTATAAATTCCAATAAAAAATCTGATCCAGTGGAAATTTCAGTTTTTGGGTATATAAAACCCTTGGATTATCTTCAAGACTATCATAACACAACCCTGTCAGAAGTCAAGACCCTTGAAATTACGTTGAGTCATTCGCAACCATTCTCAATAATTTGAGGGTAAAAACGAGTGTTGAAACTTTTTTGGGATTTTTGGGTCAAAATCATGTTAAAAATTGTTAAGCAAAAAACGCAGATGGTAAAAAATATTTGCGATCGCTCATAATCAACCCAATGTTGCTATGATGATTCTTTATTTTCCACAATGTTAGGTGACAGGTGACAGGTGACAGGTGATAGGTGACAGTTTTGCTATTACCAATCACCAATTACCCATTACCCATTACCAATTTATGCTTTATCCCGTTGTTTGGCAGAATAACTCAGTTTTACTCATAGATCAAACCCGTTTACCAAATGAGTATGCAGTGGTAGAAATTAATCGTAGCGAAGACATGGCCGAGGCCATTATAACTATGATAGTTAGAGGTGCGCCGGCTATTGGTGTTGCGGCTGCTTACGGAATGTATTTGGGTGCAAGAGAAATTGAAACGAGCGATCGCACGGAATTTTTAAACCGTTTAGAACAAGTCGCCCAGTTATTGCGTTCTACCCGTCCCACTGCGGTAAACTTATTTTGGGCAATTGGGAGAATGATGAAAACTGCTTATGAAACTTTGGGAACTATCCCAGAAATTAAACAAAATCTCCTAGAAACTGCCCAAACTATCAACGCTGAAGATATCCAAACCTGTGAAAAAATAGGTGATCACGGTTTAAATGTTTTACCCAAAACACCCGAAAAATTAATCATATTAACTCACTGTAATGCTGGTGCTTTAGCAACCGCTGGTTATGGTACTGCTTTAGGTGTAGTGCGTTCTGCTTGGAGAGAAGGAAGACTCACACGAGTATTTGCAGATGAAACCCGTCCTCGTTTACAAGGTGCAAAACTAACCGCTTGGGAATGTGTACAAGAAGGAATTCCCGTTACAGTTATTACTGATAATATGGCCGCCCATTGTATGCAACAAGGTTTAATTGATGCGGTGGTTGTCGGTGCTGATAGAATAGCTGCCAATGGAGATACTGCTAATAAAATCGGTACTTACAGTTTAGCCATTGTTGCTAAAGCTCATAATATTCCGTTCTTTGTCGCTGCACCGATTTCTACCATTGATTTTACCTTAGCTAATGGTAGTCAAATTCCTATTGAAGAACGTCATCCTTCAGAAGTTTATCAAGTTGGTGATACTGTTTTGACACCTTCAGGAGTAGAATTTTATAACCCTGCTTTTGATGTTACTCCCGCAAAGTTAATTACAGCCATTATTACAGAAAATGGTGCTTTTGCTCCAGGGGATTTGGTAAAGTGCCATAATCATTCTTAATTATTAACTCACCCATAAATGTGGGTGATTTTTAACTGATTTTTAACTTTGAATATAACCAGATTTACTTGTATACTCAGACAAGCATTTTTCTATCCAAGAATTTAAACTTTTACCTTCTTGTTTAGCTCGATTTGCAATTCTTTGGTGTAATTGGGGATTAATTCTCACCATTAATTTACCTGAAAATGGTTGCTCAGGTTCTTCACCACGTTCTTTGCAAAATTCTAAATAATCATCCACAGAATCGTGAAAAGCTTGTTTCAACTCTTCCACGCTGCTACCTTGAAATGTAATCACATCTCTAATATTAATAACTTCACCATGAAAAATATCAGCTTCTTCGTCAAATTCAACTATTGCTTCATAACCTTTATATTTCATCGCTAACTCCTGCTTCTAATAAAAAGCGACGCATAGATTTTACAGCACCTTTATCTGTTTCTTTTTGAGGATGAGGTCTGTGAAAAACAGCTTTTACATCATTGAGAGCAATTCTCACCCGTGAACCAGAACCTTCTGTTATTTCTGCTCCCAGTGCTACCAGCATTCCTTCAATATCATTCCACGGAATGTTTGCTCTCACTGGATTTTCAAATATAGCGTCAAGGGTTTTTTTGTGTTTAGTATTCAGTTCCATTATATAATATCATAAGTTGATAGTATTATCTACTAAACTTTGACATAAACAACATATTATGTCAAAAAAATTAATTGAGTTTTGACAAAACCTCATAAATTACCACCCATGAAAAAATTAATCACCATAATCACTTTAATTCTATCTTGCATTTCTTTGGTTAGTTGTAATAATACACCAACCGACACAACGAATACAAACAACCCAACCACAGCAAACTCAACTAATAATACTGTAGAATCTCAACCAGAAAATTCACCCACATCTGAAACAGAAAAGGAAGATCAAACAGAAACAGAAACAGATAAACCAGAGAAAATAAAATCTACACCGCAAACAGTCAGCAAAACCAATATCAAAAATAAATCACCGCAAGTTGGTACAGTTAAAGAATTAGTCAATGGTGATTTAATGTGTTATGTCACCTTAGTAAATGAAAAAGGTGGAGAAAATCAATTTGGGGCAAGTTTTGATATTTGTGCAGAAGAAGGAAAATTTTTAAATAAAAAAGTCCGTGCGAGTTTCACAGTAGAATCAGTGAATGATTGTGAAAGTGCAGAACCTTGCGGAAAAACTCGTCAAGAATCTATAATTACTAAAATGGAGGTTTTAGAAGATAAAACAACAACAAAGACAGAAACAAAACCTCAAGCAAATAAAACCCAAACCATCAGTAACGGAGAGTGGACAATTACTATTGGTAATGGTGATTCTTGGACAGGAGTTAATAATACAGGAAACTTGACATATAAAGGATGTGATACAAAAAGTAACTGTATTGAATTAACAGGTGGTAAAGTTTCTTGTCGTGATGGAAAATGTGTTACCGGGTGGAGAAATGGAGATTATGTTTACATCATAGAACAACCGATTACAGAAAATGGAAATGCGGATTCAACTTTAATAGTGAGAAAAGGTGATCAAGAAATTCTCAAAGCGACAGGATTAAAATAAATAGTAGGTTAGGTTGACAAAAGGAAACCCAACATTACTCATTCTCTTACTTTGCGTACTTTGCGTACTTTGCGTACTTTGCGGTTCATTAATCGAAAATTTTGGAAACTACACCGAGAAAACATGAATAAATAAAATGATCTAACTTCTTGTTGGGTTGCGCTGTCGCTTAACCCAACCTACATTAAACGGGAAAAATTCTTTCTCCACTACCTGGATCAAAAATAAACAAATGATTTAAATCGAAATGCAAATGCAACTTTTCACCGGGATGTAAACGCAAACCCCCACCCACCTGAACATTCATAAACCCAGAAGAACCAGGTAAACTCACACGAATTAAAATTTCCCTTCCCAAAGGTTCAACAACTTTAACTTCTACTGCAAGGGTTGAATTTTCTGGTTGAATTTCTGATTTACTAATACTAATATGTTCAGGACGAATACCCAAATTACAAATTTGTTCAGGATGCAAATTAAAAGCTGCTTTGATGTTTTCAGGAATAGCTAATAATTGACCACTAACATCAAAATGATCACCTTTATAAATAGCCGCTAAAATATTCATGGGAGGATTACCCAAAAAAGTTGCTACCATTTCATTAGCAGGTAAAGCATAAATACTTTGAGGATCACCAATTTGTTGAATACGTCCCCGATTTAAAACTACAATTTTATCAGCCAAAGTCATAGCTTCAACTTGGTCATGGGTGACATAAATTGTAGTAATCCCCAATTCTTGATGTAGTTGTTTTAATTCTGCTCTAGTATCATCTCGTAATTGAGCATCTAAATTAGATAAAGGTTCATCAAGTAGAAATAGTTGTGGTTGACGGGCGATCGCTCTTCCTAATGCTACCCGTTGTTGTTGTCCTCCAGAAAGTTGTTTAGGTTTTCTGTCTAACAAATGTTCCAAAGACAGCGATCGCGCAACCGTTAATACTCGTTCTTGAATAGTGTTCTTATCCACCTTTCGCATTTCCAAACCAAAAGCGATATTTTGAGCTACCGTCTTATGGGGATAAAGGGCATAATTTTGAAATACCATTGCTACATCACGCGCTCTGGCTGGGATATCATTAACCAAGCGATCGCCTATAAACAAATTTCCAGAAGTAGCAGTTTCCAAACCTGCGATAGTTCGTAAAATTGTAGACTTACCGCACCCCGAAGGACCAACTAAAACCCAAAACTCACCATCAGGAATTTCAAAGGTGATATCCTCAATCGCGGTGACATTGTTAAATTTACGTTTAATTTTATCTAAAACAACTTTAGCCATTTCTAATAATTGATAATTGACAATTGATAATTGATAATTGGGCATTAGGCATTGGGCATTGGGCATTGGGCATTGGGTTATTAATCTTCCCCTGCTCCCCCTGCCTCCCCTGCCTCTTCCCTGTCACCTGTCACCTGTCACCTGTCACCTAACCCCACGCAGGATGAGATAAAAGAGAAGCCATTACCCGCACCCCGCGCAGTTGGTTAGAAAGGGGTAGATGACCTCTAGGGGCGCTTAAATCCCAGGTAAACTCGTTGGGGTAGCGAGTCCATTTATTACCGTCCTTCCAGCCGATTTTTGGCCATAAAGTTTCCCAGTTTCTACCCACCCCCAACCAAATTTCTCGCTGTACAGAAAAACCAAACTTGCCTTCGGAGTGGACAACCCAAAGATGATTAATTGTTTGTAAATCTTTAATGGGAAAATTTTCCACTTCAGTAAAATACAACCATTTTCTTTGTACTGCTTGGGGTCCTGCCATTTCGCACATTTTTTGAATTGTCAGCAGGTCAGCAGCTTGAAACTCCTGCTTGATGAGTAATTCTTGCAAAGAATTGTAACTGATCCCACGATCTGATTTTAGAGGTACAATTCCTTCAGGAAAGTGAGTTTCTAGAAATTCCTTAGCCGTAGGTGCATCAGAATTATAGATGACTTGGTAAGCTTTACCATCAATCCAAGTTGCTGGAGTGTCACGACGTTTCAACAAAAATTCCTGCAACACCTCTAAACCCTCATTACCCAAGTTAGCTAATTGTGGGATGATTTGTTGTTGGACTTTTTCGGACCCAGCGATTAACTTTTGGCGCAGGGAGTCGATGTCATTAGCAGTGCCTGATACAATCATTGGGTCTGTCATGCCATTACTCGTGTTAGCGTTTCAGTGAACAAACGAATCAGCTATTGGGCATTCTACAAAATGAAGCACAGATAGCGAAAAGTAGTTTACTATTTTTGACTGGACAAAGTAGCGCCGGTTTAACTGCAATCTACGTCTGAGCTACCAATAATTTACCAGGTAACGCAGGGGATGATCTGCGCCTCAAAGAAAGGGCAGGGGAAGCAGGGGAAGTAAGGGAAGCAGGGGGAGAATATTAACTTTTGCCTTCTGTCACCTGTCACCTGTCACCTGTCACCTGTCACCTGTCACCTGTCACCTGTCACCTGCCTTCTGACTCCTTGAAATTATTCTATTTGGAATGTGTTAACTATGTACGACAAGATTACCCCCCCGACAACTGGCGAAAAAATTACCTTCAAAAATGGTGAACCTGTTGTTCCTGATAATCCTATTATTCCCTTTATTCGTGGTGATGGCACAGGTATTGATATTTGGCCAGCTACAGAAAAGGTGCTGGATGCTGCGGTAGCAAAAGCATACAACGGCAAAAGAAAAATTAGCTGGTTTAAGGTTTATGCTGGTGATGAAGCTTGTGATTTATACGGCACTTATCAGTATTTACCCCAGGATACTCTTACCGCTATTAAAGAATATGGCGTTGCGATTAAAGGACCTTTGACTACTCCGGTAGGTGGTGGGATTCGGTCTTTAAATGTGGCTTTACGTCAAATTTTTGACCTTTATGCCTGTGTGCGTCCCTGTCGTTACTATGCGGGAACTCCTTCACCTCATAAGAACCCGGAAAAATTGGATGTGATTGTGTACCGGGAAAATACGGAAGATATTTATTTGGGGATTGAATGGAAACAAGGTAGTGAAATTGGCGATCGCCTCATTTCTATCCTCAACAATGAACTTATTCCCGCAACACCAGAACATGGTAAAAAGCAAATTCCTCTCGATGCAGGTATAGGAATTAAACCCATCAGCAAAAGCGGTTCACAACGTTTAGTTAGACGTGCCATCAAGCACGCTTTACAACTGCCCAAAGCCAAGCAACAAGTAACATTGGTGCATAAAGGCAACATCATGAAATACACCGAAGGCGCTTTTAGAGATTGGGGTTATGAATTAGCAACCAGCGAATTTCGTAATGAATGCGTTACCGAAAGGGAATCTTGGATATTAGGAAATAAGGAGAAAAACCCCAACCTTTCCTTAGAAGAAAACGCCAGAATGATCGATCCTGGTTTTGATGCTTTAACCCCAGAGAAAAAAGCCCAAATTGTTAAAGAAGTGGAAACAGTTCTTAACTCAATTTGGGCAACTCATGGTGATGGAAAATGGAAAAATAAAGTGATGGTAAATGATCGCATCGCTGATAGTATTTTCCAACAAATTCAAACCCGTCCAGATGAGTATTCTATTCTGGCGACAATGAACCTCAATGGTGATTATTTATCTGATGCTGCTGCCGCCATTGTCGGTGGTTTAGGCATGGGTCCAGGGGCAAATATTGGTGACTCCTGCGCCGTTTTTGAAGCTACTCATGGAACAGCACCCAAACACGCCGGTTTAGATAAAATTAACCCCGGTTCTGTGATTCTTTCCGGTGTAATGATGCTAGAATATATGGGATGGCAAGAAGCCGCAGATTTGGTTAAAAAAGGATTAGGTGCAGCCATAGCTAATGGTGAAGTTACCTATGACTTAGCGCGGTTAATAGAACCACCTGTAGAACCTTTGAAATGTTCAGAATTTGCTGAGGCAATTATCAAACATTTCGGTTAATTTGGGTTAATTACTATTAACTAAAGGGGCGGGTTTTCCCGTCCTATTTGTCTGAATCGGGATATCCAGGATTAAAGGATGAACAGGATTGGATTGAGAAAATGTATAAAAATTATATTTGAGTCATAATATCAATAATATCAAAAGTGTTGAAAAGGAGAATAGATGATTATGGTAATGACACCAATTAAAGAAGAGGTATTAAAAAATTATTCGCTAGAAAATTGGATACAAAATTCCCCAGAGGGTACAGAATGGGTAAATGGGGAATTATTGGAGAAAAAAGAAGTGACACTGAAACATAGTCGGGTACAAGCAAAACTAGCTACTTACTGGAGAAATTATAAAGATTCTAGTGAACAAGGTGGAGAAGTTTATACAGAAGCACCCTGTCGCACTCATCAACAAGGTCGTCGTCCTGATGTTGCTTATCTTACTCCAGAATTGATACAGCAGTTTGGTGAACCTGACGTTTTACCTCAAAGTTTTCCCCTCGTAGCAGAAATTATTTCTCCCACAGATTTAGCAGAAGATATGATTGCTAAATCTCAAGAATATTTGCAATCAGGAAGTGAGGAAGTTTGGTTAGTTTTTCCTGAAAATCGTTGGATTATTGTAATTACTAAGAATCAACGTCTTGTGTTTATTGCTGGTGAAATAGTGAGGACTCAAACTGTATTACTAGGGTTTAATATTACAGTAGATGAATTATTGGGGTAAGACAGAAAATAAACACTTTAAATCAGATTAAAAAGCAATTAAATTAGTATTGCAAATAGGTGATTTTTTATGGTTATCAGTCCTTTCAAACTAAACTTAGATACTGTTAATTTAAGCGATGAACAGTTTTATCAATTATGTCAAAAAAACAGTGATTTACAATTTGAACGTACATCTACCGGAGAATTAATTATTATGCCACCAGTGGGAGGAGAAAGCGGAAATAGAGAAGCAGAATTTATTATAGATTTAGGTGTTTGGAATCGGCAAACAAAACTAGGTTATACTTTTAGTTCTTCCACTATATTTAAGTTACCAAATGGGGGCGATCGCTCTCCTGATGCAGCTTGGATTAAAAAAGAAAGATGGGAAGCATTAACACCTGAACAAAGGCGAAAATTTCCCCCTATTGCACCGGATTTTGTGATTGAATTAAGGTCAGCAACGGATAGTTTAGACACTCTGCGTCAGAAAATGCAAGAATATATGGATGCAGGGGTAAAACTGGCATGGTTGATAAATCCTCAACAGCAGCAGGTAGAAATTTATCGTTTAGGAAAAGATGTAGAATTACGCAATTTACCCACAGAATTATTAGGGGAAGAAATATTACCAGGATTTAGTTTGAGTTTAGATTGTTATTAAAATACACAATTTTCAGCACCAACTAACCGACTCAGATCATTATCCACAGCACCTAAAGGTAAAATTTGTGCCATAATGAACCTTAAACGGGGGAAAAATAACTTCCAGGGTACAGAGTGGATCTTGGATATTGCAAAAGCTGTTTGAGTTTGTACCAGGGCAATTGATACCCCTATCAGTGCGGCTGGAAGTGTGTATTTATAATTCATTTATTTTGTCTCCTCTTTCAAAATCTGAGATAATAAATTAGGTGCAATATGAAAACCAGCTTCTTCGCGTAACTGGTTAATCACCAATGGCAGTGAAGAAATCTGTCCATTACGTGATGCACGTATAACTACACCTAATATTCCTGTCACTTGTAACCCAAAACTTTTGGCAATTCTCCTCCCATCTCGTTCATCTAAAATTATCCAGTCTGCATCCAGCAATAATGCAAGTGCAATTGCTTCTGATTCACCTCTGTCTAAATCTCGCTGTAATAGCTGTACCAAAGATGGATTATTAACCTCCCGCACTTGAAGCCATCCTCCAACTAGGGCTTCTCGCAGGTGATCAGAACCTGGTAGTATTTCTTCTACCCGCAATTCCTCCAATACAGCCTTTGGTATCAGTATCTCGCCAAATTGTTGGCGTAATAAATCTAGCTGATCTATGATTGCCAGATTCAATAATGGCGAAGTATTACTGACCACTGGCATAGTTTAAATCATCCTCCAATTCTGCCAATTCATAGTGCCTATTAATTCCTCGTTCTCCTAATAATTTACCAAATTCATATTTTCCCATGGAAGCTAACTCTCTAGCCTTACCAAAGGATAATAGTTCTTGGCTATAGAGAGCTAATGCTAATTCAACCAATAACTCCTGTTCTATACGTTTTTCTGGTAGGCGAATTGCTGCAATTACAGAATCGGGAATAGACAGTTGCACACTCATAATTGTTTACCCATCAATTAATTCAATTGCTGATATTTTTATAGTCTAGTGAATTATAATTAGGCAGTTTTTCTGTGATTAACGTGATAAGGTTATAACTACAATTATAACTGATACTTACAGAAATTTACAGGATAGGGTTTTGTCGAATTGGGTGCATAAACTTGATCAATAATCTAGGGGAAGTAAAACTCACCATTTCCCAAGATATTTTTGCAGTTATGATCTAAAACAATGTGTAAATCTACCAACTGCAAAAAGACTTATAAGTTTAAATTGTCGTCATTTCTTGGTTTTACTGGGTGCTAGTGCGGGTGCTTTGCTTCTCGATATTTTTGCTTCCGCTGAAACATATCCCCGAAAAACATCAACTATTGAACTACCTCCCTTACCCTACCCTTAGGATGCACTATAGCAATCCTATTTGATTTATGAATGGATTTTTTAAAACGAACCGATCCAGACGCAGAGAGGGCAGAGGTATGGAGAAAAGGTGTTCATATCTTATTTAGGATTGCTATAGATCGCATTATTTATCCTAAATATTACTGTTAATAATATATTTTATCAATCTATGTTCCTAATGTGCAATTAATTTTGCATCGGTACTTAAAATACACAATTTAAGGATGTGATTTCTTAACCCAACGCCGAAATAACTCTACAATAATTCTCCAACGTCCTTGATTTTTGACAATCACATCATGACGTTTTAAAGTATCTAAAGCTTTCTGTAAATTACTTTCATCTATTCCCATCAACTCAACCAAATCATTTAAATTTAATCCCTGGGGAGATTTTGCCAAATGACTTAAAATTACTTGTTGAGTATTATCATTATTTTCCCCAGCTTGACTCCAAACACCATTAAAATAATTACTGCCTCTGGTAAAAAATTCTGGTTTATTGACAATTGTGTCTATATCTTCCACTGTAAAAACAGGGTCGCGGTTTCTTCCTTGTTCAAACACAAAATCATTATATAATCGCACTAAATGAAAACCTATTAACTGCACTAAATAAGGTTGTCCGTAGGTTAAATCATAAATTTTATCTAGTGCTTCTGGTGTGTAGTCTAATAAAAATTCTTCAATAGCAGGGTTAGCGAGAATTTGACCAGTTGCACCACGACTGAGAAAACCTACACGAATATTAATCACGCTACCAAAAAAGGGATGAAAATAATCTGCGGTCATTTCATCTAAAGTGTGCAACCCTGCAAAAGCAAAAGCAACTTGAGGAGATTCTTGTAATAAACCTCTCAAGAAGTCCATAAAATTAGCAGGAATTTTTTGGTTTTTGATTAAATCTTCAATTTTTTCAAATTCATCTAAGGCAATGATTAACCCACCAGATAAATTTTTAATTACTTCTTTAAAATAGCGGTTAAAAGTGGGGAAAGGAAGTTTTAATAAATCATCATCATTGGGAAGGGGCATATTCACAACTTGGGAAATTTCATCACTAATAAACATTAATACCTCACCTACACCTTGAGTGACATCTCCTAACTTTAATAAATTCACATAAGCAACTTTGACCTGATTCTCTAAAGAGTTAGCAGCATTGCGTAAAATGGAAGTTTTACCCATGCGTCTATGACCATAAATTACAACTGACTGGAGTTGAGGACTTCTTAACCAAAGTTCTTCTAATTGTCTAATAATATCTTCTCGAGCAACAAACAAATTACCCATTACAGGGTCGCCGATAACATAAGGATTATTTACAGGTTTATTAATAACAACTTCCCCAACTTCCCCAGCAATTTGTAATAATTGTTGTTGCCAGTTTTCAGCAATATCTATAATTAATCCCTGTTCTGCTTTGGCTAAGGTGTCGGCTGTATTTAAAATAGTTGTCAGTTCACCTAATGCGCGATTTAAAGCTGAAGAACGCGAGACACGGGATACACTGCGATTGATGATTTTTACATCTTCAATTACTCGCAGAAATCTATCTAATGTTTGCCAAGTGTGAGGACGTAATAAACCTGATGTGGGGAATGTAGGTAATTGTAGGTTAGTAATAGAGTTTAATTCTTCAGTGTCGTTAAATGCTGCTAAAGTTTGGGCAAGAATATACATTTCTTCTCCATAGAGAAGAGAACGCACCACAGCAAAAGCTTCTGTTGCTTTAGTGGGTTGTTTTTCATGCAGATACCAAAAACCAGCCGCAGCAGCACGATGGGGTTTTTTGGTTGAAGGTTGTTTTAAATCTGAAATACGTTTTATTAATTGCCAATCAAAAGGATTATTTGCTAATTGAGAAACAGACCAAATAATTTGTTCTGGTGGTTTTCTCTTCAATGCCTTATTCACTGCTTGGATGACAGGAATAAATTGCAAAGTATATGCTAAGAGTTGATTAACATTATGTACGCCATTTTCCCAGTCCTGTAATAACCAGTTGTTTAAACGTGAATTAAGGTAAGGTAAGGGTATAATAGTAAGGCGGGGAAGTAAAAAACTACTATTTCTGAGATAACGTAAGTTGAAAGGTAGGCCAATTAACCAACTTTCAAGACGTAAAGTCACCACACCGAACGCCACACCTCCCGGCACACCGAACATCACACCTACCGCCACACCGTAAGCCACAACGAACGCCACACCGTACGCCACACCGAACGCCACACCTCCCAGCACACCGAACGCCACACCGAACGCCACACCTACCGCCACACCTACCGCCACACCTCCCAGCACACCGTACGCCACACCTACCGCCACACATACCGCCACACATACCGCCACACCGAACCAATCAATACGTAAACCTAATAATTCTAAAAATAAACCTATTAATATAGGTGCAATTATTGTTAAAACCACACCTTGAAATAATAATTGACGCTGAATAGAGTTTTTACGTAATATCTCTATTCCTTTACTCCAGTTCATTTCCTTTGTAGGAATATAACCCCCGCCAAAAGTATCAACATAACACCGCAAAGCCTGGGGAAAGTAAAACACCCAATACAGTAACCGTAGGTAATCTAAAGGATTCGACAAAGAGAGAGGACGGCGTAATTTAGGGGCTAAATCTAAACGAGGTACAGGTGATTTGGTATTCATAATATAGATTTTTAATTATTTGATTCAGAATATTTTTTATACAAGTTATAACAAAGTTGTGTCAATTTTTGTGGATCTCCACCACTTTCTTGAATCAGTTGTTGAATATCGGCTTCTGTAAAAGGAATGTTGGTTGGTTTTAATCGCTTGGCAATAAAATCACGGATAGTTTTTTCATTCCAGGCTTTAATATCTATTTGTTGACAAATATCTTCTAATGGTGATGTGTTACCATTACTTTGACTATCATTAAATAATGTTTTTAAAGGTTCATTGGCAGCAACAACTAATTTTAAACAAGCATTTTCACCTTCAGATAAACCCCGTAAATAGACGACTTTTGCTATGAGACTCCGAATTAATTCGGAGGTGGATATTACTACTAATGCAACATCTCAGGAACTCACCTCATACTGTGGAGAGGTACAATTCATCATTCCCTAATATATTTTTGCAGTTATGATCTGAAAAAAGTGTGTAAATCTACCAACTGCAAAAAAACCTATGAGTTTAAAACGTCGTCATTTCTTGGTT
The DNA here is from genome assembly GCF_019598945.1 of Sphaerospermopsis torques-reginae ITEP-024. Lineage (NCBI taxonomy): Bacteria > Bacillati > Cyanobacteriota > Cyanophyceae > Nostocales > Aphanizomenonaceae > Sphaerospermopsis > Sphaerospermopsis torques-reginae. The sequence goes on along the minus strand of NZ_CP080598.1, from coordinate 935,089 downwards.
TTACTGGGTGCTAGTGCGGGTGCTTTTGTTCTTGATAGTTACGCTTCTGCGGAAACATCCACCCCCAGAACATCAACTATTGAACTACCCCCTTTACCCTACCCTTACGACGCACTAGAACCGCATATTGATGCTAGAACCATGCAGTTTCATCACGATAAACACCATGCAGCTTATGTGAACAACTTAAATAAAGCATTGGACAAATACCCAGAACTGAAAAACAAAACCGTTGAAGAACTACTGCAAAATCTGGATAATGTCCCCGCAGATATTAGAACTACAGTCAGAAATAATGGTGGTGGTCATGTTAACCATTCCATGTTTTGGAAAATCATGAAACCTAATGGTGGTGGTGAACCGACTGGAGAAATAGCAACAGCAATTAATGATAATTTTGGCAATTTTGCGGATTTCAAAAAACAGTTTAATGAAGCTGGTGGTGGTCGTTTTGGTAGCGGTTGGGTTTGGTTAGTTCGCAATAAGAATGGTAAGTTAGAAATTACAACTACAGCAAATCAAGATAGTCCTTTAATGGAAGGTAAATATCCCATTTTTGGTAATGATGTTTGGGAACACGCTTACTATCTAAAATATCAAAATCGTCGTCCTGAATATTTAGATGCTTGGTGGAATGTGGTTAACTGGGATGAAATTAATCAACGATTTGCAGATGCAAAGAAATTAGGGTAGTTAATTTCTCTGTTTTTTAGTCCTGAGACTGTCTAAACCATTCTGTAATTGCTTCAGCTAGTACAACGGCTAACTTTTTTTGTTCCTGGGGATCAACTATCCACTCAAATTCTTCAGGATGGGTCATAAAACCCAATTCTAACACTACTGCTGGTACAATTTCTGGACGAGTTAGAGCTAAGTTATTCCAGATTTACGTCCTAATTTATTCACTAAATAGTGATGTATGATTATTGCTAAACTATGGGATTGAGGATGATACCAAAAACTTCTCACTCCCTGAGTTTTTTCTGTATCACCATCACTTTCTACAGCAGTATAATGTATAGTAATCGCAATTGTCGGTTCTTCTTGATTAATGATATTTTGACGTTCTAGTAAAGATATTTCTTGATCATTTTCCCTGGTCATAACAACTGTAGCACCTCGTTTTTGTAACTCAAGACGCAGTAATTTAGAAACTATTAAATTTGCATCTTTGGCTAAAAATCCAGTCGCACCAGCAGTACCAGTTTCTTTACCTCCATGTCCTGGATTAACTAAAATTTTCATACCAGATAAAGGCTGATATTTTTTGGTTATTTTTTGATAGTCAGCAACTTGTTTTAACCTTGGTAAAGGTTCTACTGTGGCTAAAACTGGTGAAGATTTCAATACTGGAAATAAACTAACCGCAAAGGGCGCAAAGAACACAAAGGAAAGCAGGGATAAAGAGGTTTTTGGGGTCATTCTTGTGTATTTTTGCGAAATCGGGATGCAGTCCTGTTAAAGAGGTTTTTGTGTTGGTATACCCACAGGACGAGGAAAACTTACAGGTGTATTTTTCACCTTCCTTAAATATAAACAATGACGAATACTATTACTTAAAGGAGTTGTAAATTCTTCAATTAATTCAATTTCTCCTCCTAAATGATGTACCGCATTTTCTAAACTTTGATTTTCTTCTTTTGTCCAACTTCCCCGATAAATAACTGCTAAACCACCTTTTTTCACTAAGGGTAAACTATATTCAGCACAAGCAGAAACACTACCCACTGCACGAATAACAGCTAAATCATAATTTTCCCTGTGTTTACTTTCCTGTCCAATTTCCTCCACTCTCCCGACCATTGTTTTAGCATTTGTGAGAGGAAGATCATTTAAAACAGAGTCAATAAAATTAATTTTCTTGCGAGTAGAATCTAACAAAGTCACCTGAGAATTAGGGAAAATAATGGAAAGCGGTAAACCAGGAAAACCCGCACCAGTACCAATATCAATTACCGATGCACCATGATTTAAAATATCAATAAAATGCTGTTTTGGTGCAACTCCTCTTAACGAATCCCAAAGATGTTTTTCCCAAAATTCTGATGCTTCAGTAATGCGCGTTAAATTTACATAACGATTAGCTTCAATAACTAATTCATAGAGTTTTTGCAATTGATTTTGTTGATCATTTGTTGGTTGCCAATTTAACGTTTCTTGCCAAACTTCTAGCATTTCTGGTAAACTAGATACAGACTCTAAACTCATATTTACTCAATTAATTATCTCAAACTCTTTGCGTTCTTCTCTGCGCCTCTGCGCCTCTGCGTGAAACATTTTAATTTTTAATTCAAATGTTTCACTTCCCAACAGTTTCTGCAATTTTCTTTTCTAAAGTTTTAGGATCAACAGATTCTAAAACACCATGATTTAAAGTCCAACAACTATCCGCTATTGGTAACATATCTCCAGCATCATGTGTAACAACTAACAAAGTCCAATCTTTTTTCAATTTCGCTAATAAATTTACTAATTGACGACGAATAGACCAATCTAAACCGGCTGTAGGTTCATCTAATAATAATAAATTTGGTTGGCGAATTAATTGAACTGCTAAAGCTAAACGTCTTTGTTGTCCACCGCTTAAAGCATGGGGTGAGGTAGAAAGTGATAAATGATCTAATCCTACTTCTCTAAGTGCTTGATGAACTCGTTCTGTACCTAATTCGGGATGTCCTAAACGCAATTCTTCCAAAATTGTACCACCGCAAAAGTGCCTTTCGGGAAATTGAAAGACTATTCCCGCTAATTGTTGCAGTTGTTCAGCTATTAATTCCTGTTCTCTCCAAAATGCTGCACCGGAGGTAGGTTCAGCTAATCCTGATAAAATTTCTAATAAGGTGCTTTTACCTGAACCACTAGGACCTATGACTAAACCTAGTTGCTGTGGTGGTAATTCCAGGTTAATAGATTTAAGAATTGCTGTGGGACAAGCTGTGGGGTGATAAGTTAAATTTCTCAGATAAAGCATTTGTTAAAATTACCAGATAGTCAGCGAACAAGTAGCGAACAACTGATGGACTAATGATGGACTAAAAGCAAAGTTCCGTAACCAAAAGCTGATCCAGCAGCAACAAACATTCAACTTTTTCTATTTTGACAGAATTACACAAAAAATCGCTACAATCAGCGAGGAAACCTCATGAATTTTCAAGAGTCTAGATAAATTTGATTTTTTTGGGATTTTTTTGGGATTTTTTTGGATTTTTTTTGCCAATACAGAAGCGTTTTTTGGTTAAGCATTTTTTGATTTTCAGTAATACATACGACAAGTTCAATTGTAATAATTCTGTGTTTTATTATGTCTAAACATCTTTTGGGTTTTCCTCTGGTTTCTAAAGTTGCTTTTGCTACTACGTTAATCTTAAATTTGTGGGTAAATCCCTCATTAGCGGGTGATCCATTTCGCAGTAGTGAACCTCATAAAATTGGCGATCGCACGGAAGCAGCGTTTACAGCGATTTTCCAACAAGGAAATTATCCTGTTGCAGAGGATCACCTGAAAAAAGCGATCGCTGATGAACCCGATGAACCTTTAGCTTATGCTTTAAAAGCATCTTTAGCTTATACTAATCAAGATTTGGTTAATTTGGAGAAGTACAGCAAAAAGACTTTAGAAGCTGGACAAAAGTTGATTGCTACTAACCAATTACGTGGTAATTTATACACTGGAGTAGGCAATTTTTTAGAAGGTGCTGTTATTCTTACCCGTGAAGGTACGGTTAATGGTGCATCAAAGGCATTTACTAGGTTAACAAGAGTGTATGAATATTTAGATAGAGCAGAAGCCATTAATGCCAATGATCCAGAGTTAAATTTAATTAAAGGCTATATGAACTTAATGTTAGCCGTGAATTTGCCTTTTATTAGTCCTGATCAAGCGATTGAACAACTGGAACAAAATGCAGCACCTGGATATTTAGTAGATAGGGGTATTGCTTTAGCGTATAGGGATTTGAAAAAATATCCCCAAGCATTAGATTATGTAAATCGTGCTTTGAAAAACACCTCTGACAACCCAGAAATTTATTATCTGAAAGCGCAAATACTGTACTTACAAGGTAAACAGGATAAAAGTCAGAATTTGGTTAAAGAAGCGATCGCATATTTTGAAAAAGCGTTAACCAAAAAATCCCAACTTCCTGCTAGTCTAGTCAGACAAATTGAATCCGAACGCAACCAGGCTAAAAACCGACTAAATAATATATGATAATTTAGTCATGAGTAATTAGTTATTGGTTATTAGTCATTAGTGATTACAGTAATAATTTGTCCCAATCACCAATCACCAATCACCAATCACCAATCACCAATCACCAATCACCAAAAATGTACATTCAATTCCGCGAATTTAATCCCTTTGACGTTTGGTTCTGGATCAAATTTAGTACCATTCCTTCCCAACAAGAAAAACAATATGTAGAAGAAGTGTTTAACTCCTGGTTTTATTTAGGTAAACTAGGAGGTTTCAACGCTGAAAACTTGCAAGTTCAAGAAACAGGTTTGGATTTAAGCTACATGGATTATGACAACCAAGGTTATGATCAAAGTATGTTAGCTTTAATGCACAACATGGGAGAATTTGAATATGAAGGGGAATGGGGAAGATGCTGGTTTGATTTAGGAACAAGTGATGCGATCGCCTTAGATATTCTCATCAACGCCCTCACTCAATTAAGTGAAGAATACGTCACCATAGAAGCATTATATTTAGGTGGTGAAAACGAAGATTGGCCAGTAGAAGATAGTGAAACTCGCGCTTATTCCATTTACGATAATTAATAATTCAAATAACAACAATTACTCACAACAATGAATAAACCAGGTGAAATTAGAGTCATAGTTTTAGCATTAATTAAAGACGGTGACAGAATCTTTGTTTCTGAAGGATATGATCCGACAAAACAATCAACATTTTATCGTGCTTTAGGTGGAGGAGTAGAATTTGGTGAAACCAGTCGCATAGCATTGGAACGAGAATTTCAAGAAGAAATACAAGCTGATTTAACCAACATTCGTTATTTAAATTGTATCGAAAACCTGTTTATATTCGATGGTAAACAAGGACATGAAATCATCCAACTTTATCAATGCGACTTTGCAGATCCGAAATTTTACCAAATTGAAAGTTTAACTTTTTCCGAAACACCAGAAAAGAAACATCGCGCTTTATGGGTAGAAATTGAGAAGTTTAAATCAGGAGAATTAAGATTAGTACCAGAAGTATTTTTTGATTATTTGTAAGCATTTAGCTATCAGTAATCAGTAATCACTAATCAGCTTTCAGCAAAATCAAAACCTTTCCAGATCCCTGAATTATGAAATCAATCGGGGATCTATCTCTTAAAAAACCAATAAATGCTAGAATTGATATACCGTTTCCTATTCTAATGAAGTACAAAATTATCTGCGTTTATCTGCGTCCATCTGCGTTTAATTACTAATACTTGTACTTCACTTGAATGGAAATTACTATAAATATCACCAAAAAAGAGAGTGAACTATGTCTACTAAACTATTAACCAGACGTTTCACAGTTGAACAATATCATCAAATGAATGCAGCAGGAATTTTAACAGAAGATGATAGAGTAGAATTAATTAACGGAGAAATTATTGAAATGTCACCCATTGGAAGAAGACACGCAAGTTGTGTAAGAAGATTAATTAGTACATTGTCTCAATTGTTGCTTCCATTAGCAATAGTTGATTCTCAAAATCCCGTCAATTTGAATAATTTTTCCGAACCCCAACCAGACATAGCATTACTTAAACCCCGTGAAGATTTTTATGAATCTGCACATCCTCAACCATCGGATGTATTATTATTAATAGAAGTTGCAGATAGCAGTTTTGAATATGATCGAGATATAAAAATTCCACTTTATGCAGCTAATGGTATTGTAGAAGTTTGGTTAGTGGATATCATCGAACAAAAAATCATTGTTTATCGTCAACCTACAGAAAATACTTATAGTAAAATCAAAACCTTTCAACGTGGTGAAATTTTAGATATTCTCGCATTTCCAGAAATTAAAATTACCGTTGATAGTATTTTAGGAACAAAATAATTATAGAAACAAATTATAGCAATAATTAACCAATATCATCAACAAAGAGAGTGAACTATGTCTACTAAATTATTAACCAGACGTTTCACAGTTACAGAATATCACCAAATGAATGAAGCAGGAATATTAACAGAAGATGATAGAGTGGAATTAATTAACGGAGAAATAATTGAAATGTCACCAATTGGAAGAAAACACGCATCTTGTGTAAATCGTTTAAACTCTATTTTTTCACAGTTACTAGGTAAAAGAGTAATTGTTGCTGTACAAAACCCCATAACTTTAGATAATTTTTCCGAACCGCAACCAGACATAGCGTTACTGAAACCCCGTGAAGATTTTTATGAATCTGCACATCCCCAACCATCGGATGTATTCTTATTAATAGAAGTTGCAGATAGTAGTTTTGAATATGATCGAGATATCAAAATTCCCCTTTATGCAGCTAATGGTATTGTAGAAGTTTGGCTAGTTGATATCATCGAACAAAAAATTATCGTTTATCGTCAACCTACAGAAAATACTTATAGTAAAATCAAAACCTTTCAACGTGGTGAAATTTTAGATATTCTCGCATTTCCAGAAATTAAAATTACCGTTGATAGCATTTTAGGCTAGAATCAATTACCAATTGTCAATTATCAATTACCAATTACCAATTACCAATTACCAATTGTCAATTATCAATTATCAATTATCAATCATATCTATCCTTTTTCAACTTAATCACCAGCATCACATTATCATGATGTTGACCATTAATAATATCTTTGAGGTGAATTTTTCCATCAATATATTGTAAATGAATCCGCCACCCTGATATTTTATTAATATCCGCACGGTAAATAGCTTGTTTAATACCCGCTACCTTATGTAATCTAGTTTTTGGAAAAGTTCTAGTTCTGTGACATTCATTATCTTCTAACTCAGCTAAAGCTTCCAGAAAATCAATTTTCAGATATTCTGGAAGAATTTTCATTGCTTCATGAATGACACCATATTCATCTAACAGAGGTTTAATTTGTGCCATTAACAACACTGAATTTCTAAATCTTGATTTTCTTCTACCGTGAAATCTTGATAAATCATCTCTGTAACTGCATTGTAAGCTTTTTGGGCATTTTCTCGATCCACTAATCTAAATAAAGTAATTAAAATACACCCAAAAATCGGATCATCATCAATAGTTAAAATTATTCTTTGTTGATCGTTAATTTTGAGACAATATATAGTAGAATCATAGTCATGATTTAGTTTAATGTTTCTGAGTTGTTCGCTATGTTCATAAAAAGAATTATTTAAAGAATTATTATTAGATGAAAGAAGTTCAAAATTCCGATTCATTTCCTTAATAATTCTAAACTTCTCTGTATCGGTAAATTTTTCTAAATCAGCTTCAAAATCCTTTGTCGATTCAATGAGTATATCCATCAATTAAACTCCTGAGTCGAAAATATAAGATTACTTTAAATTTACCCTAATTCCAGAAAATTGAAGATAGCAATAATTGTGATTATTATAAATTTTTGTAGAGACGTTCCATAAAACGCCTCTTGCTTTTATCAACAGGAAAAATTACTTACCGCCATAGAAAAAGGCAATTTCTTTTTCTTTCAAAGGAGCAAAACCAGCAGCAACCAGCTTTGCGTCTAACTCAGCTTGGGGAATATGCTTTGCACCAATGCGAACGATACGAGAACGCATAGTATTAGATACACCACTGCGTTGTCTACCAGCTTCTAAGCCCATGACTTGATTATACAGTTCCAACTTAGCAGCAGGAATAGGAGAACCATCAAAATCAATTCCTTGTGCGATCGCCACATCAACAGCATCAGCACCTGTAGTAGCTTGATTTTTTACATTAGTTTCAGTCGTCATGGCTATTAAATTCTCAAGTTTATAGGTATATATTACCAGGTCATTGGGCATTGGGTTATTAATCTTCCCCTACCTCCCCTGCCTCTTCGCTGTCACCTGTCACCTGTCACCTGTCACCTATTGAGACTTGCCACTTTGGGAAATTTTAGTTTAATCTCGAACCAGCGGTATAGCCATTTTTAGGTGATGCTATGTCTGATGCCCACACTCCTCGTAACAAAGACCGCAGCCTCGAACAAGCTCTAACTAACAAAATTATCGACGATTACTTCGAGAATTCTGAAAGTTGGCTGAGAGCAATTTTGCGGATGTGTATTTTCTCCCTCGCTAAAATCAATGGAGAATCCGTTTTTATCGTAGAATGTCCGAATCAAGCCGTAGCAAAGCGCCTGAGTCGTAAAACTTATCCATTTCGAGGAATGGTATATTTTTTAACTGATAATTTTGATGACCGCGATCGCACGTTATTTTGTTATAAAGACGAACGGAAGGGAAATTGGCGATGTTTTGATACTAGCACCAATACTTGGCAATCTTTAAGCAGTCTGCAATCATCTACTACTCCAATGGAATAGGGACTGGGGACTGGTAGGGACTGGTGACTGGTGACTGGTGACTGGGTAATCAATTTTATGTTTTCCAATTACCAATTACCAATTACCAATTACCAATTACCCATTACCCATTACCCATTACCAAATTACTAATAACTTTTACGTACTATTGACCCGCCAACAAACGCCCCTAATATTGTACCTGTCCATATTCCCGCTATACTACCCTGCCAAATTGCTCCAGGTGTGACTACTACATTACAAACTTGCTGGAAACCCCAGCCTTGAGTTTGACATTTTTGGTTATGCAACATGGAAGTAATTTGTGCCGCCATCAAACCACCAAAAAAGCCGGATGATAGGGCTACAAAAGTACAAATTAGAATGCGTTTTTTAATCATGGTGTTTGGGGACTGGGGACTGGGGACTGGGGACTGGGGACTGGGGACTGGTGATATGGGGGGATTGGGATAAGTAAAAATATCTTCTCTTACACTCTTTCTTTCTGTCACCTGTCACCTGTCACCTTCTTCAGCCTGTATTTCTCATTCCTGCGGCAATACCATTAATAGTTAACAATGCTCCTCGCAGTAACTCTCCTTTACTGTAACGAGAGTGAATTACTCCTGGGGTGGTGCTGTTCTTGTACTGTCTAAGCCGTTTAAGTAGAGAAACTTGGATAAATCCTAACGGTACAATAGTTCCATTACGTAACTGTACTGAACGCTGCAAAATCGGATCACCGTCTAAAAGTTTTTGGTGTCCAGTGATTTTTAAGACTAAATCCCTGGTGAGATAGAACTCACTAGCAATTTGCTCAAACACTTTCTCAAAGCGAGGTTTGTCTTCTGGGTTAGACAATTCCTGTACGTAATGACGCGCCATTTCTATGTCTACTTTTGCCAATGTCATTTCTGCTTTAGAAATCACCATTTTGAAGAAAGGCCATTTGACATAAAAGTAACGCATTAATTTTAAGTGTTCTTCCGGTTGCTCGTTCAAGAACTCCTGTAAAGCTGTACCCACACCATACCAGGAAGGTAACAAAAATCGGGTTTGTGTCCAACTAAATACCCAAGGAATTGCTCGTAAACTGCTTAAATCCTTTTTACCAGATGGTCGTCGCGCTGGACGGGAGCTAATTTGCAGTTGGCTAATTTCTTCGATGGGGGTAACTTGATGGAAGAAGTCGATAAAATCGGGTTGTTCGTAAATGAGCGCCCGATAATGTTGACGCGACGCATGAGCTAATTCTTCCATAATCTCGTTCCAAGGTTCAATATCATCAAACCCGGTTTTTAACAAACTAGCTTGGACCACTGCGCTGGTAATAGTTTCAATGTGATACAAAGCTAGATCCAACAAAGAATATTTAGAAGCTAAAACTTCCCCTTGTTCAGTAATCTTGATCCGTCCATTAATACTATGTCCTGGTTGAGCCAAAATTGCCTCATAAGCAGGTCCACCACCACGACCTACCGATCCACCCCGTCCGTGGAAAATTCGCAGGTTTAAACCGTATTCTTCGGCGATTTTTTGCAGTGATTTTTGGGCTTTATGAATTTCCCAGTTACTGCTTAAAAACCCTGAATCTTTGTTACTGTCAGAATACCCTAACATTACTTCTTGTAAGTTGGGGTTGAGGGTGGTATGGGAAGAGGTATTTTCTGGGTTGGTTGCTTCATAACCTCCAGCTAAAAAGGCACGATACAATGGTAGTTCAAACAATTGCCGCATCACGCTTCTAGAGCGTTGTAAGTCTTCTACAGTTTCAAATAGCGGTACAACTCTGATAGTTCCTACAGCGATCGCTGGATCAAATAACCGCGCTTCTTTCGCTAACAGCAGAACTTCCAAAACATCGCTAACTTCCCGGCACATACTGATAATGTAAGTTTGGCAGATGTTAATGCCAAATTCTTGTTGTAGCGATCGCACCACCCGGAAAGTTTCAATTACATCATTAGTTTTTTCCGAAAATGGTAATTCTGCGGGAATTAACGGCCGTCTGGTTTGCAGTTCTCCCGTTAACCAAGCTACCCTTTGTGCTTCGGATAGTTCGTGATAAGATTGGGGTAAAATCTGCAAGTATTCAAGAATCTCATTGAGCGCATCAGAATGACGAGATGATTCTTGACGAATATCTAACTGGGTAAGATTAAAGTCGAAAATTTCTACCTGACAGATGAGATGATCTAATTCTCCACAACTTAAACCTGTTTCCGTCAAATTGCGTTGAATTAATCGCAGTTCCGCTAAAAATTCCGCCCCAGAACGATACATGGGAGAATCTTCATTGCTTGGTGTTTCCCGATTATATAAAGCCAGATTGCGATCGCGGGTATTTTCCAGCCTTCTTAACACATAAGCCAATTTTAAGCGATAAGGTTCTTGACGATAACGCAAAGCCAGCGCATCGTAGACATCACTCAAAATAGATTGATCTAACTCTAACGACTCCAACAAATCTGGAAGTACATCACTCCAGTGCATTGACACACTTAACAATTCAATCAGTTGTTTCACTGATTGAATGTATCTTTCCAAAACCATCTTCCGCTGATAACAAGCGGTTTTCCAAGTTACTTCCGGTGTTACCGATGGGTTTCCGTCTCTATCTGAACCTACCCAAGAACCAAAAGAACAGAAATTTTTACTGGGTGGTTCTAACCAAGGAAATGTTTGTTTTAGAGAGTATTTGAGGCGTTTGTAAAGTTGGGGAATACCATCAAATAACACTTCTTGAAAGTAGTGTAAAGCATAATCTACTTCATCCAATACAGTTGGTTTAAACTGATGTAATTCATCAGTGCGCCACCATAGACGGATTTCTTCTAATAATCTCTCTTTTACCTCTGCTGCTTCCCAAGGATACCCACCAGAACGGGTTTCCACATTATCCAACTGTTGCAGAAGACTTACTACTTGTCGCTGCTTATCCCGGATCGTGTGGCGGACAATTTCTGTGGGGTGTGCAGTGAAAACCAACCGAATATCTAGTTGCGAAATTAAACGCTGAATTTGCTGGGGTGGTACATTCAGTTTGAATAATAGAGGAAATAAAGCTGCAAATGTACCTTTTTGTGTAGCTGGTGTTGTATCAGTCCAACTGTGAGATATGGCATTTCCTCCCCATGACTTAGTAACGGGTAAGTCGTCTTCTCGTTGGTTAGTCGAATAAACAATATTGGGAATATTTTCCTGATCTATGCTGTCTGAGTCAGAATAGCGGCTTAACTGTTGCTTTTGTTCATATTCCTGCTCAATGATATTAATCAATTGAAAATAAAGAGCAAAAGCACGAGCAGCACGAATGGCCTCGTTAATATTTAGCTGTTCAATCAGTTCCACAGCTGACGAGGCTTGATCATTGGTAGCTTGTCCTTCCGGTGAACACAAATCACGCAACTGCCGTAATAGATCCACCATTTTTTGGCCGCATTCTTGCCGCAACACCGACTCCCACAATTCTTCTACTATCTGTAGACGATGACGTAAAAATAATTCAGACATAGGGTAGATATTCGCTGATGGCGAGGAAGAGTATAAAATAGAACTCATATTCTTTGCTCTAGTAAAGCCAATTAATGCCTACAATTTTAGTTTTTTGGTTGTTGCTGTAGGGGGTGATTGGGGACTGGTGACTGGTGACTGGTGACTGGGGATACAATTTTGGATTTTGGATGAAAGGATTTTGGATTGTTTTTGTCCACTCCAATCTAAAATCTAAAATCTAAAATCTAAAATCTAAAATTATTCTGCCTCCTGCCTACTTATCATTCCTCTTGATCTGGAAAGTTGAGAATAGGGAGGCGATCGCCTCTAAATACCTCTTCACTAGCTTCTCCTAAAGCTGCTAGTCCCTGACCTGTTGCTTTATCTGCTACAAGTAGCAGTAGCATAGATACTGTAGCTATTTGTAAGAGACCAGATTGGGGAATACTAAAAAAGAGCAAATTTAATCCGGGGGTGGGTGATGGGTGTTGGGTTACAGATGACATTGCTAATTCTTGATGATGGCCAGATGAGTAAAATAGACGCAAAACTCAATCTTGAGAGGACGTGCAACCTTGTAAGACTATCTTTGCCGATTTTGCAAGCTCCAATGGTAACAAAATTGTTAAAAAAAAACTGCAAAATGTGATAAATCTATGGTTCTAGTTTACAAGTACAGGCAAAATCCCCCAATACTCGCTTCCTGTTAAAGTTAACTTCATAATGAAAACATTATTACTAGATCGCCAGCAAACCTTAGTGCAGTGGGTAAGCCAAGCAACAGGAATCAGCACTTTCGGGGTGAAAGTCCGGTTGCTAGGAAACGACCTGCATATCCTTTGTGAAGGTACAGATTGTCCAAAACGTTGGCACACACTCTATGACTTGTTGCAAGCACTTGGACAAACAGATTTAGATAGTCTCACAAATGAGGAACAATCCTCAATATACCAAGTATTGGTCTATGGTCGAAAGAAAGGAGAACATCGTCCTCAATGGTGTCATAGAGTCTATTTAAATCAATTAGATCGACATCTAGAGCAAGCAGAACAAGCACTTTTATTAGAAACCAAAAAATCCAGACTACCTGGTGGGGCGCTGATCGTCTCTAATGAAAGTTTGGCACGTCAAGGCAACCCCGATGCGATCGCTCGTTATCTGAGTGAAAATTTGAGTAAGTTGGGTGTAGCAGTACAAGTTAAAAGCAAACCCTACGAGTCTAAAGCCAAATCCCAGAAAACAGGTAATCGTCTCTGGATATTTTGCCAATCAACTTATAGTCCTGATGCTACATTATTAGCTGAACCAGTAGCCCAACAGTTGCGACATCTCAAGCTGGCAGGTTATCAAGATGCTGTTATTGTCTCCCAAGTTAGGGGTGAAAGTGAGCCAGATTGGCGGTTAAGGGTGGATTTAACCCCACCGGAAACCATGCTCAAAGAATGGGCGCGTTGGGGAGATATACAAGCGATCGCTCGTTTGTTAACTGAAGTTTTATTAGATTTCCAAGTTACCGTTCAAGCTTCTTTAAAAGAATTTACCTTACATATCTTTTGTACTCCAGCAGTTGATCCTTTAAAAAATTCTCCTGCACCAGAAAAGGAAGCTTGTTTACCTTTAATTATCTCTCAGTTAGAAAAAATCGCCCCCCAAGGTATTCTGGCCGCTGCTGTCTACGGACAAAAAACAGAAGATAAACAACCTGCTTGGGTAGACTGGTTATCTTTACCCGCTGCACAACATACCGCTTTAGCAACACCCACCCTAGAATTAGGTACTGCTGGAGACGAACCAGCAATCATTTTCCTACTGGAACGCCTGTTAAATCAGGATATGGATTGGCGGTTAAAAACAGGCGGCATCCGCGTCCTCTTACTGCCTAAGGGTGATTTACTACACATTATGTGTGATGCGCCCAATTGTCCCAAACGCCAGCAAGTAGCCAGCAAAGTCACCCAATTTATTCGTCAACTCAGTATTGTCGGCGTTACTGGTGTGAGAGTTTATGGTCGTCGTGCCGGTGATACTGAACCTGTTTGGCATCACGGGGTTGATTTTGGACATCGCCACAGATTAGTACCAGAAGCTACACCCGAATTTGCAGCTACGGTAGAATATGTCAGTGATTTACTGCCTAAGGAAACCAACGAGCCAATTTTGCGTCCTGATTTAACAACTCAGGAATTTCAAAACTTGGTAACTGAAGTAACACAAGATTGGCTGGAAACCGCTCATCAACAAGTCAGAAAGTTACTTTTAGCAAGCCAACTGTTTACAGCAACTAACCAATCAACTGAGCAAAATCCCGATGAACAAGGACTCTGGGGAAGTCTCATCTGGGTAGCTTTGGGATTAATACTCGTAGTCAAAAGTGATTGGATGTTAGGTTACGTTACTACTAAGATTGGACAAAATACACCCAAAGTTACTGGTGTTTTAACATCACCATCCTCACAGTCTCCGGTCTCTTTAACATCAGAAAAAAATCAAGGTCAAAGAACAACATTTTTTACCAGCAATAACAACGCAACATATTCTCAGTTTGGTAATTCTGCTTTTAATGCTTCTGCATTTACCCAAGCTGATGATACCCCATCAACAAATCTCTCAGCCTCTCCATTAAAACTAAAAGCCAATGCTACTGCTATTCTCTTAGCCGCAAGATCAAATTTACCCAGTTTTAATACTAGGCAATTAGATGAACAATTCGCACTTTATAAACAGCGTCTAGCAACAGATGGAAAGCCACCAGATGTCCTAATTATCGGTTCTTCTCGTGCTTTGAGAGGAGTTGATCCTGTTGCCCTTTATCAAGCCTTGGCCGCTCAGGGTTATCCCAAAGTTGACGTATTTAATTTTGGTGTTAATGGTGCTACAGCCCAAGTTGTAGAATTTATCATTCGTCGACTTTTACAACCCTCGGAATTACCAAAAATGATTATTTGGGCAGATGGTTCTAGAGCTTTCAATAGTGATCGTGAAGATATCACTTTTAATGCTATTGCTGCTTCCAAAGGCTATGAAGCAGTATTGAAAAGAGCCACACAGCCTGTCGACAATCATTCATCCAATCAAGCAGAAAATTCAGAAAAAAATGAGCAAATTCAAGATACATCAGTAAATTTTAATAGTTATCAAGCAGCTAATGATTTTTTAAATCAAGCTTTAGTTGGTATATCTGCCAGCTATGAAAATCGGGTACAAATCAAGGCTTTATTGCAAAAACAACTTAACTATTTACCAGTTATTAATAACTCTCAGCAAGTCAACTCAAAAACCGAATTGACCAGCGATACACAGGATCAAAATTCCCAGGCAGCAGTTGATTTTGATGGATTCTTGCCCTTATCTATTCGTTTTAATCCTGCTACATATTATCAAAACCATCCCAGAGTAGCTGGAGCTTATGACAATGACTATAAAGATTTTCAATTAGCAGGTGAGCAAGACGAATCCTTAAAATCAATGATAGAGTTTACCAAGGATAAACAAATATCATTAGTATTTGTCAATATGCCCTTGACAGGAGATTATTTAGACCCAGCACGGTCAAAATATGAGCAGGAATTTCAAAAATATATGTTAGATGTTTCCACTACTAATAGCAATTTTATCTACCGCGATTTAAGCCAAATCTGGCTCAAAGCACATGACTACTTTTCTGACCCCAGTCATCTCAACCGCTATGGGGCTTATGAAGTCTCTAAAAGGTTGGCTATTGATCCGATGATACCCTGGAGTTTTAAATAATTGGTGATTGGTGATTGGTGACTAATAAATAATAACTAATGACTAATAAATAATAACTAATGACTAATAAATAATAACTAATAAATAATAACCAAAAAATGAAATTTATATCACCTTTTTACGCGCTTTTTTTGCTGAGTATCCTGGGGATTTACTGGACTGTAAGCGAGCAAAAGTTAAGATTATGGACAATACTTATAGCTAGTATTCTATTCTACTCATCTTGGAATATTCAATACCTGCCTCTACTGTTGGTACTAACTTTTCTTAACTTTCGTATAGGCTTGGAAATAGGTAAAAATACCTCACCAGGTAAACATTTCCAAGACTGGCAACTTTCTAATGAAGAGTGGCAAATTGCTCAATCTGATTGGAATCTTAACCGTCTGAAAATTTTATGGTTTGGAATTATTTTAAATGTTGGTTTGTTATTAGGTTTTAAATATCTACCTGTCATATTTAAATGGATATTTGATATCAATTTAAATTCTCCAGATGCACCATTTAAATTAGTGACACCCTTGGGAATTTCCTTTTTTACCTTTGAGTGTATTGCTTATTTAATAGATATTTATCGTGGTGCGCCGGCTACTGAACAATTTTTGAAATTCGCTGCCTATAAATTATTTTTTGCTAAATTAATTTCTGGACCAATTACCCGTTACCATAACTTAGCAGTTCAACTTAATACTCTAAAATTGCCTAATATTGATAGACTATCAGAAGCTTTATGGTTAATCGCTAGGGGTGCTGTTAAAAAAGGTATTATAGCTGATAATTTGGGAATTTTTGTAGATTTATGTTTTGGTAATTTACCAAGAGCAGGTAGCACAGATTTATGGTTAGCTACCTTTGCTTATGGCTTGCAATTATATTTAGATTTTAACGGTTATGTAGATATTGCCCGTGGTACTGCTTTACTATTTGGTTTAGTTTTACCAGAGAATTTCGATTCTCCTTACTTCAGTACCAGTATTGCCGGTTTTTGGCGACGTTGGCATATAACTTTGGGTGACTGGTTACGTAACTATCTATACTTTCCTTTGGGTGGTTCTCGCCGTGGTTTGATGCGTACCTGCTTAAATTTATTTATCGTGATGATAGTAGCTGGTATTTGGCATGGTTCTGCGTGGGGTTTTGTAGTGTGGGGTGCGTTGCATGGTTTGGCCTTAGCTGTTCATCGTCTCACAGATGCTATGAGCGATCGCTCAAAAATTCTTTACCTATTTTGGCACAACCCTGTCGGTATAATTTTCGCTTGGTTGTTAACCCAGTTGATGGTTTTCACCTCTTGGATCTGGTTTCGTCTCCCCAACATCCAAGATTCTGCTTTAGTTATACAAAACCTTTGGGGTCATAGTGCGGATGCACAGTTTATTGAAAAAGTCTATGTCGAAGCCTTAAACAGCACTCCTCACCAACTAACATGGTCATTGGTGTTGATCGCTGTTGTCATGAGTATAGCTTATGGCTTTAAACGAGGCATGAAATTAGAGTTGAGTTGGCCGATAAAACTTGTTTTTGTACCTTTATGTTTCTACGCCGTTTGGTTACTAGCTCCTGAAGGCAGTTTACCTTATATTTACTTTGATTTTTAGGGACTTACAAGTGCAAACACTAACAAAGGGCAAGCTTTTTTAGGCTCACAGTACCTAAAACCTTGCACAATTTTAATTTTCACCATCCTCAATCCATTGATTTATCTAGATTTTACATTTATTCAGCATCCCCTAATTAAACAAATCTCAAGTTTTGTACACTTAATAAGTAAAAGTTATTACTTTTATAAATTTTAATAAAATAATCAATGTTACAAAACTCGTAAACTTATGCTAAGTTTATAGCATCAGGAAAAAATTACCTGTGTTTTTAAATAACGAAAACATCGCACTCATAAAATGACCACAACCATTCAACAGCGCCAAAGCGCCAACGTATGGGATCGTTTTTGTGAATTTATCACCAGCACCAACAACCGCCTATATATCGGCTGGTTCGGTGTATTAATGATCCCCACCTTGTTAGCAGCAACCACTTGCTTCATCATCGCATTCATCGCTGCTCCTCCCGTTGACATCGACGGCATCCGTGAACCCGTTGCAGGTTCTTTAATCTACGGAAACAACATCATCTCTGGTGCAGTTGTTCCTTCCTCTAACGCTATCGGTTTACACTTCTACCCCATTTGGGAAGCAGCTTCCTTAGATGAGTGGTTGTATAACGGTGGTCCTTACCAGTTGGTAATTTTCCACTTCTTGATCGGTGTAGCTTGCTACTTAGGTCGTGAATGGGAACTTTCTTACCGCTTGGGTATGCGTCCTTGGATCTGTGTAGCTTTCTCTGCACCTTTGGCAGCAGCAACCGCAGTATTCTTGATCTACCCCATCGGTCAAGGTTCTTTCTCCGATGGTATGCCTTTAGGTATCTCCGGTACATTCAACTTCATGATCGTGTTCCAAGCAGAACACAACATCTTGATGCACCCCTTCCATATGTTAGGTGTGGCTGGTGTATTCGGTGGCTCACTGTTTTCAGCAATGCACGGTTCTTTGGTAACATCTTCCTTGGTTCGTGAAACAACCGAAACCGAATCTCAAAACTACGGTTACAAATTCGGTCAAGAAGAAGAAACCTACAACATCGTTGCAGCACACGGTTACTTCGGTCGCTTGATTTTCCAATACGCTTCATTCAACAACAGCCGTTCCTTACACTTCTTCTTGGCTGCTTGGCCAGTAGTTGGTATCTGGTTCACAGCGTTGGGTGTAAGCACAATGGCGTTCAACTTGAACGGTTTCAACTTCAACCAATCCATCATTGACTCTCAAGGTCGTGTAATCGGTACTTGGGCAGATGTAATCAACCGCGCTAACTTAGGTATGGAAGTAATGCACGAGCGTAACGCTCACAACTTCCCCTTAGACTTAGCTGCTGGTGAAGTTGCTCCCGTTGCTTTGACTGCTCCTGCAATCAACGGTTAATCTGAAACTGGTTTTAATAAACTTAGTTAAATAAGAAAATACCCTCCAGAAATGGGGGGTATTTTTGTTTTGGGGTAAGCATTCAGCTATCAGTTAACAGCAAGCGGAATTTTTGGCTTTTTTACCCTGGAAAGGGGAGTTTTCAGCCTGGAATGAAACAATTGTCAATTGTCAATTGATAAGTATAGCTTTGTCTAGAAAATCGTTAGCTTAGGAATAGCTCAAATATTCTGACTCCTGACTCCTCCTGACTCCTGACTCCTAGACCCTAGATAGATGCAGAAGCTGACGAAGTTTGATTATTTGAATGTAATTCAGCATCTGCCGATACTTCATTGACTCGAATAATTTTTGCTCCCAGTTGCTGTAACTTCATATCTAATCTGTCATAACCACGATCTAGGTGTTTTAGTCCTTGAATAGTGGTTTTTCCTTCTGCTGCTAGTCCAGCTATGACTAAAGCTGCGGATGCTCGTAAGTCTGTACCTATGACTGGTGCGCCGGATAACATTGGCACGCCGCGAACAAAGGCAGTATTACCTTTAACGCGAATATCTGCCCCCAAGCGGTTTAACTCAGAAGCATGGCGCAGACGATTTTCAAACACAGATTCGTTAATGATACTGTCACCTTCAGCTAAAGTCAGCAATGCCATAAATGGCGCTTGCATATCTGTGGGAAATCCCGGATGGGGTAAAGTATCAATATCTGTAGCTTTGAGTTTTTCGGCTGGTAAAACTCGCAAACAGTCTGAACCTTCCTCAATAATAGGTATGCCAATATCCCGCAACTTGGCAATGACGGGAATTAAATGATCCGGTGCTACGGGAGACAGTAACAGTTCTGAACGAGTGATTGCGCCAGCGACTAAAAAAGTTCCTGTTTCAATGCGATCAGGAATAATACTATAGTCGGTAGAATGTAATTTTTCCACACCAACAATGGTAATGGTACTTGTACCTGCACCTTGAATTTTTGCTCCCATTGAATTACAGAAGTTAGCTAAATCCACCACTTCTGGCTCTCTGGCTGCATTTTCAATAATGGTTTCCCCATCAGCCAAGGTAGCTGCCATCATTAAGGTTTCGGTTGCACCAACGCTGGGAGTATCTAAGTAAATTTTCGCTCCTTTCAATCTGTTATTGCTACCGGGAACGTAGGCATTACAAATACCATGCTCAATTTGCACCTCTGCCCCCATTGCTTGCAGTCCTCGGACGTGCAAATCAACTGGTCTCGCACCAATAGCACAACCCCCCGGTAATGGCATTTGTGCTACACCCAGTCGCGCCAAAATTGGACCGATCGCAAAAAAACTGGCTCGCAGTTGGGTAACTAATTCATAGGGTGCTTTAGATGTAGTTATATCCTTGGCATTGATATCTAAAATATCCCCTTGTCTGGTCAAGGACAAACCTAAAGCGGATAAAACTTGACCCATGCGTTCTACATCCGCTAATAAGGGGACATTGCGAATCCGACAATCTCCTGAACAAAGCAAAGCTCCAGCCATGATCACTAATGCTGAATTTTTTGCCCCGCTGATTCTTACATGACCTTGCAAAGAATGTCCACCACAAATTTGCAAGACTGAGGAGTCTGCTTCAGGTGACAACTTGCCATCTGGTAAGCTGCTAGAAGAATTAATAAATCTACCTCCAAAAAATAAGTAACAATAAAGGTTTGAAGTTGGTTTCGATTCTACAGTAAAGAATTGACTTGTCTACATTTTCTTTCTGTGGGCATTGGGCATTGGGGATTGGGCATTGAGTATTGAGTATTGAGTTATTAATCTTCCCCAGTCCCCAGTCCCCATTCCCCAGTCCCCATTCCCCAGTCCCCAGTCACCTATTCCCTATAAAGAATTATATTGACAATTTTCAAGATTTACGCAATAATAGGAAATTGGTGATAAAATAATAAATGCCAGCGGAACTGGCGGAATTGGCAGACGCGCTAGATTCAGGTTCTAGTGCCGCAAGGCTTCCGGGTTCAAGTCCCGGGTTCCGCATTATCAACATATTGGGTTTTAGATTAATCTAAAATCCAAAATCTAAAATCTAAAATCGTGTTGACCAGTTTACAAAATCCCCTAGTTAAGCAGATTCGTAAGTTGCACTCTACCAAAGAGAGGCATAAACAACAATTATTTTTATTGGAAGGGACCCACTTGTTAGAAGAAGCTTGTGCGGTTAACTATCCTTTAGAAACTGTGTGTTGTACTCCGCAATGGGAACAAGCACATCCTCAATTATGGGAGGTGGCTTGTAGTCGGTGTAAACGGGCAGAAATTGTGATTACAGAAGTTTTAGCAGGGATGGCAACCACAGTACAACCAGATGGTGTTGTAGCGACTGCAAAACGGGGTGAACAGGAAAACCAAGTTCCTGTGAGGGGGTTAGTTTTGGCTGTGGAAACTTTGCAAGATCCTGGTAATTTGGGAACGATCATTAGAACTGCGGCCGCTGCGGGTGCGTCTGGTTTATGGTTGAGTGATGATAGTGTTGATTTAGATAACCCTAAAGTTTTACGTGCTTCTGCGGGGCAGTGGTTTCGCTTAAATAAGGCAGTAAGTGAAGATTTAAAAGCAACAGTCCAACAATGCCAGCAAGGGGGAATGCAGGTAATTGCTACTTTACCAACTGCCAGTTTAACTTATTGGGAGGTAGATTGGCAAAAACCGAGTTTAATTTTACTGGGAAATGAAGGTGCTGGTTTGTCAGATGATTTAGCCGCAATGGCAGATACTCAAGTTAAAATTCCCCTTAGTCCTGGAGTAGAATCCTTGAATGTGGCGATCGCAGCAGCTTTAATGTTATATGAAGCCCAGCGACAATTAACTCATAGGTTAACAATTTAATTTTTCGGTTTTTTGTCCTTTTGTGCTAAATATTTTTCAATATCGGCAACTGCATCTTCTAAAGCAGCTAAATCAATATTGTCTGTGTCGTCACTGTTGTTATCGTTGGTAGTGTTACTAGGAGCAACTTCAGAAATCACTTGATTCTCAGAGCAGTTTGCTTGTAAGATATCTTCCAACTGAGTGAGGCATTCCTGAAACTCTTGATCAGCCTCGTGACGCTGATGGTGATGACCCGGATTTCTCACCAAGATCCTCAAACCCTTATAACATCTGGATTCTGGGTTTTCACACTGTGTCAAAAATTAGCCCTATGAAAAATGCCCGAAACCGCTTCTCTATAAGGATTCTATAGATTGCGATCGCATTGTTTGTGAGAAATGCGGGATGAATAGGTTTCATAATCTTATCTTGATATGAAAGTTATGATTTAGTGGCTGAATCGTAGATTGCAGTTGCTAATACCGTTGATTTGAACCATATAAAATTATGATGATAACTATCTGCTCACAACGATTCATTTAGTATCAAATTTATACATTAACAGCCGGGATTGCCAAATCAGTAATATTGCTATGCACGAGACAAAAGGCAAAAGACAAGAATTTTTTAATTACCTTTTCCCTGTTACCTTATTCTGATAACTGAATAGTTTGGTGAGAGAAATGAATAAATTAATTAAAAAAATTATCATTGCTTTAAGTGCAGTTCTCATTGTTGTGAGTTTGATGGGATGTAATATTCTATTTGCTGGCTCTGGTGAAGTTGTAGAAAGGGTAAGTGATGGTGATACATTGGTGTTAAGAGGTGCAGATGATCAAAAATTTACAGTTAGATTTGCTTGTGTGGATGCACCAGAAATACCTCACACCAACAAAGAAAAAAATAGTAGGCGGGTTCGGGATATAAATCAATTTAATTGGGGAGTAAAAGCACAAATACGGGTACAAGAATTGGTGAAACAGTCAGGCGATCGCGTGAAGTTGGATATTATAGAAAGCGATCGCTATGGTAGAAAAGTTGCAGAAGTGCGATTAAAAAATGGTACTTTTATCCAACAAGTTTTGTTAGAAGAAGGTTTAGCTAAAGTTTATCGTCCTTATTTAAGCAAGTGTCCCAGTAAAGATATCATCCAACAAGCAGAAGCACAAGCACAACAGCAAAAGCTAGGAGTTTGGAATGATAGAAAATTTGTTGATCCTTGGGAATATCGGAAGTTTAGCAAGGCTAATTAACATGATGATAATTGAAAAAAATTAAAT
Organism: Sphaerospermopsis torques-reginae ITEP-024; assembly: GCF_019598945.1. Classification (NCBI taxonomy): domain Bacteria; kingdom Bacillati; phylum Cyanobacteriota; class Cyanophyceae; order Nostocales; family Aphanizomenonaceae; genus Sphaerospermopsis; species Sphaerospermopsis torques-reginae. Next base: position 912,236 of record NZ_CP080598.1, on the reverse strand, counting down.
CTTAATTACGAATTATCAATTATCAATTATCAATTATGCAATTTGCACCTCTATTTCCGATAGTTTACCGCATACTTCAACCGACTTTTCCCCACTGTCTTTGGTGTGGAGATAGTAATAGTAAAAATATCGCACTTACTTTTGATGATGGACCCCATCCTCAATACACACCTCAAGTATTGAAAGTTTTAGAACATTACAACATTACAGCTAGTTTTTTTTGGTTAGGTGCTTGTGTTAACCGTTCACCCGATATTGCTAAAGCTGTTAAAGATAGAGGACATTGGATAGGGTTACATGGTTACGAACATCATTCATTTCCCACCCTGTCAGAAATTCAACTGAAACAGAGTTTAGAAAAAACCCAAATTGCAATTTATAATGCTTGTGAATTACAACCGCAACAACTGAGAGATGTACGTCCCCCTAACGGTTTTTTCACACCCAAAACATTACAATTATTTCAACAGTGGAATTATAGACCAGTAATGTGGAGTGTTGTTCCAGAAGACTGGGTGCGTCCTGGTATTTCTATTGTTGTTAACCGAGTTTTAAAACAAGTCCAAAATGGATCATTAATAGTATTACATGATGGAGTTTGTGGTGGACAAGATGTAGCAGAAACTATCAAAATTTTGATTCCCCAACTATTACAAAAAGGCTATGAATTTGTAACAGTTGATAAATTATGACAGTTATAGCAGGAGTCAGGAGTAGAAGAGGAAATAGGCAATTTTTTATTTTCTATCCTAGAAAGGAGAGGTTTGAAAACTGGGAGCATCCCAAATGTGTAAGTTTATTTTTTGTGCGAGGTAAAGACGTGAAATGAACGAACCACGTTCTGCGAAGCAGTTCCCGAAGGGAAGAAGGAAAAAGAGAGTTTTTGGTGTTGCTGCGGTTATTTTTTCCAAATTGGGATGCTCTCTTAAAAATTGAATACAATAATTGTCAATTATCAATTTTCAATTGTCAATTTATAAAGATGAAACTGCACAAACCTGTAAACCGACAGGAGTTTGAATAATTAAAGATTCAACACCAAAAACTTCAGAAATATTATTTGGATTTAACACATTTTCCGGTGTACCAACTTCCCAAATTTGACCTTGTTTTAATAAAGCAATTCTCGAACTATAACGAGCAGCTAAATTTAATTCATGTAAAACAGTGACGATAGTTAATTGTTGTTGGAGATTGAGATTTTTGAGTAATTCTAATAACTGAAGTTGATAATTGATATCTAAATAAGTTGTCGGTTCATCTAATAATAAAACCTTGGGTTCTTGTGCCAAAGCTAAAGCTAAAAAAGCCCGTTGTCTTTCACCTCCAGAGAGATTTTCTACTAGGCGATCGCTAAATTTTTCAAGTTGTGTTTTACTAATAGCAGATTCCACAATTTCCCGATCATTTCCTGTTAACTCCCATTGCCACCATTGTTGATGAGGAGTTCTACCCAAACTCACTAATTGACGCACAGTTAAACCAGCAGGAACAGGTTGTTGTTGTGGTAAAAAAGCTAACTTTTGAGCAACTAAATTAGGGGGTTGAGAATGAATAGCTTTACCATCAAGTAAAACCACACCACCTTGAGGTAAAAGAATACGACTAACTAACTTTAACAAAGTAGACTTACCCGAACCATTAGCACCAACTAAACTTAACCATTCTCCAGTTTGCAAAGACAAATTCACATCTTTAACAATGGGTAAAGCGGTGTAACCACCAGAGAGATTTTCTAATTCTAAAGGCATAGTTTTTAATTGATAATTGATAATTGATAATTGATAATTGGTAATTCTAACCTAAACCACCGGAACGATGATAAAGCAACCAAATAAACAGAGGAGAACCCAACAAAGCAGTTACCGAACCAACAGGAAGTTCCACCGCACCGAGTCGCGCTAATAAATCTGCAAACATCAATAACCAAGCACCAGCTAAAGCTGAAAAAGGTAAAACAAAACGGTTATCAGTTCCCACCATTAAGCGTACAGCATGGGGAACAAGTAAACCCACAAAACCAATTAAACCAGCAATACTCACAGCACCAGCAGCTAATAAAGTAGCCACACCACCAATTAATAAACGAGAACGTAATAAAGAAACACCCAAACCCACAGTTAACTCATCACCCAAAGCCAAAACATTGAGCGATCGCGCTAACAAACAACCACATAATAAAGCTACAATAATATAAGGACTAGCAGTAGAAATTTCTTGCCAACCGCGACCATTTAAACTACCAACCAACCAACTCAAAGCAATTTGTACCTGACCATCTTCAGCCATTAATAATAACGTACTTTGCACAGAACCAAACAAAGCACTAACAGCAACACCGCCCAAAATCAACCTTTCTACAGAAATTCCTCCCGGAGAACGACCGAGAAAAATTACAAGAGCAGAAGTCAAAATTGCCCCCAACCAAGCAGCAAAAGGAATAGCAATAGGGAACACCTGCAAAACAATCATAATAATCACAATTAACCCAGCACCCGCAGAAATTCCCAAGATAAAAGGGTCAGCCAAACTATTACGCAACATCCCCTGTAACAGTGCGCCAGACATACCCAAAGCCGCCCCTACAACCATCGCTGCAATAATTCTCGGAAGTCGTAAATCCCAGAGAATAGTTTGTTTAATCGGGTCGCCTTCTCTAATTAATGCTTGGTAAAAATCAACAAGATTGAAATTAACAGCACCTTGAGAAAGAGAGATAAAAAAAGTCAATCCCAAAGCACCAACCATAAAAATAATAGACCAGAATAGACGATGTTTAGTAAATAGATTCTGCATTGTTAGTAGTAAGGACTTCAGTCCTTTTATATTTTACAATAAAAGTATATCGAACCAAAAAATTAAACTCTTACTCTCTGCACCTCTGCGCCTCTGCGTGAAACAAAAAATTAATCAATGTTGGGTTTCATCACTTCAACCCAACCTACATATAAATTATTGAATTATGCCACCTTTAAAGACTTACCTAAAACCTGCGGTTCAGGAAGCGGTTCACCATCAGCCAAACAAGATTCAACCAACATTTCTAACACCTCCTGAGCATTTTTTAAAGCCTCCTCGTAAGTTTCCCCATGAGTACAAGGCTGCATTATATTAGTAAAATCAGGCAGTGAAACTACATAACATTCATCTTCTTGTGACCATTGAATAATAATCGTATATTTCATTCCTTTGCTTTATTTCCTTGAAACAAACTTGTTAATTTTGCATTTCTCTCTTTTTGCGCCTTTGCGTCTTTGCGTGAGAAAAATAACCCATCATCACCCACCCAAAATCTCTCTTAAATCTCTTTTCTCTGCGTTTTCTGCGTCTCTGCGTGAAATAAAACCTACAAAACCTCCAAAACCAGCCCCACATCAACCAAAGTATTCGCACACAAAATACCCGAAGCAGCAACAGCAGGAACACCAATACCCGGTAACGTACTATCACCAACCCGGTACAAACCCTTAACAGGAGTAAACATACTTGGAAACATCCCCTTACCAGCAGCTATACCAGGACCATAAGTACCCCGATAACGCCGCAAATAACCCGCATGAGTTAAAGGAGTACCAACCAACTCCAAAACCACACGCTCCCGAACATCAGGGATAACACGCTCCAAAGCTCGGTATAAACTTTGCGCCTTTTCCCGCTTCCGATTTTCATAATTATCATCCCGTTCCCATCCCGCAAAAGGTTCTAAAGTGTAAGCATGAATTACATGATTTCCTTCAGGTGCTAAAGACTTATCCCACACACTAGGAATAGAAATCATGCAAGTATTTCCAGGAACAGTAATATCCTGACTGCTATCATGCATGACCACATGATGACCGGTTAAATTTTCCAAACCATCAGCTTTAATTCCTAAGTGTAAGTGCATAAAACTATCAACTGCTGGTGTATCTAAAGCAGCTTGGCGATAACTTGCAGGTAAATCTTCAGGACGTAGCAAATTATTATAAGTATCCCAAAGAGTCGCATTAGAAATAACTATAGGCGCTCTTAAAATCTCACCCCTCTCTTCATAACTCATAGCCCCCCTTTTTAAGGGGGATTGGGGGGATCTCAATTTTACACCTACAGCTTTTCCCCCTTCCACCAAAATTTGCTCAACATGACAACCCAAACGCAACTCCCTACCAAAACGCTGTAAACCCCGTACCAAAGCATTAACAATAGCTTTACTACCTCCCACGGGATACTCAACCCCAGCGCGGGATCGTTCACTGAGCATAAAAGCTACTTCAGGGGCAATTGTTCCTTCAGCCTTTAAACCTGATAATAAAAAGCATTCCAGGTCAATTAGTCGCCTTACCCAAGGGTCTTTGATGGTAGCATCCATCACACTACCAACAGAACTTTGCACAATGGGCAAATTTAACAACATTTTACCCAAAGAAGGTAAATAACGTTGTAACAATAGAGGTATGACCTGCCAATCAGCCCGCAATGCTATGGTGGGAATATCTTTCATTGCGTCGTAAAGTCCCAAAAGACGCTGTTCAAACTGTTGAAATTCCTTAGCACCAGCAGGGGTGATTTTTTCTAATTCCTGACGGTAACGTTCAGCATTACTATAAACTGCAAAAGTGCCTTCAGGAAAATGATAATGTCCTAAAGGATCGTAAGGTATAACTGGGAGAGATTCGCCGATCGCATCGAGAATTTGTTTGAGAGGATTTAAACTTTGATCACCACTTAAACCACAATAAAAGGAGGGACCAGAATCAAACTCAAAACCACGTCTTTTAAAAGTGTGCGCTGCACCACCGGGAATAGTATGACTTTCACAAACTAAAACCCTTTTTCCATAACGTGCCAGTAACGCGGCCGCAGATAAACCACCGATACCACTACCAATTACGATAATATCTGTCATTAGTCATTAGTCATTAGTCATTAGACTATTTATATAATATCACCAATTACCAATTACCAATGACCAATTACCAATCACCAATCACCAATGACCAATCACCAATCACCCAAAAAAGAACCATTAATTGAACTAAGAGGTATTTCTAAATCCTTTGGTAAAAATAAGGTTTTAGATGATGTTGATTTGCAAATTTACAAAGGAGAAGCAATAGGAATTATTGGACCTTCGGGAACTGGTAAATCAACGATTTTAAGAATTATAGCTGGGTTATTACAGCCGGATGAGGGAGAAATTTATATCCAAGGGGTAAAGCGAGATGGTTTAATAGAAGATGGTGCTGATCCGGTAGGTATTGGGATGGTATTTCAGCAAGCAGCTTTATTTGACTCCTTGAATGTAGATGAAAACGTCGGTTTTTCATTGTATCAGAATACAAAATTGGAGCGATCGCAAATTCGCAAACTGGTTAACGAAAAATTAGAAATGGTAGGTTTACCAGGTATTGGTCATCTTTATCCCTCAGAACTATCGGGAGGGATGCGAAAACGGGTAAGTTTTGCGCGTGCAATTATGTCTAATCCCGAAAATCCCAAAGACAACCCAGAAGTTTTATTATACGATGAACCTACAGCCGGACTTGATCCTATTGCTTCAACAGTAATTGAGGATTTAATTCGCAATTTACAACATACACAAGGAGTCTGTAGTACCTACTGCATCGTTACCCACCAAGATAGTACCATTCGCCGGACATCTGACAAGTTGATATTTCTTTATCAAGGAAAAGTGCAATGGCAAGGTAAAGTAAGTGAAATAGATCATACTGAAAATTCTTTAATCAGACAATTTATGAGTGGTAGTATACATGGTCCAATTCAAGTTGCTGGTTGATAATATATTTCAGGAGTCAGGAGTCAGGAGTTCAGGGAGTCAGGAGTTCAAGGAGTCAGGATTCAGAATAAAAATAATTATTTCCTATTTTCTATTCCCAGTATTTACAAATTACAAATTACAAATTACAAATTACCAATTACCAATTACCAATCAGGACTATTTTTATGGAGCGCGAAAAAATGCGAGGTCTAATTAGTGGCTTCACTTCTACACGAACTTTTAGAGAAGGATCGGTAGGTTTATTAATCTTACTAGGTTTAGGAGCATTTGGGGTAATATTGCTATGGTTAAATAGAATCACGCCCGGAAGCAGTTCTTATAAAGCTGTGGTTGAATTTGCTAACGCTGGAGGAATGCAAAAAGGCTCACCAGTTCGTTATCGTGGTGTGAAAGTGGGTAGTATTTCTAGTATCAAAACCGGGGCAAATGCTGTTGATGTAGAAATTGAAATCAACGATCCTCAATTAAAAATTCCTGCTGATTCTAAAATTGAAGCAAATCAAAGTGGATTAATTAATGAAAGTATCATTGATATTACTCCACCACCTAATGCACAAGTTCCTCAAGATATTGCCAGACCATTAGATAAAGATTGTAATCCTAATTTGATTATTTGTAACCAATCTGCTAAATTAAAAGGTGAGATTGGAATTAGCGTTGATGAACTGATTAGAGAATCATCTGATTTTGCGGCTCAATATAATAATAAGGAATTTTACGACAACGTTAATCGTCTTTTAGTAACTTCTGCGAATGCGGCTGATAGTATTGCTAAACTCAGTCGAGAAATGCAAAGTGTCAGCAGAAGTTTTCAAGGACAATTAGGCACATTTTCTAATACTGCTGTCACCATACAAAGAGCAACAAATGAACTGACAACCACAACAACAAAAACCGCAAATCAATTAGGTGCAACAGCGAATGATTTTAGTACAACTGCCAAACAAGCAAGTAGATTATTAAATAACTTAGATGAGTTATTAACTACAAATCGTGCTGCTTTAGTTGGGACTTTAAATAATATTACCCAAACCAGTAACCAACTACGTCAAACAGTTGGTAGTTTATCACCTGCGGTTAATCGTTTAACAGAAGGAGAATTATTGAAAAATTTAGAAATTCTCTCTGCTAACGCTGCGGAAGCTTCTGCTAATTTAAAAGATGCTTCTAAAACTTTAAATGATCCGCAAAATATTGTGCTTTTGCAACAAACTTTAGACGCTGCTAGGGTGACTTTTGAAAATACCCAAAAAATTACATCTGATTTAGATGAACTGACAGGAGATCCGAAATTTCGGCAAAATCTTTTACAGTTGGTCAATGGTCTAAGTAAATTAGTATCTTCTACAGAAAATATGCAGCAACAAACCAAGGTAGCTTTTACCTTAGATGCTCTCAAAACCTCTATGAAGCAATCTGAAAATATCACACCTCAACCTACTCTCAAAGCTGCTTTACAGACACCTAAAGAAATTAAAAATAACACTAAAAATATCACTGCCACCCCAGAAATAAAAACTGTTGAAAAAAACAACAAAGTAGTAATTTTTAAACCCTCACCAACCACAGAAATAATCAAATTAAACACTCAAACAGAGTTATTACCACCTGTAGTTACTTCTGAACCATCTTCTCAAGAAAAAGCCTTAACTCCCACCTTACCTGCTGCTGTGGAAAGTTCTGAAAACATCCCCCAAAACCCCATTACACCTACTCCAAACTTATCCCAAGAACAGTTATTACAAAAGTTACGGGAGCATAAGGGGACAGGTGACAGGTGACAGGTGACAGGTGAAGAGGCAGGGGAGCAGGGGAGCAGGGAGCAGGGGAGAGTAAAAACCCAATTACCAATTACCAACTTAATTCCAATCTTCCTCTTCCTTCTTACCCCGACTTTTATAAATGCCTCCAACCTGATGTATTTCGCGGGTTTTGGCAAAAAGTTCCGCTTCCGTTAAACCCCAACGTTGCAAAACTTGATCTAAGCCTTGTTGAATGTCCCGTGCGCCAGGAAAGCCTTGATAGCGTATTCTCATCCGAGCTAATTCAGCTAAATTGTAATCTGTTGGCTCTTGAGAGAGTAAAATATCAATAAGGGGGCGATCGCGGTTGTAGAGTGGATGCTGTTGGTCTTTACTTGCGGAAGATTCTGTCATAAATTTTACCGATGATAGGATTTCACTTTACCCAAGTTGACAGGCTCAACAGTTGCCAGAATAGCCAAATTTTTAGCCATAACTGGCAAATGACGGCTACTACACCTGAGCTAATTACGGCTCTCACCACTGTCATCCAAGTTTAAATAAAGATACATTATCTTTAAGAAAATACAAGAAACTTTAGATCAGGGTGAACCTTTAAATCACCCAAAGTCCAAGCAGCAAGGGAGCAAGAACCCGCTATGTTTGAACACTTCACGTCCGAAGCCATCAGGGTAATTATGTTAGCTCAGGAGGAAGCACGCCGCCTGGGACATAACTTTGTCGGTACAGAACAAATTCTCCTGGGTTTAATGGGAGAAGGAACAGGGGTTGCTGCTAAAGTGCTGGCTGAGTTAGGCATGAACCTGAAAGATGCGCGTCGGGAAGTAGAAAAAATTATTGGTCGGGGTTCTGGTTTTGTCCCACCGGAAATTCCTTTTACACCAAAAGTCAAGAGTCTATTTGAGCAGTCCTTTAGAGAAGCTCATAGTCTTGGACACAATTACATAAACACTGAACATTTATTGTTAGGTTTAACTGAGGCGGGGGAAGGAGTAGCCGCCAAAGTATTGCAAAATCTCGGTGTTGACCTGCAAACTATCCGCAATGCCGTGATGAGTGTGTTAGGTGAAGATAACACGGTTTTTGCTGGTGGCGGACGCAATACCAGACGTAATCAAAATCTGAGTATAGAAGAATTTGGGCGTAATCTCACCAAATTAGCTCAAGAAGGTAGATTAGATCCGGTAGTGGGTCGGCAAAATGAAATTGAGCGCACTGTACAAATTCTCGGTCGTCGTACCAAAAATAACCCGGTGTTGATCGGTGAACCTGGTGTTGGGAAAACTGCGATCGCCGAAGGTTTAGCTCAACGGATCATTAACCAAGACGTTCCTGAAGTATTACTGGACAAAGAAGTAATTAGTCTGGATATGGGTTTACTGGTTGCAGGAACTCGCTTCCGGGGCGACTTTGAAGAACGTCTGAAAAAAATCATGGAGGAAATTCGCTCCGTCGGTAATATCATCCTGGTAATTGATGAAATTCATACCCTTGTCGGTGCTGGTGGTACAGAAGGCGGTTTAGATGCAGCTAACATCCTCAAACCAGCATTAGCTAGGGGTGAACTGCAATGTATTGGTGCAACTACCTTGGATGAATACCGTAAATACATTGAACGGGATGCAGCTTTAGAACGGCGTTTCCAACCGGTTTTGGTGGGAGAACCATCTGTAGAAGAAACCATTGATATTCTCTACGGTTTGCGCGGTGCTTATGAACAACACCATAAAGTTACCATTGCCGATGATGCAATAATAGCAGCAGCACAGTTATCAGATCGTTATATTAGCGATCGCTTCTTACCAGATAAAGCCATAGACTTAATAGATGAAGCTGGTTCTCGTGTGCGTTTACGTCACTCCCGCATCATCAACAACAAAGAAATGAAACTGCAACTGAAAAACGTCAGCAAAGAAAAAGCAGAAGCAGTCAGAGTTCAAGACTTTGGTAAAGCAAGTAAACTGCGTCAAGAAGAAATAGAACTGCAAACCAAACTCGATCTAGAAGAAAACCTGCAAACTCTCAACATTCCCAGCGTTGACGAAGAAGACATTGCCGAGATCGTCGCTTCTTGGACAGGTGTACCAGTAAATAAACTAACTGAATCTGAATCAGAGTTATTACTACATTTAGAAGACACCCTACACACACGCCTGATCGGTCAAGAACAAGCAGTTACAGCCGTTTCTCGCGCTATTCGGCGCGCCCGTGTGGGTTTAAAAAATCCTAATCGCCCCATCGCCAGCTTTATCTTCTCTGGTCCTACAGGGGTAGGAAAAACCGAACTAGCCAAAGCATTAGCGGCTTACTTCTTCGGTTCTGAAGATTCTATGATTCGCTTAGATATGTCCGAATACATGGAAAGCCATAATGTTTCCAAGCTCATCGGTTCACCTCCAGGTTATGTAGGCTACGACGAAGGCGGACAATTAACGGAAGCAGTGCGGCGCAAACCCTACACAGTGCTACTTTTCGACGAAATCGAAAAAGCGCACCCCGATGTATTTAATATGCTGCTGCAACTTTTAGATGACGGTCATCTTACGGATGCCAAAGGTCGGAAAGTAGACTTCAAGAACACCTTAATTATCTTGACATCTAACATTGGTTCTAAGGTAATTGAAAAAGGTGGTATGAGTTTAGGGTTTGAATTTGATAACCAAGCTAATGCAAGTTATCAACGTATCCGCAACTTGGTAAACGAAGAACTAAAGAATTATTTCCGTCCTGAGTTCTTAAACCGTCTTGATGAAATTATCGTCTTCAGTCAGTTGAACAAGGAAGAAGTCAAGCAAATTGCTGACATTATGCTGGGTGAGGTTGCTAACCGCTTAACTGAAAAAGGCATCAAATTAGAAGTCACAGCAGCCTTTAAGGAACTGGTGGTGAGAGAAGGTTATGATCCTAGTTATGGTGCTAGACCTTTACGCAGGGCTATTATGAGACTTTTGGAAGACTCCTTAGCTGAGGCTATTTTATCTAGTCAGATCATCGAAGGTGATACAGCTATTGTGGATGTTGATGATGATGGCCAGGTGAAGGTGAGGAAAGCAGAAACCCGCGAGTTACTGTTAACTAAAGTTGGTTAATTTTGAATAACATATTGACGTTATTCCGTTAATGGGGTAAAGGGAAAAGGTAAAGAAAAACCTTTAACCTTTACCCTTTATATATTGATAAGCTGTTACACAGCTAAATTGTATAATCATAATATTATGAACTCTTGTGGAACAGGCATCTTGCCCGCCAATCGTGTACCTCATTACAAAGGAAAGTGCTGTATATTGCTATTAGTCTTAAATTGACTGTTTTAACTAATCACTTTGTCCTGGTGTCACATATTCAATTGCAAGATTGATGGTAATTTATTTTTGCACAAATTCCTGATTACCAATTGCAATCAAACCTATGGCACTCAATTTATATTTACTGCGACATGGGGAAACAACTTTTAGTCAAAATGGCAATTTCTGTGGTGAAACCGATGCAGAATTGACAACCGCAGGAATACAGATGGCAGAAAGTTTTGCCGATGTTTATAAACAATTGCAATGGAAAGGGGTTTATGTTAGTCCCATGAAACGCACCATTGCCACTGCCAAACCATTTTGTGATGCGGTGGGAATAGATATGCAGGTGAGAGAAGGACTCAGAGAAGGTAGTTATGGTGCATGGGAAACCAAAAGTAAATCCTTTGTACAAGAGAACTACACAGAAAACTATATCAAATGGTTGTCAGAACCTGCTTGGAATGCTCCTCTAGGAGGAGAAACAGCCGTAGAAATTGCTAACCGGGCAATACCCGTGATTACTGAAATTATAGACAAACACCCAGAAGGTAATGTTTTAGTAGTTTCCCATAAAGCCACAATTCGGATTATACTTTGTAGCTTACTAGGAATTGATTTGGGATGTTATCGCTATCGAGTCAATATTTTAGTAGCCTCAGTCAGTAAAGTGAAATTTGATGTTAATGGTCCATTGTTGGAGATATTAGGCGATCGCTACCATATACCTGATCATATTCGCTCACGTCCAGGAACATAAACACACCTTACTTCTGACTCCCGGAGGTTAACAAAAAAAGTAGGGGCAATCCCCCGTGGTTGCCCCGATTTGCCTCTAGCTAACGGTTCGCTGCTCCATTAGAATTTGATAAGAATACTGGAAATCATCAAGAGTAATCCTAATAGCAGCCGGGTCTGTTTCCCCTTGGTCTCGAAAACGGCGAATTGCTTTCACAGCAGCCTGATTACACAGCAAAACTAAATCTGCTCCGTTCCAGCCCTCTGTCGCCTTAGCCCAATATTCTAGATCCACATCTAATAGAGGTCTGCCCTCAGTGTAGACTCGCAAAATTTCTAGACGGCTGGCTAAATCAGGTAAATCAACCTTGAGTTGCAAGTCTAATCTTCCTGCCCGTAATAAAGCAGGGTCAAGGGCATCAGGACGATTAGTAGCGCCAATCACTAAAATATTAGTTCCCGTCTCTAAACCATCCAATTCAGTGAGTAATTGCCCGACTACGCGGTTACTAACTCCCGAATCACCGGTGTAAGTTCCCCGTGCTGGAGCTAAGGTATCAATTTCATCAATAAATATGACACAGGGATCAGCTTGCCTGGCTTTAGCAAATAATTCTCGCACAGCTTGTTCACTAGATCCCACCCAACGAGTAAGTAACTCTGGACCATTGATACCAATAAAATTAGCTCTGGCTTGGGAAGCTACGGCCTTAGCTAATAAAGTTTTACCAGTTCCTGGAGGACCCCAAAGTAAGATGCCCCTGGGTGCTACGGCCTTGGTTTGGCGGTAAAGTTCTGGATACAGTAAAGCTCCTTCGACGGATTCCTGTAGGGTTCGCTTAATTGTCTCCAAACCACCAATATCTTCCCATTCCACATGGGGGACTTCAACTTCCATGCTACGAAGCACTGCTGGTTTGATTTCTTTGAGTGCTTGTATAAAATCCGATTGATTCACCGTCATAGTGTCAGGAACTTGCACATCAATCGAAGGAACTTGACGGCGTAAAGCGATGTAAGCTGCTTTTTGACATACGGCTTTTAAGTCAGCACCTACAAATCCAACAGTGCGATCGCTGATAAATTCCAAATTCACCGTATCATCCACAGGCATATTACGAGTCAGAACTTGTAATATTTCTTTGCGTCCGTTGTTGTCTGGAATGCGAAACTGAATTTCCCGGTCAAATCTTCCTGGACGACGTAGGGCTGGATCAAGATGGTCAGGGCGGTTAGTAGCTGCTAGAACAATCACCCCTTGAGTTTGGGTGAAACCATCCATCAAGCTTAATAACTGAGCAACTAAACGTTTTTCTACTTCCCCTTCCACTGCACTGCGATCTGGGGCGAGGCTATCAATTTCATCAATAAAAATAATACAGGGAGCATTTTTGGCGGCTTTTTCAAAGATACCTCGCAGTCTTTGTTCTGCTTCTCCGTAATATTTGCTGATTACTTCTGGTCCGACTAGAGCAATATAGTTAACTCCTAATTCCTCAGCCAAGGCCCTGGCTGTCAGAGTTTTACCGGTACCTGGAGGTCCTACCAACAGTACGCCATGTGTGGGTTCTAGTCCCAATTTAACCAGCAAATCAGGGCGTTTTAAAGGAACAGCAATTAGTTCTTTGAGTTCTTTGAGAACTTCACTCAGTCCGCCGATATCTTTGAGGGTCATACCGGAATTAGAATCAGGTGGTATGATCGGCTCTGATGAACCTGCATTAGCGGCTGGAGAGGAAGGAGAAGGAGAAGCAGAAGGAGAGGAAGGAGTGCGGATCCGACTAGTCCCTATATTGCTACTACTCCCACGGGGAATATTGCCTGTTCTGGGAATACTACTGAGGGATCTTGTGTTAAACTGCACATCAGTTTTCACTTCTCCACTGTCAATTTTTTCTTCTAACGTCTTGACCAATTCTATGAACTGCTCAAATCCTTTGAATAAATCACTCATGACATCCCTTTCTAAAATGAACTTGCAAAAATATTGTTGCGGCTAAATTGTTCTTTAATTGGAGGTTAGTTCCTCAAATGCAAATAAAAGATCAGCCGCGCCTTTAATTCGGTCTATTGGTTCTACCGACCTGGGTAATTGAGGCAAACGAATAATCGTTTGTTCTGAAAATAATCCCTGATTGATTTCTGAATTTTGAGTGTAGCGATTTTGCACCACATAGCGTTGTTGAATTCCCATTTTTTTCAGAGATTCTGTTAAGCGGATATGTTCAGCTATAATTGCTTCCTCTGCCTGAATTACACCTATAAATTGGGTGTGTTTGGGGTCTTTCAATTTCTTTTGAGCTTGGATAACTTGTTGGCGCAGATTACGTAGCCGTCCAATGAAATCAACTCGACCCAAAACGTCTTGATATTTCATCCATAGCTTAAATATCCAAGATAACCAATCTCCTAAAGCTGAGGGCATTGCTAAGAATTGTAGCAGATGACCTGTAGGAGCAGTATCTAAAATAATCAAATCTTGCTGGTTACTTTCTAATAAATTTATAATGGTAATTAGGGATAGCATTTCATCAATTCCTGGTAAAGCTTGAGACATGATCTGTCTCCAAGCCTCTGGCAGATAAGCCATATTGACATTTGTGTCTGTTGCTGTTCCTTCACCACTAATCATATCCGCTAATTCCCAAAGATAATCAGTACGAAACTGATCTAATATTTTGTCAGCATCAATTTCTTGTCCGCTTAAATTAGGAGCTAATAATTTGGCCTGATGCCCTAATTTTTCTCCAAATGCATCTCCCAAAGAATGAGCAGGATCTATGGAAATAACACGAATTTTTTGCTCAGGATAATGATTGGCAAAAGCCCAACCCATTGCTGCTGATACTGTGGTTTTGCCGACTCCGCCTTTGCCGCCGACAATAATTAGTTGACATCCTGCTGCTAAAAAATCACTAAAGCTTGGTGGTATTCTCACTGGCCATGTAATGACTGGAGCCGATACTAGTTCAACTTGCTCAATTTTTTGAATTTGTGCGGCTAGATGATCTAATTCTAAATTACCTAATGGGGCTGATGGCTGTTGTGGGACAATAAAAACTGGTTGATTTTGGGAAATATTTAAGAACTTTTGTAGGTATTTTTCCTGCTCTGCATAACGATCTGGATCTATATTGGCATCTGTCAAAATTCGATTGATTAATATTCCTGAGTAGGGAACATCTAAGGTTTTTAACTGTTCTAAAAATCTCTCTGTTTCTGCCAAACACATCGGTTCAGCAATGGCAATTACTAAACAACCTGTAAAGTGATTATCTTGTAGTAGTCTTCTACCTTCTGATAATTGAAATTTGAGATCAGCTAAAAAGTTGTCAACTTCATCACGGGTATAACTACCTGTGAAAGTTTCTGTGATCACTTGATGCTTCTTTTGGAATAATTCTAATGAATTTAAAATTACATCTAGAAAATCCTTTAAGCGCAATAAATTCAAGGTATGTCCAGAAGGTGCCATATCAACTACTATGCGATCAACGCTTTTGTCTGATAGTAACCTTTGTATTTCTAGTAATCCCATCAGTTCGTTTAAGCCGGGCCAGTTTAAATCCCAAACTGGGGCTAAATCTTCTCCATCAGCTAAACTTCCTCTTTCCACTAATAGTTCTAAAAATTGACTATATTTTGCCCTAAATTCTAATAGCAGTTTTTGAGCATCTAAAGCCTGAATACTCAAATTGGGTAAATCTGCTATTGGTGCAGCATCATCTGTCACTTTTGCAAGTAATACATCTCCTAAAGAATGTGCCGGATCTGTGGACAATAATAAGATTTTTTCTTCCGGGAACTTTGTCGCCCAATAACGCGCAAAACAGCAAGACATGGTGGTTTTACCGACTCCGCCTTTGCCGCTAAACATAAGTAAATTAAGTGAATCGTACTGGTTCATAATTTTCAAAATCAATCAAATAATAGTTAATAAGCATTAAATAAAGTGGTAAGGTGGAAGACTATCTCCCAAAGATAAATCCCAACGTGGGCAAGCTTTTTGCCAACTTAAAAATTGTTCTAAAATTAATTTTTTATCTGGAGAGCTAACCAAAATATAAATTCTTACTTCTTCTTGCTTGTCTTGAATAACTATTGGCAATTGATGTACATTTCTGATGACATCAATTAAGTTCTGTTTTTCTATATCTTGAGCAATAGCAAAGTTTTGTCTATTTTGATATTGTTGTTTTTTAGCTAAAAAGTAATTCCTGCCTTTTTCCGTAAATGGTTCTGTTTCAGGTAAGGAATTAGGAATTAGTTTTAAACAAAATTCGACTTTACCTTTGATTTTTGCTAGCTGTTTGCGATATTCTTGACTATGCAATTCTAGATAGTTAAGTAGTTTCGTTTGAGACTTAAAACAAGTGCCAAATCTTAATGGTAAAATTGTAATTTGCTCAAAAATTTCACAAATAACTCGATCATGACATAAAGCCATCTGGATAATTTCAGCATCATTTTTTTGGCAAGAGTCTAAATATATCCCAGGCTCGACAATAGCAGAAAGTTGAGTACCATTAATCAAAACTACTTGACTAGCAATTCCTTGTGGTAAGGTTAGGGGAAAGCTAGGAGTTTCTAAAAAAGCATAAGTGTAAAAGTTTTCTAATTCCATCTTTTTTCCATAGAAACATACAACCAATTACTGACAAATTTTTAATAATTATTAAAACCTTCTTAAAACTTTATATTTTCTGAATTTATAAAAAAAATCTATTATTTGAGTATTTAGGCGTTTACAATTGAATAAAAATAGTTATAATGTTGAAAATATTTAGGTACTTTTCATGAAAAACATTCGCAATCGTGGTTTGATCAGGGCTAAAGTTAGTACGATGCCTAGAAATAAATCAGATGCTTCAAGTCAATTAGAGCTTTATAAAATGGTGACTGAAAAGCAACGTATCCAACGAGAGTTATATGGAATTAAAGAAAGAGTGTTTGTACTCCAACAACGGTTAGATGTTCTAAATCATCAGATCGAAGAAACGGAAAAAACCATTCATAAATTACGTCAACCTCACTCAACAACTGTTCAAAATATATCTCAGAAAAAGGAAACTAGTGAACCGCATAATTACCACACTTTTGAGATTGAATATTAATTTTTGTTTAATTTTTAACCCGCTAATGCGGGTTTTCTACTCTTATCTTCAAGATAATTGCCAGGTAAGTAGACGTTGTCATTACCAGTAAAGGGTTTGAAGATTGTCAGAGATTATAGCAGGTAAACAATAATCTATGCAATCTAGCCATCATCAGGATTGTACTGATAATTTAGACAAGCTGTAATTCTTCAACTTCAGCATCTCTGCTGGCTTCCTCTTCCAACGCTTGAATTTTTAAAAGAATTTCCTCTTCTTGAGCCTCAAATTCTTCTTCACTAATTTCGCCGAGATCGAAGGCAAGCTGTAATTCTTCAGCTTCAGCATCTCTGCTGGCTTCCTCTTCCAACGCTTGAATTTTTAAAAGAATTTCCTCTTCTTGAGCCTCAAATTCTTCTTCACTAATTTCGCCGAGATCGAAGGCAAGCTGTAAACTTAATAATCGTTTATGCAAATTTTCTTGAGCATCAAACTCTGTATTTGTACGCTCTTGGATTTTCTCTGCAATCCAGACAACTCCACTAATGGGTCCAGTTATGGGTGCTAGTAAAATTTTCATTAACATATTGATAAATCCTATTGAGTTGTTAAGTTATTTTCAGCAAAAATCAACTTTTTAACATCACAGTTTTGGGCTGCCAGAAATTAGGTTGGCTACTCAGAAACAAGCTGTGCGAATGTGTAGGGAGCAGTAAAATTATTGTAACGAATACGTAGGCGATCGCCAAATTTCTGATCAATAGCTTCCACGCGCTCACTAAATACAGATTCGCTGTTCCAAGGAATGAGAAATGCAGCATTGTATATCATTTCTTCATTCATCGGTTCACTTTCTATCACCTCTGTTGCTAAAGGATTTAATTCCTCCAAGAAAGCTTGAATTACAGCTTCTTTACGAGCCTGCAAATTACTTTCAATTAACTGCCCAATACCAATAATCTCTTCCATGCTTAAGTTTTTCCCTTCCATCTTGTCCCGCTGCTGTTTTAAATCTGGATTAGATTCCATCATTGCTTGGACTTCAGACTTAGTATTCCAAAGAATCTTAATACTTACTTCTCTTTGTCCTGCTAACTTGCTAAATAATTCTTCTAACTGCTGCTTATATAGTTGAATAAGTTGTCTATTAATTTCTTCCCAATCTTTAACAACTAATCCAAAGCGCAAAGGTAGAAGCGTATGAAATCCCGCCTTCATTGCTTCTTCTAAAACTCTTTCATGAGCCAATAAATTTCGGCGAGAAGCTAAATATTTTTCTTGACAAGCTTCTGAATATAAAAAAGTAAATCCATCAACTACTTGACTCTGAACAGTTTGTCCATCTAATCCTTTAAGTTCCAGAGAATTAGGAATTGATTCAGGGAAAATACCGTACAAATAAAGACCAAAATTCATAATCTGCAAATTAATTAAACTCTATTTAAACTTAAACTCTATTTTACGAATCCTATGTTTCTTCTGATTTAATTGCTCCAATTGGTTTGGAGGTCAGAACTAACTGCAATTTAGCATGAATCAGATCCAACTCAGCTATACCTATATCTATTTCACCCTCTACAACAATTCCCGTATTTAAAAGCCGATCCAGTAATTCCAATATAGAAGGATTGTTACTAGGTTCTCCTGGATAATAAGATCCTGGAGGAGGCAAAAGAGTACCAAAATCTCCTAAATTTACATTTAACTCATCTGGATTAATTTCAAATATTTCACACAAATGTAAAATTTGCTCTTCCAACTTTTGTAAACTTTCTGCTGCTCGCTCCAACTCTGATTCGCTCAAGCATTCTTGTTCCATCCGCCGAATTACTTGAGCTTCCATTAGTTGACGCACCAATTCTAGTAACGTCAACAATAAAGGAGCTAAACCCGCTTCATTCTTGGATTTAGAACCAGTAGTTAGTAAATCTTGAGAATTATTAATTGGAGTGTCAACCATGTCCATGATGTCATCTAAAACTTTAAGTTTTTTTCACTAAGTTTTTTCACAATGATTAAAATTTCAGGAGTTCCAGTTTTGATTAATCTAAATTTGGATAACTCCTAAATTGCAATTAGACATCAACGGGGGGATCTATGGATAACAATGATATACTTTCTTGCTCTATTTCCCCAGAAATATTTTCCGTATTAGCTAAAGTCAATTGCTCCTCTTCTATGACAGATTCCTCCTCTTCTTCTATGGTGTTATCTATGGATAATGGTATCACTTTTTGCTTCTCTTCCTCAAAACTAGCTTCCGTATTAGCTAAGGTTAGTTGCCCTTCTTCTATTGCTGATTTCATTACGTTCATTTGCGCTTCCAAGCTCTCTAGGCGCTGTTGGAGTCGTTGGTTTTCTTCAACCAGACTTTGCGCCTTAGTGCTGAGATAAGGGTCATTTTCCCACCAATTGATACCCATCTCTTTAGCTTTATCAACGGAGGAAATTAACAAGCGAATACGAATATGTAGAAGTTCGGTAGAAGCAATAGATACAGATATATCACCAGCAATGACAATACCTTTATCTAAAACTCTTTCGAGAATGTCCGCCAAAGTCGAACCTTGGGTAGATGTGGTAATAGTTCGACTTGGGTTTGTTTGACGTGTTGGCAATATTGGGGTAGAAGTCACGAGTGATTCAACTCTTGAATAGTATAAAGACCATTAACTTTGTTAACCAAAGACTTTTGCTTTAAAGAATGAAGAGCATTGAATATTACATTCTTGTCTAGATTCAAAGCTTTTTGCAGTCCATTTATTCCTTCACTTTTATGCTCAGTTAAGTAATGATAAACTTCCTTCTCAAAAGGAACTATATTTTCTAAATTTTCTAAATCAGTGTTAGGCTGGGAAACTTCATTTAGAGAATTACCGTTATGAAACTCCTCATCTACATTCATAATCTCTAAAGCCTGGGCTACGCTTGTAGAAGTCTGATTCAGCAAATCTACCAAAATAGATGTACACTCGCTGATAGATAAATTTGTGCGGTTGAATAAAATATCCATAGCAATATCCCGAAAATTCTCATTTTCTGCTGTTGCTACAATACCGTTATCTGCACAAACTTTACCAATCATTAAACAAGACCGCAAGCCGGAAGTTTTTTCAGCCCCTGTAGCCTGACGAAATGATTTAACTAAATGCACGATAAAATAAGCAGATTCTCTATCTAGATTCGTTTTCTGAATTAATATCTCAGTTTGAGTCAACTCGTCTGGTTCTGGCATATTAATAGTTACCAGTCTATCCATTAAAGCATCTTGTGTAGAGTGAACGCCGCAATACTCTTCTGGATTAGAGGTAAAAATTACCCGAAACTGGGGATTAACATTTAAATATTCTGGTTGATTACTACTAGGGGGAAGACTGATAATTTTTTCTTCTAAGGCTGAAAGCAAAACGTTATTAACTTCAGGACGTGAACGATTAAATTCATCATATACCAATGTAAATCCTTCCCGACAAGCTAAAGTTAGTCGAGAATCTACCCAATTCTGTCTGAATTCGTCTTCGATTTTTACAACACTGTGAATATAATTATCGAGTAACTTTTTGTGAGTGTATCCTGATTCACTTCCAATCAAATCTGAACTCTTAAATTCGTCATCTCCAAACAATAACATTACTGGCCTGTCTAAACAATGAGCCAAATGCAGAGCTAAAGTAGTTTTACCTGTTCCAGCTGGACCCCGTAAGTGAATAGGAAAACCTGACTTGAGATAAAGTAAAGCCCGAGATGCTACTTTTTCAATAGCAGGTGTCACCACAAACTGCCCTGGGCGAACTCGAAGAACTGCTCTTTTCTGATTCATATTCATGATAGTCATAAATTCACGATAGTTGGAAAATAACTTGGAAAGAAGGGAAAAAGATTGCTATCTTTTTTAATTGGAATGTGCTAGAGTTAATCTATATAGTTTCCAGCAGAGAGCTTAGTTATATAACTGTAGTCAAGTTATTTTTCCAGTAGCTGTTGTTTTTAGCTTGACTAAGGTGTAAACTGAGACTATCATTGTTTAACGCCAAAACTCATTGTTGATTTTTATTATTCACCCCCTGATCTTCACAGTTTTACAACTATTGGATTAGGGGGAATTACTATATAGCCCAATTATCTAACAGTCAGAGGGATTGTGAGTATTAATTATGACGGGAATTGCCAATAACACTCGCAAATAAATCCTGACGGAATTGACGCAGATACTGCTTTTGTGCCTCAGCTTTAGCAATACGTTCTTTAGTCGTATTTGCTAAAAATTTATCGGTGGTTTGCTCAAGTTGCTGATGGAAATCACTCAACTCTTTCGCTTGTGCCTCAGCTTTAGCAATACGTTCTTTAGCCGTATTTGCTAAAAATTCATCGGTGGTTTGCTCAAGTTGCTGATGGAAATCACTCAACTCTTTCGCTTGTGCCTCAGCTTTAGCAATACGTTCTTTAGCAGCATTTGCTAAAAACTCATCGGTGGTTTTCTTGAGTTGCTGATAGAACTCATCCAACTCTTTTGCTTGCTGGTTAGTTTGAGCAATGCGCTTTTTGGCAGCATTTGCTAAAAACTCATCGGTTGCTTGCTTGAGTTGCTGATAGAACTCGTCCAACTCTTTTGCTTGCTGGTTAGTTTGAGCAATGCGTTCTTTAGCAGCATTTGTCAAAAACTCATCGGTTGTTTGCTTGAGTTGCTGCTGGAATTGACGCAGTTCTTCCGCTTGTTTTTTTGCTTGAGTAAACCGATTGCTTTTTGTCTCAGACAGGAATAAATTCACTTCCTCAAATATTGAGTTATTCCCCTGCCGGATTCTTTCCATTAAAGCCGCCATGAAGTTCTCCTAGAAATTAGAAGCTGGTATCAACTACATTCACAGGAGTTTTTTTACTCAGTGAATGTAGTTGCAGGTGTTTCTGCTTTTTTAATAGATATGCTTTCATTAAAACTATATTCCCGCATATCAAATTCATTAAAAAAGCAGTGATGATACTAGAATTTAATACTAATTAAATTCTTAATCTCGGACATCTACTTCAAAATTAAGCAGGTACCGCAGCAGATTGGGTCAAACCTACAGCTTCTGCATATTTCAGGTAGGTTTCTACAGATGCAATCACGATTCTAGCTTCTACTGCTAGTAATTCAATACCAACTAAGGAAACACGAACCCAAGCATCTACAACGATACCTTTGTCTAGGATTCTATCAATAACTTCTGCCAAGCTGGAGGAAGAATTAGTTTTTTCAACTGCCATTGTTTTGCACCTTAATTCACTGTTGTTGATTTTTTTGGCTTTGCCAAGTTTAGCAGAATCATCATCTTGATTCTTTGATAATTATTCTGCTCATTGCATATCTACTTCAAAATTAAGCAGGTACCGCAGCAGATTGGGTCAAACCTACAGCTTCTGCATATTTCAGGTAGGTTTCTACAGATGCAATCACGATTCTAGCTTCTACTGCTAGTAATTCAATACCAACTAAGGAAACACGAACCCAAGCATCTACAACGATACCTTTGTCTAGGATTCTATCAATAACTTCTGCCAAGCTGGAGGAAGAATTAGTTTTTTCAACTGCCATTGTTTTGCACCTTAATTCACTGTTGTTGATTTTTTTGGCTTTGCCAAGTTTAGCAGAATCATCATCTTGATTCTTTGATAATTATTCTGCTCATTGCATATCTACTTCAAAATTAAGCAGGTACCGCAGCAGATTGGGTCAAACCTACAGCTTCTGCATATTTCAGGTAGGTTTCTACAGATGCAATCACGATTCTAGCTTCTACTGCTAGTAATTCAATACCAACTAAGGAAACACGAACCCAAGCATCTACAACGATACCTTTGTCTAGGATTCTATCAATAACTTCTGCCAAGCTGGAGGAAGAATTAGTTTTTTCAACTGCCATTGTTTTGCACCTTAATTCACTGTTGTTGATTTGAGTGTTTAACTCATATATTGTAATAGTTTCATGGTAAATATGACTACAGTAAGGTTTATAAAGATTTATCTTTTATTTACTAGGCTATACAGAGACAACTTTATATATGTAGTTAAACCACTATATAGTTAGTCTCACTAGGAAATCGCAGTTTATCTAGTCCCAGAATTTTCTTATGTTAACCTAGCTTACTGGAGTCATTGAACATTTACAAGATAGTAAGTTATACACTCGATTGAACTGTTTATACTAATATCACTAGTTTTACTATTTGTAAATAGCCTGGCAAAAAAATCAGTATTAGAGAATAAAGTCAGTTAGTATTACTAAGTTGTGATTCAATCTAAGTTGTGATTCAATATGTAAAGCATTGTAACGAAAATTAAATTCGCCCAAAACCTTTCTCTTGAGTCTCTTCCCTGATTCTTCTTGACTGTGATAATGACAATTTTTAATGCCAAACTGGCTAAAAAACTAAAAATCAAGAAATTTATGGCTAAGGAAATTATGTTTTTGTCCTTACGTGGAATTGCCTTTAAGTGATGATTTTTACTCTTAAATTACATTGATCACAAATATTTACGTAAATTTTATTATCAAAAAAATGTTCTAATTATAAGTTTTGTTAAAAATAATGTTACAAAAATAAATATATTAGGAGTAAACTAGATTTTTTGTAACCTACCTTAATCTACACATACCAGTATCTGTGATCTGTAAATAGCCAAAACTTTGTATAATAAAAAACATATTTTTTTTAAATTTATTCTGGTTTCGTGAGCAAAAATTATTTAAGTATAATCAATTCAGATTAATCAATCTCAAAAGTATTTGTTTCCGCTTAAAGGCTTAATTGACTAATATATATTGAGATTTCAACTTATATAATCAGTATTGTTATTTAAGAGGTTGTTTGAAAAGTCTAAATTCATACATCCCTTGGCGATTATAAATCGCGTCTACACAGACCAAACCCACCTTCGTGGTTTCAAAAGCCTTGATTTTTCATTAGTCCACTAGTGGACTTCGTTTGTATAGTAGCGAATTATATTCGCCGATAGCGTAGCGTGGCGTTAGCTATAAACTTTTAAAACATCCTCTAAGTAAATTACGAGGAATTATTAAGGCTGGCATTCCCAAGATGTAGGTACTGAGTAATTTAAAATTACTGAACAATAGGAATGGAAATATTAGGTGAAATCTATTATTATAATTAGTCAAATTCAATTATTTCTCCCTAAATTATGTCTATAGAAAATACTTCTGCTTCTGTGTCACAGCAAGCCTTAGCCGCTCTGATTGATGCTTTAGTGCAGCAAGGTCATCCACCTCAATATGCTCAAGCAATGGCAACATCAATAATTTTTCAGACAGACTTAGATTTACGGAACGCGCAGCTTGCTAGACTTTTAGCTTGGCTGAAAGAAGAGCATAATAGTATTTATCCATCTGCTCTTGCTATAGTCGAAAATACTTGCAACGAATTTGAAAATCGAGTTACAAAAGGCTAAATATAAACAAATTTGTGCTTAGTTAAGGTTAACTTAGAAAGAAGCCATGTGATCTGAAAACATCACCCACGGTTTTGAAGCCGAGCATGAGGGGTTACAAGAAATAGTGGGAAGTTTGAAAGCCCACCAGTAAAAGCCTGAAAAGCCAAAAAGTTTTCAGGCTTTTACGTCCTTTAGAGGTAGGATGAAAAACGACTCAAGCGGCTTTAGCCGCAGTAACATCTTGCATTAGTTTTTTGTTTACGCTATAGTATGGGGCGTAAGCTAATCCTTGTCTATGCTAGTATACGAGTTCAAGTTAAAGGGCAAACAGCAGCAGTTCAATCTCATTGATGAAGCGATTAGAACTGCTTTATTTGTCCGTAGTTCTTGTATTCGTTGCTGGATGGACAACCAAAAAGTCGGTAAATACGACCTGAGCGCATAGTGCCTTCTCCTGACTACTAAATTCTGCTGTATCTTCCCAAAGCAATTAAGGGAAAATACTGTTGATAAAGGTGATACTTGAGATAAAAATGACAAGGAAAACCTGTGCCTGTAAAGTAAGATTCATCCCAAGTACCATCTGAACTTTGAGTTTCTAACAAATAATTAACCCCTTTTTCAAGACTCTGAAAATCAAATTTTCCGGTAGCTTCACCCGCTGCTATTAACCCAATTATCGCCCAAGCTGTTTGAGATGCGGTACTGTCTCCTTTACCTTTTAAACTCGGATCATTGTAACTAAAACAAGTTTCACCCCAACCACCATCAGCGTTTTGCACTTTCACTAACCAAGCTGCACCTCGTTCTATTTCACTGCGATATTTTTGGGGGTTTATTAATGCTAACGCTGATAAAACTCCGCTAGTTCCATAAATATAATTTACTCCCCAACGTCCAAACCAACAACCTTCTGTTTCTTGTTCATTGAGAAGATAATTCAACGCTTTTTCTAACTTATCTGCGGGAATTGATAAGTTACAAGCGCCCAACATTTCTATTACTCTAGCGGTGACATCGGCGGTATTTGGATCTATCATGGCTTTTAAATCACCATAGGGAATAGCATTGAGCCATTCTTGATTATTATCAATATCAAAAGCTGCCCATCCTCCCGGTTGACACTGCATTGAAGCTATCCAATTTAAAGCCCTTTTTATAGCTTGTTTTTTCAGGTTTTCATGGGGTAATTTTGCCTGATGTAAAGCCATGACAACTACAGCGGAATCATCCACATCGGGATAAAAGCGGTTATCAAATTCAAACGCCCAAGCACCGGGTTTTCCTTGTTTATTTTTGACGAACCAATCACCATAATCAAGTATTTGTTTGTCTATTAACCATTGTCCAGCTTTTACAATTACTGGATAATCTGCCTCAAAACCTGAATCAATTAAGGCGCGAATTGCCCACGCTGTATCCCATACAGGAGAAACACAAGGTTGAACGCAGTAATTATTTTCTGTTTCAATAGCGAAATTATCAACTGCTTTTAAACCACGGTAGACAATTGGATCGTTAGCATCGTAATCTAGACATTTTAAAGCTAACAAAGAATTTAACATTGCGGGAATAATTCCCCCCCAATCACCTGTAGCTTCTTGTCTGTCTAAAATCCATTTTTCAGCGGCTTTGATTCCTTCTTCTCGAAAAGGTACAAAATTTAAACTTTCTGCTAATTTAAACCCATCATCCAAAATGGTAAATATATCAGACCAATCATTATTTTTCGGTAATTCCCATTTGACATTATTCACACCTTCGGTATATAATTCATTTAGGTTGATGGGGCTGTCAATTTCAAAGACAGGTTTCTGATCAAAGACTATTAATAATGGCACGGTGCTAGAACGCGCCCAGCTAGAAAGTTCATAAATATTGAAGGGAAAATTTTCAGGTAATAGCATTACCCAAGGTGGTAATGATGGCAGTCCACGCCAATTATAACAACCAATTAATGCTAAATGTAATTTAGTAAAAATGCGGGTTTTGCTAATTCCACCTTTTTGGAGAATTAAAGATTTAGCTTTTATTAGTGCTGGATCTGTTGCAGGTACACCTAACAAACGCAAGGCCATGTAAGCTTCTACAGTGGTGCTAAGTTCTCCCCCATCACCATAAAATAGTTCCCATCCACCATGCTCTTTTTGTTGCGATCGCAAATAGTTTTTAACTTTATGCAAAGGTCGAGTTTTATCTGTTCCCCAAATTTTATGTAACAGTACAGCTTCCGCAGTGATGGTAACATTTGATTCTAATTCCGCCCACCAGTAACCATCAGGTTTTTGAATTGACAGCAGATGTTGTTGACTAGCGGCGATCGCTTCTGTAATTTCCTTGACTTTTACCCTGTCTTGTGTTTGCATAAAATCCTGACCTCAGCAGTTATGGTAGAAGTTATGGTAGAAATTTTAGCGGGTTTGATGGTTTTATCTTTAACAATTTGGTTATTTTTATTGTTATTGTGGGGACAGTTTTGGCGAGTAGATCAACAGTTAAAAACCACAACCAATAATTTAAAATCCTTACCTACGGTGTGTGTAATAGTTCCAGCTAGGAATGAAGCTGATGTGATTCCTGTGAGTTTGCGATCGCTCCTTTTACAAGACTATCCTGGTAATTTTCATGTATTTTTAGTAGATGATCACAGTACCGATGGTACAGCCAATTTTGCCCAAGGAGTAGCTTACGCAGTTGATAAACTCGAACAATTACATATTATTTATAGTGCAGATTTACCTAATGGTTGGACTGGTAAACTGTGGGCGATGGAACAAGGTGTACAAAAAGCCAATCAATTACAACCCGACTATTTATTATTAACAGATGCTGATATAGAACATGATATGGGTAATTTACGGCGATTAGTTGCCAAAGCAGAAACAGAGAATTTAGATTTAGTATCTCTCATGGTAAAACTGCGGTGTGAAAGTTTTTGGGAACAATTATTAATACCTGCCTTTGTCTTTTTCTTTCAAAAACTTTACCCGTTTCGTTGGGTAAATAATCCGAAAAAATCAACTGCTGCTGCTGCTGGTGGTTGTATTTTAATTCGTAGAGAAACCCTAGAAAAAATAGGCGGACTACAAATAATTCGTCAAGCATTAATTGATGACTGTTCTTTAGCCAAAGCCGTGAAATCTCATCAAGGGAAAATTTGGTTAGGACTAAGTTCTTTAACTTATAGTTTACGTCCTTATGATTCCCTAGAAACTATCTGGAATATGGTAGCTCGTAGCGCCTACACACAACTAAATTATTCTCCTTTGTTGTTAGTGGGAAGTGTGTTAGGAATGTTTATAGTTTATATGCTGCCAATTTTAGGAATTATCTTAGGTTTAATCATAGGAAATTTACTAATTATCATCACAGGTTTACTCATATCGCTATTAATGGCATTCGCATATTTTCCCATGATCGCCTTTTATAAATGTCCCCTTTGGTTAGCTTTCTGTTTACCTATCATTGCCTTTTTATATACTTTAATGACATTAGATTCTGCTAAACGACATTGGCAAGGAAAAGGAGGTGCTTGGAAAGGTAGAGTTTATCAAAATTAGAATTATTAAAAAGTCAGAAGTCAGGAGTTCAAGGAGTCAGGAGTTCAAGGAGTCAGAATTTTATCTCTCTCGTTTTATCTCGTTCCCAGTCTCAGACTACGAACGAGAAATTATCAATTATCAATTGTCAATTGTCAATTGTCAATTGATAACTATGCCAAATTGATGGTTTATCGTTATTAGTTTTTTCAGGAAGTAGCAAACGCCAACTTTTACCTTCTCGTTGAATTTGTAAATAAATATCAAAAGGTTTTTGTGGTTGGGTGATTTGTTTTTTGGGTAATTTAACAGTTAAATCATAAGTTCCCTGGACATGATAAGCTGGTAAATATTCAATGGTTAAAGGTTCTTCTTGCGTAATTACTACTTGCTTAATCTCAAATTTTTGAAAGTCTAAATCTAGCTTTTTTTTAAGTTGCTGTTGAGTTTGTTCTAGTTGAATAGCAATGGCTGTTTCAACTAATTCATAAGTCGGTTGCAATGCAATACTACTACAAGCTGTTAATAAAATCAAAATTCCTATTAAAATTAACCGCATCATGTATTTTATATAATACATTATATTAAGATTATATACACTGACTAGGTAGATATCCTAGCTTGTAGCCAAAAATATCACGCGATCACACAAGTAAAACTTATCAATCCAAATCCCTACTTTTTCTTAATGCTAGAAAAGTGGTAGATTTTACAGCTAGAGAATTTATCAGTTTTACCAAAAAATCTCTAGAAGTCTTAATGGGCAAGAGGAGAATCGAACTCCTATGACCGCAAGGTCGCCACATTTTGAGTGTGGTGCGTCTACCAGTTTCGCCACTCGCCCTTGGTAGCAACTTTCCTATTATAACCTATTCTTCTATTTTGGCAAGGGTTTTGGAAAAAAAATTTTTTTGCCCTTTTTTTTCCCACAACCACTAACGACAAATCACCAAACTAGAATCAATATCCTCTAGTCTAGCACAACCACTGAGAGCCATTGCTGTGCTTAGTTCCTCTTTGAGTAGGTTGATAATCTCCGCTACTCCCGTTTCTCCAGCTACCGCTAATCCCCATATCACAAATAACCTACAATTCTTATTCTATCGTTATTCCTACCGCTTCATAGCTTTAGTATTTATACTCGCCACCAATTATGGTGTTATCAGATGTTTCGTGGTTGTCTTACCATTGTCTTTATCACTCAACTCAGTAGGTGGAAAGACAACTTACAAGGGTTAGTAGCAGGTGAGGAATAACGATAAAATAAGGATTGTAGGTTATTCGCTATCTGCTTTAGATAGTGTAGAGGTACAGAAGATGTCTAAACTGCGGGTGGGGTTGCTGTTTGGTGGACGTTCTGGAGAACATGAAGTATCAATAGTTTCTGCAAGGGCGATCGCAAATGCTTTGAGTGCAGAAGCAAATAGTCAGAAATATGAAATTGTGCCTTTTTACATCCAAAAAAATGGTGTTTGGCAAGGGGGAGAAACTGCACAACAAGTTTTAAAATCTGGTGTAGCCACAGAAAATCCCGCCATAACCCCTAATTTATGGCAATTTCCTGCAGAAACAGCAGAAATTGATTTGTGGTTTCCCATACTCCACGGACCCAATGGCGAAGATGGAACAATTCAAGGTTTACTAACATTAATACAAGTTCCCTTTGTTGGTTCTGGGGTGTTAGGTTCAGCCACCGGCATGGATAAAATCGCTATGAAAACCGCTTTTGCCCAAGCAGGTTTACCCCAGGTAAAATACAAAGCAATAACGAGGGCGCAAATTTGGTCAAATCCTTGTATATTTCCTAAATTGTGTGATGAAATAGAAGCAACATTAGGCTATCCTTGTTTTGTCAAACCTGCTAATCTGGGTTCATCCGTAGGAATAGCCAAAGTGCGATCGCGTCAAGAATTAGAAACAGCTTTAGATAACGCTGCAACCTATGACAGACGCATCATAGTCGAAGCCGGAGTAGTTGCCAGAGAAGTAGAATGTGCTGTTTTAGGCAACGACAACCCCAAAGCCTCCGTTATTGGTGAAATTACCTTTGATAGCGATTTTTACGATTACGAAACTAAGTATACTGAGGGTAAAGCAGATTTATTAATACCTGCTCCTTTACCAGAAACAGTAGTTCAACAAATTCAAGAAATGGCATTACAAGCCTTTGCAGCCGTTGATGGTGCGGGTTTAGCGCGGGTAGACTTTTTCTATGTAGAAGCGACTGGAGAAATTTTGATTAACGAAATTAACACCTTACCAGGGTTTACATCTACAAGTATGTATCCGCAACTTTGGGCAAATACTGGTATTTCTTTTACAGAATTAGTAGATCAATTAATTCAACTTGCCATTGAAAGACATAAGTAGGTTGGCGTTGAAAATTGTCATTATGGCAAGGCAAGAGGCAAAAGGCAAGAGGGAAGAGACTTTTAGCAAATTTACATTTTGTTACATACCTCTGTTTTTTAACATTGACTTACTTACTAATTCTAAATTGAAAGATTCAGTCAAGTAATTTGCAGATAATGGGGAAAAAGTAGCATAATATCCAATTTTTTGGAAATTTTTGGTAAAAAAACCGCTATTTTGCCAAAAAGCTACTTTCAACCCCCTTTATCCTACTGTTAAATAACACTTATGTCTTCTAGTACAATAAACTACTAGAGGATGCAAGTGGAAATGAATCATGAACAGTCACAATGCAAAACCAGAACCAACCACAAATGTAAAAAGCACTTCAGAAGAATTAAAAAATACATCTCCACTTAAGAAACTGTTGCTAAAGCATCCTTGGTTATGGTTTGTGGGGTTGTTAGTTATTCCCCTGGGAGTGGGAATATTTGGCCATTACCAGCTAATTTATGTTGGCTACGTTCCCAAAATAGAACCCGAAAAACCCCCAGAAGTAGTCAGTCAAAAAGAAAACACCCAAGCGGCTAATATCAGTAATCCTACACCTTTATGGTTAATGTTGGCGATCGCCCTCAGTTGTGCATCTGGTTGTTGGGTTATTTATCGCATACTCAAACTTCCCCAACGTATTTAAAAAAGGGTGTCGAGGAATAGGTGACAGGTGACAGGTGACAGCGAAGAAGCAGAGGAGAAGATTTTCCCCAATGACTAATGGCTAAAAACAAATAACAAAAAGTGCCAACTTGGCAACCAATCTGTAAGCAACCCAGTTAAATTATTAAAAGATAAACGACTTCAATGTTGTGGTTATCAGGTGTTAATACATAAAATAGCTTCTTCTTAAAAAGGCTGTTTCACAAATTTTGATTATGAACGAACAAAGCAATCTACTAACATTTTGTTGGGCTATTAGTTCAGCAAAAAAATAATAAAAAATCAAAGAAATCAAAAAGAAATCAGGTTTAACATTTGCTGCAACAGGAATACTCACATCATCTAGACACTATCGTTGAAATACCTAGCCCCCTAAATAACGGATAGCGTCTATCAACACATATTCCTGAACGCCCCAGCAGCAAATGTAGAGTGGGAGAAAAAAGGCGCTTGATATGCCTTCTCCCACTCTTATTTTATCAATTGATAATTGATAATTGATAATGGTTTAAATTACAGTTGAACAGAAATTAGTATCCTGCAAAAATTTCATAATTTCTCTATTCACTACATCACTAGCGCCAGTGGATGCGTCATGATAACAATTTTCTATAATTTTCAACTGTGAATGAGGAATATAATGATGTAATTTTTCACCGTGACTAACAGGAAACCAACTATCTTGATCACCCCATAAAATTAAAGTTGGACATTCAATAGCACTGAGACTATTTTGAATTTCAGTTAACATATTTGGTTTTTTAGCTTGTAAATTCTCAATTTCTCTAGCTGCTATTTGTAATTCTTCCGCAACTTTCACTAAAGTTCCTGGAATTTCAATAAAAGGATAAGTTATCCAATAAACATCTTCCTCTGTGAGAATAGAAGGATTAAATAACACTTTTCTTCTTTCCATACCCATGACTTCCCTAACTAAAGGTGCAAACACATAAGCAAGACGTAAAAAATCAATTGTGTGGATAATTTCTAATGGTGTTTGTGCTAATAAACCCATTGCCCAATGAGGCAAGGTTTCGGTAAAAATGGGCGCATTCATAACTACTAAACGCCCAATTAATTGAGGATTTTTAGCCGCTAAGGCTAAAGAAACTAACGCACCTAAAGATTCAGCGACAATGACAGGAGGTTCATCACATAAAGATTGAATCAAACGTTCTAATTCAATTATTTGATGACCACTTTTTTCTCTACGGTAAATAGGTTTTTCCGAAAAACCATAACCTTTAGCATCAAAACAAATTACCCGAAAATATTGAGATAATGGTTCAATACTATATCGCCAATTATAACTCCAACTCCCCAAACCATGTAATAAAATTAATGGTTTACCTGTACCTTTTTCGCCATAAGCAATTTTGATAGGATAGCCATACGCATCAGTAATAATTATATTTTGTTGACCTTGAGGAAAATGAAATTGCCACCAGTTTTTCATATTATTAGGGATTAGGGAATAGGGAATAGGGAATAGAAAATAGGATATGTTGAGTTGGTTAATGATTCATTTACCCCCCATTTAAAACTTTCCAAATCATGCCTATTAATATCACAGGTAATGCAATTAAAACAATACCAAGTACAAACAAACCTGCAAAAATAGTAATGATAAAACCTTGATCAGCCTTCTTTTTTTCACCAGGAGATTTTAAGTAATCTTCCAATAAAATCAGGTTGTAATTATTTGCTCTCCAGGCAAAATCAAATAAATCTCCCAACATCGGTATAGCACCGACTAAAGCATCAATGATAATATTAACTATCATTCTACCTAATGTTGCTTTTGATATACCTAACTTTGCCGATTCAATGATAATATAAAGAGAAAACATCAATCCCAAAACATCACCACCAACAGGTATTAATCCCAAAATTGGATCTAAACCAATACCTACTGGAGTTCCAGGAATGGTAATAGCATTATCTAACAGTTTACTAATTTGTTGTAAACGTTTTAATCTCGGTGCATAACCATCAGATTCAATGTAAATTTTATTGTGAGAGTTAGACATTTTATATAATTGGTAATTGGTAATTGGTAATTGGTAATTGGTAATTGGTAATTGGTAATTGGTAATTGGGTTATTTACCTTCCTTGTTTCCTGTTTTCACTGTCATAGATTCACCAACAATTACATTTAATTGGTTGCCAACCAGGAGAACAAAGGCGCTCATCCACAACCATAACATTAATACTATAAAAGTTCCCACTGTACCATAAACTTTATTATAATTTCCAAAGTTGGTAACATAAAGGCGAAATAATGCCGAAACTAGCGCCCAAAATATAGCTGCTAAAACTGCTCCTGGCATTAATGGTGTAGCTGGTTTCCACACACTTGGTCCATAACGATAGACTAAGCTAAATGTAGCAGCAACAATCACCAAGGATAAAGGCCAAATTAACAGTTGCCAAATATGCAACAAGAATACCAAATAACCATTACCACGCACCAACATACTCAAAAGTAAATCACTAATAAATACTATAAAAGAAGCCAGCAGTAAAAGTAATATAGTACCAATTGTTAAGCCTAAAGAAATGAGTTTAGCTTTCCAAAAGGGGCGGGTATTTTCTGGGGAAATTTGTTCTATTTGATCAAAAGCAGTCATAGCGGTACTAACTGCACCAGAAGCTGTCCAAAGAGCGATCGCAAAACTGAAAGAAAATAACTCAGAATTTTTAGATTCAGCAATTTCTTGTGTAGCAAAATCACTAATTAAAGTCCATGCTTCTTGGGGTACAACCTGACTAAGTTGCACTGTGAGTTGAATAAAAGTATTTCGCAAAGATTCTGCAAACAAACCAATGGCTGTAAGCACAGCTAGAATTGCTGGAAACAAGGATAACATAGCATTAAAAGCGATTTCTGAAGCCAGTCCTAAAAGTCTTCTTTCTATAGTTCTGGCAAATGTTTTTTTCAGTGTACGCCAATTGAGGTGAAGAAAGAACCTGATCCAGCGATGCTTGAGCATATATATCCAATTAAAAATTAAAAATTAAAAATTAAAAATGCAAGATTTGAGATCAATATTGACAATACTTGTTAGTGCCTGGGGGAACAGGGGGAAGAAAAATCTTTACCCTTTACTTTTGAATCTTTTCCTAGAGTAACCGAAAACTTCCAACCTCACAAAGTGAGTATTATTCAGGTGTGTTTAATTTGTTTATACGGTAAAATTTTCTACTATAGCAGTAGTCAGGAATCAGGAGTCAGGAGTCAAGAGTCAGAAGGCAGAAGAAAAATATCTATTCCCTGTTCCCTGTTCCCTGTTCCCTGTTCCCTGTTCCCTGTCTACACAGATAACTTTTTCAGCAACCCCTAACTAAACTAATGACTGACAATATTGATAAAACAGCCTATTTAACACAACAATGGTTATCCGAAATTCAAGCTTTAAAACAGCAGATGGCTGAACTGCAACAAAAACGTGATGAAGCTTGGGAAAGTTCACAAAAATGGCGACAACTCTATAACACTGAATCAGAACAACGTCGCACCGATGCCAAGATGTATCAACAAGAAATTGCATCTTTAAAAGCTGAACTTTGGAAACTTCAATGTATTAACACTGATACCATTACAGAAACGACCACAACGGCTATTGAGTCAGAACTAACCGAACACACATCTATAGAAGAATTAAAAAATAAACTGATCGCTGTGACTCAAGAACGCGATCGCCTCATTCAAGCATTAAAAACAGAACAGGAAAACCACGAGCAAACCCGTAAAAACCTAACGACGGTTTTAGGTGATGCTATTGATAGTTTGACACAGTTGAGAGCAGCCACAAAGGCAACAGAGGAGACAGAGGAAGCAGGGGAGGTGGGAGATAACGCAAGTCCCTAGTTAGCAACTTGGGTTAATATGTACTAAGAGAATGGAATTATATTTATGGTTCAAACTCCTCAAGCACCAGTCAATTATTTTTCCTTTGAAGATTACTATGCCTATGATGATGGCACTGGAAATCGCTATGAATTAGTAGATGGAGAATTAGTTTTAATGCCACCAGAATCAATTTTTAATTCTGATATATCAAGACGACTTTTATTTGCACTTTCTAAATGCGTTCCTCTTTATATGTTAGCATACAAAGAAATTATGATTGAGGTAAGTGGACGTAGAGCAAAGGTAAGAATCCCCGATTTATTAGTCTTGGGTGAAGAATGTCGCACTGCTTTAGAAGCGACAAAAAAAGGAACTATTACCCATGAAATGCCACCACCATTAATAGCTATAGAAGTGGTATCACCTGGTACTGAAAATGAAGTTAGAGACTATCGCTTCAAGCGTTCTGAGTATGCCGCTAGGGGAATTTCTGAATATTGGATTGTTGATCCTGTACAAAACAAAATTACGGTTTTATCTTTAGTAGAAGGCTTTTATGAAGAATTTATTTATACAGGTGATGAATTAATTAAAAGTGAAGTATTGCCAGAAATTAAGATTAAGGTCAGTGATATTCTGGTTTAATAGATAGCTATTAAAATCAGAGGAAGCAGGGGAAACAGGGGGGTAATTATTTGTATTTTCCCAATCACCAGTCCCCAGCCTTCTTTAAAAACCCATAGCCTCAGCTACCGCTTGCAAATCTGCGGGTATACCCTGTTTAAACTGAGCATGACTGTGTTTAATGGCTGTATCTGGATCTTTCAAACCATTACCAGTGAGAACACAAACCACTGTCGCACCAGTAGGAACTTGATCTTTCACCTTTAACAACCCAGCTACAGAAGCGGCGCTGGCAGGTTCACAGAAAATACCTTCTGATGACGCTAAAAGTCGATAAGCGTCGAGAATTTCCTCATCTGTAACAGCGTTAAAACTACCTGTACTAGCGGTTTGAGCGGCGATCGCCTTATCCCAACTCGCAGGATTACCAATTCTAATCGCAGTTGCTATAGTTTCAGGATGTGCCACTGGTTGACCATTTACCAAAGGTGCAGCACCAGCAGCTTGGAAACCCATCATTTTCGGTAAGCGATCGCATTTTCCTGCCTGATGATATTGACAAAAACCCATCCAATATGCTGTGATATTTCCCGCATTTCCCACGGGAATACACAACCAATCAGGAGCATTACCCAACGCATCCACCACTTCAAAAGCCCCTGTTTTCTGACCTTCCAAGCGGTAAGGATTGACAGAATTTACCAAAGTAATCGGATAATGATCCGCCATTTCCCGGACAATTTCTAAAGCCCGGTCAAAATTTCCTTTAATAGCTAAAACTTCCGCCCCATATAACAAAGCTTGAGCCAACTTACCCAAAGCCACATAACCATCAGGAATCAATACAAACGGGCGCATTCCTCCACGTTTAGCATAGGCAGCAGCAGCAGCGGAAGTATTGCCTGTACTAGCACAAATCACAGCCTTAGCACCAGCTTCCTTAGCCTTGGTAATAGCCATAGTCATACCCCGGTCTTTAAAACTGCCAGTGGGGTTAAGACCATCATATTTAACAAATACCTGCACCTGCTTACCAATACGTTCAGCGATCGCTGGTACAGGAATCAAAGGAGTATTACCTTCCAACAAAGTCACCACGGGGGTACTTTCGCTCACAGGCAAGTATTCACGGTAGGCTTCTATTAGCCCCGGCCAAGGTTGGCGATGAGATTTAGCAACAGACAAGCTCAAAGTCACAGGATTCTAAACTTCTTAACTAGGGATTAGGAGATGAGAAAAATAGATTTTTTTGATAGTGTCAATCACTTTACCATGCAATCGGCGATATCTAGCAACAGATCAGGCAGGAAGCAGGACTCAGGAGTTCAAGGAGTCAGGAGAATGGCTTCGCCACGCTTCGCGAACGAGGAGTTGTAGGGGCGAAGCATTCGGGCGACCAATTATCAATTTTTTTCCAAGGCTATTTTCCGAATGCTTCGCCCTTCAAGGAGTCAGAAGTTCAAGGAGTCAGGAGTCAAGAAGTAATATCTTATTCTCCCCAGTCACCAGTCACCAGTCACCAGTCCCCTATGTACATCAGGAACACACTCACCATTATCGCAGTCACTTATGATTTAGCAGGAAACCTATTAGAGTATGTAATTAAAAGTATACTTGATTTTAAGAAAGGTTAAGATGACTTTATTATAATATCTCTAATGGTGTGAGTTTAGTTTCGGAAAGAACATAACTATGTCAACTTTATCATCCAGTGTTGCCAGTTGCGAATCTCATAGTGAGTTAGTTAAGAAGCTCACCAAAGCCTACTACCAAGACGAACAACAAGAAAAATTTATTGACCTGCAAGCAGAAGTAGATTCTCTGCTGCAACAGTTACAGAAGCTCAAAAGCCAAAAACTAGAAGCTTCTAGCCACGAATAATAAATTAACCAGCGTGATCATTATTCCAGGCGCTGATTAATTTCTGACCAGCGCCTCAAGCTATATCCATCAGCAGTTTCCACTAGCAAAGCTAGAAATTTGTCACTGTGGAGTTGAGCGATCGCTGTTAGGATTTGTTGTGATTTGGTATAAAAATCAGTATAAATCACCTGACCATTACTGGAAAAAATCATAGTTAGGGGACGTTTCTGCTCTTCTCCATTTACCAAATTTTCATTTCCAGCTTGAGTCAAAGACGCTATAGCTGAACCAGAAATAGTCAAAACCACATCAGAGTTACCATCATTGGTAAGATCAATCATCTGTACAGACCAATCACTCATTTTGATCTTTATTTCCTCAAAACTGGGAACATATAACTTATAGCAGGGGGCAGGAGGCAGGGGGCAGAAGGCAGGGGAAGCAGGGGAAGCAGGGGAAGAAAGGGAGGTTAACCCAGTCCCCAGTCCCCTGTTCCCTACCTACCAGATGTAGAGATCCTGGCAAAGCTGAAATTCTCAATGTTGACACACAAAAAAGGTTTGGCGGTTAACCAAACCTCAATATAAATCCAGTGCATAACAACATCCCAAAGTAATTTAACCTGTCTGGTTTTGTGGCTGCATCTTCCCAGAGGATGTATGCAAATATGCGAAAAACTGATAATAGATGATCCGGTTGCCAAAAATTCAGTTGTTACCCCAAATAAAAAAGGACGGGGGTTATCCCGTCCGCACTAATAGCTTGAAAGTGGCAATACACCTTGGAATATGAAAAAATAGTAGAAATAACATTCAATAGGTTGTCAGGATTTTCAATGACATCAACAATCAAAACAGTAATTTAAACTGCGTAAATTGTTTGATTCATTAATCTCTGCAATTTTGATCAATATAGCACAATTAATTTTTCAGTTTCTGCCAAAATGGCAAAGATTACAATGGCAAAAGAGACGGGTTTTCACCCGTCCACGGTATAATAATGAAAAACATCTTGGTAATTTCTGTAATATATCAGGTTACTTTAGTAGATGATTGCCAAAATGCCAAACAGCTGGGGATTGGTGATTGGTGATTGGAAACTAACGTAATATCCAGATCCCCGACTGCTGTCAGAAGTAGGGGATCTAGCTTGTCAACATTTTATGTTTTTTTATGTTTAATTATGTTGACCTACTTACCAGTTTGCTTTAAAAGCAAAAATTTTCTCAATGATATCTTCTACAACTTTATCAGGTGTAGAAGCTCCAGAGGTAACACCAACAACTATTTCTCCCTCCGGTAGCCAGTTTTCTGCTATTGTCAATTCTCCAGTTAATTGCCGATGTTCGATGGCGTTAACAGAGAGAATGCGCCCAACTCTATCAATGTGATAGGAAGGAATATTTCGGTCAAAAGCTATCTGTTGTAATTGTGTAGTATTTGAAGAATTAAATCCACCAATTACTACTATTAAATCTAAATTGTGTTCGACTAATTCCAACATGGCATCTTGTCTTTCTTGGGTAGCGTCACAGATGGTGTTGAAACTTTGAAAATGTTGATTTAATGCGGCAGGTCCATATTTCTGCATCATGGTTTTCTCAAAGAGTTTACCAATTTGTTCGGTTTCACCTTTGAGCATGGTAGTTTGGTTAGCAATACCGACTTTTTCTAAATCTTTGTCAGGATCAAATCCATCCGAAAAAGCTTTAGCAAACTTGGTTAAAAATTCCTCACGGTTGCCACCATTGAGAATATAGTTGGCCACATATTCGGCTTCTTGTAAATTCAAAACAATCAGATATTTACCTGCAAAAGAACTGGTAGCAACGGTTTCTTCGTGTTTGTATTTACCGTGAATAATTGAGGTAAATTCGCCTTTTTTGTGTTTTTCAACTGTATTCCAAACTTTGGAAACCCAAGGACAAGTTGTATCAACAATTTGGCAACCTTTATCATGTAAAATTTGCATTTCTTGGACGCTGGCACCAAAGGCGGGTAGGATGACTACATCACCTTGATCCACAACAGAAAAGTCTTTTTTGTTGGCTTCAACAGGAATAAATTGGACTTCCATTTCTTGCATCCGTTGATTCACAGAAGGATTGTGAATTATTTCGTTGGTGATCCAGATGCGTTCTGTGGGGAAGTGCTGACGAGTTTCATAGGCCATTGCTACGGCACGTTCTACACCCCAGCAAAATCCAAATGCTTGTGCTAGTCGGATAGTAACATTACCTCTTTGAAGGATGTAGTTGCGATCGCGTATCTCTTGAATTAAGCTACTTTGATACTCAGACTGCAACTGAGTGGACACTTCTGCTTTATGTCCAAATCCTTTCCGATTGTAATTTTCTGAATGTTGGAGGCTGCGTTTAAAAGCTTTGGTATCCATTTGGTGTTGTCTGCTAAAATCAATATTTCTTATTTTCTCTTGATAGGAGACAATTCAGTTAATGTGGTGATGGGTGATTGGGGACTGGGGACTGGGAAAGAAGGGAATAGGGAACAGGGAACAGGGAACAGAAGGCAAAAGGCAAAAGGCACTCATGCAAAAGTTAATATTAACCCCTTGCACCCTGCCCCCTGCACCCCTGCTTTCTTCACTGTCACCTGTCACCTGTTACCTGTCACCTGTTCATTGTAAATCTGTAATGCAGTGCGCCAGACTGTGTAACCTTGGGGATTGAGATGTAAACCGTCGGTGCTAAATTCTCGACGCAGATCACCTTGCTTGTCAGTGAACAAGGGATGTAAGTTGACGTATTTAATTCTTTGTTGATTCGCTATTTTTTCTAGTTCCTCATTTAACTTGCGAATACGACTGTTAGGAATAGCTAATAGTTTTTCTCTTCCTTCCCAAGTTGCTTCTTCTCCCCCATGTGGCAAAATCGACTGTAGGATAATTTTGGCTTTGGGGTGGGTTCTCCTGAGATAACGGATAATTTGTTTTTGATTGGCTAAAATTTCTTCATCACCTACCCCGCGAATCAGGTCATTAATACCAATCATGACTAAAATAACTTCTGGTTTGGTACGGTCAAATAAATCTAATCTTTTTAATAATCCTTCGCTAGTTTCACTAGAAATTCCCTGATTTAACCAATTTTTGCCTTCTGGCAATAAATCAGGTGGAAACCATAAACTTAAAAAGTCTCCAGCTAATATGGTTAATTTTTCTGGCGGTTTTTCGGCGGCTACTTTGGCTTCTTGTTTAAGAATATCTAGCCATTGCTGATAATTGAGTTTATGGCGTGGTCCTAACTCCGGTACGAAAGCTTGGTTTGGAGGGTTGATATTGGTTGGTTGTTGGGGAGTGCTAGTTGCAAAAGCAGTAGTCAATTTCTGCTGTCGCCAAATCAGCAAAATGATGGCTAACATCAGGATAACGTTTGTCACCAGTAAGAAAAATCCCCAGATTGGAAATGGTTTTGCGGAAGTGGACACGATTCAAAAATTCAAAATTCAAAATTCAAAATTCAAAATGCGTTCTGTGGTCAGTTAATGCCGAGTAAGTTAAATTTACATCAAGTTTACAAAAATTTAGTAATTTTGCCTTTGAATCTTAAATAATAAGTTCCCCAAATTCTTTAAGAAGCTGGGGATCTCACGGACTTGCAAATAAAAAATAACCAATTGTTGAGTAACCAGGGGAGGTGGAATGATGGGGAGATGGGGAAGATTAATAGCCCAGTCACCAGTCACCAGTCACCAGTCACTCTAAACGTTAATGCGATCGCCAAACTCGGAGTTATAACCTTCTTCTCCATGTTCGTGGATATCTAAACCTTGGTTTTCTGCTTCCTCTTTTACACGCAGTCCAATGGTAGAATCAATGAATTTGAGAATGATCCATGTACCAGCAGCCGCGATGATATAAGCTATGGCGATCGCTGCCAATTCAACAAATAATTCCCCAAAATTACCACGTAATAGCCCATCTTTCCCGCCTGAGTTGACTTCCGTAGTAGCAAAGATGGCGGTTAAAATAGCTCCTAGTGTTCCACCCACACCATGTACAGGATAGGTGTCTAAGGCATCATCAACATTCAGCTTGTGCTTGAAACTTACCACATAGAAGCAAACAACAGAAGTAATGAAACCTATTAATATCGCTGCTAAGGGTGTGACAAATCCTGCGGCGGGAGTAATACCAACTAAACCTGCTACTGCACCTGTAGCAGCACCTACGGCGGTGGGTTTTCCTCTCAGGGTTGCTTCTAAAATTAGCCACATTAACGCACCTGCGGCGGCTGAGGTGTTGGTAGCAACGAAAGCGACTGTGGCAATACTACCCGCAGATAAGGCGCTACCAGCGTTAAAGCCAAACCAGCCAAACCAAAGTAAGCCAGCACCCAATAAAATGAAGGGGACGTTGTGGGGTGGACTGAGACGATCTGGGTGGTTTTTCCTTGGTCCGAGAACTATGGCGGCCACTAATGCAGAAACCCCTGAACTAATATGTACTACTGTACCACCAGCAAAGTCAAGAGCGCCTAAACCACCGTATAAGCCCAAAAATCCACCTTTTGCCCAAACCATGTGCGCTAGGGGTGTGTAGATAAAGGTTGACCACAATAGCACAAATAGGCAATAGGCGCGGAAACTCATCCGTTCGGCGATCGCCCCAGAAATTAAAGCTGGGGTAATAATTGCAAACATGGCTTGATAGATCATGTATGCTTGATGCGGTATTGTTCCCGCATAGGAAACCACATCTTCCGGGGCTGAACCTTGCAAATATCCGCTGGTTTCTAAACCGACACCGTTTAACCCTAGCCACTGTAAGCCACCGATGAAGGGTAAACCAGGAGCAAAGGACAAACTATAACCCCACAAAACCCAGCTGACTCCGACAATGGCCATCAACACAAAACTCATCATTAAGGTGTTGAGGATATTGCGCGATCGCACAAACCCACCATAAAAAAATGCTAATCCAGGTGTCATCAACAATACCAGTGCCGATGAGATCAGCACAAATGCCGTATCTCCAGTATCAGGATCAGGTGGTGTACTTGTTCCTTGGGCTAACGCATTACCCATGAGTGGGAATGCTAACAAACATAGGGTTAAAACCCCAATCATCACAAATTTCTTCAACACTTGTTTTTGTTCCTATGCAGCGAATTACTTCACATTATTTATTTGAATAACGTGATTTTTGATACCATTTATGTTTTGAAAGTTACTCAAATTTCCTTTTGGGAGAACCTTAACAAAAAAATAATATTCATTATAGTTCCTAATCGTAAACATAGAAATTTACTTATGTATTATTTGCATAGTTTAATGTAAAAATTTGCCTTATATATTTATATATATTTACACAAGACTTAGACAAGATTTACACAAGCAAAAGTATAAATAATAACTTCTAATATATACAAAGTAGTAATTCATAATTACGAATTACGAGGCAGCATCCCAATTTTGAAAAAATAACCACAGCAACACTAAAAAATCTCTTAAACTCTCTTACCTTTGTGTCCTTTGTGTCCTTTGCGCCCTTTGCGGTTCAATCATATTAAGCCTTGGGGCATATTATTTCCATAGATAAAAATAAATTGACACATTTGGGATGCTGCCAATTACGAATTAAGAATTACGAATTATTAATGACTTCAAATCTTGAATAACTGCGGTAGCGGACTGATAGCGATCGCCAAAATGATAACAAACCATTTTATCTAAAATTGCTGCTAATTCATCGCTAACATTAATTCTGTTTCGCCACATAATATTACCAGTTTCGGGATTTGCTGGTAGTTCTTGGGGTGGTATACCAGTAATAGCTTGAATCCCAATCATACCTAAAGCATAAATATCACTACATAAGCGTGGATGACCGGCAAATTGTTCTGGTGGTGAATAACCTCTTGTGCCGATAGCAACAGTAGCTAATTCCGTTTCTCCTTCTATTCGTGGTTGAATTAATTTGACAGCACCAAAATCTATTAACACCAAGCGATTATCTTCTGTACGTCGCATAATATTTGTAGGTTTAATATCCCGATGAATTACACGGTGTTGATGAATAAATGATAAAATTTCTAAAATTTTTTTCAACATATCTACAACATAAGCTTCACTTTTAACACCTGTTTCTGGGGGTAATTCTTCACTTAAAGTATGTCCAATAATATATTCTTGAACTAAATAAAATTCTTGATGTTCTTCAAAAGAAGCAAACAATTCAGGAATTTGATCATGTTTTCCCACTACTGCTAAAATTTCCGCTTCCGTATTAAATAATCTACGGGCAACGTCCATAAATCTTGGATCTCGACGGGCGGGCATTAATTGTTTAACTACACAAATAGGATTACCTTTTTGTTGTGTATCTTCTGCCAAATAAGTACATCCAAAACCACCGGAAGCAAGAGTTTTTAAAATTTTGTAACGTCCAGCTAACAATAAATCATCTGTTGGGAATTTTGATATTTCTGAAAAATCAAAGTTGTTAAAATCCGATGGCAGTTGTGTTGATTGATCCAATAGTAAGCTGATTTGAGCAATAGCTTCTTGTTGTTGTTCAACTTGTAGCCGAATCTCTTGGTTTTGTTTTTGGGTTTGATAAGTCGTGTAACCCATGACAGCAACACTACTAATAACTAAAGCTAAAGAAGGTGTAAATAATGGTATCCATATTGCTTGCAAATACAACCCAGCCGCAATTCCTACAATACCAACAATAATGAAAAACTCTACTGTTATTAACATTAAAGGATGTCGCCATTGCCATGCTAAAATAGCACCAATACAAGCACAAACCCAAATCCACAACCATTCAAAACCGTCTTGCCAATAAGACATTAAAGGTCTACCATCGATCACTGTACTAATAATTTGACTGGCTATTTGGGCATGAATAAAAACACGAGGCATTCTCGCTGGTTGGTCTGATAAACTGCTATAAGGTGTATAGTAACCAGGATGTACACTAGCGGCAGTAGTTCCAATAATTACCAAGCGATCTTGTACCCAATTGGGGTTAACTTGATCTGTGAAAACTTGTGTGAGAGTAACTTGTTTTGCTAAGTTATTCGGGTGACGATAATTTAATAAAATTTGATAGCCATCGTCATCTGTATCTTGATAATTACCTGCGTCTTTATATAAGCGGGAAAAGATAGTTTTACCTATTTGTAATTCTTGTTTTTCAGTAAAACTATATTCAATACCTTGTTTTTCTAAATAAATAATAGCTAATAAAGCAGCAAAGGAAAATCTAGTTTTACATTGACGATCTTCTGTTGTATAATCAACAAATAATAAACCGCGACGAATAACTTGATCAACCGCGTTATCAGTAACTACATCATCAAAGCCGATATTATCTATAGGAAAATTGGGAGGTGGGGCAACTTCTGATCTACCAATGTTACTTAATAAACAAGTGGCAATAATTTGATTTGGCTTTTTGAGATTAGCAGCTAAATTTTTTTGCTCATGTCGATAAATATTTAAACCAATGACACGGGGTTGATAAGACTCTAATTTTTTTAGTAATTTATTAATAGTTTGATCTGATAAAGGCCATTTTTCCCTCTTCAGATCCTCTTGAGTAATTGTCACTAATAAAATTCTGTTATCAGGAGGTTCTTGAGGGCGCGATTTTTGCAAAACGCTTCGCGAACGCAACATCTGATCATAAATGCTTAACTCCCTAGTTTGTAACCATTTGAGTTCACTCACTCCCCAAACTAAAGCTGTCACTCCTGCACTAGTAAAAAGAATAATTGATAGGAAATTAGGGACACTAAAAGTTAAAGGTGAACCTTTATCTTGCAGCAGAAAAGCACGGATTTTTACTAAAATTTCATTAATCACTGTGGAAATAACCTAGTTTGTTGACACTCTCTGGGCTAAAGCCAGGGAGATTATACATTGTACGTCAGAATTTGCTCCCTTCAACTTTAAATACTGTGGCTGATTTTAGATAAGAACTTTTGTA
The DNA here is from genome assembly GCF_019598945.1 of Sphaerospermopsis torques-reginae ITEP-024. Taxonomy (NCBI): domain Bacteria; kingdom Bacillati; phylum Cyanobacteriota; class Cyanophyceae; order Nostocales; family Aphanizomenonaceae; genus Sphaerospermopsis; species Sphaerospermopsis torques-reginae. The sequence goes on along the minus strand of NZ_CP080598.1, from coordinate 867,242 downwards.
TTATCAATAGACATTTTGTATTTCTAATCACTAATTTTAGTATTACAGCAGTTTTCATGTATTTGTACCACATCCTTCTTGTTATCTTCCTTTCTTCCTTTGCGCCTTTGCGTGAGATTAAAAAATGTGGTTCATTTACCTGAAAATCGCTGTAATTTAGATTTACAAACATCCTCTTATCAACTTCTAGAAAAACATATCCATACCATAAAAACCAAGCAATCAACTGTTTGATGATTCTCTAGCACCCAGAGCTATTATTGTCTCTTTTTGGGCTTGACTGAAACCCGTAGCATTAGTGATATTCATAGCTTCGTATAGTCTGTGAATTTTCAGAGTTTTTCGACACTCTCCTGTTTGTAAATCCCAAATTTTAATTGTTTCATCTTCGCTACTACTAGCTAAAACTGGATCTTGAGAACTGAAAGAAATTGATTCTACACCTTGAGTATGTTCTGTGAAACTGATGGTATTTCTGAGTGTCAAATCCCATAATCTAATAGTTTGGTCGTCACTACTCGTGGCTAATAGTTGATCATCAGGACTATAGGCGATCGCTCTCACAGCGCGACAATGTGCCTTAAACTCCTGCAAAAATTCCCCCGTATTCACATCCCAAAGCCTCACCATGCCGTCATCACTGCCACTGGCGAGAGTTTTGCCATCCTGACTAAAAGCCACGGCTTGTACACGCAAGGAATGTCCTAGACAAATATGCTGGCATTTTTGACTGTCAATATCCCATAACCTAACTTGAAAATCATCATCACCAGTAGCCAAAATTTTACCATTAGGACTTAATGCCATAGACCAGATCCAACTACTTAAAGGTTGCCATGTTTTTAGGCATTCTCCACTATTAGCATCCCATATTTTCACGGTTCTATCATCACTACTACTGAACAAAATTTCACCATTAGGACTGAAGGTTAACCACCATATCCAATCTTTATGTCCAATTAGCGTTTTCAGACATTTTCCACTAACAACATCCCATAACCTAATAGTTTGATCATTACTTCCACTAGCTAACTTTTGACCATTTGGACTAAAACTAACAGTGCGTACCCAACTGGTATGTCCTCTCAAAGTTATCAAACATTCCTCTTTATGAATGTCCCATAATCTCACAGTTTTATCATTACTTCCACAGGCTAATTTTTGACCATCTGGACTAAAACTAACAGCGCGTACCCAACTCGTATATCCTCGTAAAGTTCTCAGACATTTGCCAGTATGTGTATCCCACAGTTTTAAAGTTTGTGTATCACAACCACTTACTAATATGCTTTCATCAGGACTAAATGCAACACAACGAACTCGATGATTATTGTCGTGTAAATTTTCTAATAAATCCCCAGTAGTAGTATGCCAAATTTTCACAGTTTCATCACCACTACCACTAGCCAATTTATTACCACTAGGACTAAAAGTAACAGACCAAATTCTCCCACTATGACCTTTTAAAATATGCAAACATTTTCCCTTATTAATATCCCATACTCTAATTGTCTGGTCATCACTACTACTAGCCAATATTAAATTATCAGGATGAAAAGCAACAGACCAAACTCTACCTGTATGTTCTGCTAAAACTCGCTCACATTTACCAGTATTGATATCCCATATTCTGATAGTTTTATCTTCACTTCCACTGGCTAATTTTGTGCCGTCAAAATTAAAAGCTACAGATTGAACTTGTTGGGTATGTTCTGGAAAAATGCGACATTCTTGAGTTTGTAAATTCCAGATTCTCACAGTTTTATCATTACTACCACTTGCCAATTTTAACTCTTTAGGACTAAAACCCACAGACCAAACTTCATCAGTATGTCCTGTTAATGTTTGCAGACATTGATAATTATTGATGTTCCATAATTTTATAGTTTTATCTTTACTTCCACTAGCTAAAATTGTACCATCTGGACTAAAAGCTACAGACCTAATCCAATCTTGATGTGCTTGCCAATTAGCGAGTTTTTTACCAGTTGTAACTAACCACAAACTAATTTCACCATTAGTATCACCAGTGGCCAGTATTTCACCATTGGGACTAAACACAACTGTTAAAATTCGACTTAATGTTTCTGCGAAAACAGATTTAGATAAATCGCAATGACTAAAATTAACAGAATGTAGACTGGTATCTTTTAAATATGCTTGCCATATTGCTAAATTGGAAAAATCATAATTGGTTAAATCTGTAGATAGTTGACAAAGTATATTGATAATATTTCCCGCAAAATAACTAGAAATACGATAAAAATTTTGTTTTTCTCTAGCTATTAATTCAGTTAATTTATCATTAGCATTACCCCCATTATTTAATAGTAATTTTTCTTTGATTGGATTTAGAATTAAACGTATTTGTGCATCTCTAACATAATCCTTAGATTGGGCTTTAATTAGAGCATGACTATTTAATAATTGAATATGTTCTGTCTTAATTTCCTGGCAAACTTCGCCTATTAACTTATCTGTGATATATTCCATAACCACATTTTGCAGACTAAATTTATCTTCATGATTTTTCTCTATTAATGTTCTGCGGCGTAAAGAAGCCAAAGCTTCTAATAATTCTGGTTGCGGTAAGGATGAAATGATATCGGTTTGTAATTCTAAAGTTGAGCATGGTTCACGATTAATAGCCAACCAATACATAATATCTTTTTCCAAATCAGACAAGCGTTGAAATTGACTTTCTAAAAGTTTTCTAATATTATTAAAAATAACTTGTCCTTGGTTTAAAAAAGTTTTCACAAAATTAGAAATATTACCATTTAAAGCTTCTTTAATTTCCACGGCTGCAAATTTTAAAGCTAGAGGATTACCATTATAGGTTTGAATCACAGCTTTCCATTCTTCATCTGAACCGGAAAAAGAACCATATTTTGTGAATATACTTTGTCCTTCTTTGGGATTTAAACCTGTCAATTGCAATGAATAAACATCAGATACCGCCTCTAATAAAGTAATTTCTTTTGGTTTTTCTCGACTGGTTATTAATAAACAACTTTGATGAAAAGATTCACATACTCGAGCAAACAAATCACCATATCCTTCATACCCTATGAGATATTCTCCAACATAATTATCGCTTTGCATGATTGATTCAATATTATCTAAAATTAACAGACATTTAGACGTTTTTAAATAATGAATAATTCTGGTTATTTTTCCGCCTAGTGTATCTGGTAAAATAATTTCCTGTTGATGGGAAATAAATTTAATTATATCTGTTAATATATCTTCAATTTTTGGTGTTTCCCTAAGACTACGCCAAATAATATAATCAAATTTACTAGAAATTTCTTGAGTTAATTTACTAGCTAAAGCTGTTTTGCCTATACCACCCATACCTAATAAAGCTACTAGGTGACATTGATCATTAACAATCCATTGGGATAAAGTTTTGAGTTCATGATTGCGTCCATAAAAAACAGAAATATTAGGCGCTTCTCCCCAGTCTATTTTAGGATTTGTGGCTACAGAAATACTTACATTTTGGCTATTTGAATTTTCTTGATGGGGATTAATTAACTCAGGTTTATATTGACTAAATAGAGCTACTAATTCCGCACGTTTTGAATATTGCTTACCTAGATTTTTTTGTAATTCAAAAGCTTTGCAAATATTTTCAACGTGCTTTCTAACAGTTGACTTGGCAATGTAGGAAGAATTAGCGATTTGCTCATCTGTTTCCCCAGCTAAGAGTTTTCGTAATATTTTATGTTGTGTAGATGTCAATTGTTCAAATATCTCAATAAATCTCTGTCTATCCATAGGTTTGTTACTTAATCTTCTTAATATTCTACACAATTGTGTAGGCTGTGGATATTTATACACATTTTTGGCGATGGTGGCGATGGAGTGATTAAATAGGGATATTAAGGATTCCTAAGGGAATCTCACCGTATAATCAACAAATTCAGGAATAGCTAACAGATGACAAGAAATACACATAATAACCGTGTCACAATGCTTTCACCGATATTGATCGGAGATAAAAATTCTCTACAAGTCCTGCTTCTTGATAGCAGACGAAATTATGAGTGGATACAAAATGCTTATGGACATTGTACACAATGCAGTTGTCCTGGTTTTTTAGGTTCAGGCTACACCTGTACTAGAGGTGGTTGCGATCACCATTATGATGAGCATTACTAATTGAATAGGTTTACTAATTTTCATTACGTCTTGATTTTAATCGATCCTTTGCTTGTACTTGTACCAACAGATATGTAACTCTTGGTGTTCATATCAATTATCACAATAGGAAATAATAATGTCAGAGACTATCGTTGAATATTTACAAGTTGCCTGTTATGCAGAATTAGCAGAATACTGGGGAAGATTTCAGAATGTCAATGAGTTTAACGATCTTTTGAACTTGCTCGATAGTGATCAAATACGACGGATAGTACGAAATTCTATCAAGAATCAGTCCAACCTAATTAGTTCTTATTATCAGTATCTTGCTACCCAAACCCAGAGTAATCAAAGTTCATCTTCAATCCTCAATACTGCTCATATTACAACTAGAAAAGAAGCAGAGGAGATTTTGAGTTCAAACTTCACCTGGTTGGAGGGAAGACTTTTAAGAATTGATACAAAAATTACTCGCTTTCGTGCGTCACTTAGAAATTGGATTCAGACTTCTAGTAATGAATCCAATGAAGCCGCACTTGTGGGAGGTTTTATTGGTAGTCTTTTACTTGGTCCTGTGGGCGCTTTTGCTGGGGCATGGATTGGTGCGTCAGGATCAGGTCCAGCAAGTAGTGAGTTTGAGAGAGAGTTTGAAAATCTTATTATTGACTATAATAACCTTCTACATGAGGTAAAAGAGTCTTTAGATATGTCCTTTAATATGTCAGGTGAACTCTTTTCTCAGGTGGCTATTAGGTTCTCAACTAATAATTCTTCTAATTCCTCTAAATTGCCCAATCGAAAGACATTAATTGATAGGTTACTACCTTGGAAAAAGAATAGTTAGTATTGCAATGCAATTAACTTCCTTTATTTTCTATTTATATCCTGAAATAAGATTTGTAGGTTGAGTTTGGATGAGAAATCCAACAAATACTAAACATCATTATTGGAGAAGTTCAATGAATACCAACATAAAAGTATTGTTCATAGGAATGTCTTTAACAATTGCATCCACATTAATTAATAGTTACCCAGTCAATGCTCAAACTTATGAATGCAAACCTGTAAATTCCCCCTTTATATTTAGTCAGATTCCTGTAAGCCTTGATGTGTGTGGTACTTTTGTCAGACTTGATGCAAATGGCGCTCCTATATCAACTGGAACATGGGGAAATATCACTATAGCAGTTGCTCGATCTGGAGAAATGTATCAGTCAGTTAATAGTAAATGGAAGTTCATAGGCATCATTTCTGAGATTCCCCTTTCAGATCAATGTCAAGATGGTAATACAAATGCTTGTAGAAAATGGGGGAAAAATTTAGATAGAATTTTAGAAAGATGCCGCAATGGTGAGAGACTTAGAGGATTATGTAACGATAATTAATGAGCATATTTGTGGAAATAAACTACCAACTCACTAACCTTATGGACATTCAATATTTACATTTACAACCAAAGGATAAATTATGTCTCAATTAGAAAATGATCTCAATAATGAGATGGAAAAGTTGAAAGAATCATTTAATGCTGGAGATATTATTAAAGGCTTAATAATTCTTTCAGGAATTAGTGCAGAACTAATGGGTTTATTGGCTGTGGTTATCGCCACTTTAAGTGCTATAGGTATGGTAACTGGAGGACTGGGATATTTAGGAATACCCCTTGCTGCGGGTACAATTAACTTAGCAATTAAACAGGCTGTTCCAGCAATTGTCAAACAATATTCAAATCTGAATAAAGAAAACCGAAAAGCTGTAAAAATGGCTTTAACTTTCCTCGGTGTAAACCCAAATATATTTGGTTAATTTTGCTTTGCTGAACTCAGGTATCAAATTTAGAAATTCAGAATTTGAAACTTTGCGTCTAAGAGGATGTTTGGAAAGTCATGATTAGTGTATCGAATATTATTTGACCCCACCCTAACCCGCAGGGTTAGGGTGGGGTGTGTTGGGTGTGTTCCCTGTTCCCACAGTTTATCAGTTAGTTAATTTCAATTGTATAGAATGTTCTTATTTATTCCTGTGAGGGTTTGTTTACTTCTTCTACAGGAGTTAGCATTGTGACAGCAATGGGATTTGATGAAATGGTTGATGAAATTGGAGTTGATGGAGTTGATGTGTCTAACTTTGATGGTTCTGGTAATATTTCTGCTTGTACTTCACCGAAATAAGAACCGACGATTTTATCGTAATTGGAAACAACCGCTAAAAATGCTCCGCCTAAAATATAGATAGGTAATGGTAGAGATAAGTCTTTCACCCAGTCAAAAAATTCTGCCAAAGCAAATAATACAAAGAAACAGGCAAGCCAAACCCTCATTTTTTCTTCCCCTGCACAGAAACAACTATATTTAACTATATTTTTAGATTAAACAGCTTGCATGATACTCGATGTCCGCCACAATATAAACTTTAAATTATTGTGGAGGCGACATTGTGCGTTTTGGGCAATGGCTAGTCTTACTCGCACTTTTGTCAATTGATAATTGATAATTGGGGCTTGCTGAATAAATCTGAAAACTTTACAGGTAAAGGGTTTTAGCTATTTTGACTTTCAAAAAGTGCAAGCTTTTATGAGGTGGCAACTGAAAAACCTTGCACTTAATTCCTACTTAAAGAAAAAATCGTTCCTATCCAACTCTTGAAACTGTCACCGTCGCGTAGCACCGTGGCGTAGCACCTGTCACTGATCCTTCACAGATAACTTTTTCAGCAAACCCTAATTGTTTCATTACAGGTTTAAACCCGCCCCTTTCCAGGGGAAAAAACCAAAAAATTCCGCTTTTTCAATCCTCTGACTTGAACCAAAGCGGTAATTGTCAATTGTTCATTGTTAATTGTCCATTATTGAAAGCTACCCAAACCATAAACCACCGTAAGTTGCGACAGAGAGACATCAGCAAATTACAGTGGTTTGTTTGTAACTAAATAATTCAAAAAAATGGGAAAATCCGAATTGACTACATCAACTAAGGTGGACCCGATTCGCAATCTACCAATCAGAATTGTGCATCCTTCATTCCAACTAGGCAGGCATTTCTGGCTATGCGTTTAAAAACCTCCAATTACAACTCGATGAAATCAAGGCTAAAACACTTGGAAGCCACAACCTAACCGTGATTGCGATGACATTAGAGCAGGAGGTACAGGCTCTAATTCAGTTGTTTTTGTTTGAACTTTTAACCTTTCTGTACCATGAAAATAATCTAGCATGAATTTTTGACTGTGTGTGATATATTTACTAAAGTTGATTTTCTGTAAGATCTCGCAACAATTGTCAAATATTGCTTAAAAATGATCAAGTTTTGTTGAAAGTTACAGACTCATTGATCTGTAAGCAGAGTAATAGTTTTTTCACCACTACTAGCAGCTAAAGTCTCACCATTTGGACTAAAGGCAATGGAATACACCGCTTCATCAAATCCTATACTGGCATTTTTCAAATCAGATTTAGCCCTGTTTTCATATCCCAATTTTGAACAAGCAAGCCCCCGGTATCTATAAGCTTCTATATAATTGGGGTTCATACGAATTGCTTGGGTAAAATCTTCAATAGCTTCACTATATTTACCTTTTTGGGCTTTTTCCATTGCCCGATAGTAGAAGGTTTCCGCAGTTGTGTGATTGGAATCAACTTTGATGGAACTAGAAGCCGCTGAATTTATCTCTGTTGGTTGATAAGATTTTAATGTGTCATAGGCTTGATTGATTTCCTTGATTTTTGCTTCTGCGGCCAGCTTTTGCTGGGATTCTAAAAATCTGTCTGGATGCCAAGTTTTAGCCATCTGACGATACGCTTGTTTAACTTCGTCAATAGATGCACCGAGTTTTAAACCCAGAATTTTGTAAGCTTGATTAATGTTCATATTGAGGTGTAATAGTTGTTAGCGATCGCAGATCCTAAAAAATAGCCAAAAAATGAGAATCTATGCTTATTATTCCCAAAAACTTCCTCAAATCAACTCAAACACCTCACAGCGGCTACCACTGGGACGGTACAAGTCGCCGCTTTTTTGAAGGTTGGTATTATCGCGTTACATTACCAGAAATTGGGCAAACTTTCGCTTTTATGTATTCCATCGAAGATCCTCTTGGTGGGAAACCTGATAGCGGTGGTGCTGCTCAAGTCTTGGGTCCAGATGATGAATATCTGTGTCGCACATTTCCCGATGTCAACAAATTTTGGGCGAGTCGAGATGTGTTAGCTTTAGGACATTGGGGAAAAACAAACTTAAAAGTCTCTCCTCACTATCTCCTACCCCGTGACTTTACACACCATATTCAAGAAGGTTATCAAGCTACAGCTACTTTAAATCAAGGCATAATCACCGATCCTGCTACTGGTAATTACTGCCGTTGGCAGTATGAAATTAAACCTGTTTATGCTTGGGGCAATCAAAATAGTATCCAGCAATCAACCGCTGGCTGGTTGTCTTTTTCACAGATTTTTGAACCAGGTTGGCAAATTTTAATGGCTCATGGTTTAGCTACTGGTTGGATCGATTGGAATGGTAAAATTTATGAATTTACCAACGCCCCAGCTTACGGAGAAAAAAATTGGGGTGGTGCGTTTCCTCAAAAATGGTTTTGGCTCAATTGTAATTCTTTTGACAACGAACCCGATTTAGCTTTAACTGCTGGTGGTGGCAGACGTGGTGTATTATGGTGGATGGAATCAGTAGCCATGATTGGTATCCATTATCAAGGGCAGTTTTATGAATTTGTTCCCTGGAACTCACAAGTAAGCTGGCAAATTCAGCCTTGGGGTAAATGGCAAATGCAAGCCAGAAATTCTCACTATGAGGTGGAATTAACAGGAACTACTGACTTACCAGGTACACACCTACGCGCACCCACCAGCAATGGTTTAGCGATTTGTTGCCGAGATACCATGCAAGGTAAGCTAGACTTGACATTGCGAAAATTCAGTAGTTGTAAAACTCAAATTACTTTCAAAGCACAGAGTAATCTTTGTGGTTTAGAAATAGGTGGTGGTAGTTGGGATAATAGTTGGCACTCTGACTAAATCTACTGCTATCATTGTAGATGTTTGTTCATTTGGGGCTGTAGCTCAGTTGGATAGAGCGGTCGCCTCCTAAGCGACAGGCCGTGCGTTCAAGTCGCACCAGTCCCGTATATTTACATTAAACTGCAAAGTTGAACAATTAATTGGTCTTAACCTCTATGATAAATTGTCTGATATAAGTTAGGATAGTGCATCGAAGAAAGCGACCCTATTTATATCGTGGATACATACTTTTATACATAAGCATCTACCAAGTTCTGATTTAGGTTTATTTTGCCAAAATTTCCTAATCTAAATAATTTTTTAGATAAAATTTTTTAGATAAAATTTTTATGTTCGCAAACACACTTACACAGCCTTGAAAAAGCTATTGTTTAAAGGTAAATCTTTGCGGTTTATGTCTTTTATCCTACCCCTGTTTATATGGTGGGGATACAAAGAAATACAAAATCAGTTTGTACATCCACAAGCAGTCTTAGTTTTGGGCGGTTCTACTAAACGTTTAGAAAGGGAGAAGTTTACTGCTGAATTTGCCAAAAAGCATCCCAATATACCAATATGGATTACTGGTGGTAGTCCACCTAGCTATACGAAACAAATCTTTGTTAAAGCTGGAATTAATCCTAAGCGTTTATATTTAGATTATGAGGCTGTTGATACAGTTACTAATTTTACTACGTTGGTAGATGATTTGCAAGCAAGGGGTATCAAGAGCGTTTATTTAATTACTTCTGATTTTCATATGCGCCGTGCTTGTGTAATTGGTGAGATTGTTTTGGGTAGTCGAGGTATTGAATTTAAAGCGGTATCTGTTCCCTCAAAAACCGCACCGGAACCTATCGAAAAAGCTATCCGCGATGGAGCTAGAGCTATAATATGGCTAGTAACTGGTTATACAGGAGCATAGCAAGTTCAAACTAAACGCTAACCTTTATTAATTAGGGTTTGCTGAAAAAGTTATCTGTGAAGGACCAGTGACAGGTGACAGGTGACAGGTGACAGGTGACAGGTTACAGGTGACAGGTGACAGGTGACAGGTGACAGGTGACAGTTTCAAGAGTTGGATAGGAACGATTTTTTCTTTAAGTAGTAACGTAAGTTGCTAGTTAGGGAAAATGTCAGAATCAGGATAACCAGGATTTAAGGATTAACAGGATAATAACAGAATTTTAATTAGCAATTACCCATTACCCATTACCCATTACCAGCCTTAACAAATAACTAGCAACTTGAGTTAGTAATTAAGTGCAAGGTTTTTCAGTTGCCACCTCATAAAAGCTTGCTCTTTTTGAAAGTCAAAATAGCTGAAACCCTTTACCTGTAAAGTTTTCAGATTTATTCAGCAACCCCTAATTAGGGATTAGACATTGGGAATGAGTTATTTTCCTCTTTAACAAAGGCACGAGGCTCTAAGGTAGGAGTTATTTATTTTAGATGTTGGATGCAAGGATTTTGGATTGTTTTTATTAACTCAAATCTAAAATCTAAAATCTAAAATCTAAAATTTTCTTCCGCAGTCACCAGTCACCAGTCACCAGTCATCAGTTTCCTGTTCCCTGTTCCCTGTTCCCTTCTGACTATGCCAATAATATATTTATGGACAAACGCCATTTTTTACAAATTAGTGCCGTCTTAGTCGGTACAGCCTTTTTTTCACGTTATGTAACTGGGAGTTCAGAATCTATGGCATCTGCGGATACAAAATTTGAAGTCACCAAAGCTGAAGAGGAATGGAAGTCTATTTTAACGCCGGAACAGTTTCAGGTGTTGCGAAAACATGGTACAGAAAGACCTCATACCAGTCCTTTAGACAAAAATTATGAACCTGGTACTTATGTTTGTGCTGGGTGTGGACAGCCTTTGTTTATTTCAGACACTAAGTATAACAGTGGTACTGGTTGGCCTAGCTTTTTTAAACCTATTGATGGGGCGATCGCTACTACTGTAGATCGTTCTTTTTTCATGACCAGAACTGAAGTTCATTGTAGCCGTTGTGGTGGACATTTAGGCCATGTATTTAACGATGGACCCAAACCCACTGGTTTACGTTACTGTATGAACGGTGTTTCATTGAAGTTTGAACCAGCTTAAATTTAGGTGACAGGTGACAGGTGACAGGTGACAGTTTATTCTTTCTCCTGACTCCTGACTCCTGACTCCTGAATTCTTATCTATAACCAATCTCGATAAGCAGAAATTTCATTTACGCCTATTTCAAAGGGCATTCCTTTACCAAAAGGCGGATAAACTCTAATTTTTGCTTCTTTGGTAAATCGTTCTAAACTTTTACCAAATTGGGGAATATTGCTGACGATATGCCAGTAAGATACTATATCAGGAGCGTCAATAATTAATAACAGGGTAGTACCGTTTTTGGTGATGTACCAATGACAGTTAGATAGCAGATTTTGGGTAATGCGATCGCAAGCGTAATAAAAGCATCTGCCAATAGATTGCTCTAATTCCATTTGTAACATTCCGTCCTGTTTTGTCACCTCTACGGGAGGTAAATCATCAGGAGGAAGTAACGGAAGTTTAGACATAATTTTGCACCTCTTGATTGTAACGCTGCAAACTCTCAAGATTTTTTTACAGAAATAAAAATGAGGGTTTGAGTGCTATTGTGCTGAGATTTTATTCGTCTTGGAATTTCTTGATTTTGTCGCGGCAGGTTTGAACATCCCCAATAATCGAATTCTCAATTAAATAATCTATTTAATAACAGATATTTGTTTGATTATACGATTTCTGGGGATGGGGACTATTCTGCATTACTTGAGTCGAGTTAGCTATCGTTTTCTGGCTAAATTTACGGATGAAAGGTAAGGCTTTATTTACCGCTTCATCATCAGTTTTAGTCACAAAAAAGAACCGCGCTAACAGAAATTTATCTGCACCACTGTTATTGATTTGTCGATATCTGTTGACAGTATTTCTCAATCTCAAAAGAGAAAAAGTTGGACTCCCCATTAAACCAAAAGAATTGTCAGCAGCATATCTAATTACATCATCATCAACACTGGCGATATTGCAGAAAAGTCCTATTTTCATGATTGGCTATATTCTAGGCCGCCACTAAATGCAAATCCAACCATAAACGCGGTTCCGACTGTCTTAATTTAGATAGTGGATCGCGGAGCAATCTTTTAGCATTTATGCAAACTACCTGAATAAGTCCCATATTTTCTGCTACTTCCCTCAATATTTCTTTTTGTGATTGTACTAATGGCATGATGTCATCAGAACAATAAATTCCTATATATTGAAAGCGTCTAGCAGGTCGTCCCCAAAAAGAGGTGATAACTTTCACATGGCAATTTTCCAATATTTCCCCAAGGTCAGGGTAATAATGGTCTAAGATTCGTGTGAATTCTTGAGCTAGGATATCTTCAGCAATCATTTGACTGATATTTCTGATTGATATTTCTGTAGCGTCTATCACTACTATTTAGTATAACATAATCTTGTTATTTAAACATGACAATTTAGCAGGTTTTTCTAAATAAAATATTAATTTTTAGGAGTCAGGAGTCAGGATAATTTTAGATTTTAGATTTTAGATTGGAGTTGACAAAAAAATCCAAAATCCAAAATCCAAAATCCAAAATCCAAAATTGTATCACCAATCACAAAAAGAGGTGAACTTTAAAAAAGCATCACCTCTAATATAATGACCATTTATAATTAATTCAAAATTATTGAACTGTATAGCACAAATAAATTTTGAACTAAGTCCTGTATTTATCAAACATTCTGACTCCTGACTCCTGAATTCTTACCTTATCGGGAATTGCGTTCAGCGACTAAAACATCAGCGAGAATATTTGGTAGATTTTTCAAATCCATATATCCTTCAGAACCAGAGATAGGAGACATAAATGTATAATTCGGGTCACAGGCTCCTGTATCATAAACTTGGATAAACCATTTATCAGGAAAACCTTCAACACCCAATTCTACAATGTACCAATATTCACCCATTAACCGCGAGTTAATGATAGTAAACCAATCTCTGTATTCTTCCGCAATGTTCCAGTCTGCCAACAGAAATTCTAAAGCTATTTTTCCTGCATCAGTTGAAGTCAATAGCATTATTACTCCTGAGTTGCAACCTCATTGGAAACATCAGGATATAAACCCAATTGTTTCGCTAATTCCTTAGCTATAAAAAATAAAAATTGAGCGCCATCTTGATTACCTTCATGGGCAAACATAGTCGCAACTTGTAGCATTGTATGTATCAAACCAGAATCAACTAATTCGGGTTGAGCTTCCAATACTTCTGGTTCTTGTCCATTAGGACATCTGAGTAATTCATCAATCAAATTAAAATACTGAGTTTGGCGTTCTTCTGACATGGTAATTTACTTTATGGTGAATAAGAGAACTGAAAATTATTGCTTTATTTTCAGGATTCAGGATACAAAATACAGTATTGACAATTAATTAGAGTTTTCAAGTCATGATTGATAATTTATGAAAAATTTGCTTGAAGTAGATCCCTGCTAAAAACAATATTCTGACTCCTGACTTCTTACGCTTTATTGTTCAATACTTTGTTGCCAAAGTCTTTCTAACATTTCAACTTGCGCTTTGAAAACAGCAGCACGATAAACAAGATATCTATCGTAAGCAATGATTCCCAAACCAATACAAATAGGTGTAGCTAAAACCAACCATTGCAAAATTGTGATGATTTTATATTGTTCAACAATCATTTGCAGTTGGAGAAAAAAATTATTTGCAGGTATTTTTTTTTGAGTTAGAGATTCCAGAGTATTTACACTCTGATTTGGGAAAGATAAAGAAGCATAACCTGGATTAATTTTCGTGAATTCACAAGATAAATTCTGTGTCTTAACTAACTCTAGATGTCGTCCCCAAATTAAATTAAAAACTATTATTCCTGGAGAAAGTACAGCTAAAGTAACCAAACCAACTGTTAGCACCTTGAAAATTTTTAATTTCATGTTTGCTCTACCTCGCTAGGTTACAATCACCCAGTAAGAAAATCTAATTAAAGGTAATTTATGGGTTATTGCTGCACCTTCTGATTGCTATTTATCAAACAGCTATCACATTTTAGATTTGATGTAGTAATTTTAGATTCAAAATATAAAATTGGTAGATGATACCTAATATTTAAATTTTTGCTGTGAATCTAAAATCTAAAATCTAAAATCTAAAATTTAAACCCAGCAGTTTGATAAGTTACAAATGTAAGTGGCGAACTCATAAATTTTGATCAAGCAATTGAAATTAAAAATTCATAAAAAATCCCAATCTACTCCTAAAATATGCTAGATTTAGTAATCAGTAATACTGACAGAATTTAAACGCTTGTGAATAGAGATCACCATTTAATTGTGGTTAAGAAGTCCCCCCTAGTTCACCAGACTTGCGTCTAGGAATTTCGGGGGGTAGAGGGGAATCTCTGCGTAAATCCTATAAATGTTTATATCAGTTGCCTCCCCAGCACACAGTTTACCCCACCAGAATTGAAATTATTAAAATTATTAAAATTGTACTCAAAGGCTGTAATACTTATCTGGTAAGAATTATAAAAATTTTTGAGGGTAGAGGTACTAGATTTTTGCAGAGGGGGTACTAGCATTTATCAGGTGGGGTGCGGGGATTTTTGTACTCAACTGCAAAGCTTTATGGGCAAATACTTGAGGATATTTAAAGATGATTTTCTATGATTAACTCTGTACTCAAATAACAGTATATCATGACAAATTAGAACTGAATTAAAAATAAACTAAAGAAATCAGAAAAGCAATTAAAATTTGTTCCAAATATTTTTGGATGTTGATAAAGTTAGGAATTACAAGAAAAGTATGTTGCTAGATAAAATTCTGAAAATAAATGTTACTCAAGCACCAAAAAATATTAAAATCGTAGTATAATAAATAAAGACATCGCCTCATTATGTGATTATTGATAATTTTAGGAAAATTTTAGGAGTTAATAAATGCGAATTGCTAAAGACGTAACAGAACTTATTGGTAAAACGCCGTTAGTACAACTCAACAAAATTCCTCAGTCTGAGGGAGTATTAGCCAGAATAATTGTTAAATTAGAAGGCATGAATCCAGCCGCTTCTGTTAAAGATCGTATTGCTTTAAGTATGGTAATTTCAGCAGAAGTCGAGGGTTTAATAACACCAGGAAAAACTATTTTAGTAGAACCAACTTCAGGAAATACAGGCATCGGTTTAGCGATGGTAGCAGCTGCCCGTGGTTACAAATTAATATTAACCATGCCAGAAACCATGAGCCAAGAAAGACGCGCCATGTTGCGTGCTTATGGTGCTAATTTAGAACTCACACCTGGTACTGAAGGAATGCGAGGAGCAATTAATAAAGCAGAGGAAATAGTAGCAAATACTCCCAATGCTTTTATGTTGCAACAATTCCGCAACCCAGCTAACCCAAAGATTCACCGGGAAACCACCGCTGAAGAAATTTGGACTGATACAAATGGGGAAGTTGATATCTTAATTGCTGGGGTAGGAACTGGGGGAACTATCACCGGAATAGCGGAAGTTATTAAACAAAGAAAACCGAATTTTCAAGTTATTGCTGTTGAACCTAGTAAAAGTCCTGTGCTTTCTGGTGGTAAATCTGGTTCTCATAAAATTCAAGGTATTGGTGCTGGTTTTATTCCCGATGTTTTGCGTCCAGAATTAATTGATGAAGTGGTTCAAGTTGATGATGAAGATGCAATGAAATATGGACGCAAATTAGCAACAGAAGAAGGCTTATTATCTGGTATATCTTCTGGTGCGGCTTTGTGTGCAGCAATTAAAATCGGTAAACGTCCAGAAAATGCTGGTAAATTAATAGTGATGATTCAGCCTTCTTTTGGGGAACGTTATTTGAGTACAGCGATGTTTCAAGATTTGATGAGTTGAATATTCGCAAATATTCTGTAGGTTGGGTTGAGTTTTTTGTCTGAATCAGGATTTCCAGGATTAAAGGATTCACAGGATTATGTAATTTAAATTGATACAGCAGGAATCAGGAGTCAGGAGTCAGGAGTAAAACTCTGTTTATGTCTAGGTTTCAAGTTATATTCTGTACCTGATTCATCTGCAATCTGCTGTAATTAATAATTGATAAATATAGACTTCAGGTATTAATATTAATTACTGTCAGTTAGATAAATTCATTTTGCTGTTGAAGAGATTCAGACCAAAATATCATATATAGTATAAAATACATCTATAATATAGATGACATCTTTTTCGGTAATTTAATTTAGGCGTATGAATACAACATTGAAAGAATTTTTGGAAGCTTGCGAAAATTTAGGAACTTTGCGTTTAATAGTAACTAGCAGCGCCGCAGTATTAGAAGCTAGAGGAAAAATAGCAAAACTATTTTATGCAGAATTACCAAAAGGTAAATATGCGAATATGCACACCGAAGGATTTGAATTTCACTTGAACATGGATAAAATAACCAAGGTTAAATTTGAAACAGGTGAAGCTAAAAGAGGTAATTTTACAACCTACGCTATCCGGTTTTTAGATGAAAAAGAAGAACCTGCATTAAGCTTATTTTTACAATGGGGTAAACCCGGAGAATATGAAGCGGGACAGGTAGAAAATTGGTTGGCTTTACGTGAAAAATACGGTGAACTTTGGCAACCTTTACCGCTAGAAAGTTTGTAATTTTTCCCCACTGATTGATTCAATAAATCGTTTATCTGCATCAAAATTCAGAAGTAGGGGTTTAGCAGTGTTAAACCCTTACAGGATTAACATCAGATTAATGTTTGAAATTTAATGTTTGAAATTTAAATTGATTTTTTTGAGTTGTTGATTATGTTCCTGAAAACCATTTTAAGTCTTTGTTTAATCATCCTCTTTTTATTTACCAACGCAGAAGCTAAAGCAGGTGAATTATCCGAAAAATTAGCCAACTTTACACAATGGGAAAAATTAACATCAGTTCAACCAGCAAAAGGAGATTTAGTTTACCCTGACTGGATGGCTGGAACTTGGAATGTCACCAGTACCTTAGTAGATTTAGCTGCACCTTTAGCACCAGATATTATCACACCAGGATTTGAAGCAAATTATAGTCAGTTAAATCAACCTGTGAATTTTGTAGTGAGATTTGTGAAAGTTGAACCGCAAAATTCAGGTTTCAATCTTTTCTTTAAAACAAATAAACAATCACAAAATAAACAATCACCAATTTTAGTAGCTGATCGAGTATTTAACAGTTTGAACTTATCCAGAGCTTATTTAGGAGATGATGCTGTATTAGCAGTTAAACCAGATCCAGAATCTCCTAATCGTCAAATTACCTTTTTTCGTGGCGATCGCCAATTAGTTTCTGTAGTCACCGCACGCACAACCGAAAAAAATCCCGATGGTAAATTTATCAGCGCAGAAGTTTTTCAACAATATTTTAAAGGTGGTTCTCGTGCCTATTTTAACAATGTAGAATCTACCACAGCTTATCATTTAGTTTCCACATCTGACCCCAAATTACACCCAACAATAGAAGCAGATCAAGTGACTGCTGTTTATCTTTCTCCCCAAGATCCTGATTATTTTACCGCAGGTTATCGTCCTGTGGCACTGTATCGTTATCGGTTGGAATTTTTTCCTTTAAAATAGCAAAAAAATAGCCAATTATTACATGATAAATTTTCAGTAATTTTGGCTATTGACAATTTTGTATTATAACTGTAGCATTAAAATTCCCAATTAATAATTATGCTTGGGGATGGTTTGCATTATGGCAAATTTTCAAGATATTATCAATTATTTTCGTCCTTACTGGAGACTGAGTATTTTCAGTATTTTAGCATCTAGTATTTACGAAATTATTGATTTACTTGTACCTTATGCAATTGGACAAATTTTAAATGTTTTATCTAACCAACCTTTAGACAAACCAGTACAAGGAATAATTGTTACTTTCTCCAACATTATAAACTACCCAGTTAATCAATATCTATCTTTAGGTATATTACTGGGTTTAATCTTCTTTGTTACTGTAATAAAAGCGCCGACACAACCGTGGTTAACCAGTTGGTTTCATTGGGATATAGCTTTAAGATCGCGTCGAGATAAAAGCAAAAAAGCTATAGAAAAAATCCTCACACTTCCCCTGGAATTTTACGATGAAAATAATCCTGGACGTATTGCTGGAAGATTAGCTAGAGGTATTGTTAACCATACTTGGGGTTATCCAGAAATTGCTGGGCAATTTATTCCTAAACTCATGCGTGTAGTAGGAATATTTGTATTTATTGCCTTGATAGAATGGCGAATTTCTTTGATATTTCTGGTTTCCTTTGTTGTGATTCTCACTTTAACATGGAGGAATCTACAACAGTTAATTAAGTGCGAAGTGCTGATAGATAAACATATAGAAAATACAGAGAGTCGCACTTCAGAAATTATCACGAATATCAAAACAGTTAAAGCTTATGCAACGGAAAATAAAGAACTCAAACGACAAAAACAACGGTTAGAAAGAGAGTTAAATGTAGTTGATTATCGACTGCACAAAGGTTATGTTAAATTGCAAACTTGGCAAAAAACTGTCATTCAGTTTTGCGTGTTTATGATTCTTGGTTTGACTGTAGCTGCTACAGTCGGTGGGAAAATTTCTCTTGGTCATTTTGTGATGACTTTAACTCTTTCTAACATGGCTTATTCTGAACTAGAACCTATCAGCACCTTAGCTGAATCTTTTGCTCGTCGCTATTCGGCTATGGTCAGATTTCACGAATTTCTCAAAACACCATCTGGAGTAGATGCGGATGGGTTGTTAGCAGAGGTAAATCAAACAGAATCAGCTTATAAGTTTACTGGTAAAATTGAATTTTCTCAAGTCAGTTTTGGCTATGATAGCAACCTTCAAGTTTTGCAAGATATCAATTTGTTAATTGAACCATATCAAACAGTAGCATTAGTAGGAAAATCTGGTTCTGGTAAGTCTACTTTAGTTAAATTGCTATTACGTTACTTTGAACCACAAACAGGGCAAATTTTGATTGATGGTGAAGATATTCGCACCTTAAATGTTGCTAAATACAGACGCAGATTAGCGATCGTTCATCAAGAAGTAGACGTTTTTAATGGTACTATTTTAGATAACCTCAAATATGGTAGACCAGATGCG
Organism: Sphaerospermopsis torques-reginae ITEP-024; assembly: GCF_019598945.1. Classification (NCBI taxonomy): domain Bacteria; kingdom Bacillati; phylum Cyanobacteriota; class Cyanophyceae; order Nostocales; family Aphanizomenonaceae; genus Sphaerospermopsis; species Sphaerospermopsis torques-reginae. Next base: position 847,916 of record NZ_CP080598.1, on the reverse strand, counting down.
ACCTTTGAACAGGTGCAGGAAGCTTGTAGAATTGCCAGTATTGATGAAGTGATTCAGCACCTACCCCAAGGTTATTACACCGTTGTGGGTGAACGGGGTGTGAGGTTGTCAGGAGGACAAAGACAGCGTTTAGGAATTGCTAGAGCGTTGTTAGTAGAACCAGACGTGATTATTTTTGACGAAGCTACTTCTAGTTTAGATTATGAATCTGAGCGTGCTATTCAATTGGCTATGCGCTCAATTCAGGGAACTCGCACCACAATTATTATTGCTCACCGTCTCAGCACCGTTAGAGATGCGGATAAAATCGTAGTTCTCAATCAGGGAAACATTGCTGAAGTCGGTAGTCACGCTGAATTATTGCGTCAAGAAGGCATTTATCACCGCTTACACTCCCTGCAAGAAACAGGTGAACTCAGGGGTTAATCATCTGAAACCCTTGTGATTTAAGCCTTTCCGGTTTTTTTGAAAAAAAGTTTTCCCAACCCCTTGCCAAACCTAAAAACTGCTGCTACTATAGTAAAAGTGGAACTGAGCGGGTCGGTGTCCGAGTGGTTAATGGAGACGGACTGTAAATCCGTTGGTTTGCGCCTACGCTGGTTCAAATCCAGCCCGGCCCACCACTTTTAGAGATGTGAGTTACAATAGCTGAGTGTCGAGTTAAATTCTCAGCTTTGTAATTCATAACTCTTCAAAAACCCGAAGAGTAAATCCCAATTTTGCCCGTGTGGCTCAGTGGTAGAGCACACCCTTGGTAAGGGTGAGGTCACGAGTTCAATCCTCGTCACGGGCTTATTATTTTAACATAAAAATCTATTTTTTTCTAGCGATTTGCATAAGTTGGCTGTACTCTACCATTATCTGATAGCCTGTGGTAAAAATCAGCTTTTTCTGCAAAATCCTGTTCATTCTGAAAATCTGGAAATCCTGATTGAGACACTGTACCCCTTTATACCAAAAAAACAAGTTTTTCAAAATGAAACCCAGAACTCATCACACCTAACGCCTAACTCGTACAATAGAAAATAGATTGTTGCGAAATGTATAGTTAGGATTTATTGCTGTCATGGCCTCAGCAGTTTTAATCGAAAATCTAAAAAAAAGCTACGGTTCTGTAGTCGCTGTTAAGGATGTCTCCTTTGAGGTGAAACCAGGGGAAATATTCGGGTTACTCGGTCCCAACGGTGCAGGGAAAACCACTACTCTCCGCGCTTTGTGTACCCTCACCACCCCCGACTCTGGAAAAATCGAAGTTTCGGGAATCTCGGTGTTAGATAACCCTAAACTAGCACGGCAAAAGCTGGGTTATGTAGCGCAAGAAGTAGCTTTAGATAAAGTTTTAACCGGTCGAGAACTGCTACAACTGCAAGCAGCACTTTATCACCTCCCCAGTAAAGTGATCAAAGAACGCATTAACACTGTATTAGATTTACTCGGTTTACAGGAATACGCAGATAAGAAAACCGGCACTTATTCCGGTGGTTTACGCAAACGTCTAGACTTGGCCGCTGGTTTATTACATTCCCCAGATGTTTTAGTATTAGATGAACCAACGGTAGGATTAGATATAGAAAGCCGTTTTGTAGTGTGGGACTTTTTGCGGAAATTACGCGCTGCGGGGACCACGGTTGTCATCACCAGTCATTATTTAGAAGAAGTTGACGCTTTAGCTGATAGGGTAGCAATTATAGATCGGGGTTTGGTAATTGCCACTGGTACACCTTCTCAATTAAAAGATCAAGTAGGAGGCGATCGCATTACTTTACGCATCCGCGAATTTTCACCCCAAGAAGAAGCAGACAAAGCAAAAAGTCTGCTGTCATCTTTACCTTTTGTACAAGAAATTATCATTAATTCTGCCCAAGGGAACTCTTTAAATTTGGTAGTCACTCCCCAAAATGACGCTTTAATAACTATTCAACAAGCGTTAAATAATGCAGGTTTACCAATTTTTGGTATTGCCCAATCTCGTCCTAGTTTAGACGATGTTTACCTTGCAGCAACAGGTAAAACTTTAATGGATGCAGAATTAGCTGCTGTAGCAAATCGTGATCCGAAAGCTGAGAAAAAGCAAAATATGAGATAGGATAATTGATAATTGATAATTGATAATTGATAATTGTCAATTGTCAATTATTTAATAAATATCCATCTTCCATTTTTACGATCCGATCACACTTGTGGGATTTGACAACATTCTGCTCATTTTATGAAAAATCTATCTAATAAGTAGTCATGCAAAATAAATTGCACATTTCATTTACCCGTCTTCCTTGTCTGGTAAATGATACAGAGTTTCCAAATAAGAAATTAATTTTGCACAGGTACTTAGCAGCTAAAAGCTGATTACTGATTACTTACAATTTGATGTTGCAGATTTCAAAGCCTGTTGAAAATCCTCTAAAGAATTAACCACCACTGCCAATTTCAACATTTCATCTAAAATAGATATATCAGCAACCTCATCTAGAGATAGTTTGATATCTGAAGAAACCTCACCCAGTCGAGTTTACAAAACAGTTTTGACAGAATCACGAGCCTTTGCTAACGCACCAATTTCTTTACCAATTTCTTTACCGCGTTCCATTGCCAATTCTTCCGTTGGACTGATTAAAGGCATTTTCCTTTCCTCCTCAAAACTGTTAATTTTGTCCACTAACTTTCGCTGTAATTGCTCAGGTAATGTCATCATTTTATCAATGATTTTAAAAGCGGATTTTTTTTTGGTTTTTTCCCCTTCAAAGGGGAGGTTTTAAACCTTGAATGAAACAATTATCAATTGTCAATTATCAATTATCAATTATCAATTGATAAATATACATCCGTTCACCAAAAGCTACTTCATATTGACTTTGAATTTCCACATGAATTAATATCCAAACTTCTCGTTTATCCAGCAACCAAACTTGATAAAGTTGATCAGCAATACGTTTTTCTGTTTCTGATGAAGCCGTAATTTCCTGTAGTTCTTTATCCAGAGAACAAGGCTTTTTTGTCCAATCAATTAATTGATGGACTTGGGGAAAAAAGAATGTCAAGAAGCTTTCAAAATATTCGGTTAATGCTTCTTTCCAAGATTCATCATAATTTGCAGTTACTTCTTTCATGATCAATGTTTCTGAAGAATTGAAAATCTCTCTTGCAGATGTGTAATTGGAATATCCATTCAACCACAACCTGACAAAATAAATCCCGCCCAATAGTAAGGATGATTATAAGGCTGTTTCTGAGGTGATAATTGGCGATGTTTATCAATTTGCATCGTGACAAAATCCCTCAATTTCAACTCTTCTAAATGCAGATTATTGAATAAATTTTCATACCATGTGATCAGTTCGGCAACAGTTATTTCTTTTAGCCAAGTTGTAGCTTCCGCTAAAGCAGTAACTGGAGAGTGATGAAAAAGTAATCTGTTGTAAAACTCTATAATGACTAAAGCATTAGCAGATGATTCCACATTCCAAAGTGTACTCAATACATAAGGAACACCACTATTTAATAACCCAGTTGTTAAACCCACATATTCACTACTGATATTTTGAATATTATGACTAACATTTTCAGAATTTGTGAATGTAAACAGATTGTAATTACTAAAAGTCTGTTGACTAATTTCTGATAAAGTCAGTTTATCTTCATCTGCTAAAACCAAAGCCGATTTTGCCACTTCACTTAAATTGTTAACCGCATGACCAGTAAAATGCAAGATGTTATAATCTGCGGCTAGGGCATTTTCTAAATTATCTTTTGTCGCTTGTGAACCCTGGATGTGTTGAGCATTATTAAACATCTGTCTCACCACTGCTGCTGCAAAGTCAACAAATTGTATTTCATCATTACTTGTGTGTTCTATATTTTCCACACTCAGGAATTTTTGCAGTTGCCAATTTGATAACCCATCGGTGTTTAATTCTAATCCTATTTGGACACTGGGTAAATAGTTGATTGTGTAATTTGCATCTGGTTGTTCAACAGCAAAAAGAGCATGAAGAGGTAATTTGTGTAAATCCCGATGAGGAATTAAAATTAGATGGGTGATTCCTTCTATTTCTTGTAGAATTGTCGGAATATTGAGGATATTACGTAGATTTAATAATCTGCCTTCCATATCCACACACCAGGAATGATTCAGGGGATTTTCTAAGTCGGGATTTTGACAATATTCTTGATATTCTTTTTGCCAAAATTCTAGCCAATTTTCAAATTCCACTAGCCTTTGTACTGCTTCAGGTACACCTTCTCTATTTTGAATAGGTGTTAATAACAGTAGAGGTGATGGGGCATCATGTTTAATAATAAAGGTCTGTAAAGCAACCGGGCTAAGATGCCAGTAAATAACCACAGTTTGCGGATTGAGTAGTTGTTGAATCCCTTGATAGTTCGGGGAATAAATTTCATTACTCCAACCAGAAAGCTGTAATTTTAAACAGGTATTTTTGCCATGTTCAGCAATTTCCCAAGCTTCTACTAAATCACCTGTATTTACAGCTAAATCAACTCCTAATTGTATGAAACCTGCAAATTTCAAAGCGAGTTGTTTTTTGTTTTGTTCCGAGCAGGTGATTTGATTTAGTAATTGTTGTAATAAATCTAGACCTTGTTGTTGTAATTCCTGTGCTGTTTCTGTTTCTCCTAAAGCAACAAGCACTTTGGTTAAAGCTTGCAATACTTCTAAATGTAATTCGGCAAAATTTGCTGAGGTTAGGGTTAATAGTGCCTGTGTATACTCAGATACAGCTTGTTGCCAATAGTAGCGGGGTGAAGGTTGTTTTTTGCCGTGTTCGTAGTGGGTGTTACCCAGTGCTAAATGCAATCTTCCCCAACCTTCTGGGTGGGTATCAGGGCGGAGATGTTTTAAACCTTCTTCATAAGTGGCTATTTTGCCCTCATAACCTCCCTGATTGAGGGTAGGATGAGATTTCGCTATGCTACTGGGTAAACTCAGAGATGCTTTGTTATTAACCACATTCCCCACGGCTAAAGCGCGACCAAGCCAAGCTTCCCAATAGTCGAGTTTGATTTCTAAGGCGCTGTCATAGCAAGAAATAGCTTCTGTAAGTCTTCCCAAGTAAAACAAAGCTACAGCTTGATTATACCAGGCGAGGTGAAAATCAGGTTTAATGGTGATGGCCTGTTGATAAGATTCAATAGATTCTCCGCGTCTGCCTAAGTTTTCTAAGGCGATACCCCGGTTATACCAAGCTAAGTAAAAATCAGATTGAATAGCTAATGCTTCGTCCCAGGATTCAATTGCTTCTGACCAGCGTTTGAGGTTAAATAAGACCACACCCCGGTCAATCCACACTTCATGATAATCTGGTTGAATTTCTAAAGCTTGGTCATAAGAAGCGATCGCCTCTTCAAACTGCTCACCTACCCCCAAAGCAACTCCTCGGTAATACCAAGTTTCCTGATCTTCGGGTTGTAATTTCAAAGCCTGATCATAACTAGAAATAGCTTCCCAAATTAGCCCTAATTTAAGCAAGGCTAAACCCCGACTAGCCCAAGCTTCTTGGTATTCAAACTTCAACTCTATAGCTTGATCAAAAGAAGCGATCGCCCCATCAAAATCACCCAACTCCCCCAGAACTCCGCCCCGGTTATACCAAGCTTTAGCGAAATCAGGTTTGAGATTAATAGCTTGGTCATAAGCAGAGATCGCTTCTTCAAACCTTTGTAAATGAAACAAAGCTAAACCTTGATTAAACCAATATTCGTAAGATTCAGGTTGCAGTTTAATAGCCTGACTATAAAAAGCCAACGCCCCCAACAAATCCCCAGACTTAGCTTGTTGTAAACCTTGGTCAAATAAGACCTCAGCCTGGTTAGTGACAGTCAGTTGAAAATTCGGACGTTGAGTGATTGCCGGACGGTGGCTTTGCCCATCGTAGGCATCACGCAATGCTAATTCCGAAGCTAGTTGTTGAACTAAACTGGTACTTTGCTCCAACCTCACCACCAACTCATCCAGAGTTTGGGCTACTTGTGGTTGCAAATTAGTCAACGACTGATCCCAATTTTCTGCCAAGGGAGAGGCTGCAACTTCCTCTACTTCTTCTTCCACCGTCTGCGGGTGTTCTTCCGCTGCCAACTCATAAATCACAGCTTCAGATATTTCTGCTACTGCATTTTGGTCACTCAAATGCTGTATATTACTTGGCCAAGACTCCTCCAATCTCATGGATGCTGGTGCAATATCTACAGTTTCCTTCTGTTCATACTCCCATAATTGTTCACCCAAATCCCCCAGCAATCGTTGTCTTGGAGTTTTTAAAGATGGTTTTGCTGGTGGTGTGGCTGCCACCGCGGCGGGTTGTGGAGTTCTTTGTAGATTTTGCTGTAAGTTTTGAGGTAAGAACTCACGGCTTAACAACTGGATGCCAATTTCCGAGGCGAGTTCACCAACTTTGCCGATGTTGAGTTCGCCGAGTTTTACCATTCGCGTTGCGATCTTACTATTTGGTGCTGGTGAAGAAAGCAACTTTTCACCAAATATCAGCAACCAATCGATCCAACGCTCAACAGTGATCCGGGGCTCCATCCGCTGCAAATACTTCAGCGCCCATTGTTGTCCCCGCGCTTGATGTACACCTTCAAGCAACTCATTAAACAATACTTCCAGATCCGCATTGGTTAATTCTGGTAGAGACCTTTCTACCATAAACACCTCATCGCCGTCGAACTCATGAGTTCGACGACTGCCAAAGGGGTACTTGAATAAGTTGTTAAGCCACTGCAATAGCAACCTGACCATTTGCAACATTCTTGGATTTTCTTTCTCCTAGATTGTAGCTATCGTTGTGTCAAAAAAATCATTTAATTACCTAATATTGTCATCAATTCATTCGGGAATGGGTTGATCTGACTTTTCCGATGCAGCAGATTCACCCATTGTCTGGGATTTATTTATGAGTGCCTGAATAATTTGTTGTGGGTCATCACTTTCAATAGCGAAATCTTGCACAATTTGCTGGCGTAAGATGTCATTTTCCTGCAACATCACCAATAATTCATCCCAAGTCACAGTTTGGTATTCTTCCTCTGGAAAATTTTCATCAGAGACAGTTGGACTGACAGCATCGGGTCCATCATATTCCCAAATAGGTTCTGCTTGGGTGCGTGTCAGCAATTGCATACCAATATTGTATGCTAGATCGCCAACTTCACCAACCTCCAACTCACCCAGCTGTACTAACCGTGCTGCTAATTCATTATGAGGTTTAGTAGATGCTAATAATCTCTCTCCAAAATGATTTAGCCAATCTAGCCATTGTTGAGTGCTGACACGATGTTCAATTTTATGTAACCAGTTTTGCGCCCAAGCCTGGCCTCTAGCTTGATGAACTCCTGCTAAAAGTTCTGTAAACAGAAATTCTAGATCCGTATCACTCAGCGGTGGTGCTGTTGTTTTCTCAATATTCTGCTGTACTGGTTTAGGACTATGTTTCCTAGCAAACAAACCCTGAAACAATTTTTTGAGCCACTGAATTACCCGCTTGAGCATCTGCTGCACCATTGATTGTTGCCTCTTAAAATTTTAGCGATGTTGGTGACAAGGTGCTATGTAAGGAGGCAGGAGTTCATGAGGCAGAAGAATTTTAGATTTTAGATTTTAGATTTTAGATTTGATTCATGAAATACAATCCAAAATCCAAAATAGAATCACCAGTCCCCAGTCAATGGTCCCTCACAAGGGTAGGTATTTTACATTGTCGTGAGGGCAAGACTTGGAGGACAAGGCAGACAAGGTGACAAGGGAGGAAATACGTAACAAGAATGTACAATTGGTAACAAAAACTGAGGCTAAACAGACCATTTTTTGTATAAAATCTTCCTTGTCTACTTTCCCTCCTTGTCTTCCAGGTCCTGCCTCAACAGATAATATTAAAAACCTACCCCTGTGAGGTCAATGGTCCCCAGTCACCATCTCCCTGTTCCCTTCTTTGCCAGAGGAAATGGTCATCAGTTGTTAAAATAGTGAGACCCCAAATTCTCGTTGGTGGTGATACTCCATAGATATTTACATATATTTACTTTAACTGTTAACTGCTCATTGTTAACTGCTTATTCTTTATGCCTTACGAACCCCTACACCATAAGTACCGCCCCAAGAGTTTTGCTGAACTGGTGGGACAAGAGGCGATCGCCACAACCCTCACCAATGCCATTAATTCGGCAAAAATAGCCCCTGCCTATTTGTTTACTGGTCCTAGAGGTACGGGGAAAACTTCTAGCGCCCGGATTTTGGCTAAGTCTTTAAATTGTCTTAAAAGTAATAATCCCACTGCTGAACCCTGTGGAGTGTGCGATATTTGTCAAGGCATTACTAAAGGCTATTCTTTGGATGTAATAGAAATTGATGCTGCTAGTAATACTGGTGTTGATAATATCCGGGAATTAATAGAAAAAGCGCAGTTTGCCCCGGTGCAGTGTCGGTATAAGGTTTATGTGATAGATGAATGTCATATGTTAAGTACCGCAGCGTTTAATGCGTTACTTAAAACCCTGGAAGAACCACCCAAGCACGTAGTTTTTGTTTTAGCGACAACTGACCCCCAGCGAGTATTACCAACAATTATTTCCCGCTGTCAAAGGTTTGATTTTCGGCGGATTCAGTTAGAAGCAATGGTTAAGCATTTAAGTAAAATTGCTGTTAATGAAAGTATCAATATTTGCCAAGATGCTATTACATTGGTAGCCCAACTTTCACAGGGTGGTTTGCGAGATGCAGAAAGTTTATTAGATCAACTAGCTTTGTTACCAGGGGAAGTATCACCGGATCAAGTTTGGGACTTGGTGGGTTCAGTCAGTGAAAAAGATTTGCTAGTTTTATTAGAGGCGATCGCTCAAGATAACTCAGAAATAGTATTAGATGCTACCCGCAAAATCCTAGATCGAGGACGTGAACCCTTAATTATTCTCCAAAATTTAGCCGCTTTCTATCGAGATTTACTTATAGCCAAAACCGCCCCAACTCGACAAGATTTAGTTGCTTGTACTCAACAAACTTGGACATTATTAGTTAACTTTGCCCATAGGTTAGATATAACCACAATTTTACGGGGACAGCAACATTTAAGAACAGCCGAAGTTCAACTCAAAAATACTACTCAACCTCGTTTGTGGTTAGAAGTAACACTACTGGGTTTATTACCTAGTGCAAATATTCAGGTACAAGCGCCTAGTATCCCCCAAGCTGCAAATACATCTGCTGTATCTGCACCACCACCGGCTTATACTCAACCAAATTACTATTCTCCAGTCTCAGCACCAGCACCAGCTTATCAGCAACCCAATTATCATAATTCACCACCTAACACGGTATCAGCACCAGCAGGAGAACCTGTTTATACACCTCCTGCACTTGAGACAACAGCCACAGCACCCCCACAGGAAGTAGTAGCGGGATCAGAGTATGATTTAAATCAGATTTGGCATCAAGTCCGTAATAACATCCAACAGTTACCACCACGAACTTTATTAGGTCAAATGTGCCAATTAATCGAGTTAAATGATGCTATGGCTCGTGTTGCTGTACAACCTAAATGGTATGACAAAGTTAAATCTTATTTACCTATTATTACAACTGCTTTTCACCACACTTTTCAACGTGATATCCAAGTAAGTTTAGAAAAAGCAACTTCATCCACTGCCACCACAGCTACAAGAAATTCGCCTCCACAAGATTCTACTCGTGTTCACCAACTACCGACCACCCCTATTTATAATCAACCACCACCTACATCACAACCCGCACCACCACCTACACCTACACCTACACCGAAAATTGAGCCTGTAGTTACGAATACAACTTCAGTAAATAATTCTGCACCACCACCAACTCCAGCACCTGTATCACCAGCACCAACTCCAGCACCCGTATCACCAACACCTGTATCACCAACACCTGTATCAACTTGGGATGCTGAACAAGTAGCAAAAGCAGCTAAAAGCCTGGCAGAATTTTTTAGGGGGGAAATTATCAGCCTGACAGATGATGTTTTAGATTTATCTGATACTGGGGTTTCACCAGATGTTGAGATATATGAAACATATTATGATTATGATTAGCTTGCAAATACTCAGTTAGGGGGCTGGTTGAGGTGAATAATACTGTAACTGACATAAATAATATTATACCATGTCAAATTGTACGGGTGCGATCGCGTCAATATCTGGTGGAGGAGGTAGTACCTAAGTTTTCCGAACAGGAAGATCCACAGGTTACTGTCTATACAAAAGTGAGTTTATCTTGCTTAGAAGATGACGCATTAGGAGAACAGCTAGAAGTCCTCTGGGAACGGGAAATAGACGCAAAAATCATTGGTACTACTTCCTGGGAAAGTATAGCTAATCGCGGTTTTGATCACCCCCAGTTATTTAGCGCCTATCTGCATACATTACGCTGCAATTGCGTAACTTCCACAGATATTAAGTTATTTGAAGCACCTTATCGGGCAGGGATAGAAGTTAAAGCTTATCAGTTAGAACCTCTCTGCAAAGCTTTACTCATGCCCAGAGTAGCATTATTTATTGCCGATGATGTGGGTTTAGGTAAAACCATTGAAGCGGGTTTGATTTTGCGTTTTCCGTGATCCAGGTTCTTTGGAGGGGGATGTAGTGCATTTACACTTAGAACATCGGTTAGTACAGAGATTATTAAGCAGGTTTTTATCCCAAGGTTTTTTACATGACGAATTGAGTCGGCTGTGTGTTTGTTTAAGTAATGATCCGATGCCAAAGGCGATCGCACTGGGGCGGTTATCTTTGTATGGAGACAAAGCGGCCAGGTTGCATGATGAGGTGATCGCAATGGCCGCAGAATGGATAGATCCTGCAAACCGGGGTAAGAAAAAACTGCAACCATTGGGGAAAGGGGATAAAGAGGATGTATTGCAGTTGTTAGAAGACTCATTAGCGATCGCCCATTTTCATGAAGTGGGAGAAGGTATAAAAAGCAGACTGCAAAAACACGCAAGTCAAGACATAGGAGAACTGATTCTCCATTTAGAGAAACGCGCTCAAATTTTAGCAGAAAGAGCAGAGAAAAAGTTAACAGAAAGAGGTAAAAAAGAAGCAGCGGAAATGAAAAAGATATTAGAGGAACAAAAAGAACGTATTATCCAGAAACAGGAGGAAACCAAAAATATCCAACTATCATTATTTCCCGCAGATGAACAAAAACAAATAGACGCAGATCGTCGTTATTGGGTGAAAAGATTAGCAGGTTTGGATCAAGAATTAATTAGTGAACCGGAGAGAATTGAAAGAACTTATCAAGTGAAAGCGGTACGATTTGAACCTGTGGGTTTAATTTATTTATGGCCTATTTCGGGGTGATTGGGGATTGGGATGGGATATAATTATTTTATTTTGTCTGAATCAGGATAACCAGGATTTGAGGATGTACAGGATGTTGTTTAGAGATTGTCGTTTTTAGTGATAATTTATTTTGTCTGAATCAGGATAAACAGGATTATAGGATGTTCAGGATGTTGTTTAGAGATTGTGGTTTTTATTAATAATTTATTTTGTCTGAATCAGGATAACCAGGATTATAGGATGTTCAGGATGTTGTTTATAAATTATCAAAATAATATAAAATCATCAAGAATACAAAAAAATATAATATAATATTATAAAATTATAAAAATCCCATCCTGAAAATCCTTCAATCCTGGACATCCTGATTCAGACAAAAAATGATAATATTATTATACCCCAGTCCCCAGTCCCTCACAAGGGTAGGTATTTTACATTGTCGTGAGGGCAAGACTTAGAGGACAAGGCAGACCAGGTGACAAGGGAGGAAATACGTAACAAAAATGTACAATTGGTAACAAAAACTGAGGCTAAACAGACCATTTTTTGTATAAAATCTTCCTTGTCTACTTTCCCTCCTTGTCTTCCAGGTCCTGCCTCAACAGATAATATTAAAAACCTACCCCTGTGAGAGTCCCCAGTCTCCAACTAAGCAACAAAAGGATTAATAGTATTCAAAAAATCTGCTTCTGCTTGTTGAGTATAATACAAATCCCAACGCATTTGTAAATTGAGCCAAAATTCTACAGACATTCCCAAAAACTTAGATAAACGTAATGCTAAACTGGGAGTAATGTTCTGTTTACCTACGATTAAATCTAAAATTTGTGATTCCGTAACACCAATAGATTCAGCTACCTTTTGCGGTGTTAAACCTAAAGGATTCATAAATTCTTCTAATAACATTTCTCCAGGATGGGTAGGAGGACGATGGGTAGGGATTCTCATATTTTAGAGGTTAATTCTGTTAACTAATATTGTACTAATATATTTTATTTAATGATAATCTACAATTTCTACTAGAGTAGCACCTAAATCTTCCCAAAAAAAGCAAATGCGATATTGGTCATTAATACGAATACTATATTGACATTCTCTATCTCCTTTTAATGCTTCTAAACAATTTCCGGGAGGAATTTTTAAATCTTCTAAACTTGTCACCGAGTCTAACTGGTCAAGTTTACGTACTGCACGTTTCCAAAGAGAGGAGGGACAAGTTTTTCTTGCTGGTTTAGAATCTTTACCATTGAAAATGTCTTGTGTACCTAAATTTTTAAAACTATGAATCATTTTTTAATGTTGTCTGAATCAGTGACTGGTGACTGGTGACTGGGGATTGGGATATAATTATTTTATTGTTTTATTGTATCAGAATCAGGACACCCTGCGGGCAGTCAAAAGTCATGAGAGATGATCAAATAATATAAAATAATCAAGAATCCAAAAAATGATAATATTAAAAATCCCATCCTGAAAATCCTCAAATCCTGGACATCCTGATTCAGACAAAAAATGATAATATTAAAAATCTCATCCTGAAAATCCTCAAATCCTGGACATCCTGATTCAGACACAATAAAATAATAATAAAGTAATTATACCCCAGTCCCCAGTCCCCAAAAATGTGGAATCTCAAGATGTTCGCGCCTATATCCAAAAAGCCTTAAAATTAGATTTAATCGGTCCGAGTTCCCAAGACCTAGAATATCAAACCGAAATTTTAAACCAACCCCCTTCTAAATGGTATCTTACCGGGTTTTTAGTTCCCTTTGGTGCGCCGGTAGAAATGAAATATGACCCCACCGCAGATGATCATATAGAAACTTTTACTAATAAAGATATCGCTGAAGATGCGAAAACACCAGAAACTACTGCTGCAAGAAAAGTCCCCTTTCCTTCTTCTATCGGTTTGAGTTTTTTAATTCCTGCACAAACTGAAAACTTAGAAGTAACTGTAGAATGGGGAGACTATCAACCCCAAGAACGAGAAATAGAAACTTCCGCAGAAAATAACAACGAAGATTAATTTAAACGATAGGCAACCCGCAGACTTTGGACTAAAATCACCACAGAAGCCACAGCCATCAAAGCACCCCAAAACCAATAAGGTAACAGTAAATATCTTTGCATTTGTGCTGTATCGGAAAGCCCTAAAGATCCAGCACTATAACTAAATAGATAATTTAATTGATGGTAGGTACTCACACAAGCTTGCACACCCAAAAACTGAATAGCAAAACCCTGTACCCAGCGGGGAGTTTGCAAAGCTACTGCCAAAATAATTAAACCTAGTAAGGGTACTGCTATCAACCCAAACAAAGAACGCACCCAAACCAATGCAGAAAATAGTAAAAACCCCCCTAAAAATTTCAAACTGAGGGAAGCGGCTTTAAAACTGCGGGAAGCAAGAATTAATGCTGCGCCGGCAATAGGTGGACCCATCGGACCGGCGGCTGCCACCAAAGCAGGACCAATAGGACCTAAAGTTGAGCGCATGGAATAAGTAGCAACACCAGAACCATTATTAAAAATCTGTAATTTATGAAAATTTCCCCCCAACATCAGAGCCATCAAACCATGACCCATTTCATGAAACCAAGTTGCTAAGATGGTAAATGGATATAAAATATAATCACCTGCTGGGAATTGCCACAAAACAGCAGTGGCGATCGCTGCTCCTACAAGCCAAGTTAACCCCATGCGTTCAACTTGTGGGGGAACTTCTTGAGTTAGCAAAGATGGAAAATTTTTTGGTTCTCTCATTATGTAATATTCCTACTAATAATTCGTAACTCGTAATTTATAAATACTCATTATTAATTACGAATTACGAATTATCAATTACGAATTATTCTCTAAGAGAGTTGAAATAAGAAAGTTACCAAATCTCCCTTACCCAGACTGATGCGATCGCCTGGACGTAAGCGGTGTCTATTTCCTGGTAATAACGGCAAATTATTAATATAAGTGCCGTTAGAACTACCCACATCTTCTATATAATGTGCATCTCCCTCAACACGAATATCTGCATGAATCCGTGAGACAATTTCGGAATTAGGAAATCCTGCTACATCAATATCTGGAGGAATGCGATCATTAGGTTTACCAATATGAATTACAGACAGATTTTGTGGTAATTCAATTTCTTGGTTACTTTGGACGTGGAACAACCGCGCCACCACTTGTTGTAATTGGGTTTTAGATACAGCTACTGCGGGTGCTGGTTCTGGTGTAGGTAGAACTACCGCTTCTGGAACTGGTGCGGGTGCTGGTTCTGGAGCAGGTGTAGGTAGAACTACCGCTTCTGGAACTGGTGCAGGTGCGGGTGCTGGTTCTGGAGCAGGTGTAGCTACCGCTTCTGGAACTGGTGCGGGTGCTGGTGCTGGTGCAGGTGCTGGTGCTGGTGCTGGTGTAACTACTGCTGCTGGAGGTGGAACTGGTACAGGTGCAGGTACAGGTGCAGGTACAGGTGCAGGTGCAGGTGCAGGTGCAGGTGCAGGTGGAACTACTGCTGCTGGAGGTGGAACTGGTACGGGTGCAGGTGCAGGTGCAGGTTGTGGGGCTGCTGCCACGACAGTTGGTGGTAAAGTAGAAGCAACAAGAGGATTAGTAGAAGTATTGAGTCCTAAAGGATTAGCTTGTAAAAGTTCTAACATTGGATCAGGAGCAACCAACGGTGGTACTTCTACAGGAATATTAGGAGCGATGGTTGCACCTACTACTGTTAGTTCTGCTGCAACAGGAGCGGAGTGTAGGTTATAGCCACACTGACCGCAAAAAGCGGCATCTGCCTGGACAGTTGCCCCACAACTGGGACAGTTTGTAGTCGCTGGTAATGGAGTGTAGCAAGCTTCACACTGAACAGCGCCGTCTGGATTGGGATGATTGCAATTTGGGCAGACGATCATGAATTTAAGCCTTAATCAAGTTAGTTGTAAAATATATTACTGGTAATCAGTTGTCAGTTAACAGTTGTCAATGGCACAAAGCAAAAGGCAATTGATGTTTCCTATTCCCTGTTCCCTGTTCCCTGTTCCCTGTTCACTAATTTAGGGTTTGAGTTCTAAACCTGCTGCTTCATCTAGCAGCCATAACAATTCTCCTTGAGGTTTAATCAAGCGAGATGGATAGGTAAAATCATCAGCGGTAGGTGCAAAGACTTGAGCTAAAGCAGGTCTTTTATTAGCACCAGCAGCCAAAAAAATTACACTCCGGGCAGCGTTGATGAATGGGTAGGTAAAAGTGATGCGAGGATTACCGTCTTTGTTACCTACAGTAATCAAGCGATCGCGTACATTAAGAGCTTCTGTATGAGGAAACAAAGATGCAGTGTGGGCATCATCACCCATTCCTAGTAAAACTACATCCAATGGGGGAAAGTTTCCCGGTGCTGCATGGAAAAATTCTTGCAGATGCTGTTCATATTTGGCCGCATCTACCGCTGGATTAGCTGATAAAGTGGGTATGGCATGAATATTAGCGGCTGGGATAGCAACCCGATCTAACCATGCACGACGCGCCATAAGTTCATTGCTATCGGGGTGATCTGGTGGTACATAACGTTCATCTCCCCAGAACACATGAATTTTATCCCAAGGCAGGTTTGAAGAGGCTATAGCTTCATACAAAGGCTTAGGTGTGCTGCCACCAGATAAAGCAATAGTAAATTGCCCCCGTTCTTGAATGGCAGTGGCCAATTTGGACAGGATCAAATCCCTCGCCCGTGCTACCAGCGCCGGGAGATCCGGTAAAATTTCAACCTTCTTGTTCATGGGTTCATCATCACATAGCCGACTTTCAGCAATAGAATACCTAACTTCTGACAATTTCCTAGTTTAACTTTTGAAACTTTTAACATCATCAGAGTTAGGAGGCAAGAGGCAAAAGGCAAAAGGCAAGAGGCAAGAGGTGAAAGCAAGAATTTATTTTTCTCTCCTCAACTCCACACCCTCAACCTTAAACCCTGTTTTTCCCCATCACTGTTATAACCAGCAACTTGGTTTATTATCTGATAACTGTTAACTGATAACTGTTAACTGATAACTGTTAACTGATAACTGTTAAAGTACAGGCTGCTCAAACAGTAGCAAGGCGAGTACAAAATCCATAATAAAAATTGCTACCCAAGTAGTTACCACTGCGGTTGTTGCAGATTCTCCTACTTCCTTAGCGCCACCCCTGGTAGTCATTCCCCAACTACAGCCATTCACTGCAACTATTAGCCCAAAAATCAAACCTTTGAGCAAAATAATGAAAATATCTGAAGGTGCTAAAAAATTTCGGACTGATTCTAAAAATGTCTCTGGCTGAACTTGATAAAATTGCCATGCGGCAAAAACTCCGCCACTGATGCCGATAACTACTGCAAAAATCATCATCAAAGGCATCATCAAACAACAAGCAATGACTCTTGGCAGTACGAGATAATCTATCGGATCGGTTTTCAGCATATAAAGGGCATCAATTTGTTCTGTGACTCGCATTGCACCTATTTCCGCTGCAAACGCTGATCCTACTTGTCCGGCAATAATACTAGCAGTCAAAATTGGGGCTAATTCTCTGCAAAAAGCTAAGGCGAAAGCACCTCCCACAGTCTCCACCGCACCAAATCTCACCAATTCTCTCGCTGTTTGAATGGTGAAAATCATACCTGCAAAACCAGAGACTAAAAGAACTGGTGAGAGAGAACCAGGTCCAGCTTTAACTGTATGTTCTAGAATTTTTCGGTAATAGGTTTTGCCTTGAAGTATATGCAGGGAGATTTGACCAAAGAGCAACACTGTGGCCAAACAGCGAAAAATCCACAATTGCTCTAAATTTCTTGATGGTTGCAAGTTTACCGCCATTAGGTTGACTTTTGATATTATTCAACACAAGTGACCACAAGCGGGAAATATTGCACAGGAGGCAGGAGTCAGGAGTTCAAGGAGTCAGGAGTTCAAGGATAATTTAACCCAATCACCAGTCACCAATCACCAATCACCAATCCCCAGTCACCCCAAAGTAAACAAGGTATTCCAATCAGGTATGGCATCCCGTTGGGCTATTAATAATTCTTGGATGCCTTTTTCGGCAACATCTAATAACTGATTTAACTGCTGACGGCTAAAGCTGCCTTCCTCTGCTGTCCCCTGGACTTCAATAATTCCTAGATTGTGATTCATGACAACGTTAAAATCTACAGTAGCGGCCACGTCTTCAATGTAGTTAAGATCCAGAAATGCTTCTGATTCTAATAAGCCTACAGAAACTGCTGCCACTTGTCCACATAAAGGCGATCGCTCTAATACTCCCCCCTGCAATAATTGAGAAATAGCATGGGCTAAAGCCACAAAACTGCCTGTGATTGCTGTTGTTCTCGTTCCTGCGTCAGCTTGCAATACATCAGTATCTACAGTTAGCGTCCGTTCTCCCAACACTGCAAAATCTAAAGCTGCCCTTAAACTACGTCCAATTAAACGTTGAATTTCTTGTGTCCGTCCCGATAATTTTAATAATTCCCTTTCCTGTCGTTGTTGGGTGGCAGATGGTAGCATCCGATATTCAGCCGTTAACCAACCTTTACCACTCCCGGTTAAAAACCTGGGTACTCCCTCTGTGACACTTACAGTACAAAGTACCTGAGTATCACCGCATTTTGCCAATACTGAACCAGGGGCAAAACGGGTAAAATTAGGGTAAAAACTCAGTGGACGTAGTTCATAAGGGTTTCGACCATCGGGACGCTGCCAAGCCATTTAATTTGCCTCAGAATTTTGAAAATTTGTTCATTCTGCTTTGAGATTATCAGGAGTCAGAGAATAGGGAATAGAGAATTGGGAATTAGAATATATTAATTTTCACCCATCACCAATCACCCATCACCAATCACCCATCACCCATCACCAATTAAACTGAGAATATTGTGCTGTACTTGTTCTGGTGAGTCGTCACCATTAATAGTTAATAAACGGCGACGACGATCATAATATTCTAAAATAGGAATGGTGCAATCATAGAATAGTTCTACACGCCGCTGGACAATTTCTGGTTGATCATCTGGGAGCGATCGCCCTAAAGAACGGCTAACCATTACTGCTTCTGGTACTTGCAGATAAATAGCCCAGTCTATTTTTTGCCCTAAACTGTCCAACAAAAAATCTAGTTCTTCAGCTTTAAAAGCAGTTCGGGGGTAGCCTTCTAAGATCCAACCACAATTAACATCCAGTTGACTGAGGCGAACTTTGATACATTCAATCATCATTTCATCAGGAACTAATTCCCCTTTTTCTAGATAAGGTTTGGCAGAGGAGACTAAATCATTTGCTTCACCGTACCCATTAGCTAATTTATTACCAGATATAGTTTCCCTTAAAATCTCACCGGTGGAAATCAGAGGCATATCAAAGTATTTGCAGAGCCTTTGTGCTTGGGTGCTTTTTCCTGACCCTGAACCTCCTAAAATCACCAATTTGACCACAATTCACTCCTCATCATCATCTAAAATTCACTACTGCCTAACCCGCATTTCTCACAAACAATGCGATCGCAATCTATATAATCCTTATGGAGAAACAGTTTCGGGTATTTTTCACGGTGCTGATTTTTGACACAGTGTGAAAACCGAGAATCCAGATTTTATAAGGGTTTGAGGATTTTGGTGAGAAATCCGGGCTAACTATGTTTTACTCAAAAAATTAAAATTATCTTAGATAATTGATAGATACTACCGTTTATCTTCATCATGATGGTTGCCCAATTAGAAACCCCCAGTATCAATTCAACACTCAGCTTACAATATTCTGTAGCTGGATTAGTACAGGTTTTCACTAGCTCTCATCGTAACTTTTTTACTAGTGTTATATCACAAGCATTAAGAATTGCTGGACAAGGTACACCAGTGTTAATAGTGCAGTTCCTCAAAGGTGGTATTTATCAAGGACAGGACAAACCTATACAAATGGGGCAAAATTTAGATTGGATTCGTTGTGATTTACCACGTTGTATAGATACACCAAATTTAGATGAAACAGAAAGCCAAGCATTACAAAAGTTGTGGCAATATACACAACAGGTAGTATCTGAAGGTAAATATTCTCTTGTGGTTTTGGATGAGTTAAGTTTAGCGATTAATTTTGGTTTAATTCCAGAAACAGAGGTTTTACAGTTTCTAGCAAGCCGTCCTTCCCATATTGATATCATTCTTACAGGTCCAGAAATGCCGAAATCTCTATTGGATGTAGCGGACCAAATTACAGAAATTCGTCGCAGTCATCAGCCATAAGAGGAGTCAGGAGTCAGGAGTTTTTTATTTTGGATTTTGGATTGTTTTTGTCAACTCCAATCTAAAATCTAAAATCTAAAATCTAAAATTTTCTTCCCCAGTCACCAGTCACCAGTCACCAGTCCCCAGTCCCCACACCCAAAAATGTGGCAAAATAGGAAGTTGTAATAAGAAAAATATTGTTAAGGTAATTTAGTGACTCCAACTGCTCAAACTACAGCAAGTGCGCGTCGTGCGGTCTTTCCGTTTACTGCTATTGTCGGCCAGGAAGAAATGAAACTGGCTCTGCTGTTAAATGTGATTGATCCTAAAATTGGTGGTGTGATGATCATGGGCGATCGCGGCACCGGCAAATCTACAACTATCCGTGCTTTGGCAGACCTGTTGCCAGAGATACCCGTAGTTGCCAATGACCCCTTCAACAGTGACCCCAATGACCCGGACTTGATGAGCGATGAAGTCCGTCAGTTAGCTGCTCAAGGGGCTGAAATTCCCATAGCTCATAAAAAAGTGCAAATGGTAGATTTACCATTGGGTGCGACTGAAGACCGGGTTTGCGGTACTATCGACATTGAAAAGGCTTTGTCTGAAGGTGTGAAGGCTTTTGAACCTGGTCTTTTAGCTAAAGCAAACAGGGGTATTCTCTATGTGGATGAGGTGAACCTGTTAGATGACCATTTGGTGGATGTTCTTTTAGACTCTGCTGCTAGTGGTTGGAACACCGTAGAACGGGAAGGTATTTCTATCCGTCACCCTGCGCGGTTTGTGTTGGTGGGTTCGGGAAACCCGGAAGAAGGTGAACTGCGTCCCCAGTTACTTGACCGTTTTGGAATGCACGCGGAAATTCACACGGTGAAAGAACCTGCTTTGCGGGTGCAAATTGTGGAACAACGGGGAGATTTTGATCGTAACCCTGTGGGATATTTGGAACAACACAAGGCGGATCAGGAAGCTTTACAGGAGAAGATTGTTAAAGCTCAGGAATTGTTACCCCAAGTGAATCTTGATTATGATCTGCGGGTGAAAATTTCTGAGGTTTGTTCAGAGTTAGATGTGGATGGTTTGCGGGGTGATATTGTTACTAACCGCGCTGCTAAAGCTTTAACTGCTTTTGAAGGACGCACAGAAGTTACTGTTGATGATATTCGTCGGGTAATTACTTTATGTCTGCGTCATCGTTTGCGGAAAGATCCGTTAGAATCTATTGATTCTGGGTATAAAGTAGAAAAAGCTTTTGCTCGCGTTTTTGGTGTGGAACTTCCTGAAGATGCTACACAGAAAAACGGTACTGGTGTCAAAGCTGGTGTACGTTAGATAAGGTGAT
Organism: Sphaerospermopsis torques-reginae ITEP-024; assembly: GCF_019598945.1. NCBI lineage: Bacteria > Bacillati > Cyanobacteriota > Cyanophyceae > Nostocales > Aphanizomenonaceae > Sphaerospermopsis > Sphaerospermopsis torques-reginae. The sequence goes on along the minus strand of NZ_CP080598.1, from coordinate 827,007 downwards.
TGGGGACTGGTGACTGGTGATTGGTGACTGGTGACTGGGTAATCAGTTTGATATTTCTCTATAAACTAATTACCCATTATCAATTATCAATTATCAATTACCAATTACCAATTACCAATTACCAATTACCAATTACCAATTACCAATTACTAATTACTAATTATGAGATTATGGAATTTTTGGGTTAATACTTTAATTTTATCTAGTCAATATAATCCACCGCGATTTATTGAATTGTTGATGTTGCTGCTGGCGATCGCCATGTTAATTATTTCCACAATTATACCAGATACACCTTATTTGGTACTCGGTTTAAGTTTTGTACTTGGGGCTTCAATTTCTATTTTGGTTCGGGAAACAATATCTATCAGGGAAAACGTTCACCCACCTCTTTACCAAAGATTAATTACCCAATTTACAGCTTGTCTTTTACTCAGTATTAGTATTTATGGTTTTGTGGATTTAATTCGGTCTTTGTAAGGGTGACAGGTGACAGGTGACAGGTGACAGGTAAGAGTTTTTCCTGATTACAAATTAGGAATGAGGAATTACAAATTAGGAATGAGGAATTACAAATTACAAATTACAAATTACGAATTACGAATTACGAATTACGAATTACAAATTACGAATTATATAATAAAAATTATGAAACTCAGTTTGTGCATGATTGTTAAAAATGAAGAAGCTGCTTTACCAAGGTGTTTGGAAAGTGTGCAAAGTTTAGTAGATGAAATTGTAGTTTTAGATACGGGTTCAACTGATAAAACGCCGGAAATTGCTCAACAATTTGGTGCTAAATTACATTATTTTCAATGGTGTAATGATTTTAGTGCAGCGCGGAATGAGGCTTTAAAATATGTGACTGGTGACTGGGTTTTAGTGTTGGATGCTGATGAGGTTCTTACACCAGAAATTGCACCACAAATTAGAGAGGCGATTAATATAGATGATTATATATTAATTAATCTGGTGCGTCAAGAAGTTGGTGCGACTCAATCACCTTATTCTTTGGTTTCTCGCTTATTTCGTAAACATCCAGAAATTAAATTTGAACGTCCTTATCATGCTTTGGTTGATGATAGTATTGCGGTGATTTTAAATAAGGAGAGTTATTGGCAAGTTGGTTATTTACCGCAGGTTGCGATTTTGCATACTGGATATCAAAAATCTGCTATTAATCAACAAAATAAATATGCTAAAGCTGCAACTGCTATGCTGGAATTTTTTGCAAATCATCCAGATGATGCTTATGTTTGCAGTAAGTTGGGGGCGTTGTATGTGGAAATGGGTAAGGTTAATGAGGGAATAGAGTTATTAAATCGGGGTTTAATTCAGATTGTTGGTAGTCGCAAAAAAACAGATAAAAAACCTTTTGCGTGGTTGAAAGATTCACCTTCTAATCAGGTGAGAAATCTGCGTGATCAAGATATTCAAGAGACAAATTATGATATTTTGTATGAGTTAAATTATCATTTGGGTATTGCACATACACATTTAAAAAATTATCCTTTGGCAATTTCTTATTATCAAGCGGCGGTGAAATTACCTATTTATCCTTTGTTGAAATTGGGAGGATATAATAATTTGGGTAATTTGTTGAAAGCGACGGGAGATTTACCAGGGGCGAAAAATGCTTATGCAACTGCTTTAAAAATTGATGATAGTTTTGTGATTGGGTATTATAATTTGGGGATGGTATGTAAAGCAATGGGTTTGTTTGTTGAGGCAATTGATGCTTATAATGCTGCGATTTTTTTAAATCCTAATTATGCAGAAGCTTATCAAAATTTGGGTGTGGTGTTGTTGAAAGTGGGTGATGTGGAGAATAGTTTGGCAGCTTTTGAATATGCGATCGCTCTTCATGAAAAAGATAATCCGCAAGAGGCTAAAAGGTTGCGTCAGGGTTTGCAGGAAATGGGATTTTTGAGGTGATAGGTGATAGTTTTTAGGTGACAGGTGACAGGTGACAGGTGACAGTTTTTAAGAGTGTTTTCTGAAAACAAAAATAGAGATTTTTAGGTTTCAATTCCTCATAGGGATTATTGGAAATATCAACTTGTCTGAATCAGGATGTCCAGGATTTTAGGATTTACAGGATTATGAGTAATTTTAACTGCAACCGCCACCACAACCATCACTGTTAAAATAATGTTTCAATCCCTAATAGGGAGTAATAGAAATTGCAATTGTGACAGGCAAAGATGAGGAAAGGATTGTTTATGGCGTTTCAATCCCTAATAGGGAGTAATAGAAATTGCAATTATCCCCTGAGCAATGTCCTAATTTCTCAAGGTTTGTTTCAATCCCTAATAGGGAGTAATAGAAATTGCAATTCTTGAATACCATAGAGAGGAATTAAATCTTCGTTTCAATCCCTAATAGGGAGTAATAGAAATTGCAATAGCGGGCGGCTGAAAGCCTATATATATATAGTTTTCAAGGTTCAGTTGCGCGGATGAGATAATCATAGTCCATTTCAGAAATTGTGTCAAGGGGTAAAATGGCTGAAACTCTTGCTGTGTAAAGTGCGCGGGTGGGTGAGTTGGATAAAAATCATGAAAGCCTTGTATAGAGATAATTTCAGCCATTTTTTGTTCACCTAAAATTTTTACACCCACCCATCCGCGCATCAAGCGAAGAAAACAGTGTGATCGCGGGGTTGTTCACCACCGATTCTTTCTATTTTACCATGACAGCAAGCACAGAGGAAGTAAAAACGGATGCTATCGGTATCAGCCTTAATCAGTTTATTAAGACGCGATCGCAGTTTGGCATACTGAGTATCAGTCAACTCACATTCAAAAATACTATACTGCACCCATTGACCATAAGACTTGAGGATATTGTGGATTTTAGTCCGTCGTTTATCCTCAGAAATATCGTAAGAAACAACAACATTCATAAATTGATAATTGATAATTGATAATTGACAATTGATAATTGATAATGAATTGGTGATTGGTGATTGAGTAATAAAATATTTACTGTCACCTGTCACCTAAAAACTGTCACCTGTCACCTAATAAACAAAGGTGGATACTTGTCAGTAGTTCCCATTAAATACTTAGCTAATAACCGAGCTTGTAACTCAAAAGATTCTCGATAAGTACATTTTTTACCCATTACCGGATGTTTAAACTCTGATTGTTTTTTCTTCTCATAATGAGTGAGAAAAATTTTCCTACCTTCAGCAGTAAGAGAAACAGCATTACTTAAAGGTTCACTAATAAAATCATCCGGCTTTAAAAGTTGTTTATTCAACAAAGTCAAAACCAAAGAATCAACAACTAAAGGTCTAAATTCCTCCATTAAATCCAAAGCTAAAGAAGGACGATTATAACGATCATAATGGAGATATCCCAAAAAAGGATCAAACCCCACAATATTTACAGCAGCTTGGATATCATGACGTAATAAAGAATATCCAAAACTCAACAAAGAATTTACCGGATCAGTAGGTGGACGACGGACACGCTTAGTAAATTCAAAATTAGGATTAAGAATTAGGCGATTAAAACAACCAAAATAAACCGCACTACCAGCACCCTCTAAACCGCGTAAAGAATCAATATTTTCAGTTTTATCAATCGCTGCAATTACATTTTCCAAACGAGTAATATCAGCAGACAAATCAAGATTATCAGATTCTCGTTGACGACGCACCAGAAGTTGACGATAATTTTTTAATTTACCCCTCACAAAACCCTGCACAACATGAATAGATTGAGGTGTATTTCCCGCAGCTTGCCATTGAGCCTTTCTCACAAAAATATTACCAGACATTTGTGGTTGTAACTGTCCTAAATAATGACCTCTTTCATCAATAAAAGATAGGGGAATATGACGAGTCATCAACTCAGAAACCACCGACGGGGAAACAGTAGAACGACCCAAAACCACCACACCATCTAACTTAATAAATGGTACATCCATGATAATTTTCTTCTCAAATTTAACATTAATTCTTTCATCAACCTTGCCGATAAAAGAATCAGCTTGTGCAATGTAAAGAGTACCCATGATAAAATCCTCCTTTTAGGTGACAGTTTTTAGGTGACAGGTGACAGTAAATAGTTGATTACTCAATCACCAATTCATTATCAATTGTCAATTGTCAATTATCAATTAACTTGCTTCTTGATAACGCTCAACCTTATCAACAGCTTGGGGTAAACATCGAGCAAACAAACTACAACCATCACAGCGTTTTGTTTTTACAGATTTTGGCATTGCACCAGTAAACAACAACATTTTTACTGCTTCAATAGTGGCAATAGTATTAGATCGTAATTCTGGCGTAATTTCTACTAATTGACGTTGATGTGTTTGGGCATAATAGATATAACCAGAATTGATATTTTTACCCGTCATTTCCTCCAAACACAAAGCCTGAGCGCACACTTGTAATTCATCATTATCCCATTCTCCTTTGCGTCCGCGTTTATATTCAATTGGGTAATAATCACCATTTTCAAACTCAATTAAATCCGATTTACCAATTAATTGATATTGATCAGATTTGAGATAAATCGCCCGTATTTGGTAAACTTCATCTCGATTTTCTGCGCTCATTGTGTGGACTCTTTCATGTAAACTTGTGCCTTCAATAGTGTATTGATTATCTGTAAATTCACCAGCACAATGAATCAACCAACAACGATGGGGACAATAGGAATATTGATTTAATGAAGCGATATTTACGTAATCTTCTGGAGAGGTGATAGAGGATAGCATATAGTATTCCCAATTTGATTTTCAAAACAATAAAAAACCAATCTGTAGGTTGGGTTAAGCGACAGCGCAACCCAACAAAAACCTGTATAATGTGATAAGACAATGTTGGGTTTCGTTCCTCAACCCAACCTACTTTCTTCTCACCATTCCCATTCCCATAGTCGTTTTTCTCCCAATACCTGCATATAAGGCAACATCAGCTAAAGCATTAATTTGTTTAATTCCTATTGCTTCCACATCGCCAAGAATGCGATAACTAATGTCACCAAGACAACCAATAAATTTATTGTCATAGTTGCTAATAACCTCAGTTCTGATATTAAAAGCACTAGGATAAATTGATTCCAGGGTAATATTAGTTAATTCAATTCCGCTATATTTATTCCAGCGATTCAACAAACTATTAAAAACAGATTCTTTGGTAGGTAAAACATTGTCAAAACCACCTTGACGAAAAGCTACAGGTGTAGAAAAGATAAAATTAATTATCCTTTCTTTCTCGCTTGCTGCTTCATACAATTGAGGATAGGTACAAACATTAGCCCAAGGTTGAGAAGATTGGGGTGTACCTTGAATGCTGGTGATAAATAAATTAGCTGACCCTAAACGCCAAGGTTGTTCTGGGTTAAGATTCAACCATAAAGGTGTGAGTTGACTAAATAAATTATCATCTAATAAAGAGATGCGCCACCAACAGGGAGTACCTGCGGGAATGGAGTTTTTATGATTATATTGCAAGATATTAGATTGGGTTTTGTGTTTACTTTGTATTTGCAAAGGTGAGAGGGTAAAGGCTTTATCGGCGTTTGATTCGTGGAGGTAGTCGCCTAATTTTCTATCTACATAACTGACTAGATTCAGGAATAAGGCGTGATAATGTCTACCGGAGAGGAAATTGGGGTAAATGGGAGATTGGGGGGTGATATTGAGGATGAGACTGTGGGGCATAATTATTAATGGTTGAAAGTTTTAAGTTAAGGGCGGGCAGGATGCCCACCCCACAGGAGTTATAAATTAAATGAGAGCTTGAACTAGAATCCGCATTAAGGGGTCTAAGTCATCAGGAACACGATAACTATCAAGTCCTTGAACGAGATGTTTATTAATGCGATCTAGTTGGGCAAATTCCCATATTTTACCAGTAGTTACTGAACCGATAAGATGAGTTTGTTGGGAATTTTCTTGCCATTGATCTAGGGCAATTAATTCCGCAAAAAGTTGAGTCATACCATAATCTAAATCCTCTTTTTTAGCTTCGATTACTAAAAGGTTATTCTGTTTTTTAATCAGATAATCAAAGTAACCTTGTAGTTGTTCAGTGACTTTAATTTGATACTCAATTCTTACCTCTGATTTAGTATAGTGAACTAAGTCTAAAATGATGGGAGAAATTAATACTTCTCGGCGACTTGTTTCGTTAGCTAAATCAAAGTATGGCAGAATTTCATCAAGTCTTGCTTGTAGTTCTTGTAATCGGTCTAAATTTTCGGGATATTGGGGTAAATTCAAACGTTTTCGAGTGAATGTATAGCCAAATTCTTGAGCAAAATCTTGAGGGGAAATGTGCATTTCAAAATATTTGCTAAAGGTATAAGATTGAGACGGATCAAGAATGGTCATGATCTAATTTTCCTTAGTTTTAATCTTGTTACAGTTATGAAATCAAGCAATCAAAACTTCATCATCTGGAAGTTGTAACTGTTTAAATTTCATAGCAATGGTTAAAATACCCGATAAACCTGTGAAAAATTGATATTCTTTTTCACCATCATTACAAACAATAGTTATAGGATAAGAAACAATTCCTTGTTTACGCAATTGAAAAATAACAGCAGCATTAGTTATGGGACAAATAATTACTCCTGGTAAGAGATGTTTTGATAACATTTGTAATGCAGGTGTTGGTCTAATAGCATCTCCAATTTTACGAACAACTTGACAATTACGAAAAGCTGTTAGTTTATTGATTTCTGTACTAGCAAACCCTCGTTTACTATCAGGGTAACGCATTCTAAAACTGATGTTATAAATTTCCTTAGCACGACTTTGGATTTCTATAACTTCACCGTTTTGGAAAAATTCATAATACCGCAATAAGTGAAAAGGATCTAATTGTGTTTCTTCAGATTCATCTAAAATAAATCCATGCGGATCTCGAATGGGAAGAGTGTCAAATAAGCTATAGCGGAAACTAAATAAAGGTGCATAGCTGGTACTGAATATTTCAGCAAATTCTTTTAAATCAGCCAGTATATCATCTCGCTTTCTAAACTCCTCCTCATATTTTTCTATCGTTGTAAATCCAGCTTGTAAATAATTCCATTCTTCAGGTGATGTTACTTCGATAAATCGTTTAATAAACGCTTGACGACCTTTAATTCTTATCCAATCTTTTTTAATTTCTTGGATAGTTTTTTCAGCAATAGCTTCTGCACCTCGCAAAATTTTCATTCTGTAGCGGCATTTTTCCCAAGTCCGTTTACTTTCAAAAATTAGTCTTAATGTCTCAAACAAGTTGGGAATTAATTCAGCACCAGGTATTTTATCAAGTAATTCTTCCAATTCTAATAAAGGACGTGCTATTTCTAAAGATGCTTCTGAATGCCAATAAACTTTGAGGAAAGGTTTATCTAAACAGGGAAGTTTATCTAATATCTCTTTGAGTGCTGCACGTCCACCAGTAGTATCAAGAGAAGTTATATTTTGTTCCCATGCTTCAGCAGGTAAATAAGCAATAGCTTCTGAATCAATGTTAGTTTCAGACTTACCTAAAACACGGCCTACTCTACCTATTCTCTGCCAAAATGCAGAGCGATCGCGTGCTGAAAAAATCAACCAGTCTAAATTTTGTCGTGTGGGTTCAGGATATCTTTCAAAGTTAAATCCTACATCTACAGTGCTAGTTGCTAAAATAATTTGACGTTGCATAGCACTATGTCTATCTTTTTTCGGTGCGGGTCCGGTTATACGTCCAATATGTTCACTAAGTCCTTGCTGTTTTAGTAAATCTGAGAGACGATTAATATTATCCAGAGAATCAAGAATTACTGCACCATTTTCATTTGGTTTTTCTTGAAAACGTTTAACAACTTCTGCTGCTAATTCTGTTAACCATTCTTCTTTATTGTCTGGTTTAGGTCGTAATTCTAAATTAACTGCTGTTTGTGATGGTAAAAGCTCACCATTATTTGCTTCTCCATCAATTTTTGCTATTCTCACACCTGCATTTTGTAAATTTTCTAATGCTAATTCACAAGCTGGTTCAGGTGTTGCTGTCAATAATACTACTTTCCGTCCATATTGGAAAAATTTAAAAATGTGAGAATAAGCAAGGTAAAATAACATCCCCACTAGCTGTTTAGCGTCATAAAGATGAAATTCATCAAAGATGACTGTAGAAAATTTGGTGTAAAACCCACTAGCAATATTACCTTTATCTAACCTGTTGTATGCAAAGAAAGTTGCATAGTAAAAAATATCAGGATTAGTTACTAGCAAAATCGGTGTATTAGCGCCAACATCACTAAAAACAGTTGCCGGATTTCGCAAAACATTATATAGTTTTTCTCCTGGACGATTGCCAACTTTATCACTAGGCCAACTTTTAATATCTTTAGCCGAAGCTGATTTAACTACATGAGTTAAATTTGCATCATTAATAAACTTTTGTGCTGCTTCTGTTTGTTGTTCAATTAAAGCATTAGTTGGAGCGATATAAACAGCACTTTTTGTTGGTTGATGTAATAAAACTGTGAGTCCAGCTTTAGTTTTACCTGTACCTGTGGGTGCTAAATCAAGGATAATATCAGCATCTTTTGATTTTTCAAATACATCAATTTGATGTTGTAGTGGTTTCTCACCCATGAAAGATAATTCACTTGGTGGAGATGCACAAGCTGAAATACTCCGATCTTCTAACCTGATAACTAATTTTTGATTACTCATTTCCGTTTTCTCTACCACAATAATGTAAACCTGCTGGTACAATCATTTCGCCAATTTGCCAAGCTGCACCCCGAAAATGAAGATTTTTTAATATTGGTGCAGGAGGTATAGAGATTAAATCAAAAGCAAATACTTCTATTTGTGTTGGTAAATCAGCAACATTTAGATAATGTTGACTTTTATATTCACCTTCTGGAAGTAAAGTTACAGGTAACTCTTTTAAAACATTTACTTTCACTTTACTAGCGAATTTTCCCAGACGAATATAATCTGGTAATTGTTGATTTCCAAATACTAATGTTTGGAATTTATTACCCCTTTCAATCATGCGTAATCTTCCTGTTTGGGGAAAATTACTTGCTCTAAATGAACTAGGTTTTGTACCTTGACGTTGTAATGGTAAATCTTCTCTAGCAGTTGCTACACGGTTATTAGTCATGGTGTACCAATAAGCATCAGAAAGAGCGTTAAATCTTTCAAATCTAAATGTAATTCTGCCTATTGGTGAAGCTGGTAAAATGTAGCAAGATGACGCTATTGCTTGGAAATCTTCTTTGTAGGTTGGTCGTCCTGTAGCCTGACCTTGGAGACGATAGGGGGAATTTACCCAACCTAAAGCATAGGTTAAAGCATAATTCCCAAGTAACCCCTCAGTGTAATAGGTATCAGACAACTCCCTAGAGGCAAAAAAGACTGGTTCAAGACAGTGTAATTCAATAAGTTTTGCCTGTGAAAAAGGAATTGTTGACATAATTTAACTCTCTACTTCAACTGGAGTATTTTTGTTTTTACCTTTACCTTTGCCTTTGTTTTTTTCAGGTGCAACTTGACGGAAAGGTTCATAGGATTGACTTAAACGTTTGAGAAAAGTATCACGTTCTGCTTCTGACCAATGGGTTTCTACATCAGTAATTAAATTTGTTAATTCTTCATCTGATAGTTGCACAGAAACCCCTCTTCTATTTTGCCAGTTGGTAATTACTTGTTTCGTTGCTGCAATGACTCGATGAATATTTAAAGGATGTTCTAAAGGTTCACCTAACGTATCATAGGTAGCTTGTACAAGTTCCAAAGAACTAGGCAATTCTGTAATACTGCCAAAAACACCTAATATTTGATTTTCCATCCTTCCTACACGACTAGAAACAGCACCATAACGACTGGTAAAAAGAATATTTCCAACAATGTACCGCAGTTCATCAGCAGTTACATCTTTGAGGGTGACAACATCTAAAAAATGAACTCCTGGTTTGATGTATTCGCTGGTATTTAAAGCGGTGGAAGGATTGCCTTTTTCATCTCGCATTGTGCCGTTTTCATAGATGGCGTTAATAGTGCGATCGCCTACTACATCAGTAGCAGATAAAATACTAAAAGCGTCCTCAGTCCAAATACGACTTTTTTGTGCGCCACCTCCACCAGCAGCAAAACCATAAAGGAAACAATCTACACACATTTCACAAGGTGCATTAGTATTTAAGGAACAAATAGAGTTATCTTTGATGTTAGTGAATAAAAGATCATGCGCTCTTAAATGTTCCCTTCCATAACGTCTTTCTGGTGCTACTTGTTTACGTTTAGTCATCACCAAACGTTGAATAATATTATCATTATTCACACCAGCTTGAACAAACTCGTTACACATTGATTCACCAGAACCTTCTGTGCGAAAAATCGTTTCTGAGTGAGTTGTTCTGAGAACAATTAAGGTAATAAACCGACCTTTGGGGAAATTTTCATAGGTGGTTGCAAGAACAGGGGAAAGCTTTTGAATTGACATGATAAACTCCTAGTTAATTAAACAGTTGTATTTGTTTCGACAGATTTATTATCAGACGTGCTTCTTAGTACAGCATCAGCTTCTTCAAAAAAGAATAGATAAGCTGCTTCCAAAGTTTTGTGGTCAGATAAAAGTTTTTCTGGACGTTGTTGGTAAACCTCTTCATAAATCTTTCTTAAAATCCCATAGTATTGTTTCAGGTATTCATACTTAGTTTTACGAACTCCATGTTCACGAATTCTATCTAATCGAGTATGATATTGCTGTACCAAAGCAGCAAACATTAAATCTAAGTCCATATAGGATTTATGAGAACGTACTGCTGCTATAAATTTCGCAAAAGGTTCTACTAAGGATGTACGTTTATCCCGTGAACTTCCCCAAAGTTTCGCTTCAGATGCGATTTTTGCAGATTCTTTGAGATATTGAGTTAATAGTGTGTTGTCAGACATAAGGCTTTTCATTAAAGTATTTAATGGTGTAGAAATTCGACTCCAAATAAGTCGAAAATTTGGTTCATCTTGTTCTCGTAAAATCCAACGTAACAAAACAAAGTAAAGTTCAATTGGTCTATCACAAGCACGAGCCAAATCATACAAACAATCATCAGATTTCTGAATGCTGGCAACAGATATTGCTAATTCTCCAAGACAACGTAATCTTTCGAGAATTTCTTCTGCACTGAGAATATTCCTATCTTCCTGAGTTTTTTTATTCTTAAAACGTTTATATTGTCCATTTCCCAGTAATGGTTGCAGTGCAGCAGGAATACCTTCAACTCTGCCATACACATCATCAAATAAATCTACCTCCATATTGCTGCTTAAAGTAAAAGGAAAACCAATATCTAAAGATAAAGATATTTCTAATCCTAACCTCAGTGATTTTAGTAAAGCTAAAGAAGCATTAACATCTCCCCAAACTAAAGCACTAATCACAGATGTATGAATAAAATCTGGTCGTTTAGGTAATGCTACACCAACTACTTTATTAGCTTTAAATTCAAGTTTGTAATCTCGATAAAGTTGTAATTGATCAACAGTAACAGGACCCCCCTCAGCATTTGTATGTGAAAGTTCTTCTATAAATTCGCGCCAAATTCTCAAAAGTTCAGGAGCAGAACCTTTAGGTAATGCTAAATGTAAATAAAGAGGTTCTTGTTTGCTAACTTTAGGGAATTTTGCACCTACTGTCATCACTTGATAAGCTAACGCAGCAATAGAATCTGCTTGTCTTTTTGGTTCAGCACTAATACCACCTGGTAAACGATTAGAAAAAGCCTGTACTTTTGTTCCAGGAGGCATATTTGCGGAAATTAATTCATCTATTTCACTAGATGTAGAACCTAAAGAACATCTTTGTCTAGGATTAGCTTCTACATAAGCATCTAATTCATTAATTCCAATTAGCTGAGTAGCAAAAGGTAAATTTACCATTCTGTTAACTGCTAAAATCATTTCTTCAGATACTTCTATTTCTTCAGAAGTTTCTGTACTGTTATTTCTTAATTGAAAAGACTCTTTCAGAGCTTCGTTAATACCTTCAAGTCCATGAATAGCCGCTTTTGCTGCAAATAAAGGTCGTCCATACTGACCATTAAATGGTTCAAGTGCCAGACGTTGATGGTCAGAAATTCCAGTGTGATGAGCGATTTTATCCCAAACTTCTTTAGGGCTTAAACCTGCTTCTCGATAACTCAGATAGGTAGCTTTTAAACCTTCAGATATAGCAAACTCTTCTGCATTACTTACAGGCAATAATCCTAGTTCAGCCGCTTTTTTTAGTGCATCTTCACCTGCATTATCTCCCCATTTAGTTACATCTTTAGCAATCTTATCTGATTTATAGCCAGATTTTTTCTTTTCTAAAAGAGCCTGAATATTGACTAAAACTTCATCAATATTTTGTTGAATAGCTTGATGAGTAACTTTGATACCATCTTTAGTAGGTCTGACAAGTTTTTCAATATTATTACCAAAAACTTGATCAATTTTACTTTGCCAAACAGCAGCTATTTCTTTGGTTAAATCTACATTTGGTAAATTTGCCCCTTCAAACAGTTCGCTATCTGGAAAAATGGCGATGGGATGAAAGCCATAGTTATGTAAAACTTCTTCACAAGCACCCAGTAACAAGGATGTAATATAACCTTTATCTTCCGATAAACGCACTCGAAAAAGATTACATTTTCTGCCAAAAGCAACTGTTAATTCTGTTTCTATTTTGCGAGATCTTAGCTCATCTGGAATACCTAAATCAAACAAGTCAGCAGCAATTAACATTGCCGCCCAACGTTCAATATTTGGGTCTTCTGGTAAAAATCTAGCACCATCACTGGCACTGTGACCTGAATGGCGTTCAATTAGTTTTCTGACTAATTCTAAATCATCTTCTGTGTTTACAAAGCTAAGAACACAAGCCTTTTCAAGTTGTTCTTTTAGAAAGTCTTTATCTCTAGCTAATGTTTTAACATTTCGTCCTTTAGAACCTTCTAATTTATTGAGGTCATGAACAGCAGTTGCAGCTAATAATAAAGGTCGTTTATCTTCTGCTACTTCTGCTATCCTGCTAACTGTTAAAATGAACTGACACGCAGAGTCTAAATGTTCTGCTAGAGTTGTACCTTTTCTCACACCATATTGATGATGATGTGCATGATTTTCATAAAGCTGGGGGCGAATTTCGCTGAAATAAATTTCCTCTAAGGATTTAGGAGGACGATTTAAAAGCCGACCGCGTTTACTCATTTTCTTCTTCCAATGTAATTAAATAAGAGTTGATTTGTCTAACATAAAGCGGATATTGCTGTAAGGCAAAACTAATTGCCTTGAAAACTTGATTTGGATCAATATCATCATATTCATGAACCAAACGATTTCTTAAACCTGATGATGGTGCAATTTGTTTTGCTAGTTCAGGAGTCAAAATTTGATATTTACCCAATTCAATGAAAGCCTCAAAATTAGTGTATGTTTTTCCAGGATTGAGTTTTGATAAGACATGATCATTGATGTCTATTGCAGCTTGAGTCATTAATTGCAATAATCTTTCTACGATTAGTTGTTGACGAAAATCAGCTAAAAATTCATCAAGACTCAGAGAACGAAATTCTTCTAAGGTATTGTAATATTTGGTAATTAACCTTAGTCTTGATAAAACTATTTCAGAATCTATATTACTCATGCTCCCCACTTATTTAACTCTTGTTCAATAATTCGGTGTTGTTCTTGGCGAAATTTTCTTAACTCTGATTTAGGTTTTAATGAATTTACTCGAAAATTGTTAAATTCTCCAGGTATTTTTTCATATAACACAATTCCATCCCGTGCCACAAAATGAGCAATTAACCAAGAACATTGATTTAGTTCTACAATATCTATAATGTCAGGATTTATGTGCAAAACTTCACCAATCACTATTGGCAATTCAAATAAACGACCAATATTATTTGCTATGTAATTATGACGTTTTTCTTCATCACATAAAACCGCAAAATCCCAGTCACTATTAGCTTTAGTTTTACCAGTTGCTCTAGAACCAAATAAAGCTAACATTTTTAAATAAGGTATTCTCTCAGGAATTTGTGAGGATAATTCTTGAATTTCTGTAATTGTGGGAGTATTGTTTTGCATTTGATCATCTCCATCTGCCATTGTTACACTTTTATAAAATGACTAAATTATGAATCTAACCAATTTCTGCCACCAATGGTGTCAGTTTTTCATTGGAAATTCGAGAAAGTAAATTATCGATCATAGTTTTTGACCTCAATAACTCCTATTTTCCATAAATGGGAGTAAGATAAATTACCCCCAATATGTCATAAATGCTTTTTAAGCTATAGCTTGTGAAATGATTATTAATGTCTCATCAGTTCACCTTGATACTGATCAAAGTAGTCAGCATACGAAATAACATCACCTTCTTCATTGACAATATTTGAGTAGTAATATTCTCGTAGTTTATTGTCAATCATACTGATTTGACTGGTGTGCCAATCTCTTCGCTCTTCAAGTGCAGCAATCTCGCTAAAAGTCATGGTTATTTCTCCAAATTTACAACCAGACAAGCCATACCAGTGCCAACCAGGTGCGACTCTGATAGGTAAACTAGAATGACTTTCTGTTTCTTCTCTAAGATAGCATTTATTTTTTGGTCTATAGTAAAGATGTGAAGGCAAAATAAAAAATTTTCCATTCTCTTTCCCCAAGATGGCTACTAGAGAAGCTTTAGAGATTACCTCAATAGATTTGCGCCCAAGAAGCCATGCCCGTGCTAACCTATAGGTGCGACTCTGATAGGTGAACTAGAATGACTTTCTTCTGGTTCTCCTTAATATAGCACTTATTTTTTTGTCTATAGTAAAGAAGTGAGTGCAAAATAAAAAAATATTCCATTAGCTTTCCCCACGATGTATACTAGAGAAGCCTTGAAACTAAATCCTAATCCCTATCAGGGATTGAAATTATAGAAAAGATGTGATCAAGGCTTTAATACACTCATTAATCCCTATGAGGGCTTGTAGGCCAGAGCTAGACTCTGGCTTTTTTTGTATCTGCATAGGGAGTAACCTTGTTTTTTCCTCATTTTATTTATCTATTCACCTGGTATACAGATACAATAACTGTAAATAAGCAATATGTCAATAATGTAGTTACACTTTTTAGATGAATAGGAAAAAAGAAACAATTACACTGTCAATTCCGGCTGGGACAAAGGAACAACTAGAAGAAATCGCCCGCAAATTGCGGATCTTCTGGGGGAAGTCTCCCAGTATCTCTGGATTACTGGTAGCGATCGCCCAAAAAGAGTTTGAAGTCGGTGAACCTTTCACCCTCAACTCCACACAAGTAACCGCACTCCAGCAAGCTATAGGAATACTCAAGGATTCCGGTTTTATTGAACAAGCGCAAACTGTCTCTAGTTTGTTACTAGAACGCGGACAACTTGAACTACCGATGCGTCAATTACTACTTCAACAAGTCAGTCAACCGACGGAAGCATGGCGCATACTTGCCGATCAATTTCGCCAAAATCAACAACCATTTCACTTACTCTATACCAATTCTCAAGGACAGGATGTGTCATTTACAGTGCGTTATGCAGAAATAGCTTTTGAAGAGAAGCGTTTTTACTTAAATATTTGGTGTGATGAAACTCAAGATATTGTCAAACCTGACTTTCCAGAACTAATACACAACCGTTGTTTACGTCTGGATAGAATCAAAGGTGTTGTCCCAGTAAACGGACAATGGCGGCATGAAGGGCTAGATACCCTAAAAGTACACTTACACTTTTATGGTGGAATGGTAAAAGCTTATGAAGCAAAACCCAATGATATCAGTAACGAAGTTGTAGGAGATGTGTGTCAAGTGGTGAGAAAAGTGTCAAACCCTTTTTGGTTGGTGCGGGAAGTGTTGCGTTATGGAGAAAACTGTGAAATAGTTTCACCGGAAAACGTGCGATCGCTCATCAAAGCCAAACTCATAGCCCAATGTCAAAAATATGACATTTTATAGGTGACAGGGAACAGGTGACAGGTGACAGTGAATAGGTGACAGGTGACAGAATGACAGAAGGAGTTGAGTAGGGGTTTAGCAATGCTAAAACCTGACAAGAGTTTGGGAGTTACAGGAGCAATAATTTATTTTTCCCCTACTATACCCTTCTCATTGTCACCTATTCCCTATTCCCTCTTAACTGTCACCTGTCACCTGTCACCTCATATCTTTGATCGCACAAACTTCTCTAACCGATCCATCCCCTTTTCAATGGTTGCCATATCCGTAGCGTAGGAAAGGCGAATGTTATCATCAGCACCGAAAGCCACACCGGGAATAACAGCAACTTGCAATTCTTCTAACAAAGCGTTGCAAAATTCCAAAGACTTCAAACCGGTTTTGCTGATATCAGGGAACAGGTAAAAAGCACCATCGGGTTTAGGACAACTTAACCCCGGAATAGCATTGAGTCTGTCATACATTACCTGACGACGTTTAGCGAAAGCTTGACGCATTTCTTCTACACAGTCTTGGGAACTTTCCAAAGCAGCGATCGCCCCATATTGAGCAAAGGTACACACATTAGATGTACTATGACCTTGAATGGTACTCGCTGCTTTAATAATTTCCAATGGTCCAGCTAAATAACCCAAACGCCACCCAGTCATTGAGTAACCCTTAGCAAAACCATTACTGATCAAAGTCCGGGCAAAAATATCCGCACCCAAAGAACCAATGCTAATATGCTCAGTACCATCATAGAGAATCTTTTCGTATATCTCGTCAGAAACAACTAAAATATCAGCATCAACAATTACCTTAGCTAAAGCCTTAATTTCCTCTGGTGTGTACACCATCCCTGTGGGGTTAGAAGGAGAGTTAAGAACAAATAACTTAGTTTTTGGGGTAATTGCCTTTTTCAGTTGTTCTGGGGTGATTTTGTAGCCTGTAGAAGCATCTGTATGGACTATTACCGACTTACCACCAGCTAATGTCACCATTTCGGGATAACTTAACCAATAGGGTGCAGGGATAATTACCTCATCACCTGGATCAATTAATGCCACAATCAAATTGTAAAGAGAATGCTTACCGCCATTGGTAACTAAAACATTCTCTGCTTTATAATCAAGACCATTATCGCTTTTTAGCTTGTTGGCGATCGCTTCCCTTAACTTAGGTTCACCAGCAGCAGGACCATATTTAGTTTTTCCTTCCTCCAAAGCTTTAGCGGCGGCTGCTTTGATATGTGCTGGTGTGTCAAAATCCGGTTCTCCCGCGCTAAAACTACAAACATCAATACCCTCAGCTTTCATGGCCTTAGCTTTAGCTGCGATCGCTAAGGTGATCGAGGGTGTCACCTGACTTACTCTTGCTGCCAGTTTCATTCTACTTCTTTAAGCCAATCTCTATCATTTATCAGGATATCTCAGATTAAGGTGACAGGTGACAGGTGACAGGTGACAGTAAAAAGGAAATAGGGAATAGCTGACTGCTGATAGCTAATTACTAAACATTTGCACTGCATAAATACTACCATCTTTCCCCATAGCTATGCCATAACCAAACTTTTTATATTCTGGTAAAAGAATATTCTTTCTATGTCCATTACTATACATCCAACCACGTTGGAATTTTTCCACTTCTCCATAAGTTAACCCTAAACCTGTTCCTGAACTTTGATAAATATTTTCACCTACACCTAAATTACTATTACCACCCACTGCAACATAATTGATAATTGATAATTGATAATTGACAATTGTTTCATTCAAGGTTTAAAACCTCCCCTTTCAAGGGGAAAAAATCAAAAAAAATCCACTTTTTCAATCCTCTTCCTTTCAGGGAGAGGTCATTGTCAATTGTCCATTATTGAACCCCCTTTTTTAGATAAGGGTTAGGGGGATAACCCAGTTCTTCAACTCACAAACTAAAACTTTGAAAAAAGTCTGAGAGAATAGTTTATAATCCTAGAAACATCAGGAAATTTTCCCACCAAGAAGTTGAGATATTTCCCACAGTCAGTTTCATTTTTTGACGAATGTTTTGAATATTCCAATTCGTTAACTGTGCTAAAGTTTGTGCTTCTTGTTCAAACCGTCGGGATAACGAACGTTTATATTCTCTCCCCGCAGAACATTGTAAATTACCTGTAAACGGATGTTGTAACACATAACGTCCTTGAAAAGATTCCCGGTTAGAAGTTGTTTGAAACATCAAATCTTCAGGGAACTTATTGCGAGTATAGCGGACGTGCAAACGAGTGATGTAAACATTATTATTAGAAAACGGAAAACCAAAACCTGGTGCGATTCTATTATTGTTATTACCATGATTATCTAACCAAAACACACCAGCTTGTTTAAGTTCTTCAGTATTCAGAGGTTGAGCAGAACAAGGATCACAATTACCCATATCCCAAGCATATTCTAAAAATGCTACTTTTTTATCTTCTTTGGTATAAGAAGTTTGGAACATAGATTTATAAAAATCCCCAAATTCGTTTTTCACAAACACAGGAATATTCATATTAGAAGGAATTTTTACTGTGCGGTAGTTAGTAACTTCTGCTTGTCCTTGAGGTGAGAGAATATAAACAATCAAATCTTGTTCATTATTGGCATTAATCATACCCAAACGAATGGGTAACATAAATTTGGGTGATTCATAAGCAATTTGTAAAGGTCTAATAAATTGATAACCTGATTCCTCAAATTTATCTAAATTAACTTTAGCAACAAAGAACTTCATAGAGGAACGAATGTAAGGTTTTAATAATTGATTTGCACCTCTGGGAATTTTATAACCATTGCGATTTAACCAAGTTTCCAAACCATTAGATTCTTTAGCACTGAGGATCAAAATATCATATTCACCCACATTAAACCGCGCCTCAACAGTCACACCCAAACTGTTATCTGCCATTGCTTTTTCTTCAGAACTTCCACCTCTGGCAGCAGCAGTTGGTGCTAACATTGACTGTGGTCTTATTTGTGGAGAACAAGGATCTTCATCAAAATATTCTACCAATCTAGGGGCGCTAAAAGCATCTAATCTTTCAACAATATTAGGTTGAGCAACCCGCACTTGTTCCTCTTTGATAACTGTGGGAACAGGTACGACAACTGCAAAATCTTTCACATCTCCTTGAAAATCATTAGCCATTGTTAATACTGTTTTATTACCATCTCGCGCCATGACTACTTGAGAAGCTTGGTTATATAATTTAGTATCAGCCTTAGCAACATAAAAACCACAAAAAGCTAAAGCTGTAGGGGCAAAAGATAAAACAGCTAAAAGTGCTATGATTAAGGGAATGAATAAACGAAATTTTTTCATTTTTTTTGGTAATTGGTAATTGGTGATTGGTAATTGGTAATTGGTAATTGGTGATTGGTGATTGGTGATTGGGTTATTAACTTATCCTACCTCCCCTACTCCTCTAGCTCCCCATTTTCCTAAACTGCTAATTTTCTTGCTGCCAAAAAAATCTCGGACTAAACCAAATAATATCTAGGAAAACAGTTAACGGCGCAAGGACAAATAAAGCCCAAAAAACTGCGGTAGAAAGAAAGAAATAATTCCGCAAAATAAAGGTAAAAATGGCAATACAAACTGCCCAAATTATACGACCGATGGGAGCGTTAGGAATAGATCGGGGATCTGTCACCATAAATAATGCAAACAGTATTAAAGAACCACTCATTAACCGATGTAAATAAACATCCCAAGTCCAACCTAGCCAAATATTACGCACAGCTTCCAGTAGGGAATATGCACTTAAAAAAGCTGCGGTGGTGTCCCAACGACCAACTTTTTGTAAAATCATTCCTCCTGTACCAAAAAATAATAGTCCATACCACCATTCTTCTCCCCATTGTCCAGGAGAAACCCAAGCATCAGAAGTTAGGGATAAGGCGGAAATAATACCAAAGTTGGCAGGGTTGAAGAAATGTTTATCACCTATTTTAAAGATAAATTTGCTACTTATTGCTGTTGTTGCGGCTAAAACCATAGTTGTCCAATGGTCAGCCCGTAGTAGTAAACTAAGTCCCAGAGCAGTAATTAAAGAACTACGGAAATTAAATGTTAACTTATTGTCATTTGCCGTGGTAGTTACTAATGACCAATGACTAATGAATAATGACAATATCCATTGTGTGACTAGACAAGTGGCGATCGCAATTAAAATCAACTCCGGCCGCAATGTCCAATCTCTTGTGCCAATTCCTAAAATCAGGAATACACTGAGAAAGAGAATTTGATAGTCTCGAATATCTGGGAACATTATCCTGTGTACGGGTTTACCCCTAACTTTTTATTAATTTAGACTAGAGTTAGGGAAAATCATCTTCTTGTTTCAAAAATCGTAACAACTGACAACTAAGTAGGTAGGCGTTAAAAATTGTCGTTATGACAAGGCAAGAGGCACTCATGCAAGAGAGAAGAGGTTTTTAGATTAATTTACTTTTCTTTAGATACTTTGGTTTTTTCCCGTCGTTCTACTTACAGCATATTTCATCTTAGTGAGGTACAAACGGAAATCATAAAACCCTTGTGGAACAGGCATCCTGCCTGTTAGCCTTATACCTCATAACTTAGGAAACGGCTGTATTACCCTGACTCCTGAATAATTCATCAATTATTAAATCTTTACATTTGGCTTTTTTCCCGGATTCATCCACGCTTCTAACCGACTAACAGCTTGAGAAGAAACCAAGGTTAAACATAAATAAATCACCGCTACCGCTGCGTAAATTTCAAAGGCGCGATAATTTTCTGCAACTATTAACTGTCCTTTTCTAAACAGTTCTTCAAAACCAATTACTGCAACTAAACTGGTATCTTTTAATAAACTAATAAATTCATTACCTAAAGGGGGAATCATGCGCCGAAAGGCTTGGGGAAAAATTACATGACGCATAGTTTGTACAGAATTTAAACCCAGTGATCTGGCTGCTTCTGTTTGTCCAATTTCTATTGATTGAATCCCAGCCCTAACAATTTCTGCAATGTAAGCAGCACTATTTAAACTTAAAGCCATGACTCCCGCAACAAGGCGATTTAATGATAAAGTAAAACCCAATTCTTGCAAAAGTGCAGGTATACCAAAGTAAATCATAAAAATCTGCACTAATAAAGGTGTACCTCGGAAAAAATCTATATAAGTCCTGGCTAACCATTGCACAGGTTTAATTGCCGAAAGGCGAACAATTCCTATGAATGAACCACCAATTAAACCAAAGAAAACTGATATAATTGCTAGTTGCAATGTCACCAAAACACCAGTTAATAAATTCGGTAATAATTGCAATATTAAGCTAAAAGAATTTAAAGTAGGGGCGTTTTGATTTGCAAATAGTGTTTTTTCTGGTAATACTGGCGGTTTTGACTTAAACCATTTTTGGTAAATTTGTTGATAATTTCCGGTTTTTAATACTTTTGTTAAACCTTGATTGATTAAAGATAAATAAGGGGAATTTTTAGCTGTAGCAATTCCGTAAAATTCCTCGGTGAGTAATTGTTGTATGACTTTGATTCCTTGGAGATTACCTGTATTAATGGCGTATAATGTAACAGGTGCATCGTTAATAACTGCGTCTACATTTCCATTTAGTAATTCTTGTAATGCTAACGGTGCAGAATCAAAACTGCTCACTTGCGCCCCAGGTACAGTTTTAGCTGTTTCTGCTCCTGTTGTACCAATTTGAACGGCGATTTTTTTATTTTGTAGACTTTCAAAACTATTAATTTCTTGGTTATCTGTGCGAATAGCTATCGCTAACCCAGCTTTAAAATAAGGACGAGAAAAATCTACAGTTTTTGACCTTTCTTGAGTTATGGTAATTGAACTAATAGCCACATCTACGGTTTTAGCTTGCAGTGCGGGAATGATGCCATCAAAAGGTAAACTTTGAAAATCTATCTGGAAATTAGCCGCAGTTGCGATCGCTTTCATTAAATCAATGGAAAAACCCTGTAACTCTCCCCCATTCTGTTGAAACTCAAACGGTGGAAATGCTGGTTCAGTCGCTACTCGCAGAGTTTTTCCCACACTAGGATTCACACTACAACTAGCTAATAGGCAGCAACTTAAACCTATTACTAAACACCAACGCAACCAACACCCAAGTAAAAATTTTACCATTTCTGCTTTAATTTAAAAGTAACCTAGATCATAATCTTCTCAGAATCTTCTCAGAA
This sequence comes from Sphaerospermopsis torques-reginae ITEP-024, assembly GCF_019598945.1. NCBI lineage: Bacteria > Bacillati > Cyanobacteriota > Cyanophyceae > Nostocales > Aphanizomenonaceae > Sphaerospermopsis > Sphaerospermopsis torques-reginae. Next base: position 804,840 of record NZ_CP080598.1, on the reverse strand, counting down.
AATTTATGGAATTTCTCCATAGCTTTACTGAGATCATACATACTCTAAATAATCAGTATTTTATTATACAATAATTAAGCAATATATGGTTATAATGCTATTTATCTAGCTATTGGTATAGCATTAATACTGACTGCTAGTGTATTATTGATAATGGCAATCTATTAATTCCACGCCAAAAACCTCGGAAAATGACTGAGCTATACAAGAACGGACTTCTAAACATTTGATACCGGGAATCCATTCTGCTAAACTGCCAACAGGCTTATCAGTAATACCACAGGGTACAATGCGATTAAATCCTGTCATATCAGGACAAACATTTAAAGAAAAACCGTGCATAGTCACCCAACGACTAACTTTAATGCCTATGGCTGCCACTTTCCTTCCTTCTAACCACACACCTGTAAAACCAGGAATGCGTTCTCCCTGTAAACCATAATTTGCTAAAACACGAATTAATACTTCCTCAAGTTGGCGCAAGTACCAATGCAAGTCTTGACGATAACGTTGCAGATTTAAGATTGGATACCCTACCAGTTGCCCAGGACAATGATAAGTAACTTCGCCACCTCTTTCAACTCGATGCACATTATATTCACTGTTGTCAAGGTCAAATTTGAGAAATTCCGGGTTTGCACCTTGTCCTAAAGTGTAAACTGGCGGATGTTCCAACAGAATTAGTACATCTTCGAGATCGGGGTTGTTGATGCGTTCTTTAAGTAGCGATCGCTGCCATTCAAGAGCATCTACATAAGGCATTAATTCTTTGTTATACAAAAAACAGCGGTGCTTGTGATGTGTATGAGTATGGATCATAGAAAAAATCAATGAGAGGAGGCAGAAGGCAGAATGTAGCGGAAGTAGGGGAAGTAGGGGAAGTAGCGGAGATAACCCCCAGTCACCAATCACCAATCACCAATCACCAGTCCCCTATTCTCTGAATATATGTTGCAAAAAAGTAAGAATTGGGTCAACAAATGTCAAGCAATGCAAAGGATCTTAAAGGAAAGTCAACGAAATAAACTTTATCCACAAAAAAGTGCTACTTTGAATATATAACCTCAATGGTGATAGGAGGAGTTACCTGCAATAAGCATCACGCCAAAACAAAAGAAATGCAATGGCTGATGGTATCTTCAGAAGTTGTTGACATCGATCAGAATCAAAACTTCTATTGAGGCTGGCACAATCAAGATATAGAAATAGCAAGCCAACAGAAGAATTACAAAAGGAGCTACTTCTAGAATTGTAAATAAAAGTTGCTTAAACTGAGAAAGCAGGTACAGAACAGCTAATAATAATTGAGCGAGAGTTTTTCTTTGCAGATCCAATCGCCTGGCAAGCAATTGGATACCAGTCTTTAAGAAAGTAAATCGAAGCTAGAGGTACTTATAGTTAAGATGCGACAACCTGAGAACCGAATACAAAAGCCTTACATTAAAAGCAGTTCAGAATTTGTATTGGCGGCAGTGATAGACCTTACCGCAATCTCTGTACATACAAAACCCATTCACATCAAATAAATATTTAGCTAAATATTTAGCGGGAGAGTTTACATGAAGCTTGTCATCCACGGCAAAAATATTGAAATTACCGATGCAATTCGAGAATATGTGCATCAAAAAATTGAAAAAGCAGTTAGTCACTTTCAAAACATTACGAATGAAGTAGATGTCCATTTAAGTGTAGCTCGCAATCCGCGAATTAATACTAGACAAGCGGCTGAAGTCACTATTTATGCTAATGGTAACGTCATCCGTGCGGAGGAAAGCAGCGAGAACTTATATGCAAGTATTGACTTAGTTGCTGATAAAATATCCCGTCAACTGCGAAAATACAAAGAAAGAAGACAAGAACACAAAACCCAGCCTATACCAACTAATGAAGCCGTAGTTGCCGAACCAGTAGCAGATTTAATCGGCGATCGCACTCCTGAACTACCAGGAGAAGTAGTCAGGACTAAGTATTTTTCCATGCCTCCGATGACAGTTGCAGAAGCGCAAGAACAACTGCAACTAGTAGGACACGACTTTTATATGTTCCGTAACGCCGAAACCGGGGAAATTAATGTTATTTACGAACGTAACCACGGCGGCTATGGTGTGATTCAACCCCGCAACCCTAACACTAACGGACAAACTAACGGTAAGAACGGCAAAACCGCCAACGTTGCTGTACCAGAAAAGTCTAAAGTTTGATTTCTGGTGATTGGCGACTGGTGATTGGGGATTGGGGACTGGGACAAGATTTTAGATTTTAGAGGATGTTTTAAAAGTCGCTGATGGTGTATCATTTCAAACACCCTTTTAGATTGGAGTGCATGAAATACAATCCAAAATCCAAAATCCAAAATCCAAAATCCAAAATTGTATCACCAATCACCAAATCACCTTGCAGCCAACTGTTGTAACCTTTTCAAGGTTTCCTCAACGTGACCTTTAAAGTTAAACATGGAATCAAACACATATTGAACAATGCCGTTTTGGTCTATTACGTAAGTTACCCGGCCGGGGATAAAACCAAAAGCGGTAGTTGCACCATATTGTTTTCTAACATTGTCGCCTTTATCACTCACCAGTGTAAAAGGTAAATTGTACTTGGCTGCAAACTTCTGATGAGATTCGCTAGAGTCACCACTTACGCCGATGACTTCAGCACCAGCAGCTTTAAATACTTCATATTGATCTCGGAAAGCGCAAGATTCCGCAGTACATCCAGGGGTGTCGTCTTTAGGATAAAAGTAAAGGACGACAGCCTTTTTGTCGCGAAAATCCTTTAAACTGACGGTAGAACCGTCTTGAGAGGGTAGACTAAAATCAGGTGCAGTATCTCCAACTTTGATAGACATGGTGGCTATTAATAATGGCTTAACAAATCTACATTAACTAATTATTTGTCATTTGGTATTCTCAGCATTAATTATATTTCCGACTTTCCGCACTTCAAAACGTACTACGTTAATACTTCGATAAATTTTACAAAAAATGTTGATATTATTCAGTATTTAAACGTATGAATTATAGCCCTTCGGCGATCCCTATTCAACCACCATTAACCCCAATTTTCGTAATCTTAATGTATTACAAAGCGAAGTGCGGAATGTGGGTTATATCATAAGGGTTTTATGGTTTTTGTGAACGCAATCTAGCATAATATGTAATGAAGACCCGAAAAGACAACTAATAGCTAATTTTCAATGCCCAATGCCCAATGCCCAATGCCCAATGCCCAATGCCCAATAATTAAATTATGCAATTTATCGATCAAGCAGTAATTGAAGTTCAAGCCGGTAAAGGTGGTGATGGTATCGTCGCTTTCCGCAGAGAAAAATACGTTCCCGCCGGTGGTCCTTCTGGTGGTAACGGTGGCAGGGGTGGAACAGTGATTTTTGTTGCTGATAACAACTTACAAACCTTATTAGACTTTAGATATAAACATATATTTAAAGCAGAAAATGGAGAACGTGGTGGTCCTAATAATTGTACAGGTGCTAATGGCAAAGATTTAATAATTGAAGTTCCCTGTGGTACTGCCATTTATGATGGAGAAATGGACGCTTTGTTATGTGATTTAGTTGAACCTGGACAACGTTTTCGCGCTGCTGAAGGTGGCAAAGGTGGTTTAGGAAATCAACATTTTTTAAGTAACAGTAACCGCGCCCCAGAATACGCCTTACCTGGTTTAGAAGGAGAACATAAAGTTTTACGTTTAGAGTTGAAACTGTTAGCAGAAGTGGGAATTATTGGTTTACCAAATGCTGGTAAATCAACTTTAATTTCTTCCTTATCTGCTGCACGTCCGAAAATCGCTGATTATCCTTTTACAACTCTTGTTCCTAATTTGGGAGTAGTGAAAAAACCGACTGGTGATGGTACTGTTTTTGCAGATATTCCCGGTTTAATTGAAGGTGCTTCTCATGGTGCTGGTTTGGGTCATGATTTCTTACGTCATATTGAACGCACTAGGGTTTTATTACATCTAATTGATGCTACAAGTGAAGATGTAATTGGTGATTTCCATACCATTCAAGAAGAATTGAAAGCTTACGGAAGGGGTTTAGCGAAACGTCCGCAAATTTTGGCATTAAATAAAATTGATGCGGTGGATAGGGAAACTGTTGATTTGGAGGCTTTAGCTACACAATTAAATCATCTTTCTTTAGCTCCTGTTTTTATTATTTCGGCTGTAACTCGCACTGGTTTAGATGAGTTGATGCAGGAAATTTGGCGGGTAGTTGATGAAGTTAATGCGCTGGAATCTGCGGAGGTTGGGGTGTAGTTGTGAAACTGACGAAACCACAGCCACAAATTGGATAAACGAACAACTTGCAGCCTTGGGTATTAACATTCCGTAGGCGTTTAGTCCCGCCTGGGAATTAATTCCCAGTCTCATAGCTAAAGTCATCTAAAGATGACTAAATATGGGATGCTGAATAAATGTAAAACCTAGATACAGCACTTTCCTTTGTAATGAGGTACATGATTGGCGGGCAAGATGCCCACCCCACAAGAGTTTCATAATTATAACCCACATTCCGCACTTCAAAAAGTAGCATAATTTAACTACATTGACAGTCAATTAAAACTTAGGGTTTGAACAATTACGTATCAATGTAAAACAAAATTATGGACACACAAAGTAAAGCCTTTATTGGTGTTTAAAAGCTATTTCAAAAACAATATTTAATTCAAGGTGTGGAATCAGTTATCAAAAAGATAACCAATTAAATAGTAAAAATAGAGAGGAAACCTAAGATAATAAATAATATTTTTGACAAGTAGTAGGTAGGAATTGCAAGATATGACAATGCGACTCCGTTAAGTTAAGAATTCGTTGAAATCCTTGTGTCATCAAAAGATGAATACCTTGAAAACATTGAAATATCCATCTTAATGTGGGAGATTCTGTGGGTTTATTCAGTTGATTTTTAACTGTAGCTTTTTGTGCTTTCAATGACATTCTTAATTGTCTTTGTCCTAAATTATAAACCAAAAGACATAATGCCATTAACATCATCATTGTCTCTACTCTTTCAGGATTTTTGACAAATAGACTATCCGCGAAAAATAACGGGTCTTTGATAAATCTAAATCCTCTTTCTGTAGATTGTTGTTCTTTATATATTTTGAGGATTTCTTCTGACTCTAACTCCTGTGTATCCAAAATATTGGTGGCTAAAATAAATCTGCCACAAGAGTTTTGTTGTTGTGTAATTAACTCCTGATTTTCTCTTAATTTACATTTCACTCTATAAACTGTTGTTTTCCCTTTATTGGTTTCAGTAATTTCCCACTCGCATATTTGATGATATTTTAATTTGGTTGTTATTTCTTTGACTTTTAATTCGGTCAAAGATTTATCGGACAATTCTTCCTGTTCTAATTTCGCTACTTGTTTGTTAGCTTTTAATAACTCCTCTTGGATTTTTTTTGCTAGTTTATTTAAGTCTGATTTTTTTCTCTCTGAACTTTACTTCTAAGGCAATTATTAAGAATAATTTAGTTAAGCCATATTTGTATAGCTTATCCATTACTCTGCCTATTTTATCGTCATTTAAATCTTCTGCTTTTATCCCTGCTCCTATTAGATGTTCTACGGCTTTATCTTTCAAGAAATCTGGGAATAAATATAGTGGTCTTGATACAAAGCCTAGTCCATTGAGAATAATTGCTTTGACTACTTCTCCTGTATTTACTTTCTCTCTGATATCTATTGAAAATATCTCGTTGATTTTTTCTACTATTCCTATCTCATCTATTATTCCTGCGATTATTCCTAAGTGATCTATGTTTTTACTCTCAATTTCTTCTTTTTGGTAATTCATAATATGAAGGCATTTTTATTTAATTCAGTCTTATTCTCTCATTTTTTCCTGAATTTATTCTCTATGCCCTATGAATTTCTATTTAGTAGTCAAATGGCAATTAATGTCTATACTTTTACTTTCTGGACTGCGTATTTATATTTAACCCTTTATGCTGCTTATGATACTTGTGTATGTACTACAAATTGAAGTGCGGAATGTGGGATTAATCAAATGAATGAAGATTATTTACCCTTAGCTTATTTGAATGCTTGGGAATATTGCCCCCGGCGTTTTTACCTGGAATCTGGACTTTAGACTAAAAGCACAAAATGACTCAGGGAAGCTGAGTTGAAAAAAAAGCAAAGTAAAAAATTCAAAAACGAAAAATTAAGCAGGTGTTGGCGGGGCTTTACGTGAAGGTGAAGTACGCTTTTTAACGATGGGATAGCGAATTCTACGTTGCCTCTTCTGTCCGGTCTTCCATCCAGGAGATTTACCCCTTGGTTTTGGTGGTTTGGCAGGAGTAGAAACCCTGAACAAAATCCCAGGCATAGCTTGTGCAACCCTTCCAGGGGTGAGTTTAGTGATTTGTTTCTGCCACGGGAGGGGATGGTCATTGACCGGGAATTTTAGATTTTAGATTTTAGATTTTAGATTAAAAACATTTGGTACAAGCCCCGTCCTTCAGGACGGAAAAATACTCGCTGCGCTGCGTACGCTTCGCTAACGTAAATCCCAAATCCAAAATTTTCAAGCTCCACACTTTAGGGTGGAGTCAATCCAAAATCCAAAATCGTAAATCCAAAATCGGTTGACGATATCACGAGCCAGCCATAACTCCCAAGTGATGAGCGGCATTAAGTCACTCCATCGGTCACATTGTTGGGGAGTAGAAAGCTTTGGTAGCGTCCAATGCAAACGTTGTTTAATAAACCGATACCAATGGTCAACGGCAAAGCGCCGTAGATACAGTTTCCAAACTTCATTTAGAGGTGGCATTTCTTCACCGACAAAAGCCAACCACATCGGTTTGTTGACTCGTGGTGAACCATCAATTTGTTGCGTTGTGGTCTGGTATCCTGTGTTGTTTCATAGATACTTGACCACTTACGCCTGAATACTGGACACAGCGATAAGTCTGCGAGACTTTGGCAAGTGCGTGTCAGCAATATTGCATCCGTCATTTCAAATGTTGCGTCTTTTGCCCTGCATAAACAATTATAAGCTGCTTGAGGGAATTCCTTGAGTTGTGTAAAAACATCCATAGCGGTAGATGAACGTTGGTTGTGCTTCTTTCATTTTCCGCTATGGGGGTGTCTGTTCTTACAGGCATCCCTTGATTTTTTGCTGTCTCTCGATTTACTGACTATTTACCGATCGCTCTTCTTTTAGTCTAAAGTCCAGTAATTAAGAATTACTAATCAATTATCTTTGTTTTCCAAGATGAGGGATCAATAGATTTTCCATTGACATATAAACCCCAGTGTAGATGAGGTCCTGTAGAAGCACCTGTAGAACCTACTGCACCAATTAGTTGACCAGCTTTGACCATATCACCTTCTTTGACATTAATCCGACTGAGGTGCATGAAAATGCTGGTTACTCCTTGACCGTGGTCAATGCCAACTACATTACCATGAACTATGAAACCTTGGGATACTGTGCCTACTAAAGCCACTCTTCCTGCTGCTGGGGCAACTACGGCTGAACCTGCTGCACCAGCGTAGTCCAGTCCTCGATGGTAGTAATCATTGGCAAATTTACCATTATAGTAGCGCCTTACACCATAGGTTGTGGTCATCCGTCCTTGATTTGGTCTCAGGAAAACACCGTCCCAATATTTGTCAGGTGTTTGTAGGGCTTTAAACTCTTTAACTCGTTCTAGTTCATATTCTGTTGCTTTAACTCCGGCTTTTCCTGGGGGTAAATTAATACGTTGGATGGGAAAGTTGCGATCGCCTACGTACACAGCCAAATTTCTTTGTCGCTGTCCCTCTCCTGACACAGTAACTTGTCTTACTCCTGGTTCTTCTAATGGAGTGGTAGGAATAAAAGCACGGTATTTATTGGGGGCAATTTCAAAGGCTGGATAGGTTTGTTCTCCAACTGTTACCGTAGGAATACCAGGCTGTTCTCCACTTTCTGGTTCAATTAATACGGAAATTGTATCTCCCAATTGCACTTTTTCCGGTAAAATCTGTACTTCTAAAGCCTCTGCTGGCAAGCTTAGTGCTATGGGAACAGCCGCAAAAATTCCCATTAACATCTTAGTGACACTGCTGACACCAACACGCTGTAACTTATCCTGAAAATTAATAACTTGAGCTTTGGTAGTCATAGGTTATAAAGAAATTGAGTGAGCCAAAACCACCGAGATAAAGTATCGTAGCAAGGCGTTGATACTTTATCGTACTAAGGAACAGTGGATGTAGGCGAACGGATTGCCCATGCGTGGGGCAGTCATGATATATTGTTTTCAACAGGAACGGTAATTAACCTGTATAAAAACCTAACTGCCTAACGGCAATCTGTACCTTGACAACTAAATCTATGGGGTTCTACTTCGTAGTTCTAGTATGACCTGGAAGTAGGTAAAAGATTTACAGGTACTAGACGACACAGAATTTAAACATCCCTTGGCTAAACTTTCCAGATATGGTTCCATCTCCAACGCTCTCAGTACATCTGGGGCTGACTGGTAGCGATTGCGAACGGAAACTTCCAACATTTTTTTTAACACGCTGGCGAAATGCCCACTCACATTTACAAGCTGTTCCCACAACATTTCTCCCGTTATGGGAAATTTTTATAAAATTTTTTCCTCGAAAATATATGAATAACTGTTCATGTGTTATACTATTATTTCAACTCCCAAACAGGAGAAATGTTATGACTACGGTAAATCAGATGAAATGTGCTTGTCCGAGTTGCTTGTGTATAGTTTCCCTGGAAAAAGCCATCCTCAAAGATGGTAAATACTATTGTTCTGATGGCTGTGCTGAAGGGCATCAAACTGTCAAAGGTTGTGGACATAAAGGATGCGGTTGTTAAAAAATAGGGAAGAGGGAACAGGGGAAGCAGGGGAAGCAGGAGGAGAATATCCTTCTGTCACCAGTCCCCAGTCACCTCTTCCCCAGTCCCCAGAAATTAGAGACTAGAAAGCACGTCCTTTGCAGCGACTAAAGTTTGTTCAATATCTTCATCTGTGTGAGCTAAAGAAGTAAACCCAGCTTCAAACTGAGATGGTGCTAAGTAAATACCACGCTCTAACATCCCACGATGGAATCTGCCAAACTTCGCTGTATCAGCTTTTTTCGCATCTTCGTAGTTGTGAACTGGACCACTAGTGAAAAATAAACCAAACATGGCGCTAATACTACCACCACAAGCTGCATGGCCTGTTTCTTGAGCAACTTTGAGCAAACCATCAGCTAGTTTTTTGGTGATGCGTTCTAGCTGTTCATAAGTGCCTGGTTTTTGTAGTAATTCTAGGGTTTTGATTCCCGCAGTCATAGCTAGGGGATTTCCAGAAAGAGTACCAGCTTGATATACAGGACCTGCTGGGGCAATCATTGACATGATATCGCGGCGACCACCATAAGCTCCCACAGGTAAGCCTCCACCGATGACTTTACCCATTGTGGTTAAATCGGGAGTGATGCCAAACTTCTCTTGAGCGCCACCGTAAGCAATACGGAAGCCTGTCATCACTTCATCAAATACCAATAAAGCTCCATGTTCGTGGGTAAGTTCCCGTAAACCTTCCAAGAAACCAGCATCGGGAGGAATAAAACCTGCATTACCAACAACAGGTTCAAGAATAACACCAGCTATTTGATCACGGTTTTCTTCAAATAAAGCTTTGACAGCTTCTAAATCATTGTAAGGCGCAGTTAAGGTACTGCTAGTTGCAGATTTAGGTACTCCTGGGGAGTCGGGTAAACCGAGTGTAGCTACACCAGAACCGGCTTTAACCAGGAACATATCAGCGTGGCCGTGATAGCAACCTTCAAATTTAATGATTTTTTCGCGGTTGGTGAAAGCTCGCATCAACCGGAGGACGGCCATACAGGCTTCTGTTCCAGAGTTAACAAATCTTACCATTTCGATGCTAGGAACTGCATCTATTACCATTTCTGCTAAGACATTTTCTAGTACACAAGGAGCGCCAAAGCTAGTACCTTTTTCTAAAGCTGCGTGTAATGCGCTGATTACTTCTGGATGAGCATGGCCACAAATAGCAGGACCCCAAGTACCCACATAGTCGATGTATTTGTTGCCGTCTACATCCCAAATATATGCTCCGTTAACGCGGTCAAATACTATAGGTTGTCCACCAACTGATTTAAAAGCACGCACGGGAGAACTAACGCCTCCTGGCATGAGATTTTGAGCAGCAGTAAAGATTTCTTGTGATTTTGTGGTTTTAATTGTGGTGTTTACCAAGGTTATCTCCTATAGGTGGTAATTAAATTGAGCTTCTTTAATTAGGATAGGACTAAATGGGTAATGGGTAATGGGTAATGGGTAATGGGTAATATTTTTCCCAATCACCAATTACCAATTACGAATTACCACTTTCTGCTAAACTCCTGTTAGCATATGCAATTGATTAATAATTGTTAACTTACTCTAGTTTTTGTATGTCTTCTCCTGAACTGCTAACGCTCCAATCTGCCATCCCTGTGGAAAAAATCCGTTACGATGACAAAGGTTTAGTACCTGCGATTATCCAAGATTATCTAGATGGTACTGTGTTGATGATGGCTTGGATGAATCAGGAGTCTCTGCAAAAGACTTTAGAAACTGGAGAAACTTGGTTTTGGAGTCGTTCCCGTCAGGAGTTTTGGCATAAGGGCGCTACTTCTGGACATATTCAGAAGGTGCAAAGTATTCGTTATGATTGTGATAGTGATGCTTTACTGATTGGTGTGGAGCAGTTGGGAGATATTGCTTGTCACACTGGGGAACGCAGTTGTTTTCATCAGGTTGATGGTAAGGTTCAACCACCTCCAGCAGATATGTTATCTCAGCTATTTCGGGTAATATGCGATCGCCGTGATCATCCTCATGAAAATTCCTATACCTGCAAATTATTGGCTGGTGGTGATAATAAGATTTTGAAAAAGATCGGTGAGGAAAGCGCCGAGGTTGTTATGGCTTGCAAAGATGATGATGCTGAGGCGATCGCTGGGGAAGTTGCGGACCTTTTTTATCATACCCTCGTCGCCTTGGCACATCATCAAGTTGATTTAAAAGCTGTTTATCGGAAATTACAAGAACGCCGTCAATAAGAGATGCTGAATAAACCCAAAAGATTGATAAATCAAAGGTTTGAGATAGTCAGTGAGTGAAGTTGTCAGTAAGCGACTTTTTAGGGGTTGCTGATAGCGGAGTGTGGGGTAAGCCATAAAAGTCTTTCCGTGAAGATTAAGGAGTTCAAGGAGTAGGGAGTTCAAGGATATCAAGGAGTTTTTTGTATTTTGAAAGGAGGTAAAAACCAACAAAATTTTCTTTGTTATCACCCTCAAACTCTTTATTCATGCTGGTTTTTAGTTTATTCAGCATCCCCTACTTAGCGAAGTTGAAGTAAGTCGAACTACCCAACTGTAGAATTTGAGATATGAAAAAGAAATTTTTAAATCTCCTTCTTTCTGACTCCTGGAAATGCTGACTCCTTGAACTCCTTGAAATGTAAATTCTAGAGAAAACAGGTGCTATGGCCAAACGTCTCTTAGTAGTTGAATCACCAGGAAAGGTGAAAAAACTTAGCCAAATTCTCGGTGCAGATTGGATAGTTCGTGCTAGTTGTGGACATATCCGCGAACTCAGTAATGAGGGTGAAGACTCACTAGGATTCACAATAGAAGGTAATAGCGTCCACTGCAATTATATCGCCCGTGATCAACGGGCTAAAGAAACTATTCAACAACTCAAAGCTGCTGTTAAACAAGTTGATGAAGTTATTTTAGCAACAGACCCAGACCGAGAAGGAGAAACCATTGCTTGGCATCTTAAAGAAACTTTAGGATTAAAAGAACCTAAGCGAGTAGTTTATACAGAGATTACACCATCAGCCGTAAAAACAGCCATTTCCCATCCCCGCAAACTTGACTATAACTTAATCGGTGCAGGATTATGTCGTGATTGCCTTGATAAGCTAGTAGGATACAAAGGTAGTCCCTTAGTTTGGGCATTAAACAACGGGGCAAAAAGTGTAGGTAGAGTCCAAAGCGCCACATTACACCTCATCTGTCAGCGCGAAAGAGAAATACAAGTATTTGTTCCTCAAGATTATTGGAGTGTGTGGGTAGACTATCAAGAAGGATTTCGGGCTTTTTACAAAGGTACAGCTAACACGCCTACGGAAACACCAGAAACGGAAACGGAAACCCACGATGATGCGGCCGGGAACAACCCAGAAAAACCAGAATCTAAGCGGGTTTTATCAGCAGCAGAAGCAGATAGATTAGTTACAGAAGCTCAACAACATCCCCATCAAGTTATACAAATTGAAGGGAAACTCACCTATCGTCAACCACCTCCACCTTTTACGACTTCAACACTACAACAAGCAGCCGGATCTAAACTAAAATTTGCCCCCGAAAAAACCATGCAGGTGGCACAGAAGCTATATGAGTCCGGGTTAATTACATATATGCGAACGGATTCAGTGATGTTAAGTCCTGAATTTTGTGCCAGTGCGCGTAAATGGTTGGAAGAACATGATCCGCAAAATATACCTCAACAAGTAACAAAACACCGTAGTAGTAAAACAGCACAGGAAGCACACGAAGCGATTCGTCCTACAGATGTGTTTCGTCCTTCGGTGCAGTTGCGTGCAGAACTACCTGAAGATGAGTTTAACCTGTATGTAATGATTTGGAAAAGAGCGATCGCCTCCCAATGTCGTCCCGCACAGGTGAGAAAAACTTTAATTATTACCCAATCAGGTAATATTTTATGGCAAGCCAGGGGACAAGTTGTAGAATTTTACGGTTATGCAAAATATTGGCCTAATTTGGGTAAAGATGCAGTTTTACCCGTTGTTCAACAGGGACAAACACTAACTTTAGAAAATGCCGGACATGAAAAGAAACAAACCCAACCACCACCAAGATATAGTGAACCAAAACTGATACAATTAATGGAAAGAAAAGGTATTGGTCGTCCTAGTACCTACGCTCCTACAGTTGCTACATTAAAAAAACGCAATTATATTGAATTGAAAAAAGATCATCTTCATCCTACAGCTTTAGGATTAGAAGTTGATGAGTTTTTACAAAAGGCATTACCAGATTTATTAGAAGCAGAATTTACTGCCAACATGGAAGCAGAATTAGATAAAATTGCTGAAGGTAAAAATTCTTGGCAATCTTATTTAACCACTTGGAATGAAAGTTATTTTGTCCCTGCGTTATCTAAAGCTAAAACTGTGGTTTTTAATTCAACAACTACAGCTAATAATAATGGTAAATTTGAGAGAAAATATGAAAGTTCAAAAACGAAATGTCCTGATTGTAATAACTTTTTAGCTAAAATTCCTAGTATTAAAGTTAAAAAGAAATACTTTTTTAAATGTGTGAGTGGCTGTGAAAATATTGTTTTGTTTTGGAGTGATTTTCATAAACGTTGGGAAGCACCGAAAACTAAAACATCAGCAGGTGAAAAGACTCCTAAACCAGAAACTAGGATAACATCTTATCCTTGTCCAGTATGTAAGAAACCGTTAGAGGAGTATAGTTATATTAAAGATGGTCAGAATAAAACTATGTTAAGGTGTTCTGGTCAGGATTCATGGAAGGATAAGAAACATAAGGATGCGGCTTATTTTCATACAGCTAAGGGATGGTGGAGTCCTAAGTTTGGGAATTTGATAATATAATTGTCAGAATCAGGATATTCAGGATTTGAGGATTTAAAGGATGTAATAAAAATGATTTTATTACCTATATAGGGGTTGCTGAATAAACCAAAAAGCCTCATAAATCAAAGGTTTGAGGCTCATAAAAAAGACGGTAGGTGCTTTCGTTATAGCGTCTTGAGTCTGAAAAACCTTGCACTTTTCTGGGCGGACAGAAATGAAAAAATGTCTTTAATTCTCCTCCTGACTCCTGACTCCTGACTCCTGACTCCTAGCCCCTAACGAAAGGAATTTTTCAGCAAACCCTAGATAAAGTTAACTTTTTAACTTTGCCAATATCAACTGTTTTAAATAATACTATCAATTTGAGTTAATCCCGTACTTGATTGAGCTAAATTGTTACTAAACCTTGATATTTTTGTAATTCTTATTATTTGCGGCTATTATCCTCTTTAGTTCCACAGAATTTCCACAGGAAGTTTACCAGTTTTCCACAAATGCTCTACGAACTAATCTAGCCTTGCTGGCTAACTGGGGATTTTATGCTTTCATTACTGAACCACATTACCAACTGAGTTTTTATTAAATTAAGTAACAAAAATATAGCTCTAACCCTGATTATTTCGTGAGTATTTATTTTTTAACTACCGATTTTTAACATTTCGCAGCATTGACAAACCCACCCCCTCTGAGCGCACAATGATTCGGCTTGCTTTTTTATTCCGTTCCGATATGAGCATCAATTTTGCACAGTGAACTCAGGTATGAGTGGGGATTTTATGGCTGGTGACAATACTTGACCAATAATTCCTTGATGGTATATCCCTGATTTATTTGTGGGTCGATCCAAAATCCAAAATTCGGATAAATGCAAGCAAAATCTCTTGATAGACCGTATAGAAGGGAAATCTTATGAACACAACAGTTAGTATCTTTACAGTGATTCCCGAAGCACTCCACGAATCCCTAAACAAATACTTAGAAACCCATCCCGATTGGGATCAAAACCGAGTATTAACTGCGGCGTTATCGTTGTTTTTGCTACAAAATGGAGAGAGCGATCGCCAAGCTGCTCGTATTTATTTAGAAACTTTGTTTCATCAATGTTAAGTATTAGCACTGGAAGAGGTTGGTGATCGGGTGATCGGGTGATTGACTACACCTGACACCCTCAACCCAATCCCCTTAGAGTTCTTGGTTTTTTGGATTAGTAGTAGATTCAAACTTGTAACCTACACCACGTACAGTCTGAATTAATGCTGGTTGACTAGCATCAATTTCAATTTTCTTGCGAATTTGACCGATGTGAACATCGACAACCCGCTGATCTCCTACATATTCATAGTCCCAAACCTCTTGTATAAGTTCTGAGCGCCGCCAAACTCGACCTGGATGACTGGCTAAAAAATGTAACAAATCAAATTCCAAAGCGGTCAAGGGTACTGGTTCGTCATTAAGTGTTACTTCTCTCCGCACTGGGTCAATCACGAGTTTGTCAAAAATGAGGCGTTTTTGTTCTGCGGTGGTAACAACCCGCTGTCGCCTCAAAATTGCTGCTACTCTGACCTCTAGCTCTCCCAGTCCAAAGGGTTTGGTGAGATAGTCATCAGCACCTTTGGAAAAACCGCGAATTTTGTCAGTTTCATCTGTGCGACTGGTGAGCATCAGGACAAAAACGCCATTTCGGCTTTGCATTTCTTGGCACAGGTTAAAACCAATTGTATCTGGTAAGTTTACATCTAGAATTACCAAGTCTGGGTTAAATTGCTCAAATAAGGTGAGGGCAGTCTTACCATCTTCAGCAGCTTCTACTTGATAATTCTGTTTGATCAAAAAGCGTTGAATTAAATTCCGAACGGCGGGGTCGTCATCAACTACAAGAATCTTGGCAGGAGCCATGACCATTACTTTGCACAAAAATTCATGATGTTTAACAAAGGAATTGCGTAAAAACGCATTTTCCACTTTGGCTGTACTGAAAAATATACAAGGAGTAGATACGAGTATCCTGATTGTTCCAATAAACTGTAATTACAATTATGAAGGATGTAGACACTAATTTTACGAGTATCAGGTCTGCATTTCAGAATATGTACTATATCTACCGTATGGTTTTCTTGACCCTATTTGTAGCTTTCTGTTTCAGTTTGCATAGTGTGTACTTAGTGGAACAGCAATTTAAAACGGTTTCATTTTAAATGAATATGCGATTTTATACCATTAATCAATATGGTTATCAGAAAATAGGTTGAAAACCTTTGATTGATGTCTGTGATGGCAATATGTTTATGTTAAAGTTACTATGGTTTAAATTCTTGAGTCGAATAAACTCATCTGTGCTAATATCCTGATTAGAGGACAAGAATCGGTTAGGACTATTGTTCTGATAACAATAAAACCTAAGGTTGTTTTTTCTTCCACAAAAGACTGCTGCTGACTAGGGCTGAAGTAACACACTGCCATGAGCGATCAAAATCCCTACCAAAAACTTGGGGTATCAGAAGATGCTAGTTTTGATGAAATTCAGGACGCTCGCAATCGCCTGTTGGAGCAACATGGTGGTGATAGCAAGGGTCGGGAATTAATTGAAGCAGCTTATGATGCGATTCTAATGGATCGCTTACGAATGCGCCAAGAAGGTAAAATTAAAGTACCAGAGCGTATCCGCTTTCCAGAAATGCGAGTTCCATCTCCACAAAAAGAAAGTCCGGTTACTCGTGAGCAGTCACCTGCATGGCTGCAACGAATATTAGATCAACCGAGTCTATCAGATGTACTCGCACCAGGAGCTTGGTTCCTGGGTTTAAGTGCTATTAGTTTATTTGTTCCTGCTGCCAGCGATCAGGTTTTGCAACTGGGATTGGTGGTTGGGGTTGGAGTAAGTATTTATTTTCTCAACCGCAAGGAAAATAAATTTGGTCGAGCAGTTTTGTTTACCCTGGCAAGTCTTATTATTGGCTTAATAGCTGGGGGATTGATTGCAGTACCTGTATTACAGCAACTAGCTTTGATCAACATTACAGCAAATCAGTTTTCTACGGTTCTGACGTTTATTTTGATGTGGCTTATCAGTAGCTTTCTGCGTTAATGCTGCTTTGAAACTGAGGATTCATAGCAGCGTATTGCAGTTTGATATAAAAACAAAAGAATATTGACAAAGCTATTCATTTAGATAGTTTGATGAGAGACGTTCCCCAGAAACGTCTCTTGTGTGTGATTTTTTATCTTTGATGTTGTATCTTTCAGCCGATGGGATAAACTAATTCCCTGACACTGGTGGCTGAATCTTGTGTTAATGCTACAGATGCGATCGACTGAGATTCTGTGATGGTTAAATGGGAAATAGCTTGTTTTAATGGTGCGATCGCTTGGGGATTGACACTTAGTTCATCTAATCCCAAACCTAATAAAATGGGTGCTACTAAGGTTTCTGCGGCCACTTCTCCACACAACCCCACCCAAATATTAGCAGCATGGGCAACTTCTACAGTTTGCTGAATCATACGTAATACCGCAGGTTGCAAAGCATCGGCTAAAGTTGCTACTTTGGGATTAGTGCGATCGCCTGCCATCACATACTGACTTAAATCATTTGTACCTATACTAAAAAAGTCCACTTCCCTAGCTAACTGATCAGCAATAGCTACTGCTGCGGGTGTCTCTATCATCATTCCCACTGCCATTTTTTCATCAAAATCTATTCCCGCTTGTCGCAGTTCTGTTTGCACTTCGGTTAAAATTGCTTTAGCTGCTCGTAATTCTGTTAACGTGGCAATCATTGGCCACATAATTTTGATATTATTACCGGAACTGGCGCGTAAAATTGCCCTTAATTGAGTTTTCAAGAATTGAGGATTTTCTAAACAGAAACGTATTCCCCGCACACCTAAGAAGGGGTTAGCTTCTTCTTGGTAACTCAGATAAGGAAGTGGTTTATCTCCACCCACATCCAGGGTACGAATAATTAAGGGACGCTGGTCTAAAACCTGAGCGATCGCCTGATAAACTTCTAATTGTTCCTCTTCTGTGGGTGCTTTTGTCTTTTCCAAATACAAGAACTCTGTACGCAGTAAACCCACACCTTCTGCACCATGACTTACAGCAGCTTTGGCATCGGCAATACTACCAATATTAGCAAAAATCTGGATTCTCCGACCATCACGGGTAATCGCCGGCTGATGTGCTTTAGCTTTCGCTTCGGCTTGGGCTGTTTGCCAGTTTTGACGTTTGGCTTCTAGGGCAGTTAATGTTTCTGCTGGTGGTGCTACCCAAACTTTACCGCTTTCCCCATCAATTGCTATCAAAGTACCGCTTTCTAAGGTTAAAATTTGAGGAGCTACACCCACAACCGCTGGAATGCCTAATGTACGGGCGATAATAGCACTATGGGAAGTTGCACTCCCAGAAGTCATACAAATGCCCATTACCTTAGTTGGATCGAGTTTAGCGGTATCCGAGGGACTTAAATCTGTACCGACAATAATTGATGGTTCTGTGATGTGCAAGTCAGTGGGCAGACTACCAAGTAAAATTCTTAACACCCTACGCCCAACATCAACTACATCGTCTACTCGTTCTTGTAAATAAGCATCTTCCAGTTTACGGTAAGAATTTGCTACTTCATCGACTACAGCTTGCCAAGCTACTTCTGCATTAAGGCGTTTTTCCACAATATGTTGACGTGCGGCTTCTAGCATGACTGGATCTGCTAAAAATAACAGATGGGCATCAAAAATAGCCGCTTCCGCGTCACCAATTTGTATTGATGTATGAGAAAGTAAAGAAGCAATTTCCTGTTTAGCTATTTGGATAGCAGATTGTAATCTGTGCCACTCGATTTCAACGTTTTCTATGTGATATTCTGTAATTGGGATGGTGACAGATTGATAATGAATTAATGGAGCGATCGCTATTCCCGCAGAAGCAGCAATTCCTCTGAGTTCTCCTTCAGTGGGCGCAGTAACTTCCTCACGGCGGGCTGGTAGCTCTATGATGCTATTGTCTTCACCAAAGTTGTTAATAATCAATCCTTGTAAAGCTCTGAGTGCCTCCTGAGCATCCGTACCAGTAGCAGTTATCAGCAATTCATGTCCTTGACGTACTCCCAAAGTAGCAACTTGGTTAATACTGTCACCTCTGACCGCTTCTGTATTTCTGGTTAAATTTTGTACTTTGATTTGAGATTGAAACCGGGATG
Organism: Sphaerospermopsis torques-reginae ITEP-024; assembly: GCF_019598945.1. Lineage (NCBI taxonomy): Bacteria > Bacillati > Cyanobacteriota > Cyanophyceae > Nostocales > Aphanizomenonaceae > Sphaerospermopsis > Sphaerospermopsis torques-reginae. Next base: position 785,970 of record NZ_CP080598.1, on the reverse strand, counting down.
CAGTAGCTACAAACTGAGCAGCAGGACGAGCGTGTAAACCTAAGCGGTTAGTGATTTTGAGGCGAATTTCCTGGGTAGGAATTGCTGCTGTATTACCAGTTTGTATAGTGATTTCTGGTAGTGGACTGGTAACAAAATTTAACTGAGTTGCTTTTGCTATTAATGCCCCTTGTGTTTCCGTGATCACTTGCTGGATGTTTTTCCCAGCAGCAGCAGCAACAACAGCAGCAATAGCGCCTTCTACTAATGGGGCTGCACATAAATAGATTTTTTCTCGCTGTTCTGGGGGTAGAAACTCCAGAGCCATTTCCGCACTCATTAAAGCACTACCCAAATCCATCAGCACGAGAACACCATCATCTGAGAATACAGAGGCGATCGCTTCATAAACCTTGATCGCATCTGTACCTAGTGGGTGTTCTGGATCATCAACACCTGCTGCTACAGCGAGGGGAATTTTTCCTTGAACCATCTGTGCAGCTAGTTCCTGTACTCCCAGAGCCAATTGTTTACTGTGCGAAACAATAACAATACCAACCACTGTAATACCTTAGCCAGTTACCCATCCTATTATGAATTGTGAAAATTGAAAGACTGCATTTATTTAGGTTCTATTTAGGTTTGAGAGGAAAAGATTAATATTTCTTAACAAGAACAAATCAAAGGAGTCAGGAGTTAGGAGAAAGAATTAATGTTATTGTTTATGCTGTACTATCAGCATTTAGTAAGTTTAATAACTGCTCTATAACTTCAATAAGTTCAAGTACAGAGTTTATATAGTGATCCGATTTGATTCATGAATTTTTCGTGGAGGCAGGGAACAGGGAACAGGGAACAGGGAACAGGGAACAGGGAACAGGGAACAGGAAAAAAGGCTTTCAGTATGTACGAAGTTCTGTATGGCTTACGCCACGCTACGCTATCAAAAACCAAATAGGAGTCCTATAGTTAGTTAAGTATAGCGATTACTATTCCTGGATCAAGTAAATATTAATCATTGAAGTTTTTTAACCTGATTATCTGCCAATTTCAATAATCTTTGTGCTTCATTATATGAAGTTGTTCCTGATTTCACACTACTCAATTGATTCATAACTTTAATAATTTCCGCCTTGGCTTCATTTTTATTAGTGGGTGGTGACCCAATCAAACTTTGAATTTCTTTATTTGCTGCATCGAGAATTTCCTTACCCTCGCTTTCCGCTTGACGACGATTTTGAATAGTTCCCAAATTCGTTTGATATTGTGCAATTAACTTTTGTGCTTCTACATAACTGGTTTCGGAAACTTGCACATTTTCTAATTGTTGAATTGCCTTTTTCCATAAATCTGCAATTTGTTCCCATTTTTGGACAGTATGGGGGGATTTTGGGAAGCTTGGGCTGCTGCTAAAGCATATTGTTTTGCTGCTGCAATTAATGTGGTACTACGTGGATCAATTACAGTTTTTTGTTTAACTTGATAGGAAGCAATTAATTTTTGTGCATCCACATATTGAGGATTTTCATTTGGCACTCTTTCCAGTCTAGAAATTGCCTGTTGCCATAATTCCGCAGCCACTTGAGAATTTGTTGGTTGGATTTTTTGAGCTTCTAAATCAAATTCTTGGGCAGCAGTAATAAAACTACTAATCCGCGCATTTTCAAAGTCTCGTTTGTAGGCTATAAGTTGCGTTTGTGCTGTTTTTCCTGCTAATGTTTGTTGAGAAATTTGATCTAATTTATCTATAGCAATTTGCCAATTAGCAATAGCTGTTTCTCGCTCTTTTGTATCTTTAGCTTGTGCATATTGTTGTTTTGCAGTTTCTAGAGAATTTTTCGCTTCATTAAAAGGAACTAAAGCATTTTTGTCCTGGAAAACTACAGCATCTAATCTTGCTACTCGTTCTCTGGCCTGTTGAAATTCATCTAAGGTAAATTGCCAACTACAACTAAACAAAGTACAATAACGCTGAGGATAATAACCCAAAAACCAAACTGGTAAATTATCCAAATGTTTTTTTGCTGCTTTAACTTTTTCTCCACCCAGTTCAATATCCGCAGTGCTGGTTGCTCGACTAATTAATTGATCCGCTTGTTCTAAAGCATCTATCGCACCTCGGTAGTTATGATCCATACTCATAAAACTAGGTAACAGCAGAATGGGTGCTACCTGTGCTACAGGTTTGCGGATCATGGGATATGGTAAATTGACAACCCATATAACTCCTGCTGTACCTGCGATGAAAAAAGCCGCAAATTTGATTTTACCGAACATAATCACACCCAGAACTGACTAAATCTCTCTAAATCTAGTATTCCCTGTTCTGACTAGAAATAATACAAGGATTCCCAAAAAAATTTTCCCATCTCCACACAATCGCTAGGCTGGTTTGCTACGATAAGTAAAGGTGAAGGAATAAATCAGATAATATCAAAATGTCAACAGCTTTAATTACTGGTGCGTCAGGTGGAATAGGTAAAGCTTTTGCTGAAGAATTAGCAGCACGCAAAACAAATCTTGTTCTCGTTGCTCGTTCAGAGGAAAAACTTAAACAAATAGCGAAAAAATTAGAACAAAAACATCAAGTAAAAGTTGAAGTTATAGCCAAAGATTTGACAGAAACTAATGCTACTAATGAAGTTTTTGATTTTATTAATAACCGAGAAATAACAATTGATTTGTTAGTTAATAATGCTGGTTTTGGTGACTATGGAGATTTTGCCGAACGGGATGGAGAACGGCAACAAAAAATGATTCAATTAAATATTATGGCGTTGGTAGATTTAACTCACAAATTTCTACCTTTAATGCGTCAACTTCGTTCTGGTAGTATTATTAATGTATCCTCAATTGCCGGCTTTCAACCAATGCCTTATATTTCTGTTTATGCTGCAACTAAGGCATTTGTTATCAGTTTTAGTGAAGCTTTGTGGGCGGAAAATAAAGATTATGGGGTGAAAGTTTTAGTAGTTTGTCCAGGTCCAACAGAAACAGACTTTTTCATTGAAGCTAAGTTTCCTGAAAATTTAGCATCTGCAAATAATAAAATAGCCACTCCTGAAGAAGTTGTCAAAGATGCTTTACAAGGTTTAGAAAAAGGTGATTCAAATGTAGTTAGCGGTGGTTTAGCAAATAAAATCATTGTCAATATGCACCGCTTTTTACCCAGAGAATCTTTGGTAAGCGCAATAGCAAAACAGTTTAAGAATAATTCGTAATTCGTAATTGATAATTCATAATTTAGTAATTCGTAATTATCAATTATCAATTATCAATTATCAATTGACTACATATATCTGGTTAATTGCACGCGGTAACGTTCTTTTTTAGTCACGGCAATTTCGCCAACTTCTAAACGTCCTTTTCCACGAATTGCTATTAAATCTCCGGTTTTGACTTGCGAACTCGCTTGAGTAATTTCTTTCCAATTTACCCGCACATCACCAGAGTCAATTAAATCAACCATTTTATTACGAGACATCCCAAAACCAGCAGAGGCGATCGCATCTAATCTTAAAGAAGCTTCTACTGTAGTTAATTCTTTCTTTTTCGGTTCTCTAATTTTTAATTCGTTAATATCAATAGGTTGAGTTTTCACAGGCACAGAACGCACCTGTTTTAAATTCATTTCTAAAAATTCTACCAGTTCAGGAACTACAATTGCTTGCGCTCCTCTTTCCCCCAAAATAATAATATCTCCGGTTTTTTCCCTGACAATTCCTGTACCCAACATTGCGCCTAAAAAATCACGATGGGTAGCAGTATCAAACAGAAAATTACCAGCAATTTCTAAAGCAGTAATAGCAACTTGAGATGAATCTAAAGGAAGTTCAGAACGGGCGATCGCCACTCTTTGACGTTCAGCTTGTGGATATCCACCCCAGGCGACTAAATGCACCTCTGTTAACCGGCTAAAAACCCTTTGAATTTCGGCTAACTCCGGCGGAGACAAAAAATCAGTTATAACCACTTCCCAGGTCTTTATAGCCTGTTCTGCTTGGTCAATTACACGGGCGATACTATCGCGGTTTTCAACACCTTTTAAAAGTTCTTCTCTAGGGAGCATGGTGATTGGTGATTGGTGATTGGTGATTGGTGACTGGTGATTGGTGATTGGGAAAAATTAGGAATTATGAATTACCCATTACCAATTACCTATTACCTATTACCCATTTTCAGCATAACCTTGGATATTTTCAGGGTCATATTGACGTAAAATGCGGGTAGCTTGGCGAGTCAGAGTTTCTGAACCTTGAACCACAATTAAATATTTACCAGCATCTAAGCGGTTACGGTAGGGTAAAGCATCACCACTACCAAAAACCAAACCCACACCACCACCAACAAAGACGCTACCCATAGCACCGCTACCAGCACCCAGTAACCCACCAATAACATGATTACCGATTTCACCAGCCCAAGCAAAGGTGTTTAAACCAGTGATGAGACTGAAGGTAAAACCAGCAAAAAAGCCGAATGGTATTAACCAGAATGCCATCAAGCGTACTTGTTTTTTCGCTTCTTCTTTGGGATCAATTAAACCAAACTCATCAGCGGTTTTGTATCCTCTACCCAGGATAGTGCTATTTATCCCTTCTTTTTCTAAGCCTAAGTAAGCAGATTCAGCTTGGATACGGTCTGGTAATACGGCAACAAGGTAATTCATTGATCTAAAAACAGTTATATAAAACAGGGTTTCTTTAATTATCTTTAATTAACAGAATATCAGCACTGGTTCAACGACAGATTCAGCACCAAATATTATTTTAAAGAATCTAAAGGTTCACAGAAATTATTTACACCTTGCTTGAGGACATATATCAAAACTGGTGTTGCCAAAATTTTGGGAAACTCTGGAATACTTCTCAGGTTTGACATCATCCCAGAAATTGAACCATTTAATAAATTATCTCTATATTCTTGTTCGCAGATAACAGCACGCCATTTTTTTGCTAAAGCGTCTAACCATTCAGAATTTGTTCTACCAGGTTCTTGTCCCGCTTTAATAGCCAGGGTCATGGCTGCATCTTCTAAGTCTCCCTCACAGTCTTCTATCAAGTCTAATGCTTCCATTGCTTGAATATCATCTGCTAATTGAGAGCGAAATTGGGCTATTTCTTGTGATGTGATTTTAGTCATAAAAGGAGATCAAGGAGTCAGAAGATCAAGGAGTCAGGAGTCAGGAGTCAGGAGTCAGGAGTCAGGAGTCAGGAGTCAGGAGTCAGGAAGAAGAAGGTAAATATTTCTTCCCAGTCACCAGTCACCAGTCACCAGTCCCCAGTCACCAGTCACCAATCACCAATCACCTGTAACAAATATAGCGTTTTTAACTAAAAAGCCTCATTTTGCAGTGAAATTACTGGCAATGAGGCTTTTTGGGGTTTGTAAACAATTTTTATAGCCGGAGACAGAGTACCCCTACGACTCCTGACTCCTGACTCCTGCTATATTTGTTTACTTCTGAAAAGCTCTGGAGGTGACGAAGCGTTGTAGCTCTGTCAAAGCACGATTGTAATCCAAAATGGCGCGAATGCGATTACCTTCGGATCTTGTGAGTTCATTTTCTGCGTTAATCACGTCAGTTTGAGTCCCTACACCAGCTTGAAAACGTAAACGCGCTAATCTGAGGGATTCTTTAGCTTGCTCTAGAGCCGCATTAGCAGTTTGCACGTTTTCCAAGTTAGCAACTTGAGTAGAATAAGCCTGTTCTACTTGAAAGCGGATTTCGTTGCGTTGTTGTCCAAATCGAGTTTCCTCAACTGCCATATTAGCTTTAGCCTGGGCTGCTCTTGCTCTTGCAGCACCACCATCATATAAATTCAAAGTGGCTTGTACTCCCACAGAATAACCGTCACTGACGTTGACATTATCATTAAACACATCTAGCAAGTTATAGCTGGCTAGTAAGCTTATTTGTGGTCTCAAAGATGCTAAAGCTTGTTTTCTACGTTGTTCGCTGATGTTTCTCCGTGCCAACTGCTGTTGTAATTCGGGACGATTTTGATAAGCCAGAATGATACTATCTTCTAGGCTACGTTCCCAAAGACCTGCTAATTGTACAGGATCAGCGGCACTAATATTTGCGGACTGGGACAGATTTAACCGCACAGCTAACCGTCGCCGAGCAATGATTTGCTGAGAAAGGGCATTAGTTAAGTCTTGTTGGGCATTGGCTAAATTCACTTGCGATCGCAATACATCGAATCTTGTACCCACTCCAGCCCTTTCTAAAGCCAAAGCATCTCGCAAACTAGCCTGAGAATTTTCGACTGCTGATCGAGAAATCCGCACATTTTCATCTGCTTGTTGCAAAGCATAGTAATCTGTGGCGACATTTAAGCGAATTTCCTCAGCTTGTCTTTCTACATCCAATTCCTGAAAACGTACCTGTTCTTCAGCTTCTTTAATCGCTGCGTTCCGTCTCCCAGATGTGTAAAGGTCATATCTCAGTTGCGCTTCACTATCGAAACTACTATTAGATTCAGCGTCAATTCCTGCTTGTTTAGCTGCCAGTGTGCTGTTAGTGGTACGGCTGTTACTGATTGTACCATTCACACTTAAAGTTGGCAGCAAAGCAGCTTGAGCTTCTTTGAGAGCAGCTTTACTGCTTTCCAACTGCAAAACAGCTACCTGGAGTTCATTACTATTACGCTTTGCCAATTCTAGAGCCTGTTCTAAAGTAATCGGCTGAGTTTCCTGAAGTTTCACTTCCTCTGGTTTAGTAGGAAATACCAGAGGATTAGGACTAGGATTCAGGTTTTCCAGTGGTGTCTCCGTAGAACTTGCGGGAACAGGTGTTACATTTTCTGTATTCTGAGCAGGAGGCTGTGAAGTATTAGGCGTTTCTGATTCACTGGGCGTAGTCACTTGAGCTAATGTTGCCAAATTAGCTTTTTTTGTAGAACAGGTGCTTGGGGCTAGGAGCAAAGCTGCTTGGCTTTTCTGCTCTGCCTGTAAACATTTATTGACTTCTGTCAACCGTGCTACTTTTAATTCAGTCAATGAAATCGGTAAAACTGTTTTCGGCCTTTTTTCTGTTGGTACATTTGTAGTTTTAACCGCAGTAATTTCTGTCACACTCTGATTAGCCACAGGCTGCTCACTGAGTTTACTGAAAGCCAGGGTAGGCACAAAAGCTGGAGAATTATCAACCGCAGTAATGGGCATTTGCCTATTGATGTCCACAACTGAGGTTTTCACATCAGTTGCAGTCAAGGCACTAGAAGAAGACACCAGCTTTACCTCATCAACTTTGACTGTTCCAGCCCAAGCCGACTGAGTTGTTAATACTGCTGCTGTTACACCAGGTAAGAAACTATGAAATAATATTTGTTGTCCTTTCACCGCATCCCCTCACACGAAAAACCATTTAGCGGCAGAAAACTTGTCTTCTCACAGAATATAACATGATGCTAAATGAAGCAAATAATATACTATATACCGAATTTAGCTTCTTTCGGGATTTAGCAGTTTATTTGTCTTCAAAACGTTTAACAATGCGAGAAAGTTCCGCCTTTTCGTCTATGCTAACGCGGCTAGGCGCTCCACTGACAATTCTCTCGTAATTACGGAAGGAATCTTTAATATTAGGTCCATCAGCCGTAATATTGTACTCCCTAATCCCTTTATCGTGCCACGAACCCCGCATTTTAAAGACGTTGATTGCCCGTGACATTTCTCCATGAATTTCTACGTACTGCAACATAATAATTGTGTCAGTAATCGTGGAAATATGAGAATCTGTAATGGAATGTGACCCCATAAATTGGTCACTGGTATTGGTAAAGAAGCCTGTAATTTCTTCTTGTTTGGCATAACCTGTTACCCCAATCACAAATTGGCGAAAAGCATTATTACTTACGCCTCTAGCCAATGCCGAAAGGGAGTCAATAGCAATCCGGGCTGGTTTAAAATCGGCAATTTCTGATTTAATAATTTGTAAGTGATCTTCTAATCCAGTTGATTCAGGATAGGTACAAATTATTTTTAATAAACCTTGGTGTTCTAATTCCTCAAAGTCAATTCCCCAAGAATAAGCATTTCGAGAAAGTTGAGCGCGGGATTCTTCATAAGCAAATAATATGGCTCTCTCACCGCTGACACAACCATCTTGAATAAATTTGCTGACTAAGAGAGTTTTACCAGTACCTGTAGCTCCTGTGGCTAAAATAATCGAATCTTTGAAGAAACCACCACCACACATTTCATCTAGGGTGCTAACTCCTGAAGATACACGGACATTTGAGGATCTTTGTGTTAACCGCATTGCTCCCAAGGGGAATATATTAACTCCGGCATTGGTGATTGTAAATGGATATTCACCTTTCATGTGGGTTGTACCGCGCAATTTGAGAATTTCTATGGTGCGGCGGCGGCGTTCTCCTTCTAAAACGTTACGCACAATTACCACGTTGTCAGAAACAAATTCTTCTACCCCAAAAGAAGCTACTGGTCCATATTCTTCTCCCCGTTCTGTGGTAATGATTGTGGTGACGTATAATTGTTTAAGACGCGCTACGAGCCGGAATATCTCGCGCCGCACTACTCCCACTGCTTCATATTGTTGGAAGACTGCGGTAATGGAGTCAATGGAAACACGATGGGCTTTGTATTTGCGAATAGCATATTGCAACCTTTCAATTAAAGCGGAAAGGTCAAAATTCCCCACAATATCTTGCCCTTCGGGATCGGGGGAAGCGTCGAGAATAAACAGTTTCCCTTCTTCAATTAGTTTTTGTAAATTCCAGCCAAAAATATGGGCGTTTTTAATAATGTCGCTGGGTGATTCCTCGAAGGTAACAAATACTCCTGGTTCATCAAAGTAGGTGATACCATTATAAAGAAATTGCAGAGATAATAAGGTTTTTCCAGTACCAGATGTACCGCTGACTAAGGTTGTTCTACCCACTGGTAAACCGCCATGACTAATATCGTCAAATCCCTCAATCATGGTGCGAATTTTCTCTACACCACCACTTGCTGGTTTTTGTTGTTCTTGTTGCTCTTGGTCACTCATTGTTGATTATATAGGTCTTTAACCCGATTTCTTAAATTCCTAAAGTCTGTACAGAGTTTTTATGAAAAAATGTTCTTTACTAGGGTCAAGAGTTTTAAAAAGCTGAATACTGACTGCTGAATGCTAACTGCTATATGTTACTGTTCCCAGTCTTCTTCATTTAATTCTTCATAAAGTAAGTCTAAACCGATTAAAACTCTTTCTCTGTCTGAAAGATCACCTATGATTTTGCGAACGGGAGGGGGCAAAATCTTCGATAATGTCGGTGTGGCTAATATTTTGTCTTCTTCGGCTAATTGTGGGTTTTTGAGGACATCAATTACTTTTAGGGCATAAACTCCTTGAAACTCCTGTTCTAATATGTTTTTGAGTGTGTTTAATGCTCGCACGGAGTTGGGTGTGTTCCCTGCGACATATAGCTTGAGAACATAGGTTTTTTTGGCTTTATTCATAAATGTACAGTTTAGATATGAGAATAGGAATACAAAATAGGATTAAGCATTTGTTTCAACCAATAACAGATGCCTGTTGCAATAGGATTAATCTTAAACAATTTAAAAATCAATCCTGTTAATCTTTGACTCTTACTCTTTAACTCCTGAGTCAAAATCCAAGATAGCATGAATTTCTTCAGTTCATTTTAGACACAGAACATCTATATACTTCACACAAATGTGCCAGAATATCTATCAATGTCAGCCGGTAATCTAGTAATGTTTCATCGCTCCTGCCTTCTAATTTTAGCTGTTTGGAAAATTCGTCAATCAGTTCCATGTGAATTTCTATAATTTGTGGCACAGGAATATTAGCATAAAATAAGGTGTTGATGAATTTATCAATTGCAGTTTTGAGAGTTTTGTCTGTGATAAAGTAATTGATGAGAATTTTCCGGTAATCAGATTTGAGGTTCGCTAATAGTTCCTGCTTTTCCGATGGACTCATTTCTTGGAACCATTGCTGGCTTTTTTGCTCATTGCACGCAAATACATAATTCTGCTTATTAATATGCTTTAATGATAGGTCTCTATTCTCCTGCATCCTATTGTGTAAAAATTGTCCGTTTATAGGAGTGGTAGCAGTCAGCGGCAACCCAAAGAATTGAGAAAAAATCTCATCAATCAAATTCCTGCACTGCCCGATTAAACCAGCTTGGTTATTTGCCGCATCAGAATTATATAAATATTTCTTAAGAATTGGTGGACAAATCAACAATATAGGTAATAACATCTATTGTTTATATATTATGATGAACGCTGAGAGTGTAGCTTCAGTGCTGATTCAGTTTGATAAAAACTTTTCCGTAAAATCAGGGTAAAGAACGCCTTTTCTCAAAAAATATGGAGAAATTACCAATCCCTAACTGGTTTTGTCCGTCAGTGAGATAACTTAGTAGGTAATTGGTGAAGCGTTCAACAGACTATCGGCATATAGATTTTTTCATTGTACTCCTTGATAAGATGCATAAACAAAGTTAAAGTATGGTCTCATTTTAAATCATTATAATTCCTCAAGGTTCTAAAAGAATCTTTGGAGCGATAATTGTTTTAGGTGTAACTATCGCTCAGGAGTTTCCATACCAGTAGGATGCTGGTTGTTTGCTCATTCACAAGAACGGTAAAGAAAAGCATAGCCGCTCTGGAAATTATGGGATTGAGCAATTACCTATCAAAGCAGATTTTATGGCGGCGATAGATTTACAGTCTCACCAAGAAAGATTGTCAGCATCTTCTGGGTGGATATGGCTTCAGGCATGAAAAATATCAGCACTTTGGCAGATGTTGATGCCAGAGGCAACTACAGGAAGAAAGATCCCCTAAGCCTTATGTTAATGCTACATTACCCGCTTTATGACTTTTTAGCAACCGTACCCAGCTGCTCTCAAGCAAGCACTCTGGCAGTGGTGTTGGAGATTTTGGAGAAAGAGCAGTGCGATCGCTTGGTAGTGGTAAATCAACAACAAAGTCCCATAGGATTATTGAATTCTGCCCGTTTAATCCCAAAATTATTAACAGCAGCCAGTGGTGAAACTTTTTTAAATCTACAGCAACCCATTTTCACTTTGAGTCCGAATCTGATTTCCCCCATCGGGACTATACCAGCTTCTGAGCCACTGGATAAATTAAGTTTGTTTTTACGTTACCAACAAAACCAAAAAAATAAAAATTTAGATTGGGCATTGATTGATGCAGATGGTAAATTTTTAGGTCTACTGGATCACCTACGCCTACTCAGCTTTTTAGCTAAAAATAAAGTTACAATTGCCTCTAACCTTGCTGGGACGACGGAAAATAATACTAGAAGAAAAAATAGCTCTTATAAGCAGAATCAACATCAATCACTAAGATATAACGCTTTAGTGCAGTTATTGGAAAGACTGCCTTGGCCTTTAATGTTGCAAACAAGCACCGGTGAAGTTTTAACACAAAATCCTGCTTGGTGGCAACAATTGGGAGTTTTGAAAGATCCAGAAGGAATTAGGCTACAAGTAGAAACTATCCTATCTCCTGTCAGGCGTGAAGACCCAGAATATATCCATCGACAAACATTCAAGGTTTATTCTGATATTAGCAAGGGTGCAACTGAAGATGCTGTGACGCTGATGCCAGAAGCCAGAGGTCATAACTTGCCTAAAAGCAGTCAAGCACCTCACTCCACATCGGTTTTAGCAATGATGCAGGAGCAGCAAGGAAAAGCAAATGCTACATCCAGTCATTGCTATTTGGATGCTAAACAAGGTAGTTGTACTTGTGTTGTGCAGGTGCAAAATGGTCAAGAGCGAATTTGGCAGTTTGCTAAAATCCTCTTGGATAGTCCTGAATTAAAAGTTGGGGGCGGTGATGCAGAAGTTCTCAACTCAACTAATAATTCAGCAAATTTCACTGATAATCTGTGGTTGGTTTTAGCTACGGATGTGACCGAACAACAACAGCTTTTTAAAGAATTGGCAGCTAAAAATGCTGATTTAATTCAACTTAATCGGTTAAAAGATGAGTTTCTAGCTTGTATTAGCCATGAATTAAAAACGCCGTTGACAGCAGTTTTAGGCTTGTCAAGATTACTGGCAGATCAACAATTAGGAGAACTGAACGAAAGACAAGCACGTTATGCGGGTTTAATTCATCAAAGTGGCCGTCATTTGATGAGTGTGGTGAATGACATTTTAGATTTGACGCGGATGGAAACGGGACAGATGGAACTGACTCCATCGCTGGTACAGATTCGGGAAGTGTGCGATCGCGCTTTATCAGAAGTGATTACACTCCACAGTCAACCAAGCAAAACCACCGAGTCTGCAAATGATCACCAATTCAGCCTGACCATTGAACCTGGTTTAAAGGAGATGGTAGCAGATGAATTACGCTTGCGGCAAATGCTGGTACACTTACTTTCCAACGCTTTTAAATTCACTGAAACCACTGGGGAACTTGGGTTGCGGGTAAATCGCTGGGAAGGATGGATTGCTTTTACAGTGTGGGATACAGGTATTGGTATTCCTGAACATCAACAACATTTAATCTTTCAAAAATTCCAACAGTTAGAAAATCCCCTAACTCGCCAATTTGAAGGCACTGGTTTAGGGTTAGTATTAACCAGGGCTTTAGCTCGATTACATGGTGGAGATGTGAGCTTTTTGTCTCGTGAAGGTAAAGGTAGCCAGTTTACATTGTTATTACCTCCTTCTCCTCCCAAAACCAGCTTTTCTGAATCAGAGGGGGGAAATTTAGAAGTACATCAACCTATTTCTTCTCAAAGGTTAATATTAGTAGTTGAGGCAGTAGCGCGATATATAGAAGACCTAACCCAACATCTGAAAGGTTTAGGTTATCGGGTGGTGATTGCGCGTTCCGGGACAGAAGCATTAGAAAAAGCGCGGCGCTTGCAACCAAAAACGATCTTTTTGAATCCCTTATTACCCCTGCTGTCTGGTTGGGATGTACTGACTTTACTAAAATCCGATAGTGCAACTCGCCATATTCCTGTGATTATCACTGCTACGGGGGCAGAAAAAGAACACGCTTATGCTAACAGGGCTGATGCTTTCTTGAGTTTGCCAGTGGAACATCAAGCTTTAGTACCCATTCTAGAAAGATTGTGTGCTACACCAGAAGTTCAGCAGGTAGGTTTAACAAATAGCGATATTGTACCGGAAAAAACTCCGTTGCGGATTCTGCGGTTGGTGAATCCAGAATTAGAGTCTGTTAATCCCCAACCCTCCCTACGTGAACATCGAGTTATTGAAGTAGATGATTTAGATCAGGCAGAAATTTTAGCGCGGGTGTGGCAGTTTGATGTCATTTTGTTGGATGTTGACAGTTCTAATGCCCAACATTATCTGCAACACTTGACGAAGTACCAAAGGTTAGCAAAATTGCCTTTGGTGACTTGTGATGTAGCCACAACCTTGGCAGCTTCCCAAATATCAGGATTGGGTGTATTTCCTTGCTTAACGCCATTGGGTGGGGAAAATCTCAATAGCAACGGCAAACCAGATCCTTTATTATCGGTGTTGGAAATTGCTTCTAATATTGGTTGTCCTCCTAATATTTTAGTGGTTGATTTGGCTAAGTTTGGTGATTTACCACAGATAAAACGCAAGCCTGCTAAGGGTTATAGGTTAGAAAAGAAATCTGCTGTACAAGACGTTAACCAAACACTCACAAATGATCAGGAAATGGGTTATTCTGCACAGAATAATCAAAGGGGATCTGAGTGGTTTCAAGCTTTAATTCAGTATTTACAAACTGCTGGTTTTAAAGCTGCTATGGGTAACTCTTGGACTGAACTTTTGCAACAAATTCGCCATCAAAGTGTTGATTTACTATTAATTTGTTTGGGAGAATCTGCTGCTGATAAAGAAGCACAAGAAGCGTTAACAGCTTTGTCAGATTTATCTTTTAATTTACCTCCAATTTTGTTAATTGATAAAAGATTAAATCAGGTAAATACAGCCATTGATCAAACCCAAAATAACCAAAATAATGATTATCAGTGGGGAGAAATACCAGAAAGTATCGCTATTCAGAGACTACCTCATTCGATTTCAATGGCAGACTTATTAAATCAAATTAATCAAGCTTTAGGAAAGGGGTGATTGATAATTGACAATTGACAATTGACAATTGATAATTAGGGGTTGCTGAATAAACATGAAAAGATTACAGGTAAAGGGTTTGATCTGTTTTCAGGTAAAAAAAGTGCAAGCTTTTACGGGGTGGAAACTTAAAAACCTTGCATTTAATTCCTACTCAAAGGAAAAATTGTTCCTATCCAACTCTTGAAACTGTCACCTGTCACCTGTCACCTGTCACCTGTCACCTGTCATCACGACAAGACTTTCTCAGCAACCCCTAATTATCTATTCCCTTGTTGACGAATTAAGAAATTTTCATTTTTTCTTTTCTATCTTGTTTAATTCGTTGAAAGGGGATGCGAATCAAATTATAAGCTCCTTTGGTGGCGATATCTTTATAATTATCTGGTGGTAATTCCATTTCTATCAACTTTTTATGTTCGGCTAAAAGTAGTAATGATGGTGGATTAGTTTTTTTGGCTGCTTGAGTGTGAATATAATCTATAGCTTCTTGTGCAGCAGAAAGGTAAGTGACTTTTTTTTGTGAGTAGAAAGTTACTGTTGGTTTTTTGAAACCTACCATGACTAATTCTTCATGAGGTTGTTTTTCTTCCACTGCAAGTACAGATAATTCTCTTAAAGGTGCTTGTCTTTGTGCATCCATCATAAATAATGCTGGCATTAAAACAATTGCTAAAAATGCCACAAATCCCACAATATTAATAGCGATGATGGGACGGAAACTACGAATTAATATTAAAGCAGCGATAATAATAGCTGTAACTAGCCAAATTATACCCCCCCAATTTGTTAAACCTGAATTTTGAATTTGTTGGTAAAGTTCAGGTGCGGCGGGATCTGTGCCTACTAATTTGAAGAGGTTAAATAAGGCGACTGCTATTGTGGATAAAAAGGCAACGTTTACCCAACTGCTGATGCGGAAAGATTTAAAAGATTTATCAGTTTGGGTATGGGAAAATAAATCACTCCAAAATAAGGCTACCAGAATAGCTGCGGCTGGCATTAAAGGTAATACATAACTGGGAAGTTTGGTGACAGCGATGGTGAAAAAGCCAAATACACCTAAAAACCAAAAACAGGTAAATAAACCTAAGTGTTGAGAACGTTCTTGGTTGAGAAAGTGCGATCGCTGCTTCTTTTCCCAAAATTTGAATTTAGCTATGGCCGCAGGGATAAAAACTGAATATGGTGCAAAACCCAATAACACGACTAAAAAGTAAAAATACCAAGGCGCTGAGTGACCGTTAACTACCTCTGTAAAGCGTTCTATGTTGTGATAGCCAAAAAAGGCATTTATGAAATTCCAGCCATTGCGCCAAGTCACCAAGATATACCAGGGAGCAGATACGAGGAAGACTAGGAATAGTCCGAAAATTGGGCGCATTTCTCGCCATAGTTGCCAGAATTTGCCTAAGTATAGGGCAAAGGCGATCATGATGAAACCTGGTAAAACTATGCCGACTGGTCCTTTAGTTAAAATTGCTCCACCCATCAAAACATAACTGGCTAAATACCATTTATTAGGGAAGCGGGAGGGGGTGGAATTTTGAGCGTATCCCAAAAAGAAACATAGTAAGGCGGAGGCTATACAACCGGTGAGTAACATATCAGATACACCGATTCTTCCCCAAACTATCATTTCTGGGTTGAGTGCCATGATAGCTGATGCTAGGGCGGCTGTGAGGTAACGACGGCTGGGGTTTGCTGTTTGTTCTAGTTGATCTTTTTTGGCAAAATGCCACTGCACAATGTAGAACGATAAAGCTGTAACACCGGTAGCGGCTAGTGCTGAGGGTATGCGTGCTGCCCATTCGTTTACGCCGATGATAGAGTAGGCGATCGCTTGACACCAATAAATTAATGCTGGTTTGTCAAACCGAGTTTGACCATTAAAAAACGGTGTGATCCAATCTCCTGTAACTAGCATTTGCCGGGAAGCTTCGGCGAACAGTGGCTCTGTTTCGTCAACTAAGCCGACATTGCCTAAATTCCAGCCAAAAGCTATGAAGTTAATCAACAGCAACCAGAGGATGGCAATAGTCGTCACAGCAGGGGCTGGACGTTCTTTGATTTTTTTCAACCATTGGTTAACAGAAGGGCGATCGCTCAATTTTAACCTCATAAATCCATATTCACAGACACGGTAAATTGTGTCTTTCCCATAAACACAATAATTCAAAAGTCGTTTATTAGTTATATTTTGTTCTCAGATCACAGCTAGAGTGTGGGGTGTGGGTAAACCTACCGTATTTGCGACAATAAAAAACTTTTGAAACAACCTCTAAAGTGGTTTTACCTGTTCCGGGATAATCTTCTAATAGCTAATGATTGTCCTTTGATAACTTTTTGAATTTTGTCCGCAATTCTTTGATAAATTTCTTTACCAAAATAGTTGAATTTGTTAGTTTCCCATAAGTTTTGTTAATTTAGATGAGGGAATAGGGAATAGGTGACAGGGTACCCATTAAGGAATTAATATTAATTCCCATTCTTGGGTTTGGGGATTCCATTTTGGTGAGGGGGTTTCCCCAACAACATAAGGACCCCAATAGCGTCGAGAGCCATCTTGAGCAAAGGCGACTAAAATATCTCCTTTGTTTAGTTTTAAGTTACCCTCTGGGAGAGATAAAATTAAACCTTTGTCACTACCTTCTTGGGGATCAAAATCCCAATGTGCCGGAACATTATATTTATTTTTATTGGCTGAGGTATTTTTAACTGTAGGATGTCGCGCTAAGAGAGCTAAACGTACAGGTTGATCTGTTTTATTGCTCATTCGCAAACTGCCAAAGTTTGTAGTTTGATCAGTTTGAGCAGGTGAATTTTCTGTAATGGGTTTTTCTGTTTGCTTGCTGGTTGCACTGGCGACATTAGTTGTACTAGCAGATAGAACTTTCTTTGACGCACTTGGTGAGTTTGTCTGTTTTTCTAATGTAGCGGTTTGATCTGTCAGTGTTGATAAAATTTCTGGCTGTTCAGGCTCAAATGATACACTCAGTCCTAAGCATCCGGCTACAAGTCCTAGTAATCCTAATGCAAAAGTTATTACTGCCAAATTGCGATACATAGAAGATTTCATAATCATACTTTTTAGAGATAAGATTTTTTTCAGTTGTGATTAGTGATTGGTGATTGGTGATTGGGAAAAATATAATTAATTACCTATTACCTATTACCTATTACCTATTAGCTATTACCTATTACCTATTAGCTATTACCTATTACCCAGTCCCCAGTCCCCTATATGCAAAATACTCGTCTTAACAACTTATTCAGTACCATTGCCAGGAGTGTGGAGCAATGGTTTGTGAATCCTTGGCGGCGCTTATCCCTACTTTTAATCAGTTGGTTATTTGGTTTTTTTATGGGATCGGCAGTATCTACTACCGCTGGACAAAAGGCCGAGTTGGATATGGTGGCCGCTGCTTTTTTGGTTCTACTAACGGAGATCACCAGCAGGATTTTTTACAGTCGCCGCTTTTTGGCTAGACAAGCTCTGTGGGTGGAAACTCTGAACTTTCTGAAAGTTGGTTTCATCTACAGTCTATTCTTAGAAGCCTTTAAGCTGGGTTCGTAAGATTTCAATAATGGACAATTAACAATGAAAAATTGACAATTACCTCTCATTTTCAAGTCATAGTCTTGACAAAGCGGAATTTTTGGCTTTTTTTCCCTAGAAATGAAAGTTTGTCACCGTTGAATGACACAATTATCAATTGTCAATTATCAATTGATCAAGTTATTTTGGTAATGGGTGCTAGTTATGCTCAGTGAGTGGCTCAAGGAATTTTGGCTCACAGGTGAAATAGATGCTGATTGGCAAGTGTTAGCACAAGCAACAACACTGGCTGATCCTGTGAGGGCAAAGGTTTTTAATATTACCCCCGATAATGTGGCTCAAGTGATTCAAGAGCGATCGCAGCTACTTAAATCGGTTTTCCCTGCTTTTAGCCAATTTTGCGAAAATAACCTGCAAATACCTACTCAGGCTATGTTACAGGTCTTGTGGGATTTATGGCTACCGTTGGGAATGAAAATCGCATCCCAGCGACAAAAGTTAGGCAGACCTTTGATTCAGGGGATTTTAGGTGGACAAGGTACTGGTAAAACCACAATGTCCCGGATTCTCTGTTTGATTCTCCAGGAATTAGGATACTCTACTTTAAGTTTATCTTTGGATGACTTATATAAAACATACAGCGATCGCTTGACTTTAATGCAGCAAGATCCCCGTTTGATTTGGCGTGGTCCACCAGGAACTCACGATATTGACTTAGGTTTAAGTGTACTCGATCAAATTCGTCAAGGCAACAGTCCTGTGACAGTTCCCCGCTTTGATAAATCTGCTTTCTCTGGTGCCGGCGATCGCACTACCCCAGAAATTTTTACCAATGTTGATATAGTCCTGTTTGAAGGTTGGTTTGTGGGTGTACTACCCATTGATCCCCAAGCTTTTACTACCGCACCACCCCCCATTATCACAGATGATGATCGGGCTTTTGCTCGTGACATGAATCACCAACTGCAAGCTTATTTACCACTATGGCAACGCTTAGATAGCTTGATAGCACTTGATCCCAGCGATTATCGTTGTTCTTTAGCATGGCGTAAACAAGCTGAAAGAAAAATGATTGTTGCTGGTAAATCCGGCATGAATGATTCACAAATCGAGGAATTTGTCAATTACTTTTGGCGTTCATTACATCCAGAATTATTGATCAAGCCATTATTAATATCCTCGAAAGTTGATTTAGTCATTCAAGTGAATACTGATCACTCTTTTGGTGCAATCTCTAGTTATCACTCTGACAAATGTTAACTGAAATTACACCTGTTTAACCATCAGAATGTCAATCAAACGTTTGATTGAAATTGTTTGACTAAATCATAAAAAGGTTGCCAATTATCCTCTTCTGTAATTGGTTTCCAAATTGACTCAATCACCGGTCTTAATAAATTTGCTTGGGGATTATATTTATTCAATGTTTGAGAAATTGTCTGCATTTCTTCAGGATCAAAATTATTCAGGATTTTATGATAAAGCAGACACCAATTATCAAAAATATTTGATGAACCTACAGATGGGACAATATCAGAACCATTCATTACTAAAGCTGGTTCATCACGCCATTTCATAGAAAAAGTCCGCGCCATATCTGCAAAAAATTGATGATAATTAATTTGACTATCTTTCAAAAAAGTAACTGTCAAATCTAATAAATCATCACCTTCCGCTAAACTACCATCTTCAAAACCTAACTTTTTCAACATTAAATTTCGATATTCCTGATGATAGTCTTCAGCAAACTTTCCTAAACCATGCTGTAAATCACGAATATCAATGATTGCTTTTAATGGTTCTTGTAACATTTCTAAATTCAGATGACAAATACTTGGTTGCTGTCCGTAACAATAGCGGCGATAATAATCGAAATAGGCAGCAGTAAAGTATAAATCATAAGTAGGAATAAAAGCATAGGGACCATAATCAAAACTTTCCCCGGTAATTGACATATTATCAGTATTTAAAACTGCATGACAAAAACCCGCCGCCATCCATTGCGCTACTAAATCAGCTACTCTTTTGACTAATTCAGCATAAAATAAAGCATATTTATCATCTTCATTTTTCAAGTTTGGGTAATATTGATCAATCACATGATCTAACAATTTCTGAGTTAAATCAGGACGTTTCAAATAATGCAATCTTTCAAAAGTTCCAAACCGAATATGAGATTTACTCATTCTAATCATGACTGAGGAACGAGTGGGAGAAGGTTCATCACCACGCCATAAACTTAACCCGGTTTCAATCATACTTAAACAGCGGGAAGTTTTCACACCTAAACGATGTAATGCTTCTGCTGCTAAAACTTCTCTGACTCCTCCTTTCAGAGTGAGCATTCCATCACCACCACGGGAGTAAGGTGTTCTTCCTGAACCTTTTGTCCCAAAATCATATAATTCCCCATCTATTCCCCTAACTTGTCCGTAGAGAAAACCTCTACCATCACCTAAATGGGGGTTATATTCGCCAAATTGATAACCGTGATAACGCAATGCTAAAAATGGTTTTCTGCTTTGAAATTTACCAAATGCGTGAATAAAATCTTCGTCTTTTACTGTTGTTGCTTCAAGTCCTAAGCGTGGTAAAATTGCATTATTACGCCAGCGCAAAATGTGTTGAGGAAATTCCTCGGCTGCGACTTCATCATAGTAATCATTACCTAATGATTCTAAGGCACTTTCGTATTTAAGTGATAGTAAAGGATTACTTGAAGTGGTGGAATTTGGAGTTTGGGCGAGTGTCATTTTTAGTAGTTTTTAATTTGTTCTTCTCTTAATCTTACATTATAGGGAATAGGGAATAGGGAATAGGGAATAGGGAATAGGGAATAGGGTTAAAAAATTAATTCTTGATCCTGACTCCTGACTCCTGACTCCTGACTCCTGACTTCTCAATACGGTTTCCAATTATAATTAGTCAAACTGGTGAGTATATGATCTTCCCATTGTCCATTAATTAATAAATAGTCTCTAGCGTATCCTTCAATTACAAAACCTGCTCTTTTTAATACATTACCACTACGGCGATTATGGGGCATATAATTTGCCATGATCCGGTGAAAATTTAGTTCATTAAATATATATTTATTTCCCGCTTTTAATGCTTCTGTCATGTAACCATGACCTTGTGCTGCTTCTGCTAAACTATATCCAACATTACAAAAACTAGCTGCTCCGCGTATAAAATTACTGAAGTTGAGAACGCCGATTATTTCTTTGGGGTTGTTTTGATGATGTATGAAGAATCTTAAACCGCAACCGTGAATAATTTCTAAGTGATATTGTTCTATTTGATATTGCCAATATTCTGCTGTGAAAAAATCATCAGCCCAAGTAGGTGAAAATGGGGTGAGGTGATCTTTATTTGTAGTAAAATATTTGATGATTTGTGGTATGTCTTCGGGAGTGCCTACTTTTAAGAATAAGCGATTCGTTTTAATTAGTGGCAGTTCTGATTTCATATACTAAAATTATTATTTTACTGTTTTTGCTGTAATTTTGTTTATTTTAGTAACATTCTAAAAAAGGATACTCACGGTGGGAATACGCTACGATTGGCAAAAAGATGAGATTTTGGCTATTTATAATACACCATTTCTAGAGCTTATTTATCAAGCTGCTAGTGTGCATCGTCAATTTCATAATCCTAAACAAATACAGGTTTGTAAGTTGATATCTATTAAAACTGGTGGTTGCCCGGAAGATTGTGGTTATTGCGCTCAGTCGTCACGCTATAAAACCGAGGTAAAACCGGAAGCACTGTTAGAAAAAGAAACTGTGATAAATATTGCTAAGAAAGCAAAGGAAACCGGTGTAAGTCGGGTGTGTATGGGTGCTGCTTGGCGTGAAGTGCGGGATAATTCCCAGTTTGAGCAGGTCCTGGATATGGTAAAAGATGTTACTTCTATGGGTTTAGAGGTTTGCTGTACTTTGGGGATGTTAACTGCAAACCAGGCTCAAAGGTTGGAAGATGCGGGATTATATGCTTATAATCATAATTTAGATACGTCTGAGGAATATTATAGCACTGTGATTACTACTCGGACTTATGGCGATCGCCTAAACACCATTGAAAACGTCCGCACAACTAATGTAACTGTGTGTTCTGGTGGTATTCTTGGTTTAGGTGAAAGCATTGAAGATCGGGTAGGAATGTTATACACCCTTTCTAATTTACAACCTCATCCCGAATCAGTACCTATTAATATTCTCTCACAGGTTGAGGGTACACCGTTGGCAAATCAGCCAGAAGTACCGATTTGGGAAGTGGTGCGGATGATTGCTACTGCTAGAATTATTATGCCCACTTCTGATGTGCGTTTAAGTGCGGGAAGGGCGAAACTTTCCCCAGTTGAACAAGCTTTATGTTTTATGGCGGGTGCTAATTCGATTTTTTCCAGCGATGATAATAAGATGTTGACGGTGACTACTCCCTGTCCTGATTATGATGCAGATCGGCAAATGTTGAATTTATTGGGTTTGGAAATGCGGACACCGTTTGAGAAGCGGGGGAAAACACCTGCTGCGGTAACTGTTTAGATCCCCCCAACCCCCCTTAACAAGGGGGGCTTAACTAGCTATTAGATGATCTTAGCGGAACGCAGACCAAATAATAAACCGACGGCGATACCCATAAACACGCCTAAAAATACAATGTATTCAACTACAGCCATTTGTATTACTCCAGAAATTAGTTCACTAAATATATTGAATCATTAATAATTCGTAATTCGTAATTCATAATTCATAATTATCAACTACTACCCAATCACCAGTCACCAGTCACGGGAGCATCCCAAATGTGTAAGTTTATTTTTTGTGCGAGGTAAAGACGCAAAATGAACGAACCACGAAGGAGCGAAGGACACGAAGGGAAGAAGGAAGAAGAGAGTTTTTGGTGTTGCTAAGGTTATTTTTTCAAAATTGGGATGCTCCCCCAGTCACCAGTCACCAGTCACCAATCACCAGTCACCAATCACCAGTCACCAAACTACGGTAAAATACGCGAAATTGTGATTATATCAGGATTGTTAAATGAGTTCTGTAATTAAAGTAGATATACCAGAAAAGTCTTATGAAATCACTGTTGCACCTGGAAGTTTAGATCAACTGGGTGAACAGATGGCGGGTTTAAAACTGGGTAAAAAGGTACTGCTGGTTTCTAACCCGATGATATTTAAACATTATGGGGAAAGGGCGATCGCCTCTTTAAAAAATGCTGGTTTTGATGTAGTTCACTATAACCTCCCCCCTGGAGAACGCTACAAAACTTTAAACTCCATCCAAAAAATCTATGATGTAGCCTTAGAACATCGGTTAGAACGTTCTTCAACGATGGTTGCTTTGGGTGGTGGTGTAGTTGGTGATATGACCGGGTTTGCTGCTGCGACCTGGTTAAGAGGAATTAATGTTGTCCAAGTTCCTACCAGCTTATTAGCAATGGTAGATTCATCTGTAGGCGGAAAAACCGGTGTTAACCATCCTCATGGTAAAAACTTGATTGGTGCATTTCACCAACCCAGCTTAGTATTAATAGATCCTGAAGTCTTGAAAACCTTACCAGCAGCCGAATTTCGGGCGGGAATGGCGGAAGTGATCAAGTACGGCGTAATTTGGGACGCTGAATTGTTTACTCAATTGGAAGCGAGTAAGCACCTTGACCAACTCCGCTATGTAAAATCCGACCTGATAAATTACATATTAACTCATTCTTGTCAAGCGAAGGCAGATGTTGTCAGTCAAGATGAAAAAGAATCTGGACTGCGGGCAATTTTGAATTATGGTCATACTATCGGCCATGCGGTGGAAGGTTTAACCAATTATCGCTTGTTGAAACATGGTGAAGCTGTGGGTATTGGCATGATAGCAGCAGGGGAAATCGCTGTAAAATTAGGACTTTGGCAAAAAGCCGACACAGAACGTCAAAACGCACTGATTAAAAAAGCAGGTTTACCGACAAAATTACCAGCAGGTTTAGATATTGCAGCGATTATTGATGCTTTGCAGTTAGATAAAAAAGTCAAATCTGGGAAAGTGCGGTTTGTGTTACCTACCCAAATAGGTGAAGTTAAGGTGACAGATGAAGTACCAACGGATACCATTAGGCAGGTATTAGAGGAAATGGCAGGTTAAAGCATTTCCACATCAGTCTCGCGGGCAAGATGCCCGCACCACAAAACTTAACTATTCCTCGCTACTTCTAATTCTTCCTCTTGACTCCTGTACTCTTTGTAGGTTGGGTTAAGCGATAGCGCAACCCAACAAAAGCCTGTAAATGTTGGGTTTCCTAACGGAAAGAATGTCTCATCTCAAGATAGTTACAAATAATTCTCAAAAATTTCTCACTAAATAAGAATAAGTAAGAATACAGTATTAGTTACTAGTGTTAATTTATGTTGTTATTATTATGTTAATAACTGTTAATTTTTAATTCCTAATGTATGTAAACTGAGCTATAAACCGCCAGAAATAAGCTATTTTCCCCTTTTGGGAGGATGGTAATTTGTAGCTGTGGGATACTTTGACAAAAAACTTTACAAAAATTCATATTTGATTAGTGATAAATTATCTCAATAAATCTGATATGATATGCCTAGAGCTTATTGAATATCTATCTCAATAAGTAAATTACACCATGATGAGCATAGCTGTGCAAACCCCGGAGTCAATCCCCTGGTGGTCAGGGAACGCCCGGTGAACAAATCTTTCAGGCAGATTATTAGGCGCTCCTGTTGCCCATGCAGGGTTAATTGTCCTTTGGGCTGGGGCTTTGTTTGCTTTTTTGTTATTAACTAATAGCAGTTTATTTTTCTAAGTTGTTAGTAATTTTTGGGGTGTGAAAATGTCGAAAAAAATTGGTTTGTTTTACGGTACTCAAACAGGTAACACTGAATCTGCTGCGGAAATAATTCGGGATGAGTTTGGTGATGATGTAGTGACTATCCAGGATATTTCCCAAGCTGATGCTGCTGATTTTGATGATTATCAATGCCTGATTATTGGTTGTCCTACTTGGAATATTGGCGAACTTCAAAGTGATTGGGAGGGCTTTTTACCGGAATTGGATACTATCAATTTCTCAGGAAAATTAGTTGCCTATTTCGGTACTGGTGATCAGATTGGTTATGCGGATAATTTTCAGGATGCAATGGGTATTTTAGAAGAAAAAATTTCTGAGCTTGGTGGTAAAACTGTGGGTTATTGGACAAAGGATGGTTATGATTTTAATGAATCTAAGGCTGTGAAAAATGGTAAGTTTGTCGGTTTGGCATTGGATGAAGATAACCAGTCTGATTTAACTGATGAACGTATTAAGGCTTGGGTGACTCAGTTAAAAACTGAATTTGGTTTGTAGAAGATTCGTAAGCATTCAGCCATCAGCCGTCAGCTATCAGCAAGAGGTTGAAAAACCTATCTATTTATAGATTAAAGCTGATTACTGATTACTGATAGCTAAATACTTATGAAGATTCTGTTTGTAATTATTCACCTGTCAGTTGTCGCTTAATCATGGTGTGGGTATTTTACTCATCTCTTTACCTACACCTTCTTTTCTATCCTCTATCCTATTCTATGAGCATATTTATGTCTGATATTGTTGATGTTTTGTGGTTAAGTTCTAGCCCGGCTTTGACAAGGTTTGATCAACCGTTATTAAAATACTTATCTAAGTATATGACGGTGGCTCAATGGGAGTACCATACTCAAAAAGATGAAGGTAGTTCTATAGATGAAGCTGTGAATTTGCTCAATAAATTTTTGACAGATAAAAATGATTCTGTTCATTTAGCTGGTCATGGTGCTGGTGGTGCGTTGGCTTTAATTTTTGCTCGTCGTTATCCCGAAAAAGTGCGATCGCTCACTTTATTAGCAGTGGCCGCTCAACCTGCACATACTTGGCACACTCACTATTATGTCCAAAGAGAAATGTTTCCTATCAGTCGTGAACAAATATTAGCAAATACAGTCCGCCATCTCTTTGGAAAACAACCTCATCACACGACTAAAAAGTTAATGACAGCCTTAGATAAAGATTTGGATCAAACTCCATTATCACACTCTTTATTTAAGTTAGTTGATTTACCAAAAGGAGGTGTTTCTATGCCGATGATGGTCTGTGGTAGCAATAATGATCATGTTGTTGATCCATCGACTTTACAGGAATGGTCAAAATATTTAAAACCTGAAGATCATCTCTGGCAATACCCGAAAGGACATCATTTTTTTCATTATTTCTATCCTCAACCAGTTGGGGAACAAATATTAATTTTTTGGCAACTTTACCATCTACAATCTATGTTGTTAACTCAATCTATCTCCCCAAGGTTAGCAAAATAACTGAATCGTAAATTGTGAATGTTTGCTCAACATCAGCTAGTCATATTTTCAGCCTGCGGTTAATAGCATTTAACTGTGGGCATTTTCTTAAAGCAGGAGGCAGAAGGCAGGGGGGAAAACCTTCTCCTTGTCTAAGTTTTCAGACATCCTCTCAATATCTAGCATCTTAATGTAAAAATTTGTTACCTTATCCTGCATAAATCCCTATGAATACTAACTCTGATTTCCTCTGTGAATTATGTGATTTTTTGTATCCTCGTCATCCCTATCATGGTCAGTTAAAGGAAGAATATTTATTATTCAATGGACATCTGCAAGAGTTTTCACAACGAGTCAACTACATTTGTAATTTACAAACTGGTGGTAAAATTTCTCCAGAGGAAGCTTACAAACAAATACATTTGCTTTGGAAGCAATTAAAACGGAATAAGAAACAAATTCAATTTGATTAATTAAGATTTGTTAAATTTGCGTTAGGTCTAGTTAGCAGGAGGTAGAAAGTTTTAATGTAAAAAGCTGACGGATAACTGTTCGCTATTGATAACTGATACAGAAAATTATTGCCAATTCAGGTAAGCTGAAAACAGCAGTTTTTCACCTCAAAACAATGACAGTAAATAGTCCTACAATTTTAGCCTTAGACTTTGATGGAGTGATTTGCGATGGACTAATTGAATATTTTGAGGTAGCATGGCGTACCTATTGTCAAATTTGGACATCTGCTAACGATACACCACCAGATGATTTAGCTTTAAGATTTTATCGTTTACGTCCTGTAATTGAAACTGGTTGGGAAATGCCTGTTTTAATTAAAGCTTTAATTAATGGTTTTTCTGATGATAAAATTTTACAAGATTGGGTAAATATTACCCCAGCAATTTTAACAGCAGATCATCTAGAAGCTAAAGAAATTATGAAAAAACTAGATGGTTTGCGGGATAAATGGATAGAGACAGATTTAGATGGTTGGTTAAGTTTGCATAAATTCTATCCGGGAGTGATAGAAAAATTAAAGATAACTCTTGCAAGTGGAGTAAAACTATATATTGTAACCACTAAAGAAGGGCGTTTTGTTAAGCAATTGTTACAACAAGAAGGTGTTAATTTACCAGATACAGCGATTTTTGGTAAGGAAGTAAAACGCCCAAAATACCAGACTTTGCGAGAATTAATTGCAAAAGCTGAGAGTAAACCCGTGCGTTTATGGTTTGTGGAAGATAGACTCAAAACCTTAGAGTTAGTTAAACAGCAATCTGATTTAAAGGATGTGCAACTATTTTTAGCAGATTGGGGTTATAATACTCAACCAGAACGGGAAGCAGGACAAAATGATAATCGGATTCGGGTAATTTCACTGGATCAATTTTCTCAAGATTTTTCTCATTGGTAAATATTAGTTATCAGGTGACAGGTGACAGGTGACAGGTGACAGGTGACAGTAAGAAGATAATAGTAGTTCAGAAGTCAGGAGTAAAAATAAATATCACCAATCACCAATCACCAATCACCAATCACCAATCACCAATCACCAATCACCAATCACTAATCACCAATTATGCTAGATTTAACAAAAATAGCGGGACAAATGCAAGGTTTAAGTCAGCATCTTTCCGCAGAAGTTGCTGAAAGTAACCGCCGTTTAGAGTTAGCAAAAGAACATTTAAAACAAGCTTGTAAATGTCAACAAGAGTTAATGAAACGTCAAGAAAAATGGCGCGATCGCATTCTTTTTGCTAATGCTACACCCATCGAACCTTTAGAAACTTGTATTGATATTCCTGTACCTCCTAAAGTTCATACTGTTATCGCTACTGATGGTTCACAAATTGCCCCTAACCATCATGAAATTGCCTATTGTTACTTATTAAATATTGGCAGAGTTGTTTTACATTATGGTCAAAATAAACACCCACTTTTAGATAGTTTACCAGAAGTATTTTATAAGCCAGAAGATTTATATATCGCTCGTCAGTGGGGTTTAAGAACCGAAGAATGGATGAGTAACCGCCGCACAGCTTCGGAAATTACGGTATTATCTGAACTAGCTTGTAGTGTAAAAACCGAGATTCCCGCTTTAGCAATGGTAGATGGTTCGTTAATATACTGGTTTTTAGATCAATTACCGATGGATGCACGCGATCGCATTTTACCCCCGATTTTGGAAGCATGGAAACAATTACACAAAGCTGAAATACCCATCATTGGTTATCTTAGCGCCGCCCGTAACCTGGAATCTACAAACTTTTTACGCTTGTTAGCTTGTCCCTACCCTGTCCCTGACTGTATCAGTTATTGCCCTGATCAACTAGATCATGTACCATGTAAAAAATTTGAAAACTTACGAGACACAACTTTATGGACAACCCAACTAAAACCAGGACAAAGAGGACCCTTATGGCGCAGTAATAACAGGATTTTACAACTTTATGAAGAACAAACAATTTATTTTTGTTATGTTCACGTAGGTACGGAAATTTCCCGGATCGAGTTTCCTGCTTGGGTAGCAAATAATTCTCAAATGTTAGATCAAGCATTAGGCTTAATGTTAGCACAAGTACAAAAAGGATACGGTTATCCTGTGGCAATTGCGGAAGCGCATAATCAAGCTGTAGTTCGAGGTGGCGATAGAAACCATTTTTTTGCGCTTTTAGAAAGAGAAATGATTAAAGCTGGTATAAAAAATATTGGTATTTCTTACAAAGAAGCGAGAAAACGAGGCAGTATTGCGTAAAATAATTGATAATTGATAATTGATAATTGATAATTGATAATTGATAATTGATAATTGATAATTGATAATTGATAATTGATAATGCGTAATTTTAATTTTGAAGATTGAGATCCCCGACTTCTTTTATTATTCTATTTTGAGAAGTCAGGGATCTGAATTTCATCTGTCACCTGTCACCTGTCACCTATCACCTCTTTACCTAAACATTAAATCGGAATAACATTACATCCCCTTCTTTAACAATATATTCCTTTCCTTCACTTCTTACTAACCCTTTTTCCTTTGCAGCATTCATTGAACCATGAGTGACTAAATCATCATAAGCAACGGTTTCTGCACGAATAAAACCCCGTTCAAAATCAGAGTGAATCACACCTGCTGCTTGAGGTGCAGACATTCCAGCATTAATAGTCCAAGCACGGGTTTCTTTCGGACCAGAAGTGAAATATGTCCGCAAACCTAATAGAGTATAAGTAGCACGAATTAAAGATTTTAAACCGCCTTCTTTTACACCTAAAGATTCCAGAAAATCGGCTTTATCTTCTTCTGGCAATTCTACTAATTCCGCTTCCACTTGTGCAGAAACAATCACAACTTGAGCATTTTCTTGTGATGCAACTTCTCGCACTTTTTCCACAAATTTATTACCCGTTGCTAAGTCATCTTCAGAAACATTAGCAGCATAAATAATGGGTTTATTTGTAAGTAGTCCTAAGCCTTTAATAATGGCGGCTTCTTCTTCATTTAAACTGACTTGACGGACTGATTTACCTTCATTTAAAGCTGCTGCTAATTTTTCCAAAACAGTAATTTCAAATTGTGCATCTTTACTGGTGCGTGCTTGTTTACGGGTGCGTTCAATGCGTCTTTCAATTTGCGCTAAATCTGATAAACCCAGTTCTAAATTAATAGTTTCAATATCTCGCACTGGGTCCACAGAACCGGCAACATGAATGATATCATCATTTTCAAAACAACGCACAACATGAACTATGGCATCAACTTCGCGGATGTGGGATAAAAATTGATTTCCCAAACCTTCACCTTGACTTGCACCTTTTACCAAACCAGCAATATCCACAAATTCCACACGCGCAGGTATAATTTGTTCAGAATTGGCAAGTTTGGCGAGAACATTTAACCGGTCATCCGGTACTGCGACAACGCCGACATTCGGTTCAATGGTACAAAAAGGAAAGTTAGCAGCTTCAGCTTTAGCATTAGCGACTACAGCGTTAAATAAGGTTGATTTTCCGACGTTGGGAAGTCCGACTATTCCGGCTCTTAGCATTTTAGATTTCTAGATGTTGAATTGCAATTATAGAATAATTCAAACAGGTTTCGGGATGGTTTGGGGAATTGGTCCTGGTACTGTTTGCGGTATGGGTTGGGGTATGGGTTGGGGAATAGGTCCGGGAACTGGTTCGGGAACTGGTTCTGGGAACGCAGGAGGAATGTTTGGTTGTGGGGGTGGTTCGGGTTTTGGTAGGGTTTGGGGTTCGGGTATGGAAATGGCACAGGGATAAGTCATAGTCATTTTGGCATGATGGGACTTTCCCAAGCTAGATGATACCTTAATTTATTGGCATCTTCCTAAATGGTTATACTCAAATTTTAAGGATCAAGATTTTCCCACAATTCTAATAACCCAACTGTCCCAACAAAAAATGTATAAATTGCATATTTAATGGGGTTATGATTTTGAGCAGGTGCATAAAAAGCGGCGATGATTCCTTCAACAAAATGCGCTGATAGGGCAATGTGAGCAAGGATTAAAACAGGATTTAATATATTTGGTAATTGGTTGTTAGTTGTGATTGTTTCGATGTTCCATATTTCTAATCCCATTCCCGCAGTAATTAAGGGTATGGAGATGAATTTGATACCGATGAATAGTGTTTGCTTGATAGATTTGATGTCTTTGAATATCATTTTTCCTGTTTTTTTTCTAGTGATTACATTTTACATTTTACTGCATTAAAGTATTAATTAATTCATCAATTTTTAAAAGATCTTGAGTAATTTGCAGTACCGTATTTAGTTCAGTTGCCGGATCTGGTAATTGAACAGTCATGTATGATGTAGCTGATGTATGTGCAACAATCCCTCTTTCTTTACCAAATGTATCCATAATAGCAAGCCACGCTGGATCTAAATCATCACTATCTATCCCTATGGGTAATAATAATGCCAAAATATTGGCTTCTTTGACTCCATGATTATTATCAATAACCCACTTAAAACTTTTGATTGCTGAATCTATTTTTTTACTTAACTTGATTTTATCTAATGAAACCTTTTTATTTCCTTTAGTTGGTGTCAGTGTTTCAGGAGGTATTTCCATCATTTGACCAGAGAATGCTAATAAACTTATTAAAGTTAAACGAGTTTCACCTGAGTTATCCCAAGCTTTTTTAGCATCTTGAGCAACTTCCCAAGCTCTATCTTCCAAGTAAGATTCAATTTCAGCATGAGCTAAAACTCTATATGCCAGAGTTCTCGCTAACTGTCTATCAGAATATAAACCGATAGGACTAATTTTAGGTAGAAATTGCTTTTTTAACCTATTTAACTCCCTGGTTAAAATCCTAAATCTAGCAGATTTTGGCATAATATTATATAAATACCCTACCTCAACCCGTTAAAAATTATCCGATTATCAACAAGTTCAGGTAGGTTAAAATCTACATCTAAAACTGTTAATAGACTTTCACCCCACAATCTCAAACGATTGTAAGTTTCTCGAATGTTCTTGGTTGTTCCTTCAACACCTTCTCTAAATCTGTTGTTTGATGAACATATTTTTTTAAAAGCCTCCTGAACTTTATCTTTATTTCGTTCAGCAGATTGCCTTATGATTTCGTCTGAAAAATAAAACACCATCACATCTAAAATTGCTCTATTAAAGTTTCTTCTATATTTCTTGTCGCTGCTTAACCACATACGAGAAAAGTTTTTTTCTCCAAATATATTAACAGTTGTTTCGACTGCTTCCTCGAATTGATTAACTGCATTTTCAACATCATCATGTATTTTTTCCCAATCTTTATTAAGATTTTCACAAGTCATATCAAGAAATGCTTTGAGATTTCCACGATATTCAGATATAAAATAATGAAATCCTATGTAACGTAATAGTAATTCAACATCTCGCATCCGAAAATCAGGATTTGGTGATCTGAATATTTTTTTAAGAGCCTGACTTTTAATTGATTGATCATCTAAGAAATTAATAAACGAACCAGGATGCAATGCTTGTCTAAGTTCTTGTGCGGATAAAGGTGTACTTTGTACATTCAAACGCAGAAAAATCTTATAAAGGAAATTTTCACTTTTTATATTTCGCAGAACTATAGTACGGATAGTCTGGTTATCAAGATCATCAACATCTCTACTCAAAAACAAATCACTTCTTAAATCTTCATATTTTTGTCCAATTAGATCACGTCTAAACTCTAAATTTTTTAAAGCAAAAGCATTATTTGGAGTATCTTCACTTCTACCATAAAATTGAAGAATAGTTAACAATCTTTGTTTACCATCAAGAACGATAAATTTACCTTTTTCTTTTGGCTTAACAGCTAATACTATTTGTGGTACTGGAAATCCAAGTATTAGTGATTCGATAAATCTACTTTTACGAGTTATATCCCAAGCATCTCGTCTTTGAAATCTTGGAGTTAATTGGATATTATCCCGAACAAGTTGATCAAGTATTGTTGCTGTTGTCCAATCACTACCAGAAACAACTATTTCTTTAATTTGCTTTAATTCAGGAATTAAGTTACTCTGAGATTCAGGCTCAATTTCCTGATCTTCTTCTTCCTCAAAAAAAGTTACTTCTTCTTCTGTTGTAAATTTAGTCTGCATAGAGTTTAATCAGAACCTAATATAGTCTATTAATTAATTATATGCGATAATTGATCACTTTTTACCTTGAAACTTAAACGCTAAATTAACCCAAAAATGCTCAACCAAAACCAAACCCCCCTCATTGATGCTCTCAAAACTTCCATCTCCCGTCCCCATGCACCATTTTACACCCCTGGACACAAACGCGGTGCAGGAATTTCCCCAATTTTAACCGATTTAATCGGTAAAGATGTCTTCCGTGCTGATTTAACAGAATTAGCCGAATTAGATAATTTATTCACTCCTGAAAGCGCAATTTTAGCCGCACAAGAATTAGCCGCAGCAGCTTTTGGTGCGGAAAAAACCTATTTTTTAGTTAATGGTTCTACCTGTGGCATTGAAGCCGCAATTATCGCTACTTGCGGAGTAAATGATAAAATAATTATGCCCAGAAATGTCCATTTTTCTGTGATTTCTGCTTTAATTCTTTCTGGTGCAATTCCTATTTTTATCAATCCTGAATATGATGAAAATTTAGATATTGCCCATAGTATTAAACCGGAAGATTTAAAAGCAACTTTAGCTCAACATCCTGATGCTAAAGCTGTGTTAATGGTTTACCCAACTTATTACGGTGTGTGTGGAGATTTAAAAAGTATTGCCCAAATTACCCATCAATATAATATTCCTTTAATTGTAGATGAAGCACATGGCGCACATTTTCATTTTCATCCACATTTACCCACATCAGCTTTAACCGCAGGTGCAGATTTAACAATACAATCTATTCATAAAACATTGGGTGCAATGACTCAAGCATCAATGTTACATATTCAAGGAAATAGAATTAATATTGATAGATTAAATAAAGCATTACAATTAGTTCAATCTACAAGTCCAAGTTTTATTCTTTTAGCTTCTCTTGATGCTGCACGTCAACAAATGGCAGTTAATGGGGAAATTTTGATGTTTCAAACTTTGCAGTTAGCGGAAATTGCAAGAATTGAAATTAGTAAAATTCCAGGTTTATCAGTTTTAGAGATACCCCCAACCCCCCTTAAAAATGGGGGCTTTTTTGAGTTGGATAAAACCCGGTTAACTGTAAATGTTGCTAACTTAGAAATAACAGGTTTTGATGCTGAAGATATGCTCAATGAAATGGGTGTAACTCCAGAATTTTCATCCTTACAAAATCTCACTTTTATTATTAGCTTAGGTAACAATAAATCAGATATTGGTGAATTAGTACAAGGGTTTAAAAAATTAACTCAGATACCACAATTGACAAGTCGGTACAAAATATGTAAATATAGTAACGATGCTATAATTGACCATGTTTTCTGCATTTCGCCTCGTGAGGCTTTTTTTGCTGATAGTGAAACCCTACCTTTAGAGAAAACAGTAAATAGAATTTGTGCAGAAAATATATGTCCATATCCCCCAGGAATACCGATATTAATGCCTGGGGAATTAATTACAAAAACAGCTTTAGAGTATCTCCAAAAAATTCAGTCTTCAGGGGGATTTATTAGCGGTTGTGTTGATTCAAATTTGCAAACTGTAAAAGTAGTGAAAGTCTAGATTTCATCAATTAAATCATTCAGCAGTCAGGAGTTACTTATTTTAGATTTTGGATTTTGGATTATTTTTGTCAATTCCAATCTAAAATCTAAAATCTAAAATTTTCTTTCGCAGTCACCTATTAAACTCCTTTTTTCACTAAGTCTTTATAGATTGGAATTTTGGATTT
This sequence comes from Sphaerospermopsis torques-reginae ITEP-024, assembly GCF_019598945.1. NCBI lineage: Bacteria > Bacillati > Cyanobacteriota > Cyanophyceae > Nostocales > Aphanizomenonaceae > Sphaerospermopsis > Sphaerospermopsis torques-reginae. The sequence continues at coordinate 751,643 of NZ_CP080598.1, read as the reverse complement.
AAATAAACTACTGACAGCAGTTTCTAAATCTTCTTGTTTGAGTAAAGAATCTCCCATCAAAACTGCATTCACACCTGCATCTGACATCAGAGATAAATCAGCAGAACTTTCAATTCCCGATTCACTGACAACCAAAATACCTAAGTTTTGTAAATGTGTTCTCCTAGCTGCCATTAATTGCTGAGTAGTGCCAATATTAACACTAAAATCTTCTAAACTGCGGTTGTTAATGCTGATAATGCGGACATCTTCTAACTTGATCACCCGATCTAATTCACTCAAATTGTGAACTTCAACTACAGCATTCATCCCCAAATAGTGAATCACCCGCAAAAAGTTATTAATCTGTTGATCTGTAAGAATAGCAGCAATTAATAAAATTGCATCCGCACCTGCTGCACGTGCTAAATAAATTTGACAAGGATCAAGAATAAAATCTTTGCACAACAAAGGTAATGTTATGCGATGTCGAATAATCCGCAGATGATCAAAACCACCATGAAAAAACTTTTGATCAGTCATAACAGATATACAAGTTGCTCCACTACGTTCATAGGATTTAGCTATGGACAAAGGATCAAAATCTTGTGTAGCGACATCTTGATTAGGGAATGTTTTTTTAACCTCTGCGATCAAACTAGGTTTATAAACACTCTGTTGCAAAGCAGTAAAGAAATCTCTAACAGTAGGAGCAGCAGTTAATTGACGTTGCAAAGACGCGAGAGACATTTCTTGTTGCATTTGTGCAACTTCTAGCTTTTTCTGCCATACAATCTCTCTGAGTATGGGTTGCAGAGAACTATTAGACATAGAAATTGGGTAAATCATGATGAGAATGAATTAATAATTATTAGTTAACAGTTAAGAAATTCCCTACTGCGTTTTTATCCTAGTAACTTATGCCCAATCTATCTGGGACAAGACAGAATTTTTCAATCTTAATCTTTGGGTTATGAGATGGGAAACGATTATCAACGATTATCAATAGAATGTGCAAATATGTGGGTTTACCAAACATATCTAATACCTGAAAACACTTCTAGTAAACCCACACCTAGCTTCATTTTTGGGATTAATTAGAGTTTGATTAGAAATGAATCCAACTGGATTTGAGGTTAAACATTTCTACCTCTTTTTTAGTAGCAGTTTGCTCTTGTCCAGAGCCACCAAGTAGGCAATTATTTTTGAGCAATCTGATATATGTACGGTAGGGTATATAGTCAATAGGGTTGTGTCCAGAAAAACGCAACAGCAGCACACAAGCCCAGGAATACTTGCCAGCTATAATTGCCTTGACTATTTGTTCTACTTGTTCAGTATTAATTTTCCTATTAATTTGTCTATTATAATCAGCAACGTTTTGACTCATGGTATGCACTCCTATTTGTGAATGAAATTCAATCAATAGCTTGGCAGCTTTTCCTCATATTTCAAAAATCTCAGCACACTTGAAGTAGTAGTAGTAGATCATGCTGAGACAAACACCTGCTGATGAAAAATTTATAAACATATATCAAGGGTTTTCTCTGTTTTGATGCGCATTGGGGAGCAGATTGAACCAGCTAGAGTAACTGCTGGTTTAAGAGATATATAGCTAAAACCACCAATACAGATTCAACCTCTTGCAGAAGTTATCTCTTTCATTAAGCCTACTCAAAGTTTCACACCGGATAAATGAACTATTTTTTGATCGATTTGTCTATTTTTTCGCTCTTGCATTTTTTTGATGATCCTTCACTCTGATAGCTTGTATTTCTAAGGATGATTTTTGACGATGGAATCAGTATTTTATATTTTGTATACCTCAACACATTCTTAATTTACAATTTATATGTCTTTGGTAAGAGGTTTCGTTACTTACAGGTTTTTTCTACAGAAATTTCTTCCATAGGAAGGATGACTTGGCGTATTTAGATATAGTTAAATCCTTCCTATGGTAAATTTATTACATTCTTAGATAATGTTCCCAATTGAGCAAATTTCTGAAACTTAACGCAGACAGAAGAGGCTGTTTCTGTCATGGGGATTTATACCCGGCTGCAAAAACTTTGCAAGAAGTCCGGTTTTCCAGCCGATTTTTCGATAATCTAGGTAAAATCCATATCTATTACATTTGATATGAAAGTTTTTTATAGTTTCCAGAATGTAGTCTTATCAGTAGACTCTCAAATTTTTAACAAATTTTGTGGGGGAGTTAACTAAAAATATTACCTGGGATTCTTTTAAAGTTCAAAATTGAAATTATGGTATTTTATTTTCACCAAAAAAATACTTAATTTAGGAATAACTGACACTTATATATGCAACAAAATTGAAATGATGATTTCTTTATTGTTAAGATTAGAACTAAATTCAATCGGACTGACAAATTCATAGCATCATCAATGTTTATGAATTTTGAAGTTTGATTGAACTATTGACTTAATACCATCCATACTATTAACTAAGACTCTGGAGTAAATAGTGATATGATTTCTGGGGATTCCGGGTTAGCAAAAGTCAACTCAAAATGGAATTTACAGCCAAGCTTGGAGTTGAAAATTGCAGATTTTCTCATTAATCAAACTATAGAGGCTGCTTTTTGTTTAGGAGAAACCGCGCAGTTTCTTTATGTCAACAATGTACAACAGGAAGGTAATAACATTCAACCTCAACATATTGATAACTTACTGCAACTCAGAGAGTCTAGATTTTGCACCTTACTAGAAGCTACAAAGGCTGGTATTTTCCTAATTCAAGGTAGAAAAATTTACTATGTCAATTCTGCGGCGGAATTACTCACCGGTTATACAAAAAAGGAACTATTAGCAGACTTTGATTTTAACCAACTTATCAAAAGTCGCACATCTAAACCTCCAGAAACAACTAACTTGGAATTTGAATATCAGGAGATAAATATTATTACCAAAGATGGTAAAGAACGATGGTTAGATGTTGCCATGACTCGCTTTGATGGAGGGGTAGATTTTGATGGTCAAGAAGTTGAAGTCCTTACGGCTACTGATATCACAGATTATAAATTTGCACAATTGGAATTGCATCAGGCTTTAGAACAAGCACAAGAAATCAGTAAAATTCGAGCTAATCTTGTGGGTATACTCTGCCATGAATTTCGGACACCACTCAATGTTATTTCATTTTCCAATAGCTTACTCAAACGACATATAGATAAATGGGAAACAGACAAGAAATTAATATTTATTGAACACATTCAAACAGCAGTTGAACAAATCAATCAGGTATTAGATAATATTTTATTATTATCTAAAGCAGAATCAGCGCAAATTATAGTTGAGCCGCAAAAGGTTAATATTGTGAAATTTTGTCAAGATTTAATTACACAAATGGTAATCATTGATAGTAATAAATATATTAATTTTCAGAGTAAAGGCAACTGTTTAGACGTATGGATTGACCAAAAAATACTGAAACCAATTTTGAATAACTTGCTAGACAATGCAATTAAATATTCTCCCCCTAGTAGTGTGGTGGACTTAACTGTTTCCTGTCACCAAGAAAAAATACAGTTTCAGGTTAAAGATAAAGGTATTGGTATTCCCGAAATAGACCAACAAAGACTTTTTGAACCGTTTTATCGAGGTAGCAATGTTGATAATACTTCGGGAACAGGACTAGGCTTATCAATTGTCAAAAATCTAGTTGATTTATATGGAGGTCAAATCACAATGGTTAGTCAAGTGGGTGTCGGTACTACATTTACCTTAGTTCTACCATCAGTTCCCATATTTCCCATTTCATAGAAAAAAGGGCAAGAGTCTTTTGCAGGATGAATTACAGCAGCTTTCAGCTATCAGCAGTCAGCTATCAGCTTGGAAATCCTTTTGGTGTCAGGCTTTGTGATGTAAATTTGTACTTCATTTACGTCGAAACTGCTGTGTCAATTATCAATTATCAATTATCAATTATCAATTGCTATTAATCATTCTCTCTGACAACTTTTATTGGTTTCAAAATGATACGCGAATCGTCGAAAACAATTCTTGTAATTGAAGATGATGCTATTACCCGCAATCTCTTCTTAGACAGTCTTGAGGCTGAAGGTTTTGTTACGATAGGAGCAGAAAATGGTCAAGTTGGTATTCGGCAAGCAGAAGAAAATTTACCTGATTTGGTAATTTGTGATCTGCTCATGCCAGTTATGGATGGTTACAGTGTTTTAACTCAGCTACGTCAAAATCCTCTCACAGCAATTATTCCTTTTATTTTTCTCACAGCAAGTAATTCTAAGGCTTCTATGAGAACAGGAATGGAGTTGGGAGCAGATGATTATTTAAGTAAACCTGCTACTGTCGATGAGTTGCTAAAAGCAATTTCTATTCGATTAGAAAAACAATCTTTGCTCAGATCCTGGTATAGTCAGAACTCTCATCAAGTTTCGCCAAAAGTTTCAGAACTTCCAGCTACATTAGGAAATTCAGAGTTAATCTTCCCTAAGATTTCCCACCTGCAAAAAGTTTTTGACTATATTGAGGCTCATTATCACCAAGGTATTACTTTATCAGATGTTGCGGAAGCTGTTGGCTATTCTCCAGCTTATTTAACTAACCAAGTATCCAAACAAACGGGAAAAAGTGTTAATACTTGGATAGTTAAACGTCGTATGGCCGAAGCGTGTTCTTTACTAAAAAGTACGAATTTGACAATTGAAGAAATTGCTACCAAAATAGGCTATCAAAATTCTTGTCATTTTTCTCGCCAGTTTAGTCACCATCACAAATTATCGCCGACTCTTTGGAGAAAACAAAATCAATTACTTCAGGTTTCCGCATCTGCAAACCTCAAATTTCTCAAATCTCGTTCTCAATTAACAAACCCTGTTTCTTGTTAATATCAGAATAATGGACAATTGTCAATTTTTAGAGGTTGTAAACTGTTGGATTAATAATTGTATAGCCAAGGCTAACAAACCCAAGGCTACTATACCAAATATCCCCGTTCCCAAAGCCACCACACCCACCACTAAAGTACGAACAGCGGAGGCGATATTGAGGACAATTTGGTTATCAGAATGAATAGGTTTATTAGCAAAAGTGGTAGCGATCGCTATCATTAAAGAATACATCGCAAATGCCATTCCTCCCGAAATTGTCGCCCCAGTTATACACCTTAATGGTGTTGGTGGAACTTGTCCGGGAGTCTCTTTTTCTTTTTCTTTAACTTTGGGTTCGTTCATAATTTGCTCATTGGTAATTGGTAATTGGTAATCGGTAATTGGTAGTTGTTAAAAACTCTTAACTGTCACCTGTCACCTGTCACCTGTTCCCTGTTCCCTGTTTACTTTAATATCTGAATCCCATTGCCAATTGTCTGAGTTACAAACAATTCTAAATCCTCATCAGGAATTGCTTCTCTGATCCTTTCCTTAACTATTTCTGCTTGTGCTTTTGATTGCACAATGGCAAATACAGAAGGTCCAGAACCTGACATCATTGTGCCTAAAACTCCTTCTTGAGCAGCAAATAATTCTCGCAATTGTAATACTTGAGAATAAGAAGGTAATACCACTTTTTCTAAATCATTGTGCATTTTGTTGGCGATTTCTGCTGCATCTTTATTGACGATAGCTTTGACAATTTCTGCCGAATGCACTGCACTAGCACGAGCCGCTAAATCTTCAGTATTTGTCATATAGGTACTACCAAATACTTGCCGATAGGTTTTATAAGCCCAAGCTGTGGAAACTTCCAAACTGCGATATTTAGCTAATACTATATATATGTGATCTAAACTAGGTAAAGGAGAAAGTTTTTCACCTCTACCAGTAGCAATTACTGTTCCCCCAGAAATACAAAATGGCACATCTGAACCGAGTTGTGCGCCTAATTCTTCTAATTCTGATTGAGTTAATCCCAAATTCCACATCAAATCTATACCCACTAACACCGCTGCTGCATTTGTCGAACCTCCAGCTAAACCCGCAGCAACAGGAATGTTTTTTTTCACAGTAATATCAATCCCACCAAAATTACTAAAAGCATCAGGAAATTTCTTGGCCATTAGTGCAGCGGCTCGGTATGCTAAATTACTGTTATCTGTAGGTACTTGGGGATGATTACAATAAACGCGAATCGCTTCTGTACTTGCAGCGTGTAAATCAATTTGATCTGCAAGGTCAATGCTTTGGAGTATCATGGCTAACTCATGATATCCATCAGGGCGATCGCCGATGATTTCTAAATATAAGTTAATTTTCGCAGGTGCAATTAAGCTATAAGAACGCATATAAGTGGTAATTGGTAATTGGTAATTGGTAATTGGTAATTAGGTTATTAACCTCCCCCTGCTCCCTACCCCCCTGCTTATTCACTGTCACCTGTCACCTGTTCACTGTTCACTGAATTTACCAGTGATACCCATTGTGTAACGCTGAGGTCTTCGGCGCGAGATTGGGGATTAATATTTAATTGTTCCAGTAATTGGGTCAAGCGATCGCGCTCAATTACCGATTGCAAGTTATTTCTTAACATTTTCCGCTTTGCCCCAAACCCTAATTTAACCAGATTTTCCAACTTTTTGGGGTCATTAGCGGTAATTTCTCTCTGTCGGGGGACTAAGCGCACCACAGCAGAATCAACTTTTGGTGGTGGATAAAATGCACCAGCGGGAACTGTACAAATCAACTCACAATCTGCCAAATACTGCACCCGCACCGACAACGCTCCAAAAGTTCTTGAACCTGGTTTAGCATATAATCTTTCTGCTACTTCTTTCTGAATCAGTAACACAATAGAATCATAAGGTTCAGGATTGGGGTTAGCAATAGTACCCAGTAACTTTTCAATAATTGGACCTGTAATATTATAGGGAATATTGGCAACAACTTTATTTTGCTTTTGAAACTTAGGAAAAGCTGTTAATTGAGAAGCTACATCAAGAGTGAGAAAATCCCCTTGCAGCAGTAAAAAATTTTCTCTTTCACCTAGTTGTTTTACCAGTAATTTACACAAATCTCTATCAATCTCAACAGCAACCAAAGAATAAACTAAAGGTAATAAACGCTTAGTTAAAATTCCTGTACCCGGACCAATTTCCAAAATCCTATCATCTTCTTGACAGTCGGCTGCTTTAACAATAGCGTTAAGAGCCTTTTCACTTTTTAACCAATGTTGAGCAAATTGTTTGCGCGGTTGTACCATTTATATAAATTTCTCCATAATTAATAAAAATGTAAGTCTTCAGCTATAGTGATCCGATTTGATTCATGAATTGTTCGTGGAGGCAGGGAACAGGGAACACTTCGACAAGCTCAGTGCATCGCAGGGAACAGGGAACAGGAAAGAAGGCTTTCAGTATGTACTGAGTTCTGTTCAAAAATCAAATAGGAGTCCTATATCAGTAATCAGTAATCAGCTTTGAGATGTAAGTAGACTAGCTGCCAATAAAATTATAATTTTACTAGATACATAGGCTTTAAGCAGAGAAATTTACAGGCTGAGATTTGTGTTTTTTATGAGTTTTGCTGATAGCTGATAGCTGACGGCTGAATGCTTACATAAAAATAAAAATTTCCGCTAATAGTCCCAGATTTGCTTTTAGAGTTAATGTATCTATCTGAGAACTTGCAGAAACCTCTTACTTAGTTTTGTAACTATATTTTCTATATAGACAAATTAGTAAGATTAGTCTAGTTAATCCAGCCCCAAAACATTACTTATGAACACTAATATGAACACTAAGATAAAATATATTTTACCCGTAATTTTATTAGCAGTTGGCACCGGCATCAGCAGTTGTACTTCTAGCGATATTTCTGATAATACAACTTCAACACCAACACCAAACAATACAGTTTCCCCAACTCCCCAAAATTCTCCAACATCTCAACCATTTTCCAACCAACCCTCTCCAGATGCAACTTCTAAAGCTGTTTTTGGTAAAACTACTCAAGTTACCCTATACACAAGTGATGCTCAATGTCAAGATTATGTTTCTAAACAAACTTCAGTATCAGCCGACGAACCAGTTAACGAAGCTGTAGGCAAAATCTTACAGGAACGGGATACAGCAGATTTCAGCATAGTCGGATATCGTGTTAATGTTGATAATGGAGTTGCAACAATTGATTTACGAATTGATCCTTATTCCAAGCGGCAAATAGTTTCTCTTTCTAGCTGTGAACAGTTCGCTTTATTTGGAAGTCTCCGTAAAACCCTCACCAGTAACCCCCAATGGAACATCAAAGATGTCCGTTTTACAGAACGAGGTCAGGAAGTTGTATTTTAAGGTGACAGGTGACTGGTGACTGGGTAATCAATTTTATGTTTCCCAATTACCAATTACCAATTATCAATTACCAATTACCAATTACCAATCACCAATCACCAATCACCAATCACCAATCACCAATTACCAATTACCAATTACCAATTACCAACTAAAGTAAAGATTTTCTAGCGATTCTGCCCAAATAGATAATCACACTATTACTATAAAAATTAGTTTCATCAACGAGGGTAAACCGATGGATGTTAAGCTGATTTTAGTAGGATTCACTGTTATCTTTACCTTTGCGTGCTTATTTTTCGGTACAAAAAATGGCTTTTATGATTCAGACAACTATCATGGCAACGGTTCTGCACATTAATCTGCACATTAACCAGAGTTAGAGCGCATGAGGGATGATCTATCCGTATCGTCTCGTCCTGATCCTGGGGATGCAGCTAATGAATTAGAATGTCTGCCCTATAGTGTTCAGCATGAAGATGAAGGTGTCTGTCTATTAATACGCATGGGTCCCCACCGCATTTTGTTAGATTGCGGTTTGGGGGATATTTCATCTCTGACAAGAGAAATAACTAAATCAGCACAAAAGGGTAGTTCACCATTACCAGCAGATTTAGTTTTGGTTAGTCATGCTCACCCAGATCATGCTAGGGGTTTGCTGGCACTAAATCAAGCTTTTCCTCTGTTACCTATTTATGCTAGTGAGGTGACTAGCAAGTTATTACCGTTAAATTGGCCGAAAGAAACACCGGAAGAAATTCCTTCCTTTTGTCAGGCGTTACCTTTGCGATCGCCTATAGAAATACAAGAAAATTTAGTTGTGGAATTATTTCCCGCAGGTCATCTTCCCGGTGCTGTGGCTATTCTTCTCACCTACCACACCCCGCACCGTGATTATAAACTACTGTACACAGGAGATTTTTTCCTCTCCAATTCTCGCCTAGTAGATGGGTTGCGCTTAGAAGAGTTAAGAGGTTTACATTTAGATGTTCTGTTAATTGAAGGCAGTTATGGAACATCCCGTCATCCCCACCGCCGCAACCAAGAAAATCAACTAGCGGAAAGAATTAACCGCGCCATAGCTGATCACTGTTCTATTATTTTACCCACCCCGGCTTTAGGCTTAGGTCAAGAATTGTTGATGTTGTTACGTTCTCATCATCATTTTACTGGCCGAGATTTAGATATTTGGGTTGATGGTAATGTAGCTGCTGGTTGTGATGCTTATTTAGAACTTTTACCCCATCTTCCCGCGTCAGTTCAGAATTTTGCCCGTCATCAACCTTTATTTTGGGATGAAAGGGTACGTCCCCGTGTGCGACGCTTAAAAGTAGAAGATTTGACTACTTTAGGCAGTTCACCTTGTATTGTCCTCACTGACTCCACAGCGGATTTAAGTAAATATTGTCAACCCAACACAGGACCCTGGCTCATTCTCCTGCCAGAAAAAATAGATATCAAAGTTAATCCAGAATATCCCGCAGCAACCACCATAGAAAGCTATCTTTTGGCTCAACATAGTGATGGACCAGGAACAACTCAATTAATTCATAATTTACGACCCCAGCACGTGGTTTTTATCCACGGTTCTCCTGCTTACTTAGCTGACCTAACCAGTTTAGACGAGTTACAAAATCGTTATCATCTTCATTCCCCAGCAGCGGGAATTTTGGTAGAATTGCCCATTGGTGAAACATTTTTACAACCTTCCGCCCCAGAAACTAATTATGAAGGGGAGTTAACGGAATTAGAAACAGTCATTACAATCACCCTACCAGAAGCAATTACAGAGGATTCGCGTTGGCAGCAATTTGCGGATACTGGTTTAATAGAAGCCCGTTGGCAAGGGGAAGAACTGGTATTAAGAGGGTTGTCTCAACGAGAACTACTGAATCAAAACAGCTTAGATGCAGCCCGTAGTAAGCACCCCTATACCTGGTCAGATTTAGAGTGTTGTGGTACGTGCAAATACCAGAGGGGGCAACGGTGTTGGAATCCCGCAGCCCCATTGTATAACTTTAAAGTTACCCTGGAAGGTTATTGTCCTGCCTTTGAACGTTTATCTGATCTAGAATCCTGAATAGGAGTTAGGATTGCTGGATTTTGGATTTTGGATTGTGTTTGAATTACTTGCAATCCAAAATCCAAAATCTAAAATCTAAAATCTAAAATTTTCTTTCCCTAGTCCCTAAATGGTAATTTTTGGGTAGACAAAGAGTTATTAGTCGGGATTCAAGTCAGTAAAACGGTTACGGATACGTTCCGATTCAGGACAATCTTCAGTCATGAGAGGTTCTACATTACCCCGTGGTACGGAAGCTAATTTTTGCGTTACCGAGCCAATGCTTTCTAGGCGAACCATCTCTTCCCAAGAACAAACTTCGTCTTCTTCGTCTGTTTCATAGCGTAGAGTCACTAGATCACCCTCTATATCTATAATGCGGGCCCGCTCTATCCAGCGTTGCTGATCCCGCAAAAAAACACATACCTCCCGCCCGTCGCAACACAGTTGATAAATCTTGCGGTGTAGCATGTACTACTTCTGCCTTTTTAAACAACGTAGTTAAACTTGTGAAAATCTGGGTTTTACCCCGGTTAGAAATGCCTTAAAGAGTTCAATTTCATGCTTGGTGAAGTATTGTGTCTAGTAACCCAATCTCACAACGACTCGGTGGTGGTAGTCAATATAAGGAATTTTTGGGTTATAAACCAATGGTTACTCCTGGAGTTGAACTCAATCTCTTTTGAGGCAATGCTAGATCATTTCTACTTCATAGAAGTTAAACATTTCTGGATTTTTCCTAACCTGGTGAATACTTGGTGGTGTTTCCTTATTACCATCCTGTAATAAATTGTACTGCAAAATAAGCGTTAATTGCGGTTGTTTTAGTTGCCTACTTGTAGTCATTGGCATTTCTAGGAAGTCTGGTGACTCGGATGTACTTTTAACCCTAATGTATTTGATCTTAACTCATTCTCAGACTTAACTTCATGGTTTTAAACAACAATCACCCAAGAGTTTTCAGTTTTGATCTGTAGCATGAGGTGTAATACGGGCATTTTGCTTGTCAGTGGCGCAAATATGGCGATATTTCAGGATTAGGAATTTTTTTTGCTGGCAATTTTTTCTTGGTGATATTCATAAATTAGCAAAATTTATTACTCGTTATTAATTCGCTGAGTTTTTACAAATTTCAATTTAGGTACATCCATCAATAAAAATATAATGATGATTATTTGTATATTAAGCTTTAATAATTCAATCTAGGTTTTACTGAATAAACCGAAAACTTACAGGACTTACGCAAAACAGAACCACAGTAGGGGAAAAGTTGTTACCTCAATCACGATTAAAAAACAGAAATCCTTTATAATTAAAGGCTTTTATCTACGCACTGAAAAATGTTAAGTTTCAAAAAATACAATTATTCAAATTTCGTCAATAATGTTGTAAGTATGGAATTATACAATGAGGATTGTATGAAGGAAGGAAAACTTAGTATCTAAAATGACAACTTAAAAAATCTTTGCTCACGGTAAAAATTGGCGGAAATCTTCATCCTGTTGACTTAACTGCACCCAATTTAAATTTAGTGATTGGAATTTTTGTACCAAGCGATCGCACGCTGGGCGTTCAGTGGCATAATGTCCAGCATCAATTAAAATTAATCCTTGATCTCTACTTTCTTGGAATTGATGAAATTTACAATCAGCGGTGAGATAGGCTTGGGCTTTGGTTTTCACGACTGCGGAAATAAAACCTGCTCCCGATCCGCCCAAAACAGCAACTCGTGAAATTTGCTGTTGTAAATTCGCTGCGGGGGAAAAAATCAATTTTGGGGGATAAAGTTGAGTTTGAATTGTAGAGAGTAATTCTTGCAATGTTAAAGCTGGTTCTAACATTCCTACCCTTCCATATCCTAAACCAGATTGGGTGGGAACTATGGGAGATACCGCTTGCAAGTGTAACATTTGTGCCAAGACATCCGCCGTGCCATCATTTACCTGGTCGAAATTTGTGTGGGCGCTGTAGATACCGATATTGTGAGTAAAAGCTAACCTTACCATTTCTGCTAGTGCTTCCCCACTGCGTAGAGATTTGGGGGGATTAAAAATCAGGGGATGATGGGCAAAAATCAGATTAGCGTTGAGAGCGATCGCTTCTGCCATCACTGCTAAAGTCGGAGTTAAACACACTAATACCCGTGCTTCTTCCTCTAACACACCAGGCTCAATTTGCCAGCCACAATTATCCCAGCTTTCACACCAAGCGGGATTTGCCCATTCTTCAAACCAGGTGATTAAATCAGTAATTTTCATTAGATATTTTCACTTATTATTTTAAGTAATTTTATTTAAGTAGGATGATTAAACCATTTTAGCCCAAATTCAGCTATGGTGAAACTGGTAAATTTAGCAGATAAGTGGACTATTTTGTATATGAATATATTTTGATATTTTTTGAGAGAGAGAATTTTGTATTTTCTTAATTTTGGGTAAAATAATTATCAGTTATTATCATTTATTATCCCCAAATGTGAACTACCAACTCTCTGGTATGATTATGCTGGCGATGTTCCCAAATGTAAATACCTTGCCATGTTCCCAAAACTAGATGACCATTATTAATGGGGATGTTTTCTGAGGTATGAGTTAAAACTGTGCGGATGTGTCCTGGCATATCATCAACACCTTCGGCATCATGGATATAATAGTTGCCTTCTGGTACTAATTTAGCCATAAAATTTGCTAAATCCATTAACACATCAGGATCAGCATTTTCCTGAATGATTAGACTGGCTGAAGTGTGACGCAAAAATAAGGTGCAAAGTCCAGTTTTCACGCCAGACTCTGCGACTATGGTGGCAACTTTTGATGTAATATTCTGAAAGGATTTGCCAGTTGTGGAAATTCTCAGTAATTTTTGATAGTGTGTCATAATAATTTTGGATTTTGGATTTTGGATTTTGGATTTTGGATTTTAGGTTGGGAGTGTTTCAGTAATTTTAGTTAAATTGACTTCAAATAATCTATCACTGCTTTGGCTATAGTTTCATTACCATTTTTAGCTATGGGTTGTGGTTGTTTTGGCGGTTGGGGTAAGTCATGAAGAAAATCCCAAGTTCCATCAAAAAATTCTGTTGGTGTGATAATTTGATGGTGGTTGTAATTCTTAATTCCTTCTAATAGCAAATCAGCTTCCGCAAAGTCATGACGCGGGATGGTAATAATAGGAAGTCCTAGAAGTGTAGCTTCTGCAAAAGTGCTGTACCCTGGTTTAGAAACTACTCTGCTACAAATTGGCATAAAATCAACAGGACGATATTGGCGATTTTGCACTTTAATTAAGTTAGGTAAATCTGGTGCGGAAGCATCAAAGGTGATAAATTGCCAATCAGAAAATTTTTCAATATTATTATAAGGAATTGCTTGTAAACCTAAACCTCCAAATGTTAGCAAGATGGTTTTTTCTGGTGGTGTAGTTATTCCCCAAATGGTGCGGATTTCATCAATAGGGAAACCGGGAGAACCACCTGTTAAACCCACATCTATGATATTAGGAAAAGCAGACATGGGTGTATGGAAGGGAAGACGAAATAAGCGATCGCTTTTAGTATACCAATCACTGACCCAATCAGCAATTTCTGTAAATTCTCCTCCCCAATCTTGATAAATAAAGTCCCAACTAAAGTTACTTATCATCCAACAGGGAATGTTTGCTGCTTTCCCAAACCCAGCCGCCAGAAAAGGAATATCTGCCAATATGAGGTTAACACGATTTTGGCGAAGAAAATTAACTTCCGAAGCAATTAACGAATTTTGATTTTTTTTAATTTCTCTTAACTTGTCTAAGGTTGCTGCTTTATCCATTGTCAAACTGTCAGCTTGAACTACACCTAAATCAAAAGCACGTTGACGCAGAATAAAATCACCTTTGATGTAGGATTCCAGCAACCATCGAGGTGCAGTTGTCACAATAATTAACAGCACTTCTGGACATAATTTTTGAATTGTTGCTGCTATTGATGCGGTGCGGGTAGCATGGCCAAAGCCGTGGTTAGTAATGGTTATATATAAAATTGGACGGTTCATAGATGAGGTGATTAGTGATTAGTGATTGGTGATTGGGTAAAAATTTTCACACAAGTATAAGTAAGTGAACAGAAAAAAACGGAAATATGTAACTGTAACGCAAATTAAAATGTCCCCCTCTTCTCTGTTCCCTGTTCCCTTATCATAACGACAATTTTTAATGCCCACTTACTTATCTACAGATGAGAAAATTCTTTAATTGCTGCTATTAATTGGTCAATTTCTGATTCTAAGGTGAGGTAATGAACACTTACCCGAATACAATTAGGATTGGCAATTGTGCGAGTTAAGATTTTTTGTGATTCTAAAAACTGTACTAATTTTAAACTCGGCTGATTATTGGTTAGCAAAAAGGAAACTAAACCGCTTTGGGGAGGGGAATTTTTTAAACATTTGACATTAGGTAATTCTATCAACTTTTGCCAAAGATACTCACTGTTTCTGCAAATTTGCTGATATCTTTCCTCTGCTGTTCCCCATTGATGATGAATGGCGATCGCTTCCTTTAAAGCAATATATAATGGAGTTGCTAAGGTAGACACTTCATATCGTCGCCCATCTGGTTGCCAATTAATTGGTTGTGCTTGATTATTGGTGATGACTCCATCTAAACCTATAAATGTTGGCTGCAACATTTCCCGTGCTTCGGTTCGTACATACAAACCTCCTACGCCCGCAGGACCGCATAACCATTTATGTCCAGTAAAAGCATAGAAATCTACCCCCAATTCTGTTAGATTTAAAGGTAGAACTCCCACTGATTGAGCCGCATCTACCAACAACAAAGAATTATTTTTTCTGCATATTTCTGTGATTTTGTCAATAGGCAAAACTTGGCCAGTATTCCACAACACATGACTTAAAACTACCAGCCGAGTATTGGGGCAGAGGTTTTCAGCAATAACACTGACAGGATCACCCTCGTTTAAAGTCGCCATGAGTTGACAAGTGGAAACTTCTACAGCGAATCTACGACTAATTTCTTGGGATGTGGCAATCACTCCGGGATGTTCACAGTCAGAAAGCAGTAAATGATCACCAGCTTGCCAATTAATACCCCACATTCCGATATTACAACCAATGGTGACATTACCTGTGAGGGTGATAGTGTCAGATGGTACATTTAAGGTAGAGGCGATCGCCTCCCTTACAGATTGCATTTGGGGAGATATCCAGCGATAAGCTTCCGTACCAAAAGGTCCTATTTCCTGAATATGCGCTTGAGTTTGGCTGATAGCATCCATCGCCCCTTGAGGCATTGGTCCTTGTCCGCCATAATTAAAATAAATCTTGTTCCCTAAAGCTGGAAATTTTTGCCGATGGTGATATAACATATCAATTTGAGATTTTGGATTTTGGATTTTGGATTTTGGATTTTAGATTTGGGATTTTGGATTTGAGATTTTGGATGGGAAATTTAAAATGTTAAATCCGAAAATTGAGCATAAAAACCCCTATTTAACCCCCTATTTATTCATAATATTCTTCTCTCCTGACTCCTGACTCCTGACTCCTGACTCCCAAAATATCCCAATTGTTGTTAACTTAAATGAATGATCATTAATGCTGAACTCCTACTCCAATATCAACGCTGTAAGCGACGGCCTTTTTTAGATACTCATGGTGACTATAGCCAGCGAGATATTCCCCATGAGTTGTTGGTAAAAGTGCAACAGGATAAAATTGCTCATCAGAAAAGTATAATTCATAACCTGTCATATCACAAACCTGTTTTTCCTCCAGGAAACTGGGAAGCAGGTGCAGCAGCCACGATAGAACTGATGCAGCAAGGTGTAGAGTATATACATCATTCTGTATTATTAGCCACTTATGAAGATGAATATACTTTACTGAGTCGTCCAGATTTACTTGTCAAACAGCCTGGAAAATCCAGTTTTGGAGACTGGGTTTATGTTCCTGTGGATATTCAACTAGGTAAACGTCCCAAACAAGAATATCAGGTTATAGCTGCTTTTCACGCAGAAATTTTGGGAGCATTACAGGAAGTAACACTAGCAGAAGCTTGGTTAATCTTGCGGAATAAAGATACAACTTATGTGGTAGACTTGGATAAATGGACACCACAAATGCTGGATATTTTGGCGGAGTATATTCAAGTGGTAGAGTCGCCAGAAGCACCAGAGGTATTTATTGCCCGTCAAAAATGCCATCTGTGTCACTGGTATAATCATTGTTATGCGATCGCCCAATCTCAGCAACATCTTTCACTGTTACCAGGTGTGACACCAATTCGCTACACTCAACTACAAGCATTATCTACTACTACTTTAGAAGCACTCGCTAACACCAATCCCAGCACTTTAGAAAATGTCACTGGTTTTGATACTCAAGTAGCATCTAAATTAATATTACAAGCAAAATCAACATTAGCAAAAACTCCTTTAATTTTACCCTTTGCTTTACCAGCAGAAAAACTCACATTTACCGCCCCTATTGAGTTATATTTTGATATTGAAGCCCAACCGGATTTAAATTTAAATTATCTGTTGGGGGTTTTAGTAGTTGATAGAGAAAATAATACAGAAAAGTTTTATTCATTTTTAGCAGAAACACCAACTCAAGAAAACCTAATTTGGCAGCAATTTTTAGATTTAGTTGGCCAATATCCCCAAGCACCAATTTACCATTTTTGTAATTATGAAGTCGAGACAGTGAAAAAACTAGGGAAACTTTATTGTACACCTTATTCCTTAATTGAACCTATAATGACTAGATTTGTAGATATTTATGAACAATTAACAGAAAGTGTTGCCTTACCAATAGAAAGTTATGCCCTCAAAGCGATCGCACGTTGGTTAGGATTTGAATGGCGTGATCAAGAAGCTAGTGGTGCTAAGTGTATTTATTGGTATGATCAATGGTTAGAAACAGGCGATCGCCATTTTCTGGAACTGATCCAACGGTACAACGAAGATGACTGTCGTGCTACCCGCAAAGTTAAAGATTGGCTAGTTAATTTTTTCCAAACCGAATATACTAGAAAATTAGCGTAATTTGCCAAGGAGTCAGGAGAATGGCTTCGCCACGCTTCGCGAACAAGGATTCAGGAGAAAAAATTAGCTCAAATTACAATTATTTTCATGAGAATTAATAATGAAAATTAATAATGAAAATTAATAATCCATGCAACTAATGAAAAAAATCAGAAAACCATTATTCATTATTTACTTGACGATTAGCATTATCATTAGCAGTATTATTGGTATATTCTTCAGTAATATTGCCTCAGCAACAGTTAAAATAACGGATATAGAATTTATTGGTGCAGCCACCTTACCCACAGGATACTCTTTCCAAAAAACCGAACTAGGAGGATTATCAGGAATTACTTATGATGCTAAAAATGATCTTTATTATGCAATTTCTGACGATAGAGGGCAAAAAGCACCTACTCGATTTTATACCTTAAAAATTGACCTCAGCACAGGAAAATTAACCAAAGATGGAGTTATTCCCGTAGCTGTCACCACCTTATTAAATGAAAATAATCAAAAATTTCCTCCTAGTGAAACCGATACAGAAGGTATTGCTGTAACTAACAAAGCCACTGTATTCGTTGCTTCTGAAGGAGATGTGCAAAAATCAATCAATCCTTTTATTAAAGAATTTTCCCTTGCTTCTGGCCAAGCTATTACCACATTACCCATACCAGATAAATTTTTGTCAGTTCCAAAAAGTCAGCAGGGTATACGTAATAACTTAGCTTTTGAAAGCCTCACCATCTCAGAAAATAATCAATCATTATTTACAGCGACTGAAAACGCACTCATTCAGGATGGTGCAGCGGCAAAACCTGGCTTTGGAAGTCCTTGTCGCATTGTGCAATATAACCTAGCCACCAACCAACCGGAAAAAGAATTTCTGTATATCACAGAACCAGTTACACCGCTATTCAATTTTACAGGCAGATTTGACAGTGGATTACCAGATTTACTTTCTTTAGATAATCAAGGACATTTACTGAGTATAGAAAGAACTTTTACGGGTTTGGGATTTGCGGTTTCTTTGTTTCAGGTTTCCCTAGAAAATGCTGATGATATTCATGATATTAACAGCCTTTCAAACATTGACATCAACAAAATCAAACCTGTAGAGAAAAAACTACTCTTAGATTTACAGACTCTCGATGTAGCTTTAGACAACATAGAAGGCTTAACCCTTGGTCCAAAACTACCTGATGGACAAACTTCCTTAATTCTAGTCAGTGATAACAATTTTAACAAACTTCAAAGCACCCAGATCCTAGCCTTTAAACTCAGGCTAGAATCACCCTTAAATCGGTTATTGCGTCTGCTGAGAATTCCCATTTCTCAGTAGCTTCTTAACAGTTGAACGAAGGCAGGAGTCCGTTTTTGTGGGGATTTATACCCAGATTCATACCCAGATATCCGACTTCTTCAAAAAATCGGGGATCTATTAAAGATGTTGATCCACTTACAGCACTTTCCGGTGTTATACGGTACTGGAGGGGCGGGCAAGACTTGTACTGAGCGGTTAGTGAGCGCAGTCGAACTATGTCGAAGTATGCCCACCCCACTACTGTTCTCTATCATCGGCAACTCGGTCCTAAGTGGTTGCCCTGCTATCTAGATATGCAAAATCCTCATAATACTCAGTTAGTATCAGCTTTGGCTGCGAATAATTCTTACTCTTTGATTCTCTTTACCCTTGAACCTCCCCATCACTGCGCTAATATTCTTAGCAGTAGTATTGCCACAGCACAGAAAGAAAAGTTAAAAGCTTGGGTTAAACAAAGTGAGCAATTACCTTCATCCTCTAAATCTCATACCAGCAAAAAATTGTTAAAGCAGCAGTACAAGCAAATCCAAACTCAAATATTGGCACATCTGGAAGCTAAAAGCCAGTCCACAGGTTAGGAGGTAGGGGAAGCAGGGGGATCTCACAGGGGTAGGTTTTTAATATTAACTGTGAAGGCAGGACTAGGTAGACAAGGAGGGAAGGTAGACAAGGAAGATTTGATACGCACAATAGTATTTTGACGGACTGTTCTTGTTACCAAGAGAATCTGATTTTGTACGGTTTTCCTCCCTTGTCCACTGTCCTTCCAAGTCTTGCCCTGACGACAATGTAAAATACCTACCCTTGTGAGAGTAGGGGGAGCAGGGGAGGATAATAACCCAATCACCAATCACCAATCACTAATCACCAGTGACCAGTCACCTGTGAAAAAAAAATTTCAATTTTTTCTCCCAACTACTTGACAGCAAAAAAATAATAAGCAATAATAGTATAGTTGAGAAAAACACAAATACCTGCAAGGGACTGTAGTTCAATTGGTTAGAGCACCGCCCTGTCACGGCGGAAGTTGCGGGTTCGAGCCCCGTCAGTCCCGTTTTAAAACACTGAGATTAGATTCCTGGGAGAAAATGTTGAATATCTCTCAGGAACGCTGTTTTTAACAGACTGGGAAAATAACCCATATCGGTGGTTTACAACCACTCAGCACTTGTTAAATTAATAATGCTTTGTGAGAGAGAGAATTAACTGTGTCTGTAAGAGTTCGTATTGCTCCTAGTCCTACTGGTAATTTACATATTGGTACAGCGAGAACTGCTGTATTTAATTATTTATTTGCCCATCATCACGGTGGTAAGTTTATTTTACGCATTGAAGATACAGATTTAGAGCGATCGCGTGATGAATATACTGATAATATTCTCACTGGACTGCGTTGGTTAGGCTTAAACTGGGATGAAGGTCCATTTTTTCAATCTCAGCGTTTACACATCTACCAAGCAGCAGTACAGAAATTATTAGATCAAGGTTTAGCTTATCGCTGCTATACTACATCAGAAGAATTGGACGCGCTGCGGGAAGCACAAAAAGCCAGAAATGAAGCACCCCGCTATGATAACCGTCATCGTAACTTGACCCCAGAACAACAAGCAGCTTTTGAAGGGGAAGGTCGTTCTTCTGTAATTCGCTTTAAAATTGACGATGATCGGGAAATTGTTTGGCATGACCTAGTAAGGGGTAAAATGTCCTGGCGTGGTAGTGACTTGGGTGGTGATATGGTCATTGCTCGCGCTTCTGCTGAAGGTATTGGTCAACCACTATATAATTTTGTGGTAGTGGTGGATGACATTGATATGCAAATTAGTCATGTCATTCGTGGTGAAGACCATATCGCTAACACAGCAAAACAGATTTTGTTGTATGAAGCTATGGGTGCAAAAATCCCTGAATTTGCCCATACACCCTTAATTTTGAATCAAGAAGGACGAAAATTATCTAAACGGGACGGAGTAACTTCAATTTCTGACTTTCAGAAAATGGGTTTTACTGCGGAAGGTTTAGTTAATTATATGACATTGCTGGGATGGTCTGCCCCAGATTCTACGCAGGAAATATTCACGTTAGATGACGCTGCTAAAGAATTTACCTTTGAACGGGTAAATAAAGCAGGTGCTAAATTTGACTGGGATAAACTAGATTGGATTAATAGTCAATATATCCATAATATGCCAGTTGATAAACTCATAGATTTGCTCATACCTTTTTGGGAGGAAGCAGGATATACATTTACTGATGCTAGGGAGCGTCCTTGGTTAGAGCAGTTGGTAAGTTTAATTGCTGCTAGTTTAACGCGGTTAGTGGATGCTGTTTCCATGACCAAAGTCTTTTTTACTGATGGGGTAGAGTTCAGTGAAGAAGGTAGTCAACAACTGCAACAAGAAGGGGTGAAACCTGTACTGCAATCAATTTTGACAACTTTGGAAAGTCAACCAGAATTTTCCGCAGATACCGCCCAAAGCATCATTAAACAAGTCGTGAAAGAGCAAGGTGTCAAAAAAGGTTTAGTAATGCGATCGCTCAGAGCAGCTTTAACTGGGGATGTACATGGACCAGACCTAATTCAATCATGGTTATTGCTGAATCAGATTGGTTTAGATAAACAACGTTTAAGCTCTGCACTAGCTAGGTAATAGGTGACTGGGGTGATGGGGTGATGGGGAGGAAAATAAATTCTTACAGCAGTTTTCATGTCTTTAGACCACAGTAAGGGCGAAGCATTCGGATGATAGTCTTAGGTAAAAACCGATAATTAATTGTCCGAATGCTTCGCCCCTACATTGTTGACGCGAAACCTAAATCAAAATGTGGTTTATTTACCTGAAAATAGCTGTAAATTCTTCTTTCTCAACTCCTATTATTCCACTCACCAGTCACCAGTCACCAGTCACCTGATAACTGTAAATATCGGGAACTTAAAATAAAAGATTCTTGTCTTTAAAATTACTTAAATATAAATATAATTACAATGACAAAAAAATCCCTTAATATAGCCATTAGATTATCGTTGATGATAGTTACACTTGGTGTTACAACAGCGATGAATAGTATTGTTAATGCAGAAGAAGTTCCGCCTATTTTTGGTGATATCACCATTAACCGTCAATTTTCACCTGATCCTTTGACAGTCAGGGGAATGAGTGGAGGTTCAGTTCCAGCGAGCAAAGTTAATGGAGAAACTGAAACTCCTACAGGTTCATGTACTGGGTTTGTAGATGAGGACCCAGATCACACTCTAAAACTGCTCAGTAAATTTGACTACCTAAAACTGCAAGTGGAAAGTAAGGCCGACACCACTATAATGATTAAAGGACCAGGTGGTATTTGGTGTAATGATGATTTTGATGGGAAAAATCCTGGTATTGTGGGAGAATGGTTAGAGGGTATTTACAAAATTTGGATTGGTTCTTACGAAAAAGAGAAATATTTTCCTTACAATTTAAAAATCACAGAAGTTAAGTAATATCATGTCCATTTGAATAGTTAGGGTTTGCGGAATTAAGCTAGATCCGCTTCAATTTTAACTTTAGATTTTGTTACCGAGATTCGGGTTTCTTTACCCACAACCTTTTTGTCAGCTTTGACTCATGCAGTTTTGTTGATGCAATGGCGATCGCCCGTGAAACCAAAACTGTGATTAAACAGAATATTAGTTTAGCAGTAATTCCCAACTTAGCCGCATTAGGACTAGCAAGCACTTTGGGGATGCACCCCTTAGCAGCGACGGTAGTACATAATGGTTCTACTATAGGAGTAGGTTTAAATGGTTTACGTCCATTGATGCACAAGGATGAACAATAGCAATTATCTGTAATTTATTACATTATTCGTCATCACTTTAAGTTAAGATGAGCTTACTCCGGCGGAGAATCGAGTAAACTAGGGTTTGACTCATCAATTTGCACAAATTTACCATTCTTAACCTCTACAAGAACAGGTTTTATATCTCTCTCCCTGTTATCTGTAAACTTGAGCGGATAACCTGAAGTTTCATCTGCGGGAAGGTTCACTTGTTGTAAATTTTCCAGTATCGTATCTCGAGAGGCATTAGTTGATAAAGCTTTGATAAATGCTTGTGTAGCATCATAGCTATTGGCTGTAAGATTACTAATATTAATATCCTTTCCCCATAGTGTTTGGGATTCTTGGGCAAAGTTTTTGGTTTGCTCTGTGTCTCTAGACCAAGGAACAATTTCATCTTTAACAGAATAAACTGAACTAAATAAAACTGGGTTGTTTAATGATGTGGTAGTTACAGCAGGAGATATTATGGCTAATTTTGCTTTTTCATATTCTGGTAGTGCGACTTCGGTAGTACGAGTAGAACTATGTCCAATTACTCCCAATATTGAAGCATCCTTCACTAGTTCCTGAGCTACCTGTTTTGATTGGTTTGGGTCGTTACCATCATTGGCAATAACTATTTCTATTAATCTATCACCACGATGTTTTTTATTGAACTGGTCTTGTGCTTGGGCTACTCCACGTAATATCTCTTTAGTATCATTTATATCATTACTTGTTGATATTGATACAACTACTGCTAATCTTGCGATAGGGCTTCCTTGTTTATTAGCGCGGGCGTTGTTGTAGTAAATTAATACTTCTGGGTCATTTTGAACAGATTTTATAGCCTGTTCAAATAAATTAGCAGCTTGTTGATAATCACCCTTTTTGAAGGCTTCAATCCCTTCATCACGAAACCTATTGGGAATGTTGGGAAATAGGGTTTTATCGCCCCGACTGATTCTGCTAGTATCTACTACACACCTAATCCCAAATTCTTTTTTTTCACCTGCTGGACAAGGTTGAGTAGATAAACGATAAATGGTAGCTAAGATAATACTAGTAGCAACAGATAGACATACAAGAATAATTATTATTAATATCGGTGGTTTTTTTCGAGGTGTATCTACTTCGTGATTAACCTCATGATTACTTGTAGTCTGATTTTCAATCTCCTCAGAATGAATATTACTTGTGTTAGTTGTTGTATTCTCTATAATTTGGGGTAGTTCCGTTTTATTATTTTCATTTATATACTCTGCTGGCAATTGTGCATCACCTTGCTGTTCTTTTTGATTCAATTTTTCTAATTCAATAATTTCTTCATTTAGTGAATGAGTTTGTAAAATCCATTTACGGAATAATTCTATTTTAACTTTTTCATCTTTTGTTTTATCTAAAAACTCATTTTCTTTTAAATATTCTTTCGCTTTTATGATCAGATTCATATCTAGATGGGCTTTATTAACTTTAATTAAGTCTAAATAATCTTCTGAAGTGTGTTGAGACTCTGCAACTGCTGACAGAACAACTTTTTCAAGGATAGAAAACTCTTCCCAAAACCAAGATAAACCAGCTTCTGCTAATTCAATAGCTTTGTCTATAATAGCTTCTACATCTTCTCTATTAACTTTATCATTCAATTTATTATTTTCTCTCGCTCTACTAAAAATAGCAAAACATATTACTTGAGTAAAATAGGGATGTCCTGCTGATAG
The DNA here is from genome assembly GCF_019598945.1 of Sphaerospermopsis torques-reginae ITEP-024. Lineage (NCBI taxonomy): Bacteria > Bacillati > Cyanobacteriota > Cyanophyceae > Nostocales > Aphanizomenonaceae > Sphaerospermopsis > Sphaerospermopsis torques-reginae. The sequence continues at coordinate 727,467 of NZ_CP080598.1, read as the reverse complement.
CTTAAAAATAGCTTGAATCGCGTCGTCTCCATACTCAAGTATATTTTGGGCTGGTTGCTTAATTAAATTTGTGGTAGTAGTCTGATCTAATAACTTAATTTCTTTAACAGTAACTATATTCTCAAAACTCCTGATTTTCTTGGAAATATTGAATAATCTGTGATCCATTAATAGAATTACAAAGAGTTTTTGGGTATTCTGAAGTATCGAAAATAAATTTTCATAAAATAGTTTTAATATTATTTCTGGATGATTATTTATGAATATATCAAAGTCATCTAGTAATAAAACTAAATTTTTGCCGTTTAAGGCTTGATATACTTGCGGTAAAAACTCCTTGGAAAAAACGCCATCGTCTGACTCTAGGTCTGTAATTTCGGGTATTTTTATATTCTCTTGTTCTAATGACAAGTCGCTTATAATTTCTTTGGCTAGTTCTGCTAAGATTCTACCTAATGATTGTTGAGAGTAATATTCTAAACTGAATGTCACAAAAGCAAAGTTCTCTTGCAAATCTTTTAATTTATCAGTGATATTACGCACAACAGATGACTTGCCAATGCGTCTTTGTCCGTATAATACTATTACTTGTTTATGCTGTTGGAGATAGTGTCTAATATCCACAAATAGCGATTCTCGCCCAAATAACAACGCTTGGTTAACTGGGCGGCCAAGAACATACGGATTTTTTTGAGGCTTGAAAGAAGTATTCATATTTCCATCATACCTCTAAAAACACCTATTACATCTGCCAAATTAACTATCTTAACTTAATTTCTATAATATTTCTATATAAGTACATCCGCCAAATGAATTAATCATCTTGATTCAATTTCTACAAATTTACCGTCCTTAACTTGTAAAAGTATTGATTCTCCCTGACGCTCTCTGTTCTCTGTGAACTGAAATGGGTAGCCTGACGTTTCATTTGCGGTAAGATTAACGTTTTTTAATCTTTCTAATACTGTCTGACGAGAGGCATTGTTTGATAAAGCCTTAATAAATGCTTGTGTAGCATCATAGCTAGTAGCTGTACGCCAACTAACATCTCCTCCCCATAGTTCTTTTGATTTTTTAGCAAACTCTTCTGCTGCTGATGTTCCTCTAAACCAGGGTATTGCAATTATTAAACCTTCTACATCTTTTCCACCTCTAACTATGGTTTGATTATAGTTATAAAGGGTATCTCCAGCCAACATTTTTACTTCTTGTATGGGAAAATTTTGCGCTTTTAATCTTGCATTTCTGTTGGTAATTTCTTTAACTATATTAATGGCGATATCAGTTGTATCTGGATTTGGAAATAAAAGAGCAGCTTCTGCTTTATCAGTATATACACTTTTGGCAACTTCTTTTTCCGGGTCAAAGGTAGTAGCAGTTAAATCAATTAGGGGTTTACGAACTACCTTACCTCCTAATTTTTCAAACGTATTTGTAAATACCTCTCTGATGCTGTTACTATATGGGCTGTTAGGATTAGCAAAAATTACGGCTTTTTTTAATTTCATTTGCTTATAAGCATACTCGGCTAGTTTTTGACCTGCACTTTCATCTGAATAAACTGATCTAAAGAAAACTGGATTATTGAGTAAAACACTGGTGCTAGTGGCAGAAATAAGAGGTAATCCAGCTTTTTCGTATACTGGTAGTGCAATTTTTGTAACATCACTAGACTTATGTCCAATTACCCCCAAAATTGAAGAATCATTTGCTAATTGTTGAGCTACTTGTTCTACATATTTAGTATTCCCATCTTTAGTATTCCCATTATTAGCATTACCATCATTAGCAATCACAATCTCTAGCAATCTACCATTGAAACCTTTATTCTGATTAAATTGATTTTGTGCTGCTGCTACTCCACGCAATATTTCTTGACCCTCACTGGTATTTTTATTGTCTATTGGTACAACTACCGCGAAAGTAAAAGGAGAACCTTGTTGACGTGCTAGGGCATTATTATAATAAATACGCACTTCTGGATCATTTAGATTTGCGGTTACAGCTTGTTTAAATAAATTAGCAGCTTGTTGATAATCACCTTTTTGGAATGCTTGAATACCCTCATCTCTAAACCTATTGGAAATGTTAGGGAAGAAAGTGCGATCGCCCCGACTAATTCTACTATTATCTACTACACACCAAAACCCAAATTCTTTTTTTTCTCCTACTGGACAAGGCTTGCTAAAAAATACTGTATAACCACCAAAACCCAGAAGCAAAATTATAGCTAATCCTCCTAGAAATCCTCTAAATCTTAAAACCCAGTTCAGCCAGTTTGAAATTGTATTAGTATTTATATTGACAGATGCAGAATTTTCCTCTTCAACGGTAAGCTTCGTTTTAGATTTCAGCGTTTGAATTTCTGCTAATTTGTGTTTAGATGATTTCCTATTAGGATTAATTTGTAAAACAAACTCAAACTGTTCTTCTGCCTTAGCCCATTGTCTTTTAAGTATTAGTTCATGTCCATAATCTTCTCTTACTTCTATTAGAACATCTTTACTTTGTTCACTATCAATTTGGTCAGCCATCGTACAAATTTCTAATGCTTGCTCAAAATCTTGAGCTTGTGATTTTTGTTGAGCTAGAGATAGTAAATATTGTAAAATTGCTTCTTGTTGTTGATAATTATTAGTCTGAGAATAAAATTGATAGGCTCTCTTATATAGATTAATAGCTTCATCTATATTTTGTATATTTAAATACTCTTGAGCCAAATATATTACAGTTTTAAAATTGTTAGGATTAGCTTTTAAGGCTTGCTGGTAAAAACTTAATGATTCTTGATTATACTTTTTTGCGAATGAGAAAATATCATCAACATATTCCTGGTTAATTGTCTCCAATTTAGTAATTTCATCTTTTAAGCGATGTTCTTTCACTAACCAAAGACGGACAAACTCTATTTTTACTTTCTGTTTTGTCCCATCTAAAAAACCATACTCAGATAATTGGTCGTATGCGCCTGTTAAATCTTGTGTTATTTTTATACCATATTTCTTGGTTAATAATGTTAGTGGTTCTTCAATAACAGATTGATTGTTTATGATAGCCATTTCTTGAGCCTCTGCTGCTGCTGCAATAATTATTTGCTGCTGCAAATTCAATCCATCCCAGAACCAAGCTAAACCACCTTTTCCTGCTTCGATTGCTTGGTTTATAACATTTTTAACATTTTGAGGAGTGATAGTCCGTAAATCATCATTGGGGTTGTTTTGATAGTTATCACGTACTTGACCATAAATAGTATCGCAAATAACTTGGGTAAAATAGGGACTTCCAGCAGAGATATTAAAGATGGTATCTATGGTTTCTGGTGGATAGGTTAAAATGCCTTCTGTGGGTTTAGTAATTAACCTTTGGGTATTTTCTTTGTCCAACAAAGCAATTTCTTTATAAGCTGCTTGCTTAAAGAAAGAAGCTAAGGTTTTTAATCTATTTATATGTCTCCCTACAACGGGAATAATAGATAATCTGTTATCTGTGTTTAATAGATGTATTATGTACTCTAAAAATATTCCTGTTTCTTGTTCTTTATTTCTTTCAGTTAAAACATCAAATTCATCCCAAAGAAAAACTATTTTTCTGTTACCAATGTTTCGATAAACTTGATCTAGAAACTCACGATCAAAATTGTGAAAATCTTGTTTTATATTTTCTGCCAAATGTTCTAACAAATTATAGTGGTCTTGTGGTAATTCTAGTTTGTCTAAAATTTCATGGGCAATGTTCGATAAAATTTCAGCATTAGATAATTTCCCTATTGCTTGAAAATCAAAATTGATGAAAATAAATTCATCGCCACCTATCTTTTTAGGAATTAGATTCAGTATAGAAGATTTACCAATACGTCTTTGTCCATACAATAAAGTTTGGTCATTATTGAGAAGATTATCAGAAATCAACGAAAATAAATCTTCCCGCCCAAAAAATTTTTTGGGGTCTGTAATCGGCTTGCCTATGATGTAAGGACTAGGAGGTAGATTAGGTATATTAGTCATAATTTGATATTGATTTTCTCATCTATTGAAAAGATTTTAGCAACTCCACATTAGGTTAACAATGTGTTTTTAAAATATCGTTAATAGGGAAGACTAGAAGAACTTCCCTATTCAGTCCAGTTGCTAGTTATTTAGTTGAGGTTGGTAATGGATAATTCTCAGAAAACTTCCGTTGTTATCGTGTGAATCCTTTAATCTTGGACATCCTGATGAAGACACTTTACCCAACTAGCAACTTAGACGATTAAGAATTTTATTAGGGAAAGAATGGTAATAGTTTCGGAATCCAATCTAATACTGTGTTGACTGTATCGCCATTCTGTGTTAACCAAGTTACGAAATTTTGAACTTGATCCAATTGTTTATGACTAATGAGATTCAGAAATACTAATTGGTTCTCTTCAAAAAAATGTTCCGATGTATTTAATATTGCCTGTGTTGCCCTTTTTTTCATCAGTGGCGAAGTAAAGGAATAAAACGTTTCTGAATCTTGAATACTGGAAGTAATTACACCTCTATCTTTTAATTTTTCCAAGAGCCGTTCATGTTGACTCAGAATTATTCCTATGCCTTTTAAAGTAAATTTTGTATCCTTGATATGACCATCCAGATCCAGCAAAGCTATCAGCATCAATAAAAGCTGTTCTGTCGGATTACATCTTTGCCAAATTACTTCAAAAATCTGTCTAGTATCGGCTTCAAATCTCTGAGCAAATGATTCAGAATTAGCATCCTGACCTCGCTGCATTTCTTGATATATTAAATTTCCAGCAATTTGTACTAAACTAGGATGTCCACCTGTAATATTAATAATTTCCCCCCGTAATGTTGGAGGTCTAACAATATTCAAGATTTGCACCAATTCGCTAGTAGTAAATAGTTTAAGGGATTGAAATAAATAGTGATTGTACCAAGGAGAAGCATGAGGATTAAGTTGCGGTTGCAGTTCACTTAGGGGTTGCAGTGAGGTAACAATCATAGATAAATATTGACTTTCTTCTGCACTAACCGCTAAACTACGACATTCTGCTAAAAATGTTTCCATTTCTGCTTCAGTGTATTGTTCATTTGTGACGACAGATGCATCAAAGTCATCTACTAACAGTAATAAAAATTTACCATTATCACCTAATTTCCGTAATGCTTGGCGGATAATACGACTTGTAGCTGGTTTTTCTAGTAAGGGTTGAATTTCAGATTGTAATTGCGGTTCATTATCTAATTGATTATGTAGCAAATTTAAGATTTCTTGCCAAAAACCAGCAGGTGTGAAAGGAATGATACTTTGGCAGTTTAGTAGTACAACCGCAACTTCGGATGGATCTATGCCATGTTCTCTCAGAGCTTGTTCAGAAGCGAGTTTCCTTAAAAATGAGGTTTTGCCCATCCCCGGACCACCCCAAATGGCAAAATGGCTGCTGTTACAGATTTGGTCAAAGGCAAAGTTAATTTCTGATGTGCGTCCGACAAAATGTTCTGGAGGAACTGGTTTTCCGGGAAAAAAGGGATTGGACATGGTTGTTCGACTGGGTTTGTAAAAAAATATTTGTATATATGAGGATATTACCAGGAAACTGCAAATTACATCACGACTAGCTAAATGTTGCCCAGATTACAGGCAGCCAATTAAAAGACAATATTCTATTAAAACTTTATAACACAGAGAATATATGAGTTAATCTTCGGATATGAAGAACTCATCGCAATTTCTACAAGAAATCTATCATATTTTAGGACTTACGTAAGATGTGACTGAAAACCTTATTCTTCCGTAGGGGTAATTCATGAATTACCCCTACTTTCGTTCCCTTTTGCGTAAGTCCTGACATTTGAAATATTAGTTTCAATATCAGCGATCGCACTATCACCCATCACAAGCAACCTCTCTCAAAACTCTTACCTACCCTGCGGGAACACCTCCGGTGAACGTTTCTTCGTTACTTCGTGGTTCAATCCCCATGTTTTCGTATTTTTTATATTATAAAGTATAATTAACTTTTTATAATAAAAACAAACGCAGATAAACGCAGATAAACGCAGATAAGTCCAACTAAATATATTTGATCATTCAGCGTGGTCTAGCATAAAATGAGTATCAGGGAGAGCAAAAAAGAAATCAGCACCAAACCCTTGATAGATAAGCTTTTGGGAAGATTTAACTTTTAATTTGGAATTTTCAATTGGTATTAGTATGAGAATTAGGTTAAATTTAATTAAGATTCTAGAAAAATTTCATGAATCTGCCATAAGCAAACTACGCTGTCATGGCTGAAATTACAAAATGGATTTATAAACATCCGTTACAAAAGTAGTCATATTGGTACTAGAGGCAAATTAACAGATGAAATTTTCTTGGAGAATTGTAGCACTTTGGTCCGTGCTGGCTTTGGTAATAGGCTTTTTCTTTTGGCAAGGTACTTTTGCCGGTCAACCAGCAGATAACAGCCGTAATGCAGCCAATACCCGCATGACCTATGGGCGCTTTTTGGAATACTTGGACGCTGATCGGGTTACCAGTGTGGACTTGTACGATGGTGGCAGAACTGCAATTATCGAAGCGAACGACCAAGATATTGAAAACCGCATTCAACGCTGGAGAGTAGACTTACCCGTTAACGCTCCTGAGTTGATCAATAAACTCAAAGAACATAACGTCAGCTTTGATGCTCATCCTATCCGCAATGATGGCGCGATCTGGGGTTTGTTAAGTAATCTTTTATTCCCAGTGTTGTTAATTACTGGTTTATTCTTTTTGTTCCGTCGTTCTAATAACCTTCCCGGTGGTCCTGGCCAAGCGATGAACTTCGGTAAGTCTCGCGCTCGTTTCCAAATGGAAGCGAAAACCGGCGTAAAATTTGATGACGTGGCAGGAATTGAAGAAGCTAAGGAAGAATTACAGGAAGTTGTGACTTTCTTAAAACAACCTGAGAAATTTACTGCTGTTGGTGCAAAAATTCCTAAAGGTGTGTTGTTGGTTGGACCTCCTGGGACTGGTAAAACCTTATTAGCAAAAGCGATCGCCGGTGAAGCGGGTGTTCCTTTCTTCTCTATCTCCGGTTCTGAGTTTGTAGAAATGTTTGTGGGTGTGGGTGCTTCCCGTGTCCGCGACTTGTTCAAAAAAGCGAAAGATAACGCTCCTTGTATCATCTTTATTGATGAAATTGACGCGGTAGGTCGTCAACGGGGCGCTGGTATCGGTGGTGGTAATGATGAACGTGAGCAAACCTTAAACCAACTGTTAACAGAAATGGATGGTTTTGAAGGTAATACTGGCATTATTATTATTGCAGCTACCAACCGTCCTGACGTTCTCGACTCTGCGCTATTGCGTCCCGGTCGTTTTGACAGACAGGTAACAGTTGACGCTCCCGATATTAAAGGACGTTTGGAAATTCTCGAAGTTCATGCACGGAACAAGAAATTAGATCCTGGTGTTTCCTTAGAAGCGATCGCCCGTCGTACCCCTGGTTTCAGTGGTGCGGATCTCGCTAACCTCCTCAACGAAGCAGCTATTCTCACCGCAAGAAGACGCAAAGAAGCAATTACTCTGTTAGAAATTGATGATGCAGTTGATCGGGTAGTTGCAGGGATGGAAGGTACTCCTTTAGTAGACAGCAAGAGTAAGCGGTTAATTGCTTACCATGAAGTTGGTCATGCTTTGGTGGGTACTTTGTTAAAGGATCATGATCCTGTACAGAAAGTTACCCTCATTCCCAGAGGACAAGCACAGGGTTTAACCTGGTTTATGCCCAATGAAGAACAAGGTTTAATTTCCCGTTCGCAACTAAAAGCGAGAATTACCGGTGCTTTGGGTGGTCGTGCAGCAGAGGAAGTAATTTTTGGTGCTGCGGAAGTGACAACTGGTGCGGGTGGAGACTTGCAACAGTTATCAGGAATGGCACGACAAATGGTAACACGGTTTGGGATGTCTGACTTAGGTCCTTTATCTTTGGAAAGTCAACAAGGTGAAGTGTTCTTAGGTCGTGACTGGACAACCAGATCCGAGTATTCTGAGTCTATTGCTTCTCGTATTGATGGACAAGTGAGAGCGATCGCTGAAGAGTGTTACGAAAACGCTAAGAGAATTATCCGTGAACATCGTGCAGTTACAGATCGCTTGGTTGATCTGTTAATTGAAAAAGAAACCATTGATGGTGACGAGTTCCGGCAAATTGTCGCTGAGTACACTGAAGTACCTGATAAGCAACAGTTTGTTCCTCAACTGTAAGGGTTTTCAAGAATAGTAAATTAATGGGGATGGTGTCAACTGTCCCTATTTTTTTAAACATATTCCATTTAAAAATATGAACAAGCCAAATATTACAATTAGACAAGCAAATATAGCTGATCATCAAGGTGTGACAAAGTACGCCATCCAATTAGTTTATCAACATCAAAATTTCAATCCCTTGAGGTTTACCACCTTTGAAAATCATGAACAACATCTGTTGGATTTTTTTGCCGAACAAATTAGCAACCCAAAAGCAGTTGTGTTAGTTGTGGAAGTAGAAAATGAAATTGTTGGTTATTCCTTTATACGGTTAGAAGAAAGCAGTTTTGTGGATATTGCACCTGAAACAGTATGGCTGCATGATATATACATTGATGAATCAGCGCGGGGAATGGGAGCAGGAAAATTACTATTAGATGCTTCAATAAATGCGGCAAAAGAGTTAGGTTCACAGGTATTAATACTGCAAGTCGCCGCACAAAATGAATTTGCCAAGAAGCTATTTGAAGCTAATGGATTTAAGGTGGCGACTTACGAGATGATGATGAATTTAAGTGAAGAGTGAAAATACAGGTTTAATCAATCAAAAAACTGATGTAAGCATTCAGCACTTAGAGGTCAATCTTCTCAACTAGAAAAACAAAAATCCGCAAATAGAAATTTGACATTGACAAGTTATATATCCACTTCAACAAATTAATGTTTTTTTTAAACTATTATTATTATCAGGATTTATGCTTCTGTTACAGATATCTCTAACTTAGATTTGGAATGTTAATTGAAGTAATTCGTAGGATATGGGAAATAGCAAAGTTTAGGTTAATAATATTTAAGTGTATTAAATGTATTTAAGACTACATCAAAAATGCGATCGCTTTTTTTCAGCATTTATTCTATAGTAATTATTGTAGTACAACCGACCTATAAAACTTGATTAACCACAATGAAATGCTTCTTTGTAAATTTTCTGTACATAAAAAGTGAGTGAATAGAGATGGCGATTATAAAATAGTAGCCTTACTCCTAAATTAATTGGAGGTATTTAACGAAAAATCTTAGGTTTCCTGAGTAGGAAGAGAGACAACATTATGAATAAGTCAATTATTGTAGATTGGAGAGAACAACTTGGACTTAGTGAGAGAAGACCACCAGAATTCTTTCATAGTCTTGAAGCAATCAACACAGGTAATAAATCTCTTCCACAGGCACACGCTATGCGTAGGGCTTGGAAAGATTTAGAACTAGATGGTATTTTATGTGTCAACAATGCACCCTATATCTATTTTAAAGAAGTATCTGGTATAGATTATGCCCAGATGCGTGAACTGCATCGCCATATTTGGAATCAGGGTATTGCCCCATTACTTGTAGTGGTTAGTCCAACTGAAATTCAAGTTTATTCTGGTCTTGCGCTTCCTGCTAAAGATGAACAAAAAATTTCTCAACAAAATCGGCTTGTTCAAATATTAAATCGGGTAGCTGATGAAATTGAACTCAGACAATTTATCAGAGCAGTAGAACTAGGTGAGTTATTTAGGGAAAAGCCAAAATCTTTTAAACCAGATTTGCGAGTTGACCGCTATCTACTCAAAAATCTTGCGGATGCACGTCGTAGTTTATTGGCAGAAGAACCTGTTCAAACTCTAGATATCAGGACTGTCAATGCTCTGCTATGGCGCACAATATTTACTTGTTATCTGGTTGATAGAAAAATTATTGACTGTTCTTATTTTCACAAAATAGGCGCAACAGATTGTCACAGACTAATTGACCTTTTAGAAAGAAACGAACCTAATGAAGCAAAGCGTTTGTTATATGCTTTATTTCAACAACTTAAATCCGATTTTAATGGTGACTTATTCGATGTGGATCTTCAGGCGGAAAATCAGTTGATTAAATATGGGCATATCAATATATTAAAACAGTTTCTTCGCGGTGATGACTTAAGTAGTGATCAACTTTCACTGGGATTTTGGGTTTATGATTTTAGCGTTATTCCTATTGAAACTATAAGTAGTATTTATGAACACTTTTTGGAAACCCAGGAAAAGCGAGAAAGTGGCATATACTATACACCAAGATTTTTAGCTGAGATAGTTCTTGATACCGCATTAGATGGATGGACTTCCTTATTAGAAAAACGTTTTCTTGACCCAGCTTGTGGTTCAGGTATCTTCCTGGTAGCGATTTTTAATAGATTAGCGGAAGAATGGCGGATCAAGCACAGAAATATTAGTAATGATAATGAAGAACTTGCACCAGCCCTAATTAATATTCTCCAACAAAATATTTTTGGCATAGATGCAGATTCTAGTGAAACTGCTTGTCGTATTGCAGCCTTTAGTTTGTATCTTGCATTTTTAGATCAGCTTGATCCTAGAGATATTCAAAGACTTCAAAAAAAAGGTAATGCACTGCCAAAATTAGTAGGTCATAACCTTATTTGCAAAGATTTTTTTGCTCAAGACTTGCCCATTTCTGCAAATGAATTTGACTTGATAGTAGGTAATCCCCCCTGGGCAAAAGTAACCGGAAAAAAAAGTCTTATGGAGCAGTGGTGTCAAAAAGAAAAGCATACAATTGCTCAAAGACAGTTAGCTTCTGGATTTGTGTGGAAAGCTCCCCAGCACTTACGGGATGAAGGACGTATTTGTTTTTTACTGCCAGCAGGAGTTTTATTTAACCACCAAGATAAAGCATTAGAATTTCAAAATGAGTGGTTATCAACATATACAATTGAGCAGGTAATTAATCTATCTGACATGAGATTTTATCTGTTTGATGGTGCTGATCGTCCTACAATTATTGTCAGGTATCGGAAAGAAAAACCTGATAGAAAATTGGGAAGTATTGAATACATAACTCCTAAAACAGAATTGGAGACTATTAGGGCTGAAATTCTCTCTATTTCACCAGATGATCAAAAGAAAGTTAGACTTAGAGAAGTATTATATGACCTTAATAATCAAGAAGCTGCGCTAGTTTGGAAACACTCTTTTTGGGGAACACCCAGAGACAGGAAGTTTCTAGAAAGATTATCTGATCTACCACGACTAGATGATTTAGTAGATACATTGGAAGACCTACGATATAAAGAGAGAACGAAGCGGTGGTTAATGGGTCGAGGGTTTCAACCAAATGGAAAAATATTATCACCTTGGACTCCAGAAAAATGGTTTTTAGATGGAAGAAATAAGGATATTGATTTAATTGTTTTTGAAACTGATTGTACTCACATTGGCAATCGGTTTAAAAAGCTTTTTAGACTGCCAAACCAAGATGTATTTACTCATCCGCATATTATCGTAAGTAAAAGCTTAAAAGTAGCATTTGCTGACTTTGATGTTGTTTTCCAAGATGCACTTAGAGGTATTCATGGTAAACCAGAAGATACTGAAATTATGATTTTCTTAACTGTTGCTCTCAACTCTGTTTTGGCTAAATATTTCTTATTTCATACAGCATCTACTTGGGGAATCGAACGAGGTGATGTACGTGGGGCAGAACTGCTAAGATTCCCATTTCCATTACCTGAAATGACTCAAAATACTGCAAACGCAAAAGAAATTGTTAAGCAAGTTGTAGAAAAAATTGGACATCTAAAAAACCAGATTAGTCACAACTTTTTATTAAATCGTCAGGAGATGATACAAAATGAGAAAAACGAATTAATTAAATATATTTATGAATATTATGATATTGATGAGTATGAACAAATATTAATAGACGACACTATCAATATCTCAATACCGAGTATTCAGCCAAATCGGGGGACTAGGCTTATTCCTACATTGCTTAGGAGCGAACCTCAAGAACGCAAAGAATATTTAAAACTTTTGTGTGATGTACTTAATACTTGGGCGCGTAAGAGTCAGTATACTATAATTGGCAACATAATAGTTTCTACTAAGATGGGTGCAGCAATAATTGTTTTAGACAGAAAAATTAAGGTAGAGCAAAACTGGGTAGATATTGAACAAGATTCTACACAGGAGTTAGATGAAATTCTCCAGCGAATTATTCGCCTTTTACCAAATCAACAAGGAAGCATGAGTTTTTTGCGAAATCTCAAAGTTTTCGACCAAGAAAAACTGTATATTTTTAAACCGTTGACTCGTCGCTTCTGGACTAAGACTTCTGCTTTGAACGATGCAGACGAAATCGCCTCAGCAATCCTTACTAGCAAGTATGAGGAAAGCTGATGGCAATAATTGGCAATAGTAATCTTTGGGCAGATACTTTTCCTGATGATCTTATTCCAGATATTCTGGACTTGGTATTGTCTGCATGGGAAGTTTTTAGGAAACCTAAAATTGATGACCATGAAGTACCAATAACTAAGCGTTTTAGAGCTACATTAAGACAGCAAAGGGATTTGGTAAGATTACCTGTAAGGATTGACCGCGAAATCCCAGAGGATGACTCAGAAGGCAACGAAAAAGGACGTATTGATCTGGTTTTTACATCAGTTCAAAGAATAAGCGAAGATGTTTATTTTTCATTTGAATGTAAACGACTTAATATAGTTTCAAATAATGGAAAACGCGAATCTCTAGCTAAAGATTATGTAGTAGATGGAATGATGAGATATATCACATCACAGTATGCTTCTGGTCTTCTCTCTGGAGGAATGATTGGTTACATTATGAATAGTGATTCAAAAACTGCCATCAAAGCAGTAGATAAAGCAATATATACTCGATGTAAAGAACTGCGAATTAGTCCGCCAAAGGGCTTATGTGAATCTTCTATTAGAGAAAACCACGCGCAAATTAAAGAGACGAAACATATACTACCTCGCCAGTTTGTCATCCATCATCTATTTCTTCCACTATGAATGAATTAATAATTTACTAAAAAGGTTGAGATTAGAGATAAAAGATTTCAAAATTGCAGATATTCACCTCTGTAAATTTAGTATAAATTTTACTTGATTAAATAAGTACCCAAGCAAAATTAATTTAACATATTGAGTGAAAACAAAAGTGTCTGTATCTGTCTATATATCTATAAACCAAATCCCCGACTTCTTTTTTCATCTCCTCAATAAATTTCCAAATTAATATCAGAAGTCGGGGATCTAAAAGGGGATCTATATCATCTTTCTACATCCTTAATTTCCTTCGCAACTCCCGCAGTTAAAACCTCATTTCCAGTAGCAGTAACCAACACATCATCCTCAATTCTAATCCCAATTCCCACCCAACGCGGATCTATTGCTGGTTGATCTTCTGCGGGTGTTGTATCCGGTACTATATATAATCCCGGTTCTATGGTTAAAACCTGTCCCGGTTGTAAAATTTGCGGGTTTTCTCCATGTTGATAAATTCCCACATCATGCACATCCAAACCTAACCAATGACTCGTTCTGTGCATATAAAATGGTTTATATTTTTCCTCTTCTATTAATTTATCAATCTCCCCTTTTAATAAACCCAATTCCACTAAACCTTCTGTTAATATCCGCACCGCTTTTTTATGGGGTGCATCAAAAGCATTTCCCGGTTTAACTTCTTGGATCGCTTGTTTTTGTGCTTCTAATACTATTTCATATAACGCTTTTTGTTCTCCTGTAAATTTTCCACCTACGGGAAATGTTCTGGTAATATCTGAATTGTAATAACCGTAAGCACAACCAGCATCAATTAATAACAATTCGTTTTCTTGCATCTGACAATTATTTTCTATGTAATGCAGAACGCAAGCATTTCTTCCCGCAGCAACAATGGAAGGATAAGCAGGACCCATCCCACCCCGTAACCGGAAAATATGTTCTATTTCTGCTTGTATTTCATATTCATATCTTCCCGGTGCGGTGACTTTTAAAGCGTGGTTGTGTGCTTCCACTGCAATATCCGCCGCTTGACGCATTAAGTCTAGTTCGGTTTTACTTTTATGTAATCTCAAACTATGTAAAACTGTGCTGGTATCTTCTATCCCTGTGGGTCCCATTCCCCGTTTGGGATAGGTACGCAGTAAAGTTTGATAATGTTTAAGAATTTTGTTGTTAAAATTACCATCCCTTCCAATATGATAATAAATCCGATCTGCTTTTTCTAAATATTGCGGTAACTTCTCATCTAACTCTGCAATAGGGTAAGCTGCATCTGCACCATAAATTTCCTTTGCAGCATCCACCCCGCAACGATAACCACTCCAAACTTCCTTTTCTTTATCTTTGGGTTGCACAAACAAAATAAACTGATGTTCTTCGTGATGGGGTGCTAACACTGCTACCGCTTGCGCTTCGTTAAAACCAGTTAAGTAATAAAAATCACTATCTTGTCTGTAAACATACTCGACATCATTGTGCATGACTGCTGTGGGTGCGCTGTGAAAAATCGCTGTTCCTTGCCCAATTTTCGCCATTACCTGTTCACGACGTTGCCGATATTCTGATTTCATAGCCGATTTACCTTCAAAGATATAGTGTTGTTTTTAACTTTAGCAAAGTTACTCAATGATGTTTGTAATTGCTAATCTCAATTATTTTAGCCAATTTTGAATTACTCAGATCCCCGACTTCTTCACCGGGGATCTAAAGGTATTGTCAACAAAACAGGATTTGATGGTTAAATTCTGACATTGATCAACAAAAAATAAAAGTTTTTTTGATTGCTCATGGATAACTTTTAATTTTTCATAATTCATCATTTTCAATATTTCTAAAATATCTATAAACAATAACAATTGTCAGTTATTTTTTTAGTAAATGTTTGTTATTTACAGAATCTTTATTTTCCATAAATTAAAACTTTATATTAATTACTCATAAAAACAGACCATGCCTAGTAAATCAGGATTAGATTTAAATACAACAAGTTGGGCGGTAGAATCTCGCCAAACATCACAAGATTTGACAAGCCCTCTTGATATCTCACTGCCCGGTGGTGGTAGTTCTGCACCTTCACCAGCAGATTCATTATTGCCCCAAATGCCAAGTGATTTACCTACAAATAATCTACCCACATTACCACCTTTAAGTGCTAACCCAAATCCCAATCCTTATTTAACCAGTGCCGCCATTGTTCCAGATTTCAATGGTGATGGAAAAACTGATAAAATGTGGGTGAATGTCCAAACAGGTGAAATTTTAGTGCGCCTGATGAATGGTACAACAGTTATTGAACAGGCTTCTTTAGGTACTTATGACCTATCAACCTGGAGTTATAAAACAGCAGATTTCAACAGCGATAATAAGACAGATTTCTTATTACGCAATGAACAAACTGGTGAAAATGTAGTTGTATTAATGGATGGAACAAGAGTTGCTAGTTTCCTGACATTAGATAGAGTTGATCCAGGTTGGAAAGCAGAAATTGGCGATTTTAATGGCGATCGCAAAACCGATATTTTCTGGCGTAACAACACCACCGGTCAAAATGCTATTTGGCAAATGGACGGAACAACTGTAGTTAGTGCGACTGTTTTAGATCCCACAGATGTCTCTTTAACTGCAACTATCGTTGACTTTGATGGTAACGGTAGAAGCGATATTTTCTGGCGCAACACCACCACCGGCGAAAACAGTGCTTGGTTTATGGATGGTAGCACCCCTACCAAGTATGATTTACAGGCACAAGATGTCTCTTGGGGTTATACTCTTGGAGATTTTAACGGCGACTTAAAGACAGATATTTTGTGGCGCAACACTGCAACCGGTGAGAATAAGATTTGGACAATGAACGGTATTTTTGTTACCGAAGGTGTTGTTAACACTCTTGGCGAAGGTTGGACTGCTAAAATTGGTGATTTCAACGCCGATGGTAAAACCGATATCTTCTGGCATAATGCCACAACCGGCGAAAACACAGCTTGGTTAATGGATGGTACCAGCATCAGTTCTGAAGCCTTCTTACCCAGCAACACCCCTGGTTACACCGCATCTCTTGGTGATTTCAATGGCGATGGTAAGACTGATGTTTACTGGAGAGATCAACAAACAGGTGCAGATAAAATCTGGACTATGGATGGAACAATCGCTACTGAAACACCTATTGCTGATGCAGATAAGCTGACTCCAGAATGGTATACAGCTTAAATAGGTGATTGGTGATTGGTGATTGGGAAGAATAAACTCTTGCCTTTTACCTCTTGTCTTCTTACTGTCACCTGTCACCTGTCACCTGTCACCTTTACCAAGATTTACAGAATTATTTGCAACTAAAAATTAGCGATCGCACTTTTGATTTAATCTGACTAAATCTCAAAAAAAGGCGATCGCTTTTTTCCTTTACTGCTGATTCTACACTTCAATAATGGGATTAGAATTTAAAAAATTCTCCACCAGCATAAATCTTCTTCTTCGACAGGTTCTTTTACACTCATTTCTTTTTTGCTCATTATTGTCAAATTGGCGATCACAAGCTCCTTCACATCTTTTTTGTTCAGCAGAACTAGATCCAAACAATTGCAAGGCTTCCAAAAAACGACCAACTCTAGGTATTGCACTCATAATTGGTTGTGCTTCAGCATCATTATGATTACCTGTTATCTCAAATTCTTTATCTACTACATTATCTCCATTATCCATCAAACTAAATCTTATTTCTTGAGCTTCCAAAGATAGATTAATCAACTGCATCAGCTTGATTTTCTCGTCATATTCAAAACTCTCCCAGTCCTCAATTAAAAATTTCCGCACCATATTATCCTCCAAGTATTGACGTTTGTTATCCTGTGAAATAATATACATCATCAAATATTCAGACTCATAGTAAATGTATAAAAAATTTACTTACCTATTTCACATCAGATAATCCCAATTCTTTCCTTAATGGAGGATCATAATTAGCTAACTTATAGTTTTTTGCTTTTTGAATCTGAGTTACTTTTAAACCTTTTACTCCTGTTAAATCGGCACCTTCCAAATCAGCACCCTCTAAAATAGTACCTTCCAAATTTGCCCCAAACATCCTACTATTTTTCAAGTTAGCATTTATGAGATTTGCTTGATATAAATTAGTGTTAAATAAAATCGCACCTTGCAGATTAGCTTGGTCTAGTGTAGCTTGACTAAAATCTGCACCATCTAACATAGCTTTAGGTAAATCAATTTCACTCAAAGTTGCTTTTTTTAAATTAATATGAGTTAGATAAACTTGAGGATTTTGCTTATTTAAATCTTGTAATGCCTCAATTCTGCCCAAGTTACCAGGTTTATTTTCACTAGCTCGAATCACACCCCAAGCTTCATAATTAGCTCGTCTTTGTTGCGCGTTCTTTTGTTCTTCCCGTTCTCCACACTCGGTAACATATAATATTAAAGCTACCAAAATAGACAACTTACTCAGATGCTCTAAAACCGGAAATATATCCAGTTCACTTAAACAATGATTTAACTTTTCTAATAATAATTCTGTCCGCCAAAATGTAGCACTAAAAAAACGCTGCATACCTCTAGTTTCATGTTGTTGACGACAATAATCTTTAAACATTTGTCGAAAGCTATCTACAGGTAAATTACAGCTTTTTGCAGCTTCTAATAATTCATATTCTTGACGAATAGGATCTTTCATTTGTTCCAGTTTAGCAAAAGAATCATAAACTCTTTTTAAATTTTCCGGTAATGAATCATTATTCTGAGAATCCGTCATGATGCACCTGATAATTTATGAATTGCCTAAGTATGCAGAGTATTTTATATTCATCATATATCATATATAGGTAAAATTTTTAATGATTTGGGGCGTTACATTTTATTAACGCACCCTACTTTATGAGTTTGACTGCTGAGTTTAACTAAAACTTATAACTCAAAACTTGAATTTCTGTATTTTCCTTTAAATTCCCAGAAGCAATATTCACCGTATCCCCATTACTGCGGCGTACATTTACACCACTCATCAAAGTCAAAAAATCATCTACAGGTGTAATGTCACAACTATTAGGATCAGCGGCTTGAGTACGATAATGGGTAGGAATCACCAACTTAGGATTTAACACCCCCACAGCTTGTTTTGCTTCTTGGGCATTATAAGCTTTAGCACTACCACCCACGGGAACTAAAGCTACATCAGGACGACCCATGAGGATTTTTTGTTCAAGAGAAATAGGTGCAGCCGCACCCCCCAAATGTAAAAAATTCACTCCCCCTTGAGTCCATTTCCAAACAGTATTTTTACCAAATTGTCTGCCACCTTTGCGATCATGATCTATAGAAATTCCTTGAAACTTCAAACCTTTAAATTCATAAACACCTGGTTGATAAATTAGTTTAGGATTTCCTGGTAGTCCTTCCACAAAACCCTCATCTAACAATTGACTGCTAATCATTACCAAATCCGCTACAACTTTGGGGGGACGATAACCAGCAGTACAACCAACTGTCCGAAAAGGATTAACGAGAATTTTTACACCCCCACCAGTAAACAAAAAGCAAGTGTGACCCAACCATTGCACAGATACACCACTAGATTGGGCATTAACTGGCAGGTGAGAACTGAAATTAGTAACTAAAGCAGTTGCTAAACCAGCACCAGCATAACCCAATAATTCTCGTCGTTTCATGAATCACTCTCTTACCTGTAATTGTTCCAGAAAATTTCTGAGTAACTGCTTACCCGCAGCAGTTAAAACACTCTCTGGATGAAATTGGACTCCCTGAATGTGAGGATAGTTCCGGTGCTGTACTCCCATAATTGTCCCATCTTCCACCCAAGCGGTGATTTCTAATACTTCCGGGCAAGTCTCACGGTCAATCACCAAACTATGATATCTGGTAGCAGTAATGGGATTTTCTAATCCTTGGAAAACCCCTACTCCCTTATGAGACACTAAGGAAGTTTTACCGTGCATCAATTCTGGTGCGGAAACAATTTTACCACCGAATACTTGACCAATACTTTGATGTCCTAAACAAACACCTAAAATTGGTAAACTAGAACCCAGTTTTACAATTACATCTAAAGAAATTCCTGCATCTTCTGGACGACCAGGACCTGGGGAAATTACCACTGCATCTGGTTTTAAAGCCTTGATTTCCTCTACAGTGATTTTATCATTACGAAAAACTTTTAAATCAGCAGCAACTGGGAAATCTACGGCTAGTTCTCCCAAATATTGTACTAAATTATATGTAAAACTATCGTAATTATCAATAACTATAATCACAATTTGTACCTAAGAAACGGGGATTGGTGATTGGGGAAGAGGTGATTGGGAATTGGTAAAAATCAATTACGTTAATAATATTAGGACATGGCGGATTTACAAACATCCTTTAAATCGTTAAATAGCAGTCATGATTAAAGCTAATAAAGGGGGAAGTAAAAGTATAGCGGCTACTAGCAAAGCTACAAAAGCAGATACCAGCACAGCCCCTGCCGCGCAATCCTTAGCGATTTTAGCTAGATCATGGTAAGTTTGCTTAACAGTTAAGTCTACCAAAGATTCAATCGCTGTATTCACTAATTCCAAAGTCAACACCAAACCGCTAGTAATAGCAATTATGGCTATTTCTACAGGTTTTAGGTGCAAAAAAAGACTCAATGCGATCGCAAAAGAGCCAACAGCTATATGAATCCGAAAATTGCGTTGAGTTTGAAAGCTGTAAGCAATGCCAGCCCAAGCATACTTAAAACTCACAAATAAATTAGAGGCTATTTGCCAGGAAAACTCCCGTTCTTTAGACACAAGGGTTGGTAAGCGGTTTGGTGTTGGTGATGGGGAAACTTGTTGGGACATATACTGGAGAATACAAATCTGATCAGGTGGTAATCTTGATTAATTTTACGGGTATAATCAAAGTTTGAGGCAATTGTAAGGAATTTGTGACAATCATTTTGTAATCATCGCCACCCAATGTCAATATCTTCTGGTCGTTCCCAAGAAGCGTGAGGTACAAAGTTTTTTCGTTTTAGGGAACAGGGAACAGGGAACAGGGAACAGGGAATAAATTGGTGTGTACTTCATTAGACTGGAAACGCTATATATACATCTGCTATTTTAAGGTAACTGTAATACCTACCTCATCTAGTAAAATTACTTGTTTTTTTAACATTTCCATCAAACTTTCGTCATCAGGATGATCCCAGCCTAAAAGATGCAATAACCCATGAGCAGTTAACCAAGCTAACTCTGTGGTTAAACTATGTTCCTGTTGTTTAGCTTGACGGGCTGCCGTATCTATAGATACAATGATATCGCCCAAGTACAAAGGTTGAGCAGCCAGCATTTCCTCGGTTTGGGGGAAGTTGTTTTCTAAGGCGGCAAAGGCTAAAACATCTGTGGGTTTATCTTGTTGACGATATTGGGCGTTTAATTCTTGAATTTCGGCATCATTTGTCAAACGTAGCCCGATTTCATAACTTGAAGCCTGTGGAAGTTCAGGAGTGAGTATTTCCAGCCATTTTTGAAACCAGCTTTCCCAGATGTTTTCCGCTACAACTGGGGAAGACTCTTGGTAACAGTTTTCTATAAATATTTCAAGTATAGGGGGTTCAAGTTTAGGGGGTTCAAATTGAGAAAGCACGCAATCACCTTTGTTAGCGAGTGAGGTAAGCAAGACCAACTAAGACAGCTAACAATCCTACAGCAGTTAGTCCAAAATGTTTCAGGGATGTGCCACCTTTTCTTACCATGTTTCGCATGGCTAGTTTGACGTAGCTGGGTTTGGGTTCGTTTGCAGGAGTATTGCTCATGATTTTTTGATTAATCTGTCTACATATAACTTTACATCATTTGAGCATTGGGCATGGGGCATGGGGCATTGGGTTATTCATCCTCCCAGTCACCAATCACCAATCACCAGTCACCAATCACCAATCACCAATCACCAATTACCCATTACGGTCTACTAATTGATTTTCTTGCCGCAGATAGGCTTGGATGAAAGCATCAAGTTCACCATTCATTACGTCAGTAATGGCGGTTGTTTCCGTATTTGTACGTAAATCTTTGACCATTTGGTAAGGATGAAAGACATAGTTACGGATTTGGTTGCCCCAGGAAGCTTCCACCATATCACCGCGAATTTCGGCGATTTCTTGGGCGCGTTGTTCTTGGGCAATGACTAATAATTTCGCTTTGAGACGGGCTAGGGCTTTTTCTTTGTTTTGCAGTTGAGAACGTTCTTCTGTACAACGCACCGCTAAACCTGTGGGGATGTGAACTATCCGCACTGCTGTTTCTACTTTGTTGACGTTTTGCCCACCTTTACCACCTGATCTAGATGTGGTGATTTCTAAATCTTTCTCTGGTATTTCCAATTTTACAGAGTTATCTATTTGTGGCATGACTTCCACTCCGGCAAAACTGGTTTGTCGTTTACCGTTGGCGTTAAAGGGGGAAATTCTGACTAAACGATGAGTTCCGGTTTCCGAACGTAAGTAACCATAGGCATAACGACCTGTAATTTCTAGGGTAGCTGATTTGATGCCGGCTTCGTCGCCTTCTGATTCTTCGGCTAATGTGACTTTGTAACCGTGGTCTTCTGCCCAACGGGTATACATACGCATGAGCATAAACGCCCAGTCTTGGGCATCTGTGCCACCTGCACCAGCGTTAATGGTTAAAACCGCACCTTGAGAGTCATACGGACCCGATAGTAATTGTTGGAGTTCCCACTGGTCAAGGTCACGATTTAATTTAGTAACGGTGGTTTCTGCTTCTTGTAGTAGTGCTTCGTCCGTTTCTAGTTCTAATAGTTCAATGACTGCTTTTGTATCTTCTAGATTTGCTTGCCATTGATAATATTGATCTAAGTGAGATTTAAGATCGTTGAGTTCTTGTAATGTTTGTTGTGCCTGGTTTTGGTCGTCCCAAAATTCTGGCTGGGCGGATATTTGTTCTAGGTCTTGAATTTTGGCTTTGAGTGCAGGTACGTCAAAGATAGTCCTGGGTTTTACCCAGGCGGCTAGACAACGTTTCGATTTCGCGTTTCAGTTCTAGGATTTCCATAGTTGAATCAAGTTTTGGGCGAATAGAAGGCGCAATAATATGGCTACGCTTACCGTACAGTATACGCTACTACACAAACAAAGTCCACCAGAGTGGAGTGCTAATTTGAGCGATCGCTGTTGATATTTTTGATTTTAGCTGTAGTTGGAGAATTTTTTGGAAAACCGCTGGTGTTAATTACCGAATCCACAGTTACCAACAAATTAAATATACAGCAGGAGTCAGGAGTCAGGAGTCAGGAGTCAGGAGTCAGGAGTAAAACTAGCTTAGTGTATAGGTTTCAATTTAGATTCTGTACCTAATGGATCTGCAATCTGCTGTAAGTTTTTCACACGATGTTACATTTTACTACGTATTTTACGCTGTCATACGTTCGCCTAAACTGGTCTATGAGCCAATTGTCATCACAGACAAATCTAGTCAGTTGTCTCAAAAGATTATAGTTTATTTGCAGGGTTTACCGCAGCGATGGCAGATTTTTTATCATAGTAGGTGACAGTTGACAGGTGACAGGTGACAGAGTTGAAAGTAAAGTATTTTATAGAAATTTGGGTTTTTTCTAGAGATAATTGAAAAACCCTAATTTTGAATTTTGCACTGTATGTTAATAAGTTGGTTTTACCTGATTATAGCAATTCTGTTTGAAGTTTCTGGTACAATCTGCATGAAACTTTCTCAAGAATTTACTAAATTATTTCCTTCAGTTTTCATTTTTGTATTCTATGGACTTTGTTTAACTTTTTTGACTCTTTCTCTCAGAAAACTGGAAGTGAGTATTGTTTATGCAGTATGGGCGGGTTTGGGTACTGTTTTAATTAGTATTATTGGTATTGTTTGGTTTCGTGAATCTTTTACGCTGATGAAATTTGTATCCATAGTATTAATAATTGTGGGTGTGATCAGTTTAAATTTAAGTGAATATGGCAGGTGATAGGTGATCCAATTTTGGATTTTGGATTTTGGATTTTGGATTGTTTTTGTCATATCCAATCTAAAATCTAAAATCTAAAATCTAAAATTATCCTGACTCCTGACTCCTCCTATATTAAATTTGCAACATTCCCTCTGGGTTAACTGTTAAAAGTGTTCGTCGCTGCAAACCTTCACGGTGTAAAATTTCATTAGAAGCTAATAAACCACTACTCACTGCGCGTTCCATTAAACCACAAGGAAAAGGCATTTTTACCCAATCACCTGCAAAAAATAAATTAGTTAAAGTTGTGGTAGTTTCTGGCCGTTCTGCATAACTATTAGGTGGATATCCAGAAAAGTTATGTTGATTAACTAATTCTCGATGTAGTAATGTTGCTTGTTTTAACTCAGGTACAATATCATAAAGTTCATCTTCAAAAGTTTTTAACAAAGCTTCTTGGTTAGGAAATTCTTGTTCTTTGTAACAGTAAGCGTGTAATTCTACTACACTTCCCCCGGTTTTTTTTGCCCATTCAATAAATTGGGTTTGAATGCGATGATAAAGGGTAATACTGTCAGTTAATTTGTAACCAGATAAAGATGTAAAATTGCTATGTTCCCAATTAAAATCTTGATCAAACCAGAAACGACAAACAGCAAAAGGATCAGCAATACTTAATTTTTCAATTTGCGATCGCACTTGTTTCACGTTTTTATCTACATCCCCAGTCATACGTTTAAATAATTGTTGTACTCCGGGAACATCCGTAGCTAAAACATAATAATCAGCGTTAATAATTTCTGGTGATGATGACTCTGGATTAACTGCTAAAAGTTGTAAATTATCATCTTCTTTTTGTACTACTTTAAATTTAGCTAAATCTCTTTTTGCTGGTCCTTTAACCACTTTTCCATCTGCTGTAAATACAGCACCATGACAAGGACAGTGAAATTGTCCATCCTCTGCCATTTTCACTGTGCAACCTTGATGGGTACAAGTTAAAGAAATTGCTTCTTGATTGTCTTTTTTGACAGCATAAACTTCATCAGCAGCACCAAAATATTCTATTTTTTCATCCTTCACAACTGAGTTACGTTGCACCCAAAAAGGCACTGTATTATTATTGTCACCAGCAAAATATTTAACTGCGGATATCTTACCTTCATTAGCCACAATTTCACTCACATTTACATCTGTAATAATCGTGCCATTTTGCAAAATTGCCTCAGCAATAGGTTGGACTAAACTTGTCCCCATATCATCTTTTGTCCCATTAAAAGCTAATCCTTCGGGATTACCAAAAAAGTAAAAATGGAAAAACTGCATTAATTCCCCAACACTCATTAAATCTGGTGCATTTAAACTAGATTTAGCAAAAGGAAGAAAATACAAATCATATAAACCTTGGGGAAATTCACTCTTTACCCAATCAGCAACAGATATATGATCAAAACGCTGATAATTTTTATCTCTTTGAAAACCTGTAATTGCTTGAAACACTTGTAAATGCTTAATATTGGTAAGATTTATTCCCCATTGTAAGCGATTAGGAGAAGCAATAGCTAAGTCGATAATATTCCAAGGAAAAGCAGAATGACTAGGACGAAATACCTCTGGTTGATATGGAGAATTGTGGTAAACTACAGAATAATAATTTAAGGATTGAAAATTATCTTTTATCCCCAGTTCAGAAACTACACTATTTAAGTTATAATACTGTGGAAAGAAACCATGAAATCCATGTTCCATTCTAAAAGTTTCACCCGCAGCTTCTATTTCCCAACTGGCAATTTTCCCCCCCAGTTGCGGAGATTTTTCTAGCAATGTGACAGTAAAACCCCGTTGCACTAATTGATATGCACAAGCTAAACCAGCTAAACCCCCACCAATGACAGCAACAGTTTTGTTAGTATTTAATATCTTGGGTAAATCCAGATTATCTTGCTGAAAAACTGACGGTTGTGGTTTACTAAAACGAGAGTAACCTGTAACTCCCACTATCGTACCCACACCAAATAATTTTAGCAGTGTACGCCGAGAAATGGTAGATGATTCTGGTAAATTAAATAGTTGGCTCATTGGTGACACAATTAAATTCTCAGTTCAATTTTCCCGATGTCTAAAAGCGTAAATTACAGCTATTTTCAGGTAAATAAACCACATTTTGATTTAGGTTTCGCGTCAACAATGTAGGGGCGAAGTATTCGGATGATAGTCTTAGGTAAAAACCGATAATTAATTGTCCGAATGCTTCGCCCTTACTGTGGTCTAAAGACATGAAAACTTCTGTAAACGCCATCAATGTGAAAATTACAAGATTATTTGATAGTGTAATATATGATCTATTAATTGGCTACTCTGTATAGATCACAGGGTAGACTTAGTATAATATAGATTTTAGTTAAATTTGCAATACCTTGGTCAAATTACGAGGGACAAGTACCTTGAAGAGGATGTTTGAAAAGTCGGAGAGGTAGTAAAAAGGCTCTTTTAGTCTAATATATAAGCAAGTATTACACAGCACGCCTGTTACCCTCTAAAATCT
This sequence comes from Sphaerospermopsis torques-reginae ITEP-024, assembly GCF_019598945.1. NCBI lineage: Bacteria > Bacillati > Cyanobacteriota > Cyanophyceae > Nostocales > Aphanizomenonaceae > Sphaerospermopsis > Sphaerospermopsis torques-reginae. The sequence goes on along the minus strand of NZ_CP080598.1, from coordinate 701,875 downwards.
AAATGCTATTATTAACACATATATATTATAGCCATTCCCAAGAAGCGTGAGGTACAAAGTTTTTTCGTTTTAGGGAACAGGGAACAGTGAATAAATTGCTGTGTAATTGATTAGACTGGGAAACGCTATATTGAGATCTAGCCTTTTACCGCTAGTTATACTTAAAATTATTGCAGCTTTTCAGTTGCCACCTCATAAAAGCTTGCACTTTTTGAAAGTCAAAATAGCTAAAACCCTTTACCTGTAAAGTTTTCAGATTTATTCAGCAAGCCCTAGATATTTCCCTATATTTACCCCCTAATCTTTCACCTCACGCACAGTCATCAAAAAGCCATCACCTAACTTAACAGCTATCAAGTCATAACATTTCTTTTGCATATTGGTTTCCAAACAAAAATATTGTTCGAGTCGTGATCCTGTTTCTACTACCTGCACTAACTTTTCAAAAAATCCGGGAATGAGTTGATTTAAGAATTTCTTTTGCATGAAATTATTAGTCAATTCTTCTCGTTTTTTACCCAAGATTTTCGCATAGACAGGATTAACTAATAAATAGCGAAAGTCTTCGATTTCTCCAGTTACCATATCCCTCACAGCTTGCATAGCAGCAATTCCATCTCTGGCACTATTCAATAAACTGGCAATAAGGGCGCGAGATTGATAGAGAATTTCTGCGGTTTGTTGATGTTTCTCAATTTCTTGGCGTAGCTGGCGTTTTTGCTGTTGCAAAGTCAGATGAGTTTGAATGCGGGCAATAATTTCTTCAGTTTGAAATGGTTTGGTAATATAATCAACTCCCCCAACTTCAAAGGCTTTGACTTTATCAAAAACTTCGTTTAATGCACTGAGGAAAATAATCGGAATATCTGAAGTGTCTTCCTCAGCTTTCAGAATAGAGCAGACTTTATAGCCATCAATATCTGGCATTTTTATATCAAGTAAAATGATATCTGGGGGGTTGTTGCGGACGGTTCTTAATGCCATGTTACCGTTGGTGACACTGCTAACTTTATACCCCTGTTTAGTTAAAATATCGGATAAAAAATGCAGATTTTCGATGAGGTCATCAACAATTAAAATATTGCCTTTGGGGTCTTGAGTTTGATAGATGTCGTTTGCGACGATGTTGATAAAAGATTGAGTATAGGCGGCGTTTCGTTGTAAAAGTAAATGGCGAAAGTTACTTTTGTTGACTTTTTCTCCCATTAAGTCGGAAAGGCGTTTCCATAATAATGAGGCTAAATCTTTAATATGCCCCACACTTATGTATAAACTATCCGCAATAGCATTGTAGGTTTCATTTTCCCAAGCAGCTTTGAGGATTCTTTTCTCTGGGAAGGTTAGTTTTTTACCTGTTTTGGATTCTAGGGTTGAGTCTACCCATTGGATTGCTTCTTCAAGATTCATCAGTAGTTAAATATCATTTTTTAGGGTTTTTGATCATGCTATTTTGTAGTTTATTTTACAGATAGAGTGGCAATTAGCGATCGCAGCTACCTCTAGAAGTCTTCAAAAAATATTCAAACAATTAATCAATCAAAGTGAAAAAATTTAACAAGTTTCAGATCAAAAGCCGGATCATTTATTAATTGAGGATTCAGAGGATGTTTGAAAAGTATCAGAATTCATGGATATCCCCCCAACCCACCTTACAAAGGGGGGCTAAATTCCTCAAAGTCCCCCTTAAAAAGGGGGATTTAGGGGGATCTGCGGGTGTCAAATCCCACACGAAAAAGTTTTCAAACAACCTCTCAGATTTAAGAAATATTTCTGAAAATTATCTCAAAATTATCTAAAAATTAACCGCAAATTGAATATGTGTGATATGAAGCCTTTGTTGTAGGCACAATTCATGAATTGTCCCTACAGCTTGTCCCTACAGCTTTTTCACCAAGTGAAATGTCTAAGAGGGTGTTTGAAAAGTTTTGGATCGTGATTTTAGGCACTTCATGATAGCGAAGCGTGGCGTAGCCATTCCCCCCTAACCCCCATTAAAAAGGGGGGAACTAGAGTCAACGTCCCCCTTTTCAAGGGGGATTTAGCGGAATCTATAAATATTTTATACACCATCAGCGACTTTTAAAACATCCTCTAAATAATTTTTATGGTGACAGTGTAAGGGACTATAACAAAAACCTTAACTTACAGACACCAACTCAGGAGTTGTGGATTCTGGAATATTTGATTCTGGAATAGAAGATTCAGCTTTTCCTTCTGGAACTTCTACATTCAAAACAGCAGTAGGGGCACTAGTCAAAAACTGAATTGCTGCTGCAACTTCCCGATAAGGGCAATTTTGTAAGTAGCTGATCAATGCGTCTCTTTGTCTTTCTGTAATTAGATAAACAGTTTGTTGAACCTTGCTCATTTTCTGACTCACTCTTTAAAGTTGGAGATAATCTTGTATAAAATCACATTTGTGATATACGAATGATTGGATCTTCAAATTAAGATACCAGATACCGGAGTTTTAGATTCTGTAATCCCAGGCTAAGTACGAATACAGTTGCACGTTGGTAGTTTTATTTCTTAAATTCTATGTTTAAAGTAAACGAAATATTGACATTTTTGATTGATCCGACCTAAAGATCCGACTTTTCCGACTAGACAGCATCCTATAAAGAATAGTATATTATAAATTGTTATAAAACCTTCAAATTCAAAACGAAGAGGGTGCTTGTATGAAGAAGATCATAGGTCTGATTTCTGCTGCCATATTAACTGCTCCTGTATTATTTGCGCCTGTAGCTAAAGCCGACCAAGAACTGAACCTTGACTTTACAGGTCTTGCTCAGTCCAACTGTCAGTTTACAAACATCGAATCTGGTCTAATGGTTGCTAAAGGCAGAGACCTGGGTACTATAGATAGCGCCACTAGTGCAACTTTAGGTACTGTTGCTGGAGCGACTGCGGCACCAGCGGAATTTACTGTTTCATGCAACGCAAATACTGCATTTTTCGTGGATACTCCTGTAGGTGCTGCTTCCAATCCTGCATTCACCGCAGTTAGTGCAAAGTCAGTTTTAGATGGTGGTGCAACCCAAGTAGAGGCTTACACAGCATCACCAGCTAGTGGCTCTGTGACAAGCGATGGATTCTTACCCGTAGCAGCTTCAACTGTTGCAACTCCAAATGTAGATATGACAGTTGACATGAACATTCAGTCTACTAATGGTATTCCAGTAGGTATCTACAAATATACAGTTTTAGTGACTGCGGTTCCTCAATAGACATCTCCGAAAATTCTGGTAGGGACAATTCATGAATTGTCACTAGAACGGGTTTCAGGTTATGGACATTTGATGAGAGTCTGCTGAAAGAGCTTGTCCTAAGTTGACAATTTCATAGACAAAACTATACTTATATTGACAAAAATCAATATATTTTCCGGAAAAAATCAACTACTTGATATATAATACGGTGATATCAAGTATTGAATTGAGACTATTGCCGACGCGAAAACCAAGCAATGATGGTGGTAGTCTTTTTCAGAAACTTAATTGGAACACAATCGCGTTGGGCTACAGCGTGAAAGTCTACAGAGGGATAACCGCTCCCATGCTCCCGTTGAAGTAGAAAGTAAAGTCTAGCTTTGTCTAGGTTTTATATAGCAGGATCTAAAACTATCAAATCTCGGATAGACGGTAAAGTCATGAACCGAGATTTGAATAGTGCGCGAGGAATTTATCTTCGTGCATTGGTTGATACGCCTTGGTTAAGAACAAATCTTAAGTTATGTATTTGTTAGCATTGGTTAGCAAAAAAGTATCGGAATAACCTGAAATCCATTTTTTAAGTAAATTAATCCTATATATCTGTATCTAAATTTAAGCTACACACTGATGTATACTATCCACCGTTCTGTTCTGAAAAATATTCTTAATTTTGCCATCTGTGCAGCTACCGGGGGAAGTTTGATTGGAATCCCCCTAGTGCTATTTAACCAAACTGCTCAAGGACAGTCTTTAAATTTGATTCCAGGGATTGTGGAATTAGATACCGAACGCGGTCAGGCAGAAGGGACATTTACTGTGAGAAATATGAGTAATACTAACCCTATTCGCGCTCGACTTTATGCTGAACCTTTTTCTTACACCGATCTAGGTTTACGTCTAGAGCCTAACAGTAAAGCGGATCTGACTCCTTATCTTGTATTTTCGCCCCGTGAATTAACAGTAGGACCCGGACAATCTAGACAAGTGCGTTTAGTGACTCGGATTCCTGGAAATATTACTAATAAAGAGTATCGAGCGGTTGTTTATGTTCAATCTTTAACTGAATCTCCTAATAATCCTAATGTACCTCAGAATGTAACTGCTTCCCAATTAGCTCTTGTTACCAGAATTGGCGCAACTGTTTATGCTCGTCAAGGCCAGGTTGCTCCTGATATTCAGGTGACAGGAGTTAGCTATGATCCTAAAGCAAGACAAATATTGCTGAGTGTAAAAAACACTGGTACAGGTTCAACTCGTGCTAGTGTTGAATGGAGTTTGAAACAAGGAAATAAGGAAATTGTGAGCAAAGTAAATGATCCTAATTCTATAGTAGCAGAAAGTAGCCGCAAATTCCCTATTAATTACCCACCCCAAAAAGAAAAGCCTCTGGCTCCTGGTACTTATAATTTCTCTGGAAAAATTTTGTGGACTAATAAAGGTTGGGCTTTAAATTCCCAGGAGAAACAAAACGTTTTACCATTTAATTTTTCCTTGACTATACCAGCTAAATAGGCCTATTGAGATGCAAGTTCGTGGATATTCTCTTACAACTTCTGAGGTTGTACTCAGTATTTGTGTCTGTTGTTGCATTAGTATTAATTCGTACTGCTGATGTATTGGCGCAAACTCAGGATAAACTACCTGTGAGATCCAAAATCAAGGATTCTGACCAAACAGTAGGTTTTTCTGGTGTTAAGGATATAGAAAAATCAACTCCACCTCAACCCACAGAAAACTTTTTGCGGGTGATAGATTTAGAAAAAAAAAGCCAATTCTACCAGAATTGACATCTGAATCAATAAATACTGAGAAAAATATAGAGTTTATCCGGGTGGTGGATTTGGAAACATTATCTGCACCTGAAACCTCTAACCAACCCCTAAATACTGAATCAATCAACAGTAAAGATCAGGAAGAGAATCAGAATCAAAAGTCACCAGTTAATGAGGTGACAGATTCTACCGTATCTTCCTTAAACCAATCTATATTAATTCCCCCCGTTGATCCTAAAAGTATTGCTGCTCAATGGGGTATTTTGCCTTTGGGTATACAAGTTAGTGGACGTGCGCGATCCAAAAATACCTTAGTCAGAGGAATGGAAGATGGTTCTGAGGCAATTCAGTTTGATGATTGGCTTGTACCTTATGATAAGATTATTAAGGCTTTAAATATTAAGGTGACTAATTTGCCTAATGGTGAGGTACAGTTGCGATCGCCTACCGTTGTCTTCAATTTTAATCTTAGCCGCCTCAGACTTGATCCGGAAATTGGCCCTGTTTTATCTATCCGAGATATTAAAGATTGGTTTGGTGTAAACCTAGAATTTGATATCAATAATTATGCTCTCCAAATCACTCTTCCGTTGAACAAGCAATCTGAATATAGCAAAAATCCCGTTGAAGTACCGATTGATTTTACGAATATCCCCTATATATCTGCACCCTTATTCAGTGTCACGACTATAAATAATCAAGAATCAGTCCAAAAAGACGGTTCTCGTTCTCAACAAAATCGAACAGTTACCACCAGTGGTAGCTTCAAAGGAGGAGCATGGCTTCTCAGACTCAATCAAACAGCAACGGAAAAGGAAAATACTTGGAGATTAGGTTCAGCCAGCTATACCCTAGAAAGTGATTCTACAGATCTATTTGTAGGTTCACAAACACCTTTTTGGCGTAGCACAAGCTCTAATTCTTATTGGGGTGTAACTACTGTGAATCGTTGGGGATTTACTATGTCTCCTGGAAACGGTGGATCAGCAAACAATCGCGCACAACCTCTGCGCTATGGTCAAACAGTCAGAGGAAAAGCTGCACCAGGAACTTTAGTACAGATACTTCCTCGCTATGGTCGAGAGATTTTAGGAGAGGTGTTAGTTGATAAATCAGGAGAATACAGATTTGACGACATCAGTCTGTATGAGGTGCGATTATTATTATATGCCCAGGGAAAACTGACATCTGAACCAGAGGAAAGGATTGTTGCTCTGCCTATCATTATTGGACAACTGCCTCCCCAAGCTGCATCCTTAATTTTATCAGCTGGTATAGGACGCAATAATGTTGTTAATAGCAAAGATTTCTTAGGTACTTTCGAGGATTTACGGACGGCGGTAAGTTATCGTTATGGGGTATCCCAGGAACTAACGGTAGGATTAGGTGCGAGTTATGAAGATAGTTTTCGGGGTTTTACAGAGTTATTTTTTCAACCTGAAAATACTCCTCTACAAATTACAGCTTCAGCTTTAACTCCCACTGGGAAAAAAGATTGGGAAATTGACGCTAATATTCGCTATAATCCCAATCCCCAAACCCAATTCAATTTCAATACAAATTTGCAAGCTAGTCGTTTAAATATCGGTCAAAGTATTTCACCAAATCTATCAGTATTTGGTAATTTTAATTATGACTACAACTCTACTTCACCATTTAGGTACAATATTGGTACGCGCAGCCGTTTTTCAGGAAACAAAATTTCTGCCTCACTGGTTTTACAATGGGATAGTCTGAGTAAACTACAATGGTATTTAACAGGAAGATCAGGTGATTTTGAATTGACACATTTTGGTAATGATTCTATTACCAAAACTAACCTGACTTACAATATGATAAAAAACCATAGTGACCTAGTGTTGAATTATCAAAAAATCGCACCACTTGATTTGATAAATCCCACGGGTAATTCTTTGCTAACCCTAAGTTGGCGTTTGAAGCCGGAAATGTCTCAATTTGAGCTAGAATTAGGTTATGGTATAGGATCTAAGGGGTCAGGATTTATGACTAAGTTCTCCCGTGAGATTTTTTCTGGTTTATTTTTGGAAGCCAGTTATAGTAATATTGATTTGGGGTCTAATGCCGATAGATTTAGGCTTGTACTATCATCGTGTTTTGACTTACAGCGTGGTTTTTGCAGCGCAAATGCTACAGGAGCAGCCCCGAAAGTTACTAATGGTATTTTATTAAAACCTTTTTTCGATGAAAATAATAATAATTTTCAAGATGTTACAGAACCTATACTAAATAAAAAATTAGATTTACTTTTGACTATCAATAACTATCCTATTTCCAAATATCAACCACAAGTGACCAAGCATGGTATTGTATTATCCCTAGCACCGGGACTTTATCGTTTGGATTTAGATCCCTCTGGTTATCCTTTAGATTGGTATCCTACTAAAAATACTGCTGTAGCAATTGAAGTTAAAGCAGGAGGTTTTACGGAAGTCGTTATTCCCTTTGCCCAATCTTACACGATGTCAGGAATTGTGACTGATTTGCAAGGAAAACCTATTTCTGGTGCTAGAGTTGAAGCTGTAGCTTCTACTTCTAGTTCTAATCAAAGAGTTTTTTCAATTACTAGTTCTAATGGTATGTATTATTTAGAGGGATTAGTAGGCCGTAATTATAATCTTTTTATTAATAGTATGCCGGCAGAACCAAAAACAATAGATTTAGGCCAATCTTCTGAACCCTATCAACAGATCAATTTGCGATTTATCTCTAAATGAAATTCAGCACTTCAATAAGTAATATGAAAAACTATATTTGTTTGTTTGGTTTTCCAAACTCGCTTTGGGATTTGACAATACCTCATTTGCGTAGGTCAGCACGGTTTTATTTTGAGTTTTAACCTTTGTCAGCGGACAAAACGTTAAGAGGGAATAGGGAAGAGGGAAGAGGGAATATATAATTATTATTTACCAATCACCAATTACCAATTACCAATTACCAATCATGGATATTTTAGAAACACTTAAAGCCGACTATCAAAGATTTCCAGTTAATCAAACTTACAGCATTTATGCAAAGGATGTTTATTTCCAAGATGCTGTATTTAAATTTCGGGGTTTAGAACTTTATAAATGGATGATTAAATTCATTCAAACATTTTTCCTCAATCTCAAAATGGATTTACATAATATTCAACAACAAGAAAACACAATTAAAACCGAGTGGACACTTAGCTGGGATGCTGCATTACCCTGGAAACCAAGGATATCTATTTCTGGTTGGAGTGAACTCCGTCTCAATAATGAAGGTTTAATAATTTCCCACATTGACTATTGGCACTGTTCCCAATTAGATGTACTAAAGCAACACCTATTTTCCAGAAACAAAGGATAATGTAAATAAATGTAAACAAAATTCAGGCAGGACAAAATATCCATGCGAGTAATTTTAATGACTGGTAAGGGTGGAGTAGGTAAAACCTCCGTCGCAGCAGCAACCGGACTTCGTTGTGCAGAACTCGGTTATAAAACATTAGTTTTAAGTACAGATCCTGCTCACTCCTTAGCAGACAGTTTTGATATAGAATTAGGACACGACGCAAAACAAGTGCGCCCAAATTTGTGGGGTGCAGAACTCGATGCACTACAAGAATTAGAAGGTAACTGGGGTGCGGTAAAACGTTATATTACCCAAGTTTTGCAAGCACGGGGTTTAGAAGGAATACAAGCGGAAGAACTGGCAATTTTACCAGGAATGGATGAAATTTTCGGATTAGTGAGAATGAAACGTCATTATGATGAAGGAGAATTTGACGTTTTAATTATTGATTCTGCCCCCACAGGTACTGCATTACGTCTTCTAAGTTTACCAGAAGTTGGTGGTTGGTATATGCGGCGTTTTTATAAACCTTTTCAAAACATCTCTGTAGCACTCAGACCACTGGTAGAACCAATTTTTAAACCCATTGCTGGTTTTTCTTTACCAGATAAAGAAGTAATGGATGCACCCTATGAATTTTATGAACAAATAGAAGCACTAGAAAAAGTATTAACTGACAATACACAAACCTCAGTTAGACTTGTCACCAACCCAGAAAAAATGGTGATTAAAGAATCGCTCCGCGCTCATGCTTATCTGAGTTTATATAATGTAGCCACAGATTTAGTTGTAGCTAACCGCATTATTCCCAAAGAAGTAGAAGATCCATTTTTCCAACGTTGGAAAGAAAATCAAGAACAATACCGCCAAGAAATTCATGAAAACTTCCTCCCTTTACCTGTGAAGGAAGTACCATTATTTTCTGAAGAAATGTGTGGTTTAGCTGCATTAGAGAGACTCAAAGAAACTCTCTATAAAGATGAAGATCCAACTCAGGTTTATTATAAAGAAACCACTATTAGAGTTGTGCAGGAAAATAACCAATACAGCTTAGAACTTTATTTACCGAATATCCCTAAAAGCCAGATTCAACTGAGTAAAACCGGGGATGAATTAAACATTACTATTGGTAATCATCGCCGTAACTTAGTTTTACCACAAGCATTAGCAGCACTGCAACCAGCAGGGGCAAAAATGGATGATGATTATCTGAAAATACGCTTTGCTGACAGTGTGAGAGTTTAGGATATAGTTGAGAGTTGAGAGTTGATAGTTGAGAGTTGAGAGTTGAGAGTTGATAGTTGATAGTTGAGAGTTGATAGTTGAGAGTTGATAGTTGATAGTTGAGAGTTGAGAGTTGATAGTTGATAGTTGATATTTATTAACTGTCATCTGTCACCTGTCACCTATTCCTTAAGAGGGTGTTTGAAAAGTTTTGGATCGTGATTTTAGGCACCCCCCTGATCCCCCCTAGCCCTTAAAAAGGGGGGGGAACTAAAGTCAAAGTCCCCCTTTTCAAGGGGGATTTAGGGGTATCTATAAATATTTGATACGCCATCAGCGACTTTTAAAACATCCTCTAACGCTTTGCAGTAGATGATATCTACAAAATGGGATTTACCTGCTTCGCCCGTACAGCAGATCAAGGAGTCAGGAGGCTGGAGAAATGAAAATTGTAACTTTTGCCTTTTAATTTTCTCCCCCTGCTCCCCCTGCTTCCCCTACTTCCCCTGCTCTCTGTCACCTGTCACCTGTCACCTATTACCTAAGATGCTAATTTCTAAGCTGTACAGGCATAGCTAAATAGGTCATTTTTAACCCACCTAAAGGAGTAAAAATAACTGGGGTTAAACTTTGATTTAAGTGCATTTGAATTTCTGTAGAAGGTAATTCTTTCAAACCTTCCATGAGATATTTGACATTAAAAGCAATGTCTATATCTTCCCCAGAAATTTGCGCTGGCATTGACTCTGTACCACTGCCTACGTCTTGCGCTTCACAGGATAATGTTATTTCTTGATTTTCGTTATCAATGCTGATTTTGACAATATTATTTTTCTGGTCAGCTAATACAGCAATTCTTTCTAAAGTGCTGATAAATTGCTTCCGTTCTAATACTACTTGGCGTTCAAATTGACGAGGAATTAATTGCCGATAGGCGGGATATTGTCCTTCTAAAGTGCGGCTAGTTAAACGTTGATTTTGCCAAGCAAAAACTATTTGACCTTGATCTAAATATAAGGATACAGATTCTTCTGAAGAACTATGAGCCAACATCCGTTGTAATTCTCTTAATGCTCTTGCTGGTACTGTAACTTCTAACTGTTCGCTACCTTCTAAGGGACGCTCGTTAGCGGTTTCTAGCACTGCTAAACGGTGTCCATCGGTAGCTGCAAATTCTAAACTGTCTTGTTTAACGGTTAAATGTAACCCTGTGAGGACTTGCTTGGTTTCGTCGGTGCTGGTAGCAAAGAGAGAACCTTTTAAACCTTCAATTAATGCAGCGGTGGTGAGTTGAATTGGTTCTGAGACTTCAATTACAGGTAATTCGGGAAATTCTTCTGCACCCATAGCGCGGACTTGATATTTACCGCTTTTGGGTTTGAGGGTGACTACTATACCTTCTCCGGTGTTGTCTGCTGACTCGTCATCTAGGGAAATTTCCCCTTCTGGTAAACGAGAGGTGATATCTACCAGTAGTTTAGCAGGAAGAGCAATTTCTCCACCTTCAATTACTTCTGCACTAAAACTGGTACGGATACCCAGACTGAGATCAAACGCTGTTAAACTGACTTGGTTGGTTTCCGCATCCGCTTGTAAAAGCACGTTAGCAAGAATGGGGTGAGTCGGTCTGGATGGTACTGCACGACTGACGAGGGAAAGGTTCGTACTGAGGTCACTTTGAGAGCAAACTAATTTCATAGCGCAGGGAATAGGGAATAGGGAATGGGGAATAGGGTTGAGTTTGAGGAGATATATTTGTTCTCATCACACTGACAACCGCTATCAATATGGATTTAACAAGCGAAAAACAATGGTAACAAATTTTTGACATGGAAGATATAACTGCTAAAAAGCTGATTACTGATAGCTGATTGCTGATTGCTATATCTGTGGAAAAGCTGTGGAAAAGCTCGCTTAGTTTTCCACAAGGTAATTATACTTAATGTATTTTCTTGACAAAATTATTAAGTTTTCCACAACTTTTTCCCCAAATGGTCATATTTTTTCCACAATCGTAGCTAAATTTAACAATTTTTTATACTTGGCTTAACATTAGGTGACAGGTGACAGTGAGTTCTTCTAACAAAATTGTTGTAAATTATGCCCCGCAATAAACGCCAAATACAAGCCGGATACTGTTATCACATCACAACTCGTTGCAACAATCGTGAGTTTAGACTGACTCGATTAGAATGTCGGGAAGTATTTTTATATGCAATTACAATACCTTCGCCAAAATCAAAAATATCTTGATTTGTAGGTTGGGTTGAGGAACGAAACCCAACAAATACGTTGAGTTTACGTTGGGTTTCCACACGGTAAACCCAACCTACGGGAAAATGGCAAAGGTATTGTTCTACAGAGCTTGTCCTAAGTTGACAATTTACTAGACAAACCTATACAAGTACATACAAAACTACAAGTATTTGAAGTATACATGGAATAAGTTGACTAAAAAATTAAGCAAAATGTGTCAGAATTAAATAATAAAGTATAGTGTTGAAAATGGCTATCGCCACGCAAGCTATCAGCAAATGCTTTTATCCATCAAAACAAAACTCAAGTTAAATAAAACCCAGGAAATATTAATGGCTAAACACGCTGGTATAGCAAGGTTTACCTATAATTGGGGTTTAGCTACTTGGCAGGATTTGTATAAAGATGGATTAAAGCCAAACAAATACATCCTCAAGAAATTCTTTAATAATCATGTAAAACCTGAATTGGCATGGATTAAAGAAAAGGGTATTTGCCAGAAAATCACTCAATACGCCTTTGATAGTTTAGGTGAAGCTTTTCAAAGATTCTTTAAAGGACAGTCTCAATATCCTAACTTCAAAAAGAAAGGAAAAAATGATAGTTTTACAATTGATGCAGGTGGTAAACCAATTCCTGTAGGTGGTACATCAATAAAACTACCGACAATTGGATGGGTAAAAACTTATGAAGGATTACCTCACACCACCTGTAAAAGTATTATTATTTCCAGGACTGCTGATAGTTGGTATATAGCCTTTTCTTATGAACAAGAATGTCAACCAACTATCAAAAACCATGCTGTTGTTGGTGTTGATTTAGGAGTCAAGGAACTAGCTACACTAAGCACTGGTGTTATATTTCCTAATCCTAAACACTATAAACAGAATCTAGCTAAACTACAAAGATTATCCAAAGTCTATTGTAGAAAAGCTAAAGGTTCAAGCAATAAGCATAAAGCTAAAATTAAACTGGCTAGACATCATGCAAGAATAGCAAACCTGAGAAAAGATACTCTTCATAAACTTACTACTTACTTATGCAAAAACCACGCCAAGATAGTAGTAGAAGATTTGAATGTTTCAGGGATGTTATCAAACCATAAATTAGCCCAAGCAATAGCTGATTGTGGGTTTCATGAGTTTAAGCGTCAGCTAGAATATAAAGCTAAAAAGTTTGGTTGTGAAATTATAATTGCTGATAGATTTTATCCATCAAGTAAAACCTGTTCTCACTGTGGACATAGAAAAGATAGTCTTTCTTTATCTGAAAGAATTTATCACTGCGAGAACTGTAGTTTTGAGATGGATAGGGATCTGAATGCTGCAATTAATTTATCGCGTTTGGCTAAAGCGTGAAAGTCTACCGAGGGATAACCGCTCCCATGCTCCTGTTGAAGTAGAAAGTAAAGTCTAGCTTTGTCTAGGTTTTATATAGCAGATAATAGACTTGCAGTCCAGACAAGATACGTAGGAACTTCTGCAAATTGTAAACTTTTGTAACAGGTTTCAGATTTCCTCGCTACTCCTATTTCTGATAACGACTATTCATATTGATGCGATTTCTAAACTCCTATTTCTGATAACGAGTATTCATATTAATGCGATCGCTCAACTGTCGTAAGGTTTGCATTAAACTTTTATCTGTCTCCTGAAGTTGGGTAATTTTTTCACAACTATACATCACCGTTGTATGGTCTTTCCCGCCAAATTCCTCCCCAATTCTTGGTAAACTTAATCCTGTATATTGACGCATTAAATACATTGCAATTTGTCTAGCCCAGCTAATTTCCCGACGACGAGAATTACCTTTTAAATCTTCAATCGCCAGATTAAAAAACTCAGCTACCACATTTAAAATAACTTCCGGTGTAGCTTCCGGTTTTTGGCTATAAGTGCTTAAAACTGGGGTGATATTTTCCACAGTCATAGGTAAACCCCAAATCGAAATATAAGCCAAAGCCCGAATTAATGCCCCTTCCAATTCTCTAATATTAGAAGTATAATTATAAGCAATATATTCAACTACATCTCTAGGTAAACGAATATTTTCATATTCAGCTTTTTTCTGTAAAATTGCCATGCGTGTTTCTAAATCTGGGGGTTGAATATCGGCAATTAAACCCATAGAAAACCGCGAACAAAGACGCTCTTGTAAACTCGGAATTTGTTTAGGAGGACGATCCGAAGCAATCACAATTTGCTTTCCTGCCTCATGTAAAGTATTAAAAGTATGAAAAAATTCCTCTTGAGTATATTCCTTACCTTCCAAGAATTGAATATCATCAACTAATAAAATATCAGCAGCCCGGTAATGTTCCCGAAAATTTTGCATACTATCATTACGAATTGCCGTAATTAAATCATTAGTAAACTGCTCGGTTGAAACATAAAATATTTTAGAATCAGGATAAATTTCCCAACGATAATTACCAATAGCTTGCATTAAATGGGTTTTTCCCAAACCCACACCACCGCATAGAAATAAAGGATTAAATTCCCTACCGGGATATTCTGCCACTGCTAAAGAAGCAGCATGAGCCATTCTATTATTAGCGCCAACCACAAATCTAGAAAAAACGTACTTAGAATTTAACTCTGTACTTTTTTGTTGATGTTTGGGAACATTTGATTGAATAGTATTAACTGCTGGAACTGCCCAATTAACATCTTGTTGATTTAATCCAGAAACTTCATCACCTTGAACAGCAGTAATGTAAATTTCTACAGGATAACCTAAAATATCCTGCACCACACGCGCAATAGTATTGATGTAATACTTTTGCAACCAGTTTCTAGCAAATAAATTAGGAGTAGATATAACTAAGCAATTATTTTCTAGCTGTACTGCACTAGCAGTTTTAATCCAAGTTTCAAAGGTAGGACGAGATAACTCTAACTGTAAACGCTCTAACACCTGATGCCACAGATTGTCTAGGGTAAATTCCATCTTCTACTACCTTTGCTGCTAATTGCCACAATAGAAGGAGATATGAGCAAAAAATTATGTAACTTTATGTAACTTGAAACTGTAACCATTCTGGTTGAAACCAGGTAGCTAATATCCTACCACCTAGCGACTAACACGGAGAAAAAATAACATCATGAATACGAATCATCATCATCTAGAATCCAAACATATTGATACCAGTGATTTGATCCACCACAGGAAAGCAAAAACCAGAGTTTGGATGTTAATAACTGGGTTAGCCGCAGTAGTTCTTAGTGGCTGCTCTAACTTAAATAGTAGAACCTTAGAAGCACAACAAGGCACAAATCAATTAGAAAACACTACAAACACAAATTCGGGAATTGTGCCTCCTGCCATTATCGCATCTTCCGGCGACCCTAATTTTGTTGTTAAAGTAGTACAAAAAGTAGGTGGTGCGGTAGTTCGCATTGATTCCGCGAGAACCGTCACATCTCAAATACCAGCAGAATTTTCCGATCCATTTTTCCGCAGATTTTTTGGTGATAGAATCCCCCAACCAAGAGAAAGAGTAGAAAGGGGTAGTGGTTCGGGATTTATTATTAATTCATCTGGGCAAATTTTGACTAATTCTCATGTTGTAGATGGAGCAGATGAAGTTACGGTAACACTCAAAGATGGGCGAACTTTTGAGGGTAAAGTATTAGGAGAAGACCCAGTTACAGATGTGGCAGTCATTCAAATTAATGCTAATAATTTACCAGCTATAGCTTTAGGTAATTCTAATACCTTGCAACCAGGAGAAGCGGTAATTGCTATTGGTAATCCTTTGGGTTTAAATAATACAGTTACTTCAGGAATTTTGAGTGCTACAGATCGTTCTAGTAGTGATATTGGCGCTAGTGATAAACGAGTAGATTATTTACAAACAGATGCAGCCATTAATCCTGGTAATTCTGGCGGTCCATTGCTCAATGCTCGTGGTGAAGTTATAGGAATGAATACAGCAATTATTCAAGGCGCTCAAGGTTTAGGCTTTGCCATTCCTATTAATACGGTGCAAAAAATTTCTCAAGAATTAATTAGCAAAGGTAGGGTAGATCATCCTTATTTGGGTGTACAAATGGTGACGCTGACACCAGAAGTTAAGGAAAGAATAAATGCTAGATTTGGTGATAGACTAAATTTAGTTGCAGAACAAGGAGTTTTATTAGTGAGAATTGTTCCTGAATCACCAGCCGCAATAGGTGGACTCAGAGCAGGGGATGTGATTAAAAGTATTAATAATCAACCTGTAAATAAAGTAGAAGAAGTGCAAAAATTAGTAGAAAATAGTCAAATTGGTAGTCCTCTACAGGTTCAAGTAGAACGCAATGGAACAACTGTTCAATTAATAGTTAAACCTGCACCTTTACCCATTAGAGATGATAGGTGATAGGTGACAGTAATAAGAGTAGGGGTAATTCATGAATTACCCCTACACAAGAATCAAGTTTTTAGTCTGATTTTACAGGAGTTTTAAAAATGACCGATAAATCATCAATTATTCAATTAGGAAATCCTAAATTACGTGAAAAAGCTGCTTGGGTTGAAAATATTCAAGATGAGAAAATTCAAAAACTCATTGATGATTTAATAGCTACAGTTGCTCAAGCTAACGGTGTGGGAATTGCTGCACCTCAAGTAGCTGAATCATTACGTTTATTAATTGTTGCTTCTCGTCCAAATGCGAGATATCCAGATGCACCAGCAATGCAACCAACAGCAATGATTAATCCGCAAATTATTAGTTATTCCACAGAAGTTGTTAAAGGTTGGGAAGGTTGTTTAAGTGTTCCCGGAATTAGGGGTTTAGTTCCTAGATATCAAACAATTGAAATTGAATATACTGATAGAAATGGAAATTTACAACAACAAGAATTAACTGATTTTGTAGCGCGGATTTTTCAACATGAGTATGATCATTTAGAAGGAAAGGTATTTTTAGACAGGGTAGAATCTACTCAAGACTTGATGACTGAAGTGGAATATCAACAGAGGATAGTTAAAGCTGATAATAGCTGATTGCTGATTGCTGATAGCTTAATGCTCAATACAAACCCTACTACATAAGGTTGAGTCTGAATTATGAAAACATCTACCATTAGCCAGAGGATTTCATGAAAGAAATTAGAGTAAATTAAAAAGCTTATTGTAAGCATTCAGCCGTCAGCTAACAGCCATTAGCAAAATTTCCCAAAATATAGGTAGGGAACTAAAATTTATAATTTTCCCACCAATTTATATGTGAAGGGTATTAAAAGCTGATTACTGATTACTGATAGCTAAATGGTGACGGCTTATTTAAGATTCTCTAATTTATTGGAGGTGGATTTAATATGGCAAAAATTACTGCTTTTGTAGAAGATGCTGGCGCTCCTGGAATTATCGCTGGAATTGGTGCAGTTTTGCTTGCACCTGTAGTAATTCCTGTTGTTGCTGGAGTGGGTAAACCCATAGTTAAATCAATAGTTAAAGGTGGTCTTGTTGCTTATGAAAAAAGCAAGGGAGCTTTTGCCGAATTGGGTGAAACTTGGGAAGATATTGTTGCTGAAGCAAGAGCAGAAATAGCAGAAGCAAAACACACCCCAGCATTTGAAGCGGCTGCGGAAAATCAACATAATTCCTAATAATTCGTAATTCGTAATTCGTAATTCGTAATTGAGTTATGAATTATGAATTATGAATTATGAATTTTTCATAATCAGGGGTGAAAATATGTTGCAAATTACAGAGAAAGCAGATTTAAATAAACCCTTTAATCCTATCAATACAAAAATTGTTAGTGATACCCCAGGAAGACTCAGGTTAAGAGTTGCACAGGAAAACCGTGAAGTTGAGAAAATTCAACATATCGCCAATTTTTTAACAGCACAACCTCACGTTAGTCATGTAAAAACTAATATTCATCATGGTAGTATTTTGATTCATCATGATAGTCAAACTGGTACTTTATCAGAGATTTTGGCAACTCTGAAAGATATAGGTATAATTTTTGCAGATATTACCCAAGGTCAAACGGAAGCCGCATCGGGAATATCTAATACAGTGATTGATTTAAACCAACGAGTTGAACGTGCTACAAATGGTACTGTAGATTTGCGTTTTCTGTTTCCCTTGGGACTTGGTACTTTAGCGGTAAGACAGTTAATAATTAAGGGTTTGCAATTAGAAGTAATTCCTTGGTATGTTTTAGCTTGGTACGCTTTTGATAGTTTCTGGAAATTAAATACAGGTGATAGGTGAAGACGATTTTAGATTTTAGATTTTAGATTTTAGATTGGAGTTTATCAATACAATCCAAAATCCAAAATCCAAAATAGAATCCCTGTTCCCTGTTCCCTTCTATGAGCAAAAATGCTGAAATTTGGTGCGGTAAAAGTTTATCCTGATTTTTAGCACCTTTACCAACAGAAATTATGAAAAAGCTGATTAATCAACCGGAAGCATTTGTTAGGGAAAGTTTAGCAGGTATGGCTGCTGCTCATACTGATTTAATTAAGGTAAATTTTGAGCCAGCTTTTGTGTATCGAGCAGATGCACCTGTACAGGGTAAAGTAGCAATTATTTCTGGTGGTGGTAGCGGACATGAACCAATGCACGCGGGTTTTGTGGGGATGGGAATGCTTGATGCTGCTTGTCCTGGTGAGGTTTTTACGTCTCCTACTCCTGATCAAATGTTAGCTGCCGCAGAGCAGGTTGATGGGGGTGCGGGTATTATTTATATTGTGAAAAATTACAGTGGCGATGTAATGAATTTTGAAATGGCTACGGAGTTAGCTAGAAGTGAGGGTATCCGTACATTAAATATTATTATTGATGATGATGTGGCGGTGAAGGATAGTTTATATACCCAAGGAAGAAGGGGTGTGGGAACAACGGTTATGGCAGAAAAAATTTGTGGTGCGGCTGCGGAAAAAGGTTATGATTTGCAGCAGGTTGCCGATTTGTGCAGAAAGGTAAATCTGTATGGTCGTAGTGTGGGGGTGGCGTTAAGTTCTTGTACTGTTCCGGCTAAGGGTACACCGACTTTTGCTTTGGGGGATGATGAGATAGAATTAGGTATTGGTATTCATGGAGAACCAGGAAGAGAACGGGTTTCTATGATGTCAGGAGATGAAATTACTGAAGTTTTATGGCGATCGCTCTTTGATGATACTGCCTATTGTCGCACAGTGCGGGAGTGGAACGAAAGCAAGGAAGAATGGCAGGATGTGGAACTGTTAAATAAACCGTTGCAAAAAGGCGATCGCCTCTTAGCCTATGTTAACAGTATGGGTGGGACTCCCATTTCTGAACTTTATCTGGTCTACCGCAAATTAGCAGAACTCTGTGAGATGGAAGGACTGGAAATAGTGCGTAATCTAATTGGACCCTACATGACATCATTAGAAATGCAAGGTTGCTCCATCACTCTGCTGAAGTTAGACCAGGAAATGCTACAGCTATGGGATGCACCAGTTAAAACCGCAAGTTTACGCTGGGGAGTTTGAAATGGTTACTCAGGTGCAAATTATTGAATGGTTACAGGTGTTTGCTTCTGTCATTAATCATCATAAAGAAGAATTGACGGAATTAGATGCAGCCATAGGTGATGCTGATCATGGTATTAATATGGATAGAGGTTTTAAAAAGGTCAGCAGTATTTTACCGAGTATTGAAGGGAAGGACATCAGCAGTATTTTTAAAACTGTCAGCATGACTTTAATATCTAGTGTTGGGGGTGCAAGTGGTCCTTTGTATGGAACGTGGTTTTTAAGAGCGAGTTCTGTAACTGCGGGTAAGCAAGAATTAACGACAAATGATCTCTTAAATTTACTCCAAGCTGGATTAAATGGTGTAATTGAACGTGGTAAGGCGCAGTTAGGAGATAAGACTATGGTAGATGTGCTGTCTCCCGCCGTTACCACTTTTGAAAAAGCTGTAAATGAAAGTAAGGGCAGTGTGGAAGCTTTGCGGTTAGCTGTAGCGGCGGCGGAACAAGGGTTAAAGGATACTATACCCATGTTAGCAAAAAAAGGTAGAGCGAGTTATTTAGGCGATCGCAGTATCGGACATCAAGATCCGGGGGGGACTTCTGCGTATTTTATGTTGCGGAGTTTGTTGGAAGTGGTAGAAGGTTCGAGGAGGAGTAAATATCGTAAATAGGGGATGCTGAATAAATGTAAAACCTAGATAAATCAAGGGATTGAGGATGGTGAAAATTAAAATTGTGCAATGTTTTAGGTACTGTGAGCCTAAAAAAGCTTGCACTTTGTTAGTGTTTGCACAATTTCCAAATCAAAAAAACTCCTTGAACCACCCTCCTGCCTCCTGCCTTATTTATCCCCAACCTCACAACGGATGGGGAATGAGGCGATTTTTACCGAAACAGTGTAACTAAGACTGAATTGGGTTATCTTTAGGATTTACCAATTTCAATAATTTCTGCTTAATTTGAGAATCAAAAACTTCCCATTTCATTTTCGCATAAGCAGAATTTTCGTTACCGCCTGATAAGAATCCCATCGGAATCTCAAAGCCACCAGCACCAGTGCGTCCACCACCAAAAAACCGCCCTGTGCTATCTTGTCCAAAGGCTTCTTTGATAAATTCGTCAGGATCTAAGGTAAGTTTTGTGGTTCTCAGAGAACCTATGACTACTTCTAGTTCGTCATCTTCATCGTGAACTATGCCGTATACTACCGCAGTATGCACGTTTTCTTCTGTTACCAGAAAATCAGCCGCTTGGGGTATGGCATCTCTGTCGTCGTAGCGTAAATAACCCACACCAGCTATGGAAAAGTTATTTTGGACAATGCGATTTTTGAGCGATCGCTCGATCACATCCATTACACGCTTAGAACGATTTGCTTGTAAAATGGCATTGAGCAACTGAGCATCATAAAACCTGCTCAGATAGGCAGCAGCCATAAAATCTTCTTCCTGCGCTTGCATTAACCGATTGGTATCTGAGCGCAAACCATGCATTAGAGCAGTTGCACATTTTACGTGCTGGCTAAGACTGCTATCTAATGTGAGTAAACCCGATTGTAAATACTGTGTAAAGATTGTGGCAGTTGCTCGTACATAAGGACGAACATCGGTAAACTCTGCTTTGAGTTCTCCTTGCAAGCTATGATGATCAACCAGCACTACTAGGGGAAGTCCGGCCTGTTGTACTGCTGCTAGTAATTGAGATGTAGTTCCCTGATTATCAATCAACACAAACCCTTGATAAGATAACAAATCTTTACTTTTCAGGGTTTGCATTGTCCAGCGTTGAGCAGGTAAAGTAGTTAGCTTAACTAAAGCAATATTCTCTTGATGGCTGAGAGTCCCAGCATAAATGATTTCACATTTGATATCGTATTGTTGGGCAATTAGCTGGTAAGCCCAAGCACAAGAAAGAGCATCAGGATCAGGAAAATCTTGTAGAATTACCAGATGGCGCTCATGTCTATGGTTGAGCAGGGTTTTTTGTAACTCTTCTGACTTCTGAATAGCAAGGGAATTGCCACGTTGAGCTAAATAGATACCTCCATCACCATTTGCTGCTGCCCCATTTGCTGCTGGCAAGGAAGGCCGGGTAAGTGGTGGAAGTTCAAGAGCATCTCTCTCTATTTCTACTTCCTCCCCATTCGGCTCTGTGGTCAATGAAAAGCCCTCAAATTGAGTAACGGGAGAATTCAAGTACATAGGGAATTTAGTTTTCAGCTTGGTGGCTCCCACCAGTTACGCTCTGGCTCGTCCACACATTACGATCTTGACAGAAATCTACAGTCTTTGCACAGCATCATGTTGGTTTATTTTTTGTCAAGCCCATTAGTCAGGGATTGCTGGGAATGTTAGATTTTAGATTTTAGATTTTAGATTTTAGATTAAAAAAATTTGGTACAGGTCTAGGTCCTTCAGGATGGAACAATACTCGCTGCGCTGCGTACGCTTCGCTAACGTAAATCCCAAATCCAACGTTTTCGAGCTTCCACACTTTAGGGTGGAGTCAATCCAAAATCCAAAATACTCGCTGCGCTGCGTAAGCTTCGCTAACGTAAATCCAGAATCGAGTGACATCTAACTGGTGTACATATAGTTACTGGGAATAACCCAGCAACTTTTTCTTAAAAGCTGATTTGAACTTGAATATTTATCTGCTATATAAAACCTAGACAAAACTAGACTTTACTTTCTACTTCAACAGGAGCATGGGAGCAGTTATCCCTCCGTAGACTTTCACGCTTTAGCCAAACGCGATAAATTAATTGCAGCATTCAGATCCCTATCCATCTCAAAACTACAGTTCTCGCAGTGATAAATTCTTTCAGATAAAGAAAGACTATCTTTTCTATGTCCACAGTGAGAACAGGTTTTACTTGATGGATAAAATCTATCAGCAATTATAATTTCACAACCAAACTTTTTAGCTTTATATTCTAGCTGACGCTTAAACTCATGAAACCCACAATCAGCTATTGCTTGGGCTAATTTATGGTTTGATAACATCCCTGAAACATTCAAATCTTCTACTACTATCTTGGCGTGGTTTTTGCATAAGTAAGTAGTAAGTTTATGAAGAGTATCTTTTCTCAGGTTTGCTATTCTTGCATGATGTCTAGCCAGTTTAATTTTAGCTTTATGCTTATTGTTTGAACCTTTAGCTTTTCTACAATAGACTTTGGATAATCTTTGTAGTTTAGCTAGATTCTGTTTATAGTGTTTAGGATTAGGAAATATAACACCAGTGCTTAGTGTAGCTAGTTCCTTGACTCCTAAATCAACACCAACAACAGCATGGTTTTTGATAGTTGGTTGACATTCTTGTTCATAAGAAAAGGCTATATACCAACTATCAGCAGTCCTGGAAATAATAATACTTTTACAGGTGGTGTGAGGTAATCCTTCATAAGTTTTTACCCATCCAATTGTCGGTAGTTTTATTGATGTACCACCTACAGGAATTGGTTTACCACCTGCATCAATTGTAAAACTATCATTTTTTCCTTTCTTTTTGAAGTTAGGATATTGAGACTGTCCTTTAAAGAATCTTTGAAAAGCTTCACCTAAACTATCAAAAGCGTATTGAGTGATTTTCTGGCAAATACCCTTTTCTTTAATCCATGCCAATTCAGGTTTTACATGATTATTAAAGAATTTCTTGAGGATGTATTTGTTTGGCTTTAATCCATCTTTGTACAACCAAGCCCAAGTCGCTAAACCCCAATTATAGGTAAACCTTGCTATACCAGCGTGTTTAGCCATCAATATTTCCTGGGTTTTGTTTAACTTGAGTTTTGTTTTGATAGATAAAAGCATTGCTCGACCTTAACACTGTATTTCTTTGCTGTCTAAAACTGACATATCTTGTACAGGTTTGTCATTGATCTTAATTTTGGGACTATTGGGAAGAATTTACAGCGACAATAATCTATACCTCAAAAAATGAGGTACAATAATAGGTCTGTGTTTGTGTCGGCTCGCTGGAATTTGGACAAACAATCCTTCCAGCTTTAGGGAATGCCCCTGAAAAGCTGCAAAAAACACTTACCAAGGGCAAATTTAACCCTCAACTTGTGGTATACTGTCTGGGTCAAGGTCAAACAGCAACACCTACAGGTGAAGATTCATCCCCCTGCTGTCTAAATTAGTTCTGTGTTAATGTCAAAGTCCTATAACATATTTTTGCCACTCCTGATGAAGTCCACTCTTGAGATGTTTTGTCACCTCAAAATAGAGGCTACTGTATGGTTGACGGGGTGGATGGCGCAAAGGCATCCGGGCTTCTTGAGGTGTACGACAGCCTTTTTTGACGTTGCAGCGTACACAGGCAGTAACGATGTTTTCCCAGGTGTCACCTCCTCCACGCGATCGCGGCATTACATGATCTAGGGTCAACTCCTCACCTGTGTAGCCACAGTATTGACAAGTATGCCCATCTCGATGCAATATATTTCGGCGCGTCAGAGGAATTTCTTTATAGGGAACACGCACATAATGGCGCAACCGGATTACGGTTGGCAGAGGAAAATCCGAGTAGAGGAATTTACCGTTGTGTTCTACGTGTTCTGCCTTGCCTTTTATCAACAAAACTATGGCACGTCGCCAACTCGTGATGTTGAGCGGTTCGTAGGAGGCGTTCAGGACTAAAACCTTCCCCATTGATGTTAGCTCAAGGTATTAGTTTTAGATATTTTAACACAAATATACCTTCCTAGAGAGATGAGAATAATTTATACTTCCTTAATAATTTGGTTGCAGGTGATTGGGGACTGGGGACTGGTGACTGGGGATACAATGAAAGGATTTTGGATTTTGGATTGTTTTTGTCAATTTCAATCTAAAATCTAAAATCTAAAATCTAAAATTATTTTGACTCCTGACTACTTGTACAAACTCCCGGATCAACGTTACACTTTGCTGATTAAATTGATATGGCTTTGAGGGGCAAAAATTAGCACAGTCGGAGCGTCTGGAAGCTTTGCAGTGGTGTGATAGGAGTGAAGAGGAATGTTTAGTAGCAAACAAACCCCTAGTTTTGCTGATAGTGAAGAGTGCAATACTTACGCTTGGTTTTCTCAACGTGCTTGGGTGGAAATTGATTTAGGGGCGTTGTCCGATAATGTCAAGCAATTAGTAAGATTTTTATCACCACGTACACAGTTAATGGCAGTGGTAAAAGCTGATGCCTATGGACATGGGGCGGTAACAGTTGCTAAAACTGCGTTAGAAGCGGGTGCAAGTTGGTTGGGTGTAGCGACAGTTCCCGAAGGGATTCAATTACGGGAAGGTGGGATCAAAGCACCAATTTTAATTTTAGGAGCAACCAATACAGCAGAACAAATTCATGCGATCGCTCATTGGAAACTGCAACCCACACTTTGCAGTCCTAAACAAGCTTTAATATTTTCAAACACATTAGAAGCAATTAAATATAATTCTCCCTTAGCTGTACACATCAAATTAGATACAGGAATGTCTAGATTAGGTACTGATTGGCAGCAAGCTGGTGATTTTGTGCAGTTAGTACAAGGATTACCACATTTGGACATTGCCAGTATTTATTCTCATCTAGCTACAGCAGATAGTCCTGATCCGGCGATTATGGAAGAACAGCATAGAAGATTTGAGGAAGCGATCGCCCAAATCAAATTTAGAGGTATCAAAATTCCCAGTTTGCATTTAGCCAACTCAGCCGCTACCCTGGCAGATCCCAGATTACACTATGATATGGTGCGTGCAGGTTTAGCCATTTACGGACTTTATCCTGCTCCCCACCTGCAAAATCAAATCAAACTGCGACCGGTTTTACAACTTAAAGCCAGAGTTACCCATGTAAAATCAATTGCTGCCGGAACTGGCGTTAGTTATGGTCATAAGTTTATCGCACCCAGAGAAATGCGGATTGCAGTAGTGGGTATTGGTTATGCGGATGGAGTTCCCCGCAGTCTTTCCCAACAAATGCAAGTTTTACTGCGTGGCCAGCGTTTGCAGCAAATTGGCACAATTACAATGGATCAATTAATGATGGATGTTAGTTCTATTCCCGATGTGCAGGAAGGGGAAATAGTCACCTTATTGGGAGAACAGGGAAGAGAAACAATCACCGCTGATGATTGGGCAAATCAATTAAATACTATTTCGTGGGAGATTCTCTGCGGCTTCAAGCATCGTCTACCCCGTGTTGGTGTAATGTAGGTTACTGGGGACTGGGGACTGGGGACTGGGGACTGGGGACTGGGTAATTAATGATATTTTTCCCAATCACCAATCACCAATCACCAATTCCCTCTTGCCATCCTGAAATTGTTATGCTAATATTAAAAACTGATGCGGATGTGGCGGAATTGGCAGACGCGCTAGATTTAGGTTCTAGTACCGCAAGGTGTGAAGGTTCAAGTCCTTTCATCCGCATTTACCAAATAATATGATGTTTGCTGATATCAAAATCTTCAAATCAGCATTAGGAGAATAAATCTAGCTTGGGTTGATCACAGTGTAACTGAACAAAAAGCTAGATCAAAGTATCTTGAATTGCAGGAAATATTTTTTCAGATACCGTGTAGAGCGAGCTAAAAGCAAGTTCTGGTAATTTGGTAATTTACAGTATTTTAAAATAAAGCTGTTATTGTTGGCTATTAATACAAAATAAAACATCGGTATTTGTATTGAGAATGACACAATATCTGATGTTTTATAGTAAATTTTCATTTGATTTTTTATTTAATGTATCTGTTATACAAATTCAAACCATATCATGTCCGGTTAATTACTGAAAATAAACTTTTTTCTATTCCTGATTCCCTATTCCCTATTCCCTGCCCAAACAGATATGATAACTATGCAAACGCAAATGATATGACAATTCTTTAATTTAGCTAAAGCAAAAGCAAAATGATGACAACTCCTCTAGGTAGTTACAGGTTGTTTAACAAACTACATCCATTATCTCTGTTGGCACAGTTAAGCACAAAGAAAGTAACAGGTTGTTTAAATGTATTTACTGAATTAGTTTCTTGGTCAATTTATTTAGAAGAAGGTAAATTAATTTACGCTACTTATTCAGATAAACTATTTGAACGTCTGGAGAGTCACTTACAACGTTTGAATCAGGAAATTCCTGCTTTTAACAATGTAACTTATGAACAGATGGGTTTGATATATCAGTATGACAATAACTGTCAATTGATACCAAACGCTGACTATCATGCGATTGGCTGGCTAGTAAATCAAAATTATATTACCCCTCAACAAGCAGGGATGTTAATAGAAGAACTGGCCAAAGAAGTGCTAGAGTCTTTTATTTCCTTAAAAGAAGGTAACTATAAACTTAATCCTGATAATTCCTTAAATGAACTACCAAAATACTGTCATCTGGATTTGCAATTAATAGTAGAACATTGTCAGAAACAGTTACGTTATCGGCAACAAATTGAGTCCAAAAAATTATCTAATAGCAGTTTAACAAAACAAACAACATCTGCACCAAAAACAGAAGATAAATTAGAGGATAAATCAGCAAAATTTGCCACTATTGAAAGGAATTTTCATAACAATTCGCCATCTGCTTTGAGTGATAAATTATATACAATTGCCTGTATTGATGATAGCCAAACAGTGTTAAATTCTATTAGACATTTTTTAGATGAAAAAATGTTTTACGTTGTCATGATTAATGATCCAATTAAAGCTTTAATGCAAATCATTAGAAGCAAACCAGACTTAATTTTGCTAGATGTGGAAATGCCTAATTTAGATGGTTATGAACTATGTTCATTATTACGGAAGCATTCAGCATTTAAAAATACACCCATTATTATGGTTACTGGTAGAAAAGGATTTGTGGATAAAGCCAAGGCGAAAATTGTCAGGTCATCTGGCTATTTAACTAAGCCTTTTACAAGATCAGATTTGCTGAAAATGGTATCTAAATACATTGGTTAATTTAATTATTTTCCTAAATATTCAGCTATCAGTAATCAGTAAATGGCTACGCCACACTTTACTAAAAGCTTTCACCTTGAGCATGAGAAGTGCTGAATGGGGAAAGTCTTTACAGAAGTCAGAAGAAGATTGATATTATTATTCATGATGGGTAATATTTTTCAATATGGAAACTGATATAACTTTTTATAGCCGTAGACAGAGTAGTTAGGACATCAATTAATCATGAAACTCTTACTACAAAAGGGTTTTACTCCTGACTCCTGCTATAAGTTTTGAGATTTTGCAAACAAATATTTGAATTACAGTCATGAGCAATTCTAAACAAACCGTGTATTATCAAACCATTCAAAACTCTTTGGGAGATAGCTATCTTCAATTTCAAATCAATCAACAAACTACCGCTGTCTTATCCGTCGCTCACACCCAAGAAGCAATTATTGTACCCGTTGAATCTGTAACATCTATGCCTAATATGCCAGCCTGTATATTAGGATTGATGAATTGGCGTAGTCGCGTAATTTGGGTAATTGATTTGCCAAAAATGTTTAATTTAGAAGGTTTAGATCATCGCCTGAGAAAGTATAATATTATCGTGATCAAAGTGGAATCAAAGCTTTTAGGTTTAGTTGTGCAAGAAATTAAAGGTACGACTAAATTGATGGCTGATGATATACATTCTCCTGTGGGACAAGTGGCGGCTAGTTTAGTGCCTTATTTATGTGGCTGCGTGGAACAAAAAGAAGAAATATTGTTGGTATTAGATGCACATAATATTGTAAATTATTCTCATGGGGGCAGTGATTAGTTAATCAAGCTCAGAAAAATCATTTTTTGTTGTTATTATTACATAGAGTCAGGGGTATTAATTTAGGGGTATTCATTTATGTTTAATAAAACTGACACTGCTCAGACTGGTGATCCCAAGAAAAAAGCATCTATTAAGACATTATCGCCCATGAAAGATAAGAGAAAAGAAGTTATTGAACAGGAACACATAAAAACAACTAATAAGTATTTTGCTAATAATATAATTAAATATTTACAGCAACTAAAATTAAGTACAAAAGCATTAATTTTTTCCATTGCTATAGGTACATTGCCAGTATTGGGAATTGGCATAATCGCTTATAGCTTTGGTAGCAATTTGATTAGTAAGCAAATTATCAAAACTCAAGAAAATCAATTAATTAGTTTAGGTGATATTATTAATCTGTTTCTGTTGGCAAGATATGGAGATATTCAAATTCTCTCAACTTTGCCATTTTTGACTAATGCGGAAGTTAGTAAAAGTACCACTCTTGCCGAAAAACAAACTGTATTAAACCGTTTCATTACAGCCTATCAAGGTTATGATCATCTGGCGGTTTTTGACTTGAATGGAAGAGTGATTATCCAATCTCAAGGTGAAACCAGTAGTCAGGAAAAAAACTTGAAATATTTTCAAGAGGTTATACAAAAGAATGCTCCTGTTATTAGTCAACCAGAAACATTACAAAATAATGTAGTAGTGATTTATATTGCTGCTCCTGTGAAAGATGTAGCTACAGGAAAAGTGATTGCTGTAGTGCGAACACGCATATCCATCCAACGATTAATAGAAGCAATAAAAAATTACGTAGATAATAACAAAGATTATTATTTAGTTGATAATGAGGGAAAATTTTTTCTCAGTCTCCAGAGGGAGTTATTAGGTCAAAAAGCTACAGTAATATATCCTGGGTTAGCTGACTTGCTGAACAGTGAAAAGGTGGAAAATTCTAGAGGAGTGCGGACTATTCATCAAACGCCACAATTGGTTAGTTATGCACCGTTAGAAAAATTAGAAGGTTTACCAGAACTCAATTGGCAATTAATTTTAGCTGAAAATGCTGGAATTGCTTTTGGACTGCAAAGACAATTTCTCAAGCTGATTGCTAATATCACAATATTCATAGCATTGGTGATGACATTGCTGGTAGCTTGGTTAGCAAAGAGTATGAGCAAGCAAAATTCTGCTGAGTTAGTAGGGATAGAAAAAACCACTGAGAATGAAAGTGAGAATCTCCTGGAATTTCAGAAAATTGCCGAATTACCTGAAGAATTACCTACTGATGGGGAAGGTAATATTCAGGCGAACCAAGAATTTATCCAAGAATGTATCCAAGAATCTATAAACGAATCTATATCTGAGGAAAAAGAGCAGCAAAAAGATACTCTACATTTACAAATTGTGCAATTAATTAGTCAGGTAGAAAGTGCGGCTAAAGGTAACTTAAAAGTACAGGCTGAAGTGCAAGATGGGGAAATTGGTACTATTGCTAATGTCTTTAATTCTATTTTAGAAAGCCTCCGAGATATTGTTACCCAAGTCAAACAGAATGCTAGTCAAATTAATAGAGATATTAGCTTAAATCAAGACTCTATCAACAATTTAGCAGAGTCAGCTATTACACAAGTTGAAGAAATAAACCGCACCTTGGCCACAGTTGAGCAAATGACCAAATCTATCCAAGCTTTAGCGGATGGCGCTCAAGAAATTACTGCTATTGCTAATCATGCTAACCACAACGCTAACAAAAGTGGAAGAGCAATGGATTTGACAGTAGAAAATATTTTATCTTTGCAAGAAACCGTGGGTGAAACTGCTAAGAAAGTTAGGCATTTGGGAGAATCTTCTCAACAAATTTCTCGTGTGGTTTCTTTAATTAACCAAATTGCGATTCAAACTAATTTGTTGGCGATTAATGCTGGTATTGAAGCGGCACGTGCAGGAGAAGAAGGTCAAGGTTTTGCTGTTGTTGCCGAAGAGGTAGGGGAGTTAGCAACACGCAGTGCGGCTGCTACTCAAGAAATTGAGCAAATTGTCGAGCAAATTAAACGAGATACAGATGAAGTTGTGAAAGCTATGGAGGTGGGGACAAATCAGGTGATTCAAAGTACGCAAATTGCCGCAGATGCCAAGCAGAGTTTAAGCGAAATTGTAGATATTTCCCAACAAATAGATGCTTTTGTCAAGTCAATTTATACGGCTTCAGTTTCTCAGGTAGAAACATCAGAGGTGATTAACCAATTAATGAAAGATGTGCTGGCTATTTCACAACGTACTAGCGAGTCTTGCCGACAAATTTCTACATCTTTACAAAAAACTGCGGATATTTCCCAGCAATTAGAAAAACAGGTTGAGACTTTTAAAGTCAATTAATTTTAAAAAAAATAAATAAGGAAAAATAATCTATGACTACAGATAAAGAACTAGAAATTCAAATGCAGTTTTTGGAGGAAGCAACTGATTATTTGAATACCTTAGAAAGTATTTTGCTGGAACTAGATACAAGTAAACATCTAGATGTAGATAAGATTAATGCTGCTATGCGATCCGCCCATTCTATTAAAGGTGGTGCGGCGATGATGGGTTTTAAAGTTTTGAGTAATTTGGCTCATCGTTTGGAAGATTCTTTTAAGGTTTTAAAAACTCGGAAAAAATCTTTAGAAATTGATACTCATTTACAAAGTTTATTATTATCTGGAGTTGATTGGTTACGGCAAATTGTAGAATTATTATCAGAGAGAAAATCTCTAGATGATAAATGGTTAAAAACTTTTTGTTATCCGATTTTTGATGAACTGCATGAGCGTTTGGGTGATCCTTCTCCAGAGGATATTACTACCATGCTCTCACCAGAAGATGGTCAAGAAATTATTCCTTTGCTGTTTGAAACAGAAGTAGAAGAATGTTTGCAAACTTTAGAACAAACTTTAGAATCTTTATCAGCAAATAGTTCTACAAATGATTTATATTCGCAAGTAGAAGTGATGGCTACAGAGTTGGGTGGTTTGGGTGAAATGTTGGAGTTACCTGCTTTTACTCAGCTTTGTGAGTCGGTGCGTCAACATTTAAAAACTGATGCTGATCGCTGTGTGGAAATTGCTCAGTTAGCATTGCAAGCATGGAGGCGATCGCAAGCTTTAGTATTAACAAATCAACGGGATAGAATACCAGCCAATATTAAGTTAGGTGAGTTAGGTGAAGTAGTTGTTAATCCTATTCCCCCACAGGTTAATACTAGTAAAATTCCCACAGAAAATCAAGAGAATACCTTAGTAGCAGAATTAGTATTAGAAGCAGTAATTCCTGATTTGGCAGCTTTAGAAATAGAATTACCACCAGAAATTAATGCTGTCGAGTTTCCTGATCCCAATGTAGCATTTACACAAGAAACTCCGGCTTTAGACTATAAAAATTTTGACCGCAAAAGCGAAATCAGTGGAGTTAATAAAGATAAAGAAATTCATGAAAATACAGTTAGAGTTCCTAGTAAACAATTAGAAGAAATTAATGATTTATTTGGGGAAATTATCATACAGCGTAATGGTTTAAATTCTCAATTAGAAAGATTACGTAAACTGGTTTTAGGACTAAGCCAACGAGTGCAAACGTTGCATCAAGAAAATCAAGAAGTGCGTGCAGTTTATGAAAAAATCATTAGCGAAGATGTAAATTCTGGAGTATCAACATCAGCAGAGACGATGAGAGAAACAGAAACATTAGATCGCTATCAAAAATTAAACTTGCTTTCTCAGGATGTGATGGAAACTATTGTTCAGGTAGCAGAAGTTGCCAGTGATATTCAACTCAGTATTGATGATACAGATCAAATTGCTCGGAAGTTGAATAAAACATCAAAGCAAGTCCAGAGAAAATTAACGCAAGTGCGAATGCGTCCTTTATCTGATTTAGTTGAACGTTTTCCTAGAGCAATTCGTGATTTAAATGTTGAGTATGGTAAAAATGTACAGTTAAAAATTGAAGGTGGGAAAACCTTAATTGAACGTAGTATTTTAGAAGCTTTGAACGAACCTTTAATGCACTTATTACGTAATGCTTTTGATCATGGAATTGAAGATACTGCTACCCGTCGGAATTTAGGAAAACCAGAACAAGGATTGATAAAAATTAAAGGATTTCATCGTAGCGATCGCACAATTATTACTATCAGTGATGATGGTAGAGGTATTTCTCTAGAAAAAATTCGCCAGCGTGCTGTAACTATGGGTTTGGATACCACATTAATAGCTACTGCAAGTGAAGATGAACTATTATCACTAATTTTTGAACCTGGTTTTACCACTTCTGAAAAAGTGACAGCTTTATCTGGCCGTGGTGTGGGAATGGATGTAGTTCGCAATAACTTACAATTAGTGCGGGGTGATATTAAAGTTGATACACAAGCTGGAATTGGCACAACTTTTACTTTATCAGTGCCATTTACCCTTTCAGTTGCACGAGTTTTATTAGTAGAAAGTGATACTGCTAACAACTCCCATCATCGCATGGTTTTAGCATTTCCTACAGATGTAGTTGCGGAAATCTTTTTATTAGATAATGAGCAAGTTTTTTCAATGGATGGTGGAGAATTTCTTAAATGGCAAGATACCATGTTACCTTTAATGCGTTTGGGTAATTATTTTGAATTTAATTGTTCTCACTATCATCATTTAGAAATCGAAAGTCCAACAGGAATAAATGCTAGTAGTGTATTAATAATCAAACATGATCATCAACCAATAGCTGTACAAATAGATCGTTGTTGGGGTGAACAAGAAGTAGCAATACGTCAAGTTGAAGGAAATATACCTTTACCTGATGGTTTTAGTAACTGTACAATGCTTGGTGATGGTCGAGTAGTACCATTAGTAAATACTAATGAGTTAATCTCTTGGGTGACAAATAATCAACGTCCTCATAAAACTAATAAATTACCGACCACAAAATTAAAAACAGCTTTTCTCAAACCACAAAAACCCAAACTCATAGCTAGAAAAAATCATCAAAAAGGCATGATTTTAATTGTTGATGATTCGATTAATGTGCGACGTTATTTAGCTTTAACCTTGGAAAAAGGAGGGTATCAGGTTGAACAAGCTAAAGATGGTCAAGATGCTTGGGAAAAGCTAGAAAGTGGTTTAAAAGTGCAAGCGGTAATTTGTGATATTGAAATGCCTCGTCTTGATGGTTATAGCTTTTTAGAACGGGTAAAATCTCATGGGGATTTAAAAAGTATTCCCGTTGCCATGTTGACTTCTCGTAGTAGTAATAAACATCGTCAACTAGCCATGCAGTTAGGAGCGCGGGCGTATTTTTCTAAACCTTATAATGAACAAGATTTATTGAGAACATTAGAAGATATGATTTTTAGAATCGCGGAAACGGGAACTGTTAATAATTAAAGGATTAAAGTCAAAAAACAGGGAACAAGAAGAGGACAAGGAACAGGGAGCAGGGAGCAAGGGGGATAAATCTTCTCCCCTGCACCCTGCCCCCCGCCCCCATGCTTCTTCTGCCTCCTGACTCCTTACTTAATTAAGCAGCTTGTTCAGTTTTTGGTTTATCAGAAGAACCAGATTCTTCCTTAGTTCCTTCAGCGGAGACTTCTTCTTTCTTCTTCTCCTGTTGTTGTTCTGCTTGTTGAACTTGTTGCAGGTGAATATTATTTACTTGGCTAATAAATAATTCCACTGCTTGACTTACTCTTTGTTGTTGTTCTGCTTCTCCAGCAACATCATAACAACGGTAAGCTGGTGTAATTCCCAAGATAAATTTTTCTTGTTCTGCTTCTAACAATTCAACAGTTGTGTTAGCAGCAACAGCATTTTTTTGAAAAGGGAAAGAGGTGACAATACTAGCAACAATGGAAGCCAGCGCAGGACAAATTACAGGTAACCACTTCAGCCAAGCTTGTCCTGCTTCTAGTTTATCTACCAACACTAAAATTGGGGTGACACCAGACAAAATAACAGTGGAAATTTGCAAGACATAGTAAAGATTTCTTGCCCAATTTCTAGTGTTTTTGTAATCATTGATTAAATCTTGGCAATACTCTAAAGCTTTGGCTCTGGCAGGAACGATGGTATTGTTTTCCAAGGAATTACTATTCTGTAATAACGAGGTGTATAGTTCAGCTTTTTTTGCTAGTTCGGCTTTTTGAGCTTCTTTCCTAGCATTATTAACTGAGTTTCTGTTGAGGAGAAACAAAAAAATTGCAACAGCTAAAGCTCCAACTCCAGCTAGTACATATTGTTGATTGCTAGAATCGAAATAAATGACAAAAGCCGCACTGATAAAAACAGCTGCTAATAGATAATCAATCAGCTTTAAGAACAAGAGCATTTTTTCACCTGGCGAAGAAAATGGATGAAATGTATAAGCATTTTCTAACTCAATTAAAAATTGAGTGAAAAGCCTGAAAATAGGTTATTTCGCAAACAATTAATCATCTTACACCAAAGTAGCATTAAATACAAGATTGTCATGCGGCTAGTTAACAAAAATAAAAATATTTTGATGAAAAATTTAAAGTTTTGTAAAATCCATACATTTGATTTATACCTTGGTAAGTATTCAGCAATCGGCCATCGGTTTCCATCAACAAGAGGTTGAAAAAACAAATTAAAATATTCATGAAGTAATTGCACATATTTTTAAACTGTGATAAAGAAAACAATTAAGATCATGCTGATAGTCAGAGCAAAAATTAAAGCATATTCAAATCTCCGACTAAAAAATCCGATAATAGTGATTAATCCTACTAATAAAATAGCAATACCAATATATTGTTCTTTTTGCAAATTTTTAGCGATTAATGAATCATCAGTTCGGGAAGGAGTTTCTTCAATATTATTAGTTTTGGGTGTTGAGTATTGATATGAATTTATCTCACGCAGAGACGCAGAGACGCAGAGAGTATGAATTGTTAACATTTGCTGTTGTGTAATTTTCATAAATCCTGTATTCTTGCCAGATATAGATGAGAGATAAAATACAATAATTAACCAAATTACATCAAAAAATTGACAAAATAGCAATGAAGGAATATCAATTGAAAATTGATATTATCAAAATATTGCCCTGAATGCTTAAATAAGTTGGGGATCTTGTCATGAATAAGTTTTGATCAGTTTTTGATCATATCTCTCATTAGTTATATTTCCATCAGCAACATCACTACTAATAATTGCCTAAAATTTCCCTCCCAGTATGAGATATAAACCATAGTATATATCACTAGAAGTCAGTCATCAGCAAGAGGGAAAATAGTCAAATTACTTCTAATGTTGTGAATAGATATTCAAAAAAATGGACATAGAATATGCCTCTTTATAAACTAGAAGAATTTGATCCAAACTATCGTGAAACCTTTGGAGGAGATGATATTAAAAGTTTGAATCTCTATACCGAAGGAGGAACAGAAGTAGGTGCAGTTGCTGATGCTTTAGTCGATGAAAATGGCAGGTTTAGATATTTAGTTATTGATACAAGTTTAGATTCTGTTGGTAAGAAAATATTACTACCCATTGGACTAGCTCGCATCAATTATCCTGCTGGATGTGTCTATGTCGATGGACTTAGCAAGCAGCAAGTAGAACATTTACCTGAGTACCGAGAAAACATCATCGTTGATCAATCATTTGAAGAATTGGTACGCACTGTCTATCGTTCTAACCTTGGTACTGTAACTTATGAACTGGAAACTTACAACTACGAACAAGAACCAACTTTATATGGTTTAAATGAGCAATATCATCAAACTCTCAGACTTTATCAAGAACGTCTAATTGCCAATAAACATCGGGTGAAAACGGGAGAAGTAGCCCTTGGTAAACACATTGAAACTGAAACTGCACGGGTAACAGTACCTATTGAAAAAGAAAGAGTTGTTATTGATAGAGTTCAAACACCAGAGATAGGTACAATGGTAGACCCCAATGAAATCAAATTTCAAGCAGGGGAAGTAGCACATATAGATGTTTATCAAGAAACTCCAGAAATTCATAAAGAAGCATTTGTTCGTGAAGAAGTGCGAGTCAGAAAAGTGGTAGATCGGGATATTGTCGAAGCAGAAGACACGATTCGCCGGGAAGAATTAGACATTAATACTTCTGGTGATTTAAATATCAATGAAAATCGTGCATAAATAAATTCAGGAATCAGGAATCAGGAGATAGTAGGGGTTTAGATCCCCGACTTCTTGAAGAAGTCGGGGATCTGGGTATTGGGTATTTTCATTTCCACCAAATATCTGACTTTTGATAATTAGATTTTCTGGCGATTCATTCGTGAGAAAGATGGAAATATCAGCATCAATTAATATTCTTGAAAGTAAGAAATTCAGAAATACTATTAAACGTTGAGGAAAAATATAATGGTTCTTTACAAATTAGAAGATTTTGATCCTCAGTATCGCACTACTTTTGAAGACAAAGACATCAAGGGATTAGGAGTATATACAGAAAGAACAGATGAAAAAATCGGTACAGTCCATGATGCTTTAGTTGATGAAAATGGACATTTTCGCTATTTAGTAGTTGACTTAGGCTTTTGGATTTTTGGTAAAAAAGTTTTACTACCTATTGGTCGCACCCGCATAGACTATGGTAATGATCGCGTTTATGCTATAGGTTTAACCAGAGAACAAGCAGAAGATTTACCTGAATTTAACGAACGTCTAACAGCAGATTACGACTATGAAGAACGGGTGCGCGGAGTATATCGTCAACCCGAATACCGCACCCCACCTGTAGAAGCATCAACCCCTGTAGAATCACCAGTACCTGTAGACGCGACAGGAGTAGCAACAACCGCAGTAACAACCACCTCTACAGCCACAACTACACCAACTTACACCCCTGATACCTACCGCTACGAACATGAACCGGAGTTATTTGGATTAAATGACCAAGATCATCAAACTCTAAAACTGTATCAAGAACGGCTTATTGCTAATAAACATCGCCGCAAAGTGGGGGATGTAACTGTTGGTAAGCACGTAGAAACTGAAACTGCACGAGTATCAGTACCAGTAGAAAGAGAACACGTTGTTATTGAGCGTGTCACTCCTGAAGATGCTGGTAGAGCAGTTTCTCCCCGTGAAGCTGACTTCCATGAAGGTGAAGTTGCTCGCATGGAAATCCACGAAGAAACCCCGGAAGTTAGAAAAGAAGCTTTTGTGCGGGAAGAAGTGAGAGTGAAAAAAGTTGTAGAGCAAGATACTGTGGAAACTCAAGACACTGTGCGTCGGGAAGAGTTAGATGTTAATGCTCCTAATCTCCCGATTGAAGAAAGATAATTAGTCAAATATTCAGGATTCAGGAGTCAGGATTCAGGAGTCAGAATAATTGTAAAATCAGGAATCAAGAGATTCAAGATTTTATAAAATACATCAAGATCATGAAAGTCTTAATTTATTCTGGATCTGGATTTTGAATTTTGAATCCTTCCATCTTAACTATTGAAATCATATTGATTTTATTTAATGAACGAAGAAGACACGAAGGACACTAAGGACACACAGGAAGAAAAGATTATCTCTCTTCTAGAAGAAAGGTTGTTTATTGATCATAATAAACAAAAGGTAGGAGAGGTAATTGTTCGCAAAGAAATCGAAACTGAAATGATCCAAGTTCCTGTGAGACGGGAAAAATTGATTGTTGAACAAGTGAGTCCAGAGCATAAACAACTAGCAGAAATTGATTTAAGTCACGGGGAAATTTCTGGACTTGAGTTAATTGAAGAAATATCAGAAGTTACCAGTGTTGCGAGGGGTTTAACTGTTAGTGGAGAGTTTATTTCACCAAAGATTGCTAGTTTGTTGTTAAATGCGATCGCTCAAGAAAAAAATCATGGTTGTCAACAAGTCAAAATCACAATTTATGTAGAAAATCAGTCCCAACAGCAAAAGTATCAAGAGTGGTTTAACCGCTGTTCTCATTCTTCTCATATTTAATTTTAGGGTGGGCATTACCCACCTTTTTAATTTTTCAATTAACTAATTAATTATCAATTATCAATTATCAATTATCAATTATCAATTATCAATTATCAATTAATTGGTGTATATCTTTGACGATTATATATGGCAAAAGCTAAAACTAAAAAGGTGCATATTCCTGCTAAATATAAAGGATAGCCATAAGTTATCGGCCGAGATTGCTGGACAATCATTCCCGCAATGACAGGACCAATACCATTGGAAATACTTAAATAAGAAGCATTCAATCCTAATGCAGTTCCCTGCTCTTCCGGTTTAGCATTGAGAGAAATTAATGTGCTAATCATCGGTTGCACCAGAGAATTAAAAAGTGAAAATAATATACTAACTACGACAAAATAATTAATATTAGCCCAAATTGGCATCAAGAAAAATGACAAACTGCGGAAAAACAAACCTAAAAATAATATTTTGACGACATCAAATTTTTCTTTGAGTATAGAAATTCCCCAAGTTTGCATAATCACGCCTAGCGTACCAAAAGTTAAAAATAAAAGAGTTAACGATTGACTATTTTGATTTAGAACTTTAATAAAGTAAGGTTGAAAAGCATAAGTAAACATTGTAAAAGTTGTACCAAGCAAAAAGTTAATGAATAGCAAAATGCCCACTCCTGGCATTGCTAAACCTTTAATTAAATTTCCTAAACCTAAATCAAAAATGTTTTTAGGTTTTGGCGATTGTTTTTGCAGAGTTTCTGGTAAAAATAAAGCTGTTATTAATAAAGCGATAAACGCCACTGCACCAGAAGCTAAAAACGCGGTCCCTAAAGAAATCTGCTGTGCAAACAAACTGATAGCAGGTCCTAAAACAAACCCTAATCCCATCGCCGCCCCATAAATACCAAAAGCTTGGGCGCGATTTTGGGGACTGGTAATATCAGAAATCACAGCTTGAGCAACAGAAACATTACCACCTGTAATACCATCTAAAAATCTGGCAAAAAATAGCAACCAGGCTACTGTCGCATTGCCAGCAATAAAGTTAGCAATTACCGTACCTGCTAAACTGATAATTAATAAAGGCTTACGTCCAAATCTATCTGATAATTTACCAATAACAGGAGTAGCGAAAAATTGAGATATTGAGTAAACAGAAAATAATAAACTGGTGTGAAAATCACTCAGTTCAAATTGTTTACCATAAAGGTAAATAATGGGAATTAAAATTGTCAAACTGAGAGAGTTAACAAAGGCAATTAAAGCAGTAATCCAAAAATGACGATTCATAAATAAGTAAGAATTCAGGAGTCAGGAGTCAGGAGTCAGGAGTCAGGAGTTTTTTATTTTGGATTTTGGATTTTGGATTGTTTTTGTTATCTCCAATCTAAAATCTAAAATCTAAAATTTTTCTCCCCAGTCACCTTAAAACCGCCCATCCTCAAGAGACAGGCGGTTATTTAATGTTGCTTATTAAACAGAAAATCGGATCAGGTTGTCATTATAATGAAGAACCGATTCCAGCGTAGGCTCCATAAAAGAAAATACCTACAACAGTAATTACACCTAAACCTGCGATTGTAGCGACAACCCACAGGGGAATTCTCCCAGTTCCAGACACAGTTTTCTCCTCCCTTAACAACAAATCAACAGAAAGTTAATAATGATGACGATTCCAGTTAGTTAAAGAAGTAACTGGAGAATAGAATACCGAGAACGAAAATCAATAGTAGTCCCAGGTACAAAGAAGTACGGTTTAGTTCAACAGGTTGTTGATTAGGATTAGGCGTTCTTTCCATGATTTGCTCCTAACGTTGAATAAACTGCATTGCTGCGATCGCACCTAAAAAGAAGACAGTAGGTACGCCTAAAGTGTGAACCGCCAGCCAACGGACGGTAAAAATAGGATAAGTAACAGGTTGATTGACGTTATTGCCGGTAGCCATGATCTTAAATTACTTTCCGATAAATGTTTCTACTTGTTTCTTAGCTTCGTAACGGTTGCTAACGATGGGTACTTCTTGACGTACTTGAGTGAAATACTCGTTAGGACGGGGTGTACCAAAAACATCGTAAACCAGACCGGTGCTGACAAATAACCAACCAGCAATAAATAAAGCTGGGATGGTGATGCTGTGAATTACCCAGTAACGAATACTGGTAACAATGTCCGAAAATGGACGTTCTCCAGTGGTACCTGACATTTAACTACCTTCGCAAAAACTACTATTGAGTCTATTATCCTACAAAGTTTAGAAACAGTTACAAGTTGCAACTTTCTTCTCAGAAAAGGTTATCACCTAAGCTGCCTCTGGTTGAGAGGTTGCAGCTACATTGGGATTATATTTGAGCAAAATGCCGTGATCACCGATGATAAAACCTTGATCTGGGCTAAAAAATACAACTTTGTACAGATTAGCAGCGACTTCTTCCACATCACGGTCTTTTTCCCAAGTTTGGCCACCGTCGGTACTGCGTAGCAAGTTACCGCTACCACCACCAATCCAAATTTCATCAGGTGTGCGATAGGCTAAATCTAATAAACCCCAGCTAGTAGACAACTCTGGATATTCTACATCTAACCATTCATCTGATTTAGCTGGATCACTAAATTGCACTTGACCACCGCGTGCTAATAACCACAACTGACCGTTATCAGCA
The DNA here is from genome assembly GCF_019598945.1 of Sphaerospermopsis torques-reginae ITEP-024. NCBI lineage: Bacteria > Bacillati > Cyanobacteriota > Cyanophyceae > Nostocales > Aphanizomenonaceae > Sphaerospermopsis > Sphaerospermopsis torques-reginae. Next base: position 661,280 of record NZ_CP080598.1, on the reverse strand, counting down.
AAACCCATATTTTCTAAACGACGGGAACTGTTGCGGTTATGGGGTTCCCAAGCTTCCATTCCTGGTTGCCATACTGAGTAAAAACTACCTTTAGCAGAAACAGCAATATATTTACCATCGGGCGATCGCTCTAAGTTCCGCACCACACCCACAGCAGTTTCTACCTGTGCTTTCCAGTTTAGACCACCATCGGTAGTTTTATAAATCGCGCCCACATCAGTTGCCATTTCGGCTGTACCTTCACCCAGTGCAGTCACCAAAATGGGACTACCGGGTAATTTTTGACTCAAAGGTAAACTAGACCAAGACTTCCCACCATCAGTAGTATGCAGCAACAAAGAAGGCTCTCCCACGATCCAACCTTCTTGACCGGCAAAACTTACCGAGTCAAAACGGGATCTTGGCTCATCCACAGCCAGTTCTAAACGTTGCCAAGTTCTACCACCGTCTTTAGTTTCCAACAAAGTGGCATTACTACCTACTAAATAACCATGATTGGGGTCATCAGTAAAAGCAATATCAAACAGTTTTTCCTCGGTGGGTACACTAATCACTTCCCAAGGATTAAAAGTTGTAGAGGGAACTTTGCTACAACCTATACAAGCTAGGACTACTATTAACGCGGCAAATATGCCTTGCCACCTTTTGAAAATTGATTGCATCAGTATTTTTTAGTGTGTATCGAAAATTGAATCAAGGGAACAGGAGTCAGGAGTCAGGAGTCAGGAGTCAGGAGTCAGGAGTCAGGAGTTATGTATTTTGGATTTTGGATTTTGGATTTTGGATTGTTTTTGTCAACTCCAATCTAAAATCTAAAATCTAAAATTTTCTTCCCCAATCACCAATCACCAGTCACCAAAGAGGATATTACTGTAGGCCGTAAAGACTGATAAAAAACAAGAAGCCAAGGGCTAAAGCACCAAATATTAAGATATTCTTTTGCGCTGGTGTGAGTTTATTTACACCTAAGCCATAACCTAAGTTTTCTTTGAAACCAGATGCCGTACCCGCAGGACCGATATTAGCAAAAGCTACCTTTTTAGCGGTGCAAACTGGACACTTCCAATTGATTGGCAGGTCTGCAAACTCTGTCCCCGCCGGGATATCATATTTATCGTCTCCCTTCTCCGGTTCATATACATAACCACAGGCGCGACACTCATAACGGTCTAACGCCTGAGTCTCAAGAGCTTCTTCAGCTTGCTCACTCATGGCTGGGTTCTCCTAGAGGGGAAATCTTAAAGATACGTTACAAATTATGACATAATTGTTAAACTTTTCTATCAATCCTAAAACTGAATCAAATACCCCACTCTGTCTGTTTTCCAGATTTCAAAATACCTGGACATATATAATGTAAAAATAAGTTACAGCTTGATTTTCACCCTAATCGGTAGATATTTATTGTGTTTGTCCTTAGCGGTTATGAATATCTTCTAGGCTTCTTGATCCTTTGTAGCCTAGTTCCAGCCTTGGCGCTCTCAGCGTCAAAACTCCTTAGACCTAGTAGTTATAGCCCCGAACGGCGTACTACCTATGAATCCGGTATGGAACCCTTTGGTGGTGCTTGGATTCAATTCAATATTCGCTACTATATGTTTGCTCTCGTCTTTGTTGTATTTGACGTAGAGACAGTATTTCTATACCCTTGGGCGGTAGCCTTTCACAAATTAGGGTTACTGGCGTTTATTGAAGCACTGATTTTTATTGCGATTCTTGTAATCGCCTTAGTTTACGCATGGCGTAAAGGAGCATTGGAATGGTCTTAAATTCTAATCTAACCACCCAGGACAAAGAACAAATCATTAACCCCATCCAACGGCCTACAGTTACTCAAGAACTGTCAGAAAACGTAATTTTAACCACCGTTGATGACCTCTACAACTGGGCGCGGCTTTCTAGTTTGTGGCCTTTGCTGTTTGGTACAGCTTGTTGCTTCATTGAATTTGCGGCTTTAATTGGCTCTCGTTTTGATTTTGACCGTTTTGGGCTAATTCCTCGTTCTAGCCCCCGTCAAGCCGATTTACTTATCACTGCTGGCACAATTACCATGAAGATGGCTCCTCAATTGGTGCGTCTTTATGAGCAAATGCCCGAACCTAAGTATGTAATTGCTATGGGCGCTTGTACCATTACAGGGGGTATGTTCAGCGTTGACTCTCCCAGTGCAGTGCGTGGGGTTGATAAGCTGATTCCTGTAGATGTGTACTTACCTGGTTGTCCTCCCCGTCCAGAAGCGATTATTGATGCAATTATTAAATTGCGGAAGAAAATTGCTAATGATTCGATGCAAGAACGGGGTCAAATCAAGCAAACCCACCGCTATTACAGTACCACCCACAATATGAAGCCAGTTCCCGAAATTTTAACTGGTAAGTATTTACAATCAGAAACTCGCTACAACCCACCCAAGGAATTGACAGAAGCGATTGGTATGCCTGTACCACCTGCGTTGTTAACATCTCAGACAAAGGAGGAACAAAAGCGTGGCTGATGCAGAATCTCAAGAATCTACAATAGTTCCTGCGGGTCAGGTTTCCCAGTGGTTAACTGAAAATGGTTTTGACCATGAATCTCTGGAAGCTGATGTCAATGGTGTAGAAATTATTAAGGTTGCACCTGAGTTTTTACTTCCTACCGCTACTGCTTTGTATGCTTATGGGTTTAATTGTCTCCAGTTTCAAGGCGGTATTGATTTAGGTCCTGGGCAGGATTTAGTTAGTGTTTATCACTTGATTAAGGTAAGTGATAATGCTGATAAACCGGCTGAGGTAAGAATTAAAGTGTTTTTGCCTAGAGAAAATCCGGTTGTTCCTTCAGTGTATTGGATTTGGCGCACTGCTGACTGGCAAGAGCGTGAGTCCTATGATATGTTTGGGATTATCTATGAAGGTCATCCTAATTTGAAGCGGATTTTGATGCCGGAAGATTGGGTAGGTTGGCCTTTACGTAAGGATTACATCTCGCCTGATTTCTATGAGTTGCAAGACGCTTATTAGGTAGTGCTGATTTGTGGTTTACCCCTTTCCGGTGGCGGAGAGGGGTATTGTTTTAGAATTGTGTTTCGCGCAAAGATGCAAAGGAGCAAAGGCGCAAAGTTTTTGAGTTTTTGAAGATTTACGCACATCTAAAGAAAAAACGAACCACAGAGGCACAGAGGACACGGAGAAATTAGGGTTTGAGTGTTATTGTTTCTGGATGTTGGTTTTTTTATGAATTTAATTTTCTATTTTGTCTAGGATGAGTAATGATATAAATAAATAATAACCCAAGTTGCTAGTTATGTAGTTGAGGCTGTTAATGGGTAATTGGTAATTGTTAATAGGTGATGAAATCCCTGTTTTGATCCTGTAAATCCTGAAATCCTGGACATCCTGATTCAGACAGTTTCCCTAACTAGCAACTTACGTTAATAAGATCAGAAAATTTATAGTTAAGTATTATGTCTCAAGATTTGTTAAAAGCATTTCAACAAGCTTATCGAAATTTGGAATTGTTACCACTGATAGAACAGAAAGATTTATCACAGTTTAGAGTTGATTATGGTTCTGAGGTAATTGAGGAATTAGAACAGTTAGTTGAAGATAGTCCTAATGGTGATGGCAAGATTATTTTTACAGGACATCGTGGTTGTGGTAAGTCTACTTTGTTGGCTGAGTTTTCACGCAGATTAGCAGACCGTTATTTTGTGGTTTTATTTTCGATTTCAGAAACTATTGAAATGTCAGATGTAAACCATGTTAATATTCTTTTTGCTATTGCAGTTAATTTAATGTATGAAGCGGAAGCACGTCAGGTAGAAATTCCTAAATCTACTAAGGATGCTTTTTATAAGTGGTTTGCAACGAGAATTAAGACGGAAACGGAAACTTTAGAAGCCGAAGTTTCTGGTGGGTTTGATTTACTGAAGTTATTTAAAAGTGCATTGAAAGTTAATGCTTCTGTGCGGAATGAAATTAAACAGGAGTTTGAACGTAAAATTTCTGATTTGGTTGCCAGAATTAATGAAATGGCAGCAATAATACAGGCAACTTTGAAAAAAGAAGTTTTAGTAATTATTGATGATTTGGATAAGTTAGAATTAGAAAGGGTTAATTACATTTATCGAGACAATATTAAAGCCTTATGTCAACCCAATTTTAGAATTATTTATACAATACCTATTGCTGTTTTAAGAGATAAGTTTCTCAGACCTTTAATTGAAACTGAAACAAATGATCAGGTTGTGGTGATGCCTGTTTTAAAGTTGTTTGAAAAAGGGCAAAGTCGTCAACCTCATCCCCAACCAAGAAGTCAAGCTAAAGATGTTTTATGTGAGATTTTACAAAAACGTATTGCTGATGAATTGATAGAACCAAAAGCAGCAGAACAAATTGTTTTAAATAGTGGTGGTGTATTACGAGAGTTGATTAGAATTGCTAATGAATGTTGTAGGATTTGTCTAAGACTAATTAGGCGTAAACCTGGGGAAGCTATGATTATTAATGAGCAGATTTTAGATGAAGCAGTGAATAATATTCGCAATGATTTCGCTGTTCCTTTAGGTAAGCTTGATTATGCAATTTTGCAAACTACTTATCAAAATTTTACACCTGATGATCCTAAAGAACCTGAGTTTTTAGATTTGCTGCATGGTCTTTATGTTTTAGAATATCGCAATCGTAAAAACTGGTATGATGTTCATCCCATTGTAGTTGAACTCTTGAAAGAACAGGGTTTGATAAATGCTAACTAATGATTTATTCGCAGCAGATGATCAAGAAAACCTTGATGCTTATGATGATTTAATTGTCAGCATTCAAGCTAAGGAAGATGATTTTAGTTTACTGATAGCTGTTGTTGATGATTTGAATTTTCGAGAGGAAATAATTTCTCACTATGAAACAGAATTACAGCCTGATTTTCGTCCCTATCGAGTGACATTAGCAAGGGGTGAACCAAGTTTAAGGGGTGCTATTTCTCAATTAGTAGAAAATGAAGAATATCTGCATCAGGGAGGAAAAGCTGTAATTACTGTGACTGGTGTGGAACAGCTTTATTTTCTGAAAATGGGGGAGGAAAGGTCAGAACAGGAGATTTTTTTCGGATATTTACAATGGACAAGGGAAGCTTTGCGCGAGTTTCCTTATCCGATAATTCTGTGGGTGACAAATCAAATTTTGGGTAATTTAATTAAAAAAGCACCGGATTTTTGGAGTTGGCGCACTGGTGTTTTTCATTTTGTTTCGAGAAAGAAAATTACTGTTTCTAGTAAAGATATAGAACCTATACGTTCTTTTTTAAGTGAAAGTTTATCATCTGGGATTGATGATGATAGTCCCTATTTTTTACCGATAGAAGATTTAAAACAGTTTATCACACAGAAGGAACAAGAGGAAGTTAGAGATTCTAGTTTGGCGACATTATATTTTAGTTTGGGTAATATTTATAGAAGAAGGCTAGAAAAGGGTGAATTTCAGGATTATAAAACTGAACAAGATTTAGCAATTGAGTATTTTAGTAAGGCTGTTGAATTGCAAAAAGAGTTAGGTTTAGAAAAAGAGTTGGCAAATAGCCTAAATAATTTGGCAATACTTTATGATGACCAAGGAAGGTATACAGAAGCTGAACCCTTATTTATTCAGGCTTTGGAATTGAATAAAAAACTGTGGGGAGAATCACATACCAATGTTGCAATTAGCCTAAATAATTTGGCAGGTCTCTATAAATCACAAGGAAGGTATAGTGAAGCTGAAAGCTTGTATATCAAATCTTTAGAAATGAGTAAAATTCTACTTGGAGAATCACACCCTGATGTTGCCAATAGTCTAAATAATCTTGCTGAACTTTACCGCATTCAAGGAAGATACGGTGAAGCAGAACCTTTGTATCTTCAATCTTTAGATTTGAAAAAAAGTGTGCAGGGAGAATTGAATCTTGATGTTGCAATTACATTGAATAATCTAGCATTACTTTACTTTTATCAAAGACGCTATGAAGAGGCTGAAAGATTTGCACTGCAAGCAATAAAAATAGATAAACAATTATTAGGAAAAGAACATCCTGCGGTAGCTACTGACATTCATAATCTTGCATTAATATATCGTGGTCAAAAACGTTATAAAGAAGCAGAAGATTTATTTATTAAGGTATTAGAATTAAAAGAACGTCTACTACCAAAGAATCATCCTGAATTAGTGGATACAATTTATGCTCTTGGTTATATGTATAAAATCCAAGGACGTTATAGTGAAGCTGAACCATTTTGTGTGAAAGCATTGGAACTTGATAAACTTTTGTGGGGAAATAATCATCTCAATGTTGCACAAAGTCTTACTAATCTTGCCGAACTTTACGATTCTCAAGGCAGGTACACAGAAGCTGAATCTTTGTATATTCAAGCTTTCAATATTTATGAACAAAGTTTAGGGATGAATCATTCTCATACGACTACTGTCCGAGAAAATCTAGAAATACTCCGCGCAGAAATGCAAACCAAGTAAAAATTATAAAATTATCAAATAATTTCAAAATTGAATTTTAAATAAATGGTGCGTTATGCTGTCGCTAACGCACCCTACAAAATTACATCTTTCCTTTTGTCATTACTTGTTGCAGATGTTCTCTGATTTCGTGCGCTTCATCAATTTCTGACTGACGCAATTTTTGGAATAGTTCTACACAAGGTTGAGAATTTGCTTCTTGTGCATCTTTTATGTATCTGTCGTAAGCTTGCACTGCTGCGGCTTTGTTATGCAGGACTGTGATAAAGTCATATTCTAAATTACTAATTGGTTCTTGAGTTTTCGTCTGGGTAGCAGTCATTTCTTTGCTCCTTTATTTATCTATTTATTGCATTTATACAGATTATCTAAGCTATATTCATCTATCTCAAAGTGGACAAAAATATTACCTTTAGATATAAGTATTAAGATATAATTTAAAAAGGGTTTAGCATAATACAAAACTGATAACCCGACTGGGAATTAATTCCCAATCTCATAGCAAAAGTCATCTAAAGATGACTAAATAGTGTCAATGATACAGCACTTTCCTTTGTAATGAGGTACACGATTGGCGGGCAAGATGCCCACCCCACAAGAGTTTCATAATTATGATTTGTACCTCATAATAATGAAATCTGCTGTAGTATTAGACACGGCTTTTAGCACTGTCACCTGTCACCTGTCACCTGTCACCTGTCACCTGTCACCTGTCACCTGCTATATTTATTTTGATAGAGGTGGGTTATCCTCATCTTCATCGGAATACTGAAATACCAACTTGTTTTGTATTTCTCTATTCTCTTGATGCACGATAGGACAGTATTTTGTGTTGGCACTCATGCAGTCCATGTGGGGTGTTTTTGCACATACTAATAATAGTCCACCTAAAATGAATAATAAGCTACAAATTGCTGCTGTTTGGGTGCCGGAAATATCTAACGCACCGTGAACTACTACTTCCCGCAGTACGGAAACTATGGCCACTTCTACGGCTACACCAACAGAAATACTATGTTCTTGTAAGTAAACTATGAGTAGTCGAAATAATTCCACGAGAATTAACACAAATAGTATTTTTGATGTCAATTCTTTGTAGTCTAATGAATTAATGATGGCAATAATTATGCCCCACAATTGTATCAACATTACCGCAAATAAGGCTAAACATAAAACCATAACAATTAAGTCTTGAAAAGCCTCCATGTTACGCACTATTGCATGGCGATCTAACCAGCGATCGCAAAATAAAAATCTGCTCTTGAAGCGTTTTTGCATGACTACTTTGCCCCTATGACTCCTGACTCAAGAGGGCAACCACAGGGGTTTGCCCCTACTGACTCCTGACTCCTTACCAATATTCCTATTTTTACTTGATATTAATGTTTTCTGCCTCAGCGTGGTTTGTTATTTAATTTTTGTATTTGTGTTAACAATTTATCGGCATTATTCACCCATTGAGTATTACCTTGATTTTTATACAAATCTCTCGCATATTTGATTACTTTTATGGCTTCTGGATATTGTTTTAATTGGACAAATACTAATCCTGCACCATAATAAGCATCGGCATAATTTGCATTGGCTTGGGTGGATTTTCTAAATGCGTCTAATGCTTCTTTAAATTTACCTTGGTTAAATAAAATTGAACCTAAATTATAATGAGCTTCTGCATATTTGGGATTGATGGTAATGGCGGCGGAAAATGCTGCTTTTGCTAGTTCAATACTGCCTTTTTGTAAATAACAAAGTCCTAAATGATAGGAAGGTTCTGGAGAATTTGGACTGTTTATTATTGCTTGTTGAAAAGAGGCGATCGCCCCATCCCAATCTTTTTTAATTTCTCTTATCAATCCTAAGTTATAATGAGCAAAACCCAATTTTGGATCTAGTTGTAAAGCTCGTTGTAAATAATCATTTGCTAACTGTAAATTATTCCCTTCTAACAAAGCACTACCTAAATTGGCAAAGGCTAATGCAAACTGTGGATCGGCTTGGGTAGCTTGATAAAATGCGTCCGCTGCTGGTTGTAACTTTCCAGTTTGTCGCAGTGCTAACCCTAAATTATAATGCGCTGCTGCTAAAGTCGGATCTAATTTTGTTGCTTGACGAAAAGCGTTAATAGCCTCTTCTACTTTTCCCCCTTGAATAGCTTGTAAACCCCTATTTAACCAGTCTAAAGCAATTTGACGGGGATTTTGAGCTAATAGGTGACAGGTGACAGGTGACAGGTGACAGGTGACAGAAGGTGGGGAGACTTGCACTGAGCGACCTGTACTGAGCGACCTGTACTGAGCGAAGCCGAAGTAAGCCGAAGTAAGCCGAAGTGTGGGGAGGTGGGGAGAAGTGGAAAATACTGGCTTAATATTTACACCTAGTACCAGTAAAGTTAAAATCCCAATTAAAGGATACTTTTTGCAGGAAATATTCATAAATTAGCCGAATAATATTGTCACTAAATATTGAGTATGAACCTATTTTTTAACAAATATTTTAGATTTGGTATATAAGTTAGCATAGCTTAATATTACTTAATCTTAATCTTACGATAAACTACAATTTTTTGAAACCGAGCTTAAAAGATGGATAATAAAAAAGTCAGGAGTCAGGAAACATAAATCAGAAGTCAGAAAGTTTGATTATTAAGTTTAAGATCAGCAAATAAAGATTTTTGGCATAACTGTTAAAAAGCTGAAAGCTGAATGCTAAAAGCTGACTGCTGAGAGCTAAAAAAAAATTACTCCTGAAAAAACAGAATGCGGTTGAGGGAATCACCGTAAAGGAGGGTTTATGAGCGAAAAAGTAAAATCCGGTTCGCGTAATGTAGCAATTGTTGGACCCTATTCCAGTGGTAAAACCACATTATTAGAAAGTTTGTTATTTGTCACCGGAGCGATTTCTCGCAAAGGTAATATCAAAGATGGTAACACAGTCGGAGATAGTGCAAATGAAGCACGCGATCGCCGCATGAGTGTGGAAGTTTCCCCAGCTTTTACAGAATACGAAAATACACGCTTCACCTTTATAGATTGTCCCGGTTCAGTAGAATTTGTTCAAGAAACATACAATTCTTTAATGGGAATTGATGCAGCAATTGTTGTTTGCGAACCCATCAAAGATCGAGTTTTAACTTTAGCCCCATTATTCAAATTTCTCGATGATTGGGAAATTCCCCACATCGTATTTGTGAATAAAATGGATCGGGCAAATATTCATGTTTTAGAAACATTAAACGCCCTCAAAGCCGTTTCTAGTCGTCCTTTAGTGCTGCATCAATTCCCCATTATGCAAGGGGAAGAACTCACAGGATTTATTGATATGGTAAGTGAAAAAGCTTATCAATATCATCCTGGTGCTGCTGCTGATCCTATCCCATTTCCAGAAGCATTAAAAGCCGAAGAACATCAAGCTAGAGCAGAAATGTTAGAAACTTTGGCTGATTTTGATGATCATTTGTTGGAAGAATTATTAGAAGATATCGAACCTCCCCAAGAAGAAATTCTCAAAGATTTAAAACTAGAATTAGGTGCTGATTTAGTAGTACCAGTTTTCTTTGGAATTGCGGAACAAGATTATGGTGTTAGACCTTTATTAGAAGCAATATTAAGGGAAGCACCAGCACCAGAAACCACAATGGAACGGCGTTTAGAAACAATTAGTGATACTCCTTTAGCGCAAGTTCTCAAAACCTTCTATACTCCCCAAGGTGGTAAACTTTCCCTAGTGCGAGTATGGCAAGGAACATTAACAGATGGTATTGTTTTAAATGGTGTTCGTGCTGGGGGAATTTATCGTTTAGTTGGACAACAACAGCAGCAAATTAACACCGCTGTTGCTGGAGAAATTGTTGCTATTTCTCGGTTAGAAGGAATTAAAACCGGAGATACAATTTCTACCAGTTCCCAAATTAAACAATTACCAAAAGCAGCAGAATTAGAACCTGTTTTTGCTTTAGCAATTACTCCAGAAAAACGTAATGATGAAGTCAAACTTAGTGCTGCTATTACTAAGTTATTAGAAGAAGATCCCGCTTTAGCGTGGGAACAACATGGAGACACCCACGAAGTAATTTTGTGGGGACAAGGTGAGATACATTTGCAAGTTGCGTTAGATAGACTCAGACGCAAATATAACTTACCCATGTCTACCCATCTTCCCCAAATTCCTTACAAAGAAACTATCCGCAAACCTGTTTCTTCCGTTCATGGTAGATATAAACATCAAAGTGGTGGACATGGACAATTTGGAGATGTTTATTTAGACATTCAACCTTTAGCAAGAGGTGAAGGTTTCAATTTCAATGAAAAAATAGTTGGTGGTGTTGTTCCTAGACAATACATTCCTGGGGTAGAAATGGGAGTGAAAGAATTTCTGGCACATGGTCCATTAGGTTTTCCGATGGTTGATGTTGCGGTGACATTAACTAATGGTTCTTATCACACTGTTGATAGTTCAGAACAAGCTTTTAAACAAGCTGCACGTCTCGCAATGCAAACAGGAGTACCCCAAGCACAACCTACCCTTTTAGAACCAATTTTAAAGGTAGATGTGAATACTCCTAATGAGTTTACCTCTAAAGTTTTACAACTTTTAAGTGGTAGACGGGGACAAATTTTGGGGTATGAAGGTAGACAAGATTGGCAAGGATGGGATAAAGTTTGTGCATACTTACCCCAAGCAGAAATGCACGATTTTATCGTAGAATTGCGATCGCTTACCTTGGGTGTTGGTTCTTTCCATTGGGAATATGATCACCTGCAAGAAGTACCGGATAAAATTGCCGAACGGGTTTTAATTAATAACGGTAAATAGTCAATTCTTGTTCCCAGTCTCTTGACTGGGAATGTTATTAGGAAGGTTCTACCTTCCGTTCTTTTACAGTTATTGAAAGATATGATTGGCGAAACTGTGATAAAGATCCTGAGTCCATAGTTGCAGGATTTCTTGCAATTCTTCAAAATAGTTAAACATTAAATAATAGGATATATGTATTTTTTGTAACATAAAATCAACGTTTTGGATAAGGTAAAGTACCTCTGAACTCTCCACCTTCCCACCAAGAACTATTCATCCAATCATTATCTTCTGCATCCCACAGCAAATAATAGGCAACTGATAGAGTATTTATAAATTTATCAACTGGAATCATCCAATGTTGTGCCATGATGTTTAATGTCTCTATTGTTGTCGAACTTGATGATGTAAAGTTTTGCTGTATCTCATCGTAATTACAAGAATATCCATCAATAAATTTATCAAAATATGGTTCATACTTTTTTACTGGATATGGTTTTTTAAAGTTGGTAAACCGGACTTTATCAGCAAAAAAATCTAACTTTAACCCAGCGTCAAATCCTTGAGAATCTTGACCATAGGTATAATAATAAAGTGAAGTACCTTGTTTGTTGAAAGTATAAGTAGCACATATTAGTCTTGGAGAGACAAAATCATCATCCTCAAAGTCTGCAAGAACATCATTGATTGACATATTTTATCTTCATTTGTCTATCTACAGGTGAATGTTAATAGCTGATTACTGATAGCTGATTACTTGCATCAAGTTTATTCTGGTAAATAATCTTGATTTAAAATTTCATCTGTAGTAACAGGACAGTCTACAGGAAAAGTATCAAGTGATAAACCTGTTTCCAAGGATGCTTGTTTTCTCGCATCTTGATAACATTCGCTAAATACTTCAGAAAAATATTTTTTTAAACTTGGACTTTCAGTTAATTCTTCTTTCAATCTGCGTCTATGTTCAAAAATAGTAGATAACCAACTATTACTATGTGTATCTGGTTGATATTTATATTTGAGAAGGTGCATTAATAAAATTAATAAGTTGCTTTTTAATGCTCTTTTTTCACCTCTTCCCGTGCTTTCGATTTCTTCAATTAAATTCTCTAAATCAATTTCTGCAAAGTTACCATTTTTTAATTGTTTTGCTGTAGTTTCTATCCATAAATAAAAATCTTCATCATAAAGATTTGAACTAGCAAGGTTTGTAGGTTGAATTGCTTTCATCTGCTGGAAACCTCCGCAAATAAATTGTGAGATTTTTCGGTAGCTTATTCAGATTATAATACGATAATTCCTAATTTCTTTTCCATACCAGTCTCCTGACTGGGAATGCTATCAGGAAGTTTCTACCTTCCGTATTAATATTCATCATCATTATCAAAAGTCACACAAGGACTATCAACTTCTACTGCTGGAGTAAAAGAATTACAAAAAATGACAGTAGCACAATTAACCCCCAACTCATCAGGGTGAGTGCATTCCTCCTGGACAAAAAAAGCACAGTCTTTACAAATACTCTTACATGACATTGGTTGCGCTTCTTTGGAGTCTGACATAGTTAAAAACCCTGAATATCAGATAAAACCCACTACATTGGGTGTATTGTAGTGGGGAATAGCAGTAACAAACAATGTCATTTTCATCATCTGTTATTTTTGTCACTGGTTTAATTATTTTATGTAAAAATTACATCATTATCTTGCATTTATGGCAAAATACCACATTAAGAAAGTTTATTTTTCTCATCAGTTAAAATTTTATTTTCGTTTTTATATGTTGTAACCTTTAATTATACGTTATTTTGTTGGTGATTATGTTCGGGTGTTTTGCGTCAACCCAACCTACTTTTATTTTTTATAAGTTACGTAAATTTTATGTTGCTTTTTGTGTAGAAATTTTTAGCAATTTATAAGAAATATCGAGAAATTAAACAATTTTTTTGTTGTGGTGACATAAAAATTACAATCATTATTATAATAGTTGCAGTTATTTAACACACATCACCATGAGTTCAAAAACTAAGGGTTTACAGGTAAGTTACGCTAAAACTCGCTTGCTGCTTGCGTTGTGGGATTTGGGAGCAAGTCAGCAGAAGGTAGCTAAGGGTAAGTTAAGCAAGCGGGTAGTGTCTAAAGGTCAGAAGATGGCGGACTATCAAAGTATTTTAGAGGATTTGGCAGCACAGGGAGCGATCGCTGTCTCTAAAAAAGGTTCTGCTATTAGTTATTCTCTCACGTCACCAACTGGTTTAGAGGTGTTAGGTGCGGGTTTAAACATTGACTATGATTTGTATAAATTAGTATTAGCGCAATAAAACATAAATCAAATAAATCAAATTAAGCTGTTGTGCTTAATAAAATTAATTTATGTCGTAATTTAAATTAAGAATTACCACTTTAGGGAATAAGACAATGAAAGAATTTGGTTTAACTCTGGAACAAACAAGAATCATGTTTAGCTATCAATACCATCTGGTATTAGCAGATATTAAATACGAGAGCCATTTTGAAACGAAATCTCTGAAACAGCAATGGTTATATCAGTGGCAAGAATCAACTGAACTTTTTTACAAGGACAAATTAATCAATCAAATCATAGTCATTATTCTTCTAATTTGATCACAGATTTTGAATTACTCAAACAATTAGTTACAGTGATTAAGACAGATGCGGGAAATAAATTAACTCTATATATAATGTTCTTAGAAGTAGTTATTTTCAAGCCATATTATAACCTTGGTAACACAAATGATGACAAATATAAAAATCTAAAAATATCTGACGAATACAAACTGATCAAGAAATTACAAATTTTTGCCAGAAGCCTAGATTTAGATTCAGATGTTGTTACACGTTTTAAGTCGAACTATAATGAGGCGATTCAAGGGATTAAAGGTGGTTTAAATCCCTGGCTAATCGGTGTCTTAGGTGCAGTTGTTTTAGCCATCACAGCAGCATTTTTTACACCAGTAATCGCAGGTTTATTAGCACCTATACTAGCACCTGGTTTATCTGGTGCAGCAGCGGTATCAGCTGTTTTAGCCGCTCTTGGAGGAGGTGCAATAGCAGCAGGTGGTTTGGGAATGGCGGGTGGTTTTGCAGTCCTTGTTGGTGGTGGTGCGATTCTTGGCGCTGGTGCGGGTGTTGGTGTTGGTGCTTTGTTTGCTCAGTCTCCAGATGCTGCTTTAACCCAAGCAGCTAAGTTAGAAGTTGTAATGAAAGAAATTGTCCTCATTCAAAAAGATATTCGTTTAGCTCAAGAAATTATTAAGGAGCAAAGGCAAGCTATTCGCTCTCTGGAAGATGAAAGAGATGATTTAATTGTGAATAAGGAACAAAATAAGCAACAAATAGAAAATCTGGAAAAAGCAATTGAGTATTTAAAAAACGCATTAAAGAGAAACCAAGACTTACTATAAATAAATAGGAAATTTTTTATGTCTAGGATATTGAATTGGGATAATGAGTTTTTAGAAATGTCTCAAAGAATTAGAGATGTTTATTCCTCTTTTGCCACAATTAATCAGACTCAGAAACAGGAAACAGAAAAATTGACACAATTACAAAATGATGTAATTAGTCTAGCTAAAGATATTGGAGTTTCAGAAGATATTATCAGAAATATCTTAGATACTAATTTACAACCATCTAGATCACAAAGTCAACTAATTTGGGAAGATGAAATTTTCTTAAATAACAACTTTCTGATTATTGAGGATAGGGTCAAAGAGGAAGTTTTCAGAAACCCAGAAATTTTGCTTCCATTATCTAATTTAGATTATGCAATAGTTGGTATATCAGGTTTAGTCGCTACTATTCTTGATTTTTTAGTTGTCAAGATTCCCAAAGATATCAACTATCTAGGAAAATATCAACAAGAAGGAAGTAATTTTACACAATGGTTAAAAAGTTTAGGTATTGATCAAGAAGGAAAATTAAATCCATTTTTAAAGTGGTGTGAAGATACTTGTAAAGTTTCTTATGACCAAAGTATTAATCCGAATATTAAAGGATTTAATCCGAAAACTCATAGGTTATTAAGTCTTGGTCATGATCCGCTATTTGGTCTGATATTTGGAACAATAGACATTATCAATGGCAATATGACTGCTTTTGACATCAATGGTAATCTTCATATTTTGAAAACATTTGATATGTCATTGGAAAATAAAGCCTTCGCTCCTTTGATTTGGTTGGGTCATATTATATCTGATATGTCTACTAAAATGGGAGTTCCTATTCCTGGATGGGCATTTCTCCAACTTATGCAATTTGGTTTTTATGGATCGGATACAAAAACCATAGCAGATATATCTAGGTGGATGTATTTAAATGGTTATGATCTGAGACACTTTATCACAATGTCAGTTCCTGTAACTGTTATAGAAATAATCGTCAGAGGTTATCACTATCTTTCATGTTTGGATAGTGCAGAACAACTTCAATACCCCTTGCATACTTCTATTGCAAATAGAGAAATGTATCAAATTCAATCTAATCTAAAACTTCATAAAATGTTGTTTTTAGCTCATGCAATATCAGCTAGTGGCAATGCGCTAAAAATTTTTACATACGCTGGTAATCCTTTAGCTATTAATTTCCCTCAATGGTTATTCTTTGCTAAGGAAAGTGTGACTATTTTACAGGCATTTACAAGAGATACAACACCTGAAAAAATAGTTCGTAATCGTGGTAATATTAATGATGATTGGGACGAAATTAAAAATATTAATATTTAAACAATTTTGTTGTCAAAGCTCAGATTTAAACTTTCAAGTTACAGGTTACTTAGGAAGAATTAAAGAAGATGATTGGACAAAAGATCGCTTTTACTACCTACGCGACTTATCAATCAATTAAAAGTAGACTAAACTGAGAGAGATATATATTGCTGCTGTGTAGTAGAAATTTGAGGATAACTTCAAGAAGTTGATGAGGTAAAAAGATGAGTGTGGTGATTACAGATGATGTCTTGCAGACTATTCAAATGTCTGACAAGGAATTAATTCAGGAAATAGCTATCTTGCTGTTTACACAAGAACGGTTTACTTTAGGACAAGCGAGTAATTTTGTCGGTATGAATCAACTTGAGTTTCAGCGATTACTTGCTAGTCGCAACATTCCTCTTCATTATGATATTGCTGAACTGAGAGAGGATATCAAGAGTTTGGAAGCTAACAATTGGCTATGATTATTGTTAGTAATACATCTCCTATCAGTAACTTAGCTGCAATTGGTCAGTTAACTTTGTTGCAGCAACTATATGGTAATCTTTTTATTCCCCCAAAAGTCTATCAGGAAATTCTTGCTTGTGGTAGTACAGATCCAGGTACACTTGCACTGCAAACTGTCGATTGGATTCAAGTTATATCTGTTACCAACTTTGATTTAGTTGACACTCTACAAAAAATTTTAGATCCTGGAGAAGCAGAAGCGATCGCTCTTGCTGTAGAGTTAAATGCTGATAGACTAATTATTGATGAGCGAAAAGGCAGAAATGAGGCTATCAAGTCCCGATTGCAGGTTACTGGACTATTAGGTATTGTACTAGCTGCTAAACAAAAAGGGATTATTCCGCTAGTAAAACCGATATTAGATGATTTGACTGCTAATGGCTTCTGGATTCGTAAACAGTTGTGTGCAGAAATTTTATCAATTGCAGGAGAATAGCGATCGCACAAGCTCAGAAAATAAAGTTGAAGATGAGGTTATTGTTAATTTCATGATTTGACAAAACTTGACACAACTTGTTTATGCACACAAGATAGTTCTTCCTCATCAGGATTAGCATAACAGGGTTTTCGGTCCGTGTCAAGAAGATTTACTACCTCTATTGCGGAAAAATACCAAAAAAAATGATGATTGCAAAACGACGGATTTTTTTGCTTTGATAGAGACGTTCCAGACGCAGAGAGTGTAGAATAGAAAACGCTGCCTTTTAATAGATTAGATATTTTATGGCTAAAAAGAGCATGATTGAGCGCGAAAAGAAACGCGCTAAAATGGTGGAAAAATACGCTGCAAAACGGGAAGCCCTGTTAGAAGAGTTCAGATCAGCAGAATCTCCCCTAGATAAGTTAGAAATTCACCGCCAAATCCAACAACTACCCCGTAACAGCGCACCTAGCCGCCGTCAAAACCGTTGTTGGTTAACAGGTCGTCCCAGAGGAGTTTACCGTGATTTTGGACTATCTCGGAACGTTCTGCGGGAATGGGCGCACCAAGGTTTATTACCTGGGGTTGTCAAGTCTAGCTGGTAGTCATTAACCCAGGGAACAGGGAACAGGGAACAGGTGACAGGTGACAGGTGACAGCAAAGAGGGAGGGGAAGCAGGGGAATAAGAGGCAGGGGAGCAGGGAGCAGGGAGCAGGGGGAGAAGAATATTTATCTTTTGCCTTTTGCCTTTTGCGTTTTGCCTTTTGACTTTTGACTTGATCTTGCCCAATGCCCCATGCCCCATGCCCAAAGTCATTGTCCACAACAACGATCAATTCCCAGACTATCTAAGAGTAGATCGCTAACGGCGTTGGCGATCGCAAACTCTCCATAAAAGCTTTTAGAAAAATCAAAAGACTGCATCTCTGTAACAATAGCAATCACCAGAGATCCTAAATCATTCTCCCCTTCCATGCGTTGCCTGACAAAAATCTGCGCTGCACGTTGGGCAATTTTTTGATTAACCAGTTCGGGCAGAAATTCCGTATCTAGCCATAACAACAGTCGCTTTTGCAACCATTCGCCTTCTTGTTGAGGATTTTCCGTAGGTGGTAGGGTAATGGGTGGAATTGGCTGAGTCATATTTGTATATCTTAAATAGATGTTGTGTACCAAGGTAATCTCATACCATTTTGGATTTTAGATTTTGGATTGTAAAAGTCTTGTTAAACAAGCTTTTAACACCAGCTTTTAACCTTTCGATATCTCAAAATCATGGTTCAAACTGGGATGAGAGAGAAAAACGCAGCAGCAGTCAAATCACAGCCAAATGCGTTCCTCTGGGGGTTTTGTTATGATGTTCATAAACTATGGAATATGATGTTGCTGCTATTATTCGGGGTTATGCTCAAGGATATTTTCTCATGGCTGATGAGCATGATCACCTGGGATGGTATGGAAGTAGGGAACATACTTTAATTCCCTTAGATGAAAGATTCCGCTACCCCAAGTCGTTACGACGAGTTCTGAACCAAGAAAAGTTTACAGTAGCGGTTAACCGTGACTTTATGGGTGTGGTTAATGGATGCGCTAACCGAGAAACAACTTGGATTTCTGAAGAATTAAAAAAAATCTATTGGTTACTATACCAAACTGGTTATGCTTATAGTTTTGAAACCTGGCAAGGTGATCAACTTGCAGGAGGAATTTTAGGTATTGTGATTGGAGGTGCTTTTATTGGTGAATCTATGTTTTACAACATTCCTGAAGGTTCTAAAGTAGCGATGGTGAAGCTGGTAGAAAGGTTGCGGGAAAGGAAATTTTTATTGTTTGACGCACAAATGATGAACCCTCATTTAGCCCGATTTGGTGCTTATAACGCCAATAATAAAGAATATGAAACTTTGCTGAGACAAGCTTTGCAAACATCTTGTTCATTGGTTGGTAATTGGTAATTGGTAAATTTATTTCTGTCACCTGTCACCTGTCACCTGTCACCTGTCACCAATTACCAATCACCAACCAAATAACGATAGAATGAAATTAATCAGACATTCATCATTAAGCTAAGACAATCATGCCCTCTGATATTGCTGTAGAGAAGAAAAAGTTAAAAAATCCACCTTTGAAGCTTCATTATTTAGGCGATCGCGCCCTGCGTCAACCTGCAAAGCGGGTAACAAAAATCGATGATGAACTTCGTCAACTGGTGCGGGATATGCTGCAAACTATGTACAGCGAAGATGGTATTGGTTTAGCCGCACCCCAAGTCGGAATTAATAAACAACTAATTGTCATCGACTGTGAACCTGATAAACCAGAAGCACCCCCTCTGGTATTAATCAACCCCGTTATTAAACAGGTTGGCAATGAGCTTTGTATTGCTCAAGAGGGTTGTTTAAGTATTCCTAAAGTTTTTTTGGATGTCAAACGCCCGAAAGTTGTAGAAATTGCTTATAAAGATGAATATGGTCGTCCCAAAACCTTAAAAGCTGGTGATTTACTGGGAAGATGTATTTTACACGAGATGGATCACCTCAATGGTGTGGTTTTTGTGGATCGTGTAGATAATTCCTTGACTTTAGCACAGGAGCTATCTAAAAATGGCTTCTCGTATCAAGCTGTAAAACCAGTAGCATAGGGTGGTCTTGTTGTGTATTTAACTCCAAAAAGCGGTTTATTTTTAGGTGGTTCTTGTTTTACAGCGATCGCTGCTGTTGGTTCTGTTTTTGAACTGAGTTCTGGACAACCTGATTTTGGTGTCCAAACTACTGCCATTATTCTAGCTTTAAGCATTCCCCTGACTGTTTTATTTTTTATCGCCGCAGTCAAGGATGCACGGGCGAATATTAAATAAGCATCAGGCATCCAAAAAGGTAAAAGTTTATACTAGTCTTTTACCTTTTTTTGGTGATTGGTAATTGGTGATTGGTAAGTATTTAATTTAACATAAAAATATAAAAAAATCCGTAGGAGAGAGGATTGATTTTTTTCTAGGGGCGTGGTAGGCTATAGACTATCTTCAATATAATGGGATGTAAGCTTTTTTAAAAATTTGAGCAACACTCCATTATATTAGAATAGTACCGCGCCCCAGGGAAAAAGTCAACGACCCAAAGATAAAAAGTTGCGCGACTCTCATCAAAAATTAAAAATAAAAATTGATAGATTGATAATTAGTAATTTGATGAAAACAGAAAATGCAAAAATGGTATTAACATCAACTGATAGTAAATTATTAAGACTTTCGCAAGGACACCTCAACGTACTAGAAACCTGTCCGCGTAAATTCCAGCATAATTATTTAGAAAAACTGACAACACCGACAGATCCCAAACAAGAAGAACATCAGATTGCAGGTAGTCGTTTTCACCTATTAATGCAGCAGAGAGAAATAGGTTTACCAATTAATAGTTTTCTGGAAGCAGATGATAAATTGAAAACTTGGATGACAGATTTTAAGGAAACTGCACCAGAAATATTAACACCTGATATTAATAATCAAAATTACCGTGACAGTGAACATTATCGAACTTTGCAAATACAAAATTACCTACTGACAGTAGTTTATGATTTATTAATTGCAGATCAAGAAAAAGCACATATCTTTGATTGGAAAACATATCAAAAACCACAAAAAAGAAATGATTTAGCTAAGAATTGGCAAACCAAACTTTATCTGTATGTTTTAGCAGAAACTAGCACCTATTTGCTGGACAATATATCTATGACTTACTGGTTTGTTCAGGCTAAATCCCGATCTAACAATATTCCTTTTCACTATGAAACCAAAAAACACAAACAGACAGAAAAACAACTCCATCAATTGTTAAATCAATTAACAAATTGGTTAGATGATTATGAAAAGGGTAAGCCATTTCCGCAGGTAGAAGAATCTAAAACCTGTAATTTTTGTCAGTTTGCTAAACAGTGCGATCGCTTTGCTGATCGGAGGTATGACTCAAAAACTTTAGTAGCAACCGCAATTAATGATCTACCTAATTTTGATATTATTGAAGAAGTAGCACTATAACAGGAAACTCTTAACAAAGAACAGGAAATATAGCAAAAATTAACCAAATAAATCTAAATCAAATAAATCTAAAAATTAACAAAAATTATGAAAACCTTTGATGAAACCGATACAATTTATGTTCGGGAATTAGGAATTGATGACATAGCACCTGTTTACCACTTAGGTGAAGAACTATTTACCAGCGATTTATATCCTTATTTATACCGTACCTGGGATGAATGGGAAGTAATAGGACTTTATAATACAGATCCAGAATATTGCTTAGTTGCGGAAACAGAAAGTGAACTTGCAGGATTTATTTTAGGGACAATAATTAGTAAAGCATCATGGACCTATGGTTACATTTTGTGGTTAGGAGTAAATCCCAAATTTCAACGTCAGGGAGTTGCAGATAAATTAGTTGATAAAGTTGTTGCGCGAATGATTGAAGATGGGGCGAGGTTTATGTTAGTAGATACCGATCCTACAAATACCCCAGCAGTGAAATTTTTTAATAGAAAAGGTTTTGGTAACATTCGCCAACATATTTTCTTATCAATGAATTTGAGTAAACATCCATATTATGGCAGACTAATAGATTATGAACATCAAAAAGCAGAAAGGGCAGGTTATAGGCGCACACGAACTACAATTCGTTCTCGAAAATCCGAAGGTATTCCTGGAGAAATAGCGATGAATCCCTTAGTAAATGAATCATCAACAGATTTAATTATTAATGAGGAATAAAGAGAGGAGTCAGGAGAATTTTAGATTTTAGATTGGATTTATGAAATACAATCCAAAATCCAAAATATAATCATCAATCACCAGTCCCTTTTTAAAATTAATTCAATGCAGTGGATTTTATTAGAAACAGAACAAATTACTGAGTGCTTCATCCAAGCAGTTAAACAGTACACACCTTTATCAAGTGGGATTTTTGCTGCACAATTATTATGGCAAAGAGGAATAAAAACAGAATTAGAATTAGCCAGTTTTGTGAATTTCCAAAGTTATCAAGCTGCAAGTCCTTTTGAATTTGGACAAGAGATACACTTGGCGGTTAAACGTTTAAAAAAAGCGGCTATATCTGGTGAAAAAATAGCGATTTGGGGAGACTTTGACGCTGATGGTATTACCTCAACTGCGGTTTTATGGGATGGTTTAGGACAATTTTTTATTCAACATGAACAATTAACTTATTATATCCCTAATCGGTTAACAGAATCTCATGGTTTAAATTTAGCAGGAATTGATAATTTAGCCCAACAAGGTTATAAATTAATCGTTACTTGTGACACGGGAAGTACAAATATTGATGAAATTATTTATGCCCAAAAATTAGGAATTGATATTATTGTCACAGATCATCATACTTTACCTGCTGAACGTCCTCCGGTGACTGCAATTATTAATCCTCGTTACTTACCAAAAGAACATCCATTATTTCATCTTTCTGGGGTTGCAGTTGCTTATAAATTAGTGGAAGCATTATATGAAACGTTACCAGATGTACCCCAACATTCCCTAGAAGATTTATTAGATTTAGTAGCGGTAGGATTAATTGCTGATTTGGTGCAATTAAGTGGAGATTGCCGTTATTTAGCACAAGTAGGAATTGAAAGATTACAAGCAGAATATAAAAAACCTGTTGTTGAAAGAAGACGACCAGGGGTAGGTAGATTATTAGAATTATGCCAGAAAAGTGGCGATCGCCCTACAGATATTTCCTTTGGTTTAGGTCCGAGAATTAATGCAGTTAGTCGCATTCATGGTGATGCTAGTTTCTGCGTAGAATTATTAACAAGTCGAGATATTCAACGCTGTCAACAACTTGCAGAAGAAACAGAATTAGCGAATACCCGACGCAAATCATTACAGAAAGATGTACAAAATCAAGTATTAAAAAAACTCTCCCAATTAGATTTATCAACTACCAGTGTCATAGTTTTAGAAGACCCACAATGGGCTAATGGTGTGTTAGGTTTAGTTGCAGGTCAAGTTGCCCAAGAAACAGGAAGACCGACAATTTTATTAAGCACAGAAAGCGGAGAAAATGAAGCCAATAAACCAAAATTTGCACGGGGTTCTGCCAGATCAATTAATGGTGTGGATTTATATCAATTAGTTAACGAACAATCTCATTTATTACATCGTTTTGGTGGACATCCTTTTGCGGCTGGTTTAAGTTTACCTGTAGAAAATATCCCCTTATTTACAGATGCAATTAATCAAAAATTACGGCAATCTTTAGGGGGAATAAATCTCACACCAACAGTCCAAGCTGATGTGGTGGTGACAGTTGCAGATTTAGGGAAAGAATTATTTTTAGAACTGAAACTTTTAGAACCTTGTGGAATGGGAAACCCTGTACCAAAATTACTGATTAAAAATTGTTGGTTTGAAAATGCTTGGCATCGAAATCAACAAGATTTAAAAGGTAAGAAAATACAATATATTAAAACAGAGTTTGACATGAGAGATGATTCTACTAAAAATCCTTTTCCTGGTATTTGGTGGGGACATTATAAAGAAGAATTGCCTATAGGTAAATGTGATTGTATTGCAGAAATAGATTTTAATAGTTTTAAAAAACGTTATGAAATCAGATTAATTGCTGTGCGTCCTTGTGCAGATTTAGAAGTGCAAACTGAGAAATCAGCAATGATTTTAGATTGGCGAAATCAGGAGGTTTCGGAATTTGATGTAGACAATTCAATATTAATTATTAAAGATTGTCCTACCAGTTGGAATGATGTTCGCGCTTGGTTGAGAAAGTCAATTTATCATCAACAAAAATTAGCTATAGCTTGGTCAAAACCAGACAATAAAACACCCCAGGAAATTTGGTTAACATTGGTAGGAATTGCTAAATATCTCAATCGGAAAAATAACCTAGTTACCCGTGTACAACTTTTAGAAAAACTGGGTATTAGTGATCCTAGTTTATATTTAGGATTTCAGGCTTTGAAATATTTAGGTTTTACTATTGAAAGTCAAGATCGTTATCTACAAATTACGTGGAATGAATTTATTAGTGATGACATAAACATGAATCATGCAATTAATCAATTTTTAGCCGCAGTGACAGAAGAACAATTTCAAAAAGAATATTTTGCCACAGTTCCTATATCTATAATTCAAGGAATGGCGTTTAATGTTTGACCATGATCACAGTAAGATATAATAAATTTAGCTACTCCTAATATTATTTGCAGTTATGGTTAACACTTCTGTAAAAACTGCCCATAATTATCCTGATTATATTCCGCCTTTGGAAAGTGGCGATCGCCTGACTCGTCCAGAATTTGAGCGCCGTTACAATGCTATGCCAAAGCTCAAAAAAGCTGAATTAATTGAAGGAGTAGTTTACGTGGCTTCCCCTCTGCGTTTTGAACCTCACGCCGAACCTCATGCTAATTTAATGGGTTGGTTATGGTCTTATAAAATAGTTACACCTGGTGTCAGACTAGGTGACAATGCAACGGTAAGACTAGATTTAGACAACGAACCCCAACCCGATGCTGTACTATTAATAGATACAGCCTGTGGTGGCAAATCTTATATAGGCGCAGATGGTTATATAGAAGGCGCACCAGAATTAATCGCAGAAGTAGCAGCCAGCAGTGCTACCAAAGATTTATATGATAAAAAAAGAGCCTACCGTCGCAATGGAATTGAAGAATATATAGTTTGGCAGGTTTTTGAAGGTACAGTCAGTTGGTTCAGTTTAAAGAATGGTGAATATATAGAACTTACAGCAGATGAACAAGGAATAATTAAAAGTCAAGTATTTCCTGGTTTATGGCTGAATGTTTCTGCATTAGTAACAGGAAATATGTCACAGGTAATGACTGCTTTACAAACAGGTTTAAGTTCAGAAAAACATCAAAAGTTTGTGGAAAAATTAGCTGGAAATAGGCAATAGACATCTGGTGATATTAAAAATATGTAGGGGTTGCTGAGAAAGTCTTTTCGTGGAGGCAGGGAACAGGGAACAGTTTTAGCTATCTGTCATCCCCCCATTTTGGGATTTCTTGGTTTCAAAATGCACGGTTTTTCAGGTATACCCTTCAAAAGTCTTGCACTTTTTTCCTCTTTATCAACCTCAAACCTTTGATTTATAAAGGGTTGCGCTTTATTCAGAAAACCCTATGTAGTTTCCATATAAAATATCGACTGATATTTAAATTGATAAGCTGTTACACAGCTAAATTTTATAATCATAACATAGTTAACTCTTGTGGTGCGGGCAAGATGCCCGCAAAACTTAATACAAATTGAATGCACAACAGCTTATCAATTATTGCAATTTATTCCGGTTCTTCGCTAGTAACTACCTTGCCTCTAAACACAAAGTAGTTATAGATATTATAAAACAACATGACAGGAATTAAAAACCCAATGAAAGTGATCATAAACACCATTGCACTGGGGGAAGAAGCTGCTTGATAAATAGTAATTGTGGGTGGGATAATATAGGGAAAAGCAATAAATCCTAACCCGATAAAAGTCAACAAAAAAATTAACACTGTATAGACAAATGCAGCCACTTCTTGTTTACTATTTAAGCTTTGTTGCAATAACCAAATTAACAACACACCCAAAACAGGAATCATGGCAAAAATGTATACTTCTGGTTGATGAAATAATCTGGCTCTCGCATTTTCATAAACAATTGGGGTTGTAATTGTAATTAAAACTGCTCCAATTAAAGTTGTCCAAGCAGCTAATTTAGCTGTGCGAAAATGAGTTTCTTGTAATGCTCCCTCGGTTTTGAGAATTAGGTAAGTTGAACCAATCAATACATAACCTTGTACAAGTGTCAATGCTGTTAGTAATGATTGCCAACTTAACCAATCCCATATACCCCCAGTAAAATGTCCGGCTGCATCAACTTTGATTCCTGCTAATACACCACCCAAAGCAAATCCTTGAAATAAAGCAGCAATAAAACTGCCAATACCAAAGGCAAAATTCCAGAAACTTTTATTATCAGAATGTTCCCGAAATTCAAAAGCAACAGCCCGTAAAATTAACCCTACAACCATCACCATTAAAGGCAAATACAGGGCATTTAAAATTGTTCCATAAGCTAAAGGAAAAGCTCCAAATAATGCACCTGCCATCAAAACTAACCAGGTTTCGTTAGCATCCCACACATTACCCAAACTGGTCATTAATAAACTACGGCGTTTTTCATCAGAAGAAGTCAAAGAGAGGATACCAACGCCTAAATCAAAACCATCTAAAAGCACGTAAAGAAACAGAAATAATCCCAGAATTACAAACCAAACTTGTGGTAAAAAGTGCAGTAAAGCTTCCATGTAATTGTTCCTATTGCGGTGTTTCCAAAGGACGACTATCGGGAATATGACTCACAGATTCAGTAGCAATTACTGTTTTGATCTCACCTCCTGGTATGGGTAAATTCAAATCTGGTCCTTTGCGAATAATGCGGCTACCAAAAAACATAGCTGAGACGAACAACACACTGTAAAGAAGAGTAATAACTGTGAGTGAAAATAACACTTCACCTGGTTCTAAATGAGAAGCTGCATCAGTAGTACGAATTTGCCCATATACCGTCCAAGGTTGTCTTCCCACACAGCGAACAATCCAGCCTGATTCAATTGCCAAATAGCCCAAAGGTGCAGACAAAATCCAAGCTCGTAACAACCATTTTTGCTGAGTTATATTTTGATTACTTAGTTGACCTCTTAGCCATTGAATAATACTCCACAGCATTAATCCGACTAAGAAAAAGCCGATTCCTACCATTAAGCGGAAAGAATAATAAATGAGGGGAATCATTGGTGGACGGTTTTCTGGTTTCCATTCTTTGAGTCCCAAAACTGGTTCAGAAAGTTTAGGTTTGAGTTCTAAAATGTAACTTAACCCATTGGGAATAGAAATTTCCCAATCATTTTTTTCCGCTTTGCCATTAGGAGATGCCAATAAACTCCAATTCGCAGATTCTCCAGCGGGAATTGTTTCCCACTGTGCTTCCATTGCTGCTAGTTTGGTGGGTTGATAATGATAAACTTGATCGCCACTAGCATGACCAATGAACACTTGTAAAGGAGCGACAAAAATTGCGATCGCTAAAACTATTTTCAAAGATTTGCTAAAAAATTCTTGCTGGCGATTATTGAGAATATACCAAGCACTAATCCCCCCAATAACAAATAGAGAAGTCTCCAAAGTTGCCAAAAACATATGGAGAACACTATTCACCATGAAGGGATTTAAAATTGCTTGGAAATAGTCATCAACAATAAACTTCCCATTCACCATTTCTCCACCACTAGGAGTCTGAAACCATGAATTAGCAACTAAAATCCAAAACGTGGAAAGATTCGCCCCAAACGCCACGAGAATAGTTGCTAAATAGTGAATTACTGGAGGAACTCGATCCCAACCAAACATCATAATTCCTAAAAAAGAAGCTTCTAACATAAATGCCATTGAGCCTTCAAATCCCAAAATACTACCTAAGAAATCTCCCACCGCTTCTGATAGTGGGGCCCAGTTAGTCCCAAACTGAAAACCCATTGGTAAACCTGATGCAACTCCGATACCAAAGTTGAGTAAATACAGTTTTGACCAAAAACGAGCATGATAATAATAAGTAGGATTTTTGGTTTTTAACCATAGTCCTTCCACGACAATTAAGTAGATAGACATACCTGTAGTTAGCACAGGCCAAATCATGTGGAAAATCGCTGTAAATGCAAATTGCATCCGCGATAATGCTACAGTGTTAGATAAAATTTCCATACTCTTGAAACGAGTTACGCAAAAACGCTAAATATGTATTTAGGATATACAGTAATTTTGTGTTGATCTGGTATTACTTCCAAAAGTTTTAACCTTTGAAATATTTGACAAATCGTCATTTTATTTCTTTTACCTTTTTTGTAATCTGTCATCTATCCCAAGAAATTAACTGTCAAGATATAAGTATGTTGGCGTTGAAAATTGTCGTTGGGGTATTGTGAGCATTTAGCCGTCAGCTATCAGCCCTAATTAGACCCCACCCCTAACCCCTCACAAGGGTAGGTATTTTACATTGTCGTGAGGGCAAGACTTGGAGGACAAGGAAGGACAGTGGACAAGGGAGGAAATCCGTACAAATAATGTACAATTGGTAACAACAAGCAACGCTCAACAGACCATTTTTTGTATAAAATCTTCCTTGTCTACGTTCCCTCCTTGTCTTCCAGGTTCTGCCTTAACAGATAATATTAAAAACCTACCCCTGTGAGGCAGGATGCCCACCCCACAAGAGGCAGATTTTTTACCAATGTTTTAATCGCAGTAGGAGTAACAGGAACTCTTTGGGCAACTTTCTTTAATAACTTGGGATAAAGAAGTTGGCGGTGAGTTATAAACTGAATAATTTTCTAAGAAGTCTCTGTTATTACAACTCAGACTTCTTTTACTTTTAATTATTTAGCACCTTATCTGAAGCCAAAAAAAACAAACATCTAGTTTGACGACCTGTCTTTTGACTATGGGAATTATTTAACTCAAAATGACCCTTGATGACAAGCAATAATCATACAAATCATCATTGGGAAAACTATTGCTAAGATAAAACTGAATATGAAACAGCAACTATTATTGACATCTACCATAACAGCAGGAATTATTCTGGTGGGTAATTTCTGGGGCGTTAACAAAACTATTGCTCAAACAACTAACACCCAAGAAGTAACCATTAATTTTCAAGCCAGAGTCGGTCAACAACCATTTGAATGTGGTAAAACCTATACTTTAGGTAAACCAGCCACAAAAGTTACTGCTGCCGATTTCCGTTTTTATGTATCCGATGTTGCCTTAATTGATAACAAAGGTAAGGCTGTACCTGTGAATTTAACACAGGATGGAAAATGGCAATACCAAAATGTCGCCCTCTTAGACTTTGAAAATAAATCCGGTGGTTGTGCTAACGGTACAATCGAAACACAAATATTAGCAATGTTGCAAAATGATGCGAAATATCGGCAGATGTTTACAGATGCTTTTAGTAATGAGCAAGATGTTATTAACCTCAGTAATTTGACTAAAGCGTTGGCCGCTTTTGAACGCACTTTGATTTCTGTCAATTCTCCCTATGATAAATATCGCTTTGGTGGTGATGCTAATGCAATTTCACCAGCAGCGAAACGGGGTGAAAAATTATTTCATAGCGAAAAGTTAGAATGTTTTCACTGTCATGGTGGGATTAATTTTACAGATTCAGTGATGCACGAAAAATTAGCTTTTCAAGAAATTGCTTTCCACAATACTGGACTGTATAATATTGATGGTAAATTTTACGTCTTTACCTCGCACAAAAAATAAACTTACACATTTGGGATGCTCCCCACTGAAAGGCTTTTCGCATTGTCACCTGCTATACTTCCTGATTAAACATCCTTAAATATCCGTTGTCGCACCCTTTCTAAAACGGCTTTTTCATCAACAGATAACCCAGAAAATAACATTTCATATATCAATGGTAAACCTAATTCTAACTCCTCTAAAAGATGATAGTGATTAAACACATCCTCTGGTGTTCCTTCTAATATCAATCTTCCTTTATCCATGACAAAAACCCAATCTGCCCAACGATAAACTAAATCTAAATCATGGGTAGCTATTAATAAAGTTGTGCCATTATTACTATGAATTTTTTTCAGTGTATTCATCAGATTACGAGTGTGTTTTATATCTAAATATGCTGTGGGTTCATCTAGTATTAAAAGTTGTGGTTCTAATACCATGACATCAGCTATAGAAACTCGTTTTTTCTGTCCTAAACTGAGATGATGTACAGGTTTTTCTGCTAAACTATTTAGCCCAAATTCAACTAATATTTTCTCGACTCTGATTTGAATTTCCGCTGGGGATAAACCCAAATTACACAACCCATAGGATATATCTTCCTCAACAGTAGATGCGACTAATTGCTGTTCTGGATCTTGAAATACTAAACCAATTTTTTGCCGTAATTTTGTCAGATAGTTTCTATGATAGCTTAACGGTTCATTCAACCATTTGATAATTCCCCGATCAGGTTTATATAAACCATTAGATAATAAAAATAGTGTTGTTTTACCACAACCATTTTGACCAATTAAGGCACACTTTTTACCAGAAGGAATTTTGATATTTAACCCATTTAAAACTGATTGTTGTGTACCTGGATAGGTATAATATACCTGTTCAAATTCGAGTAAATATTCCTGCATTTCCCCCTAATTCTAATCCTATTAAGACTACACAGCCACTAATTGCTTCAATAATATATCGTTTGGATAATTGATAGCGTTGGGGATGCCAGACTCTAAATTCTTCTGTCATTCCCCTTGCTGCTAATCCCAAAGAAAAACGATGATATTGTTGTAAAGTACGCTGTAACAATTGTCCTATTAATATTGCTAAACTTCTCATGCCTATTTTCCAGTTGCGGTAGCCACAACGAGAATTTTGTGCTATCCATAATTCATTGGCTGTGTTTAGAAGTAGGAAAATAAACCTATACATTAATAATAATAAATCGGTTAAAATTGCTGGAATTTTTAAGTATCGTAGTGTTTGTAATATTTCTGTAAATGGCACAGTTAACATGAGGAAATATAAACAAGAAATGGCAGCAAAGGCACGACAAAAAATTGCAAAAGCTTGTATACTGCCACTGTGACTAATGTAAATATATTCAGAACCAAACTTTAACCCATATAATAAATCTCTTTGAATTTGTGAAAAGTTAGCGAGGTTGACCATATTAATTGTTAATGCTGGTAAACTTGTCAACCAGAAAAAACTAGCAAAAATTAACAACCGCAAATAGATTTTCAGAGGAATTTTAGCATAAACTACAGTCCAAATACCCATCCATAATGATAGTAAAATTTGTACAAATGGATGGGTTAAAAGTGCAAGTAACAGCGTAGTAAAGGCAAAGATAATTTTATGTGCTGGGGGAATTTGTCGCAGTTGATTGGTGTAAGCTAAAGTATCTAATTTTAGGCTCATTTTGTAGACTTATTCTTCATGTTTTTGTTGTTGAGAACGTCCCTTGTACAAACCAATAACATAACCAATTACTCCCGCACCTATGGCAGCTTGAGCAGAAAATAATAAACTGGCTACTTCCCCACTAGGAGGTTCAAATATTGATTGAACCCAGGGTTGATATTCGGGTTGAATTTCACTAATGGCGGTTTTTGCTTGGTCATCTGCACCACCAAATTCAGCATTTTTGACTAAAATTAGGGGAGCAAATGCTAAAGCAAAAACAGCTAAGACTAATAACCAATTATTAAACCCTTGTTTAAACTGATTCATTACTTTGAGTTCCCAGTTTGATTAATTTTAGCAATTCTAATTCTTGAGGATTATAGGATTGTAACCAATTCCATACCAACACGGTGAGTAGTCCTTCACTAATAGCTAAAGGAATTTGAGTAATAGCAAAGATACCAGCGAACTTGGTAAATGAAGCGATAAACCCACCAACGGGTGCAGGAAAAGCTAAAGCCAATTGAATAGAAGTGATAATGTAGGTGAGTAAATTTGCGATCGCTGCTGATAAAAATATGGCAATTCTTTGTTTACCACCAAACCGAATAATGAGATGATAGATCCAGTAAGCGGCAAACGGTCCAGCGATCGCCATTGAAAAAGCATTTGCTCCCAGAGTTGTTAAACCACCATGTGCCAATAACAAAGTTTGAAATAATAGTACCAAGCTACCCAAAACTGTCATCGTCAAAGGTCCAAACAGCACCGCACCTAACCCTGTACCTGTGGGGTGAGAACAACTACCTGTCACAGAAGGAATTTTTAACGCTGACAACACAAAAGTAAAAGCACCAGCTAACCCTAACAATAATTTTAATTCTGGGTTAGCTTGAGTAATGCGAGTCAAATTTCGCAAACCGAAAATAAAAAATGGTAATGCTACCACCCACCAAAAAACCGCCCATTGCACTGGTAAAAAACCTTCCATAATGTGCATTGCATAGGCAGGTTTAGGGAAACCAACTACTAAATAAAAACTAATAACTGCCATCAGGGTTAGACTCATCCAACCCCGTTTTTTTATAGACATAATCTGTACCTCGCAGATTGATGTAAAAGTATTCTCATCGGCGGGTATCCTGACTTAACCTAATAATGGTTCACAGTTGCGGGACAGCGCCGGACTTGCACCGAACTTTCCCCCTTGCGTCCAATGACTGCTCCTCATCAGAACCGATGGGAGTAACAATATCATGACTAACGCCAGTTGCTAGTAAAGTTTTGCAAATATAGCAAAAGTCAGGAGTCGTAGGGGCGAAATACATGGTTCTGGAGAACCTTGAGAAATGAGAATAGGAGTTTGCGGAAATTGTTTCCCTAGTTGAGCAACATAAATTTCCCGGATAATACTACCACCAAGCACAAACAAGGCATCTACAGGCTGTAAAGAAGCAGAAACTAAGGTTATAGTAGTAGAAATTAACCAAACCACCAGGATTAAACCCAAACCAAATGTAATCTTTTGTAACAATCGCCACAGTTTTCTGAATCTCATCAGCCAAGAAACTAATGATTTGATGGTAGGTTTGTGCTTCATAACATAGAAAATTAAAGCTTTATTGTTTAATATTGAAAAATCCAGTCATCAAGTCAACAAAGTGCTATCGTAGGAAAAGGATCTTAGTTGAAAAAAGAAAGGAGTGATGAAATTCACACAAATGCTGTGGCTGCTTTAACAGTAAAACCACTTCCATCCCAGCGATATTTATTAATAAAAAGACCGTAATTTCCACATCATTTACAAAGGAACAAATGATGGATTAATCTTAGATTAAGCATAGCTCATAAGTAGAGTATAAAAACTTAAAAATTTCAGGAAAGCCTGATTGCTAAACTGTCAACAATACAATTATTTATTCCATCTGTATACATGAATCAATCTGCGAAACGTCACTCACCGCTCCAAGCAGCCTTGATTGGTGGAGCGATCGCTACAACTGCTACTATATCTTTATTTGGTCAAGCTTGGACAAAGTGTGTTCAAGCCGCTTTACAAGATAGTCCAAAAGCGTTAGTTGACCAAGTATGGCAACTTGTAAATAGGGAATATGTTGATGGCAAATTTAATCAACAAGATTGGCAAGCAATTAGGCAAAGCCTGTTAAGTAAAGAATATACTTCCAATGAACAAGCTTATGTAGCCATCCGCCAGGCATTGCAAAGATTGGGTGATCCTTACACGCGGTTTATGGATCCCAAGCAATTTGAAGCCCTCACCCGTCAAACATCTGGAGAGGTTACAGGAATTGGCATTCGCATGGAAATCAACGAAAAAACCCAGCGATTGACAGTGGTTGAACCTATAGAAAATTCTCCAGCCCAGAAAGCAGGTATTAAAACAGGGGATGAAATTTTAGCAATTAACGGTAAACCCACTCTCAAGATGAAAGTGGAAGAAGCATCTAATTTGATTCGTGGTCAAGCGGGTACTGCCATCACCTTACGACTGTCAAGACCAGGAAAAAATCAGTTTGATGTCAAGCTGACAAGGGCAACTATCGAAGTTCCCATAGTAAATTATACCCTCAAACAAGATGGTGGCCGTCGCATTGGCTATATTCGGTTAAGGGAGTTTAGCGGCCACGCTGCGGATCAGATGCGAAAAGCGATTCGTGACTTGAATCGTCAAAATGCTGATTCCTTTGTCTTAGACTTACGAGGCAACCCAGGCGGTTTATTACAAGCAAGTATTGAAATAGCGCGGATGTGGCTAGATAATGGTGGCATTGTCAAGACAGTAGATCGTGTGGGAGGTAGTGAAGAAACCAAAGCCAATCGCACAGCCTTGACAAATCGACCCTTAGCTGTACTTGTAGATGGTAATTCCGCTAGTGCTAGTGAAATTCTCACCGGTGCACTCAAGGATAATAACCGGGCGGTAGTTGTAGGTAGTCAAACCTTTGGTAAAGCCTTGGTACAATCAGTCCATGAACTGCGTGACGGTTCTGGGTTAGCTGTCACCATTGCCCACTACTACACCCCCAAAGGTACGGATATTAACAAGACAGGAATTACACCAGATATTCAGCTAGATTTAACGGAAGCACAAGAGCGTCAGTTAGCTGCTAATCCCAAGTTAATTGGAACTTTAAATGATCCACAATATGCTCGTGCTATTCTAGCTCTCTCCAATACAAAATATGCTCAACCTTCCATACCTGCTCAAACTTCTCAAAATACTCAACCTTTGAGTATTCGCGCTGAAGATTTGAAATTTTAGTTTTCAGGAGTCAGGAGTCATCCAATTTTAGATTTTGGATTTTGGATTTTGGATTGATATCCACTAAAAAAAAGATCCCTGATTTCTCCAAGAAGTCAGGGATCTGCTATTATGTATAGTATAAATATTTGCAAAGTTCCTACGCCGCCCGCAACACAGGAATTAAAGCAGCTACTGGTGAAATTATCGCTTTTACCGATGCAGATTGTCGTCCTCAAACCCAATGGTTACATAAATTAATTCAGCCTTTGATGATATCAATGATAAGTTGCAGCATCAAAATCAGAAATTTGTTTATTTTAAAGGTACTTCTGGTTAGCTACACAGCATAAATTAATACCAGATTCAACAGGAATTGTAAAACTCTCCCATTCCCAGTACCCAATCCTAACCAACTTTCGCTAAATTAGAGAAAGGTAAACAACAGTAAAACTAAGGGAATTTTCAATGTCAGCACAACTGTTACTGGTAGATGATGAACTAGGGTTAAGGGAAGCCGTGAAAGAATACTTACAAGAAAGCGGCTTTAGTGTTCAAGTTGCCAGTAACGCCCGTGAAGGTTGGGAATTGATGCAACAAAATACACCTGATTTGGTGATTTCTGATATTATGATGCCCCAGGTGGATGGCTATCAGTTTCTCAAGCAACTGCGAGATGACCCGCGGTTTCAGGCATTACCTGTAGTATTTTTAACTGCCAAAGGCATGACAGGCGATCGCATTCAAGGATATCAAGCGGGTGTTGACGCTTATCTACCCAAACCATTTGATCCTGATGAATTAATAGCCATTGTAGAAAATTTACTCACCCGTCGCACTGCTCAAGCCCCAGCGATAGGAGAAGATAGTGAAAACATGGACATTGCCAAATTAGCCCATGAAATTTCCAAAATCAAAGATTTGTTAAGTCCCAGAACTGCCATTTCCCAGACTCCACCCCCCTTTAAAATTGATTTAACCCCCAGAGAGCAAAGTGTATTAAACCTAGTAGCACAAGGGTTGATGAACAAAGAAATTGCTCGACGCTTAGAAACCAGCGTCCGCAACGTCGAAAAATACGTCAGCCGTTTATTTAGTAAAACAGGCACGAATAGCCGTACAGAACTGGTGCGTTTTGCTCTAGAACATGGACTAGCTCAGTAGCAGCAAAACGACAACATCATGTCACTCACCATGATCAAGAGCAGTGACAGCAACAGCTTTCTTATGCAAATTGAATCAAAATGATTGGTAAGACTGGTAAAATGCACCTGGTTGAGTTTGCTATCAAACTCTACTAAATGGGTTCTTGTGATAGAAATGAAACCCTAAGTTTTTGTGAAATTTCCCTGAGTATAAATTTAAAACCACCTAACCAAAAATTTAAGCAAGGGGTGACCGAATTAAAAGACATCCAGGTTTTGAGGTAGTGCAACCGGCAAGGGTTAATGTAGATGCTGAATTGAACTTATAGATAATCTTCTTGCTGGTGTTGTAGAGTTACATTATCTCTCTCTATTGTCTATTGGCTGTTATCAACAAAGTTTCTTAAGCGCATCAGTTGTCGTCTCATTTGAGGTGAGGCTTTGAACTCAGAAACCTCCTGCGCCTTTACAGACGCTTGTAGTGTTTCCAAAAAGTCATCAGATCCCTCAGTGAGTGCGTCTAGTAGCACCTGCAAAAGTTGTTCACGATCGCCCAACAGACTCTTTTCCTCAATCAAACGGAACTTGAGATGTATTTCGCACTCATAAACACCTACTTCGAGATTATTGATTTGACGTGGTAATGCTTTAGAGTTCATAGTTTTGAGGATTCCTTTACTGGGTGTTTATACAGGTGAGGAGCTAAAATATCCAGAAAAAAAATTCTTTATATTTTCTTTAAATACAAAGAACTGATTGAATGTAAGAGTTTTTTCTCATCCATCAAATTTGCGTTCAATTTCTCACTCCCCCCTATTGTGATTCCAAGTGGTTTTTTACTGTCTAGGTTTTGATATTCCCGTGGTAGTTTTGGCATATCTAAGTCATACACTATTATTCAGTTTTTCAGATTCTATACAATAAAGTTTCTGTAAGAACTTGTCCAACCTTTTTAAAAGTTTTTACATCAACTTTATGCAAACGTCAATAACTGTTTAACTTTTTACGCTAATCATAGTGAGGTTACTGAAAGAAATTAGAGATTATTTTCCCTTTGTTATCAGCCATTTAAGATTTTAGGCAATTTAGGTTAAATCAACAATGTGTTCTTTTTTATCTGTAAAAATTTAATGGGTAAGATAGTAAGTTTGTAAACTGTAGAAATTCGGTTGTAGATCATCACATATACACCGAACTAAATTATCTTAGCCCAGAATTTTGCCAAAGTCTTACTGATTTTAAATATTACTATTTGTACTGAAAAGGATGTTTTAAGCTCAAAGCTTGTAAATTGAAACAATTAAGCTTAGGGAGAGCAGTTAAAATAGTTGCAGTGTAACTAACCGAAATCTTACACCTTTTTATGGATAACCCGATGCTGCTCAAGTCCACAACCCGTCATATTCGCATTTTTGCTGCGGAAATAGACAAAGATGAATTAGTTCCTAGCAATCACGTCTTGACCTTAGATGTTGACCCAGACAACGAATTTAACTGGAATGAAGACACACTACAAAAAGTTTATCGCAAGTTCGATGAACTAGTAGAAGCTTCCAGTGGTGTAGACCTAACAGATTATAACTTACGTCGGATTGGGTCAGACCTAGAGCATTTTCTGCGATCGCTCCTACAAAAAGGTGAAATTAGCTACAATCTCTCTAGTCGCGTTACTAACTACAGCATGGGACTACCCCAGGTTGCAGCTAACGCCAATCAATAAGATTGAGAATTATTGTTGATGAGTTACAAGATTTATAAAACAGGAGTCAGGAGTCGTAGGGGCGAAGTAGGGGCGAAGTAGGGGCGAAGCATTCGGAAAATAACCTGTGATCAAAATTGATAATTGGTTGCCCGAATGCTTCGCCCTTACAGGAAAATAACCTGTGATCAAATTGATAATTGGTTGCCCGAATGCTTCGCCCTTACAGGAGTCAGGAGTAAAACTGGCTTTGTGTATAGGCAAAACTAACCCCCATAGAGGTAGCTATCCTGGAGGAAGGGGAGAAAAGGCAAGGGAGCAGGGTGCAGGGTGTAGGGTGCAGGGAAAAAGTTGAAAGTTCCCAGTTAATAATCCCCAATACCCAATACCCAATCCCCAGTCCCAATCTCCTATGATGATTGAATACAAAAACATCAGCGGATAAATTACCGCTGCTTATGCTGTTGAATAAATTCGCAATCGCTGATCGGTGCGACAAATATGGAAAATGACGCGGCAACGCTTTACTGCCCAAATGAATATTGTCAAGCTGCCAACCCCTTGGCTCACAAGTTTTGCCAGCGATGCTCCACACCCTTGCCCAAGCGTTACCTGTGGGCAGCGGCAGATAGTTTGAGCCTGGGTAGTCCTGGAGAAATTTTAGCCGATCGGTATTTGGTCATAGGTCAATCAATTATTCTGGATCTCAAACCTGGTTTACTACCCCAAATACCTGAATTAGATAATTTAGAAAAAATCAAAGCTTATCTAAAACTAATTCCTTATCGCTTACATATACCACAAGTATACGGGATCATCTCTGTCAACGAGGGACAATCTCAACCAGAAATCTTACTTCTAGAAAAACCGCCCTTGTTAGTTGATAGTACATATACTCAAATACATCTGTGCAGCCAACTAACAGCAGCTTGGGGTGATGCCTCATCAATGCGACAAATAAATTGGCTTTGGCAGATAGCGCATTTGTGGCAACCACTTTTGACCGAAGGAGTAGGTTCTAGCTTATTAGACCCCTATTTAATCAGAGTGGAAGGGGGTTTAGTGCGGTTACTAGAATTGCGTTTTGATCACCAAACAGCACCAACATTGTCACAATTAGGGGTATTTTGGCAACAACTCCTCAAAAATGCCAAGCCAGCCATAGCTGAATTTCTCAAGCAAATTATTGATGCTTTAATTGATGGTGAAATCCACTCATCTGAACAATTAATTACGGTTTTAGATCAAGGACTGACAGGATTGGGGATAGCCTCCTGTGGACGAAACTCGCCAATCCCAAGCACTAACATTAAAATTATTACCCAAACAGATACAGGACCTTCTCGTCAACGTAACGAAGATGCTTGTTACCCACCTAGTGGCGTTATGGTGAGTAAACCTCCCCAGCAAACCGCCTTAGCTATTGTTTGTGATGGTATCGGTGGACATGAGGGAGGCAACATAGCATCAAATTTAGCCATTGAAACTCTTCAGCAACAGGTGATCCAACTCACTTCAGTTCCTTATGAAAACATAGATCCGTTAACAATTATCAATGATTTAGAACAAGCAGTAGCACT
Organism: Sphaerospermopsis torques-reginae ITEP-024; assembly: GCF_019598945.1. Classification (NCBI taxonomy): domain Bacteria; kingdom Bacillati; phylum Cyanobacteriota; class Cyanophyceae; order Nostocales; family Aphanizomenonaceae; genus Sphaerospermopsis; species Sphaerospermopsis torques-reginae. The sequence goes on along the minus strand of NZ_CP080598.1, from coordinate 622,631 downwards.
TGTAAACGATAAAATTAGTCAGCGTAACGACACTGAACATCGTCAAGGCCGTCAACGCATGGGAACAACCCTAGTCATGGCCTTGCCTATTGCCCATGAAATGTATATTACCCATATTGGTGATAGTCGTGCCTATTGGATTACACGCCACGGTTGTTATCAAGTTACCCTGGATGATGATGTAGCTTCCCGTGAAGTGCGCCTGGGCTATGCTATTTATCGTGAAGCATTACAACATAGTGGTTCTGGCTCCTTGATCCAAGCTTTAGGCATGAGCAAGAGCGCCTCATTGCATCCTACTTCCCAACGATTTATCATTGATGAAGATGCTGTTTTCTTGCTCACCTCCGATGGATTGAGTGATTTTGATCGAGTAGAAGAGTTGTGGGAAACGGAAATTTTACCAATTCTTGGCGGCAATACAAATATAGAAGATGTTGCTGCCCGACTCATAGAAATTGCTAATACTAAAAATGGACATGATAATGTCACCATCGCTTTAGTACATTATCAAGTCAAATACTGTGAACCAGATATCATTCTCAAAGCGGACATTCCGACTATTTCAGCCAGCAAAACAGTAGATTTGACACCAAGAACCACAAATGCAACAACTTTAGGCAATGAATACCAGCAAACTCAAGTAATTACAGAAACTAAGCCAGGACGTATTACCAAAGTGCCGCTACAGTTATTGATTATTTTAGGTGTGCTGTTAGGAGCCGGTGGACTGGGATATTGGCTCAAAATCCAACGAGAACCACAATCGACAATTACCCCATCAACTCCATCTGCAACCCAACAACCAACAACAACAGTAAAACCAACACCAGTAAAACCAACGCCACAAAACTCAGAAAACCGACAAGAGTCATTGCCATCACCCCCTGACCAAAGTCCCGCGCCTGAGTGATTCTCATTACCATTATGGGATATGATCAAGCAGGTGATCAATACAATTAAAATTCACTTACCAGACACATACCAGACACAAGTTGTTGTCAATTACTGCTACTTAGAGTTTAGTTTCCACAAATCCATGTCCTGCCTAAATCTGGCGATCGCTCGTCTAGTAAATACTGGAAATGATAATTTCGCCATTTGGGTCGTTAAAGCTCCCTATCCCAGTGGTTATGTTTTGCGTGACTGTGTTTTTTCTCCTGAACTGAGTCAAATTTGGCAAGAATGGCAGCAAATGTTTGCTGGTCATAGTCCCCTGGATATTGCTTTGGCTTCGACATCTCCAGGGACTAACTACATGACAATTGATTTGAATTTACCCCAGGTCGGTCAAACTACAAGTCCCTACAGTAGTCGGTTGATGCAATATTTAGGCATCAGTTTATGGCGTTGGGTATTCGATGGGCAAATTCTTGGTAGTCTAGAACGTAGTCGCGGTATGGCTATGGGTCAAAATAAACGGTTGCGCTTGCGATTGGAAATTCGTGACCCTGATCTAATTGCTCTACCTTGGGAAATTATGCAGCGCGAACCTGGCCAGTCAGCAATATCTCTTTCCCAAGATATTTTATTTAGTCGGACTACCAGTGAAGTTGAACCCCTGCCAAATTTACGAATAGACCCGGCTTTAAAAGTCCTGTTGGTTTTGGGGCATGATGATAAATTAGAGTTGGAAAAAGAAGCTGCTATTCTGGAAAAAATTTTGTCAGAATGTAGTCCATTTCAGAAAAATTATGTATCAGCTTGTATAGTGAAGACACTCTTGCAACCCACTCCACAACAGTTAATTCAAGAGTTAGAAACCCAAAGCTACAACGTCTTTTTTTACGCTGGTCACGGTATGCCAGATCCTGATGGTGGTTTATTATTTTTGGGACCTGATCTGACCCTCAATGGTATTGAATTAGCCCAGGTATTAACCCGTACAGGTGTAAAATTAGGGGTGTTTAATGCCTGTTGGGGAGCGCAACCAGCAGCAATTAATCAACAAGCTATACCTGCAAGTAGTTTAGCGGAAGTCCTGATTCGTCATGGTGTACCTGCGGTACTAGCAATGCGGGATGAAATTGCAGACCAAGAAAGTCACAGTTTTATTCAAGCTTTTGCCGAAGCATTGCGAGAGCGTAAACCAATTGATGAAGCAGTGGCAGCAGCTAGACAAGAACTGTTAACAGTATATAAGTTTAATCAACCTGCTTGGACATTACCAGTTCTCTACCTGCATCCAGATTTTAATGGTGATTTGATCAAAAGTGTGGATGAAGGAATTACGGAATTACCAGATACTGCTATTTCTGGTATAAATTCCCCAATATCTACTGCTTCTTTGCGATCGCTTTCACCAGAAGGTAAAACTTGGTTACTGCGTTCTGGTGTCACCCGTATTGGTCGCACTAAGGATAATGATATTGTGATCCCCGAACTCTATGTTTCTAAACGCCATGCCGAAATTCTCTGCCGGAATATTATCGCTGGTTCTCAATCAGTTCCCACTTATTACCTGCAAGATTTTTCTACCTACGGTACAACTTGGTGTTTAGGTCCAAATGGTTGGCAACAAATTCTCCGTGAAGAAATACTTCTGACATCAGGTATGAAATTAAAGTTTGGCAGTGCTAAAGGCGAAACATGGGAATTTGTGATTGAAGATTCAGGTGATTGGTGACTGGTGATTGGGGACTGGGGACTGAGGACTGGGGACTGGGAAGAGTAACTAATGACTAATGACTAATGAATAATGAATTATTTTTTGCGGAAATTTTAATATTCCAGTTGTAGCTGAAAACAAGAATGGATTAATGGGAATGAATTGTGAGGTGAAACATGATTAATAAAATTAATGAGTTAGATAATCGTCAATTTTTACCATCGACAGTAGATTTAGAATTATTAGCAGCACTACTACAACCTGAAGATGAGACTTATCCCTGGAATCTGGCTGATCAAGAATCGGAAGCTTATTTTCATCAACTAGAACAGCAGTTTGAATATGATGATTTACTAGCAGAAGACTTGACTAGGCGATCGCAAGATTTTTATCACAATTTAGACAAAATTTGGGATCAAGTTTACCATTCTAAAACTGACCGTGATGAACAACCATCTAAATGTATAAAATCAGCTTTACACAGTGTTTTTGCTCCTGCTGTTCCTTTAAGTTGGCTAAATACCATCGCTCAAAAAGCATCGGAAATTATCAATAATGTAGAACAATCTACAAGTGAGAAACTAGTAGAATGTGTGCAAACTTTACTGCCAAATTTGCTCACAGAAGATTTATTTGTTTTAGCTCGTCCTTTTGCTTACTCTATGCGAAGTAACGAACAGCAAAACTTGGCAGTTATAATTAGCAATATTGACAATCGAGAGTGGACAGCTTTATCAGAAATAGAACAAGCAAAAGTCAGTTTAGCAATTGCTGATTATGCCTTCAAAGAACTTTCTCACTTACAAAATGAATCGTAAATTTCTGCCCTGATGAATGAATGGGTGATGATTAAATTAATAAACTGATTACAGCATCTGTGGCGCGGTTTTTCTGTGTCTTAAAATCTTCTGCTGATTCTTATTTTTGATGGCAAATTACTTCAGCATAAGTTACATATAGACTGATTGCCAGAATTGCGCCATCTATCCTTAGACATAGAAAAGGATAGTCCCCAGTCAAGAGTCCCCAATCACCAGTACCTGATAACTGTTTCATTTGGGTTCGAGGAAGCGAGTAGCGAAATTTTGCGATCGCGTGGGTGATAATGCTCGTGCTTTGAGAATTGCGGCCATCAAAAAGGCATAAGATAAAACACCGACAACCACTAACAGCAAAGCATTAATAGAACCGGTAGCATTCCATAAAGCATGGAGAGCGGAGGCGCTTAAATAACCAACCGAGAGAATTTGCCAACCCATCAAAGGTTTGAGGACAGCTAACCCTATAAAATAGCCTAAATAACCGCTATAAGCCATGTGTCCAGCGACAGAACCTAAAATTCTGGGAATTAATAGTTGTAAACCCACCAGTTGACCTGCGCCTACTCCTGATTGTTGGGTAACATTTTGTGTAATCATTGGTACATATTGGCCAAGAGTTTCCAGCAAAGTAAAACCCACAGCAGAAGCAGTTCCCAGAAGAATGCCATCTAGTGGTTCCCAAACTCCGATCCGTTCTCGCCAAGGTGATGGTACTGAATTACCGATGAAATATGCAGCTAATATTGGTAATGCCTTGAGTAATTCCTCCATTAAACCTGCACCAAAGAACATTCTGATCAGTAATTCGGTGAAGGTAATAGAATCTTGAGATGAGGGTAAACTACCAGGCAAAATTACGCGAAATACAAAGATAAAAAAATCTAATAAAGGACTGACTAAAATTAGCATTGTACTCACTGCCATAGCTATGAGTACCCACCAAGGCTTTTGTTTACCGCAAAGTTGGTAAACAAAATAATAAGCAGCTGAGGCGATATAAGAGCCGACAATTACTTGATTTGCTTGGGGATGTCCTACAGTACCGAACATTAACACTACGAAGATAACTGTTAATATTCCTGGTATGAGATAAGCTTTGCGAGTTAAATCTTTACCGGTGGAAATGATTGGAAATAGCTGTGTGAAACTAACGGAGTCATGCTGTGAGTGCAGTTTTCCATTTTTGGTAGAGGCTATTGCTGTACCTTGGTTAGTTGTGATTACGGTTGGTTGGGAAATAAATTCATACTCAAATATGAATTGTGGACCATCAGCACCCAAAGAAATGCGATCGCCGTGGTGTAATTCCTGAGAACCTACCAAAAGTTGACCATTTAAAAAAGTACCATTGGCACTGTTTAAATCGCAAATCACCCAGCTAAATCTGCCATCTGGTGATAGGGAGAGGGGACGAACCACTGCATGACGACGAGACACCATCCTGTACATCATGGCATCCAAGACAACTTGGCAGCTAGGATCACGTCCAATTACCATTTCTTGATTCGGAAGCAGTGAGTAGCGAGATTCTGACTGGGAAGCTACTTCATTACTAGACACTAGCCGCAGAAATGCATTCTGTCTTGCGTTTTTGCCTGTCATCGAGTTAGTGAGTGTGTCTAAACAAATTCATGGCTTATGCCATGCTACGCGATCAAATGTTTGGGTAGTAGACTTAATCTTAGCCTGAGAAACGGCAGCACCTTCGATAAATACAACTATAGCTTCACTAACCGATGCTTTGCTCCAGTTCAAAATACAAAATGTTGAATTAACAGCAGTCAGGAGTCGTAGGGGCGAAGCATTCGGAAAATAACCTGTGATAAAAATTGATAATTTATCGCCCGAATGCTGATGCTTCCAGCACGCTTCGCGAACGCCCGTACAGGAGTCAGGAGTTCAAGGAGTCAGGAGTTTTTAATTTAGGATTACAAAATAGAGCGATTCTACAGAAACATAGCTAAAATATAACAATTTAAGCTGAAAAATTAACCCGCAAGGCTATATTAGCTGAAATTCTGCCATTGCTTTGGGAAAGTTTTTGTTTTCATGTCCAGAACGGCTGAGTTTAATTAGAGCAAACCTTTGTAATGGAGTTAAAATTTCCCACTGTTGTAAGGTAATAGTCACACCTATTTCTTGTGCTTTTTCTTGAACACTGGGTGGTACAGTTGCAGTATCTATCCAAGGGGGATGAGGTTCAATGGGTAGTTTGCTAACTGGTGTACCTGTCCTTTCTAAAATTAATTTTTGTAGGTAATCTTGGTAAAATTGAATTTCTGTTTCTTTTGCACAAGGTAATTTTACTAAATTAGCACGTTCTAAAGTATTCATTTGATGCCAATCAGACAATTTCAATTTAATCCCACAGGTATCCAATTTGTAACGGACTTGCATCGGTATGCAACGGAGAGAGTCAACAAAATCTGCTTCAAATTCAAAAAATTCGGCTGTCATGGGATTTTAGATTTTAGATTTTAGATTTTGGATTTTATGTAAGTATTCAGCTATCAGTAATCAGTAATCAGCTTTTAGCTATAAGTGTTGATTAGGAAAATTTTGCAGATGAAATTTGTGTTTTTTAGCATCTTGCTGACTGCTGTTAGCTGACGGCTGAATGCTGACGATTTTAGATTTTGGATGAAAACCACAGATAAATCAGGGTGGTATTTTAGCCTTGAAAGCTAAATGCTGACAGCTAAATGCTGACAGCTAATTTTGATTATTAGACCTACTAGAACGAATTATTAAATAACTAATTGAAAGAGCAAGTACAGCAATTCCTAAACCAATAATATCAATTCCTGTGACTTTTTCTAAATCTAGAATAATAATTTTTCGGGCAACAGCAATTAAAGAGGTAACAATTACTAACTCAACTTGAAAAACGTGCTTTTTGAGATAAGCTGTGATATTTTCTAAAATCTCTAAAGCAATAAGAACATTTAAAAATAAACCGAATACCTTAAATAAAACAGTATTGAATTTACCATAAGGTGCATCGAATAATTCTTTTACCAAAAAAATACTCAAATCTGCGATCGCCACAAAAATTACTATCACCATCAAAATGGAGAGAATCTTAGAAACTATTACTTCGATGTTTTCAATGACGTGCATGAAGTTATCGTCGCTAGTCCAAGCTTTAATTTGCTTAAATAATCTCTTCATTAGTTTCTCTCACTCCAATTGATACTCCAAAATAAATCTTCAAGAATCATCAAGAATAATCGTTACTATAGATTATGGACTATATTAGCCGTTCTTGAGGAATTTACTTAGAAGCTTACCATTATGAAGCTTACCATTGTGAAGACTGAAGCTGATAATTTTTCGTGGTAATTTTTACAGAAATTGGAACTAGTTGCACAGCACAAGCTTTTAATTCTGGCTGGAGTGAATCAGGGCATGATTCAGAGTGAGTTAGTGAGTTAGCCTCTGCTTCATCTGCCCAAAGTTTACCCCAGTGCATTGGTACAAAAACAGTACCGGGAGATATAGCTTTGGTGATTTTAGCAGGAAACTTAGCTACACCACGACGCGATCGCACTTCTACCACCTGACCATCAATCATACCTAACTTTTCTGCATCACGGGGATGAATTTCTAGAAACGGTTCGGGGTGCATTTGTTTAATTTTCTCAATTCTTCCTGTACGAGTTTGAGTATGCCAATGTCCATATAATCTTCCAGAAGTTAGCACAAAAGGATAATTAGGATCAGGGGGTTCAGCTAAACCTTGAGAATAATAAGCACCAAACTTAGCGCGACCATCTGGAGTATTAAACTGTAAATTTGTATATAAACGTTTAATTTCTAGTTTATTTTCTGAATTATTATCCTGAGAAAAAGGCCAATGAGTTGGACCATTTATTGATAAAAACTCATGACTTAAACCAGACATATCACAAGGACGATAACGAGTTAACTGGACAAATTCTTGATAAATTTGGGATGAATTTTGAAAATTAAACTGATCTTCAAATCCTAATCTTCTTCCCACTTCTGCGAAAATTTCCCAGTCTGGTTTTGCTTCTTTTGGTGGTGTTTTAAAAGCTGAACATAGAGTTACCCTTCTTTCAGAATTAGTCATAATTCCGGTTTTTTCACCCCATTGGGCAGCAGGTAATAAAAGATGAGCATAACTAGCAGTTTCTGTAGGATAATAAGCATCTTGATAAATAGTAAAAGGCGAATTTAACAACGCTTTTTTAGTCCGTTCTAAATCTGGCATACTCACAGCAGGATTAGTTGCAGCTATCCATAATAATTGGACAATTCCAGATTCTAAACCTGTAATCATTTCCCAAGCAGTTAAACCAGGAATAGGTGAAATTTTACCCCTTTCTAAACCCCAAAAATCCTCAACTTCTTGGCGATGTTCTGCATTTTTAACTGAACGATAACCGGGTAATAAATGCGATAAACCTCCCGCTTCTCTACCTCCCATTGCATTAGGTTGACCTGTTAAAGAAAAAGGACCAGCACCAGGTTTACCGATTTGTCCAGTCATTAAATGTAAATTAATAATAGTTCTGACTTTTGCAGTACCTTCAGAAGATTGATTCACACCCATTGACCATAAAGAAAGTACAGATTTTGATTTACCCCAATATTTTGCAGCCGTTTCTAAATCTTCAAGAGAAATACCACATTGACGGGCAACAATATCAGGAGAATAATGACTAATTACTTCTGCATAAGCTGGAAAATTGCTAGTACAATCATCAATAAAAGTGGTATCTAAATAGTTCCATTTCATTAATAAATGGGCAATTCCATTTAATAAATCAATGTCTGTGCCGGGACGAATAGCTAAATGTAAATCTGCTGCTTCGGCGGTGGGTGTGCGCCGAGGATCTACAACTACCATTTTTACATGACGATTTTTTTTATGATATTTGGCTAATCTGTTAAATACAATAGGGTGACATTCTGCGGTATTTGTTCCTATTAAAAAAGCACAGTCTGTTAATTCTAAATCATCGTAACAGCAAGGAGGACCATCAGAGCCAAAACTTTGTATATACCCAGATACCGCACTAGACATACAGAGACGTGAATTAGCATCAAAATTATTAGTTCCTAAGCAACCTTTGAGTAATTTTTGGGCAATATAATAATCTTCTGTTTGAAATTGTCCAGAACCATACATACATATTGATTCTGCACTGTAATTATTAATTGTTTGTTGTATTTTTTGGGTAATGATATTAAATGCTTCTTCCCATGTGATGGGTTGAAAATCTTGATTTAATGATTCTCTAAACATGGGATGATGTAGTCTATTTTTATGTATTGCTTCGGTGACTGTTGCACCTTTTACACATACCATTCCTTGGCTAGATGGATGGTTTTTGTCTCCTCTAACTCTCCAAGTTGGTGTTCCTTCACTATCTCTATTTGTGGGTTTTCCATGTTGTGCTGGTGGGGTGACTTCTAAACCACATCCAACTCCGCAATAGGGGCAAAGTGTTTTTGTAATTTCTGTCATAATTCTAGATTTTTTTATTGCACGCAGAGACGCTGAGGCGCAGAGAGAGGTGTTGTTCTTTGCGTCTTTGCGTGAGATATTTTAAGATTTTATTCTTCAATGTGAGCGCAACGACGATATAGGAAGTCGAGGGCGTAGTTTCTGAGGTGATAATATTCTGGGTTTTCCATGATGCGGCGACGGTTACGAGGACGGGAGAAGGGAATTTCTAATATTTCGCCAATGTTTGCTGCTGGTCCGTTGGTCATCATGACTATTTTATCTGCTAGGAAAAGTGCTTCGTCTATGTCATGGGTGATCATTAAAACTGTGACTTGATGATCTGACCAAATTTGCAGTAATTCTTCTTGTAATTCTTCTTTGGTGATGGCATCTAAAGCACCGAATGGTTCATCTAAAATCAGGACTTGGGGACGAATGGCTAAAGCACGTGCTATGGCTACTCTTTGTTTCATTCCTCCTGATATTTGATGGGGTGTTTTTTCGGCTGCTTCTGTTAGTCCTACCATTGCTAAATGTTCTCTGACTATTGCCCTTTTTTCGGCTTGGTTTTTGTTAGGAAATACGGCATCAACGGCTAAGTAAACGTTATCAAATACGTTTAACCAAGGTAGTAAGCAATAGTTTTGAAATACCATCATCCGGTCTGGTCCTGGTTCGGTGATGGGTTGACCTTGTAACCATACAATGCCGTTTGTAGGTGTATTAAATCCAGAAACCATGTTTAAAAGTGTGGATTTTCCACAACCGGAATGTCCTATTAAACAAATAAATTCGCCTTCACTAATTTTTAGGTTAATGTTATCAAGAACGGTATATGGTCCTTCGGCTGTGGGATAAATTTTGTTGACTCCTTCAATTACTAAAAAGTCTTCTTGTCTCTGGGGTTGTAATTGTTGGACTTTGGTTTTGTTATTGAAGTTTAATGTTGTCATGATTTTTTGGTAATGGGTAATTGGTAATAGGTAATAGGTAATTGGTAAAAAAACTAATGACTAATGACCAATGACTAAATAAACACTTCTTCAACTCTAAGCTGGCGTTTAATTTCCAAACTTTTGAGATATTCTATTGGTTCGGAAGGATTAAATATTTTACCATCAAATAGTTGAATGGTTTCTTCTCGACCAATATCTAAAATTCCCATTTCTCTTGCTGCTGCACCGAATATATCTGGGCGGCAAACTTTGTCAATTATTTCTATCCAGTTTTTGGGAAAAGCTACTAAACCCCATCGGGCTAATTGGGTTAGTATCCACAGCGTTTCATTACGGTCGGGATAGTTGGCTTTATTGAAATAAAATTGATGGGAAGTTTGGGTATTTTGGTGATTATTTTTTGAATAAGTATCTATTAAATTTGTATGCAAATAGGGAGAAATTAATGTGATAACTTCGTCTTGGTTGCGAATATCATCACAGTATTCACAAGCTGCTAATAGGGCTTTTACTAATGCTAAATGTGTTTGCGGGTTTTCTTGCGCCCAGTCTTCTCGCACTCCTAATACTTTATCTGGATGTCCATGCCAAATTTCTGATGTGATCTCAATAATAGAGCCTAAATTTTGCTCAACTGCGTGGGAGTTCCAAGGTTCTCCGACACAGTAACCATCAATTTTTTTATCTTCAAGGGCAGTCACCATTTCTTCTGGTGCAACTGTGATTAAACTGACATCTATATCAGGTTCAATTCCATTTGCTGCTAACCAATAACGTAATAATAAGTTCTGCATTGATGCAGGATGAACTATACCTAATGTGTGGGTTTTGTCTAGGTCTGCGTTAATGGTTTTGTGAAATTCTGTTAGGTTTTTAACTCCATGATCAAATAGTTCTTTGCTGAATGTAATGGCGCTACCATTACGAGAAAGTGTCATTGCTGTAACTATGGAAATGGGCGTTTTACCACCTGCACCTAATGTCATTGCTAGGGGCATTCCTGCCACCATTTGGGCGGCATCAAATTTATTTGTGGCTATACCTTTGGCGATGTTATTCCAGTTATTTTCTGGGTGAAGATTGACTGTTAAACCGTATTCGGCAAAGAAGCCTTTTTCTTGGGCAATTATTAAAGGTGCGGCTTGAGTGACGGGGAGATAACCAATTTCTAATTGAGTTTTTTCTAAAGTTGTTGCTAAGTTATTATTAGCAATAATTACTGGTTTTGTGGGTTGTTTTTGGCGTTTTTTCGCTTCTTTTTGTTGGTTGAGGAAGTAGATCATTTCGTTCCGCAAGTTGTAATAACTGGGATGGTTGACTACTTCTAAACGTTGACGAGGACGGGGAATAGGAACTTCTAAAATTTGCCCAATGTGTGCTTCAGGTCCATTGGTTAACATGACAATGCGATCGCTCAATAATAACGCTTCATCAACATCATGTGTCACCATTACACAAGTAATTTTGTGTTCATTACAAATTTGCATTAATTGTTCTTGTAAATTACCTCTGGTTAACGCATCTAACGCACCAAAAGGTTCATCTAACAATAACAATTTCGGACGAGTAGCTAATGCACGAGCGATCGCAACTCGTTGTTTCATCCCCCCAGATAACTCACTAGGATGTTTGTTAGCTGCACGTCGTAAACCCACCAGATCAATATGTTCTTCTATTATTCCTCGACGTTCTCCTGGAGGTAAATTTTGATGTACTTCATCAACAGCTAAAGCAATATTTTCTCTTACAGTTAACCAAGGAAGTAAAGAATAATTTTGAAAAACTACCATTCGATCTCGTCCTGGTTCTCTAACTTCTCTACCTTCCAAAGTCACACCACCAATACTAGCGCGATCTAACCCAGCAATAATATTCAGTAAAGTAGACTTTCCACAACCAGAATGACCAATTAAAGAAATAAATTCACCCTGGCGAATTTTCAACTCAATATTTTTTAAAGCAATATATTTACCACCATTAGGAAGGTTAAATATTTTGTCTAAGTGGTCAATTTCTACAAAAGTATTCATAGGGAATAGGGAATAGGGAACAAGGAACAGGGAATCATGAATAATTCATAATTACGAATTACGAATTACGAATTACAAATTACGAATTATTTATGTTCTGTTTTCACAACTTTATCCGCGATAAAAGCCACCATTCTATCTAACATCAGACCTACCAAACCGACATATATTAAGGCAATAATAATCTCACTCAAGTTAGTTTCCGTGCTGGTATTATAGGCATCCCAAATAAATGAACCAATACCCACACCACCAACTAACATTTCTGCGGCGACAATTGCCAACCAAGATAAACCGATACCAATTCTCAAACCTGTAAAAATATAAGGAACAGTTGCCGGAAATACAATTTTTAAGAAATATTTACCCTTACGTAAACGCAAAACACGGGCAACATTTACATAATCTTGGGGAATATTTTGTACACCCACAGTTGTATTAATTAAAATCGGCCAAATTGAAGTAATGAAAATCACAAAAATTGCCGATGGGTTAGCTTGTTGAAAAGCAGCGAGAGAAATAGGCAACCAAGCAAGGGGGGGAATTGTTCTTAATACTTGAAAAATGGGATCTACAGCATTATATAAAAACTTATTCACCCCAATAAATATTCCTAAAACCACACCAACAACTGCGGCTAAAGAAAAACCTAAAGCTACTCTTCCTAAACTGGTTAAAATTTGCCAACCCAAACCTTTATCACTGTCACCATTATCAAAAAAAGGCTGAATAATAAACGGGTCCCAAGTTTCAGAAAATGTTTCAATCGGACCAGGTAACTGAAAACCAGGAATTAAACAAAGCAATTCCCACAACACTAAAAAAATAAATAACCCAAAGATTGGTGGTATGACTTTATTTACTAAAAACTTATTAATTGCCTTTTGCTGTTTACTACTCACTCTACGACTGCCAACACTAATAGCCATTTCTTACTCCTTAATTCTCTTTTCTCTGCGCCTCTGCGTCACTAATGGGTAGGGGTAATTCATGAATTACCCCTACTAATTAAACTTTTTTAATTTGCAAACTCTTTAAATATTCCTCTGGTTTTTCTGGATCAAATTTCACTCCATCAAAAAATGTTTCTACACCACGAGAAGAACTACTAGGAATTTCCGCAGCAGATACACCCAAAGCCTTAGCTGCTTGTTTCCATAAATCTTCTCTATTTACCTGATCTACAACTTCTTTGATTTTTGTATCTTTAGGTAAATAACCCCAACGAATTTCTTCAGTTAAAAACCAAGTATCATGACTTTTATAAGGATAAGAAGAATTATCAGCCCAATACTTCATCCGATATTGGAAGTTTTGTTCTTTGCGTCCATCACCATAATCAATATTACCTTGAGAACGTTCTAAAATGTCAGCTACAGCCACATTAAAGTATTTTCTATCAGCACAGATTTTACACATTTCTTCTTTATTTTCTGGCTTTTCACACCATTGTTGTGCTTCCATAATTGCCATTAATAATGCTTGTGCTGCGTTAGGATTTTTGTCAACCCAGTCTTTCCGCATTCCAAAGGCTTTTTCTGGATGATCATTCCATAATTCACCAGTAGTTAAAGCAGTATAACCTAATTTTTGGCTCACTAATTGCGCGTTCCAAGGTTCACCTACACAGAAAGCATCAACAGTACCAACTTTCATATTAGCTACCATTTGTGGTGGTGGAACTGCTTCTAAAACCACATCTTGATCAGGATTAATACCACCAGCAGCTAACCAATAACGCATCCATAAATCATGAGTACCACCGGGAAAAGTCATAGCAATTTTGATTGATTTTTTATCAGCTTTGGCTTTATTTACTGCGTCTTTCAAAGATTTACTTTGTACGCCGATTTTTAAATCTTTGAATTTTTCTGCCACAGATATAGCTTGACCGTTGGTATTTAATCTGGCCAATAGATACATTGGAACTTTATCATTTATGGTCAGCAAATAAGGCATAGGGCTGAGAATATGTGCGCCATCAATACCACCACCAGATGAGCCAATTTTTAGATTATCTCTTGTGACTGGCCAGGATTTTTGTTTGCTGACTTCTACATCAGTCATGCCATATTTGGCAAAGAAACCTTTTTCTTTGGCAATAATTAAAGGTGCAGAATCAGTTAAAGCAATAAATCCTAATTTGGCTTTGGTTGTTTCTACTTTTGCAGCATTACTAACTGTGGAATTGTTAGCAAGTTGGGCAGTGGAAGAAGCTGCACTATCTGTTGTTGCTGACTGAGAGTTATTAGATGAACAACCGTGAGCTATGATAGAAGTCGCTGCTGCTAAACTGGAGGTAATTATAAATTTTCTGCGGGAAATATTGCTCATTTTCAACTCTCAGTTGTTCGATTTTAGATTTTGGATTTTAGATTTATGCTAATAGAAAATCATTGCCCAGGTTTGATTGGAGTTTTCAATGATGTCTATATTTTTCGGTTTATTTAATGGGAAATTAAGGCTTCTTCCCTAAGTTTTGCACCGAAGTTTTGAATGAGTATTTCTTTTAATATGGGTTGTACATCTTCACAAGGAACGCTTTTTTGTACACAAGTTCCTAGTTTAGCATCTTTACCAACTTTCCCACCCATATAAATGTCAACGCCTTCTACTGTTTGCCCGTTTTTACGGACTTTTGTACCCATTAAACCAATGTCTGCTACTTGGGGTTGTCCGCAAGAATTTGGGCATCCTGTCCAATGAATACGGACGGGTTTTGATAATATTAATTCCCGTTCTAATGCTTTACTCATGGCAACGGCACGATTTTTTGTTTCTATTAATGCGAAGTTACAAAATTGTGCGCCTGTACAAGATACCACTGCTCGCGTTAATAAACCAGGATTAACACCAAATTTATTTAACAATGGTTCTGTTAAAAATGCGTTTAAAGCTGAATCGGGAATATTAGGAATTATGGCGTTTTGTTCGACTGTAAACCTAATTTCGCCACTGCCATAAACTTCTGCTATCCGGGCAAGTTCAAACATATCATCGGCAGATAATCTACCTACGGGAATGTTTAAACCTACATAATTTAATCCTGGTTTTTTTTGGGGATAAATACCAATATGATCCCGTTTTTCCCAGTCTATTTCGTCTTTTGGTGCTGCGGTTTTAAATGTTTTTCCCCAGCGTTTTTCTACTTCTGAACGGAATTTTTCTAAACCCCATTCATCAATTAACCACATTAACCGGGCTTTTTGACGGTTGAGACGTAAACCATGATCCCGGAAAATTTCGACAATTGCTTTACATAAACTAACTACTTCTTCGGGTTTTACCCACACATTTAAAGGAATAGCTGCTTCACAACGTTTACCGGAGAAAAAACCACCGACTAAAACATTAAAACCAAATCCTTCTTTAAATGCTGGTACAAATGCTAAATCATTGATTTCTGCGTGAACTGAATTATCTTTTCCTCCAGTTACCGCAATGTTAAATTTACGAGGAAGATTGGTAAATTCTGGGTTTCCTTTACCATTATTAGTGAGCATATCTTGAATTTGCTGCACTAATTCTCTGGTGTCGTACAACTCGTTAGCATCTAAACCCGCTACAGGATCACCTGTAATATTACGGATGTTATCCATACCGGATTGAATGCTTGTTAACCCAACGGTGTTAAATTTATTAAAGATGTCAGGAATATCTGAAAAATTGATCCCGCGAAGTTGTATATTTTGTCTAGTGGTGATATCTGCGCTGCCGTCGTCACCGTAACGCTGTATCACTTCTGCTAAAATATACACTTGACTGCTAGTGAGAATACCGTTAGGTATCCGCATCCGCATCATGAATTTTCCGGGTGTCACTGGGCGAAAAAATACACCTAACCATTTTAGGCGATGGTTGAGGTCGTTTTCGTCCATTGCTTCCCAACCAATTTTCACAAATTCGCTGATTTCGTCTTTAACTGCAAGTCCGTCTTTTTCAGCTTTGAATTTCTCGAATTTATTCAGTTTTTCGATGGTAGTTGCTGTTTCTGTCATGGGTTGTTTTTTGGGAACAGGACTTAATTAATTGTGTATCCGTGTTCTTATCGGTGCTGTACTTTCCACTTTTAAGAAAACAACTGATAGTAGTTTCCTGGTTGGTGGTTGTAACAATTTCGATATTGCTAAGTTAAGGTGAATTTTTATAACAATTCGTATAGTGTGTTACGAAATTTCTAGAATTATGCAGAAAACGGATATTGGGATTGCGTTTTTTGCATATCTTATTAGTATTTCTCAGTTTTGGAAAGGGTAAATATTGCCATTCCCAGTAATTATTTAACGCAGATGAACGCAGATGAACGCAGATATTTTTGGAATCTGATATAATAGGAATCAATGATGATTTCAAGAGAAATAATTTTAGGTGAGGTTAAACAATGAAAGCTTTTGAAGTAACGGGTAAAATTGATGAAAAAGGTCAATTATTATTAGATGAACCTTTACATATTGACACATCTAGTCAAGTGAGAGTAATTATTCTTGTGTCAGATGACAATAAAGAACACAATAAGGACAAGGAAAAAGAAGCTATGAAAAATAGAATTGAGAAAGTTGTGAATATTTTAATGGAAGAACGTCCTTTATTTAAGGAAGAACTTAATCCAGAGGAAATGATTCAACATTTATGTAAGATATTTGATAAAAATGTATCTATTGGAGAGTTTTATATGATGGAAGAAGAAGACTTAAAAAATAGATGTAGTGGTATCTTGTCTGTACAAATGTTGTCAGGGTTGTTAGATGATTTAACTCCTGAACAAGTAGCTATTTTTGATGAAGTTGTAAAAAGGAAGTAGAAAAAATGAGTTATTTATTAGATACAAACATTGTTTCTTTTGCCATGAGAAATAACCTGATAATTAAAGAAAAATTAGATCAATTACGATCTCGCAAGGAATTAGTCTCTATTAGTTGTATTACTTACTTTGAAATTAAAAGAGGTTTATTTGCAGCTAAAGCCACTAAAAAGTTAGAAATATTTGATAATTTTTGTAAGGATTATCAAATCCTTTTCTTAGATGATTTAGCAATTGTGGAAAAAGCAGCAGAAATTCATGCAAATCTCAGGTTACGAGGTTTACCGATTCAAACGGAAGATATTTTAATTGCTGCAACTGCTATTATTAAGGGTTTTACTGTGGTTTCTAATGATAGTGATTTGTTGAGAGTTGAGGGTTTAACTGTGGAGAATTGGTTATATCATGTCCGGCTAATCGCTTACGATAAAAGAGGTGAGTGCAAAGATGACCAATGCCGAAACGAATTAGTGTAGCCACACATCTGAGTATTGAAGAGTTAGAAAAACGTTACCGTCAAGCTAAAGACGGGATAGAAAGCCGTCAGTACCAGATTATTTGGTTAGTAGCGCAAGGCAAAAAAACGGAAGAAATCGAGGAAATCACAGGCTACAGCAGAACATGGATGTACGCATTGGTAAAAAGATACAACGAGTTAGGGATCGAAGGATTAGGCGATCGTAGACAGTTAAACCAAGGTACACAGCCGCTAGTAGATGATATCCAGCAGGCACATTTATGGCAAGCGTTACAAGAAAAAGCACCAGATGGAGGATTATGGAATGGGAGAAAGGTAGCAGATTGGTTGAGTGAAGTCACAGGAACAAAGATAAGCAGACAGAGGGGATGGGAAATATTGCGGCAGATGACTTTCAGGCTCAGAGTACCCCGTCCGTCTCATACAAAAAGCGACCCTTTTGAACAACAAGCCTGGAAAAAAAAATTGCTACAGAAGTAGAACAACTGCAAACCAGCTACCCAGATGCGGAAATTCAGTTGTGGTGCGAAGATGAACATCGCTTGGGACTTAAACCAGTTTTACGACGAGTTTATGTACCAGAAGGAGAACAACCAATTGCTGATGTGAATTGGCGGTTTAAATGGCTATGGTTGTATGCTTTTGTACATCCTAAAACTGGAGAAACCTATTGGTGGATTCTTCCTTATGTGAACACAGAGCTATTCAATCAGGTTTTAGCCGATTTTGCTCAAGAATTTGGCTTAGGTGCTAATAAACGTATTCTTTTAGCCGTTGACCAAGCCGGATGGCATACCAGTAAGAGTTTACAGATTCCCGAAGGGCTGCATTTAACATTATTACCATCTCACTCACCTGAATTACAACCCGCAGAAAGGCTTTGGACTTTGGTGGACGAACCAATTGCTAATCAATCTTTTGAGACACTCGATGATTTAGAGGATGTCTTATTTCATCGGTGTCAATCTTTACTCCAACAGCCTGATTTAATTCGTGGTTTGACGGGTTTTCATTGGTGGTTGCAAACTGGCGCTTAATCGTAAGTCATTACCCGGACATGATATTAGAGGAATAAGGGAAAATTAGATAATATAGCAGATGGGATGGTAATTTGTTATAATTTTATCAACCTTTGCTATAGAATAAATTATTTCTTTACAACTTAAAATTAACTACCCTGAAACTTTACCTGATGCTGTTGGTAAAACTAGAGAACAGTTTGAACAAGAAGCAAAATGGGCTATGGCTGTAAAATTATATGAAATGAAACGCCTTTCTTCTGGTATGGCTGCGGGTTTATTAGGAGTTGAGAGAGTGACTTTTATGATGAAATTAAATGATTATGGAGTACCGTTAATTGATTTAAGTGAAGAAGAATTATTATCAGATATGGAAAATGCCTAATACTAGCTAAATTGTTATTAGATACTTCTCCTTTAATTACTATTTGTGATTAACTTCTATTTTTTAGGTTCGCATTTGCCATGATTTTGGATCTCTTCGACTGTGAAAAATTGCTGTCACAATTATACGACTCGACACAATTCGGTAGTATATGGCGTAGGGAAAACGTCGCACTACTACCCGTCGCACGTCAAGATAGACCACTGCATAAGATTCTGGCATTTGACAAATGCGATTTAGCATTTCATCCACGCAGTCTAAAAACTCATCACCAAGTCCTGCTTGCTGATTTTGATACCATATATACGCCTCATCTAGTTCTTCACGAACTTCTGGACGAAAAACTAGAACATAATTCATTGTTTTCCTCTAATTGAAGTTTTAATTTCTTCCCATGTCATCACATTATCTGGATTTGATTCATAATCAGTGATGCGACGATCAAGTTCTTGTTTTTGCGCTGTTGTTAAATCAGGATATGCTTGTTCTGCTGCGATACTTGCTAAAATCTCTTGGACAATACTAATTCTCTCTGCAATACTCAGAGCTTTGATCTGATTTAAGGTTGTACTGATGTCCATGTTTATTGACCTCAAAACGAAGATAAGGCATACATCTATTTTATAGTGTAGGCGATCGCTTCATGCTTTGAATTAATGTCAGGGAGCGATCGTGCTGTTTGGTATATTATAAAATAATTATTTTGTTTGCTAATTCTAATTATTTATTGATTCGGAACGTGACTTGTATTCATCAAAATCCAAACAAGGTGGAGGAAACGGATATATCAACAATACAAGTGCGGAGTTGAGCTAAATTATCATTACTATTTGACATATTAATTAAGTATTTCCCCAAAAAGTTGTGTAACTTTTTATAAATTAGATATCACTTGCTATAGTGTATCATTACACTCCATTTAAGTCAAGTAATTTCAATTAGTGCTTAACCAAAAGATAAAATATTGACAGCTTCCAGTAAATTTATACTCAGAATTTTCCTCAGCAGATAGCGATAAATGTGCATCAACCCAGATTATCATGCAACTAACACCGGATGATTGAGTTTTCGTGAAGCGTATAAAAGTGCAGCTTTAAGATCATCAGCTTCAAGATCCGGCATTTCCTCTAGTATTTCTTCAGCATTTAAACCAACAGCAAACAAATCTAATACATCTGATACCCTAATTCTCATTCCCCGAATACAGGGACGACCACCACATTGTTTAGGATTAATTGTAATTCTTTCCAACAAATTTGACATATAAGCTAATTTCATAAACTCTTATTTTTAGGATACATCAAATTGGTAAAATCTGCAACTCAATTAATAACATTAATCCCTAAATTAAGCTAGAATAAAATAAATAGTAAAATCCTCACCAGTATATGGTTACATCAACACAACCCAAAACTCAAACCTTATACGATCAAGATTATTACCTGTGGATAAAAACAACTATTAACCAACTTCGCACAGGACAATTTTCTGCTGTTGATTTAGAGAACTTATTAGAAGAATTAGAAACTCTATTTAGAACTCAAAAAAGCACAATTTACCATTTATTAATTAAACTCCTTGTACATTTAAAAACTAAAATATTGGGATAATGAAAGAGAAAGAAATCAAGGACATTGGAAAGGTGAAATTAGAAGATTTAGAATACAACTAAAAGATGAACTGAAAGATAGTCCTAGTTTAAAACCTTACATTTTAGAAATATTTGATGAATGTTATCAAGATGCTAGAAAAGAAGCATCAGATCGTTCTCAACTTCCCCTTGATACATTCCCTATTATTCCTATCGGTTCTTTAGAACAAATATTAGATGAAAACTGGTTTCAGTGAAAATAGTCATCAATACTAAAACTGTTATAGTTAATTTAACCACATTGTGCTATAATCTTAATCAAATCAATTAACGGTAAAATCATGAAACTAAAAATCATTGTACATCAAGCAGAAGAAGGCGGATATTGGGCGGAAGTTCCTTCTCTTCCAGGTTGTGCTACTCAAGGAGATTCTTTTGAGGAACTTTTACAAAATTTATATGAAGCTATTGAAGGCTATTTATCAGTAGATATCAATGATATTCAACTACAAGATAATGCTAAGGTTTTAGAAATAGCTATATGAAATCAATGACGGGTAAGGAATTAGCTAAAATCTTGGAAAAACATGATTGGGTATTAATTAGAATCCAAGGAAGTCATCATATTTATGGTAAACCGGGTATGAATGTAAAAATATCTGTGCCTATTCATGGCAATAAAGATATTAAAATAGGATTGCTAAGACACTTATTAAAACAAGCGGAATTATTTGATTATCTTGATTAAATTCACGACAAAAATCAATTTATGAGTAATAATAAACAATAGTCAAAAATCAAACCATAAATCACAGCATCTATGAAACGTCGTGAATTTTTCAACTGGGTCGGTTTAGGTTTATTAGCAAGTTCCTTACCTGTAGCTATAGCAGCTTGTACTACAGACACAACAACAACAGCATCTTCCCCTTCTCAGGGTGCTGCTAAAGACTGGCAAAAAATCGGTACTGTAGCAGAATTAGACAAAACAGGGCAATTATTAGTAGAAGATTCTCCAGTAGGTGCAGTGTTGGTAGTTGGTACATCTAAAGCTGCAAAAAATTTAATTGCTGTTAACCCTACCTGCACTCATCAAGGTTGTACCGTTGCATGGAAAACAGATAAAAATCAATTTGTCTGTCCCTGTCATGATGCAAAATTTGCCCGTGATGGTAAAGTGCAAGCAGCACCAGCCGAAAAACCGCTAAGAACCTACCTAGCTAAGATTGAAAATGATTCTGTGTTTGTTAAACCAGCTTAGTAAAGATTTCTATTACTCAATCAAGCATCAAGATGATTTTATTCTGTACGGGTTTAGCAATGCTAAACTCCTACTGAATTTTGACTGCAATATCAGAAATTTTTACCAAATTTTGTATCATAATCTACTAAAATAATGTAATCAACTTGTTAACTTTGTTAAGTTTATTAAAATTGGGAATGTAATTCCTGCTACCTATGCGTTTAGAGCAGTTACAAGCTTTTTTGGCGATCGCCCAAACTGGCAGTTTTCAACAAGCAGCAAAAAAATGTGGTGTCACCCAATCTACAATTAGTAGACAAATTCAGGGTTTAGAAGCAGATTTAGGTGTAGAACTGTTTCACAGAACCACCCACGCTAAACTCACATTGGGGGGTGAACGTTTGCTTCCCCGTGTGCGGAAAATTTGCCAAGAATGGGATACAGCAATTTCAGAATTAGCAGATTTAGTAGCAGGAAAGCAACCAGAATTATGTATTGCGGCCATTCATTCTATTTGTGCTTCTTACTTACCACCAGTGTTACAAAAATTTTGTCATGATTATCCCCAAGTACAATTAAGAGTAACATCATTAGGAAGCGATCGCTCTCTCAAAGTCCTCAAAGATGGACTTGTAGATTTAGCAATAGTCATGCACAATCGCTTTTTAATCACTGGTAAAGAAATGGTCGTAAAAACATTATATGATGAACCGATAGAAGTATTAACAGCAGCGAGTCATCCCCTGGCGAAATTTGCATCTATACCCTGGAACGAATTAATTAAATATCCCCAGGTAGTATTTAAAGATGGCTATGGAATGCAGCGTTTAATTCAAGATAGTTTTGATAAACTAGGAACAAAACTGCAAGCAGCATTAGAAGTAAATACTTTAGATGCTTTTCGCGGAGTAGTCCGTCAAGGAGAACTAATAGCTTTATTACCTCATTCAGCATTAATAGAAGCAAAATTTGATCCTAGTCTTGCAGTTCGTCCTCTAGACAATAATAGTAATTTACCAGATAATTCTAGTTCTAGTTTAACTCGTCGCGTAGTCATGGTAACAACTCAAGACCGTTTACAAATTCCTCCTATTCAACATTTTTGGCAATTAGTCAGTGATAACATTCCCCCAAAATTAGAACAACAGCGGACAGCATAACAATTAAAAATTAAAAATTAAAAAATACTACCAATTACCAATTACCAATTACCAATTACCAATTACCAATTACCAATGTCTCATACATTTAAAGAATTTATCCAAAAAGTCGGTAGCGGTAGTCATACTTCAGAAAATTTAACTCGTACTGAAGCTGATACCGCCATGAAAATGATGTTATTAGCTGAAGCTAAACCTGCACAAATAGGAGCTTTTTTAATTGCTCACCGTATTAAACGCCCCACAGGTGAAGAATTAGCAGGAATGTTAGATGCTTATTATGAACTCGGACCTAAATTACAACCAATTAACAATAATCATCATCAAATTCCCATCGTTTTAGGTATACCTTATGATGGCAGAACTCGCACTGCACCAATTAATATTATTACAGCTTTATTATTAGCATCTGCGGGACAACCTGTAATTATGCACGGAGGCGATCGCTATCCGACAAAATACGGTTTACCTTTAATAGAAATTTGGCAAAAGTTAGGCGTTAATTGGAATAATTTATCTTTAGAAAAAAGCCAGGAAATATTTAATAAAACTCATCTTGGTTTTATTTACACACCGCATCATTTTCCCCTCACTAACACTCTTTGGGAATATCGAGAACAATTAGGAAAACGGCCACCATTAGCAACAATGGAATTAATTTGGTGTCCTTATGCTGGTGATGCTCATATTATTGCCGGTTTTGTTCATCCACCCACTGAAGCTATGTTTCAAACTGCTTTAGAATTGCAAGGAGTGAAAAAATATACCTTCGTTAAAGGTTTAGAAGGTAGTTGTGACTTACCACGCGATCGCACTGCCATTATTAGCGTATCATCATCCACAACACAAGAAATAGAAAGGTTACACCTCGTACCCCGTGAATATGGTTTTACCCCCAAAAACGTCCCCCTGGGTACAACCGAAGAACTCATCAAAGATATGCAATCTGTTTTAGCTGGAAATGACAGCGAACTGATGCAAACAGCTTTATGGAATGGCGGTTTTTACCTATGGCACTGTGGCATTTCTCCAGATATTGCGACTGGTATAGACAAAGCCAGAGAATTATTTACCAGTGGTTTAGTAGCTGCTAAACTACAAGAGGTAATAGGTAATTGGTAATTGGTAATAGGTAATTGGTAATTGGTAATTGGTAATTGGTAATTGGTAAAAACTATCAACTATCAACTATCAACTCTTCCCTACATACAACATCATACCTTCAGAAGCTAGTACAACATTAGGAAAAATAGACTTAACTTCATCCTGAATTTTGTCTAGAAAATCATCATCATCATCTGGGTGATGGTGAGATATCACCAATTTTTTCACATTAGCAGTTTGAGCCAATTCTACTGGAGTTTTCCATAGCAATTCCCCATATTCATGATTTTTATCAGTTGGTGGAGTATAGGTAGCATTAGCAACTAATAAATCAACATCTTGAATAATGGGTAAAATCTGGTTTTGTTCTTGTATATCAAGACTCTTATGTAAATCTGTTGTATAAGCAATACTATGGTTTCCCCAACTCACCTTGTAGCCTATGGATCTCTGATATTTATTAATTAAGGCTGTTGTCACTTTTATCTCACCTAATTCTATGACGTTGCCAGGAGTCAGGTTATAAAAAAGCAACTCTGACTCCATTACCTGTAAAGGGTAAGGAAAGTGAGGTTGGAGCATCTGATCGCACAGACATTGTTTAATTGATGCACCATTGGAAGCAGCCGTACCGTAAATATGAAAACAATTGTCCGTCACAAATGCCGGGGCGAAAAAGGGAAATCCTTGGATACGATTTGATTGGGAGTTGGTAAAAAATAAATGGGCTTCCAGAGCTTCTTCTTGTTGTTGCCAAGTTTTCCCTAAAATGCGTAAGCCAGTACCTCCATCAAAAATCAAGCGTTTTCCTGCTACGTATATTTCTACACAAGCAGTATTACTACCATAGCGGCAGGTGTGACTGTTTGGGGTAGGAATTAAACCTCGTACACCCCAAAATTTAACCCAAAACTCCCCAGCAAGGTGATTAAGCGGAGGAGTTAATTGATCATTGACGTAGCTTTGGGAATCAGAAGGCTCAAAATTTGACATTTTCCTTGAACTTAGAGCTTACTGAGCAGATCATCGTAATTTCTTACTTCTAAAATTCGGTTTTGTTCGTCCACAATGACGACCGTGGGAGAGTAATTTTTTAACTCCTCTAGTGTAAACTGCCCGTAAGTCATTATAATCAAGCGATCGCCTATGATGCCTAGCCTTGCGGCCGCACCATTCAACTCAATGATTCCTGAGTTAGCTGGAGCCGGAATTGCATAAGTAATAAAACGCTGACCATTAGCATTATTCACTACTTGTACTTGTTCATAAGGTAAAATACCAGATTTATCTAAAAGAACTTGATCGATACTGATACTACCCACATAGTTAATATTTGCCCCTGTGAGGGTACAGTTATGAATTTTAGCCAAAAGGAGAGTGCGCTGCATTTCGTTTTGGGTTGTTCCGCAACAACCAGGAGTAGTTTTAGTCTATTAAACAGGTTTGTGCTTGGTAATGGGTGATTGGTAATTGGTAATTGGTGATTGGTAATTGGTAATTGGTGATTGGGAAGAATGAATTTACTACCCATTACCCATTACCCATTACCCATTACCCATTACCCATTAACCATCATTTATTATTTTTTAGCAGCAGCGATGAACTTTTCTACTAAGGGTGCAACCCTGTCTACATCCTGCCAACCGAGAATTTCTGTTACCTTTTTCTCCAAATTTTTGTAAGAACGGAAAAATTCAGCAATTTCGTCTAAACGGTGGGGATGGATGTCTTTGAGGGAGTTTACATTGGCATAACGTGGATCTTTGGCGGGAACACAAAGAATTTTTTCATCGCGATCGCCACCGTCAATCATTTCCAAAAAACCAATTGGTCTAGCAGCAATGATACAACCTGGAAAAGTTGGTTCATCCATGATTACCATCCCATCCAGAGGATCACCATCATCAGCTAAGGTGTTGGGTATAAAGCCATAGTCATAAGGGTATTGTACCGAAGAAGAAAGCACTCGGTCTAGGGCAAAAGCGTTTAAATCCTTGTCAAATTCGTATTTATTTTTACTCCCGCCTGGTATTTCAATCAAAACATTAACTACACCCGGTTTAGGTTGGGCAGGAATAAGAGATAAATCCACAACAAAACTCCTTCGCTTATAGTGAGAATCCAGGTAGCACGCAGTTTGGCTCCCCGTGTTAGATTTTAGGACAATTGTGTATCTGTTCCCAAGGCTTTGGGCAAAAAGTTAAGTCTTCAGCTATCAGTAATCAGCTTTTGTCTCTAGTGAGACTGAGTTAGTAACAAAGATGCAGAGTTTTGTCAAATTACACCATTGTTAATGAGAGTAATTTATAGCATATTATTGGTGGGTTTCTGATTTCTGCTGCCGGAAACCGACAGAAACCGACGGCTGAATGCTGACTGCACAAAATACAGATCCCCGACTTCTGGGAGAAATCAGGGATCTGCTCATTCATTGTTAATTTTTAATTGCTAAAGCACAACTAAATTGGAAATAAAAGCGGTTATTTATTGCTTCTAGCTAAATCGTATGTCAGGGTTTGCCGAGGATTTGGAACATCAGTTGAAGAATAGTGGGAAATGATAAATACAGGTAGGATCAGGGTCACGAGTGCGATCGCCGTTCCCACAATGTCTGCCACACGTTGGGAATATGTGTCGGGAGGGTTGGCAGACTGGCTATTTGAATTCATAAAAAATTCTGGTTGTTCCTATCACTTGTAGTTCTACTCTCTGTGAGAGAGTTTCATTTCTATTTTAGCTATTTTTCTCAAATCAAGCTGCTAACTTTAAAGAAACTTATCCTGTTGCAAAAATGGCATAGGAGCTTTTTATACATGGCATTTTTGTTACAAATGAAATATCAAACATCTGCTTCTTCATGGGGTAATTAATATTTTCTGGAAATTCGTTTCACTACATCAAAATCACCCGATTTAGTGATCGTAGTCACAGAATTATTAATGTTCTTGTGCATTTACAGCAATTTTAGATTTTAGATTTTAGATTTTAGATTTCTCGTTCCCAGTCTCAGACTGGGAATGCAATATAGAGGCTCTGCCTATGATTTTACCAAAGTCAGAGCCTTTGAAAATTCATTCCCATACAGAGTATGGGAACGAGAAAATTTAGGATATATTTGAGCTTTTATCCTTTAGCGTAAGCACCCATTGGTTCTTTAATAAACCGGATATAAAGATGCCTAAAAGTAGATTTAATGACACGGGGCATTGCAAAGTCAATTGACATTAAATTATCAGGTAAACGCCAATCTTCTATTTGTAAGAGATCAGGAGATAAATTAGGGAATTCAATTTCACTTAATTCTGGACAAATACCCAATTTTTGAGAAGCTGCAACTGTGGGAACTTGTAGAGGATCAACTTTGAGAATTTCTAACACTGCCCGATCTAAAGCAAACACATGATCCGAAGCTGCTAAAACACCTAAATCACGAGGTTCACCACCACTAGGACCATTACCTTCATGACCAATAATACCATCTAAAATGGTTAAACTAGGATTAATTGCTCTGGCAGTTTCTACCAACATTTCCCCAAATCTTGCGGCATCTTTTCCTGCCTCCATGTGCCACCAGGCTTTCATTTTACCAGGTACACAACCAAAGAGATTTTTCACACCCAAAGTTACAGTTAATTGCATATGAGATTTAACTTTAGGTAAATTGATAATTACATCTGCTTCCATTGCTTCTTTTGATAGTAACAGATGATTGAAATTATCATTCACAGTTTGATAACGTTTACCGTGAAATTCCACAATAGGAATATTCAAATCTTCCAAAATTGGTAATAACCCATTAGCTGTAGCGACACCTTTAGCACTACCAAAAGCGGGACTATCTCCCAAAAATGGTTTACCTCCCACTTCCAGCACCATTTCAGCCACAGCGCGGACTAATTCCGGGCGTGTGGTACATTCTTTAGTAGGACGAGAACCGGTGAGTAAATTAGGTTTTAAAAGTACGCGATCGCCCTTTTTCACAAAAGCTGCTATTCCCCCCAAAGGTGCTAACAGCGTAGTCAAGGATTCTCTTAAAGCCTCTTGTTCGTAAGATTTAGCCCGAATTAAACTAACGGCTGGTTTTGGTGTCTGCATAGTTAATTAATAATTGCGTTATTATATCACAATATAGACTATTTTTAGCTAAAATGTCAGCATTCGGCTAAAAGCCAGAAGTTAAAAAACTGAATACATGAAAAAGTAGAATGTTTTATTAGGAGTAAAAATAAATGACAAACACAATTTCCCCAACCCAAAAAACAGAAATTACATATCCCGATAGTGACGGTAAACCAATGGCAGATAATACCAAACAATTTAGATGGATTGTAACAATTCAAGGAGGAATAGACGCATTATTCAAAGAGAATCCTGATGTATTTGTAGCAGGTGATTTACTTTGGTATCCGGTAGAAGGAAACAATAAACTGCGTCAAGCACCAGATATCATGGTAGTATTTGGAAGACCAAAAGGAGATAGAGGTTCTTATCAACAATGGAAGGAAAATAATATTATTCCCCAAGTAGTATTTGAAATACTCTCTCCCGGAAATACATTTCCAGAGATGTTAAAGAAATTCAAATTTTATGAAACTTATGGAGTAGAAGAATATTATATTTACGATCCAGATACAGGAGAATTATTTGGTTACTTGCGTTCAGAAACAGAATTAAAACAAATCGAAGAAATACAGGGTTTTAGTAGTCCAAAATTAGGGATCAGATTTGAAATTGTAGATGGAGAACTACAAATTTATCGTCCTGATGGAGAGAAATTTCTGAAATATGTAGAGTTAGAAGAAAAGAGACAATTAGCAGAAGCAAAAGCAGCGAGATTAGCGGAAAAATTGAGAGAACTGGGAGTGAATCCAGAGGAGATTTAAGAGATTTTATATTCCCGACTTCTTTTCTTGATGTTCTCAGAAGTCGGGGATCTGAATATAAAGACTATTATCTTTTTTTGCGAGGTGATGAGATTTCGATAGGATACCATTCAAGATCAAGTAATTCTGAAAGACTGTAAATAGATTCTGAAGGAAAATTCACAGAATTTTGAGTTTTGATTTTCACAAATCCTAAAGCATCCTGATAAATAAAATCCAACTCTGATTCTAAATAATTACGCAAATTTGTATTAAGTCGGCGGTTTAATTGAACTCTAAAAGTATAGATTTCACTTTGCCAATGTACCCCATTATTCTCGTGTTCACTTGTCCAAAATTGAAATAGTAATAAATGACGAATAATTTGCTCTAACAGACTAGCTACAGCACTTTTATCTCTTCTTCCCAACTCCTCTAACTCCTCAATTAAATTCTCCAAATCTAAATTTTGAAATTGCCGATTTTTTAATAATTTAATAGTTTCTTCCAACCATTGAGAATCATCAGCTTCATAGAGTTGTTTTAAATCATGAATAGTTTTCATAATTCCCACCTCAAAAGAGTATTATAATTATTATATCATCTTTCTTTGTTTCTTTGCACCTTTGCGTCTTTGCGTGAGATAAAAAATCAGGGTTTAGCATTGCTAAACCCCTACAAACTATTTATTAATTTTCCAGAGGAACAATAGAACTCATTTGTTCCAAATCTAAAACAGAAGCTAATTCTTCCTCAGTCATTAAACCCTTTTCCAGAACAATTTGCCGCAGAGACTTTCCAGTTTCCAAAGACTCCTTAGCGACAGCAGCAGCATTAAGATAACCAATGTGAGTATTTAAAGCAGTAACTAATGCTAAACTACCTTCAGCGTAACCCAAACATCTTTCTTTGTTCGCGGTAATTCCGCTAATACAATTGTTAGTTAATGCCCCAATTGTATTACCTAAAATTTCAATGCTGTGAATTAAATTATAGGCAATAAGAGGCATCATCACATTTAATTCTAATTGTCCTGCTTGTGCTGCAAGAGCGATCGCGCTATCATATCCCATCACCTGAAAACATACCATTGATGTCATCTCTGCCATCACGGGATTATATTTCCCTGGCATAATAGAAGAACCTGGTTGCACTGGGGGTAGTTGAATTTCCTTAAACCCGGTTTTGGGTCCAGAGTCCATCAAACGCAGGTCATGGGAGATTTTAACTAGATCCTGTGCTAAATTTCGTACTGCACCGGAAACATTAACAAACGCACCCATACTTTGCATTGCGGCCATTAAATGGGGTGCTGGTTCTAAAGGTATTTCTAATAGTTGCGAAAGCGTCTCTACCACCCGTTTACGGTATTCTGGGTGGGTATTCATTCCTGTACCGGCTGCACTTCCCCCCAAACCCAGAACCATTAAATCACCGGAAGCGGTGTATAATCGGTTTTGATGTTCGCTGAGAATATGCGCCCAAGCGCGGAAGTTTTCACCCAAACGCACGGGTACAGCATCCTGTAAATGGGTTCTTCCAGATTTGACAATATCGTAAAATTCGACTGCTTTGGCTTCTAAGGTAGAAATTGCAGTTTCTAAAGCGGGGTGTAGAGTTTGGGAAAGTGCTAATAAACCACCGATACGAATAGCGGTAGGGATGACATCGTTAGTAGACTGACCGTAGTTGACATGATCATTAGGGCTGACACGCTTATATTTACCTTTTTCCTCACCGAGTATTTCTAAAGCGCGGTTGGCGAGAACTTCATTAATGTTCATGTGGTGAGATGTACCTGCACCTGCTTGGTAAACATCAACCACGAACTGATCACGGAGTTTACCGGCTAAAATTTCATCAACTGCTTGAATGATAGCTTTGCTGATATCTGCGGGAATACAATTTAATTCACCGTTGACGATAGCGGTAGCTTTTTTGATATATAAACCTGCGTTAACGTAGGTGGGTAGAGGTTTTAAACCACTGATGGGGAAATTTTCAACAGCGCGTTGGGTTTGAATACCATAATAGACGTTGTTGGCAATTTGGCGATCGCCCATCGAATCCCGTTCAATGCGAAAATCTGTATTGTTAGTCATAGTGTGTCGTAGGTTATCTGAAAATACAGATCATCCCATGTGAGGATGCTAAAAGCCTAATTTAGCAATCTTTTTTAGGATAAACTTGGGTTAAATACTAAAAGGTAAAAATATTATGGTAACAACACCCACCCGTAAATTAACTTTAGAAGAATTTTTACAACTACCAGAAACCAAACCTGCAAGCGAATATATTAACGGAGAAATAATTCAAAAACCAATGCCACAAGGTAAACATAGCAGATTACAAGGGAAAACAGTTAATGCGATTAACAATGTAGTTGAAGATGCTAAAATTGCTTTAGCATTTTCAGAATTAAGGTGTACATTTGGGGGACGTTCCATAGTTCCTGACATAGCGGTATTTGCATGGGATAGAATACCCGTAGATGAAAAAGGTAACATTGAAAATGCTTTTAATACCCATCCAGACTGGACAATTGAAATTCTTTCTCCAGAACAAAGTATAGCCAAACCTACCAAAAATATTTTACATTGTTTAAATCATGGTACTAGCTTAGGTTGGTTAATTATTCCCGAAGAATATAATATCATAATTTATCCCCAAAACCAACAACCAATTTATTTAGAAAATGAAACAGACATATTACCAGTTCCCGAAATAATGAAAGAATTACATTTAACATTAGGAAAATTATTTGAATGCTTAAAATTAAAATAGATAAAAAATATTACCGACTTCTTATAAAACCTCTTTGTGTTCTTTGCGTACTTTGCGGTTCGTTAATAAAAAACCTGTAAGAAAACGAAAAACCCGAAAAATAACAAACTTTAAAAATCATGAACATACCAAACACAATCACCTTTTCCCGACTCATAGGAATACCATTTTTATTATATGGCTTATATATACCCACACCCCAAGCAAAATGGATATGCTTAACCATATTTTTAATAGCAGCATTAACAGACTGGTTAGATGGATATTTAGCCAGAAAACTTAACCAAATTACAGACTTAGGAAAATTTCTAGATCCCTTAGTAGATAAACTCCTGGTACTAGCACCATTATTAGTATTAGTAGAACTAGGAAAAATCCCAGGATGGGGAGTATTTATAATCTTAGCACGAGAATTAGCCATAGCGGGATGGCGAGTCAATCAAACTAGCATCAGTGGGGCAAATATTTGGGGTAAACTAAAAACAGTAAGTCAAATAATCGCCATAGCATTACTCATCGCACCATTATCAGAAACTTGGCAACTTCCCGCAATAATTTCTTTTTGGATTTCCGTAATTTTAACCATAGTTTCTGGAGTGATCTATGTAGTACCGCCCAAAAGTGGTATAATTACTGAATAAAGCCCATTCAGCAAGTTAAGTCAAATCCAATAGGTATTTGGCGTATGGCATACGACAACCCACATTCTGTACTTCGTTTTGTAATATACAAAGACTACAAAAATTGGGGTTAATGGTCGTTGAATAGCAAACTGCTTGCAGCAGCGCTTCGCTATCGCCAAAGGTCTGTAGTTCATACGTTTAAATACTGAATTATGTCAACATTTTTGGTAAAAATAATTGAAGTATTAACGTATGACATTTTGAGGTTCGGAATGTGGGGTAAATAATACGCGAACTCTTTTCTCTTGATCCTACCCCCTCTTTTTCCTTAACCGAACAGTATTGAGTCGGTTTTTTCGGATTTTTGAATAAATTTAAGGATAAATTTGATACAAAAAATGTGAATTTTCAAGTGTGGAGCTTGAAAATTTTGGATTTGGGATTTACGTTAGCGAAGCGTACGCAGCGCAGCGAGTATTTTTCCGTCCTGAAGGACGGGGCTTGTACCAAATGTTTTTAATCTAAAATCTAAAATCTAAAATTCCCGGTCAATGACCATCCCCTCCCGTGGCAGAAACAAATCACTAAACTCACCCCTGGAAGGGTTGCACAAGCTATGCCTGGGATTTTGCTCAGGGTTTCTACTCCTGCCAAACCACCAAAACCAAGGGGTAAATCTCCTGGATGGAAGACCGGACAGAAGTCGTTTGGGGATTTGAGATTGGTGATCGCCATCTAAGATTTCGACCATTTTGTATCAAAATTATCCTCAACTTGGTTAAAAAATCCGAAATTACCGATTGTGACACTGGGGGGTGCGGAATGTGGGTTGGATTGTATTTCATGAATCCAATCTAAAATCTAAAATCTAAAATCTAAAATTCTCGTGACTCCTGACTCCTGACCACTGCTATTTTAGTCGCGCACTAATACTGGTGTGCCTAAATCGATTTGCTCATATAACATTCGGACATCAGGGTTACGCATTCTCAAGCAACCATGAGACACGGCTGCACCTATTAAATCAGTATCAGGTGTACCATGAAAGCCAATTTCGTTTCTGCCATCTGACCAAAAACCAATCCATCTGTCTCCTAAAGGACTATCTGTACCAGCTTCATATATTTTCCCTGTAATTGGATGCTTCCAAATTGGATGATGTTCCTTATGTATGACTTGAAAATTACCTGTGGGCGTTTCCCAACCTTTTTTACCGATAGCAATGGGGTAACTAGCTATAACTTGGTCATAGCGGTAAACATAAACCCGGCGATCGCTTAAATCAACCACCACTTCTGTCTGAGTAGATTGAGAACCTTGAACAGACGTGGACTCATCCACACCGCGAAAGAAAAAGCCCTTTGGTTTGCTGTTTGTCTTCTGCTTCTCGATCTGTTCTGGAAACACCAACTTTGTATTTTTTGGTGTATCCGCAGCACTAGCTACATATTTTTTCCCAGCAGTAGAATTTGATGGAGAAGAGGGAAAAGACGCGCCGAAAGCGGTTTCCCCAATGCTAATACCTGGAGAAATATTTTTACTAGAGTCAGTCGGGGAAGTAGAATTTTTCCTTAATGTAGTGGATACCGACGGATTTAACTGGGCTGTTGTTCTCATACTGTGCCAATGGACAGCCAGAGATAAAATTGCTGTGCCAAAACAGAGGAACATTACCATCCGTGCTACAGATTCATTTCTTGCCATTGCCATTGCTTATTGTGTATCCCTGACATATCTGGCTCATTAAAATTAATTATGGACTGCCAACAGCAGCCAATTAGCAAAGAATTTATCAATAATTATCAGTTATCTCATTACCCTGACAATATCTTTATAATTTAGGAGTTTTAGGAGTCAGGAGTCAGGAGTCAGAAGAAGCAGGGGGGCAGGGTGCAGGGCGCAGGGGAGAAAAGATTTTTACCAATTCACCAGTCCCCAGTCCCCAGTCCCAATTGTCAAGGGGTAGTAGTCAGTTGTTCAAGTGAATACAGTTTACTGATGTTTTTTCCTAAATCCAACACCCGACAGTGTACACTCAAAACTTTTTTTATAATTCCTGATTTATATTTCCGTGTTGATCTCATAAATCCGTCACTTAACCCAGGAACATCTCTCTAATTATCTAGTCTAATAGGAAGGGATGATTTACAGCCAGTACGATCTATGAGTCAATCGATTACTGTATCCTGGTCAACTGTTGATGCCAATTATTCACAAGCATCGGTGCAAGTTGACAAACTCTCAAACCACGATCTTATTTTACGCTGTCAAACAGGACTGCGCCCAGATAAAGCTGCCTTTGCAGAACTGTTGCGGCGCTATCAGACTCAAGTCGATAGGGTTTTATACCATCTGGCTCCTGATTGGTCTGACAGAGCCGACTTGGCTCAGGAAGTGTGGATTCGAGTCTATCGGAATATTAACCGCTTACAAGACCCTGCTAAATTTCGGGGTTGGTTAAGCCGTATTGCTACTAACTTGTTTTATGATGAGTTGCGTAAACGCAAACGGGTTGTCAGCCCCCTGTCATTGGATGCTCCCCGCTCGGTAGACGACGGCGAGATGGATTGGGAAATTGCTGGTGATACACCAGGACCAGAGGAAGAACTCACTACTAGAGAATTTTACGAGCAACTGCGAGATGCGATCGCCGATTTACCAGAGGTGTTCCGTACTACAATTGTCCTGAGAGAAATCGAAGGATTACCCTATGAAGAAATTGCCGAAATTACCGGCGTTTCTCTAGGAACTGTAAAATCGAGAATAGCTAGGGCTAGATCCAGATTGCAAACCCAGTTGCAAAGTTATCTAGATGGTTAAGTAAATTTACAACATCTTTCCTTAATTTAATGGTAGAATGTTAAAAGAACAAGAACTGTGGTGAAATCTCAATTTTTTTCTGCCATTTGGAAGTAAAATTGCTTAAATTCTCAAATTTATCCGCTGTGTTTACCCGTGTATGACTTGGTAAAAACGTTAAAATGAATACTGATTCTCAGTTTGATGACCGTTCCCCCTCCCAACTCCCTAGCGATGTAGCAAATGGAATGGCTAAATATACCAACGAATCAACGGGTACTAAGGATATGGAGAAACGTGATTGCCGACAACACAACGAAGCTGACCGCTTTGAGTTATTGAGTGCTTACCTTGATGGCGAAGTTACCGCCGCCGAACGTAAGCAAGTAGAACAATGGCTGTCCACGGATGACTCAGTTAAGTGCTTGTATGCACGACTGTTAAAACTGCGGCAAGGTGTAAAAATGATGCCCATACCAGCATCTGCACAGTCTCCAGAAGCGACATTCCAACAAGTCTGGAAACGCTTGAGCTACCGTTACCAACTAGGTTGGATGTTTGGAGGGGCTGCTGTAGCGGCTTGTATCATTGGCTCAATATCTGGTTTCATACCTGGTAATACATCCAAGTTGCAACTGGCACAACAGAAAATACAGCCAATAACGGTAACAACACAGCCAGCAGTTCCTACCTCACCGTTAATGGTAGCTTTGAACAACCCAGTAATTGAAATTCCGAAAACGGCGGTAGCTTCTCCGAAAAAGCCAGTTAATCAGTCAAAAACTTTAGAAAAAGGCACGGAATTAGATATTAACTAATTAGAGGTGACAGGTGACTCTTGACTCTTGACAGTTTAAAAGCTTTGATGTTAACTATTCCAACAACCATCAAGTTGAGGAATACCACGGAATTGGTAAACCTTTTCTGGTGTCATTAAGTACACCCAATTCCAACCTAAAGACAAGCCATCTACATCAAAAATCTCGATAGATTGGCGATAGTAAAGATTTTTTGACATTGGTCTGGTAGACTCGTAATCTTCTAAATCATCCAATGCTGGTAGAATCTGGGAGTCTGGGAAAGACAGTAAATAACCATAAACTTTGCCATCTCCCAGAGTCATCGCTGGATAACCCATTGGTAAATTAAATAGTTTACCTGATGCGATCGCTTTTTTTGCTGTTAATACTTTATGTTCACATAGGTGATAATTATCTTCACGTGGTTTGAGACTACCGTATACAAAAACATTTATTATGGTCGGTTCAACACTGAACATAGTGGTTTGGGAATTGGTAATTTTGCTGAGGGCTGAGGGTTGATTGCTTACGTTGCCGAAATATCAATTAACCAACGAACTGTTTGCGGGAAATTAATTACAATTAACAACACAATAAACTGCAAAACCATAAACGGAATAGCACTTTTATGGATATCAAATGTACTTACCTCTTTTGGTGCAACACTTTGTAAATAAAACAAAGAAAACCCTACTGGTGGAGAAATAAAAGCAGTTTGTAAATTAATAGCCATTACCACCCCAAACCATACCATATCAATATCTAAAGCTTGGGCAGCCGGCACAAATAAAGGCATAGCAATAAAGCAAATTTCCATAAATTCTAGAAATACTCCCAGAGCGAAAATTGCTAAATTACTCACAATTATAAATCCCCAATATCCTCCTGGTAAACCTGTTAATAATTCAGTAATAAGAGTTTTTCCGCCCAAAGCATCAAACACTAAACTAAACATCGAAGAACAGAACAAAATCATTACCACTAAAGCTGTAATTACTGCGGTAGAATGAGCCGCATCACGAATTAATTGGGGAGTTAAACGTTGATTAAAAGCCGCAAGTATAGCAGCCCCAACAGCACCAACAGCACCTGCTTCTGTGGGAGTAGCGACACCAAAGAAAATACTGCCTAATACCGCAAAAATTAAGAGAATAGGTGGAACAACAGCCTTAAAAACCTTTTTAATTAATTGACTACCTTGAGGAATTTCCACATCAGCAGGGATAGGTGGAACTTTTTCAGGGTTAAAAAAAGCTAGTCCTAAAATATAAAGAATATAAGAACCAGATAACATTAAACCGGGAATTAATGCCCCTAAAAATAAATCTCCGACAGAAACACCAATTTGATCACTGAGAATTACTAAGACTAAACTCGGAGGAATTAACTGGGCTAAAGTACCAGAAGCAACTATCACTCCAGCAGCTAATTTTTTATCATAACCATAGCGAATCATTACAGGTAAAGATAACATCCCCATAACAATTACTGTGGCTGCTACCACTCCAGTTGTGGCGGCTAAAACAGTTCCCACTAAAACAACTGCTAAAGCTAAACCACCTCTCACGCGACTAAAAAGAATGCCAATAGTTTCTAATAAATCTTCAGCTAATCCTGATTTTTCTAATACTGCACCCAGAAAGACAAAAAACGGAATAGCTAACAAAGTAAAATTCGACATTGTGCCGAACCAACTATTGGGTAATAGGAGGAGACGAGCAGGATTAAAAGCCCCTACTACTGTACCAATTATTCCAAAAACAATGGCTGTACCTGCAAAGGAAAATGCTACAGGATAGCCACTCATTAAAATAAAGAAAAAGCCGACAAACATTAAAATAGATAACCATTCAAACCCCATAATTTTACCTACTCAATATTGATATTTTCTGAAGTTTCTAAACGAATTTGTTCTGCTACTTGCTGATAGCCTAATAATACAGCTAAATATTTAATTGCTTGAGAAATACCTTGTAAAAGCAGAAATAATAAACCTATAGGAAGCATAGTTTTAATGGGAGCGCGGGGTAAACCATTAGCATCAGAAGATACTTCCCAATTTCCCCAACTACCATCACTTAATCTTCCCCAAGACTGTAAAACTGGGTTAAATGTCACCCAAATACCAATTAGACAAAAGGGAATTAAAAATAATAGTGTTCCCAAAAAATCAACTAAGGCGCGTCTTTTTTCACTCATATTAGTATAGAGAAAATCAACCCGCACATTTTCGCCATGACGTAAAATGTACGCAAATCCTAGTAAGAAAGTGAGAGAAAATAGATACCATTGTAGTTCTAATAAGGCATTAGAAGATAATTGCACTCCGATGAAGCGCCCTAGATAACGGGCGACAACATTAAAGAAACCAACGCCAATGGTGAGTAAAACTAGCCAATTGGATAACCATCCCAATTTATCAGCACAATTGTCAATAAACTGCGAAAATTTTAACAGCTTGCTGATGAGAGTTAATCTTCTTGAGTTACGCATAGAACATAATAAATTCAGGGTAAGAATTGAGAATGCAGGATTAAGTATCAATAATACTTTAAATATTGTTCAAAATTCAGTTATAAAAAATTTTTTACAAGATGATATTTCACAATATTTAATCTATTTATCAGTCCTGTAGGGGTCTAGCACTGCTAAACCCCTACTATTTAATTAATTAATCTTTCCACATCGAAAATATCCAAATTTGTTAACTGTGCTACTTGTTCTACAGACATTCCATTCTGTAATAAATTCATCGCAACTTGTCTTAATTGCAGTTCAGCTTGTTCTGCACGTTGTTTTTCTTGTTCTGCACGTTGTTTTTCTTGTTCTGCAATTTGTTCTACTTCATCTGCTTTTTGTTTTGCAATTTCTGCGATTTCCTGAGAAGTAGGAAATAACTCACCATCCAAAGTTGCCCAGCGTAACCATGTTGTTTCCACACCTCTATACTTACCTTGCCAACGCACTAAAGCCAAATTTAAGACTTTACTTACCAGTTGCTTTTGATCATTTAATGGTATTTGTTGATATACACCACTATTTAGATCAAAACCTGCAAAATCATCTGGGTTAAAAGGGTCATACCAAAAATATTCAGATACCCGCATTTGATTTTGATAAATCAATTTTTTCGCATTTTTATCATTATTAGCTGTACTTTCTGAAAGTAATTCAATTACAACATCTGGCGGTTTTCCCTCTTCCCAAACCACCCAAGATAATCTTTCTGTTTTCGGCACACCTAAAACAGCAAAGAAATCTGGACCGCGAAAATCTTGATTTTTTAATTGTGCTAAACTGTAGTAGACAAACATATTGCCTCCTACATATCCATCAGCCCTTTGATCTAACCAAGGCTGAATCGTATCAATTAAAATATCCATTTGTAATTTATGTCTTTGTGTCTCCATCGGGATACCATCATCACAAGGAAGTTCTGCCTGGGTGGGTGGCAGTTTAACGCTAGGTTTGGCCAAAACAGTTTCTAACATAGCTGTTAAATATTAGTTAGAAATTACTTAATATTTTTATACTAATATGAAATGATGGGAAATTGACAAAATTATCAGAAATCTGATCGGAATTTCTGAATTGTTGCATCATTATGATATTGTGGGAACATCTTATTTTACGTCAATAGTATTAACTGTTATGAAACGTCGAGCTATTGTTAACAGATTATCTCAAAGTGCGATCGCTGCTACAGGAGTGGCAATAGTTGGTGGTTGTCAAAAAGCCACAAACTCAACTACAACAGCAAAAGTAGACACAAGCAACCTACCTACTATTACATGGCAAATGGCTACAAGTTGGCCAACATCCTTAGAAACCATTTTTGGTGGAGCGCAGGTTTTAGCAGAGCGTGTCAAAGTCTTAACCAACGGTAAATTTATCATCGAACCCCGTGCAGCGGGAGAAATAGCCCCTGGTTTAGAAGTTCTGAATGTAGTTTCTCAAGGTGCAGTACAAGCAGGACACACAGCAGCTTATTACTACATTGGGAAAAGTCTGGCTTTAGCTTTTGGAACATCCGTACCATTTGGATTGAATGCCCAACAGCAAAACGCTTGGTTATATGAAGGAGGCGGTTTAGCCAAACTTCAGGAAATTTACGCCCGTAAATTTAATGTGATTCAATTTCCTGCGGGAAATACGGGTACACAGATGGGGGGATGGTTTCGCAAGGAAGTGAAAACACTGAATGACCTCAAAGGCTTAAAAATGCGTATTCCCGGTTTAGGCGGACAAGTCATGTCCAAACTAGGGGTAACAGTACAGACACTTCCAGGGGGAGAGATATTCCAAGCCTTACAAACCGGCGCTATTGATGCTGCTGAGTGGGTAGGCCCCTACGATGATGAAAAATTAGGCTTAAATAAAGTTGCTAAATATTACTATTATCCTGGTTGGTGGGAACCAGGCCCAACCTTAGAAGTACAAGTTAATTTAGACGAATGGAAAAAGCTGCCACCTCAATATCAAGCAGCTTTAGAAACAGCCGCATATCAGTCAAATACAACAATGTTAACTCGTTATGATGCTCGGAATAACGAAGCATTAGAAAGACTGTTAAAAACCGGAACTCAAGTTCGTGCCTATAGTGAAGAAATTTTAGCAGCAGCGGAAAAAGAGTCCTTTGCTTTGTATGATGAATTTGCAGCGAAAGACGCAGATTTTAAAGCCGTGTATGAACAGTGGAAAGCCTTTAGAGATCGAATCTATGCTTGGAATAATCTTAATGAGGGCAGTTTTAGCCGTTATGCTTATGGGAAATTGAAAGCTTAGTGCAATTGTCGGTATTGTAGGGTGCGTTAGTTAACAATAACAAACCCTGTGAGTTTGACAATGAAATTTGGCAATATAACGACTCTGAAAAATTTATATGGTAACTAATTACCTGAGTATGATATCAGGTCATGGCAACGTTTAAGTTTGAGTTTCGTACTACTACAAGTTTTGAAGCCATTGCCAGTCATCTCAATAGATTCTGTGGAATTAGTCGAGAACTTACTAGAAAACGCCTTCACAACCTCAAAACGATTCATGGTTTAGGAGGTGCAGACAATGTAACTTTCGACTTTTCTGGGGGAGTGTACAATACTATCACAGGGGAGTTACTAGGAAGTCTTACTGCTGGAGGCGCAAAGGAGAAAGCCTAATGAAAAAATCAGATGCTTGGGTTGTCCTTAGATTAGATGGAGACGCTGTAGGATTTAAAGATTATATAGCAGTGAAGGGAGTTTATGATAGTGAGAGTGCCGCACAATCAGCAATTCCCAGTTTATCTCCAGAATCCAATTATATAGTTATTAGGTCTCGGCATTATTCGGAAGATAACAAATCAGAAATTATTACAAATAATCATGCAGATAAAGTTCAAGGATTGAAAATTCATTCTGCAAATGGAGGACAAACAAGCAATCATGGTTTATATGAGAAACTTAATGTAATTCGAGATTTTTGGAATCAGCTTCCAACATCAAATCGTCGAGAAATTATTATTCCACTTCTATCACAATTTACAGAATTAGCGATCGCTCAAGTTATGAATGCTGCAATAATTGAAGATCGCAGTTTATGGGGAGATTTGAAATTACCAAATGGTGAAATAGTGGAAGTAAAAACCATACTCCTTGATCCTGAACGGAGAAAATCTCCTCATCTTCAGTTTCCAGCAGAAGCAAATTTTGATTTTCTAGCAATAGTAATCTTTGATCCAGATTTTAATATTGAAACAGCACGAATGATTCCCGTTGACGCACTGAAATTATATGCACGTCCAGTATCTCAACGCGATCGTCAAATGATGAATCTTCGAGTAATACAGCCTTTTCTAGACTATCCGGGTTATAAAGATATTAATTTTGCTAACTACTCACTGAGTGTTGCGTAAAAAGTTTTAAGTGGGAATTTTTGAACTTGTACTGCTGATGAGTTTTTGTAGGATGGAAAGCGATTGGCTGAATGACTTCAGGACAACTCTATATTATGCCACAATAGCGAAACTAGGAAAAAACATTAGGAGTTTTTAGTTGTGGAGTCCACCCAAAAAACATCATACAACCCGGCCGCGATCGAAGAAAAATGGCAACAAACATGGTTAGAGCTAAGCTTAGATAAAACACCTCAAGATATAAGCAAGCCAAAATTCTACGCGCTTTCTATGTTTCCCTACCCATCCGGTAGCTTGCACATGGGTCACGTCCGCAACTACACCATTACAGATGTAATCGCCCGCTTTAAAAAAATGCAAGGGTATAGAGTATTACATCCAATGGGCTGGGATGCCTTTGGCTTACCCGCAGAAAACGCCGCCATTGATCGGGGTGTACCTCCTGCCCAATGGACATATAAAAATATAGACCAGATGAAACAGCAATTAAAACGTCTGGGATTATCCTTAGATTGGGATGCAGAATTGGCTACCTGTTCCCCCGATTATTATAAGTGGACACAGTGGATTTTTCTACAATTTTTAGAAGCGGGTTTAGCTTATCAAAAAGAAGCGGCTGTAAATTGGGATCCCATTGATCAAACCGTACTAGCTAACGAACAGGTAGACAGTGAAGGACGTTCTTGGCGTAGCGGTGCAATAGTAGAACGTAAATTATTACGTCAGTGGTTTTTAAAGATTACCGATTATGCCGAAGAATTATTAAATGATTTGGGTAAATTACCAGGTTGGCCAGAACGAGTTAAAGTAATGCAAGCTAACTGGATAGGTAAATCCACTGGTGCATATTTAGAATTTCCCATAGTCGGCTTAGATGAAAAAATCGCCGTTTATACCACCCGTCCTGACACCGTTTATGGCGTGAGCTACGTCGTATTAGCCCCAGAACACCCTTTAACTCAATTTGTCACCACTTCAGACCAAAAAGCGGCTGTAGAGGCTTTTATCAAGGAAGTTACCAACCAAACCGAGTTAGAAAGAACCGCAGAAGACAAACCAAAACGGGGTATTCCCACCGGGGGGAAAGCTATCAACCCCTTCACCGGGGAAGAAGTACCGATTTGGAT
This sequence comes from Sphaerospermopsis torques-reginae ITEP-024, assembly GCF_019598945.1. Lineage (NCBI taxonomy): Bacteria > Bacillati > Cyanobacteriota > Cyanophyceae > Nostocales > Aphanizomenonaceae > Sphaerospermopsis > Sphaerospermopsis torques-reginae. The sequence continues at coordinate 580,071 of NZ_CP080598.1, read as the reverse complement.
TGCAGATTATGTACTGTATGAATATGGTACTGGTGCGGTGATGGGTGTACCCGCCCATGATGTGCGAGATTTCAAATTTGCAAAGGAACAGAATTTAGCGGTTAAAGTTGTCATTGTTCCCGAAATTGGCGCAGATGAAAATTTAAAATCTGCCTATACAGAACCGGGAATTTTAGTTAATTCAGGTGACTTTAATGGCATAAATTCAGTAGATGGGAAAAAGGCAATTACTGACTATGCAGAAAAGCATGGTTTTGGTAAAGAAAGGGTACAATATCGCTTGCGAGATTGGTTAATTTCTCGTCAACGTTATTGGGGCGCACCTATTCCTGTTATTCATTGTCCTGAATGTGGAATTGTACCAGTACCAGAAAAAGATTTACCTGTACAATTGCCAGAAGAAATTGAATTAAGTGGCCGTGGTGGTTCACCTTTAGGACAGTTAGAAAGTTGGGTAAATGTTCCTTGTCCTAGTTGCGGTACTCCAGCAAAAAGAGAAACCGACACGATGGATACTTTTATTGATTCTTCTTGGTATTTCTTGCGGTTTACTGATGCCACAAATGCAGAGAAAATTTTTGATGGTGGTAGAGTAAATGATTGGATGCCGGTTGATCAATATGTGGGCGGTATTGAACACGCAATTTTACATTTATTGTATTCTCGTTTCTTTACTAAAGTGTTAAGAGATAGAGGTTTGTTGAATTTTGATGAACCATTTCAAAAGTTATTAACTCAGGGAATGGTACAGGGTTTAACATACATGAACCCGAAAAAAAGCGGTAAGGATAAATGGATTCCTTCTCATTTAGTTGATGTTAATAATCCTGTTGATCCACAAACCGGAGAACCTTTAGAAAAGGTTTATGCTACCATGTCTAAATCTAAAGGAAATGGTGTAGCACCGGAAGATGTGATTAATAAATATGGCATTGATACGGCGCGGATGTTCATTTTGTTTAAAGCACCTCCAGAGAAAGATTTAGAATGGGATGAAGCTGATGTTGAGGGGCAATTTAGATTTTTAAACCGTGTTTGGCGGTTAGTTACTGATTACGCTGCGGCGGGAGTTTGTAAACAGAAAGCTGATTTGGAGAAGTTAAGTAAAGAGGAAAAAGATGTTAGGAGAGCGATTCATTTAGCAATTCAAGCAATTACGGAAGATGTGCAGGAAGAATATCAATTTAATACTGCTATTTCGGAGTTGATGAAGTTAAGTAATGCGTTGACTGATGCTAAGTGTAATAATTCACCAATTTATGCAGAAGGGATTCAAACTTTGGTGATTATGTTAGCGCCTTTCGCGCCCCATATTGCTGATGAATTATGGCATTTGTTGGGTAATAAGGGGACGGTACATACTCAAGTTTGGCCGAGTTTTGATCCTGCGGCGTTGATAGCTGATGAGATTACTTTGGTAATTCAAATTATGGGTAAAACTCGCGGTTCTATTCAAGTTCCTTCGCAGTTAGATAAAGCTGAGTTGGAGAAGTATGCGCGGGAGTCTGAGGTGGCGAAGCGTTATATTGAAGGGAAGGAAGTTAAGAAGGTGATTGTTGTTCCTGGTAAGTTGGTGAATTTCGTTTTGGGTTAGGTTTTCTCACGCAGAGGCGCAGAGGCGCGGAGAGTTTTTTGAGGTGGGTTGGCGAAAGTTTAACCCACCAATTAGAGGTTGTTTCAAAAGTTTTTAATATATCATTAGGGACTTTGAAAACATCCTCTTAAATAACCCATTCATGATCGGGATCATCAAGGGCTGCTGTTACGGATTGCAAGTTAGCAAAATCTTTAAATGGACTAGACTTTGCTATTTCTGTAATAGAATGCAAAGCTAAAGTTAATTGGTTATTATCACCTGCTGCTATTGCCTGATCTACTTTTTCAAACAGAAAGCTAAAATTTTTAGCTCTTTCATCAAATGAGCTTTCAAGATATTTGAGGAGAATATCACGATCAGCTTTAATTTTGGTGATGGTTGCTTTTTCCCAGGCTGCTATACCACGTCGTTTAGTTTTTTCTTCTTCTGCAACGATTTTGTATTCAGTGTAGGCTTCAACAATAGCCCGTAAGGTTTGAGCCGCATCTGCACCTGTACCTAATACTTCTACATGAACTTTTTTGGCAGTCATTTTTATTTACCTGGCAGAATGCGATATTTTTCTATGACGTTTACAGTTCCAATATTAAGCTGTCCATCACTGTTTAATACTGGAGTTTTCAAAATTTCTACAAGTCCTTTGATGAGAGTTCCTGTTTGTCTAAATTTCTCCGCATCTCTCTTTGCATTAAAAGGTTTAGATTCAAGTTCATTGAGACTTTTAACAGCATAATTATTAATAGATTCAAAGACATCTCTTAATTCAGTAATGCGCTGTTTTACCTTTTGGGAATATTTTTTAGCTGTGTTAATTTCTGTAATAGCCTTATTTACTTTTGCTTCATACTCTATGGCTTTTGTCATTGCTTTTTCACCTTCACGAGCCGCAAAAAAGCCGCCAATAGCCAAAGCTGGCAAAATGGTGATACCGCCCAACACAACAGTACCCAAAGCCATACCACCCCCACCAGCTGCGATCGCTCCACCGCCAAACCATGCCAACATTGCATTTGTAGCTGCTGCTCCACTGAGGCTTGAGATAGCTGTTCCAGTGCTTGCTACTCCTATGGATGTAGCAACAGTTATAGCACCACCGTAACCTGCTGCTGCTGCTCCAGCCGCTTTAGCTCCAGCCATGAAATATTGTTCTGCTGCTATAGCCGCAGCTTTATACTCTTGTATTTGCTTGACTGTAAAGTCTATACCTTCTAAAAGCCGCTTCTCACTTTCAGAAGCCTTTCTCCCAGTACGCTCAACGAAATCAACAAATCTTTTAATAGTTTCTTTTATAACCTTTAATTGGAGTTCACCATACTCCTCAGCTAGTTTATTTGTTGCTGCTTCCTCGGTTTTTAATGACGCTAATGCACGTTCATATCTTTCTTGAGCGCCTTTAGCCAGTTCATTGGCTTTCTGCCCTGGATAAAATGAAACCATAAAGAAATCCTTAAATTCTATAAAATTAGACTAACACTGCTGATTTTAGGTATGTACTAGCTAAGATTAGAAGTTAGGCTAGTATAAGGTTAGGAATTTTATATACACAATGTTGATAATGGCATCTGTTGAAGAAAGCTTTGCTCAGGCTGCTAAATACTGGGATTTGGAAACGCTGTATACTGATCTTGCATCTGCTAAGGGAAAACGTCTTACACCTATTGAGAAACTGCATTTGCGGGGGTTACTTTGTGGTTACAGTCCTTCGGAAATAGCTGAGAGACTGAATAAAAATGTTAAAGGTGTTGAAGTTGATCTATGTAACACTTTGTATAAATATGTGAAAAATCTAGTAGATAAATGTGATGAAAAAATAGAAAATTGGAGAAATATTAGTGAATGGCTTGAGGAAGCAGGATATAAAAGTCAGCTTTATATTGAATCAGAAAGTGGTGATGGTGTATCTATCAAATTATCGGTACAAAAAGCAAATATAACTCTTGAAAAAAATCAATTAATAATTGACTTTAACCTCCGAATAGTAGCTCCTTCACCATCAGAAAATCCGGTAATACAAGACTTTAACAGCAATGGTAAGTTGAATTAACAAATATGGTAAAATCTAAAGAATTAATCACAAACCTGTCATAAAAATGAAAATCTTATAGTCGGCTTCAGCCGACTTTTGCTATTAGACTGGGAATTAATTCCCAGGCGGGTTATTGCGTTTCGACAATTCATTTCCCGGTTGTTGATGATTTCAAATTCATTCCCAGGCGGGTTTTAAAATACATTTTCAGACTGGCTTAAAAATTCCATTGATATCCACATTCCATCTTACCATTATCCCCACGCCCGCCTCAGAATGAATTCTGAGGCTAATAACCAAAGTCAGCTAAAGCTGACTACATATAGAATTTTTGTGGTGGATCATCATCTTGATTAAAATCTTCCAAAGATTTAATTATTGTACCCTGTGCATGATGTTCCTTTTGATTTTTCACATAAATCACAGCTTCTTCTAGTTGTTTTCTGCCTAACGAAAAAACACCATATCCTCTTTGCCAACCAAACATATCTTCTACAGAAAATACATTATTAATATAATGGGTGCTGCTACCTTTGATTTTTTGCACAAATTCAGAAATAGAAATATTGGGAGGAATAGAAGCTACTATATGAATGTGATTTTCTGTACCATTAATAGCATGAATAATCGTTTCTAATTCATCAGCTTTGCTAATAATGTAACTGTAAAGTTTCGGTTCTCTCTCATTGGTAATTAATAATTGACGCTCTTTTGTAGCCCAAACCAAATGATAATACAATCTCCACGAAGCCATAATACACCCTGTTGATAATGATGTTTTCATATTCATTATTCCCACAATTTATAAAAAAATAGTCGGCTTCAGCCAACTTTTGTTATTAGACTGGGAATTAATTCCCAGGCTTGAAAAAATATGGTATCATTGATAATATATGTATAAATATTATTACCTCAACACAAACCCGTTAGAATCATAGTTAAAATTTGTAGATTAGGTTAATAAAATGCAAACCAGAAAAGTGAATCTTACTACATCCGATCAATTAACTACACAAGAAGCAGCTAAAATTCTCAATGTTTCCCATCAGTATCTGATTCAATTATTAGACTCTGGTGAAATTCCTTATCATAAAACGGCAAATCATCGCCAAATATTCTATCAAGATTTAATAGAGTATAAAAATACAATTGATGCTAAACGTCAAGAAACTTTAGCAGAATTAGCAAAACAAGCTCAAAAATTAAATATGGGATATTAAATGCAATCAATTGGTTTGATAGTTGTTTATGATGCTTGTGTTTTATATCCTGCACCTCTCAGAGATTTTTTGATGTGGTTAGCTTTAACTGATTTATTTCAGGCGAAATGGACTGAAAAAATTCATAAAGAATGGATGAATAATGTTTTGAAAAATCGCCCTGATCTCACTTATAAACAGTTAGAAAGAACGAAAAATTTAATGAATCAAAATGTTCGAGATTGTTTAGTTACAGGATATGAACAATTAATTGAGGAATTAGAACTTCCAGATGCAGATGATCGTCATGTTTTAGCAGCAGCTATTAAAAGTTGTGCTGAAATAATTGTTACTTTTAATTTAAAAGATTTTCCATCTGAATATATTGAAAAATATGGTATTAAAGCACAACATCCAGATGATTTTATTTTGAATTTAATCAATCTTAATTCTGAGCTTGTTTGTCAAGCATTTAAAAATCAATTGAATACTTTAAAAAATCCCCCAATGACATCAGATCAATTATTAGATATTTTAATTAAACAACAACTTAATAAATCTATGGCAATTTTACAAGAATTACTGTTATAGGTTATAGTTTGGATTAAATGAAAGAAATGCAACCCAACATATTTATTATTATTGCTTGATGTTGGGTTTCCTCAACCCAACCTACAAATTGATATAATCAGATAATAACAATTACCCATTGCTAACGGTAAATAATATGGATACTGAAAAACTAACAATACAAATCGAAGAACAGAGAAATTTATTACATACCGATAGACTTGACGTATCCTTCGGTGAAATAATGGGTATGTATGAACGTAAGGAAATAGTTATTAAACCTGCATTTCAAAGATATTTTCGTTGGGATATAGAACAGAGAACACGGTTTATTGAATCTATACTTTTAGGTATTCCTATTCCTCCCATATTTGTAGCTGAAGACAGTGAAGGAGTATGGGAATTAGTGGATGGTTTGCAAAGAATTTCTACTGTACTTTCCTTTTTTGGAGTTTTGAAAAGCGAAGATGAAGGTATTAGGAAGAATAACAATTGGATGTTAACAGCAGGTGAAAAAGTTGAATCTTTGGAAGGATTCACTTATGAAACTATACCCAATAAATTTCGATTAAATTTAAAAAGAGCTAATTGTAGAGTAGAAATTCTCAGAACCAATAGTAATTATGATATGCGGTTTGAACTTTTTAATAGATTGAATACTGGTGGTTCTCCTTTAACTACTCAGGAGATTAGAAATTGTATTTACAGGGATATTTCACCTAAGTTTAATGATTTTCTCAAAGAACTTGCAGCTAATCAAGATTTTCGGACATTAATTGATTTGAGTAATGAGCAGTATGAGCAATTATATGATGAAGAATTGGCGTTGAGATTTATTTCTCTTTACAAAAATCTCAAAAAAGTCCGCACCAGTATTTCACAACACATGACTAAGTTTATGAAAGATGCGTTAGAAGATGAACATTTTGATTACGAAGGTTACAGAAAAATATTTACTCAAGTCTTTGCATTGCTGCAACCTTTAGGAAGAAAGATTTTTCGTCAGAATGACGGCAATTTTGCCACTGCTCTTTATGATGTTATTACTATTGGTGTTGCAGAAAACTATGATTATTACAAATCTCAACCCTCAGATGTGATCTTAAATAAAATAAACAAGGAAGTGCGTACAGATACAATTTTAATCAAGTTTTCTAGAAGAGGCGGAAATAATCAAAAAGATAGAATTATCAATCGTCTGACAGAAGCAAAGCGAATATTTGGCAACATCAATAAATAATTAATAAGTAATGAGTAATAATATCACTCTTTTAGAACAAGAAATAATGTCAGACATTGAGGAAAGAAGAGAGTTAATGTCATGGTTAAAATTGCTGTGCGCTAGATATGGATTTTCAAATATAGATGAGGAATTATTTCTTTATTATTCCATCCCCATAGTTTATGCTATTTGGGAAGGTTTTATTCAAACTTCTTTGCAAATCTATGTTCGAGAGTTAAATAAGTTAGAACTTACTATTGATCAAGTGTGTGATTCAATAATAATATATCATATTGAATCTACATTTCCCCAATTTAAACAATATCCAGATTCTGAAACTCTTGGTAGGGACAATTCATGAATTGTCCCTACATCTTTTTCGGAGATGTCTAATAGATATAGGACTCCTATTTGATTTTTGAACAAGCTGTAAACCCTAAACCCTATATTATCAACGATTGATTCTCAGTATATTGAGCAAGATTCAAGTAGGATTCCTATATTATCGACAACTGCGATATTTGATGTGATAAACCAAACCGCGATGAGCAAGATCAAAGGAGTCCACAGTCGCCATCCCTTGACCATTAGCGATCATTGCCGCGTTCACCCGCATATTTACACTATCACCACAGCTTGACCAGACATCACCCACAGTCACTAATTTATCTCGAACATTGTAGTCAGTTTCGCCTCTAAATGTCCTAGAAAAAACAGGGCCACGCTGACCAGCAAAAAAGTATTCTGCTCTTAGTCTTCCAGTTGTTCCAGGAGCAACATATCCCCGATAATCAGCATCATAGAGGGAAATTTGAAAGCCTTGGGGTACTTGAATGGGAATACTTAAGTTACAGCTTTTGCGTGTCTGTGCTGAATTATTTCCTAGTGCTATAAATTGATCAAAGAGAATACTTAACTCTTGACCATCTGGACTGACATTTACACTAGCAGATCCTTCAGGGCAACCGTTACCACCATATTCTGCCCCTAAAATTTGCACTTTTTCATTAGCAAAGGCTGGTCCAACAGAGGCCATTGTCAATGTCGCAGCAGCCAAAAAAGCTGGTGTTGCTTTGCGAGCAATATTCTTGAACTTTTGATGATTCATAACTTACCTGTTCTAAATATTATCAAAGGTGTGACAGATGTTTCCAAGTATTTAAACCACACCCTGAATAATTCTTGTTTTGTCCTGTTTCGCCTTTTTACCTACTCTTACTCAAGATTTATCCAATTCTCTTTCAACATAGATAAACTCAGGGCTGAGTTACACAACTTTCCTTAAAGTGTGTTTCATTTACCTGGAAATAGCTGTAAATAACAAACTTTTCACAAAAGTTGTTCTGTAAACAACTTTCTAAATATCAGACTGACATGAGGACAAATTTGTTTCTGATTTGACAAAATTAGATTATAAAACTTAATATCTCTTTCATAATTATGCGATTTTTTATTTGTTGCCAGCAGCAAAATTGAAGTATCTAAATTAACCAATCTTTGTCATAAGAAGTTCCGTAATTTTTTCAACGCATGATTTACCATAATCAGAATTGCTAAAATTTATATCAATAGAAGTTGAATTTATACTGCGCGTTGTTACTCTGCTAATATGCAACTGAATATAATAATGTGCAAATGGATCACGAACAGAAGTTAAATCTTTACTGTTGATGGTGAAACAGACAATTTTCGTATATGGAATAAATAAGATAGTCCCGTTTTGAATTTCTACACCTTTATCTGTGAATGTCCAGACACTTACAGGACTGCTATCTTCACCGTTTCTTTTTTCACCTTTAAATGTTTGTTGCATATCTAATCTAATGTTATTTTTGTGGGTTCTCATAGCTTATAAGTAGTCGTGCAAAATAAATTTTATATTTGGGAGAGGGAACTCTTAACTCTTAACAGGGAACAGGTAAGGAATACAGACATTTTTGTTTTCACTCAATATGTTAAATTAATTTTGCTTGGGTACTTACCAGTAGACACAAAAAAAGGGCAGGATTTTCATCCCACCCCAGAAAATAAGAGAAATATTCTGTTGCTAATTAACCCAACAATGCTTTAGCTTTAGCCAATACATTATCAACAGTAAAACCAAATTTCTCCATACAAGTACCACCAGGAGCAGAAGCACCAAAGCTATCAATACTGACTGTATCGCCTTCAGTACCAACATATTTATGCCAGCCAAAACTGCAACTAGCTTCTACTGCTAAACGCTTTGTCACAGATTTTGGTAGTACAGATTCTTTGTAAGCTGCATCTTGAGCATCAAATAATTCTGTAGAAGGCATAGAAACAACGCGGACTTTCTTACCTTCGGCGGTTAATTTCTCAGCCGCAGTCACACACAGGCTCAGTTCTGAACCAGTACCAATTAAAATGATGTCTGGTGTACCAGCACAATCTACAATGGTGTATGCACCTTTAGCCACACCATCAACAGATGTACCACCTAAGTTGGGAACGTTCTGACGGGTGAAAGCTAAGAGAGTGGAAGCATTTTCCTTAGACTTTTGGATCGCTACTTTGTAAGCACCAGAGGTTTCATTGCCATCTGCGGGACGAATTACTGTTAAATCAGGAATAGCACGCAGAGAAGCTAAGGTTTCAATGGGTTGGTGAGTAGGACCGTCTTCGCCTTGGCCGATGGAGTCGTGAGTCATTACCCAAATTGCCCCAGCTTCAGAGAGCGCAGCTAAACGAATAGCCGCCCGCATATAGTCTGTAAAGATGAGGAATGTTGCACCGTAGGGCATTAAACCGGAACGATGTAAGGCTATACCGTTACAGATTGCGCCCATTGCGTGTTCCCGTACACCAAAGTGAATGTTACGGTTTTGGAATTGTCCTTTTTGGAAGTCTCCAGCACCTTTGAGTTCGGTGAGGTTGGAGTGGGTTAAGTCAGCAGAACCACCGATTAATTCAGGTAAAACAGCGCCTAGTTTGTTGAGGCAGATTTCTGAGTGTTTACGGGTAGGTTGTGCTTTGTCTTCGGCGGTGTAGGTGGGAAGAACTTGATCCCAACCTTCTGGTAATTTACCACTGAGGAAACGTGCAAATTCTGCCCCTTCTTGGGCATATTTAACTTTGTATTCAGCGAAGGTTTTGTTCCACTCTGCTTCGTAAGCAGCACCACGTTCTACTGCTTTGCGGGTGTGGTTAAGAACGTCTTGAGGAATTTCAAAGGGTGCATAGTCCCAACCTAAGTTTTTCCGGGTTAATGTTGTTTCATCTGCACCTAGCGCAGCACCGTGAATACCAGCGGTATTTGCTTTGTTGGGAGAACCATAACCAATGGTGGTTGTCACCTTGATCATGGTGGGTTTGTCGGTGACAGCTTTTGCAGCTTCGATCGCTTTGGCAATTCCTTCTAAATCGGTGTTACCATCTTTAACGTGAAGTACGTGCCAACCGTAGGCTTCAAATCTCTTAGAAACATCTTCGGTAAAAGCTACATCGGTAGAACCATCAATAGAGATGTGGTTATCATCGTACAGGGCGATTAATTTACCTAATCCCCAGTGTCCAGCGATAGAAGCAGCTTCACCGGAAATACCTTCCATGTTGCAACCATCACCCAGAATTACATAGGTGTAGTGGTCTACAATTGTGGCATCGGGTTTGTTAAATTTAGCTGCTAGGTGTGCTTCTGCTAAAGCTAAACCCACTGCGTTAGCAATACCTTGACCCAAAGGACCTGTAGTTACTTCCACACCATCTGTCACAAAGTTTTCTGGGTGGCCTGGGGTCTTAGACCCCCATTGACGAAATTGCTTGATGTCGTCTATGGTAACGCTATCGTAGCCCATGAGATACAGTAAGGCATACTGCAACATCGAGCCATGACCAGCAGATAAGACAAAGCGATCGCGGTTAAACCATTTAGGATTTTTGGGGTTATACCGCATGAAGGAGTCCCACAGGACAAACGCCATAGGAGCAGCGCCCATAGGTAGTCCGGGGTGTCCCGACTTGGATTTTTCTATGGCATCAACAGCCAAAAAACGGATTGAGTTAATACAAAGTTCTTCGATGGATTTTGTTGCAACAGCCATAATCTTTTATTGTTAACGACGGGTTAGGACTCTTTGTAGCTTTCTGTTTTTGGGTTCATTATCAAGTGATCCCACAATTTACATCATCCCATTCTTACTAGCATAAGGACAAGCGGGATCTTCTGAGTTTTAGGTGATGAATAGAGCTAATAATTTGGTCATGCCAAACCCTTGGTTTAGCTGGGAATGACATATATAATACGTTCCAGGGGGAAAGTTAGGGAGATAGGGAGGTGAGGAGATGGGGAGAAAATCAAGTCAAAAGTCTAAAGTCTAAAGTTAAAAATAAATAACTCCCAATCACCAATCACCAGTCACCAGTCACCAATCACCATTAACGATATTTCCTAAATGCTAAGGTGACATTATGACCACCAAAACCAAAGGAGTTGGATAAAGCCACCTCTACGATTTGAGCGCGGCTGGTGTGAGGTACGTAATCTAAATCACAACCCTCATCAGGATTATCCAAGTGGATGGTGGGGGGGATGTGGTCATGAGCGATCGCCAAAACTGTAGCTACTGCTTCTATTCCTCCTGAACCACCTAACAAATGACCTGTCATGGATTTGGTGGAACTAATTGCTATCTTATAAGCATAATCGCCTAAAGCCTTTTTGATAGCTGCCGTTTCTGTGACATCATTGGCTGGGGTGCTGGTTCCATGAGCATTAATATAGGTAATCATTTCTGGTGTCAGTTGACCATCTTTGAGTGCCAGTTCCATTGCTCTAGCTGCACCTAAACCACCGGGTACGGGGGAAGTAATATGATAGGCATCACAGGTCATCCCATAGCCGACCATTTCTGCATAAATTCTCGCACCACGACTGATTGCGTGTTCTAATTCTTCCAGAATTAAAATTCCTGAACCTTCACCCATGACAAAGCCATCCCGATCTTTGTCAAAGGGACGACAAGCTTTTTCCGGGTCATTTTTTGTAGATAGCGCCCTAGCTGCGGCAAATCCAGCTACAGACAATGGTGTAACTGCTGCTTCCGAACCGCCACAAATCATTGCTTGGGCATAGCCATTTTGAATTAAGCGAAAGGCATCACCGATAGAGTTAGAACCAGCGGCACAAGCTGTCACAGAACAGGAGTTTGGACCTTTTGCACCAGTATGAATTGCTGTTAATCCTGCTGCCATGTTGGCAATCATCATCGGTATCATGAATGGACTACAGCGGTCTGGTCCTTTGTTTAGATAGACTGTTTGCTGGTCTTCTAATACTTTAATGCCACCAATGCCTGAACCGATCATGACACCTATTTGCTCGGCGTTGAGGTCATTGATAACTAATTGTGCGTCTGATATAGCCTGTTTAGCACCTGCGATCGCAAATTGGGCAAAACGATCAGTGCGCTTGGCTTCTTTGCGCTCCATGTATTCATGCGGATCAAAGTTTTTCACTTCCCCCGCAATGCGGCAGTCATGCTTAGACGCATCAAAAGCTGTGATGTGGTCTATGCCATTACGTCCGCTTAACAATCCTTCCCAATATTCAGATGGTGTGTTACCAATAGGTGTAATCGCGCCAACACCAGTTACAACAACGCGGTTACGTTTATAATCTGTCATGATTCAGTTAAAGGTGGCGAAAAAGCAGCAGGTATAACAATATAAAGACTGGTGATGAGGGATGAAGGATAATTGGGATCAAAATTAGGAACATTTCAAAATTCAATATTTCTCAGTCCCCAGCCCCTGATACCCATTCCCTCACAACTCACAAGGCAGATGTAACAAAGTTATTCTTGATTGTCGATGTAGTCTACTACCTCTTGAACCGTTAAAATCTTTTCGGCGGCTTCATCAGGAATTTCTAGATCAAATTCTTCTTCCAAAGCCATGACCAGTTCCACGATATCTAGGGAGTCAGCCCCTAAATCATCTGTAAACGAGGCTTTTGGCACTACTTTTGCTTCATCAACCTCTAGTTGCTCAACGACGATTTTTTTAACCCGGTCAAAAGTTGGTGATTCACTCATAGATAAAAGTCCTTAACCAGTTGCTATGATCTGCTCTTTATAGGCAATCTTGCTTTGAGCATATACATCTTATCGGAAAGGGTGATCCTGAGTACAGTTATCAGAAAAAGGTAATTGATGACTGGGGACTGGGGACTGGGTTATTAATATTCCCCTGCTTGCTGTTGGGAGATAATGAAACTGCTAAATTTGTCTTACCAGGGCGATCGCTACGCCTATAACCAAAACTTAATTTTATTTTATGCTATCTCAAGTCTTAAAATCTCAAGTCTTAAAATACGCTTACTATCCCGGTTGTGTTGCTCAAGGTGCTTGTCGGGAGCTTTATCTGTCTACTCAATCACTTACCCAAGCTTTGGGTATAGAACTCATTGAACTTAAAAAAGCTGCTTGTTGCGGTTCAGGTACGTTTAAAGAAGATTCTCAATTGTTAGAAGATACAGTTAACGCCCGAAATATAGCTTTAGCAGAAGAATTAAATCTGCCTCTTCTTACTCATTGCAGCACCTGTCAAGGTGTTATTGGTCATGTTGATGAACGTCTAAAGCAATGCCAAACAACTAACCCTGCTTATCTTAATCAAGTTAATGGCTTACTAGAAAAAGAAGGTTGTTCTCCTTATCGGGGCAGCACAGACGTTAAACATTTGCTTTATGCTTTGGTTACAGATTATGGTTTAGACAAAATCAGCCAGCGTGTCACCCGCAAGTTATCTAACCTCAAGTGTGCAGCTTTTTATGGCTGTTATCTCCTTCGCGCTCAAAAATCCATGCCCTATGATGATCCATTTAACCCAGAAGCAATGGAAAATGTTTTTCGGGCTGTGGGGGCAACTCCTATATATTATCGTGGACGCACCCAATGTTGCGGTTGGCCTCTTTCTAGTTATGCTACTACCGAATCTTTCCAAATGGCAGGTATGCACATTCAAGAAGCTTTGTCAAGTGGTGCTGATTGTATTGTTACACCTTGTCCCCTGTGTCATCTTAATTTAGATTCTCGTCAACCAGAGGTAGAAAAGGTGATTGGTAAAAAATTAGGTTTACCTATTTTACATTTACCACAATTAATTGCTTTGGCTTTAGGAGTTAGTCCTGAATTACTGGGTTTAGAGCGTCACATTGTTTCCACAAAACCAGTGTTAGAAAAATTGGGAATCTAATCTAAGTAGACTCTTTGAACCCACAATCTGCGTCCCTTGAGGGCGCAGATTGTCAAAAAAAATGTCAGTATTCAGCTATCAGTAATCAGTAAATGGCTACGCTAACAGGTTTTGTCTTGAGTGAGACTGAGTTAGTAAGAAAATTGCTGACGGAGACAGACTGCTGAATGCTTACAAAAAATGGGTTAAATCTGCTGTAACTCAGGTAAATCATCAGCTTTCTGGAGAATAAATAAACTTTCATCACCTCCTCTACCAATCCTTAATGTTTCATCTAAGTAAGTAATATCCAGAGTTGCAACTCTACCTTTGGGACCTTTAGCATCTACAACTTTAAAAGGATTTAACTGAGGAGTGTTAACACCTAAAATTTTGTCAATCGCTAAATAACGTTTATCAAAATAAACATTAATTCGCTTATCTGGTAAGTTAGATTGAGCTAAATCAGGTTCAAATCTAGCTGTTACTTTTACATATCCTGAAATAAATTTTAGGGGATGTTTGACATAAGCAAGGTTAAAAAATTGTGCGTCAGCAACATTAATTACTTGAAATACTTTACCTATTCTTAATCCTAATGGGAGAGAATCCAAAGCGCGAATTTCTCTAGCTGTAGAGTATTGTAATTGCCAGATTCCATTTAATAAATTAATAGCATTCTGGAGTGGTTGAGGATGGGGATTGAGATTTTCTAATTCAACTGTTAAATTTTCTATTTCTGCGGCTTTCTTTTTGTCAATTTTTAAATTAGTAATAGGAGAATCATCATCCTGTTTTTTCAGTTCCTTAATTAATACTTGTAATTTTTCTTTCAATGCTTGACGTTCCATAAACTGATACTTGGCAATGCAGTAATTAACAAATTAAATTGTAACCCAAAATGGAAGTAAAAACTGTAAATTTAGAAATTCCTGTAGGTTGTAACCTGATTTTAGGACAAACTCACTTTATCAAAACTGTGGAGGATTTATATGAAATCATGGTAGGTATATCTTCACAGGTAAAATTTGGTATTGCTTTCTGTGAAGCATCCGCCGCTTGTTTAATTAGAATGGCTGGAAATGATCATACTTTGCAAGAAGTAGCTACTAAAAATGCCAAATCTATAAGTGCTGGACACTGTTTTTTAATTGTGTTAAAAGATGCTTATCCAATAAACTTTCTTAATGCTATTAAACAATGTCCAGAAGTTTGCAATATTTATTGTGCTACTGCTAATCCTGTACAAGTGATTTTAGCAGAAACCGAACAAGGAAGGGGTATTATTGGTGTGATTGATGGATTTTTACCCAAGGGTGTAGAAGGAAATGAGGATATAAAATCACGTCATGATTTACTGCGTAAATTTGGTTATAAAATGTAGTAATTGTGCAAGAAAAATGGCAATTAATTATAGACAAAAAATTATTAATCTATGGATAGTTTTTTTATTAGGTACGTTGTTTCATACACAGTTGGGTTTAATGCCATTATTTCACGGGTTAGATGTATTAGAATCCCAACCAGCAACATCACTTAATGAAGTATCGGGTATTTTTTGGTTAATGTTAGGCTTCTTTGTATTGCCAATGTTAGCAATTATTGGGAATACATTTACAGAAAATAAACGTTATCGAGTTATTCATTTTGGCTTAACTATTTTTTATGGTGTAATGAATTTAATCCACCTAGTTTTAGATTTACTTTTAACCCAAGTTATTTGGTATCAAATTGCTTTGATGGTGTTATTATTTTTGATTGGTTTATTGTTGATTTTTGTGGCTTATCAGTGGATGAAATATCCAGTAAATAGACAAAATCAGCCAGAAGGCAATATTTCTATACCTTTCAGTTAAGGGATAACAAATGATGATATTTTTAAATCTCTTACTTCTTGAATAAGTTGGGTATCTTCGTGTTTATTCAAGGTTTAGAAAAATCTATTGGTCTTACTGGTGACTATCCGCCAGTTTTACAAGATTTGAATTTTGTCCGGGATGCTTATAAAAAAACCGTACCCCATCCCATTTTATTTATTTTACCAGATTATGCTATTAATAGATTAGCTAAATTTGCCCCTGACTTTTGGGCTTGGCGTTCTGGTGTGTTTAGATTTAAAACTGTAGAAAAAACTAGAGAAAATGCCACAAACAACTTTCCTTATGATTTGACCGTTCATGCCCAACAAGTTATTACTGCACGGGAAATTCAACTAGAATGGATAACACGGGTATTAGCAGAACCTCAAAAAACAGAACCAGATCGGGAAGATCCAGAATTACGTCACGCTTTAGCTCGCATTCCTGAAAATGGCAATAGAGTATTGCGTGTTGTGTACAATGAAAATAAAGAACCTTGGCGAATTATCACTGTTTATTTTGACCGCACCCAAAGGAATAAATTATGAAAGTACATATTGATGAAGAAGCGGATGCTTTGTATTTACGTCTTGATGAATCGAAAATTATTGAATCTGAGGAAGTTTATCCAGGAATTGTGCTTGATTTTAATGAAGAGAATCAAGTTGTGGGTATTGAAGTCTTACAGTTATCTAGTAGGATCAATTTGACTACAAAGAATATAAAAGTGGAAATTTCTCAATCTTAAACAAATCTGATCAAGACTTTTGCGACTGATTATTTCATCATCTATAAGCATAAAATTATGTCTTGTACCTACAGACTTAACAACAACTAAAAAAATTCCGCTTCCTCAATACTTGCTTGAAAAAACCCATTATAATTTTCTGTTCCTAACCACCATCCCGCATTTATTTGGGAAGGAATAGTAAAACCTTGAAAAGTGGTTTCCTGTGCAAATGTGCCACCAAAGGGTATATATTGCCAAGTTTTATCTGTGGTTTGATTTCCCCAACGTGGTAATTTTACTTCTAAAACTCTACCATTTTCATCAATAATAAAAGTTAGATTAACTGTTTCACACTCAATATTGCAAGTTGCTTGAATTGTATTGTGATCAATAGCTTGCCAAATTACTTGATTTTGTGGTAATAAAGCAGATGGCAACCAGAATAATTCACCTGCAAATCTACCAATACTAGAACGGTTAATGTCGGGATTTTCCTCTTTGACTAATGGGATTAAACCCAAAATTTTAAACTCTACTTTTCCTGAATGATTATAATAGTAATCTGCCCCTTTAATGTTAAAAAATTTATTACCCATTACTGCTTGCCAAACAAATCCTTTAGCAGTTAAAATTTCTGTAGCTTGCATGGGTAATTTTTTATCTTTACTGGGTTGAAAATAACCTTGCATTTTTAACTTCACACCAGTTGCTAACGGTGTTCCCAAAGTAATAGCGTGTAAGAAATAACGTTGTACTGGTTCTGGTAATTCAGCAATTAAATCCTCGGTAAATGTTTGTTTTTCTGTTTTTGTATTTTCCAAATTTTGCCAAATTTGATTAATTTGTGTTGTCATCATTTTGGATAAATTTACTAACCGAAAAATAAAACAGGGAAGAGATCAAGTCAAAAGTCAAAAGTTAAAATTAACAACTCCTGACTCCTGACTCCTGACTACAAATCAATTTCCGCTTTTAAGACTGTTGCATCATTGCTATGTGACATCTTAAAACCGAGTCTTTCACATACTTTCTGCATTCCTAAATTATCAGCTAAGATATCAGCAGAAATAGAGGATATTTTCTCGTTTTTACCTACTTCTATTAATCTCTTGAGTAACTCTGTACCTAAACCATTACATTGATAGCGATCGCTCACCAGCATAGCAAATTCCGCCCCATCATTACCATGTAATTTACTCAATCTTCCTACAGCTAAAATTTCCGTTGCTTGAGTTTCTGGGTTGTGATGTTCTGCGACTAATGCCATTTCTCGATCATAGTCAATAAAACAAATTCTTGTCAGTCTTTCATGAGCTATTCTTTGACTTAATTTAACCATGTGAAAATACCGCAAATAAACACTTTCCTCTGATAGTGTTTTATGGAATTTTACCATTAATGGTTCATCTTCTGGACGGATCGGACGAATAGTAACAGGTATACCATTTTTCAATGTCCAATTACTAACATATTGGTGAGGATAGGGACGAATTGCTAATTTTGGTAATTCCGTTTCTCCTACATCCGCAGAATGTAAAACTATTCTACCATCTAATGCTATTAAACCACCAGGATGATCAGGAGAGGGAGGAATAGCTAATAAAGGATTAATATCTATTTCTTTAATCGCTGGTTGTTCTACTACCAAATGACTAAATACTACTAACAATTCCTCCAAAGCTGCCATATCAATACTTTGTCTACCCCGCACTCCTTTTAATGCTTTATAGATTTTCGTTTGTTCCATCATCCGCCGTGCTAGGGTAGTATTTAAAGGTGGTAAAGCTATGGCGCTATCTTGGAAAACCTCGACTAATTCTCCCCCAGCACCAAATAATAATACTGGTCCAAACTGCGGATCTAAACTACTACCAATGATCAATTCATAACCGCTAGTTTTGACCATTTGCTGCACGGTTACGCCTAAAAAATCTTCTGGTTTAGCTTTTTCTAATACCGAAGTTTCTATTAAATGATAAGCTCTTTTAACAGCTTCTGCATTTCGCAAATTTAACTGTACTCCTCCCACATCTGTTTTATGGGTAATTGTTTGCGAATACAATTTCAAAACCACGGGATAACCGATTTTCTCAGCACATTCTACTGCTTCTTCTGCACTCTTAGCAATACTTCCAGCAACTACCGGAATACCATAGGCGGCTAATATTTCTTTAGATTCAAACTCTGTTAAAATCGCTCTTCCGGCTTTTCTGGCATCCTTAATAATGGTTTCCACCAATGCACAATTACGGGTATTTGTATCACATTCTAAACTTGGTAAAACAGGAGTTTCATAAATTCCCTTGAGGTTATAACTATACCGCCACATATAGCTAAATATTTTAGCTGCTGTATCGGGATAATCATAAGTAGGAATGCCTTGATGGTTGAGAATTTGTTTTCCTTCTGCCACATCTTCCCCACCCATCCAACTAGCTAAAATTGGTTTATTCGCCATTTGTGAATAGGGTTTTAATTCCTCGGCAATTTTTGTCGGATCGGTCATAGCTTGGGGTGTTAAAATTACTAATAACCCATCACTATTAGGATCTTTGGCAGCAATTTCTAAGGCTTTTGTATAGCGTTCTGGGTCAGCATCTCCTAAAATATCAATCGGGTTATTATGACTCCATTGTGGGGGTAAAATTTCATTTAAACCCTGCATGATTTCTTCGGAAATTGGTGCTAGTTTGCCTCTACTTTCTATCAATGTATCGGTGGCTAATACTCCAGGACCACCAGCATTAGTTAAAATTGTTAAACTTGGACCTTTGGGGCGCGGTTGTTTTGCTAATACTTCTGACATATCAAATAAATCAGAAATACTATTAACTCTTAATACTCCACATCTTCTAAATGCAGCATCTAAAACAGCATCACTTCCTGCTAATGAACCTGTGTGAGAAGCGGCCGCTTTTGCTGCTGCTGCTGTCCGACCGGCTTTGATAACAATTATCGGTTTTGTTAATGCTACTTCTCTCGCTGCGGATAGAAAAGAACGCGCATCACCGATGGATTCCATATAAATTACAATACTTTTTGTATTGGGGTCATCTCCCAAATAATAAATTAAATCTCCCCAACCTATATCTAACATTGAACCGATAGAAACGAAGGCACTAAAACCAACGTTTTCCTGTAAACTCCAATCTAAAATAGATGTACATAAAGCACCGCTTTGACTGAGGAAACCTACATTTCCTGGTTGTGCCATTTTACTCGCAAATGTCGCATTTAAACCGGAAATTGGACTCATGACCCCTAAACAGTTTGGTCCAATAATTCTAATTTTTCCTTTGTGTGCTATTTCCAGAATTTCTTTTTCTAAAGCTATTCCTTTTTCTCCTGCTTCTTTAAAACCAGCGGAGATTATTATTGCTCCTTTTATTCCGGCTTTGACACAATCATTAATAATTTGTGGTACTGTAGGTGCTGGGGTGGCAATTACCGCTAAATCTATTTTTTCAGGAACATCAAAAATAGTAGGATAAGCTTTAATTCCTAATACACTATTGCGTTTAGGATTGATAGGAAAAACTGTTCCATTAAAGGGGTTAGTAATTAAATTCCAAAGTAAAGTTCTACCCACACTTCCAGGTTTTTCACTAGCACCAATAACAGCAACGGTTTGAGGTGCAAAAATCGCGTCTAAGGGGTTTAGTCTCTCAGTTTGTAAGATGTCGTAAGCTTTGTCTGCGGTTGGTTTGATAGATGCTTGCATAATTAATTACTCCTTTCAATAAGTGACAGGTGACAGGTGACAGTAAAGATAGGGAGATGGAGATAAAAATTCATTCTGATGTGATCCCTAAATTGTTATTTTGTTCAAGAATTTGCATGATTTTTGAAAGTGCAGTGGTAATACCTTTTTCTGCTTTTAGTGAAATGCGATCGCCTAATTCAAAATTTTGTCCTGGTACTGTAACTAACCAAGCTATAGGAGATTTACCATAGAGAAATTCAGTTAAAGCTAGGAGCGATCGCGGATCTGCAAAATGTCCTATACTATGATAATGATCATTTGTTAATGATAAAGGTGCTACTACCATATTTTCATTAATCGTAGCATCAACAAAAATTGATAAATTGACATTGGCCAATTCATCCGCTAATTCTGGTGTGAGTTGATGAACTGCTAGGGATTTTACATTTGATAAATTCCAGGAATCAATAGTATCAGCTATTTTTTTTCCCACTCCATCATCACTGCGTAATTCATTACCGTAACCAATCACTATTACTTTTTTCATTATTAATCACTATTAACTAGGAAAATCGAAAAAGTCCTGATCTAATATTTGTTCCAGAGAGAAAGGACAAATATTTGGATATTCATTTTCTTGAGGAATACGCACACCAAAAAACGCTTTTTTCCCTTCTTGAATAGCTAAATTACGCCCATCAGGATAAGCTATCTCTAAGGCGGTTTCTAAATAAGATTTTAACGAAGGAGTATTTTTAATAGCGATGATCACTCGTTGACGATGTTCAATAATTGAACGATACCAACTTTGTTTCATGGAATCAGGAGCATCATGTTGAACCATCAGTTTTAGTAGATGTGCTAATAAAACCATTAAGTTACTTTCTAATGCTCTTTTTTCTGATTTACCCAATTCTTTAAGCTCCTCAATTAAATGTTCAATATCTAATGAGTTAAATTGTTTTGTTTCCAAGGAGCTAATTGTTTGTTCAATCCACAATTGAAAATCTCGTTCATAAAGATTCAACGGTTTATTAGATTGTTGGTTATCTAATTGTGATTTCACTAACTTCTCCTTTTTAATATTGAATTTCTATTAATCATCTTACCATATATCTTAGGAAAAAACATTTTCTTCTCCTCGTAAACAAGCGTCACAAGTTCTGCAAGAGTTACGAATCCAACCAAAACCAACGCGATCGCCTATTTTTAATGAAGTCACATCTTCTCCGATTTTTGTTACTTTTCCCACCACTTCATGTCCAGCAACTAAGGGAAATGTACTCACATTCCATTCATTATCTCTCATGTGAATATCGGTGTGACACAAACCATTATGAGTCACTTCAATTTCAATATCTTGACGACCTAATTCTGCGGGTTCATACTCCCATTTCTGTAGTTTCTCTCCTTGTTTCAAAGCTGCATAACTTGAGAATTTTTCAGTTAGTGTCATAAAAGCTGATCCTATATTATGATTATTTTTTTAATTGTCTTTAATCTTCCCACACCTATCTAATATCTAAACCTGACCACATAAGAAATTATACGAAAATTAAAAGTTCTTAATACAAATGGTTCTTCATACCAAGGAAAATTTTGATCTCGTTAACAACAGATTAATTTTTTTAAAATAGCATCAAAACTTGAGGAATTTGTGAAGAAACTCCACGAAAACAAACGCAAACTTATGTTAATAATAAATGTGATTTATAGATTATTGGTTGTATAATCAATTGCGGTAACTGAATAAAGACAGTTAAAAAATTTTACATAAATCGTGAGGCTGTTTTATGCCTGAAATCAATTTTCAACAGCCAATTAATAGTGCTGCTACTCTTGTAAAAGAATACGCAGTGGGGAAACGAGATTTTGAAAGAGCAGAATTAAGTGATGCTAATCTACAAGATGTTGATTTAAAAGGATCTGACCTCAGCTATGCTGATTTAAGTACAGCCAACCTCAGCGGTGCTAATTTGCGCGGTTGTGATCTTAGCTACGCTGATTTGAGTCAAGCTAATTTACAGAATGCAGATTTGCGGGGTGCAATGTTGTTTTCTGCGAATCTACGTCAAGCTGACTTGCAGGGAACCCATTTAGAGAATGCTGACTGTGACCATAACACCCATTTTCCCCGCAACTTTGACCCAATGCAAGCGGGGATCAAGATGAGCGAATAACAGTATAAATATTGAGGCGGCTATATCAACCGCTTATTTTTTATACAATTAAAAGATCCCTGACTTCTTTGAGAAGTCGGGGATCATATAAAAATTTACTCCTGCCTTATGCCTTCTTTAATCCCGACAAATTTGATTTACTACATTACCATTTTTGTCCACTAATTCTATTAGTAAAGGCATTTGTCCCACCGCATGAGTAGAACAACTCAAACAAGGGTCAAAAGCCCTAATACCAGCCTCTACCCGGTTTAACATTCCCTGTTGAATATCACTACCGTTGACAAAATGACGGGCAATTTGGGCAACTGTGCGATTCATTGCTAAATTATTTTGACCAGTAGCAATAATCAAATTTACCTTTGCCATCAAACCATTTTCATCAACTTGATAATGATGGAATAAAGTCCCCCTTGGTGCTTCACTCACACCCACAGCTTCTAATTGATTAATACCAGCTTCCGCCCGCAAACGAGTTGATAAAATATCAGGGTCATCCAGTAAAATTTCAATGTGTTCAATACAAGCCAAAATTTCAATTAACCGTGCATAGTGATAAAAGAAAGAAGATTTTACAGTACCAGTTCCATGACTGCGAAATTCTTTTAATTCTTTATCTGCTAATGGTGTACCAATATGACTACAAACATTCAATCTAGCTAATGGTCCAACACGATACATTCCACTATCTAAACGACAATGATCACTACTATCTGGATAACCTAGAGGACGATAGTAAGGAGATTTTAAATAAGAATCAGCTTGGACAGCTTCACCGATAAATTCAGGATAATTAGCAGCATCTAATTTATCAGCAACAATATTTCCTGCACTATCAACAAAGCGGATATGTCCGTCGTAGGTTTCCCATAAACCATCAGGAGTTACTAACCCCATAAATAAACTAGGGAAATTACCAAAAGTTTGTGCTTCTTTTTCGTAATCTTTTAGTAATCCTTTAAATAAATCTATGGCATTTAAAACCGTGCTTTTCGCTTCAGGAATACGGTTTTGAATATGGGTTCTATTTTCTGAAGTTAAAGGATCACTCACACCACCAGGAACAGCCCAAGAAGGATGGATTTTTTTCCCTCCTAATAATTCAATAATTTCTTGTCCAAATTGCCGTAAACGAATACCACCTCTAGCTAATTCTGGATCTGCGGCTATCAAACCAAAAACATTTCTAGTTGCTGGTTCGCTATCCATTCCTAATAATAAATCTGGGGCGCTCAGGTGAAAGAAACTCAAAGCATGAGATTGAACAATTTGCCCTAAATTCATTAACCGACGTAATTTTGTCGCGGCTTTGGGAATAGTGACAGCCAATATTTGATCACCTGTTTTTGCTGATGCCAACAAATGACTTACCGGACAAATACCGCAAATTCTTGCAGTAATTCCCGGCATTTCTGGGAAAGGACGACCCACACAAAACTTTTCAAAACCGCGAAATTCTGTCACATGAAACCGCGCATCATTTACTTGACCGTCATCGTCTAAATAAATGCTAATTTTGGCGTGGCCTTCTATTCTCGTAACCGGATCAATAACGATTTTTTTCATATTATTTGGTAATTTGGTAATTTGGTAATTGGTAATTGGTAATTGGTAATTCAATTTTGGATTTTGGATTATTGTTTTTGTCAATTCCAATCTAAAATCTAAAATCTAAAATCTAAAATTTTTCTCCCCAGTCACCAGTCGCCAATCACCAGTCCCCAGTCCCCAGTCACCTAGAAATCATAAACTCTAGCTTCTTCGGCTTCTGGAAACTCTTCACAGTATTCTTCAAAAGCTGTTTTTAAAGGTTTCATTGCCCGTTGGTGGGCAATTTCTGCTTGTATTTCTTCTACCACATCCCAAGCGGCTGCACATTCGGGGGAATTAATTCCTTTTTCCGAACAAACAAGACGAGCTTTTCTAATTTCATCTTGTAATTCTTGTTCTAACAAAATTGCATGGGGTTTTTCTAAGGCACTGCTGCCAGCTAAGATGTCAGTTAATGAAATTATTCCTATTAATTCGCCACTAATTACCGGCGCACGATGTAAACGATAATTAGCAAATAATCTGGCTACATATTCTAAACCTAGTTCGGGATTGACGACAATACAAGGTTTAGTCATAATCTCATAAACACGGACTTTATTTGTATCTTTCCCGTAGGCTACGACTTTATAAACAATGTCGCTTTCTGTAACAATTCCATAAGCATCTTGATCATGACGACGATCTACAATTAACGCCCTCCAGTCTCTAGCTTTCATTAAATCAATTGCTTCTTTAACTGTAGCAGAACCGCGAATCATTGCTACATCTTTGGTCATTACATCTGCTGCTTTTAACATAATTTTATCTCCCAAATTTTTAGGTGACAGGTGACAGGTGACAGGTGACAGGTGACAGGTGACAGGTGACAGGTGACAGGTGACAGTAAGAAGGGAATAGGGAATAGAGAATACTTTTAAATATTACCAATTACCCATTACCAATTACCCATTACCAATTACCCATTACCAATTATCCAAATTTAATCATTTCCCGTCCTTCCATTACTGGTATTTCTCCTTTTAATAATGGTTCAAGTGCCGCACGAATGCGAGGGGCTGAAGGAGGACAACCGGGTAAATAAATATCAACTGGTACTATGTAATGAACGGGTACAACTTTATCAATTAAGGGTGGAACAATACCAGGTGAATGGGGTATTTGTTGATTAACATCTGCACCTTCAATATAAGCTAATTGCAGACTCACATCTGCATTTCCTGTTGGGTTACGCATAGCGGTTACATTTCCAGTAACAGCGCAATCTCCAAAGGAAATAATTGTTTTGGTGCGTTGCCTAATTTGGTGGATCAATTCTAAATGTTCTTCGTTAGCGATCGCCCCTTCTACTAATACCACATCCACGCCTTCTGGATATTCTTTAATATCAGCAATGGGACTATAAACTACATCAACTTGGGCGGCTAAATCTATCAACCATTCATCCAAATCTAAAAAGGACATATGACATCCAGAACATCCACCTAACCAGACTGTTGCTAATTTTATTTTATCCATTTTTTTTACCTTTTTAGTAATCAGCTTTCAGCTTTTAATCAGGTTTAAGATTTGAGTTTTTGAATGAGCGCAGTCAGCATTCTTTTTACTAATTACTAATTACTAATTACTGATAGCTGAATGCTTAAAATTGATTTCCATTCTTTCACAACATTAATTGGAACTGAAATATCAATAGACTTCGCACCAGGTAAAGGTATTGCTAAATTTAAAGGTTCGGTCGGTAATTGGGGCAATATTTCAGTGAGATCATATTGACCAATTGTAGGGGCTGGTGCTTCATCTAAAAATATATCATTAGCGTTCCAAATTTGACCAGTTTTTGAGGTAATTCTTAACGGTTGGGGGTGAATTAATTCCGCAGAACCAGGAAACCCAACTAAGCGCAAATTAATCTTAGATGTTTGCCCAGGGTAAACTTGTTTAAACAAAACAACTTGCCAAACTTTACCTAAGTGATCATCTAATTTTGTGAGTGAGCGATAAAGAACTTCTTCCGGTGCTGGTTCTATTTTGGTGGTGATAGCAATAGCACTTTTCCAAGTTACACTTCCTAAACCCAGGAATATACAAATTGTCAATATTCCCACTATTAAGAATTTGCCCATTTTTAACCAAATCAGATACAACATGAAATTTCATTTTTGGTGAGTAAGTGATTATTGAGTTAGCTATTACTTCAGATAATTACTAAAAGTTGAAAGCTGATTGCTAATTGCTGATTGCTAACTTAATAATTCCATTCTTTCTTAGTTCTAGCATTAACCAAAAATTCAATTTTACCCCGATCATGTACCATTTCTCCCACACTAGAACCTTGATAGAACAGCGCACCTGTGGGACAAGCATTAATACATTTACCACAGGAAGTACAGGTTTGAGAAGTTCCCCAAGGCTGATTTAAATCAGTAATTACGTGAGATTTTGATCCTCTACCTGCCATGTCCCAAGTATGTGCGCCTTCGATTTCATCACACACACGAACACAGCGAGTACAAAGCACACAACGATTATGATCTATGCCAAATCTATCATGAGAAGTATCAACAGAACGTTGAGGATTTTGATATTCTAAACGTACATGATCCATGCCCATTTCTATAGCTAAATCTTGTAATTCACAATTGCCATTAGCCACACAAACAGAACAAATATGATTACCTTCGGCAAATAACATTTCAATAATTGTGCGCCGATATTTTTGGAGGCGATCGCTATTTGTATTCACCTCCATTCCTTCAGAAACTTTGGTAACACAAGCTGGTAAAAGTCTATTCATCCCAGCAATTTCTACCAAACACAAACGACAAGCACCCACATCTCCCACACCTTCTAAATGGCAAAGTGTAGGAATATGTATACCCGCTTCCTGTGCTGCTTCTAGTAAGGTTTCATCCTCACGGGCGCTAATCATTTGCCCGTTAATTGTTAATGTTTTTACTGTCATACGAATTTTAGATTTTGCAATTAGTAATTATCAATTGTCAATTGTCAATTATCAATTATCAAAGCCAAATACTCATCTCGAAAATATCGCAAAGTGCTAAAAACTGGATTTGGTGCAGACTGTCCTAAACCACATAAACTGGTATATTTCACCATGTCACACAATTCTTCTAATAATTGCAAATCAGCTTGTGCAGCTTTACCATCACCAATCTTCACTAATAAATCATGGAGTTGCACAGTTCCCACCCTACAAGGAATACATTTTCCACAGGATTCATCCATACAAAATTCCATGAAAAATCGCGCCACATCTACCATATTTGTGGTTTGATCCATGACAATCATCCCACCAGATCCCATCATTGATCCCAAAGCAGTTAAGGATTCATAATCTACAGGTGTAGCAAATTTTGACGCTGGTATACATCCTCCAGAAGGTCCTCCAGTTTGTACTGCTTTAGCAATACCACCATCAGGAACACCACCACCCATTTCTTGAACAATTTCTTCTAAAGTTGTCCCCATAGGTACTTCTATTAAACCTGTATTGCGGATTTTTCCAGCTAGTGCAAAAACCTTTGTTCCTTTACTTTTTTCTGTGCCAATACTCGCAAACCATTCCGCACCATTTCTCATAATTGGCGCAATATTTGCAAAGGTTTCTACATTATTAATTAAGGTCGGATAACCCCATAAACCAGATTCCGCCGGATAAGGTGGCCGGGGGTGAGGAACACCTCGTTTACCTTCAATAGAAGCCATTAATGCTGTTTCTTCACCACAAACATACGCACCCGCACCAATACGAATTTCGATTTTAAAATCAAAGGGTGATTCAAAGATTTGTGAACCTAAAAGTCCTAATCTTTGGGCTTGGCGAATAGCAGTTTCTAATCTTTTAATAGCGGTGGGATATTCTGCCCTCACATAAATATAACCTTGACTTGCGCCCACAGCATAAGCAGCGATCGCCATTCCTTCTAATACTCTATGAGGATCACTTTCTAATACACTCCGGTCCATAAATGCACCGGGATCACCTTCATCCGCGTTGCAAATAACAAACTTTTTCTCACCTTGAGATTTGGCAACTGTCGCCCATTTTAAACCTGTGGGATAACCAGCACCACCTCTTCCTCTTAAACCACTTTTAGTAATAGTTTCTACTACCTCAGAGGGTTTCATTTCTCTTAACACTTGGTAAAGGGCTTGATAACCATTTTCCACAATGTAAGATTGAATCCTATCCGGGTCAACTTTACCACTATTTTCTAACACAATGGGTAATTGTTTAGTAAAAAATGGTTGGCTCAAATCTTGCTGTTTTAAATCTGTTTCCTTACCCTGTACAGCCTCAATTACTTTTGCTGCATCCTCTGGGGTAACTTGTTCATAAAGTTTCGTTTCTTTGTTGTTTTCTTGATCCACCTGAACTAAAGGACCTTGACAACAAAGCCGCATACAACCCACACCAGAAACATGAATTTCATCCTCTAAACCCGCAGCTTTTACAGATTTTTCTAAGTTATCTTTTACAGCTTGAGAACCAGAAGACAAACAACCCGCAGCAGTACAACAACGAATCTGTACAGGTTTCGCCTGAGAACGTTCTATTCTGGCAATTTCTAATAATTCATTTAGTTCCATTCTGCCATTCTCCCACTTTTTCACAAACTGTTTCTGAAGTTTGATTTCCTAAAACAGCACCATCAAAAACTACCGCCGGTGCAATCCCACAAGCACCTAAACATCTGGCAGTTAACAGGGAAATTTCCCCATCAGGTGTTGTATCTCCGGCTTTAATTTTGGTGGTATTTTCTAAACTTGTTAAAATTGCTTGTGCGCCTTTTACATAACAAGCAGTACCTGTACAAACTACACAATTATGTTTACCTTTGGGGGCAAGGGAAAATAAATGATAGAAAGTTGCTACCCCATAAACCCGACTGGGTGGTAATTTTAATTGGTGGGCAATGTACAGCAACAAATCTAATTCTAGATAACCGAATAATTCCGAAGCCCGATGGAGAATTTCAATCAGTGCATCTTGTTGATATTGATGCCGTTTGATTGTTGCATCCAACATTTTTAAACGTTTATCTCCACTCGGATGAGTAGAGGTTTCTTTAACAGAAGTTGTCATAATGATTG
The DNA here is from genome assembly GCF_019598945.1 of Sphaerospermopsis torques-reginae ITEP-024. NCBI lineage: Bacteria > Bacillati > Cyanobacteriota > Cyanophyceae > Nostocales > Aphanizomenonaceae > Sphaerospermopsis > Sphaerospermopsis torques-reginae. Next base: position 551,119 of record NZ_CP080598.1, on the reverse strand, counting down.
GTAATTGGTAATTGGTAATTGGTGATTGGTAATTGGTAATTGGTAATTGGTAATTGGTAATTGGTAATTGGTAAATTTATTACTGTCACCTGTCACCTGTCACCTGTCACCTATTCCCTCAAAATGTATAATATACACAGAACAAGATGCATGATGTAAAACATAATTACTAACACTACCGATTAAAAATTCTGTGATTCCAGAAAGTCCACGTCGTCCAATCACAATCAAATCCGCATTCCATTCTTTAGCAAAGTTACAAATTACTTTACCCGGACTACCGACATTTTGCGAAAATTCAGTATTAATATTCTCAGCATTTGCTTGGGCGCAGAATGCTTGTAAAATTTCCAAACCTTCGTTTTTATGGACTTCCAGTTTTTGCAAGTACCTTTTCATGCTGTCATCACCCCAGCCTGGATAGTAATCCATCTGAGAAATAACCATTACATCATGAATGCCGTCTTCATCAGGTGATAGAACGTGCAATAGCATTAATTTGGCTGATGTTAACCTTGCTAAAGACAGGGCTTGTTCAAAAACTTGCTTACCCATGTCCGAGCGATCCAATGCAACTAAAATTTTGTTAAACATCGCTACCCCCATCTTAGCTCGTCAATTATTGAAAATAGCTCTTTCTGCTTTCTAGATTCTTGGTTAGTCAAAATATGTTTATTTCATTTGGGTTTCTGGACACTCATCTTCACAATTCCTTAATTTTTCACACCTGCCCTGTGACTTGGTTCTACACTTATGCTTATACGCAAACAATTTGAGGAACTTGTGAGGATAAATTATTGGTACTTCAGTCAGTATTCATCTGAGAAATTCTTGTAAACATTCAGTTGTCAGCCGTCAGCCGTCGGCAATAACCTAAAAACCATCAATAATCAGGTGTTCAAAAATCAAATAGGAGTCCTATAGCTAAATAGTTACGTTTAATTAATATTTAATTAATATTTAATTAATATTCAATTATTATTTAATTAATATTTAATAATCTACTGTTTTATGACTTATAGCGTTTCCTGCTCTAATGAAGTACACACCAATTTATTCCCTGTTCCCTGTTGCCTAAAACGAAAAAACTTTATACCTCACTAGCATGAGAACGGTTATATTCTGATTTGTGACTACTGAATTATTACAGAATATATATTTTTAGCTTTATATAAATTTATGTTTCTACATCAATGTTACTATTGAATGTATAAAGTTAAACTTGTTTAAATTATATCTAGGAAACCTCAATTTAATATTGAGTTCTTTTCCACTATTACCAGCTTTTAAAGGTACGATATTAGGGAAGCTTTTAATATGAAGATTTTAGTGATCGAGGATGACGAGTTAAATGCCTATGCACTTACCACCTTTCTCACTGAGCAAAATTATGCAGTAGAAGTGGCCAATGATGGTGATATCGGCTGGGATTTAGTCGAAACTTACGATTATGATTTAATTCTTTTAGATGTTATACTGCCCAAACTGGATGGTATTAGTTTATGTAAGAAAATTCGCTCTAGTGGTCGGCAAGTACCGATTTTATTATTAACAGGATGTGATAGCTCTCACGATAAAGCCATTGGCTTAGATGCAGGTGCTGATGATTATGTAGTTAAACCTTTCAATCAAGAAGAACTTGTAGCCCGTGTCAGGGCATTATTAAGACGGGGTAGCATCGCCTCACAACCTGTATTAGAGTGGGTAAACTTACGATTAGATCCCAGTAGTTGTGAAGTAACATATCAGCAAAATCTCCTCTCACTCACACCAAAAGAGTATGCTTTGTTAGAACTCTTGATGCGAAATAATCGCCGAGTCTTTAGCTGTGGCATGATTTTAGAGCATCTTTGGTCCTATGAAGACACACCAGGAGAAGAAGCCGTTCGCACCCACATTAAAGGTTTACGTATGAAGCTAAAATCAGTGGGAGCGCCTCACGATTTAGTAGAAACAGTATATGGTATTGGTTATCGTCTGAAACCCCAGGAAGATGAAGGAGAGCAATTAGGAAATAGGGGAAATAAAAAGACCAAAGAAACAGGAGAAACAGGGGTATTAAAGGATCAGAAAAGCAATTTAAAATCTCAGCCAACTCTTACAGCTATTGGGGAAATTTGGCAGCGATTTCGTGGCCGGGTAGAGGAACAAGTTACTATCATAGAACAGGCAGTACAACAGATTGTAAATTCAAGCTTAAACTCAAGCTTAAACTCAAGCTTAAACTCAGAAGTGCAAACTGAAAATTCATCACTTGCGCTATCACAGGCTATTAAAGAAGCCCACACTTTAGCAGGATCTTTAGGCACTTTTGGTTTGCCTAATGGTTCAGAATTAGCGAGAAAAATTGAAAAATTACTCAAATATGGTAAAAACCTAACTACAGTTGACACAACCAATCTCAAAAATTGGGTTAAATTACTCCGTCAAGAAATTGATAGCAAAAATCGGGAAAATCTACCCTCTCCCAATAATAACCATAAACATTCTTTAAATTTACCACAACCATTAGACCAAACAACCACTAAAGCCAAAATATTAGTCGTAGATGATGACCCACAAATTTTAGCATTATTACAAACATTACTTACACCTTGGGGAATGGAAATTATTCCACTTAATGATCCCCTGCATTTTTGGCAAACTTGGCAAAGTTTCCAGCCTGATATGCTGATTTTGGATATAGAAATGCCTGGTACAAATGGGATTGAATTATGTCAAATGATTCGCAACGATCCCCAAGGTAGTGAACTACCAATTTTATTTCTTACTGTCCATAATGATGCCGAAATAGTGAATCAAGTTTTTAGCGCAGGTGCTGATGATTTTGTCAGCAAACCCATCATAGGATCGGAGCTAGTTAACCGCATTATTAACAGATTAGAAAGGGTGAAACTGTTAAGAAGAATGGAGCAAAATCGAAACAAGCAAGTTAATAACCTAGAAAATAAAAATAGATTTATTCAGGAAAGTTATCACAATTTAGTCGAAGTTTATCCAGAAACAATTTTGATTGTCAGTCAAGATAAATTGGTGTTTGTAAACAGTGCCGCAGTTAAACTTTTTGGTGTCACATCAACAGCAGAATTATTAGGGAAGAAATTTATTGACTTTGTACATCCCGATTTTCAAAGGGAAATGAACAAAGAACTGCAAAACCTCCAAATCAAGAAACAATCAATTCCCTTGCATGAAGTTAAATTGATCAGGTTAGACGGTAGGGAAATTCATGTAGAAATAGTAGTTGCTTCTCTCACCTACAAAGGTCAATCAGCAGCCCAAATATTTGCTCGTGATATTACTCAACGCAAGCAAACAGAATTAGCACTGCACAAAGCTAAAGACGAACTAGAATTAAGAGTAGCAGAACGTACAGCCGAGTTAATTACTGTCAATCATCAATTACAATCACAACTTGATGAAAGACGACGGACACAGGAAGAACTGCGAATTTCTCAAACTCGATTTGAAGGCATTTTAAGTATAGCTGATGATGCCATTATTTCTATTAATAGTAATCAAAAAATTACTTTATTTAATCAAGGTGCAGAAAAGATTTTTGGTTACTCTGCTCAAGAAGTGCTAGGAGAAAAACTAGATTTACTATTACCTATACGCTTTGCTGAACAACATCGCCATCATGTATCTGATTTTGGTAAATCTTCAGGTTATGCTCGCAGAATGGGAGAAAGAAGAGAAATATTTGGTTGCCGCAAAGATGGTACTGAATTTCCCGCAGAAGCTTCTATTTCTAAATTAGAAGTGGGTGAAGAATGTGTTTATACAGTAATATTGCGAGATATAACTGAACGTAGACAAGTGGAAAAAATGAAAGATGAATTTGTCTCTGTTGTCAGTCATGAATTGCGTACTCCCCTAACATCAATTCACGGATCTTTAGGAATGTTAGCTAGTGGTTTATTACCAACAGATTCAGAACAGGGTAAACGCTTATTACAAATAGCCACTGATAGCACCGAGCGTTTGGTGAGATTAATTAATGACATTCTCGACATTGAGCGCATCGAGTCGGGTAAAGTAAAAATGGAACGGGAAACTTGTAATTTAGAAGATTTAATTAACTCGGCTGTGAATATTATGCAGCCTCTAGCCAATAAAGCTGAGGTAAATTTATCTATTGCTAGTTTATCTGTAAAAATCTGGGCTGATCCGGATCGGATTATTCAAACTTTAACAAATTTGTTGAGTAATGCGATTAAATTTTCCACATCTGGGGCTACAGTTTCCTTGCTGACAGAATTAAAAGAAAATGAGGTGCTGGTGACAGTTACAGATACTGGAAGGGGAATACCAGCTGATAAGTTAGATAGTATTTTTGAACGATTTCAACAAGTTGATTCTTCAGATTCACGCAACCACGATGGTACTGGTTTAGGGTTAGCGATTTGTAAGAGTATTGTACAGCAGCACGGCGGACAAATCTGGGTAAAAAGTTTGTTAAACAAAGGTAGTAGTTTTTATTTTACACTGCCAATTTGCCAGATTGACCAAACACCTGAATTAGAAAATTATGCCATTGAAGAAACTGAAGAAATTATCATTACTAATCAGCATTCTTCTTTGGTTTTAGTTTGTGATGACGATGCGGTAATTCGTAGTGAATTAAAAAACTTATTGGAACAAGGGGGATATCGGGTAATTACAGTAGATAGAGGTGAAGAGGCGATCGCTCAAGCCATTGCTAAACATCCCGATGTCATTGTATTAGATTTACTTATGCCCGGTATGAATGGCTGGGAAACAATGGCACTATTAAAAAAACGTCCAGATACTCAGGATATACCAATTGTGATTTGTAGTGTCTACAAACCCAATAAAAATAATCCCCCCAGTGCTAATTTTGTTGATTGGTTAAGCAAGCCAGTAGAGGAAAATTCCCTGTTAAATTCCTTGAGAAAAGTTGTATCTGAACCTTCTCGCAAAGTTAAGATTTTAATTGTTGAAGATGATCATGATTTGGCAGATTTATTAGCAACTTTGTTTGCTAGACATGATATTGAAACTTTCCTGGCTAAAACTGGTAGAGAAGCTATTCATCTCAGTCAAAAGGTAAATCCTGATTTACTAATTCTTGATTTAATCTTGCCAGAGAGTGATGGTTTTACAGTTGTAGATTGGTTAAAACAACATAATCAACTTTTTAGTATTCCCGTAGTTGTTTATTCTGCTAAGGATTTGGATGATTCAGAACGCCATCGACTAAAATTAGGACATACAGAATTTTTGACTAAAGGAAGAGTTACTACCCAAGAATTTGAACAACGAGTGATGTATCTGCTACAAAGAATTACCCATAATCATTAGTCAGGAGGCAGGAGGCAGGAGGCAGGAGTCAGGAGTCAGGAGTCAATAGTCAGAGTAGGAAAATGATGTTACAATCAACGTCAGTATTTCACATTCCCAATCTCAAATCCAAAATCTCAAATCCAAAATCTCAAATCCAAAATCTCAAATCCAAAATCTCAAATCCAAAATCTCAAATCTCAAATCTCAAATCTCAAATTTATCAGGGGATAAAAATCATGAACAAAAAGCGAATTTTAGTAGTTGATAATGAGCAGTATATTCAAGAAGTAGCTAAAATTTGTTTAGAAACTGTTGCAGGTTGGGAAGTGCTGACAGCTAGTTCTGGGAAAGAGGGAATAGTACAAGCAGAAAATCATCAACCAGATGCTATTTTACTAGATGTCATGATGCCAGATATGGATGGAATTGCTGCTTTTGCAAATTTACAAGCAAATCCAAATACAAAAGAAATTCCTGTGATTTTGTTAACTGCCAAAATTCAAGCTGCTGATCGTCGTCGCTATGCTCAGTTAGGTATGAAAAGTGCGATCGCTAAACCATTTAATCCTCTAGAATTAGCCGCTCAAGTCGCATCTGCCTTGGGTTGGAATTTGGAAAACTAACACACACAAGTAATTGCATCAAATATGAACAATTGACAATTATCTCTCCCTTAAAGTCAGAGAATTTAAAAAGCGGAATTTTTTGCTGTTTTACCCTGTAAATAGGAGGTTTTAAATCTTGAATGCAACAATTATTGAAACAATTATCAATTGTCAATTATCAATTCTCAATTGATAACGACATCGCGTGTAAATTTAATTCCCCCTTTTCAATTGGTGAGAGATAATATTTAAACCATTGACTCGCTAATCTTGCTACTTCTTCTATAGCACCTGGTTCGTTAAACTTGTGACTGGCTTCAGGAATAATCTCTATTTGTTTATGTTGGGTGGGAATTTCTGCTATTGCATCCTCATTCATGGCAATTATCGCACAATCATTACCACCAACAATCAATAAAGTTGGGGTTTGCACATAACAAAGGTTTTCACTTACCAAATCAGTATAACCACTACGGCAAACAATCGCCCCCACATTCATCGGACGAGCTAATGCAGCTAAAAATGCTGCCCCACTACCTCTATTTACACCAAAGTAACCAACTTTTAAATTACGAGTCAGGGTATTTTCAAACAACCAGTCTGTGACGGTAATTAACCGCGAAGCCAGAAAACTAATATCATAACGTAAATGCTGAGTACGCTGATCAATTGCATCTTCTTCTTCCGTCAATAAATCTATTAATATAGTTGCCAATCCTTCCTGCTGACGCAACAAATGTGCTAAATAATGATTGCGGGTACTATAACGACTACTATCACTACAATGAGCAAATACAACAATTCCTTTTGCATCTGGGGGTACAACTAATTCTCCTTTGAGTCTTAGAAGTCCTAACTCAATGGTAACTATTTGCTCTAAAACATTCCAAGATTGTTTATCGTTCATTGGTTTTACCTTTTGGGTAATTGGTGATTGGTAATTGGTGACTGCTGATTGGTAATATCTAAAATCTAAAATCTAAAATCTAAAATCTAAAATCTAAAATCTAAAATTTCTTTCACTTCCTCATCAGTAGTTTGGGAAAAGTCTTCATACCATAATCCAATAGCAGACAGGTATTCTATAATTTGCAAACACACTATTTCATCTACTTCTGACTGCAATTCTTTATAAGTGCTTGTCGGTGCAACTGGTATAGCAACAACTATTTTTTTAGGTTGTTGTTGTTGAAGAATCGCAATAGCAGCACGCATAGTTGAACCAGTAGCAATACCGTCATCTATCAAAATCACAGTTTTATTTTCGACGTTTATAGGTGGAGCATCCCCGCGATAAGTGCGATCGCGTCTTTGTAATTCTTGCAATTCTTCAGCCGCAACAGCCTGAATCGTTTCTTTATCTATTCCCAAAGTATTGATCACATCAGAATTTAATACTCCTATTCCCCCAGCAGCGATCGCCCCCATTGCCAATTCTTTATGACCAGGTACACCCAATTTTCTCACTATACAAACATCTAAAGGTGCATTTAAAGCTTTCGCTACTTCACACGCCACCGGCACACCCCCACGCGGTAAAGCTAACACCAACAAGTTTTCTTCGTGAGTATAAGCGGTCAAATTTTGCGCTAACATTTTTCCTGCTTCTGTACGGTTGCGAAATCTTAACACCATCACGATCACCTCCTGGTACTGATTTTGGATTTTGGATTTTGGCTGCAAGGATTTTGGATTGATAACTGGTAATTGGTGATTGGTAATCAATCTTTTCCCCTACCTATTAACTATGATTTTTGTAAATCTCCGTAACAGACAGAAAACTTTAAACTTTTAAATTTGTGATCCTCTTTGCACTGTTAAAGATACAGCATATTATCGATAAATGAAGTACAAACATTAATAATAACTCTTGTGGGTTGGGACGCACAGCCCGCCCTTGTGTACCTGATTCTCATCAAATTTGCTGTATGGATGTGAAGATTTCATTTTTTGATTTTTCCAACAAACAATTTAACAAAATACCAGATTTTATCAGAGATCAAAATCCCAAAACTTCATCTAAGAATACTTTGGCTATCATGATTGATATTGTTGATAAAATCTCAAATCAGTTCATTCCTAATTTGAAAATTCTGATCCTGACTCCTGACTCCTGACTCCTGACTGCTGACTCCTGAATTATTACAACAAGATGACAATATTGATACTCAGCTAGTTGATGATTTATTATTCCTGCATATTTCCCAAAAATTGATTAACATGGCCAATATAGCTGAAGTTATATCAGAGAAAAACCACAATAGGTATAGATTTAAAATACTCCCCAAGGAAGACTAACTATGTTTCACAAAATTTTAGTTGCTCTCGACAACTCAGAAAGAAGTCAGTATATTTTTGATCAATCTCTATTTTTGGCTCAGGCAAGTGAGGCAGAAATGATGTTGCTTCACGTTCTATCCCCCTTAGAAGATCCTTACATCAATCCCATATTTTTGCAACCAGAAACAATTTATCCTACCTTGCATACTGAAACTATTAATCAATATATGCAAGCTTGGGATAAACTAAAGCAAGATAGACTAGATTGGATGCGATCGCTGACTCAAACGGCAATTAAGGCAGGTGTCAAAACTGAGTTTACCCAAACCGTAGGTGATGCAGGCCGAGTGATCTGTGAATTAGCTTTAAGTTGGCCAGCTGACTTAATTATAGTCGGTCGCAGAGGACGTACTGGCATTAGTGAAATTTTATTAGGGAGCGTCAGCAACTACGTTTTACATCATGCTTATTGCTCTGTTCTCACCATACAAGGCCTCACGCCTCCTACCATAGCAAACACCGAAAATACACAAGTAACTTCCACCTGAAATGATCACAATTTTTTAATATTTTTTTAATATTTGTCCCTGTGCCAACAGGGATCTTGAAATACTCCCAAATTCTGGGTTATCACTTCAATACAAGCCATAAGTCGAAATACACCAGTGCAGGTAAATGAACTACAAAATTTTCCCAAATTTCGATTCAAAATCAAGTATCAAGGCTGGTTTACTCCTCACTACTTACTGTACAGACAGTTAGTCCAAACGTCTCTGTGGACTCCTAAATTCTGCTGTAAATGCTGTAAGTTAAGTTTATTTGCAACTCGTCTCTTGAGACAGTTTCTTGCTAAGTTTACTACAAATGTTATGAACTTAGCAGCGACTATACTAGATAATAGCAATTTATCAAAGACATCCCAATTTAAAATATCGAGGCATCAATGAATTTTACTAATCTTCACAAAAAAACAAACGAATATAAAGAACTTAAAGAAAAACCACATTGGCAAGGACCAACTGCAATAAAAACAACTGTCAAAGGTCGAGATATCAAGCCACAAGAGGCTATGAACGATATGAGCATTGGTGATGATCTTAATCGCGGTAGAGTAGCCATTTTTATTGATGGTTTAAGCTTATTTCACTCTGCCTTGCAACTAGGCATTGAAATTGACTATGTTAAATTACTTTGTCGTTTAACTCAAACCTCTCGTCTTTTACGGGCTTTCTTTTATACTGGTGTCGATGCCAGCAAAGAGAAACAACAGGGGTTTCTGTTGTGGATGCGTCGCAATGGCTATCGTGTAGTCACCAAAGACATACTAGCAGTTGCCGAAAATGGTAAAAAACCCAATCTGAATGTAGAAATTGCTGTGGATATGATTACTCTAGCTCCTTACTACGATACCGCTGTGTTAGTCAGTGGAGATGGAGATTTAGCCTATGCTGTCAATGCCGTTACCAGCTTGGGATCTAGAGTAGAAGTAATTGGTCTGCAAAGCATGACCAGTGATAGCCTGATTGATGTGGCTGATTATTTCATTGATTTCGAGAGTATCAAACAGTACATTCAAAAAGATTCTCAAGTCGGTTATACTTATCGGTCTTCGTCTACTTCCCAACTTTAAATTCCCATTTAATTACTTTAACTACTGACTCCTCACTCCTGAATTTTGAGGTCAGCATTTTCCCAGCTATTTTGTCTGTTCCAAATTGACTGGTTCTAGTACATCTATTGAGGATGTAGCTGATGCTGCATTGTATTTGCCACTTTTTTAGACCTGTGCTATACCAAAAAGGGAATAGCTGATTAACATTTATATGTATAATTGCTATCCTAACTACCTTATCAATTGATAATTGTCCATTGTGAAAGGCTTGGCGCAAGATTTATGCGAGGAAGTAATCAGAACCAAAAAATTATTTAGGAGTGCAAATAGTGACCCAGATCCAATTAACATTAGTGATTAGTTACCTACTAATGACTTGCTATTTTTTTACCAATTGGTTAAAGTTTTCCCTTCTTCACCCTACACATACACCAGAGGATAAATTTTTATCATTTGTTATGTTTGTAATCACTACCATCTTCTGGCCTGTAATTATTCCGATATCTTGCTTCAAAATCCTCAAAAATCGCCAACTGGAATCTAATACTATAATTCCTGTGCTTTTAGCTATTTTTGCTCTTAGCTTTTCCTACTATATCACCTCTCTTTGAATAGTTATCATATCTGTTTGGAAAGGTAACAGGTAACAGGTAACAGGTAACAGAAGGCAAAAGACAAGAGACAAAATAATTTTAGATTTTAGATTTTAGAGGTTGTTTGAAAACTTTTTCGTATGGGATTTGACACCCGCAGATCCTCCATTATCCCCCTTAAAAAGGGGAGCAAGTGCGTTGGGCGGGTTTACCGACTTGAAGCAACTGGCGTGGATTTTGAGGAATTTAGCCCCCATTTTTAAGGGGGGTTGGGTGTATCTCCATGAATTTTGATACTTTTCCAACATCCTCTGAGATTGGAGATAACAAAAACAATCCAAAATCCAAAATAAATAACTCCTGCCTCCTGCCCACTCTAATTATTGGATATTTGTGGGAAAAGTCCCCGGTCGGACAGCAATATTAATACTTTGTCCATTGCGACGTAAATCTAAGCGCAAATTCCCTCCCACTTGTGCTTTTTCCACCGCTTTCTGTATAGCAGATGCTTCTGTGACTACTTCACCGTTTAGCCTTTGAATCACATCCCCAGCACGTATTCCGGCTTTAGCTGCGGGTGAGTCGGGCATGACTCTAATTATTAATACTCCTTGATTTTCATTCACAGTTAAACCACTGTTGGGATCTGAATTAATCCGTTGTTTTAACTCAGGTGTGATCCCTACCATCTGAATGCCTAAATATGGATGTTGCGCTTTACCTGTAGTGATTAATTGATCAGAAATTCGTTTTGCTGTATTAATAGGAATCGAAAATCCTAAACCTTGCGCTCCTTGAATTATAGCTGTATTCATGCCAATTACTTCTCCACGGGCATTGAGCAATGGACCGCCAGAGTTACCAGGGTTAATTGCTGCGTCGGTTTGAATAAATTCTACTCGTTTATCAGGAACACCTACTTGGTTGCTAGAACGTCCTGTGGCGCTAATAATACCTGTAGTTACAGTATTATCTAAACCCAAGGGATTACCAATAGCGATCGCCCATTGTCCCGGTTGTAACTGATCAGAATTACCCAAAGATACAGTCGGTAAATTATTTGCTTCAATTTTTACCACTGCCACATCAGTTAATTCATCTTTTCCTACTACTTTACCTTGAAAAGTGCGTCCATCCTTTAAAGTGACTGTCACCCTATCCGCACCTTCCACTACATGAGCATTAGTCAAAATACGACCATCCGCACTTATGATGAAACCTGAACCCGCACCCCTTTCTACCCGGTTTCCTCCCCTTGGTAATCTTGACCCAAAAAACTGCCGGAAAAACGGATCATTAAATTCTTCCGGTATCCTGCTTTGCACAGTGCGAGAAGAATTTATCCGCACCACCGCAGGTCCGACTCTCTGCACAACCTGAGTCACAAAATTCGGATCTGTGTTTCCTGGTAATGGCGGCGCTGCATTTACACTTTGTACAGCTAGTTTAGATGCCGTTTCAGCCACTTGCTGTTGGTTATTTGCTAAATAGCCTCCTGCAAAAGTCATCCCTGATCCCAGCAACACCAAGGATAAAGAAGCCGCTGCTTTTTTCCAAGGCGCATGATCATGGCTTTTGGTTAACAGATTATCTTTGTCTTGAGGTTGGTTTTGCATTTCTTTATCTGAAAGGATATTTAGAGTTGTTACTAATGTAGATATTTTTTTGGCAGATTTTGTTGCCTAATTCCATCACTGTCAACAGTTTAGCTGCTATTAATCAGCACCGGTATTTAGTGAGATACACTCACAAATGTAAATTTTTCCAAAAAATCTATAAAATCTGTTAAGATTATACCAACTTTACTCATTTCACAATATTAGGACTTACCCAACTGGAAATTTCGGGAAACCGGATAGCGGTTTGTTAAAAACTCACACCTTGACAAAATTCTATCTCTGATATTAACTTAAAATAACAAACGTTCGATATAAAATAACAAAACAAAAAGAAAACATCAACTATGCCGAAAATTGTGGATCATGAACAATACCGCAAAGAATTACTCGGCAAGTGTTTTGACTTATTTGCAGACAAAGGATATGGCGCTATCACCATGCGGCAAATTGCTAACAGTTTAGGGGTTTCCACGGGTACGCTTTATCACTACTTCCCCAGTAAACAAGCTTTATTTGAACAACTGGTAGAAGAAATTAGTCAGCAAGATGTGATGGCAGCTTTAGCAGAATTAGGAGGAAAAAACAACATATCAGAAATGATGACAGCTTTGGGTAATTATCTTGTCAATAACGAAGATTACCTAATTAAATGGACTTATGTTTGGGTTGATTTTTGTCAAAATCAAGACTCAAAAACCATGCTCAATAATAGCACAGTTTTCCAACGTGCTAACAAAAGATATCAACAAGCAGCTTGTGAATTTTTGGGTATTGAAGATCAAGTTTTAGCATCATTTGTATTGAGTTTTGTCAACGGTGTAATTCTGGAAAAATTATGGGGTGATAAAACAATTGATTTTATGGAACAATGCCAACTTTTAGGGGAAATGTTAACAGCTTATTTACAGACAAAGAATAGGTCAATATCATTAATTTAACGCAGATAAACGCAGATTTTTTTATTGTGGGGAGTCAAAAAAAATGAGTTATAAATTATTATTGAAACCAGGAAATCAAGGGTTAATTGTTTTGGTTTTAGCAGCCACCGCTATAACTGTGGGAATTGCAATCTATGGTATTTCTAATTTTGGTAAAGTTGGCAATGCGACCACTGGAGAATTAACAGAAACTGCTGCTATTCCTAGTAAGGTAACAGCTTTAGGAAGATTAGAACCAGAAACAGAAGTAATTAAGCTATCTGCACCTTTAGCATTAGATGGAGATAGAGTAGAAAAAATCCTCTTTAAAGAAGGTGATATAGTTAAAGCAGGAGAGGTAATTGCGATTTTAGATTCACGGGATAAATTGCAAAATTCTGTCCTCCAAGCTGAGAAACAAGTGAGAGTTTCCCAAGCCAAACTTGAGCAAATAAAAGCTGGAGCTAAAGCAGGAGAAATTCAAGCACAAAAAGCTAATCTTGAAAGAATAAAAGCCCAGTATGAAGGGGATAAAAACGCTCAACAACAAAATATTGCTAGAATAGAAGCTCAATGGCAAGGTGATAGAATTGCCCAACAAGCAACTATTAATAAATTAACAGCAGAATTAAAGAATGCCGAATCAGAATATCAACGTTATCAACAGTTATATTCAGAGGGTGCAATTTCTAATTCTTTAATTGATAGTAAACGGTTAAATGTAGAAACTGCCAAACAACAATTAAGTGAAGCTAAAGCAGTTATTGAACGTATAAATTCTACAGCAACCAAACAATTAGCCGAAGCAAAAGTGGCATTAAATAGAATTAACACTACTAGCAATAAACAAATTAACGAAGCCAAAGCTACACTTAACAGTATTGCCGAAGTTCGTCCTGTAGATGTGAACTTAGCACAAACAGAAGTTGAAAGTGCGATCGCTGATCTTAAACGCGCTCAAACCGAACTCCAAGCAGCATTTATTCGCGCTCCCATGACAGGAAAAATTCTCAAAATTCATACCCGTGTCGGTGAGAAAATAAGTGAATCTGGTATTGCAGACTTTGCACAAACAGAACAAATGTTAGCAGTAGCAGAAGTTTATCAAACTGATATTAATAAGGTAAAGATTGGACAAAAAGCTGTAATTACCAGTCCTACATTTACAGGTGAACTGCGGGGAGAAGTTGCCCAAATTGGTTTACAAGTCAATCGTCAAAATGTGTTTAGTAACCAACCAGGGGAAAATTTAGACAGTCGAGTTATTGAAGTGAAAATTAAACTCACTTCTGAAGATAGTAAAAAAGTTGCAGGTTTTACTAACTTACAAGTACAAACAGCAATTGAATTGTAATGGTGATTGGGTAAAAATAACTAATAACTAACAAATAATAACTAATGACAAATGACTAAAAAACTATTTCTGAAAACGCCTCTTGCTTTGCGTCAGCTAATGAAAGAAAAAACGCGGTTAGCTGTTGCAGTCGCGGGAATTACTTTTGCTGATATGTTGATTTTTATTCAGATGGGTTTTGAAAGTGCATTGTTTGATGCAGCAATTCAACCACATCGCAATTTATCAGCAGATTTAGTATTAATTAATCCTCAATTTAATACCTTATTCTCTGTGAAAAGTTTTTCCAGAGAAAGACTCTATCAAGCATTAAGTTATGATGGAGTAAAATCAGTTAATTCTGTTTATATTGGTACAGGACAATGGCGCAATCCTGAAACACGAATTGATCGAGCTATTTTAGTTTGGGGAGTAGATCCAAATCAACCAGGATTGAAATTTCCAGAAGTGCAAAAAAATAACGATGCTCTCAAACCACTAAATCAAGTAATGTTTGATCAAGCTGGTCGTCCAGAATATGGTGCTGTAGGTGAAATATTCAAAAAAACAGGCAATTTTCAAACAGAACTGAATAATAAATCTGTGAGTGTTAAAGGTGTATTTAGTAATGGTGCTTCCTTTGCTGCTGATGGTAATGTGATTACGAGTGATTCCACTTTTTTGCAATTATTTCCTGAACGTAAACCCGATCAAATTGAAGTAGGTTTAATTAATCTCCAACCAGGTGCAGATGTGGAGAAAATCAAAACACAACTGAGAATAGGATTAAATCCAGATCCTAAAAATCCCTTTGTAGAAATAGGAACACCAGAAGATTTTGCCCAAAAAGAAAAGAATTATTGGGCTAATGGTACAGGTATTGGTTTTATTTTTGGATTGGGTGTAGGAGTTGGATTTATTGTTGGTATTCTGATTGTTTATCAAATTCTTTATTCTGACGTTTCCGATCATCTTCCAGAATATGCAACTCTTAAAGCAATGGGTTATACAGATGGTTATCTTTTGGGAGTTTTAATACAAGAGGCTTTATTTTTAGCTATTTTAGGTTATTTGCCGGCATTTTTTCTTTCTTTTGGATTATATCAACTCACATTTGCAGCCACTATGTTACCCATTTCTATGAAAGTAGATCGAGCAATTACAGTGTTTATTATGACGGTGATTATGTGTAGTGTTTCTGGTGCGATCGCCCTGAAAAAACTTCGTTCTGCTGATCCTGCGGACATTTTTTAAAGTTCCTAAAAAGTTCGTAGTCAGGACTTTAGTCCTGATGTGTTCAGCAAGAATGAGCAATAAATTGCTGACTACAAACCATCACAAAATACTCACAACAAACCATGTTAAAAATTAATACTCAATCAAAAATTGCTTCAAATACAGTAATTCATGTTTCTCAACTGCATCATTATTTTGGTGAAGGAAATTTAAAAAAACAAGTATTATTTGATATCAACTTAGAAATTAAAGCCGGGGAAATTGTGATTATGACAGGTCCTTCTGGTTCAGGTAAAACCACCTTATTATCATTAATGGGTGGGTTGCGTTCTGCTCAAGAAGGAAGTTTGCAAATATTAAATCAAGAAATGCGGGGAGCGAGTAAAAGCAAGTTAACTAAATTGCGTCGTCAAATTGGTTATATTTTCCAGGCGCATAACTTAATGAGCTTTTTAACAGCTAAAGAAAATGTGAGAATGTCCTTAGAGTTGCATAAAGAATATTTAAATCAAGATATTAATACTAAAGCTATTTCCATGTTAGAAGAAGTTGGGTTAGGAGATCGTGTAGATTACTATCCAGAGAGTTTATCAGGAGGACAAAAACAAAGAGTAGCGATCGCCCGTGCTTTAGTTAGTCATCCTAAAATAGTATTAGCAGATGAACCTACTGCTTCATTAGATAAACAATCAGGACGGGATGTGGTAGAATTAATGCAAAAATTAGCGAAAGAGCAAGGTTGTACCATTTTGCTTGTTACTCACGATAACCGCATTTTAGATATAGCAGATCGGATTATTTATATGGAAGATGGAAAGATGAACTAGGGAAAGTCTACTTTATTGAGGCTGGGGTTTTTACATCCCCAGCAGTAGGTTGAGATTTTTGAGACTTCCTCTGGGATAGTTGCCTCAAACTATTGGCTTCACTGCCGATATTTCTTCAGAAACCCGTCATAAATGTTTGGCTATGGGTATGAATAATTTTATCTCTAAACCTATCAAACTGGAAACACTCCAACAAGCCTTACTTTGAATCACAGCAAGAGGCAGGAGGCAGAAGTTCTTTAATTTTGCTTTTAATTTTTCTCCTCTGTTTATCCTATTCGCTATTACCTGCCGTAATATAGGACTCCTATTTGATTATTGAACAAAAATCCGTACACCGAAATTCTCTAAAACCCTTTTGCCTTTTGCATGACTGCCTCTTGTCTGCCTAAACAAATAATTTCAGGAATCAAATTGGATCACTATAGATATGATAAGATTTCAACTGGACATGATATAACAGTTTTACCAAAAGTTTACCACAAGATTTAAAAAGAGGTAGCTATGACTATTTGGGTAAATGAGCAAATTGATCCATCGGGAATGATTCATGCTTGTATTGCTTGTTGTGATCAGAGTCAAGCTCAAGATTGTCATGAGTCCTTTCAAAAAGGGTTGACTGATAAGCAAAAAGCAGATGGTTGGGTTGCACAGTTACGTACTGTAAATTCTTGGGATGAAGTTCCAGTCAATGCTTTAAAACTTAATTGATTTAGAGTTGCTTGATAAAACCTCAAATCTGTTTCCTCCTGACTCCTGACTTCTGACTCCTGACATCAAATATTGATGATTTTTTAGAAGTTTTCAGAGTTATTATCATAAGCAAGGAATAAATAAAACAAACTTGCAAAAACAGATTAAATGTGGTGAACTATTCCAGTGTTTGCACTTCTGAGCCAGGCTATCCCATTAATTTAGTTGGCAAAACGGGACAAGCTGTACAAATTTCTATTCATAACCCCAGTCAATATATCTGTGCCAACTGCGAACAGATATTACCAGATTGGACACAGCAACAGTTTTTGTGGGTGGTGGTTGTTTTACAACAATCAAAATATCCACTTTTAGAAATTACTGCGGAAACAGAAACAGAAAAAGAAAGGTTACGGGAAAAGTTTATGCGGTTCGGTTGTGATGTGGCTTTTAATTTGCGCGATCGCGGTTATGTCACCGATTTAATTGATCCCCGTACAGGTTATCCTTTACTTTCCCATCCCGGTCCTGTTCCCCATGATGATACAGCAGTTGCTAAAGCTTTACTAAATTATCCTGTGATTAAAAATAAATGCTGTGTACTGGTGCATCCTCAATGGGGTGCTGCTGTTTATCCTAGTGTGTTACTTTCGGCAGCATCACCAGAAATAATTGCATCAGTAATGAAAGCGATCGCTCCTTTGCATGGGTGGACGGAAGTTGATGTTTAATTAATTCTCCTCCCATATTATTGCAGCAGTGACAACTATTGAAAATCCCCAACTCTTAACCCAAATCTTAACCCAAATCTTAACTTTGTTTTGGTCTTCTTAGTTGTTGAGAATTAATAGGTCCAAGAATTTGATTTAAACTTCGCAGTTGTTCAGCCGTACCCATACAAATTAGGGTATCTCCTGACATTAAAACAGTGTCTCCCGTTGGTCCACCAATGAGATTTCCATCACTGCGACGAATAGCTAAAACTAATGCGCCGGTTTGCGATCGCAATTTCGCTTTTTGTAAAGTTTGCCCCACAAAAGGACAGAAAGCCGCATCTAATAAAAATTCTTCCATATATAATTGACGGTCTGTACCAGAAAGCATCCCATCCACAAAGTCTAAAATCTGTGGTCTGAGAGCAGCCGCAGCCATGCGTTTACCTCCAGTAATATAAGGAGAAATCACCGCATCAGCCCCTCCTCTTTGTAACTTTTGTACAGCTTCCTCTGTACTTGCCCGTGCGATCGCCCGAATATTAGGATTGAGAGTTTTTGCTGATAAAACAGTATATAAATTTTCCGCATCAGAAGGCAACGCTGCCACAATACAAATTGCCCGTTCAATACCAACTTTCAACAAAGTATCATCCAGTGTGGCATCACCCTGATACACAATATAACCTTCTGACTGAGCTTGCTGCACAGATTCTAACTCAGAATCAATCACTACAAAAGACACACCCTCAGCCTGAAATTCCTTAGCGATTTGTCGCCCAGTCCGACTAAAACCACAGATAATATAATGTCCAATTAATGATTCCATTAAACGCCTTTGTTGTCTGAGTCGAATACCCTCTTGAAAATAACCTTCAATTACTGCTTGAGTAAATCTATTGACAATGTAACCGAGATTGATTACACCCATTAAAATCAGGACAATTGTAAACAAACGTCCCTGATTATCTAACGGGCGAGTTTCGCCATATCCTACAGTAGCTAAAGTAATGACCGTCATGTAAACCGCATCTTCCCATGACCAGCCTTCCACCAACCAATACCATAAAGTGCCACTAAGGAACACAAATACTAGGGCTACAGCCCCAGCCATTAACTCTTGTTGAATACCTTTATATTTTTGCTCAAGGGTAGAATACACAGGTGATTAAAAATTAAAAGTTAAAAATTAAAAATTAAAAAAAATTCTACTTCATACTATAGTAAATTTTGAAATATTTAGAAAAACCTGCTAAATAGATTATAGAATTAAAAATTTCTGGAGGTGCGGTAGTGAGTATCCAAAGTTTAGTTGAACAGCCGATAAACCCCTCAAATATGACTTCCTTTAGTGCAGATAGTTTTAATCAAGTGGTGATGTCCACCTACGGACGCTTTCCCATAGCTTTAGAACGAGGTGCTGGCTGTCGCGTTTGGGATACCCAAGGCAGGGAATATCTCGATTTTGTGGCCGGAATAGCTACTTGTACTTTGGGACACGCCCACCCTGTCATGGTAGAGGCAGTCACACGCCAAATTCAAAAACTGCATCATGTCTCTAATTTATACTATATTCCCGAACAAGGGGAATTAGCCAAATGGATTGTAGATCATTCCTGTGCAGATCGGGTGTTTTTCTGCAACTCAGGCGCTGAAGCCAACGAAGCAGCAATTAAACTAGCGAGAAAATACGCTCACAAGGTTTTAGAAATTGCCCACCCCATTATTTTAACTGCTCATGCCAGTTTTCACGGCAGGACTTTAGCCACTGTCACCGCTACCGGACAACCAAAGTATCAAAAAAACTTTGATCCTTTAGTCCCTGGTTTCCACTATGTTAAATATAACGATATTAAAGAGGTGGAAGCGGCTGTTACTGAGTTGGATGAAGGAAATTATCGCGTCGGTGCAATTTTAATTGAACCTTTACAGGGAGAAGGGGGAGTCCGTCCTGGAGATAAGAAGTATTTCCAACGATTACGGGAAATTTGTGATGAAACCGGCATTTTATTGATTTTCGATGAAGTGCAAGTAGGGATGGGACGCAGTGGTAAATTATGGGGTTATGAACATCTGGGAGTAGAACCGGATATTTTCACCAGTGCAAAAGGACTAGGTGGCGGTATCCCCATCGGTGCAATGATGAGCAAGAAATTCTGTGATATTTTTGAACCAGGAGAACACGCTAGTACATTTGGTGGCAATCCCTTTGCTTGTGGTGTAGCTTTAAGTGTGTGCCAAACTTTGGAAAAAGAAAATATTTTAGAGAACGTGCAAGAACAAGGCGCACATTTACGGGAAGGGTTAAAAATGATTGCCCGTAAATACCCTCATCATATTTCCGAAGTGCGGGGTTGGGGTTTAATCAACGGGATGGAAATCAAAGAAGATAGTTCTTTAACTGCGGCTGATGTTGTCAAAGCGGCTATGGATGAAGGTTTATTATTAGTACCAGCAGGTCCTAAAGTCGTGCGGTTTGTACCTCCTTTAATTGTCACAGATACAGACATCAATCAAGCATTACACACAGTAGAAAAGGCATTAGCTAAAGTTACAGCATAATTGGTAATTTGTAATTCGTAATTCATAATTCGTAAATTTAGGATTATCAATTACGAATTTTTCTACATCATTTTCAAGACTTTTCGTTAAGTGTGAAAAATGAAACAATTATCAATTGTCAATTATCAATTATCAATTGATATCTATCCTAAGTTTTCGACAAAACTTTGATGTTCTGCACCTGCTAAACCTTGCTGTAAAATCTCTAATACTTTAGCTAAATTCCCAGCTAACAAAGCAGATTTATCTAACCATAAACCAGGAAAAACCTGAGAACAAAAAACTCCCTCAGCATTAGCTTCCAACTGTCGATATTCTCCATCTTTTAAAATAAACCAATCAAACTCACCGTCATAAACTCGCCAAATTAAATATTCTTGTACCTGATTTCGCCGATATACTTTAAGTTTATCATAGGCATCAATAGCCGCACTACTAGCCGCAATTTCTACAATCAATTCTGGCGCACCTTCTACATAATCATCTGCACTTATCCGCGACTGTCCCCCATTTTCAATTCTTAATAGTGCATCTGGTTGAGGTTCGTTATCTGCATCTAGACGCACAGTAGTATTATCCGCTAGTTCTACACCTGGTGTAGCTGACTCATAGAAACCTAACCAAGTCATTATATAAGCATGGGGTTTTCCATGACTTCTAATTCTTACAGGTGATGCCATATAAACAATTCCTTCAATTAAATCTGCTTTTTTCACATCTGGCATGGTATGATAACGACGTTCAAACTCAGAACGAGTAAGTCTATCACCATTTTCCAAAGGTGGAATTAATTGCACAGGTTTGATAGTATCTTGAGTCAGCGTCATAATTTTTAACCCACTAATTCAACCATTAATTAATTCTAATATTAAATATCTACAGGATGTTGACCATAATAGGGTAAAGCTTCAGACCAATGAGGACGTTTACCTTGTTGCCAATCTAAATAAGCTAATTCTAAAATACTGGTGACGGTTGCCGCTAAACCAGATGTGGCTTTAATTAATTGATATTCAGTTTGCCAATTATTTAAAGTTTCCTGCCATTTTTCTGGTGTAAAAACAGTATCTGATAATAAAGCAGTAATACCAGAATTATCAGCATTAATTTGATAAATTGCACCAAAAACTTGACCTCTTTGGGCGGGCATTTCAATAGCTAAAATTGGTTGAATTTCTGAATTTTTACTTTTTTCATACCAGGCAAATGCAGCTAAAGTAGAAACTGCAAACACGGGAATTTCTAACTGTTGTCCCAAAGTACGAGCAGTCACCACACCGATGCGAGTACCTGTAAAACCTCCCGGACCTTTAGCCACAGCAATAAATTGTAAATCTTGCCATTTTTGAGGTTTAATTAAATCGATTAAATATTGATGGATATGACTGGATACATCACGTCCTAAATTCCAAACATTTCTGCGAGTATCATCTGCAAAATTACTAATTACTAAACCTAATTCCGGTGTAGTAGTGTGTAGTGCTAAAGCGTATTTTTTTAACGGTAGAGTTTCTAGATTATTGTTCAAGGTAGTTGATTGAAAATAAATAAACAAAGTAAATTATAATATAATATCAAATAAAAAAATCATTTCTCTGTGTCCTCTGTGGTTTGTTACTCCATAAATCATCAATAAATTACACAAATATAAAGTAGAGACATTTTAGAAAACATCTCTACAAATTGACATCAAACAAAATCTAAAATCCAAAATCCAAAATCTAAAATTCAAGTGGGTACTAATTCACCAGGACGTAATTTAGACCATTTACCCATTTCTTTTTTAAAGCTAAGACAACCAACAACATCCCATTCCATTTCAATAATGTCATCTTTTGTGCGAATATTAACATTAATCGAGGGTTCATTGGGGTCAAAATCGGGATTTTCTGTTAAGTGGGGTTGTTGATGTTGTGTTTCTACAGCATTATAGGTTATGCAACGGTCTACATAGTGGCAGTTCACGCAAATACACATAATAGAACCAACTCCTAGAACCTTTTATAGTTAATGTAGCTTAGGGCAAAATATTCAGCATTAGTTGGTGGGTTGATTTTTATTACAATAGTAAGAATTGAGGAGTCAGGAGTCAGAATTTTTGGTAAATCAGTAGATGAATAATTCAATTGTTGATATTCTAGATGCCCAAAATTGGCCTTTTAGCTTGGAATGGTTGCCACAACCAGCTTACATGGTGGGTGGTGCGGTGCGGGATGCGATTTTGGGTAGAAGTCGAGAATATTTAGATTTAGATTTTATGATCCCAGATGATGCGGTGAAAGTGGCACGGGCGATCGCCAAACATTATCATGCTGGTTTTGTGTTACTGGATGCCCAAAGAAATATTGCCCGTGTGGTATTTGCCCATGCTACCGCTGATTTTGCCCAACAGGAAGGGGATAGTTTATTAACTGATTTACACAGAAGAGATTTTACCATCAATGCGATCGCCTATAATCCCCACACCCAGGAAATTATCGACCCCCTTCAAGGTTGTGCAGACATAGAAGCCTGTCTATTACGGATGATATCACCTCAAAATCTGCAAGATGACCCTTTGCGGTTAATGCGTGCCTATCGTCAAGCTGCACAACTGGGATTTACAATAGAACCAACTACCCAAACCACTATTCGCACCTTAGCAGCAGATATTAATAAAGTTGCATCCGAAAGAGTACGGGTAGAAATTAGTTATCTTTTAGACAGTTATCAAGGTACGCCTTGGTTAAAAAGTGCTTGGGAAGATAATTTATTAGCTAGTTTTTTTACAAATGCTAACCGTGAAAGCTTGGAGAAATTAGCCGCAGTTGATCAGGCATACAACTTGATAAGAGAAACATATCCACAGTTAGGGGAAGAACTACAAAAACCTGTCCGTGATACTATCAAAACCACTTGGTTAGCTATTGCTAAACTCGCGTGTTTACTTCACCCTAACCCAGAAATAGCAGAAATCGAATTACAGGAATTAACCTATAGCCGTGCGGAAATTCGAGGTGTAACTACGTCCCTGCGACTGTTCCCGCAATTCAAAAAAGCTAGTTATATGTCCTTACGAGAACAGTATTTTTTGTTTCAGGACGTGGGAGTTGTTTTTAGTGCTACAACTGTCTTAGCCTTAGCAGATGATCTTGTAGTAGGGGCGATGTCTGGCGATAATCCGCTGTGCGTTTATGTACCTTTAATCAACTGTTACTTCAACCCTGATGATTTGGTAGCTCACCCCTCACCGTTAGTGAGTGGTAAAGAGGTAATCTTAGCACTAAATATTCCTGCGTCGCCACTTGTGGGTAAAATCTTGAGTGAAATTGCGATCGCTCAAGCTGAGGGTAAAATTAATACAGCAGAAGGGGCGCTAGAATTTGCAAAACAGGTGACAGGTGACAGGTGACTTTTTAAATTTTAGATTTTAGATTTTAGATTTTAGATTTTAGATTTTAGATTTTAGATTGGATTTGACAAAAACAATCCAAAATCCAAAATCCAAAATCCAAAATCAATGACTCCTGACTCCTATTTTGCATATTTAGGAGAGCGTGCAAGTTCTTCCGCAACTCGTTTAAATCTCTTGAGTTGTGCTTCCATATCTGCTTTTGTCCAAGATGCTGCAAAAGTGTTAAAACCCCAACTGACAACAGGGTTAGGAATTTTAAACTCAAAGCGGTTAATTAATAATGTACCTTGAGGGAGTGGTTGACATTCCCAGCGATCGCTACCTTGAAAAAACCCTTTAAAACCCCAAACTATCAAACCCGGTTGTCTTTCAATCACCACAGTATTTAAAGTAGGTTTAATCACCGGAATTTGAATCATAAACCGACTACGACTACCTAGTTCTGTACTCCACACTTCTCCCACAGGTTCGCAACGGAGAACAGGGTTAAGCCAACGGTGCATTAAAGTTAAATCAGTTAAACATTGTTCTACCAACGTAGCAGGAGCATTAATTTTAATTGATTGTTCTAAAACCTGGGACATTTTTTATTAATAAGGCTATTGCTATGTTTATCATAAGCTACTATAGCAATTCTATCTTATTTGTGAAATATCTCAGGCTCAAATACTCGGCTTTGTTAAAATTAATTCACAGTTTCTTAACTCACAGCTTCTAATTGCAAACTTGCGGTTTCTTTATTCTCCAATTCTTGCTGCTGTAATAATGCTAATTCTGCTGCTAGTTCAGCTTTTACCTCATAACGGAACTTAAAGAAATGTTCACCCACACCTAAAACAATTAAATAATCATATAATAAATTTGGTTTACGCCATGCCATGACTATCAATTGCCACCAAAAATGAAATCTTGTAGAACGTAATATTCCCTGTCTCCAACAAATAGCCTTGAGAAAATCCCACTCTGCTTTTGTTAAAGTACGTTGATATTTAGCCCGCCAACCTTCCATCATCATAAAATGCTTAAAAGTCCGTTTTAGATATGGTAATGGTTCATAAAGATTCCAAAAAGTATCAATAAACTCGTTAACAATTTCCGACATCGGACGGGTAGGAACAAAATTCATCATAGCTTTCTGAGAAGTAAAATATTTACCTAAACCATCCATTAAACGTCCTTCTTTTTGCAGACGAGTCCACATTGCTGTATTTGGTAATGCTTGCAATAAACTGAGATGGGCTTGGGGAATACTCGTTTCTTCCACAAACTCTTGAATCCGTTTACCAGCACCCGTTTTTTCACCATCAAATCCTAAAATAAAACCAGACATAATTTGTAATCCGGCCTTGGTAATTTTGTGACAAGATTCAACTAATGAAGTTCGAGTATTTTGCTCTTTATTTACTCCCGCTAAACTTTCTATATCAGGGGTTTCTATCCCCATAAATACCTGGACAAAACCAGCTTTAACCATCAATTCTAATAATTCATCATCTTCGGCTAAATTCAAAGAAGCTTCTGTTAATAAAGCAAAGGGATAATTACGTTCTTCCATCCAGGGAATTAATGCCCTTAAAAATACTTTGGCATTACGTTTATTACCGATAAAGTTATCATCAACAATAAACACATAACGCCACCAACCCATCTGATATAATACTTCTAATTCTGCTAATATCTGTTCTGGTGTTTTCGTGCGTGGCTTACGTCCAAAAAGGGTGATAATATCACAAAATTCACATTGAAAGGGACAACCGCGAGAAAACTGTACCGTCATTGCTATATAAGCGTCTAAATCTAATAAATCAAATCTTGGGATAGGAGTTTGGGTAACATCTGGTTTTTCTGTGGCGCGGAAAATACCCTTTTCTTCTCCATTTTCTAAAGCTACTAAAAACATGGGAATAGTGATTTCCCCTTCATCCAAAATTAAATAATCTGCTCCTGCTTCTAGGGCAAATTCTGGTACAGATGTGGCAAATGGTCCACCGACTGCAACTTTTTTACCTAATGTTTTAGCTTTTTTAATTAATTCACCAAAATCTTGTTTTTGGATAATCATTGCTGAGATAATGACAATATCACACCATTGCCAATCTGCATCAGTTTCTAAACGAACATTGCGATCTACTAATCTCATTTCCCAGTCATTTGGTAGCATTGCTGCTACAGTGATTAAACCCAAGGGGGGATTTGTAGCACGTAAATTAGCCAAATCAAGAGTTTCCTGATAAGACCAAAAAGAATTAGGCATGATCGGCCATATTAATAAAGCTTTCATCAAGCATATCCCCCAGATTTGCTTTATGTCTAAATACCCATTTAGTCTTGAAATATAAAAGCTAGAACAGTGAGGTTTTATCCATCTGGAGGTACAGATTTATCAATTGATAATTGACAATTGACAATTGATAATTGATAATTGTTTCATTCAGGGTTGAAAAACTCCCCTTTCAAGGGGAAAAAACCAAAAAAATCCGCTTTTTCAATCCTCTCCCTTTAAGAGAGAGGTCATTGTCATTAGAGGAAATAACTATCGTTTAATAGTTGATATTGTCTATCCTAGTCAAAGAATTTATATAAAATATATTTTAACTCATGCTGAATACGATCAAGGAAAATGGAAAAATGACCCTTACTTTTAACCCAGAGTCCTAGGCAGCTTTACTTGCTCAATATCAACCAAAAGTGATCACAACTGAAGCAGAGAATGAAAACGCGATCGCTATTGTACAAGATTTAGAACACCGTTCCCATCTCACTCCAGAGGAAAAAGCATTATTGGAATTATTGGTAACATTAATATCCAAATTTGAAGAAGAAAATTATCCCATACCTCAAGGAACACCACATTCTATGTTACTGCACTTAATGGAAGCGCAAAATGTGACACCAGAAGATTTAGTTGAGGTGATCGGTTCACGGGAGATAGTTACTCAGATTATTAATAATCAGTTACCAATAAATAAAAATCAAGCTCAGGCTTTAGCCAAGTTTTTCCAAGTAGATGTAGAATTACTACAATTATGATCATAATTGCTATCCAAAATCAAATAAATTCTATTTTGGATCAAGAAAACATTACCCAAGATGATCGAGATTATCTCAAGTTTCTCGGTACTTTGGTTTATGATTATGAACAGCAACATGAAAAAATGCCAACTCTTAAAGGTATCGCATTATTTCAAGCATTGTTGGAAGAATCGGAACTACAACCAAAAGATTTAGTTGCTATTTTAGAAAGTGAGTCAATAGTATTAGATGTTCTTAATGGGAAACGGAAATTAACAGAAAAGGAAATTCAAGATTTAGCAGTATTTTTTAAAATAAATTCTAGTTATTTCTTTGAATAATTTTGCATTATAAAATTAATACTTTACCACCACAAAAATACCTATTTAATGAACCACGAAGACACGAAGAACACGAAGGAAGAAGAAAGAAGATAGGAAGATAGATAATCTTAGACCGACAAGTCAGTAATAGACTTCTTGCAAAAGTCTAGGAAGAATAAAAGAAACTTTAGCAAGAGGTCTAACAAGTAGGGATTATAGATTTAGCTGAAAAGCTAATTTTTCTGAGTTGGTGCAGGTATATGGAAACCTATGTAAGTTCCTACTGCGACTTTGGTCAAATCTGTAAATGTTCCACGAGTTGAGGGATCAATTACTGCTAAAACTAATGAACCAAAAACCAAAGTTAATACAACAAACGCTAAAACTTGCTCTTTTTTGGAAAAGTTCATAAAGCCTCCAACCGTTTTATTAGACCTGAAACGAGAGAAAGGAGGCAAGTAGACTAAAGACTCAGTGCGGACAAGTTAGAACAAAATTAACTACTGCAACCAAATCCTCGTTTCAGACTTAAAGTTAAGTCTAAATTTTTATTCTCTAGAAAAACTGTTACGTATATTACTAAATAAAGCCAGATACTAATTATATACTTGTTTTTAGAACAAAATTAATTACTGCGACCCAAATCCTCATTAGAATTTGGGTCTTTTTACTCAAGTTATATTAACCAACCCCCCATCATGAATCCCCAATGACTACTAAAATAGGTTTTGTAACCGCCACCTAAGAAAGCGGTGATAGGAGATAACTAAGAAATAATTATGGGTAAGCAGCGCGTTTTGTCGGGAGTTCAACCAACTGGTAATTTACACTTGGGTAATTACTTGGGTGCTATTCGCAACTGGGTAGAAATTCAAGACCAGTATGAAAATTTCTTTTGTGTGGTAGATTTACACGCCATCACAGTACCACATAACCCCGCCACCTTAGCGGCTGATACTTACACCATCGCTGCTTTATATTTAGCCTGTGGCATTGATTTACAACATTCTAACATTTTTGTACAGTCTCACGTTTCTGCCCACAGTGAGCTTTGTTGGTTGTTAAATTGCATTACTCCCTTAAATTGGTTGCAAGATATGATTCAATTTAAGGAAAAAGCACTTAAACAAGGTGAAAATGTCGGTGCGGGTTTGTTGACTTATCCCGTTTTAATGGCTGCGGATATTTTACTTTATCAAGCGGATAAAGTTCCAGTGGGTGAGGATCAAAAGCAACATTTAGAACTAGCACGGGATATTGTTAACAGGTTTAATCATCAATTTGCTAAGGATAAACCTGTATTAAAGTTACCTGATCCTTTGATTAGAAAAGAAGGTGCAAGGGTAATGAGTTTAACCGATGGAACTAAGAAAATGTCAAAGTCTGATCCATCGGAGTTAAGCAGAATCAATGTTTTAGATCCACCAGATCAAATTGCTAATAAAATTAAACGTTGTAAAACTGATCCAGTTCGCGGTTTAACTTTTGATGATCCAGAACGACCGGAATGTAATAACCTGTTAACTTTGTATATGCTGCTGTCTGGGAAAACTAAGGAAGCGGTAGCTGCTGAATGTGCGGATATGGGTTGGGGTCAATTTAAACCTTTGTTGACGGAAACAGCGATAAATGCTTTAAAACCGATTCAAGATAAATATAAGGAGGTGATGGCAGAAAAAGGTTATTTAGAGTCAGTGTTAAAGGATGGTAGAGAAAAAGCAGAGGCGATCGCCAATCAAACCCTAGCAGATGTAAAATCAGCATTAGGTTATACCGCAAGGTTGTAATTTTGAGGATCTAAGATCCTTGACTTTTCCAAGAAGTCGGGGATCTGTTTAAGCTAGAAAGTGTAATTCAGTTTACCTTGAAAAAAACCTCAAAATTAAATTTGCATTATGCAGGATAGTCATAAAACTAGTACATTAAACAACTTCCGCAAAGCGGTACAAGCGGGAGAATTTTTAGTTACTGCGGAAGTTGCACCACCCAAAGGGGGAAACATCACCCACACCATTGAAATGACAGCGACTCTTAAGGGGAGAGTTCATGCTGTTAACATTACCGATGGTAGCCGTGCGGTGTTGGGAATGTCACCATTAGCAGCTTCAGCAATTTTATTGCAACATGGAATTGAGCCAATTTGTCAATTTGCTTGCCGCGATCGCAATAGAATCGGATTACAAGCAGATTTAATGGGCGCTCATGCTTTGGGTATTCGTAACATTTTAGCCCTTACTGGTGATCCTGTAAAAGCAGGTGATCACCCCGATGCAAAAGCTGTTTTTGATTTAGAATCTGTGCGATTATTGCAGTTAATTAGAAACATGAATGAAGGGGTTGATTTTAATCATAAAACCCTGAATGATGGGGCATTAGATTTATTTGCAGGTGCAGCAGTTGATCCACAGTCGAAAAGTTGGTCAGGTTTGCAAAGTAGGTTTGAAAAGAAGATTGAAGCGGGAGCGCAATTTTTTCAAAGTCAATTAATTACTGATTTTGAAAAATTAGAAAAGTTCATGGATCAAATTGCATCTCGTTACAATAAACCAATTTTAGCAGGAATTTTTCTTTTAAAATCTGCGAAAAATGCCCAGTTTATTAATAGGATGGTCCCTGGTGTGAATATTCCTGACCATATTATTGAGAGGTTAGCGAAAGCGAAACATCCATTACAGGAAGGGATGAAGATTGCAGCCGAACAAGTGCAGATGGCGCGGGGTTTGTGTCAGGGAGTGCATATAATGGCAGTGAAAAAAGAAGAGGCGATCGCGCAAATTTTGGATTTAGCGGGGGTGGAGAAAGTTAGTTAGAATAAATAGCGATTGCATTTATTAAGTTAGGTGCGATCGCTACCCCATATATTGCTAAAATTGGTAATAATTAATTGGTGATCAAACTGGAGTAAGAAAATCAAGTATAACCTATATGAGAGGTAAATATGGTTCAAGCAACAGAATATCTTTATATAGTGCGGGATGATGAAATTCTCAATGGAGAACCTATAATTAGAGGAACTCGCACACCTGTGAGAGCAATTGTTGAAACGTGGCGCATGGGCATTGCACCAGAGGAAATTCCTAAAGGAATGCCACACCTAACTTTAGGGCAAATTTTTGGAGCATTAACTTATTATAGTGACCACCAAGAAGAAATTAATCAATATATTGAAAAAAACCGCATTCCTGAAGAATTAATTGATCCATTGGTGAGAGATTTGTGAGTAAAATATTTATTAGTTTGTATTTGGATGAAGACGTTAATGTCTTAGTGGCCGACTT
The DNA here is from genome assembly GCF_019598945.1 of Sphaerospermopsis torques-reginae ITEP-024. NCBI lineage: Bacteria > Bacillati > Cyanobacteriota > Cyanophyceae > Nostocales > Aphanizomenonaceae > Sphaerospermopsis > Sphaerospermopsis torques-reginae. The sequence continues at coordinate 520,815 of NZ_CP080598.1, read as the reverse complement.
GTTACAAGCAAGAGGGTTCGATGTTACCACCACACGAGATGCAGGAAAACTGCACGCAACTGATGTGGAACAATTAGCTTATGCTGTAAGTCAAACCAGAACTCTGGTTACTCATAATAGAACTGATTTTGAAGAACTTGTACAAAGTTATTTTAATTCAGGTCAAATGCACTACGGAGTAATTTTTGCTGTGCGTCGTTCTCCTCAAGAGATGGTACAAAGATTACTTGTTATTCTCAATCAAGTAACTTGGGAAGAAATGCAAAATCAAGTGAGATATATTTAGTCAGGTTGTAATTGAATTTTAACGCAACCGCATTTGTTAGGTTAGGTGCGATCTTTACCCCCAGAGAAGGCGATCGCGCAGATTTTGGATTTAGCGGGGGTGGGGAAGGTTAGTTAGAATAAATAGCGATCGTATTTATTAGATTAAGTGCGATCGCTGTTCAACTTTCATAAGCCTCCAATTTCAATCACTGCTCCCGGAGTAATGGTATTCAACACCTGACGAGCATCTGGTATCAGAGGAAGTAAGTCAGCGAGCTTGTTACTCGGTGCTACGAGAACGAGGACTGCCACTCCAGCTTGCTGTAAATTTTGTTGATAACGCAAATTTTGATCGGTAGTAAGCAGAATTGTAAACCCTTCCTGACTCATAAGCCGCAGCAATTCACCGTTCTTTTTTCCTGACCATCCCATCTCAACAACTGTCTGTATCTTGTAATCGGAAAGTTCACGCTTTAGAGGTCTTGGGACACATTCATCAAGCAGGATTCGCATAAGCTGTCAGCATTTCCTTTGCTAATTCAAGGGCTGCGATCGCCTGTTCCCGACTAACACTAGGGAAATGATCTAGAAATACCTCTAATGAATCACCAGCTTCAAGATAATCAAGTAGGGTTCTCATTGGGACACGAGTTCCTACAAAAACAGGGATTCCTCCTAAAATGTCGGGATCACTATGAACGACAGACAGTAATGATCGCTGCAAAGAATTTATCATATTGAAAATCAGAAATATCAGGTTGTAATTGAATTTTAACGCGATCGCATTTATTAGGTTAGGTGCGATCTTTACCACCGGAGAAAACGATCGCGCAAATTTTGGATTTAGCGGGGGTGGAGAAGGTTAGTTAGAATAAGTAGCGATTGCATTTATTAAGTTAGGTGCGATTACTCTCCAAGTTACCTGAGAAGTTACCCTCTTAATTTGGATGAATCTATCCCACTAATCTGATTTGCGGTAAAAATCTTTATTTTTTTGCACATAAAATTGGTATTCAAAAGTTAATACTGTTGCAAAACAAGATTAGTTTTGTAGCTTTAGATGCTCTAACCATTGATCAAGCTCAGTGAATGAAGTTGCAGCATCTTTGATGTCTCGTGATGCGTGTTTCCAAAAAACAACATGAACAGGTATTCCACGTTTCTTGAGTTTCTCTATTGCTGGAACATAGTCAGAATCTCCAGAAACCAATGTTATCTCATCGCCAGGTTGCAAAATCTCATAAGAATCTTCGATCATTGTTGCAACTATATCTGTATCAATTTTCTTTTCGGCATTGACAACGTTTCTGTCATAGATTATTACTTCAAAACCATTTCTTTCGGCAGCAGACCATAAAGAATCGTTATTTGGAGGTTTGGAACCAAATAGTGCTGCTTTTCTAACTTCTTTTTTGTCACCTCCAGCAAAACTGAAAAGCTTGCCAAAATCAATTTTCCAACTGTGCTCGCAAATATTTCCTTTTACCGCAGTCCAAACATCCGTTGCCATACCACTTTTGTAGGCTGCAACGTGGATTCCTTCAATCCATACATTTGAATTATCGACATACAGTAAATTTGCCATTTATTTCTACCTTGACAAGCTAACTACTTATTATACTGATTATACGGAAGTTTGTGTATTTTTATTACAGGCTATTCAACAGAGATAGTATTACTGTTTCCTGGACACCTACTTTAGCAATAGACAAGTGCCTTGAAAATACAATTGGCAAGAAGTTTGATCGCTCCCCCTTCCTCCTCCACACCTTAAAATTGCTAAAGTAAACTTAATAATATTCCTCCAACCCAAATAAACTTCATGACTACCATTACCTTAGAACTACCCGAAGAAATATTTTCAGCCCTACGACTTTCACCTAATGAATTTGTCCAAGAATTGCGACTAGCAGCAGCTATTCACTGGTATCAACGTGGTGAAATCTCCCAAGAAAAAGCAGCTAATATTGCAGGTTTAGATAGAACAGATTTTATCCTCGCTTTATCCCGTGAAAAAGTAGATGTTTTTCATGTTGATTTTGACGACTTACAAAGAGAGTTAGAACGTGGCTGAAAGACCTGTGATTAATGCTTCACCTCTCATATTTTTATCTAGAGGTGGAATACTAGATTTATTGCAATTATTGGGTGATGAAATTTTAGTTCCTTCAGCAGTAGCAGTTGAAATTCAACAAAGAGGAACAAGTGATCCTACTGTTTTAGCACTGACACAAACCAACTGGTTAGTAGTTGTAGAAACACCCCCAACTCCTGAAATTATCCAATCTTGGGATTTAGGTAAAGGTGAATCATCTGTTTTGACTTGGGCATATACACACCCTGGTACAGAAGCAATTGTAGATGATCTAGCTGCGCGTCGTTGTGCAGCAGTATTAGAAATTCCTGTTCGTGGAACATTAGGGTTAGTATTAACAGCGAAACAACGGGGTAAAATACCAGCAGCAAGACCAGTTTTAAATAATTTGCGATCGCTAGGAATGTATTTATCTGACCGTGTAATTAATCAAGCACTAGCATTAGTTGGAGAATGATCAGCATTGGCTTGCTAAACTAAAACAAACCTCACAACCAGCGAGGACACCATGACCTCTGCAACCAACCGCCCCTACACAGAAACCAGTCTCCCAGATCATACCCAACTCCCAGAAATTAATGGTACAAACTGGCAAAAACATCCCCAAAGCATTCTACTAACCCAGTCCATCAAACCAGTATTACAAAAACGTCATCCCGAAGGACAATATACCATAGGCCAAGATTTAGGAATTTACTGGCGTATTACTGACCCCCCAGAACGCGGTGCAGAATCTCCTGATTGGTTTTATGTTCCCAATGTTCCACCTTTGTTAAATGGTCAATTTCGCCGTTCCTATGTCCTTTGGCAAGAATATATTTCACCATTAATTGCCTTAGAATTTGTTTCTGGAAATGGTGAAGAAGAACGAGATAAAACGCCTTGGCAGGGTAAATTTTGGATTTATGAACAGGTAATTAAACCCGCTTTTTATGGTATTTATGAAGTGACTAAAGCCAATCTAGAAGTTTATGAATTAATTGGTGGACAATATCAGTTATTACCAGTAAATGAACGGGGACATTATCCAATTACACCGATGGGTGTTGAAATAGGTTTATGGCAGGGTGAATATCAAAATGTAGAATTACCTTGGTTACGTTGGTGGGATTTAGATGGTAATTTATTATTGGATGGTGATGAAAGAGCCGAACAAGAACGGCAAAAAAGCGATCGCCTTATCGCCCAACTACGTGCTTTAGGTGTTGAACCAGAAATATAAAAACATCCTCTATAAATTCTATCATGCTTGTGGGGTGGGCATCTTGCCCGCCCTTCCTCCTACCTAACATCTCCTCAAAGTCATTATAGATGGCTGGGTGTTGGTGAACTGCAACCACTTTACTCCCAGCCCAGTATAAACCAGCCCAGTATAAAATTACCTAACGCCCTGCTAATAAAGCCTTACTTGCAGACTCACCCAAAACCTGTACTTGTTTGTTCAACTTCCAATTTAACAAGGCAACAACAGTAAAATCAGCTAACAACGCCATAAAAATCGTCGTCATACTAGATTTTTCAATACCCGCCCAAGGGAAGGTAGAAAACAACCATACAGCAGGATTTTTGTAGGGTTCTAAACCCAAGACAGAAAGAATAATTGGCGGTAAAGAAATTGCCGCTATGATAGTCAAAACCGCCCATACATAACGCTTTTGATTTTTCATCAACAACATTAACTGAGCAATACTGGCATAAATCAACATTAAACTGATAGACAAAGCTACTGCTAATAATGCTTTAGTTTTACCAAAATAGCTGATCTCTGGATTTTCTGAAGCAATAGCCATCCAAATAATTACAGGTGTGACAGCTATCACTAAATTAATTGCTATTGCTAAAATAGCTGGACTTTTTTCACCCCAAACTAAATCTTGCCAAAGAGATTGATTTCTATTATTTTGGTGGCGATATCTTGCCCAGTCTTGAATATTTTGCCGCACAGGTGAGAGAATCAAAATTAAACCGAATATGAAAGCAGCATTTATTAATATTAACATATACATCACTAACTCTGATTTCGGTTCTGTTTTTTGCAAAGTCAAACCTACAAACATCAACTGAGTAAAAGCCATTAATAAATAACTTTGTCCTTTACTCAAAATAGTAGTTTGGGGATTACCAAAATTCCGTTTTATAGCTTGCCAAAAACCATAAGTGCAAATTCCGTAATTGAGTAAATAAAATCCTAATAAACTGGCTACATTTTTGCCAAGTGGTAAATAGAAAAATTGCCAATTTTCTAATTGTGAACCGTTATATATACGGAACAAATTAGGAAATAGATAAGCGATAATATCCCAAGGACTAAAAAATCTAAACCAAGCACCAGGGTTATTGAAGTCATTGTTATAAGAAGCTGATGCCATGATCATTGTCATGAACAAGAATAACAAAACTCCACCACTACCCAGCCAAGGTTGAAAGCTACTAAACCAGCGACTGACTAAACCAAATAATAGTGCAGCACTATAAAAGAAACCGCAACAGGCTATAATTACAGCGTAGTAACTGAGAATGTAGCTAGAAGCGATATTTGCAGAATGTCCAGCCCAGAAATGTAGAGGAATAGCAGTGAGTACAAACAGATAAATTAAACTTGGTACTCCTAACATTTTTCCAGTTAAAATACTGGTTTCAGTTTGGGGACTGAGGCGAATAAAATTGAGTGTACCTCTTTGTTCTTCTTTGGCTAAATCGCTGATCAGTAAATAAGTTCCAGCAATTAATAGTGTAAAACCCAAAGTTGAGATAAAAATTTGCTGTCGGGCTAAACGTTGGTACAATGTTTGCAGTGAGGCACTTTCTACGAGAAAACCTAGTTCCATAATGCCCACGGAAGTACATAATTCCGCTAAGTCGCTGAGAACGTGGGAAGAAATTAATATTGTCATCCCCGCTTCTCGCAAAGCTTTGATAATTTCCCGAAACTGCATCCTGGCAATGGGATCAAGTCCAGAAACTGGCTCATCTAAAAGTAGTAAAATCGGTTCATGGATGATAGTGCGGGCTAAACTCAAACGCTGTTTCATCCCCCGTGACAGAGTAGAAATCAAACTATTGCGTTTATTACCAAGTTGGATCAGTTCTAAAACTTCATGTAAGCGTTGGGTGCGACGTGGTTCTCGTAAGCGGTATAAACGGGCAAAATAATCTAAATAGTCCCAAACGGTTAAATCTTCATACAGTGGGTAGTCATCGGGTAAGTAACCAAGACGACGTTTGAGGGTGGGGTTACTGTGATCACGTAACAAGCGATGGTCCGAAGGACCCGCTACGCGAACGCCATTAATATAAATCTCACCCGTAGTTGGTTCTTCTGCTGCGGCTAACATCCGTATTAGGGTAGTTTTACCAGCACCATTAGGACCTATTAAACCGTAAACTTCGCCCATCTGAATTTCTAAGTCCACATCATTGACAGCAACGTGGCGTTCAAATTGTTTAGTTAGTCCAGTGGTGCGAATTGCTATTTCTTTTACCATAGCTGCTGGGGTGCGGCTTGTGTTTAACAGTTAAGCTAACTTGTTTCTACAGCAGTTGGTACTCTCGTTTCGGAAATTGAAACTGGGAGGAGAGGTTTTTGGTATTCAGGTATAAATTTTGTCTTTTATCTTACCGCTGCTTTCGTTTTCCTTTAGGTTGATACTTCGCACCTCTTAGAAAAGCACCTAAATCTGAATTTTTGCTAATGTCATAGTTACCTTCACCAAATTTAGCCTTTAATTCTTTTTTATATTCTTCTATTTCTTGTGGTGCAGCAACGTTCGATCTAATATAAGTTTTTGGAGTAAACTTTAATGATGAATCAGTTTTTTTCAAGAATTTATCAAAGTAAGTATATGTATTTATAACTTGTTCCTTTGCTGTATTTATATCCTTACCCTTCAATTCTACAAAGCAGATTATCCTTTCACTCTCTTTTGCATAGAATACGATGAGATCACAGATTTTCATTCCTTCTTTATCTAATCCTAATAATTTACGAAACTGACAATTAGGATTTGATTTTTCGTCTATATGAAAAAATAAAACTGTTTCACCACTCGCTGGTTGTAAAGTTACCTCTACTCCATCTTCTTTATGACTTGTTTTTCCTGGTAGTAAACAACCTGATAACAACAAATGATTGAAAAGCATTTTTAAATCACTCCTGAATTGAAAATTTAAGAGTGATTATGGAAAAATATGGGAAATGTCATCTGATACATCACCAAATGTTCCCCAATCTATCCTACCGTCTTCATGTAATATATTTTTAGCTGTACCATCTTCAAACAAATATACAGAAACTTTATCTTGAGGAATAAAAGCTTCTGTTCTTTCTAAATAAAATCGTTCTTTGATACTTTCTTTGTCTTCATATTTAGCAGCTTTCATTAAATTAGAAAGATGATCAACAATATAAGGGCTATGAGTTGTAATCAAAACCTTTAAACCAGCTTGAACTAACATTGCTAAAAATTCTGTGATTTCTACTTGCGCTGCTGGGTGTAAATTCATTTCTGGTTCATCAATAATCAGTAATTCATTTGGTAAAGCTAAATGACGCAAGTACAAAACTAATGGTGCTAATTCTTTAACCATTGACGAAGAAACCGCCATTTCTAATTTAATATTTTCTGATGGTTGATATAATATTTCTTTATTAATCCCAGTGTCATCAATAATATTTACTTTTCCTTCCAAAATATCATTTTCTAATATTTGTGCTAATTGAATATATTTTGAAACTTCTGGGTATACTTGATTCTCTTCTTCTCTCTCAATAGATGTTTTTTCGTATACGGAATATACCATATTTTTAAATTTTTTTACTACTTCGGTGAAGTTTACATATCCATACACAATATTTTCATCATCATCTTCATAATCTTCATAATCTTCACTTTCATAATACTCCTCTATTTTGTTAATTGAAGAAAATAATGGTAGAACACCAGTTCTTTCTGTAGGAAATATATATACACATGAATAAAAAGCTCTATGAATTATCTTAAAAATTTCTTGAAGCAATATTTGTTCAAATACTATTTTAGGTAATTTATTCAAAATACTATATTCAGAAACTGAAACTATATAGAAATAAATACTGGGTTTACCTAATTCTTTAAGAATATGAAGAGTATTTTTACTTTGAGAACCAAAAGAAAATTTTTGTTGCACAACATGAGTTTTGATATTATCAAATATTTCTTGTTTAGCTTCAGATAAATTAAAACTTACGTTCATATTTTCAAAATTAACACGCTCGGTTTCTAGAAATGTATTCATCCAGTTATGTGACAAAGAAGAAACATCATTGATGTATATTTCAATAAACTCTTCAGCAAAATCTATTAAATCAATCCGAACATTTCCTTCTTGTAAAAATTCTTCAATTGCATTATCTATAATTGGATATCTCTGTTTAGTCTTTTTATCAATATGCTCTTTCCAATATCTAACACATCCATATTTACCTAAAATAGATGCTAAAGTATAAGCTGTCCAAGTTTTACCTGTGCCATTTCTACCAATAAACACAGTTAAAGGCTTTAAATCTATTTCCGCTTTTTCAACAACACCTAAATTAGCAATTTTTACTTTCATGAGTAATTTTTAATTATGACTAAATATTTCCACTCCTCTACACCCTATCATTAATTGCAATTTCAGCAAATCATACCCACTACTGAATTACATATCAGAAAGGTGATATCTGGAATCATAGCAAAGCTGACTCTTACCTTACATCAGATTTTAATATAGTTAAATCAAACTCCTGCGCTCTTCTCTGCGACTGAAGCGCCTCTGCGTGACATAAAAACCATCAAACGGAGAGGGGGAGATTCGAACTCCCGGAAGCTTTCACTTCACCTGATTTCAAGTCAGGCGCAATCGACCACTCTGCCACCTCTCCAAATTGTCTGTCAGTTTGTCAAACACAAAAACCGACAGATAACAGTATAGCCTATAATTACGCCGTTGGCACTACCGAAGGCAAAGAATTATAAAAAATTTCTTCCGATACCACCTGGAAGTCATCACCCACCCAAACCAGAGAAGCTTTTGTTACCACACCCCCATCTAACTCAACCAAGGAAAAATTCCGCCGTTTTCCCCCATTTTCTGCCACAATTCTGGGGACATTTGCCGCATTTAAATAAACTGTTCCCTCTGGACTTCTAAATATAGCTTTTCTTAACACTTTCTTAGTATGGCGCAGATTCCGGTGCATATGACCAAAAGCCACCAGAGAAACGGTTTTGTTCATATTGATACTTTGAGAAATGGCTGCTGCTAAGTCAGGATCACCAAAGTCACCACCAATAGGATGCCAATCTTTACCACAGGGATCTTCAGGGCGATCGCCTAACCCTGTCGGTCCATTATGACCCAAAAAAATAATATTCTCACAAGCTGCACTTTTCACCGCTTGCACTATTTTATCTACTGACTCTTCTAAAGTGCTGACACCATACCGTTGTTTACAGATATCAGCAAATCTCCACTCTGATCCACCCCAAGTAAAAGGACGACTACCCACTACTGTTAAATTCCAATCTGGAAAATCCAATTTACCATAACCGACTTGGGCAGATCCTAATAAATCTAATTGTTCCTGTACCCGGTCTTCCTTAGTGCGGTCATAAGGACATTTTTTCCGTCCCCATTCAGTGGCAGTGTACCATGCGTCGTGGTTGCCCATTACTGCTGCTTTGGGAATATCCAGGGAAGCGATCGCTCTTACCACCTCCACCGACTCATTCCCAAAATCTCCCACAAACAGCACTAAGTCAACACCCAAATGTTTGAGTGCGATACCATCTTCTACTTCCCATAAGTCGTGAACATCGCCAACTACAGCGATTTTCACAGGTTTTGATTGAGTTTTCTGACTGGTCATGCCACTTTAAAAAGCCATATCCATATATATATCAGGATAAGAAACTCTACCCCATTTGGAAATAAATTGGGAGCATTCCAATGAACGAAAAAATAAACGCAGCCACACCAAAAACCCTCTGAAACTCTCTTACCTTTGTGTACTTTGCACGCCAGTTGCTACAAGTTGGCAGAGCCGCCCAACGCACTGGCTCGTCTTTGCGGTTCAATCATATCAAGCCAGGGATAATTTTCTGTTGTCAGACAAAAATAAACTTACACATTTGGGATACTCCCCATAAATTACCCCCATCAACCGTCTACCATTTTTGGTAAAAACTACTATAATTGAATCCATAAAGTAACAATTTGTAATCAAAAGCAGTTCTTAATTGTGTTTACAACTACACTCGCTCGACCACAGGGTACACTACCATTAGATTTATTTGCTGCCATTGAGGATCTGAAAACAGAACTCAACGCAGTAATATTAGCGCATTACTATCAAGATCCAGATATACAGGATATTGCAGATTTTATTGGAGACTCTTTACAATTAGCAAGAGCAGCAGCACAAACAAATGCAGATGTGATTGTGTTTGCTGGTGTTCACTTCATGGCAGAAACCGCAAAAATCCTCAATCCTGATAAATTGGTACTGTTACCAGATTTAAATGCTGGTTGTTCCTTAGCTGATAGTTGTCCCCCAGATCAGTTTGCAGCTTTTAAAGCCGCACATCCAGACCATCTAGTAATTTCTTACATTAATTGCTCTGCCGAAATCAAGGCCATGAGCGATATTATCTGCACCAGTTCCAACGCTGTGAAGATTGTTCAGCAAATACCCAAAGAACAACCAATTATTTTTGCACCAGATCGGAACTTGGGACGGTACGTAATGCAACAAACCGGACGGGATATGCTGTTATGGCAAGGTAGCTGTATTGTTCATGAGACATTTTCCGAAAAGAAAATAGTTGAGTTAAAAACTACACATCCAGAAGCAGAAGCGATCGCTCATCCAGAATGTGAAACCAGCGTCTTACGTCACGCCAGCTATATCGGCTCTACAGCCGCTTTATTGAATTATTGTCAAAAAAGCCCTAGCCAGGAGTTTATCGTCGCTACAGAGCCAGGAATCATCCACCAGATGCAAAAATTAGCACCGGGTAAACACTTTATTCCTGCACCTCCTGAGAATAACTGTAATTGTAATGAGTGTCCGTTTATGCGGTTAAATACCTTAGAAAAGCTGTACTTAGCGATGAAAAACCGCACCCCCGAAATTACCATGTCAGAGGATATTCGTCTTGCTGCACTCCAACCCATGCAACGGATGTTGGAAATGAGTGTTTAGTCATCAGGAGGCAGAAGGCAGGAGGCAGGGGAGGCAGGGGAAGAAAAGATTTTTACCAGTCACCAGTCACCTGTCCCCAGTCCCCAGTCACCTGTCACCCATTTTTTCTGCTTCTTTCTCAGCATCTTTACTATATTGCCTGTATAATCTGGCACGAATTTGTGCTTCTTGATAGCGGCCATGACTAGGTGGAACTTGATTCATTAAATCAGAAGCCCTTTGCCATCTAGCAGCTAACTCCAACCACTGAGTTGAAGTTGTAGCTGTTTTACCAGCAGCAGAGGCTTGGTTAGCAAGTCTCACTGCATCTGCAAATTGATCATCAGATGTATCATTTACAGATTGAGCAGGACTTTTTTGATTATCAGAAGATGATACTTTTGATTTAACCTCACCTGCGGTTTTTACAGATTGCGAGATTTGCAATGGTATAAGATTTTTTATTGAATTACCCAAACGTTCATCAAACAACCCAGCCAGCAAAAGTAATGCAGACAAACTAACCGAACCGATGATCAGCTTGTTGGTTGCATCCTTGTTTTTATCCTGGTTAGTTAGTAAAGATTGCGCTTTAGGTAAAATCGGTTTTCCGAACTCAGTATAGGCGGTTGTAAAATCTTGAATTAATTGCTGGAAAAGACTAGGCTGAGATAGAGTAATTTCCTGTGACCAAAGTAATTGATTTTCGCTATTGCGGTTAATTTCATCTAACCATAATAATTGCTCTTCCCGCACAATGCGACTGTTGATATTGACTTTGCGAATGTTACGCGGTGCTATAGATTCCAAAATTTGCTGGATGTTAGCTACCAAAGTAGACTGCTCAAGTTGTTCTACCTTAGCCGCTTCGCATAAAATTTGTAACACACCATCAGCAAAAATCGCTCTAGTTCTGACACCAGACATCACGAGTCTTTCGTTCAATACCTGAATAATAGCGGCAACGCTGCCTTGATGAGCTTGCCAAGCTATATCGTTGATTCTATCTACCATTTGAGATTGAGTGATCACTCTCGCACCCTGACCTATGAACTAACTCATTATCATTAATTTTGCACTCTGTTGTCACTAACTTCACCTAGTCTAAAGCAAACTTTGTCTGTACCTATGTACTATTTATTTACTTCTAATAACCGAGAAGTTTTAAATCTATCCATCCACTTTTCTAAATATACCCGATTCGCTGTTTGCTCAGATTGATCTTCTGTATCCACAGGATAAGGCATCAATCCTAAAATAGCAGCACTGGTGACACAAAACATGGACTTTTGGAAACTCATACAAATTTGTACCCGCAGATCATCTTCACCCCGCAAACTACGCTTATAAATATCATGCAGATATTCTGGTAAATAATGGCGCATATCTTGCATTAACAATGTAGGAGGAATACCTGCACCACCAATAGGTAAAGGATCTGCGTATAATGCACCATATTGAAATCTGGCCTGATCTGGGGGAACTTGATATGCTTGGGCGTTTAAAGAAACAGTTCCTAAAAAGGGAGTTCCCCGGAAAAATACCGCTTCTACATAAGGAACTGCGGTATCTGGTAAGAATGTTAAACCAACTGATTTGGGAATAATATCATAAACCTTACCGCCAATTTTCACATCGTAGGTAATAGGTCTTAAAGCATCTTTTACCAAACCAGTTTTAATATGATCTACAACTTGAGGAATTGATTTAATTTTCCCTTGATCATAAAGGTCTGATAAGCTGAGAAAAATATCAGCCATAACTCGCCAAAATTGACCTAAACCACTATAGTAGGCAGATACTCGCAACTGTTCAATTAAAAAATCAGGGAACAGATTGTTAATTCCTAAAATTAAAGGATTATACTTAAACTTAGCAGCAATTACCGCTTCTGCTCTTTCTGCAAATTCTTTACTATCTAAATAACTATCTAAGCCACCACCACCATGCCACATCATGGTTTTCATGCAATATTCGGCATACTCAAAATTAATTCTGTCATGCCACCAATGACGCAGTAATTGAGATAAAGAAACTTTACCATCAAAATATTTTAAAAATGGGAAAAATACTAAAAACTGATTTTCAGCAATGTAAATAAGATTTTTAGAATAAGCATCTAAAACCACACCATAACTTTTGAGAATACCCACGACTTCCAAAACGTTTTCTGGGCTATCTTTCAGTAACGCTTCTCCAGTTTGTAAACGCTGGATAAACTCATTCAAGGGATGATCAACGGGTTTGTTTTTGGTATTAACCATTAGTGTTTCTCCAGAACATCAAAAATAACTACGTCTAAATAAGAGAAATAAAAAGATGAGGTAGTAGTATAAAAAAAGCCAAGAGGCAAGAGGCAATAGGCAAGAGTTAAACCCTCTTTATTCTTAGGTTTTCAGGAATAATCATGTCCTAATCTGAATGGCTACAGCTATATTAATTAAACTGTAATTATTCAGAATATCAGCAGTCAGTATTCAGCATCTTTGAGAGATAGCTATATTATCAATGAGTGATTTCTCACTCAATCTTGCAAAAGCTGATTACTGATTACTGATTACTGATTACTGATTGCTGATTGCTTACCTAAAACTCTACTACAAACCTAACACCTTTTAGTTTCTTTCCCCTTGATCTACTGATACAGTTGCTACTAAACTGGGAGTATTTACCATTCCTTGAATTGTCGCTTGGGTCCAATGTGTTAACCAAGATGGTTGGATGCCAAAAACCACAATTAACATAGCTAAGATTAAAGCAGGAATGCGATCGCTCCAATATACTCTTGGTAAGTTCATCACTTGCTCAGATAACCGCCCAAAAAAGGCACGATTTACCAAAATTAAGAAATAAACCGCCGTTAAACCAGTACCCAGCATTGATAACAGGGTTTGTACAGGAAAAACTGCATAACTACCCCGAAATACAATAAATTCGGCAATAAAACCCACCATTCCCGGTATACCTGCGCTGGCCATGACTCCTAAAATCATCAAAGTACCAATCACGGGCATTCCTCGTTCTGGGTTAAGTAATCCCCGAATCGCTTCTAAATCACGGCTACCAGCTTTTTGATACACAACCCCCACCAAAAGAAACATCAGAGCAGAAATTAAACCGTGACTCACCATTTGCATCACCGCACCCAAGACACTGAGTGGTGTTGCTGCTGCTGCTGCTAACAAAACATAGCCCATGTGTCCGATAGAACTATAGGCTACCATTTTTTTCATGTCAGTTTGGGCGATCGCACAAGATGCACCAAACAATACACTTATTACCGCCCATGTTGCTAAACTTGGCGCTAAATATTCCCAAGCTTGGGGTAACAAATTCATCCCAAATCTGAGTAAACCGTAAGTTCCTAATTTCAACAATACACCAGCTAATAAAACAGAAATTGGTGTAGAAGCTTCGACGTGAGCATCGGGCAACCAAGTATGAAAAGGAACGAGAGGAATTTTAATTCCAAACCCAACTAAAATTCCTGCTAATAATAATAGTTGAGTAGCTAAAGGTAGAGTGTGAGCATTTAAAGTTTCTAGTCCAAAACTAGGAGAATGACTCAACCAAACCATCCCCAAGAAACTAGCTAAAATTAAGATTCCCGAAATCGCAGTATAAATCAGAAACTTAGTAGCAGCATAACCCCGTTTTGCACCACCCCAAATAGCAATCAACAGATACAGGGGAATCAATTCCAACTCATAAAACAGGAAAAACAACAATAAATCCTGTGCTAAAAAAGCTCCTGTTACTCCTGCACTCAAAAGCAGAATTAAGGAGTAATAAAATTTAGGACGTTGTAGAGATTCATCACTACTATAGATGGCAATACCTGTTAAGAGTCCATTTAACAACAGCAATGGCAAGGATAAACCATCTACACCTAAATTATAGTTTAAACCTAACGCATCTATCCAGGGTAAAGACTCAGCAAACTGTATTCCGACTTCCCCAGGATTAAATTTAATTGTCAGGAAAACCGTCCACAGAAAAATAATTACCGCAAAAGCCAAAGCTATTTTACGGGCAATTTTCCCACTTAAAGCAGCAGGATAGAAACCAATTAATGCTGCACCCACTAACGGCAGCAATATCAATGTACTTAGCATCATAATGAGGAGTTCAGGAGTTCAGGAGTTCAGGAGTTCAGGAGGAAGTAGGGGAGATGGGGAGATTGGGAGGTATCAAGTCAAAATTCAAAAGTCAAAATTCAAAATTAAGAAACTTTTGCCTCTTGCCTCTTGCCTTTTGCCTGATTTCCCAATCACCAATCACCAATCACCAATCACCAATCACCTAAAAAGGCAATTTATCCAGTAAACCCAAGGACAAGCTAATAAAGAAGCCCAGAAGGCTGATCACAACGAGGATAGTTAACATATAACCTTGAGATTGACCGGAAATGCTGTATTTTAAGCTTTGTCCGCCAAAAATAGTGGCAAAGCCGACTAAATTCACAAACCCATCCACTAAATAGCGATCGCTCCATGCAGATATCTTGGACAATAATGCTACTGCACTAACTATGGTGAAGCGATAAACTCTGTCAATGTAAAAATCATACCCTAGTAAATCTTGTAAAAATCTCCATCCCAAAATTCTGGATCTTGACCAACCTTTATGCAAGTAAATCGTTGAGCCAATCACCACCCCTAAGACCGTGGAAGTCACCAAAGCTAATACGATGTACCAATCAATACTTTCCCAGTTTGGTAGTAAGTACCATTGCTGAAGCATCATTGGTATTAGCAGGGTGATGATAGTTAAAGTCACCATTGGTAAAGCCATTGGCCAACCGACTTCTGGGGCGCGGCGTGTTTTCTGTTGTGGTTGTCCCCAAAAGATCAGCCGGAAAACTCTGGTTAAATTTAAAGCTGTCAAGCCATTAACCAAAACTAAAACTGCAATCACCCAAGGGTTAACTTTGATTAAGCCATCAGCCCAAGCCAACATTGCCCAAAAACTACCCAAGGGTAATAATGTCACCATCCCTGCTGAACCAACTACAAAGGCGGTGGTAGTAGCTGGCATTTTTGACCACAAACCACCCATTTCGGTTAAGTCTTGACTTTGGGTGGTATATATGATGGAACCGGAACTCATAAATAATAAGGCTTTGGCGATCGCATGAGTTAGCAACAACATCAAAGCTACACCACCTTGTTCTAAACCCACTGCCAAAAACACCAATCCCATATAGGCACTTGTAGAATGAGATAAAGCCCGTTTAATATCAATCTGGGCTATTGACACCAATGTTGCACCCACCGCAGTCACCGTACCCATAATTACCAAGGCATTGAGCGCCACAGGGGATAGAACTAATATGGGCTGAATCTTGTACAAAACATAAGCACCACCAGCCACTACCAAAGAGTTTCGCATTACCGAAGCCGGGTTTGGTCCTTCCATTGCCTCATCTAACCACAAATGTAGGGGAAATTGGGCGCACTTACCAGCAGGACCAGCTATCAAGGCTATACCCAGTAATGTTGATGTTAATGGACTTAAATTAGCAGTTTGTACCCATTCATACAAATCGGAAAAGTTCAAACTACCAGCTTGGGTGGAAAGGACAACCACAGCCATCAGCAATAACAAATCTCCCACCCGCTTAGTTAAAAAAGCATCTCGCGCTGCTGTAACTACCAAGGGTTGAGCATACCAAAAACCCACCAGCAGATAAGTAGAAAGGGTGAGAACTTCTAACAAAGCATAACTCAGGAACAAGGAATCACTAATCGCTAAACCAGTCAAAGCAGCTTCAAAAAATCCCAGCAGTCCAAAAAACCTGGCTAAAGACCAGTCTTTTTCCATGTAACCCAGGGCATAAATTTGAGCTAATAGACTTAATCCTGTGATTAAAACTATTGCCCCAATACTTACTGGTGACAGTTCCAATGCAAAGGTTAACTTAAAATCCGCAGCTTGAAACCAAGTAATTACTAAATTTTCTTGGTCTCTGTTCCAGATGTCTCTAAATACAATCAAGCTATGGACAAAACCTAGTAAGGTCGTCAACAAGTTCAAGTAAGCAGCAGGTCTAGGTCCTGTACGTTGAATTAACCCAATGCCCCAGGGCAATGTTAAAATTGCCCCTAGTAAGCTATAAAAAGGTACAAACCAACTGGTGAAAAATAGAACTTCATTCATTTAATTTTTCCTTGACGAATCAGCCTTTGGTTTCTTAAACAGCCTTAAATCAATCATTTGCTTAAAAAATGTTAATTTTGAAAAAATCAAGTTTTTCTTAACTATTTCTCAAAAAACTTGAATCAGTATTTTTACTTTATTTTTACTTTTACCTGCGCTATTCACGGGCAGTTAGATATAAATTTACAAAATTTACAAAGTTTACAAAGTTTACAAAGTTTACAAAATTTACAAAATTTACAGATTTCGCAGCATTTACTGATCTTCAGTATTCAGCAATCTTGTTAAAAAAAACCAAGACAAAAGCCAGTCTGTAAATTTGTATTGTGGAATTGGCCAAACTTTTAATTTCATCAAAAACCTCTCTGCTTATAATAGGTTAAAACTGATTACTGATAGCTGAATGCTGACTAATTATCTTCTAATGGGAAATTTGTCTTCCTACTTTGAAAAAAGAACTTTATACTTTATATTTAAAAATCTTATATATTTTTCATTCAATATCTGTGCCAATAGCAAAAATCAAGGAAAGACTGAGACAGTAGAATATACAGCCTCTGTTCAATCCTGAGTAGTTCAGATTAGCCGTGGTTATGAATGTGATTTTTTAAAGTAATAAAAAAATTATAAAGCATAAGTAGCCACTCTAGGAAACCGTGAACTTTGATGTATTTTTTGGGTATATTAAGTTTTGTTAAGTTTTTTAAAAGTATTTTATTATAAACTATTATAGTAATTTATGTTGCCAGGGATGCCAAGGTTTCATATCCTTAATTTTAGAAGTATTTTTCTCCAATGCTCAAAATGAGCATCCCCGTCAAAAAATACACCCATAGTACAGATTGTATTAAATTTTTAGGAGTTCTGCGATGCCAATTGCAGTTGGAATGATTGAGACAAAAGGGTTTCCAGCAGTAGTAGAAGCTGCGGATGCGATGGTAAAAGCAGCCCGTGTTACCTTAGTAGGCTATGAAAAAATCGGTAGTGCGCGTGTTACCGTAATTGTGCGGGGTGATGTATCTGAAGTACAAGCTTCAGTAGCAGCGGGAATTGAAGCAGCTAGAAGAGTCAATGGTGGAGAAGTGTTATCTACTCATATCATTGCTCGTCCCCACGAAAACCTAGAATATGTATTACCGATTCGGTACACAGAAGCAGTAGAACAGTTCCGAACCTAAACACTTTTAAAATAAAGTGGTTAAAGGATTTGCTTGCTTACGTGGAAAATTTGTTTGTTTGGTGCTTGTTGAAAAATTTGATTTAAGGATAAAAGAATAATGTCAATTGCAGTGGGAATGGTGGAAACCCTGGGCTTTCCAGCAGTAGTAGAAGCTGCTGATGCGATGGTAAAAGCGGCTCGTGTTACCTTAGTAGGCTATGAAAAAATTGGTAGCGGTCGGGTAACAGTTATCGTGCGTGGTGACGTTTCCGAAGTCCAAGCTTCTGTAGCAGCAGGAGTAGAAAACGTGAAACGAGTCAACGGTGGACAAGTGTTGTCTACACACATCATTGCTCGTCCTCACGAAAACCTGGAATATGTACTGCCAATTAGATATACAGAGGATGTTGAACAATTCCGGGAAGGTGTAAGCGGAATTCGTCCTTTCAGAAGCAGACAATAATTAAGAATGCAAATTGCTAAAGTGCGTGGCACAGTAGTTAGCACCCAAAAAGATCCGAGTCTGCGGGGTGTAAAACTACTAATGTTGCAATTAGTAGATGAAAACGGAAATCTCCTCTCAGAATATGAGGTAGCAGCCGATAGTGTGGGAGCAGGAGTAGATGAGTGGGTACTTGTAAGTAGAGGCAGTGCCGCTCGTCAAGTTCTTGGAAATGAACAACGTCCGTTAGATGCAGCAGTAGTGGCGATAATAGATACAATTCACGTTGAAGATCGTTTCATTTACAGCAAAAAAGATCAATATAAATAGTCAGGGAACAGGTGACAGGTGACAGGTGACAGGTGACAGAAGTATATAGCAGGGGAGCAGGGAGCAGGGAGCAGGGGGGCAAGAATAACCACCAACCACTGATTACTGACCACTGATTACTGACCACTGATTACTGACCACTGATTACTGATTACTGACCACTGACCACTAAAAACTGACAAAAAGCATATTTCAGGAGGAATCTCACAATGGCAGTCCGCAGCACGGCGGCACCCCCAACCCCGTGGTCTAGGAGTTTAGCTGAACCCGATATCCATCAAACCGCATTTGTACATTCTTCTTGTAATCTCATTGGGGATGTACACCTGGGTCAGAATGTGATTATTGCTCCAGGAACTTCGATTAGAGCAGATGAAGGTACACCTTTTTATATTGGTGAAAATACTAATATTCAAGATGGTGTAGTCATTCATGGGTTGGAGCAAGGCCGAGTAATTGGTGATGATGGCGAAAAATACTCGGTATGGATTGGTAAAAATGCTTCTATTACCCACATGGCGCTGATTCATGGACCAGCTTATGTTGGGGACAGTTGCTTTATAGGTTTTCGCTCCACTGTCTTTAATGCCAGAGTCGGAGCAGGTTGCATCGTTATGATGCACGCATTAATACAAGATGTAGAAATTCCCCCGGGAAAATACGTAGCTTCTGGCTCTATTATTACGACCCAGCAACAAGCGGATCGTCTGCCAGATGTACAAGATCAGGATCAGCAATTTGCTCACCACGTTGTGGGGATAAATCAGGCTTTGCGGGCTGGTTATCGCTGTGCAGAGGATCTCAAGTGTATTACCCCAATTCGGGATGAACTGAATGTTTCTGGGGCAAAATCTTATACAAGCATTACCGTTGAAGAATTGGATAGGAGTAGTGAAGTGGC
The DNA here is from genome assembly GCF_019598945.1 of Sphaerospermopsis torques-reginae ITEP-024. Classification (NCBI taxonomy): domain Bacteria; kingdom Bacillati; phylum Cyanobacteriota; class Cyanophyceae; order Nostocales; family Aphanizomenonaceae; genus Sphaerospermopsis; species Sphaerospermopsis torques-reginae. The sequence continues at coordinate 501,259 of NZ_CP080598.1, read as the reverse complement.
AAGCAAATTGGGTGCAGAAACGATAGAGCAAGTGCGCTATCTACTGGAACAAGGTTATAAAATTGGCACTGAACACGTAGATCAAAGACGTTTCCGCACAGGTTCTTGGCAAAGCTGTAAGGCTATTGAAACCCGGTCATTAGGGCAAGCGATCGCAGCCTTAGAATCTTGTTTAGTAGACCACAGTGGCGAGTACGTGCGGTTGTTCGGCATTGACAATGGTAGAAAACGGGTATTAGAAACCATCATTCAACGTCCTGATGGTGTAGTTAGCAACGGTACATCTAGCTTTAAAGCTCCGGCGGCTACATCTTACAGCAGCTACAACGGCAATGGTAATGGTAACGGTGCTGTTGCCAGTGGTAGCCTCAGTGCCGAAACCATTAACCAAATTCGCCAACTTTTGGCTAATGGCTACAAAATTGGTACAGAACACGTGGATGAGCGTCGTTTCCGTACAGGTACATGGCAAAACTGCCAACCCATTGAAACAAATTCTGCTAATGAGGTAGTAGCAGCGTTAGAAGATTGTATGGTTTCCCATCAGGGGGAATATGTACGTTTAATTGGCATTGACACCAAAGCTAAACGTCGCGTATTGGAAACCATTATCCAGCGTCCTAACGGTCAAGTAGTATCTTCTGGCACAGCGAAACCAGCAGCAGCTTCTTATGGTGGTGGAACTACAACCGCAACTGCAACCGCAACCAGTACCCGGTTGAGTGCAGAAGTAGTAGATCAACTGAGACAGTTGTTACAAGGTGGGTTGAAAATTAGCCTGGAACACGTAGACCAGCGCCGTTTCCGTACAGGAACTTGGGCGAGTGCCGGACAAATTGAAGCCAGAACAGAAAGAGATGCGATCGCTGCTGTGGAAGCTTGCCTCTCTGAATATCCCGGTGAATACGTGCGTTTAATTGGTATTGACACCGCAGCAAAACGCCGCGTATTAGAAGCAATTATTCAGCGTCCATAATTTTAGGTGACAGGTGACAGGTGACAGGTGACAGTATTTCCAGGAGTCAGGAGTCAAGAGAATTTAAGAATAAAGAATTAATTTTTCTTCCCCTGTTTCCCCTGCTTCCCCTGCTTCCCCTGCTTCCCCCACCGACCTATCTCAAAATATTCAACATTAATTTTTCCGGCTTCCGAGGTAAGAAAATCCATGTCTGTGCCGTTGCTTCGCCTCAGCGACAAATTTGATTCTTATATTAGTGGCGAAGTGAATATTCATCCCAGTGCAGTAATAGCACCAGGGGTAATACTCCAAGCAGCTGCCAACAGTAAAATTATTATTGGTCCTGGAGTATGTATTGGCATGGGGTCAATTCTCCAAGTCAATGAGGGTATCCTAGAAATAGAAGCAGGAGCAAACCTGGGAGCCGGCTTTTTGATGGTTGGCCAAGGCAAAATTGGGGCTAATGCTTGTATCGGTGCTGCTACGACAGTGTTTAACTGTTCCGTCGCACCGGAGCAAGTAGTACCATCAGGTTCAATTCTGGGAGATAGCAGTCGGCAAATTGATGAAAATCAAAATCAACAGGAGGTAGAAACGGCCTCTGATACCACTGAGAAAAATCCCCCAGAAGCAGAACCTGAAACACCCAAGGAAAACGTAGTTACTTATACTCAATTTTCTGCTGCGGCTTTTGTGGATTTTAAACAAGAATCTATTTCCGTACCTCCACCTTCTCCCATTCCTAAAAGCCAGTCACCTCCTGTTGCAGAAACTCCCCTAGTTACTGACTCTACCCCCACAGAAACAAATCTCCCAGGTTCACAAGCAACTAACACTCAAGAACCCGAACCAAGTCCAGCTAACACAGAAAGTTCTCAAATTTTTGGAACACAGATATATGGACAAGGAAGCATTAATAGACTATTGACTACATTGTTTCCCAATCGGCAACCCTTGAGCAACCAAAACTCTGAAAATTCCTCAGAGTAAGTGTTATTTGTTAGTTGTCTGCCTTTGCGAGAATCCTGGTGAATTTATGATGGAAACATACAACCAACGCTCTCTTAGTACCATCCATGCACCACGTCGCCGCGATCCCCTCAAGGATGCAGCCTTGGGTATGGTATCCACTCTCAGTTTTCCGGCTATTGTTGGCACGGCTGATATGATGCTCAAGTCGGCTGGTGTTCATTTAGTCGGCTATGAAAAAATTGGTAGTGGTCACTGTACGGCTATTGTTCGGGGTAATATTGCTGATGTGCGTCTAGCTGTAGAAGCTGGTGTACAAACAGCAGAACAGTTTGGACAATTGGTGTCTAGTTTGGTTATTCCTCGGCCTTATCCCAATTTGGATATAGTTCTACCTATTAACCGTCTCACGCAAATAATGGAGGATGGCAGTTACAGCCGTTTGAGTAATCAAGCGATTGGTTTGGTCGAAACTCGTGGTTTTCCGGCAATGGTAGGGGCTTGTGATGCTATGCTGAAATCAGCAGATGTCCATTTAGCTTCCTATGAAAAAATCGGTGCGGGTTTATGTACTGCCATTATTCGGGGTACAGTGGCTAATGTGGCTGTTGCTGTAGAAGCGGGAATGTATGAGGCAGAAAGGATTGGTGAGTTAAACGCTGTCATGGTGATTCCGCGACCTTTGGATGAGTTGGAACAAACTTTACCGATAGCTAGTTGCTGGGTGGAAGAACGTCAACCAGTGAATATACCCTTGAATATCAAGGATAAAATTGTCGATGCAGAAGCAGTGGAATTACCTGATTTAGCAAAATTGCCTGTAAAAGTTAAGGAAGAACTTTGGATTGATGAATGATGAATGGTGAAGAGTCAATTAAATGTAGCTGTGGACAAGAAGATTAAGGCATTATGGAAAACTCAAACCTATTTATGACAAGGGTTTTACTTTTGCCTTTTGCCTCTTGCTTTTTGCCTCTTGCCTGATGCTATATTTTCGATATTCAGCATTCATCTAGGGTTAGAAGGAATCTTACGTTTTGTGTTGTTTTGATCATATCTTTTCAATTCCATAAGTCCAATACTACACTTCTGATAGCGAGGATAGACTTTTACCTATACTTACACTCATAACTTTGTGTGCCACTACACAATTTTGCAGTGTTCAGTAATACTAAATATATATAGCAGTCGGCAGATAATGAGGATCATCTCAACTTCTACAATCTTTGTAAAACAAGAGTTTTTATAATCTTACTGCTGACTAATATATCTGACTCAAGTTGCTAGTTACAAAAAAGTCAGGGTGTAGGGGTGTAGGGGAAAAACTTAATTCTTGGTTCTGAACTTCTGAACTTCTGAACTTCTGAACTTCTAACACAACTAGCAAATTAAGTTATCTATTAACTGCTATTAGAGGAGAATCACCTTGAACCAAGCGACACTGCACCAGTTGAAGGTGTTCGAGGCCGCTGCCAGACACGGTAGCTTTACCCGTGCTGCTGAAGAGTTATTTCTCACCCAACCGACTGTATCAATGCAAATCAAGCAACTAACAAAATCTGTCGGGTTGCCATTGTTTGAACAGGTGGGAAAACGCTTATTTTTGACAGAAGCGGGACATGAGTTATTTGCCACTTGTCGCCAGATTTTTGAGACTATAGCCCAGTTTGAAATGACTGTAGCAGATTTGAAAGGGCTAAAACAAGGTCAATTGCGGTTGGCGGTGATTACCACAGCTAAATATATTATTCCCCGTTTGTTGGGTCCGTTTTGCCAACAGTATCCGGGAATTGATATTTCGCTACAGGTGACAAATCATGAAGGTATTTTGGATCGGATGATTGGTAATTTGGATGACTTGTATATTATGAGTCAAGTTCCAGATCATTTGGATATCAATTTTGAGGCTTTTTTGGAAAATCCTTTGGTGGTTTTTGCTCCTGCTGGACATCCCTTAGCCAAGGAAAAAAATATTCCTATAGAACGACTGGGAGAAGAACCGTTTATTATGCGGGAACCTGGTTCGGGTACACGCCGCGCTGTGCAGAGTCTCTTAGACGAACATGGGGTCAAGGTCAAGGTAAAATTGGAATTAGGGAGTAATGAAGCTATAAAACAGGCTATAGTTGGAGGCTTGGGAATTTCGGTGTTATCTCGTCACACTTTGTTGACGGATGCCCATGAGTTTAGTATTTTGGATGTACAGCATTTTCCCATTAAGCGGACTTGGTATATAGCTTATCCAGCAGGTAAACAATTATCTATTGTTGCTCGTACTTATTACGAGTATCTGCTAGAAGCAGCAAGGAAAATTGTGGAACAGGAAATTGCTCCTCTCAGTATTAAGGTTGAGCAATTTCCGTCATAAAATTTGCATCAAATTTACATTCAAAACTTCCTTACTGCTTGACGGTGAAACAGGAAACCATTGACAATTAACCAACATAACTATTAAACCAGTGAACAGGCAAAAGGTGACAGTGATAACTGGTAACTGACAACTGATAGCTGATAACTGTTAAACATGGTGGAAAACTGGCAATGGTAAACTCGGAATTATCATCTTGGCGTAAAACAATACAAAGCCAGATTGTATCTGTCACAGTCTATGGTGACAAAGCTTTGGTTACAAGAAGAGCTTGTCCTAAGTTGACCATTTTATAGACAATAATATACTTATGTTGACAAAAATGGACATAAGTTAGCTCAGAAAAATGCCAACTTGATATATAATCCTCAGATATCAAGTATTGAATCAGACTATTACCGACGCGAAAACCAAGCATTGATAGTGATAGTCTGTTTCCAAATCTTAACCTGAGAAAGTCGCGTTGGGCTACAGCGTGCAAGTCTACTGAGGGATAACCGCTCCCATGCTCCCGTTGAAGTAGAAAGTAAAGTCTAGCTTTGTCTAGGTTTTATATAGCAGGTGTAATATCCTTAACAGGAGAAGAACGAGAGTTATTAATTACACCTTTGCCTGTGACTTTGGAAACGGAGTCTGTGCGGGTAAATGATGCTGGTACGGTAGGGGTGCGGTTGCTGGGAGTCAGCAGCGATCGCATTTATACTACTGAACCATTCATTTCTGAGAATCCGAACATTAATTTATAAGGTTTATTAATCATGGTAAAAATAAAATCAGTCTCTTTTGAAAATTACAAAGCATTTTATGAAAAACAGACAATGCAATTAAAACCAATTACTATTTTGATTGGTAAAAATAGTTCTGGTAAAAGTTCTATTGCTAAATTATTTACTTTGCTGGAAAATTCGCTTAATGGAGATATTAATGAACCGATTTTACTAAACAATAAAGGAGTGGAATTAGGTGAAGAGTTTAAGAATTTATTTTTTGGAAATAAATCAGGTGGTTTTTTAAATTTTCAGATTTTTTATAAAAATAATGTGGTGATAGAAGTTGCTTTGAGAGACAAATATACTAAATATGGTAAAAGAGATAGCTATGCTTTATAAATTTATGAATGGAAATATAAAGATGATATAATAGAAATTGAGATTGAATTAAGAGATGACAAATACTATGATAAAAATACTCAAATAGAGTATGAGTGTGAATTTAAAGGATTTATTCCTACTAAGTTTACAGACAAAAATACTAATCAAGATTTATCTAAGGAATGTCAAATACATTTATAGAGTTAATGAGGATATGGAATTTACTACAGCTAAGTATCCAAGTAAATTAAATTTTACAGGAGTTAGACCTAAAGCATTACAATTATTTTATTTAAAATCAATTCTTGGTAATAGTGAACCTCAAGATATGGAAGGAATAAAGGAAATTTTTATTTCTTCTAAAAAGGATAGAACTCCAGGTAATATAATTTTGAGATTATCTTCTGAATTTGATCTATCACCTGAGAAAAAAACATTAGCTAACTTTATTAACACTTCTCAACCTGATGTTTTAGAAAAGCATTTTATAACAGAAGAAATGGTTACTTTATATAAACAGGGGAAAATAGATGATTTTGTTTCTCAAAGAGATGAGTATTTAAAATCTAAAGAAAGTAAATTTGTTGAAAGTTTTAATATTCAATATGTAGATTAAATTCTGAGAAATATCTGGTAATTTTACCTATTTCCTGTTCCTTATTCCCCAAGCCCTATTCCCAAATCCCCCAAATAGTGTATAATTCTTACCTCAATAGGTTCAAAATCAGATATTATGACTATGCTTCCTAATTTGCAACGTGCATTTGCTAACCGCAGTGTTTTAAAAGTAATTAGCGGTTTAAATAATTTTAACGCTGAAAGTGTTGCTGCTACTGTGAAAGCGGCTGATCTGGGTGGTGCGACTTTTGTTGATATCGCTGCTGATGCGGCTTTGGTACATTTAGCTAAAAGCTTGACTAAATTACCTGTTTGTGTTTCCGCTGTTGAACCAGAAAAATTTGTAGAAGCTGTTGCTGCTGGTGCTGATTTAATTGAAATCGGTAATTTTGATTCTTTTTACGCACAAGGTCGCAGATTTGAAGCTGATGAAGTTTTGGCGTTAACTCACCAAACTCGCGCTTTGTTACCAAACATCACTTTATCTGTGACTGTTCCCCATATCCTGACTTTGGATCAGCAAGTACAACTGGCTGAAGATTTGGTAAAAGCTGGTGCTGATATCATCCAAACTGAAGGCGGTACTAGCAGTCAACCCGTTCACCCCGGTACTTTGGGTTTGATTGAAAAAGCTGCTCCCACTTTAGCGGCTGCTTATGAAATTTCCCGCGCTGTTTCTGTACCTGTTTTGTGTGCTTCTGGTATTTCTAATGTGACTGCACCTCTGGCTGTTGCTGCTGGTGCGGCTGGTGTGGGTGTGGGTTCTGCTATTAACCAACTCAATAGCGAAATTGCCATGATCGCTGCTGTGCGTGGTTTAGTAGAAGCTTTAGCAACTGTGAGCGATCGCACTTTTGCATAAAAGGCAGGTGACAGGTGACAGGTGACAGATAAAAATTTTGTTCTCTCCTGCTTCCTGTTACCTTGAACAAACTCCTGGATACAAAAAACGCAGATGAACGCAGATAGACGCAGATGGTTATAAATATTTTTTTGTCAAGAGTTTATTTGTACTATTCGGTTTTTCAGATAAGTTTACCCCTAAAATTGGTGCAAGTAACATCTATTTTTTCTCAGTGTTTTTTGAAGATGATTTAAGTATAGATTTTGCAAATATTTTTATATCAAGGGTTAAAAGATGGCAATTTTTGATGTTTAGAAAATTTGACATACTTACCCTTATTGTGAAATTTGGGAAAATTATAGCAAATGCCGGAAACTATTGCAATACCGTAGATAAATAAAAATAATTCTCAATAAAAAATTAAGAAATGTTAAGGGAAAATGGTTGTAATATTTGAATATGTAAACAGATGCTACTTTAAGATAAGTTAGGGTTATAAAAATATGATTTTCTGAGTTGCGGTAAAATATGTTTATTCGCTTTTTTTATTGTTAAGTCGCATTTTTTTATTTCACGCAGAGACGCAGAGAGAAATTAAAATTTCAGTTGGGGAGAAGTTTGTTACCCCTCCCTCTTAACTGTCACCTGTCACCTCTTCTAACTTAAACAGTCTTTTAAGGCATAAATGACTTTATCTTGTTGTTCTTGGGTGAGTTCTGGGAACATGGGTAAAGCGATAACTTCATGACAAGCTTGCTCGGATATTGGTAGTTGTCCTGGTTGATAGCCTAAATTTTCATAAACTGGTTGTAGGTGTAAAGGACGGGGATAGTAAAGCATGGTGCTGACTTCCTTTTCTTGCAGTTGTGTCCGCACCCAGTCCCGATATTTGGAACTTGCTCCGTTTCTTTCTTGGCTGGAAACGCGGATGGTATATTGATTCCAAACTGCTTCTCCTCCTAATAATTCTTGGGGGGGAGTAATGCCAGGAATTTGACTGAGGTATTGATAATAATATGTTGCTATTTTTTGTCTGTGTTTGTTCCAGGTGTCTAAATAGCGGAGTTTGATTTGGAGGATGACTGCTTGAATGGCATCTAAACGACTGTTAACTCCGATTTCTTCGTGAATATATCTAACTTTGCTGCCATGTTCTCGTAATATCCGCAGTTTAGCAGCGATCGCACTATCGTTAGTTGTGATTGCACCTCCATCACCGCAACCTCCAAGGTTTTTGGTGGGGTAAAAGCTGAAACATCCAATATGTCCAATACTACCGACTTTTTGATTTTCCCAACTTGCACCGGTGGCTTGAGCGCAATCTTCAATTACTGCTAAATTATGAGAGTTGGCGATCGCCATTAAAGCTGTCATATCCACTGGTAAACCAAACAGGTGAACGGGGATAATAGCTTTAGTTTTGGGTGTAATTGCTGCGGCTATTTGGGTGACATCTAAATTAAAGGTAGTGGCATCAATATCTACAAAAACAGGTGTTGCACCGACAGCAGTTATGACTTCGGTGGTAGCAAAAAAGCTAAAAGGTGTGGTAATAACTTCATCACCTGCACCAATTTCTAAAGCACGTAAAGCCAGATATAAAGCGTCAGTACCGGAATTACAGGCTACACATTCCGTCACACCATGATAAGCTGCAAACTGTTGTTCAAAACCTTCTACCGCAGGACCACCAATATAACGGCCAGAACTGAGAACTTCTAAAACAGCATGACTGACTTCGGCTTCAATAGCGGCATATTGCTGTTTTATATCAAATGCAGGAACGGAATTTACACTTTGGATCATAGTTGTTATTTTATCAAGAGATTCAAAAGATACACTTTTAACGGTGATATAGCAGTATACAGGGTAGTTATGACATTAATTTACGACATTAATTGATCCTAAAACTAGGACTAAAATAGGTTGTACTTCTGCCTCCTGCCTGTAGACTATCTCAGGAAATAAAGAAACCATGCCGGATTTGATTAAATTGGATATTGTAGATTTAGTGTTAGCTGTGGGTTTAATGGCGATCGCTATTGGTTTATCTGTCTGGGAAAAATTAGGACTAGAGTTAAACCTAGCATTAGCCACCGGTAGAACCATCCTCCAACTTATAGTATTAGGATACGTTTTAGACTTCATTTTTGCTGTTGACAATGTTTGGGCTGTTGTGGGAATTTTCACAATCATTCTCACAATTACGGCGATTGTCGCACGAAACCGCATCAGTCAAAAAATTCCTTTGCTACTGCCTTTAGTTTGGGTAGTGATTTTTGCTAGTACGTCATTCACCTTACTTTACACCAATTTTTTGATTATCCAACCTGACAGATGGTATGAACCCCGTTATTTAATTCCTTTGGGTGGTATATTGATCGGTAACGCTATGAATGCCGCAGCAGTAGCCGGAGAAAGGCTAGTTAGCACTATTAATCAATTTCCTACAGAAATAGAAACACACCTCAGTTTAGGTGCAACACCCCAGCAAGCTGTTAGTCACTATCGCAAGGATGCAATTAAAGCTGCATTGGTTCCTACTTTAAATCAAATGATGTTAATTGGCATGGTGACAATACCCACTTTTACCAGTGGACAATTATTAGCTGGAGTATCTGCATTAGAAGCGGTTTCTTATGAAATTTTAATTATTTTTATGGTAGCTGTGGTTAATTTGTTGACGACTATTTTTGTCACTAAAGGTTTATGTCGGCAGTTTTTTAATGATGCGATGCAGTTGGTGAGGTGATTAATTGACAATTGACAATTGACAGTTGACAATTATTTTAAGCTTAACTGTAAAAAACTAGGTAAAGCATCAGGTAATTTTTTACTGATATTTCTTTCACACTCTATTAAAACTTGCTCTGATATCACTAATTGAAATAAACCTATCTCTGCCATTGTTAATACACCACGACTAGCTCCTGTCCGCGAAGCAGAACCAGCAATGAGAATACTAGAATCAGCAAATACTTTACGCATTAATTTTTATGAATATCCAGACTTGATGATTATTTAAATGAATAAAACCGTATTATTGTTTTACTGAAAACAGTTATTCCTCCCGAAAAAGTTCTAATTGTGTTTGTTTCACTTCCTTTTGTTTTTCCGCAGATTTCAAAACTTCTAAACTTAATCTCATATCTAATCTTTTTTGTGATTCAATGATTTCTTGTACTGTGATCATCTGAATTTTATCTACAGCTTGACTCATATAACGACTTTGATATATTCCTGCTTCTTTTGCAGTTTTGATCATGTCTTTTGTCGGTGGTTTTAAGGTAATTAAAATCCCTAATGCTGCACTTTCTAGGATTATTGTTCCCTGTAAATCTCTAATATCTCCAGATTTGACATGACCAGATTTTACTTGTAAAATTATCTTTTCTGGTTCGTTTTTGTCTCCTGTAAAATACGCTATTCCATCAATTCCTTTATCTGCTCCTTTTTTTTGATTAATGGTAGCACGATTATTAGTATAGGTTAAAATTGCCCATTTTTCAAATTCTTTACGAGTGCGATCGTCTTTTTTTAATGCTAGTGCTTCCGCAGATTGCATATCTTTGGGAATACCACTAATTTTAATATTTTCTAATACTTGTTTCCCAAAAGAGTCTTCTAATCTTTTCAGAATTAAACTAATACTTTGATAAGTAATATCAATTCCTATCCATTGACGATTTAATCTTTGTGATACTGCTACTGTTGTTCCACAACCACAATAAGCTAGTAAATTCTCCCTTCTTTGTCAAGTTTTTCCATTGTTTCTTTTGGACATCTCCACAGTTTTGTCACTCCATTCCATTCATATTGATAACCGCCTCCAGCTAAACCAGCAGCACCTAAATCACCTGACATCCATTTTCTCCCATCATCATCTTGATATCTGTAATATTTATCAATATAATTTTGTTCATATTTTTGATATACTTGATTCCAGGTATTTTTCAAACTTTTGGAATAGTAAAAAATTACATCATGAACATTACCATATTTACCAGAATCACTATGTCCTGATGTACGTTTCCAGATAATTTCATTTTTGAAATCTCCACCCTGAGAACAAAAAATAGCATCTATAATAATTTTTAAATAATGGGAAGCTGTAGGATCACAATGTAAATAAAAACTACCTGTAGGTTTCAAAACTCGGTGTATTTCTGCTATTCTTAAAGTCATGTTAACTAAATAAGCTAATAGACTTCCTTTACCCAGAACTTTGGTTAATCCAGAAATTAAATCTATGCTTTGAGCAGTAAAATGTCCTAAATAGTTTTCTTGAATTTCTGCTAAACCTTGATTAGCTTGATCATCCCATGTCCATGTATCAATAAAAGCTTGGGTTTGTGCTTTATCTTCTTTACCAATATTATTATAAATTTGGTGATAATTGCGTTGAGAATTAAAGGGCGGATCAATATAGCAAAGATCCACAGTTTCATCTTTGATGTGTTTTCTCAAAACCTGCAAATTATCACCATAAAATAACTGATTGACCATAATTAATAATCTCAAAATTCAAATGTTTTAGCTATAGATAATATTTTACAATATGTCTAATTTAATGCTATAAAATTGTATAAAATATTAATATCTTCCTGGTTGTTTACTTTAATAAATAAGTCAAAATCAAATTAAAATTGATAGATACTGGACTTATTTAATAAGTCTGGTATCTGGGTAAATGATATTAAATGATATTTACTTTTTAGGCCACCGCCAATTATACCGATTCCATTCATAAACACCGGGTATTTCATATTCACTACCATTAAAAAACCGAATTTGACAAATACTAAAACTGTCATTACTATTAACAACTTCATCAATTTTAATCACCATACAGGGAAACCATTCTTTTTGAGATAAATCATCTTCTGGTATCCATTCCCATAGTGCATTAGAAACTTCAATGCGATCGCCTATTTTCAGTTTTAATGCTTCTTCCAAATAAGCATACTTATCAAAATGATATGCTTGCACCCGATTTAACCACTGTAAACCATAACGTTGGCGAATAAACTGGACTTTTCCCGAATCTTGTGCTAAAAGCCAATCATTAAGTAATTGTACTTTCCAAGTGCGGTTTTGTGCTTCCTCTGCTTTGACAAACTCTAAAAACGCTTCTAACTCCTCTGGGGTGAGTTCATCCAAAGGGTTGTTAGTATCTGATAGCTTAGAAGTTAAGCTTCTCTGAATCTGTTCGACTACTTGCAGCAATATTTGTTTCTGCATATCAGTGAGAGGACAGTCAGCAGCATCACAACGACTAAATGCTGTTTGCAAGACTGCTTCAATCTCATCTGGATTCATAAGCTGGTGCAAAGAATGGTCTATTGATACAATTATTGCAAAATTAAATTCCACTCTCTCATTAAAAAATAGGGAATTTTCGGTAATTGGAAAATAAAAATTTTGTATACTTTTTGTAAATTTACTTTGTGTTTTATGCGATCGCACTCACTCAAGCTATCACTCAAGCTAATATTAATCTCTTGTTTATTAGTTTTCTGCTCTTGGGTTTTTACCTTACCTGCCCAAGCTTTAACACAAATTAAACTATCTGACTTATCATACCAAGATTGTCCACCAGAATTAGCGCAAGGTGCTGTTGTTAGCAATGGTTCAGGGTCTGCTAATTGCTTTATTGTCACTGGTAAAGCTGAAAACAGCACTTATAAAACAGTCTATGATGCAGATATCTACGGACGCATCTATGATGCTAACAATAACCCCATACTCCAAAACCGCACCCGTCTAGGTTCTATTCCTGAAGTACCACCTGGTGTTAGTAATTTTGAGTTAAGAATTTCTGTACCTGCAAACCAACCAACTCCATTACAACTCAAGCAATTTAAAGCATCTGGTTTTAGCGGTAAGGTGCGAAGATAAGAGGCAGGAGTCAGGAGTTATTGATTTTGGATTTTGGATTTTGGATTTTGGATTGTTTTTGTTAACTCCAATCTAAAATCTAAAATCTAAAATCTAAAATTTTCCTCCCTATTCCCTGCCTCCACGAAAAGACTTTTTCAGCAAATCCTATATTTTTACAATACATTCCCGGCTGATATCAGACCGGGTAATTACCGAAATGAGCAGAAATGATTTAAAATCCCTGGACTAAAGGAACAAGACCAGATATTAAACTACTAGCAACATTGAGTGCAAGGAAAGCTAGGATAGGCGAAAAATCCATACCACCCAATGGGGGGATAATTGAACGAAATAGATTAAGATAGGGGTCACTAATCTGGCTCAAGGCTGCAAATGGTTGGTTATACCAGTTGACTTGGGGAAACCAGGTTAATAAAACCCGAATGATTAGCAAAGAGCTATAGATAGTGATGAAAGTATTGAGAGTGTTAATCAGTAAATACATAGATGGGTTATTTTTGTGGTAAAAGCTAAACGCTGTCTTATTTCTTGATTGTAATGGAGCTAATGTCATAGCGTCTGCAAATAACAGCGACATCTACCAAAATAGGTTTTTTGCTATGATATAGCCGTTGTTTAAGAGTCTTGGGACATAGAGCGTTCAGCGGTTGGAGATGAACTACCATTAACATTGCTCAACTGATTTCGCACATCATCAATTGTGGCATTGAGTTGAGCGATTTTATCTTCCAGCGATCGCCTTGCTGTTTCCATTTCCCAATCTTCACCACCAGCGGATCTCATCTGCCGTCTTCTTCTAGCTGGAACTTTACCCGCTGTCACAGAACCATTGTTGATTTCTATCTCTTCCTCTTCCACTGTATCCCGTCGAGATGCCAGCACAGCACCTAAAACGCCGCCAACTACACCGCCAACAATAGTTCCTAGTAAAAAACCACTGGCAAAACCATCTTTTTGACTCATATTTTCACCGCCTTGAACAAAGAAACCACAAGCAGCCAATTTTCAGCAATTTTATTAATTATCGAAACAATTGGGTCTAAAACCCCGCTTTTTCAGGTGCAAAGTTTTTGCAGTGGGTGATTAATACCCATAACAAAAACGGACTTCTGCCTTCTGCCTCCTGCCTTCGTCAAGTCCCAAAGATGCGATCGCCTGCATCTCCTAAGCCCGGTAAAATAAATCCCTGCTCGTTAACCGTTTCATCAATAATGGCACTGTAAACTGTTAAACCAGGATAAGCAGCACTCAATTTTTGCAAAGCTGGTGGTGCAGCTACCACACAAACAATTCGCGTTAACGCCGGATCAACACCCCTTTGTGTCAATTCTGCCATTGCTGTCATTATAGATCCTCCTGTTGCTAACATGGGATCGGTAATTAACACCCTGGTTTCTGGATCGAATTTCTCTGGTAGTTTATTCAAATAACAAGAGGGTTCTAAGGTTTCCTCATTTCGCACTAAACCCAAATGGTAAACTTTTGCTAAAGGTAATACCGTTTGCGCTCCCTCTAATAAGCCTAACCCAGCCCGGAGAATCGGTACAACTGCCACTGGTACTTGTGGATCAATAAATGTTGCTGCACAAGGCGCTAAGGGAGTATTAACTACCGTGTCTTGCGTTGGCAACCACTCTCTCGCTGCTTCATAAGTTAGCCATCTGCCTAACTCAGTGATGGCGGAGCGAAACAAAACCGAAGGCGTAGCAGCATCACGAGCTACCGCCAGCCAGTGTTTGATCAGGGGATGGGGTGGGACATAAACCAGCAATTGTTGTGTCATAGTTCAGAAAGCAGCCTGTCACTATCAAGGAACTGAACCACCATCATACTCTTTCCCGCCTGTGCATTGGTTAGATAGGCTCATTTATGGCTGTAGAAAATCTATGTATTTCCGGCATTTGTGCGATCGCCTTCAAATTATTGCCAAAAATTTTCATTAGTAGTTGACAGATATTCTCAATCAAGGATATATTATTTATAGTGTTCTCCTCTCTTTAAAGGATCGGCAGACGGGATTGGCCAGTAATAGCGGCTTGTCCCTCTTTTTTTCAGCTATCAGCAGTCAGCTTTCAGACAAATTAACAGATTCTAAGATTTACAAATTAAGAATTATAATTCATAATAAATTACCAATTACCAATTACCAATTACCAATTACCAATTAATTATGTTTGATGTTATTATTATCGGTGCTGGTATTGGGGGTTTAGTCACAGCCACCCAGTTAGCAGCTAAAGGCGTGAAAGTCCTGGTTTTAGAACGTTATTTAATTCCCGGTGGAAGTGCAGGTTATTTTCAACATCAAGGATATACTTTTGATGTTGGTGCTTCCATGATTTTTGGTTTTGGCAAAAAAGGAACAACCAACTTACTCACCCGTGCTTTAGATGCAGTCAATGTTCACTTAGAAACCATCCCTGATCCTGTCCAAATTCATTATCATTTACCTGATAATTTAGATATTAAAGTTGATCAAAATTACGAGAAATTTTTACAAAATTTAATTGCCTATTTTCCCCATGAAGAAAAAGGGATTCGCAAATTTTATAACGAATGTCAAAAAATATTTAATTGCCTGAATAGCATAGAATTGTTATCATTAGAAGAACTCGGTTATGTCATGCGAGTATTCTGGCAAAACCCCTTAGCTTGCTTAGGTTTAGCCCAATACTTACCGCAAAATGTCGGCGACATAGCCCGCAAATATATTAAAGATCCGTTATTATTAAAATTCATTGATATTGAATGTTATTGTTGGTCTGTAGTTCCTGCTAATATGACACCAATGATTAATGCAGGAATGGTATTTTCTGATCGACATTATGGGGGAGTTAATTATCCTCAAGGTGGAGTAGGAAAAATTGCCCAAAAATTAGCAGAAGGTTTAGAAAAATGTGGTGGTAAAATTGAATATCAAGCCAGGGTGACAAAAATTATCACTAAGCAGGGTAAAGCTATTGGTGTACAATTAGCAACAGGTGAAGTTTATCATGCTAAAAAAATTGTATCTAATGCTACGCGATGGGACACTTTTGAAAAATTACTACCAAAAGAACAAATACCACCTAATGAGAAAAATTGGCAGCAGAGATATCAAAAATCACCCAGTTTTTTAAGTTTGCATTTAGGGTTAGAAGCATCTGTATTATCTCAAGGTACAGAATGTCATCATATTATTTTAGAAGACTGGGAAAAAATGGAATCAGCAGCAGGGACGATGTTTGTATCTATTCCTACATTACTAGATTCGAGTTTAGCCCCAACAGGATACCACATTATTCATGCTTTTACACCAGCTTGGATTAGTGATTGGCAGGGAATGAGCGCGAAAGAGTATAATTACAAGAAAGAACAAGCAGCAGGGGAAATTATTGAGAGATTAGAGCGAATTTTCCCCGGTTTAGATGCGGTTTTGGACTATATGGAAGTGGGAACACCCCTAAC
The DNA here is from genome assembly GCF_019598945.1 of Sphaerospermopsis torques-reginae ITEP-024. Lineage (NCBI taxonomy): Bacteria > Bacillati > Cyanobacteriota > Cyanophyceae > Nostocales > Aphanizomenonaceae > Sphaerospermopsis > Sphaerospermopsis torques-reginae. Next base: position 485,063 of record NZ_CP080598.1, on the reverse strand, counting down.
CCATCGGCGGTTTTTAGGTCGGGTTGATGGGACTTATGGACCCATACCCCGGAGGAAATTACGGGGGTTGTTAGGTATGCCTTTTAACCGTACTGCTATACCTAATCTTTATTGTGTGGGTGATAGCACGTTTCCGGGTCAGGGTTTAAATGCTGTGGCGTTTTCTGGGTTTGCTTGCGCTCATCGTATTGCTGTAGATTTGGGATTTTGATTGATAATTTATATTGATAATTTATTTGGTGGGTTAGGCGATCGCTCACACACCCTGACCTACAGCAGTTTCGAGGTAAATGAGGTACAAGGTTAACAGGCAGGATGCCTGTTCCACAAGGGTTTTATGATTTGAGTTTGTACCTCACTGGTATGAAATATGCTGTATCTATATTTAGCTTTCACCTCTTCTTCCTTGTTCTCTTAATAATTTATCCATCCATTCTTGAGCTTCCACAGATAAATCTGGTACAGGAGGAATATTATAATCTAAGGTTAAATCAAATCCTGCTTGTTCATATATTTCTAATAACAAATCCTGCAAGTTCACTTCTATTTCCTGTTCCCCTTTTTGTAGAGGAATAGTAAAATTAGGTATAGTTTCTCTGACACTAAATGCAAATAGTTGTGCCGATGGTAAGCGATAAGACCTAACAATTAAAATTCGATAATCTGTATCAGCAATATGGGTAATCATAGGCATTTTTTCCCCAGCCCTAATTAAGTCTATTTCTACTAAATTAGTATCACCTTGTAGTATGTTCTCCCGTTTTTCTAAATAGGATTTTCTACCTTCTTTTGTTCTTTTATTAGTAGGAGAAAGCACTTCAATTACAGTTACTACTTTACCTGTAGAAACTTCTCTAATTTCTAAATATCCTTCTTTGATTTCTAAAGGTAAGGGTAAAGTGACATCGACGGATTTATTTGCTGTTTCTGTGGATAAAGTTGCTGTTGCTGTATAATTATCTGATTTTTGAGTTTTTTGTTTTACTGATAAAATAGTTACATCGGGAATACCAACTAACAGAGAATCTTCACTGTCAGTTCTATAGGTTCTTTTTTCTATAGCTACGCGATATTTAGGACGCAAAGGAGGGGATATAGCAATAGCAATCGCTGTAATTAATCTATGATGTACTTCTGACCATAAATCAGGATTTTCTAAATAGGGATTCATCCCTGGAAATGGTGAAGTCATACATTTATCCTATAAAATTATTAGAGTTACTGTTTTATTATAGCATTTCTATGAAAGTAAGTATTATTATACAGCAGATTGCATATCAATAAAGTACAGAATCTAAATTGAAACCTATACACACAGCTAGTTTTACTCCTGACTCCTGACTCCTGCTGTATATTGTAGGGTGTGTTAGGCACAGCGTAACGCACCCTAATGGAGTTTTATATTTAAACTAATTTGACTTTATTGGCGGCTACTTTCGCTTTTTCTCTCGCTGATTTTTCATCATTTCCTTTTGCTAATGCTACTCCCATTCTTCTGTAAGGATGTGCGGTAGGTTTACCAAATAACTTAATATCTACATCCTTTTCTGCTAACGCATCAGCAACACCAGTAAAAGCAATGGAATCTGATTTTGCTGAAGCTAAAATTACTGCACTTGCAGAATATCCTAATTGTTCAATGTTAGGAATAGGTAAACCTAAAATTGCTCGCAGATGTAATTCAAATTCGTTTAAATTTTGGGAAATTAATGTCACCATTCCGGTATCATGGGGACGGGGTGAAAGTTCAGAAAAGATAACTTCATCTTTGGTAATGAAAAATTCAACTCCGAAAATTCCCGCACCTCCTAAAGCATCAGTTACTTTTTTAGCTATTGCTTGAGATGCTAATATTTTATCATCAGAAATATTTGCAGGTTGCCAAGATTCTTGATAATCTCCTCTTTCTTGTCTGTGGCCAATAGGAGGACAGAATATAGTTTCTGCATCCCATTGTTTAATGGTAAGTAAGGTAATTTCAATTTCAAAATTGATAAATTCTTCAACTATGACTTTTTGACTATCACCTCTAGAATTTTCAATTGCATACTTCCAAGCTGTTTCTACTTCTGTTTTATCATTAACTACAGATTGACCTTTTCCAGATGAGGACATTACGGGTTTCACAACATTAGGAAATCCGATTTCTTCAGAAATAGCAATCAATTCTTCTAAGCTGACTGCATAACCATATTTAGCGGTTCTGATTCCTAATTCTTTATGTGCTAATTCCCTAATTCTATCACGGTTCATTGTGTAATTAGTTGCTGCTGCGGTGGGAATAACTGTAATTCCTCGTTGTTCAAATTCTTGTAATTTTTCGGTTCTAATGGCTTCGATTTCTGGGATAATAAAATCAGGTTTGTGTTTAGTAACTACTGCTTCTAAATCTTCTGCACTGAGCATAGAAATGACTTCTGAACAGTCAGCAACCTGCATTGCGGGAGCATTTGCATAGCGGTCAACTGCGATTACATAATTACCTAAACGTTGTGCAGCAATGACAAATTCTTTACCTAGTTCTCCTGAACCGAGTAACATTAATTTTTGGGGTAGTTGCCGTAATTTTTTCATGGTTTACTTTGGTCGGGTTTTAATGTTTTGATATTTTAAAATAATAAACTATTTAGATACACAATTTTTGAGAGGGGATTTGATTTTTTTAAATTGTCAGAATCAGAATGTCCAGGATTTGAGGATTTACAGGATGTTATTGATAAATTGATGGTTTGATTTTATGTCTTTATTTTGTCTGAATCAGGATGTCCAGGATTTGAGGATTTACAGGATGTTTTTGATTGTTGATCGTGTTAATACTTATGGAGTGTGTTATGATCACGGACATAATCAATCATCACCCTATTTATGCTACAACCAGGAAAAGCATTAAAACAACGTCCCCAATACATCATAGAAACAGAAATTGGTGTTGGGGGTTTTGGTGTTACTTATAAAGCTAAACATCAAGATTTGAATTTTCCCGTTGTTATTAAAACTCCTAATAGTCGGTTGTGTAGAGATGCTAATTATCCTAAATTTGTGGAAGGTTTTCGCAAGGAAGGAAGAAGATTAGCCGATATTACACAATTTCATCATCCTAATATTGTCAGAATTATAGATTTTTTTGAAGAGGATAATTTACCTTGTTTGGTGATGGATTTTGTGAAGGGTGAAAATTTATATCATTTAGTACAAGATAAGGGTATTTTATCAGAATCAACTGCTATTAATTATATTAAACAAATTGCTGATGCTTTATCTCTTTGTCATGAAAATGGCATTATTCACCGGGACGCACATCCTGGTAATATGATATTAAGAGAAAATAGCAATACTGTAGTTTTAATAGATTTTGGTTTAGCAGGAAATGTGAATAGTCAAAGTATTAACCAAGCTGCTAATATGGCTTTTGCACCTTGGGAACAAATGTTAGAAACGGAAAAATCAGCAAGTATAGATGTTTATACTTTAGCTGCTTCTTTGTTTTATTTGGTGACTGGAGATACTCCCACACCTTGTTTAACAAGGAAGATGTTAAATAATGATTTAATAGAACCAAAAAGGATAAATTCAAGGATTAGTGATAAGTTAAATCAAGCGATTGTTAAGGGTTTAGAATTAGAACCTAAAAACCGTCCGCAAAGTATGAAGGAATGGGTGGGGTTATTTCCTGGTTTAAGTGATGATGTCAACGTAAATGAGCGACCATTAAAATCATCCTATGGGATGGATTATAGTAACTTAGAAAAGTACCTAAAATCACTCAATTGGAAAGAAGCAGATGAGGAAACGAGAAGGGTAATGTTAGCAGTTGCGAAACGCAAAGCTGAAGCTTGGTTAAGAGTAGAAGATATTGATAATTTTCCTTGTGCAGACCTCCGCACCATTGACCAGTTGTGGTTAAAATACAGTGATGGTAAATTTGGATTTTCTGTGCAGAAACGAATTTATCAAGGTTTAGGAGGAACGAGAAGTTATTATGAGAAAATCTGGGAGAAGTTCGGGGACACGGTAGGATGGAGAAAAGGAGGAAGGTGGTTGTGCTACAACGATATTACTTTTAATATAAAAGCACCAGAAGGCCACCTCCCTGGCCACCTCCCTGGGGTTGGGTGGAGGTGGGGTTGGGGGGTGTTTGGGTGGATTGTGGGGGTCTTATCTCGCGTCAAGACTTGTAAACTCTAACATTTAAAGGTTACAGAAAATTATTAAGGTCAGAATCAGTATAACCAGGATTAAAGGATGTACTGGATGCTAATTTATAGATGGTTTATAATCATTTAAAGACAATCATTCAAAAACATCCTGAAAAATCCTCAACATCCAAAAAACAATTATTCAAAAACATCCTGTAAATCCTCTAATCCTGGATATCCTGATTCAGACAAAAATGATACATCTCCAACTATAAATATTAGCAAACAATGAGACATCCAAAACTAAAAGAAATTATGCAAGAATTATGCAATAACTTGATCGAAACTTATGGAGATCAGTTAATTGCAGTCATTCTTTTTGGTTCTCAAGCGCGTGGTGATGCTACTTCTGAATCAGATTTTGATGTTTTAATTATACTTAAAGATTTAGTGCAAGCAACCAAAGAAATTGAAAAAATCGGCTTTTTTCTTAGTCCCCTTTGTTTAAAATATAGTGTAGTAATTTCTAACCTGTTTTACTCCCTCAGTCGTTTTGAGAAAGAACAAACAATACTAATACAAAATATTAAAAAAGAAGGTATTTATTTTTATGAACAAAGAACAAGAATTTCTAGTGCAAAAAGCCCAAGATAGTCTACGTGCAGCTAAAATTTTAGCAAGTGAAAATCTCGCTGATTTTGCTGCTTCCCGTGCTTATTATGCTATGTTTTATATAGCTGAAGCATTTCTAGTAGGTGAAAATCTCAGTTTTAGTAAACACTCTGCTGTAATTAGTAAATTTGGGGAACTTTTTGCGCGAACTGGTAAAATAGATCCTAAATTTCATCGTTATCTAATTGATGCAGAACAAATCCGGTTAAAGGGAGATTATGATCGTTCTGAACGTTTAAGTCCTGAAGATGCAAAATTACTAATTGAAAGATCGGAAGAGTTTTTAGAATTAGTAGACTATTTATAAATATCAAAAATTAAATCCACATCGGAAATGCAAGATAGGTTACGCACTTTGATTAAATCTAGTGAGTTTATCCTGTAAATCCTAAAATCCTGGACATCCTGATTCTGACAAATACAAAACTTACTTACCAATACAAAATCTACTAAAAATCCGATCTAAAACCGATTCCGTCACCTCCTCACCCGTTATTTCTCCCAACGCATAAATCGCACCTCGTAAATCAATAGTCCAAAAATCTAACGGTAATTGATTTTTAATAGTTTCTTGCACCTGTACTAAATCAATCTTCGCTTTTGTTAAAGCTGCTGCTTGTCTTTGATTAATAGCTAAATCCATATTAGCAGCTTCCACATTTCCAACTTCCACACTTTCCAAAATCGCAGCTTCCAAATCATCAATACCCTGATTTTTTGCAGCAGCAGTTTCAATTTTAGATTTTGGATTTTGGATTCTAGATTTCAGAGTTTCTTTTTCTGTTTCTGAAATTAAATCAATTTTATTAATTACTAATATCAAAGGACGATGTTTTACTTGTTCATAAATTTCCTGATCTGCATCTGTCCAACCCACAGAACCATCAATAGTAAATAACACTAAATCAGCATTATTAGCAGCTTGACGCGATCGCTCTACCCCTATTTTCTCTACCTGATCTGCTGTTTCTCTAATACCCGCAGTATCCAAAACCTGTACAGGTATTCCCCCCACAACTAACTGAGATTCTACCACATCACGGGTTGTTCCAGGTAAGTCCGTAACAATAGCGCGATCGCTCTGACTCCAAGCATTTAATAAACTTGATTTTCCCACATTCGGACGACCAACAATAGCAACTTTTAACCCAGTTCTTAATAATTCACCTTTATCTTTTGTCGCTAATAATTGATTAATTGCCAAACTAATTTGATCAATTTCATGAATAATTCTTTGTTCATCTAAAGGAGGTAAATCTTCTTCAAAATCAATTCTGGCTTCAATTTCTGCTAAAATATCTAAACATTGATCGCGTAAATTTCTAATCGGTTGCGCTAATTTTCCCCGTAACCCTGCTAAAGCTGTTTGTACAGCTTGGGGAGATTTTGCACCAACTAAATCTGCAATACTTTCCGCTTGGGTTAAATCTAATCTACCATTTAAAAACGCTCTTAATGTAAATTCTCCTGGTTGCGCTAACCTTGCACCATTTTCTAAACATAGTTGCAATACTTGTTGCACGGCCATAATTCCCCCGTGACAATGGAACTCTACCACATCTTCACGGGTAAAAGAACGGGGAGCTTTCATGATCAATAATAAAGCTTCATCAATAATTTGCTTTGTTTGGGGTTGACGGATAAAACCATAAAGGATGCGGTGACTTTCCCACACCTGCTTTCCTGGTGCATAAAATAGAGTTTGGGCGATCGCCAATGCTTGATCACCAGAAACCCGCACAATACCTACACTACCTTGTTGGGGGACAACAGCAGTAGCAATAGCAGCGATCGTTCCAGTATGAGTTAATAATTCAGACATAGGAATTTAGATAACAAGTGACAGGTCATAGGAAGAATAACTTCAACCATACAAACTTAATAGTAATATTTATCTAAAGGTTAATAACGCCGTACTTGAGAGAGGAATTTACTGTGGAGCAAACAATTAACTGTGCTGAAGCTTGCGTGAACGGTTGCATTTTAGGCGATAAATGTCCCAATATTGAGTTTAGAGAAGCAACTTCCAAATTTATTGAAGAGACTTCTTTAGATAAAATGCTAGAAATGGCAGAAGAAAGACTCCGCAAAAAAATGATGGAACCACCAAAATGGGTATTTCCAGAAGATCCTTAATTTCCTAGTTCTTAAAACTTCCTGGACAAGCAAATGCAATAACGAATTTCATACTATTAATAATCATCTCTAGTGGCAGTATCTAATAATTATTGCCACTAATTGCACCATTTTTAAACTAATTATCCCTTGTCTAGTTTACTTCTTTCTGAAGGTCAAGTACAAAATATCAAAAACCCCTCTTTGCTTTATCAAAAGAGAGGTTTTATGATATAATATTAGCCCTGGCATCGAGCTATTGTGACAGAGGGCAACCCCTCAACTATCGTCGCCGCAACAGCGTTTCACCTCTGAGTTCGGGAAGGGATCAGTGTGGTTCCACCGCGCCATAGACACCAGGAAAACCCGTTGGGAATTGATAATTGACAATTGATAATTGAAAATTAAAGAATTATCAATAATCGTTCAAAACCCTGAAGACTGCAAGTAACGCGAATTATGCCAATGATGTTTGAGGTCAAGCCCTCGGTCTATTAGTACCCCTCTGCTACATACATTACTGTACTTCCACATAGAGCCTATAAACGGGTGTTCTGCCCGTGACCTTACCTACTTAAAGTAGTGAGAACACTCATCTTGAGGTGGGCTTCCCACTTAGATGCTTTCAGCGGTTATCCGCTCCGAACGTGGCTACCCAGCGTCTACTGTTGGTACAATAACTGGTACACCAGCGGTTCGTTCCTCCCGGTCCTCTCGTACTAAGGAGGACTCCTCTCAATGTTCTTACGCCTGCACCGGATATGGACCGAACTGTCTCACGACGTTCTGAACCCAGCTCACGTACCGCTTTAATGGGCGAACAGCCCAACCCTTGGGACGTACTTCCGCCCCAGGTTGCGATGAGCCGACATCGAGGTGCCAAACCTCCCCGTCGATGTGGACTCTTGGGGGAGATCAGCCTGTTATCCCTAGAGTAACTTTTATCCGTTGAGCGACGGCCATTCCATGCTGCGCCGTCGGATCACTAAGGCCTACTTTCGTACCTGCTCGACTTGTCGGTCTTGCAGTCAAGCTCTCTTAATGCCTTTACACTCGCCGCACGGTTTCCAAGCGTGCTGAGAGAACCTTTGCGCGCCTCCGTTACCTTTTAGGAGGCGACCGCCCCAGTCAAACTGCCCACCTGAAACTGTCCTCTCTCCGGCTCACGGAGATGAGTTAGAATTCTAGCTTCGCCAGAGTGGTATCTCACCGTTAGCTCCCTTCCCCCCACAAGGAGAAGTTCATCGCTTCCCACCTATCCTGCGCAAGCGAAGCCCGAACACAATTCCAGGCTACAGTAAAGCTTCATAGGGTCTTTCTGTCCAGGTGCAGGCAGTCCGTATCTTCACAGACATTCCTATTTCGCCGAGTCTCTCTCTGAGACACCATCCAGATCGTTACGCCTTTCGTGCGGGTCGGAACTTACCCGACAAGGAATTTCGCTACCTTAGGACCGTTATAGTTACGGCCGCCGTTCACCGGGGCTTCGGTCGTCAGCTTCATGTTACCACTGACCAACTTCCTTAACCTTCCGGCACTGGGCAGGCGTCAGCCCCCATACGTCCTCTTTCGAGTTAGCGGAGACCTGTGTTTTTGGTAAACAGTCGCCTGGATCTCTTCACTGCGACCCACTCTCGTGGGCACCCCTTCTTCCGAAGTTACGGGGCCATTTTGCCGAGTTCCTTAGAGAGAGTTATCTCGCGCCCCTTGGTATTCTCAACCTCCCTACCTGTGTCGGTTTCGGGTACGGGTAACATATGTTCATCACATTACTAGCTTTTCTTGGCACTAACATTCACCACGCAACGGTCGTAACCGTCTCCCAAACCAATCAGGGTGTGGCTATCTTTCATGCGTCCCTAGCAATGCTCCCATATCTTAGTCAGGGATTGTTGACCCTGTGTCCATCGACTACGCCTTTCGACCTCGCCTTAGGTCCCGACTAACCCAGAGTGGACGAACCTGGCTCTGGAACCCTTAGGGTTTCGGGGCATTGGATTCTCACCAATGTTTGCGCTACTCAAGCCGACATTCTCACTTCCGTTTCGTCCACAGCTGCTCGCCGCTACTGCTTCTACCTACGACGGAACGCTCCCCTACCGATTAATGTTTAGTTAATCCCACAGCTTCGGTACATCACTTAGCCCCGTTCATTTTCGGCGCAGGATCGCTTGACTAGTGAGCTATTACGCACTCTTTCAAGGGTGGCTGCTTCTAGGCAAACCTCCTAGTTGTCTCTGCAATCCCACCTCCTTTATCACTTAGTGATGATTTGGGGACCTTAGCTGGTGGTCTGGGCTGTTTCCCTCTTGACGATGAAGCTTATCCCCCACCGTCTCACTGGCAATGTGTTCATCGGGTATTCTGAGTTTGTCTCGATTTGGTACCGGTCTCCCAGCCCGCACCGAAACAGTGCTTTACCCCCCGACTTTAATCATTACCGCTGCGCCTCAACACATTTCGGGGAGAACCAGCTAGCTCCTGGTTCGATTGGCATTTCACCCCTAACCACACCTCATCCGCCGATTTTTCAACATCGGTCGGTTCGGACCTCCACTTGGTGTTACCCAAGCTTCATCCTGGACATGGTTAGATCACCAGGGTTCGGGTCTATAAATACTGATTATCGCCCTCTTCAGACTCGGTTTCCCTTTGGCTCCAGCATTCTCGCTTTAACCTACCAGTACCTATAAGTCGCCGGCTCATTCTTCAACAGGCACGCGGTCATCCGTTTAATCGGACTCCCACTGCTTGTAAGCTAATGGTTTCATGTTCTATTTCACTCCCCTTCCGGGGTTCTTTTCACCTTTCCCTCGCGGTACTTGTTCGCTATCGGTCACACAGTAGTATTTAGCCTTACGAGATGGTCCTCGCTGATTCATACGGAATTTCACGTGCTCCGTACTACTCGGGATGCAGCTACTATCCTTTAACTTTTGACTACAGGACTTTCACCTCCTCTGGTGCAGTATTTAGCTGCTTCGTCTAGTCTCTGGATTCGATATCGCTGTCCCACGACCCCAAAAGGTAAACCTCTTGGTTTAGGCTTTTCCCCTTTCGCTCACCACTACTAGGGGAATCTCTAGTTGATTTCTTTTCCTCTGGCTACTAAGATGTTTCAATTCGCCAGGTTGGCTCTTTCCTGTCTATATATTCAACAGGTAGTACATAGGGTTGCCCCATTCGGATATTTCCGGCTCACCGTTTGCTTCCAACTCCCCGGAACTTTTCGTAGGTAACCACGTCCTTCTTCGCCTCTGTGTGCCTAGGTATCCACCATTAGCCCTTATTAGCTTGACCACTTGACATTGGTTTCTTTCATTTCAGTTTATCTGCTGCTTTCGCACTAGATTACTGACTGCCTCGCGTTACTATGCAGTTTTCAAGGTTCTGACTGGACTTTCATCCAGCATTCTGCACTATTCTCATAGTTTCAGGTGCTGAATTTTTCCAATGTGGAGGTTAGCGGACTCGAACCGCTGACATCCTGCTTGCAAAGCAGGCGCTCTACCAACTGAGCTAAACCCCCATCCACAATTTTGGATTTTGGATTTCGGATTTTGGATTGTTTTTTTAATCTAAAATCTAAAATCTAAAATCTAAAATTCTTTCAGGTGGGCCATCCTGGACTCGAACCAGGGACCTCACCCTTATCAGGGGTGCGCTCTAACCACCTGAGCTAATAGCCCTTAAATGAACCCAATCATAGTTTGAAAGACGACACTCTTCAAGTCTGCGACCGACCTAGAGTAGACCAGTTTAGTATCTAATTACTGATTGTGTTCGATATCTAAATGGGTAGGTCTCCCTAAAAAGGAGGTGATCCAGCCACACCTTCCGGTACGGCTACCTTGTTACGACTTCACCCCAGTCACCAGTCCTACCTTAGGCATCCCCCTCCAAACGGTTGGGGTAATGACTTCGGGCGTGACCAACTTCCATGGTGTGACGGGCGGTGTGTACAAGGCCCGGGAACGAATTCACTGCAGTATGCTGACCTGCAATTACTAGCGATTCCTCCTTCACGAAGGCGAGTTGCAGCCTTCGATCTGAACTGAGCTACGGTTTTTTGGATTTGCATCACATCGCTGTGTAGCTGCCCTTTGTCCGTAGCATTGTAGTACGTGTGTAGCCCAAGACGTAAGGGGCATGCTGACTTGACGTCATCCTCACCTTCCTCCGGTTTGTCACCGGCAGTCTCTCTAGAGTGCCCATCTTAATGCTGGCAACTAAAAACGAGGGTTGCGCTCGTTGCGGGACTTAACCCAACATCTCACGACACGAGCTGACGACAGCCATGCACCACCTGTCTCTGCGCTCCCTAAGGCACTCCCAGCTTTCACCGGGATTCGCAGGATGTCAAGTCTTGGTAAGGTTCTTCGCGTTGCATCGAATTAAACCACATACTCCACCGCTTGTGCGGGCCCCCGTCAATTCCTTTGAGTTTCACACTTGCGTGCGTACTCCCCAGGCGGGATACTTAACGCGTTAGCTCCGGCACGGCTCGGGTCGATACAAGCCACGCCTAGTATCCATCGTTTACGGCTAGGACTACTGGGGTATCTAATCCCATTCGCTCCCCTAGCTTTCGTCCCTCAGTGTCAGTTGCGGTCTAGCAAAACGCTTTCGCCACCGGTGTTCTTCCTGATATCTACGCATTTCACCGCTACACCAGGAATTCCTTTTGCCCCTACCGCACTCTAGTTCTGTAGTTTCCACTGCTTTTACAAGGTTGAGCCTTGCTCTTTAACAGCAGACTTTCAGTACCACCTACAGACCCTTTACGCCCAATCATTCCGGATAACGCTTGCATCCTCCGTATTACCGCGGCTGCTGGCACGGAGTTAGCCGATGCTTATTCCTCAAGTACCGTCATTTTTTTCTTCCTTGAGAAAAGAGGTTTACGACCCAAGAGCCTTCCTCCCTCACGCGGTATTGCTCCGTCAGGCTTTCGCCCATTGCGGAAAATTCCCCACTGCTGCCTCCCGTAGGAGTCTGGGCCGTGTCTCAGTCCCAGTGTGGCTGATCATCCTCTCAGACCAGCTACTGATCGTCGCCTTGGTAGTCCCTTACACCACCAACTAGCTAATCAGACGCGAGCTTATCTTCAGGCGATAAATCTTTCACCTTCCGGCACATCCGGTATTAGCAGTCGTTTCCAACTGTTGTCCCCGACCTGAAGCCAAATTCTCACGCGTTACTCACCCGTCCGCCACTAAATCCGAAGATTTCGTTCGACTTGCATGTGTTAAGCATACCGCCAGCGTTCATCCTGAGCCAGGATCAAACTCTCCGTTTTGTTAAGTTTGTTTAGCTCTTCTTTGACTGTCTTTTAATACCTCAGTCCGGTATCATTTTCTTTACTTGACGCAGGACTTGTTGTATACTGTCTTTCAAACTATAATATTTTCAAGGTTCGGTGTCCTTCCGAGTCCCGCTCTCTCGCGGCTCTCTCTCAGGCACTTATTCAATATAGCGAACCTATCTTGGAATGTCAACTACTTTTTCAAACTTTTTTTGGAATTTTTTTTCTAATCAGTTCAACTCCTTGTGCTGTAAGGGTTGGGGCAATGAAATTAGTAGATGTCCATGAATCCAGATGGACTATCAGCCTGGACGCATGATTTTTTCAGCGACTTGGTGCAAAAACCTTTGCCGTAGATAAAGTAGTTTGGATTTGCCAATCAGCATTTCGTAATCATCACGGCTAAAGTTCCGCCAAAATTCCTCTACTAAAGTATCTGTTTGATGGGAGTACGTTCTAGCTGCCAGCGTAGGGCTTTTGCTGCGATATGCAAACCTGCTTTACTACTACACCTGCTTTACTACTACAGTAGATGGGGAATTATGCTGAGTTTGTTTATTTATGACTCTGGAATTTCTGTGAGCGATCGCAGGAGATGAAACAATTGTTGATAGGGTTGAGTAGACATAATACTTGACTAAATTCCAAAGGTGAGAATTCAAATGAAGAGTTCTGTGGCTGTATTACCACCATTTTTGGTGCTGGATCAATTGTTGCAAAGTTGGTTAATGGAGGATATTGGGAGGGGCGATCGCACAACTCAATCTCTTTTATCCCAAAATTCAACTATCAGACAAGCGAGGTGGGTAGCAAAAGCCCCAGGAATCATTGCAGGTTTACCGATCGCAGCCAGGGTGTTTCAGTTATTAAATCATCAAGTCAGGTTTGTAGCTGTCAAGTCTGAGGGTGCAAGGTGTGAAGCGGGAGATGTGGTAGCGGAAATTCAGGGTTCATTAGATGCGCTGTTGATGGGTGAACGGGTGGCGTTAAATTTGGCGATGCGGTTAAGTGGAATTGCAACGTTAACTAATATATATGTGGAGAAAATAGCAGATTTACCTGCAATGTTTGTGGATACGCGCAAAACTACACCAGGTTTGAGAATTTTGGAAAAGTACGCTTCTGCTGTCGGGGGGGCAATTAATCACCGCATGGGGTTAGATGATGCAGTGATGATTAAGGATAATCATATTGCGGCGGTTGGGGGTATTGGAGAAGCCATTACCAGTATTCGTTCTCAAATACCTTATCCTCTGACTATTGAAGTGGAAACAGAAAGTTTAGAACAGGTGCAAGAAGCGTTAAAGTATCAAGCCGATATTATTATGTTGGATAATATGCCTTTAACAATGATGACTGAGGCTGTGCAGTTAATTCGTGAACAGGATAGCCGAGTGAAAATTGAAGCATCGGGAAATGTCAGTTTAGAAACTATTCGCGCAGTAGCAGAAACAGGTGTTGATTATATTTCTAGTAGTGCGCCAATTACTCAATCAAGGTGGTTGGATTTAAGTATGAAAATGATTTAAGCAATGTAGCAGCAGAGGCAAAGCCTCTGTGATGGCATTCCCAGTCAGAGACTGGGAACGAGTTAACGAGTTAAGTATTTTTATCAGTTAGGAAATGTGTAAAACTGCTTTTCCTGGAAAACGTCTATCTACCAGTTTTTGAGCTATATCAGCAATTTCTGTCCAAGGGGCTTCTATGTCAATATGAGGGCGTAATTGTCCTGATTCTACTAATTCCACTAACCATTTTAACCCTACAGAAGCTGGTTCTTGCTTGAGTTCATGGAAGACTATTAAACCGTAAATACTCGCACCACCAAGAGCATAGAGATTACCTGCATTAAAAGTTACTTCTCTTCCGGCAGTAGTTCCAAATACTACTGCTTGACCATTTATACCTAAGAAACCTAACGCTTTACCGAGAACATCACCGCCTACAGAATCTATTATTAAATGATATGGTCCATATTGTTGAGCAGGTGATATATCTTCACCAATAACAATGTGATGAGATCCTGCTTCTTTGACTATTGGTTCATATTTAGAAGTACGTAAATGGGCTGTAACCTTTGCACCGCTTAACCGTGCTAATTGAATAGCAAAGTTACCAACACCACCAGAAGACCCCGTAATTAACACAGGTTGATTGAGGAGAAAACCGCCTTTTTTCATGATATGATAGGCTGTTAAACCTGCTATGGGTAATGTGGCAGCTTGAGCAAATGATACAAAGCGGGGGAGTTCTGCGAGAGAGTGGGTAGGTACTGCAACTATTTCACCCCAAGCACCAGACGGGAGAAAACCCACTACCCGCGCTCCTTGTGCTGGTCCTGAACCGTCTGCGGCGGGTGTTTCTACAGTACCGGCGAGGTCCCAACCAGGCCGCCAACCTGCTTGGGCAGTAGAAGCGCGTCTGATCTCGCCGCGATTGAGTGAAATTGAGGCAACTTTAATTATGGCTTCGTTTGTTGCGGGTGTGGGTGCATTCACCTCACCCAAGGCCAAGCGTCCTGGTATATTGGGATCAACGACGACAGCACGAATTTTGTTGTTCATGTTTTTGATATCCTGGTTTGGGTTAAAAACTTGTTTTTCTTTGGTTTATATTACAATTACTTTATCAGCATCAATTTATTATCTTTATTGTCTGAATATTGACAAAACTGATCACAAAAATTATGATGACTAACCTAATCGAATACAAAGATGCTAACCCAGAAGTACGCGCAGTTTACGACGATATACGCGCTACAAGGCAAACTGAATATATCAATAATTTCTGGAAAGCTTTAGCTAATCATCCTCCAACTTTACGCCGTACTTGGGAAAGTCTCAAGGAAATTATGGCGGGTCCTGGGGAAATTGATCCACTGATGAGAGAATTAATTTACATTGCTGTGAGTGTGACTAATAACTGTGAATATTGTATTGCATCACATACCGCAGCCGCAAAAAATAAGGGGATGACTGATACGATGTTTGGGGAATTGATGGCTATTGTTGGTGCTGCAAATATGACTAATAGGTTTGCAAATGGTTATAAAATTCCTGTGGATGAAATCTTTAAACAGCAGTAAAACTTCAATCATGGACAATTAATAATTACCTATCCCTTGGAGCGCGAAGATTGAAAAAGCAGAATTTTTTTCTTTTTTCCCCTTCAAAGGGGATATTTTAAACCTTGAATGAAACAATTATCAATTATCAATTGTCAATTATTTTCCCAACTTGTTGGAAATACCTTCACAACCACCGGGAATGGTTTTTCTGCTTTTTTCTCCGCACCAAGCACAGCAGTAACGACGCACGGGTTCTGACATTCTTTGTACGTTGCTAAAATCGGCATTTTCTACTACTGCACCGGTGTATTCTCCGGTTTCATAGTCGGGTGGGTGGGTGCGACTGCGGGGTGAGGCTTTTTCTAATGAACCATAAAATAACCGGACACTGTTTAAATCGGCATTACTCAAATTTGCTTCATATAAAATCGTGCGGGCAAGGTTGGCTTTGACTAAATCACAACCACTAAGGTTAGCACGCACTAGGTTAGCTTCACTCAAGTCAGTCCACCGTAAATCTGTGTAAGAAAGGTCTGCACCTGCTAACATTACACCTAAATCTATTACCCGTACACCTTCTATTCTGTCTTCGGCGTAGCCACCGCTACCATCGAGAATGGCTCTACCTAAACGGCGATCGCGTTTTAATGGTGTTAACAGTTTGGAACGGGAAAGAAAGCGGAGAATTTTGGCTTTACCACTGCCATCTACACTACTAAAAATTGCAGCAGTTCGTCCTTCTGCTATGGCTCTTTCCTGCGGCCAGTCTTCTAATAATCCTTCTTCATCTAATACTAAATCAGAAATTCCTTGAAAATAAGAATCTATGGTTTGTTGTTGAGTAATAATATTTTGTTGAACTGTAAGCAAGTTTTGTTGAATAGTTAAATCTTTAGAAATTACATATTGTCGCCAAGCTACATAAACGGCAATAATAGCTATCAAAATTTGTCCTAAAGCACCAAACCATTCTGCTAAAGTTCCTGAAGCTTCCCAGTTAATTTTTTTGCCCCAACGTAAGAGATGATAACCTAAGCCGCTAAATTTAAAGAAGCCAATAATACCTACCAATAAACCTATAAAAGCTAATAATAATGTTCTATCTTCTGGAGAAAACCATTCTTTGATCACATCTTGCAACAAAGGAAATAGCATGGCTATGGATAAAACCAAAGTTGCGAAAGTTCCCAAAATACCCAGGAATGAGTTATTAATAGCAATACCAATAAAAGTTAGGGCGATCGCTAATAAAGTAAAAATTAAAGCTCTAGGTTTAACAGCAACTTGACTGTGATAATGTTCTCTAAACCCAGATGTTGCTCTTTTGAGGGCATTGGTATTTTGGGGAGATTGTAAAGAAGAAATAGCTGCTAAAGCTTGTTGTGCAGCTAAACCTTCTGCTGTGAGTTCATTTTCACTAGCACTATCAAAATCATCTGGTTCTAAATTGTGTTCTGGAATGGGTTCTGGCATTTGTGGATGAGAAGAATTAGATTCAATTTTAGATTGGTAATTGGTAATTGGTAATTGGTAATTGGTAAATTAATTACTGTCACCTGTCACCTCTCCCTTATAACCTACTGTATCAACAAGCCAGGAGTAAGTCGCGCTGTTGACTTTTAACTCCTGACTTTTGCTTTAAAAATTTATTTTTTATGGAAACGGAAACAAGAATTTGTTAAGGTAGTCCTACCAACTTGGCGCTGAGGTCCCACATTTTTTCAGCTTTAGCATCATCGCTGGCTTCATTGGAAACTTTCTGAACAAAGGACTTGCCATCTTTTTTCTGTCTATTTCCCCAACTCCAATAAATTCCAGATTGATTGTAAGCTGGATCTGCTACTACATCAGCTACTCTTTCACCAGCTAATTCTTCGGAAACAAACCCCCCAGTAATGTATTTTTGGAACACAGGGAAGAGTTTCTGGAACAAGGGATAATGGTTACGGAATAAGGCAGTGGTAGCCACGCAACCGGGATACAGGGAACTAAAAGTAATACCCGTTGAATCATGATAACGTCTGTGTAATTCTCTCATAGTCAAAACGTTACAAACTTTACTGTCTTTGTAAGCCTTAACCGGTTCAAATTTCTTACCGTCTATCATGGTATAGGGAGCTTTAAATCCAGCTTCAAAACCTTTTAAATCTCCCAAATCGGGACGAGGGGGAATTTTGCCGCCTAACTCGTTGGGGTTGTGTGTAACTGTTCCTAAAATCACTAGTCTGGGTTCAGAAGTGGAAGCTTTCTTTAGATCCTCCAACATCAAGTTACACAGCAGGAAATGGCCAAGATGGTTAGTAGCCACACTTAACTCATATCCATCAGGGCTATATAAAGGCTCTTTAATCAAAGGCATATAGATAGCAGCGTTGCACACCAAAGCATCTAATGATCTGCCCGTAGCTCTAAAATCCTGAACAAATTTTCTTACACTATCTAAAGAGCCTAAATCTATGTGTATAATAGTGTAGCTGTCTTTAGGGATTCCCACTGTTTGGGCTGCTGTTTGGGTTTTTTCCAGGTTGCGACAAGCCATAATAACGTGCCAACCTCTGTCAGCTAGAGCCTTAGCTGCGTACAAACCCACACCAGAGGAAGCGCCTGTGATTATAACCGTTGATTTATGCTGTTGTTCCATCGTCTTGAGAATCTGATGATTGTAGTTGAGTTATTATTATGATCTCACACCATGTTCATCCATGATCAGCCTTGTAGCTTACGGGATGAAAACAGGGAAATCCTGACCAAAAAAAGATAACAATTTTTGCTAAGTTGCATGAGATTAATTCAATTTAATTTATATATGGACAGATCGTGAGTGATTGCATATTTGGCAGATTTATTTGTAATAATGCAATAAATCCTCATATTTGGTAATTTTACCAAACTTGAAAAGCTTAATATACAGTCAAAGTTATGGACAAATTGAGAATAGATTGTATAAAATAATTGATTAATTATAGCTGGACATGGTATAGTTTATGTGATTAAATCAAAACTTATCAAATTCTTTATTTCTTTTTCATTCAAATACAAGATAATTAATAGCAGTTTAGTGGACTTGGATACAATTTTCAAACATTCAAAAGGCATAAGATTAAATTATGAGTTGTGTAGGTGCAGTATGATATTGAGGCGATACTTTATTGCCTGTGGATTCATGAGTTTTTTGGCTGTTGGTTGTGGTGATTTGGCAATATCATCAACAGAATATACCAAACAAGTTGTACAAGAAAACAATGTTGCTCAACTCATAGCAGAAGTACAAGATAGTCAAAAAGCGGAAGAATTATTCATTCAAGGCAATAATTTTTTAGATAGCAGTCGCTACAAAGAAGCTCTGGTTTTTTATAATCAAGCAATTGAAGTTAAAAAAGACAGCGTAGAAACATGGGTGAATCGAGGTAATGCCCTGATAGCTTTACATCGGTATGACGAGGCTTTAGAATCCTATGATAAAGCGATCGCCATTCGTCCGAATAAAAATGAAGCTTGGTATAATCGGGGTAATGCTTTATCAGCTTTACGGCGTTATGAAGAAGCCGTAAAATCCTACGATGAAGCTATAGTTATTGAACCAGATAAATTTGAAGCTTGGATCAACAGAGGAATTGCACTAACAAAATTACGCAGGTACAAAGAAGGTTTGGCATCTTATAATGAAGCTATCAGTATCAACCCAAATTCCCACCAAGCATATTACAATAAAGCTTGTAATTATGCCTTACAAAATAAACCAGACTTAGCAATTGAGTACCTAGTAAAAGCTATGCAAATGCAACCTGAAAAATACCAAAAATTAGCCCAAAATGACACAGATTTTGATAAAATCAGGGAGAAAAAGGAATTTCAGGAATTATTAAAATGAAGAATTTAGGAGTCAGGAGTCGAAATAGATAATGAAAAAACTCCTAATTACGGGTGCGAGTGGTTTCTTAGGTTGGCATCTTTGCCAAATAGCAAAGAGAGAAAAATGGGAAGTTTACGCTACTTATGCCACCCATTTTTTAGAGATACCAAATGTAAAAATATTGCAAGTTGATTTAACAGACTTTCAGAAATTAAAAGAAATATTCCATCATATAAAACCAGATGCAGTAATTCATACTGCGGCACAATCTCAACCAAATTATTGTCAACTGCATCCTCAGTCATCTTATACTATTAATGTTACCGCATCTTGTGACATTGCTGGACTGTGTGCAGATCATAATTTACCTTTAGCTTTTACTTCCACTGACTTAGTTTTTGATGGGTTAAAAGCACCGTATAAAGAAACAGATGCAGTTTCACCTGTGAATATTTACGGTGAACAAAAAGCGCAAGCAGAAACAGGAATATTACAAGTATATCCCCAAGCTGCAATTTGTAGAATGCCGTTAATGTTTGGTAAGGAAACACCCACAGCGAAAAGCTTTATTCAGGGTTTTATACAAACATTGAAAGACGGAAAAGAACTAAGTTTATTTAGAGATGAATTTCGCACCCCAGTCAGTGCAAATACAGCCGCAAAAGGATTATTATTAGCATTAGAAAAGGTAAATGGGATTATTCATTTAGGTGGTAAAGAGAGAATTTCTCGTTATGATTTTGGTAAATTTTTAGTGGAAGTAATGCAACTACCAGATGATAAACTAAAATCATGTTTGCAAGATGATGTGAAAATGGCAGCACCAAGGCCAAAGGATGTTTCTTTAGATAGTGAAAAAGCTTTTAGTTTGGGATATCAACCATTGTCGGTGAGGGAAGAATTAGAGAGTTTGTAAATAGGGGAATTTTGATGATTTTGTCAGAATTAGGATAACCAGGATTATAGGATGTACAGGATGTTATTGTTTATTTGAAGTGGGGATTTGAGGATTTTTTTGTCAGAATCAGGATAACCAGGATTATAGGATTTACAGGATGTTGTTGTTTTATTCTCTATGAGAAATAGAGACTTTGGGAATATTTAGGTAAAGTAAAAATTTATAATATAATTTATAATCTTATGTTGTAATTAGATTTAAGATTTGCTATGATCTTGGAAATAATTAGGTAAAAATCAATGATTTCAGAACAAGAATTATTAACAAAGTGGCGGTCTTTACCCCAGGATAAACAAGAAGAAGGTTTAAATTTTGTAGATTTTCTGCACCTTAAAACCACAGTTAAAAAACCGCCTTTGGGTGAACGTTTGCGAGAAATTCGCTCTAGAATTGTTGCATCTGGTAAACCTTTATTAAATGCAGATGAAATAGAACAAGAATTAGCTTCTCGTAGAGGTGGAATCCAAGGTAGAGAAGAATGATCATAACAGATTTTAAGATGTTAGATAATCAATTATCTGTTAAATTATCTACTTTAATTTGTTGACTTTTAGAGTAATTTTATTGTATACTATTCAAGTATTTACAAACAATTTATCAATTACAATCCTGAAAATCCTCAAATCCTGGACATCCTGATTCAGACAATGAAAATTTCAGCATCCCACTAATAACTTATCAATTACAATCCTGAAAATATTCAAATATTCATAAACAATTTATCAATTACAATCCTGAAAATCCTCAAATCCTGGACATCCTGATTCTGACAATGATAATTTCAGCATCCTACTAATAACCTACAAATAACAATCCTGTACATCTATGAACACACCCAATAATAAAAACTTAGATGAAATCACATATATAATTAATGGGTGTGCAATGAAAATACACCGAACTTTGGGAAATGGTTTTCAGGAGGTTATTTATCAAAGATGTATGGAAATTGAATTGCAAAAATCAGGTTTAGGTTTTGGAAGGGAGATAGAACAAGTAATTTATTATGAAGGTATTGAAGTAGGAACACGAAGAGCAGATTTTATAGTTGAAAATCAGGTTGTTGTGGAGTTGAAAGCGATAATTAATTTAGAAGATGTCCATTTAGCGCAAGCGAAAAATTATTTGGTTGCTTATAATTTTCCTGTGGGGTTGTTGATTAATTTTGGTGCGTTGAAGTTGGAATATAGGAAGGTTTTTAATTCTAGATATCAGGGTTAATTTGTCTGAATCAGGATAACCAGGATTAGAGGATTTTCAGGATGTTGTTGTTTATTTGATGTGGGGATTTGAGGATTTTTTTGTCTGAATCAGGATGTCCAGGATTTTAGGATTTTCAGGATGTTGTTGTTTATTTGATGTGGGGATTTGAGGATTTTTTTGTCTGAATCAGGATGTCCAGGATTTTAGGATTTTCAGGATGTTGTTGTTTATTTGATGTGGGGATTTGAGGATTTTTTTGTCTGAATCAGGATAACCAGGATTTTAGGATTTACAGGATGTTGTTGTTTTATTGTCTATGAGAAATAGAGACTTTGGGATGATTGATAAGATAAATTATCTGTTAAATTATTAAATTATCTGCTGTTACTTCTTGACTGTTGGTGTAACTGTATTTTATCATCTTTCAATATTCACAGACAATTCATCAATTACAATCCTGTAAATCCTCAAATCCTGGACATCCTGATTCAGACAATGACAATTTCAACATCCCACCAATAACATATAAATAACAATCCTGAAAATCCTCAAATCCTGGACATCCTGATTCAGACAATTAAAATTTCAACATCCCACCAATAACCTACAATTTACCAACGCACCATACAAACTGTAGGTTGGGTAGAACGCAGTGAAACCCAACAATTTAATCATCATTTATATTACTGTGAAAGTGTTGGGTTTTCTAAGGTAAAGGTAAAAGTTGAGCGATCGCACTAAATTATCATGTTAATATTTATTAATTATTACTAGGTAAGTGTTATATATGATACCCTGTAATATAGCGTTTAATGCAATCAAATTCGGAGTTACAAATATGACTGATTCTCAGGAAATAAATAAAGCATTGGATCGTAACGAATTTCTAGTAACAGAACTCTTGAAATATATTGGCAAACTACCAAACATTTTGGGAATGAAAAGCGATATTCAAGAAAAATTAGAAAATTTACGTTCTGCGATTCAAGGAATGCGTCCACCACGAGTTATGGTAATTGGACGCTGTAAATCTGGTAAATCATCTTTAATTAATGCCATTTGTGGTTTAAAGGTTGCAGAAGTCAGTGATATAAAACCAGAAACAGGTATGGCTGAATGGAAGAAATACTACCACAATGGAAGTGATTTAATCCGTATTTTAGATACAAGAGGTTTACAGGAATTAGAAGCACCAAGACAATTCGATTCAGCCAAAAACCCTTATGAAAGTATTATCGAAGCTGTTAAGAAAGAATGTCCAGATATCATTCTATTCTTATGTAAAGCAACTGAAGTTTATAGTGCTAGTCAAGAAGACCTCAACAAATGTGAATTAATCATCAGAGAAATCAATAAGATACATCATCAAAATAACTTACCTATTATTGGAGTTTTAACTAAGTGTGATGAATTAGCACCTCCGAAAGAGCCTTTACCAACTGATAATGAAAGGAAAAAACGCAATCTTCAGGAACAAGTTACAAATTTTTCAGTTTTTCTAAACCAAAGATCAGGGTTAAGCCCGTATGTAAAAGAGGTTGTTCCGACTGTCGCATACGCTGAGTATGAAGATGGAAAAAACGGTTTAATTCTTCCTGATCAAGACTATCGGTGGAATATTACTGAATTAGTGGAAACAATGATTAAGCATACACCAAAAGAGCGGCACGCCTCTTTGTCCCGAATGGCGCACCTTAAAGGGTTTCAACTCAAAAATGCGAGAACAGTTGTTACAGCTTGTACTGCTGTCTCTGGTTTTGTTTCTGCTAACCCAATTCCAGGTGCAGCAATACCAATAGTTGCTGTTATTCAAACTTTTATGGTGATGTATGTTGGTTGGCTTAGTGGTAGGGAATTTTCACAACAAACTGTTCAAGACTTTCTTGTAACAGGAGGTGTAGGTGCAGGTGCAAATCTTGGTATGATTGGCCTTGCTGATATTGCCTTAAAGGTTATACCTGGTTGGGGTAGCTTGCTGGCTGCGAGTGCTGGGGCGATCGCTACACAAGGTTTAGGAGATACAGCGATCGCGTATTTTCTTAACAATGGTAAAACTCCGTAGGGTGCATTAAATTTAAGAATTCAGATCCCCGACTTCTTTTTTCAACCCCACCAATAAATGATAAATTGAACTCAGAAATCGAGGATCTTCAAAACTTAATTAGCTGACTGCTGAAAGCTGAAAGCTGATAGCTATTTAACTATAAGCCTCCATCGGTAAACAAGAACAAACAAAATTCCGATCCCCAAAAGCAGCATCTATCCTACCCACACTTGGCCAGAACTTAAATTCCTTACTCCAACTTGCAGGATAAGCAGCTTGTTCACGAGAATAACCATGATTCCACTCACCAACAATCAAACTTTCCGCAGTGTGAGGCGCATTTTTCAACACATTATCTAGCAAATCCATCTTACCAGATTCAATCTCAGAAATCTCCTTTCTAATCGCAATTAACGCCTCACAAAAACGATCCAATTCTTCCTTAGATTCGCTTTCCGTTGGTTCTACCATAATTGTACCAGCCACAGGCCAAGATACAGTAGGAGCATGAAAACCATAGTCCATTAACCGCTTCGCAACATCATCAATTTCAATGTTGGCTGATTTTTTCAAAGCACGTAAATCTAAAATACATTCATGTGCCACAAAACCATTTTTTCCCTCATATAAAACTGGATAAAATGACTCTAATTTCTTAGCGATGTAATTAGCATTTAAAATCGCAATTTTGGTAGCTTCCGTTAACCCATCTGCACCCATCATTGCAATGTACATCCAAGAAATTACCAAAATACTCGCACTTCCCCAAGGTGCAGCAGAAACCGCACCAGAGAATTTTGGATTTTGGATTTTGGATTTTGGATTATTTTCCTGTATTTTAATGACAGAATGTCCAGGTAAGAACGGTACAAGATGGGAAGCGACACCAATAGGACCCATACCGGGACCACCACCACCATGAGGAATACAGAAAGTTTTGTGTAAGTTCAAATGACAAACATCAGCACCAATATCACCAGGACGACAAATACCCACCTGAGCATTCATATTAGCCCCGTCCATGTAAACTTGTCCACCATGTTCATGAACTATGGCACAAATTTCTTGAATTGCTTCTTCAAATACTCCATGAGTTGATGGATATGTCACCATTAAAGCTGCTAATTCATTGCTATGTTTTTCAGCCTTCGCTTTTAAATCAGCAACATCAATATTACCCTGATCATCACAAGCAATTCCTACAACTTTCATTCCACACATTACCGCACTCGCAGGATTTGTACCATGTGCAGATTGGGGAATTAAACAAACATTTCTGTGTCCTTCTCCCCGATTTTGATGATATTCTCTAATTACCAAAAGTCCCGCATATTCACCTTGAGAACCTGCATTTGGTTGTAAAGAAATTCCCGCAAAACCTGTAATTTCTCCTAACCAGTTTTCTAATTGTTGAAAGAGAATTTGATAACCTCTGGTTTGGGAAATTGGCGCGAAAGGATGGATTTTGCCAAATTCTGCCCAAGTTACGGGAATCATTTCTGAAGTTGCGTTTAACTTCATGGTACAAGAACCCAAAGGAATCATTGATGTTGTTAATGATAAATCCTTGGTTTCTAGTTGATGTAAGTAACGCAATAATTCTGTTTCTGAATGATAGCGGTTGAAGATGGGATGAGTTAAGTATTCACTTTCACGAATTTGGGAAATGTGAGAGTTTGAAAAAGTGATTTCTGCAATATTAAAAGGTAAGTTATCTGTACCTGCGAAAATTTGCAATAAATCAATTACATCTGCTTCCGTTGTGGTTTCATCTAAGGAAATACCTACATCAGAATTATCAAAAATCCGCAAGTTGATATTTCTGGCATCCGCAGCTTCTAAAATTGCCTGTAAACTGGTATTTCCTAACTCTATCCGCAGAGTATCAAAGAAGTTTTCACTAACAATTTTATAACCTAACTTTTGCAAACCTACGGCTAAAGTTGCGGTTAATTGGTGGATGTTTTGAGCGATCGCCCTTAAACCATCGGGTCCATGATACACTGCATACATACTCGCCATCACTGCCAACAATACCTGCGCTGTGCAAATATTACTGGTGGCTTTATCTCTGCGAATATGTTGTTCACGGGTTTGTAAAGCTAACCGATAAGCAGATTTACCATGAACATCTTTTGATACACCCACAATCCGCCCTGGAAGTAAGCGTTTATACTCCTCTTTAGTAGCAAAATACGCCGCATGAGGTCCACCGAATCCCATCGGAATACCAAACCTCTGGGTGCTTCCTACCGCTATATCTGCCCCTAATTCACCGGGGGGTGTGAGTAATGTTAAACTCAGAGGATCTGCCGCAATTGTCACCAATGCACCCTGAGCATGGGACTGTTCTATAAAGTTGCGATAGTCGTAAATTTTACCATCAGTTGCGGGATATTGCAGAATTGCCCCAAAGATAGTTTCGGCAAAATCAAAGGTTTGATGATCACCGATAATGATATTAATACCCAAAGGTTTAGCGCGTGTCTGCAATACATCAATAGTTTGGGGATGACACGCACTAGAAACAAAAAAGTTATGGGATTTATTTTTGCAGATACCATAACTCATACTCATCGCTTCTGCTGCTGCCGTCGCTTCGTCTAATAAAGATGCGTTTGCAATTTCTAAGCCAGTTAAATCAATAATCATGGTTTGGAAATTTAACAACGCTTCTAAACGTCCTTGGGCGATTTCTGGTTGATAAGGTGTATAAGCTGTGTACCAACCGGGATTTTCTAAGATGTTCCGTTGAATAACCCCAGGAGTGATACAATCGTGATACCCCATACCGATGTAAGAACGGTAAACTTGATTCTTTTCAGCGATTTGTTTTAATTTTGCTAATGCTGCATATTCGCTTTGTGCTGCTGGTAATTTTAAATCTTGGTGAAAGCGAATAGAATCGGGTACAGTTTTATCAATTAAATCATCTAAACTAGACAAACCCAATAAATTTAACATTTGCTGAACATCATCGGATTTTGGTCCGATGTGTCTTTTAGCAAACTCACTTATTTGGTTGATTTTAGCGGAAACTTGAGGACGTGGGGGATTAGATACCACAAATTATGCTCCAGATGTTACATTTTCATATATTGTAATGATTACTTGGAAATATTAGGGAATAGGAAAATTAATTATCATAGTTGACGAATAGAATCTAAGAAAATAGATTATTCCACTTTGTTTAGCGTAAATATACTTTTAGATTTATTGATGAATAGTTCCATGATATCCAACCATGCTGAACCCATGAGAGTATCAGGTATATCATCTCCAACATGAACAGGAATGATCAACTCTGTTTCATCAACTATGACTCTACCTTCATACAAATCAAAATAATCTTCACCTCTTGCTGTTCGCATTTCAATTTGTGCTGCAATTCTTGGCCACTCCAAAACTGCTAAGTCTTGGGAGTTGATAGCTAACCACCCACCAGTAAAACCAGTATCTAAAAAAGCTTCAACGGAAAATACTTCGCTATTGGTAGCAACTAACTGAATTTCTAACCATAACTCACCATTGTCACCAAAAGAACCTATACCCATAATCTACCGCAGTTTCCCGTATCATTGAGGCGAAATATAGTTAGTTTCA
Source organism: Sphaerospermopsis torques-reginae ITEP-024 (assembly GCF_019598945.1). NCBI lineage: Bacteria > Bacillati > Cyanobacteriota > Cyanophyceae > Nostocales > Aphanizomenonaceae > Sphaerospermopsis > Sphaerospermopsis torques-reginae. Next base: position 458,107 of record NZ_CP080598.1, on the reverse strand, counting down.
GGTCGTTATCGCTGTATTTTTGACGAATTTGCTGTATTAACCCTTGTAGATCAGGATTAATCAAATATTCTTCCATATCGGGGTCAATGGCAATAAACCAGTTATGATGATCTACTATTAGCTGTTCTCGAAGACGTTCAAAAATAACACGACACCGTTTAGCTATTTCCTGACGTTTTGCTTGAGAATGATGTATGTCTGATAACTGTGCAGTTTTTGTAGTTGCTGATGAAAGGATGCGACTGCGACGGGGAGAAGATACCTGTCTCATGAGAAAAATTTTTTGGGATTTGTTTTAATTTACAGCAGATTGCAGATCAATGAGGTACAAAATCTAAATTGAAACCTATACACAAAGCAAGTTTTACTCCTGACTCCTGACTCCTGACTCCTGACTCCTGACTCCTGCTGTATATCAACAGATGACAAGAAACAGATCCAAAGAACATTTCAACTCTGTCACCTGTCACCTGTCACCTGTCACCTGTCACCTGTCACCTGTCCCCAGGTTTACAAACCTTCTACTGAAGCACTATACTCACTAGCTGTCATCCCATCTTCAACTTCACCAGGATCATTAACACGCACTTTGACCAACCAACTCTCCCCATAAGGATCATCAACTATTGACTCAGGAGAGTTAATCAAATCTTCATTGCGTTCTACTACTGTACCTGTAACTGGTGAATTGAGGTCTTCCACCGCTTTAACAGATTCAATTGTACCGAATTTTTTTCCTACTTCGACTGCCTCACCAATTTCTGACAGTTCCAAAAATACAATATCACCCAGTTGATCTATAGCAAACTCAGTAATACCAATCGTGGCTATTTCCCCATCTAGACGTACATATTCATGAGTATCTTGATAGCGTAGATCATCGGGATATTCAAAAGCCATAACACTTCCTCTTCCACGTTAAAAAAAATGGAGTTACAAGAGTAACCCAAACAACATTATTCCTCAAAAATCTCAAAACTTGTCAGTTAGTAACACGATTTTTTGAGCGATAAAAAGGACGTTTTACCACGACTGCTGGATAAGCTTTACCGCGTATCTCCACTTCTAACTGCTGTTTAACGGTTGCCAGTGGGCTGGAAACATAAGCTAAAGCAATGGGATAACCAAGGGTAGGTGATAAAGTACCGCTTGTTACGTCTCCCACTACCTGACCTGATGATAATACGGGGTAGCCATGACGGGCAATATTTCGCCCTTGGGTTTGCAAACCTACAAGTTTACGTTGTACTCCCCCGGTTTTTTGCTGTTGTAAAATTTCCCGCCCGATAAAATCGCCTTTAGTATCTAAATGTACCAGCCATCCTAAACCAGCTTCTAGGGGTGTGGTGTTATCGTCAATATCTTGGCCATAAAGTGCCATTGCAGCTTCTAAACGCAATGTATCTCTACAACCAAGTCCACAAGGAATGACACCAGCATCATAGAGACTTTGCCACAATTGTATTCCCACTTCAGGATCTACCATCACTTCAAAGCCATCTTCCCCAGTGTAGCCTGTACGAGCGAGGAAAGCAGGTTGATCAAAAATACTGGTTTCTAGATGTCCAAAGGCTTTAATTGGGGTTAAATCATCGGATACAAAAGATTGTAAAATGTTAGTAGCTTTTGGACCTTGAACAGCAATTAAAATTTTGTCCCGTGACAGGTCTTGAAACTGCACTGTATCCAGGTCAAGATGTTGTAATAACCATGTTTTGTCTTTTTCTGTTGTGGCAGCATTAACGATAATTACCGCTTTTTCGCTATCTGTATTTTCTCTACCTTGGTAGTAAATAATGATATCGTCAATGATTCCCGCTTGCTCATTTAACAATACTGTGTATTGAGCTTGACCGGGTTGCATACGACTTAAATCGGAAGGAACTAATTTTTCTAGTTGGGAAATGAGGTTTTGACCTTGGAGAGTAAATTTACCCATGTGGGAAATATCGAACATCCCCGCAGCATTTCTAACAGCTTGGTGTTCTTGGGTAATACCGCTATATTGTACCGGCATTTCCCACCCACCGAAGCTGGTAAAGCGGGCTTTGAGTTCAACACCGATGTGATATAAAGAAGTTTGCGCTAGAGTTTGGGTATTATTTTCTGGTTTAGCCACAGGTTTTTTTGGTATTTTAGGTATTTTGGGCGATCGCAAGTCAACATTTATCCATCCTAGTATTAAGTCAAAAGTCATGCACTCAAAAGTCAAAACTAATAACTTCTGCTTCCTGAACTCCTGTAACTCCTGACTCCTGACTCCTGACTCCTGACTCCTGACTCCTGACTCCTGACTCCTGACTCCTATTCCTAACTAGCAACTTGGGTTAATAATTAATAGTGTAATTGTTGAGATTTATTAAACAAAAATTATGAAGCGTGGGCAAATTTGGCAAATACTCGCTAGTGTGGTTTTAGCTGTGGTGTTGTTTGTATCTCCCTTATCCGCACAAGCAGCAAGTTCTTCCAGTATTACCCGTTCTGCGGGGTATGAAGTCGAAAGTCAAGATTTTTCTGGACAAAGTTTAATAGGTAAAGAATTTACCAACATTAAACTAGAAAACGCTAACTTTAGCAACGCTGACTTACGGGGTGCTGTGTTTAATGGTACTCTATTAGAAGGTGTAAATTTACATGGTGTAGATTTTAGTCAAGGTATTGCTTATTTAGCCAAGTTCAAAAATGCTGATTTAAGTGATGCAGTATTAACAGATGCGATGATGTTGCGTTCCATATTTGATAAAGTTGATGTTACTGGTGCGGACTTTACCAACGCGGTTTTAGATGGAGTAGAGATTAAAAAACTTTGTGCTAAAGCTAGTGGTATTAATTCTAAAACTGGTGTAGATACTCGTGAATCTTTAGGATGTAGATAAGTAAAACCATAACCCGCCTGGGAATTAATTCCCAGTCTCATAGCAAAAGTCATCTAAAGATGACTAAATAACCCGAAAATTTTTAGTAAACTTTAGTTTACTTTGGTTATTAGCCCAGAAATTCATTTCTGGGCGGGTATGGAAGCTAACAGATAACTCTTTTTAACCTTAATTTTTACTGAATATCTACTAATTGAAAAGTCTTTTCCATTTCTAATCTTTGTTCTGCATTTCGTAGAAAATACCCATCAATCATCGCTGAACCTAAAAGTTTTCCTAATTCATCTCGGCTAGTGGTAATCATAGTATTATATCTGTCATGAGGCAAATTACCTAACATAGCAACAATAGATTTTTGAATCAATTCTAATACTTCTGGTGAGTTAGGTTTAGATAGTTGGGATACTGCTTCTGGGTTTAAAGATTGTATGTATTGCCAAAACTGATCATTATTTTCTTGTGGTGCAAAATACTCAGGCTGAGAATGGGAAAGATTACTCATGGCAGTTACTTTCAACTCGCTTGATTATCAATTTATCAAGATATGTCTGAATTGGTTGTCAAAGAAACCGAACATGAGAAGATGGGTTTATTCTACAGCAGGAAGTAAAAAAATATAACTATTTATAACTACGGTTGATTGTGAATTATATCATATAATAATTTATGAACACTACTAAAAAATACTCGCAATATATCAACCATGAATCAAACTAATAATATCGGCATTCTGGAAAAGTTTGTCAACACGGTAATGGGAGTAAAACCAGGGAATCAAAAACAGTCACTCAACACATCAGCAGCAACACAAGAACTAGACATCAAAGCAGTCATCGTTTATAAACTAGGGACTATTCTACAAATAGGAACGATGATTCTAGTATTACTAGGAATGGAAAAGTTAGTCAATTTAATTGATAGTAATTCTGCCTTTCCTAGTTGGGTTACCACTGTAGTTACTGCCTTATTTTTCGCTTTATTAAGTATTCGTTCTCGGATTTTTTCACTTTTAGATAATACCCGTTCTCAAACAACTTATGTTCAAGTCATTAGACCTAGATGGTCGCCCCCACCTTTAGCATTTCCTATAGTTTGGATGCTAATTGCAGTTTTACGAGTGATTTCTTCTGTGTTAATTTGGCAAGAATTAAATCATCAATTCTTAGTATTACCATTCATTTTATTTGTAGTGCATTTAGCTGTCGGTGATACTTGGAATACAATTTTTACCGTAGAACGCAGATTAGGTGCTGCTGTTCCTGTAGTGATTTTAGGACCTTGGTTATCTGCAATTATTGTCACAGCAATTTATTGGCAAACAGTACCTTTAGCGGGGATAATTTTATCTTTTTCTTGTGTGTGGTTAACTGTAGCTTCTGCGTTGGTGTTTAGGATTTGGCAATTAAATGGATCTGAGCCATTGTATCCTTTAAAGTTAGCATCTGTGGAGGAGTAGAGGGGTAATTTCAGATAGGCGATCGCTCTTTTTTAGTTTATAGAAAATAAGAGCGATCGCACATTTACACCAGAATTTTATCACCGATAATCACGCTCCATATCCCCACAGAAAGAAACAGCAAATTTGTAACCAATACGAATCCCAAAAAGTCGAGCCAAGGGGTTTTTATTCCGTAAATAACGCGCTGACTCTATTCCTATTTTGTCAACTGCATATTCACCAGTTTCTATATCAATAATCACCATTTTACCGATATTTTCTTCAGTTTCTACCTGTGAACGAATGCTATTTTCATATCATTCTTTGGCACGTTTAGCAACTTCTTCACTGCTGAGGAGAATGGCTTGCATTTTATGTCATCCTTGTTTTGTGATTATATTTATTATACTGGATGTATAATAAAATTTATCCTTCTTCTTAAACTAAATTGATATATAATGAAAATAAATAATTTTGGATATCTTCTCATGACATTACAAGAATTGCAAAAACAAGTATTACAGTTACCAATGAGTGAACGCTGGCAATTGGTACAAACTGTATTAGAATCAATTCAACAAGAATCTATCTCAGCATCAAAGAAAGGTAATTTATCTCGACTGCGTGGTATTGCTAAAGCTGCAAATACTTCTAGTGATGAGAATATTAATGGAGATTATGCGACTTATCTAACTGAAAAATACCAATGAAACGAATTTTTATTGATACGAATATCGTCCTAGATTTTTTACTGGAACGAGAACCTTTTGTAGAAGACGCAGCAAGTTTATTTGCAAAAATTGATGCTGGTGAGATAGCGGGGTTTATTGCTGCTACCACAATTACTAATATTTATTATATTATTCGTAAAGCCGCAGGTGTAACAGTTGCTCAAGATGCAATTTCTCAAATTCTCACAGATTTACACATTTGCGCGGTTGATAAAAATATGTTAGAAACAGCAGTAGCTTTAAATTTTCGAGATTTTGAGGATGCTGTGCAGTATGCTTGTGCTATGAAATCAATGGTAGATGTGATTGTCACTCGTGATGTATCTGGATTTTTAGGTTCAGAAATTCCAGTGATTTTACCTGGGGAGTTAAATCATATTTCTCAAGAGTAAAAGCGACGCATTACATCCATATTAACTAAGAGTGATCGCACATCTTCCACCATCATCTAACTAAGAGCGATCGCACGCTGTATTAATTCTGTCATGGTTGAAGAATTGGAATGGCTTTTTACTATTTATGATATCAAGTATTTGAGTTAATCACGCAATACCTTCGATAAACTACGCTAACGCATTTATCACACTGTTAAATAAGAGCGATCGCAATATTTCCTACTCTAAAATTATTTGATTAAACTTTACAAAGTTTACAAATTTGTTACTTGACTGTTTGCGTGCATTTAGCGGTACAATATATAACAGCTAAATGTGAATCATCAAATTTAGATGATTGCTTATACTAGCTACTTAAATCACTTGCGGGAATAAGTATTGATTTCCGTTGTTGATCCTGCGACGGTGTATTTGACGGTTAGCCTTATTCGCTTTCCTTCTCCTGGAATCAGAAAAAAAGAACAGGCCGGGGGGGGACAGTAAAGCTAGAATACATCCCCAAGTGATATTTTTTCTTCATTATTCATTACGAATATAATGCAACAAGATTCTAAGTTACTTCTAAAACTAAGTACCAAAACTTTGCGAGAAAAATTTTACCATCTCAAAAGACCTGTAGATATAGCTAACCTTGTAGAAGTTTCCTATGATCATCTTGTCTATCATATATATCTTGTTCCATCTGAGCATCGATACACAACTTTTGAAATTCCCAAAAAATCTGGTGGTACTCGTCAGATATCAACTCCGGTAAATGCAATTAAAATTATTCAAAAAAAACTTAATCAAGTTTTACAAGCTGTATATCAAACAAAGCCATCAGTACATGGTTTCGTAAATGGGAAAAATATTGTAACTAATGCTCAAGCTCATGCTAGAAAACGCTATGTTCTCAATATTGACTTAAAAGATTTTTTCCCTTCTATTAATTTTGGTAGGGTGCGAGGTATGTTTATGGCTACTCCTTATAATTTACCTCCAGATGTAGCAACAGTTCTAGCACAAATTTGTTGTTATAACAATCAATTACCACAAGGCGCACCAACATCACCAATAATTACTAATATGATTTGCGCGAAAATGGATAGTCAATTACAAAGGTTGGCTAAAGATTGTAAAGCTACTTATACAAGATACGCAGATGATATTACTTTTTCAACAACGTTACCTAAATTTCCTAATAAGTTAGCATATGTGTTGACTGGAGAAGATACAGAAAAAGTTTTTATTGGTAATCATTTACTAACAATTATTCATGAAAATGGATTTGAGGTAAATGAGCATAAAATTAGACTTCAAGTGAAAGGTAATCATCAATAAGTAACAGGACTAACAACTAATGTTTTTCCTAATCCTAATCGAAAATATGTGCGTCAAGTTCGTGCTATGCTTTATGCGTGGGCTAAGTTTGGAATTGAAGCGGCGGAAAATGAGTATTTTGAAAAATATTCATTAACACCAAGGTCTCCTCTAAAAGAAAAGCCTAAATTTTCGCAGATATTAAGGGGAAAAATAGAGTTTATAGGTATGGTTAAGGGAAAAGATGATTGCATTTATCAAAAATATCTTCAGCAATACAAACTACTAGATAGTAAACATGAAACGCCGCAATATTGTCTCTATGAGTGAGAACATAACGACGTAATTGTTTCAGAGTCATTGCTTGATAATTAACTAAGGTCATTATTTATCCTCTATTAAAATCTCTTACTCTTCTTTGCGCCTTTGCTCCTTAGCGCCTTTGCGCGAAACAAAAAATCTACTAACTTACACCAATTCTTCAGCTAAAAGCCTACCTTCAACTGGTTCATATTCATCTTCCAATAACCATAACTTAGCAACTTCATAACTATTACTAGAAAATACAACCTTATCACCCTGTTTAGGATCATAAATTTGACAATTTCCCTCACTATCACAAAGTAATAACAGAATGTATGGAGGTGATAACATCGGATCTATCCATACTTCTGTAAATTCCCAATTATTCTTGATTTCCCAACACCCCTTTTCATTACTAAAACGCTGCAAAAACTCAGGATAATTAATCAAATCATCAACAGACGCAGAAGGCGACATTTCCACCCAATTTCCCTCAGCATTCAACTTATCTACATAACAAGAAAATGCCTCTTGATCATCCCGATGCGATAAAACATAAGCACGTAATTCCTTCAGATTCATACATTTAAAATTAGGCTGATTCATACCACCTACTTTTATCCTTCCTCAAGCCACTGTTCATAACCACAAATAAGCAATCTTTCTTTTAAATTATCAATTGCTTCAGTTGTAGGTATATCAATTGATTGTACCCGATATATATCATTGAGTACAACACTATATTCTTTACTACTGTAGTTAGCTACAACTTCAGCTAAATTTCTATCTGACATTTCTTCACTTAGTAATGCTAAAAGCGGTAAATAATTTTGTGATTCTATCCCCTTGGGAAAAGCACATTGAATTAATTTATATGTACTTTGTAAATGTGGTGAAATAGTGATTTGCATGATTAATTACCAGTTAAAGGAAAAGGTGGATGAATATATACAAGAAAATCCACACCTTGAGCAGAAGCGGCTTTCACTGCTTTTGCATCTGCTGTGGTGGTGACAATACCTAGTTGATCACCTGTACCTAAAATAATAAATTCCGCACTTCAAAAAGTAGCATAAACAAACTACATTGACGGTAAATTAAAACTTATGGTTTGAACAATTACGTATCAATGTAAAACAAAATTATGGACACACAAAGTTGAGCTTTAGAAGGTGTTTAAAAGCTATTGCAATAACAATATTTAATTCAAGGTGTGGAATCAGTTATCAAAAAGATAACCGATGAAATAGTAAAAATAGAGAGAAAACTAAGATAATAAATAATATTTTTGACAAGTAGTAGGTAGGAATTGCAAGATATGACAATGCGACTCCGTTAAATTAAGAATTCGTTGAAATCCTTGTGCCATCAAAAGATGAATACCTTGAAAGCACTGAAATATCCATCTTAATGTGGGAGATTCTGTAGGTTTATTCAGTTGGTTTTTAACTGTGGCTTTTTGTGCCTTCAATGACATTCTTAATTGTCTTTGTCCTAAATTATAAACCAAAAGACATAATGCCATTAACATCATCATTGTCTCTACTCTTTGGGGATTTTTCACAAACAGACTATCCGCGAAAAATAACGGGTCTTTGATAAATCTAAATCCTCTTTCTGTAGATTGTTGTTCTTTATATATTTTGAGGATTTCTTCTGACTCTAACTCCTGAGCATCCAAAATATTGGTGGCTAAAATAAATCTGCCACAAGAGTTTTGCTGTTGTGTAATTAACTCCTGATTTTCTCTTAATTTACATTTCACTCTATAAACTGCTGTTTTCCCTTGATTTAATGTCTCGGTAATTCGATAGTCTGATATTTGATGATATTTTAATTTAGCTGTTATTTCTTTGATTTTCAACTCGGCTAAAGATTTATCAGCAAATTCTTCCTGTTCTAATTTATCTACTTGTTTGTTAGCTTTTAATAACTCTTCTTGGATTTTTTTGTCTAGTTTATTTAAGTCTGCTTTTTTTCTCTCTACGCTTTCTACTAATAACCATCTTTGCTCTATTCCTCCATAAGATACTTTCTCTTCGATATAGCTATAACCTTTGATTTTACAGGCTTTCATTTCATTATTTATGGAGGCTTTCACTAAATTTTTTGCTTTTTTAATGGATAATGGTACTCGACTTATCCATTTCATGTTTGACATTAATTTTAAATTACTTTCGCTATATAATGCACTGTCAGCCACCATGATACTTTCAAAATCTATTTGTTTAGAATATTCTACTAAGATATGAGCAAATACTGCTTTATCTGATTCGTTTCCTGATGCCCCTCTAAAAAATAATGGTATATCCCCATCACTACTTACTATTAAATCTAATATACATTGTTTTAGGTCTGGGCGATGGTCACGAGAATATCCTTGTGTAATCATTATTGGATGTTCTCGATTTATTCCTAGTTCTTTCTCTAGATTATTTACGCAATTCTTATATTCCCCGTGTAAATGTAATGAGCTTGAGTCTAAATGGGAATATTTTGTGTCTATTCCATATTTCTTTACTACTTCTAAGGCAATGATTAAGAATAGTTTAGTTAATCCATATTTATAGAGTTTATCCATGACTCTACCTATTTTATCGTCGTTTAAATCTTCTGCTTTTATTCCTGTTCCTATTAGATGTTCTACGGCTTTGTCTTTAAAGAAATCTGGGAACAAATATAGTGGTCTTGATACAAAGCCTAGTCCATTGAGAATGATTGCTTTGACTACTTCTCCTGTGTTTACTTTCTCTCTGATATCTATTGAAAATATCTCGTTGATTTTTTCTACTATTCCTATTTCATCTATTATTCCTGCGATTATTCCTAAGTGATCTATGTTTTTACTCTCAATTTCTTCTGTTTGGTAATTCATATTATGAAGGCATTTTTAGGTACTTCAGTCTCATTCTCTCATTTTTTCCTGAATTTATTCTCAATGCCTTATGAGTTTCTCTTTAGTAGTCAAATGGGAATTAAAGTCTATATTTTTACTTTCTTGATTGCGTATTTATGTTTAACACTCTATGCTGCTTATGATACTTGTATATGTACTACATTTTGAAGTGCGGAATGTGGGATATAAAGTGGTGCATAACAATATGCTCCATAATATGTGTTGAAAAATACTTGTTCTTGATTCCCATGTACTAAATCATCGGTTACGTCTAAGTCTAGGATTATTTGTTTCGGTTCACTAGAATATGATTCTAGGAATATTTTCACAAATAATTTTTCTATTTCTGCGGTAGAATGTCCGATGCGATGATATCTACTTTCTGCTCCCTGTTCTATGTTTAGAGGACAATGTTCTAACCGATTTAATGTACTTTTTGAAGCTAATGTTACTGGTTCTTTTTCTTGCCCTATTCTTTTTCCTACTGCTATGGCAAACATGGGGTCATGACGTAGTTCTTCATGGTCGTTTAGGTCTTCATATCCCATGATTAACCCATATATTCTTTGTGCTATTAGGTCTTCTATCGAATGTTGTCTTTTATTTGGTTGCCTGTAATCTTGGAAACATTGTGCTAGTCTTGCTGTGATCTGTAGTTTCCTGTCTATCTCCGCAATTAAACTTAGTCCTGCATCTGATGTTACTTTCCCACCTTGGAAATTTACTACTACTGGGCGGGTTTTTTCTCTTTCAAATTTGAACTGTTTTGGTGTACAATCTGTTGATACTTGGGTCATACTTTATAACTGTTGAAATGCTTTCTACATATACATTTTCTCAGTTTTTGACCCTTTTTTTCTTTTTCTTTGTGAGAAATCCGGGCTTTAGTGATGTGGGCAACTAATTGATGTCCATAAAGGTTGAGAATTAAAGCATGGGGGCTTTCTCTTCCGGGGATGCAGCCTAAACCATCAACATAAAATTCTTTGGTTTGGGCGATGTTGGTGACAGGGAAGGCGAGGTGAAATATGATTGTGTTCATGGTGGGGGTTGATTGCCAAATTATTTGACTACTTGACAGATTGATTAACCGAACTAAAAGGATCATTAATTTGTCAAAGCGGAAAAATAATCTAGCAAAGGGCAGATATAATTAAAGTAAAATAAAAAACATGGACGTAACTGGATTCGAACCAGTGACCCCATCGATGTCAACGATGTACTCTAACCAACTGAGCTATACGTCCTTAACCTTTAACTAGTAAGCCTTTCAGCTTTTTAATTAGTTCTCTAAAAGTGACTTCACTTTTCCCAGTATGCAAGTTTATGCAAAATAAGTCAAGACAACTGTATTAAGAAATGTTAACCAGTAAATCAACCTTGACATCCTAGAATCCCAAAGCTTAGAATTTACACAGGCTATAGTCCACCAAGTCAAGTTGAAAACAATGGTTAGTAAACTCTGACTTAACCCGCATCTGTGGTGGAAAACAAGTTTCGTATATCCAGGTGAACTGAATACCCAACCTACCTGGAGAGAAGTATACAGGTCAACTCTCCTGGGAGCAATGCGATTTTGTGGGATGACCCCACTGCCTCACAGGGGTAGGTTTTTAATATTATCTGTTAAGGCAGGACCTGGAAGACACGGGGGGAAAGTAGACAAGGAAGATTTGATACGCACAATGGTATTTTGACGGACAAATAAGCTGATATCGCTTTTTGGACCTGGTTTACCATCAGGGTAGATACACGATTTTACCTTGTTATACCATAATTTGATTCTTTTTCGGAGATATCTAATACTTTGTTTATGCTGTCCATAAAATCCGCACAAGTTTATCTTACAGCAGTTTCGAGGTTGATGAGGTACAGTAACCTATTGAACTTCAAGTTTTAAAACTACCCTCCAAAATTGGTGTACCTCATTTACTCCAAAACTGCTGTATATTTATCAGGATTATCGCCAAAGATTTGGGATTGAAAGTAGTTACCGAATCAAGAATATTTGCCGTATTAGAACCAATAATAAAAATCCCGTATTGAGGTTACTATTCGTTGGTATATCCTTTCCTCTAGTTAATATTTGGGTTAATCTTCTATGGCTCAAAATTAGTCAAAAGAGGAAAGGTAGCCAATTAATTTATCGTACACTTTTTACACTCAAACAGATGTTAGCCTTTTTATCTCAAGCTATTGAACGTAAATATCAAGTGGTTGATGCTATTTATCTTCCTGACGGTTAGCATCTTTTTTTGTTAGTTAGTAGAATAATAAGTATTTTTTATATATACTGTTGTCTACTCTTGTGCTTTAAATTACTAGACACTCCATAATACTTAGCGATCGCTCTTTGGAGAAAAACTTTTTGGTTTACTGTTGAATCAATAATGGTTTTTGAATCCACTGACTTTCGTCAAAACATAAAATTCTTTTTAGATCGGTATTAGTGAGGACTGAAATTTGCTCTGATTCCCATTATCTAACTCAAGTTACAATTCAATTCAAACCCTAGCCAGCGTTACAACATCTAACTGATCTTGATACTTACCCTGACGTGAAGCATAACTAACACCACAGGGTTCACCTGCTAAAAACATTAACTGGACAATACCTTCATTAGCATAAATACGACAGTCAGCACTAGAAGCGTTAGATAACTCTAAAGTCAAGTAACCGCGCCAAGCCGCTTCAGCGGGAGTAACATTTGCAATGATGCCACAACGTGCATAAGTGCTTTTACCAATACATATTACTGTAATATTATCTGGTATTTCTAGCTTTTCCAGAGCCACACCAAGTCCATAGGAATGTGCAGGAAGGATAAAATAACTACCATTTTCATCTGTATGTAGTTTTGTGGGTTCTAAATTTTCAGGATTAAAATTTTTCGGATCAACTACAGTACCGGGAATATGCCTAAAAATACGGAAATCATTGGGAGATAGACGGATATCATAGCCAAAGCTGCTCAAACCATAGGAAATTACAGGTAAATCTTCCACATAACGTATTAAACTAGGTTCAAAAGGCGAAATCATACCTTTTTGAGCCATTTCGGTAATCCAGATATCGTTCTTAATCACAAGTCCACAGATAACTCAAATCGAATTAATAGGATATCGTGAATTGGTATCCTAAATTAATAACCAACATTAAATTTTCTGATTCTTGGTAAACGAGCGCGGCAGGGTTCGAACCTGCGGCCGATTGCTTAGAAGGCAATTGCTCTATCCACTGAGCTACGCGCCCAAGACTCGTATCTGGCTTTTGAACAAACCATCCTTGATTATTATATACGCTGTTCCTAGTAAAAAGCAAGATAGAATTAAATATTTAACGATTTTTATAACGAACCATCACCTCATGAACCAGTAGATGTAAACTAAAAAACGAAACCAAGTAGGTATTTACGATATATTGAGATGTCAAGCAATACCTTCGCCAAAATCAAAAATATCTTGATTTGTAGGTTGGGTTGAGGAACGAAACCCAACAAATACGTTGGGTTTTACTTCGTTCAACCCAACCTACGGGAAAATGGCAAAGGTATTGGTCAAGGGGTAACTTTACCTTGAGTGCTAATCCTCTCATACAGATATCTGGCAGATATTTGGTAAAGTATTTGGCAAACGTCTAATTTTATTTCACCATAATATAAATTATTATACTTTAGGCTATTTTGCCCAAATGAAAGACAAATCCCAAATCAAAACAGCCCCTGTGAGGAGTTAGTTGCTAGTGCCATGTTTATTCTTAAACGCCAGGATGTTGAAATATCTACCGTTCAGCACCCAACGCGGGATCAGCAGGTGCTGATCCTCCATTATCAGGGGCAAACCTTTCGCCTGATAAGTGTTTTCAAAGCCAGTCAAGAAGTTGAAGCTAAAACTCTGTGGCGATCGCTGACTGACAATAGAGGTAAAGCCTGTGTCTTGCTGGAAGAACCCGAACGCTTTAGCGTCTGGGGCAAAATTCGCTTGGAACAGCTAGACAGTGATACAGGTAGCCATAACTATGTTACAAATTATCAAAGTGGAGACATACTAGAAGTGTTCTGGGTGTTTAGTGGAGTGTTATTTGGTATGGGCGCTGCTCTGGAATACGAAGCATCATTGAGCCTCAAGCGGCGTACCAGTGGACGCAAACGCAGTTAACAAATTTTGGTGTCTACCGTGAGAAAATTAACAGATTCAGACAAACAAGAAATTCTCAAGCTATATAGAGAAACTGCCGAAACTACCTCGACTTTGGCAGAACGCTATGGAGTAAGCAACTCAACCATTAGCCGACTGCTTAAAAGTACCTTACCCGAAGAAGATTACGAATATCTTGTTTCTTTAAAACGCGCTGCCAGAACCCCTGAAGGCAGAGCGCAGGTAAGTTACGAGCAGTTACCCCTGTTGAGTCAACCACCAAAAATCGAAACAGCACCTGTAAGCAGTGATCAACCTAGCTTAGAGTTGCCCAAGGTTGAACCACCTAAAACGGTCATCAAAGAGGTGAAAGAGGCTCCTAAGTCTGAACAAATTCCACCTCCTATCCCGGCTATTAGAAGGGTGAAAACACGCTCTTCTGCCACGGAAAAACCACAATTACCGGTAGCTAGGGATCTGGAAATCGTCCGACATCGGCCGCCTGAAATACCGAGCATCCCCAAAACCATACTAGAGGATGAGGAGCCAGAAGAAAACGTCATCAGCAATATGTTCGATGATGATTTACTGGATGAGTCTGATGATTTGGATGATTTAGACGATGATTTATTTGAAGATGAGGAGGATTTTGAAGACGAAGATTTTGAGGAACCTACACCCCTAGTTACCAGACGTAGACCAGGAGAAGGAGCAGTTCAAGTTTTACCCTTGTCGGTGGCATCTTTGCCGAAAACTTGTTATCTGGTAATTGATCGCTCTGCGGAATTAATTACTAGACCACTCAAGGATTTTGGGGACTTGGGAGCTATTCCTACTATTGAAACCCAGCAGAAAACTCTGCCAGTGTTTGATAATCATCGCGTGGCCAAACGCTTTTCTACCAAACGCGATCGCGTGATTAAAGTCCCTGACAGTAGAATGCTGCAAAAGGCTAGTAACCATCTCCAAGCCAAAGGTATCACTCGCTTGTTAATTGATGGTCAAGTCTACTCTCTGTCTCTGGTTTAGCAATGTTGCAGCAACCAACTGGTTATGGTGTAGTTATGGTGACAACTGCCACGGAAGAGGAAGCGAAGGCGATCGCAGAAACTGTGATCGAAGCTAAACTCGCAGCTGCTGTCAGTCTGTCACCCACCTACTCTATTTACAGATGGCAAGGAGAAATTCACAAAAAAAATGAATGGCAGTTAATGATTAAGACTAATTTGGCGCTATTCTCTACATTAGCAGCCAAAATCCGAGAAATTCATTCCTATCAACTGCCAGAAATTATCGCTCTACCTATTCTCCTTGCTGGTACTGACTATCAGCAATGGATCAATGAACAGATGCAAATAGAATAGTCTTTTCGTTATGTACAGGAGTCAGGAGTTATTAATTTTGGATTTTGGATTTTGGATTTTGGAATGTTTTTCTTGACTCCAATCTAAAATCTAAAATCTAAAATCTAAAATCTTCCTCCCTATTCCCTATAAATAATGACAAACGATTGCTCAAGTCTATAATGTCTTGTTTCCGAGCAATTTGATCAAGCCATTCTGAGGGAATACCTTCCCAACCATAATAAATTCCTGCTAAACCACCTGTCACCGCAGCAGTAGTATCCGTATCTCCGCCTAAGTTAACTGCTTTAAGTACAGCTTGGGCGTAGGATGAGCTATTTAAGAAACACCTTCAATAATGGACAATTAACAATGGACAATTGACAACGACCTCTCCCTGAAAGGAAGAGGATTGAAAAAGCGGATTTTTTTGGGTTTTTTCCCCTTGAAAGGGGAGGTTTTAAACCGTTCGGCACTTCGACACTTCGGCAAGCTCAGTGACCGCAAGCTCAGTGACCACTGACGCTCACGGCGGAAGCCTTGAATGAAACAATTATCAATTGTCAATTGTCAATTATCAATTGATAAGCCATTGGCAAAATTCGCATTAAAGAACCATTGCCATTACTATTTTCACCAGTACCACCTGCTTTTAGGGGTGTTACTCCTTGTTGCCAATTAATAATAGCTTGTCTGGTAGTTCCACCAATATCAAAGACTTTACCATGAGCGCCCCAGTAACCTTCACTATACCAACGGTAAAATGATTGAGCGATCGCATCTAGGGAAAAACCATCACACAAACATTCTGCCAAACACAAAGTTAAAGAACTGTCATCAGACCATGTTCCTGGTGGTTGATTCCACGTACCATAACCTAACATAGATGTTACCGGAGATTTTAAGCGTTCTGCACGACTTGTAAACTCCACTGGTACACCCAAAGCATCACCAACACACACACCCAGCAAACCAGACAATATCTTTGTAGTTTTTATCATCATTTTATATTACTCAGTGACGATTAGTAAACTGTCACCTGATCATCTGGAATACTCAAAGATGGCAGTGTAACTATAACCAAGGATGCAAAAGTTTACTAAATACCGATAAGTTCAACATATTGCATTAATAGTAACAATGAAGTTAGTAAATTTTCAAATCATCTGGAACATTTCAATCTCCGATTCGACTTAGAATTTAACAGTAAAACTTCTAAATTGTGGTAAAACTTATGAAACGCTTACTCAAGTCTTTAGTGACAATTTCTGCTTTATCTTCCTTAGTAATTACTCCTGCATTTTTATCTGTTGGTAAAGCTGCTGCCGAAACTCAAAAAGGCACAGATGCTAGTTATATTGGTGTTGGTGTAGCTGCTGGTGTTACCAGTGGTGGACAAGGTAACGATGATGCTACCTTTGGTGGAAATGTCACAGGTCGTTTAAAATTAGGAAATACTCCTTTTTCCGCACGGGGTAACGTCCTCTGGGGTGATGAAACAGCTGCTATCATCCCTGAAGTTTCTGTAGATTTACCCATTGCTAATAAAACCAATGTCTTTGTCACTGGTGGCTATTCTTTCGTAGAAAATGACGGTAAACCCACACCTTTGGGTAATAGAGATTCTGTAGTTGTCGGTGCTGGGGTAGAATCTGAAGTTACTAAGAATTTCCTGGTTTACACTAACGCTAAAGTAGGTCTCGGTGCTTATCAAAATAGTGATGCTTCTGCTGTTAGTATTAATGGTGGTATCGGTTATCGCTTTAAGTAAGTTGGTGATTGGTGATTGGTGACTGGTGATTGGTGATTGGGTTATTAACCTCCTTTTCCTGCCCTGCTTCCCCTGTTTCCCCTGCCTTCTGACTCCTGCCTCCTGCCTGCTGACTGTTGATTTACCAAAAAAATGGGTTTGAGGTTCCTCGCCAGGAGGCGACTTTTTGATACAATAGTGCAAACAGGCAGGGCATTGTCTGTTGGGCGAGACGGTGTAAGACGGGGATTCCTGCAACTGTTGTTTGAAACCAGAATCTCCGCACTTCTAGGGCGGGCAGTGTGTCAAATCTAAAATACTGAAATAGCTGGTTTTGTTAAGTGTGATATCACTAATGAAGCCGGCTTTTCACTGTGTTAAAATTAAGTTATTATTCATAATTCCGACGGAATTTTTGGTGTTCTACCAGCAGAAAAAGTATAGCTAAATTTCTAATTAGTCTTTAACTGCTGCATTATTTACAAACATACTACTGTAATGGTTAACTCTGAGCCTTCTCCCGTTAGTACCCGTAAACCTTCCAAAGTCGAAGGTATCAAAGAAAATAGTAATTTTTTGCGTGAACCTGTAGCGACTGAAATACTTCAGGATACAACCCATTTTAGTGAAGATGCTATACAGATTCTGAAGTTTCACGGATCTTATCAACAGGATAACCGTGATAATCGTGTTAAGGGACAGGAAAAAGATTATCAAATGATGCTGCGGACAAAAAATCCTGGTGGGTTAGTACCACCGCAGCTATATTTGGCTTTGGATCAATTGGCGGATGAATATGGTAATCATACGTTAAGAGCTACTACCCGCCAAGGTTTTCAATTACATGGGATTTTGAAAAAGAATCTCAAAACGGCGATCGCTACTATTGTCAAAAATCTTGGTTCTACTTTGGGTGCTTGCGGTGACATTAACCGTAACGTTATGGCTCCCCCTGCACCCTTTAAAAATCGCTCAGAATATCAGTATGCTTGGGAATATGCCCAAAATATCGCTGATTTGCTTTCACCCCAAACCGGTGCTTATTATGAAATTTGGTTAGATGGTGAAAAAGCTATTAGTGCGGAAGAACACCCAGATGTGAAAGCAGCACGACAAAAAAATGGCACTGGGACAATTGTTCATGATTCCGTAGAACCAATCTATGGTACTCATTATATGCCACGCAAATTTAAAGTTTGCGTAACTGTTCCCGGTGATAATTCTGTAGATTTGTATTCCCAAGATTTAACATTGGTAGTAATGACCAATAAAAAAGGGGAACTCCAAGGTTTTAATGTCTTTGCTGGTGGTGGTTTAGGAAGAACTCACAATAAGGAAGAAACCTTTGCGCGAGTCGCTGATCCAATTTGCTATGTGGCAAAGGATGATGTTTATGATATCGTCAAGGCAATTGTTGCCACTCAAAGAGATTATGGCGATCGCACCGACAGAAGACACGCCAGATTAAAATATTTAATCAATGATTGGGGTGTAGACAAATTCCGCAGCAAGGTGGAAGAATACTTTGGTAAAGCCGTCGAACCTTTCAAACAATTACCCAAATTCAAATATCAAGATTTTCTGGGATGGAATGAACAAGGAGATGGTAAACTGTTCTTGGGTATTTCCATTGATAATGGTCGGGTAAAAGATGAAGGTTCTTTTCAACTCAAAACCGCTTTGCGGACAATTGTTGAACAGTTTAATTTACCTATTCGTCTCACACCAAATCAAAACCTGATTTTCTACGATATTGCACCAGAAGATAAAGAAGCAATTCAAGCAATTTTAGATAAATGCGGTATTATTGCTGATCCTAGTCAAATTGCCGCCTTAACCCGCTATGCTATGGCTTGTCCCGCTTTACCAACTTGCGGTTTAGCTATTACCGAGTCAGAAAGAGCAATTCCTGGTATTTTAGAAAGAATCCGAGCTTTATTAGATCAAGTGGGTTTACAAAAAGACCATTTTGTGGTAAGGATGACCGGTTGCCCTAATGGTTGCGCTCGTCCTTATATGGCAGAATTAGGATTTGTAGGTAGCGCACCAGAATCTTATCAAGTGTGGTTAGGTGGTTCACCAGATCAAACACGGTTAGCGCAACCGATCATTGAAAAATTGCACCACAACGACATCGAAAGCTTTTTAGAGCCGATTTTTGTCTTCTTTAAAAAATCACGGAAAGGAAAAGAAAGCTTTGGGGATTTTTGCGATCGCATTGGTTTTGATGCTATCCGTGAATTTTCAGCCACTTACACACCAGGAGAACCCACCAGCAGCGGAAAATCACGTCATCGGGTGAGTTTACGAGATGATGTTTATTCCCAACTCAAAGAAACCGCAGAAAAACTCAATAAACCCATGACAGAGTTAGTACACGAAGCTTTGGATAAATATTTCCAAAGTTTATAGGACGATATTCTCACGTAAAAGTTTTCTCTCGTTTCTCTCGTTCCCAGTCTCAGACTGGGAATGTCATCATAGAGGCTCTGCCTCTACGTTTAATAGAAGGCAGAGCCTTCTAAAATTCATTCCCATACAGAGCATGGGAACGAGAAATACAGAGCATGGGAACGAGAAACGAGAAAAAAAAGAGTAGAATGTTTCACCTGAAAACGACTCAATAAGCCTAATTTAGTTATCAATTTCCAAATTGAGTATATAACGTCCCAATTGTAACTTTTCCGACCACAATTCATAGTCAAGTCGCAGATGTTCTGGGAATTTTTGTCCGGTAAGATTTAAGCTATTAGTAAAGTTACGTAAACGAATAGGCTTGTGTGGTTGCAAAGATTCATTAGGCAACCAATAACGACTAATGCCATAAACGCCCTGTTCCCAGAAATGTCGGTAACTGACTTGAGTGTTACCTTGCATAGTCATAATGATTCGGTAGGGGGAAATTTCCAACCACAAAATTCTGGGACTTGTGGGGATTTCAACATTTTTTTTAGTTTGAGGAACAGGATTTTCTCGACTGCTTAAATTTCCTACTTCACAACTGATTAAAGGTGGTGCAGTCAATAGTAAGTGAAATCTGTCAGTATCTTTTTGATATAATGTTCCAGAAGTTTCCACTACGGACCAAACTGGTAAGTCAGTGGAAATAATTGATAAACAAACAGGTTTGCGGTGATGGGTGAGCATGGGAGCGATAAGTGGTAGAAGCGGTTGAATAAAATCAAATGAACACTAGGTAAACTAAAAAGTTAGTTGAAACAACTTAAATAGTAAAACCTGATTCATATTAACCGAATCTACTAAGGGAGCAATGCGATTTTGTGGGATGACCCCACCGGGAGAGCGATGCCTACGGCGGGCTACGCCTACGCTAAATTAAAAGTCTTAATAGTTAGTTAAAATAAAAACAATTTAAGCAAAAGAAGCCACAGAAATTTATCTTCTTGAGATATCCCAAAAAGACTACACAGCAATGATTTGAGATTGATAGAAATAAAAAGCCTACGTCAAGATAATGACGGCAAGTATTGATGATGACAATACAAACCTCAAACTGAAACTAATACCCTGTTGTAGTTTATTTATTTGAGATTGACGTAAGTCAATACCAATTTTACCGAATTTATATGTGAGTCGTTCAATTCGTTTGAGACTCATATCAATTCCCCAATCTGATCAGATTGTTTGTGCAGCTTCAAATGAACTACCTATTGCGCCATATTTGGCAATATTTGACCGGGAATTTTAGATTTTATATTTTAGATTAAAAACATTTGCTACAAGCCCCGTCCTTCAGGACGGAAAAATACTCGCTGCGCTGCGTACGCTTCGCTAACGTAAATCCCAAATCCAAAATTTTCAAGCTCCACACTTGAGGGTGGAGTCAATCCAAAATCCAAAATCGTAAATCCAAAATCGGTTGACCACACTAATGGGGTTAAACCTTCTGACATTCCTAACCATTTTAACCAGGGACATAATCCTTGGTTTTTCAATTTATTTTTCTCAGGATTTTTTTCTTTTCTGTTGACGACATAAGGTAATTTAAGTGTTACTAAAACATTACCTACTGTTAATATTTCTCTTTTTCTACAACCGTGTCTTTTTGTCTTGGGATGCCAATAACCTTTGGTTTGATTTATTGCTGTTTGATGAGCCAATTCTGATTGAGAAAGCTTATGCAATAATCTTGTATTAAATTGCTAATTACTACTTAATATCTATTTAGCGATCGCTCTCCCGGTGGGGTCATCCCACAAAATCGCATTGCTCCCATGAGGTATATTAGGTTTGTAATCTTTGCCAAATACTAAGTCAGGTGTTTATTTTCAACGACATGAATTTGTCACTAGCAAGCCAAAAGCAAAAATTACATCTTAAACGACAACAATTTAGCATCATGACATGAATTTGTCACTGATGACAAATAATTAGTCACTGTACAATAAAAAAACCGCGAACCAAATTAGTTGGTGTCACGGCTTTCGGTATGGTGTGAGGAGCTTAACTAACTCCATCATAGACCACCAAATCAAGAATGGGGACGCTCGTATCAATTTTGGTAACAGATTTTTTTTAGTAACAGGTTATTTGAGGATTTAGCTATCAGCTATCAGTGATTTATTCTACTAAAGCACCACCACAACTAGAACCACATCCAGCAGTACAACCATAACAATAATCAGCAGTTTGTACTTCCTTGATGATATCTAAACTACCAGCTTCTAATAATTTCCTAATTGTCAGGGGTTGACCATTTTGAGGTCTTGCAGGTAAATTCATCATTTGGTTAAAATCGCAATCATAAACATTACCCAAATAATCAACAGAAATTTCTTCACGACACATTAAATTATCAATCGTGTCAGGGTTAAAATGTGATTCTAAAAATTGCAAATATCGATCATAAAGATGTTTACGTTCTAAATATAACTTGGTTCTCCCTACAGGTATATTAGTTATAGTGAAAAGGTTGTTAAAGACAATATCAAAATGTTCTTGTAAGAAATTTTTATAAGCTAGTTGAAGATTTTTTTGATCTGGAGTTAAAGAAAAATTTTCATCCTTTGGTAACTGAGGATTATACACCAAATCTAAAATTAAATTTGCATCTTGACCATAACCCAATTTATTTAACCATTGTAAAGCTTTAATAGACTGATCAAAAACACCATAACCCCGCATTTTATCCACATTATCAGCTAAATAACAGGGAAGAGAAGCAACAACACGAACTTGATTTTTCGCTAAAAATTCAGGAATATCTGCAAAACCTTCGACAAAAAAGATTGTTAAATTTGATCTAACAATAACTTGTTTACCCGCTAACCTAGCAGCTTCTACTAATGGCTTAAAACCAAAATTCATTTCTGGAGCGCCCCCAGTTAAATCAACAATTTTAATTTCTGGGAATTTATAAATGAATTCAATTAACTCCAAACAAGTTGCCAGAGAAAGTTCCTCAGTTCTTTTAGGTCCTGCTTCCACATGACAATGAGAACAAGCAAGATTACAACGTTTACCGAGATTGACTTGTAAAACTTGGATTTTTTGCTTAACTAAAGGTGAACTGAGTTGTTTGTGAAAAGGAGTAACCGCTATTTTTACCATCATTAATACCTAAAAACCCTAATATTAAAACTTTCCGATGATTGCGTAGGGGTAATTCATGAACTACGCCTACTTTTTCTTTCTGTGCGTTCTCTGTGTCTCTGTGGTTAGTTAATCTGAAAAATTATCAAACACCCAACTACAAAACACAGAATATACTGCTAAAAAATGCCCTTAACAACGTAAGTATTCAGCTATCAGTAATCAGTAATTAGCTTTTACCTACAGTTAGATAGGTTGTAAGCATTCAGCTATAAGTAATCAGTAATTAGCCAATACCCCGGATTCAGACGTTGTAATCTTAGAAATGTTATGTGCATCTGTTTCTTTACATTATTTGTATTTCAATATTTCAGGTAAATAGCTGATGGCTGACTGCTGAAGGCTGAATGCTGAATGCTTACTTAACAACAACCACCACCATCATAATACCAAGTAGAATCAGTAATCATGATTTCTTCTGGTTTCAAATCTCCCAATTTAGCAGCCGTTTTATCACAAACTGCGGCGGGAATACCCCTTTGTAAAATATGTCCTGCTCCATCATCAAAAAATGATTCTGAACCTGCATAAATAGCAGTTTTACCTGTGAAAATACAAGCACCGTCTTCAGGAATTTGCACCTTAAAAGAAACGGAATCAAGACTTTCCAAAAGTAGATTTTCTTCCAGGTTATAAGTTTGTTTATCTAATAATCTATAGGGACGACGGGCGCGAATTTCTATTTGTCCAAATCCAGCATTTATAATTAACTGTGTATATTCTTCATAAGTGAGCGCACCGGATAAACACATTGCTCTTAATCTTTCATCTTGTCGTAAATGTTGAGGAATAGGACGGGTAGCAATGGGGTCACTCATTTGTAATCTACCACTTGGTTTTAATACCCGATATGCTGCTGTTAAAGCGCGGGTTAAATCGGCAGGTTCAAAGATGTTAAAAAGACAATTTTGGGCAACTATATCAACAGCAGCATCATCTACAGGTAAATTAAAAGCATCCCCGGCAATAATTTCCACAAAAATAGGATCAAACCAAGGATTTTCTTGGGCAGCAATTTCTAAATTTCTTTTCGCAGCTTCTCGCATTTTTGCTACTGGTTCAACTGCAATGACAGCACCGGGACGACGGGAAAAATAGGCAAATTGCAAGGCTTCTAAACCACCACCGACACCAACATATAATACTGTAGGTTGGTTTGCTAATTCGTTAGTATGAACGGTAGTTCCGCAGCCATAATTCATTTCCTGCATAACTAAAGGAATTTTTAATCCTGGTAGTTGCAGGGGTGTACTTTGGACACAACAAAGTCCTACTTCTGGTGTTTGGGCAACTTCGCTGTAAAATTGGGCTGCGGTTTCTAAATAGGTCATTGCTGTTTTTTGGGTTTAACTTTGTATATATTCATTCTGCATATTAATATAATATATTGACATATATTCTGAGAAGATTTTAATGATTTTTACAGTGATTACGGTGATTACAGTAGAAAATTTATGGAACTATATTTAATCCGTCATGGCATCGCCGAAGAACATCAACTAGGGCTAAAAGATGAAGCGCGATCGCTCACCCAAGAAGGCAGACAAAAAACCGCAAAAGTAGCCCAAAGATTAATAAAACTAGGTTTAAAATTTGATTTAATCCTTACCAGTCCTTTAACCCGCGCCCAACAAACAGCAGAAATACTTATTCAAGCTGGATTAAGTTCTCAAATAGAAACCTCAGATCATCTCAGCTTTAAAGGCGATATTCATAGCTGGCTACAAGACTGGTTAGAACCGAGAAAATATACCCAAAACACCCAACTAGCACTGGTAGGACATGAACCCTGTTTAAGCAGTTGGGCAGAAATTCTCCTTTGGGGTGAAGCAAAAGAACAACTCGTCCTTAAAAAAGCAGGTATGATCGGAATAAAAGTACCAGATGATGGTTCTCCTGTGGGTCGTAGTCAAATGTTCTGGTTGACACCCCCCAAGTACCTACTATAACAGTTTTTCGAGCTTTCGCATAAAATAGTTGTTAAATCGGCAACTGTTATAGTGAAAAGGATCTCTGGTAAGTTAGCGTGTTCAGATATTTCACAAAGCAAGTGGTGTAGCCATGACGGTGTGCGAATATAAGCCTGGTTTAGAAGGCGTTCCCGCAGCCCAGTCTAGCATTAGTCATGTAGACGGGCAAAAGGGAATACTAGAGTATCGGGGCATTCGGATCGAAGAATTAGCAGAAAAAAGTACCTTCCTAGAAACTGCTTATCTTCTCATCTGGGGAAAACTGCCCAGCAAAGAAGAATTGATAGATTTTGAGAGTGAAGTTAACGCCCACAGACGGATAAAATACCGTATTCGGGACATGATGAAATCTTTTCCCGAAAGCGGTCATCCAATGGATGCGCTTCAAGCCTCTGCTGCTGCCTTGGGTTTATTTTATTCTCGTCGTGACTTACATAATCCTGTCTATATTCGTAATTCTGTAGTCCGCTTAGTAGCGACAATTCCCACAATGGTTGCGGCTTTCCAGTTGATGCGGAAAGGAAATGATCCAGTCAAACCCAGGGATGACTTAGATTATGCAGCCAACTTTCTGTATATGCTCAACGAAAAAGAACCTGACCCCCTAGCAGCGCGGATTTTTGACATCTGCTTAATTCTGCACGTTGAGCATACAATGAATGCTTCTACCTTTAGTGCGCGAGTCACAGCTTCCACCTTAACCGATCCCTATGCAGTTGTAGCTAGTGCAGTAGGGACATTAGGCGGACCATTGCACGGTGGCGCTAACGAAGAAGTAATTCAGATGTTAGAGGAAATTGGCTCTGTAGATAACGTCCGTCCTTACTTAGAAGATCGTCTACAAAGAAAGGCGAAAATCATGGGATTTGGACACCGCGTGTATAAGGTAAAAGATCCTAGAGCCACAATATTACAACGTTTAGCGGTGCAATTGTTCGAGAAATTCGGCTACGACAAGTTTTATGAAATTGCCCTGGAAGTAGAAAGGGTAATGGCCGAAAAAGTTGGCAGTAAAGGAATTTATCCTAACGTTGACTTTTATTCTGGTTTAGTGTATAGGAAGATGGGAATTCCTACAGACTTGTTTACACCAGTATTTGCGATCGCTCGTGTTGCAGGTTGGTTAGCACACTGGAAAGAACAACTGGAAGAAAACCGAATTTTCCGACCCACCCAAATTTACAACGGTAATCACGAAGTTCCTTACATTTCCATAGACAAGCGTTAACCAGTAGGAAAGGTGACAGGTGACAGGGAACAGGTGACAGGTGACAGTTAGGAGGTATTTCCCTAGTAATTAGGTGATAAATACCCAATTTTAGATTTGAGATCGTGGATTCATGCCCTCAAGTGGACAGATTGATAACTGTCAACATACAGCAGGAGGCAGGAGGCAGGAGGCAGGAGTCAGGAGTCAGGAGTCAGGAGTTAGGAGTTAGGAGTAAAACTCTCTCACAGAAAACCGTTACCAATTTGGAGACGGTAACTTTCTCTTGACTGGTGACTGGTGACTGGTGACTGGTGACTGGTGACTGGGTAATCAATTTTATGTTTCCCTATCAACCAACTATCACCTTTTCCCTGATCACCAATCCCCAATCCCCCAATCACCAATCCCCAATCACCAATCCCCAATCACCAATCCCCAATCCCTAATCACCAATCTCAATCTCAACCATAAGCAGAAGTTGTCATCTGGGATCAAAAGGGTAAAACCATCAAAGGATATACTAAACTCAGGAATTGGCAACAAATCTACAATCAGGCATCATCTCAATAGAGATTCTAAACCAGTAAATTTACAGATATTAAATTAAATAATGTTTGTGAATTTACCATGACTCGACGAATTACAGAGTAGCAAACATGAATGCAGGAATTGACCTCCAAGGAACTTTTATCGAATCCGTAAAGGATTTGGGCTTACCAGCAGGAGCAGCCAAAGCCCTGTGGATGCCATTACCCATGATCCTGATGCTGATTGGAGCGACAGTAGGTGTACTGGTTGCTACCTGGCTAGAACGGAAAATTTCTGCGGCCGCACAGCAACGGATTGGTCCTGAATATCAAGGTCCATTTGGTTTGCTAGTGCCTGTAGCCGATGGTTTAAAGCTGATCTTTAAAGAAGATATCGTACCAGCCAAAGCAGATCGCTGGTTATTTACCCTTGGTCCAATAATCGTAGTAATTCCGGTATTCTTATCATTTTTGATTGTTCCCTTTGGGGAGAATATCGTCATTACTAACGTCGGTATGGGTGTATTTTTGTGGATTGCATTATCCAGCATTCAGCCCATAGGCTTATTAATGGCTGGTTACGCATCTAACAACAAATACTCCTTGTTAGGGGGTTTGCGGGCAGCCGCGCAATCAATCAGTTATGAAATACCATTGGCGTTGAGTGTATTGGCGATCGCCATGATGTCTAACAGCCTCAGCACCATTGACATCGTTAACCAACAATCAAACTTTGGGATTTTGGGTTGGAACGTTTGGAGACAACCACTAGGTTTCATGATCTTCTGGATCGCCGCCCTAGCAGAATGCGAACGTCTACCCTTTGACTTACCCGAAGCGGAAGAAGAACTGGTAGCAGGATATCAAACCGAATACGCAGGGATGAAATTCGGTTTATTTTACTTAGGTTCTTACATCAACCTGATCCTTTCTTCCCTACTCGTAGCAATTTTATATTTAGGTGGTTGGCATTTTCCCGTTCCCGTCAGCCTGATAGGTGACTGGCTAGGAATGAGCGAAACCAACCCCATCTTACAAGTAATCACAGCCGCTTTAGGTATCACCATGACCGTACTTAAAGCGTATTTTCTCGTATTTCTTGCCATCCTCATACGTTGGACAGTACCACGAGTCAGAATTGACCAACTGTTAGATTTAGGATGGAAATTCCTACTACCAGTTGGTTTGGTTAACCTGCTATTAACCGCAGCCCTAAAATTAGCCTTTCCCGTCGCTTTCGGTGGTTAGAGAGATTTTAGATTTTAGATTTTAGATTTTGGATTGAATCTTAAATCTAAAATCCAAAATCCAAAATCCAAAATTGTTAGAGAAGAGACACAAAAAATGCTAAAGTTCCTCAAACAAGTTGGTGATTACGCCAAAGAAGCAGTACAATCAGCGCGTTATATCGGACAAGGATTATCCGTCACCTTTGACCATATGCAACGCCGCCCTGTTACCGTACAATACCCTTATGAAAAACTGATTCCTGGTGAACGGTTTCGCGGTAGAATCCACTATGAATTTGACAAGTGCATTGCTTGTGAAGTGTGTGTGCGCGTTTGTCCCATCAACCTCCCCGTAGTAGATTGGGAAATGGACAAAGGCACCAAGAAGAAAAAACTCAAACACTACAGTATAGATTTCGGAGTTTGTATTTTCTGTGGTAACTGCGTGGAATACTGTCCCACAAACTGTTTATCCATGACAGAAGAATATGAACTTTCTACTTACGATCGCCATGAACTAAACTACGACAGCGTAGCATTAGGACGCTTACCATACAAGGTGACAGACGATCCAATGGTGACACCACTGCGCGAACTCGTTTACCTACCCAAAGGCGTACTTGAACCCCACGGAGTCCCCGCAGATGCTCCCCGTGCTGGTTCTCTTCCAGAAGACTTAGTAGAAAGTGGTAATGGGTAATGGGTAATAGGTAATGGGTAATAAATCGCTTTTTCCAATTACCAATTACCAATTACCAATCACCAATCAGCATTTATCAAACATCAAAAGGATCGAAAAAAGTGAATTTAGCCGAAGGAGTACAATCTGTTTCATTTGGCATATTAGGTGTAATGATGATTGGCGCAGCACTAGGAGTAGTGTTGTTTTCTAACATCGTTTATTCTGCTTTTTTGCTAGGTGGTGTATTCATCAGCATGGCCGGACTTTACCTATTGCTAAATGGTGATTTTGTCGCAGCAGCACAAATTCTGATTTATGTAGGTGCAATTAACGTTTTGATTTTGTTTGCCATCATGTTGGTAAACAAACGTCAAGATTTTTCCCCTTTACCCAGTGCTGGTTTACGGAAAATCATTACCGGTGTAGTGAGTCTGGGACTATTTGCCCTATTAAGTACAATGGTACTGGCAACACCTTGGGCTAATACCTCTACATCCCCAGCAGCTAAAAATTCCATAGTTTTAATAGGTGAGCATTTCTTTACCGACTTTTTACTCCCCTTTGAATTAGCTTCCGTATTGTTGCTAATGGCAATGGTAGGAGCAATCATTTTGGCACGTCGGGAATACTTACCAGATCAAGTTACCCCTTCCGAACTGCCACAAACCATCTTAACCTTGCCAGAACGCCCCAGAGAATTGGTATCTAGTGGCACTGAAGACTAGGGTACTGGTGACTGGTGACTGGTGACTGGTGACTGGGAATATGAATTTACCCAATGCCCAATTACCAATTACCAATTACCAATTACCAACTACCAATTACCAATCACCAATTAGCAATTAGCAATTACCAAACTATGCAACTTCAATATTTCTTATTACTTGCAGCAGCTTTATTTTGCATCGGTATCTATGGTTTAATTACCAGCCGTAACGCAGTGCGTGTACTCATGTCCATTGAGTTACTGTTAAATGCCGTTAATCTAAATTTAATGGCATTTTCCAACTTTCTTGACTCAACATTAATTAAAGGTCAGGTTTTCACTGTTTTTGTGATTACTGTGGCAGCTGCGGAAGCGGCGGTAGGGTTAGCGATTGTACTGGCTATTTATCGTAACCGTGATACCGTTGACATGGAGCAGTTTAATCTCCTCAAGTGGTAACAATACGTGCAATTAAAGCAGGTAATCATAGCTTACAAAGCGCGAGACTCCCAAAGTAAACGCTGGGCTGAACTCTGCGCTAAACAATTAGAAGACCGCCAATGTCAAGTTTTGGTTGGACCTAGTGGACCCAAAGACAACCCCTACCCCGTGTTTTTGGCATCCGCCAGCCAACCCATTGATTTAGCTTTAGTCCTTGGTGGTGATGGTACAGTTTTAACCAGTGCCAGACATTTAGCCCCGGCTGGTATCCCCATTTTAGGGGTGAATGTGGGCGGCCATTTGGGGTTTTTAACTGAGTCAATGGATGAGTTTCAAGAACCGGAACGAGTTTGGGACCGGTTATTTGAAGATCGCTATGCCCTCCAACGCCGAATGATGTTACAAGCGGCTATTTATGAGGGTCATCGGACAAATTTAGAACCAGTTACAGAACATTACCTCGCCTTAAATGAGTTTTGTATTAAACCCGCTTCTGCTGATAGGATGATCACCTCGATTTTGGAAATGGAAATTGATGGTGAGGTGGTTGATCAATATGTGGGCGATGGGTTAATTATTTCTACTCCTACAGGTTCTACTGGTTACACAGTTTCGGCTAATGGTCCGATCATGCACGATGGCATGGAGGCTATTACCATCACTCCCATTTGTCCCATGAGTCTTTCTAGTCGTCCTTTGGTTTTACCTCCTGGTTCTGTGGTTAGTGTTTGGCCTTTGGGGGATTACGATTTAAGTACAAAATTGTGGATGGATGGGGTATTATCTACTTCCATTTGGCCAGGACACCGTGTTGATGTGCGAATGGCTGACTGTCGTGCTAAGTTTATTGTGTTGCGGGCTAATAATTCCTATTATCAAACCCTGCGAGAAAAGTTACTTTGGGCTGGTACTAGGGTGCGCTACAGTAATAATCACCGCAATTAGATTTTTCGTAAAAATCCGAATATTCAGATCCCCCTAAATCCCCCTTCAAAAGGGGGACTTTAAGGGAGCATCCCAATTTTGAAAAAATAAACGCCACTACACCAAAAACTCTCTGAAAACCTCTTACCTTTGTGTACTTTGCGTCCTTTGCGGTTCAATCAAAAAAATAAACTTACACATTTGGGATGCTCCCGAATTTAATATTGAATATTTTTTTATCTGTAAGTCCCTTAAAACCCAGATAAAAAGAGAGTTTTACTCCTGACTCCTGCTGTAGATTGACATAAAATTTAAATTGTGCATGAGATAAATTTGTATCTTATTGCCAGATTTTATTTATCAAAATGTTCATAATGAAGTTTTAAATCCTCATATAATTTTTCACAAATTTAAGTAGGAAACCGGATGTAAATGTATTACAATCCTATATCTTCACCTTTGTATATTTCTGATTTTCCGGTTTGGGAAAATGAAAAGTATGTCTTGCGACTGGCTAAAACTGATGCAGAGTTAGAATCTATTTTTCGCTTACGGTTTCAGGTTTTTAATCAAGAGTTGGGTTTGGGTTTTTCTAGTTCTCATTGTCAGCAGATGGATCGGGATAAGTTTGATTATTTTTGTGATCATTTATTGCTGATTTGTAAAAGGACTGGTACAACTATTGGTACTTATAGAATGCAAACTTATACAATGGCTGCAAAAAATTTAGGTTTTGATGCTGCTGATATATTTAATCTTGCTCAAATTCCTGATTTTATATTGCAGTCTTCTGTAGAAATTGGTCGTGCTTGCATAGCTCAAGAATATCGCAATAGTTACACACTTTTATTACTTTGGCAAGGTTTAGCTAATTATTTAATTTATACGGGTAATCAATATTTTTTCGGTTGTGCATCTTTGTTAACTCAATGTCATAAACAAGCTGTTTGTGCTTATAATTATTTTCTCTATAATCATTGTTTACATTCTCATATTTTAGTGAATCCTCATCCAGAATATTCCATAGAAATTAATTCTAATTGTCCAGATATCTATGATGTGGAAATTCCGAAAATTTTACAAGCTTACTTGAGTATTGGTGCAAAAATTTGTAGTCTTCCTGCTATTGATAGACAGTTTAAAACTATTGATTTTTTAATTATCTCTAATATTGGGGATTGGGGATTGGGTATGGCTGATTTAGCGTAAGCATTCAGCCATTAGCAGTCAGTCGTCAGCTATGTTTCTGTAGGGGCAATTCATGAATTGCCCCTACAATGTATAATATGATAAAAATCTGATTATGGCACTAAAATCTAAAATTATCGGTCAATTGTTCATTGTTAATTGTCCATTATTGAAGTTGGGTTACTCTCCAAAAATTTGCTTTGGATCTAAACCTGTTAACTGTGTGACTTGTTCTATAGGCATTCCATTATTTAACAAATTAACTGCCACTTGTCTTAATTTATTTTCAGCTTGTTCAGCCCGTTGTTTTTCTTGTTCAGCCCTTTGTTTTTCTTGTTCAGCAAGTTCTATAGAAGTAGGAAATAACTCACCTGCCAAATTTGCCCAACGTAACCAAGTGGCATTTACACCGCGATAATTACCCTGCCAACGGACTAAAGTTAAACCTAAAACTGTACTTACTAACTGATTTTTTTCATTAAAAGCGATAGTTTCATACACACCACTATTGATGTGAAAACCTGCAAAATCATCTGGGTTAAAAGGATCAAACCAAAAATATTCAGAAACACGCATTTGATTTTGATAAATCAGTTTTTTCTCATTTTTATCATTTTTGGCTGTGCTTTCTGAAAGTAATTCAATTACTACATCTGGTGATTTTCCTTCTTCCCAAACTACCCAAGAAAGACGCTCTTTTTTGGGAACTCCTAAGACGGTAAAGAAGTCGGGACCACGAAAATCCTGATTTTTTAACTGCGCTAAACTGTAGTAGACAAACATATTGCCCCCTACATATCCATCAGTCCTTTGATCTAGCCAAGGCTGAATGGTATCAATTAAAATATCCAATTGTAATTTATGTCTTTGTGTCTCCATCGGAATACCGTCATCATAAGGAAGTTCTGCCTGGGTGGGTGGCATTTCCACAGTGGTTTCAGTCGCAAGAGTTTCTAACATATAGCAATCTGATATGATTACTCAGATCATTCACGTTTCCTGCTGTTTGTTGTTTTTATTCAACAAAAACTACTGATCAAAAATAGGAAGTTTATCTTTGCTGTTTGTGGAAACGTGAGGAACAATCTTTGTATTCATATTAGCATTCTCTTGAAAGAAAGTTTGTGTGTAAATAATGATGTACTTTGCTTTCATTTTTGGCTGGCTGATAAATGCTTAAATCTTTAGTTCTGCTAACCCTAAATAACGGATACCTTCAGGAGAAATATCAAACCGACAAGGGAGAACTTCTAAACCTTGTTTAATTGCTTCCCGTAACAATTCACCATATACAGGATCTGTGCTATCTCCTGGGGCAAATTGTGTACAATCTCCCCGATTGATAAAATACAACATTACTGCCCGACTTTGGGGTAAAACTTCCATTAATTCCCGCAAATGTTTTTGTCCTCTGGTAGTTTCTGTATCGGGAAACAGGGCTAAAGTTCCCTGAGACCAAGTTGTATTTTTTACTTCTACATAAATGGGGCGTTGTCCTTCTTTTCCGGTCAGGTAAAAATCTACCCGGCTTTTTTTATCTTTTCCATAAACCACTTCACCTTTAACTTGTGTATATTCACTTAATTCTGGGAAAAGATGTTTCTCTAAAGCCTGTTTCACAACTCGATTAGGTAAAGCAGTATTGACACCGACCCAAGTTGGTGCTAAATCATCTACTTGAATCAATTCCAGTGTATAAGCTAATTTGCGGTTAGGATTATCACTTTTAGATAACTGTACAGGACTACCTACTTTGGAAACTCCTGTCATGGGTCCTGTATTGGGACAGTGTGCTGTTACAACCTCCCCTCCCTCCAGTTGAATATCAGCAAAAAAACGCTTGTAGCGTTTGAGTAAAATACCAGTGTATAATTTAGGGTATTGATACAGCCAGTTATTCATTCTGCTAGGTAAATTATAAATTTGAATTAATAGTAAATATACGATAAAAGAGGTTAGCAGGAGGAATGAGAGCTTTGAAAATATTGGGAAAATATTGGGAAAATATTGGGAAAATATTTTTGTTCCCAGATGAGTAACTATATAATGGAACAGGGAATAGGGAATAGGGAATAGGGGGAAAGTGAGTAGCTAGAGTTCTTGTTAAATATTCCAACTTAATAAATTTTGTAGTCACATTTACAACAGTTCCTAAATAGTTGCTTATAATAGATATTACATACCTCTCATGTAAAAAATGGGAGAAATTTAAAAATCCAGTTCGCATTCAGCTATTAGCGGTCAGCAGTCAGCTAAAACTACCTGGGAAATGGAGTTTTTGCTGGCTGAATAATTATAAAATGCAAGGAGAAAAATCCTATGCAACAAGTATCTTCTGTAACGGGGTTAGAATATGCTTTTCTGTTTACTCTGAGAAAGGTAAATTCTATTAATACTGAAGGTTTCCAGCCATTTTTTCAGAACTTACCTGTTGATCCTTATATTAAGGGCAAATATCGCTCTAGAAGGTTATCAAGAGTAATGGTTGCTGAGAATAAGTTGATTAAACTTTCTCATGGATATTTGTGCCAAAGTCGAGAGTATAATCCTTTATTGGGTGATATCAAAAGAGAGTTCGCAGAATTAGAAGATGGACTGATAGAACTGGAAATTTTTAAGAATTTGGTTTTAGCATTTATTGATTCTTGCAAACTCCATCCAGAAGCAGAAATTGGTATTCATCAAATCAGAACTACTTGTTCACCAGGACATTTAGGAAATCCCGCCCCTGAAGGTATTCATCAAGATGGAACTGATTTTATTGGCATCTTTTCTGTTGGTAGGGACAATATTAAAGGTGGAGAAACACATTTATATACTGCTAAAAAAGAGAAACCAGTTTTTCACAAAATCCTCCAACCCGGAGAACTGCTTTTAGTTAATGATCATGAGTTTTTCCACTTTACTAGCTCGATTAAATCTGAAAATCCAGCACCGGGAACTAGGGATGTTTTCGTGTTGACTTCTCCCAGTTTAATTCAACCTTAAAAAACGTAATACTCAGATCCCCGATTTCTTAAATAAGTCGGGAATCTATCCACTTTATATTTTATTTTTAGTTATGTTGATATAATTATTTTATTATATTGTATTACAACCCACATTTTCCGTAGGGGTTTAACATTGCTCAACCCCGACAACACTAAAACAACAAAAATTTGTGATATAATATTGTTTTAAATAAATTTGATTAGAGTTCATCGAAAAAACTAAATTATGACTTCTGAATTTTACAATCGCGGATTAGAAAAAGCGAAACAAAAAGACTATGCTGGAGCTATTGAAGATTTTAACCAAGCTATACAGCTAGATCCTTACTTTAGTAAAGCTTACATAGAAAGGGGTTTAGCTTATTACAACTCAGGTGCAACTTTACAAGCAGTTTTTGATTATAATGAAGCTATTAAGCTGGATGGAGAAAATGCCAAAGCTTATTATTTTCGGGCGTTAGCAAAATTAACTTTAAAAAATCTTCCTGGTGCTTTAGAAGATGTAGAAAAAGCGATTCAGTTTAAATTTAATGATGCTGGTGCTTATGATTTACGGGGGATAGTGCAGCGCAAACAAGGAAATATTCCAGAGGCGATCGCTAATTTTAAAAAAGCAGCAGAATTATATTTAGCACAAAAAGATAAAGAAAATGCACGTCTTTGTTTAGAGAAGATTAAACAGCTACAACCCAAAGCAGAACCAAAACCAAATCAAGAAATCAATAAACCAGCAGCAATTATATCTACTCAAGATTATTTCACACAATTATTAGAAAAGGCAGAACAGGGAGATACAAAATCGGCAATTTCTGATTTAAATTGGATATTAAAAGCTGACGTTCAAGATGCCCAAGCTTATTGCTGTCGTGGGGTGGTACTTTGCAAAATGGGTAATTATCGAGAGGCGATCGCAGATTTTAATCAAGCAATAAATTTAAATTTTCAAGATGCTATTGTTTATCGTAATCGGGGAAAAGCTCGTTCTCAAATAGGAGATCATCAAGGAGCTTTGGCTGATATCAATCAAGCCTTGAAAATGCAAACACAAGACAATTTAGTATATATTGCGAGAGGCAATGTCTATCAATCAATGGGCAATTATTTAGCAGCAATTCAAGATTACTCTCAAGCAATACAAATGAATCCTGAGCATCCCTTAGCTTACTATAATCGTGGTATTGCCTACACTTGTTTAGAAGAAATGCCCAATGCTGTGGAAGATTATCAAAAAGCAGCTAGTATCTATTGTGAACAAGAAGATTGGGAGAATTATCAACAAGTTTTAAATAGTCTGCAAAAAATTCAATCATCTATCCCAGCAACGAACAAAGCCACCTATAATTTATTACGTCAAAGACTGTTACGCATGGTTGGGGGACATTGGGAAATAGCAGAAAGATTAATTGAGCAAAAGCAAGATTTTTATCCGGGTATGTCGGAGGAGTGGTATTTACAAACAGTGATTGATGATTTGGAAAGAGATAGACGATAACAATTGATAATTGACAATTGACAATTGACAATTGACAATTACATCTTTTTCTCATTAAAAGGAAAGGGTTTAAACTTGGCATCAAACAATTATCAATTATCAATTATCAATTATCAATTACATCTTTTTCTCATTAAAAGGAAAGGGTTTAAACTTGGCATCAAACAATTATCAATTATCAATTATCAATTATCAATTACATCTTTTTCTCATTAAAAGGAAAGGGTTTAAACTTGGCATCAAACAATTATCAATTATCAATTATCAATTACCCAGTCCCTACATTATTGTGAAAAAAGCCAAATCTTAATTTTCTTATCCTCTCCACTGCTAACTAAAGTTTTGCCATCAGCACTAAAAACCAAAGATGTGACGGTGTTAGTATGTCCAGTGATAGAGGAAATTTCCTCACCTGTAGCCACATCCCATAATTTAATATTAGGTTTAATAGTTGGATGACATTCTATACAATCTCGATTACCACTAACAAGAGTTTTACCATCTGGACTAAAAGCTAAAGATGTGACATTATGATCTTGTTTAGTTATAGTGCGAATTTCCGTTTTTGTATTGAGATTCCACAGTTTAATTTGGCGATCACGACTAGCACTAGCGAGAATTTTACCATCTGGACTAAAAGCTAAAGATGTCACAGTTTGGGAATTAGGAGTTAATGAATGAATTGATTTTTCTTGGGGTTTTTCTTGGGTGATATTCCACAGTTTAATAGTTTTATCAAAACTCCCACTTGCTAAAGTAAAACCATCAGGACTAATAGCCAGAGAACGTACCCAATAAGTATGATCTTTTAGAGTAATAATTAGGTTGCCTGTTGCTAAATTCCAAACTTTAATTGTTTTGTCATCACTAGCACTTACCAAAGTTTTCCCATCCTTACTAATATCCAAAGCATGAACTGAATCAGTATGACTAATTAAGGTATGAATTAACTTACCTGTTGCTAAATTCCAAACTTTAATTGTTTTGTCATCACTACCACTGACCAACTTTTTACCATCAGAACTAATAACCACAACATTGATTTTTTGGGTATGTCCTTGCAGTGAATAAATCTCTTGACCTGTGGTAATATTCCATAGTTTAATCATGCGATTACCAGCACTAGCAATAGTTTGACCATTTGGAGTAATAGCTACCGATGAAATTGATTCATTTGGTTCTGTGATAGTTTTCAATAAAGAAATTTTTTCTAAAGACTCCTGTGGTGGTTGTTGAACAATAGTATCACTCTTAGTTTGACTTTTCCTATTTTGCAGGGGACTCCAGCGAGAAAAAAGAGTTGTTTGTAGTTGGTGAAAGTGTCTATAACCAAATTCTCCCAAACCTAAAAATACTATTGTTCCTACTATTAAAATTGAATTTCTCAGCAAAATATATTTTTGAGGATAAACATTAGCTTTCTTGGCTGGTGCGGATAATAAAGAATTACTAGCTGGTGCTAGTAGATGTGTGTACTGTTTACTTAAATCTCTAATCACTTCATCAGCAGATTGATAGCGATTCCGAATATCTATTTGTAGTAACTTATCAATAATTATGGCTAACTCATAACTGAGAGGAGAATGCAAATAAGATTGCCAATTATTTAACCAACTATATCCATGTTCCATCCATAACTGAAAAGGAGAAATTCCCGTTAAAAGATGAAAGCAGGTAGCACCCAAACTAAATAAATCACTAGCAGGGTAAGCTTTACCATCTCTGATTTGTTCAATAGCGGAATAACCATGTGAACCTATGGAAGTTCCATGTTTTTTCTGTACTTTGGCTGTTAATTGTTTAGAAGAACCAAAATCAATGAGAGTTAATCTTCCGTCACTTTTGCGGCGGATAATATTTTCCGGTTTGATATCTCGGTGAATAACGCCTCGACTGTGAATAAATTTGAGAATTGGCAACAAATCTAACAAAATAGATTGAATATCCCAATCTTTGTAGTTTTTCCGTATTTGCAACTCCTGTAATAAATTTTGTCCATCAATAAACTGTTGTACCAAATACAGACAGTTATCTTGTTCAAAATAAGCTAAAAGAGTGGGAATTTGTGGATGTTCTCCCAGTTCTCGCAGTCGTTTTGCTTCTTCACAAAACAACTCCATTGCTTTTTTTTGTGACCAAGTTCCTTGAAATTTTGGTGCTAACTGTTTAACGACACAACAATCATTTAATTTATCTGTATCTTCTGATAAATAGGTTCTGCCAAAACCCCCTTCATCGGAAAGCACCCGAATCACACGGAAACGATTTCTTAAAAGTGGTACTAAGGGAGTATGGCAAGTTTGACAAAACTCTTTTCCATCTGGATTTTGAGGATTTTTGCAATCAGGATTTAAGCAGCATATCATGATCAAATAAGAGTGACTGCATAATAAAGAATTAAAAATTAAAAATTAAAAATTAAAAACTGTTGCTGACGGTTATTTATACAACACCATTAATCGTCTTATCATCATACAGCAGCCCAAATTAAAAATCAGGTCAAATTGCCATGAAGTATTTGATGAATATGTTAATGATTTCGTGAATAATTTATCAAGCAATCATCTGGATTATAATCTCTCAATATTTTATTTTTTGAATCTCATTTAATACTCATTTCTGTTATTCAAAATACTAAATTTATGTCATCAATCTTGTATTAACTGACAAATGATAACTGATAGATGTTGATATTGAGTTGATATTAATATGTTTTAAATGCGTTAAACCACTTATTTAGAACTGTATTGATAGTTTGTTTAATTTGATGCTTACGATTCCATTTTTGGAAAGCAGCTTCATAGTCTTCACCTTGGCTTTGAAAGGTATTCCAAATATCAAGTACAATTGTGAGTCCAGAGAATAGTAAAATGTATAGTGACCAAGAAATACCAGCACCACCGACCAAATCTACAAGTATGAAAAAACTATTAACAATTGCATAATTACCCAGACGTTTTTTGAATTTACCTTGGCGGTAAAGATCAAAAGCTTTGCGTTGTTGTACTTCGCTTTGTTGGGCTATCCAATCACATTCTGCTTGTTTAACTGCTTCTGGTGAAATTTGTAACTCGGCAGCAATTTCGATAATTTGCTGATATGAAAATTCTTGATCACGATCATCAGTTTGACGAGCGATCGCCAATTGTAGAATTT
The DNA here is from genome assembly GCF_019598945.1 of Sphaerospermopsis torques-reginae ITEP-024. Classification (NCBI taxonomy): domain Bacteria; kingdom Bacillati; phylum Cyanobacteriota; class Cyanophyceae; order Nostocales; family Aphanizomenonaceae; genus Sphaerospermopsis; species Sphaerospermopsis torques-reginae. Next base: position 418,812 of record NZ_CP080598.1, on the reverse strand, counting down.
GCTGCACCTGTTCTTGACTGTAGGAACGGGGGTTGTTAGATTCAAATACCGTCATAATTTTTGCTCTGATAATAATTTTCATAATTTGCACTACTTCTACAGTAGCAAATCTAGATGGTGATTGGTGATTGGTGATAGGGTTATTAACTTCCCCTACCTCCCTACCTCCGCATCTTCCCACCCAGCGACACCAGAAGTAGTCATTTGAGGGCAAGTTTAGGGCTAAAAGCTGCAAAGATGTAGATTTACCCAGGAATTTAAGGTAATATTAAAAGGTAATATTAAATATTATTGCCAAGTTACCCGATGCCATGTTTGATATATTGCCCTTTAGATTTGAATTAGATAAAATTGCGATCGCTGGAGCTTGTTTATGGTCTTTAGCTTTATATTTAGCTTTAGCATCCACCAGAGAATGGGTGATAGAACTATTAAATCGCTGGTTTAATTTTGCCGAAAGATTCCTTTACACCAGTGAAACAGAATTTGAAAAAACCCGCAAAGCTAGAGAATCACAAAACGCCTTTTACGCTTCAGTTTTCAGCATTGTACCTTTTATCATATTTGGTGCATTATCTAATTGGGGTTTAGAAATTAGTTTAGGTGGTAGTTGGGGAATTAGCACAGGTATACTTGCCTGTATGGGTGCGGGTATTTATGAACTAGGGCGTAGAGACGGGGAAGCAGGTGACGGTTGACTGGGGACCCTTGACAGGTGACAGAAAATAAGATTCTTTAGGGAACTACAATTACAGGTGTTCCTACTTTCACTATTTCATATAGTTTTAGCACATCCTCATTATACAAACGAACACAACCGTGAGAAACTGCTTTTCCTATTGAATCTCTCTGATAAGTACCGTGAAATCCAATTTCGTCTTTTCCATCACTCCAAAACCCAATCCAACGTTCTCCTAGAGGATTCAGCGAACCTGGAGAAATAATCTGTTTATTTTCAACAAAAGGGTTTTCCCAAGCTGGATTTTCAATCATATTCAGCACTTTAAATTTGCCTACAGGTGTTTCCCACTCGGGTTTACCAATTGCCACCGGGTAACTCGCTTGTAGAATATCTCCACGATATACGTAAAGTCTTCGTTCTTTCAGAACGAGCAGTAAATGAATATTTTCTTCCGTAGTATCAGGAATACTGAGCGGAACAGGAGACACTGACCTAATTAGTAACTGCTTTCTACGCACAGATTTTCTGGAAAGGTCTGGTTGCGCCTGGGGATAATTTATACTTAGAGTAGAATTTGGCTGAGTATTATTGATATTGTTGCTTTCCTGCTGATTAACTTCTGTTTGAGCATTAGCAATTGATTGCAGCCCAAAAAATAGTAATATCACAGTCAAAGTGAACTTGAAAATAATACGATTATCAGCACTATTATTCATCATTATTCTTTATTAAAGAAAATATACAACCAAGCTTTTTTAGTGGTTTAAATAACTTTAATTTATAGAAATGAATCAGAATTCAGTTATTGTCTGAACTCTGAATTTTCAGTAGCTAAATTACTAAATAGGGTTTGCGGAGAAAGTCTTGTGGTGGAGGCAGGAAATAGGGAATAGGCAATAGTTTCAGATATCTGTCATCCCCAAATTTTTTGATTATTCAGCAAGCCCTAAATATCACGAACTAAGTAATTTTTACCCTCTTCCTCTAACTGGTTTTGCTGAAGGTTTTGGTTGTGGTGAAGAAGTTGCTTCTGGAGTAGGTTTTGGTTGTGGTGAAGAAGTTGCTTCTGGAGTAGGTTCTGGATCAGGTGAAGAAGTTGCTTCTGGAGTAGGTTCTGGATCAGGTGAAGATGTGGTTTCTGGAGTAGGTTCTGGATCAGGTGAAGATGTGGTTTCTGGAGTAGGTTCTGGATCAGGTAAAGATGTGGTTTCTGGAGTAGGTTCTGGATCAGGTGAAGAAGTTGCTTCTGGAGTAGGTTCTGGATCAGGTGAAGAAGTTGCTTCTGGAGTAGGAGTAGGTTGTATTTGTCCCAAAGTTATTTTTGGGAGAATAGCAACACTAAAATAGACAGTGAAAAAAATTAAGGAAGCTAGAGTAAAAATAAATTTCCGTTGCTTGGCAGATTTTTGATTCATTTTTCTGGTAAAGGTTGATTTATGACAAATAATAACTAAGTTTCAGCATTAATTATGAATAGATAAATACCATCTTTGTATTTACTAGCGATTGCAGGATATATTACTGTCTAACAAATCTCCATTTTGCCAAACTCCACTCTTGAAAGATCCATCAGGGAACTGAAATATTCCTTTACCATCACATTTGCTATCTCGGAAATGGCCTCTATATTCACTACCATCTTTCCACTTAATTTTTCCTAAACCATTAAATTTATCATTTACAAATTGACCAATGTAATATTCATAATAACTGATATTAACAGGATATACAAACCTTCCACAACCATAACGCTTACCATTTTTGAACTCACCATCATATCTACTACCGTTAGTGAATATCATTGTTCCCTTGCCAACAAATAGATTATTTTTATCCAAAGAACCGTAATATTTAGTACCATCTTTAAAAGTAGCATTTGGGGTAGTTGATAAACTGGGAACAGATACTTGAGAACTGCAAGGTAGTTGAACAAAATTTTCGGTGGACACAGTATTTGCCGCTTTTTTTTGAATAGAATCAGCTACAAGTGTTATAGTAAGAGTTATACATATTCCTACTGTAATGCCTACTCCAGCTAAAATTTTTCTATTATTAGATAGCCATGTCCATTTGTGTAACGTTCCTGATCTGATTGGAGACAAAGCAAGCAATACCTCTAAAACTTCTGCTGCTGTTTGGTATCGCTTGCTAAAGTTGTAAGCCACCATTTTGGTTAAAATATCAGCTAGTCTATTGCTTACATTAGCCTCATTTCGCCAAATGATTTCTCCACTGTTAGGATCTTCTGGAAAATTCCGAGGCAACTTACCAGTTAAAGCTTGAATACCAATAACTCCGACTGCATAAATATCACTACATAATTTTGGCTTAGAATTAGCCTGTTCATTTGGCATATAACCGTTAGAACCAATAATTATAGTGGAAGTCACTTGTCCTTGAGCATCAGTAGTCAAACCTTTAATTTCTTTGACTGACCCAAAATCAATTAGCATAATCTTTCCGTCTTTACGGCGACGCATCAAGTTTTGGGGCTTAATATCACGGTGAATAATATTCTGTTGATGAACAACTTTTAAAACTTGTAGAATTTCCTGCAATAGTTTAATAACTTGACTTTCACTCCAAGGACTACCAGGAATTATTTCTGTGGATAAATCATAGCCATCTATAAATTCTTGCACTAGATAAAATTCGCCATTTTCCTCAAAGTACGCCAATAATTTAGGTATTTGGTTGCTAAGTTTTCCTAAACGGTATAAGGTTGCTGCTTCGTTCTCAAATAGCCGTCTAGCAACTATTAAAACTTCTGGGTGGGTATTTTTTGGTTTCAGGTGTTTTACCACACATTTGGGATGAGTAGGTAAATCTAAATCTTCACATAGATAGGTGTCACCAAACGCGCCGCTTCCCAAACTGTTTAAGATTCTATAGCGTTGACGAAGAACTTGATTTATAAGTTGATCAGCATCCATTTTATCCTACAATTATGATTTCTCGTCAGCATTTACTAAATCTAGAGTTTTTCCAGCAGTGCATTTGAAAACTCTGTTTGTTACTTCTTTACTGTCATCGACTTGAACCTCGTAAAATTCAACTATTTTCTTGTTATCTTTATTTTTATCGTTATTTGGTCTGTCAATATAATTAAAATCACTATCAGAAACTAACCTTTTTCTAAGGTTTGTTATTTGAGGTTTCCATATAACTGTAGTACCATTATATTTAGTTTTAGCATATAAATATATGTTTTTAGATGTTTTTTCAGCATCAAGAGGTATAGGTTTTAATTCTCGGTTAACAATAAACCAGCCTTGAGTTTTTGATATGTTATCTAGACCAGTAAAGCTAAAGGCAACTTTTACAGGATTAGGACAATTCTCATTTTTTAGATTCAATCTTCGGTAAGGGTAATCACCTTTTTCTTGTCTAACTTCTTCAATCGGTTTATCTGTCTGTTTTATAACTTGTTCCTGATGTACTTTTAAGTATTCAGTATCCTGCGTTTCTTTATCAGTTTTCACTGTATACTGTTGTTTTTTTTTATTAAGTTCTATCTCTTTGTATTTAGTAGCATTTTCTACTTTAATTTCTCCACTTTTTTTATCTATTATATTATCAGATAAATTAATAAATGCACTGACAATTGTTGCTATTCCTCCTATAATTGCTACAATGATTGTAGGTTCTTTCCAAGAAAATCGGGTTTCATTTAAATGGGAATTAAGCTTAGTGGTATGACTTGTATTAGAACTGGAGCTAAGTTCGTTCAAATTTAAATTTTGAGGGGCTGGAATTGAATTAGTGTTTGCAGGTAATATTCCTGAATAATCTGTTGATGGTAGTTGGTAAATTTGAATATCAATAATTTGTAAACGTTGCTTTCCTAAAAAAATTATACTATTAATTAGCAATTCAAACTCTTTACCAGAATCAATATTCTGTCCATTAAGATTAGAAATATTTTGAGGATTTAAACTTTTGATAAAAAACTTTTGTTGTTCTTCCTTAAAGGAAATCATAATATGTTGAGCAGATACACTATTATTATTTATTACTAGATCACATACCTGAGAGTCGCGTCCAATAATTATATCTCCATTATGGTTATTATTTATTACTTGTCCTTTGGAAATTTGCTGATTCTTTAATTTGCCAGATTCTTCCCATTGGAAGGTAATTGCCCATTGTATAATAATTGGGTTCATAATTTTGAATGTGCTGGTAAATTATACTAATTAATCCAATTCCTCTTATGAGGATTTTATTAACAAAAATAATAAGATGTGCCTAATAAATGATTTGTATTGTGTGTTACTATCATTAATATTTTTGGCTTAATTAACAACAAGTTAAATAATCAAAAATATTTAATCAATAACAAAAAATATCTGACGTTTCAAACATTTCTAAGTAGGTGGGAAAAACCCACCCTAGATAACGTAAATCAAAACATAAATTAAGCCGTCCGAAAACGGGCTAATTCTTTACCTGTTTTAGCATCATGGGCGTGAACTGTACACACCAAACATGAATCAAAAGAACGCGCCACATGGCCAACTTCCACAGGATCAGTAGGATCTGCAATAGGTGTACCTATTAACGCTTCTTCCACAGGTCCGCGTTTACCAGCACCGTCACGGGGTCCAATATTCCAAGTTCCGGGGGCGATAACTTGGTATTGTTTAATTTTCCCATCTTCAATGTCTACCCAGTGACATAAAGCGCCTCTTGCTGCTTCCGTTGCACCCCATCCTTTACCGTCTTTTTCTTGGGGTTTAATATACCAGGGTTCGTTTAATTTGAACTCCTTTAAACAACGTTCCGCTTGACGATATAATTTGACTAATTCATGAACCCTGGCTAGTTGTCTGAGGTGAACATTAGCACCGCCCATTTTTTTGAAGACATCTAGAATAAATGGGTCATAATGTTGCCAAGACTCTCCATGTTTTCCACCTGCAACTAACTGACGTGCTAGGGGTCCTGCTTCTAAACGTCCTAAGTCTTGGTGTAAAACTGCACTAGACCAAGAATATGCACCATTAAAATCTTTTTGGTTGTTGATAGTTGGTGCTGTGGTGCGATCGCTCGGATGCCAATCTTGAGTACCTTCATTATACCAAGAATGGGTTAAATTTTCTCGCACAAAACCCTGTTCCATCAATCTATGGGTATCTTTACAACCATCGTAAACACCGCTTTTCATAATTACCGCAGCGTTACGTCCTTCAATGGTAGGTTTATTATATCTATCCTCATGGGGTAAATATCCCCAACTGACATATTTACCCACACCTACACCATAGCGATCTAACCCGATATCTAAACCCATGCGCCAATATAAACCTAAATCAGATTCTCGGTGTTTGATATCTTCATTTAACCACTTTTGAAAATCCTCATAAGATTGAATTTCTTCATATCTTTCTAAAGAACAACCTAACCAAATCGGTTCTAACCAATTAGTGCGGAAATATTCTAAAATCCCCCAAGCACGGGTAATATCGGTTAGAGTTGGGGCGCACATCACACCACCAGGAACCATATAACTGCTGTGCGGCCATTGTCCACCTAATAAAGCGTAGATTTCTACAGGTTTGGCAGAAATTGTCACACCTATTTCATAGGATTTTCCTGTGAAAGCAGCAAAGCGCCGACAAGCTTCATCATAAAAATGACTGCGGCGATAATTTTTATTGGTTAAATCAATGGCAAACAATCCATAAAAATATCGAGGAATACTTTGGATTGTTTCCACAATTTGACCTAAATTTCTCGCCAAAATTGCATTTCTGGGAACTTCTGTTCCCCAGGCTGTATCCAAAGCCCAGGAAGCAGAACTTAAATGAGAACCGCCACAAATTCCGCAAATTCTAGGGGTGACAATTAAACCAGCTTGGGGGTCTTTTCCGCGTAAAATTATTTCAAAACCGCGAAAAAGTTCGGCATGAGTCCAGGCATTTGTAACATATCCGTCTTCGATTTCTACACGGACATCTAAATCACCTTCGACTCTACCAACGGGTGCAATATCTAATGTTTGAATTGGCATAATTTTTTTGGGTAATTGGTAATTGGTAATTGGTGATTGGTGATTCAATTTTGGATTTTGGATTTTGGATTTTGGATTTTGTTAACTCCAATCTAAAATCTAAAATCTAAAATCTAAAATTTTTCTCCCTAGTCACCAATCCCTAAATTAAGAAAAAGTCTTCATCAGCCCATTTTGGTGCTGCGTCTTTAGCAACCACGGTGAGGACTGCGTAATCTTTTTGGTTGACTCCGGGGGGTATTTCTTTAGGAACTCCCATAATGGTTTGAGTTTTAAATACTGTTCCCGGTTTGAGGTCATGGAAGGGAAATTCTGGTTCTGTACAACCAATACAGGGCATTCCGGCGCGGGTTTTCGATGATACCCTGTTCCAAAGGATGCGGTTACAGGAAGAATGGGTCATGGGTCCACGACAACCTAAGTCATAAAAGAGACAGCCTTTACGTTGTCCAAATTCGGCGGTTGTGGCTTTGTAAGCAAAGTGAATGTTGCGAGTACAACCGGTTTGGGTAAAGGTGTTAAAGAAGGTTTGGGGACGGTGTAGGTCATCTAGAGTAATATCGCTGATGCGTCCGGTAGCTATAGCGACTAATATCTGGGTTATCCAGTCAGGATGGGCGGGACATCCGGGTATATTTATTACAGGTAAACCGGCTTTGCTGACAAAATCTTTACCTAAAAAACCGCCTTTGTTGCGTTTGAGAAATTGTAAACCCTCAGATTCGCTGGGGTTGGGTGACATTGCAGGTATACCCCCCCAGGTAGCACAGTCACCAATAGCCACGACAAAATTAGCAGCTTTAGCTAAGTCGTTTAACCATTCTTTCATGGGGCGATCGGCGAAGCGGTTCCATTCTCCTGTACCGTTGGGGGCGTTAACTACGCTACCTTCAAATACCAAAATATCCAGGGGCGTTTTACCTAAGACACATTCCCAAAGCAGGGTTTGTAAGTTTGCACCGAGTTCTAAACCCAGGGAAGGATGCCAAAGAATTTTGATACCGAAGTCTGCGATTAAATCACAAGCTGTTGGTTCTTCGGCGTTGAGAAATGACATGGTGTTACCGGAACAAGCACCACCTTGCAGCCAGAGTACATTTGTCATTGGCTATGATTTTTCTGTTGTAGATGTGGAGAGATACACGGGATTATTTCACGGGATTATTGCGTCCGTGTTGATGGGGAGATACGCAGGAATTTTAGCAACATTATCAATTTTTGAATTTCTACTACTGAGGATTTTTGTAGAGTATCGCTGATTGATTATTATTGTTATTTTAACATGAAATTTCTGTCTGAATCAGAATTGACAGGATTTGTTGATTTACTGGATTTTGATTGATTGATGATACAGAAAGTCAAAATTAATCATCAGTATATGAGCAAAATGTATCAAGATAAGCAAATTTAGTAAATAAATATAAAAGTTAAGATGAGTGTGATAATCTGAAAAGAGAAAAAATAAAAAACTATTAGATGTACATTAATTTATGAAGCTTTCTGCTTTATCTATTTTTTCAGGTGCCGGCGGGATGGATATTGGAGTTCGTCAAGCAGGTTTTCAAATATTAGCTTGTATTGAAATTGATCCATACTGCTGCCAGACTTTACAAAGTGCTATTCAAAGAGAAGGGTTAATAACTACTCTTATTGAGAACGATATTACACAAATTCAACCATCTCATCTCATGAGAAATTTAGGTTTAAAATCTGGTGAGTTAGATTTATTATTTGGTGGTAGTCCTTGTCAGAGTTTTTCTCAAGCTGGTAAACATGAATCTTTGGATGATGAACGTGGTTTATTACTATTTGAATTTGTGAGATTTGCGGAAGTTTTTCAACCAAAGGTAATTTTTATAGAACAAGTTAAAGGTTTTTTAAATGCCAAGGGTGAATTTGGTAAAATTGGTGGTGTTTTTGCGTCTTTAGAAAGTGAGTTTAACAAATTAGGATATAGATTAAATACCAAAATTATTAATTCTGCAATGTATGGTGTAGCACAATTGAGAGAAAGGGTTTTTATAGTTGCTACCAAAAATATAATACCATTTTATTTCCCTTTGCCAACTCATGAAAAGTTAGATAGTCAATTTTCCTTATTTAGTCTTCATAAGTATCTTACTGTCAGAGAAGTAATAGCAGGGTTAGCTATTCCTACGAAAGATAAAAATAATCCACCAGAAGATAGTCATTTAGATATTACTCCTGCGGGTGATATTAGACGTATTCATGGAGTTTCCGAAGGTTCTTTTTTAGCAAAAGAATTACATCTTCCGCAAAGTCAGAGAGGTAATTTAACTAAGAAAGACACTACAAAATTCCGCAGACTTTCATTTTCTGAACCTGCATTAACTCTCAGATGTGGAGAAATTTTCTTTCATCCAATTGAAGATAGATATCTTACTCCCAGAGAATATATGCGTATTCATGGTTATCCTGATAGTTATTTGCTCAAAGGACCCATTCGCGGTCGTTCGGGTAGGGTAAAGTATTTGGATCAACATCGCCAAATTGCTAATTCTGTAACTCCACCAGTTGCTCACGCTATCGCTGATAATATTGCTCAATACATCATGAGCAATAAATTAGAATTTTTAGACTTAATTTATGCTTAAATATTAATTGACTCTCAATACATAATAAAATCATGCCTACTATATTTGAATTATTTGGTTTACCGATAAATGACCGTAGTGAAGAAGCAGAGATCATCAGAAAATATCGTCAATGTCCATTTATGGGTACAGATTGTGATGGGGGTGGAAATCGGTATCAAACCAAGATTAAACTTACAGAAAAAGAACCTTTAAGCAACTATTTTAATAGTGATGTGAAAGAAGTAATACCGGGGGTGTGTTCAATTCAATCCGGTAATGATATTTGGGTTGTATGTCCACGTCGTTTGTTTGCTGCAAAATTTGATGGTGATGGTTTACCGATTATTAATCATGCTCTACAAAAATACGAGCGTGATTTATTAATTAGTGCCGGTTTACCAACAAAAACTAATATTGGAGTTTGGTCGGAAGTATCTTTAAAACATCGAGTAGAAGATGCAGAAATAAATTATAATTTTGATTACATTTTAGCACCTTTAGTAGAAACATCTTTAACATCATTATTGCAGCAAAGCGATTTTTTAGAGGCAAATAAAGATGACTTAGATTATTTGATTAAAGCAACCAAAAAACTCGGTTATTTTACAGAAAAGACTCAAAATTTAGCTGATGCTTTAATTTTGCTACCTGATATTTCTCATTTCTATATTCTTGAAGTAATGACTGCTAGTACAAGTGGTTCTGATACTGAAAACTCCACAGATATTAGGAGTGCATTTCGTAATGCTTTACTTACCTCTGAGCATACCAGTCCAGGAATTAATAAACGACAAGTTTGGGGTCGCATGGTAACACAATTGTTTGCGAAAACAGCTTTAGCTCATGAATGGAATGGAAAAACAATCTGGGTCATTCAAGATGCTTTACTTGACAACATTGAACTGACTACTAGGTTAAAAACTTTGAATGTGCCAAGCAATTCACAACGCAATATTAGTTTGTTAACTATGAAATACTTAATGGGTAAAGATAGAGAAAAACACATGATTTTTCAAGATCATATAGAGGGTGATGCAGGTATAAACTTTGAAGGCAACAATACATTTACTGATATTTTATTACCTAAATTAGCTCCTCCTAAAGTTGAGTTATTAAAAGCAATATTAAGACGTAAAATACAAGCAGTATTCAAGCTGTAAATTGTACTATTAATAACCTATACATAATTCTCCTCAGTGTTTTTAAACATATAAATATCAAAACAACATTGGTAAATTTACGCTAGATTTTTACAAAAAATTTGTTTTATATTGAAGATCATTGATGTTATTACCCTTCCTTTCAATCTCAAAAACGGATAGGTACAAACACTTTATTTTCTAAATTCAGCAGTCAGAGTAACTTCTGAAAAGCTGATAGCTGATTACTGATAGCTGATAGCTATTCAAAGGGGAATCTGTAAAAATTTATTTAATTAATATAGCTGTAGACAAGGTAGTTAGGACATTAACTAAAGCTGAAACGGAGACATTAAAACTCTTTTAGCACTGTCACCTGTCACCTGCTATAACTGCGTAAATCGGCTTAGTTGATGACTCAATTACTATGGCCAATTTATGACTTATAGTGTTACAGATTCTGCCGTAAAAGCGGCTATGGCGGCCATTTCTGATGAGTCAGCAACAGCAGAGGAAAAAATCCAAATGCTGATAGAAATGGCGCAGGGTTTTCTCAAAAAGCCAAAAAATTCTCAAGATTTGCGAAGTGGGTTAGGATTGTTTTATCGTGCTTATCAAATGTGTGGTGAAGATTATCCTTTACTGAAAGCACGGGCAAAAGTGGGAATGGCGGGTACTTTACAAATGATACCTGATTCTAACCCCCAATTATTAGTACAAGCTAAGGATAATTACGAAGAAGCTTTACCTATTTTAAAGCAGTTTGCTACACCAGAAGAAGTAGCAGAAGCGCAGATGAATTTGGGTTTAGTTTTACAGTCTTTAGTGGCCTATAATTTAGCACGGCTAACTGATAGTATTCAAGCTTATCATGAGGCTTTGCGGGTATTTACTTGGCAAGAATATCCCCAGGAATATGCGATTTTATATAATAATATTGCGATCGCCTATCTTTCGATGCCAATGGCTTCAGAACGGGAATATTTACGTCAAGGGTTAGCAGTACAATCTTTTGAAGTTGCACTCAAGCATATTAACCTAATTGATCATCCCAGGGAATATGCAATGTTGCAAAATAATTTAGGTAATGCTTTGCAATATTTAATTAGTTCCCATCCCATTGATAATAATTTGCGGGCTGTTGCAGCTTATGAAGAAGCTTTAAAAGTGCGTAATCTTCAAGATACACCCTTAGAATATGCTAACACAATTTCCAACAAAGCTAACGTACTTTTTAACTTACCAGACAACCCCGAACAACCAGAATTAGGGAATCCTAAAAACCTGCTCCAAGCTAAATTATACTATCAAGAAGCTTGGCAAATATTCACAGACAATCAAGAAATTGAGAAGGCGGAAATAGTAGCCCAAGCACTCAAAGATTTGGAAGCAGAAATACTAGCAGTTTCCTTAAATTAAATATCAGGAGTCAGTAGGGGCGAAGCATTCGGAAAATAGCCTTGGACAAAAATTGATAATTGATTGCCCGAATGCTTCGCCCGTACAGGAGTCAAGAGTCAGAATATTTACTTGCATCAAAAATTGAGATAAGCAAGTATTTGAATCAGGTTTCATTAATCAGGTTTTAATATCAAATTAAACAACTTGATGAATCTGATTCATCCTGAAAAATGACCATTAACTTGTCAACAAATAGGAGAAATAAAGATGTTCGATTTTGTCAACAACCCAGCATTGAGAGATTTCGTTTATAGTTTAAATACCGACCTCAATTTTACCACAGCATTAGCTTGGTTAGCCATTGCCGTAATCTTATCAATGGTAGGTGGTGCAATTGGTGGAATGATTTTAGCTGGTAAAGATTTAGGCTATAAATTTTCTGCCACTATTGGTAGTTTATTTGCCCCTGCTGGTGTAATTCCCACCCTAATTTTAGGGTTGTTAATCTTAAACATTTTAGGTAACTAATAGGAGGATATATGTTAGAATTAGGCTGGTTTTCTCTGAGATTATTTCTCAAGGGTAAATTATTTCGTGATCCGCTCTATTTTCTGCGTCAAACAATACTAGCTAGTGGTATTGGTACTGTATTATTAGTTTTATTAGCACAGGCATCAATTCCCCTTTGTATTCCTATTACTGTAGCTAGTTTAGTTACAGGTTTAATGATGCCTTTTCTGCTGAAAGATTTCCGCATGAAATGATCTATTAACAATTATAAAAGTTATCAATCCCTACAGATTTATCTGGGGGATTGTTTTATTATACTAGGTGACAGTGAACAGGTGACAGGTGACAGTGATAAAAGCCTTTGGCTGTTTCATTTTATCATTTTCATTTGTTATATAATCTACATATAAACACAGATTTTTATGAATGATTTGAATGAATTAATATCAGATATTCAAAGATTTGAAGCGATTATTGCTGAATGGGATGAAAGCCAAAGATGTGTAGCTGTGGGTTTAAAAAGTGCGGTTGAGGCTTTACATAAAGCGGCATTAACTAATTTAATTAAAAGTCTGAAAAAAGATAATTTAGCAGCTTTACGCAACGCTGTAGATGATGATATTGTTTATGCAGTTTTGTTATATCACAACTTGGTGAAACCGCCATTATCAGAACGGATAAAAACAGCATTAGCGGAAATTCGCCCTAGTTTACAAAGTCATAATGGGGATGTAGAATTAGTTGCTATTAAACCACCGGATACAGTTGAGATTAAATTAATTGGTAGTTGTAGTAATTGTGCATCTTCTACTTTAACATTAACGCAACTGGTAGAACAAACAATTAAAAAACATTGTCCAGAAATTACTAAAATTGTAGCTGTTAATAATACTCCTAATTCTACAACCGCTGCTATTCCTACAAATTCATATTGGGAGAGAGTTGCGAATATTAATGAAATTCCTGAAAATCAAATATTAGCAGTAAGAGTTGAAAATCAGAACGTGATTTTACACCGAAAAGGTGATAACATAAAATGTTATCGTAATGCTTGTTCTCATTTAGGTTTTCCTTTAGATAAAGGTAAAGTAGAAAATGGGATTATTACCTGTGCATCCCATCAATTTGAATATGATTTAAACACAGGTAAATGTTTAACTGTTCCTGATGTTTCTCTACAAAGTTATGAGGTGAGGGTTAAGGGTGATAAGGTGTATGTGCAGGTTTAAAGTTTGATAAGTAGGTAAACCTTAAAAAACGCAAGATCCAGATCCCAAACTTATTAAATAAGTCCGGGATCTATCCATTTTGTGTTATAAATTAGGTTCTATACCCAAAGATTTCAACTGAGCGAGTAATTTTTCTGTTTTTAGTCTTTCCTCCTCAAGTTGTTGAGTTGTTTGATTGAGTTTAATTTTTTCCTCCTCAAGTAATTTAGTTTTTTGTTCTTCAACAGTTAAAACCCAATTTCTCTCAGCATCATACCAGCGTAACCAAGGCATTTCTACACCTTTATAGTTACCTATCCACACACCTAAACCGATTTCTATATCTGGCATCCAAAAGCGATTATCTGATAAATTGACTTCAGAATAACGAGATCCATTGAGTTGAAACATCTTAAATTCTGACTTGTACCTATCAAATATTGCATAATAAGGAACTCTCAAAATTTGTTCATAAACTTCCCATTTTGTAGGCGGTTTTTCTACATCTCGTAAAGTTTGCCCCAAGTCTTCCTTTTCTGTTCCTGGTGATAGCAATTCTACAACAATATAAGGGTTAACTCCTTCTTGCCACACTACATAACTTAATCTTAAATCCCTATTTTCATACAAATTTGGTACACCTAAAGCCGCAAACCAATCTGGTCTTTTGTACCATAATGTATGACGCACATCATAATAAAGATTGATGTCGCTGCCAGTAAATATCTCTGCGAAAAGATAATTTTTGGGTTGGAATGTATCAGTTAATAATTGTGGTTGTAGAAGATGAAATTGATCTGGCAAACCAGCCTCCTCTGGATCTTCGCTAGGAAGATCATACATGGTTGGTAATGTTTCTTTGGGGGAAAGTGGTGGATCTGTTTGATACATTTTCACTATCCTCTCAGTTGATGGTATTTCTTGATATTATCATATTTATTTGTATATTTTCTGTCTGAAAATGTAATTAATTAAACACCAAATTATATAAATATTAAATAAATTAATATAAAGCTTCCAATTTTTACTATTGAAATCCATAAATGTTAAATCATCCCACCGAAAAAATACCCTATTTACCCCCATTTTCCCAACCTGCAAAAATCATCTTAGGAAACCCTAACAAACCCGAACAAATAACCATACCCCTTGCACCCACACCCTCAACAATGTTCGGACCCCGTGCAGCTTGTTTAATCTCACCAACTGGACCATTATGGGTGTCAGATACAGGACATCATCGGTTATTAGGATGGCGAAATTTACCCACAAAAGATAACCAACCGGCAGATTTAATTATCGGACAAACCGATTTTTTTAGTGAAGGACAAAACGCCAAAAGTACACCAGGAAAAAATACATTTAGTGTGCCTACAGGTATTTGTAAATATGGTAATGGTTTAGCTGTTGCTGATGCTTGGAATCACAGAATTTTAATATGGTATAATCTCCCAGAAGCAAATAATCAACCCGCAGATTTAGTATTAGGACAAAGTAATTTTATTGATAATGAACCTAACCGGGGAACTCAACAACCAGCAGCTAATACTTTACATTGGCCTTATGGGATTTTATGTTATAAAAATCAATTATTGGTTGCTGATACTGGAAATAGAAGATTATTAATTTGGCATAGTTTACCTACAGAAAATGGACAACCTGCGGATATAGTTTTGGGACAACCAAACATGATTTCTCGTAATGAAAACGGGGGCGGTTCTCCCACTGCTGCTAGTATGCGTTGGTGTCATGATATCACGATTTGGAATGATAATTTAGTAGTGACAGATGCGGGTAATAATCGGGTGATGATTTGGGAAGGAATACCCACAGAAAATAATAGTCCTTGTGAAGTTGTTTTAGGACAGAAAAATTTTAATTTTGTGGAATTAAATCAAGGTGTTTATTTTCCGAGTCGTAGTAGTTTAAGTATGCCCTATGGTGTAGATATTTGGGAAGATTATTTAATAGTTGCTGATACTGCTAATTCTCGTTTGTTAGGATGGAGGAAAAGGGAAGATATTTTTTTGTTACAGGGTGCGGATGCTGATGGGGTTTTTGGACAGGATAATTTTACGAGTAAGAGTGAAAATAAGAATTTTGGTTTACCAACTAGGGAAAGTTTAAATTGGTGTTACGGAATTAAGGTTTGTGGGGAAAATATGGTAGTTTCTGATTCTGGGAATAATCGAGTTTTGATTTTTTAATTTTTTTATTTCACGCAGAGACGCAGAGAACGCAGAGAGGGAAGGATGATAAAAGAGGAAATTAGGGTTAAGGGTATTGTTCAAGGTGTGGGTTTTCGTCCTACTGTTTATCGGTTGGCGAAAGTTTGTGGTTTAAAAGGTGATGTTTGTAATGATGGTGAGGGTGTTTTAATTCGGGTTTTTGGTAGTGAGGAAAAAATTACTGAGTTTGTAGATAAATTATATCAAGAATGTCCACCTTTGGCGAGGATTAATGAGTTAATTATAAGTCCATATTTGGGTGATTTTGATGTTGATGATTTTGTGATTTCTCATAGTGTGAATACTGTGGTGAAAACGGAAATTTCTCCTGATGCGGCTACTTGTTCTCAATGTCAGAAAGAAATTTTTGATCCTTTTAGTCGTTATTTTCGTTATCCTTTTACAAACTGTACTCATTGCGGTCCCAGGTTAACTATTATTCGGGCTATTCCTTATGATAGAAATAATACGAGTATGGTTAAGTTTCCAATGTGTGGAGACTGTGAAAATGAATATCAAGATGTGGAAAATAGGCGTTTTCATGCCCAACCTGTGGCGTGTTTTAAGTGTGGTCCAAGTGCATGGTTAGAACGTGCTGATGGTAAAGCTGTTATTGCGGATATGTTTTCAATGTTGGATGATGTGGATGCGGTTTGTACTTTATTACAAAAGGGGGAAATTGTCGCTATTAAAGGTTTGGGTGGTTTTCATTTAGCTTGTGATGCAACTCAAGAAACTGCGGTACAAAAGTTAAGAGAACGGAAAAGACGTTATCATAAACCTTTTGCTTTGATGGCTAGGGATATCAATATTATATCTGAATATTGTCATGTTTCTGATTTAGAAAAAACTTTATTAACCAGTCCTGCTGCACCTATTGTTTTATTAAATGTGAAAGATGAAAAACAAGTAGCTTTATCAGTTGCACCAGGACAAAATACGTTAGGGTTTATGTTACCCTATACGCCTTTACATCATTTAATTCTTAGAAGAATGAACCGCCCCATAGTTTTAACTAGCGGTAATATTTCTGATGAACCCCAATGTATAAATAATGAAGATGCTAAAGCAAAGTTAGGGAAAATAGCCGATTATTTTTTATTACATAATCGGGATATTGTCAACCGGGTTGATGATTCAGTTGTGAGGGTTATTGATGATAAAATTCAAACCCTGAGACGTGCGCGGGGATATGCACCAGCACCGATTATTTTACCATCTGGTTTTGAGAAAGTACCGCCAATTTTAGCAATGGGTAGTGAGTTAAAAAATACCTTTTGTTTATTAAGAGAAGGTGAGGCGATTTTATCCCAACATTTAGGAGATTTAGAAAACGCTGCTGCTTTTAATGCTTATCAAGAAACCTTGAATTTATATCTGAATTTATTTGAACATAAACCAGAAATAATTGCTATTGATAAACACCCAGAATATTTATCATCAAAACTGGGAAAAGAATTAGCAATAAATAACGAAATCAAAATCACAGAAATTCAACATCATCACGCCCATATAGCTGCTTGTTTAGCAGAAAATCACATACCTTTAAACACAGAACCAGTATTAGGAATAGCCTTTGATGGGTTAGGATATGGGGAAAATGGGACATTATGGGGAGGAGAATTTTTATTAGCTGACTATCAAAAATTTCAGAGAGTAGCCACATTTAAACCCATAGCCATGATAGGAGGAAAACAGGCAATTTATCAACCTTGGAGAAATACCTACGCCCACTTAAATAGTGCATTTTATTGGGAAGAAATGAAACAAAAATATGCTGATTTAGAAATTATTAAATATCTCGAAAATAAACCATTAAAATTACTGAATCAAATGATAGAACAAGGTATTAATACACCCCTAGCATCATCAGTTGGGCGGTTATTTGATGCAGTAGCAGCAGCTATAGGTATTTGTCGCGAAGAATGCAGCTATGAAGGACAGGCAGCTATAGAAATGGAGGCAACAGTTAATGTTAACATATTAAACAATGATAAAGAAACTATAAACTATGCCTTTAAAATTGAAAAATTAGATAAAATTTATTATATAGACCCTTCCCCAATGTGGGAGGGAATATTGCAAGACCTCAAGCGGCAAATTTCACCATCAGAAATAGCTGCAAAATTTCACATAAGTTTAGCTATTTTAATCACAGAAATGGTTAAACAACTAACCCAAGAACACAAAATTAATCAGGTGGCATTAACAGGAGGAGTATTTCAAAACCGGATACTGTTACAACAAACAACCAAACACTTAAAAAAACTAGGAATAAACGTCCTCACCCATAGCCTAGTACCAGCAAACGATGGGGGAATATCATTAGGACAAGCTGTTATTGCTGCTGCTAAATGTATGAGGTGACAGGTGACAGGTGACAGGTGACAGTTAAAAAGAGAAAAAGATAAAAATTAAATAATTTGATTTTTATCTCATTCTAAATTAAAACCTCTGCGTTTTCTGCGCCTCTGCGGTTCTTATAAAAAAGGAAAATAAAAAAATGTGTTTAGGAATACCAGGACAAATTGTAGAAATAACCAACCCAGAACATAAACTAGCGATGGTTAACGTCGGTGGAGTTAAACGCCAAATAAACATAGCGTGCATCGTAGACGAACAACACCCACCAGAAAAATGTATAGGAGACTGGGTACTCGTTCACGTTGGTTTTGCCATGAACAGAATAAACGAACAAGAAGCAGCAGAAACATTAAAAATTCTCCAAGAAATAGCCGCATCTTATACATAAAAACCTCCCTTTCTTATTCCTTCCTCCTCTTCCTTCGTGTCCTTCGTGCCTATCCTTACGGAAAGCTTCGCTAACGTGGTTCAATAAAAATATGAAATATGTAAATGAATTTCGTAACCCAGAAAAAGCCCAAGCCTTACAAAAAGAAATAGAAAAACTCAGCCGCCAAATAGACAAACATTTAAAAATCATGGAAGTATGCGGAGGTCATACCCATTCAATTTTTAAATACGGCATCGAAGAAATATTACCCAATAATATCGAACTAATTCATGGACCAGGTTGTCCAGTTTGTGTGATGCCCAAAGGTAGAATAGATGATGCGATCGCCCTCTCCCAAAATCCTCACATCATCCTTACCACCTTTGGCGATGCCATGCGCGTACCCGGTTCAAAAACCAGCCTCTTACAAGCAAAAGCCCAAGGCGCAGATATCCGCATGGTTTATTCACCCTTGGATAGCTTAAAAATTGCCAAAGAAAACCCAAAAAAAGAAATAGTTTTCTTTGGTTTAGGTTTTGAAACCACCGCCCCCAGTACCGCTTTTACAGTTCTCCAAGCAGCCGCAGAAAACATTACTAACTTTAGTTTATTTGCTAATCATGTATTAGTAATTCCTGCCTTACAAGCATTATTAGAAAATCCCGATTTACAACTTGATGGTTTTGTTGGTCCAGGTCATGTAAGTATGGTCATAGGAACAGAACCTTACGAATTTATTGCCCAAAAATATCATAAACCCATCGTTGTTTCTGGCTTTGAACCATTAGATATTTTCCAATCTATTTGGATGTTATTAAAACAAATAGTAGAAAATCGCTGTCAAGTAGAAAATCAATATAATCGCTTAGTTGAAAAAGCAGGAAATAAAAACGCATTAACAGCCATGAATCAAGTTTTTAAACCCCGTGAAAAATTTGCATGGCGTGGTTTAGGAGAAATCCCTAATTCTGGTTTTCAAATACGCGAAGAATACGCCCAATTTGATGCCGAAGTTAAATTTGCTATTCCTAATTTAACAGTTCCCGATCATAAAGCCTGTAAATGTGGTGATATTCTCAAAGGAGTTTTAAAACCTTGGGAATGTAAAGTATTTGGCACAGCTTGTACACCAGAAAATCCCATTGGTGCTTGTATGGTTTCTTCTGAAGGTGCTTGTGCAGCTTATTATAAATATGGCAGACTGGCAACAATGGATAAAAAAGCCAACAAGCAAAATCAAGTAGTTGCAAATGTCAGTTAAAACCTCACATAAGTCCCTGATTTATTTCAATAATTGTATTCATTTATAGAGAATATAAAAAAGAAGTCGGGGATCTTATAAATTGTAGATTAAAGGTAAATTATTATGCCATTTGTAACTGTGCAAATTGCCAAAGGACACTCTATAGAAAAGAAGCGGAAATTAGCCCAAGCTGTCACAGATGCTTTGGTTTCTGCTTTGGGTACAAAACCAGAATGGATCACTGTTCACATTGATGAGTTTGAAAGGGATAATTGGGCGGTTGGTGGTGTTTTACATTCTGATAAACACGCCGGTAGACATGAGGAAACTGGGAGGTAGTTTGTAGTATTTTGTAGGGTGCGTTGGCGTTATCGTAACGCACCAATTCTTTTTTTTATAACCGCAAAGTACGCAAAGTACACAAAGGAAGAGAAGAAAGGTTTTTAAGTTAAGAAGTTTATAAGATGAAGATGTTTAATATGGAAGTTTACAATAATCAAGAAGTTAAAAATCCGCTATTTCAAAAAATTGAACAGGTGCGCCGTCGTGCTAATAAGGTGAAAGATACTCACATTAATTTATCTCATGGTAGCGGTGGTAAGGCTATGAGAGATTTGATTAATGATGTGTTTGTTAGTAGTTTTGATAATCCGATTTTATCACAGTTGGAAGATCAGGCGAGTTTTGATTTATCTCAACTTTCTCAGTTAGGAAATAGGTTAGCTTTCACTACTGATTCTTATGTAGTTGATCCTTTATTTTTCCCAGGTTCAGATATTGGGGAGTTGGCGGTTAATGGGACTATTAATGATTTAGCTGTGAGTGGTGCAAAGCCTTTATATCTCACTTGTAGTATGATTTTGGAGGAGGGTTTAGAGTTAGAAACTCTCAGAAAAGTTGTGTTAAGTATGCAAAATGCTGCCCAAAAAGCAGAGGTACAAATAGTGACGGGAGATACGAAAGTCGTCCATCGTGGTTGTGCTGATAAACTCTTTATTAATACTGCTGGTATTGGTATTATTCCTACAGGAATTGATATTTCTCCTCGAAATATTCAACCAGGTGATGTGGTAATTATTAACGGAGAAATTGGAAATCATGGTGCTGCCATTTTAATTGCCAGGGGAGAATTAGCATTAGAAACAGATATAGAAAGCGACTGTCAACCATTACATGAATTAGTTGCTGAAATTATTAATGTTTGTCCAGGAATTAAAGCTATGCGAGATGCAACGAGAGGAGGTTTAGCCACAGTATTAAATGAATTTGCCCAGACTGCAAATGTGGGAATTAGTATTAATGAAAAAGCCATTCCTGTACGAGAAGAAGTTAATGGAATGTGTGAAATTTTGGGTTTAGATCCTTTGTATTTAGCCAACGAAGGTAAATTAGTTATAATTGCACCCAAAGAAAAAGCCGATTTAATATTATCAACAATGCAAAACCACCCAGCCGGAAAACAAGCAGCAATTATTGGTGAAATTCTGCCCCAACCCCCAGGAATAGTATTATTAAAAACCGCCTTTGGTGCAGAAAGAATAGTTGATATGTTAGTAGGTGATCAACTTCCAAGAATATGTTAAAACTCCTCCTTCTCTCTGCGACTCTGCGCCTCTGCGTGATATAAAAAATCTTCCTTATTCTCTTTGCGTCTTTGCGTGAGAAAAAATCAAACCATGCACGAACTAGGAATAACTCAAAACATCATCGCTATCGTTAGCGAAAACGCCCAAAATAAAAAAGTCCAAAGAGTATTACTAGAAATAGGCAAACTCTCCGCCATTATGCCCGATGCCATTAAATTCTGCTTTGATATTTGCTCCCAAGGTACAATAGTAGAAGGGGCAATATTAGAAATATTAGAAATACCAGGAATGGCAAGATGTCGCCAATGTGGTAATACATTTTATGTAGATAAACCCTTTGGAATTTGTGAATGTGGTAGTGTAGAATTAGATTTAATCACCGGTCAAGAATTAAACATTAAAGAAATTGAGGTAGAAGAGTTATGTGTGTAACCTGCGGCTGTTCTGATGATAACAATACAACTATTACAAACATGGAAAATCAACATTCTCATACTCATACTTTACCCGATGGAACTGTAATTACCCATTCCCATGATCATGAACATCATCATCATGATCATCAACATCATCATGAATCACCAGCAAATGTTCATGCCAAAATTCATAATACTACTATATCTTTAGAACAGGAAATTTTAGGTAAAAATAATTTATTAGCTGCTCAAAATCGAGGCTGGTTTAAAGGTAGAAATATACTGGCTTTAAATTTAATGAGTTCTCCTGGTGCGGGTAAAACTACTTTATTAACTCGCACAATTAATGATTTAAAAGATCAGTTGAATATTAGCGTCATTGAAGGTGATCAAGAAACTACCAATGATGCGGAAAAAATTAAATCTACAGGCTGTAAAGTAGTGCAAATTAACACTGGCACAGGTTGTCATTTAGATGCTTCGATGATAGAAAAGGGTTTACAGGAACTTAACCCCCCATTAAATTCTGTGGTGATGATTGAAAATGTGGGTAATTTAGTTTGTCCAGCTTTATTTGACTTAGGTGAACAGGCTAAAGTTGTAATTTTGTCGGTGACGGAAGGGGAGGATAAACCAATTAAATATCCTCATATTTTCCGCGCTAGTGACATTATGATTATTACAAAAATTGATTTGTTACCCTATTTGCAGTTTGATGTAGAAAAATGTATTGAATATGCAAAACAGGTAAACCCAAAAATACAAATTTTTCAGGTTTCTGCTACTACTGGCGTGGGTTTAGATGAGTGGTATGGGTTTTTGTCATGTCAATCTGCAATTACTGTGTAATTTCTTATTGTGAAAATCATTATCTTTTAGTTTTGTTTCAATCCTCAATGTTTCAATCCTCAATTACCTTAATTAGTAATTGTCACCTACCACTGGACCCGTTACCAGTGGCTATGGCATGAGGTTTCAATCCTTAATTACCTTAATTAGTAATTGTCACTCAGTTATCCTGCCGGAAGCCAAAGCATATCTAATGTTTCAATCCTCAATTACCTTAATTAGTAATTGTCACTCGCCAACATCCATCAACAACTGAAACAACTAGCCAAGGTTTCAATCCTCAATTACCTTAATTAGTAATTGTCACCAGGATAACGCTGATGTGGGTAGCTTGGGATATCTGTTTCAATCCTCAATTACCTTAATTAGTAATTGTCACCTGTGAAAATATGCAAGAAAGGTACACCGGCGCGGACGTAACTGTTTCAATCCTCAATTACCTTAATTAGTAATTGTCACTTGCGGAATATCTTGGCATGGCTACGTATGCGAAGGTTTCAATCCTCAATTACCTTAATTAGTAATTGTCACCGGGCTTAATAATTACTTCTTAGGAAAATATGCCTGTTTCAATCCTCAATTACCTTAATTAGTAATTGTCACTGCCGATCGCGCAAACCCTTAGAAATAGGACATTTCCACAACGATTTGCGCGAACCCTGCCATAATACCCCATTCCAGAAAACAGCACAAGAACGAAAAACGCCGAAACCCTTACAGCGTAAGGTGCGCGGGTGGTTGACAACACCTAATGAATAAAAACTAGACAGTGCAAGAGTTTCCAGCTTAGTCATAATCACTCCGACTTAACACCCACCCATCCGCGCATTTTCAAGCCAACTTCGTCAAAGTCACACCATCAGGTAACACCTCATCCAAGTCAACCTGATAATCAGCAAAACTGCGGGGTACATCAACAGTAGACTTAATTTTAATTTGCAGTTTATCAAATAACTGATGAACAGGAGCATTACCATATTTACTGGCATGAGTAAAAACATACAAACTACGACAAGCCATAAAACCCCGTGCTGAAGAACGGTCAAATTCCCAAGCCTTAATCAAAGCTTGCCAAAATAAGTCTAAATCCCGTTCATTCACACAACCAGATTTTTCCGCCAAATGGGGATTATAAAAAACATAAGACCTATATAAACCATAGGGTAAAACCTCTTTTCTGCCCATAGTTTTATTATCCTTTTTTACACCATCTTTTTTTTCTTTTTCTTCCGTTGCAGCACAACGAGTAATACTCACAGATTGGGGAAAAACCGGATCAATACTACGAGAAAAACTGATTTGCACAGGTCCCCAAACTTGACCAGCTTTTAAACCAGTAGATAATACTGCACCAAACATTCTTAAATCATAAAAATTTTGTTGCATCCACTTAGCAACCTGTAATTGTTGTTCTGGAGTTCCTTCTTTTTGTGGTAAACCTACAGCATCATAAGCGCGACTGATTTTTTCATTTAATACGCTTCCTTCTTCCACAAATATTTTATATCTTTCTGGTGTTGTTTCATCCTTACCAAGCATCTCTACATAATTTCTCACCTTACGTTTTAAACAGGCATCTGTCACCAAACCTTGATTAGTTTGAGGGTCAATTCTTGGTTGATTTCCGGCATCAGGATCACCATTGGGATTACCATCCAAACAATCAAATAATAAAATTGCATCGTGTTTTTTAGTAGGGTCTAAATGTGCAGTCATGATTTTTGTTCCTTGTGATTTGTGGATAATTTAAAGACCTAACCCCTAGTCCCTGTCCTGGGAGGGAAGGAGGACAAGAATTAGATAAAAACTGATTTTTAAAGCCTCTCTCCTGGTAGGAGAGAAGTTTGGAGAGAGGTTTTTATGATAAATATTCACGTTGCCAAGTATCCTCTTTTGTACAATAATCTTCAGATGAATAATCTACCTCTTGACGAAAGTAAAAATTTTCATCTTTTAATCTTTGGTTGTCAGTATGTAAATCATATTCAAGATATGTAATTCTTGCTTTCATACTTTGATTTTCAGCCTCAATAAAACGAAATTTATTTTCTAAATCCTCTATTTTTTGTAAAACAAATTTCATGTGATCAATTTGCATTTTACCTATGTACATAATCATCAATTCCTATGCTTTATCAAACTTACACATCAATCTGGTTTATTAGTAGGTTGGGTTGAGGTACGAAACCCAACATTGAAAATTACCCAATGTTAAAAATTACCCAACATTGAAAATTCCCTAACATTGAAAATTCCCTAACATTGAAAATTACCCAACATTGAAAATTATTTGTTGGGTTTCACTTTGTTAAAACCAACCTACTCAGATTTTTCCCTACCTTTAAAAAACTCGGCTCTTTTTTGCCACCAACCTTGAAAAAACAAAGCCTGAGATTTTAAATCTAGCACTTCTGGCAATACAGAAATATCAAAGTTTTCAAATTCTTCAGCTAGTAACTTTTTGAATTTACTATTATCACTTTCTAAATGATAATGAGTACAACCATGACAAAGCCGAGCAAAAACTTGAGTCGGTGTAGAAGATAAAGTCTTTAAACTACGCATAACATTAGTATTATCTTCACTCATATTTTGAGCTTTAACTTGTGATTGGTGCATTAAAAATGCAATTCTGCCTAAAGTGTAAGCAGTATCAAATTGAGGATCGCCTGTGGGATATTTCATATTGTTTGTGGCTAAATAAAGTAATAAACCTTGCAGTCTGGGAAAATATCGAGATTGTTTAGATTTAGATGGAAAGTCATTAAACACCTTTTCTTTACATATCCGATCAATGATTCTGTAAGCATATTCATCCGGTAATGCTTCACCTAAAAAAGCAGCTTTAACTAAAGCAGTTGCTATCCTTTCTGTGTGTTCCTTACTAGGATTAAAAAAAGCACTATTACACAACATCCAAAGCGGACTAGGTGCTAAATTATTAAGTTGCTGACATTCGACAAACTGCTGAATAGAATCTTTGATTTTTTGGGTAGTAACTTCACTCCAACCACTAACGGAAATTCTCCCTTTATTACCTTTGAGAATCGCTAAATAAAATCTGCTAGATTTAATATCCTCCAAATTAAATTTTTTCGGACTATGGGGACTTGCAAAAATAGATTCAAAGGCAGGATTTTCCCATATTTCAGGATTAATACCTTCTCCGTCTTCTTCTCCCCAATAAACAAAAACCTGCTCTCCTAATTTATAACGATTGGTGTCACTATTAAGTAAAAAATCTAAAGTTTTATGAAATCTAACGGCACTTTCAAAACCAATGGGAGCGTTAATATTTCCATCCCATCCGTGAGATTGATAAGCACTTTTATCAAAACTACTAATAGCAGCACCAGCAGTAGCAGCACCGGGAACACCTTTAACCATCATGGGCATTTTTCGCCCCATTGTTAAAGTCTGTTCACCTGTTAATAAACAAACTCCATTAACGGTATCTTGTTTACTGCCATAATAATTAAACCACCATTTTTGAACTACGGAAATTTTGGTGATTTGTTTACCTTCAAATAAAAACACAAATCTATCCCGACACCAATCTGTATTAGCTGCTTGTGGATAAATTTCTGTTAACTGGGCTGTAATTTTTTCTACAGTGGTGTTAGTAACAAAATCATAAACTGCTTTAACTGCTTCGTGGTTAGTTTCTTGTAAACATCTTTCCAGAAGTTGTAAATACAGTTGATGCCGTTTTTCACCTCTATCACCAGCACCAAAAACATATTCTCCCCCATCATCAATTAATAATGGTTCATCACCATTACGCCGCAAATCTGGTACTAATATTTTTCTGCCAAATTTCGGTTTACCTTTGGTTGCTGCTGTTTCTAAAACTTGAAAACTACCTAAAGGTAAATTAATTTGCCAATGACACAGACATTCACTAAATCCTATGGGTGTGAGTTGATTATCCTGTTCTAAAGCAATTCCTAATTGATTTAATTCTTGCAACATAACCGCCCATCTCGCATTATAAAGTGAGCAAATTCTGTAACTACATTTCCTTTGACAAAACCTTGAGCAGTACGCCAAGAAACTGTACCTTTTTGATCAGGTATAAAGTGCATTTTTTTAGGCATTAAACCTAAATCTATTTCCCCCTTTAACTCTGGTGCTGCTTGATCTTCTTCTGAAGGAACACCAAAATGGGCTATATATTCTCGACATCCAAAATAGGGTTGTTTAAAACATTGCCCTTTTTCAATTCTCCGCTTTATTTGTGCTGCATATTTATTAGATAAATCTTCTTCTGTTTGTAAGTCAAAATTGAAATCAACAATGTAGGCCACATCATGCAATATGACATGATTTCTCTGAGCGCGATCGCCCACAGCAGTGTAACTCCCTATACCATCACTCTTCATCCAATCTTTAGCATTTCTATAGCTTTGTTTGGACTGCACCATGTTACGCTGGATGCTAAATGTATTAATTGGCTTTAGTACCGTGATGTGATTAATCTTGTACTTAATTTCTGGTTTCCAGAAAATAGACTCTAATACACCTACAGCCGCCGTAAAGGGCATTACCCTGTAACTGTGCGGTTCAGCTTTAAACTCCGGCCTTGTGAATAATGCCCATTCACCAAATAGCTTGACTTGCATATAACATAATGAGACTAGCTAATATTCTGAACTAAATTTATGTATAACACAAGACTAGCCATTTTGTAAATAGTCTCATGTAACATCATGAAACCTATAAACTCAGGAAAGGCATATCACAAAATGAAATACTTAGCAAGAATTACTACAGATTGTAAAGAACAACTACTAGCAGCACATTTACAGAATGTTGCACAAATGTCTGTAAACGCTGTACCACAAGAATTTGCAGCATTAGCCAAATATGCTGGTTTATGGCATGATTTGGGTAAATATCAGCAAAAATGGCAGGAATACTTAAAAAATAACGGTAAGCGGGTTGTACATTCTCCCCACGGTGCTGTTTTAGCTTTACAAATGTCTAAAAAAGAACCGCCAGCAATAGCTTATATCATCGCTGGCCATCATTCTGGTTTACCAGAAAGATTGAGATTAAGAGGTAGTGAGTATAAACAATTAGCAGCAGGTTTAGAGGAATGTTTAGAAATAGCTAGACAGGAAATAACTGATTTTATACCGCAAGAATTACCAGATATTAATTTACCTAAATTGCGGCGAGAATTTGCCATTAGAATGTTATTTTCTGTCTTAGTTGATAATGACAGATTAGACGCTCGCAAATTTGAAAATATTGAAAATAAAGGTGAAAGCTCCATATATGTACAAGATTTGGAGCTTTCTGCATATAACAAAACGAGTTTCAATCCTCATTCCTTGTTTCCACAATCAGCAAATGCGATTAGTGAAGCTAGAAATGTCTTTGCCCAACATTGTATCAACAAAAGTGAATTACCCAAAGGAATTTTTAGATTAACAGGACCCTGTGGAATTGGTAAAACCATTGCTAGTGCGAGATTTGCCTATTTGCACAGTCAAAAACATCAAATGTCAGGAATAGTTTATGTCGGACCATTGAAAAGTATTATTGAACAAACTGCTGCCGTTTATCGGCAATTATTTGGAGAAAATGCAGTATTAGAACATCATTCAGGATATGAACCAAAATTAGAAGAAACCAAAGATTATAAATTGAATACCGACAGATGGGATAAACCCGTAATTGTCACCAGTGGAGTGCAATTTTATGAAAGTTTATTTGCTAATCATCCTACAAAATGCCGAAAATTACAAGGTTTAATTAACAAGGTAATTTTATTAGATGAATCTCAATCTATACCTAGTGATTTAGTCCGGCCAATATTAAATGTTTTGCATACATTAGTCACAGATTGGGGATGTACAATAGTTTTAATGAGTGCTACCCAACCAGCATTTCATAACCTTTATGAAGATGATTTAACCGATGTTGCTGATATTATCCCTGAAGCTGAAACTAAGAAAATATTTCAACAACTTAACCGTGTTAATTATCAATATATTGCTGATATTTGGGAATGGAAAAATTTAGTTGATAGCATTAAATCATCTAAATTAAATCAAGGCTTAATTATTGTTAATACCAAAAAATTAGCCAGGGAAGGATATGAAATATTATCTGCCAAATTTCCCGATCATTGTTTTCATCTTAGTTCTATGATGTGTCCTGATCATCGTTCTCAAGTTTTGGACAAAGTGCGAAAATTATTAAAAGCTGAACAACCTTGTTTTTTAATTAGTACCCAAGTGATAGAAGCTGGTGTTGATGTGGATTTTCCCATAGTATACCGTCAACTTGCACCTTTAGATTCTATCATTCAAGCAGCAGGAAGATGTAACAGAGAAGGAAAGCAGGATCAAGGTAATGTAATCATTTTTAATATGTCATCTTCCAACCCACCGGGATATAAAGACGGAATAAGTATTACTAAAAAAATCTTAGAAAAATATGATATAAATGATGATATTTTATCTTTGATAAAGATTTACTTTAGTGATTTATTGAATCAGAATCATGATGGAGGTGTGGATATTCAAAAATTAAGAGAAAAGTATGATTTCCCTGAAGTTGCTAAAGCGGTGAAAGTAATTGATAATGAACATCAAATGGCGGTAGTAGTTAAATGGGGAGACAGTGAAAAATTAATTGCAGAAATGGAAAATAAAGAATATATTACAGAAACAGATTGGCGCAGATTGCAAAAGTTTACTGTGAATATTCCTAAGAACGATCAATATACAAATTATACTCAAATTGGTAAAATAGATGTTTGGATGGGAGATTACCAAGAAACGGGAATTAGGGTTTGTTGAGAAAGTCTTTTTGTGGGGATAAGGAATAGGGAATAGGTAAAGAATTTGCTCCCATCTTCCCAGTCCCCAATCCCCTCTACTGATGAATCTGCGTTGCTTTGAGCATATGATAGGTAATAATTAACTGTGTCAATGCTAGGGGGTAACTTTGTAATGTTTCCCCAGTTGTACCAGCGATTTTACCAAGTTCAGGATTGATTTCGCGATCGCAAATATTCTTTAAATAAGGCATATCATTACACATAATATGCTCTATCTTATTCACCTGATCCAAGGTAGCGTGTCCATCAACTTCCAACACATCCACCGGTTTACCCATATCCCTACCTAGTCCCAAACGCACCGCTGATTCAGAATCATCATTATCTGGGTGAATAATCTGAGTAAAATCAGGATGGGGAATAGTTGGACGTAACACCAACCGCACATTTAAATGTCCATTGTTTTCATCCTCATTTTCACTAGGAGGATAAAAACTCACCACAATATCAGACCATTGACGTTGGGGACGAATAAACGCTTCTGAGTCTGGTTCCCGTTTTTCCAACTCTGCTAATACTTGTTCTTCAGTATAACCGCGTTTTTCTGTATCTCGTTTAACCTTCCATTTTGCCCGTAGTGATTCAGGAGGAGCAAGATAAACCTTAACATCATAAGCATCACGAGCAGCACGGGTAGAATAACCAAGTAAACCTTCAATAATTACAAATTTATTGGGTTTAATATACTTTGGCGGTTCAAAAGTCCCCGTTTTGTGGCTATAAACAGGTTTGAGAATAGCTTGTCCTGTACGTAACAGCGATAAATGCTGTTGCATAATATCTAAATGATTGCAGTCAGGATGCAGGGCTGTAATACCGATTTCCGCCCGTTGTTTACGATCATAACGGTGGTAATCATCGGTACAGATGAGTGTAACATTCTCCGGTCCAAGTACCTGAGCAATACCCCTAGTCAGAGTAGTTTTTCCCGCTGCGCTATCACCAACAATACCAAGAATGATTGGACGACTCATCTTACCCCCTTGAAATACAAGCTGGTTACTTAATAATGTTTCTGGAGAACATTTTTAGTTAGTTTATTCATTCTAGTGGCAAATTAGTTGAAAAATTCCAGCTTTCCCTTTTCTCGCAACATCTCTCAACATAATCCGGCTCATATCCTGATTCAAAAATTTTAAAATTAGCATTTATGCCTAAAAATTACATCTGATATGATAAAATTGATAAGGAAGAAATATGTTAAATTCAATAAAAAATATTGAATATACAGATATATTAGTTCAATAAATTTAGCATCACAGTAATGGCAAAACAAACCATAGGCTTAGAACAAAACCTGTATGATTATTTACTTTCTGTTTCTGTACGTGAACCAGAAATTTTAACCCAACTACGTCAAGAAACCGCCCAGCTACCAATGGCCATAATGCAAATTTCCCCAGAACAGGGACAATTTATGGCACTGTTGGTTAAATTACTAGGAGCAAAAAAAACATTAGATATAGGAGTATTTACAGGTTATAGTTCCTTAGTAGTGGCGTTGGCTTTACCAGCAGATGGTAAAATTATTGCCTGTGATGTGAGTGAAGAATATACCAACATAGCGAGACGATATTGGGAAAAAGCAAGAGTAGCAGATAAAATTGACTTGCATATTGCTCCAGCTTTAGAAACTTTGGATAACTTGTTAGCAGCAGGAGAAGCAGAAACTTTTGATTTTGCCTTTATTGACGCTGATAAAGGAAACTATGAAAATTATTATGAGCGATCGCTGCAATTAATTCGACCCGGTGGACTAATTGCCGTTGATAATGTTTTATGGTCTGGGAAAGTAGCAGATCCAGAAATACAAGATAATCAAACTAAAAAAATTCGCGCTTTCAATCAAAAATTATATCAAGATTCAAGAATTACCCTAAGTCTAGTTCCCATTGCTGATGGTTTGACATTAGCGAGGAAAAATTGAAAGATTGGTGATTAGTGACTGGGCATTGGGCATGGGGCATTGGGCATTGGGCATTGGGTTATGAATCTTCCCCTACTTCCCCTACCTCCCCTGCCTTCTGCCTTCTGACTCCTAGAACTCCTGACTCCTTGATCTCCTGTCACCTAGTTAGCTTGCAACGGAGCATTTAAAGCTTTTTCAATGCGATCGCGGGTTTCCAGCAAATGCGCTCTTGTATACTCATCATCAGACCTCACCCGTTTAAGTTGCTGATCTAATTGTTTTAGCTTATACCATGCTAAAGTGCGAGCATCTTCTGGTACATCTACTTTCCGTAATACCATTGCTGTTAAAAAATTGACATATTGCCGTTGTAAACCCCGTCGGAAACTAGAAATTTCTAATTTTCCTTTTGGTTGTAAAACCTCCGTCCAAATTCCTGTTTGCAAAGTATTAAATAATTCAGGAATAGTCAGTGCTTCAACGGGTTTGCTTTTGAGTTCAATATCCTTGATGCGAGTCAGGCGATCGCCAGAAAGTAAATCACTCAAAACAGCACTCTGTACAAACAACACCAAATCATGAACCGGGAAATCTAAACGCCCCGTGACAGGTGTACTTCCCCAGTGATACCAACGAGAAGGTGCTAATTTATTCAGTAGTTCCGGTGAAAATTTCAGCGCCTCCTCATCAAAAACATACTCTTGCAAAGTTTCTAATGCCTGTCTTTGTTTTTCCACAGGAACAGCTACAAATGGTAATCTGTCTTTATTGTCAACTGGATTAACTCTGTAAAAAGACTGACCACCAATGTATTTAATAGTATAACTTAATTGCTGTAAATAATTGCCAAAAATGGTACTAAACTGATCAGTTAAATCGCTGTAACTGTCACCATACATTAAATACCCCTGATTTAAACGATCCCACATCACACGGGAATTATCCAACTGCCAGCGAGAATAAACTAGCACATTCCGGCTATTATCCCAAGGTGCAGATGTAGGATCAATTTCCGATGTATCTTCATCAGGAGAATAACTCAACTCTGGGTTTTCTGATAATTTCGCTATTTCTGCCAAAAATGATTTTTCTGCAATGGTACTTTTTGCCCCAGAAGGAGTATAACCATACTGTATTGCCCAAATATCATAACTTCCCACTTTATCAGGAAAATAATCTCCCTGAACTGTACCACGAGGGGCAATATTAGGAGGAATATAATCCATAACCGAAGCAGTTAAACCCTTAGTGCTAGTAATTTCTCGATTATTCATCTCCTCTGGTGGTAAAAGATGACTACCGCGAAAATTATGACGCAAACCTAAAGTATGGCCGACTTCATGGGCAATAATTAAACGTAAATATTGATGAATATAATCTTGCATCTGATCCCGACTAGGAACAGTATTTGCTAATAGTGACATAGCCAAAGCACCAAAAGCAAATTGATTAGCAGATTCTATCCCATAGCATAAATCATACTCTCCCGCTAGTTTAGATAAATTGCCAATTAGCCCTTTATTTTTTTGATCATTTTTACCACAAAGAAGGCGATTTTGCATCAATGCAGATAAAGAAGTTGGCGTTTGTGTTTGTTTTTGTGTTTGCTTGGGTAGAATAATTTGCCGATATTCATTTTTTAAAGCCCTAACAAAACTAGCATCTACCAGAATATCAGCATCTAAAATTTCTCCCGTCAAAGGATTAACACGAGATGGACCAAGGGCAAAATAACCATCTACCGTATTAATCCAGCGAATTGTATTATACCTAATATCAGCCGCATCCCATGTAGCATTATCTGGCATTTGTTTAACTTCAATCGCATCCTTAAAACCCGCTTTCAAAAAAGCTTGATTCCACATCAAAACCCCTTCTCTAATGGCATCACGATATTCCAAAGGAACAGCGTTATCAATCCAGAAAACTATCGGTTTTTTAGGAGGAGAAATTTCCGCTTTAGGGTCTTGTTTTTCTAAGTTCCAGCGATTAATATAACGGACAAAATTATCATGACGATCATCTCTAGATAAATCTTGATATGCAGTGAGAAAATATCCCACACGCTCATCTGCTAAACGCGGTTGATAATTATTATTAGGCAGTTGAGAAATACTATAGTGCAGCTTGAGAGTAAAGCCACGACTATCAGCCAGTACACTCAGATTTCCGCCAGCGCCTGTAAAATTTAAAATTGATTGCACTTCTAGATTATGGGGAAAAACTTTAGCATTACCAAAATAGGC
This sequence comes from Sphaerospermopsis torques-reginae ITEP-024, assembly GCF_019598945.1. Lineage (NCBI taxonomy): Bacteria > Bacillati > Cyanobacteriota > Cyanophyceae > Nostocales > Aphanizomenonaceae > Sphaerospermopsis > Sphaerospermopsis torques-reginae. The sequence continues at coordinate 385,198 of NZ_CP080598.1, read as the reverse complement.
TTGTTCTGGACTTGCTGATAATTCTAAACTTGCAGATAATCCTGCTAAATCTGTTAAGAGTAAATCACCTAAATCAATGAGTATTGTTTTCCGTTGGGGATGAATACTTTTAATCGGCAAATTATACAAAACGGAATCACTAAAAGAACGGCGCAAAGAACGAGCTTGGGGATCTCCTTCACGAGTCCGAAAATTCACATTCCGCACCACAAATTGCAAACTATTATCTATGCGTTGGAAATAAAATAGAAAATCTTGCAACGGTAAACCACTATAAACTCCTTTTTCGCCAATACCAGATTCCAAAGTAGCTGTAGCTAAGAAGTTTTTATGAAGTTGTTCTGGTTGAATTTCTAAATAGATTTTATTATTTTCTTTGTGGCGATAAAGAGTAAATATACCCTCTAATTTTTGAGTGTCTTTGACAACATCATCAAATTCTTCTAAATCCTCATTTTTAGATGGTTTAGTGCTATCTCCAGGTTTTTTAGTTGGTTTATTGGCATTTTTAGCAAGTTGTAAAAATGGTTGTTGTCTGGCTTGTTTTGGATCTTGCACCACCCACATAAAAGGTTGTTTTTGTACCTGTTTATTTTGATTAATTACCCATAGTTTCGATGCTGGTAAAGTTATTTGATCTGAAGTTGGCAGATTTTCCTTTGCTTTTGTCTCTAATGACTCGGCGTAAGCAGTTCCCATACCTAAAAATAAACTATGTAACACAACTATATAAAAAGTTAATTTTTTCATTCTACATCCCTAATAACTATTGATTCTTGTGAAAACAACAAGGCTGAAACTAAGCTAACACGCTCAGAGATTTTCTCTAGGATGATTAACCATTACTACAGTATAAAATTAAAAAATTGTCAAATATAGCAATCCTGAACAAAAATCAATAAATGAAATTCCTGCAAAATCAAAGATTTGAAGGTATTGGGAATATTAACATAAAGAAATATTAGGTTGGCAAGGCAAAAGGCAAAAGGCAAAAGGCAAGAGGAAAGAGACTTTTGGGAATTTTACATTTTGTAACATACCTCGGTTTTTTTGTGCCAACTTACTTAGTTAGGACATCCATTAATCATGAAACTCCTGCTACAAAAGGGTTTTACTCCTGACTCCTGACTCCTGCTACAAAATTGTTAAGATTCTCTTAAAACATATCCTACACCCCGCACCGTTTGAATCAGGCGTTTTTTTCCTTCATCTTCAATTTTCAAGCGTAGGTAGCGAATGTATACTTCAATCACATTTGACTCACCCATAAAATCATAACCCCAGACATTTTCCAATATTTGATCACGGGTTAATACTTCACGGGGATGTTCCATAAAAAACTTTAATAGTTCAAATTCCTTCATGGTTAAGTCGATAGCTCTACCGTTATAGATAGCGCGACGGATGCCAATATCTAGCACCAAATCTCCAAAACGCAACTGTTCATTAGTATCGACATCAGGTTTGAGATATAAACGAATCAGCTTTAAAAAATCCTCTGAGCGATAGGGTTTAAGAATATAATCATCAGCACCAGCTTCTAGACAAGCGACACGATCATCAACTGTATCTCTGGCCATTAAAATTAAAACAGGGGAACGATGGCCGATAGTACGGAGATTTTTGCACAAAGAAAGTCCAGATTCTCCCGTCAGCATCCGATCTACAACAATTAAAGCCGGTTGCAAATCGCGGCATTTTTGCAAACCACTGGCTGCATCATGAGCCATAACAGCATCATAGCCGGCTTCTTGCAAATCAAAAGCTAATTGATTAGCTAAACTATCATCGGGTTCAATCACCAGAACACAGGCACTGTGAGAAAAGGTCATATAAATTGGTAATGGGTAATGGGTAATTGGTAATGGGTAATGGGTAATTGGTAAAAACCTTGTTTCATCCCATATTACCTATTACGTTGTGCCATAAATTTCACTCCCAATACAATTGCCTCAATGCCGATTCTGGAAGAAAACCAGTATTGACCACTGACAACTGACAACTAACTGCTGAAAATTATGGCAACTCTACAGAACTTGGTTTAGCAATATGTGGTAGTCCCCAACCTAATTTTTCCCGTAAAACGCGGAAAAACTCTGGTGATTGTAAGCGAATAAACCTAGCTTTATATTGCGATCGCTCTAAATATACCCGATCATCTGGAAATACATAACACCCACCATTACCATCTACCACCATCACCATCCGGGGTACATTGACTGGATAGATGTTCACAGGTTCATTGTTAGGAAATACTAAAGCCCTCGAAGCCAGAGAATGGGGACAAATTGGTACTAGCTGCAACACAGGTACACCGGGAATAATCACAGGTCCACCAGCACTTAATGAATAAGCAGTTGAACCCGTAGGAGTAGAAACAATTACACCATCGGCTGCAATATCCACTGTTGCATGATGACCAATTTGAATTTCAAAATGGCACATCGAAGTTAATGGTTCTCGATGCAACACCATTTCATTTAAACATAAGGCTTCCCATAAAACAGTTTCCCCCCGTAGCACTTTGACATTGAGCATGGTTCGTTCTTCGATTTCATACTCACCTGCCATTACCTGTTCTATGGCTTGGGGAAGTTGGTTAAGGTACGCTTCTGTCAAAAATCCCATGTGACCAGTATTCACAGTTAACAATGGTATGCCACAGGCGGCAACTTGGCGGGAAGCTGCTAAAACAGTTCCATCTCCTCCTAATACCACTGCAAACTCCATACTGGAATCAAAACCGGGAGGTGTGAGAGCTTCCACTGGTGTGTGGCATACAGGACTATCAGGATTTGAGTAGCCCAATATACCACCGATGCTGGCTGTCACACACACATCCCAACCAGTTGCGGTTAACTGGTCTTTGAGTTCGATAGCGGTTCTAGTTGCTATCGGTTTAACGTCGTTGTAGATAATGCCAGCTTTCGGCACATTCAAATATCCAAGTAGGCTATGCTTTTTCTTTAGTAATGGTTACATATTTTGGGATATTGTAATCAACATCTGGGATTTTATTGACTATTAGCTTTTGATGACTGTTTAAAAGGCGTTTTTTTATCTTTTTTCTTTTTGCTTTTGGTTTTCTCGTAGTCTAGCTCTTTCAGCTTTTTCATAATCCGGCTGAAATACTCTTGCAAGTAAGTTTCTACTGTGGCTGTCTGTTGTTGTTCTAAACCAAATACTGTATATACTTCTTCCATTGGCGCATTTAAGGGCTTACCACTGGCTAAAACTTCGGAAAAAGCCAATCTATCAGCTACATTCCATCCCCACTGGAAAAACCGCAGTAAGCTTTTAACACCACGCAGTAAGCCTATAGGCATCCGTGTTACTCTGGCATCTTTTCCTGATAAACGTTCACAAATATTTATTATTTCCTCTGCACTCCAAGCACGAGTACCAACAACGGGGAAAGTTTGTTTTTGGGTTTCTGGTACACTCAAAGCCCGAATCGCAAATTTAGCAATATCTTGAGTATCCATATAAGCCACGGGGGAAGACTCACCTGTCACCCACACCGGCTGATTTTCCAAAATGGGGATGCCATATTGACCGATTAAGCCTTGCATAAACCCAGCTAATCTTAAAATAGTGTAATTTAAGCCAGATTCAGCTAAAAATAATTCTGTACATCGCTTGATTTCCATTAGCGGTACATTGGGATATTTATCAGCATCAAGAATAGAGAAAAAGATAAAACGCTCTACACCAGCAGCTTTGGCGGCTTGAATTAATGCTACCTTACCTTCCCAATCTACCTGTTTAATTGTTAATGAATCTGTAGCGCGAGATGTGGAAGCATCAATGACTTCGTTTACACCTTCTAATGCTCCTACTAGGGTTTCGGGATCACACAAGTTGCCTTTCACCAGTTCTGCACCCCATTCTTTGAGAAATGCAGCTTTTTTGGTACTGCGAACTAAGCACCGTACTTTGTACCCCTCGTCAATAGCACGACGAGCTACTTGTCTTCCTAATGTGCCAGTAGCACCGACAATCAATAATGTCATGAGGGTCGTTATATATTTTAATGTTTTATGATAAAAATCTTAACAGAGTTTAGTTATAGAAATAAAAGTTTACATTTTTTTCAGAAGAGAGGGAACAGGGAACAGGGAACAGGGAACAGGGAAGGTGGAGGAAGTAGGGGAAGTAGGGGAAGATTAATAACCCAATGCCCCATGCCCCATGCCCCATGCCCCATGCCCCATGCTTATTCTTCAGCGCCTTGAATTTTCAGCAATAAAGCGCCGAGTCCCCAACCTACGAAGATTAAGCCGAAAGACAACATAGCTGCATTTAAGATTTCGCCGCCCATTTGCTGTGTTTCTCCTTTGTGAAGTGAATGGTTTGTAGATGTTTACGGTTTATGAGACTGCTTAACTTAACTTGATCTGCTATATAAAACCTAGACAAAGCTAGACTTTACTTTCTACTTCAACGGGAGCATGGGAGCGGTTATCCCTCTGTAGACCTTCACGCTGTAGCCCAACGCGATTGTGTTCCAATTAAGTTTCTGAAAAAGACTACCACCATCATTGCTTGGTTTTCGCGTCGGCAATAGTCTCAATTCAATACTTGATATCACCGTATTATATATCAAGTAGTTGATTTTTTCCGGAAAATATATTGATTTTTGTCAATATAAGTATAGTTTTGTCTATGAAATTGTCAACTTAGGACAAGCTCTCAAATCTCATTTTTGCTAGTCTGGCAAATAAGGTAAACCAGGTCTTCAACTGCCTTTGGGTTTAGACCTTTGTAAATAATTCTAAAATAGTTTAGCAACTAATTGAAATCGGGACTGGGTAGCTTCCAGGTAAGAAAGCTATTTTCCCAATCACCAATCAACAATCACCAATCACCAATCACCAATGACTAATCAATGTCCACGTTTAGCAATCACACTAGGAGATCCCGCAGGAATTGGCTCAGAAGTAATTTTAAAGGCTTTGGCTGATTCAGAAGTGAGCCAAAACTGTGATGTTGCCGTCGTGGGTAGTCGGGATTTACTCACTAAAACTTATAAAAATTTGACAGCTAATACTGATAATTTACTAGCTTTGGTAAATCCAGAGGAGTTAAATGTCATTGATATTGATATTGATGTGCCAAACTCAGGTGAAATTATTACCGGGGTGGGTAATGCTGCTAGTGGTGCAGCGAGTTTTGCTTATATGGAATATGCGATCGCTCAAACTTTAGCGGGTGATTTTGATGGTATTGTCACAGCACCTATCGCTAAATCAGCTTGGAAAGCTGCTGGTTTTGATTATCCGGGACAAACCGAACTTTTAGCCGAGAAAGCAGGTGTAGAACGTTTTGGAATGTTGTTTGTCGGGCGATCGCCTTTTACTGGTTGGACTTTGCGGGCTTTACTTGCTACCACACATATTCCTTTATGTCAAGTATCCCAAGCTTTAACACCGCAATTATTAACAAAAAAATTAGATTTATTAGCAGAATGTTTACAAAGAGATTTTGGGATTAAAAATGGGAAAATTGCGATCGCTGGTTTAAATCCCCACAGTGGAGAAATGGGACAATTAGGAACAGAAGAAATAGATTGGTTAATCCCTTGGTTAAAAGCAGAACAACAAAAAAGACCGCATTTACAACTAGAAGGACCCATACCACCAGATACAATGTGGGTTAAACCAGGTCAAGCTTGGTATAGTGATTCTAATGTTAAAAACATTGCGGATGCTTATTTAGCACTTTATCATGATCAAGGTTTAATTCCGGTAAAATTAATGGCTTTTGATCGGGCGGTAAATACTACTATTGGTTTACCGTTTGTGAGAACTTCCCCAGATCATGGAACTGCGTTTGATATTGCCGGAAAAGGTATTGCTGATGCAACCAGTATGAAAGCAGCGATTCAGTTAGCGGTGGAGTTGGTGAAGCAAAGGCAAAGTTTACCTCACGCAGAGGCGCAGAGACGCGGAGAGGAAAAGGATGTCTAAAAGCACTAGCTACCATGAAAAACTAATCCAAGACTTAAAAGATCCACTGGAAGCAGCAGCTTATATTGAAGTTGTTTTAGAAGAAGGCGATCCTAAAATGTTAAATAAGGCACTTAAAAATATAATTGAAGCTCAAGGTGGAATTGAGAAACTATCAACACCTATACAGCAATGTTATGAGAACCTAGCCCAGAAATTATCTGAGCAAGGAGAAATTGAATTTTATAGTTTAAGTACCTTATTGGATGCTTTGGGATTACATTTAGCAGTATCCGTTAAATCTGCTTAATTTTCGATTACTATTCCCTATTCCCGATGCTTAATTTCACAATTACCGGAAAATGATCAGAAGGCCAAACACGTTGCCATTGTTTATTTTCAATGATTACCTGTTCGATGTGAAAACGGCGATCGCCATAAATAGTATCTCTAGCATCCACAGGTTCACCAGTAAAATCATGAAAAGTTTTTTGTTCTGCTAACGGCAGATTTGCTAAAGTATCTTGCATTCTATAATTATCAGCTAAAATTATTCTTTCTAAAGTTCTGGAATGGGCGTTAAAATCTCCAGTTAAGATTACATAATCTTCAGCAGGAAATTCCATTAAACGCAGACTCAGCAAACCTGCACCCAACTCTCTAGCTTTAGCAATTTCATGATCTAAATGAGTATTAACAATAGTTAGGGAAATACCAGGATTACCAAATGTAAAATTAGCCCAAGTTGCCATGCGTGGTAAACGAGTTGCCCAAGTAATACTACCAGGAATTTCTGGAGTATCACTGAGGTAAAAATCTTGAGTTTGTTGCAGTTTTAAAAGTTCAGGTTTATAGAAAATTGCACAGTGTTCATCTTCTCCCGTACCAGAGCGATCGCCCCCAACAAATTTATATTCTGGTAAAAGTGCTTGTAAATCTTTCAGTTGATGGGGTTTACCTTCCTGTGTACCCACTAAATCTGGTTGATAATGTTGAATAACAGAAGCGATCGCACCTACACGCTTTTCCCACTGACGTACCCCCGGATCTGGTTTATCGCAGCGGAGGTTAAAAGTCATAACTGTGATTTTCATTACTTTCTTTAATGGCATCTATATTCTTAATAATATATAGTATATGGTCAGTTTAGATTTTATAGTTCTAGAATAACTTAATTAGCACAAATTTCACAAATCCAAAATCGTAAGCATTCAGCCGTCAGCCATCAGCAGTCAGCAAGAAATAAGAAAAGCATCAATAATAGCATTTAAATTACTCTCATTAACACTGGTGGAATTTGAGAAAACGGGAGCATCCTGGTGATTAACTCAGGCTCTCTTTAGAGAACAGGGTAAGAGGTTGTCTTAAAAGTTTTTGGCGAATATAATTCGCTACTACACAAGCAAAGTCCACTAGTGGACTAACGAAAAATTGAGGTTTTCAAACCTGCGAAGGCAGGTTTTGTCTGTGTAGATGTGATTTCTAATCACTCAATTTAGACTTTTCAAACATCCTCTTAGAGCATGAGTATGATATTTTTGAGTAGTCAATTCAGGTAAATGAACTAAATAACATTGATCTTGATCACTCCATTGAATAATCATACTATAACGTAAACTCATTTTTATAACTCCTAAAAAACCACCTTTCTTAATCAAAAAAAACCTCTTACCTCTGTGTCCTCTGCGCCTCTGCGGTTGGTTAAAAAAAATAAAATAACCGTATTCAAGCACGAAAATTATACAATAAAATTTATATTTTCCCCAAAATTTACAGACAGTAAATAACTAAATATTTACCATAGCTCTAATTTTATGGCATAACTAATAAATAGTAATGATGCTTTTTGCAGAACTGACCAACTAATTAAAATTGATTTTGTAAACACTCATGTCATCAACTCCCCAGTATCTTAGCGGTAACGATATTCGCGCTTTATTCCTTGACTTCTATTCCCAACGGGGACACCAACCGCTTCCTAGTGCATCCCTCGTACCGGAAGATCCCACCGTACTGCTAACTATAGCGGGGATGCTACCATTTAAACCCATATTTTTAGGACAGCGCACACCGGAATTTAAACGCGCTACAACTTCTCAAAAGTGTATCCGTACCAATGATATCGAAAATGTGGGACGGACAAAACGCCACCATACATTTTTTGAGATGTTGGGTAATTTTAGCTTTGGTGATTATTTTAAAGAACAAGCGATCGCCTGGGGTTGGGAAATTTCTACCCAAGTTTTTGGTTTACCTCCTGAAAGTTTAGTAGTTAGCGTTTTTGAAGAAGACGACGAAGCATTTAACATCTGGAAAGATAAAATTGGAGTTTCAGAAAAACGCATTAAACGCATGGGAGAAGATGATAATTTCTGGGTTTCTGGTCCCACTGGTCCTTGCGGTCCGTGTTCAGAAATTTATTATGATTTTCACCCAGAATTAGGAGATGATCATATTGATTTAGAAGATGATACCCGATTTATCGAGTTTTATAACTTGGTATTTATGCAATATAATCGGGACGCAGAAGGAAATCTCACCCCATTACAAAATAAGAACATTGACACCGGAATGGGTTTAGAGAGAATGGCGCAAATTCTCCAAAAAGTTCCTAACAATTATGAAACAGATTTGATTTTCCCCATAGTAGAAACTGCGACGAAAATTGCTAAAATTGATTATCATCAAAGTGATGAAAATACCAAAGTTTCCTTAAAAGTCATTGGTGATCATGTTCGTTCTGTTGTACACATGATCGCCGATCAAATTCGTGCTTCTAATGTTGGTAGAGGTTACATTTTACGGCGTTTAATTCGTCGCGTTGTCAGACATGGAAGATTAATTGGAATTTCTGGGGAATTTATTAACCAAGTTGCAGAAACCGCAATTTCTCTTTCTGAAAATGTTTATCCCAGTTTGCGACAAAGGGAAGCATCTATTAAAGCAGAGTTAGCAAGAGAAGAAGCTAATTTCTTGAAAACTTTAGAAAGAGGTGAAAAGCTCTTAGCGGAAATTATCCAAGAAGTAAAACAAAAAGGTTTAACTTCTATTAGTGGTGAAAGTGCATTTACCTTATATGATACCTACGGTTTCCCATTAGAACTAACTCAAGAAATTGCCGAAGAACAGAATTTAACTGTTGATGTAGATGGTTTTAATGCAGAAATGCAAAAACAGGTAGAACGTGCAAAAGCAGCACACGAAACCATTGATTTAACAGTCCAAGGTTCTTTAGATAAACTTGCAGAACATATCCACTCTACCGAATTTTTAGGATATACTCAATTAGCAACCACAGCAAAAATTGAAGTATTGTTAGTTAATGGTATTTCCCAAGAAGAAGCAGAAGCAGGAACAGAAGTACAAATTGTCCTGGATAAAACCCCATTTTATGCGGAATCAGGTGGACAAATCGGAGATAAAGGTTATATTTCTGGTGATGGAATTTTAATCAGAATTGAAGATGTGAAAAAAGAATCTGATTTCTTTATTCACTTTGGAAAAATAGAACGTGGTACAATTAGGGTCGCTGATCAAATTACCGCCCAAATTGATACCGCTTGTCGTCGTCGCGCTCAAGCTAATCATACAGCAACCCATTTATTACAAGCTGCTTTAAAGAAAGTAGTTGATGAAAGCATTTCCCAAGCAGGATCATTAGTTTCTTTTGATAGCTTGCGGTTTGATTTTAACTGTCCTCGCGCTTTAACTGCGGATGAAGTTCAGCAAGTTGAAGAATTAGTAAATAGTTGGATTTCTGAAGCGCATTCAGCCAAAATCGAAGTATTACCTTTAGCAGAAGCAAAAGCTAGAGGTGCGGTGGCAATGTTTGGTGAAAAATACGGTGATGAAGTACGAGTAATTGATTTCCCCGGTGTTTCAATGGAGTTATGCGGGGGAACTCATGTTAGTAATACTGCGGAAATTGGCGTTTTCAAAATCATATCTGAAGCGGGAGTTTCTTCAGGAGTGAGAAGAATAGAAGCGGTGTCTGGTGCATCGGTTTTAGATTATTTGAACGTGCGAGATCAAGTTACCAAAGATTTGTGTTTCCGTTTTAAAATCAAACCGGAAGAAATACCCGACAGAATCACAACTTTACAAACCGAACTCCGCAACAGTGAAAAAACAATTCAAACCCTAAAATCACAACTTGCAATAGTTAAATCTGACAGTTTATTAACAACTGCGGAAACACTGGGAGAACATAAAATTATTGTTTCTCAACTGGAAGATGTGGATGCAGAATCATTAAAAGATGCAGCAGAAAGATTACTGCAAAAAATCGGTAATGGTGCTGTGGTTTTAGGTTCTATTCCTGAAGAGGGGAAAGTAAGTATTGTTGCTGCTTTTAGTTCGGAAGTGAATAAAAAAGGAATACAAGCAGGTAAATTTGTAGGTGCTGTAGCTAAAATTTGTGGTGGTGGTGGTGGTGGAAAACCCAATCTCGCGCAAGCTGGGGGAAGGGATGCAAGTAAGTTACCAGAAGCTTTGGAAACTGCAAAAAATGATTTGTTAGCAGGGTTGAAATAGGATTTAGATCAATATTTATATCCCGGACTTCTTTAAGAAGTCCGGGATCTGGATTTTAGATCATCACTGCAACTTGACCTACTTTTGTAGAAGGTTTGGGTATAGGTTTGCCATCTTCTTTCAATACTTCCAAATATAATTCTATAGCTTCTTTAATTAGTTCTTCTGTTTCTTGTAGAGTATCACCACAGGCAACACATCCGGGTAAATCTGGAACATAAGCAGAATAATTACTACCGGCCCATTCATAGACTACTGCATAATTTTTCATTATTTGTCCTCCAGTTGTGCTTGGGAAAAAATACTCTTTCGAGTCCCTTCCGCTAAGTCTTTACTAAGTTTACCCGCTAATACCACGATACCCGATTTAATTTGATGTTTGAGGATACGATGACTACCTCTAATACGATCTATATACCAACCATCTTCTTCCAGGATTTTGAGAACTTCTTTAACCTTCATTGTTTACTATCATAGCGTGATTAGTGATTTGATAAGTTAAGCGTAAAAGCACCAAGACATTAAGTATAATATATTCAGTCCACAGAATCGCAAATGTTAGTTATTTATTAAGTTAGTTTAAGGAGTTGTATGATTTATAATAAATATAGAGCTAATTTTGAAGCTTATATGTGTATCCAGGAAAATATAAAAAGAGATACAACACTTATTAAACTGTACAAAGAAGGTAGGAGGGATTTTTCTGATTATAAAGGTTATAAAATAAGAAGTACAGCACTTTGCGTAACGTTTAGGTACAAAAACATAAGACAGAATTATTACATCAAGCTAGAAAATAGGATATGAACTGTACTAGATAGACGTGCAAAGTGCTGTATCAAAGAAACACAAACAGGAAAAAGAGAAATCGAAGAAGGATATGCAGAATTATGTAATCAAGACCTGAGAGAAATTATATTAAGTGGTTCAAATTTAAGTTGTGCAAATTTGAAAAATGTGAATTTGGAAAAAGCAATAATAAAAACTGCAACCCTTTTTAAAATAAATCTCCAAGATGGTAATCTTATTGCTGCTGATTTAAGTGGTTCAAATTTATCTTCTGCATATTTAGAAAATGCTAACCTTAGTGATGCAATCCTGAGAGGTACGAATTTTAAAGGTGCAAAATTACAAAATACTAATCTATCTGGTGCTGATTTAAGTGGTTCAGATTTATCTTCTGCATATTTAGAAAATGCTAACCTTAGTGGTGCAATCCTGAGAGGTACAAATCTTAAAGGTGCAAAATTACAAAATACTAATCTATCTGGTGCTGATTTAACAGATGCTTGTTTAGATCATACTCTTTTAAAAGATATAATTATTGATAATAATACCAAAATTAATCCAAAATATTATTTAATTTGGGAAATTACTAATAAAGAAGTAGAAAATAGAAATCTCTCTGGACAAGATTTAAGAAGAGCTAACTTATCAGGATTAAATTTGACAAAAGCTATATTAAAAGATACAAACTTAGCTCAAGCTAACTTAGAAAATACCAAATTGCAAAGAGCTATTTTAACAGGAGCTATTTTAACAGAAGCTAACTTAACAAGAGCAAAATTAACAGGTGCAAATCTGAGGGGAGCAGAATTGACAAAATCCACCATTATAAATGCTAATTTTGCAAAAGCTAATTTTGGCAACACTGATTTAAGTCAAACCAACACTAAACTCACCAATGTTAGCACTTTAAACGGAGCATATTATAATGATGAAACTAAATTTCCTGAAGGATTTGATCCTAAAATTAAAAAAATGATTTGGTCAAATTATCAAGATCCTCAATGGATAAAGGATTTATTAAATAATAAAGTAGAACCACAAAAATATCCACCATCACGAGAAGGACAAGAAAAATTTAAAGAAGAACTAACAAAAAAATATGGTCATAGATGTTTAATTAGTGGCTGTGAAATTAAAGAAATTATTGAAGCAGCACATATTATTCCTTATAGCAAAATCGAATCTCATGATGTTGCTAATGGCTTACTTTTGAGAGTAGATTTGCATAGACTTTTTGATGCACACCTCATAGCTATTCACCCAACAACGAGAGAAGTATTAATATCTGAACAAATAGCGAAAGACTATCAAGATATTAGAGGAATAGAAATAGTAAGTTGTCTAACTGGTGAAGATGCTACTAAACAACAGGACGCGCTAAGATATCATGGTGAACAATGTAATTGGATAGATAAACAACTTCTGGAATAAGTCAGGGATCTGATATAATAAACTTGGTCATTATTTCTCTATTATCTTGATAAACCATGCTAAAAAGTGTAAAAATAGAGAACTTTCGCTGCTTCAAATCTTTTGAACTTCAGCAATTAGGTAGAATTAACTTACTGGTTGGTGAAAATAATAGCGGTAAAACTTCTATATTAGAAGCTATTCAAATTTTTTGCTCACGTTGTGATTTAGAAATACTGCGTGAAAGAATGAATAACCGCAGTGAATATTTTTATGATGATGAACTGAGGAGAGAAGGTGAAATTGGAAGAGATGGAGAACTTGATATTCGTCACTTGTTTTATGGTCACGAAATTGAACCAGGAAGTCAATTATCTATTATAGATCATAACCAAAATCAACTGACTTTATCCATAGAATTATCTCCTAGTGATGAAAAAATACCAGATGAACTACAAGAACTTCAATTTAGAGTTTCTTGGACTCCTGAATTAGCAGATGAAACTTTCATATTACCTTTATCATCTAATGGTGGACTTCCTGTATTTCATATACGTAAATTTCGTACAAATGCTAAAAACCCACGACCAAAAACATTATTTATTACATCATCATCTTTAAAAACAGATCAAATGATAGAGTTATTTAATCAAGTGGTACTAACACCTGATGAAAAAATTATTGAACAAGCACTGAATAAAATAGATTCAAACATTCAACGTATTGCTGCGGTTAATCCTCAAAGATTAAGATATTCGCCATATTCACGCAGTGGTTTTGTTGTACTTCTTAGTGATAAAAAACAGCGTGTACCTATTGGCAGTATGGGAGATGGAATTTGGCGAATTTTAGGACTCGCATTAGCTATAGTATCAGCTAAAGATGGTTATTTATTTGTAGATGAAATTGACACTGGACTCCATTTTACTGCAATGTCCGATATGTGGAAAATGATTTGGGATACAGCGAAAAAATTAAATGTCCAAGTTTTTGCAACTACACATAATAGTGATTGTTGGAAAAGTTTAGCTGATATTGCAGAACAAGAAAATGTCACTGATGATGGTATTAGGATTCATAGAATTGAGAAAGGTAAATCAAAAAGTATAGTTTTCAATGAATCTCAAATGGTCATTGCTGCGGAAAGAGAACTGGAGGTACGTTAGCAATGGCAAAAAATGATAAACCCAAAAAATTATTAGTTGAAGGTCAAGATGATTTACGAGTGATACCAGAATTAATTGAAAAGAATGGGATTTTTTGGGGTAATAATAAAGAAGAAGCAATTATATCAATTCAAGAATGTGGAGGTTATGAAAATATTACTTATGATCTCATATATACAGAATTGCAAACTAGAGGACGCACACATTTAGGTTTAATGGTAGATGCTGATGATGATGCGTTTTTACGTTGGCAAAGTATCAGAAATGCTTGTTTACCAAATATTCCTCATCTTCCTGAAGCTATACCAGAAAATGGGTTAATTATTAATACACCAGATAATCAAAAATTTGGTGTTTGGATTATGCCAAATAATATCATAGAAGGAATGTTAGAAACATTTTTAGGTTATATGATTCCTGAACAGGGAGAACATCTTTGGGAATATGCACAGGAAGTAGTCAGAGAAGCAAAAAATAAAGGTGCAACATTTAAAGAATCTTATATTGATAAAGCAGAAATTTACACTTGGTTAGCATGGCAAAATGAACCAGGTAGACAAATACATCAAGCTATCAAATATAATATTTTAAATCCCAACAATCCTAAAGTGCAGGGGTTTATTAATTGGTTTAAAGAGTTATATGATTTGTGATCAAAAAGATCCCCAACTAATTTAATCAGTCAGGGATCTAAAAATACATATTTAAAAGTAAGTGAAAATTAAGATTCCTGTTCAGGAGGACGATTTTGTAAAATATCAAGAATCCGCCGATTTTCAGTTTGCAAACCCCGCACATCCATCTGTATTTCTCTAATCTCAGACTGCATTTGCACCATATCAGAACGCATATCTCTAATTTCTGCAATCACCATTTCAAAATTACGCTGAATCGTATCAAAATTACGCTGATAAACAGCCGTAGTTTCCAATAAAGCACTTACCGCTAACCGCATATCAATAAGCTGATTTTCCATTTTATCCATCCTTGCTTTATCTTCATTACTCATATTTTGAAAACTTCACAACCTGGTAAACTATGATCTTCATTATAACGGAATGTGATATAATTATTTTCTAATTAGTTTTCTAGTGGGAGTGCAAATTGCGTATAATCTATTTGTCAAGTTACACACCAATTATATAGAATCCCAAATCCTTATGAAACTTAACTTATTAAAACCACTGGCGTTTATTGATTTAGAAACCACAGGAGTAGATATCATCAAAGATAGAATTGTACAAATTGCTATCCTCAAAGTATTTCCCGATGGAAGGGAAGAACTTAAAAACCAGATAATTAATCCCACAATTCCTATTCCTCCTACTGTTTCATTAGTACATGGAATTTATGATGAAGATGTAAAAGATGCGCCGACATTTTCAGAAATTGCTGTTGACTATTTAAATTTCCTTGATGATAGTGACTTGGCTGGTTTTAATTCCAATAAATTTGATATTCCTCTGCTGGTAGAAGAATTTTTACGTGCAGGACTTTGTTTAAAATTATCAGGTAGAAATTTAGTAGATGTGCAAAGTATTTTTCACACAATGGAAAGACGCAATTTAAGAGCAGCTTATAGGTTTTATTGTGGTCAAGATTTAGAAGGAGCGCATGATGCAGCAGTTGATATTCGTGCTACCTATCAAGTTTTTAAAGCACAAATTCAACGTTATGAAAATGTAGAATATAGTAATGATGGTTCTCCTGTTCCTGTACCAATTACCAATGATATTAAAGTTTTAAGTCAACTGAATACATTTAATTTTTTAGATCCTAGTAATAAATTGATTTATGATGAGCAGAAGCAAGCTATTTTGTTTAACTTTGGTAAATATAAAGGTCAGAGTTTGTTAGAAGTTTTTTCCAAAGATCCTGGTTATTATGACTGGATGATGAATAAAGGCGATTTTTCATTATCTACTAAGAAAGTTTTGAAAAGAGCTTGGAAAGCAATTCATAATTCAGACAACAGGAAACATATCTATTGAGGGGATACCTTTATTTATCCCCCGAAAAATGGTGACTTTGAGAAATTTAGTCCCTTTTTCCCAAGAGATTCGGGGGTATAAAAAGCAAATTCTATTGAGATTATGTTTTATTTACCAATTCTAGAAAACGTTTTATTTCCTCTCCCTCTTTCCCCGTAACTGTTTCGATATTCGGCATTTTCTCTATCAGAACCAAATATTTATCAAAGTTCTTTCCAATTTGGGGAAAATCTTTCATCTTACTTTCACAAGGTAGATAAATTTTTCCTAGTGATGAAATATCATTGACAATTCTCTCATGTAATAAATGTCCTTTAAGATGCCACAACAAACATTGACTCAAACAAACTAAAGCATCAATAGCGACTTGTGGTTCAGTGATGCGATTTTTTAGCTGATCTAAAACAAAATATGCTACATTTTCCACATCATTTATTGTCGCTCGCCATTCTTGTGGTTGACCAAGACTGATAATTCTTGCTAAAGCCCAAAAAGCCTTTTGACGCAAAGCTAAATGTTGATTAGCTTGAATAATAGACCGTAATCTAATGATATTTTTGCTAGAAGGTTCAGCACAAATGCCAAAAGAGTTAAGTAAATAAATAGCGCGGGGTTGGTTTGATATTTCTGAGAATTGTTGATAAATTAACTCGCCAAAATCTGACCACAAAAGTTTACCAGGAGTATGGGCGATCGCTGAATAGAGTTCATCATTAGATAGCAATTGAGATAACCCAGACTCAAATTTTCGCAAAATCCAACTATGATATCTTTGCTCTAATTCTCTAGTTTGAAAGTCAGCAGCATCAGAAGGTAGAGCTTGAATAATATTGGATAAAGCCCTTACTGCCAATGTTTGCCTTGTTTTTTGTAAGTCAGTATTATTATTTCCTATTTCCAACCATTGCAACAAACTTTGAACAATTGATAGCCGATTTGCAGCTTTAAGAGTTTGCTTTTCTAGGTCATTTATTTGATCATAAACATTCCCACCTGGATTTCTAGACAGTGTGAATGCAACTGTACCCCATCTAGTAAATTGTACCTGAATACTAGGATCTATCTCAATACCAATACGTGCGCGGAGAATCTTGGGGATGAATACATCTATATCTATAACAGGTTTATCATTTCCCCCTGTGGAAGTATCTTCTTTTGTGTCTATCGTTTCTATTTCATCCACAACTACTAATTTAAACCGACAATCTGGACGATCACGATGCACCAATGTTAGTAACAATTGCTCATCAAATGTATATTCAACTTCCAGATTTAAATAGTCTCCTGGTTGAATATTAGCAGCCCTAATTTCATCGGTATTAACGTAGCGTCTGCGTTGTAAAGTTGTATTTTGGTTTGGTTTTGAACCTTCACCCACCCAAACTTTAAATTCAATCAAACCTGTTTCCTCTGGTAAACGAAATCCACTTAAATTTGCATGATAAGGATATTTTTGACCGTGAGGAATTAATAATTCTAGTTGGGATTTTTGAGTAGTGGGATCTTTCACTTCCAGCCGAATACTTGTAGGATTAATATTGTCACCTTTGATTGTCCCAGAAGCGTAAAGTGCCGCACCACGAGCAACAGCTAAATCTGGATTTCCTTGTGATAAAATCAGAGTTCCTGGTAAAAGTCTTTCTAAACGTTCCCGAATTAAGGGAAAATAAGTCATCCCCCCATTTAGCAAAATAGCATCTACTTTTGGTACAGTTCCTAACCGATCTTTTGCTTTTAATAGCACATCCAAAACAGGAACAACAAAAGTATCACGCCGATCTGTAAATGGAGATTCATCAAAAGCTGTTTTTGGATCTAATTTTTCAATTAGCTCAGGTTTAATATCTAAACACAAAAGGTCTTTCAATGCCTCTTGCATCTGCCGATAATTAATCTTACAGAATATGGAAAAATTACCATCTAAAGCAATATAATCAAATGGCAAGCTAAACTCTTGTTTATCTGGATGAGAAAGATATTCTGCACCCCAAACTTGCTTAAATTTCTCAGCATAAATTCTTAATTCATGCCAGAGTTTTTTCTGATCAGGTGCAGATAATCTCTGAATTTTGCTATTTTTAGCAAATAAATAATCCACAATTCTTTCATCAACCTGATCACCACCCACTCTAGTCCGAGATCCAATAGAAATATCATCAATTAAAAACTGAGAAATCTGACTATTCCATTCCACTTTATGTAAGGAAGTATCTAATGTTCCTCCTCCTAAGTCATAGACAAGAATATTTAAAGGGCGACTGGTATCTAAATCAGCAAAAATATCTCCATGTAGAAATCTATGCAGAAAATCATATAAAGCAGCTTTTGGTTCTGGTAATAAGACAATATCATCTTCTTTCCAACCAGCTAATTTAGCTGCTTCTCTTGTTGCTTTGATTGCATCAGGTTCATAAGATGCAGGATGCGTAATTACTACACCACCCCCCAGATCAACTTGAAATTCCAGCAACTTCTCACGACAAAATTTTAAAATTTCGCTGGCTGCTTGTTCTGGTTTAATTTTACCAATGGTCAATTCATATTCAAAAGGTTTACCATCTTTGAGAGTACCAATATCATGTTTCCAAGCTAGAATAGTTTGATCTCTAAAAGCATAGTATTGACTACGGACGTGCTTACCAATTTCTGAATTATCTAATTTAGAAAACCGCACAGAAGAAGGAATCAATTCTGTGCGGTGTAATGCACCACTTTCACCTCTGACAGAAACACCAACAGCGTTGACTGCTAATTTTTGTATTAGTGCTTGCTTTGCCTGTGCTATCACTGTATTAGTAGTTCCTAAATCAATACCCAAATAGGTAGGTTTTAGGACATTAGTAAGAAATTCAATATAGTCTGCGGTTTCTCGCAGTCTATTCCCGATGTGGGAATTACCAATAGCTACAGTTTTAATTCCTTTCTTTTTCAAAGATGTAAATAAATTTGCATAGTCATTATCATTGCTAACTACAGCAATGATTTTAATATTTAAACGAGAATTATTAATTAATTCTTCCGCAGTACGGAAAATTAAATTATCAACTTCTTGACGAACAATATCAACTCCTGGAGTTAATTCAAAGCGGTATTCTAACGCACGTAATCTACCACCATAGACGGCTCGCAATGCTGGGGTATTGGAAAATGCCCGCCGTTCCTTGATATTGCCATACTGTCTACAAATATCTTCTATTTCTTGCAATTCAGGTCTAATATTATCGAGATCCAGTAAAATAGCTACATTAGACATCTTTTTTTCTCCCTTGTATTTATGGGTAAGTTGGTGATTGAAAATCTGTATATGTTCCAGAAGTTCCAGAATTATATGTTATGGAAGTTATGGAAGAAAGCCAGGGAATAAATTCCCTGTCTTATAGCTAAAGTCGGTTAAAACCGACTAGATTTTAGGATATTGAAAATAAACTTTCCTTTATTGATCGCTATTTAGCTCTCTCACTTTTGCTGGTGTGATGACTATTTCTCCTACTTTCCATCCTGCTTGAGTACACTCTACTTGTTTAATTTCCCCCTCATTAGCAAAAGGCTTTCCTTCGATATAGGCATATTCTGAAAGCTGATTTTGAGAAATTTGTAATTTAGCTTTTAATGATTTAGGATAACTTTCAATTCCCAATTCCTGAAATATTTTCATCAGGTTACGGAGAATAATAAAGACAGTCAAAGCTTGATCAGAATCAAGTTCCGGTTCTCCAGTTGCTTCAACTTGTGATTCTAATAAACTAATCATCTGCTGTATTTGATTTAAAGCAGGTTGTCTACCATTTTGGAGAGCATTAGCTATGTAAATTACAGCTTCTTGACGTGCTTGCTTACGAGTTTTTTCTAACTGCTCCTCCAGTGCAAATTTTTCTTGTTGTAAAATATTAATTTGAGTGTTCAAGTCTCTCTCAATTTCATCTTTCTTCCTAATACCATCACGAGCAATGTCATCTGTTATGTCAGCACGGGTTAATCGAAAACGTCTCATAAAAGCCATGCTAAAGTTTTCAAGTTTCATGTTTGGACCTGCGGCAATTATGTTTTGAAAACCTTTTGATGCTGCAAACATCGGTTTAGCATCTGCTGGTACTAATTCTGGCAGTTGGGCAATGATAAAATAGGTTTTTTCTGGATTGTTATGAAAGTAATCTATAGCTTCATTCAGTTGAATTTTTCTATTGATTCTATCATTATCTATCTTTCCATCTACAAAACCATATTCATCGTGATTAAGTATGACTTTAATAGTTGTTTGTGATGCTTGATAAACTTCCTGGGGTTTGAGTTTTTTATATCTGGAAATCTCCTGATAAAATTCATCTGCTGCTACTTTTTCTGATTGAGGAATCCTGCTTAATATTTCACTCCAAGACTCTTGATGATGTTCGATCAAGATGCGGATAGCGTTTTGGATGATTTTCGCTTGTGTTTCTAGTTCTGGCTGCGGACGAGGAGTAAAATATTGATAGGATTCTTCTATAAATAATAAAAATTGTCCCCAAAGATTCTTTTCTAAAGTTTCTAAATCAAATGCTTCCTTTAAAGAGCGAAAATTGCTTTTATCTCCTTTTTTCTTGGGACGTTCAAATACAGTCTCTTCCTGACGTTTGATTATGGGTTTGGGTGTTGAATGATTCATCATTTTAATGTCATCTTGACGGTGAGATTATTTACTCTGTTTGCTCTTTTATGATTGGGAATACTGCAAGATATGATTGATCTTGTTTTCGCCAATGGTGTTTTATAGCCGTAGACAGAGTAGTTAGGACATCAATTTATTATCAAACTTTGACTACAAGAGGTTTTTACTCCTGACTCCTGACTCCTGACTCCTGCTATAACTGATATGTGTTTTATTGCTTGATGTTGCAATTCACCTATCTAATGTCATGATAATCACATTTCACCATAATTGCAAGCACATCATAGCTGAATCTTGAGGTAATTTTTTTGTTGCTTTTTAAGTTTATTTCAGTAAAAACCGAAATGTTGATTGCTGTAATCTAGTTATAAATACTGTCAAATTTGTTTAATTGTGTTTTTTAAAGTTAAGTAATTTTACAATTTATCAAGGTTAAAGATTAAAAATATATTAATTCTTTGGCTTAGTGACCATTTCTGACACTAGCAGTCAGAGTAAATTCTAGGTAGACTTCAATTTATCATTGTATTTATATCAGTAATTTCACTTTTATTTAATTTGCTTATTAGTTGATTATCATTAATAAATTTTTATAAACAATAAATAATTTTATTTGATAAATGCCAGATACCGGATATAGTTGAGGTTTACCTATTCCTAAAAATGGCGTTAGCGTTAGTTTACCGAAGGTATCTCTCAATATATTTAGGGGTTGCTGAAAAAGTCTTGTCGTGGAGACAGGGAACAGGGAACAGGGAACAGGGAACAGGGAACAGGGAACAGTTTCAAGAGTTGGATGGGAGCGATTTTTCCTTTGAGTAGGAATTAAATGCAAGTTTTTTAAGTTTCCACCTCGTAAAAGCTTGCACTTTTTTTACTTGAAACCGGCTCAAACCCTTTACCTGTAATCTTTTCATCTTTATTTAACAAGCCCTATTTAATCATTTCTACAATTTTGTTTTAGTTGTAAATTCTGCGTACAAAATCATCTGCGTTTATCTGCGTTTATCTGCGTTTAATTATTACTGCTTTTACCTCATTTGCATGGTAATTACTATATACAAAAAGGCGGGAAAACCCGCCCCTAAAATCAATCGTAACTAACTAAAAACAACTTACTTCTTAGCTTCAGCAATGGGGACCCACTCAGTATGGAAAGTTCCTTCCTTATCAATACGTTTGTAAGTATGAGCGCCGAAGTAATCCCGTTGTGCTTGAGTCAAGTTTTGAGGTAAACGAGCGCGACGGTAGCTATCAAAATAATCGAGAGAAGCACTAAAAGCAGGAACAGGAATTCCCATTTTAGCAGCAGTCACAATAATTTCCCGCCAAGCAGCTTGTCTATCCAGAATTGTTTGCTTAAATTCAGGTGCTAACAACAAGTTAGGTAATGCTGGATTTTCGTCAAATGCTTTCTTAATCTTATTCAAGAAACCAGCGCGAATAATACAACCACCTTTCCAAATTCGAGCCATTTCACCCAAATTCAGACCCCAATTATAGGCTTGAGAAGCGGTAGAAATTAACGCCATACCTTGAGCATAAGAACAGATTTTGGAACAATAAAGTGCATCCCGCACCATGTTCACAAAAGTTTTTGTATCTTTAAAGATTGTGGGAGCAGGACCAGTTAATTGTTGAGATGCGGCAATCCGTTCTTCTCTAATTGAAGAGAGAATCCGGGAATTAACAGCAGCAGTAATTGTAGGAATAGCAACGCCTAATTCCAAAGCAGTTTGTACAGTCCAACGACCAGTTCCTTTTTGTCCCGCAGCGTCAACAATTAAATCAACCAAAGGTATCTTGGTTTCTGGATCAACGTAGGGGAAAATATTCGCGGTAATCTCAATCAAAAATGAATTGAGTTCGTCGGTTTTATTCCACTCTGCAAATACTTGATGTAGCTGTGCAGCATTTAAACCACCGACATTTTTCAGCAAATCGTAAGCTTCTGCAATTAACTGCATATCGCCGTACTCAATGCCGTTGTGAACCATTTTTACATAGTGACCAGATCCACCAGGTCCAATATAGGTAACACAGGGACCATCATCAACTTGTGCAGCGATTCTGTTGAAAATGGGGGATAGATACTCATAAGAGCTTTTTGTACCACCGGGCATGAGAGAAGGACCATTTAACGCGCCTTCTTCACCACCACTCACACCCATACCGATATAGCGTAAACCAGTGGGTTCTAATTCTTGAGTGCGTCTTTCGGTATCTTCAAACCAAGAGTTACCACCATCAATAATGATGTCACCTTCTTGCAGTAAGGGTTTAAGCTGTTGAATTACCGCATCAACAGGTTTACCAGCTTGCACCATGACTAAGATTTTGCGGGGACGTTCTAATGCAGCGACAAATTCTTCCAGGGTATAAGCTGCTTTAACATTCCGTCCTCCAGCACGGTTGGCCATGAAGGCATCGGTTTTTTCACGGGAACGGTTGTAAACTGCAATTGGGAAGCCATTACGCTCAACGTTTAGAGCGATATTTTCGCCCATAACGGCTAATCCAATCACACCAAAGCTTTGTAGTGTCATAGTTCAAATGTTTTTTGGGTTTGGCTAACTCTTGCAGATGCTTTCATCTTTAAGGGTAATCCGAGATTTTGGGTTCACTCCTAAAGAAGACATTAAGAGTTGAGGTAAATGGCAAAAATCACATCTAACACCAAGAATTGGTTTTGATTTGTATCTGAGTCAACAATTCAATGACAAATCAATAACAAAATTCGCAAAATGGAAATACGGCACATGAGAAACTGTAAGGAGTTTAAAAAATGCTCGCCTATATCCTAGCGTTAGTAGTGGGAATTGGCAGTGTAGCTATTTACATAGCTGCTTTCTTTTTCCCGGAAATTCACCGCAAGAATGATTTTATTTGGAGTGGTGTGGGTTTATTTTACGCTTTGGTGTTATGGATTTTTGCATCACGCATTACTGGGGGCTTATTACTGGGTCATGTAGCTAGTGTGGCGCTTTTGGTGTGGTTTGGTTGGCAAACTCTTTCTCTGCGTCGTCAACTTACACCAGAGGTACAACAAACACCTGTTCCCAGTCCTGAGTTAGTTAAAGTGAGTATTCAAGAACAGGTATCTAAGTTTTCTTTACAGGAAAAGCTGGGACAGTTATCATCGTTAATTGCTAATGTTTTTAGTGGTGTTAAAGGTAAGGTACAGCAGACTGGGAGTAAAAAACCCGTTGCACCTCCAGAAAAACCTGTTGTGACAATTGTTGATCAGACTACTCTTGTTGCAGAACAACCAAGCCAAACAACATCTGCAACGCAAGCGGTAACTGTTCCCGCACCTGAAACGGCTGCATCAACAGCAGAAGTAACTGAGGAAGTTAGTCAAACTGAAGGGGTAACTGTTCCCGCACCTGAAACGGCTGCATCAACAGCAGAAGTAACTGAGGAAGTTATTTTTGAGGGTGAGACTGTTTCTGCTGTGACTGAGACAGAAACACCAGAAGTTGCACAGGTGAGTGAAGAAGTTATTTCTCAAGGTGAAACTGAAACTAAAATTAAAACTGTTTCAGAAGTGACACCTCCAACTCCTCCGACTCCTGAGTTAGTCGCACAAGCGCAAGAGGAAACCGAGGAAAAACCACCTATTTCTGTTGAGGAAGTCGCCCCAGATGCTGTACTTGCTCCCCCAGCAGAAGCACCACCGGAAAAATTACCACCCAGTGAAGGAACTGGGAGTTAGGTATTGGCAGGGAGTGGGGACTGGGGAAGAAAATTTTAGATTTTAGATTTTAGATTGGAGTTAAGTAGGTAGGCGTTAAAAATTATCGTTGTGGCAAGGCAAGAGGCAAGAGGCACTCATGCAAGAGGGAAGAGACTTTTAGCAAGTTTATATTTTGTTACATACATCCGTTTTTTCAGACCGACTTACTTAACAAAAACAATCCAAAATCCAAAATCCAAAATCCAAAATCCAAAATAAAAAACTCCTGAATACTGAATACTGAATTATTACAAATTTAGTTACTTTAACTACTTTTATTATTTTGTCAAGTGTTTTCTAAGAAACGGCAAACTATCTTATAACTTTGTTACATATTTGTTAAGAAAAGTTACACGCTTCTTAACAAAAGGGAATATTTTCTTATGGTTGTTTCACTTGAAAAGAATAAACAACATGAGGTTGTCATCATTGGTGGTGGTTTTGGTGGACTGTATGCGGCAAAATCTCTTGCTAATAGAAATGTAAAGGTTACTCTCATTGATAAACGGAACTTTCACTTATTTCAGCCTCTTTTATATCAAGTTGCCACTGGTACATTATCTCCTGCTGATATTTCTTCTCCTTTGCGTGCTGTTCTCAGAAAAAGTAAAAATACAAAAGTTTTGCTGGGAGAAGTAAATAATATTGATCCGAAGACACAAAAGGTATTTGTGGGTGATAAAATCGTACCTTATGATACTTTAATTGTGGCTACAGGTGCTAACCATTCTTATTTTGGGAAAGATAACTGGAAAGACTTAGCTCCTGGTTTGAAAACTGTAGAAGATGCGATAGAAATGCGTCGGCGGATTTTTTCTGCATTTGAAGCAGCAGAAAATGAAACTGATCCTGAAAAACGCCGTGCTTTGTTGACTTTTGTGATTGTGGGTGGTGGTCCTACTGGGGTAGAATTAGCGGGTGCGATCGCTGAGTTGGCATATAAAACCCTGCAAGAAGATTTCCGCAATATCGACACTTCAGAAGCGAAAATTTTATTATTGCAAGGTGGCGATCGCATTCTTCCTCATATTTCACCAGAATTATCGCAATCAGCAACAGAATCTTTACAAAAATTGGGTGTGATGGTTCAAACCCAAACCAGGGTAACAAATATTGAAAATGAAGTTGTTACTTTCAAACAAGGTGATAAAGTACAACAAGTTAGCGCCAAAACTGTATTATGGGCAGCAGGTGTGGAAGCATCTGGAATGGCAAAAGTTTTAGCGGATCGTACAGGTGTAGAATGCGATCGCTCTGGTAGAGTAGTTGTAGAACCAGACTTAACTGTTAAAGGTTACAAAAACATTTTTGTGATTGGAGATTTAGCTAATTTCTCCCATCAAACTGGTAAACCTTTACCCGGTGTTGCACCTGTAGCTAAACAACAAGGAGAATATGTTGCTGGGTTGATTTTACTACGGCTTCATGGTCATACTTTGCCACCATTTCATTACACCGATGTTGGTAGTTTAGCAATGATTGGGCAAAATTTAGCGGTAGTAGATTTAGGTTTTCTGAAACTTACAGGTTTTATTGCTTGGGTATTTTGGCTAGTAATTCACATCTATTTCTTAATTGAGTTTGATACTAAGATGGTAGTGGTAATTCAGTGGGCATGGAATTATATTACTCGTAATCGTCGTTCTCGATTGATTACAGGTAAGGAAGCTTTCTTAGGACCACAACCTATTAACAATTCTCATCCTTATCAGGCGACAGAAACCGTCAAACAGCCAGTTAAGGTTTAGGTTTTTTTGTAGTTATTAGCAGTACCTTGAAGCCGATAGAGAAACCCGTCATTAATCTCAACACTTGATCTATTAGTGTGAGACTTATGGCGGGTTTAACTTGTAAATAATGCCGTGTCATTAAATAAACAATGCTGGAGAAACATTAAACAATTCTCCTAATGCTTTAGCTTGAGCTTTACTAATAGCTCTTTTTCTATTTACAACTTCAGAAACTACACCTTTAGAACCAATAATTCCTACTAAATCAGATTGTTTAATTCCCCTAGCATCCATTAAATGTTCTAGCATTGCGTGGGGTGATGATGGTTCAAGAGGATAGTGTTTATTTTCAAATTCTTCAATGAGAGTAACTAATAATTGTAAAATCGCAGTTTGTTCTGGTGTACGCTGTTTATTAGCTATTAATTTTTCTACAGTTTCTAATGCTTGATCATATTCTGCTTCTGTGGTGATAATTTTGGGTTGATATTCTACTAATAATTGACTGTAGGTGATTTTATCTAAGGAAATGGTCATGGTTAACTCCTGTTAAAAGAAAGGGTCATTTTTACATTTTCTTTTGTCATTTAATATCCAGAACAATAGCTAAAGCATTACTAATTTCCTTCATAATTTCTTCGGAAACAGTTCCCACTTTTTTAATTAGTCGTTGTTGAGAAACTGAACGAATTTGAAAAGTATCTGCTGTGGATAATTTGCTTAAATTATTCTCTGGTGTTGGTTCAATACGTATCATCCAAGGTACTTGTGCAAAAACTTCGTTCCATCCGGTAATAGGTACAATAACCTTTAAGCGTAAAGTACCTATATCATCATTGTTGACAATAATACAAGGTCGTGTTTTGCTGATTTCATCCCCTACTGTGGGATCAGCATTATACAGCCAAATTTCGCCTCTACGCATAATCTTGATACTCATAAAAATCTTCATTACAAGTATCAACAAATTCTGTTAAACTGCTTTCTGTTTCATAATAGGAACGCATCATTTCCGCAGCAGCAGTTAAGCTCATTTTTTGAGGATTTTGCATTTCTTCACGCATGAGTTTTAAGGCAAATTCAATTATCTCTAGTCTTTCGACATTAGGCATTTGTTTAATAGCTTCTAAAATTTGTGGGTTAATCATAATTTGGGCAATTGTTAGTAGTTTCTATTTTATAGGACTGGCATCTAATAGAATAACCTTATTCACCAACTGACACCTTTTAATTCTTGCGGAAATAATTGACGATTAGATAAACGATTTTCATCTAAAGCATTAATTAAATATTCTCCTGTTTCCTGCTGTTCTTGTTCATCACTTTCATCTATCCAAGACTGAAGCACATTAACTATTTTTAATTGTTTTTCTTTTTGCAGAATAGATTGTTGGAAAGGTGTAGGTTTCTACAGAAAGTCCTTGTTGTTGTGCTTCCTGGGTTAAATACTGTTCTAATTCTGGTGGTAAGTTGAGGGTTAATGTCATAATGTATATTGTGAGTGAGTTTATATATTGTAAACCTAGAAAATCAAAAAATGTAGGTTGTTGTTTCTTGATCCAACCTAAAAATAAGAATTAAAATGGTGGATGACGGCCAAGTAATTCCTCTTCACCTCGAATTGCTAACATCATCGCACGATTCATATTTAAAGCTTCAACAGTTCCTCTTCCTGTAGCTGTTAATCCTACCACTGTTACACCATCCCAGCGAAAGTGTTCTAGCCATAATTGTTGACGAGGATTAAAAATAGATACTGCTTTTTTTGTATCTGGATCTGTTACTGTTTGTTTAGCAGATTTACGCAGTGAACATGACACACAAGCAAGAGCTAAATTATCAGATATTGTTGCACCACCAGCCACAACTGGAATAATATGATCTATGTGAAATGTTGCAGCTTGTCCTGCTTGAGATAAACAGCAATATTCACATCTATTTTTTGCACGCTGGATAACTAATTGACGGAGAGAATTTGGAATTTTACCCATTTATTCAGCCCGCATGATACGCTGAGAACGCAAAGAAAGCAAAGATAAAAATTCCGCTAAATCTACTAAACCTTCTGCTTCATTTCTTTCTGCTAAAGTCAATTCTTCCCCAGCATCTTGACGATCTAATAAAAATTGTAACCGTGCTTGCACTGCTTCAGGAAGTTGAAAATAAGTCAAATTAACTGGGATTTCAATTACTTCATTCATAATGTCTATTGTGAGTAACTGTATTTATTGTAAACCTGGAAAATCAAAAAATGTAGGTTGGGTTGAGGAACGAAACCCAACATTGATTATAATACTCAATGTGTGGTGTTGGGTTGCGCTTTGCTTAACCCAACCGAGGAAATTATTTTTGATGATCATATTGCCAACGAGTAGGTTGGGTTGAATAAAATGAAACCCAACAATATAAACATAGGTTGTGTTGGGTTATGCCTACAAAACTATTCATCCTTTAAGCTCTGAAAATAATCTTGAAGATTGCTTAAAGAGTCCATATAAGGTTCTATTTCATGCTTAGAAACAAAATCATAAATTTTATTTACTCTCATTAAGAGTTGCCTTTGCTTGAAACCTACAAACTCTCTGACTGTTTTTCTTGTAGGATTATATTTTATTAGTGTAGATATACACACCCAGTAAGAAGGAAAGAAGCCATCTGGACCAGAATGAGCGAATTGAAATTCAGCAGGCAGTACAGGCTCATCATAAGTACCAAAAATTGGGTCTTTTTTGTACCAGCCAACAACTACTGGCATTGACTTTTCGTCGTGCTTTAAAAGAATTTCAGATTGGACTTTGAAACCATATTTGCCTTTTGTAGACTGATCCCACAATTCCGATACAATGTATAAAATAGGTTTACTAATTCTTTCATAATCCTTATCGTAGTCCATTAAGCCTGTTTGTTTGTTTATTCTGAAACAATTTTCAAAAGAGATTTGCTATATACATTTTGAATATCTATTTTTTCTAAAGCATCAAATAAATCTTGATTAATTTGCTGCCTTATCCCCTCTTTTAATATCTGTACATTTTCTTCTACACGCAAGTAAATGTATTGTTCTAATATTTCCTGTTTATGAGCGTAAGCTATCCTAGCACTTTCGGCTGCTTCAGAGTCATCTGCTAACTTCAAAGCTGTTGCTTTTTGTTTCTCCAGTCCTTGTTTCACAAATATAAAGTAAGTAATATTTGCTAAGACGGATTTATTAGACCTAATTAAGCCAACTAATACTAAAATAGCTACTAAAATTCCTACTCCAATAACCCAACGATATATAAGTACAACTACAGTTGCTGTTATGAATAACAATATAAGCCAATTATGCTGCGTTACTCTATCAATAATCGATTGCAGAGACATCTTCCATTGATTCTCTTTGTGTGCAAACTTTTGAATGATTTCTTTGCTTCTAGGTTTTAAACAAAGCTCTTCATCATAGATTATCTGTTCGGCTGCAATCAAGGCTTGCTCTGATGATTCAAAAGATTTTGACATAATTGCCTGAATATTTTCGATTAAATTCAATAGTTACTTAGGTTAGTTAAGTGATCGCAAAACCCAACATTAATGACAAAATAATAATGAGTCCTGTTGGGTTTATTTTCTCAATTCAAATTACCTATGCTAAAGTTACTTAGGCAGTAACCATTTCCGGCACTAAATTAGGTGATGTTGGCTCAAAATGTAACACCATAATTTGCTCTGGACGTAAACCAACAGATTCATAGGTTTGTCCATTACTATCGCTAAATTCTACTTCAAACGCAGCACCATCGGCTAATAATTCAACTATTGTACCAACTTGACCACGCAATAAGTTATATTCAGGTAAATCAACGGTGAGTGCTACTACAGCTAGTAGATTGGGTGCAAGAATTTTGCTCATTTTCTATAATCTCCAGGTATTTTTATAATAAAGGATAGCAAGACGTTAATCTGGGAATATCAAAACCAGGTTCAATAATCCAACCAGTGCGAATAATTCCACTTCTATTTTGCCATTCTAGAGTAAAGTCCAGTGTGTAGCGTTGTCCAAATTCATCACACCTATTCAAGCTAACTTCTTGAGTTTTCAATTTTTCTAAAATAATCTGGCGTAATTCCTCAGCATTTTCAGCAGTCATACCCAAGATTGATGAAAAGAGACGGGCTTTATCCTTTCCTGTAGGATGATTTCGATTAAGAGAGTAGTCACGTAATTTACGAATGTCAATAACTGCATTTTCAGCATTGGGAAGGAGATTTGAGTTTAGTCTGATAATATCTTCCAAATTGAATCCTTTCTCTTCGATTTTTCGGCGCTTTTCAGGTTCTTGCATCAACACAAAAGCCATGTCTCTCAATACGTGCTTTGTCTCCCATTTCTTTGATTTCCACAATTCTTCAGCTTCTTCTCTCCCCAAACTACTTGCAAACCGCTCATGGAATTCATGCTCATCAATCTCTTGTTTTCTAGCAAGTGCAGCATTACCATCTTTGATATCTTGCCTCATAGCTCTATATGTATGTTCAATCTCTTTCTGGAGATCCTTTTGTTCATCTGCTTCAGTGGCTTTATTCAATCTTTCAAGAAGCTCATTAAGATAAAACATTTTCTGTTCTAAGTCTTTTCGTTTTTCCTCTGGATTTATCATAATTATTATTACACTCAATTAATACTGTATTGATTTTAACATCAATTAGTCTGAGAACGCAAAGAAAGCAAAGATAAAAATTCCGCCAAATCAACTAAACCTTCAGCTTCATTTCTTTCTGCTAAAGTCAATTCTTCACCTGCATCTTGACGATCTAATAAAAATTGTAACCGTGTTTGTACAGCTTCAGGAAGTTGAAAATAAGTCAAACTAACGGGTATCTCAATTACTTCAGTCATATAATATTTCCCTACAGATGTGATCTATTGTCTGAAAGTATGACTATAAATATCTGATCAATATAGCGATCGCTCACCGCATCCTACAATCATACCATCTCTTATAATTGATCAAATAACTGCAAACCTAGATTTAGGCATGAAACTGTGACCGAAACTGGAAAATACAAAGATACCGTTAACCTCCCCAAAACTAACTTTGATATGCGGGCAAACGCAATTAAACGCGAACCCGAAATCCAAAAATTCTGGGAAGAAAACAACATTTATTCTCGCCTCTCTCAAGAAAACCCAGGCGAATTATTTATACTGCATGATGGACCACCCTACGCTAACGGTCAGTTGCATATTGGTCACGCTTTAAATAAGATTCTCAAAGATATTATTAACCGTTACCACCTCCTCCAAGGTCGTAAAGTTCGTTACGTTGCGGGCTGGGATTGTCACGGATTACCGATTGAGTTAAAAGTTCTGCAAAACATGAAACAAGCAGAACGCCAAAACCTCACACCTTTACAATTGCGTCAAAAAGCAAAACAGTTTGCCATTGATGCTGTTAATGACCAACACAATAGTTTTAAACGTTATGGTGTGTGGGGTGACTGGGATAATCCTTATTTAACCTTAAAGCCAGAATACGAGGCCGCGCAAATTGGCGTATTTGGGCAAATGTACTTAAAAGGATATATCTATCGCGGTTTAAAGCCTGTACACTGGAGTCCTAGTTCTAAAACCGCTTTAGCAGAAGCTGAGTTAGAATATCCTGAAGGCCACGTTTCCCGGAGTATTTACGCCGCTTTCCCGGTGGTGAAGGTGTCGGAAAAACTAAAATCAGTTTTAGAGCCTTTCTTACCTGATTTGGGCGTGGCTGTGTGGACAACTACTCCCTGGACGATACCCGGTAATTTGGCGGTGGCTGTGAATGGGGCGTTAAATTATGCGGTTGTTGAGGTGGCACGCAGAGACGCAGAGACGCAGAGAGGATGCAAGTATCTGATAGTTGCGGCGGAGTTGGTGGAAAGTTTGACTGCAACTTTGGATGTTGATTTGACTGTGAAGGCGACTTTTGCGGGTCAGGATTTGGAACACTGCACTTATCGTCATCCGCTTTTTGACCGTGAAAGTCCGGTGGTGGTTGGTGGTGATTATATCACTACTGATTCTGGTACTGGGTTGGTGCATACTGCTCCTGGTCATGGTCAAGAAGATTACATTGTGGGTCAGCGTTATGGTTTGCCGATTCTCGCCCCTGTGGATGATAATGGTAATTTCACGGATGAAGCTGGTAAGTTTGCTGGCTTGAATGTTTTGGGCGATGGTAATCAAGCGATTATTGATGCTTTGATGGAAGCGGGTTCTCTGTTGAAAGAGGAAGCATACTCTCATAAATATCCTTATGATTGGAGAACCAAGAAACCGACGATTTTCCGCGCTACTGAACAATGGTTTGCTTCTGTGGCAGGATTTAGGGAGGATGCTTTAAAGGCGATCGCATCTGTGCGTTGGATTCCCGCGCAAGGTGAGAATCGCATTACACCGATGGTTGCAGAACGTTCTGACTGGTGTATTTCTCGTCAGCGTTCTTGGGGTGTTCCCATTCCTGTGTTCTATGATGAGGAAACTGGGGAAGCGTTGCTGAATGCAGATACCATTAACCACGTGCAAGCTATCATTGCAGAGAAGGGTTCTGACGCTTGGTGGGAACTTTCTGTTGAAGAGTTGTTACCCGAAACTTACCGCAGTAATGGGCGTAAATATCGCCGAGGTACAGATACGATGGATGTGTGGTTTGATTCTGGTTCATCTTGGGCGGCTGTAGCGAAGCAAAGACCAGAATTAGGTTATCCTGTTGATATGTATTTGGAAGGTTCTGATCAACATCGGGGATGGTTTCAATCTTCGCTGTTAACCAGTGTAGCGGTAAATGGCATTGCACCTTATAAAACGGTTTTAACTCATGGTTTTGTGTTAGATGAACAAGGCCGAAAAATGAGTAAATCTGTGGGGAATGTGGTTGATCCGCAAATCATTATTAATGGTGGAAAAGATCAGAAAAAAGAACCCGCTTATGGTGCGGATGTGTTGCGTTTGTGGGTGTCTTCAGTTGATTATTCTGGTGATGTGCGGTTAGGAAGTAACATCATTAAACAATTAGCTGATGTGAGAAATAAAATCCGCAATACTGCACGGTTTTTGTTGGGTAGTTTACATGATTTTGATCCTCAAAAAGATGCGGTTGATTTTGATAAGTTACCTGATTTAGATCGGTATATGTTACACCGCATCCGTGAGGTATTTAATGAAGTGACAACTGCTTTTGATAGTTTCCAATTTTTCCGCTTTTTCCAAACAGTCCAGAATTTCTGTGTTGTGGATTTGTCTAATTTTTATTTAGACATTGCCAAAGATAGATTATATATCAGTGCTGCTGATAGTTTCCGTCGTCGCAGTTGTCAAACAGTTTTGCAGATTGCATTGGAAAATTTAGCGAGAGCGATCGCACCAGTTTTGTGTCATACTGCGGAAGATATTTGGCAATTTATCCCCTATCAAACTCCTTATAAATCAGTGTTTGAAGCTGGTTGGGTAAAGGTTAGTGATGAATGGGAAAATGCAGAATTAGCAGAATTTTGGGATACGCTGCGAACACTCCGCACTGATGTTAATAAGGTGATGGAACAAGCGCGGATCGAAAAAATGATTGGTTCATCTTTGGAATCAAAGGTGTTAGTAAATATTCCCCATCAACAGTTATGTGAAGCTATCAAAGGTTTCAATTCTGCAAAGGGTAATGGTGTGGATGAGTTGCGATATTTATTATTAGCATCTCAGGTAGAAATAGTAGATGAAGCTGCCAAAATTGCCGATGTGAAATACACCGCAACTACCGAAAATTGGACTATTGGGGTGGTAAATGCAGACGGTGAAAAATGCGATCGCTGTTGGAATTATTCTACTCATGTAGGAGAATCTGAAGAACATCCTTTACTGTGTGAACGTTGTGTTCCCGCATTAGCTGGGGAGTTTTAGTAAAACCGATAACCCGACTGGGAATTAATTCCCAGTCTCATAGCTGAAGTCATCTAAAGATAACTAAATAAATTAAAAGAAAATTTTTTAGTATAGTAAACCTTGGTTGACTTTAGCTATTAGGGAGGGTGTAAAAAATGCGATATTATAAATTAATAAAAATAATTAAAATTAATGGACAATCAATATTAATTTGATTATAATTATACAATAAATTATTAATAGTAATTAGTAAATATGAGCAAATTAATCTTAGAGATTCCTGATCAAATAACCGAAGAATTACGCATACCTCCTGATGAACGTCTTGATAGAGTAAAGATTGAATTAGCAATTAGACTTTATCAAAAAAGGATTCTTTCTTTTGGTAAAGCGCGTGAATTATCTGTTTAGCATTGCTAAACCCTTACCAAAGAGTCAGTTTTTCCGATTATACATAGTGTGAAGATCAAAACTATGAACACACAAACACCCGTAGTTACAGAAACCTTACCAATGGTGCTAAAAATGCAACCAGATATCATCATGACTGATGATCAATTTTTTGATTTCTGTAAATTAAACCGTGATTTTAGAATTGAACGTAACCAATTTGGAGATTTATTAATTATGTCACCTACCGGATCAGAAACAGATGAACGCAATTTTAATTTAATTGTGCAATTAGGTATTTGGACAAAAAAAGATGGTACAGGAGTAGGTTTTGGTTCTAGTGGTGGTTTTACCTTACCTAATGGTGCTGTACGTTCTCCTGATGCAGCATGGATCAAAAAGGAAAAATGGGAAGCAATACCCACAGAACAAAGAAAGAAATTTGCGCCAATTTGTCCTGATTTCGTAGTAGAGTTGCGTTCCGAAACTGATAACTTAAAAACACTACAAGAAAAGATGGAAGAATATATAGAAAATGGTGTGAAATTAGCTTGGTTAATTGATAGAAAACAACAAAAAGTATATATTTATCGTCCTAGTCAACCTGTGGAAGAATTAGACCATCCTCAAACATTAAATGGTGAAGATATTTTACCTGGATTTATTTTAGATTTAAGAGAAATATGGTAATTTTTAATAAAATAACCGCAGATCCCCGACTTCTTTTTTAATCTTGTAAATAAATGATAAATTGATGTCAGAAGTCGGGGATCTATATGCACGAAAATTTTACAACTTCCGCAATAATTCCTCAGTTAACTGCATAAATGACTTCGCGCCAGCAGAACCCGGACTCATTAACGTTACCGGCATAAAACTATCAACAGCTTTGGCTACATTTACATCAACGGGAATTTGTGCCTGACAAATAGTTTCTACACCAAAATCTTCCACAACTCGGTGCATTACTTGTTTATAATATCTGCCAGTCAACAAGTTAGTATTGCACATACTAAAGACAATTCCTAACATTTTGATATTGATTTTTGCTTCATGTTCATGACTGTCTTTCAACTGAGCAATGCGTCTTTCTAATAATTGAATACCCACCACAGATAAAGGTTCTGGTTTAGCAGGTAAAAGATAAAAATCGCTAGTTGCTAAAGCACTACGAGTCATGAGATTATAACCAGGGGCGCAATCTAAAAGAATAAAATCATATTGATCACGCACTGGTTTTAAAATGTCTCTAATTAGCACTCTTTCAAAACGATTCCAAATAGTCTCAAAATCTTGTTCACCCAAAGCTAAAGCTTGATTATGCAGCATTTCTGAAACGACAAATTCATCATATAAGTCGATATCTCCAGGCAATAAATCTAATCCCGGCAGCTTACATAATTCACCTTGAATGATATCCTGAATCTTGTATTCAGCATTGGGATATGGGTTAATAACTTCATCTATCAAATATCTAAAAGTCTTTCTTTGTTTGCGACGTTTAGCAAACTCCACTGGCGACATTAAACTGAGGGTAGCACTAATTTGACTATCTAAATCGAGAACCAATACCTTTTTCCCGTGATTTTTTGCTAAACAAGTGGCTAAATTAACAGTAACCGTAGTTTTACCCACTCCACCTTTCATGTTTGCAGTTGCAATTACATATCCCATTTTTATTTCCTCTGCTGACGCATTCCCATTAATGTAGCGTACATATTATCTAATAGATTTTCACTTTTTCTACTTAGATCCCCGACTTCTGGAAAAAGTCGAGTATTTAGTTAAGAGAGTTTCATATTTTTTACTAATAAACTTTGTAAACGATGTAACTGAGAACCAACTTGATAAAGTAAATCACCTTTACCTAATAGATATGCTGCTGCTGTTTGTGTTCCACCAAGAACAATTTTAGAATCAGCTTCACTAGAGGTTCTTAAAGCAATTCTTCCCGGTAAATTTGAGCGAATAATAGGGGTGACTATCCCCGCTTCTGGACGTTGGGTAGCAATAATTAAATGTATTCCTGCTGCTCTTGCCATTGCACCTAAACGTTTGATACTTTGTTCTAATGCAGTACGAATTTCTTTTTCTGCCATAAAATCGGCATATTCATCAAAAATACATACTATCCGGGGTAAAGGTGAGGCAGATTTTTGATTATAAACGGTTAAATCTGCACATTTAGCTTTTTCAAATTTTTGATAGCGAGATTCCATTTCTATCAATAATTCTTCCATTAATTCGATCGCGCGATCGCTATCTTTAACTACTGGTGAATATAACCAGGGAATTTGTTCAAACTCTGGAAATGTTACTCTTTTCGGATCAACTAAGGCAATTTTCAGATGTTGGGGAGAATAACGGTATAGTAAACTGAGAAGTAAGGATCTTAAAAATTCACTTTTACCGCTTCCTGTTGTTCCTCCTACTAAAAAATGGCAAGTATTCGGATCAGATAAATCAGCTTCCAATAAATTACCATCAATACCTATTCCCACCGCAATTTTAACAGGTGTATTTGCTGGTAAAAACTGCTTGGGAATATAATCCTCAAATTTAGCAATTTGTCTATCTTTGCGTGGTAAATCAACACTGACATAACCAGCTTGGGGAGCAATTAAAGGGGGATTTTCTAACCCTAATTGTACTTGTAAATCAGCAGATAATTTTAAAATTGAAGGCACTTTTACCCCTAAATGGGGTTTAATTTTCACACGAATAAATGCCGGACTTACATCAGCACCATGATAATCTACATTAACCTTAAAAGATGCCAAAGTTGTCACTAAACATTCTCCAATTTCATTAGCATTAATATTTGGTAAACTCTCCCTACTTTTTAAGTGAGGGGTATCAGATTCTCCAATTTCATCAGAGTTAATAATAGGTAAACTCTCCCCCCTTTTTAAGGGTTGGGGGGGATCAAATTCCCCAATAAAAAAACTTTGACACTTTTGTTGTTGAGGACAAATTTCACATAAATGGGGTTGAGTCGTCGCAGGTGGTGGGTTAGGGTTAGGAGACTCCCATTTTAACCATTTCTGCATTTGTAATAGTTTGTAGGGAATTAATTGATGAACTGTATTTTCTAATTGTTCCCAGGAATATTGATAATCTTTAAACTCAGGTAAAACACAATAAACCGCAGAATCTACCGATGTTTTTTTCTTTTGAAATAACATATAACTATA
Source organism: Sphaerospermopsis torques-reginae ITEP-024 (assembly GCF_019598945.1). NCBI lineage: Bacteria > Bacillati > Cyanobacteriota > Cyanophyceae > Nostocales > Aphanizomenonaceae > Sphaerospermopsis > Sphaerospermopsis torques-reginae. The sequence continues at coordinate 347,778 of NZ_CP080598.1, read as the reverse complement.
CAGAGAAACCTGTGCTAACTGTGCTGCTGGATCTACAGGGTGATAGGTTTTAAACTCTATCATACACAGGCGTTTAACTTCAAAATTAAAAACTAAACAATCAAATTCACCTCTCACTAATTGTTGTGTACCATCAGGTAAATTAAAATAATATTCTAAAGTTCTTTCTTCCTGAATAAAAGTATTTTTAATTACCGTCTCAGCACTACAATAACGCCGATTAATAATTAATAATTCCGTGATTTTTTTAATTAGTCCTTGTATTCCCTGCCAAACTTGTAATAAAGTAGTTGCCTTACTATCATCTTGACTGATACTATTTTGTAAATAAGGGAAGAATTTAATTTGATAAAATATTTTTTGAATTTCTGAGGATATTTGTTCTAAATTTAATCTACTGACATCGGCGATTAATAAAGATTTAATTTGGGGATTAATCTTGATTAATTCTATCAGATCATCAGCTAATTTATGAAAAACATTACCAACACCGGAAATATAATTTTTAGGCAAGAATATTGCTTTATTATCAAAATGATGATTCAGATAAAATAAACGCGGACATTCAAACGCTATTCTAACTTTAGTCGGTGTTAAAGATGAATTTTCAGATTTATTATTTACCATATTAAAAATCTCATTAATAGCTTCAGGTTGAGATATTTGTAGTAAGCGACGGTGGACAGCAGCTAAATAAACTGTATCCATTGCTGCATAGTTTAACTGTTTTTGAGTAAGAGGACGTTTTCCCCAATCACTTGTTCCTTCTTCTGCATCTACATCATAAAATTGACAAAGTTCTACAGCTAAAGTTTTGAGTTTTAAATTACTAACTTGCAGTTTTTCACGGGTAATTTTTCTAGATAATTGGTATGTACAAATAATATTTTGGGCTAGTTTTCCCCCTAAATATTTAACATCAAATCCAGAGTTATGAAAAACCTTAGTAATTTCTGATTTTACCATGATTTGATTGATAAAATAATTTACCAAATCAGGTTTATCTAAGACATCTAAAATTAAAGCAGACTCACCAGTTAAGTCTGTGGTATCAGCCAATACTTGAATTAATGATAATCTAGGGTAAGGAGTATTCCAATCAGCAATTTCTGTATCTATCCATAGAGTTTTTGATCGGGATATTTGGTAAATTTGCTGATATATTTCGCCATCTTTTGTTAGGTAGTGCATTGGCTGATATATAGATTATATTTGAGGATTCCAAGAAATTAATTGGTCTTGTAATTTAGCTTTTGGGTTCATAATCTTAGTTTTATTTTCTTGACATAATAGGTCAATTAACATTTTAATGTCAGTTTCTTGAACATCAGAAAATTGACTAGATGTTTGGGAAATTAATGTAGGTACTCCCATAAATCCTTGAGTTTTGACGAGATTTAAAAGAAAATCTTTTACAGGTCTGTAATCTCTTCTAACTTTACCATTTGTATCTTTTTCTGTTGCAGCAACAAGACCTAAATCATGTAACAAAGTACATTTGTTATGCAAGATTTGAGATTCACGCACTAAAGATTCTAATCCTTGTACATTAATCTTTTTCCCACCAATGACTAATTCTTGAGATTTTGCAGAATTGACAAAACTTTGGTATGTTGCTAAATAATGAACTGCTGTTAGACTTGGTTTGATATGTTGGTGATGAGTGTGTGTAAAAAGTTCCCTATAAAGTTGATTTCCTGCAAGATTTGGTTTTCCTACATTTCCAGCACGGACTAAATAAAGAGTTTTACAGCTATTGTTATGAATTACATTTTTGCAAGCATTCATAACATGAAAAAAAGTAGTCATGTTAGAATCTTCTGTCCAGACTATTCCTACTCTTTCTTGTTTTTGAGACTGCTGATAACTCAATGAATAAGTAGCATATTTTCCAGTTAAAAGTTTGGGTTTAATTCCCTGTATTTGTAAAGCTGATAGAGATTGTTGTAACATCTGAATTAAGTCAGATGATGATAACAGAGATAATTTTGTAATTTTACCCTGAATTTTCTTATATTCTTTTTGCCATAGTAATTCAAATTCTGCTTGAGTTGTTTCTGGATCACTTACAGATAAAGAAATAGTAATTATGGGATCAGGAGTGATTTTTTGTTGGGGTATGGTAACTTTTGTTTGTGCTACAGGTTCAGGTTTGATATGACCACTGATGATATCAATTTTATATTTTTGATATTCGTCACGTCCCAGAGTTAATGTATTTCTTGGCTTGGTTCTACCACCGGGGTAATTTGTTTCTAAAATTTGCCGAGTGAGAGGAAAAAGAGAGGATTCTGGTTGAGGATATGCTAATTGATGTAATGGTTTGAGATGATAAGCCCAAAGTGCTTCCGCTTGTTCTATAGTAATGTCTTTTAGCTGAATTGTTTTATGTATTCCTGCTTTGTCCGCTGGCAGTACCCGATCCCAATGGCGTTTTAAAGTATTTGTGATCACACTGATAATCACTAAGAAATTTTTTAAATTATCCCCATGAATTGTTGTATTAACATTAAAAAAAGGTTGGATATCCAAAAAACCTTCTGGTGATTGGGGCATAGTATCTAAATTATCAAAACATAAAACTATTGGTTGGGTTTGTGTGGAAATTCTGCCAAAATTAGCTAAAATATTTTTGGCTGCATCTTCTGTATCAATACAGTGTTTAACCTTTATTTCTTTCATTGATTCTTCACTTAAATCATCTCCTCGCAACCATTCACAAGCTGTATCATATAATTCAGGATTTGCTAAATCGTGCAGCACACCAAAAAAGATATCTGGGTTATAGATACCTGCTTTTTTATAGGTTTCCTTGAGATGTTTAATAAATTTTTGGCGATTACTTTGTAATGCTTCCCAAAAATTATCATTAAATATTCGTTTTTTGATATCACTTTTTGTAAAGGCTGATAAACTTTTCAGCCATAACATTAATTGTGATTCTTTTTCACCTTCAGGAACTTGAATCAAACTATCAACTGTATAACGTAAAATATGCCGCCAAATATTACTACTATCAGCCCAGTTACAAAGAATATAAGCGAAAAAAGCTTTAGGGTTAAGAGTGCGTTTGAGACGACCTAATAAATAACTTTTACCTGCACCAGACTCACCAACTAATAAAACTGTACGACTACGATGATCTTTCCCTACTAAATTTAGTAAATATTCTATCTCTGTGATTGCTTCTTTATGAATTGAATCAACCATTAATGTTACATCCTGTTGATCCGCCCAAAAATTAGTAGGCTTTAAATTGATAACATCAAAAGGGTTGACTTCACGTTTGATAATATCGTTAATGTTTGTCATTGCTAAATCTAAAAATCGGTGTGAGGAGGAATTAAGGAAAAAAGCAAATAATCAGAAAATAATCAGAAAATAATCAAACTATGTAGATGAATTGATAACTGTTAGTTGACGATGATAAAAAACAGTTGACCACCAATATTTTGAGGGATACCCGCATCAATTTGTTCTGGGGTATAAGCACTAACTTCTTGTAAAGAACTCAAATCAATTAGATCATTTCTTTGCAACCTATATAAAGCGTGATCTAATTCATCCCTTGATAAAGGTGGTTGTAACTTTTCTCGCAGATGAAAGATGGGTAAATAATTCTCTGTACCCAGTTCTCGATCTAATTTTTTAATAGTCTCTAAAACCTGTTCATCACTAGGTTTACTGATAGTTTCTATTTCCGAATTTTCACTGGTAGATAATAGGGAAACAACTGCTTGTGAGTGGCGTAAATTCTTCCGCAAAAACCGGATATAATTACCCAATAAGTCTAAACTTATAACAGGATTGTTACCTTGATTGGGGATAAATTCATCCCGCAAAAATTCCATCCCCCTTGGAGTTAACCACACTTCAGCTTTGAGTCTTTTCATCTTGATTTCTATTTCAATCAAACCCCTTCCAGTTAATACGTTTAATATCGTCTCTCGTTCATCTGACTTCAAACCAGAAACTTTAATTTCACTGGGGGCGATTTTTTTAGAACTTTTACCGATCTTTTCCAATACTTTCAGTTCTTTATCACTGATGGGTAATTGACTGGAATCTAATTTTAACAAAGCCTGTCCAGCATCCTTGATTTTTACTGTGGCAATCTCTTGGGAATAGTCTACCAGTTCTAGTGCTTTCAAATCTCGGCAAATTTTGTTTTTATCTTTTTTAAAAGAATCAAAAACACTGGAACTTAACCCAGCGCGGTAGTTGGGACATCCCAATAGTTTTAATACAAATTTTAACTGGTTAGTATCCATGTGCTTAATGTTGCTGGCTGCGAACTATGACTAATCTAGGTTAAACAGAGAAAAATTGACACACTTTTATTATATTAACTCTAATGTGTACCATTTTTCACTAAATATTATGATTATGCAAATTTCTAGTCATTCCTTCCTGAATAAGCTATTGTTAGATTTGGTTGTGTAAAGATTAATCTACTCCCGGAGCGATCGCGGGTTAGAAGGACTTACTGTAAATAGTATCAACACACCACGACGAGCATTAAAAGCAAAATAACCCGCAGAATACATAAAAGCTATTAGTCAAATTTTTAAAGTTTCACAACTTAGATATCAACTCTCTCATAATGCCAGATAATTTATATAAACTTATAGAAACTAACTTTACTTGGGAAATTGCTAGAAAGCTTTATAAACAAATTTACTTATAATGTGAGTAATAAAAATAATTTAATTAGGACTTACGCAAGATTTGACTGAAAACCTGATTATTGTGTAGGGGTAATTCATGAATTACCCCTACTTTCTTTCCCGTTTGCGTAAGTCCTGTTAATACAGCTGTTGTTTTCATTTAAAAAAGGAGTTAACACCAATGAGTAATTATATTCACTGTCCTCATAATAGCGTCAAACCTGTATCCAACGGAGAGCAAATAGCAGATTCCAACTTATGTGATTTTTGTTGGCATGAATACTGCTTTTGTTGGTCAGAATATTGCATGAGTGAATGGTATGAAATACAAACCCAGCATGATCAGCAAAATGGCAACAAAGTTCACAAAAAATCAGGCGATCGCCAATCTCAGTATCCCAAAAATTCGCCCAATCTATAGACAAATATAGTTATCAGTGGACGAATTACGCAACTGGCACATTGGTAGGGTACGTCAGATGTCAAAAATCTGTTTATTCGCATAAATTAATCCTTATAATGCAAACTACAAGTAAACAACGCTAAAAAATAAACAATTTTAATATAATTAACTTTATTAATATATATATATATATATATATTAATAGTAAACCTTTTAAAAAAATACTAAATGATTAATTAAAGATTAAACTATAGTGAAGTTTGATTTCTTAACACCTTAAAAGGCTATAAAAAAACTTTCCCAAATTTAAAGTAATGGAATTTTTCACTGAATATCCATATAAAGGCGGGAACTAAAAGTGAACATACAACTATTTATCCAACGAGCAGAAGCATTACACCAGCATTTAGCAGATTTATACCAAACTGCTACCGTATTACCCTGGATTCCCTCTGATCTACTACCCCAAGCATTTAAAGAACTACATAGCACCTCAAAAATGTTGCAATTAGCAGCTGAGGAACTTTACCAGCAAAACGAAGAACTCATGCAAAATTGCACCTTGCTGGAAACACAACGCCAACATTACCAAGAATTATTTGAATTTGCACCAGCAGCTTATTTAGTAACTGATCAACAAGGTATTATCCAAGAAGCCAACCGATTAGCATCACAATTACTAAACATCGACCAAAATTTTCTAGTTGGAAAACCAATAACAAATTTCATTTCACAAGAACAACACTCCTACTTTTTCAGCACAATTAACCAGATATCTCCATCTGAGCAAATCCAAGAAATATTATTACGATTAAAGCCACATCATGATGATTCATTTGATGCCTCTTTGAAAGTCAAATCTGTTGCCAATCAGCATGAGAAACGGACGAAATTACACTGGTTAATACATAAAAGTGTTGCCTCTCAGCCAGTAGAATCAACAGATGTTAAACATTTGACCGACCTAATTGAAAATCGTCCTATACATAAACATTCCAAAGGAGAAATTATCACCCTCAATCCTGTATTAATTTGGTTAGTTCGTCAGGGTTTAGTTAAACTCAGTTCATTTAATGAAACAGGTGCAGAAATAATCACAGGGTTAGCAAAACCAGGCATGATGTTTGGCTCTAGTATGACATCTCTACCCATTTACCAAGCCACAGCCATTGCAGATGTCGAAGTAGTACCAATTTACCTCTCAGAAATTGCAGCTACACCCAACCTCAATGAAATCCTATTATCTAAAATGCAACAGCGATTACAACAAACACAATCTTTTTTATTTATGGCTGGTCAACGAAACGTACAAGAAAGATTACACAAGTTATTAGAAATTTTAAAACAGCAAATTGGAGAACCAGTAACAGAAGGAACACGCCTCTGTTTTCGCCTCACTCATGAAGATATTGCCAATATCTGTGGTACTACCAGAGTCACAATTACACGCTTACTGAGTCAGTTCCAACAACAAGGTAAAATTCAATTTGATCATAAAAAACATATCATCATAATTCATAATTCATAATTCATAATTCATAATTCGCAATTACAATTTATGTAGGCTTTAACCTATTAAATAATGATTACGAATTACGAATTAGTAAGAGGATGTTTTAAAAGCTAATGCCACGCTACGCTATCGGCGAATATAATTCGCTACTATACAAACGAATTCCACTAGTGGACTCATGAAAAATCAAGGCTCTTGAACCCACGAAGGTGGGTTTGGTCTGTGTAGACGCGATTTATAATCGCCAAGGGATGTATGAATTTAGACTTTTCAAACAACCTCTAAAAATTTCCTCAATTTGAACTTGCTGCACAGCTAGTAAAGAATTGTGCCAACATTATGATCATGAGCGAGGCAGAAGGCAGCAGGCAATAGGCAGAAGGCAGGAGGTAAATAGGGGATGCTGAATAAACCAAAAAACCTCATAAATCAAAGCTGTGAGGCTCATAAAAAAGACGGTAGGTGCTTTCGTTATAGCGTCTTGAGTCTGAAAAACCTTGCACTTTTCTGGGCGGACAGAAATGAAAAAATGTCTTTAATTCTCCTCCTGACTCCTGACTCCTGACTCCTGACTCCTAGCCCTAACGAAAGGACTTTTTCAGCAAACCCTAAATATTTCTCCCCAACTCCCCTGCCCCCTACCATGAGGAAAATAGGAAAAGGGGCGCTCCTCAACGCCCCATCTATGCAATCAAAATCCTCATTTCCACCGTCAGCCCAACAATTCAAGGTTTTGGCAATTTGGCAGACAAAATTTTTTAGTTACCGTTTTAATAGAAATATCAACAAAAAGAACAGGACAGTTAAAAATAGTTCCAAGGGAAGGATGGCAGCCAACCCTTAGAACTTACAGCCACTCGCCAGTTGTTGATGAAGCACTGTACAACACCCCTATATGTTGTAGCAGTCCCTTAACTTTTTAGTCGCTTCACTACAACTGGCTAAATATCTCACAGGAAACATATAACTCTTTTATCAGTTTTATCAGTTCATCCATTGTTTGGTTGAGCATTTTTTGATTTGGCATGAGCAGTCTAAAAAAACATTGGTTAGTCATTAGCTATTAGTCGCGCAGCATTTGGGAAATGATTTTGTCAGCTTGCAATCTCTGATAAGTCAAGCGGAGCAAACTAGCAGTATCGAACAAACCACAAACATAGCAGGCAAAACCCAAAGCATCCAACAGCATCAAGCTACTAACGCCTTCTTTGGCCAGGGATAATACAAACTCAGTCACCCCTGGCGCACTTGTATCTAGTGGCATTGTCGCCAACAGGAAACGTATACAATCGCCTGATACAATTGTTCCTTCTAATTCTTTGCTATCCGTCGCTAGACGAACAATACCAACCAAAATTTGATTTGGTGTCATTCCTTCTTCCATGAGAAGGACAAATAAAGATGCCAGACTATCTGGAGTGTGTTTATCGAGTTTGATATTCATCGTGCTTACATATTTACGTGTAACAATAAACTCAAAATTTTTTGTAGATCCGGAAAATTTAAGCCAATTTTTTTACTTTCTAGATGTGAAAAATTTGTTACCAAGGTATATTTACTTGCTGAGTGAAGAAAGTCAGCAATATATACCAACAGTCAGAGCAGAAATTCCGCAGAAAAGTCTTTACAGCAGTAAAAATCCCTAACCTCATTACGAAAATAGATAAATTTTGTACCTAATTTACTTACAATATTTAGTATTCAGTAAATCACCAATTTATCTGTTTTGGCAGGCTGTGGAGAATTTTTAGCTGTGGTCAAAATAATTTCAGAGCTATTGAGAGAGAGCAATACAAACCTCTAGTCTAAAAAACTCTACTATTTACCTAAATATCCGTTGAGAATTTCCAAAAGCTCAGAAATTTCTTCTCTGCACCCTGCACTTTTTTGCTTGACTAACACAGTAGATTGCAAGTTCCACAGAACTGTAAAATTTACTCAAAAATTGATGCACCAGCAACTTTAGACCACTGAGTGCGGCCGCAGTTTCCGAATCTTAAACCATAAGGCAACATATTGCCTGTGATCTGAGTCATATCTTTTGGGTTAGGTTAGGAAATAGGGAATAGGGAATAAGGAATAGGGAAAATTTCTGAGGTAGAATGTGGGTCAACGGATAAAAACACGGATAAAATCAGGGTTATTTGCATTGATATTTATGCTGAGTATGATAGCTGTGGTTATGCTATCTTTACCCTTAAAAGCGCAAGTAATTATTCCTCAAAGGCAAACATCAGAAACATCAGAGTTAAGGGGAGTGTGGTTAACAAATATTGATAGCGATGTTTTATTTGAGAGCGATCGCTTGCAAAAATCCCTACAACGTCTACAAGAGTTAAATTTTAATACCGTTTATCCAACTGTCTGGAATTGGGGTTATACACTTTATCCTAGCAAAGTTGCCGCAAAAGTGATTGGTAAATCCTTAGATCCCACACCAGGATTACAAGGACGAGATATGCTCAAAGAAGTAGTTACAGAAGGACATCAACAAGGTTTAAAAGTAATTCCTTGGTTTGAATTTGGCTTTATGGCTCCTGTTGATTCACTTTTAGCCAAAAATCGCCCCCAATGGCTAACTAACCGCAGTGATGGTACAAAAATTGTCAAAGAAGGAACACATGATCGGGTATGGTTGAGTCCTTTTCGTCCCGATGTGCAACAATTTATTCAAGATTTAATAGTAGAAATCGTCAAAAATTATGACATTGACGGGATTCAATTTGATGATCATTTTGGCTTACCTTCAGAATTAGGTTACGATGCCTACACAGTAGCACTATACAAAAAAGAACACCGTGGAAAAGCACCATCAAAAAACCCCAAAAATCCCGAATGGGTGCGCTGGAGAGCAGACAAAATTACCGATTTTATGAAGCGGGTGTTTTTTGCCATTAAAGCTAATAGAAAGAATTGTATAGTTTCCGTTGCCCCTAATCCCCAACGATTTTCTTATGAATATTATTTAGCAGACTGGCAGAAATGGGAACGGATGGGATTAGTAGAAGACTTGGTTTTGCAAATATATCGAGATGATTTAAATGTCTTTATCCAAGAATTAGAATACCCGGAAGTGAAAGCAGCCAAGAAACATATACCTGTGAGTATTGGGATTTTGACAGGATTAAAAAATCGCTCCGTTCCCATGCAGCAGATAAAAACCCAAGTAGAAAAAGTGCGCGATACCTCCGGTGAGCGAGGCGATCGCCAATTTGCGGGTGTTTCCTTCTTCTTCTATGAAACTCTCTGGAACATCAGCCAAGAAAAAGCCCTAGATCGTCAAGCCGGTTTTCAAGAACTTTTCCCCAAACCAGCAAATTATCCTAACTTACTGGCAGGGTGGAAAGGTTAGCAGGTGGGGAAGCAGGGGAAGCAGGGGAAGAAAGGGAAGTTAATAACCCAATCACCAATCACCAATCACCAATCACCCTATTCCCAACTTTCCAGCCAAAGCGGGAGTGAGAGGTAAAAGGGTGCTAACCATTAAAAATAAAGCCAAAAGACCTAAAGCGGCTCTTGCGTCATCGGGTTCAGTAATTTCATTCAAACTGGGGCGTTCTGCATCTCGTTGTAAAAAGAAAATCACTATTGCCCAATAAAAAGCCAAAGTATTACCCAGAGATACCAAAGCTAAAACGATTAAAGTGGCAATTGTCGCTCTTCCTGCGGTTTTACGTCCATAAATTGCCTGAACAACACGCCCCCCGTCTAATTGTCCGGCTGGCATCAAGTTTAAAGCTGTAATTACCAACCCTAACCAACCAACTATCACCAAAGGATGAACATTCACCAAAGGCGCTTGTAAAGCTGAACCTAGCACAACTCGCGCCAAACTACCGACTAAAATTGAACCTTGGAAAAATTTATTGGGTAATTGAAATAAACTACCAGGGTGGGAAAGTAACAACCCTGTAACCAACATGATCAAAGACACGATACCGCCAAAAGCTGGACCTGCTAAAGCAATATCAAATAACGCTTTGCGGTTGGGTAATAGAGACTGAAAACGGGTAATTGCCCCAAAAGAGCCAATTTGTACTGCTGGCAGGAAAAAAGGCCAAGTTAGGCGGACTTGGTGTTTACGTGCTAATAACCAATGTCCAATTTCATGGGCTATCAAAATTGTAAATATTCCCAAACCAATGGGTAAAGCTTCCGAAACTCTTGATGGGTTGGCGAATAAATCAAAATTCAGCAGTAAACCCGCAGCTTCCAAACTTGTGGCGATAGTTGCTACTAATAAAATTACAGCAAATGCTTTTTGCGATAACTGCATTGGTTTAGGATCAGTGCGACTCGGTAGCACAATCATCACTGGTTTACCATCTGTATTTTCTACGAAAAACAGACGATATTGATCACCTAATCGCTCTTGCAATCTTTGGGTAAGACGGTTGTGAACTTGTTCTGCATCTCCCCGCAAGTTACCTTTAAAAATCGCTCCCTCTTGATAGGGTATGGTTTCCGTGGCAAAAAATGTATCAATACCGAAAATACCTTTGATGGTATTTAAATCTTCTTCTGGTATATTGATAGCCTCTGGTTTTACTTCTGCTATGACTACGGGTTGGTTAGCATTTTCTGAAGTGCTTGCTGTTTCTGAAGCTTGGTTAGCTAGTCTTTCCGTTGCTTTAGCTTTGAGCATAGCATCTTGGCCAGCTTGGCGTAATTGTCTACCTAAGAAGATGTATATTCCTGTGGAAAGCACCAGCAATAATAATACACCCACTATATTGATATAAATGCCCGCAGCAAACAAACCAAAGAACACCAGCCAGGGAGCCATCAATACTACAGACTGTAACCAGGCTAAGATACCCAGCTTACCAAAAGGTCTGGCGCGATAAAAGCCCCAACCTAAAATGCCGAAAGCGACTAGCACTACAGCCGCTATGATAGGAGTTTCTGATGAAGTTAACATTGCTCAACCTTTGCTAATCTATAACGCAAATAGGAGTCTACCCAAATAATGTAGTGCTGTTATTTGGGAATATTCAACTAAATTGACAAATTTAACATTTTATGATATTATAAGTAGTTATTTTTATATCAGTTGGTTCATTTGTTTCTTTGTATTCTTTGTATTTCCATATTTCATGTACATAGCTAATAGAAACCGACTGCTGACAAAAATAGGTTACCTTTTTATACTTGGTTGAGTGATGGGAAGCCCTGCTTTTCCAGAGGGATTTAGGGGGATATGAAGATATTTTATACATCATGAGTGAATTTTAAAAAATTATACTTAAAAACTAACTTTTTTGCAACCACCACTGCATAAAAATAGCACGACATTGTAAACTTTGGAACGAAGTTCTAAAAATCGCTCTTCAACCCGCCAATATTTTGATTTTATCATCTGACAATAACTTCCTTCACTAAACCTGCTAACTTTTGTGCAGCACCACCTTCACCCCTAGCACTGCGTAATTTATCTTTCATTGCTGCTAACTTTTCAGGATTTTCTAACAAGTCTAAAACCATTTCTCCCACAGTTTCTGGTTGCAATTTTCCCACTAATTCCGGTACAATTTCACTTTGCGCCCAAATATTAGGCCAAGCTAATAAACCTTTATTTCTCAGAAACCACCAATTAATTAATTTAGCAAAACCAGAACCTACACCCGGTAAATTTGCTAATAAACCTGGTAAACCATCCCAAGAACGCATTGCATCTAATTGTTGAGTAGGTAATAATACAATCATTGGTATTCCCAAAGCGCCTAATTCTGCGGTATTTGCTCCTACTGTAGTTAGACAAATTGCACATTGAGATAATAAATGATAAGCGGGGTTTTCTTGTTTTAATTCTACTGTTAAACCTGTAGAAGTTTGCAGAGAATTATCTATTAAAGATGCACCGTTAAAACCGAAAGCTTTGGTAAATTCGTTTTTTTCAGGATTGGCAAAACTGGCTAAAGTCGGTAAATCTAAAGTTGGTGCAACAGGAATAAAAAACTTTGTTTGTGGTCTTTTACTATGAATATATTCCGCAATAGCTAATTCTAATGGTACACCTTGAGTTAATTTCGCTGATTTTGAACCTGGTAACAACCCAATAATTTCATTTCCCCATCTCCCCATTTTCTCATCTTCCCATTTTCCCATCTCTCCCGCAGCTTCTAACATTAAATCACCGACAACGGTAAATTTATGTGCATATTGAGGTGAGACATTCTTAATAACTTGGGGTTTCATCACTGCAAAACAGTCTATAAAATTATGCCAACGTGCTTCCCATTCTGCATAAACTACGGTTTTATATCCTAATTTTTTACCAATGATGACAGGAAAAATTTGATCTCCTCCCAAAAATACAACTACACCTTTTTTTCTCCAGTCCCAATTTTCGGCTGTTTTTCCTGTTAATAAAAACTGCCAAAAATTCTCAGGTGCTTGCACTCTATTTACCTCTGGATAGGAACTAGCTATACTTACTTCTTTACCACTAGCATGAGGACAAGGTGATAAAATCACAGAAATTCGCACTTGAGAAATATCATATCCTAATTGTTCTCTTAATGCTTTAACAACAGGACGCACCCAAGTTGTAACTTCTCCTGGTCCATTGGAAAGAATGAGAATATCGATCATGTTTTTTTAAATAGTTATTTAATTTGTTATGGTTGGTAATTGGTAATTGGTAATTGGTAATTGGTAATTCAATGAAAGGATTTTGGATTTTGGATTGTTTTTGTCAATTCCAATCTAAAATCTAAAATCTAAAATCTAAAATTTTCTTCCCCAGTCACCAGTCACCAGTCACCTCATCATATTTAGCTTTAACAGCTTGTATATCTTGCCACATTAACCATTTTGGTGAGCCTTTTTCCCTGGAAGGATTACGCAACAAGTAAGAAGGATGGAAAATAGGCATACATAAACGCCCTTCCCAGTCTAGCCACTGTCCGCGAATTTTCGTAATTCCTTGTTTGTTGCCTGTAATTCCTTTGACAGCAGTTGCACCTGTTAATAAAATGATTTTGGGGTCAACTAAGCGAATTTGTTCTAATAAATAAGGTTTACAAGCGGCCATTTCTTCCGGGGTGGGAACTCGGTTTTCCGGTGGACGGCATTTTACTATATTACAAATATATACATCATGCTCCGTACTCAAATTTACAGATGCCAAAATTTTATCTAATAATTGCCCAGACTTACCCACAAATGGTAAACCAGTTTCATCTTCATTTTGTCCTGGACTTTCCCCAATAATCATGATTATAGCTTGGGGGTTTCCCCTTCCCACTACAGCATGAGTGCGATTTTTACCCAACTCACAGCGATGGCAATTTTGACAATGTGGTGTTAATTCCGTCAAACTTGTATAAGTTCCTGACGGAATGGGAATTTTTGCATCTGTAGGAATCAAGTCTTTTTGATTAAAGTTTGATTCGTTAAAAAGGCTAAGTTGGGTATCGCTGTTCATGAAAATTGGGGCTTTGGGTAGGCTATTTCTAAAGTAGACGTTTGTTGAATATTGATCTTAGTGAGAATTTCATTGTATCAAGTCCTTGGTTTATTTTCAGAAAGTGAATTAATGGCACACAAATCAAAATGCTTCTGGTGGGGAAATATCAGCCCCCAAACCAACACCTCTAGCATGAGAATTAATTCCTGGTTTAACGGATTTAACATTTACTGCTGTTTTTTGTGTTGATTCACATAGTGATGAAGATGTGGGAATAATCACTTGGGAATTTTGGACTGTGCTATTTTGAGAAATTAAAGATAATCCTTCCACAGCAACAGCTAAAAGGGCTGTGTAACCTACATATAAATGTATCAGACCAATTTCTAAATTTAATTGTCCTGGAGATTTTTTGGTTTGATACCAAGATGGTAAAACGGATTTTGCTTGGTTGGGTACGGGTAAGGAATTAGCTAAAATTGTACCGTTTAGTCCTAAAGCATTGCCCATCACGCGGATAAAACCACGAATTAAGATATAGGAATCCTATTTGATTGGTGAACACTGCAAGAGTCAGATCCCCGACTTCTTAGAGAAGTCGGGGATCTTGTTGTTCATAACTCATTTAGGATTGCTATATTTTCGCTGTTTGCAAATGCCAATTAGTTGATTGTTCGTAGGCATAAGCTACTTGAAAAAGTTGATCTTCTCTTAATACTTTACCAATTAATTGTAATCCTATTGGTAAACCTTGGCTGTCAAAACCACAGGGTAAACTAATTCCAGGTAAACCGGCAAGGTTAACAGGAATTGTCATTAAATCATTCAAGTACATACTTAAAGGATCGGTGATTTTTTCCCCGGCTTTAAATGCTGTGGTGGGGGCGGTGGGAGTGACTAAAACATCAACTTGGGCAAAAGCATTTTCAAAGTCTTCTTTTATCAATGTGCGGACTTTTTGCGCTTTCAAGTAATAGGCATCATAATAACCGGCACTCAGGGCATAAGTACCAATCATAATCCGGCGTTTGACTTCTGTACCAAATCCCATTGCACGGGTGCGGGTGTACATTGATAATAAATTATCTGCTTCTTCTGCACGTACACCATATTTCACACCATCATAACGAGCGAGGTTTGCTGATGCTTCTGATGGGGCAATAATATAATAACTGGGAACACCGTAACGGAAACGGGGACAGGAAATTTGTTGAACTTCCGCGCCTAAACTTTCTAATTGGGCGATCGCTTTATTTACTGCTTCTTCAACTTCTGGATCTAAACCATCACCAAAGGTTTCTTTAATGATACCAACTTTGAGTTTTTTACCTTTTAAATCTGGTGTTAAATTAGCAGTGTAATCAGGAATTTCGACTTTTAAACTGGTGGAGTCTTGAGGATCATAACCTGCGATCGCATTTAATAAAATCGCTGCATCTTCCACACTTCTACCAAATGGTCCAATTTGATCCAAAGATGAAGCATAAGCTACCAACCCATAACGGGAAACTAACCCATAAGTCGGTTTCATCCCCACCACACCGCAAAAAGAAGCAGGTTGACGAATAGAACCCCCAGTGTCAGAACCGAGAGAAACTACACATTCTTCCGCCGCAACCGCAGCAGCAGAACCACCAGAAGAACCACCGGGAACTCTGGCAATATCCCAAGGGTTAGCGGTAGTTTGATAAGCGGAGTTTTCTGTGGAACTACCCATAGCAAACTCATCTAAGTTGGTTTTACCAACCATTACGCCCCCAGCATCAGCGAGTTTTTGGGTGACGGTAGACTCATAGGGAGGGATAAAATTTTCCAGAATTTTAGAAGCGCAAGTGGTGGGAATGCCCTTGGTACACATATTATCTTTAATACCGATGGGAATCCCTGCGAGAATACCGATTTCTTCCCCAGCAGCGATTTTTGCATCCACAGCGCGAGCTTGTTCTAGTGCCTGTTGTGCAGTGACAGCCAAGAAACTGTGCAGTTTTGGTTCTAGTGCTTCAATGCGGTTTAATGATTCTTGGGTGATTTCAACGGCTGAACGTTCTTTTTTTACTAGCTGTTTGTGCAACTCGTTAATGGATGCCATAAATATTGTTTCTCTTTAATATTCAAGTCTCTGATTTTAGCATTTACAGGTGTGAGGGTGGTGTTTTGTTGGATCTCACGCTCCAGACGCGGAGAGGGGTTTGAGGGTTGGGTGATGTTAAATTATACTGATTTTTTTGTAATGTGTGGACATCCTGCCCGATTAAGAAAATAAGGTAACATTTTGAATATGCCCGCAAAAGACATTTATCACAATACTGTTAAAAATGCTTTAATTAAGGAAGGTTGGATAATTACAGATGACCCTCTACATTTAAAATGGGGTCAAAAAGATATGTATGTAGATTTAGGAGCAAAACAACTTTTAGCCGCAGAACAAGGAACTAGAAAAATTGCTGTAGAAATTAAAAGTTTTGTTAGTCCTTCAGAAATGGCAGACTTGAAAGATGCTATTGGTGGATTTGTTTTGTATCGTGCTGTGATGAATCGTCTAGAACCGGATAGAATGTTATATTTAGGAGTGCGAGACGCTGTATTCACAGATTTATTTGAAGAACCAATTGGTAAACTTTTAATAGAAAGTGAAAATGTGAATTTACTTGTTTTCAATGCTGAAGATGAGAGGATAATTCAATGGATACCTTAGATAATTATCGGCGGATTATTAAGGAAGTTTTAATACCTTATACACAAATTCCTTATTCTTATGGTGTGATTGAATGTAAACCAGTTTTTGATGAGGAAAATGATAGTTATTTATTAATAACTTTGGGGTGGCAGGATCATAAAAGGATTCATGGTTGTTTAGTGCATCTGGATATTATTGATGGGAAGATATGGGTACAAAGAGATGATACAGAAGATGGTGTGACTTATGATTTAGAAGCGGCGGGAGTTCCTAAAGATAAAATTGTGTTAGGTTTTCATCCGCAGAATGTTAGACAGCATACGGGTTATGCGGTAAGGTAAGTTTAAGGGATTATCGCACTAGATTAAAACTGAGTATCTGGGTGGAAATCATCTCAGTCAATATAGCAACAAGCAAACAAGTAAGGTAAAATTTTTAATACAGGTGTAAAAGCAATCTAATTTTATAATTAGATTTGCATAAGCACGAGATAAATAAATCATTATTCAGGAGAAAGAATATCAATGGTAAGAGTGTTAATTTCTTTACTAGGAGGGCGGCCAGTTCCAAATATCTTAACAGCACTGCATATTAAACCAGATTACATTTACATGATTGTATCAAAAGATTCTTTAAGTTCCGGTGGAAGTTATGATAAGGCTATTAGTGCGCTACCTAAAAACTTACAACCATCTGAGCCGCTTGCGGTTAGACCTTATGTACTTCAAGATACTATCGAAAGATGTCAAGAAATTGCCAAAAATCATAGTAACGATGAAATTATTATTAACTCAGCCTCAGAACCAAAAACTATGACTTTTGGGGCTTATGATTTTGCTAAGGCGTTAAACGCAGATGGGAAAAAAGTTGATATATGCTATCTCTCAAGAGAAGGCTTTATCTGGGCTTTTAGAAATACAGATAAAATAGAATCGGCAAAAATTGGTCTACAAGAATATTTTGCAAGTTATGGATGGGATATTAGGTTGAAAACTCTTAGTGATAATTATAAATTTCGTAACTTGGTTTCACTGTTAACTGAAAATATGCCAAATTTGCATTCTAAGGCAGAGCAGTTAGGAAAAGGAATGTGTTCTACTTTACTGGTAAGCAGTGTTTCAAAAAATAAGAGAACTGAAAAAGATTTACAGGAATTTGAGAGATGGGCTAGAGAACGCCAGATAGTTTTAGTTATGGCAGAAGATATACCCAGAATGTCAGATATACTCAAGAAGATAGTGACAGGTGATAAGGAACTAGAACCTAAGAATATTCCTTGCTATGCTCGAATCTAGGTTTTATTTTGAGCATTGAGTAAGAGTTTGGAAATTTCACTCTACTTTTGATAAATGGGTTTAATTTAAAATTTCCAAAATTTGTGGTGAAGTTGACAATATACAAGTATGATCGCTTAACCTAACCTTGATCTAAAATAGAATAAAATCAACTATAACAGCACAAAAATTTATCATCAAAATACCTATGACACTAACCCTTGATCTATCACCAGAGTTAGAGCAATATCTTTTACTAGAAGCCAATCAGCATGGACTTTCTGTAGAAGCAATGGCATTACAACTTTTAACAAATTCTATTTTATTAAAACAAAAGCAAGCCGAAGCTGTTAACCTTATCCAGTCTTGGATAGATGATGAAGATGAATCAGAACAGCAAGAAACAGGTGAATATTTAATTCATGCTTTGGATAATGATCGGTTATCTGAACGCCAATTGTTTCCCGTTGAAATGAAGGGGATTACTTGGTGAACCGAGTCATTATTTTGGATACAGGTCCCCTTGGTTTAGTTACTAATCCTAAGCTATCGCCTGAGAGTATAGAATGTGCTAAATGGCTTCAAAATCACATTAATTCAGGAAGTCGTGTGATTATTCCAGAAATTGCAGATTATGAGGTTAGACGTGAGTTATTACGAGCAAATAAAATCAAGGGAATTGCACGTTTAGATGATTTAGCCAAGTTCCTTAAGTATCTGCCAATTACAACAACTGCAATGCAAAAAGCCGCAGAACTTTGGGCAGAAGCCCGTCAACAAGGGCAACCGACAGCAGGTGATAAAACAATTGATGGTGATATAATTTTGGTGTCTCAGGCAATAACTTTAGGAGTTCCAGATGTGGTGATTGCCACCACTAATATTGGTCATTTATCGCGGTTTATTAAAGCTGATCTGTGGCAAAATATTTCTTAAAGTAGTGCGATCGATCCTCTTTTCACTTGAGTTAAACAAAGCAGTCTGTAGATGAAAAGCGATCGCCTGAATTAATTTACTGTAGTCGCTAAAAATTATGAATATCAATGCTTCTATTATTGATCAACGTTTAAACTCATTAACTGATACCATTAAACAACAGGCAGATCAAGAATTAAATATCAATGATCCTGGTAAACTTAAATCTTTGGCATTTGTCTATTTTTGTGTGCAAACTATCCTTGATTTAGATGATTCTAATACCTTTGATTGTTTAATGGAAGGCGGTGGAGATTTTGGTGTAGATGCTATCCACATTTCCGAAGAACATGATGGAGAGTTTACCGTTAGTTTATTTCAAGCAAAGTACAAAAATGATCTACAAGGAAACGCAAATTTTCCTGAAAATGGTATCAATGCTCTCATCAATGCAATTAGATTTCTGTTTGATCCCAGTGCCAAATTAGAACATATTAATCAACGTTTACTTACCAAAGTAGAAGAAGCTCGGAGCTTAATTAGAGATGGATATATTCCCCAAGATCGGGCATTAGCTTGTAATAATGGCATAAAATGGAATCAATCTTCTCAAGAAGCTATTGATCGTGCAGGATTTGGTGATCAAGTAACTTGGGAACACGTTAATCATGAACGGTTAATAAAAATTTTACAAGCTTCTCGACCAGTTAAAGACACTTTGCAACTTAGTGGTAAAGCGGTGGTTGAAGATATGAATTTTAGTCGGGTGCTTGTGGGAAGAATTTCCGTAACTGAAATTGCCGCACTCATCGAAAGGCACGGAGAAAGGTTATTAGAACGTAATATTCGCCGTTACTTAGGGCTACAAGGCAACCGAGTTAATGAAGGTATTCGGGATACTTTAAATAGCGATGAGAGGAATAATTTCTATTTTTACAATGGCATCACTTTAATTTGTGACAAATTCTCCTACAATGCACTGCAAAATAGTGATCATCAGGTACAAGTTGAAAACCTACAAATTATTAATGGTGGTCAAACCTGCATGACAATTTTTAAAACTCTTCAAGATTCAGATTTACTACAGCAAAATAACCAAGCATATCTTTTGTTAAGGCTTTATCAATTACCCAGTGATAATGATGATTTAGTCCAAAAAATTACTTATGCTACTAATAGTCAGAACCCTGTTGATCTAAAGGATCTCCGAGCTAATGATCATCTACAGCAAAGGCTGGAAATGGATATCAAACAACTGGGATTTAACTATCGTCGTAAACGTTCTGATACCAGTGCCAGATCCACTACAGAGATTACTTCAGGGGTAGCTGCTGAGGCGGTACTGGCTGTTTGGCGACACAAACCCCATCAAGCCAAGTTTTTTACTCGTGAGCATTTTGGTAAACTGTACGATTCAATTTTTACTGAACAGCTTAATGGCGCACAGGTTGTAATTGCTGTACAGTTATATAGAATTGCCGAAAACCGACGTAAACGACCAAACCCAAATGATCCTGCTTGTGTCCGTTATTCTTCATGTTTTATTGCCATGCAAATGGGGAAAAGACTTCTCAAAAAAATGAATCTCCAAATACAGCAAATTAACCACCGCAATTTTCATGATGCTAATTTGTTTATCGAGCAAAAGGGGGAGGATTATTTTAATGATTCAGTACGAGATATTCAACAAGCACTACAAAAACTTTATGGCATTCAAGATATTTCTTTACAACAACTTTCGGCTACATTCCGACGTGGAGATTTAATTGAAAAACTTCAACAAATAGAAATATCTTAACTGAGGTTTGTTTGCGAAATTCCCTCATTTAAAGTTCTCAAAACTTGCTGCATATCTCGCGCTAATAATGCCTCCACATTTAACCATAAACCCGTAAATTCCACACTCCTAATTATTCCCTCTGCATCTGGTTTCATTTCTATATATTTACTATCTTCTAAAACAAACCAATCAATTTGTTGATCAAAAGTTCGCCAAACTATATACTCTTTTACACCATTTCTCTGATAAACTCGTTTCTTATCATGGACATCGTAGGAAACGGTACTGGCAGCAATTTCTACTATCAGTTCTGGCGCACCGGCAATATAACCATCATCATCAATTATGGCATTTCCATCTACTCTAAATAACACTACATCGGGTTGAGGTTCGTTATCATTATCAAGGCGTACAGTGGGTTCAACACCCAACTCGATCCCACCGACAGCAGTTTTGTAAGTCCATAACCAGCCTATCAAGTCGCCATGTGGTTTAGCATGGGGTGTAAAGCGTAAAGGAGAAGCCACGTATACAATACCTTCAATTAATTCAGCTTTTTTGACATCGGGTGTCGCAGTATAACGACGTTCAAACTCTGCACGATCTAGGCGATCGCCATTTTCCAATAATGGTAAAATTGGGGGAGATTTAGCAATAGTCATGGCGTGTAAAAATATCTCAAGCTGTTAAGTATGGTCAATAAACTTGAAATTACCAAACATTAATTAGGCAATTGCCTAGTACAAAGATAACAAATCTAAGCCTGATCTAAAATCCAAAATCCAAAATCTAAAATCTAAAATGGTATAAGTAATATGGTTAAAATAATTTCCCGTCAATACGTAGGTGAAGCCAATGTTTATGATATTGGTGTTGAGAAAGATCATAATTTCGCCATAAAAAATGGTTTAATTGCCTCTAATTGTTTCAATAAATCCCACTCTACAGCTTACGGTTATGTCACTTATCAAACAGCATATTTAAAAGCTAATTATCCATTAGAATATATGGCAGCACTGTTAACCGCTAACAGTGGTGATACAGATAAAGTGCAGAAATATCTTAACAACTGCACAACTATGGGAATTGAAATTGATCCGCCGGATATTAATCGCTCAGGTTTGGATTTTACCCCCGCAGATAATAAGATTTTATTTGGATTTTCTGCCGTGCGAAATGTGGGACAAAATGCGATCGCCTGTATTTTAGAAGCGAGAGTAGAAGCAGGAGTATTTAAATCTCTGGCTGATTTTTGCGATCGCATTGATTTACGTGCTGTTAACCGCCGTACTTTAGAATCATTGATTCAATGTGGAGCTTTTGACAAAATAGAACCTAACCGCCATCAATTGATTAAAGATTTAGAATTAGTCTATGAATGGGCGCAATCTCGTGCTAAAGATAGAGCTATTGGACAGGGAAATCTCTTTGATTTGATGGGGGGAGGATTTGGTAATAATGGTACGCAAACAAAAACTAATAATGGTTTTGAATCTGCACCTAAAGCTGAAACAGTTTTAGATTATCCCCCACAGGAAAAGTTGCGGATGGAAAAAGAATTATTAGGTTTTTATGTATCCGCTCATCCTCTGAAAAATATCAAACAATCATCTTCTTTGCTCTCACCAATTAATTTGGCACAGTTGGGAGAACAAAAAGATAAAACATTGATTTGTGCAGTTGTCATGCTCAATCACGTGAAAAAAGTGATGACTAAAAAAGGTGACCAAATGGCAATTTTACAAATAGAAGATTTAACCACAGCATCAGAAGCGGTTGTATTTCCTAAAACTTATGAACGAGTTAGTTCATTATTGGAAATAGATACCAGATTAATCATTTGGGGAAAAGTAGACAAACGAGATGAACAAACTCAATTTATTGTTGAAGATGCCGAACAAGTTGAAAAAGTGCAGATGGTAGTAGTGGAATTAAATCCACAGGAAGCTACTGATATTGAAGTCAAGCGTCATTTAAGTTCAATTTTAACAGAACAATCAGGGGACAATAATCAAGCAAAAGTTCCTGTAATTGGTATTATTCAGGCAGGAAATTCTCGTCAACTGGTGCGTTTTGGTAAGAAATATTGGGTACAAGATTCTTTCTTAACTATACAATCTTTAAGAAATGCTCACTTTTCTGCTCATGTCAAACAATTGACGGATAATTAGTAAGTATTCAGCTATCAGTAATCAGTAATATTTGAGAAAAAATCAATGTCAAAATGAGGTAAACTGAGAGGTAAAGTGAAAATGTTCAAAACAATACTGTTGCTTTTCATTGGTTTTTTGCCGGCTCTATGGTCTTTGTGGGTACTTCGCAAAAACCAGCAACGGACAAGCGCACGCAGGAGACAAGTAACTCTTAACTATTCCCAGATAGAATCATATATAAGACCAGTTCAAGACGATTGTGCAGAACCCATCAACGAAGGCGATCGCTATTATTTAGAGGGTGTAGGCTATTTAATAGGTGATATTAGTTGTAAATTTAATGCTCGATCTGGTTACGTCCGTTGTGCTGTCAACCCTAGCGGTCCTTGTCAAAACTGCCGTCACTATGAACCTAGAGAGTTAACCAGTAGCAAGCAAATTTAACTATACAACCATATAATATAAAATTATTGCATTCTCAATATGAAAACAAGAATCATTTGACAGGTATAATTTCCATGACAATCTACTTTTATCATACTCTTGAACAATATGGTTGTTTTTCTAACTTTTCACCGCACGGATTTGTATTAGATGATTTATATTGGTTAACCAGTGAACATTACTTTCAAGCACAAAAGTTTATTGGTACACATCATGTAGAACAAATTAGGCTTGTTAAAACACCTAAAGAAGCTCCAAAAATGGGCAGACAAAGGACTCGTCCTCTACGTTCAGATTGGGAAGACGTAAAAGATGATATTATGCGAAAAGCGTTGTTATGTAAGTTTTCTACCCATGCAGATATTAGGGAGATTCTCCTATCTACAGGTGATGAGGAAATAGTGGAAAATTCACTGATAGATTATTATTGGGGTTGTGGATCTGATGGTAGTGGAAAAAATATGCTGGGACAAATTTTAATGGAAGTCCGGGAAATCATCCGACTTAACTAAAACTTAACTAAATACTCAGACTAGAAATATTGCTGAATTTCAATTAAAATTTTAGTAAAATCTTATTATCATCAATTTTTATCCTAGTTAATAGGTAAAATAGGTATTGTAGAGGTTTTATTTGGAAGTCATAAAAATTCAAGTAACTATCTGTAGATGAGGAGTGAAATTATCTATGGCATTCGTAAATATTATGTGAATTATGTGAGAAAATCTATTACTTGTTGTCCGTTACCTGCATCAAAAAATAACTATAGCTAGACCATGCAAAATATTACAAATGAAACACAAATGAAAGAGGATTGCGATATGACTACATTACAAAAAACAAAGAAATATTACAAATGGTCTTGGGATGTATCACTTGGGGGTGAATATGATTCTTGGGGTCGTAGCACCTACTTTATGGAACTTGATAGTGATTTATATGCACGTAGACAAATAGAAGTTTATGAAAATGGCAATGTATTATTCTATGATAAAAGCCATTCATCCGATGATTATGGAATGCTCTGCGATAAAAAATTAGATGATAAAGATATTGAGGAATTTGAAATTTCCGAGGCAGAATTTGAACAAATATGGCAAAGTAAAACCCCTATTAATAAATAGGAGTTAGGAATTAGGAGTTAGGAGTTAAGGGAATTACCTGTATTAAAAATCTCAAAAATTCATCAAAATGTAGATGATAACTGAGCTAAATTGACTGTTATCGAGGAATTAATGAAAGTCCATAGACGCAAATCAGTAAAATCGGGAATGTCCATGAATGTCCCCATATTTTGTAAGACTTGGGGATCATGGGTAGAAGCAATACCAATAGTGGGGATATTAGCAGCAACAGCAGCACGAATACCAGAAGGAGAATCTTCTAAAGCAATAGCTTGTTCTGCTGTAATTCCTAACTTATTGAGAGCAACTTTGTAGGGTTCAGGGTCGGGTTTACCTGCTAGACAATCATCTGCTAAAACAATAGTATGGAAAACGTCTTTAATTCCCAGAACTTCCAGCATAAATTCCGCATTTAACCGGGGAGCATTGGTTACTAATGCGCGTTTTATCTGATGTGTTTTGGTCCATTCTATAAGTTCAGAAAAACCAGCTAGGGGTTGCAGGTGGGAAGCACGGTGACGGAAAAGAGCTTCTTTTTCATCTGCAAATTTTTCACCTGCTGCTAATGATAAATGTGGTAAAATATCATTGACAATTTCTGGGTTGATTCGTCCACTAATGCGGGATTTGTAGAAACTTTCATCAATTTCGATGCTGTGACTTAACAGCATTTCTCTCCAAGCTTGGTAATGTATAGGATCAGTATTGACAATAGTTCCATCTAGATCAAAGAGAATTGCTGTCAGCATGATTTTTTTGCTAAAATGTAAACAACTATTAAGTTAATTTACTTAGTTTAGCGTAAATGAGTCCATAAAATCCCCACATTCTTTTTTTATCTTGTCAATAAATTATGAATACTGCTACAACATCTTTTCATGTCGAGGATCTCCTGGTGCAGATTTATAAATCGGAAACAGAAATGGCGCAGGATGTTGCTGAAATTGTACAGAAGTATCTATATAAACTGCTGCAAGAACAGGAGACAATTGCTTTATTATTAGCTACAGGAAATTCTCAACTTAAATTTTTGGATGCTTTAATTACTTTAGGTGGGATAGATTGGTCAAAGATAACTTTATTTCACCTTGATGAATATTTAGGAATTAATGCTGATCATCCTGCAAGTTTCCGGTATTATTTGCGGGAGCGTGTAGAAAAAAGGGTATTTCCAAAGCAATTTTACTATATAGAAGGAGATGCTTTAGAACCTGTTGCGGAGTGCGATCGCTATACCAAATTATTAAAAGCTCAACCCATTGATTTGTGTCTTCTTGGTGTGGGAGAAAATGGACATTTAGCTTTTAATGATCCCGCAGTTGCTAATTTTGAAGATGCTGCTAGTGTCAAATTAGTAAAACTAGATCAAGTCAACCGTCAGCAACAAGTGAAAACCGGATATTTTCCCAACTTAGAAAGCGTTCCCCAGTATGCTTTTACTGTAACTATACCTATGATTTGTGCAGCTAAAAAAATTATTTGTTTAGCACCAGCAACACGCAAAGCCAAAATAGTTAAAGAGATATTACATGAGTCAATTCACACAAATTGCCCAGCTTCAATTTTACGAACACAACCACAAGCCGTCTTATGTTTAGATGTAAATTCTGCTAGTTTACTATCTTCTTAAACTGCTGAATTTTGGCTTTTGTTGAAGATATTTTTGATGTAATTTCCAACTAGACAAGCAACTTTCTAAATATGGACAATCTTCACATTTCATTTCTTTTCCAGGGTTTTGACATCCACAGGTAAGATTGACAAAACATTGATCAAAACTTTTAGGAATCCAGGACTTTCTAAATATAAAATATAAAGTTGCTTCTTGTAAGCAAATAAGTAAATCTTGCATCATAATACAATTAATTGTGAATCTAAAATGTGAATTTTCAAATGTGAATTGACAATTTAAAAGATAAGTATGTCAGTGGATAGATCCCCGACTTCTTGGAGAATTAGGGGATCTGACCATGACATTCCTATACTTTACATAAATGTACATAAATAGGAAAATTATTACCTCATTCTCAAAGTAGATATTTTATCCACCAAAAGACATAATTCAAACTCCCAAATTTTACTAACTCTTATAGATACTGTTTACAGCGATTTTCAGGTAAATGAACCACATTTTTTAATCTCACGCAAAGACGCAAAGGCGCAAAGGAAGAAAGGAAGATAACAAGAAGGATGTGGTACAAATACATGAAAACTGCTGTAAATTCTTTACTCTTGAAAGAGTTATGAAACTTGTTTAATTAACTTACCATCTTCCATGTGAATGATTCGGTCAGCAATATCTAAAATACGGTTATCATGTGTCACCATTAAAATAGCACAATTTTGTTCCCGTGCTAATTCTTGCATCAAATTAACAACATCTCGACCTGTTTTACTATCTAAAGCTGCGGTAGGTTCATCAGCTAAGACTAATTTAGGATGACTAACTAAAGCACGAGCAATAGCAACTCTTTGTTTTTGTCCTCCAGATAGATCGGATGGATAATAATTAATGCGATCGCCTAATTTTACAGCATGAAGCATTGCTTCTGATTGTATTCTAGCTGCCGATTCAGAAATGTTTGGTTGTAATTCTAAAGACATTTGTACATTTTGTCTAGCTGTTAAAAAGTCAAGTAAATTATGAGCTTGAAAAATATAACCAATTTGACGACGGACTTGCACTAATTTATTGTTTCCTGCTCCACATAATTCTTCTCCAATAAATTTTAAACTTCCCTTTTGTACAGAACGCAAACCACCAATCAAAGTTAATAAAGTAGTCTTTCCTGAACCAGAAGGACCAGTCATAATGACAATTTCACCAGATTTAATTGATAAATTGATGTCAAATAATATCTGATTTTTTAATTTGCTTGTACCAAAGTATTGATTGAGATTACTAATTTCTAAAATTGCCTTTGATTCCATAAAATCCATAATATTATATGGGTTGATAAAAGTAACTCTTCAGAATCCAGACTAGCGAAAAAGAACATATTTTCCAGTCTAACTAGATAATTATCATAAGCTCTGAAAGCTTTCTTTCTATTCCTGGTTTCACCAGCATTCTGACTCCTGAAATATTAATTAGAAAATTTCTGCTGGATCTAATTTGCGTAATTTATTAGTAGAGAAAAATCCTGAAGTTAAACACATGACAATAGCAGAAATTAACACTATTAATGCTTTGTTCATATCCATAGTCATCGGTAACTGAGTTGCATTTTTGGCAAGATCATAAAGTCCCAAGGATATAGCAAAACCGGGAATATAACCCAAAGCTGCTAAAATTAAAGCCTGTTGAAAAACCACCCGTAAGAGATATTTATTTTTAAAACCCATTGCTTTAAGAGTAGCAAATTCAACGAAATGGGTAGATATATTACTATAAAGAATTTGATAAACAACAATTACTCCAACCACAAAACCCATGATCACCATTAAGTTAAATACAAATCCAATCGGTGTTCTTAAAGTCCAATAACTTTTTTCAAATTCAATAAATTCTTTACGAGTCATAACGATAACATCTTTGGGTAACTTAGCTGATAAATTTGTCAAAACTTTTTTGGAATCAGCACCAGGTTGGAGGTGAATTAAACCTATGTCTATGTCATCCGCATCTCGCCCAGCAAATATTCGCATAAAGGTAGAAGAACCAACAATTAAATTACCATCAACTCCAAAGGAAGGACCGAGACTAAATAAACCACTAACTTTAACTCTGTAACCTACTAAACCTGTATAACTAAATATTTCCATAGTCACAGGTTTATTTTGCTGATGATATTCAGCAATGGGTCCAAATTCTGGACGTGAAGCACGGTCAAAAAATACTTGATCAGGTATTTGCAGTGACTTAAAATCATCTTGTATTTCTGGTAATTTAAAGATTGATTTTACTGGATCAAATCCTAATACATAGATAGGATACTTACGCCCATTAATGGGATTTTTGAACTTAGCAAACTGTACATATAAAGGATCGACTGCTGACACATCTGCAAAACCTAAAGTTTGATATAAACGACTGCGGGGAAAACTTTGATTAGATGTTAAAGACCTATATTGGGCGCTAATTAAAAATAAGTCTCCTTGCAGATTTTTATGCAATTGTGTAGCACTAGCATACAAAGCGTCTTGAAAACCGATTTGCATAAACATCAAAACAGCAACAAAAGCAATTCCAGCTAAAGCTACAAAAAAGCGAACTCTTTGTTTAGCTAATTGTAGCCAAGCTAGAGGTATATTCAAAATCATATTTAAAACCTCTGAAAGTATCAATTAGAATGATTAAATGTCAGCATTCAGCAATCAGCAGTCAGCTTTTTAATTGTTAAAGATTCTGACTCCTGTACGGGCGTTCGCGAAGCGTGCTGGAAGCATCAGCATTCGGGCGAACAATTATCAATTTTTATCACAGGTTATTTTCCGAATGCTTCGCCCCTACGACTCCTGAATTATTAGCTTATATTTTGATCATTACCTCAACCTGTAAGTTAGTTAAAGCTGCAACTTTTTGGTTGTCTTTTGGGTCATTAATGCGAATTTTGACATCAACTATTTTGTTGTCGGTATCAGCACCGGGATTATTATTAAAGATATTTTGTTTACTAACTTGCAAACCAATATCTGTAACTGTGCCTTGAATTTTTCCTGTAAAAGCATCAGCAGTAATTTCTACGGACTGACCTAAACGCACTTTTTTAATATCAGTTTCGTAGACTTCTGCGACTACATACATTTGTTGAGTGTTACCTAATTCAGCAATGCCATTACTACCAATTATTTCTCCTGGCCAAGCATTAATTTTTAACACTTGTCCATCTATTGGTGAACGGATAGAACTTAAATCTAGTTCAGCTTGAGCTTGTTTCACTGATGCTTTGGCAATTTCAACATCTGCTTTCGCTGCTTGCACATCGGTAGGACGAACTTCGGCAATACTATCAAGTCTAGCTTGGGATTCATTTAACTGTTTTTGCAACGTTGCTACAGTTCGATTTAAGGCAGCTTTGGCTTCATTTAATTGTTGTTGTACAGTATCCCTGCGTAAGCGTTTAGTATCAGCATCAGAAGCAGAAATAGCACCATCTTGATATAGTTTTTGATATCTTTGATTTTCTGTTTCTGCATTATTTAATTCAGCTTCTAAACGAGCAATTGTTGCTTTTTGTGCAGAAGTTTCACCTCTTAACTCAGCTTCTAAACGAGCAATTGTTGCTTTTTGGGCATAAATATCACCTTTTTTTGCTCCAGCTTCTACTCTTTTAAGATTAGCTTCGGCAACTTGTACCTGTCGTTTAGCTTTTTCTAAAGCTGCTAGATTAGGAGCGTAACTATCAAGAATTGCTAATACTTTTCCTTCACGAACTTTATCACCTTTTTTTACCAAAAGTTTGGCTACTCTTACACCCCCCAATTGTGTACCTGGAGCAGACAAACGAATAATTTCTCCTTGAGGTTCTAAACGTCCTAAAGCAGCAACAGCAGTCACTATTGGACTAGGACTGCTGATAGGAATTGGTTCGTTTGATTTAGATTTGGAATTAAAACGTGAAAGACTGTAAAAATATACTACGCCAGTAGCTACAACTGTAGTCATTGCCAAAGTTATTGACAACCAATTTACAGGGTTTGCGAATGACTGCTTTTCTTTGTGTACCATAATTATGCCTTTAATTATGCCTTTAATTATGTGTTTCAATTGGCAATTAGCACGTTGTTTTTCCCCTCATGGGGTTAATAGAAGCTGCTATCTCGATCAATAAAATCAATCCAAGAGATAGAGCAGTACACTTGATAGCATTCCCTGATAATGTTGGTGCAACTTAACCTCAGCATTCAGATGTCAGCAGTCAGCTTTTTAACGGTTACGCTAATAATTAATTTTTGATAGTCAACCGATTGATCAAACATTATGACTCCTGACTCCTGACTCCTAAATCCTAAATTCTTATGTTTTTTGTGGTTATTAATATTTGATAAATTTGGTAAAGATAGAGCTAGGAAGATGGATATATATCCATCAATTCCTTAGCTGTATCGGCTGTGAGCAGAGCTATTTAGTATTTGCTGCACCTGCAAAGTGCATGGTTATTTGTTGAGCATCACTTCTTTTTTCTTTTTCATAATTGCCAAGTATTCACTGCGAGTTCCATCCACGCGATAATGATCACAAATTTGGCACAATTTGAGGATATCCAAGCGGCTGAATACTTTTTGATGTTCAATTCCGTTGTCATTGCGCCACCGCCAAAAAGTTGTTCTATCAATTCGGCGATCGCTCTCTGGCCATCTACGTCGTGATAGAAATTCTACCAATTCATCTTCATAAAAAGAGTAGCCTTTTGGTAATTTCAGCAGTTCTTCTCTCAACTCATTTAGCGGTATGAGTGGATCTAATTCAGATAGTCTCATGCCAGCAAGCCCTTATAGTTTCTTGTAATTACCATGTTGCAGAAATTTACACACAATCTACACACAATCTGGTTAAATTGCATGAATTTTTACTGCAATACTGGGTGGTTAAGAGTGGATAGATTGATGAATTAATAAAGTGAATTTATATATTCACTCAACCTAAATTCTGGATCTACCCACTACGTTAAACGAACAGCATGGATTTACATTTACATCATTCAATCACACACAATAAACTGATTAATGATCAATTTCAAGTCCTATGCAACAAATTTATTCAAGAAAATTTGCACGTAGCTTGACAGATTGAAAATTCATCAATATAGTTTATTTGCATTTGATACTTAAATACCTAATTTAAACGCTTTTTGATCCACAAAAATGATTATTCTCATACTTTAGATATAGTCGGTAGTTATTAAAATTACAGATATTTTTCTTTTCTTATAAGATATAGCTTCATCAATTATTAAATATGTTAGTAATTTAAATATTAGTTAAATCTTATTTAAATAAGATAAAAAATCTGCTTTGGGATAGATGCAAAATTCACAAACTTGTAAAAATACTTCCATCAGTGAATAACTAGTTGAATAAATATCCTTGTTTGTACCTGAGCTTTTTTTGTTCTTTCTATTCCCTATTCCCTACCTTCAAAGATATGCAATTTATATGCAACTTTTGTAATCAAATAAAAATCATCAGCTAAATTTGATAGTAATTGGATAAGCAAAAAGCTCACGAATTAATATATCTCAAGCTCAAGCAAACTTAGATTTCATCCAACTTGATTTAGTTGCATCTAAGTTGCATATAAGTTGTAAAAGATTTGTCACCAGTCTAATATCAAGATAAGTTAGCGGCAATTTGAAGTTACAGGGAAGAGGATTAAGTTTTTTCTATGAAACTATCCTTGCTTGAGCCGCCGATCAAAGCATTTTACCAAATTTAAATAACAACTTTCTCAAAAAAAGTCAATCGCACAATAAACAAAGATATTGTCATGGCTGCTGCCAAATTTGAAGCTGCGTTAGCACAATTGCAAGATGAAGTTAGTAATTGTGAAAAGGCTTTGCTCAAGCTTATTAAGGTGAAGAAAAATATGCGCGATCACAAAACAGAACACACCAATTTAGACAGTAAAATTAATAGCCAATTGCAACAAACTAACATAGCAATTATTGGCATGGCTTCGATATTTCCCCAATCAAAAAATTTACAGGAATATTGGGAGAAAATTATTCAAAAAGTAGATTGTATTACTGATGTTCCTCCTTCTCGGTGGAATATAGATGATTACTATGATCCTGATCCCAAAACACCGGATAAAACTTACTGTAAACGGGGTGGATTTATCCCAGATATTGATTTTAATCCGATGG
This sequence comes from Sphaerospermopsis torques-reginae ITEP-024, assembly GCF_019598945.1. NCBI lineage: Bacteria > Bacillati > Cyanobacteriota > Cyanophyceae > Nostocales > Aphanizomenonaceae > Sphaerospermopsis > Sphaerospermopsis torques-reginae. The sequence continues at coordinate 315,609 of NZ_CP080598.1, read as the reverse complement.
AATTTGGTTTACCACCAAATATTTTAGAGGTGACAGATATTTCTCAATTATTAGGTTTGGTAGTTGCGAAAGCAGCAATGGAAGATGCTGGTTATAGTGAATCTAGAGAATTTAACCGCGAACGCACTGGGGTAATATTAGGTGTAGCAATTGGTAGACAATTAGCAGTACCTTTAGGTTCAAGATTGCAATATCCAGTGTGGGAAAAAGTTTTGAAAAACAGCGGTTTATCGGATGAAGATACCCAAAAAGTAATTGAGAAAATTAAAAGTGCTTATGTGCAATGGGAAGAAAACGCCTTCCCCGGAATGTTAGCTAATGTGATTTCTGGACGTATTGCCAACCGACTAGATTTAGGCGGTATGAATTGTGTAGTTGATGCTGCTTGCGCTAGTTCTTTAGGTGCATTAAAAATGGCAATTAGCGAATTAGTTGAAAATCGCGCCGACATGATGATAACCGGCGGAGTTGATACTGATAATTCGATTTTTGCCTATCTGTGTTTTAGTAAAACTCCTGCGGTTTCTCCGGGAGAAAAAGTTAAACCATTTGATGCAGAATCTGATGGCATGATGTTAGGTGAAGGCGTGGGAATGTTGGTACTTAAACGCCTGGATGATGCAGTGAGAGATGGCGATCGCATCTATGCAGTAATTAAAGGTATTGGCAGTTCCAGCGATGGCAAATATAAAAGCATTTACGCCCCCCATTCCCAAGGACAAGTAAAAGCCCTCCGTCGTGCTTATGAAAATGCCGGTTTTTCACCAGAAACTGTGGGTTTAATTGAAGCACATGGCACAGGAACAATGGTAGGAGATCCCACAGAATTTACATCCATAACTGAAGTTTTTAGTGACAACAATCCTAAAAAACAATATATTGCTTTGGGAACAGTTAAATCCCAAATTGGACACACCAAAGCCGCCGCTGGTGCTGCAAGTTTAATTAAAACAGCGTTAGCATTGCATCATAAAGTATTACCACCCACAATTAACGTTACTCAACCACATCCAAAACTGAATATTGAAAATTCACCATTTTATTTAAACACAGAAACTAGACCTTGGATTAGTAACCAACCCAGACGCGCCGGAGTAAGTGCATTTGGTTTTGGAGGCACAAATTATCATGTTGTTTTAGAGGAATACACCAATGAACATGATCACTCGTATCGTTTACACAATTCTGCAAAATCAATTTTATTATTTGCACCCACAACCGCAGAATTATTATCTCGCTGTGAGAATATCCAACGACAACTACAATCAGAAAATAAAGAACAACATTATCAACAACTAATTACAGAATCTGAAAAATTAGAAATTCCCATCAATTATCCCAGAGTCGGATTTGTAGCAGCATCTTTGACACAAGCAACGGAATTTTTACCAGTCATTATTGACTTACTAAAAAATAAACCGCAATCTGAATCTTGGGAACACCCAAAAGGAATTTATTACCGACAAAAAGGAATAGAAACTACAGGAAAAATAGTAGCTTTATTCTCTGGACAAGGTTCGCAATATTTGGAAATGGGACGGGAATTAGTCATTAACTTTCCTAACTTACGTCAAACCTATAATCAGATAGATAATTTGTTTTGCAAAGATGGGTTAAACTCTTTATCTGAAGTTGTATTTCCACCACCAGTTTTTGATGCAGAACATAAACAAAAGCAACTAGAAACACTGCAAAAAACCGAATATGCACAACCAGCAATTGGCGCTTTTAGTGCAGGGTTGTACAAGATATTACAACAAGCAGGTTTGAAAGCAAATTTTGTTGCCGGTCATAGTTTTGGAGAATTAACAGCTTTGTGGGCGGGGGGTGTTTTAAGTGAAGAAGATTATTTTTTCTTGGTCAAAGCTAGAGGACAAGCAATGGCCACACCCACAGAAATTGATGCCGGGGGAATGTTGGCAGTTAAAGGTAATGTCAGTCAGGTAACGGAATTAATTAAAGACTTTCCTCAAGTTGCTATTGCTAATTGTAATTCTCAAAATCAAGTAGTATTAGCTGGGAAGAAAGCAGAAATTAGCAAAGTGCAAAATGTTTTGCAAGAAAAAGGATTTTCAACATTTTTATTAGGAGTTTCCGCTGCTTTTCATACACCATTAGTAGCCCATGCCCAGAAACCTTTTGCCCAAGCAATTGAAAAGGTAACTTTTAATCAAGCGCAGATTCCAGTTTATACTAATGTCACAGGAGAATTGTACCCAAATGAACCCGCAGCAATGCAAAAAATTCTCCAACAACATTTGTTAAATCAGGTGTTATTTCAACAAGAAATTGAGAATATATATGCCGCTGGTGGTTATTGCTTTATTGAGTTTGGACCAAAAAATGTTCTCACCAACTTAGTGAAAGAAATTTTGGGAGAAAAACCCCATATAGCTGTAGCTTTAAATGGGAATTATCACAAAAATAGCGATTTGCTATTAAGAGAAGCAATAATACAGTTGCGAGTTGCTGGTGTACCTTTGCAAAATCTAGATCCCTACCAAATTGAAACTAAAATACCCGAAGTTAATAAAAAGGATCAAAAGAAAATTTTGAATGTGCGTTTGAATAGTACAAATATTACCGACAAAGCACAAAAAGCATTTGCTAAAGCCTTAGAAAATGGTCATGTTATCAAAGCGGAAACAGCAAAAGTTAATGAACATCACCCACAACCACAACCAGTTGCGGATAACAAAATTACCGTCCCTCAAAATCAGGAAGTGTTAGTAGAAAAAAGCAGTAATGCTCAGACTGTGAATAATGGTAGTAATGGCAAATTAGAAAAAGTTGAAAAAGTAGAAATTCAACTTCCTAATTACGACCGAGTTATTGACAGATTAGAACAATCATTAGCAGAATTTACTCGCCAACAAAGTGATATTACACACGCCCATGAACAATCTTTGCAAAATCAAACAGAGTACACAAAGACATTTTACGAATTAATGCAACAACAATATTCGTTGTTAGCAAATGATGAAGTAAATGAACATCAAGCGCAAACACAACAACTAGCAATTTCTAGTTGCGAACGTAGCATGATGCGGCTGCATGATCATCAAGCTGAAACTATCCGCATACATGAAAAATATTTGAACTATCAGCAAGACTACGCCAATAATTACTTTCAATTACTGCAACAACATTATGATTTTTTGCAGATTACTGATGATATAAATCAACCCCAATCTCCTTCTCAACCTCTTCCTAAACATCTCCTAAAAGCACAAGAAAACGGAAAAACCTTAATTAACGAAAATGATTTTAATATTTCTCCTCCCCTTGTAGGAGAGGGGTTAGGGGAGAGGTTTATTTCCCCTCCTCAACCAGAGAAGACGTTAGCAGAAAATTCAAATACCATCACCGTCATCTCCAAAAATTCAATTAATATTGATACCTCCAATCTTAGCCAAACTTTACTCAATATCGTCAGTGATAAAACAGGTTATCCTGTAGAAATGTTGGATTTATCAATGGATATTGAGGCAGATTTAGGAATTGATTCCATCAAAAGAGTAGAAATTTTAGGAGGACTTTTAGAACTTTATCCCGACTTACCCAAACCCAACCCAGAAGAATTAGGACAATTGCGGACACTGGGAGAAATTGCCGAGTATATAAAAACTCTAGTTCCAGAGTTGCTAAATCAAAAAATAGAACAAAAAGTAGAGAATTCAGAAACAAAAGAAACTCAAAAATTACCCGCACAAATGTTTGTAGAAGTTCCTCATAAAACTGTTGAACATGAACCACAATTTTTGGCATATTCAACCAATCTGAGTGATACACAAACTAATGCTGCAATTGTCATTTATTCCAACGAAGATGTATTAGTTAAATCTGAAAATCAACAAATAAAAATCCCCACAGATTTGAGTAAGATTCTGCTCAACATTGTTAGTGATAAAACAGGTTATCCTGTAGAAATGTTAGAACTCTCAATGGATATTGAAGCAGATTTAGGAATTGATTCCATCAAAAGAGTAGAAATTTTAGGAGGACTGCTAGAACTTTATCCCGACTTACCCAAACCGAATCCAGAAGAATTAGGACAACTGCGGACACTGGGAGAAATTGCCGAGTATATGCAACATCAAGCTGAGGGTTTAACCCAGTTGTTGACGCAAGAAAAACAGGATGTCAAAGAACGGGAATTTCATCACAAAATTCTTCGCAGTCCAGCAAAATTAAAACCACTACCCCAACCTGATAGTTTAGATTTCACCATTCCTGAAAATCACATTGTTTTAATCACTGATGATGGTTCACCAACGACCGAAAAATTAGCTAGGATTTTAACAGGTAGAGGTTGTAAAATTGTAGTTTTAAGCTTTCCCTCTACGCAATCAGATTTACCTGTAGGAATTAATCAGATAAAATTAAATGATTGGCAAGAAGAAAGTTTAGAGCAACAGTTAACCGATATTTCTAATAAGTTTGGTCTTGTAGGTTCTTTCATTCATCTACACTCTGTATTCAGTGATAGTTCGGAAACAGAAAAAACCATTCTCCGTCATGTCTTTTTAATCGCCAAATATCTCAAAGAATCACTCAATCAAGCAGCAACAAAAGGACGTAGTTGTTTTTTAAGCATTGCGCGGTTAGATGGGGAATTTGGATTAGGAAAAACCAATAATTTTAGTCCTATTAGTGCGGGACTATTTGGACTGACTAAAAGTTTAAATCAAGAATGGGAAACAGTATTTTGTCGTTCCCTGGATTTAAGTCCTGATTTAAATGCAGAAACATCGGTAAAATACATCCTTGCAGAATTGCAAGATCCAAATTTATTAGTTACAGAAGTAGGATATAACAACAAAGGTAGATTTACTTTAGTTGCAGAACCTACCCCATTAACCATTACTAATCATCAATTACCCATTACCAAAGATCAAGTATTTTTAGTTAGTGGTGGCGCAAAAGGAATCACTGCCCAATGTGTGATTAAATTAGCCCAAGAATCTCAATGTAAATTCATTCTTTTAGGTCGTTCCAGTACAGAACCAGAACCAGTTTGGGCAGAGGGTTATGAAAATGAAGCGGAATTAAAACAGCAAATTATGGAGGATTTTCTCGCCAAAGGAGAAAAACCAACCCCCATCATGGTGCAAAGAAAATATCAATTGATTTCCTCTCAAAGAAAAATTCAAAATACATTAAAAGCCATTGAAAAAGCAGGAGGAAAAGCTGAATATTTGAGTGTAGATATCACTGATAGAAATTTATTAACAGAAAAACTTGCACCTGTAATTGAAAGGTTAGGGGCGATAACTGGAATTATTCACGGTGCTGGTAACTTAGCTGATAAACGAATTGAGAAAAAAACAATTCAAGACTTTGAAACAGTTTACACTGCCAAAGTTCAAGGTTTAGAAAACCTGCTGCATTGTGTACCACCAAGCCAACTGCAATATTTAATCTTATTTTCTTCAGTAGTTGGTTTTTATGGAAATGTGGGACAATCAGATTATGCACTTGCTAACGAAATCCTCAACAAATCAGCCCATATTATCAAACAGAATTACCCTCATTGTCATGTAGTTGCTATTAACTGGGGTCCCTGGGAGAGTGGCATGGTATCACCAGAATTAAAGACAGCATTTGCAGAAAGAGGAATTGAAACTATACCCCTAGAAATCGGCACACAAATGTTAGTTAATGAACTGAGAAATACCAATTCAAATACAACACAAGTAGTAATTGGTAGTCCCTTAGTTTATATTCCTCCCACCTTACCCAGTGACTTAAAAACCTATCACATCAAACGTCAATTAACATTAGCATCCAATCCATTTTTACACGATCATGTTATAGCAGGTCGTCCCGTGCTTCCCGCAACTTGTGGACTATTATGGATGGCTAACACTTGTGAACAACTATATCCCGGTTTTAAAGCCTTTAGTTGTCCTAACTTCAAAGTTTTAAAAGGAATTGTCTTTGATGAAAATTCAGCAAATGAATACACACTAGAAATTCAAGAAATTGCTAAAATTGAAAACAAAGAAATACAAATAGCTGCTAAAATTAGCAGTATCACCCCCGAAGGAAAAATCAGATATCATTTCAGTACGAATCTGATTTTAAAACGGGAAATTCCCACACCTCCTAACTATGAATTGTTGAACTTAAACCAAGATGAACAATTTCTATCTACCAATCCATTACTATATCAAAATGGGGGAAGTAGCCTATTTCACGGAACTATCTTTCAAGGCGTAAAATCAGTATTAAATGCTAGTCCTGGTAAACTCACCATTGAATGTAAATTACCAGAACCAACAGCACAGCAACAGGGACAATTTCCAGTGCAGACATTCAACCCCTATATAGCAGATGTGCAGATTCATTCTCTCTGGATTTGGACACAACACTTTCATCAAATAGGTTGTTTACCCTCAGAAATTCTCAACTTTGAACAATTTGCACCCGTTCCCTTTGGGGAAACATTTTATGTAACTTGTGAAGTCAAATCCAAAACAGAATCAAACGTAGTTGCTGATGTTATTACCCACAATCAACAAGGACAAATTTATAATCGCATGATTGGCGCTAAAGGAACACTTTTGACCAAACAAATAGGTTAGATACCTCAGGCAAAAACGCAGAGACACAGAGCAAAAATGTAGATTTTACCCTCTGAATCTCTGCATTAGATAATAATCTTCTTTTCTCTGCGACTTTGCGTGATATCTTCTATTAATTCTGAAAAATGGAGAATGATCATGAAAGAATTTGCACAAAATAAACTTCCAAAAATGGCAATTATCGGCATGAATTGTCTTGTTAGTGATTGTCAAGAATTAGACGATTTTGAACGCAGTATTTACCAAGGAAAACAATATTTTACACCTATTAATTATAGTCAAAACGATAGTCAAATATCATCCTTACCAATTCCCTTAGCAGAAATTGAAAAATTATCACCACAACAACAATTAATGTTAAAAGTGGCTGATAATACTCTCAAAAATATTAAACTGCGACCAGATACAAAAATTGCAGTGATCATGGTGAGTAAATCCCAAACTCAGCACCAAGATAAATTAGCCAGCTATATTTCCCGGCTTTGGGATGCAACAAGTCCCGCTTTTGCTGAAGAAAATTCAGTTTTTTCAGCCTTAAATTTAGCACAAAAGCTCTTAACAAATAAGCAAGTAGATGCTGTTTTATTAGCAGCAATGAACTTTGCTAGACAGGAAAATCACCGCATAGATATACAGACCCTCAGTTATGACCGAAACGCTCATGAAACTTTAACAGGAGAAGGTGCAGCAGCAGTAGTATTGCAACTTCATGATGTAGCCAGAGAAGAGAATAATTGCATATATGCAGTAATTGATGCTTTAAGTGTATTGCAAAATTCTCCATATCAACCAGAAGCTGTCACCCAAGCTTGTCAAACAGCTTTTTCTCTGGCAGAAATTGAAGCCAAAGATATTGGTTATCTGGAAGTTTATGCTAGTGGAATTACCCAACAAGATGAAGCAGAAATTCAAGGTTTAATCACAGCTTATACAACAGGAGAAACAAATTTAAATAGTTATTTCAATTGTGCTTTAGGTAGCGTTAAGGCTAACATTGGTGACACTCACACAGCATCAGGAATTATCAGCTTAATTAAAACAGCACTTTGTTTATATTACCGCTACATTCCCGCAGTTCCCCAATGGAGTGGTGTAAAAAAACCAGATGTTTGGCGTGGTAGTCCTTTTTATGTTGCCACAGAATCTAAACCTTGGTTTTTAGAATCAGGTGCGAATAGAAGAATAGCTGCTATTAATAGCATGGAAGCTGATGGCAGTTATGTACATTTAATTTTGTCAGAAGATCCCAGTCAAATAGAACGCAGCAGCAAATATTTAGAACAAATCCCTTATTATTTATTTGCTATAGCTGCCAAAAATCAATCTTCACTCCTAGACAAAATTTTCACACTGCAAAAAAATCTGCAAAATTATCCTACTTTATCCCAACTAGCTAACCAAACATTTAGAGAATTTCAAAAACATCAAAAACATCAAAATCAAAATTACACCATAGCAATTTTAGCACGTAATCAAGAAGAATTAACAAGAGAAATAGATCGGGCAATTCAAGGTGTTAACATTGCCTTTGAGACTGGCAAAGATTGGCAAACTCCTCTTGGCAGTTATTTTACAGCCAACCCACAGGGAAAAAAAGGTAAAATTGCTTTCGTTTATCCCGGCTCTTTCACATCTTATCTTGGCATAGGTCGTAACCTCTTCCGACTATTTCCGAAAATTTATGACGATCCAGTAATTAACAACGTTTATGAACGAGTTGCTAAGATTGAAAAAATAATTTATCCCCGCAGCATCAATAAACTGACAAAAAGACAATTAGAAGTCATAGAACAGCAATTAATAGATGACCCAGTAACAATGCTGGAGGCAGAAGTTGGCATTGCTGGGATCATCACAGCAATTCTCAAAAATTATTTTCAAATTCAATCTCAATGCGCTTTTGGCTACAGTCTTGGTGAAACCAGCATGATGTTAGCCCAAGGTATTTGGACTAGCTTTAAAAATACCAGTGATTACTTGAACTCATCTCCTTTATTTAAAACCCAACTATCAGGAACGAAAAATGCAGTTCGTAAAGCTTGGGGGATACCTTTAAATAGCAATGTTCCAGAATTTTGGAGTAACTACATTGTTATATGTCCAATATCAGAAGTTAAGGAAGCAATCAAACATGAAAACCGTGTGTATATTTCATTAATTAACACACCCGAAGAAGTTGTGATTGCAGGAGAAATACAAGCTTGTAAACGAGTCATTGAAGAACTAAAATGTGATGCTTTTCCTACATCAATAAATCATGTAATTCATTGTCAACCAATGGAATCAGAGTACAATGAACTTGCGAAAATTAACACATTGCCGATTCAAGAAATACCAGAATCTACTTTTTATTCGGCTGCAAATTACGAACCAATTACAATTGATAGTCAAACTATAGGACATAACATTGCTAAAAGTCTCTGTCAACAACTTGATTTTCCCCGTTTAATTAACCGCGTCTACAATGACAACATCAGAATATTTATTGAAGTAGGAGTTGGTAGCAATTGTACCCGCTGGATAAATTCAACCCTCAAAGAAAAAGAACACCTCGCTGTATCTATGAATAGAAGGGGAGTAGATGATCATACTTCAATTATTAGAGGATTAGCCAAACTCGTCAGCCATCAAGTTGAATTAGATTTATCACCCTTGTATTCTCTTTCTGGGGTAAATAGTCAAACTCAAGTTCAATTAAAACCCAACAGTAATTTCCAAAATCCACCTTTAATTTCTCTGGAAGATTTAAAATCTATCACCCATCATCCCTCTAATCTGCACTATCAAAAATTGAGTGATAACAATGCACTCATGAATAAAGCTCACAGTTTTTTATTAAAATCACGCCAAGCATCATTACAGCAAATCAATTGTTTAATTCAACAAAAAATAGGCATTTACAAAAAGATAGTTGAACAAGGAGCAAAAATTAAATAACCTGTATTTGTGGTGTATGTGTGGGGTGGGCATCTTGCCCGCCCAAATAAGGTAATTTACTAATAGATAAAGGAATCAGGTGCAGGAAGTTTAGATAATATCAATTAATTGAATAATTTATTTTTCGGAGTTCCCAAAACCACATTAGATGTTAAGAGGTTGGCTCAAATGTACAATACAGAAAATAGATCGAATCAAGAAAATAATCTCCATTTTTCTAACTTATTTATCAACCATCATCAAAATTGGCAAGGTAATTTTAAAAATGTTTCCTTTGATGCAGAACAAATTAAATTAAAACTGAGGAATTTAGAAAAACCATGTTATATAGTTAGAAATGAAGGGATAATTGGCATCACAAACGAAGGTAATTTATCTCATGTCAATAATGGTAAAACAGCCCAGATGGAAATGTTAATGGCTGTTCCACCCTTAGCAATTCAACAACTAGGTGATACAAGGTTTCTCGATTTTTATGGTGTAAAATATGCCTATATGACTGGGGCAATGGCTCAAGGAATAGCATCAGAAGAAATGGTAATTGCACTAGGTAAACAAAGAATTTTAAGTGTCTTTGGTGCAGGAGGTTTATCCCCTTCCCGTGTCGAGACTGCTATTAACAAAATTCAGCAAGCCTTAAATCAAAAACCTTACGCTTTTAACTTACTCCATAGTCCCAGTGAACCAGCAATTGAACGTCTTAGCATTAATTTATATCTCAAACATCAAGTCAGAATTGTTGAAGCATCTGCATTTTTAGATTTAACTGACAACATTGTTTATTATCGAGCCGCAGGATTAAGTTTAAATTCAGCCAATCAAATCCAAATCAAAAATAAAGTCATCGCCAAAGTTTCTCGCCGCGAAGTTGCCACTAAATTTTTGCAACCTGCACCTACAAAAATCCTTAAACAATTAGTTGAACAAGGTTTAATTAGTGAATTACAAGCCAATCTTGCCAGCAAAATTCCTATGGCTGATGATATTACAGTAGAAGCAGATTCTGGAGGTCATACAGATAATCGTCCCCTGATATGTTTATTACCTTCCATCTTAGAATTAAGAGATGAATTTCAAAATAAATACAGATATGAAAACCCCGTCAGAATTGGCGTAGCTGGCGGAATTTCCACACCAAAATCAGCCTTAGCTGCCTTTATTATGGGTGCTGCTTATGTTGTCACAGGTTCTATAAATCAATCTTGCATTGAAGCCGGAACTTCTGAATACACCAAAGAATTATTAGCTCAAGCCGAAATGGCTGATGTGATGATGGCTCCCGCCGCAGATATGTTTGAAATGGGTGTAAAATTGCAAGTTCTCAAACGTGGTACACTCTTTCCTCTCCGCGCTCAAAAATTATATGAATTATACAAAAATTATAATTCAATTGAAGAAATTCCCCTAGCGGAAATAGAGAAACTAGAAAATCAAATTTTGAAAAAGCCTGTGCAAGAAATTTGGCAAGAAACAGTTAATTATTTATCCCAACGCAACCCAGATAAATTAACCAAAGCTGCAAGTAATCCTAAACTGAAAATGGCTCTAATTTTTCGTTGGTATTTAGGATTGTCTTCTCGGTGGTCTAACAGTGGAGAAAAAGGTCGAGAAATTGACTATCAAATTTGGTGTGGACCGGCAATGGGTAGCTTTAATGATTGGGTGAGAGGTTCATACTTAGCTGAACCAAAAAATCGTAAAGTGGTAGAAGTTGCTGACCACATTATGACAGGAGCAACATTTTTATACCGCATCCAAAACTTAAAAATTCAAGGACTACAAATTCCAGATGAATACAGTCAATATTTTCCAGAAAAATTATGACTATGCCAGATAACAGAGAATTAAGCAGTCTGGAAGCAACAATGGAAATCCTCAATAGCCGTGCTAAAACCTGGAATTTAGTTACTATTAGTCGCATTAACGGCAACCTCCAAAAAGCAGTTATCAGACAGGCTTTAGATATTATTCAATATCGCCATCCTAGTCTAAATTCTCGCATTATCCATTCTCAAAATCGTTTTTATTTTCAACCCATAGGTACAGAAAAAATCCCTTTGCAAACAGTTATAAATTTAGATAAGGAACAATGGCAAGAAGTTGTTAATCAAGAAATGAATGAGGCAATTGATAGTAGCAAATGTCTAATGAGAGTTGTCATAGTTACTATCAAGGATGAGCCAAAAATTAATTATCTAATTTCCACCTTGCACCATGCAATTTCTGATGGTTTATCCAGTATTCAACTGCATTCAGAAATTTTCACTTATTACCAAAGACTTACATCTGGTGACACCATTAAACAAGTTACCACCTTAGAACAACTACCACCCATTGAAAAACTACTACCCAAATATACACAAGGTTGGAGAGGGAATACAAGCAGATTTTTATTATTGTTAAAAATTGGATTGCAAAAGTTTTGGAAACAACCAAAAACATTAGAGGTTGAAAAGTATGTATCCATTTATCAACGGAATTGTGCAATTATCCATAAACAAATTTTTGCAGATGCAACTGAAAATTTTATTGCTCAATGTCAGCTAGAAAATACCACAGTCAACAGTGCTTTATGTGCCTTACTCATGTTGACAGTAGCTAGAAAAATTATAAAACCAAATCAAAAAAGTGTCTGCATGAATTGTCTATCTTATCTTGATTTACGCAGACGTTTGCAACCTGCAATTAATAAGGAAAACTTAGCTGTTTTAGCTACATCTCTGATGGGATTTCACACCATAAACCAAAATACATCTGTTTGGGAATTAGCAAGGGAAGTCAAACAAAATTTAGAATTGGGAATTAAGCATGGTGATATTTTTAATATGGTATTACTTGCCAAGTATCTGACCAAGTTTTGTTTTCTCTTTCCTCAACAAGTAGCAGCTACAGTTTCAGTATCTAATATTGGCAAGGTAAACATTCCCAAATCGTATGGTGAATTAGAACTAGAAGAGATCAGTTTTGCAGGTTCTCATTCTTTATATGCAGGTATGTTTGTGATTCATGTGGCAACTTTTCAAGGCAAAATGCTGTTAAACTTCGTTTTTTCTCAACCTTCAATTAGTCGGGAGACAATGGAAGATATGGTAAATCAAGTTGTCTGTTACATCCTTAATTTATCATCCAATACTGCAAAAATTAGAGGTGCATAAATAAATGAGCGAAAATCTTTATCAACACCCTGTAAAAACAGCCGTTAATACCGCAGATATTCAAGCTTGGCTAATAGATAATATTTCTCATATATTGGGAGTTAACCCAGAGGAAATAGATATTCGAGAACCGTTAGATAGCTACGGTTTAGATTCATCTCAAGCCATAATACTTGCGAGTAAAGCTGAGAAATTTTTGGGATTTAAATTATCTCTAATCCATTTGTGGTATTATCCCACCATTGAAGAATTGGCACAGAGATTAGCTGAAGAATTAGAAAATTCAGACTCAGAAATTTTGCAGATTTAAACAATACATAAACATTTTTGTAAGAATTTAGCTTGTAGTTTCCAGCATTTTTCACAAAATAACACGATACGAAGAAAGACACGAATAAATTGGCGATTCTTTGGTGTTAGCTGACTGCTGATGGCTAATAGCTGAATGCTTACAGATTTTCAAGTTTTTCCTCCTCTAAGACTGACACTTCGCACGAATGGAGGAAACATCATTCAGCGGAGTGTCTTCTTTTCCTTATGCTTTTTAGTTCGTTAAAAACTGGGAGATTTAGTCATGAACGCATCCGAAATTTTAGCGAAACTCACTCAACAAGGTGTGGAATTTTGGGTTGAAAATAACAAACTCAATATTCGTTCTCCTAAAGGGGTAATTACACCAGAAATACAAGCGGAAATAGCCACATCCAAAGGAGATATTTTGGCATTATTACAAGAAATGAATATCGCTACAAAATCAGCTTCTGAACCTCTGATTCAAGGAATTAGTTTACAAACTATTGGCAGGTTAATAGGTGGTTTTGCAGGTGAATCACCTATAGGATATCAGCCCCCAATTATTAACCCAAACATGATGGCTCAAAATCTCAGTGTGACATTTAGACCTTTACCTCATGGTTATCATCATCAAACAATTATTAAATTCCGCCAAGAATTAGCAATTAAGTTAAAAAACTTGGGCGTTACTGTTATCCCTTGGCAGGAAGCAACAACAGAAATTTTATATGATATCAAAATTCCTCTATTTAATTGGAATCATTCTTTAAAAATCAAGGGTGTGCGAGCAGAAATTGATGCAGTAATAGATGTAGAAAGACCTAATTCATGGTTGAGAAAATTAGGAATATTTATAGCTGAAAGTTTTTATATTTTATCTTATCCCTGGCTAGTAAATCAGCAAAAAATGTCTGTTGTTCAAATCGCTAAATTAAGTAGTTGGGCGGAAGATCATGCCGCAAAATATGTCGAAGATCCAACAAATACTCAAGTCATCATTATTGGTGAAATAGATGAAGAGTTTGTAAATCCCTTAACCAAGTATCAAGACAAAATTAGCATTGGCATCAATACACTCATTAAAACATTTTCCGAAATTGTCATTGGCGTATCTAATGATAAAATTTCCATTCTCAATATGAATCTATCAGATTCTATTTTCGAGAGAACAGAAATAGATAATTTTATTTCCAAATCTCTGATTCCTAAAGTTTTTGTTCCCATCGCTCCCCTGTTAATGAATAGATTTGAAATCGGAGAATATAATCCTTATATATCTAGCTATGCTCATAAATTGGTGAAACTAGGTCAAGAACTAGCATCAACTGGTTTATTTCCACCAGGTTTTAAACTAGCGGAAGTTATTAAAAGAAAGTCCCACAGAGATATTGTTAATGTCATCGTCAATGGTAGAACGGGAGTTTCCTATGGTTTTGTCGCTTATGCAGAACCACCTTATTATGTAGGAAAACCAGAAATCACTGCTGCTGAATGGGAAAACTTATTACCTGTTGCGGGATTTAGTAGTAATGAAATTCGTACAAATGAAACAGGTAGACGTTATATTAAAATCCTCATCGCTGGAGAATATGTATTTAAACAAATCCCTGATATTTGGTTACTTAGTTCTCGTTCAGGTTCTAATAAAACAGATTTAAATATTGAGCAAGATATCCTTCGCATTGCGTTAAAAAATAATTTACATCTGCAATTACCACTAGGCAATCAGTCAACTAAATCAGATATCAAACCTTCCTATGATATCTATGTTATGCTGGCAATTACTCTAGGTGCTGCCTTATATACACCAGAATTAATTGCCAATGGTGCGCCAATTGTTCACTTTCATGGCTATCCTGCTTATGATTGGTTTCAAGAAAATGAATATTGCTTTGGTGTTGATAATCCTTCTGTACCCTGTGGAACTTATGAATCAGGAGTCTTTAATTTTTTAGGTTTTTCTAACTTAGCTAATCAACAAACAAAAAATATCAAATTAGTTAGTTTGATCGAACCAGATCATGGCACAAATTTTATTGCTCATGATATGGACTATCTAGTTGATAGATTAAAAAATGGATGTGTAGCAGAACAAATTGAATTAGGTGGACAACATTTTGCTTCTCTCAAGGCAAATCTAAGTAGCAAAAATCAATTGATAATTCATAGGAAATAGGGAACAGAGAATAGGGAATAGGTAATAGGGAATAGGTAATTGGGTTATTAATCTTCCTAGTTAAAAAATTGAGTAATTTGTGAGAATTATGAACATCAATTCAAAAACATTACTGATTACGGGAATAGATAACTTTATTGGTTTACGTGCTGCTGAATTAGCTTTAGAACGGGGAATGAAAGTTCGTGGTTTACAAACTTCTATGAACAGAAAAAATACCAATAATTTGGATGTTGATTTATTGTTTGGTAACATCACTGATTTTGCCATTGCCCAAAAAGCTTGTCAAGGAGTAGATATTGTTTTTCATACCGAACAATTGGCAGCAGAAACAGGCAATATCAAGAAATTTTGGGAAATAAATGTTGGTGGTACAATGAATATGGCAAAAGCCGCCAAAGATGCTGGTGTGAAAATTTTTGTGCATCTTTCTAGTGTCCTAGTTTATGGCTTTAACTATCCTCATCAAGTGACAGAATCAGAATTGCTTTGTGGAGAAAATAACCCCTATTGTCAAACGAAAATAGAAGCAGAATCTGCACTTTTAAAATTGAATGCACCACCAGATTTTAATATTATTATTATCCGCGCTGGTGATGTTTACGGTCCCGGTTGTATTCCTTGGGTAGTACGTCCACTTTTATTGATGCGTCAAAATTTATTTGCTTATGCCAATGATGGTAAAGGTGTAAGTAATCATCTCTATATAGATAACCTCATTGATGCTATCTTTTTGGCAATTGAAAAAGAACCATCGGGAGAAATATCTGGAGAAATATTTAATATCACAGATGGACAAGAAACTTCTTGGAAAGAGTATTTTACAAAATTAGCTGCAATAGAAAATTTACCAGCTTTTATTTCTCTACCCAAAGATGAAATGAAATTATTGTTGCAAGTGCGTTACCAAGGTCAAAAACTGTTGCGAAAAAAAGCCGATATTCTGCCAGAATCACTAGATTTTATCACTCGTCCTTATGCCTATTCCATCACCAAAGCAAAAACTATGCTGGGTTATCAACCAAAAATTGATTTGACTGAAGGAATGCGTCGTACTCATGAATGGTTGAAAAAAACTGATATCCAAAAATTGATTTAGGAAGTATCCCAACTTTGAAAAAAATCAACACAGCCACACCAAAAACTCTCTGAAACTCTCTTACCTTTGCGTTCTTTCGCCCTTTGCGGTGCAATCATATCAGGATATTAGTGCATATTATTTCCATAGATAAAAATAAATTTACACATTTGGGATGCTGCCTTGATCTCCAGCTAAACTCACTTTAAACCTGTTCATTTTAATCACCTATTACTTGGGAGTTCAAGATGTTGAATAATTTCACTTCTCTGCCTGAAAATTTGTTAAATAACTTTATATCTCGTCCTAATCACTATCCCTTGAGAAGATTGTTTTGGAAAGGATGGTATAACCTTTTCGCAGCTAATTATAGCAACATAAAAATTACTTTTATCAACTATGGTTATGCAGATGTAGAACCGAATACCAAAAAACTAGAATTGAACCCATCTGAAGAAGAAGAACGTTATTGTCTTCAACTTTATCATCATGTTGCCAATGCTATTTCACTGCAAGGATTGGATGTTATTGAAGTAGGATGTGGACGTGGTGGTGGTTCTTCATATATTACCCGTCATTTACAACCAAAAACAATGACCGGGGTTGATTTTTCCAAAAGCAATATAGCATTCTGTCAAAAAGCACATTCTGTTCCCCAACTAAATTTTCAACTCGGAGATGCAGAATCTCTACCATTTAATGATTGTTCCTTTGATGTAGTCGTTAATGTTGAATCATCACATTGTTACGGTTCACCTGAACGTTTTTTCGCTGAAGTTTTTAGAATTATGCGCCCAAATGGTTACTTTTTATTTACTGATTTTCGCCCCAAACAAGACATTGAAAAAACAACCATAGCATTAAAAAATACTGGTTTTAAAATTTTAAAATCGGAAATAATAACCCCTAATATTCTCAAAGCTATGGATTTAGAAAATGAAAGAAAGCTAAAAATAATTAACCAGTATATTCCTAAATACTTACACATAGTCGCCAACTGGTTTGCTGGATGCCAAGGAACTCCCATGTATGAAGCATTTAAAAATGGAGATCAAGAATACCTTTGTTATGTTTTACAAAAGTAACTTTTCTTTCAACAAAAAATGCCAGATTTAAAAATTAACGAAACGTTTACTGATAGTTTATTAATCACATTCAGGAGATGTGAATCGTGCAATTCAATCTTCTACAAAATCCCTCAATACACCAGAAATTGAGATTCATTGGGAGTGTATTAAACCAAAGGCAGATTATCCTTATCCTTATAAAATAGTTGCATCTCATTTATTAGGAACGGTTTCCCATAAATGGAGTCAGGTGTATAGAGGAATCAAAAATGAATTTACTGAAAATGCAATATTACTCTAAACCCGAACAAATAGCACCATTCTTATCAATTGATAATTGATAATTGAGAATTGTTTCATTTTTTTTACGCCGACCCACTTATAATCATTGCTATGAACCTCTGTGGAAAAACACTTCTTATTTCTGGAATCGGTGGGTTTATCGGCTTACGTACCACCGAAATAGCCCTAGCAAAAGGTTTGAAAGTTCGTGGGCTGCAACATTCCCAAATAAAAGCTAAAAAAGCTGAAAAATTAGGCGCTGATGTCATTATTGGCAGTGTAACTGATCCTGCAACTGTGCAAAAAGCTTGTCAGGGAGTTGATATTGTTTTACATACAGCAGCCATTGTCAAAGAACATGGATCACTCCAGCATTTTCGTGAGGTAAATGTGGGCGGAACTGTTAACATAGCCAAAGCTGCTCACAATGCAGGTGTGAAAACCTTTGTTCATCTTTCCAGTGTTCTTGTTTACGGTTTTAATTATCCTGATCGTGTCACCGAAGCTGATCCAATTTTTGCCGAAAATCATCCCTATTGTCAGACAAAAATAGAAAGCGAAAATGCACTTTTGCAACTTAATTTCCCCCCAGATTTTAACATTATTATTCTCAGACCAGGAGATGTTTACGGACCAGGAAGCTATCCCTGGGTAGTTCGGCCACTGCAATTGATGCGCCAAAAAATATTTAGGTTAGCCAACAATGGGCAGGGAGTAATTAACCATTTATATATAGACAATCTCATTGATGCTATATTTCTAGCCATAGAAAAAGAAGCATCTGGAGAGATATTTAATATCACTGACGGACAAGAAACTTCTTGGAAAGAATATTTTACACGGTTGGCGGAAATTGCAGATTTACCTGCACCTCTTTCTCTGCCTAAAAATGAACTCAAACTTCTGTTGCAACTGCGCCATCAAGGGCTAAAACTAATTGGCAAGAAACCTGATATTTTACCGGAATCCTTAGATTTTATCACTCGTCCCCATGCTTATTCCATTGCTAAAGCACAAAGTGTATTAAATTATCAACCAAAAATTGACCTAGACGAAGGAATGCGACGCACACAGAAATGGCTGCAAACATTGGACTTGAAAGCATTAGATCAAATGGGTTAAAATAGGTTAAAAATTATGAAATATAAACACAATCTCCCCAGTCAATCGGTAACAACTTTAGATAGTCTTCCCTTCACTTGGGAACGTCTAATTCCCAAACAGATACCCAGCGATCCAGCAAGTCAAAAACTTTTTGAAATTCATTTGCGACGCTACGAAACTGCGGCAACTTATGTACAAGGTAAACGAGTTTTGGATATCGCCTGTGGTACAGGATACGGTAGTCAGATGCTTCGTCTTGCAGGGGCGATCGCAGTAGTCGGGGTAGATATCTGCCCAGAAACCATACAATACGCCAGAAACCACTATCAAGAAAACAATGTAGAATTTGTCTGTGCTGATGCTCTGACCTTTGAGTGGTTACAGCAATTCGACGTGATTGTTTCTTTCGAGACGATAGAACACCTACCCTATCCTGCAAAATTTCTAAATCGTCTTCGCAGTTTGATAATTCCCGGAGGTGACTTACTGCTGTCAGCACCACTTGGTGAAACCCGACATATAGATCCTTATCACCTCCATGCTTTTAGTCAAGAAGATATATTTACACTACTTGAAAACGCGAATTTTTCTGTAGACAGATACCGTTGTGATGATTGGTGTCTAACTCGTGGGGATCTTCTACTGTGGCGACAGCTTTATCCAGCAGCCAGACCAACCCTACGGGAACAGTTTTTCACTCTCAGAGGCTGGCAACTTCTCAGCGATTTTTTCTTCCGGGGTGTGATTAATATACCTGAACTCATGGTTGCTGCCAAATTAATTACCACCTAAAAAGATCAGCGGCAGTAGGGGCAATCCCCCCGTGGTTGCCCCAGGAGGCTTACGCAAAACAGAATGAAAGTAGGGGTAATTCATGAATTACCCCTACGTCAGAATCAGGTTTTGAGTCCAATCTTGCATAAGTCCTATATTTAAGAAAATCGTAACTAGCTACTAACCCCACCCCAGCCAGAACAACAACATCGGCTGAGATTTGCGCCATAAAGCGAGAATTATGGCAGGATGGAAACAAGCCCATGCAACGAGAAGTCCAAAAGCTGGTTTTCACTCTGAGGAACTTCATAGGAGGCAGGAGGCAGGAGCGAACAGTTAACAGTCAATGGCGATAACTGATAATTGATAACTGATAACTGATCCACAGTTTCGCATTGTCAGCCAAAAAAAATTCTGGCCGAAGACTGCTTATTATCGTCGGAATGATTGTGTGAGACTGCGAAAAAAGAATATATACTCCAAACCTTGACTATTAAATGAATCCAGACTACTCAGAAACTTACATCAATCATCCAACGTGGGGTTTACTATATAGGATCTGTATGGTTGATGATAACCAGGATCTGTTTACTACACTATATGCCCAACGCTTATTTTTTTTGGTAACAAATGACGTTAAAGGTATTAAATTTCAGTCTATTGGCCGGACTGAAGCCAGAATGATGCTGGAAAATCGTTTGCGTACTTTGCGTCGCAGTGGCAAGCCACAGGAGTACGATCAGCTTCAAAGTGTTTTCCAACGAACATTCCAATGACAAGTTCAATTAGTGAACGTATTGCTACCATTCGTGCTGAACTTCCGCCTTCAGTACGGTTGATTGCTGTTAGTAAGCAAATACCAACCGAACTGATGCGGGAAGCATACAGCGCGGGCATTCGTGATTTTGGTGAAAGTCGCATCCAAGAAGCTGCCAGTAAACAACAGGAGTTACAGGATCTGCCAGATATTACTTGGCACTTCATTGGACATTTACAAAGTAACAAAGCTAAAAAAGCTCTGGAATTATTTAATTGGATTCACTCTGTAGATAATCTACATCTAGCCCAGCGTCTAGATACCCTGGCGCAACAGCTAGGAGTGAGTCCCCTGGTTTGCCTACAAGTCAAAATTCTCCCTGATCCTCACAAGTCTGGTTGGATAATCCCAGAACTATTAGCAGACTTGGCAGCACTTGATCAATGTAAAAATTTGCAAATTCAAGGTTTGATGACAATTCCGCCTCTGGGTTTGGATGAGGGGGAAATTTTGAATGTGTTTAAACATACCCATAAACTTGCCCAAGAAATTGCCTCACAACAATGGGGTAATATCACAATGCAGCATCTATCTATGGGTATGTCTGGGGATTATCAATTGGCAATCCAAGCAGGTGCAACAATGGTCAGATTAGGGACTATTTTGTTTGGGCATCGCTCCCAAATTTCCCACATCTCACCGGATAATACCGTATCTTAAAGAACTCAGCACTGACAATTACGTCAGTGCCTATTAGAGAAAACCAAGTAGCTAGATTTATATACTTGACAAATGTAAATACTAAGACAAAACTAGAGGAAAAGAACTTTTCATAACTCCATCTTTAGGATATAATTTTAACTCATTGTTATGTCCATATAAAGTTCTTTCTAGAACAGTCTTTTCTTCATGAAAACCTGTACTAGAAAATACAAATAGCAATGAAATTGCTCAAGGCAGCAGCACTTACTAGGGCTACCACAATTTAAATCTGGATCAATTAAGGTAATTTCCACTGGGAGCGTAGACAATGAACAATATATTTTCCAAACTTCGAGATTTTGTGGGCTTGAACGAGCAGGTAGAATACGAGTATTACGAGGAAGAACCAGATACCGATAGCTACCAAAATCTGTATCAGCAAGAAAATCCTCAACCTGCTCCACAAGAAACTCCTGCTCCTAATCGACGTTGGCGTGAAAACTCCTCTACAATGGGAGATGAAGTAGCAGCAGCAGGATCAAAGCCTATGAGTAATGTGATTGGTATGCCAGGCGCAATTAATGGAATTTCTGAAGTTTTAGTCCTTGAACCTCGCACTTTTGAAGAAATGCCCCAGGCAATTCAAGCATTACGTGAGCGTAAGTCTGTAGTATTAAACTTGACGATTATGGACCCGGATCAAGCTCAACGGGCAGTTGATTTTGTTGCCGGTGGTACGTATGCTTTAGATGGACATCAAGAACGGATTGGTGAAAGTATCTTTTTGTTCACACCCAGTTGTGTGCAAGTCAGCACCCAAGGCGGATTTTTACATGAAGTACCCCAACCACCAGTACGTCCCGTTCGTCCTACAGGTACTACTCCCACTTGGGGCAGCGAACCTAACCGCATGGCACAATAATAATGAAGTTGAATTAGTCATTGGTTCTTTATTGTCATGTTGACTATTAACTAATGACTAACCACTGATGACTAATGACTAAATAGCTAAATGATTATTAAATTTGGTTTGATTGGTGGTGGGGTAATGGGTGAAGCTCTATTATCCCGCCTTATTGCACGGGGCATTTATCAAGGTTCAGAAGTTATAGTGAGTGAACCCCAGGAGGCTCGTAGGAGTTTTTTACAGCAGCAATATGGGGTAAATGTGACAACTGATAATAGTTTGGTGTTGTCTCAGGCTCAAGAGGCGGTCATGTTGGCGGTGAAGCCACAAATATTAAGTGCGATCGCCCAAGAATTAGCAGATATTTTACCTATACAAAATACACCTTTAATTATTTCTATTTTGGCGGGTGTGCCTTTAAAACAGCTAGAAGCGGCTTTTCCCGAACTGCCAGTTATTCGCGCTATGCCTAATACCCCAGCTACTGTGGGTGCAGGAATGACGGCTATTTGTACGGGTGCTTATGCTCAACCCAGTCATCAAGCAACCGCTAAGGAAATTTTTACGGCAGTGGGGGAAGTGGTGGAAGTTCCAGAAACGCTGATGGATGCAGTGACAGGTTTATCTGGTAGTGGTCCTGCCTATGTGGCGTTGATGATTGAAGCTTTATCCGATGGTGGCGTGGCTGCGGGTTTACCCAGAGCAGTAGCGAAACAGTTAGCTTTACATACAGTATTAGGAACAGCAAGACTGATAGAAGAAAGTAACATTCATCCCGCAGAGTTGAAAGATCAAGTTACCAGTCCGGGGGGAACGACTATTGCGGGAGTGAGTGAGTTGGAGAAGGCTGGTTTTCGTTCTGCTTTAATTGAAGCGGTGAAAGCTGCTGCTCATCGTTCTCAAGAGTTGGGGAAAGGGTGATCGGTGATTGGTGATTGGTGGTTGGGAGATGGCTAAAATATTAGGTGTTATTAGACGCACCAAATCACATTCACTGTTCGTATACTTCGCCACGATGAGCGATCGCCACAACAAATACCTGCACCACTTCATCCTCTATCGAATAGATAACTCTGTAGTCCCCAATTCTATAACGATAAAACCCTGCGTAACCTCCCTTGAGGGCTTTGATGTTGGGATGCGATCGGGGATTTTGTTCTAGTTGCTGCAAACATCTAGCAATTTTCTTGGCTAGGGCTTTGTCAGCATTGACATAAACCTTTTGGGCATCGGGATGGAGAAGAACTTCATACATCAGATCGAAGGTTTCTCCAGTTTGTGTAATGGGTTTTAGGGGTGGTTTGATTTTGCTTAACTCGTTCTAGCAATCCTGGAATTGCCAAAAGTTCTTGTGTTGCTGCTTCGCTTTCAGCATTTGCTAAGTAAGCCGCAAAATCTGCCAACACCTGTAATCTTTCTGGTGATAGTTGCTTGAGTAATTCATTAAGGTGGTTCTGTAACTCAGTCACAGATTCTAAAACCTCCGATGAACTATCCAAATGTGGGGAATCATTTGTAGTATTCATCGTTTACCTCCACTTTCGGAAATTAGTAAATTGTACAGTCATATTCATATCTCCATAGACAAATTGATTATATCAAATTTCTGAGTTATTCCAACAGTTGTTTATCTATCCAATTACATTGTTCACAATGATATCTTAGCGCGTCCTGTTGTTTAGTAGCATCTTCACCAGTTAAACAACTTGCTATTTTTATTCCTCTAATATCTTGATAGTCTTTCGCTATTTGTTCCGATATTAATACTTCTCTGGTTGTTGGATGAATAGCTATGAGGTGTGCATCGAAAAGTCTATGCAAATCTACTCTCAAAAGTAAGCCATTAGCAACATCATGAGAATTAAGATCCCGATAAGGAATAATATGTGCTGCTTCAATAATTTGTTCAATGTGACAACCACTAATTAAACATCTATAACCATAAGTTTCTTTTAGTTCTTCTTTAAATTCTTGTTGTCCTTCTCGTGGTGGTGGTGGAGATTTTACTGTTTTAACTTTTTTCTTGGTTAATAATTCTATCCATTCGGAATTATGATATTTTTTAGTTTTAATATCATCTTCATGGATCATTTGTGCAAATTTGGGATTAAATCCTTCAGGGAATTTAGTTTCATCATTATAATATGCTCCTTTTAACTTAGCACCTGTAAGTTTGGTTTTAGTATTGGTTAAATCAGTGTTTCTAAAATCAACTTTTGAAAAGTTAGCATCCCTAATTCTACATCTAGTCAAGTTTGATCCCATCAAGTTTGCCCCTGTTAGATCTGCTTTTCTCAAATCTGCTTCTGTTAAATCTGCTCCTCTCAAATTTGCCCCTGTTAAATTTGCTCCTCTCAAATCAGCTCTTCCCAAATTCGCATTTTCTAAATTTGCTTCTGTTAAGATTGCTTTTTTTAGTCTTGTTATAAGAATTTTATTTTGATATATTTTTGAAGCATTATTAACCCTATCTTCGTGCAAATTTGCATTAGAAAGGTCAGCTTTAGTTAAGTTAGCACCATCTAAATTAGCACCTATTAAATCAACTCCAGAGAGATTTACAACTACTACTTCTTCGTTAAGAATTTGCGAAATTAAATAATATTTTTTATGAATCTTGGTTTTCTCATCAATAATAACATTTTTGAAAATAGCCCCATCTAAACAAGTATTGGTTAAATCTGCACCAGATAAATTAGCACCACTAAGGTTTGCATGATATAAATTTGTATCTCTAAGGTCTGTATCAACTAAATTTGCACCACTAAAATTTGTACCACTTAGGTTTGCATGATATAAGTTGGAATGAGTTAAAATAATTTCTGCCAGGTTTTCATTGCTAAAGTTTGGGGAAGCATTATCAGTCCAAATAACCCTATCACATATATTATCAAGTTCAATATTTCTGTTATATAATCTATGATGACTAAAATTTCTTTTACCTTCTTTGTAGAATTTTAAAAGTTCTCTATCTTCCATTTTTACCTGACTATAAATTATACAACTACTTAAATTAACTTAATAAATAACTAAAATTTTTGATTTCGTAGATTGAATATAGTATACTTGATATAGTAGTGTTTTTACCAAAAATTTATTAAATCACTAATCACGCTATGATAGTAAACAATGAAAGTTAAAGAAGTTCTCAAAATCCTAGAAGATGATGGGTGGTATATAGATTGGATTAGAGGTAGTCACCGTATCCTCAAAAATGAAAATAAATCAGGTATTGTAGTTGTACCTGGAAAACCAAGTGATGATATTCCCATAGGTACACTTTCATCAATTTGGAAGCAAGCAAAATTAGGAGATGTCTAATGATTGAATACACAGTAATTTATGAACGTGGTGAGACAAACTGGGGTGCTTATGTTCCTGACTTACCCGGTTGTGTCAGCATTGGGGATACTTTAGCAGAAGTACAGGAAAATATTAAAGAAGCTATAGAAGTGTATTTAGAAGTATTGAAAGAAGATGGACAACCCATACCCGAACCATCCACAGAAGTTGGTAAAGTTGCAGTGACAATATAATCACAGCTACCGGAAAAAATCTACCATGCAAGGACTAGCCGTTACTGAAACCATCACCACCATAGCTGAAGCAGAAAAACGATTTGGTTTAACTCGCAGTCAATCTCAGGATTTTTTTACAGAATGGTATGATCAACTACCTGAGATTAATTCTAATGACCGCACTAATCTAGAAATTCTCTGGCAGCGTTATATTTATCATCGTTCCGGTGGGCATTTATTAGAAAGTACAGTAATGCTATTACTTGTCTCTCGATTGCTGACCGTTGCAGGTTTGCATGATCCACCTTTTCGCATCAAGGCTGAAGAATCTGTACAAATTACAATAACCGATAGCGAAGAAACTCTACAGGGTCAAATATATATTTTAGTATTGAAAGATCGCCTTTGGATAATTGTTTTAGAGTCCAAAAAAACCATGTTATCAGTTTGGTCGGCATTACCCCAAACTCTTGCTTACTTGATGTCCAGTCCAAATACTGATTTACCTACTTTTGGAATGTTAACTAATGGTGATGATATTGTTTTTGTCAAAGTCCAAAATCAGCAGTATGCTATTTCACGGGTGTTTGCACCTCTAACTACTCGAAGTGAATTAGAGTCTGTGTGTGGAGTGCTACGCAAAATTGCAGAAACAGTCAGCAGCATAGGGAACAGCGAACAAGCAGAATCACCAATTACCAATTACCAATTACCCATCACCTATTCCCTAATCAGGTTATGATAGTAGATAGTCTGGATGCAAAAGATGATTGAGTGAACTACACCGCACCCTCTTCAGAAATTAATTTAGGATCGATTTTTCCTTTTGAGTTGGATCAATTCCAACTAGATGCGATCGCCTCCCTCAATGCTGGCCGCTCAGTGGTTGTCTGTGCGCCCACAGGATCGGGTAAAACTTTGGTTGGGGAATACGCTATTTATCGCGCCCTAGCCCGTGGTAAACGAGTATTTTACACCACACCACTTAAAGCTCTATCGAATCAAAAATTACGCGACTTTCGGGAAAAATTCGGATTCGATCAGGTGGGACTATTAACCGGGGATGCTTCCATTAACAGGGATGCACCGATTATAGTCATGACTACCGAAATTTTCCGTAATATGCTTTATGGCACACCCATAGGTCAAATCGGGATCTCTTTAACAGGCGTTGAGGCTGTAGTCCTCGATGAGTGCCACTACATGAACGATCGCCAACGGGGTACAGTCTGGGAAGAATCTATTATTTACTGTCCCCGTGAAGTCCAACTGGTCGCCCTTTCCGCTACAGTTGCTAATAGTGACCAACTCACGGACTGGTTAAATCGTGTTCATGGACCCACAGACCTAATTTATTCTGATTTTCGCCCAGTTCCCTTAGAATTTCACTTTTGCAACCCCAAAGGTTTATTTCCTTTATTAAATGAAAGCAATACTAAAATTAATCAACGTTTAATTAGACGTGGTAAAAAGGGTATAGGAGAACGAGGTAGAGGTAATCGCCCAGAACCACCAACAATAGTTTATACCCTGAGTCAATTAGCCCAACGGGATATGTTACCCGCAATTTTCTTTATTTTCAGCCGCAGAGGTTGTGATAAAGCCGTTGCTGAGGTGGGTGATTTATGGTTAGTGAATAATGAAGAATCCCAAATATTACGTAGGCAGATTGATGATTTTTTAGCCCGTAACCCAGAAGCCGGACGTTCAGGACAGATTGCACCGCTTTATAGAGGTATTGCGGCGCATCATGCGGGGATTTTACCAGCTTGGAAGGTTTTGGTTGAGGAACTATTTCAACAAGGTTTAATTAAAGTTGTTTTTGCAACGGAAACCCTGGCAGCAGGTATTAATATGCCAGCACGGACAACAGTTATTTCTACCCTTTCTAAACGCACTGACAACGGACACCGTTTATTAAAAGCTTCAGAATTTTTGCAAATGTCCGGGCGTGCTGGTCGTCGGGGCATGGATTTACAAGGTCACGTTGTGACATTACAAACTCCCTTTGAAGGTGCAAAAGAAGCCGCTTATTTAGCCACATCTCCCCCAGATCCTTTGGTGAGTCAGTTTACTCCCAGCTACGGTATGGTGCTGAACCTCTTGCAAACCCATACCTTAGAACAAGCGAAGGAACTGATAGAACGCAGTTTTGGCCAGTATATGGCGACTTTGTATTTAAAACCAGAGTATGATGAAATTGCAGTCATCAAAGCAGAATTAGCAAAAATTGAATCAGAATTAGCCGCAGTAGATGAAAATGAAATTGCACTTTATGAAAAATTGCGCCAACGGTTAAAAGTAGAACGGCATATATTTAAAACTCTACAGGAACAAGCACGGGAAGACAGACAAGAGCAACTTTCCATGATGTTGGATTTTGCTGTAACGGGAACGCTGTTAAGTTTGAAAGATAAAAACATGACAGCGACATTACCGTTAACAGCTATATTATATGGTAAAGCTCCTGAAATTGGACCTACGTCTTATTTGGTTTGTTTAGGACAAGATAACCGCTGGTATGTAGCGACAACAGCAGATGTGATTGATTTATATGCAGAGATGCCCAGGGTAGAAGTACCAGAGGATATTTTACCACCTGATGAACTAGGTTTAAAACGAGGTCAGTCAGTGCGGGGAAATGCAGCAACAGAGGCGATCGCCCAAAGTATACCCGATCCCAGCGAATATATGTACATGACACCGGAAGTAGCTGCTCAACTGAGTCGGGTGAATGCGGTACAATCACAAATAGAAAATCATGCCTTGCATAAATCAGGGAATATTGCCAACATATTTAAACAACGAGCGCGTTGTGTAGAATTAGAAGCGGAACTAGAAGAGTTAGAAGAACAAGTACAACAACACTCACAGCAACATTGGGAAGAATTTCTGAATTTAATTCAGATATTACAGCACTTTGGCGGGTTAGATAATTTAACACCCACAGAACTGGGACAAATGGCCGCAGCCATTCGGGGTGAAAATGAGTTATGGTTAGGATTGGCGATCGCCAGTGGTGAGCTAGATAATTTAGATCCGCACCATTTAGCAGCAGCAGCAGCATCTTTAGTCACAGAAACACCACGCCCTGATAGTAGAGTACGCTTTAACCTCAGTAACGAAACAGCAGACGCTTTAGCCAAACTCCGGGGTATTCGTCGCAAGCTGTTTCAAATTCAACACCGTCATAACGTAGCTTTACCTATTTGGTTAGAATTTGAACTCATTGCAGTAGTTGAACAATGGGCGCTAGGAATGGACTGGTTACAACTTTGTGCTAATACAACTTTAGATGAAGGTGATGTAGTTAGGTTGTTGCGTCGTACCCTAGACTTATTATCACAAATTCCTCACGTTCCCTTTGTTCCTGATAGTTTACGACAAAATGCCCAAAGAGCAATGCAATTAATTGATCGTTTTCCAGTCAATGAAGCAATGGAATAAATAAAGCAAACCGAGTTCATTAGACATCTCCGAAAAAGAATGTAGAGACGTTGCATACAACGTCTCTAAAAGGGTTCTGGAAACCGCATATTTAATTTCTGGAGATGTCTATTGATCATCCCATAAAACCAGCAAATAACAAAGGTAAAAGTATCAAAGCTGATCCTATTAAAACCAAAGTTGCTGGATCAATTTTAATGTGATTTTTTTGTGGATCTGGTATTTTTGACATTCTCTAAAATTGGTAGTTTAGCTAATTTTAAATCATGAATAACTGTAAACTGTAACCTGTAACCTGTCACCTATTCTCTCTTTTACCAGGAAATTTAGTACCCATTTCCGTTAGCGCAGAAAAGATGAGATAGGTAATGAGTAAAGCGAAACCTGCAAAAAAAGCGAGTAAATCGTTGTTCATAATATACCTGATTTTACCTACAAAACTATTATAATAGTTGAAGATACCAAAAAAGTAAAAAAATGGGAGTAAACAATGGGGCGCATTAATCCTTACACCCTACAAATGCAAATTACCAGAATGTTTGCAGAAGGACAATCATTCTTTGCTTTAACAAAAGTGCAAGATTGGTTAAAAGAACATAATCAAAACCCCTTAGAATATGAGATTTTTTTTCATAAAAAACCTGCTCCTCCTGGTTCTAAAGAAGTGATGGTAATAGAAATAGAACTGAAACGTAAAGACGGACAACCTGTGGACTCTTGGTTGAAAGAACAAGTAAATTTACACGCTTAACTAATTTAAAAAATGGAAAATTGACAATGGAAAATTGACAATTACCTCTTTGTCAGAGAAAATTTTTTCTTTTTTTCTCCTGACACGGAGAGGTTTTAAACATTGAGTTAAACAATTATCAATTATCAATTATCAATTATCAATTCTTAATAATCACTATCAGCAACACAAATTCCTTTACATTTAATCCCATTTGTAGCAGTGCGTTTACAATGGGGACATAGCACTTTTTCAGTTTCGATATCTTGATTTATTTCTATATTGTTACTTGAGTGTAACTTGTCTTTTTCGGTCTGAATTTTTTCACTCATAAGCATCAAGGAATTTTTTGCGGTTTACAAACTTCTATCTACCCATTTACTGGTTACGGTGTTTCCGTGGGTGTGGGTTCTGGTGTTTCTGTGGGTTCTGGAGTAGGTGTTTCTGTAGGTGTTTCTGTAGGTGTGGGTTCTGGTTCTGGGGGATTTTCTGCTGTCACCGTTAACTGATAATCTGTAGATTTAGAAGCTGTGGAAACTACGACAAATTCATAAAATCCAGTTTCTGGTAATGTTTTGGATACAGTCCGCACTGTAGAATCTTCTAAAAATGTGACTTTACCAGAGGGAGAATAAATAGATAATAACACCTGAGAACTAGCATCTAGTTTAACTTCCATTATTTGATCTTTTGCTAGTCCAGCGATGAAAACTTTACCTCCTCCTGGTTGTAGATTACCACTAACTGTTTTACCTGTAGTCCCAGGATCAAATACTATTCTTGCAAAGGCACTATTAGAAAGGATAGCATTGAGTTTATCACTAACAAAGGCGTGCCAAACTTGTCCTATAGGTTGCTCTATAAAATTTTTACCCCGATATTCAGGAAATACGCGGAAAAAGGTTGCATCACCTAAGTCATACAAAGCACGACTGCTGACGTTTCTGCGGTTAACTTCTACTTTCCAGCGATCGCGTTCTGCTGGGGTATAAGTTCCCATTTGTCTACGCGCTCTACTACTTAAAAGAGACAGTTTATCTAGGGTTCGGGAAGCTATGCGATCCCATTCTTTCCGTAAATCTTCGTCTTCTGGTGTATCTTTGAGTGTACGTCCTTGGATATTGGGGTTTTTCTCCCAAAAGAGTTGATTGATTAAGCTCACATAAAAGCTATTATCTATACCCAACTGTTGACGGCGATCGCTTAATCTTTGTTTGCGTTCTCTTTCTTCCGGTGAATAGTTATTTCCTGAGTTGGTGGGGGTATCTCTCGGTGTAGGACTTAATGTAACATCCGGGTTACTTCCATATTGGTTGTTTCTACGGTTACTAATACCCCACCACAATAAACCAATACTACTACATAAAGCTATCGTAACAATAAATACGTTAGTTGCCGTCCAAATACTTGTATTTTGGGGTGTGGGAGTAGCAACTGGTGGAGGTGCGGGAGTTTTGGGAGGAGAAACTGCAACAGTTCCTGCTGTGGTTGGGGAAGTTGTGGGTTTTGGGGGTTGAGTAGCTGGATATACTGTAGGTGCGACAGGAGGAGTATTATTAGGAGTGTTATTAACCGCTTTTCCATTCAGTGCGTCTAAAATTTGACGGGCTGACTGGTAGCGATCGCTTGGTCTGGGAGATAGCATTTTATCTAAAATGTCCCCCAATAAAGGACTAAGGCTAATTTCTCGCCGCCATAGCCATTGTAAATTTTGTGTATCTATTAAATCCTGTGGTAGTTTCCCTGTCAGTAAAACCAACACTGTCACAGCTAAAGCATATAAATCACTGTGAGGATATACTAAACCGGTTTGCATTTGTTCAGGAGGTGCAAAACCGATTTTTCCTAACAAAGTTCCACTACTTCCAGATGTAATTTCACCAGATTGATAATATTGAGAAGCAACAGTTTGCGCGACTTGTTTTACTCCCCCAAAATCAATTAAAACTGGTAATTGATCCACACTTCTCAAGATTAAATTATCAGGAGAAATATCACGATGAATCACACCTACATTATGGATATATTCTAAAACTGGTAAAAGTTGTTCTAATAATTGACGAACTTCAATTTCTGTAAATTTTAAACCCTGTTGTTTGCGAGTATTTAATAAAGAATTATAAGTTTCACCAGCTACATGATCCTGCACTAAAAAGAGAGATTCTTTACCTTGTAAATTAATGCGTAAAAGTTCCCGAAAGCGGGGAATTTGGGGATGTTGTAACTGATAAAGAACACTAGCTTCTCGTTGAAATAACTCCTCCGCTTTTTGCACAACATAAGGAGTTTGTACCTGGGGAGAAAATTCCTTTAAAACACAAGCTTCTCGAAACCGGTTACTATCTTCAGCGAGGTAAGTTTTCCCAAACCCACCTTGTCCGAGTTGACGTACAATTACATAGCGATCGCCTAAAGTTTGTCCTGCTTTAATCCCACTATTGACAGGAGTTTCTATTATCTTCTCACCACACTGAAGACAAAACTTACTACCGGCTGGGTTTTGATGTCCTTGAGAACAATAAAGATTAGTCATTAGTAATTAGGAATTCATAATTGGGAAAAACTGTCACCTGTCACCTGTCACCTGTCACCTGTCACCTGTCACCTGTCACCTGTCACCTGTCACCTATCACCTATTCCCTACTTGATCAGAGGCGATCGCATACCAAAACTGCATAAAAGTCTGCTGATTTAGTCTGCCACGTTCTTGACCAGGAAACAATGGATCAAATTTTTGATATGTTTCCTCTCTTAACTCCTGAAATGAACGATATTTACCCAATCTACCAGCTTTAGCTAGTCTATCCCATCTTTGGGAATCTTCTACACTATAATTACCTATTTTCCTCCGTGCGGTCTGACTCAAGTTTGCTTGTTCTATTTTCTTTAACAACTCATCCGCTGTACTGTTCCACTGTTCCCGTAAAACCCGATCTTCCGGTTTATCTGTTAATACCCTTCCCCCTAACCCAGGTCTTAAAGTATAAAATCTTTCATCTACTGTTTTAATAAACACTGCTTGGGAAATTTCTAACTCTTTCACACGGTTAAAAACCTCCTCAATACTGCGGTTTTTATTTCCCAAACTCGTAGGATTATTAATACCTGGTATAGCAGGAACTTCGACTTTAGGTACACTAATTGATGTCATACTTCTTACCAGAAAATTTCCTAACGCCCAAACTCCCCCACCAACTAAACCTACTCCCATAGTTATAGTAAAAGTGACAGCAAAAGGACGCAACCATATAGGCATAGGTATATTTTGCAGCGCCATGTGAGTAGTTCTATATACTTGTTTTCCTGGTGCTGCTACCATTGTTTGCAACTTGCTCAGATGAGTGTTTGTTTTATTAACAGAAGGTTGCATAGTATTTATACTAGTGCTTAAAGTATTAATAGCTGTAGAAACAGAACTAGAAACAGATGTTAGTGGTGGTAAATCTTTGATAACTTGATCTGCGGTTTGATAGCGATCGCTGGGTTTATATGCCAACATCTTTTTTAAGACTGCTGTTAATTTCGGACTTACCTTAATTTCCTTTCCCCAATACCAAGTCCCGTTATAACTATCATAAAGCAAATGCGGTTCTTTACCAGTCACTAACACCAAAGCAGTCACCGCTAACGAGTATAAATCACTGCTTTTAAATACCTTTCCCTGAAGTAACTGTTCTTCCGGTGCATAACCTTTTTTACCCAACAGAGTACCATTTCCCACTAACTTTGTTTGCCAAAAACCTTGATAAGCTGGTAGTTGTTTGACACCACCAAAATCAATCAACACAGGTAAACCATCTTTGTGGCGTAAAATCAAATTATCCGGCGAAATATCCCGATGTACGATATCTAAAAAATGAATATAACTCAAAATCGGGAGAATCTTGTGTAAAAGGTTAATTACCTCCTCCTCAGAAAAAGATTTTCCCTGTTTTTGCAACTGTTCAAATAACTGATAATAATTAGCACCTTCTACATAATCTTGGACTAAAAAGAAAAAATCTTTATTACCAATTTTAACCTGTATAGATTCATGAAAATTGGGAATTTGCGGATGTTTTATTTTTTTAAGTACACTTGCTTCTCGTTCAAACAACTCTTTAGCTTTTTGTAAATCTTCCTTTTTAGTGACTTGAGGTGCAAACTCCTTTAAAACGCACCTTTCACGGGCTTTTTGTCTATCAATCGCCAAATAACTCCGCCCAAAGCCACCTTGCCCCAGTATACGCCCAATTTCATAACGATTATTGATGACCTGTCCTACAGTCAGAGGTAAAGATTCTCCGCACTGAGTACAAAAACTGTTACCGTTATTATTTGCGTGTTGCTTACTGCAATATACAGACATGGTAGGGAACATAGATCAATATACTGATACAGTTCTACAATATCAAAAAGGTAATTTACGAACTATTTTGGTAATGGGTAATTGGTAATGGGTAATTGGTAATTGGGAAAATACAAATAATTTCTCCCCATTTCCCCTACCTCTTCACTGTCACCTGTCACCTGTCACCTGTCACCTGTCACCTGTCACCTAAACTTATGAACCCAAAAACACAAAAAGCGATTCAAGAACTAGAAAAATTTGTTTCTACTCCCCTAGCAGAAACACTGGAACAACATCAAAAAACTACACCGCAAGAAATCGCAATTAACCTATTTAAAACTGTAGCTGCTACCGTACCAGCTTACAAAGCGTTTTTAGCAACACATCACATCAACCGAGAAACAATTCACACTTTAGCAGACTTCCAAAAATTACCAGTTATTTGTAAAGAAAATTATATTTCTCTTTACACTCTACCAGAACTATGTAAAGATGGAATATTAGGAAGCTGCGATATGATCGCGGCTTCCTCTGGCTCAACGGGAAAACCCACATTTTGGGCGCGTTTCTTAACGGATGAACTACAAATAGCCACCCGGTTTGAGCAGATTTTTCATGATAGTTTTGATGCAGATAATAAAAGCACCTTAGCAATAGTTTGTTTTACCTTGGGAACATGGGTTGGGGGAATGTTCACTACTAATTGTTGTCGGTATTTAGCAACTAAAGGTTATCCCATTACAGTCATTACACCTGGAAATAATAAAACCGAAATATTGCGAGTTGTGCAAGAATTAGGCAGTAATTTTGAACAAGTTGTATTATTAGGATATCCACCATTTTTAAAAGATGTCATTGATACAGGAATTGCCAATGGGTTACAGTGGAAACGATATAAAATTAAATTAGTAATGGCAGGAGAAGTATTTAGTGAAGAATGGCGGAGTTTAGTTGGTGAAAGGATAGGATCAGAAAATCCTTGTTATGATTTTGCGTCAATGTATGGAACAGCAGACGCAGGAGTTTTAGGAAACGAAACACCTTTAAGTATTTGTATTAGAAGATTTTTAGCAGCAAACCCAAAAGCAGCAAAAGCATTATTTGGAGAGTCACGTTTACCGACATTGGTACAATATGATCCTTGTAGTCGGTTTTTTGAAGTTGAAGACGGTAGACTTATATTTTCTGGTAATAATGGCATTCCTTTAATTAGATATAATATCTTGGATAATGGGGGTTTAATTAGTTATTCAGAAATGTTGAAATTTTTAGCTGAATGGGGTTTTGATCCGGTTTCTGAGTTAGGTGAAATAGGTGAAAATAGAGGAATACATAAATTACCATTTGTTTATGTTTTCGGACGTTCTAATTTTACAGTTTCCTATTTTGGTGCAAATATTTATCCTGAAAATGTGACTGTGGGATTAGAACAACCGATAATTAGAGAATGGGTAACGGGTAAATTTGTGTTACAGGTGAAAGAGGATGAAGACAAAAATCGCTTTTTATCTGTGGTTGTGGAGTTAGCACCAAAAGTAGAAAGTAGTAAGGAGAAAATT
The DNA here is from genome assembly GCF_019598945.1 of Sphaerospermopsis torques-reginae ITEP-024. Taxonomy (NCBI): domain Bacteria; kingdom Bacillati; phylum Cyanobacteriota; class Cyanophyceae; order Nostocales; family Aphanizomenonaceae; genus Sphaerospermopsis; species Sphaerospermopsis torques-reginae. Next base: position 280,205 of record NZ_CP080598.1, on the reverse strand, counting down.
ACACAGATCACTAATTCTATTCTGACTCAATTGTTGCGTTTAAATAGCGAGTTTGCAAATTATGTTCCGGTGGAATATCAAACACCACAAGTAGAATTAAAACCTACTGGTGATGCTGAATATTTTCCTGTGGGTGTGAAACATAGATATACAAGGAAGAATTAAAAATTAAAAATTAAAAATTAAAAAGTTCTCGTTAGCCGATACCTAATTACTGCCTTAAAATCAAAATCCTGTATTTTTACTGCGAAAAGCTTTTAAACTTTCAGCTTGTTGTAACACTCGTTGACTAATGCGATCACAAGCTAATTCACAAAGTTCAAAAATTATCGGATCTGCTATTTCATAATATGCGCTAGTTCCTTTCGGCTGACGTGATAAAATACCAGCTTGAGTTAATACTTTTAAATGCTTAGAAAGATTTGCTTGTCCTAAACCAGTCGCTTCTCCAATTTCCATAACATTCATTGCACCTGACTTGAGACAGGTTAAAATCTGCAAGCGACTTGCTTCTGATAAAACCTTGAAATAGTCAGCCACGGCGGCGATAATCGCTGGATCAGCCGTGGTGGGCTTAGTTTTTAGCATAGGGCAATTTAATGATTACCAAAACATTTTATCACTAATTAGTATTATAACTAAATATTGATGAAAAATTATATTTATATCATCTTATATCATCATCCATAGAAATTGTCACTGATAATGATAAGATTACCTAGAGGTTATTTAGTTAATTAATGAATAGTTCTGGTATAAAGTCTATCCTTCATCCGTTGCGAATTGGTGAACACATTGCCCGCTATCCAATTATTCAAGGTGCAATGTCAGTGGGTGTATCCGGTGCTAAACTAGCTAGTGCAGTGGCTAACGCTGGTGGAGTGGGTGTCATTGCTTCAATGGGAATAGGGTTAAATTCTCCGTATTTTCACAAACGCCAAAAAGGCAGTTTTTTTACAGCTAATCAGTTAGCATTGAAAGATGAACTGAGAAAAGCGCGGATTATTAGCCCAGAGGGAATTATTGGTGTGAATGTTTTAGTTGCTACTAGAGATTATTTGACATTAGCTCAAACTGCGGCAACAGCAGGGGCAAATTTAATTATTACTGGTGCGGGATTACCTTTGACTTTACCAGAATTTACGGTAGACTATCCTGATGTAGCATTAGTGCCGAGTGTTGCTAATGTACAATCTGCAAAGTTAATTTGTGAAACTTGGAAAACTCAGTATAATTGTTTACCTGATGCTTTGATTTTGGAAAATTGTCAAAAGGTGGGAGGGCATTTTTCACAGTGTGAACAGGCGAATTTTCCTGGGTTTTCGATCAAGTGGGTAATTTCCGAATTGCAGGAGTATTTAGGACAACAAGAAAAGAGCATAGCATTGATTATTACTGGGGGAATAGGCGATCGCACAGAAATTGATCGAATATTAGGGATGGGAGCAGATGGTGTACAAATTGGTACACGATTTATTACTACAGAAGAATGTGATGCCGATTTACGCTATAAAGAATTTCATCTCAGAGCAACTCCAGAGGATATTGTCACAGTACCGAGTCCGGTGGGAAAACCCAGTCGTGCTTTAAAAAATGCCTTTGCGGAAAAGGCGATATCTTCGATAAGCTGCGCTAACGCTGATTTATCATTGTTAGAACGTAGGTGTATAGCAAATTGTTTAGAATCGTGTTTATGTAGAGATAGTAAAAAAACCTATTGTTTGCTACAAGCACTTTCTAAAGCTGCTTGTGGAGACATAGAAAATGGTTTAATTTTTTCTGGTGCTAATTTGGGATCAGGCGATCGCATTATATCAGTTTCCGAATTAATGGCAGAATTAACCTGTTGATAAAAGATGGGGAAATAGGGAAAACATTATTTACTTATTCCCTATTCCCTATGACTTTACCAGAGGCGATCGCATTTAATAAACATTTAATAAACATTTAATAAAAATTCACCCAATCCATACCATTAAAAACTAATATTTGAATTAAACCATAAGCCAAAGCTGCACTACCGATAGGAACAGTTAAATTATCAATACCCAGAAAAGAAAAAGCTTCTAAAAATGTAGCTATTATAGCGACAATTATTGATATCAGCCATATTTGCCAATAATTTCCTTGAGTTGGTAGTAAAATCAACATAGTTATCAAAAAACTCACAAAAGTCATAGTTAAAGAACCTTCCCAACTTTTGTTTGAACCAAAAAGTTTATATTTATGTTTACCAAATCTTTGCCCAACTAAAGCTGCTAGTCCATCTCCCCAAGCCATAATTAAAATACCTAATGCAGCATATTGGGGTTGATGTAAATACCAAAAACAAGCAACTAAAATCCCAATACTGACTGCATAAAAAAATGTACCTAAACTTTGACGACCAACGCTATTAATTCCCGGTAAAAGGGGGAAAAAATAGGATAATAAAGTAATAATGCCAGCTAAAATTGCAGATGTAATGCCAATAATAGCAGGGATATTGAACCACCAAGCCAGTAAAATTACATTACCTGTGCCAATATGGACTATTTTACGGATAATTTCGGGTTCACTGTTGGTAAAGCGACTGACTAACCAAGCGATGAGGATGACAAGTAATACCCAAGCCGCAGCAACCGAAATTTGTTGCCACAATGGGATAATAGATTCTAAACCAAGAAATGTAATCAACAATGTAATCAACAATGACGCAACTGATAATTTTGGGACTTTGATTCTTGTTATTTAAACCTAATACTACTTTAGGCGATTTGGGCATGAAAATAATATTGATTGGGCTAATTAAAGGTTATCGCTTATTTATCTCTCCTCTGTTTCCCCCGACTTGTCGCTTTCAACCAACTTGTTCAATGTATGCTATCCAAGCTATTGAGCGTTTTGGGGTGTTCCGTGGTGGTTGGATGTCTATTTGCAGAATTTTACGTTGTCATCCCTTCCACCCTGGTGGTTATGATCCTGTTCCAGAGGTGCAGCAAAAGTCTTGTTGCGAACATCGGGAGTAACAGGTACAGGACTGGTTTGAGAAAATTGGGTACTGGAAAACTCATTCAAAACTTGCTATTTTACAGGACTTACGCAAAATACCTATCAAACCCTCTTTCCTTCCTGTCCTACCCTTCGGGAACACCTCCGGTGAACGTGCCTTCGTGGTTCGTTTTTTCGTTGCTTATGCGTCAATCCTATTTTACACACTGAGTTGATAATATGCGTCCATATCACCAAATTTCCATTATTGAATGTGGTGAACCTTTAGTAAAAATTCCCTTAGAACTGTTTGCGGTGGAAACTCCCCATCCTTATGAAAAGTTAGGTGCTGACTATGGGGGATATTCTGCTTATTTTTTGCGTGCCAGTGTGGTCAAAAATTTAATTGAGGCACAAAATTATTTACAATTGCTATATCCTGGTTGGTATATTCAAATATTTGATGCTTATCGCCCGGTAGCTGTGCAGCAATTTATGGTAGACTATAGTTTTGCCCAAGCTGTGCAAGCCAGGGGATTGATTGAGAGTGATTTATCAACTCAACAACGGGAAGAAATTTGGCAGCAAGTATATGAAATTTGGGCAGTACCAAGTTTAGATATGAATACTCCTCCTCCCCATAGTACCGGTGCTGCGGTGGATATTACTTTGGTAAATGAAAATGGGGAAGTTGTGAATATGGGTTCACCGATTGATGAAATGTCTGAGCGATCGCACCCTGATTATTATGCCCATTCTGATGCCCATCGTCATCAAGAATATCATCACCATCGAGAATTATTACTAAATGTGATGTTAAAGGCAGGTTTTCAACGTAATCCTAGAGAATGGTGGCATTTTTCTTTTGGTGATCAAATGTGGGCTTGGTTGTGTAATCAACCAACAGCACGTTATGGGCGTTTCCATAATGAATAATTAGGGGTTGCTGAGAAAGTCTTGTCGTGATGACAGGTGACAGGTGACAGGTGACAGGTGACAGTTTCAAGAGTTGGATAGGAACCAATACTTTTCGGTTAAGCTCAAAAAATAGAATTATGTAGGTTAGGTTGACGTTAGGAAACCCAACATTTACAAGCTTTTGTTGGGTTGCGCGATCGCTTAACCCAACCTACAAAAACTCTTAACCGAACAGTATTTGGATAGGAACGATTTTTCCTTTGAGTAGGAATTAAATGCAAGGTTTTTAAGTTTCCACCCCGTAAAAGCTTGCACTTTTTTTACCTGAAAACGGCTCAAACCCTTTACCTGTAATCTTTTCATGTTTATTCAGCAAGCCCTAATTAACAATTAACAATTGACAATTCCTTGAATGAAACCCACAAGTGTTGAATGTCGTTACAAAACTTTACATATTTAAGTATAGTAGTCTTATCAAGGGTAGAAATGTCAGCATTTCATAATATCTTCCATCCAATGAACATAACTGATTTGTTGACACATACAAGCCTGAAGATAGCGGAATTTATCTAACATCTTTTCACCCCATTCTTTCGGAACAGATACAAGTTGTAAAATTAGATAAGCAATGAGACTAGCATAGATTTGGATAGCAATACCATTAACATTTTTGGTAATTAATCGATCCAGTTTTAAGTGCATCTTTAAAAATTTCCATAACAGTTCAACTCCCCACCGTAAACGATAAATATATCTGATTTCATCATCTGTAACTGCTGCCTCTCCATTGGCAGGTAAATTCGTGACTAAGCGGAATTCAGTTTTCGTTTCTAAATCACAAAAATTAATTACCCTATAAGCGGCAGCATCCGTCGATGAACCAATTTTGACTAATCCAGTTTCTGATTTAAATTCTAGTTTCCAATTATTCTTAATTCGCACTACAAAATATTTGTCTTTTTGCACTAACTCTTGCATAAAATCTAGCCCAGCAAATCCTCTATCCATTACCCCAACTGCATCTGGTGGTAAATTAGACATCATTGATGAGCCGAATCTATAATCATGAGCATGACCAAAATTTATCAAATTATCTTCTGGACTGCCTGTTGACAGATTGAGGGAACTAAACAGTTTTACTTGATGATGACCTAGAACCCATAGCAACTTGCTCGTTAATGTAATTACTGTTGAATCAATTGGACAAATTGCGTATTTTTCATGTAATTTTTTCTGGACTTTTTTCTGGACTAATTGATTCAATTGATGATAAATCTTTCGGAATATTTCTCGGTTTCTATGTGTGTTAGCCTTGGAAAATGTTGAAATACTTACGTCAATTCCCGTATTATTTAATCTTTTAAATAAGTCCCGCATACTTGTTAAGCTATTATCCAAGGCATAAGCCAACCAACACTCAACATAAAGACGGCTGTTCAAAACTGGATAATCATTTTTGGGCAAAGGTCTGAGGATGTCTTTGACAATCTTGGGAAATGAATTTATAATAGACCTCTTGCAGAATTCATTTTATGTTACAATAGGGGCTTGCCTTAATTTTATCCAAAAGTTAGAATTAAACGCCCATCTTTAAATTTGCGATCGCAACAACACCCAAACACACATAAAACCTAAAACCTTCAATTGTACCACAGAAACAATTGTGCAAGAGGTCTAATCATTATCAATTAATTAATTTTAATCGTTCGCCCAAAATTTACCATATTTTGGGCTATTTTTATCACCTCTTTCTTAACATTCAACACTTGTGAATGAAACCATTATCAATTATCAATTATCAATTATCAATTGATGATGGTATTCCCAGTCTGAGACTGGGAAAGAGAGGGAAATTAAAGATTTACCATTTATGTCTGATCCATTCGTAAATCTCTAAATATTTCGCACCGGGAATATTCCAAGAATTATCATACAACATACCCTGAATAGCTAATTTTTTAAACTCTTCGGGTTGCTGATACCATAAATCTATAGCCCGTCCCATTGCTGATTCTAATGCTTGGTTATCCATGTCATAAAATACATAACCATTGCGTTTTTCTGGTGGTAAATTTTGATCATAATCTCTGTCAAAAACAGTATTTACTAAACCACCTACCCCCCGAACAATGGGGACAGTTCCGTATTTTAAACCAATCATTTGGGTTAAACCACAGGGTTCATAATTACTGGGAACAACTATCATATCTGCACCAGCATAAATGAGGTGAGATAATTCTTCATTAAATCCTAGTTCTAAATGCACATCTGGGTTATTATTTAAAAATTGTTTTTCATGGTAAAAATGAGCGTTAATTGCTGATTCTGTAGCTGAACCTAACAATACAAATTGCGCTCCTCTATTCAAAGCATAGTACATCGCATGGTGAACCAAATGGACACCTTTTTGATTATCTAAACGACCGATGTAAGCAATGATGGGTTTTTTCTCATCATGACCTAACATCAATCTTTCCCTTAATGCTTTTTTGTTATAAGCCTTTTGTTCAAAATCATCCCAGTTGTAATTATTGGGGATGTATCTGTCAACTTCAGGATTCCAAAAATCGTAATCAATACCGTTGAGAACTCCACTAAATTTGTCTTTTTGCAAATATAATGTATGTCCTAAACCACAACCCACATCACTGGTTTGGGCTTCTATTGCATGATTTGGTGATACTGTTGTCACTGCGTTAGCATAATTAATTCCTGCTTTCATAAAATTGATAGCAAAAGGATTAAAATTATCCCGCAGTTTGTCGTATTGAAAATAATATTTTGGGCAGTTTAAATTAGTTGCTTCTAGAGTTTCAACTCCTCCCATGCCTTGATGTTTAAAGTTGTGAATGGTGTAACAAACTCTTTGATATTCCATGCCATGATATTTATAAATTTCATACAACATGACAGGAATTAAACCGGTTTGCCAGTCGTGACAATGAATGATATCTGGTCTTTTATTACTTTGCAGTAAAAATTCTAAAGCTGCTTTACTAAAGAAAGCAAATCTCATGTTATCGTCATTGCAACCATAGTAACAACCTCTATTAAAGAAATTATCTTGACTGTGGGGTTGAATGAAGAAACAAACCCGACCATGTACCCACCCGCAGTATACAGAACAGTGAATAGCCGCACCATACCAAGGGACCCACAAATTCAGGTAGGCATCATGTAAACCCCAGATATGGTCATAACGCATACAATCATACATTGGGAGAATAAGTTCAACAGTGTTTCCCCGTCCTTCTAACTCCCTGCTAAGTCCATAAACAACATCCCCCAAACCCCCAGCTTTTATTACAGGAGCGCATTCTGAGGCAATTTGTACTATGTACATTCCTAGCCCTCGCCTTACAAAACTTTATGTTTACTATATAGCAATTTATGAAAAATGTACTCATTGACAACTAGGTATTGGGATGATAGATGAGGATTGAATTTTTGGGTGTGGGGTGTAGGAATTTTCATCTTCACTCTTGCCTCTTGCCTGTCCTCACAGATAACATAACTATTCAAACGGACTTGATATTACTCCTGACTGCTGATAGCGTAGCGTAAGCCATATTTTGCTGTAAATTAAGATATCAGCAAGGGAATCTATCCTCAGAATTATTATCCAAGCATTAAGTTTCCAGACAAAATCCTGGGATTTATGTCTGAAAAGAGTATGCTTCAAACCTGAAGATATCGAAATTTTGTATTACAGCAGTTTTCACCTAGTTAGACCACAGTAGAGACGTTGCGTGCAAATTCTCTACAAGGGTTTTAAAGATTGTTTTGTGGTTCATTTACCTGAAAATCGCTGTAATGTAATTTGGTAATCTCAATCTATCAAGGTAAAAATTTCAGACAAAATTGTGTGGTTTAGGTTCTGACATAATATCTAAAAATATTTTTAATATGTGAATTTTCCATTATTGGAATTTAGTAATTTTAAAATATACGAATTACATTTTTAGACAAAATGATCGGATTTATGTCCTATGATCATGTGCATAAAGCTTTATATCTATCAGAACTTTGGATTATTTTAAATCTAGTTATGCAAAAACATTTAAAAGGAATCAACTCCTAATTTAGAGGATAAAACAATGAAGAAAATAGTAATTGCGGACTTAAAATATAATGCAGAAAGCCTTTTTCGTGAGCTATCTGTGGTTGAAACAAAGACTGTATCTGGTGGTAGTGGTGGGAGCGTCAATAATTATTTTATATCGGGTAATACTGGAAACGTGGAGAATACAGGGACTGGTGATGTTAAAGGTGTAGATAGTGGCATCAGGGATAATAAGGTCGCTACTGTAGACTATTCCAGGTCAATATACGTTGTCATAAATTCTTGGTAATTAATTATTTGTATTCTGGCACTGACATTAAGTAATTTTTAGTTGGTTGAGGGTAAAATATTTTTTTAGGGCATTTGTTTTTACAGATTTTACTCCTCATAAATTTTCATACCTGCTCATTTCTGGATTGGTAAATTAAGACAATGGCTGCAATCATGAATACTGAATTACATTCTGTTCAAGTCAATGAGCTTTTTCAGAAACTGACTTTAGAAGAAATGGAGTCAACGTCAGGAGGTAATACTGTTATTCCTTTATGGAGTAGTGGTTTAGCGGCTTTCTCCCTCAATATGTTTTGTGATGAGTTAAATAGTTTATTCAGTGAATATTACATACCTCCGATTTTTTACGACAACAAGCTTTTTACGGTTGATTTTTCGGAAATAGATGTCTATTTGGTAGTTTAATCATTTGCGGGGGTTAAAAATTGGTTTGTACCGACTCTTAACCCCTTAAACATTAAACGGCTATTGTCTCTAAAGTTCGAGATTGTTGCTGACGATGACCGTGGTAAATCATTTGAATAGGTTTATCTTGACCTGTCACCAAACCACGGCGTTTTGCTTTCACTTCACGAGTATCTGCTAGTTCCATTTCCCAACCTTGGAGTATTTTAGCTAGTGCTAATTTCATTTCAAATTGGGCAAATGCTAGACCAATACAACGTCTTGCACCACCGCCAAAAGGGATAAATTGATAGGGTGAAAATTGCTTTTCTATAAAGCGTTCTGGGTTAAATTGTTTGGAGTTAGGATAAATATCTTCTCGATGGTGAGTGAGATAAATTGAACCCATAACAACTGTACCTGGTTCTAGTTGATAACCATCTACAGAAATAGGGGTTTTTACCCGACGGGGAAAAGTCAACATTCCCACGGGATAAATCCGCAAAGTTTCATTACAAACGGCGGTGAGATAAGGTAATTTAAAAATAGTATTAGAATCGGGATTTTCGCCTAAAGTATCCAGTTCAGCTAATAATTTTTGGCGGACTTCTGGTAGTTTATGAATCCAATATAAAGCCCAGGCTATGGCTGTAGCCGTGGTTTCATGACCTGCTACTAACAAAGTCATTAATTCATCTCGTAATTCTATATCAGTCATTGGTTGACCGTCTTCATCTCTTGCAGACATCAGCAAACTGAGGATATCTGTACGTGATGGGTCGGGATTTTCTCTGCGTTCCTGAATTTCTGCATACAGGAGTTGGTCAGCTTTATTTTGACGACGTTCCTGTATTTCCCAAAGTGTGGAAAGACCAATCATCTTTTGTAAAGCCGGAAAATATAATAAAGTCACTCTCCAAACTTCACTACCTGCTTCGAGAATTTCACATAGTAAGTGTTGTAATTTCTCAGCACGTTCACCTTCATAAAGTCCAAAGACAGCTTGCATCATCACCCCCAGGGTAATTTCTTGGGTAGCTGTTCGCACATTAAAAGGTTGATTGATTTGCTGTTTGCTGATGACTTTTTCAGTGATATTATTAATTACATCGGCATAAGTTCGCATTCTTTCCCCGTGTAAGGGAGGCATGATTAACTGCCGTTGTCGCTGATGTTCTTTACCACTTTGGGAAATAACAGAATTTTTACCTAATAAACCTTCAAATAGTTGATTTAAATCGCCTGGTGCTTCTAATTCTTTGGTATCATTGCTTAAAACCTGCTGCATTGCTTCTGGACTATGAATAAATACCAGAGGAGGTAAATTTTTATCCAGCTTGAGAGTAAAAATATCACCATAAGTTTTGGCGCATTCTTCCATGTAGGACATGGGGCTAAATACCCAGCGTAGCATTTGCAGGGTAGCTGGAGTGTTGGGTCCTTTGGGTAGAAGCATAAAAGTTTTTTGGTAGATGTTAGTTTTTTACTAAATATCTTATAGCAAAATTCAGAAGTCAGGAGTCAGGAGTTCAAGGAGATATTTTGCGTAAGCTTCCACACCCGCCATGAAATGAATTTCATTTCCTTGCGGGCTATTTATTGGTTTGTCATGCTGCTTTCTTGACGCTCCCCGCCTTAAAAGGACGGGGATTCTTGTTTCAATGAGTAACCTTGCCCAAACTTGTTACCAAATCTGGGTAGAGGGTCATCTCACTGACCGCCAAGTTCCGATACTTTATCGGGCGTGGTTTTGGCTCACTCGATTTTCTTATAATCTCTGCTTATGTTTTGCATTGTGAAACAGCTATAAACCGTTGCAACCACGAAGATGTAAAATTTTGGTTACATTACAAGAGTTTTCATATCCCAGATTACCTCTTTCCCTCCTCTCTGCGCCTCTGCGCCTCTGCGTGAGAAAAGAAAAACGTATTTGATGAAAACGACGAAATTATTTTAAGGTACTCAGCATGACAACTACAACAAAGGCATCTTCCACAGTTCCCAATTTTTGCGAAGGTATTCAATATTTTGGGGAAGCATTGCCAGATTTTGAAACTTATGGTGCAACGCCAGTGATAGAATCGGGCAAAGGTGCGATCGCCTCACCAACAGATCCCAGTGCAGCTTATCAAACCCTACTCGCTGCCGATGCCCTGCGCTACCTCACCCTACAAATTACTGGTAGTAAGGCTTCTGGACATCCCGGCGGTTTTGCCAGCCAAGCGGAAGCTTATGCAGCTTTGGTCATGCTGGGACATAAAAACATTATCACCGAAGTTGGACACCACGCCCCTGGTTTTTATAGTGCCATGTTCCTAGACAGATCCTTAGAAGACATGGGCATTTTTACTGTACAACAATTACGCGATCGCTTTCGAGAAAAACATGGTTTAATCGGACACCTTTCCGGTTACATTCCTGGTATTCTCGCCCCTGCTGGTCCTTTGGGACAAGGGCAACATTTCGCCATGTCTGCTGCACTCCTGCACCGTGACAAACTCTTCCCCTTCACCGTGGGAGATGGGGGACTGGGTGAACCCTACATCATGAGTGCAATGGCGCATTTTAACACCGCTTACCCCAAAGTCACCAACTTCCTACCTATCCTAGTGTGGAACGGTTACAGCCAAGAGCATCATAGCATGGTATCTTTAAAAACCACCGATGAGATGATCGCCTATTGGAAAGGTAACGGTTTTGCGGAAGTGATCATCGTAGATGCTAAGGAATTTGACGACCAAAACCAACCAGGAGATTACGTAGATAGTACCATTTTCTCCTTCCAAAAACGGTTAGAATTTACCAAAGCGGTATTAGTAGGCATTGATAAAGCTGCCCGTTCCGCTATGAGTGGCACATTAACGGTATTTATCATTAAACAACTAAAAGGCGCGGGTGTTCACGCTTTAGGGGCAAAATCTCACAACCTCTATCCTCAAGATACTTTAACCGCCCCTCACATTGTCACAGCTTTACAAAAACGCGCTTTATCTGTAGAAGCATGGCAAACAGTCCGCACAAATGCGGAACGTGCCGGAGGTGGACCCGCAGCGAAAACAGTAGTTACAGAATTTGAATTACCTTTAGCAGAAATTGGCGAATTACCATTAGAAGAATATGCAGTTGGGGGAGAACCAAAAGTTTCGACAACCGCAATGGGAAGGTTAGTAGGAATAATCGGAAATAAAGATAAAAATTTCCTCGTCACTAACGCCGATGGTAACGCTGCTTCAGGAATTGGTAATATTAATGAAGCCTTAAAAATCATTCACCCCACAGCAGATGAAACCTATCATCAGGCTCCAGGAGGTCAAGTTTACGAACCTTTGAGCGAAGATGCTTGTGCAGGTTTAGCAGTTGGTTTATCCTTAATGGGTGCGAGAAGTTTGTGGTGTTCATACGAATCTTTTGCCATCAATGGTTTACCAATTTGGCAAACAGTCACCCAAGCAATGGCAGAATTAAGAAGAAAAACACCGTCAACTATTACCTTATTTACTGCCGGTGCTTTAGAACAAGGTCGCAACGGTTGGACACACCAAAGACCAGAAATTGAAGCTTATTTTGCTTCGATGATGAGAAATGGTAATGTATTTCCTGTTTTTCCCCCCGATGCTAACAGTATTCAAGTCTGTTATGACTGGGCTTTAGGAACAAAAAATAAGGGAATTGTCATCACTGCAAGTAAGTCACCTTTACCCATTAGAACAACATTAGAACAAACAAAAGAAGGGTTAGAAAAAGGCGCGATTTTATTACATGAAGTTGCGGGAGGAAAGCAAGTTGTTTTTGCTGTAATTGGCGATATGACGTTAATTCCCGTATTTGAAGCGGCGGCATTTTTAGAGACAGAAGGTATTGGAGTGAAGATAATTTCTGTTATTAACCCCCGGCGTTTATATCGTGCTGATGATACAGCTTGGGATACTTGTTCTGAACCTGATGGTGGGTTTTTGAGTGATGCAGAATTTGATAATTTGTTTGCTGGTGATGCGTTAATTGGTGTGACTGGTGGTGCTGGTGCGATGTTAGAACCTATTATGTTACGCAGTACCAGTAAGCGGGATATTTTCGCTTGGAAGCGTGGGGAAACTACCGCAAGCGCGGGTGAGTTGATGGCTTTTAATGGGTTGACTGCGGAAGCGTTGACGAAGCGGGCTATTGAGTTAGTGCATTAAGGATTTTTAACCGCAGATGTACGCAGATGAACGCGGATGACTTGGCGTTTAGTTGCGTACATTTGCGGATTTATTTGGAGGAAACGCAGATGAACGCAGATGAACGCAGATTGGAGTTAAATAGGGTGACGGAGCAGGTTATTGGGTGTGCTTTCAAAGTGGGTAATACTTTGGGGGTTGGTTTTTTGGAGCAGGTTTATGAAAATGCTCTGGTGCATGAGTTACGGAAAACAGGTTTGTTGGTTGAGCAGCAGAAAATGTTGGAAGTTTGGTATGACGGTGTGGTTGTGGGTAATTATCGGGCTGATTTGTTGGTGGAAAACGCTATTATTGTGGAGTTAAAGGCAGTAACAACACTAGAGAGTAAGCATTTTTCCCAATGTATGAATTATCTGAAAACAACTGGACTTACTCTATGTCTATTAATTAATTTTGGTAATCCCAAAGTAGATATAAGGCGTGTTGTGCGTAATTTCTAAACCCATCTGCGTTTATCTGCGTTCATCTGCGTTCCTCTGAATCAGAAGAGTATGAAATATGGAAACTGTCAAAACATTTCTTATGATAGAAAAAATCAACATTTCCGAACTACCATCACTTTCTCTATTAGAAAAAGATCATTTTCCTAATTGTGCAGCTATTTACTTTGTATATGATAGCAAAGATCAAATTATTTATATAGGTAGAACGGTAAACTTATCTGAAAGATGGAAAGTACATCATAGATTTAATCAACTAAAAAGATTTAACAGGAAAAATCCTATTCGTATTGCTTGGTTAAGCTGTAGTAAGCAAGAAAATCTTGCCCAACTCGAAAATCAATTTATTAACTTATACAAGCCTCCTCTAAATTGGTCTAAAGTAATAGTACCAATTAGAAAAATAACTCCAGCAGAAACGGCATTACAGCAAAGTCTTTATCAATTAGCAAAATTCAATGTTATGATAGTTGGTTTTGATACAATCTTAGATGAAGAACCACCAACAATATATTTAGTATATCCTGTTTATGGTAGAACAGGATTTTCTGGCAGTATTAGAACTGCATTAAAAAACATTAATAAAAAAGCTAGTTCCCTAAAATGGAAAGAATACAAAACATATCCTAAATCTTCAGGTAAATTCGGTTTTTGGCAAACTGAATATAACGGTTTAAGAATAGATTTATCTCCATTTGATAATTTAGTTTATTTCATGGAAAATTCAAGTCGTCAAACTCTAGCTGGAATAGAACTGATGGCTTTTAGTAGCGAACAGCTAGAATTAATATTAGATAAGAATGAAGAAGATGAAAATACATCAGGTTTAGAAGCATTAGAAGATGATCCTATTCCAGTAGAAAATGTTTATAAAAAACAACCTATAAATGATAGGGTAAAAAATACAGTTGAAGTTGAACCCTGGGAGGAATTAGAACCGATGGGTGAAGGTGAAGTTAGAGTAATGACTCGTCAATTTGTGTATGTAGATAATGTAGAAATAGAAGTTTGTACTAACGATAATGGAAAGCATTTTGTTAGACATAATCTCTATTGGTGGATAATGCACAATACAAAAAATCCTGATCCTGAGTATAATTGCATAATCAAGAATTTCCAAAATGCAGTAGAGAGACTACCTAATATTAGATGGTCTGGTTATAGATATAGATTTGAAACTATTAGGTTTAGTAAAGATGATGTAGAAGTTGAAAATGTGGTATTGCTTCCACTAGCTATGTTTGAAGATTTAATGAAAGATCAATCAACAGTTAGTCTAAATAGTAGTGTTTTAGAAGAAATTCAGAAAGGAGAATATAAATCAAAACCAAATGATAGTATGAGGCTAAAACTATTTGTGTGGTTACAGTCTAATTTTTTATCTTCACTACTTCAAACTAATAATAGTCAGTAAGTTGATTTTTGTAGTAAGTAGTCAGTAGGTTGGGTTAACGCAAGAAAACCCAACAATAATTATAATTTCCATCTGCGTTTATCTGCGTTTATCTGCGTTCCTCTAAATCATCTATTGGTAAGTTAGGTTAACCCAACATCACCCAAACCACCCAACTATCATGAATAGTGTTTTCTCCCAATAGCAGAAAATGACAAAAACCTCCATGATAGAAAAAACAACATTCAGGAAGTCACATTATGAAAAGCATGAATATTTCCTTACCTGACAACATGGGAGCTTACGTAGAAGAACTCGTAGCGCAAGGTGGTTACAGCAGCGTCAGCGAATACTTTCGGGAATTAGTGCGAGAAGACCAAAAACAGAGAGCAAAAGAACAACTACAAACCATGCTTTTAGAAGGTTTGAACTCTGGAGAAGCTACAGAAATGACTGCACAAGACTGGGAAGATATTCGTCAAGCAGTATAATAGTAGTAACATAATTTAAAAAAGGCAGTAATTATGGATATCAAACTTGCAGAAATATCTCAAGAAATTAACAGCTTACCAGAAGAAGCACAAATCTTACTCCTTGATTTTATTCAACTACTTAAAAAACGTTATCCACAACCAGAAAATCATCATCAAGAAAAAACCATCTATGAGAAATTTGATGAAATTGGATTAATTGGTTGTTGTGCTGTGGAAGAAAATTTATCAACCACTTATAAAGAAGTTTTATCTAATACCTTACCCAATAAATATGATCATAGTTGATACAGGTTTTTGGTTAGCTCTTATTGATCAAAAAGACACCTACCACAAAAGAGCAAAACAAACTTTAAAAAAATACAACGAACCATTAATTACAACATGGTGTGTTGTCACAGAAACTTGTTATCTTTTGCTAACTCGCAAAGGATTTCCAGCGCAAATTACTTTTTTAAACAGTCTGCAACAAGAATTATTTACAGTTTTTAATTTAGAACCTTACCATACTCCGCGAATTATTCAATTAATGGAACAATATGCTAATTTACCAATGGATTTAGCTGATGCTTCCCTAGTGATTTTAGCAGAACATTTAGGACATGGGCGCATTTTTTCTGTAGATCAACGGGACTTTAATACCTATCGTTGGAAACAAAATTATCCTTTTGAAAATTTGCTATTTTGAACTACCCTGTGCTAGAGCAATCAAAGAATTTTTAATCAGACAAGGTATTCATGGCAAACATATCAAACTAGATACAAATTCTCAAGATCCCATTTATGGCAGAATTTATGATGATAGCATTGGAGAATTGATTGCTACTACTGGTCATCATGAAGGTGTTATAATTGAGATCAATGGCGTAGAAATTGTTTTTGATAACATCCACCATCAAGGAATTACGCGATTAGACTGGATACAGAATCTCTATTCACCTATTTTAGATGCAGGATTAGAGTTTCAAATCACAGAAACATACTTTTAAACTAGAAAATTAGTGGGTTAAATATGGATAATCTCTACAACTTACTGCAAAAGATCAAAAAAAGACCAGCAATGTATTTAGGTAAAAACTCTATTTTTAGCCTTCAATCATTCTTAGATGGCTACTATTTTGCCCGTCGAGAAATTGGTATTCCCTTAACAGCAGAAGAAACAGAATTTCAAGATTTTTTACAATGGATCAGACACAAATTTAATGTAGAAACAGGTCAATTATGGTCAAGTATTCTGCTTTTCCATTCAGCCGATGAAAAAAGCGCGGTAGATAGATTTTTTACTTTGTTTGAAGAATTTTGTCAACAACAGAAAAATCATGAAATAGCAAAAATTGATGAATTAGTTTCATGAAAATAAAAATTATAGTGTAGGTTGGTTTGACGCAAGGAAACCCAACATTTTTAGGAGGAAAGTAAGTTCAGTGAATAGGTTGATTTGATGAATTAATTTATGTTAGTTTTACTAAACCCAAACTAATCTGAATTGCTCTATCTACATCTTCCATTGTCACTGCATCGAGAACACCCAAACGTTTCATTAACCTTTGTTTATCAATAGAACGAATTTGATTAAGAAGCGCAACAGAATCAACTTGTAAACCTCCTTCTGGTGATTTAATTAGCACTTCAGTAGGATACAAAGGTTCTGTAAATTGAGAAGTAATGGCAGCAACAATAGTTATAGGACTATATTGATTAGAAACATCATTTTGCAAAATTAAAGCAGGTCGTGTTTTTTTGATTTCTGAACCGATAGTTGGATCAAAATTAACTAGGTAGATTTCACCACGTTGAGGATAAATGATTTTTTCTGTACTTAACACGCTTCTTCTTCCAAATTAAACCACTCATCAACTAAACCTAAATCACGTTCTGCTCTTTTAATAGCTCCTTGTTTTAACTGTTCTTTAATATTAGTAAATTTGTGATAATTACCATTTGCATACTCATCATTTACTAATTGAATTTCTCTTTTAGTTTGTTTATCTTGAGCAATAGCATCATCAAGAATATGTACAAGTTGTTGTTTTTCTGATAAACTTAGGGCATTTAAAGAGTTAATTAGTAACTCCATCGGAATGAATAGATTTAATCCAGTCTGTGACATAGTTTTTATCATGATGTGATGATTTTTTACATTATATCAAATGATGTTGGATTATTGTATAAATCACCTGATGAAAAGCATAAATATTTCCTTATCTGACACCATACGAGCTTATGTAGAATAGTAGCGCAAGGTAGTTACAGCAGTGTCAGGGAATTAGTGCGACAAGACCAAAAACAAAGAGCAAAATAACAGCTACAAACCATGCTTTTAGAAGGTTTGAACTCTCTTTGAAGCTACAGAAATGACAGCACAAGACTGGGAAGATATCCGTCAAGCAGTGCGGGAAAGAATTAATAAATATCAAGGTGCAAATTAGCAGTGATGTATTAAATTAAAAAAAGACCTCCCAAAAAAAATCACTATGAAATTTCAAGTAATATTCACCCATGATTCAGAATACCAAGGTTACATTGCTGAAGTACCAGAACTTCCTGGTTGTGTCAGTCAAGGTAAAACCTTAGATGAAGCAATTACAAATATCAAAGATGCTATAAAAGGCTATCTTCATGTATTAGAAAAACATGGTAAACCCTATCTATGTAGCTCAATCGGTTACTGTACCTCATTAACCTTGAAACTGCTGTAATAAATCAAATTCTCAAGTTATCCAATTAATTACCTAATAGAAAAATTTTGACAGAATTACTAGACTAAAAATATTAAAATCTGTTATACTACCAATGGTATGACTAGAGGTAGGATATGGCTAAAATTTCAATTTCATTGCCAGATGACTTACTAAATTACATTGACCAAAAAGTTGATAACCGTAGTGCATTAATTGAAAGTCTCTTGAAACAATGGCAAAAACAAAGACAAGATGAAGCACTAGCGGCTGCTTGCGCTGTAATTGATGAATTAGAATTAGGTTGGGAAAGTGAATGGCAAAATATAGCGATTACCGAATGGGAAGCATCTGGATCGTAACATTTGATCCATCCGTAGGTACAGAAATTCAAAAAACTCGTCCAGCACTGATAATTTCTGGGACTTTGTTTAATAACCAACGCACCAAAGTCACAGTTTTACCTTTTACTTCTGCAAAATTTAATAACTCCCGTATTTCACCAGCAGTAGTTGAAGTACCTGCATCAACACAAAACGGACTTTCTGTAGATAGTCTTTTGATATGTGTTGAACCAATGACTTTTGATAAAGTTCGTTTAACGCAACAATTAGGAGAATTAGAAACAGAGTTATTAGAACAAGCGCAAACTATTTTGCGTTGCTATCTGAGTTTAAATAACAATTAATTGTTTTATGTTATGGAATCTCAGGAAGTGGGATATTTTCCCTTGGAAGCGTGGGGAAACTACTGCAAATGCGGGTAAGTTGATGGCGTTTAATGGGTTGACTGCGGAAGCGTTGACGAAGCGGGCTATTGAGTTGGTGCATTAATATCATATTTCTGTAGGGTGTGTTACGCTATTGCTTAACGCACCTTACTACCTGGGTTATTATGAGTCATGAGAAGGCTTTTAATATAGGTTAGATATTCTCATATTTTAACAACTGGAGAGATGAAATGCCGATAATCAATAGAGATGAATGGCCAGATAGCGTATTTTTCAGTCCAAGTAATTTCTTAGAGTTAGGAACTAGAAACACGGGGGAAAAAATTATTCAAATCGGTACAGATGGTGATTGTCCTATAGTTGCATTCGCTAAAACAGATAATCCAATTGATGAAGATTTAGAGCCTATCGAACTTTGGTCATTACTAAAATTTTCCTATGTTCCAGATGAATACGTTTTTTATGACAAGCCAAAAAAAATTACACAGCAAAAAAAAATTACACAAAATTTAAAAACTATTAAAAAATATCAATTGCCTGATAGTGGTGAATTTGAACTTGATAATATACCGATTGATTCTCAAATTATTGCTGTACAAATTCAAAAAGATAAACCCTGTTTGTGGATGCTGATTGACTCTCAAAAAGAAAAAGATGATATCTATAAAAAAAGGACATTTTGCTGGTTTCGGACAGGAGAACCTATAGATTATACAGATTTAATTCATATTGCCACTCTACAGTCTAATGGTGGTAATCATGTATCTCACTTATTTGAATTGAAAAATTATGTAAACTACAACAAGTTAGAGAATTTATTAGCGACCAAGAAATGGCGGGAAGCTGACCTAGAAACATTTGAAATTTTGAAATCTTTATGCGGTTATGAATATTACGATTCTACATGGTTAAATTCTGAAGAAATCGTTAATATACCATGCTCACATCTACATACTATTAATAATCTTTGGATTAAATACAGTAAGGGTCGTTTTGGGTATAGTGTTCAGCTAAATATTTTGAAAAAACTGGGATTTCAAAAAAATGGAAACTATGAGCAAATCTCAGAATGTTTAGAAAATTTTATGGACAAAATAAAATGGAATACGGCTCATGCTGCTTTAAATTTTACACTCAAAGCTCCTATTGGTCATCTTCCTGCCATTCTGGCTTGGGGTATGGCAACCAGTCCAACATTAGATAAAGCTAAAGAAGCTTACTTTTGTCTTTGTTCTCGATGTGAAGAATGTAATCTTTAAATATGGTTGTCAAGTTTTCTGATAATTGTAGGACAGTCTTAATAAAGTTCAGCTAACTGAATTATTCTGTCCCACAAATTATTTTATTTGTATTGAGAAGCTAGAGAAAGCAAAGTAGATTGAATTTCATTGGAAATATCTTGAGATAAGTTAGCAATACCGCCACCCACAGCGTATTTATTCTTGCTTTTGATAGTAGTCTGATTTTGCCAGCCCAATATATCCCATCCACTTTCTAGCATTTGTTGAATCTGAGCTAAATCATCTTTTACCACTGTTATATGTTCTTTTCCATCATAGCCAGAATAGGTCATGGTAGTAATAGGAGCTATCCGAATTTTACCTTGTAAATGCTGATAATTTGGAGTATCTAACAGTTTTTCCATCTCAGTCATTACATTAGCCTGATTTGCTCCTGAAGTTCCTGTTTTATATCCACCTTCTGTGTAGGTTTTTCTAATATTTTTGGTCTGATCATAATTGGCAGAGTATATGATAGCAACTCCAAAAGAACCTTTTTTCAGCAATGTATCGGCTTCCTGCAAGATTTTTTCTGCTTGGCTTTTTGCAGAAATATGATTACCATCTTGACTATACGGGAGGTAAAAATCAATAAACTTGCCTTTTTTACTCATTGAGTTTTGAATTTTTGCTAATAAAAATTCTACAAAATCCAACACTTCTTGTTGCTTATCAGCAGGTAACATTTTTACCTTATCTATGATGATTTCTTCCATGCTCATTTTTATGCTCTTTAGATAAATGTTTTGTACAAATTTTTTAATTTCTACAACATGAGGTTTATACTCATCTTGCCATATATTATACCATTCTTCGTTTCTGTATTGTACTGGAATTTCTGAATCTACATATTTAAGAAATAACTTTCTGTAAAGTTTGTAATATTTACTGTCCTCTGTCTCGTATACTAAATCCCATTTACAAAGCGCTCGCTGAAGAAAAAACATTGCTGCTAAACCGTCTAACTCTCCTACATCTTCACCCAAAAAAAGTTTGTCAAATGTTAAGCTTGGATTAAATCCTGTTTCTTTTTGGTATTTGTACCCATCAAATCTTAAAGCGCAACAAGTTGTTATTTCGTGTTCTTTAAATTGGCTATTAGCGTTCATGTTTATTTTCTATGTAATCTGATTTTAAAGTATAACATTCCAAAAGCGTATATTTGCGGAAATTAGTAAGTTGGTTGGGTTGGTGCAAGAAAACCCAACATCACCCAAACCACCCAACCATCACCAAATATCATGAATAGTGTTTTCTCCCAATGGCAGAAAATGACAAAAACCGCCATAATATAGAAAACAACATTCAGGAAATAACCTCATGAAAAGTATCAATATTTCCTTACCTGACACCATGAGTTATAATAAAACTTAAAGTCATAAACATAAACTTACTATGACTATCCAAACCTTAGACAAAACTACCACAATTTCCGAACAGCGATTTCTTCTACCTGGCCATTACACCTGGGAGGAATTGGAAACAATAGAAACCTTAACCGCAGACGCAGCAGGTTTGCGGATAACTTATCTTGATGGGTGCATCGAATTTATGACACTTGGTGAACAACACGAAAATATCAAAAAAATTATCGCTATTTTGATAGAAGCATATCTTTTTGAAAAAGGGATCAACTTTATCCCTGTAGGTAGTGCTACCCGTCGCGCAAAAGAAAAGAGTGCTTCCTTTGAACCTGATGAATCTTATTATATAGGAGAGAAAAAGGAAAATCCAGATTTAGCAATTGAAGTTAATATTACCAGTGGAAGTATTGATAAACTGGAAAAATATAAACGGTTTAATATTACTGAAGTCTGGTTTTGGGAAAATAATCAATTGTCTCTATATCATCTCAAAAATGGTAATTATGAGCAAATTAATCACAGTCAATTATTGCCAGATTTAGATATAGATTTGTTAGTAACTTGTGTTTTAATACCGTCCATTATTGATGGGAGAACAGAATTTATTAAAGGTATTAAAAAGTAGTTTTTAGGTTGGGTTGACGTAAGGAAACCCAACAATATTAATAACCCTAAATTACAACCCAAAAACCCTGTATCTGTTCACATCATCTCAACCAACCATCACCAACCATCATGTAAATAAGAGAAGATAATAGAACCATCACAGATACACTTGGAAATATTCACCTCACCTGAGAATTATCGTGCGTAGTTTATAATAGAATCATACCGAAAAATTTTATATAGGATTTAAGGTTATTCATAATGCTGCAAATTATCCAAGCAACCTGTACCAACGGTGAACTTATTTTGAATGAAATGTACCTCATGGATATGAAATATGCTGTATATACACGCTCTTGTATATTACTAGGAAGATTATCTAATTGTTTCTGAATAGATTTAGTAATAATAATATCATAAGTCATAGTATCTATTTTCTCTGATTTAGATACTGTTGAAAAGTCATATATTCCCCATTCGCATATTCCTCACGGATTAATTGAATTTCTTTTTTAGGTTCTTCATCTTCTCGCCAACTTTCCTCTTCAGCATCAGCGATCGCTTCATCAAGAATCCGCCAAAGTTGCTGCTTTTCTGATAAACTTAGTGCATTTAAAGAGTTAATTAGTAACTCCATCGTAATGAATAAATTTAATCCTGTTTCTGACATAGTTTTATTCATGGTTTTTGGATATTTTATATTTTAACATAACTTATAAAAATAAGTAAGCTGTGTAATATATAATTTAAAAAATAGCTATAAGTAAGCACAGGAAATACCCCTCATCAACAGTATGAATATTTCCTTGGAGTAGGGGTTTAGCATTGCTCAACCCTAACATTCTTATCATACTTACAACTGATGACAAAAGGTACAGAAATATGGTGGAATAAAAATAATATTGTCAGAATGTTGTCCAAAATTTAATCATGACAGATCGTGTATTGATACTAGGTGGAAGGGGACGCATTGGTAGCGCAGTTGCTAATGATATTCTCAGCCACACCCAGGCAAATATTACCATCACTGGACGTTCCCCAGAGACGGGAAAGGGTGTCAACTTGTCTTCGGGAGGAAGAGAGCAATTTTTGATTTTAGATTTGAGTGAGGTGGAAAAATTAAAAGAGGCGATCGCCAACTCTAACCTCGTCATCCACTGTGCAGGACCATTTCACTATCGAGACACCCAAGTTTTAGAAATCTGCATTGATCAAGGTGTCAATTATCTTGATGTCAGTGATCACCGTTCCTACACCCAAAAAGCTCTAAAATTACATGAAAAAGCGGTTAATGCTGGTGTCACCGCAATTATTAACACGGGGATTTTCCCCGGTATTTCTAACAGTTTAGTCCGTCAAGGAATCGAACAATTTGATATACCAGAAAAAATCCATTTAAGTTATTTAGTATCTGGTTCTGGTGGTGCTGGTGTCACCGTAATGCGAACCACTTTTTTAGGTTTACAACATTCTTTTGAAGCTTGGATCAATGGTGAATGGCATTTAATTGAACCCTATAGCGATAGAGAAGAACTGACTTTTCCCCTACCCTATAAACGCAGTGGAGTTTATTGGTTTGATATGCCAGAAACTATTACATTACCCCATTCTTTTCCCACTGTCAAAACTGTAATTACTAAATTTGGTTCAGTTCCAGATTTTTATAATCATCTCACTTGGATAACCGCCCATATTTTTCCTAAATGGTTAATGCAGAAAACTGAAACCATTGAATTTTTATCTTATGTTAGTCATCGCATGACCGATTTTACTAATATCTTGACTGGAATTGGTGTAGCAGTACGCGCAGAAGTCACAGGAAAAAAAGATAGTAAAACAGCAACTTATGTTTCTACATTACTCCATGAAAATACAGCCATTGCTTCTGGTTTAGGTACTGGTAGTATTGCCAAATTATTATTAGAAGGTAAATTGAAACACCCCGGAGTTTTACCTGTAGAAGCAGCATTAACTACAGATTTATTTAAACAAATAATGGCAGAAAGAAAAATACAAATTGGTTCTCATTGGGTAACAATACATAGGAGAGAATAGGAAAGATCAGGTAACAGAGGAGATGACGGAGAGGGGGAGATAAATTAAGTCAAAAGTCAACATTAATAACTTCTGAATCTTGACTGCTGACTCCTGACATTAAAATTATTCAAACTCATCAATAGAAATAAGTAGAAATAACCTCAAGATAGATTTTTTATAAATATTTGGCATTTATGGTTATATTTGTTAATCTAGTAAGAAATCATTTTTAATCTTTTGTGTTATGCCAAGTTTCTCTAGTCCCACAACCCCCCAATTTATCCAACGCTTCCAATGGTTATTCAACCCTTGGGGATTTATGGAAAAAAATGCCAAAGATTATGGTGATTTTTTCCAAGCATATATTATTGGTAAAGAACCCATTGTGTTTATTAGTAACCCCCAAGCAATTCAGGAACTTTTTGCAGCTTCTCTAGAAAAATTAGATGCTAGAGGTTCACAACTTTTAAAATCTTTATTGGGGGAAAAATCTTTATTGTTGCTGAGTGGAACAGAACACCAACGCCAACGGCGATTATTAACACCTCCATTTTATGGCGATCGCATGAAAGCTTATGGTCAAATTATCACTGATATTACCAAAGAAGCCATCAGCAATTTGCAAATTGGTACACCATTTTCTGTCAGAGAATCAATCCAACAAATTTCTCTAAAAGTGATTTTACATACAGTATTTGGTATCTGTGAAGGAGAAAGATTTAGAGAATTAGAAAAGCTGCTTTGTTCACTTTTGAATTTCGGTGATACTCCCCTACGAGCAGCCGTTAATTTTTTCCCAGCACTACAAGTAGATTTGGGAGAATGGAGTCCCTGGGGTTATTTTTTACGACAAAGGGAAAAAATTGATCAATTATTATATGCAGAAATTCAAGAACGCAGAGATCATCCTGATCCCAATCGAACTGATATTCTTTCTTTGATGATGTCAGCGCGAGATGAAAATGGTGAAGCCATGACCAATATAGAATTGCGAGATGAATTAATGACTTTATTAATAGCAGGTCATGAAACCACAGCTTCCGCAATTACATGGGCATTATATTGGATTCACAATTTACCAGAAGTGCGAGAAAAGCTGCTGCATGAGTTAGATAGTGTGGATGAAAATACAGATAAAAACGAAATTTTCCGCCTACCTTATTTAACGGCAGTTTGTAACGAAACCCTCCGCATTTATCCTATTGCCATGATTACCTTACCGAGAATTGTCAAATCGCCAATAGAAATTATGGGTCATGAATTTCCCTCAGGTTCATGGTTAGTAGGCTGCATATATTCAACCCATCGCCGACCAGATTTATATCCCGAACCAGAGAAATTTAAACCAGAAAGATTTTTAGAAAAACAATTTGCACCTTATGAATATTTACCTTTTGGTGGTGGAAATCGTAAATGTTTAGGAATGTCATTTGCACTATTTGAAATGAAGCTAGTTTTAGCTACAATCTTGTCACAATTAGATTTTGAATTAGTAAATAACATTCCTGTTAAACCTGTGCGTCGGGGTGTCACCTCAGCCCCTTCTGGTGGTAAATGGTTAGTTGCAACTGGAAAAAGACAAAGGGTAAAATCTCCTTTAGGTGTTTAGTTATATTGGTAATTGGTAATTGGTAATTGGTAATTGGAAAAAATAAAATTGATTACCCAGTCACCAGTCCCCAGTTTACCTACCAATATTTGGCTCAAATTTCAAATAAGTACCTCCCAAACCTTCAACAATACTCCGCGTATTTGCATCTATCATTTTTTGATAGGTTTCTCCATCACTACCAGGTTTACCTAGTCCATCAATATAAAGTTGTCTATCAAAAAGTTTCACATTTGCTTTGCTGGTAATAGGTTGCAGTGACATAAGATTAATTGTTGTATCTGCAAAAACTGTTGGTGCTTTTGTTTTTTGAATATATTGGGCTAAATTTTTCACTCTTGTATCTGTTAAATTATCTTCATTCCTAACATCTGCTAAACTACCTTTATAGGGAAAACCATAAGCTTTGACATAATAAATCATTGCTTCATGGGTGGTTAACAATTTGCGATTTTTATCAGGAATAGTGGCAAGTGTAGACTTAACCCAATCATGTAGTTCATTTAATTCTTGGGTTAATTTACTGGTATTGCGACTATATTCTTTTTGATGTTGAGGTAATATTTTACTTAAATTACTATTAACTACTTCTGCCATTTTAATAGTATTTTTCACATCATGCCAAATATGTGGTTCAGTAAAACTTTTACCATTTTTACGTAATCTTTCAGGTGTGGTGACAGCACGTTGAGCGACTGCTATTTTGGGTGCATTATTTTGAGCATTTTGAATAGGTTTAATTAAACTTAGTTCAAAATTATAACCATGATATAAAATAAGTTTCGCTTGTTCAATGGCTTGGATATCTTCTGGTGTCGGTTCATAAATACTTGGATTTAAACCAGGAGGAATTAAACAAGTTAAGTTTATTGTTTCTCCCGCAACTTGTTTAGTTAAATCACATAATACACTGGTAGTTGCCACTACTTGAGGAAGATTTTTGTTAATATTTTGCGTCTGATTATACTGAATATATCTGGTATTGAAATTGCGATTATTGCAACCAGAAAATCCCAGAGAAATCACCAATAAGGCAATATTTAATAAATTCTTGTATATGATTTTTTTTGTCATAAATAACTGCTATTTCTAAATTAAATTTAAATCAAAAAATAGGGAGCATTCCAAATGTGTAAATTTATGTTTGTTGATCTAACGAAATAAAACGCTCCCATATCCTGATATGATTGAACCGCAAAGGGCGCAAAGGACACAAAGGTAAGAGATTTTAAGAGATTTTTTAGTGTGGCTGGGGTTATTTTTTCAAAGTTGGGATGCTGTCAAAAAAGCAAGTAATAAAGGCACAGAAATGAGTAATACTGTGCCAGAATTTTGTTTCATAATTGCTAACTTGATTAAAAGTCAGCACCAGGTAATTTACCTTGCAACTTATGAAAATTAGATTGAACACAAGCACTACAACTGCAACCAATATTATTGGAAATTTGCTGGTTTTGTTGTTTGAAAATGGGTTTTGTTAATTCGGGAATTGGTTGTACAGATGCCGCTACAATCTGATCAGAAGTAGCTACAGTCTTCCATCTAGTAGATGCTTGTGCTGGACTTACTACCAAAAACAAAGATGCTAAAAACAGATGACAAGCGAGAAAAATCAGTTTAGTTATGTTTTTAGTTATGTTCATAGTTCACCCTTAAAGGCTGCTGCTGATACAGCATAACCAATTATTCAACATTAGTCATTAGTTTTTGACCAAATTAGTAACTCTCCTTGTTCCCCACCTGCGGCTAAAAATTTACCTTGGGGGTGCCAAGCTAAAGTCGAAAAACCCCCACGTACACCTGTGAGAATTTGCGATACTTCACAATTTTCGTTCCATAAACATAACCACCCATCAGCACCAGCAGAAGCAAGTATATAACTTTGGGGTGCATAGGCGATCGCATTAATTATATCCACATGATTCGTTAAAACTTGCGCTTCCCAACCTAAAGATTCATCCGTTGATTTTTCCCAAACTACCACACCTTCCACACTGGAAGCAGCTAACAGCGGCGCACCTGTAGCAGTTGTTACATCAGACCAAGCTAATTGTCGAATTTTACCCGGAAAACCACGCATAACCCAAGGATCAGGATTTTCCCATTCTACAACTGTGACGCTACGATCCATATTTCCTGACGCTAAATATTTACCATCGCCAGACCAGGCCATTGCTACACTAACTGTACCCATAGCTAAAATATAAGGTTCATGATCCCAATCTTGACTATTCCAAATTTTCACTCCTTGATAACCACCAATAGCTAAATATTTACCATCTTTTCGCCAATCAATTCCTAAAATTGATGAATTTTCAAAGTTAAGAGTGACAACAATTTCTTCTGTATCTGCATCCCAAACTTGCACATAACGCCCTAAACTAAAAGCTAATAGATTATTAGTATGATTCCAAGCTAATTGATCAACCCAAGCAGGGGCATTTTCTAAGGTTTTAATTAATTGATTTTCTCGCCAAATCTTCACTTTTCCATCTTGTCCACCCACGGCTAAATATTTACCATCTGCGGAAAAAGCTACACAGTCTATTGATTTACCTATTGCGGTTTGTAAGTAGGTAATTTCTTTATTTTCCCAGATGACAACTTCTCCCGCAGCAGATATTACAGCCAGTTTTTCACCTGTGGATGACCAATTTAGAGAGGTGATATAATCTGCAAAGTTTCCTGAATAGTAGGTTGTAAATTGTTGAGGTGTGTTAGTTGTGAAGTCCATATTTTAAGAGGGAATAGGGAATAGGGAATAGGGAATAGGGAACAGGGAACAGGGGAGAAAAATTTTAGATTTTAGATTTTAGATTTTAGATTTTAGATTGGAGTTGACAAAAACAATCCAAAATCCAAAATCCAAAATCCAAAATAAAAAACTCCTGACTCCTGACTCCTACACCATACAAGCCAGAAAATCTTGTTTTAACTTGGCTTCATCTAAATTACGTCCAATAAAAACAAGTTCATTTTTTCTGGTTTCATTTTCTTTCCAAGGTCTATCTGCTTTACCATCAAAAATCATGTGTACACCTTGGAAAACAAAACGATTATCTTCACCAGCAATGTTTAAAATGCCTTTCATGCGGAAAATATCAGTTCCTTTGGTGCTGAGTAATTCTGACATCCAAGCATTTAATTTTTCCCCATCTAATGCACCTTTTTCTACTAATGCTACAGAATAAACACTATCATCATGTTCATGGGCATCTTCACCTAAAAAGTTAGGATCAATTTCTAAAGCGCGTTCTAAATCAAAGGCATTTACCCCCAATAAAGCATCCATTGATAATTCAGAATTACGGGTGCGGTAAATTTTCGCCATTGCATTCATTGACCGAATGCGGTTTTCTAATTCATCTAAATTTTCTGGACTAACTAAATCGGTTTTGTTTAATAAAATAACATCCGCAAAAGCAATTTGTTCTTGGGCTTCGTCTGCTTCCCAATGTTGCCAAATATGTTTGGCATCTACAACTGTAACTACTGCATCTAGTGATAGTTGACTCTGCATATCTTCATCAACAAAAAATGTTTGAATCACAGGTGCAGGATCGGCTAATCCGGTGGTTTCAATTACTAAATGATCAAATTTATCCCGGCGTTTCATCAAATTACCAATGATGCGGATTAAGTCACCGCGCACTGTACAACAAATACAGCCATTGTTCATTTCAAATATTTCTTCATCGGCATCAATTACTAATTGATTATCAATGCCTACTTCCCCAAATTCATTAACGATAACTGCAACTTTTTTACCGTGTTCGTAGGTGAGAATATGGTTAAGGAGGGTGGTTTTTCCTGCGCCTAAATAGCCAGTTAAAACGGTTACGGGTACGGTATTTGCTATTTCTGAAGTCATCATAATTTCAAACAATGTAAAGCAATTTTGATAATTTGTTTGTCAGCTATCAGCAGTCAGCAGTCAGCTTTTTAACAGTGACGCAAAAAACCAGGATTTAATCATCTAGTGATTGATCAAATATTCTGACTCCTGACTCCTGACTCCTGACAGTCATTGAGAATCATTCTCTGTTTAACACATATTGGTTAAAAATGGCAGTATTGCATCAAAAACAATTGCTGGATATTCCTCATGAAGTCCCAAAGTACCAGGAATAATCACGCTATTAACTTTTTGTAATTCTGCTAAAGCGTCCATTTCTTGCCGCGATTTTGGCGGACTAGATGCGCCTATAACTGCCATTATGGGAACGTTTACCGACTCAACCAAGGATAAAAATTCTCCTTGACTGTGAATAGTGTCAATGTTGCCGGTGACAAAGGCCGCAGAGGCAAATCTGGCGTTTGGTTGTTGGGTGGTTTGCCATTTTTGGGCGATAAAGTCGGGTGTCAGTTTAGCTGTATCGGTAAAAACGTGACGGCGATACATCCAAGATAAAAATGATGGGGTGGTGTTTAGCTTATATAATGCTTGACCGAAAATAGGCGATCGCACCATTTCCCTAACTATACCAGCAATATTTTGATTTACCCCCATTGTTGGCAGTGGTCCGCGCCAAGTCGGTGCTAATAACACAATCTTAGAAAAAGCATCTGGTTGTTTAACTGCCAGTTTCAAGACATAACCAGTAGCATGACCAGCCGCAACTACAATAATTGGAGTATTAAAAACAGATTTCACAAAATCTGCTAAAAATTGCTCATATATAGCGGGATTGTAATCTAAACTCAAGCGTGAACTTTCACCAAAACCCGGCCAGTCAATAGCAGTAACCTGAAAATGGGTAGAGAGTAACTTGGCAAGTTCTCCCACTTCTCCCCGTGTGGAAACGCTACTAAAAGCAGGAAGTAGTAAAACTGGTAAACCCTCTCCTCTGGTTTCATAAACCACCCGCAATGGCTGATTTTGCCAATTCCAAAGAAATTCTTGTACTTTTCCAGTAAATACACTAAAAGTAGTCATTAGTCATTAGTTATTAGTTATTAGTTATTAGTTATTAGTTATTAGTTATTAGTTATTGGGTATTGGGTATTGGGTTATAAATTTTCCCCAGTCACTAATCACCAGTCACCAGTCACCAGTCACCCATCACATTCCAACGCTTTTTTTTGCATAGTTTTAAAAATGTTGTAAAAACCATTAGCGCGGGAAGGTGTGAGGCTGACATTTAAACCCGTGGCTTGAATAAAATCAGGAGTTAGTTGTACAATTTCATTAGGTGATGATCCGTTTAATCCTTCTATTAAAAGTGCTACCAGTCCCTTAGTCAGTTGAGAATCAGAATCTCCCTGAAAAACCACCTTCCCGTCATTGAGTGTAGCTGTAACATATACCTGAGAGACACAACCAGGAACTTTATTTTCGGGGACTTTATCAGCTTCAGGAAATTCTGGCAGTTTCTGAGCATACCAAATTAATTGTTCATAACGTCTTTTTGGGTCAGAAGCACGTTGAAAACGTTGCACAATTTTAGCCAAAGCTGGTGGTAAAGAATCAAGACTTAAGGACATAGTAAATTTAGAAAATAATCAGTCTTATGTTGAGTGTAATTGATTTGCGATCTTTAATCGCTGGTGATTGGTGATTGGTGATTGGTGACTGGGGAAGAAGCAGTGGAGCAGGGGGAAATTATTTGTATTTTCCCAATTACCAATCATCCATCACCAATTACCCATTACCCAATCATGAAGTATTTAGACGAAATATTAAAAAATGCTGCAAATTTGAGATTTTTGTTGAATTTTATGAGTAATTCTGAAGATTATATAGTCAATGATTCAATAATCTATCCAAGGAGAAAACCCGGTGTTGACTTCAACTTTACTCGCTGCTGCGACCGCACCCTTAGAATGGAGTCCTAGCGTTGGTATCATCATGGTTATCGCTAACATCATTGCGATCGCCTTTGGTAAATTTACAATTCAATATCCCAGTGCAGCACCAGCAGCACCCGCGCCTCAGTTTTTTGGTGGTTTTGGTTTACCTGCTATTTTAGCAACTGCCGCCTTTGGTCATATCTTAGGTGCTGGTATTATCTTAGGATTGCACTATATTGGCAGAATCTAGGATTTACATCTCATCCCGTCTTTTGTGATTCATTATCCCGGCCGCATCTACAATGGTCGGGATTATTTACGAACACAGTTGACTAAATTAAAATAATCTGTCATAATATGTAATATAACCTACGGGGTTATAGCTCAATTGGTAGAGCGCTTCAATGGCATTGAAGAGGTCAGCGGTTCGATTCCGCTTAACTCCACTGTATTTTAAATTATTATTGTTACTTTTGAGAAAGTGCATTTATATTTTACCAAAAAATGACTGCATTTGATGGTGTGCAGAAAGCGATCGCATTTTTTACGTAAGGGTATTACCCCTAAATTTTTACAATTCACCTTTAAATGCTTTATCGAGTATGGAAGGTAAAAGCGCATCAAGTTCTTTTATTGCTTCTTCTCTGAGTTGTTTCATTGTGTCTATTTTAGTTTGAAGATCATCAAACCATAGTTGTTTCTCAAATAGAGGAATAGGAACTTGTATATTTTCTAAAGCTTTCAATCCAAGAGTTCTATTTCGTCCTGCACCTCCTGGAGATGCTTTTCCTAAATCTTCTAATCCTTTTTCAGTTAAGAAGTGAAAGCACAAAAATGAAGAAGTGGCAATTCCTGGCTGTGGAACACAGGTTAAGAAACGATGAGAACCAAAACGTCCATTATCTTTAGATTGTGCAACAGCTACAGCACCTTCCCATGCAAATACAATTTGAAATAACAAATCATTGGCTTCAATTCTAAACAGTTTTTTCGTACCAACTTCTGCTCCGCTTAATGCTGGTTTATGAAATGTTCCTTTTCCAAAAGACCTTATACCCAATTCAGGGTAATTATTTGATAAATTAATTTCTATTGCCCTACGTTCTAGAGGTGCTACAAATTTCATAGGTAAGTATTCAGCACCTTCAATTAGTTTATAATATGCACTCAGTAGGACTTTTTGAGAATCTTGAATGATTTCGTTTCTTAATGATCGCACTTTCTCAATTTTCCCGACTAATTCCTCAACCCTTGCTACAATTTGCCTTTGTTCTTCTAGTGAGGGAAGGGGTATTTCCATTGAAAGAAATTTTGATTCTTGTAAATATAACCGATTTGTAGTACCATCACTTGCCCTTACACAAAAATCAATAAATAGGAGAGTTTTAGTTAAATAGTCAAAATATTGAATATCGAGAAGTTTATGATTTACTTCAAATGCCCAAAAATTACCTGTGATAATTGCACCATCACAAACATTTGGCAAAATTCCAAAAGCACCGTTACGAGCATCTATTTTAGATAGAATTAACTGACCATATCTTGCTATAAACTGTTTTTTTGTTCCTATTTCACTACCTAAAACACAATCTCGAATTGTAATACCTTGACCATTCATTTTTATGGTAATACGAGTATAGGTATTCAATTCTTGAATGTTAATTTCTTCTTTCTTGCGTGTAAGTAATTGATTCAAAGGCACTAAGGGATAAACTTTACTCATAAATTTATATAAATATTATTCCTAATAAATGAAAATCCAATTGCATTTTAAAAATTGCCAACTGTAAATAAAAATGATATACTATATATAAACCAGGGACAAAATTCGGCTTCATGCCGTGTGATTGTCAAGCAAAGTCTTAACAATCCTATATCCCTGGTATTTTTGTAGCTTTTCTACCAAATAGTTTTAATAGTGGTTAAAGCTTGAATCCTCAAATCACGAGTAACTAAAGGAATACCCAAAGAAAACGCCGTAGCTGCAATAATTCTATCAGGCATATCAGGAACTGTTACCCGATCAATTTGTCGAATTGCACCTGAAATATTACGATCCAAAGGTACAAGTATAATACCTACATTGGGATCATCCAAAGCATTTAAAATTCGTGTTAATACCTCTTCTGTAAAGCGTCCCTTCTCAACTAAATAAGCAATTTCTATAACCGTAATAGCTGAGATATAAATAGGATTACCTGTATTAACTGCTTGTTCTAATGCTGTTAATGCAGCTTCTGATAATCTCTGTAAATCAAAAACGTACCAAATTAAAGTATGTGTATCTGCAACCACTGATGTCATTAAATTATATCCCTTGGAAAATTACCCCACATTTCTTGACGCGCTTGATAAATATCTTCTTCACTAATATCTACTTTTAAATCAGCACATAATCCTCTAACATTCTGTAAAGGAGTTTTAAGAGTCATTTTTTGAGACAAAAATTCCGCAAAATCTAATAATTGCTGTTGTTTATCAACAGGTAAATGGCGTAACTTTTCTAACACAGATTGCTCAATATTCATTGAAAAATCTCCTGAATTTACTACATAGTATCACCTTACATCTTTGATTGTCGAGGCAATACCCTACGGGAAGCAAGCTACATGAATTGCCCCTACCCTAAAATTGCTTTAATCTCAGACATAATTTCAGCAACTCGCCGATCTTTCTCCAATATATCATTTACCAGTTGCTCTGGGGGTAAATGTTCAAAATCCGTCTGATTATTGGGGTTTTTGCGGTCAAGATTATAAATTGCCCAGTAAATAGCATCACCTTTGGCTTTCTGTTCCTTAGCAAATTCGCGCTGATTTTGTTCCTCAGTTTGAAACTGTTTTACTTCATCCTTAATTTTTTGAATCTGCTGTTTAACTTTAGTAACTTCTTTAGGTGGAGAAAAATCTAAAATCGAATTTTCTAAAATTTTGATTTTTTCAGTTAATTCTTTGACATTTTTAGCTAGATTATTAGCCCTTTCTTCAGCTTCATTACCAGCATCCCAAAAAGGTTGTGCATCTGCTCTAGCTTGATGATAAACTTCCCTAAAGTTATACTTCCAAGCGTTTTGATTTTCTTCCCGATTCTGCCACCATGCTACACATTCAGCAAAATCTTCATCTTGTATTGGCTTAGTTTTAGTGTAACTTTTTCGTCCTTCTGGTAAAGGAATTTCATAATACCAAATTTCATCCGTTTGTCGAGAACGGTCAAAAAATAACAAATTTGTCGGAATACTGGTATATGGTGCAAACACCCCATTAGGAAGACGGACAATAGTATGCAAATTAAAATTTTTCAGTAAATCTTCCTTAATTTTGGCGCACATATTATCCCCAAATAACACCCCATTAGGAAATACAACCGCAGCGCGTCCTGGTTTCGGTCTTTGTCGAAGACGACGCATAATTAACTGAAGGAATAACAACGCCGTTTCTTTAGTTTGTCTATCTTTGGGAAAGTTGTTTTTAATTCTGTCTTCTTCCTCACCTCCAAATGGTGGGTTAGTGAGAATCACATCAACCCAATCTTTTTCACCCATTTCTGACAGAGTAAACCGTAAACTATTACCATCATCAATATCGGGATATTCAAAACCATGTAATAGTAAACTCATGTGTGCTAACATCAAAGGCAAAGATTTCGCCTCAGCACCAATCAGACTTTTTTGTAAAATTTGCCAATCTTGGGCGCTACAATTCTGTTTGAGATATTTATAAGCCTCAACCAAAAAACCACCAGTTCCGCAAGCAGGATCAAAAATTGTTTCTCCTAATTGTGGGTTCATTACCTGCACCATAAACCGCACCACTGGACGAGGGGTATAAAATTCTCCCGAATCTCCCGCAGCGTCGCGCATTTCCTTTAACATGGACTCATACAAGGTGCTAAGGACGTTCACTTCTTCGGATTTATCAAAGCGAATTTCATTGACTTTATCCAGCACATCCCATAGCAAAGTCCCGCTAATCATACGGTTATTGACATCTTTGAAAACCTTAGCGATAACATCAGCGCGTTTATTACCAGCTTTGGTTTTGAGATTCCGCAAATAAGCGAGTAAACCTTCACCTTTGTTACCATCTGGTAAAACTGCTTCATCATTATTGATGAAACTTTTTAACTTATCGCTGGTAAAATCTTCATTAGCAGCCCAATCACGCCAACGATAAGGCGGTTTAATTGTGGGTTTATAGTCCATTCCTGCTACTTTTGCATCTGCTTCGAGTAGTTTTTCGGAATCATCCAACAATTTCAAGAACATGATCCAAGTCAACTGGGGAAGTCTGTCTAATTCTCCATTTAGACCTTTATCAGTCCGCATGATATCACGGGCTGATTTTACCACGCTGCCTAGTTTTTGGGCGGTGGTTACGGGTTTGTCGGTTTTTTTGGTAGTGGGTTTTGGCATTAGTATTTTTAGTAAGAAAAAAATTAGTTTTTATTGAATTTTAATAGTAAACTAATCTTCGTAGTGTTCAGCAATTGTAATTCTATGTCCTGATTCAAGTAAGTTATTTATTACTTGATTCAATTCAATTTGATTTTTGATACCCCTAGAGCCTATTAATCCGCTTTTAACTAATTCAATAAATAAATTATTGTTTATTCTATAAGGTATATCTTCTTCTCTAATTAATCTCCCCCCATATTTTCCTGAACATTCATTCATACATATTTCCGTATATAAATACGGTAAATATAATCCTCCTATCATGTGCTGATTATAACTAATATTTTCAGGATAGCAAATTTTGAAATAAAATGGATTTGGATCTATTCTATAAGAATTCAAAGTGAATTTTGTAAAAATATGTTGTCTGAAAAGAATTTTATCGGCTGTTTTCATGCTAATTATTTGTTTTGCATAACCATCATCATATCTATATATATTTCTTCCAGATTCTTGTTTCCAAGTTTTATATTGAACCATAACAAATGACTCAAATTTACGATTAAAATAAATTAAATCTACTCCAAGAGTTGTTTCAGCCTTTTTACGGTTAACATTGGTTATATTTAATGTATTTTTTCCTCTTTTAAAAGTCCTTTGTACTATACTTGACTTATTTACATCTATATGCCAATCGTCAAATATTGATGAATCATGATTGATAATATCGTCTTCAATAACATAACTTAAGTAATCCCTGTGTTTAACATCCATTATTGAATTGAAAGATTTTTCTGATAATAAATCTGTATCACCAAAAACTAAATTTAAACACAATTGAACAGCATCTTTTTGCTGTGCCATTCTATTAGAATCATCACCTTCAAATATATTTGTATTATTGACTAATTCCAGCATTTCATCTAAATCTCTAGCAATACTTCCCCTCATTCTTTTTATACAGTTTATTAATTGCTCCCAACATGGTGAATTTATTTCATACATATAGGGATTTTCATTTTCCCATGCTGGTAAACACTTTAAAGAATCCAAACTAATTTTTAAAAATGTTGAATTCTCATAAATTTCATTTAATGGAATTGGATCTTGTATATTTAAGGATTTAAAAAAACTTAAATATCTTTGTGGTAGAGTAGTTTTGTGATCCTTATTACCTGTTTTTAATAAAACGGCATAATGAATATTTTGGTTATCAAAGGAAATAAATAATAATCTGATAATTCTTGATTTCTCTTTCCATAAAAAAGTAACATTCTCAGCAAAAGGTTCATTTTTTATAAGACAATCACGAAACTTTTTTTGTTCATTGGGAAGATAAACAATAAATCCGCTAGTTTGTTTCATAGACATAAATTATGCTGAATAAAGTAAAATTTGCAATTGATTTACAGCGTCCCTCAACTCCTGAACTCCCCCAAACCGTTCAGCAATTTCAATTATATTACCATAGTTATCAAACTCCCGATTAGCTTTAAAACTTGTGCGAATATCAAACTCTTCAATACCCTTTTCTGCGTACTTATCCAACAAAATATTTAAAATTGCCCTTGCTTCCTCCCCATATTGCTCAAAAAAGTCAGATTTACCACGACGTAACCTTTCAGCCCGTTGTTTACAAGTCAAAACCGGAGCATCAAAGGCTATATGACATAATAAATCAAAAGGATCAACATCGGGAAGATTTGTCACTGCTTTTAACTCATCAAAATTAATTCCCCTATCTGCCAACAAATCAATAATTTCTGCCCGTTCTTCATGAACAGACCAGCGTTGTTGTATTTCTATAGTAGAACGATAGAGAGTCCTAACTTGTTCTCTCGTATAGTCAACTAATTTAGACAAACGCAGTTGATTATCTGCATCTAAATCATAAATTTTTTCCTCCACAATTTCCTCACTACCTCCATCAACGTAATATTTCCGAGGTGGTGCGTCATCATCATCAGGAATGCCCCCAAAACCAGATTTATCATCCTCCTCAACATCATCATCTTGCGCTTCTGGTTCTTGTGAGTCTATTTCCTGTTCATCTTCTGAAATAATTTTTCCCTGATCATCAATTTCTGATTCATTAATTAAAGTAGGTTCACCATCAAAATCTTTATCTTCAAAAAGTACAGTGCTATTAGTATAATCAACAATATTAAAAGATATTTTACCCTTTTCTTCTCTGACACGAGTTCCCCGGCCAATGATTTGTTTAAAATCTGTCATGGAACGAACAACACGGGCAAGAATCACATTTTTACAAGTGGGAATATCTACCCCAGTAGTCAGCAATTTAGAAGTAACCGCAATAATATGAGTTTCATCTAAAACATCCTTAAATTTATCGAGATGTCCTTTACCAACATCACCAGCATCAGCAGTAATGCGAGATATATAATCAGGATTTGTTTTGGTAATATCAGTATTCAGATTGCGTAACTCCTTCACCATTGCTTTAACGTGAGGTTCATCCACACAAAAAACAATTGTTTTAGCATAACGATCTGTATCTTTGAGAAAATCAGTAATATGTTTAGCAATGGCTTTTGTCCGCACTTCTCTAACTAATTTCCTCTCAAAATCTGGAGTTTGATAAACTTCATCAGGAATAGTTCTTCCATAACGATCAATTTCTCCAGCACTAGGCCGCCATCCTTCCTTATCAGAACGAGTAGTAACCCGATAAACTCGATAGGGGGCTAAGAAACCATCATTAATCCCTTGTTTTAGAGAATAAGTATAAAGAGGATTACCAAAATATCTATAGGTATCTACATTATCATCTCTTAACGGTGTTGCGGTTAATCCTAATTGATAAGCAGGTTCAAAATATTCTAAAATTTGTCGCCAGTTACTTTCATCTTTGGCGCTACCTCGATGACACTCATCAATAATAATTAAATCAAAATAATCAGGACTATATTCTCTATAAAGTCCTGGTTGATTTTGAGTATCACTAATTGCTTGATAAATAGCAAAATAAAGATCACGTCCTTTTTTAGCTTCACCTTGAATTTTGTAGATTTTATCCTCATTAAAAGCGGAAAAATCCTTATTCATCGGATCATCTACTAATATATTCCTATCTGCCAGAAACAAAATTATTGGTGAGCGAAAATAATCTGATTTATTCCATTCTATCTGTGAAAGTTTCCAAGCAATTTGAAAAGAAACCGTAGTTTTTCCCGTTCCAGTTGCTAATGTTAATAATAACCGCTTTTGACCTTGGAAAATTGCTGCTAGTGCTGCATTAATAGCATTTCGTTGATAATAACGTATAGGTTTATCAGGAATTGGATAAGCAGGAGTTAATAATTTTTCAGCAATATCTTCTCTAATTTGTTCTTTTGATTCACCTTGCAACCTGCGCCAAAGTTCATCACCACTAGGAAAGGAGTCCATCACATCCGACTGTTCACCGGTGATGAAATCAAATTCAACAATTCCCTTACCATTGGTTGAATAAGCAAACTTCACCCCTAGAATTTTCGCATAGTCCATAGCTTGTTCTAGTCCCTCATCAGGAGTTTTGCGTTTCCGCTTTGCTTCTACCACTGCTAGGGGAAAATCACCTTTTAGAAGTAAATAATCTACAAATTTCCGTTTACCACGGGGTTGACGCTGATTTTTTGGTCTAATCTTACCATCAGTAAAGCAATACTGCTCATAATAATCATAAGGTGCAGTATTCCAACCAGCTTGATTTAATTTTGGTTCTACATACTTACGACAAGTATTAGCTTCATTACTCATAACTGGTCATTTATCCTGCTAGATTATCTAAGTGATGATGTGTTTTTGGGTATTAATTTTATCATGATAAATTGATTCCATGAATTAAGTAATTTACTATTATATATGTCTGATTCTAAGAGTTGTAATAGTCGGATCTGGAAAAGAATGATATTAACGAAACGGAAGAGTAGAAGCATTGCTGCTATTTTAGCCTTTTCTGGCACACTAACAATTTCAGGTTTACATAAATTTTACTTGGGACAGCCATTATGGGGAATTTTGTATGTATTGTTATCTTGGACACCAATTCCTAAAGTAGCTAGTGCTATAGAAGGGGTTTGGTATTTGGCGCAAGATGAAGAAGCTTTTGACCGAAACTTTAATTTTGGTAAGTCCGCAGTGAAGGCTTCACCACAGATCAGTAATCAAGTAGAATCTGTAGCAAATGCCTTACGTGAGTTAGATGCTTTGCGTCAAGACGGCTTGATTTCTGAGTATGAATTTGAGCAAAAGCGCCGTCAGCTATTAGACCAGATTTCTTGATGTAATTAATACCATGATAAACTGGCTACCTTTAAATCTCAAATTGCAAAAACTCCGAGCTAAACTGCTGAATGATCCCTATTATCGTCTACAATCTGGGGCAGAAATTCAGATGGCTGCACAACTGGGGATGCGTATTGATGCTAATCAAGCGACTGTAGATGATTGGCTACGTTTACCAGGGTTATCTATTCATCAAGGGCGATCGCTCGTAGAACTATCACGTTCAGGTGTTAAATTTTATTGTATTGAAGATATAGCAGCGGCTTTGAGTGTTCCTGTACAAAGGCTAGAACCACTGAAACCACTGTTAAATTTTAGCTACTATGATGATGAATCTCTCGCTAATACTACGCAGGTAAATCCCAATACCGCAACGGTAGAAAGTCTGGCGAAAATTCCATTGATAGATTTGTCTCTAGCTGAAACGGTGGTGCAAAATCGCCTCACTGCTGGTTATTACCGTAATTTGGCTGATTTTCAGCAACGGTTAGGACTGTCAGGTGAGGCGATCGCTCAATTAATGTATTATCTGCGGTTTTAGGTAGGAGATCAAGGAGTCAGGAGAATTTTAGATTTTAGATTTTAGATTTTAGATTGGATTCATGAAATACAATCCAAAATCCAAAATCCAAAATCCAAAATAGAATCACCAGTCACCAGTCCCCAGTCACCAATCACCAATCACAAAATTAAGCCGATGCGATCTAAAGGCCAGAAGCGAAAGGTAGCACGGCCAATGAGATTTTGCTGAGGTAAAAAGCCCCAGTATCGGGAGTCATTGCTATCGTTGCGGTTGTCTCCCATCACGAAAAATTCATCTTCTGGGATTTTTACGGTTGGAAATGGCTGATTTGGTGGTTCGGCTATGTAATCTTCTTGTAAAGGCTCACCGTTGAGGTAAACTTTACCATTAGCTACGCTAATTACCTCTCCTGGCTTGCCAATAATACGCTTGATAAAGGCTTGGTTTTTGTCATATCCACGACGTTGTAATTCTGGTGGTGTTTCAAAAACGACAATATCGCCGGTTTCGGGAGGATGAAAACGGTAAGATACTTTTTCCACTACTAAGCGATCGCCTGTGTGTAAGGTGGGGTACATTGATTCTGATGGTATTAATCGGGGTTCGGCGATAAATGTCCTGATCAGTAATGCTAAAGTTAGTGCGATCGCTATTAAAGTCAGATTTTCTTGCCAACCACGCCATGTTTGTGCAGATGTGGATGTTTCTTTAATATTACTTTCCTGCGGCTTCATAGTATTTTGATGATTGTGACTCTCAAGGTATAATTATTAGTAATTTTGGTTCTGTCCGAACCCATACCAATAATCTGAATTATGTCAGAATTCAGGAGTCAGGAGTCACAGGATGTTTGAAAAGTCTAACTTGGGCGATTAGAAATCACATCTACACATACAAAACCTGCCTACGCAGGTTTCAAATCCTTAATTTTTCGTTAGTCCACGCAGGTGGACTTTGCTTGTGTAGTAGCGAATTATATTCGCCATAAACTTTTAAAACATCCTCTGAGATTATAAGCAACATAGTTGAGTATATTGATAACAATCCTGAAGAATCACAACGGTTATTAGGACTGCATTATGAACAGCTAAAGCAACTGATAGAGAAAGCTATAGAGCTACATAATAATAAAAAAGAATTGGCAGAATCTAAAAAAGTCAGGCTGATTCTGGGAGAAGGTGGACGTAAGCAAAAATTAACCCCAGAGTCGCAAATAATTTTAACATTAACATATTTACGTCATTTGACAACATTTCAGAGGATGTTTGAAAAGTCGGAAAGGATGTAAAAAAGCTCTCTCAGTATAAGCTGTGAATAGATAATAAACAGGACCGAGAGAGTAGTATCCGACTTTCCGCACTTCAAAATGTACTACGTTAATACTTCGATAAATTTTACAAAAAATGTTGACATTATTCAGTATTTAAACGTATGAATTATAGCCCTTCGGCGATCGCTATTCAACCACCATTAACCCCAATTTTCGTAATCTTAATGTATTACAAAGCGAAGTGAGGAATGTGGGTTATTATCCTAACTCCTGACTCCTGTACGGGCGAAGCATTCGGGTGATAAATTATCAATTTTTGTTTAAGGCTATTTTCCGAATGCTTCGCCCCTACGACTCCTGACTCCTTATAGAATTTGATGATAAAATAAAAAACATGAAAGAATATGATGTTTTAATTATTGGCGCAGGACACAATGGTTTAGTGTGTGCTGCTTATTTACTCAAAGCAGGTTATAGCGTCCTGCTACTAGAAAAGCGTTCTGTTCCCGGTGGTGCGGCCACAACAGAAGAATGTATACCAGACAACGCACCAGGGTTTAAATTTAACCTCTGTGCTATTGACCATGAATTTATTCATCTCGGTCCAGTTGTTCAGGAATTAGAACTGGAAAAATACGGTTTAGAATATCTAGAATGTGACCCAGTTGTTTTTTGTCCCCATCCTGATGGTAAATATTTTTTAGCCCATAAATCATTAGAAAAAACCTGTGCAGAAATAGCCAGGTAT
Source organism: Sphaerospermopsis torques-reginae ITEP-024 (assembly GCF_019598945.1). Classification (NCBI taxonomy): domain Bacteria; kingdom Bacillati; phylum Cyanobacteriota; class Cyanophyceae; order Nostocales; family Aphanizomenonaceae; genus Sphaerospermopsis; species Sphaerospermopsis torques-reginae. Next base: position 237,717 of record NZ_CP080598.1, on the reverse strand, counting down.
AATGAAAGAGACGCTAAAAAATATGCCGAGTTTACCCATTATTGGCAACGGGCAATTAACGCCATGATGCCCATGTTCAACGCTCCACCCAAATCAATTATAGATATTTTTGGTAACTACAACCTGCAAAAATTCAAAGATTTATTTTCTGTCATTGGTTCTACCCAAAAAAGTTTAGATTTTGTGCGAACAATGCTCACCAGTGCCGAAGATATTTTAAATGAATGGTTTGATGAAGAATTTCTCAAAGCACCTCTTTCTCGATTAGCATCAGAATTAGGAGCGCCACCATCACAAAAAAACCTGGCCATTGGTGTAATGATGATGTCCATGCGTCATCATCCGGGAATGACTAGACCCCGTGGAGGAACAGGTGCATTAGTCAAAGCATTAGTGAATTTAGTCACAGCAAAAGGTGGCGAAATTCTCACAGATCAGCAAGTAGAAAAAGTCTTAATTGATGATGGTAAAGCCGTAGGTGTGCGGGTTGCTAATGGTGAAGAATATCGGGCAAAATATGGAGTAATTTCTAATATTGATGCCAAAAGATTATTTTTACAATTGATAGATGCTCAAGAAGTAGATGATGCAGATCCTGAATTACGAGAAAGATTAGAACGGCGCATAGTTAATAATAATGAAACTATCTTAAAGATAGATTTAGCATTAGATGAACCCTTGCGTTTTCCCTACCATGAACATAAAGACGAATATCTCATTGGTTCAATTTTAATTGCAGATTCCATGAATCATGTAGAACAGGCGCATAGTAAATGTACATTAGGAGAAATACCTGATAGTGATCCCTCAATGTATGTAGTAGTTCCTAGCTTTCTTGATCCGAGTTTAGCACCACCAGGAAAACATACAGTTTGGATTGAATTTTTTGCCCCTTATCAAATAGCTGGAGCAGAAGGTACAGGTTTAAAAGGTACAGGTTGGACCGATGAATTGAAAAATCAAGTTGCAGATAAAGTAGTTGATAAATTAGCAACTTACGCCCCCAACGTGAAAACTGCAACCATCGCTAGAAGAGTAGAAAGTCCAGCAGAATTAGGAGAAAGATTAGGGGCTTATAAAGGCAATTATTACCATATTGATATGACATTAGATCAAATGGTATTTTTTAGACCTTTACCAGAATTAGCAAATTATAAAACCCCCATTGATAACCTGTTTTTAACAGGTGCTGGAACTCATCCCGGTGGTTCAATTTCAGGAATGCCAGGACGTAATTGTGCAAGAGTATTTTTGCAGTCCAAACACCCTATTACTCAGACATTAAAAGATGCTGGAAATTCCATTAAATCTACTGTGGGTTCTGTATTTGGCATTAGTTAAGTAGATGAGATGAAAGAATACACTAACTAAATAATAACCTGATCCCCGATCTCTTTGATCTTTGAGAAGTCGGGGATCTATATCTTGGGGGTTTATCATTGCTCAACCCCTACTGACTGCGGATTCCTAAATTTTGTTGTTAGTATTTAATCAGACATGGTATAATTAAGATTGTCATTATCAAGAGTGAATGTATATTCACCAAAAAAATACATTTAGGAAAACAGTATGGAAAACGAAAAGCAGCAATGGTTTCAACTTGCGCTCCAGATTAAAGGATCTGTAATTACCTCAATTTATAAAAGAGTTATCGGGTGTGGAATATTTGGAATATTAATTTCCGTTCTGTACTATTTTCAAGTACCAGTTTCTCAACCGATTTTAGGAAGTGTGATTCCCAGCATTGTTTTAGGTTTATTATTAGTCTTTAGAACCAATACAGCTTATGAAAGATTTTGGGAAGGAAGAAAAATTTGGGGTTCAACAGTAAATACAGTCCGCAATCTCGCCCGACAAATTTGGGTATCTGTGGATGAAATTGCTATTGAAGATGAAAAGAAGAAGATTGAAACTTTGAAATTATTAATAGCTTTTGCTGTAGCGACTAAACTGCATTTAAGAAACGAACCTATAAATAGCGAATTAGAAGAATTAATGCCAGCATCTTATTATATTAACCTCAAAACAATGAATAATCCGCCCCTTGAGGTAGCTTTTTGGATTAGTGATTACCTACAAAAACAATATAACCGCAATTGCTTAAATAGTTATCAGTTAGCAGCAATGCAGCAATTAGTCAATATTTTAGTCGATAATTTAGGGGCTTGTGAACGCATTTTAAAAACACCCATCCCTCTCGCTTATGCTATTCATCTCAAACAATTATTATTACTGTATTGTTTATTATTACCATTTCAAATTGTTGAGAGTCTTGGTTGGTGGACAGGGTTTATTTCTGCTTTAGTTAGCTTTACTTTATTGGGTATTGAAGCTATTGGGTTAGAAATTGAAAATCCCTTTGGTTATGATGCTAACGATTTACCATTAGATAAAATTTGTGACACCATGAAACGGAATCTTGATGATTTAATCAGTTTGACTCCTAGTATACATTCAAGGAAAGAAGATGTATGAGGGTAACATTATATTGTTGGCAGTTATTTTTAAGCGATCGCTCGATTTCTTCCTTGTTTCATTTTGGCAATATAGGAACATCTCAAATGTGTAAATTTATTTTTATCTATGGAAATAATATGTACAAAGGTTCTGATATGATTGAACCGCAAAGGGCGCAAAGGACACAAAGGTAAGAGAGTTTCAGAGAGTTTTTGGTGTGGCTGTGTTTATTTTTTTCAAAATTGGGATGCTCCTGGCGATATCTTCCCCCTTGATGTTTTTGCAGAGACGTATACCAAATTAATAATTATTAATTTTACATGAAAATTACTTCACTTTAAATAATAATACTTTGGCAACTTTCAATGCTCAGATTACCGACTTCTCTAAGAAATATGCTATTTTCTGGTTAAAAATTTATTCAAATTTACAAACACTTAATACCTTCCATATCAAAAGCAACCAAGCGCAAAGGATATCTAGCAGGTGCTTGGGCAAAAATGCGGGCAAATTCTAACAAAACTGCTACTCCAGTAGCATTATCATCAGCAGCTACAGTACCAGGTACACCATCATAGTGAGCGCCGATTAAAATAGGAGGTAAATCAGCCGATACAAAAAAGCTAACTAATGCTAACAACAGCCAGCTTTTTCTTCCTGCTTCACCCTAGAAGTGTCGGCACTATCTAGTCCACAGGCTAACACGCTCAATCTGACCGCTTCTTGTTTTAAGTTAATCGCAGCGTTTAAATCTCTGTCAATCTCAAAGCCACAACTATCACATTTAAACACTCTTTGAGATAATGACAGTGATGATTTTTTCTCTCCACAATTTGAGCAAGTCTTACTACTGGGATAAAATCTATCCACAATTACTAACTTACTGCCATACAGTTGTGTTTTGTATTCTAGCTGCCTTCTAAATTCATAAAAGCCCATATTCGCAATAGCTTTTGATAATTTCCCATTCGCTAACATCCCAGATACATTCAAATCTTCTATCCCTATAACCGCGTGGTTTTTGCTGATATAGGTGGTGATTTTATGTAATGTATCTTTTCTGATGTTGGCTATTTTTTGGTGTAATCTCGCTATTTTGATTTGTGCTTTTCTATAATTATTTGAACCTACTTTTTTATGGCGGTTCAAATATTGCATTCTTGCTAGTTTATCTTCATACTTTTTATAGCTTTTTACACCATTGAATATTTCTCCTGTTGATAATATTGCTAGATGATTTATGCCTAAATCTACTCCTACAAACTCTTGATTTTTCTCGGTTTGAGTCGTTCTCACCTCCAGTTTCCAAGAGATAAACCATTTATCAGCCTGTTTACTTATGGTGACAGATTTAGGTTTATATCCTGTCGGGAGAATTTCATAAGTTTTCAGCCAACCAATGACAGGAACTTTTACCTTTCTGTAGTCAATTTTTATTGACCCATCTAAGGTAAAAGAATCATGTCTCCCTTTTTTCTTAAACTTAGGAAATCCTTTACTTTTTTTAAAGAAAGCTTTAAAGGCATCTGAGAGATATCTTAATGCGTATTGAGGGGCGCATTTGGATACGTCATAATACCAAGGATGGGTAGATTTAATGGCTGCTACTAACCATTTATGTAAATCTATGGCTGTAGGAAATTTGATTTTGTCTTGAGAATTAAGTTTGTTATGTAATAATACCTGTTGACAAAGTGCTAAACCTTGATTCCAAGCGTGTCTAGCTACTCCTGCGTGTTGTGCTAGTAGTAGTTGTTGTTGCTTGTTAACCTTGAGTTGGGTCTTGAATCCTAGTAACATACAAGTATTTTACTGTAATTCTGTCATCAAGAGCAGATGAGTCGAAATTTTGAGCAAATGTTAGTATTTGTTATTATTAGTTAATAAAACAGTAACTAGCTACTAACCTTTTGTCTTTTCTCTTGAGCAGGTAAATTTAAAATCAGGTTATTACAACTTTTACTCCCCACTTTAAAGGTGTGGATTTCCACACTTCCCCATTGTCCTAATTGCTGGCGGATGTATTCTTGAACAAAGAAATGTCCCGCACTGGCCATATAAGGATCGCGTTCCCGTGCTATTTCTTGCAGATGATTGAGTAATCGTTGTTTTAAAGTCAAGATGGTGATTGGTGATTGGTGATTGGTGACTGGTGAATGGGAAAATCAAATAATTTCCCCCTGCTCCCTGCTCCCTGCTCCCCTGCTCCCCTGCCTATCTACCTGTTCTCCCTGTGCAAATGCTATCCTAGTTTGGCAAGTGACAGGTTAAGCTACAATTTCTCTAAATATCTAAATTATTGAATTTATGGAATTAATGATAATTATACCATTGGGCGGTTTTTAACATCTGGCTGCCAGCGGAAAATATGCCTCCCAATCATAATATATAGATGTAGTCAAACACGCAGCAGGAGAAGAGTAACGCATGGGCAAGGTAGTCGGCATCGACTTGGGTACAACCAACTCAGTAGTCGCCGTGATGGAGGGTGGCAAGCCGGTGGTGATTGCCAATGCTGAAGGTATGCGAACCACCCCCTCTGTTGTTGGTTTCAGTAAAGAAGGCGAAAGGGTGGTGGGGCAAATGGCCAGACGGCAAACTGTGCTGAATCCCCAAAATACCTTTTTTGCAGTTAAACGCTTTATTGGGCGCAGGTACGCGGAACTTAACCCCGATTCTAAGCGTGTACCCTACACTATTCGTAAGGATGAAATGGGCAATATTAAAGTTGCCTGTCCGCGATTAAATAAAGAATTTGCCCCGGAAGAAATTTCAGCAATGGTGCTGAAGAAATTAGCGGCTGATGCGAGTCGTTATCTGGGTGAACCTGTGACGGGGGCTGTAATTACCGTACCTGCTTATTTTAATGATTCTCAACGTCAAGCTACCCGCGATGCTGGCAGAATCGCAGGTTTAGAAGTGCTACGTATTCTTAATGAACCTACCGCCGCTTCCCTAGCCTACGGATTAGAAAGAGGTGATGTAGAAACCATCCTGGTTTTTGACTTGGGTGGTGGTACTTTTGATGTTTCCATTCTAGAAGTAGGTGACGGCGTTTTTGAAGTTAAAGCTACTAGTGGAGATACCCAGTTAGGTGGTAATGATTTTGACAAAAAAATAGTTGATTGGTTGGCGGATCAATTTTTAGAGACAGAAGGGGTAGATTTAAGGCGCGATCGCCAAGCATTGCAACGGTTAATGGAAGCCGCAGAAAAAGCCAAAATTGAACTTTCTGCCGTCAGCGTCACCGATATTAACTTACCCTTTATCACCGCTACCGAGGACGGACCAAAACATTTAGAAACTCGCCTCACCCGTTCCCAGTTTGAAGCTTTATGTACTGACTTAATCAGTCGGATTCGTAACCCAGTCAAACGGGCGTTAAAAGATGCCGGACTATCACCTGTAGACATTGAAGAAGTTGTCTTAGTAGGTGGTTCTACAAGAATGCCAATGGTAAAACAACTGGTAGAAGATTTAATTGGTATTGAACCCAGCGAAAATGTCAACCCTGATGAAGTAGTAGCCGTAGGTGCAGCTATTCAAGCAGGTATTCTGGCAGGAGAAACCAAGGATGTACTACTGTTAGATGTCACACCCTTATCCTTGGGTTTAGAAACCATAGGTGGGGTGATGAAAAAACTGATTCCCCGCAATACTACCATCCCCGTCAGACGATCTGATATTTTTTCTACATCGGAAAATAACCAAAACAGTGTAGAAATTCACGTAGTCCAAGGGGAAAGGGAAATGGCAGCAGATAACAAATCCTTGGGACGTTTCAAGCTGTATGGTATTCCTCCAGCACCTAGAGGTATACCACAAATTCAAGTAGCTTTTGATATAGATGCCAACGGTATTTTACAGGTAACGGCATTAGATCGGACAACTGGACGAGAACAGAGTATTACTATTCAAGGTGCTTCTACCTTGAGTGAATCAGAAATTAATAGAATGATTCAAGATGCTCAGAAATATGCTGATATTGACCGGGAACGCAAAGAAAGAGTAGAAAAACGGACTCGTTCCGAAGCTTTGATTTTACAAGCAGAAAGACAACTGCGGGAAGTAGCCTTAGAAATGGGGATGCAGTTTGCCCGCAACCGTCGTCAACGCATTGACAATATTTGCCGGGAACTGCGAGAAAGTTTAAAAGATGATGATGATCGGGGTATTGATCAGGCTTACTCAGACTTGCAAGATGCTCTCTATGAGCTAAATCGAGAAGTCCGTGAGTATTATGCTGAAGATGAAGACGAAGATTTATTTGGTGCGATTCGGGAAATCTTCACAGGTGATAAAGAACGAGAACGAGATTATTCTCCCAGAGAAACCTATCGAGAACGGGATTCTTATAACAGAAACTATGGTCGGGACTATGGTAAAGACTATGGTAGAGGCAATGGCAGGGACTATGGTAAAGACTATAGTCGAGAAAATCGTTCTTCCTCCTATGATAACAGTCCTCCCCCCCGTCCCAGTCGTCCCAGCTATCAAGACAACTGGGATGATGATGATGATTGGCTGTAAAGCAATTTTAGATTTTGGATTTTAGATTTTAGATTGGGGATTAAATTTATTGCATCTAAAATCTAATTTCAAATATTTGCAAGGTCAGTAAAAAGCAGAAGCATAACTGACAAATGATAACTGATAACTGATAACTAATAACTGATAACTGACTATGCAAAACTTGCAAAATTTCCGCGATTATTACGAGATTTTGGGAGTCACAAAAGATGCCTCTAGCGAAGAAATTAAAAAGGTTTATCGCAGGTTAGCAAGGCAATATCACCCTGATCTCAATCCTGGTGACAAGGAAGCAGAAGAAAAATTTAAGACTATTGGTGAGGCTTATGAAATTCTTTCCGATCCCAGTCGGCGATCGCAATATGATCAGTTTAGCCGTTATTGGAAACAAAAGGGCTTTGCTGGTAGCAAACAGTCACCAAAACCCAAAGGTTGGGGAGATAGTCGCGCTAACAGTCGCAGCAGTCAAAATGTAGATCCCAGCGATTTTCCTGATTTTGAAAGTTTTATTAATCAAGTCATAGGTGTTAGTAGTCGCAAAGAAACTAAAACTAATACTGGTAGTACAACCACTAGCGATCCCTTTCGCACTCCCAGAACCAAAGTAGCTTATACAGTTAACACTCCACCCCGTACCACTCGCAGAGATATCGAAGCGAGGTTAACTTTACCTCTAGAAAAAGCTTATCAAGGTGGTAATGAAAGAATACGTTTAGAAGATGGGCGATCGCTAGAAGTAACTATGCCACCTGCTATGGTAACAGGTCAAACTATCCGGTTACGCAATCAAGGTATAGGTGGCGGTGATTTATACTTAAAAATTACCGTTGAAACCCATCCGTTATTTAAACTAGAAGGTGCTAATATTTTCTGTCAAATTCCTGTAACTCCCAGTGAAGCCGTTTTAGGTGGACAAGTGGAAGCACCCACTTTAGATGGTCCTGTAAAAATGACAATTCCTCCCGCAGTTAGATCCGGTCAAAGATTTAGATTAGCTAATAAAGGTTATCCCGTAGAAGGTGGTAAACGGGGTGATCAATTAGTAGAAATTCAAATAGTCACACCGAAAAATATTACAGATGAAGAAAGACAACTTTATGAAAAATTGCGGGAAATTGAAAGTTTTAAACCAAGGGCGGATTTGATTTAATGGTAATTTAATTATCAGAATCAGGATTTTTAGGATATCCTGGAGTAAGTCAACAGTTAAATCCGAATATGAAATTGTAAGTATTCAGCTATCAGTAATCAGTAATCAGTAATCAGCCAATAGAAAGGATTCAGACGTTTTAATCTTAGTAATGTTGAATGTTATCTGCATCTGTTTTTTCATTATTTGTATTTTCATATTTCAGGTACATAGCTGATGGCTGACGGCTGATGGCTGAGTGATTACTGAAATTAATTAGTGAGGGCATATTATGAGTGTATCTCTCTATGAAAAAGATTTTAATTTATGGCTAGAATTAACAATTAAGCAATTAGAAAGCCATGAATTTACAGTTTTAGATACAGTGAATTTGATTGAGGAGTTAAAAGATTTGGGGAAAGCAGAAAAAAATGCTTTAGAGAGTAATTTAATGATTTTATTAGCCCATTTATTAAAGCTAAAAGTTCAAGCTGATGCCCCAGAAACAATGAAAAATAGTTGGTATAATTCGGTGATTGAACATCGTAAACGTATCAAAAAACAATTATCAAAAATGCCGTCTCTGAAATCCTATTTACCAGAAATTTTAGAAGATTCCTATGTAGATGGTAAAGATATTGCTATCAAAGAAGGAAAATTGGCATCTTTTGGAGTTCGTATTCCTGATGAATTTGAATATCCTGATCTATGTCCTTTTACCATTGAGGAAATTTTAGATGATGAATTTTATGGATCATCTTCATCTAATTTTGGTTAAGAATTACTCTTATCAATTGAAAATTGACAATTGAAAATTGACAATTGTTTCATTCAAGGCTTCCGCCGTGAGCGTCAGCCGAACGGTTTAAAACCTCCCCTTTCCAGGGGAAAAATAAAAAATCTGCTTTTTCAATCCTCTCCCTTCAAGGGAAAGGTAATTGTCAATTATTGAATTTGTTATGGTGATTTTTAGATCCCCTAATTCTTAAAGAAGTCGGGGTTATATCCACTCCACTGTCTATTTTATGTCTAATTTGTTGGAATACTTAATTTTTTCTGCAATAGCTTTTTCTGCTCCAATTTATCGCTGGGAACATGAGTATTTATTACAGTTCTCAGCAGATCAAAAATAAAGACTTTTGTGGTCTAGATTTTTTCTTAGTTTTGGATACAGAAAACCGACACCGTAATACTTGGGTCGTTTGGCAAGAAGGGCGTAAATATCCTAACCTGATTATATCTATTTCCCATTCCCAAACCTGATTTTACCATAGGTATTAACACATAAAATCAGGTTCTACCGTACTTGTTATGCTAATTTAACCTGAGTTCGAGGGAACAGGGAACAGGGAACAGGGAACAGAGATTAAGAGGGAATATTTAGACATTTTCTTCAATAACCAACATTATTTCCCTTATACGGTAAGCCTTTTCAGATTTTATCAGAACAATTTAGCATATTAGGTACTGAAGAGCCTAAAATCATCAGCTTTGAAGTAGAAACAAAAGAAAAAATAAAAATTATGCCCAGGTTTTCTAAAAATGATTTATGCTGCTAATATAGAAAAAAGAGAAGTTGATCATCTTCTCTTAAATGACAGTCTGACACCAACAAAATAACTGCTATTATTGATTATTATCTTTGCGTCTTATCTCAAGTTATACTAAGTTTTACTTCTGAATCTTTGCGATGAATATGATTAGCTGAAGGCTTACTAATACATTAGTAAGTCGGATATTTAATAGCTAATTTTCGCAACATCATAAATTTTTCCGGTATACATAAATAAGAAGAAAATATTAAGCCAATAGCTATCTTAATGGTTTATATATTTTCGCTGACTTAATTTTTCCTATCTGAGTCGCTACCAACAAACAACATCAACTATCAGGAGAAATTACCATGACTATTGCAGGAGAAACAACCCTGTTCAACAACCAAAGCATCTTACAAAATTTTACTTTCGGTGAAGAAATTGACGAACAAGCTGCGGAAATCATTTCTGGTGGTGTGGAGAGATTTACTCTGAAAAATGCCACACAACAAGCGATTATTTACACAGTAGATGACGTTGCATGGATTATAAAACCAAACGAAGAACATACAGTGATTACCGACATGGGTGGGAAAATAAGATTTGATGGAGATACTCGAGACAATAGATTAAGGGTAAAAGGATATAATCTAAGAGATGCTGGAAGATATGTATTTTCTAACTCTTCCAACAGTAATCCTAATAGAATTGACTTATACCGTCAAGCTTAATCTTCTGGAAAAATAGCCGTTGGTTTTTGATTAAAGCCAACATCATCTATTTCATTTGTTTGTAACAGACCGAGAAATATTGACCAATAAACTCAACTAAATTTCAGGAGTAACTCAAGTGAGTATTACTATTGCCACCTCTTTTTTACACAACCAAAGTATTTTAGAAAATATTGCTTTGGTAGAAGAAATTGACGAACAAGCAGCAGAAATCATTTCTGGAGGTCAATTTGCCAATTTGCTGAGTAAAGAAGTATATGCTTTGGATGATGGAAACGAAGAACCAAAGCTATACGATCCCAATAATCCTAATAATCCTAATAATCCTAATAAACCTGAAGAACGTGAAGATTCTGAAGAACCTAATCAACCTGTTCAGCAAGCTAATTTTGGATTTGGTGATAACAGAATATCTAGAAGAAGATACGGATTCAGAGGTAGAAACAGTAACAGAAATCGTTACTGTTAATTAGGGTTGATTTATAACTATCAAACCTCAAGTTCTACAGATTCATCACAGCCAATAATAATTTTTTCGACTGCGTAAATCCTCTTCTTTCACTGTATTTTCGCTTCAAAAATTACGCCAGTCAATGAAATATCAAATTGTCTTACAACACAGTGAAGAAGACTGTGGTGCAGCTGCTTTAGCTACAATTGCCAAATATTACGGACGCACTTTTACCCTCAACCGTGTACGTGAAGCTGTGGGTACTGGTGCAAGAGGAACTACTTTATTAGGATTAAAGCGGGGTGCGGAAACATTAGGATTTCATACCCGACAAGTTAAAGCTACTCCTGAACTCATTAACCAATTAAATCAAGCGCCTTTACCTGCTATCATTCATTGGAAAGGCTACCATTGGGTCGTATTATACGGACAAAAAGGCAAAAAATATATCATTGCTGACCCTGGTGTGGGTATCCGTTACTTAACTCACCAGGAATTAATCACAGGTTGGAGTAATGGGGTGATGTTGTTACTCCTTCCTGATGAAAGTCGTTTTTATCAACAAGAATCAGATAATATTGGCGGTTTGGGGCGTTATTTGCAACGGGTTTATCCCTATCGGTTTATTTTAGCCCAGGCGATCGCCATGAATATCGCCATCGGTATGCTTTCCCTTGCATCACCCTTTATGATGCAGTTACTCACCGATGATGTTCTCGTGCGGGGAAATACTCAACTATTAACTACCGTCGCTATCAGTGTAATTACCCTCAATTTAATTAAAAGTGCTATTAGTTTAGTACAATCTCATTTGATTGGTCATTTTGGACAAAAATTACAATTAGGATTAATCCTAGAATATGGACGCAAACTCTTACATTTACCCCTAGCTTATTTTGAAGGAAGACGTAGCGGAGAAGTAGTAAGTCGCATTGCAGATGTTCACGCTGTAAATAATTTAGTTTCTCAAATTGTCTTAGGATTACCTAGTCAATTTTTTATTGCTATAGTTTCCTTGGGTTTTATGCTTTTTTACAGTTGGGAATTAACTATAGCTTCCATATTTGCATTTATGATTATTACTGGTATTAACTTATTATTCTTACCAGCAATCCGCCGGAAAACTCGCAATATGATTGTTTCCGGTACAGAAAATCAAGGTTTTTTAGTGGAAACATTTAGAGGAGTACAAGTTTTAAAAACCACCCAAGCTACACCCCAAGCGTGGGAAGAATATCAAGGGAATTTTGGTCGTCTTGCTAACTTGGGTTGGAGTACCATGCAATTAGGACTTTATAGTAGTACCATCACAAATATTCTTTCTACATTTATTAATATTGGTATTCTTTGGATTGGTAGTTATTTAGTCATTAATCGTCATTTAACCATTGGACAATTGATTGCTTATAATAGCATGAGTGGCAATTTTCTAGGCTTTTTAAGTTCTGGAATTGACTTAATAGATGAATTTATCACTTCTCAAATAGTTATTCAACGTCTGACAGAAGTTATTGAAGCTACCCCAGAAGATGAAAATGATGTTAAAAAGCAATGGGTAGAAATTCCTGCTCATACAGATATTACTTGCACAGAAGTTAATTTTCATCACACTGGAAGAGTAGATTTATTGCAGGATTTTTCTGTAATTATTCCCGGTGGACAAGTAATTGCTTTAATTGGTAAATCTGGATGTGGTAAAAGTACCTTAGCTAAATTGATTACAGGTTTATATAAAATTCAATCAGGCAATATTCGTTATGGTTGTTATAATCAACAAGATTTAGCTTTAGAATGTTTACGAAATCAGGTAGTTTTAATTCCCCAAGAACCCCATTTTTGGAGTCGTTCTATTTTAGATAATTTCTTATTTAGTTATGCTCATATTAGTTTCGATGAAATTGTCAAAGCTTGTCATATTACTGGTGCTGACGATTTTATAAGCGAATTACCAGATAAATATCAAACTGTTTTAGGAGAATTTGGTGCTAATCTTTCTGGGGGACAAAAGCAAAGATTAGCCATAGCGAGAGCGATAGTTACTGATCCACCAATATTGATTTTAGATGAATCTACTAGCGCCCTTGATCCAGTGAGTGAAGCACAAATATTAGACCAGATTTTAGAGTATCGTCACGGTAAAACTACTATTTTAATTAGTCACCGACCGCGAGTCATTCGTCGTGCAGATTGGATTGTTTTTTTAGAAAAAGGACGTTTAAAAATTCAAGGTACACCAGGAGATTTGTCGAAAGTTCCTGGTGAACATTTAGATTTTTTAGATGATGTTATTTTGATATAAATTAATTTCTACATTAATTTTTAGATTATTTTTTAAATTAATTTTTACATTTGCGTATTTTATAACTCTTCATTTTCAAACTTTAGCCAAAAATAACAAATGAATAAATGTCTGAAATATAGTTTCTTTAGGGTGTAATTTTGTTACCCAATAATTATTAATTCTCAATGGTTATTTGATTATCTCATAACTGATTACTGAAAGCTGAAAGCTGATTACTGATAGCTATAATTATGGCTAAAGATACTGACTCATTAAACCCAATTCAAACCGATGAATTTCTCCCACCTATTAGTCATTGGACTACCTATGGTGGACTGTTTATTCTCTGTGTTTTAATATTAGCAATTCCAGTATCTGCACTGACTAAATATAAGGTGACAGTTAAAGGACAAGCAGTGGTTCGTCCATCAGGAGAATTGCGAATTGTGCAAGCGTCCACCGAAGGTCAAATTAGGCAAATTTATGTCAAAGAAAATCAAGTTGTGAAAACTGGAGAGGCAATAGCTATTATTGATGATTCTCGATTACAAACTAAAAAAAGTCAATTACAAACTAATATTCAACAAGCAAATTTACAACTTGTACAAATTAATGCTCAAATTCAAAATTTGAACTTGCAAATTAACGCCGAACTTGATAAAATTAATCGAATTATTAATGCTGCTGAAGCTGAACTGAGCGATCGCATCCGTCAATATCAGGATAAAAAAATTACCACCGTCTCTGAACTCCAAGAAGCTCAAGCTAATGTCCAAATTGCTCAAGAAGAATTAAAAATAGGACTAGCCAGATTAAAAATAGAACAAGCTAATTTAGAATCAGCCGAAGCAGTTTTGAATACAGCAAAATCCAAGCAAGAAAGATATGAAAGCGTAGCGCAAGCAGGAGCATTATCGAAAAATCAAGTAGAAGAAGCACAACTAGCGACTAAACAGCAAGAACAAGCCGTAAAAGCCCAAAAATCAGTAATTGAAGCCCAAAAAGAAACAATTACCAAACTAGAGAAAGCTGTATATGTTGCCCTAACCAGAAAACAGCGTGCAAAAGCAGCAATTAACCCCAGTCATGCAGAAGTAAAAATCGCCATTGAACGTATAGCCCAAGAAAAAGCAGCAGGAGAAAGTAACAAAGCAGCCTTAGAAAAAGAACGTCAAATGACAATTAAACAAAAAGTAGAAATTGAAAAACAGCTAGAACGGGATATTAGAGAAATCAAACAAGTAGACATAGAAATAAATCAGACCACTATTACCGCAACAGCGGATGGTATAATTACGCAAATAAACCTGCGTAACCCTGGACAAACCGTGCGAACTGGGGAAGAAATATTACAAATAGTCCCCAGTGATGCGAAACAGATCATCAAAGCAGCAGTAGCATCAGAAGATAAAAACAAACTGAAAATTGGTCAACCCGTGCAGATGCGAGTTACCGCTTGTCCTTACCCGGATTATGGTACACTCAACGGTAAAGTTGAAGCAATTTCACCAGATGCCATTGCACCGCCAAAAAAATCAACAGAGGAATCAATTACTAATAACACCAGTCCCAGAGCCACAGTACCAGGTACACTTTATGAAGTGACAATTGAACCACAAAACTTAGTTTTAGGTACAGGGAAAAATGTGTGTCACATTCAACTAGGAATGGAAGGAAGAGTAGATATAATTTCCCGTGAAGAAAGCGTACTGCAATTTTTCTTGAGAAAAGCCAGATTAATAGCAGATTTGTGATAGTGTTTTCTCATCATCAGGAAAAAAATTATCTGCGTTTATCTGCGTTTATCTGCGTTTAATGCTAAATTACCGCACCTCACTAGGACGGGAAAAGTAGTCATAATTTAAAATATAAAAACAGATGTGATCAAAGTGAATCAAAACCGTGAGTCAAACTGGGACACAGGCACAAAGCAGTAACACTACAACATATTACACCCTATTAGGACTGCATCCCTCAGCGTCAGTCATAGATATACGTCGCGCTTATCGAGAACTGAGTAAACAGTATCATCCAGATACAACAGAATTACCTGATCATGTTGCTACTGCCAAATTTCAGGAAATTAACGAAGCTTACGCTACTCTCAGTCATCCAGAGCGCCGTTTAAGTTATGATTTAAAGATTGGTTATTCGCGATTTGGGGTAATTCAAACACCAACAGATTTAAACCATCCAGTGCATAAACCCCATGATTATTCTAAATCAATGTACTTGGATGCAAGCGATCGCCCTTTATCATCGGGCGAAATCTTTGTATTATTTGTGTTGGTTTTAACCTTTGTGGGTTGTTTAGTATTGGCGATCGCTGTTGCTGTGTTCCGTGGTGAACCGAGTTTACAAACTCAACTCTCATCATATTTGAATATACAACAAATTTACCAAATCTACCAAATTAATACACAAACAACAAGTATAATTTAACAATTATTATTGAACAATTGATAATTACTTCTCCGTCATTCATGAGAAGATTGGGAAATAGGAAATTTTTGCTTTTTTCTCTTCTCAAGGAGAGGTTTTAAACATTGAATCAAACAATTGTCAATTATCAATTATCCAACATCCAACATCCAAAATTGTTATGTCTATTTTGCCAGCCAACACACCACTGTATAACCATCCTTTACCACAAATTGAAAAATGGCTAAAAGACCAAGGTTGTCAACAAGATGACACCGAGTTACATTGTTGGCGCGTGCAAAAACCAACTTGGCAAGCCGAACTTTGGCTAGATATCGAACAAATTACCGTTAGATATATTAACGCTGGAGAAAACGGTCAAGATATTCAACGTTCTTTTAAATATTCCTTGAGTCGGCAAGATATTCAAGCAGCAGTTTTTTCTGGTCCATAAGTCCAATTCCAGCATCGTTTTTATATCCTACAAAGAAGGCAAGAGGCAAGAGGCAAAAGGCAAGATTTTGGGCTATCTGTTCGTAACAAATTTTGGGAAATTTCACCCTCAAAATGCTCTATTTTTCCACTTATAGCTTCAAAAAACTTGCATTTTTGTTGAGTTAGAGAGATGGAAAATAAATTTTGAAATCTCCTCCTGACTCCTGACTCCTGACTCCTATGCCCTCACGAAAAGACTTTCTCAGCAAACCCTAATTATTCTCCCAAAAGTTAGAATTGAGGAGTATTTCTAACTCCGATGAATACGGCCATTCCGAAGGAAAATTGACTGATTTATACTCACTCCTGACATTAGTTAAACTTCGTCGCCAAGCCTCTTTAAAACTCGTATCCCATAGAGACTTGAGACTGGGTACTTGGGTAATTAATACATCAAGTTCAGTTCGTTGTGTGCGAATTGTGCGTTCCCAGCCATTATAATCGTAAGGTAAGTCAACATATAATCGCTTGAGTAAATGTTCTAGTAATACAATTAAACGACTCAATAGTTCTCTTTTTTGCGAAGTTCCCAAAGCCTCTACTTCCTCAATCAGATTTTCAATATCCAAGGTTTCAAAATCCCGTGCTTTGAGCTTGGCAACAGTATCTTCAACCCAGAGTAAAATATCTTGATCATAGAGGGATAGTGTCATATTTAATTTTTCTCCCAAATCTTACTATTGAATATAGCATTACTTCCTAAACTTTCCCAAACCGCCGTTCTCGTTGTTGATAAGCACATAAAGCGCGGTGAAATTCCTTTCTATCAAAATCTGGCCAGAGAGTATCAGTAATATAAATTTCACCATAGGCCATTTGCCAAAGTAAGAAATTAGATAAACGCATTTCTCCACTGGTGCGGATTAGCAAATCTGGATCAGCGATACCAGCTGTATATAAATGACTTTCAAATAACTGTTCAGAAATTTCATCTGGTTTTAAAATACCTTCTTGCACCTTTTGGGCGATCGCTCGACAAGCTTGTAAAATTTCCTGTCTACCGCCATAATTAGTAGCTACTGTAAACTTAATACTTTCATTATCCTTAGTTTCTGCCATAGAGCGAGAAATTTCTTCTTGTAGCGATTTTGGTAAAGCTTGCAAATTGCCCACAAACTGAATCTGCACATTTTCCTCCACCATTTCCCGCAGTTCTTGACGCAGAACCCGTTGGAAAAGACTCATTAAAAACTCCACCTCTTCCTGTGGCCTTTTCCAATTTTCTGTAGAAAAAGCATAAGCAGTTAAAGCTTTAATACCCCAATCCTTACAACAGCGCAACAAATCCTTTAGAGCATCAACCCCCCGTTTATGCCCCATAATTCTGGGAAGACCTTGACGTTTAGCCCATCGACCATTGCCATCCATAATCACCGCAACGTGCTGGGGGAGTAATTCTCGTTTTAAATCAGAAGGCAAATATTGCAGTTCAGTATGTTGTGTAGTCATTTTTCGGTCTTATTTTTTTGGCGAGAAGCAGTCGATGGTAATCTGAGTAAACGTGAAACCAGTGCTAATGTTTGACCACCTAGTTGACGACCTAAACTGAAAAGACCAGGTGCTACAGCTTCTCGGTCTACAGTTGGCGAAAATCGTTCCTCTAAAGACTCTTTTAACTTTCTAATCGTCAGTGGTCTATATAGAGTTCCCCTTTCCGCTAGGGAAATAGAACCCGTTTCTTCTGATACAACCACACAGATGCAATTTTCGACCCGCTCAGTAATTCCCATTGCTGCCCGATGGCGTGTACCCAACTGGCGCGAGGCTGTGCGTCCCGAAAGTGGTAAAATTATACCGGATGATACAATCCGCGAACCACGGATCAAAGTTGCCCCATCATGCAATAAAGTTTTGGGTTGAAAAATGGTCTGTATCAGTTCCTTAGAAACTTCTGCATTTAACTTTACACCAGGTACAGAAAAATCTCGCTCATCAATTGGTTCGGTAGTTTCCAAAATCAACAAAGCACCAATCCGATTTTTGGAAAGTTCTCTGACAGCATCAACAATTTCATCAATCACACTATCAGATTTAGGAACAGTCAAGCGGTGAGGTTGAAATAACTGCCGAAACTCGCCCCTTCCCAGTTGTTCCAAAAAGCGGCGAAACTCTGACTGGAGTGCTACGGCCATGGCTACAGCACAACCAATTACTAGCTTTTCCAAAACGAAATTGAGCAAAGGTAGTCCCAAAGTGCCACTCAATGCTGAGGCCAGCATCAAAATAATAAATCCTCGCACCATCCATAGTGTCCGGCGTTCACTAATAATCACCAGGATCATGTATGTCAACGCCAGCACTAACAGAATATCCAGAGTCCCAAGCAGCAAGGACTGTGACCATCCCAGGTTTGTCGTCAGCCATTGCTTCCACCAATCTCTCATGACATCTGGATTCTAATAGTCATTAGTCATTAGTCATTAGTCATTAGTTATTTAGTCATTAGTCATTAGTCATGATTCTTAGCTAATGACCAATGACCAAGAAAAAATAACTATTTTAGTCTTTCAGGTAGGCAATCTTGGCGAATGATGTCTTTATAGGTTTCCCGTTGCAAAATTAAATTTGCTTCACCGTTAGCCACCAACACAGCAGCCGGTCGGGGTAGACGATTATAGTTAGATGCCATACTGTAATTGTATGCTCCAGTTGCCATAACTACGAGAACATCCCCTGGTTCAGTTTTGGGCAGTTGGGCGTTTTTAATCAGAATATCTCCTGATTCGCAGTGTTTACCCGCTACTGTCACTGTTTCTGTTAGAGGAGCGGACATTTTGTTAGCAACAACAGTCCGATAAACTGATTGATAGGTGATGGGGCGGGGATTATCTGACATTCCGCCATCAATTGTCACATAAGTACGAATATCAGGAATTGTTTTAGCCGAACCAATAGTGTAGGCGGTAACGCAAGCTGTGGCAATGAGCGATCGCCCTGGTTCACACAGGAGTTTGGGAAGGGGCAAGTTTTCAGCAGCGCAAGCTTCTTGCACTACCTCACAAATCGCCTTTGACCATTCTTCAATGCTTGGGGGATCGTCTGATTCTGTGTATTTAATCCCTAAACCGCCACCGACATTTAACTCTGTCAATTCTAAATTATATTTAGCCGCATCTCGCAACCACTGTACCATTACAGCAGCCAAATCTCGATGGGGTTGACGTTCAAAAATTTGTGAACCAATATGAGCGTGTACACCCACACAGTTTAAAGCGGGTTGTTTGCTAACAAAGGCAAATACCTCTTCTAAATCATTGGGGTCAAAACCAAATTTACTATCTAAATGTCCGGTGCGAATATACTCATGGGTATGACATTCAATCCCCGGAGTTAACCGTAACATAATGCGGATTTTTTGTAGAGACGTTTCATGAAACGTCTCTACAATATCTACCAAAGTATGTAATTCATACCAGTTATCAACAACAATGGTACAACCTGATTCAATGGCTAAATTTAGCTCATCACGGGATTTATTATTTCCGTGGAGGTAGATTTTATCTGGACTCACACTGGCTTCTAATGCTGTGTAAAGTTCACCACCAGATACTACATCTATTCCTAATCCTTCTGAGGCGACAATGGCGCAAACTGCTAAACAATTCCATGCCTTAGAAGCATACAATACTTGAGATTCACCTTTGTAGTATTTTTTAAAGGTATCCCGATATTGTTGACAAGCTGTCCGCAAGGTTGTTTCATCCAAAATATATAAAGGTGAACCAAAGTGCTGAACTAGCATTGTGACATCACACCCACCGATTTCCAAGAAATCATCACGATTAACTTTGGCAGTCAAGGGTAATAGTTGCTGATTAGGAGAAATATTTGTACTATCTTGGCTGGGAGATAGATATTGATTGCCAGAAGGTTGAACCTTGACGGGGTGAGTCGCTACCATAACTAATGAAATTTTTCCTTGTTAAATTTACAAGCGTGAGTTATTCTTCTGATTTTCAGTTTACTGCTTTATGAGATTTTACCAACTTGTGATTCGTTCAGTTTTTTAGGTTTCCCCAGCAGCCATAACCATGATTTAGCCAGGGTAAGGCAGGGAATAGAGAACAGTAAATAAATTAGGGTGTACCTCATGAGACTGGGAAATGCTATGGTTAACTAGAAACAACTTGCCACCAGTTATACAGAGGACTATTTTTAGGTGGTACATAACGTCCTTTAATCTTAATCATATTGAGTACATTACTTAGCATTGCAGAATCTGAGTTTTCTGCTTCTGACCAATATTTGATTATTTCTGGAGTTGATAAAATCTGAAGATTAGGAAAATTCTGTTTAAAAAACTTGATAGCTTTATTGTCATCTGTTGCTACTGCCCATTCTCGATGAACTGCGATCGCTAAAGTTGCAGCTTCACCATCATCAAGAACAACAGCATAGTTAACAAATGATTCTTCTTCTGCTTCTGATTCAAAATCTACAACTTTTAATAAACCTTGTTGAATAGCTGCTTCAAATTCTAACACAGCATCATTTTCTTCTTCTTGAAGTTTTTGGAGTGTCTTTAATTCCCGTTCTTGAACAACTGTAGTCAGGACAATTTCAGCAGGAAGAGATTTCAAAATTGCCAGAAATTGACCCGATGCAAAGAGATTAAGAACACAACAAGCATCAAGAATAATGTGGGAGTGAGTAATTTCCATAACAATTTATATATATACTCCTCACTTCCCAGTAGTTTGGATTTGACGCAAATCAAAATCCGTATCTTCTTCCATCATTCCGCTTGAATGTTCCCGTAAAGCTTCAGCTATGCGACGGGCTTCTAAGCGGTCAACATGGAGAAATTTAGCAAAACGCCCTTCTGTAATTAAACCTTGATCAAGAGCTTCAATTGCTAGGTGTTGGTAGTGCAAAGGCATCATATCAACCCTTTGCGGAATCTGTTCTAAGCCAAGTTCCTCTTGTACTTTTCTGACTTTTAAACCTCTATCTCGTAATTTATCCCAAGTTCCTGTAGGCAAAAGTTCCATTTTTTCTAACCGATAAACTAGAGCTTCTACAGAAACACCGTAGTAATGAGCTAGTGTAAATAAATTAGTTGGAGTGAATTTGCCATGTGTACGGTACATATCATTAAACCGCTTCAGCAATCCACTGGTAGGCATGAGGAAATATTCGGGGAAGGTTTCCGCTAGTTGCTCACTTTCAGGAAATCGCTGATATTGACCATCAAAATGAAACTCTGGTTTTTGCCGATGTGCCAGAAAATGCAGGTATCCATGCGCCATTGACCAGCGCCGACGTTCTTCTGGATGATTGGCATTAATGGCCATACAACCGCCAACTTCATCGTTATAGCTATACACTTCTGAGTATTTTTGCGGCATCTGCAAATAGAAGATCCGTAAACCCACATCTTGTTCTAGGATGTCTCGCAGTTGGGAAATAGGCGCATCACCTAAACCTAAGCGTTGACGTTCTGCTACTGCTATACTCTCCGCAGCAGATTTAATGGGCATATCTGTTACTTGATACTCAAGAGGATAGTTTCGCGCTATTGGCGCATCCATGATTTTCTCAAGTTCTAGGTAATTTTGACATAATTCCTCTAATTGAGAGATAAATGGTTCAATTTCTGCTTGCTGTTCTTGACTGCGTTGATAAACTGCGCGAAACTGCACCTCAAAAGGTTGTACGACAGGGCGCGATCGTACAAATTCACTTACAGAACGTCCGTAAGCACGGGCAAGTTTAATCAGTTCATTGGCTTTGAGACGACGTTCTCCTTTCTCAATAGCGATCATAGTAGTGCGTGCAGCATCAATAATCTTGGCTGCATCTGCTTGAGTCATGCCGCATTTTTTACGGGCTTGTTGCAGGAGTTCACCTAATGTCCGCAGATCAATATTATCCAGGATGTTGGTAGTCATGATGGTTTTTCCTCAACTTTGTTGAGATGAGACTACATATTTACTAGATGCCTTCTGATCGCTTAATAATCCGTTCGCAATCTGTGATTCCACAGCATTCCATTCGGAAACATAATTTTGATAAAGTTGAATTAAACGACTTCGCATATCAGCAGGTAATAAATTTTCTGCCATAGCAGTTCGATCAACAATATCATCCAACACTGGAAACCTTTTAGTTAGAGTAATCCAAGGTTCATCTGAGACAGCAAACAAAGAATCAAGGGTACGAACTTGCGCCTGCATATTCAAGAAACATAAACTCGGCTCTTTAACTGGACGCTCTCCATGTAAGACCACATAACGAGTTCTATCTTTTATGGTAGAGGCTGCAAGTGATTGTCGCCTTAAAAGACAAGAGGAGCAGTAACCACACTGAACTGGCTTTTGACGATGTGGACTGTCACAGGACATAGTTAAAGGTGGTAAGTCATCTCTCCCATTTTTCGCCAATGCTTTACACATTTCGGCTTTAGTCCAAAACAGAAAGGGGTTTTTTACCTGGAACTCTTCTCCTAAAAGCTCGGAAACTAACTCGCTCACCATTAGTAAAGTCAGAGGATGAACAGAACGAGAGTGATCCAATCCTACAGCCGATTCACGATATGGAAGGTTGATTGCACCGATTCCGTTTTCATACAGACACAGAACCTTTTCTCCCATAAGGTATGCACACGCAGAACCAAGAAGAGTGAATACAACACCTCTTGCACGAGAAAGCTTGTTTTTTGGCTGCTCACTACTATCATCAAATCGTATTGGGAGGCGGAAAAGATAGCAGCGACCAGGGAAGATAGATTGGATTTGCTTATATACTCTTTCCTGACAGGCAGACATGATCCCATTACTGCCAGTACCAAATAGGATAAACCGTTTTTCTGGATACATCAGAAGCCGAGTGTACAAACCAGCCAGGGCATCTAGTCCACCACTCCACAACGTTACTTCACATCCTTTGGGTGCTAACGGAAGAGATTGCTGTTCAACAAGGCGTTCCGGTGCAATCCGTTTTTGGAAGTCGAAAATCCATTCGCTATCCGTTGTCCATTTAAGCAGGTTATCCAGTTTTGTGAGAAATGTTTCAGCACTTAATAATTCTGGATGACGTACTGGCAGTATTACATTAAAGCGACGCTGCTTCCCTGTAAGATTTTGAGGAGCAAGACGATCTGAGGTATATATAGCAACAGCAAGGTCAATGAGATCAGCAATAATAGGAGGAAACTCTTCTAGAACACGATATTTTAACTCTGTATCACCTACATTAATTCCAATAGTTGCCTTTTTATCCTGAGAGTGATCAACAAATAGCACAGATCCATTACTGTTCTCTACAGGTTGAAAGTGTAAAGTGTAATCTTTATTGTTACTTTCGGTTGGTTTTTGTTGACGTGAAGGTCTATGGTTCATATTGCTAGATTCTCCTCAAGGTCTATCTCCTGGATTTGCGATCGCCTACTTCGTCTCAATTTACCTACACTCTCATCTAAATTTACCTTTTTTGCTAATTTTGGAATTTCCGCAAAAATGTATCTTTTTAATTCCTCCATACGGTTTGTCAAAGTGAAATTATCAACTTTGGTATGGTGATCTGAAATTAGTGGTATTTTTCCTTCAAATTCTGATACGAACACCTTCTGCATATATCTTTCTATGATTTTTTCTGGAAGAGTATCATTGTCAAATTGTTGACCATAACGTAAATCATGAATAATACTCTTTCCAGCCTCAATAACAAGTGACTTAGTTCTATTTGTTATGTTGTTGGCTTGTTGTACTAATTTATCAATCTTTTTACTTAAATCGGCATAGTTTATAGATTTATTATTGCCATAACTTTGAATTTATTGAGCTAGAAGTTCCCCCATACTCTTGGCTATCACAATAGCTGCATTACCTTTTTTCTTCAGATCCTTCAGAAAGGGTTTCATTGTCATCCAAGCACATTCTTGAGGCTCTAGTTTTCCCTCACACAATATTAGGTATGGCTTTCTATAAAGTCCTAAAAGCCGATGAAATACATCCCCGTCCACGCTTCGACCTCCAATGAGAGCCTACTTATATGATGAGCTTAGAACATTATTTTAACAATGTCAACTTTTAAGACAGATTTTTTTTTAAAATGTCAGATTATTGTATGATTGACAAATAAGTCACCTGTTAATATTATACTTGCAAGTGACACACCTGTAACTACTTTAATTCATTATTAGTCAATCAGACTAATAAGAACGATAATTTAGGAGTAGTGAATCATGGTTAGATATGCCTTCTAAAAAACCGCAAATGAAAATTCGTATAGAAGAAGACGAATATAAATACTTAGAAAATTGGGCTACTAGAGAGTTTCTCAGTGTTACCCAATTGGCTAAGGTGATTGTTAAGAGAGCGAACGCCGAAAACAAAAAGTCTCAACAAGTAAAATCATCATGACAGATGAAGAAAAAATTTCCAGACACGCAGCAACAGACAGAGATAAATGTCAAGAAATGGCTGATAAATACGGATGGGAATTATTGAAAGTAGAACCTACTAATAATAAAATTCTCAAAGTTGATTATGTGTTTGAAAGTGAAACAGAATTTCCTAATTACAGCAGTCTCATTTGTTATGAAGTACATCATAGCCCCCTCATCGCTTGCGGGGAGGGGGTTGGGGGTGGGGTAATTTGTTACTGTCGTTATTCCCCAATAAATACCTCATTAAAACCATTACCAAAAATTCAAGTATCTCGCAGTATGAAAATAGAAACGTGAATAGATTATGGTGAAAAGATCTTGATGAAAGACGTATCTTCAATCCTGTGAACTTATTAGATTTAAAAATTCAACCTTTGACTTTAGAGCATTTGCCTGATTTACTGGAACTTGATAAAGCCTGTTTCAATGGTTTGTGGACTATGGAGGGCTACCGTCGAGAGTTGGAAAGTCCTAATAGTCATTTTTTGGGTTTATTTACACCATTTTCCAAATCTGGTTTGTTGGGAATGGGTTGTTTTTGGTCAATTTTAGAAGAAGCGCATATTACAATTTTGGCGATTCATCCTGAATATCAGGGTCAAGGTTTGGGACAGGCTTTGTTGTATGCTCTACTGAAAACAGCAAGCGATCGCGGTTTAGAAAGGGCAACTTTGGAGGTTAGGGTTTCTAATCAAACGGCAATTTCTCTTTATCAAAAATTTGGCTTTAAGACTGCGGGTAAAAGACCACGCTATTACCAGGATAATAATGAAGATGCTTTAATTTTGTGGACTTCTAACCTACAACAGCCCAGTTTTCTCAAAAATTTGGATGATTGGGAAGTGATGATTAGCGATCGCCTAAAGAAATCTTCTTGGAGTTTCATAATTTGTGAAGAAGGTGACAGGTGACAGGTGACAGGTGACAGGTGACAGTGTAAGAGAGAATAGGGAAGAGGGAGGTGGGGTGATGGGGTGATGGGGAGGTTAACAACCCAATGCCCAATGCCCAATGCCCAATTTATTAATATTTCAAAATAAATATTTTTGTTTGATAAATATTTTTTATAATTAAAATTTTTGTATTGACAATGTACCATTATATATGATAATCAGGTTTGTTTGGGAATAGATTAACAAAATCTAAAAATTAGTGGTGTCCTGTTGGTCGTAATTTCCAGGAAAGCTAGTAAATTCAACCTCCTCATCAAACTAGCGATAGAGAAAGTAATAAAAATTAATGAATGAACCCATCAACTTGTGTGATGGCTGGGGGATATCTATTTTCTTGATAGAGATATCCAAAATTTTAGCCTGTGCTAAAATCAGCATACCGGCACGACGCAGGTGATGGGAAAAATGCCATGTTTGAACGCTTCACAGAAAAAGCCATTAAGGTAATCATGCTGGCCCAAGAAGAGGCCCGCCGTTTAGGTCACAACTTTGTGGGAACTGAGCAGATCCTCCTGGGTCTGATTGGGGAAGGCACTGGGGTGGCCGCCAAGGTGCTAAAGTCAATGGGTGTCAATCTCAAAGATGCCCGGATTGAAGTTGAAAAAATCATAGGTCGGGGTTCAGGCTTTGTGGCTGTGGAAATTCCGTTTACGCCACGGGCAAAGCGGGTTTTAGAACTATCCTTGGAAGAAGCACGCCAACTAGGGCATAACTACATTGGCACCGAGCATCTGCTGTTGGGTCTCATCCGTGAAGGGGAAGGCGTAGCAGCCAGGGTGCTAGAAAACCTGGGTGTAGATTTGTCTAAGGTGAGAACCCAAGTGATTAGGATGTTGGGAGAAACTGCGGAAGTGACTCCTGGCGGTTCTTCGGGTCGCACAAAAACCCCAACTTTGGATGAATTTGGCTCGAATTTGACCCAAATGGCTGTGGATAACAAACTCGATCCTGTGGTGGGACGCGCCAAGGAAATCGAGCGTGTGATTCAAATTTTGGGTCGCCGGACTAAAAATAATCCAGTGCTGATTGGTGAACCTGGGGTGGGTAAAACAGCCATTGCTGAAGGTTTAGCCAGTCGCATCGCTAACAAAGATATCCCGGATATCCTGGAAGATAAACGGGTGGTAACTCTGGATATTGGTTTACTGGTTGCAGGAACTAAGTACCGGGGTGAATTTGAAGAACGTCTAAAGAAAATCATGGATGAGATCCGCCAAGCGGGTAATGTCATCCTGGTAATTGACGAGGTTCATACTTTAATCGGTGCTGGTGCTGCTGAAGGGGCGATTGATGCTGCGAATATCCTCAAGCCAGCTTTGGCGCGAGGTGAGTTGCAGTGTATCGGCGCTACTACTTTGGATGAGTACCGCAAGCACATTGAACGGGATGCAGCGTTGGAAAGACGTTTTCAGCC
This sequence comes from Sphaerospermopsis torques-reginae ITEP-024, assembly GCF_019598945.1. NCBI lineage: Bacteria > Bacillati > Cyanobacteriota > Cyanophyceae > Nostocales > Aphanizomenonaceae > Sphaerospermopsis > Sphaerospermopsis torques-reginae. Next base: position 210,931 of record NZ_CP080598.1, on the reverse strand, counting down.
TGTGATGGTGGGTGAACCGACCGTTGATGAAACAATAGAAATTTTATATGGTTTGCGCGATCGCTATGAAGCGCACCACAAGTTAAAAATCTCCGATGAAGCTTTAGTGGCGGCGGCGAAGTTGTCTGATAGATATATTAGCGATCGCTACCTTCCAGATAAAGCTATTGACTTAATTGATGAAGCTGGTTCTCGCGTCCGTTTGATTAACTCCCAGCTACCCCCAGCAGCGAAGGAGTTAGATAAGGAACTGCGGCAAATCTTAAAAGAAAAAGATGATGCTGTTCGTTCTCAAGACTTCGACCGTGCTGGAGAACTGCGCGACAGAGAAATGGAAATTAAAGCGGAAATCCGCACCATTGCTCAAACTAAAACCAATGCAGCCGGTGGTGATGGTGTTGAACCTGTAGTTACAGAGGAAGACATCGCTCATATCGTTGCTTCTTGGACTGGTGTACCAGTGAATAAACTCACTGAATCTGAATCTGAGAAGTTGCTGCACATGGAAGACACCTTACATCAGCGCCTCATCGGTCAAGATGATGCTGTGAAAGCTGTTTCCCGTGCGATTCGTCGCGCTAGAGTTGGTTTGAAGAATCCTAACCGACCCATTGCGAGTTTTGTCTTCTCTGGTCCGACTGGGGTAGGTAAAACCGAGTTGGCTAAGTCCTTGGCTTCTTACTTCTTCGGTTCTGAAGAAGCAATGATTCGCTTAGATATGTCCGAGTACATGGAGCGTCACACCGTCAGTAAGTTGATCGGTTCACCTCCAGGTTACGTTGGTTATAACGAAGGTGGTCAGTTAACAGAAGCTGTACGCCGTCGTCCTTACACTGTGGTGCTGTTTGACGAAATCGAAAAAGCGCACCCTGATGTTTTCAATATGCTGCTGCAAATTTTAGAAGATGGTCGTTTGACTGATGCTAAAGGACGCACAGTGGACTTTAAGAACACTTTGTTAATTTTGACTTCTAACATTGGTTCTAAGGTAATTGAGAAGGGTGGTAGCGGTATTGGTTTCGAGTTTGCTGAGGATCAAACTGAGTCTCAATACAACCGGATTCGTTCTTTGGTGAATGAGGAACTGAAGCAATACTTCCGTCCTGAGTTCTTGAACCGTTTGGATGAAATTATCGTCTTCCGTCAGTTGAATAAGGCTGAAGTGACTGAAATCGCCGACATTATGCTTAAAGAAGTGTTTGGTCGGTTGACAGAAAAAGGCATTACTTTGGAAGTGAGCGATCGCTTCAAGGACCGCTTGATTCAAGAAGGTTACAGCCCCAGCTACGGTGCAAGACCATTACGTCGGGCAATTATGCGCTTGTTGGAAGATAGTTTGGCGGAAGAAATTCTGTCTGGACGCATCAAAGACGGTGATATTGCTTACGTTGATGTGGATGAAAATGGTGTTGTCCAAGTTACAGCTAAGGAAAGTCGGGAGTTGTTGACTCCTGGTGTTGAGTTGTAGTTAGGATTTTTTTAATAATAAAAAAACGGTGGAGGATTTCGGTTCTCTACCGTTTTTTTGTCTCATATCATGTCCGGGTAATGACTTACGATTAAGCGCCAGTTTGCAACCACCAATGAAAACCCGTCAAACCACGAATTAAATCAGGCTGTTGGAGTAAAGATTGACACCGATGAAATAAGACATCCTCTAAATCATCGAGTGTCTCAAAAGATTGATTAGCAATTGGTTCGTCCACCAAAGTCCAAAGCCTTTCTGCGGGTTGTAATTCAGGTGAGTGAGATGGTAATAATGTTAAATGCAGCCCTTCGGGAATCTGTAAACTCTTACTGGTATGCCATCCGGCTTGATCAACGGCTAAAAGAATACGTTTATTAGCACCTAAGCCAAATTCTTGAGCAAAATCGGCTAAAACCTGATTGAATAGCTCTGTGTTCACATAAGGAAGAATCCACCAATAGGTTTCTCCAGTTTTAGGATGTACAAAAGCATACAACCATAGCCATTTAAACCGCCAATTCACATCAGCAATTGGTTGTTCTCCTTCTGGTACATAAACTCGTCGTAAAACTGGTTTAAGTCCCAAGCGATGTTCATCTTCGCACCACAACTGAATTTCCATAAATGTGCCTGCTGGATATCATCTACTAGCGGCTGTGTACCTTGGTTTAACTGTCTACGATCGCCTAATCCTTCGATCCCTAACTCGTTGTATCTTTTTACCAATGCGTACATCCATGTTCTGCTGTAGCCAGTGATTTCCTCGATTTCTTCCGTTTTTTTGCCTTGCGCTACTAACCAAATAATCTGGTACTGACGGCTTTCTATCCCGTCTTTAGCTTGACGGTAACGTTTTTCTAACTCTTCAATACTCAGATGTGTGGCTACACTAATTCGTTTCGGCATTGGTCATCTTTGCACTCACCTCTTTTATCGTAAGCGATTAGCCGGACATGATATCAGTATTCATCAAATCTGATTTGATGTGATTATGTAAAAAATATAAACAAGTATCAGAGCTATCAACCCAAAAGCTATGACAGTTTTTGCAATTAACCAATGTTGTTAAATTTTGTTAAGGAATATCTCAGAATCTTGCTTATAGATACGGTAAGATTTAATAATGATTTCGCTGGTATTCATAAGTCGCTAATAGTTGTAATGAAGTCATAACAATTGGCCTATAGAATGACTACAAGGCGATTTAGTAAAAATCCCTAAAGTTATTACAGCTTATTACCGCAATGATTATGGCAACAAAATGTAAAATTATGTTGAAATAATTTACAATTACGGTGATATGACAAAAATTTAAAAACAGGAGAAATTGTCATGTTTGGATTTATCAAAAATTTAATCGGTGGTATTCTTGGTTTCATTGGTGGGTTATTTGGCAAAAAAGATGAATACTACTTGGAACTAAAAGAAGAAGTTGGAGAAACTACACCAGCAGCAGCACCCGTAGCACCAGCAGCAGCAGCAAAAGTAGAACCCGCTCAAGCGCCAACCCCCAAAGCAGAACCCGCTCAAGCACCAACCCCCAAAGCAGAACCCGCGAAACCCGCAGTAGCAACTGAAACAAATTTTGCAACCAAATATTTAATGGGACAATCTTTTGGTGGTCGTCGTCGTCCAGGTGCGAACATGAATATTTTTCTGGATATGGCCCGTCAAGTAAAAACTCCTGAATAAGTAAAGTTTGGATTTTAGATTTTGGATTTTAGATTTTGGATTAATTAACTTGTTTAATATAGAATATATTGCTCGTAGTGAGGACTTTAGTCCTCAAAATCAGGGCTAAAGCCCCAACTACAAACACAAAGACAAATCCTATCTTTAATCCAAAATCTCAAACTTACTGATTTATTAATTACTTGAACAGTTTTTCACAAACACAATTCCACTGTATAACTGAAAAGCTGCATCCCAATTAGTATTTTCCCTCCTAAATAATTGAATATGAGAGGGAATTTGATTTAGCACTTCTGTTTGATCTAAAACTGTTTCTCCAAAAGGTTGAAAATCTGACGAGGTTTTAACTTGAGGTATTTTTTGCTCAACCCAACTCATCAAACTATTCCAATTAATTCTAATTGTGTTTTGTGTAGCTTGGGGAGTGATTTCTAAACCTTTTTGAAATTCATAGCCATTGTCATAAATTCTTAAAATACTACGTCTTTCTGGTAGGTGTAAATCACAAAATTGGTAATAGTCTTGAGTTTGGGTTTTCCGTTCTAATTTACCACGAACATTAATATCTACTACCTGTTCAAAAATAGGTAAAAGTCCCACAACTTTGGCTGTGACTTCTGACCAATCAAAACTCAAAGAACCAAGTTGATTTTCTGAACTGACACATACAACTTTTGGGTTAGGTGATGATTCAGAAAAATATTGGACTTGATGTACTTGAATTTGTTGAATTTGGGATATTTTTAACCAAAAACAGGGAATCCCAGCTTGTTGTAATTGTTTGCCATAAAATTGCATTTCGCCTATTTTTCCTGTGCGGTATACTCGCCAACTACGACTAGGTAACATGAGTCTAGCTGAGTAAGTATCAATTTGCATAATTTGGGCAAATTTGGGTGCAGCTAAGGTTTTTAGTTGATTATTAATCGGTTCTAAAACTAAAATTCCTGGTTCATTATTACTTGGTTCTGCTATTGCTTGAGCAATGGCTTTTTGTCTTTCTGTTTGTTCAAAATCTTTGATTCTTTGTATACCTTGACGTGCTTGGGAAATGATTTTATTATTGATGGTCACTTTCAAAAGTTGACGATAAATTTTTTCTGCTTCCTGTCGCTTTTCATAAACTTCCTGTAACCGTGCAAAATAAAATTGCACCCAAGGATCTTCCGGTGATTGTTTGAGTAATGGTTTAATTAATGTAACTGCGGTTTGGTAGTCTTTGCGTTCAAAGGCGGCGATCACTTCTTCCAACATGACTTTATATAAACTTAAATGAATTTCTCACCCCTAGAAGTAAAGACGCAAACAGCGTTATCTTTATCTTGGTGCATGAGATATATCATTTATACCCACTATACTCACATTCAGCAAATTACATTCACTTCTGAATAATTATCACAAAAGACATATCCAGTAATTAGGGTTTGCATAACCAGAAACCCGTTCTAGGGACAATTCATGAATTGTCCCTACCATTATTTTCACCAGATGTCTAAAGTATTGCGGTTTATGCTTCACAAGCAGCGGCAATCAAGGATAATGCTACAATTGGGGCAGTGACAGCGCGGAGAATGCGACAACCCAGGGCAACAGGCTGAAATTTGGCTTTTATAGCCATTTCAATTTCCTTATCTGTCCATCCTCCTTCTGGTCCTGTGGCAATGACAATTTCACCTATATTTTCACCTATATTTTCACCTACAATTTCACCAGAGAGGTTATTTAGGACTTTTATTAAATGTGGATAATTTCCCCGCGCTTCACAAATATAACGCTTATAACGCTGATTTGCTGCACGTTCATTTAAAGCAGTGCTAAAAGCTACAGGTTCTAAAATGATAGGGACAAAAGCACGCTCTGACTGTTCCGCAGCTTCAGCAGCTATGCGCTGCCAACGTTCTAATTTTTGGGGACTGGGATTTAATAAGGTGCGATCGCTCAAAACTGGTACAATACAAGTTACACCTAACTCCGTACAACAACGGACAACATCATCAAAACCATTTCCTTTTGGTAAAGCTACCATCAAAGTAATAGATACAGGTAACTCGGTTTTCACTTCCAGTAATTCTAAAATCTCTCCTGTTTCTCCTGTTAACTGGGTTAACCACCATTTACCCATACCATCCATTGCGATAAATTTATCCCCATCTTGTAATCGCAAAACTCGCAATAAATAATGTTGTTGTTGGGGTGTTAATAAAATTTTTGTCTCTTGAAGTTGGGAAATTTGAATTGTGATCCTTTGCATTTTTAATTATATTTTATTGAGGTATAGATTTGAGTAGGATGAAACTAATCTGGAAAATAAAAAACCTTTTGTTTCTAAATCTTATAGTAATTGTAGTATTTTTAATAGGGTTAATGGCTGTATTTCCTAAACCAGTCATAGCTGAGGAAAATACACCAGAATGGAGCTATGCAGGTGCAGCAAATCCTACTCATTGGGGAGAAATCAGTCCTGATTTTGCGCTTTGTGAACTAGGGAAAAATCAATCTCCTATCAATATAAATAATGCAGTAGAAGCAACTCCTGTACAAATAGAGTTTAACTATCAACCCACACCTTTATTAGTTGTTAATAATGGTTATACTGTCCAAGTCAATTACCTCCCAGGTAGCACTATGAAAATTAACGATGAGGAATATGAACTCATCCAGTTTCATTTTCATATACCCAGTGAACATACTATTAATAATAAAGCATCTGCTCTGGAAATGCACTTAGTACATCGCAATGCTAAAAACCAATTAGCAGTTGTGGGAGTGATGATGAATAAAGGTTCAGCTAATCCCTTCATCGATCAGATTTGGCAGCATATTCCCGCAGTAGGAAAAATCAATGACATTGAAAATTATACGATTAACGCTGCTAATTTACTACCTAAAAATAAAGCTTTTTTCAGTTATATCGGTTCACTAACTACACCACCATGCAGCGAAAATGTAAAATGGAATGTACTGACACAAGCAACTCAAGTTTCTGAAAAACAAATTGCAGCTTTCCAAAAGTTATATCAAGTAAATGCTCGTCCAGTACAACCAATAAACACTAGAAAAATAGAATTTCACCCCTCATAGGTTAATTTTTATTTGTTGATTTTATTTGTGGATTTTTAGGGTTAATAATTCAGGAGTCAGGCGGGAAATTCCCACCTGTTCAGAAATCAGAATGTGTGAGTAATGTGTGAGTAATCTGGAGATGATTAAAATTTTCTTAACCAAAGTAATTAGGTTCGTTCCCCAGTTTCCATTTAATATTACAACCCACACTGGGAATTTGTTCACTGGTGACAGCTTGATCAGCTAAAACGGCTTCAATTGCTGCCCGTAAATCTGCACCTGTTACTGGTTTATTATTACTAGGACGACTATCATCTAATTGTCCGCGATAAACTAATTTTCTTTCTTGATCAAATAGGAAAAAATCCGGTGTGCAAGCTGCTGTGTAAGCTTTTGCTGTTTCCTGGGTTTCGTCGTAGCACAAAGGAAACTTAAATCCCAACTCTGTGGACATTTCTTTTAATGATTCAGGTGCATCATTTGGGTAGTTTTGAGCATCGTTAGCACTAATAGCAACTATTCCCAAATCACTATTCAAGTAATCTTTTCCTAAATTGGCTAATTCTTGTTGGATATGCTTCACAAATGGACAATGCCGACAAATAAACATCACTAATAATGCTTTTTTATCGGCAAAATTAGCCAGTGAAATATTTTCTCCAGATACTACTTCTGGTAGATGAAATTCTGGTGCTTTAGTACCTAGCGGTAACATTGTTGAAGCAGTTAAAACCATAGATTCCCCTTTGTTTAATGCTGACAACATACCATAAATTTTTTGCCCACATTCCCAAATTAAAAAGACGAGAATTTTCCCGTCTCTCTAGTTTATCAATTGTTATGTAAGCTGTTATGTAAGCAGATTTTAATTATTTTCTACAGGCTTTTTAAAATTCCGATCACACCGTGTCCTGTGAATACTTCTAAGGCTATCAGAGAAATGAAACCAATCATAGCTAAACGACCATTGAGTAATTCTGCATAAGGTGTAAAACCTGTGCGATCGCCTTGTTCGTCTATATATACTTTTGGTTCAACTGCAAAGTTATTCATTTTGCCTTGATCATCAACCATAGAACCGTTTGTAGCCATTATGTTATCTCCTTAACTTTTCTCTATATTAAGAACTGTAACAGATAAATTAATTTTTGTAAAGTATCTGAATATCTGGGATATATGTATGATCATCCAGAGAGTTTGATTTCTCTCCCTTCTCATCAATCAACTTGCTAACTGGTTAATTGCTATCTTTATTAAAAACCTTAATTTTGAGTAGTTATGGATAAATTTAGAGTAGAAGTTATTGCCAAAACACCAAACCCCCAACAAGTCATTTATGCTGCGATGCACCAAGACTATACAGACGGGTTTGTATATGATCAGCGAGACAAATGGCCTACCGAGTCCAAATGTGGTGAAATCATTGTTAAGCAACTCCTAGCAGGAGAAAGAGGACATTACGGACCATTAGAACATCCGCAAATAGTCTTTAACTGTGGTTTCTTTCCCCATAGCGTCATGCAGCAAGCACGCACCCACAGGGTAGGTGTATCGTTTGATGTGCAATCTTTTAGGTACACAGGAAACCAGTTTATTGAAGTGGTGGAAGGTAAAAAAGATATAGAAGATGTTTTTTACTTACGTCCTGTGGGATATTACACCGATAGACAAGGTAAGAAATATTATTATTCACCCGAAAAAAGAGCAGCAGATTTACAATGGTGTTTAGAAGCTGCCAAACAATACAAAATTGATTTTGAAGCGGGAATGTCGGAAGAACATATCAGGGGTAAAATGCCCTTTGATTATCGTCAGCATTTTGTTGTCAGTTTTAATGTTAGGTCTTTCTTACACTTTTGTGATTTGAGAAATAAGAGAGATGCACAATTAGAAATTCAAAAGTTATGTGAATTAATGTGGCCTCATTTTGAAGAATGGATTCCTGCAATAGCTGAATGGTACAAAAAATCTCGCTTGGGTAAAGGCAGATTAGCACCTTAAAATCAAAGATGGATAGATACCCGATTTCTTCAAGAATTCGGGTATCTGATTATTTACTTTTTCTGTTCGTTACAATAGACTTCTTTTTTCAGGCTGAACTCTTTAAGTAATATTACTTTAGTCTTGTATTAAATTGCTAATTACTACTTAATATTTATTTAGCGATCGCTCTTCCGGTGGGGTCATCCCACAAAATCGCATTGCTCCCTCTACTAATTTGTTAATCTACACAAATCAAGATGCAAACGGCTAGGATGGAAAGCTAAAACCCGAAAACAATGTTTTTTCTGGCTATCATCAGTCTGTGTATCAAGGTTGTGAATATTTTTGTCAAGATTTAAAAAAATGCTAGTCTAAACTGGGGCTGATTGGAGTGGGTTGCGGACTATGAAAAGCGGTAGGATAGTAGGGAGGAATGAAGCAGTGGCAGCATCTGAAGTCACTGCCAGATTTCCGGCCTATTCAAAAGCTAGTGTATCATAATGTCGGCTGCTATTATAACTTTAAAAACTCAAGAAAACGCTTCTCAAAACTTAATTATTCAGCGTCCTCCCTCTGGACTGTCTCTACAAGGTCGTATCAGTATTCCTGGTGATAAATCTATTTCCCATCGGGCTTTGATGTTAGGTGCGATCGCGGAAGGTGAAACTGAGATTCAAGGACTGCTGTTAGGTGAAGATCCCCGTAGCACTGCTCACTGTTTCCGGGCGCTTGGTGCGGAAATTTCCGAATTAAATACAGAGTTGGTGCGGGTTAAAGGTATTGGTTTGGGTAATTTTCAAGAACCTGTAGATGTGTTGAACGCGGGTAACTCTGGTACAACTATCCGGTTAATGTTGGGGTTGTTAGCTTCCCATCCAGGGCGGTTTTTTACGGTGACAGGTGATGACTCGTTGCGATCGCGTCCTATGTCCCGTGTTGTCAAACCTTTACAACAAATGGCTGCTGAAATTTGGGGACGCAAGGGTAATACTTTAGCACCTTTAGCAGTTCAAGGACAAGCACTCAAACCGATTCATTATCATTCACCCATCGCCTCAGCACAAGTCAAGTCTTGTATTTTACTTGCAGGTTTGAACACCGAAGGAAAAACTACCGTCACCGAACCCGCTTTATCACGGGATCACAGTGAACGGATGTTAAAGGCGTTTGGGGCAGAATTAAGTATAGACCCGGAAACCAACAGCGTGACTGTGACAGGTAATGCCAAATTATACGGTCAAAAAGTTGTTGTTCCTGGTGATATTAGTTCTGCGGCCTTTTGGTTAGTTGCGGGTTCTATTGTTCCCGGTTCTGAGTTAGTGGTGGAAAATGTTGGTGTTAACCCCACCCGCACGGGAATTTTAGAAGCTTTGGCAATGATGGGTGCAGATATCCAGCTAGAAAATCAACGGGAAGTTGCAGGAGAACCGGTTGCAGATGTGCGGGTGCGTTCTAGTCAGTTAAAAAGCTGTACTATTGCTGGGGATATTATACCGAGATTAATTGATGAAATTCCCATTTTAGCAGTAGCTGCCACCTTTGCGGAAGGGACAACCATTATTAGAGATGCGGCAGAATTGCGAGTTAAAGAGAGCGATCGCATTACCGTAATGGCGCAACAATTAAATAAAATGGGCGGTAAAATTACAGAATTACCTGATGGGATGGAAATTACTGGTGGTAATGCTTTGGTGGGTGCAGAGGTAGATAGTCATACAGATCATAGAATCGGAATGAGTTTAGCGATCGCTGCTCTGAATGCTAGTGGAACTACGACTATTCACCGTGCTGAAGCTGCGGCTATTTCTTATCCTAATTTCACTAATACTTTGGTAGAAGTTTGTCGGTAAAGGTGACAGGGGATTTTCGATTTTCCCCTGTTTTTTAGCATAGCTCACGCAGAGACGCAGAGGCGCAGAGAGGAAGATTGAGGTTTTTGATTACTCGTCTGTAAAATAGTCTGAATCTATTTTTTTAATCTCGTAAATAGAGACAGTTGATACACCCACATGATTATCAATCATTAATTGAGCTAATTCTTGTCCATCTATTAAAACAATCTTACTATCTATTATAGATACATATTCTCTAGCATCTTGAGAGAATTTAGAAGTGGTGATAAAAACACCTTTTCTTGCTCTTTGTCCATGTAAAGCACCGACAAATTTTTGAATTTCCGGTCTACCAACAACTGTATTATCCCATTTTTTAGCTTGAATGTAAACAATATCTAAACCTAATTTATCTTCTTTAATTATTCCATCAATTCCCCCATCTCCAGCTTTACCAATTGCTCTCCCTGCATCACGTCTTGAACCACCATAACCCATTTTCACCAATAAATCTACTACCAACCTTTCAAAAAAGTCAGGTGAACAACTTTTTATCCTCTCCTCTGCGCCTCTGCGTCTCTGCGTGAAATAAAATCTATAATATAGACAATAAAAAACCTACAATATAACTTACAACCTTATGACTACCCCCCATCGTCCGCAAATTCTCAAACCCAGTGAAACCTACACCTTTCGTAAATACTTTGATTTAAGATTTGCACCTGCGGATATTTTACAAGAACTAGGAGCAACCTTAATCAAAAGTAATATTAATTTTCCAACAACTAACAATCAAATTACTAGATTAAATGACTTAAAAGAAAGATTAGAAGAAGCAATTCAAAGAGTAAGTTTAACTAGCGAAGCAGCACGGAGAGAAGTATTAATTGCTCCTATTTTATTAGAAATTGCCCACATTACCCAAGCAACAATTAATATTGAATATCCCATTGAAATCAACCAATTTTTACGAGGTGACTTAGATTATTACTTGCAAACTCAACATCAAATATTAGTTGTAGAAGCAAAACAAGCAGATTTAACACGCGGTTTTACTCAACTTGCAGTAGAATTAATTGCTGTAAATGAATGGATATCAGGAAACGAACCAATATTATATGGTGCTGTAACCACAGGAGATATATGGCAATTTGGCAGTTTTCAACGTGATGAAAGAATCATAACTCAAGACTTAATGTTATATCGAGTTCCTACGGATTTAGAGATATTAATGAAAATTTTAGTAGGGATTTTAAATTAAAATTAATCAAAATATCCAGATACCCGACTTCTTAATTTAATCATCTTCATCAAATATGATTTATTTACAGAAGTCGGGGATCTTAAAATTACTCTTTCACTTTGGGTTTCACCGTCGAAGCAACATGAAGTTCTTTCAACTGTTTCCCATCCACTCCAGAAGGTGCATCTGTTAATAAACAGCGTGCTTGTTGTGTCTTGGGGAAAGCAATTACATCACGAATTGATTCTTCTCCAGCTAACAACATTACCAAGCGATCTAAACCATAGGCAATACCACCATGAGGAGGTGTCCCATATTCAAAAGCTTCTAATAAAAAGCCGAATTTATTTTGTGCTTCTTCGGTAGATAAACCAATAGTTTCAAATACCTGTGATTGCACTTCTCTTTGATAAATTCGCAGACTGCCACCACCGACTTCAAAACCATTTAAAACTAAGTCGTAAGCTTGAGCGCGGGCGGTTTTCAAGTCATGTAAATCATCGGGATGGGGTGCGGTAAATGGGTGATGTAATGCTTCTAATCTTTTCTCATCTGCATTCCATTCAAACATTGGGAAATCTGTGATCCACAGGAAGTTATTTTTCCCTTCTGGAATTAAATTAAATTCCCTAGCAACAAACTGACGCAACCTATCCAATGTTTTATTTACTGTTCCTGTATCAGCAGCAGCAAATAATAATAAATGACCATCTTTTGCACCAGTTCTAGTTAAAATTTCCTGTTTTTGTTCCGGTGTCAAATTATCTTTAATCGCGCCAATGGTGTCAATTTCTCCATTATCCCGCACGCGAATATAAGCTAAACCTTTAGCTCCTGCTTCTGTTGCTTCTTTGAAAATATCTCCACCGGGTTTAATGCGAACATTGGAAATAGCATCATTACCGTTAGGAATGGGGAGAATTTTCACAATTCCACCTTTAGAAATGGCATCTTTAAAAACTTTAAAACCCGAATCTTTTAAAACATCGGAAACATCAACTAATTCTAAACCATAGCGGGTATCTGGTTTATCACTGCCATATTTATTCATCGCATCTTTATAAGTTAGACGCGGAAAAGGACGGGGTAAGTCAATATTTTTGACTATTTTGAAAATATGACAAACTAAATTTTCGTTGAGTTCAATTATTTCCTCTTGTGACATGAAACTCATTTCCATGTCTAACTGGGTAAACTCTGGTTGTCTGTCTGCGCGCAAGTCTTCATCACGGAAACATCTCGCAATTTGATAGTATCTATCCATCCCGGATACCATCAATATTTGTTTGAATAGTTGCGGTGACTGAGGTAAAGCGAACCATTCCCCTTCATTAACGCGACTGGGAAGAATATAATCTCTTGCACCTTCGGGAGTGGAACGGGTAAGTACAGGGGTTTCTATTTCTATGAAACCTTCGTTATCTTCTAAATAACGCCGCATTGCTTTAACAACTTGGTGACGCAGTTGCATATTTTGCGCCATGCGATCGCGTCGTAAGTCTAAATAACGATATTTTAAGCGCAAGTCTTCCCGCACGTTTTCCGTGTCTGCGGTGGAAACCTGAAAAGGTAACTGTTTACGAACAGCGTTGAGGATGTGAATTTTATCAGCGTAAATTTCTACTTCACCGGTCGGGATGCGGGGATTAAGTGATTCTGCGGGGCGTTGGGTAACTCTACCAGTGATTTCTACAACGTATTCATTACGTATGGTGTTAGCCAGTTCGTAGGAGTCTGGGGTGCGTTGGGGATCGCTAACAATTTGCACAATACCAGAGCGATCGCGTAAATCCAAGAATATCACACCCCCATGATCGCGGCGACGGTCTACCCAACCGTATAATGTTACAGTTTCTCCAATATGCTCTTGTCGGAGTTCGCCGCAATAGTGAGTTCGCATAATGATTATTACTTCTTTTCCGGGCTGTTAGTAAATGTTAAGGCTTTCCTATTATCTAGCATTAACAGTCATTGTATTCATTTCTGGTGAAGAAAAAACGGCAAAAATAGCAAACTGGTTATTTGAGGTAAGGATTGATCATGTCCGAACTATTATGGTTACAGCTTTACCTCTTAAAAACTGACGACACCACCGTAATTATCGTAGCGCTGGCAATCAAACCGAAAGCCAAATTAACCAGTGACTGCGTAGCTTGCCTGTATACCTCAAATTTCTCATTTGATTTTGCCACATCAGTTTTTAATTCTTCGAGTGAATTTAAGATTTTTTGTTGAAACTCTTCTTGTGACATTTTATTTATCTCCTTCTTAGTATGTAGGTTGGGTTGAGGAACGAAACCCAACATTTACAAGGTTTGGTTGGGTTTCACTTTGTTCAACCCAACCTACGAAAATCTAAACCCTTACTGTTACCTGTTACCTGTCACCTGTCACCTCAAACAGCTACCGCTTCCCGCACCTCTACAGGTTCACCACTTAAACTAAAAGCGCGAACTTCGGTAATTTTTACCTTGACTATTTTTCCTTTCAGTTCTTTGATATCTCCTGTAAAGAAAGTCAGCCGGTTTCCTCCTGTTCTTCCCATCACCTGAGTTGGATCTTTGCTGTTTTGATCTTCAACTAAGACTTCTTCAATTCTGCCAAAGTAACGCTGCGATCGCTCGGCTGCTTTAATCGCCACTAAATGATTTAATCTTTGTAGGCGATCGCTCTTCACTTCCTCGCTTAACTGATTATCCCACAACGCCGCAGGTGTTCCCGGTCGTGGCGAATAAGCAGCAGTATTCAACAAATCAAAACCAATATCATCTACTAATTTCAGGGTATTTTCAAACTGTTCCTCTGTCTCCCCAGGAAAACCCACAATAGCATCCGCACTAATAGACGCATCTGGCATATATTTACGGATGGTATCAATAATCCTTCTGTATTTCTCCTGAGTATAACCCCGTGACATTGCTTTCAACACTTCATTATCCCCAGACTGGAAAGGAATGTGGAAATGTTCGCAAACCTTGGGTAATTCCGCACAGGCTTTAATTAACCTTTCCGTAAAATAACGGGGATGACTGGTAGCAAATCTGATTCTTTCAATTCCCGGCACATCATGGACAAAATACAGTAAATCTGTCAAAGTGTGCAAATGCCGACCTTCAGGAGTTGAACCGGGTAAATCTCGCCCATAAGCGTCAATATTTTGACCTAAAAGGGTAATTTCTTTGTAACCTTGTTTTCCTAAAGTTTCAATTTCCGCACGGATAGCTTCTGGTGTGCGAGACTGTTCCACACCCCGCACATTAGGAACTACACAATAAGTACAACGTTCATTACAACCATAAATCACATTTACCCAAGCAGTCACTTTACTATCTCGCCTTGGTTGGGTAATATCCTCTAAAATATGTACTTCTTCCGTAGCCACAACTTGATTACCTTCAAAAACCGACTCTAGCAAATCTTTAAGACGGTTAGCGTGTTGGGGTCCCATTACTAAATCTAACTCAGGAACACGACGCAGTAAAGACTCACCTTCCTGTTGTGCTACACACCCAGCAACTACCAAAGTTAAATCAGGTTCTTTATGTTTGCGTTTTGCTTGTCTACCCAAATAAGAATAAACTTTTTGTTCTGCATTATCTCTAATCGTGCAAGTATTATAAAGAATCACATTAGCATCATTAGGATCTTCTGACCATTCAAAGCCCATGTCTTCTAGGATGCCAGCCATGCGCTCTGAATCGGCCTTATTCATTTGGCAGCCAAAAGTAGTAATGTGATAACGACGGGAAGAAGTGGTCATGGGAAATTACGCTTAATAAATATCATGTATTTTAAGTCTATTCACCATTTTATCAAAAG
Source organism: Sphaerospermopsis torques-reginae ITEP-024 (assembly GCF_019598945.1). Lineage (NCBI taxonomy): Bacteria > Bacillati > Cyanobacteriota > Cyanophyceae > Nostocales > Aphanizomenonaceae > Sphaerospermopsis > Sphaerospermopsis torques-reginae. Next base: position 195,831 of record NZ_CP080598.1, on the reverse strand, counting down.
CCGTAGCCTTTGTAGGTTATAAAACTCTGCGTTATTTATTTCTCTGAGTTCTCTGCTTCATTTCTGAACTCTAGTCATCCAAAGCATTTTATCATACTTGTTATGATACTTGTCAATAAATGACTTTATCTGTATTTTCAAGTTGTGCAATAAACCATGAGTGATTCTACAAACTTAAAAACTATTCTCTCCGATTCCGTAATTGCAGATGTACTACCACACATTGCTCAACTCAACTTACTCAACTGGTGGTTAGCAGGGGGAGCAGTACGCAATACCGTATGGTCTAACCTATTTGGTGAAAAATGTCAATTATTCATCAAAGATTTTGATATTGCTTTTTTTGATTTACAGGGAACACGAGAACAAGAACAACAAGCAAAATCAATTCTCACTACACAATTTCCTCAGTATGAATTTGATGTTAAAAATCAAGCTAGTTTTGGTAGATGGCGGACAGGTAGAACTATATATTACAGTACAGAAGATGGAATTAAAGATTGGTTACACACTGCAACCGCTGTTGGTGTGCGGATGGATCAAAAAGGAGAATGGCAATTTTTCACACCCTATGGTTTAGATGATTTATTTAGTGGTATTATTAAACCAACGCTCACACATATTAATAATGTGAATGCTAAAAATAAAGCATCTGAATTTATGCAAAAGTGTCCTTGTCTGCGGTTGTCTGTATAGTCTAAATTTCTAGTTAAAAATTCAAAATCAATTCAAAAAACTGTTTCATATCATATAACCTGAATATTGGTCAATATTTACTAGGGTAGATTTTGACTATTTCTCTAGATAGATGAGGTATGGGAGAAATAAGTTATATCTTCAATCAAGAGGTATTGATAGGATTTCCTAGAAAGGAAACTACGTTGTTGTTAAGGCTTTTCCTTGCACAATTGCAGCTTACCTATTGTTCAATTTCTCTGCTCCATCCCCCTCTCCTTGCAAGAGACATTAATGACTTCAAATTACCCCTTTATAGCTTCTAATTTGTGTAGAAACTATGCAGGGGTATTTTTAATTTCTCATGACTAAATCTGAATTAATTGTTGGAAGCTTTGCTCTTTATTAATATCATCAAAATCTATATCTGTAGCTGCATCTTCCTTATAACTAGGTTTAAGTTCAATTGCTTTTTGCAAATTCTCTACTGCTAGTTCCACTTCTCTTTGTAGTGCATAACAAGCAGCTTTATTATAGTAAGCACTTGCATAGTCTGGTTTAATTTCTAGTGCTTTATCGAAATTAGTAATTGCTTCGTCATCTCTGCCTAATCTTACCAAGGTGTAACCACGTTTATCCCAAATTTTCGGGGAGTTGGGTTGAAATTTTAAAGCTTGATCAAAAGAAGCGATCGCATCTTCATAACGTTCCAATTCTACTAAAGATAAACCACGATTTAACCAAGCTACACTATCATTTGGTTTTATCTGAGTAGCTTTATCAAAACAATTGAATGCTTCTTTGTGTTTACCTAAATTACCACAAGCTACACCAATATCACACCAAGCTTGATGATATTCAGGGTTAATTTTAATAGCTTTATTGTAAGACAATATCGCATCTTTGTATCTTTTTAAACGACTAAGAATTAAACCCCGTTTTAACCAAACTTCTGCATTATCAGGTTGAATGTTAACGATTTGTTCATAAATTGCTAAAGCATCCTCATAACGTTTTTCTGTAAACAGCGTTTCCGCTTCTTTGATATAATCATCAACAGCAACTTCTGGTTGTGTGGTTTCTGGTATCGTTTGTGGTATTGTTTCGGTTGCGGGTTCTTGTACTTGTATATTTACTTGTGTATTTTCAGGTTCAGCTATAAATTGAGGTTGAATAGTTGCTAACTCTTGTAAAATAGACTCTTTCCGAGTTTGAGCATCTAACTGTAATTCTGCAAGTTGTTTAACAAATTCAGCTTCTAATTTTTCTAACTGTTCTAACTTCTCCAAAATGCTCAACTTCTGTTGTTCAAAATTACTTTGAATATCAACAAATTGAGAAATAAACTCATCACCAGACTTTGCTAAATTCTCAACAATTTGCTGTTGACGTACTTCCGCGACATTTTGTAAAACCTTAATTTGGTTGATAGATTCAGATTCTAACTTTTGCAAATTGTGTAAAATCTGCGATTTTTGTTTTTGAATATCAGTTTGAATATCAGCAAACTGAGAAATAAACTCATCACCTGATTTTTGCAATTTCTCAACTATTTGCTGTTGACGCACTTCCGCAACATTAGGTAAAATCCTGAGTTGATCCATAGACTCAAATTCTAACTTTTGCAAATTCTGTAAAATCTGTGATTTCTGATGTTGAATATCAGTTTGAATATCAGCAAACTGAGAAATAAACTCATCACCAGAATTTTCTAAATTCTCAACAATTTGTTGTTGACGCACTTCCGCAACATTTTGTAATTCTCTAATTTGTTGAAGAGATGCAGATTCTAGATTTTGTAAATTCTGTAAAATTTGTGATTTCTGTTGTTGAATATCAGTTTGAATATCAGCGAACTGAGAAATAAACTCATCACCTGATTTTTCTAAATTATCAACAATTTGCTGTTGACGAACTTCAGCGACATTTTGTAATTCTCTAATTTGTTGAAGAGATGCAGATTCTAGATTTTGTAAATTCTGTAAAATCTGTGATTTCTGTTGTTGAATATCTTTCTGTATATCACTATGAACATCAGACAACTGAGAGATCAACTCATTACCTGATTTTGCTAAATTATCAATAATTTCCTGTTGACGAACTTGAGCAGAATTTTGTAATAATGATAGTTGTTGAGAAAACTCAAGCTGTAATTTATTTAAATTATCAAATAAACTACCTTGTTGGTTTTCAGCATCAATTTGTAATTCAGAAAGTTGGGATTTAAACAGATTATTTAATTTTTCTAAATTCTCAATAAAAATATCTGTTTGATGTTGAGCATCTGACTGAAAGTGAAATAACTGATCAGTAAAATCTGAGCGTGATTGTGATATACTTTCAAAAGTATCTTCTTTTTGTTGTAAAGTTGCCGATTCTAAACCATGAAGTTGAGATATTAATTGAGAACGAGTTGTTTCAATATCATTAATAGCAGCATCTTTTTGATTTTCTACTGCTGACTTCATTTGCTTATATTGAGAAACTAACTCAGCTTCTAATTTTCTGACATTTTCAATGGTGATTTTTTGTTGTTGAGCAGATAAAGTAACTTGTTCTAATTGAGTATTTAACCTAAATTCCAAATCACTAATATTTGCTTGAGCAGATGTAACTTCTCTTTCTAAAGCTGTGAGAAATTCCTGTTTTGATTTAGGTAAATCTGATAAAAGAATAGATAAATTTTCTTCTTCACCTTTAATTGCGGTTTTCAGTTTATTAACTTCCCGTGCTAATTCTTGAGTGAGATTTTGAGAATTTTTAATTAAATTTTCCGCATCTTGATTAACAGTAATTAATTGAGTTTGCAGCTTTTCAATTCCTTGTATTTGCTGCATTGAACGGTCAACAATATCCTTAATTATAGCTTTTCTTAATAACCATAATGTAGCAATTAAAACCACAGGAAATAAACTTAAAACAGTCAACCAAATATTAAGCAGGGTATTCGTGCGAGTAAAAGCACGCTCAAAGTCTGACTGTACTTGCTTTTGAATGCGGGTTTCCTGTCGTAGTCGGTTTAATTCTTCCCGTTCCTGATTGGATAATACCTGAGCAGTAGCGGAAAGTTGCAGTTTTCCACCCAGAAAACCTGTAGATAACAGTAACGGTGATAATAAAATGGCGATTTTTAAAGCTGATTTTGCAAAAATGGGTTTTTTGCTGTTCATGGCACTTTCCCTATCTGTAAGGTTGTTTTTTGCGGTGGTATGTCTATGATAGATTATCAATCTGGAGTGACTGGTTTTCGCAGTGGTTGTTTGATATTAGCAGATTAGGGGAAAGCAAGGTATCTATCAATCAGCTTGGTGTTTGATGGAAGTGTATAAAAAGTGTATAAAAGTATAAAAATTGTGATTATAGTTGATTAATAAATATTTGAGGTGTGATAATTTTTATATTCATAGTATCTATGAGAAACCTGGAGTTATTCGTCATTTAGTAAATCCTCTAAAATTTCAGAAGTTAATCCCCTCGCTTCTGCTTTTGTGCCGATTTCATCCATTAATTGACTCAGAGACATAGGAGGTTTATCTAATAATTCTCTCATGCGTAAGGCTAAGAGAAATTGAATCTTTTTTTGTTCTTCTTCAGAGGATTTTGTGTAAGCCTGTGCTATGGCAGCATCTACAGGAATAGAAATTGTGGTGTTTTCCATGTTGATCATGCAGTTTGGTTTACATTTCTGCTATCTTACTTTACCATAATTATGTCACACCAGTAATATCATCAGGATAGAAATATGAAAAAATCAAAGCAGGAACTTCTGGAAGCTAAAGGTTGGAAAGTGGGAACAGTTGCAGAATTTTTAGAACTAACTCCAGAGGAAGCAGCGTTAGTAGAAGTTAAATTAGCAGTTATTTGCAGTAACAAGACAAGGGAAAAATCTTAGTTTTATTTTCAGAGCATCACTTTTTTCTAATACCACTTTTTTCAACTAATTCTGGAATAATGACTCGGATATCTTGAGCGAATTGATCAATGTCATTACGACTAGCTGTAAAGTAGATATTGTGTGCTGACTCACAGAAAATCTCTCTCTTACCCTCTCCTCTTCGTGTCCTTCGCTTCTTCGTGGTTCATTTATTCCTACCTATACTTAACTCCCACTGACAAAGAACCTTTCCCCCACAACCACCGTCTACAAAATGACATAGTAGACATATTGCATCAACCATGAAACGTCTCATCAGCATCACCCTACTAACCACCTTCCTCACACCGTATTCCGTTACCGCAACCCCACCCAGAAACCCAGATAAAACAGTCAACTGTGAAATTTTAATTGTCGGTGGTGGACTTTCTGGAGTTGCAACAGCTTACGAAAGTTTACTTGCAGGAAACACCGTTTGTTTAACAGAAATAACCGACTGGTTAGGGGGACAAATTTCCTCTCAAGGTACATCTGCGTTAGATGAAAGACCAACTCAACGCGCAAAACTATTTTTTTCTCGTGGATATTTGGAATTGCGAAACCGCATTGAACAGAAATATGGTCAACTTAACCCCGGTGACTGTTGGGTAAGTGACTCTTGTTTTCTTCCCCGTGATGCTCATAATATCATTTCTCGAATGTTAAAAGATGCAGAAAAAAGGGGTCGAGGAAAATTACATTTATTTCCAAATACGGTAATTAAAGATTTACAAATTAGTGCAGATGGTAAAATTATAAATAGTGCGATCGCCATTCAACATCAACCAGCAAAAAACGCCCCACCTTTAAACACCTTCACCCTCTCCCAAACCATAGAAGACGCTTACAATTATCAAAATTCCTCCCGTTTTAATAAAAATATCATTCGTTTTTTACCCAAACAATCACAGAAAAATAATAATAAATGGTATGTTATAGATGCAAGTGAAACTGGGGAAATTATCGCTTTAGCAGATGTACCTTATCGTTTAGGAATTGATCCCCTTTCCTATCTCGAACCTTCATCTTCTAGCACTACAAATGATCCCTATTGTACCCAAGGTTTTACATATACTTTTGCAATGGAGGCAACTCAAGAACCACAACCTCAAATCATGCCCCCACTTTATCATCAATATGCCCCATATTTTAGTTATGAACTATCAAGATTAGCCAATTTTGATTTAGTTTTTACCTATCGTCGTATTTGGAGTCCCCAAAAAGGTAAACAAACTAAATTCGGTGGTATTAATTTTACAACTCCCACCCCTGGGGACATATCTATGCAAAACTGGACTTGGGGTAATGACTACCGACCAGGAACAGCACAGGATAATTTAATTTATACACAAAAACAATTACAAGCGACCGGTCAATTACAACCCGGTGGCTGGAAAGGAGGACTAAGAACCGAAACCCTCCGTAAAGGAGAAGAAAAAGCTCTCGCTTATTATTACTGGTTAGTAGCGGGAACTACTGACTCTCAACTCGGTGCAAATGTGAAAACACCCCAACCAAATAACCGTTTGTTAACTGGTATAAATTCACCAATGGGAACTGCATCTGGTTTATCAAAATATCCATATATGCGTGAAGGAAGACGCATTATTGGCCGTCCCAGTTGGGGACAACCCCTAGGGTTTGGTATTTGGGAAGTTGATATTTCTCGCCATAATTATAATGATGAATATTACCGGAAAACTCTGCCCGCAGATATGTACCGTCAGTTAAAAGCGACACTAGCAGGTATAGAAGCAATATTAGTAATTAGGGGTGAAGTCAGTCCAAATAAGGCAAGAAAGCGTCGCCGTTCCACTATTTTCCCGGATGCTGTGGGTATCGGTCACTACGCTATAGACTTTCACCCCTGTATGTTGAACAGTCCACCAGAAGCACCTGGTAATATAGAACGTCCGGGAGAAAGACGGGGTGGAGGTAACGCTTATCCTTTTCAAATTGCCCTGAGAGCAATGATTCCCCAAAAAATTGATAATTTATTAGTAGGAGGTAAAAGTATTGCTACCAGTCACATAGCTGCTGCTGCTTATCGCGTGCATTCTTTTGAATGGTCTGCTGGTGCTGCTGCGGGAACTGTCGCTAGTTTTGCACTCAAGGAAAATATAGCACCCTATCAGTTAGTTGATGATTTACCAAGATTAGAACCAAAATTGCAGGTTTTAAAAGGTATTTTAGAGAAAAACGGTAATCCTACTGCTTTTCCTGATACTTCTATTTTTAATCAAAATTGGCAAGATTGGAAGTAAAACAGAAGTCAGAAGTCAGGATAAAGAATACTCCTATTCTCTATTCCCTCTTCACTGTCACCTGTCACCTGTCACCTATTCTGGTAAAAATTCCGAGTTTAGGGTTTGTTCACAAGTGTAAGGACATATTTCGGGAAATATTTTTTCACCGAGTTGAGTTTCTCTTATTGCTAATGCTAAACCTAGTTCATAAGCTGTGAGAAACATTTCCTCCAAATAGGGTTTTAAGCTAGGACTATCTTCTAAAAGTAGTTTAATTTGAATACGTTGTTCTTTAATTGTACTCAACCAACTGTTAGTACGTTTTTCTGCTTGAAATTGCCATTTTAATAGATGTCCTAACAACACTGCTAGTCTATTTCTCAATTCTTGTCTTTCTTTTCTTCCCAAGGTTTCCAGTTCTTCAATGAGGTTAACGGTGTCTAATGTATGCCATTGTTGAGTTTTGAGTAAATTAACTTGTTCTTGAGTCCAAGCATGAAAGTCTGTTGTATATAATTCAAAGGTGTTCATTTTTCACCTGTTATTAGTTTATATATTCTTTATTGTAGTCTTGCTTAAGTGCTGTCAATTCTCAACCCAACCATAAAGTAAACTAGATATTTGAAGTATTTTTTTTGTAAAACGTCAGCAATGTTAATAGATTACATTCACAAAGCAATGCACAAAGCAACTTATGAGTTGTTGGAAGATGGGACTTTTTACGCAGAAATTCCCGAATGTTCTGGTGTATGGGCAAATAGTACAACTTTAGAAAATTGTAGGGAAGAGTTACAAAATACTCTGGAAGGTTGGATAATTTTAGGGTTACGTTTAGGTCATACTTTACCAATTTTAGATGATATTGATATTAATATTAATCAGGAGGTGGCTTAATGCCTCCTTGGAGTCCAGTTAAGCGACGTGATCTGCTATATAAAACCTAGACAAAACTAGACTTTACTTTCTACTTCAACGGGAGCATGGGAGCAGTTATCCCTCGGTAGACTTTCACGCTTTAGCCAAACGCGATAAATTAATTGCAGCATTCAGATCCCTATCCATCTCAAAACTACAGTTCTCGCAGTGATAAATTCTTTCAGATAAAGAAAGACTATCTTTTCTATGTCCACAGTGAGAACAGGTTTTACTTGATGGATAAAATCTATCAGCAATTATAATTTCACAACCAAACTTTTTAGCTTTATATTCTAGCTGACGCTTAAACTCATGAAACCCACAATCAGCTATTGCTTGGGCTAATTTATGGTTTGATAACATCCCTGAAACATTCAAATCTTCTACTACTATCTTGGCGTGGTTTTTGCATAAGTAAGTAGTAAGTTTATGAAGAGTATCTTTTCTCAGGTTTGCTATTCTTGCATGATGTCTAGCCAGTTTAATTTTAGCTTTATGCTTATTGTTTGAACCTTTAGCTTTTCTACAATAGACTTTGGATAATCTTTGTAGTTTAGCTAGATTCTGTTTATAGTGTTTAGGATTAGGAAATATAACACCAGTGCTTAGTGTAGCTAGTTCCTTGACTCCTAAATCAACACCAACAACAGCATGGTTTTTGATAGTTGGTTGACATTCTTGTTCATAAGAAAAGGCTATATACCAACTATCAGCAGTCCTGGAAATAATAATACTTTTACAGGTGCTGTGAGGTAATCCTTCATAAGTTTTTACCCATCCAATTGTCGGTAGTTTTATTGATGTACCACCTACAGGAATTGGTTTACCACCTGCATCAATTGTAAAACTATCATTTTTTCCTTTCTTTTTGAAGTTAGGATATTGAGACTGTCCTTTAAAGAATCTTTGAAAAGCTTCACCTAAACTATCAAAAGCGTATTGAGTGATTTTCTGGCAAATACCTTTTTCTTTAATCCATGCCAATTCAGGTTTTACATGATTATTAAAGAATTTCTTGAGGATGTATTTGTTTGGCTTTAATCCATCTTTGTACAAATCCTGCCAAGTAGCTAAACCCCAATTATAGGTAAACCTTGCTATACCAGCGTGTTTAGCCATGAATATTTCCTGGGTTTTGTTTAACTTGAGTTTTGTTTTGATAGATAAAAGCATTGCTCGACCTCAACACTGTATTTCTTTGCTGTCTAAATCTGACATATCTTGTACAGGGTTGTCAATAGCATTTTTGAGATGATCCTTGATTTCTTTGGAGTAATTCCTCAATCCGTACAATCGACAAGAAAAGCAGTGGATAATTGCCATTAGGTCTTCCACTAATTCTTGTTGAGGTGATAAAGATTCCTGATTTGCAACTATGATCTGACACCTCACGGAACTTGCTAATTCCATAATAAAGTCAAAAGCAAACCGACACATTCTGTCTTTGTGCGCCACAACAATTGTCGATATTTCGCCTTTAAGCATTGATAACATAATTGATAAAAACTTTTTTCTTTTAAAGTTTAATCCGCTTCCAATCTCTGAAACCCAATCATCAACAGCTAACCCACGACTCAAACAAAATGTTTCCATCGCGGATACTTGGTTTCTGAGTTCGGGTTTTTGGCTACTCGAAGAAACTCTACAATAAACAACTACTTTTCGTTTTGAGTCTACAGGTTTTAATCCCTGGGTAATCAGTAAATCATCTTCAGTATAAAAACGATGCCCCGACAATGTTCTTTTGGCTGGAAGTCTTCCTTCAACATCCCATCTTTGCAAGGTCTTGACTGAAACTCCGATTTTTTTAGCAAATTCATGAGGTTTAAACATAAAGTCACTCATAGGTTTGTCTATGAGTGTACAGGTTTGTTTATTAAATTGTCAACTTAGGACAAGCTCATTAATTATCTCAAAATTTTAGGTTTTGATGGACCATTTCCTGGTGGCAAACATCAATATATGATTAAAGGTGACTTTAAACTCACAATTCCCAATCCCCATCAAGCTGATATCAGTCCTAGTTTATTGAGTCGAATTTTACGTCAAGCTAATATTAGCAGGGAAGAATGGGAATCTCTGTGAAAAGCTGATCATTTTCTTTACTGTAACCTGTCACCTGTCACCTGTCACCTGTCACCTGTTACCTGTCACCTGTCACCTCTTTCCAATTAAACTAGATATTTGAAGTGTTTTTTTGGAAAATGTAGTTTATTTATGGAGACAAGACTTGCAGCTATTTATGGAATGGCTTCCGCACCAACTGTAACACCGGATCGGGTGAGTCAAGTTACTCGGAAAACCTATCCTAATTATAAGGTGATTGTTCTCAATGATGATTTCAATACTTTTCAGCACGTGGCTGAATGTTTAGTGAAGTATATTCCGGGAATGTCGAGCGATCGCGCCTGGGAACTGACTAACCAAGTACATTATGAAGGACAAGCCATAGTTTGGGTAGGTCCCCAAGAACCAGCAGAACTATATCATCAACAGTTGCGCCGTGCTGGGTTAACAATGGCACCTCTGGAAGCTGCGTAAACCATCATGAGTAAACCCACTGATGGTAGACTTGTTTGGAATCATTCTACCCACCTTCCCGGACTCATACCTATTTTAGAACGTTTGTGTAAACAGAATGGTATTACTACTGTCACACCTGCGGTAATTGGTAGAGTTAAAGGTCACGCGCCACAAATGAAATTGCGTGTGTCTGTACCCATTCGTGGGGGTTATAAAGTTATTGCACGCCAGGGTAAAACGGTGCAAGAGGTTTTTGTTCTCACTCAGTTATCACAGGATCAATTAGAAAATGCGATCGCTGTGGCTATGAAAATTTCATGAAGATCACAAATAATCAGGAGAGGAGTTTAAAAAGCTCCTCTTTTGATGTTTGACTATTCTTCAACTTCATGTACAGCAAATTTATGTAATGGCAAACTTAAAATACAAGAAAATGTTAAAAAATATGACAAAGCTGTAGTAATTTTTAGAGTCATGGTTAAACCTTCCCAATGGGGTAAAACCATTTTCTCAATGCCAAAAGCAAGACAGTAAACTAACCAATAACTAAAACTCATTCTTAATAGCGTTTCTTCTGTTACTTGTGCTTCATTGGTTTCTTGTTTACTATCCCAAAGCAACAACAAACCAACCATACAAGCTACCGCAGAAACAGCAACTACAAACTCATGACAAAATAAGTTTACTAAACACATTTGCCTTTATTCCTGTCTGAATGATGTCCATATCGTCATTAGTCTAAAGGCATATTCCTTCAGCTTACACAAAATAGTTACAAACTGAAATAATGTAAATGATTGCAACAAAAAGCTCTCTACTTGTTAAGATACTTAACAAAATCTTTTGCTAATTATAACAGGTGACAGTTTTAGACAGTGGGTAATACCGTTTCTTTATGAGGCTGCGCTAAATTTTCTGACCTCTTTCTTTGTGTTCTTTGTGTTCTTTGCGGTTCGTTAGATAATTTGGCGCATCTTCATACAGAATTGGTATAAGTTTTAATTTTTATCTCCAGTGCCAGGTTTTTTAGTTCTTACCCTCAAAACTCTGACATTTTTTGAAAGTCAAAATAGCTCAAATTCTTTAACTGTAATGTTTTCCCATTTATTCAGCAAACCCTTATTAGATTTTTTGGGCTTAACCGAAAAAACCTCAACATTCTTGTTCACAAGCACCAATACTTACCCAGGAACTAGAACCATCTTGCCAATGTTCTTTTTTCCAAATTGGTGCATTGTGTTTAAGAGTATCAATAGCATACTGACAAGCTGCAAACGCCTCACGGCGATGGGGAGATCCCACGGCTACTAAAACACTAATTTCCCCAATTTTTAACCGCCCGATCCGATGATATATGACTACGCGATTCACATCCGGCCATTGGCTGCGAATATCAGCGGCAATTTGATAAAATACCTGTAAAGCCATCGGTTCATAAGCTTGATACTCTAAAGCTACCACAGCTTTACCATCTGTTTGATTACGAACCATCCCACTCATTACTACTACTGCACCATTAGCTGGGTTATCAGCTTTGGTATATATTTCCTCCAGCAATAATGGAGCCAAGGTAATGCCAAAACTATCTTCAGCTTTGGGTTTGGTCAGAAGACATGGAGTTTTCATAACTAATTTTTATGCAATTTTACGTAAGTAGTTGTTAAAAATTGTCTTTATTACAAAGCGATCGGCTGCTTACTGGCAATGGAGAAGGGATTTTCAATGACTAAAAAAATACCAGGACAAAGTGAGCAAGTGCATCACTGGGAAACACAAATTAAGATGGTATTAGAAGCAACTGGCATCAGCATCTGGACTTTCGATATCCCAACCAATAAAATTACTATATCGGATAATCTGGAAAGTCTTTTGGGTTTGGAGAAAGTTAATTATCATCACACATATCAAACTATTTTAAACTGCATTCATAGCCAAGATCGAGAATTGGTGAACCGCACTTATCAACAAGTTATTGAAGACGGAGAAACATTTGAAATTGAATTTCGTGTGGTTTTGGCTGATGGTAGTATTCGCTGGTTAGCTAGTAAAGGTTCAGTTTATTGCAACTCATCAGGAGTACCCTTACAAATATGTGGGGTATCTATGGATATTACTCAGCGTAAACAAATTGAGCATCAAAGAATAGAAGAAGCAATCAAAAAAAGTGAAGAAAGATTTAAAATAGTTGCCCTGGCTACTAATGATGTGTTGAGGGATTGGGATTTACTCACCAATCAGGTATGGTGGAATCAATCAGTACAGTCACTTTTTGGTTATACATCCGAAGAAGTGTATTTAGATGTTAATTGGTGGCGTGAAAGAATACATCCAGATGATAGACAACGAATTAATTCTGATCTGCGTGCTGTAATTGATAGTAATAAACAATTCTGGTCGAATGAATACCGATTTTTGCGGAAAGATGGTACTTATGCCTATATTTTTGACCGTGGTTATATTGTTCAAGACCAAACAAATAAACCAGTGCGGATGATTGGGTTCATGATGGATATGACTGATCGCAAACGAGCCGAAGCAGAATTACAAAGACAAAACTTGCGATCGCAATTATTCGCCAATATCACCCTGAAAATTCGGCAATCTTTACAAATAGAGGACATCCTCCAAACCAGCGTTACCGAAGTACAAAAGCTACTCCAAGCAGATCGAGTATTAATTTTACAACTGAATGGAAATGGTTCTTTCCTCGCAGTCAAAGAAGCTGTAGTTCCCGGTTTACCTGTTGTTCTCGGACAAAACATCAATGATCCTTGTTTCAGTAAAAATTATATCCAACAATACAGTCAAGGGCGAATTAGTGCTATTAGCGACATCGAGAAAGCAGAGATTCAACCCTGTCATGTAGAATTTCTGCAACAATTTGCAGTTAAAGCTAACCTTGTCGTTCCTATTTTTCGCCAAAATCAAATGTGGGGTTTGCTAGTTGCCCATCAATGTTTACATACCCGTCAATGGACAAACTGGGAAATTGGACTCTTGCGACAACTTGCAGACCAAATTGGTATAGCTTTAGCACAAAGTTTGATTTTAGAACAAGAAACCAAACAACGACAAGAACTAGCTCGTTCTAACGAAGAACTGCAACAATTTGCTTTTATTGCTTCTCACGATTTACAAGAACCACTGCGGAAAATTAAAACATTTTGCGAAAGGTTGCAAGTCACTTGTGGAGACTTTTTAAGTGAACAAGGAAGGGATTATTTACAACGAATGCAAAATGCAGCCTTGAGAATGGAAACATTAATTGAAGGATTATTAACACTTTCACGAGTCACAACTAGAGCGCAGCCTTATGTAGCAGTAAATTTAACACAAATTGCCCAAGAAGTATTATCTGATTTAGAAGTAAGTATCCAGCAAACTAGAGGACAAATTGAAATAGGGGAATTACCTATTATTCAAGGTGATCCTCTACAAATGCGTCAATTACTGCAAAATCTCATTGGTAATGCCCTCAAGTTTCATCGTCCAAATCAACCACCTGTGATCAAAATATATGGTCAATTTTTCAACAATGATATTGATGATTTATCCGTTGGTAACACCTATTATCAAATTATTGTTGAAGATAATGGTATTGGGTTTGCAGAAAAATATCTTGACCGCATTTTCAATGTTTTTCAAAGGTTGCATAGTCGCAGTGAATACGAAGGTACGGGCATCGGTTTAGCAATCTGTCGCAAAATTACTGAACGCCATCACGGTACTATTACAGCAAAAAGTCAACCAGGACAAGGAGCAAAATTTATTATTACCTTACCAATTAATTCTCATCTCTAATTTTTCTTCCCAGAGATGGATTACTACTACACCCCAAAATGATGTTAATTGTACAAATGTGGACAGCAGTTGCAGGCAACTCGATAATTGTCAGCATTCAACCCAGGGCAGTCAGTCCTCAGCAAGCGGCTGAAAAATACAAATACCAGCCTGTAAATTTATTTAATTAGCACTTGCTGAATGCTTAGGAATAATTGAATAATTAATTAATACTTGTAATGAGTAAAAAGGAGACATTAAGAGTGAAAGATCGGCAACCAAACGTCACCATTTTAATGGCTGATGACGACGATGATGATAGCTTATTAGTTCATGATGCTTTGCTAGAAAGCCGATTGCCTATCAAACTACATATCGTCAGGGATGGTGAAGAATTGATGGATTATTTATCTCATCGTGGCTTGTATACTGATGTGAATAAAGCACCGCGACCAGGTTTAATTTTCCTGGATTTAAATATGCCGAAAAAACATGGATTGGAGGTACTAAAAGAACTGAAAAATCACCCCCAACACCGGATAATTCCCGTTATAGTCATGACAAGTTCTAACACAGAAGAAGATATATATAATACATACAATTTAGGGGCAAATTCCTTTATTCAAAAACCTGGAAATTTCACATCCTTAGTTGAGGTGATGAAAACTATAGGAAAATACTGGTTTGAAATTGTAGAACTGCCCCTATAAGCAGTAAGAGGCGATCATGAATGACAGACTCATTAAAGTTTTGTTAATTGATGATGATGAAGATGATTATATTTTAACCCGTGATTGGTTTCAGGAATTTCAAGTAACTGGTTGTGAGTTAGAATGGGTGGAGAGTTATCAATTAGCTAGGGAAGCGATCGCTCGACACCAACATGATATCTATTTAATAGATTATCGTTTAGGGGCAGATAATGGTTTAGAACTGTTGCGTGAAGCTATTAATAATGGTTGTAATTGTCCTTTTATTTTACTCACAGGTCAAGGAGATCGACACATAGACTTGGAAGCTATGAAAACCGGAGCAGTCGATTATTTAGAAAAAAGTCAATTAACTGCACCTTTATTAGAACGTTCGATCCGCTACGCCATTGAACGCAAACAAACAGAACACAAAATTCGCCAACAAGCAGCTTTACTTGATGTCGCTACAGACGCTATTTTTGTAGGTGATTTAGATGACCAAATTTTATTTTGGAACAAAGCCGCTGAACATCTATATGGTTGGAGTCAAGAAGAAGCCCTGACAAAAAAAATCCAGCATCTTTGTCCAGAAAAAAATTTTTCTCAAATTTCAGAAGCATTAAAAATACTCCTGAAACATGGTTCTTGGGAAGGAGAACTGGAGCAAATTAGCAAATGTGGTAAAACAATAATCGTTGCTAGTCGTTGGACTTTAGTACCCGCATTTGGAAACAAGCCCCAATCTATTTTAGTTGTTAACACTGATATTACCCAAAAAAAGCAATTAGAACAGCAATTTTTACGCACCCAAAGACTAGAAAGTATAGGCACTTTAGCTAGTGGTATTGCCCACGATTTAAATAATGTCCTCGCACCTATTTTAATGACAGCGCAAATTTTGGAAACTCAAGTGAAGGACGAACGCGCTCGACGACTAATACCTATATTAATTAGCAATGCTAAACGCGGTGCAAATTTAGTTAAACAAGTATTATCTTTTGCTAAGGGAATGGATGGCGATCGCACTATTTTACAATTAAAACATTTACTCATTGAAATTCAGCAAATTATTCAAGAAACATTTCCTAAAAACATGGAAGTTATCACCCAAATTCCCCAAAATCTTTGGACTGTATCTGGTGATGCTACTCAATTACATCAAGTGTTAATGAATTTATGTGTTAATGCCCGTGATGCTATGCCCAACGGTGGTACATTAACAATCACTGCCGAAAATCTTTTAGTTGATGAAAATTACGCCCAAATCCACATTGATGCTCAAGCTAAACCTTATGTTGTCATTACTGTGACTGATACAGGAATTGGGATTAAATCTACGATTATAGACCGGATATTTGAACCATTTTTTACTACCAAAGAATTTGGTCAAGGTACTGGGTTAGGTCTTTCCACAGTATTGGGAATTGTCAAAAGTCATGGTGGTTTTATCAATGTTTATAGTGAAGAAAAAAAAGGCAGTCAATTTAAAATTTATTTACCTGCACAAGATACCAACGAAATTTTAGAAGAAACTGAAATATCTTTACCGCAAGGTAATGGAGAAATGATCTTAGTTGTCGATGATGAATCTGCAATTTGTGAAATTACAAAAACATCACTTGAAAGCTATAATTATCAAGTAATTACCGCCCGTGATGGCATTGAAGCTATTGCCCTATATGTAGAACATCGTGATCAAATAGCCTTAGTTTTAACTGATATATTCATGCCATCAATGGATGGACTTACCAGCATCCGTACCATGAAAAAAATTAATCCCAATATCAAAATTATTGCTGTTAGCGGACTAGCACCCAGCGATAAAGTCAACGCAGTTTATGATATGGGTGTTAACGCTTTTTTGTGCAAACCTTTTACAGCAACCCAATTATTACAAACTATTAGCGCAGTTAACAGTTAATAGGTAATGGGTAATGGGTAATGGGTAATGGATAATAAATATTATTCCCAATCACCAATCACCAATCACCAATCACCAATCAAATTCAATTACCAATTAACTCCACTGCATCCCTTCCATCCTCATCTTGTAAATAAACTTTGACAATTTCTTCCTTAGCAGTAGGCAATTTTTTACCCAAAAAATCAGGATGAATAGGTAATTCCCGATGACCCCTATCTACTAATACAGCTAAACGAATAACCTCAGGTCTACCATACTCATTAACTGCATTTAAAGCAGCGCGAATTGTCCTACCTTTAAAAATGACATCATCTACCAAAACAACAGTTTTCCCTGTCAAGTCAAAAGGAATATCGGTTTTCGCTGGAGTTCTTAAACCAATTTTATCTAAATCATCACGATAAAATGTAATATCTAATGCTCCAACATCCACACTGATACCTTCAAGAGTTTCTATTTGACGTGCCAATAAATTGGCTAACGGCACACCTCTAGTATGAATACCCAAAAGTACCAATTGTGACAAATCTCGCGTCCTCTCCACAATTTGAGACGCAAGACGGTTTAAAGTACGACGCAGTTCTTCTGATGAGAGAATTTCAACGACTTTGGTAGACATGGTGATTGGTGATTGGTGATTGGTGATTGGTGATTGGTAAGAAATAAATTCAAAATTCAATCTATCTATTCCCTATTCCCTATTCCCTATTCCCTATTCTCTTCTTTACGAATTATGAATTATGAATTAAAAATATTCCTACTCCCAACCATAATAAAAACGAATATCGAGTTAATTGTAAAGCTTGGAAAATCGAAGTTGGGGTAATGGGATAAATAGCATCTCCCAAGAGTGGTTTATGTTTAGCTACTCCACGATACCAGTTTATACCTCCCATCTGCACACCTAAAATAGCAGCATAGGCGCACTCACTCCAACCAGAATTAGGACTAGGATCTTGAATAGCATCCCGACGACAAATACGCCAAACATATAAAGGTTTAATTGATAACAGCCCTAAAGTCATCACTGTTAACCGACAAGGAACCCAAGTTAAACAGTCTTCTAACTTAGCACTGAACCAACCAATATAAGTATAAGGTGCTTCTCGATAACCTACCATTGAATCTAAGGTACTACTGGCTTTATATGCTAGTGCTAAAGGCACAGGTCCAACCAATGGTATTAATGCACCCACAATTGCATAAAACAAAGGAGCCATGACCCCATCAGTAGCATTTTCCGTCACCGTTTCCAGAATTGCTCGCAAAACTTCTGTTTCTGAGAGATTTTCAGTATCCCGACCTACATAATTACTTAAAATCTGTCGTGCTGATTCTAAGTTACCTTTTGTTAAAGGTTGGATAACATCCACAGCAGCTTTTCGCAAACTATGAAGAGCAAAACAACTAGCTAACAGAATGCTCTCCACCACAATTCCTAACAATGGATGTAACCATCTGGCAATTTGAACTATTAACCAACCAGATAAACCGCTGCCAATAATGAGGATAATAGCAAGTACAATTCCAGCTAGACGTTGTATTTGAGAACTTTGACAGTGTTTAAGCAAAAATGTACTTAAACCAGAAATTAACCACCCCATCACTCGCACTGGATGAGGCCAACCCCAAGGATCACCAATTAGGTAATCTAACAAAGCCGCAATAATTAATATATAGATGTTATTAGTCATTAGTTATTAGTCAGGAGTCAGGAGTTCAAGGAGTCAGGAGTGATTTATTTTGGATTTTGGATTTTGGATTTTGGATTGTTTTTGTCAATTCCAATCTAAAATCTAAAATCTAAAATCTAAAATTTTCTTTCCCAGTCACCAGTCACCAGTCACCAGTGAACTGACTAAACTACAAAACTTGCTTCTTCCCCTAGAGATGCTTGCCAACTGCGGGCATCATAATAAAGGTCTGCCAGAGTAATACTATACAAAGCTTCTTTTAACTTTTGGTTCAGTCTTTGCCACAGAGTAAAAGTTACCCAATCTTCCGCTTGAGCAGGTGGTGGACTGTTCAGAGGTATGTGAGTCATATTTTCCCCAGCAGCCTCTAAAATTTGTCCTATAGAAATTTGTGCAGGTTCTCTTGCTAATTGATAGCCACCAACACTGCCACGAATTGAGTTGACTAACCCAGCGCGGCGCATTTCTATTAGCAGCTTTTCCAAATAGGGAGCCGGAATATCTTGACGTTTAGCGATCGCTCTGACAGATACAGGTCCATATTTCGGCTGTAAACTTAAATCCAGCAATGCCTTAACACTATAGTGTCCTCTCGTGGTTAATTTCATTGATCAGGGAATAGGTGACTGGGGACTGGGGACTGGTGACTGGTGACTGGTGACTGGTGACTGGTGACTGGTGACTAGGGATACAATGAAAGGATTTTGGATGCAAGGATTTTGGATTGTTCTTGTCAACTCCAATCTAAAATCTAAAATCTAAAATCTAAAATTATTCTGACTCCTGACTCCTTGAACTCCTGACTAATGACTAATGACCAATAACCAATGACTAATAACTAATGACTAAAGACTTTAGAATCATCTTCCTTTAGCAAACCACTTTTTTACGTTACTTTAAAAAACTTAAACAAATACAGTTTACCAGTAATTCACAAACTATATATATCTCTCTCTGAGCATGATCAGAATTTTATTTTAGAAAATATCTTGACAAGATTGATAATTGTGCAACAATTTCTCATAAGAGTGTAATATACTTGGCTATGCTGAGATAAAAAAATAAAGGATTCCGTTCCTGTTAGCTCAGTATCAGTTAAAATAAAATCGATTCAACCACTTCAATCATTTAATTCCGACCAAAGTTGATGCCTAAACAGAAAAAAAATGACCCCCTTGTTGGTGAAGAACTGCTCCAAAAAGTTAAGGAGCTAGAGAACGAAAGCAAGGAAGAGAAAGCTAAACAGTGTGGCTACTATACTGTTACCAAAAATGGTATAGAGCGCGTGAATATGATGAAATTCTTGAATGCCTTAATTGATGCCGAGGGCATTGAGTTGGACAGTACACCAGGTGCTAATGGACGTGGTGGACGCAGTGCCAGCTATAGAATTAGCGTGCAGTCTAACAACAATTTACTCATAGGTTCAGCTTATACAAAACAGATGAATCTTAAACCTGGAGATGAATTTATCATTACCTTAGGCAAGAAGCATATTCGACTACGCCAAGTAGATCCAGAAGACAGAGAAGATGGTGAAGTAGAAGAAGCTACAGCTTAATCAAAATTTAGTTGTAGAGGTTTTCAGCTAGAACATCAGTTGTCAGTTGTAGGGGTTTAGCAATGCTAAACCCAGACTTTCGGTTATTGATTTTTGTGTATTAACCAATCGGTTATCAGTTGTCAGCAGTTAAAAACCTCTTCCCCAATCACCAATCACCAATCACTAATCACCAAAGACTAATGACCAATAACTATATCGGTTGTTGGCAACATTGGTAAATAGTGCTGTAAAGCTTTGCGCGTAGCTGCTAAATTGCAAGTTAAAGCGATTTGCTCTTTTTCGAGTAAACCTAAAATGCAGTCGGGGTTGTTTCTTGCTACCACTGGTAGCTGATGCAAACCTCGCAGCGCCATACGGTCTAAAGCTTCAGATAAAGGTTCATCTTGCCAAGCATAGAGAATGTCAGTGGTACAGATATCTATGAGTGTTTGACTAGAAAAATTAGGCTGTATTTCACCAGGAGAATGTTGGTAATTTTCCCAAAGAGAAAGAGTGCGGTTAATATCGTCCAGAGAAATAATACCGACTAATTGTTCATTGGCATCAATGACTAAAGCACTGGGTGAGCGATCGCGGATCATTTCCATAGCAGCCTCCAAAACCCCAAGGTTTGCCGGCATTTTTTTAGGATAAGAGTGCATAGCATCTGCTACAGAAATTTGCTGTACAATTTCCACCTGCTCATCTTTTAATTCTGAAAGGCCAATCTGTTGTAGATTGGAATTAGAATTAACAGTTGGTTTAATTCTTTCTACTAACCAGACACTTAAACCCACCGCAGCCATCAAAGGTAAAACAATTCGGTAGTCACGAGTTAATTCAAACAACATTAAAATAGCTGTTAAAGGCGCTCTCACACTACCCGCCAAAACAGCGGCCATACCCACCATTGCATAAGCTGGAGGAGCAGCCATATATTCAGCAACTGCGGGAAATATCAAAGCCAAAACTTTAGCATAGGCAGATCCAAAAGATGCACCCAGAAACATTGCTGGCGCAAACAAACCACCTACAAAACCACTAGCAGAACTAACTGCCGTCATCAGCAGTTTCAACCCTATAAGTACAAGTAACAAATTCAAGGAAAACTCTTGATCTTGCAACATTGCTTGTACAGTTCCATAACCAATACCTAAAATTTGTGGGTATTGCAAAGCCACTAAACCAACTATTGCACCACCAATAATTGGTTGAATAGGTTTAGGAATCTTGGCTAAAAATTCAAATCCTTTAAACCGTCCTGACAACAACTCTTTAGCTAAATGAATAGATTGTTTATAAGTCAAAGCAACTAAACTTGCGCCCAAACCTAAACCCAGATAAAGCGGTAGTTCCAAAGGACTACGGACTTGGTAAGCAGGTAAAGCAAAAGCAGGTTGAGAACCCAAACCAATTTGAGCAATTAAAGCTGCTACTACCGCTGCAAGTAACACCACACTCACGGCAGAAGTAGCAAAAGATGTAGCTCCCATAACTACTTCTAGAGCAAAAAATACCCCAGCAATGGGAGCATTAAACCCAGCTGCTAAACCAGCAGCCGCACCAGCACCTAAAAGCAACCGCTGTCTCTCTTGAGAAACTTGCAGCACATCTGATAACAACACCCCAAAATTAGTACCAATTTCCACACTTGGACCTTCTGGACCCAAAGATGCACCACTACCTAAAGAAACAGCAGCAGCTATCATCTTAGTAACAGGTCGTAATTGTTGCTTAACTTCTCCACCCTGAGATAAAGCAATTAAAGATGAAAGTCCAGGTCCAAAATCTTGAGTACGCCAACGCATTAAACCTACAATTAATCCGCCCAGGGTAGGAACACAAGCTAAAGTCCAACCACCCCAGACTCCTATCTGTCCCAAAAAATTTTCCAGCATCAAGTGATGAATCAACTCGATGAGATAATGAAAAGTTACCACACCCATACCCGTACCACCACCAATGAGCATGGCTAAAAACAGCACCACTGTTTCAGGGGATGGCTGAAGACGATTGATCAGATGAGTTAAACGAGCAGAAGATGTGGGAAAAGCAACTGGCTGAGTTACTTTCCTCAGTTGTGTAGGAGGCAAGAGAGTCATGGAAACCCGGGGTAAATGTAAGAAAAAATTTAATTTTTTTATTGGTTAATTATTATTGTGAGGCATGATTCAGCAACCAGACAAGTGTGGTTGATATCCTTCATTTACACAGTTTTCATTAACTCAGACCAGCAGTTAAAATTTTTATGATCAGAATAGTTGAAATAGGAGAAAATTATTAGTTAATACAAGTTGTTAGTTATCACAGTGAGTAGTTGTGATGGGGAGATAGATTGAGTATTCACTATCAGCTATCAGATGGAACAGAGAACAGGTAATATTTTTCGTTTTCCTGCCTCTTACCTCCTACTTCCTGCCCCTACTACCAGCCATACTTCTTAGTGAATATAGCTATTGTTATAGAAAGAGTAAATGGACTAAACGGACGATCTAGATGAATATACACACCTTTGATAATAATTATGTTACTTGTCCGATTTGCCACAGAAATAACAGGACTAAACCTGTTAAAACTTATATCGGCTTATTTACTTGTCCTTATTGTCAGGAAAAACTCGTAGTTTGTAAAAGTGGTCACTACGTCCGTGATCCGTTTACTTGGAAAAAAATTCTGATCTCTTCGGCTTTGCGTCGTCAAAGCCGACCTTTAGCCAGGATGATTAGAGATTTGCCGCTTTCAAAACGTTTTTTGTTGGCTTTAGCTATGGGAAGTGCAATTTTATTTACTACAATTGCTATTACTCAGGACAGCACAAACTATAACCAGGAACTGCTTCCAGGAAGTGAGAAAATTACAGGTGACAGGTGACAGGTGACTGGGCATTGGGTTATTCATCTTCCCCTGCCTCCCCTGCCTCCCCTGCTTCCCCTGCCTCCCCTGCCTCCTGCCTCCTGCCTCCTGTCTGGATGATTTACTGAGTGTCTTTTGTAATCAATTGCCAACCGGCGGATTTTCCCACTACTTGAATAGATGGGAATTTAAGATTTTCTAAAGCAGAAGCATTCACAAGCAAATAGGGATGCACATCATACTGCCAATGATATTGTAGGTCGCCAGGGGAGG
The DNA here is from genome assembly GCF_019598945.1 of Sphaerospermopsis torques-reginae ITEP-024. Classification (NCBI taxonomy): domain Bacteria; kingdom Bacillati; phylum Cyanobacteriota; class Cyanophyceae; order Nostocales; family Aphanizomenonaceae; genus Sphaerospermopsis; species Sphaerospermopsis torques-reginae. The sequence goes on along the minus strand of NZ_CP080598.1, from coordinate 172,800 downwards.
CAGGAATAATGGTGCGATCGCTATAAAAATTCAAGGATGAACGAGGGTAAGGAAAAGATGTGTAGATTTGCTGTACTGCCGGATTGGCACGTGCTATCATTGCGGCCACAGGTTTGACTGGATAGGCTTCTCCTAGTTCCCACATCCAGTAGTCAGATTTGATCAACAACAACAGAGAAATATAACTGCCCCAAATTAAAATTTGCCAAAATTGCCGATCGCCTCGTTCTGCCAAAATTGCTGCTAAAGTCATAGTCAAAGCTACGGCGGCCAAAATCATCTGTAAGTCTGTTGTACCTGCACTGCCCCAACTCAAATAAATACTAGCCGCAGATGCTACCAAAGCCAAGACTGCAAAACTGGTTATCCATGCACGGGGATAGGATGAGAATAAACGCCAATTCTCAGTCTGAGTTAAAAAGAAACCACAGGCCAAAGCAAAGCTAGGATAAATTGGTAAAATATACCAGGGCTGTTTGACGCTAACCAGAGAAATAAGTAGTAAATACACACTAATCCAAACTAGGATGAGTTTCGCCCAGCTAAAATTGCGATTTTCCCAGGTAAAACCCAGAGTTTGCGGTAAAAATACCAGCCAAGGCCATGTCCATTTAAGAATTTCTAGGAAATAATACCAAATAGGTTCAGGGTGACCATGAGCAGCAGCAATCTGCTTCCAGGCTTGATCCTTTAAATCAATTTGAGAGAAAGGATAACCATAGCGCAGTAGTTGGGCAACATACCAACCCAATACTGGTAAAATACCGATGAAGATTCCTGTCCACAGATAGTAACTGGTGAGTAATCTTGGTGTATCCCAAAAGAGAAAAACTACAGCAATAGCACCTAAAAATATGCCCACTATGCCTTTAGTTAGGCAAATCAGCCCAAAACTGATACCGACACCAAGACAATAACGCAAGTCTCGGCGCGATCGCAACACACAGAAAATCATCACCATCAACAAACTTACCACTACGCCATCTAGCGTTGCTAATCTGCCATGACGCACTACTGGTAACATCGTCAGATAAATCAAGGCGCTATAAACCGCAGCCCAACGGAGGCGAAATATTTCTCTACCAATACAATACAGCAAAGGCACAGAAATAGCTGTCAGCATAGCTCCAGGTAGGCGAGTTGTCCATTCATTAACACCGCCCAGGGAGTAAGCCCAAGCAATTAGCCAGTGCATGAGGGGAGGCTTGTTATAGTATGGTTCACCTCCCAAGGTAGGGTAAAGCCAGTGCATAGAACCTGCTTTGGCACGCCAAATTTCTTTAGCAACTTGTGCCACAGTCCCTTCATCCCAATCTGTGAGCGGCAATCCGCCAAGATTGATACTAAACAGCAATATTGCTACCAACAGCAATAATATTAGCCATACTCCATCAATCCATCTGCCAGAGGTGCGATGCTGTTTTTCTAGATGAGTTCCAATATAGCGTCCTTCTTGCATATTCTATGCTAATCATTTTACTCACTGGTTTGATTTCGTAGAGACCAGAGCGAATCTCCAATTTTGCCATACCTTCACAAACTATTTTCACAAGCAATGGCTAGATCCCAAATTACCTCAGTTTTCTCTGAAAAATAATAATTTTTTGCATAAAAATTTTTTAGTTATTTTTTAAACAATTTAACAAGATTTTTGCCAATTAAATGATATAAAGAATACAATGCTAAATTGGTCAATTACGCTGAAGGACTTTGGGAAATGCGCCTACCTGTCATTTTAGATATCGCCCTGGGTTTAATTTTTATTTACCTGATTTTAAGCTTGTTAGCTTCCGAAATTCAAGAATTGATTGCTACAGTCCTGCAATGGCGTGCTGTACATTTAAAAAAATCCATCGAAATTTTCTTGGCTGGAGATGTGAAAAATTCAGATGCCAAGGATATAATTGATATGGTCAACACAATTTATAGCAATCCTTTAATTAAAAGTATTAACCAAGAAGCCAAAGGCATTTTATCTCAGTTACCAAGAAAATTAACTTGGTTTATGGGTGATATAACGAGTAAGATGGGAAGAACAATCACTAAATCACAGGTAAATCATAAGACTTTTAATCAAGATAAAAGTGCGCCTTCTTATATTCAGAGTGATACTTTCGCTACCAGTCTTTTAGAAGAATTACAACTGCCACAAATCATCCATAGTCTAACAGAAGTAAGACTAGAAAAATTTAAAAACCAAAGGTTACAAGAAGTACAAACAATATTAACTCGCTCACTCAGACAAATCCAAGAAATAGAATTACCAAATTATATTGCCCAGGATATTAAAGATGATTTAGCAACTCTCACTTCAGAATATACAGAAATTGTTGAAGATTTTAAAAAGTACAAGTTTGATATAGATACAAGCGTTAGTCAGATGCAGGATAGCTTGGATAAATACATCAATAACTTTCAGGCGAATATAGAAAATGAAAATCCCATACTAATAGAAACTTGGAAGCGACTGCAAGCTTTACAGAAACACATTTTTCCCAGTGTTGAAGAAGCAATTATCATCGGTGGTTTAAAACCTAACATGAACGAAATTGTCCAATTACTAGATACAAGTAATACTGTTGTTGAGGAAATTCAAATCACTCTTAAAGATAAAAATAGTCAAACCCATAAAACCATTAAAGAATTAATAGATACCTTACCAGATGGCATGAAGAGAAATATTGCTAACATAGCCAAGCGAGCGCAATACAAGGCTAAAAGTACAGAGGAAGGTATTGAAATATTACGGAGAGAAATTGAGAATTCTTTTGATAGTTCTATGCAAAGAGCAGGTGGTGTTTACAAACGAAATGCCAAAGGAGTCGCCATTTTAATCGGTATTATCCTCGCTTTTGGTGCTAATGCAGATACATTTCATATTATTGATCGCTTATCGAAAGATACAGTTTTGCGAGAAGCAATTGTTTATAAAGCTGTGCAAACTATAGATCAACAATCTGATCCTTCCAACCTCAAAAATCTTGACACTAAGGAGATTTTAGAGGAAATTAGTTTACCAATAGGTTGGACAAAAGAAAACTTAGAAGAGCAAATTGGTTGGAATCCAACGAAGATCAATGGCGTACCTATAATCAGTTTATTAACGATGTTATCTGGTTGGATAGTCAGTGGTGTAGCTATTGCAATGGGAGCGCCGTTTTGGTTTGATTTACTGAGTAAAGTTATGAATGTTCGCAATGCTGGTGGTAAATCAACAAAATCAGCTAGAAATCGAGATGCAGATTAATTGATATCATTCCGGCGCTGCCCGCCTGGTTTTAGGTGCTATGATCCTCAAAAAGCTTGCACTTTGTGATAGCGAAGCGGATTCAGGTGTTAAAATATGAGGATTCAGGTGTTAAAATATGAGGATTTTCATAAATGAGAATAACATCATTTCCTAATAGATGATTATCACTCCTAATTCGTGATTCTAAGCGGTTTATTCTCACATTTTCTAGTAATTCATCAATACTACAGCAGTTTAAATCATGATTTTCTCTATTTTGATAATCTGTTAAAGAAATTTTATTTCTATGACAAATGGCTAAAGGAATTACATTACTCTGTAATGAACCAAAAATTTTAGAAATTTTATCAGCATCATTTTTGATATGGTCATCAAATATATTTAAAATAATACCAATTGCTTGATTTACAAAAGCAGAAAAATTGTTAGCATCATATTCATGTATTTTTTGAAAATTATTACACTTTATATTCTGTATATTCTGTAATTTATCCCATTTGTCAATCCACTGTTGTTTTTTGATTCTCAAATATTGTTTGTCTAACCGTTCCACATCTCGAACAATTACTCTGTACTTCTCACCAATATGACTAGTTTCACCAAAATCATCTATTTCCCATTGTTCAACAGGATGAATAAGATGTTCTTTAGGTAGAAAAAATACTATATTTATATGTTTTTCTAGAGAAAAATTGATTTTTTTGGTCAAGAGAGACTTTAAAATTTTGGGGATATCCTCAATTTTAAAACTTTGATCATGAGAATCAGAAATATCAATTGTATGATAGTATGGGCTATCTATTATATAATTTTGAATATTAGGAATAACCCAACCACTAATTTTAAATTTTGGCTTTTTTGCTCTTGATTTTGTTTGTAATGGTTCTATTTTAATTAATATGTATGATTCTGGTGTAATATTTGGGTTTAGCTCATCCTTAATGTGTGCATATGTTGAATCAAAATTTTCTATATATTGTTGACCCCATGTTTTTAATTTTTCAGATATATCATGAGGAACATTATTATCATTGATTAAAAATTGCAAAAACTTTGCTGTATGTCCGTTAGGATTAAATTTGACTTTACGATCTAAATTGATTTTATCTAGATCATATAAATCTTGAACAATGGCTTCTATTGTAGTGGGTATCTTTTCCGCTGGGTTTTGTGAGCATCCAGTCTGATAAGCTGTTTGAATAGCTGAAGTGATAGCTGAATCAGAATTAGTAGTTAAAATATTAATCAGATTTAAAAAACTCCAAGCTTCAACTAACACAGTTGTCGGTATCATAAATGCCGCTTTCACACCCTCTCGCTTTTTCTCTGCGGCCACGGCCATTCCCACAACTCCCTGTAATGTTTCATCCCAAATAGGAGAACCACTAAAACCCCGTTCAATTTGATATCCAGGAACTTTAATTGCTTCTATCTGTATCCAGCGATTAGCTTGAACATCACGCAGTTCACCATCAGCCCAAACACCAGTATCATGTCCTTGGGGAAAGCCAAAAATGCGGAATTTATGCTGCCAATAATCTGATGTAGTGACAAGTTTTATAGGACTTACGCCCATTGGTAAAGTTTCCTCTATCTGTAACCCAGCAATATCTTCCTTACTTTGTCCTTGGTTCACAGGTTGCCAAAATACAACCTTAGCTTTTAATTTTTGTCCAGGTGCAATCAGGGGAAAATCAAGTTCTATAATGCCATCTGGTGATTCTTGTATGTTAGTGATAATACCCAAAGCGGCCGTCACCACATGAGCGCAGGTAAGCAGATGGTACTGACTCACCAAAAAACCAGCACCGATAACTTTACCGTTTTTATGATAAATGCGAGCGATCGCATTTTTAAAATCTTCGTATCTCTTTTCTAATTGCTCAAGTTTAATATCATCAGGTTTTGCCATATTACAAAAAATCTCCATATCATAATTTATAGTCAAAATTGTTTAATTATTTGATTAGATGGGTAGGGATTTATCATTGCTAAACCCCTACAAATAGATGAGAATTTTTCATAGGAAATTATTTACTTTCCTTTTTGATTGCTTGTCTCACCACTTCTATATCTAACTCAAGGATACGAGCAATTTGTTCTATAGTTAGCCCCTCATGTAACAGTTTAGGAATTATTTCTAACTTAGTCTCTTCCTTAACCTCTTCCCTAAGTTCTTCCTTCACTTCTTGATAAAATCGAGTTTGTTGCCATTCTGTTAATCCAAACATTGCCTCTAACTCCTGACGGCTATAGGATGAAAATTTGTAAATCAGCATTCTCTCTACTAATTCTAAAAGATCACGACTGTTTTCTGCATCTGCTTTTTTTACCAGATTAATCAAACTTCGTGCCTCTTGTATAGCCTCATCTTCAGGAGAAACCACTAATTTAATAATTCCTAAACCAATTGAAGATGATGTATCAGCTATTTCATCTAAATAAACTACATGAATTTGTCCAGGAGCTAGTGAAGTTTGATATGCTAAGGGTACACCAGGATCAAGATCCCGATTTGCCCACAATACTACAGTTTGCCATGATTTTTGGGGTTTATACTGGTTTAAATAAAGAAACGCTTCTGTAATTAATCTCCAGTATAAATTATCATCGCTCTGAAATTGTACTTCTACAAAATAAATCGGGTCTTCTGGGTACTCTGGTTTGGGCAAAAATAAGCCATCAATCCGACGTGCTAACTCTTTGATTTCTACAGAAGAAAACTCGTAGTGTGAAGCCAGTGCGGGTGACTTTTCTAAAACTTCAAATAAAACGCTGGGGAGATTTTGAAGCAGGGTGTAAAATATGGTATCTGTTTTCATTTTATCATTTTAAAATGGTGATCACCCGATCATTTTTAACTGTTCAACGACATCATTCATATCCTTTTCAATCCTGTTTAATTGTCGCTGCAAGTTATTACGACTTTCGGCATTTTCTGTATAATTCAATTGGTTATAAACGGCTTCATAATCACCTTCTAAAATTACTAATCTTTTGTTCAATTCCCTAGCTTTAATTTCTTGGACTCGACTCAAAGAGGGAGAAGAATTTATTGATGGTTGCTGAATAGATTGATTTAAAAAACTCCAAGCTTCAACTAACACAGTTGTAGGTATCATAAATGCCGCTTTCACACCCTCTCGCTTTTTCTCTGCGGCCACGGTCATTCCCACAACTCCCTGTAATGTTTCATCCCAAATAGGAGAACCACTAAAACCCGGTTCAATTTGATATCCAGTAACTTTAATTGCTTCTATCTGTATCCAGCGAGTAGCTTGGACATCACGCAGTTCACCATCAGCCCAAACACCAGTATCATGTCCTTGGGGAAAGCCAAAAATGCGGAATTTATGCTGCCAATAATCTGATGTAGTGACAAGTTTTATAGGACTTACGCCCATTGGTAAAGTTTCCTCTATCTGTAACCCAGCAATATCTAACCCAGCAATATCTTCCTTACTTTGTCCTGGGTTCACAGGTTGCCAAAATACAACTTTAGCTTTTAATTTTTGTCCAGATGCAATCAGGGGAAAATCAAGTTCTATAATGCCATCTGGTGATTCTTGTATGTTATTCTTAATATCCAAAGCGGTTTTCACCACATGATCGCAGGTAAGCAGATGGTACTGACTCACCAAAAAACCAGCACCGATAACTTTACCGTTTTTATTATAAATGCGAGCGATCGCATTTTTAAAGGTTATAAAATAATTTGCTGTTGACATGGAAGCTGTAAATCTTAGTCTTTACTCCACTTAACAGTTACTTCAAAGGTAATTTCCCCACCCACAGAAGTTAATATAGCACCAGCATCAGCACTGAGTTTGACACCAAACTTCACTTCCATTTCTTTCGGACCTAAATCTTTAAATTTATTATTCAGACTAGCCACCACAGGCTTAATATTATCTATCGCTTCCGAAAATGTTTTTTGCGCTTTGGCAATTTCCTTACCAGAAGGTAGTGCCACTTTCTCAATAGCAGTAGATGTATCTTCTGATTCTTCCACCTCTACCAAAAATTTGCTGCCATCTTCTAACTCAAATTCGACTAATTGTTTGTCTGTCATATATCTGCTGTTAATTTAGCCATGCAACCCCAAGTATACAACATTGTCCGCATAGTTTAACAGTAGAAAGACTTATTAACACTAATTAAGGCGACAGGCGGATTCGAACCGCCGGATAAAGGTTTTGCAGACCTCTGCCTTACCACTTGGCTATGTCGCCGCACTCACAATTACTTATATTATCACCTTTATTCCAAAATTGCATCACCTTGGGAAAAAATTTTTTGGTGATTGGTGATTGGTGATTGGTGATTGGGTTATTAACTTCCCCTACCTCCCCTATTCCCTATTCCCTTTTAACTTCTTAACTGTCACCTGTCACCTCATCAGCAAAATTACCCCAGCGGACAAAGTGAAATGGACCTGCGACAGAACCCCAAAGATGCTCATCGGTGTCTGGATCTCGTCCTTTGTCCCAACTGATGAACTTATCTCCATCAATTTCAAATTTACTATCTAGGTAAGTTCTTTGTCCTTTGCGGACGACGATGCAACCTTTACCTGGTTCAACGTGACCTCTAAAACAATTCCCTGTCCACTCTACAATCATGTTACAGCCAGAGAGTTTTTCTAAGCGATCGCTCGTTAACTGATACAACCTTCCTAAATCACGGGATGCACCAAAAAAGTCTTTTTCCTCTTTTACCGTGTAGTTTTCAATCAGAATCTTCTCATCCTCTGTCACCAACTTCAACACCCGCAACCGATAAGGGTCATTGAGCATATAATCATAAGCCTGTTCTACAAAAAAACTCACCCCCGATAACAACGAATATGGGAGGGGACGCATACAAACACGAATATGGGCATAAAAAGCCGGATTTTCAAACACTTGCGCTTGGTTACTAAAATCAGCGGCCATCCAACGGGCTAAGGTAAGAATATCAGTGGAATGAGTCATAACAATTTTGGATTTTGGATTTTGGATTTTGGATTCTGGTTTTGGTATACAGGCTCAAAACTCCTTGACACACATTGCTTTATTTTAAAGCTTGGTGCGTCACATTAATTAATTGGGAAATCAAAATTCAAAATTAACTGCCGAAAATTAACAGTCTTGATGGCGGGTTTCTGTTGGATGAGAATAGGTAATCAGAAAACTCAGATAAAAATCTCACCCAGATTCTCTGTAATATTTCCCAATCCAAAATCTAAAATCTAAAATCTAAAATCCCATTAACCAAAGCGTCCTGCAACATAATCACGGGTACGCTCATCTAATGGATTACGAAAGATTTGACCTGTAGCACCAAATTCTACCATTTGCCCGATCCTACTTTCATCGGTGCTAAAGAAAGCTGTAAAATCAGAAACGCGGGTTGCTTGCTGCATATTATGAGTCACAATCACTATTGTTAACTCAGATCGCAAGCTGTGAATCAATTCTTCCACTTTTAATGTAGCAATAGGATCTAAGGCTGAACAAGGTTCATCCATTAATAAAACTTTTGGTTTCACTGCTAAAGCACGCGCAATACATAAACGTTGTTGCTGTCCACCAGAAAGACCTAATGCAGATGTGTTAAGTTTATCTTTCACTTCATCCCAAAGTGCTGCACCTTTGAGCGCCGATTCCACTATTTCATCTAATTTAAATTTGGGACATTTACCAGCAATTCTCACACCATAAGCAACATTTTCATAGATACTCATGGGAAAAGGATTTGGCTTTTGAAATACCATGCCAATTTCCCGCCGCAAACGATTAATATTAATGCGGTGGTCATAGATATTTTGTCCATAAAATTCTATGCTTCCTTCAACTTTGACTTTACCTTCTAATTCACTAATCCGGTTTAAGGTTTTAATGAAGGTAGATTTTCCGCAACCACTCGGTCCAATGAGTGCAGTTACTTGGTTTTTATAAATATCTAATGATATACCTTCGATAGCTTTGTAACTACCATAATAAAAACTTAGGCTTTTAATTTTGATGGCTGGAATTAGGTTACTCATGATTATTTTAGTGATAAAAAACGGTGAAAAGTATTGGTGAAAAAAATTAACAATTACTTGAATCTGCTTTTACTACTTAATAAACGAGAGATGAGACTAAAGAACAAAACTAAACTCAATAAAATGATAGAAGTCGTCCAAACTAATTTGTTAATTTCTGGGTCAGGATTATTGTAAAGATTGAAAATTAATACAGGTAAAGAAGCAGTCGGACTCATTAAACTATCAGACCAGTTTTGACTAAATAAAGCTGTGAAAAGTAATGGTGCTGTTTCACCTGATGCACGGGCGATCGCTAATGCAATACCTGTAGTAATTCCGGGAATTGCTGATTTAACAACAATTCTAAATGTAGTTTGAAATCTCGTTCCACCTAATGCAGCAGAAGCTAAACGTTGTTGAGTGGGAATAAGTTTTAAAGCTTCCTCTGTTGTCAAGGCAATTATTGGTAACATAATCACAGATAAAGCAAAACCACCAGCAAAAGCACTAAATTTTTTAGTAATTAAAACAACGACTCCATAAGCAAACATTCCCACCACAATTGAAGGTACACCTGTGAGAATAGAAGTTAGAAACCGCACAAAATTAGTCATTTTATTAGTTGTACTAAATTCTGCTAAAAATATGCCAGTCATTATTCCTATAGGAATGCTCAAAAATGCCCCAATACTCACCATAATAATAGTGCCAATAATGGCATTAGCAAAACCATTTTCAATCAAGGGAAGGTAAAACATTTCTGATTTTAACCCAGAAATTCCCCTTGATATAATTTCCCACAAAATTGATGCTAGTGGAAACAATGCCAACAAACTCAATATGAATGATAAACCATTCATGGCATAGCTAAACAAACGCCTCTGAGTTGGTAGTGGGCTGAGTAATTCTTGAGAGAAAGATTCAATATTTTCTGGATTTATATAGCTACTCATGGGATTTTAGATTTTGGATTTTCTGAGATTATTCTGAATTTATGAGCAATCTGTTTGTCTATATTTGAAAGCTGATAACTGATGACTTAATGCTTACTAAGAATTTTTCTTGCGTACCCATTGCACTAATAGCACAGCACCGATATTAACTGCTAAGGTTAAAACAAACAAAATCAAACCTAAATAACTCAATGAACCAATATGTAAACCAGGTTCAGCTTCGGCAAATTCATTAGCTAAAACAGCGGGAATTGTATAAGCTGGATCAAGTAAAGATAGACTAATTTGAGCCGAGTTACCAATTACCATTGTTACTGCCATTGTTTCACCAAGTGCGCGGCCTAAAGCTAACATTGCTGCACTTACCATTCCTGAAAAACCTGCTGGTAATAACACCCGAAAAATGGTTTCCCAACGAGTGCTACCTAACGCCATAGATGCACTGCGTAATTCTTTAGGAACAACCATCAAAACATCACGAGAAATAGCGGCCATTGTCGGTAAAATCATAATCGAGAGAATAATTCCCGCCGTTAACATATTATTACCTGTGGGATATTCAGTATTGAAAAAGGGGATAACTTTAAAAGTTTTACCTAGCCATTGTTCAAAGGGTTCAATGATGGGAATAAATACAAAAATTCCCCATAAACCGATAATTACACTGGGAATTGCAGCAATTAATTCTACTACAAAAGCAATAATATTTCTGACTACTAATGGTAAAAAGTCTTCACTCGTTACTAGGGCGACTGATATTCCTATAGGCACAGTCAATAAAATAGTGATCGCACTACTTACCAAAGTACCATAAATATAAGGTAATGCCCCAAAAACTTGATTACCTGTATCCCAATCTTGACTCCAGATAAACCCTAAACCAAATTGAAAAACCGCTGGTTTAGCTTCTTGGAAAATTACCCAAGTCATGACAAATAAAATTGCTACAGTAATGGCAGCAAATAGATAAACTAGAAATGTAAATCCTTGATCAAATCGAAAATTTAATCCACCAGTAACAGTTAAGTTGATATTTTCATCATCGAAATTGAGGTGAGGTGATGGATTATGATTATTAGGTGGAAATGATTGAGTCATATTTAAAAACACAAAGCGAATATTTTTTATAGAGTGGGTTATCCCCACCCTAATCGAACAACCTGCACAAAATTGGCAAAATTATTTAACAGTGCTATTCACTGTTTGTAAAACACGATTGACAACATCATTAGGAATTCTGGTGTAATTCATGTCATCATTAAATTGTTGACCATCTTTGAGTACCCAGTTAATCCATTTTTTAATCGCATCTGCTTTAGCTGGAGTGGGATAATTTCTATAAATCATCATCCAAGTTAAACCCACAATAGGATAACCCTGATTAGGATCACCTACAAATACACGATAGTTAGCTGGAAAAGTTACACCTGATAAAGCTGCATTTGCAGTTGCTAAAGAAGGTGCAACAAATTCTCCTTTTTTATTTTGTATTTCTGCTGATCTTAATTTGTTTTTAGTAGCGTAGTCATATTCAACATAACCAATAGCTCCAGGAGTACGAGCAACTAAAGCAGCTACACCAGGATTACCTTTACCTTTGAGGACATTTTTTAAATTCCAGTTAGGAGCAGTATTAGCACCAATTCTACCTTTAAAGTAGGGATTAATAGAACTCAAGTGATTGGTAAAAATGAAAGTTGTACCGCTACCATCAGCACGAACTACAAATTTAATAGGTTGATTTGGTAAGTTAACACCTGGGTTATCAGCTTTAATTTGTGGATCATTCCAGTTAGTAATTTGTCCAGAAAAAATTGCTGGTAGGGTTTTACGAGACAATCTAAGTTTGTTTACTCCTGGTAAATTGTAAACTACAGAAACCGCACCACCAGCAGTAGGTACTAAAATTACACCATTTTTAACTTTAGCCATTTCATCATCTTTCATGGCTGCATCACTAGCACCAAAATCTACAGTACCAGCAATAGTTTGACGAATACCACCACCACTACCAATTGCTTGGTAATTAACTTTTAATTCGGGATGTTTCTTCTTAACTTCACGTGCGTAACGTTCATAAAGAGGAGCAGGAAAAGTTGCTCCTGCACCGTTCAAAGTTTGAGCTTGAGCAACTGCTGTGAAAATAGGACTAAATGCTACGGCCGCTGTTACTACAGAAGTAGTGAATGCACGGCTAAAAATGGTGGTTGAAAAAGTCATACTACCTCGTATTTAAGGAAATCTTTCCTGATGGAATTACAGCCTTAAATAAAGTTCATACTTGCTGATTAACTAGAAATTAATAACCGTCAAAGAATAGATTAAACTATGTTTAAATTTCTGCCTAAAGGAGTAGTGATTTTGTTCACCAAGTTGTGTAAAGCCGAATTTTAATGTTTATGATTATATGCAATTAAAGGTATATTTACGTTGACAAAAAAATAAGTGTTGCAGTATAAATAAACCCAGCAGGGTCATGCCACGAGACTACCTGCCAGGAAATTAGTTTATATTCGTGCCATGTTTGAGCGGATCAGCGTTTATTTGTCCTAAATAATGCCTACCCCTACTTACAATAACTATATATAGTATGTAAATAGGTTAAGAAGAGTTATATAATAGGTTAAAATGCTGTTAAAGTTATGTTTCCTCAATGTGTAAAATTGCAGAGTTAAATCAATACTGCTCGGTTAAAGTTTTAATATCTTGAAGATCCCCCCAAACCCCCTTAAAAAGGGGGACTTTAAGCCTATTTTACCCCCTTTGTAAGGGGGTCGCCGAAGGCGGGGGGATCTTAACCGAGTAGTATTGAAAGTTAAATTACTGAGTTAAAAATCCAAATCGCTGATATTTTAGTAATCTAAATTAATGCTAAATTTTCAAGACTTCCCGACGGGAGTATTGATTGTAGCTAAAACAATTTGAATATTCAAACATCTACAGTTATGGCGCTCATAGTTCAAAAATACGGTGGTACATCTGTTGGTTCGGTGGAACGTATCCAAGCGGTAGCACAGCGGGTTTATAAAACTGTACAAGCAGGAAATTCCGTTGTCGTCGTCGTTTCCGCGATGGGAAAAACCACCGATGGATTAGTTAAACTAGCCAATGAAATCTCTAAAAGTCCTAACCGTCGGGAAATGGATATGTTGCTTTCCACGGGGGAGCAAGTTACCATTGCTTTACTCAGTATGGCTTTGCAGGAAATTGGACAACCTGCTATTTCTATGACTGGCGCTCAGGTAGGCATTGTTACCGAAGCTGAACACACCCGCGCTCGGATTTTGCATATTGAAACAGAGCGGTTGATGGGGCAGATTAATTTAGGCAAAGTGGTTGTTGTAGCTGGTTTCCAAGGAATTTCTAACACTACAGCAATGGAAATTACCACTTTGGGGCGCGGTGGTTCTGATACTTCCGCCGTGGCTTTAGCAGCAGCTTTGGCAGCAAATTTTTGTGAAATTTATACCGATGTACCAGGGATTTTAACTACAGATCCGCGCCTTGTACCGGAAGCGCAGTTAATGACAGAAATCACCTGTGATGAAATGCTGGAATTAGCTAGTTTGGGTGCAAAGGTATTACATCCCCGTGCGGTGGAAATTGCCAAAAATTATGGTGTGCCTTTGGTGGTAAGATCCAGTTGGACAGATCAACCGGGAACTTGGGTAACATCGCCAAAAGTGCAAGAACGGGCGTTAGTGAATTTAGAATTAGCTCGTCCTGTGGATGCGGTAGAATTTGATATTGATCAGGCTAAGGTGTCTTTGTTGCGTGTACCTGATAAACCAGGGGTAGCAGCGCGGTTATTTAATGAAATTTCCCATCAACAAGTAGATGTGGATTTAATTATTCAATCAATTCATGAAGGTAATAGTAATGATATTGCCTTTACTGTAAATACACCTATTCTGAAAAGGGCGGAAGCTGTGGCAGCGGCTATTGCACCAGCTTTGAGAAATCAACCCCATTCAGATGAGGCAGAAGTTTTAGTAGAAAATAATACTGCAAAGGTGAGTATTTCCGGGGCGGGAATGATTGGCCGTCCTGGGGTAGCTGCTAAAATGTTTGCAACCTTAGCAGAAGCGCGTGTAAATATTCAAATGATTTCTACGAGTGAAGTTAAGGTGAGTTGTTTGGTAGATGCGGGAGATTGCGATCGCGCTATTGCTGCACTTTGCAACGCTTTTGAAATCAATGCTTCTCCTGCTGTCCTTTCTTACCCAACTCCCGAATCTCCCGCAGTGCGGGGTGTTGCTTTAGACATGAATCAAGCGCGGTTAGCTATTCGTCAAGTTCCCGATCAACCGGGGATGGCGGCGAAATTGTTTGGTTTATTGGCAGAATATAACATCAGTGTGGATATGATTATTCAATCACAACGCTGTCGGGTGGTTGATGGGGTTGCGCGTCGGGATATTGCTTTTACTGTAGCGCGGATGGATGCAGAAAACGCCCAAAAGAAATTAACCCAAGTTGCGGATCAGTTAGGATGGGGTGAGGTAGTTTTGGATAATGCGATCGCTAAAGTCAGTATAGTTGGTTCAGGAATGGTTGGACAACCAGGAATAGCAGCCAAAATGTTTACAGCTTTAGCGGAAAATAAAATCAATATCCAAATGATTGCTACTTCAGAAATTAAAATTAGTTGTGTTGTTTCACAGGATGAAGGTGTTAAAGCATTGCAAGTTATTCATGCAGCTTTTGGTTTAGCTGGAAGTGAAAAATTTGTAGTACCAGCGTGAAAATAGCCAACCTTGTTTTTCTCTTAATAGCTGCACTGGGAGAAATTGCAGGTTGTTTTAGTTTTTGGGCATGGTTAAGATTAGAAAAAAGCATTTTTTGGATTATTCCGGGAATTTGTTCTTTAATAATCTTTGCCATTTCCTTAACTAAAGTTGATTTACCTAATGCTGCTAGAGTTTATGCTGCTTATGGGGGAATTTATTTACTTTCCTCTTTATTGTGGTTATGGTTAGTTGAAGGTGTACAACCAAATAAATGGGATTTTTTGGGGGTGGGAATTTCTATATTGGGAACATTGGTGATTTTGTTTGGTTCACATCGGTGAAATCATTTAAAATAGTATTATAGGAATTACCATTCCAGTGAGGTACAAGCATTAATAATTAAACGCAGATGGACGCAGATAAACGCAGATGATTTTGAGTATCCATTTATGGAGGTTGAATTTATGATAGAAACAAACCTATCTTCTCTGCATCAAAATTCCCAGTCTATTTACGATGTTGACTATTTAAAATGGATAGAAACTACAGTAGAAAAATTGAGAAATCAAAACTATTCTACTGTAGATTGGGAGAATTTGATTGAGGAAATTGAGGACATGGGTAGAAGTGAAAGGAGAAGTTTAGAAAGTAATTTAATTGTCATTTTATTGCATTTATTGAAATGGCAATTTCAGCCAGAAAAAAGAACTGGTAGCTGGGAAAGAAGTATTATTGAACATCGTCGTCGAGTTAATAAAGCAATTAAAGAATCTCCTAGTTTGCTATCATATTTAGAAAGTATTTTTGCGGAGTCTTATCCAGAAGCAGTGAAACAAGCAAAAGCTGAAACTGGTTTGTCTAAAGAAACATTTCCTCCAGAATGTCCATACAGTTTAGCAGATGTCATGGATGATAATTTTTTACCGGAGTGAGTTTTGATTTAAGCAGGTTAATTTAAAATATGAACAAACAATTAGAATTAGCATTCCTGGAAAATTCATCTCCAAAAATACCAAAGGTTTTTTCCCAATCTTCAGATCATTCTTCTACCTTTGTAGATAACATGAAATTGCCAGTTCATCGCTGGTTTAGATATAGTGCAGGTTTTTCGGGACAATGGGTAGAAAATATCATAATTCAAGCACAAAACCAGGGAGAAGTTAAACTTTTAGACCCCTTTGCAGGTTCTGGTACAACATTAATTGCATCTGAAAAACAGGAAGTTGAATGTTTAGGAATCGAAGCTCATCCTTTTGTTGCGCGTATAGCAAGAACTAAACTTTTATATAAAACTGATGTTGATTCATATATTAAACATATAAACAGAGTTATAGAATGTGCTGCTAATTTACAGCCTGATATAGATAAATATCCAAAATTGATTCATGATTGTTTTAGTATATCTTCACTAGAATCTCTGGATAAATTACGACAATCTTGGAAAAATATAGATGATAGTTCACCAGAATCTCAGTTAGTTTGGTTAACACTTGTAGCGATTCTGCGCCATGTTTCTCATGCTGGAACTGCTCCTTGGCAATACATTTTACCCAACAAAAAGAAACAGTCCCCTTTAGAACCAAGATCAGCTTTTCAGCTAATGGCAGAAAATATGGCTACAGATATGATAATTGCTGGAAAAACAGCAGTTTCATCTGCTAAATTGATTCAGTCAGATGCTCGAACTTGTCAAGGTGTTCCTGATAATTTTGCTAATTTAATCATCACATCTCCACCTTATGCTAACAACTATGACTATGCGGATGCTACACGATTAGAAATGTGTTTTCTAAAAGAAATTGATGGTTGGGGTGATTTACAAAATACAGTCAGAAAATATTTAATTCGTTCATGTTCCCAGCACGTGACAAGTAAGAATGTAAATCTCGATGCAATTCTATCATCTCCAGAACTAGAACCAATTAGATATCATATTACTAAAATCTGTCATCAATTATCCCAAGAACGACTTTTACATGGAGGAAAGAAAAACTATCATCTGATGATTGCTTGCTATTTTTTCGATATGGCTCAAGTTTGGATAGCACTACGTCGAGTCTGCAAAAGTCCGTCAAAAGTTTGTTTTGTAATTGGTGATTCTGCTCCCTATGGGATTTATGTTCCTGTGATAGAATGGATGGGTTTATTAGCAATTTCAGCAGGGTTTGAATCCTTCGAGTTTGATAAAATTCGTGATCGAAATGTGAAGTGGAAAAACCGCAAACATAACGTTCCTCTTTGTGAAGGTTATTTATGGGTTCAGGGATAAAGCAATAAAAACAAAAATAATTCTTTAATGTAATGGCAGAATCATTTTCACATAAATGGGGTCAAATTATCGGAAATCTCATCCAAGATTTTATTCGCGAAAGACTCCAGGAAGTTGCAGATCAACATGGTTTTTATTTGGACTATCAGAAGAAGCGTAAAGCACGTATTAGTAAAAAAGTATCATGGCAGGATCGTTATGGTAACTATCATGATCTTGATTATGTCATGGAGCGAGGAGGTACTGAAGATACTCAAGGTCTTCCAGTAGCATTTATTGAAACTGCATGGAGACGCTATAGCAAACATTCTAGAAATAAGGTTCAAGAAATTGAAGGTGCGCTAATTCCTTTAGCAGATACATATAGTCAACTTAACCCATTTTTAGGTGCTATTTTAGCAGGTGTATTTACTCAAGGCTCGCTTCAACAATTAGAATCTAAAGGCTTTAAAATCCTTTATCTTGAGTATGATAATATAGTTAAATCATTTTCATCTGTGGGTTTAAATGCAGCTTTCAACGAAAGTACAGCGGAATTAGATTTCCAAAATAAGATCGCTGAGTGGAATAATTTATCAACCGAAAATATTACTAATATTAAAAATCAGCTACTTAGTTTAGAAAAAGCACAGATAGATAACTTTATTAATTCATTAGAAAAGTCATTTACTAGACAGGTTCAAAGTGTCAATATTATTGTACTGCATGGATTATCTCACCAAGTTGCTAATATTGAAAATGCTATTGAATATATCCAGAATTATCCAGATACCCAACCCACACCAGCACCTCCATTGAAGTACGAGATTAACATTCGCTATAACAATGGTGATTTAATCCATGCTATTTTTCAAAATAAAAATGAGGTAATCAAATTTCTGAGAACGTTTGTTTAATAGTGTGAAGAAGTAGGTTGTGTAACAGTTGAACTAATGACTAACTATGTATCCTGGGTTCTGGATGCAAGGTTGATAATATTTCACTTTCCACAATTGCTAATTCATCGAGTCTTTGCATCACCATTTCCCTATCAAAATAGGTATCTGCTAAAACCCAATATGTGCCAAAATGTCTCGCTTCTGATGCCATTAAACCACGATAAAATTTAGCTAATTCTGGTTCTGGACAGTTTGCTGCTAAAAGTCCTAAACGTTCGTGACTGCGTGCTTCTATTAAACCAGTAACTAATAAATTATCTAAAAATTGTTCTGGTTCTTTTTTTCTGACTTGTGCTTTTAACCCTGCACCATAGGGAGGTGGTGAAAGGGGTGCAAGGGGAATATTTCGACGTTCTAACCATTGGTTAACGAGTTCAAAATGTTCTAGTTCTTCTTTAGCGATCGCTGTTAATTCTCTCACCAGTTTTGTATTAGAAGGGTAACGAAACATAAAATTTAACGCTACACCGGCAGCTTTGCGTTCACAGTGGGAATGATCGAGTAAAATAATATCTAAATTGGCGATCGCTTGTTCTATCCAAGCATCACTTGTAGGTTGTTTGAGAGCGTTGATAGTTGGTAAAGGTGAACTTAGCACAATGGGTAATGGGTAATTTGGTAATTTGGTAATTTGGTAATTGGTAAGAAAATTCTACCTATTCTATTGTACCTAAATCCGATTTACTAAAGTTGCACTAGCTTGATCAACTGGCATTAATATCACTTCATTAATATTAACGTGAGCCGGTCTAGTGGCACAGAAAAATATTACATCAGCGATATCATCAGCAGTCAAGGGTTGCATTCCTTGATAAACTTTTTTCGCTCTTTCTGTATCTCCGTGAAACCGCACTTCACTAAATTCTGTTTCTACCATTCCCGGATCAACGGAAGTCACCCGCACAGGAGTACCCAGCAAATCTAATTTTAATCCTTCGGAAATAGCTTTAACTGCGGCTTTTGTGCCACAATAAACGTTACCACCGGGATAAGTTTGATGTCCCGCAATAGAACCAATGTTAATAACATGACCTCTATTCCGTTGCACCATACCAGGAACTACGTAGCGGGTGAGGTAGAGTAAACCTTTGATATTAGTATCTATCATTTCTTCCCAGTCTTGAAAGTCGCCTTCATATAATTTATCTAAACCGCGACTTAAACCGGCGTTGTTGATGAGGATATCAATTTCTGACCATTCGGGGGGTAAATTATTTATAGCAGATTCTACGGACGAGCGATCGCACACATCCAACTGAAGTAAATGGATTTTGTCAGCTGGTAAATTTAAGGTTTTGGCAAATTCCTGTAAGCGTTCCCACCGTCGAGCAGCTAATATCAGTTTTGCACCAGCTTGAGCGAAGATTTTAGCGCAAGCCGCACCAATTCCGCTACTTGCACCGGTGATTAATACGATTTGGTTTTCTACAGAGAGCATTTTCAATATTGTTGTTTTCTATATTTTTTTATATCACGCTAATTCCATTAGTAACTGATTAAATGTAGAATTTTCACTACTAATTTTTTTATTTTCGAGTTTCATTAGTTTTTACACAATCTTATAAAATTAAGGTGAGTCCCAGACCCACCCTAACCTATATAATACCAACAAAGTCTGTTCCTATTAAGCCACCGCAAACTCTGTGAACTTACGAGTTTCTGGATCATGAAAAGCTAAAACAATATCTTCTTTTGGTACACCTTCCCTTAATAACTCATTTGCAATACCTTCCTCTGTCCAGTCTTCTTCAATGTAAATTTTATTGTTTTTAATGCGAACATAAACAGTAATTGCTGTAATTTTTTTATCTTCATGCCAACCTACTTGACCCCAAATATATTGATCTCTTTGTTCATCAAAAGCTAAGACGCTATCAACTCCAGAAGGATTAGGAGTTTTTGATGCTATTTGTTCATATTCTGTGAGAATTTTTTTAATTAAACTGCGATAACTTGTTAATTTATCCATTGGACAATTTCCTCCTTTTTGAAATCAAAAACAATTAAAAGTAAATTTATTTCTTCCATCACCATTGAAATTGCTTTTTGTTGGAAAAATGATTGATAAATACCTGTACTAATCCCTAAATAAATTTTAGTTTCCGGCAAAATTTCCTTTAAAAGAGTTCGATAAATAATATATTGACCTAATGCTGTTTCAAATTCACGCATCGGTGAACGAGTAATAAAACTTTTAATTTCTACAACTATTTGTTCTCCATTACGCTCTACCTCTAAAGTTTTATCTGCCAGTAAGTCAGCAAACAATTGAACTTTTTCATATTTAATGGTATATTGATCACGAATAATTGTCCAACCATCTTTTATTAAAGCATTTTTTACCGCATCATGGTAGATGTCTTTCGCTGGCATTTTTACCCTGTTTGTTATGTTGTTATTTTGGCTGGTTAATATAATTATACTAATTTAATAGGCGATACCTACGGTCAGCTACCGCTAACGCACATTAATCATACCCAAAACAAGCGATACCTATGGTGATCTATCTGTTCGAGACGCTGCGCGAACGCTAACACACTCATATCATGCTAAATACACGACGGAAATAGTAGTGCTAACTATAGTATGTAGATTTATAGTTAGCATTTGTTGTATTGTCTATTTTGACTTTCATTAAGGCTTAATTAGCCGTGAAAGAAGCAATATTAATTAAGTTTGGACAAAAAATAAGACAAGAGAGATTAAAACAAAATCTTTCTCAGGAAGAGTTAGCTGAAAAAGCTAATCTTCACCGTACCTATATAAGTATGATAGAGCGTGCTGAAAAGAATATTACTTTAATAAATATTGAAAAAATATCCAACGCTCTAGGTGTAAGTATATCTGAATTATTTCGAGAATAAAAATATGAAACCTGACATTAACTTTATAACAATTCATAACAATGAAGCTCAGATTAAAGCGTTACTAGAAGAATTGGTTTTAAATCCTAGAATTAATGCTTTAAAGTGGTCAAAAATTACGTATCAAACACCTAATTTAAAAATAGGGTATCCAGGTCAGCATTTAGCATCTTTAATTACAGGAGTTAAAGGAAGTAAAACGGCAGCTAGAGGTGATGATTTAGAAGATGGAACAGAAGTTAAATCTTGTTCCCGGATAGATCAAATGGATAAATGTAAAGATTGTGAATCTCCAGTTGCTCGCAGTGAAAAAGTTTGTTCTGTTTGTGGTTCAAATAATATTCAGAGAAAAGATGATTCAAAATGGTTATTTACAATAAAAAGTGAAAACGACTTACAAGTAATTACCCAAGATGTAAAAAGAGTCCTGCTTATTTTAGGCGATTACCCCAATTTTGACAACCAAGATTATGATACTTTACGGTTTCAATGTTTTGAAATTTGGACTCAAAGTATTCGTAATCGAAAATTTAAAGAAATTCTGAGTAATTACTATTATAAAATTTATTTACCCAAGAAAAATAGTGGAAAAACACCTGATCCTAAAAATTTCTGGCCTTATCAATATCAATTTTATCTATGTAATCCTATTTTAACTTTTTCTTGTTATGTTTATAATGCTTCAATTCAACCAGAAATTGACATTAAACATTACATAAAACCACAGGAAGATAGAAGTAATTTCGGTTCTGAATTAATGCCTATAGAAATATTGAATAGAAAAGAGAAAGAATTGCTTCAAGAGCATCTTAATGTGAAAAATGAAAAAGATTTACCTCAATTTATTAATGAAGATTTGAGAGAAATACTACCATTAAGAGATACAGATAAAGGATTTAAGGTAAATACTCCTCATATCAGAAAATCAAGCAAAAAAAGATGATATGCAAACAAGATAACTATAGATAATTGATCAAAAAATATAGATTTTACATTAAAAAGGTAGTTGCAACTGAGAAGGTTCTTTATCCTTAACAAAATTGTGATTTTCAGGATAAAATCTATGTCTATGCAAAAGACTAGATTTATATTCACTAATTCTACTTTCAGCAACTTGAATATATTTTTCTTCTCGTTCAATACCAATATAATGACGGTTTAAATTTAAACAAGCTAATGCAGTTGAACCAGAACCCATAAAAGGATCTAAAATTACCATTTTTTCATTACTACTAGCTTTAATAATTCTTTCAATTAAGTTTACAGGTTTTTGAGTGGGATGATATCTTTCTTCTTTATAAAAATCTATATCTCTCCAAACATCAGTAATACCCATTTCAATATTAAAAACAGGTGCTATATCCTCATAAGGATATTCAAATTCTAGGATTACTTGCAATTTTTCCCACATTTCTTTAGTAGGAATTTGTGCTAGAATATTATTACCAGTATACAGTGACCACATTCCGCCACCATTAACTTTTACTCCTAATTTTTGGTTTATTTCTAAAGCGGTTAAACCTAATTGTTTTTGTCTATCCTTTAGGAGTTTTTTCACAAAAGGGTGACTATTATAGGTAAAAAATAACAGAGTTTCGGTAACGTTAGGAAACATTTTATAGCCTTTTGTTGCACGTCCACCAATAGCTTTAATTCCTTTATCTATAATTATTTGTTGTCTAAAATCAAAACCTAATTGAATTAAATGATCATAGAGATAAAACAAATTTCTTAAATAGCCAAATAAATATAAGCTACCAGATAATTTGATAACTCTAGAAATTTGATTTAGCCACTGTAAACACCATTGTACATAATCTTTTTCAGTACGCCATTGATAGTCCCATTTTTCTTGAATAACTTTCCAATAGGGAGGATCAAGAATCACTAAATCAATACTTTTATCTGGTAGTTCTGCCAGTTTTTCTATGCAGTCACCTGGAATTATTTGATTGAGATATTTCATGTTGTGTAAAAAGAGCAAAATTAATACTAAAATATTATACTACCAGAATATGATTTTACAAAAATATTTTTTACATATCATAAATGGTGCATTTAGTAGACATTTTTTACCCTGTTAATAAACTATTTGAAGATTTATGGATGAGTCCATCCAGACCCACCCTAATCTAAATTATAACAAAGCCGCTTCTCCTTACTAATCACTCTACCTTCATCCTCAAAACCAACAATTTGATCAAAATTCAAATACCGATACAAATTATTAGCAAAAGGATTAATTTTCTCCTGTTTATAAATTACTCAAGCAACAGCAAACTCTGTAAACTTCCGAGTTTCAGGATCATGAAAAGCTAAAACAATATCCTCTTTTGGTACACCTTCCCTTAATAACTCCGTTGCAATACCTTCCTCAGTCCAATCTTCTTCAATGTAAATTTTATTATTTTTAATTCTCACATAAACTGAAATTGCCTTTACTCTTTTACGATTCTTCCAACCAATATTAAACCAAAGATATTGACTTCTTTGATCATCAAAAATTAACACCTCATCTATATCAGGATCAGGTACTTGTGCTGAAATTCTTTCATATTCAGTCAGGATTTCTTTGATTATATTTTGATAATGAATTAGCTTGTCCATTTGTTAAGCGTTTCACATCTCCTTGTAAATCATCTTGCATTGCTTCAATTTTATTGATAATGCGTTCTCTTTCATTTACAGGAATTTTCTGTAAATCTTTAATCGCTTTGGGTTTAAATTCTATTTGGTACTGCACATATTTTAACCTTGAATTACTGCTTGAATTGATTTCCTTTGAAGGAAAGTAGTTTTTATGGCAATCAGATTATCTAAGGTTTAGGAATTGCTGTAAGTCAGAAACTAATTTTTTATTATTATAATCATTGTAAGGCAATATAATCTTTTGATCGGATTCCAGTTTAATAATGATTTGCTCCTCTATTGACATACCATTATCATGGGTTTCCAGATTGACGGCTGCAATTATATCAAGATCATACTCTTCTATTTGAGTGGTGCGAAACCACTTCTTGCGTGTGATCGTTAGACATTTGCGGTCAAGATCAAAGACAGAGATTGATAGACTATTTCTGATTATTAAGGCTGCGGATAGTAAACCAAATAAAATGAATGGGCTTCCCCCTAACAGTATGTGCCTCCAGTCCAGTGGGTGCAAATCTAATTTCTGTTCTGTAGATGTTGATATGAATTGATTAATTTCAGACACAACCCAATTAGCATCTTCTTCTGAACAACTTGTTAATATTGCAGTGGAAAAAGTTTCTTGCACCACTATAGTAGGAAAGTAGCAGTATTTTCCTTCATCATCGGGTTTGACTGATCTTGTTACCTTAGTCGTCAGTGCAGATAATGGAAATGCTACTCTTGTATGATCTAAAAATCTTTCTCGAATAAATTCACACTTTCCTTCAGAAGATTTTTCTCTTTGGCATATTAATCTATCACCGTTTCCTACCAAAAAAGCCCCTATCAATGGAATAGATGATGCTATTCCCAGCCAAACAAAACCCCCTATTAGAGAGCGAGTAAAAGATTGCCTAATGGTGAATTGCCGTAAATGAGGTTTGTGAATATTCATAGTTTCTCTAGGTCAAAATTTAGTGAGTGATCTATTTTCATGATGCTTACCAGTTTTTTCTATAGCGATATCTTCAATGGTAAGATAGGAAAAATCCTGACGGGGCGACAAACAAGGCTGAAAACAAGACGGTATAAAGAACGTAACGATTTATGGTAAAAAAAGATAGGTCAGCTATTGTCAATAAGACCAATAAGAATGAAAATGTTACCCTTATTCTATCAAAAGCACTTAAAAAGTCAATTGAGTTTAGCAGAATATCTGTTCCTCAAAATTTTGGTGAACATCTTACAGTCAATTAAAAATGTGAATTTAGAAAGGTTAGCGAATGGCGTACCGTTACCAATTAAATTTGAAAGTAGAAGAAAAAGAATACAAAGATTTTTATCATTACCAAATCTAACAATTGAAAAAATTTGGTTTCCCATTATTCAGGAATGGTTATCAATATACTTTACCAAGGAAAAAATAATTTATGTAGCAATTGATAGAACCAATTGGAATCGAATAAATTTATTTATGGTGAGTGTAATTTGGGATAAAAGAGCATTTCCCATATATTTTAAATTATTGCCAAAATTAGGGAACAGTAACATATCTGAGCAACAACAGTTATTAGCGAAAGTAATGCCACTTTTTCAAAACTATAAGGTATGTGTATTAGGTGATAGAGAATTTTGTTCAGTAAAACTCGCTAAGTACCTTCAGAGCTTGGGTGTATACTTTTGCCTGCGATTAAAAAAGAACGAATTTGTAGAATTTGAAAAAGATATTTTTTATGAGCTAAATAGTCTTGGTTTAGCACCGGGCGTATCGTTTTTTATTAAAGGCGTGAAGGTAACAAAGACTCGTGGTTTCATCAGTTTTAATGTGGCGTGTAAATGGAAGCGTAAAATCAACGGAGTATCACCCAAAGAAGGGTGGTTTATCTTAACCAATTTTGATAGTCTGGAATTAGCTATTGCTGCATACAAAAGGAGATTTGATATAGAAGAAATGTTTAGAGATTTCAAAAAAGGAGGCTACAATTTAGAAGAGACTAATGTAACTGGTGAACGCTTTATTTCTCTGGTTTTATTAATAGCAATTGCTTACTCTTCCGCAACAATTCAAGGTCAACAAATCAAACGTAAAGGAATACAGAAATATGTTTCCCGCATCAAAGAATATGGTCGAACAGAACGGAGACATAGTAGTTTTTATATTGGATTATATGGTCAAACTTGGGTTAATTTCAAGGAAATTTGTATGGATATGGTCATGGAATTAATGAGATTAAATCGCAATAAACGTAAGAATTATCAACAAGGTCTAAGAGCTATGAGGCTTATAGAGTCTGTCTTGTAGCTTATTTCGTCTCCCCTTCAGGGAAAAATCTATTCCCATTAATTCTAAAAGTTTCAAAAATATTTCTGTATCCATTTCCATGATTTCGGCTGCTTTCTGTAAACTAATCAACCTGATTTATACTGTCTGACACAACCTACTAATATGCTAGTTACGTAAGTCCTGAAATTTAGGATCAAGTGAAAATATTAAGCAACAGCAAACTCTGTAAACTTCCGAGTTTCAGGATCATGAAAAGCTAAAACAATATCTTCTTTTGGTACACCTTCCCTTAATAACTCCGTTGCAATACCTTCCTCCGTCCAATCTTCCTCAATGTAAATTTTCTCATTTTTAATTCTCACATAAACAGAAATTGCCTGGACTCGTTTTCTATTATTCCAACCTACATCAAACCACAAATACTGATTTCTTTCATCATCAAAAGATAATACAGTATCAACTCCAGAAATATTAGGAGTTTGACTAGTTATTTGATCATATTCTGTTAATATTTTTTTGACAATTTCACGATAATTATTTAATTTATCCATTGGACAATTTCCTCCTGAACAATATTAATTACAATCAGTAAGATTTTATATTCTTCTATCACAAGTTGAATCCCTTTTGTTTGAAAAAATGTTTCATAAGCTTCTTGTTCAATTGCTAAGTAAAGACGATAATCAGGATGTAATTGTTTTAGCAGTGTACGATATAAAATATATTGTCCTAAAGCACATTGAAATTCATGAATTAAAGACAGACTCAAGAAACTTTTAATTTCCACTACAATATTAGTATCTTCTTTTTGTGCAGAAAACAACTTTTTTCCGGCAAGATCAGCAAATAGTTTTAGTCCTTGATATCTAATGGTATAAGGATCACGAATAATCTGCCAACCATCCTTGAGTAAAGCGGTTTTAAATCCATCATGATAAAAATCCTTTGCTGGCATTGTTTACCCCGATAATTAACTATTATAACATTCAGGTGAGTCCATCCAGACCCACCCTAACCTATATTACACCAAAGCCGCCTGATCCTCCTTACTAATCACCCGACCCTCATCCTCAAAACCAACAATTTGATCAAAATTCAAATAGCGATACAAATTATCAGCAAAAGGATTAATTTTCTCACCCACAATATCCATATATTCCTTCACATTAGGAATACGCCCCAACAACGCACAAACCGCCGCCAATTCCGCCGATCCTAAATACACTTGTGCGCCATTTCCCATGCGATTATTAAAGTTACGAGTTGAGGTAGAAAACACTGTTGTATTATCTTCCACTCTCGCCTGATTTCCCATACACAAACTACATCCAGGAATCTCTGTTCTCGCTTTCGCACTCACGAAAACATCATACACTTTCTCTACCTTTAATTGGTGTTCATCCATTCTTGTCGGAGGTGCAATCCATAACCGCGCTTTTACCTCTCCTGCACCTTCCAAAACCTTGGCAGTTGCCCGATAATGTCCGATATTTGTCATACAAGAACCAACAAAAACTTCCTGTACTGGATCATTAGCAACTTGCGATAATAACTTAACATTATCGGGGTCATTTGGTGCAGCAACAATTGGTTCTTTGATCTCATTCAAATCAATCTCAATTACTTCTGCATATTCCGCATCTGCATCACCAGATAATAACACGGGATTGGCTAACCATTCCTCCATTTTTGCTACCCTTCTCATGATAGTTCTGGCATCACTATAACCCCGTGCTACCATATTTTTTAATAGGGCAATATTTGACCGCAAATATTCGGCAATGGTTTCTTCACTTAACTTAATTGTACATCCAGCACAAGAACGTTCTGCGGAAGCATCTGTTAATTCAAATGCTTGTTCTACTTTTAAATTAGGTAATCCTTCAATCTCCATAATTCGTCCAGAAAAAACATTTTTCTTGTTCTTTTTCTCGACGGTTAATAATCCTTTTTGGATGGCAACATAAGGAATGGCGTTAACAATATCTCTCAAGGTTATTCCTGGTTGCAATTCTCCTTTAAAACGGACTAATACCGATTCTGGCATATCTAAAGGCATTACACCTAATGCACCCGCAAAGGCAACTAATCCTGAACCCGCAGGAAAGGATATACCCAAAGGAAAGCGCGTATGGGAGTCGCCCCCTGTTCCCACTGTATCCGGTAACAACATCCGGTTTAACCAGGAGTGAATGATACCATCACCAGGACGCAAAGCCACGCCACCACGAGAGGAGATGAAGTCGGGTAGTTCCTGATGGGTTTTAATATCCACTGGTTTGGGATATGCTGCGGTGTGACAGAAACTCTGCATTACTAAGTCTGCACTGAAACCTAAACAAGCGAGTTCTTTTAACTCATCTCTGGTCATGGGTCCGGTAGTGTCCTGAGAACCCACTGTAGTCATGATTGGTTCGCAAGACGTACCCGGACGTACACCAGGCAATCCGCACGCCTTCCCGACCATTTTTTGCGCCAATGAGAAGCCTTTTCCGGTGTCCTGGGGTTGTTGAGGACGGATAAATAAATCACTGGGTGCTAAACCTAATGCTTGACGGGTTTTGTCGGTGAGGGTACGCCCAATTAATAGGGGTATGCGTCCACCAGCGCGAACTTCGTCTAAAATGGTGTCAGGTTTGAGGGTGAAGGTGGCAATAATTGTTCCCGCTTTGGTAATTTGACCTTTGTAGGGGTAAATTGTAATTACGTCACCGGTTTCCATTTGGGTGACATCGCATTGTATGGGTAATGCTCCTGCATCTTCGGCGGTGTTAAAAAAGATAGGTGCGATCGCTCCACCTAAAATATAACCTCCGGCGCGTTTGTTAGGTACACAGGGTATATCATTACCTAAGTGCCATAATACGGAATTGATTGCAGATTTACGAGATGAACCAGTACCCACCACATCCCCAACGTAAGCTACAGGATGTCCTTTTTTCTTCAAGTCTGCAATGGTTTGTAAACTTCCCGCTTGACGGGTTTCTAACATTGCCAATGCGTGTAAAGGAATGTCTGGACGGGTGGTAGCGTGGGTTGCGGGTGATAAGTCGTCGGTGTTGGTTTCTCCAGGAACTTTGAAAACCGTAACGGTAATAGCTTCGGGTAAAGTGGGACGTTCAGTAAACCATTCTGCTGCTGCCCAAGAGTCTATCACTTTTTTAGCGAATTTGTTGGTTTTAGCAAGTTCTAAAACATCGTGAAACGCATCATAAACTAAGAGAATTTTGCTTAATGCGGTGGCAGCGTTTTCTGCTACAGGGGAACTGAGTAAATCAATCAGTGATTGGACGTTATAACCGCCTACCATTGTACCTAGTAATTCTACTGCGGTGATGGGAGAAACTAGGGGACTGGTAATTTCTTGTTTCGCAATAGCAGTGAGAAAACCAGCTTTGACATAAGCAGCTTGATCAACCCCGGGGGGTATGCGATCGCGTAATAAATGTAATAATAACTCTTCTTGTCCTTGGGGGGGATTTTTGAGCAATTCACATAATTCTGATGTTTGTTTTGCATCTAATGGTAAGGGGGGAATACCCATTTGGGCGCGTTCTTGGGTATGTTGTTGATATTCTGCTAACATGATTTAGCTTTTCTCCTGCAATATCTTGTTTTCTTTATTTTATTGTAAAGGAAATGTTACAGGAGTTACGAATGGACGGAATTTGTTAGAAATAACAATTTATAACCTTACAGATTATGATATTGGGCAGAAGGTTTTTTATAGGTAAATTACTCAGAATATATGTTATACTTAGATAAGTATTCACGATTAAATTTAGCACTTTATTATTTATGACAATTGAAATTCCTGCATTTAAAATTCTTCAAAACGAGATACCTATGCTTGTTTTTATAGCTAATGCGAAAATGATTTATGAACGCTTTGATGTTTCCAGGAGAATTGATGATAAAAAACTAGGGTATCAAAGGTCTTTTTCTAAAACCAGAATAAAAGAAATTAAAAATTATATCAATGGAAAAGGTATTATACCTAATTCTATCTTAGTGAATATTGATGAAGGCAAATTTGATTATCACGAAAATAATAATTTACTCGTTTTAGAAGATACAGATTCTCTCGGTTTAATTATAGATGGACAGCATAGAGTTAATGGTTGCTATGATGCAAACCCTGATTTTCCATTAATGGTAATTGCAACTTTAGGATTATCTGTTAAGGATCAAGCAAGATTATTTGTCACAATTAACAAAACTCAAAAAGGTGTTCCTACATCTCTCTATTTAGACTTAATGGATTTATTAGAAGGAGAAATTGAGGATTTTGATGGAGAAGGAGTAACAGCAGAAAGACGAGCAAGAGAAATTGCTATTAGATTAAATGAAACAGATGAAAGTCCTTTGTATGAATTAATTAGAACAACTGGAGAAGCTGGTTTTGGCATATCTTTAAATGAATTTGTTACTCAAATTAGAGATTATGTAGAACCAAAAACAGGAAAACTAGCTAATTTAGGTTTTGAACAACAATATAAGGTTTTTGAAATTTATTTCCGTTCTGTCAAAGCAGTTTTTTTGGAACAATGGAATGATCCAAAATCATACATATTAAAAACAGTGGGATTTGGCGGACTAATGGCGGCATTTTATGAGGTCTTTAATTTAGTGATGCAGAAATATCAAATGTTTAATACTGAAAATACTATTAAACTTCTGCGATCAATTCAAGATTTTAAGTTTGATAAAGATAATTTACCTGGTGGTGCTGGTTTTAAAGCACAAGAGAAAGTTGGTGATATGATAGTAAGTAAATTAAAAAATGCAGTGAGAGAAGATTTTGCAGTGATGATTGGAGATTAACTAAAAGATTAATTTGGAGATTTAAAAGGGTGTCATTAACATTTGAGGAAATTGCTATTGCTTTTAGCAATTGTAATAGCGATGCTAAAAAGTCTTTTAAAGATTATTTGATTAATTTGGATAAATCCAAAGAAGACTATGAAAAAGGATTTATTATTTCCAATGTAAATAATTACATATTGACAGACATTGAAAAACTTTTATCTAAAGCAGTCTTAAATATTTGTGCTGCTGATAATTTGATTAAACAAGGTTATTTTAGTTGGGGTTTTGTAACTTCATACTATGCTAATTTTTTCTTAATACAAGGTTTAAATAGAACACAACTAAATTTTACCACTTGGGTATCACGTTCTATAGATTGTGTAGAAAAAGATTATCAAAAAAAGAATCTTCATATCATCGGTATTGCTAACTCATCAGATGAACATCAAAGGCAATTCAAACGATTTTTTGAAAATTTTAGTCATTTCAGAAATCGTAAAGGAATTGATAGATACTGGAATATTGGAATCAAATCTTTTGAACTTGGTAATGAACCAGAAATAAGGAATTGGATTAATTATGAGATTCGTATAGATGCTTTTTATGAATTAGATTTAGATACTATAGAATTTAATAAAATTATTAAAGATAATAGATCTTCTCCTTTTAATGAATATAAAGGAAATTCAAAACAAATTAACTATTCACGAAGTAATTTACAATTAGCTATAGCTAGGTTAAGAATGTTAACTTATACATTAAATTTTATCGCTGTGAGAAATTTAGAATATCAAAGTTATTATCAAAGAAATATGAGAAATAGATTAAAAGCGATTGATGATAAATATCCTGATGTAAGTAAATGGATTAAAGAACTTTTTCAGCAGTGGTTAATTTTCGACTCAGAACTTGTAGAAGAAGATGTGATCAAGTAATCTCTGTTAAATAATCTGATCCAACAAATATTTCATGATAATTTCAAATCCTCTAAATCATCAAAAACACCTTCAGAATCAATAACTAGAGGAGTATCTTTCAAACACCCTGAAGTTTCTTCAAAAAAATTAGCAGGCCAACCTTTTCCTTTAGGTTTATTTTCCGATTGAGAATTATCACTAGGTTTAACAATAATAGTAACTGTTAAATCAGCATTACTAATATTGACAGGAATATCTAAATGTAATATTCCATCTTGTCCAACATGAGAGTTTATAGTTATTGTTTCCATACAGATTACAAAAAGATAACTATATCATACAACAACACATTATACATCATATTTTGCATATTTTTCAAAATCTCTCAATTAAATCCTGTAAATTTTCAAATCCTGGACATCCTGATTCTGATAATATGCTATAATCTACCTAATGATTTAGGAGTAAAATCAATGCTACAAATCAATAAAAACTATGTTTTAGATCAAAATCAAAAACCAATCGCTGTACAAATTCCTATCACCGAATTTGAACAAATAGAAGAAATATTAGAAAACTATGGATTAGCAAAACTGATGGAAGAAGTAGAAACTGATGAAATTATATCTAAAAATGAAGCTATCAAATATTTAAAATCACTGAAAAATAACAATGTGGAAAGTTGAATACACCAAAAAATTTATCAAAGAATTAGCTTCTTTACCTCAAGACGTACAATCTCGCATAGAAGCAATTGTTTTTACTGAATTAGAAATAGAAAATCCCTTTGAATTAGCTTATCTTGGCAAAATGAAATGGTAAAATGACAAAATACTTCCGACTTTGAAAACGCCCTGCTTTTTAAGGCGGATTTAGGGGGATATACAAGTGTTTTATGCAACAGGAAAAAGTTGTTAGACATCCTCTGACTCCCAACTCCTGACTCCTTGAAATCCTTAATCTTCAGGGAAAGACTTTTTCAATAAACCCTATTTAGTGAGATCCCAGACTTCTTGAAAAAGTCAGGGATCTGATGATAGTCGAAAGTTGTCCAGGAATTAACAGCAATCAACCAAACCAGTTAGAAGGTTGAAAACCTGGTTGAATTGTTTCACAAAGGTGTTGACTAATAAACTCTGCTTTTGCTTGCATGATTGAAAAAATCCCTTGGTGAATCAAGTTTTGTAGATGTAATTTTTGCTCTAAAGGATTACGGGATAACTTGTGATTGAAAAAACTCTCTTTGGGATTTTCAGCTAATAATATTTGACTCTCAGAAACTCGACTATCAACACCCGGAAGACGATCAATTACAAAAGAAATTAGCTCTTGACGTAAATCAGGAATAGCAAAAACCTGTTGATAAGGTTGGTAGGGGTATGTATGCAAAACACTTTCAATTTCACTAATAACAGATTGCTGTGTTAACTTAACTACGGTTTTCATTTGTTCTTATCTCCTTTTCCATGCAAATAAATGATTGGTGCAACAAAACATTTATCTCAATACCAATTCGGTAATGATAAGCAGTGATCACCCTTTCCCACACCATACCCGACACCCCCAATTCAAGATTTAATCTTGGCAAAATATCAGAGGATTAAAAGTCCATGATATTTAGTTGTAATTTATACCTATTTAAAAATGTTATTTTCAAATAGGAATCCAGCTACTGCTTAATTACCGATGTTAGAGCTATACAAATATAATTATTTCATATTTACGCTATTTTGGTGAAAAACTACACAAAACGCAGCATAAACTATTAGGGATCAATTTTATTTACCTTTATTTACAAAAAATTTTGTTAATTATGCTTAACCTGAAAGTAAAGTTAAACTCACAATAAGATTTACATTACCTCTGATATTATTTCTATATGAAGCTGCTCCTAATTATGCCCCCGTCTGTGGGCTTAGTTTGTCTTTCCCCAGAATTATATTCTGAGGGAAGAATTAAAGTGTAATTTACATATTAAAAAAATCTTAAAAAGTCCACATCTTCCATAAATAGATGTTGCAGTTGCTGATCAATTTCAGCAGCAGCAGCTAATCCCGAAACCATTGCTCCTTCTACCAAATTTCCGCCACACCAATCACCACAACAAACTAAAGGTAAAGGAGTATTGGCAGATAAACAAGGTATATCTAAAGGAGTACGAGGAAAAGCATAACGCCACCGATGTACTTGCATCCATTGAGGATTTTCTAACCAGGGAAGTGCTAAATTTTCTGCTGCTGTTTGCAACATATCATTAGCAACAGGTTGTAAATCTTGGGTTTCTAGATGTTGTTGAGCGAACTTGGCGCTACTTTGTAACACAAAATGCGGTGGTTGTGACTGGGGACGCTTGCTACTATCGAATCCAATCCATGCTAAATCAGCATGATCATTAAAAGTTAAAGCTTTCCAATGGGGTAAAGGTTGAGAGTTGGGGGAAAATCCCGCCATGACACTAATACAAGGGTAAAACTCAACAAAATGCAAACTATCCAAAAATTCAGCACCCAATAAATTTTTACCCAAAGGCGCTAATAAATCCTCAGCTTGGGGTGCAGGAATAGCAACTATTAAACCCTTGGCTTTTAATTGTTCATTATTGTCTAAAGTAAGACACCAAGCATTTTCTTTGGTAAGATTAATCTTGATCACACGCTGATTAAATAAAATCTCTAAACCAGGAGTGAGAAATTTAGCAATACTGCTCATTCCCTCTGGTGCAACATAACGTGGACTAAAGTTTGCTGGTTGAGATATACCCTCTGCGGTTGAAAATTCATAAACCGTATCTGTCCAAACTTTCAGAACTTGCCGTTTTTGCAACAATTCCACAAAATTACTCAATAATTTACCCTTGGGTTTGAGATAACAAGCACCATGATCCGCCCAAGTTCCCTGCAAACGGCGAGTAGCAACTCTTCCCCCCACACCACGAGATTTTTCCACCACTAAAACCCCATAACCAGCTTGACGTAAGCGTTGGGCGCAAACTAAACCAGATATACCCGCACCAATAACCGCAATATCAGTAATATGAGAATTTGACATATTTCACAATTCAACCTTGACAATAACTATTAAAAGCTAATAGTAGAATAGGGTACAGACCAGCAGCACGGAAGGGAGGATGGGAAATTGGATGAACTAAGGGCGGTACTAGAGTTAGCCACCGAAGAAGAACTACAAGACTTAACAGCTATTCTGTTTAGTCGCAAATTTAATCCCCTAGATTATGTTCACACACCTGAACCCATCGAAGTGCAAAGCCAAGATCGTCAAGCTTGGTTAAATGCAATAGAAGACCGGTTTCGCTTTTTAGCGGCTGATGGGATCACGGTATTACGGGGGCGCACTGATCAAGTAACTTACCGACAAGCATTAATTCAAGTATGTAAATATTTGAAAATTCCTTATTATGAGGATTTAGCAACTGTTGATTTAGAAGCAGAGGTATTTTTGCATCTTTTAGGAAAGGTGTGGAAAAAATTGCCAAAACACGAACAGCAAAAAATTGCCACTAAAATACAACGTCAGTTATTATCATCAGATGTGCAAAAACCATTACCTCTGTCATTACAAAAAGATCCTTTAGGATTAATTTTCAAAGGTGGTAGTGCTTTGGCTGTAACTTCTGTGATTCAGCCTTATGTACTTCAACACATTGCCCGTCAATTTGCCATTCATTTAGCTACCTATCAAGTAGCCAAAGAAGCCGCAATTACGGGTACACAAGTAGCCAGCAAACAATTTCAAAGCTATGTCACAGCACAAATGGCGCGAAGGGGAATGACTGTAAGTGCAGCCCGATATAGTGCAGTTCGCAGTGTTTTTGCTGTTGTCGGACCAATGATGTGGGCTTGGTTTTTTGCTGATTTAGGTTGGAGAGCGATCGCCACTAACTATGGTCGCATTATTCCTACTATTTTCACCCTCGCGCAAATTCGTCTCACCCGTGCAGAATGTTGGGAGTTAGCTTGAACAAGGCTTTTTATCATCCTGATTCTAGTTTGCAACCTGCGTGGAACAGTCTTCAATTTGGGTTGCTTGTTTTCCCTGTCAATCCATTTTTGGGGGCTGTAACTATTTGTTTGGCAGCATTAATAACTTGGGCGAAAAAATACCGCACCATTAGCCAAAAACCCCTGCACAAAGGATTTGCAATTTTAAGTTTATTGTTGTTGATAACTACCGGGTTTGCCTCTCATAAATTAGAGGCTTTCCTGGGTTTATTCAACTTATTACCTTATTTTTTCGTATTTGCCGGATTAACTTCCTTAATTCAAACACCTACTCAATTACGGCGAATAGCTTGGATTATGATCATAGGTTCTTTACCTGTGGTAATTATCGGTTTTGGACAATTATTTTTAGGTTGGAGTTTTAAAATACAATTTCTTTGGGTGTTAATAGATTTGACAATTTCCCCTGGAGGAGATCCACCCGGACGCATGGCTTCTGTGTTCATGCACGCCAATACTTTAGGCGCTTATTTAGTGACAATTTTTATTTTAGGTTTGGGTTTATGGCTAGAAAACTATCAAAAAATCCAACAAAAACTCCAACAAAAACTCCAACAAAAAATCACAACTAATTACCGTCCTATTATTTTCTTAACAATAACAGTAATTGCTAATTTCCTAGCTTTGATTTTAACCAATTCTAGAAATGCTTGGGGAATAGCGATTATTACCTGTTTAGCTTATGCTTTATATCAAGGTTGGCGGTTGATTGTCGCTGGGTTTCTGAGTATTATAACTAGCATATTGTTAGCTGCTTTTGCACCAGGAGCGATCGCGCAATTTTTCCGTCGTTTCGTTCCTTATTTTATCTGGGCGCGGTTAAATGATCAAATGTACCCTGATCGTCCAGTAGCATTAATGCGAAAAACTCAATGGGAATTTGCTTGGAATTTAACACAACAACATCCCTTTACAGGTTGGGGTTTACGCAGTTTTAGCGGACTTTATAAAACCAAAATGCAGATAGATTTAGGTCATCCTCACAACTTATTTTTAATGTTATCAGCGGAAACCGGTGTAATTACCACTTTGTTATTTTGTGGGTTACTAATTTGGATTTTAATTACTGCTGGTAAAACTCTATGGAAATCAAAATATTTAGAACCAGAAAACAGAATCATTTTTTTCAGTTATCTACTTGCTTTTATCGGTTGGATAATATTTAATACAGTCGATGTCACAACATTTGATTTACGGTTAAGTACATTATTTTGGGTATTTTTAGCTGCCCTGTGTGGAGTGGTTTATAAATATCAATTACGCCATGAATAATCCAAAAAGAAATCTTTACCAGATGTTGATTGCAAATTTTCCTTAAATCAACAGCCAAACTGCTAAACCCCAAAAGGGAATAAATCTTAACCATCGTTTACCACTTTCAGGAGGTTCAATTTCTCCAATTAAAACTGCTTGAAATACAGTGAATAGCAATAAATCAACGCAAAAAGCAATTGTTACTCTATCATGAATCAAATCATCAATAAAATATTGGTATCTAGCGGTTAAATCGCCAAATTCAGGTCTAGCGATTGTACCCCAAATCAAAGCTATACCACCAATAATGATTCCTATCACACCAAAAACACGGGCTATTAAACCTTTACTGGGTTTTTCCTGTGGCACTTCTTGGGGTTTGGCAGCACGTACAGCCATGTAAGGGCATAAAAAAGTATTAGTTAAAAACATGGCTAAACCCCAAATCAACACTTTAGGGCATCCCTGAGAACGTTGATCAGCCAGCAACAAAGGCAAAAACATCAAAATCCACGCTTCTGCAAAGTTAAATTGTGCTTCTATCCAAGGATGTACACTGGGCGCTAACAGAGACTGAATACCCACAGCATTGAGGACGGGTAAAATAAAAAAGAAATTGATAGACTCATTCCACAATTCTTGTAAAGTCTGTGGTTGGATAGCCCAAATAGGTTCACCGGGTAAGATTTGTCCTGGTGGTGAAAGTAAAAGTATATAGATGTATGCGGCTGATAAAGTCCACAGTAGCGCCGATACTTTAGGTTGCTTAGATTGTAACACTTGCATTCATCCTACTGCTCATCGTCAAAACAGATCATAAATTTTTCTTCTTTCCTGTTTACTACCCAAATAGATATGATAACTATGCAAACGGACATCTGATAAGATACTCATTTAGCTAAACTGATGCCTACAACAGCTGATTTTCTCCAATACACCCAATGGTCAGGAATTGCTACCATAGCATTTGCAGTCCTGACAATTTTGGCTTTTATCCTCAAATGGGGTCTACGCTTTCGGCTGGTGGGTACAACCGGCTTTATGATCGTGTTAACCGCAGGTTTATTTTCTCTGTCTTTAGTACCTCTGAGTCGGACAGTCATTCCCGGTGCTGTAAAATACACCCTAGTTTATGATAACGGTTCTAACCAGGCGGTAATTGCCACAACACCAGAAATTACCCCAGAAGAATTAGAAGCAACTTTACGCCAAGCTGCCAGTAACCTTTATTCCTATGGGCGCTTAGGTGCTGGCGGAAACAACCAACTGACAATTCGCGCCCGTACCATTATCCACCCAGAACTAGGAATATCTATACCAGTTTACTTGGGTAAGGTACAACGAACCCTAGCAAGTCGTCAAGATCCTGAAATGGCGGTAGAAGTTTACTTGGATAAATTTGCCCAACTGCCAGAAGCTAAAGCTTAAAATGCTGATTGGTAATGGGTAATTGGTAATGGGTAATTGGATGACTAATAACCCAATGCCCAATGCCCAATGCCCAATGCCCAATGCCCAATGCCCAAATTTTTTGTGACTTGCAATACAATCAAGATTAATTTTAGATTAAGATAGTGAAGTCCTCCGGCTCATTATTATACAGCAATTACCTGAACAAATGCGTAAAGATTTGACAACTCCTCAACCACCCCTATTAGCAATAGGTTTCTATGGATGTCGCCACCAGAAGCCAAAATCATTAGTCTGATTGTATGAAGAATATCAAGTTTTGACATATTATTTATGATACCTAATCAATCTTTTACTCCAGCCTTGTCTACTCAAACCGCTAGTACATTATTGACATTGACTATTGCTCCGGCTAAAGTCATTCGGGGTGCGGGTGTACTCCCTTCCGCCGTGGTGGAAATTGCCCGTTTGGGAACTCGTCCCTTAATTATAGCTGGCGATCGCACTCTCTCTATTTTTCAAGAAAGTTTACAGCCGATTTTCCAAGCTGAAAATTTAGATACGGTTGCTAGTTCTTATGGTGCAGATTGCTGTGAAGCTAGTTTAAAGGCTTTACGCAAAGCTGCAAAGGAACATAAAGCAGATATCATTATTGGTGTAGGTGGTGGTAAGGCTTTAGATACGGCTAAGTTAGTCGGCCATCAATTAAATTTACCTGTTGTCACAATTCCAACATCGGCGGCTACCTGTGCAGCGTGGACGGCTTTATCTAATGTATATTCTGAATCAGGGGCGTTTTTGTATGATGTGGGTTTATCCCGTTGTCCTGATTTGCTGATTTTGGATTATGATTTGATTCAAACTGCACCTCAAAGGACATTAGTAGCAGGTATTGGAGATGCGATCGCCAAATGGTACGAAGCGTCAGTAAGTAGTGGACATTTACAAGACACTTTAATTATTGCCGCAGTTCAACAAGCGCGAGTTTTACGAGATATCCTCTTCCAAAAATCCGCCGCAGCTTTACAATCTCCTGGTAGTGAAGTATGGCGAGAAGTTGTAGATGCAACCGTATTATTAGCCGGTGTCATTGGTGGTTTAGGGGGCGCACAATGTCGCACAGTGGCCGCCCACGCAGTACATAATGGTTTAACCCATATCTGCGGACATGGTAGCATTCACGGCGAAAAAGTAGCTTATGGAATTTTGGTACAATTGCGATTAGAAGAAATGTTGCAAAGTAACCAACTTGCAGACGCAGCGAGACAGCAATTATTAAAGTTTTATGCAGAGATTGGATTACCCAAAACATTAGCAGATTTGGGATTAGGAAATATTACTTTAACTGAATTGCAAACGTCCGCAGAAATTTCCCTAGCACCAAACTCTGATATTCACAGATTACCTTTTCCTGTAGCTTTAGAACAATTGATGGCCGCAATGGTTTCTACCACTGCACCACATCAATTAAAAGTTAAAAATTAAAAATTAAAAATGGGTAATTGGTAATTGGTAATTGGTAAAAATAAACTCTTACCTTTTACTTTCTTACTGTCACCTGTCACCTGTCACCTGTCACCTGTCACCTACTTCGAGGTTTAAAAAATGAGTTTAAGTTGGATTACTCCCGCAGAGAGAATACAGAAATTACCGCCTTATGTTTTTGCTAGATTAGATGAACTCAAAGCAAAAGCGAGAGAACAAGGTTTAGATTTGATTGATTTGGGAATGGGAAACCCCGATGGTGCAACACCTCAACCGGTGATAGAAGCAGCGATGAAAGCATTACAAAATCCTGCTAATCATGGTTATCCACCCTTTGAAGGTACTGCTAATTTTCGCAAGGCAATTACTAAATGGTACAATCGCCGTTACAATGTGGTTTTAGATCCTGATAGTGAAGCTTTGCCTTTGTTGGGTTCTAAGGAAGGTTTAGGACATTTGGCTATCGCCTATATTAATCCTGGTGATATTGTATTAGTACCATCGCCATCTTATCCCGTTCATTTTCGTGGTCCAATTATTGCCGGTGGTGTAATTCACAATATCACTTTAAAGGAAGAAAATAATTGGTTAATTGATTTAAGTTCTATCCCTGAAGAAGTAGCACAAAAAGCGAAAATTCTTTATTTCAATTATCCCAGTAATCCCACCGCAGCAACCGCACCCCGTGAATTTTTTGAAGAAATTGTTGCTTTTGCTAAAAAGTATGAAATTCTCTTAGTTCATGATTTATGTTATGCAGAATTAGCTTTTGATGGTTATCAACCTACAAGTTTATTAGAAATTCCTGGTGCAAAAGATATTGGTGTAGAGTTTCACACTTTATCAAAAACCTATAACATGGCAGGTTGGCGGGTTGGTTTTGTCGTGGGAAATCGTCATGTAATTCAAGGTTTAAGAACCTTAAAAACTAACTTAGATTATGGCATTTTTTCCGCCTTACAAACAGCAGCAGAAACCGCTTTAGAATTACCAGATACCTATTTACAAGAAGTGCAAACTCGTTACCGCACCCGTCGAGATTTCTTGATAGATGGTTTAGGAAAATTGGGTTGGAATATTCCTAAAACCAAAGCAACTATGTATCTGTGGGTAAAATGTCCTGTGGGAATGGGTTCTACAGATTTTGCTTTAGATGTACTGCAAAAAACCGGCGTAGTTGTGACTCCTGGAAATGCTTTTGGTCCAGGTGGTGAAGGATATGTGAGAATTAGTTTAATTGCAGAATGCGATCGCTTGGGTGAAGCTTTACAAAGATTCAAAGAAGCAGGAATTTCTTATCAACAAGAAGCGGTAGTTTCTGTATAATCAACGTAGGGGTAGCGCCCCCGTGCCTACCCCTTGTTAATTAGGACTTACGCACGCACAAGTCACAAAAGAATGAACCACGAAGACACGAAGGACACAAAGGAAAGAGGGTTTTAGAGATATTTTGCGTAAGTCCTGTTAATGTTTAAACTCACCTTTTAAATATCATCAGGATTAACACCCAAAGACCTTAAATACGCTGCTAACTTCTCCTTTTGTTGTCGTTCTTGTTGGGCAATTTCTTCCGCTTGTTGTTGTGCTAATTTTGCTTGTTGGGCAATTTCTTCCGCTTCTAAACGGGCTTGTTTTTCAACAATAGCTCTTTCATCACCAGTTAACAACAAATTCCCCCCATCATCCCACCAACGTACCCAAGGTACACCGTCATCTTCTATTAAACCTAATTCCACACCCATAGGAGAAATTGGAAAATGTCCTCTTTCATTAGGTTGGATTTTTTGATAACTGCCATCTACTAAACGATAAACTTCTAGTAACGCTTTTCTCGCTTCAAAAATTGCGTAAAAAGGAATACGAATTGCTTGTTCATAAACCCAAAATTTCCCAGCTTTTTCCGTTGCACTGGGAGGGGTTTTATCTCTTTCTTCTTCCCCATTTCCTGACACAAACTCAATAGCAATTAATGGCGCTACAAATTCCTTCCATAACACATAAGACCGACGATAATCTCCATTTAGTTTTGGTGGTACATTAGGGACATAAAACCAATCTGGCGCTTCTGCACCTTTTTCTGGTGGATCTGTTAACCGCCAATAAATACCGCTATCCTGACCAATACAATAGTTACCATCAGGATGTATTTTTTGTAAAATTGGTTCAATGGAACTGGTTAAAACAATACTTTGGGGATGTTCCTGAAAATTTTTCACGAAATTTCCGTCTGAATCAGGTAGTTGTGTATGATCGGGTAATGTAAATTTAGGTGTATGAATATCTTGATTTGTGGGAGTAGTGGGGTTGATCACTGCTTGAGTGCTTTCCATAATAACTCCAGAATATACATTGAATTAATTTTAACATGAAAGTAGAAATTGATAATTGGTAAATGCAGATAATTTTAATTGTCTGAATCAGGATATCCAGGATTTAAGGATTTCCAGGATAGGGGTTTATTTGTTGTTGTTCAGATTTTAATTGTCTGAATCAGGATATCCAGGATTTAAGGATTTACAGGATGGGGAGTTATTTGTTATTGTTCAGATTTTAATTGTCTGAATCAAAATTTATGATGATTAATTATAAATGAATAGAATGTCATGTAGTGAATCTTAATAAAAGCAGATCATTAAAGATTAGATTTTCAGAATATCAATAACCAATTTATCAAATAATTTAAGAAAATAGACATTACAAAAATCCTGAAAATCCTCAAATCCTGGACATCCTGATTCAGACAAAATTTAATATTTGGTTTCACACAAATACGCAAAGACGCAAAGGAACACTAGAAATTAATCAATAACATCCTGTAAATCCTAAAATCCTGGACATCCTGATTCTGACAAAAACAATCTGCGTTTATCTGCGTTCATCTGCGTTTTCTATCCTGTTAATCCTAAAATCCCGGACATCCTAATTCAGATAGAAAAGCTATAATACAATATTAATAAACTTGCCCCCTGATATTATTACGAATTAATGATCACCCCCACAACCACACCCCCACACTTAATAATTGACGGCTTTCACGCCCTTTCTGACCCCATTAGAATTAAAGTCATAGAATTACTGCGTCAGCGTGAACTCTGTGTCTGTGATCTATGCGATGCTTTAGAAATAAGTCAATCAAAACTATCCTTTCACCTGAAAAACCTTAAAGAAGCAAATCTCGTTAATT
This sequence comes from Sphaerospermopsis torques-reginae ITEP-024, assembly GCF_019598945.1. Lineage (NCBI taxonomy): Bacteria > Bacillati > Cyanobacteriota > Cyanophyceae > Nostocales > Aphanizomenonaceae > Sphaerospermopsis > Sphaerospermopsis torques-reginae. Next base: position 129,793 of record NZ_CP080598.1, on the reverse strand, counting down.
CCCGTCAAGAAGGACGCTGGATTTATTATAGTCTCAACTTACCCCAATTCCAGCTATTAGAACAGTATTTAGCCGATATTCACCGTCATTCTGTACTTTCTCCCCGTCGTTCTTGTTGTGAGTAAGCAAAACTGGTAAAACCTCTTCCCAGTTTTCAGTACCCAATCCATCAATTTTTTTTGATTAATTTTTGTGTATTATGCTATCTTGGTACTTGACATATCAATTTTTTTTGAAATGATGAATACAAAGATATATTATCAAGCAGACAGGTAAAGTCAGTGAAAACAACGGCACAAAGATTAGTCCTAGCGGTGGGAATGTTAGCATTAGCCAGCAGTTGTACCAGTACATCTGACAGTTCCAGCAATATTCAGCAGTCACCACAAACCGCAACAGCCGCTACTTCCGGGACTGTATCAATCATCAAAATTGATGGTTCAAGTACAGTATATCCCATTACCCAGGCGATCGCCAAAGAATTTATAGCCAACACCAAAAACAACAGCCAAGTACAAGTAAACATTTCCGGTACTGGGGGAGGGTTTGAAAAATTCTGTGATGGGAAAACAGATATAAATAATGCCTCTCGACCAATTTCTCAAGCGGAGATGGCAATGTGTAATAAGAATGGCATCAAATACATAGAATTACCGATTGCCTTTGATGCTTTAACCATTGCCGTACATCCGCAAAATGATTGGGTAAAAGATATTACAGTAGCAGAACTGAAAAAAATATGGCAACCTGCGGCTGAAGGAAAAATTACCAAATGGAATCAAATACGTAGTTCTTGGCCAGATCGTCCTCTGAATTTATACGGTGCTGGTAAAAAATCTGGTACATTTGACTACTTCACAGAAGCCATAGTAGGTCAAGAAAAAGCCAGTCGCAATGACTACACAGCAAGCGAAGACGACGATGTTTTAGTAGAAAGCATCAATAAAGATCCCAACGCCTTGGGTTATTTTGGTTACGCATACTATGAAAAAAACCAAGACAAATTAAAAGTCGTAGCTGTTAATAACGGTAAAGGGGCAATTTTACCATCACAAGAAACAGTAGCAAAATCCAAATATCAACCACTATCTCGACCTTTATTTATATATGTGAATTTGTGGTCTAGTCAAAACCGAGGAGAGATTTATAAATTTGTAGATTTCTATTTACAAAAAGCACCAAAAATAGTTAATTCTGTAGGTTCTGTACCCTTATCAGAGGAAGCTTACAAAATTGACTATGTGCATTTACATAACGGTAAAGCCGGAACAGTATTTGCAGGTAAATCACAATTTGATTTAACCCTTGGGGAATTATTGCGTAAACAAAAGGAATTTTAACATGACAATTCGTGTAGGAATTAATGGTTTTGGACGCATGGGACGTTTAGCAGTTCGTGCTGCTTGGGATTGGAAAGAAATAGAATTTGTACATATAAATGAACTTAAAGGTGGTGCAGTAACAGCAGCGCATTTACTCAAATTTGATTCCGTACATGGACGCTGGGAAAAAGAAGTTGAAGCTGGAGAAAACCGAGTAGTTATTGATAGTAAACCCTTAACTTTTAGCGAATATTCCCAACCTGGTGAAGTTCCTTGGGAAGAATTTGGAGTTGATATTGTTTTGGAATGTTCAGGAAAGTTTAGAACTCCAGAAACTCTTAACCCTTATTTTAATAGGGGTGTACAAAAAGTAATTGTTGCCGCACCAGTAAAAGCAGAGGCGTTAAATATTGTCATGGGGGTAAATGATTATTTATATAAACCTGAAGAACATCATTTATTAACAGCAGCTTCTTGTACTACCAACTGTTTAGCCCCAGTAGTAAAAGTAATTCATGAAGGCTTAGGAATTAAGCATGGAATTATTACCACAATTCATGATAATACTAACACTCAAACTATAGTTGATGCACCTCATAAAGATTTGCGTCGTGCCAGGGCAACAAATCTTTCATTAATTCCTACATCTACTGGTTCAGCTACAGCTATCGGTTTAATTTATCCAGAATTAAATGGTAAATTGAATGGTTTAGCTGTGCGTGTTCCTTTGTTGAATGCTTCCTTAACAGATTGTGTTTTTGAAGTTGTTAGACCGACAACTATAGCAGAAATTAATGGTTTATTAAAAGCCGCTTCGGAACAAGAACCATTAAAGGGACTTTTGGGTTATGAAGAACGTCCTTTAGTATCAATTGACTATAAAGATGATCCTCGTTCTTCCATTATTGATGCCCTTTCTACAATGGTTGTTGATGAAACTCAGGTGAAAATTTTGGCTTGGTATGACAATGAATGGGGTTATGCTAACCGTATGGCGGAATTAGCTAAAAAAGTGGCTTTAAGTTTGCAGAAATAATGGTTTTTAAAAGGTGGGTTTCCTACCCTAAATATTTTTTCTCACGCAGAGAGAATTAGAGTTTGAAAAAATTGGATTTTTGATCATGGCTTCTACTACTGGTTCGGGTGGAAATTTAAGAGATTATGCTTTAGTAACCCTGGCTTATTGGGGGTTTACTGTTACTGATGGTGCTTTGCGGATGTTGGTTTTATTGTACTTCAATAAAATCGGTTATACGCCTTTACAAATTGCATTTTTATTTATGTTTTACGAGGTTTTTGGAATTGTTACTAATTTTTTAGGTGGTTGGATAGGTTCACAATTTGGATTGAAAGTTACTCTTTATAGTGGTATAGGTTTACAGGTTTTTTCTTTGGTAATGTTGTCTTTTTTAAATCCTGAGTGGGTGCAATGGTTTGCAGTTTTTTATGTGATGGTAGCCCAGGCATTTTCAGGTATTGCTAAAGATTTAACTAAGATGAGTTCTAAAAGTGCCATCCGTTTGGTTGTTCCCCAAGATGCCCAGTCTTCTTTGTTTAAATGGGTGGCAGTTTTAACGGGTTCTAAAAATGCTTTAAAAGGCGTTGGTTTTTTTGTTGGTAGTGCTTTGTTATCTGTATTTGGTTTTGTCAATGCTTTGTTAATTATGGCTGGTGGACTATTTTTAATTATGTTCACTGGTTTATTATTACCCAAGGGAATGGGCAAAATTAAAAAGAAAGTTAAATTTAGTCAACTGTTTTCTAAAAGTCAGGAAATTAATATTTTATCTGCGGCTAGATTCTTTTTATTTGGTTCGCGGGATGTGTGGTTTGTGGTGGGTTTACCTGTGTTTTTACGTGAGGTTTTAGGTTGGTCTTTTTATCAAGTAGGTGGGTTTTTAGCTTGTTGGGTAATTGGCTATGGAATTGTGCAATTTTTAGCACCTAATTTATTACAAAAATTCGGTTCTGGTCGTCCACCGGAATCTAAAACTATTCAATTTTGGACATTTACTTTAACTGCTGTTCCTTGTGCGATCGCCCTTGCTCTACAAATCAATTTACCTGCTAATATAGTTATTATTAGCGGACTACTTTTATTTGGTGTGGTATTTGCCTTTAATTCCGCAGTTCATTCTTACCTGGTTTTGGCATTTACTGATGATGATAAAGTAGCCTTAAACGTTGGTTTCTATTATATGGCTAACTCCGGTGGTCGTCTTGCTGGTACTGTATTATCTGGTTTAGTTTATCAGTTATTTGGTTTGGTCGGTTGTCTGTGGACATCCATGTTTTTTGTCTTAGCAGCAGCTTTAGTTTCTTTGAAGTTACCTAACCCCCAACCTAGTAAAAATATTGCTTGGAAAGGTGGAGATGGAGAATAGAATTTAGGTGACAGGTGACAGTTGACAGGTGACAGATTTTAAGTTCCTTGAGTGTGTAATTTTGCTGTGAATTTATTAAAGTTTTGGAGGACTATATGAATCTACATCACGGAGAAAATATAACTCCAATTAAAGCTAAAAGCAATCTGAGTTTTTTTGAAAAATACCTCACTGTTTGGGTGTTTATTTGTATCTTAGTAGGAATTGGTTTAGGTCGTTTATTTCCAGGTATTGCTGTCACCCTGGACGCTATTAGTATTTATCAAGTTTCTATTCCTATTGCTATTTGTTTATTTTTTATGATGTATCCCATCATGGTGAAAATAGACTTCACCCAAGCTGTAAATGCCCTGCGTGCGCCAAAACCTGTAATTCTTACTTTAGTCATGAATTGGTTAATTAAACCATTCACAATGGTAGTATTTTCTCAGTTCTTTTTAGGTTGGTTATTTAAACCATTAATTACAGGTACAGAAATAATTAGAGGTAGTGAAATTAGTTTAGCTAATTCCTACATAGCTGGTACGATTTTATTAGGAATTGCGCCTTGTACCGCAATGGTTTTAATGTGGGGATATCTTTCCTATGGTAATCAAGGTCATACATTAGTTATGGTAGCAGTTAATTCTTTAACTATGCTATTTTTATATGCTCCCTTGGGACGATGGTTACTAGCAGCAAATGATTTAACAGTACCTTGGCAAACTATTGTTTTATCGGTGTTAATTTATGTTGGTTTACCTTTAGCAGCAGGAATGTATAGCCGTTATTGGATTTTTAAATATAAAGGTAAAGAATGGTTTGAAAGACAATTTTTAAAATATCTTTCTCCTGTGACAATTTCAGCTTTATTAATTACTTTAGTTTTGCTATTTGCTTTCAAAGGAGAATTAATTGTTAAAAATCCTTTGCATATTTTATTAATAGCTGTTCCTTTGTTTATCCAAACTAATTTCATTTTTTTAATTAGTTATGTAGCAGCATTAAAATTAAATATATCCTATGAAGATGCAGCGCCAGCAGCTTTAATTGGTGCTAGTAATCATTTTGAAGTTGCGATCGCCACAGCAGTCATGTTATTTGGTTTAAATTCTGGTGCAGCACTAGCAACGGTGGTAGGGGTTTTAATTGAAGTTCCGGTAATGTTGATGTTAGTAGAATTTTGTAAACGTACAGCAGCATGGTTTCCCAGAGAACCGGAAAAAGCAACTTTACCAGATCCACGTTGTTTTCATTCTTCCTAGTTACAAATCATCCAGATTCAGCTATAGTATCCAGAAAACTGACTTCTTAGCATCATGAAAAAAATCATGTTTATCTGTAAACATAACTCCCGTCGTTCCCAAATGGCGGAAGGTTTTGCTAAGGTTTTAGGAGAAGGAAAAATAGAAGTTTATAGTTCTGGTTTAGCAGCAAGTGAAGTTGATCCGATTACTGTACAAGTAATGTCAGAAATAGGCATTGATATTAGTAATCAAACTTCTAAAGCGTTAAATAATTTCCACACAGAAGATTTTGATGCAGTGATTTCTTTATGTGGTTGTGGGGTAAATTTACCCCAGGAATGGTTATTAAGAAATGTGTTTGCAGATTGGCAATTAGATGATCCTCAAGGTGAAAATATTGATACTTTTCGGCGTATCAGAGATGAGGTGAAAGAAAGGGTAATTAAATTAATTGCAGATTTGAATTAATGTAGGGGCAAACCCCCCGTGGTTGCCCCTATTCCCTATTCCCTATTCCCTATTCCCTTCAGCAATTTTTTGTACAGTGTCAACTGTTAAATTTAAAGCCTGGGCGATTTGTTCCACCGTTAATTTTAAAGCTAATAATCTGGGAACAGCTTCTAATTTTGCTTCCAAACTCCCTTCTTCTCTTCCTTCTTCTCTTCCTTCTTCACGTCCTTCTTCACGTCCTTCTTGATAAACCTTTGTTTGTTTCAAATCACTTAGACTAAACATAGCTTCAATCTCCTTTCTACTCATTCTAGGAAACTTGTAAACCAAGATAGTTTCTAATAATTCTAACAACTGTTGTTGTTTGTCATTATTGATTTCTTGCTTGGTTCTGTTGATTAACTCTTTACCTGTGGTAATTGCTTTGTTTTCATCTTCGATAATTAATTTTATCGTAGCAATACCAATGGGTAAAGATGCACTTTCACCCAGTTCATCTAGATAAATTCGGCTGACACGCTGACTGGTGAAAAATTCACTGTAATGTTGGGTATCTGCTGTATCTAAACTGCGACTGGGATAAATAACAACCCCCCTCCAAGAATTTTGAGGTTGATATTGCCGTAGGTATAAAAAAACTTCCGAGAATAGACGGTAATAAATTTTTTCGTCGTCTTGAAACTGCACTTCCAAAAAATAAATCGGGTTTTGTGCATCTTGATCTGTTATTGGTAGAAAAACCCCATCTATGCGAAAAGCTGTTTGCTTAATTTCCACAGATGAGAATTTATAGGCCGCTGCGGTTTGCGGTTGGTTGCCAATTAACTCAAAAAATATACTCGGAAACTCTTGAAAAAGTCGGTAAAATATGCTGTCAGTTTTCACTTTGGATAATTCAAAAATTTTACTTTTGCTAAGTAACTCAACCTGAAAAAACGTAATATCCATATACCCGACTTCTTTAAGAAGTCAGGTATATGTCCACTTTATAGACTTCTATTTTACTTTTAATTATGTTGACCTACTTGTTGCTGATTTACCATCATTATTTATTCTTTCCCCAATCACCAATCACCAGTCACCAATCACCATTATCCCATCTTGACGGCAAATACGACTTATAAATTACGGTTCACCCCAATTCCTTAACGTATTAATTCTCATACATTATTCAGAGTAACAGCAGTTCAATCCATGAACCAACTAAAAACAACCTTTAAAATAAACCGTCCCATCCAAGGTTCGGGAAACCACCCTTCATGGACTGGCTACACAAGTTCAGTATATATATCAGCGTAATTTGCGGTTTTCACCCCAGACTAGCGCAACCATGCTGGACTGACTGCTTATTTTCAATCAGTTGGTTCAAAAGGTTCAAACATAATGTTCAAATATAAGGTTCAAACATTTAGTCCTTTATAATCCCATTCATTTGTAGTTATACGGAAGCAGCACCCAAAATGGCAAAAGTAGTAGGAATTGACTTAGGTACAACTAACTCTTGCGTAGCAGTGATGGAAGGTGGTAAACCCACTGTAATTGCTAACGCTGAAGGTTTTAGAACCACTCCATCTGTTGTGGCGTTTGCGAAAAATGGTGATAATTTAGTAGGTCAAATCGCTAAACGTCAAGCGGTGATGAACCCCGAAAATACTTTTTATTCTGTAAAACGCTTTATCGGTCGCCGTTTTGACGAAGTTACTAACGAAGCTACAGAAGTTTCTTATAAAGTTCTCAGCAGCAGTGGTAACGTTAAACTAGATTCTCCCGGTGCTGGTAAACAGTTTGCACCAGAAGAAATTTCTGCTAAGGTTCTCCGTAAACTGGTAGAAGACGCTAGTAAATATCTGGGTGAAACCGTTACCCAAGCAGTTATTACCGTTCCTGCATACTTTAACGACTCCCAACGTCAAGCAACCAAAGACGCTGGTAAAATCGCTGGTATTGAAGTATTACGGATTATCAACGAACCTACCGCCGCTTCTCTAGCTTATGGTTTTGATAAAAAGAGCAACGAAACCATCCTCGTATTTGACCTTGGTGGTGGTACATTCGACGTATCTGTATTAGAAGTTGGTGATGGTGTATTTGAAGTATTAGCAACCTCTGGTGATACCCACCTTGGTGGTGACGACTTCGATAAAAAAATAGTTGACTTCTTAGCAGAACAATTCAAAAAAGCAGAAGGTATTGACCTCCGCAAAGATAAACAAGCTTTACAACGTCTGACTGAAGCTGCGGAAAAAGCCAAAATTGAACTTTCTAGTGTTACCCAAGCGGAAATTAACCTTCCCTTCATCACTGCTACTCAGGATGGTCCAAAACACCTAGATACTACTTTAACTCGTGCAACTTTTGAAGAACTTTGTTCTGATTTAATTGACCGTTGTCGTATCCCTGTAGAAAATGCTCTCAGAGATGCCAAGTTAAATAAGAGCAATATTGATGAAGTTGTCTTAGTTGGTGGTTCTACCCGTATTCCCGCAGTTCAGGAAGTAGTTAAAAAGGTTCTAGGTAAAGACCCTAACCAAAGCGTGAACCCTGATGAAGTGGTAGCTGTGGGTGCTGCTATTCAAGCGGGTGTACTTGCTGGTGATGTGACTGGTATCTTGTTGTTAGACGTAACTCCTCTATCCTTGGGTGTGGAAACCTTGGGTGGAGTAATGACCAAGATTATTCCTCGTAACACAACAATTCCTACCAAAAAATCTGAGGTATTCTCCACTGCGGTTGATGGTCAAACTAATGTAGAAATTCATGTTCTGCAAGGTGAACGGGAATTTGCTAACGATAACAAGAGTTTGGGAACTTTCCGTTTAGATGGTATTCCTCCTGCTCCTCGTGGTGTTCCTCAAATTGAAGTTACCTTTGACATTGACGCTAACGGTATCCTGAACGTTACAGCGAAAGATAAGGGAACTGGTAAGGAACAGTCAATTAGTATTACTGGTGCTTCCACTTTGGATAAAAATGATGTGGAACGCATGGTACAGGAAGCTGAACGTAACGCCTCTGCGGACAAAGAACGTCGTGAGAAGATTGAACGTAAAAACCAAGCTGACTCCTTAGCTTACCAAGCTGAAAAGCAATTGGAAGAATTAGGTGATAAAGTTCCTGAAGCTGATAAAACCAAGGTTCAAGGTTTGGTGAAAGATTTGCGGGAAGCAGTAGCGAAGGAAGATGATGAGCAAATTCAAAAACTCACACCAGAATTGCAACAAGCATTATTTGCAGTAGGTAGCAACATCTATCAACAAGCTGGTGGTGGTGCTGCTCCTGGTGCTGAAGGTCCCGGTGCTGGTGGTGGTTCTACTCCTCCTTCCGGTGGTGGTGATGATGTAATTGATGCTGATTTTACTGAGAGTAAGTAAGCGGTGATTGGTGATTGGTGACAGGTGACAGTAAGAAAGTTATTCCCCCTGCTCCCTGCTCCCCTGCTTTCTCAGATATTTCAAACTACTGCGAAGTTTGCTGGTTCTTCCTCTGGTTCATAACCGGAGGAAAGTTTTTCTATTGCTTTGTCAATTAAATCTAAACCTTGCTGCACGGTTTCTACTAAGCTTAACTGTCCGCGCAAGTCTGCTGCACCCGTGAAACCTTTAGCATACCAGGTCATGTGTTTACGAGCTTGACGGACTCCGCGATCGCCTTTATATTCCCATAAAGCATAAAGATGTTCTCTGGCACATTCTAAACGTTGAATAGGAGTTGGTGCTGGTAATAATTCCCCAGTCTTTAAGAAATGGTCAACTTCACCGACTAAAAACGGATAACCTAAAGTACCGCGAGAACACATCACCCCATCTGCACCGGTTTCTTCTAAACATCTTACCGCCGCTTCAACTGAGAAAATATCCCCATTTCCAATTACAGGAATAGATAAGATTTCTTTTACCTTGGCTATCCATTCCCAACGGGCGTTACCATTGTAACCTTGGGCGCGGGTTCTACCATGTACTGTAATCATTTTTGCCCCTGCATCTTCCATTCTTTTAGCAAAATCAAGAATGGTAATTTCTTTATCATTCCAACCGATGCGGGTTTTCACAGTTACGGGAACATCAACCGCTTTGACAACTTCCCTCACAATAGCTTCAGCTACTTCTGGTTGTCGCAACAAAGAAGAACCACCACCATTTTTAGTGATTTTATTCACTGGACAACCCATATTAATATCAACAGTATCCGCACCTTCTTCTACTGCTTTTATTGCTGCTTCTGCTAAAAAATCGGGACGACAATCAAATAATTGAATACTAATAGGGCGTTCGTTGGGGTCTACCTCCATAATTTTTGGTAGTTGTTTAACATAATGTAACCCCGTAGCGTTGACCATTTCTGTATACATCATTGATTCTGGTGCATAACGACGCACTAAACGCCGAAATACCAAATCTGTCACCCCGGATAATGGTGATTGTAACACCCGGCTTTTAACTTCAAATGAGCCGATTTTTAAAGGTTGGGAAAGTCGAGCTTGAAGAGTGGGGGACAGTGAAAGCATAAGAATAATTCAATAAATTCAATCAATTAAATTAAGTAGAATGACTAGAAACAAAGTACATACAGAAAAGTTAAGTAGCTTCAAAACGTCTTCGATCCTGCCTTTTGCCTTTTGCCTCTTGCCTCTTGCCTATTACTTACATTCTAGCTGTAAAGCTGCTTCAACTCTTTGATATTCTGTCATTGCTTTGGATAATTTTGATGGGGCTTCTGCTAAGTTTTTATTACGACCAGAATCTTCTAAATCTTTACAAAATTGAGATAAAGTCTTAGCACCGACAATAGCACTACTAGATTTGAGAGCATGAGCTTCTAACTGTAGTGTTTTTGCATCTCCTTGAGTAATAGCATCCTGAATCGACTGCAAACGCTGAGGCGTATCTTCTAAATAACATTGTATTATTTCTATAAATTGTTCTGAGTCATTATTGCAAATAATGTCTTTCAGTTCTTCTAAAGCGGAAGCATCAAATATATTATTAGACATATTTTCAAAAATTTCAGTATTATTCACACCTTGTTTTTGACAATTACTTAAAGCGTTTGTTAAATCATCAATTCTAATTGGTTTTGTAGTGTAGTCATTCATCCCCGCTTCCAGGCATTTTTCCCGATCTCCTTGCATAGCATTAGCAGTCATGGCAATAATCCAAGGACGAGAAGATATTGGCCATTCCTGACAAATTTGCCGAGTTGCTGTCAATCCATCCATTTCTGGCATTTGTAAATCCTCTCGCATTTAAAGTGGATGTTTGAGTGGTTTATTCGACACACTACCTTTGATTTTGCCACTCTTCAGATGTACGGAATCTGTTCAAAATTCAAATAGGAGTCCTATAGATAAAGATAAGTTTGTACATTAATTTATCCAAAATATTTATTTTGATATAGAAAAATATACCAAATTAGTAATTATGACAAGAAAAATTATGGTTAAGTTTTGTATTATTCGATCACCGTAGATCCGAAACGATACCCTTTACCGTAAACGGTGTGAATTAGTGCAGATTCTTCACCTATCTCAATCTTACGACGTAACAGGCGAATTAAGGCAGCAATGACATTACTTTCTGGTTGTTCGCCATCTGTCCACAGATGTTGCATAATTTGGCTGTGTGTCAGTAACTGTCCTGAATTTTCCATAAAATATTTGAGTAGCTGGCTTTCTTTTTGCGATAGCTCAATTATTCTCCCTTGACGATAGGCTATCTGATTTTCTACATCCAGTTCTAAATCAGCTACTACTAAGCGTCCGACTGTGGTACTGTAAGCATCAAAACCAGAACGACGTAACAAAGCACGGACTCTTGCTAGTAACTCCCGCAGTTCAAAGGGTTTAACTAAATAATCATCTGCACCTGCATCTAAACCTTGCACCCGATCATCTAAGGTATCTTTAGCGGTGAGAAATAGTACAGCGGTAGTTTTACCTTGAGTGCGTAATTCTTGACAAATTTCTAAGCCTGTTTTTCCTGGCAACATCCAATCTAAAATTAATAAGTCATAGGTTTTAGTTTGTGCCAGTTGTCTGCCACTTGTGCCATCATAAGTAGCATCCACTGTATAACCTTCACGAGTTAAGATGCGACTCAAGGGATCTGTGAGTTCGACTTCATCATCAACTAATAAAATTCTCATGCTGCTAGTAGTAGTCATATAATAAACCGCAAAGACAAAGATATCAAAAAAAAATAATGCTGACTGTCGCACTACCAAAAGGGGAATTACTTAAAAATAGCATCCGCTTGCTGCAATCTGCGGGATTGGACTTTAGTGGTTTTTTAGATGCTGGAAACCGCCAACTACAAATTCCTGATGCTAGTGGACAAGCTAAAGGGCTGTTAGTACGAGCGCAAGATGTACCTGTTTATGTGGAATATGGTCAGGCGCAATTGGGTATTGTGGGTTATGATGTGCTACGAGAGAAAAAACCGCAGGTTGGACAATTAGTTGATTTGCAATTTGGTTATTGTCGGATGTCTGTGGCGGTAAAAGCTTCTAGTTCTTACAAATCTCCTTTAGATTTACCTGCTCATGGTCGAGTTGCTTCTAAATATGTTAATTGTGCGCGGGAGTATTTTCAAAGTTTAGATTTGCCTGTAGAAATAGTTCCTTTATATGGTTCGGTGGAACTAGGACCGATTACGGGTATGTCTGAAGCTATTGTTGATATAGTTTCTACAGGACGAACTTTGCGGGAAAATGGTTTAGTGGAAATTGCGACTTTGTATGAAAGTACAGCGAGGTTAATTGTCCATCCTTTGAGCTATCGTTTGAATATGGGTGATTTACACAAAGTGGTGGAACAGCTAAGAGTTAATAATTGATAATTGATAATTGATAATTGACAATTGTTTGATTCAAGGCTTCCGCCGTGAGCGTCAGCCGATAGCGTAGCGTGGCGTTAGCCATACGGTTTAAAACCTCCCCTTTCCAGGGGAAAAAGCTAAAAATTCCGCTTTTTCAATCCTCTTCCTTTCAGGGAGAGGTAATTATCAATTGCTCTGATGCTAACTGTTCAATGATTGAATTTAGAGCAGTATTTGATGATGTCGAAATTTATTTAAATTTATAGCTCTACCGTACTTGTTATGCTAATTTAACAACTGGTTCGAGGGAACTCTTAACGGGGAACAGGGAACGTAGTGATCCCTGAACTTCATAAACTTAATATCCCCTGAAATGTATATCTTAGGAGTGATTGACTTAATCTGTTGCTTGTGAGAATCATCAATATGCGGTCGTGATAGCAGTGGCAGTAATTTTGTGATGGAAATCACAGTTTTAGTCATTAGTCATTGGTCATTAGTCATTAGTTATGATGGTTGTAGCCATTGAGATGAGGACATGATTAGTCCTGAAAATCTAAGAATAACAAAGGTCTTACTCTTGCCTGCTACTAACCTTCTGTCACCTGTCACCTGTCACCTGTCACCTGTCACCTGTCACCTGTCACCTCATCATTACAGCGATCGCATACTCCCTGAACTGTAACCTCGTAGGTTTTTCCCTGCAAACCAGGACGGAGATTTTTTAGCTCGATACATTGAAATGTATCCCAAGCTATATCTTCAATAGCACCGCAGGACTGACAGCAAAAGTGATGATGGGGTTGAACATTAGCATCATAACGAGATACCCCCTCTTGTAATAAAACTTCCCTGACAAGTCCCACTTCTCTGAGTGCTTGCAGAGAACTATAGATAGTGGCCTGGGATGAAACTGGAAAATCTTTATTTAAATCAGTTAATAACTGCTCAACAGTTGGGTGATCTGTGCGAGATAACAAATTTGCATAGACCGCAAACCGCTGAGGTGTCACCCGCAAACCCTTGGATTTTAAGGTTTGAATAATTGCGTTTGCTTCTTCCTGCATAACTATTGCCGTATTTATAGAGATTTAACCCTAATTATAGTTTAGCACATTAATGAATTAATAGTATATGTTACTCTTTCTCAAAATTAAGTATTTATAACTATTGAACTTTTATTAAATCAGAATTATTCTGAGATAGAGACAAAAAGCAAACACAATTTCACACATCAAAACATCAAGAGGTCAACATGGCTGTAATCGAAACTGTTCCTAACGTTGTTTTTAAAACCCGTGTTCGTGATGAGTCCATTGGTGGACCCAACCCCTTCCGTTGGCAAGATCGCACCACTGAAGAACTGTTTGCTGGTAAGCGTGTAGTAGTATTCTCATTACCTGGTGCGTTTACTCCCACTTGTTCCACCTCCCACCTACCCCGCTACGAAGCACTCTATAACGAATTTAAAGCTTTGGGAGTTGATGAAATAATTTGTATATCTGTAAATGATGCCTTTGTGATGTTCCAATGGGGTAAACAACAAGGTGCGAACAATGTTTTCTTGTTACCCGATGGCAATGGCGAATTTACTCGTAAAATGGGAATGTTAGTAGATAAAGCTAACTTAGGTTTTGGAATGCGGTCTTGGCGCTACTCAATGGTAGTAAATGACCGTAAAATTGAAAAAATGTTTGTTGAGCCTGGTTACAGCGATAATTGTCCTACCGATCCTTTTGAAGTGTCAGATGCAGACACCATGTTAAATTACCTCAAAAGTGTGAAATAGTTGATTGGTAATTGGTGATTGGTGATTGGTGATTGGTAAAAATAACTAATAACTAATGACTAATCACTAATAACTAATGACTAATAACTAAAATCTAAAATCTAAAATCCAAAATCTAAAATTGATATGACCTACGAATTTGACTTATTTGTAATTGGTGCTGGTTCTGGTGGTATTGCGACTGCAAGAAGGGCTGCGGAATATGGTGCGAAAGTAGGAATTGCCGAGTTTGATAGACTGGGTGGAACTTGTGTAAACCGTGGTTGTGTGCCTAAAAAACTCATGGTTTATGCTTCTCATTTTCCCGAATTATTTACTGATGCTGTAGGCTATGGTTGGAGTGCTGTTAAAAGTTCTCTAGATTGGGAAAAGATGATTACCGCAGTTAATAATGAGGTAGATCGTCTGAATGGAATTTATCAAAGAATGCTGGATAATTCCCAAGTTGAGATTTTACAAGGATATGGAAAATTAGTTGATAATCATACAATTGTAGTAGGTGAAAGAACAGTTACAGCAGATAAAATATTAATTGCTGTGGGTGGAAAGCCAACAAAACCGGATATTCCTGGAATTGAAAATGCTATTACATCTGATGAGATTTTTCACCTGAAAACACAACCAAAAAGAATGGTAATTTTAGGTGGTGGTTATATTGGTTCAGAATTTGCTTGTATCATGAATGGACTGGGAACAGAAGTTACTCAGATCACTCGTGCGGATATGATTTTGCGTGGGTTTGATGATGATTTGCGAAGTGAAATTCAACAAGGAATGATCAACCACGGGGTAAAAATTCTCAATCATACTCAAATAATTGGCTTTGAAAAAGACGCAGAAGGAATCAAAGTCAAAGTTCGCAAAGATGGCGAGTCTGAGGATACTGTTGTTGTGGATGCGGTGAGTTTAGCAGCGTTAGGAAGAAAACCAAATACTCAAAACTTGGGTTTAGAAAATACTAAGATTCAACTGAAAAATGGGGCAATTGTAGTTGATAAATATAGCCGCACAGATGAAGAAAATATTTATGCGGTGGGAGATTGTACGGATAATATTAATTTAACACCTGTGGCAATTAATGAAGGTAGAGCTTTTGCTGATACGGTGTTTCGTGGTAAGTCTCGCACCATGAGTTATGAAAATGTGCCTACTGCTATTTTTACCACACCAGAAGCGGCTACAGTGGGTTTAACTGAAGCCGAAGCGCGAGAAAAATATGGTGATACAGTAAAAATTTATCGCTCTCGTTTCCGTCCCATGTACTATACTTTAGCGGGTAAAGAAGAAAAAACTATGATGAAATTAGTGGTTGATCAAAATACTGATAAGGTATTAGGGGCGCACATGGTAGGTACAAATGCGGCGGAAATTATTCAAGGAGTGGCGATCGCCATTAAAATGGGTGCAACCAAAGCTAACTTTGATGCTACAGTCGGTATTCATCCGAGTTCAGCAGAAGAGTTTGTTACCATGAGATAATGTCAGTTGTCAGTTATCACTGATAACTGATAATTGATAATTGATAATTGATAGCTGATAGCTGATAATTGATAACATGAGCATCTATCCAAATAAAAAGAAATCTCCAGAAAAATCCCGCCAAAATCAAAATGACTGGCGGTTATTTTTGCGTTTATTACCTTATGGTCGCCGTAGCGTGGGTTTATTAGCAGTATCAATGTTTTTGCTCATACCTCTTGGTATTGCTAACTCTGTTCAACCGTTATTAATTGGACAAGCAATATCTTTAATTCGTCAAGAACCCAGTGTTTATGAATTTATCAAAAATCGTTCTTTATATGAAGGTTTAACTATCATTCAAGGATTATTCTTGATTACAATTATTATCAAGTTATTGCTTACAGGATATCAGGGTTATTTAGTACAGAAATTAGGACAGAAAATAACAGCAGAAATTCGTAAAGACTTATTTCATCATGTGACATCATTAGCAGTTAAATATTTTGATCGCACACCTGTAGGTAAACTAATTACTAGAATAACCAGCGATGTTGAAAGTTTAGGAGATGTCTTTGCTACTGGTGCTGTCGGCATTTTTGCTGATTTATTTTCTATGTTGCTAATTATTGGTTTTATGTTTTCTATCCAATGGCAACTAGCGATTCTATTACTACTAATATTGTTACCAATTTCCTGGTTAATTATTTACTTTCAAAAACAATATCGTCAAGCCAACTATAAAACTAGAGAAGAACTATCAAAACTCAATTCCCAACTGCAAGAAAATATTGTTGGTGTAAATGTAGTACAGTTATTTCGCAGAGAAAAATTTAACGCAGAATTATTTAGAGAGACTAATAAAAAATATGTCGCAGAAGTTGATACTAGCATTTGGTATGATTCTTCTGTTTCCGCTACTTTAGAATGGGTTAGTTTAATTGCTATTGCTGGTGTATTGTGGGTAGGTAGTTTATTAATTTTACGGGATAATCTAAGCTTTGGTATTTTATCTGCATTTGTTTTATATGGGCAAAAATTATTTTTTCCTCTGCAAAACTTTGCTGAGAAATTTACAACTATTCAATCTGGTTTTACTGCTATTGAAAGAGTTGTTAATTTGTTAGATGAACCCATAGAAATCAAAGATAAAAGCAATCCCCGATTCTCAATTTTAGATAATCAATTTGGTTATATAGATGAGATAATTAGAGATTTAGAATTACAGAATTTTACCAAATCACCTGAACTGGGAGAAATTAGATTTGAAAATGTTTGGTTTGCTTATAAAGATGATGATTATGTCATTAAAAATTTAGATTTTATCATTCATCCAGGGGAAAAAATCGCTTTAGTCGGACCCACAGGGGCGGGTAAAAGTTCAATTATCCGGCTGTTATGTCGGCTTTATGAACCCACAAAAGGACGTATTTTGATTGATGGTATTGATATTCGGGAAATACCACAAGCAGAACTGCGGCGTTATATGGCGGTAATTTTGCAAGAGGCTTTTTTGTTTGCTGGTGATGTAAAAAGTAATATTACTTTAGGGGATAGTTACACCTTTGAAGAAATTGAACAAGCAGCACAAAAAACGAATGTTGCTGATTTTATTCACCAATTACCTCAAGGATATGATACCCAATTAAGAGAAAGAGGAACAAATATTTCTAGTGGAGAAAAACAGCTTTTAGCCTTTGCGCGGGCTGCTATTCGTAACCCGCAAATTTTGGTATTAGATGAAGCTACAGCTAATTTAGATGTGGGAACAGAAGCGTTAATTCAACAAGCATTAAATCAACTTTTAATCAAACGCACGGCAATTATTATTGCTCACCGTTTGTCAACTATTAGGAATGTAGACCGAATTTTTGTATTGAAGCGGGGAGAATTAATTGAACAAGGAAATCATGAACAATTAATAGCCCAAGGTGGACTTTATTCAACTTTGCATAATTTACAAATGTTGGGAACATAGATGGTAATTGATAATTGATAATTGACAATTTAAGAAGAAAAGAGAAAATTTTTTCTACTGAGGAAATTGTCAATTATCCATTGTTAATTGTCCATTGTTGAAACAATTTCAAATTCTAACTGATGACTTTTGAGAAAATCATGGGTGAAATGATCTACTACATTCGTATCACTTAATTCTAAATTATAAAAGTCTACAAACTGATGCTCAAAATATGGTCCAGCGTGCCAAGTTCCTACTTCTAATTTAATAAAACAATTTCCCGGAATCCGAAAAGCGGCGAGTTTTTCTAATATAGGTTCATTAATTTCATTCTTGGGTGGACAAACTGCCATAAACCAGTCTTTTCCTTCTAAAGAACCTAAACATTGAGTACATTGGGCATGACGGGTAATTTTATGAAACTTTGTTCCTTTATTATGCAAACGCATGATATAAAAACGCGGAATACCGTTTTGTAAGTTTAATTGTGCGTCTTCGGAATCGAAACTTTTACCATCTTTACTTGCACATATTACCTGTCCATAGGGTTGGAAGTTTTCTGGTGTGATCAATTCTGCTTTTAATTGTTTTAATGTTGAAGATGTAGTCATAAAAAATCCTGCAAAAATCCTATTTATGCTATATAAATTCTAGTTTATTTTATGTGAGTGAAGTACACTATGGGCGGGCAGGATACCCACCCCACAAGATTGATAATATATTGGTAAATAATATTAACAGTTACCAGTCTAGTTGATGAGGAATTATTGATTTAGGAATAATCGAACCTTGTTTTTATTTAACAAATTTTGACACGAGAAAAGAATAAGTGCATCTGCCAAATTAACCAAGATTTTACCCGCCAAGCTGCCATTGACTGGTTTTCTGTAGATGATGATGAGGATAATTTGAGGTTGTTTGGTTCATAGTGTAACCATTTAGCTGGTAGGTGTCCCATCGGTGTCATTGGAGATAATTGAAAAGTTAAATCTTCATAATCTAACCATTTTCCATCTTTGCGCCAACCCAGGCGATCGCCTAATTTCTTTTCTGTTTCATAGTCTATTTGACCACCCATTTCACTCCAGATTGTTTGTTGAATTTTAAACCCAAAATAACCATAACTGTATTGTTCCCAAAGTCGGTCAATAATATGCAGGTCTTGACAAGGAAAGTTCTCAATATCTTCTTGATAAACTTCATTCCAGTAATTTTTTTGCATAACTTTAAGCATTAATTTAGCAGTTTCAATATCTGCTTCTTGCCATTTATTTTCTGCCAGCAGATCCCGCAATTTTGTATAGTCAATATTTTGATTTATCAAAAATTCTGGTTGGGAACTAATCTGATTATTAGCTACTTCCATTAATTCTGTCTTTTGAGTCGTAACTAGAGATGATGTAGAGACAAGATTTACTTCTGCTTTGTCTAGAGTTTGGATTTGTTGAGATATTTGTTGAGATATATAATTTGAGATTAAATCAATACCTTGACCCAAGAATAAGCCATTTTCACTGGTATCAAAATTTGGGCTTTGCCAATTTAATAATTGAGATTGAATTAAGACATCTTTTAATCGAGAATTTTTCTCATAACTTTTTACCATAAAATCAAGAAAAGTTTGAGAAAAGGCTTCATTGTCTTCGGTTGTAAATAAATTGGACTGATAATTTAAAATATTTTCCCCTAGATTTTTAATATCTCCCACAGTTGCATAAAAATATTCATCTACTTTCATCACTTCATCTATTAAAGATTGAAAAGGACTAAAATAATCTTGAATAGAATCTTCAAAATTAATGGCATTATGGGCAAGTTTAGCTATTTCTTGACGAATTTTATAAGCTTTTTGTTGATACTCGTAGATTTCTTGATATACTGCTAAATCTTTAACTATTTGTTGTACAATTTGTCTTTGATTCTTAGTGTCTTCTGCCAGTTTACTAATACCTTCACTAATTAATTTAATTTTCTCTAAAGTTAATAAATAAGCATTACTCAAGATGATAACAGCTTTAAAATTTTCTTTTTTCTCCCATCTGAGTTCATTTAAGATCCGCGGATTTTGTTGATTTTTTAGTTCTAATTTACTTCTGGCATCTTCGAGATTTCTGATTTCTAAATATTTTGCTTGAAATAATTTCTTTAAATTATCCATCAACGTTAACAAAAAACCCTGATAACTTTCCTGATAATTTTCCAGAAAATCAATAATCTGATTATAATCTATGATAAATAATTGAATTTCTGCTAAAATTTCCCCTTGAGTAATTGCTGTTTTACGTTTAATTATTCCAGCAATATAATGATAACGAACACCTTCTTTAATTAATTTTTGACGTTCACGAATTTTCTTTTGTAGTGTTTTTACAGCAGGATTTTTTAGAACTGGTAATTGATAGGTTCTTTCATAAATTTTGATGCTTTTATAATTAATAAATTGTTTTGGCTTTTGGGTGAGCATAAGTTTTATTTTCAGTTATTTTCCAAATTTACAGCAGTTTCCAAAGAGATAAATTAGACATTTAGCGGGCAAGATGCCTGTTCCACTTATACAAATTAAATGCACAACAGCTTATCTTGATGAAGTAGTTAGAGAAATTGATTTTTGGCGCTTATAATCTGCAATTGATAAGAGTTGCCAATGATTATTTTCTGTAAGTTCTAGTACCCATTGATGATAAGCAAATAAACTTTCTCGATGTCCCACACTAATAAAAGTTGTGTTTGTAGCTTGTAATTGAGAATATAAATTTTCTTCGTTTTTTAAATCTAAAGCACTGGTCGCTTCATCTAAAATAGTAAAGCTAGGCAAAGAAATTAATAATCTAGCAAAAGCTAAACGTTGCTGTTCTCCTAATGATAAAATATTCTCCCAAGCCACTTCTGTATCAAAACTCTTGACGCGGGTGAGCAGGTTTTGTAAATTCACTTGATGCAGAATTTCTTCTAGTTGGTGATCGCTCATTTCCCGATCTGAATGCGGATAAAGTAGTTGTTGACGTAGAGTTCCTAAAATTATATAAGGACGTTGGGGAAGAAATAACATTTCCTTTAATGCAGGTCTAACTAACCTACCACTTCCTGCATTCCATAAACCTGCGATCGCTCTCAACAAAGAACTTTTACCCCTACCACTAGCACCAACTATTAATAACCCTTCTCCTGGGGGAACAGATAATGATAAATCTTCAACTATCACTTGTTCATAATTGGGTGTTTTTAAAGTAAAATCCTCAAACCCTAGACGGGGTTCTTCTAGGACTTTAATAGTACCAAAAGTACCCAAGTTCTCAGGTTTTTTGCTTACCGATGCTAACGCATCTGAAAATTCCGCTAACCTTTGGACATAACTAGAAAATCTGCCTGAGTTACCAAATTCAGCTATTAATACACCTAAAGCATTGGAAAACATAAAACTACAAAATGTAGCTTGGCTAATTTCTCCATAATTAATCTGATCTTGAATAAATAAAGGTGTCAGAGTAAACATAGAAAATAAACTAATTGCTGACTGATAAGCACTGTTAAAAATATCTTGCCCTCTTTCCCAATTTAGCCTCCGTTCTGAATTTTTCAGCACATTCTCAAATCTACGTTTAATAATATTTAATTCTTCGGTTTCTCCTTGGAAAAAAGCAATTGATTCTGCATGATTTCTCACATGAGTTAGACAATAATTAAAATCGGCTTTAAATGCTAGTTCTTCTCGATTAATTTTCGCTAATTCTTGACTTAAAAAAATCGCCAATATATTACCGACAATTGTATAAACGATGAGATAAATTGCCACTTGTGAAGAAATAGTCCAAAGAATGATTACAGCAGCAATCATATCCATGAATTTTTCTATAAAAGTAGTGGAAAATCTCAACGCATTGATGGTAATAGGTTCAATTTCTTGGGCTATGCGTTGATCTGGATTAGTAATTTTAGACTTAAAATTGATTTTATAATAGGCTTGATTGCTCAAATATTTAGTTAAAATATGATTATTCAACCACTTGTACCAATCCATAGCTATTTTCTTTCTAATATATTTAGAAAATGCTACTAAAAGTACAGTGACAACGATAAATATAACAGATATCCATAATGTACCTAGATACTTTTCTAGGTTTTTCTCTTCAATGACGATATCAAAAACGTAACGATTCCAGAAACTACTAAGACTATTGATACCCACAACGGAAGTGATTAATATCAGCAACAGAATAAACATTCCCCATGAATAAATCACTTCGGAAAATGCTCTTGTTCCTACCTCTGTTGGATACCAATAAGGACCAGCAACTAATTTCAAATCCCGCCAAAGTTGTATAGCAGTGGCAAAAGGATTAAATGGTGTTTGATCAGTAACGCTACGAGTTTGCATAATTTCGATATTTATATCTATTACTTATCTATTACTTTGATTTTTACCAGTTAGAAGAATTTCTGCGATCGCCTGAGAAATGGGGAAATGTGGTGCAAATATTTCTAACCAGAAAAATTCCCCAACTGGATTAATTTCCAGAAAAACATAATCTCCATCAGGTGTAACAATCATATCAATTGCTCCATAGTTTAAACCAAATTCAGCCATCAATTGCAGTAGTTTTTTCTCAACATCTGGCGGTAAATCATAAGCTTGCCAAGCGTCTTTTAATGTTCTTCCTTGTTTACGCCAATCATAAGTAGCTCCTTGAAAACTCTGAGAATTTACTGCTGCTGTAAATACGCGCTGTCCTACAATAGTTATTCGCAACTCTAGCGCCTTGGGTACGTTTTCTTGAAACGTCATCGGACAAAAACGCAGTCCTTCTAGATTCTGCAAATCCTCATCTTTAACTGGACTTGTAAACACAAAATACTGCTCTCCCTGTTCGCCAAAAATAGCAAAGGAAGAAAGCATTTTTGTTACTATACCTTGTTTATGACATTCCGAGGCAAATTGTTTAACTGCTTCTGGATTATTAGTAGTCAGAGTGCGTGGGGTAAGCAGTCCTATTTTTCGTGCTATTTGTAGCTGTAGTTGTTTATGATGAGTTCTTTCTACATTGAACATCAAATCAAAATGAAAGCCAGGAAGACTAGCAATCATAGCTCGAACAGTAGCGCGAGATTCGTTAATTGATGCTTCTCTATATTGCTTGTCCATCGCGTTAGGGATTTTTGCCCCATAGCGCATCCTGCGATACCAAACCGCAGAAACTTCACTCACATCCAGTTGCTTTTCCCCATCAGTGATCATTACCCGTTCTGTATCACCTTGGTAAATATCTAATTTGACTTCTGTAGGATATCTGTCAGTGTCAAACCGAAATGCTGTTTCTCCTTGATCTTCAATTGCTTTGATCACTAAAGGAATACTTTCATTGTCGTTGCTATATGTGACTATTAAAATTGTCATAAATAAAAAATATGTTTTTTATATGTTTTTAATTAAATTAGGAATTATAACCGTAGACAAGGTGTGAGGACATTCACCAAAACTAAAAGTTAGACAATAGAAGGCTGTTAACACTGTCACCTGTCACCTGTTACCTGTCACCTGTCGTTAGTAACTATAAAAGTAGAGTATCAGCGATCGCCTTAGCAATAGGCAAATCCAAATCTTTTTCTAGCATCCCCCATTCACCTATGGGGTTAATTTCTAAAAATACATATTCGCCTGATGGTGTGACGATAAAATCTAACGCTCCAAACAACAGCCCCAATTTATCCATAAAGATTTGCAAAGGACGCAGCACTTGTTCAGGAAGATCATAATGTTGCCATACACCAACATCAACACCAGGTTTACGCCAATCAATTTTAGAATTTTCATAAACGCTGGCATCTAACGCACCGACAAATACCTTACCATTGACATATACTACCCGCAATTCCCACTGTTTAGGAATTTGTTCTTGAAACACCATCGGACAATAACGCAGTGACTCCGCATTTTCCAAGTCTTCCTCCTTAACCACACTGGTATAAAGAAAGAAAGAAGTAGATTCCATAGTCCGGGATAAAGGAGTTAATAGCTTACTCACCATCTTTCCGTTGACTTGATGGAAAAACTCCCTTGCTGACTCAGCTTTGTTAGTAACGAGAGTCTGAGGAATGACAAAACCTACCTCAGTAGCAACCCGCAGTTGGCGCAACTTATCACTGGCAGCATTTATACGTTCTAATTTATCTACCCAATGAGCATTTCGCAAACTATCCCAGAAACCATTCAAGGTTGCTTGTGATTCTCTTATACAAGCTTCTCGAAACTTAGGCGCTAAATCTGCACTTAGTTTTGGTTCCCATATCCGCCGCAGCCACACCGCTTGCACCTGTTTTGTGCTGATAGAATAGCCGCCATAGTCTATAGTGTGATAGCTTTTTTTGTGATCAAAATGTGCTGTTAATTGTACTTCCAGGGGAAACTTATCAGTATCTAAGCGAAATGGTTGCACCCCTTTTTTTAACAATGCTTCAGCCACTCTATCTATTGTGAAAAAATCACCACTGTGGGTAATTAATAAAACAATGTCACGACACAGGTGCATAAAAACTTTTTTAATTGAAATTGGATTAACTATGGTTTGCTAAAAAATTCTTTCCGTTAGGGCTTAGGAGTCAGGATTTAAGAGGTAGAAGGTAAATATTTCTCCTCATCTCTACTGTCACCTGTCACCTGTCACCTGTCACCTGTCACCTGTCACCTGCTATAAATCCCCGATTTCTTGTAGACACCTGTATAGTAGCTGTCCAACGGGTAGAATTCGGGGATATTCAACCAGTAGCGATCGCTTAAATATTCTTGATATCTGGCTATTTATTCAGAAACAAACAGCAGTTTTCAATTTTTTGATGCTGCTATTTCTACAATTTCAGATTTACTATATTTAGCAATCTTCCCAATCAGAAGGCCACTTGAAAGTAAATATTGGAGGAGGTAATGGCTGTTCTTCTGGTTGTGGTGTTGGTGGGTTTTCTGGTGGTTCTTCTTCTGCTGCCAAAAAGCGAGCGAAAAATGGCACTGCTTCAATATTTGTTAATGTTGCTGTTGTCATAATATATTCCTGTTTTCCTGAGAGGAACTTTATGTTAGCCATCAAAGATATATCAGTAAATGATTGTTAAAGCAAGGACATTTAAGATATTTAAGATATTTAAGATATTTAAGTTAAATCTCATGATTAGAAAGCAATGTAAATAAAGCAATGTAAATAAGGTAAAAAGCAAAAGGTTTTGCTCGCGTAGCGTGCCGTAGATAATCCTCCAACTCCCCCATTTTTAAGGGGGATTTAGGGATATCTAAAAGGTCTAAATTTCCTTAACCTAAGATTATTCTGAATATTACGTTTTTTACTTTTAATGTAAGCATTCAGCCGTCAGCTAAGGTTAAGGATTATTTACTTAATTCTCAAAGCGTTCAACTCTTACCCATTTCAAAACTTTTGAATCCTTATTATAGCGGTAGGTAAAACCATTTTTTGCAGTAATAGTTTGACCTTTGCTGGCTTTGCTTCTGACAGTACCCAGTGAATAATCAGTTAGTTCCTGCATTTCTCGATGAGAAATTCCTACAATTTCACCTGTATCTACTGTTGATGTTTCAGGTTGATTTTCAGGTTGATTTTCATGTTCATCATCAGATACAAAATCTATGGTAATTTCTCTATTTTCAGAAGCATCTGTTAATGTTTCTAATTGATTTTCAGGTCGATTTTCAGGTTCATCATCAGATCCAAAATCTATGATAATTTCTGAATTTTCAGAAGCATCTGTTAATATTTCTGCTTGATTTTCAGGTTGATTTTCAGGTTCATCATCAGATCCAAAATCTATGATAATTTCTGAATTTTCAGAAGCATCTGTTAATATTTCTGCTTGATTTTCAGGTTGATTTTCAGGTTCATCATCAGATCCAAAATCTATGGTAATTTCTCTATTTTCAGGAGAAACTGTTAATGTTTCTGGTTGAGTTGCGGGTTTACTATTGGGTACAACTTCTATGGTGATACCAGAATTTTCAGCATAATTATCAGTAGTAAGTTCTTGTGCTTTTTGCTGTCTATAATCCTCAACAGATAGCAGTCGCCAACTAGAATCTTGTGAAAGTTCTAAAACCCATTTATGATAACTAAATAGACTTTCTCGATGTCCTACACTGATATAAGTTGTGTTGCTTTCTTGTAATTGTTGATATAAATTACCTTCATTATTCAAATCTAAAGCACTTGTAGCTTCATCTAAAATAGTAAAGCTAGGACGAGTGACTAATAAACGTGCAAATGCTAAACGTTGTTGTTCTCCCAAAGAAAGGATATTTTCCCAAGGAAGTTCTGTATCAAAATCATCTATTCGACTCGATAAATTTTGCAAATTAACTTGTTTTAAAATTGCTTCCAAGTCGTGATCGCTAATTCCCCGTGTTGTATGGGGATAAAGTAACTGTTCTCGCAAAGTTCCTAAAATAATGTAAGGACGTTGAGGTAAAAATAATACATCTTCTAAAGGAGGTCTGACTACACGACCAGTCCCTGAGTTCCACAAACCAGCGATCGCTCTCAACAGAGAACTTTTACCCCGACCACTTGGACCAACAATTAATAAACCCTCTCCAGGTTGCACACTCAGCGATAATTCCTCAACAATTACCTGTTCATAATTGGGAGTTTGTAAAGTAACATTCTCAAAAGCTAGTCGCTTTTCCTCTTTCGTCTTAATTATACTGACATTTTCCGGTTGTTTTGTAGCAACTGTTAACCCTTCCACAAGTCCAGCTAAACGTTCAATATAACTAGAAAAGCGTCCTGAATTGGCAAATTCTTTGATTAATTCAGCCATTGCTGTGGCGAACAAATTACAAGCTAAAGCAGCTTGGGAAATTTCTCCAAAATCAATTTCTCCTTTAATTTGTAAAGGTCCAAATACTATAAATGGAAATATTTGAATAACAGCTTGATATCCTCGATTAAAAATATCCTGACTTCTTTCCCAATCTATCTTGCGTTTAACACTTTGAACAATCCTATTAAATCTCCGATTAACAATGTTGAACTCCTGTGATTCTCCCTGGAAAAAAGCTATTGATTCCGCATGATTGCGAACATGAGTTAAACTGTAAGTATAATCTGCCGTTGATTCAACTTCTTCTTGTTTAATTTTGTTTAATTCTTGTGCCAAGTAAACAGCAATTAAATTACCAATTACCGTATAACAAACTAAAGCAACTGCTACAAATTCAGATAGCGTCCAGAGAAGTATTAAAAAAGCTGTCATCTCTAGAACTTTCTCTAGCAATGTAGCTGAAAAACTGAGAAAATCTTTAGCTAAAGGCTCAATTTCTTGTGATATTTGTTGATCTGGATTATTAACATCAGATTGAAAATTGAGTTTATAATATGCCCGATTATTGAAATATTTTGATACAATTTGATTATTCAGCCATTGATACCAGTCAAGAGCTATTTTTTTTCTAACAAATTTAGAAATTCCTACTAAAATTGTTACCAAAACCAGGGCAAACCCGTAAAGAAATAATAAATCAGTAAATTTCTTTAAATCTTTTTCTTCAGTAATAACATCCAGTAAATAGCGACTAACAAAGCTATTAAAAACAGTTACACCCACAAGTGCAATAATTAACAAGACTAGGAGAATCAGCATTCCATAAGTGCGAATCACATCTGAAAATGATCTCCCATTTGCATCTGTAGGATACCAGTAAGGTCCGACGACCGTTTGGAAATTTTTCCAAAATTGATTAGTATCTTCGGCAGAATTATTGTTAGCGGATTTATTAATAAAAGTTGTTGCTTGCATCTGGAAAAAATTATTTGAGTTTTTTGAGGCAGATAATAGAGAACAAGAAGGATAATAAATGTATGCGTAATTTGTTGGCGAAAGCCCAGGCTATGCCAGCAAAAATCAAATAACATTCCTGTATTAATACTCAGGATTCAGTTGATCTGATCCTGAGTTTTTAACTATTCGGAAGTCTCAGTTGTCAATTTACAAAATGGACTATTCAAAGATACCATCTTTCCAGAGTTTTAAGACTTCGCTGGCTGTAAAATAGCGTTCTTGTCCTGTAGCCATAGATTTGATGACGGCACGCATTTTCTCATACTTTTGTCTGGATTGAGGGTTTTGCAGTTGTTTTTCAAAGAGATATTGAAAATTACTGACTCCGCTCCATTTACCAAAGACAATATTTACATCGTTGTGGGGAAATATAGCATAGCTCAGGGGATCACGAAACAGAGAGTTGACATGAATACCTGATTGGTGACTTTGTGCAGTTTGAGAATAGGGGTGTGCAGGACTAATCCCCATTTGCTCAATATAATTGGTGACTACCTCAACAGCATCATAGTTTATACCCTCCACTTCAATACCAAAACGGACACGCAACCCATTTAACACTTGCTCTAGAGCAACATTTCCGGCTCGCTCTCCTATACCACAAAATGTTCCTGATACTATAGTCGCCCCTGCTATCACGGACTGGAGAGTATTTTCTAAAGCTAACCCTATGTCATTGTGGTAGTGTACCCCTAATTCTACCCCTGTAGTGGATTGCAATAAATCATTGATCCAGATATAGCTCTTTTCTGGACTCAGAACCCCCACCGTATCACACAGTAGGAAGTGTTCAATATAAGGACCGCATGAACGGATACACTGTACTAAAAAGTCGAAATCTGCTCTAGAAGCATCCTCAGCCGCAAATTCTACTCTTAGTCCTGCAACTTGTGTGGCATAGCGCAGATTTTCCACAATCACATCAAGCGCATCTTGACGAATCTTATTGATGATGTGAGATGGGATATCGTCATCAATGGTTTTGCCTTGGTATTCGCTCATCAAACGGACATGGGGATTGCGTAAAAACAGCAAGCGATCAGAAACAGCATGGAAGAGAATGATCCGCTTAACTCCATAGTTTTTCGCCTGATCAATGAACTCTTTTCCCATCATCGTAGAAGCAGTAATCAGATGAGTTAATCCATCTGATATTAATGTTTTGGCAAGCTCTGATTCTTGCTCACAAACACTCGGCATGATGGCAAATCCACTGACTCCTGTTTGTGCAATCAGATGAGCAAGTTTGTGTTTGGTTGGTAGAGAGAAAAAAATACCAACTTGTTGTTCTCCATCCCGCAGGGTTTCATCAGAAATTTTGATTGGCAGAGTTTTCATTTTTTTATCCCAATTTAAAATGCAAAATTAAAAAAGTCAGGTTGATGATTATGGGTGATTTATTGATTAAATCATCATCAGCCGTAAGTGTGAGGCTAAGGTTTTGACATTCGGTTCATAAAGCATCCGTCCGTGATTTCCAGGTACAGATATTACCTTCACAGGGTTTGTTGTGTAAGCTTGCCATCCCCAGTCCGGTAAATCGTAATTAGAAATAGCTCGGATTTCTTGTAAAACAATGTCATAAACTTCTTCGGCACGGAATAAAACAATGGGCGCAGAAATTTGATGAGAAGGCCGATAATTTGCATAATTAATTGTTAGTTGTTTCATTACCTGCATATTGGTTTTGAGTAAATCAAGGCTGGAGTATTCTGGTAGAACATTCTTTTTATATAAAAACTCTGCTGCTAAATCCCAACGAGCTTGATCATCACTTTGAGCCGCTAAATCAGTGTATTCTAAACCTAAAGAAACTCCCTTGACAGTTTCCGCTCGTTGGAGTAATTGCCAAATCCAATCAATATCTGTTCTCTTAATTAAATATTCAGGGTGAGTAACTAAACCAGCGTCTAAAATAGCCAGTAATTCTACTTTTTTACCTTGTTTTTCCAGTTGACAAGCCATTTCAAAAGCAACGGCACAACCTGATGAATATCCTGCCAGTATATATGGTCCTTGAGGTTGTTTTTGACTTAATAAATCAATTAGTTGACTGCCATGCAGTTCTACTGAATCGGGAACTTTACCAATGCCATTTCTGCCTGGAGTTTCGAGGCTATAAACTGGATGATTTTCTAAGTTGATAGCCAAATCTTGAAAATAGAAACCATGTCCATTTGCTCCTGGTACAACAAACAGAGGATTTGCATTTCCTTGGGGTTGAAATAACAGCACATCAGGATGGGCTTTTTGTACCTCTTTATTACTCTCTTTATTACTAATTTGTTCTGCTAGTTGAGCAATAGTAGGATTTTGAAATAAACTGCTCAAAGTCAATTTTTGCCCAAACATTTCTTGAATATTATTGAGCAATTTTATCACCAATAAAGAATGTCCACCTAAGTCAAAAAAGTTATCATGAATGCCAATTTCTTGATGTTCAAGAACAGTAGACCATAATTGTGCTAATTGTGCTTCAACTTTGTTACGTGGAGCTACATATAAACCAGCAATTCCCACATTAGGAATAGGTAAAGCTTTCTTGTCAATTTTGCCATTGGGAGTTAAAGGTAACTGCTCCAAAACAACAATTTGAGCCGGAATCATGTAATCAGGTAAACTGGATTTGAGATATTTTTTCAAATTACTGCCAAAATCAGGATCAATTCCCGTTACATAAGCAATTAAACTTTGATTACTATCAGTTTGATATAAAGTGACAACAGCTTCTTTAACTAATGGATGCTGTAATAAAAGTGATTCAATTTCACCCAGTTCAATTCTAAAACCCCGTAATTTTACCTGCTCGTCAATGCGCCCCAAATATTCCAAATTGCCATCATCTTTCCATCTTGCTAAATCACCAGTTTTATAAATTCGCTCAACTTCCCCGAATAATTCTACTTCAATAAACTTTTCGGCGGTTAATTCAGGACGATGGAGATAACCCCGCGCTAAACCAACACCAGCAATACACAATTCTCCAGGAATACCAGGAGGTAATGGTTGATTATGTGCATCTAAAATATAGATGCGGAGATTAGATAATGGTTTACCAATAAGTGGTTTTTTACCATTGGGTTGACAAAGAGCGATGCTAGTACAAATTGTAGATTCCGTTGGTCCGTAACCATTAAAAAAACTTCTTCCTTTTGCCCATCGGGTAACTAATTCTTTGGGGCAAACTTCACCACCAGTAATTAAAATTTGCAAATCAGGTAAGGTTGCGTGGGGTAACAAAGATAAAACTGAAGGTGGTAAGGTAACATGAGTAATTTTATATTCAGTTAAAAAGTCAATCAGTTCTTGACTAGGTAACAGATTTTCTTTTTTTGTGAGATATAAACAAGCACCTGCGGAAAGGGTAGGAGCAATTTCCCAAATGGAAGCATCAAAACTGAAATTAGCAAACTGTAGTACACGACTTTGGGGTTGAATTTGCAAAATTTCATCAACTGCCAAAATTAAATTTACCAGTCCACCATGTTCAATCATTACCCCCTTGGGTTTTCCCGTTGAACCAGAAGTATAAATAACATAAGCTAAATTATTGTAATTGACAGTTGATAATTGACAATTGACAATTGGTGATGGGTACTTGTCTAGTTCTTCATCTAAATAAACAAATTCAATAGGATTTGCTAAACTATCTAAAGGTAATTTATCTACTACAAAACTTTGAGTTAATAAAACCGATATTCCCGAATCTTCTAACATCAACTCAATCCGTTCTTGGGGATAATTAGGATCAATCGGTACATAAGCACCACCAGCTTTCATGATACCCAAGAAACCAATGATCATTTCTAAAGAACGTTCCACAGAAATACCAATTAAAGTATCTGGGTGAACTTGATAATTTTCAATTAAATAATCAGCTAATTGCTCGGCTTTTGCATTTAATTGTTGATAAGTTAAAGTGTTTAATTCTTTACTGTTCCCTGTTCCCTGTTCCCTGTTGCCTTGTACATGAGATTCAAAAACTACAGCAATATTATGAGGATTTTTGAGAACTTGTTCTGCAAATAAATCAACAAAAGTTTTATCTTGAAAATAATCGGTTTGAGTTTGATTCGAGCGTTGTAGTTTTAGCAGTTCTTCTCCTGTCATCAAAGGTAGAGTATAAATCGGTTGTTGAGGATGATCAATAATTCCCTTCAGCAGCACTGCAAAATGTTCCGCCATCCGTTGGATAGTACACCGTGCAAATAAGTCTGTAGCATATTCCCAAGAGCAGTTTAATTGGTTGTCAGACTCGGTTATCAACAGCGTTAAATCAAACTTAGCGATCGCACTCTTGACTCCCAACAATTCCATGTCTAACCCAGCTAAATCAAAGTCTGGATTTTGATTATTTTCTAGTGCCAACATTACCTGAAATAAAGGATTATAACTCATACTGCGTTCTGGATGTAATTTTTCTACCAGAACATCAAAGGCAACGTCTTGATGAGCATAAGCATCTAAACAAGTTTGGCGAGTTTGTTGTAAAAACTCAATAAAACTTTGCTCTGGTTTAATTTGCTGACGCATGACCAAAGTATTCACAAAAAAGCCAATTAATCCTTCAGTTTGGCTATGGGTACGGTTAGCAATGGGAGAACCAATACACAAATCATTTTGGCGACTATAACGAGATAGTAAAATACTCAAAGTAGCCAACAAAGTCATATATAAACTTACACCTTGCTGTTGACTAAAAGCATTAACAGCAGTAGTTAATTCTGGTGTAAAAGAATAAATATAGCGATCGCCTTTATAACTTTGTTGTGCTGGACGGGGATAATCTGTTGGTAATTCTAGTAATGGAGAAAAATCACCTAGTTGATTTTTCCAGTAATTAATTTGCTTTTCTAATATCTCCCCTTGTAACCATTGACGTTGCCAAGCTGCATAATCACTGTATTGAATCGGTAAGGGTGCAAGATTTGGGATTTTACCTTGAGAATAAGCAGTATAAGCTTGCTGTAACTCCCGCACAAATACACCCATTGACCAGCCATCACTGATAATGTGGTGCATATTGATCAGCAAAATATATTTCTGATCCTGTAATTGCAGCAGCTTAGTTTTAAACAAAGGTCCAGTATTTAAATCAAATGGTTCTTGTGCATAAGCATCAATTAAATCTTGGATATTTGAGAATTGTAAAAATTTCTCCCCTACTTCTTCCCAGTCCCCAGTCACCAGTCCCCAGTCACCGGTCCCCAGAGCTACTTGCGGTTCTCCTGCCACCGTAGGAAAATACATCCTCAGACTCTCATGGCGATTCAATAAATAAGCCAAACTAGAGCGCAGAGCATCAATATTCAGATCGCCGTTTAATTGGAGAGCGATCGGCATATTATAAGCCGCTGATGACCCTTGGAGTTGCGCCAATAGCCAGAGGCGTTGTTGAGCAAAGGACAGCAGCTTGGGAGAGTCAGGACTTAATTTAGGAATAGACTGTGTAGCAACAACTTGTTTTTTAGCAGCTTTCAAAAATGCGAGAATATCTGCTTTATTGTTTTGAATTTCCTGCTTGAGTTCCGCCGTTAGGGCATTTTTGCTAGTACGAATCCGTAATTTATCATCTTCTGCCCAAATTCGGCAGCCCATATTTTGCAAACGAAGCATTAATGAAACTACTTGTTGATTTTGTGTCATGGTCATAGTTCAATTTCCTCTTCGTCTGAGTTTAAAGGCTGTACATCTGCTGTTGCGGAATTAACCCAAAGGCAGCTATCCAAATAATTTGCTAAGTCAATCAAGGTGGGAGTTTCAAATACTTGACGCAGTGGTAATTCTACTTTGAAAGTGTCGCGGATGCGATAACACAGTTGGGTTGCTAATAATGAATGTCCTCCCAAGTTAAAGAAATTATCTTGTCTGCCTATGACTTCATATTTCAGCAGTTTTGCCCATATTTGTGCCAGGGATTTTTCTGTCTCTGTTACAGGAACTTCAATATCTGTAGATACAACTGTTTTACCTACTTCAGTTAAGGCTTTACGGTTTACTTTGCCATTTGGTGTGAGTGGTAGTTTTTCTAAGACTATAAAATGGCTGGGAATCATATACTCTGGCAAAGTTTGACTTAGAAAATCTCGCCATTCTTCTAATACATTTGGATCAATTTGAGTAATGGTATATTGCAAAGGTTGATTGGCGTAATGTTGCCAAGGTTTCATCCGCCAATTTTCCCATTGGTTAAATCTGGGTATTGTCTCTCTCCCTGGTATATTCCTTTGCAGAACCACATCGTAAAAAGCAAAACCTGTAGAACTATATTGAATAAAAGGTGTATAAGGTAAATCTCTTGTGCAAGTGCGGAAAGCTTCGGGTTCTATACCTGATGAACTTTGAGAAATTATTGCTTTTAAATCTTTAACAGTTCCTGCTAATTGGGGAATTGTTTCTAACAACTTCATTTCTGAAGTTAACCGAGCATTGGGAATATTTTTAATGCTCAATACATCAGGTTGCCCAGTTGTTAAAATTTGTTTGATTCTGTCTAAATTTAGTTGTTGTTCTTGCCAATCTAACAATTGGGGTTTTGTAGTGACAGCAGGATCTAACCCATCCAAATATAAAACCACATCATAACGAAAACGGTTCATTTCCGTCAGATTTTCACCCCGTTTCAGTTCAATTTTTACGTGAGTAATGCGAGGAAATCTTTGTTTGAGAGCGATAAAGAAATCAGGATCAATCAGCAATTCTGCTTCATTGCGAATGCTGGTTTGAATTTGTTGGCGTAATTCCTGAATTGATAAGTTATCAGGGGCGCGATGAAATTGAGTTGCGGTATGGAAAGCTTCTAATAAATGGAGATTTCGCACATCGCCAATAAAGATTTTTCCTTGATAGCTGACAGTGTTGATCGCTCCTTCAATGACTGTTAACAGGTAATCTAAAGAAGGAAAATATTGAATGACAGAGTTGAAAATTACTAAGTCATAAGCATTGGTTTGAGTGCTATCAAATTCGTGAGCCGTTCTATTTTTTAAAGTAACTTTTTTCTCAAGAGACTGTTGTTGTAAATGTTGTTCAATATATTGCAATCCACCTGCTGAAAAATCTGTAGCCAAATAATGTTGACAATGGGGGGCAATTTTAAACAATAACATCCCTGTTCCGCAACCAATTTCCCATACTTTTTGGGGTGCAAATTCGAGAATTTGGTTAACAGTTGTATCTCGCCATTCTTGCATCGCTGATGGGTGAATTGGTTCACCTGTATAGCTATCCTGCCAACCTGCTATATTCAGAGTCGGATCATCGGTTGGGGTTGATGATTGAGAATAGCTATTGTTAAAAACTGATGCCCATAATTCTACTTGTTCGCTTGGGCTGGTGTTGTTTGTGTTTGTGGGAACAATATAAGCTACTAAACGTTGATCAAATTCTTTATCTTCCCGCAATAAAACAACTGCTTCTTGAATTTGAGGATGTTTGACTAAGGCGGTTTCAATTTCACTTAATTCAATTCTAAAACCACGCAGTTTAACTTGATGATCGATCCTGCCTAAATATTGCAGATTACCATCAGATAGCCATCGGGCTAAATCACCAGTTTTATAAATTCGCTCCTGTTTACCGAATAATTCTATTTCTATGAATTTTTCGGCGGTAGTTTCAGGACAATGTAAATAACTTTGTGCTAAACCTGTACCTGCAATGCAAAGTTCTCCAGGAATA
Organism: Sphaerospermopsis torques-reginae ITEP-024; assembly: GCF_019598945.1. Lineage (NCBI taxonomy): Bacteria > Bacillati > Cyanobacteriota > Cyanophyceae > Nostocales > Aphanizomenonaceae > Sphaerospermopsis > Sphaerospermopsis torques-reginae. Next base: position 94,881 of record NZ_CP080598.1, on the reverse strand, counting down.
CCAGGGGGCAGGGGTTGATTATATTGATCTAAAATATAGATGCGAGTATTGGCGATCGCCTTACCTATAGTTGGTTCATTCTCAGCATTTTTGGCAACTTTGGTAAATGTTGAGTAAGTTGTATCCTCAGAAGGTCCGTAGAGATTATAAATTTCTTTGATCAATGTGGTTTGATATAAACCCTGTACCAAACTATTTTTTAATGTTTCTCCAGCTAAATTCATCACCTGCACAGTGGAGGGAATAGCATTCATATTTAGCATTTCCGCCGCCGCACTGGGTACTGTATTAATCAAAGTTATGGGTATAGGACTTTGATGTGCTTGCTCAATGTAGATGGCATTTTCTACTAAAATCACACTACCACCTTGAGTCAAGGGAACAAAAATTTCAAAAATTGAGAGATCAAAACAAATAGAAGTTGATGCTAAGACACCTGCAAGTTGTTCTGCATTAAAGACCGAATGCGCCCATTTAACAAAGGCCACAGCACTAGAATGGGCGATCGCTACTCCTTTCGGTTTTCCTGTAGAACCAGAGGTATAAATAACATAAGCTAAATCATGGCTATTGGTAATTGGTAATTGGTAATTAAAAACCTCCCCACTCCCAACTCCCGACTCCTGACTTCCTTGCTCTAGTTCATCTAAAAATACTAATTGAGTAGTATTTTTCAAGTGTTCTAAAGGAAGTTGTTTTTGTAGAGATTTGGTTGTGAGTAATATAGCAGCATTACTATCTTCTAATATTAAATTAATACGTTCTTGGGGATAACTCGGATCAATTGGGACATAAGCTCCACCTGCTTTGAGGATAGCAAAGATCCCAATCAGCATTTCTAAAGACCGTTCAACACAAATACCAATTAAAGTATTAGGTTGAATTTGGTGATTTTGAATTAAATAATTAGATATTTTTTGGGCTAATTGATTAGCTTTTTGATTCAGTTGTGCATAAGTCAAACTTTGATTTGCAAACACCACTGCAATTTGATCAGGGGTTTTTTCTACCTGTTGTGCAAACAGAGTCATCAGAGTATGATTTTGAGGATAATCTGCGTCTGTTTGATTCCAAATTTGTAGCTGTTGAATTTCTGCTGGAGTGATGATGGGTAGCTGATAAATTGGCTGTTGGGGATTTTCAGTAATTGCTGTCAGCAAAACTTCAAAATGTCCCGCCATGCGTTTAATAGTTTCTTCTGTAAATAAATCGGTAGCATATCCCCACATACAGTCTAATTGACCATCTCTATCCCAAAGATCAAGAGTCAAATCAAATTTAGCAAAGGGATAGTTTTGTTTAAATTCTTGAATCTCTAACCCTGTTAAATTCACATACTTTCCTGCACCTTCCATGTTTTGCAATACTATCATCACTTGGAATAAAGGATTATAACTGAGGGTGCGTTCTGGTTGCAGTTTTTCTACCAGATATTCAAAGGGAATGTCTTGATGGGCATAAGCTTCTAAACAAGTTTGGCGAGTTTGTTGGAGTAGGTGAATAAATCCTTGCTCTGACTGAATTTTGCTCCGCAATACTAAGGTATTGACAAAAAAGCCGATTAATCCTTCTATATCTCGATGGGTGCGGTTAGCAATTACAGTACCCACACATAAATCTTCTGCACGACTGTAACGGGATAGTAAAATATTAAAACTAGCCAACATGGTCATAAACAAACTTACCCCATGTTGTTGACTAAGAACTTTTAATTTGTGTGTTAGTTCCTTGCTCAAACGATGTTTATATCCCTTACCCTGATAACTTTGTTGTGCGGGACGGGGATAATCTGTAGGTAATTCTAGTAAGCTGGGTGCATCAGCTAGTTGTTGTTGCCAGTAATTTTCCTGATTTCTTAAAGTTTCCCCTTGTAACCAATTGCGCTGCCAAGCTGCAAAATCGCTATACTGAATCGGCAACGGTGACAAGTTTGGTATAGAACCCGCAGTATATGCAGCATAAGCTTGTTCCCATTCTCGCTTAAATACACCTATGGACCAGCCATCACTGATAATGTGGTGCATATTAATCAGCAGGACATTTTTTTGCTCGCTCAGTTGCAGTAGTTTAGTTTTAAACAGAGGACCAGTATTTAAATCAAAGGGTTCTTGAGCATGACTATCAGCTAACTTGCGTACATCCTCTGCTTGCGTCTTGGGGTCGAGTGTTTGCAAGTCAGCAATTTCCAGAACTTCTATATCGTTTAATCTGGTGATTAATACTTGCGGTTCTCCCTTGAAGCCAGGAAAATAAGAGCGTAAACTTGTATGCCGTTCTAATAAATAAGTTAAACTTTGCCGCAGAGCATTGACATTGAGATTACCGTCAATTTGGAATGCGATCGGCATATTATAGGTAGAAGAAGTTCCTTGACCTTCCAACTGGGCTAAAAACCAAAGTCGTGATTGGGCAAAAGATAGGGTTTTTGGTTCATGGTCTGGTTGAGGTGCGATCGCAGGTAAAATGACACTCTTAGATGCTTTATCAATTTCCCGCGCTAACTCAGATAAAATACTTTGTTCAAATACCTTACGGACAGGTATTTCTACCTGAAAACCGTCACGAATGCGGGTAATTAATTGTGTTGCTAATAAAGAATTTCCACCCAACTCAAAAAAGTTATCACTACGACTAATAGACTTAACTTTTAACAAACCTTGCCATAAACTAGCTAATATTTCTTCTGTTGGAGTTGCTGGTATTTCCACATCAGCAGCAGTTGTTGTGTTTGGTGCTGGTAATGCACGACGGTTTATTTTCCCATTAGCAGTCAGAGGCAAGTTTTCCAAAACCATAATCTGGCTGGGAACCATATAATTTGGCAAGTTATTTTTGAGGTATTCTCTCACTTCAACCGCCAAATTCGCGGTTTTTTCTGACTCTGTAATATAGGCAATTAACCGGGGATTGTTGTCAGTTTCATATAAAATCACCACAGCTTCTTTAACTGATGGATGTTGTAATAATAGTGATTCTATTTCACCCAGTTCAATTCTAAAACCCCGTAATTTTACTTGTTCATCAATGCGACCCAAATATTCTAAATAGCCTTGATTATTCCATTTAGCTAAATCACCGGTTTTATAAATCCGTTCAGATTTACCAAATAACTTAATATCAATGAATTTTGTAGCTGTTAAATCAGGACGATTAAGATAACCCCGCGCTAAACCTACTCCCGCAATACATAATTCCCCTGGTATTCCTGGGGGCAATGGTTGATGATTAGCATCTAAAATATAAATACGGATATTAGGTAATGGTTTACCAATTGGTGGTTTTTCGCCATTGGGTTGACAAAGATAAATAGCAGCCGTTACTGTAGATTCTGTAGGACCATAGCAATTATATAAATATTGTTCTGTTCCCCATTGACTTACTAATTCAGCCGCACAAGCCTCACCACCAACAGTCAGACATTGTAAATCTGGGAAATTTGTTTTTGGTAAAACAGATAAAGCTGAAGGTGATAAAAACCCATGAGTAATTTTGTGTTCAATTAAAAATTCAACTAAACTTTCACCAGGCAATAAAGTATCTTTATGACCTAAATATAAACAAGCACCTGCTGATAAAGCAGTCGCAATTTCACCAATAGATAAATCAAAACTAAAAGAACCGAATTGTAGTAAACGACTTTCATTTTTAACTTGGAATTTTTCACCCCAAGCTAAAGCTAAATTAACAATTGCTTGATGTTCAATCATTACTCCTTTGGGTTTACCTGTTGAACCAGAGGTATAAATTACATAAGCTAAATTATTGTAATTGACAGTTGACAATTGACAATTGACAATGGGTGATGGGTATTTGTCTCTTTCTTCATCTAAATAAACAACTTTAACAGTATTTTCTAAACTATCTAAAGGTAATTTATCTACTAAACAACTTTGAGTTAATAAAACCGATATTCCAGAATCTGCTAACATCAACTCAATTCGTTCTTGGGGATAGTTGGGATCAATGGGTACATAAGCACCACCAGCTTTCAGAATCCCTAAAATACCAACAATCATTTCCAAAGAACGTTCCACAGAAATACCAATTAAGGTATCTGGTTGAATTTGGTAATTTTCAATTAAATAATTAGCTAGTTGGTTTGCTTTTGCATTTAACTGTTGATAAGTTAGACTTTCAGATGCAAAAACTACAGCTAACTTATCAGGATTTTTGATAACTTGTTCTGCAAATAAGTCAACAAAAGTTTTATCTTGAGGATATTCTGTTTCTGTTTGATTCCATGTTTGTAGTTGCTGAATTTCATCTTGAGTCAGCAAAGATAGAGTATTAATTGATTGATGGGGATTATCAATAATTTGCTTTAGCAGAACCTCAAAATGGCGCACCATCCTTTGAATAGTTGTATCTGCAAACAAATCAGTTGCATATTCCCATTCTCCGGTTAAACCTTGGGGAGTTTCCCGGAAGATTAGTGATAAATCAAAAAATGTTGTGGTGTTTTCCCACTCAAAGCGGGTGAGAGTTAAATCAGGAATTTCTAGTTTCTCTGGAGTTCCAGCTTGCAAACCAAAAGCAACTTGAAAGAGGGGATGATGAGCAAGCGATCGCTCTAATCCTAATTCATCAACTAATTTTTCAAAGGGTAAATCTTGATGATCATAAGCATCTAAAGTTGCTTGTTTTACCCGTTGCAGTAATTCTGAAAAAGTGGGATTTCCTTGTAAGTTGGTACGCAAAGCCAGAGTATTGACAAAAAAGCCAATTAAGGGTTCTATTTCTTTGCGGTTACGATTGGCGATCGCAGAACCAACTACAATATCATCTTGTCTACTATAACGAGACAATAACAGCGTAAATACTGCCAGCAAAGTCATAAACAAAGTCGTTCCTGACTCCTGACTTAACCGCTTTAATTTTTGTGTTAAATCTAGATCAATTTGTATAAATTCACTACGTCCGCGAAAACTTTGGACTGATGGACGGGGATAATCTGTAGGTAGTTCTAATAATGGGTTAATTTTTGCTAATTGTTGTTGCCAGTAATTGAGTTGTTTATTTAAAGTTTCTCCTTGTAAATATGATCTTTGCCAGTGAGCAAAATCAGCATATTGTAAAGATAATGGCGCTAAATAAGAAGATTCCCCACTACAAAAAGCGGTGTAAAGAGTGAATAATTCTCGGCGGAAAATATCCATTGACCAACCATCACAAACTATGTGATGAATCACCAATAATAGCAAATGAGATTGATCAGCTAGTTGCAGTAATTTTACTCGCAATAAAGGAGCTTTTGATAAATCAAATGGTTGTTGTAATTCTGCTGTTGCTAAATGTTTAGCTTTGCTGAATTTGTCTTTTTCTGGTACTTGTCGCCAGTCTAGGACTTCTATTTTTAATTCAGGTTGGGTGTGAATTATCTGTATGGGTGATTCATTAACAATAGAGAAGCTAGTGCGTAATATTTCATGGCGTTGGATAATTTCTAAAATGGCTTTTTCTAAAGCATTAATATTTAAAATACCGCTAATCTGCCAGAAAAATGGCACATTATAAACACCATTTTCTCCTTCTAGTTGGTCAATAAACCACAGTCTTTGTTGAGCAAAGGAGAGGGGAAGGGGTTTTTCCCGTGATACTGGTTTGAGGAGTGGGATTTGTTGTTGCTTTTTGAGTTTTTGTAAAACTAATGCTCGTTTTTCTGGTGATAATTTTTCAAGTTGTTTTAGTAAGTCGCTCATTTTTGTGTTAATTTATTTTTTATAGAACCACAGAGGCACAGAGAACACAGAGAAAGAAGAAATTTTACAATCAGTCAATTATTAGAGGTAGCTATATCAGAGATTTTGTTGATTTTGTTAATTATACTGCTGGTCTAAAGAAGTAGCTGCGTCGAGTTTTAAATTTGCCATTGTCAAAGGAATAAACATCAGCAAAGCCTTCATTAATGGGAGAGCCATTTTTATGGATACCAATAAATTTGCCCCAGCAAGCACCATGATTATTGTCAACCGCAATATGTTCAAGGTAATGTTTACCAGAGGCAATGATTCTCTCATATTGATAAAAATTTAGCAGTTTATCAAGTCCAATAAAAGGCTGATAACCTGGACGTTCATAGATGATATTTTCGTCAAAGCAATTTTTGAGTAAATTCCAATCAGAGGAATCAACAGCAGAAAATAAAGTAACTATCAATTCCTTTTTGGCGGCAATATTTGATAAGGTAATAGTGTTTGACATATTCTTATTCCTGGTAATTTTGCATTTGCTTAAATCAAATCGCCACAATTGTTTATTAAAACTGATTATTAAAACATTATTAAAACATTAGTTGCTGTGTCACCTCCTCTTCTGATAGTTGATCTACTTCTGCTAAAATCCTTGCCAGTTCATCATTTTCTGCTTGCTCAATTTGTTGTTCAGTAACTTTTTGGGCAAGTTCGGCAATGGTGGGATTTTCAAATAAATAACGCAGAGGAAAATCTAAAGAAAAAACTTCTCTTAAACGAGAAATTGCTTGAGTAGCAAGTAGGGAATGTCCTCCTAATTCAAAAAAGTTATCATGGATTCCTACTTGTTTTAAGTTCAAAACTTCTGTCCAAATAGCTGCTAATTCTTGTTCTGTATCGGTGCTAGGTGGAACAAAATTAACTTCTAAATTTCTTTGCGTATGATCGGGAATTGGCAAAGCACGGCGATTGATTTTACCATTAGGAGTTAATGGTAAATTATCTAAAAATACAAAAGCAGCAGGAATCATGTAATCTGGCAGTTTTGATTTAAGGAAGTTTCTCAAACTGCTGGGAGTTGCTACATTATCCTGTGCTACTAAATAAGCTACTAATAATTTCTTTCCTGGTTCATCTTCTCGCGCAATTACTACAACTTGTTGAATATCAGGATGTTGATTTAAAACTGCTTCTATTTCTGCTAATTCAATTCTAAAACCACGCAGTTTTACTTGTGTGTCAATTCTTCCAATAAATTCTATATTTCCATTAGGTAAACTCCGAACTAAATCTCCTGTTTTGTAAAGGGTATCTCCCTCCATAAAGGGATTAGAAATAAATCTTTCTCTAGTTAATTTTGGTTGATTTAAGTAACCTCTAGCAACACTCGCACCACCTATATATAATTCACCTGCGACACCAATAGGAACTCTATGTAAATGAGTATCTAATATATAAACTGTTCTGTCTCCAATGGGTTTACCAATGGGAAGGGAATTAATATTTTCCGCTAGTTTTTCAGGAATGGGATAACAACAGGTAAATACTGTACATTCTGAAGGTCCATAACCATTGATGATTTTGGTTTCTGGTAATAGTGCTAAAGCACGACGTACATGATTTATAGACAAAGATTCTCCGCCAATAAGCAGTTGTTTAATGCCTAATAAACCTTGTGGCATTGTATCAATTATGAGATTGAATAAAGCAGAAGTTAACCAAAGAGTATTAACTTTTTGTTCTTGAATTATTTGGGTTAATTGTTCTGCTGTAGGAATTTTTTCTGGATAAAGTACACAACGTCCACCATAAAGCAATGGTGGCCACATTTCTAAGGTGAGTCCATCCCAAGAAACAGATGAATGTTGTAGCCAAATCTGGTTTTCATCAAGGTGAATATAATCAACCCCAAACATAAAACCTATAAAGCTACGATGGGGAACTTCTGTTCCTTTTGGTGTTCCTGTTGAACCTGATGTATAAATAATATAAGCTAAATTTTCTGGAGTAACTTCACAGGGTAAATTGTCTGTTGAATATTGGGCGATAATTTCCCCATCTGTATCAAGATTCACCACCATTTGCTGATTTCGTGGGAGTCTATTTTGTAGATGAGTTTGTGTTAGTAAGATGGGTGTTTGTACATCTTCCAACATTAAAGCTAGTCTTTCTGTAGGATAAGCTGGATCTAATGGTACATAAGCCCCTCCAGCTTTGAGAATGGCAAGTATTCCGATTACCATTTCTGGGGAACGTTCAACACAAATTCCTACCCTAGTTTCTGGTTTAACTCCTAATGATTTTAAATAATTTGCTAATTGATTAGCACGGTTATTTAATTCCCGATAAGTTAAGTTTTCTTGTTTATAAACAACTGCAATCTTATCAGGTGTTTTCTGTACTTGTTCTTCAAATAAAACATGAAGACATTGATAATTAATATTTTCTTGATTTTGATGATTCTCTAAAAGTATTAATTCTTGTTCTTCCTCGGCACTGAGTAAAGATATTTGTGAAATATTCTGTTGTAGGTTTTCCGAAAATCTTGTGAGCAATGTTTGGAAACTACCAATCATGCGGACTAATGTTTGTTCATCAAAGCAGCTAGTATCATAAACAAATCTACCTCCTAATTGTGAACCAGGATTAATGACTATTGTTAATGGGTAGTTTGTTCTTTCAAAACAACTGAGATGACTAATTTCTAATGTTTTTTGTGTGTCTTGTTTACTGGAATCTACAGGATAATTTTCAAAGACTAACAGACTTTCAAATAATGGCATTCCGGGAAGAATATCACTTACTTGTTGAATTTCTGCCAGGGGAAAATAACTATATTGTTCTTGTTCTATTGCTTGAGTTTGTAATTCTTGCAGCCAAGATAATATTTGTTTTTGATTATCAATTTTTACACGGGTGGGAATGGTGTTAATTAATAATCCCACCATTGATTCTATATTTTCTATTACAGGTTGACGACCGGATACAGTTGCCCCAAAAACTACATCTTTTTCGCCACTGTAGCGGGAAATTAATAAACTCCATGCTCCCTGGACTAAATTATTTAATGTTAAATGATGTTGTCGTGCCGCATTTTGCAATTTTTCAGTTACCTTTTCCGATAATTGAAAACGTTTTTCTTGATATATTCCTTGTCCTTTCTTACCAGTTAAAATAGTAGGTGTTTGCAAACCTTGTAGTGTTTGTTGCCAAAATTGTTTAGCTTTTTCAATATCCTGTTCTTGTAACCATTCAATATATTCTTTATAAGGTCGAACGGGTGACAATCTTAAATATTCACCCCGTTGATTTGCTTCATATAAAGCTAAAACTTCTTTGAGAACAATTTGCATTGACCAACCATCAAATAATATATGGTGATGACTCCAAATAAATTGATAGGTATTGTCAGTTAATTGAATGATGGTAAAACGCATTAAAGGAGCTTGATTTAAATCAAATCCCTTTTGGCGATCGCTCACCAAAAAATCCTCTAATTGCTGTTTTTGTTCATCACTTTTTAAATGTCGCCAATCCAATTTTTCCCAGGGAAGATCCACTTGCTTACTCACCATTTGCAAGGGTTTTTCTATTTCTTCCCAGAAAAAAGCACTGCGTAATATTGAATGTCTGGCTACAACTTGTTCCCATGCTTTTTGGAATGCAGAAAAATTCAATTCCCCAGAGAGGATGCAAAGTAACTGCTCAAAATAAACTTCTGATTCTGGTGCATAAAGGGTATGAAACAACATCCCTTGTTGCATGGGTGAAAGTTCATAAAGGTCTTCGATACTTTGCATACAATTTCCTCTTGGGGATAGGTGACAGGTTACAGGTTACAGGTGACAGGTGACAGTGAAAGAAGGACAGGTGATGGGTGATAGGTAACAGGATGAGACTTAACCAATTACCAATTACCCATTACCTATTTACTTCTTCTTGTTGAGTTTTGCTAGAAATTTATCTAGCTGTTGCTGATTGAGTTTAGCGGCTGAAAAATCAGATGGTGTATAGCTTTGCTCGTCTTTTGATTGACAGTGATCTATGAGGGTTGTTAATGCTTCCATGAATCCTGAAGCTAACCTTTCAATAGTTTCTACTTTGTGAATTTTATCACTATATGCCCAAGTCATTTCTAGTTTTCCAGCCCGAATAAAACCGCTAATTCCTAATAGGTGACTACGACGATTTAATCCACTTTGTTCTGATTTAAATTCTTTAGCTTCACCTAAAACTGATGATGCTTTCAGAACTTGATCAAATTGTCCCAGGTAGTTAAAACTAACTTGCGCTGATGGGAAGGAAGCTAATTTTTCGCGGATGCTGGTGTCTGTGTTTAAATATCTCAAGACACCATAACCTATACCCCGGTTGGGAATGCTTCTCAGTTGTTCTTTCACTGATTTTAAAGCTTCCCCTGGTTGGTTTTCTTTGATTTCTAAACCCACAGGGAATAATGTGGTAAACCAACCTACAGTTCTTGAAAGGTCTACATCTTCAAATAAGTCTTCCCTTCCATGTCCTTCTAAATCAATTAGTAAATAATTTTCTCCTGTCCATTGGGTAAAACTCTGTACTAAAGCTGTTAATAAAACATCATTAATTTGGGTATTGTAAGCAGCAGGTACATCTTGTAACAGGGCGCGGGTTTGTTCTTCATTTAACGCCAGTGATACAGATGCAGTTGAGGCTAGAGTATTATTTTCTTCAGCCCCAGAATAGTCTACTGGTAAAGGTTTATTGGCAATATTAGATTGATTTACCCAGTAATCTAACTCTTTCACAGCTTGGTTTTGAGCGTATTCTGTTAAGCGATCGCTCCAATATTTCCAAGATGTTGTTTTCTCTGGTAATTTTATCGTCTGACCCCGGCTTATTTGTTGGTAAGCTGTGGCTAAATCTTCCAATAAAATCCGCCAAGAAACTCCATCAACTGCTAAGTGATGAATGACCAAAAGTAAACAACTGGGGCGATCTTTGCCTAATTGAAATAATGCAAATTTGGCAATTTCTCCCTTCGCTAAATCCAAACTAGCTTGCAGTTCTGTATCCTTAGCTTTGATCGCTGTTTCCTGTTCTGCTGCTGACAGAAGCGATAAATCAAAGATGCTTAATGGTACTGTTTCTTTGACATCGGTTTGGATTTGTTGCCAGTTTTCCTCATCCTGGACAAATTGCAATCGCAAAGCATCATGTTGTCCCAAAAGTTTTTGTACCACTTCCTGCAATAATTCAGGTTGCAAATCAGCAGGAACTTCTAACAATGCTGACTGGTTAAAGTAATTGATTTCTGGTAATTTCTGTTCAAAAAACCATTTTTGAATCGGTGTTAAACCAACTTTACCAGTTACTAAACCTTGTTCGGCGTTGATTTGGCGAGTCATACCCGCTACTGTCGCTAACTCAGCAATAGTTTGATACCTAAATAACTGTTTAGCAGCAATTTGAATACCCGCCTGATTCGCTTTAGAAACTAGCTGAATACTCAGAATTGAATCTCCACCCAATTCAAAATAATTATCGTGAATGCCAACATTTTCTATTCTCAGCACTTCTGACCAAATCGCCACTAATTTCTCTTCTATTAATGTGCGTGGTGCTGCAAATTTATCTTCATCACTGCGAGAAAAATCCGGTGTTGGTAAAGCCCGATAATCTACCTTTTGGTTAGAGGTCATGGGTATGCTATCTAACACCATGAACGCGCTCGGAACCATGAAATTTGGTAATTTCTGTTTGAGAAACTGGCGCAGTTCATCCACGCTATGTGGAAAACCTAACCCCCTAGCCCCCTTTCCTACAAGGGAAGGGGGAATTTCTGAAGCCTCTCTCCTTGTAGGGGAGAGGTTTGGAGAGGGGTTTTGGGGTACGAAATAAGCCACCAGTCGCTTTTGTCCGGTAGTTTCTTGATGGGCAATGACAACAGCTTGAGACACTTGGGGATGTTGTCTTAATACTGTCTCAATTTCTCCCAACTCAATGCGGAAACCGCGAATTTTTACCTGATTGTCAACCCGTCCCAGGTATTCTAAACTACCATCTCTGCGTAATTTGACTAAATCCCCGGTTTTATATAGGCGATTCCCTTCTGTGTTCTCAATAAATTTCTCGGCTGTGAGTTCTGGACGTTGCCAATATCCTCTAGCCAGTCCTGCTCCCCCAATGTGTAGTTCTCCGGGAACTCCTATAGGTACAGGTTGCTGATATTGATCTAAAACGTAAACTTGGGCATTACTAATGGGTTTACCAATACTCACAGAAGTATTGCTTGGGGTGAGGCGCTCTAAGGTGGTGACTACTGTGGCTTCTGTGGGTCCGTAGCTGTTAAATAATTGGGGTGCTGGGGAAAGATGCGCTGTGCAATTATGCCAATGTTGCACTTTTTCTAGGTGAACTTCTTCCCCACCAATAATTACAGTTCTCAAACTTCCAGGAATGGGTGAGTTTTGGGGTTGCAGTTCTGTTACTAATTGATGCCAGTATGCTGTGGGTAAGTCCAAAACTGTTAACTGCCATTTTTGACAACACCGCCAAAAATCATCGCTGGAGTTGAGCATTTCTTCAGTGCGTAACACCAAGGTTGCACCAACAGCAAGACAGGGGAAGATTTCTTCTATGGATGTATCAAAACAAACAGAGGCAAATTGTAGAACCTGATCTTGAGCATTGATACCATACTCATCAATGGCAGTGGTGACAAAGTTCAACATTGAACGATGTTCAATCATTACACCCTTGGGTTTACCCGTAGAACCGGAGGTATAAATAATATAAGCTAGGTTATGGAGTTGAACGTCACTAACTGGGTTGGCTGGACTTTGGGTAGCGATTTTTGTCCAATCTGTATCTAAACAAATGGTTTGTCTGCTATAACCTGTTAGTTTTTCCTGGAATCTATTTTGTGTGAGTAAAATACCGAGTTGGGTATCTGCGATAATCTCAGATATACGTTCTTGGGGATAAGCAGGATCAATGGGAACGTAAGCACCACCGGCTTTGAGAATACCCAATAAACCAGCAATCATTTCTAGGGAACGATCAACACAGATACCTACCAAGGTTTCTGGTTTAACTCCTAAACTTTGCAGATAGTGGGCAATTTTGTTAGCGCGATCGCTCAATTCTCGGTAAGTTAATTTTTTACCGTCCTGTTCTACAGCGATCGCATCCGGTGTTAATTCTACTTGCAGTTCAAATACCTTATGGATACACTGACTCTGTGTAGTTTCCCTCTCTGTTTGATTCCATTCCCCTAATAATTTTTGTTGTGATGCGGTAATTAGAGGTATTTGGCCAATTCGTTGATCTGGGTTCGCTACCATCTCAATTAATACCTGTTCATACTGCTCTAGCATCGCTTCCATGCTTTCAGCATCAAACAAGTCGCTGTTATATTCCAAATCCAAGGTAATTCCTTTTGCTCCCGTTTTCGCACCGTGCTGGACGCTTTGTTCAAACCGGGGGATAACTAAGAAATCAAGATCAAACTTGGCAGATTTGTTATTAGCTGGTTCATGCAAAGTGAAGTCAAAGCCAGGGAATTTTAAATAAGGTTTGGCAGAGTTATGGAAACTAAACATCACCTGAAATAGCGGATTATGACTCAGGTTGCGAACTGGTTTCACCGCTTCTACCACTTTATCAAAGGGTACATCTTCGTTAGCATAAGCTTCCATTGTCATTTGACGCACCCGATCAAGTAATTCCCGCACTGTGGGATTTCCTGAAACGTCGGTACGTAAAACCAAATTATTCACAACCATACCCATGATCTTTTCAATCTGGTGCATCCGGCGATTAGCAACCGCAGAACCGATAAAAATATCATCTTGTCCAATGTAGCGGTGCAACTGGATGATGAAAGCTTCCAACATCGTCATAAATAAGGTTGCACCTTGCTGATGACTGAAAGCTCTCAGGGATTCGCATAAATCAACGGGTAATTCCCTCCTGGCGTGTTCGCCATTATAGGTTTGCTCTTTGGGACGTGGGCGATCGTAAGGTAATTCCAACAACGGAGGCATCCCTGCTAACTGTTGTTGCCAATACACTAACTGCGCTTGAGCTTCTGGAGTTTTCGCCCATTCACGCTGCCAAGTAGCAAAGTCAGCAAACTGGTAACTTAATTCCGGTAATGGGGAAGGTTTACCCGCCCAGAAAGCTTCATACAGTGCTACCAACTCACTTAAAAAGACGTTAAATGACCAGCCATCATGGGCCATGTGATGCTCCACATGGGTCAATATATAATCCTGGTCGCTTAACTGAAATACCGCCCATTGCACTATGGGTAGTTGGGTGAGGTCCAGGTGTGTGAGAAGTTCTGCCTCTACTAACTTTTGTGCCTCTATTTGTCGCTCCGGTTCAGGAATGTCACGCAGATCAACGACTCTAAAAGCGGCTCCTGGATTTGGGTGAATTACTTGATACAGTCTACCATTCACCTCTTGATAAGTTGTCCTGAAGATTTCATGCCGTCTGACAATCTCATCTAGAGAACGTTTTAGAGCTTCAAAATCCAGTTTGCCTCTAATGTCCATTGTGGCCTGGAATTGGTAGGCGCTGTTTTCTGGTGCTAATTTATGGACAAAGTAAATGCGCTCTTGGGAAAAGGAAACTGGTACAAGTCCTTCATGGGCAATGTGTTGAATGGTGGGGCGTTCCCATTGGGTTTGTTCACCACCTTGGGCAATGAGTTGAGCTACAGCAGCTATGGTGGGGTTAGCAAATACTTGAGCAAAAGATATATTTACCCCGAACATTTCCCGCGCCCTAGAAATCATTTGCGTCACAATCAGGGAGTGACCACCCAAACAGAAAAAGTTATCATTGACTCCCACTACATCCAGTCCTAATAACTCAGTCCAGAGAGTTGCTAACTGTTCTTCAACAGAGTTACGGGGTGCAACAAAAGCTGCTTCTAAATCAGGGCGTGTCCGAGCAGGGGCTGGCAAACTACGACGATCAACTTTACCATTGGGGGTCAAGGGTAAGGAGTCCAGCACCATCCAAGCGGCTGGAATCATGTAAGCGGGTAGCTTGTCTTCGAGGAAGTTTTTTAAGGTTGTGGCGGTGACAGGGGATTTTTGCTCGGATACAACATAAGCAACTAACCGTTTATCACCAGGAACATCTTCCCGGACAATTACTACTGCTTGTTGTATGTCTGGGTGTTGACTTAAAGCTGCTTCAACTTCTCCTAGTTCAATCCGAAAACCGCGAATTTTGACTTGGTTATCAACTCGCCCCACAAATTCAATATTACCGTCTGGTAAATAACGCGCCAAATCCCCCGTTTTATACAATTTTGGATTTTGGATTTTAGATTTTGGATTAGGAAACGGATGAGAAATAAATCTTTCTGCTGTTAACTCTGGACGGTTGAGATAGCCTCGCGCTAAACCATCTCCACCAATATAAATTTCCCCTGGAGTACCTACGGGAACAGGTTGTAGTTGCTCGTTAAGTATATATATTTGTGTATTAGATATGGGGCGACCAATGGGTAATGTTGTGCTACCTTCTGGTACATCTTCTACTGGATAAAAACAGGAGTATGTTGTACTTTCAGTCGGTCCATAAACGTGCAATAAATTCTGGGGTGCGCCATTTGTCAGAACTGCTCTGACTGTTTTCGGATCTACAGCTTCACCACCAAATAATAAGTATCGCAGGTCTTTAAATGCTTGAGGAACAATGTTAGCTAATTGATTAAATAAGGCAGTGGTTAAAAATAAGATATTAATTCTTTGTTCACTGATGTAGTCGGCAAAGTCTAGGGGTGAAAGGAGAACGTTTTGCGGTACACCGACTAAGGTAGCTCCATGTAATAGAGAACCCCAAATTTCAAAGGTGGCTGCATCAAATGAAGTATTGGAAGCTTGGGCAGTGCGGTCAGTGGTTGTAAACTGTACATAATTGGTATTACATACTAAGCGATTTACTGCCCGATGGGGTACAGCAACTCCTTTTGGTGTGCCTGTAGAACCAGATGTATAAATTACATAAGCGAGGTTTTCTGCTGTGACATTGCTGGTAGGATTTTCCGAATTTTGGCTATCAATTAATTCCCAATCTTGATCCAAACAAACTGTTTTTACACCACTTTCAGCAAAGTTTTCCACATACTTTTGCTGAGTTAATAATACTTGTACTTGGGAATCTGAGAGCATGAAAGATATCCGCTCTTTGGGATAGGTGGGATCTAGTGGTAGGTAAGCTGCACCTGCTTTGAGAATACCCAGTAAACCAACGATCATTTCTAGGGAACGTTCGACAGAAATCCCTACTAAAACTTCTGTTCCTACACCTAAAGATTGTAAATAATGAGCTACTTTATTAGCTTGGTGATTCAACTCTTGATAAGTAAGTTTTTGACCATTAAAAACAGCAGCAATATTATCTGGGGTTTTTTCCACTTGTGCTGCAAATAATTCATGTATGCACAAATGCTGAGGATAATCTACCGTGGTATTATTCCATTCCACCAATATTTGCTGTTTTTCTTGCTCAGTTAAACCGGGCAAATTCTCCAGATTATCAGTTGAGTTAATCACCATTTCCTCCATGATTTCTGTATATAAATTGATAGTTTTATTCAGGTAATAACAAATGATTATTTGTTGTTTTGATGATTTTTATTATCTTCATGATTGGCTATCATGTTGAGATTTTCTCAAAAACATGACTGTTTTGATTGTTAGATTTGGGAGCATCCCAACTTTGGAAAAATAAACGCCGCTACACCAACAACCCTCTGAAACCCTCTTACCTTTGTGTACTTTGCGTCCTTTGCGGTTCAATCAAAAAAAATAAACTTACACATTTGGTATGCTCCCTTAGATTTGATTTTTAGAGAAATGGCCTTTGAGGTATTAATAAGGTATAATCGAACTCAGAGGCCATTTTTATATTATCTCTAATTTTGGTGAGATTGTTTTTACCAAGGTAGAAATTTAAAACACACCTTTATTTAGTGGCATTTATTTAAGAATGTCACCAAATTTCAGGATTAAATTATGCTTCTACTGCTACTTCTTCATCTTCGTCCACAATTTCTACTGTTCTTGGTTCTTCCACGACTTCTGCTTCTGTCGCTGTATTAGGTTCTGATTCTACGTGACTTATCAATTTGGTTTTTAGCTCGTCGGAAATGGGTAAATCATTGATTTCTTTGACGAGCGCTCTGACAGATTCGTTTTTAGTCCGTTCTGAATAAACTGCTTTGAGAATAGCTTCAATTCCATAAGCGCCTACTGTATCTCCTACAACCCCTACGAGACCAAGTAAACCTATACCACCTACGATACCAAATGGTCCTCCTGCTGCTGTGAGTGCTGCAACAATGGCAGCATTACTACCTGCTGATGCAACTGCTAAAACTACAAGAATTATGCCAGGAAGACCTAGTCCAGCTAGTTTTTTTGCGATTTCGTCCATGTTCATCACTTAATATCCTCTAATATTGTTGGTTAATTGTTGGTTAATTGCTAGTGAAAATTTGCTTGGTGGTATGAGATGGAAGTCTCTATAGTTCAAGAAGTTATTGCCGTATCTAGACTAAGAGAAGATAAATTTCTCTTGAGAGCCAATCTAGCTAGTTTTTTAACATTCTCTTTCCTATTCAACCTCAATCTATACAACTCGTCAATTCAATAAATTGATCAGGAAACACTAAAAAACACTAAAAATCATTAATTGTATCATGGCCAACAATTTGCTGATGAATTGAAAGCTAAAATATGATGTTGATATGTAATGATATAACCCTTTATTTTAATTAATAACATGACCGTTTTCTATTTTCACGCATGATATATTTACAGTTCTTAAAGATGGTAAATATTTTTTATTTTCTGATTTTAGATGATTTTGCAACTTTAGTTTTAGTTCTTGGCAAATTGGTAAATCTTGAATTTCGTAGAACAGCGATCGCAAAGTTTCGGTTTTGCTACGTTCTGAATAAACGGCTTTGATCATAGCTTCAATTCCATAATCTGTAACCATATCACCTATAACTTTTACCAAACCCAGTAACCCTATTCCGCCAACTATACCAAAAGGTCCCCCCGCTGCTGTCAGCACAGAAACAATAGCAGCATTACTACCTGCTGATGCGACTGCTAAAATCAAAAGAATGATTCCCGGAAGACCTAAACCGGCAAGTCTTTTAATAATTTCATCCACTGTACTCACCTAATATTTTGATATTGTTGTTTTCAATTTTCTGAGTTTTATGAAATTGGAGTTATTGTAGATACACAAACAGATTTGATACTTGTTCTAATTTTAAGTTAGATACAATTTACCCCCTTTATTCAATCTGTATCCAGCAATTTAATTTTTCATCATATTTTTTTCAATCAAGAATTAATCAAGAACATGACTAATTTTGCCTTTTATCGCGGAAATGGCCACCGTTCTGGGTGAGGCTAAATAATTTTTGCCTGTGGGATCACCACTGCGTCCTTTAAAATTGCGATTGGTTGCATAAACCCCCGTTTCTTCTTTGTTTAAAACGCCCATTCCAGAATTAATACAAGCACCACAACCTGATTTGAGAATCTTTGCTCCTGCTTGGTTAAAAATGTCCATATATCCTAATGCTTCTGCTTTTTCCCGAATTTCTACGGAAGCAGGAACAATAAACAAGTTTACACCATCCGCGACTCGATGATTCTGTAAAACTTCGGCTGCTTGGGCTAAGTCGTATAATTTACCTCCTGTACAAGAACCAATAAAAGCTTTGGTAATAGGGGTTTCTTCTAGCTGACTGATAGGTACTACTTGATCTGGTTTGGGAGGACGGGCTACTTGCGGCTCTAGATTACTGAGGTCAAATTTATACACTTTTTCATATTCAGCATCAGCATCGCCAACAAATTCTTCAAATTCTTGATCAGAGCGACTTCTAACATAGTCGCGGGTTGTGTCATCGGGAACAATTAAGCCACAGATTGCTCCACACTCAATGGCCATATTAGCAAGGGTTAGGCGTTCATCATAAGGCATTTGTTCGAGTATTGATCCTCTAAATTCCATGACCTTGCTTGTACCACCAGCACAGCCGATTTGTCCCAGGATAAACAAGATAATATCCTTAGCACTGATATGGGGGGGTAGAGTTCCAGATAAATCGAATACCAATGTGGGGGGGACGCGAATCCACATATCCCCCATAGCATATATATTTGCCATGTCTGTAGTCCCCACACCAGTAGAAAAAGCTCCTAATGCTCCGTAAGTACAGGTATGGGAGTCTGTACCGGCAATGATCATTCCTGGGCGGACAAATCCTTTTTCTGGGAGTAAAACGTGACAGATACCAGCAGCTTCACCGGGAGAAACAATATCAAATAAATGACATCCTTGCTCTTGGGCAAAGTCTAGCATTTCCTGATACATGACATTGGCTTTTTGATCATTGCGAATGTCATTAACTTGGATAAAATGATCTGCTACTAATACTACCCGTTGAGCATCCCACAGTTTTGCTTCTTGTCCGTAATGTTTATAAAATGTTGTGGCTACAGGTCCTGCTACCGCATCATGGGATAAAGCTAAGTCAACTTGAGCAAAAACCACTTCTCCAGGACGGACATAAGCATTACCCGAAGCTTTAGCAAGAAGTTTTTCTACTAACGTCATGGGTCGTTGGGGAGTGACACTTTTGGGAATGGTAATTTTTCCCTGACGACGCTGATGATTAAATGGTATGAGTCCACCTGCTTGGGCGATCGCATCAACTACAGGATTCTCTTGTTGTTCCTCTAAAATTTCTAAATTTAAGCCAATATTGATACTATTGCGATAAAAAATTTCTGCAAATGATTTGGCCTGAATTTTTTCAATTCCCGCAGCTTTCAAAGCAACAGGGGCAATTTCTCGACTAGAACCACAGCCAAAATTTTGCCCAGCGACAATTACATTATATTTTAATAACTCTCCTACTCCTATCAAATGTTCTAAAGCATATTGTTTTAAAATATCAGGATCATAAGTTGTGGCTCGATTGGCAGGAATAATATCATCTGTATTAATATCATCCCCTAAATATAAAACTTTGTTATTTACTTCTTTATTTATAAGACTCATGCAGCACCTCAATTTCTCAATTTTGTTCTAGCTTGTGTAAATTATAAATTTCTTCTAGTAAAAGCTGTATTAATTGTTCGGTATTGACTAATATTTCTTCTCCTTGAGGAGATAAATCCGCCGTCCGATATCCTTGAGCTAAAACTCGATCTTGTGCTGCCATAATTCTTTGGGCGGCTCTTTTTTCCCCCCACTGCTCTAGCATTAAAACACAAGCTCCAATAGTTCCCAAAGGATTAGCAATTCCTTTCCCTGCTATATCTGGTGCAGTACCGTGAATTGCTTCGTATAGTCCAAATCCATCGGCATTGAGACTGGCTGATCCTAATAAACCTAGAGAACCAACTAATGCTCCGCCAATATCGCTAAGAATATCTCCAAACAAATTGCTGGCCAAAATTACATCAAATCTCTGGGGATTCATCACCATTTGCATGGCTAAATTATCCACTAACATTGGTTCGACCACAACATCAGGAAATGCGGTTGCTTCTTCTTGCACTAAACGAGTCCAAGGCAAATTAGGTAAGGCATTTTCTTTATGAGCTACTGTTAGTTTTCCTCGACGTTGTTGGGCTTTTTGCAAGGCTTGACGAGCAATTCGTCGTATTTCATGATCGTAATAGAGCATGGTGTGGTAGCCATAAGCTCCTTTTTCATCTGAACCACGTGCAGCAGAGCCAAAATAAATTCCACTGACTAATTCTCGAATTACGAGTATATCCAGTCCTTTAATTTTCTCTGGACGTAAGCTAGATTTATGCACCAAACTATCAACAATCGTAATGGGACGTAGATTGCAAAAAAAGTCATAATGTTTTCGCAATTCTAGCAGTCCACCTTGGGTAACTGCACCAAAGACAATTCCATCAGATCCATTACATAGTTCTATCGTAGTTTGGGGAAAGTAACTACCAAATTTTTCTAAGGCGGTTTTACCCAGCCAGCCATAATCTACCTGTAAGGCAAATCCTTCCAGTTTAGCTACTTGCTGCAAAACTTTTAAGGAAGCTTCTACAACCTCTGGACCAATTCCTTCACCTGGAATAGCAACAATGCGATAAGACTGATTGCTTAATGACCTCATTTTTCCTTATTTTTTAGTTGATGAGGATTCATCACTGCTGAAATTTTCAACGCTTAACTCCTCCCCAATAACAACACTGGCTACATCATGTTTGATAAAATTTGAGAAGATATGTGTACAATGGTTCACACTAATTCACTCCTCTTTTTTCCCAGATTTTTCCTGAGAATGCAAGGACAGTTAAGACAGTTAAGATTATTTATAATCAATTACAAAAATTAATGCTATTATTATAAAATAATTTTATATGGAACTCCCATTTGATTTTTGAAAGCTTGCGTGATAGCAGGGTTATAAACGCTCCAAACCCCTTTAATTAATTCTTGACATTAACAGACATTCCTAAAATCTTGATATTACCATTGTTTTGACTGATTTTCACTGATGTTAGTTCTTGGTTTAACAAATAAAATCTGCCCATGATACTCACTGAATTATAACGACCATTCTTAGATTTTTTAAGTATTAATGTGGCTTTTTTCTGATTCTTCATGCCTTTGAGGATGAGAATATCCCCAAAATTAAAGCTACCCGATGCAGTTAATTTTTCACTATTTACTTTGGCGTTAATGTTGGCAATATTATAACCCAAAAAATTGAGATTACCTACAATACTAGCTGAATTATTGATATTTCCCTGATTGTCTTTACCAAGGGTAACTGTAGCACCATTGAAGGCTAAAATGCCGAAATCAAAATCATTTTTTGCTTTCAATCCTCTTTCATTCAGGATGATACCTAACTCAGTGAATTTTTTACCTAAAATAGTTATATTCCCTAAACCAGAAACTTTTCTCTTGGTTAAGTCAACTTTCAATTTGGGAACATTCAATTTCAAAATATTCACTAAATTCAAAAATACATCTTTGATGAAAACATCTTGAACGTTAAATAATAATTTACCCTTACCTAATGCTTGATTAAAGGCGGTAATATCTGCTTCACCTGTGGCAATTTGTTGATTTAAATTTACTGTTAACAGGGGAATATTGAGATTTAAAAAACCAAGTAAATTGATTTCCAGATTGTTTATGTTAATACTAGTTTGATTAATATCAAATGTAATACCTGCTAGGGTATTACCTAAGAGGGAAATTTTTCCAAAACCACTACCACAGCCAGTTTTGATATCTATAATTAAATCATTAACATCAAGACTTATCAGATTAGCTAAATTTAAATCAAAGTTTTTAAAGATCGCATTTGTAGCAGTAATTTTAAATTCTACATTGGCAATTTCGTTACCAAGTAATTCTACATAACCATCTCCCTGAAGATACTGTTCTGTAGGTGTGACTTTTAAGGCTAAATCTAAACTATCATCATCTGCTCCTTTGATTTTGGCAAATCCTAAATCTATTTCAAAAACTTTTAACGAACCACTAATATTATTTAAACTTGTGTTACCTTGCAGGAGTAAAATCGCTTCATGACCCCAAGCGTTAATTTTACCATTAATTTCTAATCCTTCTGATATGGGTTGTCCTGCAATGATTGTAGGAAAGGGAACATATTTAATCAATGGGTTGCGTTTTCCGTCTGCATCTGCATCAACTGATTCAATCTGCAAATTATCTAAGGTTTCTAATAATGACAATGCTTTGTTAACTAAATCTGTGGAAAATCCTGCTTGTTTTTCAATAAAAGAGGTAACTGGACCTTGCCACAAATCTATTAAACTAACGGGTTGATTGACAGTTAAAACTAATGCTAATCTTTGAGGATCATTAGTATCTATCAGAAATGCTACTTCTATGTCTATTTCTTCCCATCTTAAATCACCAATGAATCCGAAATTATCAAAGTAAGGTGGTAAATATGTTCCCCCTCCTTGGAATCTGAGATTACGTAGTTCTGTTCCATTCAATCCATAGGGATTATGCCAGGTTTTTTCACCTTGTTGACAAAAATATGCTGTTAAAGATTCAGGTTCGAGGGAGAGATTACCGGCAAGAAATAGTTTAGGTTCATCTTCTTGACTGGGATCATAACCTTGAAGAGTTAAATTTCCCGTTAATCCGAATCTTGGTTGTAAATCAGGATCAATATTTAATTCGAGTAGTAAGTTATTAAAATCAGCTTGCAATGGTGGTTGATAAAATAAGTTTCTTTGTCCTGTAATATGACTTATTAAACATATTTTTCCTGTGGAATTGATGCTAATTAATCCTGCTAAATCTCTAATTTCTAAATATTCGTATATAAATTTACTTAGATTTTTGGAAATGGTTTGTAAATTAATATTTCCAATAAAATTCAATCCTTTGTTTAAGTTAATATTACCTAATTCTTTATGAAGGTAATTATGATTATTATTAGATATGATTAACTCTGCTTCGTCTAAGTTTAAATTACTGATGATCGGAACTGCATTTGTCAGTTTACTAAAACTAAATTCATGATTTAATTGATATTTTAAAATAGGATTTTTACTAAACACTAATTCTATATTTTGATTATTTAGTAGTCCTTGTAAGTAAATTTCTATGTTTTGAGCATTTTTATATATTTTACATTTTGGGTTAATTATAATAATTTCATGTCCACCAAATACTTGTGTAATAATTCTCTCGAAGATCACATTTATGTATTCGACTTGACTATGAATGTCAAAAATTTTATTTAAATCTATCTGTACATCATCATCAAAATCTATGTAAGTATCTGAATTTGGTGTAAACAATTTTACATTATCTAAAGCTTCTAGTTTTAATTTGATATCTTCAGGTAAGATAATGGTTGCTAAATCAAGACTATTAGACATAAGTTAAGGTATATGGAGATTAAAGCTAGTGAATATTACTGTATTTTACCATAGTTCAGTTATGATTGATGTGGAATTTACTGAATAGAGAGTTTTACATTTTTCAGAATTTTCTCGCTTTTCATCATCAAATAGAAATACTAGGATTGAATTTAGACAGGAATTACACAACTGACATTGGGATATGTGCTTCAACTTTAATACATACGTTAATTTATGTATGACTATTATGATTTGCGATAAAACATATTTACTTGGGGTAGGGGCTGAGAAATCAGAAAATTTGGGGATGATAGATAGATCAAACTATTACCTATTCCCTCTTTCCAGGGGAATAATTTTCAGAGCATTTCCGAAATATGGTAATTTCATATTACAAATATCTATGGAGTAATTTTTTACTATACAGGACTTACGCAAAACAGAATGAACGTAGGGGTAATTCATGAATTACCCCTACGGAAAAATCAGGTTTTTAGTCTTATCTTGCGTAAGTCCTACTATAAATTGTTAAAAACTTTAAACTTATAAAATTTAACCAACTTAGTCAATTTTTTGGATTATGGTTTTAAAAGAAAATAAAGCAACAAGGAGACGCGGTGTCCTTTTATCTCCTCAAGGACTACAACGCTTACAAGATGCTATATCATCTTGGGAAATTACAGAAAACCAAGGCCAACGCCTCTCTTTAGAGGATTTATCATACCAAACCAAGCTTTCTACTAAAACTCTCAGTCGCTTATGGTCAACTAATAAAGGTGTAGACCAAAAAACTTTAAAATTATGCTTTAACACTTTCAATTTAGAACTTAATGAAGAAGATTACATCTTCCTAAAGGAAGATAATGAAACGAAAATATTAGATTGTTTATCAGAGAGTATCTGTTTACGAACAGAAAATCCGTCTTTATGGTCATATCCTGATGGACCAATACCGTTAGATTCTCCCTTATATATTGAGCGTCAACCGATAGAAGAATTAATTTATCGAGAGGTGACTCAACCAGGTTGTTTAATTAAAGTTCTCGCTCCTGGACAGATGGGTAAAACTTCTTTGATACTACGTATTTTGGCTTTTGCAGATGTACAAGGATATCACACTGTAAATTTAAGTTTTTCCCAGATAGATGCTGATTGTTTAACTGACTTAAATAAGTTTTTACGTTCTTTTTGTAGCCAAATTGCTATCAAACTGGGTATAGCTCCCAATCTTAATGAGCATTGGAATGAAGATGTGGGTTATAAGTTAATCTGTAGTCTTTACTTCCAACATTATATTCTCAAGCAGATCAATAATCCTCTAGTTTTAGTATTAAGTGAAGTTGAAAGATTTTTTGAATATCCTCAAGTTGCTCAGGAATTTTTTGCTTTGTTGCGTAGTTGGTATGAAGAATCACGACAAAATAATTTATGGAAAAATTTGAGGTTAGTAGTTGCTTATTCAACAGAACAGTATCTTTGTTTAGATATTAATTACTCTCTGTTTAATATTGGACTACCTGTCCTTTTACATGAATTTACTCAGCAACAGGTAGAAGAATTAGCTAGGCGATATGGGTTAAGGTGGAGTGCTGGTAAGGAGTCGGCACAATTGATATCTCTTATTGGTGGTCATCCAGCACTGACACAACTTACTTTGTATTATCTTCACTCTGGGGCTATGAGTTTACCAGATTTGATCAAAGAGGCGATCGCCAATGGTGGAATTTATCGCTATCACTTGCAGAACCATTGGGTAAAGCTGTTAACTAATCCTGGTTTAATTAGGACATATACTGAAGTTGTTACTGCTAAAGAAAGTCTGGTTATTGATCCTATCCATGCTTATAAACTGGAAAGTTTAGGATTAATTACCTTTGATGGCGATCGCGTATTACCCCGTTACCAACTTTATAAGGCTTATTTTACCAAGCAACTATCTATTGTTTGTTAGTCACCCATTGCACCAGCAGTTAGTTTACTCTCAGAGGATGTCTGAAAACTTTTTCGTATTTGCATAAAACACTTGTATATCCCCCTTTATTCCCTTAAAAAGGGGGACTTTGATTAATTTTTCGGGGGAATCTGGATAAAACCTGATACTTCTCAGACATCCTCTAACAACAAACTACACAATTCATCTATTGTTTTACTATTTTGATTAATCATCTGCTGGGCGGCTATTTTTAGCTCACGAATATTGCGTAAAGTTGTCTTATCTATTTCTTCTAGTTCTGTATCTAAAAATGTTTGAAACCGATAATAAGAACTTGTAGTTTCTGGATTCTTAGATGCAAACAACCCTTCTAATTCTCCAGCCACAACTTCACTACTACCATCAAACATAATATTTAAAAGTGGTCTTCCCCATTGCAAAACTCCCCAATTTTTGACTTCATTATAAGGATAAACACTTGTTAGTGAACCTGTACCCAATGAAACCATTAAGATATCTTTTGTATTCAAAACCCTATTTGCCTCTCGTTTACTACTAATTTTTGCTTCAGAAATAGCTAACTGGGCTGGATTATTCGCAAAAACTCCCCCATCTACTAAAGTATAAAAACCATTATTATTGTGATCAGTGGTAATGCGATGGGGAGGAAAATAAGTAGGAGTAGCACTGGTGGCTAATGCTGCATCTAAAAGCGAAAATCCTGCACATAAATTGCGAGATCTTTGAGATTCTATCTGTTGTTTTTCCCGTTTGTTAGTAAACAATATGGGTATTCTTTGCTCAATATCATAACTGGTGACAAAAACTTCTTTGAGATTATTTTCTATCAGACTATCACCAAAATATTGTTTGAGCATTTCTACTCTGCTGGTAGAAGCATATTTGGGCTGTAAAAATATATCTTCTAAAGGTCCAAGTATTTTTTGAAATAATGGCTCATAAAATATTTCCACTCCATACTCAATAAATAGTTCTGAGAGATCCGCAGCAGTATATTCAGCTTGGGTTAATTTATCAGCATTTTCTGTATCTAATCGGGGTTTAGTTAATCCCAGGGCTAAAATCCCTCCAGTGGAAGTACCAGCAATTAAATCAAATAAACTAAATATCGGTTTTTGCGTGCGCTTTTCAATTTCTGCTAATAAAAGTGCAGGAATCATGCCACGAATACCACCACCATCAATGGCAAGTATTTTATATTTTTTCCGGTCTGTTTGATTGATATCTTCTGCTAATTGTTCTTGAGATAATGTAGGTGATGCTTGGATATTAAAAGTTGCTTCTGGTTGGTTGGTTGTGGTTTCTTCCTCCGCAGATAATTCTCCCAGAAATGTAATTTGTGTTAAATTCCAACTAGGATTACCATACAAATTTCCTTGATAAGTATTTGCAGTTTGATTGTTGACAATTGTTCCTTCCCCTTCATCTAATTTCCAATAAGCAACTAATCCTTCTTCATCCCCAACTATTAGCCCAGAACGAAGGTTCTGAATTTGTTCCTGATTAAATGCATAATTCCATACACTAATATGGGCTAATTGTCCTGAAAAATATATATTATTGTGTAAAGTTCCTCCCAGAGTGATCGGACTTGTGGCTTTATTTAAAGTAGAACCTGTAAAATATTCTATGTATTGATTATGATCAAGATATACGGTAATATCACCTTGATTGAAAACAACAGCGAAAAAGTGCCATTCTCCAGTGGTTAATTCTCCATTACCCAGAGTTTTGATGAATTTGCTAAATTTTTCATCAATGTAAATATCTAAATTTCCTGTAGGACTAACACCAACTTCAAAATTATCACTGTATCTGTCTGAAGAACGGGCAAAAAAGACATTTCTTGTTCCATAAGTAGTAGCTTCTTTGGTAAGATGATGGGGATTAATCCATCCTGAAACTGTAAAACCTGAAATACCCTCAGACAAAACTGGATCAGGATCATTTCTGCCAAAATCTATGTAATCATGTTGGCCATCAAAGGTTAAAACCCATTGTTCAATTACTTTGTTTTCCACGGAATTTTTATCTCCAGTTATTTAGGTTAAAAATGGTAAATAGTTAACATTTGATCAGAGTTTTTATCTCGAATTAGTAATAGTACAGAAGGAGTACAGAGAATATAACTTGCCATGATTTTTTTATTAAAATACTTATAGGACTGATCTGGCTATTTATTTACATAAATTTACAGTATTATACAAATCCCACGTCTTGACGCTACTCTCTTGAATCTCTGGCATAACTAACTAAACAAACTACGTCTTAACTAAATATTAAAACATGATTAAATTTGGCTATTCTCGGCAATTGCTCCAATTCTAATTGATAGTATAACATTTTGAATGAGAGTGTAAATAGACTAAATTGTGGGTGTCAATCCCTGTAGACAAAATAAATTCAGATAATGAATTAAAATAATTAATTATTTACTTCTGAAAAGTTAAAATTATTTTATGATTCTACTGGGATGTTCTAGTTAACAGTCTTAACTGTCTGCTTAAATGTTTAAAATGTTCTTGCAGTTGACCGCTAAACCTGAGATCATATTGCTGTTTAGTAAGTATAAATTTTACAAACCAATTAGAAAGCAATAACATAAGTTAAAATAAATGAACACTCTACCTTATAATCGGCATTGATTCAAAAAAAATAATTAGTAGCAGATTAAATCTTAATAAAGGACATATAAAGATAATGCAGTTAGATCACCATAGTCAAGTTTTAGCAACTTCAACAAACAAAAATTTTGCATACCAACAAGAAATAGAAATTGCTATTCGGTCGAGTTTGACTGTAGATGATTGTGTAGTTATCAAAAAACAAACAAAAAAGCTAAAGGAGGAATTAGTAGCGTATATAGTTCCATCGGGTTTGTTTGCACCAGAACAAATTTTAGCTCATCTGCAAACAATTCTCCCCAACGAATTAATACCCACAGCATTTGTACCCATATCTACCATACCCCTAACAGATTTAGGGCAGATAGATGAAATTGCTTTAGCTAGTTTAGAAGTAATTGACTCTGACGTAATGCAAAATTTAGAAAAGCAAATAGAGTCATTGTCAAAAATTGAGCGGGTGGCGGTAGTTGTTGAACCTGTGGTTAAAAATATTCCCCCTTTACATTTAGAAGATTTGTTGACAGAGACTGCAACAAACTTTGATGACAAAAACCAAGAAGAAATACCACTAACTACACATAGTCAGAAAATAGAAGACAAAAAACTATCCTCATCAAAAAAGTTAGCCATTAGTCACGGTGAACCACTACCATACTTTCCAGACGCGCCTAAAAATTTAGTAGAAGTATTACAAAAAGCCGCCGAAAATTCCCCCAAAAGTATTATCTATATCAAATCTGATGGTAGTGAAAAAATTCAATCTTACAGAGAATTATGGCAAGATGCCCAACGAATTGTAGCAGGATTAAGAAAAATAGGACTCAAGCCTCAAGACAAAGTAATTTTTCAACTAGAAGATAATCAAGATTTTATCTCTGCTTTTTGGGGTTGTGTGCTGGGTGGTTTTGTTCCAGTACCAGTATCCATTGCTCCCATTTATGAACCAGGTAATAATACAGCCAGCAAATTACAAAATACTTGGCAGATGTTAGAGAAACCCTTGGTACTAACCAATGGTTCTTTAGCTGGGGATATTGATAGTTTTGCCAGAGTTTTAAACTTAGAAAACTTTAAAATTGCCACCGTTGATCAATTGCGTCAATGTGAATCAGATGGTGAATCAAATGTAAAATTACATCCTAGTCAACCAGAAGATTTAGCAATTTTGCTTTTGACTTCTGGCAGTACGGGAATGCCCAAAGCCGTAATGCAGACTCACAGTAGCTTGATAGCACGTTGTGCTGGTACTACCGTGATGAATGCTTATACAAGAGAAGATATCACATTAAATTGGTTTTCCCTAGACCATGTTGTGGGAATAATTATGTTCCATTTACGTGATGTTTATGTTGGTTGTCAACAAATTCATGCGAACTCTGAATTAGTTTTACAAAAACCGACAAGATGGCTAGATTGGATTACTCATTATCAAGTTACCGTGACCTGGGGTCCTAATTTTGCTTATGGCTTAATCAATGAGCAACTAGAAAAGAACAAAAATATCCCAACACCAACTTGGAATTTATCTTCACTTCGATTAATTCATAATGGGGGTGAACTCATAGTTGCCAAAACAGCAAGAAAATTTTTGCAGCTAGTTCAGTTAT
This sequence comes from Sphaerospermopsis torques-reginae ITEP-024, assembly GCF_019598945.1. Lineage (NCBI taxonomy): Bacteria > Bacillati > Cyanobacteriota > Cyanophyceae > Nostocales > Aphanizomenonaceae > Sphaerospermopsis > Sphaerospermopsis torques-reginae. Next base: position 65,076 of record NZ_CP080598.1, on the reverse strand, counting down.
ATCACCTACCAGCTACCGCAATGCACCCAGGCTGGGGAATGTCTGAAACATCTTCTGGTGTCGTATTTGCCGATAGTTTTTTACTAGATTCAACTACAGATGATGATAAATTTGTAGAATTGGGTTCACCTATTCCTGGATTTTCTATGCGAATAGTAGATAACGAAAATCAGGTAGTTGAAGAAAATACCATTGGTAGCTTACAAGTCAAAGGTGCATCTGTTACTATCGGGTACTATCAAAATCCACAAGCAAATCAAGAAGTTTTTACATCTGATGGTTGGTTTAATACAGGAGATTTAGGATTTTTAGATCAAGGACGTTTAACCATTACTGGCAGAATCAAAGATGTAATTATTATTAATGGATTAAATTACTATTGTCATGAAATAGAAGCTGCTGTTGAAGAAATTACAGGAGTAGAAGTTTCCTATACAGGTGCTTGTGCAGTCAGACAACCAGGAAGCAATACTGACAAATTAGCCATATTTTTCCATACTGCTTTTGATGATAATCAAAGTTTATTAACTCTCCTCAAGGAAATTCGCGCTTGTATTGTAAACAAGCTGAGAATAAATCCTGATTATTTAATTCCCGTAGATAAAGAGATTATTCCTAAAACCGCTATTGGCAAAATTCAACGCTCTCAACTTAGCCAACGTTTCCAAACAGGTGAATTTCAATCAATCATTAAACGAATTGATATATTATTAGGCAATTCCAACACCATTCCCAATTGGTTTTACCGTCAAGTATGGAAACCTAAATCTCCCATTAATATTAATTCCTCTTTAAACATTACTAATACAACTTTAGTATTTCTCGATGCTTATGGATTCGGTGACTATTTATGTCAAAAATTAGCAGAAAATAAACTGACCTATATTACCGTTGCACCTGGAGAAGAATTTCAAAAAATCAATCATTCCCATTATGTAATTAATCAAGAAACAGCCAAAGATTATCAACGTTTAATTGCATCCCTAGCAGCAGATAAAATCATTATTGGGCAGATTCTGCATCTTTGGACTTACGACAAGTATCAAGAAATTAACAGTATTAATAGCTTGGAAAAAGCCCAATCACAGGGAATATATAGTTTATTATTCCTAGTACAAGCCTTAGAAAAAAATCAAGGCTTTGAGCAAACTATTCAATTATTATTTATTTCCTCTCATCTCCAAGCTATTGCGTCAGATGATCCTGTAGCTTATGAAAAATCAACAGTATTAGGATTATTAAAAACAATTCCTCAAGAACTACCCCAAATAAACTGTCGCCATATAGATTTACCCTTTGCTGAAGTTGAAAAAAATGGGGTTTTAATTCTCCAAGAAATGCAAATATCCTCAAAAGAACGAGAAATAGCATACAGAAATGGACAACGTTTAATTTCTCGCTTAGAACAAGTTAACTTTTCCAGCAACCCTCAATCATCAATTACCTTCAAACAAGGAGGAACATATTTAATCACTGGGGGACTTGGTGGTATAGGTATTGAAATTGCCCGGTATTTGTTAAAACATTACCAAGCTAAATTATTATTAGTTGGGAGAACTCCTTTAACTTCAGAAAAACACATCCAACTCTATCAAGAATTAGCACAACTTGGGGGCGAAGTAATTTATGAGTCCGTTGATATTTGTGACTTAAAACAGTTGCAAATAGTAGTAGAAAAAGCTCAATTTACATGGGGTACAAATCTTGATGGAATATTGCATTTAGCGGGAACTTTTCACGAACAACAGGTACTAGCAGAAACCCAGGAAAACTTAGCCTCAATTCTACGTCCCAAATTATTGGGTACTTGGGTATTACATCAATTAGCAAAAGAAAATCAGGCAAGTATTTTTATTAACTTTTCTTCAGCACACGGTTTTTTTGGCAGCACTGCTGTGGGTGCTTATGCTGCTGCTAATAGTTTTCTCGATAGTTTTACTCATTACCAAAATTCCCAAAATCAATTAACCAATAAATTAACTAGCTATTGTTTTAGTTGGAGTATGTGGGATAATACAGGAATGAGTGAAGGATATCAGATGAAAAATCTGATCCGTGCCAAAGGTTCTTATATTATGTCAGTCTCCCAAGCAATATCTTCAATGTTTGCGAGCTTACACCATCAACAACATAATTTATTGATAGGTTTAGATGGTAGTAACCAAAATATTCAACGTTGGCAATTATCAAGTTTTAATTTACAGAAATTAACTGCCTATTTCAGAACCAATACTGGGGAGGTTGTTAAATTACCAAGCTTAAAAGTGCAAGATCCTTTTGGCAATATTTGTATTTATGAATCTGTACAACTGCCAGAAATGCCATATCTCAAAAATGGTGAAATAGATCGTGCTAGACTCATTAAAAAAAGTAACAATCAGGATAACAGGGAGCAGATTGAACCACGTAACGATATAGAATTTAAAATTGCCCAATGTTGGCAAAAAGTTTTAAACATACCACTTTTAGGCATTTATGACAACTTTTTTGAATTGGGGGGAAATTCCCTATTAGCTGGTCAAGTAATTGCTCAGTTACGGGAAGATTTTTCTCTAGAATTGTCTCTCCAGCGTTTGTTGCAAGCGCCTACTATTGCTGGTTTAGCTCAGACAATAGAAGCAATTCAAACAGTAACTCAAAGTCAAAATAATTTGACTGAAACACTTGAAGAAGAATACGAAGAGGATTTTTTATAAAATGGCTATATTTGAATTTTTATCTTTTCTCAATAGTTTAGATATCAAAATTTGGCTTGAGGACGGTCAGTTACGTTTTCGCGCTCCTAAAGGAGCAATGACGGAAGAACTAAAGCAGCAAATGAAAGAGCGAAAAGCAGAAATTATTGCTTTTTTGCAAGAAGCACAAACAGCTACACAAATAACTTCTTTATCCTTAGTTCCCGTTGCCAGAGATAAGGATTTACCTTTATCTTTTGCCCAACAAAGAATGTGGTTTCTGTCTCAATTGGATGGAGAAAGCACATCTTATAATGAAAGTTTCCAACTGAGAATTGTTGGTAAACTTTCTGTGACTGCTTTAGAACAAAGTATCAATGAAATTATCCGCCGTCATGAAGCTTTAAGAACTAACTTTCCTACGGTAGAGGGTGTACCCTTTCAGGTAATTAGACCTAATTTAACTCTCGACATTCCTGTGATAGATGTGCAGGACTTCACAGAAATTGCTGTACAAGAAATTATCAATCAAGAGGTTAATAAATCTTTTGATTTAGGCACAGAACCTTTAATACGAGTTACTTTACTACAGCAAGCACAAGAATCCTATCTATTAATTATCACCATGCACCACATCATTATAGATGGTTGGTCAATGGGGATATTTTTCAAAGAACTAGAAGCACTTTATCCAGCGTTTATTCAAGGAAAAGGAAGTCCTTTAACAGAGTTAACAATACAATACCCTGATTTTGCTCTTTGGCAACGGGAATGGTTAACTAAAGAAGTTCAAGACAAACAACTGGAATACTGGAAACAACAGTTAGCCGACGCACCTCCTTTGTTGGAGTTACCAACAGATTATCCCCGTCCCCCAGAACAAACTTTTGCAGGTGCTACTGTAGAATTTAATATTAATGCAGATTTAACATCTCAACTTGTCAACCTCAGTCAAAAGTCGGGTGTAACTTTGTTTATGACCCTGTTAACAGCTTTTGCTGTGGTACTGCATCGTTACAGTGGTCAGGATGATATTTGTATTGGTTCACCTTTTGCTAACCGCAATCGCCGAGAAATTGATACATTAATTGGCTTTTTTGTCAATACCTTGGTTTTGCGTACCCAGTTGGCAGGTAATCCTAGTTTCTCCCAGTTATTAGAAAAAGTCCGTTCTGTGGTTTGGGATGCCCACGCACACCAGGATATACCATTTGAACAAGTGGTAGAAGCATTAAAACCGGAACGTTCTCTGGGTTATAACCCACTGTTTCAGGTGTTATTTGTGTTGGAAAACTTCTCCTTGGATACTTTAGAGTTACCTGGTATTAGTCTGACTCCAGAGATTATAGATAGGGGTACTGCAAAGTTTGATTTAAGTCTCTCGATCTGGCAGACACAAAAGGGATTAATCGGATCTTGGGAATATAACAGCGATATTTTGGCTGCGGATACCATTGCCAGGATGATCAGCCATTTTCAGACTTTGTTAGCAGCAATAGTCAAAGACCCCCATCAGAACGTGCGGGAATTACCTTTATTAACTGCGCCAGAACGGTATCAATTGTTAGTAGAGTGGAATGATACTCAGGCTGATTATGCTGTTGATAAATGTATCCATCAGTTATTTGAGGAGCAGGTGGAAAAAACACCGGATGCTGTGGCTGTGGTGTTTGACAATCAGCAATTAACTTATCAGCAATTGAATAGTCAGGCTAATCAGTTAGCATATTATTTACAATCTTTCGGTATAAAACCAGATACACTGGTGGGGATTTGTGTAGAGCGATCGCTGGAAATGGTGATCGGAGTTTTGGGTATTCTTAAAGCTGGTGGTGCATATCTACCATTAGATTCAGAGTATCCCCAAGACCGCTTGAGTTTTATGTTAGAAGATGCTCAAGTTTCCGTACTGCTGACACAAAAACATTTAATTGAGAGATTGCCTCAACATCAAGCCAAGCTGGTTTGTGTAGATGAAATCTGGGAAAAAATCGCCCAAAACCATCAAAATAACCCCAGCAGTGAAGTTAAAGCTTGTCATTTAGCTAACTTAATTTATACTTCTGGTTCAACTGGTAAACCAAAAGGTGTAATGGTTGAACACAAAGGACTGTGTAACCTTGCTCAAGCCCAAATTCAAACTTTTGGTATAAACTCTGATAGTCGAGTTCTCCAGTTTGCTTCCTTTAGTTTTGATGCTTCCATCTCAGAAATATTGATGGCTTTGGGTTCTGGTGCAGCTTTATACCTGGGTACAAAAGATGCGCTGATGCCAGGAAAGGCATTAATTGAGAAATTACACCATTGTGGCATTACCCATATTACCCTACCACCATCGGCATTAGCAGTTATGCCCGTGGAAGAACTGCCAGCACTACAAGCTATTATTGTGGCTGGAGAAGCTTGTGCGGTGGAATTAATGAAACAATGGTCTGTAGGGAGAAATTTCTTTAACGCCTACGGACCAACAGAAGCTAGTGTATGTGCGACCATTGCTAAATGTAGTGATCAAGACGAGAAAATAACCATTGGTAGAGCGATCGCCAACGTAGAAATATACATTTTAGATAAGTATTTACAACCAGTACCTGTAGGTGTGCCTGGAGAATTACATATAGGTGGTATTGGGTTAGCCAGAGGATATCTAAACCGCCCTGAGTTAACAGCAGAAAGATTTATTAAATTGGACATTTGGCAGGAAGAAAAAAATCATCCCACCCAGTCCCCAGTCCCCAGTCCCCAGTCCCTCACCCTTTATAAAACTGGTGATTTAGCGCGTTATTTACCAGATGGTAATATTGAATACTTAGGGCGGATTGATAATCAAGTAAAAATTCGGGGCTTCCGCATCGAGTTGGGAGAAATAGAAGCCGCACTGAGCCAACATGAAGATGTGCAGATATGCTCTGTAATTGTCCGCGAAGACAATCCTGGAGATAAACGCTTAGTTGCTTATGTAGTCGGAAATCCACAACATCCGCCGACCATTAGCCAGTTACGCTCTTTCCTGTCTAGCAAACTGCCACAATACATGATGCCTCATGCTTTTGTGATGTTAGAATCTTTACCTCTGACTCCCAACGGCAAAGTAGACCGTCGCGCTTTACCAGCACCAGATTCCCGTGCGGGACTGGAAGTAAGTTTTGTGCTGCCACGTAATCAAACTGAACAAATATTAGCGCAGATTTGGGCAGAAGTGCTGAGAGTCAAGCAAGTAGGAATTTACGATAACTTCTTTGAACTCGGTGGAGATTCCATTCTTAGTATCCAAATTCTCGCTAAAGCCAAACAAGCGGGACTGCAACTAACACTTAAACAACTATTTGCGAATCAAACCATTGCCCAATTAGCAGCAGTAGCAGGTACAGTCAAGACTATAGAAGTCAAACAAGAAGTAGTCACCGGGGCATTACCGCTAACACCCATTCAACACTGGTTTTTTGAGAAAAATCTCCCAGAAGCACACCATTTTAATCAAGCATTTGTACTTTCAGTTCCCTGTGATCTCAAACTAGAGCTATTAAAGCAAGTATTCCAGCAATTGCTAGTACATCATGATGCTTTGCGCTTACGGTTTACCCAGTCTGAGTCTACTTGGCAACAGATTTACTCTGCTCCCAATGATCATCTTGCTTTCTCTGAGATAGACTTATCAGCAATTCCAGAAAGTGAACAACCAGCAGCTATTGAAGCTCAAGGAAATTTATTACAGGCGAGTTTAGATCCCACCGCAAATCTAGTGCAAGTTGCCTTTTTCCATCTGGGCGTGGAAAAAAGGGCGCGATTACTGATCATTATCCATCACTTGGCTATTGATGGTGTTTCTTGGCGGATTTTATTAGAAGATTTACAAACTGCTTACCAGCAACTTGAACAAGGTAAAACCATTCAACTTCCTGCCAAAACCACTGCTTTTAAAGATTGGTCTGAGCAATTAACAACTTATGCCCAATCACAAACCCTCAAATCTGAAGCAGCTTATTGGTTGAATGAAACTCGCGCCACAGTTCCTTCCATCCCCGTGGACTATACAAAAGGGGTAAATACTGTTGCCGCAGCTAGTACAGTATTATTGTCTTTGAGTGAGGCAGAAACTCATGCCTTACTGCACGATGTACCAAAAGCTTACAACACTCAAATTAATGATGTCCTACTGACCGCCTTGGCGTTAGTTTTGAGCAAATGGACTAACTCTAAAAATGTCCTGTTCAACTTAGAAGGTCATGGACGGGAAGATATAGTTGATGGTGTAGATTTATCACGTACCATTGGTTGGTTTACAACTATCTTTCCTGTAGTGGTAGCACTCCCAGCTACAGACAATTTAGGGGATGCTTTTCTGGGGGATGCTTTAAAATCTGTTAAAGAAAAACTGCGGGCTATTCCCAATAAAGGCATTGGTTATGGACTATTGCGCTATTTGATCCAAGATCCAGAAATTGCTACTCAACTAAAGACATTACCACAAGCCGAAATCAGTTTTAACTACTTAGGTCAATTTGATCAACAGGTCAATACCACTTCTTGGATGCAGCCAGCTAGTGAGTCTGCGGGAAAAATGCACGGGTTACAAAACAACCGCGCTTATGTGCTAGAAATTGACAGCATTATTGCCGAAGACCAGCTACGAATAGAGTGGACGTACAGTACAAATCTCCATCAACGCGCCACTATCGAAAATCTGGCACAAGAATTTATTAAGACCTTACAGGATCTCATTGCCCATTGTGCATCTGGTGAAAATGGAGGTCATACACCTTCAGATTTCCCATTAGTGAACCTCAACCAGTTAGAAATAGACCAACTATTGGCAAGTTTAGGGAAAAATAACTGGCGTAATATTGAAGATATTTATTCACTCTCCCCCATGCAAGAGGGGATACTGTTTGAAAGTTTGTATACTCCTGATTCTCAAGCATATTTTGAGCAGTTAATTTACACTTTAAATGGCAATTTGAACCTGTCAGCCTTTGAGCAAGCTTGGCAGCAAGTGGTAGCCAGACATTCGGTTTTGCGGACTGCTTTTGTGTGGGAAGAATTAGACAAACCACTGCAATTAGTGTATCGAAAAGTAGATGTTAAAGTACAAACTTATGATTGGCGTTTGCTATCTCCACAACAGCAACAACAAAAACTAGAATCTTTATTGCAGTCACAGAGACAAAAGGGTTTCCAACTTTCTGTTGCATCATTGATGAACTTGAGCCTTATTCAATTAAGTGCAGATAGATATCAATTGGTTTGGAATTTCCATCATTTGTTACTTGATGGTTGGTCAGGTCCATTAATTTTCCAAGATTTATTGTATTTTTATCAAGCAATTTCTCAAGGTGAAACTAAGACACTACCACCAGCTATAGGCTACCGTAACTATATTAGTTGGTTACAACAACAAGACTTTAACCAAGCTCAAGAATTTTGGCGACAAAAACTCCAAGGTTTTAGCGCACCCACGCCTTTAACAGTTGATAAATTATCCTCAAACCGCAAACAGTTAGATTCTAGTTACAAAGAACAAAAAATCCAACTTACAGCGCAGCAAACAGAGGCTTTACAGACTTTTGCCCGACAGCATCAACTAACGATGAATAATTTGGTGCAGGGAACTTGGGCTTTATTGCTATCTCGCTACAGTCAAGAAACAGATATAGTTTTTGGTGCTACTGTATCCGGTCGGCCACCATCTTTGATGGGTGTAGAATCAATGGTAGGACTATTTATCAACACCTTACCAGTACGAGTTCAAACTTTGCCTGAAACTGAAGTTTTGGCTTTGTTGAAAGATTTACAAACACAGCAAGTAGAGTCTGAGCAATATTCCTATAGCTCATTGGTAGATATTCAAGGATTGAGTGATGTTCCTAGAGGAATGTCTTTATTTGAAAGTCTTGTTGTTTTTGATAATTATCCAATTGATGAAGCAGCGCAACAAAATAATTATGGGTTCTCAATAGATAATCTTCAGGCTATCGAGCAAACTAATTATCCTTTAACAGTGATGGTGATTCCTGATCAGGAATTACTGGTAAGAATTAGCTATGATATTAGCCGATTTGATGATTTGTCGATCGCTCGTTTGTTAGGACATTTCCAAACATTACTATCTGGAATTGCTGTTAACCCCAAAGCGCAAATTTCCCACTTACCATTACTTACAGAAGTTGAAAAATACCAGCTATTAATTGAATGGAATAATAATCAAACTGAATATTCCCTTGATAAGTGTATCCACCAGTTATTTGAGGAACAAGCAGAGCGTACACCTCATGCTATAGCTGTGGAGTGTGGTAATCAACAACTGACCTACAATGAATTAAATAGCCGTGCTAACCAGTTAGCGCATTACCTCAAATCTTTGGGTGTGAAACCTGATGTTTTAGTAGGTATTTGTGTTGAGCGTTCTTTAGAAATGGTTGTAGGAATATTGGGTATTCTCAAATCCGGTGGTGCTTATGTGCCACTTGATCCAGAATATCCTACTGAGCGTTTGGCTTTCATGTTAGAAGATGCCCAAGTTTCAGTGTTGTTAACCCAGCAGTCACTTCTCAACCGACTACCGCAGCATCAAGCAAATCTTGTCTGTTTAGATACTGACACTCAAGTAATTTCCCAATTAAATCAAGAAAATCCTGTCTCTGCGGTAAAAACCCATAACTTAGCCTATGTAATTTATACCTCTGGTTCTACAGGAAAACCCAAGGGTGTAGCCATGAATCATTTACCATTGTGTAATCTGATTCTCTGGCAATTGCAAAATACCACAGTCGCACAGGACGCAAAAACCCTGCAATTTGCTCCTATTAGCTTTGATGTTTCCTTCCAAGAAATCTTCTCTACTTGGTGTTCTGGGGGTACATTAGTGTTAATTACAGAGGAATTGCGCCGGGATGCCTTGGCTTTATTAGGTTTTCTGGAAGAAAAAGCTGTTGCTAGATTGTTTGTTCCCTTTGTTGCCTTACAACAACTCGCGGAAGTAGCCGTTGATAGTGAAAAATTTGCAACTCACCTGAAAGAAATTATTACTGCTGGTGAACAATTGCAGATTACTCCGGCAATTTCTCAATGGTTCAGTAAGCTGGGTAATTGTACTCTGCACAATCATTATGGACCATCGGAAAGTCATGCAGTTACAGCCTTTACACTTTCTCCTCCAGTAGAAACTTGGCCACTATTGCCTCCCATTGGTAAGGCGATCGCTAATACGGAGATTTATCTTTTAGATCAAAATTTACAGCCTGTACCTATTGGTATTCCCGGAGAGTTGTACATTGGTGGTATCACTTTAGCTAGAGGCTACCTCAACCGTCCAGATTTAACCAATGAGAAATTTATCCCTAATCCATTTAATAATCCAAAATCCAAAATCCAAAATCCAAAATTGTATAAAACTGGGGATTTAGCACGTTATTTACCAGATGGCAATATTGAATACTTAGGACGCATTGACACTCAAGTAAAAATACGTGGTTTCCGCATTGAGTTGGGTGAAGTGGAAGCAGCACTCAGCCAGTTTGAGGATGTGGAAGGATGTTGTGTTATCGCCCGTGAAGATACCCCTGGTAATAAACGTTTAGTTGCTTATGTAGTCGCACATCAGAACTGTACACCCACAGTTAGCGCATTGCGGCAATTGATGAAAGCAAAACTGCCAGATTACATGATACCCAGTGCTTTTGTAATCTTGCAGTCCTTCCCCTTAACTCCCAGTGGTAAGGTAGACAGACGTGCATTACCCGCACCAGACTTAGAAAGCACACTGCTGGAAAAATATGTTGCCCCCCGTACTCCCATTGAAGAACTGTTAACCCAAATTTGGGCGCAAGTGCTAAAAGTTGAGCAAGTAGGTATTGATGATAACTTCTTTGAACTGGGTGGACACTCCCTACTAGCAACACAATTAGTTTCACGTATCCGCAACATTTTTAAAGTGGAACTACCTTTGTATGAGTTGTTTGCTACCCCTACAGTTGGTGAGTTAGCGCATATTATTGGGCAGTTACAGCAAGAAAAGTTAGAAATATCAGCACCACCGCTTTTACCCAGAGCAAAAAATTCCGACTTACCAATGTCTTTTGCTCAACAGCGTTTGTGGTTCTTAGAGCAATTTGATCAAAAGAGTGTTTTATACAACATACCCACTGCTTTACGTTTGCTGGGAAATCTGCAAATTGCAGTCTTAGAACAAAGTTTACAAACAATTATTCATCGTCACGAAGCTTTACGTACTAATTTCATTACCGTTGATGGACAACCAACTCAAGTTATTAGGGAACAGGAAACAGGAAGCAGCGAACAGGGAATAATATCAGTAATTGATGTTAAACATTTACCGATCACAGAACAGGAAATAGCGGTACAACAATTAGCGCAACAACAAATTCTTGAACCATTTGATTTGAAAACAGAAGCGTTAATTAGAGTGCAGTTAATATTGTTGAACGAGACAGAGCAAGTATTGTTAGTGTGTATGCACCACATTGTTTCTGATGGTTGGTCAATGGGTGTTTTTGTGCAAGAACTCACACAACTATATAATGCTTATTCTCAAGGTCAACCGTCAGCTTTAACACCTCTGTCAATTCAGTATGCAGATTTTGCGATTTGGCAAAGACAATGGTTGCAAGGAGATGTCCTGCAAAGTCAACTTTCTTACTGGGAACGGCAACTAAAAGACGCACCAGTTGTATTATCATTACCGACTGATCGCCCCAGACCGGCTGTACAAACTGTAGTTGGTGCAACTCATGAATTTGCCTTGTCAGTTGAGTTAACTGATAAATTGATCAAACTCAGTCAAAATCAAGGTTGTACCCTATTTATGACCTTGTTGGCTGCTTATGACACCTTGCTTTATCGCTACACAGGACAATCAGATATTTTAGTAGGTTCACCTATTGCTAACCGCGATCGCTCGGAAATAGAAGGGTTAATTGGCTTTTTTGTCAATACTTTGGTGATGCGTACCAACTTGGCAGGTAATCCCAGTTTTAGTGAGTTGTTAACTCGTGTGCGGGAAATGTCCTTGGGTGCTTATGCTCATCAGCATTTTCCCTTTGAAATGCTAGTGGAAGCATTGCAACCAGAACGGGATTTATCCCATACACCACTATTCCAAGTCATGTTTAACCTGCAAAATGCTCCTGTGTCTGAGTTGGAGTTAAACGGGTTAACCGTTAGTTCAGTACCATTTAAAGGTGTGACTGCTGCATTTGATATGACCTTATTCATGCAGAACACTGATAACGGACTGGTGGGAGTGTGGGAATACAACACTGATATGTTTGACCATAGCACCATCGAGCGCATGATTGGTCATTTTGTGACTTTGTTGGAAGCAGTGGTAAATAATCCCCAAGAACGCATTGACCAGTTGCCAATATTAACAGCAGTTGAACGACAAAAGTTACTGGTTGAGTGGAATGATACTCAAGCTGATTATCCTGTAGGTAAATGTCTCCATCAATTATTTGAGGAACAGGTAGAATTAACACCGGATGCTGTAGCAGTGGTGTTTGATGATCAACAGTTGACTTATCAACAGTTAAACACCCAAGCGAATCAATTAGCACACTATTTACAATCTCTGGGTGTGGGTGCAGAGGTTTTGGTGGGAATTTATTTAGAGCGATCGCTTTCGATGACTGTAGCATTGTTAGCAGTCCTCAAAGCTGGTGGTGGTTATGTTCCCCTAGATGTTGATTATCCCCAACAGCGATTAACTTACATCTCCCAAGATTCACAAATTTCTGTACTGATCACACAAGAAAGTTTACTCAATTCCTTGCCAGTGGAAGGGGTGAAAGTCATTGTCTTAGATCAAGAATGTGCGGTTTTCAATTCTCACAGTCCAGAAAATCCGGTCAGTGAAGTAGTAGCGGAAAACTTGGCTTGTGTATTGTATACTTCTGGTTCTACTGGCAATCCCAAAGGTGTGATGTTAACTCATGGAGCTTTGGTAAATCATAGCAGTGCCATTAGTGAAGCATTTGGTTTGACAAATAGCGACCGTGTTTTACAATTTGCAGCTTTTGGTTTTGATGTAGCACTGGAAGAAATGTTCCCCACTTGGTTTAAAGGCGGAACAGTAGTATTAAGACCAACACAATTGTTTTCTTCCTTTGCTAATTTTGCCCAGTTTATAGAACAACAACAACTGAGCGTTTTAACTTTGACTTCCGCTTATTGGCATGAATGGATGGTAGCAGTATCTCAATCCTATGCCACTGTACCCCAAAGTTTACGTTTATTGACCGTAGGTGGAGATACAGTTTTACCGGAAACAGTGGCAATGTGGCAGCAATTCGTAGGGGATAGAATCACTTGTTTAAATGCCTACGGTCCCACAGAAGCCTCAGTGACAGCGATCGTCTATGACGTGCAAAATTACCAACCAGAAAAAACCAATACAGTCCTTATTGGTCGTCCTGTTGCTAATACAGAAATTTACATTCTTGACTCTAATCTGCAACCAGTCCCAATTGGAGTAAAAGGTGAATTGTACATTGGTGGTGAGCGTTTAGCACGGGGTTATCTCAACCGTCCAGAATTAACACAAGAGAAATTTATTGCTCATCCCTTTAATCATCCAAAATCTCAAATCCAAAATCCAAAATTATATAAAACAGGGGATTTAGCACGTTATTTACCCGACGGTAACATTGAGTTTATCGGACGTATTGATGATGTAGTGAAAATCAGAGGTTTTCGTGTTGCACTGGGAGAAATCGAAAGTCTATTAGTTCAACATCCTGATGTGATTTGCCAGGTGGTAATGCTCAGAGAAGATCAACCAGGACATAAACAATTGGTTGCTTATGTTGTCTCTGATAATCCATCCTTAACCCAAAATGAATTACAAAGCTTCTTGAAACAAAAGCTGCCAAATTATATGATTCCTACGGCTTTTGTCATGATGGAAGCACTGCCAGTCACAACTAATGGGAAAGTGGACCGTCGCGCCCTACCTGCACCCAGTCAGGAGATTGACTTAAATAACTTTGTTTTACCCACTACTTCCATACAAAAACTGATAGCAGATATTTGGAGCAGTGTATTAGGTACAACACATTTAGGCATTCATAACAACTTTTTTGACATGGGGGGCAATTCTTTACGCGCTATGCAAGTGATGTCTCTGTTAAGAGAGACTTTGCACATAGATTTACCCCTACGTTATTTGTTTGAAAACCCCACAGTCGCAGAACTCGCAGCCGGGTTAGTAGAGACGTTGTATACAACGTCTCTAGCAACAAGCCAGACGAATACCATTACCACCTCTAACCTAGATTTAAAAGCAGAAGCAGTTTTAGATCCCAGCATTCAAATCCGTAAAGACCTTATATATAACGTCTCTACAGAGTACAACAACAAACCTCAAGGAATCTTTTTAACAGGAGTGACGGGTTTTCTGGGTAGTCATTTACTTTATGAACTCCTGCAACAAACTGAGTCTGATATTTATTGTTTGATTCGTGCTACTGATATTGAACAGGCACGACAAAAGCTACAAAATCAACTCAAATTCTACAAACTCTGGTCAGGAGTTGACAAAGAACGCATTATTCCTGTAGTTGGAGATTTAGGGAAAAAATATTTAGGTCTTTCCACATCAGAGTTTCAAAAGTTAGCTGGTCAGATAGATATTATCTATCATTGTGGTGCTTGGATTAATGTTATTTATCCCTACTCTGTTTTAAAACCTGCTAATGTTTTGGGAACTCAAGAAATCATTCGGTTAGCCTGTGAGATCAAAGTTAAACCTTTACACTTTATTTCCACCACATCTGTTTTATCTGCATCTTCTCCCAATGAGGCGGGATTAATTTTAGAATCCGATCCTCTTGAGCAATATCAAACTCTTGATAATGGCTATATCCAAAGTAAGTGGGTAGCAGAGAAATTAGTGATGCAAGCCCGTGATCTAGGACTTCCTGTGGCTATTTATCGCGCATCAAGAATTACAGGAAACACCCAAACAGGAATTAGTAATACAGATGATTTATTTTGCAGATTAGTCAAAGGTTGTTTAGAAATGAGAATAGTTCCTGATATAAATATGGAAGATAATTTGACTCCTGTAGACTATGTGAGCAAGATGATTGTTCATCTATCAGGACAAAAGGAATCTTTAGGAAAAGCATTTCACCTAGTTAATCCTGAATCTACTAAAATCAAGGATCTATTTCACTTAATTCGCTCTTTAGGATACCCTGTACAGATTATTCCTGTAGAACAATGGCATTCAGAAATTTTACTTCAGAGTCAAATTTCTGATGCAGATAATTTAAGATTTTTGTCTCATATTATTCCCAAAAATGAGGTAGACAAAAGCCACGAATCACAGATTGATTATGAAAACACTATCAATGGACTAGGAAATACTAATCTTATGTATCCCGTACTAGACCAAAAATTGCTCAAAACTTATATTTCTTACTTCATCGGTAGCGGTTTTATTGATGAACAATTGGTAACAGAGCCAATGGTATTTGGTAATAGGACTAACTAACTATCTCAATATCATTCATCTGCAATGAAATCACATTAATAAAATCACATTTTTTTTAACCCAGGCACAAAACCATGATTACTGAAAACCAGATTAAAAGCAAAGTTTGGGAAAGTAAACAAGAATATTCCCTAACGAAAGAATCATTAAAGATGCTATGGGAAAACCGCATTCCTTTAATTCGCATCAAAGATTTTGCGACAGAGCAAGAGTGTGATAGTTTAGTGGCTCAGGCTCAATTGTTTAACTTTGATTCTTATCAAAATGTGTATCCTAAAATTGAGCGAATTGGCATCACCGTATTTGAATATAATCGCATTAGTAAAGCAGCTTATTTTCAAGCAGTAGAACGCACAACAAAATTAAGAGACTCCATCATGGCAGCCTCTTTTAATCCCTTAGAACGATTAATGGATAAAATCCGTGATTGTACAGGAGCAAATGTGCGGATTGCTTCAGAACCATTATATGGTAGTTATTATGCAGGATTGATTAGAAAAATAGAGCAAGGTACTCAACTGCATATTGATTATGCTCCCTCAGAACAATCTGAATGGGAAGTTGGTACAGTAATTTATCAACTTTCTTGGAATTTATACTTGAAATTCTCCGCTAATAATTACGGTAAAACCCGTATTTACGATCGCCAGTGGCAACCAGGCAATGACGAATATAAACTCGATTCCTACGGCTACCGTGATACAGTGATTGCAGATGCAGATATGATTACCTTCCAGCCTTATGTGGGGGATGTGTTTATTTTCAATACCCGCAATTTTCACGCTGTTGAGCCAATGGATGGACAGCGTATAACTTTCACCTCAGCAATTGGTTTACTTCCTAACGGTGAAATTATTTTGTGGTCTTGATAGAAGGCAGAAGGCAGAAGGTAGAAGAAATGAAAATTGTAACTTTTGCTTTTTCCTTTTCCCTGTTCCCTGTTCCCTATTCCCTCTCCCAACTATAAAATTTATTTTGCACGACTACTTACAGTGAGGAAATAATTCATGCCTTTAGCAGCTGTGATGAGCGCACCTAAGCAACCAGTAGAGGTGCAACAACTACCAGACCCGATTTTGGAAACAGGTGGAATCATTATTGAAACCCTATATTCTGAAGTCTGTGGTACTGATGTACATTTACTGCATGGGCGGTTAGAAGGAGTACCTTATCCCATTATTCCTGGACACTTTTCTGTAGGTCGTGTGGTGGAAACAGGGGGACAGGTTCGTGATGTTAATGGTAAATTAATTCGTCCTGGAGCGATCGCCACTTTTCTTGATGTCCATGAAACCTGTTACAACTGCTGGTATTGTTTAGTCGCTAAATCTTCCACTCGCTGTCCACAACGCAAGGTTTATGGTGTCACCTACTCAGCTAAAGATGGGTTACTAGGTGGTTGGTCACAATTGATTTACCTCAAACCAGGAGTTAAGGTAATCACTTTACCCGCAGAAGTTTCACCAAAACAATTCATTGCTGGAGGGTGTGCTTTACCCACTGCAATACACGCTATAGACAGAGCGCAAATTCAAATTGGTGATAATGTCGTAGTTCAAGGTTCTGGTCCTGTGGGGTTGAGTGCAGCAATTCTCGCTATGTTATCCGGTGCTGGTAAAGTGATTGTCATTGATAAATTTGAGAGTCGCTTAAAAGTTGCTCAATCCTTTGGGGTAGATGCAAGCCTAACAATTGAAACTGATAATCCCCGACAACATATTGAGCAGGTTTTGGAATTAACCAACGGACACGGTGCTGATGTGACTATTGAAGCTACAGGTGTGCCGATTGCTGTTAAAGAGGGTTTGGCGATGACGAGAAATGGAGGTCGTTATGTGATTGTTGGACATTACACCAATACAGGCGAAATTCTCATCAATCCACACCTAGAAATTAATTTAAAACATATTGATATTCGCGGGACTTGGGGAATTGATTTTAGCCATTTTTACCGCATGATTGAATTACTAAAACGGCACAGTAATTCTAGAGAAAATATTGCTTGGGAAAATCTAATTAGTCGTTCCTATACACTAGAAGAAATTAATCAAGCACTGGCGGATGTAGAACATGGTTCTGTATTAAAAGCTGTGATTCAGCCTAATTCTTGATGAGACGGTAATTGAAAGGCCGAGTTCGATTATTGTGTAGTTATTGCGAAGGTCAGGTAAAATCACTGAGATGGGGGATATTAATTGAATGGAAACATCAATGTTAATTGTTCAGCTAACTGGGAGGTCTGAATGTTAAATCTAACCCACCAATTATATTTACTAATTTCAAATTTTTTGGAGAAGCATCAACAACTAGAAAAATTCAAACAATTATCCAATAGTGCAACTTTTGATAGTTCTGTGAAATTTCTAGGAACTTGTGATAATTGGATGAATGATAAAAGCTTAATTACGATAGGTAAAAATGGACTAATTTTGGGTGAATTGGCTGTATTTTCTTATGGTGGCAAAATAGAAATAGGTGAAGATTGCTATATTGGTGAGGGAACGCGAATTAGATCAGCTAACTCTATCAAAATTGGTAATCAAGTGGCAATCTCAGATAATGTTACCATTTATGATACAGATGCCCATTCATTAAACCATATTTTAAGACACAAAGAATTTGTTGAAGTTGTCATTATAAATAATCTGATTAAAGATGCTAAAGAGCTAGACGTAAAATCAGCACCAGTGATCATAGAAGATCATGTTTGGATTGGATTTAATGCAGCTATTCTCAAGGGAGTAACTATCGGAAAAGGAGCTATTATTGGTGCTAGTTCTGTTGTCACTAAAGATGTGGAAGCCTTCACCATAGTTGCGGGTAATCCGGCTAAAGTTATTAAGAAATTACCCAATTAAAAATGATTCAGAATAGCGATCTTCTATTGAATTTAGATGATAGTAACACCACAGAATGGAATGCTAAAGAATAGCAATGCTAGTGAATATATTTGATATTTTTCTAGTCAATCTTAATCCTACCATCGGTAGTGAAATTCAAAAAACATACCCTTGTCTAATCATCTCACCAAAAGAGATGCAATACTCTTCGGTTAAGGAAAAGGAAGGCTCAGGGTAGGGGCTTTCTTACTTTTCAGATATCCTCTAAGATAATAAAGAAAATATATGCTTACAGATTTACAAATTGCCTTTATCGGCGGTGGCACGATGGGCGAAATTATCATTAGTAGATTATTAGCAACAAAAACTGTTGACAAACCAGAGCTAATTATAGTTGGTGAACCAGTTGCTGCACGATGCCTGGATTTAGAAAAGAAATATGGAATACGTACTACAAGCTCCAATTTAGAAGCAGTACAAGGCGCAGCCATTGTCATATTAGCGGTGAAACCCCAAGTTTTAGCTTCTGTGATGACTACGCTCAAGGATAAAATTGCACCAGAAGCTTTAGTCATTAGTATAGTAGCTGGAGCAAGCATTCCATCTTTGTGCCAAGGGTTAAATCATGCTGCTATTGTGCGTACAATGCCTAATCTTCCAGTAGAGATTGGTCATGGAACTACCGTATGGAGCGCATCAGAGAATGTAACAGAAATACAGCGATCGCTTACTCAAGTTATTTTACAAGCACTAGGTCAGGAATTTGCTACTCAAAGTGAAAATTACCTGGATATGGCAACGGCGTTAAGTAGTGCCGGCACTGGATTTGTGTTTCTGTACATCGAAGCAATGATTGATGCTGGTGTGCAAATAGGTTTAACTCGCACACAAGCCCAAGAACTGGTATTGTATACAATTGCTGGCAGTGTGGAAATGATGTTGCAAACCCATGAACATCCAGCAGTATTACGTAACAAAGTTACCAGTCCTGGAGGAATAACTGCTGCTGGCCTTTACGAGTTAGAGAAAGGGGGTTTACGAACTGTTGTTTCTAATGCAGTGCTGACTGCTTTAACCCGCACTCAAAAATTAAGTAATATGAGTTAAACAAGCAGTTCGCTCAGTGTTATTTTGATAAGTATTACAGCTATTTTCAGGTAAATAAACCACATTTTGATTTATGTAGGGGCGAAGCATTCGGACAATTAATTATCGGTTTTACGCCAGACTATCATCCGAATGCTTCGCCCTTACTGTGGTCTAAAAACATGAAAACTGCTGTAAATTTAATTCTCAGAAACTTAATTTATTGCTCAAATATGCCAACTCAAGTTATTCAATCTCAACCTTCGACAAATCCTTTTTCAGCTTTGAGTCAATTTTGGGAAAATGTCAAAGCGATCACTGAACCTTACTGGTATCCAAGTAAGTCAGGGGGAAGAGCATTTTCAGATGTGATGCGTTCCTGGGGAATGCTCATTCTCTTATTATTATTAATAATTGCGCTGGTGAGTCTCAATGTATTTACTAACTTCCTCAATCGCTACTTAGTAGATGTTATCATTGTTGAAAGGAATGTTGATAGTTTTTTTAAAGCTATATTTGTTTATAGTGTAGCTCTTGTATTCGTAACATTTTTGGTAGGTTTTTCTAAATTAGTCAGAAAACAAATTGCTCTTGATTGGTATCAATGGCTAAATAATCATACATTATCAAAATATTTTAGCAATCAAGCTTATTATAAACTTAATTTCAAAGCTGATCTTGATAATCCAGATCAGCGCATAGCTCAAGAAATTGAACCAATTACCAGGAATGCTTTAACTTTTTCAGCTACTTTTCTGGAAAAAATACTGGAGCTTATAGCTTTTTTAATCATCCTGTGGACTATCTCTCAGAAAGTGGCGATTATTTTGTTTGTTTACACAATTGTCGGGAATGTAATCAGCACGTACTTGACAGGAGAGTTAAATAAAATTAATCAGGAAGAAATACAATCAAAGGGTGATTATAGTTATGCTCTAACTCATGTTCGTAATCATTCTGAATCAATAGCTTTTTTTAGAGGAGAGAAACAAGAATCAAATATTATTGGGAAAAGATTTAATAATTTTATCCAAATTTTTCAACGGAAAATTAATTGGGAAAGAAACATAGATATTTTTAATAGAGGATATCAGGCTGTAATTGAAGTTTTTCCCTTTTTAATTCTTGGACCTTTATATCTAAGAGGTGAACTAGGGTTTGGAGAAATTAGCCAAGCTTCTTTAACAGCTTATCTGTTTTCTCTTTCTCTATCAGAATTAATCAATGAGTTTGGCATTTCAGGACAGTTTTCTAGTTATGTGGAACGGTTGTCTGAGTTTTCCTCTGCTTTGGAAAAAGTCGCTAAACAACCAGAAAATGCCAGTACCATCAAAACAGTAGAAGATAATCATATCACTTTTGAGAGTGTGACTTTACAAACTCCCAATTATGAAAGGGTAATTGTGGAAGATTTATCACTTTCTGTACAACCAGGAGAAGGTTTATTAATTGTTGGTCCGAGTGGTAGGGGTAAAAGTTCTTTGTTGAGGGCGATCGCAGGTTTGTGGAACTCAGGAACAGGTCGTTTAGTCCGTCCTTCTTTAGAAGAAGTGTTGTTTTTACCTCAACGTCCTTACATTATTTTAGGAACTTTGCGGGAACAGTTACTTTATCCACACACAGAACGAATAGTCAGCGATCGCGCACTCAAAGAAGTTTTAAAACAAGTTAATCTGGATAGTTTATTGAGTCGAGTAGATGGTTTTGACACTGAAGTTCCTTGGGAAAATATATTATCTTTAGGAGAACAACAACGTTTAGCATTTGCCAGATTGTTAGTTACTCAACCGGGTTTCACTATCTTAGATGAAGCTACCAGTGCTTTAGATTTAAAGAATGAAGGTAATTTATATCAACAATTACGACAAGCAAAAACAACATTTATCAGTGTCGGACATCGAGAAAGCTTATTTGATTATCATCAATGGGTTTTAGAACTTTCTCAAGATTCTAGTTGGCAACTTTTAACTGTGCAGGATTATCAACGTCAGAAATTACAATCTGCTGTTATCAATGTGGCTGAAAAAGCTGAAATTACAATAGATAATTTTGCCTATAATCAATCTCCTAATCAGTCAGAAATAGCAACACCAAAAATAGCCAACCTAGCAAACCAAGTAATTGTTATTACCGGACTTTCTCATCAAGAAATGCAGAAATTAACAGATTATTCACTGGGGACTGTGAGAACTAAAGCCAGTAAAGGTCAAACTATTACAACTCAAGATGGTTCTACCTACAGCTATAATAAAGACCCCAATGTTTTGAAATGGGTGAAAGTTTAGGGTGAGACAAGTTATATCAAGTCCGGGTAATCACTGATGAATAAGTTGTTGGTTTTTGGTTAATAATTGCCTTTTCCCAATTACCAATTACCCATTACCAATTACCAGCCCCAACAGATATGATAAGTATTCAACAGGACATGATATTACAATGTTTTTGTTTTTGGGTTGTAGATTTTGTGAGGATACTTATTTTCAAAATAGGTAATAGCAACTTCACCCAATGCTTTAACTGCGGCCGCTCCTATTGCGGGTTGAATCACTGAGCCAATACCAGGAATCAACCCTGCTATAATACTGCCCATATTAAACAAAAATTGTCCCCCACCCACGCCTATAATTGCTGCGGCCATTGCTCCAGCACCACTAGCAGGTATCAAATTCACATCATAAATTTGAGCAATTCTAGTAACTACAGCATACTGTACACCAGCTAAACTGGTTTGAAAGGCGATCGCACCAAGAGGAGAAATTCCTCCAGTGAGTCCTGCTGTTGCACCTGCTCCCATCATTAACCAAAGTTCATCTCTAGCTTGATCACGACAATATTTCTTCATAGGATCGGCAATTTCATCAAAAATATTTCTTGGATCATTAGGTTTTCAAACCTTTTATTGATGATATTCAGAATTTTTTAAACAAAATCTATCCCAGGGTATTGATGGAAAGCTATTAAATTCCACGTAAGTATTCAGTAATCAGTAATCAGCTATTTTCTAGACAAAGACTGAATTACAGCGATTTTAAGGTAAATGAACCACATTTTTTAATCTCACGCAAAGACGCAAAGGCGCAAAGGAAGAAAGGAAGATAACAAGAAAGATGTGGTACAAATACATGAAAACTGCTGTAATAAGGATGCTCCCGTTTTGTCAAATTACACATTATTTTTTCCTCTTGTGAGAAATCCGGGTTTAGCTGTATAATGTTTAAAAATGGTGATTAGTGATTAGTGATTGGGTAAAAATAACTAATAACTACTAACTAATGGGTAGCATTCCAATTTTGCAAAAATAACCGCAGCAACACCAAAAACTCTCTTCTTCCTTCTTACCTTCGTGTCCTTCGCTCCTACCCTTCGGGAACACCTTCGGTGAACGTGGTTCGTTCATTTCACGTCTTGAACTCCAACAAAAAATAAACTTACACATTTGGGATGCTCCTAACTAATATCTAATATCTAATATCTAATATCTAAAATGACACCGATTGAATTATTAATTTTAGCATTTGCAGGAATTATAGCTGGGATTTTGGCAGGTTTTTTAGGAATTGGTGGAGGTACAGTTTTAGTACCTTTATTAATTAGCTTAGGAAACGAATCTATCCAAGCAGTAGCTACCAGTAGTTTATCAATTGTCATTACCGCATCTGCTGGAAGTATTCAGAATTGGCGCATGGGTTATCTGGATATCAACAATGTTTTAAGTATGGCTTTACCAGCCTTAATAACTGCTCAAATCGGTGTTTTCTTCGCTAATTTATTTCCTGAATATTTGTTATTATTTACCTTTGGATTACTCTTAATTTCCAACATTTATTTAGTTGAGCTTAGAAAAAAAATAGTTGCTATAAAAAATCAAGAAGAGGAAGCGAATCAAAATCAGGAATTTGTAGAAGAAAATAACGAAACTAACGAAACTAATGTTTATAAAATTCAAGATTTATGGCATAGAATCTTAACAGGAGGTGCAGGTGGTTTATTAGCAGGTTTATTTGGAGTTGGTGGGGGGATAATTATGGTCCCTTTGCAAATTGTCTTATTAAATGAAAATATTAAAAAAGCTATTCAAACGAGTTTAGGAGTCATAGTCATTACCGCTATTTCTGCAACTGCTGGCCATGCTTATTCAGGTAATGTTTTGTGGTTAACTGGCGCAATTTTAGGATTTGGTGGTTTATTAGGAGTACAATTTAGTACCCGGTTTTTACCAAAATTACCCGATAAAGTAGTGAGTTTAGCTTTTAGAAGTTTGTTGGCTATTTTATCTATTTATATATTTTGGAAAGCTTGGCAAAGTTACTAACTTTGATGTAAGCATTTAGCCGTCAGCTATCAGCTTTCAAGACTAAAATACACACAATGATCACAAATGCACAGAGTGTAAACCTGAAAAGCTTTTAGCACTGTCACCTGTTACCTGTCACCTAATATACTTAAAAATGCCAAAATTTCAGCTTCAGGACAAATGTTACCGATTGCTACTACACTAATTATGGAATATGAAGAATAATTAAGAGAAAATAGTGTTAGCAAAAATATGATGATTTTGGCTCAAAGTTTAACAATTGATTGGATTTTAGTAAATAACTGCGTCAAGTTCCTTCTTTGGGGTGTTTTCTCCATCTTACTTGCGGAAATAATTAGAGATAGTTATCATGCTTTGTGTCATCAAGTCACCTGGTTGGCAAAATGGCATAATAAACATCATGCCGCTTACCGTCGAGATTTAACATTAGTTTCTCAACAAGCTTACTTAGATTCCCAGTTGTATCACGACATAGTTGAGTCAACTATACTGCTAGTTTTATTAATCACAGTTGCTTTAGTTTTCAGACAATGGGGTTTATGGTTGGGTGTTGCTTATGGTGGAACTTTTTTATATGGTGCATCTTTGCGATATTTCCAAGGTACAATAGACACAGATTACAATCATTTACCAGGACCATTAGCAGCAACTCCTTCTGTGTGGTTTGTGAATAGAACATATCATTGGCGACATCATTTTGATGATGTAAATGCTTATTATAGTGGTGTATTTTCTCTTGTGGATAAAATATTAGGAACAGGACTTTCTTTAAAAGGTAAAACCGTTGCTGTAACTGGTGCTTCTGGTGCTTTAGGAAAAGCATTAACCGCAGAATTAATCAAGCATAAAGCCAAAGTTATTGCTTTAACAACTAACCCAGATAAAATAGAGGAACAAACTGGTTTAAAAGTGATGTTTTGGGAATTGGGAAATGAAGAAGAATTAAAAGCCAACTTGCAAAAAGTTGATATTTTAATTATCAATCATGGAGTGAATGTTTATGGCGATCGCACATCCACAGCAATTCACAATTCCTATCAAGTTAACACTTTTTCCGCTTTGCGGTTAATAGATATATTTTCTGCAACTGTCACTGGACCAGATGCTAAAGCGACTAAAGAAATTTGGGTAAACACATCAGAAGCAGAAGTTTCACCAGCTTTAAGTCCATTATATGAAATCAGCAAAAGGGCGTTAGGTGATATCATTACCCTCAAACGTTTGGATGGAATTTGTGTAATTAGAAAATTAATTTTAGGACCATTCAAAAGTCAACTTAATCCCTTCGGTGTGATGTCAGCAAATCAAGTTGCACGGGGAATTTTGTTTTTAGCAAAACGGGATTTTAGAAATATTATTGTCACAGTCAACCCACTAACTTATTTACTATTCCCCATCAAAGAATTTACTACATGGTTGTACTATCGTGTTTTTAGTCAGAAGTAATAAGTAGGGTTTGCTGAAAAAGTCTTTTCGTGGAGACAGGGAACAAGGAACAGGGAACAGTTTTTCTCGTTCCCAGTCTCTGACTGGGAATGCAATTATAGAGTCTCCGAATCTAAATTTTACTACAAAAGGGACAGTCTTTAATCATTCATTCCCATCAAAATATTTCAATACAAGATCCCCTAATTCTTTTTTCATTTTGGTTATAAACGATGAATTAGTTTAATAAGTCGAGTATCTGAGTTTTATTAATTCCGATTCAATTACAATTCTTATAGTTGAAATTGGCTAAGTAACCAAGCACAAACTTCAGATTGACTGCTTTCACGACTACGACGTAAAGCAGTTTCTAAAACTGCAATTTCTAACCCAGGTAAAACCCGTGATTCTTGAATGCGTTTACTACCTTGGTTGATCATACTATAGGCGATAATTTGGGTGTTTTGTACATCTATCACCCAGTATTCAGCAACACCTAATTCTTCGTAAAGACTACGCTTTGTTCCTAAGTCATCTAATAAAGATGTTTTAGCAATTTCAATGACTAAATCTGGTGCTGGGTAGTGATCTAAATTAACAATTCCTGTACCTGTGGGGATAGTTTGGGCGCGTTCTTGGAGATAATAAGCTACATCAGGTTGACAGTCTTGAATACCTTGTTTACGAAAAGTTGTGGTATCTAAACCTGTAGCTAAAATTCCTTTAATAGTGGCAAATAAAGTGACAGCAAAAATAATTATTACATGATCTTTTCCATGATCAAAACTAACTGGTGGCATTTCTAGCCTCATGTATCCTTTATAATAGTAACTTTTTCCCGGTTTATTAAGTAAGTTGGTGGTTATTTGTTCATACTCATTCCAAGAAGTATAAATCCATGTATCTGTAGGTATTTGAGTTTGTAAATTACTCATTTTCTCAGTCTCCTGAGTAGATAAATATTTGAATATTTGAATGGTAAGATCCCCAACTTCTGACATTAATTGATGATTTCTGGAAACGATGAAAATAGAAGTCGGGGATCTGAATAAAATGTTGGGTTTCCTTGCGTCAACCCAACCTACTATTTAAAATTTACCTGCAAATACTCTTTCTGCTGGTCCTGTCATATAGATTTTATTGTCAATTTCTGACCATTCAATTTCTAACTCTCCTCCTGGTAATTCTATCGTTGCAGCGCGATCGCATTTATCATTCAATACCCCAGCAACTAAAGACGCACAAGCACCAGTACCGCAAGCTAAGGTAATACCCGCGCCTCTTTCCCATACCCGCATTTTTAAATAATTACGGTTGACAATTTGGATAAATTCTGTATTAGTTCTTTGCGGGAAAACGGGATGATGTTCAAATTTCGGTCCGATGGTTTCCAGAGGAATAGCTGCTACATCGTCCACGAATGTTATACAGTGGGGATTTCCCATACTCACACAGGTAACATTCCAAGTATGATCCGCAACTTCCAAAGGTACATTAATTACCTTACTGTCAGCAGGTGCAAGGGTGGTAGGAATTTCCTGCGCTAATAAGCGGGGTGAACCCATATCTACTTTTACTTGACCATCATCAGTGAGTTGAGGAGTAATCACACCTGCTAAAGTATGAATGGTGTAAAAATCTTTAGTGCGGGATATACCTTCCAACTCAGTGAGGAAAACAGCTAAACAGCGAATACCGTTACCACACATTTCCGGTTCAGAACCATCAGAGTTAAAAATTCTCATGGTATAATCAGTACCATTTTGCCCAGGAAGTGCGAAAATAACACCATCAGCACCAATACCAAAATGGCGATCGCACAATTTGATAGCTTTTTCCGGTGTGATTATGGGAGTAAGAGAGGAACGGTTATCAATGAGAATAAAATCATTACCCACACCGTGATACTTAGTAAATTCTATTGCCATTTTTCCCTAGATGAATTATCAAAGATAAGTTACTACTGATTTAAACATTGTCCAATAAGATTGGTAATGGGTAATTGGTAAATTGATTACTGTCACCTGTCACCTGTAACCTATCACCTGTAGCCTATTCCCTATTCCCTATTCCCTATTCCCTAACAAAAATGCCAGCAACAGAATTTGACACTACCCTACCTAGCATTAGACAATTACAAAATTGGATCAAGCAAAAAGCCACCGTTGAATTTAAACTGATGACTGGTGATGTCATCGTCGGTAAGGTTTTTTGGCAAGATATCAATTGTGTATCTATTGTAGATGCTAACAACGAACAAATAAGCGTTTGGAAAATGGCGATCGCTTATATGAAAGTTCGCAGTGATGCAGTTGTAGAGAGAGGTTTAGTTCCCGGAGATGCTCAAGTCGCTGTAGCAAATATAGATTCATAGCTAATTGAAAATTACCTCTACCTTCAAGTCAGAAGCTTGAAAAAGCGGAATTTTTGGCTTTTTTCCCTGGAAAGGGGAGGTTGGAAACCTTGGATGAAACAATTATCAATTGTCAATTATCAATTGATCAAATCTGGTGTTTTGTGTTGGTTCTGGTGAATTGCTAGAGGTACACCACAGGAAGCAGTAAATAATTGTTGTAGTTGGTAGAGTTGAGCAAAATTACCGCACAACAACACCTGATCACCTGTTTTTAACTCCATATTGCCATGAGGAAGACGGCTAAACTTGCCATCTCGCCGAATCGCTTGGACTTTCACACCATAATATTGATCATTGGTGATATCCGTGAGAGTTTTACCCAAAATGGGACAGTTTGCTGGAACTGTCACCCACTGACAAGCGTTAGTTTCTCCAGGAACAGCTGCATTACCCTTAGCAAATTCTGCCAAAGCTGCTAATTCTTTACTTGCACCCACAACTAAGAGGCGATCGCCAGTTTCTAACCTCACCTGACTATTAGGATAATCAATTTCTGTGCCATCAGCACGACGAATGGCCATTAAACTCACCCCGATCAGATAGCGCATATCCGCTTCCTCCAACGTCATCCCAATCAAAGGCGAGTCATCAGGTAAATCATACCACCGACGGTTTAAATCACGGGTAACTTGTTGTAAATGTTGGGAAACTTCCGCAGCAGAACGTTCAGGACGCAAATCTAAATAATGATCCTTACGAATATCCTGCATTTTCCGTTGTACCACCTCTGGCAATAATCCCGCATCGGTAAGTAAATAGGTGGCCATTTCCAGACTCGCTTCAAATTCTGGTTGTACAACTTCCTTAGCACCCAGTTGATAAAGCACCTCAATATTTTTATCTTGAGTAGCACGGACCACTAAATCTAATTCTGGGGATATTTCCAAAGCGCGTTTTAAACACAAACGAATACTAGCAGGATCAGGAAGGGCGATCGCCATCCCTTTAGCATGATTCACCCCAGCAGTTTCCAACACATGAAAACTCACCGCATTACCATAAACATACGGTATACCCGCTTCCCGTAACTGTTGAATCCTACTTTCAGACTGATCAATAACGACTACAGGCAAATCATGTAACTGCAATAACCGTACCAAATTTTTACCTATGCGACCATAACCACAAACTACAAAATGATCTTTCCGGGGTAAGTCTTCCGCAAAATCTCGCGCTTGTTCTTCCACCAAATAAGGTTTTAACCAAGGCATGGACTCCGCAAAATTAAATAACAATGGTACTAAACGCAACACAAAGGGAGTCAACATTAAAGTAACCGCAGTCGTTCCCAAAGTTAATAAATATATTCTCCGGGAAACCAACCCCAAAGCTTGACCTTCACTAGCTAAAACAAAGGAAAATTCTCCGATTTGCGCTAAACCCAAACCCGCAATCAAAGCAGTTTTCAACGGATAGCGGAATAATTTAACCAAAGGTGTGATGATCAGGAACTTACCCAAGAACACCAAAACCACCAAACCCAAGATCACATCTAGGTTTTGCCACAAAAACACCGGATCAATCAACATTCCGATCGCAGCAAAAAACAAACTCGCAAAAATATCCCGCAACGGTTCAACAATGGTTAAAGTTTCATCAGCATATTCCACCTCAGAAATCATCAACCCTGCAACAAACGCCCCCATCTCAATAGAAAGACCCAAATATTCAGTTAGCAGGGCAATACATAAACATAAAGTGACAACACCCAACAAAAACAACTCTCTGCTTTCTGTGCGGGCTAATAATCGCAACAACGGCGGAATTAACCAAATACCCGCAACTACCGCACCCGCAGCAAATAAACCAATGCGTACCAAAGCGGTGAAGACTGCTAAACCAATCGCTTCTCCTGGTTCATGCAGTGCGGGTAACACGGCCAGCATTAAACCCAGTGCTAAGTCCTGAACAACGAGAATACCCAGCATGACCTGGCCGTGGGGTGTTTCTGTCTCGTTGCGTTCCATCAAACATTTGAGAACAACCGCAGTGGAAGACAAAGACAAAATACAACCTAAAAATACCCCTTTAGCCGGTAAAGCACCCCAAGCACCTGTAACACCACAAACTAGGACTGTGATAATAATAGTGAGGATAATTTGTAATCCTCCACCACCCAAAGCTATAGCCCTTACCTTTTTCAGTTCTGCTAGGGAAAATTCAACACCCAAAGCAAAGAGTAAAAAAGCTACACCAAACTGCGCCAAGGTTTCCACTTGGACAACTTCTTTAATTAATCCCAGTCCTGCTGGTCCAACTATCATCCCCCCGATGAGATATCCCAGCAAAACGGGTTGTTTCAACAATGCGGCCAGTAGTCCACCACAAGCAGCGACAGCGAACACCGAAACCAAATCAACAATTAAGCGAAAGTCCTCTTGCACCAGCTTTAATAAGAAATATAAAGTTTATTAATTTCAGGATACAAAGTTTTCTCTATTTGAGGGGAGGGTAGAGGGGGAGGAATTTTTGGAATTTTTATTTATTCTCACGCAGAGGCGCAGAGACGCAGAGAGCTAAGGAGTATTTAAGTCTGTTTATAAGGCAGTCCAAAAAAGTTTTCCTGCTTATTTATTGAGAATGGAGGGGGGTTATTCGCAATAATATTGAGAATGCTGTCAATAAGTGAACGATTTTTCAAGGTTCTTGACATCTTGACTTTTTGTGGTATTATAGGGGTGTATAATCTAAAGGATATTTATATCTAACTCAACACTTTTAAAGTGATATTTTTTATATATAAATACTTAAAATACTTAATTCACAATTAACATCAGTAATATCCGCCTGACGAGTACCATTTTCAGCATGAGTTAAACATACCTTTAAATAACTATCTGGTAGATATGGCATTCGTTCCGCCCATTCAATAGCAACAATACCAGGTGTTACTTCTATACCTTCCCAATAGCTTTCTAAATTTAAGCCTGTCACCTCTTGAGGTTCTAAACGATACAAATCTAAGTGATAAAGAGGGATGCGTCCTTCTGTGTATTCATTAATCAGGGTAAAAGTAGGACTCACAATAGATTCAGTGATACCTAAACCCTGACCAATACCTTGAACTAAGGTAGTTTTACCCGCACCCAAGTCACCTTCTAATAAAATTACATTACCAGCATTCAGGTTTTCCCCTAGAATAATACCTAACTGCTGTGTTGCTTTTATATCTGGAAGAAAGATTGTAGTCATTGGTAATTGGTAATTGGTAATTGGTAATTGGTAATTGGTGATTGGTGATTGGTAATTGGTAATTGGTGATTGGTAATTGGTGATTGGGAAAAATAAAATTGATTACCCAGTCACCAGTCCCAAGTCACCAGTCCCCATTACTTCCCATGTTGCGCTCCACTGTACCATTTTAATAACACCTTAGCTAGTTTTTGGGGATCGTGACGGACAAAACCAGTTTCATCTTCGTGTAAAACGTTAGCAGGAACTATGCGCCGTCCTAACTGAGTAACTGCTTCTCTGTCTAGGAAAACGGGATGGGAATTTTGTTGGGCGTAGCGGATCAATGCTTGGGCTGATGGGGTTTTGCGATGTACGAGTACAGCATCAAAAAGTGTTCTGTCACCAGCAGCTTGATCAATGGCTTGGATATGTTCAGCAACGGTATAGCCCTCTGTTTCTCCCGGTTGGGTCATAATATTGCAAATATAAATGCGGGGAATTTTTGTAGCAGCGATCGCATCGGCTATTTCTGGAACTAATAAATTGGGAATTAAGCTAGTATACAAACTTCCAGGACCAATAATAATGTAATCAGCTTCTTTAATTGCTTTAATTGCAGCGGGTAAGGCGGGGGGATTTTCGGGAATACAGCCAATTTTGACAATTTTGCCCCCGGCTTTGGGAATGCTAGATTCACCTTCAATGCGTCGGCCATCTGCCATTTCTGCCCATAGACGCACATCACTCAAGGTTGCTGGTAAAACCTGTCCCCTCACAGCCAGGACTTTGGAACTGGCCGCAACTGCCCTTTCTAAGTCGCCAGTAATATCAGTCATGGCAGTTAAAAACAAGTTACCAAAACTGTGGCCTGTTAAGCCATCCCCAGCGCGAAAACGATATTGGAATAATTCAGTTAATAACTTTTCTTCATCTGCTAATGCAGCTAAACAGTTGCGAATATCTCCAGGAGGTAAAACGCCAAATTCCTGCCGCAACCTACCAGAAGAACCTCCATCATCAGCTACTGTGACAATAGCAGTCATATTAGCACTATAGGTTTTTAAGCCCCGGAGTAAAGTAGAAAGTCCAGTACCGCCACCAATAACTACAATTTTTGGACCCCGGTATAAACGACGATGTGCCAAGAGAACATCTATCAGTTCTTCTTCATCCCCTTGAGGTCTTAAAACCTCTGTAATTGAACCAACAGTGCGAGATTGTCCCCACAATAGCAACAGCACACCCAGCAGCAACACCAAAGGTCCGCTGACATAGTTAGGTAAGATGTTGGTAAGGAAACCCAACAAACCTTTAAGAAATTCCAATGTCCAAAAAATTGGGGTTAGCTTAATCCAAATAGCTAACCCCAAACTTGCCAATAAGAAACCCCCTACACTGACTAGAAACCAGCGTTTTACCGATATTCCAGGAGATAACCATTTAAACCACTGGTTAACCCGGTGGGAAGTGCGACTGTGTGACTGAAGTTGTATGGCGTTGAGGGCTTGTCGAAGAAAACCGATTGACATACTTAATAGGGAACTGTGGTACAAACAATGTTTAGCAGAAAATGTACACTAACAGGGACTGGTGATTGGTGATTGGTGACTGGGGAGGAAAATTTTAGATTTTAGATTTTAGATTTTAGATTGGAGATCACAAAAACAATCCAAAATCCAAAATCCAAAATCCAAAATCCAAAAAGTGTTTATTTCTTCATGATTGGCGATCGCTAACCGGAAAGTGCAGATTAAGTATAGTAGGAGTCGGGTGTTAGAAGTTGAGAATCAAAGTTAATTTTATGGAAATTTAGGGAAAATCAGACAAAACTTATGGAAAAAAGAATTTTAGGATTAGATCCGGGTTTAGCTATTGTGGGATTTGGGGCAATTACGTTACAGCAAAGTCAAGGTAAAATAGCAGATTTTTCCGTGAAGATGCTTGATTTTGGCGTAATTCGCACGTCGTCAGATATGGAAATGAGTCAGCGACTAGCTACTTTATTTGATGATTTAAACACCCTAATGGACGATTTGCAACCGGATTTAGTGGCCATTGAAAAATTATTCTTCTATCGTATGGCCAACACTATTTTAGTTGCACAGGCTAGGGGTGTATTAATGTTGGTTTTGGGGCAACGTAAACTTCCTTATGTAGAGTTTGCACCCCCTCAAATTAAGCAAGCTTTAACAAATTATGGTAAGGCAGATAAGGAAGAAGTGCAAGAAGCGGTAATGAGGGAGTTAGATTTAGAGGAAATGCCTAAGCCTGATGATGCGGCAGATGCTTTAGCGGTGGCTTTGACTGCTGCGTTTCAATTGTAATTTTAGTTACAAATAATTTTTCTCAAAACCAAATATTACTGTTATGAATTCTCCCACAAAACCCCCAAAATTACCCACCCAAGCACTAGCCGCTAAAATCTTCCACTCTATTAATATCATGAGCCTGTTTTTAATGATTACCAGTGGATTGCAAATTTATAACGCTAATCCCGTCTTTGGTGGCCGTGCAGGTTTACATATTCCCCCTATTTTCACATTAGGCGCTTGGTTAGCAGGAGGTAGACACTGGCATTTTGCATCTATGTGGCTATTTTCTCTCAATCTTTTATTTTATGGAATTTACATTTTCATTACCCGACGTTGGCGACATAGATTTGTCGGTAGTAATGACATTCAGGCATTACAAAAAACGCAAAATCCTAAGCGTTTAACCTATGCTTGGCATCGGATTATTTACACATCTATTATTCCTGTATTGTTGTTGGCAATATTAACAGGAATCGGAATGTACAAACCTGCTCAATTTCCCTGGATAGTGGATATGTTGGGCGATTGGCAAGCATTAAGAATTGTGCATTTTGCTTCTGTGCCATTGGTGATAATATTTGTAATTATTCATTGGCGTTTAGGACAAAAAGCCGGAGGTGATAAATTAATTGAGTCTATGTTTTGGTAGTTTTTTGAATTAATGATTTAACGCAGATGAACGCAGATAAACGCAGATTTTTTTTAATTAGGGGAAGTTATTAAATCATGAATAATGCTAATAAAAAAGACCTCATTCATATAGTGAAACCTCGATTTAACCGCCGTAAGTTTTTACAAATATCAGGAATTTCTAGTATAGGTGGCTTACTTAGTGGTTGTGGTACACCAGCATTAGAAGATTTGGTAGGTAAGCTTTCAGAACCTTTAAATCAAAAGGTTGAAGAATTGATATTTCAACCTCAAAAACTTGTACCAGAATTTGCTGCTAGTGAAATTCAACCAGCAGCTTTAATCATTAATAGTTTTCGTGGTACACCACTTATTGATGTTGATAATTTTCGGTTAATTATTGATGGTGAAGTCAATAATCCTGTGAGTTTAAGTATGGCAGAAATTCAAAATTTACCTTTAACTTCTATGATTATTCGTCATGTTTGCGTTGAAGGTTGGGCAGCAATTGTACAATGGGGAGGTATTCGTTTACGTGATTTAATCGCTTTAGCTCAACCCCAGGAAAATGTTAAGTATGCTTATTTTAAATCAGCAGATGGTTATTACGAAAGTTGGGATTTAGCTTCTGCTACCCATCCCCAAACTTTGTTAGCTTATCAAAAAAATGGTGAAGAATTGCCCATTGAAAATGGCGCACCTTTACGTTTAGCTTCTCCTATTAAGTTGGGTTATAAACAAAGTAAATGGGTAACAAGAGTTACTTTAACTAGCCAGTTATCAGTTTTTAAAGGTTATTGGGAAGATCAAGGTTATGAATGGTTTGCAGGGTTGTAAACAAAAGTGCTGTACAATATGTAGCATAGAGAAAATTATTTTTTCAAAATTGGGATGCTCCCGGTAATGGTTAGATGATTTAGGTGTAAAAGATAATCCTTTACACCCTGTAAAAATTTAAGATTTTTGAATTTCTTGTTGTAAAGTTTGCACTTCCTCAACAGATAATTCTGTGACTTCAGCAATTTGTTCTAAACTCATTATTCCCATTCTTAACAAGTTTAAAGCTAACTTTCTGGTTGTTTCCGCTTTACCTTCGGCTTTACCTTCGGCTTTACCTTCGGCTTTACCTTCGGCTCTACCTTTAGCTTCACCTTCTTCTAGGATTTCTTGATAAATGACTGATTCGCGCATAATCTCACTCCTGAATATTTTCTTAATTACATCTTTGTTTAACACTAGACCGGCTAAAACGCTACTAGCAGCAGCTATATTTCTTTGTAACCTTTGTTCTGTGATTCTTTCTACTGCTTGTGCTACTTTGGTTAATACTATTGTAGGATCATTTGTCTGACTCAGCACCGCGAAGGGTAATAAACCGGGAACTGTCAAAAATTGCTCTGTTGGTTGTTCCCATAAGCGGATAACCTCAAATTGATGGTAAGTGTTTTCTAATTTGAAGTTGTTTTCATAGACTAATTCTGACCCTGTTTTTCGCAAATAGATGACTATTTGACGCATTTTTTTATGAGGAAACCGACGATATCCCCTAACTCGATAATCTAATGTCCGAAAAGGCATATCTTTATCTGTGTCGGTTTGAAATTCGATATGTAGAACTAATTCATCTGATTGTAATAAGATTAATGAATCAGCGCGAATTGGTTCGTTTGATAATTCTGTAGGGCTAAGTTCTGTTAATTTAATTGGTGAACCTAGCAACCATGTTGCTAAGTCGTCTTTGAAGTTTTCGGCTAAGAATTTGCAGATGTTGTCATACATGAGAATTTAAAACCAATTTGATTAGCGATATTTTTCCTATTTACTTTCCCAACCTCATTCTATGTCATTTTGAATAGGTAATGTTGGGTTTCTTTGTGTCAATATAACCTACTCAATTTTTTAGGAATTATCAGTTATATTTAACTATTTTTGTGTATACTTATAATAAGTAGTATAATCCCTGAATACAGACAGCAAAAATATGTCTATTAAATTTTCCATAGGTCTTATCAGTATTAAAACAGACAAAGGACTGGTAGAAATAGAAAGTCGATCAGATGTTCAATTTACAGGTAAACTTTCAGAGTTTGATGATTTTTTACAAATGTTGTTAGACGTTGTTAGAGATGTTGAAGTTCTTTAGTAAGTAGGTTGAGTTGAGGGAACGAAACCCAACATTGATTATTTTCCGCTTATGTAGGTGTGTCAAACTTGATGAATAATCAGATAAAATAAAGAAATAAATCCCTAAAAACCTTAACATGAACTTTTTCGACAAGTTAAATACAGCAATCTCCCAAAATCAAAGTTTACTATTTGTGGGACTTGATCCAAATCCTGAGATGATTCCAGCCCGTTATCAATCATCTGATTTGATGACTGGTTTGGAAAGTTGGTTGCAATTTATGATTGCAGAAACGGCTGATTTTGTTTGTGCTTATAAACCTACTTTGGGATTTTATCAAGCTTTGGGCGTACCAGGTTTAGAGTTATTAATCAGAACGTTAAACTCTATCCCTGCCCATATTCCAATTATTTTAGATGCTAAACACAGTGATTTAAATACTAGCAGTATTTTCGCCCATTCAATATTTACAGAATGGCAGGTAGACGCGGTTACTCTTAGTCCCTATACTGGTCAGGATCATGTTGCACCTTTTGTAGTTTATCCTGATAAAGCTGTGTTTATTTTGTGTTGTACTTCTAATCCTGGTGCTGCTACTGTACAACAATATCCTCATAATTCACCGCTTTATTTACAGGTTGTTCAAGAATCAAAAACTTGGGGAACTCCTGAACAATTATGTTTAGAAGTGGGAACTACAAATGCAGAAGTTTTAAAATCTATTCGTTCTCTTGCTCCGGAAAGAATTATTATGGCACGGAGTATTTGGGCTGGGGAAGGTAATATTAAACAAATTTTGGCAGCAGGTTTAAATTGCAGTGGTGATGGTTTATTAATTCCTGTTCCTCAAGATATATTAGGAAGTGGAAATCTATCTGAGGAAATTCAATCTTTACGCAGAGAAATTAATGAATTTAGAGGTGAATTTGTCCATGATGCTTCTAGTTGTGAAGTTTGGTTTTCTGATGTTGATGTGCAAGATAAACATCCTCATCAAGATTTGATTTTACAACTTTTTGATATTGGTTGTATTATGTTTGGGGAATTTGTTCAAGCTTCAGGGGCGACTTTTCCTTATTATATTGATTTACGGAAAATCATTTCTAATCCTCAAGTTTTTAATCAGGTTCTTAGTGCTTATGAGAAAATTTTAACAGGTCTGACTTTTGATAGGTTGGCTGGTATTCCCTATGGTTCTTTACCTACTGCAACTGGTTTATCTTTACGTTTACATTGTCCAATGATTTTTCCTCGTAAAGAAGTTAAAGCACATGGTACACGGCGAGTAATTGAAGGTAATTTTCATCCTGGTGAAACAATTGCGGTGGTTGATGATATTTTAATTAGTGGTAAAAGTGTGATGGAAGGAGCAGAAAAAATCAAATCTGTGGGATTAAAGGTTAATGATATTGTGGTTTTTATTGACCATGAAAAGGGTGTCAAAGATAGATTAAAAGCAAATGGTTATTGTGGTCATTCGGTTTTAACTATTTCGGAAATTGTGACTACTCTACACGAAGTAGGCAGAATAAATGATGAACAATTGTTAGCTTTTAGGGAAAGTTAGTTTTTTGGTAAATTACAACACCCAGATCCCCGACTTCTGACATGAATTTATAGTATATTGACAATTTTTAAAAAGAAGTCGGGGATCTTATTCTCTATTCCCTAGCTATATCCTTATATATGTGAACAGAAAAACTTATGGGTGATTTTTGGAGATTTTTGGAAAAATCGTAGTGTTTGTTACATACAGTCACAAAAACGATAGTTAACATTAAAAAAATATTGTACTAGAAGAAAACATTTGGAGAACAACCTTTTTTGTTCTGTGTTTTTCTTCTACTCTCGCGGAAAACCGCACATAGGAGTCAATTTTATTCAGAAATTTACCTGAGTTTAATAATATCAAATTCCTCTAGTCTAATCTTTTAGACTCATAATTTCTCTCACAAAAATGAGGCAGGTATTAACATAATCCTGTCTTAATCCAACATAAGCTAAACGCAAAGGAGTTTACCATGCAACGACAAATGTGCTGGTTATCTAAGTCTAGTGATGATGGTGAAAAAATCTTACATTTGCAGACTTCTCCTGGTCAACCTTGGCGGCCTTATACGGCGTTTCCTCAATTTTCTGTTCCTGATTATCAAATACCCGGTGGTTCTAAGGGTTGGGCAACTTATCAAAAACTGCTGAAAGCTGGCTGGAGTTTAGTTCCTAGCGCACGGGCAAATGAGTTTAGTAATGATTTGGCAAAGTCAATAGTAAATAATTAACATAATTAGTAATTACTAATTCATAATTAATAATTAAAAGATGAGTGGAAATTCCATCAAAAATGCGGCGTTTTTATAGCCAAATTTAGTTATGCCAAAAACTAAAATATAAAAACGCAATTATGAATTATCAATTATGAATTATGAATTGTTAATAACCTTTAGCTGCACCTTCTCCACGGGGATCTGCGGCTGCTTCTAAGGTATCATTTTCTGTAACTGCGATCGCATTTGCATTACCCCAAGGTGCAGTTTCTTTGATTTTGTGTCCCCGACGACGTAAGTCTTGCAAGGTTAACGCATCTAAACCCCAAGACTGGACAAGTAACACATCGGGTAGCCACTGGTGATGTATGCGTGGGACGGAAACGGCTGCACCCACATCCATTTTGTATTCCAAAACGTTCAGTATTATTTGCAATACTTGAGTAATGATTGTACTGCCTCCGGGCGCACCTACAGCCATTTTGAAGCGGTTGTTTTCGGTGACGATGGTGGGTGTCATACTGGAAAGGGGTGTTTTCCGGGGGGCGATGCTGTTAGCTTCGTTACCAACTAAACCAAAGGCGTTAGGTACTCCTGGTGCTGCTGCAAAATCATCCATTTCATTATTTAACACTATTCCTGTTCCTGGTGTGACTATTCCTGCACCAAAACCTAAGTTAATGGTGAAGGTTAAACTGACGGCGTTTCTATCTGCGTCAACTACGTTTAAATGGCTGGTTTCTGTTTTTTCAGGAATTTTTGTTGTTTTCAGTCCTGGTTTTATTTCTGTTGATGGTGTCGTTTTATTCATGTTAATTTGTTGGCGACGTTTTTGGGCGTAATTTTTGCTAATAAGTTCAGAAACAGGGACTTTCACAAAATCAGGATCACCTAAATATTTGGCGCGATCGCTATAGGCAATTTTCATACTTTCTACCATTAAATGGATCGCGTCTGGGTGATTCCATCCTAATGATTTTAAGTCTGTGTCACCAATAATATTTAACATTTGGATTAAATGAACACCTCCTGATGATGGAGGTGGCATAGAACAAACTTTAACTTTTCGGAAGTTACCACAAACAGGAGTTCGCCAAATTGGTTTATATGATTTTAAATCTTCCAGAGTAATTAAACCGGCATTTTTAGCCATATCATCAGCTAGAAGTTTGGCAATTTTTCCGGTGTAAAAACTTTGAGGATTTTCAGAAATAGCTGTTAAAGTTTTAGCTAAATCAGTTTGAATTAATCTTTCTCCTGGTTGATAATATTCACCATTGCGAGTAAAGATTTTACTAGCTGCGGGGTTGTCGATAATTCTCGGTTTACGGTCTTGAAAACGAGACAAAGAAAGCCAAGAAACTCTATTACTGATAATAAAACCATTTTTAGCCAGTGCAATTGATGGTTTAACAACTTCTTGCCAAGGTAACTTTCCATAACGACGATGTACTTCATACATACCCGCTACAGTTCCCGGTGTTGCTACTGCTAAATAACCGTTGGTACTTGCACCGGGAATAACTTTCCCATTAGCATCTAAATACATATTTTTTGTTGCTTTAATAGGAGCGCGTTCCCGAAAATCTAAAGCTTTAATTTCCCCTGTTTTTTGAGAATGAAATAATAAGAAACCACCCCCACCAATACCTGCGGAAAAAGGTTCAACTACGGAAATTGCAAATGTGGTTGCTACTGCTGCATCTACGGCATTTCCGCCTTGTTTTAATATGGAAATTCCCGCTTCACTGGCTAAGGGGTTGGCGGATGTCACCATTCCGTTTTTGCTTTTTAAAGGTACGCTGATGGTGGCTGATACTGCTTGGGTGGTGAGGATAGCAGTGAAGGAGATGATGAGGTTTTGGGTTTTGGTGATGGTGGGCATTTTTATGGTTGGGGATATTAATTAGACCACAGGTTAAAATCATTAATTTTAGTAGAGCGATAAAATATTTGACATTTTTCGAGCTAAATGGTTAAACTATTAGTATAGTGTTAGGACATTTGCCGTACATATAATTTATCACACTATGTTATTTGTGTAGAAGCTATCATGACTCATACATCAGCTAAAAGCAGCCGAGAAAAATCCTTGCGATCTAAATCAGAAAGATTAGAAGCCCGTATCAGTCCAGAAAATAAGGAATTGTTCCAACGTGCGGCGGATATTCAGGGGAGGACACTCACAGATTTTGTAGTTAGCAGTCTTGTCAGTGCGGCAAACCAAGTTATTCAAGAAAATGAAATCATGATATTAAGCAGAAAAGACCAAGAGGTTTTTGTAGAAGCACTGCTTAATCCACCTGAACCCAGCGAAAAGTTACGGGCTGCTGCTCAACGTTATAAAAAGAATATGGGTGTATAAGTGGAAAATTTAATAGATAGTTCTGATGCTTTCAAGCATTATTTAATAGAGCCGCTAGGAAAAAAACATAACCGGGCGGCCTTCTGTTGTGGTGTTGATAAACTAGATAATTATTTTCAAAAACACGCTGGGCAAGATGCACGTAAACGAATGGCTGCCCCATTTGTTTTAGTAGAAAAAAGTTCTGGAAATATAGCAGGTTTTTATACACTATCATCAACAAGTATTAAATTAGAAGAATTGCCTATAGAGATAACTAAAAAACTGCCAAA
The DNA here is from genome assembly GCF_019598945.1 of Sphaerospermopsis torques-reginae ITEP-024. Taxonomy (NCBI): domain Bacteria; kingdom Bacillati; phylum Cyanobacteriota; class Cyanophyceae; order Nostocales; family Aphanizomenonaceae; genus Sphaerospermopsis; species Sphaerospermopsis torques-reginae. The sequence continues at coordinate 24,669 of NZ_CP080598.1, read as the reverse complement.
ATATCCTCTACTTCCTGCTACTTTGTTAGGTAGATTAGCTGTAGATCAAAACCATCGCCAAAAAGGGTTGGGCGAAATGTTGTTAATTGATGCTCTATATCGTAGTCTGCAAAGTGAAATTGCCACACTTGCTGTTGTGGTTGAAGCTAAAGATGATCAAGCACGTTCTTTTTATGAGCATTATCAATTTTCTCACTTTCCTGATTATTATCACAGGCTCTTTTTGATGATGGATACAATAGAGAAAATGCTTGCATAGAGGTTTTTTGGTTTTGGTGATGGTGGGCATTTTTATGATGGGTTAAGTAGTTACAAAAAAATAAATTTGCAAAGATTTATTAAAAATTTAGCATGATTTTGAACAGAGATATTTTAAATATGATGTAATTATTACATTGAAAAACTACAAAAATCAGTCAAATGCTAAAATAGTATTGATTTATGGCTATTGGCAAGAGTTAGATTATGAACTCATTTGAACGTATAACTATTGAAGGATACCGTCGCTTATTTAATGTACAAATAGATATGCGAGATCGTCCTCTGACAGTCATGATTGGTGCTAATGGTGCAGGTAAAACTTCTTTGTTAGAAATTTTTTCACTTTTAGCAGCATCAGCAAATGCTCAATTAGCAAATAAAATTTCTGAATTAGGTGGACTGCCTGATATTATTACCCGCGATAGAGCCAATAGTATAGCAATTTCTTTGTCCATGAGTGTACCAGGGTATGCACCACTTAATTACCAACTGGAAGTTGCTCTAAAAGGTTTCACTTATGAAATTGTGCGGGAAACACTAACTGAAAATAATCCCTTGGTTTTAGAACCATTCAAGCACATTGATTCATTTGGATTGGATGTGAAGTATTTCAATTTTGAGGATGAAAAATTATTACGTCCAAATTGGGATCATAATCCTTTGGAAACTTCTCTGGCTCAAGTTCCCAAAATGTATAAAGCACCGGAAACGCTGCGTAAAGAATTAGCATCATGCACATTTTATGGTGCATTGAATGTTGCTCCTAAAAGTCCTGTGCGTTTACCACAGTCAATGCGTCCTGCAACTTTGCCGGGTGCTAATGGTGAAGATTTAGTTTCCTGTCTGTACTATTTACGAGAAACTGACCCAGAGCGATTTGAAATTATTGAAGATACCCTTGCTGTCGCATTTCCAGATTTTGAAAGATTGAGTTTTCCTCCAGTAGCAGCAGGAACTATTACAATGACTTGGAAAGATAAAAATTTTTCTAAGCCTCTTTATATGCACCAACTTTCTGAAGGAACTTTGCGGTTTATTTGGTTAGTAACATTGTTACAAAGTCCAGATTTAACTGCTGTCACTCTTATTGATGAACCAGAAGTTAGTTTACACCCAGAATTATTGGAACTACTGGCTCATTTAATGCGAGAAGCAGCCCAAAGAACTCAGTTAATTGTCGCCACTCATTCAGATAGATTAATAAGATTTTTAGAGCCTAAAGAAGTTCTAGTTTGTGATGTAGAAGATGGTTTAACTACTATGAATTGGGGTGATAGTTTTAATTTAAAACATTGGTTAGAAGATTATAGTTTAGATCAAGTTTGGGCAATGAATTTAATGGGTGGTCGTCCATGAAGATAGCTATTTTAGTTGAAGGTGAAACAGAGAAAGCTTTTAAGCAAATTCTATCGGATTTTCTCAAATTGCGTTTACCACAAATGCCCAAACTTAGGTTTATTCCTCAGAAAGGTCGTATTCCTAAAGGAGAAAAACTTAAAAGAGTCGTTGAAAATTTACTAAATCAAGATGATTATGATGCTGTTATTGCTTTAACTGATGTTTATACAGGAACTAATGATTTTTAAGATGGGGCAGATGCTAAAGCAAAAATGCGAGAATGGGTAGGGAATAATCCTAATTTCTATCCCCATGTAGCACAGCATGATTTTGAAGCTTGGTTATTACCTTATTGGTCAACAATTCAGAAATTAGCAAAATCTAACAAGTCAGCACCAGGAGGTTTACCAGAAAAGGTAAATCATGGAAATCCACCATCTTATAGAATTAAAGAAGTATTTGAAACAGGTAAATGTCAACTTAGTTATAATAAAATTCGTGATGGTGCGAGAATTTTGAAAGATCAAGATTTGATGGTTTCTATTAATCAATGTCCTGAATTAAAGGCATTTATTAATACTATTATTGAATTAAGTAAGGGTGATTTAATTCCATGAATTATGAAATTATAGGATGAGCAAATAGCTTTTGTTGAGATTTTTACCTCATCCTGTAAATCCTTTAATCCTGGAAATCCTGATATGGCTTACGCCACGCTATGCTATCAGACAAATGTAAAAAATATTTAACTATTTCCCCTATTTCCTGGTATACTACCAACTAAGTTGGAATTTGTAAAAATTATGCCACAGGACTTATCACCCCTCTGGATATCGCTGAAAACCTCATTTTTAGCGACTTTTATCACCTTCTTTTTGGGTATTGCTGCTGCTTACTGGATGCTGGGATATCGGGGTAAAGGAAAATCTATTATTGAGGGGATATTTGTTGCACCGCTAATTTTACCGCCTACAGTTGTGGGTTTTTTGCTGTTGCTATTTTTTGGTAAAAATGGTCCAGTTGGTAAATTACTAGAACCTTTTAATGTGACTATTGTATTTACTTGGTATGGTGCGGCGATCGCTGCAATGGTGGTTTCTTTTCCTTTAATGTATAAAACTGCTTTGGGAGCTTTTGCACAAATTGATGCTAATTTATTAAGAGTAGCGAGAACTTTAGGCGCTAAGGAATTTACTATATTTTGGCGGGTGAGTTTACCTTTAGCATTTCCTGGTATTTTAGCAGGTGCAACTTTAGCTTTTGCTCGTGCTTTGGGTGAGTTTGGTGCAACTTTGATGTTAGCTGGTAACATTCCTGGACAAACGCAGAATATACCAATGGCGATATATTTTGCTGTGGAAGCTGGGGATATGAATGAAGCTTGGTTTTGGGCAATTATTATTGTATCAATTTCTTTAACAGGAATTATTTTAACTAACTTCTGGCAAGAAAGCAAGCATAAATTTAGACGCAAAAATCAACCAGAACTTCAACCAATAAAACCAGAAAATCAATCTTTTTCTTCACCTACCAATTCTTCTACATCTGGCTTATTTATAGATATTGAAAAAAAACTATCAAGCTTTCATCTGAAAATTGCCTTTACTACTGATCATCAACCTTTAGGATTATTGGGAAGTTCTGGCGCGGGTAAAAGTATGATTCTCCGTTGTTTGGCAGGTATAGAAACACCAACCAAAGGCAGAATAGTATTAAATAATAGAGTTTTATTTGACTCAGAAAAAGGAATTAATGTTCCTGTACGTGAGCGAAAAATAGGGTTTTTATTTCAAAATTATGCCTTATTTCCTCATCTCACGGTAGCACAAAATATCGCTTTTGGTTTACCTAAAGAATTATCAAATGGGAATATTAAATTAGAGGTAGAAAAGCAATTAATAGCCATGCACTTAGAGGGTTTAGGTAATCGTTATCCTCACCAACTTTCAGGAGGACAACAACAACGGGTAGCTTTAGCGAGAGCGTTAGCAAGTCAACCAGAAGCTTTACTTTTAGATGAGCCATTTTCTGCCCTGGATACACATTTACGCAGTCAGTTAGAACAACAAATGACAGAGACTTTAGCTGATTATTCTGGTGTGACTTTATTTGTTACTCATAATATGGAAGAAGCCTATAGATTGTGTCCTAATTTGTTAGTTTTAGAAGACGGAAAAGAAGCACATCATGGTTCTAAATATGAAATTTTCCAACATCCTGCTACTATGAATGTTGCAAAAATTACAGGATGTAAAAATTTTTCTCGCGCTGTTGTTTTGTCATCCCAAAAAGTAGAAGCTGTTGATTGGGGTTGTACTTTAGAAGTTGTAGAATCTATTCCTGAAAATTTATCTCATGTTGGGATTCGCGCCCATCAAATTGTGTTTAAAAATGATGCAAATCTGGAAAATACTTTTCCTTGTTGGTTGGCGAGAACTAGCGAAACACCTCACCGCATGACTTTATTTTTAAAGTTACATTCTCCTGCCAATAATTCTCATGATTATCACTTGCAAGCGGAAGTTTATAAAGAAAAATGGGTGACAATTAAAGACCTACCTTTTCCTTGGTATGTACATTTAGATCCTGTAAGGTTAATGTTGATGGAATAATCCGATTTTGGATTTTAGATTTTGGATTTTGGATTGGTATTATGGATATTACAGGAGATTGCAGATCAATGAGGTACAGAATCTAAATTGAAACCTAGACACAAAGCCAGTTTTACTCCTGACTCCTGTACGGGCGAAGCATTCGGGCGACCAATTATCAATTTTATGAAAAGGCTATTTTCCGAATGCTTCGCCCCTACGACTCCTGACTCCTGCTGTATCATTTCAACAACAAATAAAATAATTGTCCATCGCTGACTGTTACCCCAGCGCGATCGCCAGCTATATCTCCCGTTCCTAAATAATAATCTACCCTACCTGCACCTTTAATTGCACCACCTGTATCTTGATCTAATACAAAACGGCTAACTGTCCGATTTTCCAATTCACCGTTATTATTAACAAAAGGAAAAGGTGCGCGAATTAAAGCTAAAGCACCAGGAGGCATTAAAGATTTATCGGTAGCTATAGAACGTTCTGGAGTCAGCGGTACACCAACAGAACCATGTGCGGATCTCCCATAGGTTTCTCTAAAAAAGACAAAGCTATTATTGCGGGGAAGATAAACATTTAAATCTTGGGGATTTTTTTGGAAATACTCAAAAATTGTGGGCATGGTTACGCCATTTTCAGGTAATTTTCCAGCCTCTACTAATGTCCGCCCCAAACTTTTATAATTATGGGCTGTATTTCCAGCATATCCTATACTGGTGACTGTTCCATCTGTTAATTTTAACCGCGCAGAACCTTGAATTTGAATAATATAAGGTTCAAATCTGTCTTTAAACCAAAATAATTCTAAACCTTTTAATTTACTTTGAGAACCTTGTAAACCATCTGCACCTTCTAATTCTAATCGAGTGGGATGAGGTCTAGTCCAAGATTTTAAATCAGGTGGTAAGCGGTAAACAGGATATTTAAATTCTTTGGTTGGTTTGCGACTAGCTAAATATAATGGTTCATAATAGGCAGTAAATAATACAGTACCTTGACTATCTCTGCCTATAGATTGATAATAAACAAACTCTTTTTCAATAGCTGTTTGTAATTCTTGAGGCGAATTAGTTGATAATACTAATTGTCTGAATCTTTGCAAACTACGATAAACCCGATCTCTGGTAATTCCAGAAATTTTATATCTTTGATAAGCAGCCGCAGCCCGCCGAGTTCTTAAATATTTTAAACTCTGATCAATAGATTTTATTAATGCTTTTTTATCCCCTATTTCTTCTTGTTCACTACCATAAATCCTTGCATCTAAACAAGAAGCATCTTTTTCACAACAACCAACCGGTAATCTTTGTACAAGTACAGGTACATTTTTGCTATTTTCAGTTTTTAAAGCTGTTGGTAAATCCCACTTAGTTACTTGACATTCGGGAGGAATTGTGTCTTGATTTTTAATCGCTGGCATTTCCAGGAAAAAAATCGTGAAGAAAAAAGGTAAGCTAAAAGTTGTGTTAAATATCTTTTTCATTTTTAAGGGAACAGGGAACAGGGAACAGGGAACAGGGAACAGGGAACAGGGAACAGGGAACAGGTGACAGTTAAGAGGTAATAGGGAATAATTATGGCATTACTAATCACCAATTATGAATTATGAATTATGAATTATGAATTTATTTACTCATTCATATTATGGTAAGTAGCAACAGCAGAAGGAGAAATGCGATTCAAATAACGGAAAATCCAATATTTGAAAATTGTATCTAAAATCACGGGAAATGTAGCAATAAATAAGAAAATAAAATCCCTATTTGCTGGTAAACCCCAGTGTCGTGATAAACCTTCCAGAATTACTTCCCAACCGTGGGGAGAGTGGAAGCCGACAAAGACATCAGTAAACAAGATAATAATAAATGCTTTGGCGCTATCACTCAAGCCATATACTACATGATCAAAGAAATCTTTGAGAACTGAAATAGAAGATTGGCTGATCAGCAACAACCAGATAAAAGCAACTATAGAAAAAACATCTGCAAACACATTTTTAATCGCATTAGCACTTTCACGCCGAAATTCCTTTGCTACCTCCTGTGCTTTTTCTTGCATTTTAATTTCTAGCACTTCCGATGATAGCGGTGGTGCATTACTAATCAAATTTTCAAACTTGATTCTTTCTTCAAATCTTTGCAGTTCTATTAGTGCTTCTTCTTCCATTTCTTCATTGAGAAAAATCTGTTCTGTTTCTGAACCTCTAAAACGATCAACTACAGGACCTACTACTACAGCTTTGGCTATTTGATGGGTGAGAAGTGGCACTATAATTAATAGTAAAATAAATCTCACAGAGATAATTGTGATTTTTTGCGTCTGCCGAAAATTCTGCACTACTTCTTGTTCAGAACTAGGGTCTAATTCCGCTTGCAGACGAGTAATAGTTGTTAAAATCGAACGCGGTAAAACTCCTGTAGAATCAGCTTTTCTTTTGGGTTTATTATTGTTGTTTTTAATTACAGTTTTTGGTGTAATTGGTTGATTACTTAATTTATTTTCTGCTACAATTGTAGATGAATTTACTAAATTTACAGAATTGTTTTCTAGAACATCATTTACAGCGTCATTTGTATATTTACCAATGACTTGATCAATGAATTCTAGCTTTTTTAAAACTAAAGCCGCATTGGAATATTCTATACCTGCTTTGGCTGCTGCTTTTTGCTTAGATTCATTGGAAAACCAACGACTGGCTTTAAACTCTGTCAGCCGCATCCGTACATTTTTTAATAATTTTTGTAAATCTGCTTGAAAATAATCCATGACACTACTACTGTACATAGCATCATCACGGCTAATTTTATTACCATTAAAATGGTTATCTTCTATTTCTTTAATTTTTAAAGCTGATTTATAAGCTTCCTCTAAAGAGCGTTCTGGTGTCAGTAAATACCATCTGTAAGCAGCCAGGAAAAAAGAGTATATTTTTTCACTAAACACAGGGTTTTTCATCCTCAATGCTCATTTAAAACTGTTTGGTGATTCCTAAATTTAAGTTAACGCAGAAGTTATCATCAGGAGTAGATTAGTGGTTTCAAATTCTTTTTGGATTGTTGGTACTAGCCGCAGCGGAAAAACTACTCGTTTAGCCCAACAGTTTTGTGATTGGGTGCAACAAAATGACAATCAAGATATAGAGTCATTTTATCCGAAAAATCAAAATCGGAAACAAGCTAAAAGTGCAATTAAAACCGCAAATCTTTTGCAAACAGAACCTGGTGCTTTAGTTTTAGCATCTAATGATGATAATCGCAGATTATTAACTGATAAAATTGTCACTTTAACTTCAGGAAAATACCCAATTCGGGCGAAAACAACCTTGGGTTTTATTCAAGATGAAGTGATTTTATTTTGGCCGTTATTGGTGGAATCTTTACAAATAAAAGCACAATTTCCGGTAAGATTGCGCCCAGAAACAGAGCAAGAATTAGCAACAAAGCTTTGGAATTATCAGTTAGATGCAGAAACTTTGAGACGTGCAGGAGTGAATGAATATCGCTTAGTGAGGCGGATATTAGACTTATGGCAATTAGCAGCTTATAGTGGTACAGATTGTGAAGATATTGCGGGGATTTTGCAGACAGGTTTACCAGAAAATACTAATAATCTAGAACCAGAATTTTTCACATCTTTGCTGTTAGATTGGCGGAATTGGTGTTTAGAAAGGGGATTATTAACTTATGGTTTAATTACCGAACTTTATCACCAACATTTATTAACTAATAGCGATTATCAGCAACATTTAAAAAAACGTTATCAGATGATCATAGCTGATGATGTAGATGATTATCCAGCCATAGCTTATCACTTATTTGAGTTTTTATTAAATGCGGGTGCGGTGGGAGCATTTAGTTATAATCTTGATGGGGGAGTGCGTTGGGGTTTGGGTGCTGATCCTGAATATTTAAACAGGTTAGCAAAGCGTTGTCAGGTAGAAAAGTTGGTGAGTTTTCCTGAAGCTAATTTAGCTGAAACCTTGGTTCAACCGATGATAGAATTAGTCACTGAACCGATGACAATTTTAAGTTTACCAAAGTCTGTAAAATGTATTCAAACTGCTTCTCGCGCTCAACTTTTGCGACAAATAACAGATGTGATAATTAATGGAATTAAAACGGGAAAAATAGAACCGGAAGAAATAGCAATTATCGCTCCTGGGTTAGATGCGATCGCTCGTTATAGTCTCATAGAAATATTAACAAAGCAAAATATTCAGGTAGAAGCTCTCAATGAACAACGTCCTTTAATTAGTTCACCCGCTGTCAGAGCATTACTCACCTTAATTACTTTAGTTTATCCCAATTTAGGAAGATTAGTAGAGCGGGATGAAGTGGCAGAAATGTTAGTTGTTTTAAGTCACAGTCACACCAATGATGGAGAAGATGGAGAAAAAAAAGAATTTCCACAACCAAAAATTGATCCAGTGCGTGCTGGTTTAATAGCAGATCATTGTTTTGTACCCCATCCAGAAAATCCCCATTTATTAAATATTAAAACCTTTGAACGTTGGGATAGAATCGGCTATACTGCAACCACAGCTTATAATGAAATATTGGGATGGATTGAAAAACAGAAAACAGAAGTTCAAGAAAATGTAATTTACACACCAGTTAATCTTTTATATCAAGCAATGCAAAAATTTTTGTGTAAAGATCATCATCCTCCATTTCCCACATTAGCAGCATTACGAGAATTATTAGAAACTGCTCAACATTATTGGGAAATAGACACCAGATTAAAACAAACAATTACCAATTCAACAATACAAAATAATACCATTGCCGAATTTATTCAACTGTTGCGATGTGGTACAATTACTGCTAATCCCTACCCCATTCGTCCCATCGGAAAAGCCAAAAAAGCCATTACATTAGCTACCATTTTCCAATATCGTGCTAGTCATAGAGATCACAAATGGCATTTTTGGTTAGATGCGGGTTCACCTCTTTGGGCTAAAGGTGGTGCAGCAACTTTATTTGGTGCTACTTTATTTCTACAAGATAGGTTAGGAAAACCTTGGACAGCAGCAGATGAACAAGCAGCAGAAACGCAAAGATTACGTCGCATTATTGCAGATTTACTAGCGCGTGTTTCCCAAAGAGTTTATTTATGTCACAGTGATTTAGCTGTTAATGGACAAGAACAAATGGGTCCATTATTACCTTTAGTTCATGCTTGTGATGTAATAGAAAATTAACGCAGATGGACGCAGATAAACGCAGATGAAATTAGATGAAATTAGATGAATGAATTGATTTGATGATTTTATTTATAGCTGTAGACAAAGTAGTTAGGACATCAATCATACCTGAATATTGTAGGTTGGGTTGACGTTAGGAAACCCAACATTGATAGGCTTTTTTTGGGTTGCGCTATCGCTTAACCCAACCTACGAAAACTCTTAACCGAACAGTATTGCCTCACTACCAGCCTAAATTTCCACCAATCACCAAAATCTTTACAATATAAAGGTAAAGCCATCATACATACAATACATCAAAAACAATGGGATTATTCGGATTTGGAAAAAAAGTGGCAATGCCCACACCTGAACAAGCACTGCCAGGACGCACAGCAAAAATGCCCGTACCTGCAACACACTTTGTCAACAACAACCCCCTCAAACCTCCGTTTCCTGAAGGTATGGAAACTGCGATGTTTGGTTTAGGGTGTTTTTGGGGTGCAGAACGCAAGTTTTGGCAACAAAACGGAGTTTACAGCACTGGGGTAGGTTATGCTGCTGGTTACACACCCAACCCCACCTATAGGGAAGTTTGCACTGGTATGACCGGTCACAATGAAGTGGTGTTTGTGGTATTTGATCCTAAAGTTATTACTTATTCCCAACTGTTAAAAGTCTTTTGGGAAAGTCATGATCCCACCCAAGGGATGCGTCAAGGTAATGATGTGGGTACTCAATACCGTTCTGGAATTTATGTTTATTCCCCAGAACAAAAACAACTAGCGGAAGCTTCACGGGATGCTTATGAACAAGCGTTAGTAAAAGCAGGGTATGGCAAAATTACCACAGAAATTTTAGATGCACCTGAGTTTTATTATGCTGAAGATTACCATCAACAGTATTTAGCTAAAAATCCCGGTGGTTATTGCGGTTTAGGTGGTACTAATGTTGCTTGTCCTGTGGGTGTGTTTGAAACTTCAGTGAGTTAGAAGCTTAGGTGACAGGTGACAGTAAGAAGGCAAGAGCTTGTCCTAAGTTGACCATTTTATAGACAAAAATATACTTATGTTGACAAAAATTGACATAAGTTAGCTCAGAAAAATGCCAACTTGATATATAATCCTCAGATATCAAGTATTGAATCAGACTATTACCGACGCGAAAACCAAGCATTGATAGTGATAGTCTGTTTCCAAATCTTAACCTGAGAAAGTCGCGTTGGGCTACAGCGTGCAAGTCTACTGAGGGATAACCGCTCCCATGCTCCCGTTGAAGTAGAAAGTAAAGTCTAGCTTTGTCTAGGTTTTATATAGCAGAAAGAAGAATGAAAGAATCAAGAACTAATTTTTCTTCTCCTGCTTCTCCTGCTTCCCCTGCTCCCTGCTCCCTCTCGTTCCCATACTCTGTATGGGAATGAATTTTTAAAGGCTCTGCCTTTAATGATACCAGAGTCAGAGACTCTGCGATCGCATTCCCAGTCTGAGACTGGGAACGAGATGAACGAGATGAACGAGATCAAAGTTTATTTTTTCAAATTGTTGATTTAATTTGCTAGATCAAATATTTGATTGAACAGACTAATAAATGCCAATACCCAAATTGTAATACTCACAGGTGCGCCAATCATAATTCCGGCGATCGCCCAACCTCTCTGATGTTGTTTAAAATGTTCAATACTCCGCCAGCGTCTACTTTTCCAAGCCCACTCATTACCTTTTGCTCCCAAAGCAATAGTCATCATCCAACCAATGTGAGGGATAAAACACAGCAACCCATACCAAACATAATTAGGCCACATCCACAACCAAGGCATCAAAAATGCCCCCCAATTCCAACCTAAAATTTCTTCGGGAACTACTGCATATTTATTATATAAACCACAGCCAGAATTGTTAATTACCTCTTTTATATCTAAGTGTCGAACTTCAATTTTGTCAGGGCGAATTGTCTCTGTTTGAGGGTGAACTGTATCACCAGATTTTAGGGCATTTAAGGCTTTACGTGCATTAGCAAAACGGTTTTCTGGTGCTGGTTCTATTAGTTGGCTTATCCAATTTTCAAAAGATGAACTTAAATTAACACGGTCTACAAATTGAATTTTTAAATCTTTTTGGGGTAAATCTGCGGGAGGATGACCAGTTAACAAATGAATTAAAGTCGCGCCTAAAGCATACAAATCTGATGCAGGAACAGCCCGACCACCAAATTGTTCCATAGGTGCATAACCATAAGTACCAACAACGGTAAAAGTCACACCTTCTTTAGCAGCTTTATCTTGAACCGCCCCAAAATCTACTAAATAAATTTGATTATCTGCACCCCAAATCAAATTACTGGGTTTAATATCTCGATGTAAAACCCCTGGATTTAATTCATGTAAATAGGTGAGAATCCTTAAAATTTTAACAGCAATTTTTCTAACTTTATTTTCTGTAAATCTTTCCCCAGCAACGAGTTTTTCTTTCAGAGATACACCAGGAATATATTGTTGAACTAAGCCAAACCAGAGGTTACGGTCATCAATGCAAAAATAATCAATATATTTGGGGATACAAGGATGATTTAGCTGTTTCAGAATCTGTCCTTCCCTTTCAAAAAGTTTCAGGTCATCCCACTGCACAGCACCACCAAAAGCCAAGAGTTTGACCACAACTAACGAGTTTTCTAGTTCTGTGGCTTGTAAATCTTTAGCTAACCAAGTTTGACGAATACCATTATTACCTAGTTGGCGTTGAATTTGGTAACGGTCATGTAATATTTCTTCTGCTTGCAGCATCTAGCACCTGCTGGCAATTTACAATCAGTTTATTCCCCGACTCTTCTAGGATAATCAATTAAATCAGGAAGTGTAAAGGGGACTGGAGACTGGGGACTGGAAAGAAGCAGGGGAGCAGGGGGAAATTATTTGCATTTTCCCAATTACCAATTACCAATTACCAATTACCAATTACCAATTATCAATTGTCAATTGTCAATTATCAATTATCAATTATCATGTTCTTCCCGATAAATTAGCAACCACCGCTGCTAATTCTCCAGCATTCACTGGTTTAGGAATATGTAATTGAAAACCTGCTAATAAAGCTTGGGTGCGGTCTTCTGATCTAGCATAAGCTGTTAGTGCTACTGCGGGAATTTTCCCTCCTTCATTACTAGGAAGACTTCTGACTTTACGAATTAATGTATAGCCATCTTCTTCTGGCATTCCAATGTCACTAATTAATATATCTGGATGGAATTTTGATAAAGCTGTCATTGCTTCTTCACAAGAGGCAACAGCAGTCACTTGAGCGCCATATTGTCCTAAAATTTTAGTTAGTAAATTTCTTGTATCTGCTTCATCATCCACTACCAACACTCGCACATTTTCCAAGATTGATAATTGGTAATTCACAGAATTGCTATTTGTGAGAAATGGTTGTGATTTGGGTGTATCATCTTCATTAATCACGGCTTTCATTGGTAAATTGACGATGAAAGTTGCACCTTTTTCTAGTCCTGGACTGGTAGCGGAAACTGTACCTCCGTGCAGTTCTACTAAATGCCGAACTATAGCTAATCCTAATCCTAATCCACCATGCGATCGCGTGGTTGAACTATCAGCTTGATAAAAACGCTCAAATACATAAGGTAAAAATTCGGGAGCAATTCCCGCACCAGTATCACTGACTTGAATCTGCACACGGGACTTAATGCGCTGTATTTTTACCTGGACTATTCCCCCCTTAGGTGTAAATTTTACAGCATTGGAAAGCAAATTCCAAACTATTTGTTGCAAGCGGTTAGCATCACCTATCACTACTCCCACTGCTGGATCAAATTCCGACTCAATGCAAATATGTTTAGCATCCGCAGCAGGACGCAATGTGTCTATTGCTGCTTCTACTACTGGCACAAGTTCCACTGGGTACATATTTAAACGCAGTTTACCACGAATAATCCGAGAAACATCTAATACATCTTCAATTAACTGAGCTAAAGACCGACTATTGCGATCAATTGTTTCCAATGCTTTAGCAGTGGTAGCTTCATCAAATTTACGGCTTCTGAGCAACTGTGTCCATCCTAACATGGCGTTGAGGGGGGTGCGGAGTTCGTGGGAAAGTGTGGCTAAAAATTCATCTTTGATGCGGTTAGCTGCTTCTGCTTCAGTTCTTGCTGCTTTTTCTCGCGCTAATATTTGTTCTCTTTCTTGTTCTGCTTGTTTGCGTTCTGTAATATCAATCATGAACCCATGTAGCTGCTTTGGTCTATCTTTACCCCGCACCACATTCACTATATCATATAACCAAACCACTCTGCCATCTGCGGCTAACATTCTATATTCAAATTCGTAATTTTCCTCAGTTTGTGAACTCATTAGGCAATACTTAACTGCCCACTCTTTGTCATCAGGATAGATGTGTTCTTCCCAGAAATTATCATTGTAACAATCAGTTAATGAATAACCGAGTATTTCTTCTGTTTGCGGACCAATGTATGTAAAATTCCCAGTTTTAGGATCTGCTTCCCAAGGAATGACGCGCACTTTTTCTGTTAATTTGCGGAATTTTTCTTCGCTTTGTTTGAGAGCATTTTCAGCTTGCTTTTGTTCTGTAATATCTCTAATTAAAGCAACAAATCCTTCCACTTTTCCTTGATTATTGAATTGGGGAACGTAAGTCACGCTTGTATTATGTTCTGTACCATCTGGATGCAAGAGTTGATTTTCGTAGGTGATTTCCTTTCCAGATAATACTGTTTCTACATAGGAATAAATTTTTTCATAAACCGAATCTCCTAAAATTTCTTTTAGGTGTTTGCCATCCATTTGAGATGTAGGTATACCAAACCATTCTTCATATCTTTTATTATTAAAACGATAACGCTGTTGAGCATCTACATAGGAAATCTGTACTGGTAAAGAATCAGTGATCAAGCGCAGTTGTTCTTCCTGTTTTATCAGGGAATCTTCTGCTTTTTTGCGTTCACTCACATCAACAACAAAACCAATTACTTGATCTGAATTATCTTCTAATAAAGCTAAACCCAGTAAAACACTCACCCGACTGCCATCTTTGCGGATGTATTGTTTCTCAAAAGGTTGACAAACTCTTTGGTTTCTCAGTTCCAGTATTGAGCGATCGCTTTTTTCCAGATATTCTGGAGGTGTCATTTTTCGGCAGTTTATTCTTCCTGCTAGTAGTTCTTCTCGTGTATAACCCACCATGTTTAAAAAGGCATCATTCGCTTCTAAAATGCCGCCTTGTATATCGGTTATAATCACTCCAATGATGTTGGCATCTTTTAATCTCCGAAATCTCGCTTCACTCGCTGCTAGGTGTTTAAAACTTATTTCTAATTTCTGTTTAGAAGTACGTAATTCTGAGTTTAGCCAACTGATAAACATTGTCACCAGCGTAAACAATCCTAACTTAATTATACTGTCTGGATTCTCAACAGAAAATGAAAATTGGGGATCGATAAAAAAGTACCTCACAGTTATGACAGACAAAACAGTAGCTAATAATCCAGGCTTAATGCCACCATACCAGGTACTAACTGCTATAGCCGCAAAAAATATCAGAAAGATAGAGCGATCTAAAAATGGCTGCAACAGGAATGTTAGTACCAAGGCGATACCAACACATAAAATGGACACAGAATAGTTTGATAGAAGAGAAATTTTTCCTTTCAATTTAGCATCTCCTCTGGTGCTGCAAGCTACTTGCAGTCATGAAATTTGTGAGTGACAGGAATATAGCTCCAGACCTATTATGCAACAGGGCAATACAAAGCTTACATTTCTGGAATAGGAATCTACCTAAAGTAGTAAAAATCAATGCAAACAAACCTTTTCTAGTATAGTATACTTTCTCTGATTGAAATTATATTGTTAGCGGTGCTGATAGCAACAGAAATTATTGATTATTAAATTTTGCTCCCAGACGGATACGAAATGATTGATTTTGTTCTTCATTAAACTTAGCTACAGCCTGTTGCATATCTAAAGCCATATTTGCTAGGGACATAGCATGATCACTGTGATGATTAGGTAATCTAGCAACTGTCATGTAAGCATCACCAATAGTTTTGATTTTCTCGACTCCATGCAGTTCGGCTAATTCATCAAATAAGCAGAATATTTCGTTAATAAATAAATGCTATTTTCTACATAAAAATATAAAGGATGCTTAAATTCAGGATGATAAATGATGTATAATCCTAAATAGCAAACAATTGTGCCAAACTGAGAGATTAAATGAGTTTTCCATAATACAGGAATGAGTGTTGCTTGAGTAATAAACATCAAATTCCAAATATTAGTAAAAGGTTCTACAAAATCAAAAAAATAAAAATGAAAGATTCAATATTCCTACTTCAAGAAAAAATCGTTCCTATCCAACTCTTGAAACTGTCACCGTGGCGTAGCACCTGTCACTGGTCCTTCACAGATAACTTTTTCAGCAAACCCTATTTGCAAGTCCGATATTTCGGCAGTTAACAGCGCCTCTAGTTGGTTTATACCAAAATTTCTTTTGGGAATCATATTATGTCTGTTTTAATAGTTATCATATCTGTTAGGGCAGGGAATAGGGAATAGGGAATAGGGAATAGGGAATAGGGAATAGGCAAGAGGAAACGAGTTATTAGTGAGACATGATAATGGTATTATGCACTTTTTAGGTTATGAGTAATTAAAGATGAATGAGTTGGGAGACAACCTAACATGGGTCGCAACCCCACTTTAACTTTTGATCGTGGTACGTTAATTTTACATCCTCCTCCACGCTGCAAAGCTTGGATAGATTTTGCTACCTGGGATGATAGAATTGAAAAATTCCGCATTCCGGCGATTAGATACCGTTGTTTAGTCGAATCACTGCAAGCAGAAGATACTTTTTTTATTGATGAGGCCAAGGAATTTTCTCCTTTGGAGTTGGTCCCTAGTTTAGAAATGACTCCTTATCCCCACCAAAATGAGGCTTTAGCAGCTTGGAAGTTGGCGGGAAGACAGGGTGTGGTGGTGCTACCCACTGCGGCGGGTAAGACTTATTTGGCACAAATGGCCATGCAAGCAACACCCCGCACCACTTTAATTGTTGTCCCAACTTTGGATTTAATGCACCAGTGGTATGCACACCTAAAAGCGGCTTTTCCTGATGCGGAGTTGGGTTTGTTGGGGGGTGGTTCACGGGATAGAACACCTATTTTAGTGGCAACTTATGATAGTGCGGCTATTCATGCGGAAAGTTTGGGTAATAAATATGCGCTGATTATTTTTGATGAATGTCATCATTTACCCACAGATTTTAATCGAGTGATTGCGGAATATGCGATCGCACCTTATCGTTTAGGACTTTCTGCTACACCAGAACGCACCGATGGCAAACACGCTGATTTAAATATTCTCATCGGTAGAGAAGTTTACCGGCAACGTGCTGAAGATTTAGCAGGTAAGGCTTTAGCAGAACATCAAGTCATACAGATAAAAGTCAAATTATCTCAACTTGAAAGAGAAAGATATAATCAGTTAATTCAAACTCGCAATGATTTTTTAAAGCAATCTCGCATTTCTTTGGGCAGTTTACAAGGTTGGCAAACTTTTGTCCAAATGAGTGCGCGATCGCAAAATGGACGCAGAGCAATGTTAGCACATCGGCAAGCTAAAGAAATCGCTCTGGGGACTGATGGTAAGTTAAGAATTCTTGCTGATTTATTAGCTGAACATTATCCCTCAAGGGTGTTGATTTTTACGGCTGATAATGCTACGGTTTACCGCATTTCTCAAGAATTTTTAATCCCTGCTATTACTCATCAAACTCCTGTGAAAGAACGGCATGAAATTTTAACTAAGTTTAAGGAAGGTATTTATAATACTTTGGTTGCTTCTCATGTCTTAAATGAAGGGGTTGATGTTCCTGCTGCTTCTGTTGCTATTATTCTTTCTGGTACTGGTTCAGCGAGAGAATATACTCAGCGTTTAGGCAGGGTTTTACGTAAAGGTAATATGGAAAATAAACAGGCGATTTTATATGAAGTTGTGGCGGAAGATACGAGTGAGGAGGGTACTTCGGCGAGAAGGAGAGGTTTAAAAAGTATTGAACCACGAAGACACGAAGGACACGAAGAGAAGAGGGCAGAGAAGAGGGAAGAGAAGAATGAGAAGAAAGAAGATAATAAGAAGGATAGAAGGGGTAATTTAAGGGTTGTTTATGGGGGTGGTAAGGAAAGAGAAAATCAAAGGGATTTGCGGGCGGCTGAACAGTTGGAAATTAATTATTCTCTTAATAAGAAAGATGTTGACAACGGAGTTATTGATTCATCGTCAAAACGGGGAGGAAATTATCCCGAAGAGACTGAAACTTGATAATAAACATTTAGGTTTAGCTAGTGATTTAATTCAGTTTTTTCAGAATGCTGTGGAGAAGTCTCAAGGGGTTCTGGAACGTCAATTGGCTGATTTTGAGGGTGATACTACTGATTATCGAATGAAGCGGGGTTTGGCTTATATTCTGAAAAGTAGTTTTTGCACTTTTGAAGTAATTAGTCCCCTAGAACCTGCTATGTTAAGAGAACGGGTGTTTTCTCTGGCTGCAAAATCTGTCTCTAGTCGGGAAAACACAGATACAATTTTACAAAAAATCGCTGATCAATTAAGTCGGGAATTACAACGGGAAGTTTTACCTCTTCATGTTCATGAAGGTCTTTATGCTGATTTATCGGAAAATAAAATTTTAACTGCTTTTGATGCTCCTAAACCTGAAGATTTATTACATCGTTATAATTTGTCTCAGGTGCAAGGTGTGTTTTATAAAGCTACTCATTTGGTGTTAAATGCTCATCGCAATGTACCAGGAGAATATAAGTTATTGTTCCGTTATTTGAAGTTGTTTCAATTAATGGCTTATATTGAAGGTGATGCGGATCATGGTTTTACTATTAGTATTGATGGTCCGACAAGTTTATTTAGTCCTAGTACCCGTTATGGGTTGGCGATCGCTAAATTAATTCCTGCTTTACTTCATGTGACAAAATGGAGTTTATCAGCAACTTTACAAACACGAGATTTTTATACTAATGAATGGAAAACAGGTAGATTTACTTTAAATTCTGAATGTGGTTTAGTCTCTCACTATCCTCAAGGTAAGCCTTATGATAGTATGTTAGAACAATCTTTTGCTGATAAATGGGATAATTTAAAAAGTGGTTGGATTTTAGAACGAGAAGTTGATTTAATTCCTATTCCTGGTAGTGTGATGATTCCCGATTTTCGGCTGGTGCATCCTGATGGGAGAACTTTTTTATTAGAAATTGTCGGTTATTGGCGACCAGAATATTTACAAAAGAAATTTTCTCAGGTAAGGCGTGCAAATTGTGATAATTTAATATTAGCAATTTCTGAAAGATTGAATTTAGAAAAAGCAGGTGTGAAATTAGATAATGTTCCTGCTAGAATTGTTTGGTTTAAGGAAAAATTATTACCGAAAGCAGTTTTAGAGGTAATGGGTGATGAATAGGTGATGAATAGGTAATATCCCTGTCACCCAGATCCCCGAATTTTGCTTTCAAGTCACAATTTATTGACAGGATAATCAAATAAGTCGGGGATCTCATCACTCTTAATTATTACTGCTCAAATTCTCATTAATTATCTGTTGAAATTCCTCTAGAGAATTGACGCTAACACTAGGTAAAAGTAAATTTTCTAGCACAGACATATCATCAATTTGATTGATAGATTTTACGAGATCACCTGGTAAATTATCAAAGCGATTTTGCAGGATTTTGATAATATCTTGTTTGCGAGTTTCTTTTGCTCCTATTTGCTGACCTATTTGCTGACCTATTTGCTGACCTATTTGTTGACCAATTTGTTGACCTTTCTCTAAAGCCATTTCTTCTATCGGACTTAAAAAAGGCATATTGCGCTCCTTTTCGTATTGATTGAGTTTATTCTTAAATTCCAGTTCTAGTTGTGGTGGTAAGGCCATCATTTTATCCAGGAACTTACCTAAATTAATGATATCGAATTTAGTTAAGCCCCTTTCATATAAACCTCTGACTAAATTCCATTTCCATTGTTCTCTTTGGGTTAAATTGCTAGTAGTAGCTTTGGTTTTCAAATGTGCCATTACTACTGTAGCAAAGACATTATCACTCGCTGCTAATTCCTCCCACTGATAATCTAAGAGTTTCACGTTACTGAAAGTCATTTTAACTTGGCTTTCTCCAATACCGTATTCATAAGAATTTGGTCGCCAAGTTTTACTCTCATCTCCTAGTATAGCTAAACTGATGACGGGTTTATGATATAAATCAAAGGCGCGATAGTTATAGATAAACATTCGCTGAGAAAATGCTTTATCATATTGGCTTTGTACTTCAATATGAATCAAAATCCAAATTTCTTGGTTATCTAGTAACCAAACCTTATATAATTTATCCGCATAGCGTTTTTCTGTTGCGGAAGATGCTGTAATCTGTTCTAATTCTTTATCGAGGGAGATGGGGGTTTTTTGCCAGTTAATTTGTTGATGAAGATAGGGGTAAAAGAAAGATACAAAAGATTCAAAGTATTGTGATATTGCTTCTTTCCATGTTTCGTCATAATTGGCGGTAGTTTCATTCATTCAAGCACCAGGGAAAAAACTATTAAAAAACTATTATGTACTAAATATTAGGATCTATACCATGAGAACGTAATATTTCTTCTAAACGTTGCGATCGCAATCTTTCAGATTCAGCTTTTTTCCTTTCAAATTCAGCCCTTTGTCTTTCAAATTCTGCCCTCTCTCTTTCCTGTTGCAGTAGTTCTTCTGCTGTTAAATATCTCTTTCCTTGTTCATCATACCAATATAACCATTCTCTGGTAATTCCTTGATATTTTCCTTCTTCTCTACCTATTCCTAAATTGATTTCTGATAACCATACTGCTTCACCTGGCAATAATTGATATTTGCCATTTTCTAATTTATAAACCTCTAACCTTTGTTTCCTTTTTCTTAATGGGTTATAAATCACATAATATAAAATTCCTAATTCTGCATATTCTTGTTTCTTTTGGGTATATTCTCCCCTTCTAGTTTGAGATACTACTTCTAACACCATGATTGGTAGTTTTTGTTCTTCCCATAACACATAGGATAAACGTAAATCTGAGTCAATAATTCTCGGTACACCAATACTCAGAAATCCATCTGGTACTATTGCTGGTTTATCTGGATCATAATATATTCCCATATCTACGCCAAAAAACCAATCCATTCTTTCTGACCAAATTAAGGCGAGTATGGTTTTTAGTAACCCTGGTATTAAGTCTTGTAATTCGTTATCCACTGGTGTATCGTCTGAATCTGGTAAATCTTCAGCAGAGGGTAAACATTGCCGAAGATCATATTTTAATAACATAACTTCTCAAACCAATCAATGTTTATTTTTTACAATATAACATATATAATACATCAAGAATCATTGAATGCAGATAAACACAGATAAAGATGAATAATTAATTCAATGTCCAAAATATAAAATTTTCCTTAATTTTTAATTATATGTAACTTAGCAATACAAATCTATCTAGGGCATGATTTATAATTATCCCCAGTTAGAATATTTTTATGGAAAAAAGCAAACCCATGAAAACTAAAATTTCTGTCACTTTAACAATTATAGCGGCTGTTTTTGGTGTGAATAGCACCGTTTACGCACAATCAACTGAGCAAGTTAATCAAGAGAATTTTACTTTAAAAGGTGATTCTTTAGTTGATATTAATGATCGTCGTGCAGAAAATGATTTTAGCAGATTTTTTAATCAACAAAATAATCAAGGTGCAGAAAATAATACTTCTGAAGAATTGCCCTTGAGTGAATCAATCACAATTCCTGATGCTCCTATTTTTCTGCAACCAGCAAATCAAAATCTGAATGAAAATGATGGTTTACAGTTGCAGTTTGACTTGAGAGATAGTAATAGTAATTGATACTCCCTGACAAAAAACTAAAACTTCATAGAACCCCGCATATTCAGGACTAATTCTTAATTAGTTCTATGCCTAATTTGCTTCCTATTTCCATCACATTATTTGCAAAGTCTGCCATACCAGCTATCCCCGCAAAAGTTACAGTAGCAGCAGTTCCTAAAGCTGCTAGACGCTTTGTTAGTCTGGGTAAATTGCGTTTTGGTTCTGGCTTTTTAATTTCTTCTTCTACATCATCAATATCAATAATAATATCGTCGTGGATTTCTGGGGGAAATTGGGCGGCAGTTTGGCGCATATTGCCGATTAGTTGTAGAATTTCGTTGATGTTTGCGCCGTTTGTTTGATTTAAGTCACCGACTTTTTGACTAGCGTTACCTGTGATTTCGCTGTCAATGTTAACGATGCCTAATTGTGCGCCTGTAAAGTTGTTTGTGTTATTTGTCATGGGTTTATTGTTATTATCAATACTGTTATTGTTATTAATTATAACGTTAACTCCCTGTGGATTAACTATTTGTGATTGTGATTGGCGACGGGATTCTAGTGACTCGTAACCATCAAGCAGTTGTCGCAAATTGAGTTTGAGTTTGAGTTCACCAATAACTTTATCGGTTTCTCCCATTTCTTCAAGTCCGAGTAGTTCTGAGTATTTGAGTGGATCGTGTTTAGGGTAGCCAGGAACAGGGACCCATTCGGTAATTTCCAGGTTGGGGAGGGTATTATGGATTTTTTGAAATTCATTGCGAAGAATACCAAGAAATAAACGCCTTGTTTCTTTACGTCCGCTAATAGTGATAAAGATTTTTTTGTCTTCTGGATCGGCTTTGATGCGAGCAATGTTGTAGATTTCGTTGTATTGTTGATATTGCAACATTACCCCACTGCGCCAATAGATTGAGTTATAAATTTTGTCGTGGGTATTAACAATAAAGCGAGAGATGATACTTTCCGGGAGAACTTTGTAATGGTATTGAAATTCCAGGGTTTCCCCTTCTAGTTCTGTTTTCTCTGGTTGATCTTTGGGCAAAAGTCCCGCAATTAAGAATTTTTCTGGTTTACATTCTAGTTGAAAACAAAGTTCAAATTCCTTCATCAGATTGATCAAATATTTATGACGCTGGGTAGGATAGCGTTCTGGGTCAAGAATACGACTGATATCGTCGTGGGTGAAAATGCCTTTGCTTTTAGTTTTCAGAGTTTCATCACTCAGGAGTGCATAAATACCTTCTGTCACCCAGTTGGGTTTGAGGACGTTGGTATCTTTAAGGATGGAATGATCACGGAAGTTGAGAACTAAGCCGAGACGATGCAGCAGGTCTATCAGTTGTTCTTGGTTTTGTTCTTCGGGAATTTTGTTTTCGTGACAGATACCGATGTAGCGGTTGTAGGTGATGAAGTCTTGGGGCATGGTTTCCAGTTGTTGTTTCACTTCAAACCATGAGATGGGTAGAAGATCGTAGACTTCTTTGAGGTTGGCGATTTCCTGGAAAATAGCGGCACGAAGTTCATCAATACCAATATTGTCTTGGCAGGAAGTTTCGATAATGGCTTGGATGTTAGGATATTTTTCGCGTAATGCCTTGCGGTTAATGTCTAGGCGTTGTTCGTCTTTTTTGTTGCCAACTATAATTACGGGGGACTGGCCGCCAAAACTTTCAATGAGTTTCAACCAATATTCAATGCGGTTTTCTTCTTCGCTGGTGCGACAGTTGCAAACTAGGAGATAGAGACTACGCTTAGTCAGAAAAAACTGATGGGTGGCGTGATAAATTTCCTGTCCGCCAAAGTCCCAAACATTGAGACGGATGTCTTTGCTATCTATTTGTACATTCCAAGTTTCTACATTCAGTCCGTGGGTTTGGGATTGATTTTTGTCATATTGATTGCGGATTAACCGCTCGATCAGAGATGTTTTACCGACGCTACCTTGTCCCACAAGCAAGAGTTTAGCTTCATGTAATGGTCGAGTTTCACTTGTGCGAATTTGCCTCAAGTAATTAAAAATCTCTTTTGCATTTTTTGTATTCAGAACTTCTAAAGGTATCTCGGTGATTTGGTTGTTTCTAAGGTTAAGTTGGGTGAGATTGGTTAATTTGGCGATCGCCTCTGGTATCTCGGTGATTTGGTTGTGATAGAGGTAAAGCTCGGTGAGATTGGTTAATTTGGCGATCGCCTCTGGTATCTCGGTGATTTGGTTGTTATAGAGGTAAAGCTGGGTGAGATTGGTTAATTTGGCGATCGCCTCTGGTATCTCGGTGATTTGGTTTTCACTGAGGTCAAGCTTGGTGAGATTGGTTAATTTGGCGATCGCCTCTGGTATCTCGGTGATTTGGTTTTCACTGAGGTCAAGCTCGGTGAGATTGGTTAATTTGGCGATCGCCTCTGGTATCTCGGTGATTTGGTTGTTATAGAGGTAAAGCAGGGTGAGATTGGTTAATTTGGCGATCGCCTCTGGTATCTCGGTGATTTGGTTGTTATAGAGGTAAAGCAGGGTGAGATTGGTTAATTTGGCGATCGCCTCTGGTATCTCGGTGATTTGGTTTCCACTGAGGTAAAGCTGGGTGAGATTGGTTAATTTGGCGATCGCCTCTGGTATCTCGGTGATTTGGTTTTCACTGAGGTCAAGCTTGGTGAGATTGGTTAATTTGGCGATCGCCTCTGGTATCTCGGTGATTTGGTTTTCACTGAGGTCAAGCTTGGTGAGATTGGTTAATTTGGCGATCGCCTCTGGTATCTCGGTGATTTGGTTTTCACTGAGGTCAAGCTTGGTGAGATTGGTTAATTTGGCGATCGCCTCTGGTATCTCGGTGATTTGGTTTCCACTGAGGTAAAGCTGGGTGAGATTGGTTAATTTGGCGATCGCCTCTGGTATCTCCGTCAAATTTTTCCCCGACAAGTATAACTCTTGCCAACCCTCAGCCGCAGCGCGATCTATCAGTGCCAATAACTCATCCTGCGTCATAATTCCACGGTCAAGGGTAAGAGAAAAGAAGATTAATGAAGATTATTTTATACTGATCAGAGCTTGTCCTAAGTTGACAATTTACTAGACAAACCTATACAAGTACATACAAAACTACAAGTATTTGAAGTATACATGGAATAAGTTGACTAAAAAATTAAGCAAAATGTGTCAGAATTAAATAATAAAGTATAGTGTTGAAAATGGCTATCGCCACGCAAGCTATCAGCAAATGCTTTTATCCATCAAAACAAAACTCAAGTTAAATAAAACCCAGGAAATATTAATGGCTAAACACGCTGGTATAGCAAGGTTTACCTATAATTGGGGTTTAGCTACTTGGCAGGATTTGTA